>NZ_JAHTIK010000015.1 GCF_025655475.1 Kitasatospora sp. DSM 101779 | reverse complement strand
ACGTCCACCGCCGCTCCGACGGCCACAACGCCAACGGCCTCAGCTGCAGTGGCTGAACCTGTACGCCGTACAGCTGTCGAGGCGGCCGAGTCACCTGCCGTTCCGGAGCAGCGGGCACCGCAGGGTGCGGTGTCAGTGCCCGACGTCGATTGGCACGACATCGCGGCGTTCGTGGCGGCCATAAGGAAGGTCCTCGACAAGACTGAGGTCTACCAGTTGGCGGAAGCCCTCGTCGACAGCCTCAGGGACTGACCAGCCAGCGCAGCTATAACCCGGTTATGGGTGAGGGGTGGCACCGCGATGCGGGTGCCACCCCTCACCCATAACCTCTGCCCCGGCCCGCGCGGCCGAACAGCAAGCTCGATCTATAACCGGGTTATGACCGCGCCCCGGTTCCCGCGGTGGATCGGGTCCGTTGGGTCGGCATCGTCGTCCTCCGCAGCGCCCCAGCCGCTGCGGCCTTTGTCGATCACGTGGCCGGTCCTCGGCAACCCCTGGGGCATGACCGTCGTGGGCAACAGACCCGATCCCTAACAGAGCTTCTGCCCGGCGGCGATCACTGAGTTCATCGGCTCTCCAGACTTCCGGCCGCTGGGCAGAGTGAAGGTCTTCTGGATGGGACCGGGATCTGCAAAGTAGTGGTCGCGGATCGGTTCGCCGTAGACCGCATACTCCGTGCCGCCCGACTCGAAGGTAATGACGCCGCCTTCGCGGCAACGCAGCGTGCCCGAGTCAACCGTGAACGGCCAGGGGGTTATGTCCGCAGACGTCACTTCGGCAGATCCCGTAACCGGAGGTGGGGAACTGCATGCGCTGGCCAAGACCGCAATGAGCAAGATCCCCGGAGCAACTGCTCGCCAGAGCGGCAGGGGGGCGGCATGAGATATGAACACCGCCGCATTCTGGCGCCCACCGGCAAGCCGCGTGATGGATTCGCATACTCCTGCTGTGCTGTCCCTGCGGTCACCTCCGCACTGCGCAGGTGGCCGCAGGGACAGCACACGTGCGTCCAGGCGGTTGCGCATCATGCTGCGCAGCAGCGGCTCTGGCGGGATCGGTCCGGCGCCTCAGGTGAGGGGGTGCGCGTGGACGGGTGTGTCCGGCACGGATCGGCCCACGCAGTCGATGACGTGGACCAGGCCGCCGTCCTCGATCTCGACCCGGACGCTTCGGTCCGCGTCCGCGTAGAGCGGGTAACCGTGCGGGCCGTACCCGGCCTGCTGCTCCACGGCGACGGTTTCCTTCTTCCAGGGGGAGCCGGCCGGGCCGGGGAAGGTCAGCTTCCAGCGGGTCGGCAGCGCTGCCATGGCGATCACGACCTCTCCGACACGGGAAATCCATTGTCCGCCGTGCGGCGAAGACGCGCCTTGGCCGGCGCCAGGCTACTGGGGCTCTGAGAACGCAAAAGAGGCCGTCACCCCGCGCTTGGCAGGGTGACGGCCTCTGGTCGTTGCCGGGCAGTCGACGTCGACTGCTGCGCACCCGGACGCCGGCGAGGCGTGAGCGGGGTGCGCAGCTGCGCAGTCTCATGCTCCGGTGCGCATCCGGGCGGTGCGCAGCTGCGCAGCCGGGTGAGCGGGTGCGCAGCGGTAAGTGCGCACGGGCCGGTGGGTGGGCGGGCGGTCCTGCGCAGGTACGCGACGGCGGGAAGCGCAGCGCCGACCGGGGTGGTGCGTCAGGCGGTCGTGTCGGCCTCGAAGGCGTCGATCGCGTCGATGCGCTCGCGGTAGTCGGTGAGGAGGTCGACCTCGAGGAGCTCCCCGTCACCGAGGAGGTCGAGGGTGGTGTCGTGGCGGGCCTCGATGTCGTCGGCGGCCTGGCGCAGGCCCCGGGCGAGGGCGTCCAGGTCGAGAGCGGGCGCGGGGGCGGGGCGGGGAACAGGCGGCGGAAGAATGACATGGCGGCGGGTCCTTTCGCTGCGGGTGCCGGCCGGGCGGCCGCGCCGCGCACCGGAGCGCCCCGCCGCCCGGCCGTGTGGGCGGGGGCAGCGGGGGCGCGGGCCGGTGCGCAGCGTCAGGACCCGGAAGGCGGTTCAGCGCGCGGTGATCAGCACGAGGACGACGAGGATGGCGACGGCGAGGAGCACGGCGGGGGAGCAGCCGG
>NZ_JAHTIK010000014.1 GCF_025655475.1 Kitasatospora sp. DSM 101779 | reverse complement strand
CGCCGGGACGGGGTCGGGGGGCGCCACGCAACCCGGCGCGGCCCCGGCGGGTGCTGCGGCGGCTCCGGCCGGAGGCGCGGCCCCACCGGCGGCGGGCGACGCAGGGGCGGGTTCGGGCAAGCAGGCGCCGGGCACGGGGAACCAGACGATGGGGCGCCTCCACCTGCCCGACACCTTCCTCGGGATGAAGCGCGACGACCACGCCCCCGGGACCGCGGCGATGCGGCAGCAGGCCGAGGCCATAGCGCAGGACGACCCGCACAAGCACGTCATCGTGACCACGTACAAGAGCGGCCAGTTCGGGGAGAACCACATGGAGGTCTTCGCGGTCGAGAGCGACGTCCCGTTCTCCGAGAAGGACCGCACCGAGGCGCTGGCCGACATGAACGACGGCTCGGCGGACGTGCCGGGCATGAAGGTGACCCATGGCGAGGTCAAGGACGCGGACCCGGGACCGCTGGGCGGCGTCATGAAATGCAAGGCCACCTTCACGAAGATCGAATCGACGGACGCGTCCGGCAACCACCAGTTCAGCTCGACCATCTGTGCGTGGCTGGACGGAAACACCTACGTGACCGTCGTCGACGGCGACAGCACGACCGGGCTCGCCAAGGCCGAGGACCACGCCCGCCAGTTCCGCGCGCAAGCAGAGACCCGCCGGTAGCACGCCCACCTCCGAGAGCAGGCGCCACCGACCCAAAGGAGGCCGTGGCCTGCCCTCTCGCGCAGGCCACGGCCTCCAAGATCTGTGAACACCGATTCCGAGCGCTCGGTCACACCCGGACCAGCGCCCGATACACCCCGACATTACGTCCGCTTTGGAGCCCCTGTCGGCCTCATGAACCTCCCCCGGAGCTCCAATCCGCGGCCCTCCCATGAGAAGACACCTGCCGCTGCCGCTGCTCCCATACATGGGGACCGCACCCGAGCCTTGTCGGTGCAGGGCGTGATGACGGCCTGTGTGACCGGCACCGCAGACCCTGCCCCGTCCTGGTTGCCCGGCTACGAGGACGGCCCGTTCACCCCCTACCCCGAGCTCCTGGAGGATCCGCTCTTCTGGCTCTCGCACCTCGGCTCGTGCGCCCGCAGCCGGCAAGCCCGACAGCTGCTGTTCGGTGCGGACTGCGAAGCTGCCCAAGACTTCTACCGCGCCCTGTGGGACAGGGAGGACCGGCCACTGTTCACCGTCCCGCTCACTGACGGCCACCGCTTCCAGGTCGTCCACCGCACCATCGACGGCGACCGCGGCACCGACTACCTCCTGCACCACTCCACCTGGGACACCGCCGAACTCCTCGCCCAGGACGACGGTCACTTCATGGGACCCGCCCTGTCCTGGCCAGAGCTCGCCGCCGCCGCCGACCTTCCGCCCGGCCCCGGCATGCCTGACGGCGGGCATCCGCGATGCGCATGCCCGCCTGCTGCTCCTGTTGCCCGCCATGGGCGACAACAGCCCGCCCACCGCCGCTCCCCGCCTGGCCGCCGCGCTACGTGCCCGCGCGGCCGTCGAGGACCCCGACCACCTGGCACGCCTCCTCCTGGAACAGCAGGGGCAACCCGGACCCGCCCACTGGCGGACCACCCAGGACGGGGTGCGCGTCAACGACGGCCGCTACTCCTACCGCAATCCCGCCAACCCCTTCGCCCTCCCGCGGAACCGCCTTGCCAGGGTCTTTGCCGCCGGGGCGAGGAAGCCGAGCAGGTCCTCCGGATGCCGCAGCAGGGCCCGGCCGATCTTGCCCGCCCACGGCTCGGGCTCGACGAACGGTCTGGCCTCGTACTGGGCGACCAACTCACCCGGTGCTCGCGAGTGCAGCCGGTCACCAGGCGCCCGACGTCGTACTGCGGATCGTTGGAGTGCACCACGGACGAGTCGCGGACCAGCGCATAGAACCCTCTTCCCGCAGGGACCACCGCCCCGCACAGATCGCACAGCTCTGGCACTGCCTCGCCCTGGACCTCCTCGGTCTGGCTCTGTTCACGGCGGTGCTTCTGAACGGTGGTTGCGGGTGGGGTTCAGTGGCCGGCGCTGACGCCGCCGTCGACGTGCAGGATCTCGCCGGTGACGAAGGGGGCGTTCTCCAGGTAGAGGACGGCGCCGACGATGTCGGTGATCTCGCCGAGGCGGTGGACGGGCTGGAGAGCGGCGAGGAAGTCGTGGGTCTCGGGGGCGTACATGGAGGTACGGATCGTCCC
>NZ_JAHTIK010000013.1:2530-5394 GCF_025655475.1 Kitasatospora sp. DSM 101779 | reverse complement strand
TGGATGACGTGACCGCCAGTGTCACCGGGGCAGACGACGGCTACGGCCAAGATGCCGGACTCGGCGCAGGAGAGGAGCCACCTCTTGGCGGTCTACCGCCGCAGCCCAAGGTTGAGACCGTACGTGAAGTGCTGCAGGGCCTGAAAGTTGGAAAGGTGTGTATCCGTCAGAGCGGTGCCTTCGCGGACGTCTCCGACTGGACGATGCGATCCGCTCTCGGCAAGGACGCCCGCGTACGAGCCGCCATCCATGAATTCGACGGCCTGGTAGGCAATCCCGCCGACCGGGTATCGGCTCTGGACGGGGCACTGATCCGGCTGGCTGGAAAGGTCGGTCGCCGCATTACACAGGCAGTTTCTCGCGCGGTGTATGAGCAGGTTCAGTACCTCGGCATCGTGACCAACAGCAGGTGGGACGATCGGAAGCGCTGCTGGGCGGTCTTCGGTGAGGTTGAGGCCACGGTCGAGGAGATCGAGCCGCTCGATCCGAACAACGAGGAGCACCGGACTGCAGTGGCCAAGGCCGCCGCACTCCATGGCTTCCCCCTGCCGGCGGAGTGGAGCTGAGCTGGCGCCAGGAAGAGAGCAGCAAACATCGGGCGGCCGTTCCGCGGCCGCCGCCCCCTTGGCTGTTTGAGAGCAGACACCTATCCACGCCGTGCCGAGGGTGATGCAAGATCCCGTGACGATCTTCTGACATGCTGTGCCAGTCCGAAGTACCAGTCAACTGGGAAGCATACGGAGCTTTCATGGCACACGTGCATGTCCTGCTCAACCAGAAGGGCGGCGTCGGCAAGTCGACGCTGACCGTCAACCTCGCCGCAGTCACGGCCGAAGTGATCGGCCGGAAGGCCGGCGAGCAGCCGCCGGTCCTGGCGGTCTCGGTCGACCCTCAGGGTTCGACCGCCTGGTGGTCCAATCGGGTCGGCGACGATCTGCCGTTCCTGTTCACCCAGGCCCACAACGACCTCGGTTCGCTGCGCAAGCTTCGGGCTGTGAAGTCGGTTCAGCACATCTTTGTCGACACCCCGGGCTGGCTGGACCTGTCCGACGACGACACGACCGCGGACCCGCTCGGTGACGGCAAGGCCGCCGACATCCTGCGCGCTGTCCTGGACAACGCGGACAGTGTGATCCTTCCGATCGAGCCGGAGCCGCTTGGCTTCAAGCCGACCGTGCGAACGGTCCGACAGATCGTGCAGCCTCGCGGATTGCCGTACACCGTGGTGATCAACAACTGGGATCCGCGGGACGGTGAGGCGGACTTGAAGCAGACCCAGGAGTTCGTCGAGAAGAACGGGTTCCCGCTCGCGACGACCGTCATCCGGCACTACAAGGTCCATGCCCGGGCAGCTGCCGAGGGCCTCGTCGTCACCCAGTACAAGCCCAACCGGTCCGCTTTCGAGGCTCGCGAGGACTTCTACAAGCTCGCCCTGGAGCTCAACCTGAACGGATCCGCCCGATGAGCCGCCGCGTCAACCTGGCTGACATGCTCGACGGCGAGCCCCTCGACGAACCGACCCAGGCGGCCCCCCGACCCCCGGTCGCGGACGTGGCGCAGATCGCCCCGAATCCCGAGAACCCTCGCGGGGCCATCGACACCGGCGATCAGGACTTCGTCGAGCTTGTCACCAGCATCGGCGGCGTCGGGGTCATCACTCCGCTGACCGTCTGCAGCTCCGCCGCATTCCTCAAGCACCACCCTCAGCACGCCGAGGCTGTCGCGGGCCGGCAGTACGTGGTCGTCGCGGGCCACCGCAGGCTCGAGGCCGCCCGGCAGGCCGGCCTCACCGAGGTCCCGGCGTTCGTGAACGACGACGCCGCCGAGGACCCGCTGGTGTTCGCGGTCGCCGAGAACCTTCTGCGCGTCGGGCTCAGCCCGATCCAGGAGGCCGAGGCACTGCGCGTACTCACCGACAAGCCGCCGGCCGGACGCGGGATGTCCCAGTCGAAGGTGGCCAAGGGCATCGGTAAGACCCAGGCTTTCGTGTCGCAGCGGATCGCGCTGCTCGAACTCGTTCCGGAGCTGCAGCAGAAGGTGGCTGCGGGCGAGCTCGGTATCAAGGCCGCTCGGGCCTTCACCGCTCTGCCGGCGGCCGAGCAGGTCGCCGCGTACGAGGAGTCGCTCGCACCCGCCGTGTCGGCGCCGCAGCCAGTGCCGGCGCCGGGCATGGCCCCTGACCCAGCCGGCATCGACACGTCTGCGGCGGCCGGGACCCATAACCCGGTTATGGATCCGCCGTCCCGCCCGGCACCCACGTCCACCGCCGCTCCGACGGCCACAACGCCAACGGCCTCAGCTGCAGTGGCTGAACCTGTACGCCGTACAGCTGTCGAGGCGGCCGAGTCACCTGCCGTTCCGGAGCAGCGGGCACCGCAGGGTGCGGTGTCAGTGCCCGACGTCGATTGGCACGACATCGCGGCGTTCGTGGCGGCCATAAGGAAGGTCCTCGACAAGACTGAGGTCTACCAGTTGGCGGAAGCCCTCGTCGACAGCCTCAGGGACTGACCAGCCAGCGCAGCTATAACCCGGTTATGGGTGAGGGGTGGCACCGCGATGCGGGTGCCACCCCTCACCCATAACCTCTGCCCCGGCCCGCGCGGCCGAACAGCAAGCTCGATCTATAACCGGGTTATGACCGCGCCCCGGTTCCCGCGGTGGATCGGGTCCGTTGGGTCGGCATCGTCGTCCTCCGCAGCGCCCCAGCCGCTGCGGCCTTTGTCGATCACGTGGCCGGTCCTCGGCAACCCCTGGGGCATGACCGTCGTGGGCAACAGACCCGATCCCTAACAGAGCTTCTGCCCGGCGGCGATCACTGAGTTCATCGGCTCTCCAGACTTCCGGCCGCTGGGCAGAGTGAAGGT
>NZ_JAHTIK010000013.1:638-2518 GCF_025655475.1 Kitasatospora sp. DSM 101779 | reverse complement strand
CCCAGGCCCACAACGACCTCGGTTCGCTGCGCAAGCTTCGGGCTGTGAAGTCGGTTCAGCACATCTTTGTCGACACCCCGGGCTGGCTGGACCTGTCCGACGACGACACGACCGCGGACCCGCTCGGTGACGGCAAGGCCGCCGACATCCTGCGCGCTGTCCTGGACAACGCGGACAGTGTGATCCTTCCGATCGAGCCGGAGCCGCTTGGCTTCAAGCCGACCGTGCGAACGGTCCGACAGATCGTGCAGCCTCGCGGATTGCCGTACACCGTGGTGATCAACAACTGGGATCCGCGGGACGGTGAGGCGGACTTGAAGCAGACCCAGGAGTTCGTCGAGAAGAACGGGTTCCCGCTCGCGACGACCGTCATCCGGCACTACAAGGTCCATGCCCGGGCAGCTGCCGAGGGCCTCGTCGTCACCCAGTACAAGCCCAACCGGTCCGCTTTCGAGGCTCGCGAGGACTTCTACAAGCTCGCCCTGGAGCTCAACCTGAACGGATCCGCCCGATGAGCCGCCGCGTCAACCTGGCTGACATGCTCGACGGCGAGCCCCTCGACGAACCGACCCAGGCGGCCCCCCGACCCCCGGTCGCGGACGTGGCGCAGATCGCCCCGAATCCCGAGAACCCTCGCGGGGCCATCGACACCGGCGATCAGGACTTCGTCGAGCTTGTCACCAGCATCGGCGGCGTCGGGGTCATCACTCCGCTGACCGTCTGCAGCTCCGCCGCATTCCTCAAGCACCACCCTCAGCACGCCGAGGCTGTCGCGGGCCGGCAGTACGTGGTCGTCGCGGGCCACCGCAGGCTCGAGGCCGCCCGGCAGGCCGGCCTCACCGAGGTCCCGGCGTTCGTGAACGACGACGCCGCCGAGGACCCGCTGGTGTTCGCGGTCGCCGAGAACCTTCTGCGCGTCGGGCTCAGCCCGATCCAGGAGGCCGAGGCACTGCGCGTACTCACCGACAAGCCGCCGGCCGGACGCGGGATGTCCCAGTCGAAGGTGGCCAAGGGCATCGGTAAGACCCAGGCTTTCGTGTCGCAGCGGATCGCGCTGCTCGAACTCGTTCCGGAGCTGCAGCAGAAGGTGGCTGCGGGCGAGCTCGGTATCAAGGCCGCTCGGGCCTTCACCGCTCTGCCGGCGGCCGAGCAGGTCGCCGCGTACGAGGAGTCGCTCGCACCCGCCGTGTCGGCGCCGCAGCCAGTGCCGGCGCCGGGCATGGCCCCTGACCCAGCCGGCATCGACACGTCTGCGGCGGCCGGGACCCATAACCCGGTTATGGATCCGCCGTCCCGCCCGGCACCCACGTCCACCGCCGCTCCGACGGCCACAACGCCAACGGCCTCAGCTGCAGTGGCTGAACCTGTACGCCGTACAGCTGTCGAGGCGGCCGAGTCACCTGCCGTTCCGGAGCAGCGGGCACCGCAGGGTGCGGTGTCAGTGCCCGACGTCGATTGGCACGACATCGCGGCGTTCGTGGCGGCCATAAGGAAGGTCCTCGACAAGACTGAGGTCTACCAGTTGGCGGAAGCCCTCGTCGACAGCCTCAGGGACTGACCAGCCAGCGCAGCTATAACCCGGTTATGGGTGAGGGGTGGCACCGCGATGCGGGTGCCACCCCTCACCCATAACCTCTGCCCCGGCCCGCGCGGCCGAACAGCAAGCTCGATCTATAACCGGGTTATGACCGCGCCCCGGTTCCCGCGGTGGATCGGGTCCGTTGGGTCGGCATCGTCGTCCTCCGCAGCGCCCCAGCCGCTGCGGCCTTTGTCGATCACGTGGCCGGTCCTCGGCAACCCCTGGGGCATGACCGTCGTGGGCAACAGACCCGATCCCTAACAGAGCTTCTGCCCGGCGGCGATCACTGAGTTCATCGGCT
>NZ_JAHTIK010000013.1:0-626 GCF_025655475.1 Kitasatospora sp. DSM 101779 | reverse complement strand
TGTCACCAGCATCGGCGGCGTCGGGGTCATCACTCCGCTGACCGTCTGCAGCTCCGCCGCATTCCTCAAGCACCACCCTCAGCACGCCGAGGCTGTCGCGGGCCGGCAGTACGTGGTCGTCGCGGGCCACCGCAGGCTCGAGGCCGCCCGGCAGGCCGGCCTCACCGAGGTCCCGGCGTTCGTGAACGACGACGCCGCCGAGGACCCGCTGGTGTTCGCGGTCGCCGAGAACCTTCTGCGCGTCGGGCTCAGCCCGATCCAGGAGGCCGAGGCACTGCGCGTACTCACCGACAAGCCGCCGGCCGGACGCGGGATGTCCCAGTCGAAGGTGGCCAAGGGCATCGGTAAGACCCAGGCTTTCGTGTCGCAGCGGATCGCGCTGCTCGAACTCGTTCCGGAGCTGCAGCAGAAGGTGGCTGCGGGCGAGCTCGGTATCAAGGCCGCTCGGGCCTTCACCGCTCTGCCGGCGGCCGAGCAGGTCGCCGCGTACGAGGAGTCGCTCGCACCCGCCGTGTCGGCGCCGCAGCCAGTGCCGGCGCCGGGCATGGCCCCTGACCCAGCCGGCATCGACACGTCTGCGGCGGCCGGGACCCATAACCCGGTTATGGATCCGCCGTCCCGCCCGG
>NZ_JAHTIK010000012.1 GCF_025655475.1 Kitasatospora sp. DSM 101779 | reverse complement strand
TACGACGGGGTGGGCGGCGGCCGTGGCTGCTCGTACAGCCAGCAAGAACGGCCCCAGGGACGCACTTCCCCGGGGCCGTTGCCGGTCGCCCAACCCACCCGCAGTAGACGAGAGGAAACGACCGTGGACACCATCATGGCACCCGCCGCCCCGGACCTCGACGACCTGTACGCCCGCTACTCGGGCACGCTGCTCGTGGCCGCCGCCGAGCAGCTCGCCGCCATCACCCCCGCCGCCGCCGACCTCGACGAGGACCTCGCCGAGGCGGTCTGGGACGACGTCGCCGCCGGCCGCTACCCCGACGGCGCCCGCGGCCTGGACGGCCTGCTCATCCTCCTGCGCACCAAGATCCGCCGCGTCCGCGGCCGGGCGCTGGCCGCCAGCCGGGCGATCCGCCAGGTCGTCATCGACCTCGACGACCTCGACGACATCGCCCCGCACACCGTGATCCGCACCGTCCGGCCGCTCCCGGCCACAGTCTCCGCCGCCGTCCGCGCACTCCCGCTGGCCGGGTGACCACCGTGGACGCCCAGGGCGCAGCGGAGCTGCAGCGGCAGATCCAGGAGCAGATGGCCCGGCTGGAGGCTCAGCGGGCCGCCGAGCGTGCCGCTGCCGAGGCCGCGGCCCGAGCCGCTGGCGGTGGCCAGTGAGCAGTCCTGAGGACCAGGCCTGGACCCAGCGGCAGATGGACGAGCTGCTGCGCCGGGCCCGGGAGATGCACGCGAGGGCGCAGGCCGAGAGGGCCGGCCAGCAGAAGTAGCGACGCCAGCCATGACAGGAGGAGCACACAGATGAGGACGAGCGAGAAGTACGAGACCCGGCAGGCCAGGCCCGGCGCCTGCGACCTCGCGGCGTGGGCCGACAGCGCCCTGGCCCGCCCGGCGGTCGGCGGCGCGGACCTGGAGCAGCGGCACGTCCTGGACGAGGCCGCCCACCCCGAGACGGTCGAGGCGCTGCGGCGCCTGGCCGCCGCGGCCTGACCGCCCGTCGGTTGTTGTCGTTCGCCGCCGCGCCCCTGCCCGCATCTGCGGGTCGAGGGGTGCGGCGGTGTTCGTCGGTGCCCGACGCACCGTCCCGTCGACCCAGGAGAAGCCGATGTCCCAGACCACCCCCGCCGCGCCGCCGCAGGGCAGCCACCACTACATCCTGACCCTCCAGAAGCCGATGGGCGGAGGCTTCATGATCTCCTCCAGCTCCGGCACCTGCTCGCCGGCAGGGATGAGCCGCTACGACGTCTACACGCGGCTGGTCGCCGACATGGTCCGCCAGGACCCCCAGCTGGCCGGCGCCTCGGTCCTCCACTTCGACCTCCAGCCCAACCAGCTCTGACCGCCGGTTGCTGTCGTTCGCCGCCGTGCCCCGTCCGCATCTGCGGGTCGAGGGGTGCGGCGGCGTTCGTCGGTGCCCGACGCACCCCGGCGTCCCCGCCGTAGAAGAGAGGAGACGAGGTGTCCATCACCGCCGACAGGCCGGTCCGCACCAGCCCGGTGCCGACCGCACGCCACCCCGCCCCCGGCAGCAGCCACCCCGCGGCGCCCGCCGGTGCGGTGCACGTGGTGTCCCGTCAGGAGTACGACGCGGCGAAGACCGCGCTGGCCAAGCTGAAGAAGCTCGGCGACATGATCACCCGCTCGCTGATGTCGATCGGCGGCGGCGCACTCATCTTCACCTGCGCGAACGTCACGCTGTTCGCGATGACGCACCACATCCCGGTGTGGATCGCCTGGATGCTCGACCCGATGGCCTCCCTGGCGCTGATCACCGTCCTGTACGTCGACGGGGTCCTCGCCGAGCAGGGCGGCGAGCGGGCCGGAACCTGGCCGTTCCTGCTGCGCTGGTTCGCCGGCATCTCCACGTGGCTGATGAACTCCTGGACGAGCCTGTACCCGGACGGCCACTTCACGCTCATCCCCGCGCACCCGGACGCCGGCGGGCTGCTGCTCCACTCCGTGGCGCCGTTCCTGCTCATCACGATGGCCGAGGCGTCCTCCGGCTACCGCAAGTACCTCGCCAAGCGGCTCGGCGAGCTGCGCCAGGTCGTGCAGGCCTTCGAGGACCAGCAGCACGCGGCGAAGAGCGAGAGCGAGCGCCGCACCCGCGAGGAGAACGAGCGGGCCGAGAGGGAGCGGCGCGAGGCCGAGCGGGCCGAACGCGAGGACCGCCGGCGCCGCGAGGACCGCGAGTACGAGGAGCGTCTGGAACGCGAGCGGATGCGCGAGGCCGCGGAGGTCGCCCGCATCGCCTCGCAGACGGAAACCGAGCGGCTTCGCGAACAGCGCGAGCTGGAGAACGCGAGGGCCAAGCGCGAAGCCGAGAAGGAACAGCGCGAGCGCGAAGCGGAAATCGAGCGGCTCCGCGAGGAGACGGCGCTGGAGAACGCGAGGGCGCTTCGCGAGGCCGAGCGGCTGCGGGCC
>NZ_JAHTIK010000011.1 GCF_025655475.1 Kitasatospora sp. DSM 101779 | reverse complement strand
CGGCCCGGCCCGGGTGGGCCGGGCTGCGGGCGGGCAGTACCGCCGTCGCGTCCACCGGGGCGGGGCCGCCGGCTGCCCCGCAGCCGGGGCAGGACAGTGCGCCGTTGAGGTGGCGTCGGCACGGTGCGCAGTAGTCCATGGGATCTGCCGGGGTCGGTTCTCGCGCGGCAGGGCGCGGCCTTGCGAAACGGACCCTACGCACGGCACCCGAACGTCGGACAGGTGTCATGTGTGAGGCTTTCGGGGAGATCCGATGCGGTCCGGCACCGGACGGCACGCACGCGAACGGGCCGGCCGCCCTCGACGGGGGCGGCCGGCCCGCGCGCTGTCCGGCCGGTCGGCGGCTACGAGCCGGCGACCTCCAGCACCTGGGCGTACGGTGCCAGCTTGCGCAGCGACTCGATGCTCTTCAGGCACTGCTCCCGCGACTCCTCCGGGTCGCCGGTGACGACGACCGAGCCGTTGCTGGCCTTCAGGCGGAAGCGGTGGTTGCCCGACTCGTCGACGTACAGCTCGAACTTGCCTGCCATGTCAGTGTTCACCTCTCGACGGGGATCCCCCTCTCCGGGCACCGTAGGAACGATTCCCTTGTGCCGCATGCCGACCGAGGCGTTCGGGTGGGCGCGCCGGACGGGTTCCGGATGTACCCGGCGGGCAGGCCCGCCGAACGGGCCGTCGTGGTCGCCGTCCCGATCCCCGGCTCTGCTCTCGCGGTGGGGCTCGTGCCGCGGTGGCCCGCTACTCTCCGCGGTCCCCGCCGGGGCCGGCCCCGGCATTCGCCGTGGTCGTTGCGCGGAGTGTGACGGGCTGCGGCGGATGCCCGGTGACGGTGTGCGAGCCGGGAACCCGAACTGGCCTTGCACACAAGGAGTTACCGGCTGCCCGCGGTTGCGCGGCACTGTTCGCAGGCCCACGATGGTGGGGGCCTGAGGGGGACCTCACCCCCCATATGGTGCCGGGGAGGACGACTTGGTCCCGGCGCCCCCGGAGACGGTGCGGCAACGCGATACCGCGCAGAGCCCTCCGCACCGGTCCCGGATCACTTCCGCACATCCGACGGAACACTTCGGTTGTTCCACTCCGTGCCGGACGAACATCCTCCCGCGCACCGGTGCGGGACCCGAGCGGGTCGACGAGGCCGAACGGCCGAGCGCACCGGTGCCGGACTGCGGATGGCGCCGGCACCCGGAGGAGCAAGAGCCCCATGAAGGACTACTTCCGCGTTTCCCTGCGAGCCGAGCCCCGCTACCGGCTCGGCGAGCCGATCCTCGTGACCTTCGAACTGACCAACATCAGCAGCCAGGACGTCCGCCTCCTGGTCTGGAACACGCCGCTCGAGGGCGAAGAGGTGTTCCAGTACTTCCAGGTCCGCCGCGACGGCGTGACCATTCCCTACGACGGCCGCTTCGTCAAGCGCGGCGAGCCGGAGGAGTCGTCGTACCGGCTGGTCCGCGCCGGCGAGTCGGTGACCCAGCAGGTCGACCTCACCACGTCGTTCCCCATCTCCGAACCCGGCACATACACCGTGACGCTGGACGCGGAGATCCTCGACGCCATCCCGCAGGAGGCCGGTGCGCCGGCGCTGCGGCTGAGCGTCAACCACGAGGGCTTCCAACTCGATCCGCTCTCGGCGACGTTCGAGGTGGCCGAGGACGGCGAGCCCCGCCCCACCGTCGCGGAGAACGTGCGCCGCGAACTCGGGCCGCCGCAGGCACCCAAGACCGCCCTGGCGGCTGCCAAGATCAGTGTCCTGCCGCCGACCCTCATCGGCGGGACGGCCGCGCAGCAGGCGGAGGTGC
Source organism: Kitasatospora sp. DSM 101779 (assembly GCF_025655475.1). Lineage (GTDB taxonomy): Bacteria > Actinomycetota > Actinomycetes > Streptomycetales > Streptomycetaceae > Kitasatospora. The sequence continues at coordinate 628 of NZ_JAHTIK010000011.1, read as the reverse complement.
GTGCCGCGCACGAGAACGCGGGCGCCTTCGGCGAGGAGTCGAGGCACCACCTGGCCTGGACGCCCGGCGCCGGCAACGCCGCGTCCACCGAGTGGTTCGGCGCCTACGACGCGGCGCGGTACTCGACCGTCTCCACGCACTTCAACGACATCTGCTCGGTGCTGGCCGGTCAGACGATCACCTACGACCTCACCGGCTCGGGCTGCCAGCCGGGTTGGTACGCCTACACCTACAAGGGGACGCGCAAGGTCTGGCTCTGCTCCGCCTTCTGGAATGCCGGGGTGACCGGCACGGACTCCAAGTTCGGCACGCTGGTGCACGAGTTGAGCCACGCCGTCTCGAGCACCGACGACCTCGCCTACGGGCAGACCAACGCCCGCGCGCTCGCGTCGACGAAGCCGGCGGACGCTGTCCGGAACGCCGACAACCACGAGTACTTCGCGGAGGAAGTCTCCGAACTGATGGTCACGGCCCCCGTGTTGTGGAACAACGGGAAGGCCTACTTCTTCGTCGCCGGCAAGTACTACCGCTACGACGTCGCGACCGACAAGGTCGACCCGGGCTACCCGCTGCCGATCGCGCCGAACTGGACCGGCCTGTTCGCGGACCGGGTGGACGCCGGGGTGGT
>NZ_JAHTIK010000010.1 GCF_025655475.1 Kitasatospora sp. DSM 101779 | reverse complement strand
GCGAGGCACGGCATCGGGGGGTCGCCGCTGTCCCCTCGGTGCCCGGGCGGGCGGGGGTGGGCGGGGTGCTCATGCTGCTCCTGGGGGTGCCCGCCGCCCCGCCCCGGGGGGGGGCGGGGGTGAGGTGCCGTCGTCCTTGACGACCCGCAGGTGCGGGCCGCCGACCGGCTCCTCGGCCGGGGACGGCGGCGCCCCCGCCGCATCTGCGACGGGGGCGGTCCTGGGGGGCGGCACCGGCGCCGCGGCCGGGCCCGTGTCGGGCGGCGGCGGGTCGGTGGTGACGTGGACGTGCACGGTCGCGGCCGCCCGCGCCGCCGCCTCGGCCTCCTTCGCGTCGGCGATCGTCTCGGCGGTCGGCGCCGTCGGGCCGCCGGTGTTCACCGGCTCGTCCTCGACGATCTCGGCGTCGACGACCTCCGGCTCGCCGGCCGCTCCCGCAGGCGCCTGTTCGCGTTGGGCCCGCCGCTCGGCCTTGGCGGCCTTCACCGTCGCCCGGCGCTCGCTAATCGTCGTCTTCGTCTCCGGCCAGGCCTTGCGCCAGCCCTCGCGGGCCCCGGACGTCCAGGTGTAGATCCTGGCCACCGAGTTGATCGCGCCCTGCGCGACCTTGCGGCCCGCGTCCGTCCGGTCGGCCGGCTTCGGGTCTTTCGGCGTCTTGTGCTGCGCGGCGGTCGCGCGGCCGGCAGCGACGCCGCCGGACAGGGCGTAGGCGAGCGCCATCGCGATGAGCAGTTCCATCGGGCTCTCCTCTCCTCTCTTACTGCATGCCGAAGGCGGAGGCGACCAGGTGGCCGATGAACCGGGCGACGGCGCTGATCGCGGTCGCGGCGCCGTCGCCGACCTTGCCGGGGATCGCCGCCACGAAGAACGGCATCGTCGCGGCCAGGGCGAGGGTGCGCGGGGTGCACTTGTCGTCGCGGACGTCCATCAGCAGGATCACCGCGGCACCAACCGACACCAGCCAGCCCAGCCCGATGCCGACCCAGTCGGTCATCAGGTGCGCCGCCGTCTGGTTGGCCCAGGTGGTGCAGGCGGAGATGAGGTTGCCGAGTCCAGTGCCGGCCAGGCCGACGCCGCCCGCGGTGAACATCGCGATGTGCAGGCGGGGCATCTCCAACTTCGACAGCGCCCCGTTGATCGCCCCCGTGACGCCGCCGCCGGCCTTGCCGCCGGTGCGGTGGCGCTTGCCGAGCCCGGCGGTGGCGGTCTGCCCGCCGCTGGCGAGCACCTGCATCGCCACCGACAGGGCCATGCTCGCGACGCCGACTCCGGCGCCGACAACAGCCTCGATGACAGCCATGATCGTCCCCTCCCAAGGGGTCTCGTTGGATCACCAAACAGGGGCCGGACACCGGCTGGTGACGGCCCGGAAGATCAGGTGCGGTCGCCCTTGCGGTTACGCACCGTGGGCGGGTACTCTCGCGCGCGCCCGCGGGCGCGCCTACGCGTTGGGGCGGGCAAATACGCGTACGGACGCGTAGGGATGCGAATTTGAGCGATGCGAATTTCGCATCCGGTCACTTGCTGTGACGCTTCGCCAGGGCCTCCGACAGCTGCCGCAGGACGGCCGCGAGCTGCATCCACTCGCCGTCCCGCGCCCCCTCCGGCAGCCTCCCGATCACCGACCGGAGGATGTTCCACTCGGCCGCCGCGGCCGCCGGCGGACCACCCGCCGCCGCCTCGCTGCGCAGCTGCGCGACGTGCGCGCCGACCCGGCGGGCCCGCTGCTCACTGCGTTTCTCTGCCTGCTTGCGCCGCCAGGCCGGCGGCCGCGCGGTGCCGCTCACCGTTGCCTCCTTGTCGCTGTGCCCGCCGGTCTGACCTGCGGGAATTGCTGTTTGGGCTGTTCGTGGCCCGGCCGGGCGGCCGGGCCGATAGCGTGGTGCTCGGCGCTTCGGCGCCTTCGGCGGTCACCAGGGCGATGTCTGCGCCCTGGTGGCCACCGGAGAGGCCGACTCCTCGTCAGGCCGTCTCGTCGCCGGCCTGGGTGTCGTCGTGCTTGGTTTCCTCGGAAACCGGCATCTCGTCCTCCAGCGCGGACGCGATGACGTCGTTCTCGAACTCGGCGTCGTTCGCGAGGCGCTTCTTCGCGGAGCGGATGCGGTCTCCGACCCACGTCTCGCCCTTGCCGTAGCGCTCGCCGATCGCCCGCTGGTCGATTTCCGAGCCCTCCAGCATCAGCCGCGCGACCTCGCGCTCGGCCTGCTCGCGCAGCTGCGAGCGCAGTTCGCGAGGAACGGTGCCGCCGTTCTGCGAGGTGATTTCCGAGAGGGAACGCGAGGCGACAGTGCGGGAAGCGCGAGGGGTCTGCGAGGCGAGGCGCTGCTGCCTCGCGGCCGCACGCTCCTCCGCCTTGCGGCGCTTGGCCGCAGCCTCCGCGGCCTCCTTCTCCCGGCGCTCCTGCTCGGCGGCCTGCTGCCGCCTGACCTGCTCGTTCGCCAGCAGGATCTGTGCCTGCGCCTCGCCCTCGGCCTTGATCCGCAGCGCCTCACGCTCGGCTTCCGAGCGCTGCCGGGCCTCCTCGCTCTCCCGCTC
>NZ_JAHTIK010000009.1 GCF_025655475.1 Kitasatospora sp. DSM 101779 | reverse complement strand
GAGCTACCTTCCATGGCTATCGCGTGGGAAGAGGTGTCATCGACGCCGACCGGCTTGCCCACCGCTGTGACCTGCGCAAACGGGCCGGGCGGTCGGAGGCCGGTCCCTACTATGACTCCTACTGTGGCTCCCACCAGGGAATCGACCATGGGGCCCACCTGGGAACCAACCGTCGGGCCTACCTCGGATTCCGGCGTGCGGGCGAGGCCCGGCCAGGATGGGCGGATGTCACATGATGCCGAAGTCGGCCCACTCGATCCCGGTGAACTCCACCGCCAGGCCGCTGGCGCGGCGGCCGTTGTCGCGGAAGTAGTGCTCCTGCAGACCGGCGGCGAGGATGGCGGCCTGGTCGTCCTCGGAGGCGCCGGCGGCGCGGGCGGCGAACAGGGCGGCGGCGACGTCGCCGGGCAGGTGTTGGGTGATCAGGCGCAGCCGGGGGTCGTCGGTGGAGCCGGCCGCGCTGGCGAACCCGAACTGCGCGCTGGCGCTGAGCACGAAGCCGTCGCGTTCGGCGGCCCGGCGCACCCGCCGTTGGACCCGGGGCTGCCAGGCGGCGCGGACCGCGTCGGCGATCGCCCGCGCGGCGGCCGGCTTCGGGGTGGCGGTGCCCTTGAGCCAGCGCTGGACGGTGCGCTGCGAGACGCCGAGCTGCACGGCGACCGCGGCCGTCGAGCCCTTCGCGGCCTTCACCAGGAACCGAACCCGGGCGGGCACGGACTTGGGGATCGGCCGGGTGCGCATCGCACGCTCCAAGCCGTCGTCGATCTCTCCCATGCGTGATCTCTCCGGATTCATGGCGGTATGTCAGGTAATGGGCGGGCGTCCGACACGGCTTGCCCAGCCAGCGGGCAAGCCCTGGGCAAGCCTGGCGTGCGGTGGGCAAGCCGTTCCCGGCAGTTGGCCCGCCCGGCTCCGGTGGGGTCCAGGCGGGCCGTCAGTGTGGGGTGGTGGCGGTCAGTCCATGTCGCGGGTCATGTCGACGATGCGGCTGTAGTGGCCCTGGAACGCGGCGGTGATTACGGCCTGCGGGCCGCCGCGGTGCTTGGCGACGTTGAGTTCGATCTCGCCGGCGCGGGCGCTCTCCCTCTCGTGCATGTCCTCGCGGTGGAGCAGGATGATGATGTCGGCGTCCTGCTCGATGGCTCCGGACTCGCGCAGGTCGGAGACCATGGGGCGTTTGTCGGTGCGATGCTCGGGGCCGCGGTTGAGCTGGGAGAGCGCCACGACCGGGCACTCCAGTTCCTTGGCCATGAGTTTGAGGTTGCGGGAGATGTCGCTGATCTCCTGCTGGCGGTTCTCAAAGCGCCGGGTGCCGCCGGACTGCATCAGCTGGAGGTAGTCGACGACGACCAGGCCGAGGCCGCCGTGCTGCTGGGCGATGCGCCGGGCCCGGGAGCGGATCTCCATCAGGGTGAGTTCCTGGGAGTCGTCGAGCACCAGCGGCGCGTCCATGACCTCGGGGGTCCGGCGGGCGAGGCGCTGGACGTCGTCGTCGGTGACCGTGCCGGCCTTGATGTGGTGCAGGGCGACCTTCGCCTCCGCGGAGAACAGCCGCTGCACGATCTCCGCCCGGCCCATCTCCAGGGAGAAGAACGCGCAGGCCTTCTGCTGGTGGACGGCGCAGGCCCGCGCGAAGTCCAGGGCGAGCGTGGACTTGCCGACGCCCGGCCGCGCGCCGATCACGACGAGCTGGCGGGGCAGCAGGCCGCTGGTGAGCTGGTCCAGGTCGGCGAAGCCGGTGGACAGACCGGCCAGGGTCTTGCGGGTCTTGGCCGCGTCCAGGCCGTCGAAGAACGCCTCGACGTCGTCGCGGACCGGGGCGTACGGGGTGCTGACCGTACGGGCGCTGACGGCCTTGTAGACCTCTTCCTGGGCGGCCTGGACGATGGAGTCGAGCTCGCCCTCGGCCGCGTAGCCCATCGAGGCGATCCGGGTGCCGGCCTCCACCAGGCGGCGCAGCACCGCCCGCTCGTGGACGATCTCGGCGTAGTACTCGGCGTTCGCCGCGGTGGGCACCGAGTTGACCAGGGTGTGCAGGTAGCCGGGGCCGCCGACCCGCTCCAGGTCGCCGCGGCGGGTCAGCTCACCGGCAACCGTGATCGGGTCGGCCGGCTCGCCCTTGGCGTAGAGGGCGAGGATCGCGGCGTGGATGGTCTCGTGCGCGGGCCGGTAGTAGTCGGCGGGCTGGAGGACCTCGATCACGTCGCCGATCGCGTCCTTGGACAGCAGCATGCCGCCCAGCACCGACTGCTCGGCGTCCAGGTCCTGCGGCGGCACCCGCTCGAAGCCGTCGCCGGGAAGGGTGTCGTCCCCGCCGCGGCTGCGGGTCCGCCCGCCCCACCGCGGCGCGGGCAGCTGCTCGACCACCGGCTCCCCGGTCGGCGCGTAGTCGTCCTCCGGCGGCTCCTCGGGCAGGTCGTTCGGCTCCGGGGCCGGGTCCTGGGGCAGTACGCTCATGGTGAATCTCCTGTTCGAGGGACGGTTCGATCCGGCGGCCGGGGGTGCAGACCCCGGCCGCCGCTTGCTGTTCGGGGGATGGTCAGACGTTGACCTTGGACTGCCACGGCACGCCCTCGGCCGCCAGGATCTCGGCCAGTGACAGCCCTTCCGGCTTGCCGCCGCGCCGCTGCTGCTCCTCGCGGACGCAGGTCGGGCAGTCCAGCGGGAGCACCGGGTGGCGCGGGCACTTGCTCGGGTCCGGGCGACGGGGCGCGGCGGGCCTGGCCGGGGCGCCGGCGTACTGGGCGTGGATCGCCTCGCCCAGACGCCACCACGACGGCTTCTCCCCGCCCATCCAGGCC
>NZ_JAHTIK010000008.1 GCF_025655475.1 Kitasatospora sp. DSM 101779 | reverse complement strand
TGGTGCGTTCGTTTTGGGGGCGCGGGCCCGGTTGCGGCACGGTCGCGGCTGGGTCGTCCGGCCCGAACAGCGGCCTGCCCATCGGGACTCGGCGCATCGTCTTGCACCGGGTGCAGCGCACCGTGCTGCCGGGTTTCGCCCGGGTGCCTTGGGTGGTGTGGCCGCAGGCGGGGCAGCGTGGCAGGGCGAAGACCGGGAGGAGCAGAGAGAAGGGCACAGGCATGCACACACCGTGGCAGAGCCGATGCCGTCCGGCAGGGACTCCACGCCCGGGTAACTCGTCCGGCACAGTCTCGGACGGCCGAAGTGGCAGTGCCCGGGCCAATCGCACGGCCAAGGCACTGCCGGGCGGCGAGTCAACGCTCTGATGACCAGTCAACCGGGTTGCGGGGCCGTGGTCGGCAGCGACACTCGCCGGACGCTGGATCCGGCCGCCTGATCCGGCGGCGGTCAGCGGACGGCGGCCCCGCTTGCTGGACGACCGGCCTCTGCCCGTCCTCGGCGGCGGGCCGAGGGTAGTGGGCCTGCCGCTCCGGTTTCCGGCGTGGAACATCCGGGTGTGCTTCGCCTGTGCTGCGGTCGGGCCGATCGGCGGGTTGGTGGTGGCGCGTGCGCCGGTCCGGGACGGCGGTGGCCACGGTCGCGGTGGTGGAGCCGCGGTGCCGGTCGCCGGGTTCACCACGAGCGAGAAGTCGTCGCCGGGCACCGTCCCGTCGACCGAGGTCTTCCCCAGCGCGGAGGCGACGCCGTCGGTCTGTGCAGGGTGCGGTCGCTAACGCCAAGGGGCGGGGGTTGGCGAGGAGGGCGGTGACGCGGGTGCGGGTGATGATGCCGAGGAGGTGCCCGTCGTCGTCGACGACGGGCCAGAGGTCGAGGTGATGGGTGCCCATGGTCACCGCGGCGAGGGAGAGGGCCAGGGTGGGCCAGGCGAACGGGTCGCCCTGGCTGATGGCGTCCTGAACCTGGGAGTGGTCGCTGTACCAGGTGCAGGCGAGGAACGGGGCGAGCGAGGCGGGGGTGACCATGCCCTGGCACCGGTCGTCGTCGGTGCACACCAGCAGGCAGGTGGCGCCGCTGTCGTCGAGGAGGCGTTCGGCCTGCCCGACGCCGGCGCCCGGGGTGATGCGCGGCCCGCCGGGTTCCATCGCGTCCGCGACCGTGAGTCTGGGCCGTCCGGCGGCAGCTGGGTCGGTCGGGTCGTTCCGGGCGGTCATGGCGTCACCGAGTCCTGCCCCGGCGCGCCGGACCTTCGCCAGGCCTTGCGTGTCCGGGACGAGGCCGACACGGCAGCCGGCATCGACAAGCCCCGAACACTGCACTCCACCCTACGCCGCCCCCGCAGCGCTCACCGGCCCGGCAACCGCCTCGAACACGCCCTCCACCGACCCCGACCGACGCTCTGCGGCCGCCGCCAGGCGGACGCACGGGAAAGGTGCAGCGCAGCGACCGGCCACCGACTACGCCACCATCCAGCACCCACCTCCAGGGGCTGGGCGCAGGGAGGTGGATCGGCAGGGCGAGTCCGAGATGATGGCGCGTTGACCTGCGAAGACCATCCGTTTCATCGGTCGGGGGCCGGGTGCTGTATCGCCCCTGTACGGACCTTCGGGGTGCGGGTGGAGCGGGGGTTTTGGCGGGTGGAGCGGGGGTTTTGGCGGTTGTACCGGCAGCTCTGGGAGAACCCGGGAGTACCGGGCCGGACGCGATGGCCGGCCCCTGGTCGGTGGGTTCGCGGGTGGTTGCCGTGGTGGGGTCCACGGGCGGGGTTGCCGGGCGCATGCTGGAGGGGCAGTCGTCGCGTTGATGAGGTGAGCTGGCATGGGGGCCTTGGAGGATGTGCTGCGGTTGCGGCACCAGGTCGCCGTTCTTAAGGCGCTTGCCGGTGAGCTGGAGGAGGGCCGGCCCTGTCCGCGGTGCGGGGAGAGCACGCTGCACCTGCGAAGCGATCCGCCGGGGCGGGACTGGTGCACCTCCTGCGACTGGGATCCGCCGGATAAAGGCTGATGCGTGTCCCGGGTGGGTTTGGGCTGCTCGCCGATCGGGGGCAGCGCGGGCGGCTCGGTTTTCGCGGAATGAGATGCGGGCCCACCGTCCGTCCAGGTCCACGGCCCGGCCGGGAACCTGGACGAGTTCACCCGCTACGACGGCATCCAGCAGGCCCTGACCACCGCCCTGTCCGCCGTCCTCGCCCAGGTCGGCCACACCGTCACTGCCCACGGCGGCGACCTCCTGTGACCGAGCCGTCCGATTGACCCCGGCGAGAACGGGCAGCCCCCACAGGGAGAATATGCACCGTTTTGGGATGGTTTGGTTGAAAGCTCATCGACCTGTGGAGGTCGCGCCGTGCCCAAGTCCGACCTGACGCCGGAGGAGATCGCCGCAGTCCGCGCGTACGTGGAGATCGCGCCCGGCGTCGCGATGGACCGCCTCGACGTGCGGCAAGCCCGGCTCGCCAAGGCAGTCGGCGGCTGGTTCCGCAAGCCGGGCCCCGGCCTGTACGAGATCGTCACC
>NZ_JAHTIK010000007.1 GCF_025655475.1 Kitasatospora sp. DSM 101779 | reverse complement strand
GGTATTCGGCCTCCGCCGAGGGGGAGTCGTGCATGAATTCGCCGGGACCGGCCGAATATTTCTCCGCGCTGCCGGTGCGGGGCTTTTTCTGATCGTTTCCGATCGCCGCGCAGACCGCGGAGCTCAGGCGTGACGGCACCGCGGCCTGCCGCCGGCTCCGCGCTGCCCGCCGTGGTGCGGACGGACGCCGCCGGGCGGCTGGCCACCGCCCTCGCCACCACCCCGGGCGGGCACCCCTCCGGCACCCTCACCGTGCTCGGCGACCCCGGCGGGGTGTTCCACCTCGCCGCCGGCGTCGTCACCGCGGTCGACTCCCCCGGCGCGCCGGACGTCGCCACCCTGCTGCTGCGCTCCGGGCGGGTCAGCACCACCGACTGGGAGGCCGCCTGCCGGGCGGGCGCCGCCGGTGACCGGACCGGCGCGGAACTGGTCGCGCGGGACCTGCTGGGCGCGGCCGAGCTCCAGCTGATGTGCACGATGGCCGCCCTGGACGGTGCCTTCGCGGTGGCCGCCGGACGGGTCGACGGATGCACCCTGGCCTGCGGTCCGACCCGGCACCACCTGCCCGCCCCGCAGGGCGTGGACCCGGAGTGGCTGCTGCACGAGACGGACCGCCGGCTCCGCGCGCTCGCCGCGCTCCGGCCGCCGCTCTGCCCGCTGCGCGACCGGCTCGGCTCGACCGCCGGGGCGCACCGGGAAGCGGGGGCGGGGCAGGCCGGCCGCCTCAGCGGCGAGCGCCGGGAGATCCTGCGCTGCGCGGACGGGCGGCGCAGCGCACGGGACATCGCCTTCCGCCTCGGCCGCGGCCTCTACGCGGTCACCGTGGAACTCTCCCGGCTGCTGGCCGAGGGGCTGGTGGAGGTCGTCCCGCCCGCCTCCGCCGGGCCGGTGCCGCTCACGGCGGCGGCGGGCGGCCGGCCCGGGGTGACCTCCGCCCGCCGCCCGCCGGATCCGCCGCCCCTGCACCAGCCGGCGGGGCGGCTGCCGATCCGCCGACGGGGTGCCAGCGGGATCAACGACGTCCTTGCGTGGCGGTCGGCCGCCGGGCGCCACCGACGCGCCCGCGACACCTGACCGGCCGCCACACCCCGGGTATTCGTCCGGAATTCCCGTCGTGCGGCGGGACGGTTCGGCGTGCCCGATGAACCGTCCGGTGCCGACCGGGGAATTCCCAGAACAGGAGAGATGTGAGCAGCGAGAACGGCGAATTGCTCGCCGAAATGCGCGCGCTGCGCGAAAGGGTCGCGGGCGTCACCGACCTCGCGGTGGCCGCCGTGGACGGCCTGCTGATCACCGCGGACGCCGAGGAGGGCATCGACACCGAGAGCCTGGCCGCCCTCGCCGCCGCGGCGCTCGGCCTCGCCCGCCGGGCCGGCCAGGCCACCGGCAAGGGCCTGCTGCACCGGACGGTCGCGCAGTTCAGCCACGGCTACGTGGTCGTCCAGCCGATCGGCCGGATGGGCCTGATGACCGTCCTCGGCGACTCCGGGATGGACATCGCCCGTCTGCACACCGAGTCGCAGGCCGCCGCCGACCGGATGGACCGCCTGCTGGCCGCACCGCAGCCCTGACGGGCCGTCCGACCGGAGCACCACCGCACCACTCGACCACCAGAAGGAGCACCGTGAGCACACCACAGGGATTCCAGAGCATGTCCGACCGGGTGAACGCCCTGGTCAAGGGCCTCCGCGCGGAGGTACCCGAGTGCCTGGCCTCGGGGATCATCGACATGTCCACCGGCATGCTGCTGTCCGTCGAGACGGTCGACTCGCACCCGCCGGAGGTCCTCGACATGCTGGCCGCCGCCACCCTCGACCTCTTCCAGGGCCGCAACGTGGTGATGATCGAGGGCATCTTCAAGGAGCGGCGCGGCGTGGTGAGCGACCGCCACTACTTCCAGGAGATCCTCGTCAACAGCGACAACCTGGCGCACCTCTTCCTCCGGGTGGACAGTGCCGACGACATCGTCGCCGTCGTGGTCTGCCGCAACACCGTCAACGTCGGCATGCTCTTCGCCCAGTCCCGCCGGGTGCTGAAGGACCACGGCCGGCTCTGAACCGGGGCGCGGCCCTCGCCGGCACGTGCGCCGGGTCCGGGGATCCCCCGCCTTCGGGGGCCCGGACCCGGCGCACGGTGCTTCTCGCGGCAGGTGTCACTCGGTGGCGGGCTTCGCGGCCGGGCGGGTGCTGCTCTCGGTCAGCAGCATGACGGCGGCCAGCAGGACGACCAGGGAGGCCGAGACGTGGATGCCCAGCGCGGTGGCGACGGATCCGCCGTGGGTGACGACGGCGAACGCGTCGCCCAGCGGCAGGATCACGTCGATGAGGATCACCCAGCCGAGCACCCGGCGCTGGCCCAGCCCGAGCAGCAGAAACACGGTCGAGGCCACGGCGAGGTCGCGGAAGCCCTTCACCGCGTAGTAGCCGCCCGCGTTGCCCTGCGGCCAGGGGTCGATGCCGAAGCCGGGGGCCGCGCCACCGGGGTTGAGCAGGAAGTTCAGCCCGAAGAACAGGACGGTGGCGCCGGTCAGCGCGGCCAGTGCGGTGGTGATGTGACGCCTGGTCATGGATCCCCCAACGGATTGTCCTAGCGGTGCTAGATCTGAGATCGATGCTAGACCTAGCGGCGCTCAGATGTCTAGCAGTGCTAGGATCGGCCTATGGCAGCACAGCAGCGCCGGGAGCGCGAACGGGCGGAACGGCACCGGCTCATCATCACCGCGGCCCGTGAACTCGCCGAGGCGGAGGGCTGGGGCGCGGTCACCACCCGTCGCCTCTCCGAGCGGGTCGAGTACAGCCAGCCGGTGCTCTACAGCCACTTCAAGGGCAAAGACGCAATCGTCGCGGCCGTGGCCGTCGAGGGCTTCGAGGAACTGGCCACCGCCCTGCGCCGCGCCCGGGCCGACCACCCGGACGCGCGCGCGGGGCTGCGGGCCCTCGCCTACGGGTACCTGGAGTTCGCCCGGGCCAGGCCTGCGGTCTACGCAGCGATGTTCGTCCGCGAGACCGACATCGAGTTCGGCACCGAGGCGACCCCGGCCCCCCTGAAGGCCGCCTTCGGCGAGCTCCACGGCGCGGTCGCGCCCCTGGCCGCCGCCCGCGGCGCCGACCCGGAGGCCTGCACCGAACTCTTCTGGAGCGCGCTGCACGGCCTGGCCACCCTCACCGAGGGCAGCAGGCTCCGCCCCGGCGCCCATCGCACCCGGGTCGACCTGCTGATCGACCTCGTCACGGCGGGCACCTG
>NZ_JAHTIK010000006.1 GCF_025655475.1 Kitasatospora sp. DSM 101779 | reverse complement strand
CCCGGTACCGCCCGCGGGCCGCCCGGCCGGTGTCGCCGCACCGCCCGCACCGCCCGAACAATGCCGCCCGCCGGGCCGCCCGGCACCGGGCGGACCGGCCCGGGACGACCGGCGCCCGCCGGTCCCGAGCGAAAGGCCCTCCTCCTTGTCCAGCTTGTCCAGCTTCGAATACCCGGGCGAGTTCTACGACGTGATCCGCAAGGATTTCCGCGACCTCGCCACCGAGACCGAGTTCCTCGCCTCGTACCTGCCGCCCGGCGGGTCGGTCCTCGACATCGGCAGCGCCACCGGCGCCAACCTGCGTGCCCTGGCCGCCCTGGGCCACCCCGGCACCGGCCTCGACCAGAGCGCCGCCTTCACCGAGTACGCCGCCTCGAAGGCCCCGGAGCCCGGCTCCGCCGCCGTCGAGTACGTGCGCACCAGGGCCGAGGAGTACACCACCGACCGGCGCTACGACCTGGTGTACAGCCTGTTCAGCACGCTCAACCAGCTGAGCCGCGGCGAGCTGCGGCAACTGCTGGAGTCCGTCCGCGGCTGGCTCGCCCCCGGCGGCCACGTCGTGGTGGACATCGGCCACCTGCTGAACTTCGTCGATGGCTACCAGCCGAACATCATCGCCCACCACCAGGGCGACGGCCTGCTCGTCACCCGGCTGGCCCGGCAGTCCGTGCACGCCCACCGCGCGGTCTGGCGCAACGAGGAGACCATCATCGCCCGGGACGGCGACGGCACCGTCTCGATGTACGCCAACTTCTTCGACCAGACCGTCTTCACCGCACCCGAGGTGCGCGACCTGCTGGTGGACGCCGGCTTCGAGGTGGTCGCCGAGTACGGCGGCTTCCGCAAGGAGCCCGGCCCGCGGATCGGCCGCGGCCCGCTGCTGTTCGTCGCCCGCGCCGCCACGACCGGCAAGGAGGCCGCCGCATGACCGCGCCCGCCGACACCCGCACCCTGCCGGACGCCGTCCTCGACGGCGGCCCGGCCCCCGAGCTCCCGGTCTGCAACCTCGGCGAGGCCCTGCAGCGCGCCGCCGCCCGGCCCGACGCCGGCCGGATCCACTTCGTCCGCGCGGACGGCTCCGACACCGTGCTCGGCTACCCCGAGCTGCTGGACGGCGCCCGGCGGATCCTCACCGGCCTGCGCGCGGGCGGCGCCCGCCCCGGCGACCGGGTGCTGCTGCAGATCCGCGAGGAGTCCGACCTGCTGGCCGCGTTCTGGGCCGCGGTGCTCGGCGGCCTGGTGCCGATCCCGGTGCCGCCGGGCCGCGCCGACGCCCCCGACGCCGCCGCCCAGCAGCTGGAGTGGATCTGGGCCGGCTACGACAGCCCCTGGGTGGTCGTCGGCGACGACGGTGCCCCGGCCAGCCCGGCGATGGCCGAGGCCGGCCGCTGGCTCGGCCGCACCGGGGAACTGCGCGGCCACGCCGCCGCCGATGAGCTGCACCCGGCCCGCGCGGACGACCTCGCCGTCCTGCTGCTGACCTCCGGCAGCACCGGCGTCCCGAAGGCCGTCGCCCTGACCCACCGCAACATCCTGGCCCGCTCCACGGCGACCGCGCAGGTCCGCCGCCTGGACGTGACCAGCCGTTCGTTCAACTGGATGCCGCTCGACCACATCGGCGGCCTGGTCATGTTCCACGCCCGCGACGTACTGCTCGGCTGCACCCAGGTGCATGCCCGAACCGAGTGGATCCTGGACGACCCGACCCGCTGGTTCGAACAGATCTCCCGGCACGGCTGCGACACCACCTGGGCGCCCAACTTCGCCTTCGGCCTGGTCAACGACCGGGCCGAGGAGATCGCCGGCCGCGACTGGGACCTGCGCAGCCTGCGCTACATCATGAACGGCGGCGAGTCGGTCAAGGCCCGGGTGATCCGGCGCTTCCTGGACCTGCTGGCCCCGTTCGGCCTGCCGCGGACCTCGATGCACCCCGGCTGGGGCATGTCGGAGACCTCGGCCGGCATCGTCGACTTCGTCTTCGACCCGGACACCATGGGCGACGAGCGCTTCGTCCCGGTCGGGCGGCCGCACCCGGGCGTCCGGCTGCGCATCGTGGACGAGCACGACGCCCTGCTGCCGGCCGGCACCGTCGGCCGCCTCCAGGTGACCGGCGACCCGGTCTTCTCGGGCTACTACGAGAACCCCGAGCAGAACGCCAAGTCCTTCACCGCGGACGGCTGGTTCCGCTCCGGCGACCTGGCGGTGGCGGAGGACGGCATCCTCACCGTCACCGGCCGGGTCGACGACCTGATCACCCTCAACGGCGCCGAGTACCACGGCCACGAGATCGAGGCGCTGGTCGAGGAACTCCCCTTCGTGGAGCCCTCCTTCACCATCGTCTCGCCGTGCACCGCGGCCGGCGGCGAGGAGGAGCTGGTGGTCTTCTACCACCCGCGCGGCGGCACCGGCACCGACGAGGCCGACCGCCGGATCCGCGACCTGGTCACCGAGCGGTACGGGGTGCGCCTGGGCGGGGTCGTCACCCTCGCCCGCGAGGACGTGCCGAAGACCGGCATCGGCAAGCTCCGCCGAGCCGAGCTGCGCAAGCGCTACGAGGCCGGCGGCGCCGGCGGACCGGGCACCAGGGCCTGACACCCCGCCGCGGCACGCACCGAGCGGCCCTTGGTCCGGACAACCCGGCAGACCGAGGGCCGCTCGCGTGTTTATGGAGAGGGAATGGACAACAGACGGGGGTCCGGAAGAAGGGTTTGCCTTCGAACCATGAACTGCGGTACGTGAGTTCACGGGCAACGTGGTTGAACGGAAGGAAGCCGATGGCACAACAGGAGCGGGCCCGGAGGACGTACGAGGCGGTACTGGACGCCGCAGCGAGGGAGTTCTCCGCCCACGGCTACGCCAACACCAACCTCGGCCATGTGGCGCAGAGCACCGGCGTCACCAAGGGAGCCCTGTACGGCCACTTCGCCTCCAAGGAGGAGCTGGCCGCAGCGCTCGTCCAACACCTGGACGACGCATGGAAGTTGATCGAGGACGGAGTCGGCGAGACACCGGACTCACCGGTCGCGACCCTGAAGAACGTGACCTGCGCGCTGGTCGCCCGGCTGCACCGCGACATCCGGGTCAACGCGGCCCTGCGGCTTCTGCTGGAGGAGGCCCAGTCCACCAAGCGGACGCCGGCCTTCGTGTCGGACGTGGAACGCACGCTGCTGCGCCTGGTGGTCCAGGCGCAGCAGCAGGGCGAGATGGACTCCGACTATCCGCCGGAGCCGGTGGCCCAGTTGATGACCACCGTGATCTTCGGTGCGCACTATCTCGGGTCGGTGCGCGAGGAGTTGGATCTGATCACCCGGGTCCGCTCCTCCTGGGACGTACTGCTGCCCGCCCTGGGCGCCCGCTGGGTGAGCTGAAGGCGCCCGCGCTGGGCGGGCAGCCTGACGCCCGCCCGGCGGGGCACGGCAGCCCGCCCGAGCGCCTGCCCGGCCGCATCGGC
>NZ_JAHTIK010000005.1 GCF_025655475.1 Kitasatospora sp. DSM 101779 | reverse complement strand
CGGGCCCCGCGGTCGCCGCCGCGCCCTCCACGGCCCCCGGCCCGCACGGGCGCACCCAGAGCGCCGCCGTCCTCGGCCACCCCGCCCACGCCCCCCGCACCCCGAGCGCGCCGACCACGGCCGCCCGGCCCGCCACCCCGGACGCCTCCGCGGACCTGGCCGACGGGCAGGCCTCCGTCACCGCCGCCGCACCCGTCCCGCAGGCCGCCGCCGACCTGGCCGCCCCGCTGCGCTGGTCCGACCCTGCCACCCGTCAGCTTCCGCTCGGCGCGGGGCTGACGCTGATCGGACTGGGCCTGGGCCTGGTCGGGGTGAAGCTGCGCCGGGGCTGACCCCGTCCGCCGGGCTCAGCAGGTCGCACCCGCACAAGATCCGCAGCCACTCCCCGCGCCGAACGCCGGTGAGGGAGAATGCCATTCATGACGAACCCGATGAACGAGCGCTCATTGCAGCAGGCCGTCGAGGCGTCGGGCGGGCAGCCGGACGACACGCCGAAGGTGCTGATCGTGGGCCCGGACGGGATGCCGGTCGGCGCCGTCCCGGGCGGTTTCGGCCGGGCGGACGACCAGGGGGAGCCGCGCGAACTTCCGGTGACCGAGATGGTCGAGCAGCCGGCCAAGGTCATGCGGATCGGCAGCATGATCAAGCAGCTGCTGGAGGAGGTCCGGGCGGCACCCCTCGACGAGGCCAGCCGGGCCAGACTCAAGGACATCCACGCCAGCTCGATCAAGGAGCTCGAGCTCGGCCTCGCACCCGAACTGGTCGAGGAGTTGGAGCGGCTCTCGCTGCCCTTCACCGACGACAGCATCCCCACCGAGGCCGAACTCCGGATCGCCCAGGCACAGCTGGTCGGCTGGCTGGAGGGGCTCTTCCACGGCATCCAGACCGCGCTGTTCGCCCAGCAGATGGCCGCCCGGGCGCAGTTGGAGCAGATGCGGCGTGCCCTGCCGCCCGGTCTGCACGGCGCCGAGCCGGGCGAGGAGGAGGGCGGCCCGGGCCGCGGCGTCCGTTCGGGCCCGTACCTCTAGCGGCCGTGTGTCGCAGCCGTTCGGCAACCGCGTTGCAGGCCGGACACAGCTGCGCCCCTGCACCCGATCACGTCGGCGCGAGCCGATACCCTGGGCCCCTGCCGTCGGCCCCCGCGCCGTCGGCAGGGGCCTGCGGGAGCGCGGGCCCGCGCACCGGGCACGCCCGGACGAGACCTGGAAGCAGGGGGACATGAGCGAGGACGGCACCACGGTCGAGGGCCACGCCCTGGGCAACGGTCGGTACGTGCTGCAGCGCCTGCTCGGGCAGGGCGGCATGGCCTCCGTGCACCTGGCGTACGACACGGTGCTGGACCGCCAGGTCGCCGTGAAGACCCTGCACACCGAACTGGGCCGGGAGGCCTCGTTCAAGGAGCGCTTCCGCCGCGAGGCGCAGGCCGTCGCGCGCCTCCAGCACACCAACATCGTGCAGGTCTACGACAGCGGCGAGGACGTCGCCGCGGACGGCGCCACCACCCCGTACATCGTCATGGAGTACGTCGAGGGCCGGGCCCTGCGCGACGTGCTCAACGACGCGATCGGGCAGCACGGCGCGATGCCGACCGCGCAGGCGCTGAAGATCACCGCCGCGGTCCTCTCCGCACTGGAGGCCTCGCACGACCAGGGCCTGGTGCACCGCGACATCAAGCCGGGCAACGTCATGGTCAACACCAAGGGCATCGTCAAGGTGATGGACTTCGGCATCGCCCGCGCGCTGCAGTCCGGCGTCACCTCCATGACGCAGACCGGCATGGTGGTCGGCACCCCGCAGTACCTCTCGCCCGAACAGGCGCTCGGCAAGAGCGTCGACGCCCGCTCCGACCTGTACTCGGTCGGCTGCATGCTCTTCGAGCTGCTGACCGGCGGCCTGCCGTTCGACGGCGACTCGGCCTTCTCCATCGCGTACAAGCACGTGCAGGAGCCGCCGCCGGCGCCCTCGACGATCAACCGGGCGGTCACGCCCGCGGTCGACGCACTGGTCGAGCGCGCGCTGCGCAAGGACCCGGCGCACCGCTTCCCGACCGCGGAGGCGATGCGCGAGGAGGTCGAGCGGGTCGAGTCCGCCGCGCAGGCCGGTGGCGCGCCGCTGCAGGCCTCCACCCCGCTGGTGATCAGCGAGGGCCCGCGCTCGGTGCACGCCGCCCCGTCGCTGACCAACTTCCCGCAGGTCTCCGGTGACATCCGCACGCCGGCCCCGCAGGTGCAGCAGCCGTACCAGCCGCAGGCCAGCACCCCGCCGCCGTACCCGCAGGTGCAGGCGCCGCACACGCCGCAGCCCTTCCCGCAGGCCCCGCACACCCCGCAGCCCTTCCCGCAGGCGCACACCCCGCAGCCCTTCCCGCAGGCCCCGCAGCCGTACCAGACCCCGCGGCCCTTCCCGCAGCAGGCGCACCCCACCGGGCCGATGCCGGCCCAGCCGGGCCCGTTCGTGGCGAAGCCGCAGCCGGGGAACAGCAACGCGGGCTGCTCGACGGCGCTGGTCGTGGTCGGCGTGATCTTCGGCGTGATCGTGCTCGCGGTGATCATCGTGCTGATCGCGGCCGCCCAGGGCGAGAAGAACAAGGGCACCAGCTACGGCAGCTCCCCCCTGGCGCCCGCCGCCTCGGTGGTGCTGGAGCTGCCGCAGGACGGCAGGAGCTAGCGGCACCCCGGACGGCGGCTGTGGCCGCACGTTCCACGGTGACCGCGTCGAAGCGGTAGCGTTTCACAGGACGTAACCGACAGGGCGACTGCGCGCCGAGCGGCCGCCCGGGGCGAGGAGCAATGGCACAGACCGATCGACCGGGAGACGGCGAGGACGCGGACGTCCGGGCCTCCACCGAGGAGACGACGGGACGGGAGCCGGAGACCGCCGAGACGAAGGTCGTGTCGGGCCCGCCGCTCGGGCACACCCCCGGCCGCGGTACCAAGGCCGTGCTCGGCACCGTCGGCGACGGCAGGTACCGCATCACCGGCCGGCTCGGCCGCGGCGGCATGGCCGAGGTGTTCTCCGCGCAGGACGTCCGGCTCGGCCGGACCGTCGCCGTCAAGCTGCTGCGCGCGGACCTGGCCGAGGACGAGATCGCCCGGCTCCGCTTCACGCGGGAGGCGCACGCGGTCGCCGCGCTCAACCACCACTCGATCGTGGCGGTGTACGACACCGGCGAGGAGGTGCTGGACGGCGACTCCACCCCGTACATCGTGATGGAGCTGGTCGAGGGCCGGACGGTCCGCGAGCTGCTGGTGGACGAGGAGGCGCCGCCGGTCGACCAGGCGCTGATCATCATCGCCGGGGTGCTGGAGGCGCTCGCCTACAGCCACAAGCACGGCATCGTGCACCGCGACATCAAGCCCGCCAACGTGATCATCACCAGCGGCGGTGCGGTCAAGGTGATGGACTTCGGCATCGCCCGCGCCCTGACCGGCGCGGCCACCACCATGACCCAGACCGGCATGGTCATGGGCACCCCGCAGTACCTGTCGCCCGAGCAGGCCCTCGGCCGGCCGGTCGACCACCGCTCCGACCTCTACGCGGCCGGCTGCATGCTGTACGAGCTGCTGGCGCTGCGTCCGCCGTTCACCGGCGAGACCCCGCTGTCGGTGGTCTACCAGCACGTCCAGGACAACCCGGTGCCGCCGTCCCGGACCAACGGCCGGGTGCCGGCCGAGCTGGACGACCTGGTCCTGCGCTCGCTGGCCAAGAACCCGGACGACCGCTACCAGACCGCCGACGAGTTCCGGGCCCACGTCCAGCACGCCCTGCGCACCATGCACGGCGCCCAGGGCGCCGGCTATGCGGCCGGTGCCGCCGCCGCTGCGGCCGCCGCGGCCGGGCTGGCCGCCGCCGGCCAGGGC
>NZ_JAHTIK010000004.1:9348-11570 GCF_025655475.1 Kitasatospora sp. DSM 101779 | reverse complement strand
GCCCCGCGGCGAGCAGCCCCGGCGGGCCGGCCGCCGCCGCACCCTCCGCTTCGGCCGTGGTCGGCGGCGCCGCGCCCCCGGCAGGCGGTGCCCTGATCTCCAACACCGAGGTCATATCGCCCGGTTGCGACGGCAACGACGTCTGGCGGCTGCCGCTCGTCCCCGACGCCGTCCGCCGCCTGGAGGCCCCCGGGTCGGACCCCGCCGCCTGGGCGCTGGAACGCCAGGGGGCGATCGCCGGCCGGAGCCTCACCGAGGCCGTCGTGCAGAGCTCCGCCGAGCGCCAGATCGACCTGCGCCGCTTCTCCGTCAGGACGGTCAGCCGCTCCACCGCCGTCACCGGCAGCATGGTGAGCGTCCTCGTCGACCCGGAGTGCGGCACGGGGCCCCGCGAGGTCGTACACGTCACCGTCGACCTCGACCGCGACCCGCCGTCGGTCAAGGGCAAGCGGGCCGACGACACCCCCGTCAACCTCAACGCCCTCCAGCTCTCCGTCGACCCCCGTCAGTCCGTCACCTTCGAGATCACCGCCCTCAGCAAGACCTGCGACTGCACCTGGACGGCCGAACTCAGCTACGTCGACCAGGGACAGACCCGCACCCTCGCCGTAGACGACCGGGGCAAACCGTTCCGGATCGCCCCGGGCGGCACCTCGTACCTGCGCTACAGCCGCCTGCAGGGCAACCGCTGGCTCGACGCCGAACTGCGCGACTGACCGGGAGGGCGCAAATCCGTTGCCCGGCCCGGTTCCGCCGCCCAGAATCGCCGGATGACCGCAGACTTCGCCCGCAAACCCGTCCTCACCGGCACCGCGGTGCAGCTGCGCCCGTTCCGGCCCGAGGACCTGCCCCACATCACCGCCGCCCTGGACGACCCCGAAGTGCTGCGGCTCACCGGCAGCGCCCACCGGCCGCCGATCGGCGCCGACGCGCTCGCCCGCTGGTACGCCACCCGCAACGAGCAGACGGACCGGCTCGACCTCGCCGTGGTCGACCTGGCGAGCGGCCGCTGCGTCGGCGAGGTCGTGCTCAACGAGTGGGACGAGCCCAACCTGAGCTGCAGCTTCCGCACCCTGATCGGCCCGGCCGGGCGCGGCCGAGGCCTCGGCACCGAGGCGCTGCGACTCCTGCTCGGCCATGCCTTCGACGAGCTCGGCCTGCACCGCGTCCAGTTGGAGGTGTACTCCTTCAACCCGCGGGCCCGGCGCGTCTACGAGAAGGTGGGCTTCGTCGCGGAGGGCGTGCTCCGCGAGGCGCTCCGGGACGGCGACGGCTGGGCCGACGCCACCGTGATGGCCGTCCTGGCCGGCGACTGGGCCAGGCACCGCGGCCGGCCGGGAACGGCCGCCACCGCCATCTGACGGGACGTCAGTGACGCTGCGGGCGCCCCGTGGGGTCGGCGGGCAGGTCGAAGACGTGCTCGCCGTCCGAGGCCCGCACCACCACGCGGTCCGGACCGTCCCAGTGGCCGTCGACCGGGCCGCCCGACGCCGGGCCGTGCTCGAAGACACCCAGCAGCCAGTGCCGGGCCGACCAGCCACCGCCGGTCTCCACCTCCACCGACCAGCACGGACCGACCGCGTGGCGCACCACCGACAGCAGCCGGTCCGCCCGGCCGGGTGCCGCGACCGTCAGCACGGTGTGCTGCCGCGGCGGACCGGCCACGTCCAGGGCGCCGATCAGCACCCGCAGCGCCAGCACCCCGGCCACCAGCACCACCGGGGCGGTGAACAGGCCCCGGCCCGGCCTGCGCGGGGCCAGCACCAGTGCCACGACCAGCAGGACACCCGCCGAACCGAGCAGCGGCACCGGGCGGTCCAGCAGCTCCGCCACCCGCACCCGGCCGCCCGAGCGCGCCGACCACACCCCGGCCGCGTACCCGGCGACCAGCAGCACCCCCCCCCCGGCCGCCGCACCCGCCGGCCGCCATCCGCGTCCGGCTTCCCGCCCCGCCGCCACCGTGATCCCCCGAACTGCGGCGCCCCCCGGCGCCGCTTCGCCGCAGGCTAACACCGGCCCACGACCGGCCCGCCGGCACCCGGCACCCCGGCCCGCGCCGCACCCGACGGACCGTCACCCCGGGAGCGGCGGAGCCGTTCCCGGCCCGCCGCCGTGCCGGGTCGTCCGCCGGGCCGCCGCGGCCGTCCGGGACGGTGCCACCGGTCGGCTAGCCTGGGGGAACGATGAACCGCTTGAGCCCGCCGTGGGGCGAGCTCGCCCTC
>NZ_JAHTIK010000004.1:0-2337 GCF_025655475.1 Kitasatospora sp. DSM 101779 | reverse complement strand
TCCCGCGAGATCTACGAGGCCCCCGGCGCGATCGCCCTGATCACCGCCCACCAGGCCCTGGAGAACGTCACCGTCGAGCGCGAGCTGGCCCGCTACAAGCGGCAGGTCGAGCAGCGCTGGGCCGAGCTGGTCTACGACGGCCTGTGGTTCTCCCCGCTCAAGCGCGCCCTGGACGGCTTCGTCAACGAGGCCAACCAGAGCGTCTCCGGCGACATCCGGATGGTGCTGCACGGCGGCCGCGCGGTGGTCAACGGCCGCAAGTCGGACCAGTCGCTGTACGACTTCAACCTCGCCACCTACGACACCGGCGACACCTTCGACCAGTCGATGTCCAAGGGCTTCATCGAAATCTTCGGCATGTCCTCGAAGATCGCCGCCCGCCGCGACCTCGCCTGATCCCGAACGGTCACCGGGCCCCGGCCGCTCTCCCCGCGGCCGGGGCCCACCCCCATCACCTGTAAGGAGCCCACGCGATGACCGCCGACCAGAACGCCGCCAGCAGCAATCCTGAGCTGCGCCTCTGGGGCGCGCGCTTCGCCGACGGCCCCTCCGAGGCGCTGGCCAGGCTCTCCGCCTCGGTCCACTTCGACTGGCGCCTCGCGCCCTACGACATCGCCGGCTCCAAGGCGCACGCCCGCGTGCTGCACACGGCCGGCCTGCTGAGCGCCGAGGAGCTCGACGCGATGCTGACCGGACTGGACGGCCTGCTGGCCGACGTCGAGTCCGGCGCCTTCACCGGCACCATCGCCGACGAGGACGTGCACACCGCCCTGGAGCGCGGCCTGCTGGAGCGCCTCGGCCCCGACCTCGGCGGCAAGCTGCGGGCCGGCCGCTCCCGCAACGACCAGATCGCCACGCTGTTCCGGATGTACCTCCGCGACCACGCCAGGATCATCGGCGGCCTGGTGCTGGACCTCCAGCACGCCCTGGTCGGCCTCGCCGAGGCCCACCCCGACACCGCCATGCCGGGCCGCACCCACCTCCAGCACGCCCAGCCGGTGCTCTTCGCCCACCACGTCCTCGCGCACGTGCAGGCCCTCGGCCGGGACGCCGAGCGGCTGCGCCAGTGGGACGCCCGCACCGCCGTCTCCCCGTACGGCTCCGGCGCGCTCGCCGGCTCCTCGCTCGGCCTCGACCCGCAGGCGGTCGCCGCCGACCTCGGCTTCGAGCGCGGCTCGGTCGGCAACTCCATCGACGGCACCGCCTCGCGGGACTTCGTCGCCGAGTTCGCCTTCGTCACCGCCATGATCGGGATCAACCTCTCGCGCATCGCCGAGGAGGTGATCATCTGGAACACCAAGGAGTTCGGCTTCATCACGCTGCACGACGCCTTCTCCACGGGCTCCTCGATCATGCCGCAGAAGAAGAACCCGGACATCGCCGAGCTCGCCCGCGGCAAGTCCGGCCGCCTGATCGGCAACCTCACCGGCCTGCTCGCCACCCTCAAGGCGCTGCCGCTCGCCTACAACCGCGACCTGCAGGAGGACAAGGAGCCGGTCTTCGACTCCTGCGACACCCTCGAGGTCCTGCTGCCGGCCTTCACCGGCATGATGGCCACCCTCACCGTCCACCGCGAGCGGCTGGAGGAGCTGGCCCCGGCCGGCTTCTCGCTCGCCACCGACGTCGCCGAGTGGCTGGTCAAGCAGGGCGTGCCGTTCCGGGTCGCGCACGAGGTCGCCGGAGCCTGCGTCAAGGCCTGCGAGCAGCAGGGCATCGAGCTGGGCGACCTGACGGACGCGCAGTTCGCCGAGATCTCCGAGCACCTGACGCCCGAGGTCCGCTCGGTGCTCAGCGTGCACGGCGCCATCGCCTCCCGCAGCGGCCGCGGCGGCACCGCGCCGAGCGCCGTCGCCACCCAGCTCGCCGAGGTGAAGGCCGACCTCGCCGTCCAGCAGGAGTGGCTGCAGGGCTGACACGCCCTTTGACCCTCACGGGGCGCGCCGGGTGACCCGGCGCGCCCCTGCTCGTTGCGGGAGACATGACCGACGCCCGCCCCGCCGCAGCGGCCTCCGCCGGACCGCCGCCCTCCAGCCGGCCGGTACCCGGCCCACCGCACCTGCCGCAGGCCCGCCGTGCGTCGCCGGCTGCCCGGTCTCCTGGCGCAGCTGCGCCGACCGCGGGCCGGGAGAAGTCCGGCCCGGTGGCCGCCGAGCCCGGCGGTGCTCCGCAGGCCGGGGGAGGGGCGTCCGTCCCGCTGCTGGCCGGTGCTCCGGGACTGCCGCAGGCACGTGGCGCAGCCGACCGCGCAGCCGGCCGTGCTCCCGGCTGCGTTCCGGCGGCGCCGGGTCCGGTGCCTGCTGATCGCGTCGGTCACGCCGCGGCCGTCCCGCCCGCCTG
>NZ_JAHTIK010000003.1 GCF_025655475.1 Kitasatospora sp. DSM 101779 | reverse complement strand
TGGCCTGACCTTCGGTCAGGCCGGCCCGGCTTCGCCGGGACTGGTCGGTCCGCTTCGCTCCCCTCCCGGGGCCGCTCCGCTTCGCTCCGGCGGCCCCTGTGGCTGAGCTCTGCTCAAACAGCTGAGTTAGGTTATTAACTGAGGTGGGATAGGGCTGGCTAGGGGCGGTTGCCCTGGGTAGGTGGGTTGAAGGCGCGTCGGGGCGGGGTTGGGGAAAGGCCGGGCTGGCCGATCACTGGCTGGCCAACCTCCCCCATGCCAGGATCGGTGCGCTACCCCAGGGCCACCCCTCCCGGGCATGTATCAAGTTTTGACTGTCAGTCGTTCCCGCCGCAGGACCCCTCCCCATCCAAGCGGAAAATCGACGGCCCGACCTCGGGAAACAAGAACCAGGCGGGTATCAGAAATCCGATGCTAGCGCATCCCGCCCGCAGCCCCGTGCTCACCCTGGCACGGGCGAAAAGCCCGCGTGAATCCAGCTAAAGGGACTGAATGAGCAGAATATAAATGCGCTCGTCGCGCGGGACAATCATGTACCAGAAAATTCCGTCTTCGACATCGGCGGATTTCATGCCTTCGCCGGGTCCCTGGTAGGTGGTGCCGTCCAGGTAGAGCGCTGCTGCGGCGCGGACAATCTCGTCGGCCTTCTTCTCAACCTGGGCGATGAAGGCGGGCGGAGCCCCGGCGGCGACGGTGTGTTCGTCCGGGTTGTACTCCCAGCCCCAGGTCACCCGCGGACCGCCTCGGCGGCGGCGTCCACGATGGCGCCGGCGAGGGCGGCCTGCTTCCGGCGCTCTTCCGGGGTCTGCGCGTGATGGGCCAGGTACTCGGCGCGGTGCAGCTCGGCGAGCGTTTCCGGGTGGCGCGCGATCTCGACGTCCACGGCCCACTTCACGGTGAAGCGCAGCAGGGGCTTGAGGCTCTGGTTCTCGACCGCTTCGGTCATGGCGCGGGCCTGGTCCGCGGTCATCTCGGTCAGCCGGTGCGGGAGGAGGGCCGCAACGGCCTCGTAGAGGGCCAGGGGTGTCTGGGCGGGCTTGGGGATCAGCTCGGGGCCGTGGATCGGCTGAGCGCTCATCGGTGCCTCCTTCTCGGTTCCCAGGACACCGTACGGCAGCGCCCTGTCACCGCTGCCGCCTGTGCCGGTGCGGGCGCTCCGTCTATCGCGCGTCCTCTGGGAGCGGTCATCGCTCTGGTCCCGGCGGGGCGACATCGTTTTTGCGCTTGGTGTCGCGACTGTTCCCTGCCGGCCACCGCAAAACCAATATTGAACATGTTCAAAAAATGTGCCAGGCTGACGCCGCGCTGGGACGCGCCAACCGGCCGTTGTCATACGCGCGGCCGCTACAAGAGGGGTTGGGATCGTGGGCAGGCTCGCAGCTGGCGGCAGGGAGGGCCGAAGCGGGGCGCGGGCGGGCAGGAGAACGCGCAGCACGCGGTGGCGCGTGATGGTTGCCTGTGGGTGGCTGGTCCTGGCATGCACCGCCTGCGCGGGCGCGGGCGGTGATCGGGCAGTGATCCACCAACAGGACCTCGTCGGCGACTGGGCCAATGCCCAGGGAGCCGTCATGCACGTGGCGGCGGACCGCACCCTCACCGCCGAGAACATCGACAGTGCAGAGCCTCACTGGAAGTGCTCGCCCACGGTGACCCGGGCGGCATGGCAGTTCATGGTCAGCTACAGCGGGGAGGGCAGCTACTCGTCGCAGACAGCCACCAAGGGGGATTCCTTCACCGTGGACGTTCGTCCCACCAACGTGAATGGCGAACCCACCGACCTCCGGTGCAGTTTCAGCGCAGATGTCCGGCGTGACGACCGCGGCTACAACCTGTGCCTCGTCGAGGACCCCGACGAAACCTGCACGGACCACGAACTCATGCGCAAGGTACCGGCCCCTCCACGGTGACCGCGCGGGCCGCGGCACCAGTCCTGGGCAGACTGTAGGTTCGCGCATGGTCATGTACGGGGAGCCGGGAGCGGTCTCGTGGGTGGAGTCCCTGGGAGGAGCGCTCATCGTGGTCCCGGAAGCCGTGCTGGAAGCATGGTCGGGATCGGCCAGGGACGACTACGACAGGGCCTGTGCTGTCGAGGGCTTCACCGGCCTGATCGAGGTTGGGGCGGCCCAAGCCCTGGTGCTGGGGGGACGAGCCGGCCTCGACGGCGTACCTGCCAGCGCAGAACGTGTTCGTGCGCTGGTCCGCGGCGGAGTCCGAGGAGGCCATGCTCGCCAGCGTGGACACAGCGCTGCGTGCCGCGTCGTGGGAGAGCGAGCTGCTCTGGCAAGTACCGGGGGCGGTCATGCTCTTCGACTCGGCCTGGACGGGTACCGAGTCCCACCAGCAGGATCACGTACGAGTGGCCTTGGAGGCCGGGCCGTATGCCGTGCGCGCCGCCTACGTCGAACCCGACCCCGAGACCTGGCTCACCCTGGTCCAGCTGCACCCGCTTCAGGCATGATGCGGCAGCCCATACACCCAGGACACAATCAGGCAATACTCGCGAAAGCCGCACCCATGAGTAGTGAGGAGAGGGACGTTCTCGTGGACGTCGTGAAGCCGGACCTGACGACCGCCCGGGGTGCCGTGGGTGTCTCGCTGCGGGGGCATCAGGAGGAGGCGCTGGAGGCCATCGTGCGGGGCCTGACGCCTCGTCCGGGGCAGCCGGCCTTGCCGGGTGGGCTGCGGGTGACGGTGCAGATGGCCACCGGCTCCGGGAAGTCGTACGTGGGGGCGGCGGCAGGCCAGAAGTTCGCGCCGCACGGCGTGGTGCTGGTGGTGGTGCCGACGCTGGATCTGCTGGTGCAGATGATCGGCTCCTGGCGGGCCGTCGGCCGCTCCGGGGAGATGCACGCGGTCTGCTCGCTGGTCGACTCCGAGCTGCCCTATGGGGTGAAGGCGACGACCAGCCCGCTGATGATCGGCATGTGGCTCGACCTGGCGGCCGCCCGCCGCCGGCCGGCCACCCTGTTCGCCACCTACGCCTCGGTCGGGGCCGTGGCGGACGCCTACGCCTACTGGGCGCAGCGGAAGGGCGAGGTGCTGCCGCCGCTGGCCTTGATGGTCTGCGACGAGGCCCACCGGTCGTCCGGCAGTGTCGAGAAGTCCTGGACCGTCGTCCACGAGCAGGACCCGATCCCGGCGGAGCGCCGGCTGTATATGACGGCGACGCCGCGGATCTGGGCGCCGCCGAGCGCGGCCATGAAGAGGCGTGCGGACGCCCTGCAGCCGCTCCCGGAGGAGCTTGCGGTGTCCATGGATGATGTGCGTGTGTACGGGCCGCAGGTGTTCACCCTCGGCCTGGCGGAGGCCATCGACCGCAAGCTGCTCGCGCCGTTCGAGGTCGTGGTGCTGGAGCTGCGCGAGCCGCGCGCCGACCGTGACGCTGCCGAGCGGCAGCGCGTGCCGTGGGGGCCGGGCGTCGGGGAGGCCCCCGACGGGAGCGGGGACGAGGTGCCGGCCGCGCACCTCGCCGCGATCCAGGCCGGGCTGATCAAGACTGTCGTCGAGCGGGGCCTGCAGCGGTGCATCACCTTCCACAACCGCACGCTCGAGGCCCGCTACTTCTCCGAGACGCTGAACCAGACCGTCGAGAAGCTGCACCTCGACAACCCGCAGAAATATCCGCCGGAGATGTGGGCGCAGTGGCTGTCCGGTGAGCACGACGTGGATTTCCGCAAGGACGTCATCCGCGACTTCGGGAAGGGCGAGGAGGACGACGGTCTCAGGCACCGGATCGTCTCCCAGTGCCGGGTTCTCGGCGAGGGCGTGGATATCCCGAATGCAGACTCGGTCGTACTCACCGGCCGGGGCAGCATGGTCGATATCGTCCAGGCCATCGGCCGGGCCCTGCGCATGAAGCCCGGCGAGGGCAAGACAGCAAGCCTTATCGTGCCCATTTTTCTGGCGCCCGGTGAGGAGCCGGGAGACATTCTGGAGTCGGACAGCTACGGCCCTCTGGTCAAGATCCTGACCGCGCTCCGCAGCCACGACGCCCGCGTGGTGGAGGCCCTCGCGGTGCCGCAGAAGTCCGGCAAGCGCACCAAGGGGCGCAGCGCCGAGGCGGCTGTTCTACCTGGTGAGGGTGGGTCAGGTGAGGGTGGGTCGGGTGCGTTCACGTTGCCGGTGCGGTTCCAGACGCCGGTGGACGAGAACGTGCTGGCGCTGTTCATCGCATCCCGGGTATTGAAGGGGGAGAATCAGTATTGGCGGGAGGGTATCAATCACGCTCGGCGCTGGTTCCAGGAAACGGGTGGGCTCGACGTTCCTTATTCAGAAATGGTAGGAAAGGAGAGGAATTTCCCGCTCGGCAAGTGGGTATCGGACAGGCGTTCGGAGCATGCCGCGGGTGAATTGGCGCGTCACCGGGTGGAGATGCTGGATGCGCTCGGCATGATCTGGTCGGTGTCGGATGCACGGTTCGAGGCCGGCCTGGCCTGGGCGCGGGTCTGGGCGAAGGAACACGGTGGCAGCCTGGCGGCGCCCGCACGGGCGTCCGTCGGCGGGTACGCCATCGGCACCTGGTTGTCAGAACTGCGGGCAGCGGCCCAGGTACCCGCGGGCGAGCCCGGGGCGCTGGCGCCGGAGCGGCGCCGGGCGCTGGAGGAGATCGACCCGTGGTGGTGCCCGGCTTGGCCGGTCGTCTGGCAGCGCGCCTACGCGGTGGCGCGGATGTGGTGGTTGGAGTTGGACGGCCAAGTGGACTGGGCGCAGCTGCCCGCGGAGACGGTGTTCGAGGGTGAGCAGCTCGGCCGCTGGGTCGTGGCGCAGCGGGCCGGCTGGCCGAGCCTGGAGCCGGATCAGCAGGACCTGCTGGTCGCGATCGGCATCGAGGCGGACCCGGAGCTGGTGGCCGCGAAGGCCGCGGCGGAGGCGAAGCCGAAGGTGTCCCGTGTGGACCGCTTCGCGCAGGGTCTGGCGGCGCTCGCGGCGTTCGCCGGGCGGGAGGGTCACGTGCGGGTGCCGCGGCCGCACAAGGAGCCGCTGGAGGTCACGGTGGCCGGCCCCGGCGGCGAGGAGGGCGTCGAGGTCGTCCACGTGGGCCTCGGCGCGTGGCTGAACAACCAGAAGGCGAGGCGAGCCAAGCTCACCGCGGGGCAGCTGGCGCAGCTCGCCGAGCACGGCGTGGAGTGGGCATGAACGGCCACAGCGAGGGCCTGGTGGGGGTGCATTGCGGGGGCGTCGACTGCCACGGTGGGCACCTCCTCCCTGAGCCGTGGGACGCCTCCCAGCAGCGGGCCGTGCGTCGTGACCCGTGCATCGACACGGGCGCGCTCCGGCCCGACCGGCTGCGGGTGTTCGGCCGGTTCGATCCCGACGAGCGTGCCGGGGACGCGTACGGCGACGATTACCTCGGGCCGCCGCTCGACTGGTAGACCCGGCGTCCGGGCGGAATCGGTCAGGCGGGCGGGAGTGCGGCCAGTGCCGTCACGGCGGCGCGGGTGCGGGGATGCTCGGGGCCGAAGTGTTCGCGCCAGGCGGTGGTGCAGCGGGTGAGCTGATCGCGGGCCTCGGTGTGACGGTGCTGGGCGGTGAGTGCCGTGCCGAGGGTGGTGGCGGCCTCCAGGGTGCTGTGGTGGGCGGGGCCGAGCGGCTCGGCGAGTTCGACGGCCCTGCGGCTCGCGGCTTCGGCTTCGTCGGCTCGTCCGAGGCCGAGCAGGGCCTGGGCGGTGACGGTGGCAACCGGTGCCGCGAGGGCGACGCGGTTGCCGGGGTTCTCCCGGAACTCCGCCTCGGCCCGGGTGGCGATCTGCAGGGCCTCCTCGTGGCGGCCGCCGCCAGAGAGGCTGCGGGCCAGCCCGAGGCTCAGGGTGATCCGCATGTCGCTACTGGACTGCGTGACTTCCCGCTGCCGCCCGATTGCGAGGCGTGCGGTGTCCTCCGCCTCGCCGTGGCGCCCGAGTCCGTTGAGTGCCAAGACGAGGGCGTTCATGACGGACAGCCAGAGCAGGCTGGGCGTGCCGTGCCGCTCGATCAGGTCGCGGCACTCGCGTTCGACCTGCTCGTACTCACCAAGGTAGACCAGGTTCTGCACCCGGTCGGAGGCGACCTTCAGCGTGCGGATGTCGTTCGCGCCGTAGACCCGGGCGGTCTGTTGCTGCAGCGCCCGGGACCCGTCGACGGCTTCGCGGTGCCGGCCCTGAGCGGCGTGCGCCCGCAGATTGGCGTCCCCGGCGTCCAGGGCGCGCCAGTCCGGGGCCGACCGATGACGCAGCACGGCCGCCAGGAGCCCCTCGGCCTCCGCGGGTCGGCCCCGGGCGATCAACATGTTGGCGAGCTCGACCCGCACCTCTGCGGTGGCAGCATGGGCCTCGCCCAGGACGGCCGGGCAGTGCGCCAGCAGCTCCTGCAGCTCGGCCCAGGCCTCGTCGTCGCGGTCGAGGTGCAGCAGGAGGGCTGCCCGGCGGGTGCGGACGACGAGCGTCCACCCGTCCTTTGCCCCGAACCGCCCGGTGCACAGCTCGACGGCCTGCCGGAGGGTGCTTTCGGCTTCGGCCCACCGTTCCTGCGCCCCGAGCCGACCACCTTGGTCGTACAACCGGTTGGAGAGTTCGAGGTCCCGCCGCTGCGCCCGGTTCCGCAATGCCGCGAACATGCCCGCTCCCTCACCCCGCGCCCGATGTGGCGATGATCGTACTCGGCCGGGACGGGGCTGCCGCGGGCGGGCGGCCTCTCGGGAACCACGACGAGCGGCCCTCCCAGAAACGCCACCCATGTGACCGCTCCCGGCCCTCCGTGCCCGACCATGCGCGCAACCCACACCGGGGCCGACGACCCACGTGGGAGGCCGTGGAGGGCCTCTTTGGAGCCGCCCAATTGAACTGCGCTCCGCCCGCTGAAAGTGCGCAGCGGGGGTGCCGTCGTCGGCCAATGCCCTGGTGGGCAGGCTGTGGTCGGACCGGATGAACTGCACAGCACACAGGCGATCTGCGCACCCCAGCCGCCCGGTACCCGCCATAACTGCGAAACCCCCTGCTCGGACTTACCCTGCTGGTCAGAATGGATGGGCCGCTACACCTGGTCCCGGCCGTTGAGGGCCTGCGCGTCGGCGACCAGACCGCCCAGAGCGCCGCCGAGCCCGCCACCTCGGCGCAGCCGGCCCCGGCCGCCGGGCCGGTCGCCCGGGAGAGCGACTGGGTGCAGATGGGCGCCTACGTGCCCAAGAAGATCAAGCAGGCCCTCAAGGTCCGCTGCGCGCGGCTCGGCATCGAGATGCGGCAGGCGTGTGCGGAGGCGTACCGAGCGTGGCTGGAGAAGAACCCCGCCCCCTGACCGGCGGGTGCACGGCCGGTGCGCACTCGGGCGTGCACCGGCCGTGACCTGCGCTGTCAAGGTATCCGCCGGGTGATCGGCGGATACCTTGACGGCCCTGCGCCGTACCTTGATGGCGTTCCTCCGCCTACCTTGATGGCGGCCGATCGCCAACCTTGACGGCCCTGCCCGCCCCCTCCCCCAACCCGACCGCGCGGCCGGCCCCAGCCGGACGCGGGAAGAAAAGGCACAGCGCAGCGTCCGACCAAAAGCCGACCGCCGCGCCCGCCCCGTCCGTCACCAGGAGAGCGCCCCGGAAGGTAAGTCGGGCCGGTGAGTTCGCCGGATCGGCCAGCTGAGCTGCACTGATACACCAGGGCCCGGCTCCGGGACGGACGCCAAACGGGCACCCAAGCGAGCGCCCAGACGCGCATCCAAACGGGCGCCCAAGCGAGCGGCTGTACGAGCGGAGCGGGCCGCCGGTGGCGCCGAGCCGGCCGGAACGGGCGGTGCAGTGCCGTCCGGCCGGACGGTCTGTTCTGGCCCCACCAGGTGTTCGAGCGGAAGCCGGACCTGCCGAGCTTTGTCCGCGGGTCTGACGCTCGCAGGATGGCGTGCGGGCCGTGGTGCGGGCGCTCTCCCACGTCCTGAGGGAGAAACGGCGCGGGCGCACGAGCGACGACGCCACCCTGTTCCTGATCGAATGGCGCTGAGGCGTCGCCGCCCGCCGGCTGCCCCGCCGCGTCTGCGACGACGCCGGATCGGCCCCGATGCAGCCGGAGTACCGTGGGATATCGGGACGGACCAAGCCGCACCCCGAGCGGCGCCCCGTTGTCAGCGGGCCCGGGCCGGTGCCCGCGGATAGGTTGCCGGTCATGTCGGACGAAACCAGTGCCTCGCACCCGGGGCTCCTGCCCGACCGGTTCCGCCAGGCGGCGAAGCCGGGCACGGTCCTGCTGCGCCTGGAGACCACACAGTCGCGCGAAGGCGCGCTCGACGGCGCCTGGTGGCCGCGTTCCCGGGACATCGGCGCCGAACTGCCCGGCCTGATCACCGCGCTGACCGAACATCTCGGCCCCGTGCTGAGCGTCGGCCTGGACACGGACGCCTGGGACGACATCCCGGCCCGGCTGGTCATCGACGATCGGTCGGTGCACATCGACCGGTACCCGGTCGGCGACGACACGGTCATCATCACGCGGGGCGACCGCGACCACTTCAGCCTGCTCGTCGTCCCCCCGCAGGCAAGCCGGGAGGCGGCCCTGGCCGCGATGACACGCGCGATCGAGGCCGGCGGAACCGACTCGGCACGGCAGATCCTCATCGCCACCGCCACCGCCACCGCCACCGAGCCACCGGCCGAAGCGACCTGAGAGGAACAGCACCACAGGTTGGGCTCCTCGAGCAGACAGGAAGGCGGGACGCAGAGATGTCCGTCTACGTGAAACTCTCAGCCGATGCCCGGGCACCGGCAGAGCCGTCGAAGGGGCCGTTGGACCTCCAGTACGAAGACGGCGCGGACGACGGCGTCACCTTCGAATACGACCTCCACCCGAGCGGCGCGCTGCGCGTCCTGCGGGTCTTCGAGGACACCCCGCATCGGATCGAGACGTGCTTCGGCCGCGGGGCGTGGCTCCAGGTCGCCGGCACCTACCTGCGAAGCGGCTCCGAGTACTGACGCCGATCCACTCAGGCGAAAGGAACGCCTTCGGCGGCGGTCACCTGGTTGCTCAGCGGTTGGCGGACCGGCCTCCGCTCCGGAAACGGACGGCGGAGATGGCCAGCGCGACGATCAGCACGGCGATACCGATGAACAGCAGGTACAGCAAGCCCTTGGCGACGGCGCCGACCAGGCCGAGCACGATCGCCATGATGATCAAGAAGAGCGCGAGTGCCACTTCGCCCTCCTTCAAGCTCTGTCCGCGAGCCACCAGCGGACTGGCGGTGGTCACGGCTGCACCCCGCGTATGGGCGAGTACGTCGGGGCCAAACCTGACGGCCGTTTCCTCGGCGGGTCGTTCCCCGGTCGGCCGTGATCGCCGGTGGGGCTGGTGCCTTTCCGGCAGGTTGATCGAGGATCGGTTGGCGATTCGGAACGCTTTCATCCGAGTCGGCGGGTTCGCCGCGCCTCCAGCCAAGATCCTCCGGGCCGTTTCGCCGGCAGGCCCTCTGCGGAGAAGCCTGACTCGGTCCCTGTGGTCGCGCCCTTCAGTAACGGCGTATCGAACGTGGTAGTCAACGTGTATGCCGACGGAGCCCGCCAATGCTGGAGACCGGCCGTCTCTACTCAGACGGCTGCGACGGGTGGTCCGCCGGTCGCCTGCCGGGCGCGGCTGGATGCGGGGCGGCGATCTGCAGTTGTCTCAGCGATCGCTGGGTTTCGCGGCGCTCGGGTTCCTCACCCTGGTCCCGCTGCTGATCGTGGTCTCCGCAGCCGATCCGGACCGTGGGCGGGGCTTCGCCCAGTGGCTGGGGGACGGGCTCGGCGTGTCGCTGGCTTCCAGGCAGGAGGTCGAGCAGCTCTTCGGGCGGCCCGGCCAGGCGTTTCAAACCACGACGGCCTTCGGTCTCGCCGCCCTGGCGGTGTTCGGTCTGTCGTTCGGCGCCGCGGTACAGAGCGGCTACGAGAAGGCCTGGAATCTACCGTCGGCCCGTTGGTGGGCTCGATGGCGGCACGTGCTCTGGCTCGCTGCCCTCATCGGATTCCTCTTCCTGTCCGCTACCAGCACACTCTGGCGCCGGTCCCCGGCCGGCGGGCTCGTGGCGGCGCTGATTGCGGTCCTGTTCGTCTGGTGGTCGCAATGGCTGTTGCTCGGCGGACGGGTGCGCTGGCGTGCCCTGCTGCCGGGGGCCGTGGTGACCGTGATCGGACTGCTCGGCCTGCGGCTTTTCTCCCGGCTCGTTTTCTCACCGCTGATCGCGTCCAACACCTTCACCTACGGCCCGTTCGGGACGGTGTTGGTCATCCAGTCATGGCTCGTCGGCGTGGGATTCGTCGTCTTCGGCGGCGCACTGATCGGCCGCCTACTCCATGAGGAAATCCCACGCGTGACAGCGCGGCTGAAACGGCACAAGTGATATCCGACTCGCCGGCATGCCCATTTCTGAGTGCGTCGCGCTGTCGCGCGAGGCGGCTCCCCCTTGGTGCCAGACCAGTGGTACTGAATGCTGCCCAGAAGGCTCTCAGGCGACTGCCCATTACAGCTGGTACGACCCGGGCCGTGGTGCGGGCGCAGTCCAGTCCACCAGTCGCGGTTGATCCGCCCCGCCCATACCGTCGTTTCCGGCGGCGGCAGCATTGACCCGGGAGGCCAGGATGCGGCATTACAGATGGGTTCTGGAGACCCAGGACGACGACGGCCACTGGTCTCGGCAGGAAAGTGCTTCCCTGCAGAACCCTCTGGAGTACGACGGGCCGCCCCAGCGGGCGGCCAACCACCTGCGGGACGTGTTCGTGCGCACCCTCTCCCGGCCCGCTCCGGGCCCCCGGGCGGTCAGGATCCGCCTCTGGGAAGGAGCCGATGCCGTCGGCGAGCCCGACGCCGAGACCGAGTGGTCACGTGAATGACCCGCCCGGCCCCGGCCGCTGTACAGGGCGGCTGCCATCTGCCGGCTACGCGGGTACCGGCCAGGAGGCGGCCCGGTTTCGGGCGAGATCCGCTCGCCGTCCGGCCTCACCAGGGCGGGTGGAGGGCGCGACGGCCGACGGCAGAAAGTCGGAACGGGGCGCCGGTTGTGCCCCACCACCGGCCGTCTGCGTGGCGAGCAGCTCGCTCGCGGTCTTGGTGTTGGCGGGATCGGCGGCCTTGGCCATCAGCCGGGTAGCGTCAATGGCGTCCGTCTGCGGCGGGACGACCAGTAGGTTCAGCCGGCGGGGGGCGTACGAGCAGACCATGATCATGTGCTCGTCCTGCTCGGTGGTGAACCAGCCCGCGTGGACGGTGTGGCCCGCGACCGGGATCCGCCGCGGGATGAGCGGCCACTGTGCGGGGTTCACGGTGATCCGGGTGATCCGGCCCCACCGCTCGTCGATCTCGGCGGCCAAGGAGGGGAGTTCGAGAAGAAGGTCACGCGACCGGGGCCACCAGGCCCCGTCCAACCGGCCGGTCCGTACGCCGTCGGGCGCCATGGACAGCCGCAGGGGGGATTCTGGGGTGGCAGGCGTCGTCGCGCGATCGAGGATCGCAGTCATGATCAAGGACCTGTCTCCGAACCCGGTTCAAGGCCGGGTCCGGGATAACCGTTCGCCGGAGACGACGCCAGTGTCCGGTGCCGGCATGCGAAGTGCCTTCGGTGATACCCAGGCTACTCTCGGCTCCGGGAGGATGTCGGCCGCCATGGCGATCGAGTCGCGGTAGAAAGCCGTCGGCCCGGCGGAGCCCGACGTCGCCCGGGACAGGGCCGGCCGGCGGCACCACCCGATGAGGCCCGCAACGCATCTCCTCCACCCTGGCCCGTACACCCCACGCGCTCACGATCATGGCTAGGCATATGGTCAGTGACCGGATGTGCACAAGGCTTGATCGCCCAGGCGGTCCACGGGCGCGACATGCGCCGCGCGCGCTACCACGGCCTCGCCAAGACGCACCTGCAGCACCAACTGACCGCGGCCGGGGCCCGGGGGCTGGTCACGCCTGGGCAGCGGGACGCCGAGGACCGCCTCGGCGGTGCTGCGGGCGATCCGGACCGGACGCCGCCCGGGCGGGCGCAGCAGGCGGCGCACCGAAGTGACGGCGATCTTGGAGGCGTCCGCGATGTCCTGGGCGGACATGCCTCGGCGGACCAGGACAGCGGCCCGCAGCGCCGCCGGGGTTGGGTCGACGCGCGCGGCCAGGCCCTGGGCACGGTCACTGTCTCGGCGCCGGCGGGCGCGCAGCGCGGCCTGGCGGCACCCGGCGCGCAGGCAGCCGTAGTCCGCGCACGAGGCCTGGCCGTGGCGCACCCGGCTGCGGGTCGGGCGACGGGACGGCCGCGTGCCTGCCGTCTGGTCCTGGCCCGCCGTCACCACCCGCACCCTCCCCCGCTCCGATGGGTCAGGACGGCAGTATGCCGGGCGGCTGCCGGAGCGCGGCAACGGCGGCCGCCCGGCTCGGGAGCGTGTTCGCCGATGTGGATCGGAACGGTTCGGCCTGGCCGCCGGGGCTGTGCTCATGGCGTCATCGTGGTGGCCGGTGCGGTGGGGCCATATTCGGCAGCCACACGGGATTGTCCGCCACGAGAAGGGTGGCGGAGTACGGGTGCCGCCCGGAGACGATGTCGATCAGGAATTCCACCATGCCGGCGCCGGTCCGGATCCAGGCCTGCTCCGGGCTCGCGCCCCGCAGCCAGACGACGACGGTCCACTTCTCCGGGTCCGGGCTGGCGGTCTCCCAGAAGCACATGTCTCCGTTCGTGTTCGTTCCCCAGGCGATCAGTCCACCGGCTTCCGGGAACACCGGGTAGGGGAAGTAGGCCGGCCACGCCTCGCGCATCTCGGCGATGGCGCTCCCGGCGCCTTCGAACGTCTCCGTCAGGATCTTCGAGAAGTTCTTGAAGTGGCTCCCCGGCAGGCGGTAGTCGAACGGCGAGACCACCCCGAACTCGTCGTTGATCGACCCGCACCCGAAGACGTCGGTGAACTGCCGGTAGTCCGCCGGGAGTTCCAGTCCGATCTCGGACCGGCACCGCTCCCATTCAAGGGCCTGGTGCGGGCCGCGGGGATCCGCCCGAAGCAGTCTGGCCAGCTTGGAGACCGCCGCATCATCCACAAGGACCCACCTTCCGCTCCGGGGTGCCACCGATGATCGCACCAGGTGGGACGGCACGATCCGGCGGTACCGAGTGGTGAGCGGGGAACCCCGCGGCGGACGGCCGGCGCCCCGGGCGCGGCGTGCAGTCCAGGCACCGGCCAGGGCGGGGCGGGCGATTGGCCTGTCTCCTGTCCGGTCCCGGTGCGTGCGCGCTACCGTAAACGGGTCATCAGCCCTGGAGGGCTCGCGCCGATTGGCGCAGTGTGTGCCGTGCGCGGCGCCGTGTTCCGCAGCCCCGCCCCTTGTTGGAGATGCTGATGACCCCCTCCCCCGATGCGGCCCGTCCCACGAAGCTGAGCCGTGCCCTCGTCGCGCAGATCCGTCGCGATGTCGCCCGCGACCATGCCGCGGTTGCCCGGTGGGCGGCGGCCCTCAAGGTGAGCTGGACGACGGTGGCCGGTGCCGCCTGCGGGTGGACGTGGCGCTCGGTGGCGGTCCCCGCCCCGGTGGCGCCGCCTGTGGCGGTGAAGAACCTGGCGCCTGCGTATGCGCGGCTGGACGAGGCCACCGTGGCGCGGATGCGCCGCACCTACCGCGCGGGGCACACGACTCTGGGCCGGCTGGCCAGGCAGCACCAGGTCTCGGAGAGCACGGTCCGCCAGGCGGTGCTGGGGATGACCTGGCGGCACGTCACCGAGCCTGCGGCCCGGCGGGCGGGGACGGGTGGGTGGACGGTGCTCTCGGCGGACGATGAGGCGCAGATCGTCCGGCGCCGCGCGCTGACACCGCCCGAGCCGTTCCGGCAGATCGCGCGCGAGCTGGGGCACGACGTCGCCACGGTGCACCGGGCCTGGCGCCGCCTGCGGCCCGCCCCGCGCACACGGGCCGACCAGGCATAGGGCCGGGCGCCCGGCCGGTTCCCGTGGACCGGCCGGCGCAGTGCCCGCCCGGCAGGCCGGAAAACCGGTCCCGTCCCGTGGCGCACCGCCCTTCCATCTGCCCGCCGCACGACGCGTGAGGCCGTACCGGCACGGCATCCGCCTGCGGGTCTGCCCGGGCGTAGGGTCTGGACACCGCCACCCATGTGCGGCGCAGCAAGACGTGGAAGGGAGCGTCGTGATGGCGCTCGTGCACCGCTACCTGATCGTTCTCCCCGGCCGGCCGGGCTGCCACGCCCCGCAGACCGGCACGGTCGTCACCGCCACCGGCCGCACCGGCCCCGGCGGCCACCCCGTCTACACCGACACGACCGGCCGCCTGCGCGTGGAGATCACCGAACACGGCACCGCCCGGCTCCTGGCCCCCACCCCGCTCCACCACGGCCCCCTCCACGCCGAACCCCTCCCCTGACGGACCCGGGACCGTCTCGGACCGGCGAACGGTACGTGCGGTTCCGCGGATGGGGCCGGGACTCGGCAGGCCCTGCATGCAATGTCCTTTTTGGGGGCATATGCCGGGCTTGGGTATTTTGGTTGACCGTTTGCCGAACTGCGTGGAGGGCTGCCGTGCCGGACCCCGAACTGACACCGGAGGAGATCGCGATGGTCCACGAGTACGTGGAGATCCCGCCCGGGGGCACGGTCGACCGCCTGGACGTCCAGCGGGCCCGGCTCGCGAAAGCCGTCGGCGGATGGTTCCGCAAGGCCGGGCCCGGCCTGTACGAGATCGTCACCGAGACCCCCCGCCCCGGCACCCGGCCCCCCGAGCTGCCGTAGAGCGCGCCCGCGCCGGAGCCGGAGTACGCGCAGGCAGTTCGCGATCGCCACCGAGTCCAGGCGGCGACCGGACCGGCCGCGGGTGGGTCCGTCGCGGGCAACAGCCCGGTGGCCCGGGGCCTGCGGCGGCAGACCGCCACCGCCTGCACGGCGGTGGCGCCCCCGACCGCGGGCGTCACCATGACGGCCCGGCACCCGCGAGACACCGCGGCGGATGCCGGACCGGAACCCGGCCGCCGACCCTCATGGACCAGCGGGGTGTGGCAACGGTGGGGAGGAGCGGTGCCCCGGGGCGCCGGCCGCCCGATCGCCGACCTCTCGGGAGTGCTCCGTCGTGTCCCTCGCCCACCGGATCCTGCAGGTACTCCTCGCCCTCGCCTGCGCCGCAGGCCTGTGGACCGCCTTCGCCGCCCCCCGCACAGGCCGCCCCCGCCCACACCACGTCCGCCGCCGCAAGCACCGTGGGCACGGTCGCGAAGGCGGCGCCCGCAGCCGCACCGGCCGCCGGGCAGGGCGTCGACTGGGACAAGATCGCGGCCTGCGAGAGCGGCCGCCGCTGGCACGCCAACACCGGCAACGGCTACTACGGCGGCCTCCAGTTCAACCAGGCCACCTGGCGCGCCAACGGCGGCACCGCATACGCACCCCGGGCCGACCTCGCCACCCGCGAGCAGCAGATCGCCGTGGCCGAACACCTCGCCGCCCGCCGCGGCCTCGCCCCCTGGCCGCACTGCGGCGCCCGCGCCGGCAAACGACCCGCCACCGGCCACCACACCGTCCCCGCCCCGCGCCCCGCGCAGCGGCCCGCCGCCCAGCAGCCGACCACCGCCGAACCGGACACCACCGCCACTGCCACTGCCGCCGGCCCGGACGATGCCATCGACCTCGCACCGGACGCCGCCGGCACCGTCGTCGTGCAGGACGGCGACACCCTCGACGGCATCGCCCAGGCGCAGCAGGTGGCCGGCGGCTGGCCCGCCCTCTACGAGGCGAACCACGACACGATCGGCGACAACCTTGACCTCATCCTGGTCGGGCAGTCCCTGCGCCTGCCCTGACGCCCCGATCCGGCTCGGCGCGGGTCGCAGCCACCCCGTGCATCACCGTCCTGCCTGTCGCCGCATCAGCGGCACGGCACGGCGGCGGGGCGGCCCCGTCCGCCCCGCCGAAGCCCCGGACTGAGACTGAGGCCGCCGAGGGGCGCAGCGGGTGCAGGCCCTGCCGGTATCGGGCGGGGGCGAGGGGGTGTGGCGCCTTGTTGGGAGGGCCGGGGGCAGTGGTGGCCGGCCGGTGCTGCGGGCGGCAGCGCTTCTTTCCCTCGCCCCGGATTGCGCGGCTGGCCCGACCGGCGACCGGGCATCACGGTTGCCCGGCAGTCCAGTTGGGGCGCCGGGTAGCGTTCCGTGCCGTGAGCACACCCGTCCTGCCGACCCGTGAGCAGCTGCGGGATCTGAACTCCTTCGTCGACGGGCGGGCGTACCAGGCCCTCGGACCGGCCCTGCGTGTCCCGGGGCACGAGCCGCTGATGCGCGAGGACCAGCGGGCGGCCGTCCGCGAGGCCGTCGGCGCCGTGTCCGCGGCCGCCCGGCACCTGTGCCAGGTGCTGTGGCAGCGCCTCGGCGAGGCGGAACCGGGGCCCGGCGCCCACGCCGCGTGGGCCGCCTACCGGGCCTTGGCCGCACCGTGGCAGGACCATCCCGACCTGGCGCCGGACCTGCGCGCCCTCCTGCAGGCCGAGACCGGCGGCTGACCGGCCGGCCGGTCGCGGCGCAGCAGCGAGAAGGGCGTGCCGTGCCCCGGCGCCGTCCTGCCCGGTGCCCGGGCCCGGGCGCTCCTATCCTGACCGGACAGCACCAACCGGGGCCGGAGGCAGGAGCGCATGGTGGAGGCGGGCATCGATTTCGCGGCGGTGTTCCAGGCGCTGCCCGGCGCCGTCGCGCTGCTCACCCCGCAGCTGGTGTTCGCCGAGGCCAACGAGAAGTTCCTGCGCCAGGCCGGGCGCAGCCGGGAGCAGGTGGTCGGCCGGTATTTGTTCGACGCGTTCCCCCGCCAGCCGCACGACGCCGGCACCTCCCGCATGCGGGACCTGGAGGCGTCGCTGCGCCGGGTGCTGGCCGGCGGGGAGGGCGACGTGATGGCGGTCCAGCGCTATGACGTCGAGGTTGCCCCGGGCCGGTGGGAGGAGCGGTACTGGAGCCCGGTGAATGCGCCGGTGTTCGCGCCGGACGGGCGGGTGGTGCTGGTGATCCACCGGGTGGAGGACGTCACGGCACTGATCCGCGCCACCGGCGGGCCGGGCGCCGAACTGCGCGTCGAGGCCGAGCTGTACAGCCGGCTGCGGGAGCTGGAGGAGGTCAACCAGCGGCTGCGGGTTGCGAACGAGCGAGAACGCGAGGTCGGCCTCGCCCTGCAGAGCGCCATGCTCCCGCCGGCCCGGCCGATCCGCGCCCACCGCACCGCCGTGCGCTACCGGCCCGCGACCGCCGCGCTGAACGTGTGCGGCGACTGGTACGACCTGATCCCCCTGCCCGGCGGCGACAGGACCGCGGTCACCGTCGGCGACGTCGTCGGCCACGGCCTCGCGGCAGCCGTCGTCATGGGCCAGCTCCGCAGCGCCCTGTCCGCCGCATCCCTCGTGGCCGACGGCCCCGCCCGGGCGCTGGACGCCCTCGGCCGCTACGCGCACTTCCTCGACGGCGCCGAATCCACCACCGCCGTCACCTGCTTCCTCGACTGGGACGAGCGCACCATCACCTACTCCAGCGCCGGCCACCCGCCCCCGGTGCTGCTGCGCGCGAACGGCACCGCGGTACTGCTCGACGACGCGACCGACCCGCCGCTGGACGCCCACCCCGAACCCACCCCACGCCCCCAGGCCACCACCGTGTTCGCGGACGGCGACGTCCTGGCGCTGTACACCGACGGCCTGATCGAACGCCGCGGCCAGGACATCGACACCGGCCTGACCGCCCTCATCGATTCCCTCGCCCGCCACCACGCAGCCTCGGGACCCGACGCGCTCGACCCCGACACCCTCGCCGACGCCGTCCTCGCCGACCTGCTGCCCCCAGGCGGCGTCACCGACGACACCGCCCTCGTCATCGTCCGCCTGTAACGCACCACCGGCTGCAGGTGCGCGCGAGCGCACCAGACGCCGGACGCGGGTCGGCCCGGGGCGGGCATGGTGCGGCCGGGTGGCCGCGCACGGCCGGGCGGGTGACCCGTGCGGGATGTCGGCCAGGTGCAGGCGGTGGGGTGTGGCAACGGTGGGAGGGCGGTGCCCCGGGGCGCCGGCCGCCCGATCGCCGACCTTCTCGGGGAGTGCTCCGCCGTGCCCGTCGTGTCTCTCGCCCACCGGATCCTGCAGCTACTCCTCGCCCTGGCCTGCGCCGCGGGACTGTGGGCAGCCTTCGCCGGCCCGGCGCAGGCTGCCCCCGCACACACCGCACCCGCCGTCGCAGGGGTCACGGGTACGGTCGCCGCGGCTGCGAGCGTGGGAGCCGTTGCCGAGGCCCCGGCGGCCGTCGGGCAGGGCGTCGACTGGGACAAGGTCGCATCCTGCGAGAGCGGCGGCCGATGGCACGCCAACACGGGCAACGGCTACTACGGCGGTCTCCAGTTCAACCAGGCGACGTGGAAGGCCAACG
The DNA here is from genome assembly GCF_025655475.1 of Kitasatospora sp. DSM 101779. GTDB lineage: Bacteria > Actinomycetota > Actinomycetes > Streptomycetales > Streptomycetaceae > Kitasatospora. The sequence goes on along the minus strand of NZ_JAHTIK010000003.1, from coordinate 26,938 downwards.
GCGGCACCGCGTATGCGGCCCGCGCCGACCTCGCCAGCCGCGAGCAGCAGATCGCGGTCGCCGAACACCTCGCCGCCCGCCGCGGCCTCGCCCCCTGGCCCGTCTGCGGGGCCCGCGCCGGCCACAGCACCGGCGCCCACCACACCGTGCCCGCGCCGCGTCCGGCGCAGCAGCCCGCCGTCCGGAAGCCGGCCGCCTCGCAGCAGCCCGCCGACCAGAGCGCGGCCGCCGACGAGCAGGACACGGCGACCACCACCGACACCGGCCCGGGCCCGGCCGAGGCGGCGACGGTCGTGGTCCAGGACGGCGACACCCTCGACGCGATCGCCCAGGCACAGCAGGTGGCCGGCGGCTGGGCCGCCCTCTACGAGGCGAACCACGACACGATCGGCGACAACCCCGACCTCATCCTCCCGGGCCAGGCCCTGCGCCTGCCCTGACGCATCAACGGGCGAGGGTGACGGTGAGCGGCTCGTTGGGGCAGTCGGCGATGCGCCGGCGCAGGGTGTCGGCCTCGGCCTGGTCGACCGTGAGGCCCCAGCGGGTCTTGATCGCGGCCCAGTCGGCGAGGTAGGTGCACCGGTACCCGGTGGCGGGCGGGAGCCAGTCGGTGACGTCCTTGTCCGCCTTGGAGCGGTTGGAGCGGGCAGAGACGGCGATCAGCGCACGCGGCTCGTCCGGGTCGTTGGCGTAGGCCTCCCGCTCCTTCGCGCTCCAGTTCGAGGCACCGGAGTGGGCGGTGGGGCTCGGCGGCGCTCTCCACGGTCAGGGATTGCCCCATGGCGTAGGCCGCCTGGTACAGGGTGTCGGTCACCAGGTACGCGAGGGAGTAGTAGGCGGTCTCTTCGGCGCCCCGCCGGCCGGGGACGAGCAGCGGCAGCGACTTGGCGACCGCGGTCTGCCCGAGCTGGCCGACATAGTCCGCCGCGGCGTAGCGGGCCATCCGCCCCGGCCGGGCGGTGCCGGTGGTGTCGGCGCCGGTGCCGGAGGGGGCGGGGTCGGGGCGGCCGTCGGGGGTGTGGCGGCGGGTGGTGGGCAGGGCGCGGGCGAACGGCACCGCGTTCGCGACCGTGACGGCGAGGATTAGGCCGGCGGCCCAGGACAGCAGGATCCCGGCGCTGACGGCCAGCGCCGCGCACGGGGCGAGGACGGCGGCCTTGGCGATGGCGAGGACGAGGTTCTCGCCGAGTACCCGGCCCGGTCAGCGCCGGCCGGTCCGGGCCCGTGCCGTGCGGTCTCCACGACCGGGTCGCGGGCCACTGCGATAAGGCCGACGGCGCGGAGAACCGGCGACGACATGGGTCCTCTTTCCCGCGCTCCGCAGGGCCGGACAAGGCCAATTTCGGTCAGGTCGGCGAGTTATTCCTCACGACAGAATGGGTGTTGCTCTCGGCAATGGGTCGCTTGCCGATAAATGTGGCATTTGGTTCTTTTCGGGGCGCACCTCCTCTGCGGCGCTCCGACCCGGGGACTCTGTGACGATTAGGGGGCTTGCTCGTGGCCGTTTTTGGTGAGCGCTGACCAAAGGCCCGGTCGGGCGCCCTTCGAAATCCGCGGTGCGATTCCTGAATATGGCCCCCTCCCGAGCGGAGAACGTGCGCGAACCCTGGCCAAGGCACTGCCTTGAGCTGGGGTTTTGCTGCCCATAATGGGCATTCGATGTGAGCGTGCTGCAGTATTCATATTTGCTCCACCCGCAGTTCTGGGGCGCCTGGTGCGAATCATGAGAGGTCGGCGCCCCGTTTTTCATGGCCCGTGGGGCCCGGAACGCATGCGCCCCCTTGTACGCCTCGTGCGCCGTTTGTTTTCCTGGATTAACCATCTCGAGGGTGGGTATTTGGAGCGTGTGCGATCAGCACTTGGCCCGACTCTTCTGCGTGGAATCCAGATCGTCTCCGATCGATGAGGTGAGTGCCACGTCCAGCCGCCTGATGGTCCTCCTCCGAGGAGGACCGAGTGACATTCCCGAGATCCACGAAGTAGAGACCGACGTCATCGAGGACCGGTTGAAGATCCCCCGCGGGAACGGCTACGAGCACTTCGAGTTCACGAGGCGCTTCCAGGACGTCGGGGACGTGCTGATCCCCGTCTACCGGTGGTCGTACCGGACCGCCGTGGCCGAGTAGCACGACTCGTCACCGCCTCCCCGGCACCCGACACCGACACCGACACACACCGATGCCGGGCCCCGGGACCACCCGTAGCCACCGGCGCAGCCCCTCCTTCAACACCCCACCCCCACAACCCGAGGTGAGCAGTGATCAGTGACCTTCCTGCACGCGTACGAAGCCTCCGCCCTGCGCCCCTGGGACGTGCGTCGTGAGCCGGCCCTCCTCCGGGCGCTCGCGAGGCACGGACACCGTCGTCACCGGCATGGGGTTCTGCCTGCCGGGCGAAGAGCAACCGCTGTTCACCGTGGGCGAGGTGTGGGACGTGGCCTCCCACGGCCGCTCGTGCCTGAAGCACCACGGCGTCTACTACGGTTCCGTCGAACTGCCGGAGACGGCCTTCGCGGAACGCCTGCCCGACGTGCCGGGCATCTTCTCCCGGCACTACACCAACGCCCACCGCTACGGACTGGTCTCCCTCGTCGAAGCCTGTGCCGACGCCCAGTTGAGCATCCGAAACGGCGACCTCACCGACGCTGCGGTCCTGGTCGGCCGTGGGGGCATCGACGCCAACATCGCCAGCTACCTCGAAGTCCTGCACGCCGACGCGCGCACCACCACCCCCCACCAGGCGATGGAGCTGTTCGTCAGGGCCCAGCAGGGGCTGACCCCCTCCGACGTGGCACTGGTCCAGGGGGCGCTGCTGCGCACGACCGGGCCCTGCTTCACCGTTTCGTGCGGCTGCGCCTCGTCCGCCGTCCAGATCGGCAACGCCCGTCGCATGATCGCCGCCGGCGACATCGAGCTCGCCGTCATCACCGGCGTCGACGTCTTTGGCGTGGACGTGATCCAGAACGTCCAGCGCCTGCTGCACGGAGCCCAAGGCGCGTACGAGTCCATCCGCGTCGACGGCATGCCCGAGCTCCTCCCGTCCTTCGACCGGGTCATGAGGCCCTACGACCGGCGGGCCGACTGCGTGAACCACGGGGAGGGATCGGCGACCCTGGTACTGGAGAGCCGTGAGCGCGCCGAGCGCCGCGGAGCCTACATCTACGGGCAGGTCCTGTCGCACGGCATGACCCGGGACGGCCTGTCCAACCCCCTGGCAAGCGACGAGAGCGGCGCCTCCTTGGTCACCGCCGTCCGCAAGTGCCTCGGCGACCGGTGGGACATCGGTCAGGTGCCCTACATCCACGGCGGCAGCGACGGTGACGTCGTCGTGACCGCCTTCGAGACGAACGCGGTCCAGCAGCTGTACGGCGACGGCGTGGAAAACCTCCTGATGACCTCCCAGGAAGCCTGCTTCGGCCACAACGGCGCCCCTGCGGGGGCTCTGGGCGTCGCCCTGACCCTCCTGATGCTGGAGCAGGGCGAGGTGTGCCCCACCGCCAACTGCGAGGAGCCCGCCGACAACATCCGCTTCGACCCCGTCCCCGGCGTCCACACCCGGCGTCTGGAGTTCGACTACGCGCTGACCTGCAACTACCAGATCGGTGGGGTCAAGAGCGCCATCCTGCTGGGCAGCCCGGACGCCAACTGACGGCGGCCGCCGCCACCCGCGCCGCCGCACGGCGAGCGCTCCTCTCCGTTTCGTACAAGCGCAAGGAAACCCCGTGATGGGCCACGCAGAGAACCTGAGAGTTGCCGACACGCACATTGCCGTCATCGGCATGGGATGCCGCCTTCCGCTCGACACCGACTCGCCCGCCGCCCTGTGGCGGCTGCTCGAAGCCGGCCGCGACGCCGTCGGCGAACCGCCGGTCACCCGCGCCGGACAGATTCCCGCCGTTCCGGTCGGCAGCGCCGGGCAGATGCCGCGATGGGGTGGTTACCTTCGCGACGTCGCCGGCTTCGACGCCGACTTCTTCGGGGTCTCGGGCAAGGAGGCCGATGTCCTGGACCCCCAGCACCGGCTGCTCCTGGAGGTGACGTGGGAAGCCCTCGAACACGCCGGCCTCCCCCCCGAGCGACTGGCGGGAACGTCCACGGGACTGTTCTCGGGCCTGAGCTACACCGACTACATGGAGTCCCTCGCCGGCCAGCCCCGGGAACTCGAGGGAGCGATCCTCACCAACGGGCACTGTGTCGCCCCCGGGCGCATCTCCTACCTGCTGGGCCTGCAGGGCCCCTGCGTCGCACTGGACACCGCGTGCTCGTCCTCGCTCGTGGCGGTCCACCTGGCCTGCCAGGCCCTGCGCAACGACGAGTGCGATCTCGCGCTGGCCGGCGGCGTCACCCTGATGCTCGGCGCAAGAACGACCATGTCCTTCGCCCGCATGGGGATGCTCTCGCCCACCGGCCGGTGCCGCACGTTCGACGCTGCCGCGGACGGCTTCGTGCGCGGCGAGGGATGCGGCGTGGTCGTTCTCAAACGCTTGGAGGACGCGCTCCGTGACCACGACCGCATCCTGGCCCTGATCCGCGGCTCGGCCGTCAACCAGGACGGCCGCTCCGACGTCCTGGCCGCGCCCTCCGCCGAGGCCCAGCAGGCCCTGTACCGTCAGGCCCTCGCCCGAGCCGGAACCGACCCGCGCGAAGTGGGCCTGGTGGAGACGCACGGCACCGGCACACCCGTCGGAGACCCCGTCGAGTTCTCCAGCCTGGCCGCGGTCTACGGTGTGGGCCAGGGGCGCTGCGCCTTGGGTTCGGTGAAGACGAACGTGGGCCACCTGGAGCCGGCGGCCGGAGTCATCGGCCTGATCAAGGCGGTTCTCTGCCTCCAGCGCGGGCTCGTCCCGCCCAATCTCCACTTCACCCGCTGGAACCGGGCCATCGACGCCGAGGGCACCCGCCTGTTCGTTCCCACCGACCTGGCCGCCTGGCCCGTCCTCACGGCGTCGCGGCTGGCCGCCGTCTCGTCCTTCGGCTTCTCCGGGACCAACGCCCACGTCATCCTCGAACAGGCCCCCACCCGCGGCCGCACCCCCGTCCTTCCCGGCCCCGCCACCACCGCCACCGCCGCCACCGGCGCCGCCATCGGACCGGACCGCGTCCCCGCCGACACCGCGCCGTCGCAGGAGCAGACCACGCCGCCTCACGTCCTCCTCGTGGCCGCCGGCTCCAGGGACGCCCTGCCCGCCGCCGCGGCCCGCCTGGCGGGCTGGCTGGAGACCGAGGGAGCCGCCGCGCCGCTGCACGACGTCGCCCACACCCTCGCCCTGCGCCGCTCCCCGGGGCACGGTCGGCTCGGGGTGGTGGGCGGCTCCCACGGTGAGCTGACCCATGCCCTGCGTTCCTTCGAAGCCGGACGAGCCCATCCCGGCGTCGTACGCGGCCACGTGGGCGCGGGGGTGAGCCGTCGCGCCGTCTGGGTGTTCTCCGGCCAGGGCTCGCAGTGGCCGGGCATGGGACACGGCCTGCTCGGCACCGATCGTGCGTTCACCGAGGCACACTGGCCGAAGCCGACGCGCTGATCACCGCGGAAACCGGATTCTCCGTCCTGCGAGCCGTTCACGACCGCGAACACATCAGCGGCTGCGGCCGCGTGCAGCCCGCGCTGTTCGCCCTGCAGGTCGCCCTCGCCGCCACCTGGCGCGACCACGGGGTGGAGCCGGCCGCCGTCATAGGCCATTCCATGGGCGAGATCGCGGCCGCCGTCACCGCCGGAGCACTCACCCTGGCGGACGGCGTGCGGGTCATCTGCCGACGATCCGCTCTCCTCACGCGCATCGCCGGAGCCGGCGCCATGGCGAGCGTCGGCCTCGACAGGGCGACCGTCGAGACCGAACTCGCCGCCGTCGGCGCCGACAAGGTGTCGGTGGCCGTCATCGCCGCACCCGGATCGACCGTCGTCGCCGGCACCGTCGCCGCCGTCCGGGACCTCACCGCCGCCTGGCGGGCCCGCGGAGTCGTCACACACATGATCGACGTCGACGTCGCCTCGCACTGCCCCCAGGTCGACCCGCTGCTCGCCGACCTCGCGAGCGCCCTCGCAGATCTGACTCCGTGCCAACCGGCCGTCCCCTTCTACACCACCGTCCTCGACGACCCCCGCGCGACGCCTCTCTTCGACGCCGCCTACTGGTGCGCCAACCTGCGCCGGCCCGTGCGCTTCCACGCCGCCGCGGCAGCCGCTGCCGCCGACCGCCACCAGGTGTACCTGGAGGTCTCGCCGCAACCCGTCGTCACCCACTCGCTCGCCGGAAGCCTGACCGGACTGGTTCACGAGCCCGTGATCCTGCCGACACTGCGCAAGAGGGAAGACGAGCGCACCACCTTCCGCACCCAGCTCGCCGCCCTGCACTGCGCGGGTGTGAGCGTCAAGTGGTCCCAGGTCTACGCCGACGGCCACCTCACCGACGTGCCCGCACTCACCTTCGACCGCCGACCCCACTGGACCGACACCGCCCCGCCGCCAGCAGTCCTCCGGTCCACCGAGCGCACACCCGCCACCCTGCCGGGGACGCACACGGAGGTTCCCGGCGACCGACCGCGCCACGCCTGGCACGCCGACACCGGTACCGACGTCCTGCCCTGGATGTCCGACCACCGCGTCCACGGCCGGCCGGTCCTGCCCGGCGCCGCCTACTGCGCCCTGGCCCTGACCGCCGCCGCCGAGGTCCTGCCCGGTGCTGTGCACGGCATCGAAGCGACCGACCTCCACTTCCGCGAGATGCTGCACCTCGACGCGCACACGCCCCTCGGAACGGTCGTCACCCCGACCGGCACGGACCGCGCCGACTGCGCGATCTTCGGTCGCGGCAACGACGGTGCATGGGTGCGGCAGGCGACTGCCGACCTACGCCGGATCGACCCGTCCCCCCGCAAACCGGCGCTGTCCGTGGACGCCCTGTCCGCCGGCCATGACATCGTGCTCGATCCGGGCGCGCTCTACGAGAGCCTGCGCGCACGGGGCCTGGAACACGGCCCGGCTTTCAGCGGCATCACCGAACTGCGCAGTTCCGCGCAGGGCGACAGCTTTTGGGCCCGCGTGACACTGCCGGCCCCGGCACAGAGCGCGCCCCACGGCCTGCGGATCCACCCGGTCCTCCTGGACCTGTGCGCTCAGCTCGTCGTCGCCGGCCTGGTCCACGAATCCGGCCACGGCCTGGTGCTGCCCGTCCATGTGCAGGCCGTGCGGATCCTCGCTGATCCGGAGAAGGCCTACTACGCGCACGCCTGGCTCACCCACACCGCGGCCGACAGCATCGTCGGAGACGTGCGGCTGCTGGACGAGGCGGGAAATCCCCTCGTCGAGATCGACGCACTGCGCTTCCTGCGCCACGGCCAAAGGGCCGACGAGACCGTCGACCGGTGGTTCCTCGAAACGCGATGGCAGCCCGAGCCGCACCGCGAGCGTCCCGAACCCGCCGAGCCGGGGTCCTGGCTCGTCATCGGCGAAGCGGACGGCTCCGCCCGCACCCTGGCGGATGCCCTCCACCGCGCCGGGGCACGCGCCGACGCCCTCGACCTTCCCGTCGACACCGCCACCCTCTCGCAGCTCAAGCAGGCCATCACCAGGCACGGGGACGCATCGCCCACACCGCGGGCCGTGGTCGTCCTGTCCGCACCCGCCGCGCCCGAGGACGACGCCGGAGCGACCGCACTGTGCCGCACCCGCCGTCTGCTCGCCGCCGCCCAGAGCGCGATCGCGCGCAGCGCGCCGACACGCCTGTACGCCGTCACCCGAGCCGCCTACGATCCGCAGCCCGGCCGGCCCGTCGACCCGGCCCAGAGCAGCGTGCGCGGACTCGTCCGGGTGCTCACCCACGAACACCCGGAGCTGCGAGCGACCCTCATCGACGCCGACATCGCCGACGACGGCCTGCACCGGCTTGCGGCCGAACTCCTCACCGACCCTCCCGAGGACGAGATCGCCCTGCGCGGCGACACCCGCCACATCGCCCGGCTGGCCTACACCCCCCTGTCCGAGACCGAACGCGCCACCGCCCTCACCCGCACCGTGCGCTACGGCACCGACCGTTTCCAGCTGCACGCGGAGCGGCTCGGCGACCTCGACGCCCTGCGCCTGACCGCCACGGCTCGGCGCGCCCCCGGCCCCGGTGAGGTGGAACTGCGCCTCCACGCCGCAGGCCTGAACTTCCGCGACGTGCTCACCGCCATGGGCATGCTGGCGAACGACGACGAAGCGGGCTACCGCATCGGTTTCGAGGCCACCGGCGTGATCACCGCCGTCGGTTCGGGTGTCAGGCATCTGTGCGCCGGCGACAGCGTTCTCGTCGTCGACGTGCGGGGCGGCCTCTTCACCACCTTCACCACCGTGCCCGCAACCACCGTCGCGCCCATCCCGGCGGGCCTGACCGCAGAGACGGCCGCAGGGCTGCCCATCGCCTACCTCACCGCCTGGTACGCACTGCGGCACGTGGCCAGGCTCACCAGCGGTGAGCGTGTCCTGATCCACAGTGCCACCGGTGGGACGGGACTGGCCGCGATCGCGGTCGCGCAGCGCCTGGGCGCCGAGGTGTTCGCCACCGCAGGCAGCGAGGACAAGCGGCGGCACCTGCGCGCCATGGGCATCCGGCACATCATGGACTCCCGCTCCCTGGACTTCGCCGAGCAGACCCGCGCCGCCACCGCGGGAGAGGGGGTCGACGTGGTCCTCAACTCCCTCTCCGGGCCCGCCATCAGAGCCGGACTGGAAACGCTGCGGCCCTTCGGCAGATTCGTCGAACTGGGCGTCCGCGACATCCTCGCCGACACCCCGCTGGGTCTTGGACTCCTGCGGCACAACATCACGATGAGCACGGTCGACCTCGTCGAGCTCCAGCACACCCGAGCGGACGTGTTCGCCGAGGTGATGCGCGAGGTCCTGGCAGAATTCGCCCGGGGCACCCTTGCCCCGCTGCCCTGCCGGACCCGTCCGCTCGCGCGGGCCGCCGAGGCCTTCCGCCTCATGGCCGGCGCGGGCCACATCGGCAAGCTGGTCCTGACGATACCCGGCGACGGCACCACCACCGCCGTCCTGCGTGAAGCGCCCTCACCGGTACGACCGGACGGGACCTACCTCATCACCGGAGGCCTGCGCGGCGTCGGCCTCGCCACGGCCCGCTGGCTGGCAGAGCACGGCGCCGCCCACCTCGTCCTCAACGGACGCACACCGCCCTCGACCGACACCGAACGGGTCCTCGCCGGGCTGCGCGAACTGGGAACCCGCGTCAGCGTGGTGCTGGGTGACATCGCCCAGCCCGGCGTCGCCGAGAAGCTGGTGACCGAAGCCACCGCCGAGGGCGGGACGGTGAGCGGCGTCCTCCACGCCGCGATGGTCCTCGACGACGCCGCCGTGTCCAACATCACCGACGACCAGCTCGAACGCGTCTGGCACCCCAAGGCCACCGGCGCCTGGCGGCTGCACCAGGCCACCGCGTCGCTGCCGCTGGACTGGTTCGTCCTGTACTCCTCCATGGCCTCCCTGTTCGGCAATCCGGGCCAGGGCGCCTACTCGGCCGCCAACGCGTGGCTCGACGCCTTCGCCGGGTGGCGCACCGCCCGCGGCCTGCCCACACTGGCCGTCAACTGGGGGCCCTGGGGCGAAACCGGGGTCGCCACCGGCTTCGCGACCCGCGGCTACCGGACGATCCCCACCGCCGACGGACTCGACGCCCTCGCCGCGCTCCTGACCCACGGTCGCGTACGCACGGGCGTCGTCCCCGGCCCGCCGGACACCTGGATTCCCCCGGCGGGCCGGAAGTCCTCACTGTTCGCACTCATCACGCCCGAGGCGCCCGACATCCCCGCGCAGAAGGCCGCCCAGCACGCCACGTGCGACATCCGGGGCGAGCTGGAGGCCGCGGAACCCGGCCTTGCCCGGCGCAGGGTGCTCGAGGACTTCCTGGCCGACCACATCCGTACCGTCCTCCGGCTGGGGGCCAGCACCCTGGACCCGCAGACCCCGTTGCAGGCACTCGGGTTCGACTCCCTGCTGCGTATCGAATTGCGCACCCGCCTGGAGGACGCGTTCGGCGTCAGACTCGCCGGCGACTTCGTCTCGGCCCATCCCACCCTGGCGGCTCTCGCCGACGGCCTCGCCCAGCACATCGGCGTCGGCCTGGCCTGCGACGCCTCCCCTGCTCCGCCCGACGCCGCCGCATTCCCCGCCGCGGACCTCATCGGGCCCCGCCGGGCGCAGTCGGCCCGATCCTCGGGCGCCACGCCCGCCGGTACCAGGCCGCCGAGGACGACCCCATGAACCCGCTTCAGGCTGCGAGCGCGCCGGACCGCCGACACCGCGAAGGACGTAGTCCCGGCTCCGCCGGGGAGCGAAGCCAGGGGACGGACATGACCTCCACACAGCCGCCGGGCACCTACGAGCGGGTAGAGAACCGCCGCATCTCGATATTCGTGTTCCCTGAGCCCGAGCAGGTGCGGCCCGCACGCCGCGCCGTGAAGGCAATCCTCGGTCACTGGGACATGGCCCATCTCGCCGAGGACGCAGAACTCGTGACCACCGAGCTTCTGACGAACGCGATCCGGCACACCGACAGCGAGCACCCCATCAGGGTGACGATCGCGCTCGACCAGCGGTGGCTGTCGATCGGTGTGCGGGACCGCTCCAACAGCGCTCCCCGCGTGCACCGGGCGGTCACCTGCGACGAAGGCGGGCGCGGTCTGCTGCTGGTCGAGAGTGTCGCCAGATCCTGGGCCTGCCGTTTCCATCGCGACGGAACCAAGACCATCTCCTGCCGACTGAGGTTGTGAGACGGGGGTGTCCCCGTCCCTGCGTGCCCCCGCCTGCCCGCCACCGGCTCTGCACAGGGCCGGTGGCCCTCTGCGGAGCGGGCTAGGCGGGTATCGGTGACGAACGGACACCGTTCTCTGCTGCGCGATCGCTCCGCCGGCGATCCTCACGCCGCTGCGGTTCGTGCGCGCTGCCATGCGAATTATCCAAAGAGCTCCACCTCACATCCCGAACGGGGCGACTGCGGCCTCCGAATTGCCACTGGCATATGTGCCGGACGCCTGTCGTGCAGTCGCCGTTCACCAAAGACCGTGTGCGGTGGCGAAATTTGACAGCCAGGGGGTTTGGGTGATCAGTCCGGAGGATTACAAGGAGATCCGCGCCCTGCGTCGCCGGGGATGGTCCGTCTCGGCGATCGCCCGGCAGCTGGGCCGGGACCGCAAGACGGTCAGGGCCTACGTGAGAGGGGAGCGGACCGCAGGAGTCCGGGCGGTTCGCCCCAGTGAGTTCCTTCGGTTCGTCCCGTACTGCCGGCAGCGGCTCGACGAGGACCCGCACATGCAGGCAAACGCACTCCACCGCGAGATCGTCGAGTTGGGCTATACCGGTGCCTACTCGACGTTCACCCGCGCCCTACGCACCCATCTGACGCGCCCGGCCTGCGGATGCCGTCGTCCCAGGACGGACCGCCCCGTCTGCGGCACCGTCGAGGACGTGCAGTTCGATTGGGTACAGCTCCCGGCCCCGCCGGTCGAGTGGGACTGCGGGGCCCGGGCGTACGTGCTCATGGGATCGCTCGCCCGGTCCGGCCGCTGGCGTGCGGCCCTGGCCGCCGCCGACGACCTTCCCCACTACGTCGAAGCCGTGGACCAGGTGCTGCGGCGGCTGGGTGGCACCGGGGGGCGCTGGCTGTTCGACCGGACCCCACCTGTCTGCTCACCGGCCGGCAAGGTGGCCGCCGCCTTCCACGAGATCGCTACCTATTACGGCGCCTCGATCGCGATCAGTCCGCGGACGGGACCGTCCGTCCCCGCCGCCCGTGCCCGTCGCGCCGTCGTCCTTCACTGGTGGGACACCGCAGCTGACGATGTCGGCATGCAGGAGGCCCAGGACAGCCTCGACCGTCTCGCCGAGCGCTCGGACAGCTGGCGCCGGCGGGCGGAGGGGGACGTCCGGCCGCTGCTGTCGCTGCCCTCGAAGCCGTTTCCCGCCCGCGTCCGCGTTCAGCGCACGGTGGGTCCGCACGGGAGCGTTTCGTTCGAGGGGAACCACTACCTGCTTCCCGCGGGCCTCGCCGGCAGCGAGGTCGGGATCCGCCGGAGGCTGGACGAACCGTACCTGTCCGTCACGACCCCCCACGGGGCGGTCATCGTCTGCTTCCCGAGGGCGCCGCGAGGAGCGGGCCGCACGATTGCCGTGCGCAGCGGCCGCATCACCCTGGAACGACCCGTACGGCTCGTCGGCGGGGAGACGCAGAGCTGCGCGGCAGGCGGATCTGCCCGCCCGCTGTCCCCGGCGGCCCCGGCCGAGGCCCGGGCACTGTCCGGGTGCGACGACGGGCATCCTGCCGGGCCGGCCGCTCGCGACGGGGAGCAGGAGGGGGATCCGCCACTCCCCCGCGAAGCCGGCTCCGGTACCCCGCTTCCGCGGCAATCGAAGTGGACCGCCGAGGGCCCCCGAGCTCCCCGACGCCGTCTTCCGCCCGGGACCCGCCCGGATCGCGAGGGGCACGAGGAGTGAGGAGCTGTTTGCGGCCTGCTGGCGGGCGCTGAACCTTCGAGACGCCGCCCCCTCCCGGGCTCTTCAGAAGGGCTCGAGCCCTGAGCGATACCCCCGCGAACGACTGCCTCCCTCGACCGCGCGCTCCGTGCTGACCTCGCGCTCCGTGCTGCTCGGGAGGTACGGTCCGCCGTTGGGCAGCGCCAGCTCCGGCGGAGGGGCCGCCCGGGAACCGCCTTGCCCGTACGGCCAGAGCCAACGCATTCCGCAATCCTCGCGCCCCGGGTGGAGGTCTCGCTCTACGCAGCCTGCAAGATCACCGCCTGCTCGGCGGCCGGCTCGGGGCAGTGCCGCCGGCAGGCAGTGGAGATCCTTTCAGCGGGAGGGGGGAAGCCAGCCGTCCTGGACAGCGTGCACTCCCGCCTCGAAGCGGCTGCGTGCGTCCAGCCGCACCAGAAGCTCGGCGGCTATGCGGCGGGCAGTACGGGGGGAGACGGCCAGGCGTTTGGCGATGGCTTCGTCCGTGTAGCCCTGGGAGAGCATTTTGAGCACCACGCGTTCCTGGGGTGGCATCGCGTTCGGATCGTGTGGTGGTGCGCTGCCCAGAGGGATCGCGGTGCTCCATATGCTTTCGAACAAGGCGCAGAGTGCTGCGACGGTGCCGGCGCCGTGGAGGATGACGGCTCCTGCCAGGGCGTCGGTGGTGTCGATGGGCAGTACCGCTCGCGCGCGATCAACGATGATCATGCGGATGGGCAGGACAGGTGTGGTGCGCACTTGTCCGCCGCGGGCGTTGAGCCAGGTGACGTGGTCCAACGTCGGTCTGTGGTTACGGACGCTGTCCAGGTAGATGGTGCGCATTCGCACACCGCGTTCGAGGAGGGCCGCGTTCGGGGCCCGGCTGGCCTCAAGGTCTTCGGCTGAGTGGGCTCCGCCGGGGGCGAAGGTGGCGATCTCCTGCTTGGCCGCGTCGGCCAGTCGCGCGAGCCCCTCGCGGATGGCTTCAGGGCCGATCAGCCGCTCGGACTCTTCATCGATGGTGCGGGGACGCAGAGCAGAGCATTCGGCGATCAGCTTTGCTGCGGCGGCACGCGAGGCTTCCACACGCATCTGCTGTGCGGCCAGTTCTGCTTGCTGGCGGGCCAGCAGGGCCTCCATCGCGGTCTCGGGGCTGGTGGGCCGGAAGCCGATGCCTTCCTGGGCCGATGGGTGGATCAGCGCCAGTGCGCTGAGCCGGTCCAGGCCGTCACGGACCCGCTGCTCCGGAATATCGAGGCGGGCCGCCAGCTCGCACACCCCGTCTTGAGTGTGACTGAGCATGGCACGGTAGATGGCTTCTGCTTCGGCATCGAGTCCTAGGACCTCGAGCAACGCGACCCCCTCAGCTCGCAATAGCTGTGCGTACGTACCCTACGAGACGGGTGGGTCAATAGCGCGGCTGGACTCTTTATGCCCTGACATAAAGAGTCCAGCTTGGACGGTTGTGGGCGATTATGTCGGCACCGAATCATGGGTCCATGTACCTCATCCATGTGCGTCTTCGGGCAGCGGCCGGTGCGGTGCTCCCGCCCGACGTGGCCGGCATCTTCACGTCGTTCGCCGACGGTGACGACTCCGTCGAGCACATCGCCGTCCATCCAGACGCACCAGACGGGCCAACGCTGGGCCTCTTCCTGGCCGCGCCAAGTCTGGCCGCAGCCGAGGCAGCCGCCGCGCGGCTGTCCCGTCGGGCGGTTGCCGGACACGCCTCGCTGCGGGGCTTCGCCGTCGTCGCCAGCGAAGCACCCCTGCTACCGGGCCCGTGGTGGGGGACGGCATGAACCGGCCGCGGGTGGACGCCTTATGTCACTGCATATTCCGTCCACCCCTCGCCGGTTCCCCCGGACGCGACGGTCGGCAAGAGTAGAGGCATCGGCAGAACCGATCACGCCGAGAAAACCCGGGAAATGACCTGGGAATCCATTCTGCTCTGAAAGGAAAATTCAGTGATGGTCGTCCGTGTCGTAAAGATTGCTGCAGCCGCGCTCATCGCCTTCAGCTCGGTTACGACCGCAGCGGCCATCACGAGCACCGCACCGCAAGCCGTGCGCACCGTGAACGCCGGCGCGGCGACCGACCCCACCCCTCCGGGAGATGTCACCTGGGGCCACTGAGCCGCCCGGCCGCCCGGGGGCGGCCACCGCTCCGTGACTGAGGAAACAAGGATCAACAAGACCACCGACGTATGTGGCGGGGCCGGAGGAGCCGGCGATGCCGGAAGGAACCTGATGAGCGCGATGAGCACGAGCGAGGACCACGACCAGAAGGGCGCCGCCGGCACCGGCGGCGAGACCATCGGCGGCGAGACCATCGGAGCAGGGGACTGCGGGCAGCGGGCCGTGTGGGAGGCCAAGCGAGTCCTCGCCCGGCCCTCCGCGACCATGTCGCTGAAGGAACGCCTCGGCCTGCTCGCCGAGCAGGCCCCCCAGGCCTACGACCTCCTCGGCCCCACCGACACCTACGGCGACGGGGTCGTGGCGGAGGTGGAGCGTCGGGTGGCGGCCCTGCTGGGCAAGGAGGACGCGGCGTTCTTCCCGACCGGAACGATGGCCCAGCAGGTCGTGCTGCGGTGTTGGGCGGAGCGCACCGGCAACAGCTATGTCGCGCTCCACGCACTGTCCCATCCCGAGGTCTTCGAGGCGGACGCCTTCCGCCGGGTGAGCGGTCTGAGCCCGCTGCGGGTCACGGGGGCGCCGCGCCAGCCGACCGCCGAGGAGATCCGCTCCCTCTCGGAGCCGTTCGGCACCCTGATGCTGGAGCTGCCGCTGCGCGACGCCGGCTACCTGCTTCCCACCTGGGACGAACTGGTCGAGGTGACCCGGGCCGCACGGGAGCGTGACGCGATCGTGCACTTCGACGGCGCCAGGCTGTTCGAGTGCACCACCCACTTCGGCCGCTCGGCGAAGGAGATCGCCGCCCTGGCCGACACCGTGTACGTCTCCTTGTACAAGTCGCTCGACGGCCTGTCAGGTGCCGTCGTTGCCGGTCCCCGCGTGCTCATCAAGGAGACGAGGATCTGGCGCCACCGCTACGGCGGGAGGATCTTCCACCAGTTCCCCGCGGCGTTGTCCGCACTCGCCGGACTGGACCGTGAGCTGCCGCGGCTGCCCGAGTACGTGGCGCACGCCAAGGCGGTCGCGCAGGCCATCGCGCAGGGTTTCGAGGACGCCGGACTGGGGTGGTCCAAGGTGCAGCCGGAGGTGCCGCACATCCACCAGTTCCAGGTGTGGCTGCCCTTCGCCGCCGAGAAGCTGAACGACGCGGCCGCCCGTCAGGCGCAGGAAAGCGGCGTCGCCGTGTTCCAGATGCCCTGGTGGGAACCCGGCCTGCCCCCGGGAATCTCACTCACCGAGGTGACGGTGAGCGCGGCCGGCCTCGACTGGGAGCCTGCCGACGTGCGAGAGGCAGTCATCGACTTCGTCCGCCGCATCGGGCGGTAGGGCCCGGCGCCGGCTCACAGGGATTCGCTATCGGGGTGGTGCGGCTGCGGCCGCACCACCCCGACGCTCGGGCGCAGCGGCCCTGATGTGAGCCGGTACCTGCCGTGCGGCTGGGCCTGTGCCGTCGGCCCGGCAGGCTCTCTGCGGCGGCTCATGTGCGGGTGCTTTTCGGGCGGGGGGCCGGAGACGGCAGGGGCGCTCTGTGGGACAGCACGGACAGGGGGCCGGTGAGCAGCGCAGGGGTGCTGGCGCCGACCGGGAGCCGACCTGATGTCGCCAGGCAGTAGGCCGACCACGTGGCCACGGTCGCTGCACCGCCGACCGCTTGAATCCCCAGGAGCAGCTGGCGTGCCTCCGCAGTGACCCGGAACGGTGCCAGTCGGCGGGTGCGGGGTCCTTCCAGCAGGGCGGCGTCCTTGACTTCCAGGACGACGGTGCCGTCGCGGTGGTCCAGGGAACCGACGCCCAGCCGGTGGACCCGGACGACCGGTGCGCTGGCTTGTCCCAGAGCGTGGTCGAGGTCGGTGTCGCGTGCGGCCGGTGCCAGTGCGAGGTGGCTCATGCGGGGCTGGGGGATGTGCCGGGCGTCCTGGGCACGCCACGGCCCGTCCGGGCGGTCCTCCAGGAGCCCCGTGAGGCGCCCTGCCGTGAGCAGGGGGCGTCGGCGAGTGGCCGCTCCCAGCATCGTGTATCGGTGGGAGCCGAAGCCCGCGCCGTGGTGAGGATCGTCATCGATGCTCAGCTGGGGGTGGGCGACGTGCCGTCCGTGGTGCCTGGCCAGCAGGGACGGCCGGTGTCGTGAGCTCTCCAGCAGATGGCCGCACACCTCGTGCAGGAACGCGCCGGCGCTCCCGTCCAGCAGCAGCAGTTGCATGCGGGACGGGACCGGTCGTTGCGGTGCGCCGGCTCGCTGCAGCGCCTGCTCCATTCGCCGGCAGAGGCTGCCGATGTCGGGCAGAACGTCGCCGCTCCAGGCGAGATCGACGTCCGCCACCAGGGAGCCCTGCTTCAGGACGTCGATCACGACGGCTCCGGTGTGCACGATCTCGCGCACGGGCACCGTGCCGGTGGGGATCAGCAGCCGCTGTTCGGCGGTCATATGGGCCTGGACGGCGATGTCGAAGCCGGGGCAGGACAGCTGGTGGAGGAGTTCTTCGACGAGCTCGGCCGGCATCCGGTCCATCCGCGGCTGGGTCACCAGTGCGGTGCGGGTCCTCGCAGAGATTCGGGGGCCTTGCCACGGGCGCCCGAGCCGATCGGAGGCGAGACGGACTGCCTCCTGCACGGAGTGGGCCGCACCGCCGTGAACGGCGGCATACCGAACGGCGCTCTCGCCCGGGCGGGCGGTCTCGTCGAGCAGCAGCGCGGCGGTCGTCTCCTCCGCACGGTCGCGGCCCGGGCCGAGCCGCACCGCGGCGCCGGAGCGGGTGCCGGCCGCGGCGGTGAACCGGTGGCTGCGCACGGTCACGCAGCCGTGGCCGCCCCGCTCCTGGTGTGCCGGTCCCCTGGCGCCCGGGAGGGGGCGGCTTGCGGTCGCCGCCGTCATGCCGAGACCTGTGTGCATTCGGCGGCCGGTGCCGAGGACGGAGCCGTGGCGTTCATCTTGCGGCTGCGTAGAGCCGGCGCGAATGCCGTGGCGGCGACCAGGCTGGCAGCGATGCCCACGGCCCAGGCCGCCGTGGAGGTGCCGAATGCGACGATGGCCGCGCCCAGGAGGGTGCCGCCCAGGGAGAAGCCGCCGGTGATGGCGGACTCGACCAGCCCGTACACCGGTCCCGAGTCCGACTCCTCGATGTGGTTGGCGTAGGACGTCCAGTACATCGGCTCCGGCAGGTTGGCTGCCACGCCCACCAGAACCGCGCAGCCGAGGGCGAGCAGGAGGTTGGGGCTGGAGCCGAGCAGGCCGAGGATGGCCCCCATCGTGACGATGCTTCCCACGCAGACCAGGAGCCGGCCCTGCCGTGCGATTGTGCCGCCGGCCAGGACGCCGAGCATGGAGCCGACACCGATGGCCGTGGTCAGCCAGCCGATCGCGCCGCTGCCGGCGTGCAGGTGGCTGCTGAGTGGCGGCAGGAGCACCATGGAGCCGCCGGCGATGGTGCACGCCGTGGCCTGGGTGATGAGGCAGGCGGTGACCACGGGCTGGTTCTTCAGCACGCGCACCACGGTCGCGATGGCTCCGGTCCGGCGCTTGGCGGCCGGGGCGGCCTGCTCCTGCTCCTGCTCCTGCTCCTGCTCCTGCTCCTGCTTCTGCTTCTGCTTCTGCGGGGACTCGGGTGCGGTGACCGGTGTGGCCGGGCGGATGCCGGAGACGGTGAAGGCCGAGATGACGAAGCTGGCGGCGTCGACGACGAGGGCCCCGATGTTGCCGACTGTCGTGGCCATCAGTGCGCCCAGCGCCGGGGCCACGACCATGACGGTGGTGGCTGTCGCACCGATCACGGCGTTGAAGTCGGGGCGCTGGTCGGCTTCGATGACGTCGCGCTGGAAACGGCGCTCGGCCGGTGCGTGGAAGGCGGTCAGGACCGCGCAGCCCACGACGAGGGCCTCCAGTACCCACACCGACTGGTGCGTGTACGCGGCCACCGCGGCCAGCGCGAGCAGCGCGGCGCGGCCGGCGTCGACGCCGATCATGAGGGTGCGCGGCGCCAGTGCCATTCCCCAGCTTCCCGCCCAGGGTCCCAGGACTGCGGGGACCAGGACGCGGGCCAGGCTGAACAGTGCCAGCGCACCGGCTCCTCCGGCGTCGAAGACGAGCGCGCTCATCGCGACGAAGAGGACCCAGTCGCCAGCCTTGGAGATCGCGTCGGCGGCGAGCAGTCGCCGCGCACCGGGCAGATGCGCGATGTTCTTGTACTTCACCAGGGCATTCTTCAAAGGTGGCCTCGCTGTGCGTGCGTGGATTCGTTACCCGGAACCGGGGCGATGCCGCTGCTCGCGGCCGGCGCCGTCGGCTGCCGGGCATCGGTTGGTACGGGTGCCCTCGGGTTCAGGTGCGGGCGGGCGCGGTGGGCGACGTCGTCGAGCAGTTGCAGGCGGGATGCCCGGGGAACGGCTCGACGACGGTGTTCGGGTGCTGGTAGCGCAGAATCCCGCCGGCGGACGACGGCTTCGCGGCCCCGGTGAGATGGAGCACGATCTCCGTGGTCATCAGGTGCGCGACGGTCAGCGGCCCCGAGACGAACGCGGGGTAGCGCCACGACTGCTTGGCCGCGAGGGCGTCGACGACCATGTCGTGGCGCAGGCCCAGTTCCTCGCGCAGCCGCTCTTCGAAGCAGCCGAAGCACCCGGGCGAGTCGGGCCGGTACATCGGGCCGACCGAGCCTGCGAACGCGCCGATGTAGGGCACCGCGTTCCTCTTGCAGGCCGTGTCGATCCACCGGTTGAGGGTGAAGCGCGGCGCGTCCGCGCACACGGCGACGAAGTCGGCGCCTTCGATGCTCTTGTGGACGTCCTCGGGGCTGCTGACGTACTCGCGCAGGACCCGGTACTGCGTGTACGGGGAGAACTGCTCGAGCTGCTCGGCCAGGCAGTCTGCCTTGCCAAGGCCCGCCTGGTTCGGGCTGTAGAGGATCTGGCGGGTGAGGTTGGAGACCTCCACGGTGTCGCCGTCCACCAGCGTCAGCCGACCGATGCCGGCCGCGGCCAGGGCGAGGGCCAGCAGGCTTCCCGCTCCGCCGAGCCCGATGACGGCCACGGAGGCCTCCCGCAGGCGCGCGAAGTAGTCCCAGTGTCCGTGCGGCGTGGTGGACAGCGTGCCGAGCCACTCGATCTGCGTCGAGAACCGTTCGGCCAGGTCGTCGTCCGCCCACGCGGGACGCTGCTCGGTGCGCAGCGGCACGAGGATGCCGGCCTTGGCCAGGGGCAGCAGGAGGCGTTCGATGTGGCCGACCGCGTCGGGGGTGGCGGTGCCGGTGATGTGATCGGCGACGGCCTCGAGTGTCGGCCTGCTGTCCTCGATCATCCGCAGGATGTGGCGCAGGGCCTCCGGCGGTGCGGAGATCGCCCGGTGGTCGGCGTAGGTGCTGTTGAAGAACAGCGATCCGTCGGCCAGTTCGAGCATTTCCCACTGGGTGCTGAACTGCCAACGCTGTCCGGGCCTGCCCAGGGCGACCGTACGCTCCGCGCTGGCACGTCCGCTGACGCCGAATCGGTGACCCACTGGTGTTGATGTGGTCATGCTGCAATCTCCTCATGCTTCACGCGCGCTTTCAAGGCCGCCCTGAGAAGCTGCCCGTCCTCGGTCCACTGCGCCGACTCGTCCAGGAGCGCCAGCGCCGACTGCAGCGACTCCAGGGCGAAGACCCGCCGCTCCTCGACAGGGCAGCCGTCCAGCGGGCCGCCGGCCTGGTGCGTGCGCTGGTAGCGCTCGAGGCCCTCGGCAATGCGCCACATGACGAACGCGGCGTGCAGGACACCCCGCAGCGGCCGCGGGTCGGGTCGCAGCGCATGGGTGCCGACCGCGTCGGGGTTGTCGATGAAACGGGTGAACTGCTCCCGCAGCGACAGGGCGTGATGCGCGGACTCGTGCAGGAGCAGCTCGAACATCCGCAGCGGGTCGCCCGCCTCCTGGACCTCCGCGTAGATGGCGCCGAAGGTGCTCTGCAGCGTCGCCGAACGCACCGGGCCCTCGACGAAGACCAGGTACTCCACGAGCGTGTTGTGCTCGCTCCACGCCTCGGGCCAGGCGGAGCGAAGGGCCTGGCGGCCCAGTTCGAGCGACCGCCGGACCTCGGACGGCAGGGCGGTGACGACGGTTCCCACCTGCTCATCGCCCCAGTTGAGGGAGCGCAGAACCTCCTGCAGCCCGTCCCGGAGCCACAGCGGGTCCGGCGAGCCGGTGTACACCGCGGTCGGCGCCGGCGTACCGGCCTCCTGCAGCTGACGCCTGGTCTCGGCGAGACCGGCGTCACCGGTGTCCTGGTACAGGGAGTGCACGGTGGCAGGCGTGAGCCGGCGAACGCGAGGAACGAGGTCCTCCACCTCCGGCCGCTGAGCCTCACCGAGCCTGTTGACCGCACGGCGCGCGAGGCTGCGGTGGAAGATCGCAGCGATCCGCGCGGTCGCGGTCACGTCTATGTCGACCGAGCACACCTGCTCGGCAAGTTCAGCGGGTATCGCCTTCACTGCTCCTCCTGCGTGATTCGCCTTCTCCCCGGTGCGTCACGGCACACGAAGAGCTGGGGCGGGACCCTGAGGTCCCGCCCCGGTGCGGCTGCCTGTGACCAAACAGCCCGTGCCGTACGCGGCAGACGCTTAACGGCTGCCCCTCATCGGCGTTGACGGCCGACGCCGGCGCGCAGCGGTTGCCTGTCGGCAACCCGCGACCGCGGCCGCCCGGGTGCGGCCGGTCAGACGCGCGG
This sequence comes from Kitasatospora sp. DSM 101779, assembly GCF_025655475.1. Taxonomy (GTDB): domain Bacteria; phylum Actinomycetota; class Actinomycetes; order Streptomycetales; family Streptomycetaceae; genus Kitasatospora. The sequence continues at coordinate 5,634 of NZ_JAHTIK010000003.1, read as the reverse complement.
CTCGCCGTAGGTGAAGGAGGTGTCCGCGGTCTCCAGCTCGACCTCGGTGCCGGCGTCCAGCGCGATGGCACGCGGCTCGCCGAAGGTGAAGGAGGTGTCCGCGGCCTCCAGCTCGATCTCGGTCGCGAGGTCGGCGTTCACGTGGGTGATGTTCTCCATTTTGTTCTCCTCAGTCGGGGCCCGCCGTTCGGGCCTGAGAAAATCCTGCGACACCGCAACCAGCGGAACTAGTCGTTGAAGTTCACGACTTGACACACCAACACCTGATATGCATGCGCACGGATACGCCGGTCGGACTCGTGTCCGCACAGGACCGGCCCCACCGGAGAAGTCCCACCCCCCCCTTTTGCGGTAGGTCCTGCTGGAATCAAGCACCGACGTGAGCGGCCGACGGCAACCTTCGAACGGCAGCGCCGACCCACCCGCAGCCGACTGCGCCCCGATGCGGCGGCCAGCCGCATCACCGAGCCTCCCGGCCAGCGCCAGTGGAGGCCGAGCTCGAATGGCAGCGCCGACCCACCCGCAGCCGACTGCGCCCCGATGCGGCGGCCAGCCGCATCACCGAGCCTCCCGGCCGGCGCCAGTGGAGGCCGAGTTCGAATGGCAGCGCCGACCCACCCGCAGCCGACTGCGCCCCGATGCGGCGGCCAGCCGCATCACCGAGCCTCCCGGCCGGCGCCGGTGGAGGCCGAGCTGGACGGCTTATGCCACTGCATGATCCGTCCACTCAAGAGCTGTTCCATACCCGACGAGGAACTGCGAAATTGAGAAGGACCGACCACAGATCGGTCGCACGGCACAGGGCCGCGAAGCCCTGAACCAAGGATTCTTCAGGTGACCACAATCGATCTCCCCGGGCACGGCATGTGAGGCGAAGCCCGTCGGCGCGCAGGCCGCCGTCCGGCCGTTGCGATCCGCCCTGCACAAAGGCCACAAGCCCATTCCCGGCGATCGACCACCTGACCTCTCCAGACGCGCGACGTTGGCTGGAACCATCCATCAACGGAGGAATAAATTGGCAACAACAGTTGTCTCACCCACCGACCGCACTGACCTTCCGGCAGGAAGCATCGCCCTGTCCCCCCGCGAACTGCAGGTGCTCCGCCACATCGCCTCGGGACACACCAGCCAGCAGACATCGCGCCGCCTGGGAATCAGCCCCAGCACGGTCGAGACCTACCTGAACCGGCTGCGCGCAAAGCTGAGCGCCCCCACACGAGCCCACCTCGTCAGGGCGGCAGTCCAACTGGGGCTCTAGAGGCAGACGGCAGGGGCCCGGCCGAGCAGTACCTCTCCCACCACAGCGGTGCGAGGGAGCACGATACGCGGAGCAGGACGACGAAGGGCGGCCGGTGATGGCACGGCGCGGCGGCACCCATACCCGGCGGGAGATCGGCGAGAACTGGCACGAACACCCCTCGTACATCGACGCGGCCTGGTGCGCGGCGCCGGCCGGCGCGGTCTACCAGGAACGCGTGAAGCGCGGGAGGCGGCACGAGCAGCCCGCCGAGGCGGTCGGCATCACCGACAACCAGGCCGAAGAATCCAGGACTCCGCCCTCTACCCGACACCCGACATCCTGCAGCGCCTCGGCCACGCCTTCGACATGAACGCCCTGGTCGTCACGGACGAGCCGCCGCCGCGGCTGGAGTTCACCCACCGCGGCGCCGGCCACCGGGCCGCCTGAGCCCCACCATCCCGGATCGGCCCCGCCCGCGAGCAGCGCGGGCGGGGCCGATCCGCTTCCGGCGCCGGCTGGGTCCCGCCGTGCACTCCATCCGGGCCGCAGGCCGCACGGGGCCGACTGCCAGCCCCGGACCCAATGCCGACCTGCCCGACTACGGGCTACAGCGCTCCCAAGCTGGCGGACAGCACCAACCCGAGCGGCGGCACGAACACATGGCATCGGGCGCTGGCCGTACCCGGAGGCCCTTGTCGGGCCCGGCCGGCCTGTTCGGGCCTGAGCATGCCGTGCGGTGTTTCACCGAACGTCTGGTCGGTGGAGTGGTAGCGCTGGGTAGACTTGTCATGTACCTTGCGTAGCGGCGATGGGAAAAGACGAAGGCCGCCTCTGCCTCCGTGGGGGGAGCGTTGGGGCGGCCCTGGTCCCTCGCCTGGGCCCGGCTGTGTGTTCCGTGGGGGATCGCCGGCCGGGTCCGACCTTTGACATACCCATTCGATTCCCGGGCCATGCCGACGAACGCGGCGCCGGCCCGAAGAAGCACGCCGTTCGGGACACGTTCCCGGCCTGCACGGCCATGACGGCTCTCCCAAGTACCCCGCAGCTCGGCCAAGACGACCCGCGATGCGAGCGGCTCCGGAAGTAAGCGCCGACCCGCCTGACCAGGCGCGGACACCATCCCTCTGGCACGTCCAAGAGCGAGGCCCTGGCCGCGACTTGTCAGGGAGGCGGCCCGGGCCTGCGATCACAAGCTACCGACGCTCCCACCCAGCCCCCTACGGACACTCCGCCCGCACCCACCGGCTCACCCGATCAGTGGCTCCCAATCCCGCCGGAGTGGCTCCCGAACTCGCCGAAGAACGCCCCCGCAGTCGAGTACACCGCCGCCACGAACGGCCTAGACCTGGCTCTCATTCACACCGGAGCACTGGCTCTCATATGACCCGACAAAATCAGGGGCGTGGGCGGTGGCAGACCAGGTGCAGGCGCACACCGGTGCGCGAGCGTAGGAGCAGCAGTTCGCGAAGACGGGGCGCGGACAGGAGGTGGGCGCGCAGGACGGTCAGGTGGGTGGTGGGGGCGGCGAGGATCCAGGCGGCGGCCATCGCCCAGGACCGTTCGCCGTCGCCCGTACGGGACCCGATGGTGGGCAGGGGCTTGCCCAGGGCGGCGAGGACGTCCAGGCCAAGGCAGGTCGCGGAGTCGGTGCCGGGGGTGGGGTGGACGGTGATCCGGCCGTGGTGGGGCTGATGACCGACAAGGGCGGCGCGCAGGTGGTGCGGGTCGTCGTACGGGTCCAGGACGAGAGTGACCGGAGGCGGGACGTGGCAGAGCAGCATGGTCACAGCCCCAGCCCCGGCAATGACACCCGCCACGGCATAGGAATCTGCACCCAAACGACCTGCGGATACGTCACGAGCTGCCAGCCATAACGCTGCACCGAAACGCCAGAAACCGGCAGCCACCCCCTCCCCCACTCCCGTGAACAGGCAAAACAACCACACACTCCCCCCGCTGACACCCACCTGCACACCCACCTGCACACCCACGGACAACAAACCGCAGATTTGCACCATTCGGATGGCCGGTTGGAGCCGAAATAATACCCTTCGATAAACCGCGGCGTGAAATCGGCGAATCGCAAATTCTCAGTGCCAGCCGGTAATGTTCTCGCTTCCAGGAGCGGGGCTCCCGTCGGACAGGAAGCCGATCAGGCCGCAGACAACCACGATCAGCGCGAGCAGGACCAGCCAGAAGGTGTCCTCAAACCCGGACGGGCGTGGCGGGCGACCAGGTCGGCTGCCGTCCCTGTCATCGCTGGGCCCCTGGGCGCCGTTGTCCTCATCGAGCACTGTGCTTCCCCTCCCCCGGTCGGCTCCATGGCACCGCGCGGCATGGCCGGCGTCAAGACTGCGCCGAGCGACGACGCCGGACAGCATCAGTGCCGAGGCCGACCGTCACCGGCCGCCTCGCTGGTGCCATACCAGGCGCCACCGCGATGTCCAGGAAGAACGACAACGGTGACAGCACCAGAACGACAGCCCACGGCAGCTGTCCGACAGCGAGCCGACCAGCGGAACCCCGGTACTCGGCCCGGTGCGGCTCGGCGCGCGTCTCCGGATGGCGCGCGAACCTCGGGGTGGTGCTGTTCGAGCGGGACCGGCGTTCGATGGTCACGTACCCCACCCGCACAGGCTGCGCCGACGACAGCCGCCCCGCCCGCCGCCGCAGCTCATCCGCCCGCTCCAGCAGCGCCCGCCCATGTGGCAGCAGCGCCGTACCGGCCGCCGTCAGCACACTGGTGGCCGCCGGACTTCTCGGCGCGGACGTCGGTGGCGACGGTGCACGTGGACACGTGGGTGGCGCCCTCGCACACCCAGGCCGCGCGGGTGGCGGATGACGGTTCGGATCTGGCGCTGTGCCGGGTGCTCAATGCGGTTCTGGAGCGGCTGGGCCTGGTGGGCCGCAGGATGGGCGCGGACCGGTTGTTCGCGGTGTCCCCGGGGAGCGGCCCCGGGCCCGGTGCGGGCCTGGGGAGCGGCCCCGGGGCCGGTGCGGGCCCGGGACGCGGTGGTGCTGCACGGCCGGGCGCGCTGGCAGGCCGGGACCGCGGCGCAGGTCGGCCGCCAGGTCGTGGGCGAGGTCCTCGCCCGGTAGAACGAGGTCGTTGTGGCTGCGGGTGACGAGCGTCAGGTTCTGGTGGTCGAGCCACGCGCCAACAGGACGCCCAGCCGGCCGCCGACCGAACTGAAGGCTCGGCCGTCGTGACTTTGCCAGCGGCAGGGCGGAAAGTGGAGGTGTGGGGGTTGCGGCGAACGAGATGATCATGGAGTACAGCCGGAGCGAAGTCATTGCCACACTGCAGAGAGCCGGATACTCGGAGGAGGCGGAGAAAGCGCTGCACGAGCTGCCCGACCCCGTCGATCTGGACCGTCTCGCGGCCTGGGGCCAGGAACACGGAATAACCAGGGACGGGCTCATTAGCCGGATGGGCGGCAGCCCCTGAGTAGGAGTTAACCGATGCAGGGCTGCACCCGCTCGGGCAACAGCCCAGCGGCGCCACTACCGCGCAGAGACGATCACCCGCTTCGCGTGGACGAGAGGCGCGGCGCCGTGCTGGCGGTGGTCGAGGCGTACAGCGACGCCACGCGGGGCTCGCCCCGCCCCGTCCGGACGCCTGGCTGCCCGGCGGCGAGCCCGGTCCTACCTGTCCCTGAGCCGCTGACCTGGGCTGGGAGGGCGGGACTTTCAGCAGGGAGGCAGCGGTACGTGCGCGGGGGCGGTTCGGTGTTGCCCGTCGCCGGGCGGGCGCCTGCCGTCGAGGTGTTGGCAAGCGCCGGCGGCCGAGGCCCGAAGGGGGTCCTCGTCTGCGAGCGGCGCGGCCGGCGCCCCACACCCGTGCCGGTCAACCCCGGAGGTGTGTCATGTCTGAAATGAGGGTCGCCGTCGTCACCGGCGCGTCCCAGGGCATCGGCGCCGCCCTCATCGCCGCCTACCGCAAGCTCGGCCACGCCGTCGTCGCCACCTCGCGCACCATCGCCCCCTCCGACGACCCCGGCGTCCTGGCCGTCCCCGGCGACATCGCCGACCCCGCCACCGCCGAACACCTGGTCACCGCCGCCGTCGAACGCTTCGGCCGCATCGACACCCTCATCAACAATGCCGGCCTGTTCATCGCCAAGCCCTTCACCGACTACACCCCCGACGACTACGCGGCCGTCACCGGCGTCAACCTCACCGGCTTCTTCCGCCTCACCCAGCTCGCCGCCGGCCAGATGCTCGGCCAGGGCGGCGGACACATCGTCACCATCACCACCAGCCTGGTCGACAACCCCGACGCCCGGATCCCCTCAGTGCTCGCCTCGCTCACGAAGGGCGGCCTGCAGTCCGCCACCAAGTCCCTCGCCATCGAGTACGCCACCCGCGGCATCCGCGTCAACGCCGTCTCACCC
>NZ_JAHTIK010000002.1:57888-60293 GCF_025655475.1 Kitasatospora sp. DSM 101779 | reverse complement strand
CGGCCTGACCTTCGGTCAGGCCGGCCCGGCTACGCCGGGCCTGGTCGGTCCGCTTCGCTCCCCTCCCGGGCCGCTCCGCTTCGCTCCGACGGCCCCGGTAGCTGAGCCCCGGTCAAGGGGCTGAGCTGAGCTTGTGGCTGGGGTGGGGTAGGGCTGGCTAGGGGGAGGGGTGGCCCCGGGGTGGTCGGGCTGACCGCACGTCGGGGGCGGGATCGGGGAACGCCCGGCCGGTCGATCACCGGCCGGGCGTTCCCCGGCGCGGCTGGTCCGCCGGGCCAGCCTCCGGTTGTGTATCAAGTTCTTACCGTCGGGCGATCCCGCCGCAGCACCCCTCCCCATCCAGCCGGAAAACCCACCGCCCGGCCCCGGCCAAAACCAGGTCCGGGCAGTATCAGAAACCCACCGTAGGCACATCCCGCCACAGCCCCTACCCCCATCCGGACGCCGGACTGGGATCTGGTTTTCGCCTGGCCGATATTCCGATCTGCTATCCCGTTAGCCTCCTGGCGCCTCGGGGCCGGCCCCACCCGCGCGACCGGCCACCGGCCGGGCGCCGTCCCGAAAGAGGCCAGCGCAGCGCCGGTGAGAACCACCGATGCGCGCCCACCCGCCCATCCCAACCCCACCACCCCACACCACCACCCCAACCCGCACCCAACCCATATCCACCTGTTCCCAGGCCAGGCCTTCCGCGAGAGGGCGCGCAGAGGGGGTTGTCATGGCTGCCAGTCACCTTGATTGGCGCGCTGAGCTGCTGGGATGTTCGGGGCGGGGCGGATGGTCCGGGCACGTACTCGGGTACACAGTCGGGCACCTAGTGGCGCACACAGTCGGGCATGCAGTCGGGCAGGGGGTTGGAGCGCCGCAGGGCCCGACGGCCCACCCCGGCAGGCCTCCGGCCGGCTGCCAGTCTCCGGCTGGCGGCCCGGGGCTGGGCGGGAGATACGGCCCCGGTCCTGCCGGCGGGCCGGCCGCCCGTCCCGGCCCGTGGCAGGTCGTACGCCGCACGCGCAGTACGGTCTGCCGTGCGGTCGATCGATTCAGGACGCGCCGAATTCCGCCTTCCGAATGGCCAATTACACCCGGGGCGCATCACGGTCTGACGATTCTGGTTCAGGATTTCCTGGGCATCTTTCTGCCGTTATTGATGGGTTCATAAATGCGACTCTGGGAACTTTAAATGCAGGCGCTTACGGGGCGGTTCATCCGCGGGGCCGGTTCGGGTACCGCTGGGCGTGGATCAGGCGCATCTCCCACCACGGGTCGTCGGGCTTCTCCTTGCGGGCGCGGCGGATCTCGCGGGGGCTGGGCATGGGGAGGATGAGCGGGAGTGTGGTGGTGCGGCGGCGGTCGGCCTCGCAGGAGGGGCACTCCAGGGCTTCGGGAGGGGCTTCGGTGGTGCGTTCCATGCCGGAGTCGGGCTGGCCGCCGAGGGGGCCCTTGCAGGTGTAGCAGGGCCAGCGTCGGGCGTGGGCGTCGCGGACGGCCTGCTGCTTCTTGTCCCGTTCGGCCTGCCACGCCTTGCTCTGGCAGTCGCTGCACAGCTCGGTGCCGTCGCTGGCCCGGCCGCGGGAGATCTCGTCGGAGCGGCGGTTGCAGCCCGGGCAGCGGGTCGCCTCCAGGCGCTTCTCGCGCTCTTCGTGGGCGGCCTGCTCCTCGGCGTCCAGCTGGGCCTGGACGCGGGCGCGGTACTCGGTGTGGGCGAGCGCGTCGGTGAGGGACTGCCACTGGTGGGCGCCGAAGCGCCACCAGATGTCGGCGTGCGGTCCGCGCCGCTGCAGGGCCTCCAGGTGGCAGGCCAGGATCGGGATCCGGTCGGTGAAGTTCAGCGGGGCGTGATCGGACGGGGCCCAGTGCCGGACGGTGAGGTCCTGCAGCTTGTTGATCAGGTTGTTCAGGCCGCGGGGGCCGGCGCCGCCGAGGACCAGGGCGATCGGCGGCAGACTCCGGCGGCCGGCCTGCGGGTACTTCCGCCGCCAGACGGGGAGCTTCTTCGCCGTGCTGTGGTGCCCCTCGTGCGTCGGGTCGTTATAGGTCAGCGCGAAGTACTCGGCGTACCGGTCGAACTTGGCCGCGACGAACTGCGGGGTCTCGTTGTGCAGGTCGACCTCGACCAGGAGCAGCGGGACGCCGTCGGCGGGTGCGGTGAGAACCGCGTCGGCGTACTGGGCGCGATCGCCCGGCAAGGGGTGGGCGGCTTCGGTGGTCCAGTCGGCGATCGTGCCGATCGGCTGGCCCGGCGTCGCCGGGGAGGTGATGGCGACGATGGTGTCGTTGACGGCCATGGCGTGCGGGGCGCCGGTGGTCCGGCCGACCGACCGGGCCCGCCCGCCGACCTTCCGCCCGGAGGGCAGCGTGGACTTGGCGGCGTCCAGGCCGAGGTCGGTCAGCCCCCAGATCACCGC
>NZ_JAHTIK010000002.1:46522-57876 GCF_025655475.1 Kitasatospora sp. DSM 101779 | reverse complement strand
ATATCCACCTGTTCCCAGGCCAGGCCTTCCGCGAGAGGGCGCGCAGAGGGGGTTGTCATGGCTGCCAGTCACCTTGATTGGCGCGCTGAGCTGCTGGGATGTTCGGGGCGGGGCGGATGGTCCGGGCACGTACTCGGGTACACAGTCGGGCACCTAGTGGCGCACACAGTCGGGCATGCAGTCGGGCAGGGGGTTGGAGCGCCGCAGGGCCCGACGGCCCACCCCGGCAGGCCTCCGGCCGGCTGCCAGTCTCCGGCTGGCGGCCCGGGGCTGGGCGGGAGATACGGCCCCGGTCCTGCCGGCGGGCCGGCCGCCCGTCCCGGCCCGTGGCAGGTCGTACGCCGCACGCGCAGTACGGTCTGCCGTGCGGTCGATCGATTCAGGACGCGCCGAATTCCGCCTTCCGAATGGCCAATTACACCCGGGGCGCATCACGGTCTGACGATTCTGGTTCAGGATTTCCTGGGCATCTTTCTGCCGTTATTGATGGGTTCATAAATGCGACTCTGGGAACTTTAAATGCAGGCGCTTACGGGGCGGTTCATCCGCGGGGCCGGTTCGGGTACCGCTGGGCGTGGATCAGGCGCATCTCCCACCACGGGTCGTCGGGCTTCTCCTTGCGGGCGCGGCGGATCTCGCGGGGGCTGGGCATGGGGAGGATGAGCGGGAGTGTGGTGGTGCGGCGGCGGTCGGCCTCGCAGGAGGGGCACTCCAGGGCTTCGGGAGGGGCTTCGGTGGTGCGTTCCATGCCGGAGTCGGGCTGGCCGCCGAGGGGGCCCTTGCAGGTGTAGCAGGGCCAGCGTCGGGCGTGGGCGTCGCGGACGGCCTGCTGCTTCTTGTCCCGTTCGGCCTGCCACGCCTTGCTCTGGCAGTCGCTGCACAGCTCGGTGCCGTCGCTGGCCCGGCCGCGGGAGATCTCGTCGGAGCGGCGGTTGCAGCCCGGGCAGCGGGTCGCCTCCAGGCGCTTCTCGCGCTCTTCGTGGGCGGCCTGCTCCTCGGCGTCCAGCTGGGCCTGGACGCGGGCGCGGTACTCGGTGTGGGCGAGCGCGTCGGTGAGGGACTGCCACTGGTGGGCGCCGAAGCGCCACCAGATGTCGGCGTGCGGTCCGCGCCGCTGCAGGGCCTCCAGGTGGCAGGCCAGGATCGGGATCCGGTCGGTGAAGTTCAGCGGGGCGTGATCGGACGGGGCCCAGTGCCGGACGGTGAGGTCCTGCAGCTTGTTGATCAGGTTGTTCAGGCCGCGGGGGCCGGCGCCGCCGAGGACCAGGGCGATCGGCGGCAGACTCCGGCGGCCGGCCTGCGGGTACTTCCGCCGCCAGACGGGGAGCTTCTTCGCCGTGCTGTGGTGCCCCTCGTGCGTCGGGTCGTTATAGGTCAGCGCGAAGTACTCGGCGTACCGGTCGAACTTGGCCGCGACGAACTGCGGGGTCTCGTTGTGCAGGTCGACCTCGACCAGGAGCAGCGGGACGCCGTCGGCGGGTGCGGTGAGAACCGCGTCGGCGTACTGGGCGCGATCGCCCGGCAAGGGGTGGGCGGCTTCGGTGGTCCAGTCGGCGATCGTGCCGATCGGCTGGCCCGGCGTCGCCGGGGAGGTGATGGCGACGATGGTGTCGTTGACGGCCATGGCGTGCGGGGCGCCGGTGGTCCGGCCGACCGACCGGGCCCGCCCGCCGACCTTCCGCCCGGAGGGCAGCGTGGACTTGGCGGCGTCCAGGCCGAGGTCGGTCAGCCCCCAGATCACCGCCCCCGCCCCGACCGGCCGCACCGGCCTGCGCCGCGCAGGGCGCAGCGCACCGGAGCCGGCCCCGGTCCCGGCCGCGTCGGCGGCGGTGGTGTCGGTGGCCTGTGGCTGTGCCGGGATTCCGGAGGTGGTGCCGCGCTTCTCGGTCAGCTTGTTCAGCGCGAGGTCGCGCAGCGCACCGGCGGTGGTGTTCGGCTTCTCGTGGCCGGGCTGGGCCAGCAGCCACGTCTGCTTGACCGTGGCCACCTTCAGCACGCCCAGCACCTGAAGGACGCTGTGGCGCAGCGGGCCGGTGGATCCGTTGGGGTAGGCCTTGGCGCGGACGAACGCGGTGCGCGTCTTCACGGTCGGCGGCCGGTCGGTCCGCTCCGGTCGGTCTGACTGCTGCTGCTCGTCCTCGCTCATGGCTGCTGCTCCCCCGCCGGTTGGTGATCTTCCGTCAGTTCCTCGATACCTCACGGCACCGACAACCCACCCTCGTCCGCCGCCACCCCGCCGCCCACCACCACGACCCGGTCACCGGGGCGCGCGGCCGACCGGACGCAGAAAGGGAAGGGCCAAGCAGCGGCCCTGGAGCGCGCAAACCGCCTCACGCCCCAGACCCAACAACCAAAGACCAAAGACAGGGGCACAGAGAGGTTGACGGGATTCCGGCGGACCTTGACAACGGCCTGTGACCTGCGGAAACACGGCCGATCCGGCGTTGCCCGGTGGTCGGGGAGTTGGTGGGGGAGGTGGTCGGGGAACCGGAGGGGGAAACCACGACCCTTGACGGGCCCTCCAAGGCCTTCGGCGGGGCGTGGACACCCGCGTCGAGGCCTGCGCGGGGCATCGTACCCGCGCCGGACCCGGCAGGCGCCGACCCTTGACGGCGGTTTCTGCCGGGAGGTCTCCCGGGCGGGTTGGCCGGTGACGGGTGGGACCTGTCACGATCCCTGCGCGCCCGATTCGCCATTGCCTGGGCGCGCGGCTCCCGGGCCGGGTCCGACGAGGTCATCAGACACCCCGGCCCCGGAGCCACACCGCGTTTCGCTGGCGGACCGGCCTGGCGGTGCGGACGAGCAGGAACGGGCCGTCCATGTCGGCCACCGTCACGGCAGCGGCTCGGCCCTCCAGGAGGACGAGGGCATGGCACTCGGGGCGGCCGGGCCGTACGCGTGCCGCCCGCAGGCTCGGTCTATGGGCCCGACTCGACGCAGGGCGACACGCCGACGGGGCATCACTTCACACAGAAACAGCATCCAATTTATGGCATTTGGTACGTTCTGGGCCGTGCTGAGGATGACGGACGTGGCAGCGAGAGTTGTCGCTGGACGCGCAGGCATCTCCCGGCCAGGGACGGGCCCACGGGAGAACGGCGACAGAGGACCGGCCTGCGTTGCGCCGGCTACGCGCCCGGTTGCGATAGCGCGCAGCCGTCCTCAAAGGCTCTGCCGTCCTCTGGTTGTCGCGCTTGTGTGGACGCTGGTCTCGGTGGTGGCCGGGCCGTCCGGTACGGCGCGGGCCGCGTCCTCGTGTGCGGCGAGCCTGTGCGTCCTCAACGCTGGCGCCGCGGACGCCCTGTACGTCCACCCCGGCAGCATTCACGTGACCGGCGACATCCTGGTCAACTCGACGAACGCTCAGGCCGCACTGGTCAGCGGCACCACGGTCACCGCGACCGGGGGCACCATCGGCGGTCCGGCAGCGCCGGCCGGGTTCGCCACCTCGAGCGGCGGCTCCTACAACCCGACCCCGACCAACCAGGCCGCCGGCACCGACCCGTACGCCGCCCTGGCCCAGTGCCCGGCCGCCACGGCCTGCCCCACCACACCGGCCACGCCCTACCCCATCGTCAACCACATCACCGGGAACCAGACGATCAGCGCGGGGGTGTACACCAGCATCACGAACCTGGGCGGCACGCTCACGCTCAATCCCGGCACGTACGTCATCACCGGCACCGCAGGCATGACGATCTCCGGCGGGAAGCTGAACGGCACGGGAGTGACGATCTACCTCGCCTGCCCGTCCTACCCGACCGCGTGCGCGGCGGGCACCAGTGGTGCGGCCTTCACCGACCAGACCAGCGGCAAGACCACACTCAGCGCACCGACCACCGGGGCCTTCTCCGGCATGACGTTCATCGCCGACCGCAACAACACCGCGGGCGTCGCGGTCTCGGGAAACGGCACGCAGATCACCGCAGGCGGCGCGATCTACACCGCCGCCGGGAAGCTGTCGGCCGCCTCCGGCGGCAAGGCCAGCTTCACCCGCGCGGTCGTGGACACCATCGAGACCAGCGGCAGCAACAGCACCCAGATCAGCGTCATCCCGAACACCGGCACGCTGTCGATCAGCCTGCCCACCACCGCCGGCCTCGGCAGCGCGGCGCCCGGCGGCACCCTCAGCGCGGCCCTCGGATCGGTGAGCGTCTCGGACGGCCGGGGGCTGGCCACCAGCACGTGGACGGCGACCGTGACCGCCACGAACTTCACCACCGGCACGGGCACGCCCGCCCAGACCATCACCACCGCGAACGTCTCCTACTGGTCCGGACCCGCGACCGCCACGAACGGCACCGTCACCACGACACCCGGCCAGTCCGACGCCTCCGGCAAACAGGCCCTCAGCAGCTCCAGAACCGCCTTCAGCTCCAACGGCAACGGCAACAGCACCACGGTCTGGACCCCCACCCTGGTGATCACGATCCCCGCCGCCGCGGCGGCCGGCACCTACACCGGCACCATCACCCACTCCGTCGCCTGACCCAGGTGCGGCGATGCCTGCCAGGCACCCCGGGCCGGGCGATCGAGTGCGTCACTGGTGTGGTCAGTCGGTGAGCTTCTGGCGCGGGTGGACGGGTGGTGCCGCGAGGGGCACGGGTGTGTCGCCGAGGACGGCGGCGAGTTCGGTGTCGTCGATCTCCCGCCAGCCGGTGAAGTCGGAGGTGGTGTGGGAGCCCAGGCGTGCGGGGGTGCCGTCGGGTGCGATGGCACGGCGCCAGCCGAACGCGACGTCACCGGTCTCGGCCGGGTGGGCGAAGCCTTCCGGTGCCCGGCCGACGTGGACAACGACGAACAGGCCCTCGCTGCTGGATGTGCCGTTCCGGTAGTGCCGGTAGATGCCGCCGGCGTGGAAGAACGACTCGCTCATCGCCCGGCTCCTTCACCACGGGTCACGCGCACAGGCGCCCTTTCCTTCCCAGGATGGCGTGCCGACCGGGTGCAGGCAGGTCGTCGTGGGGGTGACCCGGGTTATCGGCCCCGAGGGATGTACGAAGCACTCGCGTGGTCGTGCGGCCCCGCGGAATCCTGCCTGCATCAGGGCGCGCCGGACCTCCAACAGCAGATCGGAAGGCGCAGCAGACACGCCTGTCCGTGTGCCCCCGTTCTGAACGGTCATGCGTGATGAACGTTTTCTCAAGGAGCGGTGTCCGTGTCACTGCGGAGTGGGCGGGACGGACGCGTTCAGGGCCGGTGCGGACGATTGGTCAGCCAGCGCGGGGCGGTGGCGGCCAGGACGAGCGCGAGGACGCAGGCGGTGGCCAGCCAGGCGGTGCCGACGCCGGTGAGGCCGTAGCGGGGCATCAGCAGCAGCGTCAGCCCGAGGAGCAGGCCGGCGAAGGCGAGCTGCAGGCCGGTCAGGAAGGCCAGGGCCTGGCGGACGCGGGCGACGTGGACGGCGACGCCGAACAGCACGTTCGGCACCGCGGACAGCGCCATCAGCCGCAGCACGGTGGTGCCGTGGGCGGCGTAGGCGGTGCCGAACAGGTCCAGGATCCAGGGTGCTGCGGCGACCGCGACGGCGGTGGCGGGGGTGATCAGGAGGGCGGTGTGGCGGAGCATCCGTTGGGCGTGCTCGGCGAGGCGGTGGGGTTCGGCAGCACCTTCGACGGTCAGGGACTGCCCCATGGCGTAGGCGGCCTGATACAGGGTGTCGGTGACCAGGTACGCCAGCGAGTAGTAGGCGGTCTCCTCGGCACCCAGGTGCCCCAGGACGAGCAGCGGCAGGGACTTGGAGACCGCGGTCTGGCCGAGCTGGCCGACGTAGTCCGCGGCGGCGTAGCGAGCCATCCGCTCCGGCCGCGCGGTGCCGGAGGTGCTGGCACCGGCGTCGGTGCTGGCGTCGGTGTTGGTGCTGGCGTCGGTCCTGCCGGGGCTGGGGCGGCCGTCGGGGCTGGGGCGGGCGGCGGGCAGGGCGCGGGCGAACAGGACCGCGTTCGCCACCGCCACGGCGAGCACCAGGCCGGCGGCCCAGGACAGCAGGATGCCGGCACTGACGGCCAGGGCTGCGCACAGCGCGAGGGCGGCAGCCTTGGCGATGGCGAAGATGAGGTTCTCGCCGAGCACCCAGCCCGGGCGGCGCAGCCCGGTCAGGGCGCCGTCTTGGAGGACGAAGACGGTGTAGGCGGAGGTGGCGGCGATGAACAGGACGGCCGACCAGGGTTCGCGCAGCTCCGTCAGGCCGGGTGAGAGTGTCGGGGCGAGCAGCACGAAGCCGGTCGCGACCGCTGCGCCGGTGGCGGTGGAGATGGTGTAGCAGCGGACCACCAGCCACCGGCCGCGCCGGCCTGCGGTGGGCAGGAAGCGGACCAGGACGTCACCGAGGTTCAGGGACCCCAGGGTCGCGAGCAGCATCGCCGCGGACAGCAGCGCGTAGCTGCGGCCGACGGTGGCGGTGGTGAACCAACGGGCCGCCAGCAGCCAGAACAGCGCGCCGAGTCCGGCCGCCACGACGGCGCTGGCGGCCAGGATCCGCCCGTTACGCACCAGCGGCGTCCCGGCGGCCTGGCCCCCGGTTCCGTTCTGCAGACGCTGCCGGGTCCGAACGAGCGGTCCGCCGAACTTCTCCCTCACGCTTGCTGCGCCTTTCCCTGGTTCTGGCGTGCAGGTCGGGCTTTGCGCCTGGTCGGTGCGGCAGGCCGCACCGGGCCGCGGGCCGGGTCCGAGGTGGTGCGTTCGTTTTGGGGGCGCGGGCCCGGTTGCGGCACGGTCGCGGCTGGGTCGTCCGGCCCGAACAGCGGCCTGCCCATCGGGACTCGGCGCATCGTCTTGCACCGGGTGCAGCGCACCGTGCTGCCGGGTTTCGCCCGGGTGCCTTGGGTGGTGTGGCCGCAGGCGGGGCAGCGTGGCAGGGCGAAGACCGGGAGGAGCAGAGAGAAGGGCACAGGCATGCACACACCGTGGCAGAGCCGATGCCGTCCGGCAGGGACTCCACGCCCGGGTAACTCGTCCGGCACAGTCTCGGACGGCCGAAGTGGCAGTGCCCGGGCCAATCGCACGGCCAAGGCACTGCCGGGCGGCGAGTCAACGCTCTGATGACCAGTCAACCGGGTTGCGGGGCCGTGGTCGGCAGCGACACTCGCCGGACGCTGGATCCGGCCGCCTGATCCGGCGGCGGTCAGCGGACGGCGGCCCCGCTTGCTGGACGACCGGCCTCTGCCCGTCCTCGGCGGCGGGCCGAGGGTAGTGGGCCTGCCGCTCCGGTTTCCGGCGTGGAACATCCGGGTGTGCTTCGCCTGTGCTGCGGTCGGGCCGATCGGCGGGTTGGTGGTGGCGCGTGCGCCGGTCCGGGACGGCGGTGGCCACGGTCGCGGTGGTGGAGCCGCGGTGCCGGTCGCCGGGTTCACCACGAGCGAGAAGTCGTCGCCGGGCACCGTCCCGTCGACCGAGGTCTTCCCCAGCGCGGAGGCGACGCCGTCGGTCTGTGCAGGGTGCGGTCGCTAACGCCAAGGGGCGGGGGTTGGCGAGGAGGGCGGTGACGCGGGTGCGGGTGATGATGCCGAGGAGGTGCCCGTCGTCGTCGACGACGGGCCAGAGGTCGAGGTGATGGGTGCCCATGGTCACCGCGGCGAGGGAGAGGGCCAGGGTGGGCCAGGCGAACGGGTCGCCCTGGCTGATGGCGTCCTGAACCTGGGAGTGGTCGCTGTACCAGGTGCAGGCGAGGAACGGGGCGAGCGAGGCGGGGGTGACCATGCCCTGGCACCGGTCGTCGTCGGTGCACACCAGCAGGCAGGTGGCGCCGCTGTCGTCGAGGAGGCGTTCGGCCTGCCCGACGCCGGCGCCCGGGGTGATGCGCGGCCCGCCGGGTTCCATCGCGTCCGCGACCGTGAGTCTGGGCCGTCCGGCGGCAGCTGGGTCGGTCGGGTCGTTCCGGGCGGTCATGGCGTCACCGAGTCCTGCCCCGGCGCGCCGGACCTTCGCCAGGCCTTGCGTGTCCGGGACGAGGCCGACACGGCAGCCGGCATCGACAAGCCCCGAACACTGCACTCCACCCTACGCCGCCCCCGCAGCGCTCACCGGCCCGGCAACCGCCTCGAACACGCCCTCCACCGACCCCGACCGACGCTCTGCGGCCGCCGCCAGGCGGACGCACGGGAAAGGTGCAGCGCAGCGACCGGCCACCGACTACGCCACCATCCAGCACCCACCTCCAGGGGCTGGGCGCAGGGAGGTGGATCGGCAGGGCGAGTCCGAGATGATGGCGCGTTGACCTGCGAAGACCATCCGTTTCATCGGTCGGGGGCCGGGTGCTGTATCGCCCCTGTACGGACCTTCGGGGTGCGGGTGGAGCGGGGGTTTTGGCGGGTGGAGCGGGGGTTTTGGCGGTTGTACCGGCAGCTCTGGGAGAACCCGGGAGTACCGGGCCGGACGCGATGGCCGGCCCCTGGTCGGTGGGTTCGCGGGTGGTTGCCGTGGTGGGGTCCACGGGCGGGGTTGCCGGGCGCATGCTGGAGGGGCAGTCGTCGCGTTGATGAGGTGAGCTGGCATGGGGGCCTTGGAGGATGTGCTGCGGTTGCGGCACCAGGTCGCCGTTCTTAAGGCGCTTGCCGGTGAGCTGGAGGAGGGCCGGCCCTGTCCGCGGTGCGGGGAGAGCACGCTGCACCTGCGAAGCGATCCGCCGGGGCGGGACTGGTGCACCTCCTGCGACTGGGATCCGCCGGATAAAGGCTGATGCGTGTCCCGGGTGGGTTTGGGCTGCTCGCCGATCGGGGGCAGCGCGGGCGGCTCGGTTTTCGCGGAATGAGATGCGGGCCCACCGTCCGTCCAGGTCCACGGCCCGGCCGGGAACCTGGACGAGTTCACCCGCTACGACGGCATCCAGCAGGCCCTGACCACCGCCCTGTCCGCCGTCCTCGCCCAGGTCGGCCACACCGTCACTGCCCACGGCGGCGACCTCCTGTGACCGAGCCGTCCGATTGACCCCGGCGAGAACGGGCAGCCCCCACAGGGAGAATATGCACCGTTTTGGGATGGTTTGGTTGAAAGCTCATCGACCTGTGGAGGTCGCGCCGTGCCCAAGTCCGACCTGACGCCGGAGGAGATCGCCGCAGTCCGCGCGTACGTGGAGATCGCGCCCGGCGTCGCGATGGACCGCCTCGACGTGCGGCAAGCCCGGCTCGCCAAGGCAGTCGGCGGCTGGTTCCGCAAGCCGGGCCCCGGCCTGTACGAGATCGTCACCACCACTCCCCGCCCCGGCACCCAGCAGCCGGAGGCGGACCTGCCGTAACCCCGGTCGGGGCCCGGCCGCACCGGCCTGGCACCGGGATTTCGCAACCGGCCGGCGTGCGAAGTTCGCATACGCATACGCATACGCGACGCCGCTCGCGCGTAGCGGCGCCCGTGCGCGCACGCGAGAGGCGCGGCACCCTCCAGGATGGTCAGAAGGGCGGGGACCCGGCGCCGTCCACGAGCAGGAACGGGCCGTCCATGTCGACCACGGTCACGGCGGCGAATTGGCCCTGGACGAGGACGAGGGCATGGCGCTCGTCGGATGCGAACCAGGCGCTCACGGCGTCGTCCTCATTGTCGAAGCGGAGCTTGCCCTCCCACCGGCCCACATCCTGCGGCCCGCGGACCGGCCCGGCGGCCTGCGCCGGGGCGGGGGCCAGCTCTGTCCACCAGACCAGCCAGGCCCGGCACCGGTACTCCGCTCCGCCGATGCGCAGGACGGCATCGCCGTCGTAGGAACGCTCGCTCACGCCCTCCAGCCTGAAGCCGGCCGGAAGAGCCCGCACAGCCATCGGCCTGGCTGCGGCGTCCCGAGGGCCCTCCCGGCGGCCGTCGGCCAGGAGTCGCCGGGTGCCGGCGGCGGCCCCTGGATCCCTTCTTCGACGCTAGCCCCCGCCGCCGCCGTCCGGCGACCGCGCACCGGCCTGTGCCCACGGGAGCGACCCCTGCTTCTGCCCGCTCCTCGCGAACCCCGGCCCGGGGCGCGCGTACGGCCCAGCCGCCCCAAACGGGGAGGGCGGCCGGGCC
Organism: Kitasatospora sp. DSM 101779; assembly: GCF_025655475.1. Taxonomy (GTDB): domain Bacteria; phylum Actinomycetota; class Actinomycetes; order Streptomycetales; family Streptomycetaceae; genus Kitasatospora. The sequence goes on along the minus strand of NZ_JAHTIK010000002.1, from coordinate 47,895 downwards.
GGGGAAGAGGGAACGGCCGCAGAGCCAACCTCTCCGCCAAGCACGCTAGGGCCACGGCCTTGTCCATCGGCGCCAACGCGCCGCCCACCGGCCAGGCCTCACCCGCGGGCACCAGCCCCACAAAAAACGGCGCCCGCCGACGGAGTGTGCGTCAGGACCGGCGGGCGCCGAAAGCAGCGTAGCCACACAACAGCCGCCAGCCACTGCAGGTGGCCGCTCCCGCATGGCGCGAGCCGCCACAAGGCCCCGCCGAAGGTCCGAACCTCTCTTCACGGCTATCGCGTGGAAGAGGTGTCCTCGGCACCAACCGGCTTGCCCACCCGCTGTGGCCTGCAAAAACAGCGAGGGTGAGTGGAGGGCTTGACCTACCTCCCGTCCTACCGGGCGGCCAACCGCCGGGCCAACGGCAGGCCCTACCGTCGGCCCCACCCCGAGACCTACCCGGTAGTCCCGGTATGCGAGACGGCGGGCGCAGTGGACGGGCCGGTACTGCCGTGGCCGGCCGCCGGAGGGTGTCCCAGGGAAGTAGTCGGCGCCTCGGCGCCCCCTTGTCCCGCCCCTTGTCCCGCAGGTCAGACCCTTTGACCAGGCACCGCGCGGCGCCGTTCGCAGGCAACTCCGCAGGCAACTCGCCAGGCAACTCCGCAGACCATTCCGCAGGCAACTCCGTGGGCAACCAACCGGCCCGGTGTCCCACGGGCGGGGACGCACGGCCGCCGCGCCGCCGTCACGGACCGTCGCCGAAACCGGGGCTCCTCACGTGCGCGCACCGTGCGCGCACGTGGCGGCCCTGGACCGGCCGCCGCCCGGTGCCGGCCGTCCGGGCCGGAACGAGAGCTACCTTCCATGGCTATCGCGTGGGAAGAGGTGTCATCGACGCCGACCGGCTTGCCCACCGCTGTGACCTGCGCAAACGGGCCGGGCGGTCGGAGGCCGGTCCCTACTATGACTCCTACTGTGGCTCCCACCAGGGAATCGACCATGGGGCCCACCTGGGAACCAACCGTCGGGCCTACCTCGGATTCCGGCGTGCGGGCGAGGCCCGGCCAGGATGGGCGGATGTCACATGATGCCGAAGTCGGCCCACTCGATCCCGGTGAACTCCACCGCCAGGCCGCTGGCGCGGCGGCCGTTGTCGCGGAAGTAGTGCTCCTGCAGACCGGCGGCGAGGATGGCGGCCTGGTCGTCCTCGGAGGCGCCGGCGGCGCGGGCGGCGAACAGGGCGGCGGCGACGTCGCCGGGCAGGTGTTGGGTGATCAGGCGCAGCCGGGGGTCGTCGGTGGAGCCGGCCGCGCTGGCGAACCCGAACTGCGCGCTGGCGCTGAGCACGAAGCCGTCGCGTTCGGCGGCCCGGCGCACCCGCCGTTGGACCC
>NZ_JAHTIK010000002.1:31631-46510 GCF_025655475.1 Kitasatospora sp. DSM 101779 | reverse complement strand
CCCGCCGTTGGACCCGGGGCTGCCAGGCGGCGCGGACCGCGTCGGCGATCGCCCGCGCGGCGGCCGGCTTCGGGGTGGCGGTGCCCTTGAGCCAGCGCTGGACGGTGCGCTGCGAGACGCCGAGCTGCACGGCGACCGCGGCCGTCGAGCCCTTCGCGGCCTTCACCAGGAACCGAACCCGGGCGGGCACGGACTTGGGGATCGGCCGGGTGCGCATCGCACGCTCCAAGCCGTCGTCGATCTCTCCCATGCGTGATCTCTCCGGATTCATGGCGGTATGTCAGGTAATGGGCGGGCGTCCGACACGGCTTGCCCAGCCAGCGGGCAAGCCCTGGGCAAGCCTGGCGTGCGGTGGGCAAGCCGTTCCCGGCAGTTGGCCCGCCCGGCTCCGGTGGGGTCCAGGCGGGCCGTCAGTGTGGGGTGGTGGCGGTCAGTCCATGTCGCGGGTCATGTCGACGATGCGGCTGTAGTGGCCCTGGAACGCGGCGGTGATTACGGCCTGCGGGCCGCCGCGGTGCTTGGCGACGTTGAGTTCGATCTCGCCGGCGCGGGCGCTCTCCCTCTCGTGCATGTCCTCGCGGTGGAGCAGGATGATGATGTCGGCGTCCTGCTCGATGGCTCCGGACTCGCGCAGGTCGGAGACCATGGGGCGTTTGTCGGTGCGATGCTCGGGGCCGCGGTTGAGCTGGGAGAGCGCCACGACCGGGCACTCCAGTTCCTTGGCCATGAGTTTGAGGTTGCGGGAGATGTCGCTGATCTCCTGCTGGCGGTTCTCAAAGCGCCGGGTGCCGCCGGACTGCATCAGCTGGAGGTAGTCGACGACGACCAGGCCGAGGCCGCCGTGCTGCTGGGCGATGCGCCGGGCCCGGGAGCGGATCTCCATCAGGGTGAGTTCCTGGGAGTCGTCGAGCACCAGCGGCGCGTCCATGACCTCGGGGGTCCGGCGGGCGAGGCGCTGGACGTCGTCGTCGGTGACCGTGCCGGCCTTGATGTGGTGCAGGGCGACCTTCGCCTCCGCGGAGAACAGCCGCTGCACGATCTCCGCCCGGCCCATCTCCAGGGAGAAGAACGCGCAGGCCTTCTGCTGGTGGACGGCGCAGGCCCGCGCGAAGTCCAGGGCGAGCGTGGACTTGCCGACGCCCGGCCGCGCGCCGATCACGACGAGCTGGCGGGGCAGCAGGCCGCTGGTGAGCTGGTCCAGGTCGGCGAAGCCGGTGGACAGACCGGCCAGGGTCTTGCGGGTCTTGGCCGCGTCCAGGCCGTCGAAGAACGCCTCGACGTCGTCGCGGACCGGGGCGTACGGGGTGCTGACCGTACGGGCGCTGACGGCCTTGTAGACCTCTTCCTGGGCGGCCTGGACGATGGAGTCGAGCTCGCCCTCGGCCGCGTAGCCCATCGAGGCGATCCGGGTGCCGGCCTCCACCAGGCGGCGCAGCACCGCCCGCTCGTGGACGATCTCGGCGTAGTACTCGGCGTTCGCCGCGGTGGGCACCGAGTTGACCAGGGTGTGCAGGTAGCCGGGGCCGCCGACCCGCTCCAGGTCGCCGCGGCGGGTCAGCTCACCGGCAACCGTGATCGGGTCGGCCGGCTCGCCCTTGGCGTAGAGGGCGAGGATCGCGGCGTGGATGGTCTCGTGCGCGGGCCGGTAGTAGTCGGCGGGCTGGAGGACCTCGATCACGTCGCCGATCGCGTCCTTGGACAGCAGCATGCCGCCCAGCACCGACTGCTCGGCGTCCAGGTCCTGCGGCGGCACCCGCTCGAAGCCGTCGCCGGGAAGGGTGTCGTCCCCGCCGCGGCTGCGGGTCCGCCCGCCCCACCGCGGCGCGGGCAGCTGCTCGACCACCGGCTCCCCGGTCGGCGCGTAGTCGTCCTCCGGCGGCTCCTCGGGCAGGTCGTTCGGCTCCGGGGCCGGGTCCTGGGGCAGTACGCTCATGGTGAATCTCCTGTTCGAGGGACGGTTCGATCCGGCGGCCGGGGGTGCAGACCCCGGCCGCCGCTTGCTGTTCGGGGGATGGTCAGACGTTGACCTTGGACTGCCACGGCACGCCCTCGGCCGCCAGGATCTCGGCCAGTGACAGCCCTTCCGGCTTGCCGCCGCGCCGCTGCTGCTCCTCGCGGACGCAGGTCGGGCAGTCCAGCGGGAGCACCGGGTGGCGCGGGCACTTGCTCGGGTCCGGGCGACGGGGCGCGGCGGGCCTGGCCGGGGCGCCGGCGTACTGGGCGTGGATCGCCTCGCCCAGACGCCACCACGACGGCTTCTCCCCGCCCATCCAGGCCGCGACCGCCGCCAGCCACTCCACCGACTCGCCCTTGGCCACCAGCCGGGTCGCCGACTCGGTGAACTCCGTCAGGGCATCCGGCCCGCGGTGGCGGCCGACCCCGATCGAGTCCCGGCCAGCCTGCCAGGCCGCCACGATCCGCTGAACGTCCGCCGGCAGCTCGGCCGCGGGCGCAGCGGGAGCGGGCTCTTCCCGGGGCGCGGGTACGGCCGCAGCCGAAGGCGCGGCCTGCCCCTGCGGGGGCTCTTCCTGCTCGTCGATCTCCTTCTTCTTCTCCTGCTCCTGGGCGGCGGCAGAGGGGTCGGCAGACGCAAGGAGAGAGAGAGGAGGAGCACAGGGGAAGGAGTACGGCTCGTGATCCTGCTGGTCAGCGGCCAGATGCAGGTCGGAATTCTGACCCCGCGGGTCGGAATTCTGACCCCGCGGGTCGGAATTCTGACCCGCGGGCGCCTCGGTGGGGTGCGGGTCGGAATTCCGACCCGCACGCTTTGCCCTCGCTTCCAGGGCCTTGGCGGCCTCCTTCTCGGCAGCTCGGCGGGCAGCCTGCGTGGCCTTCGGCTGGATGGCGTCCAGCTTCTCGTCGGTGTTGCACCAGCGCGGCACGTAGCCGTTGCAGGGCCGGTCGTGAACCTTGATACGCAGGGGCTTGCCGAGGGCGCTGCCACGTGAGGACGTCTTGATCGGCCCGTTCTCCGGCGTGCTGACCAGGCCTACCGTCGACAGCCGACCGAGCATCCCCCGGACCCGGGTGAGGCTGCTCGGCTTCCCGTTCGGCCCGGGGATCAGCTGGCACAGCTCCGCCAACGACAGCACCCGGACGCGGTTGATGCGCCCCCTGCTGTCGAAGATGAGCGCCCGCAGCGTCCAGTAGCCGCGGGTGTCGCCGTCCTGGAGGTCATCGCACAGCGCGATCCAGTCCAGGAGGTACGCCCCGAAGAACTCGTCCCCGTCCGGGCCCTCAATCTGCGCCAGCTGCTCTCCGCCATGGTCCGCACTCACGCGACACCACCCGCGGCGGGCACGGGGAGCAGCACGGCCTGGACGGTCGGGCGGTGGTTGTGGTGGAGCCGGGCGTGGCCCTGGATGGAGTGACGCGTGTCATGGGTGGGCGGAGCGGCCGGGGCGACACGGCGACGTCGGGGGGCGGGGTGACGCAACAGGTGCTCTCTCCCGCTGTTGTCGGTCCAGCGTTACCGCGTGCTACCCAGGCTGGGCGAGGAGACGGGTGTCTCTCGCCGCGAGCTGGGTGCGCCTGGTACCGTCGGACCGACAACAGCTATATGCGGTGGAAGCGGCCTCGAACTCTTGGCGGAGGGGGCCGCTTTTGCTTTGTCTGTTCAGTTGGGGTATGGGGCGACGTCGTGAGCCTAGACCCCGGCGGAGCCGCTCACATGGGTGATGGCGGTGGGCGTGTCCGCCGTGGTCAGACTCGAACGGCTTGTAGATGTGGTCTGCGACCCGATTACAAGTCTTCGGAGGCCGTGGAGCCCCATGACTGGAGCGGCAGCCGAGGCGCAGAAGCCCACGCCGCATCGTCCGACGCGGGGAACGCTTGGGCGTGGGCTGCGGTCGAGCGCAGCCTCTCCAGGCTGGTGCGCACCGTGCCTCGGGCGATGGAGAGGTGCTCGTGGGCGCGATCGTAGGCTCCCCTCACCTTGCCGGTGACAGGAGTCGAGGTGGCCTCCAGATCCGCCAGCAGCTCGGCGACTTCGTCGCTCAGCTCCCGGGCGCGAGCCTGGGCATTGGCCAGCCGCTCGGCGAATCCCGCGGGCAGTGGCTTGGGGATCAGGGGCAGCATCGCGTCTGGCAGGAGAAGGCTGCCCGCCGGACGCTGGCCAAGCCAGCCACTAAGCCTGTGGCGGGGAGACTCGGTTCGAACGTGGTCGAACCCCCACTTCTCGTAGTACTGCTGAAGTCGACGGTTGCTGCGCCAAACGTCCAGGCGCAGCCACGACCTGCCCTCGGCTGCTGCGATGGCCGAGGCCCAGTCCAGGATCCGGGCGCCAAGGTGGGACCCGGATTCGGAGCGGGCCACGATCAGCTTGTAGATGTAGAAGGCTGAGTGGATGTCGTCGTCGGCCGTCCAGAAGTCCTGGTCTGCATCACCACGGCTGACGGTTGCAACCACCCTGTTGCCGTCGGCGGTGAAGACCCATGTGCGGCCGAGCTGGATCTTCTCCAGCCAGCTCTGCATGGCCCGCTCGCCGAGGTCAGGATCCGACCACTGGTCGATGCCGGCGGCGGCCAGCCACTGCTCAGCTTCAGCGCGCAGGCTCATCAGGTCCGGGATGTCGCTGGCCTGGGCCAGACGGACGCCATAGTTGGTCATCAGACCTCCATCTCGTACACGAGCAGGTGGCGGTCACCAGGGGCGATGGTGACCATGACTCGGACAGGGGCCTCAGCCCCGTGGCCGATGCGGACGTGCTGGATCACCGGAGTGCCCACCGGGAGCTGAAGCGCCGTGCTCTCCTCAGGTGTGGGCATCCGGGTGCTGATCTCGTCGCGGATACTGGTCTGGGGGTGCCCGATGTGGCGCAGCACGCCACCAGGGACTGACAGTTCCCGGTCCTCATCCAGCAAGGTCCCCCTGGCGATCGTGGCGGGGAAGTAGCTGGTTGACAGCTGGAACGGCTCGTTATCAACCCAGCGGACGCGGGCACGCTTCACAACCTCGTCGCCGGGCATGATGCGGAGCCACTCTGCGGTCTGCGCATCGGCCGGTTCCACTGTCTTGATGAGCGTTTCGCGGGGTTCGCGGCCGGCGTCCTTGATGGCGGTTGCCCAGTCGTCCAGTGCGTGGGAATCGCGGCGGCGACCTCGCTCGAACTCGGACAGATTCCAGGTGATGCGGCGAACGGCTCGGACTCGACGCCGACCGCCCTGCTCCCCAATGACTAGGCCCTCGGCCTTGAGGATGTCCACGCCGGCCGCAGCGGTCTTGGGGGCGACGTTGAATTCCTCGGCGAGCTCGCGCCCGGTGGGAAGCACTGCGCCCGGGACCAACACGCCGGACCTGATCTGCTCGCGCAGAGCGTCAGCGACGGACCGAGCGCTTCCCCTTCTCATCTGATCTGTCGGAGTCATGGGCCACAAGGTACCTGATGGTGCGTAACTTTGGTACCTAAGTCGCCCACCTTGGATGCGTGTCGGCGCCTGGGGGTGCATGTTTCGTAGCCATCGACGTGCACTTTTGCACTCAATCAAGAGACTTAAGCACCAAAGAGCTTGACGCTCCGTCACTCAGTGCGTACGGTCATCCATGTCGCCAAAACTTAGGCACCAAAGTCTAGGTGTTTGGCGGTGAACGAGTGCCACCATCCAGCAGGTAGTCGCCGCCCACAGTTCGGGTGCCGGGTAGCTCCACCAAACCCATGCGGCTGCCCCGCAGCAGCGCTGATGCGCTGTCCGCTCGCCAGGGCGCCGGGATTCCCGTGCGGCCTGGCGGGCGGAGAGAGCACCGCAATGCCGCCCTCACCTCTCTCCGTACAGACGAGGAGCACCCGATGACCACCTCGACCGCGATCCCCACCGCCCGGCAGCGCAAGAGCCGGACCCGCACCACGAACGTCTCCAGCAAGCCGGCGCTCCTGCTGTCGCAGCTCCCGCCCACCATGGTCCAACTCACCCATCGCGCCGAGGTCCTGGCCTGCCCGGCCTGCGAGACCTGGTGCCCGCTGACCCTGAACAAGGGCACCAAGCAGTGGAAGATTGCCCCGCACCACACCGAGCGCGCTGGCACCCCCGGTGCCCGCCGCTGCGGCAACTCGAACAGGCTGTTCATCATCGACATGCCGCTCGCGGTGTGGCAGGAGCAGCGGGTGGAGGCCAGTGCCGACGTCGCCGCCCGTCGGCCGACCAAGGTGCTGAAGAAGGTGAAGACGCCGGTCGTTCCGGCGGTCACCCAGCTCGCCCCGGCCGCGCCGACCGCGGACACGGCCCGCGAGACCTACGAGGCGCACCGCAAGCGATGCTCGGCCTGCACCGGCCGCGCGCACTGCATCGACGGCGGCCGCCTGGCCGCCACCTACCTCCAGCTGCTCCGGCAGGAACCGCAGCGCCGCGCGGCCCAGGCCCGCGCCGAGCAGGAGCAGCGCCGCGCTGAGCGCCGCCAGGCCGAGCAACACCCGCAGCGCCGAGCCGACGAGTGGCGCCGCAGGCTTCCGGCGGTGTTCGTCGCGGACACCCTGCGCCGCATCCCGCTGCGCGACGCCGTCGGTCCGATCCGCGGCATCGAGGTCCCGACGGAGAAGCCGTCGGCCGCCTGACCCACTGCCAGCACGAACCGCCACGGCCGCCGCCCACCCCGAGTACGACGGGGTGGGCGGCGGCCGTGGCTGCTCGTACAGCCAGCAAGAACGGCCCCAGGGACGCACTTCCCCGGGGCCGTTGCCGGTCGCCCAACCCACCCGCAGTAGACGAGAGGAAACGACCGTGGACACCATCATGGCACCCGCCGCCCCGGACCTCGACGACCTGTACGCCCGCTACTCGGGCACGCTGCTCGTGGCCGCCGCCGAGCAGCTCGCCGCCATCACCCCCGCCGCCGCCGACCTCGACGAGGACCTCGCCGAGGCGGTCTGGGACGACGTCGCCGCCGGCCGCTACCCCGACGGCGCCCGCGGCCTGGACGGCCTGCTCATCCTCCTGCGCACCAAGATCCGCCGCGTCCGCGGCCGGGCGCTGGCCGCCAGCCGGGCGATCCGCCAGGTCGTCATCGACCTCGACGACCTCGACGACATCGCCCCGCACACCGTGATCCGCACCGTCCGGCCGCTCCCGGCCACAGTCTCCGCCGCCGTCCGCGCACTCCCGCTGGCCGGGTGACCACCGTGGACGCCCAGGGCGCAGCGGAGCTGCAGCGGCAGATCCAGGAGCAGATGGCCCGGCTGGAGGCTCAGCGGGCCGCCGAGCGTGCCGCTGCCGAGGCCGCGGCCCGAGCCGCTGGCGGTGGCCAGTGAGCAGTCCTGAGGACCAGGCCTGGACCCAGCGGCAGATGGACGAGCTGCTGCGCCGGGCCCGGGAGATGCACGCGAGGGCGCAGGCCGAGAGGGCCGGCCAGCAGAAGTAGCGACGCCAGCCATGACAGGAGGAGCACACAGATGAGGACGAGCGAGAAGTACGAGACCCGGCAGGCCAGGCCCGGCGCCTGCGACCTCGCGGCGTGGGCCGACAGCGCCCTGGCCCGCCCGGCGGTCGGCGGCGCGGACCTGGAGCAGCGGCACGTCCTGGACGAGGCCGCCCACCCCGAGACGGTCGAGGCGCTGCGGCGCCTGGCCGCCGCGGCCTGACCGCCCGTCGGTTGTTGTCGTTCGCCGCCGCGCCCCTGCCCGCATCTGCGGGTCGAGGGGTGCGGCGGTGTTCGTCGGTGCCCGACGCACCGTCCCGTCGACCCAGGAGAAGCCGATGTCCCAGACCACCCCCGCCGCGCCGCCGCAGGGCAGCCACCACTACATCCTGACCCTCCAGAAGCCGATGGGCGGAGGCTTCATGATCTCCTCCAGCTCCGGCACCTGCTCGCCGGCAGGGATGAGCCGCTACGACGTCTACACGCGGCTGGTCGCCGACATGGTCCGCCAGGACCCCCAGCTGGCCGGCGCCTCGGTCCTCCACTTCGACCTCCAGCCCAACCAGCTCTGACCGCCGGTTGCTGTCGTTCGCCGCCGTGCCCCGTCCGCATCTGCGGGTCGAGGGGTGCGGCGGCGTTCGTCGGTGCCCGACGCACCCCGGCGTCCCCGCCGTAGAAGAGAGGAGACGAGGTGTCCATCACCGCCGACAGGCCGGTCCGCACCAGCCCGGTGCCGACCGCACGCCACCCCGCCCCCGGCAGCAGCCACCCCGCGGCGCCCGCCGGTGCGGTGCACGTGGTGTCCCGTCAGGAGTACGACGCGGCGAAGACCGCGCTGGCCAAGCTGAAGAAGCTCGGCGACATGATCACCCGCTCGCTGATGTCGATCGGCGGCGGCGCACTCATCTTCACCTGCGCGAACGTCACGCTGTTCGCGATGACGCACCACATCCCGGTGTGGATCGCCTGGATGCTCGACCCGATGGCCTCCCTGGCGCTGATCACCGTCCTGTACGTCGACGGGGTCCTCGCCGAGCAGGGCGGCGAGCGGGCCGGAACCTGGCCGTTCCTGCTGCGCTGGTTCGCCGGCATCTCCACGTGGCTGATGAACTCCTGGACGAGCCTGTACCCGGACGGCCACTTCACGCTCATCCCCGCGCACCCGGACGCCGGCGGGCTGCTGCTCCACTCCGTGGCGCCGTTCCTGCTCATCACGATGGCCGAGGCGTCCTCCGGCTACCGCAAGTACCTCGCCAAGCGGCTCGGCGAGCTGCGCCAGGTCGTGCAGGCCTTCGAGGACCAGCAGCACGCGGCGAAGAGCGAGAGCGAGCGCCGCACCCGCGAGGAGAACGAGCGGGCCGAGAGGGAGCGGCGCGAGGCCGAGCGGGCCGAACGCGAGGACCGCCGGCGCCGCGAGGACCGCGAGTACGAGGAGCGTCTGGAACGCGAGCGGATGCGCGAGGCCGCGGAGGTCGCCCGCATCGCCTCGCAGACGGAAACCGAGCGGCTTCGCGAACAGCGCGAGCTGGAGAACGCGAGGGCCAAGCGCGAAGCCGAGAAGGAACAGCGCGAGCGCGAAGCGGAAATCGAGCGGCTCCGCGAGGAGACGGCGCTGGAGAACGCGAGGGCGCTTCGCGAGGCCGAGCGGCTGCGGGCCGAGCGGGAAAACGAGGACGCCCGGCTGCGCCGCAAGCAGGAAATCGAGGCGGAGCGGCTGCGTTTCGAGCGGGAGAGCGAGGAGGCCCGGCAGCGCTCGGAAGCCGAGCGTGAGGCGCTGCGGATCAAGGCCGAGGGCGAGGCGCAGGCACAGATCCTGCTGGCGAACGAGCAGGTCAGGCGGCAGCAGGCCGCCGAGCAGGAGCGCCGGGAGAAGGAGGCCGCGGAGGCTGCGGCCAAGCGCCGCAAGGCGGAGGAGCGTGCGGCCGCGAGGCAGCAGCGCCTCGCCTCGCAGACCCCTCGCGCTTCCCGCACTGTCGCCTCGCGTTCCCTCTCGGAAATCACCTCGCAGAACGGCGGCACCGTTCCTCGCGAACTGCGCTCGCAGCTGCGCGAGCAGGCCGAGCGCGAGGTCGCGCGGCTGATGCTGGAGGGCTCGGAAATCGACCAGCGGGCGATCGGCGAGCGCTACGGCAAGGGCGAGACGTGGGTCGGAGACCGCATCCGCTCCGCGAAGAAGCGCCTCGCGAACGACGCCGAGTTCGAGAACGACGTCATCGCGTCCGCGCTGGAGGACGAGATGCCGGTTTCCGAGGAAACCAAGCACGACGACACCCAGGCCGGCGACGAGACGGCCTGACGAGGAGTCGGCCTCTCCGGTGGCCACCAGGGCGCAGACATCGCCCTGGTGACCGCCGAAGGCGCCGAAGCGCCGAGCACCACGCTATCGGCCCGGCCGCCCGGCCGGGCCACGAACAGCCCAAACAGCAATTCCCGCAGGTCAGACCGGCGGGCACAGCGACAAGGAGGCAACGGTGAGCGGCACCGCGCGGCCGCCGGCCTGGCGGCGCAAGCAGGCAGAGAAACGCAGTGAGCAGCGGGCCCGCCGGGTCGGCGCGCACGTCGCGCAGCTGCGCAGCGAGGCGGCGGCGGGTGGTCCGCCGGCGGCCGCGGCGGCCGAGTGGAACATCCTCCGGTCGGTGATCGGGAGGCTGCCGGAGGGGGCGCGGGACGGCGAGTGGATGCAGCTCGCGGCCGTCCTGCGGCAGCTGTCGGAGGCCCTGGCGAAGCGTCACAGCAAGTGACCGGATGCGAAATTCGCATCGCTCAAATTCGCATCCCTACGCGTCCGTACGCGTATTTGCCCGCCCCAACGCGTAGGCGCGCCCGCGGGCGCGCGCGAGAGTACCCGCCCACGGTGCGTAACCGCAAGGGCGACCGCACCTGATCTTCCGGGCCGTCACCAGCCGGTGTCCGGCCCCTGTTTGGTGATCCAACGAGACCCCTTGGGAGGGGACGATCATGGCTGTCATCGAGGCTGTTGTCGGCGCCGGAGTCGGCGTCGCGAGCATGGCCCTGTCGGTGGCGATGCAGGTGCTCGCCAGCGGCGGGCAGACCGCCACCGCCGGGCTCGGCAAGCGCCACCGCACCGGCGGCAAGGCCGGCGGCGGCGTCACGGGGGCGATCAACGGGGCGCTGTCGAAGTTGGAGATGCCCCGCCTGCACATCGCGATGTTCACCGCGGGCGGCGTCGGCCTGGCCGGCACTGGACTCGGCAACCTCATCTCCGCCTGCACCACCTGGGCCAACCAGACGGCGGCGCACCTGATGACCGACTGGGTCGGCATCGGGCTGGGCTGGCTGGTGTCGGTTGGTGCCGCGGTGATCCTGCTGATGGACGTCCGCGACGACAAGTGCACCCCGCGCACCCTCGCCCTGGCCGCGACGATGCCGTTCTTCGTGGCGGCGATCCCCGGCAAGGTCGGCGACGGCGCCGCGACCGCGATCAGCGCCGTCGCCCGGTTCATCGGCCACCTGGTCGCCTCCGCCTTCGGCATGCAGTAAGAGAGGAGAGGAGAGCCCGATGGAACTGCTCATCGCGATGGCGCTCGCCTACGCCCTGTCCGGCGGCGTCGCTGCCGGCCGCGCGACCGCCGCGCAGCACAAGACGCCGAAAGACCCGAAGCCGGCCGACCGGACGGACGCGGGCCGCAAGGTCGCGCAGGGCGCGATCAACTCGGTGGCCAGGATCTACACCTGGACGTCCGGGGCCCGCGAGGGCTGGCGCAAGGCCTGGCCGGAGACGAAGACGACGATTAGCGAGCGCCGGGCGACGGTGAAGGCCGCCAAGGCCGAGCGGCGGGCCCAACGCGAACAGGCGCCTGCGGGAGCGGCCGGCGAGCCGGAGGTCGTCGACGCCGAGATCGTCGAGGACGAGCCGGTGAACACCGGCGGCCCGACGGCGCCGACCGCCGAGACGATCGCCGACGCGAAGGAGGCCGAGGCGGCGGCGCGGGCGGCCGCGACCGTGCACGTCCACGTCACCACCGACCCGCCGCCGCCCGACACGGGCCCGGCCGCGGCGCCGGTGCCGCCCCCCAGGACCGCCCCCGTCGCAGATGCGGCGGGGGCGCCGCCGTCCCCGGCCGAGGAGCCGGTCGGCGGCCCGCACCTGCGGGTCGTCAAGGACGACGGCACCTCACCCACGGCCCCCGCCGGTGGCGGGGGCGCGAGCACCCCGAGGAGCAGCATGAGCACCCTGCCCACCGTCGCCGGCCGGGTCACCGAGGTGACCGGCGTCGACTCCCTGATGCAGTACCTGGCCCAGCTCGCCCGTTGGGCGCGGATGGAGCGGGACGACGCGACCGCCGCCGTCACCCGCCTCGCGGAGCTGCGCGGCAAGGCGGAGCACGCCTACAACGCCGCGGCGGCCGCGAAGTACGACAAGGCGACGCTCGGCGAGCTCGCGGCGATCGTCGAGAAGCTGGCCGAGCTGCAGGCCGCCCGCGAGGAGGACCTGCGCACCTCCGACCTCGCCGAGCGCAACGCCGCCCAGGCCTCGGCGAACGTCTGGGGCCGCCACGGCGGCATCCAGGAGGCCCGCAACCAGTCCGACGTCGACATGGCCGAGACCACCACCTACGGCGACTGACCACCGGTCAGCACCCAAGACGAGAAGCGAGAACTTGCATGGCAGAGATCACCTACGGCCAGATCCAGGAGAACCTGGTGGCGCTCGCCGCCGCCACGGCCGCGGAGGAGGCCGGCGCCCGCGAGCGCTTCGAGCGCCTGAACGCGAAGGTCGTCGAGGCCGACCGCAACTTCGGCGCGATCCGCGAGCTCGGCTTCGACCCGCTGACGCTGCACGACTTCCAGCTGGTCGGCGGCGCGCTGGTCGGGCAGGCGAAGGCGGTGGCGGCCGCCGCGAACTCGGCGATCGAGCTGAACGGCATGGCCCGCGCCGCGGGCCTGGCGATCGAGCAGCGGCACGGCGGCTTCGACCGGGCGGTCGCCTCCGCCCCGGTCCCGGCCGCCAAGCGCGAGGCCTACAACAACCGCATGTGACATCCCGCCGGACGTGACGTCCCGGTCGGACACCGCCCGCCCGCCCCGCATCTGCTGCGGGGCGGGCGGTTCGGTGCCCGGCCGAGGTGCCGCACCCGCAGCACCCCGCACCACTCGTACGACCTGACCGAGCCCGTCCCGCCCTCACCGGAGGAATCACCCCGTGATGAAGTCCCAGACCTCCGCCCCCGCCGGGGCGGACACCACCGCCGGCAGCGGCAGCCTGCGCGGCCGGATGGCCCGTGGCGCCTGGCGCCGGCTGCACCGCAACCGCCGCCACCTGCCGCCGCTGGCCGCCTCCATCGCCCTGGCCGGCTACGGCCAGGCCCTGACCGCCGCGCCGCACGGCATCGTCGGCGCGCTCGCCGTCGACGCCGCCCTGCCCGCGGCCGTGCTCGCCACCCGCGCGTGGCGGGCGAAGCGGCCCTACAGCGGCCGCACCACCCGGTTCCTGCACCGGCACCGGGCGCTGCCGACCCCGCCGAACCGGCCGATGCGCAGGGCCGAGCTGCTGCGCACCTCGGCCGCGGCGACGGCGGCCGGAGCGCTGCTGACGCTGATGCCGGTCACGCACACGGGGCCGTTCGAGGCGCCGATGACGGGGCTGTGGTGGCTGGCGCTCACCCCGGCCACGGCGATCCCGTGGTGGTGGCGCCGCCGCATCCGCGCCGCGGCCGCACCGCTCGGCGTCGAGGAGCGGATCGCCCGCTGGGAGGAGAAGGTCGGCGGGCAGCGCGGGGCGCTGCCCGGCTCGCGCCTGGTCGACCCCATCGACACCGGGGACGGAGCGTGGGAGGCGCTGATCGAGCTGGACGGCGGCCGGCAGACCACCGCCTCCGCGATCGCCGCGACCACGCTGATCGCCTCCGCCTACGACCTGCCGATCTCCTCGATCGCCGTGGACGGTGTGCCCGGCGGGGCGGCGTCCCGTGCCAAGCTGCTGGTCTACGACAAGAACCCGTTGAAGCAGGTGCCGGTGTTCCCCGGCCCGGAGGCCCTCGACGTCGAGACCGGGATCGCCCGGCTCGGCCTGCACATCGACGGCACCCCGGCGCAGTACCAGATGTGGCGGCCCGGCTGGGGCGCCGTGCACACCCACATCTCGGGTGCGACCGGCTCCGGCAAGTCGGCGCTGCTGCGCAGCCTGTTCTCGATCGAGCGGCACTCCGGCCTGGTGACGTCCTGGGGCGGGGACCCGCAGGAGGGCAAGAGCTTCGGCTTCTGGCAGGACTACCTCTCCTACTTCGCCCCGGGTGTGGACGAGTGCATGGCGATGCTGATCGCCGCCGACGCCGAGCTCACCCGCCGCTCCAAGGCCTCCGCCCTGACGGTGTGGCACGACGACGACGGCGACGTGATGTACGGCGATACGGACTGGTCGCCGACGCCGGAGGAGCCGCTGATCTCGGTGACGATCGATGAGTGGCAGGACGTCTGGGGGAACTACCCGGAGGCCCTGGACTACGCGGTGCGGATCGCGATCCTCGGCCGCAAGGTGGGCATCAAGCTCCGCCTGGTCACCCACCTGCCCACCCTCGACTCGCTCGGCACGACGAAGCTGCGCCAGCCGCTCACCGCGGGCAACAACGTGGCTTTCCGCACCACCGAGCGCTCCGCCGGGTACGTCATCAACCTCCCAGCGGACCCGAACGACATCCCCGCGACCTGGCCGGACCAGCCCGGCGTGCCGACCTCCGGCATGGGCTACCTCAAGGGCGTCGAGGAGCGCGCCGCGATGTTCCGGGGCTGGGCGCCGGAGCGGGCCGGCATCGCCACCCGCTGGGCCAAGCGCGGCACCCCCGCCGTCATCTCGCAGGAGGCCGCCGAGCACATCGGCCCCGCCTACGTCGAGTGGCACGAGCGCCTGGCGGCCCGTCGGCGCGGCGAGCTGCCGCCGGTGCCCGGCGTCACCGCGGACCGGGACGCCACCCTCGGCCAGGTGGCGGGCGACGTGCCGCCGAGCGCGCCGCAGAAGAAGAACGGCGGCGTCGTCGCCCCGGCCATCTCGTTCGGCAAGGTCCCGGCGCAGACCGGTCCCGGCTTCGAGCAGCAGCTCACCACCACCGCCACCGCGGCCGGGACGCCGGTGCGCGGCGACAAGAGGAAGGCGATCCTCGCCTTCCTGGAGACCGAGGGGCAGGCCACCACCGGGATCATCTCCGCCCGGCTCGGCATGCCGATGTCCACCGTCTCCTCCACCCTCAGGCGGGCCGCCGAGAAGAACGAGGTCGTCGACCTCGGCCACGGCGCCTGGGGCTCCGTCACCGCGATGGCCGCCTGAACCACCGTCACCCCCTCCACCGTGCCCGCCGCCCGAACACCTGGGCGGCGGGCACACCCACACCCGCGCATGCGCGAGAGAGAAGGCAACCCCGTGAACGCCACCCACCACCTGATCGTCGGCCGTGCCTGCTCCGGCAAGACCCGCACCCTTCAGCAGCTGATCGCAGCCGAGAAGGCCGCCCACGGCCCGGCCGTCGCCGTCTGGGGCATCGAGCCGACCGGACCCGGCCGCATGGCCGGCCTGGACC
>NZ_JAHTIK010000002.1:0-31619 GCF_025655475.1 Kitasatospora sp. DSM 101779 | reverse complement strand
GACCGCCGCGCCGCACGGCATCGTCGGCGCGCTCGCCGTCGACGCCGCCCTGCCCGCGGCCGTGCTCGCCACCCGCGCGTGGCGGGCGAAGCGGCCCTACAGCGGCCGCACCACCCGGTTCCTGCACCGGCACCGGGCGCTGCCGACCCCGCCGAACCGGCCGATGCGCAGGGCCGAGCTGCTGCGCACCTCGGCCGCGGCGACGGCGGCCGGAGCGCTGCTGACGCTGATGCCGGTCACGCACACGGGGCCGTTCGAGGCGCCGATGACGGGGCTGTGGTGGCTGGCGCTCACCCCGGCCACGGCGATCCCGTGGTGGTGGCGCCGCCGCATCCGCGCCGCGGCCGCACCGCTCGGCGTCGAGGAGCGGATCGCCCGCTGGGAGGAGAAGGTCGGCGGGCAGCGCGGGGCGCTGCCCGGCTCGCGCCTGGTCGACCCCATCGACACCGGGGACGGAGCGTGGGAGGCGCTGATCGAGCTGGACGGCGGCCGGCAGACCACCGCCTCCGCGATCGCCGCGACCACGCTGATCGCCTCCGCCTACGACCTGCCGATCTCCTCGATCGCCGTGGACGGTGTGCCCGGCGGGGCGGCGTCCCGTGCCAAGCTGCTGGTCTACGACAAGAACCCGTTGAAGCAGGTGCCGGTGTTCCCCGGCCCGGAGGCCCTCGACGTCGAGACCGGGATCGCCCGGCTCGGCCTGCACATCGACGGCACCCCGGCGCAGTACCAGATGTGGCGGCCCGGCTGGGGCGCCGTGCACACCCACATCTCGGGTGCGACCGGCTCCGGCAAGTCGGCGCTGCTGCGCAGCCTGTTCTCGATCGAGCGGCACTCCGGCCTGGTGACGTCCTGGGGCGGGGACCCGCAGGAGGGCAAGAGCTTCGGCTTCTGGCAGGACTACCTCTCCTACTTCGCCCCGGGTGTGGACGAGTGCATGGCGATGCTGATCGCCGCCGACGCCGAGCTCACCCGCCGCTCCAAGGCCTCCGCCCTGACGGTGTGGCACGACGACGACGGCGACGTGATGTACGGCGATACGGACTGGTCGCCGACGCCGGAGGAGCCGCTGATCTCGGTGACGATCGATGAGTGGCAGGACGTCTGGGGGAACTACCCGGAGGCCCTGGACTACGCGGTGCGGATCGCGATCCTCGGCCGCAAGGTGGGCATCAAGCTCCGCCTGGTCACCCACCTGCCCACCCTCGACTCGCTCGGCACGACGAAGCTGCGCCAGCCGCTCACCGCGGGCAACAACGTGGCTTTCCGCACCACCGAGCGCTCCGCCGGGTACGTCATCAACCTCCCAGCGGACCCGAACGACATCCCCGCGACCTGGCCGGACCAGCCCGGCGTGCCGACCTCCGGCATGGGCTACCTCAAGGGCGTCGAGGAGCGCGCCGCGATGTTCCGGGGCTGGGCGCCGGAGCGGGCCGGCATCGCCACCCGCTGGGCCAAGCGCGGCACCCCCGCCGTCATCTCGCAGGAGGCCGCCGAGCACATCGGCCCCGCCTACGTCGAGTGGCACGAGCGCCTGGCGGCCCGTCGGCGCGGCGAGCTGCCGCCGGTGCCCGGCGTCACCGCGGACCGGGACGCCACCCTCGGCCAGGTGGCGGGCGACGTGCCGCCGAGCGCGCCGCAGAAGAAGAACGGCGGCGTCGTCGCCCCGGCCATCTCGTTCGGCAAGGTCCCGGCGCAGACCGGTCCCGGCTTCGAGCAGCAGCTCACCACCACCGCCACCGCGGCCGGGACGCCGGTGCGCGGCGACAAGAGGAAGGCGATCCTCGCCTTCCTGGAGACCGAGGGGCAGGCCACCACCGGGATCATCTCCGCCCGGCTCGGCATGCCGATGTCCACCGTCTCCTCCACCCTCAGGCGGGCCGCCGAGAAGAACGAGGTCGTCGACCTCGGCCACGGCGCCTGGGGCTCCGTCACCGCGATGGCCGCCTGAACCACCGTCACCCCCTCCACCGTGCCCGCCGCCCGAACACCTGGGCGGCGGGCACACCCACACCCGCGCATGCGCGAGAGAGAAGGCAACCCCGTGAACGCCACCCACCACCTGATCGTCGGCCGTGCCTGCTCCGGCAAGACCCGCACCCTTCAGCAGCTGATCGCAGCCGAGAAGGCCGCCCACGGCCCGGCCGTCGCCGTCTGGGGCATCGAGCCGACCGGACCCGGCCGCATGGCCGGCCTGGACCGCACCGTCGGCGCCGACCAGGCCGCCGCCCTGCTCACCGAGGCGCTCGCCGTCGTCGCCGAGCGCACCGCCCGCCACCGCGACCACGAGCCCACCCCGAACGAGCCGCGCATCCGCATCGTCATCGACGACGCCGAGCCCGTCCTGCGCGACACCGAGACGGCCCACCTCCTGCACCGCCTCGCCGCCACCGGCCGCACCGCCGCCGTCACAACAATCGTCGCCGCGTCCGACATGACCGCCGCCACCTGGCTGCCCGCCCTGCGCCGCCACTACGTCAACGGCGAGGTCACCATCTGCGAGCACCCCCGAACCGAGGCCTGACCAGGCCTCACACGCCCCGCTCCCGGCCTCTCCGAGGGCTGCCGGGCCCGCCCTGTCACCGGGCGGGCCCGGCGGCCCCAGAAGGCGCCCGGCGCCCCCTGCCAGACCCTTCCCCGCCTGCCCCGTGGACCCCGAAGGAGGCTGCCGTGAGCAGCACCCAGAACACGCCGCGCGCTGCTTCCCCGGCCCCGGCCGAGCCGCAGATCAGCCTCCTGGCCACCGGCTACAGCCCGGTCATCCTCGACGGCCAGATCCTCGCCGTCGCGCTGCACCCCGGCGCCTCGGACGACGCGTTCGTGCCGGCCATCATCGACGGCCAGGTCGCCGCCGTCCCCGTGCACAACCCGCTCACCACCGCCCAGGCCGCCGAGCAGGCGCAGCCCGCACCCGCCGCTCCGGCAGTCCCGGCCGGGCAGCCGGTGGCCGATCCGGGCCTGCCGCTCGCGGTGCGCCACTGCATCCTCTACGGCTCCGTTGCGGCGCTCGCGGCCGGCGGCGCGGTGTGGATGCTCGGCGCGGCCGTGGGCGAGGTCGCCCCGCACGCCGACCAGCTCGGCCACGTCCTCAAGTGGGCGGCGATCGCGGTCGCCGCCGTGGTGGTCGGCCTCGCGTGCCTGCTCGGCAAGCTCCGCTCCGTCGCCGCCGGCGCCGGGGCGGGCGCGACGGCCAGCGGCGACGGCTCGTCCGCGACCGGCACCGTCCTGGCCCTGGTCCACCGCACGCACCAGACCAACATCGGCAAGCAGTCCGCCGGATGGCGCGGCTCCATCACCAACAACAACGGCTGACACCACGCCAGGAGGACCCGCCCGTGAACCCCCTCCGCCGTCTCGCCCGGCTCCTCACCCGCCGCCCCGCCCCGGTCTGGCCCGACGAGGACCTGCCCAGCGTCTACCTGCCCGACCGCGGCGAACCGCCGGCCCCAGACCCGGACGGCGAACCCGACTGGTGCACCTGGCGCGACGACCCCGCCGTCCGGCGGCTCCTCGCCGACGCCGAACAAGCCGGCCTCCGGGCCGACACCGAGCGCACCTGATTCCGGCCCGCCGGCCTCGTCCCCGGCCACATCCGCCCACCCCGCCGCACAACGGCCGGGTGGGCGGACCCGTGTCCGGGGCCGTCACCGGCCGACCGGCCCGCACCACCCCGCCCGCCCGACTACCGGAACGGAGAGCAACAGCGTGCGCGTACCCGACATCGACCCGACCGGCGAGCACCACGGCGGCCTGCCGACCTGGCCCTGGCGCTACGCCGACCCCGGCCTGCACACCCGCCGCCAGCTGCGCGCGATGGGCCTGCGCCCCGGCGGCCAGGAGCCCGCCGCCCAGGTCGTGTGCCGCCGCGGCCGCCGGATCGCCTACCTCTACCGCATCGACGCCGCGAAGCCGGTGCGGCCGATGACCCAGGGCCGCACCGCCGCCCTGGACCGGGCGATGGCCGCCCGCCAGACCTGCCCCATCTGCCAGGTCCGCCACGACGCCTGCCTCCCGCTCAAGACCCTCGGCTCGTGCCTGCCCTGCTCCGAGCTGTCCGAGACGGAGCGCGACCAGCTCGCCGCCCTCACCACCGCCGCCTGACCACCCCGAAAGGGAACCCGCTGTGAAGCTGCGCCTGTCCGTCCAGCACCTGGCCGCCGCCGTCACCCACACCGTCCGCGCCGTCTCCACCCGGCCCGTGGTCCCGGTGATGGCCGGCATCCTGGTCACCACCGCCGACGACGGCCTGCACCTGGCCGCCTCCGATTACGAGGTCTACGCGACCGACCGCGTCCACGCCGAGATCGCCGACGACGGCCGCATCCTCGTCCCCGGCCGACTGCTCGCCGACATCTGCGCCCGCCTGCCCAAAGGCGCCGACGTCGACCTGGAGGCCAACGACACCCGCCTGACCCTCACCTGCCGCCGCTCCCGGTTCGAGCTGCCGCTGCTCCCGGTCGACGAGTACCCGCAGCTGCCCGGTCTGCCGCCCGCCGTCGCCACCGTGCACGGCGAGGCCTGGGCCGAGGCCGTCGCCCAGGTCGCGTTCGCGGCTTCCACCGAGGAGGCCCTCCCGGCGCTGACCGGCGTGCACGTCACCCTGGACAGCGACGAGCTGACCATGGTGGCCACCAACCGCTACCGGATCGGCCACCGCCGCGTCACCGTCCAGCCCGCCCCCGCCCCCGCCCCCGCCCCGGCGGGCAAGGGCGGCGGCCGGAAGAAGGCCGGCGCCAACGCGGCGGGCGGCGTGGAGGCGCTGATCCCGGCGAAGACGTTCGGCGACCTCGCGCGCGCCTACGACACCGACCGGCCGCTCACCCTCCACCACGGCGGCGAACTGTGGGGCTGGTCGAGCTGCGGCTCCTCGTTCATGACCCGCCTCATCTCCGCCGAGTTCCCCAAGACCGTGGCGATGATCCCCAACACCGACGGCACCATCAGCGCCCCAGCGGCCGAACTGACCGCCGCCGTGCAGCGCGTCGCCCTGGTTGCCCTCGCCAACGCCCCCGTCAGGCTCACCCTCGACCAGGGTCTGCTGCGCATCGAGGCCGGCGTCGGCGACGACGCCCACGGCTGCGACGCCATCGAGGTCACCGCCACTGGCGACCTCGCCGACGGCTACTCGATCGCCTTCAACCCCGCCTTCCTCGGCGACGGCATCAAGGCCTGCGCCGCCTCCGAGGTGGTCCTGCACGTCGGCGACCCGCACAAGCCAGCCGTCCTCACCGCCCACACCGGCGCCGACGACCAGGACATCGCCGAGCAGCCCTACCGCTACGTCGTCATGCCGGTTCGTCTGAGCGGATCCTGACCCGCCACCCGGGCCGCCGCCGCACCACGGCGGCGGCCCGCGACCAGTCCTGCCCCACTCGCTGCACCAGCGACCTGTCGAGGAGACAGCCACCGTGTCCCAGCACCACACCGCCCCGACCACCGACCACTCCGCCGACACCGACAGCCCGGACCTGATCTGGCACACCCATCGCCGCACCCCGCGGTGGATGCTCCGCGACGTCTACGGGACGCCGAGCACCGCGGCGACCGTCGCGCTCGCCGTCGGCGCGCTGCTCATGCTGATCGTCCTCGTGTGCGCCCTCGGCCCCTACGCGCTGCACGCCGCCCAGTGGATCGCGAAGCCCGAGCACTCCACCGTCCCGGCCGGACGGCTCTGGCGCACGATCAGCACCCCGATCCACCACTACCTCCAGGCCCACTCCGCCGGCCTGCCCGCCGGACCCCGCACCCTGTTCACCGCCTGGGCCCTCGCCGGCGCCCTGATCCTGATCCGGGCGCTGCGCCAGGGCGCCACCGTCGGCGTCCAGCTCGGCGCCGCCGTGTTCGGCGCCCTGACCGTCGCCATGGCCTGGGCCGGCACCGACGGCCCCGGCCGCCCCGTCGCGGCCGGCCTGGCCGCGCTCGCGTGGGCCGTGCTCGCTGCCCTCGCCCTGACCGGCTCCTGGATCACCACTGTCATCCACGAACCCGCCGCCCTCGCAGCTGCCCCCGTGCCGGCGCCGGTCGTGCCCGTCACCGTCGAGGTCCCCGCGCCGCGCATCGAGGCCGTCGTCGTCGACGTCCAGCAGCTCCAGGTCGACATCAACGGCCGCCGCCTCACCGGCGACAACGGCGGCCAGCACGACTGACACCACTGATCCCCGGGGCCGCCCCAACCAGGGGCGGCCCCGGGCCCGCCCCGTCCACGCACCGCCGACCGGAAGGCCAACCCGCCGCATGACCTGGCTCATATCCCGTGACGCCCGCCTCGCCGAGCTCCGCGAGCTCCTGCACGAGCGCTCCGCCACCCTCGCCAACCTGTCCCCCGGCACCGCCGCCCACACCGGCTTGCAGGCCGAGTGCGACGCCATCTACGCCGAGATCAAGCAGCTCGAAGGCTCCACCGGCTGCTCCCCCGCCGTGCTCCTCGCCGTCGCCATCCTCGTCGTCCTCGTGCTGATCACCGCGCGCTGAACCGCCTTCCGGGTCCTGACGCTGCGCACCGGCCCGCGCCCCCGCTGCCCCCGCCCACACGGCCGGGCGGCGGGGCGCTCCGGTGCGCGGCGCGGCCGCCCGGCCGGCACCCGCAGCGAAAGGACCCGCCGCCATGTCATTCTTCCGCCGCCTGTTCCCCGCCCCGCCCCCGCGCCCGCTCTCGACCTGGACGCCCTCGCCCGGGGCCTGCGCCAGGCCGCCGACGACATCGAGGCCCGCCACGACACCACCCTCGACCTCCTCGGTGACGGGGAGCTCCTCGAGGTCGACCTCCTCACCGACTACCGCGAGCGCATCGACGCGATCGACGCCTTCGAGGCCGACACGACCGCCTGACGCACCACCCCGGTCGGCGCTGCGCTTCCCGCCGTCGCGTACCTGCGCAGGACCGCCCGCCCACCCACCGGCCCGTGCGCACTTACCGCTGCGCACCCGCTCACCCGGCTGCGCAGCTGCGCACCGCCCGGATGCGCACCGGAGCATGAGACTGCGCAGCTGCGCACCCCGCTCACGCCTCGCCGGCGTCCGGGTGCGCAGCAGTCGACGTCGACTGCCCGGCAACGACCAGAGGCCGTCACCCTGCCAAGCGCGGGGTGACGGCCTCTTTTGCGTTCTCAGAGCCCCAGTAGCCTGGCGCCGGCCAAGGCGCGTCTTCGCCGCACGGCGGACAATGGATTTCCCGTGTCGGAGAGGTCGTGATCGCCATGGCAGCGCTGCCGACCCGCTGGAAGCTGACCTTCCCCGGCCCGGCCGGCTCCCCCTGGAAGAAGGAAACCGTCGCCGTGGAGCAGCAGGCCGGGTACGGCCCGCACGGTTACCCGCTCTACGCGGACGCGGACCGAAGCGTCCGGGTCGAGATCGAGGACGGCGGCCTGGTCCACGTCATCGACTGCGTGGGCCGATCCGTGCCGGACACACCCGTCCACGCGCACCCCCTCACCTGAGGCGCCGGACCGATCCCGCCAGAGCCGCTGCTGCGCAGCATGATGCGCAACCGCCTGGACGCACGTGTGCTGTCCCTGCGGCCACCTGCGCAGTGCGGAGGTGACCGCAGGGACAGCACAGCAGGAGTATGCGAATCCATCACGCGGCTTGCCGGTGGGCGCCAGAATGCGGCGGTGTTCATATCTCATGCCGCCCCCCTGCCGCTCTGGCGAGCAGTTGCTCCGGGGATCTTGCTCATTGCGGTCTTGGCCAGCGCATGCAGTTCCCCACCTCCGGTTACGGGATCTGCCGAAGTGACGTCTGCGGACATAACCCCCTGGCCGTTCACGGTTGACTCGGGCACGCTGCGTTGCCGCGAAGGCGGCGTCATTACCTTCGAGTCGGGCGGCACGGAGTATGCGGTCTACGGCGAACCGATCCGCGACCACTACTTTGCAGATCCCGGTCCCATCCAGAAGACCTTCACTCTGCCCAGCGGCCGGAAGTCTGGAGAGCCGATGAACTCAGTGATCGCCGCCGGGCAGAAGCTCTGTTAGGGATCGGGTCTGTTGCCCACGACGGTCATGCCCCAGGGGTTGCCGAGGACCGGCCACGTGATCGACAAAGGCCGCAGCGGCTGGGGCGCTGCGGAGGACGACGATGCCGACCCAACGGACCCGATCCACCGCGGGAACCGGGGCGCGGTCATAACCCGGTTATAGATCGAGCTTGCTGTTCGGCCGCGCGGGCCGGGGCAGAGGTTATGGGTGAGGGGTGGCACCCGCATCGCGGTGCCACCCCTCACCCATAACCGGGTTATAGCTGCGCTGGCTGGTCAGTCCCTGAGGCTGTCGACGAGGGCTTCCGCCAACTGGTAGACCTCAGTCTTGTCGAGGACCTTCCTTATGGCCGCCACGAACGCCGCGATGTCGTGCCAATCGACGTCGGGCACTGACACCGCACCCTGCGGTGCCCGCTGCTCCGGAACGGCAGGTGACTCGGCCGCCTCGACAGCTGTACGGCGTACAGGTTCAGCCACTGCAGCTGAGGCCGTTGGCGTTGTGGCCGTCGGAGCGGCGGTGGACGTGGGTGCCGGGCGGGACGGCGGATCCATAACCGGGTTATGGGTCCCGGCCGCCGCAGACGTGTCGATGCCGGCTGGGTCAGGGGCCATGCCCGGCGCCGGCACTGGCTGCGGCGCCGACACGGCGGGTGCGAGCGACTCCTCGTACGCGGCGACCTGCTCGGCCGCCGGCAGAGCGGTGAAGGCCCGAGCGGCCTTGATACCGAGCTCGCCCGCAGCCACCTTCTGCTGCAGCTCCGGAACGAGTTCGAGCAGCGCGATCCGCTGCGACACGAAAGCCTGGGTCTTACCGATGCCCTTGGCCACCTTCGACTGGGACATCCCGCGTCCGGCCGGCGGCTTGTCGGTGAGTACGCGCAGTGCCTCGGCCTCCTGGATCGGGCTGAGCCCGACGCGCAGAAGGTTCTCGGCGACCGCGAACACCAGCGGGTCCTCGGCGGCGTCGTCGTTCACGAACGCCGGGACCTCGGTGAGGCCGGCCTGCCGGGCGGCCTCGAGCCTGCGGTGGCCCGCGACGACCACGTACTGCCGGCCCGCGACAGCCTCGGCGTGCTGAGGGTGGTGCTTGAGGAATGCGGCGGAGCTGCAGACGGTCAGCGGAGTGATGACCCCGACGCCGCCGATGCTGGTGACAAGCTCGACGAAGTCCTGATCGCCGGTGTCGATGGCCCCGCGAGGGTTCTCGGGATTCGGGGCGATCTGCGCCACGTCCGCGACCGGGGGTCGGGGGGCCGCCTGGGTCGGTTCGTCGAGGGGCTCGCCGTCGAGCATGTCAGCCAGGTTGACGCGGCGGCTCATCGGGCGGATCCGTTCAGGTTGAGCTCCAGGGCGAGCTTGTAGAAGTCCTCGCGAGCCTCGAAAGCGGACCGGTTGGGCTTGTACTGGGTGACGACGAGGCCCTCGGCAGCTGCCCGGGCATGGACCTTGTAGTGCCGGATGACGGTCGTCGCGAGCGGGAACCCGTTCTTCTCGACGAACTCCTGGGTCTGCTTCAAGTCCGCCTCACCGTCCCGCGGATCCCAGTTGTTGATCACCACGGTGTACGGCAATCCGCGAGGCTGCACGATCTGTCGGACCGTTCGCACGGTCGGCTTGAAGCCAAGCGGCTCCGGCTCGATCGGAAGGATCACACTGTCCGCGTTGTCCAGGACAGCGCGCAGGATGTCGGCGGCCTTGCCGTCACCGAGCGGGTCCGCGGTCGTGTCGTCGTCGGACAGGTCCAGCCAGCCCGGGGTGTCGACAAAGATGTGCTGAACCGACTTCACAGCCCGAAGCTTGCGCAGCGAACCGAGGTCGTTGTGGGCCTGGGTGAACAGGAACGGCAGATCGTCGCCGACCCGATTGGACCACCAGGCGGTCGAACCCTGAGGGTCGACCGAGACCGCCAGGACCGGCGGCTGCTCGCCGGCCTTCCGGCCGATCACTTCGGCCGTGACTGCGGCGAGGTTGACGGTCAGCGTCGACTTGCCGACGCCGCCCTTCTGGTTGAGCAGGACATGCACGTGTGCCATGAAAGCTCCGTATGCTTCCCAGTTGACTGGTACTTCGGACTGGCACAGCATGTCAGAAGATCGTCACGGGATCTTGCATCACCCTCGGCACGGCGTGGATAGGTGTCTGCTCTCAAACAGCCAAGGGGGCGGCGGCCGCGGAACGGCCGCCCGATGTTTGCTGCTCTCTTCCTGGCGCCAGCTCAGCTCCACTCCGCCGGCAGGGGGAAGCCATGGAGTGCGGCGGCCTTGGCCACTGCAGTCCGGTGCTCCTCGTTGTTCGGATCGAGCGGCTCGATCTCCTCGACCGTGGCCTCAACCTCACCGAAGACCGCCCAGCAGCGCTTCCGATCGTCCCACCTGCTGTTGGTCACGATGCCGAGGTACTGAACCTGCTCATACACCGCGCGAGAAACTGCCTGTGTAATGCGGCGACCGACCTTTCCAGCCAGCCGGATCAGTGCCCCGTCCAGAGCCGATACCCGGTCGGCGGGATTGCCTACCAGGCCGTCGAATTCATGGATGGCGGCTCGTACGCGGGCGTCCTTGCCGAGAGCGGATCGCATCGTCCAGTCGGAGACGTCCGCGAAGGCACCGCTCTGACGGATACACACCTTTCCAACTTTCAGGCCCTGCAGCACTTCACGTACGGTCTCAACCTTGGGCTGCGGCGGTAGACCGCCAAGAGGTGGCTCCTCTCCTGCGCCGAGTCCGGCATCTTGGCCGTAGCCGTCGTCTGCCCCGGTGACACTGGCGGTCACGTCATCCACCGCAGGCTTGCTTCGGAGGGTAGCCAGCACCTCAAGGACGGCTGTCTCCAGATCTTCGGCGCCATAGCGAACCAAGTACTCCCCGAGCGGATCATCGAACCGATGGAGCGCCGGTTCGCCCGGCGGCCTCGAAGTGAGCTTCGCGGGATCCCGGGCCACCCGTATGAAGGTCAGCTGAACATCCTCGCGGTCACCCAACGAATGATCCTCTGCACTCATCCGGCCATCCTCCTTAGTCCGCAGTGGGGACATGTCCACAGGGTACCTCGGACCCTGCTCTATCGGGTGCTTTAGAGATGCATTAAGAGCTACCTTGGATCTATCTTCTAGATGTACTCTAAGTGTGACCGTGGATGGTACTCCGCAGTCGACTTCAGGGAAAGGATGACCTCATGAGCTTCAGGCGAAGGGGAAGGGGGGTGTTCCAAACGATCGCTACCGGTGCGTACTTGCACTACGACCTGCCGGTGACCAGCCACACGTGGGCTTTCCTGGGCGGAGGAGGCCCCTGGACGGAGCCCCCCGGCACAGTCCGGTCGAGGACCGGCGCCCCCACGGAGCCCCCCGGGCCGGTCCGGTCCAGGACCGGCGCCCGTGCGGCTGGCACTATCAGGACGGACACCGACCCGCCCACCACCATGGAGAGCAGCATGGCGACGTTCGAGACCAGCGCCGCAACCTCGAGCTCGAAGGCGTCCTCGGACATCGGGCCAAGCGACAGGCACGGCGAACTTCTCGACGACGCGCACAAGCGTTCAATCCGCCTCCCCACGGCAGTCAAGGTGACCTACCTGCTCGAGAAGCTAGGCCCCCGGGTTACCGCAGCGGCGCTCGGCCTGTCGGACGCCCGCCCCCTGCGGCGATGGAGCAGCGGCGAGCTGGAGCCCCGCAGCGAGACCGTCGAAGACCGGCTCCGCATCCTGTACCAGGTCGTCTTCGCGGTTGCCGAGGCGTACGGTCCCGCGGCCGCCTCGGGGTTCATCCGGTCGGCCAACCCCCAGTTGAACGACGACGCCATTTTGCTCCTGCTCCGGGGGGACGACGTCCTAGACCAGGAGAAGAGGATCATCGCGGCCACGCGCTCCTTCATCAGCGAGTGACGGCAAGAGCTCCTCATCGAGGGCCCTGGGCGATAGCCGCCCGGGGCCTTCCTTCGCGTCGCCGCGTCGCCCATTGGGACCTGCATGGCAGAGACCCGGTCAGGCCAAGTTCCCTCCTTGAGGTCATCTCACCGGCAGGCAAACCGCTGTGCCGATGGTCGCGAATGGGTCGACCGTGCGGAGCTGAGCGCTGTCACCGGCGCCGCGCGTTCGGGACCCATCGCGCAGAGATTGCCTGTTTGACCTGCGTATTTGTGGTGTAGGAGCGCGATGGGGCTGCCCGGGTTCGCCCGATGCGGGTGACCGGCTGCTTCCGAGGGCCCAGCGTGGCCGCACAGGCGGGCGGCGTAGTCAGGCCGTAAGCGAAGCTGAAGGGGCGCACCTGTGCCGCGGCCGCGGCCAAGGGCATGTCAGTGTGTGCCCGGCCGAGTGATGGCGTCCGGGCCCCGTGGGTGGAGGAGGCTGTCATGGCCAGGCCTGTGTGGACGGGGGTGCTGTCGTTCGGGCTGGTGACGGTGCCGGTGGCGCTGTACACGGCGACGGAGTCGCACACGGTGCGCTTCCACCAGTTGGAGCGCGGGACCTCGGACCGGGTGCGGAACCGGCGGGTGAACGAGCGGACCGGGGAGGAGGTCGCGTTCGGCGACATCGTGAAGGGCTTCGAGGTCGGCGAGGGCGAGTACGTGGTCGTCGAGCCGGACGAGCTGGAGCAGATCTCGCCCGGCCGCTCGCGGACGATCGACGTGTCCGGGTTCGTGGACCTCGGCGAGGTCGAGCCGATCTTCTTCGACAAGACGTACTACCTCGGGCCGAAGGGCAAGGAGTACGCCAAGATTTACCAGCTGCTCACGAAGGTGCTGGAGCGCTCCAACCGGGCCGGGCTGGCGATGTTCTCGATGCGCGGCAAGGAGTACCTGACCGCGGTGCGCGCCGAGGACGGCCTGCTGGAGCTCCACACCATGCACTTCGCGGATGAGGTCCGCGACCCGCGCCGCGAGGTCGACGACCTGCCCACCGGCGAGGCCACGTTCTCCCCGCAGGAGTTGCAGACGGCCGAGCAGCTGGTGGAGATGCTCGCCGTCGACTGGGACCCGGAGGAGTACCGCGACACCTTCGAGGAGCAGGTCCGCAAGCTCATCGAGGACAAGCAGGCCGGCCGCGAGATCACCGTCTCCGCCGGGCCCGCCCCCGAGTCCACGAACGTGATCGACCTGATGGACGTGCTGCGCCGCAGCGTGGATGCCGCCCGGTCCGGCAAATCCGCGTCCGCGGCAGCCGGCGGCCAGGCGGAAGAGACGGCAGCACCGGAGTCGGCTGACGAGAGGGCCGAGAAGGGCAGCGCGAAGAAGGCAGCGGGCGGGCGGCGCGGCCGCGCGAGCACCCCGGCGCCGGCGGCGCACCGGGCGCCGAAGGCGAGAGCGGGCACGAAGTCCACCTCGACCGCGACGAACGCCGGTAAGCAGACGGGGTCGAAGAAGCGCGTCACCGCCGGCGGCAAGGTGGCGGCCGAGGACCTGTCGAAGCTGACCAAGGGCGAGCTCTACAAGCGCGCCACCGATCTCGACGTCCCGCACCGCTCCACCATGACCCGCGACCAGCTGCAGGACGCCGTCGCCAAGGCCACCCGTACCGGCGGCCGCCTGCGCCGCGCCTCCTGACCACCGGACCCCGCGCACATGGCGACGTCGAAGAAGCCCGCCACCTCCTCCCCGGTGACCGTGCGGACGCCGGTGGAGCTGGTGCGTCCCGTCTCCTGGCCGCTGCTGCCCGCGGAGCGCGAGCTGCCCGGCCCGGTGCTGTTCCAGCCGAAGATGGACGGCTTCCGCGCCGCCGGCTTCCACCTCGAGACGGGCCGCACCCTGCTGCAGTCCCGCTCCGGCAGAGACCTGACCGCCGACTTCCCCGACATCGCCCGCGCCCTCACCACGCTCCCGGAGGGCACCGTCGTGGACGGCGAACTCGTCGCCTGGAACGGCGCCCACATCGACTTCACCCAGCTGCTGCGCACCCCGGCCGCCCGGGCCCGGGACGGCATCCACGTCACCTACGTGGTCTTCGACCTGCTGGCGGAGCCGGGCCGGGACCTGCGCGCCGGGACGGCGGGGGAGCGGTGGGAGGTGCTGTCGCGGCTGATGGCGGGGGTGCGGCCGCCGCTGCAGCAGATCATCGCCACCACCGACCGCACCGAGGCGCTGCGCTGGCTGGAGCAGATGCAGCCCTTCGGCGTCGAGGGCCTGATCGTGAAAACCCTGGACGGCCGGTACGTGCCCGGCGTCCGCGCCGGCTGGTGGAAGGTGAGGCACGCCGACACCACCGACGCCGACCTGGTCGGCATCACCGGCCCCGTCACCCGCCCCGAGGCCTGCCTGGTGCGGCTGCCCGACGGCCGTCAGGAGGTCACCGCCCCGCGTCTGACCGGACCTCAGGCCCGGCAGGTCGCCGCCGCGGTCGCCGGCCGGCTCGACCCCGCCACCGCCGGACCCGCCGCGCGGATCCACTGGGTTACCGCACCGCAGCCCGTCGTCGAGGTGCTGGCCGGCAGCGGCCGCCACGGCGAAGTCCGCTACATCCGGCTCCGGCTGCCCGACTGACCCGCCGCCCGTGCACGGCGCGGCCGTCGGCCTGCTCGCGGCCGTCAATGTCCGGGCCACCGCCCGCGGCAACCCCGCCCCCACCGGGCCCGGCCTGCGCAGACCGGTGCGCTACAGGGCGGCGACGCCAGGCGCGAGGTGCTTGAGGCCAGTGCGGGCCTCGACCCGGTCGCCAGCCGGCAGGCTCTCCCAGAACGGGTGCGCCCAGATGACTCGGGCGGCCTCCTGCTCGGTGGCCAGCAGCCGCCGGTTCTCCTCGAACTGCTCCTCGCTCCAGCCAGGCTCGGCCGGGGCGGCGGTGCCGTCCGACAACGTCCGCTCGCCCACCGGTTCCACCCACTTCGGGGCGGAGGCGAGGAACGCGGAACGCTCGGCCCGCGCCGCTTCCAGCGCGTGCTGCGCTTCCTGCAGGTCGGCGGGGTAGTCGAAGGTCTTCTGCTTGCCCACGGCCGGAATCGTACGGCCGCCCGACGATCACCCGGCACGCGGCCCGCCGGAGGTCGGCCAGCCACTTGATTCGAAAACCAGTTCGAACAATGATGGGGGTGTGACCGCCGACGTGCCCTTCTCCCGTCCTGCCCGGCCCGAGCTCCCGGGGGACGCTGTGCGTGCGCCTCGTGAGCTGATGGCCGGTCCGGGCCGGTTCTGGGACGCGGAGCCCCGGTGGCGCTGGGTGCGGATCCGGATCGGTGGCCGGTGGATCCCCGGGGATGTCGAGCGGTGGCGGCTCCACCACGGGTCCACGGCCTGGATCGCCCTGGTCCGCTGGGGCCCGGGCACCCTCGACTGGGGCTGGTACCTGGTCGACCCGGACACCGTCCGCCCCACCCCACGGCCCCACAGTGGCGAGCCCCGGACCGGTGGTGGGGGACGGCCGTGACCCGGCCGGCCCTGGCCGAGCTCCTCGACGCCACCTCGCCCGAGACGAGGGCCCGCGAACGCGCCGAGCGCACCCTGCCCGTCCACCCCCTCCTCGCCCCGCTGCTGCCCGACGGCGGCCTGCCCCGCGGCGCGGCCGTCGAAGTCACCGACACGGCGCTGCTCATCCAGCTCGCCGCGACCGCCGCCGCCCGGCCCGGCGTGTTCACCGCCGTGGTCGGCCTGCCCGACCTCGGCCTCGCCGCCGCTCTCGCGGCCGGCATCCCGCACGAGCGCCTGCTCCTGGTCGACGACCCCGCCGACCACTACGCCGAAGTCCTCGCCACCCTCGCCCCGGTCTGCCCGCTCATCCTCACCCGGCCGCCAGCGCGGCTCACCGACCGTCAGGCCGCCCGCATCGAGGCCCACCTGCGCCGCCACGGCACCGCCCTCCTCGCCCACGGCACCCCCTGGCCCGGCGCCCGGCTACGCCTGCAGGTCACCGCCAGCTCCTGGGCAGGCCTCGGCCAGGGCTGGGGCCAGCTCCGCGCCCGGACAGCGCTGATTCACTGCACCGGCCGCGCGGCCGACGGCCGCCCCCGAACGGCCAGGCTCCTGCTGCCCGACGAGCACGGCCGCCTCGCCACCCCAGCCATGACCACGGGCGCAGCCACTGTCCCTCCTGCCGTGGTGGCGACGACCGGCTGAACGGATGTGGGCGGCCCCAGCAGACGAGCCGTACGATCACCGCGTGGAAATCGACACGCGAGGAATCACGGAAGCGCCAGCCATCTGCGCCTGGCCCGGCTGCGGCACTGTGCTGCGCCGCGGCGGCTCCGGACGCCAGCCCGACTACTGCTCCCGCGCCTGCTCCGCTAAGGCCTACCGCCGGCGCCGCAGCCAAGCCCAGGGCGCTGCCCTGGCGGCCGCCTCCGAATCGCCACGTGAGCCATCAAGCCCCGTCCTCATCCACCCGGAAGCCGCCGACCTCGCCCGCCTCGGGATCGCCGTCGAGCGTGCCGCCCGCACGCTCGCCGAGACGCTCACCAGCGCCGACGACACCCCCGCAGGCCGCATGGCCCGCAGTATCCACGCCAGCGCCCTCGAACGGACTGTGGAAGCCCTGCTCGCCCAGGCCCGCCGCGCGCTCGCCGCACCGGCACCCGCCCTTGATGACTCACGTGGCGAATCGCCCGCCTTCGCGGCGGCCGCCCCGACCAACCTTGATGACCCACGTGATGAATCACCTGCCGCCCCGGCGAGTTTTGATGACCCACGTGACGAATTGCCGGCAAACGGCACCGACCCCGCCGAGCCGATCGTCCACCCGCTGCTCCTGGGCGACGAAGAGGTCGGCCAGGCCGAGCTGCGTCCCGACGGCTGGGCAGCCAGCCTCTATGGCCGCTACCTCCTCGATCCCGCGACCGGCGCCGCAGCCCGTTTCCTTTCGCTCGACGAGGCTGCCGCGGCCGTCTACCGCCGGCTCAATCCCGCATAGGCCCCGGTGTCCACCTGATGCCCTCGGGCGGTGCGAGACCCGGCGCGCCCGCGTCCGGCGGTGGTGGAGGGCAAAGCCTTCTGGGCCGGGTACCCAGGGGAAGCGGTTCGGCGCTGGGGGTAGGGCAGGTGGTCGGGGCGCGCCGCCGGCGCCGGCCCTGGCCCCGGCTGGCGGGGCGCGGGCTTTTCGACGGCGGCGGACAAGGGGGAGAGGTCCCCGCTGTGGGCGGGGACCTCCCGGGTTTCTACCTGCGTGGCTTCCGCTTTCCGCTCAGCGGGTTCCGGTCGAGGATCCGAACGGCTGCTTCGCGGCGCTTGTCGTCGCTGTGGAACATGGCCACGACGACGGCCAGCAGGTAGGTGATGATGTAGACGGCTACCACGCTGATCGAGATCAGCAGCGGTGCCTGTTCCATCATCTTGGACAGCACGGTGCCTGACACGGCATCTCCCTCGGGTCGTCACCCAGTCAGGAGACTGGGTTTGGAGCCGCAGTCCTGGGGTTCCGGCCTGGGGGAGGTCGCTGTCGGGGCGCCGTTGGCTGTCGGCTTGGCGGCCGCGGTGGCGCGTGGGGCCGGCGCCACCGCGGCGGATGCGGCAGGGCTACGAGAGGTACACCGGGGTGCTCTGGCTGCAGTAGAACTTCATCCACGAGTGCGCGCCGGGCCAGGGGAACGGCGGCAGGTAGGCGCTGCCGTTGAAGTTCCCGTTCACGTACCAGGGGAAGTCCGTGGAGTACCAGCGCCACTGCACCGCGATGTTGCCGTCCACGCTGTACGTCTTGCCCGGGAAGCCCCAGTTGTCGTCGACCAGGGTCCAGGTGTTGGCCGGGCACCACTTGACGGCCCGGTAGTTGGTCGGGGCGGTGGCGTGCGCCTGTCCGGCGGGGGCGAGGGTGAGGGCCACGGCGGCCGCCATCGCGAGGACGGCGGACTTGATCAGCTTCTGCCAGCGGCCCTTAGGGCTGCTGCGGCGGGTTCGGTTCAGGGGCACGACGGATCCTTCGGGAGAGGGCACGGGGGGCTGTGCGGCGGTTGTCAGGCGTGGTGTCGCCTGCCGCCCCGCCGGGTGCCGGCCGGCGTAGCCGACACCCGGCGGTATGGGGGCGGGGTCCCTACAGGACGGGCGGGCAGGGGATCTGCCAGCCGGTGGCGCCGTCCACGATTTTCACCGCGGTGCACACGACGGGCTGCCAGCGGCGGTAGATGTCCAGGCCGGCGGCCGGGGACCACTGATGGACGATCTCGATGCGGGTGATGTTCGTGGTGATACGGGAGTCCCAGTTGGCCTGCCAGGGCATGTTCCGGTTGGAGTTGCCGAGCCAGGTTCCGTTGACGCCGGCGTAGACGGGCTGGCTCTCTGCGACGGCGTTGCCGCAGGCGTCGTAGCCGACGGCGAAGAACGAGGCCGTGAACCCACGCAGCGCCAGGAGGGAGCGCACGTTCGTGACCGCCGTGAGCTGTCCGGTGGACCGGTCCAGGGTCGCCGTGGTGGACAGCCTCAGGCCGCCGGTGGGGTCGGAGCCGTACGATGTGCTCAGCACACCGCTCTGCGCGGGGGCGCTGCACACCGCGGTGGCCGCGTTCGCGGCGCCGGCGGGGGCCAGGACCATGAGGCCCGCCAGCGCCGCCAGGATCGCGAAGACCCTGGCGAGGCGATACAGGAAGATGTTCACGGTTCACTCCACAAGGTGAGAGCCACAGGAAGGTGCCCGGCCGGGAACCGCACCATCGCTGGTGCAGCCCTCATCCTGACCTCGCCCCAGCCCGATGCCCAGCGAAAACGAATGACCCACCAAGACCCAAAGCCGGCCTGGAAAACACCAGGTCAGGCCAGGTGTCTCACCAAGTCTCACCTCGGCCCGAGCCGCCCTGCGGCCGTGCGACCCGTTGCGCCCGCGGGTGCCGCCACCGGCCTGACGTAGGTCCGCCAACAGCGCCGAGCTACTCGACCGTAGAAAGCCTGCGCGAATCAGTGCTTCTCTGCTCAAATGCTCCCGGACAACGCCATCTGACGGACCGTCTGGTCACACAGCCGGTCCTGCAAGGCGTCGAACAGCCGTGAGGAAGAGACACGAATGCCGAGAGCATGGACCAAGCCCGATACCGGGAACGCGCCACTGGACGACCTGGCGGAGGCGCTTCACGACTGGATGGAGAAGGCAGGCTTGTCCATACGGGGCCTGGAACAGCGGCTGAAGGAACGCGAAGCAGCACGCACCGCCGAATCGCCAGAAGGATCGGTGCCGGGATCCTGGACCAAACGAGCCACCATCCAGCGCCGACTCAAGGGAGACAACCTGCTGGAGGACGAGGCATTCATCGCAAGCGTCATCCACGAGACCACCCCCGACGACCCAGAACTCCAACATCTGCGAACCAAGCACGCCGAACAGCTACGCGCCAAAGCCCGCGCCTGCGCCGACGGAACCGCCACCCCGCACGACGCGGACCAGCAACTCGCCGATGCCGCAGCCACCATCGCCAGCCAGCAGATGACCATCGAGAAACTGGTGGCACTGCAAAGCGAATCCCAGATCGCCTCCGAAACCGTCAGCGCACTCGCCCATCAGGCAGGCGAGATCACCACGCTCTTCACCGCAGCCGTCACAGAGCTCGAACTCCGCCTCCAGCGCAAGAAGAGACACTGCGCGCAGCTGCGCCGCCGCAAGGCCGACGCCGAACTCATCGCGGCAGCCGAGGCAGATCTGGCCCGGACCACGGAACTACTGGACGAAGCGTGCCGCATCAAAGCACTTGGCCAGCGCTACCAGGACCGCTGCCTGGACACGGCCGACCTCGTCGAAGACAGCCACGAAGCAGCCCTTCAGGCCCTTGCCGACCGCGATGTCCCAGAGCCGGATGAGCCAAACCCCGCGCCCAGCACCCCGTCGACGGAGCTCGTCAAAGCAGGATCGAACGAACGGGAAGTCATCGCAGCAGCGGATCGATCCCTTGCCGTGATCGCGTCCCGGGAACTGGCAATCCGCCGCCGCTTCTCAGCCCCCGAGCCGCTAGAAGCAGAGCTGCTCCCGCCTCCTCTGCCGGTGGATGAGACACCCGAAGAAGCGATGGACGCCCAAGCCGTCGAAGACATGCCGCCCACGGATCAGGCCCCGGCACACGGCACGGTGATGCCGGCACCGACCAGCAGCCCCGCCGTGCCGAACCCGAACGGAGGCGCCGGATTCTGGTGGCTCGTGGCTGGTACTGCGGCATTCCTTACTTATAAAGCGGTCAAGGGCTGCACGACCTGCCAGAACACCAGGGCCATCGCCTGCTCGGGATGCCAAGGCACTGGGAAGATTGCCACCACCACAACCTGTCCCACCTGCAACGGCAACCGGACCCGCGATGGCTACACCCTCTGCCCGGTCTGTCGCGGTGCCAGCATCCTGTCCGTCGACGTGGGCTGCCAGAACTGCGACAGCAGTGGACGCCGCCGCTGTCCTTCCTGTTACTGAAGCGCCGGTGCAACCGCCACCCGTGACAGCCATCTCCCTCCACTGGCCATGCACGCCCGACTTTCGCCACGGGTACCTCAACCGACAACTCCCCCAGCCGGCGCTGCCGCGGGCGTAAGAGGTGGTGCATGGAGCGGCCGCGGGCCCGGGCCGAGCCGGGTCGGGTCGGGTCGGGTGTCAGGGCAGGCGGAGGGTCTGTCCGACGAGGATGAGGTTGGGGTTGTCGCCGATGGTGTCGTGGTTGGCCTCGTAGAGGGCGGGCCACCCGCCGGTCAGCTCCAGGGTCTGGGCGATGCCGTCGAGGGTGTCGCCGTCCTGGACCACGACCGTGGCGGTGTCCGCAGGGCCAGGAACGGTATCGGCGGCGCTGTCCGGTTCGGCGGCGGTCGGCGGCTCGGCGGGCCGTGGGGCCGGCCCGCTCGCCCGTGGCGCGGGGACGGTGGTGTGGTGGCCGGAGGTGCGGCCGGCGCGGGCGCCACAGACCGGCCAGGGCGCGAGGCCGCGGCGGGCGGCGAGGTGTTCGGCGACGGCGATCTGCTGCTCGCGGGTGGCGAGGTCAGGGCGCGGCGCGTAGGCGGTGCCGCCGTTGGCCTTCCAGGTGGCCTGGTTGAACTGGAGGCCGCCGTAGTAGCCGTTGCCGGTGTTGGCGTGCCAGCGGCCGCCGCTCTCGCAGGCCGCGACCTTGTCCCAGTCGATGCCTTGCCCGGCCGCCGGTGCGGTGCCGGTGACGATGTCCGCCGCGGCGGCCGTGCCTGCCGCGGTGGCGGCGTGCGCGGGGGCAGCCTGCGCGGGGCCGGCGGTGGCGGTCCACAGGCCTGCGGCGCAGGCGAGGGCGAGGAGTAACTGCAGGATCCGGTGGGTGATGGACACGACGGGCACGGCGGAACACTCCCCGAGAGGTCGGCGATCGG
This sequence comes from Kitasatospora sp. DSM 101779, assembly GCF_025655475.1. GTDB lineage: Bacteria > Actinomycetota > Actinomycetes > Streptomycetales > Streptomycetaceae > Kitasatospora. Next base: position 10,439 of record NZ_JAHTIK010000002.1, on the reverse strand, counting down.
GCGGCCGGTACCCCGGGGCACCGCCCTCCCACCGTTGCCACACGCCGCCGCCCGCGTCCGGCCGACCCTGCCGGGAAGTCACTCGCCCGGCCGCGCCCGACCACCCGCCCGCACCACCACCCGCCCAGGGACACCTCCGGATGCCCGAGGCAGGCCCGTCCCCTTCCCCGTCCGCGTCCGGGCCCCCGGCTGGGGGAGGGGTCGCACCACGGGCCCGGTGCGCCCTGTGGGCGGGTGTTTGCAGCTCGGGGCGGTGTGCAGAAGCATCCGTGCCCGGCACCGGCCGGCGGGAGCGTGGACACGGGGTCGGCCGCCGGGCTTCGGTCCGGCATCCGCCATGGTGTCTCGCGGGTGCCGGGCTGCCGTGGTGGGCCCCGGTTGAGGACGCAGATCAGGGCACCACCGCCCGGCACAACCTGGGGCCTGTCCGCGGTTCCCGGAGCGCTGGTGCCCGGCTGGGGAACGGCGCTGTGCTGCGCACCGCGTGCGAAGCGGGGTACGGGCGCCGGGCGGGCGGCTTACGGCAGGTCTGGGGGCCGGGTGCCGGGGCGGGGGTCTCGGTGACGATCTCGTACAGGCCCTGCCCGGCCTTGGCGATCTCTTCCGGTGTCAGTTCGGGATCCGGCACGGCAGCCCTCCACGCAGTTCGGCAAAAGAGGCACTGCCGATCCTCCAGCGTCAGCTCCGCGAGGCCCGCCCGCCCCAAGCTCCCGCTGGCGGCCAGGACGTCCCGCCGATCTACTCCGTCGGCCGGCCCGGGGCATGGTCCACCGCGTTCGCGGCACGGCAGCCCGGCGGCATCCTGGGTCGCCTCCTTGCCGCTCTCACCGGCCGCCACAAGACAACAAACCGCCGATAGCAGAGCCGCCTCATCGCCCTGACAGCCAGACGGTGCCACGGTGCGCCATGTGAAGGGCGGTGTGCGGTTCTGGTGCGGACTTCGACATGCGGTGCGAGGCCATTGGGTCTGCCGCCACGTGGGAGGTTCCCGGTCCGGGCATGCAGTGGTCCCGGACCGGGGTGGAGGGTCTGCGGCCACAGGTTGCCTCCGGCTGTGCTTCGGGCGCCCAAGACGATCGGCCCGTTGCCATCGCCCACAGCGAGGCGAAGTCCTTCCAGGCTGGCTGCCGCAGGTCCGCGAATCAAGCGGTTGACAGGCAATGGGGGAAACCGGGTGGCGGCCTCTGCCGGACGGCGTTCTGGCCTGGGGCAGATGTACGCGAGACCTACTTGTTCGCCTGGCGGTCGGGCCCGGCGCAGTTGTGCACATGCTCGGTTGATGACAAGTCCGTGACGTCCGGCGGAGCGCCTAGATGTGCGCAGTTGTCGGCAAACGCTGGCGGCACATGCCAAAGCTGTCCCAGTGTGTCCATGGCGATACGCCTGGTCGCGGCGGCCACCGCAGCCAGGAGAAGGCGCCCAAGACGCAATCGATTCCGTATACAGAGGAGCGGCGCACATGGAGCTTACTGCGCTCTGTGCCACCCACACGTGGGTCATGATGATTGTCCTCGTGCTCACCGTCGTGCGGTGGGCCAAAGCCCACGTCTCCTGCTCCTTGGGAGTGCGCGTGCTCCCCGGGGAGCGGCCGTACCTGGGCGCGCGACTCGTCTTTGCATCCAGCGTGCGGAGGCCGCGGTGAGCGGCAGCGGCAGGCCGGAGCGACCGCTGGACCGGAATGCCGGACCGCTTGCCGCCTTTGCATGCGACCTCCGACTGCTCCGGGAAGGAGCAGGGCTGACGTACCGGCAGATGGCGGTACGAGCCGGCTACTCCCACAACGCGCTCGCCCAGGCCGCCGGCGGCAACAGACTCCCTTCCCTGGAGATCGCGCTGGCCTTCGCGAGCGCCTGCGGTGGCGGTGAAACCGAGTGGAAGAAGCGGTGGTGCGACACCAAAGACGCGGTCGCCCGTGAAACAAGGCGCCCCGCCGACGTCCGCGAACCAGACCGCTGGACCCCTCTCGACGAGAGCACTCACGAGGGACGCTTCGCGGCCTACCTGCGCACGCTCTACTTGGTGCACGAGCGCCCACCCGAGGCAATCGCCAGCGAGATTGGACGTCCCATAGCCGACCTGCGGTGTTGGCTGGATGGCAAGACCCTGCCCGTACTGGAGGACCTTCTCGCCCTTCTCCGAGCCCTCCACGCCCCGCCCGGAGGAGTGGCCATCGCTCGACGGCTACATGACCACGCTCGCGACACGGGAAGGCCCGCGAAAACGCGCAAGCACTTTCGCATCTCGGTCCAGTGGGGTGATCGGCACTGGGCGCTCCTGCTCGGGAACCCGCAAGAGGGCAACACTGCCGTCCGCTGACACAGACCGGCTGGAGTTTCCTTCCGGATGGGCAGCCGGGGTCTGCCCTCGCCGTGCCGCGGCAACCCATCCACCCTCGACTGCCCACCAATGTTTCGACCAGGCCGAGTTGCTCCACCTCGGCCTGGTCCTCATTGAGGGTCGCCCGCCGAGCGCGAGGGCCAGCGGTGCGTAGCTACGCCGGGCGGGTCTGCATGGTGCCAGACCCGCCCGACGGGAAGTGCTCGTGCCGGTCAGCTGTGCGACTGGGCGTACAGCGTCAGGACCGCCAGGCACAGCAGCATGGACCCGCCGAAGGCGGCGCCGGTGAACAGCAGGGCGCTCGGCCAGCTCTTGCCATCCATCTTCGTCAGCGCGCCGGCCACGCTCGCGATGACCATCGAAAACAGCACGGCCATGACGATGGCGATGAGCATGAAGGGGTGCTGCTGGCCGCCAGCGGCGGCCAGGGCCGTGAGGGTGTTCACGCCGCGGCCCCCCGCTTCTGCAGGAGCACGGCAGCCTGAAGGTCGCAGGGAAGACGCAGCCGGCCTGCCCAGACCTTGGACCTCACGGACTGCCGGAACCGGTAGAGGACGCCCTCCACCATCGGGACGGTCATCCCGAGGTGCTCGCCGATCTCGGCCTGGGAGTAGCCCTCGCTGGTCCCGTTCATCACGGAGCGGGTCCGCGGCTTGGCCGAGTCCACCATCCTCCGCGCCACGGGGGGCCAGACCTCGGCCTGGCGCGAGGGCAGGCCGCCCAGCCATGCCCGGGGCACTCGGATGTGATCCGGGACGCTGTCCGGCTGCCGCTCTACGCGGTCCTGGCCATCCTGTCGGTCCGACACGGGTTTTCTCCTCCTGGAGGTTTGGGGGATCCGGCACACGCCGGTCTCCGTCGAGGATGAAGAAGTCCGATTTTCTGCACCATCGGAGAAAACGTTCTTGCCGCAGTGCGGCAAGATAGCTTCACCAGCGGCACGGCGAGGAGGGGCTGGTGGAGGGAGCACCTAGGCGTGGGAGACCGCTGGGCGCGGTAGCACCTGGTCTGAAACCCGAGGTCAACGAGTGGGTCAGCTGGCTGCGGGGGGCCTACGAACGCCTAGGCGTGACACTGGCCGAGCTGGAAGCCGACCTAGAGGTTGATTCCTCCACCCTCTCGCGTTACTTCAGCGGCCGCCGCCTCCCGGAGATCGGCTTCCTCGAACGCCTCCACGCGACCGTCGAGAGAAGAACCAGCGAGCCTGTTGCCCGACAGGAGCAACAACGCGTCAAGAGCCTGTACTACAGGGCGTGCGCAGCCAAGGAACCGGTACGGCACGAGGTCTACCTGCTCACTGAAAAACTCGCAGCGTGCGAACGCCAGCTCGCCGAAGCGAACGACGACGTTGCCCGCATGCGCCATTCTCTGCACACCGCCACGAAGAACGTCCCCGCGGTACGGGCGGAACTGCGCCGAGTGGAGAAGGACCGCGACCGCCTCGCCGCCCTTGTCGTCCAGCAGAGCGGAGAACTCAAGGCAGCCCAGACCACACTGACCTCCCTGGATGAGGTGCGTACGGAAGCCGACCGGCTTCGCGCACGCTGCGCCGTCCTGGAGCAGGAACTCCAGGACGCTCAGTCCCAGAACCAGCGACTCTCGGAAGAAGCGACGGCCTCAGAGCTCGCCGTGAAGCTGGCGCAGCTTACCCAGGAGGCAGACGCCGAGCGAGATCGCCTCCAGAAGATCATCCGCGATCAGGACAGCCAGCTCGGCCATGCTGCACGGTACGTCCGCCAGCTCGAGGACGAACTGGCAGCGCAACCCGAGATCCGGAGCAGGCTCGACACGCTCATTAGTCGCGTCCGGGGAATGCTCGCCGAGCTCGCCCCGACCGCGGTCGGCGATGAGCCGGCAATCGGTCGCCTCCTTGCACAGGCAAGGACACAGGCGGGACTCTCTCTGGACGAAGTCGCCGAACGGACCGGCCTGGCCGTTCCCGTGCTGGAGTCCATGGAGAACGGAGAGCCTCACAGCTTCCGACACCTGAGCGACCTGGCATCTGTCGTTCAAGCAGTTGGGGCCGACCCGCGGCGGATCGCCCGGCAATGGGTCACCCTGCAGAACTACAGCCCAGCCGACAAGGGCCGTCCGTTGGGCATCCAGGCAGGCACGCGTGCCATGCTTCCGGACCTCGACACCATCGTGCCGTCGGAACGATCAATCCGTAAGCGCGCGGAGCGTCAGGCCGGTCTGCGCCCCCATGGCGACCGACCGAAGCGCCTGCACCCCCTTAGCGACGACGAGAAGAACCTGAACCGCCTCCGCCAGGAATGGGAACGCTTGGACATTCTGCGCATGGAGCAGAAGCGAGCGAACGCGCAGAGAGCGGACGCCGTCAAGGCCCTGGAACAGCTGGAGGCCACCACTCGAGAGTTGGTTGCGAGTAAGAAGGCATCGCAAGAGAAGCTTCAGGCAGCCGCACGCCTTCTGGAAGCCTCCTCCTCCTGATGCTCCTGTCGCTGATCGCTCCGCAGGATGACTCAGCGCCACGAGGAGGCTGCCCGCGAGCGTCGATCGCGGCCGATATTCACCGTCCCCATCGGCACCGACACAAACGGGAGCGACACCGAGTACCCCGGCCGTCTCCAGCACAGAACGGGGCCAGCCCGTCTGGTGCTGCGGACGGGCGGGTCAGCCCGCCTGTCGCCACCAGTGCCGAGTCAGCAGGGCTACGGCCGACTTCGGCACCGGGGCACTGGAATTGTGTACGTCGACGAGCCGGTGTGGGAGTACGGTTTCGTTCACCCCGGCACCGTGGCCGGGAGGGACCGCGGGGTGGACGATGAGTTTTGCCTTCAACGTAGACGAGTTGCGGTTGACCGATGGCACTGGGGTGAGGCCGCCTGCCGATGGAATGACGGTGTTCATCGGCCCGAACAACAGCGGCAAGTCGCTGCTGCTCCGTGAACTGGCCACCCTCGTCTCCACCTATCCGGGAACCCTGCAACCCGTCCGGTGGGTCGCCGGAGTGGATGTCCAAAACAGTGGCAGCGCCGAGGAGTTCCTCGCCTGGCTCCACGACCAGGGCAACACACCCAGGGCGCACCCGGACCACGGGCAGATCCTCTATCCGTCTGACAACAACAGCGGCATGCTGCAGGACCAGATCACAGCTGCCTGGAACGGCCGCGGCTTCAGCAACATCGCCCGCTACCTGATAGCCCAGCAGTGGACCCAGGATCGACTGGGCAACCAGAGCGACTCCCAACAGTGGGAGTTCGACTTTCCACCCAGCCACCCCACCCAGTACCTGTTCGACAACAGGGACGCCCAAGAGACGTTCTCCCAGCTGGTAGAGGAGGCGTTCGGGAAACCGATCGCGATCAACCGCTACGAGCAGCAGATCCGCCTCCGGGTCGGCCGCCCAGGCCTGCCCGATGCGGCTCCACCGGCCTCACCCGAGTTGCGCGCCGCCTACCGGGCGCTCCCCGTGCTGAACGAGCAGGGCGATGGTTTCCGCAGCTTCGTCAACATTCTGCTTCACACGCTGGTGCGCCCCAAACCGGTCATCGTGATCGACGAGCCGGAGGCGTTCTTGCACCCTCCGCAGGCCCGGCTGCTGGGCCGCTACCTGGCCGAGCGCACCCCCTCGCCCTGTCAGGTCTTCGTGGCCACCCACAGCGCCGACTTCGTCAGCGGCGTCCTGGAGGCGAGCAGCAAGCCGGTGTCCCTCGTGCGCATTTCCCGCACGGCCGACACGCCGCGAGCCAGAGTCCTGGATCCCGAGGCCGTCACGGAGATCCTGCGTACACCGGTGCTGCGGTACTCGAACATCATTGCAGGCCTCTTCCACGACGGTGTTGTCCTGGGCGAGTCGGAGGGCGACTGTCAGTTCTACGCCGCCACGTTCGACGAACTCAGGAAAGACGGGCCGAACGACAACCTGGTCTTCCTGCACACCAGCGGCAAGGCCAAGCTCGCGGACACCGCCCGGCGCCTGCGCCAGTGCGGCATCCCCGTCGCCGTCGTTGCAGACCTCGACCTGCTCAACGACCGCGGCCTGCTCCGCCCCTCCCTCAGTCTTCTCGGCGGCGCGTTGGGCGACATCGAGTCCGACCTCAAGATCCTGGAAGAACAGGTCGGCTCCACCGTCACCGTTCTCAGTGCCCAGGAGATCAAGAAGAAGATCAACGGGATTCTCGGCAACCCCAAGAGCGGCGCAGCGCTTACCGCCGATCAGAGCAAGCACATCGCCGAACTGCTCAGATCGTCCGGCGGGTGGAAGCAGCTCAAGAAGTCCGGGCTTCACGCACTCACTGGGAGCGACGCCTATGCCGCCGTGCAGCGCCTGGTGGCCTACTTCGGGAAACTCGGGGTCTTCCTCGTGCCGGTGGGTGAACTTGAGGGCTGGGTACCGCAGGTGCCGTCCGGGAACAAGAGCCGGTGGCTTACCCGGGTCTTCGACGAAGGTCACTACCGTTCCCCGCGATCGGAGCTCGTGGACTTCTGTGCACAGGTAGGCGCCTACCTTGCCTCCGACCAGTAGCCGGAGCTGGCTAGCCGGCGGGCCCGGCTAGCCGCAAGGCGCCCGGGTGATTGGGCGGACTACCGAGCACGTCTTGAAGGCCGCCACTCCGCAGGGCGACGGCCTCCAGCGCATTCTCAATGCCGCATCAGCCTACCGCCGCCCGGCCGGTCGGGCCGGGACGCCGGGCCTACCAGTCGAGTGGCGGGCCGAGGTAGTCGTCGCCGTACGCGTCCCCGGCACGCTCGTCGGGGTCCCAGCGACCGAATACCCGCGGCCGGTCAGGCCGGGGCATGCCCGCGTCGATGCAGGGGTCGCGGCGTAAGGCCCGCTGCCGGGTGGCGTCCCACAGCTCGGGGAGGAGGTGTCCGCCGTGGCAGTCGACGCCCCCGCAGCGCACGCCCGCCAAGCCCTCGCTGTGGCTGCTCATGCCCATTCCACGCCGTGCTCGGCCAGCTGCGCCAGCTGCCCCGTTGTCAGCTTCGCCCGGCGGGCCTTCGTGTTGTTCAAGAACGCACCCAGCCCCACAAGGACGACCTCGACGCTCTCCTCCCCGCCGGGGCCGGCCACGACGACCTCCAGCGACTCGCGATGCGGGCGCGGAACACGGGCATGGCCCTCCCGCTCGACGAACGCCGCAAGGGCCGCCAAGCCCTGCTGGAACCGGTCCGCGCGGGACACCTTGGGCTTCGCCTCGGCCGCGGCCTTCGCGGCCACCAGCTCCGGATCCTCCTCGATACCGATCGCCATCAGCAGGTCCTGTTGGTCCGCCTCCAGACCCGGCCAGCTGGCACGCTGCGCCCGCACCCAGCGGCCGAGCCGCTCGCCCTCGAACACCGTCGCCTCGGGCAGCTGCGCCCAGTCCACCCGGCCGTCGGCCTCCAGCCACCACTGCCGCGCCACCGCGTAGGTGCGCTGCCAGGTGATCGGCCAGGCCGGGCACCAGAACGGGTCGATCTCCTCCAATGCGCGGCGCCGCTCCGGCGCGAGCGCCCCTGGCTGTCCGGCCGGCACCTGGGCCGCGGCCCGCAGCTCCGCCAACCACGTCCCGATCGCGTACCCGCCGATGGAGGCCCGCGCGGGCGCCGCCAACGAGCCGCCGTGCCCCTTCGCCCAGATCCGCGCCCAGTCGAGGCCGGCCTCGAACCGGGCATCCGAGACCGACCAGATCATCCCCAGCTGATCCAGCATCTCCACCCGGTGTCGCAACAATTCCCCGGAATCGCGCTCGCTGCGCCGATCCGACAGCCATTTCCCGAGCGGAAAATTCCCTTCTTCCCCAACCATCGCCGAATAGGGAACATCGAGCCCACCGGTCTCATCAAACCACCGCCTGGCGTGGCCCAGACCCTCCCGCCAGTACTGGTTCTCACCGGTCAGCACCCGCGAGGCGACGAACAGCGCCAGCGCGTTCCCGTCCACCCGGCTCTGGAACCGCACCGGCAGCACGAAGGCACCCGATCCACCCTCAGCTGACCCGCCCTCACCAGGCAGACTAGCAGCTTCCGCGCTGCGCCCGGTGGTGCGTTTGCCGGACTTCTGCGGCACCGCGAGGGCCTCGACCACGCGTGCGTCGTGTGACCTCAAAGCAGACAAAATTCGAACAAGTGGACCATAGCTGTCCGACTCCAGAATGTCCCCGGGCTCCTCCCCGGGCCGGAGGAAAATGGGCACGATCAGCGAGGCGGTCTTGCCTTCGCCGGGCTGCATGCGCAGGGCCCGGCCGATGGCCTGGACGATATCCACCATGCTGCCTCTGCCCTGGAGGACAACCGAGTCTGCATTCGGGATATCTACTCCCTCACCCAGAACTTTACACTGGGACACCACCCGGTGCCTCAGACCGTCGTCCTCCTGGCCCTGCCCGAACCCCGCGAGGACCTCCTTACGGAAATCAACGGCGTGTTCCCCGGACAACCACTGCGCCCAGAACTCGGCGGGATATTTCTGAGGGTTGTCGAAGCTGAGCTTCTCGACAGTCTGGTTCAGCGTCTCAGAGAAGTAGCGGGCCTCGATCGTGCGGTTATGGAACGTGATGCACCGCTGAAGCCCCCGCTCCACCATCGTCTTCACGAGGCCGGCCTGGATCGCCGCGAGCCGCTCGGCCGGCACCTCGTCCTCACTGCCGTCCCGCGCCTCCCCGACACCCGGACCCCACGGCACCCCTTGCTGCGCCGCCTTGTCGCGGTGGCCGAGCGGGTCGCGCAGCTCCAGGACCACGATCTCGAACGGCGCGAGCAGCTTGCGGTCGATGGCCTCCGCCAGACCCAGCGTGAACACCTGCGGGCCGTAGACGCGCTGGTCGTCCATGGACACCGCCAGCTCCTCCGGGAGCGGCTGGAGGGCGTCCTCACGCCGTTTCATGGCCGCCCCGGGCGGCGCCCAGATCCGCGGGGTGGCGGTCATGTAGAGCCGGCGTTCCGCTGGGATCTCGGTCTGCTCGTGGACGATGGTCCAGGTCTTCTCGATGCTGCCGGAGCTGCGGTGGGCCTCATCGGCTACCAGGAGCGCCAGCGGGGGCAACGGCTCGCCTCGGTGCTCGGCCCAGTAGGCGTAGGCGTCCGCGACCGCGCCGACCGAGGTGTAGGTGGCGAACAGGGTGGTCGGCCGGTGGCGGGCGGCCGCCTGGTCCAGCCACATGCCGATCATCAGCGGGCTGGTCGTCGCCTTCACCTCGTAGGGCAGCTCGGAGTCCGCCAGCGAGCAGACCGCGTGCATGTGGCCGGAGCGGCCGGCTGCCCGCCACGAGCCGATCATCTGCACCAGCAGGTCCAGCGTCGGCACCACGACCAGCACCGTCCCGTGCGGTGCCAGCTTCTGCCCTGCCGCGGCCCCGACGTACGACTTGCCGGCCCCGGTGGCCATCTGCACCGTCACCCGCAGACCGCCCGGGGAGGCCGGCTGTCCCGGACGGGGCGTCAGGCCCCGCACGATGGCCTCCAGGGCCTCCTCCTGGTGCCCGCGCAGCGAGATGCCGGCGGCTGCCTGAGCGGCCATCAGGCCGGGCTTCACGACGTTCACGAAGACGTGCCTCCCCTCACCCATTCCCGAGCCCACTCCAGGGACCACACGGGAAATGCTGACAGTGCTCTACTGATACATTCGACGGACCGACGAAAGAATCCAACCGACCGGAATACAAGCCCAATGCAAGCGACTATCCGGCAGAATACCAGTTCCCAGTCACGGTATCCGTCGAATACCCGAAAAGCGTGGGGGCGGACTCCCGCTTCCGGCGGGATCACCTGACGCGCTTGGATTGATACACTGAGGACCGTTGCCCACCCTGCCAGGGTAGCGCACCCGGCCCGGCGAGAGGGCCGAAGCGGAGGTCTAGACTATGGACTAGACCAATCCAGCGGGAGTGAAGCCGACCCGCACACACCCCCGGCACCACCCCCTCCCTCCAGTCAGCCCACGGATGGCAGCGAAGCGCCATCCGTGCAGCATCAGCCATTATCGCAGCCCAGAACGTTGACTGAAGCTCAACCCAAGCGAGCCGCCGGAGCGAAGCGGAGCGGCGCCCAGGCCGAGCGCGAAGCGCCGGCCGCCCCGGCGAAGCCGGGGCAGGTCTGACCGAAGGTCAGACCACGGACACGCGGAGCGGGTCCGCCGCCTGACCGAAGGTCAGGCG
>NZ_JAHTIK010000001.1:8124605-8354403 GCF_025655475.1 Kitasatospora sp. DSM 101779 | reverse complement strand
TGGTCTGGTGGTCGGGCGGCTGCTGTCCGGCGCCAGGTCGCGCGTGGCGGGCGAGCTGTGGCGGCTGGTCACCGACCAGCCGCCCGGCGACCGGGACTGAATGAGCGCGGCGGTCCGGCCCCTGCCTCGGGGCCGGACCGCCGGTCCGCTCTGGTCAGCGGGCGTCGTGGGCGTCGATGAAGGCCTCGATGTCGGCCAGGAGGGTCTCAGCCTGCGTCTTGAGCGCGGCGGTCGGGGCTCCGTGGCCGCGGCCCGGAAAGTCGTCCAGGGCGTGGCGGGTGGTGGCGACGACGGCGCGCAGGAGCCGGGCGGCGTCCTTGCCGTCCTTCTCGGCGATCGCCTCGCGGACCTCCTCGAGCGTCGGGGCGATCCCCTTCGCGTACTGCGGCTTGGCGTAGGGGGCGGACCTCGGCCCACAGCGTGGTGGCGCGGTCGGCGAGCGGGATGAGGGCCGCGGCGGCGCGCTGGGCGCCGAGGGTGCTGCGGACCACGATCAGCCCCGCGGCGTTCGAGGGCTGCGCCGCCGTCCGCGCGGTCTTCGCCACCGTCACCGCCCACGTCACCGCACCCGCACCCGCCACCGTCTGGGAACTCGCCACCCCCGACGGCGACTTCGAGGCCGACCCGGAGACCCTCCCCGTCGCGCTCGCCGCCGCCCTCCGCGCCGCCCCGCCCGGCCGCCGGGTCACCGCCGCCGGCTGGACGGCGGCGCTCGTGTCGACCCGCACCCGTGCCGTCCCCGGCCCGGACGCAGCACTCGACCTGCTCGGCCCGGCCTGCCGCCTCGCCTTCGTCCGCTGGCTCGACCACGCCCGCGCCCACCGCCTCACCATCGTCCCCGGTCTCGAACACCCCGGCGGCCCGTCACAGCCCGACAACCACCACCGCCACTGACCCCACCGGGAGCCGAGTCCTGCCGTTCCGGGAAGGCGCAAACCTGCCAGCCGGTGTGCTTTCGGGCGGCCCCGCTGCTTCCCTCTCAGCAGCCGCGGCCTCGGTCCGTGCACCACCCGAAGGCTGCACCACTCGAAGGCCGTACAGCGTCGGCGCTGCTGGTCACCGCAGAACGTGAACCGGGACGACCGGCCACCAACTCCATGACGCCGAAGACCGCGCCGTCGGAATCGGTGCCGTAGTCGTGGACAGCGACGACATGCCGGTCGCAGATGCGGCCCAACGCCCGGGCCTCGGCGGCGAGACGCCGCTGAGCACGCAGGTCGCCATAGGCGGAGGGCAAGGTCCTGACTACCACCGCAGGGCCGATCCGCTCCTGGACGGCCCGCCAGACAACCCCCATTCCGCCCCGACCGAGAACCTCCTCCAACCGGCACCGCCAAGCCGACGGAGCACCGAAGGCGTTGTGCTCGCCGAGTGCCGGGTGCTCGCCAAGCGGCCTGCCGGGGAGGCCGAGCCGGTCCAGTTCTGGCTCTCCGACCCCCCGCCAACACCCCGCTGCCTACCAGGACCGAACTGTTCTGGCGGTCCGCCGGCGAGGTCGGCGAGGTCTTCACCATGCCCCCGCAGCCGCCCGCGATCCCGTTCGAGGGCTACCTGCCCGAGCCGTGCCTGCTCTCCCCGGAGCAGGTCACCGAGTACTCCTGGCCGCGGATCTGGACCCGGACCTCCGCACGCAGGTCCGGGCCTGGAGCGCCCGCCAGAAGACCGGCTTGGAGCCGCGGCACTGCCCGGAGCGGAGGACGCCTCCTACGACCGCGAGTTGTCCGTCGCGCCCGGTTGGAAGACCGGTGGCTGGGCACCCCGGAGCTTCACCGATCCCGCTCCCCGGTACTGCCGCGTCCGCGACAGCCGGATGGAGCCGCTGCTGACCCTCGCCACGGCGCAGCGGCACGCGGACCTCCACAGCTGGAGCCCGTACGAGGACCGGGCCACCGATTCCGGGCACACCAACTGCCCCGACCCGGCGAGACCGACCATGATCACCGTCGGCGACGCTACAACCAGCAGCTCTACGCCTGCCCGGCATCGCCGGAACACCCGCACACCGCACTGCCCCAGTAGCCGGTCGGGGTGCCGGCAGATCCGCACGCCGTTCACCCGATCGGCACAGGCGCGCAGCCGTGCACGGCCGAACCCGTACGTCCACAACCCGCTGCCCGCCGTGCGCGATCGAGCCGAGACTGATGTGTTGGGCGCGGGAATGCCTTCTGCGGGGGCTGCCGTCGCAGTACCTGGTCGGCCAGTGCTTGGGAGAGATCCGGATTGAGTACCTATCGAGTCGCACAAGTCCCGGCCGCCGGCGGGCGCTTCGAGATCGTCGAGCGTTACGTGCCCCAGCCGGGCCCGGGCCACGTACGGGTGGTGGTGGAGGCGTGCGGGATCTGCCACAGCGACACCGCCTTCGTGGATGCCCTCCTGCCGGGCGTTCGGTTCCCGCTGGTGCCAGGCCACGAGATCGCGGGGCGCATCGACACCGTGGGCGAGAGCGTCCACTCCAGTTGGCAGGTGGGCGACCGGGTCGCGGTCGGCTGGTTCGGCGGCAGCTGCGGCCACTGCCGGCGCTGTCGACAGGGCGACTTCATCGTCTGCGAGAGCCTGAAGGTGCCCGGTTGGGCCTACGACGGGGGGTACGCCGACGCGATGATCGCACCGGTGGACGCCCTGGCCCGGATTCCCGACGGGCTGTCGGCGGCCGAGGCGGCCCCGCTGGGCTGCGCGGGCGTCACGACGTTCAACGGACTGCGGCGCAGCTCCGCCAAGCCGGGCGATCTGGTCGCGGTGCTGGGCATCGGCGGTCTCGGCCACCTGGCGGTGCAGTACGCGGTCGCCATGGGCTTCGAGACCGTGGCCATCGCCCGCGGGGCCGCCAAGGCGGACTTCGCCAAGGAGCTCGGCGCGCACCACTACGTCGACAGCACGGCGGGCGCCGGCGTCGGGGAGGCGCTGCAGTCGCTCGGCGGAGCACAGGTGGTCCTGGGAACGGCCGCGAATTCCGGGGCCATCACGGCGACGGTGGACGGTCTGGCCACCCGGGGCGAGCTGGTGGTGATCGGCGCGGACGCCGCACCGCTGGGCATCAGCCCGAACCAGCTACTCATGAGCGGCAAGATCATCCGCGGCCACCCCTCGGGCACCGCGCGGGACGTGCAGGACACCATGGAGTTCAGCCTGCTCCACGGCATCCGCCCGATGGTCGAGACGGTACCGCTCGAAGGGGTCACCGCGGCCTACGACCGGATGCTCGCCGGCGCCGCCAGCTTCCGGATGGTCGTCACCACCGGCTGACCGGCGCGCCCGCGTGCCACGGCCCCACCGGGCGAACCCGGTGGGGCCGTGGCACGCCGGTCAACGCTCCTCGGGACGGCTCGGCTCCTCCCAGCGGGTGTGGAAGACCCCGTCGCGGTCGACCCGCCGGTAGGTGTGCGCGCCGAAGAAGTCCCGCTGCCCCTGGATCAGGGCCGCCGGCAGCCGCTCCGCCCGCAGGCCGTCGTAGTACGCGAGCGCCGTCGCGAAGCCCGGTGCCGGCACGCCCAGCTGCGCCGCCGTCGAGACCACCCGCCGCCAGGCCGCCTGCGCGGACCCGAGCGCCTCCCTGAAGTGGACGTCGGTCAGCAGGGTGGGTAGCGCCCGGTCCTCGTCGTACGCGGCCTTGATCCGGTTGAGGAACCGGGCCCTGATGATGCACCCGCCGCGCCAGATGGCGGCCATCGCGCCGGGGTCGATCTGCCAGGAGTACTCGGCGCTGCCCGCCTGGATCTGGTTGAAGCCCTGGGCGTACGCGACCATCTTGGAGGCGTACAGGGCCTGCTCGACGTCCTCGGCGAAGCGGTCGAAGGCAGCGCTGTCGAGCCAGGTCTCGGTCGGTCCCGGCAGACCGCGGCCCGCCTCGCGCAGGGGCACGCTGCCGGACAGCGAGCGGGCAAAGACTGCCTCCGCGATGCCTCCGACGGGGACACCGAGCTCCAGCGCGGTCTGGACCGTCCAGCGTCCGGTGCCCTTCTGCTCGGCCCGGTCCAGCACGACGTCGACGAAGGGCCGCCCGGTCTCCGGGTCGGTGTGGGCGAGGATGTCCGCGGTGATCTCGATCAGGTAGGACTCCAGCCGCCCTCCGTTCCAGGTGCGGAACACCTCGGCGATCTGGGCCGGCTGCATACCCGCCGCGTGGCGCAGCAGGTCGTACGCCTCGGCGATCAGCTGCATGTCCGCGTACTCGATGCCGTTGTGGACCATCTTGACGAAGTGGCCGGCACCGTCCGGTCCGACGTGCGTGCAGCAGGGCCTGCCGTCGACCTGGGCCGCGATGTCCTCCAGCAGCGGCCCCAGCAACCGGTACGCCTCCTCCGTGCCGCCCGGCATGATGCTGGGCCCCTCCAGCGCACCCTGCTCACCGCCGGAGATGCCGCTGCCGACGAAGTGCAGCCCGCGCTCGCGAAGGGCGGACTCCCGACGTCGGGTGTCGAGGAAATGGGCGTTCCCGCCGTCCACCAGCACGTCGCCCTCGTCGAGGAGCGGGACGAGCTCGTCGATAACGGTGTCGGTCGGATCACCCGCCTTGACCATGATGACGATCATGCGTGGGCGTTCGATCGCCGCGACGAAAGCCTCCGGCGACTCGGCCGGGACGAACTCGCCTTCGTGGCCGAACTCCTCCAGCAAGGCGTTGGTCCTGGCCTGCGTGCGGTTGTGCACGGCGACCCGGTAGCCGTGGCGGGCGAAGTTCCTGGTCAGGTTGCGGCCCATCACGGCCAGTCCGGTGACGCCGATCCGGGCCTTCGGCTGCTCGGCCATGTGGCTCTCCTACTCGGCGGACAGCGAGAGGACCTCGTCCTCGGGGACCTCCAGGTACGTCTCCCCCTCAACCTCGATCGCCGTACCGGAGAACGTGGCGAAGACGATTCGGTCGCCGACCTTGACGTCCACCGGGTGCGGCTTGCCGCTCTCCAGGGGCCGGCCGGGTCCCACCGCCACCACCTCGCCCGTACGGGTGTCGGCGTCCGCGACGGGCTCCCCGATCGGCCTGACGACCAGGCGATCGTGCTCCGGGTGGAAGTCGGGCATGGGGTGCTCCTCTGAACTGGGCGGTACGGGTGCAAGCAGGGGGACCGGCGGAACCGGGCGACGGAGGCGCGGACGAAGCGGTCCATATTCGATTCTGCCGGGGTTCCCGGATCCTGCACTGTATGACCCCAAGCCTTCGGCCTCACGGAGTCGGGGCCACCCGGCTGCCCGACGCCTCGCCCGCCGAAGTGCGGCTCCGCAGGATCGCACGGTGGCGGACATACCCACACCCAGACGAACCTGACCAAGCCCTACTAGGGCGCGTATTTGGTTGTGATCAAGCGGCGGTCTTGGTGAGGTCTTTGATCCAGATCATTGCGCCGTGGAGGTGGAGGCCGGCGAGGTAGCTCGCAGGGGTCTTGTCGAAGCGGGTGGCGATGCCGCGCCAGGCCTTCAGCTTGTTGATCAGGCGTTCGACGGTGTTCCGCTCCTTGTAGAGCTCGGTGTCGTGGCCGACGGGCCGCCCGCCGTTGCGGCCCTTCTTCTTCCGGTTGGCGGCCTGGTCCTTCTTCTCCGGGATGACTGCCTTGATGCACCGTTCCCGCAGGTAGGCGCGGTTACCGCGGGACGAGTACGCCTTGTCGCCAGCGGCCGCGTCGGGCCGGGTGCGGGGACGACCGACCGGTCCACGAACCCGCGCTTTCTTCAGCACGGGGATGAACTGCGGGCTGTCGGCAGCCTGTCCCTCGGTCAGGACGAACGCCAGCGGGCGGCACTTCCGCTCGCCGGCGACGTGGATCTTGCTCGTCTGCCCTCCCCTGGAGCGTCCGAGCAGTGCGGCCTTCAGCCTCAGCTTGCGCCGACGCCGGACGCGTCGCCGCTCTTCCCGCTCCGCGGCGTCTGAGGTGTCATGCCCGTCTTGTTCTTCCGGGCCGCCCCCTTTTGCCGGGCCTTCTCCGCCTCGTCGGCGGCCTTCTCCAGGACGGTGAGTGTGTCGGGGCTGAGGTGCATCCCGGCAGCATCGTGGTGAGCCCGCACGGTCGTGGAATCCACGCTGACCAGCGACAGGTCCACCTCGCCGCGCTTCGCGGCTTCCGCGATCAGGCCCTCCAGCAGGGCTTCGAAGACACCGGCCTCCCTCCACTGCCGGAAGCGGTTGTGGACGGTCGACCAGGCACCGAACTCCTGCGGCATCTCCCGCCACTGCCCGCCCGTCCGAAAACGCCAGATCACGCCCTCGAACTGCTGCCGCAGCCGCTCGGGATACGGGCCGTACTCGCCGATCGGCAGGTACGGCTCGATGAACTCCCACTCCACGTCCGTCAGTTGCACTCGAGTCACGCAACATGATCTACCGGATCAGACCCAGCCGTGAAGGCGGATCCCGCAGATTGATCACGACCCGATACGTGCCCTAGCACACGGCCTCGCCAGCCCGACCGCATCACGTTCGACCCGCCGAACATCTCCCACACGTCCGGGGCGCTCGAGGCGCACGCACTCGCTCATCACGGGAGGACCGGAGACGAACTCCATCCGATACCGAGTTCCGACGCCGAACGGTCCATCCGTGACCTTCTCGACGCCCTTCATCCTGACATTCCACTGGGGCTCGTTCATCGGAACTCTCGGGGCGCATCGGACCCCACCCCGCCCCGTCCGGCGCAGCCCGGCCAGGCTCTGCCCACCCATAACTACCGAACGTGACCGATCAGACAGGAGACCGGCCATGACCCCGACCCGCACCACCCCCCGACGCACCCGACCCCCCGCCAACAAGACCCCCGCCAAGGCCCCGCCGAAGGCGCCCGAGACCCACCCGGACACCACCGATGAGACCCCCGATGAGACCCCCGCGAAGTCCTCCAAGACGGCCACGACGCAGTCGGACACCGACCCGGTCCTGGCAGATGCCGCCGCCCGCGCGGCCGACATCCTCGCCGAGGACCAGGCGCGCGCCGTCCTGGCGCACGCCGACGAGCAGTCCGGCCGTGAGCTGGCCACCGCCGAGCAGTGGGCGAGCGAGGCCGAGCAGCTGCGCGCGGACGCCGCGGCCGAGGCCGAAGCCATCACGCAGCGTGCCGAGCGGGCGGTCCGGCGGATCCTCGACCTGGCCCCCGACCAGGCCGACCTGCTTCGCCAGGCCGCCGCCGAGGACGCCCAGCGGCGGCGCAAGGAGGCCGACGCCGGCGCCCAAGCGGCGGCCGACCGGCTGCTGGAGGAGGCCACCGAACGGACCGCGGCGCTCCTGGCTGAGGCCGAGCGGCGC
Source organism: Kitasatospora sp. DSM 101779 (assembly GCF_025655475.1). Lineage (GTDB taxonomy): Bacteria > Actinomycetota > Actinomycetes > Streptomycetales > Streptomycetaceae > Kitasatospora. The sequence goes on along the minus strand of NZ_JAHTIK010000001.1, from coordinate 8,347,178 downwards.
GCCGCCGCCGTCCGTGCCCAAGCCGGGCAGGAGGCGGCCCGGATCGTTGCCGACGCCGAACAGCAGGCCCAGGCCGTGGCGGCCGGCATCACCGCCACCGCCGAGGAGCAGGCCGCCAAGCTGCTCGCCGAGGCCGCGCGCGAGGCCGAGCGGACCCGCCGCCGGACTGCCGCCGACCTCGCCGACGTCCAGGACCAAATCGCCGACGCCCGCCAGGCGCTGGAGCACACCCGGACCCGGACCACCGAGGACCGCGCCCAGGCCGAGCACGAGCTGACCGGCGCACGGGAGCTCGCCGCGACCGTCCAGCGCGACGCCGCCGCGGCCGCCGGACGCACCCTCACCGAGGCCGCCGCCGAGGCCGAGGAGATCCGCGCCCGAGCCGCCGCCACCGCCCGCCAGATCGTCAAGGCTGCCGAGGAACTGGCCAAGGAGACGCGGCAGGAGGCTGAGGCAACGGCCGGCCGCATCACCGAGGCCGCCCGCGCCGAGGCCGACGCGATCCGCGAGAACGCCGACACCGAAGCCCGTCAGCTGCGGGAAGAGGCCGAAGCCGAAGCGCAGGAGCTCCGCGAGGAGGGCGCCCAGCAGGCCGCCGACCTGCGCGAGCGCGGCCAACAGGCCGTGCAGCGGCTACGCGAGGACGCCCAGGCCGCCATCGACGAGGCCAAGCACGCCACCAGCGAGCAGCTGCGCCAGGCCGCCTCCGCCCGGGGCAAGGCCGAGGCCGACGCACAGCGGCTCCTCAACACGGCACGCAAGGAGGCCGAGCAGGTCACCGCCGACGCCCTGGCCGAACTCGCCGAGATCGAGCAGCACGTCACCGAGCTGCGCGCCGAGCAGCGGCACCTGGAGCAGAAGCGGGCTGGCCGGAACAAGGGCCGTCTGCGCCGGGCCTGGCGCTGGTGGGAGACCAGCATCCCGAAGCTGCTGCCGAAGGTCGCGCTGTGGGCGGGGGTGGCCTACACCGCGGCGGGCGAGCACCACCTCGCGGTGATGGCGGGCATCGACACGTGGCTGGCCTGGCTGTTCCCGGTCGCGGTGGACGTGTGGGTGGTCGCCGCCACCCGCGCCCACGCCACGGCCGACGCCGAGGAGGAGCGCAAGCGGATCGCCTGGGAGGTGGTCATCGCCCTGGTGGTGATGATGGCCTGCCAGATCGCCGCGCTGCTCGCCGAACTCCACATCTTCGGCGTCGCGCCGCGTAACGGACAGTGGCGGGTGCAGTGGGGCCTCGCCGTCCCGCTCGCCATGGTGGTGCCGGTGGTCATCTGGCGCGTGCACGCGCTCATGGGCCACGGCCCTTCCGCTCACGACGAGCACTCGGCGCCCACGGCCGCCCCCGGCGCGCTCACCGATGCCCCGACCGGCGCTCACGAGGACACCGGGCCGTGCCCGCCGCACGGCGGCCAGCCGCTGCCCACCGTCCACGGCATCCTGCTCCCCGCGCAGGGCGTTCCCACCGAGCGCTCACATGAGCGCGAGATCACAGCAGGTCGCGGGACGAGTGACGCTCACCGCGCGCTGCCGAGCGCGCACCCGCAGGGCGCCGGCGCCCACCCGGCTCCGGCCCTGACCGGTCCTGCGCTCATGTACGCGCGCAAGGCGCTCGTCCGCCCGCTGTACGACGCTCTCGGCCGCCGCCCGCGCGTCACCGAGATCCACGCCGCGCTCACCGCCAAGGGACTGCTCACCGGCGACGAGAAGCAGACCCGCTCGACCTGCCAGCGCGTGCGCGACGCGGTCGAAGAGGCCGAGCCCACACTCCGGCCTGTCGTGCGCTCGGCGTAACCGAGCGCGCTCATACGCGAGTGGCCCCCGGGATGAAGAACGCACCCCGGAGGCCAGGCACCCGAGGGTGCCGGCGGGCCGGTCTCGTCCCCGGCCCGCCCACATCCTCCCGCACCACCCCGCCGCACCCGCACCCCCCTACCGGAAGGAAGCCGCACCCCTTGTTCGCCGTAGAGCGCGACACCCAGATCGCCGCCCACCGCGACGTCCTCCACGAGCGCAGTCAGCCCCTCGCCAACGTCCCCGTCGGCTCCCGCGCCCACGCCCGGCTGCTCGCCGAATGCGAAGACATCAGCGACGAGATCGAGCGCCTCAAGCGCTGCATCAGCATCCCCCGCGCGGCCCTCGCCGCCCTGCTCGTCGCCCTGCTCCTGCTGGCCCTCCTGCTCCTCGGCTGACCGCACCACCTACCTGCTGGACCCGGGCTGGCCCCTGCGCACCTGCACAGGGGCACCCGCGCCCGCCGATCCATTGCGCGGCAGCGGCGCGCACCCCGAACCGCCGGCCTGCGCAGTTGCGCAGCACCGGTGCGCACCCACTCGCACCGGCTGCGCAGCACCCTGCACACCTCGCCTGGCACAGCTGGCCGGCCGTGTACTGGGGCATCAGCGCCGGAATGCTCCTCGGCGCCGCACACGCCGCCCTACTGATCGTCAGCAGGAACGCCGACCGCAAGACAGAGATCGCCTTCGGACCCGCGCTGCTGGTCGGCACGGTCGCTACCTTGATCCTTCCGAGCTGGCGACACTGTCCCAACTGCCACGACTGCAGCACCAACAGCAGGTGGCGGAGGGAGTATCTCCGCGGGTAACACGCCTTCCAGCAGCCATTAGAAATTCACGTCGGCGAGATCCTGCGAACGCGAGGCAGACAAGCCCACCATGGGCACTGCCAACGCACAGCGGAGAGATCCCCGCACGTGCGGGGCCGACCGGTCCTGTCAGGCGCGCAAGACCTCGCAAAGGTTTGTTACGGCACGCTCGCCGGAATCACGCACAGCAAGTCCGCCGTTGACACGCCCGCGAGCGCACGAGTCTGATCCGCTGGTCGGCGGGGAGCTCGGCCAGGATGTTCACTGCCCGCCCGGCAATTGTCGATGGTGTCACCGGCGTGGTGGTCGCAGAGCGCCGCATCGATCGGATCACCAGAGGCCACCCGGAACTTCGCGTTGCGCCGTAGGCTTTTGGGATGGTGAAAGCTGGAGCGTCCGCCTACCGCGGTTTGATCCTCGACTTCTTCGGTGTCTTGACCTTCAACATGGTCGAAGTGATCTCCGCGTTCGAGGGCCGGGAAGGGATTGCCCACGGGACCTTCCTTCGTGCCTGGGCCGACCCTCGGGGGCAGGAGCTTTTCCGTCAGCTTGAACTGGCCCGCATCTCCCAGACCGACTGGAACACCGGGTTCGCTGCCTTGATGGGTGTAGCGCCGGACAACCTGATGGCCCGGTACCTGCACGATGCCTTCCCGGCTTACCCGGTCATCGAGGTCGCACGGCAGGCCCGGGCCGCCGGGGTCAAGACCGCGGTGCTGTCGAACAGCCTCGGGCGAGAGCCCTACGACCCCTACGCCGGGTTCGACCTCGCCGGCTTGTTCGACGAGGTGGTGCTGTCGGCCGAGGTCGGTCTACGCAAGCCGGCCCCGGCGATCTTCCGCCTCGTGCTGGACAGGCTCGGTGTGTCGGCCGAGGAGTGCCTGCTCGTCGACGACAGCGAGCAGAACCTGGCCACCGCGGCGGAGCTTGGAATCACCCCGCTGCTTGGGCTGGACGAGAAGGTGGTGGCCGGCCGGCTGCGCGAGTTGCTGCGCCTACCAGGCTTCTTCTAGGAAGTCTCGGACGGGGCGGTAGGCGGCGTGCGGGGCGAGTTTCTCGCACAGGCTCTTGAGCTGGGAGGTCGACCGAACGGAGTCGACGGAACCGAGGCAGGAGGCCGCACGGCGGGCGGTGGCGACGGCCGCGTCAAGGTCGTCCAGCGCGAGATGGGCCTCCGCAGCACGGGCCAGGTAGATGGCATGGCTGCGGGGGAACTCCTCGTCTCCGGGGTATGCCCGCATGCTGGCCTCGAAGCGGCGCAGTGCTTCGGCCGGGTCGTCGAGATCGAGCGCTGAGGACCCGGCGATCATCTCGATCTCGCCATAGGTCACCCAGTACAGGAAGTCGGGGTCGTGGTCTCTGAGCCCCTTGTCCAGGGCGGCGTGGGCCAGGTGGAGCTGGTGCCCGGCGGCCCTCTTTGCCCCGGTCTTCGACAGCGCGCGGGCGGTGCGGGCGGCGAGCATGGCCTCCATCCGCGGGGTGCCCTGTCCCCTTATCGCCGTCCGGGCTGCGTCGAGGAGCGCCACCGCGCGGTCGGCCTGGCCTGGGGTGGAGTAGCACTGCACGGCCGAGAAAGAGAGCGTGTAGGCGCCGCCGATGACGTCACCGGCTTCGGCGGAGGCCCGCAGGGAGGCGTCGAAGTAGCGCTGGGCGGTGCCGTGGCGTCCCTGGTCGAAGCTGCACCACGCGACCTGCCGGGCGGCTTCTGAGGCGATCCGGTACAGGCGGGTGGAGGAGGCTCCGGTGTAGCGCCCCGTCTTGAGCAGGGTCACTGCGAAGGACAGTTCGCCGGCTGCTTGCTTGCGGACCTCGCCGCTTCCGAGTTCGTCGTCGACCCGTCGCAGGTGGTCCAGGCGGTGCTCGATGTTCGCGAGCAGTTCCGGGCCGCCGCCGGCCACGGCGGGATGGTCGGCGCGGGTTCGACCGAGGGCCTTCTCCCAGTGCCCGGCCGAGGCCGACAGAGCGACACCCGCGCTGATGAAGCTCCTGCGATCCACTCTTCTCCCATCCACCAGTTCGGCAAGGACAGTCAAGGCCGCTCCGTCCTCGTCCCAGCCTGCGGTCGACGGCCCATCAGCCGCCAGTGCTCGGGCGAATCTCCCACCCGACCGCAGAACCCGGTCATAGGCGGCGGCCACGTCGGCGGTCACGCCTCGGTTCCCGTTCTCCACGTTGCGCAGATACGCCGGGCTGAAGCCCACATCCCGGGCGAAGCGCTCCCAGGACAGTCCGGACTCCCGGCGCGCCTCTCTCATACCGTTCCGCAGTCGCTCGGACATCGCGACGCTCCTCGGATTTGGGATCGCTGTTGGATCGCCCGGCTCCATTGTCCCTGCCTCGCTGGCGGTGTGTGCTCGTTTCAGCACAGAACGCAACGACCGTAGGCCAGTTGGCCAGTCCAGAAGGGGGCACGATGCCGAACCCCGAACCACTGCTCCGGCCCTCGCCCCGGGCGGGCGCGCCCTCCCGGGAGCCGAGCCTGGCCGGCACCTACACCATCGGCAAACTCGTCGGATTCGACGCCGCCCGCACGGTGCGCGGAGTCGACAAGAGCGACCTGATCACCGCGGAGATGACGCTGACGGCGCGTGAGCTGACCGCGCCCGGGTTCGTCACCGACTTCGGCGACCTCGCCGCGTTCCGCACCCACATCGACACGGTCCTCGACCACCGCGACCTGGACCAGGTCGTCGTCGACACCAGCGACCAGGGCATCGCCGAGCACCTGCACGCCTGGGCCGCGGGGAACCTGCCCGACGACGCCCGCGACCGCCTGCACACGATCCGCGTGCTGACCGGCCGGCTCCCGCGTGCCGACCAGGCGCACAGCGTCCAGTTCAGCGCCCGGCACTGGCTCGAAGGCCTGCCCGACGGGCACAAGTGCGGCCGGCAACACGGCCACGCCTACCTGGTCACCCTGCCGTCCGGGCCGGACGGCGACCGGCTGCTGCCCGTGCCTGGCGAGCTGCGCGCCCTGCTGGCATCCGGGTTCGAAGGGACGATCCTCAACCGGGTCGTCGACGTCACCCCGACGTCGGAGCACATCGCCGCGCACCTCGCCGGGTGGCTGGCCGTCCGAGGCCTGGCGGACGCGCAGGGCCGGCCGTTCGCCGTCCGGGTGTCGGAGACCGAGAGCACCTGGGCGCAGTTCACCCCGGACGCGCGGGTGCCCGCATGACGACCACAGACGTGATCCTCAGCCCGACCCGGCCGCAGAACGTGCTGGTGTGCGAGGTGTTCGGCCCCACGATCCAGGGCGAGGGCCCGTCGGCCGGACAGCTCGCGTCGTTCCTGCGCCTCGGCGACTGCAACCTCGCCTGCGACTCCTGCGACACCCCGTACTCGTGGAACTGGAAGCGCTACTCCCGTGCCGAGCAGACCAACCGGATGCCGGCCGAGACCCTCGCCGCCGAGCTCCTCCGGCACCCGACGAAGCTGGTGATTATCACCGGCGGCGAGCCAATGATGCAGCAGACCCAGCTTATCCCCGTCGCCGGCCGCCTCACCGGCGCCGGGCGCCGCATCGAGATCGAGACCAACGGCACGATCGCGCCCGATCCCGCATTCGACCGGCACGTCTCGCTCTACGTCGTCTCGCCGAAGCTCGCGCACATGGGCATGCCGGCCTCACGCCGGATCAAGCCCGCCGTGCTCAAGGCGTTCCAGGAGAGTGGCCGGGCAGTGTTCAAGTTCGTCCTCGATACCCCGGCCGACGTCGAGGAAGTCGCCGCCCTCCAGGACGAGCACGGTTTGGAGCGGGTGTGGGTCATGCCGCAGGCCACCACGGCCGCGGCCGTCATCGCCGGCCTGCGGGCCATCGCCGGCCCCGCGATCGACCGCGGCTGGAACGTCTCCGGGCGCCTGCACACCCTGATCTGGGAGGACGAACGTGGCCGCTGACGTCACCACCAAGCATTTGACCTGGGACGACATCGCCGAGCAGACCGAACGGATCACCCGCGGCCTGCTGCCGGACCCTCTGCCGCAGACCGTTGTCGGCGTGGTGCGCGGCGGCCTGGTCCCCGCCGTGATCCTCGCGCACCGGCTCGGCGTCCGCGACGTGCGCGCGCTGGAGATCACCCACACCGTTGACGACGCCACCAACGCCGCGAAGACCGCCCAGCCGGTGACCCGCAACAGCGCCTCGCTGGGAGATGTCGCCGGACGCGACGTCCTGGTGGTCGACGACGTGGCCGGCACCGGCGAGACCCTCGCCGCCGCCGCACACCTGATCGGCCAGGCCGGCGCGGCCCGGGTGCGCACCGCGGTGCTGGTGGTCAACACGTCGAACTGGAGCGGCGACCGGCCGCCGGCCCAGGCGATGACCGCAATCGGGAAGACGGCGCGCGGCTGGGTCGTCTTCCCGTGGGAGAGGGCCGCGGCCCGGACGGGGGAGAGCTCGTGAGCACGGTCGCGTTGTGCCTGCTGTCCTACCGGCTCGACCAGCCCTCGGGGATCGACCGGTCCATCGGCGCCCTGGTCGAGGGCGTGCGCAGGCTGGGACACACGCCGCTGGTCTTGGCGGCCGGACCCGCCCCGAACCGGCCCGAGCCGGGTGTGATCCGGCTGAAGAGCATCAGCCTGCCGCAGCCGGCGACCAACGCCGACGTGCTCGCCGCGCTGACCGACCCCCGCCCGGTGGTCGAAGAAGTCCGCGGCATCCTCACCGACTACCGGGTGGACGCCGCCTGCTGGGGCGACACCCTGTGGGGCCTGGGCTACCTCGACCCGGCACCGGACGGTGTCACCACGGCGCTGATGGTCCACAAGATCCGCCCCAGCGGTGAGGACCGGTGGCGGCGCGCGCTGACCGCGGCCGACGTCATCTGCCCCGCCAGCGACTACCTCGCCGACGGCGGCGCCGCGGCTTGCCTGGACACCAGCCCCTGGGTCACCGTTCCCAACGCCCTGCACACCGTCTTGCCGCCCACGCCGGCCGGAGAACGGGAGAGGCTGCGGGAGGCGGGTCCGGTGCGCATCGTCTCGCGTGCCGACCCGGCCAAGGGACTCGCCGAACTCCTTCACGCCCTGCCCGACGACTGGGACCGGCCCGTCGAACTGGTCCTCGCCGAGGCCGGCTTCGAGCTCCAGCCCGGCGGACAGGCCCAGACCCTCGCTGCCTGCCGGGCGGTCGCGGCCCGGCGCCCGGACATCGTGTCGGTCCTGCCGGCGCTCGGCTGGTCCGAGGTGCCCGGCTTCTTCGCCGGCGCCGCGGCCACCGTCATCGCCACCCGCGTACCCGAGACGTTCTGCTTCACCGCGGCCGAGGCCCTGTCCGTCGGCACCCCGGTGGTTGGCTTCGATCTCGGCAACGTGCCGCTGCTGGCCGGAGCGGCCGGACGCACCGTCCCGCTGGACGCCGGCCCGCAGGCACTGTGGCCGGCACTCGGCGCCCTGCTGGCCGACCCGGACGGCTACCGGCAGGCGAGCACCGCAGCTCCCCAGCAGGTCGCCCGGTTCACCCCCGAGAAGTCCGCCCGCGCGCTGCTGAACGCCCTGGGCCTGTAGCGCCACGTACCTGAGCAACACCGCCGCGCCGCGCGGGCGCACCGCGCGGCCCCGTCGCTCCTTCCCACGGACAAGAGGAGGACCCCCGTGTCCCACACCCTGACCATTCCCGCCCCGCCGGCCCCCTCCTGGGCTGCCGCCGGACCGGTGGACACCGCGGCCGTCGAGGACTGCGTGCGCCAGCTGCTGCGCGCACTCGGCCAGGACGTCGACCGACCCGGCCTGCTGGAGACACCCGCCCGCGTCGCCCGCTTCTGGGCCGAGTTCCTCGGCCACGAGCCCGGCTCCACCGGCACCCTTTTCGAGCACACCGTGCAGGGCGAGGACTGCGTCGCCGTCGGCGGCATCCGCACCGCCAGCATGTGCGAGCACCACCTGCTGCCCTTCACGGTCGAGGTGTCCGTCGCCTACCGCCCCGACGGGCAGGTGCTGGGCCTGTCGAAGATCGTGCGGATCGTCGAGCAGCACGCCCACACCTTGCAGCTGCAGGAGCGCCTCACCGCCCAGATCGCCGAGGACGTCGCCCGACTGACGGGCAGCCAGGCGGTCGCCGTGTGGGCGGTGGGCGAGCACCAGTGCATGACGGTGCGCGGGGTCCGCGCCCACGGCGCGCGCACCGCCACCCAGTACCTGCTTCCCGCCCTCGCCGGCGACTCGCTCCTCACCGAGCGGCTGCGCCGTGCGGCGGCGATGACGGGAGCCAGCCGGTGACCGCCTGGGTCGCGCTGGAAGGGGTGAACGGGGTCGGCAAGAGCCACCTCGGCCGCCGGGCCGCCGCCGCACTGGGACAGCGGTGCGAGGCGCTGGTCGAGCTGCCCGACTCCCCGCCTGCAGGCCTGCCCGGCCAGGTGATCGCCGCGCTGCACGGCGCCGGCGACCGGTTCCTGCGCACCGGGCACCCGCACACCGAGACGCTGCTGCTGGCCGCGCTCCAGGTCCACCGCTGGGAAGCGCTCGCGCCGGTGGCCGCCGGCCGGGTGGTGCTGGAAGACCGCGGCCCCGCCTCGGTCGCCGTCTACCAGGCCGCCGTGCTTGCCGAGGCGGCCGGCACCACCGACACCCGGGCGCTGCAGCAGGCCCTCGCCATCCAACGGACCATCACCGCCTGGCGGCCCGCGCCCACCACCACCGTGCTGCTCACCGACGACCCCGCGGTGTGCCTGGCCCGGTTCGAGGAGCGCACCGGCCGCCAGGCCTGCGCCGACGAGCGGGCGCTGATGGCCCGCGCCCACCGCCTGTACCACCTGCTCGCCGCCGACCGGCCCGAGCAGTACCTCGTGCTCGACCGGCGCGTCCTCGGCGAGGACCAGGCCGTCGAGTCCATCACCGAGGCGTGCCGCACCGCGGCCGCCACAACCCCGGAAGGGGTGACGTCGTGAAGCCCGTCAAGCCGATCAGCCTGCTGTGGGGGCTGCGTTCGTACTGCGCCTCCCACGGCTGCCTGTACTGCTACTTCGGGACGATCAGCGAGCACCGCGAGCAGATGCCCACCGCCCCCGGGGTGCTCTCCCACCTGTCGCCGAACGACCTGACCGCTGCCGACGTCCTGGCCTTCGCCGAGACGCTGCACGACTCGCCGGTCGGCAGGGTGTTCCTCGCCGGCGGCGAGCCGTTGCTGTGGAAGCCGATCATCAAGCTGATCGAAGTCCTCAAGGCGGGCGGCCTGGAGGTGGTGGTGTGCACCAGCGGCGTCGCCCTCAACCGCCCGGACCTGCGCGAGCCGCTCATCGAGCTCGGTATCGACGCCGTGTCGGTGTCGCTGGACAGCGCGGACCCTGTTCACAACGACCGGTGGCGGCCCCCGCGCCGGGACGGCGACGGCTGGGAGGCCGTCGTGTCGGGCATCAGCGCGCTGATCGCCGCCCGCGGCCCCGGGCCCCGGCCGAAGGTCGGCATCTACAGCGTCATCACCCGCCGTAACCTCGCCGACATCGTCGCCGTGCCCGAGCTCGCCGCGAGCCTGGGCTGCGACTACGCCGTCCCGCAGCCGATCGCCCTCGACTCCGACCACCGCCTGGCCGCCAAGCTGTCGCTCACTGCCGAGCACCTGCCCGAGCTGCGGCAGCGGTTCGACGACCTGTACGCCGCCGAGATGCCGTTGGTCCTGCCCGAGCGCAGCTATGCGGGCCAGGTCGCCTCCGCCGTCGCCCGGCCGACCGACCTCGTACCGGGCTGCTTTGGCGGCGACACGCTCTTCTTCGTCCAGCCGGACGGCACGGTGTGGGACTGCCCGTCGTCCCTGAAGATCGCCGCCACCCCGCCCGGCCGCCACCGCAGCATCAAGGGCGCCCGTGCGCGGGAGCTGTTCCCCGCCCCGACCGGCTGCGGCAGCGACTGCGCGCTGTTCTCCGTGGACTGCGTCAACATGTGGCCGCTCACCGGCTTCCCCGTCCTCGCGCCGACCGGACCGGAGGTCCCCCGTGCCTGAGAACCCTGCTCACCGGGCGATGGCCGCGGCCGTCGCCCGCATGCCCGACCCGACGAGCTACCGGGAGGCCACTCTCCTGGAGGCCGAGCTCGCCCACGTCTTCGGTGCCCGCCGGGCCGTCGCCGTCTCCTCCGGCACCGCGGCGATCACCACCGCGCTGGCCGCCTGCGGCATCAAAGCGGGCGATGAGGTCCTGCTGCCCGCCGTCACCGTCGTCATGACCGTCGCCGCCGTCGCGGCCTCCGGCGCCCGCCCCGTGTTCGTCGACGCCGCCGCCGACGGGCTGGGCATGAACCTCAAGGACGTCGCGGCGAAGACCGGACCGGACACCAAGGCCGTGGTGGCCGTGCACCTGGCCGGCCGCACCGACGGCATCCACGAACTCGCCGCCTACACCCGCACCGCAGGGCTGCGCCTGGTCGAGGACACCTGCCAGGCCCAGGGCACCACCACCCGCGGCCGCCACGCCGGCACCATCGGCGACATCGGCTGCTTCTCCCTCAAGGACGGCAAGATCATCTCCTGCGGCGAGGGCGGCTACCTCCTCACCGACGACGACGCCCTCGCCGACCGGGCGGCCGCGCACCGCACCCACTGGCAGACCCCCGCCCCCGGCGCCCCGGCCGGAAGCCGGCTCGGCTTCAACCACCGCCTGGCCGAGCCGCTCGCCGCTCTCGCCCGCCACCAGCTCGCCCGCTTCCCCGAAGCCCTGGCCCTGCGCCGCGGGCAGGCCGCCGCCCTACACCGGGCGGTCGACGGCACCCCGGGCCTTGAGCCGATCCCACCGGCCGCGGGAGAGGAACCCAACGGCTACAGCGCCCTGTGGCGGCTGACCCTGCCCCGGCCGCGCGGCTTCAGCATCCGCCTGGCCGAGGCGGGTGTGCCCAACAGCGTCGGCACCCACCGCCTCACCGCGGCCCACCGCCACCCGGCCTGCGCCCGTTTCGCGACCTGCGATCTTGACCGCGCCCAGGCTACTGTGGATGCCCTGCTGGCCGTCCCATTCACCGCGCACGACAGCGAACAGGCAATCCAGCAGCTGGCGTTGACGATCCAACAGGAGGCCGCAGCGTGGACCGGTTGATGCAGGACCCGCGCTTCACCGGCACGACCTTCGTCGTGATCGACTTCGAGAGCCTCACCCCGGCCGGCCGCCCAGCCGAACCGATCGAGGTCGCAGCCCTGGCCCTGCGCGCCGACGGCGGCCGCCTGGTCGAGGTCGGACGGTTCGAGTCCCTGATCCGCCCGCCCGCCGACGTCCCCGTCACCGCGTTCGACACCGCGCAGACCGGCATCACCGCGCAGAACCTCGCCGCCGCCCCTGCGGCCCCCGAGGTGATGGCCCGCCTGGACGCGCGCCTGAGCGTGCCTGCGTACCGGCTGGTCGCCCACCACGCCTCCACCGAGGCCGGACTGATCGCCCACCAGGCCGAGCACTGCCCGACCCTCGCCTCCACACCGCTGCTGGACACGGTGCGCCTCGCGAAGGCCGTACTGCCCGGACTCGGCACCTACCGGCTGGACAACCTGCTCGGCTACTACGGCATCCCGCGGCCCGCCGACCGGCACCGGGCGATGCCGGACGTCGAAGTTACCGCCCAGCTCCTGGCCCGGTTGCTGGCCGAGGGGTGCGCCGCCGGCCGGTGGCGCACCCTCCTCGACCTCGACGCGGCCGCCGGGCTGCAGCCCAAGCGCCTCAGCGCCGAGCCGGTGCTGGAGCAGAGCGCCCTGTTCTGACCCAGGGGCTCACGCCGACAGGCGCAGCGAGCCGTCCGCGATCATCGCGAAGAGCTGCTTCACCTGAAGACGCGAGTCCTCCGACAGGCCCTCGACCTCGGCGATCTCCTGCTCTGTGAACCACCGCACCTCGTGCACCGCGCCCTGGTCCACCGGGCCGTCGTGGACCTGGGCGACGAAGACGTGGTCGATGTGGACGTGCGCCTCGCGGGTGTGGTTGTCGGCGCAGGCGTCCATCTCGACCACCCACCACGGAGCGGGAACCGCGCTGTGCGGGAATCCGGCCGGAAGGGGCAGCGACGGGCCGGGCAGCAGTTCGGCCCGCAGCCCGGTCTCCTCCCCGACTTCGCGCAACGCGGCCTCGGCCGCACTCTCGTCCGCCTCCACGTGCCCGCCGGCCGGCAGCCACAGCTCCAGCCGCGGATGCCACACCAGAGCCGCCCTCGGGACGCCGTCCCCGCGGGTGCGGAAGACGAACGCGCTGGCCGTCGGTTCCTTGATCACTTCTACTCCTCGGCATTCGGCCCACGGCGCCGCCCGGGCCCACCCCCGGGTGGCAGGGGCCGAGCCTTTCACACCCCGCACCGCCCACATGACCAAAACGTCACCGATCCGGCCACCGCGCCGCCCGGCCCCGGCAAAGGAGAACCCCGTGGACGAAGTCTGGAAGGGCCTGCTCACCTGCGACTACGAGCACACCAGGCCCGGCAGCACCGCGCTGGAGCTCGACCTGTACACCACCTCGCTCACCCGCTGGCCGCTGGTCTTCATGGACGACCCCCGCCCGTACGGGCGACTGCGGCGCGCGGGCATCGTCGACATCCCCGAGCCGGATCACCTCGCCCTCACCGGCCGCTGGCACCACCTGCTCGCCGACCCCGCCTACGCCACCGCGATGGTCACCGCAGCCGAGCAGCGCCACCGGCGCACCGACGCCGCACTCCTCGCCCTGGAACACCAGCTGGACAACGGCGAGGCGCCCGAGCGGCACCTGGCCGGCGCGACCGAGGCGTTCCTCGGCGTGATGAGCGCCCACATCGTCAACTGGCTCTTGCCCGACGACCAGTGGCAGAAGCTGCTCGCCGGCCTGCTCGGCAGTGACGCCGACGGGCGGTCCTGCCGCCTCGCGTTGAACACCCCCGACGCCACCGGCCACCTCCTGGACGCCCACCTGGTGCTGCTGGACGGCGCCGCCGCCCTCGCCGAAGGCACCGACCTCGCCACCGCCGCCGGCACCCTTGCCGCCCGTGCCGGAACCCTGTACGGCGACGGCTCCCCGGCCGCCGCCGCGATGCCGCTCGAAGACCGCACCCGCGCCGATGGGCTGCTCACCGCCGCCGCCACCGACACCGATGGCCAGCGAGACCGCATCGACGCGTCACGCCGCCGAGCGGTCCAGCTGCGCGACGCGTGGGCGCTGGCTTCCCAGCTTGCTGCCGCCGGCAACCCCACCGCCACCGCGCGGGTAGAGGCGCTGACCTGCGTGTGCCGGTGGGCGGCCGGCAGCGAGGAGAGCCGCAAGGTCCATCGGCACCGCTTCCTCGCCGCCGCCCGCCGCTGGTGCCAGCTGGCCGCCGCCGACCCTGTCACCATCACCACCGCCGACCTGCTGAACTCGGGGAGCGTCCGATGACCGCCACCGACCTGCCCTCGCTCGACCAGGATTTGCACGCCGAGATGGCCGGAGCGAAGGCCGCCACCCTGGCCCGCCTGGCCGCCGCTGGCCTGCCCGTCCCCGCCGGGATCGTCATCCCCGTCGACCACCCCGACGAGTGTCTGCCGGCCGCCGTCGCCGAGATCCTCGCCCGCTGCCCCGCCCCCCGCGGGCTGATCGCCCGCTCCTCCGCCGTCTCCGAGGACGGCACCACCGCGTCCTTCGCCGGCCTCTACACCTCCCGCATCAGCCCCGCCCGCCCCGAGGCGCTGCTCGACGCCATCCGCGCCGTCCGCGCCTCCGTCCACCACTCGACCGTCACCGCCTACAGCCAGGCCCGGGGCGTCATCGCCCTGCCGCGCATGGCCGTTCTCGTGCAGCCCGCCCTGCGCCCGGCCTGCTCGGGTGTCCTGGCCGCCGCCGTCACCGACGGCCTGTGCACCCGCTGGCGGATCGAGGCTCTCCGCGGTCTGGCCGAGCCGCTCGTCAGCGGCACCCAGACCGGCGAGATCCACACCACCGGCCAGGGCCACCGCGCCACCGTCCGTTTCACCGTCCAGGACACTATCCAGCTGCCCGGAACACCGGAGGAGTTGGAGATGCCCCCGGGCGAGTGGGTGCGCCTCGACCCGGCCGGCTCCGTCCGGGCGAAGATCCAGACGTCCGACGCGGGCGTGCTCCACCTCTACACACCAGCCCAGCTGGCCGAACGCCCCGTGCTCACCCCAGATGCGCGCGAGCGGCTGCTCGCCGCCGCCACCACGGCCGCCACCGCCCTCGGCCTGCAGCACATCGACGTCGAGTGGGCGATCGATCCCCACGGCAGGCTCCACCTCGTCCAGGCCCGGCCGCTCACCGTGCCCCTCACCGACCACGCCACCGCCGGCCAGGCAGCCGCCGACGACGACCAGGTGCTTCACGGGATCGCGGCCGCTCCCGGCCGCGGCACCGGCCCCACCCTCCACACCGGCGACGACATCACCGGTCAAGTCCTGATCTGCCGGGCACTCGGCCCCGAAGCGGTCCCGGCACTGCTCACCGGTCCGGCCGCCGTCGTGGCCACGACCGGCGGTGAGCTCTCCCACACCGCGATCATCACCCGCGAACTCGGCATTCCCTGCGTCACCAATGTCACCACCGCGCTGACCGCCCTCCTCCCCGGCGCCGTCGTCGAAGTCGACGGAGGTGCCGGCACTGTCCGCCCCGCCCCGACCGTCCCCGCCCAGCGCAATACTCAGGACACCGGCACGCTCTGCGCCACCGCGGTCCTCACCCGCGCCCTGGAGCAGCCCGTGCCCGACGACGGCCGCGCCGCGACCCTGCTCTGGCACGACACAGGCGGCCCCGCCCCCGACCTGCCTACCTTCGGCACCGGCGCCTCGCACCCCGTCGGCGTGCTGCTTTCCGGCGACGCCCCGGTCCCGGTCACCGTCCCGGCCGGATACTGCCCGATCCGGCTGCCCGGGTTCGGCATGATGCTGTGGCCGCAGGACGCCCCGCCCCCGCCCTCCGAGATCGCCGTCCTCGGTCCCGACCGGCGGATCCTCTACCGCAGGACGGTGTACCGGTGACCGCTCCTGCCGCCCTTCTCCGCCATGCGCAGGCGCTGATCGTGGACTGGGACGGCACCGTGGTGGACAACACTGGCATCCGCCGCGCCGCCGCGCTCGCCCCGTACGGCATCCCGGTCCCCGCCGAGCGCTACCGGGCTCTGGCCGGCCTGCCCGTGCGCGAGGTGATCGCCCGGCTCGCCGCCAACTCCGCCCTCTCGCAGCCCCCGGCCCAGGACGTGGTGGTGCGTAGCCGGGCCGCGCTGCTCGCCAGCCCGGCGCCGCCGTCCCCTGCACCCTCAAGCTGCTGCACATCACCCGCAACCTCGGCATTCCGCTGGCCGTCGCCTCCAGCGCCGCCGCGGTCCCCGTCCACGACGGCATCCAGCGACTCGAGCTGCGAGCGCTGCTGCCGGTGGTCGTGACCCTCGAGAACGTGCCCCGGGGCAAGCCCGCCCCGGCCGCCTACCTGGAAGCAGCGCGCCGCCTCGGCGCCGCTCCGGCGCGGTGCCTGGCCGTCGACGACGCCGACGACGGCAATGCCGCCGCCCTCGCGCTGGCATGCAAGCCCTCACCATCCGCCACGGCCGCCTCGTCCCGGCCTCCACCGCCAACACCTCGGGAGCTGTCCGTGCCGCGCAACCCTGACGACCAGCTGGCAAGACCGCAGTCCGTGCTCGCCGTGTTCGCCCACCCCGACGACGCCGAGCTATGGGCCGGCGGCACGCTCGCCCTCCACGCCCAGCACGCGCCGGTCCACATCGCCGTCCCCCTCCATGACCCGGTCCGCGACGCCGAAGCCCAAGCCGGAGCCGCCGTCCTCGGCGCCGCCCTCCACCAGCTCCCCGAACTCACCCCAACCGCAATCCGGGCCCTGCTCATCGAGCTGACGCCCCACGTGGTCATCACCCACCCCGTCCACGACACCCACACCGCCCACCGGCGCACCGCCGAAGCCGTCCTCGAAGCCCTACCCGAGGCAAAGATCGAAACCGGCCGACCACGCCGCCTCTACACCTGCGACACCTACAACTCCCTCACCCTCATCGGGCAGGTCACCCCCACGGTGATGGTCGACGTCACCGCCACCTTCGCCACCAAAATGCAGGCCCTGCACTGCCACAAGTCCCAACCCATCGACCAGCACTTCGGCCCCATGGCCGAAGACCTCGCACGCCTGTGGGGACGGCGCAGCGGCGCCGACTTCGCCGAGGCGTTCACCGCCCTGCCCGTCCTCGGCCGCGTGCCCGGAGCCGCCCACCTGTGACACCGACGGCAGAAGGCCGCGATCAGGCGTGACTACTGTCGAAGCAGGCGCCGGGTCCTCCAGCTGACCGCCGTCCGGCGGCTTGTGCGTGCCGCCCACCGTGGCACGCACAGGCCCCGGCCCCGCACCCACCGGCAGGCCGGTGCAGCCGCCCCGCCGGGCTACTGGACGGGCTTGTTCTGGGCCAGGTTGACGGTCAGGTTGCGCAGGCGCACCCCGCACCCTTCGCGCTCGCCTCACCCAGCGTGGTGTCCCGGACTCCTGCTCGACGGCCCGCTGCTCGACGGCGGCCATCTTCGCCGCGCTCGACGACTGGGCCCACCTTCTGCCAACGGCCGCCCATGCGACGCCTGTAGGCGTACGAAAATCGGGTACCCCGACCGGGGAGCTCTTAGGGCTCATGTCCACGATGCACAGGATCGACAGGCGTGCCCCGTCCGCTGCGGCGTACTGGGTGGGTTGTCCCATGTACTTTGGTGCGGTTGCTGGGAGACGGGTATTTTGGCTCGCTCACCCGGACGCCGCGCTTGTACTGCTTGCTCCAGGTCATCATCAGCCCGATGCGGCCGATGGCAGTGAACAGGCGGCAGAACGCCTGGAGTTGCTGCTCGTCGTATCCGGCGTGGCGGAGGCCCTCGTACAGGGCGAGCAGCCGCTCGTCGAAGACCGGGTAGTTGGTCAGGGTTCCATCGCGTCCGCGATCGTGAGTCTGTGCCGTCCGGCGGCAGCTGGGGCGGTCGGGCCGCATGCTCGGACAACTCTTCCACTGCCTGCAGAACCGGCAGCGAACACCGCGCCTTCAGCTCGCCATCTGTCCCATCGCTGACGACCGCGGCTTGACTCCCTGGCTCCCTGAGATGTCTTTGATGGGTCAGGACGGCAGTATGCCGGGCGCCGGGCCGCCCCGGACGTGGCCCCGCCCGTACTGCTCGCCGGGGCGAGGGCCACGTCGTGGAGAGACCGTACACCGGGCCACCGACAGGCCCTCCCTGAACCGGCCCGGGCGGCGGGGCAGGGCCGGGACGGTGTGGTGCGGCCACCCGGCTGCGCGCGGCCGGGCGGGTGACCCCGGCGGGATGTCGCGGGTCCCCGGCGGCGGGGTGTGCCAACGGTGGAGGGCGGTGCCCCGGGGTGCCGGCCGTCCGATCGCCGACCTCTCGGGGAGTGTTCCGCCGTGTCCATCGCCCACCGGATCCTGCAGTTACTCCTCGCCCTCGCCTGCGCCACCGGGTTGTGGGCCGCCTTCGCCGGCCCCGCGCAGGCTGCCCCCTCGCATGCCGCGTCCGCCGCAGCGGGCGCGGTCGCCGCAGCGGGCGCGGTCGCCGCAGCGGGCGCGGTCGCCGCAGCGGGCGCGGTCGCCGGGGCCGTTCCGGCCGCCGGGCAGGGCATCGACTGGGACAAGGTCGCGGCCTGCGAGAGCTGCGGCCGCTGGCACGCCAACACCGGAAACGGCTACTACGGCGGCCTCCAGTTCAACCAGCCAACATGGAAGGTCAACGGCGGCACCGCGTACGCCGCCCGCCCCGACCTCGCCAGCCGCGAGCAGCAGATCACGGTCGCCGAACACCTCACCTCCCGGATGCTGCTCCAGGTGCACGACGAAATCGTGCTGGAGCTGGCCCCCGACGAGCGTGCGCAGGTCGAGGCGATCGTCCGCGAGCAGATGGCCGGCGCCTACCCGCTGCGCGCCCGCTCGACGTCTCCATCGGCGTCGGCGCCAACTGGGAGGCCGCCGCGCACTGACTTATCGTCACGTAGGTGGCGGGCAACCGGAATTACCGCCCCCCGCCACCTTCCGGCCGGTCGCGTCCGGCTCTACCGTGGCGGTATGGCTGATCGTGCGCCGCTTCGCCCCGGACCAGACTCCACCACCGACCTCGTCCTCCACGAGGGCGGCGGCTCCCGCGCGTGGGTGGTCCCGATCGTCCTGACCGGGGCCGCGAAGTCGCTGCTGGTGCCGGTGGCGCTCGGCGCCATCACCGGGGCGGTCGCCGTCTTCGCGCTGGTGACCGGCACCGACGCCGCGACCGTCGGACAGGTCGTCCTCGGGATCGCCGCCGTCGAAGCCGCGCTGGCAGCACCGCTGACCGTGTGGATAGAACTCACCACGGTCCGCCGGCTGCGATTCGCCCCGGCCCAGGCCCCCACCCGGTTCCGGACGGTCCGCGCCGCCCGCCCCGGCCCCTGGCAGCCGATCACCCAGCTGTGCGGAATCGGGCTGGAGCACCGAGTCACCGAGCCCTACCCGGGGGACCAGCAGCCGGCGACCGAACAGCTCACCGTCCGGTTCGACCTCGCCGGCGACGAACTGAAGTGGACCCCGCCCGCCCTCACCTCGCCGCAGCGGCTGTACGAGGCCCTCACCGCGCTGCTCGGCCCCGCCGGGGTACGGGTCGAGCTGGTCACCGAACGCACCGTCCGGGCCCGCCCGTCGCGCGGGCCCGGCTGGACCGGCGGCGGCTCGGCCTCCGCCAACTCCGGCGGCTTCTCGGGCGGGGGCTGACCTCCCCGCCGCGGCGGCGCCGCGGGTTCGTCGAGGACGGGCCCTACCTGCGGGCGTTGGTGCGCCGGGTGGGCTCGGCCGTGGCCGGGTCCTCCGGCCAGGGGTGGCGGGGGTAGCGGCCGACCTGGCCGTGGAAGCCCAGCAGGGTCAGGTCGGCGGTGATCGCGCCGGTGGCGGCAGCGGTGATGGTACGGGTCACGGCCATGGGGAACTCCTTGTTCGGGTTCGGCGATGCCGGCCGGGCGGCCGCGCCGCACACCACGGCGACCCGCCGCTCCGGCCTGGCGGCGCCGGCGCGGGCGTCTGTCGGCGGGTACGCCATCGGGACGTGGCTGGCGGAGCTGAGGGCGGCGGCCCAGGTGCCCGTGGGCGAGCCAGGAGGGCTGGCGCCGGAGCGGCGCCGCGCGCTGGAGGAGATTGACCCCTTCTGGTGCCCCACCTGGCCGATCACCTGGCAGCGCGCCTACTCGGTGGCGCGGATGTGGTGGCTGGAGTTGGACGGCCAAGTGGACTGGGCGCAGCTGCCCGCGGAGACCGTGCTCGAGGGCGAGCAGCTCGGCCGCTGGGTCGTGGCGCAGCGGGCCGGCTGGTCCGGCCTGGAGCCGGATCAGCAGGACCTGCTGGCGGCGATCGGCATCGAGGAGGACCCGGGGCTGGTGGCCGCGAAGGCCGGGGCGGAGGCGAAGCCGAAGGTGTCCCGGGCAGACCGCTTCGCCCAGGGCCTGGCCGCCCTGGCGCGGTTCGTGGAGCGGGAGGGCCACGTCCGCGTCCCCCGCCCGCACAAGGAGCCGCTGGAGGTCACGGTGGCCGGCCCCGGCGGCGCGGAGAGCACTGAGGTCGTGCACGTGGGCCTGGGGGCGTGGTTGAACAACCAGAAGGCCAGGCGGGCGAAGCTGACGCCGGGGCAGCTCGCGCAGCTCGCCGAGCACGGCGTCGAGTGGGCGTAGAGCGGGCGGCGGTGTGGTCTCGGGTGGGCGTTGAAGGTTCACTCGGCCGGAGCAGTCTGGTCGCCTCGCATACGGTCTGTCTTGCCTCTCGCCCGCAGGGGCCAGCAGGCGTAGCAACGCCGGGAAGACCTGATGCCGGGTGGCGCTTCGACCGGGTCTTCGTACCTTGAGTGATGGCTCGACCACTCAATCGTGTGATTGATCTAAGTGATCGCGTACACGTAGAGGGCCATCTCACTCCTCCCTCGACCGGGTCCTGCGCGAGCGCGGTCTGGCAGCGGGCTCCTCTTCGTCGCGCCCGCTCAGGCTGTCGGTGAACGACTCCACGGCACTGGCGATGGCCCCTTTGCTCTTCTTGTGGGCCACGCCCTCCACGGCCTTGCCGGTGCCGCTGCTGATCACGTCGGTGAACTTGGCCGGGGCATTGCGGCCGGATTCCAGATCCAGCCGGTTGCACGCCTCCGCGAACCGCCGGTAGGTGTCCACGCTGGCCACCACGACCCTCGCGTCGATCTTCAGGATCTCGATCCCCACCAGGGAGACCCGCACGAACACGTCGAGGCCACGGTCCAGGATCAGCTCCACGACGTCGTACAGCGTGCCCGTGCTCGCACCGCCCGTCGCGGGCGGGCCGACCGACCTCAGCTCGCCGGTTACCTCAATAACCTTGCCCTGAGGCTCAGGTATATCGGGCAACCGGAAGACGCCTTGGCCGCAATTGAGGAAGCCGCCACCCTCTACCGCAACCTCGCCACCACACGACCCGACACCTACCTCCCCAACCTCGCCGGCAGCCTCCACAACCGCACCCTGAGGCTCGGGGACGTCGGGCGGCTGGAGGACGCCCTGGCCGCGATCGAGGAAGCCGCCACCCTCTACCGCAACCTCGCCACCACACGACCCGACACCTACCTCCCCAACCTCGAAAGGGCTCAGGAGCTACGAATCTTCCTCCAAGAGCTGGCCGAGGCCAGGGGGACCCTGCGAGTCAGACCGGTAGCCAACCGGGCTGCCGGGCCGGCCATGTGACCTGGAATGCGGCAAGACCGGCTCGAGGCGAGGGGGCGTGTCGTTTCGTTCGGTTCCGGTTTCAACGGGTGGTAGGCACCCCGAGACGCGGATCGGCCCGTCACCCGGGCAGTCCAGCCCTGTTGAGGTTTCCTGCCCTGGAGTGGACGGTGGGATCGTCCCGATCCGTGCCGTTGCCGGGGTCCGCGGCGCCCCGAGCCCTCAATCGCCCGGGGCACTTTTCCTGCGGCGCGCAATTCTGAGGGGAATCATGGCGTTGGCCACAAACCGCGGAGCAGCAGTGCATGGCCGCATCCGCGCCACGATGGCGCTCACCACGGCCACCGTCCTGCTGGCAGGCTGCTCCTCGACGTCCAAGAGCGGCCAGCTGCCGGCCGGGGTGGCCGAGCTGAGACAGCGCCTCGCCGCGTTCGAGAAGCCGCTCGGCGGAGATGATGCGCAGCGGGCTTGGGAAGGTCTCGCGGCGGCCGTGGACGACGCCACTGCCCAGGGCACCAGTCAGAGCATCCTCAGCAGGGAAGTGCTGCTCTGGGAGTCGGGCCAGTTGGGTACTGCGGACGGCCAGAAGACCTTCATGGCCAACGCCGCTGCCCTGAACGGGCGCATCGTCTCGGTGGGCGTCCCCTCGACGCCGTCCGCGCCTCCGCTGGGCGCGGGAACCACGCAGGGCCGAGTGGAGCGGCCGGCGGTGTACCGGCAGGCTCCGAACGGCGGCGGACTCTCCTTCTACTTCGTCAACGGTGTGCTCAACAACTTCGACTCCTCGACAGTTGGGGCCGGGCTGCTGTCCACCACGTTGAGTCAGCAGTTGGGTTATCCCGTCAACGTCCACCTCCAGTTCAACGCTTCCAGCGCCAGTATCGCGGCCTACACCTACAGTGCCTGCCAAGAGGCGCAACGCGTCACCGCGGATAACCCCATCCCGGAGAACCAGGACCTCGTGAAGGGCATCTGCCGGCTCAGTGCGGCTGGTGCGGCCGTCCTGCCGGAGGCTGTCATCGCGGACGTCAGCCAGGTGATCGGTCAGAAGGTGGCAGACCCGGACTTCGCGTCCGATCCGGTCAACGTGAGTTTGCTGCAACACGTGCGGGACGACCTGAGCAAGGGGCTGCGCGTGGTGCTGATCTCGCACAGCCAGGGCGGACTCTTCCTGCGCAACGTGCTTCCGCGGATCGGTTCCGGGAAGCCTGTCGGGGCGCTTTACATCGCCCCGCCGTTCGGCTCTGGCCAGGAGCTGAACAGCAACCCGACACGCTATGTCATGTTCGAGTGGGACTGGTTGCTGGCGGGGATCTCCTCAGTGGATCCCACGGTCAAGGCGGCGCCGCCGCAGACCGTCTACGACGGCAGCGCAGGCTCACGCCTGAACATCCACTACCTCTCCAACTATCTGTACTGCGGTTCGGATTCCGCCAAGCAGGTCGGAGACCGGACACGCGAGTTGGTGGACTACGTCAACTCGGTGCCCTCACGAGTCGGCCCGCCCCCCGAGCTGCGCACGTCGTCGGGGTTGCCCGGATCGGCGGCGCCGGTGGCACTCGGCGGTGACGGTCTGCTGCCGGTGCAGGCTTCTGCGTCGTGTGTAGCGCCGCCGCAGTCGCCGAGCGAGTCGCAGTCCTCGCAGAGCCCGTCGGCCCCTAGCGAGTCCCCGTCCGCCCCGAGCGAGAGCCCGTCTGCCACCACCGAGAGCCCGTCGGCTCCTAGCGAGTCCCCGTCCACCCCGAGCGAGAGCCCGTCCGCCACCACCGAGACCCCGTCGAGCCCCGCCGGAACCCCGACCACGCCCACCCAGACGCCCCCGGGCACACCGTCGGCCTCGGCCATCCAGTACTACGTCTTCCTGCTCACCAACGTCTCTGGTGGAAACGTCCTGGTGGGCACACTCCAGGACGTCATGGGGAAACGAACCTGCGACTTCGTGGACGGCGGCCTCTGTGCCGACGCGGGCGGTGCGGACGTTCCCGTGCAGTACGTCGCGAAACTCGGCCCGTACCCGACACTTACGGATGCGCAGGCCGCGTTCTGCGCAGCCGCCACCAACCAGCGCCCGGGGCCGCCGGCGGCTGGCGGTACCAAGGTCGACATCTTCGGCGGGAGCTACTGGATCGACAACATCTCCTTCACCTGCCCGTCGTGAATGGCCCGCTTGTTGGGACAGGGAGCGACGACCAGGCGATTGCCACCGTTCTACACTGGCGCGCCCTGCCCGCCGCCGACGGACAGGCCTTCGGCACTGTCCTGCCCACCGGCGGCCAACTCGCCGACGCCGAAGCCGCCGTCGAGTAATTGTCAATACCTGTGGATTGGCGGCCCGGCAGGGAGAGGGAGGCTTGAGTCTCCCGTAGGGGGAGGCGCGAGAGTGAGGACATGGACGGCGACACGCTCTTCACGATCGGTGGCCTGGCCCGGCGGACCGGGCTAAGAAGCCGTTGTCTTTCCGAGCGTGATGAGTGCGTTTCCGCTGCTCAGGCATAGGGTCGGCGCTTCGACGGCAGGGATGACGTGTCGTGTCGTCTCTGTGGTGGAGGTGCGGGGTGCCGTCGGTGATGGGGCTGCTGGAGGAACGTGAGCGGATCGCCCGGCAGCGGGTGGATGCTCTTCAGGCCGAGTTGCGGGAGGCGGAGGCCGCGTGGGAGCGGTTCGTGATCGCCCGTGAGACGGTGGCCGAGGTCCTGACGGAGCCTCGCGAGGATGAGGTGGTTCCGCCGGTCGTGGCGGCCGGCGAACGGCGGGCTCGGGTCGCGGCGGCGGTGCCGGGCTCGGTGGTGCCGGTGTGGCGGGACGGGCTCGATGCCGGCGTTCTGGCGCCGGACTACCGGCGGATCATGAAGATCCTGGCCGCCCCCCGGCGCTCGGGCGGTGCGGCGGTGGACTGCCGGCAGCTCGCCGTAGGGCTCGGACTGGAGGCGGTTCCCGCGAAGGTCGAGGGAGTGCGGTCGAAGGCGAAGCGCCTGGTCGCGCGGGGCTGGCTGGTCGAGGAGAGCCCGGGACTGTTCAGTGTGCCCGCCGGGCGAGTCGGCGGCTCATGACCATGCTCATCGACCAGCGGATCATCGCCTCCGAGCTGTCGGTGCGGGTCTCGTAGTCGCGGGCCAGGCGGCGTGAGCGCATCAGCCACGCGAATGTGCGCTCCACCAGCCACCTCTTCGGCAGTACGGTCAAACCGCTGGTGTTGTCGCTGCGTTTGATCACGGTGAGTGCGACGCGCAGGACATCGCGGGCGAGGTCGACCAGGCGCCCGGTGTAGCCGCCGTCGGCCCACACCAGAGTGATACGCCGGTGCCGCCTCCGCAGCCGCTCCAACAGCGTCTCGGCGGCCTCGCGGTCGGTGACCGACGCCGCGGTGACCATCACCGTCAACAGCAGCCCCAGAGTGTCCACGATGATGTGTCGCTTGCGGCCGTTGACGTTCTTCCCGCCATCGAAGCCCCGACTCGCGGCCGGCACCGACGAGGCGCCCTTGACCGACTGCGCGTCGATGATTCCCGCGGTCGGCTCCCGGTCGCGGCCCGCCGCCTCGCGGACCCGGTCGCGCAGCCGGTCGTGGAACTCGGCGACCAGGCCCTTGTCGCGCCAGCGCCGGAAGAACGCGTAGACGCGGTCCCACGCGGGGGGAAGTCCCCGGGCATCGCGCGCCAGGTGATGCCGCCCGCGACCAGGTAGCGCACCGCGTCGACCATCTGCCGGTGGCAGTAGCCCTCCGGCTGCCCGCCCCGGCCCTCCAGCCATCCCGGAACCGGCAGCGCTTCACGAACGACTGCCCACTCCGCGTCCGTCATGTCCGAGGGGTACCTCGGTCGCCTGTGCGGCCGATCCCCGGCGTTCCCGAACCGATGAGCGAGACAATCACACTCCCGGGTAGCCGAGTTGGAGCCGGCCGGCGCGAGGGCGTACAACTGCGACAACAGGGCCTCCTGATGTGCTCAAGGTCTCAACAGCCCCGAGCTGCACCAGAGGCCCTGTTTTCATGCACGGACAGACCGAAGATCGCCCGACCGAGCCGCCGCACTCGAACCCATGCTCACCATGATCGTTACGGCAACTGCTTCTAAGAGGAGCTAGGGCCCGTATCGGGTTGTGATCAATATGCGGGTTTCGCCCTCGTGGTCGCGCCCGATCCGATAGATCATGCTGTGTGACGCGAGTGCAACTGACTGACGCCGAATGGGAGTTCATCGGGCCGTACCTGCCGATCGGTGAGTACGGCCCGTACCCCGAGCGGCTGCGCCGGCAGTTCGAGGGCGTGATCTGGCGGTTTCGGACGGGCGGCCAGTGGCGGGAGATGCCGAGCGAGTTCGGGGCCTGGTCGACGGTCCACAACCGCTTCCGGCAGTGGAGGGACGCCGGGGTCTTCGAGGCCCTGCTGGAGGGCGCGATCGCGGAGGCCGCCAAGCGGGGTGAGGTGGACTTGTCGCTGGTCAGCGTGGATTCCACCACCGTCCGGGCCCACCACGACGCCGCCGGGATGCACCTCGACCCCGACACGCTCGCCGACCTGGAGAAGGCGGCCGAGGAGGCGGAGAAGGCCCGGCAAAAGGGGGCGGCCCGAAGGAACAAGACGGGCAGGACACCGCAGACGACCCGGGACGGGACGAGCGGCGACGTGTCCGACGCAGACGCAAGATCCGCCTGAAGGCAGCCCTGCTCGGACGGTCCAGAGGCGGGCAGACCAGCAAAGTCCACATCGCCGGCGAGCGCAAGTGTCGCCCGCTGGCATTCGTCCTGAGCGAGGGGCAGGCCGCCGACAGTCCGCAGTTCATCCCCGTGCTGGCGAAGGTCCGGGTTCGCGGGCCCGTCGGCCGCCCCCGTACCCGGCCCGACGCGGTCGCCGGCGACAAGGCGTACTCGTCCCGCGGCAACCGTGTTCACCTGCGCGAACGGCACATCAAGGCCGTCATCCCGGAGAAGCGGGACCAGGCCGCCCATCGAAAGAAGAAGGGCAGCAGGGGCGGCCGGCCCGTTGCCCACGACGCCGAGCTCTACAAGGAGCGGAACACCGTCGAGCGCCTGATCAACAGGCTGAAGGCCTGGCGGGGCATCGCCACCCGGTTCGACAAGACACCCGAGAGCTACCTCGCCGGCCTCCACCTCCGTGCATCGATGATCTGGATCAAGAGCCTCACCAAGACCGCCCCTTGATCACGACCAAATACGCTCCCTAACACAAAGCGCGGACGCGCCGGTAGGTGATCACGCAGCAGGCCAGCTTGAGGACGGCCTCATGGATGTCGTCGCGTATGTCCCATCGGATGCGGAGGCGTCGGAAGCCGTGGATCCAAGCGTTCGTCCGCTCAACCACCCACCGGATGGTGCCCAGGCCGGAGCCGTGCGGCACGCCCCGGCGGGCGATGACCGGCTTGATGCCGCGCTTCCACAGCAGGCGGCGGTACTTGTCGAAGTCGTAGCCCCGGTCCGCGAACAGCTGCCTGGGACGGTGGCGCGGGCGACCGGTCGCTCCGCGGATGCGCGGGATCGCGTCCAGCAGGGGCAGCAGCTGGGTGACATCGTGGCGGTTGCCGCCGGTCAAAGTGATGGCGAGCGGAGTGCCGCCTGCGTCGGTGATGATGTGGTGCTTCGAGCCGGGCCGGGCGCGGTCGACCGGGCTCGGGCCCGTTTTGGGCCGCCCCGACGCGCCTGATGGTGGGAGCCGTCGATCACCGCCCGGGACCAGTCCAGCTTCCCCGCGCGGTGCAGCTCGGTCAGCAGGACCTGGTGGAGCCGGTCCCACACCCCGGCTTCGTGCCAGTCCCGCAGCCGGCGCCAGCAGGTCATCCCGGAGCCGAAGCCCAGCTCCTGCGGCAACCACTCCCACTGGATCCCGGTATGCAGCACGAACAGAATCCCCTGCAGACACCCGCGATCATCCAGCGGCAACCGACCTGGATTACGAGACCGCCGCTGCCTCACCGGCAGCAGCGGCTCGATCCGCGCCCAGAGGTCGTCCGACACCACCCACGGCGGACCCTTCAGCTTTCCCACGGATGGACCAACGAGCAGACCGACGAGGAGACATGGCCGAACGACGGCTTTGTGTTAGCTCCTCTAAACGGCCGCACATTCTTGGGCCGGCGGGCCGTTCGCTTATCAATCAGAAGGGAGGTTCGAGATCGCCGCGGCCATGGCTGTGTGGCCCGCAGTCCCAGGGCTCCTCCTGAAAAGGTTCAATGTCGGTGACGTCGTGGCCCCATGCTTTGAGGGCCTTCCAGGCAATTCGACGGTTAGGGGCGTCGCTGCTGGTGTCCAGGATGCGGCGCGCGTGCACGGCGAGGTGATTGCGGTGCTGGGCGAGCGCCGGGTGTTCGGCGAGGATGAGCGCGGCGAGGCCGGCGGCTTCGCGCACGTCCTCGTGACTGTCCTGAAGGAAGGGCGCGACGGCTCGATAAAGCATCGGGCGCAGGTCCCGGAAGGCCGCCACGATGCTGCCGGGAGTGAGGAAGCCAGGGAAGTACTGCTCGATGCGGTCGACAATCTCGTCGGAGGCGTCGTAGGCCGTGGATACCAACCAGTTCAACAATGTCGCGCGGAAGGGGACATTGCGGTACGGCCGAAGGGTCATGGCCGCCGGGTGGGTGAGGATGCCGGCGACATACATGGCGACGGGTGCGGTGGCTTCGTAGATGGTGTTCTGGTGGCCGACCAGCTCACTCAGTTCCGACAAAGCGGTGACCTGCACCTTGGGATCAGGCTCCAGCAACCGTGCCAGGACTTTGGGCAGGCACTCACCGTTCCCGAAAGCTGTCTGGAGCGAACCCCAATCAGTCTCCGCCAGAACTGCCTGGTAGGGCGGCGAGTCAGGCTCGCGGGGCGCCCCGGCCGTGAGGCTGCTGTGGTTCACAGGCCAAACCTAGACCAGACTTCTGACACGATTCCTGTGCGGGCCAGTTAGAAGCCGCTGCCCTTCCGAGAGTGACGGCTGCGTTTGCACTGGTCAGGCATGGGGTCGATGCTTCGGCGGCAGAGACGAGGTGTTGTGTCGTCTCGGCGGTGTAGGTGCCGGGATGCCGTCGGCAGGGCCTCCCGGTGTGCTCAAGGTCTCGACAACCCCGAGCTGCACCAGAGGCCGTGTTTTCATGCACGGACAGACCGAAGATCGTCCGACCGAGCCGCCGCACTCGAACCCATGCTCACCAAATTCGGTACGACAACGGCTTCTAACAAGTCATCTCATTTGGCTAGCCTGCGGTGGCAGATGAGTGCTGCGGCGATGCTGGCGAAGGCCGCGAAGTGGTCGGCCTTGCGTTCATAGCGGCGGTGGAGCCGGCGGAAGCCGCCCAACCAGGCGACGGTCCGCTCGATCACCCAGCGGTGTCGGCCGAGGCGGGTCGAGGACTCGATGCCGCGGCGGGCGATGCGGGCCGTGATCTGCCGTCGCCGCAGGTAGGAGCGGATGAACCGGTGGTCGTAGGCTTTGTCGCCGTGGAGCTTGCCGGGCCGACGGCGCCGGGGCCCGCGGCGGGAGCGGATCGGCGGGATCGCCTCCACGAGCGGAATCAGCGCCTGGCTGTCGTGCAGGTTGGCGCCGGAGATCGCGAGCGACAGGGGTAAACCGGTGCGTTCGGTGAGTAAGTGGATCTTCGACCCGAACTTGCCCCGCGTACCCGAGCGACCTGTCTGACGCACGATGGGCCTTGATCGGACCGAAACGGACGGCCTGGAGGAAAGCCAGGCTCGACCGAAGGTCCACCGGAAAGCCGCCGAAAGTCGACCTGCGCGACGTCTTCAACGCGATCCTTTATATCAACCGCACGGGAATCCCTTGGAAGTACCTTCCGCACGACTTCCCCAAGCACGGCACCGTCTACGCCTACTACGCAGCTTGGCGCGACGAGGGAGTGTTCGCGGAACTCAACTACGACCTGACCGGCCTGGCCCGCGTGAAGGAAGGGCGCAACCCCGAACCGACCGCGTCCGTCATCGACACCCAGAGCGTGAAGACCTCCGCCAACGTGCCCCTGACCGGCCAGGGAACCGACGCCGCGAAGAAGGTCGTCGGCCGCAAGCGCGGCATCCTCACCGACACCATCGGCCTGCTCCTCGCCGTGACCGTGACCGCCGCGAGCCTGTCCGAGAACGCCCTGGGAATCCACCTCCTCAACCAGGCCAAGAAGACCTACCCGAGCATCTCCAAGAGCTGGGTCGACACCGGCTTCAAGAACGCCATGATCGAGCACGGAGCCGGCCTCGGAATCGACGTCGAAGTCGTTGCCGGAAGTCCGACGTCCGCGGCTTCCACGTCGTGAAAAGTCGCTGGGTGGTCGAACGCAGCCTGGGCTGGATCATGTTGCGCCGCCGGCTCGCCCGCGACTACGAGACCCTGCCGGCCAGCTCTGAAGCCATGATCCACATCGCCTCGATCGACAACCTCACCAAGCGCATAACGGACGAGACCACACCAACCTGGCGAGGGACTTACTAGGGCATAAAGGGCAATCCGTTCATACCAAATGCCCTCTCAGTGTTGCCGACCAGGTACATTCCGCAGCCAAAAAGCGACCGCCCCCAGAGCCGCCCCCGACGCGTGTCTCGGACTGGCTCCAGCGCCTCCTGTGCTGGACCCAAGCGGCTCAGCGCAGGCCGGAGTACCCCCTCACTCCCAGGGTCGTGCAAGCGAACAAAGCGATGCAGCCCACCTCGCCGCCGGCGCGCCGACCTCGACGTCCCCGCCCAGCCGATCAGCTGTCCCCGCTCTGCGCCCCGGTCCCGGCGTCGAGGTGGTCGGCGACCAGGTGCAGGGTGTCGGTGAAGACCATCAGCCGGTCCAGCTCCGCCGTCGACGCCGCCAGCCCCACCACGTGCCCGGACCTGCGCACGTACACGCACGCCTGCGCCAACGCGGCCGCCCCCGCCGCATCGCACTCGGTCACGCCCCGCAGATCCAGCGCCAGACCACCCGGACACACCCGCCCCGCCGCCAACAACGCCCCCGGCAGCTCCACCGCACACCGCGCATCCAGCACACGACACCGCAGCGCGGTCACCGCGCCTACAGCCACCAGGCGCAGCGACAACACACCGCCGGCTAGTGCTGTGACCGGGAAGGTTCACCGGGTTGCGGTTGGCGGTGGTAGTGCTCGGCCCGGGTGGATGCCTTGGTGAACGAGGAGTCGGGAGGCGCGTGGCGAAGTCGATCAAGGTTCGGAGGCTCAACCTGTACACCAAGATCCGCCAGTGGGCGAAGCGTCGGACGCCGCTACATCGAAGCCGTCTGAACGTCATAGCCCGACCACAAGAACTGCTCGTCCGGCTCCTCCCGTCGTTCCAGCACTCCAGCAGCGGCCAGCTGGAGAAGCACCTCGTGAAGCGCGTTTCCCAGGGTGTTGTCAGTCCAGAACACCCACTTGACCTTGGTGAACGTCTCGGACTCGCCAAAAATACCCAGCGAGCGGCCCACCTCGAAGGCGGCACCGTCCCAGTCAGTCCAGCCAGTCAAGCCCTCTGAAAGATCCATAACGGGATCCTGCCAGCACACAGTCAAACCCGGTAGGCGTTTTCGGTGGGAGTGCGGGATCAACCGGCTCAAACGCCACCGGGCCGTTGCAACCCGGTATGACGAACTCGTCGTCCGGTACGAAGCGACAGTGCTGGTCGCTGCCATCAACGAGTGGCTGTGACCAGTACCGTCACGACGGCCCTCAGGCCACGTCGAATTCGTTGCCCTCGGGGTCCTGCATGGTGGCGGCGTAGAGCCCCATGTCCGGCTCATCCTTGATCCGCAGCACGGTGGCACCAGCTTTGACCAGCCGCTCCACCGTGGTCCTGACCCGCTCCATCGGCCCTGTCCGTGATCGCCTGGGCCACCTCGGTCAAGGCGGAGAAGCACGCCGGTGTGGAGCGCGCCGACCGGTGGGGCATCTTCGTCGGCGAATGGGCACCCACCTTCTTCTGCCTCGGCCTCGCGCTCGCCAACTACGAGACCACCGAAGCCGCCGGGCTCGGCATCCACCAAGCGCCACCACGACTGACAGCAGCCACGGTCCGCACGCCGCCGACCACGCTTCCGCACGGGCGCTCGTCCTGAATGTCTGCCGCATCTCCTGATGGCACTGGTAGGCGACGGGGCCGTGGTGGCCGCCCCTGGTTGAGGTCGGCCCCCACGTTGCGCCAGGGACGTCAGGCGGTGGGCTGGGGCCGGCGGAGCAGTCCGAGCCCCAATCGATCAGGCCGACGGAGCCACACTCATCAGCTGGCGGACGGCGGACGAAGAGGCTCCCCCGAAGGTGGCCCTGACGTGCCTGGCAATCAGCTCCAGAACTCGTCGCCGACCGACAGGTCTTCGACGCATTCGTCCAGGTCGGTGACCTTCTCACCGACGATTCTGAACATGATCCCGCCCATGGCGTCCAGCTGCTTGCCGCCACGTTCGGCGGTGGCGCGGTGCACCGACATCACGTGGCCCCGGCCGTCGACGAACAGGTGCTGCAGCTCGACCCTGAAGGAGCCGGCGCTCTCGGTGCCGAGCCGCTGGTAGTACTCCAGGACCGCCTTCAGCCCCTTGTGGTCACCGGAAAGCATGTGGGTACCGGGCACGTGGTGGGTCACGTCCTTGGCAAGGATCTCGGACAGAGTGGTCATGTCCCCGCGGGAGAACGCCTCGTACCCCTTGCGCACCAGCGAGACGTGTGGGTGTTCGGTCATGACGGATCACCTCTTGGGCCGCAACTCCGTGCCTCCAGCCTGCCACTGCCCTGGCGGCACGACGACTCGGCAGCGTGCCCGGCCCAGACATCTCCCGGGCTCCTTCGTCGCCGCCTGCCTGCGGCGCCCGCCCAGGCGGAGCGGCCGTGGTGCGGCGCGCAGGTCGCGCATCCGGGGAAGAGGAGGGTGGGCATGAGCCGGCACATGCCTTCCTGCGGAAGCCCCGCCGACGCCGACGGGACGAAGTACCACCGGCTGCGCGGCAGTGGTGAGGGCACCGCCCCGATCGCAGCGCCACCCGGCGGCACGCGGCGCGGGGGGCAGCCGCATTCGGGCACGAGGCATGCCCACGGCGACCCGGCCGCGGGCCAGCCCTGCTCGACGACGCACATCCGCAGCCACTCCCGGTCGTGACCCGCCGTCACTGCCCCGCCCTGCCCTCCTGGATGAGGAAGGCAGTATGCCGGGCGGCTGTCCGTACGCCCCCGGGCCCGGCGCGATCAGCCCTCCGCCGGTGCCGTCGTCGGCAGGGTACGCAGCTGCCGGTCGTAGTCGGCCAGCAGCTGCGCGAGCTGCTCCAGCGCCTCAGCGGGGACGTCGTCGGGTGCGGTGTCGACCACGTAGCGGGCAGCGGCGACGAGCGCGGCCAGCTCGTAGGCGTGGAAGGTTGCGCGCAGGACGGCGGGTCGTACGCGCTCGAGCTCCATCAGGTGGCCTTGGCGCGGACGTAGTCCGCGACCTGGGCGAGTTCGGCGGCGAACTGGTCGTAGTCCTCCTGCATGCCGTTGATGTAGGCGCTCCAGCCCAGGCTGGCCTTGGCGTAGTGGACGGCCTCCTGGATCTCCTCGTCAGTGGCGCCGAAGAGCTTGGCAGCCTCGGTGTGGAACAGGGTGCAGTACCTGCACTTGGTCTCGGCATGCAGGCCGACCCCGATCAGTTCCTTGTACTTGTTGGGGATCAGCGTCTCGCCGAGTTCGATCCGCTTGAAGATCTCCCACTCCGGGCCGAGCAGCTCGGTGGGGATCCGGTGCGGGACCAGGCCGAGGGTCTCCTTGATGTCGGCCTCGATCTCGCCACGGTTCGCCGGAGCAGCCATGGCGGCCTCCTCCTCGTCGGCCGTCACACCCGACCGGGCCCCGCCCGCACCGGCCGCGCGGGCTGCCGAGGGCCAAGCACTTCCGGCACCCGCACAGAGGCATCACCAAGCCGTGGGAACCGGCCCGCGGACCGCCCTGGAGGTTGCGGGTGACGGCGGCATGAGGCGGTACCACCAACCTAGACACGCCGCCGCGCATTTCCAGACCTCCGCCCCTCCTCAGCACCATAGGCGGGACGGCCAGGTGAGAGGAGCCTGAGCATGCGCCGCACCGGCCCCGGGACACAGCAGCTCCAGCCCGGTCTTCGACCGGATCCGTCCCGGTCCGGGCGGTCCGGTGGAGCGGTGGTCAGGGCGCGCAGTCACGGCAGATCGGCCGGCCGTTCTTGTCCGTACCGGCGAGCTGGGTGCGGTGGTGGACCAGGAAGCAGGTCATGCAGGTGAACTCGTCCTCCTGCAAGGGCACGACCTGGACCGTGAGTTCCTCGCCGGACAGGTCGGCACCCGGGAGCTCGAGGTCTTCGACGGCCTCGACGTCGGCGTCGACCGCTCCGCTCTGCTTGTCGTCGCGCCGTCCCTTCAGCTCAACGCTCCGCCGCCCAACGGGTGGGTACGCGGTGCGGTCAGGAGCGGAAGAAGCGGCGCCGGGACGCGGGCGGTGCAGGTGCCGGCGGGGCCGGGGCGGGGACGGTGGGCGGCTGGGGGTCGGCGGCTGGTTGAGGTCGGGGAAGGTGATCTGCCCGTCGGGGCCGATCTTCCGGGTGGCCTAGATCCGGTCGAGGTCGGGGCGTTCGTCCCGCTCGACGGCCTGCGTGGCGGCTTCCCGCTGCTGGGCCTGCTGGCGGGCGGCTTCGCGTCGCTGCTCGGCTTCCTTGCGTTCGGTCTCGCGGCGCCGCTCTTCGGCTTCCTGCGCCCAGCGGCGTTCCAGGTGGGCGGCGTAGCCGTCGGGGTTGGCGAGGGCGTCGTGGAAGGGTTGCCAGGTGCGGTGGCCGTAGCGCCACCAGGTGGGGCCGTTGGTGAGGCCGTGGCGTTGGAGTCGATCGAGGGTGGTGGCCAGGAGGGGGATGGTGCCGGTGTAGTTGCGGCAGATCGATTCGGTGTCGTAGCCGAACCGGTAGGGGCTGAAGGCCCAGTGCTGATAGGTGAGGTCGCCGATGCGGTCGAAGCGGTTACGCTGGGCGGGGTTGTTCGGTGACCACGATGGCGTGGAGAAGCCCCACCGCGGTGATGGACTCTGCTCGCCGAGGTCGTGATCTCCACCAACCACCGCGGTGCCCGGCCCCAAGACGGAGCCGGGCACCGCAGGGCGCAGGATCAGGCCGGGCGGATGTGCTCCGCCTGCGGGCCCTTCTGGCCCTGCGTGACGTCGAACTCGACCTTCTGGCCTTCCTGCAGCTCGCGGAAGCCCTGCGCGTCGATGTTGGAGAAGTGGGCGAAGACGTCGGGGCCGCCACCCTCCTGCTCGATAAAGCCGAAGCCCTTCTCGGCGTTGAACCACTTCACAGTGCCCTTGGCCATGCTGGTGTCCTGTCGCAATCGGTGCCGGGCACGCACTGTGCGGCCCGTGCGGAGGTGATCGCCATGGCCGGGACAGCAAAACACCCGCGGCACCTGACCGCGGGCGATGACTCGGAACCACGACTGCTGATCACAACGCTACTCCGGTCGGATCGGAATCGCAGAGGGGCGCGCTGCGCCGGGGCGGCGGTCCGAGTGCAGCGCGAGCAGGGCTCGGCGACGGCGTCGCAAGCTTCTTCTACCACCCCTCCTACGGGCAGGATGCGCTGAAGCAGACCGTCAGCGGAATCAAGGCGCTCGGCTACAGCTTCGTCCCTCCCGACACCATGCTCGGTCCCTGACCGGCCATCACCCCTGCCGCCGGCCGCGCCCCCTTCCCTCCGCTCCAGGTACTGACTTCGGCGTTTCAGGGGGGCGGTGGAAGGCCGAGGGCGGCGCTCGCCTTGCGGCCCGTGTGGCGCCGCAGCCGGTGGCAAAGCCTTGACCGGGAGCCCGGCCGCAACACGATCAGACCGGCGACGCAGACCGTCCGGACGGCTCAGCGCGCCAGGGAGGCCGCGTCCCCCATGACGATGACGGGGTGGAGGTCCGGGTCGAGCGCCAGCAGCAGTTCCTTCATGTGCTCCTTGGCGATGCTGACGCAGCCATGGGTGGGGCCGCCATGGTCGACGTGGACCCAGATGCCTCCGCCCTTCGTGGCGCCCAGTGGCCGGCTCCAGTCCAGGGGAGTCATCCCGGACTTGCGGTTGTAGTTGACGGCGATCACGTAGTCGAACGAGCCGGCCAGCGGTTCACCTGTGAATCCGGTCCCCGAGATGCTGAAGGCGCGCGAACGGTCGTAGGGCAGGCGGGTGCCGGGGTGGGCCAGCAGGCCGCCGGCGTCGGTGAGCCCGAACACGCCGATGGGTGACCGCAGGTCGTCCAGGCGGTGGTCGTCGGTCCAGCCGCGCAGCGCGTTGTGCGCGGCCCAGGGTCCCGCCTTCTGCTCCCAACCATCCGCGGAGCGCTCATAGAGGGCGACCGTGGAGGTGTTGGCGTTCCTGCCGTCGCCCGTGGCGAGCAGCACTTGCCGGGTGGTGTCGGGTATGTCGGCGAGCATGGCCGCGCCCACGCCCGGCAGCGACATCTCCCGCGCAGACCGGCTGAGCGTGGCGTCGGCCTGGACTGGCACGGGACGGCCAGCGACTACCGGGGAGGCAGTGGCGGGCGCTGCTGCCCCGGAGGTGGTGGCGGGCGCACAGCCGGCCAGCACGGAGACTGCACTCACAGTGATCGCGAACAGCTGTAGGGGCGTGCGGGTGGACGGGCACGTTCGGTTTGCGGGCATGGCGAGGAGCCCCTTCTCGCGTGGTGACGGACGGTAACTGACGGTGGGGTGGTGGCGGCCGCGGGTCTGCGGTGGCCTAGCCGAAGTGGACGGTGCGCAGCAGCGTCCGAGCCTGCTCCAGAGCCGGGATGGCACTCGTTGCCGGAGCGGCCGGGGTGATCGTGACGTCCCTCGTCCCGGGTTCGTTCGGTTCGGGAGTGCTGGTGCGGGAGGGGCTGGGCTCGCCGGTGCCGGGGGCCGGTGCCACGCAGATGCTGACCTGGAGCGCCGGATGTCCGTCTTCGGCTGGGAGGACGAGTGCGGAGGCGTACTCGAGCTGGCCGCCCAGGGACCGGCAGCTGGCGCCGGGCGCGGCCGCCGGAGTGAGGGTGGGGGCTGGGGTGGGAATGGCGGCGTTCGGGTCCCACGGCTCGAGGGCAATGACGACGGCTCCGGTCTCCAGCGCAGGCAGCGGTGCGCAGGAGAAGACGTCCCTGGTCTTGGTGGCGTCGCGCTGGCACCGTGTGGTGAAGCCGTCCAGGGGCTGGTTTGCGGCATAGACCACGCTGGGGTGGGACATGCGCGGCGTGGCGAGAGCCTGCCATCCCTCGGGAAGGGTCAAGGCCAGATTGGCCGCATCCGCAAAGCGCACCCGGTGGCTGGCCTCGGCTGCCGGGGCCAAGGCCGTCGCCGCCGGAGCGGTGGGGCGGGGCGCCGAGAACCGGTGCGGGCCGGTCCACAGGACCAGGCCCGTCATGGCCAGGCTCCCGGCGGCGACGGCGGAAGCGATGTGCTGCCGTCGGCGGCGGACACGGCGCCGGACCTGCTCCATACGGCCTGGCGGGGCCGCCAATCGGGGTACCGACCGTGCCAGGAGCACCCTGAGCTCGGCTTCCTCGTCCGAATGCCTCAGGTGAGGATCAGGCATGCGGCCGTCCTCCGATTCGACTCAGGGCGGCCTGTGGGCCACGCCGCGATTCGGGACCGTCGGAGGACAGGAAGGGGGTGTCGCCGAGAAGGGCGCGCAGCGTTCTGAGGGCTTTGCCGCTCTGGCTTTTCACGGTGCCCGGCCGGCATCGCAACGTCTCCGCGGTCTCCTCGACGGACAGGTCCTCGAAGTAGCGCAGCACGAGCACGGCGCGCTGCCTCGACGGTAGCTGCCGTACGGCGGCCGCCAGAGCCTGTTCCAGGTCCACGCCGGCGAAGGGGTCGCCGCCTGCGACCCGGTCGGGCAACTCGGCGTGCGGCACTTCGCTGCGCCAGCGGCGTTGCCACCACGAGGCGTGTGTGTTGACCATCGTCTTGCGGACATAGGCTTCCGGGTGTTCCGTGGCGATCCGGCGCCACTTGGGCCAGACCTTGGCCAGCGCGGTCTGCAGCAGGTCCTCGGCCAGATGCGCATCCGCGGTCAGCAGCCACGCCACGCGCAGCAGACGCGGACCGCACGCTTGGACGAACTCCTCGAAGTCCGGTGCGCCGCCGTTGTTCCCTCTCGCCCCGACCATGCCCTTGCCACCGTGCCTGTGCAGTGCTTGTGTCTTTCACACCTGGTCAACCAGTTGGCCCCTGTGCCGGGTTGCCTCGCGGGGGAAGAATTTTTTCGGCCGTACGAGCCACCCGGTCTCCGAAGGCTCGGCCGGCCGGGCCAGCACAGCGCAGCTGTGGGGCGGGCGGCCGGGCGTACACGCCATCTGGGTTCGGCTGTCCGATGCCGAGATCGGTGCCGTCGCGGGCAACGGAGTCAGATCTGGCGGCGGTCGCCCCGGTGTCGTCTGACACGCCTCGGCCTGCCTGCTCCAGGAGCTCGGGGCATCCTGTTCGGCATGTGGGGCAGGAGGTCGGCAAGTGACGCGCCACGGCATGCGGCCGGGCTCTGAGACGTCGGGCGCATG
Source organism: Kitasatospora sp. DSM 101779 (assembly GCF_025655475.1). Taxonomy (GTDB): domain Bacteria; phylum Actinomycetota; class Actinomycetes; order Streptomycetales; family Streptomycetaceae; genus Kitasatospora. The sequence continues at coordinate 8,309,506 of NZ_JAHTIK010000001.1, read as the reverse complement.
CCCATTGCACGGCCCGACGCCAGAAGCCGAAGCCCTCGAAGCCGTGACCTGGCTCAGTCCGGCCTTTTTCTATCTGTCTCCAACGGATCGCCTCGCCCGCGGCGCTCAGGAGCGCGCTCGCGGCGCTCCCTCATGGCCGGTAGACCATGCCCGGCTGGGGCTCGGCAGGGGCGAGCAGCTGCGACACCGTGACGATGGTGTAGCCGCGCTGTTCGAGCCCCTTGATCACCCCGGGTACGGCGGGCACGGTCCCCTCGTGCAGGTCGTGCAGCAGGATGATGCCGTCGCGGTGCGTCTGGTCGAGCACTCTCTTGGTGATCAGAGCCGAGTCGGTCGTCTCGTAGTCCTTCGCCGTGACGCTCCACAGCACCTGCGCCAGCCCCAAGTCCCGGCAGATTTTCGCCACTGTGCGGTTGGTACGGCCCTCGGGCGGACGCATCAGAACGGGTCTGAGGCCGATGATCTTCTCGATGGCGTCCTGCGTACTGGTCAGTTCCCGGCGGACGTCGTCCTCGTCGAGGTCTGTCAGCCTCCTGTGGTTCCAGGTGTGGTTGCCAATCTCGTGCCCCTCGTCCGAGATGCGACGCAGGATGTCGGGGTACTTCGCGATGTGGCCCTTGCCCTGAACGAAGAACGTGGCGTGCAGACCCTCTTGCTGGAGGATGTCCAGCAGCCTGGGGGTGGTCGGGCTGGGGCCGCCGTCGAAGCTGAGGGCCACGCACTTCGCCTTGCGGCAGTCGACGTTTCCTGCCACCGATCCCGATGCCTCTGCTCGAGCAGCGCGCGGCGAGGTGTCGTCGTAGGTCGTGACCGTCAGGGCGACCGTCAGCGCGATGGCCGGCACGGCGGCTATCGCTGTCGCGACGGCGATGAGCGGGCGAGAACGTCTCATCCGTGTGATGGGAGGCATGCGAGATCTTTCTTCGGACGGATTTTCCGGGTTACCGCGTGCGGGCAGGAGTCGGTTTCACGGCAGGAGACTGAAGCCGCATGTCGAGCGTCAGGCGATGCCTCAGCAGGCGTCCGAGCCGACGCTCCACCGTTGTGTGGATGAGCAGGGACAGCGCCAGCACGCAGACGACGGACACCGCCATCGAGGGCAGCGGTTCCAGCCTCGGGACGGCCCGGATCAAACCTTTGGCCATGGGAATTCCGATGCTTTGGTGGATGAGGTAGAAGGGGTAGGTGAGTCCCCCCGCAGTGACCAGCCAGCGCCATCGCAGCGTCGTCAGCGGTCCTCCGACACCGGCCAGCGCCAGCAGCCCGAGGCAGAGCGTGAGAACGGCCGCACTCACGGCCCAGGAAGGTCGGCTCTCGCCGAGGGGCACGTTGGCGTGATCGGCCACCCGGAGTTCGAGCACGGTGAGTTCGTAGGACCAGGCGAAGCCCAGCAGCAACCACAGCAGGAGGCTCTGTCCGAACCTCTGCATGAGGTGGAGGACGATTCCGGCGACGAAGAGGCCGGTGTAACGGGACAGGACGAATTCGTCGAGCAGCGGCGACTGGAGTTCGAGGGTGATGACACCGGCCAGGAGCCAGGCTCCGCAGAAGATCACCACCCGCCGGTACGACAGCCCGAAGACGATCAGCAGGCCCATCAGCAGGTAAAAACGGGCCTCCACCCAGAGCGTCCAGCTGACGCCGTCAACCAGTTCGAGCCCCAGCGGCCCCGGAGCCATCGTCAGGTTCCCCAGGACGGTACGAGGATCGATGCGGGTGGCGACAGGCCAGTGGCCCATCCGCGAGACCAGGACGAGCGCGATGACGAGGAGTACGGCGCACCAGTAGGCGGGGAAGAGCCGGGTGATGCGGGAGACGGTGAACTGTGCGAGAGTCCGTCCCCAGCAGCTCATGCAGATGACGAAGCCGCTGATGGCGAAGAAGAACTCGACGCCGAGCCAGCCGTAGCGGCTGATCTCATGCAAAAACGGCGTGAAATCCCGAAGTTCGGTCCTTCCCCAGAAGTGTGGGGTGGGTGTCCCGAGGAAGTGGTACGCGGCCACCATGACCGCTGCCACCAGGCGGAGCCCGTCTATCACGGCCAGACGCGCCGGCCCGCTCCGCGGTCTGGGAAACGATCTGTCGGACGGCATGGGGCGACCAGAGCCGGTTCAGACGGTGGGCAGGGGCGAGCGGCTGACACGTATCTTCGACTGGCCGTGCGGGCGCTTCTCCCAGTCCTCCATGAACCGCGCGTGCAGGCCGTGCCGCCGCGCCAGGTCCAGGAGGGTCTCGGTGCGGTAGTAGAAATCCTCGCGCAGTACCTGGTGTTCGGTGCCCTCGGTGCGGTCGAAGGTGAAGTCGAAGAACCCGGTGTCGGTCAGTACGCGGCCGACGTGCGTCAGGCACTGGTCGATGACCTCCAGCGGCGAGTGGGAGAAGACGCTGTGCGCGTGGACGACATCGAAGTGGTCGTCGGGCAGGAAGTCCAGGGTGAGGTCGCCGGTGATGGTCAGATGCGGCAGCTTGTCCTGGATACGGTGCTCGACGAGGGTCTTCTTGGCGGCCATGAGGATGTCGGGCGAGATGTCGATGCCGTAGTAGTTGCCGGTGTGGAGGTGCCTGATGAAGCGCCAGCCGCCGCGCAGGTTGCCGCAGCCGATGTCGAGCATGCGGTGGTCCGGGCGCAGCCCGTGTCCGATGAGGTAGTCGAACTGCATTTGCCCGAGTGCCAGCCAGCGGTCATGGGTCTGGCTGCCGACCGCGGCTTCCGGGTTGCGGCGGGTGTCCGAGGCCATCACGGCGCGGTAGTAGCCGACGTGGTCGGGGTGCTTGAGGCGCAGCCAGGTGTCTCGGCCGGCCCGTCGCAGGTACGGGATGACGCGGCCGGGGTGGCGCAGGGCGTAACCGGTCTTGTGGGTGAGGGCGGCGCGGTTGTTGCGCAGTTTCTTCGGTGTCTTGGCGTCGGCGGGCATGGTGAAGCGACCTCCGTGCAGAAGGGGATCCCGTGGGGGATGAAGGAGAGGAAGGGGATGAAGGCGATGTGTCGCGATGCGGTCCCGCGGTCAGACGCGGCGACGCAGGAGCAGCACGGTTGCGATCGTGAGCCCAGCGGCGAGAGCGCCGAGGACGGCGGTGTCGGCCCACTGGAAGATCCAGTAGTCACTGGCCGGGTTGGCCTGGTAGAAGCGGGCCACGTACCCGTGTCCCGCCATGCACTCCTTGAGCTGGGCGCCCGACGGGAAGGGGCAGCTCATCGCGTCGTCGTGGCGGCCGGTAGCGGTGATCAGGCCGTAGTCGCCGGTCGACCACTTCTCGGCCATCGGCGGCTTGGGGATGCTGCCGGCGCTCACGTAAGTGTGCGGCGGGACCAGCAGCCGGGCCCGGTGCGTCCACTCCAGCAGGAGCGTCATCACCCCCGTTGCCAGCAGGGTCAGGACCATCGCCGCCAGCACCCGGCGAACCAGCAGACCCAGCAGGGTGCCGGCGGCCAGGCCGAACAGGGCAGCCGCGACAACGCGGGGGCCTGAGCCGCTCAGGGCTGCGTTCTCGTACCAGAACAGGCCGTAACTCCGATCGGCGGCCGGCCGCCACCACCAGGCGAACACTCCCGCGAGCAGGCCGGAGAGGGCGATCGTGGTCACCGCGGCCAGGGCGAACCGGGAGGCGAACCATTGGCCGCGCCTCACGTCCTGCGCGAGGACCATGCGGTGCGTGCCCAGTTCCCGGTCGCGGCCCAGGAGCGGGGCGCCCCAGAAGACGCCGATGATGACGGGCAGGGTGATGTTCAGCGCTCCGAGGTACTTCAGCGGCTCGACGTCCAGCAGCAGGGGCAGACCGGTGTCGGGCCGTGTGCAGTACAGCGGACCGGTGGCGCAGTGGTCGAACAGCCCGCTGTGCAGGGCGTCCAGCATGCCCGAGCGGTAGTACGCGGCGATCGCCGCAGCGACGAGCAGGACGGTCGCGCCGATGCCGGCCGACACGCGCTGCTGGCGCCATGCGAGCCAGAGGGAGCCCTTCACGCCGCCGCCTCCGTCCGCTCGGCGGGGCTGCGGTGCCCCGGCTCACCGGCCTGGAGGTAGCCGATCAGGATGTCCTCCAGGCAGGGCCGTTCGATATGCCAGTCGCCGCGTATCGGTCCGCGCTGCCGTATCAGGGCGGTCAGCTGCCTGCCGCCGGTGCGGCTCCGTACGACGGTGTGCTGTCCGGCAAGGATGTCGGCCTGGCCGGCGGGTCCGGTCAGTACGGCATGGCTCCTACGCAGTACCTCGACGTCCTCGCTCAGCTCGACGCGGCCGTCCCGCAGTACCAGCACCCAGTCGCAGGTCTCCTCAAGCTCGGGCAGGACGTGCGAGGACAGCACGATGCTCATGCCCCGCTCCACGGCCTCGGCCATCAGCTGCGCCATGATCTCGCCTCGTGCCACGGGGTCGAGGTCGGCCAACGGTTCGTCGAGAAGCAGGAGTTCGGGTCGCTTGCCCAGGGCCAGGGCGAGCGCGACGCGAGTGCGCCGCCCGGGGGACAGCTCACCGACGCGGGCGCGGAGCGGGATGTCGCCCTCGCGGACGATCCGCTCGGCCGTCGTCCGGTCCCACGAGGAGTTCAGCTTCTCGCCCATCAGCAGGGTGTCCGCCACGGTGAAACGCGGGTAGAGCGGCTTGTCCTGGGTGAGCAGAGCGACGCGGGCACGGGCCTCCGACGTGCCGGGGGCCGCTCCCAGCACACTCAGCTGCCCGCAGGCGGGTCGGAGCAGCCCGCCGGCCAGGTGCAGCAGTGTGCTCTTGCCGGCGCCGTTACGCCCGACGAGCGCGGTAATACGACCGCCAGGCACGGTGAACTCGCAATCCCGCAGGGCCCAGCTGCCCCGTCCGGTGCCGGAATCCCAGCTCCGTGGCGCACAGCGCCGCCGACGCGTCAGGCCCGGTCATGCGTTCTCCTTCTTTCGTTCCCGGTCGCCCGGGGTTGTGCTGTCGTGCTCGTTGTCGTAGACGTCCAGGGCGGCTGTGACCAGGGCGAGGACATCTGCCCGCTCCAGCCCCGCGTCCCGCGCGCGGGCCACCCAGTCGGCGACCTTCTGGCGCAGCGGAGAGTCGCTCTCCGCTTCGGGCCGGGCGAGCGACCGCGTCACGAACGTCCCGAGGCCACGGCGCAGTTCGACCAGGCCAGCCTGTTCCATGTCGCGGTAGGCCCGCAGCACGGTGTTGGGGTTGATGGCGGTCGCCGCCACCACCTCCCTGGCCGTGGGCAGCTTGTCCCCGACCCGCAAGGTGCCCATCCGCAGCGCACGTTCGGTCTGCTCGATGATCTGCACGTAGGCCGGTACGCCACTGCCACGGTCGATCCGGTAGTCGATCACATCGCCTTCCCCCGCCCGATCATGCTTGTGTTAATGAATTAATGGAAGCCTAGTTGATGTCCGGCGGCGATTTCAAACCGGCCCGGTCGAGGACTGCACGGATAGCCCTGGAGGGCTCGGCGGTCGTGCCCGGCCAGCGAACGGGCACCCCTGCGCCACAGATGCCGTTCACCGGGTGCCTCACGCCAGGCCCAGGCCGCGATTCCCACCCGGGTGCGGGCGCCCGGTTTGCGTCGGACCGTCGCGAGGTGGTTCTTCACCGTTCCAGCGCTGATGAACAGCACCGAGCCGGTTTCCGCGTTGGTTGCGCCGTCGTTGGTTGCGCCGTCGCCGACCAGATGGGGCGATTTCCGCCTCGCGGGCAGTGCGTACCTCCCTGGCGGCACCGGTACCGTCCACCGGGCCCCCTCAGGGAGACCGGCAGACACGGCGCGGCCGGACAGCCTTTGCAGCAGACGCACGGTATGTGGCCTCGCCCGCCGTTGGGGCCACACTCTTCCCCACAGGGCCCCTCTCATCGGCGGCCGGCGGGTGCGCCCCCTCGCCGCGACCGTCGCGGCCGGGCTCGGCGCCTTGCTCCTCACCGCCCGGGGCTTCCTGGGTGTGCTCGGCTGGAACAGCCCCGAGAACATGGTCAGCCCCGAAGCACCTCACGGCTTCGCCGGTCCCGCCATGACCCTGTGCTACCCGCCCCTGCCGGCCTGGGGGCCACTGCTCGGCGCCGTCACCGTCGACCCTGCGCGCCGCACCCTGCACCGCCGGGCATCCACTCACGCGCCCGGTGGACCGTCCGTCCGCTGCCGACGGCCGCGCTATGGGGCCGCGAGCGCCCTGGGCAGCCTATGGCGCCCGCTCCATCCGCCCCGGTGGCCACCACCCCGTCCCCGTGCAGCGGCCCGCTGCCGAGAAGCCAGCCGCCTCGCGGTGGGCCACCGATCAGAGCCCTACCGGACATCTGGGCGAGCCGCACCCCGATCCCGTCCCTCATCCCGCTGAGCCAGACCCCGTGGCGGCCGGGGCGGACGGGCTACTGCGGCCGGTCGTTGCGGTTCGCCGCCGCCTCGGGCCCGAGGCAGCGGCGGGTGCAGTGGAGGCGGTGCGGTGGGTTGGCTTGGGACACCCGGGCCGCGGCATTACCAGGCCTCCACCCAGCCTCAGTGCAGCGCAGCTACCGCGAGACGGCTCGGGGACATACGCCACACCGGCCCCGGACACGCGGCGGCACCCGGGACCGTATCGGCCGGGTGCCTGCCACGGGCGGGCCGGTGGGAATCGCGCTCAGGATGCGCAATCGCGGCAGACGGGCTGGCCGTGCCTGTCCTGGCCCGCGAGCTGGGTGCGGTGGTGGACCAGGAAGCAGGTCATGCAGGTGAACTCGTCCTCCTGCAGGGGCACGACCTGGACCGTGAGTTCTTCCCCGGACAGGTCCGCGCCCGGAAGCTCCAGACCCTCGACAGCCTCGGCGTCCACGTCGACCACGGCGCTCTGCTCGTCGTCCCGCCGGCCCTTCAGGGCCTCGATACTCTCGTCGGCGACGCCGTCACCAGTGTCGCGGGGCGCGTCGTAGTCGGTTGCCAAGATCGGTGCCCTCTCGTCGTCATGCCACCTCGTGCAGGTGGGATCGGTCCCCGGCACGGGGCCGGTGAGGTATCGACCGGGCGCGACTCTGCTCGGTCCCGTCCCATCGCGCACCACCCTCCCATCTGCTGGCCGCCAGGGGCGCGAGACGCGAGTGCGCTCCGCAAACGGACCAGGACGGACCAGTGCCGGCCGCGGGCCCCGATGGATGGCCGCGGGCCCCGGTGGAGGGACAGGTCCGGCCGGCCAGGGGCTTCGCCGACTGGGCCGCGGTCGGGGCTCTTCGCCGGCGTGTCCGTATCCGGTCGGAGATTCGGCAGACGGGCCGTCAGGCCGTGCGCGCACCGTTGACGGCGATCCTGATCGGCGGGGCCTCGCAGCCCGCACGAGGCGGCAGGTCGGGCACGAGCGGTGCGGGTCGGCGAGCCGCGCCGAGCGCCGGGGCGCGCCGCGTACTGGAGGTCACCAACACTTCGACGGCGCAGGGCCAGGCGTTCGAGGGGCGCCGAAAGCGAGGAGCATCACCTCCAGTGACAGACATATGATCAGACCGATCGTCGGGGTGGAAGCCGAGCCAGGTGTCAGATTCAATCCGAAGCCACCACGCTCACGCCTCACGTTACGTTCGGGTCGAGGAGGAGACAGTTGGCTCTGCGGAAGAAAGGCACCCGCCTCATCACGGTCGATGGCACGGCGTACCGGTGGCGTGTGTCCGGCGGGGCCGGTTGCTGCACAGGGTGCGCGTCGGGGCGGTTCGAGTTCGTGGTTGAGCAGGCCGATCAGAAGGGCGCGGTGTTGATGGCGGCGACCTCGGCCTTTCCCGTGGTGCCCTCCATCGTCGGGGCGGGAGTTCGCGCCGCGCTCGATCACGGGTGGCAGTCGGCGCGAAGGGGATCAGCTTTCCGACTGACGGGGCTGGTGTAGACCACATCCCAGCCGCCGGAGGCCCGGGATCGTAGGGCACGCGTGGCGTCAGCGGTCCGGCGTCCCGACCGGGCGGGTTGGGGCCATGGCTAAGATGAGCGGGCTCCCGCTGGCTATCGGATGAGGGTGATCTGACTGACGCTCAGTGGTTGCGGCTTCAGCCGCTTCTGCCGGTGAGCAACGGGCGTTGTGATCGGCGGCGGGATCACCGGCAGGTGATCAACGGGGTGTTGTAACAGATCAGGACTGGTGTGCAGTGGCGTGATGGAGGCGGTGTCCTGGTCCTCCGTCTGCTGCGGGGCCGCCCAGATGGCGTGCTCGGTCACTGAGCGGGGCCCTCTCGTCATGATCGCCCGGACAGCCCGCAGATCACCAGCGAACCCGTTGAACAGCACCCTGCGCCTGCGCTCAAGAGAGCAGGTCAGAGCCGCACTCCGTACGACTTTACAGGCGCTGCAGAAGAGGCCAGGGGAGGCTTCGCCCCGCTGGGGCCGGCCAATTCATGCTGGACGCTGCCGACGTCCACACGCGAGCGGGCCGTCCTCCCGGGGCGCGCCTTTGCCGCAGAACGGGCCCGGATGCCACAGACCGCCTCGGCAAGGTCGGCTGCCAACCAGCCGCGGGCGGTCCGCTGCTCGTTCACGGCACCGATGAGGGCCATCCGCCACCCCGCTGAGACTGCCGCCTGCGAGGTGCACTCGGCACGGCACTGATCCAAGGTCCGGTACGCATGAAGTCAGTGAAGTTCGCATTCCCATGGCTCGATGTCCGGCTCGCCCAGGGGCAGCTCCCCGGTGCAGTACTGGTAGAGCCACGTCGCAGCCCTGCGCTCAGCGTGCTTCTCGTTGACTGGCTCTCCCAGCTCGTCCAGTTCAAGGACGTTGGCAAAGATGGCGAAGCAGATCTCCACCTGAGAAGGCGAGTCACGGAGCTCTTCCCAGTAGTCAACCCCTTCGAGAAGTGGGTGGCCCACCGAGCCACGGGCGAGCCATCCGGCAAAGCGCCGGAAGGCGCCCGAAGTACCGCGACTGAGGTGTGAAGGCATACCAAGAATCTAGCCACAGCGAGCCGGGGTCACATCACCGACCTCGCATCGCTGGGCCGCACGCCGGAGCCGTGGTTGGCGTCGGCCATGCGGCTCTGCTTGCCGTCGCACTGGCTCCGCGCCGTGATGCCGTCGTCACTTGCGAGTTGGTGCGGTGGCGGACCGGGAAGCAGGTCATGCAAGTGAACTGGGTTCCGCCGGGTCATCGAAAGGCCTCGTGATCCAGAACGGTGACCTGCTTGGCAACGGGACCGGCGGGCCCGCGTACAAGTTCAAGGACGAGTTCGACCCCGACCTGGCGTGATGCCGTACCCGCTAGGCATGGCCAATACCGGACCGGGCACCACCAGCTCCCAGTTCCTCATCACCGTCTCGCCCGCCCCGCATCTCCAGGACGCACCGGTCAGGGCCGGGGCGACGTGAGGCGGCAGGCGCGGAAGGTGTCGCCGGGCACCGCTGCGCCGTGGGGCGGGGTTCAGTCGGGCGGGCGGAGGCGGATGTAGCGGACGTCGCCGTGGCGGCCGCTGCCGGCCAGCACCTCGACGACGGGCTGCGGTTCGGCGACCCAGTGGATCCGCGCGGCTGGTCCGGCGGTGGCCGGGTCGAGTCGGCCGGCGACCGCGGCGGCGACCTGCTGGGCCTGGGGTCCGGTCAGCCGCGGGGCGGTGACCTCCTGACGGCCGTCGGGCAGGCGCACCAGGCAGGCCTCGGGGCGGGTGACCGGGCCGGTGATGCCGACCAGGTCGGCGTCGGTGGTGTCGGCGTGCCTCACCTTCCACCAGCCGGCGCGAACGCCGGGCAGGTACCGGCCGTCCAGGGTCTTCACGACCAGGCCCTCGACGCCGAAGGGCTGCATCTGCTCCAGCCAGCGCAGCGCCTCGGTGCGGTCGGTGGTGGCGATGATCTGCTGCAGCGGCGGGCGCACCCCCGCCATCAGCCGCGACAGCACCTCCCACCGCTCCCCCGCCGTCCGGGCACGCAGGTCCCGGCCGGGCTCCGCCAGCAGGTCGAAGACCACGTAGGTGACGTGGATGCCGTCCCGGGCTCGGGCGGCCGGGGTGCGCAGCAGTTGGGTGAAGTCGATGTGGGCACCGTTCCAGGCGACGAGTTCGCCGTCGACGACGGTGCCCTCCGGGAGCGTGGTGAGGGCGCGGGCGATGTCGGGGAAGTCGGCGGTCAGGTCTCTGCCGGAGCGGGACTGCAGCAGGGTGCGGCCCGCGTCGAGGTGGAAGCCGGCGGCGCGGAAGCCGTCCATCTTCGGCTGGAACAGTACCGGGCCGGGCAGCTCGCGCTCCGCGGGCAGCAGCGGCCAGGAGGCGGGGCGCACCAGCTCCACCGGCGGCCGCACGGTGACCGGGGAGGAGGTGGCGGGCTTCTTCGATGTCGCCATGGTGTGCGGGGTCCGGTGGTCAGGAGGCGCGGCGCAGGCGGCCGCTGCTGCGGGTGGCCTTGGCGACGGCGTCCTGGAGCTGGTCGCGGGTCATGGTGGAGCGGTGCGGGATGTCGAGATCGGTGGCGCGCTTGTAGAGTTCGCCCTTGGTCAGCTTCGACAGGTCCTCGGCCGCCACCTTGCCGCCGGCGGTGACGCGCTTCTTCGACGCCGCGGTCTGCTTGCCGGCCTTCGCCGCGGTGGAGGTGGACTTCGTCCCGGCCTTCGCCTTCGGCGCCCGGTGCGACGCCGGGGCTGGGGCGCTCGCGCGGCCGCGCCGCCCGCCCGCCACCTTCGCGGAGTCCTTCGCGGTCGGTTCCTCTGCCTGGCCGCCGGCGTCCGCGGACGCGGACTTGCCGGAGCGGGCGGCGTCCACGCTGCGCCGCAGCACGTCCATCAGGTCGATCACGTTCGTGGACTCGGGTGCGGGCCCGGCGGAGACGGTGATCTCGCGGCCGGCCTGCTTGTCCTCGATGAGCTTGCGGACCTGTTCCTCGAAGGTGTCGTGGTACTCGTCGGGGTCCCAGTCGACGGCGAGCATCTCCACCAGCTGCTCGGCCGTCTGCAACTCCTGCGGGGAGAACTTGGCGTCACCGGTGGGCAGGTCGTCGATCTCGCGGCGCGGGTCGCGGACCTCGTCGGCGAAGTGCATGGTGTGCAGTTCCAGCAGGCCGTCCTCGGCGCGCACCGCGGTCAGGTACTCCTTGCCGCGCATGGAGAACATCGCCAGCCCCGCCCGGTTGGAGCGCTCCAGCGCCTTCGTCAGCAGCTGGTAGATCTTGGCGTACTCCTTGCCCTTCGGCCCGAGGTAGTACGTCTTGTCGAAGAAGATCGGGTCGACCTCGCCGAGGTCGACGAACCCCGAGACGTCGATCGTCCGGGAGCGGCCAGGCGAGATCTGCTCCAGCTCCTGCGGCTCGACGACCACGTACTCGCCGTCGCCGACCTCGTAGCCCTTCACGATGTCGCCGAAGGCGACCTCCTCGCCGGTGCGCTCGTTCACCCGCCGGTTGCGCACCCGGTCCGAGGTGCCGCGCTCCAGCTGGTGGAAGCGCACCGTGTGCGACTCCGTCGCCGTGTACAGCGCCACCGGCACGGTCACGAGCCCGAACGTCAGCACCCCCGTCCACACCGGCCTGGCCATGACAGCCTCCTCCACCACACGACACCCGAACCGCTTCGGCCGGGCACTCGGACGACGACGCCCCGCCCGCGGTCGCGGCACGGACGGGACGCCCTCAGCATCACCGCCACCCGACGGCACCGCCTGCGATGCACGGCCACCTGGCCCCTGCGGGCCGCCGCTCACCGCACCGGGCGCCTACGCAGAAACCCGCAGGTCAAACTCCTGGCTCGGGTGGCTGGCCCGCTTCAAGTCCACGACACGCACCCGTGGAGCCCACGCCTTCGTCGGCGTACTGCCGGCCTTCGCCGAGCCAGCCGCGCTGAGCCCGGCCGTCCGGGGCAGCTGCCGGTTCCCGAACCCCGGGGTCGTACGAAGGCCGCTGCCCTGCGGTCGAAGGGCAGCGGCTCCTGGCGGGTGCGGGCCGCCGATTTCGGGGCGGCCGATGTGTACGGTCGGCCGCCCCGGCGGGCGGAGTCCTGCCGGCCCGGCGCCGTCGGAGGTGTACGTGCCGGGCAGACGAGAGCAGAACCTCGCCCGCGGGATCCTGTGGGTTCCGGGTGTCATTCGCCAGGTGTCGGGACCCGGCTGAAGTACCGTCCGGCCAGGTCCGCCCCGATGATGGCGCCGTCGGCGTCGCGGGTGAGGAAGCCGCGCTGGCCGATCAGGCCGCCGCCGGTGACGATGTACACGTCGCCGCTTCCGGGGAGCAGGCCGAGGCCGGCCGGCGGCAGGTCCGCCGGCAGCTCCCGCTCGGCTGCCGCGCGGATCTCCGGCTTGATCCGGCATTCGAGCGTCATCGTGTCACCGTCGGTGTCGATGATCAGGGTCATGAACTCGTTCTCGTAGTGCCCGGTGATCTCCTGAGCGCGCTGTGGGTCATACGGGAGCGGCTCGGGGTCGCGCTCGGCCACGCCGAGGTAGTGTTCGAGGGCCCAGCGGATCACGGCCTGGTTGAACTTCAGCCCGTTGTCGGGACCGGCGTTGGACACCGCGACGACGGCGAAGTCCCGCTCCGGGACCAGCAGCAGGTCGGCGAACTGGCCGTTGGTCGAACCGCCGTGCCCGACGGTGCGCACGCCGTCCACGTCGCGCAGGAACCAGCCGAGGCCGATGGCGTCACCGAGAGTGGAGCCGTGCAGTTCCACCGTCGGCTCCTGCATCCGGCGCGCCAGGTCACCGCCGCCGAGGTGGAACCGGGCCCAGCGCAGCTGGTCGGAGACCGAGGACGCCAGGCCGCCGCCCGGGTTGTTGCCGCGGGTGTCCTTCCAGGTCCGGGCAACCTTGAGCGTCCCGTCGGCGAGGTTATGGCCCACGGCGAACCGGCGGGTGATGGCCTGTCCGGCGGTGAAGACGCTGTTGTCGAGGCCGGCCGGCTCCAGGACGAGCGCGGCGACGGCGGCCTCGTAGGTCTCGCCGGTGACGTTCTCGATGACCCGGCCGAGTAGGTTGTAGCCGAGCTGGCTGTAGGAGGCACGGCCCCCGACCGGGCCGACCAGCGCCACCTCGGCCATCTGGGCCACCTCGCTGGCCAGCGCGTCGTCTCCGTCTCCGCTGTCGAAAACCATCCGGGTGTCCAGCCCGGCGGTGTGGTTGAGCAGGCTCAGGAGGGTGATCCGCGCGGCTGCGTCCTCGTCGGGGAGCCGGAGTTCGGGAACGTAGCGGCGGACCGGCGCGTCCAGCTCAACCCGCCCCTCCTCAACGAGCCGCATGATCGCGGTCGCGGTGTAGGTCTTGGTGACCGAGCCCAGCACGAACAGGGTCTCCCGGTCGACGGGCAGCGGGTTGTCGATGCTGGTCACACCGTGACAGGCGGTCAGCTCGCGCCCGTCCATCCAGACCCCCACCGCCACACCCGGGATGCCGAATTCCTTGGCCTGCGCCTCGACGAACTCTTCCAGTGCATCGCGTGACATCTCGGTTCCCTCCCGGTCAGCGCGGCTCGCGAGACCCCGAGGTGTGCCCACCGGGCGCCGCAGCAACTTTCACTTTGTTCAAGTGAAGCTAGCGAGAGCTTGAGCAAAGTACAAGAGGTTTCTTGAACACAGTGCAAGTCGATGCCGGCCCGAGCGGTACCCCTACGCGTCCGCGTCGCATTCACCGACGGGGAGTTCGGCTTCCATCCCGGCGAGGAGGGCGCGAAGGCCGCGTTCGAGGGTGTGCTCGGGGGCCGCGGCGTAGTCGGCGGCGATGGGCTCGGCCAGGCGCGCGCGAAGGCGGGGGAACTCCTGGGCGACCTCGGCGGCCTTGGCCATGGTGGCTGCGATGAGCTCCTGCGGGTCCTGTCCGTCCCGGCTCAGGCGCCGATTGAGGGAGACCGTGGCGGCCAGGCCGAGCCCATTGCCGAGCACGTAGGTGAAAACACTCGCAGCGATGCGGTCGGCGTCGGCGGGGGCGAACCCGGCCCGCTCGTACAGGGCGAGGCAGTGGTCGTCGTACCGCGCCTTACCCCGGCCGTAGAAGAGGTAGGAGCCGAACGCCTGCACCAGCCACGGATGGCGCTCGAACATCTCGTGCAGGTCGACGGCGAGTGCGATGGCAGCCTCGCACCAGTCCTCGGGCAGGCCGGGGTCGGGCAGCTCGATCTCGTGCCAGACCAGGTCCGCGGCCTGCAGGACGAGTTCATCCTTGTTCTTGACGTGCCAGTAGACCGCGGTGGCCGCGCTGTCCAGGCGCTTGCCGAGGCTGCGCATGTTGAGGCCTTCCAGGCCTTCCTCGTCGAGCAGCTCGACGGCGGTGCGGATGATCTGGTCGCGCGTGAGCGTGTTGCGTGGCATGGGCCCACGATAGGGCGGCCGCATCCTCCTGCACAAAGTTCAGGAAGCATCTTGCACATAGTTCAAGGAAATGGCGCCGAGACCGGCGCACCGTCCCGAGGGAGAACCGATCGTGAACGTCTTCATCGCCGCCAGGCAGCTGCCCGTCGCCGGCGCCTTCGTCAGCATCCCGGTCGTCCGGGCCCGCTTCGGGGCCACCGCCGCCGCCCACGCCGAGCTGCGGCGCCAGGGGGTGCGGACCACCGTGCTGGAGGAGAACGGGATGCGCTTCGACGCCGGCGGCCACGAGACCTGGGCGCCGGTGTCGATCGCGCCACCGTGCTGGGCGTCACCGCCGCCCTGAACCTCACCGGCAGCTCCTGGGCCGGCTTGCTGAACTGGATCGTCCTCGGGCTGGTCCCGGCCATCAACTGCGTGATTCTCTACAGCAATCTGACCGCCACCTCGTCGGTGAAGGCGGCCTTCGCCCGCAAGGGCGACCCGGACCTGGTCCGGATCGACGTCGCCGCCCTGCTGAAGTCCGCCGAGTCCGGCTTCCCGCGCAGGGTGTGGGTCCTGCAGAACGCCCGCCACGTCGTCGTCCTCGGCGCCGCCGCCCTCGCCCTGGCCGCCACCGCCCTCGCATGAACAACCAACGAGGCTGCCGAGAAGACGGCCTGGGGAACAGTCCGCTTGGAATCGGAACGGCCGATGGTGTTGGGTGTGCCGCACGGGAATGATCAAGAAGCAGGAGGAAGATCCGGCGCGCCGGGGGTCACGCGGTCTCGCCATGGGGCCCATCGGCACCATGCTCATACTGGGGCTGGCGGCCTGCTCTCAGGGGAGCAACGCCAGTGGCGGGAGTTCAGCAGGAGGCGGGGGCGACTCCAAGGTCTCACCTTTAGCCCGTCCCAGATCAGCCAGGCGCTGCCCAGCAAGCTCGGAGCCCCGTAGGGCTGGCGCGCCAACCAGCCGGTGATGTACCAGGGCGCCGAGGCCCTGAAGTACTGCGGCTACCAGGAGTTGGCCTGCACGGAGGTGACCTCGATGGGTCAGACGCTGTACGAGGCGAAGGCCTCCGCGGATTCGGATGCCGAGCCGAAGATGCGGTTCACCCTGCTCGCGTACGACACGCTCGACAACGCCAAGGCCGGCATGAAGCAGCTGGCCGCCTCCGCCCACGAGAGCGACGGCAAGTCCACGCCGCTCACCATCCAGCCGGGCGCCGACGAGACTGACGCCTGCACCACGGGCGACTCCTCCAGCGCCGTCATGCGCGTCGGCACGGTCGTCGCCTACTTGCTGGCCCCGACATCACGAAGCCCGACGATCTGCAGACGCTCGCCAAGCTCCAGGTCGACCGCATCAAGACCACGGCCACGGGCAAGAACCCCGACGCCTGAGTCAACTGGCAGGTGTCCTCCCGGCCCGCCGGGGTGCGGGCCGGGCCAGTGGTGGCGGTCGGTGGGGTGCTCGGCGCGGCGGGCCGGTGGGGGCGTGGTCCCCGTGGAGGAGGGGTGGGTGCGTTGAGCCGCGCCGCGGTTTTCCCGGATGCCAGGGAGAGTCGCCACCCTGCAGCTTCCTCGCCCGGCCTGTAGACGCAAGCCCGCGCGCAAGCCCATACTCCCCGGATGACATTCCGTTGGATCGGCCGCACCGCGGGTACAGCAGCCCTGACGGTGGGGCTCACCGCGTGCGGCACCCCTGGCAGTACCGGCCCGGCCCAGTCTTCTGCAGTTGCCGGCCAACCGGGCAAGACACCGAGTACGGGCAGTAGTTACGACCCCGCGGCCGAATGCGCGCGGTCGATCGGCTACTGGGCCCGAACCCTGGTGACGCCGGGCTCGGACTGGGGCCTCGACTACCAGGAAATGGGACTGTCGAGCGGGGAATACAGCATCCTGCAGAACCTCCTGCCGACCGCACGGACTCTGGCCCGGCAAGAAGATCCGAGCGTCATCGAGTCGACAGTACGGCGGGAGGCAGCAGGGCCTTGCCGAGACCACGTTGCCACACTGTCCTCCAGCCCCGGACCCAGCGGATGGCCCCAATAGACACCTGAACCCCACCCGCCCGGAAACTCCGCGATCGACCACCCGTGAACACGCCGACACGGCAGACCCGCCGGCGCTCGACGCCCGGCAAGACCCCGAGAAGGTGCGGGAGCTGTGCTTGTCCCGGTGCACGCCAGGCCCCACCCCACCGACAAGCCCAAGGCGGCGCGGGACGACAGCCGAGGAGCCCGGCCGCCCTCGCCCGCACCCAACCGGACAGGGACGGCGCGGCACTCCTCGCGTCCCCGCTCCGGCGGTTCCGCGGGAGCGGGGATGCGCACCCACGAGCACCGCACCACGCCGCGCGGGCCGCAGTGTCATCAGAGGGTGCCGTTGGCGTGGGCTTCGGCTTCCCGGTCGACATCAGCCGGGTCCTCGTCAGCGGACGGGCCGCTCGTTCCCGGGTCAGCGAGGCAGAGTTCGGCGAGATGGCCAGGTCCCGGCCGAGGGCGCCCCACGGTTCGCCGTCCTCGTCGCCCTCGTCGTCGGCGGGCTGCGGCTCGCCAGCGGCGGGGCTGTCGAGGAGCGCAACCAGGTCGGTGATGCTGTGGACCTTGACCGGCGTGGCGGCCGTGCCGGTGAGCAGCAGGTAGCTGCGGCTGCTGTAGCCGTCGCGGTCGGTGGGACGGGGAACGGCCAGCAGATGCGCGGTCGGCGTGAGTTCGCACGTCGCGCTGCCGTCCGGCTGCCCGGTCCAGTTGGCGGCCCTGGTCAGGCCGCCCTGGCCGTAGTCGAGCCGCGCCGCGCCGGAGGCCGCGCGGTGCGCCGCGTCGCTGCGCAGGTCGGCGGCGAGCTGCTCAGGCGTGGGCGCCGGGACCGGCTCGCGGACCGCGCCGTGCTGCTCGGCACCGAGGTGCCGGCGCAGCGGGGCGAGGGCCCTGTAGGCATGGTGGTCGGTGAAGACGGCGGCGAGGGCACCGGCCGCGAGGGCGCGGGTTATGCGGGCCTCGGCCGGACGGTGGTGGAGGCTTCGGTAAGCGGTGAGGCCGGTGGCGGCCGCGGCGGTGACGGTGACGGCACTGTCGACTCTGTCCAGGGCGGTGCTGATCAGGCGGGTGCGCAGGGCTCCGGTCACGGTGGTCTCCTTCGGAGTGGTGTGGTGGTGGGCAGCGCGGGGGTCCGGTCAGGCGGTGTGGATGTGGTGGATCTCGTCCCACTCCTCGCGGGGGAGGAGTTCGCGGGCGGTCCGCGCGGTGCGGTGCTGCAGGCGCAGGACGTCCTCGGGCACGCGCTGCTCGGGGGGCCGTTCGGCGTTGTGTGCCAGGCAGACGTCGAGTTCTCGGGTGGTCGCCGATCCTGAGGCGGACTTCACGACGGAGTCCTCGCAGCTCAGTGGCTATGGGTAAGAACGCTATTGATCACAACAGGTGTGGCGCAAGGCACTCCGACTGGCTTCACTCTTCCGTGGCTTCCGGGAGCGCCCTAGCGGGGATAGCTGCCTGGCCCAGGGCGCCTCGATGATGAGACCCTGCCGAGCGCCCGGGAAATCCGGTGTCGGGCTGGCATCGTCCGAGCTAGCGTTTCAGGGCAGCCGACTCACCATTGTTGGGCGGCCGGTACTCGCTTCGGCCTGTCCCTCTGATGCCGGCCTTCCGGTAGTCAGCCAGCAGCATGTTGTCCCGGAAGGGGTATCCGACCGGTCTGCATGATGCCTTCGCCTACTACGGGCGAACTTCCGAAATCCTGCACCTGCTGGAGTTCATCCCCGACGACTGCTACCGCCGCATGATCGGCAGCCGCGCCCGATAGTGACGGCATGCCCGGCGGTCTTGGGCGGACCGCGCATTGCGCGGTCCGCCGCTTCTCACGCGATGAACCTCACCTCGGGGAAGGCCGCGCTCGGGCCGTCGAGCAGATGTCCCTGGCGGTGTCGCAGGTGTAGGTCGAAGAACGCGAGCGGGTAGGCCTGCTGGATCCGGACCGCCCGGGCCGGATCGAGGGTGCCGATCATGTCCTGGATCTGCCGGCTCGTCATGCCGAGGATCGTGCCCGCTTGCGGGATCAGTGTCGCGTTGTCGCCGTACGTCGTGTGGATGGCCCCGTCGGCCTGGATGTTCAGCCGCCAGCCGCGAAGGTGTGTCCACAACTCGGCGACGTCCGGCATGGCGGCCCGGGTGAACGAGGCGGTCATCAGCATGAACGGCCGGTCCAGGTCGGTGGTGATGGTCGGCTGCATCGGACCGTCGATACTGAGCCCGGCGCCAATGCGCTGGTCGGCGAGCATGGTGAGCGCGGTGGCGGTGCCGCCCTTCGACCAGCCGAACGCGCCGATGCGCTGAGGGTCGAGGGCGCCGAGCAGTCCCTGGGGCAGTGGCCTGCCGTCGACGTCGGGGTTGTGCCCGGCAGCCATGGCCTCGACGACGTCGAGCACGAACCGGATGTCCGTGGCAAACTCCCGGGGCCCCAGGAACGGCGGGACGTCTGCCGGAACGGTGAGTCGGCCGTCGGGGAACTCGCTGAACGCGTCGTACGTGTGGTCGACGGTGACCACGGCGTAGCCGTGGCTGGCAAGTTCCTGGACCACGATGGTGTGGTCGCCGCGATGGCTGCCCGCGCCGTGCGAGTACACGAGGACGGGCAGGCGATGGCCCGTTCGGTGCACGGGTGCGCCCACGTGTGCGGCGGTGAGCGGGCCGAGGGCGGGATCGAGGGGGAAGCCGACGTCCGCCAGTAACGCCCGCAGCGCACCCTGGCTCATCCAGGGAGCACGCGGCAGGTCCTTCGTCTTGCAAGCGGGGTACCAGACGCTGGCCATCAGCTCGCGGTGATGCCCCGGGCCGGCCACGGGATCCGGACGCGAGGTGTCGACGAGGTGGAGCGGCACCGTGCCCACCGGGTGCGGCCCGGTGGGCCTGGGCAGCGTGAGCTGCGACGGACCGGGGGCGACCGGAGCAGCCCACGCCTGGCGTGCTGTGCTGATCGGCACGGCGGCCCCGACCCCCGTTATCAGCGCGGCTGTGAGCATGCGACGGCGCGTCACGTCGGTCGTGGTGACCGGTGTGATGGTCACGTGTCCTCCTTGGGTTTCTTGGACGGTGTTCGGCGTGCTGTCCGGGTCCGCCGGACGTCGGCGGGAGCCGCGCACGGCTCACCGCGGTTCGCCGGGGTGCGGATCAGGACTCCGGGGCTGAGCTGCCGTGCTCGATCTGGTGGATGAGTCGCTTGAGCTGGGTGACCTCGTCCCGCAGGGCGCGGTCGCCCGCAGGGGTGAGGGAGAGCCAGGTGCGGGCGCGTTTGCCCTCGTAGCCCTTCTCGATCTCCACCAGCCCGGCCTTCTCCAGCACGGACAGGTGCTGGCTGAGGTTTCCGGCGGTGAGGCCGAGCGCCGTGCGCAGGAAGCCGAACTCGACCCGGCGCGCCTGGTGGGCAACGGTGAGGATGCCGAGGCGCACGCGCTGGTGGACCACGTCGTCCAGGCCGGTGACGGGGTGCTGCTCGGGCTGATCGGTCATGACGCGTCGCGCCGGCCGGACAGCTCGGCCAGGCCGAAACCCAGGGCACCGAGCAGGAGAAGCACGCCGGGGACGCCGAAGGCGGGCAGAGCGGACCACGGCGAGGTGAACGGGATCCCCGACCAACCGGTGGACAGCGGCACCAGCTCGACGGCCAGGTACACCACAGCGAGCAACAGCAAGGCGCGGCTGCGCTCCACCCAGGCCAGCACCAGCAGCGGCAGCCCGACGGCCATGGCGTTCCCGGCGAGCCGTTCGAGGAACCTCGTCACTCCGGAAGCGGGGTCGAGGTACAGGCCCCAGAAGTCGAGCGGTTCGCCGAGCTGCGGCATCCCATGGCGCAGGCTCCACATCGCGGTGGCACTCGCCAGGGCGACCAGGACGATCCCCGTCAGGACGTAGGGCCGGACCCGGGTCCCGACACCGCGGTTGCGGGAGCGGCGGATGTAGAAGAACGCCGTAGCGGCGTAGGCCAGGGCAAGCCCGAGGGGCCAGTAGACCGCCGAGCCCTGCGTGACCAGGGTGCAGCCGCTGCCGACCGCGCCTCCACCCGCCGGGCAGGCCACGGTCTCGACCTTGAAGGTGAAGCGGCCGACCAGGATGCCGCCCAGCGTGAGCATCCCCAGCAGCAGAAGGGGGAACCAGGTGCCGCGCTGCGCGGCCCGGACCTTGCGGGTCAGGTCGCCGAGGCCCGTCAGGACTTCACGGGGCGTGCCCGACGAGGGCATGGATGCATCTGTCATGCCATCAGCTTTGCATCACAAACCAGTTATGGCAAGAAACGTACATGCTGCAGTTCCAGGCGCTGGGAAGCCGCACGCCCGCGGCGGTTCCCATGATCACCAGCCGCTCGGCTACCGCCCCTTCCTCCAGTGGGAGGGCATCACCATGTCGGCTCCGCTAGTGATCGGCTTCCGGCCGTAACCTGTTCCGATGTACCGCCTCCGGCCCCTGGTCCACGAAGTGCTGGTGGGCGGGATGCCAGCGCTGACGACTCGGCTTCTGCGGTCTCGTGGTGGCCGAACCGGTTCTGGCACACCCCTCGCGAGGAGTCAGTGACTGCTGTTGAGCCGACTGATCAACTGCCGATTGGCTGCTCGCGCTGCTTGGAGTTCTTGGTCACGCACTTCCAGCTGACCGGCGAGATCGACCGCTTGCTGCTCAAGGGCGGTAATGCGGCGCTTGAGCTGGTCGACGTCATCAGGGCCCCCGAGTCCGGAGTCTCTCCACGCCTGCTCGCCGAGGAGCTCGGAGAACTTGCCCTCCAGGGTCCGGATCCTCGCGGTGAGACGGCCGGCGCGTTCTTGGGCGTTGGCCAGGTCGGCTTGGAGTGAGGCGCGGGTGACAAGGGGTCCGGTGCTGTC
The DNA here is from genome assembly GCF_025655475.1 of Kitasatospora sp. DSM 101779. Classification (GTDB taxonomy): domain Bacteria; phylum Actinomycetota; class Actinomycetes; order Streptomycetales; family Streptomycetaceae; genus Kitasatospora. The sequence goes on along the minus strand of NZ_JAHTIK010000001.1, from coordinate 8,288,485 downwards.
AGCGCTCGGCTCGGCATCGGCAGCGTGGACTTGGGCGAGCAGGTCCTCGTGGCGGTAGAGGAAGGCGCGGTCGACACCGGCCTGGCGGGCGATACCGGAGACGGTGATGGGTGTGCCGGCTTAAACGGCGGCAGCGACAGCCTTGATGACGCGCTGGTGGCGCCGGGCGGAGTCTGCCCGGCGGCCGTCGGCCATGGGTGTGGTGGTCACGGGGTCCTGTCTGGTCGGAAGTCGACGAGTGGCTGGCGGACAGAGGGAAGTCCGAGGTGGACGACGTCGTTGCGAGCACGTCGCACCAAGGCGGTGGCCTGCTCGATTTCGGTGCGCTCCTGCTCGGAGAGTCCGTCGACGGAGTCCTTCACCCGGCCGATCAGGCGGCGGGCCCGGCGGATCTCCTCGTCGGAGGGCATCGCCTCGGCTTTCGCCCAGGCGTCGGCGTCGATCACGGCCACCAGGCGTTCACGGCTGCGGAGGAGGTCGGCGAGATAGGCCTCCAGGTCCAGACGACGCAGTACTGCGGACGCGGATGCGCCGGGGGTAGCACCGGCCTGGACGGCGGCGTAGATGCGGTCGCCCTCGGGATCCCGGTAGAGCCGGTGACCGTGGGGATCGGCGCCGGTGAGGGCGCCGGCGGCAAGAACGATCAACGAGAAGGGGGCAAGTAACCGGCCGGCCCGTAAAGGCTGTCGCCCCGCCTCGTGGGCAGGGCGACAGTCGGGAACCTGCCGGATGCCGTTCGGGGGGTCAGGCCCCGTGACGGGCCTGGAGCGCCAGGGTGGCGGCGGGCCCGAGCAGCAGCCACGCGGTGGCGACGAGTGCGGGGCGTTTACGGGGGCGCTGCTTGAGGACGATCGTCAGGTCGCCGATCTTGAGCGAGAAGTACGGCTGGCGGGGTACCGGGGGCTTGGTTGTGCTCATTCGGCGACCTCCCCGGGGTCGATCTCCAGTACGCCGGCTATCAGAGCGCGGAGATCCTCGATGGTCACGGTCGCACTGGTCATGGACCGTCCCCCCGGCTCCTGCGTGGATGGCCTAGGGTCGGTCAACGGGTCAGCAGCACAGCGGCTGCCGCGTCGTCGCGAGGGCCTCCCGCCGTGGCGAGCACGTTCCCGGCGGCGCCGCTCTCCAGGTGGGCAGCCGCGGTGGCGCACTGCAGGACGCCGAGCGCCCCGGACAGCGGGCCCAGCCGGGTTTCCAGGTTGATCCGGCGAGTAGCTGAGAGCAGCCGGCCCGACCCGGCACCCGTCTCGTCCCCGAGCCACAGTCCGACGGATTCTCCCTGCGTCACACCAGCGGCGGCCAGCGCCGCGGCGAGGTCCCGGGCCCCGCGCGTACCCGGCGATCGTGGCGCGAGGCCGTGCGCCACGGGAAGCGGCTGCGTCCGCCGGTTCGAGGACGACGGCGACCGCCGCGCCGGTGGACTGCTGGCCGAGCAGCTTCGTCGGCACGCCGTTGGATGGTTCGACGCCGACGACGACGGCTGCTTCGACGCGCCCGGCCACGACGAGGTTCCGGGCCCAGGCGAGGGCGTCCAGACCGCTCGTGACGCCGTTGCAGACGGTGAGGTTGGCGCCGCCAGCCCGTTGCGGATGGCCGCCCAGCCCGCGATGACATTGCTTGAGGTCTGGGGCAGGCCCAACGGGCTGAGTCCCCTGACGCCTGCTCCGGCCATGGTGCCGGCGGCTTCGCAGACGCTGTCCACGTTGCCCAGGTTGGTGCTGACCACGACGGCGGTCGCATCAGCCGCGCCCGTGAACGTGGCATCGGTGTCGGTCAGGCCCGCGTCGTGGAGGGCGGACTCGACCGCGGCAGGCTGGATACCGAGACACAACTACTCGGCCCGCAAGGTTGTTTGACTGGAACCGGCAGCATCGCCACCTCGACCATCGCCGCAGGCCGTGGCGCACGGACGCGGCTGATTGGCGCGCGGACCCGCCCTCGGCCCAACCGCCGAGCCGCCGGTACGGCGCGGATCGCTCTCGGCGGACGGCTCCGGCCGTGACCGCGTTCCGGAAGGGACCTCTCAACCGCGCTCGGTCAACCGAGTCGGGGATCCACTGCTTGGTTGCCGGGAGACGGAAAGGACGCCGAGGTGTCCTGAGTGGGCCCGCCCCGCGGGAGCGGGACACCGGAAGCCGGTGCCTACGGGACGGGACGGGCGGCACGGATGCCGCGTGGAGACGCCCCGAGTTCACGACGGCAAGTCTTGTTGAATGCCTGCAGATCGGGAATGCCAACCGAGGCGGCGACGGCGGTGATGGAGAGCGTGGTGGCCCGCAGGAAATGCCGCGCCCGCTCCATCCGCCGGGCCCGGATGTAGCCGACCACCGTCTCACCCGTGGCAGCCCGGAACAGCCGCGTCAGGTGGTTGTGCGAGACTCCGACGGTCCTCGCGATCTCCGGCACCGTCAGGGGCTCCGTCAGCCGCGCCTCGACCAGGGCCACTGCGGCTGCCACCGCAGGATGGACGGCCTGCGCGCTCCCCTCCCGTGGCGGCGTGAGCCGGGCGACCCGCCACAGGGCACCCCACACCTCGGCGACCGCCCGCGATGGCGTGTGCGGCCAGGCGGCCAACGCCTGCTGCAGCTGCACGGTGAGGAAATCCAGTTCCGGACCAGCCTGCTGAACCACCGGGATGCTCGTGGCCGCTCCCGCGGTGCCCAGGCGGAGGTGGACGTAGAGGTGTTCGGATCGGCCCCGGTAGCGGTAGCGGACTTCGGTCCCGGGCGGTACGAGGCTGACCCGGCCGGGGCGGATCGAGTGCTCGGTACCGTCGACCGTCAAGTCGGCGTCGTAGCTGTACAGATGGAGCTGCCACAGGTCTGGCAACGAGAACACGTCGACGTGGCCGGCCGGCCCGTGCACGCCGATGCCGACCGCGGCGAGTTGCGGAGGCTCGTCGAGATGGGCGATGGCCGTGTGCATGGTCACGTGTTCTACCACGGCGTCCGCAGCCCGATCCAGGTCGTGAGCCTCGGTTCACCCATGCAGGGCGGCAGGGTGAGAATCGACCACTACTGGGTGAACGCGGCCCACCCGGGAGGGCGGCGGGCGGGCCTAGCGTTGCCGCCATGGAGAACAGGCAGGAACTGCTCAGCTCAGTACAGATGGCGCGCTTCGTCGCGCGCGGATCGCTGCGGCTGGACGCGGTGGTCCCGGCCGAGCTGAATGCCGAGGGTCTGAGGGTGCTGGCTGACGACGTGCCGCCGGTGCCGTACGGGACGCCGCTGTCCGCGGCCTACCCCGAAGGCTCGTTCGTCCGCAGGCTGCTCGAACTTCCGCGGGTCGCAGGGGCGCTGCGCAGCCTGGTGGGCCCCGAGCCGTGGGTGGACCACCACTTCGTGCACACCCGCGAACCCCACGGAGGCGACGCCCAGGCGTTGCACGGGGACGCCATCATCGATGTCCGGCAGGACGCCTTCGACGTGCAGCTGATGTACTACCCGCAGGCGGTGACATTGGAGATGGGCGGCACTCTCAGCGTGCCGGGCAGCCATCTGCGCCGGACCAACGAGTCGGACACTGGCCGCTACCAGAACCTGCGCGGACAGGACCGGCTGGTCTGCCCGGCCGGGACGGTGGTGTTTCTGCACCACGGCCTCTGGCACGGGGGCCGGCGCAACGACAGCGACACGCTGCGCTACATGTTCAAGATCCGCTTCAATCCGACGGTGCGTCAACAGCGGCTGTGGGACACCTCGGATCTCCACGACCCGCAGGTGAACGCGGAGTTGGACGCGATGTTCCCGTGGTACGAGGGGGCGACCGGTCGCCTGGAGCGGTACAACCGCATCCTGCTGTGGCGGGCGCTGACCGGCGACGACAGCTACGACCTCGACCACTGGGTGACCAGGGTCTCCAACCGCCCCAGGGGGAAGACGCCATGAGGACCGACTCGGCCCGGCAGCAGGTACTTGTTCTCTACCTGTCCAGCTCCGCGCTGGACTCCTACGTCGTCGGCTGGGCGAGGTACGACGGCACCGGCCGCACCTCGCCCACCACCGGCGACAGCGACGAGCCGCCGTACGAGACGGGGGTGGCGGCGCTCCGGGACGGCTGGCGATTGTTCCAGGCCGCTCAGCTGATCCCGCCGTACCCGGGTCGCGAGTACGACGTCTCCTTCCTCAAGCACGAGTTCTTCTTCGAACGGATCGTCGACGCATCGGCGCCATGACGCGCCCGAGGGACGATCGGCCCGCCCCGGCCGGCCTCCGGAGCGTGGCGGCCAGGGCATCTTGTGAGCGCCAACCGAACCAATGAGAACCGAACCTGCCCGTGGCCGGATGCCTCCGGCCGTGCTCCAGGCGGACGAGGAGTCTTCCGCGCCGGCCACGGCTCGTTGACCGCTGCGGTGACCGCATCACCCCCGTGTTCCACGGCCACCGTGCTGCCGAGGGTGCGGCGTGGCGCCCGCCGGGCACCGGACCAGGACCATCCCCTGAATGAGGACGAAATGACCGAGGCGAACCTCGTCGTGCTGTCGGCTGGTGACACGGCCCTCGCGCTCGACGCCACCGGACCCGAGATGCCCCGGGTGCTGCACTGGGGCGTCGATCCCGGCTTCCGCGCCGACGATGCCGCGCAGGTGCTCGACGCCTTGGGGCGAACCTCGCGCCACCAGGCCGGGAGCCTGATGCCCTCCCAGGGGCGCGGCTGGGGCTGGTTCGGACGTCCGACCCTCGCCGGGCACCGCGACGGCCGGGTCCGCCCCCTGCGCTTCGAGCTCGCCGAACCGGTCACCGTACGCGCCCAGGACGGCCGGGGCGGCACCGTCCACGTGCGGGCCCTGGACCCCGGCGCGGGGCTCGCGCTGGACACCGAGCTGCACCTGACGGAGCAGGGCGTGGTGCGGATGCGCCACACCCTGACCAACACGGCCACGGACGCCTACACCCTGGACGTGCTGGCGTGCGTGCTGCCGGTGCCCGCCCACGCCGCGGAACTGCTGGACTTCGCGGGCCGCTGGGCCCGTGAGCGCTCCCCCCAGCGCTCCCCGCTGCGGCAGGGCGTGTGGTCGAGGGAGAGCCGGCGCGGCCGCACCGGCTTCGACGCCGGGCTGCTAATCGCCGGTGCCGAAGGCTTCGGCTTCCGGCACGGCGAGGTCTGGGGCGTGCATCCCGCTTGGAGCGGCAACCACGTCGAGTACGCGGAGCGGCTGGCCGACGGGACGACGGTCCTCGGTGGCGGCGAGCTGCTGGACGCGGGTGAGATCCGGCTGGCGGAGAGCGAGTCCTACCGAACCCCGTGGGTGTACTTCGCGACCTCCGGCACGGGTCTGGACGGAATCAGCCGAGGGTTCCACGACATGCTCCGGGCCCGGCCACGGCACCCGCACTCCGCCCGGCCGGTCACCATGAACATCTGGGAGGCGGTCTACTTCGACCACGACCCCGAGCGGGTGCGCGCCCTCGCACAGACCGCGGCGCAGGTCGGCGTGGAGCGGTTCGTCGTGGACGACGGCTGGTTCCGCCACCGCCGCCACGACCGGGCCGGCCTCGGCGACTGGTATGTCGACGAGAAGGTGTGGCCCGACGGCCTGCGCCCGCTCGCCGACCACGTCCACGGCCTCGGCATGCAGTTCGGCCTCTGGTTCGAGCCCGAGATGGTCAACCCCGACTCCGACCTGGCCCGCGCCCACCCCGACTGGTTCCTGGCCGACCCCGACCGCCTCCCGTTCGAGCAGCGCAGTCAGCACGTCCTGGACGTCGCGCACCCCGACGCCCGTGCCTACGTGCTGGAGCGGATCAGCACCCTCGTCGGGGATGTGGGCATCGACTACATCAAGTGGGACCACAACCGCGACCTCGCCGACGCCGTCCACGACGGCCGACCCGGCGTACACGCCCAGACCACGGCGGTCTACCGGCTCCTGGACGAACTGCGCGGCCGCCACCCCGGGCTGGAGATCGAGTCCTGCTCCTCCGGCGGGGCCCGCGCCGACCTCGGCATCCTCGAACGCACCGACCGGATCTGGGGATCGGACAACATCGACCCGATCGAACGCCAGGCCATCCAGCGCTGGACCGGCCTGCTGCTGCCCTACGAGCTGATCGGTTCCCACGTCGGCTCCGCCCCCGCCCACATCAGCCACCGCGACACCGCACTCGCCTTCCGCTGCGCCACCGCCCTGTTCGGCCACGCCGGCATCGAATCCGACATCTCTAGCTGGTCGCAGGACGACCTGAACACGCTCACCGCCTGGGTCGGCGCCTACAAGCAGCTGCGCCCGCTGCTCCACGGCGGCGACGTCGTCCGCACCGACCACCCCGACCCGGCCGCCTGGGTCCACGGCGTCGTCTCGCGGGACCGGACCCACGCCGTCTTCGCCTACGTCCAACTGGACACCTCCGTCGCCGAGAACGGCGCGCCCGTACGCCTCCCGGGCCTGGACCTCGAGACCCGCTACGCCCTGCAGGTGCGCCCCGAACTCTCCTCCCCCGAGGACACCTGGCCCGCCTGGGCACGGCGTACAACCGCACTCACCCTCACCGGCCGCTACCTCGCCCAAGTCGGCCTCGCAGCCCCGGGCCTGACCAACCGTCCCGGCCACGCGTTGGTGGTCGAGGCGCAGGCGCAGCCATCGGCCTCGCAGACGTAGTCCTCCGCCGACTGCAGGGGTCCCGCTCCGACCCGCAGGAGCAGGACCCCTGCAGTCGGGGCGGACCGGTGTGCCGCGGTCCAGCGGGCTCGGGCTCGACAGGAGCCGTCACAGCGGGACGTCCGAGCCGCTGCGCGGGCGCCCCGGCCTGGCGCACACGGGCGAGGATCCGCTGCTACTCCGGCGGGGAGCGCATCCTGATCCACGCCGGGTCCGTGGTGCGGGACCAGCAGCACCGCGCGGTCCGGCCGCACAGGGTCGGACTCGGGCGCCCTGGAGTGCGGGTCAGACGTGGGTGGCGATGCCGAAGGCCTGTCGGGGCTGCGCCATGTCGTGACGGTCGCGATCGGTCGGTTCGTAGGCCTGGTGGAAGTAGACCTGCTGATCGGCCCACCGGCAGGGGACGGGCGGTCCCCTGGATCGTTCCCGCGGCGAGGCACGAGGCGGGATGGACGTACGGGTGCTCGGCGTCGGTCGACTCTGTCGGGCTTGAGAAGATGTCAGCAGAGTCGGGTCGCAACGTCGGCGCCTTCCCGTACGAAGACCGGGATGCGCTCCAGCGGGGCCTCGGCGTCGAGCGTCGTTCCGCCCTCCAGCATGCGGCCGGTGGCCGGGTCGAGCCAGCGGGTGCCGGACGGCAGGTACGCCCGACGGGCCCGGACGCCCGCCTCGTACACGGGTGCCACCAGCAGGTCGGGGCCGAGCAGGAACTGGTCGTCCACCTCCCAGGCGCGCTCGTCCTCGGGGAAGTCGAAGAACAGCGGGCGCATCGGCGGGGCGCCGGTGCGGTGGGCGTCCTCGGACAGGCCGTGCAGGTAGGGGCGCAGGCGCTCGCGCAGCAGCACGTGGTCCCGGAGAATGTCGTACGCCTCCTCCCCGTACGACCAGATCTCGTTCGGCCCGCCGGTCATCTCCGTGGCGAAGGCGTGGTAGTTGGGCTCGCGGTCTCCGTGCAGCCGCATGACCGGGCTGAAGGTGCCGTACTGGAACCACCGGACCAGCAGTTCGCGGTACGCGGGGTCGTCCGGGTCGCCGCCGAAGAAGCCGCCGATGTCGGTGTTCCACCAGGGGATGCCGCTCATCGCGACGTTCAGCCCGGCCCTGATCTGGCGCCCGAGGGAGTCGAAGGTCGTGGGGATGTCGCCGGACCACAGCAGGGCCCCGTACTTCTGGCTGCCCGCCCACGCCGAGCGGACCAGCGACAGCGGCCGCTCCTCGCCCGCCGCACGCAGGCCGTCGGCGACCGCGCGGGCGTGCTCCAGCGGGTAGAGGTTCGCGGACTCGGCCGCCGGCCCGGCCGCGTAGAGGGCACGCTCGGCGAGACCCGGGGGCAGATCGGGTTCGCAGGCGTCCAGCCAGAAGCACGCCACGCCGTGCGAACGGTAGTTGTCGTTCAGCCGCTGCCACAGCGCGGCGCGCGCCCCCGGGTGGGTGGCGTCGTAGTACGCCATCGGGCGGATCAGGGCTTCCCCGCCGAACCGGGACGGCCACGGGAACGTGAGCAGACCGCCGGCCGCGTCCCGTACGAGGTGCCCGGCCGAGCGCAGTTCGTCGTACGCGTCGCTGTCGGCCTCCACGGTTGGCCACACCGAGACGGCGAGCTTCACGCCGAGGTCCGACAGCTCCTTGACCATGGCGGCGGGATCGGGCCACTCGCTCTCCTCGAAGCGCCAGTCGCCCATCCGGGGCCAGTGGAAGAAGTCGCAGACGATGACGGACAGCGGCAGTCCCCGTTCCTTGTACTGCCGTGCCACGGACAGGAGTTCGTCCTGGGTGCGGTAGCGGAGTTTCGACTGCCAGAAACCGGAGGCCCAGTCGGGGAGGAGAGGCGGGCGTCCGGTGGTCCGGGTGTAGGCGTCCAGGATTCGGGCCGGGGTGTCGCCGGCGGTGATCCAGTAGTCGATGCGCCCGCCGCCGTCGGCGGTCCACCGGGTGGTGTCGGCGCCCAGCTCGACCCGGCCGGTGGCGGGGTTGTTCCACAGCAGTCCGTAGCCGCGCGAGGAGTGCAGGAAGGGGACGGTCGCCGCCGTGTTGCGCTGAACGAGGTCGATCACACAGCCCTTCTGGTTGAGCCGCCCGTGCAGGTGCTGCCCCAGGCCGTGCAGCCGTTCGCCGTCGTAGGCCTCGAAGGACTGTTCCGTCCGGCCGCCCGCCGCGTGGACGCGGGAGCCGGCATGGTGCGCATACGGGCTGCGCTCGGCGAGGAGTTCGCGGCCCGACGTGGCATCGACGAACCGCAGCCGGCCGTACGCCGCGGCCTCGACGGCCATGCTGCCGTTGACCAGGCGGGCGGAGCCGTCGTCCGACACGGACACCTCGGCGTGCGGGGCGGGCCGCGGGTTCTCCAGCGCACCGGGGGCGGTTGGGTCGATGGTCCTGGACGAGGCCCGCACCCGGACGGCGTCCGGTCCCCAGGGCTCGATGCGGAGGATCTCTGCGGCGGTGTGCCGTTCCAGGGCGCCCGCGCGGATGCTGTAGGACAAGGGTCGGTTCCTTTGGGGTCGGTCGGGTGCACCGGCGCTTCGGCGGCGGGGCGAGTTTGACGACGGCGGGTCGGCCGTCGTCCAGGCGGACGCGGTAGGCGCTGTTGAACCAGCCGTCGGTCAGCTCGTGTTCCAGGCGGCATCCCACGCCGGCGGAGCCGCGCCACAGGGTGTCGAGGGCGGCGGGTGTCAGGTGGCGCTTGGTGCGGCTCCGCATCGGCACGTCCGGGCGTGGGTCGGGCGGAAGGGGGGCGGGGCCACGCGCCACGGTGCGGTGGCGCGGGGCCTCGCGTCGGGGCGGGCCTCAGGCCGGGTACGGCAGGTCCGCCTCGTGGGTGTCGGCCGGGCTGATGGGCAGGGCGCCGCCCGGGCCGCCGGTCCGCAACTGCCAGGAGTGCGGGCTGTCGGTGGTCACCCGCAGGCGGTCGCCGGTGCGACGCAGGTGGAAGCGGGCGCTCTCGCCGGGGCCGTCGCTGCTCGGGATCACCACGGTGCGCTCGGCGCCGTCGGAGAAGGCGTGGACGCGCAGTTCGACGCCCTCCGCCCAGGCGGAGACCGGGCGCTGGTCGTCCGCCGCGAACGGGATGACGGAGTCGGGGCGGGCGAGCAGTGGCAGGGTGTGGAAGCCGTGGTGTTCGCGGACCCAGCGCGGGCCGGTGACCTGGTCGCCGGTCAGGATGTTGGTCCAGGTGCCCTCGGGCACGTAGTACTCGACCGTGCCGTCCTCGGTGAAGACCGGGGCGACGAGCAGGTCGTCGCCGAGCATGTACTGCCGGTCGAGCGTGCCGGTAGCCGGGTCGTCCGGGAACTCCAGCACCATCGCCCGCATCACCGGGACGCCGGTGGCGTGGGCCTGCTGCGCCGCGCGCTGGAGGTAGGGCGCGAGGCGGTGCTTGAGCAGGGTGAACTCGCGGGTGACCTCGACCGCTTCGTCACCGAACTCCCAGGGCACCCGGTAGGACTTACTGCCGTGCAGGCGGCTGTGCGAGGAGAGCAGGCCGAACTGTGTCCAGCGCTTGAAGACGGCGGGGGTCGGGGTGCCCTCGAAGCCGCCGATGTCGTGGCTCCAGAAGCCGAAGCCGGACAGGCCGAGGGACAAGCCCCCGCGCAGCGACTCCGCCATGGCGTTGAAGTGGGACTCGCAGTCGCCGCCCCAGTGCACCGGGTACTGCTGGCCGCCGGCGGTGGCGGAACGGGCGAACAGCAGCGCCTCGCCCTCGCCGCGCTCCTCGCGCAGCAGCTCGAAGACGGCCCGGTTGTAGACGTGGGTGTAGTAGTTGTGCATCCGCTCGGGGTCGGAGCCGTCGTGCCAGACGACGTCGGTGGGGATGCGCTCGCCGAAGTCGGTCTTGAAGCAGTCCACGCCCTGCGCGAGCAGGGCGCGCAGCTTGCCGGTGTACCAGTCGCGGGCGGCGGGGTTGGTGAAATCCACCAGGGCCATGCCCGGCTGCCAGAGGTCCCACTGCCATACGGTGCCGTCCGCGCGCCGCACGAGGTAGCCCTCGCGCATGCCCTCGGCGAACAGCTCCGACTTCTGCGCGATGTACGGGTTGATCCACAGGCAGATGCGCAGCCCCTGCTCCTTGAGCCTGGCTAGCATGCCCGCCGGGTCCGGGAAGGTTTCCGGGTCCCAGCGGAAGTCGCTCCACTGGTACCCGCGCATCCAGAAGCAGTCGAAGTGGAAGACGCTCAGCGGGATGCCGCGCTCGGCCATGTCGCCGACGAAGCGGTTGACGGTGGCCTCGTCGTACTCGGTGGTGAAGGAGGTGGTCAGCCACAGGCCCAGCGCCCAGGCCGGCGGCAGGGCCGGGCGGCCGGTGAGCGCGGTGTAGCGCTCCAGGATCGCCTTTGGGGTCGGACCGTGGACGACGAAGTACTCCAGTGACTGGTCCTCGACGCTGAACTGCACCTGGCCGACGGACTCGGAGCCAACCTCGTAGCTGACCTTCCCCGGGTGGTTGACGAAGACGCCGTAGCCCCGGTTGGTCAGGTGGAACGGGACGTTCTTGTACGCCTGTTCGCTGTTGGTGCCGCCGTCCGCCTGCCAGATGTCCACCACCTGGCCGTTGCGGACGAACGGGGTAAACCGCTCTCCGAGGCCGTAGACCAGCTCGCCGACGCCCAGCGAGAGCTGTCCGAGCATGTGGTGGCGACCGTCGGCGTCGGTGACGAAACCGGTGCCGCGCTCCCCCACCGAGGTCAGTACCCGTCCACCGGCGGTGAACTCCAGCCGCCACGGCTGGGCGGTGTCCACGCGCAGCGTCAGGTCGCCGGCGCTGAGCTCCACCACGTCGCCGTCCCGGCGCACCTTGCCGGCGCCCTGATCGGCGCCGGGCAGCGCGAACTCCGGCCCGCGCCGCACCGAACCGGCGTGGTGGGTGGTGCGCACCCCGATCACGCCCTCGGCCGGGGACCAGCACTCGACGGTCAGCAGTGGGCTGTTGAGCGTGTCACCGCGGCCGCGCACGTGTTTCACGGGCGCGTAGAGGGTCATCCGGTCCTCGCCGGTGCGGACGTCGGCGACCTCGGCGGCGTAGCGCGCCGTGACGCCCGGGCGCATCAGCCAGTAGCCGTCGGTGAACTTCATCGCGCAGGTTCCTCCGTTCGCGCACGGTGCGCGGTGATCAGGTCCCGGTACCAGTGGTAGCTGTCCTTGGGCGTTCGGGTCAGTGTGTCGTAGTCGACGCGGACCAGGCCGAAGCGCTGCGCGTAGCCGCGGGCCCACTCGAAGTTGTCCAGCAGCGACCAGACGTAGTAGCCGCGCACGTCGACGCCGGCCGCGATGGCGTCGGCGACGGCGGCGAGGTGGTCGTGGAGGTAGGCGGTGCGCGAGGTGTCGTGGACGCTCCCGTCGGGGGCGACCTCGTCCTCGAAGGCGGCGCCGTTCTCGGTGATCCACACTGGCGGTAGCTGCGGGTAGCGGGCGTGCAGCCCGCACAGCAGCTCGGTGAGCGCGCCGGGGACGATCGGCCATCCCATGGTGGTGTGCGTCGTGCCGTACGGGTCGAGCTCGGTGAGGCCGATGTCCACGGCAGTGCGGGCTTCGACCTCGTCGGAGCGGTGCGGGGCGGCGGCGACGGTGATCGGACGGTAGAAGTTGACGCCGAGGAAGTCCAGCGGCGCGCCGATCAGCTCCAGGTCGCCGGGCCGCCGCCAGGGGCCGTCGGCAAGGCCGCCCCAGGTCTCCGTCTCCCGCGCGGGGTAGCGTCCGGCGAGCAGCGGCTCGGTCCACACCTCGTTGTGGAGGACTTCGGCACGGCGCAGGGCGGCCCGGTCCTCGGGGAGGGAGGAGACGGCGTGGATGCGGTCGAGGTTGAGGGTGATCCCGACCTCCCGGGCGGCTGCGTCGCGCAGCTCCCGCACGGCCAGGCCGTGGGCGACCAGCAGGTGGTGCGCGGCGGCCAGCGCCCCGCCGCTCTCCCGGGCGCCGGGCGCGTGGCGTCCCTCGGCGTATCCCACGAACGCGGAGCAGTACGGTTCGTTGAGGGTGATCCAGCGTTCCACCCGGTCGCCGTAGCGCTCGGCCGCGAGGGCCGCGTACGCGGCGAACGCCGCGGCCGTCTCCCGCACCCGCCAGCCGCCACGGTCCTCCAGCGCCTGGGGCAGGTCCCAGTGGTAGAGGGTGACGGCCGGCCGGATCCCGGCGGCCAGCAGTTCGTCGATCAGGCGGTCGTAGAAGTCCAGGCCCTTGGGGTTGACCGGGCCGGTGCCCCGGGGCAGCAGCCGGGACCAGGCGATTGAGAAGCGGTAGCTGTCGACGCCGAGCCCGCGCAGCAGGGCCACGTCCTCCTGGTAGCGGTGGTAGTGATCGCAGGAGGTGTCACCGGTGGCGGCACCGAGGGTGCGGCCCGGGGTGTGGCTGAAGGTGTCCCAGATGGAGGGGCCGCGGCCGTCCTGGTCGTGGGCGCCCTCGACCTGGTACGCGGCGGTGGCGGTGCCGAACCGGAACCCGGCGGGGAGGACCGGGAAGTCCGGGTCGGCGGGGGTCACGGCGCTCACTGCTTCGGCGCCAGGCCGCGCCGGTGCAGCCAGGCCAGTTGGGCGGGCGGGTTGGAGCCGCAGCCGCCGGCGTGGTCGGCGAACGGCCACACCGTCATGGTGCGGTCCTCGCCCGCGTAACGGTTGAAGGCGGCGTAGACCGTCCGGGGAGGGCAGATCGGGTCCATCAGGCCGACGCTGAACAGCGCGGGGGCGGTGGCCCGCTGGGCGAAGTTGACGCCGTCGAAGTAAGCGAGGGTGGCGAAGGTCGGCTGCACGCGCTCCCGACTGTGCCAGCGCAGGTAGCTGACGAGCTCCTGGTACGGACCGTCCAGGGAGGTCTGTGCGCCCTCGCGGTAGTGGCACAGGAACGGGACGTCCGGCATCACGGCGGCCACCCGGTCCCCGCTGAGCCCGGCGACGGCGAGGGACAGGCCGCCGCCCTGGCTGCCGCCTGCCGCGACGATCCGGTCGGCGTCGAGGCCAGGTAGCTGCGCGACGGCGTCGACGGCGCGCACGCAGTCGGTCATCAGCCGCCGGTAGTAGTGGTTCTCGGGGGAGTCGATGCCCTTGGTCATGAAGCCCCCGACCCACTGGGTGCCGTCGCCCATGCCCCGGTCCGGGGTGTCGTGGCCCTGGCCCCGGCTGTCGACGACGAGCTCGGCGTAGCCGGCGGCGGACCAGAACAGGTGCTCGGTGGGCAGCCCGCGACCGCCGCTGTACCCCTGGTAACTGACGACGACGGGCAGCGGTCCGTCCACGCCGCGCGGGCGCAGCAGCCAGGCGGCCACCGGCTCCCCGTTCCAGCCGGGGAACCGTACGTCTTCGACCTCGACGGTGCGCATTCCGTACTGCGCGGTGACACGTTCGGTCTTGACCGCCCCGCCGTGCGAGTGAGCCTCGTCAAGGGTGCGCTGCCAGAACTCGTCGAAGTCCTGCGGAATGGTCGACTCGGGCTGGTAGCTGACGAGTTCGTCGGGTCCGAAGTCGGTGATCGGCATGGGGGCGTCCTCCGGGTGGAGCGTTGACGAGGCGATGTGATGCGGCGTGAGCAGTGACATGCGGGCCGCCTCCGGGCGGCGGGTGGTGGGATCGGAACGGATACGGCCCAAAGGCGGGGTACTCCGGGCTCGGAGGCCGGGTACGGGTGGCGGCCCGCCCATCCGATGGGCGGGCCGCCGTGGTGCGACGGGCCTCAGCCGGCGGTGCCGGCCACGCCGAAGCGGAACGCGGCCAGGCGCACCCCGCCGTGCAGGGCCAGCACCAGGTCGTGCACGCCGACCAGCGGGGCTGCCAGTTCGGCGCCGACCGTGGTCCAGCGGTAGCGGTGGCCGGTCACCGGTACGTCGATCTTCGCCAGCAGCCGGTCGCCGGCCCGGAACTCCAGCCGCGCCTCCCCGGTGCCGACGCCCTCCCGGGCGGTCTCCGCCTCGACCCGGACGGCATCCGAGAGGTCGACGCCGCGGAACAGCAGCACGGCCGGCTGGGCCGCGTCGGCCGGGGTGACGGCGTCGCCGTCGGTGCGGGTGGCGTCGACGACGGTGCTGTCCGCGTGGTCGTCGTAGTCGACCGCCAGGATGCGGTGTTCGACCAGGGAGCGGGGCTGCGGCGCCGGTCCGGTGACGGTGAGCGGCGCGGTGAGCACCGTGTGCTCGGCCGAGCGAGCGACCACGATCTCGTACCCGCCGGGGTCGACGGTGAAGGCTCCGGTGGCCACGTCCCAGTGGGCGAGTCGGTCGGCCGGCAGGTGGAAGGCCAGCTCGCGGCTCTCGCCCGGCTCCAGGCGGACCTTGGCGAAGTCGGCCAGTCGCAGCCGGGGCGCCCGGTAGCGGGCGTCCAGGGCGCGAACGTAGAGCTGGACGACCTCGCTGCCGGTCCGCTGTCCGGTATTGGCCAATGTCAGGGTGGCGTCAAGGGCGCCGTCCCGGTCGATCGAGGTCTCGGACAGGCGCAGGTCGCTGTGGGTGAACTCGGTGTACGACAGCCCGTGCCCGAACGGGTAGAGCGGCGCGGCCTCGTGGTACTGGTAGGTCCAGCCGGCCTTGATGATGTCGTAGTCCAGCGGCGCCGGCAGCGGGTCGTCGCCCCGGTACCAGGTCTGCGGGAGGCGGCCTGCGGGCTCGGCGTCGCCGAGGAGGACGGCGGCCAGCGCGTTCCCGGTCTCCTGGCCGCCGTGGGAGGTCCACAGCACGGCGGGCAGGTGGGCGTCGGCCCAGTCGACGGCGTACGGGTAGCTGCTCATCACCACCAGCGCGGTCTGCGGCCGGATTGCGGCGACGGCGCGCAGCAGCGCTTCCTGCCCGGCGGGCAGCGCGATGTCGACCCGGTCCTCGGTCTCCCGGCCGTTGACCAGCGGGTGGTTTCCGAGGACCACGACCGCGGCGTCGGCGTCCTCGGCCGCGGCCCGGGCCTCGGCGGTGCCGTCGCGCAGCAGGTCGCGCTGGAACCGCTCGGCGTCCTCGGCGTTCTCGGCGGTGACGGTGACCCGGCCGTCGGCCGGGTCGACGGCGGCGTACCGGCCGGTGAAGACGGAGCGCACCAGCACGGCGCCGTCCTCGGCCGGCTCCAAGTGGAAGGTCTCCTGGACGAACCAGCTCTTGATCACCTGCGTGTCGGCGACCAGCGTGGCGTCGTCCTTCAGGCAGAGGTAGCGGCCGGTGTCGGCGTCTCGCAGGGTCAGCATGGCGCGTCCCCAGTCGGTCACGTCGAACGCCGCACCGCCGAGCAGTTCGCCGGTGGTGCGCGAGCGCAGCGTGATCTGGTCGTTGCCCTCCACCCGGACCACCTCGCCGCCGTGGGCGCCGAGGGCGACGGTGAGGCCGTCGGCGATGGTGACCCGGTAGGGCAGGGTGCCGCTGTACCAGTCCTCGCAGAGCGTGTCGGAGAGCGGGCCGATCACGGCGATCCGCTGGGCGCGGGTTGCGTCGAGCGGCAGCAGACCGTCGTTCTTGAGCAGCACCACCGACTCGGTGGCGGCGCGCCGGGCGAGTTCGCGGTGCTCGGCGCAGTTGACCGCATCCGGACCGATTGCCGCATACGGGTCCAGTTCGGGGTCGAACTCGCCGAGGCGGAAGCGCACTTCGAGCTGGCGGCGGACCGCGAGGTCGATGTCGTCCTGGTCGATCAGGCCTCGTTCGAGGGCTTCGCCCAGGCGGCGGACCACCGTCTCGCTGTCCTCGCCGTGGTCGGTGAAGCTGTCGATGCCGGCCTTGAGCGCGGCGGCATGGCCCTCCGCGTGATCTTCGAAGTAGTGCTCGGGGTCGACCAGGTTGGACGGGGCCTCGGCGTCGCTCACCACGAACAGCTCATAGCCGGTGGGCCGCGCCCAGCGACGCAGTTCGTCCTCGATCAACGGACTGACGTGGCAGGGGCGGCCGTTGACCAGGTTGTAGGCGGCCATCGCGCCGGTGGCGGCGCCGGAGGCGACAACCGGGCGGAAGGCGGCCAGGTCGTACTCCTGCAGCACCCGTGGGCGCAGCCCGGAGGAGGTGGTGCAGCGGTCGTCCTCGTTGTTGTAGGCGAGGAAGTGCTTGAGCACCGGGGCCGAGCGCAGGTAGGTCGGGTGGTCGCCGGCCAGGCCGCGGCAGTACGCCTCACCGAGCCGGGCGGTGTGCACCGGGTCCTCAGAGTAGCCCTCCTCGTTGCGCCCCCAGCGGGGATCGCGCAGCAGGTTCAGCACCGGGGCCCAGGCCTGCAGGCTGTTGGGGCCGCGGCCGGCGGCGACGGCCGGCGGGCGGTGGTGGTGGAAGGCGCGCAGCTCGACCGAGACCGCCTCGGCGACCCGGCGCAGCAGCTCTCCGTCCCAGCTGGCGCCGAGGCCGACGGCCTGCGGGAAGACGGTCGCCTCCCCCAGCCAGGAGACGCCGTGCAGCGCCTCGCTGCCGGTGCGGAAGGCGGCGAGGCCCAGGCGCGGGAGGGCCGGCGCGTACTGGTGCAGCATCGCGATCCGCTCCTCGGGCGTGAGTCGCCCGAGGAGGTCGTCGACGCGCTTGCGCAGGGGCAGTGCGGGATCGCGGAACGGGTGCAGCTCGGCTGCGGAAACAGACGGGGAAGTCAACGGGAGACCCTTCGGACTGGCAGGGCGCGGTGGCCGTTCGTCGAAGCGATTCGACGCTGGCACGGCCCCGGGGTAACTGTCAACTGCCCTGGGAACAAGGGTCTTTGTATTTGTTCAGCCTCTTGCCCAATTGGTAACGCGTCGTTAGTCTCGCCGCAACATCCAAGCGCTTCGACGATTCGACGGAGAGGGGCCACGCCACCATGAGATCTGGCTTGAACCGCAGGAGCTTCCTGAGCACTGCCGCCACGGTCGCGGGAGCCGCCGCGATGGCGCCGCTGCTGTCCGCCTGCGGCGGCGGCTCGACCAGGAAGTCCGGTGCGAACACCCAGGGGGGCCTGAAGGCGGCGCTGCCGGCCTACGTGCCGAACGGCAACGCGGTCAAGCCGGACATCGCCTCCGTGCAGGGCGGACCGGACGCCGCGACCGACCCGGCCTACCTCTCCTACCCCGCCTCCCCGCCCGCCAGCGTCTCCGGCGTCCCGGGCAGGGGCGGCAGCTACACGGCGGTCACTCCGCTGTGGGGCACCAACCCGCCGGCCGGCAACTCCTTCTACCAGGCGATGAACAAGGCGCTGGGGGTGGAGCTGACCGTCAAGCCCGCGGACGGGAACACCTACGACACCATCGTCCCGACGATGACCGCCGCCAAGAAGCTGCCGGACTGGATCAACCTGCCGGCCTGGTGGAACGCCAAGTTCAACACCGGTTCGCTGGTCGGCAGCCAGCTCGCGGACCTGACCCCGTACCTGTCCGGCGACAACATCAAGAAGTACCCGAACCTGGCCGCCCTCCCCACCGGCGCCTGGCAGAACGGGGTCTGGGGAGACAAGCTCTACGGGATCCCCTGCTTCTCCACCAGCTTCGGCATCCCCGGCGCCACCTTCTACCGCCGGGACATCCTCGAAGGCCGGGGCATCGCGGCCGCGCAGGTGAAGTCCGCCGACGACCTGATGAACCTCGGCAAGGAGCTGACCGACGCCAAGCGCGGTGTGTGGGCCTTCGACGACGTGTGGACCTACCTCCAGTTCAGCTGGGGCGTCCCCATGAACTGGAGGGTCGACAACGGCAAGCTGGTCCACCCGTTCGAAACCCAAGAGTTCTTGGAGGCCCTCGACTGGCACTACCGGCTCGCCACCTCCGGCTACATGCACCCGGACGCGCTCGCCGGTGACAACGCCAACGGCGCCACCCGCTTCTACAGCGGGAAGACGCTCATCGGCGGCGGCGGACTGGGCGCCTGGAACCTGGCCGACCACCAGTCCGGCACCGCCGCGGACCCGAACTACCGGCGCGGCGCGTTCAACGCCATCACCGCCGACGGCAGGGGCACGCCCGCGGTCCCCATGGGCGCCTCCAGCAGCATGATCAGCTACCTCAACGCCGACCTGAAGCCCGCACAGATCGAGGAACTGCTCGCCGTCGCGAACTACCTCGCCGCCCCCTACGGCACGGCCGAGTACACCCTGGTCAACTTCGGTGTCGAGGGCGTCCACCACACCCGGGTGAACGGGGTGCCGACCTTCACCGACGAGGGCAAGAAGGACGTCCAGGCGACGGCCTTCCCGTTCCTCGCCGCTTCCGCCTCCGTGATCAGCAACCCCGGCGGGGACCAGGTCACCAAGGACTACGCGGCCTGGTCGGCCGCCAACGTCAAGCACCTCACCAAGCCGCCGTTCTGGGGCATGAACTTCAGCATGCCGCAGGCGATCGCCTCAGCCCAGGCCGCGCAGAGCGTCAACGACACCCTCAAGGACTGCTACCACGGCAAGAAGAAGGTCTCCGACGTGCAGGACGCCATCGCCGGCTGGCGTAACGGGCCGGGGCAGCGGCTCAAGCAGTGGATGACCGAGAACGTCCTCGACAAGTACGGCACCGGCCAGTGAGCACCGCAGCGCCGAAGCGACCGGAAGGCCCGGCGCGACTCGACTGGCGGATCAGACTGCGGCGCGACAGGTCGCTCCTGCTGATGACGGTGCCCGCGGCCGCCCTGTTGCTGGTGTTCAACTACGTCCCACTGTTCGGCATCGTCACCGCCTTCCAGGAGTACGACCCGCTGGTCGGGGTCTGGCACAGCGAATGGGTCGGCTTCGACCAGTTCCAGCAACTGTTCGGCGACCCGGCCTTCTGGGCCTCGATGAAGAACACGCTGTACCTCAGCTTCGTCCAGCTGATCCTGTTCTTCCCGGTCCCGATCGCCCTGGCCCTGCTGCTCAACTCGGTGATGAGCGAACGGATCCGCAACCTGTTCCAGTCCGTGGTCTACCTGCCGCACTTCTTCTCGTGGGTGCTCGCGATCACCATCTTCCAGCAGATGCTGGGCGGCGCCGGCGTGCTCAACCAGTTCCTGCGCCAGCACGACATTGGCACCTGGGACATCATGACCGACCCGCACACCTTCGCGCTGCTGGTGACCTCCCAGGCGATATGGAAGGAGGCCGGCTGGGGCATCATCGTCTTCCTCGCGGCGCTGAGCGCGATCAACAGCGAGCTGTACGAGGCCGCGGCGGCGGACGGCGCGGGACGCTTCCGGCGGACGTGGCACATCACCCTGCCGGGCCTGCGCGGGGTGATCGTGCTGATGCTGGTCCTGCGCCTCGGCAACGCGCTGTCCGTCGGATTCGAGCAGTTCCTGGTCCAGCGCGAGGCGGTCGGCCACGAGGCCGCGGACGTCCTGGACACCTTCTCCTTCTACTACGGCATCGCCACCGGCGGCTACAGCTACGGCGCGGCGGCCGGGCTCTTCAAGAGCGTGGTCTCGCTGCTCCTGATCTGGGGCGCCAACACGCTGGCGCACGCCTTCGGCGAGGACGGGCTGTACAGAAAATGACCAACGCACTCACCATCGCTTCCCGGCGCCGGCGGCGCCACGACGCGACAGGGGCGGCCCGGCAGCGGTCCCGCTCGGTCCGGCCGCCGTGGGAGGAGCCGCCCACCGTCGTCGGCCAGGCCGCCAAGGGGCTGACGCTCGGGGCGACGCTCGCCGTCATCCTGGTCCCGCTCTGGATCATCGTCCTGACCAGCTTCTCCACCCCCGGCGCCGTCAACCGGGCCGGCGGCCTGGTGATCTGGCCGGACGGTCTGAGCGCCGAGACGTACCGCCAGATGCTCAACGACCCGACCGTGGTCACCGCACTGATGGTGAGCCTGGGTATCACCGTGGTCGGCACCGCGGTGTCCATGGCCGTCTCGATCCTGTGCGCCTACGGCCTCTCCCGGCCCCGGTCCCTCGGGCACCGCTTCGTCCTGATGCTGCTGATCATCACGATGTTCGTCGGCGGCGGCCTGATCCCGAGCTTCCTGGTGGTCACCGGGCTCGGCGGTTATGGCCAGTGGTGGGCGCTGATCCTGCCGAACGCGGTCTCCGTCTTCAACATCCTGGTGCTGCGCGCCTTCTACCAGGAGACCTCCTCCGAACTGATCGACGCCGCCCGGATGGACGGCGCCGGCGACTGGCGGATCCTGTGGTCCGTCGTCCTGCCCACCTCACGCGCCGTCACCGCCGTCACCTCGCTGTTCTACGCCGTCGGGTACTGGAACTCGTTCTTCAACGTCATGCTCTACATGCCGACTGACAGTCAGAAATGGCCACTGCAGTACGTGTTGCTCACCTACGTCAACCGCGGCAACGGCCTGCCCGGTTCCGTCAACTCCGGCTTCGGCAGCGCCCACGCGCAGACCGCCCCGCTGTCTCTGCAGATGGCGGTCGTGGTCCTGACCCTGGTACCACTGGTGATCGTCTACCCGTTCGTGCAGAAGCACCTGCGCACCGGTGTCCTGACCGGCGCGATCAAGGGCTGAGCGGACCGCTCCCCAACCGAAACCGACACGAAGGAAACAGCGCGATGGTGACACTCGCCGATGTGGCCAGGCACGCCGGCGTCTCGTCGAGCACGGTCAGCTACGCCCTCAGCGGCAAGCGACCGATCTCGGACGAGACCAGGCAGCGCATCGAGCAGGCCATCACGGACCTCGACTACCACCCCCACGCGGGCGCCCGGGCCCTGGCCGGCAAGCGCTCGCACATCATCGCCCTGGTCGTCCCGCTCCATCCCGATGTGCACGTGCCCACGATGACGGAGATCGCCATCGCCGTCACCGTGGCGGCCCGCGAACACGGCTACGACGTCCTGCTGCTCACCAACGACGAAGGGCCCGAAGGCGTCCGCCGCGTCGCCGCCACCGGGCTCGCCGACGGCGTCATCCTGATGGACGTCCGGCTGGACGACGACCGCATCCCGGTCCTGCGCGCCCAGGAGATCCCGGCCGCACTCATCGGCCTGCCCGACGACCCGGCCGGACTCTCCTGCGTCGACCATGATTTCGCCACCGCGGGCGCCCTGTGCGCCGACCACCTGGCCGACCTCGGCCACCGCGACGTCGCCTTCATCGGCTACAGCAGCGGTGTCTACCGGCGGCACGCCGGCTACGCCGAACGCACCCTGAGCGGTTTCCGGGCCCGCGCCGCCCAGCACGGCCTACGCTTCCTGCACCGGCCCTGCGAGGGCACGTACGAGAGCACCGCCGGCACCCTGGCCCGCATCCTCGCGGACCGCCCGGACACCACCGGGTTCGTCGTGCAGAACGAAGCCGCCATCGGGCCACTGCTCAGCCTGCTGCGCGCCGGCGGGCGGACCGTCCCGGAGGACGCCTCGGTCATCGCCATCTGCCCGGACCCGATGGCCGAACTGCACTCCCCCCGGCTCACCTCCGTGAGTGGCCCGAAGAAGGAGCTCGGGCAGGTCGCCGTCGACCAGGTCATGGCAAGGATCGCCGCGACCGCCCGAGGCGACCATGCGCAGGACCAACTCCTTCTGATGCCACCGGAACTGACAGTCCGCGAAAGCACCGCGCCCGCCCCGCACCGCAGTTGACCGACCCACTACCGGAAGGACGGTTCCCCGATGGACATCCGCCGGCTCACCGACCGCCTCGGCGGCCTCGCCTTCGGCGGGGACTACAACCCCGAGCAGTGGGACGAGGAGGTCTGGAAGGAGGACGACGAGCTGATGCGCCGCGCGCGCGTCAACCTGGCGACCGTCGGCGTCTTCTCCTGGGCCCTCCTGGAACCCGAGGAGGGCAGGTACGACTTCGCCTGGCTGGACGCCCACCTGGACCGCCTGCACGCGGCCGGCGTGGCCGTCGACCTGGCCACCCCCACCGCCTCCCCGCCCCCCTGGTTCACCCTGGCCCACCCGGACGCCATGCCCGTCGGGCCGGACGGCACCCGCCTGACCCACGGCAGCCGCGACACCTACTGCCTCTCCGCGCCCGCCTACCGGCAGGCCGCCGCCCGGATCGCCTCGGCGCTCGCCGAGCGCTACGGCAACCACCCCGCGCTCGCCCTGTGGCACGTCCACAACGAGTACGCGACGCTCTGCTGGTGCGACCACACCGCGGCCGCCTTCCGGGTCTGGCTGCGGGAGCGGCACGGCTCCCTGGAGGCGCTCAACGAGGCGTGGGGCACGGACTTCTGGAGCCAGCGCTACACCGCGTGGGAGCAGATCATGCCGCCCCGCGCCACCCAGTGGCACAGGAACCCCGGCCAGACCCTGGACTTCAGCCGCTTCTGGTCCGACGAGACCCTCGCCGCCTACCGCGAGCAGCGCGACACCATCCGCGCCCGCAGCGACCGCCCGGTAACCACCAACCTGATGCTGCCCGACTACCAGAACCTGGACCTGTGGGCGTTCGGCCGCGAGGTCGACCTGGTCGCCATCGACCACTACCCTGGCGCACCCGGCCTCGACGCCGCTACCCATGCCGCCTTCGACGCCGACCGGGCCCGCTCGATCGCCGCCGGAGCTCCCTGGCTGCTGATGGAACAGGGCACCAGCACCGTCTACGCCGGCGGCCGCGTCCTCGCCAAGGAGCCGGGGGACATCCTGCGCCACTCGCTCGCCCACATCGCCCGCGGCTCGGAGGGCACCCTGTTCTTCCAGTGGCGCCAGTCCCGGACCGGCGCCGAGCAGTGGCACTCGGCGATGGTCCCGCACGCCGGTCCTGACAGCCGGATCTTCCGCGAGGTCACGGCGGCCGGAGAGGCCGTCGCCCGGCTCGGCGAACTCGCCGGCTCCACCGTCCGGGCAGAGGTGGCGGTCCTGCACGACTCGGACGCCTGGTGGGCCATGCGCGTGGACGGGCTCCCGTCGTCCGAGCTGGACTACTTCGCCGCACTGCGAGGCGCCCACCGGGTGCTGTGGGACGCCGGTGTCACCGCCGACTTCGCGCATCCCGAGCACGACCTGAGCCGCTACCGGCTGGTCCTCGCCCCCGCCCTGTTCCTGCTCACCGACGCGGGCGCCGAGAACCTCCGCCGCTACGTCGCCGCCGGTGGCACCCTGCTGGTGCAGCACTTCAGTGGCATGGTCGACGAGCGCCTGCACACCCGGCTCGGCGGCTACCCGGCCGCCCCGCTGCGCGAGGCGCTCGGCATCCGGGTCGAGGAGTACCGCCCGCTGCGCCAGGACGAGCGGATCACGCTCTCCGACGGCTCGACGGCCGGCTCCTGGAGCGAGTCCCTGCGCACCGAGGGTGCCGAAACGCTCGCCGCCTACACCCACGGCATGCTGGCCGGCAGCCCGGCTCTCACCCGCCACGACTTCGGCTCCGGCCACGGCTGGTACCTGTCCACCCGCCTCGACGACGCGGGCTACGCGGCACTGGTCGGCCGACTGCTCTCCGAGGCGAACGTCTCCCCCGAGCTGCCCGGCCTGCCGCCCGGCGTCGAAGCCGTGACCCGCCACGCCCCCGACGGCCGGAGCTGGCGACTGCTGCTCAACCACCGCGACGAGGCCGTCCCACTGCCCCGGCCGGGCCACGACCTCCTCACGGACGGGCCCCTGCGCGAACTGCCGCCCGGCGGCTGCGCCGTCCTGCGCGCGCACTGACCTCGCACCCGACGTCTCCCCATCGAGGAAGGCCGCCATGACCGACCCGCACGAGACGATCCGCTGGGGTCACGACGCCCTGGAGCTGGAGGTCGCCCTGGACGAGCACGGCCCGCCGCGCCTGGTCCGCATCGGCGCACCCGGCGAGAAGACCACCGCCCCGCGCCCCGCCGCACCGCTGCCGCTGGTGGAGGTGACAACCGCCGGCCTCGGCCGCTACTGGTCGGGCCGCCACCTCGTCAACACCGTCCTCGGCTCGCGGCTGCGCCACCGCTCGCACCACGCGACCAGGGACGGAGACTGGCACGTGCTCACCGTCGAACTCCACGAGCCCGAGACCGGGCTGACCGCCGAGGCGGTCTACCGGTCCCCCGACGGCCTGCCGGTGCTACGCAGCGAAGTCCTGCTGCGCAACGAAGGGGACCGGACGCTGCACCTGGAGTCGGTCGGCTCGCTCGTCGCGGGTTGCCTCACCGGGGGCGACCCGGTGACCCTGGACGGCGCCGAGCTGCTGTGGGCGGAGAACGAGTGGTTCGCCGAATGCCGCTGGCAGCGCCGGCCGCTACGAATGTCCTCGCCCGAGCGGGGCCGCCGCTTCCACATCACCGCCGGCCGCACCACCCGCGTCGTGGCCGGTCAGGGTGTGTGGTCCAGCTGTGGCCGGCTGCCGATGGGCGGCCTGACGGAACGCGGGTCCGGCCGTACCTGGCTGTGGCAGATCGAGCACAACGGCGGCGGCTGGCGCTGGGAGTGCGGTGTGCGCGACGACACCGCGTACGCGGCACTGTACGGCCCGAACGACGCCGACCACGGCTGGCGCCACCCGCTGGAGCCCGGCGACGGGTTCCGCACCGTGCCGGTGGCCCTGGCGCTGGCCGCGGAGGGCGGCCCCGACGGTGCCTTCGCCGCCCTCACCCGCTACCGCCGCGCCACCCGCCGGCCGCACCCCGACCACCACCGGCTGCCGGTGATCTTCAACGACTACATGAACTGCCTGATGGGCGACCCCACCACGGCCGAGCTGCTGCCGCTGGTCGACGCCGCCGCCGAGGCCGGCGCGGAGTACTTCGTCATCGATGCCGGCTGGTACGACGACGGCGACAACTGGTGGAGCTCCGTCGGGGCCTGGGAGCCGTCAGCCTCCCGGTTCCCCGGCCCGAACGGGATCCACGAGGTGCTGGACCGCATCCGGGAGCGGGGCATGGTCCCCGGCCTGTGGCTGGAGCCCGAGGCGGTCGGGGTGGACAGCCCGGTGGCCGCCTCCCTGCCGGAGGAGGCGTTCTTCCGCCGTGACGGTCGGCAGGTGGAGGAGGGCGGTGGCCGCTACCACCTGGACCTGCGCCACCCGGCCGCCCGGGCCCACCTGGACGGCGTGGTGGACCGCCTGGTCGGCGAGTGGGGCATCGGCTACCTGAAGCTCGACCACAACACCGATCCCGGGTCCGGCACCAGCAGCCACCCGGCCGAGGCCCCGGCGGCCGGCCTGCTCGGCCACAACCGGGCCCAGCTCGACTGGCTGGACGGCATCCTGGACCGGTACCCGGGCCTGGTGCTCGAGAACTGCGCCTCCGGCGGAATGCGGATGGACCACGCCCTGCTCTCCCGACTCCAACTGCAGTCCACCAGCGACCAGCAGGACCTGCTGCGCTACGCCCCGATCGCGGCCGCGGCCCCCACCGCCGTCACGCCAGAGCAGGGCGCCGTCTGGGCCTACCCACTGCCCGGCGACTCCCTCGACGAGGTGGCCTTCACCATGGTGAACGCGCTCCTCGGCCGCATCCACCTCTCGGGCCGCCTCACCGAACTCACCCCGCAGGCCCGGGACCTGGTCCACGAGGCGGTGGCTGTCCACAAGGCGATCCGCGCCGATCTCCGCGAGGCGCTGCCCGCCTGGCCGCTCGGCCTCCCGGGCTGGGAAGACCCGTGGATCTCCCTGGCGCTGCACACCCCGGACACCACCTACGTCACGGCCTGGCGGCGCCCTGGCGGGGAGGCGGCCAGGAACCTCGCCCTGCCCCACCTGGCCGGCGCCGTTGTCCGGGTCGAGGTCCTCTACCCGGCCTCCGGCCGGGTCGGCACCGTCTGGCACCCGGACTCCGCCGAACTCGCCCTGACCCTGCCGGGAGCCCCGTCCGCCGTCCTGCTCCGCCTCACCAGGACTTCTTCCGAAGGGAGTTGACGATGCGCTCCGCGACCGCGCGCGCCCCACCGCGCCGGCCCGCATCCGCACCGAACACGCTTCTCGTCCGGGCCCGATCCCGCGCAGCCGCGCCGGGCCCCACCGTCCAGAACGCGGGAGTCCGACCCCACTCGAACGCCCCGCACCCCCACCCCCTGGAGGGACGCAATGAGAAGGTCAGTCCAGTCATGTCATGAACGCGCCATAGCCATCGCGGCGGCCCTCGCGCTCGCCGCCACCGGCGCGGTCGCCGCCGTCGCGCCGCCCGCCGCCGCCGCGAACTCCGTGTCGGTGTCCGTCGACGCCGCCCTGCAGCTCGCCACCGTCCCCGCCACCGGCGTCGGCGTGAACATCCCGGTCTACGACGCCACCATGAACTCCGCCGCCACGGCCGGCCTGCTCAGCACGGCCGGCTTCAACACCGTCCGCTACCCCGGGCGGCAGCCACTCCGACGTCTACCACTGGAAGACCGGCACCGCCGAGGGCGGCGCGTACGTCGCCCCCAACACCGGCTTCGACGCCTTCATGGGCACCGTGCGCGCCGCCGGGGCACAGCCGATCATCACCGCCAACTACGGCTCCGGCACCCCGCAGGAGGCCGCCGACTGGGTCCGGTACGCCAACGTCACCAAGAGCTACGGCATCAAGTACTGGGAGATCGGCAACGAGGTCTACGGCAACGGCCAGTACGGCGCCAACTGGGAGTACGACACCCACAGCAGCAAGAGCGCGACGACCTACGCGAACAACCTGCTCCAGTACGTCTCGGCGATGAAGGCGGCCGACCCGAGCATCAAGATCGGCGCCGTGCTGACCACCCCCGGTTACTGGCCGGACGGCATCGTCGGTCCGGGCGACACCATGGACTGGAACCACACCATCCTGTCGATCGCCGGCTCGAAGATCGACTTCGCCATCGTGCACGCCTACCCGACCAGCACCAGCCCGGCCGACCTGCTCACCAAGCCGCAGGCCCAGAACCCGGCCATCGCTGGCGCCGTGCGCTCGCTGATCAACCAGTACGCCGGGACCAACGCCCCCAACGTCGGCATCGCGGTGACCGAGGCGAACGCCCAGGCCTACCTGGATACCTCCCCGAACGGCCTGTTCGCGCCGGACAACTACCTCACCTGGATCGAGAACGGCGCGTTCAACGTCGACTGGTGGGACCTGCGCAACGGCACCGACTGCACCAAGGTGACCACCGTCGAGGGCGCCACCGACTACAACGACGGCGGCATGGTCTCCAGCGGCGCCGGCTGCGAGCCGTCCGTCAACACGCCCTTCCCCGCCTACTACGGCGCCCAGATGATCTCCAAGCTGGGCGCGCCCGGGGACACGCTGGTCAAGGCCGCCAGCTCCTCCCCTCTGCTGTCCTCGCACGCCGTGCGGAAGGCCAACGGCGACGTGACCGTCATGCTGATCAACAAGGACCCGAACAACGCCGCCACGGTCAGCTTGTCGTACACCGGCTTCACCCCGTCCTCCGCCACCCCGACCGTCTACTCGTACCTGAAGAACGGTCACTCGATCGGCTTGGCCCAGTCCGGCAGCACCACCGTCCAGACCGTGCCGGCCTACGGGATCACACTGGTGCAGATGCACCCGACCAGCGCGCCCTGCCGGGTCGTCTACAACAAGAACGAGTGGCCGGGCGGCATGGTCGGCACCGTCACCGTCGTCAACAACAGCCTCGGCCAGGTCAACGGCTGGAGCCTCGGCTTCAACTTCACCGGCGACAACGCCATCACCAACACCTGGAGCGCCTCGGTGTCGCAGAGCGGCCCGAGCGTCAACGCCGCCAACGTGTGGTACGACGCCGCCGTCCCGCAGGGCGGAAGCGTCCAGTGGGGCTTCAACGCCACCTGGTCCAGGAGCGACGCCAATCCCTCCGCCTTCTGGTTCAACGGCGCGTCCTGCGCGATCGGCTGAACCCGACCGGTGGTGCCCCGGACTACCCGGGGCACCACCCCCGAACACGAACCACCGAAAGGAACCGACCACGTGTCAGAGCGACCCCAGCCGGCCGGCACCGTCCCCAACCCGGTGATCCCCGGCTTCCACCCCGACCCCAGCATCTGCCGCGTGGGCGACGACTACTACCTGGTGTGCTCCAGCTTCGAGTACTTCCCCGGCATCCCGGTCTTCCGCAGCCGCGACCTGGTGAACTGGACGCAGATCGGCAACGCCCTGGACCGGCCGAGCCAGCTGCGCCTCCCGCGCGACACGCCCTCCTCCGGCGGGATCTACGCCCCCACGCTGCGCCACCACGACGGCCGGTTCTGGCTGATCGTCACCAACGTCAGCGGCGACGGCAACATGATCTTCACCGCGACCGAGCCAGCCGGCCCCTGGTCCGACCCGGTCCGGCTGCCCGGCCTCCACGGCATCGACCCGGACCTCGCCTGGGACGAGGACGGCACCTGCTGGTGCACCGTCGCCGGGGTCTCCCAGGTGTGCATCGACCCGACCACCGGTGAGACCCTCGGCGAGCCGTACCGCATCTGGTCCGGCACCCCCGGCTCCATGGCCCCCGAGGCCCCGCACCTCTACCGGATCGGCGAGTGCTGGTACCTGATGATCGCCGAGGGCGGCACCGAGCGCGGCCACGGCGTCTCCATCGCCCGCGGCCCGTCACCCTCCGGCCCGTTCGAACCGTGCCCGGCCAACCCGGTCCTGACCCACCGCGGCACTGACAGTCCCATCCAGAACACCGGGCACGCCGACCTCGTCCAGGCGCCCGACGGCTCCTGGTGGATGGTGATGCTCGCCGTCCGGCCGCGCGGCGGCACCCCCGGCTGGTACGTCCTCGGCCGGGAGACCTTCCTCGCCCCGGTCGAGTGGGTGGACGGCTGGCCGATGGTCGGCCCGGTCACTCCCGAACTGCCCACCCCGGCCTGGCCGCTGCACCCCGTGCCCGCCGTACCGGCCCGGGACGACTTCGACCAGGCCGAGCTGCACCCCCAGTGGATCTCGCTGCGCGAGCGCCCGGAGCACCTGTGCACCACGAAGGAACGTTCCGGCTGGCTGACCCTGCGCGCCGCCGGCTCCTCCCTGGACGAGAACGACGCGGTCTTCGTCGGCCGGCGCCAGCAGCACCTCGCCTGCCGGGCCCGCACCCTGATCGACCCCGCCGACGGCCGCGGCGGCCTGGCCGTCCGCCTGGACGAGGAGCACCACTACGAGATCGAAGCCGCCGACGGCGAGGTGAAGGTCTTCGCCCGGATCGGCTCGCTGCGCACCGAGCTCGCCGCCCGGCCGGTGCCCGCCGGAGCCGTGGTGCTCGGTGTCGAGATCGTCCCGCGGCCGACGCGCGGCCCACGCACCGGCCCTGACGACATCGTCTTCGGCATCGAGGAGTCCGACGGCACCTTCACCGTGCTCGCTGGCCTCGACGCCCGCTACCTCTCCACCGAGGTGGCCGGCGGCTTCACCGGCCGGGTCATCGGCATGTACGCCGCGGCCGGCACCGTCCACTTCGACCGGTTCGACTACGAGCCCCTCCCGCTCCCCTGACCAACCGTCAGGACTCCCCCACCCCTGTTCCACACGAAAGGGACACCCGTGAACGACGCACAGCAGACCGCACGTCCGCGCAATCGCCGACTCCACCGCACGGCCAGCCTCGTGATGGCGCTGGTCACCGCGGGCAGCCTCGCCGGCGGCACGGCAGTCGCCGCACCGGCCGACCGGGCCAAGGACCGGACCCGGGCGGTCTGGGTCCCGAGCGACCCGATGGCCGCGGTCGCCGCGATGCAGCCCAGCTGGAACCTCGGCAACACCTTCGATGCCATCCCCGACGAGACCTCCTGGGGCAACCCGCTCACCACCAAGGCGACCTTCGACGGCCTCAAGGCGCAGGGCTTCCGCAGCGTCCGCATCCCCGTCACCTGGTACCCCCACCAGTCCACCACCGCGCCCTACACCATCGACCCGGCGTGGATGGCCCGGGTCAAGCAGGTGGTCGACTGGGCCCTGCAGGACGGCCTCTACGTCGAGATCAACGTGCACCACGACTCGTGGCAGTGGATCAGGTACATGTCCACCGACCACGACACCATCATGGCCCGGTTCAACTCGACCTGGCAGCAGATCGCCACCGCCTTCAAGGACGAGCCCCGCGCGCTGCTCATGGAGAGCATCAACGAGCCGCAGTTCGCCGACGCGACGAATGCCCAGCGGACCCAGTACCTGCGGGAGCTCAACACCTCGTTCCACACCATCGTCCGCAACTCCGGCGGGCAGAACAAGGACCGCCTGCTCGTCCTGCCCTCGGAGGAGACCAACAACGCCCAGCACTGGCTCGACGACCTGTCGGCCACGATGAACTCGCTGCACGACCGCAACCTGGTCGCCACCGTGCACTACTACAGCTGGTACCCGTTCAGCGTGAACATCGCCAACGGCCCGACCTACGACGCCACGGCCCAGGCTGACCTGAACGACGGCTTCGCCCGAGTGCACGACACCTTCGTCGCCAAGGGCATCCCCGTCTACCTCGGCGAGTACGGCCTGCTCACCTCGCCCTACTCCGGCGTGGTCGAGCGCGGGGAAATGCTCAAGTACTTCGAGCACGTCAACTACGCGGCGCGGGTCAGCGGCATGACCACCGCCGTCTGGGACGCCGCCAACGACTTCTTGAACCGCTCCACCATGCAGTGGATGGTCCCCGAGATGAAGGCCCTGATCCAGACCTCCTGGCGGACCCGCTCGGGCACCGCATCCACCGACAACATCTTCCTGCCGAAGTCCGGCCCCGTCGCGGCGCAGACCATCATCCTGAACCCCAACGGACAGTGGTTCGCAGGGCTGTGGCAGGGTGACACCCCGCTGATCCCGTACCGCGACTACACCGTCAACGGCAAGCAGCTCACCCTGACCGCCGACGCCCTCACCCGGCTGGCCGGCAACCGGGCTGCCGGCATCAACGCCACTCTCGAGGTCCGGTACTCCGACGGGGTGCCCTGGAAGCTCTTCGTGCGCTCGTACGACAAGCCGGTCATGTCCGACGCCACTGGAACGGCCGCCGGGATCGCCATCCCGACCCGGTTCAACGGTGCCCTGATGGCCAACGTGGAGTCCACGTACGCCGACGGCACCGCCGCCGGCCCGGCCTCCTGGACCACGTTCCAGTCGTTCGACAACTTCCGCGTCGACTACGGCGCCAACACCACCACCGTCAAGCCCGACTTCATCAAGGAGCTCAAGGACGACGCCCCGGTGACGCTCACCTTCCGCTTCTGGACCGGCGACACCGTGACCTACCACCTGACCAAGTCCGGCACCACGGTGACCGGAACCGCCTCCTGAGCCCACCTGTTCACATGGAAGGGACACACCTCGTGAACAACGCGCAGCAGACCTTACGCCGGCGCAGCCGCCGCCTCCACCGGACGGCCGGCCTCGTGGTGGCGCTGGTCACCGCCGGTACGCTCACCGCCGTCCCCGCCTTCGCGGCCGCCCCGGGCGCCGCACAGTCCGCCGGCATGTCCGTCCCCAAGGATCCGATGGCCGCGGTCGCCGCGATGCAGCCCAGCTGGAACCTCGGCAACACCTTCGATGCCATCCCCGACGAGACCTCCTGGGGCAACCCGTTCACCACCAAGGCGCTGTTCGACAGGATCCGGTCGGAGGGCTTCCGCAGCGTCCGCATCCCCGTCACCTGGTCCGGCCACCAGTCCGCCACCGCCCCCTACACCATCGACCCGGTGTGGATGGCGCGGGTCAAGCAGGTGGTCGACCTGGCCCTGGCGGACGGCCTCTACGTCGAGATCAATGTGCACCACGACTCGTGGCAGTGGATCTCCAAGATGTCCACCGACCACGACACCATCATGGCGCGGTTCAACTCGACCTGGCGGCAGATCGCCACCGCCTTCAAGGACGAGCCGCGCAAGCTGCTCATGGAGAGCATCAACGAGCCGCAGTTCTCCGACGCGACCGACGTGCAGCGCACCCAGTACCTGCGGGAGCTCAACACCTCGTTCCACACCATCGTCCGGGGCAGCGGCGGGGTGAACAAGGACCGCCTGCTCGTCCTGCCCTCGGAGGAGACCAACTCCGCCCAGCACTGGCTCGACGACCTGTCGACGACGATGAGCTCGCTGCACGACCGCAACCTGGTGGCGACCGTGCACTACTACAGCTACTGGCCGTTCAGCGTGAACGTCGCCGGTGGCACGACCTACGACGCCACGGCCCAGGCTGACCTGAACGACGGCTTCGCCCGGGTGCACGACACCTTCGTCGCCAAGGGCATCCCCGTCTACCTCGGCGAGTACGGCCTGCTCAGCGAGCCCAACTCCGGCGTCGTCGAGCGCGGGGAGATGCTGAAGTACTACGAGCACGTCAACTACGTGGCCCGGGCCAACGGCATCACCACCGCGCTCTGGGACGACGCCAACTACCTGAACCGCGCCACCATGCAGTGGCGGGACCCGGACCTGATGACCCTGATCAAGTCGTCCTGGACCGCCCGCTCGGGCACCGCCTCCACCGACAACCTCTTCCTGCCGAAGTCCGGCCCCGTCACGGCGCAGACCATCACGCTGAACCGCAACGGGCTCTGGTTCACAGGGCTCTGGCAGGGCGACCGTCCGCTGATCCCGTATGTCGACTACACCGTCAACGGCGATCAGCTCACGCTGACCGCGGACGCCCTCACCCGGCTCGCCGGCGACCGCGCCCACGGGGTCAACGCAACGCTCCAGGTGCGGTACTCCGGCGGAGTTCCCTGGCAGCTCAACGTGCGCTCGTACGACGATCCGGTGCTCGCCGACGCCACCGGGACGGCAGACGGGCTCACCATCCCGACCCGGTTCAACGGCGACCTGCTGGCCACCGTGCAGTCCACGTACGCCGACGGCACCGCCGCTGGCCCGTACGGCTGGACCACGTACCAGGCGTTCGCCAACTACGGCCCCGACTACGGCGCCGACACCACCACCGTCAAGGCCGACTTCCTCAAGTCGCTCAAGGACGACGCCCCCGTGACGCTCACCTTCCAGTACTGGAGCGGCGCCACCATCACCTACCACGTCACCCGGTCCGGCACCGCGGTGACCGGCACCGCCTCCTGATCCGATCACCCGCCAGGCCCCAGCCGACGCGCCCGGCGGCCGGGGCCCTTTCCTTGTCGAGGTGCAGCCGTGTTCCCCCTGCTTCCGCACGTCCTCTTCGGCGCCGCCTACCACCCCGAGTACCAGCCGTACGACTGGTTGAAGGAAGATCTCGACCTGCTGGCGGCGACGAAGTTCACCGTCATCCAGGTCGGCGAGTCGGTCTAATCCATGTCCGGGCCGTCGTGGCGACAGGGCAAGGACACAGCACCGCCGGCGCGTGCCGGGACTGCCCCGCCGAGACAGTGGCCGTCGGCGACATCGCCACGGTTCTGGACGCGGCGCGGGGCGCGGGTGCGACACGATGCCCGTGACCGTGCCGGACGTTCGCACGCCCTTCGCCGACCGGTTCTCGCGGTCCCGTTCGTGATCCCGGCTTGCCGGCCTGGTTCGAATGCAGAGCCCCCCGGGGCCCGGCGACGCACGTCAGCAGTGTCAGCCGACGCCCTGGGCCAGGCGTCGCATGATCGTCATGAGGTCGTCGGACGGGACGATGCTCATCGTCCGGGTCTCGGGGTCGTGGACCGTGATCGATGTCAGGGTTCCGTTGCGCCACCAGAACACGCGGGGCGAGATGGATCCGGGTCCGTCCTCGTAGGCGCCCTGCCCGAACTGGGCCAGGGCGTTGACGGCTTCGACCACGTGCCCGTCGGCGAGCGGGTAGAAGACGAGGTTGTGGCGGTTGGGGACGACGAGCAGCACGCCTTCGTCTGGGAGCGCGGGGCCGCCGGCGACACCCAACGCCTCCTCGAGGACGAGCACCTTGCTGGCCGCGAACACCGACTCGGGGTGGCCGAGGATATGGAGGACGGCGCCACCGGGAAGGTCGACGGTGTCGTAGTTGACTGGCGTGGTGAGCAGGTTGGAGCGTGCGGCCGCCATGAGAGTGTCCCGCTCCACGAGGGCCACGTCCTGGTCGTCGAGGACGCGGACGTTGTCCGGGGTGTCGAGGGCGATGCCCTCCAGGAGGTCCGTGGCGAGCGGGCGCAGGTAGCTGAAATGCTGCCGCGCCTCCGCGGGTATCGACTCCTCGGAGACCAGCCGGAGGTACACGTTGCCCAATGGGTCGAATCCGCTGCCGGGGTTGGAGGTGACTGACAGGTCAGTCATGCGCGGCTCCTTCGGGAGTATGCGACTGCGGTAGGGCCAGGGCTTCGTCTGGCGGCCAGTGCGTCGGCGATGCACTGGCGGATCTTCTTGATCAGATCACACCACTCCGACACCGCCCGACACGAGTTGACATGCCCAACACCAAGCAGAGGGGCAGGGTGGGCGCGGCTGGAAGGGGCCGATCTGTGGAGGGATCAGCCTGCTTGCAGCATGGCTTGCACAGAGAACTGCTGCTCGTGCTCGGCGCGCGCGGCTTCCAGCAGGCTGCGCCAGGAGTCGACGGCGGGACGTCGGCGCAGCAGGGAGCGGCGGTCGCGTTCGGTCATGCCGCCCCAGATGCCGTGCTCGATGCGATGGTCGAGGGCGTAGCCGAGACACTCGGTGCGTACCGGGCAGCCAGCACACAGGGCCTTGGCGCGGTTCTGCGCGGCGCCGTCGACGAACAGGTCGTCGGGGTCAGCCTGCCGGCACAGCCCTGACGTGGCCCAGTCGGTCTCGTCGTTCACCGGAACCGCCCTTCCCCCAAATCCGGTCTCGGATCTCCCACCCTACGCAAGATGTGTGAGGAGTGAGGAACGGCAGGCCGGACGCGAACGGCACGGCCGCGCTGCACACGGTCCGCCGGTCGGGCGGCTGCTCCCCCTGAAACCCGGACGACGGTTGGCCACGCGGTCTCTTGAGATGCGGATGCTGCCATCCGCTGTGGCGAACAGACTGCCCTGCTCAACGGGACTCGGTCCCACCAGCGTGAATGACCCTCGCGCCGTCGCTTCGCAGGGTCCCGGCGCGGTCCCACGGGTGGCGACCGAGGCGCTGCCCCAGTCCCCAGTTGAGCCCGTTTTTCCGTCAAGTGCCAGTCATGGCAACCGCGTTCACTAATGCTGGACTATTGACTGATTCATGACATTCAGTCACCATCGGCTGGGCGCGCCTCGTTCCTCCCTCCGTTCCTGCGGACCCCCACAGGAGGACAGTCATGCGACTGCCCCGACGCGGTCGGCCGGCCCTCGCCGTCGCCGCCCTGCTCTCGCTCGCCCTCGCCACGCCCCTCACCATGACTTCCGCATCCGCCCGGCCCGGCGCCCCCAACATCACCGTCGACGAGACCGTCAGGCAGTACGCGGTCGACGGCCCGAGCACCGTCGCCGAGCGGACCGTGATCGCCGCCACCGGCGCTTCCATCGACGAGGTGGACGCCCGCTCCCTGGTGGTCAGCGCCAACGCAGCCGAACTGTTGCGGCTCAGGGCGCTCGGCTGGAACCCCATCGCTCTGCCCGGCCGTGAGCAGGAAGCCCCGCAGCTCAGTACCACGCTCAACGACTTCCCGAGCAAAGACTCCGCCTACCACAACTACGCCGAGACCACCGCCGACATCAATGCGGTGGTCGCCGCCCACCCATCGATCATGAGCAAGCAGGTGATCGGTACGTCATACGAGGGCCGAGACATCGTCGCGGTGAAGGTGAGTGACAACGTCACCACCGACGAAAGCGAGCCCGAGGTACTGTTCACCTTCCACCAGCACGCCCGCGAGCACCTCACCGTCGAAATGGCGCTCTACCTGCTGCACGAGTTCGGCGACAAGTACGCGAGCGACTCGCGAATCGCGAACATCGTCAACAGTCGGGAGATCTGGATCGTCCCGGACCTCAACCCGGACGGTGGCGAGTACGACATCGCGACCGGCAACTACCGCAGCTGGCGCAAGGACCGACAACCCAATACCGGCAGCAGGTACATCGGCACCGACCTCAACCGGAACTGGAACTACAAGTGGGGCTGCTGCGGAGGCTCCTCCGGTTCCACCTCCAGCGAGACCTACCGGGGCAGCGCACCCGAATCCGCAACGGAGACCAAGGTGGTCGCCGACTTCGTCCGCACCCGGGTGGTCAGCGGCAAGCAGCAGATCACCGCGGCCATCGACTTCCACACCTACAGCGAGCTGGTGCTGTGGCCGTTCGGCTGGACCAGCGCGGACACCGCGAGCGGCATGACGGCCGACGAGGCGAAGACCTTCGCCACTTTCGGCCGCACCATGGCCGCCACCAACGGCTACACCCCCGAGCAGTCCAGCGACCTGTACATCACCGACGGGTCGATCGACGACTGGCTGTGGGGCGCGCACCGGATCTTCGCGTACACCTTCGAGATGTACCCGACCTCCAGCAGCGGCGGCGGCTTCTACCCGCCCGGCTCGGTCATCGACCGGGAGACCAGCCGCAATCGAGAGGCGGTGCTGCTCCTGCTGGAAAACGCCGACTGCATGTACCGGGCGATCGGCAAGCAGCAGCAGTACTGCGGCATCGCGAACTGAGCTCCGGTAGGGGCGGTTCGCAACGCCACTGACCATCTCCTCGTCAACCCGTGCGCCATCGTACCGATGATGCAGGCCGTTCTTGCCGGCGCCGGCAAGAACGGCCTGCTGCCGAGGCTGGTCCCCGGCAGCAGGCACAACTACCGGCCGAGCACGCTGACTGATGCCGGAGGAACCTCACCGACAGCCGGGCCGTCAGCGCCGGTCCGGGCGGCGGGCGCAGCGGCAGGAGGCCTGCCGCGCCCGCCCGTGCACGTGCGGAGGTTGGCGCGGCGCCGATCGGCTCACTCAGCAGCGCGACCCGCCGGTGGTGGATCTTGCGTTCCCACGGCGGCTGGTGGCGGGGGTTGGCGGAGCGAGTGTGACGCCTCAGCAGGTCGGTGAGTCGGGTGTCGGTGGTGGGCCGGAGCCGAGTGCCGGGGTCCAGTCGCCGAGGGCGGAACCGGCTTCTCACGATGCCGCGTCTCCGCCCACGGCGGTCTGGGCGGTCCGGCGTCCAGCTGTCGGAGCAGAAGGGGAATCGGATGTGCCGCGTCCTGTCGCGTTCCGTCCTGGCGGCGCTGGCCTTGCTGCTGACCGCGGCCTGTGGCAGCGCCGCGCCGGCGAAGGAAAGCGCGCATGAGTACACCGCGCGGCAGAGCATCTGTGCGGCGCTGCCCTTGGACGTCCTGACGGATC
Source organism: Kitasatospora sp. DSM 101779 (assembly GCF_025655475.1). GTDB lineage: Bacteria > Actinomycetota > Actinomycetes > Streptomycetales > Streptomycetaceae > Kitasatospora. The sequence goes on along the minus strand of NZ_JAHTIK010000001.1, from coordinate 8,251,079 downwards.
CGCTGGGCGACCCGGACGAGAAGCCCGTCCCGACGAGCGGCGAGGTCGAAAACGCGCCGCAGGGCCGGTGCCGCGCGTCCTACTGGGGGAAGGACACTTCGCCGTACGCGAAATCCAGGGTCTTCGTCTACGTCACCTACCTGCCCGGTCCGGCCGACGCGCGCAGCCGCTACGCCTCCCAGCTCGGGAACGACCCCACCTTCGCAGTCGGAGGCAAGGTCTCCGAGGTGAAGGGCGTGGGCCAGGCCGCTTATCGCTACCGGAACACCGTCGGATCCGGCACCCCCCGCCCACAGCTGGAGCTGATCGCCCAGGACGGCAACGCGCTGATCGAGGTCATCGTTCACGCCGGCCTCCAGCAGACACCGGACGAGAAGACCCTCACCGCACTCGAGGACCGGACGGCCGTCTTCGCCGACGGGGCCCTCAAGGCCCTGCGCGCCTGACCGGAAGCAAGCGTGAGATCCCGACGCGGACGCGGCCACGCCCCCCGAATCCCGATTGACCTGCGGTGAATGACTGAAGCGTGATTTCGAAGGAACGCGCCGTCGAGCTTGTCGAGTCCCAGCTGGCCCGAGAGCGGCGGACATGGGCGGGACCGTTCCGCGAGCTCGCCGTATGCGACGCGGAGGAGCATGCGGTCGGCTGGCTCGTCTTCTGGAACTCGGCGGAGTACGCCCGCACCCGTGATGTTCGCGACAGCCTTGTTGGGCAGCGGCCTTACCTGGTGGACCGGCACGACAGCAGCATCCACCATGTCCCCGCTACCACATGGATGGCCGAGAACTGCGAGGAGCTCTACCTCCAGCGGATCAAGGGCCATCCGAAGTAGACCACCACCCGCGCCGGCAGCCGGCGTCGCCGCAGCTCACGTCCGCCGGTCGCGTCGACCACCTCATCCACCAGCGCCGGTGGAAACACCCTCGTCGCACACCCAGCGCGATCCGGTCCACCAACTGCACACCCGGCCCCGCCGGCATCCCGCCCACACCAACTCAACGAGCCAGGCCCCATGAAGTCAGCGGCAGTGCGCATACGCACCCGGGCTGAACGCGGTCGAGTACCTGTGGGCCCTCGTCAAACGCAGTCTGGCGAACCTCGCCAGCGTCGCCCTCGACCGGCTCGAAGCCCTCGTCCGCAACCGCCTCAAACGACTGCAGTTCCGCTCGGACCTCCTCGACGGCTTCCTCACCGGGACCGGACTCTCCCTCGACCTCCCACCGCCATCACCTTGAAGCGCCGAGGTCAGTAGCCAGCGGGCGCCGGCGGACTCCCAGCCCTGGACGGTACCGAGGTCCCGGCCGATGTCTTCCGCGAATCGGGTCTGGGTGCGCGGGATGCTCTCGTGCAAGAGGCGCAGCAGGTAACCGGAGACGACTCCGACTTCCGCGCGGCTTCGTTCCCGTGGTGCCATCCGCGTCCACCCTGGGCGTGGTCGGTACGGGTCAGCGCCAGCCGTACGTCGGGTCGTGTATGGGTGGCAGCGGAACGGGCTGGTGGTGCCGGTGGCGAGGGCTGAGAAGTCGGGTCGGACCAGGCTGCAGGTGCAGGGTGGCCGCCTGCGGCGACCGGATCCAGTCCGCCTGTCGCCAATGGCGGGTGAATGGGGCAGACCTGGCTGCGATTGACAATGTCAACAACACAGTTCCGTCGGATAATCCACCCATGGCGCGACCAGTCGGACACGTCGTGATCGAACGGCAACGGGCGGCCCGCATGGCGGACCGCCCGTTGCCGTTGCCGCTGATGGGCGCCCGTCAGCCGATGGCGGCGAGAACCTCGTTCGCCGCCCGGGCGCCCTCGACGGCGCCGCCGTTCATGTAGCCCTGGAAGTCGTACGAGGTGTGCTCGCCGGCGAAGTGCAGGTTGCCCTGTGCGGTGCCCTCGTAGCCCGCGTAGGTGGTCAGGTAGCCCACCGGCCAGTACGAGTAGGCGCCGTACGAGTACGGGTTGAGGTGCCAGGCGGACAGCGTGGCCTTGCCGTTCCAGGCGGCCTTGGTGCCCGGCCAGATCGAGTCGATCTGGCCGAGGTAGTTGTCCACCAGGTTGCGGGTGTACGCGGTGGACGCGGTGGTGAACGCCGACGGCGGGGTGAGGCCGCGGGCGAGGCTGCCGCCGCCGTACTGGACCAGGATGCCGTTGCTGCCGGCCTGGCCGCGGGTGACGTCCCAGGCCTGCTGGTACGGGAGGTCGGCGAAGCACTCGCCGTTGGAGACGCCCGGCCAGACGCCGGTGCCGGACCAGGAGTTCCGGTTGGTGAACTGCATGTTGAGCTTGGTGCAGGCGCCCATCCGCATGTGGGCGAGGACGCCCTTCATCATCTGGTCGAGCCCGGCCTTCGACAGGTCGACGTGGCTCTGCAGGATCGGCAGCGGGACGGCCAGGATGGTGTGGTCGGCGACCACCGTCTCGGTGCCGCCGCCGTCCAGGGCGAAGGTGAGGGTCTGGCTACCGTCGGCGTTCTTCACCACGGCCTGCAGGGTGTGTCCCATCTGCACCGTGCCGGTCGGCAGAGCCGCGGCGATGGCGCGCGGGACCTGGTCGTTGCCGCCGGTGATGTGCCAGCGCTCGTCGGAGCCGCCCCAGATGGAGAGGTTGCCCGGGCTGGACTGCCAGGAGAGCATCACCAGCATCGCGTACGAGGACTGTGTGGTGGTGTCCGCGCCGTACTCGACCGCGTAGGCGCAGTCCAGCAGGGCGCCGAGGTCACTGCCGAAGCCGCCCGGCACCCGGGAGTTGATCCAGTCGCGGATCGACAGGTTGTCGAGGGCGACCGAGGCGGCGTTGTGGCTGTTCCAGGTGGGCGCCGAGCCGCCGGCCTGGATGTCGGACTTGATCGACTGCCAGATCTGCTTGAAGTCGTTGTCGACCTGGTCCTTCGGGTAGTAGTGCCCGTTGAAGTGGAAGATGCCCTCGGCACCGGGCGGCAGGTCGGCGGCGACGTCGGTCAGGCCGAGGCCGAAGCGCTGGCAGAGGTTCTTGATGGCGTGGTGGCCGGTGTCGACCAGTTCGCCGCCCCATTCGGAGACCTGGCCCTGGTTCCACAGGCCCGGGCCGGAGGGGCTGCCGCCGGAGTACATCCGGCCGCCGATCCGGGTCGGGTTGGCCTCGTAGACGGTGGCGGCGACGCCCTTGTCGGCGAGGGTGAGGGCGGCGTTCAGGCCGGAGATGCCGGCGCCGATGATGGCGATCCTCGGCGAGCCGACGACCTTCGGGGTGGTGACGGGTGCCGCGTGCGCCTTGGCGCCGCCGGACAGCGCCGCGGCGCCGGTCAGGCCGATGCCGAGGGCGGCGGCCCGGCCGAGCAGCGCGCGGCGGGAGACGCCGTCCGGCTCGGCGCGGGCCTCGTCACGGAGGCCGCGGTACTCGTCGGCCGGCAGGCGCAGCCGGTCGGCGACCGCCTGGTCGGCCAGGAGGTTGCGGATCAGCCGGGCTTGGTGGGTGCGTGCCATGTGGGGGGACAGCCTTTCCGTTCTCGGTGGGGTCAGCCTGCGAAACGGGGGGTCGGACTGCGGGGAGGTGGCCTTGGGGGCGGCCGGCGGGGGTCGGACCGCGGTGAGTCAGACTGCGGCCGGCGCGGGCTCCTCGTCCTCGCGCTCCTGGGCGTTCTCGACGACGAGACGGCCCATCACCTCGTACTTCTCGGGGTTCCTGGCCTTCATCCAAAGCCCGAGGGCGATGCCGCCGAGGAACACCGCGGCGACGATCCACGGGATGAACCTGAAGAAGAGGATCTTGGAGGCGGCGCCGGCGGCGGTGTCCAGGTTCATCACCAGCAGCACGATCGCGGCGATCATGCCGAGGCCGCCGAGCAGCGGCGCGGTGAAGGTGCGGAACCAGTGCCGCGACTCGGGGTGGTTGCGCCGGAAGTACGCGATCACCGCGAAGGAGCAGAGGGTCTGCACCACCAGCAGGGCGAGCGTGCCGAGGATCGCCGTGAGGGTGTAGAGGCTGACGTACGGGTCCTGGCCGGTCACCCAGAAGGCCACGGTGATCGCCAGCGCGATGCCGGTCTGGGTGAAGGAGGCGATGTACGGAGAGCCGTGCTTGGCGTGCGTGCGCCCCAGGGCCGGGTGCAGGAAGCCCTCGCGGCCGATCGCGTACAGGTAGCGGGAGGCACACTGGTGGAAGGCCATGCCGCAGGCGAAGGCGCTGGTCACCATCAGCCACTGGAAGGCGGTGACCGCCCAGTGGCCCAGGTACTGCTGGGCGGGGGCGAGGAACAGGTCGAGCGGGCTCGAACCAGTGGCGATGTCGAGGGACTTGGCCGGGCCGTTGCCGCTCAGCACCATCCAGGAGACAAAGGTGTAGAGCACGCCGAGCAGGACCACCGCGAGCAGGGTGGCGCGCGGGATGATCCGCTTCGGGTTGCGGGACTCCTCGCCGTACATCGCGGTCGACTCGAAGCCGATCCACGACCAGAAGCAGAAGAACAGGCCGACACCGGCGTTGATCCCGGCGAAGGCGCCGGTGGGGTTGAGCGAGGACAGGTGCAGACCGTCCGGGCCGCCGCCGTGCGCCAGCACCGAGCCGGCCAGCAGGATCAGCATCAGCACCTCTCCGACCAGGAAGACGCCGAGGATCTTCGACGCCACCTCCAGGTCGAAGTACGACAGGATCGAGGTGATCGCCAGCATCGCCAGCGCGAACACCTGCCAGGGCAGGTCCACGCCGAACTGCGACTCCACGGCCTGCTGGCCGAAGTACGCGAAGATGCCGACGATCGAGGCCTCGAACACCACGTAGGCGAGGATCGCGAGCAGGCCGGACGCCATGCCGACCACCCGGCCCAGGCCGTGCGAGACGTAGCCGTAGAAGGCGCCGGCGGTGGTGATGTGCCGGGCCATCGCCACGTAGCCGATGGTGAAGACGGTCAGCACCAGGGTGACGAAGAGGAAGCCGGCCGGCGCGTGGACGCCGTTGCCGCCGCCGACGATCACCGGCAGGTTGCCGGTCATCGCGGTGATCGGTGCGGCTGTCGCCAGCGCCATGAAGATCACGCCGGTCAGTCCGACGGAGTTCGCCTTGAGGCGTTGGACGGTCGGTGGGTCCTGGACGGCGGTGGACTGCTCGACGGTGGACACAGGCAACTCCCTCGGGGCGGAACGTGCGGGGGCGGCGCGAGAAGGCTCCGCAGCGCGCGGAGTCGGCCCAGTGTGCGGTGCGTCACGCCACTGGCGGGATGTGCATCGTGTAGCGGGGGCTGTTAAAGGCTTGACGACATGTCACACCCCGGCCCACCGGCGTCATCCGCCCCGTTGACCACACGTGGTCCACACCTCATGCTGCGATCCGCCCCGGGGCCGTCCCGTCCGCCTGGAGGCGTTGCACGCGCATTCCGTCCAACAGGCTCCGCACGATCATCGGCACCACCGCGCTGCTGGGCGCGGCACTCGTACCCGTCGGACCGCCGGCCGCGGCCGCCGCGGGCACCCCGCTCCAGGTATATGGCGCCTGGCACTGCAGCGACGACGCCTGTATCTGGGGCACCGTCCGCGACATGGCCGAATTCGACGCGAAGAACCACTGGCTGATCGACTGCGGCGACGGCCGCCCCTCCTTTCGGGGAGGTCCCGTCGTCCAGGCCGCTATCCGGCTCGCCCGAGGCGGGCGCCGCCGGGGACTCTGCTCCAGGCTCCGCCGGGGGCTGTGCTGCGTGCTCCGCCGGGGGCTGTGCTGCATGCTCCGCCGGGGGCTTCCCGATCCCCGCAAACGCGAGGCCGACGGCGGTCATAGTGCGCAGCGCGATCGAGGAGAGGTATCCCCAGCGAACACGGGGTCGGGGGGTGAAGTGGCTATGCATTAGACCGTGTCCTATTGACGGCTGGCCATGTCAGCCTCCCCGCCCAGGTCGACGACTGTGTCGGCATCGGCCGGACTGGCGGGAGGTGCAGACGGCGGCCCGGTGACCGTTCGTGGCAGGTGATCGTCCTCGAGGCGGCCGCCCGTGGGTCTCCCGGCAGGTTCCACGGGTCCTGTCCGGGGGTCGTGCCGCTGCGGTAGGCGGCGGCCTGGGTGTCGAACATCTTGGCGTAGACGCCGCCGAGCCCTGGAGCCTTGCCGGTCGCCTGCGGCGCGGGTGGCTTCGCCAGCGTCCTTGCGGCACGCTCAGGAAACGGTAGGTCAGCGGTGGTGACGGCGGTCCTGCCCGACATCGTCATGCGAGAGCCACCGAGCCGTCATCGGCGCTGCTCTGCACCGTTCTTGATCGCTCCCTCATGAGGCCGCCGGAGCTGCCGGACGTCGGTGCGGATGATGACATGCGCGGCGAGCGAGCCCGCTACCCCACCGATGGCCGCCACTCACTCCTTCGCGCCGGCAGCGAGTCCTTTCGAATGTCTTCGACGCCGTCGCGATTCGGCAGGCGTCGACCACTGACAGCGATGACGTGGCCGGCGGTCGTGGGCCAGAGCGGACACGGTGGCCCACGGCCGTGTCTGGCGCTGCCGGGTCCGCATCACCGCCACAGCGGGCCCAGCACCCGAATGAGATGAAATCCGGCAGGTATGCGACCATCGCGCCATGTTCAGCACGTTTCCACCGGACGGGGGTCCCGACTCCCCGGCCGACCCGCGCCGCCGTCTCCTGCTCGAACTGGGTGCTGCCCTGCTGAGCGGCGGCCTGCCCGTCCACGACGTGGAGGAGGAGCTGCGCGGGCTCGGGCGGGCGCTGGGAGCGCCCGATGTCCGGGTCGCTGCCTTCACCACCGGACTGTTCGTCGCGCTGGGCGCGGACGACGCGACCGTGCTCGAGCCCACCGGTCCCGCACTGCGGTTCGAGCAGACGGCCGACATCCTCGACGTGGTCCACCGGCTGCGCGCGGGCACACTCGACGGACACCAGGCGCTGTGCGATCTGGACGCGATCCGCCGGGCGCCTGCCCGCTGGCCCACCTGGGTCGCCGACCTCGGGATGCTGCCGGTCGGGGTGGGGCTCTGTCTCTTCCTGCAACCGGTGGCGGTGAACGTCCTCGCCGCCGCCATCGGCTCGCTGATCGTGGTGGGCCTGACCATGACGGCCCGCCGGCTGCCGCTGCTGCGACCGCTGCTGCCGGTCACCGCCGGCTTCCTGGTCTCCGTCCTGGTGCTGGGGGCCGCCCGGGCGTCGCTGCTGGACGGGCCGCTGCGCACGATCGTCGCCACCCTGGCGATACTGCTGCCGGGCGCGCTGCTGGTGACCGGGCTTTCGGAGATCGCCGCAGGTGCGGCCAGCGCGGGGACGGCCAGGCTGGTGTCCGGCTCCGTGCAGCTGGCGCTCTTTCTCGCCGGTGTGGTGAGTGCTGCCGCCGCCACCGGCGTTCCCGCCTCCGCGCTGGCCAACACCCGGGTAGCAACGCCGAGTTGGTGGGTGATCTGCCTGGGACTGGCGCTCGCCGTGGCCGGACTCGTGATCAACATCAACGCCCCGCCGCCGGCCATCCCGTGGATCGTCGCGGTGATCGCGGTCACGGCCGCCGTCGCGGTACCGGTGACCTCCGCCAACGGCGCGGCACTCGGCGGCCTGGCCGGCGCGATCACCGCCGCGGCCGCGGCCACCGTCGCGCACTGGCTGCCGCACGGCCCGTCGTGGCAGGTGTTGTACCTCCCCGCGTTCTGGGTCGTGGTGCCCGGCTCCCTCGGCCTGCTCAACACCGCACAGATCGAGGTCGGCAACGGGGCGCACGCCGTCCTCGCCGCGGTGTCCGCCCTGTTCGGCGTCAGCGTCGGCACCCTGATCGGCTCGGTGATCAGCCGGATCCCCCGGCCTACGGCCGCTCTGCTGCGGCCGCGTTCCTGACCTGCGCACGGCCGGCACATCGCCGACTTCACGCCTGTCCGCAGCCCGGCCCCTGCACCACCCGCTACCGACGGTCCGGTCGAGGCCGAGTGTTCGAGCAGCGACCGACGCAGCGCCGCCAGCGGGTCCCTCATCGTCCTCGACCTCACCGACGTCGCCGAAGCCACTGCAACCACGGGCCCGGCAACGAACTCCCCCATCGGCGTCGCCGAGGACTGGGCCGGCACCCGTCTCGGCTCTCCCGAGTCGACCAAGGCCGGGCGCTGCACCCACAACACACGCGCCCGGCCCCTCAACCTAGGCGTCTGCGCCGGCCAGGCCCCGGAGAGGGGTACGGGAGCCGTGACGCCGGCCGGAGCTGTTACGGCTTCGCGGATCCGCTCGGCGGCCCAGCGTGCCCGGTACGCCTTCTGCCGGCAGGCGGCCGGTCGTAGACGGCGTCCCGGCGGTGACCGTGGCCCAGGGCGAACCGGTCCGGCTTCTCGTCGTTGGTCAGGTGCCCGTTCATCGGGGTGAGCGCCCGACGGCGAGCCGACCCGGTGGGTGGGCGCGGGGCCGGCTCCTGGCATCAGTGCGGCGTGACCTTGCCTGCTGGTTGATCACTTCGCCTGGGAGAGCGAGACCGCGTCGGGGCCGGCGGGGAATCGCAGCTGGCCGGTCGTGTCGTGCACGGCTCGCCACACTGTCTCGGCGACGTCGCTCTCCTTGGTGAACAGGTCCTGGCCCGTGAAGTCGCCCATGGCCTTCTTCGCCCATGGCGCGTAGGGCGCCGGGACCAGCTCGTCCAAGGAGGCGCCCTTCGTCGCGTTGGCCGCGAAGTTCGTCGTCAGGCAGGCGCCCGGCTCGACCGTCTTCGCCTGCACACCGAACGGCGCGAGCTCGAGCGCGAGGGATGCGGTGAACCCCTCGATGGCCATCTTGCTCGCCTTGTAGACGGCCGAGAGCGGCATGTGCCCCAGCACCACGCTCGAGGTCACGTTGACCACCACGCCGGAGCCACGCTCGCGGAACTGGGGCAGCACCGCCTGCGTCATCGCCATCACGCCGAACGTGTTGGTCTCGAAGACCTCCCGCACTCGGGCCATGGGGGTGCCCTCGAACACGCTGATCGAGGGCACGCCCGCGTTGTTGACCAGGACATCGATAGGGCCCTCGGCCTCGAACGCGGCGGTGATGCTCTCGGGCCTGGTCACGTCGAGCTCGATGACACGGAGCCGGTCCGACTCAGGAAGGACGCCTGGACGCGGCGTCCGCATCGTGGCGATGACGTTCCACCCCTGCGAGTGGAAGTAGAGGGCGGTCTCCCGCCCGTACCCGGATGAGGTACCAGTGATCAGAACTGTCTTCATGTTGTGCCCCTATGCGATGTGGTGGGATCCATACGGGTGGGCAGGCATTTTCCTGCTCCACGGGAGAACCGGTAATCCCATTGAATCGTTCTGACCTGCGGAGATAGTAGAACTATCCTCGCTACTCCTTGCACGATCCTCCAGTAATGCCCACCCAGCTCAGGGCAGGAGACCTGCCGGCGCACGCACGGCCTGACGCAGGCGGGCGGCGTCCTGGCTGGGGGGCGCGCCGAACTGGCGGCGGTACTCCCGGCTGAACTGCGACGGGTTGTCGTAGCCGACGCGGTGGCCGACTCCGGTGACGTCTCCGGGGTGGGTGGCGAGCAGCAGCCGGGCCTCCTGGAGCCGGATCTGCTTCTGGAACTGAATGGGGCTCATCGCGGTCACCGCTTGGAAGTTGCGGTAGAAGGCGGAGACGCCCATGCCGGACTGCCGCGCCACGTCCTCGACCCGGAAGGGCTGCGCGTAGTGCTCGCGGATCCAGCGCACGGCCCGCGAGATGTGGCTGAGGCTGCTGTCGGCCAGGCCGAGCTGGCGAACCGTCGCACCCTGCTCGCCGGTGATCAGACGCCACAGGATCTCGCGCTTGACCAGCGGGGCCAGTACGGCCCGGTCGCGGGGCTCGTCGAGCAGGCGCAGCAGCCGGACCACCGCGTCCAGCAGCGCGGCCGGAGCGTCACTGACGGCGATCCCCGACGGCGCGCCCCCGCTGCTCCGGGGGGCGTCTCCGGGCCCGGCCTCAAGCAGCAGTTCGGCAACGGCGGACGGTTCCAGGACGAGACCGAACCCCAGCGCCGGCTGCTTGGGGTCGGCCTGGGTGAACTGCCCTGTGACAGGCAGATCGACGGATGCAACCAGGTACTGCCCGGGCCCGTACTCGAACACCCTCTCACCCAGGGCGAGGCGTTTGGCACCCTGCGCGATGACCGCCAGGAGCGTGCCGGACATCGAAGGCGCCGGCGGATCAGGGCGGTCGACCTTCGAGATGAGGACGCCGTCGACGGCGGTGGTCCAGTCGGGCCGCGCATGGCGGGCCAGCAGGGTGCGGAGTTCTTCGAGGTACATGCGTCCATTGCAGCACCATTCCGCGCCGTGGTTCCCAAGGTTGCGAGGATCGTGCAAGTCAAAACGAGTATCGGTCTAACGTTTTCGCAGCTCAACCGGCTTGAATGGGAATCACCGCACTCCATCACGAAGAGGAAGAGAAAGAATCCATGATTGCCGACTACGGCTTCAGCGCCACCCTGACCGCCAGGCCCGGTATGGGCGACCAGCTCGTCGACCTGCTGCTGACCGGACTGAACGAGGGCAGCCCCGGCGCGAGCGAATACTGCCTCGTCTACCTCGTCTCCCGCTCCGCGTCCGACCCCGACGTCGTCCACGTCGCCGAAGGCTGGACCAGCGAGGAGGACCACCACCGCGTCTTCGCCGGCAGGACCGCCCAGGCCATCGTGGCGCAGATCGGCCCGCTGCTCGCCAAGGACTCCGAGTTCACCGACTACGTTCCGGTCCGCGGCAAATCCGCCCTCTGACCCGCCGAACACCCCACACCCCAGCCTCTGCCGCCTCAGTGCCCACCGAGGTGGCCCCCGTTGCTCGCCCGACCGTCCCGCCACCACCCACGAGAGGCAACGACCATGACCACAGCACGCCCCTCCCTCGATCCCGAACTGCATGAACTCCTGGCCGACATGCCGCTGATGTCCCAGCTCAGCCCGGAAGTGCTGGCGCAGGTACGCCCCTTCTCCTCGATGCCCGTCGAACCCCTCCTCGAAGGTCGCGCTATCGACCGGCGCGAGGTCACCGTTGCGAGTCCGGACGGCACCCCGATCCCCTTGTCCGTCTTCAGCCCCGCGAACAGCGATCGCACCGCTGCCGCACCCTGCGTCTACTGGATGCACGGCGGCGGGATGGTCATGGGCGACCGCTTCTCACAGATCGACATCCCGCTGGAGTGGCTCGACGAGTTCGGCGCCGTCGTGGTCTCCGTCGACTACCGGCTCGCGCCCGAGTCCACCGGCACCATCCCGGTCGACGACTGCTACCAGGGACTGCTCTGGATCGCCGACCACGCCGCCGAACTCGGCATCGACCCCGCCCGGATCATCGTCGCAGGCGCCAGCGCGGGCGGCGGCCTCGCCGCCGGCGTCACCCTGCTGGCCCGCGACCTCGGCACCCCGCCGATCGCCGCCCAAGTCCTGATCGGCCCCATGCTCGACCACCGCAACACCACCACCTCCAGCCTCCAGTACTCGAACGGGCCCGGCGTCTGGACCCGCGAGATGAACGGATTCGGATGGCGCTGCCTCCTCGGCGACCTCACCGACGACGAGGTACCCGCATACGTCTCACCCGCCCTGGCCGACGACCTCGCGGGCCTGCCGACCACCTACATCGACACCGGCTCCGCCGAAGTCTTCCGCGACGAGGACACCGACTACGCCACCCGCATCTGGGCGGCCGGCGGCCAGGCCGAACTCCACGTCTGGGCAGGCGGCTTCCACGGATTCGACGCCCTGTACCCGCAGGCACCCATCTCGGCCACAGCCCGCCGAACCCGCACCGACTGGCTCGCCCGGCTCCTGCCCACGAACCCCGCCGCATAGGTGAAGTCGACGAGTTTCGGTCGTACGCTTCAGCCTTGGCCTAATAAGTCATCTCATTTGGCTGGCTGGCGAGGATGGGTTCGGTCATGTCAGGCTCCGCGCGTCCCGGACCGTGCTCTCCATGAATTGACCTCCGGGGCTGGCCGACGGGTCATCAGATATCGTGCACGGCCATGGGAGAGTTGATAGTTGTCCGGCATGGCCAGACCGAGTGGAGCCTGTCGGGCCAGCACGCCGGCCGCACCGACGTTGCGCTGACCGATGCGGGTGAGGCCGCAGCCAGGGCGCTCGCTCCGAGGCTGGCCCAGCGCCGTCTGGCCGCTGTGTTCAGCAGCCCGCTGAGTCGTGCGATGCGGACGGCCGAGCTTGCGGGCCTGACTGGTGTCAAGCCTGATCCGGACCTGGTGGAGTGGGATTACGGCGGCTACGAGGGGCTGACCTCCGAGCAGATCCAAGGGACGCGGCCGGGCTGGGACCTGTGGCGGGACGGTGTCATTGCCGGGGATGCCGCCCATCCTGGCGAGCGGCTCCAGCAGGTGGCCGCGCGCACGGACGCGGTGCTGGACCGGATTCGGCCGTTGCTGGGCGGGGGCGATGTCGCCGTGGTCGCGCACGGTCATCTGGCGCGAGTGATCGCCGTGCGCTGGCTCGGGCTCGATGCGTCCGCCGCCCGCCTGCTCGGCCACCCGCACCCGGGCTCTCTCAGTTTCCTGGCCATTGAGCACGGGCAGCCGGTCATCTCCGCCTGGAACGTCCCGTAGCGGCAGGCCGGCGTCACGTCTGCCGTGCGACGCGCCGGTAGCAGATGAGAGCCGCGGCGATGCTGGCGAACCCGGCGAAGTGGTCGGCCTTGTACTCGTAGCGGCGGTGGAGGCGGCGGAAGCCGTTGAGCCAGGCCACGGTCCTCTCGATTACCCAGCGGTGCCGGCCGAGGCGGGTGGAGGACTCGACGCCACGTCGGGCGATGCGGGCCGTGATCTGCCGACGGCGCAGGTAGGAGCGTATGAACCGGTGGTCGTAGGCTTTGTCGCCGTGCAGTTTGCCGGGTCGGCGTCGCCTGGGTCCGCGCCGAGAGCGGATCGGTGGGATGGCGTCGGTCAAAGGGATCAGGGCCTGGCTGTCGTGGACGTTGGCTCCCGAGATCGCGAGCGACAGGGGCAGACCGGTGCGTTCGGTGAGCAAGTGGATCTTCGACCCGTACTTGCCCCGATCGACAGGATTCGGACCCGTCAGTTCCCCCTTTTCAGGGCCCGCATGTTGACCGAGTCGACCGCGCACCGGGACCAGTCCAGCTCACCCCTGGAGCCGAGTTCGTCCAGGAGGACCCGGTGGAGCTTGGCCCACACTCGGGCCTTGCTCCACTCAGTGAAGCGGCGGTGAGCCGTCGGGCCGGACGGGCCGAAGCACTGCGGCAGCTGGGCCCACGTGCAGCCCGATGTCGCAACGAACACGATCGCTGCCAGCACCTCACGGTCCCCGTACCGACGTCGGCCACCGCCCTGCGGGCGCACCGGAGCCGTCGGCACCACCAACTGGAACAGCTCCCACAACGCGTCCGGCACCAGGCGCTCCACGATCGTCACGCCCCGCAGCCTACTCAACCGCCCAAATGAGATGATCTCTAAGTGACCGTTGCTCTATCGATCTTGGTGGACGTGGGTTCGACTGGAACAGCTCGGTCGGGTGATCTTGCCGCGTGCCGTGCATGAAGACAGGGCCTCTGGTGCAGCTCGGGGTTGTCGAGACCGTGAGCACGCCAGGAGGCCCTGTTGTCGTTGTTGTACGCCCTCGCACCGGCTGGATCCAACTCGGCTGCCCGGGAGTGTGATTGCCTCGCTCACCGGTTCGGGAATGCCGGGGATCGTCCGTACAGACGGCCGAAGTATCCCTCGGACATGAGCCATGCGGAGTGGGCGGTGGTGCGCGATGCATTGCCGGTGCCGGGCTGGCTGGAGGGCAGGGGTGGGCAGCCGGAGGGCTATTGCCACCGGCAGATGGTGGACGCGGTGCGCTACCTGGTCGCGGGCGGCATCGCCTGGCGGGCGATGCCCGCGGACTTCCCCACATGGGACCGCGTCTACGCCTTCTTCCGGCGCTGGCGGGACAAGGGCCTGGTCACCGAGTTCCACGACCGGCTGCGCGACCGGGTCCGTGAAGCAGCGGGCCGGGATCGGGAGCCGACAGCGGGGATCATCGACGCCCAGTCGGTGAAGGCAGCCGCGTCGGTGCCGGCCGCCACACGGGGATTCGACGGCGGGAAGAAGGTCAACGGCCGCAAGCGGCACATCGTGGTCGACACCCTCGGCCTGCTGCTGGCGGTGATGGTCACCGCGGCGTCGGTCACCGACCGCGAGGCCGGCGGGACGCTGCTGGCCCGGCTGCGCGAGCGGCACTGGCGCATCACGATCGTGTGGGCCGATGGCGGCTACACCGGACGCCTGGTCGACCTCGCCCGCGACGTCCTGCGCGTCGCGCTGAGCGTGGTCAAACGCAACGACGACACCACGGGCTTCGTGGTGCTGCCGAAGAGGTGGCTGGTCGAGCGGACGTTCGCCCGGCTGATGCACTCACGCCGCCTGGCCCGCGACCACGAGGGCCGCACCGACACGTCCGAGGCGATGATCCGCTGGTCGATGAGCATGGTCATGAGCCGCCGACTCGCCCGGCGGGCACGCTGAACAGCCCCGGGCGTCCCTCGGCCAGCCAGCCCCGCGCGGCCAGGCGCTTCGCCTTCGACCGCACCCCCTCGACCTTCCCGGGAACCACCTCCAGCCCAAGTGCCGCCGCGAGTTGGCGACAGTCCATCGCCCCGCCGACCGTCCCGCTCCCGTCGTCCAGGACGTCCATGATCCGCCGATAGTCCGGCGCCAGCACCGTCGGAGCGAACCCCTCCCGCCAGTGCGGCACCACCGACCCCGGCACCGCTGCCGCGATCGGCGCCGGCCGCTCACCGTCCACCACGGCCCGCGCCACCTCCTTGCCGCCGGGAGATTCCGCCAGGACCTCGCCCACCGTCTCGCGGGCGATCACGAACCGCTCCCACACGGCCTCCGCCTCCCGCAGCTCGGCCTGAAGAGCCTCCACCCGCTGCCGGGCGGCGCGTTCGCGTTCCTCCAGCAACCCCATCACCGACGGCATCCCAGCACCTCCACCGAAGAGTCGAAACGACACCCCGTCCCTGCCGCTGAAGCACCAGCCCCATGTCTGACCAGCGGAAACGCGCCCATCATTCTCGGAAAGACAACGGCTTCTGAAGGTCAACCGGGGTCTGGACGCTCCCTTCCGGAGCGTCCAGACCCCGGGTTCAAAGGTCTGGTGATCGCGTGAGTCCGCATGTCGCGGCCGCGCAAGAGGTGCGCCACCTGTTCATGGCGGTGCTGCAGGTCAGCGCCTTGGCAGTCGTCGCCGGCACTCGCGCGTCTAGCGGCGGCGGCCAGCGGGTCGGCCGTACAAGTCGGTGACGACGTTCGGGAGGGCGCATGACTACCACTGGCCGACGATGGGGGTGTCGCCGGGGTTGCCGAAGCGGGCGCTGTAGATGACGGTGTTGGAATCCTTGGCGGCGCCGTAGAAGTCGGAGTAGGCGGGCCGGTAGACGCCGACCTTGTCGGTGCCGGTGCCGTCCCAGTCGCCCTTGATCGGAACGTCGCCGGGGTTGCCGAACCTGATGGAGTGCTGCACGGTCGCCGAGGTGGTCGAGTCGGTCAGGTAGAAGGCCTGGTCGGAGGGCCGGTACACGCCGATGGTGTCGGTGCCGTTGCCGTCCCAGTCACCGACGATCGGCTTGTCGCCCAGGACGCCCATCCTCAGCGCGTACGCCACGGTCGCGTTGTCGTTCGACACGTAGAAGGTCTGGTCGGAGGGCCGGTACACGCCGATGGTGTCGGTGCCGTTGCCGTCCCAGTCACCGACGACGGGTACGTCGTCCGGGTTGCCGAACTTCCGGGCGACCGCCACCGACGAGTTGTCGTTGGTCAGGTAGAAGGTCTGGTCGGAGGGCCGGTACACGCCAAAGGTGTCCTTGCCATCGCCGTTCCAGTCGCCGGTCAGCGGGACGTCGCCGCTCGCGCCGAATCCCGCATAGCCGCTCATCGCACCACTGGTGTCGCTGACGTAGAACACCGAGTTCGACGACCGGTACACACCAGCAGTGGACTTCGTCACGCCGCCGACGATGTTGTTGTAGCGGAACGGCTTGAATCCGCCATCGGTCATTTCGGATTTGTACATTGTCCGGGTCCGCGCAGTCGTCCCGGCGTGTGCCTCCTCGTAGATCACTGCGGCCGTGCGGCTCGAATCCGTCCAGCGTGCGAACAACACCATGTGGGTAGAGATGTTGTTGATCGCGTCGCCCGGCTGGAGATCGTCGAGGCTGGCCAACTGCGTCTCGTACGGCCCGGCCGTGTCGGTAGTGAACCCGAAGTTGGTTCCTGCCGTGTTGATGTGCCAGGCCATCGAGACGAGTCCCGAGCAATCCTGGCGGTACTTGCCATTGCTGTCGCTCCAGTAGGAGCTCTGGCTGTACGGCACACCCTGGTCGACCCAAGATTGCGCACGCGCCAGCACCTCGCTCCGAGTGATCTGGCCGCCGACGCTGGACGAGCCGACGGCGTGCGCAGCGGTAGTGGTGAGCGCGGTGGTCGCTATGGCCCCACTGACCGTGATGGCGGTGGCCAGGAGGGTGGCGGCGAGCTTGGAAGTCTTGGACGACGTGGCGATGGTCCTTGCTGGCACGGGTGCGAGCTCCTTGTGTGTGAGAGGTAAGGCGGGACGCTGCGGGTGTTTCCAGGCGGCGCGGCCTGTGGGGATGACCCGGGTGTCCCGCGCTCGCCGACCCGACGATCGTCGTGGGGCCCTCAAACGGATCGACAATGCCCGTCCGTGGTCTGAGACTCGTGCGGCAACGTCGCGACAACGGATGGATAATCGGATCTTCATGCGGCCTGAGTTCTCATTCGAGTGCTCCGAGGGAGGCCGTTCAGGTTCTATGGGGCGGGTGGTACGTGCGGTTCGGTCTCTTGGGCGATCTGCTGATCCAGGACGAGTCGGGCGCTGCGGTCCCACTGGCCTCGGCCCACGGCCGCGCTCTGCTCGCAGCGCTGCTGCTGGCACCGAACCGGCCGGTGTCTCGCGAACGGCTGACCAGCGCGCTGTGGGGCGACAGTCCGCCGCCCACGGCTGCGACGGCGCTCAGCAACCAGGTCGTCCGGCTGCGCCGGGTCCTCGGCCCGCACGGCGGCGATCGCCTGCAGACCGTGCCGTCCGGTTACCTGCTGCGGATCGGCCCGGCCGAGCTGGACACCGAGGAGTTCATCCAGGCGGTCGCCGCCGCCGACACCGCGCGCCGACAGGGCGACTGGCACGGTGCCAGTGGCTCTGCGCGGTGCGCGCTCGGCCTGTGGCGAGGCACGCCGCTCGGTGAGCTTCCCTTGCTGGCCGAGGAAGCGCTCCCGTCCGTCCGGTCCTTCGAGGAGGCGCGGCTCCAGGCCGCCGAGTGGTTCTTCGAGGCCGAGTTGAGCCTCGGCCGGCACGCGAGCGCACTCGTGGAGCTCACCCGCTGGGCGGCCCTCAATCCGCTGCACGAGGGCCTCCACGCCCACTTGGTCACCGCGCTGTACCGCAACGGCCGGCAGGCCGACGCGCTCGAAGCCTTCGAGGGCATCCGGGCCCGCCTCGCCGAGGAGCTCGGCGTCGACCCGGGGCCGGCCCTTCGCACCGTGCACCAGCGGGTCCTGCAGGCAGACCCGGACTTCCTGCAGCCGCCGGCGCCTACCGCTGCTGTCCCCCAGGGCGTCGCCGGCCCGGCCGCCGCACCGGAGTGTCCGACGGCGCCCGAGCCGGCAGAAGCAGAACCGGCCTCCTGGCCTGCTCCGGCACAGCTCCCAGCAGATATCTCCGATTTCACCGGCCGCGCCGACGGACTGACCGCGCTCACGAGCCGGTTGGAAGCGGCCGCTTCCAGCGCAGGCACCTGTGTGCTGGCCGTGTCCGGCATGGGCGGCGTCGGCAAAACGGCCCTGGCCGTCCATACCGCGCACCGGGTACGACACCTTTTCCCGGACGGGCAGCTCTACGTCGACCTGCACGGCTTCGGCAATGCCGAACCGCGCGAAGCACACGACGTCGTGGCGCGCTTCCTGGGAGATCTCGACTCCGAGCTGCGAGGCACTCCGCTACCCACGCACACCGACGACCGCTCCGCCCGCCTGCGCAGCGTCCTGGCCAACCGCCGGGTCCTCCTGGTTCTGGACAACGCCCGTGACGCCGAACAGGTGCTCCCCCTGCTCCCCGGCCACGGCCACTGCGCCGTGCTCATCACCAGCCGAACCACACTGACCGACCTGCCGGGCGCCGTCCACGTACCTCTGGAGCCGCTGGACGTCGACGAGCAGCGCGACCTGCTGGCCCGGGTGTGCGGTGCCGAGCGCGTCAACGCCGAGCCGAACAGCGCTCTGCGGCTCCTCGCGGCCTGCGGCGGGCTGCCGCTGGCCCTGCGGATTGCCACCGCACGACTCTGTTCTCGGCCCTCCTGGTCCCTGGGCCTCCTGGCCGACTTGCTGACCGGCGACGGGGCACGGCTGCGCACGCTCGCGGCGGGGCACCTGTCCGTGCGAACCACCTTGGCCTCCAGCTATCTGGCCCTTCGAGACAGCGATGACCCCGTGGAACGCGATGCGGCCCGCCTGTTCCGGTTGCTGGGCTTGTGGCCGGGGCTGATGTTCGGTATCAAGCAGGCCTCGGCGCTGGCGGAGCGCCCGGAACACGTCACGGCCGAACTGCTGGAGACTCTGGTCGACTTCCAACTGCTGCAGAGCCCCGAGCCCCTGCGGTACCGCTTCCACGACCTGCTGAGCGAGTTCGCCGCGGAGAGCGCCCTCGCAGAGGAGAGTCGCGAGGACCGCGACACCGCGCAGGTACGGCTCATGGTCTGGTACTGCGCCGCGCTGCAGAACGCCGCACGCACCCTGCTCCCGGGTGTATGGCGTTTCGCCGTCCTGACGGAGGAGCCCGCTGCGGCGCCGCCCGACTTCGCCGACGGTCCGCAGGTGACGGCATGGTGCACCCAGGAACTGAGCAACATCACTGCAGTGGTCCGTCAGGCCGCCGCTTCCTCCCGCCCCGACCTCGCCTGGCGGATCGCCTCCGGTCTCACATGCCACATGACCGCCGACTGGTGGACCGGCGCAGCCGACGAATGCCGCGAGCTGGCTCTGCGCACCGCCGAGCGGGAAGATGACCTTCTGGGCCAGGCCCTGATGCTCGAACGGATCGGCGTCGTCCACGGCAGTTCCGACCGCTATCCAGAGGCCTCCGACGCTCTCACGGCCGCCCTCGAAAGGGCCGAACGGGCCGGCCGTGACAACGTCACGACCAGCATCCTCAAGAATCTCGCCGCCCTCCACAACCAGCTCGGCGACGGCAAGGCCGCACTGGCGTACGCCCGGCGGGCCCTCGAACTCGACGAGGCGTCGAGGGAGGACAGCGTCATGCTGACCACCATGGCTGCGGTCCACCTGAAAATGGCGGACTTTGCATCGGCCGAGGCCGGGTTCCGGCGAGCGGCCGGAATCTGGCGACGACACGGAAACCTGTACAACACCGCCGTGGCCTTGGCCAACCTCGGCGACAGCCTACGAGCACTAGGGCGCCGCGACGAGGCCCTGGCCGCCCTCGACGAGGCCCTCCACATCAACGAGCAACTCGGCAACCTCAAGAGCACCACCGACTGCCTGCTGATCACGGGCCGCACCCACCTCCACTTCCGCCAGTGGGACGAAGCCGCCGCCGCCTTCCAACAGGCCGTCGACCTCGCCCGCGAACAACGCCTGCCCGCCTACGTCCAAGAGGGCATCGAAGGACTCGACAAACTCCAACGCCTCCGAGCCGGAGCCCCGCCGGCCTGACCACCAGCCGAGTGCCCCTCAGGGATACCATGATCACTGCCCGAAACCGAGCCGTCGGCGCCGCGTCGTCGCCGGTGCGCAGCGTGGTAGCCCAGGTAGTCGGGGCGAGAGAGCGGATACCCAGCCAGTAGGCGAGCTCCAGGACACCGCCAGTGTCGGCGAAGGCCCCCGGTAGGGCTGGGCGGACCGCACCCCTGCCGCCGTGGATGTCGCAGCACACCACCACGGTGCCGGCGGGTGAGCCGGGGGCACTCGACCCGGAACGCAGGGCGGCGCTGGAGGAGATCGACCCGTGGTGGTGCCCGAGCTGGCCGATCACCTGGCAGCGCACCCACGCCACCGCCCGGCAGTGGTGGCTGGAGTGCGACGGCCAGGTCGACTGGGCCGACCTGCCGATGGAGACCGAGTTCGGGTACGAGCAGTCGGGCCGGTGGGTGCGGGCGCAGCGGGCCGGCTTCGCTCAGCTCGACCAGGAACAGCAGGACCTGCTCGCGGCGATCGGCATCGCCGCGGACCAGGAGCCGGCCGCGGCGCGGGCGGCGGTTGCGGCCCGGCCGAAGGTGTCCCGCACGGACCGCTTCCAGCAGGGCTCGGCGGCCTTGGCGCAGTTCGTGGAGCGGGAACGCCACGCAAGCGTCCGGCGCCCACACAATCGAGGTGCTGCGCGCCGAAGCCCGCACCACTGGCATCGTCGCCGGTCAGACTGGCCTTGAACTCGCGTCTTGCCGCGCCGCCTGTCGCGCCCTGCACCGCCGCCTTCAGGACACCTCTCCCGGTGCAACGCGGCCCGGCCGCACGGGGGGAGCGGCCGGGCCGGGCATCCAAGGGGCAGCGGCGGCAGCACGTCGCCCTGCGCCCTCGACGATACGGCGGCGTCCGGTCGGCTGGAGGCAGACTCGCTCGAATGCCCGCCCGCAGGACAGCGATCGGCCTACGGGCGGGTGCGGGCTTCCTCGTGATCGTGCAGGTGCTCGTCAGGGAGGCCGAGTTCGGTGTGCAGGAAGCGTGCATAGGTCTCGAGCGCGTCGGTGCCGGCGTGCGCCCCGGTGCGAGGGCCAGCGCGATCCTGGCGGCGAGGTCCTCCTCGCGCTGGAGCGAGCCGAAGGTGACGAACTGCCCCCAGAGCCACCAGACCGGGTGGCGGAGCATTCGCAGCACGCCCTCCGGCTTCATCCGGAATGGGACCGCCTCCCCTGGCTCTGTCGGCTCCTCGGACGCGAGGCCGAGAACGCTGCCGAGGATGGCCACCGTCTGCAAGCTGGTGGCTGTGAGCGTCGCCCGGGCTGCCCGCAGCAGTTCCTCGTCGGACGCCACGGCCACTGCCACGATCATCGACTCGGCATCGAGGGCAGCGGCGGGCGGGGGCCACGGGTTCTCGCCACGGTGCAGCGCCTCGATCTCGTGGGCGGCGGCCGAGCCCACCATGTCGTCGATCTTCTCCTCGGGCAGACCGAGGGCGTGGCCCACGGCCTCCGCGATCTCGTCCGGTCCGATGGCGTCTGGTCCGCCGGCGAAGAGCCGTAGTCCGGCCGCCAGCAGGTGGCCCGGGGTGTTTCCACTCGGGTATCCGCGGGATGCCGTGGGTGTCCACGTGCTGCTCGGCGGCCATGTCGAGGAGGAAGGTGTGGGACTCCAGCAGGCCTCCGGCCGCGCTCTCGGCGTGCCGGTGAGCAGTGGCGAGCAGGGCCTCGGCGCGTGCGTCGTCCGCCGCCTCGCCCGACAGGCTGGTGCCCGGCGTGTGGGCGGTGAGCTCGGCGATGGAACGGCGCAGGGCCGCGGTGACGGCCTCGCGCAGCGCGGCGGGTGATGAGTCCCGCAGTCTCGGCAGGAGAGGGCCGGCGGCGAGGGAGGCCGGGGCGCGGCCCTGGCGGGTGGTGCGGGCGAGCATCTCGGCCTGCGCCACAGTGGCCGGCAGGAGCACGGAGCTGCTGCCGCGTCCCCGGCCGAGACCGCTGCGGGGGTGGCGCGCAAGGAGCCCGGCCGTGCGCCAGCGCTCCAGCTGGGGCACCGTCACGGTGACGCTGCCGTCCGCGAGGGTCTTGATCAATTCGGTGTCTGCGCCGGACGGCGGGGTTCGAGGCACCCCGCGATTACAACCCCGCGAAGTTCACGGCAGCAACACGCCTGCGGCATGAGAAGCCGTTGTCGTACCGATCATGGTGGGCATCGGTTCGAGCGGGGAGCCACGGTGGAGTGATCTGCGGCCAGTGTGCGCATGAAGGCAGGGCCTCCTGGTCAGCTCGGGATTGTCGAAGTCCGATGCCCAGGAGGCCCTGTGTTGCAGTCTTGCGCTGTCTTGCCGGTGGAGTCCAACTCGGCCGCCTGGTCGTGTGATTGCCTCGCTCACCGGTTCAGGAATGCCAGCGACCGTCCGGATCGCGAGCCCTGTTATCCCTCCGACATGACGGACGCGGTTTTCCGGCGCCGCCTCACGCCAGGACGCCCCCGCCGGAGCCGCTGGATATAGTGGCCGCGAGTGGAGCGGTGAAGGGCGGGGGCATGACGGCGAAGGTGGAGAGCTTCGATCGCCTGATCGAACCGTTCCGGACAGAGCTGCTGGCGTACTGCTACCGGATGCTCGGCTCGGCTCACGACGCGGAGGACCTGGTCCAGGACACGTTCCTGAGGGCATGGCGGGCGCGGGAGCAGTACGACGAGACCCGCAGCTCACTGCGCACCTGGCTGTACCGGATCGCGACCAACGTCTGCCTGACCGCCTTGGAGGTCCGCGGCCGCCGGCCGCTGCCGGCGGGTCTGGTGGCCGCGTCGCACCCGCTCGGGCCACTTGTCCGGGGCGAGAACGCTGTCTGGCTCCAGCCTTTGCCGGACGCGCTGCTGGACGCGGGCGATCCGGCCGCGGCCGTCGTCGACCGCAGCAGCCTGCGGTTGGCGTTCGCCGCCGCTTTGCAGCATCTGTCGGCGCGTCAGCGCGGAGCGCTGATCCTGCGTGACGTGCTCGGCTTCTCCGCGTCCGAGGCAGCAGACATCCTCGGCGCCACCGTCGCCTCGGTGAACAGTTCCCTGCATCGGGCGCGTACCCGGGTACAGGAAGTCGAGGCCCAGCCGGAACGTCTCAGCGAGCCGTCCGCGGCCGAGCAGCGCGCCTGGGTCGACCGCTACATGAAGGCGTTCGAGCAGGCCGACGTCGAGGGCCTCAAGCGGCTGCTCACCGAGGACGTCATCATGGAGATGCCGCCGATGCTCAACTGGTTCACCGGCCCCGGCAACTACGGCCTGTTCATGGAATGGGTCTTCCAGGCGGCCGGAACGGACTGGCGCCTCACCGCGGTCACGGCCAACGGCCAGCACGGGTTCGCCGCCTACCGACGCGTCGGCGACGGATACGAACTGCACACACTGCAGATCTTCACCGTCACCGCCGAGGGCATCAGCCGGAACTCGGTGTTCCAAGACTCCGAGATCTTCGCCTCCTTCGGTCTGGCCGCCGAACTCGACCCCGGAGAATTCCCCGCCGCGGACGCGAACAGTTCCAGCCCAGCCGCCGGTATGTACTGACGAGTTCGCCGGAGCACCCGGGCGAACCGCTCACAAGGGAGACTCCGATGTCAGACAACCGCGCGGCAGACGCGGCCGCCATCCAGGCCGTCCTGGTCGACTCCTACAAGGCATGGGAGGCCGGCGACGCCGACGGCATGGTCGCCGACTACACCGCGGACGCGACCGCCATCATGACCGGCTCGCTGCGCGACAGCCGCGACGCCATCCGCGACGCCATGGCCATGGCCTTCGCCGGGCCCCTCAAGGGCACCTCGACCTACAACAAGCAGCTCAGCCTGCGCTTCGTCGGCAGGGACGCCGCGATCGTCATCAGCGAATCCGGCATCCTGTTCGCCGGCCAGGCCGAGGTGCCGGACGCGGGCAAGGTGAACGCGACCTGGGTCTTCGAGAAGCAGGACGGCCAGTGGCTGATCGCCGCTTATCACAACAGCCCGGTGCTGGCGACTGGAAACTGAGCCCTTTGCTGAAGCCGTTGTCGTACTGATCATGGTGGGCATCGGTTCCAGCGAGGAGCCACGGTGGAGTGATCTCCGGCCAGTGTGCGCATGAAGGCAGGGCCTCCTGGTCAGCTCGGGATTGTCGAAGTCCGATGCCCAGGAGGCCCTGTGTTGCAGTCTTGTGCTGTCTCGCCGGTGGAGTCCAACTCGGCCGCCTGGTCGTGTGATTGCCTCGCTCACCGGTTCGGGAATGCCGGCGACCGTCCGGATCGCGAACCCTTTATCCCTCCGACATGACGGACGCGGAGTGGGCGGTCGTGCGGGACGCGATGCCAGTGCCGGCGTGGCTGGAGGGCCGTGGCGGGCAGCCGGATTGCTACTGCCACCGGCAGATGCTTGACGCCGTGCGCTGTGGGATCACCTGGCGGGCGATGCCGGCGGACTACCCCGCCTGGGACCGGGTCTACGCCTTCTACCGGCGCTGGCGGGACCAGGGCCGGTAGAAGGCGTAGACGCGGTCCCAGGGCCTGATCAAGGAGCTCCACGACCGGCTGCGTGGGAAGGTCCGCGAGGCCGCCGGGCGGGATCCGGAGCCGACGGCGGGGATCATCGACGCCCAGTCGGTTCCGGCCGCCGCGTCGGTGCCCTCCGCCACGTCCGGCTACGACGGAGGGAAGAAGGTACCGGGGCGCAAGCGGCACATCGTGGTGGACAGCCTCGGGTTGCTGCTGACCGTCCTGGTCACCGCCGCATCCGTCACCGACCGCGACGCCGCCCGGACTCCTCACGGAAGCTCATCTCACCGGCGCTCAGGACCTCTTCGCCGCCGGCGCACACCACGTGCTCGCTGCGGCGCGGAGCCAGTCGCAGCACCCCGCCGGCATCGACGACGAACGTGAACGGCTCGGCCAACTCATCCAGGGTCAGCGCGGAGACGCACTCGCCCAAGTCCGCCGACGAGCGGACGCTCCGACCCTCACCACCCGCCCGGACGAGCGCCTTCAGCTCCGCCGGACCCACATACCGATACATCCGCCCCCGCATCGTCACGCTCACCAACCTAGCCCCTCACACAGCCACGACCTGGGGAATTGCGTGACCAGAGCTCTTGGGGAATTACGTGACCGTCCACACGGGACTGGTGGCGGCCAAGGCCGCAGCCGACGCGAAGCCGAAGGTGTCCGGGAGGGCCATGCGCGTGTGCCCAGGCCCCATCGCGAGGGCGGAACATCGCTGGGCACCTGGTTGAACAACCAGAAGAGCAGACGAGACAAGCTCACTCCGGAGCAGCTCGGGCGGCTGGAGGCCCTGGGCGTGGCCTGGTAGGCCCGCCCAGGGTAGGGCCACCGGGATCGTGCTGGCTCGCGCCGTGGGCTGGCCTTCGGGGTGCGCTGGCGGGCTGCACCCTGACGTTAGCTTTCCGTTTAACCTCGCAGGTCACCCGACCTGCTGATCCGCGGTTCTTCCCGGGACAGCGGAGGCGGCCGTTCTCCACGCTTCGAGATGTCTAGTCACGAAGCACGAGAGAACGGCCGCTGCGTATGAGTCTCCCCCTCGATCCGCCCGCAGGCGACGGGTTGGGCATCTTGTCCCGCTTTCGGGTTGAGTTCTACGACTGCCTGTACGCCCGCGCTGACGCGCTCTTCGAGCTCACCGACGCGGTGCTGTGCACGGACGGGCCGGTGAAGACGCTGGTCGAGTTGTCGCTCGCGGCCGAGCACCGGCGCGGGCACGGCGCGTTGTACCAGGCGCTGGACCGGGGCTGGATGGAGCCGACGCGGCTGCGCCGCACTCTGGCCGGGCTGCCGCTGCCGCGGCTCGCGGACGGGAGGATCGCTCTGGCCGTGGATGTCTCCAACTGGCTGCGGCCCGACGCCCCGACCAGCGACGAGCGCCTGTTCTGCCACGTCTACGGTCGCGGGCGAAGCGCCGATCAGCTCGTCCCCGGCTGGCCGTACTCCTTCGTCGCCGCCCTGGAGTCCGGGCGCACGTCGTGGGTCGGGCTGCTGGACGCGGTCCGGCTGGGACCGGCCGACGACGCGACCGCCGTCACCGCGGCCCAGCTGCGCGAGGTCGTCGACCGCGTCATCGCGGCAGGCCACTGGCGCCAGGGCGATCCGGACATCCTCGTCGTCATGGACGCCGGCTACGACGTGACCCGCCTGGCCTACGTCCTGGCCGACCTGCCCGTCGAGCTGATCGGCCGACTGCGCTCGGACCGGGTCATGCTCCGCGACCCGAGCGAGCCCCGCTCCGGCCCCAAGGGCGGACGCCCGCGCAAGCACGGCGGCGTCTTCACCTTCGCCAAGCCCGACAGCTGGCACACCCCGGACGCGACCACCACCACGGACACCACCCGCTACGGCAAGGCCGAGGCGAGATCGTGGGACCGGATGCACCAGCGCCTGCAAAAGCGCGGGCCGTGGCTGGACCACCAGGGCGAAATCCCGCTGATCCACGGCACGTTGGTCCGCCTCAAGGCCGAGCACCTGCCCGGCGAACGGGACGCGAAGCCACTGTGGTTGTGGTCATCCGCCACCGGCATCGACGCCGAGCACCTGAACCGGATCTGGCGCACGTTCCTACGCAGATTCGACCTTGAACACACCTTCCGGCTCATGAAGCAGACACTCGGATGGACCGCCCCGAAGATCCGCCGCTCGGACACCGCCGACCTGTGGACCTGGCTGATCATCGCCGCACACACCCAGCTCCGCCTCGCCCGCCCCCTCGCCGAGGACCTACGCCGGCCCTGGGAGAAACCTGCCCCGCCGAACAAGCTCACGCCCGCCCGAGTCCGACGCGGGTTCCGCAACATCCGCGCGAAGACGCCCTGTCCGGCAGCCGTGCCACAACCGACACGCCCCGGCCCCGGCCGCCCCCGGCGCGAAGAACCGCAGGCCGACACCCCGCTACGACGTCGGGAAGACCGTCAAACGCGAACCCACGCTCGAAGCCCACCTCGCCAAGATCGCAGCAGCAGCTTAAAAATCAAGGTTAGAAGCCGTTGCTCAATCGAGCTTGGTGATCGTGAGTTCGAGTCTGCTGCCTCGGTCGGATGATCCTCTGGTCGTCTGGGCATGGAAGTGGGACCTCCCGCACAGTTCGGGTGCCAGGACGCTGCGGGGCTGGGCCCTGCCGCCTGCGGTGTCACCGCAGGCGGATAGCCTCCGGCGGGAACGGGCGACCGATGGGAGTGGGCATGGACATCGAGGAGATGCTGGATCGACTCGGCGTGGTGATCGGGCCGCCGCCCGCGGACGGCGTGACCCCGGTCCCGTGGGAGCTCGCACCTGCGGCGATCGGCTTCCAGCTGCCCGCGGACTACCGGGCGTTCGCCGACCGGTACGGGTCGGTCAGCATCAGCAACGAGCTGCACATTTTCACACCAACGGAAGTCCCCAGTCCCCACGCCGCGGTGCCGTCCGGCTTCGAGGGGTTCCTGTACGACACGACGGAGCCCTACGGATACTGTGCCTGGCTGGCCGAGTGCTACCGGGACGGGGACTACAGGGAGTGCCCGTATCCGCTGTTCCCGGCCGAGGGCGGCCTGCTGAAGTGGGGTAACAACTACAATTCCGACCACTTCTTCTGGCTGATGCGGGGCCCGGATCCGGACCGGTGGCCGGTGGCCGCCAAGTTCCACTCGATGTGGGAGTGGGACGTGTTCGAGGGCGGCTTCCTGGAGTTCCTGCTGGCGGCAGTGACCGAACAGTATCCGTACCACGGGGACGTCGTTCCCGGCGGGACGAAGCAGGTCGGTGACAGCCGTGCCTATCGCCCTCGGGGTGACTGGTCGAAAAACCTTCGGGAATGAGCCCGCGGACACGGTCAACGGCCGGCTCCGAGCGGCTCCGGCTCGGTGACCTGGCCAGCCGTTGTCGTCCCGAGCTTGGTGGGCACGAGTTCGAGTGGATCAGCTCGGTCGGGTGACCTTGTCGCGTGCCGGGCATGAAGGCAGGGCCTCTGGTGCAGCTCGGGTCTGTCGAAGACCTTGAGCACGCCAGGAGGCCAGGTTGCCGCCGTTGTACGCCCTCACGCCTGCCGGTTCCAACTCGGCTGCACGATCGTGTGATTGTCTCGCTCACCGGTTCGGGAACGCCGGTGACCGGCCGCACAGGCGGCCGAGGTATCCGTCCGACATGAGTGACGTGGAGTGGGCCGTCGTACGCGACGCGATGCCCGTGCCCGCCTGGTTGGAAGGCCGCGGCGGGCAGCCGGAGGGCTATTGCCACCGGCAGCTGGTCGACGCGGTGCGCTACCTGGTCGCGGGCGGCATCGCCTGGAGGGCGGTGCCCGCTGACTTCCCCGCCTGGGACCGCGTCTACGCCTTCTTCCGGCGCTGGCGTGACAAGGGCCTGGTCGTCGAGTTCCACGACCGGCTGCGGGACCGGGTCCGCGAGGCGGCGGGCCGCGATCCGGAGCCGACCGCAGGGATCATCGACGCGCAGTCGGTGAAGGGTGCCGCATCGGTGCCGGCCGCCACGCGGGGATTCGACGGCGGGAAGAAGGTCAACGGCCGCAAACGACACATCGCGGTGGATACCCTCGGGCTGCTGCTGACGGTGCTGGTCACCGCGGCCTCCGTCACCGACGGCGACGCCGGCGGGACGCTGCTGGCCCGGCTGCGTCAGCGGCACTGGCGCATCTCGCTGGTGTGGGCCGACGGCGGCTACACCGGACGCCTGGTCGACCTCGCCCGCGATGTCCTGAACATCGCGCTGACAGTGGTCAAACGCAGCGACGACGCCACGGGCTTCGTGGTGCTACCGAAAAGGTGGCTGGTGGAACGGACGTTCGCGTGGCTGATGCGATCACGCCGCCTGGCCCGCGACTACGAGACCCGCACCGACACCTCCGAGGCGATGATCCGTTGGTCGATGAGCGTGGTCATGAGTCGCCGGCTCGCCCGGCGAGCACGCTGAAAATCCCCGGGCGTTCCTCGGCCAGCCAGCCCCGCGCGGCCAGGCGCTTCACCTTCGACCGCACTCCCTCCACCTTCGCCGCGACCACCTCCAGACCCAGGGCCGCCGCGAGCTGCCGACAGTCCATCTCTTCCCCGCTTCCCGCCAGGACCTCCACGAGCCGCTGGTAGTCCGGCGCAAGCGAGTCGAGAGCGAGCCCTTCCCTCCAGACCGGCACCACCGATCCGGGCACGGCACCGACGACCCGCGCAGGCCGTTCACCAGCTGCGCCAGCCGGCGGCACCTCCTCGCCCGCAGCAGGTTCTGCCAGGACTTCGGCCACCGTCTGACGGGCGATCACGAACCGCTCCCACGCGGCTTCCGCCTCCTGCAACTCGGCCTGCAGGACCTCCACCCGCTGCCGAGCAGCACGCTCGCGCTCCTCCAGCAGCCCCATCACCGACGGCATCCGGCACCTCCACCGAAGAGACGACACGACACCCCGCCTCTGCCACCGAGGCACCAGCACTATGCCTGACCAGCGGAAACGCACCCGTCACAATCGGAAAGACAACGGCTTCTAAGCGGGCCCGGTCACAGCCCCGAGTCCGGCGCAACATCACGCACCCCGACGGCTGAGGACATCCTGCTCAGCCTGTCTGTGACAGGCGGTACACCGGAGGGAGGTCTTTCCGCCGACACGAAGCAGAGACCGCAGCGAAGGGTGGGACATGGCAGAGCAGCAGCTGGAGACGGTGGACGGCATCGTCGAGCGGATCCTGTACGTGAGCAGCGGCGGCTTCACCGCGCTGCGTCTGGGCCTGGAGCACGGCGGGAGTCTGACCGCGAAGGGTGAGGCGCTGCTGGGGGTGCAGCCCGGGGAGACGCTGCAGCTGACGGGTCGTCGGGGTCGGCACCTGGCGTACGGCGAGGAGTTCCACGCCGTGGAGTGCCGTTACCTCGAGCCGGCAACGCTGCAGGCGATCCGCAAGTACCTGGCTTCCGGGTTGGTGCGGGGCATCGGGCCGAAGCTGGCGGACGCGATCGTGGACACCTTCAAGCTGGACACCCTGCAGGTGATCGACACGACGCCGGAGCGGCTGCGCGAGGTACACCTGATCGGGCCGGCCCGGTACACGGAGATCGTCGCCGCGTGGCAGGTGCATCAGGAGATCCGGCAGCTGATGGTGCTGCTGCAGGGCGCCGGTGTCTCCCCCACCCACGCGCCGCGGATCGCCCACCACTTCCGCACCGTCCGCCGGGAGGCCCACGACGTCGCGGACGTCCTGGACATCGTGCAGGAGCACCCCTACCGGCTCACCGAGGTCTACGGGATCGGCTTCACCACCGCCGACAAGCTCGCACTGTGGCTCGGCCTGCCGGAGCGCAGCCCCGAGCGGCTGCGGGCGGCCCTGCTGCACGCGCTCGAGACGGCGGCGGTCCGCGACGGCCAGTGCTTCCTGTT
The DNA here is from genome assembly GCF_025655475.1 of Kitasatospora sp. DSM 101779. GTDB lineage: Bacteria > Actinomycetota > Actinomycetes > Streptomycetales > Streptomycetaceae > Kitasatospora. Next base: position 8,221,119 of record NZ_JAHTIK010000001.1, on the reverse strand, counting down.
CGAACGCCAGCTGCTCCACCGCACGCTGCAGAACCTCCGCGACGAGACGCTCGCCGAGCTGCTGCCCGACCAGCTCGGCGTGCTGGTCGCCTCCGGTAGCGTCGTGGTGCAGGACGTCCCGCGGGACGGACGGCTGCAGGCGGCGGTGTTCACCCCTCGCCTGCACGCCGCCGAGGTCTCCGTGGCCGCCCGGATCGCCCGCCTGCGCAGCGCCACCACCCGCCTGGCATCGATCGGGCCGTGGCGCGGCGGCGGCCCGCTGCCCGTGTTCGACAGCGCCCTGGTGCTCGCCCCGGCGCAGGAGACGGCGGCACGGATGGCCCTCACCGAACCGGTGTCCGTGCTGACCGGCGGCCCGGGCTGCGGCAAGTCGTTCACCGTGAAGACGATCGTCGACCTCGTGGAGGCTGCCGGCGGCCGGGTGGGGCTCGCGGCGCCCACCGGCCGCGCAGCCAAACGTCTGCAGAACCTCACCGGCCGCACGGCCACCACCGTGCACCGCATGATCGGCAATCGCCGCGACGACGACACCGGGCCCCTGAACCTCTTCGACGCCTGGGACCCGCTCGAGGCGGACCTGATCGTCATCGACGAAGCATCCATGCTCGACCTGCCCCTCCTCGACCGCCTCCTCGGCAAACTCACACCCGGCGTCCACCTGCTGCTGGTCGGAGACGTCCACCAGCTCCCCAGCGTCGGTCCCGGCCAGGTCCTGCGCGACCTCCTCGCCGTCGACGCGATCCCCCGCACCGAACTCGACGAAGTCTTCCGCCAGAGCGCAGACAGCGCCATCATCCGCAACGCCGCCCAGATCCGACACGGGCAACCCATCCGCAGCGGCGGCGACTTCTGGTTCCTCCCCGTCCCCGACCCCGAAATCCCCGCCACCGTCGTCGACCTCGTCACCCGCCGCCTGCCCACCACCTACGGCATCACCCCCGACGACGTCCAGGTCCTCGCCCCCAGCACCAAAGGCCCGGCCGGTACCCAAGAACTCGCCGCCGCCATCCAGGCCAAGGTCAACCCCCACCACGACGGCCAAGCGCAGCACTGGGGCGACGGCCGTCCCTTCCGCCTGAACGACCGCGTCATCGCCGTCCGCAACGACCTGCGCAAAGGCGTCCTCAACGGCTCCACCGGCCGCGTCACCGCCATCGACGACAAAGACCGCCACATCCACGTCACCCTCGACGACGACGGCAGCACCATCCTCTACGCCTTCGAAGAACTGGACGAACTCCTCCACGCCTACGCCATCACCGTCCACCGCGCCCAAGGCAGCGAATACCCCCACGTCATCGTCCCCCTCACCAAGACAGGCCCCTCCTACCTCCTGCTGCGCCGCAATCTCCTCTACACCGCCGTCACCCGCGCGAGGCAGATGCTCGTCCTGGTCGGCGACCCCGAGGCCCTGGACACGGCGATCAAACAGCCCGCGGCCGGCCGCAACTCCTCCCTCGCCGTCCGGCTGCACGAAGCCCTCACCAGTACCGCGGTCCTTCCCGACCCCGTCCGCACCAACAACGCCCCGGCGTCTCTGTACTGAAGCAACTGGCTGGCTTCCCGGCACAGCAGCAGCCGCACCACCCGGTCGCTGGGCGCGGCCGCGCGACCAGCCGTCGCGCGCAGCCACCGCTCCGGCATCCACGGCGTGCGGCGGCGAGCCCAGGACTGCGCCGTCCACGGGACGGGGCGCAGGCGTCTCGAGCACACTGTCCGGGGCCGCATCGTACGAATCCAGGGGTCTGCGTGGATAGGAGGGCCCGCGCCGCGGCCGTGCGAGAGCTGCCCGCATCGACGAGACGTGCCAGCGGGGATTTGGGCGCCGGAGGAGTACGACAAGCTCGTCCGGTACGACGCACCGACTCCGTGGCGCTGCGAATCGCAGTGGTGCAGGGTCGACTCGATGCGGTCACGTACCGGGCGATCGCCGAGTATGTGTCGCTGGTGCCCTTGTTCTCCTCAGGCACTGAAGCGGCCGAGCACGGCCTGTCCGGCATCAGCGAACCCGGCGACGAGGCCCGCCGAGTCATCGGCAAAGTCACCCGAGTCCGTTCGGACCTGCGCCAGTCCTGAGATGCGGACGGTGGCGGCGAGGTCAGCGACGCCGCGCCCAGCGCCAAAGGGCTGCGAACCAGCCACCACGCCACCGTCGCAACCGCCCGCACCGCACGAGCCCCCGCCACTCCGCCGCACCCAGTCCGGAAGCCGACACCCAGCACCGGGGCCCCATGACGCCCCACACCATCCCGATGCACACCCACCCGGGTGCGCCTCGCAACAGTGCTTCCTGATGGTCCCGACTGCTCACTCGATGCCGAGTACCCTCACACCGAAGGACTGGAGTGCCGCCATGAGTCAGCCTGTGCACGACGGAGCCGAGCCCATCCCCCGGCCTGAGCAGAACCCCGCCGCGCTCAAGGCCGCGCTGGCAGTGGTTGTGTAATCGTGCCCGACGGTCTGCCCGTCCCGGACCTGCTGGTTGCCGACGCGACCACGGCCGCCAAAGCCACCCGCACTCAAGGGGCCGATGCCATCGTGGTCGCGATCGAGATCACCACGCCGTCCACACGCGTGGGCGATACCGTGCTCAAGTCCGCGCTGTACGCCGCGGCCGGCATCCCGCACTACTGGCGCCTCGAGCTCGACCCCGCCCCCGGCTCTACCTCGGCCACCTTGAACGCGGCACTACACCGACCGCCTCGTCCAGGCCAGCGATGCCACCGCGCTCACCGATCCCTTCCCTCTCGACCTCGGCCCCGCGGCGCCGCGCCGGTAGCGCGATGAGCAGGGACTTGGCGGCCCGGGAGTCTCTGATCAACGGTGTAACCCGATCTGACAGGGTGGGTCGCTGACGTGCCCGGGAAGAGGAAGCACCGCATGGCTGACGTGACGATTCAGGCTTCCGGTACTGGTGGGCTCTCGCATTCAACTGTCACCGGTTCTCCGCTGATCCCAACCGCACGGTGACCGTGTGTGATACCCGGCGGTGTATCGGTCGCTCCACGTGCGCCCGGCCGTGCGGAGATTCACCCGCTTCGCCCACCACACAGCCGATGTCTGATCATCTGCCTTGTGTGGCAGAACGGTTCGCGGTTTCGTGGCCAGGCGTGAGCGGCGTCTTATCGGCGGAAGTGGGCGTGGTGTTCGTGCAGGAAGGCGTCGACGGTGCGGGGCCGGCGGCCGAGGATGTCGGTGACAGTGGTGGTGGGGGTTTCGGGTCGGGCGATGGCAAGTTGCTGGATCTCCGTCACGTGGTCGGCGAGCCAGGTGGGCATATGGGCGTTGCGGATGAGGTTGTCGCGCAGTTCGTCCGGGGTGAGGTTGAGGTAGCGGATCTGGTGGCCGGTCAGAGCGGTCAGTCGTGACGCGAGTTCGGGGAATGCGACGGCTTCGGGTCCGGTCAGGGTGTAGGTGCCGCCGGCGATGTCGGGCCTGGTGAGGGCTGCGGCGGCGACGTCGCCGATGTCGCGGCAGTCGATGTAGTTGCAGGGCGCGTCGCCCATCGTGCCCAGGATGATGCCCCGGGCGACGGAGGGGGCCAGGCGCAGGAGGTTTTGCATGAACGCGTAGGGGCGCAAGATGGTATGGCTGAGGCCGCTGGCGCGCAGGTGTTCCTCGACGGCGTGGTGTCCGCGGGAGATGGCGACCGGGGAGTCGGGTTCGGCGGCGGGTGCGGAGATCTTGACGATGTGTCCGATGCCCGTGTGGGCGGCGATGTCGATGACGCGGGTTTCGAGTTCGACCTGCGCGGGGCTGTTGGCCATGGCGAGGAAGAGCTGGCTGGCGCCGTTGAAGGCGGTGCGCATCGAGTGGGGGTCGGTGGCGTCGGCGTACTGGACCTCGACGGGCGGTCGGTGTGGGCCGGTTATGCCGGGGATCGGCCTGTCCGGGGTGCGGGTCAACGCGCGGACGGGTGTACCGAGCGTGAGGAGGCTGTGGAGCAGGGCGTTCCCGGTTGCTCCGGTCGCTCCCATGACAACGATCATCGTGTGCTCATTCCTTGACGACTTCCCGGCGGCGGGTGCTGCCGGGGGTGGGCTCGGTCGGGCTTGGGTTCGTGGGGTGGGTGGGCCCGGTGCCGGGGTGGGCTATGTCGGGGATGCTGCGGCGGTGCTGCGCCAGCGCAGTGTGACGATGGTGGTGGCGAGGGCTGCGGAGACGGGCAGGTCGATGCGCAGGCGCTCCAGCCACGGGGTGGCGGGGATCGGGGTATGGGCGGGTAGCCATTGGGCGGTGAACCATCCCAGCAGGGCTGCCGCGCCGACGGCGGTGATGACGAGTGCCGCGATCAGGGCGACGCGGGGCGTGGTGATGGTCCACCGTCGGGGCTGCCCGCCGTGCCGCAGCCAGGTGCCGACCAGGAACGCCACCACGGCGGAGGTGCCGGCGATGGAGGTGCAGGCAGCCACGGCCAGGTCCTGCTGCCCGGTGACGACTCCGGCGGTACCGGCCGTCAGCGCGGGGGCGGCGTAGGCGGTCAGTACCTCGCGCCACAGGGTGAACGGCCGGGAGGCTGCCCGGTTTCGGCTGGTTCTGTCCTTCTTTGCGGGCACGTTGGCCCCTTTCTCGTTCGTGTGAGGGAAGCGAAAGGTTGCGGTGGGGAGCATCAGGCTTACTCGGCCAAATTAATTAGGCACCTAACTATTGCCTCGAAAAAAGGGCCCTACCCGGAGGGCGGGGCCAACCGGCTGAGAGCCGGGTCAGTCAGCGGCCAGGGCTGCACTGCCGCGCACCACGCGGGCGAGCAGATCCAGGAACATCGCACGCTCCTCGACGGAAAGCCCACCCACCATCGCCTCCAGCCGCCCGAAGTGCTCGGACGCCATGTCACGCAGGCGCTGCGCACCGCGCGCGGTCAGGACGGCCACCGTGCCCCGGCCGTCCTCTGCGGACGGGCGGCGGGCGATCAGGCCTGCTCGCTCGAGGCCATCCAGCAGGCCGGTGACCGTGGCCCTGGAGACATCGAGGTCGAGTGCAAGGCGTGAGGGGGATTTCTCCCCGCCGTGGTCTTCGAGGTCGGCGAGCAGGCGGTAGCGCCCCGTCGACAGGCCGAACTTGGCAAAGTGCGCCTCGGCCGCCCGGCCGACCCTCGCGCCTGCCGAGATCAGCCGCACCGCGACCAGCACCGCCTGCGGATCGACCTCCAGGCCGTAGCGCTCGACCTGCCGTCTGGCCTGGTCCAGCGTGGGTGTCTCGCCATCGATGCCATCCCTCGTCATGCACATAATATGGCGGCTAATCACTTTGCCTGTCAAGGCGCCCCGATTACTGGTGGGCTCTCGTACTCAACCGTCGCGGGTTCCCTCGGGAGCCCAGCCCGCCGGTGACCGGCTGCGGTCGCCAGCGGCGTATCGGCTCCAGGTCCCGCCGCTTTCTCTGAGGAGGCGGCTGGCGGCCTCGTCGTGCTAAGGCGTGTCTCTTTGATGGGCTGAGCAGTTGATCGGACGTTGCTGTCCTGCTGGTGGTCAGTGATGCGATGTGAGGCCGGATCGAGCCGTTGGTGCCGGCCTGTCCGGTCCGGGGCGGTGGTGGGCCGACCATCGGCGCACGCCAGGGCGATCGCGTGGAAGTACCGCACGTCCTCGCCCTGGCGTGGCCTTCCGGAAGGGCTCGGACTCGTTCAGGACCGCGCAAGAGGTTGCTGCGGTGGGCGGTCCGTTGACACGCTCGGCGGCATACTGAGCGGATGAACTTCGGGGTGGGGTCTGGCAGGAGCAACTGGGGTCGCGGGGTACTGCGGGAGCTGCTGAGGCAGACCGCAGAGGGGGTCGGGGTCGTCCTGCACGAGTCGGACGATGAGTGGGGGTCCCTCGCGAAGTACGTCGACGCGGGGCTCGGTCGGCGGGTGACGGTGTATCCGCCCGACGAGCAGCGCCGGGCCTTCCGGGTGGTCCTCGCAAGCGACCTTCCGAGTAACTTCCCGCGTCTGGCCGGCGGGTGGACCGCCGATCCGGCCGAGGTGGTCAGGGCGGTGGTGACCTGGACCGGCGGAGCGGGGCTCGAGGAGACCAAGGCGCAGGCCCCGTGCATCGAATTTCGGCCCTGGGCCCTCGTGCACGAGCGGGAGCCGTTCGGCGGGGTCGAGTTGGAGTGGCACCTCCAGTTGGACCGCATCCACTTTCCGCCGGGCGACCGAGACCTACGCACGCATGCGTTGCTGGCTGCGGCGTACGCCGAGCCGGTGCTCCGCCGGCTGACACCGGCGACCAGCATGATGAACGTCTGGTTCTCCACCAGTGTCAGGGCGAACTGGAAGACTCATGTCGGGCACATCCTGTGGGTGCACGAAAAGGGGGTCTACGGGGTGCACAACGGGAGCGAGGTGATCGCGCGCTTCGAGACGGCGCAGGAGGCCGTCGCCCTGGTGGTGGCCACCCTGCCGGAGGGGATCGGGCCGGCACGTTAAGGGTGGTCGGTCACAGGACGGGCACGCTTCAGGCGAGGCAGGGCCTACGGACTCTCCTAGGTCATCTGCGGAGCCAGATGAGGATGGCTGCGAGGTGGAGTGCGGCCTGGTAGGCGATGGCGAGTTTGTCGGTGCGCATGGCCAGACCGCGCCACTGCTTCAGGCGGCTGATGCACCGCTCGACCGTGTTCCGCTCCTTGTAAGCCTCACGGTCGAAGCCGGGGGGGGGCGGCCACCGCGTGAGCCGCGCCTCAGCCGGTGGCGGACCTGGTCCACCGGTTGCGGGATGACCGCACGGATGTGCCGGTCGCGCAGGTGGGAGCGGATCGAGAGCCGAGTAGGCACGGTCCGCGATCACCGTGTCGGGCCTGGTGCGTGCCCGCCCGGGACCTGTTCGAGGAACCCTGATCGCGGCCATGACGGCCGTGAACGCGGGTGCGTCGCCAGCCTGTCCGGCCGTCACGACGAGGGCCAGCGGCCGCGCCCGGGCATCACTGGCCAGGTGAACCTTGGTGCTCAGGCCTCCACGCGAGCGGCCGAGGGCGTGATCGGCAGGCTCGCCCCGACCGCGGTCACCCTTTGCGGGCGCCGGCGGCGTGCTGGTGGGCCCGGCACACGGTGGAGTCCACCGATGCCGTCCAGCCGATGTCGTCGTTGGCGTCCGCCGCGGCCAGGACAGCAGCGAAGATCCGCTGCCACGTGCCGTCGACCGCCCGTCGCAGCAACCGCTTGTGCGCCGTCTGGAACGGCCCCAGCTCCTCCGGCAAGTCCCGCCAGGGCGAGCAGGTGCGGTACCTCCATGCGATCGCCTCCAACGTGCGGCGATGGTCCGCCCATCGCCGCCCACGAACCGGATCGGCCGGCATCAACGGCTCGATCCGGTCCCACATCGCATCACTGATCACCAACCGGACAAACACATCCGATCAACTGCTCAGCCCATCAAAGAGACACGCCTTAGCCGAGGGCGTCCGCGACGCCTCTCCGCCGTGGAGCACGTCGTCGACCGTCAGCTGGACGATCCGGGTCAGCAGCACCCGCCCCTCCAGCGGAAGACACCGCGGCCGGCCCCTCGGCGGACCATCCACTCTGTTGGGGATCTTGATTTCCGGCTGCCTGTGATCATGGTTCTGCGGCAGTCTCGCGGGCGCATGGGTCCGATCTCGTCTCTCCGCACCGGGCGGTGCGGAGGGACCAGCGCGCCCGGTCCGCACTCGCGGCCCGGCTCACCCAGGCAACACAGGCCGGCACTGTGCCACTCGAAGTCCTGCCCGAAGTCCCTGTAATCGTGCCCGACGGTCTGCCCATCCCGGACCTGCTGGTGGGGCTTCGCCCTGATGCACTCCGGTGGTCTGACCGTCCTCCTTCTCGGCCAGAGCTCCCCCCTCCCCCGCACGAGTGCAGTGTCCCGTCGAACCCGGCTCGGATGCCGGGAGTGGAAGGATCCGATCACGACCTTCACCGCGCGAACTGCCATAGCTTTTGTGTGCGTTAACAGTCCGATGCCTTGACGGTACATCAGCGTGTAGCCATAGTGATGGTCGGCGCAGCACTACCAGGGGGTTCCGACCCGTCTTGCGTGCACCTCTTCCTCGCCAAAATTGTTAGCGCTAACAATTTGGGGAGCGTCTTCTTCCTTCTCCCACCCGCGAAGGAGTTCGTTCATGACCATGCGATCGTGGCCGAGCCACGCCCGGCGGGCGCTGACGGCGGCCGGAACGACGGCCGTGCTCGTCGTCGGTCTGCTCACCGGAGCGGGTCCCGCCCGGGCCGCCACCGAGGGCCCATGCGACATCTACGCGGCGGGCGGAACACCGTGCGTCGCGGCCCACAGCACCACCCGTGCGCTCTTCGCCTCCTATAACGGCCCGCTGTACCAGGTGCAGCGGGCGTCCGACGGCATGTCGCAGAACATCGGGGTCCTGTCCACCGGAGGCATCGCCGACGCCGCCGCGCAGGACTCATTCTGCGCGGGCGCCGAGTGCAGCATCACCCGCCTCTACGACCAGACCGGCGGCGGCAACACCCTGGTCTACCAGGGACCCGGCGGAACCGGCGGCGCCGACACGGCGGCCACCGCGACCACCGAAGCGGTCACCGTGAACGGCCGGAAGGCCTACGCGCTCTACATCAAGCCCGGCAACAGCTACTTCGCCTACAACTCCGCCGGGGGCGTGCCCACCGGCAGCTCGCCCGAGGGCGAGTACATGGTCACCAGCGGCACCCACGTCAACAACGGCTGCTGCTTCGACTACGGCAACACGGAGATCGACCACAAGGCCGACGGCAACGGCGCCATGGACGCGATCAACTTCGGCACCGAGTGCTGGTTCGGCGGTTGCAGCGGCACCGGGCCGTGGGTGCAGGCGGACCTGGAGAACGGCCTGTTCTCCGGCGGCAGCAGGACGTGGAACCCCAACCAGGTCTCCCAGACCAGCCGCTTCGTCACCGCGATGCTCAAGAACAATGGCACCACCCAGATGGCGCTCAAGGGCGCCAACGCCCAGTCCGGGAGCCTCACCCAGCTCTACAGCGGCTCGCTGCCCGGCGGATGGAACCCGATGCACAAGCAGGGCGCCGTCATCCTCGGCAGCGGCGGCGACTGCTGCCAGACCAACCGCAATGCGAGCGCGGGCACCTTCTACGAGGGCGCGATGGTCAAGGGCTACCCCTCCGACGCCACGGACGCCGCGGTCCAGGCCAACATCGCCGCGGCGGGCTACAGCACCATCACGACCCCCTTCGTCCCGGGAGCGAAGGTGTCGCTGCGGGCCACCACCTCCTGCTGCACCGGCGACTACCTGCAGCACGACACGGGCGACGACAAGGTGGGGATCGCGCCGGTGACCCCCGGCAGTTCCGCCCTCGACAAGGGCAACGCCACCTGGATCGTCCGGGTCGGCCTGGCCGACAGCACCTGTGTCTCCTTCGAGTCGGCCAACGCCCCCGGTAGTTACCTCAGGCACTACGCCTTCCAGCTCCACCTCCAGCCCGCCGCCGGCACCGGCCAGTTCGCCGCGGACGCCACCTTCTGCGTCAAGCCGGGAAACAGCGGCACGGGCTACTCCCTGCAGTCCCTCAACTACCCGGCCAAGTACCTCCGCCACTACCGCCTCACCGGCTACATCGCGAGCAACGGCGGCGCCAATACCTGGGACAACCCGTCGTCATGGACCCAGGACTCCAGCTGGCTCGCCGTCTCCCCCTGGGGCTGACGAGCGGCCCGTGCCGGCCGGCCGTCGAAGACGGCCCTCGCCGGAAGGCACCCGGAGGCGTCAGCGCGGACCACGCCGTCCGCACAGCCGGACACCGGCAGATTCCGCGGACGCCCACCCCACCCCCACCCTGTGAAGGAGATCTTCATGGTCAAACTGTCGATCCGTAGGCTCGGGCGAGCTCTCCTCGCGACGGGCGCGACCGCCGCACTCGCCGTCGGCATGCTCACGGCCACGGCCGCGACCTCGCAGGCGGCCACCCAGGGGCCCTGCGACATCTACGCCGCCGGCGGCACCCCCTGCGTCGCCGCGCACAGCACCACACGCGCCCTCTACGGGGCGTACAACGGACCGCTGTACCAGGTCAGGCGCGCCTCCGACAACGCGACCAGGGACATCGGCCTGCTGAGCGCCGGCGGATACGCCAACGCCGCCGCGCAGGACGACTTCTGCGCCGGCACCAGCTGTGTCATCACCGTCATCTACGACCAGTCCGGCAAGGGCAACCACCTCACCCAGGCGCCCGCCGGCGGCGCGGCCGGCGGGCCGGACAACCTCGCCAACGCCTTCGAGGCGCCGGTCACCGTCGCCGGACACAAGGCGTACGGCGTCTACGTCGCGCCCGGGACCGGCTACCGGAACAACCACACCAACGGCATCGCGACCGGCGACCAGCCGGAGGGCATGTACGCGATCTTCGACGGCACGCACTTCAACGGCGGCTGCTGCTTCGACTACGGCAACGCCGAGACCAACAGCCTGGACACCGGCAACGGCCACATGGAGGCCCTCTACTTCGGCAACAACAAGAGCTGGGGCTCGGGCAGCGGCAACGGCCCCTGGGTCATGGCCGACCTGGAGAACGGCCTGTTCTCCGGGGTCAACCGCGGCTTCAACGCCGGCGACCCCAGCGTCAGCAACCGGTTCCTGACCGCCATGCTCAAGGGCGGCCCGAACCAGTGGGCCCTGCGCGGCGGCGACGCCCGGTCGGGCGGCCTGTCCACCTTCTACAACGGGGTGCGGCCCAATGCCACGGGTTACAACCCGATGCACAAGGAGGGCGCGATCATCCTCGGCATCGGCGGCGACAACAGCAAGTGGGCCCAGGGCACCTTCTACGAAGGCGTCATGACCTCGGGCTACCCCTCGGACGCCACCGAGAACGCCGTCCAGGCCAACATCACCGCCGCCGGCTACAACAGCGGCTCGACCGGCACCGGCACGCTGACGCCCGGCTCCCGGATCTCCCTGCAGGCCACCACCGCGCCGTGCTGCACCTCGCACTACCTCCGCCACAACGACGCCGACACCAAGGTCGTCATCTCCGCCTACAACGGCTCCAGCCCAGCCATCGACAAGGCCGACGCCACCTGGATCGTCCGCGCCGGCCTGGCCGACACCTCCTGCGTGTCGTTCGAGTCCGCCAACAGCCCCGGCCAGTTCCTGCGGCACTACAACTACCAGCTCAACCTGAACACCGACAACGGCGCCGGCGCGTTCGCGCAGGACGCCACCTTCTGCCCCACCGCGGGCAACAGCGGAGCCGGTACCTCCTTCCGGTCCGTCAACTTCGCGACGAAGTACCTCCGCCACTACAACTACACGGCCTACATAGCGAGTAACGGCGGCTCCAACGCCTGGGACAGCACCAACAGTTGGGCCGCCGACACCAGCTGGCTGGTCACCCAGCCGCTGGGCTGACCCGCACCGCCGTCTCAGCACGCTCGCCGGCCCGGCCGCAGGCCCCCGACCCGTGGCCGGGCCGGTGCAGGGAGCCGGTCGAGGGCACCGATCGGCTCCCTGCCACGTCGAATCCGCCTCCCAGGAAGGAACCCCTTCATGGTCCCCCGACGGTTCCACGGGCGGCGGCTGCGTCTCCTCGCAGCCGCCGCACTGATGCTCACCGCCTGCGTCACCGCGTCCACCGCCACGACCGCCCAGGCCGCGCCGGGCAGCCCTGCGCCCACCCCGCCGCTGGGCTGGAACAGCTGGAACAGCTTCGGGTGCGGTGTCGACGAGTCGAAGGTCCGCCAGGCCGCCGACGCGATGGTGTCCTCCGGTATGAAGGACGCAGGCTACCGGTACGTCATCGTCGACGACTGCTGGTTCGACCCTCAGCGCGACGGCGCGGGCAACCTCCGGGCCGACCCGACCAAGTTCCCCGGCGGCATGAAGGCGCTCGGGGACTACATCCACAACAAGGGCCTGAAGTTCGGCCTCTACGAGGCACCCAACGAACGCACCTGCGCCCAGGCCGTGGGTTCCTACCCCGGCTCCACCGGCAGCAAGGGCCACGAAGCCCAGGACGCCACCACCTTCGCCTCATGGGGCGTGGACTACCTCAAGTACGACTGGTGCTCGTCCAACGGCACGCTGGACCAGCAGGTCGCGCAGTTCACCCTCATGCGCGACGCCCTCCGCGCCACCGGCCGTCCCATCGTCTACAGCATCAACCCCAACAGCCTGCACGCCATCACCGGCTCCTCGTACAACTGGGGTGAGGTCGCGGACCTGTGGCGGACGACCGAGGACCTGCTCGACATCTGGCAGAACGGCAACACCAACAGCTACCCGATGGGCGTGGGCAACGTCCTCGACGTCGACGCGCCGCTGGCCGCCCAGTCGGGCCCCGGCCACTGGAACGACCCCGACATGCTCGTGGTCGGCCGCCCCGGCCTGTCCCTGACCGAGTCCCGTTCCCACTTCGCCCTCTGGTCGCTGCTCTCGGCACCCCTCATCGCGGGCAACGACATCCGGACCATGTCCGGCGACGTGAGCGCGATCCTGCGCAACCCCCGCCTGCTGGCGGTGAACCAGGACGCGCTCGGCGCGGGCGGGCGCCGGGTGCGCGACGACGGCGACACCGAGGTGTTCGCCAAGCCCCTGTCCGACGGCTCGGTCGCCGTCGGCCTGTTCAACCGCGGAAGCGGCACCGCGACCGTCTCCGCCACGGCCGCACAGGTCGGCCTCACCGGAGGGCCGTTCACTCTCACCGATCTGTGGACCGGCGACACGTCGAGCACGTCCGGCCAGATCTCGGCCGGCGTCCCGGCGCACGGCGTCGCCGTGTACAGGGTGTCCGGCGGCAGCCCGCTGGCCTCCACCACCGCACGGCTCCGCGGCACCGGGTCCGGCCGTTGCCTGGATGTGGACCGGGCCGCGACGACGGCCGGGACGGCGACGCTGATCTGGGACTGCCACAGCGCCGCCAACCAGCTGTGGACCACCTGGACCGGAGGCGAGATCCGCGTCTACGGCGACAAGTGCCTGGACGCTTCCGGCCAGGGCAGCACCGACGGCACGCAGGTCATCATCTGGCCCTGCAACGGTCAGAACAACCAGAAGTGGACCGTGCAGGCCGACGGGTCGGTCCGCAACGTCCACGCCGGGCTGTGTCTGGACGCCGACCACGCGGGGACCGCCAACGGCACCCCGGTCATCCTGTGGACCTGCAACGGCCAGAACAACCAGAAGTGGACGACCCTCCGGTAGCCACCCTCTCGTCTGCGAGAAGTGAACGGGAGTACGGCGGAGGCGCGGTCCGGCCGGGCCACGCCTCCGCTGCGGTTCAGGCCGGGTACGGGAGGTGGGCCTCCGGGGTGCCGGCCGGCCGACTGTGCAGGGGGCCGTCGGGGCCTCCGATGCGCACGTGCCACGAGTGCGGGCTGTCGGTGGTGACGGTGAGCCGCTCGCCGGTGGCGCGCAGATGGAAGCGGGCGGCGTCGCCGAGGCCTCCGGTGCGGGGGACGGTGACGGTCCGCTCGGCGCCGTCGGCAAAGGCGAGGACGCGCAGTTCGACGCCGTCGGCCCACGCGGTGACCGGGCGCTGGTCCTCGACGGCGAGCGGGCTGACGGAGTCGGGGCGGGCGAGCAGCGGCAGGGTGTGGAAGCCGTGCCGTTCCCGTCCTGCGCACTTCTGCGAGCATTTCGCGCAGCCGATCCGGATCGGTCGCGGTCCAGGGCGTGAAGGCGGGGAGCCCGGCGGCCGGGTACTCGTCCTGGAAGGTGCGTGCGCCCGCAGCGCCAGACCCACGCCTGTGGTGTGCAGCGGCCAGTGCGCGCCAAGGCGGGTCCGCACTCCGGCCGAGGACCGTCCGGCCAGGCGCTCGACGTCCACCGCGTGCCCGGCCTCCCGCACCGCCAGCTGCACGTTCTCGGGGGTCGCCTGGCACAGGTCCTCCAGGAACGGCAGCGCCGCTTCGCGCAGCACCGGGCCCCGCGGGGCGAGCGTCCCGAGCTCGAACAGACGCAGCCCCACGTGGTACACAGCGTCGGTGTCCCGCTCCAGCGCTGCCCAACCGCTGAGCTCGGACCGCCGCCGGTGCGCGGTGGGCAGGGAGAGGCCGGCACGCCGGCTGATCTCGCTGAGCCTCAGGGCGGGAGCCACGCGATCGAAGGCGGCCGGCACGGACAGCAGCCGTCCGGCGGCGTTGGTGGCCGGTGTCCGGACAGTCGTGGGCGCGACCGCAGACCTTCGGACGGCACCCCGACACGGGCGGCGGCAGATGCACGACCCGAGGTCGACGGGCGGCGTGCCGGGTCGCCCAACAGATCCTGCGCCTCCTGGGACCGGCTGCCCACGCGGCAGCGGGCAGCCGGTGCCCGGTCCGACCATCGACATCCCGCCTCCCACGGCCACGGCCACACCGCGGGCGCGGGCACCCGGTCAGAGGAAGCGCCAGAGGTGGTCGGACGTGCCGTTGTCGTCCCACAGGACGACCTGGGCGCCCTGGACGGCGGACGCACCGGAGACGCCGAGGACGCGGCCGCTCATGGCGGACTGGATGCGGAAGGTGTCGCCGCCGCCGTGGCGCAGCCGCCAGCGGTGGTCCGCGGCCCCGTCGTCGGTCCACTGGACGATCCTGGCGCCGTTGGGCGTGCCGCCGCCCTCCACGGCGAGGACCTTGCCGCTGTGGGAGTTCTTGAGCCGCAGGTAGCCTCCGGAGTCGACCACGGCCGTCCACAGGTGGTCCGCGGTGCCGTTGTCGCCCCACTGGATCACCTGGGCGCCGTCGGCGGTCGACATGGTCTGCACGCCGAGCAGCAGCCCGCTGCCCACGTTCTGGATGCGCCTGGTCCCGGTCGGGACGAACCACCACCGGCTGGTGGCCGAGCCGGTGTCCGGGACCTGAACGGCGAACGCGCCCTGGGTGGTGGAAGCGCCGGCGATGCCCAGCAGCTTGCCGCTGTTGGCGTTGCGCAGGCCGTGCGAGCCGTCGGCCGTCTCGACGACCGTCCACCGATGGTCGGCGGTGCCGTTGTCCGACCACTGGAGCACGGAGGCGTTGTCGCCGGTGGACATGTTCTGCACGCCCAGGACCTTGCCGCTGTTGGCGTTGCGCAGGCGCAGCGCGTTGCCGTCGACGACCAGGGCCCAGTCGTGGTCGGCGGTGCCGCTGTCGCCCCACTGGAGGGCGGGGCCGCCGTCCGCGGTGGACATGTTCTGCACGCCGAGCACGAGCCCGCTGCCCGCGTTGAGCAGGCGGAATCCACTGCTCCTGGTGTTCCAGTAGACGGAGTAGTTGAAGCCCTGCGCGTCGTGGAAGGGGCCGAGGCCGACGGACGAACCGTTGGCGGTTGCGGTGAAGGCGAGGCCCGTGGTGCCGGTGCGGGTGACCGACGCCGGGTCCAGGGCCGGGAGTGCGGACAGCGCGGTGCTGCCGTAGTTGCCGCACAGCACGACCGGGCCGTATGTCACCGCGGCGACGTCCGGGTTGTCGTTGGCGGCCCGGAGCGTGACCCGCATGGGCAGCTTGACGGTCACGGTGTCGCCGGAGGCCCAGGCACGGGTGACGGTGGCGTAGCTGCCCGGCGTGGTGGCGATGTTCTGCACCGCGCCGTTGACGCTCACGGTGGCGCCGGCCGTCCATGCCGGGATCCGGATGCGCATCGACCAGGTGTCGCCTGCGCTGCCGACGACCTTGAGGGTGGTGGTGTCCTCCGCGGGGTAGGCGGTGGTCTGGGTGATCGTGAGGCCGCGCTCGGCCCAGGTGAGGACCGTGGGCGTGAAGAGGTTCACGATCAGCGTGGTGCCGTCGTGGAAGTAGACGGAGTCCGCCAGTTTGGTGTTGGACTCCATGCCGGTGCCCTGGCAGCACCAGAAGGAGTCGTAGTCGGTGCTCCAGGTGCCGCCGCCCCAGGCCGGGCCGACGCCGCGGCGGCCGCCGGGCTTGAGCGGGGTGAAGTAGGTGATGTGCCCGTGCGGGTCGGCGGGGTTCTGCGCGCCGACGACGTGGTTGAGCAGGGTGCGCTCGTAGAAGTCGAAGTAGCCGGCCTGGCTCGGTTCCAACTGCCACAGTTCGCGGGTGAGTTTGAGCATGTTGTACGAGTTGCAGAGTTCGCAGTTGTCGTTGGTCAGCTGGGTGGCGATCGCGTTGGGTGCGCGGAAGTGCTCGGCCTGGCTGTTGCCGCCTATGGCGTAGCTGTGCGCGGTGGTGCAGATGTTCCAGGCCTGGAAGGCGATGTCGCGGTAGCGTGCAGTCCCGGAGGCGCGGTACTCGCGGACGGCTCCGATCCACTTCGGCACCTGGGTGTTGGCGTGCAGGCCGTTCAGCTGGTCCTGTCCGGCGGCCAGCGGGTCGAACACGGCTGCGTGGTCGAAGCGTTGGGCAGCCGTCAGCCAGCGCGCGTCCCCGGTCTGCAGGTGGAGGTCGGCCAGGACTTCGTTCATGCCGCCGAACTCGGTGCCCATGAGCGCCTGCATCTGGCTCCGGGTGAGCCGGCCGGTGCGCAGGTCGACCCAGCCGGCCATGCCCAGCAGGACGTCCCGGGCCTGGTTGCTGCCCAGCAGGCGCCACACGTCGAGCAGGCCGGCCATGGTCTTGTGGACGCAGTAGTAGGGGACGTTGCCGTTCTTGAGCGAGCCGGACTCGAGCTGGGCGAAGTCGTTCTCGGGGAAGCCCGACAGGTAGCCGGCGGAGAATCCCGCTGCGGCGTTGTTGGCCTGGCACTTGGCCAGCTCGGCCACCATGTACGCGGCCTTGTCCCGGCAGACGGTGTCGCCGGCGCCCGCGTACGCCTGGGCCCACGCGCTGAGGAAGTGCCCCTGCACGTGGGTGCGGAACGGGAACGACGGGGCGTCCCAGCCTCCGGTTGCGGCAGCGGCGTTGGTGGACAGCCGGTGGTTCGCGCGGAAGTTGTAGAGCAGGCGGTCGACGTCGACGAAGCGCAGGTACGCCAGGGTCCGGTCCTGGTTGTCGCGCAGGCGGCCGGGCGTAAGCCGGACCTGGCCGAGGTCGAAAGGCTGCGTCGAGGACCCGGCGGTTACGGCTGCCTCCGCAGCCGCCGGGGCGAGGCCGAGGCCTATGGCAGGGGCGAGGGACAGCACGCCGGTCGCCTTGAGCAGGCTGCGGCGGTTCAGGGGAACAGGCGACATCGCGGGGACTGGTCCTTCCGGGTGGGGAGGAGACCGCTGCACAGCACGACACAAGTGTTAACGCTAACAATCTACTTCGAACGAGAGCGCGCCGAGACGGCGGAGGCACACGTGGAGATGGGCGTCGAAGGACCGCGGACCGCGGAGAGCGCCAGGTCCTACCTTTCGACGGGTGCCACGTTTATACCCTGCCGTCCCGACCCCGTCCAGAGGTGCGACAGAGCGCCGCGGCTTCGAAACACTTCGATCCCCATCGCCTCCGTCGGCCCGGGCTGCAGCTCCATGGCCGATCAACTGCACTCGGGCGCCCGACTATTGGCTAGGGTCCGTCTTCAAAGTTGATCAAATGGTGGGATCATGACGGTGTGGTTCGTCGTCATGAGCTGTCGGATGCCGAGTGGGCTGTGCTCTCGCGGTTCCTGCCGAGTTCAGGGACCGCGGGCAGGCCCGTGCTGCCCGGCCGGTTGCCGCCGACCTCTCCGACAGACCTGCAGGAGCCGACCCGGCGCACGCGGCCGGCCCGCGGGAGCGCCACCCCCGTGGGCGCTCCCGCGGGCCGGCCGATGCGTCACCCCATCGCCCACTGCTGGTTCGTGCCGCCGCTGCAGCTCCACAGCTGGACAGGGGTGCCGTCGGTGGTGCCCAGCCCGGCCACGTCCAGGCAGAGCCCCGACTGCACGCCGGTGACGGTCCCGTTCGGGTTGACCTGCCACTGCTGGTTGGACTGCCCGTTGCAGGACCAGACGATGACCCTGGTGCCGTTGGCGGTTCCCTTGGCGCTGGCATCCAGGCACAGGGTGCTGCCGCCCACGGTCACGGTCAGCTGGTTCGACGCTGTTCGGGTCCAGGTCTGGTTCGCGCCTCCGCTGCAGGCAGAGATCTGCTGCTGGGTTCCCGCCGTCGTGCTCGGGTCGGTCAGGCACTTGCCTGCGGCCACCGCACGCAGCGCGCCTGTCCTGCTCCCGGAGGAGGCCGCGTCGAGTCCCATGAAGTGAACCGCGTTGGCGGCCATCCCCGCCCCCTGGACCGGCAGTTGGTGTCCGGCGCTAGCGATGCTGTACGCCTCGACCTGGGTGGCGCCGGCGCTGTTGTTGTACCGGGTCCGGGTCCAGCCGGAGGCGGGGGTGTCGGTGGCCGACGGCGTCTGGCTCACACCGAGGACGTCGGTCCACTGCTTGATCTCTTCACCGAGGTTGTTGTAGTTCAGGATGCCGTCGGCGGTCCCGTGCCAGAGCTGCACGCGCGGCCGCGGACCGGTGTAGCCGGGGTAGGCCGTGTTACGCACCAGGCCGCCCCACTGCTGCGGGGTCATGGACACCCGGCCCTGAGCACACGCCGAGTTCCACCCGCGTACCGTTCCGGTGGCGAAGCAGTGGTAAGGCACTCCCATGAAGGCCGCGCCGGCCTTGAACACGTCGGGGTAGTCGGCGAGCATGACGTTGGTCATCATGCCGCCCGAGGACTCTCCGGTGACGTAGACGGCGTTGGCGTTGCCGCCGTAGTGCTGCTCCGCGTAGGTGATCATCGACATCAGCCCGACCGGGTCGCTGCCGCCGTTGCGGGTCAGTGCCTGGTCCGAGGAGACGTCCCAGCAGCTGCCGCTGGGGCTCGTCGAGGGATAGATGACCAGGAACCCGTACTGGTCGGCAAGCGAGGCGAAGTCGGTGCTCGAGTACATGTAGGGGCCCGTGCCCTGGCAGCCGTGGAGGGCCAGCAGGATCGGCGGGTTGGGCTTGACGCCGGCCGGCACGTACACATGCATGAGCAGGCCGGTCGGGTTGGTGCCGAAATTCGTGATCTGGGTGAGCGAGGCGGCGGCGGCCCGTGGGGCCGCCTGCAGGCTCAGGCCCACCGCGAGGCCGACCACGGCGATGACGCCGATCAGCATGGACACGAACGAGCGGGATCGGGGCATGGGACCTCTCCGTCGATTGCATGAGCGTGAGAAGGTTCCGGCGCCACCACGGATGAAACGCCAACGATACTCGTGCCAGTCGGTCATCGGCGTCAACTACCGCGCAGCGAAGGCACGGTGGGAGAGCCGCCGACAGCCTCCGACGGCCTGGGGGCCCGACGGCCCGGACCGTCGGCCGGTCGCCCCGGGCTTCGGGTGGCCCGCTGCCCGGAGTATTGACAACTCGCAACGCCTGATACAGATTTCACCGAGGCAAACTTGGAGAGGCTTGCCTTCAAGAAAAATTGTTAGCGCTAACAGGAGTGCTCGGAGGCCCGGCGCCCACCCCTTCCCACCGAGCCCCTCCCACCCGCTTTGCGCGCCACCCGGCGGAACACGCGCGCTCGCACGACCGCCGGCACGTCCAGCCTCTCCCGGCGCGCGGCATCCCCACCCAAGGAGAACGATCCGTCATGCCATGGCTCAACGGAACGACCCGTCTCCACAACGTTCTGACGCCGACTGCCTGTACCGCAGTCAGTGTGATCGCCGTCCTCATTCCTGCTCCCGCTGCGCAGGCCGCCGGGGCAGGCACCCTCGGTGATGCGGCGGCCGGGAGCGGCCGCTACTTCGGCACCGCGGTGGCCGCCGGAAGGCTGGGCGACGCGACGTACGCCACCGTCCTCGACCGGGAATTCAAGATGGTCACCCCGGAGAACGAGATGAAGTGGGACACCGTCGAACCATCCCGCGGCTCGTTCAACTTCGCCCCCGCAGACGCGATCGTCAACCACGCCACCGCCCACGGCCAGCGCATGCGCGGCCACACCCTGGTCTGGCACTCCCAACTCCCCAACTGGGTCAACACCATCGGCGACGCAAACACCCTGCGCACCGTGATGAACAACCACATCACTGCTGAAATGACCCACTACAAGGGGAAGATCTACGCCTGGGACGTGGTCAATGAGGCCTTCGCCGACGGCGGCAGCGGCCAGCACCGCCCCTCCGTGTTCCAGAACCTGCTGGGCAACGGCTTCATCGAGGAGGCCTTCCGCACCGCCCGCAACACCGACGCATCGGCCAAGCTCTGCTACAACGACTACAACATCGAGAACTGGACGGACGCCAAGACCCAGGGCGTCTACAGGATGGTCAAGGACTTCAAGTCCCGTGGCGTCCCCATCGACTGCGTCGGCCTCCAGAGCCACTTCGGTGCCGGCGGCCCGCCGGCCGGCTTCCGGACCACGCTGTCCAACTTCGCCGCGCTCGGCGTGGACGTGCAGATCACCGAACTCGACATCGCCCAGGCGGCCCCCGCCGCGTACAGCGCGGCCGTGCAGGCCTGCCTGGACGTCGCACGCTGCACCGGCATCACCGTGTGGGGCATCCGCGACAGCGACTCCTGGCGCACAGGAGAGAACCCGCTGCTGTTCGACAACAACGGCAACAAGAAGCCCGCCTACAACGCCGCGCTCACCACCCTCGACGGAGGCAGCAGCACCGGCGGCATCGTCTCCGGGGCCGTCTACTCACTCACCGACGTGGCCGCCGGACGCGTCCTCGACGAGCCCGCCGGGCAGAACGGCAACGGCACCGCGCTCCAGGTATGGGACGCCAGCGGCGCCACCAACCAGCAGTGGCGCGCCGGCCAGAACAGCGACGGCTCCTACACCCTCACCAACATCGCCAGCGGCCGCGTCCTGGACGAACCCGGAGGCAAGACCACCAACGGGACAAGGATGCAGGTCTGGGACAACAACGGCGGCGCCAACCAGCACTGGAAGGCCACCCGCAATGGCGACGGCTCCTACACCCTCACCAACGTCGCCAGCGGCCGAGCACTGGAAACCCCGGGAGGCCAGACCGCCAACGGCACTCCCGTCCAGATCTGGGACTCCACCGGCGGCACCAACCAGCACTGGAACCTCAGGTGAGCCCAGCCACGGGGGCGATGTCGCCGCAGCCACCCGATGAGGACCACGAAACCCCACACCATCCAGGGCACTGACTGACGTGCGTCAGGCGTGTGCGCCCACGGCGGCCGTGCATATGCGCGCTCACAGCAGCCCTGTAGCAGATATCCGTACTCTCAGGAGGTTTCCGTGCGCAGACGACGTTCCAGCCGCCGTCGGCTGACCGTGCTGTTCACAGCGCTATTTGCGGCCGTGGCGGCCTTGGCGACGGTGCTCGTCGCCAACCCGGCCCAGGCGGCCACCACCGGCACCCTGCGCGGTGTGGGGTCCGGTCGGTGTCTCGACGTGGCGAACGCCAGCCAGAGCGACGGCGCATCAGTGCAGATCTACGACTGCTGGAACGGCGCCAACCAGCTCTGGACGTCGACCGACGGCGGCCAGCTGACCGTGTACGGCAACAAGTGCCTGGATGTTCCGGGCCACGCCACCACGGCCGGCACCCGGGTGCAGATCTGGACCTGCAGCGGCGGCGCGAACCAGCAGTGGAAGGTCAACGCCGACGGCACGATCGTCGGCGTCGAGTCCGGACTGTGCCTCGACGTCACGGGCGCCGGTACGGCCAACGGCACGGCCGTGGAGATCTGGACGTGCAACGGCCGCAGCAACCAGCAGTGGACCGGCCTGTCGTCCACCCCGACCACTCCCCCGACCGGGACGTGCGCCCTCCCGTCGAGCTACCGCTGGACCTCGACCGGTGCGCTGGCGCAGCCGGCGAACGGGTGGGCGTCGGTGAAGGACTTCACGAACGTCGTGTACAACGGCAAGCACCTGGTCTACGCGTCGAACGTGTCGGGCTCGTCGTACGGCTCGATGATGTTCAGCCCGTTCACGAACTGGTCGGACATGGCGTCGGCCGGGCAGAGCGGGATGGGCCAGGCCGCGGTGGCGCCCACGCTGTTCTACTTCGCGCCCAAGAACATCTGGGTGCTGGCCTACCAGTGGGGTCAGTGGCCGTTCATCTACCGCACCTCCAGCGACCCCACCAACCCCAACGGCTGGTCCGCGCCGCAGCCGCTGTTCACCGGCAGCATCCCCGGCTCCGGCACCGGCCCGATCGACCAGACCCTGATCGCCGACGGCCAGAACATGTACCTGTTCTTCGCCGGTGACAACGGCAGCATCTACCGTGCGAGCATGCCGATCGGGAACTTCCCGGGCAGCTTCGGCTCCTCGTACACCACGGTCATGAGCGACACGGCGAAGAACCTGTTCGAGGCGCCGCAGGTCTACAAGGTCAAGGACCGCAACCAGTACCTCATGATCGTCGAAGCCCGGGGCGCGAACGAGCAGCGCTACTTCCGCTCCTTCACCGCCACCAGCCTCAACGGCACGTGGACCCCGCAGGCCGCCACCGAGAGCAACCCCTTCGCGGGCAAGGCCAACAGCGGTGCCACCTGGACCAACGACATCAGCCACGGCGACCTGGTCCGCACCAACCCCGACCAGACCATGACCATCGACCCCTGCAACCTCCAGCTCCTCTACCAGGGCAAGTCCCCCACCGCGAGCGGCCCCTACGACCAGCTGCCCTGGCGACCCGCCGTCCTCACCCTGCAGCACTGACCCGCCCAGGGTGACCATCACCGGACTCCGCCCGCTGACACCCAGCCGAGAGGCCCATGGCACAGGCGGCCCCGCCCGCTGACCGTCACCCACCGCCCTGGGTGAACCTCGGCCGGACACCGGCCGAGGTTCACCTGTGGATGAGGCACCACTCGGTTACGGCCTGTCCGACGGATCTTGGATGAGTGACGGCTGTGGTCCGTTGGCCTCGTATGGGACGAGGTGATCTGACGAATGCAGAGTGGGCCTGTCAAGGGAAGGAGTTGGCTCTGGCGCGAGTTCCGTGAAACGCCCGGGACGTGTCAGCAGTCCGGGCAGCCGTCCATTGCCGGGGCGTCGGGGAAGGTGCGGTTTCCTTCGAGCCAGTTATCAGCCATTCGGCCAAGGCGAACCTCTCGGGGAAGAACCAGTGACGCGGGCAGCGGCTGTTCGGGTCCATCCCCCACATGCTGCCGTTCGGTGTGTTCAGGTCGATGCACCACCAGATGCCGCACCCGAGGGTCACGAGTGGCACCACGTAGCGTGGACGGTTCACCTCGCAGTCCGGCGGCAGGGTCAGACCGGACCGGCTTCCGGACCCACCACGACCACCGCCGGTCCCACGGCGGCTTCCCCGGCCCGCCAGCCCCCGGCCGCGCCCCAGGCCGGCGGCCCCTTCGCCGCCCGGATCGCCCGGTCCGACGACGACGGAGGAGGCGCCCCGTGCAGCACCGTCACCCACGTCTACAACTCTCCCTACCCGGGGCACACCGAAGCGGGCAAGTTCGACCTCGGACAGTCCGTCACCGTTGTCTGCCAGGTCAGCGGAGGCTCCGTCATCGCGCTCGGCAGCCCATATCGCGGCCCGACCCCCCACCGTGACGGCATCTGGTACAAGATCACCTACAACGGCGCCTGGGCACCCGCCGTCTACGTCGACGTCCCCGGCTCCAACGTGCCCACCTGCCCGTAGCCACGGCCGCGGCACCCCGTACAGACGGGAGCCACCATAGAAAGCTCCCCGGCAGGCAATGGCGTGCAGCCGGGGAGCGGCCTTGATCCTCCCACGTATCGTCAGACGGAGTGCCGTAGGGGTGGCCACTGTTGCCGTCGCCGGGCAGCTCGGCGTCGTGCAGCGGACCGTCCAGCGCTGGCTCAGGGGCACCGCGTCTTCGAAACCGGCCGCCGCGCAGGGGATCGCGGATGCGGTCCGGGTCGGCTGGCAGCCGCGGGTGCGGCAGCGAGTGCGCCGGGGCGTCCGAGGACGACCAGGCGACGGCGGCCGCCGCGCGTCCGGCCTGGATGTCGAGTTCACCGGGATCCAGTGGGCCGACTTCGGCGTCCTGTGACCGGGGGCCGGGCGGGCTGGTGCTCGCGGGTGAAAGCGCTGCCGGTGGGCGCGGTAGCCCGCTCCAACAACCCGCCGTCCCTGGGCCGTGTGGGCCGTGGGACGGACGGTGTGTACGGGCGTCGCGGTCAGCCGCAGTGGGAGTTGAACTGGTGGTTGATCTCGCCGTTGATGCCGCCCTCCCAGTCGATGCACGAGCCCGGCGCGTGCAGGTACACGGGGCCGGCGTAGGTGGTGTAGAAGTCCAGGTCCTGCTTCCACTGCGTGGTGCCGGACTTCTTGATCGACGCCGACATGTCCACCAGGTAGGAGCTCGGGTGGGTGCGGACCGTGACGACGCAGTTGTTGCCGTTGGAACGGTTGTAGGTGAGGAAGACCGTCCCGTCCTGCAGCGGCAGGGTGTCGATGACGCTGTAGCCGGAGCCGCATACCCCGTTGTACGTGGCGGCCTCGGCCACCGCGGGGGTGACGGCCACGCCGGCGGCCGCGACCGTGGTCACCGCCGCACCCAGGGCGGCCCGCTTGAGGAGCTTCTTCATGCTTCCACCTGTCTTCCGTGTTCGCTGCTGGATCGGCGGGCGGCCGACGTCGTTCCGGTGGGGGATCGCCCGGCCGGCCCGCGATCATGCTGCTGGCCCGCGGTATCGTCACGGTCGCGTCCGTGTAGCGCCGGCGGCTCCGCTGCCGTCGCCGGGCAGCTCGGCGTCGTGCAGCGGACCGTCCGGCGCTGGCTCAGGGGCACCGCGTCTTCGAAACCGGCCGCCGCGCAGGGGATCGCGGATGCGGTCCGGGTCGGCTGGCAGCCGCGGGTGCGGCAGCGAGTGCGCCGGGCCGCCGAGCAGCGCGGGTTCGTGCCGAGCGCGAGCGCGCACTTCGGGATCGCCGGCGCGGCCGGCTCAACCGGCGACCCCAGATTGCGCCTGACCACCCAGCACCTGCCCGGCGCGACGTCGCGGCCGAGATTTTCGCTGCCCGGAACGCCGCGGCGTCCGAGGACGACCAGGCCCCGCGTACTCGCCCGCGGGCCGCAGGAGCACCATGTCCGCGACGGCGACCGCCGCGCGTCCGGCGACCCAGGGGCCGCCGACGGCACCCGGCGACTCTTGGCCGAAGGCCGCCGGGAGGGCCCTCGGGACGCCGCAGCCGGGTCCATGGCTGTGCGGGTTCTTCCGGCCGGCTCCACGCTAGAAGGCGTGAGCGAGCGTTCCTACGACGGCGATGCCGTCCTGCACATTGGCGGAGCGGAGTACCAGTGCCGGGCCTCACTGGTCTGGTGGACAGACCCGGCCCCCGCCCCGGCGCAGGCCTCCAGGCCGGCCCGCGGGCCGCAGAATGTGGGCCGGTGGGAGGGCAGGCTCCGCCTGCAGAGCGACGACGACGCCGCCAGCGCCTGGTTCGCCTCCGACGAGCGCCACGCCCTCGTCCTCGTCCAGGGCCGGTTCGCAGCCGTGAAGGTGGCCGATATGGACGGCCCGGTCCTGCACGTGGACGGCGCCGGGTCCCCGCCCTTCTGACCCTCCTGGAGCGCGCTGTGCCTCTCGCGTGCGCGCACGGGCGCCCCTACGCGTCGGGCCCCGCCGCGGACGCGTATGTGCTGGCGAAATTCGCCAACGGGGTCGGTTGCGAAGTCCGGTGTCAGGGCCGCGGCCCTGCCTACCGGCCCGGGCGCCGTGCTCTGCACCGCCGGTGCCGCCCGGCCGTCACCCCCGCCTCGAGAGTGGCGCAGTGCCTGGTCGAGGGCCGGGTAGACGGGGAAGACCTGGTCGACCTGGGTGATTTCGAGGACGCTTTGGGCCATGCGGCGCGGGGCGGCCAGGACGATCGGGATGCCGTGAGCCATGGCGGCGAGGCGGGCGGCGAGCAGGGCGTTCAAGGCGCTGGAGGTGAACAGCCTCACCCCGGACAACTCGACGGCGACCAGGGCCGGGCGCTGGGCGAGCGCCTCGTCCAGGGCGTGCCGCACGCGGGCTTCGTTGTCCATGTCGAGCTCTCCGGCGAAGGAGCACACGACGCTGTCACCGACGCTGGTGATCACGACCGTCAGGTCGGGGCCGGGCGGCATCCCGTGGACCGGGACTGCTTGGGGAAGGCCATGATGTGCCTCCTGGCCCACCGGAGGCCCCCTATCACGGCGGTCCGGGCCTCCGTGTCCTCGCGCGGGCCGGGCCTCCGTGTCCTCGTGGGTGCGGGAGACAGCGCGGCGACAGCCGGCGGGCGGCCACAATGGCACCACACCGCCACCACCCGCCCGGGCCCTGTGCGCCGCGCTGGCCATCAGCGCCGGGATCCTGCTCTCCCGGGCCGCAGGCCTGGTGCTCGCCGTGATGGTCGCGAACGTGGTCCTCCTCGCCCGCGCCCTACCCGCCCCCCACACACAACAGCCGGCCCGCCCCTGTTGGTGGAGCCTGCGGTGGGCTCGGAGGGCGCTGCGGCCTCGACGTCGGCGTCGACACCGCGCCGGGCTGCAACCGGCCGCGGTGGCGTCAGTTCGGCTCTTGGCACGGTGCGGCGACCACCTGGGTCGTCTGCGGCCGCACCAATGGCTGTACCGGCACCATCGGTGGCCGGGCCGAGGCGGGTTCGCGCAGGTGGATGACCAACTCCCGTACCTGGCCCGGCTCGAGTTCGACCTCGCTGGCCAGCACCGGGTGGCTGCGTTCGGTCTCGAGCGACATCGGCAGCAGTCGTCCGTCCAGCTCGGCGCCCCTGAACTGCGCTCCCACAGTGGCGTAGAGCGAGACCCAGATCCGTGTGGAACCGGGCGAATGCGGGTGCGTGCGGTCGTCGGAGCGGAGCCTGACGTACTCCGGCAGGCCGGAGACCGGGGCGTTGTTGGCAAGCCGGACGCGGATGAGGCTCTCGCGCATCCCGGCGACGCAGGGCGCCAGTTCGTAGCGCAGTGACCGGTCCAGATAGTAGTCCAGCTTGTTTCCGGCGGAGTTGTTGACCACCAGAGCCGCGTAGGGGTCGTCCCGCTGCGGCACGCTGCCGGCCAGTTCGGTGTCCTCGAGAGCCTCCTGCGTGTGCGGGTCGGTGCTCCACATCCGCAGTCGGCCGTCGTCGGCGAGCCGGTGCAGTGCCCGTAGCAGTGCGACCGGGTCGTGCCGGCCGTGCAGCAGGGCCTCGGTGACCGACTGGGCGGCCTGGATGAGGAAGCCCTTACGGGCTGATTTGTCGGTGTAGCGGGTGTAGGCGGTGCTCTCGGTGAGCGCGACCGCGTTGGCGGCGGTCAGCTGTTCTCCGCCCGGTAGCTGCACCGGGCCGGTGGCCTCCAGGAGTCGAGCCAGCCCCACCGGGTCGGTGGCGATCGCCCCGTCCAGCTGCTGGCCGGTCTTCTGGCGCCAGAAGCCGGTCCAGATCTGCGCCGCGTACGGGAAGTGCGCGGAGAGGTTGGAGTTGGCCATCAGCCGGGTGCTGTCGCCTGCCGCGTACCTGCTCTCGAAGTCCGGGCCGAGGTCGGCGACCGGTTCGGGGGCGGACGTCAACGCGTCGTCGGAGGACAGATCGTGAACGGCGATCCGCCCGTGGTCGGCGGTGAGGATGCCGAAGACGCCGACGAGGCCGCCGGTGCCGCGGGCCTCGGCATTGGTCTGGAAGGCGAAGAAGTACGAACGCGGGCTCGATTCGCCCAGCACCGGGGGGAGCAGCCGCACCGCCGTGCGGGCACTCTCGGCCGAGCGTGTCAGGTGCGCCGCCTGTGCGGTCAGTCTGGCTCGCGCGGCGTCCAGCCTGCCGATGCCGGTGGCGCCCGGCAGCGCGGTCAGGTTGTGCCCGATGTGTTGGAGGCTCGTCTCGATGCGGGCCAGCACCGGCTCGGCCGCCGCCAGCCGCTCGAGTTCCACGCCGCCGTCCTGGCGCATGATCCGGGCCGGGTCGGCCACCTCGCGCAGCCGCACCGCGTCCGGTAGCACCTGCGTGGCCGCCTCGTCGGCGGCCACGCTGATGCCGTGCACGGTGCGGAAGGGTCGGCCGGCCAGCGGGAGTTCGCCGAGCGCCGTCCACCAGGGCGCGGAGGTCGCCCGGCGGGCGGCGCCGGTGTGCTCCCTGAGTGAGGCCAGCTCGTGCTCGGAGGGCGTCGCGCCGCGTTCGAACGTGGCGGCAAGCCGGGCAACGTCCTGTTGCGCTGCGGAGAGGTGCGCGTGCACCGCCCGTGCCTGGAGCAGCACACCGCCGCTCAGTGCCGCCAGGGGCAGGAGGATCACGGCGGCCCCGAGAAGGATCTGGCGGCCGGGCCTACGGCGCTTTGTCGGCCCGGCCGCCTGCTCGGGCTCATCCGCCCGGTGAGTGAGCTCAGCTCGCACGTGCCCGCCGACGACGGCTGCGGACCAGGAGCAGGGTCAGGCTTCCGACGCTCAGCAGAAGCCCGGCGGCGACCACGGTGAAGGTCGTGCCGGAGAGCCCCGTCCCGGCCAGCCCGCCGGCCTCATGGCCTCCGGTACCCGCCGGCGGGGAGGGCGGTGCTCCGTGCCCGTCTTCGCAGACCTCGATGCCCACTTTCTGGACACGCTCGGTCCCGTCCGGGTTCTCACCGGTCAGCCGGATCGTGTGCGGGCCCTCTTCGATCGCCTTGGGGAGGGTCACCTCCGCCACCACGTCGCCATTGCGGTCCGCGCGGACGGTCGTCAGATGGACGACCGAGCTCAGGACGTCGATGGACACCGGCGATTGGGGGGCGAAGCCGCAGCCGAGGACGGTCAGCGATCCGCCCTGGGGCACGAGCGCGGTGCTCACCCTTGCCGCGCACGAGGACGGCGGATAGGCGATGCCCGGTGGGCGGTGGGCCTGGGCCGACGGCGCTGCGCCCAACGCCGCGCCCAGGGCCGAGATGAGGAACACGATGAGGATTCCCAAGGAGCCACGATCCCACCGCAGGGTTGTTCGGAAACCGGTGGAGCGTCTGTCCTCTGCTACCACGGATCTGCTATTCATTGAAGGATTCCTTCCGAGTACTCGGCCGCATGGCCGGCGATGCATCCAGAGAATGCGCATCCCCACGTAAACACGCTGGTCGCGGTGAATCTCACTGGTGACCGGCGGATGGCGGTCACCGTTGACCGGAACGAGCTACTCCGCGGACGGCACGTCAGGGCTTGGGGTGTGGCTCGGGGCCCGGGCTTACCAGCGTCCGCCGCACGGCGTCGATCACCCGGTCGAGGTCGGTGTCGGTCAGGCGGGGGTGGACCGGCAGGGACAGCACCTGGCGGGAGATCAGCTCGGCGCGCGGTGTGTCGCCACGCGCGATCCGGGGGTGGTCGCGGTAGCAGTCATGGTCGAAGGCCAGCCGCGGATAGAACACCCGCGCCTCGACACCGGCCTGGTCCAGCGCCTCGATCACTTCGTCACGCCCGGCCCGTGCATCGTCGGTGAGACGGACGGTGTACTGGTGCCAGACGTGCAGCCGGTCGGCCGGCTGCCGAGGGGTGATCAGCCCGGGGACGCCCTCCAGGCCGGTGGTCAGCCGGGCCGCGTGGGCGGCGCGCCTGCGGTTGATCTCGGGCAGGCGGCCGAGCTGGACCGAACCGATCGCGGCCTGCATCTCGGTGAGCCGGTAGTTCGAGCCGGCCATCAGGTGCTCGTAGCGGTTGCGCATGCCGTGGTTGCGGATCAGCCGCAGCCGGTCGGCGATCCGGGCATCGGGGGTGGTGACCACGCCGCCCTCGCCGCAGGTGATGTTCTTGCTGCCGTACATGGAGAAGGTCGCCGTCGAGGCGGCTGCGACGGACTGCCCGGCTACCAGGGCGCCGTGTGCCTGCGCGGCGTCCGCGATCACGGTGAGCCCGTGGCGCTCGGCCAGCCTGGTGATTTCCGGCATGTCCGCCGGCAGGCCGTAGAGGTGGACCGGCATGATGGCCCGGGTCCGCGGCGTGATCGCGGCGGCGACGGCCGCCGGATCCAGCAGGAAGTCGTCGTCGATGTCGGCGAATCGCGTGGCGGCACCCACCTCGAGAAGCGCGTTCAGCGTCGCTCCGAAGGTCAGCGGTGTGGTGATCACCTCGTCGCCGGGCCCGATGCCGTGCGCGCGCAGTGCCGTGACCAGCGCCGTGGTCCCGCTGCTGACCGCGACGGCGTGCGCGAAACCGTGGGCCGCGGCAAAGGCCTGTTCGAACTCCTCCACGCGGGGGCCGCTGGTCAACCGTCCGGACCGGAGCACCGCGAGGACGGCGGTCTCCTCCTCGACACCGAGCAGTGGCTCGCTGATCCGGATCCGGTGCTCCTTTCGACCCGGCGGGCCCGTGGAGACGTCGGCGCGGACGGTCTCGGCTGGGTCGTGGTCGGCGCCGGCGGCCGGAGGCACCACCGGTCCCGTCCGCCGCTGCCGCGCGGGGGATGCCGGACTGTTCTCAAGCTCTGCGGCTGTCTCGGTGGCCCCTGGGTTCATGATCGCGAGCCCCTTCCGTCGATCGGGATGATGGTCTGCACCGGCACGGTGGCGGGCTGCGGTGGCGGGCCGAGCAGGGCGGTGACGATCTGGGTCACCGCCCTGTCGATGTCCTTGGCGCACGCGGTGAGCACGGCTTCGGTGCCGTCCGGATCGGCGATCTCGTCGAGGGCCGGCTCCTGCCAGGGCATCCGGCCGCGGTATCGGGCCGCCGCCGCTACCAGTTCCCGCGCCCGCGCTGCCTGCTCGGCCGCGGGCCCGTCGGCGGCTCGTGGTGCGTGCAGGCCGCCGGTCACCGGGGGGTGGCGCACCAGCCGGGCGAACTCGCGGATCAGGAAGGTGCGTCGGGAGGCGGTCGGACACAGGGCGATGACCGCGTCCCGGTGCGCCAGTTCGGCGGTCAGCACCAGGTCGTCGCCGGCCACCATGGCGGCCGTCAACCGGCGGCTGGTGAACCCGGCCGGATCGGCGCCGATCCCGGTCAGGAGTTCCGCGGCCGGCAGATGCATCGGCAGACCGTCCTGGCCGTGGGTGCCCGCACTGGTCACGGCGAGCCACGGCTGCCCGGCGGCAGCGGGCGGCATCCTCAGCTCGGTGATCCGTTCGGCCAGGGGTGATCGGCACAGGTTCGCGGTGCAGACGTAGCGGAGGCGAAAGGTGGTCACTGGGGCCCGGCCGTGGTCAGTGCGCGACCGGCGGAGCCGTGTCCGCGTCCACGGCGCTGCCAGGGAGTTGACGGCCACCCGCCGGGGCGCCCGCGCCGGTCCTGGTGCGTTCGGCGCGTGCACGGGCCACCAGGGCGCCGTATCTGCGGGGCTTGTCGGCTTGGTAGTAGCGGTAGCCGTACAGCCAGCCGCCGTCGGTGTCCCGTCGCTGAGGCGCCATGCACAGCACCCCGGCGAGCACCGGAGTGCCGGCCGCGGTCAGCGATTCGACGACCCTGCGCAGTTGCTCGACGCGGGTCCGGCCGTGCCGGGCGACGACGATCGCGCCGTCGCAGTGCCGGCCCGCCGCGGCAGCGTCCGCGAAGGCCAGCGTCGGCGGCAGGTCGAGCATGACGACCTCGTAGCGCGATCGCAGCTCCTCGATCAGCCGTTCCATCCGCTGGGAGCCGAGCAGGTCGCCCGGGTTGGGCGGCAGCGTGCCGCTGGTCAGGACGTCCACGTCGTCGTCGCCCCAGGTCTGGACGGCGTCGTCCAGGGAGGCGCGGCCGAGCAGGATGTCCGTGAGACCGGCCCCGTTCGGCAGCCCGAGGTATCTGCCGACCTGAGGCCTGCGCAGATCGCACTCGACGATGATCGCCTTGGTGCCGGCCGTGCCCAGCGCGGCCGCCAGGTTGCAGACCGTTGTGCTCTTGCCGTCATGAGGCATTGCGCTGGTGAACATGATCACCTTGCGTGGCGCGTCAACCTGGACGAACCCGAAGGCGATCCGGAGCTTGCGGAACGCCTCCATCCTCGAACCGACCAGATCGGCGTCGTACAGCACCGGGGTGCCCCGCGCGGCCGGGTCGTACGGAATGGCGCCGAGTACCGGCTTCCCGCCGAGCGCATGGGCGACCTGCTCAGCGGTCTTGAGCGAGGTGTCCAGCGTGCGGGCGATGGCGGCCAGGCCGAGCCCGGCCAGCAGGCCGAGGGCCAGGCCGGCGGCAAGGTTGCGGACCGGCTTCGGCGACACGGGCTCGGGAGAATAGCTGGGCTGGGCGACCACCCGGATCACCACTGTGGACGCCCCGCCGGTCTCCGGACGCTCCAGCTGGTTGATCTGCTGCGGGAAGACGACCGCGATCACACGCGCGATCTCCTGCGCCTGCGCTGGCGAGTCGCCGGTCACGGTCGCCCGCAGCAGCACCGTCTGCGGGACCGCCTTCGCGGAGATCCGCGACTGCAACTCGGGCGCACTGAGCTTCAGTTCACCCGTCTTGACCACGGCAGCTGCCAGCATCGGGCCGGTCAGCAGGTTGGCGTAGGACTCGAGCTTCTGCTGGGACAGGAGGCCCGCCTGGTAGGCCTGCATCACATTGGACGAGTCGACCTGTGCCGAGACCAGGAAGGTGAGGCTGGAGGAGTACGTGCGGGCCGCCCGCGCGGTCAAGCCCGCGCTGACGGCTCCGGCGAGCAAGGTCACGAGGACGATGAGCTTCCAACGATCCCTGATCAATCCGAGGAGACTCCGCAATGCCATACCCGTCTCGCCTTCTTCACCGTGTCTGCAGGTGCGCGGTCAGAAATCCCAGCTAATGATCAACATTACCATCAGTAGTCGTTCCACTACCCTGCCACATCGGGCGCGGTTCGTACCAGTACCACAGGCGGGGCGTTTGAACGGAGAATGAACGATCCGGCTTAAAGGTCGAATCCGGCAGCGCCGCACTCGTTCGCGGTGACGTTCGTCAGGTCGCACATGACTGGGTCCTGCACCGCCGACCCGGAGCCGGGAAACCGGCGGATCATGACATTGGACATGGGCCGATAGAACATGCCGATGTTGGCGGCCTTGGCGCTGGCGATGTGCATGCCGTCGGACGCTGCGGTGCCCTTCGGCCTGGAGATCATCAAGTCTCGGACGACCACGAATTCCCGTCCGCGCCGACCAGTCCGTGGGCGCCGGCCCCGGTCTGGTTAATGGCGGTGGATGCCATGCCGTCGCCGACCAGGGTGAGGCTCGAGCGGAGCCTGAAAGGAGCCGTGATCTTGTATGTTCTCGCGGGTAACCGTACAACGGGGTCGCCGCGGTCCACCGCGGTCTGGATCGCGACGGTGTCGTCCGCGACGCCGTCGCCCACAGCGCCGGAGTCTTTGACGCTGACGCTCGCGGGGGTTCACGGCACGACGGGCGGCCGCGGAGACCAGGCCCCCGCACCGGTGGTGAGGCCTGCCGCATTCACACTGCCGGCCGGAAAGCTGCGTCTGTCCATCCCGAAGTCTCCTGTCTTCTACGGTGGGGAACCTGCACGAGTCGGCGTACAGCACGACGCCGGCCCGGTGCTGCTCCGGAGAGCCGGCGGCAATCCCTTC
The DNA here is from genome assembly GCF_025655475.1 of Kitasatospora sp. DSM 101779. GTDB lineage: Bacteria > Actinomycetota > Actinomycetes > Streptomycetales > Streptomycetaceae > Kitasatospora. The sequence continues at coordinate 8,187,964 of NZ_JAHTIK010000001.1, read as the reverse complement.
CCAACCGGCCTTCAGATTTGCTCGCCGGGTCGGAGCGCGGTGGCCCACGCACACCCGGCTCGCTCGGCGCCACCGAACCGATTGGCGCCCCCGCGGCATCGACCCGGAGCCCAGCCGCTGCATGTGGTCCACGGCGAAGGATCCAGTGGGCAATCAAAGCGGATCGACACCGCATTCCGGAAGTGACACGCCATGCACGAACGAACCTGTAAAAGCGGGGATTTGGGAGCGGGTGGTCTCGCCCCGGCCGGCCTGCGGCCGGGACGCGGGGACGTGCGGCCACAGGGAGGCACCGGCCTTCGCCGGCCGATCTCATCCCTTCCGGAGACTACCTGACCGAAAGCTTGAATCGCCCTACGAATGTGAATTCGCCTTCGCTTGGCGATTTTCCGCTGTCGCTACACGAATCTCCCCAACGGGCTGGGCAGGCGGATCGACCTCTCGTCCTAGGGTGCAGATGTGGACGAACGGAGTCTGATCAGAATCGTGCTGCCGGCCATCGGCATCGGATTAGAAGTCATCTCATTCGGGCCTATACGCTGCTCGCGTGACGATTGTGGAGCGCCTGGTGTCGGCTGAGTTGTGGGAGCCGTTCCAGCGGGTGGTGCCGGCGGCGCCGGCGCGGCCGCAGGGCGGCGGCCGACGCCGCCACGGGGACCGTGAGGTGCTGGCCACGATCGTGTTCGTGGCCACGTCGGGGTGCACATAGGCCCAGCTCCCTCCCTGTTTCGGACCGTCCGGGCCGACCGCGCACCGGCGGTTCACCGAATGGACTGCGGCCCGGGTACGGGCGAAGCTCTACCGCCTGGTCCTGGACGAACTCGGCGCCCGGGGCGAACTGGACTGGTCCAGGTGCGCGGTGCGCGGTCGACTCGGTGAACGTGCGCGCCACCAAAAAGGGGAGCTGACAGGTCCTCCGAATCCTGCCGATCGGGCAGGTTCGGGTCAGAGATCCACGTGCTCACCGAACGCACCGGTCTGCCCCCGTCCCTTGCGGTCTCCGGTGCCAACCTGCACGACAGCCAGGCACGGATCCCGCTCGTCGAGGCGATCTCGCCGATCGGCTCCCGCCGCGGGCCCCGGCGGCGCAGGCCTGGCAAGCTCCACGCCGACAAAGCCTACGATCACCGCTTCATCCGCTCCTACCTGCGGAGACGGCAGATCGCACACGCATCGCCCGTCGCGGCGTTGCGTCCTCGGGCCGCCTCGGCCGGCACCGCTGAGTCATCGAGCGGACCGTCGCCTGGCTCGGCGGCTTCCGCAGACTCCACCGCCGCTACGAACGCGAGGCCGACCACTTCGCGGCCTTCGCCACCATCGCCGCGGCGATCATCTGCCACCGAAGACTCACCAAATGAGATGATTTCTTAGTCGGGAGCCACGTTGCACGGGGAATGTGCCAGTCATGCGGTGGTCCGCCCTGCCGCAGCCGCCGAGCAGACCGACCGCGAGCGGCCACCTGCCGACGCCGTCGGCCGGTCTCACGTTGCCGCTCGCCGTCGCGCGCGGGTGGCGTGGGCCGCCGCCGACGCACTCGCCTGGGCGTGCAGTCTGCTGATCGTCGGCCCGAACGGCGAAGGCGGTACCGGCCTGTCGGCCGTCAGCGGTCCTGTGGTCTTCGCCTGCCTCGTCACCTCCGTGGCCGCGGTCCTGGCCGGAGCGGTATGCGGCCTGTACTCCGGGCGGTTTCAGCTGGAGAGCGGCGCGGAGCTAGGCGCCGTGCTGGGCACCGCCGGGCTGACCGCGCTGTGCCTGGAGACCGTCGGCAGCGACCGGCTCCCGCTGATGGGCGGAGAGTCGGCCGCGGCGGAGATCACCGCCATGGTCAGCGCCCTGGGGATGATCACCGCGCGGGCTGCGGTCGCCGCCGTCCGGCGCAGGCCGAGACGGCCGGCACCGGCTGCGGTCAAGGTGATCGTGTTCGGCGCAGGCAGTGCGGGCACCCAGCTGGTACACCGGCTGGCCGGCCAGCGCGGCGCGCGGTATCAGCCGGTTGCCCTGCTGGACGACGACCCGGGCAAGCACCGGCTGAGGATCTGCGGTGTCCGGGTGCGAGGTGGCCGGGAGCGGCTCGCCGAGGTCGCGGCCGAGACCGGGGCCCAGATCGTGGTGATCGCGATCGCTGGCGGGCGCGGCGACGGTCGGGTGATCGCGGACCTGGTGTCGCTGGCCGAGTCAGCCGAGCTGACGGCCAAGGTCATTCCGCCGGTGCACGAGCTGGTCTCCGGCTCGGCCAAAATCGACGGCGTCCGCGACCCGCGGATCACCCACCTGCTGGGACGCGAGCCGATCCGCCTCGACCTGACGGCGGCTGCCAGCCGTTTCGCCGGGCGGCGAATCCTGGTCACCGGCGCCGGCGGTTCGATCGGCTCCGAACTGTGCCGTCAGCTGCACCGGCTGCACCCCGCGGCACTGGTGATGCTCGACCGGGACGAATCCGCCCTGCACGCGATCCAGCTCGCGCTGCACGGCCGTGCGCTGCTCGATTCCGACGAGACCGTGCTGGCCGACATCAGAGACACGGCCCGGATCAACGAGGTGTTCGCGCAGGCCCGGCCGGAGATCGTGTTCCACGCCGCAGCGGTCAAGCATCTCCCCCTCTTGGAGCGGTACCCGTCGGAGGCGCTGAAGACGAATGTGGCCGGCACGCTGAACGTGTTGCGAGCGGCGGCCGCCTGCGGTGTGCAGTCCTTCGTGAACATCTCCACCGACAAGGCCGCCGACCCGGTGAGCGTGCTCGGCACCTCGAAGCGGATCACGGAGCGGTTGACCGCGCACATGGCCGATCAGGCTCCGGGAACCTGGGTGTCGGTCAGATTCGGCAACGTGCTGGGCAGCCGCGGCTCCCTGCTCGACTCGCTGTCCGCGCAGATCGCGGCGGGCGGCCCGGTCACCGTGACGCATCCGCAGGTCGCCCGGTACTTCATGACGGCCACCGAGGCCGTTCAGCTGGTCCTGCAGGCAGTGACCGTGGGGCACAGCGGCGAGGTGCTGGTCTTGGACATGGGCGAGCAGGTCCGCATCGCCGACCTCGCGCGCCGAATGGCGGCCACGGCGTCGCACCGGGTCGAGATCGTGTTCACCGGGCTGCGGCCCGGCGAGAAGCTGGTCGAGGACCTGCTGGGCGCCGGGGAGCGCGACCACCGGCCACAGCACCCGCTGGTCAGGCAGGTGCCCGTACCGGCGCTCGAACCCCGTGAGGTGACGGACATCAGTCACCTCACCGATCCCGACGAGGTGCGCGCGGCCCTCGTCCGGCTCACCGCCGCGCCCGGCCCGGCGCCGATGCCAGAACCGGTGCCGGGGAAACCAGCGGCACTACCTGCCCGCCCCGCGACGCCCGAACCAGCGGAGGCCGGCCAGTGACCGCGCGGGGGACGCGGCGCCGACGTGGCGCGGACACGCCCGTCCGGGCCGCCACCGCAGGGCCGGCGTTCGCCACCGCTGCCAGCAGCCGGCCGTCCTACCAGGGCAAGCGACAGTTCGACCTCGTCGTGACCTGCCTGCTGATCGGGCCGGCCGCGGTGATCTGCGCGGCGGCCGCGCTGACGCACTTACTCGCGCACGGCAGGCCGGTGCTGTTCCGGCAGCGCCGGGTCGGCCGCGACGGACAGCTGTTCGTCCTGCTCAAGCTGCGGACGATGGGGGATCCGCCGGGCGGCGCGGCCACGCCGGAAAGTACCCGAACCGCACGGGTGACCGCGGTCGGCCGGTTGCTGCGTCGGCTGTCGATCGACGAACTGCCACAGCTGATCAACGTGCTGCGCGGTGAGATGAGCCTGGTCGGCCCCCGGCCCACGCTTCTCTACCAGGTTGGCCGGTACACCGACCGGCAGAGGCTGCGGCTGCGGGCGACACCCGGCCTGACCGGCCTGGCACAGGTACGCGGACGGCAGCAACTGAGCTGGCCGGAACGGATCGAGTGGGATCTGCAGTACCTGTGCCGGCAGAGCCTGCTGCTCGACCTGACGATCCTCCTGCGCACCGTCTGGACGGTCCTGGCGCGGGGCGGCGCCACCGCCAGCCACGACGGCGATCCGATCGCTCGCACACCAGAAAGGACCCTAGGTGCCTGACAACAACGCCCGGATCCGGCTCGCCAGCCCCGACCTCGGTGAGGAGGAACTGGACGCGGTACGCCGCGTGCTGCGCAGCGGTGTACTCACCAACGGCCCGGAGAACGAAGCCTTCGGTCAGGAGTTCGCCGACCGCCATCGGGCGCGGTTCGGCGTGACGTTCTGCACCGGCACGGCCGCGCTGAACGCGATGCTGCTCGCCGAGGGCATCGGCCCTGGCGATGAGGTGATCGTTCCGTCGATGACCTTCGTCTCCACCGCCACCGCGGTGTGCCACGTCGGTGCCAGGCCGGTGTTCGCCGACATCGACCCGCAGACCTTCAACCTCGATCCGGCTGTGGTCGCCTCCCGACTCACACCGGCCACCCGCGCGGTGCTGACCGTGCACTATGCCGGGCAGCCCGGCGACCTGGACGCACTGGCGGGGCTGTGTGCCGAAGCCGGGGTGTCACTGTTGGAGGATGCCGCGCAGGCGGCCGGTGCCGAGTACCGGTGCAGGCCGGTCGGCACGTTCGGCCGGTCGGCGATGTTCAGCTTCACGCCGACCAAGAACATCACCACCGGTGAAGGCGGCATCGTACTGACCGACGACCCGGACGTCGCCGAGCGGCTGAAACTGCTCCGCAACCACGGTCAGACCGGGCTGTACCGGCACGAGAGCCTGGGCCACAACTGGCGGCTGACCGAGATGCAGGCCGCGATCGGCCGGGTGCAACTCCGTAGGTTGGACGGCATCCTGGAGCGCAAGCGCGCGATCGCCGAATCGCTGACCCGGCGGCTGGCCGGGGTGCCCGGCCTGACCACGCCGTACCAGGCGCCCGAGGCCCGCGGCACCTGGATGCTGTACACCTGTCTGCTGCCCAAGGTCCGCGACCGGGTGCTCGCGGACCTGCTCGGCCGGGGCATCGAGGCCAGGGTCTATTTCCCGCCGGTGCACCGGCAGCCGCTCTTCGCGCGGTGCGGCGCGGGCGGGGGGGCGATCGCGGACGGCGGGCCTGCCGAGCTGCCGGTCACCGAGGCGGTCGCGGAGGCGATGCTCTCGGTCCCGGTGCACCACCGTCTGACCGAGGCCGACGTGGCGGAGATCGCCGACGCGGTGATCGCCGCGGTGGGCCGGGCCGCGGCGGCGCCGCCCGGTGCCGTCTCGGTGCCGTCCGCTGCCGTTCCGGCGGGCCGCGCATCCGCTGCGGGGGGCGTGCCGCTGGACGCGGTGAGCGCCCCGAAGCCGGTCGGTGACCGGTGACCGCGCTCCGCGCCGGGGTTGTCGGGCTCGGCACGATGGGCAGGCACCACGCCCGGGTGCTGGCCGCGATGCCCGGCGTACGTCTGATCGGTGCCTGCGATCCGGCCCCGCAGGCCGCCCGTCACGCCGTCGCCGGCCTGCCGGTCTTCCCGGACCTGGACCAACTGCTCGGTCTGGGCCTGGACATCTGTGTGGTGGCCGCACCCACGCTGGCGCATGCCGACATCGGCACCCGGCTGGCCCAGGCAGGCGTACACGCCCTGATCGAGAAGCCGCTCGCCGCGAGCGCCGAGGAGGGCCGGGCGCTGGCGGATGCCTTCGAGCGGGCCGGGCTGGTCGGCTGCGTCGGGCACATCGAGCGGTTCAACCCGGTGGTCCGCGCGATGAGGGACCGAATCGCCCGGGGCGAGATCGGCACCGTGCTCCAGGTCACCACCAGCCGCCAGGGACCGTACCCGCGGCGCATCCGCGATGTCGGGGTGATCCTCGATCTGGCCAGCCACGACATCGATCTGACCCGATGGATCACGGGGTCGCCGTACCTGAAAGTGTCGGCGGTGACCAACCAGGTCACCGGTGGCAGCAGCCACGAGGACCTGGCCGCGGTCGCCGGTGTGCTCGAGGACGGCACTGTCGTCAACCACCTGGTCAACTGGCTGTCGCCGGTCAAGGAGCGGCTGGTGACGGTGACCGGCCAACTCGGCTGTCTGCGCGGCGACCTGCTGGCTCTCGCACTCCGGCTGCACCGCCACGACCTCCGCTCCGCACCCGACGACCGGGCCGCCGGGCCGGTGGCCGACGACCGGGGCATTGCCTGCGAGCTGGCCGCCCACGAGCCGCTGAGGGCCGAGCTCGAGGGTTTCGTAGCCGCCGTGCACGGCCGGCCCGAGCACATCGTGCCCATGCGCGCCGGCGTGGAGGTCATGGACGTCACCAGCGCCATCCTCTCGGCGCCGCGGGTCGGCGTCGAGGTGCCGCACGGCGGGGCCGATATCGCCCCTCCCGGCCCCGAGCGGGTCGTTGCCGTCGTCCCGCCGCGGCCGGGCGAGGACGGTGCCGTGCCCGGGGCCGCGTTTGCGCGCGCGGAGCCGTCCGCCGCATCGCACGGGGACCTGCCGGTACTGGTCGCGGGCTACGTACCGGCCCTGAACTCACGGAGGTTCTTCTGATGGCCATGGTCACGGTGGTCGGGCTGGGCAAGATCGGTCTGCCGCTCGCGGTCACGATCGCCGCCGCGGGACATCACGTGAGGGGCGCCGACATCGATCCCCGGGTGGCGGCCGCCGTGGCGGCCGGCGTGCCGCCGTTCCCCGGCGAACCGGGTCTCGCCGGGCTGCTCGCCGAGGTCACGGGCGAGGGGACCCTGCGGGCCACCACGGACACCGCGGCCGCGGTGGCCGACAGCGAGCTGATCGTCATCGTGGTGCCGCTGGTCATCGGCGCCGACCGGCGGCCGGACTACGGGGCACTGGACGCGGCCGTGGACGCGGTCGGCGCCGGTCTGCGGCGTGGATCGCTGGTGATCGTCGAGACCACCCTGCCGGTGCACACCACGCGACAGCGGATCACCCCGCGGCTCGCGGCCGCATCAGGGCTGCGCCCGGGCACCGACTTCGGCGTCTGCCACAGCCCGGAGCGGGTCTCCAGCGGTACCGTTTTCGCCGACCTGGCCCGGTACCCGAAGCTGGTGGGCGGTATCGACCGGACCAGTGGGGAGCGCGCGTCCGCGTTCTACGCTTCCGTGCTGCGCTTCACCGAGCGGCCCGACCTGCCACGTCCCAACGGGGTCTGGGACCTCGGTTCGGCAGAGGCGGCCGAGCTGGCCAAGCTGGCCGAAACCACCTATCGCGACGTCAACATCGCGCTCGCCAACGAATTCGCCTGCTTCGCGCAGGACGCGGGGCTGGATCTGCTGCCGATCATCGAGGCGGCGAACAGCCAGCCCTTCAGCCATCTGCACCGGCCGGGGATCGCGGTCGGCGGGCACTGCATCCCGGTCTACCCCTGGCTGTACGCCGTCGGCGATCCGGCGGCCCGGATGCCGGTACTGGCCCGCGAGATCAACGACGCGATGCCGGCCCGGGCGGTCCGGATGCTGGTGGCACTGGCCGGCGATCTGCGCGGCAGGCGGGCCGTGGTACTCGGCGCCGCCTACCGCGGCGGCGTGAAGGAGACGGCGTTCAGCGGCGTGTTGCCGGTCGTCCGCGCGCTGGCCGAGCACGGCGCGGTCCCCCTGGTCCACGACCCGCTGTACGACGACGCGGAGCTGACCGCGCTCGGCCTGCGGCCCTACCACCTGGGCGAGCCGTGCGATGTCGCGATCGTGCAGGCGGACCATGCGGAGTACGCCCGGATCGGGCCCGCTGACCTACCGGGGGTCGCCGCGCTGCTGGACGGCAGATCGGTGACCGATCCGGCGCTCTGGTCCGGCGTACCCCGGCTGGCCATCGGAACGGGCGGCACGGCCAGTCCTGGGCCGGAGGCCATGGCCCGGGACGGTCAGTACGCCTTCGCGGGGGCGCCGACCGTGACCTGACCAGCGGCGACATCGACCGGTCGCCACCGGTCCACGGCCCGGTCCCGGGCGGCGGGCCGGGCCGGTGCCCGTTGAGATGAGGGCTCGGCCGGTCCGGCGCGGGCAGTGGGCAGTCACCGACAGGCGTCGCGTGTGGGTGCGGACGGCGGCGGTCACCACCGCCGCCGTCCGCACCGTTTCCGCCAGCCGGCCGAAGCCGGCGCCGGCGATGTCCGGAGGTCACGCGCGTACGTCGGTGACCGGGCGGCCCTCGGACGGTTCGAACGGTTTTGAGACGGCGGCGAGGAACGCGTCGGCCAGTGCGGTCATGCCGTGGTTCAGGTACACCCATCGGCGGCCGAGTTCGCCCATCCGTTTGCGCTCGGTCTCGCCCATCGCGGCGAGCGCGGACAGCGCGTCGGCCATGGCCGGCGGCGACTCGGCCGGCACGCACAGGCCGCCGCCGGACTCGCGGACCGGGCCGCCCGGCGCGTTGCTCGCGAACAGCACAGGTCTGCCGGACGCCAGATAGTCGAACAGCTTGTTACTGCTCAGGCCGTACTTGAACACGGCGACGTCGCGCACGCAGAACAGCGTCACGTCCAGTTCCGCCAGCACGGCCGGTACCGCCTGCTTCGGCACTGGCGGCCAAAACAGCACGTTGTCCAGACCGTGGCGGTCGGCGAGCTGCTGGCACGCGGCCTTTTCCTGGCCGTCGCCGACCAGCACGACGGCCACCCGCGCTCCCCTGGTGCGCAGTTCGGCCGCAGCCTCGACGACGGTGCCGATCCCGTTGGCCGGGCCGTGCGAGCCGAGATAGCCAGCGGTGAGAAAGCCGTCCTTGCGAAGGCGCCTGATCCGCTCGATCAGCTCAGCGGCCCCGCTGCCCGCGTCCGGTAGGTCGGGGAGGGCACGCTCACCGGTGCCGTCGGCCCCGGGCTGTTCGCTGATCCCGTTCGGCACGTAGTGGATCTTGTCGCGCGGGACGCCGCGGGCCTCCAGGTAGCCGGCGGCCCCGGGCAGCAAGCAGATCACGGCGGACGCCCGCCGGTAGGAGAAGGACTCGGCGAGCCGGAGCAGGCGGGCGGGCAGCCCGTTCGGGCGTAGCGCGCCCATGTCGATCAGGGTCTGCGGCCACAGGTCCCGCACCTCGACGACAAACCGGGCATGGCGGCGGCGGGCCGCCAGCCAGGCGGCGAGCACGGCCGCGGGGTGGACCGATGAGCCGACGATCACGTCCGGCCGCTCCAGGCGGCGCTGCGCCGGCAGCACCCGGGCCGTGTAGGCGAGCATGTTGAGCACCCGTCGGTATCCGTTGCTCAGGTAGGACGGTGTGCGGACCCAGAGGAAGCGGACGCCGTCGATGGTCCGCATGGCGGTCCTCTCGCCGGGCGCGAGCCGCTCCTCGCGTCTGCTGAAGTGGCTGAAGCTGCTGGCGAAGACGGTGACCTCGTGCCCGGCCGTGGTCAGTGCCCGGCCGATATCGTAGTGCCGGGTGCCGGCCGCGCAGTCGGGTGGCGCCGCGTAGTGGTTGAAGATCCAGATCCTCATCCGGGCTCCTTCGGGGGTACTTCCGGCTTCAGCCGGGGAGGAAACGAAACTCCCGCGCGTAGCGGGACGGGGAATGTCAGGCCACCGCCAAGGCGGTGATGGCGTCTTGGCGGGTGATCGCCCACGCGTGATCGCGATCTGACGGCGTCCGCCGTGGGCCATGACGGCCGCTCACATGAGGCGGCCTGCGAGTTCCGCTTCTACCCGGACGATGCGCAGACGGCCGAGCCGTCGCGCACGTTCGGGTGCGTCCGGGAGGACATCACGTCGTCGCCAGGGCCGGGGGCGCGCCGGGCGCGGTTGCGGCGCCGGTCCGTGAGGTCAGCGCGGCGATGATCCGGGCTGCGGCCCCACCGTCGCCGAACGGGCTCGGTGGCTCGCCGGCGGGCCTCGGCCGGGCCACCGCCGCCGGCAGGTCGCGGGGGTCGGGCACCAGGACGTTCCAGCCGTCGTGGAGTGTCTCCGGCCATTCCGTCTCGGCGCGCAGGGTGGAGCACGGGACGCCGAGCGCCAGTGCCTCCTTCTGGAGGCCGCCGGAGTCGGTGATCAGTCCGCTTGCCCCGGCCAGCGCGGCAATCATGCTCCGATAGGGCAGGGGGTCTACCGCCCGCAGCGCTCCGCGTGAAAGGTCGATGCCGAACGCGCCGCACCGGGCGGCGAGCCGTGGGTGCACCAGCAGCCAGACCGGCTGTGGGCAGGCGGCAAGCGCGGCCACGACGGCGGCCAGCCGCTCGGGATCGTCGGTGGTGGCCTGCCGGTGCACCGTGGCGAGCAGGTACGGACCGGGGCTCTCGGTGAGAAACGGGGGCGGTTCGTCCCCGCGGGGCCTGGCGGACCGGTCCCTGACCGTCTTCAGTGTGTCCAGCATCAGATCGCCGACGAGTACCGCGCGGGCGCCCAGGCCCTCGGCGGCCAGGTTGGCCATTGCCGCCGCGGTCGGTGCGAGCAGCAGGTCGGCCAGGTGATCGGCGACGATCCGGTTGCGTTCCTCGGGCATCCGCCGGTCGAAGGATCGCAGCCCTGCCTCCACATGCGCGATCGGCAGGTCCGTCGCGGCCGCGGCAAGGGTTCCGGCGAGGGTGGAGTTGGTGTCGCCGTAGGTCAGTACCCAGTCGGGACACGCCTTGGCGAGGACCGGAGCGAGCCCGGCCAGTATCCGGGAGGTCTGCTCCGCGTGCGGGGCCGAGCCGACTTCCAGGTTCACGTCCGGCGCGGGGAGGCCGAGGTCGTCCAGGAACGACTGGGACAGCAGGTGGTCGTAGTGCTGGCCGGTGTGCGCGATCAGGTGGTCGTCGCCGCGCGCGGCCAGCTCCCATGCGATCGGGGCCAGCTTGATGAGCTGCGGACGTGTGCCGACCACACTGAGCACCTTCACGATGGCTTCTCCCTGTCGCGCCGGTCATTGTGCCGGGGAGCCACCCGGCGGCACATGGCTGTGCCCCGGCTCGCCCGGCAGCCGAAAACGAATGCTACGGTGCGTGTTCGTGCTATGACGATGTGTACACGCCGAGGGGATGCCCGTCGGCTTTCCCACTCCTGTCCCCGATGACGATTTCGGAGGTCACTTCCTGGTGCGGCGAATCATCGAGAGCCTGCGCTGCCGGTTGCCCGGGATGAGCCCCGCCGTGCTCGGCGGCACGCTGACGACCCGTCTGCTGGCCACGGCGATGAGCTTCGTGGCGGGCGTGATCGCCGCCCGCGACCTGGGGGTCCATGGCCGGGCAATGCTCGCCCTCATGGTCTCCGCCCCTGCCGTTCTCAGCATTCTGACGGTCCTCGGCATGGACAACGCCAACGCCCGGTTCGCCGGCACCTCGCACACGGCGTTCCGTCAGATCGTCCGGGGGAGCCTGGCGTTCTCCCTGATCGCCGGTTCGGCAGCCGCCGGGCTCTGGCTGCTGCTCGGTCATCACTGGCCGGTGCTGCTGCTCGGCCTGCCGTTCCGGTTCGCGTTGCTCGCGGCGGCCATGTGCCCGGCGACCCTGCTGACCACGCTGCTCGGCACCGCGGAGATCGGCCGCGGCCGGGTCATGACGTACTACCTCGCGACCGCACTCCCCTCGCTCTGCTACCTCGCCGGAGTCATCGGCCTGCGGGCAACCGGATCGCTGACCGTCACCAGCTGCTTCCTGGCGGCACTCGCCGGGCATCTGGCGGCGGCAACCGCGCTCCTGGTCGCCGCCACCGTACGCGTGCACCCCGACGGCGAACGGGTGCCGGCCCGGGCCTTCGGCAGCTTCGCGCTGAGGGCCTATCTGCCGAACCTCATTCACTACGGAATGCTGCGCCTCGACGTGCCAGTGATCCAGCTCCTGGCCGGGTCCACGGCGGTCGCGATGTACGTGGTAGCGCTGCCGGTGGCCGAAGGAATGCTCCTGATGCCGACCACGGTAGCGCTGATGATCTTCCCCCAGGCGACGTCGGGTTCGCTGGACGCGCACGCGGTGACCCGGATCACCCGGACCGTCCTCGGCGTCGCCGCCGTAACGGCCGCCGGGGCGGCGGTGGCCGCGCCCTTCGTGGTTCCCGCGGTCTACGGGCCGCTGTACGCCGCGGCGGTTCCGGTGATCTGGGTCGTCCTGCCCGGGTTGGTGCTGTTCAGCGCGGGTCGCTCACTCCAAGCCTATCTGGCGGCCACGGACCTGCTCCGGCCGGTGATCATCGCGACCGCCCTGGGTGCCGTCGTCAACGTCGTGCTGCTCGGGGCGTTGACCACCTCCTTCGGTGCGGTCGGTGCCGGTGCCGCCGACTCGGCCGGATTCCTGGTGTTCGCCGCGCTGCTCGGCCGCGCCATCCGGTCGCGAGTCCGCTCCGGGCACGCTGCCGGGAAGCGGCCGGCGGCCGCCCGTCCGTCAGCTCCGTCGGTGCGGCAAGAACGGCGAGAGCCGAGAACCCGACCGGTCTGGGCCGCGCTGACCGGGCTGGTCGGCGAGGCACGCCGGCACGCGCACTCGTGGCGGGCGGCGGGCGTCCTGGCCGACAGAGCACCTCTGGCCGCGGCGGCACTGCTGGCCGCGGCGACGGTCGGATATCTGGCGACCGCATCCAGCCCCGTAACCATCGCGAGCGGGCTGACGGTCATCGTGCTGACCTGCGTGCTGACCCCGAACGTGGGCCTCTACACCCTCGCGGCCGTGATCCCGCTGTCGCAGTCCACCGTCGGGTCTTCACTCGTCACCTCGAACCGGCTGGTCGCGCTGATGCTCGTCTGCCTGCTCAACCGCGCCCTCACGGGCCGGGAGATCGTCAGGCCGAGGCCGGCCGGCACACTGATCACCGTCGGCACGGTCGGCTGCCTGGTCGCCGCCACCGCCGTGGCCGGCGGCACCACGCGGTTGGGCACCGGGACCTGGCAGTACCTGCTGCTGGCCTGCGCGCCGTTGCTGCTGCTGCCGCTCGTCGCCGGACCCGGGCCGACACTCGACCGGGCGCTTTTGGTGTTCTGCGGCGGCAGCGTGATCCTTGCCGTGATCGAGATCGCACGGACCGACTCCGTCTTCGCGGCCCGCACGGACCTCGCCGCGGCGGACAGCGCCGTCCTGGCCATCACCCAGCCGGGCATCGCCAACCACAACGCCGTGGCCGCACTGTTCATCATGGCGGCGGCCGTACTGCTGGCGCGCTTCCAGACGATCCGGCCACGCCTGCACAGGTGGGCGATCGGCGGCGGAATCGTCGTGCTCACCATCGGGATCGCATACTCGTTGAGCCGCGCGGCATATCTCGCCGGGATCGCGATGCTGGTGGTCTACGCCTATCGCCGGGCGCTGCGCGGCATCCTGGCGTTGGGATTCGGCGCGGCCTGCCTGGTACCGCTCATGCCCGCCGCGATCGCGGCCCGGTTCGGCCTGGTGCTCGGTGGCAGCACGCTGGACACCGACTCCGCGGTGCGGCTCGATCTGTGGAGCAGCGCGCTGCGGATGTTCGACGCGCACCCGCTCTTCGGTGTCGGCTATCTGAACTTCGCGGGGCAACTGCCCGCCTTCTACCACGCCACGGGTCATTACAACGTGATGTTCCTCCAGTTCCCGCTCCTCGACTTCGCCCACAACACCTACCTGACGGTGCTCTCGCAGACCGGACTGGTGGGCGCGATCGGCTTCGGCTCACTGGCCGCGCTCGGCGTCCGCCGGGCGTGGACCGCGCTCCGATCGGGTGATCATGCGGGTGAGGCGGCGCTCCTGGCCATGGTCGGTACGGGGATCTGCTCGGTGTTCGGCGAGGTGCTGCTGGTGCCCACCCTGTTGTCCGGTCTCGTGCTGATCGTCCTCGCCGCGAAACCGGCAGCGGCTGATGAACCGGTGACAGCCGGCAGCCTGGTGCCGGCCAATGAACCGGTGACAGCCGGCAGCCTGGTGCCGGCGCCTGGTCAGGTGACGCGATGAGGCGACCGGAGAGCGGGAAGCCGCCGCTGCGGATCCTGCAGATCACCTCGACGGCGGTCGGCGGCAGCTGGTTTCACGACCAGGTGCGGGGCCTGGCCGAGCTCGGGAACGAGGTGTGCGCGGTGCTGCCGCGCGAGGGTCCGCTCGCCGACCGGCTGCGAGAGATCGGCGGTGTACGGGTGGAAATCATTCCGTTCGGCCTTTCCCGGCGGATCAGGCAACTGCCCGGCCTGCTCCGCGCACAGTGGCGGCTGACACGATTCGTCAGGGAGTACCGGCCGGACGTCATCCACTCGCATCTGATCATCGCGATGCTGGCGGGCCGGGTGGCCTCGATCGGCTGGCGGTCCGCGCTCGTGGTGTCCCAGGTCCCGGGCCTGGTGCACTTGCGGATGGCGCCGTTTCGCATCCTGGACCGGCTCTCGCTGCACCGAGACGACCTGGTGCTCGGATCATGCCAGGAGATCGCGCGCCGCTATCAGGCGATGGGCGCGCGGTCGGTCGCGGTCAGCTACTACGGCTGCGACGTGCACCGGTTCGATCCGGCCACACCACCGGATCCGTTCCGCCGGGAGTTCAAGATCAGCGACGACACACCGACGGTCGGCATGGTCGCCTACATGTACCCGAGCACGTTCCGGGACTTCCGGGAGATCGGCGTCAAGGGGCACGAGGTCTTCATCGACGCCGTCCCACTGATTCTCCGTCAGCATCCGGGCGCCAGGTTCTTCGTGGTCGGCGACGAGCTGATCGGGGACGGGAAGTACCGGCGAGAACTGGAGCACCGCGCCGCTCGGCTCGGCGTCGCCGACCGGATCCGGTTCACCGGGTTCCGCTCCGACATCAGCTCGGTCATGGCTGGACTGGACGTGCTGGTGAACCCGTCGATGGACGAGTCCGCGTGCTACACGGTGGTGGAGGCGATGCTGATGCTCAAGGGCGTCGTCGCGACCAATGTCGGCGGCCTGCCCGACACCGTCCGGCACGGGAAGACCGGTCTGCTGATCCCGCCGGCCGATCCGGCCGCCCTGGCGCAGGCCGTGAACGAGCTGATCGCCGACCCTGCGGCGCGGCGCCAGCTCGCAGGCCGCGGCCGTGAACTCGCACTCCGCCAGTTCGACATCACCGGGACGGTGAACCAGGTGAACGAGCTCTACCACCGAATGTCGGCCACCCACGCGGCACGCAGGCGGCTCCGCCGCCCGGAGCACCCGGCATGACGGGCCCGACGACGGGACCGACGCTGGCAGGACTCGCCCGCAAGGCGGTGCGCGACCTGCGACGCCCCAGTTTCCCGGTCGACGCGGCCTCGCGACCGGGCGGAATGCCGCCGGGCCCGCCGGACAGGTACCCACTCGACCTCAGACCGATGACCGCCGGATCCCTGCTCGATCACGAAGGCCTGGTCGTGACACGCACCGCGACCGGCGATACGTACCGCAACCCCGTCTCGATCAGCCTGTACGCGCTCGGCCGGCACACCGGCGCACTCGCCGCCGGCCAGTCCCCCACCGACCAGCCCCCGGCCCTGCGGGCACTCCTGACCCAGGCCGCCTGGCTACGGGCCGCGCAGGACGGCAACGGCGGCTGGCGCTACCCGGTATCGGTACCCCGATACGGGGTGCGCCCCGGGTGGTACTCCGCGATGGCCCAGGGCCTGGCGGTATCCGTGCTGCTACGCGCGCACGCGGTCACCGGCGAACGCTCCCTCCTCGACGCGAGTGAGGGTGCGGCAGAGCTGATGCTCCGGCCGCTGGCCGACGGTGGCTGCGCGGACTACGACCGGCAGGGCCGCCCGTTCCCCGAGGAGTGTCCGTCGGACCCGGCCAGCCACATTCTCAACGGCGCCGTCTTCGCGCTCTTCGGCCTCCTCGAACTCGGCCGGGCCCAGCACCGCCACGCCCACCAACCGATGGCCGACCGGCTCCGCGACTCGCTGACCGACTTCGACCTGGGGTACTGGACGAGATACGACCTCCAACACCATGCGCCCGCCACTCTCGCCTACCACTGTCTGCACGTCGCGCTGCTGACCGCCGCCGGAAGGGTACTCGCCGACCGGCAGTGGCTGACCGTGGCAGCACGCTGGGATCGCTACACCCGTAACCCGGCCGGACGGTTGCGGGCCGCCGCAGGCAAAGGCCGCTTCGTGCTGAGGGAGTACCGTGCCGAATCCTGACCAGGACCGACAGCGTCCCGGCAGCGGCCCCGCGTCCGCCGCACCGCTGCGCATCCTCCTGCTCGCGCCGGCCGCCTCGGCGCACACACGCCGCTGGGCCGATGATCTGGCCACGCGCGGGCACACGGTTTCGGTGTGCAGCTGGCACGATCCGGGCCCCCGTCCCGCCGACTGGCGAGTCGCGTCGGCACCCGCGGCCGGATCATGGTGGCCATGGCGGGCGGCGCGCGCGGCCGGCTGGCTACGCCGCGAGGCGCGCAGGGTGCGTCCGGACATCATCCACGTGCACTCCCTCGGCGTCCACGGCGCGATGTCCCTCGCACTACCGGCACAGACCGCACCGTGCCTGATCACTCCCTGGGGCTCCGAACTCCGCGCGGCAACCCGGCACCCCGGCCGGGCGCTCGTAGCCTGGCTGACCCTTCACAGGGCCGCCTGGGTCGTGCCGACCTCCCACGAGGTCGCCGGACACGTGGAACACCGGTACCGCATCCCTCGATCGCGGATCACGACCCTGTCCTGGGGAGTACCAGACGCACTGCTGGACGCCCGGAACAACGCCGACCCGGGACCGGTTCGCGCCAGGTACGGCATTCCAGCAGATGCCACGGTCGCCCTGTCAATCCGCAGCACGGCCGAGGTCTACCGAACGCACGAGATCGCGGCGGCCTTCACCCGCGCCGCACGCGTCCGGTCCGACCTCTTCCTCGTGGTGCTCGCCGGTCACCGGCCCGCCGACGCCAAGGCCAGACGGGCGCAGCACCAATACCTTGCGAGGGTGCGTCAACGTATGGCAGAACAGGCCGACCGGACTGTTCTGATCGAAGAGCCGCTCAGTCAAGCCGAGATGTTCAGCCTGATGCGCGCAAGCCACTTCGCAATCTCGGTACCCCGGAGCGACCAACGCAGTTCATCAGTCCTGGAAGCGGCGGCCGCCGGCTGTCGCCTGCTGCTCTCCGACATCCCGCCCTACCGCGAACTGGCAGCGGACGGCCTGCACACGGATCCGCTCCCCGACCCGCTGGAAGCCACACTGACCGACGCGCTGACACACGCACAGCCGCTGACCGCCGACGACCGGCAGGCGAACCGGGAACTGATCGACCGGACCGAACGCGGCTCAGTAAAGATCGCGCAACTGGAGCAGCTGTACCGGGACTTGACCCGGCCGTCAACTTGACCTGGCCCTGCTATGCAAAACGTTGTCAAGAGGGCGCGCTTGTTCGACCTCCTCAGAGGCTCTCCGTCGGCGTGATAAACGTCGTGCCGAGCGCACGTCGTGCCGTTCGGCACCCGCAGGTAGCCAGACAGCTCGAGGAAGTCGAGGTACTGGTTGAGCAACTTTGGCATCCACGGGCGGCAGGTCGATACCGTGTGGCATCGAGCTTCCCCGCTTGAGCGGGCGGTGGTGATTACCTGGCCAGGATGGGTTCGGGCAGTTCGACGGCCACTGGTTCGGCCCTCGCCTGGTCGGCGCAGTACTTCGCCTGGTGCTCGTCCGGGCTGAGCCAGCCGAGGCGCTGTTGGACGCGGCGGGTGTTGGAGAAGCCGTCGATGGAGACGAACAGGGCGAGGTCGGCGTCGGTGCGGGTCGCGAAGGTCGTGCGGCGCACGCACTCGGTCTTCAGGACTCTCCAGAAGTTCTCCGTGAGGGCGTTGCCGTAGGAGTCGCCCACGCTTCCCCTAGTCGGCTCGATTCCCGCTTTCAGCAGGCGAGTTGTGAGCTTGATGGACGTGTATCGACACCCGTGGTCGCTGTGATGGATCAGCTTCCCGGGTTCGACGGGCCGGCCGTGCAGGGCGTACTCCAGCGCGGTGAGCACAAGGTCGGCGTCCGCGCGCTCGGAGGTGTGCCAGCCCACGATCCGGCGGGAGAAGGCGTCGCGGATCGTGGCCAGCCACCACGGTCCCTCGCCGGTCGGGATCAGCGAGACGTCGGCGACCCGCAGCCGGTTCGGGGCGCCCGCGGTGAAGTCGCGCTGGACCAGGTCCGGGGCGAGGTCGGCCGCCGGGTCGCGGCGGGTGAGGGAACGGGGCCGACGCGGGCTCACGCCCTGCAGGCCGGCCTGGCGCATCAGGCGCTCGACCCGTTTGCGGCCGACGGTCGGGTCCGCGGCGTCCGCTCCGCCGCTCGGCGTCCACGGGCTCGGGGATGGCCTGCACCCGTCCGGCGACCTGGTGGACTGACCGCGCGACTCGGTCGGCGTGTCAGTCGGACGCCGCGGCCGGTCGGTGGTGCCGGCAGGGGACGGCGGGCGCGACCTCGTGGCCGGCCAATGGTGCCATTCCCGTCGTCCACCCGGGGGTGCCGTCGACGCGGCCGACGACGAACACCCGGTTCTCCCCCGACGCCACGTGGTGCCGGTAGGCGTGGATGAACGGCGCGGCGTCCAGCTCCAGGAGGTGGGAGAGGACGTTCTCGACCAGGCAGTACGGGCAGCCTTCGGTGAGCCGTACGCGCGGCGGTGCACCGTCCTCCAGCGGAGGCTTGTCCGGAAGGATGACGCCGCCGTCCGCGGTCACGCCGAGCATGAGGCTGCCGGAGGCGGTGTGCGTGGTGGCGATGATCCGGCGGAACAGCCGCGTGGACGTGCCGGTGCGCGTCGCCCGGCCGCTCGCCGGCGTCCGGAGGGCCCGCACCACCGGGACGACCAGCAGCAGCGCGGCGGCACCGAGCAGCACGCAGGCCACCGGCACCAGGAAGGCGGGGCCGCCGTGCGAGCCGACGTACAGGGTGCCGCCGCTCCAGATTCCCAGGCTGACCAGGTTCCCGAACCGGGGCGCTTCGGACCGGCTGACGCTCACCGCGATCCGTAGGACGTCCCAGACAGCCAGCGCGGGCAGACAGAACGAACCGAGCGCCATCACGACGTCCACGCGTCCACCCCCCAGCCGCGGCGACCCTGTGCGGACTCGATTGGACCGCTCGGCCTGACGCCGTGTCAATCTCGGTGGCGCAGCGGTCTGGTGTTCTCCGCCCGGCACCTGAGCTGTCCCACAGTCGCCGTGACCGGGTGCGCCGGCCGGGACTCGTTCCCGGTCGGCGCACCCGGTCCCGCTCAGGCGGCGCGGCGGCCGGCCGTCACTGGCCCACCCGTCCGTCGATGCGCTCGCGCAGCGGATCGGCGTGCCCGCAGTGCGGGGGCCTGCCGTCGGGCAGGAGCTCAGCGCGGGCGAGGCGGCCGAGTTCGCCCCCGAAACGTGATCCCCGCCACATCTGTCGCCGGTGCAAACAGAACAACGGTTCTTTATAGTGAGGCCACAAGCAGAACCGCGATTCTTTTTGCAGGGGGTGTGGTGCCTCGACTCACCGACGCACGCAAGGAACTCCGGCGCGCCCAGATCACCGAGGCCGCCGTACGCTGCTTCAGCCGCAACGGCCTGGAGCGGACTTCGATCGCCGACATCACGGCCGAGTCCGGCCTGTCGACGGGCTCGATCTACGCCCACTACCGCAACAAGGCCGACCTGGTGCAGGCCTCCGCCCACGCGGTGCTCGCCAAACGCGCGGAGGCCCTGGGCGCGTACGCCCGTAGCGACACCCCGCCCGACCCCGACGAACTGCTCGCCCGTCTCATCGCCGGCATCGACCCCGTCGAAGCCCGGGTCGGCGTGCAGACCTGGGGCGAGGCGACCAACAACCCTGCCATTCACGACATCGTGGTCGCCACCATCGACGGGATGCGCGCGATGGTGCACGACAGCGTCACTGCCTGGCTGGTCAAGGTCGAACACGTCGAACCGGCCGAGGCCGCGGAGCGCGCCGACCCGATCGCCCACCGGGTGCAGAGCCTCTACCTGGCCCACCTGCTGTACACCGCCCTGCAGTCACCGGCCGAGGAGACCGCGTCATGACCACCCTGACCGCTCCCTTCGCCGGCCGCACCGTCTTCCGGGTCGGCTACGGCGCCCTCCAGCTCGAACGCCTGCACCACAACCGCGGCGAGGCCGTCGCCCTGCTGCGCCGCGCGGTCGAGCTGGGCGTCGACCACGTGGACACCGCCCAGTTCTACGGCTTCGGGTTCGCGAACCAGGTCATCCGCGAGGCGCTGCGCCCCGAGGACGGCGTCCTGGTCGTCACCAAGGTCGGTGCCGACCCCGACCCGGGTGGGCCGATGCCGCTGCGTCTCGCGCAGCGGCCCGAACAGCTGCGCGCCAGCGTCGAGGACAACCTGCGCAGCCTCGGCGTCGACCGGCTCCCGGTGGTCAACCTCCGCCGGCTCGACTCCGGCCCCGGCCTCCGCCCCGACGGCGACCAGGTGGTCGACCTCGACGACCAGCTCGACGTGATGATCGCCCTGCGCGACGAGGGCAAGATCGGCGCGATCGGTCTGAGCAGCGTCACCCTCGGCGGCCTTCGCCGCGCCCTGCCGGCGGGCATCGCCTGCGTGCAGAACGCGTACAGCCTCGTCGCCCGCGACGACGAGGACATGCTGCGGCTGTGCGCGGCCGAGGGCATCGCCTGGGTGCCGTTCTTCCCACTCGGCGGGTCCTTCCCGGGCCTGCCCAAGGCGACCGACGAGCCGACGGTGCACGCCGTCGCCGAATCCCTGGGCGTCACACCCTCCCAGGTCGGCCTCGCCTGGCTCTTGCACCGCGCCCCCAACGTGCTGCTCATCCCCGGCACCGCCGACCCCGCTCACCTCGAGGCCAACACGGCCGCCGGCGGGATCACTCTCGACGCCGCCACCCTGGCCACCCTCGACGCCGTTGAGTCCCGCTCCGCCGAAGTCCCCATCGGCTGACCAGCCCCCGACCAGGACGGAATCATGAAAGCCATCGTCTACCGCGACAACGGCGGCCCCGACGTTCTCCAGTTCGTCGACCGCCGCCTGCCCGTGCCCGGCCCCGGCGAGGTTCGCGTCCGGGTCGCCGTGTCCGGGGTCAACCCGACCGACTGGCAGGCCCGCTCCGGCCCCGCCCATACCAAGCGGTTCTCCGAGGTCACCCCGCACCTCGACGGCGCCGGCACGATCGACGCCGCCGGTGAGGGTGTCGACCAGAGCCGGGTCGGTCAGCGCGTCTGGCTGTTCATGGCCGCCGCCGGGCGGCCCACCGGCACCGCCGCCGAGTTCACCGTCGTGCCCGCCGAACAGGCCGTACCGTTGCCCGACGAGGCCGGCTTCGACGTCGGCGCCGCACTCGGCGTCCCCGCGCTGACCGCGCACCGCGCGCTCACCGTCGCCGAGGACGGGCCGCGCCGCCTGCGGCCCGGGGCGCTGGACGGCAAGGTGGTACTCGCCGCGGGCGGGGCCGGAGCGGTCGGGCACGCGGTCATCCAGCTCGCCCGCTGGGCCGGCGCCACCGTGATCAGCACGATCAGCGGCCCGGAGAAAGCCCGGCTGGCCACCGCCGCCGGCGCCCACCACGTGATCAACTACCGCGAGGGCGACCCGGCCGCCGAGATCCGCACTATCGCCCCGGACGGCGTCGACATCGTCGCAGAGGTGGCGCTCGGCGCGAACCTCGCACTGGACCTGGCCGTACTGCGAACCCGCGGCACGATCTCGACCTACGCCAACGACGGCGGCAAGCCGGTCAAACTGAACGTGCCGCACAACATGGTGCTCAACACGCGCCTCCAGTTCCTGGTGCTCTACACAGCCGGTCCGGAGGCGCGCGCCGCGGCCGCCCAGGACGTCGCCGCCGCAGTACGCGACGGCGCCCTGCCGGTCGGCGAGGAACACGGCCTGCCACTGACCCGCTTTCCCCTCGACCGCACCGCCGACGCGCACCGAGCGGTCGAGAGCGGCACGGTCGGCAAGGTCCTGGTGGACATCACGTCCTGACGCCACCGTGCACCCCACCTCGCCGTGAGGGCAGATCCCGCCCCGGACCGGCGCTGTCAGCCGGCGGCGGCCTCGGCAGCATGACGTGCGTCCAGGAGCGCGGTCTGTTGCTCGGTCAGCTTCCCTTCGGTGCGGGCCGTCGCCTGCTCGCGCAGCCACGCACCGGGCCGGAAGGACGGGTCGTCGCCCAGGCCAGTGCGGCTGCCGGGCCGGTGGCGGCGCCGCCGCCGGGGAGGTGGCAGAGCATCCGGTGGTGGGAGCGGTTCCAGTCGGGGTCCGGGCACCCCAGCGGGACCATGGCGGTGAGCTCGGCGTCCAGGCCGCGGACGAGCTCGTCGGCCTTGCGCTGGCAGGTTCACTGCAAAGTCCCGGTGATCGTGTGAGTCCGCAGGTCGCCGCGGTGCGAGGAGTACGGGCCGAGCCGTCACGAACGCATCGAAGCTCCGGTTGAACGGGGTGACCTTCCCAAGTCGCCTCGCACCACCGGAGCTTCGATGTGCCGCCAGTCTGCCGCCGTCTACCTGATCAAGTCGCCCGCTCCGGACAGCGTGGCGGGATTGTCGCTGGTGGAGCGGCAGCGGGAGAAGCCGAGATCACACCCGTCATTGATGAGGGTGCGGCGGCGGGCGAGGTCGCCTGAGCTGTCCAGCGGGCCTCCGCCGAGAGACGATGGAGGGCAGCGGGACGGAAGGCGAGGTCGAGCGACGCGACTGGATCGGACGAGGCCGCCAGTATCGGTGGCGGGCAGAAGGAAGGCCGGGAATGAGCGCCTCCGATACGGGCCCACCTCCGGTCGGCACGGTACGGGCTGCCGCGTCCGAGCCCGGTGGCCTGCTGGACCTGCTGGGTGTGGCCGCAGCGGTGTTGGACGCGGATGGGCGGGTCACCCTGTGGAGCCCGCAGGCCCAGGATCTCTTCGGCTGGAGCGCCGAGGAGGCGCTTGGCCGGTACGCGGCCGAGCTACTGGTCGCCGAAGAGAACCGGGGGCTGATCCTCGAGCTGTTCGCCGAGGTGATGAGTGGAGGCGGGCGCTGGGCGGGGGTGTTCCCGGTACGGCACAAGGACGGCAGCACCCGGCTGGTGGAGTTCCGCAACATGCGGCTGCAGGACGAGCGCGGCTGCCTCTACGCCTTGGGGATCGCCACCGACGAGGCCACGCTACGTGACGTCGAGCGCGATCTTGCCCTGTCGGCGCGGCTGGTGGCCCAGTCCCCGATCGGGCTGGCGGTGCTGGACACCGACCTGAGGTACGTCCTGGTCAACCCGGCACTGGAGCGCATCAACGGCCTGCCGGCCGAGCAGCACCTCGGTCACGAAGTCCGCGACGCGCTGCCGTTCCTCGACACCGGGGCCGTCGAGTCCGCGATGCGCCAGGTGCTGGCGACCGGCAAGCCGCTGGTGGATCAGTTCACGGTCGGCCGCACGCATGCCGATCCGGACAGCGACCACGCCTGGCGAGCGTCGTACTTCCGGCTGGAGGACCCAGCCGGGCAGGTGATCGGCCTGGCCGTCACGGTGGTGGACGTCACCGAACAGCACCACGCGGCCGCCGAGGCCGCCCGCGCCCGACAGAGACTGGCACTGGTCGCCCAGGCGTCCATACGGATCGGCACCACCCTCGACCTCGGCCGGACCGCCCAGGAACTGGCCGACTTCGTCATCCCCGACCTCGCCGACGTCGCCGCGGTCGACGTTCTCGACTCGGTCCTGCGCGGACGCCCGCCCACACCCGGGCCGGTCGCGGGGCCGGTGACCCTGCGGGCCCTGGCCGTGGCGGCGGCCTACCCCTCCGACGCCTTGCGCGCCGCCGACCCGGTCGGGGAGATCGCCAAGTACGAGGCCAACCGCCTGGTGACCCGGTGCGTGACCACCGGCCGTCCAGTGCTCGTGGCCCACGTGACGGGCGAGGACCTGCCGGGCATTGCCCGAGACGGCGAGGCCGCAGCCGTGCTGGCCCGAGCAGGCCTGCGCTCCTACCTGGCGGTGCCGCTGATCGCCCGCGGCGAGGTGCTCGGCGCCCTGGACCTCAAGCGCGTGCGCGATCCGCTGCCGTTCGGCGAGGACGACATCGTGCTGGCCGAGGAGCTCGCCGCCCGCGCCGCCGTGTGCATCGACAACGCCCGCTGGTACCAGAGCCAACGCAACACGGCCCTGACCCTGCAGCGCCACCTGCTGCCGCACGTGCCCACGCGGCCCGTCGGTCTCCAGGTCGCCTCCCGGTACCAGCCCGCGGGACGCGCCGCGCTGGCCGGCGGTGACTGGTTCGACGCCATCACGCTGGCCGGCGACAAGACCGCCCTGGTCGTCGGCGACGTGATGGGCCATGACATCAACGCCGCCGCCCGGATGGGCCAGCTGCGCACCGCCACCCGCACCCTGGCCGATCTCGACCTCGACCCCGCTCAGGTGCTGCACCACCTCGAACGCGTCACCGCCGAACTCGGCGAGACCACCGCCACCTGCGTCTACGTCGTCTACGACCCGCACAGGAGGCGGTGCCGCATCGCGCTGGCCGGCCATCCGCCCCCCGTGCTCCACCGCCACAGTCGGGCCCCGGTGCTGCTGGAGCTGCCCCCGGGTGCGCCGCTGGGCGTCGGAGGCGTCCCGTTCGAGTCCGCCTGCGTGGAGCTGGCGCCCGGTGACCGACTGCTCCTGTACACCGATGGCCTGGTGGAGACCCGTGACCAGGCCATCGACACGCGCCTTGATGCCCTCATGAGCC
Organism: Kitasatospora sp. DSM 101779; assembly: GCF_025655475.1. GTDB lineage: Bacteria > Actinomycetota > Actinomycetes > Streptomycetales > Streptomycetaceae > Kitasatospora. Next base: position 8,163,504 of record NZ_JAHTIK010000001.1, on the reverse strand, counting down.
TGCTCCGCGGACCCAGGCTCTCGCTGGAAGCAACCTGCGACCGTCTGCTGACCGCATTGCGGCGGGCGGACGACGACGATGACGACGTGGCCCTGCTCATCGCCGAGGTCCACTCCGCGCCGGGTCCGGTCGGACACACGCTGTGAGGGATGCGGACGCCGATCCGAGCGGCCCGTCAGCCGGTCCCGGGCAGGCGGGTGGCGCCGTGCTCGGCCCACCACGCACGAGGACGGCCGGGAGGAGAACCACCACGGTCACAACGGGCCTGGTCCTCGCACTTCTCGACGGCCGGCACCGGGGGCAGGCCCGGAAACGCACAGCGATCCGCACATCCGCGCCCCGGCATGACGCCACTGCCTGTCGCCAACAGGTCGGCATCACTATGTCACCGGCTCCGGGCGCAGCTACGAACACGCCGGTCAACAGCCCGCACCCACCGGGCACTCCCTCAGTGACACATGCGCCGATGCAGTGACATCCGACGGCAGATCTGCAGGCGGGCCTGCGGGTGCAGCAGCCCTGCCCGGCCGCGCCGGACAGCAGGGCGGACAGCGCTGGCCGCGGCCGGCGGCCCGGCCCTCGTCGGCGGAGACCTGGGCCGGACTCTCGGAACATCTCCGCCAAGCCCGAATCGGGGAAATTTAACGAGCATCCCCGGGGAATTTGTGATCGAGTTATCAACGCCGCTCACCCACTGGCCCATTGCCACATCTGCTGGCGCGGCACCACTGAATTCCCTTGTTCCGCAGTCGATCTGAGGAATCGATTCCCCTGCACGTGGTAACTTGTTCACCCGACGCGGTGAAACGCCGGAGACATCAAATCGGAAAGCACTGTGAGCGCCGCACGATGAAGGTCCAGATGTTCCAACTGCCCTGGGAGAGTCAAAGGCATCCCGGCACGCCCTTGCCGCCGCCGCGCTGATCGCGTTCGCCATGACCGCCGGCGCGGCCGGTACGGCCTGCGCCGGGAACGGCATCCACCAGCACGTCGAGGTCGGCCCCTCCCGGAGCGCCAGGGTCTGACCGCCACGATTACCGAGGATGACAGTGACGACGCCCCGAACGACATCCACCGGTACGTCACTGTTCGCCCGGGCCAGGAGATCAGGGTCCGGACGGTCGCCGTCGTCGATGCCGAGGACGCCTCACCGTCGCCGCCACCGACCCGACCGTCACCGCCCGCGGTCTGCACCGGCTCCGAGTCACCAAGGTCCGGAGGTCGGCGGTGGATCCGTCCCGTACTGGCCCGAATTCCCGGGGCGCCAGGTGCTTCGACCCACACGATCGGGGGCCGGGGCGGCATTGACCTCGAGGACCCGCACGTGGCCGGCCCCGCGCCGGGACGCCCCCGCCCACCGGGTCCCCGACCACCCCGGCGCCGTCGCGGCCGGGAATCGCGTGCGCGCCTGCGGCATCGAGGGGAGAACGGCGTCACGGCGCCGGGTCCTTTCTCCTTGCACACCTTGGGGCGGGGTGTCGGCCCCGGGACGAGTCGTACTTCCGTCTCCCCGGCGGGTTCGCCGGGGAGACGGACCCGCCGCCGACGTGCCGGACCTCGCCGTGACGGTGGTGCCCGGAGCCGGGCCGGTTCACGGCCCCGGGCGGTGGGATTTCCCGGCACGGGCAAGGAGGCCGGGGCCGTACCGGCAACGGCCCGGTCGGCCGCCTCCGCCCATGGCCCGGCGGCGTCTCACCGGCGATCCGAGGGCGGTGACCCTCACGTGGACTCGAGACGCAGCCCCATCCCGACCAGGGACACCTGGTGTCCGTGGGGCGGGGCGCCCCAGGGTGCGCCACCGACAGCCATCGCAGTACACGCGCCGTTCCACGGCGCCTGGCCACGGCCCGGAGAGCCCGGGTACCTGTTCAACGGAGTCGAGGACGACTGATGAGTGGAGACAGCGTGAGTCCGCTTCCCGAGGCGGAGCACGCGGAGACGAACGGGATGACCCGCCGCAGCTGGTACGTCTCGAACGAGGCCGGTGCCGCGTTCGCCGCCGCGGTCGACCGCATCTACTGGCAGATCCGCAAGCCGAAACACCGCATCGTCTCCGAACTGTTCCAATTCGCCGTGAACCACAGCGAAGAGATCGCCGCGGACCTCGGCTCTGCACCGCCCCTGCCGTCAAGTTGACCTGATCCTGAACGGCCGGGCGCCCTCGCGCCTGATCTGAGGCCAGATTCCGTTCCCTGCAGGATGATCCCTCGTGAATGCGTTGGATGGCGAATGGCTTCCCGGCGCGGTCGATCTGTCGGCTCGACGGGCTCGACACGCTGGGACGGCATCACTTCGCACAGGAATATGCGTCCCGCATGTCGCATTTGATATGTTTTCAGCCATGCCGACGTTGGTGAACGTGACGATGACACTCACCGCCGGACGGTCGGGCACCGCCCGGGTGCGGGCCGGACGGCGTGCAGGCGCCGGCCGGCCTGCCGGCGCGCCGGGGCGCCGTCCTGACGTGTCCCGGGCGCCGGGGCCCTGGCCTGTGGCCGTGCGTGGACGCGTTCCGGTCCGCGGCCGTGGGCGGCGCTGCGCGCCCCGGACGGTCTGCGCCACGGTGCTTGCCTTCGTGACCGCGCTGGCCTGGGCCGTGGCCGGTCCGTCCCCTCTCGCGCGGGCCGCGGGCGAGTGCACGGCGAGCCTGTGCATCCTCAGCCCGAACGCCGCGAACGCCCTGCACGTCCACCCCGGCAGCCTGCAGGTCACCGGCAGTATTCTGGTCAACTCGACGAACAGTCAGGCCGCGCTGGTCAGTGGCACCACGGTCACCGCGACCGGGGGAACCATCGGCGGTCCGGCAGCGCCGGCCGGGTTCGCCACCTCGAGCGGCGGCTCCTACAACCCGACCCCGACCAACCAGGCCGCCGGCACCGACCCGTACGCCGCCCTGGCCCAGTGCCCGGCCGCCACGGCCTGCCCCACCACACCGGCCACGCCCTACCCCACCATCAACCACATCACCGGGAACCAGACGATCAGCCCGGGGGTGTACACCAGCATCACGAACCTGGGCGGCACGCTCACGCTCAATCCCGGCACGTACGTCATCACCAGCATCGCAGGCATGACGATCTCCGGCGGGAAGCTGAACGGCACGGGAGTGACGATCTACCTCGGCTGCCCGTCCTACCCGACCGCGTGCGCGGCGGGCACCAGTGGTGCGGCCTTCACCGACCAGACCAGCGGCAAGACCACGCTCAGCGCACCGACCACGGGGGCCTTCTCCGGCATGACGTTCATCGCCGACCGCAACAACACCGCGGGCGTCGCGGTCTCGGGAAACGGCACGCAGATCACCGCAGGCGGCGCGATCTACACCGCCGCCGGGAAGCTGTCGGCCGCCTCCGGCGGCAAGGCCAGCTTCACCCGCGCGGTCGTGGACACCATCGAGACCAGCGGCAGCAACAGCACCCAGATCAGCGTCATCCCGAACACGGGCACGCTGTCGATCAGCCTGCCGGCCACCGCGGCCCTCGGCAGCGCGGCGCCCGGCGGCACCCTCAGCGCGGCCCTCGGATCGGTGACCGTCTCGGACCAGCGAGGAGTGGCCAGCAGCACCTGGGCCGCGACGGTGTCCGCCACCAACTTCACCACCGGCGCCGGGGCACCCGCCCAGACCATCACCACCGCGAACGTCTCCTACTGGTCCGGGCAGGCGACCAACGTCAACGGCACCGTCGTCGTGACACCGGGCCAGTCCGACGCCGCCGCCAAACAGGCACTCAGCGCCTCCAGAACCGCCTTCAGCTCCACCGGCAACGGGAACAGCTCGGCGAGTTGGACCCCCACAGCGGTGGTCACGATCCCCGCCGCCGCCGTGGCCGGCACCTACACCGGCACCATCACCCACTCCGTCGCCTGACGCGCAAACGCGCCCGCCGGCCACTGTGCCGACGGGCGCGTGGGCGAGGCCTCAACCCGTCCGTCGGCGCCGCACCACCCCGTAGCCGAACGCGGCCAGGACGACGGCGCCCAGCGCGACGGCGGAGACGCCCGCCGTCATCGAGGCGGAGTCCACCGCATGCGGAGTGACCGGCGCGCCGGCGGCGAAGCCGGCAGGAAAGGTGACGGTGGCGGTGACGGTGTGACGGACCAGGCCGCTGGCCAGGGTGAGGCGAACCGTCCACGGGCCCGCCGGGAGTTGCCGGTCCAGCAGCACCGTGACGCGCCCGGTGCTGCCGATGCCGAGGGTGGTGCCGAGGCTTGCCGGGAAGGGGCCGGCACTGAGTGAGCCCGGACCGTCGGCCAGGGACACCGATCCGGTCATGTCGAGGGCGCGCTTGCCGGTGTTGCGGACGGTTGCCACCACCTCGGGGGTGCCGTCGGGGGCGCGGGCGGGGGTCACCTCCCCGATCTGGAAGTCGGACGGTGGCTCGCCCCCGGGGCCGACGTCGAGGTAGATCCGCACTCCGACCCGGTTGACCATGCGGACGTTCCCGGCCGGATCAGCGGGGCCCGCGACCTGCGCCCACACGACGGCGTACCGCTCGCCCGCGGACGCCTTCGGCGGGACCCGGACGCTGAGGTCGACCACGGCCGTGCCGTGCGCCGGGACGTCGCGCACGAGGGAGCGCGGCGCCGACGGCGTGGCCGCGCTGCTATCGCGCGGGGCGCCGCACTCCCCAGGTGTGGCGGCCACCGCCTTCTGCGCGGCGCAGTCGTCGACCGAGACCCAGGTCGTGAGCTCGTTCTGGGTGCGGTCGGGGTCGGCATTGAAGGTGCCGCCGTCGATCGCGGCGGAGGCGGCGTAGAGGTCGACACGCTGGTCGGTGTCGGAGGTGTTCGTCACCTGCAGTCGGCGGTGGATGACGGTGCCGGGGGCGAGATGGTCGACGATGTACATGTGCGCGCGGGGGTCGGCTTCGCGGCCGCGGGGCGCGTCGAGGAGTTTGAGGCCGATGCTGCCCTCGGCGGACGGCGCCGCCTGAATGGGGCGGGCGGCCGCGGCGGCGCACGGGCCCCAGGCCAGCGTGAGCACCACCGCGGCCGCGCTCAGCGCGCGCGCCCGGCTAGGCGATCGAATGTGTCACCGTCCCGGTGTAGGTGCCGTTCACCGCGGCGGCGGGGAGGGCAACGACGAGCGTGGGGTTCCACGTGGCGGAGTTGTTGCCGGTGCCGCCGGAGAGGCTGAAGGCGGTGCGGCTGCTGCTGAGGGTCTGGGCGTTGGCGGAGGCGGCCTGGCCGGGTGTGAAGGTGCCCGTGCCGGTGGTGGAGGTCGCCGTTCCCGACCAGTAGGAGACCGCGCTGGTCGGAACGGTTTCCGCCGGTGTGCCGCCACCCGTCGTGAAACTGGTGGAGGTTACGGACGCGACCCAGGACGCGGTGAGCAGGGCGCGGGCGTCCGTGACGGTGACGGCGCCGAGCTGCGCGTTGATGGTATTTCCGGGCAACCCGCTCCCCAGGCTCGCCGAGCTGGGGACGGAGATCGACAGCGCCCCGCCCGAGACGGAGAACGTGACCGTCGTGTCGGCGGCGCTGGCCACTCCGGCGATGGCAACGGCGATGGCGGCGCCGGCGGCCACAGAATATCGGATTCGCATGAACTTTCTCCTTCTCGACCTGACATGGACAGCAGTGCTCGAAATGCCTCCCCGTCGGCAACCCGGATTATTATCCGCACACGCACGGCATCGAAACGCCAATTCCCTCGTTCGGCCGAGAACGGCCCCGAGGCCCGGTCAGGCCGGGCAGCAAACTTATCACCACCGCTCCGGAACTGCTTAATGAATTCGCATCGATGACCGCCTCTGCACTGGGCCGATCCGCACCGGAATCCACCCGGAAGAGATGCGCCAGTATCACTTTTCGCACCATGGTCTGGATTGATGAAAAGTCGGGATATCACTCGTCTCACTGTTTCGGCCCCGGCCCGGCGGGGATTGTGCGTGCGCGGCGCGATCGCCTGGGCGGTCCCGGCCTGCGTGCGCCGATCCGGCCGCGGATCGCGGTGTTCTCGTCTGAAAGGTGTTCCATGTCCCACCGTCCCGGCCGCCTCCGGCGGCTTTCTCGTGTGTTCGCCGTCCTGGCTCTGACGGGCGCGGTCGGCGCGCCCAACGCCGTTGCCGCGGCTGAAGCTCCGCCCCGTCCCGTGCCCCTGCGACCGTGGGTGAAGTCCTGTCTGCGGCACGGGGGGCCGTCGGGACTCGTGAGCTGCCTCGCCCGGCGCGGCCGGCCTGCGGCGCCGCCGCAGGCCCAGCGGATCACCTCCCTCACCGAATGGGCGACGCCCACCTCCGCCTCGGGTCCGGTCGGCATCACCGCGGGGCCCGACGACGCGCTGTGGTTCACCGAGAACGCCGCGAACGCGGTGGGGCGCGTGACCACGGGCGGCTCGTTCACCGAATACGCGGTGCCGACCTCCGCCTCGGGTCCGGCCGGGATCACCGTCGGGCCTGACGGCGCCCTGTGGTTCACCGAGTCGAACACCGACAAGATCGGCCGGGTCACCACCGGAGGCACGTTCACCGAATACACGCTGCCCACCTCCGGCGCCTACCCGTGGGGCATCACCGCGGGTCCCGACGGCGCCCTGTGGTTCGCCGAGCCCGGCGCCAGCAGCATCGGCCGGATCACCACCGGCGGCACGGTCACCGAGTACGCCGTCACCACCGCCGCCTACCCGCTGAGCATCACCGCCGGCTCCGACGGCGCCCTGTGGTTCACCGAGGTGCTGAACGGAAGCATCGGCCGGATCACCACCGGCGGCACGGTCACCGAGTACGCCGTCCCCGCCCTGGACTCGCTGCCCATCGGCATCACCTCGGGGCCGGACGACAACCTGTGGTTCACCGACGCCGGGGCTTCGCAGATCGGGCAGGTCACCACCGGTGGATCATTCACCGGCTACAACCTCACCGACGCCGTCTTCCCGTTCCCGTGGGGCATCACCAACGGCCCGGACGGCGCCCTCTGGTTCACGGAGAACGTCGGCAACGACATCGGCCGGATCACCACCGGCGGCACGATCACCGAAACGGCGATCACGACGTCCGGCTCGAACGCGCTGGAGATCACCACCGGATCCGACGGCGACCTCTGGTTCACCGAGAACTCCGCGAGCCAGATCGGACAGGTCGCCCCCTGACCGAGCAAGCAATCCGACCGGTGGTCCAGCTGGCCCCGCCCCCCGTCGGCCCCGGACAGCAGCATGGAGACCCGGGGTCGACGGTCGGGGGCATCAGAAGGGCACGGAAGGCCTGAGTCCGGCGGCTGACCTGCGGCGATGGGCACGACGAGGCTCCGGAGCAAGACGGGGAGCAGCCGGGCCGACGATGCAGGCGACAGCACTGCCCGCACCACCGACCGTACGGGTGGCGGGGGGCATGGATCCGTCAGGCCGGGCCGGGTGTGCTGCCACAGGTGCGGGCGGATGACCAGGACGGTGATGACCTGGTCGGTCTGGCCCTGGTCGTCCGTCTCGTCGGGGCCGTAGGTCCAGGAGATCCGCCAGGCGTCAGGGGTGTGGTTCCCGACGTAGGAGTCCCAGACCTTCTGGTCGGTGTGACCGGGGAAGTTCTCGTACTGGTGGGAGTGCGGGCCGGGGTGCGGGGGTCGGTCTGCAGGAGTGCCAGCGCCTTGCGGGCCTTCTTCAGTTTGACCGGGTCGGCCTTGGGGCCGGCGGCCAGGCGCTGGAGCACCTCGCGCGCAGGTAGGCGGGCAGGGCGGGAAGCCCGAAGGGCCGGTGCGAGCACCGGCCCTTCGGTTCCTCTCCGTACCACGGGACTACGGGAGGACCTTGTCGATCTGCACGCTGCCGGTGCCGGCGGCGGTGCCGCGGGCGTTGAGCAGCTGGACTTGGCCGAAGAACTGTCGGCCCTCGGGGGCCGCGGCGCTGACCAGGACGTTCGCCGAGACCGCCGTGGAGGCGCCGTTGGCGAGGTTCACCGCGGTGGCCTCGTCGACCTGGACGGAGCCCAGGGCGGCCGAGAAGTACACGTCGCGGTAGTCGTAGGTGGTGGAGCCGGAGGGGACCGCGTAGCCGAACACCTTGATCTGGTAGGTGCCCGCGGCCGGGTTGACCAGGCTCACGGCCTCTTCGGAGTCGCCGTCGGCGGAGGATCCCACCTTGACGCCGTCCTTGTAGATGTCGAGGTCGAGGTCGGCGGCGGTGTCGGAGACCTTGCCGATCGCGATGTCGAGGCGGGAGACGCCTTCGCCGATCGTGACCTCGGTGGTCTGGGTCTCACCGCTGGCGATGGTCGGCCTGGCGACCTTCGCGGAGCCGAGCGGGCCGCCCTTCAGCTTGCCGCCGGAGATGGCCGCACCGTCGTTCTTGACGGTCCACTGGACCGGGGCCGGGGTGCCCAGTTTCGCCTCGGGCAGGACCTTGACCGCGGGGTCGAAGGCCGCGCCGAGCAGGGAGACGTTCAGCTTGAACGGGTTGTCGAGGAGCGGCGAGGTGCGGCGCGACTCGACCTCGACCTCCCAGACGCCCGGCTGCGGGTCGGCGTACGACCGCAGGTCCGGGCGGCACTGGTTCGCCGGGTTGTCGTAGTTCGGGTAGCACTGGGTGGTCGCGCTGTCCTCGATGCCCACACCGTACGGGTGGATCGAGATGAAGCGTGTCTGGCTGCCCGCGGCGAGACCGCCGAGGGCGACCTCGAGGGTCTTCGCGCCCTGCGGCACGGTGACGAAATACGACTTGTGGCTGTTGCGCTGCACGGACGAGGTGTCCGAGAAGGTGTAGGCCGGGGCCGCCAGCGGGGTGGAGGCGATGACCGTGGTCAGGATCTGCTTGTCGATGCCCTCGGTGGTCTCGTCGTCCAGCTGCAGGATGCCGCTGTGCACGCCGGCCGTCCTCGGCTTGGCCTCGACCTTGATGGTGACGGGCTTGTTCAGCGGCAGCCTGACGGAGTCGGAGCCTCCGATGATCTTGAACGTGCCGTCGTTGTTGCGCCAGCTCAGCTTGGTGCGGGTGCCGTGCTCGACGCCGGTGGTGCGCGTGACGACGACGTCGTAGACCTTCTTCTGGCCAGCCTTCAGGCCGCCTTCGCGGTCGTAGAGGCCGGTGCCGAAGCCGGGGGTCTTCAGGAACTGGTCGATCGCGGTGTCGACCGGCGCCTTGACGGTGAACTCGTCGGACTTCGCGCCGTGTTGGATGGACTCCCACGCGCCGAGGACGTTGACCAGACCCGAGCCCTGGGCGTGCGCCGGAACATCGTCGATCTTCTTCGCGGTGCTGGTGAGCGCGGTGCGCAGGCTCGCCGGGGACAGCGCGATCCCGTGCTGCTTGGCGGCCGAGATCAGCAGGGCGCTGGCGCCCGCGGCCTGCGGCGAGGACATCGAGGTGCCCTGGAGCATGCCGTAACCGGCCGGGAGGCTGTAACCGGCCTCCTTCACGGGCGCGCCGGGCAGCCAGGTCTGGATGGTGTTGATGGCCGCGCCGGGGGCGGTGATGGTCGGCGTGAATCCGCCGTCCTCACGCGGGCCGCGCGAGGAGAAGGGGAACATGTTGTACTTCTTGGTCACGCCGGAGCCGTAGTTGGCGGCCCAGGTCTCCTTGGAGACCGCCGCGCCCACGGAGATGACCTTGTCCGCGAGGCCGGGGTCGCCGATGGTGTTGACACCGGGGCCCTCGTTGCCCGCCGAGATGACGAGCTGGACACCGTAGGTGTCGATGAGGTTCCTGTAGAGCTCCGCACGGGCGTTGTTGCCGTCGTTCAGCGCCGGCAGGCCTCCGATGGACATGTTGACGATGTCCACGCCGCGGTTGACGACGAGGTCGATCATGCCCTCGGTCAGGGCGATGTTGGTGCAGCCGCCGGACCAGGTGCAGGCACGCGAGGAGACGATCTTCGCGCCCGGCGCCTCTCCGTTCATCCTGCCGCCGAAGAGGCTGTTGGCGGCGGTGATGCCGGCGACGTGCGTGCCGTGCTCGGACTCGATGATGCCGATGTTGACGAAGTCGGCCTTCTTGCCGATCCAGTCCCCGCCGAGCGGGTCCATCGGGACGTCCTTGCGGATCTGGATCACGAACGGGATGCGCTCGGCGACGTCGGTCGCCGGGTTGTCCGTGCCGAACCAGCCGATCTGGTAGCCGTCCTTGTACGGCCTCATCGGCTCGTTGTTCGTGAAGTCGTTGTCCTGGTCGGTGTCGACGCGGACGGTCCCGGCGGCCGCGTCGTAGAGCATGCCGAACCGGTCGGTGGTGTCCCCGTCCCGGTTGACATCGCCCTTCATGTCACCGTTGGCGGTGATCGACTCGCTGAAGCGGCTCCACTGGTAGCTGCCCTCGGGCGCCTTCCAGGTCGCGCCGCCCGCGGTGAAGGTACCGCCGGAGGTGGTGACCGGGGTGATCTGGGCGCGCCAGGTGGCGTCGCCGTCGGCGATCGGGTCGGTCGCGGTGACCCAGTCGACGATCTTGCGCTCGCCGGTGGTGGTCTTCTGCAGGGCCGGGTGGCTCACATCGACGCCCGAGTCCAGGATGCCGATGGTCACACCGCGGCCGTCGGCCTGCGGGTTCCTCGCGACGAAGTCCACCGCGCCCGTCTCGAAGGACGGGTTGTACGGGTTCCTCGCGGGAGTGTTCTTGTCCGGTGCGGGGTAGGACTCCACGGCGGTCTTCTGGACCGAGCCCGACCCGCCCTTGGCGTCGGGGCGCGGGTCCGGCAGCTGGATCTCGTGCCGCAGGTCGATGCCGTGCACGGACGACAGCTTGGCGGCCGCCTTCAGCGCACCCTCCGCCTTGCCGGTGGGCAGGGTGGCGCGCACGTAACCGAGGCTGTCGTAGACCTGGCCCACCGAGGCGCCGGGGACGGCGTCGAGCTGGTCGGCGACCTGCTTGGTCTGGCCGGGGGCCGTGGCGACCATGACGGTGACATTCGCGTCACCCTTGGCCTTGGCCTCCTGCAGGAGCTCGGCATCGGCCGAACCCAGCTTCTGATCGGCGGACTTGACGGCAGGGCCGGAGCTCGGAGCGCCGTTCCCGTCCGCCGCCAAGACAGGCGCCGCGCCGGTGGCCGCGAGGACGGCCACCAGAGCCGCCACGGCCACGACGCGCCCTACGCGTCTGGCCGTGGGTATGGAGCCGGGGGATTCGAGGGTCATCAGCATCCCTGGTGAGTAGAAGATTCGGTCCCGATTTCGGTTCCAGATGACCGGTCAGCTTTGCGCAAACACCAGCCATTTGAGGAGAGTTGCCCTTGACCAGATCCCGCCATGGCAGACACCCGCCAGCACCGCGCGGGCGCTCATGGTGGGGTCGGCCTGTTTCAGCTCCCACACGGCCGATGTCTGGGTGACCGTCACGTCGTCCAGCACGCCCAGGGAACCGATGATGAAGCCGGCCAGCACAGTCCGCGGATCTCGATGTTCGGGTAGAGGTCGTGGATGAGGCCGGTCTCCTCGGAGGTATTGCCGGTCAGGTGGGCCCAGTTGGTGAACACCGGGCCGAGCACGCCGATGAGCACCAGCGAGATCAGGGTTCCGAGTACGGCGACCGAGGTCCGCGCGGACAGCCCGTGGCACAGGAACAGAGCGATCCGAGCCGCTCGCCACGCCCGAATGACCGGCGTCCCAGCCACCGGCTCTGCCGCTGTTCCCGTCGCAGGAGACCTCGACCTCCCGTAGGAAGTACGAGCCCTCCGCGAGATGTGCGCGGTCTACTCCTCCCCGCTCGCCACCCGATTCACCGCCACCACCGCAACCGCCCAGGAGCCCCGCTGCATGAGGACGCTCGCCCCGCCCGCACCCCCGGCTTTCAACGCCTCCTCAGGCACCGAGAACGCCGCCCGCATCCTCACGGACGTCCTCGCACCGGCCAACCTCGTCACTGCCCTCCTGCTTCTCATCGGCTGGCACAGCACGGACAGCCGGACCTGACTGGGCTGGGGACTGCTCGCCGCCCCGTACTGCGGCGTCATCCCGATCAGCCTCATCCTGTTCGGCGTACGTCGCGGCGCTCTGACGGACAAGCACATCCGCATGCGGCGCCAGCGCCTCCTGCCGATGACGGCGGGCCTCTCCGTCGTCGCAGGCCTCGCCCTCCTCCACACGGTCGGCGCACCGCGCGACGTCTCCGCCCTGGTCGGCGCCATGCTCGTCGGCCTTGTCTACTCCACGGCAGTAACCGTCTGGCAGATCTCCATCCACAACTCCGCGGCCGGCACCACAGCGATGACCCTGATACTCGTCTTCGGCCCGACGATGGTCCTCTCCCCCGCCGGTGCCGCAGCCATCGGCTGGTCCCGCCTCGCTCTCAAAGCCCACACGCCTGCGCAGGTTCTCGCCGGAACTGCACTGGGCGGCGCAGCAGCCCTCGCCTTCGCGCTCCTGCGGTGAACGACCAATGTCTTGGGTGACGGGCGAGGCCGCGTCCAAGCGAGCAGCCGTCGTGACGCGGCCCCTCGGGGGCAGCTGGTCGGCGCCATTCAGAACCTGGGGGCGAGACAACGAAGCGACCCCCGTACGCCCACCGATCGGTTCGGTGGTGCCGCGGAGCAGGAGGGCTCAAGCTACACGGACAACTGCCCGGTGCGCTGCGCCGCGAGCCGATGGGCCGGGCTCGTGGCGGTGGAGCGGGCGGATTTCGCTGCCGCTTCTGCAGCCTGACCGATGCCGGGCGGACGGCGCTGGACGCCCAGGCGCCGGTTCCTCAGGGGTCGGCCTGAGGCGGCACGGGTTGTCGGCGGTCGAGCTCGCCATGCTCCGCGACGGGACCTTCTATGAACCCCGGCCCGCCGAAGCGGTCAGCTGAGCTGCGGGTCCGCCATCAGCACCACGCGGTCGACCGTGGGATCGAACCCGAGCACCCGGTTCCCGAAGTCGCCTTCGGCAGTCATCACCACCCGCTTGCCCAGCCGACGACCAACCGCCGCCAGGAACCGGCACAGGATGTCCACTCCCGCCTGGCCCTGCAGCTCGCGAAGGTCGACATCGAAGTCGATCTCCTCCGCAGACATCGGGCGGAAGATCGCCAGCACGCCCGAAGTCGGCCAGACCTGCAGATTGACCGTTTCGGAGTCGGCTGGACGCGACAAAACCTCCGCTGCGGGAGGCAGCGGCACCGCGACGCGGCCCTCCAAGTACTCCCACGCCCAACCGCTCGACCGGACCAGGTCGAACACGGCCTGCCAGTCGTCAACCGAAGTGCCTTCCACAGACACGTCCGGCAGAGCTCCCATCAGGTCAGGGTCGAAGAAGTCCTTGACGTCGTCCCACAGCAGATCCGGCATCCCGCCATGCTGCCCGCCAACGCCACCCGACCGCAGCCCGATTTCCTTGACGAACCCCATAGAGGCACCCCCCGCGTGGCGTCGCGCCCCAGGTGCGCACCTGGAAGTGACCTGGCACTAAATCAGCCTGTCGGGCCAGCCCGGACAGTAAAACGGCTTCAGCTCGTCGCCCGGGCCACCCGGGGTGAGGTCCGCCCTCGAGAACAACCTGTCCACCTCCTCCTTGAGTCTGCGGACCTGGCAGGGCACGTTGGGGGTGGGGACATCGGGTGGTCTCCTTCGGTCGGCCGGTCCGTCCTCCGGTTTCCGGCCGCTCCCCGGCTCCCTGCGCTCACCTGCGCAGACGGCGGCAGGGTCACCGCGCCACGCCCGACCAAACGGCGTAGGTGGCAGTCCGTCAGGTTGCGGGGCTGACGACCTGTCGGTTTCCTCGGGCACAGGGCACGGAAGAGGCGCTGGACAGCCCGGCCGCGTGCCCGCTCGGAGGAAAACACCTATGCACATTTCACGCGTCGTCACCGGTTCCGCAGCCCTGGCCCTGGGCGCCCTCGCCCTGGCCGTGCCCTCTGCCGCGGCAGAGGACTCCGGCTTCACCATCAGCCCCCGGAGCGCAAGCCCAGGCCAGACCGTCACCATCAGCACGACGGCCTGCGGGCCGGACGTGACGTACGGCAAGGCCTTCTCCGATTTGACCGACCAGATCAACCTCCTCGCGGGCGACCAGAAGGGCACTCTGGTCGGGACGTTCCAGGTGCCGGAGGACGCCGCGCCCGGCGACATCGGAATCACGGTGAAGTGTCCGCCGCGGATCCAGATGACGGGCACGCTCACGATCACGCCCCGCCCGAGCGACGCGGCCGCGGCCGGTCCCGGCGGCGCAGCGGACAACTACCCCCACCCGAGCGACGCGGCCGCGGCCGGTCCCGGCGGCGCAGCGGACAACTACCCCCACCCTAGCGACGCGGCCGCGGCCGGTTCCGGCGGCGCAGCGGACAACAACCCGCACCCGAGCGACGCGGCCGCGGCCGGTTCCGGCGGCGCAGCGGACAACTACCCCCACCCGAGCGGTGCGGTCGCGGCCGGTTTCGGCGGCGCAGCGGACGCCGACGGCAGCCAGGTCGCACTGGGCGGTGTGCTGCTGGCCGGCGCCGTGGCCGGCGGTGCCGTCAAGATCCGCCGCCGTCTCGGTGCCGCGCGGCTCTGAACGGCCCGCCGCCGTCGCACCGGCGCCCCGGACGTCATCGCCCGGGGCGCCGGGCGCATCCCGCCCACGTACGCGAACAGGGGCCTGACCTGTATGGACGCCGCGCACCGCACCCCGCTTCCCAAACGCTCGACCGCGCCTTCGACCGTCCTGGTGGTATGTGCGCTCGCGATCGGCAGCTGGCTGGTGGGCCACGGCGCCCACGCCGAACGACCGCCGCAGCCCTCCCCGGCCCAGGCCTTCCCCACGCCCGGCCTCCCCGCCCCGGCCGCACCCACCTCCGCCCCGCCCGCCGGGGCTCCGGCGACTGCTGCCGCCTCGGGTGCCGCTTCAGGTGCCGACGGGTCGGCCGCGTCTACGCAGGTCCGTCCCCTGCCGCCGTCCGATCCTGCCGGCGTCCGCATCCCCGCCATCGGTGTGGACGCCCCCCTGGCGAAGCTGGACCTCGACGCGGCAGGCGCCCTGCAGCCGCCTCCCCCGGACAACCCCCGCCTCGCCGGCTGGTACGGCGGCGGCCCCAGCCCCGGGTCGACCGGCACGGCCGTCATCACCGGCCACGTGGACACCCGCTCCGGGCCTGCGGTCTTCTTCCTGCTCGGCGCCCTCACCAAAGGCAGCACCATCGCGGTCGACCGCACCGACGGCCGGACGGCGGTGTTCACCGTCGACGCCGTCGAGTCCTATGCGAAGAAGGACTTCCCCGACCAGAAGGTCTACGGGAACTCCGGCCTGCCCGAGCTCCGGGTGATCACCTGCGGCGGCGGCTACACCAAGGCCGGCGGATACGAGAACAACATCGTGGTCTACGCAACACTCTCCGCCGTCCGGTAGCGGCGCAGCCCGCGGCAGTGCGGCAGTCAGCTCCTGGTGGCCTCGATGAGGACGCAGATGGGCCGGTCGAGGCAGTCCTGCGGGCCCGCGCGGGATCCGGGCACGGCGCAGCGGCCGGACGGCGGCGCTCGACGCGGAGCGGCGCGGCTAGGATGCCGGGCCAACCCGGCCGTCCCCGTCCCCCCACGCGGCCGGGCCACCCTCTACGGGACCCGGCCGGTGGCGAAGCGGCGGCACCCGCGCTCCGGGAAGTCCGTCCGACCACCACCAGCCTTGCAGCCCTCGTCCAGGACGCCCCGGACCCGCACCATCGATGTCGCCAGCCGGCCGAGTATCTGCCTCGTCGCCACTGCCGGCAGTTCAGTCGTCGTCGGGTCCACGGTCGGCGAGCACGAGCCCTGGACGATGGCTCTGGCCGCCGGGCCGCACCTGCACGTGGAGCCCACGTCGCCGTGCTTCGACTCGTGCCACCGATAACCGCGCGCCATAGCGGATCTGCGGCGGCCCGGGATCCGCACCTCACTCCGAGCCGGCTATGCCCAGATGTGCGGCGTAAGTGTCACCCGCAGCAATGCTGTTCGTCGCGCTGAGGCCAGTGGACTACCACCGTGTTGCCCGGGGCTGCCGACAGCGGGGACGCAGAGTGCACTCGACCTACCGTCGCGATCTGTCCGAACGACCATTGGGCGGGTAGAAGTTGGTCGTGTGCCTCCGAGTGCGCGCCAGCGCTGGACGGTGCGCTGCGAGACACCGAGCTATCCCGTGGGGCACGGTTCCCGCCGGCCGAGGCCAAGCAGCATCATCGCCCGTCGATCGCGCACAGAACTCGTGCTGCCTCGCCGCACGATCCGCTGCAGGCGCCGGCCTCCCGATCGGTCAGCCTCCGCACCCTGACCAGCTCCGCCACCACCCCTCCCGACTTCTCGTTGACCAAGACGTCCGACCCGGGCCGAGCACTAACACCCCAGCCACAACCGGTGAACCTTCCCGGTCACCGCACTAGGGAATTTCACAGAGCGCCTTGTGCTGCCCCCCTGCCCCCAATCCCCTACCCCTATCCCCTATCCCCGCCGAGCTTTTGGAGGGCTTCGACTGGGACAGTAAGACGGCAGGTGGCGGGCCGGCAGCACCTCACGAATGTCAGCATCGCTGTCTCCTTGCGCAAACCGGCGCACGCTCCGACCCTCGGCGTCCCGCATGCCGGAGCGCCGCCGGAACGCCTCTGACATCCTTCATTACGCGCCCGGCGCCAAACGGTCGAACATCCCTTCGCCCACACAGCCCACGCCCTGCTCGGCGGCGTTCCGCCGAGCGGACGAACGCGAATTCACCCTACCGGCGGCACGCCTTGCCGAATCTTTATCGCGAGCTCCACCCGGCCCCCCGCGCGCGCACGGCCGGAGCCGTCCAACGCACTGAACCCGCACAAGAAATGCGTACACCCATTCGGATTCCCGCGCCGGTAGTCCACCCCGCAGCGCAGTAGTCTCATTCTTTGGTGGCCGTCCATTGCGGATTCGGCCCGACGTCGCGCACGGCCGAAACCCTCGCACGGCACTTTCGAGACTGCGGATGAGAATTTCCTTTGAACTCGCCTGCCCATCATCCAGTCACCACTGGAGCGCGCCAGGGCGAATGGGAACGTAATCACTGGCACGCACCCTCATTCCCGTGCAGGGGAGAGCTCTGTCCGCGTCGTACTCGGCAGTACATGGAATCGAGGAAGAGACCTGATGGAAACACGCGAGAACCCGGCGGGTGTGTACACGCTGAGCCGACCCTCGCCGGGCCCCGGCGTCGGTTGGCCGGTGGCCGCGGCACCGGCGGCCCGCAGCCTGTTCGACATCATCTCCGCCACCGCCGACGCCCATCCGGACGCGCCGGCGCTGGACGCCGGTGGCACGGTGCTCGGCTACCGCGCGCTGCTGCGTGCCGTCGACGAGTTCGCCGAGCGGCTGACCGGCCACGGCATCGGGCCGGCCGACCGGGTCGGCATCCGGGCGCCCTCCGGCACCCCCGACCTCTACATCGCCATCCTGGCCGCGCTGCGTGTCGGGGCCGCGTACGTACCGGTGGACGCCGACGACCCGGACGAGCGCGCTGCACTGATCTGGCAGGACGCGCAGGTGAGCGCCGTGGTCGGGGCGGACGGGCAGCTCGCCCCCGGCACGCGGCCGGCCTCCGGCGCCGTGCCGGGCCCCCTCCCGGCCCCGCCGACCCCGGCCGACGACGCCTGGATCATCTTCACCTCCGGCACCACCGGCCGTCCCAAGGGCGTCGCCGTCACCCACCGCAACGCCGCCGCCTTCGTCGACGCCGAGGCCCGGCTCTTCCTGCGCGAGCGCCCTCTCGGCCCCGGCGACCGGGTCCTGGCCGGTCTGTCCGTCGCCTTCGACGCCTCCTGCGAGGAGATGTGGCTGGCCTGGCGGCACGGCGCCTGCCTCGTCCCCGCGCCCCGCTCCCTGGTGAAGGCCGGCACCGACCTCGGCCCCTGGCTGGTGGAACGCGGGATCACCGTCATCTCCACCGTCCCCACCCTCCTCGCGCTCTGGCCCGAGGAGTGCCTGGACGCCGTCCGGCTGGTGATCGTCGGCGGCGAGGCCTGCCCGGCCGACCTGGTCGAACGCCTGGCCGCCCCGCACCGGGAGTTCTGGAACACGTACGGGCCCACCGAGACGACCGTGGTGGCCACCGCCGCCCAGCTGCTTCCCGGGCAGCCGGTGCGGATCGGCACCCCGCTGGACGGCTGGGAGATCGCCGTCGTGGACGCCGCGGGCCGACCGGTCGGCTGGCACGAGACCGGCGAGCTACTGATCGGCGGCGTCGGCACCGCGCGCTACTTAGATGCGGCCAAGGACGCCGAGAAGTTCACCGCCCATCCGCACCTGCACTCCGAACGCGTCTACCGCAGCGGCGACCTGGTGCGCAACGAACCCGAAGGCCTGATCTTCGTCGGCCGCGCCGACGAGCAGGTCAAGCTGGCCGGCCAGCGGATCGAGCTCGGCGAGGTCGACGCCGCGCTCCAGGCGCTGCCGGGCGTCCGGGCCGCCGCCGCGGCCGTGCGGACCGCCCCGGCCGGCGGCCAGCTACTGGTCGGCTACCTCGTGCCGCAGGCCGCTACCGAGCTCGACCTCGTCGCGGCCCGCGCCACCCTGCTGGAACGGCTGCCGCAGTCGCTGGTCCCCGTCCTGGCCGTGCTGGACGAGCTGCCCACCCGCACCTCCGGCAAGGTCGACCGGGCCGCCCTGCCCTGGCCGCTCACCACCGGCCCGCAGCCGGGCACCGGCCCGCGCGCCGCCGGCACCGGCACCGCCGGCTGGCTCGCCGAGCAGTGGGAAGCCCTGCTCGGCCTGCCGGCCGGCGCCGACGGGGACTTCTTCGCCCTCGGCGGCACCAGCCTGACCGCTGCGAAACTGGTCTCCGCGCTGCGCGCCCGCTACCCCGGCGTCTCCGTCGCGGACCTCTACGCCCACCCCACCCTGCTCGATCTCGCCGCCCGGCTCGACGAGTTCGCCACCGGGCCGCGCGAGCACCGCCAGGTGCACCGCACCCCGCTGCGCGCGGGTTTCTGGCAGACGCTCGTGCTGGCCGCGCTGTACACCGTCGTCGGGCTGCGCTGGGTGCTCACCCTCGCCGCGCTCGACAACATGACCGGCGGCACCCTGCGGCGGACCCCGCACACCCCCTGGTGGCTGATCATCACCGGCCTGCTGCTGCTCTCCAGCGCCCCCGGTCGCCTGCTGCTCGGCAGCACCGCCGCCCGGCTGCTCACCGCCGGCCTCAGACCCGGCAGCTACCCGCGCGGCGGCGCCGTGCACCTGCGCCTGTGGGCGGCCGAGCGCATGGCCACTGCCTTCGGCGTAGTCGGCCTGACCGGCACCCCCTGGGCCCGGCACTACGCACGGGCGCTCGGCTGCAAGGTCGGCAAGGGCGTCGACCTGCACACTCTCCCGCCGGTGACGGGCCTCGCCCGGCTCGGCGCGGACTGCAGCGTCGAACCCGAAGTCGACCTCGCCGGCTGGTGGTTGGACGGTGACGTGCTGCGCCTCGGCGCGATAGAAATCGGCGAGGGCGCCCGGGTCGGCACCCGGTCCACCCTGATGCCCGGCGCGCGCGTCGGTGCCGCCGCCGACGTCGCCCCCGGCAGCTGCGTCCTCGGCACCGTGCCCGCCAGCGCGCACTGGCACGGCTCCCCGGCCCGCCCCAGCACCGAACCGCGCCCCGACTGGCCCGCGCCGCACCGCCACCACTACCGCCGCTGGGACCTCGCCTACGGTGCGGGGCTACTGGTACTCGGCCTGCTGCCCGTACTCTCCTCCCTCCCCGCGTTCGCCATCCTCTACCCGCTGACCGACACCGACCCCACCCTCGGCACCGCGCTGATCCAACTCCTGCCCTCCACCGTGCTGTTGATCGCCATCACGCTCACCTGCTACGCCACGCTGGTGGCCCTGCTGATCCGCGTCCTCAGCCGTCCGATCCGCCCGGGCTTCCACCCGGCACACGGCAGGGTGGCCTGGTGCGTATGGGCCGTCAGCCGACTGTCCGACACCGCGCGCCGCTCGCTCTTCCCGTTCTACGCAAGCCTGTTAACGCCCGTCTGGCTGCGGCTGCTCGGCGCCAGGGTGGGCCGCCGCGTCGAGGCCTCCACGGTGCTGGCGCTGCCCGGGCTGATACGGGTGGACGACGGAGCGTTCCTCGCGGACGACACGCTGATCGCGCCGTTCGAGGTGCGCGGCGGTTGGCTGCGCATCGCACCCGCGCGGGTCGGGCGGCGCTCCTTCGTCGGGAACTCCGGCATCGTCGGCCCCGGCCGCACCCTCCCCGACGACGCGCTGGTCGGCGTCCTCTCCGACGCCCCCGCGCACAGCGAGCCCGGCTCCTCCTGGCTGGGCCGCCCCGGCATCGCCCTGCCCCGGGTGGCGGACACCGTCGAGGAGAGCCGCACCTACGACCCTCCCCGGCGGCTGGTATTCGCCCGGGCCGCCGTGGAGCTCTGCCGCTTCATCCCGCTGGTCATCACCGCCGTGCTCGCCGACCTCGTCTTCGGCGCGCTCCAGACCCTGCGCGACCAGGACGGCCTCGCCCCCACGCTGGCCGGCGCCGGGCTGGTGATGGCCGGTGCCTCGCTCGCCGCCTGCCTGGTCACCACCCTCGCGAAGTGGCTACTGGTCGGCCGCTTCAAGGCCGCCGAACACCCGCTCTGGTCCAGCTTCGTGTGGCGAAACGAGCTCTACGACACCTTCGTCGAGGAGCTCGCCGTACCCTGGGGCGGCCAGCTCTTGCTCGGCACCCCGTACCTCAACCTCTGGCTGCGCAGCCTCGGTGCCAACATCGGCCGCGGCGTGTGGTGCGAGACGTACTGGCTTCCCGAGAGCGACCTGGTCACCGTGGAGGCGGGTGCGAACGTCAACCGCGGTACGGTGCTGCAGACCCACCTGTTCCACGACCGGGTCATGCGTCTGGACGCCGTCCGGCTCCAGGCCGGCGCCACCGCCGGTCCGCACTCGATCGTTCTGCCGGGTACCACCGTCGGACCGGGCACCACGATTGGTCCGGCCTCACTCGTCATGCGCGGCGAGGAGGTCCCCTCCGGCACCCGCTGGCTGGGCAACCCGATCGCCGTCTGGCCCACCGAGCACGCCGAACCCGCGGGTCCCCGCCCTCGCCACCTGCATGGGCCTGATCGCGGCCGCGGACGCGGCGGCCGGCCGCTCCGCCTCTCCCCTGGTGCGCGCCACCAGCCCGGGCATCGCCACTGGCGACGCGATCACCGCCGCCCTGCTCAAGTCCGCCACCGGGAGCTTCCCTGACCACGGAGCGGCGGCCCTCCGGGCCGGTGGGCGGGGAGCCGGGCAGCGCGGTCTGCGGCGATCCGAAACGGGCACCGGCAACCGACCGACACGCACGCTCCTCCGGACCGAAGGGTTTCGTCGCACGGAGGA
Organism: Kitasatospora sp. DSM 101779; assembly: GCF_025655475.1. Taxonomy (GTDB): domain Bacteria; phylum Actinomycetota; class Actinomycetes; order Streptomycetales; family Streptomycetaceae; genus Kitasatospora. The sequence goes on along the minus strand of NZ_JAHTIK010000001.1, from coordinate 8,142,346 downwards.
GCGTGTTCCCGGGAATCGCGGGTAGGCGGCGGTGCGCACGCATCCCATCGGTGCGCAGACAGCCAGTGACCTCCGGCATCGGGAGACCGGCACGACCGTGACCGCCGGAAGCACTACCGCGACGACACTGTTCGCGCAGCGATACCGAGTGTGTTCGGTGTTGGGCCGGGGTGGCGGGGCCGATGTCCTGCGCGCTGTGGACGAGCGGTTGAACCGCGAGGTGGCCCTCAAGGTCTTCCGGCCCGGCGCGAGTGCGGACACCGCCCGGCGCTTCGGCACGGAGGCACGACTGCTGGCGCGGCTCCGCCACCCGGGCCTGATCGAGGTCTACGCCTACGGGGTCGTGGCGGACCGGCCCTACCTCGCCCTGGAACTGCTGCGGGGCCCCGCACTGGCCGCACTGCTGCGGGCCGCGCCGATGCACGCCGACCGAGTCCGTCGGCTCGGACGCGAACTGGCCACGGCGCTGGCGCACGTGCACTCCCACGGGTCGTCCATCGGGACGTCAAACCCTCCAATGTCCTGGTCGGCAGCGACGGCCGCGCCAGGCTGGCCGACTTCGGCGCCGCCCGCCTCCTCGACGAAGCAGCCGCCCCCGGTGACGAGGCACTCACCGGCACCGGCCTGGTCATCGGCACCCCGGCCTACCTGGCCCCGGAACAGATCCGCGGCCAGGGTGCCCTGGCGGCAGCCGACGTCTACGCCCTGGGCCTCCTGCTGATCGAGTGCCTGACCGGCAACCGCGAGTACACCGGGCCCCCATAGAGGCAGCTGCGGCACGCCTGCACCGCCCGTCCGCCCGCCTTCCGTCCCTCGCTCCCTGCCCCACGACCTCGCGAAGACCCAGGTGGAGGACTGCGGCGGCCACATGATCGAGCAGAGGACCGCTTCCTTCGACTGCCCGCTTGAAGCGACGGGAGGACTGGCAGCTGCGGCTGCCTGGCTACTCGAGCGCGAGACTGCCGAACCGCTTCAGTCATGGCATGACCGGGACGAGCCCGGTAGCCACCGGCCGAGCGCAATCCTCTGCCCGGACACCGCTGCCCAGGGCCGATGACGTGTTCCGGGTACGACGCGATCGCCGCCTGCGGCACTGCGGACCGGAACACCGGTTCGCCCCCGTCGCTCGGCAGCCGGCTGCGCCCGAGACAGTCGGCGAGGAACCGCAGAGCTGTGCCGCCCACGCAGGGGCGTCCGGCCGTCAGCACCGCCGACAGTGCTCAGCCCTCACGGGTTGAAGGCCCGGTCCGCCACCGCCGGCGGATCCCGTCCAAGTCGGGGAAGGCCTCGGCGCCGGTCTCGTCGACTGCAGCCCGCTGGACGGCCGGCTCGTTCAATGAAGCCATGGCACGGCGCGGCGGGCACCTGTTCGGCCGGCCGGGGCGGGCGCGTCCAGACCCGCCCACCACCAGCTCTCAGATCGGGGCGGTGGCCGCGTTCTGGGCTGTGGCGCCCGGGCTGCCGCGGTGCAAGACTTGCAGAGTTTTTCAACTGATAAACTTGTTGTGTCGGTGGCTTCCTGGTGGTGCCGCCGGAGCGGGCTCGCAGCGCTATGGGGGTGCAGCGGGCCCGCGCTGTTTCCCCCGGGATAGTGCGACAGACAGGGAAGATCGGGTTCATGAGCGAGAATCTGCCCCCGTGTCCGAAGTGCTCGAGCGAGTACACCTACGCGATGGACGCACTGGTGGTGTGCCCCGAGTGCGGACACGAGTGGGCTGCCGCCGAAGGCGACACGGAGGCCTCCGGCGACCGGGTGGTCAGGGACGCGGTCGGCAACGTGCTGAGCGACGGCGACACCGTGACGGTCGTCAAGGCGCTCAAGGTCAAGGGCAGCGCCTCGGGCATCAAGGCGGGGACCAAGGTCCGCAACATCCGCCTGGTCGACGGCGTGGACGGGCACGACATCGACTGCCGGATCGACGGCTTCGGCGCCATGCAGCTCAAGTCGAGCGTGGTCAAGAAGGCCTGACACCCGCATGGGCTGCCGCGGTCGAGCCTGCTTCATCCGCCGGCGGCGCCATGGGGTCGTGCGCGGACCGGTTGCTCCTGTCCCGGGGCCCGCCTTGGCGGTGAAGCGCCGAGGCGGCCCCCGTGCGTGCGCGTCACCGCGGACGCGATGCCGCGGTCCGCGACGCACGGGCACCGCCTCCTCGGCGCCCGGCCGCTGTCCACATCTCGGCAATGCCACGGGCGTGCGCGCCGGGCCGTGCCTCGCGGGATCTCGGCCGCGCCCCTGCGGTCCCCGGCCTTGTGACCGGGAAACGCAGGGCACGGCCGGCGCATCAGATGTGACCGTGGTGCTTCGCGACCCGCCTGGCCCGGGCGAACAGCATGCCGACGTTGACGGACGTGCGGCACACCACGACAGCGACCGCGTCCTCCACACCTTCCATCCGCAGGAAGAGGTAGGTGAGAGGGCGCGCGAGGCGGCGCCGGTCAGGAGCCTCGCCGGGCTGCGCTTCACCTGCTGCGCCTGCTGCTCCCGGCCAGGCGGGTGGGGTGGCTCCGGTCAGCCGGGCATCATGCCCATCTGCCGCATCATGGCGACGGCGTCCCAGCTCCACCAGCCTTCCTTGGCCATGCCATCCTCGAACCGCCAGATCGTCATCCCGGCGGCCTCGATGATCTTGTTGCTGGCAGGCATACCCATGTACTCGCCGATGTGGGTGCCGCGCCACATCCAGCGGGTGACGACCTGGTCCCCCTCGGCGATCTGGCTCTGGATGTCGAAGGTGAAGTCGAACGCGCGGCGGTAGCCCTCGATCATCTCCTTGACGGCCGCCGGGCCGACCGTGTCGGCGTCCATGGACGGGTCGTGGTCGCGGTAGTCCGGTGCGACGAGTTCGTCGATGACGGTCATGTCGCCGGCCGCGGGTTCCATCAGCAGTCGGCGGGCCGCGGACTTCAGGAGCTGCTCGTCGCGGACCAGGTCGAGGTTGGTGAAGGTGGGCGGCTCCTGGCACAGGGCCACCATCTCCCGGAAGATCCGGTCGGTCTCCGGCAGGCCGGAGTTGCGCATCGCCGCCTCGTACGAGGGGAACTCGACGATCTCCACGATGTGCCGGTCGTCCTCGCGGTCGGAGCCGACCATGGTGTGGGTGGCGGTGCGCTTGCCCTGGGTCTGCTCGATCCAGGTGTCCATCAGCTGGTTGAGCTCGTCCGGCCGCTCCGTGCGGCACTCGACGATCTGCACGAACGTCATTGTGACCTCCGGGTCTCGCGCCGGTGGCCTCACCCACCGGGCGTGCTGGCTCCACTCTGCCCCGGGTGGCGGCGGGCCGCCTTCGATGCGAGGGGGGCGATGCCGACGCCGCTCCACCGCCGAGCTGTCCGGCGGCCGTCGCACTGGCGGTTCCGACCGTGGCCGGAGCCGCGGTCCGGGCCGATGACAGTGCGGAGCTCGGCGCGCTGCCGGCCGGAAGCGGTGGACGAGAGCACGTTGTGTGCCTGCCAGTGGCCGGCCTCCCACGGATCCTCCAGGGCGAGGACGGACCCTATCTCCCACAGCCGGCCGGGCCAGGGGGTGCCCTCGTCGGTGAGACAGCCGGCCATGCGGGCAAGGACATGGCGTGCGTAGAGGTGGGAGCGGAAGCGCCTGATGAGGATCTTTGAATTTCCCCACTTGCTGCTCGGTGGCTGGCCAGACTCGCTCGGGGCCATGGACCGTCGACGACGTCCTGGCCCTGCCCAAGGACACTCGCCACCGCATCGAGCTCGTCGGAGGAGCACGACTGATGAGCCCGAACCCCGGCGCCCCCACCAGCGCGCCGGTTCCCCGCCCGTGGGCACGCCAAAACGCCGCGCTCACAGCCGGCCACGCACCGTACGAGGAGCTGGAAGCCGCCTCGATCCACCTCTTCGTCTGGCCGCTCGATGATCGGAAGGAAAGGGGCCTGGGTCTGACCAGTCGCGAGAGTGCGGCCCGCACAAGCAAGGGTGCGGGCCGCACATCGGGCCTTGGACCGTTCCGGTCGACGCGTCAGACAGGGTGGCTCCGGGACGAGTTCGGCCCGATGGTGAGAAGCGCCGTGATCTCCCCGGCGAGCTCCTGGCCGAGCGATCCCCAGCCGTCCTTGTAGCCGTAGACGCCGGCCAGCGTGCGGGCCTCGTAGTCGCCGTTCATGATCTCGACGTCGTCGGCCGTGATCAGCGCCGGGTGCGCGACGCCGACCGCCGCCGACACCTTCATCAGCTCCCGGCGCAGGGTACGCAGGTAGACCGCGGCCCGGGTCGACTTCGAAGCCGGATCGAGACCGCGGGCCAGCCACGGGTTCTGGGTCGCGATGCCCGTCGGGCACTTGTCGGTGTGGCACTTCTGCGCCTGGATGCAGCCGATCGACAGCATCGCCTCACGGGCCACGTTGATCATGTCGACACCCAAGGCGAACGCGACCGCGGCGTTCTCCGGCAGGCCGAGCTTGCCCGAGCCGATGAAGGTCAGTTCGTCGGTCAGCCCCAGCTCGGCGAAGGTGCCGTACACCCGCGAGAAGCCCATCCGGAACGGCAGCGACACCGAGTCCGCGAACATCCGCGGCGCCGCCCCCGTGCCACCCTCACCGCCGTCGACGGTCACGAAGTCCACCCCGCGGTCACCGCGTGCCATCAGCGCGGCCAGCTCCTGCCAAAAGCCCATCTCCCCCACCGCGCTCTTCACCCCGACCGGCAGCCCGGTCTCGGCGGCGACCAGCTCGACGAAGTCCAGCATCGAGTCCACGTCACCGAACGCGCTGTGCCGCGACGGCGACGCGCAGTCCTGCCCGGCCGGAATGCCGCGGATCGCGGCGATCTCCGGGGTCACCTTCGCCCCCGGCAGCATCCCGCCCAACCCCGGCTTGGCACCCTGCGAGAGCTTGATCTCGATCGCCTTCACCGGCGCGCCGGCGACCACGTCCTTGAGCTTGTCGAGGTTGAAGCTGCCGTCCGCGTCACGGCAGCCGAAGTACGAGGTGCCGAGCTGGAGGACCAGGTCACCGCCGTTGCGGTGGTACGGGGAGAGGCCGCCCTCGCCCGTGTTGTGCAGCGCGCCGGCCAGCGCCGCGCCCTCGTTGAGCGCCGTGATGGCCGCACCCGACAGCGACCCGAAGCTCATCGCCGATATGTTCACCACGCTCGCCGGCCGGAACGCCTTCGCCCGCCCGCGCGGCCCGCCCAGCACCTTCGCCGAGGGCAGCAGGGCCTGCGGGTCGTGCACGTCGGGCAGCGGGCCGGCGAACGTCCGCTGCTTCAGGTACGCGTGCCCCTGGACGTGCTCCACATCCACCTCGGTACCGAACCCGAAGTAGTTGTTCTCCTCCTTCGCCGAGGCGTAGATCCAGGTCCGCTGGTCACGGCTGAACGGGCGCTCCTCCTCGTTGGAGGCAACGATGTACTGCCGCAGCTCCGGCCCGATCCGCTCCAACAGGTACCGGGCATGCCCGACCACCGGGAAGTTCCGCAGCAGCGCGTGCCTCTTCTGCACAAGGTCGCGGACAGCCAAAACCGCCACCGCTGTCGCAGCGGCCGCGCCGATCTTCCGGGCATTCACAGGCGTTCCCCCTCGATGTGCACAGCTCCGTCGTCGTGCGATGGTGCTGATGCTAGAGGGCCGCACGAATCGACATGCGGTCAGGGCTCGGCGCCGGCGGCTTGGTGCCCGGAGTCCCACTCGACCACCCACCGCCAGCCCGCAGCGGGGGCTTCGCCCGGCCGCCGCTGCCCCGGTCGAGCGGCACTTCGCCACCTCGCCTCGGGGCTTTGCCTGAGCGCCCCCGGCCACACCCTGCCTGCCACACGACCCGTCCTCATGCCGGGTCTCTGCGGGCAGCAGGCGGCGGTGACGGTGGCGTAGGAAGGAGAAGCTCCAGAGGGAACGGGCAGATGCCGGGCGATGGATAGCCACCTGCCCGGCGCGGCCGGCGACCGCCGCCAGCAGGGCATGCTCCCGGTCGAACCACTCCAGCGCCGCCGGCAGGATGGGGCACCGCGATGCAAACGGGCGCGGTGGACGTGCCGGGACGGGCATCGGCCAGCCTGCCGCCCGCTCGGCGAGGGTCGTGGAGCAGGTCGGCCGCCTCGTCGGCCGTGCGTCGATGCCACGTCAGGAGCCGCGCCAGTGCAGCCGTGCGGTCCTGCGACCACTCTCCTGGTCAACGGGCTCGTCCGCCGGGTCCGGTGGCCACCCGGGCGGGGAGGCCGAGGAACCGCGAGACGTGCCCAAGACGCTCGCCATCAGCCCCCGGAGCGGATCGACGCGTACGACCGTCACCCTCACCGGCTCCGGATTCATCCGCAACGGGACGGTGAGGTTCGTCTTCCACGCGAGCCGGATGGGTGAGACCGGCACCGACGGCGAGGGGCGCTTCACCGCGCGGCTGTCACTGCCCCGCCCCGACTTCTACGCCCACTTCGCGGGCCAGACGTTCTCCATCAGCACCACCGAGTACACCCGGGCCGGGGAGTACCAGGGCAACGGACCGTCCGTCGGATTCCACGTCAACTGACCGGCGGCGAACGGCCCGCGGCTCCCGGTCGCCGATGCGGACGCGGGGCGGCGCACCCGGCACCCGGCGGCCGGCGGCCGGGCGCCGGGAACGAGGACGGGCGGCTGCGGGTCGCCCGCCGTGCTGCCGGAGGAGCGCGGAGGCTCGCCCTGCGGGTGCTCGACCACGCTGACGAGGTGGTCCCAGGCCGTACTCGACCGGCGGGAAGTGCACCTCGCCGGCCTGGTCCGCCCCTCCCCTGCCGCTGCCCCCGGCCGGCGCCGTGGCCCGCCCGGTCGTCCGTCATGACGGTGCGCTCCCCTCGCTCCGGCGCCGGTGGTGACGGGTCGCCCTGTCCCGGTCCAGCGCGTCGGACATCGCAGCAAATTCGACACGAGTCGCTCGTCGGCCACCTCCGCGGCAGCCACCCGAGCCGCCTCGGCAGCAGCGACGGCATGGCGCTCCGCTGCTGCACCGCGCAGCCGAACCCGGCGCCCACGCCACCCGGCGGACGAGCCCGTTGACCAGGAGGGCAGATCCGGAAGGGCTGGCAGAAACCCGGGCCATGCTCCGCCAGGCGCTGGCCGCGTGAGGTGCGACCGACCTCCGGCTGCGCCGCCTCGGACCGGGTCCTTAACTCCCGCATCACACGTCACAATACATGTCCTATTTCTCAATAAACCCACGCGACAACCGTTCCGTAGATCAAGTTCAAATATCGAGCACGCGTTTCACACATCGCCCCCGCCGGGCGTCCCGATGCTCTAGATTGATTGTCGCTTCGCACAGTTGGACGCGATGCGCACTAACGATCCATAGGTCCGGCGACGACGGTTTCCCATGCACCTCGGGACTCCGGCGGGACATACGAGCCTGCCGGCGTCCGGGTGGGATGTTCACGAAGCAATGCGGTAGCCGGTTTGCCATGCGGGGGGCGGGGCCTATTGAGAGGTGGGAACAGCACGGAACGGGAGGCGGGGGCCTCCCGAGGGGAGGAACCGTGCGGGAGGCGCAAGCCTCCCGGGGGGAGGAACCGTGTGGAGCGAACACGTCGAACCCACTGCCGACCTGGAAGGGGCCGTCAAGCAGGGGCAAGGAGAATTGATCAGTCCGTTTCCACCGGCGCGGGGACGTCGGACGAACGGGAGGATCAGCCGGCCCGAGAGTGACTGGGAGCAGCGGTACCGCCTTGCCGTCATCATCAGCGATATCGTGGCCACCGCCTTCGTGGTGGCGGCGATAGGCCGCTTCTTCGGGATTCGGGACGCGGCCAACTGGCACGAGAAATGGGGAATTCTCGCCTTCGGCACCGAGCTGTTGGTGCTGGCAGCGCTCGCGACGACCCGGTCGTGGGCTGCGGCCGTGCTCGGTCAGGGCGCCGAGGAATTCCGGCGGCTCGGACGCTCGCTGTTCACGGCGGCCGTCGTACTGGCGCTCGGCGGGATCGCCCTCACCTCGCACAACATCAAGCTCTGGATCTTCGTCGCAATCCCGGCGATCACGCTCGTCACCATGACCGAGCGGTATCTGCTGCGCCTGTGGCTGCACAAGCAGCGGAACGAGGGCCGGTGCCTGCGCCCGGTGCTCGCCGCCGGGAGCCCGGCCACCGTGCGCGACCTGATCGCCCGGACCCGCAAGTTCCCGCACATCGGCTGGCGGGTCGAGGCGGTGTGTACGCCGCACGGTCTCGGCTACGAGGGTGGCCGGTTGGACGGCGTGCCGGTCGTCGGCCGGCTGACGGACGTCGCCAACCACGTCCGCCGCGACGGCTACCGGGTCGTTGCGGTCACACCGGATTCGTACTGGTCACCGGACCGGCTGCAGCGCCTGGCCTGGAACCTCGAGGGCGGCGATGCCGAGATGGTCGTGGCCCCCGTGCTGATGGAGGTGGCCGGCCCGCGGCTGCACGTCGACGCGGTGCTCGGGATCCCGATGCTGCGGGTCAGCATGCCGACCTTCACCGGGGGCCGCCGGGTGGTCAAGGAGGTCGTCGACCGGCTGGGTGCCGCGGTCCTGCTGGTCCTGTTCGCGCCGCTGATGGTGGTCGTCGGGCTGCTCGTGCTGGTGGACAGTCGGGGCGGGGCCTTCTACCGACAGCACAGAGTCGGCAAGGACGGCCGCCAGTTCACCCTGGTCAAGTTCCGCACCATGGTCGCCGGGGCCGACAGGGCACGTGCCGAGCTGGCCGACCGCAACGAGGGCGCCGGCCTGCTGTTCAAGCTCCGCCGGGATCCACGCGTGACCCGGGTGGGAGGAGTGCTTCGCCGGTACTCGATCGACGAGCTCCCGCAGCTGCTCAACGTGCTCACCGGCTCGATGTCGCTCGTCGGTCCGCGGCCTCCGCTGCCGGAGGAGTCCGCCGCGTACGGCCCGGACATCCGGCGGCGACTGCTCGTCAAGCCCGGGCTCACGGGCCTGTGGCAGATCAGCGGGCGCAGCGACCTGCCGTGGGAGGAGGCGGTCCGGCTGGACCTGCGGTACGTGGAGGACTGGTCGCTCGCCCTGGACACGGTGATCTTGTGGAAGACGCTGCGTGCGGTGCTCCAGGGACAGGGGGCCTACTGATGCGTGGGGGGCGTCGTCCGATCGGCGCGCGGCCGGCCGGCCGTAAGGGCCTGCTTGAGGGGAGGAACGGGTCATGAGGGTCAGTGTCCTGGGGCTGGGCTACGTGGGCTGTGTGTCGGCCGCGTGCCTGGCCAGGATGGGTCACGAGGTCATCGGGGTGGACGTGAACCAGGTGAAGGTCGACCTGGTCAACGAGGGCAGGGCCCCGGTGGTCGAGGAGCGGATCGGCGAGCTGATCGCCGAGGTCGTGCGGGCCGGAGCGTTGCGCGCCACCGGCGACGTCCGCGAGGCGATCATGGGCAGTGAGGTGTCGCTGGTCTGCGTGGGCACGCCGTCGGAGCCCGACGGCAGCCTGTGCACCACCTACCTGGAGCGGGTCACCGAGCAGATCGGTGCCGCGGTGGCCGAGCGGGGTGGGCGGCAGACCGTCGTGTTCCGCAGCACCATGCTCCCGGGCACCTGCCTGGACCTGCTGGTACCGATCCTGGAGAAGTACGTCGGCGGCACGGCCGGGGTGGACTTCGGGGTCGCGGTCAACCCTGAGTTCCTGCGCGAGGGCACGAGCGTGCGGGACTTCTTCGACCCGCCCAAGACCGTCATCGGCGAGCTCGACCCGGCGAGCGGCGACGTCGTCGCGGCGCTGTACGACGGACTGCCCGGCGAGGTGTTCCGGGTGCCGGTCCCGACGGCCGAGGCGATCAAGTACGCGGACAACGCCTTCCACGGGCTCAAGATCGGCTTCGCGAACGAGCTGGGCGCGGTGTGCCGGGCGCTCGGGGTGGACTCGCACCAGGTGATCGACGTGTTCCTGGCCGACCGCAAGCTGAACATCAGCCCCGCCTACCTGCGGCCCGGCTTCGCCTTCGGTGGCTCCTGCCTGCCCAAGGACCTGCGGGGCCTGGTCCACGCGGCGCGGCGGGCCAACGTCTCGGTGCCCATCCTCTCCCATGTGCTGCCCTCCAACTCCGACCATCTGCAGCGCGCGGTGGAGCTGGTCGAGCGCACCGGCAAGCGTCGGGTGGGCCTGTTCGGCCTGTCCTTCAAGCCGGGCACCGACGACCTCCGCGAGAGCCCGCTCGTCGAACTGGCGGAGAGGCTCTTCGGCAAGGGCTACGACCTGCGGATCCACGACCCCAACGTGAGCCTCTCCCGGCTGCTCGGCGCGAACCGCGAGTACATCGAGACCCGGCTGCCGCACCTCGCGCAGCTGCTCGCGGAGTCCGTCGACGAGGTGCTCGACCATGCCGAGGTGTGCGTGGTGGGGACCAGCGACCCGGCCGTGCTGTCGGCGTTGCCCCACGGTGGCAGCCCGGTGATCGTCGACCTCGTCCGCCTTCCCGACGCCGAGGCGCGCCGGACCGAGCCGGGGTACGCGGGCCTTGCCTGGTGACACAACGGGCGGCGACGGGCGGGGCCGTCGTGCGCTGATCCTGGTGGAGAACCTGTCGGTGCCGTTCGACCGACGGGTGTGGCAGGAGTGCACGACGCTTCGCGACGCGGGCTGGACGGTGGACGTCATCTGCCCGCGGGGCAGCAAGCGGGACACCGAGTCGGAGGCGGTGATCGACGGGGTGCGGATCCACCGGTACCCGTTGCGCGCGGCCACCGGAGGGCCGGCCGGCTACCTGCGGGAGTACGGATCCGCGTTGTGGCACACGGCCCGGCTGGCCCGCAGGGTCGGCCCGGTGGACGTGGTCCACGCCTGCAATCCGCCCGACCTGCTGTTCCTGCCGGCCCTGTGGTTGAAGCGGCGCGGCGCCCGGTTCGTATTCGACCAGCACGACCTGGTACCCGAGCTGTACCTCTCCCGGTTCGACCGCGGTGAGGATCTGCTCTACCGCGGCGTGTGCGCGCTGGAACGGCTGACCTACCGGGCCGCGGACGTCGTGCTCGCCACGAACGAGAGCTACCGGGACGTCGCACTGCGCCGTGGCGGCCGGCGCCCGGACGACGTCTTCGTGGTGCGCAGCGCGCCCGACACCGGGCGGTTCCGGCCGGTGCCGCCCGAGCCGGAGCTGAAGCGCGGCAAGCCCCATCTGCTGTGCTACCTCGGCGTGATGGGGCCTCAGGACGGCGTCGACTACGCCCTGCGGGCCCTCGCGAAGCTTCGCGACGAGTTCGGGCGGACCGACTGGCACGCGGTGTTCGTCGGCGGTGGCGACACCTTCGACGCGATGGTGGAGCTGTCCCGGCGGCTCGGGCTCTCGGAGCAAGTGGAGTTCACCGGGCGCGTTCCGGACGCCGACCTGGTGCGGTACCTGTCCACCGCGGACGTGTGCCTCTCCCCCGACCCGCGCAATCCGCTCAACGACGTGTCGACCATGAACAAGGTCCTGGAGTACATGGTGATGGGCCGGCCGATCGTCTCCTTCGACCTCCGCGAGGCGCGGGTCTCCGCCGGTGACGCCGCCGTCTACGCGCCCGCCAACGACGAGGCCCGATTCGCCGAACTCGTCGCACTGCTGCTGGACGATCCGGAGAAGCGGGTCTTGATGGGCAAGGCCGGCCAGGAGCGGATCAACGGGCCGCTCGCCTGGCGGAACTCGCAGGCCTCGCTGCTCGCCGCCTACGCCGCTGCCTGCCGTGACCACGCCCCGGTGTCGGCGGGCGGCCGGGGCCGGGCCGGGAAGAGGCCGCGCCGTTGAGCGACGAAGCGATACGCCTGGTGACGGTCGGTCAGATCTTCCGTCGGCGCTGGCGGCTCCTCGCGGTCCTCGCGGTGCTGGGAGCGTTCGTCGGCTACGGCAGTTCCCTGCTGTTTCCGCCGCGCTACACGACGTCGGCCTCGGTCCTGCTGCCGGGGGCGTGGCAGGAGCGCGAGTTGACGACCCAGACGCAGATTGCCACCAGTTCGGTGGTGCTCGACCGCGTGGCCGCCGCGCTCGCCTGGTCCGGGGCCGGCGGCGACGAGCTGCGGGACCGGGTGAGCGCCACGGCCGCGGACGGGAACATCATCAAGATCTCGGGTACGGCCGACACCCCGGAGCGCGCGCAACAGCTCTCCGATCAGGTGGCCCAGGAGTTCGTCACGTTCGCCGCGCGGTACTCGGGCGACGGCACCGCCGCCGAAGCGGCGCAGCCCGAGGCACTGCGGCAGTTGGTGGAGCAGGCCGGCCGCCGCATCACCGACCTGGCCGACGCGGCCGGCTCGGGGCAGAGCGTGGAGAGCGTGCAGACCCGCACGGAGCTCGTGAAGCTGCGCACCGCGCTGCAGGACGCCGTCAAGAAGCTGGACCAGGTCGACCCGGCCGCCACCAGGACGGTCAACCTGGTCGTCATGGGGCCTGCGGCCCGACCGACGGGGGAGGCACCGCCGACGAGGATGCAGCTCGTCGCGGGCGGGGCGGCGCTGTTCCTCGTGCTCGGGGTCGTCGGCCATCTCACCGCCGCACGGATGAGCCGCCGACTGCGCACCGAACCGGAGATCGCCGCGGCGCTGGGCTCGGTGCTCCTCGGCACCGTCGATGTGCCGGGTGAACGGTCCGCCCACCGGCCGGAGGGCCGTGGCCCGCGGGCCCTGATCCGCCGGCTGCTGGGCACCGACGTCCGGTGGGACCTGCCGACCCGGCACGCTCCCGGCGACGAGGCCGGTCGGCAGCTCCGCTTCCGGCGGGTCTGCGACCGCCTCCGGGACCGGCTGCCGGAGCCCCGGCCGCTGTTGGTCATCGTCCCGGACGGGGACGAGATGGCCGGCCGGGCAGCCGGGCAGCTCGTCGCCGAGGCGGAGGGCGGTCCTTCCCCAAGCTCTTCGAGCAGGGGATACCCCGAGCTGCGGGTGGTGGGGGTCTCGGTGTCCCGGCCGCTGGTGCCGGACCGCGACGACGAGTCCGGCGCGCTGGTCGTGCTCAGTGCGGGCTGCTGGACGGCGGCGGAGCTCGCCGGTATCGCGGAGGCGTGTGCGGACGCCAGGCACGAGATCGTCGGCACCGTCGTCGCCGACGTGGTCCGGGCCCGTCCGGGACGGTCCGCCGGCCGTGATCCGGACGGCGCCACGCCGGTGCTCGCGGCCGGCGGCGACACGAGGAGCGCCGCGGGGTGACGACGAGTACGACATCGGAGTCGTCGGCCGCCGCGCCGCTGGTGGACCTGCAGGCGCTGGTGGTCGCAGTGCGCAGGCGGCGCCGTTTCTGGTGCGCGACGGCGCTGCTCGGGCTGCTGGTCGGCGCTGCGCTGGCCGTCCTGCGGCCGCCGCCGCCGACCGCGCTGGTCAAGGTGCTGGTCGCGCACCAGGCGGACCAGCCGAACGACCCCGGAACGCTGATCCGCACCGACGTCGCCCTGCTGCAGACCACGGGGATCGCCGGCAGGGCCCTGCAGTCCCTCGGGTCCTCGGAGAGACCGGAGGACCTCATGAAGGACTACGGGGGCATCGGCCTCACCAACAACGTGCTGCAGATCACCGTGACGGGTCACAGTGAGGGGGAGGCGGTGGCCCGGGCCAAGGCGCTCGCCGACGCGTTCGTCGCGGACCACGTGCGACGGATCCAGGAAGCCGCGGACGCCCAGGCCAAGGCCCTGCTCGACCAGCGGGACCGCCTGCAGGAGGAACTCGCCCAGGTCAACCGGACGATCGGCGACGGTTCGCAGCAGAGCGGGCCGAAGGCGTCGGCGAGCCTGGAGTCGCTCTTCGCCAGCCGGGCCGAACTCACCGCGCGGATCACCGACTTCGGCCAGCGCGCGGCGGAGGCGCGGGTCGGCACGCCCGGGCTCGTCGCCGCCACGCAGATCGTGGACGCCCCGCGCCCGGTGCGGCAGTCCCTGACCGGGACCGCCGCCACCGACGCCGCGATCGGACTCGTCCTCGGGCTCGTCCTCGGGCTGGCGGTGGCCGCGGTCGGCACGGTGGTGGCGGACCGCCCCGTGCTGCGCCGGGACATCGCGGCGAACCTCGGCGCCCCGGTCATCGCGGAGCTGCGCCGGGTGCCCCGCCGGCCGGCCGGGCGGTGGCAGGGCCGACGGACCCGGGCGGCACGGGCGAGGCTCGCCACGACCCTGGCCCGCACCGTGCGCGGTTCCGCCGAGGCGGTGTCGCTGCTGGAACTGGGCTGCGCGCGCAGCACCGGCGCGATCGCCCTGGATCTCGCCGGGGCACTGGGGGACGAGGGGCCGGTGGCTCTCGTCGACGAGCTGCCCGGCCCGCGGTTCGCCAAGCGCGGCTCGCAGCCGGGAGAGCCGACCGTGGTCGGCGGCGAGCGTGCGACGGCCGGGGCGGGCCAGGGGCGTCGGCTCGGCGTCGGCTCGGTGTCGCCCGGTACGACGTGGACCCAGCTCCGGTACCTCGGCACCCGGACCGTGCTCGTGGTGCGTGCTGGGCACGGCAGCACCGCGTGGCTGCACACCGTGGCGCGGCAGCTCGCGGACCAGGACATCCCGGTGATCGGTGTGGTGCTGATCGACCCGGATCCGCGCGACCGGACCGACGGCACGCTGTGGGACGGGCCGTTCACCGCGACGCGCGGCCGGTACGAGCGGCCGACCCGGGACACCGGCACGGGCCGGCGGCGGACGGGACCGACGACGATGCGGACCGCGAGGGTCCCGGACAGTGACCAGGAGGTGCGGTAGGACATGTGTGGCATCGCGGGTACGTACCGATGGCCGGACGGGAAGGTCGTGACCGACCTGCTCACCGAGACCCTCGCGCACCGCGGTCCCGACGGCGCGGGCCGGTACGGCCACCCCGTCGGTGACGGCGAGGTGCACCTGGGGCACCGGCGACTGGCCATCGTCGACCTGTCCGGGACCGGCGCCCAGCCGATGGCCTCGGAGGGCCTCGTCCTGACGTACAACGGCGAGCTGTACAACGCGCCCGAGCTGCGTGCCGAACTGGCGGCCAGCGGGGTGCGCTTCCGCGGCACGTCCGACACCGAGGTGTTGCTGGAGGCCTGGCGGCGCTGGGGCACGGACTGCCTGCCCCGGCTGCGCGGCATGTTCGCGTTCGGGATCTTCGACGAGCGGACCGGCGAGCTGGTGCTCGCCCGCGACCAGCTCGGGATCAAGCCGCTGTTCCTGGTCCGGCGCGGCGAGGGCCTGGTGTTCGCCTCCGAGCTGAAGGCGCTGGCCGCCGCCACCGGCGGGTCGCTGGAGGTGGACCCCGCGGCGCTGGTGGCCTCACTGCTGTACTACTGGGTGCCGGACTCACGGTGCGCGTTCCGCGAGGCGGAGAAGCTTCCGCCGGGGAGCTGGCTCCGGTGCCGGCCCGACGGGCGGGTGGACCGCGGCCGGTTCTGGCACCTGCGGGACGTCGCCGCCGAGGGCCGGGAGCGGGCTCTCGGCGGCGAGCTGCCGGACCTCGCCGCGATCGTCGAGGAGTCGACGAGGCGTCACCTGCTCGCGGACGTGCCGGTGGCGACCTTCCTCTCCGGCGGCCTGGACTCCAGCTACCTGACCGCGCTCGCGGCCCGCGAGCGGCCCGGGATCTCCGCCTACACGATCGGGTTCCGCGCCGAGGACGCCAGGTTCGAGGCGATGCCGGACGACCTCCGCTACGCCCGGCAGGTGGCCGAGCGGTTCGGCGTCGACCTGCACGAGATCGAGATCGCTCCGGACGTGCTCGACCTGCTGCCGCGGATGACGTACCACCTGGACGAGCCGATCGGCGACCCCGCCGCGATCAACACCTTCCTGATCTGCTCGGCCGCCCGGGAGGCCGGGGTCAAGGTGATGCTCTCGGGGATGGGGGCCGACGAACTGTTCGCCGGCTACCGCAAGCACCTGGCCAACCGGCTCGCGCTGCGCTACCAGCGCGTCCCGCGGCCCCTGCGGCGCGGCCTGTCCGCGGTCGTGGACCGGCTGCCGGTCGCCACGGCCAGCCGGGGGTTCCGGTCG
Organism: Kitasatospora sp. DSM 101779; assembly: GCF_025655475.1. Lineage (GTDB taxonomy): Bacteria > Actinomycetota > Actinomycetes > Streptomycetales > Streptomycetaceae > Kitasatospora. The sequence goes on along the minus strand of NZ_JAHTIK010000001.1, from coordinate 8,126,495 downwards.
GTGCGGTTCGCGAAGAGGTTCCTCTCCTTCGCCGAGCTGCCGGAGGAGACCGCGTTCCGGCGCAGCTACACCATGTACGACCGGGACGAACTGCTCGCCCTGGTCGACCCGGACCTGGCCGGGACGGTCGAGGACGTGCTGACCGAGCACGCGGACACCTACCAGGACAACGAGCTCGACGACTTCGTCAACCGGATGTGCCTGGGTGACGCCCGGATGTTCCTGCCGGGCCTGAACCTCGCGTACACGGACCGGTCGAGCATGGCCGCGTCCACCGAGGTGCGGGTGCCGTACGTGGACGTCGAGGTCGTCAGGGCGGCGTTCGCCGTGCCCGGCGACCGCAAGATCGTCGGACGGCAGGGGAAGGCCGTCCTCAAGGAGGCGGCCGCATCGGTCCTGCCCCGGGAGATCGTGTACCGGCCCAAGGGCCTGTTCAGCGCCCCCCTGCGGGCGTGGATGAGCCGGGACCTGGCGCCGCTGGTGCGCGAGGTGGTGAACGACGGCGTGCTCGTCGGCTCCGGGCTCCTGCGCCGCGACGCGCTCGCGCGCATGGTCGCTGCGGACGCCGCCGGGCAGCAGGACTACTCCAAGCACCTGTGGCACGTGCTGACCCTGGAGTACTGGTACCGCGGCGCGACCTCCGGCTCCGGCCACAGCGCCCGGTTGACGGCGTAGCGCTCACTTGACGGCAGAGGAACGAGGGGACTTCCGGTGAAGCAGGTTGTGCAGAACTACAAGAGCGGCGAGCTGGCGGTGCTCGACGTGCCGGTGCCGGGGTGCAAGCCCGGCGGTGTACTGGTCCGCAGCGTCTTCTCGCTGATATCCACCGGAACCGAGCTCATGAAGGTGTCCGAGGCCGGCATGTCGATGCTGGGCAAGGCCCGCTCCCGTCCGGACCAGGTGGCCAAGGTCATGCAGAGCGTGGCCACCAACGGGCTGCCCGCCACCTACCGCAAGGTGATGGGCAAGCTGGACTCCTACACGCCGCTGGGCTACTCCCTGTGCGGGGTTGTCGAGGAGGTCGGTGCCGGGGTCGACGACGTGAAGGTCGGCGACCTGGTGGCCTGCGCCGGCAACGAGCACGCGCTGCACGCCGAGCTGAACTGGGTGCCGAAGAACCTCTACACGCCGGTTCCTGACGGCCTGGCGCCGCGGCACGCGGCCTTCGGCACCGTCGGCTCGATCGCCCTGCAGGGCGTGCGGCAGGGCGAGCCGCAGCTCGGCGAGGTGGCGCTGGTCGTCGGCCTCGGGCTGATCGGCCAGCTGGTGGTCCAACTCCTCGCCGCCGCGGGGGTCCGCGTCGTCGGGGCCGACCCCGACCCGGTGCGCTGCGAGCTCGCCGAGCGCCTGGGTGCCGCGGCCGCCGGCGATCCCGGGTCCGCGGCCGTGGAGGCCGCCGTCGCCGAGCTCACCGGCGGTCACGGTGTGGACCAGGTGTACCTGGCCGCCGGCGGCGGCAGCAACCAGCCCGTCGAGCTGGCCGCCCGGTTGAGCCGGGACCGTGGCCGGGTCGTCGACATCGGCAAGTGCCGCCTCGACCTGCCGTGGAACGCCTACTACGAGAAGGAGCTCGACGTCCGGTTCTCCCGTTCGTACGGCCCAGGGCGTTACGACCCGGAGTACGAGCTGGAGGGGCGGGACTACCCGATCGGCTACGTGCGCTGGACGGAGCGCCGCAACCTGGCGTGCTTTCTCGACCTCATGGCCCGCGGCCGGGTCGACGTTGAACCCCTGATCTCCCACGTCGCCGACTTCGACGACGCCGTCGAGACGTACCGGCGCCTGAAGGACGGTGAGTTGAAGGCCGTGGCGGTGCTGTTCCGCTACCCCGACGCCCCGGGCGGGGGGACGGCGCAGGCCCCGGCGGTGGCGGTGCCCGCGGTCCGGCGC
>NZ_JAHTIK010000001.1:8084462-8124580 GCF_025655475.1 Kitasatospora sp. DSM 101779 | reverse complement strand
CCGGCGCCCGAGCCGGCCCGGGCCGCCGGGACGCCGGTGCGGCTGGCGTTCGTCGGCGCGGGGAACTACGCGACGTCGATGCTGCTGCCGCACCTGGAACAGCGCGACGGCGTCGTGCTGTCCACGGTCGTCACCACGACGGCGCTGTCCGCGGCCAACGCGCAGCGGAAGTTCGGCTTCGCCCACGCGACCACCGATCTCGACGCCGTGCTCGGGGACCCGTCCATCGACGCGGTGTTCGTGGTCACCCGGCACAGCTCGCACGCCGAACTGACCCGCAAGGCGCTGCTCGCCGGCAAGTCGGTGTTCGTGGAGAAGCCGCTGGCCCTCACCGAGGACGAACTGGCCGGCGTGCTCGCGGCGGTGGAGGAGTCCGGCAACGACCGGTTGCAGGTGGGTTTCAACCGCCGGTTCGCACCGCTGCTGCGCGAGGCCAGGACCCGTTTCGGCGCCCGGACCGGTCCGGCGAGCCTGCGCTACCTGGTCAACGCGGGCCGGCTGCAGCACGGCAGCTGGTACCTCCAACAGGGCTCCGAGGGCTCGCGGTTCGCCGGCGAGGGCGGGCACTTCATCGACACGGCGAGCTGGCTGCTGGACGCCGACCCGGTCTCGGTGTACGCGGTCGCCCCGGCCGGCAACGAGGACCTCCAGGTCGTGCTGCGCTACCCGGACGGCTCCACCGCCACCCTGAGCTACGTGACCACCGGCGCGTCCGGCTTCCCCAAGGAGACGCTGGACCTCGTCGCGGACGGCAAGGTGCTGAAGCTCGACGACTTCGTCCGAGCCTCGGTGCATTTCGAGCGCACGGCCGGCCGCAAGCGGTGGGTCAGCTCGCGGCTGCCGAAGGCCCGGGACAAGGGCCAGGCCGCCGAGCTGGCCGCGTTCGTCAAGGCCGTGCGGACCGGCGGGCCGATGCCGGTGCCGCTGGAGTCGCTGGTCGCCACCACGGCGGCCACCCTCGCCGTGCAGGCCTGCCTGGCCGGCGGCGCGCCGGTGACCCTGTCGAGGGCGCGATGACCATGGGCCCGGGCTGGTACCTGCGGCGGCTGTCCCGGATGGGACCGCAGGAGGTCGGCGGCCGGGTGGGCGACGCGGTGCGCAGGCGGCGGTGGCGGTCGGCGCCGCCGGACTGCCCGCCCGTGACGGACGCCCGGTTCACCGCCGTGCTGCCCGCCGGGACGGTCGCCGCGGTGCCACCGGACGCCGCGAAGCGCCTCGTCGCCGAGGCGGACCGGTTGATGGACGGGCACGCGGAGTACTTCGGGGAGGTCCGGGACGACCTGGCCGCCCCCGACTGGTGGCGCGACCCGCGGACCGGGCGGCGGGCGCCGTCCGGCTACGCCTTCGACGTGCCGTACCGGAGCGAGGACGCGGTCGGGGACATCAAGCAGATCTGGGAACTGTCCCGGCACCAGTACCTGACCGTGCTCGCCGCCGCCTACGCGGTCACCGGGAACGAGCGGTACGCCGAACGCGTGGCCGAGCACCTGCGCTCGTGGTGGGCGGCCAACCCGCCGCTGCGCGGCGTGCACTGGATCAGCGGCATCGAGCTGGGCATCCGGTTGCTGTCCTGGGTGTGGGTGCGCCGGCTGCTCGACGGCTGGCCGGGAGCGGCCGGGCTGTTCGAGGACAACCCGGTGGCGCTGCATCAGATCTGGCACCACCAGCGCTGGTTGGCCGCCTTCCCCAGCCGCGGGTCGTCGGCGAACAACCACGTCATCGCCGAGACCGCCGGGCAGTTCGCCGCGTCCTGTGCGTTCGGATGGTTCCCCTCCTCGACGCGTTGGCGGTCCGCCGCGCTGCGGTCGCTGGAGCGGCACCTGCGCGCCAACACCTTCCCCTCCGGCCTGAACCGCGAGCTGGCCACCGAGTACCACGGGCTCGTTCTGGAGCTCGGCCTGGCCGCGGTGGCCGAGGCGGACGCCGCGGCCGTGCCGGTCCCCGCGTCCGTCCGGCTCGTCCTGCTGCGGATGACCGACGCGCTCGCGGCCGTCGTGGACAACCGGTTGCGGCCCCCGCGCCAGGGCGACGCGGACGACGGGCACGGTCTCGTCCTGGACGGCGCGGGCACCGACCGCTGGGGCTCGCTGCTGGCCACCGGGGACGCCGTGTTCGGCCGGCTCGCCTGGTGGCCGGTGGTGACGGGCACCGATGTGCGCACCACGCTGCTGGCCGCGCTCGTCCGACCGTACGCGCGGAACGCCGGCGCCGACACATGCAGCGTGACCCGCCCTGCCGACCGGCCGGCCCACTTCGCCGACGCGGGCATGACCGTCCTGCGCGGTCCCGGGGAGATCTGGTGCCGCTGCGACGGCGGTCCGCACGGGTTCCTGTCCATCGCCGCGCACGCCCACGCGGACGCGCTGTCCGTGGAGGTCCGGCACGACGGGGTCGACGTGCTCGCCGACCCGGGGACGTTCTGCTACCACGGGCAGCCCGAGTGGCGGCAGTACTTCCGGTCGACCCTGGGCCACAACACCCTGCAGGTGGACGGCGGTGACCAGTCCGTCTCCGGCGGCCCGTTCCTGTGGACCCGGCACGCCCGCAGCCGCGTCCTGGTCGCGGACACCTCCGACGAGGGCGTGGCCCGCTGGAGTGCCGAGCACGACGGCTACCGGCACGTGGTGCACCGCCGCCGGGTGGATCTGACCGCGGCGACCCGGGAGCTGCGGATCGTCGACGAGGTGCGCGGACCGCTCCGGGCCGTGCGCCTGGTGTTCCACCTCGGCCCGGCGGTCACCGCGGACCTGACGGGGAACCGGGCGGTGCTGACCTGGGCCCGGGACGGCGAGGACCGCTCCGCGGTGCTCGACCTGCCCGGGGAGCTGTCCTGGTCGGCGCACCGCGGCGAGACGGACCCGCCGCTGGGCTGGTACTCCGCCGGCTTCGGCCGCAAGGAACCCGCCACCACGCTGGTCGGTGCCGGCTTCGCCGGCGGCGCACGGGAGTTGACCACCGTGCTCGGGTTCCGGGGCTAGGGGGGCGGGTGGGGATCACGAGGTGGCGCCGGGGGGCGTCGACGGCGCCGGTGCTGACGCTGGCCCTGCTGGTGGCGACCGGCTGTACGAGCACGCCGGACGCCCCGGCGGAGGCGACCGCCACGCCGTCCGGGCCCGTGGCCGTGGCCGTGGCCCGGGTGTGCGCCGAGCCCGCCGCCGGGCCGACGAGCGCGCCGGCGGGCGCGGTGACGGTCGACCCCGCGGTGGTCGGCGATCTGGCCGCGAAGACCAGGAGCAACCCCCCGCACACCACGTTCTGGCTGCTCCCGGGCACGCACACGCTCGAACCGGACCGCTACGCCCAGGTCATGACCAAGGAGGGGGACACCTATCTCGGCGCGCCGGGCGCGGTGCTCGACGGCCGGAAGACCAACAACTACGCGTTCAGCGGCACCTCCCCCGACGTGACCATCCGCTACCTGACGGTGCAGGGTTTCGTCGCCCCGCACGACGAGGGCGTGGTCAACCACGACATGGCCGACGGGTGGGTGATCGAGCACGCGACGATCCAGCACAACTCCGGAGCCGGGCTGATGGCCGGTGCCCACCAGCAGGTCCGCGCCAGCTGCCTGCGCGACAACGGGCAGTACGGAATGAACGCGTACAAGACCGGTGGCCCCATCAAGGGCCTGCTGGTCGAGGGCAACGAGGTCGTGGGCAACAACACCGACGACTGGGAGCGGCGGCAGCCGGGCTGCGGCTGCACCGGAGGCATCAAGTTCTGGGCCGTCGACGGCGCCGACATCCGCGGCAACTGGGTGCACGACAACCGCGGAGCCGGCTTGTGGGCGGACACCAACAACAACGACTTCCGCATCGAGGACAACGTGCTGGAGGCCAACGACGGTGCCGCGCTGGTGTACGAGGCCAGCTACAACGCGGTCGTCCGGAACAACACGATCCGGCGCAACAACTGGGTCGAGGGCCGCAGGTCCGCCGACCGCGGCGACAACTTCCCCTATCCGACCGTCTACCTGTCCGAGTCCGGTGGCGAACCGCGGATCCCGGCCCGCACCGACAAGATCGAGATCGACCGGAACGTGCTGGAGGACAACTGGTCCGGGATCACCCTGTGGGAGAACGCCGACCGGTTCTGCAACAGCCCGGCCAACACCTCGTCCGGTGACTGCACGCTGCTGGTGAAGAACACCGGCCGCTGCGCCCAGCCGGCGATCGCCACCGCACCGCTCTACGCCGACTGCCGGTGGAAGACCCAGCGGGTGGACGTCCACGACAACCGCTTCACGCTGAACCCGTCCGTCGTCGGCTGCACGACGAAGTGCGGCCGGATGGCGGTGCTGGCGAACTACGGCACCTTCCCGGACTGGTCGCCGTACAAGGGCGAACCGGTGGCCGAGGCCATCACCGGCAAGCAGCAGAACCGCTGGCACGACAACACCTATGTCGGACCGTGGAGCTTCGTCGCCCACGACCCGAGCCGGACGCTCGACTTCGGGCAGTGGCAGGGCGCGCCGTACCGGCAGGACGCGGGCAGCACCTTCCGGCCGCGGACCGGTGGTTGAGATGGGACGGGACCTGACGCGCGAGGGGACGCCGCACGGACCGGGCACCGCGGGCACGCGGCCCGGCGAACAGGCGCGCCCCGCCGGCCCGCCGAAGACCGTCGAGCTGATCTGGGGGCTGCTGATCCTCAACACGCTCGGCTCCGCCGGGGCGCGGACCATCGTCCCGCTCCCCCGCTCCCTCATCCAGATGGCCACCATGGGCGCGCTGGCCACCGCGTTCGCGCTGGCGCTCGTCCTCAACCGCCGGTTGCAAATCCGGGCCGGCGCCTTCCTGTTCCTGCTCACCCTGCTGCTGGTGCTGAGCGTGATCTCCAGCGCGAACCTGGAGTCCGGGTTCGGCGCGCTGTTCCGCTGCTTCCGGCTGACGCTCTTCGTCAGCACGCTGTGGCTGCTCAGCCGCTGGTGGGACGGCAGCCCGACGTTCGTCCGGTTCCACATCCGGATGTACTTCGCGGTGCTCGTGTCGGTGGCCGCCGGACTGGTCGCCTCACCGGGCGCGGCCATGCCCGACCTCTACGGCGGACGGCTGGTCGGCGCACTGTGGCCGCTCACGCCGCCGCAGATCGGACAGTACGCCGCGGTGATCATCGGGCTCACCGTGCTGCTCCTGCTGGACCGCCGGACCAGCGGCGCGAGCGCGGCCACGATCATCGTGCCCTCGCTCGTCCTGCTCGCGCTGACCCACACCCGGACGGCCACCCTCGGCCTGATCATCGGCCTGACGCTGGCGATCGGCTCGCTCCTCATGACCAGCGCCGCCGCCCGCCGGTTCTTCAGCTGGGCGGTACTGCTGGCCACCGTGGTCGGGGTGGGCCTGAGCTCGCTGCTCCAGGCCTGGTTCCTGCGCGGCCAGAGCCAGGAGAACTTCTCCAACCTGACCGGCCGGGCCAAGGTCTGGGACGCCCTGCTGGCGGCACCCCGGACGACCACCGAGCAGGCGTTCGGGATGGGGCTGGGCGACAAGTCCTTCGGCGGGCTGCCGATCGACAACAGCTGGCTGGCCGTCTACAACGAACAGGGCCTGGCCGGGGTCGCCGTGGTGGCGGCGGTCTTCATCGTGCTGGGCGGCGTGGCACTGCTGCGGCCGCCGTCGCCGGAGCGGGCCGCCGCGATCTTCCTGATCAGCTACTGCGCGATCGCCTCGTACACCGAGGCCGGGCTGGGCGATGCCTCGCCCTACCTGCTGCACCTGACCGTGGCCGTCTCGCTGCTGGCCTCGCCGGCCGTGCCCGCCGCCCTTCCGACACCTGCTGTCCCCCGGCCGCGCACCGCGCCCCCGGCCCAGCGAACGGAGCTCATCTGACATGCACGTCCTCGTGGTGCACAACCGCTACGCCTCGGCGCAGCCGAGCGGGGAGAACAGGGTCGTCGACCAGGAGGTGGAGCTGCTGCGCGAGGCCGGCCACCGGGTCGAGGTGTTCGAACGGCGCAGCGACGACATCGCCACCCGGTCCCTGCCGGGCAAGGTGGCGGTGCCGCTGCTGGTGCCGTGGAACCCGGCGGTCCGCTCGGAGCTCGCCGCCCGACTCCGCGCCGACCGGCCGGACGTGGTGCACGTCCACAACGTCTTCCCGCTCCTGTCGCCCGCGGTGCTGGCCGCCTGCGCCGACACCGGCGTGCCCGCCGTCGCCACGCTGCACAACTACACCCAGATCTGCCCGCCGGGCACGCTGCAGCGGGACGGCCGGCCGTGCACCGAGTGTGTCGGGGCCACGCCGCTGCCTGCCGTCCGGCACGGCTGCTACCGGAACTCCCGGCTGGCGACGGTGCCGCTCGCGGTCAGCCTGGCGGTCAACCGGCGGCGGTGGTGGTCCGGCGTGGAGCGGTTCCTCTGCATCTCCGCGGCGCAGCGCGACGTCCTGTCGCGGGCCGGCCTGCCGGCCGAACGGCTGGCGGTGAAGCACAACTTCGTGCCCGACCCGGGTGCCCGCCGAAGGGGCGCCGGCGAGCACCTGCTCTACCTCGGCCGACTTGCGGAGGCCAAGGGTGTGCGGCTGCTGATGGCCGCGTGGGACGCGATCGCCGCGGACGGCGGGGTGGGCGTACCGCTCGTGGTCGCCGGCGCGGGTCCGCTGGAGCGGGAGGTGACCGCCTGGGCCGCCGGCCGGGACGACGTGCGGTACGTGGGCCTGTACGACCGGGCGCAGTGCCGGCAGGCCCTCGCCCGGTCGGTCGCCGTGGTGGCTCCCTCGACATGGCTGGAGGCGTTCGGCCTGGTGGTCGTGGAGGCGATGGCGGCCGGGGTCCCGGCCGTCGCCGCCGGTCACGGCGCCTTCGTCGAGCTCGTACAGGACGGGGTGACCGGGCTGTTGCACAGGCCAGGCGACGCGGCCTCGCTCGCGTCCTGCCTTCGCCGGATCACGGCCGATCCGGCCGGCAACCGGGAGATGGGCCGGACGGCCCGGCGCCGTTACGACCAGGCCTTCAGTCCGGCCGTCGGGCTGGAGCGCCTGGAGGAGGAGTACCGCACCGCCGTCGCGGGGCGGTCCGGCGGCGCGGACGGCGCGCCGCCGGTGGGGAACGGAAACGCTGGCTCGCGGCGGGGCACCCCGCGCGGGCGGGAATGGGGGCAGTAGATGACACGATGCCGACTCTGCGGCTCGACGGCGCTGGGGAGCGTCGTCGACCTGGGGGCGACGCCGCCGTGCGAGAGCTTCCTCGCCGCGGACCAACTGGACCGGCCGGAACCGACGTACCCGCTGCACCTGCGGGTCTGCACCGACTGCTGGCTCGCGCAGATCCCTCCGCTGATCACGCCGGAGGAGACCTTCACGCAGTACGCGTACTTCTCCTCGTACTCGACCTCCTGGGTGGAGCACGCGCGCACCTTCGTCGCCGAGGCCGTGCCGCGGCTGGGTCTCGGCCCCGACTCCTTCGTGGTCGAGGTCGCGAGCAACGACGGCTACCTGCTCCGGCACGTGGTGGACCGGGGCATCCGCTGCCTCGGGATCGAACCGTCGGTGAACGTCGGCGCCGCGGCGCGGGAGGCGGGCGTTCCCACGCTCACGGAGTTCCTGGACCCGGCCACCGGCGCGGCCGTCCGCGCCGAGCACGGCCCGGCGGACCTGGTCGTCGCCAACAACGTGTACGCGCACATCCCCGACGTGGTCGGATTCACCCGGGGGCTGCGCGCCCTGGTGTCCGACGACGGCTGGGTCTCCATCGAGGTGCAGCACCTGCTGACCCTGATCGAGGAGAACCAGTACGACACGATCTACCACGAGCACTTCCAGTACTACACGGTCGCGTCCGCGGCCCGGGCGCTGGAGAGCGGCGGACTCGCGCTCGTGGACGTCGAACTGCTGCCCACGCACGGCGGCTCCATCCGGCTGTGGGCCCGGCCGGCCGGGGTGGCCGGCGAGCCGACCCGGCGGGTGGCCGACGTGCTGGACCGGGAGAAGGCCGCCGGGCTGCAGGAGCTGTCCGGGTACACCGAGTTCTCCACCCGGGTGGCGAAGGTGCGCCGGGACCTCCTGCGCTTCCTCGTCGAGGCGGCCGAGCGCGGCGAGACGGTCGTCGGCTACGGCGCCCCGGGCAAGGGCAACACCCTGCTCAACCACTGCGGCATCCGGCCCGACCTGCTCCCGTACACGGTCGACCGGAACCCCTACAAGCACGGCAGGTTCACCCCGGGCACCCGCATCCCGATCCTGCCGCCCGAGCAGATCGCCACCGACCGGCCGGACTACGTCCTCGTCCTCCCGTGGAACCTGCGGGACGAGCTGGTCGAGCAGTTGTCCTTCGTGCACGCCTGGGGCGGCCGGCTGGTCTTCCCCGTTCCGGAACTCAGCATTGTCGAGGTCAAGCCGTGAAGGTCGTCCTGTTCTGCGGCGGTTACGGGCTGCGGATGCGCAGCGGAGCCTCCGACGACGTGCCCAAGCCGATGGCGATGGTCGGGCCGCGGCCGCTGATCTGGCACGTGATGCGCTACTACGCGTACTTCGGGCACACCGAGTTCATCCTGTGCCTCGGGTACGGGGCCCACCACATCAAGGACTTCTTCCTCAACTACGAGGAGACGACCTCCAACGACTTCGTGCTGCGGGGCGGGCGGACCGAGCTGCTGTCCACCGACATCGCCTCCTGGACGATCACGTTCGCGCAGACCGGCATCGAGTCGCCGATCGGGGAGCGGCTGCGCCGGGTGCGCCACCACCTGGACGGCGACGAGATGTTCCTCGCCAACTACGCCGACGTGCTCACCGACGCCCCGCTGCCGGCGATGATCGACGCGTTCGCCCGGCGCGACGCCGGTGCGTCGATGATGGTGGTGCCGCCGCAGTCCTCGTTCCACTGCGTGGACCTGGGCGAGGACGGCCTGGTGGGGGGCATCACCGCGGTGAGCGAGCTGCCGCTGTGGGAGAACGGCGGCTACTTCGTGCTCCGCCAGGAGGTCTTCGACCACATCCCGGAGAACGGCGACCTGGTCGCCGACGGATGCGCCGGACTGGCCAAGCACGGCCGGCTGGTGGCGCACCGGCACCGCGGCTTCTGGAAGCCGACCGACACCGTGAAGGAACGGGCCGCGCTCGACGACGCCTACGCCCGGGGCGACCGCCCGTGGGCCGTCTGGGAACGGGGCGGTGCGGGCGCGACCGGCAGCAACGACGGCCTCGTGGCGAGGACCGGGTGATCCGGCTCGGCGCCGGGCGCCCGAAGAGGATCGTCGCGGTCGGGGCGCACTGCGACGACATCGCCATCGGCGCCGGCGGCACGCTGCTGACGATGTGCCTCGCGCGCCCGGGCCTCAGGGTCGACGCGCTGGTGCTCTCCGGCGGCGGCGGCGAGCGGGAGTTGGAGGAACAGGACGCGCTCGCCGCCTTCTGTCCGGACGCCGACCTGCGCCTGACCGTGCTCAAGCTGCCGGACGGGCGGCTGCCCGCGCACTGGGACGAGGCCAAGGCCGCGGTCGAGGAGCTGCGCAGGCGGACCGAGCCGGACCTGGTCCTCGCACCGCGCACCGAGGACGCGCACCAGGACCACCGCGCACTGGCGCAGCTGGTCACCACCGCGTTCCGCGACCACCTCGTGCTCGGTTACGAGATCGTCAAGTGGGACGGCGATCTCGGCCGTCCGACGGCGTACCAGCCGATGTCCCCGGCGATCGCCGAGGAGAAGGTGCGGCTGTTGGAGGAGCAGTACCCCTCGCAGCGGCACCGGCCCTGGTACGACCGGGAGGCCTTCCTCGGGCTGGCCCGGATCCGCGGCATCGAATGCCACGCGCGCTACGCCGAGGCGTTCGCCGTCACCAAACTCGTTCTCGATCTGGAGGGATGAACCTTGCGCGTACTGCTGACCGGTCACCAGGGCTACCTCGGCACCGTGATGGCCCCGGTCCTCAGCTCCGCCGGGCACGAGGTCGTGGGGCTGGACGCCGGCCTGTTCGCGGACTGCGTCCTCGGCCCGGCGCCCGCGGACCCGCCGGGGCACCGGGTGGACCTGCGCGACGTCACGGCCGACCACGTGGCCGGTGTGGACGCCGTGATCCACCTGGCCGCGCTGTCCAACGACCCGCTGGGCTCGCTGGCGCCGGACCTCACGTACGACATCAACCACCACGCCTCCGTACGGCTGGCCCGGCTGGCCCGCGACGCCGGAGTGCGGCGCTTCCTGTACGCGTCGACCTGTTCGGTCTACGGTGCCGCCGGCGGCGACGACCTGGTCGCCGAGGACGCCCCGCTGCGCCCGGTGACGCCCTACGCGGAGTCCAAGGTGCGGGTGGAGGACGACCTGCACGCGCTGGCCGACGGCGACTTCAGCCCGGTGTACCTGCGCAACGCCACCGCCTTCGGCTACTCGCCCCGGCTGCGTGCCGACATCGTGCTGAACAACCTGGTGGGCCACGCGCTCCTGTCCGGCGAGGTGCTGGTGCTCTCCGACGGCACGCCCTGGCGCCCGCTGGTGCACGCCGCCGACATCGCACGGGCCTTCGCGGCCGCGCTGGTCGCGCCGCGGGAGGCGGTGCACGACAGGGCGTTCAACATCGGCAGCGAGACCAACAACGTCACCGTCGGCGAGATCGCCGAACAGGTCGCCGAGGCGGTGTCCGGCGCGAAGGTGGTGATCACCGGGGAGAGCGGCGCCGACCCGCGGTCCTACCGGGTGGACTTCTCCCGGTTCCGCGCGGCGCTGCCCGGCTTCGACTGCGAGTGGACGGTGAAGCGGGGCGCGCTCGAACTCGCCGATGCCTACCGCCAGTTCGGGCTGACCCGGGACGGCTTCGAGCGACGCTTCACCCGGCTGGCCGTGCTGCGCGCGGCGTCCGACGCCGGTGCCGTCGACGACACCCTGCGGTGGCGCCGATGACCACGGTGGGCCACCGGATGCACGCGCTGGTGGAGCGGTTGTACCCGCTCTGTCGGAGCATCACCGGCGACGGCGTGCGCGCCACCCTGGACATCGTCGGCGAGTACGTCCCGCTGCAGGTGCACGAGGTGCCGACCGGGACGCGGGTGCTCGACTGGACGGTGCCGCAGGAGTGGAACATCCGGGACGCGTACATCGCCGACGCCGCCGGCCACCGGGTCGTCGACTTCGCCGCGTCCAGCCTGCACGTGCTCGGCTACAGCGTCCCGGTGGCGGCGACCATGCCGCTGTCCGAGCTGCGCGGACACCTGCACACCCTGCCCGACCACCCGACCTGGGTGCCGTACCGCACCAGCTACTACACGCCGCAATGGGGGTTCTGCCTGGCCCAGGAGACCTTGGACGCGCTGCCGGACGGCGAGTACGAGGTGCGCATCGACTCCACGCTCGCGGACGGCCACCTCACCTACGCCGAGCACGTCGTCCCCGGGCAGGTCGCCGACGAGGTGATCGTCTCCTGCCACGTCTGCCACCCGTCGCTGGCCAACGACAACCTGGCGGGCGTCGCGGTGGCGACCTTCCTGGCGCGGGAGCTGGCGGAGCGGACGCCGTACTACACCTACCGGTTCGTCTTCGCGCCCGGCACCATCGGGGCGATCACCTGGCTGGCCCGCAACGCGGAGCGGGTGGAAAGGGTCAAGCACGGTCTGGTGCTGGCCTGTGCCGGCGACCGGGGCCGGCTGACGTACAAGCAGAGCAGGCGCGGCGACGCGGAGATCGACCGGGTGCTGCGGCACGTCCTGCGCGCATCCGAACGGCCGCACCACGTGGCCGAGTTCACGCCGTACGGCTACGACGAACGGCAGTACTGCTCGCCCGGCTTCGACCTCGGTGTCGGCTCGCTCAGCCGGACCCCGTACGCCGGGTACCCGGAATACCACACCTCGGCGGACAACCCGGACTTCGTCTCCCCGGAGGCGATGGCGGACACCCTCGCGGTCTGCCGCGAGGCGTTCGCCGTCCTCGACCGCAACCGGCGGTACCTCAACCTCAGCCCGTACGGCGAACCGCAGCTGGGCCGGCGCGGCTTGTACGACTCGCTCGGCGGCCGCAGCGACGCCAAGCAGGCACAGCTGGCCATGCTCTGGGTGCTCAGCCTCTCCGACGGCGAGCACAGTCTGCTGGACGTCGCCGAGCGGTCCGGGCTGCCGTTCGACACCGTCGCCGCCGCGGCCGACGCCCTGCACGGCGCCGGACTGGTCAAGGCCTGACGCCGATGACCACCGAGGCGGTGAAGGCGAAAGCACCGGCCGGGTCCGCCAGGCGGGCCCTCGTCGGCCGGCTGTCCTGGGGACTGGCCGACCAGGCGGCCTCCAGCATGTCCAACTTCGTGGTGGGCATCTACGTGGCCCGCTCCCTGGGGGTGACCGCGTTCGGCGTGTTCAGCCTCGCCTGGGTGACGTACGGCGTGGTGCTCAACGTCTCCCGCGGGCTGGCCACCGATCCGCTCGTGGTGCGCTTCAGCGGTGTGCCGGAGGCGTCCTGGCGTGGGGCGGTGGCCCGGTCCACGGGCACCGCCCTCGGCGTCGGCGCGGCTCTCGGCGCGGTGTGCCTGCTGGTCGGACTCGGTCTCGGCGGCCGGGTGGGGCCCGCGTTCGCCTGCCTCGGCGCCATGCTGCCCGGGCTGCTGCTGCAGGATGCCTGGCGGTTCTCGTTCTTCGCCGCCGGCACCGGACGGAAGGCGTTCGTCAACGACCTCGTCTGGGGCGTCGCGCTCGTCCCGGCCATGGTGGTGGCGGCCCGCGTGGGCAGCGTGGCCGCGTTCGTGCTCGCGTGGGGCGCGTCCGGCGCGGTGGCCGCCGCGTACGGCTGCCTCCAGTCAGGCATCCGGCCGAGGCCGACCGGGGCCCGCGGGTGGCTCCGCGAGCAGCGCGATCTCGGCTACCGCTACCTGGTCGAGAACGTCAGCCTCAGCGGCGCGAGCCAGCTGCGGGCGTACGGGCTCGGCGCGATCGCCGGGGTCGGCGCGGTCGGCGCGGTGCGGGGCGCCGAGCTGCTGCTCGGCCCGTTCCTCGCCGTCCTGATGGGGCTGTCGCTGGTCACCGTCCCGGAGGCAGCACGGGTGCTGCGGCAGGCCCCGCAGCGGCTGGGCGTGTTCTGTCTCCTGCTGGGCGGCGGGCAGGCCACCGCCGCGCTGATCTGGGGCGGGGCGCTGCTGCCGGTGCCGGACCGGCTCGGCGAGCTGGTGCTCGGTGACGTCTGGCAGTCCGCCTCGCAGCTCATCGTGCCGCTCACCCTCGGTGTCGCGGGCGCCGGCCTCGGCACCGGCGCGGCGGCCGGGCTGCGCGCGCTCGGCGCGGCCCGGCGCAGCCTGCGCTGCCAGCTGTTCGCCTCCGCCTGCTACGTCGGCGGCGGGCTCGGCGGGGCGGCCGTGGCCGGCACGGCCGGCTCGGCCTGGGGCGTCGCCGCCGCCACCGTCAGCAGCTCGGCCGTGTGGTGGCTGCAGCTGCGGTCCGCCCTCCGCGAGCACAGCCAGAACCCGATCCCCGAAGTGAGGACCTCATGACCGCCCGACCCAGGCTGAGCATCGGCCTGCCCGTGTACAACGGCGAGGAGTACCTGGCCGAATCGCTCGACGCCCTGCTCGGCCAGACCTACGAGGACTTCGAGCTGATCGTCTCCGACAACGCCTCGACCGACGGGACCCAGGAGATCTGCCGCAAGTACGCCGCGCGGGACTCGCGCATCCGGTACCTCCGGCTGCACCGGAACATCGGCGCCACGCCGAACCACAACCTCGTGTTCGCCCAGTCCCGCGGCGAGCTGTTCAAGTGGGCCTCGCACGACGACCTGTACGGCCGGGACCTGCTGCTGCGCTGCGTGGAGGCGCTGGACGAGCGGCCCGGGGTGATCCTCGCGCACACCGACCAGGCGGTCATCGACGGCGACGGCCAGGTGACGGTCCCCTACGAGTACGGGCTCGCCACCGCCTCGCCGCACGCACCGGAGCGCTTTCGCAGCATGCTGTTCGAGCCCGGCGGCGACGACTTCTACGGGGTGCTGCGGGCCGACGTGCTGCGGCGGGTGAGACCCATGGACAGCTACCACCACGCCGACCGCACGTTCGTCGCCGAGATCGCCCTGCACGGGCCCTTCCACCAGGTGCCGGAGCTGCTGTACTTCCGCCGCGACCACCCCACCCGTGCCGAGCGGGCGAACCCCTCCAAACGCTCCCGGTGCGTCAACCTGGACCCGCGCCGGGCGGGCCCGCTGCACCCGACGCCCCGGTTGCTCGCCGAGTACGTCTGGGGCTTCGTCTCGGCCGTCCGACGGGCGCCGCTGTCCTCGGCCGACCGGCGGGCGTGCTACCGCCACCTGGCCGCCTGGGCGGCCAGCCGGACCCGGCCGGGCGCCGGCGAGCGGGTCGAGGACCGCGCCCCGGTCGACCCGACCCTGCTCACCGTCTCCGTCGACGCCCTGGTGGCCGGCCGCGAGGGGAGGCAGCCGTGACGTCGGCGGACGAAAAGCCGGTGCGCGTCGGAGTGTTCGGCCTGCTCGGCTCCGGCAACCTCGGCAACGACGGTTCCCTGGAGGCCTTGCTCGGGTATCTGCGCGCCGCACACCCGGAGGCGGTCGTCGACGCGCTGTGCGGCGGCCCAGAAGCCGTCACGAGCCGGTTCGGGATCCCCGCCACCCGGCTGCACTGGTACCGCGGCGAGTACCGGACCGCGTCGCGGGCGGGGTCGATCGCGGCGAAGGGCCTGGGCAAGCTCGTCGACGCCGCCCGCACCGCCGCCTGGGTGCGCCGGCACGACGTGGTGATCGTGCCGGGCATGGGCGTCCTGGAGGCCACACTGCCGCTGCGGCCGTGGGGCTTCCCGTACGCGCTGTTCCTGCTCTGCGCGGCCGGCCGGCTGTTCGGCACCCGGGTGGCGCTGGTCAGCGTCGGCGCCGCCGCGATCGGCAGCCGCCCCACCCGGACCCTGGTGCGCTGGTCGGCGCGGCTCGCCGCCTACCGGTCGTACCGGGACGCGCCGTCCCGCGAGGCGATGCGGGCGATGGGGGTGGACACCGGGCGGGACGAGGTCTACCCGGACCTCGCCTTCTCCCTGCCGACGCCGCCGTCGGGCGCGCCCGACGGTCCACCGGGCCCGGTCTGCGTCGGCGTCATGGCCTTCCGCGGCGGGAACGACGACCGGGCCCGGGCGGAGGAGATCCACCGGCGCTACCTCGACGGGACGACCCGCTTCGTCCGCGCGCTGGTCGAGGACGGCAGACGGGTCCGGCTGCTCATGGGCGACGACGTCGACCGGCCGGTGACCGCCGCGATCCTCGACGCGGTGGACTCGCCGCTGGTCACCGCCGCCTCGCCGGCCTCACTGGCCGACCTGATGAGGGAGACGGCAGCCGCCGACACCGTGGTGGCGACCCGGTACCACAACCTCATCTGCGCACTGAAGGTCGGCACGCCGACGCTCGCCCTGAGCTACGCGGCGAAGAGCGAGGCGCTGATGGCCCGGATGGGGCTGGGCGAGTACTGCCACCCGGCCCGAGAGGTCGACGCCGACCGCCTGCTCGAGCGGTTCCGGGCGCTGGAGAAGCAGGCGCCGGAGCTCCGGCGGACCATCGCCGAGCGGAACCTGGCCGCCCGCCGGGAGCTCGACCAGCAGTTCAGGGCCCTGACGGCGGCCCTCTTCCCGGCGGCCGGCCGCACCCCCGCCCGTTCCGACGCCCATGACCGCAACCGCGCCCACGCACACGACCGCACCCACGACCACGCCCCACGGGAGGCTCCATGAAGGCGACCGAAGTCCCGGCGATCGCCGGCGGATACCTGTTCGAACCGACGCCGTACGCCGACGAGCGCGGCTTCTTCTGCCGCACGTTCGACGCCGAGGTCGTCCGCTCGGTCGGCCTCGACCCGAACGCCTTCGTCCAGCACAGCGTGTCCCGCTCGGTCCGCGGCGTACTGCGGGGCCTGCACCTGCGCTCCGGCGCCGGCGAGGCCAAGCTGGTGCGCTGCTCGTACGGGAAGGTCTTCGACGTCGTCGTGGACCTGCGACCGGACTCGCCGACCTACCGCGGCCGGGCCTTCTTCGAGCTGAGCGGCGAGACGCAGGTGAGCGTGTACATCCCGGCGGGGTGCGCCCACGGGTTCCAGGCGCTGACCGAGACCGCCGACGTCTCGTACCGGATCGACCGCCCGCACGATCCGGCCGAGGACGTCACGATCGCCTTCGACGACCCGGAACTCGCCATCCCCTGGCCGCTGCCGGCCGTGTCGGTGTCCGAGCGGGACCGGAAGGCGCCGAGCCTCGCCGAGGTCCTGCGGCACGAGGGACGGCCGGCGTGAACACCGAGGACACCCCTGACGCCCGACACGTCCGAGACATCCGAGACATCCGAGACGTCCGAGGCCCGCAGAGCGCCGATGAGTTCAGCCTGCCCCGGTCGCGGAAGGCGAACGAGAGACTGCACGCGCTCGTCCCCGGGGGCGCCCACACCTATGCCAAGGGCGACGACCAGTACCCCGAGCACCTGGCCCCGGTCATCAGCCACGGCAGCGGCGCCCACGTGTGGGACGTCGACGGCAACCGCTACGTCGAGTACGGCTCCGGCCTGCGGTCGGTCAGCCTCGGCCACGCCCACCTCCGGGTGGTCGAGGCGGTGCGGCGGGAACTCGACCGCGGCAGCAACTTCGTCCGGCCGTCCGTCGTGGAGGTCGAGGCCGCGGAACGCTTCCTGGCCACGGTGCCGACCGCCGAGATGGTCAAGTTCGCGAAGAACGGCTCCGACGTCACCACCGCCGCCGTGCGACTGGCCCGTGCCGTCACCGGGCGGACGCGGGTGGCCATCTGCGGCGACCACCCGTTCTTCTCCGTCGACGACTGGTTCATCGGCACCACGCCGATGTCCGCCGGCATCCCCGCCGCGACCACCGAGCTCACCGTGGCGTTCCCCTACGCGGACCTGGCCGCCACGGAGGAACTGCTCACCCGGTACCGGGACGAGGTCGCCTGCCTGATCCTCGAACCCGCCGGCCACACCGAGCCGCCGCCCGGGTACCTCGCCGGCCTGCGCGAGCTGGCCGACCGGCACGGCTGCGTACTGATCTTCGATGAGATGATCACCGGCTTCCGCTGGTCCGAGGCGGGCGCCCAGGGCCTGTACGGCGTCGTCCCCGACCTCTCGACGTTCGGCAAGGCGCTGGGCAACGGGTTCGCCGTCTCCGCGCTGGCGGGGCGCCGGGACCTGATGGAGCGCGGCGGGCTGCGCCACTCCGGCGACCGGGTGTTCCTGCTGTCCACCACGCACGGTGCGGAAACGCACGCGCTGGCCGCCGCGATGGCCGTGCAGAGCACCTACGTCGAGGAGGGCATCACCGCTCGCCTGCACGCCCTCGGCAAGCGGTTGGCCGCCGGTGTCCGCGAGGCCGCCGCCTGCACGGGCGTCGGCGACCACCTCGTCCTCCGGGGCCGGGACAGCAACCTCGTCTTCGCGACCCTCGACGAGAACCGGCAGCCGTCGCAGCAGTACCGCACCCTGTTCCTGCGCCAGCTCCTCGCGGGCGGAGTGCTGGCCCCGTCGTTCGTGGTGAGCAGCGCGCTCGGCGACGCCGACATCGACCACACCGTCGACGTGGTGGCCCGGGCATGTGCCGTGTACCGGAAGGCGCTGGACGCCGCCGATCCGACCCCCTGGCTCGGCGGGCGGCCGGTGAAGCCCGTGTTCCGCCGCCTGGCGTGACGTCATGTCGTGTGATGTCACGCCATGTGACATCACACGACATGACGTCAGCGGTGCTCCCGCCGCCCGACGTCGGCCGTCCGGTCGACCAGCCACGCGGCCGCCGGTACCACCGCCAGCGCGGTGCACCAGCCGCCGAGGACGTCGGTCGGGTAGTGCGCGCCCAGAGCGACCTGCGCCCAGCCCATGGCGGCACCGGCGACCAGCGCCGCGGCGAGCACGATCAAGGTCCCGGCCGTCCTACCGGGGCCGAGTCCGTCCCGGCCTCGGCGGCGGGTCGCGAGCATCGCCACCGCGAGGGCGAGCGCGGTCGCGAAGGCGGTGTGCCCACTCGGGTAGGACAGGTGTCCACCGTGGATGGTGCGTCCCACCAGGTGCTTGAGCAGCGTCGTCGTCCCCACGGCGATGCCGACGCCGGCCACGACGAACACCGCTGCCCGAAGGCGCCGGAGCAGCAGGCAGCCCGTCACCGTGGCCACGACCAGCATCGTGGCTCCCACCGGCTCCCCCAAGGAGTCCACAGCCAACGCGACGTACCGCCACGACGGCCCCGCACCGTCCACCACGGCCCGGATCCGCGTGTCCACCGTGCCGGGCCCGGCCTCGTCGGCGTACCGGATCCCGAGCACGGCGACCAGCAACGCGGCGAAGGCCGCCATCAGCCCGAGCCCCGCGCGCAACGCCGGGGGCAGCACCACGGGTGCCGGCCGGCCGTTCACACGCCCACCGCGTCCGGTCGACCTGCGGCCCCGACGGCGGGGCGACGTCTCCGGACGATTCCGGTGCCCACAGGTTTGGGCCCGCCAGGAGCTGTGTGTCCCGTCAGTACCGCAGCCCCCGCCGGCGGCTCGGACGTCGGGCACCGGTCGGCGGCCGCTTCCACGGCCCCGGCAGAAGCCCGCACTTCGCCGAACACGGCGCCCGGCCCGCCGCCGGTCACAGTGCGCGCAGGAAGGGCGTGACCCCGCCCGCAACGGCGATGCCACCGGCGAGCGTGTACCGGCGTGCCGCAATCGGCACCGCCCGGTACGACCCCCGGGCCGACCGCTGTTCTGATGTCCGCTCAGGCTCCACCTCTGCAGGCATGGGCCGAGTATGTCAGCGACCCACCGGCGCCGGCAGCCGTTCACCAGGACAGCCCCGCCCGGACCGGGTCGGACGTCGGCGCGCGGCGCCGGGCGTCGCGGAGGACGACCCGCTGGTCGCTCTGGCAGCAGGAAGCACTCGTGAGCCGGCGGGCTTGCCGGCGCAGCAGGCGGTCCAGGACGGCCGCGCTCGCGCGGGCGCGCAGCAGGTGGCCGTACCCGCCGGTGACGTGCGCGGCCTCGGTGATCCCGGGCAGCCGCAGGGGCCGTCGCAGGACCGTCACAGGGCCGTCGCCTCGAAGGCGTCGCCGTCCGTCTCGGGACGCAGCCGGACGTCGATGAAGTCGGTCGGGGATCCGCGCATCCACGCAGCTCACCGAGGATGCCCCGTCGAGGCCGCCCATGCCGTGACCGCCATGGCGGACGCCGGAAAGGGACAGCGGGTTCCGGGCCTGCGGGGCACGGTGGCCGGCCTGAGGTTCGCGATGGAGGCCCGGGTGGGGCGCCTGTGGCGGGTGGCGCCGCGGGCCTGGGAGTGACTGTGCCATCGGGGTGGTCGGGGTGCTTGTGGTGGAGGAGGGGCGTCGGTGGTGGCGCGCGGCGGTGAGCGCGGCGTGCGCGGTCGCCTTCGCCATCCTGTCCGCGGCGCCGGCGACGGTGCTGGGGCGCGGCTGTTGGAGGCGCTCGCCGGGTGGGAGCCGTGGACGCGGGCGGTCGCGGCGCCCCTGCCGTCGGTGGTCGCGGTGCGCGGACCGGCTGGGCCTGCGGCGGCCGGCGTCCACGGAGTGCCGGCGGCCGTACCCGGCGGGCTCGCACCGCCGCTGACGGAGGGTCGGGGAAGGTCCGGCGGGGCATCGGGGCGGGGCGCCGCGGGGACGTTCCTGCGGCTCACAGGCCTGGCGACGGTCAACCCGACGACGGCGCTGCACTTCGCCGCGCCGGTGACGGGAGGGGGCGGGCCGGGTGTGCGCCGGCGGGGCCGTGTTCGTGGCCGGGGGCGTGCGTGGCGTCGCTGACGTGGCAGCAGTTCCTGGCGGTGGTGGGGGTGTCCGATGGGCGCGCGCCTCCGGCCGAAGGCGCGGTGACCGGCCTCCTGCGCCGGGTACCTGCCGGTGGGCCATGACGCTGTGCGACCGCTCCGGGCGCGATGGGTGACGGATGTGGCTGGTGCCACCAAGACAGGCGGCAGAACCGGGAACTCCGCTTCGCGTGGTGACGGATCGTCACATGGCGATCGCCGAGGGTGGATCTCACGGGCGGCTTCGACGGGCATTGGTGTGATCGGGGGCGCATTGGCAGTATTTTCGATCATGAAAATCCCACCAAAAGCCATCATTTCCGGCCCGGCTTCTTGATCCTTACCGCCGGTAACAGTCAACTGACCTGCTCGGCAAGGGAATTACTTGATGACCGACCGCAACCGCCCGTAGCTTCTTGGGCGGTGCAACGAGCACCACCCGGGTTCACCCCGATGCACGGCCCACCGGCTGACCCCGGTGCGAGGGCCGTGCGCGCCGACCGGCCGAGCTCGGAACGGGCCGGCGGTGAGCGGGGGCGACCGGGGCGGCACGGCACATCGGACACGTGCCGGCCGTCCATCGAGTGAGGTGAGCGAAACGCGGGCCCCGCAGGGGCCTGGTTCCGCATGCCTGCCCGGGGCTTGTCGAGAGGATGTTCATGACTTCCGGTCACGAGACCACCGCCGCCACCACCTCCACCAAGGCCACCACCAAGCGCAACCGAGTCCGCGTGGCCGTCGTGGCCGGCGCCGCCGTCGCGGCGCTGCCGGTGGCCGGACTCGTCTCCGCCCCCTCGGCCTCGGCCGCCTCCGCCTCGACCTGGGACGCCGTCGCCCGGTGCGAGAGCGGTGGCAACTGGTCGATCAACACCGGCAACGGCTTCTACGGCGGTCTGCAGTTCACCGCCAGCACCTGGCGGGCGTACGGCGGCACCGCGTACGCGCCACAGGCGAACCGGGCCAGCAGGGCGCAGCAGATCGCCGTCGCCGAGAAGGTGCTCGCCTCGCAGGGCCCCGGCGCCTGGCCCGTCTGCTCCAGGAAGGCCGGCCTGACCAGGGGCGGCGCGCCGGCCCAGGTCGACACCGCCACCAAGGCCAAGCCGGCCACGCCCAAGGCCCGGGCCCCGAAGCCGCAGCCGCCCAAGCCCGCCCCCGAGTCCCGGCCCGCCCAGACCCCGACGCCCGACCGGAGCTCCACCGACGCCACACGGTCGGCGCGGACCCCGACCCCGTCGTCCCCGGTCAACTCCCCGTGGAACGGCTCCCCCACCGGCACCTACACCGTCAGGATCGGCGACACCCTCAGCGAGATCGCGGTCACGTTCGGCACCGACGTGCGGAGCCTGTACGCGAAGAACATCCGGACCATCGGCGGCGACCCCGACCTGATCTTCCCGGACCAGGTTCTGGACCTCTGACCCCTGGTCGGACCACGGCCGGCCACCCCTCCGAGGGGCGGCCGGCTCCGGCACGTGGGCCTCGGCGTCCGGTCCCGTGCCCGGGCCCCCGGCAGGCCACCGGACTCGACTGCCCGACCTGGCCGCGCCGCCCGCGCCGCCTGCGCTGCGCGTGGTGACCGCGCGCTCGCGGATCGGGAGCCGCGGCGCCGGCCCCGACCGGGCCGGTTGTTGAACGTTGAACGCGATGTCCGAATGCCGCCGGACTCGTGCTCGCCGGCGTCCGATGATCGAGTCATGTCCGAGAACACGACAGCGGGTTCGGGGAGGATGACGATGAGCACGACCATGGTGGCCGCACGGCTGGCGGGCAAGGTGGCGCTGGTGACCGGCGGCAGCCGGGGAATCGGCGAGGCGGTCGCGCTGCGGCTGGCCGAGGAAGGCGCCGACGTGGCGCTCACCCACCGGGACAGTGCCGAGCGCGCCCAGGCGGTCGTGGCCGAGATCGAGGGAATGGGCCGCCGCGCCTTGGCCGTACGGGCGGACAGCGCCGACCCTCGGGCGATCCGGGCGGCGGTGGACGCGGTGGCGACACGGTTCGGCCGACTCGACATCCTGGTGAACAACGCGGGCGTCGGCGTGGTCGGCCCTATCGCGGAAATCGACGAGGCCGACATCGACCGGGTGCTGGACGTCAACGTCCGGGGGCCGCTGCTGGCCTCCAAGGCGGCCGTCGCCCACCTGGGCGAGGGCGGACGGATCGTCACCATCGGCAGCTGCATGGCCGAGCGGGTCGCCTTCCCCGGTGGCGCGGTGTACGCGACCAGCAAGGCGGCACTGTCCGGGCTGACCAAGGCACTGGCACGGGAGCTCGGGCAGCGCGGCATCACCGCCAACCTGGTGCACCCCGGTCCGACCGACACCGACATGAACCCGGCCGACGGGCCGGGCGCCGACCTTCAGGCCGGCTTCACCGCGCTGGGCTCGTTCGGCACCCCGGCGGACGTTGCCGGCACCGTCGCCCACCTGGTGGGTCTGGAGGGCCGGTACATCACCGGTGCCGCGATCGCGGTGGACGGCGGGTTCACGGTCTGAGACCGGCGGCCCTTCCGGGGCCGGGCCCCGCCCAGGCGGTGAACCGTGCGGCCCCGCCCGGGCGGTGAACCGCCATCCGGGCCTGGCTGCGCGCCGGTCCGCGCACGCCCCCGCGGCCCATCATCGGCGGGCCCGGGGGAACCGACGACCTCACACGGTCGAGTTGGTCCGACTCCGCCATGGCGAAGTACATCGTGGTCCCGGCTGGGAAGGTCGTCTATGTCGTGGAGGCCGACATCTACGACCTAGACCGGGGTTTCAACATCATCTGATGCCTCGCCGCCCGTCTGCGAACGTGCCGGCATCCGCTCGAACGGTCCCCCGCCGTTGCCGGACCGACCCGGTGACCCTTGCCGGTCGCAGCACTAGACGGTCCGCAGGACGGCGACGACCTTGCCGATGACGGTGGCGCGCTCGCCGGACACGGGCCGGTGGGCGGTGCGGTGCGGGACGAACCAGGTGTGCTCGCCGTCGCGGCGGTAGCGACTGACGGTGGTCTCGCCGTCGATCAGCACGGCCACGAGGTCGTCGTCGTCCGCGGTGGGCTGGCGACGGACCATGACGAGGTCGCCGTCGCGCATCGCGCCGTCGCTCGCGGATGAGGCGCCGCGGATGGTGAGTGCGACGAGTTCACCGTCGCCGACGATGCGGCGGGGCAGGTGCAGCACGTCCGCGTCGTGCCCCGCGGCGAGCGGGCCGTCAGCCTCCGTGGGGCTGAGCAGCGGAACGGCGACGGAGCCGTGCTCGGGACCGGCGGGCGCGGCGGGGCGGGTGGTGGTGAGGCGGTAGGTGCGGGGGCGCTGGGGATCGGCCTCGACGTGTCCGAGGTCCTGCAGGCGGTTGATCTGGTGGGCGACCGAGGAACTGCTGGACAGGCCGACGGCCCGGCCGATCTCGCGCATGGTGGGTGGATAGCCGCGGGCGGTGGTGTGGTCGGCGATCACGGTGAGGATGGCCCGCTGGCGGTCCGTCAGGCCGTCGCGGCCGACCGCGCGGCGCCGGCCGCTCGCGAGCGTACCCGGGCTGTGTGCCATGACTGCTTTCCCTTCCTGGTGATCGGTGGCCGCGGGCTCGACGCTAGCCCTGGGGACTGACAACGCCGGGTCTGCCGATCGGTGGTGAACTCGCATGTGCTCACCGGTGGGTGGTGGGTGGTCGGCCACAGCGTCCCGGGCGGCGGGACCAGGACGTCCGGTCGATCGTTCGCGCCGAGCATCGCCGAGGCTGGTCCAGCGGCCGGTCCACGCCCGGTGCCCACGCTGCGGCCGCGACCGTGGGCGCCTGATGGACTCCCTCCTCCCCCGGCTCTCCTCGAACAGGAAGTCACCGTGGCCGGGCCCACACGGCGCTTGGCGGCATCCGCTGCGCCGTCTCGGAACTGCGGCACCCGGACCCGGAGCGGAGCTCGGCCCGGTGGTGCTGGTGCACCGTCGGCACGGGAATGGGCGCTCGTGCCCTCGTGCCTGTCGAGCCCCTGGAGTTCCGGCCGGGTCGACGGCCGGGTGACCAGGGTCGAACTCCTCGAACGCGCCGGCCACGGTAGGGCCGAACTCGACCTCCTCCGCACCCGCACCCTCCTCCGGCCGTGACACCCCCCGGACCGGGCGGATGGTCCGACCCGGAGGTGAGGGGGTCAGAGCACGCTGCCACCGTGCGCCGCGTGGCGAGCGACGATGACATCCTGGACTCGATCAGGCGCGACGCTGAGCTCGCTGAGCTGCTGTGGAACGTTTGCGAGTTCGACCTCTCGCGCGCAGACCACGGCGAGCCCGTCCGGCTGTCGTCCGGGCTGGCCCTGGCGGGCGTGGCCGGCGACTTCACCGGCGGGACGTTCTTCCTCTGCGGTGACGAGCGCACGGAACGGCCCGTGCTGTATGCCGACTCCGAGGGACGGGCCGGTCTGATCGGCCAGAACCTCGGTGAAGCCCTGGAGATCATGGTTGGGCTGCCGTCCTGGCGGGACTGTCTGACGTTCTCCGGAGCAGGTGACCTTGCGGTCATGCGGACGGCCGCCGATCACCTCGGCCGCGACGAGATCCGGGACGAACCGGCCTCGGTGCGCAGCGGATTCTCCTCGCGGCTGCTCTGGACGTGGACCTGGCCCCCGCCTCGGTCCTGCCGGCCCGTCTGCATGCTGCGGTTTCCGCGACCGTGCCCGACTTCGTGCTCACCGTCGAGACGGGCGAGGAGTACGACAGTCTCTTCGGGCCCTGGCTGCCGAGCCGCAATCCTGCCTGGCACTGAAAGCGCCAGAGGATCAGCGACGGGGCCGATGCGGCGGTGTCGCTGGTCCTGTGACGTTGGAGGCGTCCGATCGGTTCAACGCGCCGGCTGCGGTCGGGCCGAGTGCGGGGACCCGGTCCGACGCCCGCGTCATCAAGCCGAGTCGGCCCAACCTCCGCGCTCGTTCGGTCCGGGCCCGCCCTGTCGCAGGGGCAGCTCTCGGGTCTGTCATGATCGCTCTGCCGGGGTGGTGCACACCTCGCGGGGAGACGAGGAACGTCGTGATCACTGCGCTGCTGCTTGCCGTACTGGTGCTCACCGTGGGGGGCAGTGTCTGCGTGGTCTGGGCCGACCGGGGCGGGCCGCGCTGGGTGCGAGGTGTGGCATCAGTGACCTTGGCCGTGGGTGAGCTGGTGCGCGAGAGCGAGAAGAAGCGTCTCCGCAAGGCTCGAAAGAACATGGGCGACATCAACAGCAGCAGCGGAGACGGCGGGGGCGGCGACTGAACCCGGCGGCGGGCCCTGCGGGGGCGGGGCCACTTCGACCTGCGGCCGGGGCGGCCGGCTCGGGGCGGGCGGAAACGGTCGGCGAGGACGGGGCGGCTGCGGGTCGTCCGCCCGCGCCGGGCGCCACGGCGCATCGTCGGAGAGGCGGAGGGGGCAGTCCCCCAAGGAATCCACAAAATCGATCCGTACGCTGCGGGAAGGACGTGGGGACCGTTCACGCGCCGCAGCGTGTCCCGACCGCGGGGCACGAGGCGCCCTGGAGGCCCCCCACGTTCCGCCTGCACGTGCCGGGATGCTCCTTCTCCCGCAACCCGGTGAAGGAGTGGATCTCCTCGCCGCCGGCCGACAACGCCCAGAGCGAGGCGGTCTGGAATGCCTCGCGCTGGGGCAACCACCGGTCTGGGCGGGAGCGGGCCTGGGGCGACTACCGCGGCTTCGTGGGCGGCTACCTCAAGGACGAACGAGTCCGGTCGCGCACGGCTGAACTTCCGTTCCCGGCAACGTCGGTCCGGTGATTCGACGAAGGCCCGGGGCGGAGGGTGATTCCCTCCCGCCCCGAACCCTCCGTGTTTCTGTACCGCGCGCAGAAACCGAACCAGCGACGCCACACTCCCGGTCCCCGGAAATGAATCCACTACGAACGATCGTGTGAGATTTGTTTCCCTCGCCACCGACGCTACCCGCTGCCGGTCCGGCACCAGCCCGTCGCGTGGGGACGCAGCCGGGTCGGTCAGTGGGTGCGCCTACGGCCAGTGGACGAACGCCTCGCCGAGCCTGTGCGGGGCGACGGCATCGTCGCGCGCCCCGGACAGCTCCCGTTCGCGGCCGTAGCCGGTCAGCTCGAAGCGGCCGCCCTCGAATTGGCCGCCCTTGAACTGGACTGCGCCCACCGCCTCGTAGAGGCCCAGCGCCCTGCCCACGTCCCGGGCCACCACGACCTTCCACGAGGTCAGGCCCTCCGGCTGGCGCTCCTCGACCTGGTGATGTGCCGTCAGCTCGTCCCAGACCACCCGGGCGGCCTCTTCCTCCGTCGAGGGACCCGCGCCGAGGCGCCGCCACAGGGCGACCAGCCCCTCGCTGAAGTCCGGCGCGCCGTCAAGGTGGAGGCGCACGGACTGCCAGCCGCAGCGGGAGTCCTCCAGCCGCGGCACGGCCGCGAACAGCGCATCGCGCAGCGCCCCGGGATCCTCCCGCAGCCGCGCTGCGGCCGGCCCCGGGCCGAGCCACGAACCATCGGTGCGCACCAGGCCGGAGAGGTGCGCCCACGCCAGCAGCACCTGCACACCACGCAGAGGCGCAGCCAACCCGGCCCCCGCCTGGTTGCCGCCGGTGCCCAGCAACTCGACCAACTCCCGCGCATCCCCGCGCAACAGCTGCCCCGTCGTGGTCAGCCGCCTGCCCCCGCCGACCCAGCCGGTCAGGGCCAGCATCTGCCCCACCGCCCTCGGCAGCCGGCCGGCACCAGAGCGGCCGGCCTCCCGCGGCCCCGGCACGGCACACCTGCACACCGTCCCCGGGCGCAGCTCGGTCTCCAACACGAACTCATCCCTTCCCCCCGGCCCGGGAGCCCCCGGACCTCCTTCACTGTATGCCAGACCACGCCGCCGACCCGCCCGGCAACACTCCATCGGCCCGAGGCGCCGGCCGCTGGAGAGCGTGCGCGGGTGGGGGCCGAGTCAATCCCGGGGGCCGGGGCGGCGCGGCAGGTCGGCGGGCGTGCCGGAGGTGGCGTCCGCTTCCCGGTCGGCGGCCGTGCACTCCGGATCGACGCGGTCGTGCAGCAGCAGGTCGCCGCTGTCAGCGGGCACCATGCCGACCAGTCCTGTCGCCTGACGCCGTTTCAGCCGCCCGGGTTCGGCGCCGGCCACCTCGACGTTCCACCACGGGCCGGGGCAGCCATGCCAGGCAGCCGAGCGGGTGGACTTGCCCACGTTGTTGCGTGCCGGTTCACCGCCCGTACCGAGTGGTTCGGCGTGTGGCGCCTACCGCCCGCCCATGGGAGCGCCGAGGCCGCCCCGGGACGAGAATGCCGGAAGGCTCTGCGGCGCGCGGGGCGACGGTCAGTCCGGTCGCCTTCTGGTTCTCGATGTACTTCCCTGGTGATCTCCAGGGGTGCTCTGCCGCAGGATGCGGCGAAATAGCTGGGGGACCTGAAGTGCTCACCCCACAGGTACGGGCGGAGGTGGCCGGGAAACTCTTGGCGGAGCCTGCGGGCTGATACGCCCTTGAGGGATCCGACCAGGCGGGAGATCGCGGCCTTGGGCGGGTGGTGGACCAGGAGGTGGACGTGATCGCGTTCGCCGTTGAACTCGACCGGCTCGGTTTCGAGGTCGACACAGACGACGCGCATGATCTCTTCGCAGCGTCCAAGGATCTAACGCGCCGGCTCCGGTGTCGCCCCCGAAGACCTCGCGGGCATCCGCAGCCGGGTACGGCTCCGCAAGGACCAGCGGACTCGCCTGCACTCGTGGAGCTTCCACGAGCTCGCCCGGTACATCGCGTACAAGGCCCAGCGGGCCGGGGTCCGCTGGTGTACACCGAACCGGCGTACACCAGCCGGCCATGCTCCGGGTTCCACCCCATCGACCGGCGCAACCGCCGGTCACCAGCAAGGTTCGCGTGCCGCGCCTGCGGCGTACGGTCGGTGGTGGCGCACTGCGTCCGGTCGGCAGGATTCTCGGCTCGGCGCGGCGGACGGCCTGCGACTAGCATGGCCGGTGCGGCCCGTGACCGCCCGCACGCCCCGTACGAGGGCCCAGAGGTTCTGCCGGGCCGAGGACACCACGGGAGCAGCGATGAACGGTGAACCGGAACCGATCGGTGCGGACGAGCGCGGCGCCCTGGAGCAGGTACTCGCGGACCTGCGGGCCGAACGCGACCGGGTCGCGGCCACGCTGCGGGACCCGGATTCGGTCGGCGACCCGGCCGACCAGGCCGACGAGCTCCAGCGCGCCTCGGACGTGGCGCGGATGGACACCCGGATCGAGGACATCAGCGTGCGGCTGCGGGAGGCGGCAGGGGCAGGCAGTCCACGGACCGACGCGGTCGGGGTGGGGAGCACCGTCACCCTGCGGTTCTCGGACGGAACGACGGAGACGGTGCAGATCACCGAAGTCGCCGACGAGGCGGAGCGGACGGCGGTGACCGCCGACAGCCCACTGGGCCGCGCGCTGCTCGGCCGGGGGCCCGGCGAGGCCGTGCAGTACGACACCCCTCGGGGCGCGGCCGAGGCGACCGTGGTGTCGATCGGAGGTTAGGCCTCGCTCTCGGATCGCGCGGGAGCCGCCGGCAGCTGCGGCCACCGTCCGCCCGGCCGCGCCCTTACGGGGCGGAGCCGGAGCCGAGGGCGTTGTCGACGTAGGCCGCCAGCGAGGAGCGCATCTCCTCGGGCGTCATCTTCTGATCGTCGATCAGGTGCGCCACGAGGTCGGCGCGGACGGCGGCCAGCAAGGCGTGGGCGGTGAAGTCCGCGTTGCGGACGCCGGGCACCCTGTCCAGCGCCGCGCGCAGCGTCTCGTGCCACCAGCCGTAGTGTTCCGCCCGGTACGGACTGCTGAGTCCGGCGTCCTCGGCGGCCGACATCAGGTTCCGGTTGTCGATTTTGAAGCGGAGCGCGGCGTCGAGGAGGTCCAGCACCTGCTGCCGCGGTGCGGAACCGGGTGCGGCCTGTGCGTGTGCCTGTGCCTGCGCCTGCGCCTGCCCGTGTGCCTGTGCCTGTGCCTGTGCCTGCTGGACGGCCTGCCGCAGGGGTTCCATGCGCGAGGTGATGACGGCGCCGATCAAGCCGGCGCGGTCGCCGAATCTACGGAAGAGAGTGCCCTTGCCCACGCCCGCGGCCGCGGCGATCTCGTCCATCGACACGGTCTGTGGGCTGCCGCTGGCGGCGAAGAGGGCGTCGGCGGCGGCCAGGACGGCCTCGCGGTTGCGCAGGGCGTCCGCACGCTCGGTGCGCTGGGCCAACGGGTCCTCCTGGGTCTTCGGGCTGTCCCGGCCCCGGGAATGATATGCCGCCTCTCCGCGGGGGTGACGGTCCGTGCCCGAGAGCCAGCGTGCGGGGCCGCCCTCCTCGGCCGAGGTGCACCGTGGCCGGGGGCCGCGAAGGTTCCGGCAGAGGGCCGGGTGGTCCCGGACGGACGGTACACCGGTACCGGGCAGGCGAACTTCCCGGTACCGGCGTCCGTGCTCAACCGTTCACCGGACCTCCCGTTCGACGAAGGCGCGGAACGTGCCCGGGGGGCGACCGGTGAGGCGCTCGACGGCATCCGAGGTGCGGTCCTCGGCGCCGCCTGCGATGGCTCGGTCCATTTCGGCCAGCATGGTGGCGAACTGCGGGGGGATCTCGGCCGCCCAGCGGTCGCGCAGCTGCTCGAAGGTCAAGTGCCGGTGCACCACCGGCCGACCGGTGACCTCGGCGATGGTCGCGGCGACCTCGTCGTAGCTCAGGGTCTGCGGCCCGGTGAGGATCAGGTCGGCGTTGGCGGCCTGCCGGTCGGTGAGGGCGCGTGCGGCGACGGCGGCGATGTCCTCGGCGTCGATGAACCCGACGCGTCCCTGTCCGGCGGCCGTGAGGATGGCACCGTCCTCACGGATGGAGCGCGCGTGGGGGGTGTCGCCGGTGACGTTCTGCATGAACCAGGAAGGCCGCAGCACCGCCCACTCCTCGAACAGGCCGGGCAGGGCCTGGTGGACCCGGCCCACCGCCGGACCGCCGGCGGGGATCGCGGAGGAGCCGAGCAGCACCACGCGCCGTATTCCTGCCGCGCGCGCCCGGTGGAGAAAGGGCAGCATGACGGCGGCCGGCTCCGAGGAACCGACCGGCGGGACCAGGTAGGCGCGGTCGACGCCGTCCATGGCAGCGCCCCAGGTCGCGGGCTCGTGCCAGTCGAAGCGCACGGCCTGCGCACCCTCGACCGGGGTGGCCGTCCGGCTAGTGGCCCTGACGCGGTGACCCTCGGCGAGCAGGGCGGCGGTGACGCGGCGGCCGGTGGTGCCGGTGGCCCCGGTGACCAGGACGGAGTGGGCGGTCGTCATCAGTGCGTTCCTGCGAAGTCGGCCTCGGGCCGGGACACGGCGATGGGGTTCCAGTAGTCGCGGTAGTGGGTGATGAGCCCGTCCTCGACCGTGACGACGGCGATGTAGGTCATCTCGAAGGGGGCGTCGGTCTTCACCAGCCGGCCGACCCCGCGCATCTCCACCACGATCGTCTCGGGGGCGGTGGTCTGGTGGATCGTCACGTCGGGGAAGTCGTGCAGGTCGACGTGGTCGGGGTAGTGGCGCATGTAGTCGCCGACCGCGGCCTTGCCCTCGAGGCGCCGAGGCCAACCCTCGGGGGCGAAGGGGAATTCGAGGACGCCGTCCTTGTCCCACAGCTCCACCCAGGCGGGGATGTCCTTGTCCAGCAGCACTTGCAGACCGTGCCGGTACAGCTCTGCGGGTGTCACGGGGATTGTCATGCTCGAGGATTCCGTTCTGCTCGACGCCGCAGCGGCCCGGCCCTCGGCCGGGCCGCCGACACACAAACGGACCGTCAGTCCGCTTGCCTGAAGCATACGGGCCGTCAGTCCGCTCAGCAAGGACGTGCCGCCGGTGCGCAACCGCCGTTCACGGGTCGTCGTCACCACCCGGCGGGCCGTGCCGCGCTCGGCGGAGGCGACGCCGATCCGCCGCGCCATCGGCCGGCGGCAGCCCTGCCCGACCCGGACTCGCGACGGTCGACGACACCGGGCACACCTGGGCGCCCGGCCACGACCCGGCCGGAAGCACGCAGCCGCCGGCCCGCACCCTCACGAGCAGCCGCGCCGCGGGCGGACCGCCGACCGTGCCGGTCGGGCGCAGCGGCAGGACGGAGACCGCGGCAGCCAGGGCGGTCGGGACCTCGGACCGGCACTCCCCCGGGCCATCGGCGCGGCGCAGTCGGTCGAGGGCGACGCCGAACTCGGCGGCGGCGTTCAGGCCCGGGACCTGCAGGCCGACGGCCGCGCCCCAGGTGTCGGCGGTGGTGGCGCCAGGTGCCGGCGGTGGTGGCGCCAGGTGCCGGCGATGGTGGAGCACCGGCCGCGAGGTCGGGCATCCGTCGCGGCCCTCCCGCCGACCGACACCACGGTGCCGGGGCACCGGCCGCCGGTCGGACAGGGCGTCGTGGAGCGGAGGCAGGGGCGGGCGGCCGAGGGTTCCTGCCGGGCCGGTCGGAACTGGGCCGTCAGGGCGTGGAGCGTCGCTTCCGTGCGCCGCAGGACCGAACACGTCGCCGTAGAGCGCGAGTCCGGAAGCAGTGTGCCGCCGGATGGCCACTCGGCGACCAGGGTGCGGCCGACCCGGGGCACCGTGTGCACCGCGATCCGCGGGTCCGTGCGCGGGCCGGCCCGCAGTCGGTGCCGGGCCCTCGACGGGCTCGGCGGCCGCTGTCCGGCCGCTGCAAAGGTGCCCCGACGAAGCCCGGCCTCGGGGCACCGGGCGAGGCATGGCGGTGAGAGCAGTGGAGGCTGCAGCACGACGACCGGCCGCTCGAAACGACTGCCGGCGATGCCCGGCGCGGCAGGCAACCGGACGGCCCGGTGCTGTCGCCACGACGCTGCGGGAGTCCTGCGTCACGGCTTCGGGCCGCGCCTCAGCCCGACGCCCGAGAGCCCCGACGTCCGACCCGCCTGAGGCCGCATCACCCGGGTCGTCGCCTCCGCGGCCGGACGGCGCCCGTACCGGGTCACCGTCGACCCGGTCGACGACGGTTCCGTGGAGGCTTCGGAGGCCGCCGGCCCTGGCCACCGCGACTTCCGCACCAGGAACGGCCTCCCCGGCCTGCTCACGGCGGGGGTCGGCGAACGGCTGATGTACCACCCGCCGCGGGCGCGCCCGCGCGGTGTTCCGGCAGGACCGCCGGGCGGTTCCCCGGCGGCCGCAGCCGGGGAACGATCTGCGGCCTCAGGCCTGCGGGAGCGGCCGCAGGCCCTGGAGGAGCAGTGCGATCAACCGGCGGGGGTCGTAGCGCGGGTCGCTGTCGCGTCCGATGCACAGGTTGCCGACACCCCGCATCAGCTCGTAGGGCTGGACGCCGGGCCGGATGGCGCCGGCGCCCACCGCGGCGTCGAGGAGGTCCCCGCAGACGGGCACCAGGCGGTCGAGGAAGTAGGTGTGCAGCGCGGCGAAGCGGTCGCTGTCCGACTGCAGAGCGTCGGCCAGCCCGTGCTTGGTGACCAGGAAGTCGACGAAGAGGTCGATCCATCGGTGGAGCGCCTCGAACGGGGAGTCGGACTCGGCCAGCAGGCTCGGGCCGGCCTGCGCGCACGCCTCGATCTGGTGGCGGTAGACGGCGGTGACCAGATCCGCCCGGGTCGGGAAGTGGCGGTAGATCGTCCCCGTCCCGACGCCGGCCTCGGCCGCGATCTGGCGGATCGGCGCATCGACCCCCGAGGTCACGAACACCCGGGCCGCGGCGGCGAGCAGAGTTTCCTGGTTGCGCCGAGCATCGGCCCGCAGGCTTCGGGCCGGCGGCTTCCCGGCGGGGTCCTCGGTGGGCATCGGTCAGTCCTCCGACAGCGCGATTGACAAAACGGAACCTTGTTCCGGATAGTAAGTGGAACAGCGTTCCGCTTCAGCTTAGCCGAGGCGGACGTGTCTGACCACGTGCCTGTTGCCGCCCGGCCCGGGACGGCGCGGGCTCATCCCGCAGAAGGGGAACCACCCGTCATGAGCACACCCCACGCCCTCGCCTCCGGATCCGTCCCGACCGAGCCCGTCCTGTCGTACAGCCCGGTGGTGCTGTCTGTGCCCGGACGGCCGACCGACCTGCACCTGCGCGTCTCCGCGCCGGCCACCGGGACGGGCCTGCCGGTCATCCTGCTCTCCCACGGTCAGGGCGGCTCCAACCACCTCTCCTCGCTGAACGGCTACGCGCCGCTCGTCAACCTCTGGGCGGCAGCCGGATTCGCCGTCCTCCAGCCCACCCACCTCAGCTCCCGGACCCTGAGCCACGAGCTCGCCGACGCCCCCGGGGCTCCCCTCTTCTGGCGTTCGCGCGCCGAGGACATGAGCCACATCCTCGACCGGCTCGACGAGGTCGAGACCGCCGTTCCGCAGCTGGCCGGCCGCGTCGACCACGAGAGGATCGCGGTGGCCGGGCACTCCATGGGCGGCCACACCGCCAGCCTCCTGCTGGGCGCCCGCACCACCGACCCCGACACCGGGGAAGAGGTGGACCTGCTCGAGCCCCGGATCAAGGCCGGTGTCCTGCTGGCCGCACCTGGCCGGGGCGGTGACATCCTCACCGGGCCGATGGCCGGGCTGGTGTCCTTCCTGAACACCATCGACTTCTCGACCATGACCACCCCGACCATCGTCGTCGCCGGCGACAAGGACGACCCCCGTCACTTCACCGACATCGGCCCCGACTGGCACTGCGACCCCTACCACCTCGCTCCCGCCCCCAAGACCCTGCTCACCCTGTTCGGCGCCGAGCACCTCCTCGGCGGCGTCTCCGGATACGACGCCGCCGAGACCACCGACGAGAGTCCCGAACGCGTCGCCGCCCTCGCCCACCTCACCGCCGCCTACCTCCGCACCCGGCTCCACCCCGGCGACAGCACCTGGCAGACGACGACCGCCGCGCTGACCACCGGCCCCGACGCCGTCGGGCACATCACCTCCAAGTAGCCCGCCGGGCACCGGACGGAACCGAACCGTCCGCCGGCGGGGCCAGCCGCCCCGGCGTCCGCTCCGCACTGGCGCCGGGGCGGCTCTCCTGTGCGCCGGGGCTGGGCGGCCGGGGCGACCGCCGGGCCGGAACACCCCGGCAGCAGCACGGCGTCCCGGCCGCCGCAGTCGGCCACCGGGGCGGTGGGGAGCGTGCCGCGGGCCGGCCGGGCGACCTGCCGAGATCCGCCTGCGGATGGCCGCGCCGCACATCGAACGCCGAGGATGCGGATGCGGATGCGGATGCGGATGCGGCACGGTCACCCCTGCGGGCGCGCCGGAGGATGCGGAGGGGGCTCGATCGGTGTCCGGCCTCCGTTCTCTCGATTCTCGCGATCGAGGGCTCGCCGGCTCCCGGCGTTCGACCGCCGTGGCGCTCGCTCCTCTCGGACGGATCGTGATCAGCTCGGCTGCGCGTAGGTCCCGACCGCGGTGAACGCCTCGTCGATGGGCCTGAGGAGCTCGGCCGGGCGGGCGCCGGTCGCGCCGATCGGCTCCCA
Organism: Kitasatospora sp. DSM 101779; assembly: GCF_025655475.1. GTDB lineage: Bacteria > Actinomycetota > Actinomycetes > Streptomycetales > Streptomycetaceae > Kitasatospora. Next base: position 8,090,493 of record NZ_JAHTIK010000001.1, on the reverse strand, counting down.
GAGACCGGCGCAGTGCTCGTCGGTCTCGACCTCGATCCGCTCGCGCGCCGCGGTGCCCGCGTCGGTCGCGGTCCCGTCGGTCTCCAGCCAGCCGCGGGTGACGAGGCGTTCGGTGGCTGCGGACCATCCCCCGTCGTCCCATTGCCGGGTGGCGCGCACGATCGGCGGCGGGCGACGGCCGGTCGCGGCGTGGAGGACGTTGCAGTCGCACGGCCCGAGGCGGTTGTCGGCAAGGACGACGAGGTGCGCGTCTCCGCGCCACCCGCGCAGCACGGTGACCTGCTGCCACAGTGCGGTCAGCGGGTCGGACGGCAGGGGGACGGACGCATTTCAGACCCTCGTTCTCGGCCGCGGCGTCCATGCAGGTCTGCCGGCGGTCCAGGATGCCGCTCACCGACACGGGAGACTGCTCGGCAGGAGGATCGCCCAGGTGCTCAACCCGTTGTGGCGTCGCAGAGACTCGGCGAGATCACCGGGCAACGGGATACCGAGAATCCGTTCCGCGTGCCGAACCTCCTCCGCTTGCCGGTGGGTTGAGCACTGCGCGGTCGGAAGCCGAGCGAATCGCCAGCCAGGCGGAGATCGACGAGCTGGTGCTCAAGGGCGGCCCGGTCACTCTCGGCGGGGGCATCCCGCTGTTCACCGGCCGGCACGGCACCGACCCGCGCATCTTCGTGCACGCCGACCAGACGGTGCTGCCGGGCGGAGCCGCGTGCCTCACCCGCACGTGGGGCTGGCCGCTTCCGACCTGCTGAGAAACGAGTCGCCATCTGGTTGCCCGTCAGGCAGACTGCGGGATTCGACCTGATGATCCGTTCACGGCCCGATCCACCCGAAGGACCCCCGCATGACCGAACCCGTCCAGCCCGGCACGCCGCAGGCCACCGGGGACCCGGCCGCTGTCGACCCCTGGGCGCCGCCCGCTCTCGGGGCAACGCCCGCGTCGGAACCCGCCCCGGTACCGCCTCCGGCCCCGGCACCGGGGCTGGTGCCGGGTCCGGACATGAACGCGGGAGCGGGCACGGGAGTCTCGTACTGGCCGTTCCCGCAGCCCGCACCGCAGCCCCGCAACGGGCTCGGCGTGGCGGCCATGACGCTCGGGATCGTCGGCGCCGTCCTCGGACTGACGATCGTCTTCTTCTGGCTCGCCTGGCTCCCGGCGCTGCTGGCCGTCATCCTCGGTGCCGTCGCGCTGAGCCACGTCCGAAAGGGCCTGGCGAACAACCGCGGCATTGCCCTCACGGGCGTGATCCTCGGTGCCGCCGGGCTCCTCGTCTCGGTCGCCGGCGGGGTGCTCGTCGCGGTTCAGGTGCACAGCATCAGGGAGGAGCAGCGCGCCGCGACGGCCGCCGCCGACGCCGAAGCGGCGCGGCAGCGCGACGAGGTGGCGCGGCAGCTCGCGCAGTTCGAGGCCGAGAAGCAGAAGCGGGCCACGGACGAGCAGGCCCGAAGGCTGTCGTTCGGCGGGTCCTACACGTACGAGGAGACCGGGCTGAAGATCAGCCTGGCGGCTCCGCAGCCGTTCGTCCCGGACGAGTCCGTGTCCAAGGCTCCCGAGAACGCGAAGGTCGTCGTTCTCGCCGTCACCGTGGTCAACACCGGTTCGACGCCGCTCTCGCTGCGCGGCTCGCAGATGCTCTTCGTCAAGGACGCCAACGACAAGCTGCTCTTCCCCCTGGTCGACATCTCGGGCCGGATCAGCCGGATTCCCGCCTCCCTCGACCCTGGCCGGTCGGTCACCGCCCAGGAGGTGTACGCCCTGCCCGACGGGTCGGCGCACACCATCTCGGTCCGGTTCGACCACGGCGACGGCTCGAAGCGCCGCGCCGTCATCTGGACCGGCTCCCCCGGCTGACCGGGCTCCCTCTGCAGACGAGGCGGTGCCGGGCCTCCGCTCCTGGGCCTCCGCCCTCGGCGCGAGGGTGCCCGGCTGGGCGGTGCCGGGAGGCCCGGCACCGCTCCCGGTGGCGGGTCAGACGGTCGCGACGCCGTTCGAGTAGCTCTTCATGAAGTAGGTGCCGAATCCGTTCTGCACGGGATCGCCGCTGCTGTTGATGCAGTGCAGGATGCCCCCGCCACCAGGGCCGTTGAGGCAGACGGTCATCAGGTCGGTGAGGACGACCCCGGGGGTGTCGGGGACCTCGTAGGCCCGGTCGGCGTAGATGTCGGCCTGCAGGTTGAAGAAGCAGTAGCTGCCCAGGCCCCAGGCCCGGTGGTCGGTGACGGAATCGGCGACCTTGTAGGCGGCGTAGCCCCGGGTGCCGTGGTGGACCCAGGCGGACTGCGTGGGGACGTCGTAGGGGTGCTCGTTCTGGAAGAAGTAGGTGCGGCCGTGGTTGCCGTTCCAGAGCACCTCGTACTTCTGGAAGTGCTCGGCGAACAGGCCGTAGGTGGTGACCCGGTCGCCGTTGACGAGGAAGCCGGTGCCGGCGGGGTTGACCGACCAGCCGACGCTGCCGTCGAGGCCGTGGTCCGCGCGCCAGACCCAGATGTGGTCGACGATCACGTCGTTGCTGTCGATCCGGATGCCGACCTCGGTGCCGCCGGGCAGCACACCGCCGACGCGGGCGAAGACGTCGAAGAGCGCGGTGGGCCGGGCCGAGTGGTTCCTCCGGCTGCGACCGTCCCCGACCCGGAGCAGGACCGGCGAGCCGGCCGAGGCGGCCTCGAGGAGGAGGCCTGCGACGGAGACGTCGTCCACGTCGGCGACCTCGACGAGCGCGTTGCCGGCGACGGCCTGCAGGGTTGCGAGGCCCAGGCCGAGCACGACCGTCCCGGGCCGCGAGACCCGCAGGGCGGCGGAGAGCGGGTAGATGCCCGGGGTGAACAGCAGGTGCCGGCCCTGGGAGAGGGCGCGGTTGAGGGTTCTGGCCGAGTCGCCGGGCCGGGCCACGTGGAACGCGGACAGCGGGATGCTGTGTCCGGCGGCCTTGCCGGAGGCCCAGGTCGTCCCGGTGGAGTTGCGGCGCAGGGCGGGGACGAAGACATGGTACGTGCCGTGGGCGTCCACCGTGAGGAACGGCTTCTCCCGGACGACCGGGGTGCGGTCGACCGTGGTCATCGGCGGGCTGGGGAAGCTCTGGGCGGGCGCGCCCTGGGTGCCGACGAAGACCATGTTCCAGTTGGCGCCGGTCCAGCTGCCGAAGGTGTCGTTGCGCGACAGCCACTGCTGCTGCGAACCGGACTCGACCTGGCCGTCCACCAGGCTGTCGGCGAGGAATCCGCCGCTGGACCAGCGGTTGCCGGGCGGGCTGGGCCACAGGGTCATGTGGCCCTTGACGTGGGTGCGGCGCATCGGGGCCGCCTGCGAGACCGCCCAGCGCTCCAGGCCGTCCGGCGGGACGATGCACAGGTTCTCGGCGGCCCGCCAGAAGTTCTGGGTGCCGTTGCCCTCGAACCACTGCGCGTCTGCGGTGACGTGCCCGTTGATCACGACGTCGTCCGGGCTCTGGCCGAGGCCCAGCACGTGCGTGTAGAAGCCGACGTTGATGTCGACGCTGTAGGTGCCCGGCCTGAAGGCCAGGGCGTACCGCTCGGTGCCGAACTGGTTGGACTCCTGGATCTTGAACACGGCGTCGACCTGGGCCTGGATCGCCGCATCGCCCATGGAGGGGTCGAACACCAGGACGTTGGTGCCCAGGTCGGTGGTGCCGCGGGCGCCTGACGCAGCGGAGGCCGGGCCGGTCGTGAGACTGCCGGCCACGGGCAGTGCGGCGGCGACCGCTGCGCCGCGGAGCACGGCCCGGCGGGTCGGGGTGACGGACATGACTCTCCCTGCGTAGGTGGGTGGGGAGGGGACCGGAACGAGGTCCTCGACGCGGTGAGAGCGCTCTCTCGCTCGCGGTGGAGAGTGAAGCACCGGGGCGATGCGGCGTCAATAGGGTTCCAACATCGGACGGTTCCGCTGTGGAGCTGCCATCGGAGCGGCACCCGCCGGCCCCTGCCGCCGATCCAGCTGCGGAGTGCCGCCGAGGAGTCCGCGAAACAGCTGTGCGGCGAACGTTCGTCTGCAGGCGCCTGTGCACTGCAGCCCGCAGGACGTCGGCCACACAGCGTCCGAGGTTCCGGAGCAGGTCACGGCGGCCCTGGACGCCGCGCGGGTACGGAGACCGGGAGGCGGCGCGAAGCCGCATCGAGGTGTCGCTCCGTCAGGCGGCAGAGGATTCCCGGGCCGTGCAGTGCACAACCGGGCCCGGCCCGGGCCACCGGCCCGCAGGCCCACGCAAGACGCTCACGGGGCGTACCCTCACCGTGGCCCGCGCTCACGGCCACCATGCCCGCAGCTGCGACCGGTCAAGTGCACCAGCACAACCATCCCCCGCCCCCTGGCAGGCCCAGGACCCACCGAGCGCCTCCGAAGGATTGCTCAAGCCCGGGACACGACAGGGCGGGCCGCGGCCCGGCCCCGGGTCAGCCGGCCGGGCAGGACGGACCTCCGGGTTCGGGTGCACTCCCCCACCGAGCGGGCCGCCCGACGCGCGGGCCGGCCGCGCCCTTCGCCACTCGTCCGTGGAAGGGACCGCCAGGGTCTGGCGGCCCCTTCCACAGCAAAGCCCGCGGTTCAGCCGAGCCCGAGACCGCCGAGAAGGCCACCGAGAAGGCTGCTGAGCGCGTCCATATGAGACTCCTGTCTTTCGGATGTCGGAGACCTACACATCACCGGACGGAGCCGGATCTCACGGAGAGTCCTGCTTCCCCACCCTGGTGGGTCAGCAGAACCACCCGAAGGCAGCCGCGGCACCGATCCGGGTTCCGCGCGATCAGGCGGACGGGACCGTGACCACCGCCGCCCCGGAGCTCTCCACGGCCCGACGTCCCCCACCACCAGGTCGGGCCGGCCCGGGTCCCACCAGGTCGGGCCGGCCCGGGTCCCACCGGGCCGTCGGCCGATGTCGCCGGGCCGTCGGCCCACGTCGCCGGCAGCGTTCCTCGCTCGATGGCTCAGGCCAGCGTCGGGCCGGTCCCGGCGGGGGACGCGGTGCCCGGCGACGTGGTTCTCGGGCCGGGCGCGGCGGGGAACCGGGCCCGGTCAGTCCGCGGTGATGCGGAGGTTGGCGAGGACGGTGGTGTCGTCGGCGGCGAGAGTGAGGATGCGGCCGCTGCGGTGCCAGTAGGTGGCGGTAGAGGCGTGGCGGCGGACGCCGACCGGGGTGGGGCGGCCGCCGGGGCCGGGGGGTGCGGCGGGGACGTGGAGGGTCAGGAGCGGGCTGTCGGTGGGACGGCGGGCGGCGTGGACGGTGAGGCCGCCGGGGCCGGGTGCGGGGACGGTGAGCGCCCAGTCGTCGCCGTCGGTGAGCGGGGGCGCCACGGGGAGGCCGTCGACGGTGAGCGGGCCCGGGGTGGGGACGCCGAACCAGCGCAGGGTGGTCCGGCCCGCCTCGCGGTCGGCGGTGGTGAGCAGCCGGCCGCCGCCGGCGAGCGCGGCGAGGCCCACGAAGGCGCCGGCCGACCGGAGTTCGTCGTCGGTGAGGGCGACCCGGGCGGTCAGCCGCCAGCCGGGCAGTTCCCAGGTCCAGCACTCGGTGGAGCCGGTGCCGAAGCGGGGCCGGGTGAGGACGACGGCCGAGCAGCGGTCCGCGGTACGGGACGGTGGGCCGGCCGGGCGCTGGTCGCCCTGGGCGTTGTCGCCGCCGAGTTCGCGCCAGACGACGGTGGGCCGGTCCGCCGCGGTGTCGAGCACGACGAGACCCCGTGCGTCGACGCCGATCAGGTGCCGGCCGTCGTAGGTGCCGAGCGTGGCGGTGGAGCGCAGGGTGGTCCAGGGCTGAAGCGTCCGGGTGGCGAGGTCGAGCCGGGAGACCTCGGTGACCGGGCCGTGGTCGGCGACCACCAGGGCGTTGCCGCCGTGGTCGGCGAGGACCAGGCGGTCTGCAGGCGTGTCCCAGCGCGCCTTGGTCCGCCCGTCGGGCGTGAGCAGCCGCACACCCGCCTGGCCGCAGGCGACCAGCAGGGCACCGGAGTCCAGGTAGGCCGCGTCGAGCACCGGGAGGGTGCCGGGGCGGTCCGCGGCGGTGACCTCCAGCGGCCGCCC
>NZ_JAHTIK010000001.1:8083455-8084437 GCF_025655475.1 Kitasatospora sp. DSM 101779 | reverse complement strand
GGCGGGTGCGCCGAAGCCGCCGTCGCGCACGGCGGCACGGGCGGCGGCGGTGGTCAGTTCGCGGTCCACCACCGGGTCGGCGGCCGGGAGTTCGGACAGGGCGGTGAGCAGTGCGGCCCGTCCGCCGGCACCGGCCCGCTCCGTGCCGTCGATCACGGCGCGGGCGAGCTGCACGGTCGCGCCGGGCGCGCCGAGGGCGAGCAGGTGGGCGAGGGCCCGGCCCTGGGCGGGGCCGCCGAGGGCGACCGCGTCGCGCAGGTCGGCGACCACGGAGGTGCGCAGCTGCTCCTCGGGCCAGACCGCCTCGACGGCGCCGATCCGGTCGCCGGTGCTGCGGCAGTGCTCCGCCCAGGCGAGCCGCAGTTCGCGGGCCGCCGCCGGGTCGGTGGCGGTGAGCCGTTCGACGGCGAGTGCGAAGGCGCCGCGCCGGTGGGCGGTCCGGACGGCGCGGTCGCGCTCGCCGGCCCGCCACCAGAGACGGACCACCAGGTCGGCGTCGAGTTCGCGGCCCTCGGCCAGTTCGGCGGCCTGGGCGGTGCGGCCGTGGCGGTCCAGCAGGGCGACCGCCTCGCCGGGGTGGTGCAGCAGGTCGGCGAGGACGAAGGCGGCCTCGTCGATGCGGCCTTCGCGTTCCAGGGATTCGGCGGCCGTGCGGTAGAGGGCGGTGAGGTACTGCTGCACGTCGGGGCCGGAGAGAGCGGACGTGCCGCCCGGGACGGCGAGGCCCGGGGTGGCGCGCAGTTGGCCGGTGTAGCGCGACGGCAGGCCGAGGCTCAGCCAGTCCTGCCGGTCGCCGCCGCCGGAGGCGCCGAGCTGGATGGCGTCGCGCAGTGCGTCCTCCCAGCGCTTCTCCCGGAACGCCCGGTCGAGGCGCTGCAGGTAGCGGGCGTGACGGCCGCGGACCAGGCCGGCGGCGGGGCTGCGCAGGGTGAGCCGGGCGAGCAGGCCGCGCAGCAGGGGGCGGCGGGGCCGGCCGGCCGCA
>NZ_JAHTIK010000001.1:8019264-8082787 GCF_025655475.1 Kitasatospora sp. DSM 101779 | reverse complement strand
GCGCTGCGGCGCACGGGCAGGCCGGGGGCCAGGTCGGCGCGGACGGTGACGGGTGCGGCCAGGGTGAGCAGCCAGCGGCCGTCGGGCAGCCGGTGCAGTTCGGCGCCGTCCTGCCAGTGGGCGAGGACCCGCGCGGCGGCCTCGGCCGTGCCGGTGACGGGGGTGTCGAGGACGAAGCCGGCGGCCTCGACGGCGCCGCGGAAGTCGCCTGGCGCGGACGGGCGGGCGGCACCGGGCGCGGACGGGCCGGTGGCGGGGGTACGCGGGTCGGGCCGGTCGACTGCCGCGGGGGTGCGTGCGGCGGCCCGGTCGGGGGTCGGACGGGCCGGGCGGGGCGCCTGGTCGGTGCTCACTGGTCGCTCCCGATGACGTGGTGGATCCGCCCGGTGTCCGCGTCGCCGACCAGGATCCGGTCGGGTCCCTTGGGCACGGCGATCAGGGGCAGGGTGGGGTGGAGGGCGGGGCGGCCGCTGCCGCCGGACAGGCGGGCGAGGGTACGCCGGCCGTTCTCGCGGGCGTGGCGCAGCACGGCGTCCTTGCGCCCGGCGGTGAGCAGGGCGGCGCCCTCGGCGCCGTGGACCAGCCCGATGACCTCCGCCTGTTCCCGGAAGGTGACGAGCTGGTGGGCGCCGTCGCGGTCGACGAGGTCCCAGGTGCGGCGGTCCTTGCTCCAGGCGACGGCGCCGGCGCCGTGCAGCAGGTGGCGTGCCTGCGCGGCGCCGGCCGGCAGGTCGCCCTTGTACAGGCGGCTGTCACGGGCCCGGTCGTAGGGCAGGTCCGCCGCCTGCCTGCCGACCGGCCCGTCGTCGTGGGCCTCGCCGTCCGCGCCGATCCGCCACCAGCGGCCGGCGACCGGAAGCCGCAGGAACCGGCCGTCGACCAGCAGGGGCAGCACCGGCTCGGCCAGCAGCGCGTCCAGGCCGGTGCGGTCGAGCCCGAGGGCGGCGCTGTCGCGGACCACGTACTCGCCGCGCTCGCAGAACCGGCGGCCGCTCACGTACGGGACGAGCTGGCGGCCCCAGGCGTAGAGCACGATCAGCCGCCGTCCGTTGCGGCCGGCGGCCACGGCGGGGCCGGGCAGGTCGTGACGGCGGGCGCGGACCGGGGTGGGGTGCCGGTCGGAGCCGGGCAGGTGCACGGCGAGCAGGACGTCCGCGTCGCGGCCGCGGGCCAGCAGGGTGCGGGAGTCGGTGGTGAAGACCGGCACGGCGCCGCCCCTGACGCCGGTGGGCAGCACTGCCTGCACCGGGGCGGCGCGGCGGAACCCGGCGCCGCGCAGCGCCCGGACGGCGATGTCGGGGGCGGGCAGCGGCAGCAGCGCGGTGGTGGGGGCGGCCGCGCCGGTGGTGATGCGGACCTCGACGCCGGTGGCGCCGTTCGCGTCCCACTGCACCGGCCGGGCGGTCAGGGCTCGGGCGCCGGCCGGGAGGAGGGCGGCGAGGCGTTCGGAGGTGAGCACCCAGGCGCGGTCGCCGTCCTCCAGGAGCTCGCAGGCGTGCCGGACGTCATCGGGGGTCGGGTCGCTCCGGCGGCGGGCCTCCAGCCAGGCCGGGAGCAGGTCTTCCAGGTCGCCGCCGAGCCAGGTGCCGGAGAGGTCGCCGAGGATGCCGACCCGCAGCTCGGTGCCGCGGGCGGCGGCCCTGCGGTGGAGGACGAGCAGGGCGGCGAGCTGGACGAGGCGGGCGGCGCCGGCCTGTTCAGGGCCGGTGTCGGCCAGCACGACGGACCGGCCGGTCGGCGTGGGCAAGGTGAACTCGGGCGCGAGGTGGAGGAGTTCGCCGTCGACGAGGCGGCGGAGGAACTCGTCGGGGAACTCGTCGGCGAGCAGCCACTCGGAGGGGATCAGCTGGTCCGGGCGGCCGGTGCGGGCGAGGCCGCCGTGGCCGTCAGGGGTGCCCTGGGCCCGGGCGGCCGGCTCGTGCTCGGCGACCAGGGTGTCCAGGCGGCGCAGCAACGGGCCCAGGGCGGTGGCGAGTTCGGGGGTGAGGGCGGCGAGGGAGGTCGACCAGGGGGCGAGGGCGGAGGGCATGGCGCTGGTCATGCGGGACGGCTCCCGGTGGGCTGCTCGGCGGATCCGGGGTCGGCGCCGGCGACGGGTCCGAAGACGAGGCCGGCGTCGCGTTCGGGCTCGGTGTCAGGCTCGGGCTCGGCGTCGGCGTCGGGCCCCGGCTCGGTAACGGGCTCGGCCGGGAGGAAGCGGTCCAGCGCCGCGGGGTCGGTGGTGGGCGGCGGCGGGTCGGCGACCAGTGCATGTCCGGGCAGCAGGACGCACACCTGGCCGCGCCGGGCGCCGAGGGCGGCCGGCCACAGGGCTGGCGCGGGCAGCGGGCGCGCCGTGGTGGGGACGAGCAGCTCGCCGTCACGCCCGAGGTAGCGGGCACCGTCGGCCCAGGGCAGGTCGCCGGCGGCGCCGAGAACGAGCAGGGCGCCCACGTCCGCGAGCGTGCCGAGCCGTACGCCGGCGAGCAGCCGGGCGCGGGTCGCTGCGGCCAGGGCCGGCACGGCGTCGCCGAGGGCGAGCACCGCGGCGGGCGCCAGGGGCGGTTCGCGCCGTTCCCAGCGCAGCGCGAAAGCCGGCTCGACGGCCGCGCCGCGAGCGGTGACGGGCCCGAAAGCCGCAGCCGGGCCGGGGGCGGCGGCCGAGCCGGACGTGACCGGCGGCCCGGGCGTGACCACCCTGCCGGGGGCGGACGGCCGGGCGGGGATGCACGGCTGGGCGGGGGCGGACGACTCGGCGGGAACGGACGGCTCGGCGGGAACGGACGGCTGGGCGGTGGTCACGTCGGGGAGACCGCCGCGACCAGGTCCGCGCGGACGCCCGCGAGCACGGCGGGCAGGTCGTCCGGATCGAAGCCCGCATCGATCTCGCGCAGTGCGCCCTCCAGCCGCAGCCGGGAGTCCGGGCCGCCCGGGAGCGTGCCGTGCTCGGCGAGCAGCGCGGCGGCGGAGCGTGCGAGCCGCTCGGCCCGGGCGTGGACGCTGCGCGACATCTCCTCGGCGGCGTGCACCAGGCTGTGGTTGGCCGACTTCTCGATCAGGTCGGCGAGGGTGTCACGGGCGAGCGCCTGAGCGTCGGCGGTGGGGGCGATGAGCGGCAGCACCCACAGGTCACGGGTGGTGGCGCGGTCCCGTCCGTCGAGGACGGCGGCGGCGGCCACCAGCCGCTGGGAGCGCACGGCCCGGCGGTCACTGACGGGGACTCCGGCGGCGCGCAGCCGCCGCAGGGCGGTGGCGACCGCCGGGGTGACCTCGGTGAGGTCGCAAGCCCGGGCCGCGGCGGCGAGCCGATCGAGGGCACCGAGCAGGTCGGCGGGCCGGCCGGGTGCGCCGTGCGGCGCCGCACCGTCGGCCGGCGGCAGCGAGACCGGAGCCGGGCGGCGTCCGGCCTCGAGGAGCTCCTCCAGTCGGGCGTCGGCGACCGGTTCGACGAACAGCCGGGCGAGGAAGCGGTCGGCGAAGGCGGCGAGTTCGGGGTCCTCGGGCACGTGGTTGGCAGCGCCGACGCAGACCCTCAGCGGGCTGGCCAGCACCGTGCCACCACGGCGGAAGACCCGCTCGTTGAGCAGCCCGAGGAGGGTGTTGAGGACGGCGGTGGAGCCGAGGAACACCTCGTCCAGGAAGGCGATGTCGGCCTCGGGCAGCATGCCCCCGGTCCGGAACTCGACGCGGCCCTCGCGCAGCCGTCTCAGGTCGACCGGCCCGAACAGTTCGTTGGGCTCGGTGAACCGGCCGAGCAGGTACTCGAAGTAGCGCCCGCCGAGTTGCCCGGCGACCCGCCGCACGGCCTCGGACTTCGCCGTACCCGGCGCACCGACGACCAGCAGGTGCTCACCGGCGACCGCGCACAGCGCCACGACCTCGGCGACGACCTCGCGGTCGACCATGCCCCGGCCCGCGGCGGCGACGGCGGCCGCCACGAGGTCCGCGTCTGCCGCGCCCGCACTGCCGTGTGCGGGCGCACCGACCTGGCCGGGCACCGGGGACGGCGCGGCCGACGTGGCCGCCGGGATCGACGGGGACACGGGGGGCTGCGGGGTCGCGGGGTTCGGCGAGGCCGCGGCGGCGGGTATGTCGGTCACGATCATGGGAGTCTAGGGTTCGTCGTCACCGCCCCACCAACGGGTTTCCCCCCGGCTCCCACGGCCGTCGGGGAGCCGGCGACCTCGGTTCCCACTCGCTGCCGGGGCTGCGTGGCCCACGTGGTCGTCCGGCAGGCTTTGCGAGTGGCGCGCCACGGGTCGTCGTCCCGGGGTGATCGGCAAGCCGAACCTCCCGGCGGCCGCTGCGGTCAGGGCGACGAGCGGGTTGGAGTCCGTGCTCGTGTGGTCCGGCCGGGCCGGACCTGGTCGGTGCCCGGGGCGCCGGCTGCGCCCGCACGGTGGCGGGACACCTCGGGAGCGGCCCACCGACCCTGCAGCCCGTGCCGTCGCCGTCCAGGAGTCCGGGACCACCGGCGGCCCGTTCGGGAACTGCCCACCGGCGCACGAATGCCGACCTGGCGGAGGCCCGGGACTACCGGCGGCCCGTTCGGGAACTGCCCACCGGCGCACGAATGCCGACCTGGCGGAGGCCTGGCGGTGAGTCCGGCCGTCCGTCAGCTCGGGGCCGGCCGGGGCCGGGCACCGGGGTCGCGACCGGGCACCGTGGCGGGTGGCCACGGTGCCCGGCGGAGTGGCGCAGCCCCGCGGGCGCGGCGGGGCGGTTATTCGTCCGGACCGGGCTGGATGGGGCCGAACGGCTCGATCCGCGGGTTGGCGAACGGTCCCTTCGCGCCCGGCACACCGCGGACGCGCTCGGCGGCGGCCTCGGTGACCATCAGGGCGTAGCTGCCGTCGTGCAGGTCGATCAGACCGTAGTCGGTGTCGACCGCGTCGTGGCTGAGCCCGAGGTGCCGGACGGCGTCGTCGAGGGTGGCCCCCGGTGGGAGCCGGGTGGTGATCAGGGCGGTCGGTCCGTCGAGGGCCATGGCACTCCTCGGGGGTGTTCGGTCACCGGAAGCCGTTCTTCTTGCGGCGACGCAGCGCGTCCATGATCACGGGCACGTTGACGATGCCGAAACCGTAGTCGAAGTCGAAGCCGGCGGCACCGCGGTCGTCGGCGGTGCGCTGCAGGAGGGTGCGCAGGGCGTGCGGCGGAAGCTTGGCGGCCGGCCACTGGGAGCGGATCGCGGCGACCACGCCCGCGGCGACCGGGCAGGCCGCGGAGGTGCCGGTGTCCGGCTCGTCGGCGCCGAACGCGTGGGAGCCGTCGAAGTGCGTGTAGGAGCAGACGTCGGGCTTGCTGCGGCTGAGCCGGCCCGGCCCCTGCGAGGAGTAGCCGACCCGGTCGCCACGGGTGTCCACACCTCCGATCGACAGGGCGCGCGGGTGGGAGTTCGCGCCGCCGATCGGCCGGTCGGTGAACTGACAGCGGCCGTCCGGACAGTCACGGCCGCAGTTGCCGGCCGCGAACAACACGTCCGCGCCTGCGCTCTCCAGCGCGGTGACCATCAGGTTGAACGGGTGCGCCGGGTTGTCCGAGTAGTTGCCGGGGTGGCCCGGCGGGAAGTCCCACTGCGGCGAGAACGAGCCCCAGCTGTTGCTGACGACCAGGGCCCGCTTGTCCTGCGGCATGGTCTCCAGCAGGCCCCACAGGTGGGCGAAGCCGGCGACGGCGTCCGAGAGCAGGCCGTCCATGACGGTCGCGCCCTCGTGACTGGACTGCAGCACCGGCAGGTCGAGGAAGGTCGCCTTGGGGGCGGCGATCATGGCGTCGAAGGCACACATCGAGCCGTGGTCGACCGGGAACTTGCCGGGCTGCCCGACCACGCCCGGAGGGTTCCAGCTGCGGGCGGCGTCGATGGTGATGGTGCGGCCGGACTCGTTGTTCACGTGCTGGGCGTTGATCCCGGTGTCGACGATCGCGAGGGCGACGCCCGTACCGTCGAGGCCGTCCGCGCCGAGCTCGGCGAAGAACTGCTCGATCTCCCTCCAGTTGCCCACGGGCTTGTCACCGCCGCAGGTCGGCGTCGTGGAGATGACCGGGTCGGCCGAGACACCGACGATCTCCGGGTGGGACAGGGCCAGCATGCTGAGACGGCTCGCCGGGTCGTAGTCGTGGATCTCGCCCCGGACCAGGACGCTGGCGTGCTCCGGCGCCCGGGAGAAGGTGAACGACTGCTCCATCGACAGGGGATCGCCGCCCGCCCGGACGGGCATCGGCCTCGGCGCCGCCACCGGTACGAACGTCGGGTCGATCTCGACTCCGCGCAGCCCACCGGCGACATCGTGGGCGGTCATCGTCACGTTCGGATCGATGACCGCAGCCACCATGTCCGGTTCGGGGCGCATCTGGATCATGACACGCATGCTTTTTCTCCTCGGGAGAACGGCCCGCAGCCCGATCGGCGTACCGCAGCGGCATCCGCCCGTCGGGGGCGAGGCATGGGTGGGAAGGCGGTCCGAACGACGTGCCGCCGGGCGGAAGAGTCCGCCCGGATCACGACACACGGCGACCACAGGTCACCGACCGCCTCCCCACCATGCTCACCATCCGCCGCAACTCTCACACCATCCGTCCGCCGGACGGCCGATGACACGGGAGCGCACACCCGACCCACCGCACGCGCCGGTCACCGCTCCGGACGCTCGCAGATGGGCCACGCCCGGACACGCCGAAACCCAATCCGGCCGTGCCCACCGGCACAGCGGCACGGGCGACCCACCGCGGCCGCAGTACCCCGTCACGGCTCTGGTGGCGGCGCGGGTCGCGGTGGCGGCGCGGGTCGCGGTGGCGACGGTGGCGGCGCCGGTCGCGGTGGCGGCGCCGAACCTCGAACCTGCCGGGGCGGGGATCGGGCCCTGGCGGCACACCGGACAGACAGGCGGGCGACGAACGCGGCACCGGACAGCCGTTCCCATGGCCCACACGGGCACGCAGCACTCGAGCCGCCCCCTCCGGGGATCCGGCGACCGTGGGTGGGCGCGGTTAGGGTGCCGGTCATGTCTGGTGATTCTCGAAACAATGGCCCGGTCCGTGAAGTTACGGCGGAGCGCGGGCGGTTGACCGATCCGGCATGGCTGGTCAACGGCGATCCGGAGCAGGTCATGGCGGCGCTGGACGGCGCTGTAGGACAGGAGGAGCTGGCGGCTGCTGCCGTCTACCGGGCGTCGGGGCACTCGCACCGCGACGCCGGTGCGCAGGTGCGGCGGCAACTGCTGGCGCTGGACGCCGCACGGTACGGCAACCGGGAGCTGGCGAGGGGCCTCACCGAGCTGCCGGCCCGTCAGGAGGAACCGGGTACCTGGACCGTGCAGTGGGCCACCGGTACCGGCCTGGACTCCCGGCTGCGGTATGCGTTGCCGGCACCGGCCAAGGTGACCGTGGTGGCGACCGTGGTCGTGGAGGACCGTGGACTGGCTGTCGCCGGCTGTGAGGACGGCACACTGCACTGGTGGGATCCGGCCACGGGCCAAAAACTCGGCCACACCGCAACCGGTCACACCCGCGGCGTGCGTGATCTGGTGACGGCGGTACTGGACGGGCGTCCCGTCGCCGTCACCTGCGGCTCCGACGGGGCGGTCCTGGTGTGGGACCTCGCCGACGGCGCACCGGTCAGCGAGTATCACGCCGGCGGCGACGGCCGGGTCATCTCGCTCGCCACCGCACCGCTCGACGGCCGGCCCGCTGTGGTCGCCGGCTGCACCGACGGCGTACTGAGGGTGTGGCACCTGGCCGCCCCCACCCCCGGCGGTGAGCCCCTGACCATCCGTACCGGCAACGTTCAGGCTCTTGCGACGGCGGTGGTGGACGGCCGGCCCATCGCCGTCACCGGCCACGCCGAAGGAGCCGTCCGCAGGTGGGACCTGATCACGGGACGGGAGTACCACCTCCTGGGAGACGACGCCGAGGATTCCCGCCCCGTCACCGATCCGGTACCCGACCGCCCTACGGCCACCGACGGCGCCGACACCGATGACGACCACGGCCACGACGGCGACAGCGGCGACGACGGCGGGATGCGACGCTGCGTCACCATGGAGATCAACGCCATGACGCACCTGCTGGCAACGGACCCGACGTTCGAGTGCCCCGTGGCGATCAGCGCCAACGCCTACGCGACGTACGTCTGGAACCTCGCCACGGGCGAGCAGGTCAGCGAGCCCGGTCCGGGGTTCGCGGAGGCGGCGGCCCTGACGATGCTCCACGGCCGCCCCACCGCCGTCCTCGGATTCGGCCTCCGCGGGCCCGTCGCGGTGTGGGACCTGTCCGCCCACAGGCACGTGCGCCCGCCGCTGACCGGCCACCAGGAGACCGTGCGGACAGTGGCGACGGCCGTGGTGCAGGGGCGTCACCTCGCCGTCACCGGTGGCGACGACCGATCGGTCCGCATCTGGAACCTCGACGGTGAGAAGGAGGCGGACAGCCGGCCGGCCGGCCATGCCGGGCCCGTGCAGCAGGTCACCACGGCAGTCGTCGACGGCCGGCCCGTCATCGTCACCGGCGGCACGGACACCAACGTGCGGCTCTGGGACCTCGACGGCGGGGAACAGCTCGGTGAACCCCTGACCGGCCACACCGCCGCGGTGAACCTGCTGACGGCGGGCACGGTGCAGGGCCGGCCCACCCTCGTCACGCGCGACCGGCACGAGACGGTACGGATCTGGGACCTGATCAGCCGGGAAGAGCTGCACGGACACGCCACGAGCGAGTACACGAGCCCGTCCATCCGGTTCTTCGCGGCAGTGGACGGCCACTTCGTCGCCGTGACGTCGGAAGGCCGGGTGTGGGACCTTGCCGCGCATGCATGGATCGGAGTGCGGCCCGAACAGGGCGGCGCCCTTGCCCTGGAGACGGTCGAGGGCCGCCACCTCATCCTCACCGGTCACGGGACCGAAACGGTCCAGCTGTGGGACGTGGCCACGGGCGAACAGACAGCGCCGCCCATGACGGCACACACCGGCCGGGTGTCGGCCGGCGCAGTGGGAATGCTGAACGGCCACCTCGCCGTCGCCGCCGGAACCGGCAACGGAACCGTGCACATGTGGCACGGCACCACAGGACGACAGATCGGCACCTACGCGTTCCCCGCCCCGATCAACACACTCGCCGCCGCGCCGAACGGGCAGCTGGTCGTCGGTTTCGGCCCGGACATCGCGGTCCTGACCCACCACTGACCGGCCCGCGAACAACCACGGCCACAGCCACCCACAGGCGCCCACGCCAGGCCCCGCTCCACACCGTCCGGGGCCTGGCCGCGGCGATCGACGAGCGGACCGGCCGGGCAGCCGCGCCGCGTACGGCAACCGCGACAGGACACCGTGAGCGGTGTGATCCGGCACGTCGTCCGGGCGCGGCCGGCAACGCCCTCGATCTCGCCGCGGCTGTCGCCCTGGACCACCCACGGCCGTATCACCGCCGGAGGCACGGCCGACACCGGCGACGACCTCCTGGCGCTCGCACCGCCTGTGGTGCGTCCGAAGCAAGAGCCGACCTCGTGCTGCGCTGCCGCCGCGATCGGGTGAACCGTCAGCGAGACCCGCGCGCCCATCACCTGACTGACTCGCCGAATGGGCAAGGCTTTCATTTAGTCCGCATACGGAAGAGGGTACGGCATGACCCAGGTCCTGGAATACGAGAGCAATGCCATCGTGGAGCTGCTGGGAGTTCCCCCGGCGGGCCGCGACGCGGAGTGGCTGAGGAACTCCCTGCAGCAGGCGATCATGGTGGAGATCGCGACCATCGGTCCGTATGCGAGCGCCCTGTGGTCGATCAAGGAACAGACCGTGCCGGTCGCCAAGGCCATCCGGGAGGTCATCTTCGACGAGATGACCCACATGGGACTCGTGTGCAACATGCTCACCAGCATCGGCGGGACGCCGGTCCTGGCCGATCCGAAGGTGGTTCCGAAGTACGAGCACGCCCTGCCGGGCGGTGTGAGGCCCGATCTCGTCGTCTTCCTCGAGGGCCTGACCAAGGACTCGGCCGAGATGTTCTCCGAGATCGAACGCCCGGAGCATCCGATCGCCCAGACGGACACCTCCGCGACCATCGGGGCCTTCTACACCGCGATCGAGGAGGCCTTCGAGACCCAGCAGCACCTGATCAGCGGCGAGCGGCAGATCGAGTTCTCCCTGGAGAGCCACGGGCAGGGCAACAAGATCGTTCCGCTCGACACCATCGAGAAGGTCCGGGCCGCCATCGAGATCATCAAGGAGCAGGGCGAGGGGACCTCCGCCTCACCCGAGAACCCGTTCCCCGGCCAGCCCGGGGAGCTGGCGCACTTCTACGTGTTCCGGGAGATGTTCCACGGCAAGAAGTTCATCAAGGTGTCGGAGAACCCGGACGCCTGGGACTTCAAGGGCGATGAGGTTCCCTTGCCCCCGGCCCACCCCATGGCGAGGGTCCCCGACGGCGGGTGGGCCAACGGCGGGCCGAATGCGCCCGCGCCCGAGGTGAAGTCGGTGCTCGGCGCATTCAACTCGCATTTCAGCACGATGCTGCGAGCACTGGAGGAAGCCTGGCGGACGGGCGACCCGGGCTCGCTGTCCACGGCCATCAGCCGCATGGGCAAGATGCGAACCGAGGCGCGGAAGCTCGTACAGATGGAACTGCCCGACGGCAGTGGCAAGACCTACGGGCCGGAGTTCCTGTACGTCGAGGAGTGAGCAGTCCCGTTCGCGGAAGCATCCCGGTGAGCAGGCGGGTCCGCAGATCCTGTCGGCCCGAGACGGCAGGGGCTACGGGTCGTCGAATGCCGCGCGTGTGAACCGACGGAGAATGCCCGGCAGGTGTCGCCATCGACGGAGCCTGCATAGCCACACGGCTGCGCGTGACCCCAACCAGGCCATCACCGACACGAGTTGGGCCACCACATGGTCTGCCCGAGCCTGCGGGCCCGCGGCTGGCTGGACCTCTCCCGGTGGGGCGAGAACCTGACGACGGCTCTGCACGACGTCCAGCAGGGCCGAGCCGTACTCGTCCCGCTGCGCGGGGCGCCCCCGGCACGGGCCTGGCAGCCGAGCCAGACGGCCCGGGAAGCGCTCGGCGGCAGCTTCGAAAGTCCGCCGACCGTGGTCGCCCGGGGCCCGAACCGTCTCGACGCCTTCGCCGTCGGACGCGACAAGGGGTGCGGCACAAGGCCTGGACTCAGGGATGGAAGCCCAGCCAGACCAGGTGGGAGGCGCTGAGCGGCGGCTTCACCGATCGGTTCTACGCGTGGCTCGGGGTGAGTGCTCCTCATGTGCTTCTTCCTGTGACCGATTCCAGGGGGTTCGGTAGTCGTAGACGGTCGGTGCACGCATGACCGGCCGGCCGCACATGAACCCGGCTCCGCTCATCAGGCCCGGCCCCTTGGAATCGAGCATCTAGGCTGGCGCGGTGACTGATGAGCAGAAGCGGGTGCAGCCGTCGGGAGTGTGGGCCACTGCGGTGGGGGTGGCCAGGGTGCGGGCGCTGGAGACCGAGCGGGAGAACGCGCTGTTCCGCGACCCACTGGCACAGGCCTTCGCCACCGCCGGCGGCCTGTGGCCCTCCTCGCCGCCGCTACCCGATGACGAGGCCGCGCGCCGTCGCCGACTGGCCGTGTCGTACTCCGTCGTCATCAGGACGAAGTTCCTCGACGACCTGTTGCAGCAGGCCTCCGCGTCCGGGATCCGGCAGGTCGTGCTGCTCGGCGCCGGCATGGACAGCCGGGCCTTCCGGATGGACTGGCCCGACGGCACCCGGCTGTTCGAGGTCGACACCGCCGCGCCACTGGACTTCAAGGCTTCGGTGCTGCGCCAGGAGCGGGCCGTCGCACGCTGCGAGCGGATCACCGTGGCCGTGGATCTGCGGGAGGACTGGCCGGGCGCGCTGGCCGCCGCAGGGCACGACCCGGCCGTGCCGACCGTGTGGATCGCCGAAGGGCTGCTGATCTATCTGCCCGAGGACGCGGTGGAGCTGCTGCTGGCCCGGATCGGCGCACAGTCGGCGGCAGGCAGTCGGATGGGGCTGACGTTGGGCTCGCGCGGCGTGATCGAGCGTTTCGGCGCGGACGCCGTGCCGGGATCGGCGGCGGCCATGTGGGTCTCGGAGATGCCCGACGACCCGGTGGGCTGGCTGGCCGGGCACGGCTGGGAGGCCGAGAGCCACACCCTGCGCGAGTGCGGTGCCGCCTACGGCCGCCCGATCGGCACCCCTCCGCAGCGCGAGGAGCGGCCCGGCGGACTGATCTCGGCGGTCCGCCGGTAGAGCGCCTCCGCTGCAAACCCGAACTGGCTCACGTCGGCAGCCGAGGCCGTCCTCACGTGGGATCGACGGGCGGACAAAGGTGCGGCCCGACCGGTCATCAGGCGGGCCGCACCGGAACGTCTGTTTCAGCTGATGTGTGCCGTGCAGGGGATATGAGCGCCGGCGAACCTCACCAGCGGGATGCCCGGAGGCCTGGTCCAGCATCTGGCCGACGAGCGTTCCGACGGTCGGCGCGTTGACGTTCCGGTCGTCGCCGCCGGTGGTGCTCAGCACGACGCTCCGGACCTTGGCGTTGCCGGGACGGATCGGCAGGGATCACGGTCCGGGCGCAGTTGTCGGTCAAGCGGGCTGGATCAGGGCCGGTGCGGGTGGCCGGCCAGCCAGCGCGGGGCCGTGGCGGTCAGGGCGAGCGCGAGGGCGCAGGCGGTGGCCAGCCACGCGACGCCGACGCCGGTGAGGCCGTAGTGGGGCATCAGCACCAGGGTGAGGATCAGTAGCAGGCAGGCGAAGACGAGCTGCAGACCCGTCAGGAAGACCAGGGCCTGGCGGACCCGGGCGACGTGCACGGCGACGCCGAACAGCACGTTCGGCACCGCGGAGAGCGCCATCAGCCGTAGCACGGTCGTACCGTGCTGCGCGTAGTCGGGGCCGAACAGGTCGAGGATCCAGGGGGCGGCCGCGACCGCGACGGCGGTGGCGGGGGCGATGAGGGCGAAGGTGTGGCGGAGCATGCGGCCGGCGTGTTCGGCGAGGCGGTGGGGTTCGGCGGCGCCCTCGACGGTGAGGGACTGGCCCATGGCGTAGGCGGCCTGGTAGAGGGTGTCGGTGACCAGGTAGGCCAGGGAGTAGTAGGCGGTCTGTTCGGCTCCGAGGCGGGCGAGGACGAGCAGCGGCAGGGACTTGGCGACGGCGGTCTGGCCGAGCTGGCCGATGTAGTCCGCCACCGCGTAGCGGGCCATCCGGCCGGGCCTCGCGGTACCTGCGCCCGAGGTGTCGCGGGTGGCGGGCAGGGCGCGGGCGAACAGCACCACGTTCGCGACAGCGACGGCGAGCGCGAGACCGGCCGCCCAGGACAGCAGGATCCCCGCGCTGACGGCCAACGCGGCGCACACGGCGAGGGCGAGCGCCTTCGCAATGGCGAAGACCAGGTTCTCGCCCAGCACCCAGGCCGGTCGGCGCAGGCCCGTGAGCGCACCGTCCTGCAGCACGAAGACCGTGTAGGCGGCGGTCGCGGCGACGAACAGGAGCGCCGACCACGGTTCGCGCAGCTCGGTGAGGCCCGGCGAGAGGTGCGGAGCCAGCAGCACGAAACCGGTCGCCACCACCGCACCCACGACGGTGGCGACCGTGTAGCAACGGACCACCAGCCAGCGGCCGCGCGAGCCTGCGGTCGGCAGGAAGCGCACCAGGACGTCGCCGAGGTTGAGGGAGCCGAGGGTGGCCAGCAGCATCGCCGCCGACAGCAGGGCGTAGCTGCGGCCGACCGTTTCGGTGTTGAACCAGCGCGCGGCGAGCAGCCAGAACAGTGCGCCGAGGCCGGCGGCCAGTACGGCGCTGGCGGCCAGGATCCGCCCGTTGCGGACCAGCGGTGTGCCGGCGGCGGGCCCGGCCCCGTTCTGCAGGCGCTCGCGCAGTTGGGTGAGCGGCACGCCGAATCGCTCCCTCACGTCCGCTGCGCCCTTCCCCGCGTCGAGCGTCTCGGACGGGCGCTGCTGCTGGCCGAAGGGGCCGACCGCACCGGCTGCGGGGTGGTGCGCGCCGTGCTGCCGGGCGTCGCGCGTGCGCGCCGGGTGTCTCGCCCGCAGGTCGCACACTCGGGCGGCGCGAGGACCGGACGGGGCGGAACCGAGAACTGAGGCATGGACAAACCGTGCCAGGTCCGTCGCTGTCGGAGGCGGAGCCCACGCCCGGGGAACCCACCCGGCGACCGAACGGTGTCTCCTCGGCCACGCCCCACGGAGGGCCGGCGGCGCCGACGAGGCGTCAGGAGATCGGGAGGAGACACACCGTGGTCCGACTGCGCGCGGGTGGCCGGCGGCCGCATGGTCGGCGGCCACCCACGTGTGCGAGCGGGTGGATTCCGTCCCGCGAGCCGGCACGCCGACGGGCCGTCAGCACGGCGCCGCGCGGTGCGACCAACATCACTCGGCCGACGCATGTCTGCCGCTGCGCCCGGGGAACCGATACCGCAGGCATACGAACTGATCGACGCGCGGGTCCGTGCTCCGCGCGCCCCCGCGACAGCCCTTGGCCTGCTCCCGCGGAGGCGGTACCTTCTCGGGCGACAACTGAAATCGACGGTGCGTGGAAGTCCGGTGAGATGCCGGCACGGTCGCGCCACTGTGAATCGGACCCGACAGCCTGTCGGGGCCGAAAGTCAGACCCGCCTCCGTCGCTCGTGCTCCACCGAACGGGACGCGTGTTCCCACAAGGAGGTCGGCCATGGCTCACCCCATCGCCCCCGCCGCCGCAACGCCGGCGATCACCCCCATCTCGCTGAAGACCATCCTGCCGTGGGCGGTCTTCTTCACCATCCTCATGCTGGCCCTCGTCTACTTCGTCGGCGCCGAGCAGGGCGCGACGTCCCTCATCTCCGGCGAGGACGTGCACGAGTGGGTGCACGACGGCCGCCACCTCCTCGGCTTCCCCTGCCACTGACCGGAGGGCACTCCGTGAACTCCGCAATCGTCAGAGGCCTTCTGGTCCGCGGCATGCTGGCCGGGCTCGCGTCCGGCCTGCTCGCCCTCGTCGTCGCCTACTTCCTCGGTGAGCCGCGCATCGACGCGGCCATCGCCTACGAGGAGTCGCACTCCCACGAGCACGAGATGGAGATCGTCAGCCGGTCCCTGCAGTCCACTGCGGGCCTGGCCACCGGTGTCCTGGTGTTCGGTGTGGCGCTCGGCGGCATCGCCGCCCTCGCCTACTGCTTCGCCCTCGGCCGCGTCGGCCGCTTCACTCCGCGCGCCACCGCGGCCCTGCTGTCGGCCGCGGCGCTCGTCGCGGTCTACGTGGTGCCGTTCCTCAAGTACCCGGCCAACCCGCCGTCGGTGGGCGACCCGGAGACCATCGGCAAGCGCACCACGCTGTACTTCCTGATGATGGCGCTCAGCGTGCTGCTGGCGATCGCCGCGGTGATCGTCGGCAAGCGGCTGGCACCGGCCCTCGGCAACTGGTGGGCCACCGTCGTCGCCGTCGCCGGCTTCGCCCTCGCGATCGGGCTCGCATACGCGTTCCTGCCCGCGGTCAACGAGGTCCCCGAGGACTTCTCGGCCACGCTGCTCTGGCAGTTCCGCGTCGCGGCGCTCGCCGTCCAGCTGACCCTGTGGACGTCCTTCGGCCTGGTCTTCGGACACCTCGCCGAACGGCTCCTCCACCCGAAGCCCGCCACCGCGAGCCTCGCCACGGGCCAGGAGGCCGCCACCGCCTAGTGCACGGCGCACCGCACGAAGGCCGGTGGGAGCGACAATCCGTCGCTCCCACCGGCCTTCACCGTTACCGGGCCCGGGTCGGGGTGGACGGGGACGGCCGCCCTGGGTGCGCCGGGCGGCCCGGTGGGCGACCGCGCCCTGGCAGGCACAGGCGCGTCGTCATCCCTGAGCGGTCGGGCGCAGTTCGCGTTCGAGGGCGGACAGGGCGAACTCGTGCGCGGAGGCATGCTGCCAACGCGACCGCCCGAACATCACGTCTCCGGAGAGCCCGTTCAGCATGGCCACGGCCCTGATGACGAATTCGGGGAGGTCCACGTCGGCGAACCGGCCCAGGGCCCGGCCCTCGAGAACGACGGCTTCCAGGCGCTCCTCCCACACGTCGGACAGCGCGGTGAGGAGTCGTCGGCCGGCGTCGTCGTGGCGCTGGGCCAGTACCTGCGTCCACAGCGCGTAGCGTTCGTCACCCTGGTGGCGGGGCAGGTAGAAGCGGACGAACAGCGCCAGTTTCTCGGAAGGGGATGCGGCCTCGTCCGCGGCCTGCTGGAACCGGGCCCCGAGGTCCGCCTCGCTCCATGCGAGGACTTCGAGCAGGAGGCGGTCCTTCTTGCCGAAGTGGTAGAGGATGTGCCCGGTGCTCATGCCGGCCCGCGCGGCGATGTCCGACATCCGCACGGCCGCCGTGCCCTTCTCGGCGATGACGCTGATGGCAGCCCGCATCGCCCGCCCCCGCGCCTCGTCACCGCTGGGCTGACGCTTCCTGTCGACCGGGGCCGGAGCCGGGGTCGGGGCCGGACGCGGTCGGGAAGCGGGCTTCGTCCCGGCGCTCGGCGCAGGCTCGGGCGCGCCCTCCGGTGGGACGGAGCGCTGCGGCTGCGCGGGCTCGGTCTCCGGCTTCGGCACGGGCTCACCTCGACTCTGGGATCTAGATCTGTAGTCTAGACTGAAAATCCAGTCAGTGCGATCGGAGGCGTGCCGGCCGGCGTGTGTGATCGGTTCGTCGCCCGGCGGTTCGCCCGTCCGCCCCAACCACTCAGGAGACACCCGCATGACGCGCGGATTCGACGTTGTGGAGACGTGTATCGCCGATCTGCGCGCGGCGCTGGAGAAGGGCGAGACCACCGCGGTCGGGCTGCTCGACGCCTACCTCGCACGGATCGACGCGTACGACCGGCCCGGCACCGCCACCGCTCTCAACTCGATGGTCGTGATGAACCCGGATGCCCGCGCGGAAGCGGAGGCCTCCGACGCACGCCGCGCGCGCGGCGAGACGCTCGGCCCACTGGACGGCATCCCGTACACCGCGAAGGACAGCTACCTCGCGAAGGGACTGACCGCCGCGGCCGGCTCGCCCGCGTTCGAGCACCTCGTCGCCCAGCGCGACGCCTTCGCCATCGAACGGCTGCGCGCGGGCGGGGCCGTCCTGATCGGCCTGACCAACATGCCGCCGATGGCGAACGGCGGCATGCAGCGAGGCGTGTACGGCCGCGCGGAGAGCCCGTACAGCGCCGACTGGCTCACCAGCGCCTACGGCTCCGGCTCGTCCAACGGCTCGGGCACCGCGACGGCCGCGTCGTTCGGCGCGTTCGGCCTCGGCGAGGAGACGTGGTCCTCGGGCCGGGCGCCTGCGTCGAACAACGCGCTGTGCGCCTACACCCCCAGCCGCGGCGTGATCTCCGTGCGCGGCAACTGGCCGCTCGTGCCGACCATGGACGTCGTGGTCCCGCACACCCGCACCATGGCCGACCTGTTCGAACTGCTCGACGTCATCGTGGCCGACGACCCGCAGACGCGCGGCGACCTGTGGCGCGCACAGCCGTGGGTGCCGCTCCCCTCACCGTCGCAGGTACGCCCCGCCTCCTACCCCGCACTCGCACCCGCCGACGCCCGCACGGCGCGCGCCGCGCTCGCCGGCCAGCGGGTCGGCGTGCCCAGGATGTACATCAACGCCGACCCCGGTGCCGGAACGAACCCCGACGGGGGCATCGGCGGCCAGACCGGCCGGCGGATCGAGACACGCCCCTCGGTGATGGCCCTGTGGGAAGCCGCACGCCGCGACCTGGAGGCCGCCGGCGCCGAGGTGGTCGAGGTCGACTTCCCCGTCGTGTCGAACTACGAGTCCGACCGCCCCGACACGCCCTCCCTTCTCACCCGCGGCCTGGTCGGCCGCGGCTTCCTCACCCTCGAGATCGAGGACCTGTCCGCGTGGGCCTGGGACGACTTCCTGCGCGCCAACGGCGACCCGGCGTTCCCCACCCTGGCCGAGGTCGACGGCGACCGCATCTGGCCCAAGCAGCAGGGCGAACTCCCCGACCGCTACACCGGCTTCGACGACACGATCGGCGACTACCCGCGCATCGTGCGCGAGCGCCCGTACGCCTCCTTCACCGACATGCCGCACCTCGAACAGGGGCTGCGCGGGCTCGAGGAGACGCGCCGGGTCGACCTGGAACTGTGGATGGACGAACTGCGCCTGGACGCGGTCGTGTTCCCCGCGGTCGCCGACGTGGGCCCCGCGGACATGGACGTCTCCGAGGCGTCCGCCGACCTCGGCTGGCGCAACGGCGTCTGGGTCGCGAACGGCAACCTGGTGCCCCGCCACCTCGGCATCCCGACGGTGACCGTGCCCATGGGCACCATGGCGGACACCGGCATGCCCGTCGGACTGACCTTCGCGGGCCGCGCCTACGACGACACCGCCCTGCTGACCCTCGCCGCGGCCTTCGAGACGACGGGCAGCCGGCGCACAGTGCCGCCGCGCACGCCGCGGCTCCCGGCACAGTGACGTGACGGTGTCGCACCACGTCGGGCCCGGGCCCGGGCGACGGAGCGCTGCCGACCGGGTTTCCCCACGGCTCTCCGCTGGGCATCGAGTACCTGGTGTGACGCAGAGTGGGACATCGATCACGAGGTGGGACATGAGCGCTACAGGGCCCGAGCCGGTCGCGACCTTCTGCGGGAACTGCAACTGCGGCTGCCCGCAGTTGTTCCTCGATCCGGATGCGCCGGAGGATCGGCGGGTACGGATCACCGACGACTTCGGCCAGCGGATCCAGATGAGCGAGGACCAGTTCCGCGACCTCGTCGCCCAGGCGAAGGCCGGTGTCCTGGACCGGGTCGCGTCCGTCGGCACCTGACCGGCCGTCGGCACGGCCCGATGTGGACCCATTCGTGAAACGGCCGAGGCGGCCGTCCCGGCCTGCCGGCTCGGGGGCGGCCGCCACGCCGCTCGACGGTCGGCTCTACAGAGCGGGGATCACGCGCCGCCGCGGGGCCTGCGGATCAGGCCGACGACGATGTCGGTGACGATGAAGCCGGCGAGCGTGACGCCCAGGACCGGCACCGCCCAGCCGAGTGCCACCACCAGCGGGATGCCGACGATCAGCAGCGGCAGCGGGACGGCGCGCCAGGCGCCGCGGGCGGGCGGGGCGCCCAGCGTGGCAGCCCGGTCCGCGCGGGTGGGACGGCGCTGCCACCACATGCGGTAGCCCCACAGGGTGATGAGGATCAGGCCGGTGGCGATCGCCGCGAGCACGACCTGGTTGGCCAGGCCGAAGAGGACGCCCAATCGGCACGACGGCCCAGCCGTCCGCCCGTAGTACTTCGGGTGGCGTTGTACGGGTCGTGACGTGGTCACAGGGGTGTGTGGATAGCGGCGGCGGAAGACCGGGCCGGCCGCATCCGGGCGCGCGCCTATGGACGGCGAGCCAACAGGCCTCGTCCGGCGGCTACGCACGCACCCTCGGTGGTCCCGGCGGACCAGACCGTGCCTTCGGTTCGCCATCCAGCGTGCTCAGCGCCGACAGCGCGAGGTTGGCGACGAGGACAGCGCCCATCCCGACACGCACGCCTCGCCCCGGCGGGGAGTTTCGCAGTCACGGGGTGGGACATTGCGCGAGCAAGACCGGCTCACCGGTGGGAGGTTTCGTGCCCCCGAGGGCTGCTCCGCTCCTGGGTCCGGAGGATCACCGACGGCGGGAGTGCCACCGCCGCGTCTTCCCGCCCGAGCGAGGGCAGATGCCTGCGACCGGGCGCCGACACCGGCGGCTCGCCACGACCCGAGAAGATCATCTCGGCGAGAAAACCCCACATTCCCACGGGGGGACCTCTGACGAATGGACACCGGGCGGGGAATTATCGCGAGCGGCGGGTGGGGAAATTCACGACCCCGACGGCTCCGACCGACCAGCACCGGTGCCGATGTCGGAGGAATTTCAGCCAGCTCGAGGACTCCGGCCGCCCCATGGTTGCATTCCCCTGCGCGGGCCGTTACGTTTAGTAGCTGTCCGGATGCATCGCGCTTGCATCCGGAAAGGTCCGGGCCGCCCCACCCAACGTTCACGAACCAGTGAGGCCAAGGAATGCGAAGGATTCTCGCCACGTCATTCCCCTCGATCGGGCGCAGCCGGCATCGGGAGTGACGGGTGACGGGCCACGGCCTGGCGTTGTCGGCGCACATGGACCGGTTCAGCTCGTGCGCGCGAGCACTCCGCGGAGCGTGGACTGGCGGGAACCCGCCCCGCACATCGGCACCGCCCGCACAGCCGCGCGCGACCACCTGCCCGTCGCCGTCCGCGGCGCCGCTCCCGCCGCCCGCCGGGCTCTCCACGGACACGGCCTCGACCAGCTCGTCTCCCTCGCCGACCGCACTGCCGCACCCTGAGGGCAGTCGTGTCGACCCGTCAGTACATCACCACGGAAGGGCCAATGCGATGTCCGAGCCAGAACTGACCCCGGAGGAAACCACGCTCGTCCGGCAGTACGTCGACATCCCTCCCGGACTCTCCGTGGACCGCCAGGACGTCACGCGCGCCCGCCTCGCCGAGGCAGCCGGTGGCCACTACCGCAAGGTCGGGCCAGGCCTGTACGAAGTCACCACCAAAGCTTCGCCCGATAACCACTGACGCATCTGCCGAGACCCCCCTGCCGGCCGGCCGCACCAGGCAGGCAGCGCACGCATGGACTCATCCCACCAGGCCGGCCACCGTGCACTCGTCACACCGTCAGGCGCGCGTCTGCTGCGCCCCCGCCTTCGGCGCCCACGCCCCCGAGGCCGGCGAGCAGCGGCAGGCCGCGACGCTCCTCCCCATCGGTGCTCCAGCGACGCTCCTCCCCATCGGTGCTCCAGTGGCGCCGCCGGTGCCGGACGAGGGCACGAAGCTCTGCAGCGCGACGCGGTGCCGCCCGGCCGGCGTAGCGCAGTATCCACGCTCAGTGCCGGATCTCGACTTCGTGGTCCGGGGCGTTCACGCGGGCCTCTTCTTGGTCGGGAGGGCCGGGCGGCGTTGGTCGGCGGAAGGACACCGGGCCGCAACGAGGGGACGGACATCGAAGCTCTGCCTGAATCGCCGGCCATGACGCGACCGGCTGACCGGAGGAGCAACGGCTGCACCCCACCGGGACACGCCGCGCCACTGCACAGCGGGCGGGCGCAGAGGCCGCACCCGGCCGCCAGAACACAAAGTCATGCCCACGGCCCACGAGATCCGACAAATCGACGCCTTGCCCAGACACTCGACACGCATCCCATTCTTGCGGCATCGTCCGTCACTTGATCCAGTGCCTTACATAGTCCACCTGGAGGTCGGCGGGTACGATGATCGAGGACCAATCCGCAACAGCGTTGTCGAGAACGGGATACTGAGCAGCTCCCCCCGTCCAGGGCATTGATCCGACCATCCGCCCGTCGTAGTACACATCGACGCGCTTCCCAGCCGTCCACTCTGCGCCGAAGGTGTGCCATCCGGTGGTCGGCGCCGCGCATCCCGCCGGTTCCTGATCGTTCGGCTGAGGATGCACGGACCAGCAGCTGCCGGACTCGGCCAAGCCTTCCCATATGTCTATCTCACCCACGGCCGGCCATGCGACCAGCCAGAAGGCAGGGAAGTTCGCTATCAGACCGCCGGGGGCCGCAGGAACATTGACCCTTGCTTCGAAGGCCCCCGCCGTGAATGTCTTCTTGGCAGAGACGCTGCCGGACACGTAGGGGCGCGTCTGGGATCCGTCGGCACACGTATCGGTGCGGTGCTCCAATATCAAGTGCAGCAATCCTCCCGACACCCTGGCCTGGTTGGAGTCGTAGCAGTTGATCGCCCCGCTCGGCGCATGGCCGGCCACGTTCCATGGACCCAGATCGACCTGCGTTCCGGAGAATTCGTCGGACCAGTCGAGCGACCAAACCCCAGGAATTCCTTTCGGGCCGGCGCCATCCTTTTGACTCGCGTCCAACGGCAACGCCAGTGAGACTATCGCGACTGCCGCGAGCGAACATCTCAGCAGTGTCATCACGCCACCCTGCCATTCGTTCGCCCCAGAGAGGCTCGGTGCCGGAAAGAGGGGCGGATTCTCGCAGTCCTTCAGTTCGAAAACCGGGCCCTCGCCGGGCGTCCCCGCCGAGGGAGGCGTGCTCGGCGAAGCGAAGGACGTCGGCCCCGGACTGCTTGGCGACTGTCCCACGAGCGGATGCCACTCCCCCGGCCCCTGGAACTCGCCTCCTCGCCGAATCACTCCGGAGGCAGCGCGTCGTTGCCGTCCTTCGAACTCGTCGCCGACGCCCCGCCGCCGGTCAGGCCCGCGCGACCAGCAGGCCTGTCGAGGAGGCCAGCCCCGTGGTCGAGACGTGACGCAGACCCGCGGCGGCGAACATCGCGGTGAACTCCGCCTCGGTGCGTTCCCGGCCCGGGTGGAGTGCCATCATGACGGTGTCCCGCAGCTTCCCGTCGTGCGGTGCGTTGCCCTCCGGCACGATCGCGTCGATCACGACGACCTGGGCACCGGGCGCCATCGCCCGGCGGATCATGTCGAGCACCGTTATGCACTGCTCGTCGTCCCAGTCGTGCAGGATCATCGATAGGAGGTAGGTGTCCGCGCCCGGCGGGACGCTGTCGAAGAAGTCCCCGCCGACCAGGTCCACCCGGTCGGCGACTCCGGCCGCCTCCAGCACCGCCTTCGCCCCACGAATCACCGACGGCTGGTCCAGCAGGGTGGCCCGCAGCTCCGGGTGGCGCGGCAGGATCGTGGCGAGCAGATGCCCCTGCCCGCCACCGACGTCGACCACCCGCCTCGCGTCGGTCAGGTCACAGCTCTCCACCGCCACGGCGTGCACGCGCCTGGCCATGTCGCCCATCGCGTCGTTGAAGAGTTCGGCGTGATCAGGGTGGGCGGCCAGGTGTGACCACCATTCCGTGCCGTTTACGTGCGGGAACGCCGGACGGCCGGTCCGCACCGAGTAGGACAGCGCGTTGATGGCCTGGAGCTTCTCGGGCATTCCCCAGAACCTGATCCATGCCCGTACCGACCCGGGCACGTCGGCGCGCAGCGTCTCGGCCAGTGGGGTCAAGGCGAACGTCCCGGGCTCCACCTCCTGAAAGACGCCCTGGGAAGCCAGCGCCCGCAACAACCGGTGCAGTGATCGCTGGTGCGCCCCACACCGGCGAGCGAGCTCCGACACCGGCACCGGCCCGCCGGCCATGATCTCCGCCACGTCGAACTCAGTTGCTACAACGAGAAGTTGTGTGACCAGAGCGCCGTGCAGCAGGTCCATCATCCGGTGCTGCGCCTGCGGGTCCGTCGGCTGGTGGGCCGTCCCCTGCGGGGGCTCGGCCGCGCCCTCACAGGCGTTCGACGATCCCTGCTGTCCGTGAACCTTGATGTTCTGCACGCGACTTCTCCTAGTCGTCAGTTGCGGTTACCCGTGGCTCGGGTGGGATGCCTGGAGATCTCGGAGGACGGCACGGGTCGGACAGCGCAGGGCCGGCGCCCGGTACGGGTGTGCCCCCCGTGGGCGGCTCTTGTCGCTGCCGCCGCTGTCGTCGACCAGCCCCCGCGTACAGCCGTCGGTCCCGGATCACCGTCAGCTTGGCACGGCCCCCGGTGTCCCGCACGCCGCCGAGGTGAACGGCGGTCACCAGTTGCGTTGTTGATGAGGACTCGAAACTCCTCACCCGCTCGGCATCCGCCGCAGATCGTTGCCGGCTGAACAGAACGAGGTGATCGGCAAGCGAAGCGCGAGGAGCCGCCCACCGGCTGAGGATCGGATCGGCCTGATGGTGCGCCGTTCCCCGGGTCGGCCGTCTTCGGAGGCGCGGAGGTCCGGCCACCTGCCGAGCTGGAGGTGGCCGCCTTCAGTGAGCGCCTGATGCCCGGCCGGCCGCCGCACATCGCGCCGGTCGACGTCCCGTCAGTCCGCCGGCCCAGCCCTGGTGGCAACCCCCGGGCAGTGCCTCTAGCGTCGGTGCGAGCCGGGCACCGACACAGGCAGCCATCGGCCGAGCACGCCGTGCCACCGTGCGGCACCCCACGAGCCACGAAAGCAGGTCGTTACTCATGCCCAGGCGTCGAGTCCACCACCTGGCCGCAGCCACCGCCGCCGCCACGACCTCCCTCACCACCGTCCTGGCCGTGCTGGGTGCGGCGCCGCCGGCTCACGCCACCGGCCGCCTGCACGTGGTGCTGCCCGGCGAGTCGATTCAGCGAGCCGTCGACTCGGCGCTCCCTGGTGACACCGTCCAGCTGCTCCCCGGCACCTACCTGGGCAGTGTCCGAATCACCACGTCCGGTCTCACCCTTCGCGGCGCCGGTCCCAGCAGTGTCATCACCCCGGGCGACGCGGCCCTCGGCACTGCCGGTGACCCGGCCTGTGCGGCAGCCGGGCACGGTCTCTGCATCTTCGGCACCGACCAGAACCCCCTCCGGGGCATCACCATCGAGGCTCTCGCCGTCACCGGCTTCCGGAAGAACGGCATGACGGCCTCCTCGACCGACGGCATGGCGGTGCGCGCCACCTACGTCCACGACAACGGCCAGCAGGGCATCAGCCAGGAGAGGTCCACCCGCGCCGTGATCGTCGGCAATGAGTCGACCGGCAACGGCCAGTCCGGCATCTTCCTCGCCAATGTCGTGGACAGCAAGGGCAACGGCGCTGTCGACACCGGCGGCACCGTGGTCAGTGGCAACCGTCTCACCGGAAATCGGATCGGCGTCGCCGTCCGCCGCCTGCGTAACCTCAGCGTCGAGCAGAACGACATCCAGGGCAACTGCGGGGGCGTCTTCGTCGTCGGCGACGAGACCGTGCCCCGGGCCGGCTCGCTGAGCGTCACCCGCAACCGGGTCATCGCCAACAACCAGTACTGCGTGCCCTACGCCGGGCTCTCGCACATGCAGGGCACCGGCATCCTCCTCACCGGTGCCGACGACGTCTCGGTGACGCAGAACGAGGTCCGCGACAACGTCGGCGACTCACCGATGTCCGGTGGCATCGTCTTCTTCCACAGTCTGGTCGGCGTCGCCAACACCCGGAACACCGTCGGCGGCAATCACGCGTCCGGCAACTCACCTGCCGACCTGGTCGACAACGAGGGCGACAGTTCCAACTCCTTCACCCTCAACCACTGCTCGGTCTCCGAACCGGCCGGTCGCTGCTGACCCCACCGGCTCCCCGCGGTGCTCGTCCGAGGGCCGCGGGACGACCGCGGTCTCACCGGGCGCGACTCCGGTCGGCCCACGCCGACGACTTGTCGATGGTGGCGGGACCGGGAACGTGCGCAGACACCGAGTCAGCGATGAGTGGCCCGTGCCGAAGGCGACGGTCGTGATCCGGACGCAATTCCGATGCCTGCACCATCGAGACGAAGGTCCCGGTGTCCAGCCAGGCCGTGCCGCGGTCGAACTTCGTCACCTGTAGCCCCCTGGCCTCCGGATAGGCATCGTTGACCGCAGTGATCTCCAACTCGCCCCGGGTGCTGGGCCGCAAGCCGCGCGCGGTCTCGACTACCTGGCTGTCGTAGAAGTACAGTCCCGGTACCGCGTACCGGGACTTCGGCACGGCCGGCTTCTCCTCGATGGACAGCACCCGACCGGCGGCGTCGAACTCGACGACGCCGTAGCCGTCGGGTCGGCCACCGGGTAGGCGAAGACCAGCGCGCCCTTGGGGTCGGTGTGCTGTGCCAGCCGGCTGTCGAGGCCGCTGCCGTGGAAGATGTTGTCGCCGAGGATCAGCGCGACCGACTCGTCCGTCGGCCTCGGCGTAGGCGTAGGCGTGGGCGTGATCGTGCTCGGCGCCGCCTCCCACCGTCTGTTACGGACTCTCACCGCCGCCTGCCCCGGGATGACTCGTCCACTCGTTCGCCGAACGCCTCACCCGGCGCCGGCAACGACGGCGGGCTCACCGAGTGGATCACCGTCGTCCGCAGGCCGACTTTCCTCACCCGTCCTCCTCGACCGACGGCCTCGGACTCAAACGCGCCGCCGTCGACGCCGACCCCGTCGGGCTCACCACAACGGCCGCACCGACGGGGTCGACGCCCACACCGGGAGGATCACTCGGCAGATGCACCGCCGGGCCGGATTCGCCCGCTTTCGCCACGGCACCGTCCTTGTCCGATCCTCCGAGGGTCACCACCGATCACGGGCCGGTGCCGTCCTGTTGACGGACCCGCGTGCCCTTCGATCTTTCAGCGGAATGCCCGAGCGTGGACGAGTGCCTCCGGGGAGGGTGGGAGGCGTGTCCTGCCGTTGCACGGCGTACGGTCGCTCTGACGGCGGCCCTGGGGGTGTTCGAGCGTGATGGTGTGCCCGGGGCCGACGACGATTCGGCCGGCGCCGCGAGGTGCGACGGCGTGACGAGCGATGACGGCTCCACCGGTGGTGGAGATCGACAGGTGGGGTTCGTCCAGACGCCAGCTCACGTCGACTCTGGCGCCGACGAGGCCGGGTGGTACCGCGTAGTAGTTCCCGCGAAACGAGACGAGGTCGTGCGGTGCAACGGTCCGGGCGACCCGGATCGTGGCGGGGAACGGGGGTGGAAGCGGCCCAGGGCCATGCGTCCGTGCATCGTGGCCACCGCCGACCACGTCGCCCGGTCGCTCGGAGCTTCCGGCCGCCGAGTGCCGTGAGTCAAGCCAGGCGGCGAAGTGGTCCAGGCTCTCCTGTGCGACGTGGAGGCGGGTGTCGGGGCGGACGGTACGCCACCAGAAGTCCTCGATGGGGCGCAGCGGGTCGGGGGCGGGAGGGGACGGAGTGGCGGGGCGAAGTGAGTTGGTGCCGAGGTCGACGCCGTAGTGCCTGGCGACCTGGACGAGTTCGGGTTTGACCTTGCCGCTGGTGCGGCAGTTGACCGCCGGTACCGAGTCGAACCACCAGTAGCGGCCGGTCCGGCCCAACCGTCTGAGAACCAGATCGACGGCCTCGATGACCTGGGCCAGGTCCTCGTTCTCGGCGAGGCTCGCCCGCCAGAGGCCGCTCGGCAGAGCTCCGATCAGGACGTGGGCGTGGCTGCCGACGCCCCACAGCGGTGGAGGGTCGAGCAGCTTGAGCCAGGTGAAGCGCAGCTCGTCACCGGCAGTCGATGTGGTGTCAGTCTCCTGGTTCGGCCCAGCGCATCGGCACTGCGTACAGACCGGCCGTAGACGGTGCCTGCGCAGTGCCCGGGTCAGCGTCGAGTACCCGCCGCGGTATCCGAGGTCGGTGACCTCCTTGAGGAGGACGGTCGCCTCGAGGTGGGGGTCGTCGCGCAGACGCTGTCGGCAGTACGGAACGAACTGACCGAACGCGTCCTGCGGGGAGTTCCTGACGCCCGGGGTCCGTCCCCCGAGCAGGTAGGACCTCAACGTCTTGCGGTCGCGGCCCAGGGACCTGGCGATCGCCGAAAGCGACCAACCTTCGCCGTACAGTCTCCGCGCCTCCGCGTATTCCTCTCTGGTAAGCACTAGGCCTCTCGCAATCCGGCCCACGCCATGCAGGCTCTGAATTGATGACAAACAAAGGAGGCCGGAAATATAGCACGCGACGACTGCATAACACGCAGATCAGGGGGGTTCTGCGCCGGCTTCGCGCCCCTCTGAGTAGTTTCACAGAGCGCCTACACGATCTTCGCCGCACGTTCGGGGAGATTCGATTCTGCAACCTCCCGGAGAATTGTTTCTGCACGCCACCGCCGGTGACGTGCCGGGGAATTTTGTTTAGCCTGCTACGGCATGCACCAGCACCCGATCCCCGGAGCACGAGAAGCGACGAACTCCCAGGAGGTACCGGCACAGCGGTGGCCAGGGCGGCGGCCGGGGAGTTTCACGGAGCACCCTGCTACATTGCTCCGGCTTGACCTCCAGTTTGCTAATAAAATTCCCCGCGGCGGGCGCGGGCATTCGACCTTGACGGCGGACGGCTCACGCCGACCTCGGGGAATTTCATGTAGCACGGACAATGCCTACCATTTAATGGAGGCCGCATGCAGCAACCCTGCGCGCAGACAATCGTCGGCAGGGCAGGAACCCGACTCGTCAAGCGCAGGCAGCTGCTGCCGCGCCCGGTTGGGGTGCTGGTCACCGCGTCCTCACCGACCGACCTGCCACTGCGTCAGCTCGGTCTGCTGTTCGGCATCCCCGCCTCCGCCGTGGCAGGTCCGAGCACGCGTCGAGCACGTCGTCGCTCGGATGAGGACATGGAGGATCCTTCGTGACTGCCGTCCGACCGACGGCGATGGTGTCCGTACGGCGATGCTCGGCACGGCCGGGCTGCACAACCTCGCCGCATGGAAGGAGCCGGTTTCGCCCTCACGGCGCTCGAAGTCCGCTGAGCGGAGGCCGTCCGGTGCGGCGCGCGGTCCCCTCTCGGAACTCGTGTCCGCAACCGGGGTAACCGGCCCGGGGCTGGACGCGGCCGGTCAGCGCCAGACGCGGACGTAGTCGGCCGCGTACGTGAATGGGGTCAGATCCGCAGGTGGCTGGTGGTACCTGCCGGCCTCCACGGACAGGTTGAGAATGAGATAGGCGGCCCAGCCGCCACCCGTACCGACGTTGTCGGAAAACACCTTGACTCCGTCGACGTACCAATCGTTGCAGTCCTGGCCGTAGCGGACACCGATGTCCACCCAGTCGCCCGGGCGGACGACGGCCGGGTTCCGATAGGAGAACGCCACACGGCGGAGGCCGTTGGTGAGCTCCAAGAGGTCCGGATTGTCGGGATGGTATTCGAACGAGTCGATCTCGTTCGTGCCGTTGTACCACGTCCAGAGGGCGGGCCAAGCGCCGGCAGCCGACGGCAGCTTGACACGAGTCTCCACATAGTCCCCGACACGGACCATGAAGTCCTCGGCGGAGCCCTCGGTGGTGAGGAGTCCGGTGGTCCAGGACTGTCTTCCGTTCTCCAACGTCCGCGTGCCCGGACTCGCGGTGAAGGTGGCGACCCCGTCCGCCACGGTGACCGCCGACGGGCTGAGCCAGTCCAATTTGTCGTCCCCCGGGTTGTGGTCCCCGTACCGGAAAGCGCTGGTGGAATCACCGACCCACCGCTCCCCCCAGGCGATGGGACCGTCGAACTCCTCGTCGAACACGAGCGACCTCCCGCCCGTGACCGCCCCGGACCAAGCCGGCCCAGCCGCGTCGGCAGGTCGGCCATCTCGTGCGGCGCTGGCCGGGTCCGCCACGGCGAGAGCGAGCAGTACGGCGGACAGGGTCACCAGGCAACGGCCCGGCCTCGATATGGCGGAAACGGAGGACATGGGAAACTCCCTCGAGTAGCTAGTCCGGACCGCACGGAGCGGTGTCGCCCGGCAGGCCGAACCGATGACCGAACCGTGGACTGTGTGGACGGAACAGCGTGGGGCGGCATCGACTTCCAGATCACCACCGCGCTGCCGGAGCGTGGAAGGGCCTCCGCTGTTCGTCATTCAGACATTCATGCCAGGCGCACAAGGGTGTCAACTCATCCGTGGCGGCGGAATGAAAGCCTTGCACCAATGGGTCACTGAGCGCTGGGTGCGGAGATCCGCCGGGAATGCCGCACCGCTGCGACTTGACGTACTACTTCGAGAGCACGCTCCCAAATCTCATCAGATCGTCGAGAGTTGAACCACTCGGAGATTCTGGTGAGCGCCTGCCCATCGGTGCGCGAACCCACTGTGCCGGCGTGCTCCCGAATTTACCCAGAACGCCGCACTCCCGGCCCGGAGCCATCGCGAGCACCCAGAATTCCTCGGCTGGTGAAGACTTGAAGTACGGCTGGATCCTGCTGTGTTCGGAGACTCCGCTTCATGGGGAGATGGCGTCATGTCACGTCCATCGAGGGGCCACCCGGCAAAGCCGCGCCGGCCGGCGGGGGGCGGCCGCAGTGACACTGCGCACGTGGGTGCGCCCAGACCGAGGTCCATGCCCCGCTCCTGCCAGGGGCCGACACCGGCCGACCTGCCGGTCTCCACGTGAACAGACTTACCTGAGGTACCGGCGCCGCGGTGTCACCTTCGCCGCCGTCGGGGTCCGGCAGGGTCCATCCGGCCTTCGTCGTCGACGTGATCTCCCGGGGGACCGCCGACCGGCGGGCAAACGGCCACCCGCGCACCGGCCTTCTCTCGAACACGCTCGATGGGATCAGGCATCCAGGGCTGCCTGGAACGACGCACCGTCAAGGGCAGGAGCCGCCGCGAGATCGTCAGCGGCCTGAGGGCCCGCATCGCACGGAAGACCGCTCGGCCCATCGCCCATCGCCCCCACCGACACGGCGGCCGACAACCCCGGCCCCAGGCGCTTCTGCCTGACGTCCGCGCGGCATCAACGCCGAACGGGCTGCCCAGTTCGGACACCCGGAGCCATCACACTCTGAAGTTGACATTGCACTAAAAGTTGCGACATTCAGGGCGCCGGTCGAGCCTGGCAGAGCGGACGCCGGCCATCGGCGTCCCTCAACACCCCATAACCAGAAAGAACTTGCATCATGCGATTCAGTCCTGTTCTTCGCGCTGCCGGCGTCGCCTCCGTCATCGCTCTCCAAGCCGTCGTCGCGGCGCCCAGCTGGGCGGGCACCACAGTTCCGACCTCGTCCTCGCTCTCGATCTCCGGTGCGCAGATCTCCGCCGAGGACCCCACCGAGCTCGATGTCGACCTCACGGTCACCTGCCCCCTCGGGGAGCAGCACTCCGTCTTCGTCACTGCGCGGCAGGACGGTTCGTCCTTGGTCCCCGTGTGGGGCTGGGCGACCGCGGACGTCACCTGCACCGGTGCGCCGCAGACGGTGGCCGTCGAGCTGACCGCCGAACCGACGGGCCTGGGCGCCGTATGGCAGCCGGGACCGGTCGACGTGTTCGCGGTGCTCGCATGCAGCCCCGCTGCCGAGGCCCAGGCGCAGATCACTCTCGCCTGACACCCGTCTCCCGCGGCCGCTCCCACCGAAGAGTGGGGAAGCGGCCGCGGGATCCGCACGCCGCGAGCCGACGCACGGGGCCGGAGATCCTACTGCCTCGTCAAGGAGCCCCGCGGCGTCCCCGTCTGCAACTCCCCCGACACCCGAGCCCGCACCATGTGCCTGCTCGGAGTACGCGCGCGGCGAGCGAGCCGAGCCGAACGCTGGTACGCCCGCCGGCAGGTCACCGTGGTCCAGCGGGGCCCACGCGCTGATCAGGGCCGTCCTCGCCCTCAACACCGCCCGGCGAAACCTTTGTTGGGAAGGCCGCACCGCAGCACGTGTCGCGGAGGCCGGTTCACAAGCCCTCAGCCGCTACCTGTCCTCGATCAGCGGCAACGGATCCGACCACCACGCCGGACGGTGTCGGTCCGCCACCGTTCCGAAGCGGAAGGCCGCCAGGCATCCGCCGCCACGCGCCGGACCGGCGGCTTCGAGCCGACCTTCCAGCCCTTCTCGGACCGCGGCACTCAGGACGGCCCCGGTCCGCTCCGATCCCAGGAACGGACCTGCGGGAACTGCCCGACGTCCACGACCGCGACCACCCGCGACACGAACGCCGAGCACGCCACGGCCTGACTCTCGGACGGGCGAACAGGCCGAACGTCCGGCCGAGCGCAGGGAGGACCGGGCCTGCGGGTCGGCGCGGCGCGGTGGAGACGGGAGACCCGTCGAGGCGGTCGGCCAACCGCGGTGCGAATCCCGTCCTTCAGCCTGCCGGACGTCAGAGCACGCGGGTGGTACCGGCCGCAAACCTGGTGGCCAGGCCCTTGGCGCGGACGCCCAGGACGGCGACGTTCGAGCAGCCTTCGTCGACCTGGATGAAGCGACGGTGTCGTCCGCGACGCCGTCGCCCACAGCACCGGAGTCCTTGACGCTGACGCTCATCGGGCTCATGGCACGGTCGGCGGTGTCGGAGGCTGAGCTCTTGCACCGGTGGTGATGCCGGCCACCGTCGCACCGCCGGCCGGAAAGCTGCGTCTTCTCATCCCGAAGTCTCCTATCCGCTGCGGCAGGGAACCTGCGCGCAAGTCGACCGTGCGCACATCATCGGCCCGGTGCACTTCCGGGAACCGGTGGCAATCCCCACCCGGCCAGAGCTGCGGTAGCCCACACAAGGCCGGCGCAGCCGGCGCCACCGCACTGCTCCGTGCGTCCGCAGCAGCGTCGGCCCGGCGGACGGCCGCCGCACACCGTACGCGCTACAGAAGGCCGTAAACCCATCAAAGCGGATCGAGATTTCACCCTCGCAACGACACGCCGTCCACGAACACACATGGCTGAGTGAGGAGTTGGGATTAGCCCGACCAGCCGAAACCGATCCGCCTGCGGCCCGGGCAGAGGGCGCGCGGCCCATCAACCACGCGCCCCGAC
The DNA here is from genome assembly GCF_025655475.1 of Kitasatospora sp. DSM 101779. Lineage (GTDB taxonomy): Bacteria > Actinomycetota > Actinomycetes > Streptomycetales > Streptomycetaceae > Kitasatospora. Next base: position 8,050,610 of record NZ_JAHTIK010000001.1, on the reverse strand, counting down.
AGGAAGTCATCACGCACTCCGTGAGTGTCAATCCGGATACACTCGGCGATTTTCCTCGGGTGCTACACGAATCTCCCCAACATGCTGGGCAAGAAGCTCCACTTCTCGCCCTAGAGTGCACATGTGAACGAACCGAGTCTGATCAGGACATTGCTACCGGCGATCGTCCTGGGAGTGGTGAGTTGGCTGATCATTGCGGCTGCCGTCATCTGGTTTATCTGACCGTCCATCAGATGCCGCTTCCGTGCCTGGCGCGATCGCCCGGAACCAACCCGATCCGACGTGTTCCTCGGCCTGCATGACGGGGCCTGCCTCTCTCTCGCCCCGGCGACCTCACTGCACGGTTCGGGGCTAATGGAGGCGTCGGCGGCGATGGCGTCCGGACGGGCACGAAGGTGAGCCCAGGTGATCGTGCGCACTCGACCGGCAAGGGAACGCCGCCGTGGTGTACGACCGTTCGACGCGACGCGTCATCCGGCTGGCGACCGCCCCATCGGCGGGCCGCCCGGCGGTGAGGCGGTCTTCGTCGACCCGGCCCGGCGGTGCGGGCTCTCCGGGCGGGTTGAACGGGGCAGCCGACCCGCCGGTAGAAGCACCGAAGCGCCGAGCCCCGCCGGCCCGTACAGGTGTGATTCCACCGGCAGGACAGTGCGGGGAGCCGGACACCACGTCGCAACGCCGCCGACCACGTCAGCCCCGATGTCATTGCACGGGCGGGCGTCCACGGTCTTCGTCAGCCCGTTGTCGGCCGATGCGGTCGTGGGCGGCGGGGTCTGCGACGATGGCCCACGGGCGGCCGGGATCCGGTCTGCCGGGGAATAGCCCGGCCGGACCCCGCCTGGCGAGCCCGGGGCGGGCGTGACGGTCCGGGCGGCCAACCCGCCGTCGGCTCGGCCGATGACCGATCCCGTCCCCCGGCCGGAGTGCGGCGACCTGTGCCGCCGGAGGATGCGGCCCCACTCCCCCGCCATCGGGCAATCGTCGTTGTGGAGTGTCCGGCGGACCTTCGCCGGCGGTGCCGCCCGGGACGAGGCCAACGCGGGCGAGGGCGCGTTCGTCGAGTCGGCGCTGGAGATCGGGATGGAACAAGGGAATCCGACGAGTGTGTGCAGTGGAGCCCGCCGGACGAGGTCGTCCGACCGGGCCGGGAGGCTACCGGCCCGGGCCATTCGCGTGAATTGCGTTCGCATGCGGAGTGTCCGGGTGTTCGACCACCCGGCACTGCCCCAACCTGACGCTGTGCGACACGGGACGGGCCCGCGAAGCGCCCGGAACGGGGGCATCATGACGATCGGTCGACGAGTTCTCCTGCGCGTCGGCGCGCTCGCCGCCGGCGCGGCGCTGACCTCCGCCGAACTCACCAGCTCGGCCGCCGCCTCCCGCACGAAGCAAGGTCCCGAACCCGCCGCCTGGCAGGAGCTCCGCAGACAGCTGAGCCCCGCCGCCAGGCTCTACCGCCCCGGCGACCGGGACTACCCGCTCCAGGCGGCGCCCGACAACCTGCGGTATGCCTCGATCGCCCCGGCGGGGGTGCTCGCCTGCGCCACCGAGGACGACGTACGCGTGGCGGTCCGCTGGTGCGCCGACCATCGGGTGCCCTTCGCGCCGCGCTCCGGCGGCCACAACTACGCCGGATACTCCACCACGCCCGGCCTGGTCATCAGCCTGCGCGCGATGAACGGGGTCACGCCCGAGGGCCGTCGGCTGCGGCTCGGGGGCGGCGCCACCAACTCCGACGTGTACGCCGCCCGCGACGCCGGCCTGTACTTCCCGGGCGGACGCTGCCCCGGCGTCGGTGTGGCCGGACTGACCCTCGGCGGCGGTCTCGGCTTCAACGACCGCAAGTGGGGCCTGACCTGCGATCGGCTCGTCGAGACCCGCGTCGTCCTGGCCGACGGCACCCTCGTGCGCGCCGCCGACGACGAGAACCCCGACCTGTTCTGGGCCTGCCGCGGCGGCGCGGGCGGCAACTTCGGCATCAACACCGGCTTCGTCTTCGACGCCGTACCCGTCGACCGGCTGCGCGCCACCGTCTTCGACCTGGTCTTCCCCCTCACCGCGGGCCAGGCCGTCATCGACCGGATCCAGCACATCCTGGACACCGACCACAACGACGACGTCGATGTCCGCATCGGCTTCAAGAACGCCGGCGACGGCACCGCCACCCTGTGGCTCCTCGGCCAGCACCTGGGCCCCGAGCACATCCTGCGCCGACTCCTCGCCCCGCTGCAGCGGCTGCGCCCGACGAAGCAGTTCATCCAGGAACGCAGCTTCTGGACCGCCCAGGACTACCTCATGGAAAGCCCGGGCGCCCAGGACTGCTACGCCTCCAAGTCCCTCGTCCCCGACCGGTGGCCGACTCCCGACACCGTGGCCGACATCGTCGAGTGGACCCGCACCTGGCAGCCCGGCCCCACTGCGGCGACCGGCTACGTCACCCTCTTCGCCATGGGCGGCGCCGGAGACCGGCCCCGCCCCGACGAGACCGCCTACCCGCACCGCGCGGCCACCTTCGTCATCGACATCGGCACCCACTGGAAGCCGGGAACCCCACCCGGCCAGGTCGACGATCTCCTGGCCCAGACCGGTGCGATGCACCACACCCTGCGCCGCCGCCTGAACACCCGCACCGCGTACGTCAACTTCCCCGACCCGGACCTGACCGGCTGGCAGCACGCCTACTACGGCGACAACTACCGCCGCCTCACCGAGGTCAAACGCCGGTACGACCCGACAGGCCTCTTCCACTTCCCCCAGGCCGTCGGCCGAGCGCCTCGATGAGGCATCACCTGCGGGACGGCTTCGGACTGGTCCCGCTGAACCCACACGCACAGTTCGGACCGGAGCAGCCGCAGCCCCTGTTCACCTCGTCCGAAAGATGCCCTTGAAGCGCCCGGCTGTGGTCATGACGGCAGTTCCCCGGCCACCGGCACCGTACGCGACGGATTCGGTTCCGTGGAACTCTGGCCGCTGAACCATCTCCCGACGTTCGGCCTGGCCGTGGCGGTCGTCGGTGGGGTCGTCGTCCTCGCCTCCGTCGGAGGCGTCCTGACGACTCGCCGGTATCCGGCGCTGGTCCGCGGGGAGCACAACGACATGGTCGGGGTGGTGCTGGGGATGTTCGGGACGATCTACGGAATCATCCTCGCGTTCGTCATCGTCAACCTCTGGACCCAGTTGGAGACCACCGAGACCGTGGTCGCCACCGAGGCTACCGCGGCGTCCCGGATCGTCCGGGACGCCGTGCCTTTCCCGAGCCCGACCGGGCCCGGATGAACACGGCGGTCAGCGACTACCTGCACGCCGTGGTGGAGCAGCAGTGGCCGTTGTTGGTGGTGGTCCTCGACCGGCCGTTCGCCGGAGACTTGCGTGTGAGCCCGGCTCCGTTCAAGCAGAGCGCGTTGGCACAGTTCTGGACGGTCCAGCCGGAGTCCACCGCGTCACACTGAGTTCGGGAACGCGTGGGTCCGGCACCTGGTCGGCCGCCACAGGTGCTCCTGTGCACGGCAGTCGGAGCGGACGCGGTGCCCTGGTCTCCTCGGCCGCGGAACCCCGGGACCACCGCTCCCGGGCGCACCTCGCGTTCTGCGCTGCCGAGGCCGCCCAGGCCGGCCTCGCCGACATCCTCTCCCGCCGGCTCCGCCCCGAGGGCATCCGCGTCATCTCGTCCTCGACTGCGTCCTGTTCGCGGTCGGTCGGCCGCGCGACTGCTCGTCCGCCCCTTCCACCGCCGGCAGACCGATCCTGCCGTTCTGCTAGCCTTGCGTCGGCCGTGCGAGAGAACAAGGAGGTGGTACCCGTGAACGTATCGACATGGGTGCTCTCCTCCGGGGTCACGGTCGGGCGATAGGTCGTCGTCCGGGAGCGCCGTCTCTGAGCACTCCCGAAAGGCACGACCATGCACTTCACTTCTGAGCAGCGCCTCGACGACGGCGTCCTCGAACGCGAATTCACCCTCGGCGAGATTCCCGGCATCCTCTGGACGCCCGGGTCCGTGTCCGCACCGGCGCCGCTGATCCTGCTCGGCCACCCTCCCCTCGGGCTGCGCAAGATGTACCCCCGGCTGGTGGACCGGGCCCGGCACTCCGCCGCGGAGGGCTTCGCCACGGCCACCATCGAGCTCCCCGGCAGCGGTGACCGGCCCCGTTGGCCCGCCGCCGAGCAGGCCCGCGCCGACCTGCGCCGGGCGATGGAGGCCGGCGAGCCGGTGAGCGAGGAGATCGTCGACGCCCTCGTCCTCCCGCTGGTCGACAAGGCGGTCCCGGAATGGCGGGCCGCCCTGGACGCCCTCCTCTCGCTGCCGGAGATCGGCGGCCCGGTCGGATATTCGGGGGGAGTGATCTCCATCGGTATCCGGCTGGCGGTGGTCGAGCCGCGTGTCTCGGCCGCCGTCCTGTTCGCCGGGAGTCTCGTGCCCCGCTCCATGTTCGAGGAGGCCCGGCAGGTCACCATTCCGCTGCATGTCCTGCTGCAGTGGGACGACGAGGGGAACGACCGGCAGGCGTCCCTGGACCTGTTCGACGCCTTCGGCTCCGAGGAGAAGACCTTGCACGCCAACCTCGGCGGGCACACCGGCGTCCCGCAGTTCGCGGGGGACGCCGCGGCCCGGTTCCTCACCCGGCATCTGCGCTAGCCACGGGCCGGCCCTTCCGCCAGGCCGATGGAGGGTAAGCGGCAGCGGCCGGAACACCGCTCGTCGAGGACGGCCCGCGCCCTCCTCGGCGGTGGTGGTCAGCGGGTGCACATCCGCCCCGATCGCGGCGGTGGCGGTCGGCGCCATTGAACCCGGCCGCTGACGCCGGGCCCGCTCCACGGCTGCGCGGGCGCCTGTGCAGCGGTGGAGCGACCCGTGGCGTCAGGATGTGGGCATGGCCAGGAGGAGCCCGCCTTCGAGGCGATCCTGAATGTGTCGGCCGTGCGCGCCACAGACGACGACCGTGCCGCCCTGCGTGTCCATGGCCAGGAAGGTCGCCGGTTCACCGCACGGGCTCCGGGTGCGGTCGTAGTCCCACCCGGCGCCGCACTGCTCGCACCACGAGCGACCGTTCTCCGCGCGCAGCGTCGGTCCGCAGCGCGGGCAGACTCCCCACCATGCCGTGCAGGACCCGGGCCACTGGGCGGCCCGGACCCGTGCCAGCTTCTCCGCCGACTCCCCGATCCGCCGCGCCGCCCGGGTGAGCGTCTCGCTCACATCGCACGGCAGCGCTCCCCGCACGGCCCGCGGCAGGCCGGGCTGCTTCAGTCGCTCCCGCATGGCGGCGACATCCCGCGCCAGCGCGTCCGCGCGGGCCTGGAGATCCCGCAACTCCGCAGGCGTCGGCTCACCATCGCCTGCGGCGGATTCGGCATCCGCAAACAAACCACTCACCCCCGACAATGCCGCCGTACGCGTGCACATCCCCGGCCCGGTGCCCGACCTCCGGCGGCCACCCTCCAGGAACGCATCGTGATCAAACCATGACACCCGCGCTCCGACAAGAGACGAAGGTCACGCAGCCGAACCAAACGATCACCGCGGGCAACGCGATCATGTCGTCCCGCGCGGCGTACCCCACACCGGGCTCGCCGTCCGAGCCTGCCAGGTCGGCCGCCGCGTCGACCACCCGCCGACTGGCCGGCTCCAGGACGAACCCGGGCGACGGCAGGTCGGCCCCGCTGTCCGGCACGCGCCGCGTGTTCCGCTTCACCCGCCGCGCTGATCCTGCCCGCCGGCCGGCGTCGCCACCGCCGTGGTCAGGACCTGCCCGTGGTCAGGACCTGCCCGTGGTCAGGACCTGCCCGAGCTGCGGTGTCGAGCTCACCCGCGAGGCCGAGGTCGGACGGGTCTGCCGCTCACCGGCCTGCCGCCGTCACGCCGAGAAGGCCCGCGACCGCGAGCGCGACCAGCGCCCCACACGCAGCCTCGTCGTGTCCCCTCCATCAGAGGCCGGTGCCGACGCCTTCGGTCGACCGGGCGCCTGCCATGCCTGCCCAGGGGGCCGCGCGGCCCCCTGGGCAGGCGTCTTCCGGCTACGGCGTGGCTTCGCAGAGGGCGGTGTCCAGCAGGTTGTACATCTGCGCGATGGGCGCGTTGGTCGCGAGGTGGGCGTTGGTCACCACGGAGGCGTGGCGGCCGTCCTCGGTGACCAGGGTCTCGCTGTAGTAGCCGTTCACTATGCCGTCGTGGCCCCAGGCCGCGCCGCCGCACGGCAGGGTGTGGGCAGCGACTCCGAGGCCGTAGGAGAGACCACCGCCGACGGCGACGGTCTTCTTCATCTCGGCGAGGGTCGCCGGTGAGAGCAGCCGGCCGCCCATCAGCGCCTGGTCGAAGGCGGTGACGTCCCGGAGGGTCGAGATCATGGCGCCGGAGGTGCTGTAGATCGACGGCTCCAGGGCCGTCCCCAGGTCGGTCCAGAGGTTGAAGATGCCGATCCTGATGCCGTGGTAGCCGTGCACGGCCGGGGTGGGTACGGTGCGGTCGCCGGCGGCGGGGAAACTGGTGCCGGTGAGGTCCAGCGGCTCGATGATCCGGTTGGTGATCACCTGGCGGACGGGCAGGCCGGTGATGCGCTCGATGAGCAGACCGAGGATCTCGTAGTTGGTGTTGGAGTAGGCGAACGTGGTGCCGGGCGCCGAGGCGGGCGGGTGGCCGAGCCCGTCCCGGACGAGTGCGGCGAGGGTGTAGGTGCCGTCCGGGCTCGCCTGCGGGTTGGGGGGATCGTTGGCCGGTATACCGCTGGAGTGCTGGAGCAGCTGACGGACCGTGATGGTGTCGCCGTGGTAGCCGTTGCCGTCGACGACGCCCGGCAGATAGGTCTCGATCGGGGTGTCGAGCACGACCTTGCCTTCGTCGACGAGCTGCAGCACCGCCGTCGCGGTGAGGGTCTTGGTCTGGCTGCCGATCCTGAAGTGGTCGGTGGGCAGGATCGGGAGGTTGGCGTTGATCGTGCCGGTGCCCACGGCGAGGCTGTAGGAGTTGGTGGCGTCGCCGGCGTTGATGGCGGCCCCGGGGCCGGCGGCGGCCTGGAAGGTCTTCAGGGCGGCCAGCGTGCCGGCGTGGTCGCCGCTGGTCTGCGCCTGGGCCGACGACGGCAGTAGGACGAGCGACGCGGCCGCCGCGGCGACGAGAGCCGGGAGCCGCTTCATGCGCTGCTTCACTGGAGGTTCTCCTTGATCTGGGGACTGTTGGTCGGTGGGTGAGCCGGGCTCCGCTCGGCACTCTCTCGATCACGCGTTCGAGCCGTTGGGACGGCGCGCCGGGCGAGGAGTCGGGGACCGGCCTCTGGCGACCCGTCAGTTCGCCTGGTCCGCGGCGGCGAAGGCGGCGGCGAGTCGGGGAACGTAGTCGGCCAGGGCGGGCGCCCAGCAGCCGTAGGTGTGGCTCCCGTCGCAGCCGGGGGCGAGCGAGGACCCGTTGCCGTAGTCGACGTACCGACTCGGGATGCCCAGTTGGTCCAGGCGGGTCTTCACGGTGGCGGAGGCGATCTCGGTGTAGTGGTCGATCGGCCCCTGATTGCCCGTGTAGAGCGTGATGTCCGTGCCGGCGAGGCGGGCCAGGTTGGTGGCGGCGGCGGGGTCGACCTCGTTCCAGATGTGGTCCGCGCCGAAGATCGGGTACGGGGAGCCGAAGATCGCGTCACTGTCCACGTAGGCGCCGTAGCCGGTGCACCGACCGGTGCCGGACGGGGTGGAGGTACTGACTGCGCACCAGGCGCCGGTGAGGTTGAGCTCGGTGGCGAGGACGGCCGCTCGGATCTCGGCCATGCCGAGGTCGATACCTCCGGACAGGGACGCGACACGGCCGAACAGGTCGGGTCGGGCTTCGGCATAGCGCAGTGCGCCGTAGCCGCCCATCGACAGGCCGACGACCGCACGGTGCGACCGGTCGGGAACCGTGCGCAGGTTGGCGTCGATGAACGGGACCACCTGCCGGGTGTGGAAGGTCTGCCAGTTCGCGGCGCCCAGGGCGGTGTTCTGCATGACCCAGTCGGCGTACCAGCCCTTCAGGCCGCCGTCCGGCACGACGGTGATCATCGAGTCCGACCGCAATGCCGGGGCGGCCGCGACGTCGTCCACGGTGCCGCCGCCGCCGTGCAGGAAGTAGGTGACCGGCCACCGCCGGCCGGAGTCGGCGGCGTAGCCGCTGGGAAGCAGGATGCGGATCCGGTGGCGGCCGGCGAGCTGCTTCGTGGTGACGGTGATCGTGAAGTCGGTGGCGGAGTGCACCTCGGTGGCCTCGGGGACCACGGTCAGTCCGTAGCCGTCGGCGAAGCCGGGGAGGGCCGAGGGGGAGGTGCTGGCGACGGGCGCGGCGGCGGTCGGCGCGGCGGCGGTCGGCGCGGCGGCGTTGGCCGGGCCGATGCCCGCCAGGGCGGCGAGGATCAGGGCCGCGCCGGCGGCGCTCGAACGGAGGGACTTCATCGGGCTCCTTCACCGGAGGGCGCCCGTGGCACGGTGGCGCGCCGCGGGCCGGGTCCTTCAGATGCTGGCGTCCTGTGCGGTCCGCGGGACAGGCCATGCCACCGGCCACAGGTGACCGGCCGTCATCGAGGGCTCTGCTGTCCGGGCTTCCGCGCCCGGCCGGTGTCACGCTTCGGTGCTTCGGGGCGCCGGTCCGCGCGGCGGAAAGGCGGCTGGTGCGAAGCGGTCGTGCCGGCGGCGGTAGGTGCGGCCGAGGTGGTGTTGCAGCCGGACGTGGCGGAACTGGTACACCGCGCCGGTCTGGCGCAGGACCCCGCGCCGGTAGGCGTCGTCGAGGAAGGCGGCCGGGTCCCAGGGAAGCTTGCCGGTCAGGGGCAGCAGGACACGTGTGAGCACGACCCACTGCCCCCAGGCGGTGAAGGCGAGCACGTAGGAGAGGGCGCCGCCGAGACCGCCGACCGCACCGATGAACAGGCCGTCCACCAGACCCCACCTGAGCGGGCCCAGCGGGCCCTGGAGCAGTTCCACCACCAGGCGCCCGCCGAGGGTGATCGCCACCGTGAGCGTGGTGGCCAGGACGAGGACCTGCCGGGCCGCCGTCGCCCGGTTCGAGGACAGCAGACTGACCGGGGTGGCCGCCGAGGTGACGTCGACCGGCGCTTCGAGTGCGGCCAGCAGGCCGAACACCAGACCTGCGGCGGTGCCGAAGGTCAGTCCGAGGCACACCATGTTGATCAGAGTGCCCTCGATCACGCGCGGGTCGGTGAGTGGGCTCGCCAGATACAGTGCGCGCTCCAGGGTGAGCGCGCACGCGCATCCGATGCCCATGACGGATCCGCCGAGCAGACCGTGCCCGAACCGGGCGGCGAAGGTGCGCAGGGGGCGACGGCCCAGGCCTGCCTGCGCGGTGGGCAGGGCGAGCCGGACCCGGCTCGGTTCGAAGACCGTGCCGGCCGTGAAGCCGACCATGGTGGAGCCGAACGTCCTACGGGGGCAGGTCGCCTGCTTGCGGTGGTTGCGACGGGTCGTCTCGTCCCGGGCCGCTCGGGCGCGCCCGGGTTCGGCGCCGGGTCAGCCCGGGTGGAATGCGATCCGCACACTGGCGTCCACCGGGAGGATCAGGACGTTGCCGTCCTCCCAGGTCCCGTCCCGCGGGATCAGGAACATCCGATTGTCGGCCTGTGCCAGCAGCCGCACACCGCGGTAGCGGTAGCGGAAGCACTGGCCCGCCCCGGCATCCGGCAGCGTCCACTCCTCCACTCCGGGCCACTGGAGGTACAGCCGTTCCGTGGTGTCGAGCACCACCGCCGGACACAGGGCGAGGTTGTCGGCCAGCCACCGGGCGTCGGCCGTTCCCTTCTGGTGGGCGAAGCCGCCGGCGGCCCGGAACGAACAGAGCACGATCAGCGCCACACTGATGCCCGGCGCCGCCCGCTCCCCGGTCAGCGGATACGGTGCACCGCCCTCTCGGACGGCCAGCAACCGGGCCAGCACCACCACCAGCAGCGCTCCGCCCAGGAGCAACGGGGTACCCATCGGGCCTGCGCCGATCACCTCGAACCCGGCGAGGAAGCCCAGCACCAACAGCGGAACGGCCACCACCACTGTCCGGCGGGCCCGATGCACGATCCGGCGGCCGTCCGCGCCGCTGCGCATCGTCCGGGTCGCCCAGTGGTAGCCGCCGGCGGCCAGCAGGCCGACACACAACAGCACGCCGGCGGGCAGGTACGGCGCGGGCGAACTGCGCAACGGAACCGGCGGCCGTACGGTGCGGGGCGGTGGTGGGTGTGTGCGACCCTCGGTGCGGCGGGGCCGGCCTGGTGGGTGCCGGGGCCCGCCGACCAACGGCCATCAGGGGGCCGACGGCGGGCGGGCCGCTCGGCACGCCGTGTCGGCATCGCGGACTGCGCGGGCACCGGGGTAGGCGGTGGAAACGATCGACGGGGCGCGCGGAGGCGGCTGGGCCGGGGGGCGTCCGCAGGTGGCGCGCTCCTTGCGGAGGACGCCACCTGCGGACTGCCGCCGGCCCGTTGAGGCCTCAGGCCTGCAGACGTGCGAGCAGTTCGGTGCCGTCCGGCACTCCGAGGCCGGTGCAGGCGTCCCACCCGGGGCCGGCCTTGAAGGCGCCGATGTCGCCCTGAGTGATGTCGCGGAATCCGGCCGGGCTCGTGCCGGCCGTCGCACCGTCGTAGAGCAGCGGTTGCAGCAGGCCGAGCGGGCGGCCGAGCGCCTCGGAGAGTCGGCAGGCGAGCGCGGCCCACAGCGGCGCCACCGCGCTCGTCCCGCCGATGACCGTGCTCTGGCCGTCGATCAGCACCTTGTAGCCGGTGCCGGGGTCGGCGTCGGCGGCGACGTCCGGGACCCCGCGGAGCGGAGACGGGTGGGAACCGTTGGGAACACCCACGTCGGCCTGCCACGGCGGCTGCTTGTAGAACTTGCTGACACCGCCTCCGGAGGCCGATCGCGGGCCGTTGTTCCACACCCGCTCAGAGGTGATCTTGCCGGTGGCCGGGTCGGCGTCCAGGCGGGTGCCGCCACAGGCCAGCGTCCGGGGGCTGGCGGCCGGGTAGTCGGTGTGCGGCAGTCCGTCGCTCTCACCGTCACTGCTGCCGTTGTCCCCGGCCGCGACGCAGACGGTGACGCCGAGGGCCGCAGCGTCGGCCAGGGCGTCGTCGAAGACGGCCCGGCCCTGCATGGTCCACCGCTCCTCGTTCAGGCCCCAGCTGATGCTGACCGCGGTGGGGGTCGGGGTGGCGTGTACTGCGGCGCTGAGCGCGTCGGCGAACCCCTGGTCGGTGTTGGGGGCGAAGTAGACGACCTGGCGGGCGCGGGGCGCGAGCGCTCCGGCGACCTCGATGTCGAGGAGGACCTCCCCGTCCGGGCCGTTGGGGTCGCCCTCCGGGCTGTTGCTGCCGCCGTCGACGCCGACCGCCGTCACGCTGGGGGTCGGGCTGATGCCGAGGCCGGAGAAGTACGTGTCCAGGTCCGCCTGGGTGAAGCCGCCGCCCAGTTCGAGGATGGCGAGCGTCTGGCCGCTGCCGTCGGTGTTGGGCGGGAATCGGTAGATCTTGCCGAGCTCCACCGGGGTGTAGCTCCGGTGGGCGGCGGCCGGCTTCAGCCGGTGGATGTGGGGGCGGGCCTGGGGGCGGTCGTCCATCCCGAGCACCGCGACCACGACGTTCTGCCAGTCGGCGGGGATCCGCAGCTCGCCCTCGCGGTGGCGGTGCTCGACCATCCGGCCGGTGGCCGGGTCACGGCTCTCGACCAGGTCGAGCGACTCCGGGTCGGCCAGGTTCCGGAGCTGGGACAGCGTCCCGCGGACCTTGACCCGGCGGGTGGCCGGGTCGGCCTCGATCAGGTGCAGCCCGTGCTCCTGCACGGCCCGCCGGACGAGGTCGATGTCGGCCGGATCGGCGCCGTAGCGCTCGGCCAGCTCCTGTCGGCTGATGGTGGCCGAGCCCTCGATCAGGTCGTCGGGGATCTCGGCTCGGCGGCGCAGGACGAGGGTGATGTCGATGGGGTCGGATTCGTCCACGGCTCCCACGCGGCGGGCGTCCATGGCCGGTGCCCGCTTGCTCCCCGGGAGGGGGACCATTCTGTTCGTTGCCATGCGAAGAGTGTTCTCGCAAGCAACCCGGGTGAATAAGCCGCCAAACGGTTATCGCGACCCTGGCACGATCCGAACGGTCAAACGACAGCGATGCCGCCGACTTCCACTCCTGCGGGTGGGTGCGCGGCCCGGCGCCCGGCCTGCAACCGGACCAGCGGGACAAGCTCTCGGCGGTCGACGTCGGGCCGGACCCGGAGCTCGTCGCCACCGAGGCCGCGGCGCGGACCGCTTCCAGCAGGGTTCGGCCGCGGCGGAGGCGAAGCCGTCGACCTTCGCGCTCAAGGCGCGCGGCGAATCTGCCGAGGCCTACCGCAGGGAGTCGGAGGACGCTGACCGCGCAAACGTCACGGTGCCTGGTCGCACCGCGTGAAGCCGGGTGCCGTCGCGGCGACGGGTTGCGGACCCCGCAGGTCCGCCCCTCCGGCCGAGCCGACCGATCACCGGGAGCACGACATGGGCCTCATCCACATCGAGCTGTTCGCCACCCTCGACCTCGTCGGGCAGGCGCCGGGCGGCCCCGACGAGGACCCGGTCGGGTTCCCGTTCGGCGGCTGGCAGGCACCCCTGCTGGACGAGGTCGCCGGTGCGCAGATCGGTGCCGCGTACGAGGACACGGACGCCCTCCTCCTCGGCCGGCGGACGTACGACATCTTCGCCGCCTACTGGCCGCACCAGGAGGGCGGCGAGGACAACGAGATCGCCACGCTCTTCAACAGCGTCCCGAAGTACGTGGCCTCCCGCGGCAGGCCCGACCTCTCGTGGGTCGGATCCGTGCACCTCGGCCCCGACCTGACCGGCGCGGTGCGCGAGATCCGTGACCGGCACGAGCACGTGAAGGTCGTCGGGAGCCTGAACCTGGTGCAGACCCTCCTGCGCGAGAAGCTCTTCGACCGTCTCGATCTCTGGGTCCACCCGATCGTGCTCGGTGTCGGGAAGAAGGTGTTCGACGGCGGCGCGGTCCCCACGAACGTCACTCTTCTCGAACCGCCCACGGCCAGCCCGAACGGCACCGTGTACCTGCGCTACGGGCTGGCCGACGGCACGCCCGGCACGGGCGACATGAGCGCGCCCGATCGCGGTGTCGCGCGCCACGAGTCGACTTGACCCGGCCCTGAAGGGACCGGGCTTGTGGGTAGGGCGCGGCTGGCTGCCGCGTGGCCTCCCACGTCTGAGCCACCTGACTTGTTGAATCGGACCCTCGTCGGTCAGCGTTCCCATCAGCATGGCGCCGAGGCTGAGCACACTGACCTCGCGGCGGGTCCTCGGGTCCGTGCCGACCGTGCGGTACTGCATGCCGAATTCTCCTCTCACGGGCCGCCAACTGGGGTCTGCGGGCAGAAGTTTGGACGCTGGAGTGCACTCGATGGTCCAGACCGCTGACCCGAAGAGCGCCGCCGCAGGAGAAGACACCACCGGCGATTCCCGGGCGGGTTGCGGTCGGCGACGCACCTGCGCGGGCCGATCAGGGCTGCCTGCACCGGCCCCTCCCGGCGGGGCTCACGGCGGCAGTCGGCCGACCACGTGCCCCGGCGAGCCGCCCACGTCTCCGCCGACATCCCGTCAACACCGCGCCCGGACGGCGCGCAGTGCCCACCCGGCCGGTCGAGCGGGACGAGCGCGCAGGGCAGGACGGCTACCGGGCCGCCTCGGCCCGCGGGCTCCTCCCGCCGGTCACGGCCACCGTCTCCAGGCCGGCGCGCGAACGCACCAGCAGAGCAACGGCGCAGCGCAGGTGGCGGTTGACGACGGGCAGCAGGGTGCCGCGGAAGCGGTCGGCCGCCTGCAGGTGGGCCGCGACCTCGTCCAGGAGAGCGGCCGCGCGGCGGATCCCCTCGCCCCGGTCACTCACCCGGTACTCCCCCGCCAGAGCCTCCGCGGTGCGTGCTAGTTCGCCGGTGCCGGGATCCTCCAGCAGATCCGCACCGAAGTACACCAACAGGACAGCCAGTTGTGCCAGCAGATCGTCCCTGCGCCGCACCCACCACACGCTCACGCTGTGATCATTCACCATCACTGGGCGTGCAGGGTCGATAACCGGCCAACTCCGGCCCCTGCCGCGGCGCTCCCGCACCCGCGGCGCCACGGGGACGGGCCTCGGCGCAGGACCCTGGCCCACCGGCGCAGGCGCGCGGCCGGGGCGCAGGTGAAGCGTGGTGCGCTCGGCGGGCCGGGCGACGTGAGTATCTTGATCCGGTGGATGAGCCGATGGTGCCGACTGCAGGCATGGTGGTCAGCGTGCGCACGCGCCAGGACGTGGTGATCGCCGATCCGGAGCGGTTCCTGGCCGCGGCCCGCGCGGCCCACCGCGAACTCACCCCCGATGCCACCGAGGAGACGGCCGCCGAGTACGTCCAGGACGTCCGTGACGCCGTGTTCGTTCTGCTGGAGCGGTTCGGGCGGCTCACGGCCGAACCGCACCCCGCTCCACCCGGAGGCCCCGGCCTGCCGGCCGCGGACCGCCCGGACGGCCTCTCCCCCGCCGGCGAGCTCACGCAGCTCGTCTTCGACGACCCCTCGACGTTGCAGGGCTACGGCTGCTTCCTGCCCGAGGACCCGTTCGCCCTCCCGCCGGCCACGTGATCCGGAGGAGCGAGCCCGGAACGTACGGCTCGAAGTCGTTCCTCACCGAGGTGCCCGCCAACCCGTGCGCACCGGCCGCCCACCGGCTGACACCGTCACCGACTCCGTCACCACCGACCTCCGCCGACAGCAACACCCCCACCAGATTCGACAGCCGGGCGAGCGCCACACCCCGACACCCGTGGTCACCGCACGGAAGGACGACCAGCGCGCCGGCCGGCCGAAACGGGCCCGCACCGCCTCCGGGCACCACCAGACGTGGTCGGCCCGGGGGGCGCAGGCCACGGGATCACCCGGAGCGGCGGCCGTCCGGCTCCTCTTCCGGCCGGCCCCGCCCCCGCCGCATCCGCGACCTCGCGACACCCGCGCGGACCGCGGCCGCCACACCCGCACCGAACCAGCAGAGCTCGAACGCCACCCGCACCGGCCCGTGCAGGGGACGGTCGGCCGTCGGTGCCGCGAACTGCCCCCACAGCACGGCGAGTCCCGCCACCGCCACCACGGCGACGAGCAGCCGCACGGAGCGCCGGCCGGGCCTGCGCCACGCCCACCAGCCGGCCGCTGCGTAGACGGCCACCTCCGCGCCGAACGCCAACACCCCGAACGCCGTCACGCCGCTCACCGGGCCACCCACCAGGCGGAGACCAGGTGCAGCACCGCGAACGCGCCGGCCCCGAACCCCATACCGAGGTTCCGCAGCCGAAAGCCGATCGCCGAATCCCCCACCTGCGCCAGGCCCGACACCAGCAACATCGGCCAGGCCACCGCCGCAGTGCCCGCCGCCATCACCACCGCCGTCGCCACCCCCAGGGGCACTGCCCGCGCGGAGTACGCCCGGGCATACACGTGCGTCCCGACCGTGACCGGCTCACCCGCGGGCAGCCCCAGGCCGGGGCGCACCACGCCCGCAACACTCGATCCCGCACTCACCAGCGCGGCCAGCGCGTTGACCGCCGCCAGAACTCCCATCCCATCTCCCCCTGAATCATTCGAGCTGTGAACGATATTGGAACGGTATCATTCGTGCCATGAGCGATGTCAAGGGAGCGGCGGCGCTGCGCGCCACCCTCGTCTACAACCTGGGCACCCTCGGCGCCCTGGCGTCCGACCGCTTCGCCGACCGGGTCGAGGAACTCGGACTCAAGCCGAAGCACGCCGGCCTGCTGGCCGCACTCGACGCCGGACCGACCGCCTCCCAGCAAGAACTGGCCACCCGTCTCGGCGTCGCTCCCAGCCTGATCGTCGCGCTGGCCGACCAGCTCCAGGAACTCGGCGCGGTCGAACGCGTCCGCGACCCGCAGGACCGCCGCCGCCAGGTCCTCAACCTCACCCCCGAAGGCCGACGCCTGCTCACCCGCTGCACCGAAGCCGCCGAAGCCACCGACGCCGAACTGACCGCCGGATTCACCGAACCACAGCGCGCCGCACTCACCCACGCCCTGCGCACCCTCGGCGAGCACCACACCCCGAACTGACCACCGACCCGGCCCGGCGGCCCCCAGCACGGGAACCGCCGACACCCGGGCCAGGCACCGAGAGGCAGGGACTCAGGGCAGGCGCGGGCAGGCGACACGCCCCGCCACCCTGCGGCCCGACACGCCGGCGACACCAACCTGATGTGCCGTTGGTCCGGTCGCACACGGCGTGGCGCTGCCCGTGGCGTCGCCGGTGCGGTCGGGGCCTCGGTGAACAGCGGCGGCCACAGAGGCGAACCCAGCCGACCCAGTCGGGCAAGGGGGCCGAACGCCGGCCCCGACGGTGCTGAACGGGATCGGCTCGTTCACCACGTTCTCTGGGAAGCGGGCGGGGACGCAGACCCCCACGCACGGCCTACGCGGCGTCAGCACCTCCCTGCAGCCGTGCGGGTGACAAGCGGCATGAGCGCGCCAGCACGGGGAACTCCCCATTCCCCACGGTCACCACCACACAGAACGGACGGACATGGGCAGCCAGGACCAGCACAGGACACACGAGCACATCGGCACCCCCGCACACACCGCACCCGACGCCGCCGCGAATCAGACCCCCGGGCCGGCAGCACAAGCAGCCGACCAGGCGCGGACAACGCCCCACCCCGTCTTCACGAACCCCGACGCCTGACACCTGGAGCTGCCCAGCAACAGCGACAGTCCGGCGCCGAACCGGCCGCGGACCGGAGCGGAAAGAACTCCCGCACAGGCCGCCACGGAGGCCCCTGGGCACCGCCCGAACCGGACCGTCGCCACGTACGGGTCAGGGCCGGACGAACGCCAGATCGTCCGGCCGTACCCGCTCTCGCGGCCCCGCCGCTCGCAGTACCACGTCCAACACCCGCCCCGGATCGGCGGCATACGCGTTCGAGAACCACGCCATGTTGGCCTCCACCACGGCCCAGCGATGCCCCGGACGGTACGGGTCGAGCAGCTGGCCGACGTCCACCACGACGGCACTCGGCAGGGTGTGCCCGGCCACGGCGACCAGCCGGCCGACGAACTCCGCAATCTCCGCAGCCGTGGCGCGGTCAGCACGGTCCGTGCTGTCCATGCGCAGCGGGCGGGCATCGAGCCGGCCGAACACGGCATAACGGCTCGCCGTGGCGATCCGCCCGTCCAACAGGAACAGCCGGTACTCGGCCGCGAACGTCACCACCTCCGAGAAGAGCGCCGGCGTTCGCGCGTCCAGCCCGGCAGGCAGCCGGGAACCGTCGGCGTAGACGTCCGCCGGGAAGGACTTGTCGCGCGGCGGCTTGACGAACATCGGCCGATCGAGCGCCCGCGCGTCCGCGACCGTCCCCGACCGGATCCGACGGCCGGTGAACTCCTCCGGCAGATCGGCGAGCCAGTCGTCCACCGGCTCGAGCAGCGCGAACCCGCACCGGTCGGCCAGCCGCGCACCTGCGAGCGGCCCGCCGTACCAGTGCACCGGGCCCGCCACCGCGTCAAGCTCCTCGGCCGCCCGGACCGCCGTCCCACGTCCCACCGCCTCGTCGGCCAGCAACTCCATCGTCGACGTCCGCCGCCCCGGCATGACCAGCACCGCAATCCCCCTCCGGTCCGCAAGACCGCCACGCTAGCCGCGCCGCCCCCACCACCGCAGCCCAGTTACCGGACGGTCGATCGGTCAGCGGTCGGACGGCCCCGAGCGGAGCCGGCCACCGCCAGCCCGCCGCCGAACGAGCTCACGGAGCGAGACGGGTCACCAGCCCCGACAGCACCACCGGTAACTTCCCCTGCCGACACCCAGCACGCGGCGAGCAGCCCGCTCGTTCCCGCCCGCCTCCAGGAGAACGCCCATGTTCACGGTCAACGAGTACTTCGACGGCACCGTCACGTCGATCGCCTTCAAGCAGGAGCACGGGCGCGCGACCATCGGTGTCATGGCCCCCGGCGAGTACGAGTTCGGCACCGCCGCGCCGGAAACCATGCACGTGATCAGCGGCGCCCTCACCGTCCAGCTCCCCGGCGCCCTCGCGTGGGAGACCTTCGCCGCCGGCGCCCGGTTCGACGTCCCCGGCGAGAGCACGTTCCGTCTCAAGGTCGACGGCGAGACCGCCTACCTCTGCGAATACCACTGACCCCGTCCGCCACGGCCGGAACCACCACGGACTCCGACGCCCGGCGGTGAACACGCGGAGAGCAGAGCAGAAGCGGGCCTTCGACCGGTTCGGTCGAAGGCCCGCTTCGCTTTGGTGAAAGGCCGCTTGCCACACCCGCAGCCCGCGGCGGCACCCGCAGTCGTCGGTCTTCTGCCGTCCGGCCGGGGCCGGCACGGCGGGAAGGGCACAGGGCAGGTCGGCCAGGGAGCTGTCGGGCCGTCAGGGCGACGCGGCGGTGGTGAAGAGCGGGGCGCAGCCGGGCTGTCAGCGGCGGTCGGAGTAGTTCGGCCAGGGCTGGACGGTCAGCATGATGAACGCCTGCTCGCCGCTGTTCTTCGCCTCCCCCTTCTGTCCGGCAGCGCTCGGGAAGGGCGACCCGGCCGGAGTGATTCTCGCCCCGTCGAACACCGAGGGGTTGGAGCCGTCCTCGCCGCCGTCTTAGAAGCAGCTCAGGTTGGTGACGAAGGTCTGGATCTCGCGGTCCGGCGCGTATGCCCGTCACCGCACCCGTCGACCGTGGGACTTGAACCTGCGGACCCGGTGCCGCCGGCGAGCTGTTCAGCCCGACGGGGGGATGAACCACTGCTGCGACCGGTTGCCCGGCGTGCAGGTCTGCATGGTCGCCGCGCTGCCGGCGCCGTTGTCGGTCAGGCAGGTCGAGCTGCTGTAGTCCTTGAGGTAGACGGCGCCCTGGGTGGGCGCGCTGCTCACCGTCCAGCGATAGGTGACGCTGAAGCCCGAGGAGAGTTCGACCCTGTTGCCGTTCTGGACGAGTCCCGGCTTGCTCATATTGCAGGGGTAGAGGCTGTACCAGCCGCCCGGGTCGGGGGCCGAGCGGATCCAGCCGTAGGACGTGTTGCGGCCCACCACCGCGCTGGTCCCGCCCGCCAGGCCCGCTGCGGCGAGGCCCAGCCGCTGGCCGCTGCCGACGCCGGTGATGTGGCCCCAGCCGGTGCCGCCGCAGCCCTGGGGCGGCCCGCTCTGCGCCGGGGTGGTCGCGGCTGCCGTGGTGGCCGGGGTGTTGGCGGGCGGCCGGGCGGCTCCCCCGGTGTTGTCGGCGCCCCCGCCCGTACCGGTGCCCGCGGCGGCACCGCCTGCGGCGCCACCACCGGTAGCACCACCCGCGCCGGCCTGGTCGGGCGCCGGGTTGCCCGTCTGCTGGCCCGGTGCGGTCGGCGGGCCGGTGGGGCTGCCCGGCAGGGGCGATGCGGCGCCGGTGCCGGTCGTGCTGCCCGCCGCGGCGCCCGGGCTGACCGGGGCCGTCACCGAGGGCTGCTGCCCGGCCCCTTGTGCGCGGGACTGCCACGGGGCCTGCTCGACCAGGACCACACTGCCGACCCCGGCCGAGATCACCACCGGGATGACGATCGGGACGATCAGTCGGCTGCGCCGCCGCTGCTGGGGCTCGGCAGGAGCGGGGCGGGGAGTCTCGGCCTGCGGCGCCTCCCGCGGGACGGGCTCGGGCACGGTCGCGAACACGGTGGGTTCACGGACCGCCTGCCCGGCGCCCGGCCGGGCCGCTGCCGCGCGGGCGGCGGCCGCCATCGCGCCGGCGTCGGGGAAGCGCTGGGCCGGGTCCTTGGCCAGGGCGGTGGCGACGAAGTCGCGGACGGCTCGCGGGAATTCGTCGGACAGCCGGGGCGGGGGCTGCTGGATGTGCTTGAGCACGATCTCCAGGACCGTCTCCCCGGTGAACGGCAGCCGGCCGGTGAGCAGTTCGAAGCAGACCACGCCGATCGAGTACAGGTCGCAGAGCGGGGTGGTCGGTTTGCCGTCGGCCTGCTCGGGGGCGATGTAGAGGGCGGTGCCGAGCACCGAGTTGGTGGTGGTGATCTTCGTCCCGGCCATCGCGTGGGCGATGCCGAAGTCGGTCACCGTCACGCCGCCATCGCTGCGCACCATCAGGTTGGACGGCTTCAGGTCGCGGTGCACGATGTCCTGCCGGTGCGCGGCGTGCAGCGCGTCCAGCGCGTCGGCCAGGATGCCGAGCGCCCGCGCGGGCACCATCGGGCCCTCTGCCGCCAGGACGGAGTTCAGCGGGCGCCCGTCGATGAACTCCATGACGATGTAGGCGATCTGCTGGTCCGACTCGCCGCCCGGCTCCGCGTAGTCGTGCACGTGCACGATGCCCGGGTGCCGGAGGGTGGCGAGGATTCGCGCCTCGCGCCTGAACCGCTCGGTGAAACTGCGGTCCTCGAGCAGCCCCGGCTGCATGATCTTGACGGCGACCTGCCGCTTCAGCACGCCGTCGTCGGCGCGCCAGACCTCGCCCATACCGCCGACTCCGACCCGGTCGGTGAGCGTGTAGCGCCCCCCGAGCACGGTCCCCCGCCCCCACATGCCGGCCCCCTCGTCGTGACCTTCGCCGAAAGATCGTCAAGTCGCGGCTCAGTCTGCCAGATGACGAACCATCGGTTCCGGGCGCGGGAGTACCAGCTGTGTCACAGCACCCCGTGGACGATCACGGCGGGGCGAGGCCCCGGGCCGCGGCGGGCGGGCGGCACTGTCACCGCCCGGACCCGACGGGCCCCGGATGCGGTGCTCCGTCAGAAGCCGCCGTTGACGACGGCGTTCTGCACCGCACCTGCGGTGACGCCCCACTTCCGCAGGATGGTCTCGTACTCGTTGCTGCGGATCATCTGGTTCAGCGCCCTCACCAGGACGTCGCGCAGTTCGGTGTTCTTCCTGTCGACGGCGATTCCGTACGGCGACGGCTGCAGCTGGGCGCCGGCCACGTCGAACTTGGCGCCGTTCGGGCCGCCCTTCGCGGCGACGTAGGCGGCCACCGGGTAGTCGTTCAGGTCCGCGTCGGCACGGCCTGCGGCCACCTCGGCGAGCGCCTCGTTGTCGTTGTCGAACAGCTTCACCGTCAGCGGCTTGCGCAGCCGGGCGCAGGCGCCGACCTGGCGATCGATGATGGTGGCCTGGGTGGTGCCGCGCTGCAGTGCCACGGTGTGGCCGCACAGGTCGTCCAGCTTCGCGATGCCGTACTGGTTGCCCTTCGGCACGAGCATCTGGGTGCCGGCGATGAAGTAGTCGACGAAGTCGACGCCCGGGTTGACCACCTTGCCGTTGTCGTCGGTGCCCTCGCGGCGCTGCCGGTTGTCCGTCATCGCGGACATCGCCAGGTCGAACTCGCCGGCCTGCAGGCCCGGTATCAGCTTGTCGAACGCGGTGTCGGTGAACTCCACCGTCACACCGAGCTGCTTGCCGAGCGCCGTGGCGATGTCCGGGTCGATGCCGACCGGGGAGCCGTCCGAGGCCTTGAACTCCACCGGCGCGTAGTTCAGGTCGGAGGCGATCTTGAGGACCCCCTTGGTGCGGACGCTCTCCGGCAGCCGGGCGTGCAGGTCGTCCTCGCTGGGCTTGCCAGCGTCGGAGCTGCCGCACGCGGTCAACAGCACGGTTCCCGCCAGGAGGGCCGCCCCCGCGGCGAGGGTACGGGGAGCGCGGAGGGTGAGACGGTGCATGCGGTGGGTCCTCCTGGGTCAGCGGGCCGGGCAGGTCGGGGGGAGGCCGCGGGGCCACCGGACGGTGACGTCGGTCCGTGGACGAACGGAACCGTGCGACAACCGGCACGGGGACGCGATCCTGCCACCGCACCCGTGGGTACGAGGTTGCGGAGAGGTCAGAATCCGGTATCGGGTCGGACGTCAACGGCGCCGGTCCGGACAGTCGGGGACGGGCGGCCACGACAGCCGACGACCGGCGCGGCCCGGATGGCGGCCTCACAGGCCGCGACCAGCCGCGACCAGCCGCCGCCAGGCCGCCGCCGGGAACAGAAGTTGCGCTTTGCGCAATTTTGCTGGGCGCGCATCTTTGCGTGGCCCGCACTTTTGGGTACGGTTGCCGCATGGGGTTGCGGGAACAGAAGAAGGCCGAGACGCGTGCGGCGCTCAGCTGGGCCGCGCTGCGGCTCACCGTGGAGCGCGGGTTCGGGAACGTCCGGGTGGAGGACATCGCCGCCGCGGCCGGCGTGTCGCCGCGGACCTTCAACAACTACTTCGCCGGCAAGGGCGAGGCGATCGTCTCCCGCCACCTCGACCGCTGCCTCGGCATCGCCGAAGCACTGCGCGAGGGCCCCGACGAGCCGCTCTGGGATGCGATCACCCGCGCGGTGGTGTCGCGGTTCGCACCCGACGCCGCCGCGACGGCGAACCCCGTCGGCGACCCGGCACAGTGGGCGGCTGGTGTGCGCGCCGTGCTCGCCGAGCCCGCGCTGCAGGGCGAGATGCTCAAGGCCGGAGCGGTCGCCGAGGCGGAGATCGCCGCCGCCGTCGCCGACCGCACCAACACCGATCCGGAGCGGGACCTCTACCCGCACCTCGTCGCCTCCGCCGTCATGGCGGCGACGAACACCGCCATGGCCCACCATCTGCGCACCGCGCCGCCGGTGCCGGTCCACCACCTGGTCGCGGACGCGCTCGCACAGATCGCGGCGGGCCTTCCCACGCCCTGATCCACCGCCGACGGCGGACGGGCAGCCCGGTGCATGCACCGCCGGGCCGCCGTCCCCTGCCCGGAAGAGGAGCCACACCATGATCGACGTCGTCATCGCGGGCGCCGGCCCCAACGGCCTGATGCTCGCCTGTGAACTGGCCCTGGCCGGCGTGCGCCCGCTCGTCCTGGAACGCCTGACCGCACCGACCACCGAGCAGCGGGCGAACGGGCTCGTCGGCCAGGTCGTGCGCATGCTCGACCGCCGCGGGCTGTACGAGCGCCTCACCGCCCCCGGCGCGGTGCCCTCGCCGGCGCCCGCCTTCGTGTTCGGGGCGTTCCCGCTCGCTCTGGCCGACCTGCCGGACAACCCGCTCCACACGCTGGCGGTGCCGCAACGCCGCATCGAGCAGGTGCTCGGCGACCGCGCGGCCGAGCTGGGTGTCGAGGTGCGCCGCGGCCACGAGATCACCGGCCTGGAGCAGCGCGAGCACTCCGTGGTCGTGGAGACGGCCGGACGGGAGCCGGTCGAGGCGGCGTACCTGGTCGGCGCCGACGGCGGGCACAGCGTCGTCCGCACGCTCGCCGGGATCGACTTCCCGGGGGTGACCAGGGACGACTCGGTGTCCTTCAGCGGGCACGTGGCCGTGCCGCCGGGGGCGGTGGATGCCGGCGGCGGCTTGGCCGTGCCGGGATTCGGCACCGTCCCGCCGTTCCGGCACCTGCGGACCGAGCACGGCGTGATCGCCTGGGCGCCGTTCCCGGGGCGCGATCCGCTGATCAGCACCACGGAGTGGGGGCTGCCCGAGGAGGGTGAGGCGTCCCTCGGCGAACTGCGTGCGAGCGCCGCCCGCGTGCTCGGCGCGGACGTCCCGCTCCACCCGCCGACCGGACCGGGACCGCACCTGATGAGGCGCCTGTTCGGCGGCAACACCCGGATCGCCTCGCGCTACCGCGCGGGCCGCGTGTTCCTGCTCGGGGACGCCGCGCACGTCCACTCGGCGATCGGCGGCCCGGGGCTGAACCTGGGCCTCCAGGACGCCGTGAACCTGGGCTGGAAGCTCGCGGCGGCGGTACGCGGCCTCGCACCCGAGGGCCTGCTGGACAGCTACGAGTCGGAACGCCTCCCTGCGGCGCGGCGTGTCGCGATGCACACCCGGGCGCAGTCGATGCTGATCCGGCCCGGCGGCGAGGTGACGGCGCTGCGCGAACTGTTCGCCGAACTGCTGGCCCCGGTCGCCGCTCGGCAGCACATCGCGGAGCTGATGGCCGGCGCCGACATCACCTACGACATGGGCCCGGCCACCGGGCCGCTCGTCGGGCGGTGGGCACCGGACGCGCCGGGCCTGCGCGATCTGACCCGGACGGGCCGTGCGCTCCTGCTGGACCCCACCGGCACCCTCGACACGGGTCCGTGGGCGCCGTACGTCGACACCGTCGCCGTCCCGGGCCTCGACACCGCGCTGCTGCTCCGTCCCGACTGCTACGTGGCCTGGCAGGGCAGCACGGGCGACGGCCTGCACGCGGCGCTGGGGACGTGGTTCCGGCCGGCCCGGGATGCGGTCACGGCCTGCGCACGGATCACGACCTGATCACAGGTCACCGCCCGCGCACCTGGGCGAGCGTGAAGGCGGAGTCGCCCGGCTCCCGGCAGAGGGGTTGCCGGTGGCCCACCCGGTCCGGGCAGGTGGTCGCGGTGGCGGCCCGGACGGTCGTCCGGGCCGCCACCGCGGGGCCTGCTATTCGGCCCCGGTGACGCCGGGGGCGACGAACCGGCGGTGCAGCGGGCTGAAGGAGACTTCCGGGGCGCCGGTGATGCCGGCCTTCTCCACCGCCGGCGCGAGCCGCTGGGCGAGGAACGTCTCGAAGGCCTCCTGGGAGTCCCACACGTCGGTCACGTGCAGGCCCTGCGCGTCGAACCAGGCCACGTGGACGTGGCCCCCGGCCGCCGGGACCTCCTCCCAGTCGACGGCGTCCCGCACCGTGTCGTACTGCTCCGGCGTGACCTCGGCCCAGTGCATCGACATCACCACAGCCATGTCCATCTCCCCTTTCCTCAGCGGTGCACGGATCGGACACCAGCCAACAGCCGCCCGCCGCCGCCCGCACTCCGGCAGCGGCCGGCGGTGTCCCCCGGCCGGTGACCCGCCCGTCCATCGTCCCTTCCCCGAGCACCGGGCAGGCAGGGCGTGCGGACGTGCGACCGACGTGGCAGAACGGCGCCGAACGCCCGGTACACAATGCGCCCGGGCGCCACGGGCACGGTCGGACGACGCACCGTGCGAGGGTCGGCGGGCCCTTCCACCGGCGACCGGCAGGCGGCCGCGACATCGGGGGGCTCAGTCGTCCGGTCCGCTGGGGGTCCCGTCGAACACCCGCCGGAGCAGGCCGTGGAGCTGGGTGCGCTCGGCCCGGGACAGCGGCGCGAGGAGCTCCGCCTGGACGGCCTCGGCCTCGTCCTGCAACTCCCGCAGGAGGGCCCGCCCGGTGTCGGTGGCGGTGACCCGGATGCGCCGGCGGTCGGCCGCGTCGCGGGAGCGGTCGACCCGGCCCGCCGCGGCGAGTTCGTCGACCACCTTGGCGATGTCGCTGGGGTCGACGGACAGCCGCACCGCGAGGTCGCGCTGCACGTGCGGGCCGAAGTCGGTGAGCGCCGCGAGTACGGCCATGTGCCACAGCCGCAGTCCGCGATCGGCGAGTCGCTCGGCGAGTCGCGCCCGGGCGGTCTTGCCGGTGCGGGACAGCAGGTAGGTGCTGAGGTCCAGCAGGCTCGGTGGGACGGCAGTGGGCTCGTTCACGACAAGTATTCTAGGTCAGCACCTATAGTGGGTGCACACCCACTGTATTGAGGAGCAATCGTGGACGCGCTGCACCCCCGCCTGCTGGTCGACCGGTTCGCCGAGACCTTCCGCTTCTACCAGGCGGTGCTGCCCGAACTCGCCGGCGCCGAACTGACCCGAGGCACCGCCGACGGCCCCTACGCCAGCTGGGACGTGGCCGGCCAGGGGACGCTGGCGCTGTTCGACCGCACCGCGCTGGCCGCCGCGCTCGGCACCGACTCGGCCCGGACCGAACCGGCCGGCAGTGGAGTGATGTTCGTCTGCCGGGTCGACGACGTGGACGCCGGATATCACCTCTGTCTGCTCAACGGCGCAGTACCGGTCGCCGCCCCCGCCGACCGCCCGCAGTGGGGACCGGGCCTGCGCACCGCCCACCTCCGCGACCCGGAGGGCACCCTCGTCGAACTGCAGTCGTACTGACGCCGCACCCGACGCGGACCTCCCGCGCCGGGCCGGACGTCCCACCCCGAGCCCCCCGGGAACGCCCGCACGGCCGCAGCCGCACACCGGAGGACGGGCACAGCCCGCCGACCGCTGCCCGGTGGACCGCCGGAACGTCCGATTATCGACGGTGGTGGGAACACGCACTGACGGCCAGTCAGTTCGTCGGGGCGAGGCCGAACAACCCTTGCCGTGTCGCTCGCAGCGGACGAGTGGCGCCCGGGGACCGGCCTCGGCAACGTCCGACCGACGCAACAGCCTGGAGACACCGTGCGCGTCCTCTTCACCGGCCCGGCAGCGCCGAGCCACCTGTACCCGATGGTGCCCACCGCACAGGCCCTGCGGGCCGCGGGGCACGACATACTCTTCGCCGTCCCGCAGCCCTTGGAGCAACTCGCGGTGGCCGGCTTCTCGACGGTCGAGATCGGCGACGGGAAGCCCCTGCAGGAGGCGTTCGAAGCCGTCAGCGGCGATCACGGGACGAGCTACGCCAAGCCCGACCTGACCCAGGACCAGATCCTCGACCTCGGCGCCGCCGCCTTCGCGTACGCCTCGCGCTCCACGGTCGACGACCTGCTGGAGACCGCCCGTGCCTGGGAAGCCGACCTCCTGGTCCACGACTCCTGCCTGGCCTCGGCACAGCTGGTCGCCGCCCGGCTCAAGATCCCGGCAGCCCTCCAGAACTTCGGCTTCAGCTCGGGCCTCGACATGGCCGCCCGCCTCGCCGGCCACTTCACCGACCTCTACGAGCGGCACGGCGTGCCCGCCCCGGCCGAGACCACCCCGCTGAACATCGTCCCGGCCGAACTCGGCGGTGACCCGGTCGGCCTGCGGATGCGCTACGTCCCGTTCAACGGCGGCGGCACCGTGCCCGCCGACCTGTTGCGCCGCGGCGACCGGCCGCAGGTCGCCGTGACCCTGGGCACGGTGGTCACCCGGATCGACGGCCTGCAGGCGATCACCCGGCTGATCGAGGCCGCCGCCGCGGTCGACGCCGACTTCCTGCTCGCCGTGGGTGACGCGGATCTCACCCACCTCGGTACCCTTCCGGCCAATGTCCGCGCGCTGCCGTGGGTGCCGCTGGCCGAGCTGCTGCGCGTCTGCGACGCCGTCGTCCACCACGGCGGCTCCGGCAGCACCCTGACCGCCCTGCAGGCCGGCATCCCGCAGCTCCTCCTCCCCCAGGGCGCCGACAACTTCACCGTCGCCGACGTCCTCACCTCCACCGGCGCCGCCCTGCGCAGCGCATCCGAGGACGTCGACACGGACCTGCTCGCCCGGCTCGTCACCGACCCGGCACTCCGAGCGGCCGCCGCCCGCCTCCGGGCCCGGAACGACGACCTCCCCGCTCCGGCCGCCGTCGTCCCCGACATCGAGGCCCTCGTCACCGCCGCCCGCTGAGCCCCACGGCCACCTCGGGAAGCCGCGCCGCCGCAGGGCCGGCACCCTGCGGCGGCGCCCCCGGTCTCCGGGGCCGGCCACCTCGGCCGGCCCCGGTCGGCCGCCACCGCGACTTCGGCCGCCAACAGGCTCACCAGGACGGGCCCGCACGCACAGAGCCCTCACGGTCATGGTCCTGCCGCACCGCACCGCACCGCACCGCGGCCGGACCCACCACTTCGGACATCGCACGGTCGGGCCGGCCCGGACCCGCCCTGCCCGACGCGCGGGAGGAGCACATGGACGACACCCACGACACCGCCCCGCCCCGTACCCTGCCCGCCGAGACCCGGACCGGCCCCGCCTGACGGACAGCCGTGGCGGACCGTCAGGCGCGGGTCGGAGCCGGGGCCGGCTCGGGGTGCCGGACCGGGGTACGACGCGGGAGGAGCAGTGGGGTGGCCAGGAGGAGGACGCCGGCGAGGGCGATGGCCGTGCGCGGACCGAACAGGGCGCCCAGAACGCCCCAGGCGGCCGTGAGGAACGCGGTGGAGGCCTTGGTCGACACCGCCCAGGCGGACAGGGTGCGGGCGGTCCGGTCGGTGGCGGTGCGCTGCAGGCGGTAGGTCGCGCAGAGGGGATTGAAGACACCGCAGCACAGGACGAGCCCGAGCTCGATGCCCATCACCAGCAGCAGGCCGCCGGTGCCCGGCCGCAGGAGGGCCAGGCCGACGGGCCAGAGCGCGCGCAGTGTCCCGGTCGCGATCAGGACCCGGTGCTGCCCGAACCGGGTGGCGAGCGGTCGGGCCAGTCGGGAGCCGAGCAGGCCGCCGACGGCGGACACGGCGAAAGCGAGGCCGTAGGCCCATGGCGCGAAGCCGAGGCGGCCGAGCATCAGAACGGCCAGCAGTGGTTCGGTGGCCATCAGCAGGCCGTTGAACAGTGCGGTGTTGAGGAAGAGGGGTCGCAGTGTCCGGTCGGTGAGGATGTACCGCCAGCCGTCGAGCAGCTCCCCGGCCTTCGGGCGGGCGGCCGGACGGCGAGCGGGCGGCGGCTCGTGCCCGCCCATCGCCCGGATGCCCACGGCGGAGAGCAGGTAGCTGACCGCGTCGGCCAGCACCGTCGCCACCGGTCCGAGGAGTCCGATGGCAGCGCCGCCCAGAGGTGGGCCGACGATGGTGGTCGTCCAAGCCGTGGATTCGAACCGGGCGTTCGCGGCGAGCAGGTCCTCGGACGGCAGGAGCGTCTTCAGGTGTGCGCCGGAGGCGGTACGGAAGGTGATGTCGGCCGCCGCGACCACGACCGAGACCAGCAGGAGCTGGAGGAAGGTGAGCGCGCCGAGCGCGAACGCGAGCGGGATCGTCGCGAGCGCCGCGAACCGCACCAGGTCCGTCCCGATCAGGACCGGCCGCTTGCGGCGGAACTCCACCCACGGGCCGAGCGGCGCCGCCGCGGCTGCGCCCACCGCCGCCCCCGCGGAGGAGAGCGCGGCGACCTCGGCCGGTCCTGCGTGCAGCACCCGGACGGCGATCAGCGGGAACGCACCGAAGGCGAGCCAGGTGCCGAGCGCGCTCGTCCCGTACGCCGCCCAGAGCCACCCGAACCGCCGGCCCAGCCGGTGCCCGCTCCTCATCCCCGATGCCCCTCGCCACGCAGCCGCACAACCGATCCGTGATCGGAAGCATCAAAGCGAGCACCGTGTCCAGGGATCAAACAACCACCGGGCGCCTCGGTCACAACCGAGGGTTGTACCCCTAGGGTGTCGGCATGGACCTCGACGCCGTCCGGACCTTCGTCACCGCCGCCGACGCGGGGCAGTTCCAGGAGGCCGCCGCCGAGCTTGCGGTGACCCAGCAGGCCGTCTCCAAGCGGATCGCCGCCCTGGAGCGCCGCCTCGGCGTGAGACTGTTCACCCGCACCCCGCGCGGCGCCGAGCTCACCATCGACGGGCAGGCCTTCCTGCCCCACGCCCGCGAGCTGCTCAAGATCGCCGACCGCGCGGTCGCGTCCGTGCGTGCCGGCAGCCGTCCGCTGCGCGTCGACGTGATCGCCTCACGGGTCGCGGCGTCCGGTCTGATGCGCGGCTTCCACCGTGCGCATCCCGAGATCGAGCTCGACGTGGTGATGCTGTTCGACATCGAGACGGCCGTCGCCGCCATTCGCTCCGGTGCGATCGACGCCTCCTTCCGCGCCGTCGCCGTGCCCGGGCGGCCCCTCCCCGCGGACATCGAGTCCGTGCGGGTCGTCGACGAACCGCTGCAGCTGCTCACCGGCCCCGCCCACGCACTCGCGGGCGCCCGGTCGGTGACCTTGGCCCGGCTCGCCGGACACCGAATCTGGATGCCCGGCATCGTCCCCGGCACCGAGTGGGCCGCCTACTACGACGACCTCGCCGCCGAGTTCGGCCTCACCATCGAGGCGACCGGCCCCAACTTCGGCTCCGACGCCCTCCTCGACACCATCGCCGACACCCCGGCCCTGGCCACCTTCATGGGCGAGCGGACCCGCCTGGTCTGGCCGGCCGACCACGGCCTGCGCCGGATCCCGGTGACCGGCCCGACGCCCGTCTACCCGCACTCACTCCTCTGGCACCGCGACAACCCCCACCCGGCGCTGGCCACCCTCCGCACCCACCTCGCCTCGGCATCCACCGGCCGCGACGACACCGGGACCTGGACACCTTCCTGGGTGCTCCCGCGCTGAACTCCGCCGCGCGACCGGCCGGACCGGCGGACCGAGCCACACCCCGCCCCTGACACCTGACACCTGGCAGCGCGTCGGGCGCGCCGCGGCGTCGATCCGCTTCGACGGCCATGCCTGTCCGATCGGCCGCAACCAGGGCCTCCGGTCTCCGTGGGCGGCCACGGCAAGGCCCCGGGGCGAGGTGCGGGGTCAGAGGTGCGGGGTCAGAGGTGCGGGGTCAGGCGAGGTGCTGGTCGAGGGCCATCCGCAGCAGGGAGACGGCGTAGAGGGCGTCCTGGGACAGCCAGGGCTCGCCGTCGGTGGCATCGATGACCATCCGGCCGTCGATGAACGCACCCCAGTCGTCGCCGACCGTCGCGACCCATCCGGCCGGCCGTCCGTCGGGGCGACGGACCGCGAACACGCCCGGATGGGCGTCCCAGCCCTCCACCAGCAGAGTGCCGTCCTCGACGCTCCACGCCCCGGTCGGGGCACCCAGGCCCCGCGTGTCCGGCGACGGGGAGGTGCGCCGGGCGGCGAGCGCCAGGCGCAGCGGGGCGCCGTCGCCGCCTCCCGCGCCGGGTGCTGCGGTGCCCGGTGCGGCAGGATCCGGCTCCGACAGCAGCGGCGCCGCGGCGGGTACGGGGCCGTGGTGCAGCGGCCGTCGCACCCGTACCGGGGCCCGGGACGGGGTTCCGGCGCGCGGGGGAACCTGATCTCGACCGGGCGGAGCGGTGCCGTCGGAAGGGTCGCCGGCGGGCCCGGGACCGACGCGCGGCACTGTGTCGGCGACGGCCTGTGCGGCCGCGGTGACTCCGTCCCCGCGCTGGGGCGGGGCGTGGTCGGCGAGCGTCCGGGAGCGGAGCAGGCGGGCCGTGCGCAGCAGTTCCTGGGTGGTCGAGGTGACGCTGCGCTCCAGCAGGTCCAGGGCGTGGTCGCCGTGCTGGTCCGGGCCGCCGGGGCGGGAGTGTTGCAGGTTCTCCAGGTAGCGGGCGGCGGCGTGCCGGACGCCCGCGGCGAGGTCGAGCAGGTGCCGGGCCACGGGGTCGGCGGCATCGGGGGTTTCGGCGCGCGAGGCGATCAGGGCGTCCGCCACCACCTTGTGGTGGCTCTCGGCGCGGCGGCGCCGGTACGCCTTCGACGAGCAGGACCGGGAGCAGTACACGGGTCGGCGGCCCGCCCCGGACGCGCGCACTGCGGTGCCGCACTCCGGGCACGCCGGGGCCTCGGGCCGGGCCCTTTCGGCCCGCGCGTCGAGTCCGCTGACGCCCCTGCCGGCTCGCGCGTCGAAACCCTCGTCCATGACCGGGCACAGTAGCCGGTCCGTCCGAGGGCATCCGGACCGGCCCCGGGCCTGTCCGGCCGGGCGCCGGCGGCCGGGGCGGGGGCGGGGACGCCGACG
>NZ_JAHTIK010000001.1:7897358-8019239 GCF_025655475.1 Kitasatospora sp. DSM 101779 | reverse complement strand
CCGGGCCGGCGGGAGCGCGGGTGCCCGGGTGGTCGGCGGGCACGCCGTGGAGCGTCGGCGCGCGGGACCCGGAGGCGCCCGCCTCACGACATTCGACACACCCGTGCAAAACGCCCAAACGACTCAAATAGCCCAAGCCGCACGCACTTTTGTGACATCCGCCGCCTTTAAGTCCTTTTCCAGGAAAAGTCTGGACTCCGCCGCCGTCGGGGGGATAGAAATCCCCAACCCCATCGGTCAGTGCACAGACCGGTGTCCGCAGGGAATCGTGTGGCCCCGAGCCACGGCTGCAGCCGAGCGTGTCCGCCCGCTGCGCCCTGCACGCCCACCACCCTGCCGCTCCTGCCGAGGTGACACCGTGACAGCAACCACCGGACCGCCGTCCGCCGTGCGGCCCCGCCCTCCGCCGCGCCTGCTCCCGCCTCGATTCCTCGCCACGAGGACGTCGGGACCACGACTGTCCGTCTCCCCCGGCCGGCACCGTCCCCGACGCCCCGCACGTCCCGTCTCCCAGGCCGTCTCCCCGGCCGTCAAGCCCCCGCCGTGCCCCTGACCGCGTCGGCACCGCCGCGCCCCGCACGGCCCCCGCGGCGCGCAGTCACTCCCCCGTGCAAGCGCCCGCGGCACCCGCTCGGACAGCCCGTGCCCCCGCACAGCGTCCGAGTGCGTCCGCTGCGCACCCCGTGCGCCGCAACCGTCCCCCTCCCCCGTCCCTGCGACCGGTCCCTCGCTCGCGCGAGCGGTCGCCCCGCGTACCGGAGCCCCCATGCCGAAGCACGCCCGCCCGCGCCGAGTCCCGGCCGTCCTCCTGTCCGGCCGGTGGATCACCACCGCGGCCCTGGCCACCGCCGCCGTCGCGGTCACCACCGCCAATGCCGCCCCGAGCCACCCCAGCGGCCCCGGATCGGCCACCGCGGCCAGCGCCCGGAGCCCGCAGCTCGAACCCACGGCCTGGAGCACCGCCTCGTCGGCCCACGTCACCGCAGCGGCACACCGAACAACCGGAACGATCCCGGCGCAGCGCACCGACTCCTCCGCACCGCACGCCGCCCGGTCCGCACAGCGCACGGCCCTGCCGTCGCAGCGCAGCTCCGGCCGGACCCACACCACGGCGACCGCCCCGCACACCGCGCACCGGACCACCGCGCCCGTTCGAACCGCACAGCCGCGGACGGCCACCCAGCCGGTCACCGCCGCGCCCAGCACCGCCGCGCCCAGCACGATCACGCCGGCCCGGACCGCAGCCACCACCGCACCCGCCGCCACCACCGGCTCGCAGGCCGCCGGGACGACACAGCGCACGGCCACCCACTCCTGGGACGGGAGCTCCGCCTCCGCCCACGCCTGGACGGGGACCTCCGACAGCGCCACCGGGCAGGCTCACACCTCGTACGGCGCCCGGCCGGCCGGTACGCAGTCCGCTCCGCAGACCGCCGCGCCCGCCACGGCCGCGCCGAGCGCGCAGTCGACGGCCGCCCCCACCACCAAGGCCACCGGCGACCTCGACAGCTGGATCAACCAGGCACTGGCCGTCATGGCCGCGAACCACATCCCCGGCACCTACGACGGGATCTACCGCAACATCATGCGGGAGTCGTCCGGCAATCCGCAGGCCATCAACCTCACCGACTCCAACGCGGCCGCCGGTCACCCCTCGAAGGGCCTCCTGCAGGTCATCGACCCGACTTTCCAGGCCTACCACGTGCCCGGCACCTCGACGGACATCTACGACCCGGTCGCCAACATCGCGGCCGCCTGCAACTACGCCGCCCACTTCTACGGTTCCATCGACAACGTCAACGGCCCCTACTGACCCCCGGCAGCGCCGGCCACCCGGCGGTCCGGCCGACCGGACCGCCGGGTGGCGAACGTGCCGGGCCCGAACGCGGAAGGGGCCCTGCTCAGCCTGGGCGCCCGGTGCGGGCGTACCGGCCCGGCGGAATGCCGAGGACCCGCTTGAAGTGCCGGCTGAGGTGGGACTGGTCGTAGAAGCCCGCGGCGGTCGCGACCTCGCCGGGCGGCCGGCCGCCGAGCAGCAGTCGGCGGGCGAGGTCGACGCGGCGGGACATCACGTACTGGTGCGGTGCGATGCCGAACGCGGCGCTGAACGCGCGGACCAGGTGTGCGGGGTGCGCGTGGAGGTGCCGGGCGGCCCCGTCGAGCGTGAGGTGGTCGAGCAGGTGCGCGTCCAGGAGGTCGCGCAGTTCGTGGGCGAGACCGCGGCCCGGCCCGCCCACCGCGACGTCCGTCAAGGGGCTCAGGTGCGAGCGCAGCCGCTCGCAGATGAGGCTCAGCCGGCTCTCCGCCTCGAGTTCGTCCCCGGGGGCGGCGAGGGCGGTGTGCAACTGGCCGACGCGCCTGCGCAGGACGGGGTCGGTGAGGTCGGGGCCGTCGACCGCGGGGCCGATGAGGCGGGCGTCCAGCTGTGTCATGTCGAGGTAGAGGACCCGCTTGCGGAAGCCGTCGGCGGTCGCCGGCGAGCCGTTGTGCGGGACGTGCGGCGGGAGCAGGCTGACGGTGTCGTGCGGGGTGCCGCGCTCGTGGCGGTCCAGGTCGTAGCGGACGGCCCCGTCGTCGACGATCAGCACGGTCCAGGCGTCGTGGACGTGCATGGGGTACGCGTGGTCGGTGAAGTGGGCATGGAGGACCTCCACGACACCCGGCACGGCGGGGCGCCAGGCGGAGACCTCCTGCTGGGACGCCATGCAAAGAACGTACAAGACGGCGGGCCCCGGCGGCCTGCAATCTCACGGCATGGATACGGATCACACCGACGAGCACACCGTGGCCGGCACCGCACCGGTCACCGACGACGCACCCGTCCGCTTCGACACGAAGATCGCGGTCCTGCTGCGCGAGGACCTCGAGCCCTGGCAGCGCCTGAACGTGACCGCCTTCCTGGTCAGCGGGCTGGGCACCGCCTCGCCCGAGGTGATCGGCGAGCCGTACGCGGACGCCGACGGCACCGCCTACCTGCCGATGTTCCGCCAGCCCGTACTGGTCTTCGAGGGAACGAAGGAACTCCTGACCGCCGCACACCGGCGCGCGCTGTCCCGCTCCCTGGCCGGCGCCGTCTTCACCTCGGACCTCTTCTCCACCGGCAACGACCGGGACAACCGGGCGGCCGTGCGGGCCGTGGCCACCGACCACCTCGACCTCGTCGGCATGAGCGTCTACGGGCCGCGGAACGCGGTGGACAAGGTCCTCAAGGGGGCGCGCATGCATCCCTGACCGCGCGGCCGGTCGTCGGACGGCCCGGAGTCCCGGCTGCCCGACGGGCACGCCGTGCGCACCGGCCGCCCCTTGATCCGCGGCGGTCCGGCAACGAGGATGCGGGAGTCCGGAGATCACAAGGGGAGGCACAGTGGGTCTGGGAACGGTGGCGCTGACGGGTGCGGCGGGGAACATGGGGTCCGTCATGCGCAGGGTGCTCCGGCGCGAGGCGGGGCGGGTGATCCTGCTCGACCGGGTACCGCTGCGGCCGGAGGCCGACAACGAGGAGGTGCGCACCGTCGACCTGCGTGACGCCGCCGCGGTGGAGTCCGCCCTCACCGGCGCCGACCGGGTGCTCCACCTGGCCGGTGTGCCGGACGAAGCACCGCTCGCGGACCTCCTCGACGCCAACGTCCTCGGCACCCACCACGTGCTGGAGGCGGCCCGGCGCCTCGGCATCGCACGGGTGGTGCTGGCCAGCAGCAACCGCGTGACCGGCTTCTACCCTGTCGGGCATCTCACGGGACCTCAGGAGCCGGTGCGGCCCGACGGGCTGTACGGGGTGAGCAAGGCGGCGATCGAGGCGCTCGGGCGGCTCTACGCCGACAAGTTCGGCCTGTCCGTGGTCTGTCTGCGCATCGGCAGCTTCGAGCCCGCCCCCACCGAGCCCCGCCATCTCGCGACCTGGCTCAGCCCGCGCGACGCCGTCGGCTTCATGCGGGCCGCGCTGACCGCCCCGCTCTCCACGCGCTTCGCCACCGTGTACGCCGTCTCCGCCAACACCCGCCGTTTCTGGGAGCTGCCGGATCCGGCGGTGCTGGACTACGCACCCGTCGACGACGCCGAAGAGCACGCCGCCACCGTCCCAGGGGCGGGCCTTCCGGCCGACCCGGCCGCGCCCCAGGCCGGTGACTACGCCTCGCCGGAGTTCACCCTCCCGTACCTGCGGCGCTGACCGGCGCAACCGCCCCGCACCCCCCGAGGGGGCCGGCTACGGCGCGTCCTCATAGGGCAGTCGGGTGGTTGATCAGCGGCGCTGGAGGCACCTCCCGGCCGGAGGCTGGGAGCGGAACTGCGCAGTCGGGGGGCGGGCACCGCAGTGACATGGGCCGAGCCGGGATTCGTACGGCGGACCACATCCGAAGTGCGCGGTTCTCCCCCCGGCCTTCGGCCGGGAGGTGCCCCCACGCGCCCCCCTTACGGCTGCCGATCGCCTTTGAAGACAAGCTCCAACGGCCTCGGCGGGGAGCTCCCGGCGGCCCCGCCCCCCGCCGCAGGCGGGGCCGTACCGGGAGCGGCTTCGGTTCAGCGCTCGGCCGGGCAGAGGGTGTCGCGTTCGGGACGCCGGCCGTCGACGAGGAAGCGGGTCACCAGGCGGTCGCCGCAGCTATTGCCGTGCGCGACGTACGCGTCGTGGCCGCCCGAGTCCACACTCACCAGCTCGGCCCGCCCGCCGAGTGCGGCGCGCAGGCGCAGAGCGCCCGCGTAGGGCGTGGCGGGGTCGCGCAGGTTCTGCACCATCAGGATGTTCGACGGCCCGTCGGGCGTGACCTCGGTCGGCGGCTCGGCCGGCTCCCCGGACCAGAAGGCGCAGGGCATCACGTTGACCGGCATACCGGCGGTCAACGGGTGCGCGAGCCGGTCGGCGGCGACGGCCCGGGCATAGCTGCCGGCGGAGCGGGGCCAGCGGACGTCGTTGCACAGGGTGGCGACGGAGACGGCGACGGTGTTCTGCATCGCGGCGTCCGGCGGAGTCGCGGCCGGGGGCAACTCGGCCCTGCCGTCGGCGGCGAGCATCAGCCGGGCGAGCCGGGGGAAGCGGGCGTCGTCGTAGAGGGCGTCGAGCATCGCGGCACGCAGCGCGTTGCCGTCGAGACGTGCCGGGTTGGCGCCGGGCCAGGGCAGCGGGGCGGTGTCCAGTCGGGCGGCGAGCCGCAGGAACAGCTCGCGTACCTGCTGCGGGGTCCCGGCCAGCCTGTGGTCGGGGGTGGCGGGGTCGGAGGCCCAGGCGGCGAAGTCGGGGAAGCGGTCCTCGGCTCCGGTCGCGTACGCCGCCAGCCACCCGCGTTCGACGCGGCGCGGGTCGGGGTCGTCGTTGCTGTCGAGCACGATCCGGTCGGTGCGGTCGGGGAACATGGTGGCGTACACCGCTCCCGCGTAGGTGCCGTAGGAGACGCCCCAGGCGGAGATCCGGCGTTCGCCGAGGGCCTGCCGGATGCGGTCCATGTCGCGGGCCTCGTTCCGGGTGCTGATGCTGCGCAGCACCGGGCCGCCGTTGCGGGTGCAGGTGTCGGCGATCCGGCGGGCGGCGGCGAGGTTGCCGGTGAGCGAGCCGTCGGGGGCGGGGAAGGGCAGCAGGGTGGTCATCGACAGGTCCTCGTGGGCGAGTCGGCAGTCGACCGGGCTGCTGCGGCCGACGCCGCGCGGGTCGAAGCCGACCAGGTCGTAGCGGTCGAGGACGGACTGCGGCAGCCGCCGGACGGCACTGGTGGGGCCGTTGAGGCCCGGGTTTCCGGGGCCGCCGGGGACGATGAGCAGGGAGCCCCGGCGCAGTTCGGGGCGGGCGGAGGCGATCCGGGAGACCGCGAGGCCCAGCTGCGGACCGTTCGGGTCGGCGTGGTCGAGCGGGACGGCGAGCGTGGCGCACTGCTGGCGGCTGTCGGCCGCGGTGTCGGCGCAGGGGCCCCAGTTCAGCGGGCCGGTCAGTGAGGCGGCGCCGGCGGACTGCGCGGCCGGCGGCTCGGCCGAGCGGCTGGCGGCACTCGCCGGGGCGTTGGTGCCGAGCAGGGCGAGGAGAGCGGCGGCGGCCGCGGTGTGAACGATTCGCATGCCGAACAGTCTTCGCGTCCGGGCCGGGCGGAACGATCCTGCCGACCCCCGAAACCGCCCTGGTGCCACCGCCGGTCGCACCCGGGGGTCTGCCCCACCACGGGCCCGCCGGCTGCCCTGAACGACCGTCAGTACCTCACGGTCCACTCCAGCATGCGGGTGCAGTCGGGTCGCGGGCCGCTCCCGCGCGGATGGGGCGCTCGCGGGCGGCCCCGTCGCCCCCTCAACCGGACGGCGTGACCGGGGGCCGCATGCCGAGCCACTGCTCGGCGCCCCAGGCCTCGAACCGCTCCACCTCGGTGAACCCCAGCGTCGCCGCGAGACGCATCGAGCCGAGGTTGGCGGTCTGGGTGGTGAGCACCACCGGCTCACCGGGAAGCGCACCGTCGAACCAGCCGAGTGCCGCCGCGCACGCCTCGGCGGCGTAGCCGCAGCCCCACGCCTGCGGCAGGAACAGGTAGCCGAGATCGGCCTTCCCCGCGGCGGCCGGGCGACGGTGCCCCGTTGCTCTCCTGAGCAGGATCTGGCCGATCATCGACCCGTCGAGATCCACCGCTAAGCTCCCGGGCCACCGCTCGGGCACGCCGGGCATCTCGCGCTCGAGCTCGTCCCGCGGCCGGGGGCCGCCGAGGTAGGTGTGCACCTCCGGCGAGGCGAGCAGCTCGACGAACGCCGCACGGTCCCGGGCCTCGGGCTCCCGGAGCACGAGCCGCTCGGTCCTGATCGGCGCGGGCGGCCAGGCCACCGGTCCCAGATCTTCCATCCGCGCACGCTAACAGGTGGTCAAGCCGGGGGAACGGGCCATGGTCGATGATCCGGCCAGCCGCAGACTCGGACACCCCGCGAAGGGGCGCGAGCTGCCGCGGTGCCGGGCCCGTGCGCCCATGGGCAGTACCAGTAGGACCCTCGGCGAGCTCGCCCGGGCCGGCAAGCGCGCGCTCGAACGGATCCAGTACCGCACGCCCCTCGTCGACCGCTGCCTTGCAGGCACCGACCTCACCTTGGGCGGCCGACCGATATCACCCACTCAAGCTCGGTACCGACGGAGCCTGACGGCCCGCACGTCGCCCCCGCGTCGCACGGCATCGCCTCGAAACCCCTTGCTCCCCGGTCCGTCTGCTTGGTGGGATGCAGGGGCTTCGACGGCGGGAGGGGACAGCTTGGCGGTGTTCGGGTGTGCAGGCTGCGGTGCGGTCCTGACGGCGGCGGTGTCGGAGGTGGCGTTGCCGATCCACCTGGCCGACACCCACTGGGAGAAGCTGCACCCGCCACTGCTGGAGGCTGGATCCTACGCCGTCGACCCCACACCGTACGGGCCGCCGTGGCGGCAGTGGGACGGGGTCGGAGCGCGCGAGGTGGCGGAGCGGGGGCTCTTCGCGCCGTTCGGCGCGCTGTCTGACGGCCCCTCGGACACCGTCCTCCTCGCGCCCGGCGACATGCGCGGCACCAGGCTGATCCTGGAGCGGACCGGGGGCTACTGCATGGGGATCGACGGGAGGGACGGGCCGAACCTTGCCTGCCTGGGCTGCGATCTGCCGGTCGGGACGAGGATAGACGACTGCGGGTGCTGGCAGGTCGTCCGGCTCGTCCCGCAAGCGGTAGTGCGGCTGCCCGGCCCGCCGGAGCCGCCGGTCATGGACTGGGCGGAGCTGCTGGCCACCGGCGCGCTGTGGCACCGGCTGAGCGAGTACCGGGACATCCCGGCGGGCGTGGCCCTCGCCCAGGTGGTGGTGGCCGCCGGGGGCGCGCCGGTCGAGGTGGCGCCCGGGCCGGTCGCTGAGCTCCTAGGCCGAGCACTCGGCGCGCTGCTGCCCGCCGGGGACGGTGCGAAGCGCCTCGACCTGGCGGGACCGGGATTCGGTGAACCGGCCGCCGACCTGGTGCTGGTGCCGGTCCATCCGCAGACCGGGAAGATGTGGCAGCCGCGCACCGGGGCGGTGCCGGTACCCATGGATGCCGCGCTCTGGGCCGAGCTCGCCTTCCCGCCGCACCGGACCCGGCTGCCGGTGGTCGGAGGGCTGCCGGCGGGCGTGGAGCGGGACGACCCGCTGCCGCCGCACCCGTGGTACCCGTTGCAGCCGTCCAGGGAGGCGTTCAGGTACACGCTCGCGCGGATGCCCGCCGTCAGGGAACCGTGGCTGCGGGCAATCTACGACCAAGGACACTGACCCGGCAGAGGTAGCCCGGGCCCGGACGTCGTTCGACGTAGAAGGCGTGGTCATGGACCGAGTCGCAGCTGTGACGAGGACGCCCC
Organism: Kitasatospora sp. DSM 101779; assembly: GCF_025655475.1. Taxonomy (GTDB): domain Bacteria; phylum Actinomycetota; class Actinomycetes; order Streptomycetales; family Streptomycetaceae; genus Kitasatospora. The sequence continues at coordinate 8,010,943 of NZ_JAHTIK010000001.1, read as the reverse complement.
CGATCACACGGCTGGCCGGCATCACACATTCAACTTCAGGGTCCACGACCGCTCCGACGCAGTGAGTCAGACCGGCCCGAGGCGATCCTCTCAGTTGCGGCCTCCGCCGCCTTTGGCCCATCCTGTGCGCTCGGCCAAGGAGGAGTACGCAGTGGGGCTCAACCTGTTTCCAGGAGACGACAACACGGACAGCCCGGACATGTCCTGGTCGTACACCGGCTTTGGGATGTTCCGGAACTGGCTGGCGGACATCGAAGGCTTCACTCTCGACGAGATGCAGGGCTTCCGGGGAGGGCAGCGCCCCTGGAGCGATGTCTCCACCACGCTGGCACCGCTTCTGAACCACTCGGACTGCGACGGCCCCGATCTCTCGCCGGCGCAGTGCGCTGCGATCCTGCCTCGCCTCAACGAGATCGCAGCGGCGACGAAGGACCCTGGCGATGCCGTCTGGCAGCGCCGCATCGAGGATGTCCGCCGGCTCGTGGTCGTCCTGCAGGTCTGCATCGAGAAGGACGTGGACCTGATCTTCGGCTGACCATCAGTCGATGCCGAGCGCCCACCGTGGTCAAGGGATGAACGGGACGGCCCTCGGGCGCCCCGATAGTGCTCGAATTCACCGGAAAGGCGCGGCAGGTCGGACATCGAGACACAACCGTCTTCCGATGGGCAGGCGAGGACCGCCGACCAACGCGGCTCCCGGCGTCCACGACCCCCACGCCCGGCTGCTGCCCCTGCTTCCCGCGCTCGGCGACGAGAACGCGCCGGCGGACGCCGTGGACGTGATCGCCGAGGTGCTGGTCCACGTCGGAGCTCCCGCCGACGAGGCCCCGCGTGTGGCGGCGCTCCGCCTGGACCACCCGCTGTGGGACGGTGCCCGATGGTCGCTGCCCGGCGGGTCGCCGCGGAGCGGCGGCGAGCAGTCCTTCGACGGCCTCCTCCAGTGCGACGGCCCCCACAGCCCGCGCTCCGGCGTACGGCTGGCCCAGGGCATCACCCCCGAGCAGAGCGAACGGCTCGCCCGTGCGCTCGGTACCTGGCCCGTCTGAGCTCCGCCCGCCGGATGTGGGGATCCGGCGAGGGCCCGGCTCCGCTGGCCGCACACGTCGGCAGAAATGCATCGGGTACGACGAACTGAACGGGGCTCAGCGATGTCCCCTCCAAGAGACGTATCGTCGGGCCGAAGGAGACACCAGCGTGACGACGACCGAGAAGCGCACGAGCCGCCGGGCTGTCCTGGGCATGGGTGCCGGGACGGTGCTGGCCGCCGCGATGTCGGCGGGCGGGCAGGCCAGTGCGGCGGGCAGGACGCCGCAACGCGGGGACGACGTCGCCCGGGCGCTGGCCGATCTCGAGCGCGAGCACGGCGGCCGGCTGGGCGTGTTCGCGCGGAACACGGTCACGGGCGCGCAGGTGCTGCACCGCGCGCAGGAGCTGTTCCCGATCTGTTCCGTACACAAGATCGTGACGGTCGCCGCCGTACTGCGGGACCTCGACCGTCACGGGGAGGTCCTCGCGCGCCGCATCCACTACACCGCCGAGGACGTCGCCGATTCCGGGTACGCGCCGATCACGGGCGCTCCCGAGCACCTGGCGACCGGCATGACGATCGCCGAACTGTGCGCCGCGGCACTCGACTACAGCGACAACGCCGCCGACAACCTGCTGCTCCGCGAGCTGGGCGGCCCCACCGCGGTCACCCGCTTCTGCAGGTCACTCGGCGACGGGGTGACGCGCCTGGACCGCTGGGAGCCCGCGCTGAACTCCGCAGAACCGGGGCGCACGACCGACACGACCAGCCCCGCCGCCATCGGGCGGACGCTCACCGACCTCGTCCTCGGCACGGCGCTCGCCCCGCGGGACCGGCGGCAGCTGACCGAATGGCTCCTCGCCAACACCACCGGCGCCGCCCGCCTGCGCGCCGGTCTCCCCTCCGGCTGGGCCCTCGCGGACAAGACCGGCACCGGGGAGTACGGCTCCACCAACGACGTCGGGATCGCCTGGACCGCCGACCGGACGCCCCTGGTCCTGTCGGTCCTGTCCACCAAGACGGTCCCAGACGCCGTCGCCGACGAGCCCCTCATCGCCCGCGCCGCCGCCCTGGTCGTGCCGGCGCTCTGCTGACGGCCCACCGATCGGCATTCCGGGCCGGTGGCGGAGCCGGGGGCAGATCCGGCCATCGGCATCCTCGGACGCTGCACACGTCCGACCCCGGCTCAGCCGGACCGCACGCGCTCGCCTACTGGCCGACCGCCGGGGGTTCCCCGGTCTGCCATCTCTGAACTCGCCCGGAATTCAGGTCGGGATCTGACCTCATTGGTCCCTAACGTGGTGCCTGACCGACAGAGCAGTGCCTACCGAAGGCGGACACCTTGAACGAGACCCGGACCATCGACGAGCCCACCACGGCGCCCGCCCCCACCGGGGAGCGTGCCGACCTGCTGGTGGCGCTGGCCAAGCAGCGCCACTTCCTGCGCTTCACCACGCGCGACCTCACCGACGAGCAGGCGGGACAGCGGACCACGGCGAGCGAACTGTGCCTGGGCGGCCTGATCAAGCACGTGGCCTCGGTCGAACGGACCTGGGCGACCTTCATCCTGGACGGCCCGTCGGCGATGCCCGACTTCACCGCGATGACGGAGGCCGACTTCGCCCGCCGGGCCGACGAGTTCCGGATGCTGCCCGGTGAGACGCTCGCCGGGGTGCTCGCCGACTACGAGGAGGTCGCCCGCCGCACCGACGACCTGGTCGCCGCACTTCCGGACCTCGACGCCACCCAGCCGCTGCCGAAGGCCCCGTGGTTCACCGACGAGAAGTGGTCGGCGCGCCGCGTCCTGCTGCACGTCGTCGCCGAAACCGCCCAGCACGCCGGCCATGCCGACATCATCCGCGAGTCCCTCGACGGTGCGAAGAGCATGGGCTGACCGCTGCCACCGGCGACCGCCGCCCCGCGCCGTCACGGATCGGCGGGCCGGTGGGCGGAGGCCGTCGTTCCCTGCCCGGGACGACGGCCTCCGGGCCGTTCGAGCGGCGTTCGCCGGCGGCGGGAGCACGCCTTCCGCCGGAGTGGCGGCTGGGCCGAAGGCCCTGGGCCTGGTGCGACTGCGGCCCGATCTCCGGCGGGCCGCACCGCCCTACCGTGATCCACATGGAGATACCCGAGCACCACAAGCAGGCCGTCATTCCCCACATCATGGTCGACGGCGCCGCCGAGGCGATCGAGTTCTACGCGCAGGCGTTCGGCGCGGTCGAGCTCTTCCGGCTCGAAGGCGAGGCCGGACGGATCGTGCACGCCGAGGTCGGCATCCACGGCTCCACGTTCATGCTGGGCGACGTCGACGCCCCGTTCTCGACACCGGACCGGGTCGGAACCTCGGTTGCGCTGCACGTCTACGTGCCGGACGTGGACGGCCTGACCGTGGCTGCCGCCGCCGGCGGCGCCGAGCTGCTCACGGCGCCGACCGACATGCCGTACGGCGCGCGGCAGTCGATGCTGCGTGACCCGTTCGGCCACCTGTGGATCTTCCTCACACCGATCGCGGCGGCGTGATCCAGGGGAGGAGAGCCGGGCGGGCCGGATACGTCTACGGGCGGAGGGCGGATGGTCCTGCGGGCCGATGGCGGGTGGTGGGGTGCGCCGTATCGTCGGTGACATGAGCCGAGGACTGCATCTGGCCACCTACCTGCTGGCCTTCGACACCCGCGCCCAGTCCCTGCAGGACCGCACCCGCGCCGGCTTCCTCCTGCGCGCCGCCGCGCTCGCCGAACTCGCCCACCGGGGCGCCGCCGTCGAGGGCGGGGCCGGCAAGGTGCAGGTCGTCTCCGCCGACCCCACGGGGGACCGCGTCCTGGACGCGCTGCTCGCGGAACTGGACGACCGGTCCCGCACCTGGAAGGCGTGGATCAGGCGCAGCCGCGACGACACCCTGGAGGCCGTCGAGGAGCAGCTCGCCGTGCTCGGCGTCATGACCATGGCCGATCGCAACCCGTACGGCCCGGTCGCGCCGCACCGTACGGTCACGATGGACGATCCGCGCGAGGCGCTGGACCTCCAGCTGCGGGTGGCCGAGCTCGTCCGGGGCAGCGGCCCGGTCGGCCAGGCGCCGTACGGCGACGCGGTCCTGGCCGCGCTGGCCGCCCACGGACACCTGAGGCTGGTCCTCACGCGCCATGACCGGAAGGCCCACGCCGGGCGTATCCGCGCGCTCACCGACCGGCTCGCCGACCGGACTCCGGGCCTGGCCCGGGCGGTGGCCGGGCTGAACATGACCATGATCGCCGGCCAGGGTGGCGCGGGCGGGGGCTGATCACTCATCCGGTCCCGCACCCCCGGCGGGCCACGCATGGGAGCCGGGTGCGGGGCCCGCCGGTGTCACGGGTAATCCGAACGGGTGCAGGATCGGCCCGCAGACGTGCCACTCGTCGCCGCCTTCGGCGGCATGGTGGTCGACGTCGGCGCACCACCGGAGCACCAGGTCCTGCCCGTGGATGCCTTCGCCGGTGGCCTGGGTCAGGATCCGGTCGTCCTGCGCCGTCCCCCGCCGCCCCCACAGGTCCTCCGCGCCGTGGTAGGCGAGCACCGGCGCGTCCATCCGTGCGCATCCGTCGGCGACACCGTCGAACGGGAATCCGGCGGATTGTCGCCTTGATATGTGTGACAGATTGTCACGGTTCGGCGCACCGCGGACGGAACCGTCGGGAATCCTCGCGCCAGGACTCACCGAGCGTCGCTCGTCGGGCTTTGTGCCTCTCGGAAACGGGACGGTCGACCGACCTTGCCGCAGCGCGGGACGCTGCCCGGTCCGCCAGGCACCGACCGCGGGCGGGGCGAACGCGGGGCTCCCTCAGCCGTCCGCCCGCTGCTCCCGCTGCGTCCGCCGGCAACCTCCAACGCTGCAGGCGTTCCGGTCCGGCACGCCGCCGCCGAGCAGGCCGGGCCGGCCGAGGACACTTGCGCTACGGCGGACACTGCGGGATCGTCTGGCGGGGCGCAGCCCCGAGCTGTCACGCGCCGATTCCCGGGGGGGGAGCACCATGCGGGACCAGGTCGACCCGAGCAGACGGCTGCGGACGGTGCTCGAGGCACTGATCACCGCGGTTTCCGCCGTGGTCGTCGGCGGAGGCGGGTTCCTCGGCTTCGTGCTCGTCGTCGCCGGAGGAATGTCGGATCCTGCGCCGGACGCCACTCCGGACCAGTACGGCCCGTACTGGCCCGAGGTGCTGACGGGGTTGACGGTGATGGCCCTCTCGCTCGGCGCCGCGGTCTGGTTCTCGGCGCTGGCGGCCCGGGGCCGTCGACGCCTGGGTCTGATCGGTCTCGGGTCCGTCGCGCTGCTCTTCGTCCTCGGTCTGTTGATCTTCGGGGTGCTCGTCCGGTTCGGCTGACGGCCCGCCGCCCTGTCCGGGCGGGTCGCCACCGAGGGCGGGCCGACGCCCTTGGCCGCAGGACTGCACTGACCTGCGGCCGGGGATTTCGCGAATGAGGCAGGGAACGAGAGAACGGAGCCCGGACGCGAATGATGACGAGGCCCCGCCAGGTTGTGGGTAAATGCGCTCCCGAAGACGGATCACATCTTCATGACGATCGATCGATGATCGGACCTATCGGACTCGTTTGTGCACTTTTCTATCATCTGTGGCGCGTAGCGTACGACCGCTGAGCGGGGCGTGGCGTCATCGGCGACGAGCCGGCCTGTGAGGCCGCCGAGGTGCGGGGGTTCCTCGGGAGGAGTCCGTCCCATCTGTGCCCGCACCCGAGGCGCCCGGCGTCCCCGGTTCGGTGCGCGACTTCGAAGGTTGGCTGCGTATGCCGTGAGCACCGCTCGTCCGCGCATTTCTGACGACCCGTCCGGGGAATTCGCCCGACACGGAGCCGTCTGGTCCTTCGGCTTCGTCCTGATCCTGCTGAAAGCCGCACCGAACTGGCAGGAGTGGCCGCTGGCGCTGCGACGCTGGAGCGGCTGGATCACTCTGCTGAACTCGCGCGCCCTCACCGTCTACCTCTGGCACAACCTGGCGGTCACCGAGGAGATCGGCCTGATCGGCCTCACCTCGGGGGTGCCGCTGCTCGCCGAGAACGTGCCGTGGCTGCTCGACAGCGAATGGCTGGCGATGGCGCTCGCCTGGCCGCTGATCGGTCTGTGCATCGTGGCCTTCGGCTGGATCGAGGACCTCGCCGCCAAGCGCCGGCCCCGGCTGTTCCCCTGTCCGAGGCAGCCGCGGGTGCCCCAGCAAGGATGTCGATGACCATCAGCGGGGTGGCGCCGCGCACGAGAGTCCCGCGGGCAGGCCGACCCGGCCGCCGAGGAGCCGGTACAGGTGGACCAGGGAGAAGGCGGCGGCCCAGGCGGCGGCAGCCCAGGCGGCCGCCCGGTGGATCGTGAGGATGGGCCTGCGGTGCGAGGGGCGCCGGGGAGGCTCTGCGGGTTCATGCGGTTCACCTTGCCGGGTCGCGGACGTGGACACATCGTCCGTCCGGTTCGTTTCCGAGCATCCGTCAGGAGGACCAGGGGATCCGCCGCGTGGACGACGGCTCGGCCGGGTCGCCGCTGGGGCCACGGCCGTGCCGAAACGGTGTCCGGCCGCATGGCGGGCCGCACGCCCGGGCCCGCGGCGGGTGTCCGCCCCGGTCGCCGACCTGCGGCCGGGGCGGACACGCTCGCTGTCAGCCGCCGAAGTTCAACGCGTACAGGCTGCGCGCGGAGTCGGCCGTCACGAAGTCCGTCGGGACGGTGCCGAGGACCGGGCGCGAGGCGTGGTCGAGTCCGCCGAGGTAGCCGCGGAGCTTCGAGGCGGCGGCGTCGGCGGCCTGACGCGGCCACAGGCCCCAGCCGGAGCTGGAGGTGAAGGTGAGGAACAGCCGGTTCGGGTCGCCGGCGGCCCGGGCGGCGTCCAGGTGCGAGGAGATCTCCGGCCACTTGCGGTTGTAGAAGTCGAAGATCGTGCCGATGTCGTAGTCGTCCTCGATGTCGGTGCGCGACCCGCCCCAGCGGATGCCCGGGAGGGCGCCGTTGTCGGCGAGCAGCACGATCCGGCCGCGGACGTCGCCGAGCCGCGGTATGCGGTCCTCGCTCCACATGAGGCCCGGCCAGCGGCGCTGGTAGTCGGCGAAGATCGCCCCGAAGTCGGCGTCGGAGACGCTGGAGTACTCCTGCTTGACCCGCATGACCACGGTCTCGCCGGGATGGGCGGCGAGGAACGCACCGACCTGGTTGAGCACGTCGCCGAAGAAGATCTTCTGGAAGAACTGCGAGTGGTGGATCGCGAAGACCCCGTCGATCGCCCGGCACCGGATGTCCAGGAACCTCACGCCTGCGGCCAGTTGGTCCGGGACGCCGAGTGTCTGGGTCTGCACCAGCGCGCCGCCGTACAGGGCGCAGGTGTCGTGGGTGCCGGGGAGGGTGAGCCGGGACAGCACGGCGTCCGGGCCGAGTGCACCGAGCCAGTCGGCGCCGCCGGGAACGCTCGCGGCCCGGGCGGCGGAGGCCTGCGGCGCACCGAGCGCGAGCCCGGCGCCGGCCAGGGTGGCGGCGAACGCGGAGCGGGCGAAGGTGCGTCTGGTGATCGGAGTACCGGTCAGGGACAAGGGTTCAACCTCCTGGTGACGGTCCGACAGATCATGGGCATGCCCATTATTGGCGGCCGTCCCGCCTCCCGGCCATACCCGCGCAACTGTCCTGCGGCGCCCCTGTCGCCCGCGCAGCTGCCCTGCAGCGTCCGTGTCGCCCGCGCAGCTGCCCTGCAGCGCCGACGACCGCCACCAGCCGCCGTCCACCGATTCCGTCCCCGGCCGGCGACATCCGCGGACGGCGAGGGTCGTCCGCGCCGACGGATACGCCGACCTCATCGGCTCCTACGGCCGCCACCGGCAACCTGGCGGAGCTCGAACGCGGCCACGGTGAGGACGACGGGGGCCCGAAGGGGGACGGCGATGTGATCCGCTGCCCGCGGCAATGGCGCTCCGCCCCTTCCGCCCCTGGGTGCCGTGGCCGGCCCTGCCCGCCGACACGGAGGTCGTCGCCCACCGCCGACACCGGTGCGGCGCTGTCCCGTGTGGCGTTGCGCGGGACTGTGGCCGGGTTTGCCCTCGGCGCACATGTGCTGTTCTGAAGGGCCCAGGCAGGAGAGCAGCATGCGTACCGTCACCGTGGAGAAGCAGCCGCTGCGGACCGGCGTGTTGATGCCCGCCGGGGCTCTGGCCGTGGCGTGGGGCCTGGTCTCGGCACCGGGACGGCCGGTGGCCGGTCAGGGCTGCGAGGTCGCCCCGGCCTCGAGGTGCCGGGCGGCCTCCGCCGCCGTGGGGGCGGAGGCGAAGGTGAAGGCGCGGGGGGACGGCCCGTTCGCCTGCAGGTCCGCCAGCCGTTCCAGGGCCTCGGCGGCGGTCGGCCGGTGGCCGGCGGGGACCCACCAGAGCACCAGGTGCGCCTTGACGTGCCGCGCGAACCAGTCGCGGCGGCGCCGCATGACGTCCAGGTGCCCGCTGCGGTAGGTGAAGTCCCAGAGCGCTTCCTGGGTCTCCCACACCGACAGGTTGACGATGACGTCCTCGCCCGCCGGGCGCAGGCCGGTGGCGTCGGCCGCGCCGTCGCCCACGAGCCGCCAGACGAAGCCGGGCGCAGCGTCCGCGGCCGCGTTCACCGGGTCGAGCATCTCGACGAACGGCGCGGTGCGCGGGTCGTCGAGGGGGTGCAGGAGCGTGGCGATGTTGAGCTGGGCGAGGTGGGCGGCGCGCTGGGATGCGGTCATGGTCTCATCCCAGCACGGCCGTTCTCTCTATGTCAATCATCGTTATTTTTAGAATCCTCGACCACCACGCAGCACTCCCCCGGCCGGGCGTCCATACGGGCGCGGACGCGACCGCCCGCACCGAGCAGGCCCTCCAACAGCGCGAGGTTCATCCCGCACACCAGTGGCGGGTAGCGCTCCGCGAGGGCGTGGAAGGGGCAGTTGCGCATCCGGACGACGCGCGCGGCGGTCCCGCCACCCCCTCCGTTCTCGCCACCCCCTCCGACCTCGCCGCCCTCGCCACCCTCGTCGCACTCCAGGTGGGGTTCGTAGCCGCGGGCCGCCAGCACGTCCATCGCCTCGTCCAGGCCGGCGCAGGGCGCCGCCGGGCCACGCAGCGCCTCGCCCCGACGGCGGGCCGCCTCGCACAGTCCGGCGTCCAGCCCGGCCTGCTCGGCCGCCTCGGCGAGCAGTTCGGCGGCGGTGCGGTAGTCGCGGGCGGGCAGCGACACCGAACGCTCGGCCCGCGAGCGCGTGTAGACCTTGGCGGGTCGGCCCGCTCCCGGCCCCGAACGTCCCGTCAGGCGGCGGCTGCCGGTCTCCAGCAGCCCGGCCTCCGCCAGCTTGTCGAGGTGGTGCGCGGCGAGCGTGCGCGCCACCCCCGCCGCCTCGGCGGCCTCGTTGCGGCCGACCTCGCGTCCCTGCGCCGCCACGTACTCGTACAGCCGCCGCCGCACCGGGTCCTGCAGCACGGCGATCGCGTCGATGTCCTCCATCCGGCCATTCTAGGAACAACGCAGGTAGGAGATAGAAGGCCGCAGCCCCGGCGCCACGGACGGTCGCGGCCTCAGGAGGGAGTTCCGGTGTCCGGGGCCCGGCCGGCGGCGGCGGCGAGGAGGTCGTGCAGGAGGGTGCGGACCTCGGCCGGGTCCGCGGCGGCCAGGTGGGGCATCCCGGCGCTGCTGCGGGCGAGGAGGACGCCGGTGAAGGCCGCGACGGCCAGTTCGGCGCGCAACTGCGGGCGGTCGACGCCCTCGCGTTCGAGGCGTTCCCGCAGCGGGTCGACCAGTCGGCGGTGCAGGTGGGCGCGGACGGCGTCCTGGACGGCCGAGTCGTCGGAGGGCAGGACGACGGTCTGCAAGCCCGGCCCGGGTCCGCGCTGTTCGAAGCGGTCCAGCAGTCCGGCGAGGCGCTCCTCGTCGAGGAGGTCGGCCGGTGTGGCGTCGCCGTGCTCGGCCTGGACAGTGGCCAGGTACAGCTGGGTCTTGCCCCCGAAGTAGCGGGCGATCAGTGCCGGGTCGACGCCGGCCCGTTCGCCGATCTCACGGATGGTGGTGCGGTCGAAGCCGCGCTCGGCGAAGAGTTCGACGGCCGCCCGCAGCAGCAGCTCCCGGCTGCGGGCCGCATCCCGCCGCCGCTCCCCGCCGGTCCCGTCGCTCACGCGGGTGCTCCCTCCTCCCGGACGCCGTCGCCCTCGCCGCCCGTGGCGCGGACACCCGTCCGCGGCCGTTCTCCGGTGAACGCCGCGCCGGCGGCGTCCGGGCCCGCGGGCCGGCCGGACGGGCCCGCCGCCACCGCGGAACCCCGCCGTGGCAGCACGATGGTAGCCGCACCGACCACCGCCCACACCGCGCAGCCGATCAGCGCGGCGGCCCCGTAGGCGTCCCCCGTCGGCAGGGTGTGGCCGGCGGGCGTGTGAGCCTGCAGCACCGCTCCGCTCAGCGCACTGCCCGTGGAGTAGCCGACGTAGCGGAGCACCTGGTTGAAACTGATCGCGCTGCCGGTCTCGTGGGCGGGCACCGCGCCGACGATCAGCCCGGGCATGACGGCGAAGGTCAGGCCGACGCCCAGACCGGCGAGGCCCATCACGATGAACAGCTCCCACAGGCGGTCGCGGCCGAACAGGAAGGCGAGCGTCGCGACCAGCGAGACCGCACAGCCGGTCGGCAGGATCGCCGCGGTGCCGGTGCGGCGGGCGAGGTGCGGTGCGATCCGGCTGGTCATGATGCTGGCCACGGAGAACGGCAGCAGCGCCAGACCGGCCACCGTGACCGAGGCACCGAATCCGTAACCCGCAGCGGGGGGCGTCTGCACGAACCTGGTCACCAGTGACATCAGCAGGTACATCCCGACGCCGGCGACCAGCCCGGCCACGTCGGCGGTGAGCACCACGCGGTTGCGCAGCGAGCGGAGGTCGATCAGCGGGTGCGCGGTGCGCAGTTCGTGCCGAGCCCACCACAGGAGCAGGAGCACCGAGCCGGTCGCGAGCAGGACCAGCCCGGGGGACGTCCAGCCCCAGGCCTCGCCCTCGCTGAGGGTGAGCAGCAGTCCGCCGAGGCCGAGGCCGAGCAGGCAGGCGCCGAGCAGGTCCAGCGGCCGCGCGGGTCGGTGCGCGGTCGGCGGCAGGACGAGGATGCCGGCCGTGAGTGCCGCGGCACTGATGGCAGCGCCGAACCAGAAGGCGGCGTGCACGCCGAGGGACTGGGCGATCAGTCCGGTGAGCGGGTAGCCGAGGCCGACGCCCGCAACCGTGGTGAGGGAGAGGATGGAAAGGGCGGAGCGCGACCGCTCGCCGGGCACGCTGTTGCGGGCGGTCGCGATGGCGAGCGGGGTGAGGCCGAGTCCGACGCCTTGCAGAGCCCGGCCGGTCACCAGGGCGCCGAAGCCCAGCGGAAGGGCGGCGAGGACGCTGCCGGCGAGGACGGTCGCGGCGGCGGCCAGCATGACGGTGCGGCGGTGCGGGCCGTCGCCGAGCCGCCCCATGACGGGGGTGGCCACCGCGCCGACCAGCATCGTGACGGTCAGCGACCACTGGGCGTCCGAGAGGGAGACGTGGTCGACGGCCGCGATCGTCGGGATCATCGGCGCCCCGAGACTGCTGATCACGGCCACCACCGTGCCGAGGAACACCAGCACCGGCACCAGGGCCCGCTGCCGTCCCGACGCGTCCGTCACCGCGCTCGCCCGCATGGCCGGTCCACCTCTCGGCTCGTTCGTCATCATGCGATGTCTTCACATGATGACATGCGCTCCCGGCGTCACGGGAGAGTGGACCGGACGGTCCTCGGCACGGCGGAACACCGTTGGCCGGGAGCCGCTGCCCGGGGCCCGCCGGAGGGTGCCGCGTCCACCGCGGGCACGGGTGGACGCGGGGCATCGCGTGGCCGAGGAGAAGATCGTCGAACGGCTCGTCAGGGCCGCGACCTCGAGGTCGTCCGCGAACCCGACCCGGAACCGACGTCCTTCGCCATCTGGCCCTCCGCCCACGCCGACCGGCTGCGCGGCACCCGGACCTCACCCCGGGCGGCCGGCTGCACAGGATGCCGCGCATGCACGAGCTTGCGCGGTTCCGTTCCCTGGTCCGGTCCCTGTCCTGGGTCGAGATCGAGTTCGCACGTCCCGACGTCCGCAACGAGCACGTCGAGGGTCTCGTGCAGCTCTACTGGACGCTGGAGGACTGGCCGCAGCGGGTCGCCCTGGTGCAGCTGGTGCAGGACCGGCGGACCCACCCGGCTCTCGAGCCGGTCATGCTCGACGTGCTGCGCGCCCGATCACCCAGGACACGGAGAAACGTGGAGCTCACCAAGGCGGCCGCCCTGCGCCTGACCGACTCGCGCTACGACCCGTTCATGACGTTCTACGAGGACCGGACGGCCCTGCCCGCGGCAGTCCGCGAGGTGCTCGCGGCCCGCGGGTCGAGCGAGGAGTAGCAGCGACGCGCCACGCGGTCGGGAACGCCACCCGGGTCCGGCCGGCCGGCCCGTGCCGCCGTGGAACCGCTCCGGAGTGACCCCCGCGGAGTCCCTCGGCCGGCACGGCCACCACCACTGGACGAGAGCGAGCGGCGCGGCCCCCAACTCCGCTGTCGTCGCGGCCTCTTGGCGACCCGGGCGACGGCCGCTCCGGGACGCCATCGGCGCGGGCGCCAGCCCCGGGACCGGTCCGGGCGCACACCGCGGACCACCGAGGTCAGGGCCTCTCGTCGCGGCCGCCACGGCTCGGCGTACCGGACTCGCTCCTGCGGCGACGCAGGTGCCAGACGGTCAGGGCCACCACCACGACGACGGCGAGCGCGATGGCGAGGGCCCGGCCGACGAGGCCCTCGACCCGGGTGTACGCGGCCCCGGCGAAGTAGCCGAGGAGGGTGAACCCGACGCCCCAGGCCATGCCGCCGAGGGCGTTGAAGAGGAGGAAACGGCGGTAGGGCATGTGGGAGATGCCGGCCAGGGCGGGCATCATCGCGCGGAAGAACGCGATGAACCGGCCGAGGAAGACGGCGGCCGGGCCGCGCCGGCGGATCAGGTCCTGGGCCTTGGCGATGCGCGCCCCGTGGCGCCGCATGGGGCGGGTGCCGAGGATCGCCGGGCCCGCCCGGTGGCCGACCTCATAACCGACGGAGTCGCCCAGGATCGCCGCGCCGACCACGACCAGGATCATCAGGCCGAGGGAGACCTTGCCCTGGTGGGCGAGGACACCGCCGAGGACGGCGGCCGTCTCTCCGGGGATCACGAAGCCGAAGAACAGCGCGTCCTCGGCGAAGACCAGGGCACCGACGACCGCGTACACGACCGGGCCGGACAGGCCGGCGAGCCAGTCGGTGATCGAGTGCATCAGCCACCTCGTCCGATCGGCGCCCTTTTCCTCCCCAATGTAACGGTTGCCACTTTCGGCAATGTGACGACGCATCCCCGTGCACGGCGGGCGATCTCCTCCCGCGGTGCCGGTCCCGGCCGGAACGCGGAGCGAGGGCCGAGCCGCGTGGCGGGAGCTGCGGCCGCTGTACGCGGCCGGGTTCACCGTCCTGGCCGGCAGTCGGCGCACTGCGCGCGCTCCACGACGGGGCCGAGGTCCTCCTCAGCCGGCGTTCGCCACACTGGCCGACCGGATCGGCCCGCGGCCGGTACCGCTCGGCAGGCTGGCCGCGTTCGCCGCCGCCTCGGCGTGGTTCGCGCCGTCCGACAGCACGGGCTGCTGTGGCCGGCGCGGCTCGGGCAGGTCGTTGCCGCCTCCCCGGCCTCCCCGGCCGCGCCGACGCCGGCTGCGCGCCTCAACCCGCGCTCCGGGAACGGGTGCGCCCTCGGCGGCCACGGCCTCTGGAAGGGCACCGGCCACACCGCGGGCCGCTGCTCGGCGGCGCACTGGTGTGACCGGGCGGACTGCCGTTGCTGTTCGCGGTGACCGCCCTCCTCGCCGGGGCGGTCGGCGTCCTGGCCGCCGTCGCGGTCCCGGTGGTGGCGCCGCTCCCGCGCGCCGGCCGGACCGTCCTCGATCCCGCCGCCGGCTCGCCGACGCCTCCTTGATGCAGCCGCCGCCGGCCCCGGACCGGTCGCCACCGGTTCGGCGGCATCCCTGTCGACGCTCTGCTCCACCGGCCGTCCAGCCCCGCGCGGGCCGGGCGTTGGACGAGAAGAGGACCGGTACGGCGGCACCTGCCGCTCACCGCGGCCGGCCCGGCGGTGGCTGTGCTTCCCGGCCTCGCCGGTCTGCCGCCCGCGGCCGTGCCCGACCGGGCCGCCACGGATCTCGTCACCCCCCGCCCGCCCTCGCTCCACTCCCGGCCGCGGCGCCCGGCGAGCGGCCCGTGCGGACCATGGGCGCCGCCGAACCCGGCCGCGAACTCGGCGACGCCGGAGGCCCGCTGATCGCGGCATCGGCAGCCGCCGCGACCACGCCCCGCGGTGGTTTGGCAGCGCCGGCCCGCCTGGTCGCGCTCGCCGTACCGGCCGTCGCGCGGCGCCCAGCGGATGCGTCGGCCCAGGTCCGTGGGCCGAGCAGGGGCCTCTGACCTGCGAGGCGGAGACGGGCGCCGCCTCCGACCTCCCTGTGGAACTCCTGGCCGGCCGCGGGCTACTGGCGGCCTCCGCGACCGGTGGGCCCGAGCACCCTCTCGTGCGGGGCCGTGCGGCTGTCGGACGCCGGGCAGCCGGTCCACCCGGCCGTGCACATCGCCCGGCATCCGGGCCGGGGTCCGCGCACCGCGGCACCCGCCACGGTGTGGACGCCCGCGCGGCGCGGGCGGCGGGATGCGTGTCAGGCGGGCCGCCGAGGAGCGGCCGCCCCACGCGCCCGGCCCGCGACACCCCCTCGCCCGGTCCGCCGCGTCCGGCAGTTGGGATCCGGTGGAGCAGCTGCCGCCTGCCCGTGCCCCGGCTCGGCAGCCGGTCGACCCGGGCGTCGGCCCCCACCCGGGCGTGCGGCCGGGACCGGCGGAGACCGGTGCGGAACCGGCCGATCGAAGGTCCCCACCAGCCCTGTTGACGCAGGTGACGCGGCCGCGAGGGCACGGATCGCCGTCCCAGGGCCCGGATTCCGACGGCACGATGTGCCCGCGACACCCCCGCTGGGCGGGCGGGAGGCCTGAATGGCCTCTATGTTGAGGATGAAACAGGACAAACCATCCCCGATGTGGTTGTGGAGATGTCGTCATGAACAAGGGACAACTCGTCGAAGCGGTGGCCGGGCAGCTCGGCAGCCGCACCGCCGCAGAGGACGCCGTGGACGCGGTCCTCGACGCCATGGTCCGTGCCGTGGTGGCCGGGGAGCGCGTGCAGGTCACCGGCTTCGGCACGCTGGAGAAGGTGGAGCGCGCCGGCCGCTACGCCCGCAACCCTCAGACCGGCGAGCGCGTGCGGGTCAAGAAGACCAACGTGCCGCGCTTCCGCCCCGGCCAGGGCTTCAAGGACCTGGTCTCCGGCGCGAAGAAGCTGCCCAAGTCCGGTCCGGCCACGGCCAAGGCCCCCAAGGGCTCGCTCACCGCGGGCAAGTCCGCCGCTGCCGCACCCGCCCGCAAGCGGGCTACCGCGAAGCGCACCGCAGCCGCTGCCGCCACCGCGCCGGCCGCGGCCAAGAAGACCACCGCACGGAAGACCACCACCGCCAAGACGGCCACCACGGCCAAGAAGACCACCGCCGCGGTGAAGAAGACCGCGACGCCCGCCAAGAAGACGACGACACGGAAGACCACGGCGACGGCGAAGAAGTCGACGGCGCCCGCGAAGAAGACCGCCACGGCGCAGAAGACCGCGCCGCGCACCGCCAAGAAGGCGACACCGGCCAAGCGGACCACCCGCCGCACCACCGCGTGAGCAGGACGGGCCGGCCCCCGGTAATCGGCGCCGGGGCCGGCCCGTTCCCGTGCGCCGTCGGCACCGAGCGGCACCCTCGACGGCCGATCCGCACCGCGGCCACAGATCGCCGGCGGTCCGCCGTCGCGCCGGAACGGGGCGGGCGGACGGTACGCCGAGCCCGGGGTCGGTGGCCGAGCCGGACGTTCCACACCTTCAGGTCGGCGTCCAGCTCGCCGTAGCCGCCCTGGTCGCAGTGGGCCGCGGTGACGGTCAGCACGCCGATCGGCGCACTCTCGTTGACCCCGCAGACCCGGTCGCCCTCGGCCACGTCGACCTGCCGGCGCGCCGGCGTCTGCAGGAGCTCCCGACCCCGCTCCGCCGTGGGCTCTCCCGCCTCCCTCCCAGGGTGCGACCTGGCCCTTGATCATCATCCCGCTGCTTCCGCTGCGCCGTGGGCTCGGATAGTTGACGACACCCGTTCCCTTGCGGGGCGGCAACGCCGACAGGTCGTTGGCCTCCATGCCGATGAGGAACTTCCCCGACCAGCGCACCGCGGCCCCTGTGCCGGCGCCCGCCGGCGCCGGGGAGGCGACCGTCGCGGCACCGCCCGTGGCTACGGCCGAGCCCTGCCCGGCCACCGTGACGGTCACCTGCGGCGCCGGCTCGGGCGCAGCGGACGACCCGAACCGCCGCCCGTGAACGCTGCGATCGCGCTGGCCACACCCGCCGCCGCGCTGACCACCGCGGCGACCACGCCCCAGGTCTTCGCGGATGGGCGGTGCGGCGCCACCGGGTGACCGACCGTCGGAGGTCCGGTCGGCGGAGTCTGCGGCGGCGGGTCCCTGCATCGAACACCCCATCAAGTCCCCTGATCGGTACGGGAATCGCCGCGTCTGAGCGGCGGTGATCTGCCGGAACGACAGCCGAACCGGCCGCCGGTCCGCTCGTCCCGCAGGCCCGGTGCCCCACCCCGTTCGCGGCACGGGGGGCGCGGCCGCGAACGGGATGCCGTCACGCAGCGAGCCCGTACTCTCCCGATGCGTCGGCGCACAGCCGCGAGCAGCGCCCGAGTCGCGGAGTCGGGCCCCCGGGTGACGGGCCTCGCCGTCGCTGATCACGCCGGGAGGACGCCACCGACGCCACTCGGGCGCCCGGCAGGCCGGACCGGCCACACCGGTGTCGTCTCCGCGTCGGCGCAGCACGTTGTGTCCTCACCGTCGACGATCCGCAGGCAGCTTTCGCATCCAGTCGGGTTCGCCGAGGTCGGGTTCGACCGTGGTGACGGTGTTGTCCCGGACGACGAGCCGCCATGCGTCGCCCGGTTCCTCGCCCACCGCTTCGATGGTGCCGTTGAGGACGTGGTCGAAGGTGAAGTGCTCGAACCCGGGGTGGCCCTGGGCGGCTGCGCCGGGCTTGAGGAAGTGGTCGACGAGGTAGGTCATCCACTCCGTGGCGTCGTAGAACTTCTCCGTCCCGCCGTCGGCCGGCGCGAATCAGCCCTCTTCGACCTCGCGGCACCCGAGGACGGCGCCGTGCTCGAACTCCTCATGGCCCCGACGGGTGCGGCGACGCTGAGCGACGGACCGGCGGCGGTGCGGCCGCTGACCGAGGCGCGGGCTCTGTCCGATCCGACCTCGGCACGCACCATGCGTCCGGGGCTGCCGCAGTGGGTCGTCGACGTCCACCACCGGCGGCCGGAGGCGACCGACCGGCTGGCCCGGATGCTCGACGTCTACCGCCGGCTGGCGATCGCGCCGGCCCGGTCGTACGTGGAGCACGCCGTCCAAACCGCCTTCGACACCACGGCGGTCGGGCCCGGGGCCGTGCTGAGCGGTCTGCACCCGTCCATCGGCTGGGAGTTCCCCGTCCTGACCGTCCAGTGCCACCTCCCGCACGACGTGGACCTCCACCTCGGCGGGCGGGCCCTCCTGCTGGTGCCGGCGTTCTTCCTGCGCATCCCCACGGCACGCCTCGACAACCACGACGAGCAGGCGCCCGTCGAGGTCTACTTCCCGGTGCACCCCCGTCGCACCGTCCTCGCGGAGGACGAGACCCGCATCGAACCCGGCTCGGCCGCGTGGGCCGCGATCTGCAGCAGGCCGGCAGGATTCAGTGACCCCGGTCGATGAGGAGCTGGACGCCGTCGAGGATGCGGTCGAGGCCGAAACGGAGGGAGTCGGCGGCGTCCGGGTCGGCCGTCTCGGGGGCGAACGCGCCGGCTTCCAGGGCGGCCGTGAGGGCGGGGAAGCGCTCGGCGTGGCGGGCGAGGAGCTCGGCGGTGAGCAGGCCCCATTCACGGCTGTGCTCCTCGTCGAAGTCGACGAGCTGCTGGACGTGGGTGCGCACGAACCCGGCGACGAGGACGAAGACGCGGTGCTGCTGGGCGGCCGTCAGGCCGGTGGGGGCGAGCGCGGTGAGCGCCGCCTCCAGCCAGCCGAGCTGGTGGGGGCCCATGAGCTGGCGGCGCATGGCGGTGGCGGCGAGGAGCCAGGGGTGGGCCCGGTGGACCCGCTCGGAACAGCGGGCCCACTCGACCGTCTGCCGGCGCCACCCCGGCCCGGCGGTCGACAGGTCGGGGGCCTCGGCGAGGACGGACTCCACCATCAGTTCGACGAGTTCGGCCTTGCCGGGCACGTAGCGGTAGAGCGCCATGGCGGACACCCCGAACTCGGCGCCGACCTTGCTCATGGAGACGGCGTCCAGCCCCTCGGCGTCCGCGAGGGCGACCGCGGCCTCGGCGATCCGTCCAGGGGTGAGGCTCGGCTTGGGCCCGCGGGTGGGCCGGTCCTGCTCGCCCCACAGCAGTGCGACGCCCGCGCGCAGGTCACGCGCCTTCTCCTTGGCCATGCAGCCCTCCACAACGGTTCTGCGCGCCGGGCCGGTTGACACCCGGCGACAACTGTTTATACCTTAAAGCCGCAGCAACTGCTGATGACGTAAACAGTTTGGGGGATCCATCGTGCTCGTCACCGTCCTCACCGCCTCGGCCGCCGCACTCGCCGCTCCGGCCGCCGGCCTGCTCGGCCACCGCGCGCTCAGGCGCCGCGCCAACGCCGCACTCCTGCGCATCACCGGCGCCGCCGGGATCGACGAGGCCGGATTCGTCCGCGTCGGCGGCATCGACCAGTGGGTCTCGATCCGCGGCGACGACCTCGCCAACCCCGTGATCCTGGAGATCCACGGCGGGCCCGGCGCCTCCAACCTCGCGTTCCTCCCCCGCACCCGCAGCTGGGAGCGGCACTTCACCGTCGTGCGCTGGGACGTCCGCGGCGGCGGCAGGACCTTCGGCCGCGGCGGCCCGTCCGGACAGGGCGAGATGACGCTGGACCGGCTCCACCGCGACGCCCTGGAGGTCACCGAGTACGTCCGCGGCAGGCTCGGCGTCCCGAAGGTGCTGCTGGTCGCCAACTCCATCGGTACGGTCCTCGGCCTGCGCCTGGCCCGCAGCCACCCGGACCTGTACTCCGCGTACGTGGGGACCGACCAGAACATCCTGTCCGGCGGCCACGTCCACCCCGCGTACGAGGCCCTCATGGCCCGGCTGCGCGCGGCCGGCAAGCGCAGGGAGCTGGCCGAGGTCACCGCGACGGGCCCGGCGGCAGGCACCTGGACGACCCACCAGTGGTCGCGGTTCAACAAGTTCGTCGTCACCAGCGACCCGCTGACCTACGACACCATGAAGACCGTGGTCGTCCGCTCGCTCTGGTTCTCCCCGCTGCACACGCTGCGCGAGCTGCGGACCTACCTCAAGGGCATGACCTTCTCCGAGCAGCTCGGGCCGCAGGCCATGGCGGTCGACGAGTGGGCCGAGGGCACCGACTTCGCGATCCCGTTCTTCGTCTTCCAGGGCGAGGGCGACGTCCTCACCCCGCCCGCGCCGGCACGCGCGTTCTTCGACGCGGTCACCGCCCCGGTCAAGGACTTCGCCCTGATCCGGGGGGCCTCGCACTTCGCGTCGTTCCGCGAGCCCGAGCAGTTCCTTGAGCTCATGCTCACCAAGGTCCGCCCCGCCGTCACCGGCGGGCCGTCGGCACCCCGGACCTGCTGAAGCGGTGCCCGCGCGCCGGCCGTGGGCGCTACCGCGGCCGCTCCGCCGTGACGAGGTAGTAGTCGAGGATTCCCCGCTCGTAGGCCCGCAGGAAGTTCCGCGGCCAGGTCTCCGGAGCCCACCAGCGGCTCAGCCACAGGTCCCAGCCCGGCCAGACGTGACGTCCGATCGATTCGACGTGCACGCCGGCGAGACCGGCCCCGGTGAATGCGTCCGCGAGCCGCTGAACCGGGCGGGCGATGTCCAGACCGTTGGCGAAGGTGTCCAGCAGGCCGGCGAGTTCCTCGGACCGGCCGGGCGCGTCGTCGACGGTGAAGAAGCTGGCGACGGCCGCCCGGCCACCTGGCCGCAGGACCCTCGACACCTCCCCGGCGAAGGCATGGACGTCCGGGAAGTGCTGGGCGGCCTCCACGCTGATCACGGCGTCGAACCCGCCGCCCTCCAACGGCATGCGCTCGGCCGCGCCCCGGACGAACCGCAGCCGCTCCGGCTCCCGGCGCAGCAGGTCGGCATGGGTGTCGCGCGCCCGCTGCAGCTGCTCGGGGTGGATGTCCATGCCGGTGACGGTGGCGCGGCCGTACTCGCCCAGAACGAGGGCGCAGCCCACGCCGAGCCCGCAGCCGACTTCGAGGATCTCCGGCTCGTCCGGCGGGGCGGCGGCCCGGAGGACCTGTCGGTAGAGGTCCTGCTGGCTGCGGATCCGGTCGGACTCGTCCAGCGGCCGCGTGAGGTCGATCGCCTGCCAGTGGCCGAAGTTGATGAACCCTCCGGCGAACACGGGGTTCCGGCTCAGGTCCGCCGGGCCGTACGTGTCGCGCACCGCGGGATTCATCGCGGGTTCCGCCCGCCGGGTACCGTCTGCCACCGTGCCACCCCTGCCTGGAGAGTGATCGTCGTCGTGCGTGCGGCTCCTTGGCGGACGTCCGCCGTCAGTGTGCCGCACTCCCGCACAACGCCGCACGGGGTCGTCGGTGACGGGCGGTGCCCGAGGTTCACCCGCCTTCGGTGGGCCGGGCGCGTCCGGTCGGCTGGTAGGTTCACGATCATGAAGCTGAGGGGGGTCGTGTGTCTGGCGGTGGCCGCCGCCGTCGTGCTCGGCGGCCTGTGGGTGCGGGGCGGGGCCGCCGCGGGGTTCCTACCGGAAGCCAGTTGGGAGGCCTGGCGGTCGGTGGACGTGGAGCACTGGTCCGTCCATGTCCGGGTGAACGCCTGGGCGAACGCGGCCGAGGCCGACCTGCACTACGGCAAGGCGGAGGACCTGACGCTCAGGGCCTACGGCGCGACTGACACCCGTACCGCCGACGTGGAGCCCGTCCGGTTCACGCTCCGCCCGGACGGCACGATCACGGTTGCCCACGTCACCACGGACGACGGCGGCACCGGGAGTTCGTGAACGACCCCGGAGGCCGGGGCCGCTCCGCGTTCACCACGGCGGGGTGGCCGGCTCGCCGGGAATTCACCGGCACGTGGCGCGGGCCTGATGGGCGAACATGTCACCGTTGACAGGTGATGGTGCGGCTCGATGTAATTCCCGGGAGCGGATCAACGGGCGTTTCGGGCCGGTCCCGGGGGAGGCAGGGGGAATATGGGCGAGAATGCCGGGCCGGGCGTTGCCGGGAATTCCCGGATCGCCGCGCTCTTCGAGCGCGACCGGACGTGCCGATCACTGGGAATCACCCTCGAGGACGTGTCCGCGGGGCATGCGCGCATGGGCATGAAGGTGACCGCCGACATGGTGAACGGCCATGGCATCGCGCACGGCGGCTTCATTTTCCTGCTCGCCGACGCGGCGTTCTCGTACGCGTGCAACAGCTACGGCCCGGTCACCGTCGCGCAGGCCGCCCAGGTGACGTTCCTCGCTCCGGCGGCGGTCGGCGACGAGTTGCTGGCGGAGGCGGCGGAACGGTCGCGATCGGGGCGGAACGGAATCTACGACGTCACCGTGCGGCAATCCACCGGCAAGGTGGTCGCCGAATTCCGCGGGCAGAGCGTCACGCTCTCCGGAAAGCCGCTCAGCGGCTGAGGTATTCCGGGGAGCGGGACGGTCCACCCGCGATGCGGCGGTGCGTCAGTCCTTCGGCCGCTCGTCCACGACCTGGCGCAGTTTGCCCGTCCGTGGGTTGGTGACCAGCTCGGAGCGCGGCACCCACTCGATCGCGAGGGGGTGGATCGCGCCGGCCGCGACCTCCTCCGGGTAGGTGGGGCGGGCCGCGTACACGGCGGCGATCAGCCGTTCGGCGAGATCGGCGGGGGGCTGCTCGGTGCAGCCGAGGCGCAGGACGATGCCGTCCCGCCCGTCCCAGCGGCGCTGCACCATCTGCATGCCGGCGATGTGCCGTCCGGGGTCGGCGGCGACGAGGACGGCGCGGACGTCCTCGCTCGGCATGGAGACGATGCCGACCCGGCCGCCCTCATCGGAGCGGCCGAGCAGCCGGAAGCGGCGGCACTCCCCGTCGAGCCACTCGGCGCGGTCGCCGGCCGGGTAGCGCAGGATCGGCATCAGGGTGCGGAACAGGTTGGTGACGACGACGCGTCCGGGGACGCCGGGGGTGGTGATCGGCTCGCCGGTCGCGCTGTCGACGATCTCGACCAGCGTGCGGTCGGGGAAGGCCTCGTGGACCCGGACGTCCTCACCGGGGACGGGCGAGGCGACCAGGCCGGCGTCCACGGAGGCGTAGCCGATCGAGGAGATCGCCGCCTTGGGGAAGGCCCGGGCGAGCAGCGGCCGCAGGTCGGTGAAGAGCAGGTCGCCGCCGAACATCAGGAGTTCGACCGATTCGGCACTCTCGCCGCGCCGGACGAGGTGTTCGGCGACGGCGGTGAGCTTCATCGGTTCGCCGGCCAGGACGTGCACGCCGAAGCCGTTGACCAGGTCGGCGATGTACTCGTTGGGCGCGGCGCCGCCGACCGGCAGGCGGACGTTGTCGACCGGTGCGTGGTGCAGGGCGCCCTCGATGAAGAGGAAGCCGCTGTAGAGCTCGCCGGCGCGGAACAGGTTGGCGACCCGGTGGCCGGGCTTGAGGCCGGCCCGGACCATGCCCGCGCCGAAGGCGGTGAGTGCCTCGGCGTGCTCGGTGCGCGTCCACGGCGACAGTTTGGGGGCGCCGGTGGTGCCGCCGGACTTGTAGACGCCGGCGTCGGTCAGCGGGCCGGTGAGCAGGCGGTTGCCGGCGGCACGGTTCGCGGCCCAGAAGGCGTCCTGGTCGACGATGGGCAGCTGGGTGATGTGGGAGATCGTCCGCGGGACGTCGCGGTAGGCGTCGGCGTAGAACGGCGACCGGGTGCGGGCGTGGTCGACGAGTTCCTGCAGGGATTTGGCGGGCACGGGTCCTCCGGGCGGGGGTCGGGGCGGCTGGCGCGTGTACTCGAGGCGCACGGGTGCTTGCAGGGGCGCGGGGGAACGCTCAGTCCGGGCGTGGTGTTCCTCGCGGATCCGGCCCACCCCCTGGTCCACACGGTGGCCCGCATCCGAATTGCGCAGTTCTCCCCCGGCCTTCGGCCGGGAGATGCCCTCACGCGCCCCTGAACCGACCACCCGAGCGCCGGTTGAGGGCGGTTCCTAGGGCAGGCCGGGGCGGCCGATCCAGGTGCGGGCGAGGGTCTGGACGCGCCTGCCGTCCCGGTCGGTGAGTTTCTGGTCGAGGTAGTCGGCGGCCCACCGGCCGGCCGGGATCCGGAAGGGCGGTGCGGCGGCGCCGAGGGTGTCGACCACGACCGCGGCGACGTCCTGCGGTTGCTGTCCGGCGCCCTCCCAGCCCTTGGTGCGGACCCAGTCGACGTAGTCGGCGAAGGTGTCTGCGTACGGGCCGGAGGCGGCCTGGACTGTGGTGCGGTTGACGTCCGGGAAGATGCCGAAATTGGTGCCGCGGACGAAGCCGGGCACCACCAGGGACACCCGCACGCCGTGCGCCGCGGCGACCGGGGCGAGGCTCTCCATGAAGCCCTCGACGGCGAACTTGGCTGCGCAGTAGGCCTCGTTGAACGGCTGGCCGACGACGCCGTGCACGCTGCCGATGGTGATCAGGCTGCCGCGGGCGGCCCGCAGCAGCGGCATCGCGGCCCGGCTGACGGCGATCACCCCGAAGAAGTTGACCTCCAGGTTGGTCCGCAGCGCGGCCGTGGTCGACATCTCCAGGGTGGGGTCGAAGTTGGAGATGCCCGCGTTGTTGACGACCGCGTCCAGCCGTCCGTGGTCCCCCGCGACGGCGTCGAGGCAGGCGGTGACGGAGTCGGCGTCGGTGACGTCGAGCCGGCGGACCTCGACCTCGGCGCCGGCCTGCGCGGCGGCCTCGCGCAGCGCCCCGGCGCGGTCCGGTTCGCGCATGGTCGCGACCACGGCGTACCCGGCCCGTGCGGCGGCGACGGCGGTGGCCAGGCCGATACCGGAGGAGGTTCCGGTGATCAGCACGGTCTTGCGCGTGGTGGTCATGAGGTGCGCTCCGCGAGGGCCGCGTCGGCCGCCCCGTCCTCGGCCGCCGCCCGGGCCTTCTCGCGTTCGGCGGTGTCCAGCAAGGGCTGGATCCGGATCGCGGGCAGGAAGGAGAAGGCGGCGAGCAGAGTGCCGCCGGCCATGACGACGCGGGCGGCGTCGAGGATGCCGAGGGAGCCGGTCAGCAGGCTGACGGCCCAACCGCCGACCAGGGCGGCCAGCGGGATGACACCCCAGGTGACGGTGCGGTAGGCGGCGTGCATGACGCCCTGGTTCTGCGCGGACATCCGGGACTGGCGGGCGGGTGCGCTGCACACGTTGATGCAGGACATGAAGAAGCCGTAGCAGCCCATCGTCACGGCGATCACCGGGCCGGTCGGCAGCGCCGGGGCGGCGAGCACGCCGAGGCCGACCAGGCAGTGCAGCAGGAGGCCGTACGCCATCGTCCGGCCGGTGCCGAACCGCTCGCTGATCTTGGGTGCGACCACGGCGCCGAGCAGTGCGCCGACCGCCGCGACGGACATGGCCGCGCCGAACACCGCGACGGAGACACCGAGTCCGCGGTAGGCGAGGACGGGCAGTACGGTGACGAAGACGGGGCCGCCGCAGTTCAGCGTGATGGCGGCGACGACGACCCGGCGCAGCACCGGGTCGGACCAGTTGAGCCGGAAGCCGAGGGTGAGGCGCTCCCAGACCGAGCCGGAGACGGGCGTCCGGTCGCCCCAGGAGGGCATCGAGCGCAGGCAGAGCGCCGAGACGAGGTAGCTGGCGGCGTCGACGAGCAGGGCGGCGACGCCGAGTGCGCTGTAGAGGGCTGCGGCGATGGACGGACCGGAGACCTCGGAGACGGAGCGGCTGCCCTCCAGGCGGGAGTAGGCCCGGACGAGGTCGTCCTTGGGCACCACGGCGGGCACGGCGATCAGGTAGCCGACGGTGAAGAAGATGGTCGCGCCGCTGATCGCTGCGACGCAGCCGAAGATCAGCGGGGTGGAGAGCCAGCCGAGCCAGTAGGCGAGCGGGATGATGCCGACGGCGACGAGCCGCACGAGGTCGCAGGCGAGCATGGTCCACCGCTTGTCCCAGCGGTCGACGAGCACGCCGGCGATCGGCCCGAGCAGCGGGATGCCGAGGTACTGGGCCATCGCCACGATGCCGACCTGCAGGGCGGAGGCGTGCAGCACGAAGATCATCAGGGTGGGCACGACGAAGACGGTGACGCGGTCGCCCACCGTGCTGATGGTCTGGCCGGTCCAGAACAGGTTGAAGCCCCGTCCGAGCGAGACGGGCAGGCGCGGTTTCACGAGTCCTCCCGGACGACGAGGTCGGACGTCTTGCCGGTGCGGCCGTTGCTGATGAGTGCGTCGACGGCGCGTACCCGGAAGGACTGCGGGTCGTGCTGGAAGGCGGTGCTGAGGGTGAAGGTCGCGGAGAGGATCTCCTTGCGCAGCCGCTCGGTGTCGACCTCCGTGCCGGGGGCGGTCAGCAGCAGGACCTCGACGGCACAGGCTCGGCCGCCCTGTTCGGTGACCAGGACCTGGGCCTGCGCGACGCCGGGTTCCCGCTCGGCCCGGGCGACGACCTCCTCGACGTGCAGGCCGAGACCGCGGACCTGGACGACGCTGTCGCGGCGGCCGAGCACCTGCATCGCCGGGCCGGGCCGTCCGCAGGGGCAGGCGACCAGGCGGCCGGCGTCGCCGGTGCGGTAGCGGAGCACGGGGTTGAGCATCTCGGGGTTGAGGGTGGTGAAGTCGAGCAGGTCGTCGGGGCCGACGTGCACCAGCTGTTCGGGCAGGGTGTGGAAGGTGTCGGCCGGGCACTCGGGGCCGTTGGTGCCGACCACCCAGGTCTCGGTGCTGCCGAACATGCCGTGCCGGCGGGCCTGCGGGGCGACGGCGGCCAGGTCCTCCGCGAGCTGCGGCTGCCAGGCCTCGCCGAGCCAGAGCGCCTTGCGCAGGTCGGGCAGGGTGATGCCGGCGGCGCGGGCGCGCGCGAACCAGAGCCGCAGCACGCTCGGGGTGCCGCCGATGGCGGTGACCCCGCGGGCGGCGAAGAACGACAGCCAGTCGGGGTACTCGTCGGCGGCGACCGATCCGACCGCGATGATCTGGCAGCCGGAGAGGTCGGCGAGCGCGGCGGCGAGGAAGTGGGCGCCCCACATCCGGCCGGCGCCCCAGGCGTTGACGAACACGTCGTCGGGGCCGAGCGGCTGCCAGTGGGCGTGCACGCCGGCCATGTAGAAGCCGGTGGGTGCGTAGCCGATCTTGGGGGCACCGGTGCTGCCGCCGCTCTGGAAGAGCCAGGTCGCGCCGTGTTCGGCCTTCGGTGCCAGGTGGGCGAGCGCGGTGTTGAGGTCGTCCTTGGCGAGCGGCGGCAGCGCGGCCAGGTCGGGGAGGCTGTGCGGTTCGGTGTGCCCGGCATAGCGGGGTGCCAGCTCGGGGACGGTCCGCAGCCGTTCGAGGGTGCGTCGGGCGACGTGCAGCCGCGGTTCGACGGCGTCGGGGGTGAGGGAGAACATCGGTGTCAGCTCGCTTCCGGCCGGCTCGTGGCGGCGTCCGTGTCGGCGGGGGCCTCGCCGCGGTCGGCGAGCCACTTCGCGTGGGCGTCCCGGTAGGCGGCGAAGCGGGCGCGGGTGACGTCCCGCTGGATCGAGCGGTTCGGGTCCTCGAAGTCGGGGGCGATCACGCCGTCCGGTTCGAGTTCGGAGAACCAGAACCGTTCGCCGTCGTGCAGGAAGTCGATACAGAAGAACGGGATCGGCAGCCGCTCGGCGAACCAGGTGGTGGCGACGGCGAGTTCGTCCGGGATGTCGGCGAACTGCATGGTGCCGCCGCGGCTGGCGTTGGCGACCGGCGAGCCGGCCTCGGGGATGCGCTTGAGCATCGCGTACGGCTTGCCGTCGACGACGTAGATCCGGTGGTCGACGGTGCCGTCGCCGAGGTAGGGCTGGACGACGAGGGTGGTGTCGCCGCCCTGGGCGAGGCTGGCGAGGCCGCGGACGTCCTCGGCGCTGCGCGCCAGGTTGATCCCGCCGCCGCCGCACCAGCCGGCCGGCTTGACGATCGCCGGGTAGCTCATGCCACCGAGCGCGACCTCGTACAGGTGCTTGCCGACGTCGCGGCCGGAGCCGATCCGCACCGACGGGATCGGCGGCACGGGTGCGTCGGCGAGGTACAGCAGGCTGGCCAGCTTGTCGTTGCCGATGAGCGACGTCTGCGGCGGGAACGGCAGGTAGAAGCCGGCCTGCTCCAGCACGGCGTACAGCGCGTACTGGTTGAAGATGTCCATCGACTGGTAGGGCAGCGAGTAGAGCGCGGTGACAAAGAGGGTGTCCTGCGGGCTGACCTCCTGGTCGTCGACGTACACGCGGGGCCGGCGGAGGTCGGTGCCGTCGACGGTGACGGCGTCGGGCGAGTGCCGCGTCCAGCTCATCCCCATGGCCCCGGCGATCTCGGCGTACATGTCCCAGAAGTAGTGCTTCCACATGGCGCCGGTGCGGGTCGACTCGCGGTCGGGGAAGATCCAGCACATCCGGCGCAGCGGGCCGCCGGGGCCGGTGTCGGATCCGGTGTCCGGCTGCTGCGGTACGGGTGGGGTCATCGTCGTCCTCACAGGGGTGTCGCAGGCGGGGTGCGGGGCGGGTGGTCCTGCAGCGGCTCAGCCGCCGGGCGGTGCGGACTGCTCGGACCACCAGCGGCGGCCGGTCTCCGGCAGGGTGTCGACCGGGTCGTAGTAGGGGTGGCGCTGCTCCAGCGGGTCCTCGGGTGCCGTGCCGTCGGGGGCGCGGAGTTCCAGGGCGGTGCGGTAGTTCTTCGTCCAGTACGAGATGCCGCGTTCGCGGTCGTAGGCCACGGCCTGGTGCACCCAGCGCTTGCCGACGTGCGGGACGTCGCAGACCAGCCGCGGTGTGGCGTAGCCCGGCAGGTAGCCCATGATCGCCTCCTGGAGGCGCTGGGCCTCGTGGAGCGGGGTCCGCCAGTGCTCGGCGCCGGGGATCAGGTCGCAGAGGTAGAAGTAGTAGGGCAGGATGTTCGCCTCGCCCTGGAGGGCGAAGCAGAGGTCGAGCAGGTCCTCGGGGGTGTCGTTGACGCCGCGCATCAGCACGCCCTGGTTGCGGACGTCGCGGACGCCCGCGTCGAGCATGGCCCGGGCGGCCTCGGCGACCAACGGGGTCACCGACCGCACGTGGTTGGCGTGGGTGTGCACCGCGAGGTTGACCGAGCGGCGGGCGGCGAGCGCCGCCACCCGGCCGAGGCCGGCCAGGACGTGCGGCTGCAGCCAGTGCTGCGGCAGGCCGACGACGGCCTTGCTGGCGAGCCGGATGTCGCGCACCGATCCGAGGTCGAGCAGCCGGAGGAGGAACGACTCCAGTTGCGGCCAGGGCACGTTGGCGAGGTCGCCGCCGGAGACCACCACGTCGCGCACGGCCGGGGTGCGTTTGAGGTAGTCGAGCATCTGCTCCTGCCGGTCGACGGGCCGCAGCACCAGCCGGGTCTTGGCGACCTGGGGGGTGGAGGTGCCGACCAGGTCCATCCGGGTGCAGTGGCCGCAGTACTGCGGGCAGGTGGCGACCAGTTCGGCCAGCACCTTGGTCGGGTAGCGGTGGGTGAGGCCCTCCGCGACCCACATGTCGGCCTCGTGCAGCGAGTCCCGTTCGGCCTTGGGGTGGCTCGGCCACTGCGGGTGCCGGTCGGCGCGCACGGGCAGCATGTAGCGCCGCACCGGGTCGGCGAGGAACGCCGCGGTGAACGCCGCGGGGTCGTCCGGGGCGTGCGGCGCCATCGTGTTGAGCATCTGCGGCGGCAGCAGCATCGGCATCGTCGCGGACTCGGCCTGGTCGGCGGCGAGTTCCTCGTAGAACCGGTCGGTGAGCAGGGCGCCTGCGACATCGCGCAGCTGTCGGGGGTTCTTGACGCAGTGTGCGCGCTGCCACTGGGCGTCGCGCCACTGGGCCTCGGTGACGCCGCGCCAGCCCGGCAGCCGGCGCCAGTCCGGCTCGGCCAGGGCGGTCCGTACGTACTGGTACGGCTGCCGGATAGCGTGGTGGTCCATCAGGGGCTACTGGCCGGTGAAGAGGGTGGCGAAGCGGGTGCGGAGTTCGCGCTTGAGCACCTTGCCGGTGGGCCCGAGCGGGAAGTCCTCCGGGGTCCGGGCGATGCTGACGGCCGCGAGCGCGGCGAGCCCGGTGTCGGCGAGCGCCTTGTTGGCCGCGAGCAGCACGTCCTCGGCGCCGGCGTGCGCGGCACCGGCCTGCAGGCGGACGACGGCGACGGGCCGCTGGCCCTCCCCTGCGGCGCCGGGGACGCCGACCACCGAGCAGTCCTGCACCAGGTCGTCGCAGTCGGCGAGCAGGACCTCCTCGATCGGCAGGCTGTAGACGGGGCCGTCGGCGGTGTCGATGACGTCGACGGTGCGGTCGAGGTGGTAGAAGGCGCCGTCGGCGTCGCGGCGGGCGACGTCGCCGGTGAGCCAGTACCCGGACAGTTCGAAGGTGGCGGTCAGCCGCGGGTTGTTCCAGTAGCCGGGCGTCCGGGACGGGGTGACGACGCCGAGCATGCCGACGGTGCCGTCGGGCACCTCCTCGCCGCTCTCGTCGAGCACGGCGGCCCGGGTCACCACCTCCAGCGGCTTGCCGACGCAGCGGTCGTTGCGGACGGACTCGGGTGTGGTGACCTGGCCGAACAGGGCCATGCCCATCTCGGAGGAGCCGAGGCCGTCGATGAACTGCGAGCCGGGCAGGGCGGGCTGCTCGGCCTGCTCCTGCGGCAGCAGCCAGGGCTTGATCAGCCCGGCCGGGCGCTCGCCGAGCTGGACGAGGCGCCGGATGTGCCCGTGGTGGGCGCTGTCGCCGGTGTTGAACCAGGAGTGCACCTTCGCCGCGCCGGCCACGGGCAGCTCGCCGGTGGCCAGTTCGACGAAGGTCCGCGGGAAGGAGGCGACCATGGTCGGCCGGAATGCCTCCATGACCGGCTCCACGACGGCGCGCCGCCAGTCGGACAGCACCACGGTCGGCAGGCCGAGCAGGGTGGCGGTGAGGAAGTAGCTGAGGCCGCCCGCGTGGGTGTGCGGCATCAGCGACATCAGCCGGTCGTACGGCTCCGCGGGGAAGCGCACCATCCGCGGCTGCTTGCCGTCCCAGAACTGGCGGTGCGCCAGCATGGTCGACTTCGGTGTGCCGGTGGTGCCCGAGGAGTGGATCAGCGCGACGACGTCCTCGGCGGCGTGGCGGTACGGGTACTGCTCGGGCAGCTGCACCTTGGAGGCGTCGAAGGCCTGGATCTCGGCGGCCATCGCGATGAACCGCGGGCGGCGCTGCGGGTCCTCGCGGTAGGCGGCGGCCAGCCGGGTCGGGTCGTCCGCGACGACGCCGACCACGCCGACGTGGTCGAGGTAGCGCACCATCACGTCGTGCCGCATGGCGTCGTTGATCAGCGCGGGGACGGCGCCCAGCGCGGTGAGGGCGAGGAAGTGCAGCAGCGGTTCCATGCCCTCGCCGACGACGATGCCGACCGGCTCGCCCGGGCGGACCCCGTTCGCCAGGTACCAGGCGGCGTACCGGTCGCGGAGCGCGGCGACGTCCAGCAGGCTGTGGCCGCGCAGCACGACGGCACCGCGGTGGTCGGTGCGGTGGGTGTAGAGGTACGGCACCGCCCGGTTGGGGTTGGCGGCGATGGCGTGGTCGAGGAAGTTCCCGGCGCCGAGCTCGGGCTCGGTCATCAGTTGCTGCCGGGCGGCGAGGGGGGCGATGGACGTCTGCTCGCTCATGTCGCTCTCCTGGAGTGGGCGAATGATCTGACGTTTCGTCAGATTCGTTGACGGATGGCGCCGACGGAGGTGCAGGTGGGCCGATCGGCGCGGGTGGGGGCGGTGGTGGCGCCCGGTCTGCGAGTGGTCCGGAGGCGCCGCCGCGGCCTGCGGGTCGGACAAGCCCTAGCGGGCGGTGATCTCCGCGACGACCCGGTGGCCGGATCGGACGGCGCCCTCCATCAGGCCGAAGAACTCGGTGCTGGTCTCGGTGCCGGCCCAGTGGACACGGCCGTGCGGCGCGGTCAGGCTCGGCCCGTTGCGCAGCCAGTCCCCCGGTCCGAACAGGGCCGCGTAGCAGCCGCGGCTGTACGGCTCGTTCACCCAGTCCGTCACATGGAAGCCGATCGGTTCCGGGAGCATCGGGAACAGTCGGGCGGCCTGCGCGACCGCCGCCGAGCGCCGGCGCACCGGGTCGAGCGCGGCGAAGCGGTGCGCTTCGCTGCCGGTGACGAAGCCGGTCAGCACGCCGACCCCGCCCTCGGCCGGCGAGTCGTCGACGGTCGACAGCAGCGGGCCCTCGGCGTTCACCGACCAGCCGGAGAGCCCGTGCTCCCGCCAGAGCGGCGCAGGGTAGACCAGGTTGACCTTGACCGCGCAGCCGCGGGCCGTCCGCTCGCCGGCGCGGCCCACGGGCGGCGCCGGGCGGAACTCGACGGCGTCCGCCAGCAGCGGCGGCACGGCGATCACCGCGACGTCGGCGCGGTACGGACCGCCGGTGGCGTGCACGGTGACCCCGCCCTCGTCCTGGTGGACGGCGGTGACCTGCGCGCCGAGCCGCACCCGCGGGCCCAGCCGTTCGGCCAGTCGCTCGCACACCAGGTGGGCGCCGCCGGCGACCCGGTCCTGCTGGGCGCCGCCCTCGAAGGCGTTGAGGTAGCGGATGCCGCCGCCGGAGCGCAGGTAG
The DNA here is from genome assembly GCF_025655475.1 of Kitasatospora sp. DSM 101779. Taxonomy (GTDB): domain Bacteria; phylum Actinomycetota; class Actinomycetes; order Streptomycetales; family Streptomycetaceae; genus Kitasatospora. The sequence continues at coordinate 7,978,970 of NZ_JAHTIK010000001.1, read as the reverse complement.
AACGCCATGTGCAGGACGGAGACGTCGGCCGGGTCGGCGGCCATCATCTCGCCCAGGAAGAGCGGGAAGAACAGCCGGGCGTCCGGGTGCGTCAGGTGCCGGTCCGCCCATGCGGCGGCGGTCGTGGTGTCGAGCCGCACGGCGTCCGGGGTCAGCCAGGGCGCGTCCGGCCGCACGGAGGCGGTGAGTTCGTCCAGCAGCTCGAACATGTCGCCGAGCGCGACGGCGTTCAGCGGCGGGAAACGGCCGTCGCGGGTGGCGTCCTCGGCCCCGAGCGCGAAGCGGCTGGCGCCGAGCATCGTCGTGGGCGTGGTCTTGAGGCCCAGGTCGGCCATCAGGGCGAGGAGTCCGGTGTGGCGTTCGCCCAGGTAGGCGGCGCCGGCGTCGACCCAGCCGCCGGGTGCGACCTGGAGGCCGTGCATGCGTCCGCCGACCCGGTCGCGGGCTTCCAGCACGGTGACCTCGACGCCGTGCGCCGTCAGTCCGGCCGCGGCGGTGAGCCCGGCGAGCCCGGCGCCGACGACGACCGCGCTGGTCGTGCGCGGGGCTCCGGACCGGTCCGGGTGGTCGCCGGCGAGGTGGTCGGTGCCGCTCATCGGGCGGCCTCGATCGCCCGGGCCAGGCCCGCGGGGGTGGGGGCGAGCAGGAAGTCCTCGAACGAGAGCTCCACCCCGTGGTGGCGGGCGATCGCGCTCAGCACCCGGGTGGCGATCAGCGAGTCGCCGCCGAGTTGGAAGAAGTCGGAGTCGGCCGTGACGTCGGAGGTCTCCAGCACGCGTCGGAAGATCGCCGCCACTCCGTCGGTCCCGTTGCCGGTACCGGCCGGGGCGCCGGGGTCGGCGGGTGCGCCGGCGGCGTCGGTGGTGTCAACGCTCATGGGAGGTCTCCTTTGACCTGGTCGTGCGCCGCGGTGCCGGGTTACGGGCACGGCGGTGCTGTGCGTCGGTGCCGCGTTCCGGGGTGTCGGACGGCGGCGGTGCGGTGCGTCGGGGTGCCGTGTGCGGGTGGCGCAGGTGGTGTGCCGGTGGAGCCGGCAATTGCGCGGGTGGCCTTCGTGAGGTGCGGGTGGCGCGGTGACAGACGGTGGCGCGATGGCAGACGGTGGCGCGATGGCGTGCGGGTAACGCGGTGACGCGAGGGCGTGCGGGTGGCACAGCGACGTGCGGGTGCGCGATGGCGTGCGGGTGCGCGGTGTCGTGCGGGCCGGACGGTGCGGGCAGTGCGGTTGGTGCGGGTGGGCGCCCGGCGGGTGGGGCCCGGTGTGCGGGTGCCGGGTCAGGTGCGGGCGGCGACCGGGGTGGTGCGCGCCGCGCCCGCGGGCGAGGAGTGCCGCCGGTGCGAGGCGGCCCGGTCCACCTTGCCGCTCGCGGTGTGCACGAGGGCGGGCACGACGGTGATCCGGCTGGGTACCAGGTGCGCGGGAACCTTGCCGCGGAGGTACGACAGGACGTCGGCGTCCAGGGTGCGGCCCTCGGCGGCGGCGCGGGGCACCACGTAGGCGACCAGCACCGAGCGACCTGCGAGGGTCGCCCCGGCCACCGCGACGGCGGCCACGCCGGGGTGGCCGGCGATGTGCGCCTCCACCTCGGCGGGGTCGACGCGGATGCCCCGCACCTTGATCTCGCCGTCCAGCCGCCCGTGGTGGGTGAGCGTGCCGTCCGCCGAGGCGGCGACCCGGTCACCCGTCCGGAAGTACCGTTCGCCGTCGATGACGGTGAACCGGGCCTCGGTGACCTCCGGCAGCCCGACGTAGCCGAGCGCGACCGCGGGTCCGCCGATGAGCAGTTCTCCCTGCTCCCCGATGAGTTGTACGACATGCGGCAGTGGGCGGCCGAGCGGTGCCCGCGCCGTGCCGTCCCAGACGGGCCCGTCCGCCGGCGCCTCGGGGCCGTGCAGGTCGACCGCATGGGTGATCATGGTCGTCTCGGTGCAGCCGTAGGTGTTGACCAGGCGGATCCGGCCGGTGTCGAGCCGGCTCCAGTCGGCCAGCCGGGCGGGACCGGCCGCCTCGCCGCCGATGACGAGGGTGCGCAGGCAGGTGGGCAGCGCGAGCCCGTCCTCGGCGAGGTGCAGCACGAGTTCGTGCCAGAAGGCGGTGGGCAGGTCGAGGACGGTGATCCGCTCGCGTTCGACCATCCGCAGGAAGCGGGGGAAGGACCCCGAGTGCGCCTCGTCGTCGAGGACGAGGGCCGCTCCGGTGGTGAGCGTCGGCAGGATCTCCTCGAGGCTGGTGTCCCAGTTCAGCGAGGCGAACTGCAGGACCCGGTCCTCGGGGGCCAGGCCGAAGAGTCCGCGCAGTGAGTGCACGGTGGCGGACACGGCCCGGCGGGGTGTGGCAACGGGCTTCGGCTGCCCGGTGGACCCCGAGGTGAAGAGGACATAGGCGGGTGCGTCGGCCCGGTGGACGCCTCGGACCGCGTGCGGGGCCGGCGCCCCGGGCCCGTTCGGCACGGACGGATCGCCGTCGGCCGGGGAATCCGACGGGTCGGCCCCCGGGTTTCTCCGCGGGTCCGCCGCGAAGTCGTCGAGTGGGCCTAACTCCACTAATTCCAGGCCGAGTCGGGCTGCGGAGCCGCCGTCCGGTGCCACCATTGTGCGGCATCCCGCCGCGTTCGCCATCGCCTGCCGGCGCTCGATCGGGAAGGCCGGATCGACGGGGCAGTAGGCACCGCCCGCCGCCAGAACCCCCAACAGCGCCACGACCGTTCCCGGCGTGTGGGTGGCCTCCACGGCGACCACCCCCGGCTCCGGTCCCAGGCGCGCTGCCAGGGCGTTCGCCAGTTCTTGCAGCCGGCGGTAGCTCACGGCGTGGCGGCCGTGCACGATCGCCGGACGTTCGGGAAATCGCCCCGCGATTTCCGTGAACGCGTCAAACAGGTCGAGGGCGACCCCATTGACGCCTCGAATCTTTGACATGCCCGCCCCAAATTGAATGCTCACGAGCAGCTTCGCGCTCGGCGAACCGGGACTCTACCTTCGAACATGCGTAGCCACAATGGTTGTTGAGTTGATTCATGCGAGAGCTTGTGCTTGAAACGTGAACGGAGGTGGTCACCCGCCGCCCGTTCCCGCCCATTTGCGGGATCCACCTCCCTTGGCCAACCGTTTGGGGTAGTGAGGGCCGGAGTTGACGTTCCATCAGACGCCACCGGGGTCGCCCGCGGATGCCGACCGCCTCCCCCGGCTCCCGGCGCAGTCGGCGCCGGCGCGGACGTCTCCGGCCCGAGCCCGTTCGCCGCGCGCGACGGCGCAGGCTTCCCGGCAGGGTCCCGGGCACGAGCCGCCGACCGCCGCGGACATCCGGATCGACCCGGTCGTCGAGGTCCGCCGACACCGTTCTCGGCATGCGCCGGCCTGCCGGCCCGTGAACGGCACCGACCACCACGCAGGGCACAGCCGGTCCACCGTCTGCCGTCCACGGAGCGGGGACGGACCGTCAGCGGCGTGATCCGGAGTGGGCGAGGACGGATTCGAACCGTCACAGCCGAAGCGGGGGCTTTACAGGCCCTTGGGCTCTCCTTTGCCCAGCTCGCCCTTGGTGGAGAAAGTGCCGTCATGTACGCGGAGAGTGCGCGGATCGAACGCGCGCGGGTGTGACCCCGACCACGGCTTAGCAAGCCGCTGCCTTACCACTCGGCCAACTCTCCCGGTGCTGCGCCGCCGGACGAGGATTCGAACCTCGAACCTCCTGATCCAGAGTCAGGTGTGCTGCCAGTTGCACCATCCGGCAGTGCGGGCGCACGGAAAAGGGCCGCCCGGCGGGGGACGATCCCCGTGGGCGACCCGGCACATCGCCGGTCAGCGCACTACGAGGGCGTCCCGCTGGTCCGGGAACTCGAGGAGCGCTGATACGACTGGACACGGACGACGGCGTTCATGTTCGCGCTCCTTCCTTGGCCTGTGCGGCGCGATGTGCCCACTCTGCCGCACGGCCGTCACGGCGGGCAATCGCTTTTCCGCCCCCCGCCCTCGGTACCGTTGTGTGTCCCGCCGGTGCCGGTTTCTCGAGAACCGGCCACGGGCCGCCCGCGGCATTTCGCGCGGCCGGATCGGGAACGCCGGCGGCGCGCCCGCTCAAGGACGGGCGCGCCTTTCGGTCCGAGGTGTGGGGCGGGTCAGTCCGGCAGGCGGTCCAGGAGCCACTCGCAGAGTTCGCTCGTGACGGCGGTGTGCTCGGTGGTGGTGCTGGAACAGAGGAAGTCGTCGAGGTCGCTCTCGGTCGGGTCGAGGGCGTCGATGTTGGCGTACAGGTCCTTGTTGTCGTCGATGTCGCGGATGGAGACCGCGCTGACGGAGGGGACGAAGCAGACGTTCTCGTGACGCAGGTCGACCTGGGCCCCGAACTTCCGGAGCATGTCGGCGAGGATGCCGTAGGACCGCAGCGTGCCGCCGGGGGCGCCGTCGAGCTCGGGGAAGCCGCTGGTGGTGATGGTCTTCTCGGCCTTGGGGAAGCGGCGCTTGAGTTCGGCGACGACGATGTTCTCGCCCTGCGCCTGGGCGTAGAAGGTGGTGCCGGGGTAGATCCGGTTGACGGTGAGGGTGATGTCGCCGGGCTCGACGGCCAGGCCCGTGCCGTCGCCGCGGCCGTTGGCGACGCCGATCAGGCGCGGGATGCGCGGCCAGCCGCCGACCCGTTCCAACTGCTTCAGGAAGTCGATGCGCTCCGGGGCCACCCCGATCGTCCCGGTGGCCGGGTCGTAGTGGCGCCAGAGCATCTGCCGCGCGGCCGGGCTGTCCATCTGCCGCGCGAAGTCGTTGGGTACGGGGATGAAGTGCGAGAACGCCTGGAGTCCGATCGGCACGACGCCGCCGCGGTGCGGGCTGTCGTACGAGAAGTACAGCCGCGCGCGGTGGTCCATCCGCTGCATCTCCATCCGCGCCAAGGCGTAGCGGGTGATGATGCCGCCCATGCTGAAGCCGCCCACCGTCAGCGCGGCCGAGCCCAGCTGCTGGGCGTTGGTCCGCATGATGCAGGCTGTCGCGGCCTCGGCGTTGGCCAGGATCGAGGCGGAGCGCTCCTCGAAGCCGAGGAGCACCACGTCCCGCCTGCGCCGGCGGAGTTCGCTCAGGAAGGGGTGGTCGCGGTCGAGACCGGCGTAGAGCCACTTCAGGTCGCTGCGGCCGAGGTTGAAGCCGTCGGCGATGATCACGGGGCGGGTGATGCCCTGGTTGCCCTCGCCGTAGAAGACGTGGGCGAAGCCGTTCGGCAGCTGCCACTCCTCGTCGGGCGTGGGTACCGGATACGGGAGCGGGGTGGGGGCGGTGGAGTCCAGCGGGGCCGTGAGGGTGAACGCGCCGACGCCCTGCTCCGCCTTCTCGTCCTGGTCGGACAAGGGATGCCTCCTTCGAGTACGCACGGGCCGCGGCAGCCGCGGGACGGGACTGGGGACCGCAGACCCGTGCGGGTGACGGCAGCATCATCGAACGGCACCGTGCGAACCGGCTGGTTCCCACGCGAACCGTTCCCCCTGGCGGACGATTCATCAGCTGATCGCACGGAACGCCGCGTCCAGGTGCGGGAGCACCGCTCCGCGTCCGGTCCCGCTCGGCACGCGCCGGGGCGGCGTCAGGCCTCCAGCGAGTAGCAGTGGTCCTCCGTCTGGCCCCGCCACCACCACTCGTCGTCCTCCGCCGCGGCGGCTGCGGCCGGATCGATCCGGGCGAGCGAGGCTCGCACGTAAGCGAGGAAGGCGTAGTGCTCGCGGAACTCGTCGTCGCCCCGGACGGTGCGGCCCACCGACAGGCTGAGCGCCCAGTCACTCATCGCGAGGCAGGCGGCGAAGGCCGTGAGCGAGGTGTTGACGGTGTCGCCGGAGGAGTCGAGGACCCGGCCGGTGGGGAGGTCGACCCAGAGGGCCGGCTCGCCGTGGACGTGGGCGATCACCAGGCGGCCGTCCGTGACGGCGAGTTCCGCCATGGCGCGGTCGGTGTCCAGCCAGCCCAGCGCCGAGATCCTGGGCAGTCCCAACGTTGCCAGTGCCCGCGCCGTGTCCGCGCCGCCGGTCGCCTCGGCGAGCTGCACGGGGTCGGCGAGGACCAGGCCCCGGTAGTACGGCTGCACGTCCTCCGGCGTGAGTCGTGCGATGTCCCACCAGGCGTCCCGGGGCAGCAGGTTGGGCGCGGTCTCCCGGTGGTGCGAGCCGCCGTCCGGGTCCTGCCCGGTGCCCGTGCCCGCGACCTCGCCCGCGGCTGCGGCTGCGGCTGCGGCTGCGGCTGCGGGGCCGAAGTCGATCAGTGCGGCGCCGCTGTAGCCCGCGAGCAGCACCCGCTCCCCGGGCAGCACGTGGATCTCCTCGTCGTGGGCCACCGGGTAGATCGCGTGGACGGAGGTCGCTCCGGCCCGGGTGACGGTGATCTCGGCCATCGCGTAGAACGGTTCGCCGGCGTCCAGCGGCGACTCCTCCACGGCCGGCGGCTCCACGTGCGCCGGTTCGTCCGGCGACGGCCCGCCGAGCGGGGCGCCGCTCTCCAGGTCGTACCACCGGTAGGTGTGGTCGTAGCGCGACTGCAGGCACACCTCGCTCCCGCCGGCCCGGAAGCCGTGCAGCTCCACCGGACCGGTCCAGCCGGGCGCGATGCCGCGGGTGTCCCACATCTCGATCGGCCGCCAGTGCGCCCACACCACCCGCCAGGGCATCGCGAGGCCGAGGCCGTCCAGCCACCGGGCGAGCGACCGGTCGCCCCGCATCAGGGCCGCGAACCGCAGCCTCGCCGCCCACTCCTCCGGCCCCGCGCCGTCCTCCGTCCCGTACACCCGGGCGACCTCGGTGAGCACGTCCTGATGCTCCGCCAGCCGCGCCGGGAACCCGGCCGGCTGCCACGCGCTCGTCCCCATGTCCTGCTCCCCCGTCCGCACCGATGATCTTCGGCCGTGAGCGTACGGCAGCACGCCGACAGCCCCCGGGCCCGGCCCTGCGAGGCGCCGCAGGCAACCGGGCCGTCGTCAGCGAGGCACGGCGGCGGAGGCGTTCGGGGAGGTCGCGGCGGTGACGAGCCGGTGGATCTGGGCGTCCACCGGGTCGGTGCGCAGGGCGGGCGCGTTCGCGGCGTCGTCGACGGTGAGGAAGAGGGCGCGGTTGTCGCCGACGGCCGCGTAGAGGTGGACCCGGGTGACTCCCCGACGGATGTCTGCGCGCCCGCGTCGGAGATGATCCGGAAGCCGACCGCCGGCGCCTCCAGCCCGTCGGACCCGACCGCCTCGACCCGTGCATGCGGACCGCTCGCCAGCCGGAAGCCGGTGCAACGCCCGCCGTTCACGGCGGAGGCGAGGGCCTCGAAGCGTTCCCTGCCCCGGGCGACGCCGGCCAGGCCCACCAGCGTGCGGCCCCCGAGGACGTTGTTCCCGTGACGGCGTACGTCCGCGAAACCGATGCGGACGACTCCTTGAACAGGGCGGCGAGGACGGGCGCGCACACCGGATCCTGACGTGCCGCCTCGGCCGTCGCCTCGTCCTCCGCCTCGGAGGGACTGCGGACGGGCTCGGCGGTGATGCCCGGCGGCAGGTCCTCGACCGACAGCGGAAGGCCCGTCGACTGTTCGCGGGACAGCGGTGCGAGGGTCCGCCACGGCGCGGTGGGCCGTGCGGACGGCAGTGCCGTGGCCGCGGCGGCGGTGCTCGTACCGGCCGAGGCCGGCGTGGGCGGAGCTGCGGGCGAGGATGTGGGGGGAGGAGCAGCCGGCCGCGAGGAGCAGCGTGATCAGTACCGGGGCCGTGCGGGCGGCGGGGCGTGTCAAGATCTCTCCTGTCTCCTGTCCACCGGAGACGAACCGTCGACTGGCGCCGACCATTGTGGCCGGTCAGCGGGTCGGCCCGGACCGGGATTTCCGTCGCGGGACCACCGGGCCGGCAGGTGCCCGGCCGCCCCCTGCACACCGCTGCTATCACCTGCTATCTTCGACGGTATGGCGAAGACCCAGGTGAACCTCCGCATGGACGAGACCGTCGCCGAGATGGCCAGGCACGCGGCCGAGACCCGCCGGATGCCCGTGAACGACTACGTGGCGCAGCTGATCCGGGACGACAACGAGAAGCTGCGCGAGGTCTTCATGGCCGGGGCTCAGGAGGTGCTGGACGAGTACGGCGACCTGCTCGACGGGATCGAGGCGGCGTGATCCTCCACGTCGATCTCGCCTGGATCCTGGAGGTCGCCGAGCGCGCCGGGGTGGGCGATCCGGCACCGGTGGACTACGGGGTGGCGATCTCCGCCGTCGAACGGCACCGGGCCGTGATCGCCGGGCAGGACGTCTACGACGGCCCGTTCGCCCGGGCTGCGGCGCTCGCCCACACCCTCGGCCGGCTGCCGTGGCTGGAGCGTTCGAACCTCCGGGTGGCGGTGGCCGTCGCGCACGGCTACCTGCTGGCCAGCGGGATCTCGGTGAAGCTTGACCAGGATCGGGTGTCCGTGGTGGCCGAGGAACTGAAGCGGCCCGGGTCCTCCGCGGCCGACCTCGCCGCGGTGCTCAGGGCCTGGCTGGCCTGAGGGCCGCGGTTCACCCGGCGGCAACCCGCCCCCGCCCCGGAGCCGGGCTTTCGCGGCCGGTGCCTTCCGCCCCGCGTCCGTGCCGCCGGAGTGCGGACCCGGGACCGACCGATGCGTTCCGAACGGCCTCGGGCCCCGTACGCGCCCGAGCGGTCGTCGGGACACGCCAGGGCCAGTTCGACCAGTCCCCGCAGGTCCTGGTCGCGGAGGACGACCGGGTATCCACTCCCGACGGACAGGCGGCGGTCCGGCGACTGCTCGTCCGCGTGCCGGCCGGGTGAACCCGCCCGCCGAACGGCGAGCCTGAGCCGGTCCGGCCGTCGGCCGCGTACCGTCGGTGGCGGAGGGGTCACACCCCTCCTGCGCCGGCCCGGCCGCCCTGCCCCCTACTCAGGTAGCGGCCCGGGCCGCGCCTCGATCCGGGCGCCGCGCGCCGGCGGACGGCCGGTCATGGTGCGGTGGCCGTACGCGGTTCGCGGGCCACCAGGAGCGCCTGCGGGGTCCTCTCCGGGAAGGGCCCGTCCTCGTCGCACTCGCGCAGCGTGCGGGAGATCACCGGCAGGCCGGCGGCGACCAGCAGTTCGGCGACTTGCTCGGGCCCGCGGCGGTGGAAGACCGGGTCGCTCCCGAACACCGGCAGCCCGAGCCCGGCGAGGTACGCCGTCACCCGGCCGTCCCGAAGCCGACGTCGGCGACCGACCCCGGGGAGTCAGGAGGCCGTCACACGGCCGGCGAATCCGGTGAGCTGCGCCCGGTGAGCGGCTTGGCCGCGAGCCCGGTGCCGGAACTCGGTGAGAGGCGCGTACGGCGTGCTGCGGCCCTGCACCGAGCCGGCCGGCCGGTCCGGTCCGGTCGGACGAGGTCGGGGCCGCCCGGTGGGAGCACGGACCGACTGTCGTCCGTACGGGCCGGCGATCGGTCCACCGTCGAGGAGCGACCGGTCAGCCGCAGGTGGCGCCCGACGCCTGCCAGGTCTCCGGATCGACCATGGCGGTGGGCGCGAACGCCTCTGCCGGGAAGGGCCTGCCGCTCCTCAGCTTGTCGTACATCGTCTGGACGGCGAGAGCGCCGACCTCGCGGCCGCTGATCGACAGGGCCGCGCGCATGGCGAAGCGCTGCCCGTGCTCCCCGCCCTGCCAGTCCCGGCAGGCGAGGTAGCCGCCCAGCCCCACCCCGATGAGGTCGGCCTCGGGCACTCCGGCGGCCCGCAGCGCGGCGAGGCCGCCCTCGACGTTCTCGTCGTTGCAGCCCCACACCACCCAGTGCTCGGGGTTCCCCGACTCCGCGGCCGTGGTGGCGGCGACGGCGCTGCGGGCGCCGTCCGGGGTGTTGTCGGTGGAGACGTTCAGGGTGCGGACCTGGCCGGCGTCCTGCAGGAAGGCCAGCTTTGCGGCGTCGATGCGCTCGCGGCAGACGCTGAGGTCCATCCTGGCCGCGGCGACGATCCGGGTGTCCGCGGCCTTCCACCCGGCCTTGCGGTACTCCACTGCGGCGCGCCGGCCGACCGCCTCGCCCATCTGGCTGCCGCTGAAGCCGACCCGCGGCACGAGCTTCTGCCGGGCGCAGACGGCGGGGTCGCCGAGGTCGGCGCAGATCTGGTCGTCGGAGGCCAGCAGGTCGATCCGGGCGTCGTGCGCGAGCCGCACCAGCTGCGGCCCGAGCGCCGGGTCGGGCACCGCCACGACGACGCCGCGCGCACCCCGGGCGGCGGCTGTGCGGACGGCGTCGATCGTGCGGGCCGCGTCCGTGCCGACGTCGACCACCTCCAGGTCGATGCCGAGTTCGGCGGCCCGTGCGCGCGCCCCGGCCGCCTCGTCCCGGAAGTACTGCTGGTCGCCCTGCTTCTGGATGTAGGCGACGGAGATCCTCCCCGTCCGGCCGGTCTCGGGGCCCTGGGTGGTGCAGGCGCCGAGGGTCGCGATCGCGGCGAGGACGGCGACGGCGCCCGACGGCTTCGAGGGGAGGGGGAGACGGGACATGGCGACCTCGGCGCAGGCTCTGGGCCCGGCGCCGCCGACCGGGTACGGCGGCGGCACGCGAGCGGGTGGAACGCGGGAAGACGGAACACAGGAAGAACGCGGCAGGGGCCCGCGAGGGAACGCGCGCAGGGGGCGCGGGCACCGCGCCGGCCCGACGGCTGCTCGGGGACCGCCCCGGGGACGGGGCTACGCTCGGCGGGGCGGTTGCGGGCGCGATCGCCGGGGCCGGTCGGTGGGAAGGGTGTGGCGGCGGTGCTGGACGGGCTGGATGCGGCGCTGGTCCGCGAGCTGCAGCGGGACGGACGGGTCAGCTACCAGCGCCTGGCCGAGCTGCTCGGCGTCTCCCGGGAGGCGGCGCGGGCACGGGTGCACCGGCTGACCGCGTCCGGTGCGGTGCGGGTGGTGGGGATCGTCCGTCCGTCGGTGGTCGGGATCACGGCGGTCGCCCATGTGTCGCTGGCGGTCGAGGGCCCGGCGAGGCCGGTCGCCGTCGCCGCGGCGGCCCGGGCCGCCACGTCGTTCGTGTCGTGCACGGCCGGTGGCGGCGCGGTGGTGGCCGAGGTCCGGGTCGCCGACGACCGTGCCCTGGAGCGCGAGTTCACCGCGTTGCGCGGCGTCCCGGGGGTGCACGGCATCGAGGTGTTCCGCTGCGCGGAGCTGCTGCGCGACGCCTACTCGCCGCTGCCGGGCGGGGCGGTGACGCCGCGTCCGGCCGAGGGACCGCCACCACCGGTCGACGAGACGGACCGGGTGCTGCTCGGTCTGCTGCAGGTGGACGGGCGGGCCTCGTTCGCGGCACTGGCCGAACGGGTGGGGCTGTCGCAGCCGGCGACCCGCGCCCGGGTGCTGCGGCTGCTGGAGTCGGGGGCCGTGCACGTGACCGGGCTGGTCGCCTCGCAGGCGCTCGGGGTGCGGGAGGCGGTCGGTGTGGGGCTCGGGGTGCGGGGCGGTGCGCGGGACGCGGCCGCGCTGGCCGTCGGGCTGCCCGGTGTGAACTACGTGGCGGCGGGCCACGGCCGCTTCGACGTGGTCTGCGGGGTGGACGCGGCCGACCGGGCGGCCCTGCTCGGCACCCTGGATGGGCTGCGCGCGCTGCCGGGCGTGGTCCGTGCCGAGTCCTGGTACCACCTCGACATAGTGAAGGAGACGTACAGCTACGATCTCCCGGCCTGACCGGCGGATCCGTCGCAGCTCGCAGTGTGGGATTAGGAATCGCAGGATCAGGCGGAAATTCCCTGCGGAAATGCATCCGGAGGCCATTGACGCGGTGTTTTCACCGGGACTTGAATGACCGGCGTCCCCCTCCCCCTCATCCTGCCGGGACGGCTGATGTCCAGATCCCCCCAGAGCGGCGTCGCCGCGCTCCCCCGCTCGCTCGGCGTCTTCGGCGGCGTCCTGCTGACCCTCTCCTGCGTGACCCCGGCCTCCTCACTGTTCATCGTGGTGCCGCCGCTGCTTCAGACCCAGGGCAGCGGCGCGGTCGCCACACTGCTGATCGCCGCGCTGCTCTCGCTCGGGGTCGGGTTCTGCTACGCCGAGCTCGGCACGCTCGTCCCGAGCGCCGGCGGCGAGTACTCGATCGTCGGGCACCTGCTCGGCCGGCTCGCCGGCTGGCTGGTCTTCGTGATCTCCGTGGTGTCGCTGCTGGTGATCCCGCCGATCATCGCGCTCGGCACGGCCGGCTACCTGTCGTCCGTGGTCTCCCTCGACCCGGCGGTCACGGGCGCCGTGGTCATGGCCCTCGCAGTCGCCGTCGGTGTCCTGGACATCAAGTCCAATGCGCTGATCACCGGCCTCTTCCTCGGCCTGGAGGTGCTCGCCGCGGCCGTGGTCAGCGTGCTCGGGCTCACCCACGTCCACCAGCCGCTGGGCAGCCTGGTGCACGCGGTCGTCCCGGACGGCCACGGCGGCACCGGCCCGTTCACCGCGGGCCTGCTGATCTCCGGCCTGGCCGTCGCGCTGTTCACCTACAACGGCTTCGGCACCGCGGTGTACCTCTCCGAGGACCTGCGCGACCCGCGCCGCACCGTCGCCCGGACGGTGCTGTGGTCGCTGCTGGCCGGTGTCGTGCTGATCACCGTGCCGGTCGCCGCGATCTGCCTGGGCGTCGATTCGCCGGACCGGCTCGCCGAGGGCGACCTGGTGGCGATCGTCGACTCCTGGGCCGGCAGCACCGTCGGCACCTTCGTCAGCCTGTGCATCGCCGCCGCCGTCCTGAACGCGGTGATCGTCATGGTGCTGCAGAACGGCCGGGTGCTGTACGCCTCGGCCCGCGACCGCACCTGGCCCGACCCGGTCAACCGGGTGCTCGGCTCGCTGCACCCCCGGTGGGGTTCGCCGTGGGCCGCGACCCTGGCGATCGGCCTGCCCGGCGTGGTGCTCGCCCTCGCGGTGCCGATCGACGCGCTGCTGGGATTCACCGGCGTCGTCGTCGCGGTGATCTACCTGCTGCTGGGCTGGGCGGCGCTGACCGCCCGCCGCGCCCGGCACCGCGCCGTGCCCGCCTGGCGGATGCCGCTGTGGCCGGCCGTCCCGGTCGTCACCATCGCCGTCCTCGGCTACGCGCTCACCCAGCAGACCGTCCGCGACCTGCTGATCACCGGCGGCGTGCTGCTCGCCGGCACCTGCTACTGGTTCGCCTACCTGCGTCCGCGCAGCGCCACCCACTGGGTGCTCAGCCTGCCCGCCGACATGGCCGGCGGCCCCGACCCCGACGGCGCCGTGGGCGTCGACGCCCCGCTGAACGGAGCCCGGCCGTGACCCGCCCCGCCGACCTCGTCCTCTACAACGCCCACGTGCACACCGTGGACGACGCCCGTCCGCGCGCCGAGGCGGTCGCCGTCCGCGACGGCCGGATCGCCTGGGTCGGCGACGGCGACGGCTGGCGCGCGTTCGCCGGCCCGGACACCGAGACGGTGGACGCCCGCGGCCGGCTGGTGCTGCCCGGCTTCGTCGACAGCCACAACCACGTCCGGCTGGGCTCCGACGCCGACTGCGTCCAGCTCGCCGGCGCCGGCAGCATCGACGAGATCGGCGCACGGATCGCCGACCGGCTGCTCAGCCACCAGGACGCCGAATGGATCGAGGGCGAGGCCTTCGACTACTCGGCGATCCCCGGCGGCCGGATGCCGACCGCCGCCGACCTGGACCGCTTCACCGGGGACCGGCCCGCGTTCGTGCTCAGCTACGACGTGCACACCGCCTGGCTGAACACGGCCGCGCTGCGCCGCCTCGGCATCGACCGGGACACCGTGCGGACCGCCTACGGCACCGTGCAGAAGGACCCGGCGACGGGCGAGCCGACCGGATTCCTCACCGACTTCGCGGTGCGCGGGCTCTCCCGGGACGGCCACCGGGCGCTGCGCGCGGCCGGCGTGCCGTGGGCGGACCCGGACCGGCAGTACCGGCGGCTGGCCGGCAGCCTCGACATGGCCGCCCGGTACGGGATCACCACGGTCGTGGAGCCGCAGAACTCCCTCGACGACCTGCCGCTGTTCGAGCGGGCGCTCGCCGACGGCCGGCTGCGGTCCCGGCTGGTCGCCGGGCTGTTCCACCCGCGCGGCACGACCGCGGAGGACCTGGCCGCGTTCGCCGCTGCCGCCCGCCGCCACGGCTCCGAGCGGTTCCGGGTCGGACCGCTGAAGCTGTACATCGACGACGTGGTGGAGCCGCACACCGCGGCGCTGCTGGAGCCGTACGCGGGTCACCACAGCCACCGCGGCGAGACCTTCTATCCGCCGGAGGAGTTCGCCGAGGTGCTGGCCGGGCTGGACGCGGCCGGCTTCCAGGCCTTCGTGCACGCCACCGGGGACCGCGGGATCCGCACCGTTCTGGACGCGGTGGCGCACGCCCGGGCGGTCAACGGGCCGAACGACGCCCGGCACCAGGTCGTCCACGTCGAGTGCCTGGACCCGGCCGACGTGCCGCGCTTCGCCGAACTCGGCGTCGTCGCCTGCATGCAGCCCCGGCACTGTTCGCCGGACATCGCCGGCCCCGGCCGGGACTGGGCCGAGGCGGTCGGCGAGCACCGCTGGAACAAGGCCTGGCCGATGCGCAGCCTGCACCAGGCTGGCGCCGTGCTCGCCCTGTCCAGCGACTGGAACGTCGCGGAGATGGATCCGCTGGTCGGTCTGTACACCGCGGTGACCCGGCGCGGCCTGGCCGGCGGCGACCCGTGGATGCCCGAGGAGACGCTCGACCTGGCGACGGCGCTGCGCGGCTACACCCTGGGCAGCGCGTACGCCGTCCATCTGGAGCACGAGCTCGGCAGCCTCACGCCCGGCAAGCTCGCCGACCTGGTCGTGGTCTCCGACGACCTGTTCGAACTGGAGCCCGAGGCGTTCCTGGACGCCCGGGTGGAGCTCGGCGTGCTCGGCGGCGAGGTCGTCCACCGGGCCGCCTGACGGAGCGTCGGCACGCGGCGTGCGCCGCGGGTCCGCACCCCGTCCACCACGGGGGTGCGGACCCGCGGCCGGCCGGCCCAGGACTCCGGGTCGAGCCTGGAGAACTCCGGCCGGAGCATCAGCTCCCGCAGCTGGGCGCGGCCGACGGGTGCCTCCGGCAGCGGTGTGGCGCCCGGGTAGCCCGTGGCCGAGATCGAGCGCCTCTCGAGGATCCGCCCGTCCGGGAAGTACCGCAGGGCCATTCAGTACGGCGCGTTGATCGGCGGGTCGGATCCGCCGGACTTCGCCACGTCTGATGCGGTGGGGTCCCGCCGGGCTGCAGTGATCTCCGCCGGGCGCGCGGCGGCGGCACGGAGATCGACGTCCGGTCGGCCGGTGTCAGGCGGGCAGGCCGATGGCGCGTTCGCCGCTGCGGCGCTGCTGGATGACGACGGCGACGACCAGCAGGGCGCCCTGGGCGACGTTCTGCCAGAAGGAGTTGATGCCTTCGACGGTCAGTCCGTTCTCCAGGCAGCCGAGCAGGGCGACGGCGAGCAGGGTACCGCCTATGCCACCCTTGCCGCCCTTGAGCGCACAGCCGCCGAGCGCGGCGGCGGTGATGGCCTTGAGTTCCAGGCCCTCGCTGCCGGAGGTGGGCTGGCCGCTGCCGGTGCGGGCGGTGAGCAGGATGCCGGCGACGGCGGCGACGACACCGATCAGGGCGTACACGGCCACCAGGTACTTGTTGATGTCGATGCCGGCGAGCCGGGCGGCGGTGTCGTTGCCGCCGATGGCGTAGATGTTGCGGCCGATATCGGTGTACTTGAGCAGCAGGTGGACGGCGAGGGCGGTGACGATGAGGATCCACACCATGACGGGCAGGCCGGCGATCTTTCCGCGGCCGAGGAAGACGAAGACGTCGTTGTTGAGGACGTAGCCCTGGGCCCGGCCGTTGGAGATCAGCTGGGCGAGTCCCTTGTAGGCGGCGAGGCCGGCCAGCGTGGCGATGGTGGGGTTGACCCGGCCGTAGACGATGACCACTCCGTTGAGGATGCCGATGACGACGCCGACGCCGACGGCGGCCGCCATCCCGGCCAGGGCGTTGGAGCCCGCCCCGGTGAAGGCCATCGCGCTGACGACCGAGGCGACGCCGGCCTGGGAGCCGACGGAGATGTCGAGGCCGCCGCAGATGATGACGACGGTCTGCACGACGGCGAGCAGGCCGGTGATGGTGGCGGCCTCGGCGATCACCTGGATGTTGGAGATGCTGAGGTAGTTGTCGTTCAGGGCACCGAAGAGAGCCAGGACGACGACCAGCGCGCCGATCAGGCTGAGGTTCTGTCCGCCGACGGAGAAGAGGAGCGCGGCGGGGCCGGCGCCCTTGCGCGCCTCGGTGCTGCCGGTGGTGGCCGGTGGCGTGTTGGTGGTGGTGCTCATGCGGCGGCTCCGGGGGTGGCAGGGGCGATGTCGTCGGCCATGGCGAGGTTGAGGACGGCTTCCTCTGTGGCGTCGGCCCGGTCGAGTTCGCCGGTGATACGGCCGTTCTGCATGACGAGGATGCGGTCGGCGAGGCCGAGGACCTCGGGGAGTTCGGAGGAGATGACGAGGATCGCGACGCCCTCGGCGGCGAGGTCGGCGATGATCCGGTAGATCTCGGCCTTGGCGCCGACGTCGATGCCGCGGGTCGGCTCGTCCAGGATGAGGACCTTGGGCTTGCGGGCGAGCCAGCGGGCGAGGACGACCTTCTGCTGGTTGCCGCCCGAGAGCTTGCGGACCTCCTGCTCGATCGAGGGGGTGCGCACCTGCAGCCGGTCGGCGTACTCCTGCGCGAGCTCCCGCTCCGCCGAGCGGCGGACGAAGCGGAAGCGGCGCAGGCGTTCGAGGACGACGGTGGAGGTGTTGTCGCGGATCGACCGGTGCAGGAAGAGGGCCTGGGCCTTGCGTTCCTCGGGAGCAAGGCCGAGTCCGGCGCGGATCACGGCGCCGGGATTTCCGGAGGGCAGTCGACCCCCGTCGAGGGTGACGGTGCCGGCGCGGACGGGCAGGTCACCGGCGAGGGCGAGGGCGAGTTCGGAGCGTCCGGCGCCGATGAGTCCGGCGAGGCCGACGACCTCTCCGGCGTGGATCTGCAGGTCGATGTCGCGGACGTCGTCGGTGGTGAGGCCCCGGACGTCGAGCACCAGGCGGTCGGTGGCGACGTGCGGGCGGGAGAGCATCGCGGACAGGTCGCGGCCGACCATGAGCCGGACGAGTTCGCCCTCGCTCGTGGTGGCGGCGTCCTGGACGCCGGCGAGCGCGCCGTCGCGCAGCACGGCGATGCGGTCGGCGAGTTGGAAGATCTCCTGCATGCGGTGGGAGACGTAGACGACCGCCACGCCGTCCTCGCGGAGCCTGCGGATCAGGGCGAACAGCGCGTCGACCTCGTGCTCGGAGAGCGAGGAGGTGGGCTCGTCGAAGGCGATGACCTTGGCCTCGCCGGTGAGGGCCCGCATGATCTCGACCAACTGGCGCTGGGCGGGAGTGAGTTGCGAGCCGAGGAGGTCGGGGTCGAGGACCTTGTCGAAGCCGAGTCGCTTCAGGTCGGCGGTGATCCGGCGGCGCAGCTCGGCGCGGTCGAGACGGCGTCCGGCGGCGCGGGGCAGCGAGCCGGCGTAGACGTTCTCGGCGACCGAGACGTGCGGGATGATCTCGGGTTCCTGCGGGATGATCCGGATGCCGGTGCGGCGGGCGTCGGTCGGCGAGGCGAGCTGGACGGGCCTGCCGTCGACGACGACGCTGCCCTCGGTGGGCTGGTGGTCGCCGGCGAGGATCTTCAGCAGCGTGGACTTGCCGGCGCCGTTCTCGCCCATCAGCGCGGTGATCCGGCCGGCAGGGAAGTCCAGGGTGACGCCCGCCAGGGCCTGCACGGCACCGAACCGCTTGGAGACCCCCTGTACGCCGGCGCCGCCCGGGGCCGGGGCAGCGGGCGGACGGGGGTTCGGCTTCTCGTCGTGGGCTCGGCTCATGTGGTCACCTTCGATTCGTGCGGGCAGGGTCGGCGGAGCTGCGCGGACGGGAGGGTGGAGGCCGACGGCTCTCCGGGCAAGGGCGCGGGCCGGGGCGGCAGGAGGCCGGCCGCCGCCAGGGGGACGAACGCGGCCGGCCCGGTGGGGCGTCAGCTGCAGCCGACGCCGGCGGTCTTCCAGGTGGTCGGGTCGACCATGGTGGTGGGCGCGAAGGCCTCCTTCGGGAAGTCCTTGCCGTTCTTGAGCCTGTCGTACATGGTCTGGACGGCGAGGGCGCCCACGTCCTTGCCGTTGATGAACAGGGCGGCCTTCATCCCGGAGGGCTTGCTGCCGCTCCAGTCCTTGCAGGCGAGGTAGGCGCCGAGGCCGACACCGATGACGTCGTCCGCTCCGATGCCGGCGTTCTCCATGGCGGTGACGCCGCCCTGGACGTTCTCGTCGTTGCAGCCCCAGACGACCCAGTGCTTGACGTTCGCGTTGGCGGTGACGGTGGCGGCGATCTTGTCCTGGGCGCCGGTGGGGGTGTTGTCGGTGGCGACGTCGATGTTCTGCACCTGGGCTCCGATCCCGGTGGTGAAGGCCTGCTTGGCGGCCTTCACCCGGTCGCCGCAGACGGTGACGTCCTGCTTCCAGGCGGAGACGGTGCGGGTGTCCGCCGGGTTCCAGCCCGCCTTCTTGAACTCCTCGGCGGCCCGCTTGCCGACCTCGGTACCCATCTGCTGCCCGGAGAAGCCGATGCGGGCGACGAGGTCGTCCTTGGTGCAGGCCGCCGGGTCCGGGCCGGTGGCACAGATCTGGTCGTCGGAGGTCAGCAGTGCCACCTTGGCGTCCCGGGCGGTCTGGACGACCTGCGGGCCGACGGCCGGGTCGGGCACGACGATGATGACGCCGTTGGTCTTCTGCGCGATCGCGGACTGCACCTCGCTGACGGTCTTGTTGGCGTCGTTGCCGAGGTTCACCACCTTCAGGTCGATCCCGAGTTCGGCGGCCTTGGCCTTGGCGCCCGCGGCCTCGCCCACGAAGTACTCCTGGTCGCCCTGCTTCTGCAGGTAGGTCAGCGAGATCCTGCCGTTCACCGGCGCCACGGCGCCGTCCCCGCCCTTCACGGACTCCTGGCCGGTGGAACAGGCGGTGGCCAGACCGAGGGTGAGCAACAGGCCCGCCACGGCGGCGGTTCGGGTGGTGGTCCGAGACATGGGAGCCCCTTCGAGCGTGCGCCGGAGGCGGCGCGTGAACAGGTGCGGGGAAGCGCCGGTCATCGAACGCCGATGGCCGACGGTGGCGCTGGAGGTGCGCTCGGACTGCCGACGCCGACACTCCGAGATCCATCAAGAACCAACATGTTCAAACGCTATGCGACATATGACACCCGTGTTGCATGGCAGCGTCAAGGGGGCGGGAGGGCCGATACCAGCTTGTGACCACGGACCGGCGGTGGCCGCCCGCGCCGCTGACCGCCCCGTCACATGCCGTACGAACGACGGAAGTTGAGGTCCGCCGAGGTCAGCGCCCGAAGGCCGACCGGCACGGCACGGCCGTGCCGCGGACCGACCACGGGGCTGACAGCAGAGCGGGCATCGGGGACCACGCGGCAAGCTGCTCGATCGGCAGGGAATTCGTGACGCGGGTCAGATCGGGAATGTTCAGCAGGCGCTCGGCGACCGCGTTCGTCGTCGTGCCGGCGCCGACGCCGACCACGCTGCCGGACTTCACCAGGGTCGCCGCGGCGTCGGCATGGCGGGCTCGGCCGCGGACTCCAGGGTGGACCCGGCGTCGAAGCCGGGGTCCTCACCGCTCCCTGCCGTGGCCACGGCCCACCGTGGACCTTCTCCACCGTGCCGCGGCGCTCCGGCGCGTCGAGGTCGCGGCGGACGGTCATGTCCGGTACCCCGCGACTGGCCAGGTCCGAGACGCGTACCGCTCCGTCGCGGCGGACGGCGTGGAGGATCAGAGCGCGCCGCTGATCCGCCAGCAGTCCTTGATCCACCACGGCCACCCCGACCCGTCGCGGTACGCCCGATCGACGGCGCCGAGTGCAGCGCGGCAGATGTTCCGTATCGCCGGCCGCTGCGGGCCCGGAGGACGGTATGCCCGTTCGGCGGGGCGGCCGCCTCCACGGAAAAGCCCGTGCCGCCCGCAGCCATGTCGGACCGCCCCGCGGCACCGACCGCCGGGAGCGTGTCATGGTGCGTTGCGGAGACTCCCGATCGCCGTCCTGGCAGGATGGCGGCATGGAACATGTGCTTGGAATCGGCGGGTACTTCCTGCGGGCCGCCGACCCGGCGGCCATGAGTGCGTGGTACCGCGACTGCCTGGGGCTGGACGCGGACGAGCACGGCCTGTGGAGCCAGGAGGCCGGGCCGACGGTCTTCGCGGCGTTCGAGTCCGGGACCGACTACTTCGGGTCCCG
Source organism: Kitasatospora sp. DSM 101779 (assembly GCF_025655475.1). Taxonomy (GTDB): domain Bacteria; phylum Actinomycetota; class Actinomycetes; order Streptomycetales; family Streptomycetaceae; genus Kitasatospora. The sequence goes on along the minus strand of NZ_JAHTIK010000001.1, from coordinate 7,958,714 downwards.
TACCCAGCAGACCATGCTCAACTTCCGTGTCCGCGACCTGGATGCGATGCTCGCGCAACTGCGGGCCAAGGGCGCGGACGTGTCCGAGGAGACGCAGGAGATGGAGGGGGTCGGCCGGTTCGGCTGGGTCACCGACCCGGAGGGCCGCCGGATCGAGCTGTGGCAGCCGGCCTGACCGCCCCTCACGCGGCCAATGGCGTGGCGGCGGGTTGTCCGGATGTTCCGGGGGTGCGCGGCCGCCGCCGACACCCGAGTGGGGATGCCACGCACATCAGCAGGGCCGGTCCGTCGGCCGACTCCAGGACGCGCCGTCCCACGGCGCGCCTTCCCTCGGGCATGCCGGAGCCGGTCCCGCCGCGGACGACGGGACCGGCCGGGCGCCGGGTCAGGCGCAGGTCAGCTGCGGTGCGGCCCAGTCCGCGTGGTCGTAGGTGTTGCCGCCGTCGGCCGGCCCGACCTGCAGGGTCAGCTCGAAGGCACCGGTGAGCGGGGCGTCGAGGTGGACGGCGCCCCCGGCGCCGGTGACCGTCCCGCTCTCGGCGACCTTCACCCCGTCCGCAAGGACCTGGAAGGTGACCGAGCCGTTGGAGCCGACCTCGTCGTCCACGCCGGCGTCGGTGCTCAGTGCGGTGCACCGACCGCCGAGGTAGTAGGTGACGGTCGAGGGGGCGTGGGCGCCGAGGCCCTTGGCATAGGTCGTGCCGCCGATGGTGAGGGTCCGTCCGTCACCGGCCGCGCTCTCGCCGTTGCTGCGGTCGCGCTCGACCGGGCCCCAGCCGTTGAGCGAGGCCGTCCACGACAGGTCGCTCAGGGCGTGGGTGCCCGCCGACGGCGCCGTTCCGCAGCCGATGCGGGCCCCCGCCCAGTCCGCGTGGTCGTAGTCCTTGCCGTCGCCGGCGTCGGTGACGACCAGCCGCAGGTCGCTGCCGCCGGTGAGGTCCGCGGTCAGGCGCAGGGCGGGGTCGGTACCGCGGCGGACGCCGCTGTCGGCCACCAGGGTGTTGTCTCGGTAGACCTGGAAGACCGCCGAACCCTTGGTGCCGACCTCGTCGTCGATGCCGACGTCGACCACCAGACCGGTGCAGGTGCCGCCGAGGTGGTAGCGGACGTCCGAGCCGGCGTGGGTGCCGAGGCCCTTGGCATAGGTCGTGCCGCCGATGGTGAGGGTCCGTCCGTCACCGGCCGCGCTCTCGCCGTTGCTGTGGTTCCGCTCGACCGGGCCCCAGCCGTTGGCGGGCGTGCCCGTACCGGTGCCGGTGCCGGACCAGGCCAGGTCGCCGAGCCAGTGGAGACCGGTGGGCAGCGCGGTCGGAGCGCTCGGCGTCACCCGGAACATCACCGTGCCGTGCGGGGGGACGGAGGCACTGATCCCACCGGTCGTGGTGGTCGTCTGCTTCGACCACAGGTCCTTCAGGGTGTAAGAGCCGGCGCCGCCGATGCCGGCGGCCGCGGCGGTCGTGGCGACCGTCCTGGTGACGGCGGTCTCGTTGGTCAGGGTGACGGCGCGGCCGCCGTCGGCGAGCGGCTTGCTCATGACGACCAGTCCGTCACCGGAGGAGATCACGGCGCCCTGCCGGCCGAGCGGGTCCTGGTCGACGGCGATCACATCACCGTTGGTGAGGACGGCCATCGTCGCGGCGCTCGCGGTGCGCAGGTCGGAGCCGATCAGCAGCGGCGCGGCCATCTCCGCCCAGAGGCTGAAGTGGGTGCGGTACTCGGTGTCCGTCATCCCGCCGTTGCCGACCTCCAGCATGTCCGGGTCGTTCCAGGCGTTCGGGCCGGCGTAGGGGGCGAGGGCCTGGTTCTCGTGCGCGATGGAGATCATGCTCGACCAGGAGTCGGAGATGTCGCCGGTGGTCCGCCAGGAGTTGCCGGTCTCCTGGGCCCAGGTCCACGGCTGGCTGCTGCCCCACTCGCAGATGCTGTAGAGGATGGGGCGGCCGGTGGCCCGCAGGGCGTCGCCCATCGCCTTGTACCGCTGCCTGGCGTCGACGCCCTGGTTGTTGCAGTTGTCGTACTTCAGGTAGTCGACGCCCCAGGACGCCCAGAGGTTGGCGTCCTGCTGCTCGTGGCCGAGGCCCCCGGGGAAGCCGAGCCCGTCGCAGGTCCTGGTGCCGGCGCTGGAGTACAGGCCGAACTTCAGCCCCTTGGCGTGCACGTAGTCGGCGACCGCCTTGATGCCGTTCGGGAAGCGCACCGGGTCCGGCACGAGGTTGCCGGCGGCGTCGCGGGTCGGCATCGCCCAGCAGTCGTCGAGGTTGACGTAGCTGTAGCCGGCATCCTTCAGTCCCTTGGTGACGAAGATGTCCGCGATGCCCTTCACCATCGCCTCGTTGAACTCGGCCCGGCAGTGCGTGGAGTTCCAGTTGTTGAACCCCATCTGCGGGGTGACGGCCTGGGAGTTCTGCAGCGCGGCGGCCGGGGCGGCGGTCGCCACCTCCAGGCCGACCAGCGCGGCGGCACCCAGCGTGCCGCCGCCGCACAGCACGGCCAGGGTGGTGGCCAAGCCGACGGCCCTCTGTCGGATCTTGTGCGGGATCGTGGTCATGCACGGCCTCCGGGACGCAATCAGCACACAAAGACACTGAATCCAACGGAACTGAGCAGTGGAGAGCCTCGGCCCGTTGAGTGCCGGTTGTCAAGAGAACCGGCAGCGGTCGACACGCCACCTCGGTCTCCCCACCACCCCGGCAGCACAAGGAAGTTGGCCGGATCTCGCCCGGGGGCCCGGCTACGCACGCCGCCCGTGGGCTGCCGGGGGCGGCGAGTAGGGCCATCGCAGTTCTCCGCAGCTACGGGCGTCCGCCGGCCGGGAGTTCCACGGGCTCGCGAGCGTCCGGGACGACCCAAACCCCGACTTCTGGCGAGTCTTCGGCATCCAGCCGGTGACTGGCGCGGTCCACCCCGTCCGGTGGACCGGCGAAGCCCGGTCACCAACAGCTCCGCCGGGCCCTGGCTCCAGTCCCTCCACCACGTCGGCCGTCCTCTCAGCCGATCGCAGGTGCTCGGAGATCCGTTCGAGGACGAAGACGTCGCACTGGACGAGTTGAAGGCCCTGGCCGACGACCTCAAACGGGGACCACGCGTACCGCGGGCCGGGGATCGCGTGCGACCTGACGGCAGGTCGGGGCGTCTTGAGAAGTGCCGACTCGGCACAGTTCTTCTCAGGGGGATCCATGAACGACTTCGTATCCGTGCGCCGCGCCTCGCTGCTCGCCGCAGCGGCCGCCTCGGCCCTGTTCGCGCTCGCGGCCTGCGACTCGCCCGACCCTGTCGCCGCCGGGGCGAGCGCCTCGGCGGCAGGCCCGACGGCGGGTGCGTCCGCGGTGACGCCCACCGCTCCGTCCGGCCCCGCGCCCGCCAACGCTCCCGGCCCCGCGTCCGGTTCTCCGTCTGCGAGTGCGGCCGCCGCGTGCGGTGCGCCGGCCGGCGCGGCGTGGGTGTTCGTGTCCTCGGCCGCGAAGACCGCGGACGGCGGCGCCGACCTCGCCGTCTCGGACACCAAGGTGACCTGCAGCCCCGACGGGCTCGACCCCGTGGTGGAGGGCGCAGGGGGCGCCGGCGCCCGGACGCTGCACCTCGCCGCCGGTGCCGCCGTCCATCTGCTCTCCCCCGACAACTGGCCAGCCGATGCCACCCCCGCGGACCTGGCCGGCCTGTTCGCCGCCCACGCCGCGGGCCGCCCCGGCACGGGTGCCCTCGGCTGGAAGGGCAGCGTCTTCACCGTTCGCCTCGACGGGACCGGCCGGATCGACTTCCTCGGTCAGGGCCCCTGGTCGGCCCTGAGCACCGCACCGCCGAAGTGACCCCCGGCCCGGCGGGCGGCGAGCGGACGGCGCCGCCTGTCAGGCGCCGTGAACGGGCAGCAGGCCGCGCTCGGCGAAGACCCGTTTCGCGGCGAGGGTGGCGTTGATCGCCTTCGGGAACCCGCAGTAGGCGGCCGCGTGGAGCAGGGCCTCGACGATCTGCTGGGGTGTCAGGCCGACGTTGAGGGCGGCGTGGACGTGCACCTCGACCTGGGGCTCGCAGCCGCCGAGAGCGGTGAGCATGCCGAGGGTGACGAGTTGGCGGTCGCGGGGCGGCAGTGCCGGGCGGGAGTAGATCTCGCCGAATCCCCAGGCCGCGATCTGGTGGGCCATCTCCGGGGAGACGTCCGAGAGCGCGGCCACCACCCTCTCGCCGGCCTCGCCGTCGATCCGCGAGAGCACCTCCATGCCCCGCTCGAAGCGGGCCTGCCGGGTGCGCGCGGTCGTGCCGTCAGCGGTCATGGCGTGCTCCGTTCCCTCCGGTGGTCCTTCACGTGGTCGCTTGTCTCACGGGATGCCCGTTCACGCGGCCTCGGGCGCCGCCCTGCGCGTCCGGGCCCGTCCTCCCCACCACCACGAGGCCGCGCCGACCAGCAGCGCCGTTCCCAGGGCGTAGGCCGGCAGCCAGCGGGTCGTCGTCGCCGCGAGGCAGTCGTCGACGGCCTCCTGACTCTGCTTCTGCTGTGCGTGGGCGAGCGCGTCGGCGTCCCGGCCGGCGAGGTCGCCGAGCGCGGCCTCGGTCTGCAGGCTCTGGTAGCGGCCGGAGTCGACGCAGGTCTGCCGGGTCTGCGGCATGGGGAAGAGCCAGTCCCAGCGCTGCAGCGCGGGGGCGAGCGCCAGAGCGACGCAGAGCCCGATCACCATCGAGTACGCGGCCAGGCTCCAGCCGTAGGCGGCCGGCCGGCCCGACGTCCGCTCAGGCACCCGGCCGAAGGAGAAGACCACGGCGAGCAGCGTCACCCCGAGGTAGGTGGAGAACCACTGCCAGGACCCCTGCGCGAGCGAGAACGCCAGCACCACGCCGAGCGCCGTCCCCAGCACACCGGCGTCACCGCCCGAACGCTCCTTGCCCGTGGTTCCGTCCACGGCCCCGGTGTCCCGGGCGCCCCGTCGGCTGCGCACGCTCACACGCTCTCTCCTGCCTGCCTCCGCATGACCAGCCTGCTACGGCCGCCCGCCATGCCTCCGACACCGCGCCAGGACCACCCCGACCCCCACCCGCCCGGACCAGCCGTCCGCCCCGGGTCGGAACCGGCTACGGGCGCCGTCGACCGACCCACCGTCCCAGGCGCGGATCGTGGAGGTACGGAGCTCGGCGGAGGGGGACCTGCCGGGGACGTCGGCCGCTTCCCAGGTCGGGGCCATGGGTCGGCGAGCGCGGGTCGGGACGGCCGCCGCACCTGTGCGGTGGCCGTCCCGCACGACGGGCCGGGCTGCCCGGCCTCGAGCCGGTTCAGCCCTCGAAGCCCCGCTCGTTCATCACCTCGAGGTTGCGGAACACCGGAGGTCCGTCGCACAGCGCCGCGGCCTGGGACGCGAACTCGGCGGTCTCCGGGCGCCGGGAGTTCTCCATGGCCTGCTCGTAGGAGGGGAACTCCACGATGTTCAGGTACGTGTTGTCGGCGTCGCGGTCCCGGGTCTGCAGGGCTCTGGTGGCCACGCGGTTGCCCTCGTTCTTCTCCACCCAGCTGTCCAGCAGGGCGTTGAATTCGTCGATCCGACTCGTCTTGTACTCGATGATCTGAATGAACGTCACGTACGGCCTCCTCGACTCGGCGGACGGCGGCCGTCCGCCCGTCCAGCGTCCCCCCGTCCTCGGCGTGCCGCAAAGGCAGGCGGGCCTGTGGCCGGTGTGCGCCCGCGCCCGGCACCGGCGGGCGCACGGTGGACGCGCCGGAGTCGTCGCGGCGGCGTTCGGCGGCCTTCCCGCCTCAGGCGAGACTCCCTCCTCAGGCGAGGGCGAGCAGGCTGACGGCGAGGGCGGCGACGCCCAGGCCGGCGAGCTGGCCGCGGTGGATGCGTTCGCCGAGCACGGCGCGGGCCAGGAGGACCGTCCCGGCCGGGTACAGGGCGGTGATCACGGCGACGACGGTGAGGTCCCCGCTGCGGACGGCGAGCAGGAACAGCAGGTTCGCCACGGAGTCCAGCACTCCCGCGCCCGCGGACATCGCGTACGCGGGCCGCTCGGAGCCCAGCCGGCGGCGCAGCAGGCCCGCCGCGGCCAGGGCGACCGCCGAGGAGACCGCGCGTCCCACGATCAGCGGGGCGACGCCGCTGTCGTTCGGCGCCTGGTGCAGGAAGACCAGCTGCAGGGCGATGGCGGCGCCGGCGCCGAAGGCCAGCAGCAGCGCGGCTCGGGAGGGTCGGGCCGATCCGGTGCCGGGTCCGGCGCTGACCAGCACCACCGCCGGCAGGGCGAGCGGCAGGCCGGCGAGTCCGGCTGCGGTCAGCTGCTCGCCCTGCAGCAGGCCGACCGCGACGGGCAGCGCGGCGGACACCAGCGCGGTCACCGGAGACAGCACGTTCATGGGGCCGATCGCCAGGGTGCGGTAGAGCAGGGCGAAGGCGGCGGCCGAGGCGACGCCGGAGGCGGCCCCCCAGCCGATGGCGCCGGGGCTGAACGTGGCACCCAGCACCGGCCAGAGCAGCAGTTCGACGGCGAGGGAGGCGGGTGCCGCGATCAGCACGGTGCGCAGGACGTGGGCCTTGCGGGAGCCGAGGCCGCCCAGGAAGTCGGCGCAGCCGTAGGCGAGGGAACTGCCGAGGGCGAGGAGCAGAGCGAGCACGGTTCTTCCCCTACGATGTCATTGGAACGACTGAAACGTACATCGGATCGACCGATCTGGTCCAATGGAATGACCGCACGGTGCATTCCATTGACCTCGCGCGGGGACCTACGAGGGGATGGTGACCAGGTGGCGGAGGCAGCCGCGGCCCTGCGGACGGTGGCGTACAACGTCCGGGCGGCCCGCACGCGGGCGGGTCTGTCGCTGGACGAGCTCGGCCGGCGGGCCCAGGTCAGCAAGGGCGCCCTGGTCGCACTCGAGAAGGCCCAGGGCAACCCGAACCTGGCCACCCTCGTCCGCCTCGCCGACACTCTCGGCGTCTCGGTGTCGGCCCTGATGCAGGGGCCGTCCGAGGGCAGGGTGCGCATCGTCTCCGCCGACGACGTCGCCCCGCTGTGGACGGGCGAGCACGGCGGTGAGGCCCGGCTCGTCCTGACGACCTCGGGTCCGGCTCCGGTCGAGGTGTGGCGCTGGCGCCTGGAACCGGGCGAGGAGTACCCCAGCCACCCCCACCAGGCGGGCGTCGTGGAGACGGTCAGCGTCACCGGCGGCCGGATGACCCTGGTCGTCGACGGCACCGAGCACACCGTCGAAGAGGGACAGACCGCCACCTTCGACGGCGACACCGCCCACACCTACCGCGGCGCGGGCACCGGCCCCTGCACCCTGATCATGACCGTCCACCTGCCACCGGGCCCCGCATCCACGGCCTGACCCGACGCCGGAGCCACGACCACCGCGCCCACCGCCCCCGTGCCGACCGGCGCCGGCTCGCCCGATGACCGGATGCGGCGGCCTTCCCGCGCGCGAGGCTGCAGGACGGCTGGAGTCACGCCCGTGGTGCGACGACGGACAGCGGCCATGGGCGGGCCGAACGGACCGTCATCATCCTGGGCAACGGCGCCGAGATCGCGGACGTCTTTGGTCTTCCTGCCGGGGCGCCGTCCGGGCGGGCCGCGCGGATCGACCTGGGTGCGGCCAGGGTCCGCCACGGGGCTGCCGTCCTCGTAGCCGCCGTCAACGAGTGGCCGTGGCGTACTGCTCCGACGACAACTCGAACACCCGCACTCGCCGACCGCAGGCGGGATTGACGGTCTCACGGGCCGGATGCATCCCCAGCTTGGTCATGATCCGTTCTGAGGCGTCGTTGCCCACTTGAGCGATGCTGACGATCCGCTCCAGCCCTCGCTCTTCGAAGCCGAAGCGCACAGCGGCCGTAGCGGCCTCGGTGGCCAGGCCCCGACCCCAGTGGGAACGCCCCAGCCGCCAGCCGACCTCGACCGCCGGCAGTACCTCCGGCAGGAAGTCGGGCACCGAAAGGCCGGTGAACCCGGCCAGCTCGCCAGTGGACCGGATCTCCACGGCGAACAGGCCGAAGCCCTTCGACTCCCACTCGCTCTCCCACGCCCGGACCCCGTCACGAGTATGCCGTTCGTCACGGACGCTGCCGTCCCGGATCCACCGCATGACCTCGGGATCGGCATGGATGGCGGCCATGGGCGCAACGTCGTCCTCGCGCCAGCGACGCAGGATCAAACGGGGAGTCTCGAGCGTGACCATCCAGTCATTCTGGATCACCGATGGACTCTCCACCATCCTCACCAGGCACTTTCGACATGACGCCCCGGAAGTCGACTTCCGTCGCGGCGGCCGGCCGAAGGTCGCCCAAGGCGCAGCCGTGGACCTGGCGGGCCGTCCGATCACCGCGCAGCGACCGGTGGCGGACGGAGCTGCTCACCCTGCCAGCAAGGCCATCACTCCGATTGACCTTCGATTGGAAGGCATGGGAAAGCTGTTGCCAACTAAATGGCGACCATCATGCTCGTATGGGTGTAGAATCTGAGATGCGAGGGCGGCCTCACAGGACCGGCGTCACGGTGATGCCCACAGCCGCCCACCAAGGGGGAGACCACCATGGGCTACCAGCTCGATGCGGCACGCGCGACGATGAACGAGCGGCTTCGCCAGGCCGAGCAGCACCGGCTCGCCCGCGCGGCCCAGCGCAAGAACCGCACCGCCACCCCGGCCGAGGCCCGCAAGGCCTGACCACCCCGACACCCCGTCCCCCGACGGCAGGTGTTCCCGAGTCGGCTCGGGAGTGAATGACGAGGTCCCGCCCGGTCCAGACGGCCGGACGGGGCCTCTGTGTTCTCACCTCGTCCCTCACCCGCGCGGACGACCACCTCGGCCGGTGCCACAGTTGACGGTGGCCCCCTTCCGACCAGGCGTCAGGTACGCCCCACGGCACCCGCCTGCGCCGCGCGCCCGTGGTACTCGGCCGCGTCGGCGGTGAATCCGTCCTGTTCGGCGAGCAGGGCCGCACGGGTGAAGTGCTCGACGGCCTCGCCGTGCCGGTTCAGTGTCAGCAGGGCCTGTCCGCAGAGGTCGGTGAGCATGGCACGGCGGGCGGACACCTGGCCCGCGGGGGCGAGTCCCAGGCCGTCCCGGGCGAGTGCGAGTGCCCGGGCGGGGCGGCCGCTGTCCAGGTGGTGGCGGGCCAGGTGGTAGGTGGTGAGCATCTGTGTCTGCGGGCTGCCGGCGTCGCGTGCGAGCAGGTGCGCCCGCTCGTAGCCGTGGCCGGCGCTCGCGGGGCGGCCGAGCCGGTCGTGGAGCTGGGCCAGGTTGGCGGTGGCGATGGCCTCGCCCTCGATGTCGCCGGCCCGCCGGGCGAGGTCGGGCGCGGACTCGAGGTGGCGGGCCGCCTCCTCGTGCCGGCCCTGCTGCGTCAGGACCCAGCCGAGGAGCGTCCGCACCCGTGACTCCGCGTCGGCGTCCGCGAGTTCGGCCGCGGAGGCGAGCGCGCGCCCCAGCGGACCGTCCCACTGCGCCTCCGGCTGCTGCACCACCAGCGGCCACAGCAGTGCGGCAAGGCGCCAGGCCCGGTCGTGGTGGCCCGCGTCGGCCGCCGCGGCCACGGCGGCGACCAGCGTGCCCCGCTCCCCCGCGTACCAGGCCATCGCCCCGGCGCGGTCCGTGAACTCCGCCGCCACCGCCGGCGGTCGGACGTCCGCGGGGAGCGCGCAGCAGGGCTGGCTGCCCGGGACGGCCGCCGCGGTGGCGGCCAGGGCGGCGCACAGGTAGTGGTCCAGCAGCGGCAGGATCCGCTCGGGGCCCGGCGCCGGGCGCAGTGTGCGGGCGTACAGCCGGACCAGGTCGTGCAGGGCGTACCGGCCGTGCGCCCGTTCCTCGATCAGGTTGGCGGTGACCAGCCGCTCCAGCACCGCCCGTGTTTCCGTCGGCGGGGCAGCCGCCAGTGCCGCCGCCGCGCCGACGTCGATGTCGGGGCCGATGTGGTGCGCCAGCAGTCCGAGGACTTCGGCCGCGGCGGGCGGCAGGTGCGCGACGCTCGACCGCAGGACCGAGGCGAGGTCGATGTCGCCGGCGGTGAGGAGGGCGAGCCGCTGCTGCTCGTCGTGGAGTTCGTCGGCCGCCTCGCGCAGCGGGCGCTGCGGCCGCACGGCGAGCCTGGCTCCGGTCAGTCGCAGTGCGAGCGGCAGGCCGTCGCAGAGCCGGACGAGGTGTGCCACGGCCTCCCGCTCGGCCGCCACCCGGTCCGCGCCGAGCACGCCGGCGAGCAGTTCGGCGCCCTCCCGTGGCCCCAGACGGTCGATCAGCAGCGGTCGGGCGCAGTCGCCGGCGACCAGGCTCTCCAGCCGGTTGCGGCTGGTGACCACGGTGGCGCAGCCGGCGGCGTCCGGCAGCAGCGGGCGTACCTGGTCGTAGCTCAGGGCGTCGTCGAGGATGACCAGCGTGCGGCGGTGGCGGAGCAGCGTGCGGTAGAGGCTCTCCGCGGCGACGGCGTTCTGCGGGAGGTCGTCGGGCCGGGCGCCGAGGGCGACGAGGAAGTCCCGGAGGACGAAGGCGGGGTCGGCGGCGGGCACGGTGCCGGCGAAGCCGTCGAGCCGGGCGTAGAGGACGCCGTCGGGGAAGGCCGGGGCGGCGCGCTGCGCCCAGTGGGCGACGAGGGCGCTCTTGCCGACGCCGGCCGGCCCGGTGACCAGGCAGACCGGGGCGTCGCTGCCCGCCGCCAAGGCCTCGTCCAGGGCGGCGAGTTCGCGTTCCCGGCCGGTGAACCCGGCCGGCCCGCGGGGCAGCAGGAGTGGCGGCGCAGCCTCGGCGTCGGCGCCTGCGTCGACGGATGGGGTTGCGGATGCGGGGGGCGCTGCGGGGCCGGAGCGGGCCGCGGAGTCGGGTGCGGCGAGGATGCGGGCGTAGGCGCGGGTCATCGCGGGGCCGGGATCGACGCCCAGCTCCTCGGCCAGCAGCCGGGCCGTTCCGTGGTAGAGCTCGATGGCGGCGGCCTGGCGGTCGGTGGCGAGCAGGGCGTCGAGCAGGGGTGCGACCAGTGACTCACGCAGCGGGTGCCGACGCGCGGGGCCGCGCAGCAGTCCGACAGCCTCCTCGGCGCGGTGCGCGGCGGTCAGGGCCTGGCCGAGTTCCTCTACGGCGGCCAGCCGGGCGTCCTCCAGTTCGGCGGCCAGTGAGGCGATCAGCGGGGTGGGGCCGAGGCCGGCGAGGGCGGGGCCGCGCCAGAGCCGTAGCGCGCTGCGCAGCGCGGGTACGGCTGAGGCGGGTGCACTCCGGTGGCCGCGCCTGGCCTCCAGGACGCCGGCGTGGAACCGGCGGACGTCGACCCGGTCGGCGGGGGTGCGGAGCAGGTAGCCGTCGCCGGCCGTCACGATCGTCGCGCGGCCGGTCGGGTGGAGCAGGCGGCGCAGCTGCGAGATGTGTCCCTGGACGGCGGTCCTGGCATGGGTGGGCGGCCGCTCGTGCCAGAGCGCTTCGCCCAGCCGGTCGGTGGTGACCAGGGCGCCGTCGGCGAGCAGCAGCACGGCCAGGACGGTCCGGCGTTTCGGCGGCCCGAGGTCGACGCCCGTCCCGTCGCAGTGCGCCTCCACCGGGCCGAGCAGGCAGAAGTCGAGCAACACGGTCTCCCCACGGTTCGTCCGCTGAACAGTGGGGAGCTACCCTGGCTTGACCGTGTCCATTCACGTGCCCCCGGTCACACGGAGCGATCGGGGGCACGTGAGCGGCGGCGTTGCTACATGTGGGCGTTGACGACGTACCAGAAGTAGGCCGTCGTCGCCATGACGGCGACGTTCGCCGCGTTCAGCGCGAGGTAGCGGCCGGTGACCTGGTTCCGCAGCGCAACGGTGCCACCCGGGCCCGCGACCGCGGTCCAGTCCCAGGTGCCGCCCTGCCCCCAGTTCGCCTCGACGGCCCCGTTGTCGTCCTGGAGGCTGCCGCCGAAGTCGACGTTCTGGAGCTCGACCGCACCGGCGCCGTTGACCCGGGCGGTCCACAGCGCGTGGTGGTACTGGTTGCCGTACCAGAGCCTGCTGGCCCTGGCGACGATGTTGTTCCAGCCCACCTCGCCCAGCCACTGGTCGGGCGCGTGCTGCGGCGCGAGGACGTAGTGCTGGCCGTCGTTGATCACCGAAACGGCGGCCACGGACGGAGCAGGGGCGGGTGCGGCGGCCGCCTCGGCGGTGCCCGCCGGGAGGAGCGTCACGGCGGCGAGCGCGGCCGCGGCCAGGGCCCGGGCACCGGGGAGGGTTCGCAGGAGGCGCGTCATCGGATCAGCCCTTCCGCACGGTGAAGGCGACGTACGCGTTGTCCCCGCCACCGCCGTCACGGCTGCAGGTGTAGCCCTGGGGCGCGTCGCAGCCGTACTTGTTGCTGCCGGAGTACGGGTTGTCCCACCAGATCGAGACGTTCCCGACGCCGTACATGTTGTAGACGGCCCGCCCCTCCGTCCCGGTCATGAAGCCGTTCGACTCCGACTGCCAGGCACCGTTGGACATCGGGTACACCGCGTCCGGCGGCAGCATGTTCTCGGTCCAGGTGCCGTGCTGCAGGGAGGAGGACGTGCGCTCCAGCACGGACGTCGTGCGGTTCTGCAGAGCCACGTGGGTACTCCTCGCCGCTGCCTGCACGGCCGGGGCCTGCGGCTCGACGGCACCCGCGGTGAGGGCCGGACTGCCGCCGAGGGTGAACGCCACCGAGGCGTTGTTGCCGCCGCCACCGCTCCAGGAGCAGGTGTAGCCGCGTGGGACGGAGCAGCTGTACGAGTTGCCGCCGGCGTACGGGTTGTTCCAGTGGATCACCACCTCGCCCTTCGCGAGCTGGTAGCGCGCCTCGCCCTCGGTGCCCGTCATGAAGCCGGAGGAGTGCGAGCCCCAGTACGCCGTCGCCGCGTTCCCGATCGACTCCGGCGGGGTGGAGTCGTCCCAGACGCCGTGCGACAGCCCGCTGTAGTTCCGGTAGATCACGTCCGCGGTGCCGTTGTACAGCGACACGCTCGTGCTGCGCGCCGACCGCACCGCGGCCGGCCCCTCGGCCGTGCCCCGGCCGCCCGCGGCGACCGCCGCCGGCGCCGCCGCCAGCACGACCGCACTCATCGCCGCCACGGCGGCTGCTCCCCCGACCCCACGCATCGCCCCTGCACCGAACCTGCCGGCACCCCTCGTGCGGAACATCACGCCTCCTTGTCGCCCGCCGCTCCGTACGGCGTGCTCCCAAGGTCGGCGGCAGCACTAACGCTTCACTACCGGACGGCTGTCGAACCGCAGCCCGGACTCCGCGCCGAAGCGCCGCAGCGCAGTCGCGGCCGTACGTCGAGCGTCTGCCGGGGCGACGTGCGCGGCGGCGTACGCAGTCCGGGTTGCGGCCGCCACCGCATCGCGTCACCGCGCGGCCCGAGCACGCTCGCCCTCCCACCGGGCGCTGCGTTCGTCCTCGGCACGGTCGACGGCGGCCGAAGACACCGGCATCACCTGACAATTCATCAGCCCGGTCGACGCCGTTCCCGCCGATCCACCGACCGCGGGAACGGGCGGCCGGAACAGGAGGCGGGGCCGGTGCGCGCCCGGCCCCGCGTCACAACAGGAACAATTTGCTGAAGGGTGCGGAGGTCCGTACCCGACGCTCGCCGAAGTCGACGACCACGGCGTCCCCGTCGTTCTCGACCTCGATGACTCTGCCGAGGCCGTACTGGTCGTGCGAGACGCGGTCCCCGACGGTGAACCGTTTCGCCGGCGGCGGCTCCTCGGAGCGGAAGGGGCTGGTGGGCAGATGGCGCCGTGGCGCGGGTGTCTTGGGCATCACTGCCAGTATGCGCCCAATCCGATGCGGCACGGCAGTGCCCGGCGCGAAAAAGTCCGAGGGGCTGGACGTCCCCGTTCCGGCCCGCACCCTGCTACAGTCGAATCAGTTGCAGTTGTGGTTCTCATGTACTTTGTGTGCGCCTGCTGGTTGTGACCGCAGGCGCATTTCTGTTTCCCGGGAACATTTCCGGGCGGGTCATGGTTGCGGCCACGCCGAGCTCGCGAGGTGCGGGCTTCGGACTGCCCATTGAAGGAGATTTTTTCATGGCTCATGGCACTGTGAAGTGGTTCAACGCGGAAAAGGGCTTCGGCTTCATCGAGCAGGAGGGTGGCGGGCCGGACGTGTTCGCCCACTACTCGAACATCAACGCCCAGGGCTTCCGCGAGCTGCTCGAGGGCCAGAAGGTCGAGTTCGACGTCACGCAGGGCCAGAAGGGCCCGCAGGCGGAGAACATTCGCCCGCTCTGACGATCTCGGCCACCCGCCGCTGTCGAGCAGAAGGCCTGTACCGTGCGCGTGCACGGTACAGGCCTTCTGCGTTCCCCCGGCGTGCCGGGCACAGTCGGTCTTTTCAAGGAATCCCGGGACCACGTACTCGGCCTCCGGCTCAGCGGACGACGCACTGAAAGCCGAGGTGGCAGGCGGCGGTGTCCTCGCTCCGGCCCTGGCGGGCCGCCGGCCGGTGGCGGAGGCGGTCCCGGCCCGCTCCTGCGGGGTACCTGGCGTCCGCCGGCCGGCCCCGCGGTGGCCGAACAACCCACAGTACGGCGTCGGGCGGCCCGGTGGTGGCGAGTGTTGACAACTTCCTCGATCTCAACTCCCGGCCGGTAGGTTCGCGTTGGGGGCGGGTACTCATCCCGCGGGAGTGCCGGTCCAGGAGTGCTCGTCCGAGGGGCGGGCGCGGTGGCGCGGCAGAGAGTGGGGGCGGTGCACGCAGGAGCCGAGCCGGACGGGCAGGAGCTGCTTGACCAGCGGCGTTACCCGGAGTTGGAGAGCTGGGCAGCCCGTCGATGCCCTCCCGGCCCCGGGGAGCCGGTCGGGCCGGCGGGCGCCGCGGACGAATCGACCGCCGTCCTGCTGGTGCGCGGCCGGATCGAGCGCGGTGACTTCCGGGCCGCTGCCGAGGCGGCGCGGGCCTGTGCAGCGTCATTCGCCGAGGACGGCCCGGCCGGACTGTGGTGCCGCCTCGCCGTCGTCCTCGACGCCTCCGCCGCGGACCGTCCTGCCGCCCTCGCCGACCTGCGCCACCACTGCCGGCACGTGGCCGCGACCACGGCGCGGCCGGACGTGGTCGGGCTGGCGCAGGACCTCGGCGCGCAGGCCGGGGCCCTGGAGTTCCAGCTCGACGGCGGCCCGCTCGACACCCGGGGCTCGACGGCCGAACTGTGGCAGCAGGCCGCGGCCGCGTACCGGGCCGCGGGACTGGGCCGGGAGGCCGGGCGGGCGGTGCGCCGGGCCGCACGCTTCCTGTCCGAGGGGCCCGCGCCCGAGCATGCCGCGGCCCTGGACATGCTGCGGGCCGAACAGTCGGAGGCCCTCGCGCAGGGCGACGCCCTGCGCGCCGCCGAGGCACGTCTGGCGCTGGCGGAGACGGCGCTGCGGGTCTGGTTCGCCGGCACCGAGGCGGACCGGGCCCGGCAGGCATCGGACGACGACACCTTCGGCGGCCTGGTGCGGGAACTCGACCTGGTCGCTGCCGACCTGGCCGGGGCGGGAGTCGTCGCCGCCTCGGGCCGGGCAGCCGCGGGACTCGCACGCCAACTGCTCGCCCACGGGGCGGCGGAGGGCGTGGAGCTGGCAGAACTCGCGGCCGAGGAGTTCCGCGAGCACGGCGCCGACGGCGAGGAGCTGTCGCTCTGGCAGAGCCTGGCGCTCCACCACGTGCACCGCGGTGATGCGGCCGGCCGCAGCCGGGCGCACGCGCAGGCCGAGGCGGTCTCCGCCCGTCTGGGGAACGGCTTCGCCGAGGACGGGCTGGCGTTGGGAACGGCCGACGCCGCCATGCGCGACGGACTGCTCGGCGAGGCCGAGCAGTTGACGGCTGCCCGGGCAGCGGACAGCCGGTCCGACCCGGTCGGTCTGCGGGTGACCCGCAGCTCGGTGCTGGCCGTCATGGGACTCACCGACGAGGCGATCGCCGTCCTGCGGTCCTGTGCCGAGGAGCTGGAGACCCGGCCGGGGGTCTCCGCGCTCCTGCCGCAGGTCCACCTGTCGCTGGCCAACCTGCTGGCCTCCGACGATCCGGAGGCGGCCGAGCTGAGCCTGCGCCGGGGCGCGGCGGCCGCCGAACGCACGGGCGACCGCCTGGAGCGGGCCCGCTGCCTCGGCCAGCTCGCCTGGACGATCGCCCGCGGTGCCCAGGCAGCGGGCGGACCGGCCCCCACCGACCGCATCGACGAGTCGGAGCGGCTCTTCGACGACGCGATCGCGCTGTTGGAACCCCTCTGGACCATGGAAGCCTCGGGCGTCCTCGCCACCGTCGTCCAGCAACGAGGCCAGTCGGCCCTGTTCCGCGGGGACGTCGGAGCCGCCGGGCACTGGTTCACCGAGGCGGAACGCCTGTGCCGGCGGGCCGGCCTGGGGCTCCACCTCGCCTACACCCTCGGCTACCGGGGCCTGTACCTCATCGGCAGGGCGCGGAGCGAACCGGACCGCTACGCCGCGGCGGAGGCGTGCTTCACCGAGGCCGCGGAGCTGTTCGCGAACGCGGGCATGACGGGTGACCAGTGGCGCTCCCACTTCCACCTGGCCACCTGCGCCCTGGAGGCCGGCGACCGCATCGAGGCCGAGCGGGCGGAGCACTGGGCCCGCGCCGACCTCCTGCTGACCCGGGCCGCCGACGAAGCCGACCGGCTGCGCAGTGCCACCGCGACCACGCAGACGCCACCCCTCCGGGCCCAGGAGGCCGGCATCGCCGCCGCCCACGACAAGGGCGAGGTCTACCGGCTCGCCTTCGAGCTCCACTGGCACCGGCGCCAGGACGCCGCCACGGCCCTGTACTGGCTGGAGCGGGCCAAGAGCCGGGCCCTGCTGGACGGCCTGACGGCACTCGGAGTCGGAGGGTCCGCGGCCGGGCACCTGCCGAGCGACACCGGTCCCAGGTCGGCGTCGGCGTCCGCGTCGGAGCCGGGTTCGCCCTCGGATTCGGGGGCGGGTTCGGATTCGGGGGCGGGTTCGGCGGGTTCGGCTCCGGCGGGCATCCCGTCGGCAGCCCGGCCGGTGACCTGGCCGGCCATGAAGGCCGCACTCACCGCCGAACACGAGCGCACCGGTCGGCGGCTCGTCGTCGCCGAGTTCCGCACCGCCCCCGACGGCATCCTGGTGCTGGGGCTCCGGCACGACTGGGACGCGCCGCGGGTGCACGAGGTCGGCGTCGACCCGGCCAGGCTGCTCCGCTTCGTCGGATCGACCTTCCGACGCTCGGGCGAGGTGCGGACGATGAGCGAGGGGGCGCTGCGCACCTGGAACGGATTCGCGGACCTCGTGCGCCCGCTGTCCTCCTGGGCGGAACCCGACGACGTGGTGGTGCTCGTTCCGCACGGGCTGCTGCACGACCTCCCCCTGCACACCCTGCCCGTCGACGGTGTGCCGCTGCTGCTGCGCAATCCGGTGGTGCAGGTGCCCAGCGCCTCCGTCCTCGCCGAACTCCTGCGCCGGGAGGGGCGCGGACCGGCGGCCCGGGACGGCGGCGCCGCGGTGCTCGCCGATCCTCAGGACAATCTGCCCCATGCGGCCGCGGAGGGTTCAGCCGTGGCCGAGCTGCTCGGTGTGCCGGCCACGGCCGGTGCGAAGGCCACCCGGGAGGTCCTGTTCGACGCCCTGGAGACGGACGGTCTGGTGCACGTCGCGGGCCACGGCCTGACCACCACCGGCAGCGGTTTCGACCGGGGCGTCCATCTCTCCGACGGGCCCGTGCGCGCCGCCGACCTGGTCGGCCGCCGTATCCGGGCGGGCACCGTGGTCCTCAGCGGCTGCGAGACCGGTGTCAACGAGCAGCGGACGGGAGACGAGCCGGTCGGGCTGCCGAGGGCGCTTCTGCTCGCCGGTGCCCGGTCCGTGCTGGTCAGTCAGTGGCGGGTGGCCGACGCCTCCGCGCGGGAGCTGCTCATCGCCTTCCACCGGGCGCTGTCGGCCGGCCGGGCGCCGGCGGAGGCTCTGCGCCAGGCGGCCTCGGAGACGTCCGGCTCCGCCGAGGGGCGTCTGCGCCACCTCTACCACTGGGGCGCGTTCGTCCTGGTGGGCGACTGGCTCTGAGCGGCCCCGACCCACGACCGAGGAACGTCAGGCCGTCCCGCAACCGCCGGTACCGCCCACCACCGGCCGGTACCCCGACCACCACCGCAAGGAGAGCAACCGTGACCGACAACCCCGTGGAGTCCTGGCAGGAGGACATCCCGCTGGAGATCGACACCGAAGCCGTCGAGGAGCGGGCCGAGGCGCTCGGGCTGGAGGACGAGGCCGTGCTCCTCGCCCGTGGCAGCCGGTTGGCGTTCCGGGCCGACCCCGGCGCCTGGGTCCAGTACGACCCTCCGCCGCAGGTCCTGGTCGACCTGGCGCTGCGCTGCGCCGTCCACCGGCACCCGGACGTGGAGCTGAGCTGGGTGCGGCTCACCGTGGACCTGCCGGACGACGGGTTCGTCCTCGACCTCAGCCCGGACGGTGAGATCGCCGACCGCCCGGTGCGGGTCGTCACCCGGTACGGCGGCGGACTCTCCCTGCAGTCGGAGCTGGTGCCGGTCGGTCCCGAGCTGACCGCCGAGCGGGTGCGCGAGGAGGACGTGTTCCTGCCCGGGCTGACGGTGTCCGGCCGTGACTTCTCCTACGCCCAGTGGGACTTCCTGCAGCAGGGCGGGACCCCGCTCCATGTGGACCGGGTCCTGCGCGCCCTGGTCGCGCTGCCGCCCGCAACGGTGGAACTGCCGCTGACGGTGACGCTGCGGGCCCGGGTCAAGGTGAAGGGCCTCATGGGTACCGTCCCGCTGCTCGGCAGCCGCCGGATCACGCGCAAGGCGACCGGTGTCGTCGCCCGTTGACCTCTGAACGGACCGAGGAAGGCAGTCAGGTGGCCCCGCACCCGCACCACCCTCCGTCGAAACGCGGCGGAGCAACACGCCGGCGGGCCCCGGCCGGCAGGAAGAAGCAAGGCGCCAAGGGTGCCGTGAGCGGGCCGACGCAGCGGCGTTCGGCGTACAGCTCGCGGCAGGAGGAGGAGACGGAGTTCCTGGGCGCGCTCATCCGGGCGAGCGCCTGGCCGGAGAAGCAGTACGTGCGGCTGTTCAAGAGGCTGCCGATGCCCGGACGGGTCGTCATGCTCCTCGCGACGGCGGCCGCTCTGTACTGGCTGGTCGAGTCGGGCGCTTGGATCCCGCTGCTCGTCCTGGGCGTCGCCGCTTTCGTCGTGACGGTCATCGTCCACGAGACCGTGATGGAGCGTAAGTACCCGACTCCGCGCAGTCTCCGCACGCGCGGCGACGACCACGGGAAGCCGCGGCGCAAGCCGGAGAAGGACGAATGGTGGGACGAGATGATGGCCCAGCGCCAGCGCGAGGAGGAGCCGAGGGTGTTCTGAACAGCCGACGGAGTGCGGGCGGTCCGCAGACCGGACTGCGGCGGCGGCTCCCCTCCCGCGCGCCG
This sequence comes from Kitasatospora sp. DSM 101779, assembly GCF_025655475.1. Lineage (GTDB taxonomy): Bacteria > Actinomycetota > Actinomycetes > Streptomycetales > Streptomycetaceae > Kitasatospora. The sequence goes on along the minus strand of NZ_JAHTIK010000001.1, from coordinate 7,939,382 downwards.
GATCGGGCACCGGTCGGCCTCCAATTCGCATGCCGGCCCGGCAAGTCCGCTGGTAGCGTCCCCGCCATGTCGACTTCGCACACTCCGCTCTACGTGGCGGCCGACGTCCACGGCCATCGCTCCGAGTTCCAAGAGGTGCTCCGCGACGCGGGACTCGTCGACGGCAGGGGGCGGTGGTCCGGTGGCAGTGCCCGACTGTGGCTGCTCGGTGACTACGTCGACCGGGGTCCGGACGGCATCGGCGTCATCGAGGACGTCCGGCGGCTGGCGGCCGAAGCCGCAGTCGTCGGCGGCGAAGTGGCAGCCCTGCTGGGCAACCACGAGGTCCAGTTGCTCGCGGCTCACCGCTTCGGGAACGCATCCGTCCCGGGGTGGGACGAACCCGGCGGTTTCCGGGGCGGCTGGGCCCGCTTCGGCGGCCGCGAGGAGGATCTCCGCCGGCTCGCGCCGGAGCACATCGCCTGGATCACCGGGTTGCCGGCGATCGCGTTGGTCGACGACCACCTGCTCGTCCACTCCGACACTGTTCGGTACCTGGAGTTCGGAGCGACCGTCGCAGACGTCAACGCCGCCGTGTCGGCCACCCTGAACAGCACGGACACCGACGTGTGGCTCGAGTTCTGCGAAAGGATGAGCGATCGGGGGGCGTTCCGCGGCACCGGGTCCGCACGGGCCGACGATCCGGTCTCCGTCATGCTGGGCACGCTCGGTGGCGAGGTACTCGTCCACGGGCACAGCACGCTGACGAAGTACTTCGGCGTGGCACCCGAGGACGTCCGGGACGTCCTGAGGTACGCCGACGACCGGGTCATGGCCATCGACGGCGGCGTGTACGAGGGCGGCCGCATCCTGCTGACCCGCCTCGTCTGAAGCCCCGAACCGCACCGGCGGGCCGCGGCCCACGGTGGCGGCTCCTCGCAACGCGGCCGGTGCGAGGAGCCCGCACTGGCCTTCGCCGGTCCACTGCCACGGCCGGCAGGGCAAAACGACTCCGCACACGGGGCCGACGTCTACTTCAGCCAGCTGTACATCCGCCGCGGCCGGCTCCTGGTCTTCGTCAACTTGACCCGGCCCTAAAGGACCGGGCTTGGAGGTAGCGTCCAACTGGCTGCTGGGTGGGCTCCTCCGTCCAGACACCCCTATGAGGTGGCTGGGACGCGTGACTCACGCCCCGCTGTCTACGCGCTCTCGCCCTTGCGGGCGATGTTGTGGGACGCGTTGTCCTCCGCGTGCATCATGACGCCGCAGGCGCGGCACGCGAACGTGGCTTGTGACCGGCGGTTGCGCCGGTCGATGTGGTGGCACTGGGAGCATTCCCGGCTGGTGTACGCCGGATCGACGGACACCAGCGGCACCCCGGCCCGCTTCGCCTTGTACTCCACGAAACCGGCGAGCTGGCGGAAGCTCCACGAGTGCAGGGGGGGTCCGCTGGTCCTTGCGGAGCCGTACCCGGCTGCGGATGCCCGCGAGGTCTTCCAGGGCGATTCCGGAGCCGGTGCGTTCAGCGGTGGTGACGATGGTCTTGAAGACGATGCGGTTGACGTTGGCGGTGTGCCGGGCTTCCTTGCGTGAGCGCTTCTTCAGGAGGCGTTTCGCGGCCTTGGTGCCCTTGGCCTGGAGCTTCTTGCGGAGGTCGAGCTGCCGCTTGCGGTGCCGGTTCAGGCCGCGCCCGGCGGCCCGGTACCCGGTCGAGGTGGTGGCGATGTTGGCGACACCGAGGTCCACACCGACGAAGCCCGTCGGGGTCTCGTTCAGTGGATTCTCCGGAACGTCGCAGGTGGCGATCAGGTAGAACACACCCTCACGTTCGATCAGCTCGGACTCACCCCTGCCGGTGCTCGCGGAGCATCCGTCTCCGGGGACCGCCGCCTGGTGTATCCGGGTCCGACCACGCGATCATCCGCGAGGACGAACGGCTGCACGCCGCGCTGGCGTCCGTCCTCGACCGGGTCGGCTGAGTCCCGGGTCCTCCGACAGCCGGGGACTGGGCTTGCTCCCGGTCGACAGCGTGCCGCACCGCGCCATACTGATCGGCCGTCACCCCGGCCCGGAGCATCGACATCACCGCAGCCGTGTTCGTCCCTTGTTCCGACGGTGGCGTGCCGGCCGCACCGTGGAAGGGGCCGGCTGGATCCCCCGCCGTGGCTCGGGGGACGGTCAGCGCCAGCGGTACGTCGTGTCCGTCATCGGCGGCAGCAGCACCGGACGCGTCCGCGCGGCCGCGCCGGGGGCCAGGACGCTGCCGACGGCCGGGTAGAGGTGCAGTCCGGCCGCCCGGAGCGGATCGCACCACACCACGGCCGCCCGGTCCGTCGCGTCCAGTTCCACGGTCGCCAGACCCTCCCGCGCGGAGGGCGGCAGGTGGAGCAGGAAGACGAGGTGCCGGCGCCGGAAGACTCCGTCGCGGCCGGGGCGGGTGGTGGCCTGGTCCTGCACCCACCGCAGCGCCGGAGCCTCGGGGGCGGTCGCGGCGTTCAGTCCGAGTTCCTCGCGCAGCTCCCGGTGGAGCGCCGTGAACGCGTCCTCGCCCGCCTCGACCAGGCCGCCGGGCAGCGAGTACTGCACGCCGTCCGGCCGCTCCCGACGGATCAGACACACTCCGCCGTCGGCGGCGAGCAACGCACCCACCCGGACCCGCACCATGGCCTCTGCCCCTCCCCGGTGCATCATCGCCCGTCAGGAGTCCTCGGCGCCGGCGATCGGCGCCACGGGGCGCAGCGGGTGCCGCACCCAGACGTTGGGTTCGACGTAGACCGCCCGGTCCTGGGCGAGGTCGGTGTGCACGGGTACGAGGGCGCCGGGCACCTCGGTGCCGCCGTCGCGGTCGAAGGGCAGGCCGGTCCACTGCCGCCACTGTTCGAGCGAGCCGCTGACGGTCATGGAGGCGGGTGCGACCTTGACGATGCTGCCGCCGGCCTTCACGTGGACGCGCAGCCACGGGTCCTCGGGCAGTCCGTCCGTGCGGGTTCGCGTGAGGTACTCGGCCATGGGCAGCCGGGGCAGGAGGTGCTTGGCCGTCGGGCGGACGGGGGCGAGCAGCGCGGTGTGGCCCTGACGCTCCGCGGCGCTGCGGAGGGCGTTCAGCATGCGGTAGGACAGGCCGCGGCCGAGGTGCCGGGTGTCCACCGTGATCTCCAGGGCGCTGGCCGCGGTCGGTGCGGCGGAGCGGCGCAGGTCGTGGAAGGCCCAGGAGAGCACCTGGTCCCACCCCTGGTCGGGTGTCTCCTCGCGGCCGTCCGCGTGCGCGTCGAAGGGGACGGCCAGGGCCCGGGCGACCACCCGGTCGCCGTCGGTGGCCACGGCGCAGTACTGCGGGAACTCGGCGACGACCCGGTCCAGCAGGGTGCCGGCGACCAGGTCGTGCGGGATGAACGCGGGCCAGGTCTCGTCGATCTCGTAGACCCGCGGGATCAGCTCGGGGCGCTCCGCCGCCGTGGTGATCGTCAGTGTGTCGGTGCCTGCCACAGCCCGACACCCTGTCATGGCCGCACCCATCGCTGCCACTTGTTTCCGCAGGCCGGAGCCGGGGGGTCTGGGTCACCGCTCGCCGGGCGGAGGCTCGCCCGGCGGCGGACGGCCGGTTTCGGGTGCCGTCCCGGCGCGTCTGCTGTGGCGCCGTGATGACTCAGGTGATCGTTCTCAACGGTGGTTCCAGCTCGGGGAAGTCGGGGATCGTGCGGTGCCTGCAGGCCGTCCTGCCGGACCCGTGGCTGGCGTTCGGGACGGACACGCTGGTCGAGGCGATGCCGGCGTCGATGCGGGCGTCGGACGGCGGGATCGAGTTCGCCCCGGACGGAGCGGTCGTCGTCGGCCCGGAGTTCCGCACGCTGGAGGCGGCCTGGATCGCGGGGGTCGCCGTGATGGCCCGCGCGGGTGCCCGGGTCGTCGTCGGCGAGGTGTTCCTCGGCGGGGCGGACTCCCAGCGGCGGTGGCGGTACGCCCTGGACGGCCTGCGGGTGCTGGGGGTCGGCGTCAGGTGCGACGGCGCGGTGGCCGCCGGTCGCGAGGTGGCCCGGGGCGACCGGGTCGTCGGCATGGCCGCGTCCCAGGCGGATGCGGTGCACCGGGGTGTGGTCTACGACCTGGAGGTGGACACCACGCACAGCGAGTCGACGGCGTGCGCACGGGCCATCGCCGCACACATCGGCTGACCGGCGGCCGGGCGCCGGCAGCGAGGCGGCCTCCGTCGCCGGTCGTCGGTCGCCAGGCGCCCGCCGCCACCGCTCGCCGCTCGCCGCCCACCGCTCGCCGCAACAGGTGCGCACCTGCGCAACCGTGGCTGCATCTACGATGTCCGCATGGACACGCGCCCGCCGCTCGCAGATGCACACTACTCGCAGCAGCGCTCCGCCGGCGAGCGCCTCGACGTCGCGGCCTCCGTCCTGGCCCTGCTGGCCGACCGCACCCGGCTCGCGCTGATGGAGCGGCTCGGCCGCGGCGAGGCGGACGTCACCACGCTCGTCGAGGCGACCGGGGCCGCCCGGCCTTCGGTCAGCCAGCACTTGGCGAAGCTCCGCCTCGCAGGGCTGGTCGCGACCCGCAAGGACGGGCGCCGCGTCGTGTACTCGCTGCGCCACGGCCATCTGCGCCGACTGGTCGACGAGGCGCTGAACGTCGCCGACCACCAGATCGGCTCGCTGGCGCCGCACGACTGACCCTGACACGACCCGCCCCACGCCCCACGGCGTCTCGCCCCACGGCAAACATGTGCGCGAGTACGCACATATTGCCTATGATGGCCGGATAGCACCCTGCCGAGCGAGGGACCTGGGCCGATGCTGTCCGTTCTGCGCAACCGCACCTACCGACACCTCTTCACCGCCCAGGTCGTCGCCCTGGTCGGCACGGGGCTGGCGACCGTGGCGCTCGCCCTGCTGGCCTACGACCTCGCCGGGGCCGATGCGGGAGCGGTGCTGGGCACCGCTCTGGCGATCAAGATGGTCGCGTACGTGGCGATCGCACCGCTCGCGGGTGCGCTTGCCGGGCGGGTGCCGCGGCGGGCCCTGATGGTCGCGGCGGACCTGATCCGGGCCGGAACGGCCCTGGCGCTGCCGTTCGTGGACCAGGTGTGGCAGATCTACCTGACGGTGTTCCTGCTGCAGGCGGCCTCGGCGGCGTTCACCCCGACCTTCCAGGCGACGATCCCGCAGGTGCTGCCCGCGGAGCGCGACTACACCAGTGCCCTGTCCATGTCGCGGCTCGCCTACGACCTGGAGTCGCTGTTCAGCCCGGCGCTGGCCGCCCTGCTGCTGACCGCGGTGAGCTACGACTGGCTGTTCGCCGGGACGACCCTCGGCTTCCTCGCCTCCGCCGCCCTGGTCGTCTCCGCCGTCCTGCCGAAGGCTCCCCCGGTCGAACGTGCCGCGGGCGTCCACTCCGCGGGCGTCCGCGCTCCGGTCGAACGAGCCGCCGGCGTCCGCGCGCGGATGGTGTTCGGCTCCCGGCTGTTCCTGGCCACACCCAGGCTCCGCGCCCTGCTCGCCCTCGACCTCGCGGTCGCCGCCGCCGGGGCGATCGTCTTCGTCGACACCGTCGTGGTGGTGCGCGAGCACTTCCACCGCCCCGCCGGGGACGTCTCGCTCGCCCTCGGCGCCTACGGCGCCGGATCGATGGCCGCCGCCCTGCTGCTGCCCCGCGTGCTGGCCCGAGTGGGCGACCGGGCGGTGATGCTGCCGGCCGCCCTCGCCCTGCCCGCCGTCCTCGCCGCGGTCGCCGCGGTCACCGCCGCGCCGCCGAGCGGATGGACGTGGTCCGCGCTGCTGGCGGCGTGGGCACTGGTCGGCGCGGCCGGCGCGGCGGTCCTCACCCCCGGTGGTCGGGTGATCCGCCGTTCGGCGGCCGGGGCCGACCTGCCGGCGGCCTTCGCCGCGCAGTTCTCGCTCTCGCACTCCTGCTGGCTGCTGACCTACCCGCTCGCCGGCTGGCTCGCCGCCGCGGCCGGGCTGCCCGTCACCGCGCTCACCCTCGGGGTCCTCGCCCTCGCCGCGGCCGTGGGCGCCATCGCCCTGTGGCCGCGCCGCGACCCGGACGCGCTCCGGCACGAGCACACCGACCTGCCGCCCGGGCACCCCCACCTCACCGGCGCCCACCCGTCCCGGGCCGGCGCCTGGAGCCACGGCCACCACTACGTCATCGACGAACACCACCACGCCTGGCCCCGGGCCGGACGCACCGGGGCCGCCGCGCGGTGACGCCCGGCGCTCGACGCACTGTGACGCCCGGCCTCGACGCGCAACGGGCGGCAGGACTTGAGTCTCCCCCTACCGCAGACGCCACGATGGGGGCCGTGAACGGCGACACGCTCCACTCCATCGGCGAACTGGCCCGGCGGACCGGCCTCACGGTCAAGACCGTCCGGTTTTGCTCCGACAGCGGGATCGTGACGCCGACGGACCGCACCCCGGCCGGCCACCGCCGCTACACCGTCGACGCCGTCGCCCGCCTCGACCTCGTACGGACCCTGCGGGAGCTGGGGCTCGACCTGCCCACGATCCGCAGGGTCGTGGACCGGGAGCTCTCGCTCCCCGAGGTCGCCGCTGCCCATGCCGAGGCGGTGGCGGCGCAGATGCGCGTCCTGCGTCTGCGGCACGCGGTGCTGACGGCGGCGGCCGAGCGCGGGCTCACCCCGGAGGAGACCGATCTCATGCACCAGCTCGCCCGGCTGTCCGAGGACAAACGCCGATGCCTCGTCGGCGAGTTCCTCGATGCCGTCTTCGGCGGACTCGGCACCGACCCCGCGTTCGCCGGGGTCATGCGCTCGATGACCCCCGAACTGCCCGACGAGCCCGCGGCCGAGCAGACCCGGGCCTGGGTGGAGTGGGCCGAACTGTCCCTGGGCCCGGACTTCCGCGCCGGCGTGCGGCGCGCGGCCGAGGATCTGGCGGCCGAACGCGTTCGGGCCGCCGTCGCGGGCCCGCGCCGCGACCTCGTGGCGGCCGTCCGCGACCGGGTCGCCCCTGCCCTGGCGGCGGGCGTCGACCCCACCGAATCCGCGGCCGATCCGGTGGTCGAGGCGCTCACGGCCGACTACGCCCGCACGTGCGACCGGCCCGACGACGCCGAGCTCCGCCGCCGGCTGCTGTCCGGCCGGAGCGCGTGAACGACCCGCACCGGGACCGGTACCTCCGGCTGCTCGCGGTGATCAACGGCTGGCCCGTGCAGGAGGGCCTGTCACCCGTGCTCACACGGGCGGCCGCGGCTGTGCGCACCCGCGTGCAGCCGTAGCCGCCGGCCGGGCCGGTCGTCGGGACTCGTCCCCGGCGACCGCCGGCCGGCAGCCGACGGGCCGACCGCCCGTCCGGACCGCCGCTCAGGCGTGGGTGTTCACGGCCGGTCGACCCGGAAGTGGTAGCAGCCGTACTCGACGGCCCGCACGTGCACCTGGGCGGTCTCCGGGTCGGCGAAGGCCTCGGCGAGGGCACGGTCGAAGCAGGCGTCGGCGTCCTCGGACAGCTCCACCATGCGGCCGCCCGCGATGTGCCCGCGGTGGTCGTAGCGGCGGAAGGCCCGCAGTGCGCCGGGGCGGGCCCACGGGTAGCCGGCGGCGTCCCCGTCCGGGCCGCCGCAGTCCTCGGCGTGGATGAAGACCGGGCCCTGCTCGTCGTACGCCCCCGGTTCGGCGCCGGTCTCGGCGGCCCAGCGGCGCAGCGGGGCGTAGCAGACCAGGGCGATCCGGTCGCCGACGGGGCTCGGTCGCAGGCAGCAGCGGAGCGGGGCACCGCCCTCCCCGTCCGGGTACGGGTTCATCGGTCGGCCCGCGTCGTCGCGGACGCGGAGCTGCTGCAGGGCGGCGGGGGTGATGGGCTGCGGTCGGTAGGTGCTGGTCATGTCCGTCAGCATCGCGTTCCGGGCCGGCCGGTGCTGGCGGGATTCCGACGGCGGGTTCGGGTCCGGGGCTGGTTCGGGCCCGGGTCGCGATCGGGGCCTGGGTTCGGGTCCGGCAGTGCGTGAGCGCGGGAGCGGCTCGGGACGGGGTGCGGAGACCGGAAATCGGCCTCCGGTGGCGGCGTCGGCGAGGCAGACTGGCAGCAGGTACTGCACCGCTTGCCGCGCACTGCCGCCGATCCGCCGGACGTTGGGCCACCGATGGACACCACACCGCAGGACTTGCTGATCGTCGCCCTGGGGGCGAGCGCCGGGCGCCGTCCCGAGCAGGGCGAGCTGTCGCTGGCGCTCGCCGGGGCCGAGCTGATCGACCTGCTCGACGTCCGGGCTGCCCTGCTGGACGACACCCGGATCGTGCCGCTCGGACCGCCGGCCGTCGCGGACCGGCTGCTGGCCGAGGCCGCGGCGGCGGTCGTCCGCGAGCCGCCGTTCGAATCGGTCGAGGACTGGCTCTGGCGTCGGGGCCGCGGTCTCGCGGCTGCCTACGCGGCCGTGTTCGGGGCCGAGGGCCGGGTCCGCCGCCCTCGGTTCCACCGGACGCACGGGCCGGAGATCGGCGGGCAGGCACCGGCCGAATCCGCCGGACGCCGGGCGGCGCTGGACCGATGGGAGTCGCGGGAGCCCGTGCTCACGGCGCTCACGGTGGCCGTCGGGATCGACGGACCGCCGGCGGACAAGCAGCCGGACATCGTCGACGACGCGGTGGCGGCGGTGCTCGCCGCGGTCAACGACGCGGTGCGGGAGCTGGACGCCGTGCGGCAGCGCCGCGCCGTCGAGGACGCGGCGTTCAACAACATCTGGCGCGGCGCGGTCGGCTGACGGGTGATCGGTGCGGCGGCGCGCCGAACGACGGTGGTCGGGTAGCCGCGGCGGGCGGTCGGCCGGATCAGGGTCTCCGGCGGCAGGACGCCGTCGAGTACTTCCGGCACGTCGGCGGCCGGGTGGCCGAACAGGTCGATGCCGGCGAAGCCCACCGGTGTGGCGCCCGGCCCGCACATGGCCGACGGGCTGCGGCCGAGCGCGACCGACTGCAGCGACAGGTCCTGGGACTTCGGGCGCGCACCAGTCCAACTCGTCCGCGCCGGCGGTCGGTTCGAGATCGCCGCGGCGCACCGTGCGGCACCAGGTCGGTCCAGCAGGGGTACCCGTCGGACATCGCCGATCCCGGCCGGGGCCTCGTCCGCCGCCGCTCGTCCGGGCCGAACGCGAGGGTGCCGGCCTCCTGGGGCAGCACGACCCCGACTCCCGGGAGCCGTTCGAAACATCCGGCGGTCCTCCCCCGCGGTGCGGGCGGGTGCAAACACGGGTACCGGGTACGAGCGGACGGTACGTCAGCGCGGTTGGGCGCGGCGGCGCGCCTGCTGCAGCACGGCGGCGATCGCGCCGAGGCCGACCGGTTGATCTCAACCTCCGCGCCCGGGCGGATCGCCCTGCAGACTGGGGGACATGACCCTCACTCCGCCGGGCGCAGCCCCGGTGCCCGCGACCTGCCCGGAGCCGGCCCGGGCCGATGCCATCCTGGCCCGGCTGCGCCGTGCCGTCGCCGGGTCGGGGATCGACCTGCCGGCGCGCGATCCGGAGCAGTGGGGCCATGCCGCGTTCACTGATGCCGACGGACGCCGGGTGGCCGTGCACCAGCACCGGGACGGGGACTTCCTGGTCCGCTGCCGGAAGCAGGGCGCCTGGCTGGCCGGCGGCAGGACGGCCGACCCGGCGGCAGCGGCGGGGGCCGTGGCAGCCTGGATGGGCGGTGCCGATCTGGCGGAGGCCGGGGCCGCCGCACCGTTCCTCCGCTACGGCGACTGGGCGCTCGCCCATGAACGGGAGCCGCTCGACCCCGTCGAGTTGGCGTGGTGGCACCGGCTCGACAGATACCTGCTCATGCCGCCGGACCACCCCTGCGAGTCGGGCACCCGCGCGCTGCTGGAGGCCGCCCACGCACAACCGCGCCTGCGCCGTCTGACGCCGGTGACCAGCCACTTCATGCTCTGGTTCTCGAGCTGCCACGCGTACCCGTACGAGCGGACGGGGCATGCCGTCGACCCGCAGCGCGACGGGTCCTTCCTGGTCCGTGCCAGGGGCGCCGGGGTGGTCGCGAGCGCGGCAACCGCGGAGGAGGCCGTCGCCCTGGTCGTCGCCGCACTTGCCGAGGGCTGACGGCGGGGGCCGCCCGACGGCGTGCCCGGCTCTCCGTGTGCGGGCGGGAGAACGGGGCAGCCGCCCGGTACCCCTGCTCGTACCAGGAGAGGACGAGGCCATGAGCACACCCGACGACGACCGGGCGCATCCCGACGAGGAGACGCGGGAGCGTTCCGCGGAGGAGCGCAGCATCACGTCCCCCACCCCGGCGGATGTCCGGGCCAAGGCGGAGGACGGCGACGGGGAGGAGCCCGAGCCCCCGGCCGCGGACGCCGTGGCGCCGTGACACCGTGACACCGTGGCGCCGTAGCGCCGTAGCGCCGTAGCGCCGTGACACCGTGGCGCCGTCGCGCCGTAGCGCCCAGGCGGCGGCGCGATCCGCCGGGGGACGGTTGACAGGTCCTGCGGCGGAAACGGTAAGTTCCTTTTCGAAACTCGCCAAGTGCCGAAAGGGAACCTCCGCGTGCCGCAGCCGACCTGGACAGCCGTCGACGACTACTTCAACCACCTGCTCGTCGAGGAGGACGCCGCCCTGCTCGCGGCCGCCGCCACGAGCGAGGCGGCCGGCCTGCCGCCGCACCAGGTCGCGCCGAACCAGGGCAAGCTGCTGCACCTGCTCGCCCTGATGCAGGGCGCCCGCACGATCCTCGAGATCGGCACCCTCGGCGGCTACAGCACCATCTGGCTGGCCCGGGCCCTGCCGGACGGCGGGCGCCTGGTCACGCTGGAGGCCGACCCCCGGTACGCGGCGGTCGCCGCCGGCAACCTCGCGCGCGCCGGTCTGGACGGCCCCGTCGACCTGCGCCTCGGCCGGGCGCTGGACACCCTGCCCCGACTGGCGGAGGAGGGTGCGGGCCCGTTCGACCTGGTCTTCATCGACGCCGACAAGCCCTCCAACCCCGACTATCTGGAGTGGGCACTGCGGCTCACCCGGCCCGGCAGCGTCATCGTCGGCGACAACGTGGTGCGCGACGGCGCGGTCACCGACGCGGCCAGCACCGACCCGCGGGTCCAGGGGGTGCGCCGGTTCACCGAGCTGATCGCCGCCCATCCCCGCCTCACGGCCACCACCCTGCAGACCGTCGGCGCCAAGGGCTACGACGGCTTCACCCTGGCCCTGGTCACCGGGTAGCGGCACCACCGGCGGACACCCCGCAACTGCTGCCGACATCCGGCGCCGCCCCGCCCCCGCCCGCATCACGCCGCGCGTCGGGACCGGGTCCGTCCTCCGCACCGTCGAAGCCAGCGGGCCGTCGGCGGCCCCGGCCCGAGGCTCTGGCATCCGGGGCGGTGTGTCCCACCGCCCAGCCCCCGGCGGCGCGCTTGACTGGACAGGTCCGTCCCACCGACCCGGAGGCTCAGTATGGATGGCCGACAGGGGCCGTACGCGGCGACAGAGCCGGGCAGGACGGCGGTCGTCGGCGCCGACGGCCCGCTCGACATCCTGCAGGCGCGGCAGCTCGGCGCCGCTGCCCGGGATCTCGCGGCCGGCGGCGCCGGGGCACTCGTCCTCGACCTGACCCGCACCCCGTCCGCGGATCCGCTCGGCGTGCTGACACTGGCCGACGAGGTCGCCGCGCTGGCCCGTTCGGGCCTGGCGGTGGCGCTGTGCGGGATGCGGCCCGACCTCGAGCAGCAACTGCACCGCGCGGGCGTCAGCCGGAAGGCCGCCGTGTGCGACACCGTCACCGACGCCTGCCGACTCCTGGCCGTGCCCGCGCCCGCTTCCCCCTCCCCCGGCGCCCCGCCCTCCCGGCCGTGAGCACCCCGTCGACGGCGGGCACGCCGTGCCACCGCCCCCCGCTCGCCCCTGCGGACCCGGGCAGCATGGCGTGTCTCCCCGCCCGCGTGCCGGCCCGGCATCGGTCGACGGCTGTTCCGGGGGTCAGCCGCGCAGGGCGGAGGCGATGACGCCGGAGAGCTTCGCCAGGCCGGGCGCCGCGGTGAAGCGGGTGACACGCTCCACGGTGGTGGCGCGCGGTGCGGTTGGCGACGAAGAACGGAGGGCGGGGCGACGGGGACGGGGAGTCGGGGAACAGGCCGCGCGAGGCGGGGGCGAAGGGCGCGCGCAGGACGGTCTTCTCGGCGTCCTCGAGCATGAAGGCGTTGTGGACGAGCCCCGGGGCGCTCAAGCCCTGCCGGGCCCACCCTCGAAGCCCGCCCGTACCGGCAGGGAGGCGAAGTCCTCGCGGTGCAGGGCGTGGACGGTGCAGGGCCGGCCGAGCACCACGTCCTCGCGCAGCGGTGCGAACCCCAGGCGGGCGGCCACGGCGGTGGAGGCGGCGTTGCCGTGGTGGATCATCGCAGTGATCCGCGTGAGGCCGAGCGCACCGAAGCCCCAGGCCAGGACGGACTGCGCGGCCTCGGTGGCGTAGCCGTTGCCCCAGTGGCTGCGGGCGAAGGTCCAGCCGATCTCGGTCTCGCCGAACCGTTCCCACCAGTTGAGGCCGCAGCGGCCGATGGGCTCGCCGCTCTCCGCGAGTTCGACGGCGCACAGGCCGTGGCCGCGCTCGGCCCACTGCCGCTGGATGTCGTGCAGGCGGGCCGCGGCCTGCGCGTGGGAGTAGGCGCCGACGAACCGGTTCACCTCGTCGTCGGCGTGCAGGCGGACCCACCAGTCGGTGTCGGCCTCGGTGAGGGGGCGCAGGCGCAGGCGTGGCGTGATGAGCACTGTCGTTCAGTCCTTGCTGTGCGTGGTCGAGGGTTCGTCGCCGACGGCCTGCGCGGGCCGGGCGGTGAGGGTCTCGCGCAGCACGTCCGCGACGGTCGTCCGGGCCAGTGCGGAGCGCGCCGCCGTCTCTGCCTCCTCGTAAGCCTGCTGGAGTGCGGGCCGGATGCCCGCGCCGATCGGGCAGGCGGGGTTGGGGGCGGCCCGGTGCAGGCCGAACAGCGGTTCGCCGTCGACCGCCCGGTGGATGTCCAGGAGCGTGATCGTGTCCGGATTGCGGGCCAGCCGCCACCCGGCCCCCGCCCCGTGCCGCACCTCGACCAGTCCGGCCCTGCGCAACCCGCCCAGGCAGCGCCGCAGGACGACCGGGTTGGTGTTGACGCTCTCCGCGGCCTGCTCCGACGTCACCAGGTCCCGGCCGAGCCGACGGACCAGCGCCATCCAGACCAGCACGTGCACGGCGACGGTGAGTCTGCTGTTCGCGGCCATGATCCCTCCCCCTGATGTAACAGTTCCAGTTACATCAAGTGCCTGTCAAGGCCAACAGGCTCCCCGGGCCGCGGTCCTGGCAGGGCATCAGGTACGGGCAACCCACGCCCCGGGCGGGCGACCCCAATCGGCCCGTACGGCGACCGACCTGCCGCCTCCCCGCGGATCGCGCCGGCGGGCCCCCGCCCGGCACCGCTGAACGCGCCCGGGGCGGGCCGCCACCCGGGCGCGGGGCGCGGCACCCCGGCAGGTCCTGCGCCGGGGCGCGCGCCGGGGCCGGGAGCCCGCGTGTTTCGCTCCCGGGGCGACGGACGTACCGTCGAGGGGCGGGACCGATCGCGGGCCGGCCCACTGCACCCGTCGGCCCGGACCGGTCCGGTGCACGGCGGCGGGCCCCGGGGCCGGGCCGCCGGCGCGGATGACCGCCGGCCGAGCGGGTACACGGGACGCCGGAGGGAGAGGGCAGCCGAGACGACCGGGAGGCCGTGATGAGCGACAGCGGCAGGGCGGACGAGGTCTACCAGCCTGCGGACACCGCCGACGAACAGGCCGACGCCTCCGCGCTGGACCTGCAGAACGCCCTCGACGAGCGGACCTACGACGACCTCCTCGACGAGGGGTGGTCACCGCCCGAGCGGCCGCTCGCCGTCCGGCAGCCCGGGACCACGGCCGGTGAGCAGCGCGAGGGCGAGTCGCTCGACCAGCGGCTGGCCCGTGAACTGCCCGATCAGGAAGCCGACCGGGGCGACCTCATCGGCGACCTGCCCGGCGGCGACGGGGAGCCCGTCGACCCCGAGGCGGGGGCCGAGCGGGCCGGCCGCCTGGTCGCGCCCGACGAGGGCGCCCACGCGAGGACCACCGAGCTCTTCGCCGAGGACGTCGGCATCGACGCCGGCGCGGCCTGTGCCGAGGAGGCGGCGGTGCACATCGTCTCCGACAGTGCCCTCGACGGACAGGGCGACCTGGACGAGGACGCGGCCTGGCCGTGACGCTCCGCGTCCGCCCGACCCGGTCCCGTCGCCCGGCCCTGACGACCCGGCCGCCGCGAACGAGGCGCCCCGCCCGGGGCTCCGGAGCGGGCGGGGCGCCGGCTGCAAGGGCTCCGGCGGCGGCCGGGGTACCGGCTGCGGGAGCCGATCACAGGGGGGAGCCGGACGAACACCGGCGTCCCGGCGTCCTCCGCGAGGCAGGCCGCCGCGGTGGGCAGGACGGGGCCGGCTACCCGGGAGCGGGCGGCCCCCGCGATGCCCAGTAAAGGCGGATCTCGTCGAGCCGGTCGAGGAGTTCCTCCTCGCGTTCTTCGAAGGTCGCCTCGTCGATGCGCCCGGAGAGCAGGTCCTGTTCGAGCGCCTTGAGTGCCTCCTCGATCGGGGCGGGGTCGTAGAACTTCTGCTCGGCGGCCTCGGCGACGCGTTCGGCGACCCACACCACGCCGCGGACGGGGGCGAGCGGGAGGGTGAGCAGACCGGTCAGCAGGCCCATGGCGCACCCCTACTGGACGAAGCTGTAGGGCGGGAGCGGCCCGTGCACCCGCAGGGCACGGTCCTCGCCCCAGCGTTCGGCCAACTCCGCGGCCGCCGCCCGGAAGTCGTCCTGCCGGTCCTCCTCGACCAGGAAGGAACCGCTGACGAAGTCGTTCCCGTTGGGCGGATTCTCCCGCACCTCCCGTGCCAACGGGCTGAGCTCGTCGATGAGTTCGGCGGCGGCGGACCGGTTGCGCCGCTGGATCTCACCGGCCACCAGTTCGCCCAGTCTGATCTTCGGCTCGGGGTCGGGGCTCTGCTTCGTCCGTTCGTTGAGGCGCCGGGCCTCGGCGGAGTCCCGGAGGATCTGCCGGAGCAGCGCGTCCTCCTCGGCGGAGGCCTTGACGAGGTGTTCGGCGCATCCGTCGAGGGCGGCCAGCCGTTCCCGGTAGGCGTCGACCTGCTCCCGGAGGACGCCGAGGACCTCCTGGTCGTCCTCGGCGACGGCACCGAAGCGCAGCGGCAGGACGGGGCCTTCGGACATCAGGCTCTCGACCACCTCCTGGTGCGCCACGAGGTCGCGCCGGCGTGCCCGGAGTCCTTCGGGTGCGCGGCTGACCACGGCCCTCAGCCCGGAGCCGGCGAGGGCCCGCAAGGCCTCGGGCGGGGAGCCGACTCCGGTCAGCCGCCCGAGCCCGCCGGGGTGGGTGTCGGCCGTGATCGCGTAGACGTACACGGACATGGCTCACTCCTCCCGTGCCCGCGTGGCCC
This sequence comes from Kitasatospora sp. DSM 101779, assembly GCF_025655475.1. Lineage (GTDB taxonomy): Bacteria > Actinomycetota > Actinomycetes > Streptomycetales > Streptomycetaceae > Kitasatospora. The sequence goes on along the minus strand of NZ_JAHTIK010000001.1, from coordinate 7,923,968 downwards.
GCCGGGCGGGGCGTGTCCGCCTCTCCCGCCGTTCGGGTTCGGGCTCCCGGTCCTCGAGCTTCTCGCGGATGCTGTCGGTCACGGCCTCGACCGCGCCGGTGATCGCTCCCTTGCTCTTGCCGCGGGCACCTCCCTCGGTCATCTCGCCGACCAGCTCCGGCAGCTTGGTGGGGGCCTTGCGGCCCGACTCCAGGTCGAGCCGGTTGCAGGCCTCGGCGAAGCGCAGGTAGGTGTCCACACTGGCCACCACCACTCGGGCGTCGATCTTCAGGATCTCGATCCCGACCAGGGAGACCCGGACGAACACGTCGATGACCAGTCCCCGGTCCAGGATCAGTTCGACGACGTCGTACAGCGTGCCGGTGCTTGCGCCCCCGACTGCCACGTTGCCTCCGCCGCTCTGCGGCACCACGGTCACGATGACTCCTCTCATCGGCCGCGTGCCCCACCGCGGCTCCTGCACGGTCCGTCTTCCGTTTGCGGTACTAGCTCGGACGGCGATCGACCTCGGCGCGCGTGTAGCGACGCGTCCGCTCGTAGCCGATGAGCTCTCCGTCGGTGTCCAGCAGCACCCGGTAACTCGCCATCACGCTGCTCGTCTCCGGGATCCGCTCGACCTCCACGACCTCCACCTCGGCCTCCCAGCCCTCCTCGGTGCGCCGGATTCCGGAGACGGACTCCGGCGCCCTCCCCAGGAGCTCGGCCAGCTGCGACGCCGCGGTGCGCATCGCACGGGCCACGGACACCGTGTGACCGCCCGTGCGGGTGGCCCGGACTTCGCCGTCCTCGGCGCCTCGTGCTGAGCGGGCGCTGCGGCCGGTTCGCCGTGGCGCGGGCTCGGCGTCACGGGCTTCGCGGGGCATGATCGCATCCCTCCGTCGGCGTGGGTCAACCCGCGCTTACCCATCTCGACCACTTCAAACGGAACCTCACGTTCCGGTGAGCGTGCCGTCACGGAGCCGGCTCCCGAGCGGGCGACACGGACGATGGCCAGCCGACGTCGATGTCGGGGCTGCGGAGGGCGGCGCAAGGCTGCGAACAGGCGGTCGCAGGTGTGGTTCGCAGGTGTGGTCGAACAGGCGGCCGGAGCCTCCGGGCGGGTCGGCGCGTCCCTCTCCGGCACCGGCCGGATGCCGTAAGTTTGGCCAATGGCAAAGTACTTCGACGTGCACCCGCAGACCCCTCAGGCGCGCACCATCGGCACCGTGGCCGACAGTCTCCGCTCCGGGGCGCTCATCGCCTACCCCACCGACTCCTGTTTCGCGCTCGGCTGCCGGTTGGACAACCACGACGCCCTGGAGCGGATCCGGTCGATCCGGCGGCTGGACGACCGCCACCACTTCACCCTGGTGTGCGAGAACTTCGCGCAGCTGGGCCAGTTCGTCCACATCGACAACGACGTGTTCCGCGCGGTCAAGGCGGCGACGCCGGGCAGCTACACCTTCATCCTGCCCGCCACCAAGGAGGTGCCGCGCCGGCTGCAGCACCCGAAGAAGAAGACGGTGGGCGTCCGGATCCCCGACCACGCCGTGGCCCGGGCCCTGCTCGCCGAGCTCGGCGAGCCGCTGGTCTCCAGCACCCTGCTGCTTCCCGGCGAGGAGGAGCCGATGACGCAGGGCTGGGAGATCAAGGAGCGGCTCGACCACGTGCTGGACGCGGTCGTGGACTCGGGCGACTGCGGCACCGAACCGACCACGGTGGTGGACTTCTCGAGCGGCGAGGCGGAGATCGTCCGCCGCGGCGCCGGCGACCCCTCGCGCTTCGAATGAGCGCTCGGCGGTGGCACGTCCGGCCGGCCGCATCCGCTGCGTCCGGCCACGGCGTCGGACCTCAGCGGTCGGCCACAGGCGCGGCGAGGACCTGCGGCAGCCGGGCCGCGACGCCGTCCGCCAGGTCCTCGAACGCGCCCTTGAGGAACGGCGCGGCGAGCCTCGCCATGCCCTTGAAGCGCAGCTGCGCCCGGTAGTCGACGACCGCGCCGCCCCCGGCGGCGGGCCGGACGGTGATGTCGTCGATGGCGGTGACCGTCCGGTTCTCCCCCACGAACAGCAGGCGCTCCGCGTCCCGGCGGACGAGCCGGTACTCCAGCTGTGTGGTGCGTCCGCGGAAGCGAGAGGTGTTGGTCCAGCGCGACCCCTCCGTCACCGGGCCCGTGCCGGTGCGGACGCACCTGACCGTGCCCGGGTCCCACTCGGCCGTGTGGGCGAAGTCCGCGAGGTAGCGCAGCACCTCCTCGGCGGGCCGTCCGACCGGGATCCGACGTTCGACGGTGACCATGGCGGCTCCTCCCTGGGGCAGCGGGCCGCCCGGTGTGCGTCCCGCTCCTGCCGTTCGGAGCCGCCGGCCGGTCGGATCGGTCCGTTCCGGCCGGTCCGTTCCCTCGGTCCGTTCAGCTCGATCAGCTCCCTCGGTCCGTTCTGCCCGATCGGCACCGCCGCCGGCCCGGCGTCCGGATCCGCCGCCTCACCACCGACGCCCGCCTCGAACCGCTCACCACCGCTGAGACCCGCGCCGCGTGCCTCGCCGCGCCGGCCTCAGTCGGCGCCGGGGGACGGTGGCAGCAGCAGCTCGGCAGTCGCGGTGACGTCGAGCAGGCGCGCCACCTGCGGCGAGGGCCTCGCCACGTGCACGGCCACGCTCCGGCGGGTGGCCCGGGCACGGGCCTGCAGCAGGGCGTTGAGGCCGGAGGAGTCGCAGAACTCCACCTGCGCCATGTCCACCGTGACCGGCGCACCGGGCGGACACAGGTCCACCACGTCCTCGAGCGCGTCGGCCAGCGCGGGGACGCTGTACAGGTCCACCTCGCCGTCCAGGAAGAGCACGGGGCCCTGCGGCATCGAGCCCCTGGTCACCGTGAGTCCGGCCATGGCCGACCACTCCCCTTTCCGTCCAGGCGGCTCACACGTCTACCCCGCACCGACGGCCACCACACCCTCTGAGGGGCGATGAGGGGCGATCCGCCCACCCCCTCCCTGCGGGCCGACCGCCGATTTCCGCCGCCGACACCGAGCCGCATAGGGTCCGTGCACGGCGAGGGGGGACGGAGTGGGGCAGATGCGGATCCTGTTGTTGGACGCGGCTCCCGGGGTGCTGCTGGACCGCGAGGTGGAGCGCATGATCGGCCATGGCCTGGCCGTCACGCTGAACCTTCGGCGGGTGGGCGACCGGGCGGGTGCGGTGGCCGCGTGGGCGGACCGGGTGGACTTCACCGACGTCGACCTGTTCGACGAGTCGGCGCTGATCGACGAAGTGGTCCGCGACGGTCTCGGTTACCACGCGCTCAAGTCCCGCGCGGGCGCTCCGCTGCGCGCCGGTCTGATCGCGGCGGCGACCGACGGCGCGCTCGCCCGTCCGCTCCGCGTGATCGGCCGGGCGGGCGCGGGCACGGACCACGTCGACCTGGCTGCCGCCGCGCGTCACGGCGTCGCCGTCACCCACACGCCGGGCTCCAACGCGAACGCCGTCGCCGAGTTCGCCCTGGCCCAGCTGCTCTGCCTGACGAGGGGGCTGACGGCACACAACGACGCCGCGCACCAAGGTCGTTGGAGCACACCGACCGCTGCCGCGGCCGAACTGTCCGAGCTGACCCTGGGCATCGCCGGACTGGGCCGGACCGGCTCTGCGCTGGCGGAGCGGGCACGCCTGCTGGGCATGACCGTCCAGGGCTGGTCGCGGACGCCCGACCGCCGCACCCCGCCCGCCGCACCGCTGCACCGGACCGACTCCCTCGCTGCGCTGCTCGCCACCAGCGACGTGGTGTCGCTGCACCTGCCGCTCACCCGGCTGACGGCGGGGCTGATGGGCCCGGCGGAACTGGCGCTGATGCGACCCGGGTCGATCCTGCTGAACACCTCCCGCGGCGGCATCGTCGACGAACAGGCGCTCGCGGACGCCCTGCGCGACCCGGCCCACCCGCTGGCGGCGGCCGCCGTCGACACCTTCGCCCACGAGCACGCCGCCTTCGCCTCACCGCTCTTCGGCCTCCCGAACGCCCTGCTGACCCCGCACACCGCCGGAATGACCGGACGCGCCATGGCCGACGCGGCGCTGGGCTGCGCGGACCACATCGCGGCCCTGCTCGCCGGACGGCCCGAGGGCATCCCCGTGGCGACGGCACCCCCGGGAGAGACGAGGAGCGCGCCGTGAGGCTCGTGCCGGACGACGATCCGCTGGACGGCCTGCGGCGGCCCCTGGAGGAGGACCTCCTGGGCCACGAGCCCCGGAAGGGGGCAGCCGACCGCTGCCGGGTGCTCCACACCGCCTACCGGGTTGGCCGGCCTGTTCGGTGAGGTGGCCGGTGTGGACCCGGACGGCGGCATGCTCGGCGAGGCCCGGCGCGGTTCGCGGAGTTCGACGCGGACCTGCGCCGGCTGCCGCCGTCGGTGTCGCCGTCCGGACTGTTCTCCGAACGTCTGCCGAGCACCGAGCCCGTCTTCCGGCGGAAGGGCCCGCAGCGCAGGCGCCGGGCGTGACCCGGCCGGCCCTCGGGTGGGGCCGGCCGGTGGACACCGCAGGGCCGTTCAGCCGGACACGGCCGCCCGCGGCCGCGCATACCGGGCCCAGTCCACGATCGGCATCGCCGCACCCGCGTCCTCCTCGCCCCGGCAGCGGGCCCGGTGACGGCGGTCGATGCCCGCCAGGTCGAGGTGGCGGCCGAAGGCGGGGTGCCGGGCGAGCCGGCGGGCGTAGTCCCACACCCGGGGGTGGTCGGCGACCCGGTCGACGGCGGCGGCGTTCAGGTGCCAGCGGTGGACGGTGTCCAGTTCGACGAGGCTCGCCCAGACCTGGACGTCCGCCAGGGTCGGGCCCTCGTCCAGCAGGTGGTCGCGGTCGGCCAGGCGCTGCTCGATGACGCCGAGGCCGTCCAGCAGGCTCCGCAGTGCGGTCTCGCGCTCGGTGGGGGCGATGCCGGCCAGGCCGGCGCGCTGGGCGGGTGCGTCGAGGCCGCGTTCGCAGAGCAGGGCCACCGCCTCGACGGCGGCGCCGGACCCGGTCGGCCGGAGGTTCGCTCCGTCCCGGTCGAACCGGTGGGCCAGATCGGTGAGGATCTCGCCGCTGTCGGTGCTGACGATCCGTCCGCTCCACTCGTCGCTGAGCACGGGCGCCGCGGCCGGTCCGCGGTGCCGGTGCGAGCTGGCCTCGTAGAGCGGCCGCAGCGCCAGGTACCCGCCGTCGCCGTCGTCGGGCAGCGCCGGCAGCCAGCCGATCGGCAGGGTGTCGTCGAGGCCGAGCAGGCTGTGAGTGACGGCGATCCGGAGACAGTCCGGACAGGACCGTGCGAGGTGGAGCCGGTAGCGGTGCGGCACGGCGCTGTAGCCGCTGCGGGCGTCGTGCCCGATCCTCCCGCGGAAGGAGGGCGCGACGGACGGGAACGATGATGCGGGCATGAGGGTCTCCCAGATCGTGCGGGCATGCGAGCATGCACGCCGGGTGTCCGGCGGGGACGAGGAGGACGGCCGGGGGCCGGGAAGAGGAGCGGACGGACTGAGGCGGCGTCAGACGGCGGCGGGCACCGGGCCGCGGCCGCCGCGGATGCGGGGTCTGCCTGCCAGGCTGCTGCACACCCGCAGCAGGTCGATGTGGCGACGGGACGTCAGGACGGGCAGCGGTGGGACGGCGTGCGACACGCCCCCGGCGACCGGCTCCGTCCGCCCCACGACCCCTCCGTCCGCATCCGAGGACTCCCCTGCCGGAGTGTCGACCCGCGGGCGGAGCCCGTCAAGGGCGCCCGGCGGAGGAGGGCGATTCGTCTCACGCCTCGGACGGAACCGGCCCGCGATTCGGGAGCCGCGTCTCCGGCCGGGGATCACGCACCCGGCGCCCGGGACGAGGGTGTGGCGGGTGACGGCGGGCGTTCGAAGAAGGTCTCCAGGGAGACCGTCGCCTGGGTGCCGCAGACGCCGTCGATGGCGTAGAGGCGGCGCAGCACGTCCTGGAGCTGTTCGGTGGTGGCGGTGCGGACCTTGACCAGGACGGAGGCGCTGCCGGCGATGATGTGGGCCTCCTCGATCTCCGGGATCGCGGCGAAGGCCGCGGCGGAGTCGCCCATCCAGGCCGAGGAGTCGACCATCACGAAGGCGAGGACGCCGAGTCCGAGCGCCTTGGGGTCGACCTCGACGGTGGTGCGTCGGACGATGCCGCGCTCGCGGAGTTTGCGGACCCGCTCGTGGGTGGCGCCGGCGGACAGCCCGACCGCCCTGCCCAGGGACGCGTACGCCTGCCCGGCGTCCTGCTGCAGCAGTGCGATCAGCGCGCGGTCGGTCTCGTCGAGGTTCTCCGATGCCATGGTGGAACCATATCGGCTTCTGCCATACTCCGTCATGGCCGAACACCATTCGGCCATAGGCGATTGGGGGATGACAGTGTCCGACGAGATGAACCACGGCCTGTACGAGATTCTGGACGAGCGCTTCCGAACCGGGCGGTGCGCCAACGGCGACGTCCGCCTGGAGAGGCTGTACGGGGACTGCCGCTGGGCGGAGGGTCCCGTCTACCTGCCGGCCTGGCGCCAGCTGATCTGGAGCGACATCCCGAACGACCGGATGCTGCGCTGGGACGAGGCGACCGGCACGGTGGGCGTCTTCCGCTCCCCCGCCGGCCACAGCAACGGCAACACCCTGGACGGCCTGGGCCGGCTCGTTAGCTGCGAGCAGGGCAACCGCCGGGTGACCCGCACCGAGCACGACGGGTCGGTCACCGTGCTCGCCGACCGCTACCGGGGCAGGCGCCTCAACTCGCCCAACGACGCCGTGGTCCACTCCGACGGCTCGGTCTGGTTCTCCGACCCGGACTTCGGCATCACCAGCGACTACGAGGGCCACCGGGCCGAGGGCGAGATCGGCGCCTGCAACGTCTACCGGATCGACCCGCACAGCGGCGAGGTGCGGCTGGTCGCCGACGGCTTCGAGGGCCCCAACGGCCTGGTCTTCTCCCCCGACGAGCGGCGGCTCTACGTGGCGGACAGCCGGCTGCGGCAGATCCGCGTCTTCGCCGTCCGCGAGGACGGCACCCTCTCGGACGGCGAGGTCTTCGCGAAGGCCCCGGAGAGCGGCTTCGACAACATCCGCTTCGACGACGGAGGCCGGCTGTGGGCAGCGGCCCTGGACGACGGGGTGCACTGCTACGACCCGGACGGCACGCTCATCGGCCGCCTGCGCGTCCCCGAGCCCGTCTCCAACCTCGCCTTCGGCGGGCCGAAGAACAACCGCCTCTTCATCACGGCGACGACCTCGCTCTACTCGGTCCTCATGGCGGTCACCGGAACCACCCGGGTCGCCCGGGCCCGGTCGTACGGCGTGTCTTCACAGGCGATGGTGCAGCCGTAGCTTCCCGGCCGAAGGCTGGGGCGGGTGACGGAAGAGGACGCGCTCGACACATGGCAGGCGGCGCTCGCATCGGGCGTGGACCTCGTCGACACCTCCGACGAGTACGGGGACGGGCGCAGCGAGCGGGTTGATCGGCGAACTGCTGCGCCGCCGCGATGCCGAGGGTGTGCGGCGGCCGACCGTGGCGACCACGACAGCGCCAGCCCGTCCGCCGGGTGACAGCGGAAGCATCCTGACACCTGGTCATCGGCGGAGTCTGATGAGGACGGCGGCGAGGTGGCGTACGGCCCGGTGACCGCGCTCGTCCTCGCCACGGGCCGCCGATCAGTCCCGGCGGTGTGGCCCCGTGGAGCCCGCCGGTGACCGCACCGGCGGGCCCGGGGTTCACGCCAGTTCGCGCAGCCGGCGGACCGGGCTCGCCAGGAGGATCGCGGGGCTCGCCACGCTGCACACCGCGATCAGCAGCAGGGCCGTGCGCGTCCCCCAGGCCTCGGCGGCGGCCCCGGCGGCGAGCGCACCGACCGGGATCGCGCCCCAGGACACGAAGCGGACGGTGGCCATCACCCGCGGCAGCAGCTCCGGCGGGGTCTGCGTCTGGCGGTGCGTACGGGTGACGATGCTCGTCACCACCACGCCCGCGGAGAAGCCGGCGTTGCCGACGGCGAAGACGAGCGCCGCCCAGCCGGAGCCGGCCAGCGGCAGCAGGAAGGCGAAGCCGGCGGCGATCGCGGCGGCCCGGCACAGGGCGCGGCCACTGCCGAGCCGGGCGACCAGCCGGGGCGTGGCGGCGGCACCGAGCAGGCTGCCGAGGCCGGCGGTGGCCATCAGGGCGCCGACCACGGCGGCCGGGGCACCCAGGGTGCGGACCAGGAACACCGGGGTGAGCGTCATCAGCCCGCCGCAGACGAAGTTCACCGCGGTGGCGTCGGCGGCGCACGGCCCGATCACCGGGTGGCGGGTGACGTACCGCCAGCCCTCGCGGATCTGTTCCCGCATGCCGGCGCCGCGCGCCCGTTCACCGGCCGGCTGCCCGGCGTACGGCAGGCTGCGCAGCAGTGCCGCCGAGGCGAGGTAGCTGACCGCGTCCAGGAGCATCGAAGCGGCTCCGCCGAGGAGCTGCACCAGCACGCCGCCGAGCGACGGCCCGGCGAGTTCGGTCGCGGCGGAGCTGCCGGAGACCAGGCTGTTGCGGGCGGTCAGCTGCTCCTTGGCGACGATCGAGGGCAGGAACGTGGCGTTTCCCACGTCGAAGACGACGCTCGCCAGGCCGACCACCAGCGCCACCGCCACGAGCTGCGGCAGGCCCAGCACCCCGAGGACGGCCGTGAGCGGCACCGAGGTGACGGCGGCGGCCCGGACGAGGTCCATCGCGATCTGCGTGCCGCGCAGCGGCAGGCGCTGGACCAGGACGCCGGCGGGCAGCCCGATCAGCAGCCAGGCGACGTAGGCGGCTCCGGTGATCAGACCGACCTGGAGGGCCGTGGCGTGCAGGGTGACGACAGCGACCAGCGGCAGCGCGACCGCCGTCACCTGGTCCCCGAGCCGGCTGACCGTCGAGGCCGTCCAGTAGCGCCAGAACGCCCCCGCGCCGCGACCGTGCCCGCTCCCGTCGCCGTGCCCGCCGTTCTCGCCCACGTCGGTGTCCTTGGTGCCACGAGCTGCGCCGCTGTGCGGCGAGTCCACCGTCTCCGTCGTCACGTCCACCCCTTCGTTGCGACCGATCCACCCGCGCGCCGGAGGGGCCCGTGCAGGCCCGACCCGGCCGGAGTGAGTCTCTTTAGGGAACTCACTATAATCGGTGGTCATGCGGCACACCGAAGCGGCTGACCCCGACTGCGCGATCTCCCAGGCCCTGACGGTCGTCGGGGACACCTGGACCCTGCTCCTGATCAGGGACGTCGCCGGCGGCACGCACCAGTTCGACGCACTGCAGGGCGCACTGGGCATCAGCCGGAAGGTACTCACCGAACGCCTCAAGGCCCTGGTCGCCGACGGCGTACTCGAGAAGCGGCTCTACCACCCGCACCCGCCGCGCTACGAGTACCACCTGACGGAGACCGGACGCGGCCTGCTGCCCGTCCTGGTCGCCCTTCAGGACTGGGGCGGGCGGTACGTCATGGGCGACGGCACGCTCTCCGGCACCAGCACCGCCGACTCCGCCGAGACCCGCCGGGTCATGGCGCTGACCGGCCGCCGCCTGCCCGGGTTCGACCTCGCCGCGGCCGACGGAGGCCGGATCGACCCCGTCGCCGCGGACCGCACCTGGACGGTGCTGTACTGCTACCCGGGCGCCTACGCTCCCGGCGGCCTCGACTACCCGCCCGGCTGGAGCGCGGTCCCGGGCGCCCCCGGCTGCACCCTGGAGTCCTGCACCTACCGCGACCGCATGGACGAGTTCGCCGCCCGGGACGCCGCCGTGTACGGCGTCAGCACCCAACGCCCGGACCAGCTCGCCGCGTTCGCCGAACACGCGCGGATCCCGTTCCCGCTGCTGTCCGACGCCGAACTGCAGCTGGCCGCCTCGCTGCGCCTGCCCACCTTCCGCGCCGCCGGCGTGGACCGGCTCAAGCGGCTCACCCTCGTCCTCGACGCCGCCCGCACCGTGCGGGGCGTGCTCTACCCCGTCACCGACCCGGCGGGCTCGGTCGAGGACGCCCTCGCCCTGCTCGACTCCCTGGCGGCCGACTGATCACCGCCGCCCGGCGCCGCGGCCCGTGCCCGCCGCCGGGTACGCCCGGCGGCGCGCCGGCCCCATGACGGCCCTGCGCTCGTCCTCGCCCATGCCGCCCCACACCCCGTAGGGCTCACGGACGCTCAGGGCGTGGGCGAGGCACTCCGCACGCACGGGGCAGTCCCCGCAGATCCGCTTGGCGGCCTCCTCCCGCTCGTCGTGGGCCCGGCCGCGTTCTCCCGACGGATGGAAGAACAGCCGCGCGTCGGACCGGCGGCAGGCGCCCTGCAACTGCCAGTCCCAACGCTGGTGGAGCGGACCGGGCAGTCGGGAGATCACGGCCACGACATCGTTCCTCTCGTCCGGGCCGGCGACGAGTCCCCCACCGGCACCCCTGGTGAGGGGCGCCTTGCCGGAAATCCCCGCCCCACACGTGCGAATGCACGCGAGGGCCCGGAGCGCGACGGCAGGGTTGCTGCGGACGACCGGACCGGGGAGGGCCACCGGCCGGGGCTCGGGGACACGGACAGACACCGCCGCTCGTGCCGGCGGACGGCTCGCCCGTCGGGTGCGGGGCCGTCGGCGGTGCGGGCCGGGCTGCCGGTGCTGCCCGGCCGACTGATCGCCCGTCCGCAGTTCCGTCCGTGCGACGTGGGGCACGGTCCCGGCACTCCGTGCTCGTCGGTCGTCGCGGTCGGCTCCCGGTCAAGGCCGGCAGCTGCGCCGGTGCACCAGCGCGACCGGTGCCCCCGGTGTCCGGTGCCTTCGTTCTACGGCCTCCGCCCGCGCCAAGGGTTCGCTGCACGGGCTGCGGACGGCACCCGGGGACGGCGAGAGTCGGGGGCGACACATGACGGCGCGCCCACGACCAGGGGGAGAGAGCGACGTGCACCCGCAGACCGCCTTCGACATCGGGACGGCCCCCGGCGGGCGGCCGCCGTTCTCGGGGTCCGACGGCTGCGACATCTCCGCGCAGGTGGAGGCCCTGGTCGCGGAAGCCGAGCGGCAGCTCCGCGACGGGCTGTGGGAGTTGGCGCCGGGCGACACGGCACTGGCCCTCAAGACCGCGTCGGGACTGGCGGACGCGGTGGGCACCGGTTGTGACGGGCCGTCGCCGGGCATCGAGCGCCTGGAACGCCTGCGCGAGGCACTGGCCGTCCTGGCGATCGGCATCGCCCGGACCCACGGCCGGCTGGCCTGGTTCCTCGCCCGGGCCAGCACCGCGCTCGCACCCGTCCTCCACTGGCGGATCCTGCCGGCCGCGCAGGGCCAGTCCTTCGGCACCGTCGTCCCCACGCCGGAGGAACTCGCCGACGCCGAGAACGCGACACGCCGCCTGCACACGGTGCTCGCCGGGATCTCCGCAGCCGCCGCGGAGTCGCCGTCCGAGGACGGCGAGCCGAGCCCCCTCGGGTGACGTGCCCCCTCGGAGTCGGTCCGTGGGCAGGGGCCCGTGGGGGGTCCCTGCCCACCGACCGGCCCCGAGGGCCAGCGGTCCTTGAACGCTTCGCCGGCCGTCCGGACGGCCTGCCGCACCGCCTCGCTCGACGAGCACCGCCGGGACGCCACCCGGTCGGTGGGTGCTGCGGAGGAGTCGGTCCTCCTCCAGCCAGGCACCGTTGCCGACGTAGTGGGCGCAGATCCGCACGAAGGCGACCTGCGCGGCCACCTCGCGATCGCTGTACATGCCGGAGCGTGATCCCCGCGGCGTACGCCGCGGGCGTGCAGCGGCGGCTCTTCCTGGGGTCGTCCTGCATCCCCCCCCCCCCCCCGCCCGGCACCGCAGCCAATCCGCGAATCCGCCCCGCTCACCGGGCCGCTGGAGGCCACCAACCAGGCCTACGCCCTCGCCGAGATCACCGGGCTCGTACAGGTCCAGTCCTGCCGGCGCCAGTACGGGGCGTCCCACATCTGCGCAATGCCGACCAACCTCTACGGTCCCGAGGGCAACTTCGACCCGCAGTCCTCCCACGTGATGCCCGCCCTCGTCCGCCGTTTTCACGAGGCGAAGCGCGACGGACTCGACGAGGTCGTGCTCCGGGGCGGCGGCACGCCCCGCCGCGAGTTCCTGCACGTGGACGACCTCGGCGAGGCCTGCACCACGCTGCTGCGCCACCACGGCGGCAGCGCGCCGGTCAACGTCGGATGCGGACAGGACCTGACGGTCCGTGAACTCGCCTACCTGGTCGCGGAGGTCGTGGGCTTCGAGGGCAGGATCGGTTTCGGCCCGTCCAAGCCCGACGGCACGCCGCGCAAGGTGCTCGACGTCTCCCGCACCACCGCCCTCGACTGGCGGCCGAGAACGCCGCTGCGCGACGGCATCGCCGCCACCTACGCCGCCCGGTCGGCCGCAGCCGGGGCCACGGCCGGGGCGGTGGGGCGCGCAGACGTGCGGGCGGCCACCGTCTCCCCCTGACGGTCAGGGTCACGGGCACGGGCGGGACGTGGCGGATCCCTCGACGGCGTCACCGCTAGGCTGCCGAACGCAGGCTCCCCGTCAGGAACGGACCCACGCCATGGACCTCGTCTTCGCCGGCCACGTCATCGAGTGGCGCGGGCCTTCGCCGTTCTACTTCGTCCCCGTGCCGGCGGAGCAGGCCGCCGACATCCGCGAAGTCGCCGCTCAGGCCAGCTACGGCTGGGGTGTCGTCCCCGTCGAGGCCCGCATCGGGAACGTCGCCTTCGCCACCTCGCTCTTCCCGAAGGACGGCGGCTACCTGCTGCCGCTCAAGAGCTCCGTGCGCAAGCCGCAGGACCTCGCGGCGGGGGACGAGGTGAGCGTCGAGATGACCGTCCGCCTCGACCGCCGCACAGCGCGGGCATAGGCCGTCCGCAGGTCTTCCGCGGGCGGCGACGCCGACCGGGGACTGCTTCGTCGCCCGGCCCGCGGACCGGGATCAGCCGGTGAAGGGGAAGCTCGGCAGGCGCCAGCACGCGACTTCCGGCGGCACCCCCGGCGGCAAGGGCGCAGGTGCGCCCATCCCGGTCACGTAGAGCCAGGTCAGTGCCGCAGCGGTGACGACCATGACCGGCAGCAGGTACCGCCGGCTGCGCGGCAGCGGGGAGAGCACGGCGCCGGGCAGCAGCAGCGTGACGAACCCGACCGCCCACGCCGAGCGGGTGGCCGCGGCCAGCCGGGGGTCGGGCTCGTGGTCCTGGGTCAGGCACCAGTGCCAGGCGTCCATCACCCGGGCGTTGCCGTAGAGGATGCCGGAGGTGGCGAGGACGAAGGCCGCGAAGACCCACAGCGCCACCCATGCGCAGCCTCCGGCTCTGCGGCGTTCCTTCGTCGGTTCCATGCCAACCCCCGTGATCGTCCCCCGTGATCGTCCCGTGCTTCCGGACGCGTCCTCACGGTTCCCGGTTCCGTGCCGCCCCCGCGTCGGCGCTCTGCCGGCGCGGGGGCGTGGATCCGTCCGGCCGATCAGCCCGTGGTGCCCCAGGTGTGCGCCACGTCGATCACCAGGCGGTTGTCGAGCTGGAGGACGCGGTACGGCAGCCGGGCCCGGACTCCGAGCCCGATCCGCGTCTCGCCCGCGTGCGAGCCGGCACCCCGGGCCTCCACGAACGTGGGGTAGCCCGTGAAGTCGAGCCCGGGCAGCCTCTCCCCCGTGCGCATCGGGTAGGTCGGATTCCAGTCGGCGTCGGTGGTGTGCGCGCCGATGACGACGGTCAGGACCTTGCCGCCGGCAACGGGGATCTGCCGGTCGTCCGTGGTGGTGCCGATCGGCGAGTCCGTGTAGCCGATCCGGTACGCGACCGGAGCGGCGGGCGACGAACCGGGCACGTCCACGACCATGCGGTCGAAGCAGGGGTGCGTCCCCGTCCTGATGCCGGTCATGGAGCGGTAGTCGTCCGTCCTGGCCGCGCCCGCCTTGTCGAGGCTGCCCCAGCCCGACTCGCACTGCACGGTCGCCGTCCCCGTCGCGGCGGCGGCCGGTGTCACCGCCGATCCGAGCCCCACGAGCACGAGTGCCACCGGCAGTGCCGTCCAACGTCGCATGGTCCATTCCCCGTTCGGTGTGTCGATCGTGTACCTGTGAACACGCCTCAACCCCGCCCCGGGTATCACTGCGGGGGCGAATTTCCTCTGCACTCCCCTGCCGTCGCTCCCCCCGCCCGATCGGGCGGCCCCGCTCGGGCGGCCCGGGAACGGGCTCGGAAGCCGGTCGGCGCCCTCGCTGCCGATCCTGCACGCGCTCGCCGACGCGCTCGCCCTCGACGCCCCGGAGCGCAATCACCTGCGGTACCTCGCGAAGACCACGGGCGGCGAGTGCGCCGGCCGGACCAGGCCCGCACCGCCGTGCCGGGAGGTCCGACCGGCCGTGCCGGAGGTGCTCCGCCCCGTCGAACCCGGAATCGCCGCGGTGACCGACCGGCCGGGCGACCTCCTCGCGCACACCGACGGCTGCCCTCGGCGATGGGCGCGGGCGGACTGCTCGGCGGTGACGCCCCCACCTCACCCGCCACGTGTTCACCGGCCCCCGGGCCAGGGCGTTCTTCGCCGGCTGGGACGCCGTCTCGGACGAGCGGGCCTTCGACATCCGGCTCGCACCGTCCGTCGAGAACTCCGCGTGGCTCACCGCCGGCCTCGCGCCCGTCGCCGGCCCCGACTTCACCGAGCGCCTGAACCGGCAACACCGTCCCCCAGCGCGACGTCCTCCGGATCGACCTCCCGGGCGGACACCGGCTCCGACTGCGGCGCGAGACGCTCGAACTGACCTCGGACGCCCAGCAGCTGACCGTCCTCCTGCCCGCCGGTAAGGAGACGACCCGCGCCCTCGGTCTGCTCCGCCACCCCGGGCCCGGCCCTGCTGCGCGCCATCTCGCGCCGCCACCGACCCCGGCCCCCTCGCCGGTACCGACCCGCTCTGCCGGGCCGGCGCATCCCGGACGGCGGCGGATCAGCGGCACGGCGGTCGGCGCCCGACGGTCAGTCATGGTCGGCGGCGAAGGGCCCCTGGTCGACGAAGCGGCGCAGCAGGCGGGCGAAGTCCTGGGCGTCGTCCCGGGGCCAGCCGGCGAGTGAGTCCTCGATGCCGGCGGCCAGTCGCTGCCGGGTGGCGGAGATGACGGTGCGGCCGTCGTCGGTGAGGGCGAGCAGGGTGGCGCGGCCGTCGGCCGGGTCCGGCTGGCGCTGGATGAGGCCTGCGTGTTCCAGACGGTCGGCGCGCCGGGTCACGGTGGTGCGGTCGAGGCCGATCTCACGGCCGAGGTCGGCGGCGCTGCGGGGGCCGGTGCGGGCCAGGCCGCTGAGAACGGGGTAGGTGAGGTCGTCGACCGCCTCCCCCAGGCCGTCCGTGAGCCGGGTGTAGAGGCGGGCGCGGGTGCTGCGCCGCAGGAGCAGGGCGAGGGCGTCGGCG
The DNA here is from genome assembly GCF_025655475.1 of Kitasatospora sp. DSM 101779. Taxonomy (GTDB): domain Bacteria; phylum Actinomycetota; class Actinomycetes; order Streptomycetales; family Streptomycetaceae; genus Kitasatospora. Next base: position 7,908,609 of record NZ_JAHTIK010000001.1, on the reverse strand, counting down.
ATGTCGTGTCCGGTCGAGTTGTTCACCCCTCCAGATTAGCGTGCGCGGCGCACGCTTTTCCTGCTACAGTTATAAGCGTGCTCAAGGCACGCATCTCCGCTCGATCCACGGCGGGCACCCCCGCACGCACCCGAAGGACTCCCCATGACCCGCACCGACGTCCGCGCCGCCCTCACCGACCTGCTCCTCACCCCGGGCCTCGGCCTGGACGAGGCCGCCGACCGGCACTTCGCCCCCGACTACCGCCAGCGCACCGACGGCGACTGGGCGGACCGCACCGAGTTCCTCGCCCACATCGCCCACCTGCGCACGGTCGTCGCCGGCGGCTCGGTCGAGGTCCACGACGAACTCGCGTCCGGCGACCGCTACGCCGACCGCCACACGATGGAGGTCGTCAAGACCGACGGGTCCACCGTCCGCATGGAGGTCTACCTCTTCGCCGAGTTCGCGCCCGACGGCCGCTTCCGCCGGATCGAGGAGACCACCCTCATGCTCGAGGGCGCCGAGCACGACCGGAACCTCGGCAGCGCCCGCTGACACCGGGCGGAGAGCAACCCTCGCACCGCGAGTCGGGGCCCTCCGCCCGCTGGAGCGCGGGGCTCAGGTGGTGGAGTAGCCGAGGTCGCCGATCGTCCAGCTGCTGATGTCCTCGATGGCGATGCGGTACATGCCGCCGGTGTGGGGCAGCGCGAAGTCGCCCTGAAGGATCTTCGCCCGGTGGAGATGGAGGTGGGTCGGGCGGGCGGGCAGCCCGTCGGCGGGTGGCGCGAAGAGGGCCGCGAACGGCTTCAGGTGGTCCGAGGCCTGGAGGACCTCCGCCACGCGCTCCTGCCACAGCGCCATCGGCGCCAGCCTCCCGGTGATCACCGCTCCGGGGACCACCACAGTCAGGGACATCTGGTTGCTGTGCTCGGACTCGACCATCGCTGCGATGTCGACGAGCAGCCCGTCAGGGTTCGGCATGGATCCCAGCCTAGCCCTCCGGCCGAAAGCCGCGATCATCGATGGGGAAAGTCGCTCGCCCCGGCCTCCGCCTGCGGCCGGGGCCCGGGACGAGGTGCAGCTGATCGCGGACGGCTTCGCACGCGCGTACGTCGCGAGACAGGTGCCAGTGCGTACGTCCCCACCGTGGAGCCGACCGGCCCCGAGGTGGGCTCTGGCCGCGCCTGCCGCCCGCCCGGTTCGTCCGGCGGTGCGCGCCCGAGCCCCCGGAAGCGGAGCACGACGAGCACGTCGACGTCGAGGAGTGGCGGCTTCGGTGGCGGGCGATGACGCCGGAGCAGAGGGCGGCTGTCGATCGGGAGCCGTGGACGCTCCCGGACCGGCTGCGCCGCTTCGACCCGACCGAGGAGGCGGCGGGAGACGATCGCAGCCTGGTGGTGGGACGCGGGAGCCGATGAACCGGGCCACGGACGGGTGCAGGTGGCCACCACCGGCCGGCCGTTCGGCAGCGGTTCGCTGTCCTGGCCGATCGAGGCCGGCGGGGGTACCGGCCTCACCTACGGGCCGTGAACAGCGACTCGCCGGAGACACGACTGCTGCACATTCCATTTCTCCCGGAATTCACCCACGCGAAAGGCGCACACGGCCACGCCAACCACCTTGACCCCCAAGCACGTTGACGGCCGGCCGGCCCGGAGCGACGGGCCGGACGGGAGGACTCCGGGAAACCCGGAGCGAAATATCCGCCCGCAGCGGGCTTCGGCCTGCTACAGTGGTTTTTGTTGCAGTAGTGGTTCCCATGAACTTTGTGTGCGCCTGCTGATGTATTTCGCAGGCGCATTTTTGTTTCCCGGCTCTTCCCCGGGCGGGTGCTCATCACGGCGACGCGGAGCTTGCACTGTGCGGGCTTCGGACAGCCCCTCGAAGGAGATATTAATGGCTAATGGCACTGTGAAGTGGTTCAACTCGGAAAAGGGCTTCGGCTTCATCGAGCAGGAGGGTGGCGGCCCGGACGTGTTCGCCCACTACTCGAACATCAACGCCAACGGCTTCCGTGAGCTGCTCGAGGGCCAGAAGGTCGAGTTCGACGTCACGCAGGGTCAGAAGGGCCCGCAGGCCGAGAACATCCGCCCGCTGTAGTACTGCACGGCACCCGCCTGGCAGCGAGGGGCCCGCACCGCGTACATGCCCGGTGCGGGCCTTTCGGCTTTGCGGTCGCACACCCGGCCACTCCGGCCCCCGGTTCCGTGACCGATGCCTCCGGTTCGAGACTCGCCGCTCCCGCCTTCTGCGGTGAGCACCGCCCCGGGGCGGTGGGCCGCGCGGCGCCACGAATCTCGCCCCGCCCGCCACACTTCCGGCCCGTTCCCTTGCGGTCTTCGCCTGCGCGTCCTGCGCCGCGGAGCCTTCCTCGTGACGTGCCGCCCTGAGGAAGGCTTCCCGCATGAACCGCTCCAGTCGCCCCTCGCACCGGAACGCCGGCTCCCGCTCCGGCACGGGCTCCCGCTCCGAAGGCAGCCCCTCCGGCGGCTCGCGCCCGGCCGGCAGCCGGCCGTCCTCCGCCCGCCGCCATCAGGACCCGTCCCCGCAGGGCGAGTTCGCGGTGCCGGCGACCACCACCCCGGCCCTGCCGGCCGTCGAGTCCTTCGAGGAGCTCGACATGCCGACGGCGCTGCTGTCGGTGCTGACCCGTCGCGGCGTCACCTCGCCGTTCCCGATCCAGGCCGCGACGCTGCCGAACTCGCTGGCGGGCCGGGACGTGCTGGGACGGGGCCGTACGGGCTCCGGCAAGACCATCGCGTTCGGCCTCGCACTGCTGTCCCGCCTCGCCGGGCAGCGTGCCGAACCCCGCAGCCCACTCGCACTGGTGCTCGTCCCCACACGCGAACTCGCGCAACAGGTCGCCGAGTCGCTCACCCCTTACGCCCACGCGGTGCGCCTGCGGACGGCGACCGTGGTGGGCGGGGTCCCGATCGGCCGCCAGGCCCACCAGCTCCGCCGGGGGGCCGACGTCGTCGTGGCCACCCCCGGCCGGCTCGCGGACCTCGTCCAGCGCGGCGACTGCCGACTCGACGAGGTCACCGTCACGGTGCTGGACGAGGCCGACCAGATGGCCGACATGGGTTTTCTGCCCCAGGTCACCGAGCTGCTGGAGCAGGTCGCCCCGGGTGGCCAGACGATGCTCTTCTCCGCCACCCTGGACCGCAACGTCGACCGCCTGGTGCAACGCTTCCTCACGGACCCGGTCACGCATTCGGTGGACCCGTCCGCGGCGGCGGTCAGCACGATGGAGCACCACGTGCTGCACGTACAGAACTCCGACAAGCACGCCACGATCGCCCACATCGCTTCCCGCGACGGCAGGGTGATCATGTTCACCGAGACCAAGACCGTCGCGGACCGGCTGGTCGACGACCTGCTCGAGAACGGGGTGAGGGCCGCAGCCCTGCACGGCGACAAGTCCCAGCCCCAGCGCACCCGCACCTTGGAGCAGTTCCGCACGGGCGAGGTGACCGCACTGATCGCGACCAACGTCGCCGCTCGCGGTATCCACGTCCACGGCCTCGATCTGGTCGTGAACCTGGAGCCGCCGGCCGACCACAAGGACTACCTCCACCGGGGCGGCCGGACGGCCCGGGCCGGCGAGTCCGGCACCGTCGTCACGCTCGTCCTGCCCAACCAGCGCCGCCGGATGGCCCGCACCATGACCACGGCCGGCATCGTCCCCATCACCACCCGGGTCCTCGCCGGTGACGAAGATCTGGCCCGGATCACCGGCGCCCGCGTCCCCACCGGCGTGCCCGTCACGATCGCCGACCCCGTCGTCGAGCGGCCGCGTCGAAGCGCCTCCGCCGGGAACCGCGGCCGACGTCCCGCCCACGGCGCCCGCACCCCGCGGACCACCAACGGCCCGCGCAGCGCCTCGCCCGGGCGCGTCACCGTCTCCGAATAGGACACCACGTGGGCCGGACGGAGCCGCAGTCCGGCCACCACGCCGCCCACCGGTGCCGGGCCGCAGCCGCGGCCCGCTCCGACGGGCACCGCAGGCCGCCCCACCGCGCCGGCACCGGATCACCGCCGGCCCCGACGAAGGACACACGAAGGAGTCCGGCCATCTCGACCACACGCGAACACCCCGGGACCGCCGCCACGGTCGGCGACGTCATGAAACGCCCGGAGCTGCAGATCAGCGACGACCTCATGGTCGACTCGGCCATGGACATCCTGCACACCTCCGGCGCGGACCACGTCCTGGTCCGCGCCGAGGACGGCCGCTGCGCCGGGCTGCTGACCCGCCTGCACCTCGCTCCCTTCCAGGCCCGTTCCTGGTACACCGAGCGAACCCGGGTGCGCGACATCGTCCTCGACCGTGCCCCGTTCGCCACCGCCGACATGCCCGCCACCGCGGCGACCGCCGCCATGCGCTCCCGCGGTCTGGACGCGTGGCCGGTGGTGGACCACGAGGGTTATGCCGTCGGGGTGCTCACTCTGCGGGAGCAGCCACGGAGCCCATGCGTTTCAGCAGCCGGGTGATAGCGACGTTCCGGTGAAGGGGCAGCGGCCTCGGGGAGGCGCCTGCGGCATGGAGGGCGGGGACGGCGGCACGGCGTGCGTATGCGCCGTGCCACGCGTCGTTCCTGCCGGAGCTCCCCGGTCGGCGCCGGATCGGCATCAGTTCGCCGACTGATCGGGTCGCGTCAGGTTGGTGCCGCTCGCGGGGTCGAAGACGTGAAGGCGGGTGGTGTCGATCCACAAGTCCACCGGGCTGCCCTCGGCGGCGCTGGTGGCGGTGTTCAATCTGGCAACCACCCGGTGTTCCTGCATACCGGTGTCCGCCCGTCCCGAGTCGGCGGCGAGTTCGGCGAGCTCTTCGGTACGGGCCGGCCCGCCCTCCTCGGCGAAGTGCACGTACACGTCGGAGCCCACGGACTCCCGGACCTCCACGGTGACGGTGCAGGTGATGCCGCCCGCGTGCTCGTCGATCAGCGAGGCGTCCTCGAACGCCTCGGGCCGGATGCCCACGATGAGGTCGCGCGGCGCGTCCGCCCGCTCCAGGGCGCGTCGCATCCGGTCGTCCAGCGGAACGTCGCCCAGCGAGGTGCGCAGCGTGTTCTGTTCGAGCGTTGCGCCGAGGAAGTTCATGCCGGGCGAGCCGATGAATCCCGCCACGAACAGGTTCACCGGGGCGTCGTACAGGTGCTGGGGCGAGCCGACCTGCTGGACGACGCCGGCGCGCATGACGACCACCCGGTCCCCGAGGGTCATGGCCTCGACCTGGTCGTGCGTGACGTAGACGGTGGTGGTGCCCAGGCGCCTTTGCAGGGCGGCGATCTGAGTGCGCATCTGGACCCGGAGCTTCGCGTCGAGGTTCGACAGCGGCTCGTCCATCAGGAAGGCCTTCGGGTCCCGGACGATGGCGCGGCCCATCGCGACGCGCTGGCGCTGTCCGCCGGAGAGGTTGGCGGGTCTGCGGTCGAGGTGCTGGGTCAGGTCGAGGATGCGGGCGGCCTCCTCGACCTTGGCGGCGATGGCGGCCTTGTCGACCTTGGCCAGGCGCAGGGCGAAGCCCATGTTGTCGCGGACGGTCATGTGCGGGTAGAGGGCGTAGCTCTGGAAGACCATGGCGATGTCGCGGTCCTTGGGGGCGCGGTCGTTGACGATCTGCCCGCCGATGCTCAGGGTGCCCTCGGTGATGTCCTCCAGCCCGGCGATCATGTTCAGGGTGGTGGACTTGCCGCAGCCCGACGGGCCGACGAGGATCACGAACTCACCGTCGCCGATGGTGAGGTTGAAGTCGCGGACGGCGAGTGCGCCGTCGGGGTAGCGCTTGGTGATGCCGTCGAGGACGATCTCGGCCACGGTTCGCCTTCCTGGTCCGCCCGGTGGGGCGGTCTCATCCCTTGACTGCGCCGGCGGTCAGGCCGGCGACGATGCGGCGCTGGAACAGCAGAACGAAGATCACGATCGGAATGGTGATGACCACCGCGGCGGCCGCGATGGACCCGGTCGGCTGCTGGAACTGGGAGCTGCCGGTGAAGAAGGCGATCGCGGCCGGCACGGTCCGGGCCGCGGTGGTCGAGGTGAGCGAGATGGCAAACAGGAAGTCGTTCCAGCAGAAGATGAAGACGAGGATGCCGGTGGTGAACACCCCTGGCGCGGCCAGCGGGGCGATGACCAGGCGGAAGGCCTGCCACGGTGTGGCGCCGTCCACCTTGGCCGCCTTCTCCAGGTCCCAGGGGATCTCGCGGAAGAACGCCGACAGGGTGTAGATCGCCAGCGGCAGCGAGAAGGTCATGTACGGGATGATCAGCCCCAGCCAGGTGTCGAAGATCCCGAGCGCGCGCTCGATGTTGAACAGCGGTGACACCAGCGAGATCGGCGGGAACATCGCGATCAGCAGGGAGACCCCGATCAGCAGCCGTTTGCCGGGAAAGCGCAGCCTGGCCACCGCGTACGCGGCCATGGTGCCGAGCACCACCGCGACGGTGGTGGCGATCACGGAGATGCCGATCGAGTTGACGAGGGCGCGGGTGAACTCGGAGGTCTGGAAGATCCCGCGGTAGTTCTCCCAGGTCCACTCGCGGGGGATGAAGTCGCCGTCGGTGAGGGTGCTCGGCTCCTTGAAGGACAGCGCGACGATCCACCAGACCGGGAAGAGCGCGTAGAGGACGACGATCAGGTTGGCGACGCCCCAACCGGTCAGGGTGCGGGTGCGGTTGTTCATCGGCGCTCCGGTTCGCCACCCGGCGCCGCGGCGCCGAAGACCTTGATGAAGACGAAGGCGATGATCGCCACGCAGAGGAAGATCAGCACCGAGATCGCCGACCCGATGCCGAGGTTGAGGGCGGTGAAGAGGTTGTCGTAGCCGAGGATCGAGACGGAGCCGGTGTCGTTGGAGCCGCCGGTCAGGACGTAGATGTTGTCGAAGATGCGGAAGGCGTCCAGGGTGCGGAAGAGCAGGGCGACCAGGATCGCCGGCTTCATCAGCGGGATGATGACCAGTCGCAGGCGCTGTCCGAAGGTCGCGCCGTCCACCATCGCCGCCCGGACGGTCTCGTCGGGGACGAGGGCCAGGCCGGCCAGCAGCAGCAGCGCCATGAACGGCGTGGTCTTCCACACCTCGGCGAGGATGATCAGACCGATCGCCTGCCAGTGGTCGGTGAGCGGGGCGCTGCCCTCCGGCAGCAGCGCCGCGAGGTAGCCGATGCCGGGCGTCCAGGCGTACTGCCACGAGTACGCGGCCACGACCGTCACGATGCCGTAGGGGACGAGCACCGCGGTGCGGACGGTACCGCGGCCGAACACCGCCCGGTGCATGACGAGCGCGAGCACCATGCCGAGCACCAGCTCGATCGCCACCGATACCACGGTGATCAGGACGGTGACCCACAGCGCCTGCCACCAGAACGGGGAGCTCAGCACCGCGCCGTAGTTGGCCAGGCCCACCCAGTGGGCCTGGCTCGGGAAGCGGAGGTCGTAGCGCTGCAGGGACAGGTAGACCGCGTACACGATGGGGTAGGCGGTGACGGCCAGCATCACGATCGCGGCGGGCGCGCACAGCAGCAGGCCCAGCCGGCGCTCCTGACGGGCGCCCTCCGACTCCGCGGTGCTCTTCTCGGCCCGGGGGCCGGGTGCGGTGGCAGGTGTCACGGGATCAACCCCTTGGAGCCGAGGGCATCCTCGATCTGCCCGCGGAGGTCGGCGACGGTGCTCTCCGGATGGATGTCGGCGGGCGGCGACAGGGTGTGCGAGATGGCGATCGACACGTTCTGGTAGGCCGGCGTCTGCGGCCGCACGCTGGCGGTCTCCAGGGCTGCCAGCACGTCCGCCGCGAACGGGTAGCTCCGGGTGAGTTCGGCGGCCTGGTACAGGCTGCGCAGCGACGGCGGCAGGCCGCCCTCCAGCGCGTTGGTGAGCTGGTTCTCGCGGTCCCGCAGGCACAGGGTGGCCTCGTACGCCAGGTCCGGGTGCTTGCCGTACGCGCCGACGGCCAGGTCGATCCCGCCGATCGTCACGCTGGCCGGCCGGCCGGGCAGCACCGACGGGTACGGTGCCCAGCGGAAGTGCTTGAACAGCTCGGGCTGATTGGCCTTCATCGACGGGTAGACGAAGGGGTAGTTGAGCTCGAAGGCTGCGGTACCGGACTCCATCGCCAGCCGGTTCTGGTCCTCCATCTGGTTGGGCAGCGAGGGGTCGGCGGCCGACGAGGTGGCGGTGTCGTGCATCACGCCGGCGGCGACGACCGCGGGCGGACCGAGCGAGGGTGCCTGCGCGTCCGGGGTGAGGATCGAGCCGCCGGCGCTGGTGACCAGGGTGTTGAACCACACCGTCAGGCCCTCGTACTGCGCGCCCTGGATCTCCACGTAGTGCGGCTTGCCCTGCTCGGCCAGAGCGTTCGCCTGGGCGAGCATCTCCGCCCAGGTCTTCGGCGGGTTCGGCACCAGGTCGTCCCGGTACCACAGCAGCTGCGTGTTGGAGTTGTACGGCACCGCGAACAGTCGGCCCTGCCAGGTCGCGGTCCGCACGGCCGCGTCGAGGGTGTCGGCGGTGGCCTGCTCCTTCATCGCGCCGGTCCACTCCCGGATCCACCCCGCCTCGGCGAACTCGGCGGGCCAGGTGACGTCCAGACCGAGGATGTCCACGCCCGTGTCGTGCGCGGCCATCCGGCGCACCAGTTGCTGGCGCTGGCCGTCCGCGCCGCGCGGCAGCTTGTTGTACTTGACGGTGTAGCGGCCGCCCGACTGCTGACCGCACCGGTCGGCCGCCTGCTGGAGGGCGCCCGAGTCGTCGGGGAAGTTGTACCAGTTCAAGGTCACCGGGCCGCCCTGGCCGCTGCTCCCGCAGCCGGCCAGGACCGACGCGCAGACGCAGAGACCTGCGGCCGCGTTCAGCCACCGCGAGCGGAGGGTGCGCACTCCTGGCCTCTCTCCCGATCCGGAACCTGATGGGTCATCAGACACTAGCGCCGGGCGGCGCCGCCCTCGGGCCGCGCCGCGCCGACGGACACCCGGACGGACCATCAGGACACCGCTCGGACCGGCCGTGACACGGATCCGGAGGCCGGCTGCCCCGTCGCCGGCCCCCCGCTCCACTTGTTCTTGAATGACCACTCATATATGTTGTCCGCATGCCACGACCACGGGAGTTCGAGCCGGAGCAGGTCCTGGACGCGGCCATGCGGCGCTTCTGGGAGCGCGGCTACCGGGCCACGTCCATCGAGGACCTGGTGAAGGCGACCGGCGTCAAGCCGGGGAGCATCTACAGCGCCTTCCCCGGCGGCAAGCGGGCCCTGTTCCTCAAGTCGCTCGAGCGCTACTCCAAGCTCGTCGTGCCGCAGAAGCTCGGCGAGCTGGACGGCCCCGGCGCTTCGGTGGCGGAGGTCCGCGGCTACTTCGACGGACTCGTCCGCGATCTGCTGAGCCCCGAGGGCCGCCAGGGCTGCCTGCTCGTCAACACGGCGATCGAGGACGCCGCCGAGGACGACGAGGCCGCCGCGGTGGTGCGCGGCCACCTGGCCCGACTGGAGAACTGCATGACCCGCGCACTGGCGACCGCGGTGCGACGCGGCGAGGTACGGCCGGGGCTGGACGCGGCCGGCACCGCCCGGCTGATGGTCGCCACCGCCCAGGGGTTGATGGTCGTGGGGAAGGCCAACCCGGACGAGGCGGTGCTGAGGGCGATCGTCGACAACGCCTTCGCCGGCCTGGGCTGAGCCCGGCACCACCCGCGCCACCGCCTGCCGACCGCCCGACCGCCCGACCCGCCCGACCGACCGGCCCTCGAGGCCGCCGCACCCCGCGGCGGCCGTTTTTCGGCCCTCATAGTTGAACGAACACTCAAGAATGGAGACGCACCATGCGAGCCATCGTCATCTCGACCTACGGCGGCCCCGAGGTCCTCAGGCACACCGAGCTCCCCGACCCGCGGCCCACCGACGGCGAGGTGCTGGTCCGGGTACGGGCCTTCGGCCTCAACCACGCCGAGACGTACATGCGCAGCGGCGCCTGGGGCGAGGTCGCCCCGGTCACCGGGATCGAGTGCGCAGGCACCGTCGAGCACGACCCCAGCGGTCGACTCGCCGGGGGGACGACCGTCGTCGCCCTCCTCGGCGGCATGGGCCGCACCCGGAACGGCAGCTACGCCGAGCTGGTCACCGTTCCGGCCGGCAACGTGGTGCCGGTCCGCACCACCCTGTCCTGGGCGGACCTGGCCGCCGTCCCCGAGGTGTACGCCACCGCGTGGAGCGCCCTCCACGGCAACCTCGCCCTGCGGCCCGGCGAGACGGTGCTCGTCCGCGGGGCGACCTCCTCGCTCGGCCAGGCCGCCGTCAACCTCGCGAACGACCACGGCGCCACGGTGGTCGCCACCACCCGCGACGCGGACCGGGCCGGACTGCTGCGCGGGATCGGCGCCTCGCACGTCCTGGTCGACGACGGACGGCTGGCGCCGCAGGTCCGCGCCCGCGGCATCGCGGTGGACGCCGTCCTGGACGTCGTGGGCAACAGCGTGCTGCGGGACTCGCTGGCCACGGTCCGTACCCGCGGGCGGGTGTGCCAGCTCGGCTTCCTCGGCGGACTCTCCCCCGTCCAGGACTTCGCCCCGCTCACCGACATGCCGTCGGGCGTCCGACTGAGCTTCTTCGGCAGCGCGTTCGTCCTGGGAACGGAGGACTTCCCGCTGTCCGCGGTGCCGTTCGACGCCATCCTCGCGAAGGTCGCCGACGGGACCCACAAGGCACGCCCGGTGCGGGTGTTCGGCTTCGACGACATCGTCGAGGCGCACCGGCTCATGGCCGCCGGCACGGCGCTCGGCAAGCTGGTCGTCACCGTCGACTGACCGACCCACCCAGGAGTGCCCGGGCCGCGTCCCGCACCGCGCAGCGGTCCGCGGTCGACGGCGCGGTGGCGTCGCCCGGCACGGCTCCGGGGCGGGGAATGGAGTTCGGGCACGCAGGCGGTGGCCCGTCGACACTCCGGATCACGGTGGCACCAGCCGATCGGAGGAGACGGGGCGCATGAGTCGGATGTGGGGGGAGCCCTGGATGCCGCCGCAGCCGAAGGGCGGCGCCGGGAGCGGGCGGCCGAAGAGGTCGGTCCGGGAGCAGGCCCGCTTCTCCGCACTGGTCGTGGTCGGGGCCGCGCCGACGATCATCGCTCTGGGGGCAGGTGTCCTCGCCCACGGGATGTCGCACACGGCGGACGCCCCGGGACGAGGTCCGGGAGTTGACGCCCCGACCCCGGCGAACCCGCTGCCGGCCGTTACGGCGCGGAGCCCGGCCGGTCGGCGGGCGGGGCGGGCGGAACGGGGG
>NZ_JAHTIK010000001.1:7880232-7897333 GCF_025655475.1 Kitasatospora sp. DSM 101779 | reverse complement strand
GCGGGTACGGCGGCGGGGCGAAGGACCTGCCGGCTCCGGCGCCCGGACGGGGCCCGCGGGTGGCAAGCGCGACGACGGTCACCGCGATGGCCACGCCGAGCGCGAGGTACGGCTGCAGCATGGTGTACATCGCGTCGAGCGGCCGGTCGAGGATGTCGTCCAGCCACCGGTTGGTCAGCTGGAGGAAGAGCTGCTGGCCGGAGGCCGAGAGGGTCGTCACCAGGAGGAGCACCGCGGCAGCGGGCCGTACCCAGGACACTCCCCTGAACGCCAGGACGGCGAGCACCGATGTCGACACCAGGGTGGCCGCGAGCGGCGCGAAGTAGGCGGCGACGGCCAGTGCGGGCAGTTCGGCGCGCCTGTCGGCCGTCTCGATCACGTAGGTGTAGTTGCCCTGGGTGACGCTGATGGCCAGGGCGACCGCGAAGATGACGAGGTACACCACCAACAGCACCCCGATCGCGGTCAGCCCGCCCGAGGCGCCCCTCCGCGGACCGTTTCCGGACAGCACGTCCCCGCCGTACGCCATGAGCCCCACCCCTCCTCGACGTTCCTGGCGAGAGGTTAGCGCCCGGGGGCGACAGCCAGGCAGTGATTTCCCACCCGGCCCTTCGACCTCACCGGGCGCGACGGCGGATGCGCCCTGCCGCGCCGAGTGGATTCGGTCAGTGGATGCGGTCAGTGGATGCCGGCCGCCCTCACGGGGGCTGCGGTCGCCTCCGGCGCTGTCCGGGCGGACGCCGTCGGGTCCTTCCCGATCGGGTGCGGTGCGCAGGAGCCCGGCGGACGCGGCGGTGAAGAAGGCCGCCCTCGCCGCCCCGCCCGCCGCACCGTCGTCGCCGCCGACGGGGGCAAGCTCGGCCGCACCGCCTTCGCCCACGTCGGCCCCGCCGCGCTCCTGCACACCCTCGTCACCGACACCTCGGCGCCCGCCGGCGAGGTCGCCGCCCTCGAATCCGCCGGCACCAGAGTCAAGGCCGTCTGACCACACCCACGGCGGCGTGCGGACCGTCCGCGTAGGGCAGAGGCTGGGGGCAGGGACGGCCGGCCGGGCGCCGCGGCGGCGGGCCGGCGACCGGCGCGCGGCGAACGACGGAGTGTGCCCATGGGCGGCGCCGAACGCGCGGAGCGGACGGGACGGGTGCTGGACGAGGACGGCGCGGTCGAACTCCTCGCCTACCTCGTCTGCTCCGCCCGCACCCAGGTGGACGAGGCCGCCGAGTACGCACCGCTGCGGCTGCTCACGGCAGCAGGACGGCTCGCGGAGATGATCGAACCGCAGGCGGGCGACCGGCTGCGGGCCCTGCTGCAGGAGGTGCGCCGCGGGCACTCCGAGACCTCGGTCCGGGCCGGCGACCCACAGGCCTACGTCGACCGGCTGGACGCGCTCTGCCGGACCCTGGCCGTGTACCTGCTCGACTCACTCGTCCCCGCCGAGCCGACTTCCGCCGAGCCGACTTCCGCCGAGCCGACTCCCGCCGAGCCGACTCCCGCCGAGCCGACGAACAGCGCGGCAACGAACGGCGGGACGTCGTGAACGGCGCCGAGCGCACGCGTGACGGCGCCACCGACGGGGACGCCGTCCTGCGGGCGATCCGCACCCGTCGCGTGGTCCGGGCGCTCACCGACGCACCGGTCGAGCCCGAGCGGCTGCGGGCCGTCCTGGACAGCGCCCGGTACGCGCCGCACGCCGGCAACCGGCGCCTCCACCGGTACGTGGTCGTCACCCGGCCCGGACTGCTGCGGGCGCTCCGGATGGTCTCCCCCGGGATGCTCCAGCACCCGGCGGCCGCGATCGTCGTCTGCGTCGACCGGGCCCGGGTGCGCGCCTACGGCTTCCCGGAGGACAACCCCGGCCCGTTCATCGACGTGGGGACGGCGGCGGCGACCATGCTGCTGGCGGCGCACGGTCTGGGGCTCGGCGCGGGTCCGGTGACCTCCTTCAGCCGGGCGGCGGTCGCCGTCCTGCTCGGGGTACCGGACGGGGTACGGCCCGAGCTGATCGTCTGCCTCGGCCACCCGTCACCGCAGCAGCCTCCCCCGGTGCACCGCCGGGGCGGTCCCGCCTGGGACGACCTGGTCCGGTGGGAAGGCTTCTGAGCCGCCGACGGGCTCGCTCACCGAACCGACCGCCATCCGCAGGGGAACACCCCTGCGGTCACAGCCGCGAGGGACGCCCCTGGGGGAATCCGTCCGGGGGGACGGCGGCCGCCGCCGGGGACAGGGGAGTTCTGAAGTCGAGCATCCGGCGGTCGTACTCCCTCTGGTGCGCCCGGATCTCGTCCGTGTTGTCGACGGCCCAGGTGTGCAGCTGGCTGAACGGCTCCCGCAGGGACTCGCCGAGTCGGGTCAGCGAGTACTCGACCCCGACCGGCGAGGTCGGCAGCACCTGACGCCTGATCATCCCGTTGCGCTCCAGGCGGCGCAGGGTCTGGGTCAGCACCCGCTGGGTCACCCCCTCCAGCTGACGCCTGATCTCGTTGAATCGCTTGGGCTCACTGAGGACCGTCAGGACGGTCATCGACCACTTGTCGGCGATCTGTTCGAGGATCGGGCGGCTCGGGTCGTCGATGGGTCGATGGGCACCGTTGACGGCGGCGCCGGCCTCGGAAGTGGCCAAGGTGATCCCCCCTCACATGCGCGGCGCACAGCAGGAAGTGCACCGAGAGCATGAGCATGCCACATCAAGGCGGCATACAGTTCTATTGGTCTCATTCAATGACATTTCTTTGCACTACGGACCTCGGCCGATGGCGTGCGGGGCCTGAGCCCATCGTGTGCTCCCCTCCCCCGCAGTCCGGCTACAGTCGGCCGCCGCCGTCGACGAACCCGATCAGGTCCTCGATCCTGCCCATCGCGGTCACCCCGTTCACGTCCTCCACGGCGCGGGAGACCACGTGGCAGATCAGGTTGCGCTCCAGCTCGCCGATGCCGATCCGGTACATGTTCAGGTACAGCCAGTTGAGGACCACCCGGTACTGCTGGAAGGTGTTCCAGCCGCCGAGTTGGTCGGCCGCCCCCCGGTGGCCGCCCAGCGTCCGGTGGAACGGGCTGCGGTCGGACCAGGCGCTCCAGCTCGAACCCCACTCCTCCGGTCGGCCGTCCGCACCGGTGTCGAGCGCCAGCCCGCCGGCCAGGATCAGCTCGTTGGCCCGGTCGCGGTAGCGCAGCAGGGTGTCGAGCAGGCTGCCGAACGGCAGCACCCGGTGGTGGTCGGTCGTCGCGGTGATGGTGACGACCCGTTGCCTGAAGCGCTCCGCGTTGGTCTCGTAGACCCGGTCGAACCGCTCGCGCAGGCCGTCGGGGTGCTTGGCGAGGAAGGCGTCGGCGTGCCCGCGGTAGGAGAGGTAGCCGTAGGTCACGGGCGGCAGGAACCGGTGCGCCGCCGCGATGAACAGGTCGACGGCCAGCGCCATCCTCGAACCGCCGCCGCGGACCCGCTCCAGGACGGCGAAGACGACGTCGTTGGTGTCCGTGTAGTAGTCGGCGAGCAGGTCGGCCGCGGCAGGCCCGCCGAGGACGGCGAGGCGCCGGTCGTAGGGCTCGACCGCGACGGAGTTGTTGGCCGCCCACGGGGTCAACGGCCCCTGCTCGCGCTCGGACCGGGCGAGCCGCCGGTGCTGCTCCAGCACGGCCTGCTCGTCCAGGACCGCCGTGGACGGGTGGGCCCGCAGGTAGGTGCCGAGGATCTCCGTCACGGCCGGCGCGACCACGGTGTCGAAGGTCTCGGTGCTCGCCCGGATCGGGATGCGGACGTGCGGGCCGCGCCGCCAGTGCGGCTGGAACCAGGCCCGGACGGTCGCGGGGGCCACCGCGCGGAGGAACGGGCGGACGGCGTCGAGCAGCAGGTCCGTCCGGTCGGGGTCGTGGTGGTAGACGTTCACGGTGCGCCATGAGGTATCCGTCATCGCCCGTCTCCTTGACAGTTCAGCTCGATCAGGAATTCGGTCACCCGCGGCAGGCCCTCCTGGTCGGTGAGCGCCGTCTCCGGCCCCGGCACGACCTCGGAGAGCACCGCCGCCGCGGCCGGATCGGCGGCCAGCTTCTCGAAGGCCAGCACCAGCGGGGGCGAGCCGATGTCGACCAGCAGCGGCTTCCGGGCCCGGTCACGGGCGAGCGAGCCGGCCGTGCCGTCGCCCGGTCGCAGCACGGAGACGAAGAACCGGGGCGGGATGCCGTGTTCGGTCAGCCAGGCGGCCAGCAGGAGCAGGAAGTCCGCGTCGCGCTGGCCGGGTGCGCGGCGCGGCAGGGTGCCCGGCTGGGCGACCCAGGTGGCCCGCCGGAGGACCACGCGCCCGATGTCGAGCCGCGGCGCGTGCAGGACGCGCGCCGTCCCCGTCCCCGCGGCCGCGTCGTGCCGCAACGGCTGGTCGGGCCGGAGCAGGATCGGGCTCTCGCCGAACGCCTCGACCAGCAGGGCCATCACCGGGGGGAGCTGTCGCTCGTAGGAGAGCCCGCCGTGGACGGGGCGGACGGGCGCTGCGCCGTCGAGCAGGACGGGCAGACCGTCCGCTCCCACGCCGACGGTCAGCCGGGCGGGCGGCGGGTAGTCGAGGCGCTCCGGCAGGGCGAGCTCGCGCTGGTTGAGCGAGGTGGCCAGGGTCTGCGCGAACTCGGCGTACCTCGTCCCGCCGGGATGCACCGCCGCGACCGGGAGCGGATCCCCGCCGGCGGCGCTCAGCAGCCGTCGCAGCTGGGACCGTCCGCGCCCGTAGCCGGAGTTGACCGCGTTGACGACCAGCCGTCCGGCGTCGTACTGGGTGTAGACCGCGACCGATCCCACCGGGCGGACCCAGTCCGGGAGCGCGTCCAGCACCTGCGCGATCCGCTGCCGGTCCGGCAGCGCGCGCCGGACCTCGCCGATCAGGCCGGCCAGTCGGCGCACCTCGGGGATCGGGCTGGCGGCCAGGGTCCCGGTCGGCCCGGTGGCGGCGAAGGCGACGGCGGCCGGGTGCAGACGCATCGCCTCGCCGCCGTTGCGGACCAGTTCGGCGTAGAACCGGTCGAACGGCACCGGTGTCCGCGCTCCGAACCACTCCCGGACGAACGCGGCGATCGCCAGCTTGAACGGCAGTGTGTGGTCGAAGACGGCCAGCAGCCGGCAGGCGAGGGCCAGGTCGTCGAGGGCCGCTCGCCAGGACGACAGCCCCGCCTCGACCACCACGCCGGGGATGACCGACTGCTCGGTGACGACGTCCCGCAGCCTGCCGGTGACGCCGAGCGGCGCGAGGCGTTCGGAGAGCGTCGCCCCGAGTGCGGCCCGCTCGGATCCCTCGGCGTGCGCGTAGGCACGCAGCGCCGCCCGGACGGGGGTCAGCTCGGGGGCGCGCCGTACCAACTCGCCGAGCGGGTCGGGGCCGTGCTCGTCGAGGCTGGGCGGGGCCAGCAGCAGTCCGGCGTCCAGCAGCGCGCGCAGATATGCGGTGGCCCGTTCCGGCGGCGCGGGGAGTGCGGCGGTCAGCTCGGCGAGGGTCGGCCGGGTGGCGGCGGCCCGCAGGCAGTGCCGCAGCGGGGCGGTCAGCGGCAGGCTGAGCAGTTCCTCCGTCGGCGCCGGGCCGAGGAACCGGACGGCGCCGGGCACCGGCCGCGCACTCGGGTTCACGCCGACACGGGCTTCGGTGGCCGGGGTCCGTTCGGCGGCCAGCGGGACGAGGGCTGCGAGGTCGAGCTCGACGACCGACCGGGCGGGTGCGGTCGCCGTCCAGCGCAGCGCCGGTCCGTCCGGGACGAAGCTGCCCAGGCCGCTCGCGGTGAAGGTGCTGAACGGGCTGGTCTTGACGGCGGCGCGGGTGGCGTAGACGGCCAGCCGGATCAGTTCCTGCCGGCCCGGCCGGCGCTGCAGCACCTCGCGCAGGGTGGGGCTGGCATGGGTGAGGCCCTGGTCGAAGCGGGGGTCGGCGGCGATCTCCCGCAGGGCGGCGGTCACGGCCCGCTCCGCCTCGGTCAGCAGCGCCGGCAGCTGTGCCCGTTCGGCCCGATGGCGGGCCACGCGGTGCGCGAACTCGGCGACGTCCGCAGCCAGTTCCTCGCCGAGGGCAGCGGCGACCAGTGGATCGGCCAGCAGCCGCGAGGTGTCCCGCAGCTGGTGCACGCAACGCCGCAGCGCGACCAGCTTCGGCTTGGCCGCCGGCTCCGGGAGCGCTCCGATCACCGCGTAGCAGCGGTCGGAGAGCGCGGCCGCACGTGCCGTCAGTTCGGTGGCCGTCCGCGCCGTCGCCAGCAGCGCGTGGCGCAGCCGTTCGTCGACCAGCCGCTGGGGCACGGTCGCCGGCAGGCCCGCGACCCGGACACCGAAGGTGGCGGCGACGGGGGTGGGGTGACGGCCGCTCATGGGAACGGGTGGGGGTGGGGGTTGATGTCTGCGTCGGTGAGCGGGTGCGGCGCGTGGCCGAGCCGGTACGGCACCTCGCGCAGCCGGGGCAGGCCGGTGGTCCGCCGGTTGCGGTGACCGAAGGTCATCGGCAGCGCGCCGGGGGCGATGACCTTCACGCAGTGCAGGCCGGCGGCCCGGTGCAGCGGCGAGGTCTGGTCGACGACCACCACGTCCATGCCGCCCGCCAGCATCCGGCCGACGGCCTCGGTCAGGTCGTCCCGCAGGTCGGCGTGGTGCGGCCAGGGGCCGCGGCCCAGGCGGTCCCAGCCGATGGTGCGGTCGGGGCCGGAGAGCAGGAAGTCGAAGCGGTCGAGGGCCTCCGGGGTTGCGCTGCACAGCGCGTGGTCGGTCATCACCCGCACCAGCTCGGGCGCGGCCGTCATCCGCCGGGCCCGCTCGGCCTCGTCCGGGTAGCGACGCAGCTCCTGCTCGACGATGGGCGCGAGCTCGCCGAGGGCGCTGAGCACGGCGGCGGCCGGGTCCAGGGCCGATCCGCTCGTGCAGACGACCTGGGGCCGTGCGGCGTCGCCGCCGGTGTCCTGGGCGAGCACCCAGAACGCGGGGATCGCCTCGGCCAGGGTGGTGTCGAAGGCCCGTACCCGGTAGCCGGTCCGCTCCAGGCGATCGACGACCAGCCGGATGCGCGGGTCGGGTGCGCGGGCCAGGTCGACCTCGGGCACGGGCATCCTGGCGTACCAGGTCATCAGGAAGGCGTCGCGTTCGACGACCTCCAGGATGCCGTGCAGGATCGCCTCCTCCGGGCAGCCGCCGAGCGCGCAGCCGTTGGAGATCTCGAAGGTGAAGGGCTTGTCCGCGGCGGCGCCCGGCTGCCAGTCCGTCCGGTAGTAGGCGTGGCTCTCCGGGACGAGCACCGGCCGGGCGAGGCCGAAGGAGTACCCCCACACCCAGGACACCACGGCGTCCTCGGTGAACGGCTGGTAGCGGCCGTCCGGGTCGGGGTGGCGTTCGGGCGGGAACAGGCCGAACGAGCGCGGGTCGAGGGCGTCGTCGGCGAGTTCGGCCCAGCTGCCGCGCACGGCGGTGCGTTTGCCCCAGGGCCACTGGCCGCCCAGCCGTTCCATGGCCTCGGCGACGGCGGTGGTCCGGCAGGTGGCGTAGTCGCGGCCGCGTCCCCAGCCCGCCTCGCCGCGGTAGCCGTACTCGGTGAGTACGGCCTCGGCCAGCGGGAACCGGGCGTCCCGCATGCCGTTCGGCGGGGCGACCACGCCTGTTTCGGCATCCACGTACAGGCCGGTCAGTTCGGACTCCAACAGGTCGCGGACCCTGGTGGCGCCGGGCCGCGGCTTGGGCCGCGGCTGCAGGGTGATCGCGGCCAGCGCGGCGGTGTCCTCCGGCAGTGCCCCGCAGACCCGGCACAGCGGGTCGGGCAGGAACGGGTGCCGGGCGAGCGAGAGGTCGCGCAGGCCCAGGTACCAGCAGCAGTCCGCGGCCGCCCCGGTGTGCAGCAGCTCGCGCACGGTCTCGGCGGCGAAGGTGGACAGCCACAGCGAGGGCCGTTGCGCGATCCGCTCGTCCTCGCGCAGTTCGGCCGTCCACCGGTCGCGGCGGGGCGCGGCGGACCGCCAGGTCTGCACGCACCAGGCGCAGCCGGGTTCGCCGGGCCGGACGACCGGGCCGATCACGACCCGGCCGAGCTCCGTCCACACGGGCAGCCAGGGCTCGCCCCGGTCGTGGGCGGCGGCCCAGTCGCCGGTGTCCCAGGCGTCGTGCGCCACCACCAGCAGCGACGGTGGCCGCTCGGCGACCGCGTCGGCCAGCAGGCCGCCGCCGAGTACGGTCTCGCTCACGTGCGCCTCTCCCTCATGACGTCGGCCTCACCAGGTCAGCCGGAACTCGGGGCGCAGCCCGGCCGGGTGCTCGGTGCCGAACTGGGCCATCAGCAGGCTCCGTTTGCGCCCGTGCAGGCCGAACCACTCGTCCAGCAGATGCGTGAGCACGTCGTTCTGGATCCGGCTCGCCACTCCGATCGACGCTGCGGCCAGGCAGGCCCGGTGCAGCGCGGCGCCGGCGGCGGCCTGCTGCACCCGGTACCAGCGGGCGCCGAACCGGGCCTCGGCGGCCTCCGCGTCGCCGACCGGCAGCAGCCACAGGTTCGCGGTTCGCGCGCCCTGTTGGGTCAGTGCGGCCAGTGCGGCCTCGCGCAGCCGCTGCCGGGGGTCGCCCTCGGCGACCGGCTCCAGTTGGTGCTCGTCGGGGTGGTAGCGGTAGGCCCCGGACGGGATGCCGGTCACGTCGGCGACGACGCAGTGGAACTCGACCAGGTTGTCGGGCAGGTCCCAGCGGGCCTGCTGTCCGTAGGCGGTGAGGACGGTGGCCAGCGCGGCGGGCGACATCGGGTCGCCGTTGAAGCCGCGCACGGCCGCGTGCCGGGTCAGGGTGCCGGCCCGCAGGTCGGGTGCGGCCAGCGGCAGGTCGATCCGCTTGCCGTCCCCCGCCGGGGAGGTCGGCAGCGGTTCGGGGCCGGGCCGGCTCCGGGCGAGCACGGCGGCGTGCGCGCCGTGGGCACGCGGGAAGGCGGCCATGGACGGGCCGCGTACGGCGGGCGGGGGCGGCGGGAGCAGCTCGACGACCGCGTGGACTCCCTCCTCGCGGGGGTCGAGGCCCAGCAGTTCGGCGAGGTCGGCGTCGGGGAAGCAGAGCCGGGCGGTGGCCTGCTGCTCGTCCGCGACCACGAGCGCCTGCGCCACCTGGATGCCGGCCTCCAGGCAGGCGAGCCGGTAGTGCATCTCGCCGTACTTGGCGGCCAGCCGCCAGAACACGTTGGTCTGCACGAGCACCGTCGCGGCCGGCCGGGAGGCGACGTGGCTGCGGTAGTCGCCGGCGCGCAGTCGCACCAGGTCGTGGCGGGCCGGGTCGTAGTAGTGGACACCGGTCGGCACCTCGGAGTCGTCACCGGCGATCACGTACCACTCGGCGCTGTAGCGGGCGCCGCCGGACGGCGTCGGGCGCCTGGTCACCAGCCACTGCAGCGGGTCGTCGTCGGGGATGGCGTCGAAGCCGTCGGTGAAGGGCAGCATGTCCAGCGGTGTCAGCCACTGCGCGCGGGTGATGCCTCCGAGGTCGGCGAGCAGCCGGCCGAGCCGGTGCCCGGCGCGCTCCGGCGGCCAGGGCAGCGGATGCCGCGGCGCGCCCGGGTAGCTCTTGACCACCCGGGGCGGGAACGCCGTCGGGTCGGCCACCTCGGTCGGCGTGTGGACGTCCTCCTGGTAGCGCGTGACCTCGTCGCCCATGGTCACACCGCGCACAGGTCGAACGCCGTCCGGGTCAGCAGCAGCCGCAGGTGGGACTCCTGGGCCAGGCTGATGCCGAGCCGGTTGCACATCAGGTGCGCACACCGTTCCACGATCAGCTGCGGCACCGGGTGGTTGATGTGGTCCAGCACCTCGGCGGGCGCCTCGAAGCTCGGGTAGGCGTCCAGTCGGCCGAGCAGCTCCAGTCGGACCAGGGTGTCGTTCAGGTCCCGGGTGCTCGTCAGCCAGCCGTTCGCGACGGACCCGTCGGGCAGTGCCACGCCCCGTGTGGCGGCCCACACCGTCTCCAGGGTCGAGCGCAGCTGGGCCTTGTTGGCCTCGAAGTAACGTTCGAACTCCGGCGTGCCGATCAGTCGGGCCGCCTGACCACCGCTCTCGACCATGAACCGTGCCTGGTAGGCGAGTTCGGGCAGGATGCCGGTGAACAGGGTGCGGTTCGCCGCCAGCATGGCGAAGGCGTCCATGGCCCGCTGCCCGGGTTTGCGGCCGCGGGCGATCAGCTCCACCGCCAGCGCGCTGGCCGCCATCAGCTGACGCTCGACCGCCTCCAGCGAGCGCCCGGTGCCGAACACCGCGGTCTCCGGCAGGTAGTCGACGAACGCGACCGAGTTGTCCGGGTGGAGCACCGTGTCGTAGTCGGCCATCCGCTCCAGCGCGGCCAGGCCCGGGGCGGACTCGGCGTACTCCTCGGGGGTCATCGAGGACTCCGACGGCGAGGCCCGGTAGAACTCCGCCGCCGTCTCCTCGATCACGGACCGGACCTGCACCGCCTGCTCGGGGCGGGTGAGCACCCTGAGCCGGATGTGCGGGCCTCCCTCCCAGTAGCGCAGGAAGAAGAAGCCCTCGGCCTGCCCGGCGAGGCGCAGCCGCTCGACGGCGGGCCGGACGGCGCCGACGACCAGGGCGTCCTGGTCGCCGTGGTGGAAGAGGTGGGCGCTGACCCAGGTGCGTGCGCCCGTCCCGGGTGGCTCCGGCATGCCGGCCATCGCAGACGTCCCGGTCGTGGCAGGCGTGGCAGGCACGTGGGTCGTGGCAGTCGTGGCAGTCGTGTCGGTCGTGTCAGACATAGGTGACTCCGGGCTCGTTGAGTTCCACGATGTACTCGGCGACGCGCTCGCCGCGGATCCGGCCGGGGTCCGGCACCGTCTCGCTGATCTGCACGATCGCGTTCGGCTCGGCGAGCCGTCGTTCCAGCCCGAGCAGCAGCAGCATGCTCGCGAAGTCCACGTAGGTGGGCTTGGTGTCGTTGCGCGTGGCCCGGCCGCCGCCCTGGGCCAGGGTGGCCGGGTCGAGCACGGTCACGAAGCACCGGTCGGGGATCCCGTGTTCGGCCAGCCAGGCGGCCGTCCGCAGCATCCATGCCGCGTCGGTCGCGGCCTCGGCGCGCCGGGGCAGCCGGTCCGCGCGGGTCATCCACATGGCGCGGCGCAGCACCACCTTGCCGACCGTCAGCCGCGGGAGGTGGCGCACCCCGCTGTCGGCACGCGGGTCCGAGGTCATCCGGAGTTCGGTGTGCGCACCGAACCAGGTGTTGGACTCGCCGAAGGCCTCGACCATGAACCGCGCGGTGGGCGGCAGCAGCCGGTCGCCGAGGCCTGGGTGAACGGGACAGATCTGCCGGCCCAGCCGCCGTGACACCAGTTGGAGCAGCCCGTCGCCGCCGCGCCGCACCGACAGGTCGTTGATCGGCAGCCGGTCGTCCCGGTCGCGGGCGCTGCGCACGCCGGGATAGTCGACGACCAGCCGCACCCCGGGTTTCCTGACGTTGACGGCGGACCTGGCAACTGCCTCGAACTCGGCGAAGAGCACGTCGCCACGGCCTGCGGCGAGCCCCTGTTCGGCCGGGGCGTCGGTGTGCAGGTCGAGCCCGTCCAGGATCTGCCGGACCCGGTTCCGGCCGCGGCCGAAGCCGCAGGTGATGGTGTTGACCACCAGCTCCTCGCCCTGCGGGGCGTCGGCGAGCTGGCAGTACGCCGCCACGGAGGTGGGGGTGCGCACCCAGCCCGGCCACTCCTCGGCCAGCGTGCGCACCTCGTCCGGGTCGATGCGGACCACCCCGTCCGGGTCGGGCGCCCGCTCGCCGAGCAGTCGTTTGACGGCGGCGCGCAGCCGCTGCAGCTCGCGCAGCGCGTCCCCGGTGCCGTCCCCGCCGCCGTCCTCGGTGGCGGGTCCGTCGGCGTCCCCGTCGGCGTCGTCGCGATCGGCGGTCACGGGAGCGCCGGCGCCGGTCTGCTGCTCGGTGAGCACGTCGCGGTAGAACACCAGCAGCGGGACCTCGGCCCCGGCCGGGTACCGCTCCTGGAACAGCCGGCTCAGGGTCAGTTTGGTGGGCAGGTCCGGCCCGATCAGGCCGAGCAGCGTGCGCACGGCGTCCAGGTCGTCCAGCAGGGACCGCCACCGCTCCGGGTCCAGGACGGCGGCGGTGCCCGGGTGGACGGCGTTCTCGTAGAAGCTGTACCGGGCGAACTCCTTGGCCAGCTTGGGGTTGTGCAGGTGGGCGTGGTCACCCGCCTCGCGCAGCGCCGTGTCCAGGCCGCGGACCACGGCGTCGCGGACGGCGACCCGGGCGCCGGGGGAAGCGATGGTCGGGTAGGTCGACAACGCCTCCTGCACGGCGTGCAGGGTCCAGTCCAGCTTCTGCAGACCGGGCTGGCGCAACCGGTGCAGCCAGGCGCGCAGTTCGGCGACCGGGTCCGGGGTCTGGTCGGCGAGCGGCGGGACGGGCTCCAGCACGCCGAGGGTGACCAGGCGGCGCAGGAACGCGTCGGCCTGATGTCTGTCGGCCGCCCGTGCCAGCAGCGCGCCGCGCAGGTCGTCCAGGGTGGTCCCGTGCGTGGTCACGTCGAGGACCCGGCGCAGCGTCGGGGTCAGCGCCAGGCTGTGCACGTGCTCGACCGGTCGGCGGCCGAGGAAGAGCAGCGCGTCGTCGACGACGGTGGCGCTCGGGTTGATCCGGATCCGGCAGCCGCCGGCGACCTCGGGGCGTTCGCCGACGGCGCGGGCGATCCGGTGCAGCGTGCCGATGCTGACCTCGGTGCCGGTCGACGCGGCCGCCCGGCCCGCGGCCGGCCCACCGGGCGGTTCGACGATGTCGCCGGGCCGGCGCCAGGCGGCCAGTCCGCTGCTGGTGAAGGTGGAGTAGGGGCTGGTCTTGGCGGCCGAGCGGGCCAGGTACTGGGCCAGCCGCAGCATGCTCTGGCGTTGCGGCGCGCGGCCGGTGGTCAGCCACTTGTGCAGGGCCAGGAACATGTCCGGGTTGGCGTGCACCAGCCCCAGTTGGAAGGCCGGCAGCCGGCCGGCGTCGCGCAGTGCCCGGCAGCTCGCCGCCCAGTCCTCCTCCAGCTGCTGCGGCAACTCGGCCTGCAGCCGGTCGCGTTCGTCGAGCAGCGCGGTCCAGTGCCGCAGTGGGGCGGTGAGGTCGGCGGGTGCCTCGCCCAGCCGGGCGGGGTCGACGCGGCGGCCGCGGCGCACGGCCCGGCGCACGGCGACCAGCCCGGCCTTGGCCTCGCCGTCGCCGAGGGTGCCGATCACCGTGTGCAGGAGTACCGACAGCTCGCCGGCCGCCTCGGAGATCCGGGCGCGCAGGCGGACCAGGTCCCGGGCGGTGGCCCAGCTCCGCGCGCAGCGCAGGCCCTCCAGTGTGGCGACCGGGCTTCCGGCGAGCCGGATCACGGCCGCCGGGGCGAGGCCGTACTGCGCCGTTCCCGGTCCGGCTCCTCGCAGGCTCTTCATCACTCCACCGCCTCTGGTTCGACGGGCACGATCATGCGGCCGCCCGGCCCCGTCCTGGCCAGCAGGATCTGGAAGACCGGGGTGTGGCGCCGCTCGGTCAGGCCGAGGGCCGCGCGGACCCCTTCGGCGTGGTAGGCGTTGACGATGCGGCCCGACATGCCCTGCGCCGCCGCGGCCACGCAGACGCGGTGGGCGAGCAGCCCGGCCTCCTGGTTGATCACGCGGTAGCCGCGGTCGCCGAAGGTGTCGAAGGCCCAGTCGCGGTCGCCGACCAGGTGCACGACGGCGTTCATGTGCGTGAAGACCGGTCCGGGGATGGTGACGCGTTCGATCGCGGTGACGGCGTTCGGGCCGGTGTCGGCGGCGTCCGGGGCGTCGGAGGTGGCGCGGGCGACGGGGTGCAGCGCGCCGGTCTCGGGGGCGAGCCGGTAGGCCCCGGCGGGTATGCCGGTGAGGTCGCCGACGGTCAGGAAGATCTCCAACGGGGCCGGTGCTCCGGCGGGGACGACGTCGCTCACGACCCCGGTGCGGATCCGCGCCAGTCGTGCCCACAGCTCGACTCCGTCGACCTGCGAGGCGATCGGGCGGAAGATGCCCGGGCCCGAGTTCCGCGCGCGCAGGACCCGGGCCAGGCCCGGATCGGGGACCTCGGTCGTGGGCAACGGCAGCGGCTCGGTGTCGGAGACGGCGGGCGCGACCGGCAGAGCCGTGCTGAAGCCCGCGGTGTCGGTGCGCAGGGACGCCCGGTTGACCTCGGTCAGCACCGGGCAGGCCCGGGTGACGCGCAGGCCGCTCGGCACCACCTGCGGCTCGATCGCCTCGATGGTGGCGGCCAGCGCCCCGGCCGTCTCCGCGACCAGCCGGTCCGACGGAGGGGTACCAGCGTCGGCGCGGTGGAGCGGCAGCACCAGCAGGGCCGGTTCCTCGTCGCCGTCGAGTCCGAGCAGCTTGTGGACCGGCTCGTCCAGGAACTGGTGGTGGACGTGGGCCCGCAGGCCCATGGCCCGGGCGACCAGGTCGAGGTTCCCGGCGAGCAGACCGGCTTCCTGCGTGCACAGGCGGTAGGCGTAGTCCCGGTAGATGTAGGCGGGCTTGGAGAGCATTCCGGAGAGCACCAGGACGGCCTGCGGTGCGGGGCCGCCGGTGCCCGTCGCCCGGGTGAGCAACTCCCGGTGGTCGCCCTGGCGCAGCCTGACCAGCGCGTGGTGCGGGGCGTCGTAGTGGTGGGCGCCGTCGGCCAGGCACACGTACAGCTGGACGCCGAAGAGGCAGCGCGCCGAGGCGACCGTCCGGTGGTAGGGCCAGGTCCCGTTGGTGTCGAACTCCTGCCGGGAGATGCCGTAGCCGTAGTGGAGGAGTGTGGACAGGGCCGGGTCGTCGAGGGTGTCCACGGGGTGCGGTTCGGTGGGCACCCTGGTGGTCAGCGGGCGGCGCGGCAGGCCCCGGTAGGTCTTGAACTTCAGCGGCTCGTCCGGGTTGCCGTACTCCGACTGCCGGGTCTCCATCGCCTCGGCCAGGTCCTCCAGGCTGATCCGCCAGAACTCCCGGCCGATGCCGTCCTCGCGCGCCGTCACGGGAACGGGTGAGGGTGCGGGTTGCGCACCTGCGCGAGCCGGGGCAGGCCGGTCACCCGCCGGGCCGTGTGGCCGAAGGTCATCGGCACCGAGCCCGGTGCGATCACCTTGACGCATGTGAAGCCTCCCGCTGCCTGTTCCGTTGAGGTGGTGTCGACGGCGATCACGTCCATGCCGGCGGCGGCGAAGCGCTGCACGGCCTCGTCCAGGTCCGCGCCGATCTCGGTGTGGCGCGGCCACCGCCAGCGTTCGAGGCCCTGCTGCCAGGTCGAGGCCGGTGGGTCGTCCAGCAGGAACGCGTACCGGTCGAAGCCGTCCGGGTCGGCGGCGCAGAGCAGGTGGTCGGCCATCGAGACGACCTCGTCCGGATGCCCGGTCAGATGCCGGGCCCGGTCGCGCCAGCCGGGGTCCATGGCCAGCAGCGTCACGTACTCGACGGTCTGGCTGAGCTCGTGCAGCGCGGCCAGGATCGCCTCGGCCGGTTGCAGCCCGCTGCCGCCGGTCGAGACGGCTCTCGGCCGCCCGTCGCCGGCGGCGTCCTCGGCGAAGGTCCAGAACGAGGGGATCCCGTGCTCCCGGGTGCTGTCGAAGACCCGTACCCGGTAGCCCTGTCGCTCGATCCGCTCGGCCACCAGCGGGATCCGCCGGTCGGGCACGGTGGCCGGGTCGAGCTCGGGCAGCGGGGTGCGGCCGTACCAGGCCGTCAGGAACGCGTCCCGCTCGGCGACTTCGAGGACACCGTGCAGCACCGCCTCCTCGTAGCAGCCGCCGAGCGCGCAGCCGCTGGAGATCTCGCAGGCGAACCCGGTCTCGCCGCCGCTGCTCCGCAGCCGGTAGTAGACGAAGCTCTCCGGGACCAGTACCGGGCGGCCTTGGCCGAACGACCAGCCCCAGACCCAGTTCGCCACCGCGTCCTCGGTGAACTCGCGGTAGGGGAAGCCCGGTGCGCTGTACCGGTCGGCGGGATACAGCCCGAGGGTGCGGGGGTCGACCGCGTCGGCCGCCACCTCCGCCCAGCAGGCCCTGACGCCGGTGCGCCTGGCCGGCGTGTGGGCCGCGAGCCGCTCCAGCGATTCGGCGACCGCGACGGCCCGCGCGGACGCGAAGTCGCGGGTGCGGCCGTAGCCGGACGCCTCGGTGGAGACGCCGGGCACGGCCAGCACGGCTTCGGTGAAGGGGAAGGCGTGCTGCGTGTAGGAGGTGACGGAGGGGATCAGGCCGCTCTGCACGTCCACGTAGACCGCCTCCAGCCCGGCCCGGTCCAGCAGGCGGACCCGGCTCGACCCGGGTGAGACCTTGGGCCGCACCTGCCGGGTGATCCGCGCGCCCTCCCCGGTGTCGGGGGTGACGGTCGAACAGGTGGGGCAGTGCGGGTCGGCGAGGAACCCGTGCCGGGACAGCGCGAGGGTGGTCGCGTCGACGATCCAGTAGCGCTGCGCCTGCGGCTCGGCCCCGGTCAGTTCGGCGACGGTGTCCGCGAGGAAGGTCGGGAGCGCCGGGCGCGGTCTCCCGCCGGCGGGCTCGGCGGTGCGGTCGTCGCCTGAGGCCGCGGTGCGGCGGGTGCGCAGGCACTCCGGGCAGCCCGGCGGCCACGGTCCGACGATCACCCGATGGGGTTCGAGCAGTACCTGGGGCCGGTCAGCCATGGACGACCACGGCCTGTGCCACGTACGGACACAGCCGGGCGACGGCGGGATCGTGGTCCAGCGGCACCGCCACCACGCGGCCGCCCTCGCGCGTCAGCCGCGCCACGACCTCGTCCAGGGTCACCGGGCCCGGCCACGCCCCGCGCCGCCCGGGGTGCCGGCGCGGCTCCCCGCGCAGGTCCGCGGGCAGGTCGGGTGCGGGCTCCGGGGCGTAGCCGGGCTGCCCGGCGGCCCGGGACTGGTGGGCGAGCAGGGTCAGCTCCAGCCCCTGCTCCAG
The DNA here is from genome assembly GCF_025655475.1 of Kitasatospora sp. DSM 101779. Classification (GTDB taxonomy): domain Bacteria; phylum Actinomycetota; class Actinomycetes; order Streptomycetales; family Streptomycetaceae; genus Kitasatospora. Next base: position 7,880,459 of record NZ_JAHTIK010000001.1, on the reverse strand, counting down.
CGCGTCACCGGGCTCCAGCGCGCTGGTGCAGGCGACGGTGGACTCCGGCGTGGTGAACGCGAAGGTGGGCAGGCCGAGCAGTCCGGACAGGTCGTAGACCTCGAACGGCTGGTCGACGATCTCCAGCAGCTTGCGGTAGCGCGCGGCGCGGGCGGTCGGCTCGGCGCCGTCCAGGTCCAGCCGGGGCAGCGGCGCGGTCGCGGTCGCCAGCGCCGCGCCGACACCCG
>NZ_JAHTIK010000001.1:7716123-7878920 GCF_025655475.1 Kitasatospora sp. DSM 101779 | reverse complement strand
GCTCCGGCCGCCGCGACCACCGCGGCGCGCACCGCCCCGGACCAGTCGGGCCCGGACGCCGCGGTCCGCGCCGGGAAGACCGCCGCGGCCTCGACCTCGACCGGCTCACCGGTCAGCACGTCCACGCCCTGCAGCCGGTCGCCCCTGCGGGGGTCGGACATCACGGCCGCGTAGCGCTCGAACGCGCGCCGCACGGCCCGTTGGCGGGATTCGACGACGCTCTCGCCGTAGCCGTGCACCGGGAAGGGGCCGCCGGCCAGGCCGACCGGGTCGGAGACCACCACCTCGCTGACGAACAGCGGCAGCTGTTCGTAGTCGCGCTCGGTGATCTCCGCGAACACACCGGTCCGGGCGTCGACGCACTCCACGGCGCGCCGGCCGAGCTCCTCGTCGTCGACGGGCGGTGCGGCGGACAGGACGGCCGGTCGGGCCGGGTCGTCGGGGACGGCGGGGAGCGCCAGCGGGTGCGGCAGGAAGGCGTGGGTCGCTGTCTCCAGGGTCTCCAGGTCGAACCGGACGAGCCGGTCGGCCGCCCCGCCCCGGTCGATGCCGGTCAGGTGGCGGAACGCCGCGAAGCAGAGCTGGTTGGCGACCAGGGCCACGGTCGGGCCGCGCAGGAACTCGCTCGGTGCGAGCTCCAGATGGTCGCGCAGGTCCGCGCCGGCGAGGTCCGGTGCGAGCGCGCACAGCCGCCGCCAGGCCGACTCCCAGGCCGTGGCGTCGCCGTCCTTGCCGATCACCGGGCCGATCCACGCCTCGTCACCGACCGCGACCGCCTGCGCGAACGAGGCGTCGGCGGCGCGGGCGGCCCTCGGCAGTCGCAGGGCGCGCCCGATCATCGGCCGGTCGGCGACGTGCAGCACCAGGTCCGCGCCGGCCACCAGCCGGTCGTCGTCGGCGGCCTCCAGGTAGGCCACGTGCTGGTCCGGGTCGAGCGCCCGGGCGGCGGTCAGGTGCTCGGCGACGCGGCCGCGGTCGAACGGGGACTCGGCGAACGGTGCGACGGACGCGGTGCGCAGGCCGGAGCGCAGCTGCGAGTTGGTCAGTGCCTGCAGCAGCGGGCCCGCACCCGACAGCACGACGGCGGCCTCGCGGTAGCGTTCGAAGCGCAGTTCCGGTGAGTCGACGAAGTACTCGACGAAGGCGATGTTGGCGGCGTAGGTCCTGGCCAGGTCGGCGGTGAGGGTGTGCGGGCGGTCGTCGAGGACGTCCTTGACGTAGCCCTTGCCCAGCAGCAGCAGGGTCAGTTTGGCGAGCGCGGCGCGGCTCTGCTCGGGCACGGTCGCGCACAGCTCACCGAGGGTCCTGGTGCCGTCCAGCAGCGGTGCGATCCGCTGGATCCACTCGTAGGTGGACGCGCCCTTGAGCATCGATCCGCCGAGGTTGCTGCGGATGTACGCGCCCTCGGGCACCCGCATGACGTACACGTCCCCGCGCAGCCGCGGCCGGATCCGCGCCACATGTGCTTCCATGACCACCGCTTCTTCTGGCCGAACTGATGACAGGTCAGGGGGAGGACCGAGAGCCACCCGGTCCCCGTTCACGAACGCGCACCGGCTAGAGCACGAGTGCCGGAAGGGTCAGCACCCGGTCAGGTGCAGGAACAGCACGGGCAGCAGCAGCAACAGCTGCTGGCGCCGCCGGAAGCCGACAGCTCGGTCAGGCCGTAGCCGGCCGTCACGGACGCGGGCACCACCTCGCCCAGGTCGACGAGTTCGAAGGCGCTGTCGTCCAGCACCAGGTCCTCGAATCCCTCCATGTCTTCACACCCCCCCTCGTGGTCCGGGTGACGGGTCGTCACAGTGATTTCACTTCGGGCAGCACCTCGGTGCAGAAGAGCTCCAAGGTCTGCCCAGCCTCGGCGAGCGGCATCGCACCGAAGTCGATCTGCCACAGGATCTGGTCGACGCCGCCGATGTGGTCGTTGAAGGCGCGGATCCGGTCGACGACCGTGGACGGAGAACCGACGATCGCGCCGCCCTCGGTGAAGAGCTGGGCGGGCTTCAGGCCGCGCAGCATCCAGCCGAACCCGGAGTAGCCGCGGTACGCGGTGGACTCCCTGCGGTCCCAGGCGTTCACGGCCAGTGCCCACACGTCCAGGTAGCGCCGCAGGTGGGTCTCGGCGATCCGCTCCGCGTGCGCGTCGGTGTCGGCGACGACCAGCGGCAGGCTGGCCGCGACCCGGGGGCGGAGCCCGGTGCCGCCGTGCGCGGCGTGGAACGCGTCGCGGTAGAGGGTCAGCTGGTCGCGGAACTCGTGCGGCGAGATGAGCGGGGTGATCAGCAGCCCCAGCCCTTCGGTGCCCAGCCAGGTGAAGCTCTCCGGCGTGCGCACCGCCGCGCCCCAGGCCGGCGGGTGCGGCTGCTGGGTGGGCCGGGGCAGACCGGTCACGTCGCGGTAGGAGAAGAACGGGGTGTCCTCGCTGACCTTCTCCTCGGTCCACAGGCGCAGCACGGCCCGTACGGTCTCGCGGAACCGGTCGGTGCTCTCCTCCATGGCCAGGCCCAGCGCGTCGAACTCGTCGGGCAGGTAGGCCCGGGCGAATCCGACGTCCAGCCGGCCGCCGCTGATGGCGTCCACCTGCGCGGCCTCCGCGGCCAGTTGGATCGGGTGGTGGAAGACCGGCAGGACGCAGCCGGTCATCAGCCTGACCGAACTCGTCCGGGCGGCCACCGCGGAGAGGAATCCGAGCGGGCTCGGGCAGTAACCGCCGTAGTAGTGGAGATAGTGCTCGGTCATCTTGATGGAATCCAGGCCACCGAGCTCCGCTCGGACCGACAATTCCAGCGCGTCGCTGAAATAGGTCTGCGGAGATTTCGTCTCGGGCGTGCAGTCAGGGAGGAAGGAAAGCCCGAAGCGCACCGGTACCACTCCTTGAACCGGATATCCGGGGGTGTCCCGGGATATCCGCGAGATCGACGTCTGCGGTGGTCATCCACCCGGGCCGGGGCCAGTTGGTCTGCAGCCGTGGCCAGTTGGCATGGGGCCGGGGGATCCGGGCCGACGCTACATCGACCCACGGAAGTCGTCAATATCCAACATCCGACCCGGCCGCGCAGGAAAGGATTTCAGCCCGGGGCCGGTATCCTCCGGGATACTTACGATACAAAGCGCGGGTTATTGACGATGTCACCTTGCGCTGCGACGGTGTGCATCAGTTGCCGACTGCACGGATTGGGAGCCATGACCTCCACCTCGCCGGCCGGGGCGGCCGCGAAGAAGAAGACCGTCCAGCTCGTCGAGTTCACCGCGATGCACGGCGTCCGGTACAGCGTCACCCTCGGCTATCTGAAGGCCACCTCGGTCGCCGACCCGGTGCTCGACGAGGCCTGCGAGTTCCGGATCAACGTGCGCGAGCAGAGCGGCGGCGAGCGGGCCGTGACCGAGCTGCTGGACTCCTGGGACGAGCCGTTCGCCGTCGCGTTGACCGTGTTCTTCTGGAACCGCGCCCAGTCCCTGGAACTGGCCCGCCGGGTGAAGGAGCGCTGGCCGGACTGCCGCGTCGTCCTCGGCGGGAACGACGTCAGCCACCAGCAGGACCCGCTGTTCGCCGAGGCGCCGTGGGTGGACGTGCTGGTCCACGGCGAGGGCGAGCTGCGGTTCCGCGACCTGGTCCGCTGCTTCCTGGCCGGGGGCGACCTGGCCGGCGTCCCCGGCATCAGCTACTGGTCCGACGGTGCGGTCGTCACCACCGCGGACGCGGACCGGATCACCGATCTCGAGCAGGTCGTCTCGCCGATCCTGACCCCGGTCTACTCCGACGAGGAGATCGCCGGCTCGTCGATGATCGTCTACGAGACCAACCGCGGCTGCCCCTACAAGTGCGCCTTCTGCTACTGGGGCGGCGCCACGAACTCCAAGGTACGCCAGTTCGACCTGGACCGGATCTTCGGCGAACTGGACCGGCTCGTCCGGCTGATGCCGACGGACGCCACCCTGTTCATCGCGGACGCCAACTTCGGCATCGTCGCCCGGGACCGGCAGATCGCCGAACGCCTCGTGGAGCTCACCCGACGCTACGACAAGCGGCTGATCATCAGCACCAACTGGGCCAAGAACGGCAACGACCGCATCGTGGAGATCGCCGGCATGCTCCACGCGGCCGAACTCACCGGCGCGATCACGCTGTCCGCGCAGTCCTTCGACCCGGACGTGCTGAAGATCGCCAACCGCGCCAACATCCGCACCGACCACTACCGCCGGCTGCTGTCCCGGTTCCGCGCGCTGGACGTGCCCACCTACACCGACCTGATCTGGGGCCTGCCCGGTGAGACCTACGACTCCTACCTCGCCGGGGTCGAGGAGGTGCTGACCGCGGGCGGCTCGCCGGTGATCTATCCGCTGCTGCTGCTCAACAACACCGAGTACTCGCGGGAGTCGTTCCAGGACGAGCACAAACTGACGGCGCGACGGATGCCGGCCGACGTCACCAACCCCGAACTCGTGGCCGAGGTCGTCGTCGCCCACGGCGACATGACCGCCGAGGAGTGGGTGCGCGGCATGGCGTTCCGCGTCTCCATGACGCTGTTCCAGAAGATCCTGCTGCGCTGCGCGCTGCGCGTCCTGCACGCCACGACCGGCGTGCGCATGGTCGAGCTGTGCGAGCAGCTGTGGTCGTTCCTGCTGGAGGACTGCGCCGACCCGTTCCTGCGCGCCGTCGCCCGCAACGTCGCCGCCGCCCACCGGGAGCCGGCCGACCTCGACGCGGCGCTGCTGCGCACGGTGATCGGCGACCGGGTCGTGGTGCCCGAGGAGGTGCACTTCCAGGCCCTGCTGTGCCGCGCCGTCGGCACCGAACGCACCACGAGGGACCTGCTGACGGCGGCGGTCGGTTGGCTGTGCGACCGGCTGGCCGCTTCCGGGCACGAGATCGACCGCGTCCTGGTCGACGGTGCGCTGACCCTGGACATCGCGGCGACGACGATCCTGCGCGCCAGCCTGCGGGCCGAGCTGGACGAGGCGGAGTTCGCGGTGCCGCGCAGGGCCTGGGAGCTGCTGGTGGAGGCCGGCGACGTACCCTCCGGCCTGGACGCCGGCGGCCGGGGCGCCACCGTGCGGGGCACCGTGTGGGCGCCGCCGCGCTGGGTCCACTACCCGATCAGCGTCTACGCGCTCTCCATCTGGCACGGCACCGGCCGACCCCTGCACGACCTCCTGTTCGCCCTGTCCACCGGACCGGCCCGGAAGCCGCTCCTCCCCGCCTGAGCCCCCGGGGAGTCGGGGTGCGGGGGCGGGGCGCCCTCCTCCGCTACAGCCAGCCGCGCGACCTCGCCGTCCTGGCCGCCTCCGTGCGGTTGCGCGCGCCCAGCTTGGCCATCGCGGTGGACAGGTAGTTGCGCACGGTGCCCTCGGCCAGGAACAGCCGGGCCGCGATCTCCACGTTGCTCGCCCCGTCCGCGACCGCGCGCAGCAGTTCACGCTCCCGGTCGGTCAGCGGATCGGCCGCGTCCCACGCTGCCACCGCGAGTTCCGGCGCGACCACGCGCTCCCCCGCGTGGACGCGGCGCAGCGCCGCCGCGAGTTCGCCGATCGGCGCGTCCTTGAGCACGTAGCCGGCCACCCCGGCGTCGACCGCGCGACGCAGGTAGCCGCTGCGGGCGAAGGTGGTCACGATCAGCACCCGGGTCGGGTCGCCCGTCCGGTTCAGCTCCGCGGCCAGGTCGAGGCCGGTGCGGCCGGGCATCTCGATGTCGGTCACCAGTACGTCGGGGCGGTGCTCCCGTACGGCGGCCAGTGCGTCGTCGCCGTCGGTCGCCGTCGCCACCACGGCGATGTCGGGCTGCAGGTCCAGCAGGGCGGCGAAGGCGCCCAGCACCATGCCCTGGTCCTCGGCCAGCACCACCCGGATCACCGGGCCGCCGCCCCGAGCGGGACGGTGATGGTCAGCGTCGTACCGGCCGAGCCGCTGCGCTGAACCGCACCGCCGACCTTCGCGATCCGCTCCCGCAGCCCGGTCAGCCCGGTGCCCTCCGGCGCCGAGCCGCCGATCCCGTCGTCCGCGATCACCAGCCGTACCCTCCTCTCGTCCGCGTCCAGTCCGATCCGGCAGTGCGAGGCCCGCGCGTGGCGGGCCACGTTGGTCACCGCCTCGCGCAGCGCCAGCCCGAGTTCGTGCTCGACCGCCGCGACCAGCAGCAGCCCGTCGTCACAGTCCACGCCGAGGCTCACCCCCGTCCCCGCCAGCGCCCGTCGCGCCGCCTCCAGTTCGCTGCGTACGGTGGTCCGCCGCCAGCCGGTGACCGTGCTGCGCACCGCGGCCAGCGCCTCGCGGGCATTGCGTTCGATCTCCTCGGCCTCGGCGCGCGCCCGGTCCGGATCGACGGGCACCAGCTCTTTGGTCAGCTGAGCGCGCATCACCACGGCGGTCAGCGAGTGCCCGAGCAGGTCGTGCAGGTCACGTGCGATCCGCTCACGCTCCGCGAGGGTCGCCAGCAGCTCGACCTGCGAGCTGCGCAGCCGCTGGTTCTCCCACTCCTGCCACCGGTCGCGCTGCCTCAGTTCGAGCAGACCGATCACCCAGATCAGCACGGACGCCGACACGAAGCCCCACAGCCGGTAGGGCATCGGCACCCGCGAGACCGCGGCGGCGGCGCCGTTCAGGACGGTCAGGGCCGCGAACCACGGCCGCGCCCCGCGCCAGGACAGGGTGTCGCCCACGACGGCCGCCGCGTAGACGAACAGCACGCTCGCGTTGGTGTTGAACGGGGTGGCCAGTGCGCCGATCGCCGCCAGCGGCACGATCGCCGTCCGGACGTGGCCCGCGGCCGGACCGCGCAGCAGCTTCAGCGCGTACAGCGCGGCCGTGGCGGCGCACACCGCGATCGCCAGCGGCCACTCCCACCACGCCGGGCGGGGCGAGAAGTACGGCTGCGCGGGCACGAACAGCAGATAGCCGAGGTGGACCCAGTCCCAGGTCCGCAGCCTTGCGGTGGCCGACCCGGAGGCGGCCGCCCGTGGGACGGTCACGTCCGGGCGTGGCGGTGGGCCAGCATCGCCAGTCCGAGCGTCGCCGCCGTCGTCACCAGCAGGGCGAGGATGTGGATCAGCATGCTGCCCCGGCCCAGTTGGGCGAGCCCGAGCTGGGCGAGGTGGTAGGTCGGCAGGAACCTGGCGATCTGACGCACCGTCTGCGGCAGGAACTGGATCGGGATCCACAGCCCCGACAGTACCGCCAGCGGGAAGAGCAGCGCATTGAGCAGTGCGATCGTCGCGTTGGTGCGGAACCGCAGCCCGACCGCCACGCTGGCCAGCGTGAACGGCACGGTACCCAGCAGCAGGACCAGCGCCACCCGTACCAGCTGCCCGGCCGAGGCGTGCAGGGTGCCGAAGGCCTCGGCGGCCGCCCCCATCAGCGCAAGCACCCCCACCCCGTACAGCAGCGCGGCCGTGGCCTTCGCGGCGAGACTGATCCCGATCGGCACGGCGGAGACCCGCTTCATCCGCAGCCAGCCGAGGTCGCGGTCCTGCGCGACGCCGATCCCCGGCTGCAGCGCCGCCACCGTGATCACCCCGTAGGTGCCGAAGGTGGCCACCATCGCCGTGCCGGCCGGGACGCCCCCGGTGACCTTGTGGCCGTAGAGCAGGTTGAACAGCACGAAGAACCCGACCGGCATGAGGATGCTGAAGAACAGCGAGGTGGGCTCGCGCACGATCGCCCGCAGCTCGTCCCGCAGCTCCACTCCGAAGACCCGTGCCGTCATCGCGCTCACCGTGCCGCCTCCGCCCTGTCCGTCAGCGCGAGCACGGCTTCCTCCAGGCCCGCGTCCTGCACCCGCAACTCCGACAGCCGCTCGTCGCGGTCCAGCAGCGCCCGCAGCAGCTCCTCGGGAGCGCGGGTCTGGATCCGCACCAGGTCGTGGTCCGCGGCGACCGAGAGCACTCCCGGCAGTAGCTCGAGTTCGCGTCGGTCGAGGCGGGTGCGGACGGTGACGGTGCGGTCCGGCAGCCGGGCCACCAGCTCCTCCGGCGGCGCGTCGGCCAGGATCCCGCCCCGGTCGAGCACCACCACGCGGTCCGCGACCGCGGCCGACTCCTCGATCAGGTGCGTGGTCACCAGTACCGCGGTGCCCCGCGCCCGGCGCCGCGCCAGGATCTGCCAGAAGTGCCGCCTGGCCGAGGTGTCGAGGCCCACGGTCGGCTCGTCGAGCACCAGCAGGGCCGGGTCGGTGACCAGGGCCATCGCCAGCTGTACCCGCTGCTTCTGACCGCCCGACAGCTTGGGGACGCGCCTGCGCCGCAGCTCGGCCAGGCCGAGCTCCGCGAGCACCGGCCCGGCCGCCGAGGCCCGCAGCCCGCCACGGACGGCGGCGCCGGTCACCAGCTCGTCGACGGTCAGCGTGTTCGGGAAGCCGAGCGTCTGCTGCGCCACCCCGAGCCGCCGCCGGGTCGCCGCGCGACGCGGATCACCGCCGAGCACCCGCACCGACCCCTGCTGCGGGGCGAGCAGCCCGACCGTGAGGGCCACCAGCGTCGACTTCCCGGCGCCGTTCGGCCCGAGCAGCGCGACGCACTCCCCCGGGTCGACCCGCAGGTCCACACCGTCCAGCGCGAGGCTCTCGCCGTACCGGTGGCGCAGCCCTTCGGCAGTCATCACCGCCCGTGTCGTCCGCTGTGTCGTCCCCATGGCCGCCAGCCTCGCGCCGGACGACCCGCGCCCGGTAGTGATGCCGTGTCACCGGCCCCGAATGACAAATGTCAACGGGGAAGCGCGGAGCCGGACGGCTCCGCACCGCCCACGGCCGACGGCGCCTGCGGGATCAGTGGGCCAGCACCTTCGCCAGGAAGTCGTCCAGGCGCTCCGTCAGCCGGGCGATCTGATCCTCCAGCGGCAGCGACTCGTCCGGCCGGGTCACCAGAGCGGACTTCCTCAGCCCGCGCACGTACAGCGGGCAGGCCAGGTCGGCGCAGACGTAGGTGCCGACCGTGTTGCCCTCCCGGCCCGCCTCGCCGGCCCGGCGGGCGGCCAGCAGCGCCACGCCGGAGCCGGCGTGCGAAGTGATGCACAGCGAGCACACGTTGGTGCGCGTCAGGCTGCGGCGCGGGCCCGTCGGCACCCGCAGGGTGATGCCGACGGGCCCGTCCGCCCGGTCGGCGACCAGGTAGGCGCGGTCCGGTGCGCCGCCGTCCCGCCACCCCAGGAAGTCCAGGTCCGGCCAGGGCAGGCCGGCCAGCCCGCGGGGCAGCGGCAGTCGACGGGCCTCGCCCCTGGAGCAGTTGACGAAGGATCCGCGGACCTCGGAGTCGCTCAGCGCACGCATGGGCCGCACGCTAACAACCCGCCGGCGGGGGCGTCGCCCCAATTCCCGGCCGCGACGGCCGGCGACGGGCCTGTCGGGAAATGCGATTGACGCTCGGGGCGTCCGGCGGTCGGATGACGTGCCATGAGCACAGGGCACATGCATCCCGCCATGCACCCCGTCGACGAGGACCTCGTGCGGCGACTGATCGCCGGGCAGTTCCCCCGGTGGGCGGGGCTGGCGGTGGAGCGGTTCCCGTCCGGCGGCACGGTCAACGCCATGTACCGGCTGGGCGACGACATGGTGGTACGGCTTCCGCTGGTGGCGGGCGGGGCCGACGCCGTGTCACATGAGCGGAGGTGGCTGCCCTCACTCGCGCCCCTCCTGCCCACACCCGTCCCCGAGGTACTCGGAGCTGGGCGGCCCGCCGAGGGATATCCGTGGCCGTGGGCGGTGTACCGGTGGCTCCCGGGAGTGAATCCCGAGGTGGGGGCGCTCGGCCAACCCGTCCTGCTGGCCGGGGACCTGGCCGGGTTCGTGGCCGCGATGCGGAGCGTCACCCTGCCGGGCGCCCCGCAGGCCCACCGCGGCGGACCGGTCGCCTCCCTCGACGCGGCGACCCGGGCGGCGATCGAGGAACTGCGCGGGATCCCGCAGGAGGGCGTCGACTGCGATGCCGCGACCGCGGTCTGGGAGGAGACGCTGCGGGCCCCGGGCTGGGACGGCCCGCCGGTGTGGCTGCATGCCGATCTCATGCCGGGGAACCTGCTGGTGGACGGTGGCAGGCTGGTCTCGGTCATAGACTTCGGATGCCTGGGGGTGGGCGATCCGGCGTGCGATCTGTTCCCGGCCTGGAATCTGCTGCCGGCCGACGCACGGGAGGTCTTCCGCGCGGCGCTGGGTGTGGACGACGCGACCTGGATCCGGGGCCGGGGGCGGACGCTCTCGCAGGCGCTGATCGCATTGCCCTACTACCGGACGACGAACCCGGCGATGGCGCACAACGCCCGGCACGTGATCCGGACGGTGCTCGGGGAGGCCGAGGCTGGATGCCGTCGATCACCGACGCCCGCTAGCCGATGAGGGTCTGTTTGGGGCGGACCACGCAGAACTCGTTGCCCTCGGGATCGGCCAGCACGGTCCATGACTCGTTGCCGCTCTGCCCGACGTCCACCCTGCGGGCGCCGAGCGCGAGGATGCGCTCGATCTCGGCCTCCCGGTCCGCCGCGGTGGACGTCAGATCCAGGTGAAGGCGGTTCTTGACGACCTTGCGGTCGGTCACCGGCATGAAGCAGATGCCCACGGGCCCGCTCTCGGCCGGTCCGACGACGACCTCACCCGCCCGTTCGGACAGGATCCGCCACCCCAGCACCTCGGCCCAGAACCGGGCCAGGGTGGGCAGGTCGTGGGCGTCGACGACGATGTGGTGCAGCGACAAGGGCATGCCGTCCAGTGTGCCCCGTGACCGTCGGCCCCGACGGCGTGTCCGTGCACCGGCCCGTCCGGCTCCCGCGCCGCGGTGCCGACGTCACGCCTCGCCCGTGCTGTCCATCCGGCGCCAGGAGGGGAAGGCCAGCGGACAGAGCGTGATCAGCAGGTACACCCCGCCGAGGGCCACGAGGGCCGCCGTCAGACCGACCCGGTCCACCAGGTAGCCGCAGGCGAGGCCGCCGAGCGGGGTCGCCAGCAGCACTCCCGCCGCCAGGACGCCCGTCACCCGGCTGCGCAGGGTGCCGGGCACGCGCTCGTACAGCACGGTCGAGACGATCGTGTTGAGGATCCCGGAGGCGACACCGGCGACCGCCAGCGTGATGCCCAGGGACAGCAGCCCGGGGGCGAACGCGGCGACCAGCATGCGCGGGCCTCCGCTGACGAGGAGACAGCCGGCGTACAGCGGCCAGCGGGGAAGCCGGGTCCCCAGCGCCCCGTGCAGCAGCGAGCCGGCGAGCGCGCCGGCCGCGAAGAGGCCGGCGAGCAGGCCGAGGTCGACGGATCCACCGAGGTCGCGCTCGGCGTGCACGGGCAGCAGGACCGACCGCCAGCCCTGGTCCAGACCGTTGGTGACCATGAGCACCAAGGTGATGCCGAGCAGCAGCCGCTGACGGAGCAGGAAGGCGAGGCCCTCGCGCAGTTCCGCGCGGTACCCGCGCAGGCTCGCCGGCGCCCCGTCCCGCCGGGGGGCGGCGGCGGGGACGTGCCGGACGCCGAGGGCGACCAGGAGCGCCGAGACGCCGAAGGTCGCCGTGTCCAGGAGCAGGACCGGCCCGGCTCCGAACAGTGCGATCAGTATGCCGGCGGCCGAGGCTCCCAGTAGCCGGGCTCCTCTGGACGCACTGGTGTAGAGGCTCATGGCGCGGGCGAGCGGGACGCCGGCGTGGTCGGCGAGATCGGGCGTGAGCACTTGGCGCGCGGTCTCTCCCGGCGCCTGGAACAGCCCGTTGACCGCCATGAGCACGCACAGCTGCCAGAACCGCAGGCTTCCGGCCCATTGCAGGAGCGGGATCAGCCCGATGGCCGTGCCGCACACCAGGTCCGACAGCACCGACGCGCGCAGGCGTCCGATCCGGTCGATCACCGGTCCGCCGGCGAGCGCCGACACCGCCAGCGGCAGCATCTGGCAGAAGGCCACCAGGCCTGCCCGGGAGGCGCTGCCGGTGGTCTGCAGGACGAACCACGGCACCCCGATGCCGGCGAGGGCGTTGCCGGTGATCGAGATGAGGTTCGCGCCCAGCAGCGCGCCCAGTGGCCGCCGGTCCGGGACGGCTCGGGCCTCGTCGGCCCGCGAGGGGACGGCGACGGTCATGGGCTCTCCTCCTCGGGTGATCGTCGGGGCGTCAGCTCTTCGGCAGCGGGAAGGCGTGCAGGTGGATGCGGACCGGGACGGCCCCGTCCTCGTCGGCAGCGACCCGGTCGCGGAAACTCTGCACGAGTTCGTGGGCCCGGCCGGCGAGTTCCCGCGCGAGTTCCGGCGTCAGGCGCAGGTTGAAGTCGCTCATGTCCCAGCTGCGACGCCACTCCTCGGGCCAGTCCCCGCTACTGGCGAGCCAGCCGCCCAGCTCCCGCGCGTGGACGGCGGCCACCTCCTTCAGGAACACGTCCATGGCGCCGCGCACATCGGGGTCGGGGTTCTCCAGGAAGTCCTCCAGCCTGTCGAACCGGTGGCCGCGGTGCTCGGCCCGCCACCAGCGTTCACGGGCGGTGCCCCGGTCCGGGTCCTCCGTGATGAAGCCGTGCACGCCGAGCTGCCGCAGGTGGTAGCTGACCGAGGCGGACGACTCGCCGAGCCGGGCGGCGAGCTTCGTCGCCGTCGCCGGGCCGCCCTCGCGCAGCGCGGCGAGCAGGCGCATCCGCAGCGGGTGCGCCAGACCGCGCAGGGAGCGGGCATCGAGGCTGCGCACGGCGGGCTGATGTTCCGTCATGGTCGGCAGCCTAACGATTGCCACCATTTCTTTGCAACGAAGTCTTTGCATTGCCTGTGGACCGTCCGGCACCACCCTGCGCGGCACGACCGAGCGCCACCGGGCACCGCGACCGAGCGCCACCGGACGACGCGGCGGAGCGCGGTGGGACGACGCCCCGCACGGGCCCTCCACCGCAACGATCGCCTCCGCCCGCGCAACGGGGCCGAGGCTTGCGGGAGATGGCTGTGCGGGCGACCCCGGCGTGCTTACGTGGACCCATGACGCACCCGAGAACGGTCGAGGAAGTCGGGAGCCGGTACCGGCTGGAAGAAGAGCTGGGCGCAGGTGGCCAGGGAGAGGCCTGGCTGGCGTACGACGCGAGACTGCGCCGCCGCGTCGTACTCAAACGGCTCGTGGTTCCGGCGGGATCGCCGGCCGAGCGGAGCGGGATCCACCTCGCGCGGGCCGAACGGGAGGCGCGGGCAGCCGGCAGTCTGAACCATCCCAACATCGTCACCGTGTTCGATCAGTTCGCCGACCACAACGGCCTGCCGTGGATGGTGATGGAGTACGTGGAGGGGGGTTCCCTTCAGGACGCCATCGAGTCGGGTCCGCTCCCCGTCGTGGAAGCGGCGCGGATCGGTGCCCAGGTCGCCGCCGCCCTGGCCGCCGCACATGCGGCCGGCGTGGTCCACCGGGACATCAAGCCGGCCAACATCCTCCTGGCGGCCGACCGGGTGGTGGTCGCGGACTTCGGGATCGCCTCGGTGCCGAACGAGGCCACGCTCACGGCCACCGGGACGGCGCCCGGGACACCGCACTTCATGGCCCCGGAGCAGGTCCACGACGGATCGTCCTCACCGGCGTCGGACATGTGGTCGCTCGGGGTCACGCTGTACCGCGCCGTGGAGGGGAGGCTCCCGTTCCAGGGAGACTCCCTCCTGCAGGTGATCCTGGCGGTCAGCCGCGGCGCGCCGGAACCGATGCGCCGGGCCGGCGCCCTGACCGCGGTGATCGGTCAGCTCCTGCGGCTGGAACCGGGCGAGCGTCCCGCGGCAGCCGTCGCAGCCGCCTCCTTGCGAGACGTCCTGAAGGAGCTGGAGGCGACCGGTTCGGGGGCGGCCGACATCGACGAGTTGCTCCGTCGGGCCACCCGCGAACGCGACGGCGGCGACGTGCACCGCGCCGAGGACACCTACTGGTCGGCCCTCGACCTGGCGATCCGGCAGCATGCCCGGCAGCAGGAGGGCTGGGCCTGGGACGGCCTCGGCTCCTGCCGCTCGCGCGCCGACGATCCGGACATGGCCATGCGGTTCTTCACCCGGGCCGCCCGCATCGCCGACGAGACCGACGACACGCTCCTGCGGGCCTGGAGCCTGCACAACTTCGGCGCCCATCGGCGCAGGAAGGGTGAGCCGGCCGCGGCCAAGGACTACTTCGAGCGGGCCCTGGCGATGGCTGAGACCCCTCGCTGCGCGGCAGCCGCGGGCTGGACCCACCATCAGCTGGCCGAGCTGGCGGCCGAGGACGGGGACCGCCGCCGGGAGAAGGAGCACTACGCGGCCGCCGCGCGCGTCGCCCTGGATTCCGACGAGGACGAACTGGCCGGTTGGAGCCTGTACAACCTGGCACGGTGCGAGGAGCACGCGGCCGAAGTCCCGCAAGCACGGGAGCACTACCGGCACGCCCTGGAGATCGGCACCCGAATCTCGAACCGGTGGATGGTCGAGCACTCCGAGAACGCTCTCGGGCGCACGGCCGGTCCGGACTGAGGCGCACCGCCGCCACGTACGGGCGGTGCCACGCGGCGGGTCGGCGAAGGGACGGGCTGCGCCGCGCTGCGGTGGACCGCCCGCGCCCGGACACCACACGGCCCGGCCGTCAGGGGGGAGGACGGCCGGGCCGGGCACCAGGGGACGGGACGGACACCGCCTCGCCAGAACGACCATACGGCCGACTGCCTCCCGCGGCGGGAAGGCGCGCCCATGTTCCCGACGGATGCCTCCGTTGCATGGTGGACAGCACCGCCACACCCCCCTACCGGCGGGTAGGACGTCGGTCCGACGGCGGGGTCAGACTCGTCCCGGAGTACGAGGAGACGCCGACCGGACAGTTGCCAGGCTTGTCCATGTGCATACGCACTCCGACCGTTTCCCCTTCTTCTCGAGGACTTTGATGAACCGTCCGCACAGGATCACCCGCCTCACCGCCTCCTTCATCGGCGTGGTGGCCGCCGGCACCACCCTCATGGCCGTCCCCGCGGCCGAGGCCGCCCCCGGCGGCCCGACCGGCTGCACCGCCTACGTCAGCCACGAGAACGAGCACAACGCCGTCGGCATGTGTACCCGTGGCAACGGCACCTGGTACGTCAAGGCCAAGTGCGCCGGACCGGGCCGCGTCAACGGCCCCTACCTCGGTTCGGAGGGCAAGCGCTCGCGGGGCATGGAGCAGGCCTCCGTGCTGAGCTGCGGCAGCAACGGCTGGCCGATCGAAATGACCGTCACCAGGATCAACCCCTGACGGCGGAGACCGCTGGCGCGCCGCCGGCCGGGCGGCCGTGACGTCACAGGAGCCGCCAGCCGACCCGGGAGGTGAGCGTACCGACGCGTGCACCTGAGTACGGGTACTCAGGTGCACGCGTCGGCACGTGGTGTGGGCTACCGCCATGACGACAACTCCATCCGTGCCGACGGCGCCGCAGCGACTGCCCTGGGCGGGCGATCTCCTTGCCGCACTCGCCGGCCTGGTGCTGACAGCCGTGGTCCTCGGGTGGGCGCTGCTGGCCGCGGGCATGGAGGGGTGGGCCGCGCAGTACGACGGCGAGACCGCGAGCACCGGCGCCGAGGCCGTCGTCGTCGGGGTGACCGCGTTCGTCGCCGGCACGGTGGCCTACGGTCTGCGCCGGAAGGCGCCGATCACGGCCGTCACGCAGGGGCTCGTCGCACTGCTCGCGGCCCTGCTCACGGCGGCCCTCGTCTCCCCCACCACGCCCGACCGGCAGCCCGCACCCCGTCCCACCCCGACCGAACAGGTCCAACCGTACGGACACGGCCCCTGCCGCAGCGGCGGCACCGACGACGAGTGCAAATATTCCGGCGGCTGACCACCCCGCCGCCGGACGGACACGGGCGATCACCGCATCGGAACGCTCACGGGAAGGCTCACGGAAAGTACAGCGCCGCCTTCTCCAGGACGTGCCCCGTGAACATCCCGCCCCACACGACCCCGCCCCGGTACATGGCGACCCGGGCGGTCCCAGGTGCCGCCGTCTCCACCGTGACCGGTCGGCCGATCAGGGAGGTCCCGAGGAGCCGGGCGTCCGCGGCGGCCCACTGTGCCGCGGACGGGTGGACGGTGCTGCTGACCAGCGCCGGCAGGACCATCGCCGCGTTGCGGGCGCCGGGCAGCCCGCTGCGGATGTTCTTGGCACGGTCCATCGCCCATTCCGTGAACTCGGCCAGCGAGGCGCTGTCGATCTCGGGGACGGCGGCGGCGAGGACGAACAGCTCGGTCTTGGTGCCGAACCATCGCACCTTGCGGTCCGACCGGCCGCCGACCACGACACCGTGGTCACGCCAGGTGGCCGCGGTCACCTGGCAGCCGTCGGCCCTCAGCCGCTCACCGAGCCCCTCCAGGTACGTGCTGGCTGCGTCGACCGGCGACGCTCCGTTCGCCTGTTGCTGCGTCATGACGCCGATCCTCCACCACCGGTACGACAGGCGGAAGACCGAAGGCGTATCAGGCCGCCGCGAAGGAACCACCGCGACGACGCGTTCCACCGTACTCATGTGATGGAGCATCACCACGCCGGACATCGAAGGGCAATTCCCTCCCGGGTAGGAGACACCCTCCTCCCCTCGACCGACGACCGGTCCCGGCGGGGCGGCCTAGCGTGGACGGTATGGCAGATCAGCCGCGTCAGACCGGTTCGCCGGCGCCGGCGCCGGCCCGGGCGAGCGGTGCCGACGTACGGAACGCTCCCCGCTGGACGGTCCGCACGGCGCCGGCCGCGCTTGCCGCAGCCACCTGCTACGGCCTTCTGCAGGCTTGGTGGGCGCTCGGCCACGCCCCGTCCTTCGGCCGATTCGGGACCGACCTGCTGGTCTTCCCGGCCTGGGGCGCCGCGGTGCTGTGCACCGCCGCAGCGGTGCTCTCCGGAGCGCTGCACACGGCGGGCCGGCCCCGGCCGCTGCTGCTCGCGGCCACCGCCACGGTGGCCGGCGCGCTGCTGCTCGGCTGCCCGTTCCTGCTGCTGGACGTGGTCGGCGTCCTGCTGCCGGGCCTGCACATCCCCTTCTCGCTCACCGGATTCCTCAGCCGGGGCGGCTGCCTGGCCGTGTCGCTGCTGCTGGCCGCCGCCGCTCTGGGCCACCGTCGCCGGTGGTGGGGCGACTGCCCGCGTTGCAGCCGCACCGGCGGTCCCGTCCACCCCGATCCGCCGGCCCGGGCGCCGCGCTGGGCCTGGTGGGCCGCGTACGGCGCGGTCGCGTCCTGCTGGCTGCGGATTCTCGCCCAGTACGCCCTCGGGTTCGCCGGCCCGGGTCGGCTGAGCTCCCCGCAGGCCGCGTCCCTCGCGCTGTTCGAGGTGGGCTTCGTCCTGGCCGGCACCGTGCTGCCGTTGTCGTTGGTGCACCGGTGGGGACGGGTGTTCCCCCGCTGGATGCCGCTGTTGGGCCGGCGGAGCGTCCCACGCCCGTTGCTGCTCGGGCCGGCGTGCGCGATCTCGGTCGGACTGCTGGTGTACTTCGGCGTCGGCATCGGCCAGTTGGTGGGCGAGACGATCCACCCGGTGGCCCACGACGGCGCGCTGCCGCTGCCCTTCCTCTGGGTGGCGATGCCCGCCTACTGGCTGTGGGGCCTCGGCCTGGGCGTGGCCGCGCTGTCCTACCACCGCCGCACCCGCCGGCCGTGCCGCGTCTGCGGCCGCTGACCCGGCCGCCCCACCACGGCGTGCTCGGGCGGGCGCGGCCGGACGGGGACCGCGTCGGCACCGGCACCTGCAGCGGGTCAGGGCCGAGTGCCCCGGATGGTCGGCACGCCCGGGATGCCTGTGGCAGCCGTGCCCCGGGTCCCGTCCTTCGTCCAGGCACCGACGGCCAGCCGGCCCGTGGTGCCGAGGTCGAGTTCCGGGATCACCATGACCGGATCGGCACCTGCTGTCGCCCGGACCCGCAGATACGGCGCGTTCACCGTATCGGCCGTTCCGGCCTCCACGGTGTTGCGCCAGACCAACCCGGCGTAGGCGCGTTCGCCCGGCCCCAGCGTGATCGGCCGGGGCGGTTCGTCGGTGCCGGTGCCGGTGGAGATGGCGCTGCCGCCGTGCAGGAGCCGCACATTGCCGACGGGCCGGTGTTCCTCGTCGATGACCTGGAGTTCCGGATAGCCGTTCAGTTCGACGGTTCCCGAGCCGCAGTTCTCCAGGTGGAGGCCGAGCGCGCGCAGTCCCATGGCGGCATCGCCCTCGTCGGCGTACACCCGCGTCCCGGACGACGGACAGGCCCCGGTCTCGGCCGAGGCCTCCTTGCTCGGAACACTGCGCACCTTGGTGATCCGCACCCGCCCGGCGCCCACGGAGGCGGACGCACCCGTTCCAGTGGGAACGGCGCCGACCATGTGCTGTTCGGTCAGGAGGGGCGAGGGTTCATCCGCCGCGACGGTGCCCGCCACGGTCCGACCGGGCGCAACGTCGGGCACCGTCCGCCTGCTGACGGACATCACCTGCCCCGACGGTGAGAGGTGGGTGAAGGTGACCGTGTACGTGAAGGGTTCGCTTCCCCGGTTGGTGACCTCGAATTCGGTGCAGAGGGGGCCGGAACCCGTGATCCTGACGCCGTCCAGCTCTCGCTCGGCCGGACCGCCGACCGACGCCGAAGCCGAAGAAGAAGCAGAGGCCGAACTGCCCGTCGGCACACCGCAGGCGGACGTGGCACCCGGCCCGGAGGCCCGAGGTCCGGTGGCGGCCTGAGAGCCGCACGCGGCGAGCAGCAGGACCGCGGCGGCAAGGAGGACCGGAGAGGTGATTCGGGAACGATGCACCCACCGAGCTGACCATGACCGGGCGTCAAGGACCGTGACGGCACTCACACTTCCGGCAACGGCCCTGTCACAGAGGATCGATGTCCTGGATCCAGGACCGGATGAGGGCAGTCGGGCGTCTCGATGATCCGGCCGACGCCCGTGCAGTGGACGGTGACGTCGGGGTGGACGCCTCGGATCACCACGCTGAAGTGCCCCCCTTCCTCGCAGACGACCGGCCGGCTCGGGGTGACGACCTGGAAGTGACGCACGGCCGGGCCCGCGGGCGGTCCGGCCGGCGCCCGGGCCGGAGGGCTGCACGGCGCCGGCCTCCCCGCCGGGTTCCGCGGAGGCGGGACCGGCGGGCGGCAGGAAGCCAGAGCGGGGAAGTGCCTGCGACGGCCCAGGGGCAGGTACGCCCCGGGGCCGGGCCGGGATGAGCCGGGATGGGCCGGTGGGGGCCGGGAGTCAGGACGCCGTCGGGACGTGCGGCGCGGCGGCCTCCCAGGCGAACCCGTCCGGGTCGGTGAAGGTGTCGGCGGCGCCGCCGAGGACGATGCGGTGCGAGCCGGTGCCGTCGACCGGGACGCCGAGGTCCTTGGCAAGGGCACGGCGCTTGTACAACGCCAGTTTGACGGGGCTGGACTGACCGGGGGCGAACTCGGTGTACTTGCCACCGAAGCTCTTGGCCACGGAGAGGCCCCGGCCGACGTAGAACTGCTTGGTGGCCTTCACGTCCTCGACACCGAGCAGAAGGACGACCTCGTCGATCTCGCGGGTGGCGGGGCCGCTGTCCTTCTTCGCCGAGGTCGCGATCTTCCAGATCGTCCCGTCCGGGGCCTGGACGACGCCGCCATAGCCCCACAGCGACTTCGCGGCGGGCTTCAGTACCGTGGCGCCGGCATTCACGGCGGCGCCGACGAAGCCGTCGACAGTGGCCGGCCCGGACACCGTGAGCGCCAGGGTGAAGCCCCGGAACCCGGTCGACTGCGCCTCGGACGCCCGCAGGTGGATGAACGTGTCCACGCCGAACTCACGGTAGAAGCGGCGGGCGGTCTCGAGGTCGGCCACCTCGACGGTGACGGATTCGAGGGCGGTGTCGGCTGCGGTGGAAGTAGTGGTTGCCATGACCATCACGCTAGGGAGCGTATTTGGTCGTGATCAAGGGGCGGTCTTGGTGAGGCTCTTGATCCAGATCATCGATGCACGGAGGTGGAGGCCGGCGAGGTAGCTCTCGGGTGTCTTGTCGAACCGGGTGGCGATGCCCCGCCAGGCCTTCAGCCTGTTGATCAGGCGCTCGACGGTGTTCCGCTCCTTGTAGAGCTCGGCGTCGTGGGCAACGGGCCGGCCGCCCCTGCTGCCCTTCTTCTTTCGATGGGCGGCCTGGTCCCGCTTCTCCGGGATGACGGCCTTGATGTGCCGTTCGCGCAGGTGAACACGGTTGCCGCGGGACGAGTACGCCTTGTCGCCGGCGACCGCGTCGGGCCGGGTACGGGGGCGGCCGACGGGCCCGCGAACCCGGACCTTCGCCAGCACGGGGATGAACTGCGGACTGTCGGCGGCCTGCCCCTCGCTCAGGACGAATGCCAGCGGGCGACACTTGCGCTCGCCGGCGATGTGGACTTTGCTGGTCTGCCCGCCTCTGGACCGTCCGAGCAGGGCTGCCTTCAGGCGGATCTTGCGTCTGCGTCGGACACGTCGCCGCTCGTCCCGTCCCGGGTCGTCTGCGGTGTCCTGCCCGTCTTGTTCCTTCGGGCCGCCCCCTTTTGCCGGGCCTTCTCCGCCTCCTCGGCCGCCTTCTCCAGGTCGGCGAGCGTGTCGGGGTCGAGGTGCATCCCGGCGGCGTCGTGGTGGGCCCGGACGGTGGTGGAATCCACGCTGACCAGCGACAAGTCCACCTCACCCCGCTTGGCGGCCTCCGCGATCGCGCCCTCCAGCAGGGCCTCGAAGACCCCGGCGTCCCTCCACTGCCGGAAGCGGTTGTGGACCGTCGACCAGGCCCCGAACTCGCTCGGCATCTCCCGCCACTGGCCGCCCGTCCGAAACCGCCAGATCACGCCCTCGAACTGCCGGCGCAGCCGCTCGGGGTACGGGCCGTACTCACCGATCGGCAGGTACGGCCCGATGAACTCCCATTCGGCGTCAGTCAGTTGCACTCGCGTCACACAGCATGATCTATCGGATCGGGCGCGACCACGAGGGCGAAACCCGCATATTGATCACAACCCGATACGGGCCCTAGGTGGTGCGCGGCCGCCGAGGCTTCTCCAATCCTGACCGTTCTTGCGGCTCTGCGGGATCGCCGTTGCCCCCGGCCCGGACGGCGGCGCCGAATCGCCATGCCTCGATGTCGCGGTAACGGATCGGCCCGAGCCCACGGCCGATGGTGCCGCCGACCAGGTGGAGACGCTCGGCCCGCCACGGCCGGCCCACGAACCCGGCGAGCCCGGCCGCGGCCCGCGGCACGCTGGTGGGATCGTCGCGACGGGACCGCGCCAGTGTCAGATGGGGGTGCAGCGGGCGCTCCCTGAAATCGATGCCGCAGGATCGGACCAGCTCCCGGACGTCGGAGGCGAGCAGGTGCAGTCCCTCCAGGTCGCCGTCGATCCCGCTCCACAGCAGCCGTTCGTCGAAGTGGCCGCCCCCGCGCAGGCCCAGCTGCAGCGCGGGGTGCGACGCCGCCCGGCCGGCCAGCGCCGACCGCAGCAACGGCACTGTCGTGGCTGGCAGTTCACCGAGGAAGGCCAGGGTGATGTGCCAGTCCTCGATCCGGTTCCACCGCAGCCGCGGATACAGGGCGTAGGCGGGCTGCAGGGCCCGGGCCAGCTCCTCCTTGGCCTCGTCGGGCGGAGCCAGCGCGACGAAGACGCGCAGGGTCGAGGGCTCAGGGGGAACGTCCACCAGGGATTTCTAGCACCTCACCGACTTTCCCGGCAGGCGGGCAGACCGCCGCCCGCCCGGCAGCCCGGCCGCCGGGGTTGGTGCGGCATCCGCCTCGACCCCGGTGTCACCGCTCGCACACCGCCGTTCACAGAGCGGTGCCGGTCTCCTCGGCCAGTGCCGCGAGCAGACGGTCCTGGAACGCCTCGTCGTGGACGGCGGGGTGCGGCGGCCTGAGCTCGCGGTGGTACCAGTACCCGCCGGTGGTCAGGGCCTCGGGTTCGTCGCTGGTGGCCAGCCATTCCTGGGTCAGGTGCCCGAGTTCGAGATCGTCCGGGGCTCCCGGGCCGCCCATCCTGGTCGGCACCCATCCCGGGTCGACGGCGTTGCTCCGCACGCCGGGGCGCAGCCGGGCCACCGCGGCGGCGAGCGCGGTGACGAACGGCTTGCTGTCCGCGTAGGAGCCCGCGCTCCCGCCGAGCCAGTCGACTCCCTGCACCGTCGGTTGCCCGCCGAAGTGCGAGCCGCTGCTCAGGTACACCAGTCGGCGCGGTGCCGGCAGCAGGGCCGTGAGCAGGTACGGGGCGATGATGTTGACCGGCATGACGGCCGGGCCGCGCCATACGCCTGCGTTGTGGATGACCGCGTCGAGCGGGTCGGCGTCGTTCAGCTCGGCGGCGATCCGCCGTACGGCGTCACGGTCCGTGAGGTCGCCGGTGACGGCGTCCGCTCCGCGGTCGAGCAACGGCCGCAGGGCAGTTGCCCGCCCGGGGCTGCGGGCATGCACGACGACCCGGTGGCCGGCCGACTGCAGTGCCTCCGCGGCGGCCCGGCCCAGGCCCTCCGTGGACCCGGTCACCAGAATGCGGCTCACCAGGACACCTCCCTGTGCTCGCGCTCTGCTGCCTCCTGCACCGTTCGTCCCCATTCTGCGCGGGTGCGGATCAATCGGCGGGGCACCGGGCCGTACGGCCTGCCTGCCTGCCCCGGTTCGAGACCGGCGCGGCGCGGCGCCGAACGAACCGTTGGTGCGCCTGGCCCCGCCCGCTTTCGCGCGAGCTGATCGCCCTGATGCCGGGCCGTCCGGGCAAGCGACCAAAGCCGACCATCCGGCGTCTGCGGGTGGCGACCATCCGGCCGCCATGACCCGTTGTCACCGGCACCCATCGACGGGGCGCTCCGCTGAGTGATCGGCTCCGCCGCCGGGCCGCGCTGTGTTCCGTGTCGGGCCGGGGGCTCGCGGATCGCGGCGGCCGGGGCCGGGCGTGGCCGTGACCCATCGTCATCGCCCGCCACGGCGGCCCGGATCCGCAGCGTCACCGCACGAGCCAACAGACGCCACCAGCTCCGAACGTGCCGGTACCGCGGACCTCCGGAGCGGGCCCGGAGCCGAGATGCCGCACCGGAAGGAGCGCGGGACGATCGAAGGGACGGGGCCTGAACGCGAGCCGCACCCCGGCGGGCGGCACCGCGCGGTCCTCCTGGACCGCCGTCCGACGCCCCGCACCGAGACCCCACCCGCCCGACACCCCACCCGCCGACCTCCCGACCCGACCGGAGGCCCTCCACCGGACGCCGTCCACCGCGTCCGGCCAACGGCAGGCGGCCGGGCCGGTGCGGCGGAACCGCGTCGTCTCCGCCGTACGCACACCGGACCCGATCCACCGGACCTCCGCACGAGCCCTCCCACGAAAGGGCGGGAACGCCATGAACGCCTTCGAGAGCCACATCGCGGGCGCAGACCGCGCGGCCGCCGCACGTCTCACCGGCACCACCTCCCCCTACACGGCGGACGATGACCGACCGCGCCCGCGGGAGCAGCCCTGCACCGTCCGGCGTCCCGAGGTCTCCGTCCTCGGCAGCCGGTCCGTGGTCCCCAGGGACAAGGTGGCGCGTCCCCCGCCCAACCGCTTCACCCACACGCTCGACGCCGACCAGCCCTCCTGGTACGACCACCACCGGCCCGAGGGGCCGCCCGACGGCATCCTGCCCATCGGAACGGCCCTCGTCCTGCTGGTCGAGGCTGACCCGTACTGCGGTGTCGTCGCCCCCAGCGGCCTCCACGTCGCCGTCCACCGCGCCCGTCTCCAGGTCCTCCCCCACCCTCCCCAACCCCCGCCGCCCGGAGCGGGAGCGAGCTGGGACGACGATGCCTGACGCGCGGGGCGTTGCTGTCGGGACGCCACCCGCCCCGGCCACGCGCCTCGGCCACGCGCCTCGGCCCGCGCCGAGCCGCGCGGATCTGCCGGTCGGTGCCCGATCTGCCGGCCGGTCAGGACGACGCCGGACAGCGGCAGTCCGGGTGCACCGGTTCGGCCGGGCGGCCGGTCGCCGCCTCACGGTCACCGCTTGATCCACATGCCTGCACCGTTCGTGCGGCGTTACGTTGGAACCGGACCCCCACGGACAACCTCCCACCGGCTCGCGGCCTCCGCGGAGCGTCGCGAGGAGTCACAGGACGCACGATGCCCACACGTTTCGGCTGGACCGGATGCCACAACTGCCTCTCGCTCTTCTACAGCGGCTGGCCACCCCCGAACGATCCGCCTCCGTACGACCCCGCCCCCAACGGCTCCTGCACCGCCGATCCCCTGCCCGGCACGCCACCCGAGTTCATCGGCCGTCACATTCCGAACAGCGACTGGGCGTTCGAGATGACCGAGGATCCCTCGACCCGGGGGGACGGCACCGTCGTCAGCGGCTGGACGGAAGGGTTCAACCACTGCACCCGGTGCGAGGCCATGTTCACCACGGAGGCCGGCGGCAACCACTGCACGGCCTCGGGTACGCACACCGCCGGCACCGCCTACCAACTTCCCACCAGCTGGGGTCCCTTCGAGCATTTCAAGTCCGGTTGGAAGGTCTGCGGCAAGTGCGGCGTCCTGTTCTTCGCCGGTGACGGCGACTTCGACGGCGCCTGTCCGGCCGACACCACCCACCACGCGGTCAGTGTGGAGTTCGGGGTCGAATTCTGGCTGTAGGCCGGGCGCGCGAACACGCCCGCCGCAGCCCACCGTCTGGGAGAACGATCATGGGTGACTTCGCCGTGAACACGTCCGTCAGCGGAAGCCAGTCGCAGCCCTGCGCCGACGCGCTGCTCGGCAGCGAGTTGTTCGCGGCCGTGTGGGCGGACGGCGCCGATGCCGGCATCAAGGGCAGGCACGTCAACACCGCCGGCACGCCGCTCGGGTCGGAGTTCCTCGTCAGCGACACACCGCCCGGCAACAACACAGACCGGCAGCGGCCCTTCGTGGACTCCATCGGCGGGGCGACCTTCGCGGCCTGGATCGAGCAGCCGTTCAACCTGCCCCCGCCGACTCCGCACGTGGTCCTGCGACGTCTCGCCGGTTCCCACCCGGGAGGACCGCCGGTGCGGGTCAGCACCGAGGACATCGACGCCTCGTGGCCGCCGACGGTCACCCGCATGATCGACCGCGGCTGCCTGGTCACCTGGACGGGAGGCAGCCCAGAGCAACGGGTCCGCGCCCAGCGGTTCGGCCCCGACGGGCAGAGGCAGGGCTCCGAGATCGCCGTCAGCACCAGCGAGGCCTTCCACACCGGTGCCGCCGCGACGGTGCTGAGCACCGGGGACTTCGTGGTCGCCTGGACCGACGGCGAGGCGGTGGGCGGCGGCGGGCTGAGGTACCGGGTCTTCGGGTCCGACGGCACACCCCGGACGGACGAGATCCACGCCGACGTCACGGGATTCGGGCGACTGGGCCGGAGCGTGCTGACGGCCCTCGACAACGGACGGTTCGTCGCCGCGCACATCAACGCCACGGTGCCGAGCGACCTCGGCGTCCCCCAGACCACCGCCGTGGCCAGCATCCTCGACCCGGCGGGCGACGGTGACGTCATCGCCAGGGCGTTCGCGGGTTCACCGAAGCACTTCCACCGGACCTCGCCCTCGCTGACGGCACTGCCGGGCGGACGCTTCGTCCTCGCCTGGGTGGAGAAGAGCGCGGACACCAACGACACCGTGCCGACCGTGATGGCACAGCTGTGCTCGGACAGCGAGCTCGAGATCGGTCCCAAGGTCCAGGTGAGCTCCGGCACCGCAAAGAACCGGCTCGACCTGAGCGCAGCCGCCGTCTTCGGCAACGGCTCTCCGCAGAAGGTCTTCCTGTCCTGGACGAATCTGGCGGCCGACGGCGACACCTCCGTCCGCGGCTCCGTTCTCACCGCCGACGCCGCCGGGCTGTCCTGACGGACGGTTGTCGATGCCAGTGAGGGAAGACCCCGATGAACCAGGTCATCCGGCATCCCGAGGGGAGGTTCAGGGCGCCGAGCGAGCCGCGCTTCGTCCGGGGAAGGCGCTTCCTGTCCTGGCTGAGATTCCGCGTGTTCCGACGGTGGCGGATGCGGCGTGTCCGCAAGGAGACCCGGCAGCGGGTGGCCATTCCTCGGCAATGGCGCGGGAGGTGGACGCCCGGGAACTACCTCAAGGCCCTGTCGTTGATCGGAACGTTGCTGCTCCTGGGCTGGCTGGCCCTGGCCGTGAGCGTGATCATCGGCGGAAGGGCCGGGTTCGTCGAGAACACCTGCCGCAGCACCGGCCAGTCCTGCAGCGTGGTCATCAGCTTCACCACCCCCTTCCTGGTGCTCTCGCTGAGCACGACCGTATTCCTGGGCGTGCGGCGCTGGAAGACGATCCGGCCGATCGGGCGGACCGCGCGGAGGAACCCGCGGCAGTTGGTGCCCACGGCCGGCACGATCGTCGACGAGGTCGTCGGCCGGCAGGAGCTCTGCTCGGTCATCGCGCAGGCCCTGCGGGACCGGCGCCGACGCCGGCCGTACGTGCTGGTCGGCGGCGTCGGCAGCGGGAAGACGGCCGTACTCGTACAGCTGACCCAGGTGCTGGCGGAGAACGGCGCCGTTCCCGTCCCCCTTCACCTGCGGCGTATCGACCTCGACGGGTCCGACCTGAACTTCGGCGAGCTGGCCAAGAGGCGGTTCTGCGACGAGGTGGACCCGGGCGTCATCTCCAGGGCCCAGGCCGAACGGGTGTGGCGGCAGCTCTGCATGGACGACAAGGCCGTGGTCATCGCGGACGGACTCGAGGAGGCGTTCTGCGAGGACGAGGACCAGGCGAACCGGGACAGTCTGATCCGTCGCGCGATCGGCCGGGCGCAGAAGCAGAAGCTCCCCCTGGTGATCGCCTCGCGTCCGCACTCGGCGCTCGAAGGGACCCAGGCTGCCGTCATCGACCTCGAACCGCTCAGCGAGGAGGCCGCACTCGGCTACTTGGCGCACCGCAAACCCGGCGTGGACAGCCGCAGGCTGGACTGGATCGTCGAGACGGCCGCGGTCGCGGAGTCGCCCCTCTACCTGCAGATCGCCCGCCAGCTGCGGGAGCACCAGCTCATGGAGCACTTCGAGAGCAGCAAGAAGTGGGACCACGTCAACACCCGCGGCGGCGACCGGACCTGCATCCGGCTGAGCCTCCTGGACTCCTGGATGAAGGCGCTGGTCCGCGGCCATCTCCAGGCCCGCTTCGACATCGCGTACGAGCAGCGGAAGAGAACGGTGTCGGTGATCTCGGCGCTGGCCTGCATCGGGCTGATCAACGACCGACTGGAGGTCAGGTTCGACGAGCTGATCAGCTGGGCGGACGGGAACGGCGGACAGCCGCGAACGGCGGTGATCCCCTATCGGGCGATCCTCCGCGCGCTGCGCGAGCGCGTCGGGGATCTGCCGGGGGACGCCGAGGAGTCCTGCTGGCGCACCGCCCTGTCCCGGTACGCGGCACGGGGTGAGCAACTCGGGCTGGTGGAGGCGCAGAGCCGGAAGGTGCGGTTCCCGCACAGCATTCTGCAGGCCTATCTGGGGTCCGCCTTCCTCGACGTCGTCCAGCAGGACGGCGCGGGGCTCCTGGAGAGGGCGCTCGAGGAACCCGGCCGCGAGCTCCTCATCGCCCTGGTCCTGCGCTCCCGCCGCAAGGGCGAGACCCTGAAGCGCGCCACGGTCGACCTGCTGCTCGAAGCGGGCCGGCAACGCCGGGACGACAAGGCCCTCGACCTGTTCGCCGCAGCGTTGGAGATCGACACCTGTCAGGCCGACGATTCGGCCCATGTCCTTCTCGCCGGAACCATCCTGCAACGGTGGCCGGAGATCGTCGACGGCGACCCGAGGACGCTCGACGAGGCGAAGCTGCGGCTGGTGCACGCGTTCGGCGAAGTGGCACGCCGGCTCGACCGCTCGAACAGGGAAGATCCCGAGAAGTGGCCCAAGCCGGCCTACGGCGACCTGATGAGGGTCACCTGGGTCGAGCCCAGCTATCCCGTCAGGCTGGCCATCGCCCAGGAGATCGGCGCGGGCGGCGACAACGCGTTCGACGCACTGCGCAGGCTCTTCCCGTGGCCCCGGCGGAAGGAAGGGGCCGCGGCCGAGATCTACGACCCCTGGGAGCAGTACAGGACGGCCATGGAGATCCAGCGGAACAGGGAGAGCGCCGAACGCGAGAAGCGGATCGGCTCTCCCGACACCCCGGACAGCGCCGAGCGGGGCGCCCGGACGGCCGTAGAGATCTGGCGCGAGTTCGTCACCAGGGCGTGGCTGGTTCCGATGATCGTGGGCTCGGTGGGCAGCGACCGGTGCGACCAGGCACGGGAACGCATGGACCTCTGGCTGCAGCACCTCGCCCCCAACCCCGCGACCGGGCGCGCCGACCTGCCCATCTCCCTGGAGATCGCCCTCGCCCAGGGCTTCAAGGGTGCGGCGAACCGCCGGAGCCGGCACCCCGCGACCTCCGACGAGGCCCGGGAGTACCTGATCGAACAGGCGGAGCACATGCTGACGCACGCGCGCTACTGGTACTCCCAGGTCACCCTCATCCACGCGCTGTGCCTGTGGGAGCTCCCGGACAGCACCGACGAGGTCCTGGAGGGAGGCGACAGCGGCCGGCGGTCCGGCTCCGACCCGCTGCAGGCCGTGGAGCGCTGGCTCGGCATGGCGGGCAGTGAGCAGGCCCCCGGCGACAGGCCCGCGGACGAGCTCACGGTGCGGGGAGGGACCCGGCTGCACCCCTTCGTCGCCGAGGCCGGGGACCTCGCGGCGCTCGCCCTGGAGACCCGGCGTCCCGAGCGGTTCATCTGGATCGACGAGAAGGGGACCATGGCCAACATCGGCTCCCAGCCGGCCGATCCCGCGGTCTACCGCAAGCACAACCTCTGGATTCCGCCGTCGGTGGGGTGGAGCACCCTGCATCCGCGCGCCCAACAGCTCCTCGCCGACATCCTGTTGCTGCTCAACCTCACGGAACGCGACGGGCAGCTGGTCGACAGCCGGCTGGAGCGCACCAACCGCACGACGCTCCCGCCCTGCCTGACGAAGGACCGTACGGCGCTGCGTCCCGAGCGCACGGTGGGCATGGCCGGGACGGCCGAACCGGGGACGAGCTGCCTGCGCAGCTGCCAGTTCGAGCTGTGCCCGTACCCCGCGAAGGGGGCGCAGCCGGGCGCGGAGCTGCGCGAACCCTTCTGCCGGCAACAGCAGGCCCTCCTGAGGAGGCGCACGCTCCGACGCAGGAGGGCGGGCTGGCAGGGCATGACCGACCGTGAGCTCGGCCGCTTCTGGACGGCCATGGCGGAACGGACCCGGACACCCTCGGCCGTCGAGGAACGCTAGGCGGTCACCGTGCCCCACACGACCCGCGCACGGACCGCTGCCGACGGGCGTACGTCACCGGACCGGCCCGTGGGACACCCGCCGCACCGCCCGCACACGGGCCACTTCTGCACCCATCCGATGAAAGGGGCCTCCCATGGCCGTCATCACGACCGATCACGCAGTCCCGCACACCTCCACCGTCCCGGCGAACGCCGGCCAGAAGGTCGAACTCTTCGTGCGCGAGCACGACGGCACGCCGCCCGGACCCCCGGCGAACCGCAGGGCCGTCCTCATGCTGCACGGCAGGAGCGTCCCGGTGCTGGCCGGCTACGACCTCCAGCACACCTCGTACGGGTGGGCCGAGGCCGTCGCCAAGGCCGGCTACGACGTCTTCATGATGGACCTGCAGGGCTCGGGCCGGTCGCCGCGTCCCCGGATGGAGGACCCCTGCAACGTCAATCCCGCGCAGCAGGCCGCCGTCACTCCCCCGTTGATGGGCCCGCGCCCGGCGAGCTACCCGTACGTCCTGACCAACTCCCAGAGCGACCAGGACGAGCTCGGCACCGTCGTCGAGTACATCCGCACTCTGCACGGCGTCTCGAAGGTCGCCTTCATCGGCTGGTCGGCCGCCGCGTTCGCCATGGGCCCGTACGCCGTCAAGAATCCTGGGAAGGTGGACAGCCTGTTCCTCCTCGCCCCGATCTTCCCGCCGGCCGGCCCGTCGAACCCGCCGGCCCTGCCGGCACCCGGCTTCCCCACCCACGTACTGACCCGCACCCCCCTCGACACGGCCTGGACGAAGGAACTGAAGTGTGCGGGCCAGCGCGAGCCCGGCATGCTCGACGTCGTCTGGGACGCGCTGATGGACAATGATCCGATCGGCCGCACCTGGGGCAAGATCCTGGCCTCCGGCGAGCCCGCGGGCGCCAGCCGGTACCGGAACTTCGTGTCCTGGGGCTGGAACAGCACCACCGCCGCGCAGGGCGGCGTCCTCGGCGGGAGCGTGCCCGTGCTGATCGTGCACGGCGAGCACGACCAGACGGCCAACACCACGCCGCCCAATCCCGCCAATCCCGCCCTCGACTTCCACGTTCCAGCCCTCTACGACGCCATCACGGGAGCCCACAAGATCCTCGTCACGGTGAAGTGCGCGGGCCACTCGATGCCCTGGGAGGTGCAGCACAGCAACCTGCACAACATGTCGAAGCACTGGCTCAAGCACCACGCGGTCGACGGCAAGACCGAGGGCGTCTTCGAGATGGACCTGAACGGCACCATCAGCCCGGCCCCGTAGTCCCCTGCCCCGACCCTCCCCCTGCACGCTCGAACGGCACGCCTGGCCGGTGGGACGCAGCTTCGGTCCGGTCCCACCGGCCCGGACCCGGGTGACGGACCGGACCGGCTCTTCAGCACAGTCGGCCGGTCAGCGCAGTCGGCCGGTCAGCACAGTCGGCCGGCGGCATGAAGCAGGTCGAACACCATCCGGTCCACCGCCGAGACCCGCGCACGGTCGGCGTAGCCGAACCAGTCCGACTCTGCGATCTCGCTCGAAGCGGTCAGCGGACCGGTGTGCTCGGCGGTGTAGCAGATCATCCGGAACTCGGTGCTTCCGTCGGAATCCCTCCGCGTCTCGAAGGTACCGACGTGCACCATGGTGGCCGTGTCGATCCGGGACCGGAGTTCCTCGTCGATCTCGCGCGCCAGGGTCTCGGCATCGGACTCCCCCGGCTCCCGCTTCCCGCCGGGGAAGTAGAAGACGTCCAGACCGCGGACGCGTGTCACGAGCACCCGCCCGTCACGCACCAGAACCCAGGCCACCTTCTCCGGAACGATGTTGGCAATCTCCATGCCCGGACGCTACCCACATGCCAGGACGCTACCCGCCCACCGCCGCACCGACACGGCTGGGCTGCCTCGTTCCCGCACCGTCCTCCGTCCGCGCCGAGGCGCCGTGGCCGGGCGGGACTTCAGTGCCGGGGCCGGGCAGGACTTCAGTGGGCGCCGTGGCGCGACCCGCTGTGCGCGAGGTGTGGCGCGTGTCCCGGGGTTCCGTCGGGGGCCGGTCGGTCGGGGTGGGACGGGTCGAAGCAGGTCGCCGAGTCGACGTCGACCTCCTGGAGGCGCTTGGGCGTCCCGGAGTCGATCCAGTTGAGGTTGACGGCGCCGCTGAGGCTCAGCCGGTACTGCCAGACCAGCGCGGCGGCGAATCCGGACTGGGCCGGGTCACGCGGGGTCTCGGTGGCGAGGTTGATCTGGCTCGGCCCCACGTCGACGGCGTGGAAGACCCAGGTCGGGACGGTGCCCACCTCGGTGGCGATCTGGCTGGCGGTCTTGGAGAACGAGCAGTACACGCCCGGGTTGTAACCGGTGTCGGCCGAGACGGAGTTGATCCAGGAGGCGACGTAGGCGAGATGGTTCGCGGCGAGTCGTCCGCCGACCTCGATGTCGAGGTAGACGACCGCACCGGGCTCCAGGCCGGCACTGTGACCCAGATCTTCGGTGGTCCGGGCGTCCACGACGCCCTGGGCGGCGGTGAGCTTGTGGGATCCCGGGCCACCCGGGGCCTGCTGGCCGACGAAGACGGGGGCCAGGCCCCAGCCCATGCCGATCAGGGTCGGTATGGCCGGCATCCACGCCGTGTTGGGGTGGCTCGGGGCCGGGGCGAGGTACGCGGCGGCGAAGGCGAGCGGTGTGTTGTCCCGGAGGGACTGCATGACCGCGTTGCCGGGGTAGGTGGAACGATCGAATCCGAGATGCATGACCAACAACTCGATTGCAAGGAGGTGCAGAGACTTCACGGATCGGCCGCGGACGGCATGCGGACGAGAGCGGGACTCCGGCGGCCGGTTGCTGCCGCGTGAGCGGATCACCCGTCTGCGGCGCGGGCATCACCGCGCCCGCTCCGGGTGTCCCGGGCTCATGCGTGTGCCCGTGGTCGTACTCGATTTTAAACTCGTTCGTCCCGAAAGTCACTGCCGGGCCTGACGGTTCGACACACAACCGGGCTGCACACCAAAGCAGCTTCACAGCGTGTCACGGCCTACCGGCGCCCGGGGCGGCCGCGCCCGTGACCGTGCGTGTCGCGCGCGGGGTGCCCGGAGCTGACCGAGTACGCAAGGCTCGTCTTCTCGAACGCCGACACCACCGCGAAGGCCGACACGATCCGCGGACGCGCCGACGCCAGCGGCCTCGCCGTCGCGATCGTCGACGTCGTCGAGCAGAGCGGCCCTCCGGACCTCCGTGGCCGGGTGATGCTGGGCGCGGTCCTCGGCGCCCACGCCGGGCTCGGTACCGACCAGGCGGCCGACCGCTCGGCGGCGGCCGTCACGGGCGCGGGCGGTGCCGTCGCCGCGGCCCCCACCGGCCTCGTCACCGAGATGGTCGACCGGGTCGGAATCACCGACTACCTCGCCACCGTGCCCTGACCGCACGTCGCGAACACCGTCCGGGCCGTGCCACCGGTCCGACCGGCTCCGCCGTCAGGTCGGCGCCGCTGCCGGCAGCATGGCCGTCAGGAGACCAACTGCTGTCCGCCGTCGATGTCGTAGGTCGCACCGGTCAGGGCCGTATTGACCATGAGGTGCACGGCCAACGCGGCGACGTCCGCCGGTCCGACGACACGGCCGATCGGCAGCGTCGCGCGCAGCTCGGCGCGGCGTTCCTCGATCCGGTCGCCCAGCAGCGAGGCCGACAGCGGCGTGTCGACGAAGCCGGCCGCGATCAGGTTGACGCGTATCGGCGCCAGTTCGAGTGCGAGGGCCGCGGTGAACGCGGGCAGTGCGTTGGTGGCCGCGGAGGCGACCCCGAGACCGCGGGCGACGCGCCGTGCGCCGGTGCCGCCCATGAACACCAGGCTGCCCCCGGGTCTCACCCGGCCGACGGCGTTGCGCGCGACCTCCAGCTGCAGCACCGCGTGATCGCTGAGCGCGTCCCGTACCTGTGCGGCGCTCATCGCGAGCAGCGGCCCGTAACTCGGCCCGCCGGCCGTCACCATGACGTGGTCGACCGGCGCAGGCAGGTCGTGGAAGAACGTCGCCAGGGCCTCGGGCGCGGTTGCGTCGAAGGCCGCGGTGCGCCGCGCGCCGACCTCCCTGCCGGCACGCTCCAACCGGCCGGGATCGCGGCCGACGAGAACGACCTCGGCACCCTCGGTCCTGGCGCGCCTGGCCGTCTCCAACCCGATGCCGGCACTGCCGCCGATGACGACGACGGTCCGGCCGAGCAGTTCGGGCTCGTGAGTCCGGGTGGTCACTGCCGATCTCCTTCCGTTATCCCGTCAGCGGCCCGGCAGGCGCGTCCTGATCTCCTGGAGCAGCCAACCGTTGCCGTCCGGATCACTGAACGACGCGAAGGAGCCGTAGTCCGCGTGCCCGGGGGCCGGGCCGTCCAGGCGCCCCCGTGTTCCGGCGTGGCGGAAGACGCCCGTGATGTCGTGGAACACCTCGCTCACGTCCACTCCGCGCTCGACGAGATCCGCCCGGGCCGCCTCGATGTCGTGGACGGTGAGCTGCAGGCCCTGGGTGGAGCCGGCCGGGGCAGCGGTCACGCCCTTGCCGAAGATGATCGAGCACAGAGACCCCGGCGGGGTGAACTGGACCACCTGGTAGCCCTCTTCGACCGCAAGGTCGGCGTCCAGCCGCCACCCCAGCGACCCGTAGAACCGTTTGGCCCGGTCGACGTCGGAGACCGGCAGCACCACCACTTCAAGTCGCATCTCGCCGGCCCTCACCGGCGGAGTTCCGGTGGACCTTGCCGACCCCTCCACGCTGCCCATCTCCGCCTCCAGCGGTCGGTGGCACGGTTGCAGGGCGACGGGGCTTACCGTCCGGAACCCACGCTTCCCGGGTGCTGAAGAGCCGCTCCGCAGTCGCCGGAACAGCTGCCCCCAGCCGGAAGGCACGCCCCAGGCCATGAAAACCTCCCGCACCGGTGCCTGCAAGCCGGGGTGAAGCGCTGGCATCGATGGGCGGTCGGCATCCGGGAGGCCCTCATGATCACCGGCGGCGCCTCACCCTGGCCCTCCAGCCACCGCCGCGGCCAAGCCCACCCCCTGCCCGGAACACTGCAGTCCGGTCGTCACCACCAGGACCCACTGACCGCACCCGCCGCCGGGTCGGTTCACGGGCGGACACGGGGCGCGGGCGGACGACGCCGCTGACGTACTGTCCGGCCCGGCCCCGCGGCGCCGCCGTCGGCGGGACGGAGGAGCAGCGAGACGGTCCGGGGGTTTCGTCACGGGGCCGGGGAGTCCGCCGAGCAGACTCGTCAACCCCAACTCACCCTGGTAGCCCGATCGAAAGTCCCCTGCCCGATCCGGATGCCGATCCCCGGCATGACCCGGGACCAGGGGATCGACTCGTCCTCCGTGCCGCGGGCGTGCCTGACCATCCCCTCCGGGCGGAACTCCACCCGGCAGCCGTCCGGCCGGTGGGGGTCTCCCACCACCCAGCGCCCGTCGACGAGTTCCAGCGGTCCATAGGTCCTTCGTGCCTGCCCCATGGGCCCGTGGGACCACGGGGCCGTACCGGATCGTAAGCATCGCCCTCGAAGTACCCCGGCCAAGGAGCTGTGTTCCGTCGGACGCCAGTGTCCGGCCACTCCGCCGTCACGCCCGCCCGGGGTGGTGTCGGCCGAGGTGGCGGGTGAAGAACCGCAACGTGCTGTCGAGTTCGTGGGCCGGGACCTCGGCGTGCTTGCCGGGGTTGGCGTGCAGGCTCTTCTCCGCCGAGCCGAAGGCGTCGAACAGTGCCAGGGCGGCCGCCCGCGGCACCCGTTCGTCGTCCCACTGGAGGAGGAACTCGACCGGGCACGTGATCCTCGCGGCGTCGCCGGCGGAGGCCAGGGCCCCGCCGAGGCCCAGGACAGCGGCACGGACGCGGGGTTCGGCCGCGACGAACGGGACCCCGAGCCCGCAGCCCAGGGAGACCCCCCAGTAGCCGACCGGTCCGGCGCCGACGTGCGCGACCTGCTGGACCGCGTCCACGACCGACCGCCACTCAGGGACGGTCCGGCGGGCCACGAACGCCTGGAAGTCGGCGATCAGCCGGGCGAGGTCCTCCCCCGCCTCGGCACGGGCCTGGTTCTCGGCCGCGATCCGGTTGAACTCCTCGTCCACCGGCCGGTCTCCGTGTCCCGGCACGTCGACCGCGACGACGGCGTAGCCGCACTCGGCGGTGAGGCGGCGAGCCAGGGCCTCGATGTCGGGGTCCTTCTTGTGCCGGCCGCCGCCGTGCCCCAGCACGATCAGGGGGCGGGCGGCTGCGGCGCCTTCCGGGGTCCACAGCACACCGGGGATGTCGCCCAGGTCGAAGAGCTGTTCACGGACGCCGTGGGACGACGATTCGATGGTGAAGCGCATGAACGTGCCAAGCCTTTCGGGATGCCTTCTGCGGGCGTCCCTGGGCCATGCGGGGGAGGGAGGCCCGACCTGTCACAGCGTTGATCGGTCTCACCTCCTCGAGTTCGCGGTAGCGCACGGCGGCACAGAAGGTATCACGAAGACATTCGACCGCAGACCGTTCGGATGCCACCGGTCCGAGCGGATCTGACGGTCCAACGGGAACCCCGTCACGGGAGGGGCGGCGGCGGTTCGTGGCGCCGGTACGAGCTGTCCGCCCCTGCCCGGTCACCGGCTCGGACGGCTCCGACGGGGGTCAGGGCCGCTTCGGCGGCGGGTTCGCTCATGCTTCCAGTGCTGCGCGAACGAGGTCGCGCAGCTCGTCGTCGGTGATGCCCTCCGCGTTCTCGGGCCGCAGCCGAGTGGTGCCCCGCCCGCTGACGAGCGCGGGGTGTCGGGCGGTGAAGCCCCCGTCGCGGTCCTTCCCCCGGCCGTACATCGGGACGCCGCGCCGCCACGCGCCGACGTGTCGCCTGCGATGGCCGAGCCGGTAGGTCGGCATCCCGTACGACGGCGTCGGGCTCGTCCCCGGGAACGCCTCCAGGATCAGGCCGCTCACCCGGACGAACAGCGGGCGGTGCTCCGGGGTGATCGCCTCGACGTACTCCTGCACGGCGTGCATGCGGCCCATTCTCGTCGCGCGCCCCACCCGGGGCGCCGCCGCGCCGGCGGGTCCACCGCCCACCACGGCGACGCCACCGGGTGAACTCGCTCGCGCGGCCGGGGGACCGGCACCTCGCCGGGCCCGAGCGCGCCGGCTGGCCGGCCCCGGCTCAGTCGACCGTGAGGACGATCTTGCCGGTGGTGCGGCCCTGCTCGCCGATCTCGTGCGCCTTCGCGGCCTCGGCCAGCGGCAGGACGGTCTCGACGACGGGCTTGAGCGCGCCGCGCTCCACCAGGGCGGCGATCTCGCGCAGGCCCAGGTGGTCCGGCTCCACCAAGACCCATGCCGCCCGCACCCCGTCGCGCGTGGCGGGGACGTCGTCCGGGCCGGGCAGGGTGATCAGCCGGCCGCCGTTCCGGAGGACCGTCAGGGAGCGCTCGGCGGTCTCGCCGCCGAGGCCGTCCAGCACCACGTCGATGTCGGACACCACGTCCTCGAACCGGACCGCGCGGTAGTCGACCATCTCGTCCGCGCCGAGCTCCCGCACCAGGTCGTGCTTGCCGGCGCTGGCCGTGCCGATGACGTAGGCGCCGCGGGCCTTGGCGATCTGCACGGCGAAGTGGCCGACGCCGCCGGCCGCCGCGTGCACCAGCACCCGTTCCCCGAGGCGGACGTCGGCCGCGTCGACCAGGGACTGCCAGGCGGTCAGCGCGGCGAGCGGCAGTGCCGCAGCCTCCACGTGCGTCAGGCCGGCGGGCTTGGGGGCGAGGTGCCGGGCGGGTGCGACCACGTACTCGGCGTAGCCGCCGGCCTGGCGCGGGAACAGCGGCATCCCGAAGACCTCGTCGCCCGGCCGGAAGATCCCGACGCCGGGGCCGACGGCCTCGACCGTGCCGGACACGTCCCAGCCGACCGCCGGCACCGCGCCCCACTCGATGAGGGCGCCGCCGGCGCGGACCTTCCAGTCCACCGGGTTCACTCCGGCCGCGTGCACCCGCACCAGGACTTCGTTCAGCCCGGGCTCGGGACGCTCGACCTCGCGCTCGACCAGATTCTCGGGCCCGCCCCACTGCTCCACGACCACTGCACGCATGTTCTCCGCCTCGTTCTTCGTTCCGCTCGTCGGTCACTCGCCGGTTCGAGCGTCGTTCCGATCCCTGTGCGCCGGTGTCCCCCGGCGACGCAGTCCACGATCCGGCAGGACGGCCCGGCATGGTGTTGGCCGTTCGGCCACTATGTGACAGGATCTGGCCATGAGTGGAACGCGGACGGCGATGACGGAGAGCGAGCGGGACGGGACGCCGGGTTCGCCGGTCCGACGGCACCGGATCGCCGTGCTCGCGCTGCCCGGGGTCCCGCCCTTCGAGCTCGGCATCCCGTCCCGGGTCTTCGGCAGCGCCGAGGACGCCGAGGGGCGTCCGCTGTACGAGGTCACGGTCTGCACCGCCGACGGCGCACCCGTCCTCAGCGACGCCGGCTTCACCGTGCAGCCGGCCGCCGGGCCCGAGGCGATGGCCGCCGCGGACACCGTGATCGTCCCGCCCACGCACGCCATGCCCGAACTGGGCCACGGCGGCCCGCTGCCGCCCGCCGTCGCCGCGGCCATCGCCGGGATCCGGCCAGGCACGCGGCTGGTGTCGATCTGCACCGGCTCCTACGTGCTCGCCGCGGCCGGCCTGCTGGACGGCCGGCCGGCCACCACGCACTGGAACCTGGCCCCGGACTTCCGCCGGGCCTTCCCCGACGTCAGGGTCGACGAGGAGGTCCTCTTCGTCGACGACGGGGACGTACTGACCTCCGCCGGGGTCGCCGCCGGCGTCGACCTGTGCCTGCACGTGATCCGCCGCGACCACGGCGCGGCGGTCGCCAACCGGGCCGCCCGCATGTGCGTGGTGCCGCCGTGGCGGGACGGCGGGCAGGCGCAGTACATCGACCGCCCCGTCCCCGAGCCCACCGTCGCCAGCACCACCGCCACCCGAGCCTGGGCGCTGGAGCACCTCGGCGAGCCGCTGCCCCTCGACCGGCTCGCCGAGCACGCGCGGATGAGTCTGCGCTCCTTCACCCGGCGCTTCCGCGACGAGGTCGGCATGACCCCGGTGCAGTGGCTGACCGTCCAGCGCCTGGAGATGGCCAAGCACCTGCTGGAGACCACGGACCTGCCGATCGACCTGGTCGCCCACCGGGCCGGCCTCGGCTCCGGGAACTCCCTGCGCACCCACATGCGTACGGCCTTCGGGGTCTCACCCGCCGCCTACCGACGCACCTTCAGCCCCCACGACACCGTCACAGCCCCCGCCCGGGCCTCCGCCGACCCGGTGACCTAGGGTCCGTCCGGCTGGCGGGCGCAGAGCGCGTCGTCAACGGCTGGGAACCGACAAGGGGCGCGTGGGGGCACCTCCCGGCCGTCGCCGCGATGCAGGACAGCGGCATGCCGGCACACCGGGCCTCGGCACGGGCGCACAGCCGTGGACGGTCCCGGGGCAGCGGTGGGGCGCGCCCCGGGACCCGCGGGGCGGTCGGCCACTGCTCGGCCGGCCGCCCGTTCGGCGCGACGGTCGCGGCGGTGTGCCGATGCTAGGGGCGGCTCAGACCGCTGTCACCGGACCGCGCGATGCAAACCTCCGATGCGTCGCCCTCGCCCGTCCGCGGGGCCGCCCGGCCCGGGCACAAGGGCCCGGGGAGTGTCGTCAAAGGGCGGTCGGGTGGTTGATTCAGGGGTGCGTGGGGCACCTCCCGGCCGAAGTCTGGGTGAGAACTGCGCAGTCCGGGAGCGGGCACCGTAGTGGCACGGGCCGAGCCGGGATTCGCACGGCGGACCACATCCGCATGGCGCAGTTCCCCGCGCCCCTCTGGCTGCCCGATCGCCGTTCACGTCACGCCGTAGCCCGGGCCCGGGGGCGAGCGGCAGCGTCGACGGTCCCCCGGTCACCGGCGCCGCCGTGCATCGACGGGCGCCGGCTGGGCACGAGCCTCGAGCAGGGCCTGAACCGCGGGCCTGCTGCCGGGACCGCCGCCCCGACCGCCGTCGTGGGCGGCGCGGTCCCGCGCACCGTCATCTCGTCGGCGGGAGGCGAACCTCCATGGCATGGATCCTCTTCCTGGTGATCGTCGCGATCGTGCTCGGTCTCATCGGCGTGGCCGCGGACGGCCTGTTGTACCTCCTGTTCATCGGCATCCTCGTCCTGCTGGTCGCCCTCGCCCTCGGCGGCGCGCGCGTCCGCAGGAACGGCCGCCGACCCACCCGGTAGCCCTGCACACCGCGGCCGATGCCGATCGGCTGCCCGGGGACCCCGGCCGGGAGTCGGTGGAACGGTCTGCCTGCGCCGGTTACCGACGGCCGGGACGGGCAGACGTTCCCCGTCGGACGGCCGCCCGGCCTGGGCGGCGGGCGACGGGCGACGGGCGACGGGCGACGGGCGACGGGGAACGGTGGACTGGAGGGCGCAATGATCCAGCTGGCAGACATCCGCGAGTGGCGTCAGCACGATGTCGTCGACCAGGACGCCAAGAAGATCGGCATCCTGGAGTCGGTCTACGTCGACACGGCGACCGACCAGCCCTCCTTCGCCACGGTCACCGTGGGCCTGCCGACCCGCCACCGGCTCGTGTTCGTACCGCTCGACGGCGCCGTCGCCGGGCCGGGCTACCTCAAGGTCGCCCACCCCAAGGCCCTGGTGAAGGACGCGCCGGCCATCGACACCGACGGGGTCCTGCCCGCCGACCGGGAACCGGAGGTCTTCGCCCACTATCACCTCGACTACCAGCCCGGGGCCGGCGGCGAACGCCGTCTCGCCCGACGGTGACCGGGCGACCGACGTCGGCCACACCGACGCAGGCCGCACCAGGGAATCCCGCCCACGGCACCGGGCCAGGTGCGGTCGAGGTCCGTCGACGGCTGTCCTGATGGCCCGTCATGTCCGGGTAGGGTCGATCGCGTTCGAGTGATCGTCGAAGCCCCGGTCGGGGCACCGAGGAGCCGTCGATGTGCCGCTGCGAGTCCCCGTACGCCGAGCGCCTCGCTGCCCGTGGGACGGTGGCCACCCGCCTGTCGTTGCTGAGTGACCGGCGACTCGGTGACGTCCTGGCGTCCGCCTCTCCGGTCGGGTCCGGGATCGGTGGCAGGTCCGCGGAACTGGACGTCGACGGGACACGGGTCTTCGTCAAGCGGGTGCCGTTGACGGACGTCGAGATCCGGCCGGAGAACGTCCGGTCGACGGCGAACCTCTTCGGTCTGCCGCTGTTCTACCAGTACGGGGTGGGCTCGGCCGGCTTCGGTGCCTGGCGGGAGCTGGCCGTCCACATCATGACCACCAACTGGGTCCTGGGGAGGCGGTACGAAGGCTTTCCGCTGCTGTACCACTGGCGTGTGCTGCCGGATTCCCCGCCCGAGGGCTTCGTCGACGCGTTCGGGGGCATCGACGGAGCGGTCGCCCACTGGGAGGACTCCGGGGCCGTCCGCGAGCGGCTGGAGGCCATCGGCCGGTCCTCCCACAGCCTGGTGCTCTTCCTGGAGCACGTACCGCAGACACTCGGTGCGTGGTTGCACGAGAGGCAGGCGGCACCGGCCGTCGAGGGATCCCCGTACCCGTGGGTGGAGGATGTGCTGGTGCGGGGAGCGGCCTTCATGAGTTCGCGCGGGCTCGTGCACTTCGACGCGCACTTCGGCAATCTCCTGACCGACGGCCGGCTGATCTACTTCGCCGACTTCGGCCTGGCCCTGAGCTCGGGTTTCGAGCTCTCGGCGGCCGAGGAGCGCTTCCTCGCGGAGCATCTCGCGTACGACCGCCACTACGCCGCGACCCATCTCCTCCGTCACCACCTCGTCGGCCCCGTCGGGGGCGGCGTCGACATGGGCGTGTTCCTGCAGCGGTGGATCGCGGGTCGAAGGCCCGGCGGTGTGCTGCCGGAGATCGCGGCGATCATCGAACGGCACGCCCGGGCCGCGGCCGTCCTGGACGGCTTCCACCGCCGGCTGCTCACGGAGAGCAAACGGACGCCCTTCCCGGCCGCCGCACTCGACCGCGCCGTGGCCGCGACCGGGGGGACACGCCGCTGAGGCGGCCCGGTTCGGGCTGCCCCGCCGTCCCCGTGGCAG
This sequence comes from Kitasatospora sp. DSM 101779, assembly GCF_025655475.1. Lineage (GTDB taxonomy): Bacteria > Actinomycetota > Actinomycetes > Streptomycetales > Streptomycetaceae > Kitasatospora. The sequence goes on along the minus strand of NZ_JAHTIK010000001.1, from coordinate 7,837,684 downwards.
TGCGGGGACGGCGGGACGGTGCGGGCGACGGCGGGCGTGCTCAGGCGAAGTAGTGGCCCTTTTCCAGGTCCTCGACGAGGCCCGGCCCGGTGGGGCGCCAGCCGAGCAGTTCGCGGGTCAGCGCACTGGAGGCCGGCTGGTCGACGGCCAGGATCCGGCCCAGGAAGCCGAAGTCCTCGGCAGCGGCGGAGGCGGTCGGCAGGCCGAGGTGGCGGCCGATCACCTCCGCGATCTCGCGGACCGGCACGCCCTCGTCGGCGACGGCGTGCAGCACGGAGCCGGCCGGGGTCTGCTCGAGCGCGAGGCGGTACAGGCGCGCCGCGTCCCGTACGTGCACGGCGGGCCAGCGGGCGGCCCCGTCGCCGACGTAGCCGGACACTCCCCGTTCCCGGGCGACGGCGACCAGGTGGGCGACGAAGCCGTGGTCGCCGTCGCCGTGCACGGTCCGGGGCAGCCGCACGACGGACGGTCGGACGCCGCGGGTTGCCGAGTCGAGCGCCGCCCGGGCGTTCGCGTCCCGGCCGGCGGCGGGTGAGCCCGGGGCGGAGGTGTCGTGCTCGGTCGCGGTCCGCCCGGGTACCGCGGCGGTGCCGGCGGTGACGACCAGCGGCTTGCCGGTGCCCTCCAGCGCGGCGGCCAGCGTCTCGACGGCGCGGGCGTCGGCCTGTACGGAGGCCTCGAAGCGGCTGAAGTCGTGGATGAACGCGAGGTGGACGACCCCGTCGCAGCCGGCCGCGCCGGCCGTCAGCGCGTCCAGGTCGTCCAGGTCGCCGCGGAGCACCTCGGCTCCGGCGGCGGTGACGGCGGCGGCCGAGGAGTCGGACCGGGCCAGCCCGAGCACCCGGTGACCTGCGCCGATGAGCTCGGGGACGACGGCGGAGCCGACCCATCCGGACGCGCCCGTGACGAATACCCGCATGGCAGTGCCTCCCAAAAGTGATGACAGGTTCTGTCATCACACCGTACATGCGATGACAGGTCCTGTCATCGCGTAGGATCGCGGCATGGGTCGATGGGAGCCGAACGCACGGGGCCGGCTGGCGCAGGCGGCACTGGAGCTCTACACCGAGCAGGGGTACGAGCAGACCACCGTCGTGGAGATCACCGCACGGGCCGGCCTGACCGAGCGCACCTTCTACCGGCACTTCGCCGACAAGCGTGAAGTCCTGTTCTTCGGCACGGAGATGGCGAAGGAACTGCTGGCACGGTCCGTCGCCGAGGCGCCGGCCGACGCGTCGGCCATGGACGCGGTCGGTGCCGCCCTCGAAGCCCTGGGGGCCGAGTTCCAGGCGAACGCCGAACGCGTCAGACTGCGGAACGCCGTCGTGTCGGCACACGCGGAACTCCGGGAACGCGAACTGATCAAGCTCGCGGGGCTGGCCGAGGCGATGGCGGACGCGCTGCGGGACCGCGGCACGCCCGACCCCGCCGCCGGTCTGGCCGCCGAGACGGGGATCGCCGTGCTCAAGGTCGCCTTCGCCCGCTGGATCGACGACCCGGGCCGGCCGGACCTGCCGGGCATCCTGCGGGCCTCGACCGCCGAACTGAGGAACGTGCTCGCGGACCGCACACCCGCCTGAACGCGCTCCGAGCGCTGCGTGACGCACGGCGTCCTGGGGAGTGTCTTCCAAGGGCAGCCGGCTGGGTGATCCAGGGGGCGGGGACCTTCGCAGTCCGGGGGCGGGCACCCCAGTGAGATGAGCCCAGCCGGGATTCGCACGGCGGTCCGCATCCGAATCGCGCAGTTCCCCCCAGTCTTCGGCCCGGGGTGCCCCCGCGCCCCCCACGGCTGCCCGATCGCCTTTGATGACACGCCGTAGGGCGTCGCCTCACACCGGCCGGAGGCCGTGGGTCCGCAGCCCTTTCCCACTCAGGACGCGTGGGGCAGGTGCAGGTTGACGGTCTTCAGGTAGACCGTGTCGGACGCCCGGTCGAAGCAGAGCGTCGCATGGTCCGCCCGTACCAGGGTCGCCGTGCGCGACTCGGAGCCGACCCAGGAGGCGCCGCTCGGGGCGAACGCCGCCAGTGCGGGCGGGATCTCGTCCCAGTGCTTGGTCGCCTCGGCCGCGGTACGCACCGGCGGCAGCGACGCCGGGTTCGTCGGGTACCCCTCGAGCAGTCGGGCCACGCCGCCCGGGGCCAGGGTCAGGAACGCCTGGAGGAAGAAGTCCGAGGGTCCGGGAACCCGGGAGCCCGTACCCGTCGACTCCTCCGTCCAGTGCGCGGCCGCCACCGGGCCGAGCTTCTCCAGGCACGTGCGCAGTCCTGCCGGTTCGAGGCCGTTCTGGACCTCCCGCTCGGCCGCCTCGGCCCCCGCATCCTCGGACCGCGCGGCCCACGCCAGCCCGGTGACGAGTGCCCCGACCACCCCGACGCCCGTACCGATGAACGCCCGACGACGCATGACTCCCCCTCAGTCGATCGACCCGGGCATTGGACCACGGTCGATCAACTGCCGCCCACGCCGGGCGGAACGACCTGCCGGACTCCGGGCCGCCTCCGCCGCGGGCGGCGAAAAGATCACGCCCGCCGTGCGCCCGGTCGGTAGTGTCCGGCTCCATGTCCGAAACCTTCGCCCCCCGCCACCACATCGTCAATGCCGTCGTGCAGAGCGCCGGCCGCTCGACCCTGCCCTTCCAACAGGCGAACGCCGGCCGGAACCACGGGACGGCGTTCCGGTACAACCACCTGATCGGGAGCACACCCGACGGCGAGACCGTCAGGCAGTACCTGGTGACCGCCGGAGCACTGACGCGGTACGACCTCGCGCAGTGGACGCTCCGCGCCGAGCTGTGCGAACCGGCGATGAGCGCGGAGCAGCTCCTCATGACCGACTTCGCCGCCGGCTGGACCCACCTCGACCGTCTCGGGGTGGCGGTGATGCCGACCGCCGGGCTCGACGCCCACGCCGAGCGCAAGGGCTGGCGGTGGACCACCGACGAGATCACCGAGGGCCTCGCGGCCTCCGCACAGGACGTCGCCGCGATCGGGGACGGCCCGGTGCCGGCCTACCTCCTGGGCCATGACGTCGGTGCGGACGCGGGCGAGCGGCTGCAAGCCGTCGTCGGCGGCGCGATCGCACGGGACGCGGACGGTGTCGTCCGCTGGGACGGTCCGCTGCCCGACGGGTGCGCCGGGGGACCGGTCTTCATCGGCCTCTCGCTCGGGGACGACCGGTTCCGGCTGCTGTGCGTCGGCCTCGCCCTGCCCGGCGAGGGCGCGAACGAGATCGTCACCTTCGACCGCATCCGCACCGCGGTCGACGGCCTCGCCCCGGTCGACGGCCACACCTCGGTCGACGGCCCCGCCGAGGCCACGCTGCGCCGTTGGTGGCAACGGCGCCGCCGGTGAAACGGGCCTCACTCCGGCGGTCGGGACAGCCGCTCCACCATGGCGAGGACGTCCACCGGCCTGGTCGGGACCTCGTCGCGCGTGAGCGCCTCGGCCGCGGAGGCGACCTCGTCCGCCGTGACGGACAGGTCACCGGCCTCGTCCGCGAGGATCACCCAGTCGCCGACCTCCATCGACCGGCTGCACCGTTCGACGAGTTCCAGCAGCCGCTGGTAGCAGTCGGCGAGTCGTCGGGCCGCAGGGGTGAGGTCGGGCTCCGCGCCGTCGTCGCTCGTCATGCCGCCCACCCTAGGCCGCGGCGGCGGGCCCGTGGTGGTGGCGCACCCGGGTCACACGCCCGTTCCCGAGCCCACCGGCCGGGTCTGACGCCCCTGCAGATCGCAGCCGGAACCGTGCCGAGCGCGAGGCGCGGGGTCATCGGCGGAAGCCCGTGAGGGTGGTCTTGCCGATGGCACTGCCGGACTCCTGCAGGCGATGGGCCTCCCGCAGGTTCGCGGCGTCGAGGGGACCGAGGTCACGGGTGGCCGTCGTGGTGAGCGCGCCGTCGTCCACCAGGCGGGCCACCCGCGCCAGGATCCGGTGCTGCCTGTCCTGGTCGGGGGTCCGGTACAGGGCGCGGGTGAACATGAACTCCCAGTGGAAGGCGATGCTCTTCGGCTTGAGGACCCCGACCGGCAGGGCGTCGTGGTCGTCGACGGCCACGATCGCACCGAACGGCTTCAGGGCCTCCGCGTAGGCGGGCAGGTTGCGGTCCGTGGCGGCCGTGCTGAAGACGAAGTCCACGCCGTCGGGCGCCACGTCGGCGAGCTGCGGTACGAGCGGCCGGTGGTGGTCGACGAGGTGGTGCACGCCCATCCGGCGCGCGAACTCGGCGCTCTCCGGGCGGGAGGCGGTACCGATCACGGTCAGCCCGGTCAACGCCCGCGCCAGCTGGGCGACGACCGATCCGACGCCGCCGGCGGCGGCCGTCACCAGCAGGGCGCCGGGACGGTCGGGGGCGGCGGCGGACAGCCCCAGCCGCTCGAACAGGCCCTCCCAGGCGGTCAGCGAGGTCAGCGGCAAGGCGGCGGCCCCGGCGAAGGAGAGGGAGGCGGGCTTGGGTCCGACGATCCGCTCGTCGACCGCGTGGTACTCGGCGTTCGTCCCCGGGCGGTCGATCGCCCCGGCGTAACTGACCTCGTCGCCGACCCGGAAGAGCTCCACCTCGGCGCCGACCGCCACCACCGTGCCGGCGGCGTCCCAGCCGAGGACCTTCCACTCCCCCGCCGGGTCGACGTTCTGCCGCACCTTGTAGTCGACGGGGTTGACGGCGACGGCCTCCACCCGGACGAGGAGGTCCCGCGGCCCCGGCTGCGGCACCGGCAGCTCCACGTCCTGCAGGCAGTCCGGGTCGTCCACGGGCAGGCTCGTGCGGTAGGCCACGGCGCGCATCGTCGGGGGGACGGCGTTCTCACTCATCTGGGGCGTCACTCATCTCGGGCGTCCCCCGGTACGGGAAGCGGTGCCACGGACCCGGATCGCCCGCCACCCGGGCCCCGGCCACGGCGGGCACTCCCGACAGTACGCACCAGGCGGCGGCCGGCGGCGGTTCGACGGGGCCGGTGCGACGGAAAGGCCTCTGAGACACCGTCACGCCCGCTCAGAGGGCCCAGGCGCGGAGACCCCGAAGGCGGTCCGGGCACGCGGCAGGAGCGGCCGTACCGGTATGCGGTGGGCCGGGCACGGCCCGGCCCGCACGCGGCGGTGTACAGACCCCTTCCACGCTCGGCTCAGCTCCGCCAGCGCAGGACGGCGCCCACTCCGCCGACCGGCCCCCCGGCGCCGTCCGGCACCGTGATCGCCTCGGCGTGCGAGGCGATGGCGCAGCGCAGCAGCGCGTCGCCGGCCTGCGCGCGTTCGGGACGGGGGACGCCCATGCTGCGTACGGCGCCGCGGTCCGTGCCGATGTGCTCGGGTTCGGGCCCGATCCACACCTCGCGGCCGGTGTCCGGACCGTCCTGGCCGAGCAGCAGGGTGGCGAGCTGGTGCTGCCGGGCGGCGGCCGTGACGGCGGGGACGCCCTCGGCCGCGGCGCCCGCCGCGATCTCGGTGCCCGTGCCGTCCGTGCGGCGTTCGCCGGGGCGGCCGGTGCCGTTGCGGAACCGCTCGAGGATCTCGTCCGCGTGGTGCCGGCAGAACTCCTGCCACGCCTCGTCGAGCCGCCGTTCGAAGGTCTCGGTGTGGATGCCGCCGGCGCGGCCGCCGCCGTCGACCTCCACGGTGAGGGGCTGCAGGTGCTTGGGCAGCCGCTCGTGGACGGCCCGCCGCTCGCGCGCGTCGCCGGTGAGGACGACCAGGTGGGCGTTGCAGTCCGAGCGGGCCTCGACGAGGTGGCCGGCGATCGTGTCCGCGGACCGGTCCCAGGCGTCCTGCTCGCGGTGCCGGTAGTGCCATTCGTAGCGGTCCGTGGGCGGGGCGCGGTGGCCCCTGCCCTGCCAGGTGGCGCCGTCCACCGTGCCGAGCGGTTCGGCCCGGCCGAGGCGCCGCATCTCCAGGTCCGCCCCGGTGCGGTCGATCGCGGCGACCAGACAGTCTGCGTCCGCGGCCTCCAGACGGCCCAGCAGCGGGGCAAGGTGCGGCAGCGGCCCCCAGGCGGTCTCGACGACCGGGGGTGCGCCGGTCAGCGGGACGTCGAGCACGACCTCCCCGCCGGCGGCGAACAGGGCCCGGCCCGGCGGCGAGCCCGAGGCCGGCTCGCCCGCGAGGTGCTCCGCGACGGCGCGGCAGCTGTGGGGGTCGGCCCCCCGGTCGGCGAGCTCCCGCACGGCTGTCCGCTGCAGCAGCACCTGCCGCTGCTGGGCGTCCTCGGTGGTGCGGGAGGTGTCCAGGCAGACCGTGGCCCAGGGGCCGGGCCTGCCGATCAGCGGTGCGAGGAAGCCGAGGTCCATGGCGTTCTCCGTGTCGGTGGGAGCGGTGACGTGGTGCGGGTTGGCGGTGGGCCCGCCGGACGGCTCGTCCCGGGCGGGTCGTCGCGGAGCGGGTCGTCGGGCCGGCTCGGCGTCGTGCCGCCGCGACCCGGTTCTGCCCGCCGGAGCGGATTCGGCCCGGGACTCCGTCCTTCCGTGGGTCGTCGAGCCGGGGTCCGTGGGGCCGCCGACCCGGGCGGGCCGGAGTCATGGCGTGCTCCCGCCGAGGGTCCGTGCTGCGTCCCTGCCCTGCGGCTGCCCAGCCGACCGGCCGGAAAACGGCGGCCTCGGCTGCACCTGTATCGGCCGTCTCAGACCGGGAGACGGAGCGTGGTGCGGGGGGCGGACCGGTACATCTCGCGGTAGAGAGCGGCGAACCGGCCGATGTGGCCGAAGCCCCAGCGTGCGGCGATCTCGCTCACGGTGCTGGTCACCGGGTCGGCCGCGAGCAGGTCCCGGTGGGCCCCGTCCAGGCGGACCCGCCGCAGGTGGGTCAGGGGTGTGGTGTCCAGGTGGCGGCGGAACGCGTACTGCAGGGCGCGCGGAGTCACGAAGGCGGCCGCGGCGAGGTCGGCGAGGACGATGTGGTCGGCCGCGTGGGTCTCCATGAACGCGACCGCCAGGCGCACCGTGTCGGGGGCGGCGGCGTCCCCCTCACCCGTGTGCTGCCTGCCGGTGTCCTGATCCGTGGTGTCGGGGAGGGCGGCGAGCGCGATCTGCACCAGCACCCGCGTCGGGCGGGCCGGCGACAGCGGGGCAGGGACCTCCGTCCGGCGGAGGCAGACGGCAACACCGTCGACGACGGCCCTCCACAGGTCGGTCGTCACCGTGTCCACGACGCCGGCAGCCACCCGGACCTCCCGTGGCGGATCGCCGTCGCTCAGACCGGCCAGCCTCAGCCATGCCCTGTACGCCGTGTCCGCGGGCTGTCGCGACACGGCAGCGTCCGGTGCCTGTGTCGTCGGTGTCCGTGCCGTCGGTGCCGGGGACGTGGGAGCGGGCGGCGGACGGCCCTGAGGCGTGGGCTCGGAACGGGTGGCACCGGGCATCACGGACCACCTCCTCGTCGGCGGCAGGGGGGCGGCCGCCCGCTACCGGGAGGGTCGGCGCGGCACCCTCTCCCTTTAGAGGCTGCGCCACAGGGCGGAAGCGAAACGACATCAGCCCCACCAATGACCGACCGGACCCGCCGCCGGCGGGGTGTCGGGCTCGGCCCGACCGCGGTCCACGTCCCTGTCGAGGGCCACCAGCACGCCCAGTGCGGTGGCTGCCGCCGAGGTCGCCGCCGTCACCGCGCGGTGGGCGGCCTGCCGGTCACCGGCCTCCCAAGCCTGCACGGCGCCGACCGCGAGGTCCCGCAGCTCGGTCAGCTTCGCCAGAGCGGCCTCCGGCAGGACATCGGTGTCGGACGGGACATCGGTCATCGGGCCATCATCGGCGGAACGCCGGGCGAGGGCCGTGCACGACACGCACGCCGGCCCGTTAGAACCCGGACCGGTCGGGCAGACGCCCCGCGGACCTGTTGGACGAGAAGACTGGAGGCCCGGCATGAGCATGGTTCAAGAGTCCGTCGAGGTGGAGGTTCCGCTGCACACCGCGTACAACCAGTGGACGCAGTTCGAGGACTTCCCACGCTTCATGGAGGGTGTGGAGGAGGTCACCCAGATCGATGAGCGGCACAACCACTGGCGCACCAAGGTCGCCGGGGTGAGCCGCGAGTTCGACACCGAGATCGTCGACCAGCTGCCCGACGAGAAGATCGCCTGGCGCACCGTGGGCGGGGACGTGCAGCAGATGGGCGTGGTCACGTTCGAGCGCCTCGACAGCGAGCACACGAGGGTGCGGCTGGCGATGGACTTCGAGCCGGACGGCATCGCCGAGAAGGCCGCCGACATGATGGGCATGGTCGACCGCCGGGTCAAGGGCGACCTGCGGCGCTTCAAGTCGTTCGTCGAGGACCAGGGCATGGAGAGCGGCGGGTGGCGCGGCCGGATCTCACCCGGCAGCTCCTGACCCGCAGGGCGACGAGGGCCGCCGCGGTGTTCCGCGGCGGCCCTCCGGCGTGCGCCGGGTGCCGGTCGGTCCTCGCGGCGGTTCCTGTGCATGTGCCAGGTGGTGAGCCGGGTGCGGCCGTCGTCGAGGCGGTTACGTGAACGGTGACCGCCCGGCGGGGAGAGGACGAGGACATGCGGTCCGCGGCTGCGGGCCTCCGTCCTGGCCTGCGCCCGTTTCTCCACGTTCCCCGGCGCGATCGCCACCGTTCTCGCCGAACCGTGGGCGGCGGCGCAGCAGCAGCTCCTCGCCACCGAGCTGCGGCCGGTCGCCGACCACCTCGACCAGTGGGTACCCCGGGCCTTCGGCAGCTGACCACGCCCGGGTGGAGAAGGCCACGCGGACCGCACGGGCCCCGGTCACCCGGTGCAGCCTGAAAGCCCGGCGCCGGTCCGGCACGATGCCCGGCCGGACGCGGCCGGACGCGGCCGAACGCCTGAAGCGAATCAGGCAGCGGTGCGGCGTGCGCGAGGTCGGGCAGGGCCTGGCTACTGTGGAGTGGTGCCCTTCGCATACCGGCCCGTACCGGCCCGCGTCGCGGAACCGGCCGACGTCGACGCCGTCGTCGACATCCTGACCGCCGCGTTCTTCGAGGACCCGTTGTGGGGCCCGGTCTTCCCGGACCGCACCCGCCGCGCCGAGCAGGCCGCCGCGATGTGGCGGCTGTACGTAACCTCCGCACTCCGGTACCCCTGGCTGTTCGTGACCGAAGGCCTGGAAGCCATGGCGCTGTGGATCCCGCCCGGCGGGACGGAGCTGACCGACGCCGAGACGGCCGGGCTCGACGACTTCCTCACGGAGGTCGCGGGGCCGCAGGTGTCGGCGGACATCGTGCGGATCTGCGACCAGTTGGAGGAGGCGCACCCCGACGAACCGCACTTCTACCTCACCCTGCTCGCCACGCATCCGGATCACCGGGGCCGAGGACTGGGCATGGGCCTGGTCGCGGAGGTCCTGAACCGTGTCGACGCGCTCGGCGCGCCGGCCTACCTGGAGTCGACCAACCCGGCCAACCTCCCCCGGTACGAGCGGGCCGGCTTCGTCCCCCGGGACCGGATCACCACCGACGCCGGGCCGGTCGTCACCACCATGTGGCGCCCGGCGCGCTGAGCCGCACTTCCACTGCCGGCTTCGAAGGTCCTCACGATCCGGTCACAGCGGGCTCACCAGGAGATCCGGCTCCAGACCGAGGACAACCTCACCTCCGTCACCGCCCCCCTCCGGCCGGCGCCCTCCTCCACGGACGGACAGGTCGACGTCAGGTACTCGTAGCAGGCGCCGGTCTTGAGACATGGCGCTGACCTCGCCCGACGCGGGTCCGGCGGACCACCGGTGGCTGCGCTACTCGGCGTCCTTGAGGCGATCCTCCGGCCAGACCTCGAACCCCTGTGACACACCTGCCGGCGGCCCTGACCGATAGCACCCCCGAATCAGCGCCATGACCTTGCGAACCGCATCGGGTCGCCCGCCGAGTTCCACCCTCACCGAGCCGGTTCCCGGGGCCGCAGGGGCGACCGGCTGTGCAGCAGCGTCTTCGATCGGTGCGGCCGTATCGACCTGCCATCGCTCGCGATTCACCGCCTCGGACGGCGCCGCGTAATCGCCGGCCGTCACCGGGTCCGGGGCAGTGGTCAGCCTGAACGACTGCCCCACAGCGTCGGCGACTGCCTGAGCTGCGGACGGGCTGCCGGATATGGACATATGGACGATCGCGCTTGGCGCCCGGGTGTGCTCGCCACTCATGGCCTGCCTCCGTGGTCCGCTTCTCCCAGGGTCTGCCGAGTCGTGTCGGCTCGCATCCGGGTGGCTGGCCTGCCGGCCCGGGAACGCCGCGCCGGCAGCTCGCCGCGGCCCTGATGTCGGAACGCGAACACGTACCGTCAGCCGGAGTCGCGGGTGCCCGTGACTGCCACCCCGCGCGAGCACAGATCCACCGCGGCGCCGCCCCTGCTGCTGATCATCACCACGAACGTCCCGGGATCGGCGCTGGTCCTCCACCTCGACTGCGAGATCGGTCCAGGCGGCGGGTCTTCGGCGCAACCGCCCGCCCAGTCGCCCGTCGAGCACGCGCGATCGGCCGTGCGGCGGGCACGAGGTTCGCGGGCGCTCAGGCCGTCCGCGTTCTCCGGGCCGCTGATGCATGTCCCCACGCCGTGAGCGCGTCGAAGGCACGGTTCCGCTGGAAGGCGGTCCGCGCCGGTGGCCACCGGGCTTCGGGCTCGGTCGGCCGACTCGCCTCGGTGAGGAGCGAGGGCTGGGTGCTCCACCGGAGGGGAAGGCTCAGCTGGTCCACCTTCTGGGACACCGGGTGATTCTTCTCGACGGATCCTTCGCTGCCGGACTTCACGAAGAGCAATACGCGCGCCTGCATTTCATCATCGCGAGTTACGTAGGCGCGCTCAAGTCACGGCATGCCAGGTTCGCCCACATCAGCATACTGCTCGACTATCTTAAGGATCTCAGGTTCGTCTCACCGTTCCTCAATCCGTACTACCGGGCCACGACGTATACCGGCGACCAAATCGGATACCTGTGTGCGGGACGCCTGGAGGCACCTCTCTCTGTGCTGGCCAGGCTTATGGTGGGCAACGAAATGTCTGCACAGGTCTCTGCGTCGGGAATCCTGAGGCAGGGCGTTCTGGTCGAACATCGGTGGATGGCGCGGTACTCCCAGTTGCTCTCGGAAACACCACATCTGGTGAATCGCTATATCAATGTGATCGCCTTCGCGTCCTGGGCGAATCCTCAGGACTACGAGAGGTTCCTCATCAGCTTGGACCACGACTCGCAACAGCGTCTCCAGATGTTGCTGCATGCATCACCCCATGCAGACAGGGCACCGCGAACCACCACCGTGCGCGGTTGACAGGCCCGCTGGACGCCGGAGCGATTCAGGTCGACGCCGGCCGTCCCCAAGGCTCCTCGCCGTCGCGCCGATACAGCGGTACCGGGTTGCCCGCGCTCAGTGGCGGTAGGCGGCTGTCGCGATCTCGATGAAGGATCGGATCAGCGGGTTGGGGTCGCCTTCGTTCCACACCGCCACCACCCGGCTCGGCGCCATGTCGGTCAGCGGTACCACCGCGAACTCCGCGGGCAGCTGGTGTCCGAGCGGGGCCAGGCCGACCGTGCCGTTCCACAGCACGGCGTGCAGGCATTCCTGGACGTCGCGCACCACCGGGCCCTCGCGCGGCGTGTTGCCGTTCCAGTAGGACTGCCAGACGGGGTCGGTGCCCTGCGGGAACTGGAACCAGCGGCGGTCGCTCAGCTCGGCGACCCGCAGCCGGTCGCGGCGGGCGAATGGATCGTCGGCGCGCAGGACCACGCCGACCGGATCGGTTCGCAGCGCACGCACCGTCAGGGCCGTCTCGTCGAACGGAGCCCGGGTCAGCGCGACGTCGACCAGTCCGGCGCGCAGCCCGCAGGTCGGGTCGGTCAGATCGGTGTTGCGGATGCGGATGTCGACGCCGGGGTGGGTTCGGCGGTAGGCGGCGGCCAGCCTGGACACTCCCGGGTCGGCGCCGTCGCCCAGGATGCCGACGGTGATGGTCGCGGCGCCGGCGGCCGCACTCACGCGTGCACGGACACGGTCGGCCTGGTCGAGCAGGGCCCGCGCCTCGTCGAGCAGCACCGCGCCCACCGGAGTGAGCGTGACGCCGGTGGGCGAGCGGGCGAACAGCAGGGCCCCGACATCGGCCTCCAACTGCTTGATCGCCCGGCTCAGCGGCGGCTGACTCATGTGCAGTCGGGTGGCCGCCCGGCCGAAGTGGAGTTCCTCGGCGACGGCCACGAAATAGCGCAAGATCCGTAGCTCCACGCTGCAACGATACTCATGGAGTATCGGCGCTGCGGGACGGGTCTTGGACACCGGCAGGCCGCCGGCGGTGCACTGGTGACCATGACCGAAGAAGCAGAGGCCAACGCGCCGCAGGCCGACCCCGCCGTGTCGGTAGTCGGTCCCGGCGACGGCGAGACGATCGTTCTGGGCACCACACGCATGCGCGTCCTGGAGGACGGCAGCCACACCGGGCACCGCCTCGCGATCGCCGAGTCCGTCCTCGCCCCGCACACCCAGGGACCGCCGCAGCACCGCCACGCCCGGCACGACGAGGGCTTCTACATCCTCTCCGGCACCGTGCGGTTCACCGTCGGGGACAAGAGCCACGACGCCACCACGGGCACGCTGGTGATGGTTCCGCCCGGCACCCCGCACACCTTCGCCAACCCGACCGACCAACCCGCCGTCATGCTCAGCACGTTCACCCCCGACCTGTACGTGCAGTACTTCCGGGAGCTCCAGGAGGTGCTCGCCGGCGGCCGGCCGCTGACGCCGCAGGCCAATGTCGACGCGATGAGCCGCTACGCGACCGAGCCTGCCACCGACCTCGCCTGAAACAGCCGCCGGGTCCCCGTGCACCGGGGCCCCATGAACGGGAACCATGAACACCACCTACTGGATCGTCGCGGGGCCGCTCGCCCTCTTCTACCTCTACGCGGGCACTCTGAAGGTGATCCGCAGCCGCGACCGGCTCCGACCGATGATGGCCTGGGTCGATCGCGTACCACTGCCCGCCCTCAGGGCGCTGGGAACGGTCGAAACACTCGGCGCGATCGGCCTGATCCTCCCGCCGCTGACGCGCATCGCACCCCTGCTGGCGCCGGGCGCGGCCTGCGGCTTCGTACTCCTCCAGGCCGGAGCGATCGCCGTCCACCTGACCGGCGAGGACCGCCGGATCGCACTCAACATCGGCCTCATCACCACCGCGGCCGTGACCGCCTGGCTGGCCAGCGGGCTGTGACGGAGCACGGCCTCCGGTCCGACTCCGCGCCGACCCGGCCACCCCATCACGGCCTGCGACGACTCCGAATCCCATTCTGAAACCAGCAGTCGGCCGCCCGGGGAACGGCTCACGAACGCGACCACGCCCTGGACAGCGATCACTCCCGACGTGCCCGTCGGAGGTGATCGCTCGTCAGGTCCACGTCCCACCTTTCCTGTCCGTGGATGCTGCCGGTCTGCTCGTCGCGGCCTGTGGTCAGCCGGCGGTGTGGTCTCCGGTGTTGCCGGAGGGTGAGCTGCTGGTCCTCTGCGACCCCTTGAAGACCCAGCCGTCGGCGGTGATCGTGAGGCTGGCGGGCAGGGCGGGGGCGCCGCTGCGGACCCGCAGCCGCTGCTTGACGTTCAGTCACCGTGCGGCTCAGACAGCCCTCCCCCGCCTCGACCTCCTCGTCGGAGGCGGGGAGCCGGGTCTCGGAGGCGACGGTGCCGACGACGGTGCGGTCCCCGTGGGAGACCCGGTCCTGGGCGGTGGTGGAGGGGAGGCGTTCCTTGCCGTGGGCGAGTACCACGCGCGGGCGGTGCCCGGTGGTCGTGGATCCGGAGCCGGTGACCACGGCGACGGCGACCGTGGAGAGCGTTGCCCGCGATCGCTCCCGAATGACCGTCAGCGCGGCATTGTCGGTTTGGCCCACCGGAGGATCTCTGCGTGGGGTGACGCCCGAGGACGAGGAGTGCCGACCCCGGGCACTCGGCCGTAACAGCAGAGGTTCACGCAGAGACGCTCGACGCCGCCCGGAACGTCCACCCACTGGGCCCACGACGGGCCTACTCGTTCCGGGTCTCCTCGGCCTCGGCCGTGGCGTCGTAGCGTTCCCGTGGCCCTCCGGTCTCCGGGCGTGCGCCGCCGACCGGGTCCCGGGCTCCGGCGGCGCGGTCGCCGTAGGCACGGTCCCCCGCCGCCTCGTCCCAGGGTTTGGTCGTACGGCGCGGTTCCTCCTCCGGGCCGCGGGTGTCGGGCGGGTTCTGCCGTCGATTTCTCATGGGTGCTCCTCTGTGCGGCTGTGCGGCGCGGCGGTCGGCGCTACTCCGTCCGGAGGCCGAGCAGGGTGTTCTCGACGACCTCGGTCAGTGCGGGGTGGATCCACAGCTGCCGCCGGGCGGCCTCGTGGGCGGTCATGCCGATGGCCATGGCGAGGACCAGGGGTTGGAGGAGTGCGGCCGCCTGAGGTCCGATCAGGTGGGCGCCGAGAAGTCGTCCGGTGGACCGCTCGGCGAGGATCTTGCAGAATCCCTCGGTGTTCTCCAGCGCCCAGCCGTAGGCCACGTCCTCGTACCGGTGGACGGCCACCTGGTGGTCGATGCCCTGCGCCCGGGCGTCCTGCTCGGTGAGCCCGACCTTGGCGATCTGCGGCCGGGTGAAGACGCCGGAGGGCACCGCGTCGTAGGACATCGTGCGGGGCGTCCCGGGGTGGAGCAGGTTGTGCGCGACCACGTCCGCCTCCCGGTTGGCGACGTGTTTGAGCGGTACTCCCGTCACGATGTCGCCGAGCGCCCAGACGCCCTCGGCGCTGGTGCGCATCTGTCCGTCGACCCTGACGAGGCCCTCGTCGGTGCAGGCGATGCCGCCCTTCTCCACGGCGAGGCGGTCGGTGTTGGGCCGGCGGCCGACCGCGACCAGCAGCGTGTCAGCCGCCACGACCGCGCCGTCGTCCAGGACCAGCCGCAGGGCGCCCGGGGCGCCCTCGACCCGCGTCAGCTCGCGTCCGAGGCGCAGGTCGTAGCGGGACTCCACGGCCCGGGTGAAGGCGGCGGAGACGTCTTCGTCCTGGTCGGTGAGGAGCTGCTCGCGCTGTTCGATGATCGTGATGCGGCTACCGGCCGCGTGGAAGACGTGGGCGAGTTCGGCGGCGATGTAGCCGCCGCCGAGTACGGCGAGGTGCGCCGGGGGCACCGGGGTGCGCATGACGGTGTCGGAGGTCTCGTAGGGCAGGCCGGAGTCGGCGACGGCCGGGGGGACGGTCGGCCGGCCGCCCGCCGCGAGCACGACACGCCGGCCGGTCACGTCCAACGGTCCCTCGGCGGTTTCGACGCACAGCCGCCGGGCGCCCGTGAACCGGGCCGTGCCGCGGTGGACCGTCACGAAGGGCGAGGAACGGCGCCGGTCCTCCTCCTTCCCGGAGACGGCGTCGAGCCGGCCGAACACCCGGCGTTGGACGTCGGGCCACCGCAACCGGTGGAGGGTGGCGTCCGCGTCGTGCCGGCCGGCGTCGCGGACGGCATCGGCGACGTCGGCGGTCACGGCAAGCATCTTGCTGGGGATGCAGCCCGTGTTCAGGCACGTCCCGCCGAAGGGGCCTTCCGCGACCACCGCGACGTCCAGGTGCGCGAAGCGGTCGTCGACGAGCGCGTTGCCCGTGCCCGCGCCGACGACCACGAGATCGTGGCGGCGCGCGGAGGGAGCGGGTCCGTCCGCGGGGGAATCCTGCTGGGCGGGGGTCACTCGGTGGTTCCCGGTGGCGGGAAGCGGTCCCAGACGCGGTGGGCGGCGAGGAGGTCGGTGATCCGGCCGAGGACGGACTCGCCGTCGTCGCCGAGCACGACGCCCGGCGCGTCCGCGGGGATGCCGGCGGCCCGCAGGGCGCGTTCGGCGCCGTTCCAGCCGCCGATGGCCTTGGCATGCCGCCAGGCCTCGCCCACCATCAGGGTGATGCGGGGGTCGACGTCTGCGGTCGGGCCGGAGGGGCCACCGGCCTTGGCGTCGCGGCCGCCGTCCGCGTCACCGCCGGGAGCGGGGGCACCGGCGAGCAGCACGGCGTCGAATTCGACGGACCGTGCGGTGGCGAAGGTCCGCTGGACGTCCACCGGGTCGGCACCGTCGGCCGTCAGCCGTCCCCCGGTGGGTGCGACGACCAGCGGCACCATGTCCGCCGCCAGGACCGCTCGGCGAGCGGCGGCGAGTGCTTCGAGTTCGCCCGCCGGACCGGCGACGATGCCGACCACCCGGCCGTCGGTCGGCCAGCTCCGGCCGACCTGGGAGAGGGCGGGGCTGGGGGTCGCCTCCGGGTGCGCGCTCGCCTCCGGCGCGGGCAACCCGAGTCCGTGGGCCACCTCCGCACAGAGTTGTGGGTCGATCTCGGCCAGCACCTTGAGGTTGCGTTCCTTGACGGCCTGTTCGTAGCACTTGGCGAGTTCGAAGGTGTACGCGGCGACGATGTGTTCGCGCTCGGGCGGACTCATGCTCGCCCAGAACAGCCGGGGTTGGCCGAAGTGGTCGTCGAAGGAGGCGGGTGCCGCACGGACCTTCGCCGCGGCGGGCAACGGAACGGGGTGCTCGATGAAGGCGTGCTCCTCGGTGCCGGCGAAGAACGGGCAGCCGCCGCCCAGGGAGTTCGGCTTGTACGGCGCCACCCCGTCGTGCACCGCGTCCTGGTGGAAGCCGTCGCGCAGCATGTCGTTGACCGGCGCGTGGGTGCGGTTCACCGAGATCTGGGCGAAGTTGGGGCCGCCGAGGCGGGTGATCTGGGTGTCGAGGTAGGAGAACAGCCGGCCCGCGAGCAGCGGGTCGTCGGTGACGTCGATGCCGCGGACGAGGTGACCGGGGTGGAAGGCGACCTGTTCGACCTCGGCGAAGAAGTTCGTCGGGTTGCCGTTGAGGGTCAGCAGGCCGACCGGCTGCACCGGGGCCAGCTCCTCGGGGACGAGCTTGGTGGGGTCGAGCAGGTCGATGCCCTCGAAGGTCTGCTCAGGGGTGTCGGGGAGCGCCTGGACGCCCAGCTCCCACTGCGGGAAGGCGCCCGCCTCGATGGCGTCGTACAGGTCGCGGCGGTGGAAGTCCGGGTCCGCCCCGGCGATCAGCTGCGCCTCCTCCCAGGCCAGGGAGTGCACGCCGAGCTTCGGCTTCCAGTGCCACTTCACCAGGCAGGTGCCGCCCTCGGCGTCGACCAGGCGGAAGGTGTGCACGCCGAAGCCCTCCATCGTCCGGTAGGAGCGGGGGATGCCGCGGTCGGACATGTTCCACAGGGTGTGGTGGGTCGCCTCGGTGTGCAGGGAGACGAAGTCCCAGAAGGTGTCGTGGGCGGACTGCGCCTGCGGGATCTCCCGGTCCGGGTGCGGCTTGGCGGCGTGCACGACGTCCGGGAACTTGATGGCGTCCTGGACGAAGAAGACCGGGATGTTGTTGCCGACCAGGTCGAAGACGCCCTCGCTCGTGTAGAACTTGGTGGCGAAGCCGCGGGTGTCGCGCACGGTGTCCGCGGAGCCGCGGGAGCCGAGCACGGTGGAGAACCGGACGAACACCGGCGTCTCGACGTCCTCCGCGAGGAAGGCCGCGCTGGTGAGGGGCGCCGCGGTGCCGTAGCTGCGGAACACGCCGTGGGCGCCGGCACCGCGGGCGTGCACCACGCGTTCGGGGATGCGCTCGTGGTCGAAGTGGGTGATCTTCTCCCGCAGGTGGTGGTCCTGCAGCAGGACGGGTCCGCGCGGGCCGGCCTTGAGGGAGTGGTCGGAGTCGGCCGGCCGGGCGCCCTGCGCCGTGGTGAGGAACTCCCCGTTCTGGGCGCGTACCCCGGGCTCCGAGCCGGCCGAGCGGCCGGTCGCCGAGACGGGGCGCGGGGTGGTCTGGTCGGGCTTCGGCGGCAGCGGGGGCCGCGGCTCGGTGGGCTCCGCCGCCTGCGGCGGCTCGGACCCGGGTGCGCCAGGCCGGTCGGGCCGTACGTCCCCCGTCGTGTCCGCAGGCTCGTCCACGGCCTTCTTCGCCTGTCCTGGCTCGTTCATCTCGTCCTCCCGGGTCACTGTCGCCGCACGGGTACGCGCCTACCCCCGAGGACCGGACGAAACGGCGGCAGGCCGATCACCTGCTGCTGAGCGGCTGCGGGTACAGCGTTCTGATCACGCTGTCGGCCCACCGCGTCTGACGCGGGGTCTGCGGACGGCGGTCGGTGGCGAGGCCGGGTGCAGGCGGCCGTCGCGGGTGGCGTGCCACCTGGGCGGGCATCTCCCAGTGGTGGGAGTTCTCGGTGGCGGCGAGGTGGAGAAGCCGCAGGTCGTCCGGCAGCAGGCCGCTCTTCGGACGCCGCCCGAGGGTGTCGGCGGTCTGCGCCTGGGCTGTCGCCACCGGGCCCGGGCAGGGCGAGGCCGTACGTCGGTGCCGGAGCGCGGCGCCAGGTACACGGCAGTGCGGCGGGCCACCGCAGTCGGGCGCGGGTCGACGCACACCGGCGACGGCCAGTCCGGCTCGTTCGCCGACGTCGACCACGCCGACGTCATCGCCCTGTTCGGGCACACCATGGCGGAGACCCGACCGGTGCTGGGGATGCCGGTCCCGGACCGCCTCGCCGCGCCGACCCGCCACGGCTCGTCGGAGGCGGCCCGGCGTGCACCCGGTCCGCCGCCGGCCATGCGGCTGCGTGACTGCGCCGTCCCGGCAGGCAGCCGACACGGTCCGCCCGGCCTCGGACGCTCGTCCGTGCAGCCGGCAGGTCGGGCGGCGAGCCCCGCCGCGCGACCTTCGTGGAACGGCCTGCCGGAAGCGGCGGCCTTCGTCCCGGGGGATGCGGACGCGGCGGCGGTGCCTCCAGGCTGTCAGTGCGGGAAGGTGCGGGAAGGCAGGACTCGTCCGAGGCAAGCAGACCGATCGGCAGGAGACCGAGGTGCAACCTGTGCTCGGCATCGCCCATCGCAGTGGGCCGGGAGGCGTGCGGGTGGTGGCGGTCTCCGGTGACGCCGACATGGACACCACCGACCCCCTTCGAACGGCCCTGCGCACGGCGGTGGGCGCGCGACCGGTCCCGGCCGCCGTCGTGGTCGACTGCAGCGGCCTGGAGTTCTGCGCGGCCGCCGGACTCAACGAGCTGTTGCGCGCCCGCGAGGCCGCCCTTGCCGCCGGCATCGCCTTCCGCCTCGCGGCTCCTCGGCGGCAGATGCGCCAGCTGCTGCGCCTCACCGGGGCCGACCGCGTGTTCGCCGTCGACCGGAACTGCCCGGCGGTCACGTCAGCCGAATCCGGCCGGGCCGGGCACGGGATGCCTCGGACGAACGGCCGTCCGCACCCTCTGGGCGATCCGGGAACGGGAGTTCCGAGCGCGGCAGATCCGGTCCGCCGGCCCTGAGCGGTGCCGGGCGGGCCCGCCGCCCGGGTCGGCAGGTGGTCTGCATGGACAGTGTCGGCGAGTGGTCGACGGTGTCGGAGAAGGCCGAGCACACGGGCCTCACCGTCCCGCTCGCCGTGACGGTGGCCTGCTCCGCCGTCCCCGGGCGCCTTCCGCAACATCGCCGCACCGGGGGTCGGCCTCCACTCACCCTGATCCGGGTTCGTCATATCGAAGCAGGCCGCGCCACCCGTGGTGCGTGGTGAGGTGGCCTCAGGGCAGGTGGAGTTCGGCCCAGACGGTCTTGCCCGCGGCATTCGGACGGCTGCCCCAGGCCGCGGCGATGTGGTCGACGATGCGCAGCCCTCGGTGGTGCGGCTCCAGCGGCCGGACGGGCCGGATCCCCGGTTCGGCGATGGCTGCGTCGTCGACGTCGATCCGCAGGCGGTCGGCCCGCCGGTCGAGACGCAGCTCCATGGCCAGTGGGCCACCGGCGTGGTCGACGGCGTTGGCGAGCAGTTCGGCCGCCACCAGGATCACGTCGTCCGCGACCGCCGGGTCGGTGCCGGGCCGCCATTGCGCCAGGGTGAGGCGGGTGAAGTCGATGCCGCGGCGGACGCAGCCTCTCCGCTCGCCCGGATCGAAGGCCAGGCGGCGATGGTGGTTCGCAGAGGTGGCGAGCGGTGGCATGAGTGTTCCCGAGCGGACCGACAAGGGCGTTCGCTGGTGCTCGCGTGTCCCCGCTCCGCGGCGTCCTACACCCCGTACGCATCGCTCGGCGACGGGGATGCGCCCCGGTCTACACCCCGTACGCATCGCTCGGCGACGGGGATGCGCCCCGGTTGGACGCGCCCTGGTGGGCCAGCGCCTGCTCGACGGTCGGGAAGACCGGAAGGACCAGGTGGGCCTCGGTGATCTGCAGGACGCGCCACACGCTCCGGCTCGGGGCCACCAGGACCATCGGCACTCCCTCGGCGTGTGCGGCACGGCGGGCGACGAGCAGCGCGTTCAAGCCGCTCGAGGTGAACACCTGCACGGCGGACAGGTCGACGGCGAGGACGGCCGGGCGCCGGCCGATGGCCTCGCGGAGCGTCAGCCCCACCTGGTCCTCGCTGTCCAGGTGCAGGTTCCCGGCGAACGAGCAGGTCACCGCCTCCCCCGCCGAAGCGGTGCAGGCTTTCAGGTCCGGCGCCGGCGCGACGGGCGGCGCAATGCGGTCGAAGGAAGCCATGACGTGCCCTCCGAGCCCACCGAAGGCTCCACCTCACGGTGGGCCGGGGCAACATGTCCTCGCGGGATCGGGAGACAGTGCGGCGACAGCCGACGGGCATCCGGCGAACGTCACGATGACGACCCCCGGTACACCACCCCTACCCCCGATCGCCCGCCCCACCGCCCGCCGGCCCGGCCAATCCGACGGAACCCTGCGTGTCACGGTCGAGCGCCGACCGCCATGCGTGAGCGGGGGTGCGCGGGGTAGGCGCGCGGCCAGGCACACGGCACCAGTGAGCCCGAGGAGGAGCCATGCCGGCCGGTTCGAGCAAGAAGCGGGAACGCCAGTACGAGCACATCAAGGACAGCGCGCTGGACCGCGGCGAGAGCGAGAAGCGGGCCGAGGAGATCGCCGCCCGGACGGTGAACAAGGAACGCGCCCGGCACGGCGAGTCGAAGACCGCCAGCCGCAGTTCGCTCCAGGACATGTCGTCCTCGCGGCGCGGCGGGCAGCGCTCGCACTCCGGCGCCCAGGGTCCCACCTACGACCAGCTCTACAACGAGGCCAAACAGCGCAACATCCACGGTCGTTCGAAGATGAACAAGAAGCAGCTCGAGAACGCGCTCGGCCGCTGACACCCCGCGCTGCGGCCCCCGGAGGACGGCCGGTGCCCGACGGCGCCGCCGCCGCTCCGGGGGCCGCGCCACCTCCCGCGAGCCCTCCCACAGCGCCGGCCCGGTGACCGGATCGGCGGCACGTCCGGAGGCCCCCTGATGGACACCCCTGCCGAGCAGGAACCCCGGCACGAGCCGGCCGGTCCGGACGCGGAGCTGGACGCCGAGCTGACCGCGACCGTCCGCCGGACGGGTGCGTCCGCAGGGGCCGTCCACCTCCTCGGCCGGGATCCGGTCCTGGTGATGGCCGTGAGCTTCGGCCTGCCGTCGGGCCTCGCCGCGGCCTGGCGGCGCATCCCGCTCGGCGCACCGCTGCCGGTCAGCGACGCCGTGCGGGACGAGGAGTTCGTCTGGGTCGGCTCCCAGCAGGACCTGGCCCGGGCGTACCCGCGGCTCGCCGCCGCCCTGCCGCACCCGCTCGCCCTCGCCGCGGCGCCGCTCACCGGCGCCCGCAGGGTGTGGGGCGCCCTCCTGCTGCTCTTCCCCGCCGACCATCCTCAGCGGGCCACCCCGCGCGAACGCGGCCACATCACCGGCCGGGCCCGCCGGCTCGCCCGCCTCCTCGACGACGCCGAGCACCCGCCGACCCTGCCGGACCGGCCGCGGACCGCTCCGGACCCGCCGGCCGGGCCGGAGCCGGCACAGCCGCCGCCGGCCGCGGCGGACTTCGCCGAGCGGCTGCCCGGGGCCAGCCTCGCCCTGGACCTGGAGGGCCGGATCGCCTACGCCAGCGCCGGCGCCGGCAGGCTGCTCGGCCGCACCCCGGAGCAACTGCTCGGCGCCCTGCCCTGGCTGGCTCTGCCGTGGCTCGACGACCCGGCCGTCGAGGACCGCTACCGCACCGCGGTCATCAGCAGGGAACCCGCCGCCTTCACCGCCTTGCGGCCGCCGGACACCTGGCTGGACTTCCGGCTCTACCCCGACCGCAGCGGCATCAGCATCCGCGTCACCACGGCGCACACCGGACCTGACGCCGACGGCCGGACCGTCCCCGCACACGGACCCCCGCCGGAGGACGAGCACCCGGGCGGCCGCCTGTACCAGCTGCTGCATCTCGCCGCGGCCCTCACCGAGGCGGTCGGGGTCCGCGACGTGGTGGAGACGGTCGCCGAGCAGGTGCTGCCGGCCTTCGGCGCGGACGGGCTCGTCCTGTCGGCCGTCGACGCTGGCCGACTGAAGATCATCGGCCACTGCGGCTACCCCTCCGCGAACATCGACCGGCTGGACGGCCTGCCGCTCGACACCCGCCTCACTCCCGCCGGCCAGGTGCTGGCCACCGGCTCCCCCGCCTTCTTCTCCGACCCGGACCGGATGGCCGACCTGTACCCCGGTGCCCCGCAGATGAGCGGCAAGCACGCCTGGGCCGTGCTCCCGCTGATCGTCTCCGGGCGGCCGGTCGGGGTCTGCATCCTCTCCTACAACCGCAGCCGGACGTTCAGCGCCGACGAGCGCGCCGTTCTCACCTCGCTCGCCGGCCTGCTGGCCCAAGCCCTGGACCGCGCCCGGCTGTACGACGCCAAGCACGACCTCGCCGACGACCTCCAGCACGCACTGCTCCCGCACTCCCTCCCGCAGGTCCCCGGCATCACGGTCGCCTCCCGCTACCTGGCAGCCACCCGCGGCCTGGACGTCGGCGGCGACTTCTACGACTTCATCCGGCTCGACGAACGCACCGCGGCCGCCGTCATCGGCGACGTGCAGGGCCACAACACCACCGCCGCCGCTCTGATGGGCCAGGTGCGCACCGCCGTCCACGCCCATGCGACCGCCGGCGCCGCCCCGGACGAGGTGCTCGCCCGCACCAACCGGCTGCTCGCCGACCTCGACCCCGACCTGCTCGTCTCCTGCCTCTACGCCCAGCTCGACCTCACCCGGCGCCAGGCCACCGTCGCCTCCGCCGGTCATCCGCCGCCTCTGCTGCGCCGTCCGAACGGGCACAGCCACGTCCTGACCGTGGAGGCCGGCCCGCTGCTCGGCGCCGCCACGGAGGCGGTCTACCCGCTCACCACGCTCCCGCTCCTCGACGGAACACTGCTGGCCCTGTACACCGACGGGCTGGTCGAGGTTCCCGGCACGGACGCCTCCCGGACCACGGCCGAACTCGCCGGACTCCTCTCGCACAGCCGCGCCGGGACACCCGACCGGCTCATCGACGACCTCGTGCACCACAGCTGGCCCACGGGCCGGCAGACCGACGACATCGCCGTCCTCGTCCTGGACATCGCGCCCGGTGGCGCGGCACGATACGGGACCGGCCGCCCGAGCGACCGCGACACGCCGACGGGCACACCGCGCGGGCGTGCGCCGTCCGGTGCAGGGTAGGTGGCTGTGACTCACGGCGCCCGCAGCCCGGCGTGCGCCCGAACGCTCCGCACCCGGGAGGTCCCCCGCCGTGGCCGCAGTTTCCGTCGTCCAGGAGTCGGCACAGGAGTCCCCACAGGCGTCCGCGCAGGAGTCCGTCCGGGAGCCCGTCCAGGAGTTCATCGCCGTCAGAACGCCCGAGGAGATCGACCGCGCGGCGATCGCCGCCGCCCTGTGCGGGGGCCCGGGTGCGCGCGGCGCGGCAGCGGCCTACCGGTGGGTGCTGACGCCCGGGACGCCCTCCCCCGTCACCGGCACGGTGTGCGTGTGCCGGTACGACGCGGACCTCGCCGCCGAGGAGCGGGCCGCGCTGTTGACCGCCCGGGACACCACGCGGCCGGCGGCCGAGCGGCGGCACGCGCGCGGTGTGGCCGACGCCCTCGGATGGGTGCTCGGATTCGCTCCGCTGAACGACTGACCGCTGCCGGTCAGCCACCGCCCCGCGGCCCGGGCAGGGAGTCCTCCGTCCGGACGGCGACGGAACGGATGCCGGTGAGGCCGGCGAGCTCGGTGGTCAGCACCCGGATGTCCGAGCGACCCTCCAGGGTCAGGCAGAGCCGCATGAGCGCGTCGGAAGGGTCCCCGTCGGGCGGGTGCGGCGCCCGCTCCTGCTCCGTCTCGGTGTCGACGATCCGGAAGCCGGCCGCCGCGCACGCCTCCAGCACCCGGGGCAGCAGTGCATGGCCGATCTCGTAGACCAGGGCGACGCTCACCGGGGCGGCCGCCAGCGACGGAGCCAGCCGCCGCAGCAGGGCGGGGAAGCCGCGGATGATGAGGAAGTAGCCGGCCGTGCAGAACACCGCGACGACGCCGAGCCCTGCGGCGCAGGCCATACCGACGGCGCAGGTGAGCCAGATCGTGGCCGCGGTGGTCAGGCCGCGCACGGCGTCGCGCCGCACGAAGATCAGCCCGCCGCCGATGAAGCCGATGCCGGAGACGATCTGTGCGGCCACCCGGGACGGGTCCCCGGCGCCGAAGCCGTACCGCGAGACGTTGACGAACAGCGCGCTGCCCAGGCCGACCAGGGCGTGGGTGCGCAGGCCGGCGCTCTTCTGCCCCGCCTCCCGCTCCAGGCCGATCAGGCTGGAGAGGACGAGTGTCGCCGCCAGGTCGGCCAGCGGCATCCAGCCCTGGCCGCCCGTGAACTGCCAGAGCGCTTCTGTCCGCTGCACGTGACTCGCCTCTTCCGTCGCCGCCGGCGGGGGCCGGCGGTACCTCACCGGCGCGCCTACCCGGGCCGGGGCGAGCCACCCGCGGCCCGGCCCGGTCAGGGGGCGGGCAGCACGGCCCACACGGTCTTGCCGCTCGGGAGGGGCGTGACGCCCCAGTCCACGGCCAGCCGCTCGACGATGTGCAGGCCGTGCCCGTGCGGCTGCTGCGGGCGGTAGGGGCGGACCACGGGCGGTCGGGGGCTCGCGTCGGTCACCGCGACGGTGAGGACGCCGTGGTCCAGGTCGAGGTCGAGGCAGATCGGACCGGGCGTGTGGCAGTAGGCGTTGGTGAGCAGCTCGCAGGTCACCAGCAGGACGTCGTCCGCCCGCTGCCCCTCGGGCAGGGCGGGGGCCGGGGCCCGGGCCAGCGCGTGCCGTACGTAGGCCACGCCGGTCTGGGGCCCTCGGCCGTCGGTCGACCCGAGCGGCAGATGCCAGTGACGCGCTGTCGGGTTCACGCCTCGTCTCCTGCGTCCGCTTGCGCCCCTGAGTGCGTGTAACCGGATCACGGCCCGCCGTAACCTCCGGAGGCGATGTCAGGCCGCCCGCCGCCCGGGATTTCGTTCAGCGGTCCGCGCTCCCGGGACGCTTCGTTCGCCGGTCGCTGGGCAGGCGCGTCGGAAGCCACTGTCGTGGGAAGCCCTGCCGGGGTGTGTCCATGACGGAGGGAGCAGCACCATGGATGTCGAGCTCCGTGTCACGTCCTGCCCGGCGCCCGCCGGGGAACGCCGACTCGCCGTGTCCGGCCAGGCTGACATGGACACCGCGGGCCGGCTCGAGGAAGCCCTGGACGAGGCGCCGGGCAGCGCCCCGCGGCCGACAGCCCTGGTCGTGGACTGCTCGGCGCTCACCTTCTGCACCTCCGCCGGGCTGAACGCGCTGCTGCGCGCCCGGCTGGCCGCCAGCGCCGTGGGGACGGCCTTCCGCCTGACGGGCCCCACCCCGCAGATGGTCCGTCTGCTCCGGCTGACCGAGGCGGACACCGTCTTCGAGATCGACCCGGCGGGAGAGCCTCCCCTGAAGGAGAGCCGCTGACCGCGGAGCGGGCGACCGGGCCCGCGCCGACGGGGCGCCGGCTCAGGTCATGTGCCCTCGATGCGGAAGAAGTCCCGCAGGTGGGTCTTCGGGCGCGGCCCGGTCGGCGGGAGGTCATCCCGGGGGCGGTCGGCCGGCGAGCGGCGCACCTTGTGCAGCGGCTCGGTCCGGGCCTTCGTGCCCGTGTCCGCCAGCTCCTCCACCGTTGCCGCGGTGCCGAGTTCGCGCAGGATCAGCGCCTGCTCCTCGCTGGCGTGACCGGTGACCTCGCGGACGAGCAGTGCGACCTTGCGGTCGAAGAGCGGGGCGTCCGCGCCGACATGGGACAGGTCGTCGAGCAGGGCACCCATCGTCGCCAGGCCGGCGCGCTCCTGCTCCACGGTCTCCCGGCGGTCCGGGAGGGTGCGCAGCGCCAGCGGGTAGAGGTACTCCGCCTCGACCGCCATGTGGCGCTCCAGCAGGGCGGCCGCCTCGTCGAGGAGTTCGCGGCGCAGCGGGTCCTTCAGCGGGGTGCCGGCCATGCGGCCGAACAGGTTGCGGAGCCGGTCGTGGTCGGTGGTGAGGACGTCGATGAGGTCGCCGGAGGTCATGGTGCACCTCGTCTTCCGTGGTCTTCCGTGGTCTTCCGTGGTCTTCCGGGCCCGGGCGGGCGTTGGTCGGCGGTCGCGGGTACCCGGGGTGGCGTACCTCAGCGGGCGCCGGGTCACACCAGGGCGAGCGCGGCCGTCCCGTGCAGGACGACGCCGTCGTCGCAGGCCTCGCCGATGCTGCGGACGAGCCCGGTGGCCTCGTTCTGCGGGTCCTCGTCGTCCGGGTCGTCCTCGTCCACCAGGCAGGTGCCGGGCGGGACGACGACGACCAGGACCTCGCCGCGCTCTCGGGCCGCGGTCCGCCACTCGGGGGAGGCCGCGGGCTTGGGCACCGGCTCCCAGGACTGCCGGCCGCCGACGAAGAGGAGCCGCTCGACCAGGGGGCCGCGCATCACCACCATGGCGGTGCTCTGCGGCGCCTCGCCGGCCGCCAGCAGGAAGCCGCTCTCCAGGGCGTGGGTGAGCAGTTCGCCGTGCCACCGCCGGCCGACTTCGATGAAGGCCTCCGCGAGGGGAGGGCCGATCGGCTGCTCCTGCACGGTGAGCGCCCACACCGTGGGCTCCGAGTCGTGGTCCTCGCTCATGGTCCACCTCCCTGGTCGGCGTTGCTCTCCTCGGTGTCCTGGCGCGCCTACCCGGGTCGGGCCGTGCCACGCCTGTGCCGAGGTGCCGGCGGGGTCTGCGCCGGGTGGTGACCGGCCGGCCCCGGCGCCGCGGCGGGTGTGCCGTCGGCGGCCGCGGGTAGGCGCCGCGCAGACCGCGTGCCGGACGGTCCCGGCACCGGGCCGACCAGGAGCCTGACCCATGACCCGTCCGCCGATCCCTCCGCCCGCGCCCGTGCCCGTGCCTCGGCGACGGCGGTACCTGCTGTGTCCGCCGACGTACTTCGCCGTGAGCTACGCGATCAACCCGTGGATGGACCCCGGCCGTCCGGTCGACGGCGCGGCGGCCGAGCGGCAGTGGCGGCGTCTGTGTGCGGTGCTGCGCGGGCTGGGCCACGACGTGAGGACCATGGATCCGCTGCCGGGGCTGCCCGACATGGTGTTCACCGCCAACGGCGCCACCGTGGTGGACGGGCGGGTGCTGGTGGCGCGGTTCAAGCACGCGGAGCGGGCGGGCGAAGCCGCCGCCCACCGGCGCTGGTTCGGCCAGGCGGGCTTCCGGCCGGTGCACACGGCGAGACTGGTCAACGAGGGCGAGGGCGATCTGCTGGTCGCCGGGCGGCGGATCCTGGCCGGTTCCGGCTTCCGGACGACCGCGCCGGCCCACCGCGAGGCACAGCGTCTGCTCGGTCTGCCGGTGGTCACCCTGCAGCTGGTCGATCCGCGCTTCTACCACTTGGACACCGCGCTGGCGGTGCTGAGTGACGATCAGATCATGTACTGGCCGCCGGCCTTCTCCCCCGCCAGCCGGCGGCTGCTGGCCGCGCTGTACCCCGACGCCGTCCGCGCCGAGGAGGCGGACGCGGCCGTGTTCGGGCTCAACGCGGTGTGCGACGGCCGGCACGTGGTGCTGCCCCGGGCCGCCACCGGCCTGGCCGGGCAGCTGCACGCACACGGCTTCCGGCCCGTCCCAGTGGAAATGCCCGAACTGCTCAAGGCCGGCGGCGGGCCGAAGTGCTGCACGCTCGAACTCCGCGGTGGGTGAGCCGCACCGCGGCCCTGCGAGGGAGGTTCCCTGATGACGACCGTGCTCCGTCCCGCCGCCGCGGCGGCGCCCGTGCTGCCGTCGGCCCGCGGTCCGCTGTCGGCGCTGGTGCTGGACCTGCTCACCGCCCCGCCGGGCACTGCGCCCGGCCGCCCGGCGGACGTCGGGGACCCGCTGGCCGAGGACGCGCAACTGGCCCTGTACGTCTGCTACGAGCTCCACTACCAGGGATTCCACCGGGTCGACCCGGCATGGGAGTGGGACACCGGACTGCTGGCGCTGCGCGCCCGACTGGAGGCGGCGTTCCTCGCGGCCCTGCGCGAGGCGGTCGGCGAGCCCGGCCCGCTGGCGCAGGTGGTCGCCGACCTGCTGGTGGAGCCCCCGGACGGCGTGGGCCCCTCCTACCACCTGCTGGAGCACGGGGAGCGCTGGCAGGCCCGGGAGTACCTCGTCCACCGGTCGCTCTACCACCTCAAGGAGGCCGACCCGCAGCTGTGGGCCGTCCCGCGGCTGCCCCACCCGGCCAAGGCCGCCCTGATGACCGTCCAGTACGACGAGTACGGCTCCGGGCGGCCCGAACGGGCCCATGCGCTGCTGTTCGCCCGGATGATGGCCGACCTCGGCCTCGACACCCGCTACGGGTACCACCTCGACGCCGTGCCCGCCCCCACCCTCGCCGTGGTCAACCTGATGTCGCTGTTCGGGCTGCACCGGGCGCTGCGCGGGGCGGCGGTCGGCCAGTTCGCCGCGGTCGAGATCACCTCCCCGCCGGGCGCGGCCCGGCTGGCCCGCGCGCTGGAACGCCTCGGCGCCTCGCCGGCGGGCACGCTCTTCTACCGGGAGCACGTGGTGGCCGACGCCGTACACGAACAGCTGGTGCGCCGCAGCGTCCTGGAGCCGCTGGTCGCCGGCGATCCGGCGCTCGCCGCGGACATCGCCTTCGGCATCGCCGCCACCGGTGCGGTCGAGGACCGTTTGGCCGATCACCTGCTCGGCGCCTGGGGCCGGGGCCGCAGCTCGCTCCGGACCCCGCTCGACGACGGGCCGCCGGCCTGACGGCCGTCCCCCGCGAGGATCCGGGCCGTGCCCGATCGCCCCTCCCCCGCAGCCTGCCGGACCGGCCGGACCGGCTCGCCCGGCAGATCACGGCGGCACCGGACGCGGCCGGACGCACCCTCGCCGCCGAGTCGCTGACCGCCGGCGCCCTCTGCCAGGTGCTCGCGGAGGCACCGGGCGCCGCCGGCGTCCTCCGCGGCGGCGTGGTCGCCTACGGCGTGTCTTCAAAGGCGATAGGGCAGCCGTAGGGGGCGCGTGGGGGCACCTGCATCAATCACCCGACTGCCCGTCGCAGACACGCCGCAGGCCCTCTCCGGGTACGGCCCGGCCACCACCGGCGTGGCCGGGCCGGCCCCGCAGGACGGCCACCCGGTCGGCACGGACTTCGTGGCCCTCGCGTCCCCGCACGGCACCACCACCGCCGCACCCCGCACCCCGCACCGACGCGGCCGACCGCGGCGGGATCCACCGTGCGGCCGTCCTCGCCGCCCTGGAGTTCCTGCACGACACTCTCCGGCCGCCCGCCGGCCGAAGGCCACGATGGTTCGGCGCGGGAGCGCCGGGCAGGCGCGGAGCATGCTTCTGATCACCCCGCCGGGCGTGTACCCGGCCCAGGGGGACACCCGGCTGCTCACCGAGGCGCTGGAACGCGAGACGCTCGACGGCCGGCGGGTCCTCGACCTGTGCACCGGCAGCGGGGCGGTGGCGATGGCCGCCGCCGCCCTGGGCGCCCGTGTGACGGCGGTGGACGTCTCCCGGCGGGCCCTGGCCGCGGCCGCCGCCAATCTGCTGCTCAACCGCCGCCGGGTGCGCCTGCGCCACGGCGACCTGCTCGCCCCGGTCGCCGGCGCCCGGTTCGACCTGATCACCGCGAACCCGCCCTATGTGCCCAACCGGTCGGCGCCGCCGCGCCGCGGGATCGCCCGCAGCTGGGACGCCGGCCGCGACGGCCGCGCCCTGCTGGACCGGATCTGCGCCGACGCGCCCCCGCTCCTCGCCCCGGGCGGGGTGCTGCTGGTCGTGCAGTCGGCGCTCGCCGGTGTCCCGGCGACCTGTGCCGCACTCGCCCGCGCCGGGCTGCTGGTCGGCATCGCCGTCCGGCGGCGGCAGCCCTTCGGGCCGGTGATGACCGCCCGCGCGGGCTGGTTCGAGGAGCGCGGCCTGATCGCACCGGGGCAGCGCGAGGAGGAACTGGTGGTGGTCCGCGGTGTCCGGCCCGTCTGAGCGCGAACCTCGGCGGGTCACCGTCGCCGGGGACGGCCCGTTCCTGGTCGAGGGCCCGGTCGAGGTCGTCCTGCCGGACGGCACCCGGCAGGTCAGCGAGCGCCCGGTGGTCGCCCTGTGCGCGTGTCGGCGCAGCCGGTGCTTCCCGTTCTGCGACACCAGCCACCGCCGCCGCAGCAGGCCGCCCGACCCGCAGGTTTGAAGCGCGCCGTACTGCCCAGAGGCGGAACACGGGTGTGTCACGGCGTCCTGCCCCCCTCGCCGTGGCACCCCCGACCTGCTGCCACCCGACGATCGGCGTGGCCGCGCCGGGCCGGACGCCGCCGCGCCGCTCGCCGCGGCCGCCTCTCCACCTGCGGGTCCCTATCCGCCCAGCGGTCGGCGGGCGCCGGTCACCGCTTCAGCGTGACCGAGGGGGCGACCCCGTAGGCGCGCCGGTAGGCCTCGGCGAACCGCCCGGGGTGGGCGAAGCCCCAGCGGGCGGCGACCACGGTGACCGTCACCCCGTCCTGCGGGGTGGCGGCCTTGAGTTCCTCGTGCGCGCGGGCGAGCCGGACGCGCCGCAGGTACCCGAGCGGGGTGCAGCCGGCGTACCGGCGGAAGGAGTACTGCAGCGCCCGGGGCGTGACACAGGCCGCGGCGGCGACGGCGGCCAGGGTGAGGTCCTGGTGGGCGTTGTCGTCGATGAACGCGACGGCCCGGCGCAGGGTCCCGGGCGTGGCGTCCCGGGTGTCGGCGGGCAGCGGGTCGGTGCGGGCGGTGTGCGGCAGGGCTGCGAGGGTGGCGGTGGCCAGGTGCTGGGCCGCGCTGGACACCAGCAGATCGGACTCGCAGGCGGCCGGGTTGTCGAGGACGCCGTCGCGGAGGTAGGCGACGGCGGCGGTCAGCTGCCGGTTCGCCGCGGGCGTGACCGCGCGGGGCCCGGTCAGCCGTACCGGTCCGCCGCCTGCGGTGCCGGCCGGTGCCGCCCCGGCCAGCAGCGCCGTGTCGAACATCGCGATGGTGTACCGGGCGGAGAGGACCTCGCCCCGGTACGGGCGGTCGGGCGGCGCGATCAGGAAGGTCTCACCGGCTCCGAAGACCTCCTCGCGGCCGTCGGTGCGGTCGACGATTGTCCCCGCGTGCATGGTGATCAGGCACACCTTGCCGAGACTGCCCGCGTCGTAGCCCATGGTGTAGCCGAACGAGAGGCGGTCCACCGCAAGCGGGCCGACCGCACGCCGGCTGATCCGCACCCGCGCATCCTCCACCGGCCCGCCGATCCTCATGGGCGTGTACGCGGACGAGAGGAACTCCTCCGTCGCATCCAGACTCGCGCTGTCGAACAGGAACGATTCCATCTCACCGCCAAACTCGGGCCCCGGACCCCCGACGCTACGCCGATCGGCCCGTCCGTGTCGCCACCGCCCCGTCGATACGGCACACGTCCGGGACGCGGAGTCGGGAAGCCACCGCACGCGCCCGGTGACCTTCCGCGCGGACAGCACGTGTGCACCCGGCCCGGCGGGGCAGCCGCCGACTACCGGCCCGCACCTGGCGGGCCCGACCCGAGGAGGCAGCGATGGCAGGCCACGGCGGCGACGTCATCAAGGAACTCGAGACCGACCACCGCGAGGTCGAGGAACTCTTCGCGCAGATCGTCAAGTCCACCGGGGAACACCGGAAGTCGCTGCTCGACGAGGTGACGATCGAGCTCGTCCGGCACTCCGTGGCCGAGGAGGCCTACCTGTACCCCGCGGTCCGTGCACACGTGTCGGGCGGCGACGCGATGGCCGACCGCGAGGTCGAGGACCACGCCCAGGTCGAGCGCCTGCTGAAGGAGATCGAGGGCAAGGACGCGGACGACCCCGCGCTGGCACACCTGGCCGCGACCCTGGTCGACGACGTCACCTCGCACATCCGCGACGAGGAGCAGAACCTCTTCCCGGCCCTGCGCGCGGCCTGCAGCCAGGCCGACCTGGAGAACCTGGGCAACCAGGTGCGCCGCTCCAAGACGACCGCGCCGACGCGCCCGCACCCGAACGCGCCCTCCTCGCCGGCCGCCCGCAAGCTGCTGGCACCGGGCGTCGGGCTGATCGACCGGGTGCGCGACTACGTCTCCGACCGGGGCGCGGCGTAGGAGCGGTGCCATGAGCATCCGACGCAGGGCTTACCCGGAGGCACGCCGCGACCGGGACCGACAGGAGGACGGCGGCACCGGCCTGCCGGAGAGCAGGCGGGACCAGGAGCGGACCGCCGACCGGAAGGCTGCGGGCGGGGGCACCGCGTCCTCGCCGGCAGCCGGACGCCACGACGACAGTCCGGAGCCACCGCCGGCCGACACCGCGGCGCCGTAGGGAGGCATGTCGAGGGACGCCGGGAACCTCGTGGTTCCCGGCGTCCCGCGGCGTGCCCTACCTACGGATCAGGTGGTGTCCGTCCTTGTCGGCGGCGGCCATCAGAAGACCGCCGAGCATGGAGAGGTTCTTGAGGAAGTGGATGCGCTGCTGGGCGCGTTCGCCCTCGTCCTCGGCCTCCCAGAAGCGGTGACCCGCCCAGGTGACCGGGAGGAGGGTGCAGGCGAGCACGGCGGCCGACAGCCTCGGCAGCTTCCCCGCCGCGAGCATCAGGCCGGAGGCGGCCTGTACGCCGCCGTTCAGACGGACGGCGTTGACCGTACGGTTCGGCACTCCGGGCAGGTCGGAGAGTGCGTCGACCACGGGCCGGGCAGCGGGTGCGAGGCGCTCGGGGCGCCGCACCGCGTCCGCCCCGCCGGCGATGAACATCGAGGCCAGCAGCGGGCGTGCACAGATTCTGACAACAGTCATGACAAGCGGCTTTCCAGCAGACCGGCCGCCCAATCACCGCCGAGCGGACGGAAGGCGCTCACGTCATGGATTCGAGCAGGCCGGCGGGCTCGATGTCGAAGAGCGGGTGCGTCCCGGTCACACGGAGGAGCTGCTCGAGCTGCTCTTGCGGTTCGCTCAGCCGGAAGGCGATGCCGTCGGCGGCCGCCCGCTCCCGGGCCGTGAGCAGTTCGTTCAGGCCCGCGGTGGTGCAGAACTCCAGGCCGGAGCAGTCCACCACGACGGTGTGGGGTGCCGGAAGGCGGCTCAACGCCTTGTCGAGGGCGGCCCGCAGCGTCTCGGTGCTGCCCGGGTCGGCCTCCCCCGCCAGCTGGACGACCCGCAGACCCGGCGTGGGCGAGCGGTGGGTGACGCGGATGACGGGATGCACGGGAGCCTCCTTCAGGCACGCGGAAGCCGCCCGGTCCGGGCGCTCCCGCCCCGAATGTGTGCCCACCCGCCTGCCCGGCCCGCGGCCCGGGAAACGAAGCGGAGCTCGGTGTGCCGTTCGCGGAACGGGAACGGTCCGTCGGACGGGCGGCTGCCGGCAGATCTTCGTTATCGGGACCGGCGTCGCGGCACTGTTTCGCCCACGGAGCTGTGGCCGGGTGCGCTGGTGGGCCAGTGTCGAAGTGGAGACCTCCCGCCGCGGGAGGTCCGGCCGACGAGAGGAGCCGGATCGTGGGAACCGAGCTTCGCGTCACCCGTCGCCCCGCTCCGCCGGGCGTGTGCAGACTGGCACTGGTGGGGCAGGCCGACATGGAGACCTCGGACGCCCTGGCCGAGGCCCTGGGCGGGGCGCTCGGGCAGGAGCCGGCCCCGGAACTGCTCTCGGTGGACTGCGCCGCACTGGACTTCTGCGGCTCCGCCGGCCTGAACGAACTCCTCCGTGCCCGGCAGAGCGCCCTGGCGGCGGGCATCGCCTTCCGCCTGGCCTCCCCCAGCCCCCAGGTGGTCCGCCTGTTGGAGGTCACCGAGGCGGACACCGTGTTCGACGTCGAAGGCCCGGACCCCTGCCGGTTCGAGGACACCGCCTGCTGATCCGCAGTCCGCTGCCGGCCTCACCCGAGCCGGTCCCGGTCGACGGGGACACCGTTGACCGGGGCGAGCGGCGGCAGCACCTCGGCCCACACCGTCTTACCGCCCCCGACGGGCCGGTGCCCCCAACGGAGGGCCACCCGGTCCACGATCTGCAGTCCGTGGCCCGTCGGTGTGTCGGGCCGCCGGGGGCGGCGGAGAACGGGCGGCGCGGAGCCCCCGTCCGTGACGGAGATGCTCAACCGCCGGCCGACGCGGTCGAGGTCGAGACGCGTCGGCCCGGAGCTGTGCGCGCACGCGTTGGCGACCAGTTCGTCGGCCACCAGGAAGGCGTCCTCCCGCACGCGCGTGGTCTCGGGCCGGTCGCGACCGGCCGGGTACCAGTCGTCCAGGGTCTGCCGGACGAAGGCCATCGCCGTCGCCAGCGCGTGTTCCTGCCCGGGCAGCAGGTGGCGGACGCGGTGGTCCGGCAGTCCCGCGCGATCGTCGGTCATGACGTCCACCCCGCTCGTCCTCCGTGCTCGGGGATGCTGGTCAGGCGATGACGCGCGCCACCATGAAGACCAGCACGCAGAGGACGAGCAGCCCGATGATCAGCAGCGGCCACGGGCCCCAGGCCTTGCGCAGTTCCGGCGGTTCGGGAACCGAGATGCCCGCCGTGGTGCTGGACTCGGCCGGCGGTGTCTCCTCGGGCCGTTCGCCTCGGACGGTCTGCGGGGGCCGCTCCGGCCCGGTGCTCGCAGAACGGGGCGGGGTCGGGCGCGGCGAGGTGCTCTGCAGCTCCCGCAGGGTCCCGGTGAGGTCCAGTTCGATGACGCCGGTGCCGGGGCCGGAGGCGCTGGCGTAGGCGAAGGCACCGTCGTGCGTGAAGACGGCCATCAGCGAGCGCCCCGGCCTGCTGAAGAGCAGGCGTTCGTTGCGTGTCCCGTCGCCGGTCTCGCGGCGCACGGCCCAGCCGAGTTCACCGGCCCGCTCACAGAGTGCGGTCTGCTGTCGGCTGAGGGGAAGTCTTCGTGCGACGGTGGCCATGGCTGTGCACCCACTCCGATCGGCCGGTCCGCGTCCCGGTGCCAGGGGGCTCGCACCGGAATCGCCTGAATCCGTACGTCTGCCCGGGAATCGGCGTCTCAACCGGGAGTGGTGGGCTCCGGCCCACGAGCGGTACGAACCCTCGCAGGTTCGGTGGAGCATGCCGGCCGTCTCGTCGGTGACCATGCGGACGAGTCCGCCACCTCCGGTTGTGCCGGCAGCAGTTCGCGCTGCACCCCGCCACGCGCCACCGCAGGGTGCAGGCCGGCCTCGACCAGCATGTGGGCGGCCGCGCGACCGGCACCCCCGTGGCAGGGGAAGCGGGGCGTTGGGGGCGCGGCAGGCCCCGTCACCGGGCTGCGACGTGCCAGCCGCCGACGTCGATCAGGCCGAGCGCGTGGCACACGGCGGAGTCCGGCCCGGTCATGCGCAGCTCGATCCCGTGGGCGGCCGCGGCGGAGAGCGCCTCGCGCAGGACGGCGATACCCGCGTCGGAGCAGCGCGACAGTGCGCCCACGTCCACGGTGACCGATCCGCCGGGCGGGCAGTGGCCGACCGCGCTGAGCAGCGCGTGGCGCAGCGCGGACACGGCGGCGCTGCCCTTCGCCTCGGCCGCGACCAGGTGTCCTCGGCGCCGCAGCGGCGGCAGGCCCGCCCGCCCTCGGGGCGAAGGCACCGCCGGGGGTACAGCGGGGACGATGGGGCTGGTCACGACACCAGTGTGGACCCGGCGGTCCGGGAAGTCAGCCCTGGGAACGAAACCCGCTGGTCCGGGGCCCAGGCACGCAGGCGGGCTCAGGCGGTCGCGCCGAGGCCGGTCAGGTCCCGCTCGGGCGCGGGGCGGCGGACGACGATCGACGGCGGGCGGCCGAACCTCGCGTCGCCGGGTCCGAGGGCCGCGAGTTCGTCGAGCAGGTCACCGAGCGCGGCGAGGACGGCCCGCTCGTGGCGCGTCCTCTCCGCGGCGGGGTGCTGCGTCGGGGCGTGATGGGAGTGCGGCTGGTTCGGCATGGGGCCTCCTCACGGGGCCACGGGGCTCTCAGGCGAGTTCGGGGTGGCCGAGCAGGTCGGAGAAGCCTGCGGGCAGTTCTGTGACCAGGGCGTCGAGTTCGCTGTCGTCCACGGCCTCGGCCACCGCCCGCAGCACGGCGGATGCGTCCACGGCGGCCTCGTCGACGGTGGTGTCCCGCGCTTCGGCGAGGCGGCCGATGAACCCCTCGGCCGTCCAGGAGGCGGCTTCGACGTCCGGCTCCGGGAGGACCAGGTCACCCAGTTCGTCCGGGAGTTGGTCCGCCAGGGCCTCGGCGGGGCCGGTCCCCAGCAGTTCGCCGAGCAGGCCGAGCACGGTGGTGACCGCCTCGTCGGTGCCGTCGTCCTCGTAGCCGCCGGCGTCGCGCACCAGGCGGAGGAATTCCTCGTGTTCCATGGCCCGTCCCCTCGTCGGCCCGGGCGGGTGTTGATCAGTCCGACGGGGACGGGCGGTCGTCGCCGGGCGTCGCGTCGGACGAGGACTTCCCGCCTTCGGGCTCCTGTTCGGCGACCGGGGTGCCCGCGCGCACGGTCTTCACCGTCGGCGTCCGCCGGTCGTCCTGATCGTCGTGGTGGTGTTCGCGGGGTTCGTCGCCGTGGTGGCCGGGCACTCCCCCGGCGCCGCCCTGCGGGATGTCCTCCATGGCTCCTCCTCGGGTCGCGCGGTCACGGAGTACCGGTCCCGCCTGCCCGGCTGCCGGCCTGGCAAAACGCGGCCGGGCGGCCTCGGCGGGCGGGCCGCTTGTTTCGCCGGGGCCGGGCTGGCAAGAAGCCGGACAGCCCGTCCCCCGACGGAGCCCGACACGGTGTCCCGGACGGACGGCCGGCCGCCCGGGGTGGTCGGACCGGTGCCGGACGGGGCTCCGCCCACGACGGCCCGCCGACACGGCGGTGCAGGTCCGCACGGGCCGGCGCGGGCCGGCGGCCCGGCGGACCGGCGGACCGGCGACCACAGGAGGTCCCAGCGTGACCGACCCCGGTGCCACCCGCTTCGAGCCGACCGCGCCCCCGTCCGCAGGGGGCGGGAACGGCGCGCAGGACCCGTCGCAGGGCATCCTGGAGGCGACCAAGCAGGTCGCCCGCCTGCTCAAGGCGAGCGGCCACCGCTTCGCGCTCGCCGGCAGCGTCGCCGCCTACGCGCACGGCGTGCCGCGGCGGACGCTGCACGACACCGACTTCTGCGTGCTGCGGGACGAGATCGACGCCGTCACCGAGGTCCTCGGCGGTTCGGGGATGCACGTCTGGTCGCCGCCGGAGGACTGGCTGGTCAAGACCGAGTTCCAGGGACAGCAGATCGACCTGATCTTCTCGCTGTCCGACCGGCCGGTCAGCCCGGACCTGCTGGAGCGGGCCGTCGCCCGGTCGGTGGACTCGGTGTGGATGCCCGTGCTCGCGCCGACCGATCTGATGGTCAGTCAGCTCACCCCGTTCTCCGAACACCACTGCGACTTCAGCCGGGTCCTGCCGCTCGCCCGGACGCTTCGCGAGCAGATCGACTGGGCCGAGGTCCGGTCCCGCTGCCACGGGCTGCCCATGGCCGAGGCCTTCCTCTACCTGCTGGAACGGCTCGACGTGATCGGGCCGTCCGGGGAGGAGACACCGTGAACACCGCCGACCCCGGGCCGGGTGCCGCCGGCTCCCGGCCCGCCGAGTACCGTGCCGCGCGGCTGCAGGAGCGGCTCGCCGCCGGGCCGTACGCCGAGCTGGCGCTGCGGATCGAGTTCCGCGGCGACGCCGTGCTGGTGCGGGCCGTGGCCGGCAGCCCGGCCTGCCGCAGCTACCTCCTGGACGCCGTGGCCGAGGAGTTCACGGGGCTTCGGGTGCACACCGACATCGCGCTGGCCGACACCGGCGTGCCGGACCATCCGGAGGCCGTGCAGTGACCGGCGGTGCAGCGGCCGACCGGGCAGTGGCCGACCGGGGGGTGAGCGGGCGCACGGCGCGGATCGCCGCCATCGGTGACATCCACCTCGCACCGGATGCCGCGGGCCGCTACCGCCCGGCCTTCCAGCGCCTCGGCGGGGTCGCCGACCTGCTGCTGCTCGCCGGGGACCTGACCCGGCACGGCACGGTCGCCGAGGCCCGCACGGTCGCGGCGGAGGTGGCCGGCCTGGACGTGCCGGTGATCGCCGTCCTCGGCAACCACGACCACCACGACGGCTGCCCGGACCAGGTGGCGGACGTGCTCCGGGAGGAGGGCGCCGTCACCGTCCTCGAAGGCAGTTCGGCCGTCGTGCCGGTCGGCGGCATGCAGGTGGGGGTGGCGGGCACCAAGGGTTTCGGCGGGGGCTTCGCGGGCCGGTGCGGGTCGGAGTTCGGCGAGGACGAGATGAAGGCCTTTGTCCGCTACTCCCGGTCGCTCGCCGACGGCCTGCGCACGGCCCTGGCCGAACTGGCCGGCTGCGACCTCAGGATCGCGCTGACCCACTTCTCCCCCGTGCCCGACACCCTCGCGGGCGAGCCCCTGGAGATCTACCCGTTCCTCGGCAGCTACCTGCTGGCGGAGGCCGTCGACGAGGGCCGGGCGGACCTGGCCGTCCACGGCCACGCCCACGCCGGGACCGAGCACGGCCTGACGGCCGGCGGGGTGCCCGTGCGCAACGTGGCGCAGCCGGTCGTCCGGCACGCCTTCGCCCTGTACGAGCTTCACCCGGCCGAGGCGGCCGGGTGCTGAGGCTCTTTCCGGTTCGTGTTCGGGTCGACGTGGTGTCATCGGTCGACGCTGTGTCCTTGCTCTCTGATGCTCATCGGTCGACGATGCTCATCGGTCGACGTCGTGTCAGTAGGGCAGCGGGCGGCCGGACGGGGTCCGCAGGTCGAGCGGGGGCCGCGGGCGGCCTCGGCCGGGCCTCGGGGCGATCCGGATCTTGGCCATCACCCTCACCTCCTCGCTTCGGGCCTGCCGAGCGTCTGCCCGGGCGGAGCGGTTCCACTCCTCCAACTGCCCTGTGCGGCAGCGGGACCCGCTGCGGCGGGGGCCGACACCCGCTGCACGCTCTGCAGTTCGCTGCCGACGGACGGGCGCCGCCGCGGCCGGGCTCACCGGTCGTGCCGGCCCCTGCCCTGCCCCGCGGCCATGCGGCGGCGGATCACCATGAGGTCGAGCGCCGCGATGCCGGCGAAGGCCAGGCAGAGCAGCGCGAAGACGGCGAAGGTGGCGCGGTTGGGTGCGATCCCGGTGCCCGCCGTCGCGGCGAGGACGGCGAAGGCCACCGTCCCCACCACGAAGAAGCCGAGGAAGATCCGCGAGAGCAGGCGCCTGAGCTCCAGGTCGGTGCGGGCCGTGACCGGTTCGGTACCGCGGCGCACCGGGCCCTGGGGCCGCCACTGCGGTGCGGTGCGGCCCGGTCCGTGCGGGGCGTGCGGGTAGTCGTGCCGTTCCCCGGGCCTGCGGTCGCCGTCCGGGGTGTGCTTCCGGCTGTTCATCGGGGGCTCCTCGAGGCCGCTGGTTCCTCTCCCGCGACTGCCCGCTCCGGACGGGGCCCACGCGGTGCCGAACGGGCCGATTCCGGATCGCCGGGGCGGGCAGGCGCGGGAAGAACGGAAGGAGAGCGCCATGACCACCGAACGCACACTCACCGCCCCGATCGAACCCGGCACCGACCTGCGGCAGGTCGCCGAGCTCGCCCAGCAACTGCGCGTCGACTCGGTACGGGCAAGCACCGCGGCGGGCTCGGGCCACCCGACGTCCAGCCTGTCGGCCGCCGACCTGATGGCCGTCCTCATGGCGCGCCACCTGCGGGTGGACTGGCTCGACCCCGACAACCGGGCCGCCGACCACCTGGTCTTCTCCAAGGGCCACGCGTCGCCGCTGCTGTACGCGATGTTCCGGGCGGCCGGGGTGATCGGCGAGACGGAGCTGCTGACCACCTACCGCCGCATCGGCGCCCGGCTGCAGGGCCACCCCACGCCGGAACTGCCCTGGGTGGACGTGGCGACCGGCTCGCTCGGCCAGGGCGTGGCGTACGGGGTGGGCATCGCGCTGGCCGCCCGCGACCTGGACGGGCTGCCCTCGCGGGTGTGGGTGCTGTGCGGGGACAGCGAGATGACGGAGGGCTCGGTCTGGGAGGCGCTGGGCGCGGCCGGCCGGCATCGCCTGGGCAACTTCACCGCCGTGGTGGACGTCAACCGGCTCGGTCAGTGCGGGCCCACCGAGTTCGGTTGGGACACCGAGGCGTACGTCCGGCGGGCGGAGGCGTTCGGATGCCGGGCGATCACCGTGGACGGCCACGACCTGCAGGCCGTCGACCGGGCGCTGGCCACCGCTGCGGACGGCCGGGCGCCCACCGTGGTGGTGGCGCGAACGGTCAAGGGCCGGGGCGTGTCCGAGGTCGCGGACGCCGACGGATGGCACGGCAAGCCGCTGCCCGAGGACCTCGCCGCGCGGGCCGTCGACGAGCTCGGCGGGGTGCGGCATCGGACCGTACGCGGCCCCCGGCCGCCCGACGCACCGCGCCGGAAGTCCTCCCCGGGCTCCGGGGCCCCGGTGGAGCTGCCGCGCTTCGAACACGGCGAGGAGGTCGCCACCCGCTCCGCCTTCGGCAAGGCCTTGGTCGCCCTGGGAGCCCGGCCGGAGACGGTGGTGCTGGACGCAGAGGTCGGCAACTCCACCCACACCGAGGACTTCGCCGAGGCGTACCCGGAGCGGTTCTTCCAGAACTTCATCGCCGAGCAGCAGATGCTCGCCACCGCCGTCGGCATGGCCGTGCGCGGCCGCCACCCGTACGCCGCCACCTTCGCCGCCTTCCTCACCCGGGCCCACGACTTCCTTCGGATGGCCGCGATCTCGCAGGTCACCCTGACGGTGTGCGGCACCCACTGCGGCGTGGAGATCGGCGCGGACGGACCGTCCCAGATGGGCCTGGAGGACCTGGCGATGATGCGCGCCGTGCACGGCTCCACGGTGCTCTGCCCGAGCGACGCCACCTCCGCCGCCGCACTGACGGCTGCCGCGGCCGACCTGGACGGCATCTCCTACCTGCGGGCCACCCGCGGCGCGTACCCGGTGCTGTACGGGCCGGAGGAGTCCTTCCCGGTCGGCGGGTCCAAGACCCTCCGCGGCAGTGCCGACGACCGGGTCACCCTGGCCGGGACGGGCGTGACCGTCCACGAGTGCCTGGCGGCCGCCGACCTGCTGGCGGAGCAGGGCGTCGCCGCACGCGTCCTCGACCTGTACTCGGTGAAACCGGTGGACGGCGAGGCGCTCGCCGCCGCGGCCGACGAGACCGGGCGGCTGGTCGTGGTGGAGGACCACCACCCGGAGGGCGGCCTCGGCGAGGCGGTGCTCGGCGCCCTCGCGGAGCACCGGCGGTGCCCGGCCTTCGCCCACCTGGCCGTGCGGATCCTTCCCGGCTCCGGCACCTCCGCCGAACTCCTCGACGCCGCCGGCATCTCCCGCAGCCGGATCGCCGACGCCGCCCGGCACCTATGAGGTGTCGGCCGTGCCCGGCGGAGACCGAACGACGGCGGGGCCGGCAGCACCGTGGTGCTCCCGGCCCCGCGCTCGCGCCTCAGGCGTCCGGTCCGAGGCCGTGCGCCCTCACCACCGGTACCACCGGGACCGGCCGGCGCCCGAGGACCCGCGGGCGAAGAATCCCACCAGCCACAGGACCAGCACGACCAGCGCGATCCACCACAGCAGGTGGACGGCGAACCCGGCGCCGAACAGCAGCAGGATCAGAAGCAGGACGAGCAGCAGCGCAATCATGTGCGATCACCTTCCCGCTCGGCGTCTGCCCGGCGCGGACCGGGCCAATCCACACCGCTCCCGCGGGGTGGGCGACGAAGGGACCGGGCCATGACCCTGCAGCACCCCGCGCAGAAGGGCGAGGACGGCCGCCGGGGCCGGTTCGAGCAGTTCGCCGAGCTGGCGTCGAACTTCACCAGCTCGCCGCTGTTCGCCGGGCTGTGCCTGCTGCTGGTGGCGGCGTTCGTGGCCGTCCACGCGGCCGGGCTCGGTGCGGAGTGGCAGCTGGTGGTGGGCGACACGATGACCGCCGTCACGCTCCTGCTGCTCGCCATGCTGAAGAACTCGGAGCGCCGCGCCGAGCATGCGATCCAGCGCAAGCTCGACGCGATCGCCGAGGCCCTGCTCGAACTCCAGGAGGACCAGCCGGGCGAGGCCCACGACCGTCTCCGCGAGGCCGTCGGCATGGAGGAGCGGCTGTAGGACCGGTGATCCGCACCGCCAAGGCGCTGCGGGACGGCGCACCGACCGGGGCGTGGATACGCTTCGCGCAGGCATCTCGCCCCGCAGCCGCGGCTCGGATGCGGGCCCCAAGCCGGTCAGCGGCCCGCCGGTGCAGGGGCCACCGCCGAACGGCGGACCGTTTCCCGCGCGGACGGCGGGTCAGGCCCCCACGATCCGGCCCTGGCTGACAGCGGAACATATGATCCGAAGCACCGACAGCACCCATGACAGCACCGAGAACGACATGTACTGCGGGGTGCCCGGCTCACCGGTGGCACTCGGACGGGAGACCTGTGGACGTGAGCATGGACCGGGACGGGTTGGACGGCGCGGTCGTCGCCGTGGCGGGCGCGGCCGGCCCCGCGGGCCGGGCGGCGCTGCTGCGGCTCGCCGGGGCAGGTGCCACGGTCGTGGCGGCCGACGCGGACGCCGCGCGGCTCGCTGAAGCGGTGGACGCCGCCCGCTCCGCGCGCGGCGGCGCCACCGTGACCGGCGACACGGTCGACCTGCTCGACCCGGACGCGACCCGTGCCTGGGCGAACCGCATCGACAGGGACTTGGGCCGCGTCGACGGCCTCGTCCACCTCGTCGGCGGGTGGCGTGGCTCGGCCACCTTCGCCGAGACGAACCTCGGGGACTGGACCGTCCTGGAGGACCTGCTGGTCCGCACCGTCCAGCACACCTCCCTCGCCTTCCACGACGCCCTCCTGCGCAGCGGAAGGGGCCGGTTCGTGCTGATCAGTGCGGAGGGCGCCAGCCGGCCCACCGCCGGGAACGCCGCCTACGCGGCCGCGAAGGCCGCCGCCGAGGCGT
Source organism: Kitasatospora sp. DSM 101779 (assembly GCF_025655475.1). Taxonomy (GTDB): domain Bacteria; phylum Actinomycetota; class Actinomycetes; order Streptomycetales; family Streptomycetaceae; genus Kitasatospora. The sequence continues at coordinate 7,794,538 of NZ_JAHTIK010000001.1, read as the reverse complement.
GGACGCTCGCCCTCGCCGACGACTTCCGCAAGGCCGGAGGGGACGCCGGGCCACGGGCTGCAGCCACGATCCTGGTCGTGAAGGCACTGGTCCACGACGCCATGCGCGCCGAGCGCCCGAACGCGAAGTTCGCCGGCTTCACCGACGTGAAGGACCTCGCGGACACCATCGCCGGCCTCTGGGAGAAGCCCGCCCTGGAGATCAACGCCGCCCGCCTGTGGCTGGCCGCACAGCCCCCCCAACCCTGATCGAGGTTCCTGCCTCCGAGCTGCCGCCACGCGAACCGGACGACGTACGCCACCAGCACCGTCGACGTCCCTGGCCGCCCCGAGTCTGCGCGGTCGTCAGCTGGGTGTGGGGGTGGGGGCGACGCCGAGCACGCTGCCCAGCCGGGCCACGACGGCCGCGTAGTCGGTGTCGCCCTTGTCGAGTGCGGCCTTGGCCCGGGCGACCTGGGCGGCGTCGTTGGCGGTGGCGCCGGTGAGGCAGTCGGTCGCCCCTTGCCGCAGGTTCGTGAGCGCCGAGGACCACAGCGCCTGGGACTGCGGATCGGGAATGGGATCGAAGTCCTTGATGATGTTGAGGTCATGGTCGAGGTCGTTGCACGCCGACCGGATCGTCGTGAAGTCGCCAGGCGCGGCAGGGGTGATGGCCACGCTGCGCCTGAAGTCGCCAAGGCCGTGGTCGATGGCCCGCATCCCCTGCTTGTGGCGAGTGTCCGCGAACCACGCGGCAAGCTTGACCTGGGCATCCGCGGACAGCGTCGGCGCATTGACAACGGACGGCGCGACAGAGGCCGCCGGCGCGGCCGTGGACGACGCCGGGCTGCCGGAGGGCGAGCCGTCACTGCATCCGGCAAGCGGGAGCACGGAAACAGCGACGATCAGACCGAGCAGATGTAGACGCATGGAGACCCCCCTCGAGCGAAGATCAGAAATACTACCGCGCCCCTCCGACAGCGGCCGCGCCGAGCAGACCGATCCGCCACTCGTGGGATGACCGACCGTCATGGTGTGTCGGCAGGAAGGCGGTCCGCGGCCCTGTTCGACGTCCGCCTCGCCGGCTACGTGCGCGCTCCGCCTGCCGCCCGGACCCCTCACGCCGGTCCCGCCCGGTGCGCTGCGGCGCCGGTCCGGCCGGCCGGCGCTGCCACCGGGCAGCCTGCCGCCTCCGGGCCGGACACGGCCGTCGAGCCCGGACCGGGCCCACCGCTCGGAGCCGGGACCACGGCCACGGCCCGGTCATGAAGATCGAGTGCCTGGAGCGTGACATGCCCGCGGGCCGCCCGGCCACTAGACTGGATCGGACCTTCCGACCCCATCGGGGAGGGTGTCATGCCCGCCGTGACCGTGGACAACGTGCTGGACCTGCCGCGTATCGCCGAACCCGATCCCCATGTCTCCGTGCAGCGGACAGTCAGGGCCGTGACCTCCGCGCCCAGCGGGTTCGAGGGCGAGGGCTTTCCGGTGTACCGGGCCTTCGCCGGTGTTCCGACGGAGGCGCTCGACCCGTTCGTCCACATGGACCAGATGGGCCAGGTCGACTACGCACCGGGCGAGCCCAAGGGCACGCCCTGGCACCCCCATCGGGGCTTCGAAACCGTCACCTACATGATCGACGGTCTCTTCCAGCACCAGGACTCGCACGGGGGCGGCGGTCTGATCACGGACGGCGCCACACAGTGGATGACCGCGGGGAGCGGGATCCTGCACATCGAGACGCCGCCCGAGGCCCTGGTCGTCTCCGGCGGTCTGTTCCACGGCATCCAGCTGTGGGTCAACCTGCCCAGGGCCAGCAAATGGAACCCGCCCAAGTACCAGAGCATCGAAGGCCCCGAGGTCACGCTGCTGTCCTCCGCCGACGGCGGCGCGCTGGTGCGGGTCATCGCCGGGGACCTCGACGGACACACCGGCCCCGGCTCGACGTTCACGCCGATCACCCTCGTGCACGCCACCATCACTGCCGGTGCGCGCCTGGTACTGCCCTGGCGACCCGACTTCAACGCGCTGGTCTACGCCCTGGCGGGACACGGTTCGGTGGGGACCGAGGGTCAACCCCTCGCCGCTCACCAGCTCGCGGTCCTCGGCGCCGGCGGCGCCCTGACCGTCACGGCGAGCAGCAGCCCGGACGGCGACACGGCCGACCTGGACGTGCTGATCCTGGGCGGGGAGCCGATCCGGGAGCCGGTCTTCCAGTACGGGCCGTTCGTGATGAACACCAGGGCCGAAATCATCCAGGCCATGGAGGACTACGAAGCAGGCCGGCTCGGGGTGATCCCGGACGACGCGATCATGCCGCACACCGCGCGGGGAGCCGATCGTCGCCCGGAACGGTGACGGCAGGGCGTGGCTCGCCGAATCGTCGCTGCGTCCGACCTGATGCCCCTGTGCCCACCGGCAGGTCGGTCCCCGGCCCCGGCCTCGTCGGCGAGGCCGCGACATGCCTGCCCCACCTGAAGCGGCCCACTCGTACACCCGGCTGCCCGGCACGATCGCCCGGGCGCCGCTCGCCAAGTCCGTCCGGCGCGCAGGGGGTTGGCCGGCTGGCCGGTCCTCCAGCCGGGCGCCGGCGGCGGCGCCCGATCCGTCGCCGGCGTTGTCGGAGACCCAAAGGAGGCGAACCTTCCGGCCCCGGGTCTGGACCGGCGTTGGTACCACGAGAGTGATCCGGCCGCGTGTTGCGAAGGCAGGCGCCTTGCGCTCCGGTGTGAGCTCGAGCCGAGCCGCAGATCGAGCGCTGGGCTCCGAATGGTCACGGCCGGACGGTGACGGCCGGGCCGCCTCCGCCACGACCGTGTGCCCGGCGGGATTCGCGGCTCACTGCCTGTCTACGGCGTCGGTCACACGCCGCCAGCTGTCCAGGTCTGCGATCCGCGCCTCCAAGGCGGGGCGCATGCCCGTCGCACTGGAGGCGCCAAGAGCCAGGCGAAGCGGAGGGTTGGGGCTGTCGACCGCGGTCCGGATGCCTGCGGCGATCCTCGCCGCGGCGGAGAACGCGGACGCCGGCAGCGATCCGATGTCCTTCTGGACCTCACGGACGGTCTGGTCGTAGTCGCCCAGGCCGGCTGCGACATCGAGGTTGGCAAGGAAGGGGGTCGCGGTCATCCCGGGCTGGATGATCGTGACCTTGATGCCGAGCGGTGCGACCTCGGCCGCGAGCGCGTCCGACAGGCCCTCGACGGCGTACTTGGTGGCGGCCAGCAGACCCACGCCGGGATGGGCTGACTGCCCGTAGACCGACGACCCCTGGAGGATGTGCCCGGACCGCTGGGCCCGGAGCACCGGCAGCGTTGCGCGGAGCACGTTGAGCACTCCGAAGACGTTGGTGTCGAACACGGCCCGGACCTGCGTGTCGGAGGCCTCCTCGACGGCTCCGAACAGTCCGTATCCCGCGTTGTTGGCGACGACGTCGATTCGGCCGAACCGTGCGAGCGTGCCGTCCGTTGCGTCCTGGACGGCTCGCTCGTCACGTACGTCCGCCGGGATGCGAAGCAGGCGCTCGCCGTGCGCCTGCGCCAGGTCGTCCAGCGAGGAGGTGTCGCGGGCGATCGCCGAGACGTTGTCGCCGTTCTCCAGTGCCTGGCGTGTCAGTTCGCGGCCGATGCCGGACGTCGCACCGGTGATCAGCCACGTGCGGAGGTGGTTCCGGTGGTTGGATGTTCCATTCATGTTGCGACCGTAAGCCGTTAGATCGCAACGCGTCAACCCGGATCGGCTGGAAGGTTGCCCACTAGCCGCATTAGCCTCGATCACGCTGCTGGTATCGTGGGAGGATGATCACTGCGGCAGCCGGATCCCCCAAACCCAGCCCCCGCACCGTCACGCCGGCGGTGGAGACCGTTCTCGCGTTCGTGAACACGCGCGCGGACGGATCGGGCCGCCGAGAGCTGTTCGGGGACGGGGACTCGTTCGCGGCATGGCTCGTGGAGCGCGACGAGTTCGGCGGCGAGACCGTGGTGACCGACGCCGACGCGGCGGTCGCGCGCGAGCTGCGTGACGCCTTGGTGACCCTGTTGCTCGCGCACTCGGGCGATGAGGAAAGTCTGGGCGAGCCGCTGCTGCGTGCCGAGCGGCACCTGCGACGTGTGGGTTCGCTCTACCCGCTGGCGACGGTGGTCACGGCCGGCGGTGCAGAGCTGGCCTCGCCCCAGGCGGGGGTGCCACGCGTGTTCGGAACCGTACTGGCTGCGGTGACGACGTTTGCGCAGACCAGCGACTGGGGTCGCATCAAGGCGTGCCGGAACCCCCCGTGCCATTTCGGCTTCTTCGACCGCACCCGCAACGGAGGAGGCCTGTACTGCAGTACTGGCTGCGGCTCTCAGGTGTCCATGCGCAAACACCGCCGGCGGCAGCGCCATGACAGCGGTGCGCCCGAGGCGTGAGACCGCCGAGCACGAGAAGCGCCAAGCGCACTACGGAGCCGGTCGTGGACTGGGTACGTCCGGAGCCGATGCTCACGGTCGCGGTGAGCGGTCCTGAGCTTCTGCCGGGATGGGCGGGAGAGCCGGAGTGGGACGGTTCTCCAGACACGAGAAGGTGTCTCACCGGGTGCGCGCGCCGGCCATGACGTGGACGCTGCCGGAGCCGATGCCGGCCCTCGCGGTGAGCGAGCCCGCGCTGCCCTCCGGCCACGCCGCAGAGCCCAAGTTCGACGACTTCCGGACCGGGCTGTCGTCCGTCCTGTCGGCCGGGTCGTTCTGTGCTCGCGGCGTGGCGCCGACCTGGCTGCTGCCTTCCCCGAGATCCGGCAGGCCGCGCTCGCCGAGCTCCCCACCGGGGCGCGGCTGGACGGGGAGCTGGTCGTCTGGGAGAACGACCGGCTCGCGTTCGAGCGGCTCCAGGCCCGCGCCGCAGCGCGCGGTGCCCGGGCGGAGGCGGCGTCACGGGAGTGGCGGACGCGGATCGCCGCCTTCGACCTGCTGCACCTGGGCAGGGACGCTCTCACCTGCTGGCCGTACGCCCGGCGCCGGGCCGGACTGGGTGACCTGTTGGCCGGCCAGGGCCTGACGGCGCCGCTGACATTGTGCCCCTCGACCACGGACACGGCGACGGCCCGCGGCTGGCCGCAACGGGCGGCGGTCGGCGTGGAGGGTCTGGTGTTCACGCGCCTGGCCGATACCGGTACGTCAGGCTATTGGTATGTGCGGAATGGGGACCTTGCTGATCGTCTCCGGTACCCGCGGGGGCCCGGCACGGCCGGCGGAACCGCCGGCCTGGTGGATGCCCCGCTCAGATCAGCAGGTCGAAGAGTTCGAAGGCCTCATCCCACTGGTCCGTCGAGGGGCGGCGGGTGTCGCGGGCGATGGTTTTGAGGGCGCGGGCGAGGGCGACGCTGAGGCCGCCGGCCAGGACGGGCAGCCACTGCTGGGTGTCCTCGGCGGCCTCCATGCCGAGGGTTGGGCGGGCGGCGAGCTGGTCGAGCAGCGGGCGCAGTTCGATGTCCTCCTCCAGCTTCTTGAAGACGTGGACACTCTCCTGCAGGCCCTTGGTGACGGGGAGGTCCTGCGGCTCGATGATGTCCCGGCCGTTGGCCTTGGCATTGGCCGTGCCGATGAGAAAGAGGTCGTAGAGCTTGGCGTCCACGAAGTCGTTGTAGCGCTTGAGGTCGTTCTTGTTGACATCGAGGCCGGCGGCTGCGCGGAAGAAACGCTCGAACTTGGGAATACCCATGACGGGCATGGCATTTTTCCTTTCTCGCGTCGATGGATGAGCTGAGGTCATCGGATGACGGATGGCCTCACCTCCTCGAGGTGCTCGTGGGCCAGGCGGACGGCCATGGCGCCCTCGCCTACTGCGGAGGCCACCCGCTTGACCGAGCCGCTGCGGACGTCGCCGACGGCGAAGACCCCCGGCAGGCCGGTCTCCAGGGCGAGTGGGGCGCGGCCCAGGGGCTTCCAGAGGTCCGCTGCCACATGGGCCACGTCCTGCCCGGTCGGAATGAAGCCGCGCGGGTCCAGAGTGAGGGCGCCAGCGAGCCAGGAGGTGGCAGGGCGCGCCCCGATGAAGACGAATAGGGCACGGGCATCCAGCACCTGCTGCTCGCGGGTGCGGTTGTCCTGGACGACGACGGCTTCGACCCGGTCCTCGCCGGTGACCTCCTGGACCTCGGTATGCAGCCGGACATGGATCCGTGGGTTCTGCTCGATCCGGTCGATCAGATAGCGGGACATGCTGTGGTCCAGGTCTCCGCCGCGGACCAGCAGATGCACGGCGGGCGACTCGCGCGCCATGAACAGGGCTGCTTGGCCGGCAGAGTTGCCGCCGCCGACGACGGCCACCGCGTCAAGACGGCAGGTCCGTGCCTCCCAGAGGGTGGCGGCGTAGTGGACCCCGAACCCCTCGAACCGCTCGACGCCGCGGGCGGTCAGCCGCCGGTAGCGAGCGCCGGTGGCCACCACCACGTTGTTGGCGGCGACCGTGCTGCCGTCGGCGAGCCGCACCACGTTGGCACCGTCGCGCTGTTCGAGGCCAGCGGCCTCGGCGGGGACGGTGATCCGGGCGCCGAACCGGGTGGCCTGCACGACGGCGCATTCGGCGAGCTCCATGCCGGAGATCCCGGCGGGGAAACCCAGGTAGTTCTCGATCCGGGAGGACGTAGCGGCCTGGCCGCCGGTCGCCACCGCGTCCAGGACGACGGTGGAGAGCCCCTCGGAGGCGCCGTACACTGCTGCGGCCAGGCCTCCGGGCCCCGCGCCGACCACCATGAGGTCGAAGACCGCCCTCGCGACGGTCCCGGTCCGCAGCCCGATCACCTGGGCGAGTTCGGCGTTGGAGGGATTGCGCAGCACCCGGTGCTCGTGCCAGACGACGATCGGAGTGTCCTCCGGAGCGATGCCAAGACGCGTCAGCAGCGCCTCAGCCTCGGTGTCCTTCTCCAGATCGGCCCAGCGGTGCGGGAGGCGGTTGCGGGCGGCGAAGTCCAGCAGCCGCCGGGTGTCGGGGGAGAAGGCGGAGCCGATGATACGGAAGCCAGTGCCCGCGCCGGCCAGCATCGTGCGGCGCAGCAGGTAGGCCCGCAGGATCACGTCGCCGAGCGCGGGTTCTCGGCTGAGCAGGTCGCGCAGGGCGGCCAAGCCCACCGTGAGAACCTCGCCAGGCGTGCTCACCACCGCGCTGAGGAGGGCGGTCTGGCCCTCCAGTACGCCGAGTTCGCCGAGGAAGCTGTGCGCATCGTGCAGGTGGACGACCTTTTCCTGCTCGCCGTGGCCGTCGACCACGGCCACCGTGCCGCTGAGGACCACGAAGAACTCCTCGCTGGGGTCGCCCGCCCGGAAGAGATGTTCCCCCTCGCGGACCGGCCGTACCTGTCCGCAGGGTCTCAGGATCGCGATCTGGTCGTCCGACAGCAGCGGATAGGCGCCGTAGACGTCAGCCGTCGGCGTGAGCGTCGGCACGATGAACTCCCTTCGGTGGAAACGGAGGCGAAGGCGGAAGGCGGATGCGGGGAGCGGCGGCGGAAGCAATGGCGCTGGAAGAGACGGTGGGCTCAGACCATCGCCTCGTGCACGAAACACCACCGCCAGTCCTCGCCGGGTTCGAACGACCGGACGATCGGGTGCCCGCGGGTCGCCGCGTGAGCGCGGGCGTGCCGCATCGGCGAGGAGTCGCAGCAGCCGACGTTGCCGCAGGTCAGGCAGAGGCGCAGGTGCAGCCACGGAGTCCCCGTGCGCAGGCAGTCCTCGCAGCCCTGCGGTGTTCTGGGCGCCACGGGCCGAACCATGGACAGGTGCGGGTCGGGAAAGCTGGTCATCGCGGCCTCCCGGAGGTGGAGTCGGCCGGTCCGCGGGGCGTCGAGAGCGACTCGCCCACCCACCGGCGCAGCGCGTTGGCGGGCGCGGCTCCGGTCTGGCGGGCGACGGGCCTGCCATGGTCGAGGATCAGCAGGGTGGGTACGGCTTGGACCTCGAACCGCCGTGCCAGGGCCGGCGACTTGTCGATGTCGACCTTCACGAGCTTGATCCGGCCGGCCATATCCTTGGCGACCTGTTCGAGGGCTGGGCTCACCATGCGGCAGGGACCGCACCAGGTGGCCCAGAGGTCGACGAGCACGGGCAGGCTCGCCTGCTCGGCGACCTCCCCGAAGTCGGTGTCGCCCGCTTCGGCGATCCACGGCAGCGGGGCCCGGCAGTTTCCGCAGCGCGGGCTGCCCTCCGCCGCGGCGGGCACGCGGTTGGTCCGGCCGCAGTTGGCGCAGACGACCGTCGGCAGCGAGGCCCGGGAGCCGTCGGTACTGCCGTCACGGCCCCTGCGGGCGGCGCGGCCTTCTGGAGAAGTAGTCATCACCGCTCCTACAGCTCTTCCTGGAGAGTGACGGTCAGTTCGGCGGCGCTGGCGTCGACCAGGATGGTCACGCCTTCGCGTGCCTCGCCGCTGAGCAACGCGCGGCCGATCCTGGTCTCCACCTCGTGCGCGATGAAGCGGCGCAGCGGCCGGGCGCCGTAGACCGGGTCGTAGCCCTCGGCCGCGATCAGCCGGCGGGCGTCCTCGGTGAGTACCAGGTCGATCCGCTGCTCGGCGAGGCGGTGGCGCAGGTCCTCCAGCAGCAGGTCCACAATGCGCTCGATCTGCGCGATGCCGAGCGGGTGGAAGAGCACGATGTCGTCCACCCGGTTGAGGAACTCGGGCCGGAAATGGCCGTTGAGTTCGCCCATCACCAGGTCCCGCACCTCAGGCTTGATCTCGCCGGCCTGGGTGGTGTCCTGGAGCAGATGCTGGGAGCCCAGGTTCGAGGTCATGATGATGACGGTGTTGCGGAAGTCGACGGTACGGCCCTGCGCGTCGGTGATCCTGCCGTCGTCCAGCACCTGGAGCAGCGTGTTGAAGACGTCGGCGTGCGCCTTCTCGATCTCGTCGAACAGGACGACCGAGTACGGCTTGCGACGCACTGCCTCGGTCAGCTGACCGCCCTCCTCGTAGCCCACGTATCCGGGGGGCGCGCCGACCAGGCGGCTGACGGTGTGCCGCTCCTGGTACTCGCTCATGTCGAGGCGGATCATGTTGCTCTCGCTGTCGAACAATGCGGCGGCCAGCGTCTTGGCCAGCTCGGTCTTCCCGACGCCGGTCGGGCCGAGGAAGATGAACGAGCCGATCGGCCGGCGCGGGTCGCGTACCCCGGAGCGGGCCCGGATCACCGCGTCGGCGACGAGCTGGACGGCCTCGTCCTGGCCCACGACCCGCTCGCGCAGGATCTCGTCCAACTTGAGCAGCTTCTGCCGCTCGCCCTCCTGGAGCCGGGTGACGGGGATGCCGGTCCACGCGGAGACGATCTCAGCGATCTCCTCGGCGGTCACCACCTCACGCAGCATCCGGCTCTCGCCCTGCTTGTTGGCGAGCTGTTCCTCCTCAGCGGCCAGTCGGCGCTCCAGTTCGCTGACGGTTCCGTAGCGCAGTTGGGCGGCCCGGTTGAGATCGTAGGCTCGTTCGGCCTCCTCGGCCTCCTGCCGGGCGCGTTCCAGTTTTTGGCGCAGTTCCTGGACCTTGCGGATGGCTTGGCGCTCGGCCTCCCACTGGGCGTGCTTGGCGTCCACCTCGCCCCGCAGGTCGGCCAGTTCACGCCGCAGGTCCTCCAGGCGGGCGCGGCTGGCCGCGTCGGTTTCAAGGTCCAGCGCGGCCTCCTCGATCTCCAGCCGGGTGGCCCGGCGGGTGAGTTCGTCGAGTTCGGCGGGCATGGAGTCGATCTCGGTCCGCAGCCGCGCGCAGGCCTCGTCGACCAGGTCGATGGCCTTGTCCGGGAGGAAGCGGTCGCTGATGTAGCGGTGGCTGAGGGTGGCGGCTGCGACCAGCGCGCCGTCCTGGATCTTGACGCCGTGGAAGATCTCCAGCCGCTCCCGGATGCCGCGCAGGATGGAGATCGCGTCCTCGACGGTCGGCTCGTCCACCTGGACCGTCTGGAAGCGGCGTTCCAGGGCCGCGTCGGACTCGATGTGCTTGCGGTACTCGTCCAGCGTGGTGGCGCCGATCATGTGCAGCTCGCCGCGCGCCAGCATCGGCTTGAGCATGTTGCCCGCGTCCATCGCGCCCTCGGCGGCGCCGGCCCCGACGACGGTGTGCAGCTCGTCCACGAACAGCAGGATCCGGCCCTCGGCTCCCTTGACCTCGGACAGCAGGGCCTTGAGGCGCTCCTCGAACTCGCCGCGGTATTTCGCCCCGGCCACCAGCGAGCCCATGTCGAGCGAGAACACCGTCTTGTCCCGCAGCCCTTCCGGCACGTCGCCGCGCACGATCCGCTGGGCCAGGCCCTCCACGATGGCGGTCTTGCCGACGCCCGGTTCGCCGATCAGCACCGGGTTGTTCTTGCTCTTGCGGCTGAGGATCTGGATCACCCGCCGGATCTCCGCGTCACGCCCGATCACCGGGTCGAGGCGACCGCTGCGGGCCTCGACGACGAGGTCGCGCCCGTACTTCTCGAGGGCCTCGTACGCTTCCTCGGGATTGGCGGAGGTGACCCGTTGATTCCCGCGCACCGTGGTGAGGGCGGTGAGGAAGGAGTCCTTGTTGACGCCCTGTTCACCGAGCCGCCGGCCGGCTGCGGTGGTCGAACCCTCGTCCACCAGGGCCAGCACCAGGTGCTCGGTGGAGACGTACTCGTCCTTGAGCCGCTTGGCCTCCTGCTCCGCGGTGTCGAGCAGTCGGGCCAGCCGCTGGGTCACCATCACTCGGCCGGGGGCGGCGCCCGGACCGGTCGTGCGCGGACGCTTGGCGAGATCGGCCTCGACGGCGGCCCGTAGGGCTGCCGGGTCTGCGCCGGCAGCGGCCAGCAGACGGGTGGTCAGGCCGTCTTGCTGATCGAGCAGGGCCAGCAGCAGATGCTCCCCGTCGACCTCGGTCTGGCCCATCCGTACCGCGACGTTCTGCGCTTCCTGCAGCGCTTCCTGGGACTTCTGGGTGAGGCGATTCATGTCCATGGTGTGGGCTCCTTGGCGGCTCGTTCGCCGCGCCGCAGTGCGACTTCCAGACGTTCGATGCGGTCGAGCAGGTCCAGGACGACGCCGATGGCCGCGTAGTTGAGGCCCAGTCCGGTCCGTAGCCGCTGCACCCGGGCGATAACCGACGGCGCGCTCGGCCGGAACCACAGCCGGCCCCGGGCATCACGCTCGGCGTCCACCAGCCCGAGGGCGACGAAGCGGCTGACGAGTTCGGGCGGCAGTCCACTCCTGCTGGCCACTCCTGCCATGGGGACCTGATAGGGGCTGGGGCTGGTTCGGTAGATCCGCACCAGGGGATAGGCAGCCCTGGTGCCGGGCTGTCCGGTGCCTTCGGCGGGAGAACGCTGTTCGGCTCTCATGTCTGCTTCCTCGGGTCGAAGGAGGAGACGGCGGCCAGTTCCTCGAACAGCTCGCGCTCGCGCGGGGTGGGCGAGGGCGGCACCATCACCTGGATTTCGGCGTAGAGGTGACCGGGGGAACCTTTGGGGTCGGGCATCCCCTCGTTGCGCAGCCGCAGCCTGCGGCCGGTGGAGGTACCGGGCGGCACATGCACCTTGACCGTCCCGCCCGGACCGGAGACCGGCACCGTCGCCCCCAGCGCGGCCTCCCAGGCGGTCACCGGCAGTTCGACGTGGATGTCGCGCCCGACGAGCCGATAGCGGGGATGGGGGGCGATGCGGACCACCAGATAGAGATCCCCGGCGGAACCCGGGCCGCGGCCCCGGCCGCCCTCCCCCGCGAGCCGAATGCGCTGCCCGTCGACGACGCCGGCCGGGATGGTGACGTCGTAGCTGCGCTCCCCGCCGGGACCGCCGAGGGTGATCTTCCGCCGGCCGCCGCGGTACGCCTCCTCCACACTGAGCGTGAGTTCGGCCTCCTGGTCCGCGCCGGGGATGGGGCTGCCCCGTCCGGCGCCCCCCGCCCGGCCGCCGAACATACCTCCGAAGAGATCTTCGAAGTCCACGCCAGAGGCGCCGAAGCCGGTCTCCGTCCAGGTGCGGGCGCCTGCCCGGTCGGCGCCCCGGGCGCCTCCGAAGGGACTGCCGCGGTACGCGCCGGCTCCGCCGCCGAAGCCCTGGCCGGCCGCGACACGCTCGTCGTAGTCCTCCGGAATCTGCCGGAAGTCGGGGCCGAACCGGTCGTAGCGGGACCGGGTGTCGGGGTCGGACAGCACGCTGTATGCCTCGTTGATCTGCTTGAAGCGCTCCTCCGCGGCCGGATCACGGTTGACGTCCGGATGGTAGCGGCGGGCCAGGGTACGGAACGCCCGCTGGATCTCGGCGGCGTCGGCGGTCCGGGGGACGCCCAGCACCTCGTAGTAGTCGTCTGCCATGGCGGGCTCACTCCTGCTTGCGGCTGACCGCTACCGCGGCCGGCCGCAGCTGGTGGCCGGGTTCGCCGTACCCGGGCCGCAGCACCTGGACGACGGTGCCCGCAGTTGTGTCCGGTCCATCCACCACGGACACCACCTCGTGCTGCTCTGGGTGGAACGGGACGCCGGTCTCGTCGTACCGGGGGTAGCCGAGGCTTCTCAGCACCTCGACTGCCTGGTCGCGTACCGCCCGGACTCCGCTGACGATCGTGCCGGGGTCGTCGGCGCCCGCGTGGGCGAGGGCCAGTTCGAGGTTGTCGACGACCGGGAGGAACGCCGCGGCCACCTTGGCCCGCTCAGCCTCCCGTTCCCGGGGAAGCTCACGGGCGTAACGCTTGCGGAGGTTGTCGAGGTCAGCGAGGGCTCGCCGCCACCGATCCTCCAGCTCCTCGACCTCGGGGCGGCGGGGCGGCTGCTCCTGCTCCCCGGCTTCGGGGGCCCGTGGGATCGTCTGCGGTGTGGGCGTCCGCTTCGGCGACGTCTGCTCGGGCTCGGGAGGAGAGCGGTCCTCGGCGGGACGCGTCTGTTCCTTATCGGACATGTCGCCGCCTCAGCTCCTGTCGAATTCGGCGTCGATGACGTCGTCGTCGCCCCGCGGGGAGCCGCCCTTGGCACCCTGGCCGGGCGCCGCCGCGCCGGGCGGGGTTCCGCCCCCGGCTTCGCCCGGTCCGGCGGCGTGGGCGGCCAGCGCCGCGTAGATCTGCTGGAGTTCGGAGGCCAGGCTCCGGGATCGTTCCGTCGGCGCCTCCTCCTTGACAGCGGAACGGGCCTCGTCGATGAGCAGTTGGGCGCGGGCGCGCTCGTGCTCCGGAGCGGCGTCGCCGAGGTCGTCCAATCGGCGCTCCACCTGGTATGCGGCGGCGTCGAGCTCGTTGCGGGCGTCGATCGCCTCGCGCAGGGCCAGGTCGCTGGTGCGGTTGCTCTCGGCCTCGTTGATCATCCGCTCGACCTCGGCGGGGTCGAGGTTGGAGCCCTCACTGATGGTGATCGACTGCTCGGCGCCAGTGTCCCGGTCCTTGGCGCTGACCTTGAGGATGCCGTTGGCGTCGATGTCGAAGGTGACCTCGATCTGGGTCTCCCCGCGCCGGGCCGGCCGCAGGTTCTCCAACCGGAAGCGGCCCAGCACCCGGTTGTCGGCGGCCAGCTCGCGTTCGCCCTGGAGCACGACGATATCCACGGCCGGCTGGTTGTCCTCAGCCGTCGAGAAGGTCTCGGACCGGCGGGCGGGGATGGTGGTGTTCCGATCGATGATCTTGGTCATCACGCCGCCGGCTGTCTCCACGCCCAGCGACAGCGGGGTGACGTCCAGCAGCAGGACGTCCTTGACCTCGCCCTTGAGCACGCCGGCCTGGATGGCGGCGCCCAGCGCCACGACCTCGTCGGGGTTGACGCTCATGTTCGGGTCCTTGCCGCCGGTCAGCCGGCGGACCAGGTTCTGCACGGCCGGAATGCGGGTCGAGCCGCCGACGAGGATGACCTCGTCGATGTCGTTGTCGGTGACCTTGGCGTCGCCCATCGCGGTCCTGACCGGCTCGAGGCAACGCTCCACCAGGTCCGAGGTGATCTGCTCGAAGGTGGAGCGGCGGACCGTCTCGGTGAGGTGCTTCGGCCCGGAGGCGTCCGCCGTGATGAACGGCAGGCTCACCTGGGTCTGGCTGACCGAACTCAGCTCGGTCTTCGCCTTCTCGGCCGCCTCGAACAGTCGCTGCAGAGCCTGCGGGTCCTTGCGCAGGTCGATGCCCTCGGCCTTCTGGAAGCCGTCCGCCAGGTGGTCCACCAGACGGCGGTCGAAGTCGTCGCCGCCCAGGTGGGAGTCGCCCGCCGTGGCGCGGACCTCCACCACACCGTCGCCGACGTCCAGCAGGCTGACGTCGAACGTGCCGCCGCCGAGGTCGAAGACCATGACCGTCTCGTGGCCCTTCTTGTCCAGCCCGTAGGCCAGCGCCGCGGCGGTCGGCTCGTTGATGATCCGCAGCACGTCGAGGCCGGCGATCCTCCCGGCGTCCTTGGTGGCCTGGCGCTGGGCGTCGTTGAAGTAGGCAGGTACGGTGATGACCGCCTCGGTCACCTTCTCGCCGAGCGACTTCCCGGCATCGTCGGCGAGCTTGCGCAGCACCTGCGCGCTGATCTCCTCCGGCGCGTACTGCTTTCCCCTCACCTCGAAGCGGGCCACCCCGCCGGGCCCCTCGACGACGTCGAAGGAGACCGCCTTGGCCTCGTCGGAGATCTCGTCGTAGCGACGTCCGATGAACCGCTTCGCGGAGGTGATGGTGCCTTTGGGGTTGAGGATCGACTGCCGGCGCGCGAGCTGTCCGACCAGCCGCTGGCCGTCATCGGAGAAGGCGACCACCGACGGGGTCGTCCTGGCCCCCTCCGCATTCGGGACGACCGAGGGCTCACCGCCCTCCCAGACCGCGATGACCGAGTTGGTGGTGCCGAGATCGATGCCAACTGCCTTCGCCATGGGAATCTCCTCCGTCGCGACGCGGGACCGGCCGGCGGGCAGCCAGGCGTACCGACGGCATGCCACACCAAGGAGCAGCCTCGCGCGGTACGCGGCGCACTTCCTCGCCTCGGCAGGACCAATCCGCGCTGCGGTTCCGGTCCCCGAGGACGGGGACCGAAACGGTTCGGTCGTGGGAACGCGTGTCGAGCGGCGTAGCGTGTAACCCAGGGAGGCCGCTGTCGAGTGCAAATGGACTTGCTATGGACGCTGTGCCTTCTCCGACCGCCGGTCCCCTCCACCCCGTCCCGCAGCCGGCGGCCGCGCAACACGCACTGCTACGCCTGGTGACGGTCATGCTCGACGGTGAGGACGAGCGCGAGGTGCTGTGGGGGGGCATGGCAGCGATCGCCGCCACCGGCCCTTTCATCGCCGAAGCGGCTTATGCCATCCACAACGGTCTGGCGCGGCGCTGCTCACCACGCCGGGTGGCTTCCTCCGCGGTCGCCCGGCCGGGGGATGGGGCGTGGGAACCTGAGGGGAGCCGGGCCGGCGAGGCCCCAGCTGAAGCAGCCGCTGCCGACGTGGTGGCCGCCGACCTGCTCGACCGGCGGATCGACTCTCTGGACGGCCGCAGCCGCCACCTGCACAAGCCGGGCGGACTGTGGGTGCGGGCCATCGCACTGCGGTACCGGGAAACCTGCCTCGGCTATCTCGTCGTCCGGTCCCTGACCACACCCTCGGCCGAGGAGACCGCCCTGACCGATCTGCTCGCGCGGCAGACCGGGATAGTCCTCGCGCGTCTCACCAGGCGCCGCGGCGAGCCAGCCGCCGGGTCGGAGGACATGCCGGGGAGCGGGGACCCGTTTGATGCCGGGAACCCGCCGGAGCGCGAGGACGGGTCACCCGCCGTGGCTCTCGGCAAGAGAACTGCCTTCGCCCTGGCCTCGCGGCTCGCCACCTATGATGCGCTCTCCCGCGCCGCCGTCTCCGGCAGGGGCGAGGCGGGAATCCTCCAGACCCTGCACGAGCACACAGGATTCGCGGCCCTCACCGAGGACCGCTTCGGCAATCCGCGGGCCTGGGCGGGCCCCCCCGGAGGTGGCCCCCAGAGGGGAGTCGGCAGCGGAACCCGCCCCGGGTCGGAGAACCGGCGCCGGGACGCCCTGATGCACCGCGCGCGGCGCCAGCCCGGCGCCGTCCGGGACCGTGACCGGCTGGTCATGCCCATAGAGATGGCGGGAGACCTGCTCGGTGTCGTCGTGCTGGATGATCCGGACCAGCGGGCGGCGGAAGCGGACACATCGGCGCTCGAACAGGCCGCTCGGGTGCTGGCCCCCCTTCTCTTCCACGAGCGCAGACTGGCTGAGCTGGAGCCCCGGCTGCGCCGCGACCTGGTCGACCAGCTGGTCTCAGGCGAGGGGACCGAGGACGCCTTCACCCAGGCAGCAGCCCTGGGCCACGACCTGCACCGGCCGCACAGAGTCGCCGTACTGGAGTGGCCGGGGGCACCCGAGGGGGCCGTGCTCTGCGACGCGGTGACACGGGCGGCGGAGCGGCTGCGCCGGGACGTGCTCATCGGCTCTCGTGGCGCGACAGCGGTCGTCCTGGTGGCCGGTGAGGACCCGCGTGATCCGGGAGAGGAGCTGTACAGGGCCGTCTCGGAGGGCCTGGGCACCGGCGCAGGCGCGATCGGGGTCGGCGGCCGGTGCGAGGTCCTCGCCGATCTGCCGCAGTCCTACGACGAGGCCGTCCGTGCCCTCGCCGTCCGCCGCCGTTCCCAGGACCCGTACGGCAGTACCGCCTTCGACGAGCTGGGCCTGTGCCGCATGATGGGCACCGGCGAAGGCGAGCGGGAAGCCGACCTCTTCGTCCACGTATGGCTGGGCCGCCTGCTGGACTACGACGCCCAGCACCACACCGAGCTGGTGATGACACTCTCGCGCTACCTGGAGAGCGGCTGCAGCTACGACGCGACCTCTGAGATGCTCCTCATCCACCGCAGCACGGTCCGCTACCGCCTCCAGCGCATCGGCGAGATCACCGGCCACGACCTCGGCGTCGTCGAGACACGCCTCAACCTGCACATTGCCACCCACATCCGCAACGTGCTCGACCCAAACCCACCGCGTTGAGTCGCGGGCGAGCCCGTGGTGGTCACGTCGGGTGACGATCCTGCGAGCAGCCGCTCCGTCACCGTCAGACCGCCTCGGAGCAGCGCCGCGCGGTGCTGGCCCGGCCCTTCGCGCGAGGACCTGCCACAGATCGGCTGACACGACTGCCGGCCTCCCGCGGGTCCAGGACGCGAACTCACCGGTACGAGCCCCGGCCGGCCCGCATGCGGTCACTGGTCACCGTGGTCGTCGTGCAGCAGTTTGCGACGTTCCTGTTCGCGCTTGGAGTAGGCGGCTGCCCGGATCGCCTCGTCGCTCTCCAAGCCCGATCCGAGGGCGCCGCCAACGGTGGCGACCGAGGCGACAAACCAGGACAACGTCCAGTACTCCGTGGCGTTGAGCGGGGTACGTGTCATGGAAGCGAACACTCGGTCGTTGAGGATGAACAGCGCCCACACCCAGTTGATGACCATCAAACCCACGTAGCAGACGAGCACCCCGATCCCCACGGTCACGACGGTAGAGGCGTTGTAGAGAGCCGCCCTCTGCCTCGCCTCCGGCGAGCTCTCCGGTGATCGATGCCACAGGTTCGCGTCCACGATCAGCCAGCCGATCATGGTCGCCACAGACCCGACCGTGGCGATCACGAGGCGTGGCGTGCTCAGGGACGCGGCCAGGCTCCAGACGGTGGAGTTCACGGTGGCGACTGCTCCCGTGGCCAGTGCGGCCGCCAGGGCTTTCGACAAGCCCGTCACCAACCGCCACGGCCGGTTGGCGCGGACCATACCGGCGAGCACCCGCAGGTAACCGCGCGGCCCGCTGACGACGTACCGAACATCGTCGGTCTCCCTCTCACCGGATTGGCCCGCATGAACAGGCGGGAGTCGAT
Source organism: Kitasatospora sp. DSM 101779 (assembly GCF_025655475.1). Taxonomy (GTDB): domain Bacteria; phylum Actinomycetota; class Actinomycetes; order Streptomycetales; family Streptomycetaceae; genus Kitasatospora. Next base: position 7,776,796 of record NZ_JAHTIK010000001.1, on the reverse strand, counting down.
TGACGACGGGCCCCGGAAGCGGCTGACGTCGCAGAGGTCCTTCATCCCCAGTGGTTTGCGGACCCGCCAGGCCGAGCACGGCTTCCTCAACGGCCTGCCGGGCCCTCGTCTGCAGCCGCAGGCCCCCCAGTGAAGGAAGGGAGAGCAGCACCAAGCCGTCTTGGTGATTCAGACACACAGCGAGCCTGCGCCCGTGTGAGTGCAGCGGAAGGTCGGTGAGGGCCACGACGATGTCCCAGTTCTCCGCACGCCCACGGTCCATGATCCGGCGCATCAAGGTGGGCGGGTCCTCGGTCCCCGAGGTGAAGGGCTCACTGACCACCTCGACGTCGAACCGTCGCCCCTGGCCTGACTTGTCGGCGAGCCGGTCAGGAAGTGTCCGGGCCATGCGCTGAGCGATCTCCGTCGGCGCGTCCGGGTCCGCGAGGAGCGCCACGACCGTTACGCCCTGCGACGACACCGGCATCGTTGGACCCTTCTCGCGTTGGTTCCCGCGATCGCAAGTGCCCACAGGATGCCCCCGGGGTGGCGTCGGCGCCATGTGACACGCTGGCTCCCGCCGGCCGGTGCGGGCGGTACGGCCAGACTGCCTCGTTCTCCCAGGACAGGGCCTGCTCTCACCACCGAGGTCATGATCGCGTGTCAGCGCGAACAGCCGAGGGCAGCGGCGGCGGTGACGAAGATCCGGTCTTGGTGCCCGGGAACCGAGGGCGGCGAGCACCGGGTCAGGGCAGTGGCACGGCGTGAAGGCAGGTATGGCGGCCGGGCCCCGGCATCGCGGTGAGCGGCCGGGCCGCCTCTCCTTCGATCGCCACCCGGAATGCGCCCGCCTCATCTGCGTACACCGGCGCCCCGGCAGCGGTGTACGCGCCGGTGGGATGGACGACGACGACCTCGGGCGGCCCGTGCCGACCGGGCGGGCCGGGCAGGGTGACCGCGTAGCGCCGGGGTCTGTCCATCGGTCGCCTCGCCTCATCCGGTGTGCGGTTCGGTGGTGGCCAGGGCGGCGCGGACGCTGTCGTGGATGGTGAGCACCTCGTCGGCGCCGGTGATCTCCAGCAGTCGGCAGGTCTGGGGGGTGGGTGCCGCGAGCACGAGTGGAATGCCGGCGGCGCAGGAGGCGATCCGGGTCTTGAGGAGCGCGTTGAGGCAGGTGGAGTCACAGAAGGTGAGGCCTGCGAGGTCCACGACCAGTCGGGGCGGGCACTCGGCCACGGCACGCTCGAGCGCGCTCTCCAGCCGCCGGCGCTGGTCGTGGTCGCTCTCGCCGTGGAGGTGGAGGACCTGGGCGGTGCCGCTGATGGTCGTGGTGGTGATCCGCAGCAGCGGCACGCAGACACCCGCGTTTTCGGAGCGTGTGCCGTTCCGGGAGGACATGAGGGCTCCCTTCCGGCCGGGGAAAGGTGTCCGTTCGCAAGCCTGCCCCGGGCCGGTGGCCTCGGCCGAGAGGACGCGATCGCCGAAACGAAGGCCCGCCGTCGAAGCGCTCCCGCGCCGGCGGGTCGGACCCGCTGCTTCAGGCGACGGCCGCCAGGTCCGCGCGGCCGAACAGCAGGGCGTAGCCGCGGGGCAGGTGGGCGAGGAGGCGGTCGGTGAGGTTGTCGTCGGTGAGGGTGGTGAGGGCGGCCAGGACGGAGGAGGCGTCCCAGCGGGCGGCGGTCAGGCTGGTGCCCAGAGTGTGGGCGAGGCTCTCGACGAAGGCGGGGGCGGTGATGGGACGGGGCAGGGGGATCTGGGCGGCAAAGACGGCGCGGGCCCGTTCGGGCAGCACCGCGGCGAGGTCGCAGCGTTCGTCTCCGGTCAGCTGGGTGCCGAGGAGGGCCAGGACGGCGTCCAGGACGCGTTCGGCTTCCTCGTCGGTGGTGTAGCGGCCGAGGTTGCGGACCTGCTGGAGAAGGTGGCGGTGGCGGGTCATGACCGTGGGGCCTTCCAGGGGCTGGCCGCCGGCGGGCCAGCGGCGCGTGAGGGGTGGTCAGGGTCGGGTCCCTGCGGTCCGGCGGCCGAACAGCAGGTCGTAGCCGGGTGGCAGCTGGAGCAGGATGCGCCCGGTGAGGTCGTCGCCGGCGGCGTCGGCCACCGTGGACAGGACGGCGCCGATGTCCCACAGGGCCGTGGCTTCGGTGGCGCCCTCGATCCAGGCCGCGGTCGCCCGTACGAAGCGTTCCCGGCTGAGCGGCTCGGCGGCCTGCAGGGGGTTGAGCAGGATCAGGGCCATCGTCTCGGGCAGGCGGGCGGCCAGTTCGGCGCGCACGTCGCCGACCAGGTGGGCGCCGAGCAGGGCCAGGACGACCCGGGCGGCGCGCTCGGCCTCCTGCGGGGTGTCGTACTCACCGCGTTCCTGGACTTCCTCCAGGAACGCCTCCCATCGAAGAGTCACCGCGGTTCTCCCTTCGTCCCAAGGGCCGGTGCGACCGGGCGCCGGTCAGGGCTCGACGGTCAGGCGCCGGTGCACACCGGTGAGCTTGTGCGGCCGCACCGGGCAGCGGCTGGTTCCGCGCAGGGCCGGGCGCCTGCCGCTGCGGTCGGCCTGGTTGCGGGCCCGGACAGGGGCGCCCGGGCCCGCGCAGTCCATGAACGTCACCTCCGGCGCTCGAGCACCGTCTCCCGGTGCGACCCGTGCGCGGGCTGCCGGCTCGCCGCGCGAGCGCGGGGCGGTGTCGGGGTCGATCTCGCCGTGTGCCCGCACCACGAAGGGTTCGCTGCTCTCTGGCCGTTCACGGCGTTGCCCCGTCTCAGCGGGTGGGCCGGACTCGGCGAGGGTGTCCGGCGGTCGGGGGGTGTTCCGGCCGCCCCTTCGACCGAGGGGGGAGAGATCGGGGGCGGCACGGAACGGCATCGGGGAGCGGTCAGGCCCGGATCTGCTTGCGGTCGCCGTTGTGGGCGATCGCGATCTTGCGAGGCTTGGCCTTCTCGGCGACCGGGATCTTCAGGGTCAGCACGCCGGCGTCGTAGTCGGCGCTGATCCCGGCGGGGTCGAGGGTGTCGGAGAGCATGACCTGGCGGGAGAAGATGCCGAGCGGGCGCTCGGACAGCTCCCACTTCACGCCGTCGCCTTCCTGGCGCGGGCGGCGCTCGGCCTTGACGGTCACCATGTTCCGCTCGACGTCGATGTCGATCGCCTCCGGGTCCACGCCCGGCAGGTCGAAGCAGATCACGTACTCGTCGCCGGCGCGATAGGCGTCCATCGGCATCGGGGTCGGCCGGGACCACGTGCCGGTCGTGTTGATGAACTGCTGGGTCAGGCGGTCCAGCTCGCGGAACGGGTCAGTGCGCAGCAGCATCGCGAAACACCTCCACTGATCGAATGGGTGCCAGTGCGCTTCACCTGACACCTTTCTAGCGCGTCATCCATCCGATGACAAGTCGACGCGTCGCCTATAGAGTGACTGCATGAGTGAGAAGCCCCGCAGACCCGCCGCTGGTCCTCCCCAGCCGGTCGAGCCCGCCTCGTTCCTCGCGGCCGCATCCGCGCTGGCCGCCATAGACGACGCCGTCCGCACCGCCCAGAACCCCGCGCCCCGGACTCCCGCCGCCCCCGAGGCGCAGGACGGCCCCGAGCAGGCCCTGGCCGCCCTGCTGCTGCTGCGCGAGGTACGCACCCAACTCGCCGGCTGGGAAGCCGGACTCGTGGAAACCGCCCGGGAAGCCGGCGCCACGTGGGCGGAGCTCGCCCACCCCATGGGCGTCGCCAGCCGCCAGGCCGCCGAGAACCGCTACCTGCGCCTCAAACCCGCCCGCGGCTCCACCGGCGAGGAGACCGGCGCCGAGCGCGTGAAAGCCGTCCGCGACCGCCGGGCCGCCGAGCGAACGGTCACCGCCTGGGCCCGCGACAACGCCGCCGACCTGCGCGTCCTCGCGGCCCAGATCAGCGCCCTCACCGACCTGCCCGCCGGGGCACGGCCTGCCCGGGCCGCCCTCGCCACCGCCCTCGGCACGCCCGACCCTGCCGACCTCGTCGCACCGCTGAACGGCATGCGCCCCCACCTCGGCCCGGCCCACGCCGACCTCGCCACCCGCCTCGACCACCTCACCCACCACACCGACCGCCTCCGCCATGACAGCGACCAACGACGCGCCTGACCGCACCCCCGACACCACCGAAGAACGCTGGCAGCGCATCCAGGACAAGATCACGGACCTCGAACGCCGGGTCCACGAGACCGGCTCCGCGGCCATCGCCGCCATCGACACCCGCCTCGCCCACCTCGACGCCCTGCGGCAAAGCCTCGCCCGGGACCCGTGGCCCCCACGGCCGGCGCCGGCCACCGCAACGAACACCGCGCCGACCGTCCCTCCACACCCCACCGGCGCGGAAAGCCGGCCCGGGTCGCCGTTGACGACCCGTCACCCCCGCCCCGACACATCCACTTCATCGGCTTCGGCCGGCCGGCCCGGCCTTCACACGGCATCATCGTGGCGCCTGGTCGGCGCGTGACGCAGGAGATCCGGGGCCCGGCGGGTGCGGCGGTCGGTCCCCGCCGGGCGCCCTCGGCTCCCCCAGCGGTCAGAGGTCCGCGTGTGATGCGCGGCCCTCGACCGTCTCCGCCGTCCCCGCTGTTCCCGTCATCGGGCCAGGGCTGTGTCGGTCCCTGCGATCACCTCGGGCCGCAGCAGGCCGGACAGGGTCCCGGCCGGAAGGAGGCCCTTTTCGAGGACGAGTTCGGCCACGCCCCGGCCGCTGGCAAGGGCTTCCCTGGCGATGTCCGTCGCGGCCGTGTACCCGATGTAGGGGTTGAGGGCGGTCACCAGGCCGATGGAGTTCTCGACGGTAGCCCGGAGCGCCTCGGTGTTGGCCGTGATGCCGGTGACGCACCGCTCGGCGAGGATGCGGCAGGCCGCGCTGAGGTGGGTGATCGACTCGGACAGTGAGTGGAGGATGATCGGCTCGAAGGCGTTGAGCTGCAGCTGGCCGGCCTCGGCGGCCATGGTGACCGCAATGTCGTTGCCGATCACTTCGAAGGCGACCTGGTTGACGACCTCGGGGATCACCGGGTTGACCTTGCCGGGCATGATGCTCGAACCGGCCTGCACCGGCGGCAGGTTGATCTCGCCGAGGCCTGCGCGCGGGCCGGAAGACAGCAGGCGGAGGTCGTTGCAGGTCTTGGACAGTTTCACGGCGATCCGCTTGAGCACACCGGACATCTGGACGAATGCGCCGCAGTCCTGGGTGGCCTCGACCAGGTTGGCCGCCGTGACCAGGGGCAGCCCGGTGAGGCCGGCGAGGTGGCGTCGGGCGCACTCGGCGTAGCCGGCGGGGGCGTTGAGGCCGGTGCCGATGGCGGTCGCACCGAGGTTGATCTCGTGGATCAGCTCGACGGCCTCCGCGAGGCGGCTGCGGTCCTCCTCCAGCATGACGGCGAAGGCGGAGAACTCCTGTCCGAGGGTCATCGGCACGGCGTCCTGCAGCTGGGTGCGGCCCATCTTGAGCACGTCGCGGAACTCGACGGCCTTGCGGGCGAAGGCCTCCTGGAGGACGGCCATCGCGTCGAGCAGGCCCCGAACGGCGAACACGGTCGCGATTCGGACGGCGGTCGGGTAGACGTCGTTGGTGGACTGGGCGAGGTTGACGTCCTCGTTGGGGTGCAGGTGCCGGTACTCGCCCTTGGCGTGGCCGAGCAGTTCCAGTGCCCGGTTGGCGACGACCTCGTTGGCGTTCATGTTGGTCGAGGTGCCGGCACCGCCCTGGATGACGTCGACGACGAACTGGTCGTGCAGCTTGCCGTCGCGGATCTCGCGGCAGGCGGCGACGATCGCCGCGGCCTTCGCGGGTTCCAGCAGGCCGAGTTCCTCGTTGGCGAGCGCGGCGGCCTCCTTCACGGCGGCCAGCGCGTCGATCAGGTGCGGGTATGCGGAGATGGGCGTACCGGTGATGGGGAAGTTCTCGGTGGCGCGCAGGGTGTGGACGCCCCAGTAGGCATCGGCGGGGACCTCGCGGTCTCCGAGCAGGTCGTGCTCGCTGCGGGTGGCGGCGGTCATGGGGGTGTTGGTCCTCTTCTTCTTCCTGGAGCGGTGGGTGAGGTCACGCCGGGGAGGGCAGCGCCGACGGGTCCAGCGCTGCCACGGGCCGGACGCCGCCGACGGGACGGCCGCCACCGGTCGCCGGGTCGCCGGCGAACGGGGTCAGCAGCCGGGCATCGACTCCCGCGAGGGCCAGCGCGGCCGCCGCGACAGGGACCCGTGCCCGGTTCGCGCCGTCGGCGATCTTCACAGCGACGGCGCGGCCGTCCGGCAGTGCTGCGGTCTGAACGCCCTCGAAGCCGTCCTTGGCCAGCAGTCCCGGCACCGCCCGCATCAGCTCGGCCACGTCCCGCCCGGTGCCGGAGGCCATCTCCGGGTGCCCTCGCAGCGCGTCCGCCACTCGGAACTCGGGGCTGCCCGGCACCGCGGTGGCGATGCGGGCGGCGGCACGGGCGATGCCCTGAAGGGAGACGGCGAACAGCGGGGTACCGCAGCCGTCGACGGTGACGTGCGCGATGCGCTGGCCGGTGAGCTCCTCGACGGCCTCGGCGATCGCCGTCTGGAGCGGGTGGGCCGGGTCCAGGTACGTCTGCAGGGGCCAGCCGTTGAGCGTGCAGAGGTAGAGCATCGCGGCATGCTTGCCGGAGCAGTTCTGCGCGAGCCGCGACGGCGGACGGCCCTCGCGCACCCAGGCGTCGCGGACGGCCTGACCGTACGGCAGGTCGGGGACGTTGCGCAGGTCGTCCTCGGTGAGGCCGGCGAGCGCCAGGATCCGCCGAGTGCCGGCGAGGTGGCGCTCCTCGCCGGAGTGGCTGCCCATCGCGAGGGAGAGCAGGTCGCCGTCGAGCGGCAGCCCCGCCCTGACCATGGCGACGGCCTGCAGCGGTTTGAGGGCCGATCGCGGGTAGCAGGCGGCCTCGGTGTCGCCCAGCTCGAACCGGACCTCACCATCGGTGCCGAGGACGACGACGGAGCCGTAGTGGACGCCCTCGACCAGGCCGCCACGGGTGACATGGGCGACGGGCGCGTGGCGGGGCTCGCGGATCGGGGGCGCGGCCGCCGGGGGACTGCTGAGCATGACTGCCTCGATCGGTGGTGGCGTGGGGCTGCTGCCCCGGGTGCGTGCGGGCGGCGGACGTACGGCGGTCCGGTGGGAGCGCCCGGCCGCGCGGGATTCAGCCGTCGGCGCGGTCGGCGGCGCGCGCGATGCGCCCGCGGATCGAGTACCAGCCGGCGACCAGCGCTGCGGCGATCAGCGGTACGCACAGCACCGTGGTGCGTCCGGCGCCGCCGTCGGCGTACATGAGGACCAGGACGGAGGCGAGGAAGGCCAGGGTCACGAGCTCGGTCCACGGCGAGCCGGGCAGGCGGTAGCCGGGCCGGGTCAGTTCGCCGTCGCGGGTCTTCCGCCAGAACAGGAGGTGGCAGACCATGATCATGCCCCAGGTGGCGAGGATGCCGATCGCAGCGAGGTTGAGCACGATCTCGAAGGCGTCGGCGGGCACCACGAAGTTGAGGCCCACCCCGAGCACGCACATGCCGCTGGTCAGCAGGATGCCGCCGTAGGGGACCTGACTGCGGCTCATCCGGGCGGTGAAGCGGGGTGCCGACCCGTTGACGGCCATGGAGCGCAGGATGCGGCCGGTGGAGTAGAGGCCGGAGTTGAGTGAGGACATCGCCGCGGTGAGCACGACCAGGTTCATCACGCTGCCGGCCGCCGGGACGCCGATGTGGGAGAGCACCGTCACGAACGGGCTCTGGCCGGCGGAGTACTTGTTCCACGGCATCAGCATCGACAGCAGGAGGACCGAGCCGACGTAGAAGAGGCCCACCCGCCACATGATCGAGTTGATCGCCTTCGGCATGATCTTCTCGGGGTTCTCGGTCTCGCCCGCCGTGACGCCGACGAGTTCCACCGAGGCGTAGGCGAAGACGACGCCCTGGATGATCAACAGCATCGGAAGCAGGCCGTTGGGGAAGACGCCGCCGTTGGCCACGACCAGGGACGGGCCGGGCACGGCACCGTCGACCGGGTGCCGGGTGACCAGCAGGAAGATCGCGACACCCATGAAGAGCACCAGCGCGCCCACCTTCACGACCGCGAACCAGAATTCCAGCTCGCCGAAGATCCGCACCGAGATGAGGTTGACGGTGAGCACCACCGCCAGGGCCACCAGCGCGATCACCCACTGCGGGACGTCGGAGAACAGGTGCCAGTAGTGGGTGTACGTAGCCACCGCGGTGATGTCGGCGATACCGGTGGTCGCCCAGTTGAGGAAGTACATCCACCCCGCCGTGTACGCGCCCTTCTCCCCCAGGAACTCCCGGGCGTACGAGACGAAGGCGCCCGAGGAGGGGCGGTACAGGACCAGCTCGCCGAGGGCGCGAACGACGAGGAACGCGAAGACGCCGCAGACGGCGTACGCCACGAACAGGGAGGGTCCGGCATCGGCGAGCCGTCCGCCCGCACCGAGGAAGAGGCCGGTGCCGATCGCTCCGCCGATAGCGATCATGTTGACGTGCCGGGGTTTCAGGGACTTGCTGTAGCCGGCGTCGCCGGCATCGATGTGACGGGTCGTGGGGCGCTTCTCGTCCTTGAGGAACTGCTCGCTCACGCCTCGGGTATGCCTTCCGTGGGGGACGCCGTGCGCTTGGGGCGCACGATGTCGGTGAGGGTCGTCTCGACCTGACGGAGGTGGTGGGACATGGCCTCCACCGCGTCGTCTTCGGAACCGTCGATCAGGGCTTCGACGATCGCCCGGTGCTCGCAGTTCGACTGCTCGCGACGGCCGCCGAGCTCGTTGAGGAATGTCGACTGACGCGCCAGTGCGTCGCGGATCTCCTCGATGACCCGGCGGAACACCGGGTTGCCGGAGGCCTCGGCCACCGCCAGGTGGAAGACGGTGTCCAGCGCGACCCACGCGGTGGTGTCGGTCTCCCGCTCCATCCGGTCGAGAAGGTGGCCCAGGTGGTCCAGGTCTTCCGGAGTGCGGCGCAGCGCCGCATAGCCCGCGACCGGGATCTCGACGTGCCTGCGCACCTCAAGGAGGTCGCTGGCCGCGTAGTCGCCGAAGGTGGGGTCCTCGACCGTGCTCGCCACGACGAAGGTTCCCTTGCCGGTCCTCGAGACGGTCAGGCCCATGGTCTGCAAGGCCCGGAGTGCCTCCCGCAACACGGGTCGGCTTACCTCCAGGGTCCGGCAGAGCTCCGCCTCCGAGGGGAGCTTGTCACCCACGGCGTACACGCCGTGCTCGATGGCGCTGCGCAGGTGGCCGAACACCGCTTCCATTGCGCTGACGCGCCGCGGGATCGATCCACCTGTCTGGCTGTCTGACAGGTTCACAGGGCGATCTTGGGGGGTGGTGGAGACCGGTGTCAAGACTCGGGTACCGATGGGACCTGTCCGGGCCCACTCATTCGATGACCCGGGTGACTTCAGCGACCTCCACCGCGAACGGCCGGCCAGGGCCGGGGGTTGGTCACGCCTGGGCAGTGGGACGCCGAGGACGGCCTCGGCGGTGCTGCGGGGCGATCCGGGCCGGCAGACGCTCCGGGGTGCGCAGCAGCCGGCGGACAGGGATGACGGCAATTCCGCGGCAGCCGCGATGTCCTGGGCGGACATGCCGCGACGGACCAGCTCAGCGGCCGGACGGCAGCGGGTGCGGGATCGCCGTGGGCGGCCCTGCCCTGGACGCGGTCGGTGTCGCGGCGCCGGGGGCCCGCAGCGGCCGTCTGACGGTACGTGCTCCGGGGGCAGCCGTAGTCCGCGCACGACGCCTGCCCGTGACGCACCCGGCTGCGGGCCGTCCGACGCGACGGCCGCGCACCCGCCGCCTGCTCCCTGGCCCACCGTCACCGCCCGGCGCCACGGCTGGGGTCGGGTGACCTGCGTCGGCACCGTGCCCGGCCGCGACCTCGCCCAGGGAGCCGGCTGCCTGGCTGGTGCCGGTCGCCGTCGCCGGCGGCATGACCTGCCCGCGTCCGTCACCGTCAGCACCGGCACCGCCCCCGACGGGCGCCGGGTCCCACGTGGTGCACAACGGGTGCTGGCGACCCGCCGAGGTCCGGATGCCCGCAGGCCTGACCGACGTCCTGGACGGCAGCGCGCTCAACGCGCGCACAAGGTCCGACTCGGCTCCTGAGACGTACGGGTCTTCATCTTCCGCCAGCGCACAATGAATACGACTTATTTTTGGCCGCAGGTCTGCCGGACACCACCACCCATAGCGTCTCACCTGCAGTATTCACCTCCCCAGCATGATGCACTCCCATGTCAGTGGTGTTCCGTTCGTGAAAAATAGGCATGTCTATTGTCTTGACAGAGTTACTCGTCCGGCTCGATAAATGCAACTCATAAGCCACCGGGGCTTGGAGGAGGGACACCACAGATGAGACCCCGACGCATCGGTGCGGTGACGGTCAAGGCGATGACAGCGGCAGTGGTCGCCCTCGCGGCCGCCCTGCCCGCTCAACCCGCCTACGCGGCCGCGACGAACTTCTACGTCGACCCCGTCAACGGCAGCGACAGCAACTCCGGAACCAGCACCGCCTCGGCGTTCAGGACCGTCCAGGCCGCCCAGAACGCGGTCCGGGCGATCAACGCGAACATGGCCGACGACATCGTCGTGAACCTGCGCGGAGGTACCTACACCCTCACCGGCCCCGTCACCTTCGGCACCGCCGACTCGGGCACCAACGGCCACACGGTGGTCTACCAGGCGTACAACGGTGAGACACCCGTGATCAGCGGCGGCAAGTCGATCACCGGCTGGACCGCCGCCGCCAACGGCGAGTACAAGGCGTCCATCGGAACCACCAACTTCCGGCAGCTGTACGTCAACGGGGTCCGCGCCACCCGCGCCCGCTACCCCGACTCCGGCACCGACTTCAACCTGCAGGGCAGCGACACGACCAACAAGCTGCTGAGGGTGCCCAGCTCGCAGGTCTCGAACTGGGGCAACCTGAACCAGGTCGAGATGATGCTGGAGACGCAGTGGGGCGAGAGCTACCTGCGGCTGAAGTCGATCAGCACCGCGGGCAGCACCGCCAGCATCTCGATCCAGGACCACGAGGCGGGCATCCTCTTCCAGCGCCCGTGGCCGCAGCTCGCCAACAACTCGCCGTTCCACTTCGAGAACGCCCACGAGTTCCTCAACGAGCCGGGCGAGTTCTACGTCGACACGACCACGCAGACCCTCTACTACAAGCCCCGCCCCGGCGAGGACATGTCCACCGCCTCCGTGAAGGCGCCGACCGTCCAGACGCTCTTCGACGTCAAGGGCACCAGCCTCGACAGCCCCGCCCACGACCTGCGCTTCTCCGGCCTCACCTTCACCCAGACCACCTGGATGGAGGCGAGCAACAACGGCTACCTGAACGCCCAGGGCGGCACCTACAACATCTCGGCCAACACCTCCAACCAGCAGTACGTCGGCCGGCCGCCGGCCGCCGTCCAGGCCGCCGACACCGACCGCATCTCCGTCACCAACAACGTCTTCTCGCAGCTGGGCTCCACCGCGCTCGACCTCTCGCACGGTGTCCACAACAGCAGCGCCATCGGCAACTACATCTCCGACATCGCCGGCAACGGCATCATGGTCGGCAAGTTCTCCGACCCGACGGTCGAGTACCACACCATCTACAACCCACCGTCCTCGCCGGCCGGCGAGGACGCCCGGGAGGTGGTCAAGAGCGTCACCGTCAAGAACAACCTGATCACCCGGACCGGTGAGGACTACCTCGGCACCGCGGCCATCAACGCGGGCTTCGTCAACAGCACCACCATCGACCACAACGACATCTCCGACGGCCCGTGGGCAGGCATATCGCTCGGCTGGGGCTGGCAGTCGGCGGCCAACGCCGAGGGCAACAACAGCGTCAGCTACAACCGGATCGGCAACGTGATGAACCGGCTGTGCGACTCCGCCGCCATCTATCACCTGTCCAACGACCCGGGCACGGTCATCAACGGCAACTACATCCACGACGTGGTGCGCAACGCCGCCGCCTGCGGCTCGGCCGTGGCCGGCCTCTACACGGACGAGGGGTCGGACAACATGACCCTCTCGAACAACGTCCTGTCGCACACCGACGGATTCATCAACCAGAACCGCAACGGCGCCAACGTCACCCTCACCAACAACACGACCTCCGGCGACACGGTGATCAAGGCCTCCGGCCTCGAGTCCGGCTACCAGTGGATGACCCTGGTACCCAACCTCGCCTGGAACAAGACCGCGACCTCCTCGTCGGTCTACGGCACCGGCACCGAACCCTCGAAGGCTGTGGACAACAACGGCGCGACCGGCTGGTCCCCCACCGGCACCGACACCTCGGCCTGGTGGCAGGTCGACCTCGGCCAGCCCTACCAGCTCGGCCAGTTCGTCCTGACCACCCGTCAGGACCTGGATCAGTCCGCGACCCGCGGCAACTTCGAGGTCCGCGGCTCCAACGACCCGAACTTCGGCAGCTACACCGTCCTCGGCCGCCAGACCGACACCCTGCCGTTCGCCTCGACCCTCACCGGCGACATCGACGTCCGCCGGGCCTTCCGCTACGTGCGGGTCGCCAAGACCGACGGCGGCTACTTCTACATCACGGACTTCAGCGTCCAGCAGACCGGCGGGGCGCAGGCGGCCTCGACCGGCGCCCCGAGCACCAACCCGTCGACGTACTACACCATCAAGAACGTCAACAGCGGTCAGGTCGCGGACGTGTCCGGCGGGTCCACCACCGACGGCGGAAGCGTCATCCAGTGGCCGAACAACGGCGGCGCCAACCAGCAGTGGAACATCGTCCCGGTCACCGGCCAGCTCTACAAGATCGTGAACCGGAACAGCGGCAAGGCCCTCGAGATCCCGTGGAACAGCCACTGGCGCGGGACCGGCGCGGACCAGTACTCCTACAACGCCGGCAACAACCAGCTCTGGTACTTCGAGCCGACCAGCGGCGGCTACCTGCTCCGCAATTTCGAGAGCAAGCAGGTCCTGGAGGTGACCGGCGCGTCGACCACCAACGGCGCCACCACCGACCAGTCGAACGCCATCAACCAGTCCCACCAGGCCTGGACCGTCCAGTGACCGGGTGACCCACCCCGAGGCACCGACCGTGAGGCCGGAAAGCAACGCTTTCCGGCCTCACGGCCTTCCGCAGCGACTCGCCGAAGCGGAAACCGGCATGCGAAAGCCACGGGCACTCCCCCTGATCGCGCTCGGCACCGCAACGGAAGAGGGCCGACGCCTTCCACCACGGTGTCCGCCCGCGGACACCACCGGGTGGCTGAGGAATCCGCCCCCTGCCGCCGCACGCGTGCCGTCCGGAATCGCCGGCAGATCTCCGGACTCGGACCAGTCGTGCAGTGGGCCGGGCAGACGGCCGATGTGTCCGCCGCGGGCGAGGGCCCGACCGCCGAGGGCGGCGGCCTTCCGTCGAGCGAGCCGTCAGTAGGCTCAAGAACCTCCGTGCGGTGGCTACGCGGTATGACAAGCGAGGCTACGTGTTCCTCGGCACCGTCTCAGCTGCAGCTGTCATCGTGTGGCTCCGCTCATGACCGGCCACTCGTGTTCGAGTCGAGTGCGGAGGCCTGGCCGACCGCGGCAGACAGGACGAGTGGCAGCTCCTTGTCGGCCTGGCCGAGCGCCAGCGCGAGCCAACGACCGTTGTCGGGGAGCGGCCACACCTGCATGCTCACGACCTGTTGGCTGAGGTAGTCGAGCGGCTCGGGCACCGGCTCTCCCTCGCAGCTGGCGCTGAGATACGGTCCGAGGTCCACGACGAACGCATTGCCCCACCGAGTCGTCAGGCGTGCCGCCAGGTCGTCGAGGCAGGCCTGCAGTTCGGCTTCGGCCTCGACCCGGGCCTGCCCGTCGTCGTCATCCCAGAAGTCCTGACTGACCTGCAGTTCGCGCACATGATGCTCTGGTCCACCTCCCCCGGAGGCGTCGACATAGGTCACCTCCGGGAACGGCTGCACGGCCAGCGAGTCAATCGTCGAGAGGTACTCCTCGGTGGTCATGGGCGCAGGCTATGGGGCCGCGCAGACAACCTCCACCGACCGGGCGCACCCACCAATGGTCGGCCGGACAGCTCCTAGCTAGCCGGTGACGCGCTGGAAAGTCCACCGCTGGTTGGTGCTTCCCCTGTCGGAGTACTGGATGAGCGCGGTGCCGTCGGCCGTACCGCCCCCGCTGACATCGAGCACCTTGCCGCTGGTGCGGTTGACCAGGACGAACTCGCCGCCGGCCTGCGGGCGCAGCTGCCACTGCTGGCTCGCCCGGCCGTCGGCGGTGGCCTGTACGACCCGTGCGCCGTCCGCCGTCGAGGAGGCTGCCACGTCGAGGACCTTGCCGCTGTTGACGCACGTGATGGTGTGGTAGCCGTCCGCCGTGGACTGGAAGGTCCACTGCTGGTTCGGCGCGCCCTTGTCGGTCCACTGGACCAGGCCGGCGCCGTCCGCCTTCGAAGCGCCGGCCACGTCGGCGACCTTGCCGCTGCGCACACTGACGATCTTGTATGACCTGGCGGGTCCGACGGTGTACTGCACCGAGTCCACGTCGACGTGGCCGGTGCCGTTCGGGTTGTAGGTGAAGAGGCCGACCCGGTCGCCCCGGTAACCGCCCCAGGTGAGCTGGTAGGTGCCGCCGAACGAGGTGAAGGTGTTCCCGTCGAGGCTGTAGGAGAACCGGCTGACTCCGCTCACGTCCCACGAGGTGCGCAGCCACACGGCGTTCTGCGTGATCACCGGACCGTCGGTGAGGGTGCCGTTGACGTTCTGCGAGATCGTGGTGGTGGTCCCGGAGCACCGGACACCCAGCCCCGCGTAGGTGGCCGCGTAGTGGCACAGCCCGGCGAACTGCCCGTCGGCGAGGCCGTCCAGTTCGATGCGGACGGTCACCGTCGCGCCGCCCGCCGTTCGCAGGACGCGTTGCGTGAGGGTGTTGCCCACCTTGGTCAGGTTGTCGGCCAGCAGCGGTGCGAACGCCTTCAGCCGCAGGTAGCCGGGGCGTTCGGTCAGGGACCAGTGGTCCGCGCGCGGCTGGTAGTACCACTCCCACTGCGGCTTGAGCCGGGTGTCGGCGAACAGGTCGCCGGTCACGACGGCCGGCAGCGCGTCGACCGGCAGACCGGGCGTGCCGCCGGCGGGCACCTGACCCGTCCACACCATGCTGCCGATGCCGTCCGCACCCACCTGGCCCAGGATCGGCCAGCCGTCCACCCAGGTCACCGGCAGCAGGGACAGCGACCGCCCCTCCCAGTCGCCGTGGCCGTGGTGGGTCACGAAGTACCAGGTGCCGTCCGGAGCCTGCACCAGCCCGCCCTGGTTGGGCTCGCGGTCCACCGAGGAGTTGACGTGCTCCAGCTGCCGGGTCTCGAACGGCCCGTAAAGGCTGGAGCCGCGGTTCATCATGAGGACCCGGCCCTCGGGCTTCACCTCGCTGTACAGGTGGTAGTAGAGCCCGTTGATCTTGTAGAGCTTGTTGGCCTCGCTGCCCGGCGACTGGTGGATCACCGTGGACGGGCCGACCAGCGACTTGCCATCCTCGGACAGCTTGAACAGGTGGATCTTGTAGCCGTCCGAGTAGTGCGAGGTGACCAGATAGCCCTGCCCGTCGTCGTCCCAGAAGGGGCACGGGTCGTCCCATCCGGAGGTCCGCCACACCGCCGTCAACGGATCCCACGGCCCGGCCGGCGACGGGCCCGACGACATGAAGAAGCCTTCGTCGGGCGTGTTGAAATACACCCAGTACCGCCCCGCGTGGTAACGGATGGCCCCGGCCCACACGCCGCGGCCGAAGCGGGCCATCCGGTCCCAGTTCAGCAGCGGACCGACGGCGGTGACGTCGCCGACCACGCCGCCGAGCGTCCGCCAGTTGACCAGGTCCGTCGAGTGCAGGACTGCCACGCCGGGCGAGTACCCGAACGTGCTGGTGATGCCGTAGTAGTCGGCGCCGACCCGGATGCAGTCCCAGTCGCTGAAGTCGCCCGGGAGGACCGGGTTGACGTAGGTGCCGTCGCCCTGGTCGCCCCACGTCCCGGCCGGAGGCACGGTTGCCGCCGCCCGGCCCGGTGACAGCAGCCCCGGCAGCAGGAGCGCCCCCGTGCCGACCGCCGCGAGCCGGCCGAGCTGACGTCTGGTGATGTCCACAATCCCGTCCTTGGTCAAGGGAAACCCGCCGGTCAACAGAGGCATCGGCGGCTTCTTCGAGCGAAAGTGACGTGGTGCCAGGACAGTCGGGCAGAGGCCGGTTCCGACCGTCGGCGGGAGCGGCCCTCCGAACCCGCTCGCCGCCTCCGGCGCCCACCCATCGATGACGACGACCGCACGTCGGGCGGACCGGCGTCGCGGATGCTCGTGCGCTGATGTTAACGCTCACAATTCAGATGTCGGACGACTGCCGCTGGGCCGTCCGGATCCGGCCATCACTTTCGGCGAGCTCCGGGCCGGCGTCAAGATGTCCGGCATGAACAGGTACCGCATTCCGGAGTCTCGGCGGTCGGGGGCGGGAGCCGCCGGGGCCACCGGGCCAGGAGAAAGTCCGGGCCTCGCTGCTGGTGCTTGCGCTCCCGCCGGGCTCCTGGTCCACCGCCGCTGCCTGGGCGGTCGGGCCCGCGACCCCGATGCTCAGGCCACTGCCGACGCCCACCAGCAGGTAGTTGCCGCCGGTGTAGCCGCCGGTCAGGTCGAGGGTCCACCGCTGGTTGGCCCCACCGTTGCAGGTCCACTGCTGCACCTGGACGCCGACGGTGGTCGACCTGCTCGGGACGTCCAGGCACAGGCCGCTCTTGACGCTCTTGAACGTGTAGATGTTGTCCGCCACCCTGGCAGGGCCCACTGCCAGGGGCCGGTGGCGACGGAGCGGGTCCGCTCAGCCGTACGGGGCCGCAAACCCTTGTGCCTGCGGCCCCGTACCGGCGGTGGCCGGTGTCTACAGCGCCGTGAAGGTCCACAGCAGGTTGGAGCTGCTGTTGTAGGTCCACTGCTTGGTGACGGAGCCCGACGCGACGCTGCCACCGCCGTCGAGGACCAGACCGGTGGTGCGGTTCTCGATCGAGTAGCCGTAACCGCTCCGGAGAGTGATCTTCCACTGCTGGTTGGTACCGCCGTTCCACGGGGCCTGCCGGGCCGTGGAGCCGGCGGTTGTGGCGCCCCAGCCGTCGGCGACCATGCCGTTGGTGCGGTTGACCAGCTTGTAGTAGCCGCCGCCCACGTCGACCGCCTGCCACTGGAGGTTGGTGCTGCCGTCCCAGGTCCACTGCTTGAGGTTGGACCCGGAGGCGACGTTGCCGCCGCTGTCCAGGGCGAGGCCGTCGGTGACGTTGGTGAGCCGGAAGTACGTCGACGGGTTGAACTGGACCTTCAGCGAGACGATCTGGTCGTTGTTGCCGGCGGCCCTGAGGTCGGGGTTGTCGGCGGTGAAGGTCCAGGCGGTGCCGGTGAAGTTGTCCGCCGAGTAGCCGATGACCTGGAAGCCGGGAGACGTACGGATGGAGGAGATGGCGGCCGCGCCCACACCGGCCGCGGTCAGGTCGGCCGCGGTGTACTCGCCCACGGTCAGCGCGGCGGAGGCGCCGGTGTAGTTGACGTCCTTGAAGGCGACGGCGCCGGCCGGCGGCCGCAGGTCGGGGATGGTGCCCGAGAAGGAGAGCTTCAGGACGTACGCGTTGGCGCTGTACGGCGCGGAGGAGGGCAGCGTGACCGTGAGGCCGGAAGAGCTCTGCACCGGTGCGGCCAGGTCGATGGTGGTTCCGGCGGTGGAGCCGAGCAGCTTCACCGAGGTCAGCGACGAGAGGTTGATCCGCTCCGAGCTGAGGGTCTTGATCGTGAGTGAACTGCCGGGCCAGCCCAGGACCGTGGCGTACAGGACGTTACCGGCCTTGTTGCGGGTGAAGCGGATGTCCTGCGGTGTGCCGGCCGTCGGGTTGGTGAAGGAGCCACCGCCCATCTTCGTCGGGCCCTCCCCGTAGACCGTCCAGGCGCGGGTCGAGTAGATCGACTCTCCGAAGCGCTTCAGGTGGTCGCCGATGCCGAGCAGGACGTCCCTCTGCGCCTGGGGGATGGTGCCGTCGGCCATCGGCGCGATGTTCAGCAGGACGTTGCCGTTCTTGCTGACCCGGTCGATGAACGAGTGCAGCATCTGCTGGATGCTGTAGTAGCCGATGCCCTGCGTGTAGCACCAACTGCTGCTGGAGATGCTGTCGTCGGTCAGCCAGTACGGGCTGGTGAGGTCCGCCGGGCCGCCGCGCTCGTAGTCGAAGATCTCGCCCTTGTTGTTGAGGCCGTCCTTGTAGGTGGCGACGACCTCGCGGCCCCAGGCATTGGCCTGGTTGTAGTAGTAAGACAGGAAGTTGAGGCGCTGAGTCTCGTCGACCATGTTCAGATCGAAGTCCTGCCACAGGATGTCCGGCTGGGCGCGGTCGACGACCTCCTTCAGCTTGTCGTACCAGAGCTGGTTCTCCTGCGACTTGTCCAGCTGACCGTAGAGCTTCTTGAGGCTCGGGTCCGACTGCGCGGGGGCGCTGTCGTAGTAGCCGTTGAAGTTGAACGCATGGTGCATGGCCACCAGCAGCTTGAGGTTCTTGGCTCGGATCGCCGTGGCGAACAGCTGCAGCAGGTTCAGTTTCGGGCCCTTGGCGACCGAGTTCCACTCGTTGACCTGGCTGTCCCACATGGAGAAGCCGTCGTGGTGCTCGGCGACCGGTCCGGCGTACTTGGCGCCGGCGTCGACGAACAGCTGCGCCCACTCGTCGGGGTCGAAGTTCCCGCCGGCCGACTTCAGCTTCGGCGCGAACTGCACGGTTTTGCCCGCGAGGTCCTGCGCTCCGTTGATGAAGTTGTGGTAGGGCCAGGCCGACGGCTGACCGTAGGTGGCGATGTGGTGCTGGTTGGCCGCACTGCCGGCCTTGTACATGTTCCGCGGGTACCACTCGCTCTGGTACGCGGGAACGCTGAAGACCCCCCAGTGGAAGTAGATCCCGAACTTCGCATCCTGGAACCACTCCGGAGCCGGCGGGTGCTGGTCGACCGAGTTCCAGTCGGGAGTGTAGGTGCTCGGTGCCGCCTGTGCGACGCCGGCCGCGAGGCCGCCGCCGGCGATGGCGGCCGCAGCCACACCTGCGGCTGCGGACAGGAACTGACGTCGGTTGAGAGAACTCGCCATGAGGACATCCCTGGGCTGAGGGGACAGCGGAGACGGGCTGGACCAAGGGACGTGCGGCGCGCACGCCCCTGGAGCACCGGAGGTTACGCATGAAGTTCGTTCATGTGACGCCCCGATGTCAACGGGCGTGCAGGGATGAAAACGGCCCGCGGCTCACGGTTTTGTCTATCTGCGATGAGATATGCCCTATTTGGCGTACGCCAGACATGGCATGTTTCAGGCTGTGCGACCCGCAGGCGGAGCACCGGCGTCGCCTGCCACGCTATTGATGGGATTGATTTCCATCCCAGGCCATCCCGCGGCCATCGAACAGGCCGCACTTGCAGCAGTTTTGCTCGACTCCTAGACAGCACCCCCGGCCGCCGCCTATACATACATCCCATCTCTCCGCGACGGCGGCGTACAACAGCTGCCGCCCGGCACAACTCTCTCCCGCTCAAGGGACCAGCGCGAGGAAGTACCGATGAGACTCAGGACCGCACTCTGCTCCGCCACCTCCGCCCTGTCTGCCCTGGCGCTGCTCAGCGCCTGCGGTAGCGGCGCGGGCACCACGGCCGCGTCGGGCGCCGCGCCACTGGTCGGGGTCGACTACCCGCGTTCCGACACCGACTTCTGGAACTCGTACATCAAGTACACGCCCGGATACGCCGGACAGCTGGGCCTGTCACTCAAGACGACCAACTCGCAGAACGACGTCGCCAAGCTGACCGCCAACGCGCAGACCTTCATCAGCCAGGGGGTGAAGGGGATCGCGATGGCGCCGCAGGACACCGCCGCCATCGCTCCGACCCTGGCGCAGTTGGAGGCGAAGAAGATCCCCGTCGTCACCGTCGACACCCGCCCGGACACCGGCAACGTGTTCATGGTGGTACGGGCCGACAACCGCGCCTACGGCGAGAAGGCCTGTCAGTTCCTCGGCACGAAGCTCAAGGGCGAGGGCAAGGTCGTCATGCTGGAGGGCGGCTTGGACTCCATCAACGGCCGGGATCGCACCGAGGCGTTCAACGACTGCATGAAGAAGAACTACCCCGGCATCAAGGTGTTCGGTGAGGCCACCAACTGGGACGGCGCGGTCGCCGCGCAGAAGCTCCAGACCGACCTGACCGCCAACCCGGACATCAAGGGCGTCTACATGGAGTCCAGCTTCGCCCTGTCCGGCACGCTCCAGGTCCTCAAGCAGAAGGGCCTGCTGGTCGACCCGGCGGACAAGAAGCACGTCTTCATCGTGTCCAACGACGGCATCCCGGAGGAGCTCAAGTCCATCGCGGCGGGCAAGATCGACGCCACCGTCTCCCAGCCGGCCGACCTGTACGCCAAGTACGCCCTGTCCTACCTGCAGGCGGCGATCGCCGGGAAGACGTTCGCGCCGGGCAAGACCGACCACAACAGCACCATCATCCAGGTCCGTCCCGGCCTCCTCGAGGACCAGCTCTCCGCCCCCCTGGTCACGCTCGACGGCGGCACGTACGGCGGTGTGCCCAGCGTCAAGAGCGACGACACCTCCCTGTGGGGCAACAACCTCGGCTGACCTGCCCGGTCAGGCGCCCAACGGCTATCGAGTACAAGGCGGTTGTGATGAGCGACGGGGAGCGAGCAGTCAGCTCCTGGCCCGCCCCGGCAGACGACGGACGGTCCCAGGCGGGCCCGCCCGTCGTCGAGGCGACGGGCATAGTCAAGCGATTCGGTCCGACGGTGGCCCTCGACGGCGCCCGGATCACCATCAGGCCCGGCGAGACCCATGCGCTCGTCGGCCGCAACGGGGCCGGCAAGTCGACGCTCGTGTCGGTCCTCACCGGTCTGCAGGCACCCGACGAGGGAACGATCGCCTTCGGCGGCAGCCCCGCGCCACGGCTGGCGGACCGCGACGCGTGGCGACAACGCGTGGCCTGCGTCTACCAGAAGTCCACGATCATCCCCACGCTGACCGTGGCCGAGAATCTGTTCCTGAACCGGCACGACCACGGCCGCGGCCGGCTCATCAGCTGGCAGGCTGTTCGCCGGCGGGCGCAGGAGCTGCTCGCGGCGTGGTCCGTGGACGTCGACCCGCAGACCTCGGCCGGCGATCTGAGCGTGGAGCAGCGGCAGTTCGTGGAGATCGCCAGGGCGCTGTCCTTCGGTGCCCGGTTCATCATCCTGGACGAGCCCACCGCTCAGCTCGACGGGTCGGCCATCACCCGCCTCTTCGAGCGCATCCGCGACCTGCAGCGCCAGGGCGTGACCTTCTTGTTCATCAGCCACCATCTCCAGGAGATCTACGACATCTGCGACATGGTGACGGTGTTCCGCGACGCCCGGCACATCGTGACCGCGCCGGTCGCGGAACTCCCCCGCACCGAGTTGGTCGCCGCGATGACCGGTGAGGCCGCGGTCGACCGGCTTCAGGTGCGACCGAGCAGCCTCGACCGCACCGCCACGCCCGCGCTGTCCGTGCAGGGGCTGGGCAGTGGCGGTGCCTACGGTGATGTCACTTTCGAGGTGGGCGCCGGGGAAATCGTCGGACTCGCGGGTGCCGCCGGCAGCGGTCGTACCGAGGTGGCCGAGACCGTGGTAGGGCTGCGGGCGGCCCAGGTGGGCGAGGTGGCGATCGCCGGGCGGCGGCCCCGGCCCGGCAGTGTTCCCGCCGCCCTCGCCGCCGGTGCCGGGTTCGTCCCGCAGGACCGGCATCATCAGGGATTCGTGCCCGACATGTCGATCGCCGACAACGCCACGCTGTCCGTGCCGCACAGGCTCGGCCGGAACGGACTCCTCAGCCGTGACCGACGGGACCGGCTCGCCGACGACATGATCGAGAAGCTGGCGATCAAGACACCGGGACCCGAGCTGCCCGTCTCCGCGCTCTCGGGCGGAAATCAGCAGAAGGTCGTCATGGCCCGGGCGCTGGCGGACGACCCCCGCCTCCTGGTGCTGATCAACCCGACCGCCGGTGTGGACGTGCGCTCCAAGGAGTTCCTCCTCGGCAAGGTCGAGGAGACGGCGCAGACCGGCACGGGAGTGCTCATCGCCTCCGACGAACTCGACGACCTTCGTATGTGCGACCGGGTCCTGGTGATGTTCCAGGGCCGGGTGACCTCGGAGATGGCCCGCGGCTGGCACGACCACGAGCTCGTGGCCGCGATGGAAGGAGTGGACCTCGATGCCTGAAACCGTCCTCGCGGACACAGCCGCCAGGGCCGCGGAACCCAGGCCCCCGCGCACCGCGCTGCTCGGCGGCCGGATACCCCTGGCCCGGCTGCGCGACCTCGCCCTCGTCCCCGCGATCGTTGTCATCGCGATCGTCGGCCAGATCGTCAACCCCGTCTTCCTGCAGACCGACAACCTGATCAACGTCCTGCAGACCATGTCCGAGATGGCCCTGCTGGTTCTCGCCCAGACGATGATCCTCATCGTCAAGAAGATGGACCTGTCCCTGGAGTCCACGATGGGCCTCGCGCCCGGCGTCGCGGCCTGGCTGGTCGTCCCGGCCGGCGCGGGACACGGGCTCGGTCTGCTCCCCGGAGCCTGGTCGATCCCCGTCACCCTCGCCGTGGGCGTACTCGTCGGCGTGATCAACTCCCTGATGATCATCCGCTTCGGCCTCAACGGCTTCATCGTCACCCTCGGCATGCTCATCGTCCTGCGCGGCATCCTCACCGGCATCTCCGGCGGCCAGACCTTCTTCCAGCTGCCGGACTCGATGCTCTACCTCGGCACCGCCGAGTGGTTCGGGATGCCCGCCTCCATCTGGACGTGCCTGGCCCTGTTCGCGATCGCGATCGTGGTGCTCGGCTGGACCAGCTTCGGCCGCTCCCTCTACGCCATCGGCGGCAACGCGGACGCGGCGAAGGCGGCCGGTATCCGTACCGGCCGGGTGCTGTGGACCGTGATCGTGACGGGCAGCGTGCTCGCCGCCCTCGCCGGCCTGATGCTGTCCGGGCGGCTGGCCTCGGTCGCCTCCGCGCAGGGCAACGGCTACATCTTCACCGTCTTCGCCGCCGCCGTCATCGGCGGGATCAGCCTGAACGGCGGCAGGGGGACCATGTTCGGCGCGTTCTGCGGCATCCTCCTGCTCTTCATGATCCAGAACGTGCTGACGCTGGCGGGTGTCCCCGCTCAGTGGATCGGTGCTCTCAACGGCCTGATCATCCTGATCGCGCTCGCCATCTCCCGCATCACCGGGGGCAAGGTCCAGGAGTGACCCGGGCGGCTGCCGACCGTCGCCCGTCCTCCGCCGCGTTCACGTCTCGCCACGAGGGGATCGCCCCCGTGTTCCTCACAGGAGTTGTCGCATGTCCTCGCCCGCGCCCGCATCCGCCCGCATCACCGCCCTGGACGTCCTGGACGTGCGGTTCCCCACCTCCGAACATCTCGACGGCTCTGACGCCATGAACCCCGAGCCCGACTACTCCGCCGCCTACGTGGTGCTGCGCACCGACGCCGCAGACGGACTGGAGGGCCACGCTCTCGCCTTCACCACCGGACGCGGCAACGACGTACAGGCCGCGGCCATCGCGGCCCTCGCCCCGTACGTGGTCGGCCTGTCCGTGGAGGAGGTCTGCGACGACCTGGGGTCCTTCTCCCGTTCGCTCGTGCACGATCCGCAACTGCGTTGGCTGGGCCCGGAGAAGGGTGCCATCCACATGGCCACCGGAGCCGTCGTCAACGCCGCCTGGGACCTCGCCGCCAAGCGCGCGGGCAGGCCCGTCTGGCGGTTCCTCGGCGAGATGTCCCCCCAGGACCTGGTCGCCCAGGTCGACTTCCGCTGGCTCAGCGACGCGCTCACCCCCGAGGAGGCGCTGGACATCCTGCGCCGTGCCGAACCGGGCCGCCAGGAGCGCATCGCCCGTCTTCTGGAGCGCGGCTACCCCGCCTACACCACCACGCCCGGCTGGCTGGGTTACTCCGACGAGAAGCTGGCCCGCCTGGCCCGCGAGGCCGTCGCCGACGGCTTCACCCAGCTCAAGCTGAAGGTCGGCGCGTCCCTGGAGGACGACGTACGGCGCATGCGTGTCGCCCGCGAGGCGGTCGGCCCGGACGTCCGCATCGCCGTCGACGCCAACCAGAGATGGGACGTGGCACCCGCGATCGACTGGATGCGTGCCCTCGCCCCCTACGACCCGTACTGGATCGAGGAGCCCACCTCCCCCGACGACATCCTCGGCCACGCCGCCGTCCGCGAGGCGCTCGACCCCATCAAGGTCGCCACCGGCGAGCACATCGCCAACCGGGTCGTCTTCAAGCAGCTGTTGCAGGCCGGCGCGGTGGACATCGTGCAGATCGACTCCGCACGGGTCGGCGGCGTCAACGAGAACCTCGCGATCCTCCTGCTCGCCGCGAAGTTCGGGGTTCCGGTCTGCCCGCACGCCGGCGGTGTGGGACTGTGCGAGATGGTCCAGCACCTGTCGATGTTCGACTACGTCGCCGTCTCCGGCACCACCGAGGACCGGGTCATCGAGTACGTCGACCACCTGCACGAGCACTTCGTCGACCCCGTCCGCATCGCCGACGGCCACTACCTCGCGCCGACCCGGCCCGGGCTGAGCGCACAGATGCACCCGGCCTCGCTCAAGGAGTACACCTACCCCGACGGCCCGATCTGGACCGCCCGTGCCTGACGCCCGGGTCCTCGTCGACGCCCACCACCACGTGTGGGACCTGGACGCCCGCCCCCAGCACTGGTTGAACGAGCCCGGCCACGAACCCATCAACCGCACCCTCGGCACCGGCGACCTGCGCGCGGCCGCGACCGCGACCGTGGCAGGGCGCCAGTTGGAGTGCACGGTGCTCGTCCAGTGCGTGACGTCGGTCGACGAGACGCGCGAGTTCCTCGCCCTCGCCGACAAGGACCCGCTCATCGGCGCGGTCGTCGGCTGGGCGGATCTCACCTCGCCGGCGATCGGCGACGTGCTCGACGAACTGCGCGCCGGACCCGGCGGTGGCTACCTGCGCGCCGTACGTCACCTCGTCCAGGGGGAGTCCGATGCCGCCTGGCTTCAACAGCCTTCGGTGGAGCGGGGACTACGGGCGGTGGGTGAACTGGGTCTCGGATACGACCTGCTCATCCGCAGCCACCAGTTCCCCCAGGCGATCCGCCTGGCCGAGCGCCTCCCCGACCTTCCCCTGGTCCTCGACCACGCCGGAAAACCACCCATGGCCCAGCAGGACCTGGGCGACTGGGAGCGGGGCGTGCGGCGGCTGGCCTCACATCCCCGGGTGCGGTGCAAGGTGTCGGGCCTGATCACGGAGGCCGATCACGAGAAGTGGACCCTCGACGACATCCGACCGGTGTGGGACGTCCTGCTGGCGGCTTTCGGCCCCGACCGGCTGATGTTCGGCTCCGACTGGCCGGTGGCGAACCTCGCCGGCGGATGGAACCGGTGGGCCGCCGCCGTCGAGGAACTCCTGGCCGGCTGCTCCGCCGCCGAGACCGAGGCGGTCCTCGCCGGCACCGCCACCGCGTTCTACCGCCTCGACCCCGCTCGAAGGAAGGACGGCACTCCATGCTCCTGACCGAACTGCTGCACCCGGGCATCCTCGAAGCCCTGGCGGCCGCCGGGCATGGAGCCCGGGTGCTGCTCGCCGACGGCCACTATCCGGCGAGCACGGCCACCGGCCCCCGGACCAGGACCGTCCATCTCAACCTGGCGCCGGATCTGCTGGATGTCACCACCGTGCTCGACGTCCTGCTGCGGGTGCTTCCCGTCGAGGCGGCGCACGTGATGGTGCCGCCGGAGGGCGCGCCGGAGCCGCCGGCCATCGCCGAGCACCGCTCGATGCTGGCGCCCGTCGCCGTCGAGACGCTCGGCCGTTTCGAGTTCTACGACGCCGCCCGGTCACCCGACCTGGCCCTCACCGTCGTCACCGCCGACACCCGCACTTACGCCAACCTCCTGCTGACCATCGGCGTCCGCGCTGAAGGGACCCTGAGTACACGATGACGCTTGCTGTTCGCTACACGGCCGCCCGGACGCTGGACACGGCTCCGGTCGAGCCGGCCGAGCCCGGCCCCGGTGAGGTGTTGCTGGCTCCCGCGTACGTGGGGATCTGCGGTACCGATCTGCACATCTTCCACGGCGACATGGACGCCCGGGTCGCCGTACCGGCCGTCCTCGGTCACGAGATGTCCGGCCGGGTGGTGCGGGTCGGCGCCGGGGTGGAGGGCTGGCGGGCCGGGGACGCGGTGACGGTGATGCCGCTGCGCTGGGACGGCACCTGCCCGGCGTGCCTGAACGGCCACCAGCACGTGTGCCAGCACCTGGACTTCATCGGCATCGACTCGCCGGGGGCGATGCAGCAGCGCTGGACGGTGCCCGCCGACACGCTGATCCGGCTGCCGGACTCGCTCCCGCTGGACCGGGCCGCGCTGGTGGAGCCCACCGCGGTGGCCGTGCACGACGCCGGACGCGCCGGCGTGCGGGCCGGCGAGCGGGTCGTCGTCGTGGGCGGCGGTCCGGTCGGGATCCTGATCGCGCTGGTGGCGCGGGCCGCCGGCGCCGACGTCCGGGTGGTGGAGCCGAGCGCCCACCGCCGCAAGCTCGCCGAGGAGTCGGCACTCGCCACCTGGGACCCGGCCGCCGAGAACGTCACCGAGGCGGTGCAGGAGTGGACCCGGGGCGCGGGCGCGGACGTCGCGTTCGAGGTCTCCGGTGCGGCGGCCGGCGTCGACACCGCGGTGGAGGTGCTGGGCGTGCGCGGCCGGCTGTGCCTGGTGGCGATCCACCCCCGGCCCCGCGAGATCAACCTGCACCGCTTCTTCTGGCGTGAACTCACCCTGGTGGGCGCCCGCCTGTACGACCGGTCCGACTTCGAGAACGCGGTGGCGCTGGTCGCCGACGGCACGATCCCGGCCGACCGGCTGATCAGCACGGTCGTGCCGCTCACCGACGCCCAGGCGGCGTTCGAGGCCCTGGAGGGCGGCGGCGACGTGATGAAGATCCTCGTGGACTGCACCGGCGACACCCGGGGAGCGAGCGCATGAACGCCTTCGACCTGACCGGCCGGCTCGCCGTCGTCACCGGAGCCCGCCGCGGCATCGGCCGCGCCATGGCCCGCGCCCTGGCCGCGGCCGGCGCGGACGTCATCGGCGTCAGCGCCAACCTGGAGAAGACCGGCAGCGACGTCGAGCAGGACGTCCTCGCCGCGGGCCGCACCTTCGAGCCGATCCGCACCGACCTCGCCGACCCGGACGCCGTGCGGGCCCTGGGCGCGGACCTCGCGGGCCGCGAGCGGCCGGTGGACATCCTGGTCAACAACGCCGGCACCATCCGCCGCGCACCCGCCGCCGAACACCCGGACACGGACTGGGACCTGGTACTCCAGGTCAACCTGAGCGCCCAGTTCGCGCTCGCCCGGGCGGTCGGCGCGGCGATGGTCGCCCGCGGCCAGGGGAAGATCATCTTCACCGCGTCGCTGCTCAGCTTCCAGGGCGGCATCACGGTCCCCGGCTACACCGCCGCCAAGCACGGCGTCGCCGGCCTGACCAAGGCGCTGGCCAACGAGTGGGCCGGGCACGGCGTCAACGTCAACGCCATCGCGCCCGGCTACATCGCCACCGACAACACCCGGGCACTGCAGGGCGATCCGGTGCGCAGCAGGGCGATCCTGGAGCGGATCCCGGCCGGTCGGTGGGGCCGGGCCGAGGACCTGGCCGGCGCGACCGTCTTCCTGGCCTCGGACGCCGCCGCCTACGTGCACGGCACCGTGCTGCCCGTCGACGGCGGATGGCTGGGCCGATGACCACCGATCCGGCCGGCGTCCTGGCCGGCGCCCGCATCATGCCGGTGCTGACCGTGCCCGATCCGGCCACGGCCGCCCCGCTGGCCGACGCGCTCGCCGCGGGCGGCGCCAGGTGCGCCGAGGTCACCTTCCGCACCCCGGCCGCCGAGCCTGGCCGGACAGTATCCCGGGGCGCTGCGGGTCGAGGCGGACGAGGTCCCGGACGCACTCACCGAGGTGGCCGTCCTGCTGCCCGAGGCACGGGTGCTGGCGACGGCCCTGCGCTAGGTCCCGTCGGCCGGCGTGAACGACTGGTCCTCTGCCCCCTGGTCGGCCGACACCGGCTATGTGCACGGCCCCTCGATGCCCGGACTGCACGTCCGCGACCGCATCGGCTCCGGCGACGCGTTCGCGGCCGGACGGATCTACGGACTGCTGACGCGCGACGGTGCGGCGGGCCTCGACGGCCCCGGCCCGCAACGCGCTCTGGCCTACGGCACCGTCCACGGCGCCCTGGCCATGACCACGCCCGGCGACGTCTCCATGGCCTCGCTCGCCGAGGTCGAGGCGCTCATGGCGGATGGCTCGGCCGCCGTCAGACGATGACCCGCCCGAGGCCGCCGTACCGAATCGAACACATGGAGGAGCGCAGTTGACACATCGGACCATGGGACGCCGGAGGATCACGAACACGTCCGTCGAGCTCACGGAACTCGGCTTCGGGGCCTCCGTGATCGGCAACCTCTACCGTGTCACCCCTCCTGACGACGCCCGCGCCGCGATCGAGGCGGCCTGGGAGACCGGGATCCGGTACTTCGACACGGCACCGCACTACGGGCTCGGGCTCTCCGAGCGACGTCTGGGAGCCGCCCTGCGGGACCGTCCACGCGACGCGTACGTCGTCTCCTCCAAGGTCGGCCGCCTGCTCGTCCCCAACGAGCGGCCGCACGGGGTCGACAGCGAAGGCTTCGTGGTGCCGGACGACCTGCGCAGGCAGTGGGACTTCAGCCGTGACGGAGTGCTCCGCTCCATCGAGGCGACCTTGGAACGCACCGGCCTGGACCGCTTGGACGTCGTCTACCTGCACGACCCCGACGACCACGGGAGACAGGCCGCCGAGGAGGCCATGCCGGCCCTCGCGGACCTGCGCGACCAGGGCGTGATCGGCGCGATCGGCGCAGGCATGAACCAGTCCGCCATGCTCGCCCGCCTCCTGCGCGAGACCGCCGCCGACGTGGTGATGCTCGCCGGGCGGTACACCCTCCTCGACCAGTCCGCCCTCGACGACGTGCTGCCCGCCGCGCAGGCACTCGGCAAGAGCGTGGTGGCCGTCGGCGTGTTCAATTCGGGGCTGCTCTCCCGCGACCGGCCCGCCGAGGGCATGACGTACGACTACCGGGAGGCTCCCCCGGCCCTCGTCACCCGCGCCCGGGCGATCGCCGAGGTCTGCGCGGCGCACGGTACGACGCTGCCCGCGGCAGCGGTCGCGTTCCCGTACAGCCATCCCAGTATCATCAACGTCACCCTCGGCATGCGGACCGCGGAACAGGTCGGACGGAACGCGGAGCTCCACCGTCAGCACATCCCCGAAGCCCTCTGGGACGATCTCCGCGCCCGGGGACTCATCAGGTCGGACGTGCCCGCGGCGAACGGGCCCGGAAGGAGTGCGCGGTGTCTCTGACGGACAAGGCCATTGCGCAGATCCGGGAGCTGATCCGCAGCGGAGCTCTGCCACCGGGCTCGAAGCTCCCGCCGGAGCAGGAGCTGGCCGCCCAGCTCGGCCTCTCCCGCAACCTCGCCCGGGAGGCCGTGAAGGCGTTGGCCGTCGCCCGGGTCCTGGAGGTCCGGCGGGGCGACGGCACCTACGTGACCAGCCTGCAGCCGAGCCTGCTCCTGGAGGGGCTCGGCGGTGCGGTCGAACTGCTGCAGGGCGATTCCGCCGCAGTGCAGGATCTCATCGAGGTACGGCGGCTCCTGGAACCGGCCGCCACCGCGCTGGCCGCCACCCGGATCTCCGACGAGCAGCTGGCCGACGTCGAGCGGCACCTGGAGGCCATGCGCGAGGCCCGTGACGACGTGGAGCGGCTCAACGCCCACGACGCCGCCTTCCACCACGCCGTCATCGCGGCCACGGGCAACGAGACACTGCTCACGCTCCTGGAGGGCATCTCCGGGCGTACGCTGCGCGCCCGCACCTGGCGCGGTCTGGTCGACGCCCAGGCATCGGGCCGGACCATCGCCGAGCATGAGGCGATCTTCCGGGCGCTGTCGATCCGCGACGCCTCCCTCAGCCAGGCCGCCGCGTTGATCCACGTCAGCAACACCGCGCTCTGGCTGAGCGAGCACTTGCGTTCGGGAGAAGCCCTCCCGTGGCAATGACGGCCGAGAAGTGACAGGCCGCCGTCGGCCGGGACGGCGGTGCCCGGGGCCACCGCCCGAGCGCCGCCTGGGCAGACTTCTCGGCAGCCTGGCGGACGAAGCCCTCGCCGCGGTGCGAGACCGGACGGGCCGAAGCCGGTGTGGTCGGTGATCAGGACTGCGTCGACCTCGCCGAGGCGCTCGGCGACGAAGTGCTGGAGCTCGTCGCGGACCTCGTCCGCCTCCCAGCGGATACCGGCGGGCAGCTGCCGCAGGCCGTCAGGGGCGGTGTGACCTGCGTATTCGGCGAGCTGCCCGCGTTCTTGCGGCCGATCGGGCCGAGCCGGCCGCGGACATGGTCGCGTATCCGGCGGCGCGGCTCCGCACGGCCGAAACGGTGGCCGACGCGGAGGAGGAGGTCTTCAAGTTCGCGGTCCTGCCGGGCCCGCCACCGCCGGCGAAGCGGTGGCGGGCGCGCGACCGTACTATCGAAGGCCCGTTGCGGGAAGGACCGGCCGGCCGGTTCGACCGGGAACCCCAGCCGGCGCGGCGGCTGGGGTTCCCTCAGGGCCGTGAGTATCGGTCAGCAGGCGGAGTTGCCCACGCCGTAGACCGGGCGGGTCAGCGCTGCAGGGTGAGCACCGCCGGCCGGTACGGCAGTTGGACGTAGGGAACGCCGTCCGAGGAGGGGTTCCGGCCCTGGTAGAGGAACTGCAGGTTGCAGGGGTCGATGGTCATCGTCTGGTCGGGGTTGTTGCGGACCAGATCGCCGTGGCTGATGTCGTTGGTCCAGGTGACACCGGTGTTGGCCTTGCTCGCGAAGGCGCTGCTCTCGGTGGCGGCCTGCGGGGTCCACGTGCCGTTCAGGCTGGTGGCGGTGAACGAGCGGAAGTAGCGGTGCTCGTTCGCACCCCGGGCCTCGACGATCATGAGGTACTGGTTCTGGTCCTTGACCTTGTAGACCTGGGGCGCCTCGAACAGGTTCTGCACCGTGTCGCTCATGACCGTGGCGTACGAGGAGCCGAAGCTGCCGGGGAAGTTCCCGATCGGCATGCTCGCCCGGTAGATGCTGCCGTTGTCACCGGCGAAGAACAGGTACATGTTCTGGCCGTCGGCGATCAGGGTCGGGTCGATCGGGCCGCCGGTGGGGAGGCTGCCGGTGAACAGCGGCTGGGGGGCGGACCAGCCGTTGGGGTTGGTGGGGTCGCTGGACGTGCGGTAGGTGAAGGGCCAGGCGGTACCCCACCCCAGTGAGGCCAGCACCCAGATGTTCTTGGGCGCGAAGTAGAACAGTTGGGGCGCCACGGCGGACGAGGGCATGGCGGTCTGGGTGGCCGAGGCCATGTCCGACCAGTTCGTGAAGGGAGCGAATCCCATCGATTTCCACGACGATCCGTCAGAGAAGGTCGCGTAGACCAGGTGCTTGCCGTTGTACGTCACGGTGGTGAAGTCCTTCAGCGCGGCCCACCCGTTCGCCGGCTCCGCCAGCGGGCCGGTCGAGGCCCACCGGTACGTCGACGGAAGAGAACACGTGGTGCCCGTCCCGGACAGGCCGGTCCACTGCTGGTTGCTGGCGCCACTGCAATTCCAGAGCTGCACCGCCGTCCCGTTGGCCGTGCCGCCGCCCGAGACGTCCAGGCACAGCCCGGACTCCACACCGACCACCGTGCCGTCGGCGTTCACCCGCCACTGCTGGTTCGCACCGCCGTTACAGGCCCAGATCTCCACCCGCGTGCCGGCCGTCGTGGCGTGGCCCGGGACGTCCAGGCACTTGCTGCCGTACACGGTCAGCTGGTTGCTGTCCGTCAACGTCCACTGCTGGTTGGTACCGCCCCAGCAGTCGTAGATCTGCAGGAGCGTGCCGTCGGTCTGGCTGGCGTTCGGCACGTCGAGACACCGGCCGGCACCCGTACCGCGCAAGGCGCCGGTAGTGGCGGCCTGCGCCGGGTTGGCGACGAGCATGGCTGCCAATGCCACCACGGCCGCAACCATGGCGGTGAGCACCACAGGCAGAGGCCTGCGGGTCGAACTTTGTCTGCGCATCGAGATCTCCTTCGTTGAGGGACGGAGCTGTCACCCGGCTTTGTGATCGTTAACATGCGTGCTGCCCGAGACGGTGCGCACCAGGGGTGCGATCGGCCGGCGAGGGATCCTCGCCGCTGACCGTCGGACGTCGAAGCCCCGCCGTCGTGATGTGTGTCGGGCCGCGTTGTGGTGGTGGGTGTGTCATGTTCCCCCGGCGCCTCGCGATGGCTTTCCGGGCGGAGGCCAAGGGAGTCGGCAGGGGCACATGCGCCCCCGGATCAGCTCACCTGAGATTCCGGTGCCGGCCCGGCGCCGCCGCTGGAGTCCCGGACTGCCGTCCTGGTGCCGTGGGCGGTCCGACCTCCGGCGGGGCGCCGGAGCCTTTGGTGACGATGTTGATCAGCGTCCAGGAGCCGCCAGTGCCCTGGAGGCCGCCACGCTGCCCGCTGGGCACGTCCGACATGCTGCCGCGATGCCGGTGAACGTGCAGACCACCGGAGGCGATGCCCCGGCGGACCCACGCGCGCCGCCGGGGGCGGTGAGCACTGCGGCTGTCCGGCAGGGTGGGTGCCGACGAATGGCCACACAGTTCAGCTCCGCAGAAGTGTTAACGCTAACAATCCAGGGGTCGAAGCATGCCCTCCTGATGGGAGGCAGATGAGCTTCCGGGTGTGAGCGGAGTCAATACCTGCCCGCCCCAGCACGTCAAGACGGCTGCACCGACTTTCATGACCGAGGCGGCGCAGTCCTGCCCATGCCTCCAGAGCGCGGACGACCGGTGCGCCTCGCGAGAACCGTTCAGGCGACGGCGGCAACTGGGGTGGTCCCGATGACGGGGCGACAGTTCCCGGTGCGGGCACGACCGGGCCGCAGCGAGGAGCACCCCGGTAGCAAGAAGGACCCCACCGCGCCCCGGCCGTGGACGCCACCGCCGACGCTGGACCAGGCCGGGCCCTGGCGCTGGGAATGCTCGGTCCTGCTGTTCGTACAGCCACTCCATCGGCGCGCACGGCCAACGCACTGCCGCCGTCGGCGAGTCCGAACGACCGTGGATCCGGGCCGCGTTCGCCAACCCGCTGCCGTCGACCGACCCCTTCGCGGTCGGTGGCGCAGGGCCACGCGCCCACTCCTCCCCCACCCGTCGGCAGGCTGACCGCTCGTGACTTTCCCCCACCCCAAGCGCCGCAGGAACAGCCGTGCCTGGCAGACCGCCAGCAGGATGCGCCTTCTCAAGAGGGCGATAAGTGAGGTGGCGTCCGTTTCGCGGCGTCAGTCGGGACAGGTGGGCGGGTCGCGAACCCGCCGGCCTCCTGTGGTCGCGGCCGGGTGAGCAACCCCTGCCGGGTTCGACCATCGATCGCCTCGCACACCGTCCGGCCCGCAGCGGAACTCCCGGATGTGCGGCGGTGGTGCCGCGCCGGCCGACCGGCTCCCATACCCACCGCCTACCCACCGCCGACGACCGGCTGACCGGACGCCGGCTGCGTTTCGCCCCGGCCACAGCCCCGCCCGACGACGTGATCGCCGACCGGCGCGCGGTGCCCGAAAAAAAGTTCGCGGTCCGCGGCAACCCTTGCGGGGGCGGTGGCAACTGGGTGGTGTCCGGACAGGCGGTCTGGTCAGAGGAAACGGCTGAAAGAGAGCATCGACATGTTCCCTCGCTCATCCACGTCGCCGGAGGCGTCACCCGGCGGCCGCGCCCGCCGCGGTCGCGCGTTGTTCCGCTCGGCCGAGCCGGGGCGGCGGCAGACGCATCGTCGCCGTCGGTTCTACCAGCGTCGGAGTCTGTGGGCGGCCGTCGGCCTGGCGCTCGTGGGCGGCTCGGTGGCCGTGGTCAACACGGCCTCGGCGGGAACCGTGGACACCAACACCTGGTACACGCTGG
The DNA here is from genome assembly GCF_025655475.1 of Kitasatospora sp. DSM 101779. GTDB lineage: Bacteria > Actinomycetota > Actinomycetes > Streptomycetales > Streptomycetaceae > Kitasatospora. Next base: position 7,742,722 of record NZ_JAHTIK010000001.1, on the reverse strand, counting down.
TCAACCGCAGCACCGGCCAGTCGCTGGACGCCCTCGAGTACGCCACGTACGACGGCTCTCCGCTGGGGCAGTGGAGCCGCACCGGCGGGACCAACCAGCAGTGGAAGTTCATCGACTCCGGTGACGGGAACTACCGGCTGCAGAACCGGAACTCCGGCAAGGTGCTGGACGACTACGGCTGGTCGAAGACCGAAGGCTCCGGGCTGGTGCAGTGGCGCGACCTGAACGGCGCCAACCAGCAGTTCCACCTGGAGAAGTCGTCGGACGGCTACGTGCGTCTGATCAACCGCTTCAGCAACATGGCCGTCGAGGTCCCTGGCGGCTCCAAGACCAGCGGGGCCCATCTCGCCCAGTACCACGACTGGAACGGCCCCCAGCAGCAGTGGCAGCTCGTCCCGGTCGGCGGCGGCAACACGGGCGGCTCCGGCAGCACCACCACGCCCACCAAGCCGGCCGGCAGCGCTCCGGCGAGCCAGGCCCCCAGCACCCGCCCGGCCTCGACGCCGCCGGCGCCCCCGACCACCGGAGGCGGCAGCTCGGCGAAGACCCTCATGGGCAGCACCACGATGCTCATCGGCGGCGCGATGGAGGACTCCTCGGCGAGCGCCGCGCCGTTCGACGTGCGGTACGCCTACGTGCACAGCCAGCCCGCGCCCTCGTCGGACTACTACACGGCGGCCCGCTGCAATGCCGCGTGGTCGGGCTGGTGGGGCTGCTGGACCGGCAGCACCACGGCGCCCGGCACGTTCATCACCTACAAGGACGCCAATGCGACCAAGATGACCTACCAGGGCAAGTCGCGCCCGCAGAAGCAGCTCTGGACCTGGTACTCGCTGCGCGACCTCGGAGACGCGGCGGGCCAGGGCGACGGTCCGGGCGAGGTCCAGGCCATCAACCGGGCCGACCTGCTCACCCGCTACCTGAACGACTACCGCTTCTTCCTCCAGAAGATCGGCACCTCGCACGACATGATCGACCTCGAGCCCGACTTCTGGGGCTACGTCCGGTCGCTCGGCAACCCGCACCAGGTCGCCGCGCAGGTCAAGGCCGCGAATCCGACGGACTGCGGATCGCAGGAGAACAGCGCCGCCGGCCTGGCCCAATGCCTGATCTCGATGGGCCACAAGTACGCGCCGAACACCGGCATCGGCCTGCACCTCACCTGCTGGGACTGGCAGCAGAACACGCCGCAGTGCGTCAAGGACTACGCGGACCTCGGGGCGAAGAACGCCGACTTCCTGGTTACCGACGTCACCGACCGCGACGCGGGCTGGTACGCGCTGCCCGCCCACGGCAGCAAGGACACCTACTGGAACGACCAGAAGGGCTTCGCCGCGCTCGCGTTCTACAAGACGATGACCGAGTCCGTGGGCAAGCCGGTGGTCCTGTGGCAGGTCCCCCTGGGCAACATGGCGCAGAACAACACGCCCAACCACTACAAGGACGACAAGGTCGACTGGTTCTTCTCGCACCTGAGCCAGGCGGCGGACGCACACGTTGGCGGCATCCTGTTCGGCGCCGGCTGGCAGGAACAGACCACGCCCGAGACCGACGGCGGGAACCTGATCAACAAGACGATCGCGTACCGCAACGCGGGCGGCACGCCGCTCAAGTAGCCACCCGCAGCTGATCGGCCACCCTACGACGGGGCCGCGTTCATGCTCACCGGGCCCGCCACGCTGGTCGTGGCGGGCCCAAGTTCACCGAGGTAGCGGCCCAAGTTCACCGAGGTAGCGTGAGGCAATCGCCTGGCCCTGCCGCTGCTGGTCCCGCTCTTCGAGGCGGTCCACCGCACGTACGGGCGGATCGGCGAACGGCTGGAGCTCGGCCGGATCCCGGAGCCCGCCGCGCCGCAGCGCTCGCCGGTCGTCGTCCCCGTCCACGCCATCACCCGTCCCACTCGGGAGGCGCTGTGCGCGGCCGCCTCGCGCGGTGACGACGTGGTGGCCGTCACCGTCGTCCACAGCGCGACCGACGAGGAGGACCGGCAGGCCGCCGAGGCGCTGCGCCGCGACTGGGAGCCGTGGCAGCGGGCGTCCCGCTGGTCGAGCTCCCGGACGGAGACCGGCGTCTGGGTGCGCCGCTGGCCCGCTGCGTCAACCGCCCGGCTGCCGAACACAGCCGCGAACGGATCACCGTCCCCGTTCCCGAAGTGCGGCAGCCGGCGCAGCGCGGCCCGCCGCAGCCCGGCGGGCGCCAGCTGGCACAGTTCGCGCGCCGTTGCCCCGCCCCCGCCCCGATGGGCGGCGAGACGCTCCCCTTGCGGTCTCCTCGTCCGGCCGGGGACGCGGTGCGATGCGCGGGGGTTCACGCTGTCACCCGCGGTGCCGCTTCTGACGGTACCGCCCCGTGGTACGCCGCTCAGGTGGTTGGCTGGGGCCGGCCACCGTCCTGGCGTGACGCGGTTCTGAATCGGGGCGTGCCGGAATGTTCTCCGAGTTCGATGTCTCAGTGGTCACGCGGTGCTCTTGGGAGCCCGGGCATCGGCTCTCGTGGGATTCCTGGTCGGTCCCTCGGTAGCAACACCCGCAGTCCGCCCGGCCGGGCCTCGCACGTGACGGGAAGAGGCAGCGTGACGGGTTCGCCGTCCACCCCTGCCTGTAGGTGCCGCCCACCGCCGTGCAAGGTGATGGTGTCCGCCGTCCAGGCGATGACCGCATCGCCCGGCGCACGTGGACCAGGCTGCCGCCGCAGTAGCTCGCCGCGAAGGTGCCGCAGGAGGTCCGGCGGCATGTCGGTCGGGTGCTTGAGCACGATGCCGCCGAGCAGTCCTGAGGTGAGCGTGAAGCGGCGCCCCAGGTAGCGCGGAGTGGCGATGTGGTACGGGTTGTTGGAGACCAACACGACCTGGGGGAGCTGAACGGTTCCCTGCGGAGTGTCCACATCGGCCTCGACGCATTGCCTCCCGCTGAGGTAGTCGGGTGCGACGGAAGCGATGGTACGCGCCTTGTCCTCCCGGTACCCGGGCTCCAGCAGTGCGTCGGCGTAGGGGCCGAACGACACGTTGTTGACGAAGGTGTGCGGGCCTACCAACCCGAGATCCACACGGGTTGGTACACCGTCGACCAGGGCGCTCAGTGCGGAGACCGGGTTGCGGATGTCGAGGCCGAGATCCCGGGCGAAATGGTTGCGCGTGCCTGCCGGGACCACCAGCAACGGCCGATCTGTGGCAGCGGCCACGGCGGCCACAGCCGATACGGTTCCGTCCCCGCCCGCGACTGCCAGCACTTCGGCCCCCTCCTGGACCGCGAGCCTGGCGAGTGACGTCGCGTCGTGCTCGGCACTGGTCGACCAGACCTGTGCGCCCATACGCTCGGCCCGGTTGATCAGGTCGAAGTGGGCGGCCTTGCCTCCGCCCGAGCGTGGATTCGTCACGACCGTCACCTGGGTACGCGTCTCAGTCCCAGCCATCACGGCAGCCCCTCTTGCCGCCCACGTCGGCTACTGGCCGACCGATTGGACTCCCTACCCATGCTGGCAGCTACGGGTTTCCTCCGCTGGCCGGGGACGACCGCCCAGTGTCTCGCGACCGCGGAGGCCGGCCGCACGATCACTTCCTGCGTCACGCGGACCGGACAGCCGTACGCGTGGCAGAGCCGGTCGAGGCGGCCTTCTGCCGTGAGCTCGGCCGGACCCGAACGCCAGGATGGAGGAGCTCGCGCAGGCCGCCGGTGTCGTACGGCGCACTCTCCTCGGGCGCTTTCCCGGGCGGAAAGCGTCGGGGATGCGGACTCGGCCGTCGTCACCGTGGTTCCGCGACCACGGTTGGAGGGCCCTCGGCCGTCCGGCCGCTGCTGCACAGCAGGGCGGCCCAGGCCGCGGAGGTGGCCGCGAGGTCGTCTCCGCACGTGGTGCCGGTGCGGCCGGGCCGGGCCGCGGTGGCGAGGACGACCCGGTCGGGGCGGAGCAGGACGGCACCCGCGGTGCCCATCCAGCGGACCAGTGCCCTTGTGCCCGGATCGGTTTCGGCGCGGTGCTCGGCGCCGCGGCGCGTGCCGGGCTCTTGTCGCCGGGGATCGTGCAGGTGGAGGACGCGGGCGTCCAGCGTCCGCGCCAGCGCGTGCAGGGCCGGGCTGAGCGGCGTGGTGGCCAGGAGGGCGAAGCCCTCGCCGAGCAGGTCGTCCAGCAGGCGCGGGGTGCCGTCGGCGTCGGGGAGCAGCGGCTGGGGGCACAGTGTCCCGGGGCGCGGGTGGCCCGGACGGCGGGAGCCGGCCAGGGGGCCCGGTCTCAGCGGTGGGCTGACCGCGGACAGTACGAGACCGGAGGCACCCGGCAGGCGGGAGAGGACCGGCAGCACGGCTTTGCGGGCCAGTGCGGTGCCTGTTCCGCCGCCGGTCATGATCGCGCCGACGGCCACGGCGGTGCGTATCAACTGCTGTGCGTGGCGGTGGCGTTCGGCCTGGTAGGTGTCGAGCAGGGCCTCGCTCGCGCGGCCGGTGAGGACTCGGGCGAGTTTCCAGGCGAGGTTGTGGGCGTCCCGCATCCCCGCGCCCATTCCCTGTCCGATGAAGGGCGGGGTGAGGTGGGCGGCGTCCCCGAGCAGGAAGACGCGGCTCTGGCGCCAGCCGTCGGCGACCTGGGCGCGGAAGGTGTAGGTGGCGGTGCGCAGAACGTGCAGTTCCTCCTCGGGGATGCCCGGCGTCCAGGGGGCGATCAGTGCGAGCAGGCGCCGGCGGTCGGTGAACTCCTGCGGTTGCTCGCCGGTGCGCAGACGGAACTCCCAGCGGTAGCGGTCCTCGGCGACTCGCATGTAGGTGGCCGCCCGTCGCGGGTCGCAGATCTGGTGGACGCCGTCCCAGGCGGGCAGCGGCAGGCGGCAGCGGATGTCGACGACCAGCCACTGCTGGGGGTTGGCGAGGTCCTGCATCCGGGAGCCGATGGAGGCGCGGGCCAGGCTGCCCGCGCCGTCGCATCCGAGGACGGCGTCGGCCCGGACGGTGCGGGAGACGCCGGTGTCCTCGTCCCGGTAGATCACCGGTACCGGAGCGCCGCCGTGCGGGGGCGGGGTCACGGCGGTGACCTCGATGCCTCCGCGAAGCGTGACCAGCGGGTGATGCCGGAGGTTGTCCCGCAGCAGTCGCTCGAGTTCGGGCTGGTCGAACATGTTGGCTTCGGGAAAGCCGTGGCGGCCGCACGGCTTGTCGCGGCGGAACTCGGCCAGCACCCGGTGGGAGCCGTCCAGCAGCCGCATGCCGCGGGTGGGACGGGAGATCGCACCGAACGCGTCATGAATACCCATGGCCTGCAGGATGCGGTGCACCTCGTCGTCCAGGTGGACGGCGCGCGGCAGCGGATACGGGGCGCGGTGGCGTTCCAGGACCAGGGCGGGCACGCCGTGGCGGGCGAGGAGGGTGGCGGCGGTCAGCCCGGTGGGTCCGGCGCCGATCACCACGACGGGCACACGGTCAGGAATGGTGGCGGTCACTTGCTCAGGGCTTTCAGCAGGCCCAGCAGACGGGCGCGGTCGATCTCGTTGTCCTCGCGCAGCGCGGAGATCGCCTGGAGGAACGCCCTGGGCGACGGGGTGGTGCCGAGGAAGTCCCGAGTGGCGGGTGGTCCCCACTGGGCCAGGCCGGAGGCGGACATCGCGGCCCAGCCGGGTTCGAGTGTGTTGTCGAAGACGTCGCCGTCGGCGTAGTGCTCGAGCATGAAGCGGTCGGGGTCGCGCCAGTAGTCGAAGATCTGGCTGCCCTGGATGTGCCGGCCGATGCCCCACGAGTGGTGGTAGCCGCGCTCGCGCAGGTACGCGCCGCCGGCGGCCAGCGCGTCGAGGTCGGCGACCTGGTAGGCGGAGTGGACGTAGCCCGTGTCGGGGCCCAGGTGCATGGCCAGGGTGTGGTGGTCGGCGGGTTCGCTGCCGCGGTCGCAGCGGAGGAAGGCCATGCTGGGACCGCGGTCGCGCTGGCCGTCCAGGTAGAGGAAGTCGCTGACGATCAGGCCGAGGTGGTGCAGGTACCAGTCCAGGGCACGTCGGAAGACCCGGGTGGAGAGCACCACGTGGCCCAGGCGCTGTACCTGGGAGGGCTTGCGGGGCGGGCGCTGGGTGGCGTTGATGCGGGCGACTGCGGTGGTGGGACCGGTGTTGAGGACGAGGGGCTGCCGCAGCGGTCGCGCGGGCTGCTCGGTGACGCCGTGGACGACGCGGACGGGGATGCCGGAGGGGTCGAGCAGGTCCACGGCGCGGCCGCCGCCGTACTCGGTCAGAGTGCGGACCTTGTGGCCGGTGGCGCGGGCGAGCCGGTCGAGGTCGGCGGCGTCGGCGGCGCGGAACGCAGGGCCGATGAACCGGGAGGCGGGGCCGCGTCGGATCACCACGCAGTGGGGGCCGGCCAGGGCGCCGCGCAGATGGAGGATGTCATCGGTACGGGCGGCGGTGGTGAACCCGAAGTCGTGGGCGAAGGCTTCCGCGCGGTCCAGGTCGGGCTTGGTGAACTCCAGCCAGGCCAGGTCGACCACCTTGATGACGGGCTGGGCCGCACGGCCGGGGTGCTCACCGCGCAGGGCGCCCTGTCCGCTGTGCAGACCCTGATGGGCGTCGGCGGTGGGGACGGGGGTGGATGTCGGGTCGTTCACGGGGGGATTCCTTCCTGCGGCCCGTGCGAGCTGTCGCGGCGGTGGTGCGGGTGCCCGGGGGCGAGGCGTGGGTGAGGGTCGGGCCCGGGCCGCCGACTGCGGCGGCTGTCGGCGGGCCGGGTGGCACGGCGGTGAGCGGTTCCTACCGGGCGAGGAGGGAGTCCAGCGCGGTGGCGGGTTCGGCGACCGGGTCGGTGCCCGCGCCGTGGGCGCGCCGGCCGATGAAGCGGTCGGGGCGCACCAGGACGGCGCCTTGGGGTGTGTGACCTCGGGCGGCGGTGCAGGTGGAGCGCAGGTCGCGGTAGTCGCCCTCGACCTGGCCGACCCGGATCGCGTCCAGCGGCAGACCGCTCGCGGCGGTGATCTTCTCGGCGGCCTCCTGATGCTCCTCGGGTCCCCGGCCGACGGCTGGACGGTCACGGCGACATGCCGAACACCGGCGACCGAGGTGTGCGGGCGGCTAGCTGCCGGCCAGCAGTACGAGATGGGCTGCGGCCAGGGCACCTACGACGGCGGCCGGCAGGCAGCGGGTGGCTGGGTCGCCACTGCGCAGGTGGACGGCGACGGCTCCGGCCATGAGCAGGATCAGACCGACCGATGCGGCGGCGCCGAGCGCGGTGATCCGCAGGCCGAGCAGCAGGCCTGCCGCTGCCGCCACCTCCAGGGCGCCCAGCAGGCGGTAGTGGGTCGTGGTCATGCCGACGTGGGCCGCGGCCTGGCGCATCGCGGGGACTGCCGCAAGCTTCGCCGACCCGAACAGGAGGGACATCCCGGCCAGGAGGACGGCGAGGACGATGGCGGTGGTGCTCATGGGGGCTTCCCTCTCAGGTGGCTTGTTCGGGGGCGTACTGCCAGTGCAGGACGTACCGGTCCAGGGCAGCGGTGACCCTGCGTCGTACCGCCTCGTCGGCAGGGGCGGGCAGCGTGACACGGACACCGCCGTCGTGCGGCCGGCACAGGATGAGCTCCGGGTCGCAGTCCGCGCCCTGGGCGGCCAGTTCGGCGTGGACCGCACGGCGGGTGGCGTCCAGGCGCAGGCCGAGCTTGTAGGGCTTGCCGACGGCGGTGAGCGGGATGGCGTCGATCACGAGCACCTCGCGCGGGGCGGCTGCGCGTTCGGGGACTCGTTCGGCGGCCCAGGTGAGCAGTTCGGCGGGGCTGGTCCGGGCGCAGGGGGCGAGGGTGACGTAGGCGACGGGCACTTCGCCCGCGTGGGGGTCGGGGCGGCCGACCGCCGCGGCGGCGGTGACCTCGGGGTGGCCGAGGAGGGTGTCCTCGATCGCGGCGGGGTCGATGTTGTGGCCCCCACGGATGATCAGGTCCTTGGCGCGGCCGATGAGATGGATGAAGCCGTCGGCGTCGATGCGGGCCACGTCGCCCGTGTCCAGCCAGCCGTCGCGGATCTTCCCCGCGGTCTCCAGGCGAGGTCCCTGGGCGGTGTGCTCGGCAACGTACCCGGCGAAGACGACCGGACCGCTGACGGCGAGCACCCCAGTGGCGCCGGGCGGCAGGTCGTGCCGCTCGCCGGTGGTCGGGTCGATCCGCACGGTCTTGACCTGCTGGTAGGGCAGGCGCCGGCCGACGCTGCCGGAGCGGGTGTGACCGGGCAGGCCGAGGGCAGAGGCACAGGTCGCCTCGGTCAGCCCGTAGCCCTCGCACAGCGGGATGCCGGTGTGCTCCTCGAAGGAGTCCCGTACGGCTGGAGGGAGAGGCGAGGCGCCGACGGCGGCGAACCGCATGCTGGAGATGTCCGCGTCGACGGGGACACGGGCGAGGACGGAGTACACGGTGGGCACGCCGGACATGGCGGCGATGCGATAGTGCTCCACCAGCTTCCAGAACACCGGATACAGCTCGGGATCGCGGTAGCCCAGCGGCCCGGCCCACACCACTCCCCGGCCGCGCAGCAGCGGGCCGAGCAGGGTGACGATCAGGGCGTTGACGTGGAACAACGGCAGCGCCGCGAACATCACCGCGTCCTCGTCGAGGGGAACGCTCGCGGCCACCGTCCAGGCGTCGACGACCTCGTTGGCGTGCGTGTGCGCGGCGAGCTTGGGAGTGCCGGTGGTGCCGCCGGTGTGGAAGTAGGCGGCCAGGTCGTCGGCGGCCGGGGGATCGATGTCCACCAGCCGGTCTGCGGGATGGGAGGCGGCCAGCTCCGTGAGGTAGCCGACGCGCACGCCTTCGACGGGGTCCAGAGCGGGAGTCGGGCCCTCCGGGAGGGTTGGGGCCAGCGCCAGCAGTGCGTCCAACCGCAAGGCCGCGGCGACCTGCCGGGCCGTCGCCCACACCTGTGCGTCCAGCTGCGGACCGGCGGCGATGAGTACCCGCGCGCCGGCGCGCCGCAGCAACTGCTCGACGTGCTCGGACGCCAGGCCCGGGTTGACCGGGGCGGCGATGCCCGCGGCCTGCGCGGCCAGCAGGGCGGCAGGCAGCTCCGCGGTGTTCGGCGCGAGCAGGCCCACCGCGGCGCGGCGGGTGGCGCCGAGCGCACGCAGCAGGTTGGCGGTGCGGTGCACCTGGTCGCGCAGCTGCGCGAAGGTCACGGTGGTGGGGCGCAGGAAGCGCACGGCGTCGGGCAGCACCGTCATGGCCGGGCGGTCGGGCCACAGGCGGGCGGCGCGCACCACGGTGTCGTAGGTGGTGGCGGTCAGGCCGCGTTCATGGAGCGGAACGGCTTCGATCGCAGAGAGGTCCGCGAAGCTCTCGGGGGCGGGCCACAGCAGGTCGGTGGGTGTGAGTGTCACCGGTGCGCCTTTGCAGGGTGAGGGAGAGGTGGGGTCAGATGGCCGGCCCCGGACAGGGATGCCGGGCCGGGCGGGTCCCGGGCGGGGTCCCGGGAGTCGTCAGCGGGCGCGCACCACCGTGCGCTGCTCGCCGAGATCGATGACGCCGTCATCGGTGGCGATACGGGCCGTGACGGCGTCGCCGTCCTTGAGGTAGTCGGGGTTCGCCAGTTGGCGGGCGAAGAACTTCTGCCAGCGCTTGTGCGGGGGCAGCAGGGCGGCAAGCGTGGTCAGGAGCCTGCCCGGAGACTTGAGGGCGGTGCCGCCGGGGGTTCCGGTGAGCAGGACGTCACCGGGCTGCAGGTTCTGGAAGCGGGCCAGAAGGCTGAGGGCACGCGCGGGTCGGACGATCATGTCCGTGGTGGTGCGGTCCTGCCTCGTGGCCCCATTGACCTTCAGCGTGAGCCGCAGGTCCGGCAGGCGGGACAGATCCTCGGCATCAACCAGGAGCAGCCGGGGCCCGAGCGGAGTGAAGGTCGGGTACGACTTGGACTCGTAGAACTGCGTCTTGGGCAACTGCAGGTCACGCGCGCTGACGTCGTCGGCGACCACCAGCGCGGCGACGTACTCCGCCAGGGTGGCGTCGGTGACCTCGGTGCCGACCGGCAGGTTCGCGCCCATCACCAGCCCGAGCTCCACCTCGTAGTCGAGGAACCGCACGTGCGGCGGCCGGACGATGTCCTGGTAGGGACCGCTGACGGACCCGGAGGCCTTGCGGAAGAACGCGGGCGGGACGGTGTCCGGGTCGAACCCGGAATCCACCGCGTGGGAACGGTAGTTGACCATCTGCGCCACCACCCGGCAGGGGGTGGTGACGGGCGACAGCAGCTCCGCCTCTCGAGCGGAAGGCCCGGCGTCGGGGGCAGCCGCGGCACGCGCGGCCGCCTGCTGCACGGCGGCACGGTCGGCGAGCAGGCCGGCGGTGGTGTCCGCGTCGGTGTCGACGTGGTGCAGCCGTCCTGTGCCGCTCTCCACCCACCAGCCGTCTGTGGTGCGGACGACCTGGATACTCATCGGCTCTCCTGAGTCCTGGACAGGCGCCGACCGGACACTTCTGCGAGCAGCTCCAGTCAGCAGTGATGAAAGAATCAGTCCAGATGGCAGCATCGTCAACAGTCATCAGTGTTGATGAAAGAATCAGAACTGATTCACCAGGTAACGATGGAGGGATGAGCACCGACCGACAGAGCAAGGCCGACAGCCGGACTCCCGGCCGCACACCCAACCGCCTGGACCGGCGCAAGGCGCTCACCCGAGCCGCGCTGATCGCCGCCGCTCAGGGGTTCCTCGCCGAGCAAGGGAGGACCGACGTGAGCATCCAGGAGATCACCGAGGCGGCGGACGTCGGCTTCGGCTCCTTCTACAACCACTTCACCAGCAAGGACGAGCTGTTCGACGCCGCCGTCGCCCTCACCCTGGAGCAACATGGCGAACTCCTGGAATCCGTGGCGGGAGACCTCGGGGACCCCGCGGAGATCTTCGCCGCCAGCGTCCGCCTGACCGGTCGGCTGCAGCGCACCCACCCGCAGATCGCCAGGATTCTCGTCCACACCGGCATGCCCTATCTCACCTCGGACAGAGGCCTGGCACCTCGGGCGATGCGGGATCTACGGGCCGCCGCCGACAACGGACGGCTGGACATCGACGACCCGCGCACTTCCGTGGCCATGGTCGGCGGCGCCCTGCTCGGAGTGCTCCACCTGCTGGAGACCCGCCCGGACCTCGACGCCGAGCATGTTTCCGACCAACTGGCCTTCCGCCTGCTGCGCATGTTCGGCATGACGCGCGCCGAAGCACGGGCCATCGCCACCCGGCCCCTGCCGCCGCTGCCCCGCACCTGACACGGGCGGGAGGCGGCGACGGAAGGGGTGGGGCCGACGCAAGCCCAGGCGATCGGTGAATCAGGCGGACATCTCGTCCTCCACTGCTCCTACCCGGCCCCTGCGAGAAACGGCCGGTGCTCCACCCTCGCTTTCCCCTGTCGCATCGCTGCCGGCCATGACAGGCACGGAGCGCGCGGCTGGCCAGGCGACCGGCGGCGTGTCGTTCCCTGCCCGTCCTGCGTGATCAGCCCGGCTCCGGGACGGCCGGCCCCGCAGGCTCAGCACCTCAATCTGCCGCCGGGCTCGGCGCGATGACCGTGACCTGGGCCGGGCGCAGGAGTCGCTGTCCGAGCCGGTAGCCGGGGCGCACGATCTGCATGCAGGTGGGCTGGTCGACGTCCGGGGACTCCTGGTGGGCGACCGCTTCGTGGCGGGTGGGGTCGAAGGGCTCTCCCGGTGTGCCGAAGGATTCGATGCCGAGGCCGGTGAGGTGGGAGGTCAGGGTGGTGGCGACGGCCTGGAGTGGGCCGGTGAGCTCGCCGTGTTCCCGTGCCCGGTCGAGATCGTCGAGGACGGGTACCAGTCCGGCGAGGACTTCCGCGACGGTGGCCTCGCGGAGCTGCGCTCGTTCGCGCTGGTTGCGTTTGCGGTAGTTGTCGTACTCGGCCTTGATCCTTTGCAGGTCCGCTGTGCGCTCGGCGAGTTGCTTCTCCAGCTTCGCCGCCGCATCCGGCTGTTCCAGGACGGTTCCGCGTCCTGGGTGTTCCTCGGTGTCGGGATCGGGTTGTCTGGGCTGGAGGGTGACCGGGTCGATGCGCCGCCGATCGTGGATGACGATCGGCGGCCTGTCGCCCTGCCCGTCTCCGGTGCGCGGGCTCATCCGGTGCCTCCCTTCACGCCCTCGTCGTCGACGATCTCCGCGTCGACGACCTCCTCCTCTCCCCCTTGCGTCGGGCCGGTGCCGGCTGCTGCCTGTGGGCCGCCGGCCTGGGAATAGACGGCAGTGCCGATCTTCTGCGCGGCGGCGGCCGTCCGCTCGGTAGCGATGCGGATCGCGGCGGTGTCGTCGCCCTTGAGCTTCTCCTTCAACTCCGCCAGGGCCGTCTCGACCTCGGACTTCACGTCGACGGGGATCTTGTCGGCGTTGTCGGTGATCAGCTTCTCGGTCGAGTAGACGAGTTGCTCGCCCTGGTTGCGGGTCTCGGCAGTCTCCTTGCGGCGCCGGTCCTCCTGGGCGTGCTGTTCGGCGTCGCGGATCATGCGGTCGATGTCGTCCTTCGCGAGGGAGGAGCCGCCGGTGACGGTCATCTTCTGTTCCTTGCCGGTGCCGAGGTCCTTCGCGCCGACGTGCATGATGCCGTTGGCGTCGATGTCGAAGGTGACCTCGATCTGCGGCAGGCCCCTTGGGGCCGGTGCGATGCCACTCAGCTCGAACATGCCGAGCTTCTTGTTGTAGGCGGCGATCTCGCGCTCGCCCTGGTAGACCTGCACGGTGACCGAGGGCTGGTTGTCCTCGGCGGTGGTGAACACCTCGGACCGCCTGGTCGGGATGGTGGTGTTGCGCTCGATCAGCTTGGTCATGATGCCGCCCTTGGTCTCGATGCCCAGGGACAGCGGGGTGACGTCCAGCAGCAGGACGTCCTTGACCTCGCCCTTCAGCACACCGGCCTGGAGCGCGGCGCCGACGGCGACGACCTCGTCCGGGTTGACGCCCTTGTGCGGGTCCTTGCCGGTCAGCTCCTTCACCAGCTCGGTCACGGCCGGCATCCGGGTCGAGCCGCCGACCAGGATGACGTGGTCGATGTCCGAGACCTTGATCTTCGCGTCCTTGACCGCACTGTGGAACGGGCCCTTGCACCGCTCGAACAGGTCGGCCGTCAACTGCTGGAACTGGGCGCGGGTGAGCTTTTCGTCCAGGTGCAGCGCGCCCTCGGCGGAGGCGGTGATGTACGGGAGGTTGATCGTCGTCTCCGTGGCGGCGGACAGCTCGATCTTGGCCTTCTCGGCGGCCTCGCGCAGCCGCTGCGCGGCCATCTTGTCCGTGGCCAGGTCGACGCCGTAGCCGTTCTTGAACTGCTTCACCAGGTGCTCGACGATCCGCTGGTCCCAGTCGTCGCCGCCCAGGTGGGTGTCTCCGGAGGTGGACTTCACCTCCACCACGCCCTCGCCGATCTCCAGCAGCGACACGTCGAACGTGCCACCGCCGAGGTCGAAGACCAGCACCGTCTGGTCGCTCTCCTTGTCCAGCCCGTACGCCAGGGCGGCCGCGGTGGGTTCGTTGATGATCCGCGCCACCTTCAGGCCGGCGATCTCCCCGGCCTCCTTGGTCGCGGTGCGCTGGGCGTCGTTGAAGTACGCCGGGACGGTGATCACCGCGTCCGTGACGTCCTCGCCCAGGTATGCCTCCGCGTCGCGCTTGAGCTTCTGCAGCACCCGCGCGGAGATCTCCTGCGCGGTGTATCGCTTGCCGTCCACACTGTCGTGCTCGGGGAAGCGCCAGTCGCTCTCGCCCACGTGCCGCTTCACCGAGCGGGCGGTGCGGTCTACGTTGGTCACCGCCTGACGCTTGGCGACCTCGCCGACCAGCACCTCCCCGCCCTTGCCGAACGCCACCACGGACGGGGTGGTCCGTGCGCCCTCGGCGTTGGCGATGACGGACGGTTCGCCGCCCTCCAGCACGCACACCACCGAGTTCGTCGTTCCCAGGTCAATACCGACTGCGCGTGACATCTCCGGCCTCCTTTCAAGTCCCTTCATCTCAGAGATTGCTCTACACCAAGGCATAAAACTTGAGTCGATGAGTGTCAAGTATCGCGGCCGGTCGTTCCGGGGGTCGCGATCGGTTCGCGGCCCCGGCGCGCGCGCCGGCTGAGCACCATGGGCGATTCGAAGCACCTTGACAGGCGCACGCCTTGAATCTAGGAAGGTGACAAGGAATTCAGTTCTTCGGAGATCTCCCCGTGTGTCAGTGCGCCGGTGCCGAGGAGGTGAGCGTCCCGTGGCAGCGCCAGGAGCCCGGCCTGATCATTACGCGGTGCTCGGGGTCGATCCCTCGGCGTCGGCGCGCCAGATCGCCTCGGCCTATCGCGCGCTGGTGCGCGTGCTGCACCCTGACAGCCGCCCCGCGCAGTCGTCGGCGGAACGGCTCGGCGAGGTGCTCGCGGCCTATGAGGTGCTCCGGGATCCCGATCGGCGGGCCGCCTACGACGCCCGGCTCGACCGCCGGTCGGTGGAGCAGTCCGTCAGGCCTCCGGCGGCCGGGCCGGATCGCCCGTCAGCCCGAAGCGTGCCGGTGCGGGTCCACCGCGCCGAGCCCTGGTTCCTTGCGGCCGAGCACCCCGGCCCCGAGGGCTTCGGCCGGACCGGGCCATGGCCGCCCGGCCCCGACCTGCGGGTCGGCCCGGTCCGGGTGGTGGTTCCGGAGGCCGCCGCCCAGCCGGTCGACCTCGCCCGGTGGGTGCTGTGGCACTGGGGGGACAGCAACCCGTGGCCCTGACACAGGCCCGTGGCCCTGACAGGACGGCCTCCACCCGGCCCGGACCTGGCCCGATCGCCTGATCCCGGTGCATCACACGGGCTGGAGCCGGCCGCGCGGCGGTACACGCACTGGCCGGCCGGGCTTACCGCGCCCGGTCCCGTAGATCTGCGCCTGGGCGTCGGCCGCGGCCGCCCGGCTCCCCGCGGTCCGAAGGGCGGCCACCGTCTGCTGCGGGTAGGCCGTCGTGGCGATGATGCGGGCGAACGGTGCAGGGTCGCGCAGCTCGACACACACCGCCGCGTCCTGGTGCAGGCGCACCGAGACGAAGTCCCGCCCGCCGGGATGGCGCCACACACCCACGCACAGCAGGCCGGGCACCAGCAGGCCGCGTTCGCGAACGCCCCGCACGGCCCGCCACGGATACGGACGGATACGGATCCTGGACACGGCCTCCAGCGGCACCCGTATCTGCCGGCGCCGCACTACCGCCCGCTCCCACCACCCGAGGTGGACCACCAGCGCGTCGCCGTCGACGATCAGCTCCGCCATTGCTCCCTCTCCTTCCGTTCCATGGGACCCACGGGCCAGGTCGCCGCTGCTGCAGGTCCGGCGGCGCCACCGAGCACGGCGCTGACACCGCGCAACGTGCCGTCGTCCGTGGGGTCGTCCGTGGCGTCGGTCCGTGCGGCGACGGCGGCGGCGAACCGCTCGCCGGCCGGCGGCCGGTCCGCCGCCGGCGCGTCGCGCGCGATGGCGGCGTACTCCTCGGGCAGGCATCCCGCCAGGTCGAGCCGCTCTGCGCCGACCAGGTGCTCCCCGAGGAGCCCGAGGACGGCCCGGATCAGATGTTCCCTGCACCGCTCCTCCTGGATGCCGCTGTGTTCGGAAACCCGGTCCAGGAAGTCGTCGCGGGAGACGCCCATGACCAAGGTCCTCCTCATCACTGCGCGGGAGTGGCGCTCCCGGTGTCGGGTTCGACGGCGAGTTCGCGATCCAGCCGGGTGAGCGCGAGCAGCCGCGCTACGGGTGGACTCGGAGTGCGCAGGGTCAGGCGCCGCCCGGCGCGCACGGCGACTTGGTGGGCCCCCGTCAGGGCGCGCAGGCCGCCGCAGTCGATGAAGGTCACCTCGGCGAGGTCGACGGCGACGTGCCCGTGGCGGGAGAGCGCGGCCACCAGTCGGGCGCGCAGCGCGTCGGCCGTGGCGATGTCGATCTCCCCGTGCGCCGTCACCACGGTGACTCCGCCGTCCGATGACGGGGGCGGCGGCACCGCGGCCGCCCCGGAAGACGGGGCAGCCGCGGTGCGGGTGCCGTGGTAGCCCGCATCCTCGCCCGGGAGCCACTCCGGGACGCAGATGGCGGCCATCGCTCATCCCTCCCTTCGAGACCGCCTGTCCTCCCCGCCGACCAGCGGCTCACCGCGTCAGGACCGGATCTCCTTGTGGTCGGAGACACCGGCGACTTCGATCTTGCGGGGCTTGGCCTTCTGAGTGACCGGGATGTGCAGCGTGAGCACACCGGCCTCGTACTCGGCGCGGATGTTGTCGGTGTCCAGGGTGTCGCCGAGGAACAGCTGCCGGGAGAAGACGCCCAGCGGCCGCTCGGAGACCTCCATCTCGATGTCGTCGCCCTTGGCGACCGGGCGGCGCTCAGCCTTGACCGTCAGCACGTTCTGCTCGACGTCGACGTCCACCGCCTCCGGGGTCACGCCCGGCAGGTCGAAGACCACGACGTACTCGTCACCGGACCGGTAGGCGTCCATCGGCATCGCCGACGGCCGCGACCAGGTGCCGGTCGTACCGAGGAACTGCTGGGCGAGGCGGTCGAACTCACGGAACGGATCGGTGCGCATCAGCATCGTGAACACCTCCACACGGTCCGGGTTCGGAACAACCGGAACGTATCGCTCACGAACCTTGTAACATGTCGTCTATCAGATGACAAGGCCCTGTGAGTGGACCATGACGGCATCGACGCCCAGGACTCCGGCCACCGGGGATGAGGCGGCACGGCCACTGCTGACTGCCCTGACAGCCATGGCCGATGCCGTCACCGCGAGCCCCGACGCCGCGGCCGATCCGGCGGACCGTGCACTGCACGCCCTCGCGATGATGCGGCAGCTGCGACAGGCGCTTGACCAATGGGAGCCGCACTTCGTCGAGACCGCGCGGGGTGCCGGCGCCACCTGGGAGGATCTGTCCCGGCCGCTCGGCGTCGGCAGCCGGCAGGCCGCCGAACGCCGCTATCTGCGCACCCAGCACAGCGCAGCCTCCCCCGGAACGACGCAGGACCAGCGGGTGCGGGCCGAACGCGACCGCCGCGCCGCCGAGCGCAGCATCACCGCCTGGGCCCGCGCCAACCCCTCCACGCTGCGCGGCCTCGCCGGGCAGATCGCCGCCCTCGACACCGCCGCCTACGGAACCCGCCGCCACCTCGCGACCCTGCGCGCCGCCCTCGGCGCGGACGACGCGTCGCTGCTGCTCGAGCCGCTCGCGGCCCTCGCCCCACACCTCGCCGCCAGACGGCCGGACCTCGCCGCCCGGATCGATGCCCTCGTCCGCCACGCCAACCAGCTCCGCCGCGACGGCGACCAACACCGCACCTGACAGTCGTATCCGACTCCCTGGACAGCAGCCCCAGCACTGGCTCCTCGGGCAGGTGACAGAACGCGACGTCGGCGCCCTCGCGGGCAAAGGCGAGCGCGCCGGCGCGGCCGATCCCGGAGTCGCCTCCGGTGACGAGTGCGACCCGTCCGGTCAGGCGCCCCGACCCGCGGTAGGAGGTCTCGCCGTAGTCCGGCTCGGGCCGCATCCGCTCCCCGCTGCCGGGATGGGGTGGCTCTGCTCGGGCTGCGGCGGCCGGGGATACTGCTCGGCCGGGTTAGGCGGTGTGTCCTGGTCGCTCGTCACCATCAGCCGTACTCCTCACACGTCGTGCACCGCCGTTGCGGCCCCGCCTCGCAGTTTCGATCCGTGCGTGCGGCGAGCCGGGCGCGGTGGTCGGTCTACCTGGTCGCGCTGGGGACCTCCAGGGGGTCGCGCGTCGCGGTCTTCTTCGCCTCCTCCAGGCGTTCGCCGAGCTCGACGAGGCGGTTGCGGCCCATGGCCTTGCGGACCTCGGGGAACCACTCCTTCTCCTCCTCCTCGACGTGATGACGGACGTTCTCCATCAGCACGGTCATCTTGGCGTCGAAGCGCTCGTCCGCGGGGTCCATGCCGGCAAGCTCGGAGAGCATCCACACCACGACGTGGTGCTCCTCGACGCTCTCCAGCACGTGGTCCGTGGTGTCCGGGGCCGCCTCACGGGCGGCCGGGTAGAACACCTCCTCCTCGATCACCGCGTGCACGGTCAGCTCCTCGATCACCTCATCGGCGATCCGCCGCTTCTCCGCGTGCGCGTCCTCCCCTGCCTTCTCGAACGCCTTGAACAGCTTCTCCACCGTCTTGTGGTCGTCCCTCAACAGCACGATCGCGTCCACCACAGCCTCCGTTCCGGGGCCACGACGGCCCCTCGGCCGTCGCGCCTACCCCCGCGACCGCGGCCCATCCGGGCCTGATCGGGCACACCACCCGTCCGCGTGGCGGCCTGCGATCCCATCGGTCAGTGCCGAGGGGCTGAGGCCGCGGGCGATGGTGAGCCGCGGGGACTCGTCGGTGAGGACGGCCCACTGGTGGCCGAGCGCACGGGCGGCCTGTGGCATCTCGTCGGCAGGGTGCCCCGGGCGGGCGCACGCGATCCGGCTGCCGGGCGGCGACCCGCAGCTGATGCGGAAGGTGCGGTGGCCGCGGGCCGCCCGTCGAAGCCTCGGCCGAGCGGCGGGGCGGAGGCCCATCCACCGCGTGTCACCCGACGTCGCCCTCGTCAAACCGGCTGCGGCGTGCGCTGTCTGTGGTGGCGACGGTGCCGCGTCTGCTCAGTTCGCCTTCGGCGGTGGCGAGTTCCTGCGGATCGCGAGCGCAGATCATCACCCGGGCGCCGCGGTCGGCGACTTCGCCGGCGATCAGCAGGCCGAGCCCGCGGGATCCGCCGGTGACCGGCGCGGTGGCGCCCGCGGAAGCGGTCGTCGTGGTGGCGCATGGGCTGCCTCGTCTCCGGTGTCGGCCCGCACGGGCGGCCGCCCGTGCGGGCACTCCCCCGTCGGCGCCTGTCCGTGCCCCGACCGGCCGAACACCGGGCCGCACCGTTTGCCTGCCGCGGCGGTTTCCGCACCGCATCGACGGGCAGCCGCGACCACCGGACCACGAGTTCGCGCGGAGAGGGCGGCCGACATGAGGGCAGTGGTGTTCACGGGACCGTTCGAGGTGTCGGTCGAGGAGGTGCCCGACCATCCCGAACTGGTGCTGGACCAGCTGGTCGAGGCCGCTCGGACGGCGGGCGGCATCGACGTGGTCGGCCGCTGCGTCCCCGAGGACCCGGAGGCCGCCACCGAGGACGCCAAGGAGGGCCGGATCGGGTTCGGCTACGGCACCTTCTTCACCAAGGGCCGGCGAACGGGCACGGGCCAGTGCCCGGTGAAGCGGTACAACGCCCGGCTGCGCGACCTGATCGTCGCGGGGCGGGCCGAACCGTCCTTCCTGGTCTCCCACGAACTGCCGCTCACCGAGGCACCCCGGGGCTACCGCTGCTTCAACCACCGCGACGACGGCCGGACGAAGATCCTGCTGCGGCCGGCCGCCCTCGCGGCCTGATGCGCACATCCCCGGGTGAAGGGAACGACACCATGACCGACCGCGACGGCGAGCGGTGGCTCGCCATCTACCTCAACGACCACCTGGCCGGCTCGTACGGCGGTGCGGCGCTCGCGCGCCGGATCGCCCGCGAGCACCCGACCGGCCCGGACGCCCCCGCCCTGCGGACCCTGGCCAAGGAGGTGGCCGAGGACCGCGACGAACTGCTCGCCCTGATGCGGGCGCTCGGCGTCCGGCCCCGGCGGCACCGGATGCTGCTCGGCTCCGCCGCCGAACTGGCCGGCCGGCTGAAGCTCAACGGGCGGGTGCTGCGCCGCTCGCCGCTGAGCGACCTGCTGGAGACGGAGGCGATGCGTTCCGGCGTCCAGGGCAAGATCGCGCTCTGGCGGGCGCTCCGCGCGGCCTCCTCCGACGACCTGCTCACGGCCCGGCTGCAGCGGCTGGCGGACCGGGCCGACCGGCATGCGGAGATCCTCGACGCCCGGCAGGCCGAGGCCGCCGAGCTGCTGCGGCACGCCCTCGGCCGGAACTGGCAGGCGGCGAAGCGCCCGGACCCGCTGCACAGCGCCGTACCGGAGCACGTCTGACCGCGTCCGCCGTCAGCTCTGGGCGGCGACGGCCGCGCAGAGCACGGCGATGCCGACCGCCAGCCAGGCGAGGTAGTCACCGAGGTGGCCGGAGTGCAGCCGTCGCAGGCCCCGCACGGCCCGGCCCGCGAGGCGCGGCCGTGAACGCGGCTCGGGCCGGCGGAGCACCGCGGACAGGGCGAGCAGCACGGCGAGCCCGACCGACAGCAGCCCGAGGAGCACCCCGGGCACCGTCCACCCGGCCTCCTCAGCCGGCGGGAGGGCCGTGGTGCCGGCGACCACGGCCGCCCGGTACGCGGCCGGGTCGGTGAAGACCGCTGCGCCGCGCGCCAGGGCGGTGGCGGCGGAGGGAAGGCTGCCGAGGACCAGGCCGAGCACCAGCAGCACGCCGGGTACGGCGAGCATGGTCGGCGGCAGTGCCCGTTCGGGACTGCGGAGCTCCGGCTCCTCGCCCTCACCGGTGATCTCCTCCTCGCCGGGACGGGCCTGCGGTTCGGGGCCGATCCCCCAGAAGATCCGCAGGGCGGCGCGCAGCACCGCGGCGCCGGTGGCCGCGGAGACGAGCACGAACACGGCCGGCAGCCAGGGCTGCCAGTGGCCGGCGGCCTCCTCAACGAGGGCCTTGCCGAGGCCGGTGCCGAACGGCGGGAGGCCCGCCAGGGCCAGGGCGCCGACGGCGAAGAGCAGCCCGGTGGCCCGTATGCCCCGCGCCCTGCCGTACAGCCCGTGTTCGTCGACGGAGCCGAAGCGGTCGAGCAGCACGCCGGTCAGGCCGAACAGGGCCGCTTTGACCAGCCCGTGGGCGGCGACGTAGAGGGCCGTGCCGGCGGTGCCGTGCGGGGTGAGCACGGCGGTGCCGGCCAGGAAGAGGCCGACGTGGCCGACGGTGGAGAAGGCCAGCAGCCGTTTCAGGTGGCGCTGCTGCCAGCACATCACCGCGCCGACCAGGGCGGTGAGCACGCCGACGGCGGTGAAGGTGCTGCGGAAGGCTTCGTGCGGGATGCCGCCGGGGCCGGCGAAGACCGTCCAGTAGAGGCGGGCGGTGCCGTAGACGCCGAGTTCGACCATGACGCCGGACATCAGCATGCAGACCGGCGTGGGGGCGACGGCGTGCGCGTCGGGCAGCCAGAAGTGGAACGGCACGGCGGCGGCCTTGACCAGCAGGGCGGTGGCGACCAGCACGAAGGCGACCACGGTCAGCGTGTCGGTGCGGTGGCCGGCGAGGCGGTCGCCGAGCCGGGCGAGGTTCAGCTCGCCGGTGCGGGCGTAGAGCAGTCCGATGCCGAGCAGCGAGCAGTAGGCGGCGAAGGAGGTGACGATGCCGAAGACGAGGGCGCCCTGCAGCGGGCGGGGGTCCTCGATCCGGTAGCCCGTCAGGGCGTAGGCGGCGGCGCCCATGAGCTCGAAGAAGACGAAGGCGTTGAAGAGGTCCCCGGTGAGGGCGAAGCCGACCATGCCGGCCTCGAAGAGCAGCAGCAGGGCGGGGAAGATCCCGGCCCTTTCGCCGGCGGGCTCGTCGAAGTACCGCCAGGCGTAGACGAGGGCGGCGAGCACCAGGACGGCGGCGAGCAGGGCGCAGCCGGCGCCGACGGGGTCGGCGGCCAGCACGATGCCGAGCCCGTCGGGCCAGCCGCCGAGGCGGGCGGTGGCGATGCCGGGGCTCCTCACCCACAGGGCGGCGAGGCAGAGCACCTCGGCGGCGGCCGTGGCGGTGGCGAGGACGTCGCAGCCGAGCCGGGGCAGTCGCCGGCCGGCGACGGCGAGCAGCGCGGAGCCGAGCAGCGGGATCGCGACGGCGAGCGGCAGCAGGTCCTCGGTGGCCATCGTCAGCCCTTGAGGCCGGCGAGCGCCTGCGGGTCGACGGTGCGGTGGCGTTTGCGGAGCTGGATGGTGAGGGCGAGCAGCAGGGCGGTCACGGTGGCGCCGACGACCACGTCGGTGAGGGCGAGGGCCTGCACGACCGGGTCGACGACGGGGCGGCTGCCCGGGACGAGGTCGGAGTAGACGGGGGCGGTGCCGCCGTCGCGGTAGCCGACGGCGAGCAGCAGCAGGTAGGTGGAGGACTGGGCGACGGCGAGGCAGCCGATGGCGTGGACGAGGTTGCGGCTGGTGACGAGGCCGTAGAGGGCGACGAGCAGCACCCATCCGGCCGCGAGGTAGGGCCAGACGCCCACTACTGACGCTCCTTCCGGTGTTCCTCGGGGTCGGTCAGTTCGACGGCCTGGTCGAGGAAGTGGGCGATCAGGACGATCAGTCCGGTGGCGACCTCGACGCCGACGGCGGCGTTCAGCAGGGGGACGGTGCCGCCGGAGGTGATCCGGTTGAAGGTGCCGAGCGGCAGCATGTTCTGCAGGAAGGCTCCGCCGGCGGCGAGGGTGGCCAGGCCGACGAGGGTGAAGGAGGCGGCGGCCGCGCAGTCCGTGACGTCGAGGACGGTGAGCGGCCGCAGGCGCCGCAGGGCGCGGTGGTCGGCGGCGACGTAGGCCAGGTGCAGGGCGGTGGCGAGCACCACACCGCCCTGGAAGCCGCCGCCGGGGCTGAGTTGGCCGTGGGCGACGATGTAGACGCCGACGACGAGGGTGACCGGCAGCAGCAGGCTGCCGAAGAGCCGGGTGGTGGGCAGGACGCGTCCGGCCTCGGCCCGGTGGTGGCGTTCGTCGCGGGCGCGGCGCAGCAGCAGGGTGGCGCCGAGGACGGTGCCGAAGAGCATGGATTCCTCGCCGAGGGTGTCGAAGGCGCGGATGTCGAAGTTGACGGAGGAGACGACGTTGGCGGTGCGGTGGGCGAGCGCCGCGGCCACGGCGCGTTCGCCGTACGGGTGGCTCGCCGTTCCGAACGGCGGCAGTTCGGTGCAGGCCGCGGCGAAGAAGGCGGCGATCACCGCGGCGGCGGCCAGCAGCAGCAGGAGCCGCGCGCGGGCCGTCACCGCTGCTCCTCGTCGTGCTCGTCGGGGGCCCGGTGGCGGCTGATCTTGCGGACCGTCAGCAGGATCAGCAGCGGGGTGAGGGCGGTGCCGACGGCCAGCTGGGAGAGCGCGACGTCGGGTGCCTGGAGGACGGCGAACAGCACGGCGAGGCCGAGG
The DNA here is from genome assembly GCF_025655475.1 of Kitasatospora sp. DSM 101779. Lineage (GTDB taxonomy): Bacteria > Actinomycetota > Actinomycetes > Streptomycetales > Streptomycetaceae > Kitasatospora. The sequence goes on along the minus strand of NZ_JAHTIK010000001.1, from coordinate 7,719,705 downwards.
CCGAGCGCGGACAGCACGACGGCCTGCTTGGCCGGGTCGCGGGTGAGCACGGCCACGGTCGCGGTGGCCACGGTGAAGGCGAGCGCAAGGCCGATCAGCCAGTCGTTCACCCGTCCTCCCCGTTCTCGGACTGCCGGACGGCCCGGCCGACCGCGATCGTGGTGACGGTGCCGCCGACGGCGAAGAGCAGGCCGATGAAGAGCGTCCTGGCCGCCGCCCGGCCGGGGCCCTGGTCGACGGCGACCGCCGCGGCGATCAGCGGCAGCCCGGCGCAGGTGGCGGGGGCGAGCGCGTGCAGCCGCATCGGTGTGCCGCGCAGCCGTACGAGGGCCAGCGCCGACAGCAGGACGAAGGCCACTCCCGTCCACAGCAGGGCCAGCGCGGTGGCGTGACCGGCGGTCACGGCGTCCCTCCGTCCGTCGTGGTGGTCTCCGGGTCGTGCTCCGGGTCGTGCTCCGGCTCGTCGCCGCGGCCGACGACGAAGCGGGTGAAGACCAGCGCCCCGGCGGGGGCGAGGACGCCCAGCACCAGGGCGAGGTCCTGGTAGGACGACCGGTCGTAGGCCTGGGGCAGCAGCAGGAACACCGCGCCCAGCACGCTGGACAGCAGGCTGAGCCCGATGAGCCGGGCCACCGCGCTGCCCCTGGACACCGCCCACAGGCAGGCGGGGACGTCGGCGGCCAGCAGCACCACGGCGGCGGCGGTCCAGGCGCTCACCGCTGCTCCCGCGCGCCGGTGACCGCTTGCTCCGCCGGCCCGGGGCGCCCGCCGAGGGTGTGCAGCAGCGGGTCGTCCTCGTGCGGCATGTCGAGGACGCAGGTGTCCGGGGAGGCGGCCAGGACGACGCCGGCCCAGCCGGGCTCGGTGCCCTGCTGCACGGTCGTCCGGCGCACCGTCGCACGGCCGGGACGGCGCACCGCCGCGGCCAGCAGCGTGCCGCAGCCGTGTAGCACCGCCCACGGGAGGTGCAGCACCGCCCGGGCGGCTCCGCGGCCGCCGCGCCACCGGACACCCGCGGCGCGGCGCATGGCGCGGGCGGTGACGGCGGCGCCGAGCGCGGCGGTGGCGGCGACCAGGAGCTCGACGGGCGACACGGTGCTGATCAGCACCACCGTCAGGCCCGTCAGCGCGCCCCACCACACGGCGATCTCGACCATACCGTCGATGGGGTCCTCCGTGTCCTCGGCCGCCCTGGCCGGTGGCCTGAGCGGGGATCAGTCCGGCGGCTCGACGGGCTCGTCCGGATCGGGGTCGGTGTCCGGTTCCTCGTCGGGCGGTCCCGGGCGGCGCGGCTCGGGCGGCGGGGTCGGCGATCCGGGTGGCGGGGGCGGGTCGGGCGGCACCGGGGTGGCGTCCGGGTCGGTGGGTACGGGGACGGATCCCATGGTCGTCACTCCTGTCGTACGGCGGTCGGAGGCGCGCCGCGGCCGGGTCCGGGCCGTCATGCGCCCGGCCCCGGTGTCACGGGGACCGGCGCTCCGGCGGCCCGCGGTGCGGACCCGGGCCGTGCCGCCCGTACGGCCGGGACGATCCGTCCGGTGGTGCGGGCGACGGCTGCGGCGAGCGCGCCGAGGGCGTGGGCGGCCTGCTGCTGGCGGCTGCGGGCGCGGGCCTTCCCGTCGAAGCGGCCGTGGGCGCCGAAGTCCGTGTCGGCGTCCGCCGGCCGGTCGAGGTTGTCCGGTTGGTCGGCGGGCCGGCGTTCGCCGGTCTGCTGGGAGTCGAAGCCCGTCCGTGCGAGGTAGCGGTCCAGCAGGCCGGGCGCCACGGCGTTGGCGAGCAGGGTGGCGACGGTGCTGGCACCGACCCAGTACTCGCGGCGTGCGGGGTGGTCGGCGGCGTACAGCACCGCGCGGGCGGCGACCTCCGGCTGGTAGATCGGCGGTACCGGCTGTGCCCGTTCGGGCAGCCGGGACCGCACCCAGTCGAACTGCGGGGTGTTGACGGCCGGCATCTGCACCATGGTGGTCCGCACGGCGGTGCCGGTGGCGAGGAGTTCGCAGCGCAGTGCCTCGTGCCAGCCCTGGATGGCGTGCTTGGCACCGCTGTAGGCGCTCTGCAGCGGGATGCCGCGGTAGGCGATCGCCGAGCCGACGTGGACGAGGGTGCCGCGGTCACGGGGCAGCATCCGCCGCAGTGCGGCGCCGGTGGCGTAGACGTAGCCGAGGTAGGTGACCTCGGTGACGCGGCGGAACTCCTCGGGGGTGATCTCGGTGAAGGGGGCGAAGACGGAGGAGAAGGCGTCGTTGACCCACACGTCGATCGGGCCGAGTTCCTCCTCGGCCCGCCGGGCGGCGGCCTCGACGGCGTCCGGGTCGGCGACGTCGGCCTCGATCGCGATCGCTTTCGCGGCACCGGCCCGTTCGGCCTCGTGCACGGCCCCGTCGAGCCCGGCGCGGCCGCGGGCGATCAGCGCGAGCCGGTCGCCGCGGGCGGCGAAGGCGGCGGCGCAGGCGCGGCCGATGCCTCCGCTCGCCCCGGTGATGACGACGGTCCGGGCGGCAGCTTCGTGGTCTGTCATACCGTGCGGCTTTCCGGTCGACGGCCGGGCAAACGGGGTCGGACGCGGGCTGCGGTCAGGACCGCAGGGCGGGCAGGACGAGTTCGCGGTAGGCGTCGAAGAAGACCTCCTGGTCGGGGCCGATCTGGCCGACGTACACCTCGTCGAAGCCGGCGCGGGCGTAGGCGCGCACCGTGTCGATGTGCTGCTGGGCGTCGTCGCCGCAGGTCACCGCCTCGTCGACCATGTCGCGGGTGACGAGCTCGCTCGCCTGCTCGAAGTGCGCGGGGGTGGGCAGGAGCTGGGCGAGTTCGCCGGGCAGCAGTTCGGTGGGCCAGAGCCGGTGGACGGTGTCGACGGCTTTGTCGCGGTTGCTGCTCCAGCAGACCTTCACTCCGCCGGTGACCGGTTTGCCCGCGCCGCCGCCCTCGCGGAAGGCGGCGACCAGGTCGGCGTCGGGGGTCATGGTGACGAAGCCGTCGCCGATCCGGCCGGCCAGTTCGGCCGCGTTCGGGCCAAAGCCGGAGACGTACACCGGCAGCGGGCCGTCGGGCGGGGTGTAGAGCCTGGCGTTGTCGACCGTGTAGTGCCGGCCGCGGTGGCTGACCTGCCGGCCGGTGAAGAGCGCGCGCATCACCTCGACGGCCTCCTCCAGCATGGCGGCGCGGTCGTCGAAGGACGGCCAGCGGTCGCCGTGGATGTGCTCGTTGAGCGCCTCGCCGGTGCCGACGCCGAGGGCGAACCGCCCGCCCAGCAGCACGCTGGAGGTGGCCGCGGCCTGGGCGGTGACCGCCGGGTGCAGCCGGACGGTCGGACAGGTCACCAGCGTGGTGACCGGCAGGTCGACGGCCTGCGACAGGGCGCCGATCACCGACCAGACGAACGGGCTGTTGCCCTGGGCGTCGTTCCACGGGTGGAAGTGGTCGGAGATCGCCAGCCGGGTGAATCCGGCCCGTTGGGCGCGCCGGGCCTGGTCGATCAGCTCGGCGGGGGTGAACTCCTCGCAGGACAGGAAGTAGCCGTACTCGGTCATGGCGTGCCGGTCCTCTCTCTGGCGGCCCCCCCCCCCCCCCCCCCCCCCCCCC
>NZ_JAHTIK010000001.1:7694191-7716098 GCF_025655475.1 Kitasatospora sp. DSM 101779 | reverse complement strand
CCCCCCCCCCGTGCGGCGGCTACCCGGGGCGGCGCCGGGGACACCTCCGTCGCCGCGTGCTCAGGCGGAGAGCAGCGCGGTGATGCAGCCGTCCCAGTCGATCCGGGCGGCCTCGGAGCCGATCGGCACCAGGTCGGCGGTGGCGGCGAGGAAGCGTGTCAGGTGACCGACCGGGGTGTGCAGCATGGCCACGCCGGCATGCCTGCCGAGGGCGATGAACACGTCGGTGTCGCAGCAGGGTTCGACGTGGACGTCGCCGTCGCCGGCCGGTCCGCGGAGTCCGGCGAGCAGCAGTTCGCGGGAGACGACCCAGGTGGCCTCGGGGTCGAACGCGCGGAAGTCGAGGTGGACCGCGTACGGGTCCTCGGCGCGGTAGCGGCAGTCGACGCTCAGGTCGTGCACCGAGTCGGCCCCGGTGATCAGCCGCATGGGCATGCGGGCGGTGACACCTTCCATCTGTGGCAAGTCCCTTCGCCGGCCGGCGCAGCGCACCGTGGTGGGCCCCGCGTCTGCCCGCCCGGGCGGCGTCCACACGGTGGGTGATGTGCGGGTCCGGTGAATGACGTGCCGTCAGGCGGGCTGTGCCAGGCGGACGGAGGCCTCCAGCAGCAGCGCGTGGACGAAGGCCTGCGGCAGGTTGCCGCGCAGCTGGCGCTGGGCGACGTCGAACTCCTCGGCGTACAGCCCGGCGGGTCCGCAGGCGGCGCGGTTGCGTTCGAACCAGCGCACGGCCTCGACGGCGTTGCCCTGCTGGTGCTCGGCGAGGGCCAGGACGAAGCCGCACAGCAGGAAGGCGCCCTCGGCGTCCTCCAGCGGGCGGCGGTCGTGGCGGAAGCGGTAGACGTAGTGGTCCCGGACGAGGTCGGTGCGGACGGCCCGCAGGGTGGCCGTGGTGCGGGGGTCGTCGGCGGGCAGGGCGCCGCGGACGGCGGGCAGCAGCAGGGCGGCGTCGACCGCGGGGTCGGTCGGGGTGCGCTGCCAGCGGCCGGCGGGGTGCAGGCTGTCGGCGGCGGTGTCGGCGAGGATCCGGTCCGCGAGCGCCGCCCAGCGGGCGGCGCGGCCACTGCCGGCGCCGGGGGCGGCGGCGACGGCGCGCAGCCCGGCCGCGCAGATCAGCCGGCTGTGCGCCCAGTGGTCGCTGTGGAGCTCCCAGATTCCGGCGTCCGGCTCGCGGTGGCGCGCCTCGACGGCCTCCGCCGCGACCAGGGCGGCCCTTCGGCCGTCGGTGCCGAGCCGGCCGTGTCGGGCGGCGGCGGCGAGCAGCAGCAGGCTCTCGCCGAGCGCGTCCAGTTGGAACTGCCGGTTGACGTGGTTGCCGACGACGTCGGAGCCGCCGGGGTAGCCGGGCAGGTCGAGGGTGCGCTGGTCGGGGACGGCCGTCCCGGCCGGGGTGTAGGCGGGGGCGAGGGCCGGGCCGTCGGCCAGCAGGCGGGCGGTGACGAAGCGGACGGAGCCGTCGAGCAGCGGGTGCGTGCCGGCCGCGGCGGCGGCCTGGCCGATGTAGCACTGGTCCCGGATCCAGACGTACCGGTAGTCGTAGTTGCGGCCCTGTTCGGCCCGTTCGGGCAGGCTGGTGGTCGCGGCGGCGACGGTGCCCCCGGCCGGGCCCGTGAGGCCGCGCAGCACGGCGACGGCGTGCCGGGCGTCGCGGCGGCCGAGGACCTGCGGCAGGTCGGGCACGCTGGCGGCCCAGGCCTCCTCGGTGGCGCGCCAGTGCACGTCCGCGGGCCGGGGTGCGGGCAGCGGCCGGTCGGAGATCTCCAGCACCAGGTCGTGGTGGGTGCCGGCGGCCAGCCGTATGTCAGCGGTGAGGGCTGCGCCGTCCGGGCCGGCGGGCCGGGCGTCGGGGGCGCCGCTCCAGCGCAGGTGGAGGTCGCCTGTCCGGCCCGTCCACCGCCCGGCGTCGTCGCGGTGCAGTCCGCGCAGCGGGTGGGCGCCGAATCCGGCTGCCGGCTGGAGGTGCACGTCGAGGCGGGCGTCGCCGTCGACGGCGAGGATCCGGCGCAGCAGCACGGCGTGGTGCGGGTCGCCGGGGTGGGCGAGGGCCTCGCGGCATTCGACGATGCCGGTGGTGGTGGTCCAGCGGCTGCGCCAGATCAGGCCGCCGTCCTCGTAGTAGCCGCCCCACGCGTTGGGTTCGGCGGGGGTGACGGTGTAGTGGCCGGTGCCGCCGATCAGGGCGGTGAGGACGGCGTCGCTGTCCCAGCCGGGCGCGCACATCCAGACGATGTCGCCGCGCGGGCCGACCAGGGCGCCGCGTTCGCCGTCGGCGAGCAGGGCGTAGTCGCGCAGGGCGTGCGGGGCGGGGGCGTTGCCGCTCGGGGCCATGGGGTCCTCTCTGCGGGGGGTTCAGTGGGTGCGGAAGCGTTCGGCCTCCTGCGGTCTGAGGGTCAGTCCGAGGCCGGGGGCGCCGCTGCCGCCGGGGCGGATGCTGCCGCCGGCGGGGTCGAGGGCGCCGTCGAAGAGCAGGTCCTCGATCCGAACGTGGTCGTGGAACCACTCCAGGTGGCGGAGGTTGGGGATCGCGGCGGCCGCGTGGGCGTGGACGTGCGGGGCGCAGTGTCCGGAGAGCTGCAGGCCGTACGCCTCGGCGAGGGCGGCGGCGCGCAGCCAGACGGTGAGGCCGCCGCAGCGGGTGGCGTCCGCCTGCAGGCAGTCGACGGCGGGGGCCATCCGGGCGAAGTACGGCAGGTGGTAGCCGTACTCGCCGGCGGCGACGTCGGCGGTGACGGCGTCGCGGACGAGCGCGAGGCCGGTGAGGTCGTCGGAGGAGACGGGTTCCTCGAACCAGGTGACGCCGAGTCCGGCCAGGGTGCGGCCGATCCGGACGGCCTGTTTGCGGGTGTAGGCGCCGTTGGCGTCGACGTAGAGTTCGGCGTCCTCACCGATCAGGATGCGGGCGTGTTCGGTGCGCCGCAGGTCGCGCTGCTCCTCTCGGCCCCACCCCTCGCCGATCTTGATCTTGAATCGGGTGAGGCCCTGCCCGGCCCAGCCGGTGAGCTGCTCGGCGAGCCTGCGCTCGGTGTAGGTGGTGAAGCCGCCGCTGCCGTAGACGGGCACCTCCTCGCGGGCGGCACCGAGCAGGCGCACCAGCGGCAGGCCGAGCAGCCGGGCCTTGAGGTCCCACAGGGCGATGTCGACGGCGGAGACGGCCCCCGCGACCAGGCCGGGGCGCCCGGCGTTCCGGACGGCCCGGGCCATGGCCTCGTTCGAGGCGGGGACGTCCATTGCCGGGCGGCCGGTGACGGCGGGGGCGAGCAGCCCGGTGACGGCCTGCGCGGTGGCCGGTGCACCGTACGTCCAGCCGAGACCGGTGGCCTCCCCCACGCGGGCGTGGACGAGGACCATGGTGGTGCTGTCCCAGGCGAGGGTGCCGTCGGCCTCGGGGGCGTCGGTCGGGATCTCCAGCACCTGGACGTCGAGGCCGTCCACGGCCGGGTCGCTGCGTGTCACGGCCGGCCCCTCTCGGGCGGGCCGCCGCGCGCCCCCGCCACGAGGCGTTCGGCGGCGCGGTCGACCAGGGCCATGATGGTCAGCGCCGGGTTGGCCGAGCCCTGGGTGGGCAGCACGCTGCCATCGGTGATCAGCAGGTTGGGTACGGCGAAGCTGCGCAGGTCGCCGTCGACGACGCCGTCCTCGGGCCGGGCGGCCATCCGGCAGCCGCCGACCAGGTGGGCGTAGCGCTCGATGGTGATCACCTCGGTGGCTCCGGCCGCGCGCAGGAGCCGTTCCATGGTGGCGCGGGCGGCCCGGACGACGGCCCGGTCGTTGTCGCACTGGCTGTAGGCGATGTCGGCGACCGGCAGGCCGTGGCGGTCCTTCTGCCCGGAGAGGGTGACCCGGTTGCCGGGCAGCGGCAGCAGTTCGCAGAGCGCGCCGAGGGTGGCCCAGTGGACGTAGTCCTGCATGTAGCGGCGCAGGTCGTGCCCCCAGTGGCCCTGGGCGGCGACGTGCTCGGCCCAGGTGATCGGCAGCGGCGAGACGGTCTGGATCGCGTACCCGCGCTTGAAGTCGGCGGCCGGGTCGGTCTCGTAGAAGTCCTCGCAGGAGACCTCCGGCGGGGGCGCCTTGTACGCCCGGATCTCCTCCGCGAATCGTCCGGCGGTCTGCGGTGCGCCCTGCACCATCAGGTGGCGGCCGACCTGGTCGTGGTCGTTGCAGAGGCCGTCGGGGAAGCGGCGGTTGGCGGAGTTCAGCAGCAGCCGGGGTGTCTCGATCGAGTAGGCGGCCACCGCCACCGTCCGGGCCCGTTGCAGGTGTTCGCGGCCGTTGCGCAGGTAGCGCACGCCGAGGGCACGGCGGCCCTGCGGGTCGGTCTCGACGGCGACGGCCATCGCCTCGGTGCGGATCTCGGCGCCGTGCGCGAGTGCGTCGGGCACGTGGGTGATCAGTGTGGAGGCCTTGGCGTTGACCTTGCAGCCCTGCAGGCAGAAGCCGCGGTAGATGCAGTGCGGCCGGTTGCCGAAGCGGCCGTTGGTGATGGCGACCGGGCCGACCCGGGCGTTCAGTCCGAGGGCGTCGGCGCCGCGCAGCAGGATCTCGCCGTTGCCGCCGACCGGGTGCGGGGCGTGCGGGTAGGCGTGCGGGTCGCCCCAGGGCCAGTACTGGCCGGCCACCGGCAGCTCCTGCTCGATCCGCTCGTAGGAGGGGCGCAGGTCCTCGTAGCGGATCGGCCAGTCGGCGCCGACACCGTCGTCGCTGCGGGTGGAGAAGTCGGAGGGGTGGAGGCGCGGGACGAAGCCGGCGAAGTGCACGGTCGAACCGCCCACGCCGCGGCCGGAGTTGTTGGAGCCCATCGGCACGGGGTCGGTACCGGAGATCACGCGCGGTTCGGTCCAGTACAGGTGGTGGGAGCCGGCCTCGTCGCTGACCCAGTGGGTGTCCGGGTCCCAGAACGGCCCGGCCTCCAGGCAGACCACGGACCAGCCGGCATGTGCCATCCGCTGGGTGAGGGTGGCGCCGCCCGCGCCGCAGCCGACCACCACCAGGTCGACCTCCTCGGTGTCGTCGAAGCGCCGCATGTGCTCGATCAGCCGATGGTCGAAGCGGGCGCCGTCCTCGGGCAGCAGCCAGGCGGAGGCGTTGCGTTGGCGGACCGCCTTCTGCGAGGAGGCGGTGAGGCGCAGGGTGCCGGCGGCCTCGCGGAGCCGGCGGCGGACGGGGCCGCTCATCCGGTCCCCCTTCCCCCGGTAGGGTCGACGGGGTCCGCGTCGGCCGCTTCGAAGGGCTCGCGCAGGCCGACGCCGAGGCGCTGGTAGCCGCGCGGGTAGGCGGGGCCGGGGAAGCCGATCTCGTTCCAGGCCCAGGGGTGGGCGTAGAAGGCGGTGCAGGCGTAACGGGTCCACAGGCTCCACACGTGCTGGGCGGGCAGGCCGTGCCAGGCTTTGCCGTGCAGGTCCTGGACGGCCCGGATCAGCTCCTTCTGCCGCTCGGGGGCGAGGTCTGCGAAGGAGGCGGCGCCGTGCTGCTCGGCGGCGTCCTCGTCGAGGGCGGCGAGGGTGGTCCGCCAGGCGTCGCCGTCCTCGGGCATGTCGGCGTAGCGCCAGCCGTCGGTCTGCGCCTCGGCGAGGCGGGCGTCGACCATCTGCAGGACGGGCACCTTCGGGGCGCCGGGCGGGCCGTCCTGGGCGAGCAGCCGGTCGAACAGGGCGCCGGCGGTGGCTTCCTCGGCGGGGGTGAAGAACCGCAGGTCCGGTTGGCGGGCGAGGCGGCCGACGACGGTGGCGGCGGTGGCCGGGTCCCAGTCGGGGACCTGGTCGAGGACGTCGAAGTGCGGGTAGCGGCGGCCGCTCTCCCCGGACGGGACACGGTGGCCGGCCGGCGGGCGTTGTCCTCGCACGGCTCACCGCTCCCGGCGCAGCACGGCGGCGAGCAGCCCCATGCCGCCGACCATGGTGACCAGCAGTGGGGCGAACAGTGGCGGCCCGGTCTCGATGTTGAAGCGGGCCATCGACCAGCCGCCGGGCTTCTGCGCGATGCCGCGGACGTGCAGCCAGGTGCCCTGCAGCCCGTTGGCGACGACGGCCGCGGAGACCACCGGCAGCACGGTGTGCGCGGCGCGTTCGCTGCGGAAGCCGGCGATGCCGGCCGCGGCGCCGAGCGGGCCCAGCGCGACGGGCCACCACATCATCCGGTTGCCGAAGCCGGCCCGGTCGTGCTCCAGGTAGATCTCTGCCGCGGTGATCAGCGCGCCCGCCGCGGTCAGCAGCGACAGCGACCGTTCGAAGCGGCCGTGCCGCACGTTCGCCGCGAGCCGCCCGAGCGCGGTCGCGGGGTCCCTTCGGTGTGTGCGCACCGTGCTCACCCCTTTCCCCGGCCGGGCAGGAACTCCTGGATCTTGGCCTTGACGCCCTGCTTCACCACGGCGGCCCGGTCGCTGTCGCCGTGCAGCACGGCCGAGGCGGCGGACGTGATCTGGTCCCAGCTCGCGTGCGGCGGGATCGGCGGCACGGCCGGGTCGGTGCGGAAGTCGATGACGAACGGCCGGTCGGCGGCGAGGGCCTGACGCCAGACCGGTTCCACGTCCTCGGGCCGCTCGACGCGCACGCCGTGCAGGCCGAGCAGCACCGCGATGTCGGCGTACCGGACGTCCGGGATGCGCTGCGAGGCCTCGAACTGGGGGGCGCCCTGCATGGCGCGCATCTCCCAGGTGACCTGGTTCAGGTCGTGGTTGTTGAGGACGGCGACGATCAGCCGCGGGTCCGACCACTCCTGGTAGTACTTGGCGGCGGTGATCAGCTCGGCGAGGCCGTTCATCTGCATGGCCCCGTCGCCGACGATCGCGATCGCCGGCCGGTCGGGGTGGGCGAACTTCGCACCGATCGCGTACGGCACGCCGGGGCCCATGGTGGCGAGGGTGCCGGAGAGCGAGCCGCGCATGGTGCCGCGCATCCGCAGGTGCCGTGCGTACCAGTTGGCGGCGGAGCCGGAGTCGGCGGCGAGGATCGCGTCCTCCGGCAGCAGGGCGTCGAGGGCGTGCACCACGTGCTCCGGGTTGAGCGGGTCGGCGGGCACGTCGGCCCGGCGCTGCATGACCTCCCACCAGCGGGCGGTGTTCTCCTCGACGGTCTTGCGCCAGGTGCGGTCCTCCTTGCGCTCCAGCATCGGGATCAGCCGGCGCAGCGTCTCGGCGGCGTCGCCGACCAGGTTGGCCTCGAACGGGTAGCGCAGGCCGACCATCGACGGGTCGAGCTCGATCTGGACGGCGCGGGCCTGGTCGAACTCGGGCAGGAACTGGGTGTAGGGGAAGCTGGAGCCGACCACCAGCAGGGTGTCGCAGTCCCGCATCAGCTCGTAGGACGGGCGGGTGCCGAGCAGGCCGATCGAGCCCGTCACGTACGCCGGGGTGTCCGGCAGCACGTCCTTGCCGAGCAGTGCCTTCGCGACACCCGCGCCGAGCAGTTCGGCGGTCTCCTCGACCTCGGCCCGGGCGTGCCGGGCGCCCTGCCCGACCAGCATCGCGACCTTCTCACCCGCGTTGAGGATCTCCGCCGCCCGGGCAAGGTCCTCCTCGGCGGGGATCGGCGCCCAGCGGCCGAGGCCGAGGCTGGAGGGCACCTGCTTGAAGGCGTGCGCGGGCGGCTCCCAGTCGAGCTCCTGCACATCGGCCGGGACGATCACCGCGGTGACGGTGCGCCGCGCCGCCGCCACCCGCATCGCCCGGTCCAGCACGTTCGGCAGCTGCGCCGGGACGGTGACCATCTCGCAGAACTCCGAGGCCACGTCCTTGTACAGGCTCAGCAGGTCGACCTCCTGCTGGTACGAGCCGCCCATCGCGCTGCGGTCGGTCTGGCCGACGATCGCCACCACGGGCACGTGGTCGAGCCTGGCGTCGTACAGGCCGTTGAGCAGGTGGATGGCGCCGGGGCCCGAGGTCGCCGCGCACACGCCCGTCCGGCCGGAGAACTTCGCGTAGCCGACGGCCTCGAAGGCCGCCATCTCCTCGTGCCGGGCCTGGACGAACCGCGGCCGGTCCTCGGCCCTGCCCCAGGCGGCGAGGATCCCGTTGATACCGTCGCCGGGGTAGGCGAAGACGTACTCCACCTCCCACTCCCGGAGGCGCTGCAGTACGTAGTCGGAGACCTTCATCGGCCGGCTCCTCCTCTGGCTCGGACGGGGAGCGGTGCGCCCCCTCTCTGTGGGCGGCTAACCGCTGAGGCGCCGGCAAAACCCGTGCCGGTGCCTCCGGGCCGCCACACAGGGCCGGTGGGCGCGACGGACGCGCGCTCAGCGAGGCCCTTCCGCCACCGCCGCACGACGGTCCGCGGTCATCGCCCGGGCGGCGACCGCGGTCGCCGCGAGCAGCGCACCTGCCGTCCCCAGCGCGAACTGCGCGCCGAGGCCGGCGGACCGTCCGGTGCCGTCGCCGGCCAGGTAGACGGCCGCGACGAGCGCGGTGCCGAGCGTGCCGCCCAGTTGCTGCACGGCGTTGAGGAGCCCGGCCGCCGATCCGGTCTCCTGCGGGGAGACGCGGCGCAGCGCCGCGGTGAAGAACGGCGGGGTGAACAGGCCGACGCCGAGGCCGGCGACGGCGAGGGCGAACGGCAGGCCGGACGGGTACTGGCCGGCGGGTGCGGCCCGGTGGGCGAGGACGGCGGCGGCCAGACCGGCGGCGAGGGTCGCGAGGCCGGCGTGCAGCACACGGGTGCCGTACCGGGGGACGAGGTGGGTACCGGCGGCCCAGGAGGCGACGGCGAGTCCGGCGGACCAGGGCAGCAGGGTGAGTCCGGTGGCGAGCGGGCCCCGGTGCAGCCCGAGCTCCAGGTGCAGCACCACGGTGACCATGACGCCGCTCATGGTGGCGAAGAACAGGGTGGAGGTGGCCAGTGCGGCGGGGAAGGCCCGGCCGCGGAGCAGCGACGGCTCGACCAGCGGGGTGCGGCCGGCCGCGGCGGCACGGCGCTGCTGCGCGGCGAACCCGGCGAGGACGGCCACGCCGAGCACGGCCGCGGCCCACGCGGCCGGGCCGGGCACGCCGGTGCCGGCGGCGAGCGGGCAGACCAGCAGTGCGGTGCCGGCTGCGGAGAGGGCGATGCCGACCGGGTCGAGGCGGGGGCGCGCCTGGGCGTGGTCCTCGCGCAGGCGCGGGGCGATGACCAGGACGGCGGCCGCGAGGGGCAGGTTGACCAGGAACACCGCGCGCCAGGAGGTGCCGAACAGGTCGGCGTGGGTGAGCACACCGCCCAGGACGGGGCCGAGCACGGCGGACAGGCCCATGACCGGGCCGATGGCGCCCAGGGCCCTGGGGAGCTCCTCGCCGTCGAACATCGCCCGGATCAGTCCGAAGGTCTGCGGGACGATCAGTGCGGCGGCGGCCCCCTGCACCGCGCGCAGGCCGGTCAGGGCACTGCCGGTGGGGGCGAGTGCGCAGGCCAGCGAGGTGAGCGCGAAGGCGGTGACGCCGATCCGGAAGACGCGGCGGCGGCCCGCGATGTCGCCGAGACGCGCGGCGGTGAGCAGACCGAGGGCGAAGACGAGGGTGTAGGCGGCGCTGTACCAGGGGATCGCGCTCGCGGGCCCGCCGAGGTCGGCGTGGATGACGGGGCCGGCCACCTGGACGACGGTCGCGTCGAGCAGGTTCATGGCCTCGGCGGTGAGCAGCGCGACCAGGGCGCTCCACCGCCACCGGTACGCGGCCGGCTCCGACCGGTCGGGAGCGGCGGGCGCGCGGTGGCCGGTACGGGCCGTGGGCGTGGTGGAGTGCTCGGTCATGGGTCCCCCGTGGGTGGTCGCGGTGTGCGGCGGATCCCCGCCGGTCCACCACCCTGGCTCCGGGCCTCCGGATGGTTCCATCCAGCAGCTCCGAATCGTCGATTTCCTCCATCGAATGCCGCTAGATTGCCGAATGTGCTCGAACTGGACGACCTCGACCGCGGCCTGATCCACGCCCTCCAGGTGGACGCCCGTGCCCCGTTCACCCTCATCGCCGAGGTGCTCGGCTGCTCGACGCAGACCGCGGTGCGCCGCTACCGCCGGCTGTACGCCGAGGGCGGCCTGCGCGTGGTCGCCCTGCCGAGCCCGCGCAGCGCCCGTACCCACCACTGGTTCCTCCGGCTGACCGCCGCCACCCGGACCGCGCACGACCTGGCGACCGCGCTGGCCCGCCGCCCCGACACCTCCTGGGTCCGGCTGACGTCCGGCGGCACCGAGATCGTCGCGATCGTCCACACCGCGCCCGGCGGACCGGACGCCCACGCCCTGCTGCTGCGCGACATCCCGCGCACCGCGGGCATCACCGCCGTCTCCGCGCACTACCTGCTACACACCTACGTCGGCGGCCCGGCCGCCTGGCGCGGCCGGATCCGTACGCTCACCGCCGAACAGGAGGCCCGACTCCGCGCCCACGACATCCCGGCCCAGGCACAGGACGGGGACCCGTACCTGCTCACGGAGGCCGACCTGCGGCTGCTCGCCGCCCTCCGCGAGGACGCCCGGGCGAGCTACGCGGAGCTGGCCGCCGCCACCGGCTCCACACCCGCCACGGCCGCCCGCCGGCTCGCCGAACTGCGGTCGCACGGCGCCCTGTTCTTCGACGTCGACATCGAACCCGCCCTGCTCGGCGCCACCGTCTCCGCCCTGCTCTGGATGCAGGTCGCCCCCAGCCGCCTCGACGAGGTCGCCACCGCCCTCGCCACCCACGACGAACTCGCCGTCGTCGCCGCCACCACCGGCCCCACCAACCTCGTGGCCCATGCCCTCTGCCGCGACGCCGAGGCCCTGCACCACTACCTGACCCGGCGGATCGCCCTCGACGCCATCACCCGCATCGAGACCGCCCCCGTCCTGCGCACCTTCAAGGCGGCGGCCACCCTCCGCACCTGACGCCTCGGGCGCGGCGAACGGCAGGGCGGTCGGCATTGCGACCGGCAGTGCGACCGGCGGTGCGCTGGTGCGTGAAATGTCGGTCCATGTCCGACCGGGCTGTGGTCAGGTCCCGGCGAAGACGCACATCACGGCCTGTTGCGAGGGAACCCGAGGTCCGCGATCTCCATGGCCCATCGACGAAAGGCTCCTCCGTCGGCGGCGTCGATCTGCTGGTGCTCAGGAATCCAGGCGGCGGTTGCGGCGTCCAGGAGGTCGGCGAGGCCGAGGTGGTGCTGGTCCTGGTGGACGGCGTTGTAGGCGCGTATGAGCGGGGCGACCTCGGCCCTGATGTCGGCCACCTCCTCGTCGCCAAGACCGACCTGCCTCAGCCGAGTCCGTGTGGCCACTTGGCGCTCGGGGGTGAACTCGGTGTCGAGGAAGGGTTCGAGGAGGTCGCCCCACACGTCGGGCCTGGACTGCCGGGGAATCCGGTTGGCGGTGCAGAAGAGTTCCAGGTCGGCCCGTTGGGTGGCCGAGACGAAGACGGTCTCGCCGGAGGCGGTGCGGATCTCCGGCGGGGAGGCATCCGGGTCCGCGTCGCGGACGGCTGTCGCGGGGATGATGCGCTCCCCACCGGCGTCGGCGGGCACGGGGACGGACTGCGGAAGCCGGACGTGGTCACCGGCGAGAACGACGTCGAGTCTCACCCGGCCATCCTGCCCGAGCGGGTCACCGGCGCACGACCGTCGGCTCGCCGGGCCGGCCGGTGGCCGGGTCGACGGTGATGACCGTGATCTCCTTCTCCGTGGTCACCGTGATCTGGTTCGGACCCGACCACTCGGCCTTCGTGAAGTAGCCGGTGCCGCCGCGCTCGTCCCAGATCCCCAGGTCCCAGTGTC
The DNA here is from genome assembly GCF_025655475.1 of Kitasatospora sp. DSM 101779. Classification (GTDB taxonomy): domain Bacteria; phylum Actinomycetota; class Actinomycetes; order Streptomycetales; family Streptomycetaceae; genus Kitasatospora. Next base: position 7,704,396 of record NZ_JAHTIK010000001.1, on the reverse strand, counting down.
GGGCGGACCAGCCGTCGCCGGTCAGCAGCTCCACGCGGTAGACCGGGTCGATCGAGAAGGCGATGTCGGTCACGGTCAGCACACGGTCCGGGTGGCCCGGACCCGCCGTGCGGTCGAGCGTCAGCCCGTCCCCGTCGAACACGTAGGCCAGGTACGCGATGGGCAGCCCGACACCGGCGAGCACCACCAGGAGAGCAGCACAGCCGATCTGCGACCACCGGGTGCGGAACTCGAACTCGACCACCGCCGAGACCACGGTCAGCACGACTGCGGCCCCGAGCAGCGGCACCGGGTGGTCGAACCAGCGCGCGACCTCCACCAGCCCACCCGAATGGGAGGCCTGAAAGCCCGGCAGGTACGCCAGCAGCGCCACCAGCGCCAGACCTCTGAGGCCCCACGCGATCTGTCTACGACGTCGCTTCGTCATCCGTTCCCCCCGGGTGATCATATGCGCGGACAGTACTACGGGGCGTCACCGGGCCGGCCGTCGAACGGCGTGGCCGCGTCGGGGCATCCACGCCGCGTCAACTCCGCGAGGCGGCGCCTTCCCCGGCTGCGGTCGTGCTGCACAGGGTCGGGCCGGACGGGTGCGTTCCGCTACGCTCTCCCGGACCAACGGCGCGGGCTCCGTCCAACCCCGCCGCAACGGAAGGCACCACGCATTGCACGTCACCACCGAGCGCACCCGACCGGTCTCCCGACGCTGGGCACTGCTCCCGATGGGCGGCGTACTCCTCCTCGCCGCAGCCGTCTACGAGCGGGCCTGGGTGCAACCGCCGCACGAGTACGTGCTGTGCAAGAGCCCGACCTCGCTCGGCGTCGTCTTCTGGGTGGTCGTCTCGGCGGTCCTCGCTGCCGGCCTGGTGTGCGCGATCGGTGTGATGCACCTCGTCATCGACACTCCGGCCCGGATCACCGCGCCGCTGGTCTACGCGGCGATCGCGCTGACCGCGGTCGTCGGCTCCGACGCACTCGACCACGTCGGCGCGGGCATCGCCGCCCGTACGGCGGAGCAGTACCGCACTGCGGGCGAGTCCGCCTGCGACTACCCGATGCCCGCCTACCACGAGACCCCGGGGTGGTTCTTCTGAGCAGCACCGGCCGCTACCGGTGGCGCACCGACGCCAGGGTCGCGCTGCCCGCCGCCTTCCTGTGGATGTTCCCCAAGGGCGCGAAGGACTGCGGGGCCCACGAGTGGTACCGGAAGGACGACCGCACCTTCCGCTGCTACCACTGCGAACCCGGCGAACGCCCGAGCACACCCGACGAGGACCGACAGCACCGCACCATCCGCGGCCGGGACGGGTGAGCCTGCCTGTCGATGTGCCGAGGTCGACGCGGCGGTGCCCGCGGCGCACCTCGTGGTCGTGATCAGCCGAGCGGTGGGCGAGATGCCGGATCCGCGGCAGTGATGCCGCGGGCCCGTCGGAGGTGGTGGCGGGCGCCGGAGAGGCTCCGGACGACCTGGGGGAGGAAGGAGCCGCGGAAGGCGTCCGCCGTCCGGACGGACTCGGCTGCCAGGTCCAGGTGGCCGGCCGCGCCGGGGACCCGACCGTTCAGATGCGACCCGGCCGCCTCGCGGGCGGTCTCGCCGATCAGCCCGGCCAACTCCGCCACGCCCGGGTCCTCCAGGTCCTCGTGGCCCCACACCGCGAGTTCGTCGACGATCGCGGCCAGCTCCCGGTCGCGGCGGCGCTCCCACCACGTCCCCCGAAGTCTCTCCATGGCCCGATCATGCACGCCTCAGGAGAACCCGTGCCGGAGTACGGCGAATCCCGGACAGACCGCCGGTCCGTGTGGCATGCGCGGCAACATGACCCAACGGCGTTCACGGCTGGGCGGGTCGACCCGCAGGCCCCCGCCCGGGGCCGGTGGCGGTGCCGCAGTGGTGCTCGACGGTCTCGGCGAAGGCGAGCGCCAGCGGCGAGAGGGCGTCCCAGCGGCGGACCGCCCAGCCGGCGGCGAGGGGCGGCAGTCCGGGGAGCGGGATCAGCCGCAGGTCCGGGTGGCCGGGGCCGCTCCAGGCGGGCAGGGTCGGCACGACCGCGTGGCCGAGGCCGAGTTCGGCGAGGAGGATCGCGGTGTCCCAGTCGGTGACGCTGGTGTCGAAGACCGGGCGGATGCCGGACTCCGCGAGCCATGCGCCGAGTTGGCGCCGCGAGGTCGAGTTCCCGGGCAGTCCGATGAGTCGGGCGTCCTGCAGGTCGGCCGGTGCCAGCTCGGTCTTCGCCGCCAGGGGGTCGGCCGTCGAAACCGCGAGCGACCAGGGCAGTTCGACCACCGGGCGCTGTTCGATGGTGCGGGCCGCGGGCCCGAGGGTGATCCAGGCGAGGTCGACGCTGCCGGCCGCCAGGGCGTCGAAGCAGCCGCGGCTGGAGGTCTCGGTCTGGAACTCGAGGCTGGCTTGCGGGAATCGCCGCCGGAAGTCGACGACCGCTGCGGCCATGAAGTGCCGCACGGTGGTGGCGCCGGTGGTGATCCGCACCGAGCCGCCCCCGGCACGGGCCGTCTCCTCAAGTCGCCGCAGGGCGTGGTCGATGCACCCCAGCCCCTCGGTGATGGCCGCGTCCAGCACCCGCCCGGACACCGTCGGCACCACGCCGCGGGTGTGCCGTTCGAGCAGGCTCAGGCCCAACTCGCGTTCCAGCCGCTTCACGTGCTGGCTGACCGCGGACTGGGTGCAGGCGAGTTCCCGGGCGGCTGCGCTCAGCGAGCCGGTCCGGCAGACCGCGGTGAAGACGCGGAGGTCGTCGAGAGTCACGGCGACCCAAGGTATCCCTTGGGTCCGTGCCAGCAAACCCGTGGATTGACTTGGGTTTTCGCCATGCTTGATCATCGTTGCAGGGCCCAGGGCGGCAACCCGCCGCCGCCTCCACCCGCTCCGGACGCGGTGTGGGCGGCGGCGGGTGTCGACCCGCATCGCGCCGGTCCCGGCCCACGGCGATCCGTACGGCACTTCCCGGCACCCGGCTGCACGCGCCCACCCCCCCCCCGGAGAAAGCACCGGAGAAAGCACCGGAGACGACAGGAGCTCATGTGACCACCCCCCTGACCGTGGCCGTCCTCGGACCGGGCGGCGTCGGAGGACTGATCGGCGCGCTGCTCGCCCGTGACGGGCACCGTGTCGTCTGCCTCGCCGGCGAGTCCACCGCAGCCGCCCTGAACGAGGGCGGCCTGCACGTCGAGAGTGCCCGGTACGGGGACTTCAGCGCAGCGGTCGAGGCCGACACGCTGCTGCGGCTGCCGGTGGACGCGGTCTTCGTGGCGGTCAAGCAGACCGCACTCGAGCCGGCACTCGACCGCGTCCCGGCCGACGTCCTCGGCGACGCCACCGTCATCCCGCTGCTCAACGGCCTCGACCACCTGGACGTGCTGCGCGGGCGCTACCCCGCGGCGCGGGTCGTCGCCGGCACGATCAGGGTCGAGTCCACGCGCACCGCACCGGGCCGCATCCTGCACGGCAGCCCGTTCGCCGACATCCAACTCGCGGCCCCGCTGGAGGACTTCGCGGACAGCCTCCGGAAGGCCGGCCTCGGAGCGACCCTGCGGACCGACGAGACCTCGATGCTGTGGGAGAAGCTCGCCTTCCTCGCGCCGTTCGCCCTGCTGACCACCCGGCACCGGGCCGACGCCGGGACGGTCCGCAGCGACCTGCGCCCGGAACTCGTCGCCGTGGTCGACGAGATCACCGCCGTCGCACGGGCCGCGGGCGCGGCGGTGACGAGCGGGGACGTGCTCGCGTTCTTCGACCGCTCGCCGCGCTCCATGAAGTCGTCGATGCAGCGCGACGCGGAGGCCGGCCGGCCACTCGAACTCGACGCCATCGGCGGCGCGGTCCTGCGGGCCGCCGCCGTCCACGGGATCGACGCCCCGGCCACGGCCCGCCTGGTGGCGGACGTCGCGCGCGAGACCGGCCGGCGGGTGTGACGCCCATCCCCGGCAGCCCGGGTGACGGACGGTCAGCCGAGGGTGCCGGGGCGGAGGTCGCCGAGCAGCTCCGCCCGGCCGGTGATCACGTCGGTCAGGATCGACCGGGCGACGGCGAGGAGTTCGGCGACCTCGGGGCTGGCGATCCGGTAGATCACGGTGGCACCGTCGCGCCGCGAGGTGACCACCCCGGCGCGGCGGAGCACGGCGAGCTGCTGGGAGAGGTTGGAGGCCTCGACGCCGACGTCGGTGAGGAGTTCGGCGACGGCGTGCTCGCGCTGGCTGAGGAGTTCGAGGACGCGGATGCGTACGGGGTGGCCGAGGGTTTTGAAGAACTCGGCCTTGATCTGGTAGAGCGGCACCGTGGCCACAGAGGGTTGCTGCGGGGCGCCGGCATGCATGGGGGTCACCGTCCGTGTCGTGGGTTCGCGTACTGGTTCGAACTGTAGCAACGCAGGTCACAGGCCCGGCCTGGACCGGGCACGAGGGCTCGCGGGTGTCGGACGGCCTCGGCGACGCGCTTCGGGGACCGTATCGGCCCGAAGGCACCGGCCGCTGCCACACGCAGATGTGAACAGATGCGCAACTGGCCAAGTGGATGCGCCCGAACCGGCGCGCGAGGACGGGGTCGATCGGCTCCGTCGAGCGCCTGACCGGCGTTCTGGCCGAACAGGGGGACGGACCTGCGCACACGCTCAGGCAGGCCGACCGCCGCCCGCCGGGTTCGCGCTCCTCTGCGCCGTTCGCGCGCTCCCCCGGCGGCCGCCTGCGCCGCCCGACAGGTCGGCTCGGCCGTGCGCGCTCGGCGCACGCCGTTCGGAGGCTGTTTCGTTCGTGGTCGCCGCTGTACGGGGACGGCACGGTCCGTGGACCCCGGTCCCCGGGGCGCGCGAGGCGCGGCGCCCGGGGCCGGTGGACGGTACTCACGGGTACGGTCCGAATCCGTTCCTTCGGGGGTTCGGACCGGTGACATCATCTCTCCCGAACGGCCGCCCCGGCGTGCCCGGCAGGTGAACTGCGGGCTTGCGCACGGTACCCGGACTCCCACTCGGTGCGCGGCGTGCGAGTCCGGCCCCGTCCGCCCGACCGGCGGTCGGCCCGGGCGACAGACACAGGCGAGGTGCGTTGTGCGAAGCGAACCACAGGGCGTCCGGGCTGCCACCGGACGCCGTCCCGCCCGTCGGGCGGCAGCCCGGCTGCTCGTCCTGCCGCTGGCGCTGCTGCTGTCGAGCGCCTGCTCGTCGGCCGGGGCTCCGCGGTCCGCCTCGGCCGACCGGGTCTCCCCGTCGGTGCAGTCGGGTGCTGCCGCGGTGCACCCGTCCTCCGGCGGCCCCGGTGCATCGGCGGAATCCGGCAGCGCGGCGCCGGGGACGGTCCTGCCCCTGGACCGGGTCGCCTCACTGGCATCGTGCCCCGGCACCGGCGGCGTGCCCCTCATCAGCACGCAGTTCCTGGCCGGCGGCCTGATGATGACGGGCTGTTGGGCCGACGACCCGGTCCGGACCACGGTCGTGGACCTGGTGCGCGGCACCCGGGCCTTCACCCGGTCCGATCCGAAGGGCACCAAGCTGATTCCGGTCGGGAACCACGTCTACGTCGTGTCCCAGACCGTGACTCCCGCGGGCGCGCTCACCGGCGAGGAGACCCACTTCTCCGTGGAGTGCCTGGAGGCCCGGACGGGTCGCTCGCTCTGGAAGAGCCCCGTGCAGGACTGGCTGCCCGCCGAGCAGCGCTCCGGTCTCTCACCGGGTCTCGCCGAGGCCGCCGAAGGCACCGACGAGGCGGACGGGCACCCGCACACCGTCCTGGTCTCCCTGCACGGGACAACCCTGTTCGACGCCGACACCGGCAAGGAACTGTGGCACGGCGAGGCGGCAGGCATCGGCGTCGAGTACTCCCCGTACGGCGTCCGCCTGCAGCGGCCCGACGTGGATCCGGTGCTCGGCATGACGGTCAAGGGCTTCTCGTTGATCACCGGCCGGCAACTGTGGTCCCTCGACGTACCCCCGCTCCCGAACCCGCAGGAGTACGAGGACGGCCCGGTCAGGATCCTCTACCACGGCGGTGACGGAATCTTCGCCTACGACGTGCGGACGGGCAAGGTCGTCGCCAAGGGGACGGTGCCGAAGGGCCTCGAGGACGTCGTACAGGGCGGCAGCAGGATCCTCGCCACCACCGACGGCGGGAAGCGGCTGGCGTTCTACAGCATCACCGACATGACCGCGCCCCTCTGGAGCATCCCGGCCGAGGTGACCAGGCCCGCCGCCGTGCGGCCCGGACTGGTCGCCGTGAACGGGCCGCGCGGCGTGGTCCTGCTGAGCCCGCAGGACGGCTCGGTGCGGTCCGAGGTGCGGGACACCTCGCTCGTCTTCGGCTCCGGTGCCATCGGCGCCGTACCCGCCTACGGGCTCGGGCTGCTCGGCAACGACAAGGTCGTCGTCCTCGACACCGACCTGCAGTCCCCCTGACCACGGCGGCCGCACCCCGCCGCACCCATCGATGCGTTCGGACCGGAGAGAGGAGAGCGCGGATGACGACCGGAGCACCGCGGAAGGCGGACTTCTTCATCAGCTACACCACGGTGGACAGCGCCTGGGCCGAGTGGACGGCCAAGGTGCTGGAGGACGCCGGGCACACGGTCGTCGTCCAGTTCCTGGACTTCGCCGTCGCCGACAACTTCGTCCTCGCCATGGAACGGGCGCTGGCCGGCTCGGAGCGGCTCGTGCTGCTGCTCAGCCCCGCCTACATGCGCTCCGGCTTCACCGCGGCGGAGTGGTCGGCGGTCTTCCGCCTGGATCCGGACGGCCGGCGCCGGCTCCTGATCCCGCTCCTGATCGAGAAGTTCGAGCTCGACGGGTTGCTGGGGCCGCGCATCCACATCCCGCTCCACGGTGTGGACGAGGCCACCGCCCGCCGACGCCTGCTCGACGGCGTGCAGGACCCCCGCACCACCCGAAACCCCAACCCTCCTTTCCCCGGCCGGTCCTGATCGTCGATCGCCCGTCGGGAGATCGGCCCGGTACACCGTGATCGATTTCTTCGTCTCGTACGCCGAGGACGACCTGTCCTGGGCCGAATGGATCGGCTGGCAGCTGGAGTCGGCCGGCTACAGCGTCCGGCTCCGCGCATGGGACCACGAACTGGTCGGCAGCAACCGGGTCCTGGAGGAGGACCGCGATCTCGGGAACGCCGAGCGGCTGATCGCCGTCCTGTCGCCGAACTACCAACTGTCCGCCGACTCCCGAGCCCAGTGGTCCGCCTTCCTGCGCACCGACCCGACCGGCGAACGCCGCCGCATCGTCCCGGTCGAGGTCGTTCCCGGCCACAGCGGCGCACTGCTCGGAAACCTTGGCCCGGTGTCACTGGTCGGACTGGACCGCAGGACGGCGCAGCGGGCCCTCCTCGCCGCCGTGCGTGAGACCCGCCTCAAGCCGTCCCGTCGCCCGGGCTACCCCGGCCGGCGCGCCCCGGACTACCCGGCCGGCGGGGTCGCGGCCCTCGCCCTCGACACCCGGATGCTGCTCGTCCTGCTCGGCATCGACGGCGCCGCATTCGTCTACGGCGCCCTCGCCTACACCGGCCGGACGGGCAACTCGGGCGACCTGTGGCGCAGCGTCGTCTTCATCCTGCTCCTGGTGGTCACCCTCAGGTCGGCGGGTCGGTGGTGGCGCCGCCGCTTCTGACCGGATCCCGTGTGCGCTTCAGGGCGCCGGCGCGAGCACGGCGGGTGCGGTCGGCGGTGGGGCGGCGGGGCGCGCGCCGTCCTGGTCGCCGAGCCCGCGCCCGGGGTCAGGCGGGCGGCCGTGTCGGCCCTCGGCCCGACCCACAGCGAGGAGGTCACCGACCTGCTGGTGGCCCGCGCCCACGACCCGGACCGCCTGCTCCGCCACTGGACCCCCCGGTCGCTGGGCCGCCGGCCGGCGCCGGCCGCCACGTCCGCCCTGGAGCGGCTCGCGGCGGACGAGGACGGGGACGTCCGCGAAGCCGCGCCCAGGGTCCGGGAGCGGCCGGCCGGATCACCGTGACCGCACCCAGGAGTGTCGTCCCCGGACGGCGGCCCGGTCGGTTCCGGACGGGCCAGCTCCGGAGGAGCTTGCGGGCGGCTCCGCCGCCTCCAGCGCCGTTCGGACGTGCCCCGGCCCTCACCCTCCGGCACAGGACCCTCGCCCTCCGGCACGGGACCTTCGCCTATGGCAGCAGGGCCCCGGTCCGGCGCCGCGGTCAGCCGCCGCGGTCAGCCGCCGCGCAGGGCCTTGTGGGCGCCGTACGCCTCCAGGAATCCCTGGATCGCCTGCAGGTCGTCGCCGAAGGACACCGGCCGCCACTTCGCCGTGCCTCCGTCGCGGTAGCGGAGGTCGAGCCACGCGGAGATGTTCACGAGGGTGCTGTCGGAGAAGCTCTGCCCACGGACCTTCAGCTCGACGTCGGCGAGGTCGTCGAATCCCACGACGGCCGGTGGGGTGTGGTCGTCCCGGTACTCGACGGCCGCGTCCGGGGTGATGACCAGCAGCGGGTCGGGGTCGTGCGAGGACCCGTGCAGGAGGCCGGAGAGCTTCCCGCGCTTCTTGGTGAAGACCCGCCAGTTCGCCGGTGCGGGGCCCCGGCGGGCCTGTTCGAGGATGGTCTGCGGATCGGTCATGCCGCCTCCGGTGTTTCCAGGACCACGAAGGATTGTCCGTCCAGCGTGGATCCGCCGCCAGCCGGGCCGTTCAGGCCCCGGCCACCCGCCCGACGGCCCGCAGGACGCGGCCCGCGCCGTCCTCGCCCGCCATGTGCTCGGAAGCCTTCGCAGCGGCCCGCGCGAACTCCGGCCGGCCGACGGCCGTGCGGAGCGCGTCGGCGAGCAGCTCGGCCGTGAGGGTCCGGAACGGGATCGGCTCGGGGGCGGCGCCGAGGGCGGCCAACCGTCCCGCCCAGAACGGCTGGTCGGCGGTGACCGGCACGGTGACCGCGGGTACCCCGGCCCGCAGGGCGGCGGCCGCGCAGCCGAACGCGCCGAAGGCGTTCTTGCCGTCACCGTGGGCCTTGAAGAGCCTGGCCAGGTCGTCGGCGGTCGCGGCGGGCGACTGCTGCTTGCCGGGGGTCTGCAGCAGCACCTTGGCGGTGGGCGCCAGGGGGTAGGTGTCGGTGGGGCGTCCGGCTGCCGCTCGGCGGTCGGCGCGGTGGTGCCGCCGTGGCAGGTGACCTTGGGGGGTGCTGCCGTTGAGCAGGAGGCCGGCGGTCTCCGTATGGATGCCCTCGACGTAGACCCACTTCGCGCCGGCCGCAGGTCCGCACGGTTCCTTGCCCGCGGTGGCGCCGGTGCTCGGTGTCCCGTCGGCCTGCGGCTCGGCGGACGTGGCCGTGGTGGGGGGCGCGGCGGACGCCGTCGTCTCCGGCCTCGTCCTCCACCAGTGCCCGGTCGCGGTGCAGCGGGCCGTCCTCGGCTCGATGCTGACCGCGCTGCGGCCCGGCGGACGGCTGGTGCTCGCCGACTACGGGCTGCAGCGCACCCGGGCCATGCGCCTGGCGTTCCGCACCGTCCGGTTGGCGGACGGCACGGAGGACACCGGAAGGCGGCGTGCCGGTGCAGGGTGCTGTCCGCCAACGGCCCCCGGTAGAAGGCGTACCCCTCGCCGACGGCGAAGTACGGTGTCGTCCGCTCCCCCGCATCCACACCGACGATGCTGCCAGACCGTCAGGGAGCGGACGACGGGCGGTCAGGAGGTCGGCATCAGGACGGTGTCGACGATGTACACCGTCGCGTTGGCGGTCGGGACGTTGCCGCAGACGACCTTCGCGGTGCCGTTGACGGTGAAGTCCTCGCCGGAACCGGTCACGTTGACGGTGCCGCCCTCCAGGGTCTTGTGGTCGCCGGCCAGGGCGGAGGGGGCGAGGCGTTCCGGGACGGCGTGGTAGGTGAGGATCTTGGTGAGCTTGGCCCGGTCGGCGAGGACGGCGTCCAGGTCGGCCTTCGGGATCTTCGCGAAGGCGTCGTTGGTCGGCGCGAAGACGGTGATGTTCTGCGCCGAGTTGAGCGTGTCGACCAGGCCGGCCTTGGTCACGGCCGACACCAGCGTGGACAGCGCCGGGTTGTTGGACGCCGCGCTGGCGACCGGGTCCTGGGCCATGCCGGCGAAGGACCCGGCGCCCTGCGACGGCACCGCGGCACACCCCGCACCGAACGGCTGCCCGGCCGGCGCTGCGGCCCCCGCGGCCGTGGCCGGCGCGGTCGGAGACTCCGCGGCGGCCGCGGGGGCGGCCGCGCCGGCGTCAGTGGCGGTGCCGCCGCTGCTGCC
>NZ_JAHTIK010000001.1:7601706-7694166 GCF_025655475.1 Kitasatospora sp. DSM 101779 | reverse complement strand
TGGCGGTGCCGCTGCTGCTGCAGGCGCCCAGGCCGAGGGCGAGGGAGCCGGCGGCGAGCAGGACGGCGAACGACTGGGGGCGGGAGAGACGGGACACGGGATCCTCCTGGGAGTTCGGACAAGGGTGACGACGGTGTTGTGCCAACCCGTCGAACCGGACGGGAACGGGGGTCTGCGGGGCTCGGGTCGGGTCCGGCCGCCCGCGTCGGCGGCACGGACCTCGATGCGACGAGGCCGTGGATCCGCAGGGACCAGCTCCGCGAGTCGATCCCGGGCAGGGTGAGGGTGGTGTCGATGCGGGAGCGGTCGGCGGTGGGCGTGCCGAAGGCGGTGAGGTCGGGCACGGCCGGGCCCACGTCGGTGCGGCTGTCGGGGAGGCGGCGCCCTGCGGCGGCACCGAGGGCTGCCGCTCCGGTCGTCGGTCCGGTGGCGCCAAGTACGGTCCGCCGACCCCGCCCGGGGGTGGCGTCCCCCGGTGGGCCGGGCCGGTCTCCGGAGCGGCCTTGGTTGCGGGTGGTGGCGCTGCGCAGCGAACGGGCCAGGAACCACAGGACGGTGGCGTCGGTGAGGCCCGCGGCGACGGACGGGTACGTGTCGGCGGCCCGGGCGGTCGGGCGCGAGGCGGCCGCCCAGATGCCGACGGTGCCGAACGGGCCGACGGCGGCCGCGCCGGGGCCGGGCCGCCGCAGGGCGATCAGTCCGGCGAGGGTGGCGAGCAGGGCCGTCACCGTGAGGATGCCGGTGACCAGCACGGCCTTGTCGTGGGTGCCGAAGGAGCGGACGGCGTACTCCTTGAGCCAGGTCGGGGCGAGGTCGATCGCGGCGGCCATGTCGCCCGCCGTCAGTGCCGAACCGGTGGCCGCCAGGCCGACGGCTCCGGCGGCGCACGCCCGGCCGAGCCCGGCTCTGCGGCGGCCCGTCCGGTGGTCATGGTCGTTGCTCACACCCGGTATTCGGGCGTGCCGGAGGTGCGGATGGGTCCGGATTTTCCGGTCGGCGCCGCGGGCGAGTACGGGCGGGCCGCACCGGGGGTCCGGCTGCGGTCGGTGCGGGTGGCGGCGGGGGCGGTGCCCGGTGGGCGTGGACGGTCTTTCCGCCGGCTCTGGCGCGGCAGTGCCGGCCGACGTCCAGACCTTCTCCCCGTGGGTGGGGATCCACCGGTCGTCCGGATGGTCGACAGTCGGCCCGCACCCGATGCCACCGCCTACAGCTCGCCCCGCACGCGCACTGCCTCGCACGAGAGGTGAGTTTCCGTCAGGTCCGCAAGACCCCGTCACCATGGCGAAGATCACAAGGCCCGGACGGGGTGCGTCGCGCGTCTATAGGGACGGGGGGTGACCTTGTCGTCGACGAAGCGGAGCTGAGTGTGCGTGTCCCAGGACGGCCCCGGAGCGGTGGAGCAGGAACGGGGAGACGGCGGCGGGCGGGTGCCCGGGCCGGGCGGGCCCGCGGGCTGCTGCGACGGTTACGGCCGGCCTACCCGCGGCCGGGGCGGCGCGGGCTGCGGCGCTGGCTGCCGTCCTGGCGGCAACTGCTCGCCGTTCTGCTGACCGGGGTGGCCGCGCTGGTGGGCGCCGTCTGCTGGCTGTTCGCGACCACGCACGTCCCGGAGGACCTCAACTCCTTCGCCACCCAGCAGAACAACGTCTTCTACTGGTCGGACGGCACCGAGATGGCCCGCACCGGGTGGGTGAACCGGCAGGAGGTGCCGCTGGAGAAGGTTCCGGAGTCCGTCCGGTCGGCGGTGCTCGCGGCGGAGAACGCGACCTTCTACTCGGACGCGGGCGTCTCCCCCAGCGGCATCGCCAGGGCCGTTTGGGCGATGGTGACCGGCGGCGACACGCAGGGCGGCTCGACGATCACCCAGCAGTACGTCAAGAACATCTACCTGACCCAGGAGCGCGACCTCTCCCGGAAGGCCAGCGAGATCGTCATCGCGGTCAAGCTGGACCGCCGGCTGAGCAAGGACGAGATCCTCGCCGGCTACCTCAACACCAGCTGGCTCGGCCGGGGCAGCTACGGCATCCAGCGGGCCGCCGCCGCGTACTACGGCAAGGACGTGTCGGCGCTGAACCCGAGCGAGGCGGCCTTCCTCGCCGCGCTGCTCAAGGGCGCGTCGCTGTACGACCCGTCGCTCGGCCAGGAGAACCACCGCAGGGCGGTCGAGCGGTGGTCCTGGGTCCTGGACCGGATGGTGGAGACCGGGAAGCTCTCCGCGGCCGAACGTGCCCGCTACACCGTCTTCCCGGAGCCGGTGGCACCGCCGGTTGCCCGGGGCCTCGGCGGGCAGACCGGCTATCTGGTGGACCTGGCCCAGAGCTACCTGGTCGCCCACTCCGGCATCACGCCCGCCCGGCTCGACCTGGGCGGCTACCAGATCCGCACCACCTTCGACCGGCAGCGCACGGCCGAGCTCACCGCCGCCGTGCAGAGCGCCGGTCCGACGCTGGACCCGGCCCGGGAGGCTGACCGCCACGTGCGGATCGGCGCCGCCTCGGTCGCCTCGGACGGACGGATCCTGGCGCTGTACGGCGGGCCCGACTACCTCAAGCAGGGCTTCGACAACGCCAACACCTCGAACATCCCGGTCGGCACGGCCTTCACCCCGATCGTCTACGCGGCCGGCCTCGACCAGGGCGTCCGCAAGGGCCGGGAGGGCGGCCGGAACCCGGTCGCACCCACCACGCGCTACGACGGCCGGGACGGCATCCCGGTGCTGACGCCGGAGGGCCCGTACTGGGGCCGGGACGGGAAGATGGCGAAGACCGCCAACGAGGGCCACAAGGACTGGGGCAGCATCAGTCTGCGCGACGCCGTCGCCCAGTCGGCGAACGGCCCGATGATGCAGCTCGGCATGGACGTCGGCCTGGACCGGGTCCGCTCGACCGCGACCGGGCTCGGCCTTCTGCCGGAGACCCTCGGCGACCTGGTGCCGTCCTTCTCGCTCGGCAACTCCCGGCCCAGCGCGATCCGGACGGCCTCGGCCTACGGCGCCTTCGCGGCCGGGGGCATGCACACCGACCCGTACTCGGTGGTGTCGGTGACCCGCAACGGCGCACCGGTCGTGCTGATCCGGCCGGCTGCCGTCCGGGCGCTGCCCGAGCCGGTCGCGGACCGGGTCGACGAAGCGCTGAAGGAGGCCGTCCGGAACGGCAGTGCCGGCGAGGCGGCCGCGGCCGGCCCCGGTACGGCGGGCAAGCCCGGGACGACCGAGGACCGCACCGCCGGCTGGTTCGTCGGCTACCGGGGGCAGGTCGCCACCGCCGTCGCGATGTTCCGGATGGACCCGGCGAGCATGGCGCTCTTCCCCTTGGACGGCGTCGGCGGCGCACCGGCCACCGACCCGGTCTCCACCTACCCGACCCGGATCTGGACCGCCTACGCCCGCCAGCCCGGCGGCGCCCTGAACGGCCGGTAGGCCGCACTCCGGGACCGGGCGGCGCCGCCCGGTCCCGGAGTGCGGCTACTTGACCAGGGCGGACCAGTCGGCGGGCTGCGCCGGGTCGAGGCCGCGCAGCCGTTCGAGCACCTTCGGGTCCTGCGCGTCGAGCCAGTCGGCGAGTTCCTTGAAGGAGACGCAGCGCACGCCCTCGCGCTTGCAGACGCTCTTCACCACGTCCTCGATGGCCTGCATGTAGATGCCACCGTTCCAGGTCTCGAAGTGGTTGCCGATGAACAGCGGCGCGCGGCTGCCGTTGTAGACCCGCTCGAAACCGTTGAGGTAGCCGTCGCGGGTCTCCCGCTCCCAGGCCTGGTACTTCTTCGGATCGCCGTTGGTGCTGTCCCCGGACTGGTTGGCGAGGAAGTTGAAGTCCATCGACAGGACCTGGGTGGGCTTGCCCGGGTACGGGACCATCTGCAGCGGGAAGTTCCAGATGCCGTCCTTCTTGGCCGGCCAGACCTGGAACTCGCCGGGCGAGCTGGCGTCGTAGCGGAACCCGGAGGCCTTCTCCGCGGCGAGCAGGTTCTTCTGGCCCTCCAGGCAGGGCGCGCGCCCGCCGACCAGTTCGCGGGTGTAGTCGAACGGGAGGGCCGGCTCGTCCTTCATCCCGGTGTTGGTCTTCCAGTCGGTGACGAAGGAGCGGGCCTGGTCCAGCTCGCTCTGCCACTCGGCGACGCTCCAGTCGCCGCCGCCCTTGGGGCCGCAGAAGTGGCCGTTGAAGTGCGTGCCGATCTCGTTCCCGTCCAGCCAGGCCTGCCGGACCTGTTCCAGGGTCGCCCGCAGGTGGGCGTCGGTGGGGAAGGATATGTCCGCCTTGCCCGCCGCGTGCTGGGGCGGGTGGTACAGCGAGCGCTTGGAGTTGGGCACCAGGTAGATGCCGCTGAGGAAGAACGTCATGTGGGCGTCGTTCTCCTGCGCGACCTTGCGGAAGTGCGAGAACAGGTGGTCCTCGTTCTCCAGCGCGCCGTCCCAGGAGAAGACCACGAACTGCGGCGGCTTCTCGCCGGGTTTGAGCTTCTCGACGGGCGGCCGGTTCGGCTGCGGCCCGGTGTCGGAGGTCGAGCCGTCGCCGATCGACCGGACGACGCCGTCCCACGTCGGCGAGGGCGACGGCGCGGGCGCCCGGGTCGTCGGCGCGGCACCCGTGGCGCTGCCCGCGGCCGCGGACGGGACGGGGCCCGCGGACTCCGTGTCGGAGCCCGGCAGCAGGGCCACGGTGACGGCGCCGGCGACGCCGACCGCGAGCAGGCCGGCCAGGCCGCGTGAGGTTCTCATCGTCTTCTCGTTCCTCGTCCGAGGGCAGCCGGGGTGGTCGGCTGCCGTGCGTGCGGCCCGGCCGGGAACGGCCACGCCCGCGGACCGGCCACCTGTTCGACCGCCCCTGACATGGACAACGCTCCTGACCACCCATCAGGTTGCACGCGAACCGGAGCAGCCCCGCCCGACCGCCTCGGGACCCGCCGAAAGCCCCTTGGCGGCGCCGGCCGCCCTGCGACCACCACCCGATGACCGACCCTCACCACACCGCCCTCCACCGGCTCTGGGGGGCGCCAGCTGTACGAGCGGCCGGTACAGCCATGTGGTGAGCGGGCGGGGGGCGGTTCGTCACGGTCGCCGGCCAGGTCGCGCTGGACGAGAACGGCAAGCTGGTCGGCGAGGGCGGTGCGCTCGCCCAGGTGCGCCAGGTCTTCACCAATCTGGAGCGCTGCCTCGCCGCCGCCGGCGCGGGCTGGCCGGAGGTGGTCAGGCTGACCTTCTTCCTCACCGACATCGCCGACCTGCCGGCGGTCCGCACGGTCCGGGACGACGTGCTCGACCCCGAGCACGCGCCCGTCAGTCCGGCGGTGCAGGTCACGGCGCTCGCGCGGCCCGACTTCCTGGTCGAGACCGAGGCCTTCGCGATGGTGCCGGAGGAACCTGCCGCGCCGTGACCGCCGCCGCCCTCGACCGGGCCGGCCGGGCCGAAGGCCGCGCAGGGCTTGCCGACGAGTCGCGTCGCATCGGCGCGCGTCGGGAATCGTTCAGACCGCCCTAGACGGCCCGCCGGTAGAGCCAGACGCCGAGGGGTGCGAAGACGGCGACGATGCCGGCGTCCCAGGCGAGTGCCTCCCAGACCGCGGTGGTGGCCGGGCCGCCGAGGACGAGGACGCGGACCGCCTCCGCGGTCTTGGAGACCGGCTGGTGCTCGGCGAAGGTCTGCAGCCAGCCGGGCATGGTGCTGACGGGCACGAAGGCCGAGGAGGCGAACACCAGGGGTGCGAGCACGGGGAAGGCGGCGGCCTGCGCGGTCTCCGGGTCGCCGACGGCCATGCCGACCACCGCGAAGATCCAGGACATGGCGAAGCCGAAGGCCAGCACCAGCAGGACCCCGCCGAGGAAGGCCGGAACGCCGGCGTGGATCCGGAAGCCGAGGGCGAAGCCGACGGCGGTCATCAGCGCCACCACGAACACGTTCCGCGCGAGGTCGGCGGTGGTGCGGCCGGAGAGCACGGCCGATCTCGCCATCGGCAGCGACCGGAAGCGCTCCATCAGTCCGGTCTGCATGTCGGTGGCCAGGCCGATCGCGGTGTTCATCGAGCCGAAGACGGCGGTCTGCACGAAGATGCCGGGGATCAGGAAGTCGACGTAGCCGACGCCCGGCGGCAGGGCCGGTCCGACCACGCCGCCGAAGACGTAGCGGAACATCAGGACAAAGACCAGTGGCTGGATGGTCGAGAAGACGAGCAGGCGCGGGACGCGGCGCAGCGCGATGAGGTTGCGCCAGGCCACCGCGAGTCCGTCCCGCACGGGTGCGGTGATCCGGGTGCCGAGCCGGCCGGCGGTGGTGGTGGCGGTCACGGCGGCGGTCGCGGTCATGGGGTGCCTCCGGGGGTCGCCGGGCTGTCGGCACCGTCCTGGGCGGACCGGACGGGTTGGGTGCGGTGGCCGGTCAGGGCGAGGAAGACGTCGTCGAGGCTCGATTCGCGGACGGTGACGGTGTGCGGGACGAGCCGGCTGCTCTCCAGGGAGTGCAGGACGTCCAAGAGCAGCCGGGACCCGTCCCGGGAGGCGAGCCGGAGCAGCACGCCCTCGCGTTCGGGCGGCTCGCCGAGGCGCTCGGTGAGGAGGCCGGCGGCCTGCGAGGCGCGGGTCTCGTCGCCCATGCCGAGTTCGATCACGGTGTTGCCGAGCCGGGTCTTGAGGGCGGCGGGGGTGTCGTCGGCGATGATCCGGCCCTCGTTGACGACCACGACCCGGCCGGCGAGGCGGTCGGCCTCCTCGAGGTACTGGGTGGTGAGCAGGACGGTGGTGCCGTCGCGGACGAGTTCGCGGATCAGGTCCCACAGGGCGGTGCGGCTGTGCGGGTCGAGGCCGGTGGTCGGCTCGTCGAGGAAGAGCACGGGTGGGTCGGGGACGAGGGCGGCGGCGATGTCGAGGCGGCGGCGCAGCCCGCCGGAGTAGGTGCGTACGGGGCGGTCGCCGACGTCGGCGAGGTCGAAGCGGTCGAGCAGTTCGGCGGCGCGGGGGCGGATCCGGGGGCGGGGCAGCTGGGTGAGCCGTCCGATCAGCCGGAGGTTCTCGCGTCCGGTGAGGTTCGGGTCGACGGCGGCGTACTGGCCGGCGAGGCCGATCAGTCGGCGGACGGTGGCGGCCTCGCGGACGACGTCGTGTCCGAGGACGACGGCCCGGCCGCCGCTCGGCCGCAGGATGGTGGTGAGGATCCGGATCGCGGTGGTCTTGCCCGCGCCGTTGGGCCCGAGCAGGCCGAAGATGCTGCCGGCCGGGACGTCGAAGTCGATCCCGTCCAGCGCGGTCACCGCACCGAACCGCTTGCTGAGGCCGACGACGCTGATGGCTGCCTGTCCCATGAGGGTGTCCCCCAGTCGTGACGACGAGGGCCGTGACGGCGGCGGACGAGGGCGCCGGCTCGCCCGGCCGGACCTCGTTCCATTGTCGTCTCCCAGGGCACCCGGGGCAGTGGGAGCCCGGGGCAACCACATCGGGTGCGAGGGGGTCGACCGCATCGGGTGCGAGGAGGTCGACGGCTGCCGGGCGGCGGCCGGTCAGGCGGGCCCGGGCGGCGGCCGGTCAGGCGGGCCCGGGCGCCGCCAGCCGGGTGGCGAGCCGGCGGGCGCCGGCCCGGATCCGTTGCTCGCCCAGTTCGGGCAGGAGTGCGGCGAGGTGTTCGGCCGCGAGCGGGGCGAGCAGTGCGTGTGCGTCGTGGTCCGGGTCCTCGGAGCGTCCGGCGAGCAGGATCGCGGTGTGCCGGTGCCAGAAGCGGTAGGCGCCGATGCGGTAGCGGGCGCCGCGGGTGGCGGTCTCGGACATCCGCACCAGGTCGAGGTGGGCCAGCAGGTGGTCGAGGTAGGCGTCGACGAAGGCGGTCAGCCGGTCGGCCGGGTCCGGGTCGGGGCCGTCTCCGGGGCCGAGCGGGGCCGGGCCGCGCAGGATCGCGTCCTGGAGGTCGCGCTCGCGGGCGTCGAGGAGTGCCGCCGCGAGCCCGGACCGGTCGCCGAAGCGGCGGAAGAGCGTGCCCTTGCCGACGCCGGCCGCAGCTGCGACCTGGTCCATGGAGACGGCTTCCGCCCCGTGTTCGGCGAACAGCCGGGCGGCGGCCTGCAGGACGGCGGCCCGGTTGCGGGCGGCGTCGGCGCGTTCGACGGGCGGTGGGGTGCGGAGCAGTTCGAGGTCCACCGGGCCGGCGGCGGGCGACTCGCCGGGGTGCGGGGGGATTGCAGAACCGGACTGCGGTCCGTTAATGTCGGAAGCCATAACCGGACTATAGTCCGAATCCGACTCCCCGTGGAGGTACGACATGACCGCGCTCATCACCCGGGACGACCTGGCAGCCGCGATCGAGGCCGGCGGCGTCACCGTCCTCGACACGCTCGGGGGCGTGTACTACGCCACCCGGCACCTGCCCGGCGCCGTCGCACTGGTGCGGGCCGAGGTGGACGCGCTCGCCCCGCGTCTGCTCCCCGACCTCGACGCCGCCGTGGTCACCTACTGCTCCAACGAGGCCTGCCCGAACAGCGGCCAGGTCGCGGACCGGCTGACCGCGCTCGGCTACACCAACGTCCGCAAGTACCGCGAGGGCATCCAGGACTGGGTGGCGGCCGGCCTGCCCACCGAGTCCGCCTGACGTTCGGCGGCCGGGCGGGTCGCCCGTCAGGCCCGCAGGGTCCGGGCGCCGACACCGCGGCGGTCGCGCAGCAGGGCACGAAGCGGGCCCGGGCCCTCGTAGCCGACCCGCCGGGCGACCGCCGCCAGCGGCAGCGAGGTGGTACGCAGCAGGTGCTCGGCCTGTTCCACCCGGAGGTCCTGCACCAGGCGGATCGGCGAGCGGCCCAGGGTGCGGGTGACCGTGCGCTGCAGGGTGCGCTCGCTCACGCCCAGGGCACGGGCCGCCTCGGCGATCGAGAGCGGCTCGCCGATCCGGGTCCGGACCCACTGCTCGAACGCCGAGACCAGCGGGTCGTGCCGGGCCAGCTCGGACGGGATGGTGTACGCGGCCTGTGAGGCGCGGTCGTCGACCACCAGGTAGCGCCGCACCAGGTCGGCGAGCGCGGGGCTGTGCATCCGCACGATGGCCAGCGCCAGGTCGAGGTGGCTGAAGGCCGCGCCGGCCGTGGTGACCCCGTCGCTGGTCGTCACCATGCGGCTCTCGTCGACCACCACCCGGCTGTAGCGCTCGCGGAACACCGGGGCCAGCCACCAGCTGGTCGTCGCCCGGAGGCCGTCCAGCACCCCGGACTCGGCGAGCAGGAAGGTGCCGGTGCAGGAGGTGGCGAGCGGGGTGCGCCGCTCCCTGGCCTCGGCCAGGATGCGGCGGGCGGCCCGCTGCGCGGGCGAGCCGACGAGTTCGACGAGCGCCTCCGGCCGGCGTTCCATGAGGGCCGGCAGGACGAGGATGTCGGCGTCCTCCGCCTCGGCGGCGCTCTCGGTGTCCACGCGGTGCCCCAGCCCGGTCCGCACCCGGCGCCGCACGCCGACCGTGCGGATGTCGAACCTCGGCGGCGCCACCCCGTCGAGGTGCCCGCGCAGGGCGTTGGCGGAGTGGAGGACGTCGAGGATGCCGGAGAGCCCGGAGTCGAAGGCCCCGTCCAGGACGAGCACGGCTGCTTTCATCCGGACACCCTAACCGCGTCGAAGGGGTGTCGGATTCGGTGCGCGAACTGCCGGTTCCGACACTCCCCGGCCCGCTCCGGCGCTCCTAGGGTCGAGCCATGACCACGTACGACACCCCCGTCACGCCCGCCGCGCCCAGCGCTCCCGCCGTGCCCACGCCGGCCGACCGCGTCCGCACCCACAGCTGGCGGCCGCGCCCCGACGCGACCCCCGAGCTGCTCGGCATGAGCGGTCTGGAGATCCTCCGGGCGGCGCTGGAGGGCAGGCTGCCGGCCGCCTCGATCATGAGCACCCTGGGCTTCCGGCTGACCGAGGTCGACGAGGGCCTCGCCGTGTTCGAGGGCGACCCGGGCGACCACCTGCTCAACCCGATGGGGACGGTCCACGGCGGCTTCCTGGCGACGCTGCTGGACTCGGCGCTCGGCTCGGCGGTGATGACGCGACTGCCCGCGGGCACGGCGTACACCACCGTCCAGTTGGGCGTGCACATGGTCCGGCCGGTCCTGCCCGACACCCCGGCGCTGCGCTGCGAGGGACGCACCGTCCACGTCGGCCGGACCACCGCCACCGCCGAGGCGCGCGTGGTCGGCACGCACGACGGCAGGATCTACGCCCACGGCACGACGACCTGCGCGGTCCTGCGTCCCTGAGCCCGGGCTCTGCCCGCGGGTGCGGCTGCCCGCCTTGCGGGGGCGCCGTCCGCTACTCGGCCCAGGGCTCGAAGCCGGTGTCGAGGACGGCGTCCAGCGAGGTGCGCAGCGCGGCGGCCTCGTCGCTGCCGAAGGCGGCCTCGAACTTCGCCTGCACCTCCTGCCAGAGCGGCATCGCCGTGGCGAGACGGGCCCGGCCGTCCGCGGTGATCGCGGCGATCCGCGCCCGGCGGTCGGTCGGCGAGGGCTCCACCGTCACCAGGCCCTCCCGGGCGAGCGGCTTGAGGTTCGAGGCCAGGGTGGTGCGGTCCATGGCGATCGACTCGGCGAGGCTGGTGATCATGGTCTCGCCGTGCGTGTTCAGCACCTGGAGGATGCTGAACTGGGTGGCCCGGAGGCCGGCCTCGGCGAGGGCCTTGTCGTAGGTGGCGCCGAGGTACCGCGCCGCCTTGCGGAGGGCGAGATTGTTGCACGCGAGGGCGGCGTTCGCCGGCGCAGCTGTCATGGTCTCCTCCAAGCCTCCCCTCCAGGATAGGAGCATGTGCTCGCACAAGCGAGGACCGTCTTGCCGCTCGGCCAATAGGAGCATATGCTCGCATTCATCGATGGTGCACCGCCCGGCACGCCGCGGCACCCGCACCGACGCCCCACCAGGAAGCCCTGCCATGGACACCGCCTCCACGTCCGCCCCCGAGCACACCCCCGCACCCGTCGTCGCACTCGCGCCCGCCACCCCGGCACCCGCCACCCCTCCCGAGCCCATGAGCCGGGGCGGCCGCCGGCCGCCGCTGCGGGCCTGGCTCCAGCCGGTCGTGATCGCGCTGGTCGTCGCCGCGGCCTTCATCACCTCCTACGTGGGCCTGCAGCGCGACCCGCAGCCCCACCGGGTGCCGATCGCCGTCACCGGATCCGTCCTGGCGGACCGGGTGGGTCGGGCGCTCGGCGACAGCGTCGAGGTGCACCCGGTCGCCGACGCCGCGTCCGGACGCCACGCGGTGGAGCACGGCGACGTGGTGGCCGCACTCTCCGCCGACGGGCCCGCCCGGCTCGACCTGCAGACCGCCGGGGCCGCCGGGACGTCCACCACCACCGCCGTGACGCGACTGGTGGACGCCTACGCCCAGGGCGCGGGCGACCGGGTCAGCACGGTGGACGTCGTACCGCTCGCGCACTTCGACGCCCGCGGCGTGGCCGGCTTCTACATGGCCTTCGGCGTGACGCTGGCCGGATTCGTGCTGGGCTCGAACGCGCTCGGCCTGGCCGGACTGCTGCGGCTGCGCCACCGGTTCTGGCTACTGCTCGGCACCTCCGCGGCGATCGGCACGGTGGGCGCGGTCATCGCCGGACCGGTCCTCGGGGCGGTGCCGGCACCCGTCCTGCCGCTGGTGTTCACGCTCTCCCTGCTGGCCGCGGCGGCGGCCTTCACCACCAAGCTGCTCGGCACCTACCTCGGCCCGGTGGGCCTCCCGGTGGCGACGCTGGTCCTGCTCACGATCGGCAACGCCACCAGCGGGGCGACCATCGGCGCCGACCTGCTGCCGGGCGCGGCCCGCGCCGTCTCGGCGCTGCTGCCGCCGGGCGCGGCCGTCCGCGCGATCAGCGACCTGAGCTACTACGGCGGCGCCCACCTGGCCGGCCCGGTGGTCACACTCACGCTCTGGGCCGCCGTCGCCGCGCTCCTGGTCGGCCTGCGCCCCCGGCTGACCCGGCGCCGGACGGCTGCCGCCGCCTGAGCGGGGCGCCCTGGCACCTCGGCCCGGCTGCTCGGCCGGTCCGACGGGCTCCCCGGTGTCGTCGACGGCGCACACGACGCGGCGGATCGCCGGTTCGACCCGGCCGTGGCCCTTCCGGTCCCTTCGCCGCCGGTGAGGCACGACCGTCGGTAGGCCCGGAGTCCGCATCCGCCCGGCGAGCCCCGGCACGCCACCGCCGGAGACGGCGCGACACGATGCCCGACGCGCTGCGCGGGACGCACACCCCGGACATCGCCGTCCGGACCGCGCGCGACACGCTGCGTAGGGACCTCGCCGCCCGAACCACCGAATCGTTCGGCCCGGCCGGCCGTGCGCCGACCGGGCCCGTGCGCACGTCGGAGGGGGCCTCCGGGCGCCCCGGGACGGCCCGGCATCCGGGTACACCGGCGAGTAGGTCTAGACAAATACGGACACAATGGGTCACGATGGACGCCTCGGCCGCGGTGACCCACCTCCCGCGGGGCGACGCGCACCACCCCCGCGCCCCCCTTCGGCAGTACACGGCCACACCCGCCGCGGCGCCGATCCGCACCGGCCCTCGGGCTCCCCCGGGGCGCGGCACGGAGCGCCGGCGGCGGGCAGCCCATTGCCGAAGGGACGACGATGACCCTCAGCCCCGCCCGCGCCCGCGCGGCGATCTACCTGCGCTGCTATCCGTACGACCGCTGGGAGATGCTCAGCCAGCTGCACGCCCTGCAGGACCACGCCGCCGCGCTCGGCCTCGCCTGCCCGCGCGTCCTGATCGACAGCGTCGGCTCGTCCTGCCTCGAGCGGGCCGGGCTGCGCAGCCTGCTCGCCATGGCCGCGGCCGGCGACGTGGACACCGTGCTCGTGCCCGGCCCGTGGGCCTTCTCCCTGGACGAGCCCACGGCGCGGTCGGTGGCCGGGTTCCTGCACAGCACCGGCGCCCAGGTCGTCGAACTGCCGCGCGGGCTCTGCGCGGCCTGAGGCCGGGGCGGGCGGCCGCCCGGGTGTGATCGGGATCACCGGACGGCCGACGGCCGGGAGGAATGCGACCGCGACGGGGGCGGTTAGCAGACACCAGTACATGCACGTACATACGTCGTCGTCCGGTGCCTGCGAGGAACTCAACCCATGACCGTCACCGCATCGTCCGCCAACCGCGCGGCCGACCTGCTGTCCCGTCCCGTCGCGCTGAACGGGCTGACCGTCCCGAACCGCATCGCCATGGCGCCCATGACGCGCATGTTCTCCCCGGGCGGCGTCCCGGGCGAGGACGTCCGGTCGTACTACGCCCGGCGGGCCGCCGCGGGCGTCGGCCTGATCGTCACCGAGGGCACCTACGTCGGCCACGAGTCGGCCGGGCAGAGCGACCGCGTGCCGCGCTTCCACGGCGAGGAGCAGCTCGCCGGGTGGGCGAAGGTCGCCGACGCCGTCCACGCCGAGGGCGGCACGATCGTGCCGCAGCTGTGGCACATCGGCATGGTGCGCAAGCAGGGCGAGCCGCCCTTCGCCGACGCCCCCGCCGTCGGCCCCTCGGGCCTGCGCATCGACGGCACCGAGGGCACCGGCCGGGCGATGACCCGCAGCGACCTGGACGACGTCATCGGCGCGTTCGCCGAGGCCGCCGCGGCGGCCGAGCGCATCGGCTTCGACGGCGTCGAGCTGCACGGCGCCCACGGCTACCTGCTCGACCAGTTCCTCTGGGCGGGGACGAACCGCCGCACCGACGCGTACGGCGGCGACCCGGTGGCGCGGACGCGGTTCGCGGCCGAGATCGTGGCCGCGGTGCGCGAGCGCGTCTCCGCGGAGTTCCCGGTGATCTTCCGCTACTCGCAGTGGAAGCAGGAGGCGTACAGCGCCCGGCTCGCCGAGAGCCCGGCCGAGCTGGAGGCGATCCTGGCGCCGCTGGCCGCCGCCGGCGTCGACGCCTTCCACGCCTCCACCCGCCGCTACTGGCTGCCCGAGTTCGACGGCTCGGACCTGAACCTGGCCGGCTGGACGAAGAAGCTCACCGGTCGGCCGACCATCACCGTCGGCTCGGTCGGCCTGGACGGCGACTTCATCCGCGGCTTCGCGGGCGAGGGCTCCCCGGTGCAGGGCATCGACAACCTGCTGGACCGCCTGGAGCGCGACGAGTTCGACATGGTCGCGGTCGGCCGCGCCCTCCTCCAGGACCCGGACTGGGCGCTGAAGGTCCTTCAGGGCCGCCACGACGAGCTGAAGCCCTTCGACGCCACGGCGCTGCGGTCGCTGAGCTAGGCACGCTCGATCCGCTCGATCAAGGGGCGCGTGGGAACATCCCACGCGCCCCTTGCGCGTGCGCTGACCCTTGTTCATTTCGGTCGGATTCGATCGGAATTCATCAGGCCTTCGGCTACGGAATGGTCAAATTCAATACTGTTTCGTAGAACTGTTTGTCTGTTCACGGCCAAGCTCTCAGTCGGCACCCAGCAGCTACCGACTGGAGTACAGAGTGGGCCCCACCTCCTCTTCGCGCCGGCGCACCCTCACGGCCGGCGCCCTCGCGGCAACCGCCGCCCTTGTCGCCGCAGGCGTCCAGATCTCCACCACCTCCGCCACCGCCGGCCCCGGCCGGGACACCGCGATCGCCAAGGCCAAGGCCAACGTCGCCCGCAACGCCGAACTGTTCGGCTTCGGCGCCGGGCAGGACCTCCTGGTCAAGGACGTCCTGATCGACCCCGACGGCACCCAGCACGTCCGCTTCGACCGCACCTACCAGGGCCTGCCGGTGATCGGTGGTGACCTGGTGGTGCATCAGGACGCCCGCGGCAGACTCACGGACTCGACCCGGGCGAAGGGCCACAGCCCCGCCGTCCGCACCACCGTCCCCAAGGTCCCCGCACAGACCACCGCCGCGAAGGCGCTGGCCGCCGCACCCGGCATCTCGTCCGCCACCTCCCAGCCCCAACTGGTCGTCTGGGCCGCCGACGGCACGGCACGTCTGGCCTGGCAGACCACGGTGAGCGGCCTCGGCAAGCAGGGCCAGCCCTCCGGCCGGATCGTCGTCACCGACGCCACGACCGGTGCCGAGATCGAGCAGTTCGACTCCGAGCACGAGGCCTCCGGCACCGGCCGCTCGGAGTACACCGGCACCGTCACGATCGACACCACGCTGCAGTCCACCGGCCTGTACGCGCTGATCGACCCGACCCGCGGCACCATCACCAAGGACGCCCGCAACGTCTCCGCGAGCAGCCTGAACGCAAGCTCCGGCACGCTGTACACCGATGCCGACAACATCTGGGGCGACGGCCGGAAGTTCTCCACCGACCGCGCCACCGCCGCCGTCGACGCCCACGCCAACACCGCCTGGACGTACGACTACTACAAGAACACCTTCGGCCGTAACGGCATCAAGAACGACGGCAAGGGCGCCACCGTCTTCGTGCACGTCGGCACCAAGTGGGACAACGCCCAGTGGTCCGACAGCTGCTTCTGCATGATGACCGGCGACGGCGACGGCACCACCGACCCGGAGCAGGTCGACCTCGACACCATGGGCCACGAGATGACCCACGGCGTCACCAGCGCCACCGCCAACCTCCGCTACAGCGGCGAGTCCGGCGGCCTCAACGAGTCGACCAGCGACATCTTCGGCACCATGGTCGAGTGGTACGCCAACAACAGCATCGACACCCCCGACTACCTGTTCAGCGACCAGTCGACCCCGCCGTGGCTGCGCCGCTTCGACAAGCCCTCGCTGGACGGCCGTTCGGCCGACTGCTGGAGCAAGAAGGTGGGCCAGCTGGACGTGCACAACTCCTCCGGCGTGGGCAACCACTGGTTCTTCCTCGCCAGTGAGGGCAGCGGCAGCCGGACGATCAACGGTGTCACCTACAACAGCCCGACCTGCAACGGCTCCACGGTGACCGGCATCGGCAACCAGAAGGTCGCCAAGATCTGGTACCGGGCGCTGACCGTCTACATGACGTCCACCACCGACTACAAGGGCGCCCGCACGGCGTCCCTGAACGCGGCCAAGGACCTGTACGGCTCCGGCAGCGCCGAGTACAACGCGGTCGCGGCGGCCTGGAGCGCGGTCAGCGTCGCCTGACCCGGCAACTCCGGTGCGGCGGCACGGTCCTGGACCGTGCCGCCGTCTCGCGTTCCCGCGGCCGGTCGACCGGCCGCCGTGAGGCGGCGGTGACCGGGCCGGCCCGCCGGGTACGACCGCTGCCGGCGGCGGTCGTCGTCCGCAGTGCACCCGGGTCACGCCGTCGAGGCGCCGTACCCCGCGCAGGTGACCGAACCGGTCCTCAGGGGATCGACCTGCTCCTCCCGGTCCACTGACCCACCGGCGGCGCGAAGGGCACCTGCCCTGCATTCGGCGGCATCCGGTCTCCCGTTCGGGGGACGGGCCGGCGCCGTCCCCGTCGCAGCGGCCCGTGCGGGGGACGGTCCTCCCGACCGAGGAGGAACCCCTTGCACCGCACCCGCTGCGCCCCGGCCGCCGCACGCAGGTCGGCGGCGGTGCCCGTCACCGCGGCCCGCCTCGCGGCCCCTCCAGGGGCGGGCCGGCCCCTGTCGCCGGCCGGCACCCGATGACGGCGCCCGGGCCGCGGCCTCCCCGCCGCCGGGAGGTCCTGGCCGCACTGGCAGCAGCGGTCTGCACAGGTGCCGCCGCTCCCCCGGCCCGCCACGAGGACGGTCCCCCCGGGACACTGCCGGCCGAGTCGGTCGCGCCGCCCCCGGTGAAGCGGCAGATGCGCGGCCTGTGGATCGCCTGCCTCAACCACACGGACTGGCCGGACCGGCGACGGCTCGGCCCCGAGCAGATGCGGGCCGACTTCACGGCGATGCTCGACGCGGCGGTGGCGACGGGCTTCAACGCGGTGTTCGTCCAGGTCCGCCCGACCGCCGATGCGCTCTGGCCGTCCCGGTTCGAGCCCTGGTCGCAGTGGCTGACCGGTGCTCAGGGGCGCGATCCGGGCTGGGACCCGCTGGCGTTCGCGATCCGCGCCGCGCACGAGCGCGGCCTCGCCTTCCACGCCTGGTTCAATCCGTTCCGGATCGCGATCCACGCCGATCCCGGCCGACTGGTGCCCGACCATCCGGCCCGCCGCAACCCCCACTGGGCGGTCGCCTACGACGGCGAGCTGTACTACGACCCGGGGCTCGCCGAAGTCCGGGAGTTCGTCCTGGACGCCGTCATGGACGCCGTCACCCGCTACGAGGTCGACGGCGTCCACATCGACGACTACTTCTACCCCTACCCTGCGCCCGACGGCCGGGACTTCCCCGACGGCGAGGCCTTCGCCGCCGAGAGCCGCGGCTTCAGCGACCGGGCCGCGTGGCGGCGCGACAACATCGACCTGACCGTCCGGCAGCTGCGCGACCGGGTGCGGGCGGCCCGGCCGGACGCCGTGTACGGGATCAGCCCCTTCGGGGTCTGGCGCAACCGGTCCACCGACCCGGCCGGGTCCGCGACCACCGCCCTGCAGTCCTACGACGCGCAGTACTGCGACTCCCGGGGGTGGGTGCGCAAGGGCTGGGTCGACTACATCGCACCGCAGCTGTACTGGCATATCGGCTTCGAGATCGCCGACTACGCCGTCCTCGCGCGCTGGTGGGCCGCCCAGGTGGCGGGCACCGGCACCCAGCTGTGGATCGGCCAGTCCGCCTCCCGGCCCGGTGCCCCGGGGCGGCCCGCGCCCTGGCAGGACCCGGCCGAGCTCTCCCGCCACCTCGCACTCAACGCAGCCGTCGGATCGATCGGCGGGGACGTCTTCTTCAGCGCCCGCAGCGCTCACACCGACCGGATCGGCGCGATCCACATGCTCGCGGCCGACCACTGGAGCCGTCCCGCGCTGGTCCCGCTGCTGCCACGGCTGGCCGGCGCGACGCCGCCCGCGGCACCGGCCCTGCACACCTCCCCCGACCGGCGGCAGCTGCAGATCACCCCGGCGCCGCGCTCCGGCCGCCCCCACCCCTTCCTGTTCGCCGTCTACGCGTACGACACCCCACCGGGCCCGAACCCGCCGGCCGATCCGGCCCGGCTGGTGGCGCTGCTGCCGGCCCTGACCGTCCACCGGTACCGGCCACCGTCAGCCGCCGCCGGCCCCTGGTTCGCCGTCACCTGCGTGGACCGGGCCGGACGCGAGGGCCCGCCCTCCGCGCCCGTACGGCTGCCCGCGCGCTGAGCCACCGTCGCCCGCGTGCTCAGGTGGAGGCGGGACGCCAACCCAGCGCCGGGCCGAGGGCGGTGGCGATGTCGGTGAGGATCTGCACGTAGTCCTCGTGCTCGAAGGTGAACGGCAGCGCGAAGGCCACCTCGTCGATCTCTCGGAAGGCGGGGTGCTCGTGGAGCCGCTCCGCGATCTCCTGCGAGCTGCCGACCAGGTCGGGCGCGAAGAGCAGGCGGGCCGGGCCCTGCGGGGCGGTGGTGCGCGGCAGCCGGGCGCGGGCGTACTCCAGGTACCTGGCGCGCTGGGCGGGGGTGGCGCTGTCGGTGGGGATCACCACCAGCCCCTGCGAGACCCGGGCGCGGGCGCCGTCGGGGTGGCGTTCCCGGAACGCCCGCACGTGGGAGAGCTGCACGGCACCGAAGTCCTCGCTCTCCTCGGCCTTCACCACACTGCTGACCAGCAGGTTCATCCCGTTCTCGGCAGCCTGCCGGGCCGAGCCCAGACTGCCGGCGCCGTACCACATGCGGGCGGCCAGGCCCGGCGAGTGCGGCTGGACCCGGTCCGAGAACGCCTCGATGCCCTCGGTGCCGCGGAAGTCACTGGCGGGCTTGCCGCCGACCAGGTCGAGCAGACGGCGCACCCGGGCGAACCCGAAGTCCTCCGCGTCGGCGGTGTCGGGGTACAGGGCTTCGCGCACCCGCTCGAAGTGCATCGGCGGGCCGACGCTGACACCCGGGTTGAGACGGCCGCCGGAGAGGACGTCGACGGTCGCGAGGTCCTCCGCCAGGCGCAGCGGGTTCTCCCAGCCGAGCGGTATGACCGCGGTGCCGAGCTCGATGCGCCTCGTCCGCTGCGAGGCCGCGGCCAGCACCGCCACCGGGGACGAGATGCCGAACTGGAGGTGCCGGTGGCGCAGCCAGGCGCTGTCGAAGCCGAGCCGTTCGCCGAGTTCGACGAGCTGCAGGGTGGACTCGTGGCCGCGTCCGGGGTCGGCCTCGTCGAACAGGCCGATGGTCAGGAAGCCGAGTTTGCGCAGTGGTTCCGAGGGAAGCGGCACCGGGGTCCTCCGGGTCGGGTGCGGCGCGCCGCACGGTGGTTCGTGGTGGACGACCGGCCGGTCGTCCCCTTTTGAGCCTGCTCAGTCGGCGGGCGCCACAACCGCCGTAGGGCCGAACGCCGTCGGGGTGGGCCGGGCGGCCGCGGCCGCCCGGCCGTTCGGGCGCGGCGGACCGGGGGCCGGCGGGCCCTTTTCCCGTTGCTCCCGGCTCTCGCGACCTGCCATGATCCTCCGCCGTGAGTCTGCTGCTGATCATCATCGCCGGGACCTACTTCATCACCTGGTTCCGGGGCCCCTACCGCACCTCCAGGGCCGCCGCATGGGCCCGCACCGTCTTCGATCCCGCCGCCTACGGGCTGGTCCCGCGTGCCGTGCTCGACCCGCACCGGGCCGGCCCGCCGGCGCCCGCGGACCGCGGCGCGGCCGTCCAGTCGCTGGCCGAGGCCGCCTGGAGCGGCAACTGGCGGCCGGCCGCCGCGCACGTCGAGGCGGCCGGCGAGGACTGGGACGAACGCTGGTCGAGGCTGGAGCTGCTCGCCGAGATCGCCGAGCAGGACGACGACTGGCTGACGGCGTGGCGGGCCGCCGACCCCGGCAGCTGCGACGCCGCCACCCTGGAGGCCAAGCACATGGTGAGCCGGGCGTGGGCGATCCGCGGCAGCGGCTTCGCGCACGAGGTCCCGGCCGCGCGGATGGCCGAGTTCCGCCGACTGCTGCCGGCCGCGATCGAGGCGGCGCACCGGGCGGCGCTGCTGGCGCCGGAGAACCCCGGGCCGTGGGTGGTCATGGTGCTGGCGGCTCGCGGCGCCCAGTACACGCCGGACCGGTTCGCACCGCTCTGGGACGGCCTGGTCACGCGCGCGCCGTACCACTACGAGGGGCACTGGCAGGGCATGCAGTACTGGTGCGCCAAGTGGTACGGCACGAACCGGAAGATGATGGCCTTCGCCCGCCGGGCCATGGACAAGGCCCCGGTCGGCAGCCCGCTGGCCGGCATCTACGTGCACGCGCTGTCCGAGCTGGAGAGCCGCAGCGGCCTCCGTGCCCTCCCCCGCACCCGGGCCGGCAAGCGGCGGCTCAAGGCCGTTGCGGCGGCCCTCGCGGCCGTCCCTGCAGACAATCCCCGCCTGCCCGCCCTGCGGCACCTGCTCGCCGACCACCTGGGCAAGGCCGGTCTGCACGCGGCCTCCGTGGAGCAGTTCCGGCTGATCGGACGCTGGTGCGGCGCCGGCCCGTGGGCGAACCGCCCCGACCCGGTCGACGCCTTCGACCTGGCCCGCGGTGTCGCGGTGCGGCTGTCCCGGACGAAGCCGCTGCCGCCCGAGACGCGCAACCTCAAGGACGCCGTCCTCCACCACCACGCCTGACGTCACCCCCGACGGCGGCGGCGCCCGCGGCCGACAGCCGGGGGCGCTCCGCCCGGCGAACGGCGGGGCCGTGAGGAGGACCACGGCGCGGCGCCGGTCCACCGAGCCCATCGGCGCGGGGCCGTCATGGCCGCTGACCGACACGACGGACGGGAATGTGCCGCGGGGAGGCGGGACTTGAGTCTCCCGTGGGGGGAGACGCGAGGGTGGGGGCATGGACGGCGACACGCTCTTGACGATCGGGGCCCTGGCCCGGCGCACCGGGTTGACGGTCAAGACCATCCGGTTCTGGTCCGACGCCGGGATCGTGCCGCCGACGGACCGCAGCCCGGCCGGCTACCGGCTCTACGACATCGGTGCGCTCGCGCGCCTCGACCTGGCCCGCACCCTGCGCGACCTGGGACTGGACCTCGCCGTCATCCGGCGGGTACTGGACCGGGAGGTCTCGGTGCCCGAGGTCGCGGCCGCGCACGCCGACGCACTGGAGGTGCAGATCCGCACCCTCCGGCTGCGCCGGGCGGTGCTCCGCGCGGTGGCCAAGAAGGGCTCGACCCCCGAGGAGACGGAACTCATGCACAAGCTCGCCACACTCTCCGACGCCGAACGCCGGAGCCTGATCGACGATTTCATCGACGCCACCTTCGGCGGGCTGGACGCCAACGCCGACTTCGTCGAGATGCTGCGCTCGGCCGGGCCGGAGCTGCCGGACGACCCCGAACCCGACCAGGTCGACGCCTGGATCGAACTGGCCGAACTCACGCGGGACGGCGACTTCCGCGCGGCCGTCCGCCGCATGGCGGAGTACCAGGCGGCCGAGCGCGCCCGCGGCGACGCCACCGGCCTGCACCACGAGCTCACCGAGGCCGTCCGCGAAGCCGTCGGCCGCTCGCTCGCCGCCGGCGTCGCACCGGAGTCGCCCGAGGCGGCCGCCGTGGTCGACGGGCTCACCGCCCGGTACGCGCGGACGTTCGATCGCCCCGACGACAGCGAACTGCGGCACTGGCTGCTGGACCGCCTGGAGATCGCCGGCGACCCCCGCACGGAGCGGTACTGGCACCTGCTGGCCGTCGTCAACGGCTGGCCCGTCCCACCCGGCCTGGCCCCGGTGTTCACCTGGTTCACCGCCGCCCTGCGCGCCCGCACCGGACCGTGACGGCTCCCGGCGGCCGATGTCCCCGCGAGCCGCCCTCCGGTCAGGTTCGCGGGGTGCTGTCCCAGCGCCATTCGGTGAGCCGCTGCCGTCCCGGGAGTTCGCCGCGGCCGGTCGCCCAGAGCAGGGTGGCCCAGGGGTCGGTGTCGGTCGGGGCGCCGGGGAACAGGCGGGTCAGCACGCGGGCGCAGACCGGCGCGGGGGCCCGCCAGTCGAGCCCGAGCCCCTGTGCCAGGTCCTCGGCGTGCGCGAACAGCTCGACCAGGCCCATGGCTGCGGAGCCCTCGGGATCCGTCGTCCCGAACACGTGGAAGGCACGGGCCTGCGGCGACGCCGTCCGCACCATCGCCACGTGCAGCGCGCCGCAGGACTCCAGCACCTGGACGATGCCCTGCGGACCGCTCCCCCGCTCGGCGAAGATGACGTTGGCGGGCCTGCCCGGTGCCTCCCGCCGCCAGACGAACGGCACGTGCGTGTCGGCCGGGGGCGTCTGCGGGCCCAGCTGCGCGCCGTAGGAGAAGAGGTCGTCGGCCAGGTGCTCGGCCGTCTCCCAGCAGCTCCACCCCGGGCTCCCGGCGGGCCGCCCCCAGTCCGCGGCGAGTGCCACGGGCCGGCGCAGCAGCGCGACGACGAGCCGTACGCCCTCGGCGAGGTCCTCGGCCGTCACGGGCGCCATGTCACCGGCCGGTTCTGCATGATCATGATCGAACATGCGCCGAGCCTACGACGCGGACCCCACGGAGGTGACGGGTTTTCGCGCTCGTCCCGGCCGCGCACCACGCGCCCCCGCCCCGACCGCCGGCCGCGAGCAGCTCGAAGGAGGTGGCCTAGGGTGGCCGCATGACGACGACACGCCCGGGCGGGGAGCGCCTGCTGTACGGCTGCATGGGGCTGGGCGGTGACTGGGACTCCGAGGGGTACGGTCCGGCGGACGTCGCCGCGGCGGAGGCGGCCGTCGGGGCGGCGCTGGACGCCGGCATCACGGTGTTCGACCACGCGGACATCTACCGGCGTGGCAAGTCGGAGGCGGTCTTCGGCGAGGTGCTCTCCCGTGCGTCCGGCCTGCGTGAGCGGATCACCCTGCAGACCAAGTGCGGCATCCGGCTCGCCGACGGCGACCGGCCCGGCATCTACGACCTGCGCGGCAGCAGCATCGTCCGGCGGGTCGAGGAGAGCCTGACCCGGCTGCGCACCGATGTCCTGGACGTACTGCTGCTGCACCGTCCCGACCCGCTGGCCGATCCGGCGGAGGTCGCCGAGGCGCTGATGTCGCTGCATCGGCAGGGCCTCGTCCGGGCGTTCGGCGTGTCCAACATGGGCACGGCGCAGATCGAGGACCTGCAGGCGCACCTGGACGTGCCCCTGGTGGCGAACCAGCTGGAGATGAGCCTGGCGCAGCGGGACTGGCTGGAGGCCGGGGTGCTGGTCAACACGGCCGCGGCGGCCGGCAACGGGTTCCCGTTCGGGACGGTCGAGTACTGCCGCCGCAACGGTGTCCGGCTGCAGGCCTGGGGCGCCCTCGCGCAGGGCCGTTTCACCGGCCGCCAGCGGACGGACCGGGAGCGGCGGACGGCGCGGCTGGTCGCCGAGTTGGCGGAGGCGAAGGGCACCACGCCGGAGACGGTGGTGCTGTGGTGGCTGCAGCGGCATCCGGCGCGGATCGTCCCGGTGGTCGGCACGGCGGATCCGGGCCGCATCCGGGCCTGCCGGGATGCCGCCGTCCGTGACCCGGACCTCGGCCACGAGGAGTGGTACGAGCTGTGGCTGGCGGCGCGCGGCGAGCCGCTGCCCTGACCCGGACGGCCCTGCGGGGCGTCAGCGGCGCGGGCCGGCGAACTCCTGCAGGGTCTGCTCGTAGCGGCCGCCGAAGTCGATCCTGGTGATGTCCTTGAAGCGGAACCCGGAGACGTCGGGGTGCCACCGGGCGTCCGGGTCGACCTCGTGCAGCCTCAGCGACTTCGGACGGAGTTCCGCGACGGCGCCGATCCAGCAGGCGTCAGGCTGCTGCCGCTCCCGGCCCACCGCGATCAGGCCGAATCCGCGGCCGGCTGCCTGCAGCAGCCCGGGCAGGTCGTCGGGCGGGACGGCGGGCAGGGGCGGGCGCACCGGCCACTGCCCGCGGCGGCGCAGCGCCCTGATGGTCAGGCAGGTGTCGTCGCCCCGGCGGCGGACCTCGGTGATGTCCGCCGTCCGCACCGCCGACCACCCGTCGAGCTGGACGTCCGTGCAGACGGCGAGCACCGTCCAGCCGGGCGATGCGGCCACGGCGAAGCCGTCGATGCGGTCGGCGCCGCGGATGCTCCGGCCGACGCGGATCAGCTCGCCGCTGCGCACGGCGCGGTCGAGCCGTCGCAGCAGACGGTCGGTGTCGGCGCCCGGGCTCGCGCCACTGTGGTCGGATCCCATGCCGGGATTGTGCACGGCCCGGCTGTCCCGGTCATCCCGTTTTCGTACCCCGGGGACGGCCGCAGCGGCGTGCGGCTGCGGCCCGGCGCGCGGACGGCTCCGCGGATCGCGCCTGTCGCCGTGGCGCCGGGGTAGCTTGGGCAGCCGAGGATCACGGCGCCGTCCCGTCGAGGACCCGCAGCGGGTGGGGCGTGCGGGCGGCACGGCCACCGAGGACCGGGCATGAGCACGAGCGAGAGCCTTCCGACCGCCGAACAGCTGGCTGCTGCCCGGGCGTTCGTCGCCGCCCGTCGGCAGCAGGCCGACGCGGTGGGGCAGTGGGGCACGAGCCGTGATGTCGACGCGGCGTTCGCGACCTGGTCCCGGGCGGTCGACGAGCACCTCGCCCGGACGGAGCAGGCCCTGGACCGGGGTGAGGCCGGTGAGGCCGCCCGTGCCTGGGCGGTGGCCGTCGAGGGCCTCGCCGCGTGGTCCTCGCACCCGGACTTCCCGGTCTGCCTCACGGACGACCGCCACGACCCGTGACCTACTCGGTGCCGAGCTGGTGGTCGGCCCACACGTAGGTCTCGGGCAGCAGGTCGGCGACGGGGACGGCTCGCACCCGGTCGCCCGAGCCGACGATGACCTCGATGCCGGGGAAGTAGTCGAGCAGGACCTGCCGGCACCGGCCGCAGGGCGGCACGACGCCCCGGTCGCGGTCCCCCACGGCGACGATCGTCTCCAGCTCGTACACGCCCTGGGCGGCCGCGGTGCCGATGAGGACGAGTTCGGCGCAGGGGCCGCCCGTGAAGTGGTAGGCGTTCACCGCGGTGACGATGCGTCCGTCCCGGGCGCGGGCCGCGGCTGCCATCGTGTGGTTGTCGCCCCGGCAGCGGGTGCGGGCGACGTGGGCCGCGGCCTCGACGAGTTCGCGGTCGACCTGGTGGTCGGGGTGGGTGGTCTGCGCGGGCATCTCTTCTGCTTCCGTCAGGGTGTCGGGCCGGGGTGACCCTGCGTCACGCGGGGGGCCCGGCAGCGAGCTTGGTACGTGGGACGCTTGCCGGGCCGTCAGCCGCCCATGCCGTAGCCCAGTTCCTCGGCGGCGATGTGCCGGAAGGAGTTCTCGTCGGCGACGGCCGCCGGGTCGAGGGTCTCGAACTCCGCCAGCAGCGCGCCGGTGAGCGCGTCGCCGGCCGCCGTGGCGCGGTCCACGGCCTCGTCGGAGCCGTCGTCCTCGTCCTCGTACGCGTCGGCCTCGGCGGCTGCCTCCCGGCAGAGGCGGGTGAAGGCGGCGAAGGCCTCCGCGCCCGTGTTCACCAGCCGCGGTGTGGCCTGCTCCGGCAGCAGCCGCAGCGAGCGGTCCTCGCGCCGCACGCCCAGCGCGGTCACGTCCGGGTCGATCGCGACGAGGGCGTGGCACACACCGCCGCTCCGCCGCTCCGTGAAAGGGGTGTCCTGCCAGGTGCCGGGGTAGGGGGTCTCGGCACGTCCGACCAGCAGCGCGGCGAGTTCTGCGTCGTTCACGCGGCGAATCTACTGCCTCCGTCGGCACCGGCACCGCGCCGCACCGGCGCCGGCCGCGGGGCCGGGGTGCGGCGCTCCCGCCCGTCGGGGTGTCGACGGGGCTCCGCGTCAGGGCAGGGCGAGGACGCAGAACTCGTGGCCCTCGGGGTCGGTCAGGCACGTCCACGGGACGTCGCCCTGGCCGAGGTCGAGGTCGGTGGCGCCGAGGGCCCGGAGCCGGGCCACCTCCGCCTTCGCGTCGTCGCCGGGGTACGGCAGCAGGTCGAGGTGGACGCGGTCCGGGCCGGTCCCCACGTCGGGTGTGCGGATGAACTCGAGGTACGGGCCGACGCCCGTGGACGATCGCAGCACCGCCTGATCGTCGGTCACCTCGTGCAGGGTCCAGTCCGTCGCCTCGCCCCAGAACCGGGCCATGGCCCGCGGATCCGCGCAGTCGACCACCACCGCGGCGATCGGGCCGGTGTCCCGGTAGACCTCCCTGGGCTCCAGCACGCAGAACTCGTTGCCCTCGGGATCGGCGAGGACCGTCCACGGCACGTCGCCCTGGCCCACGTCGGCGGGGGTCGCACCGAGAGCCCTCAGCCGCGCCACCAACTCCGTCTGATGGCCCGCGGAGCTCGTGGCGAGATCGAGGTGCACGCGGTTCTTCGTCGTCGTCCTGGGATCCGGGACGGGAACGACGTCGACGCAGACGAAGACCGGGTCCGGCCAGACCAGGCCGCCGGCGGGCCCGACGTACGTGGTGACGCCGGGGCGGTAGGCGCTCCAGCCGAGCGCCTCCGCCCAGAACCGGCCGACCGCCGGGCAGTCGAGGGCCTTGATGTTCACCATCACGGGTCGTAGTGGCATGCCGGTGATCCTATGCACCGGCTCTGCCGGAGCGGAGCAGTGCTTCGGCCTGGTCGGCCGTGCCTTCGCCGAACCCGTCCAGGTCCACGCCACCGAGCCCCGCTCCACGGACACACCCCCGGCGAGGCCTACGGACTCCTCGTCAGCCTGTTCCGCGACGGCATCCCCCGCTGCTCGCCGGACGGCGCCTGACCCCCGGCACCGGGGATTCGCCGTGGCGTGTACGCCGGGCCCGTGGGACGATCGACCGCGCCGCGGAGGGAGCCGGCGGTGGGCGGGGGGTGGAGAGCATGCTCGTGCACGTGGCCGTCGGAGGAGTCCTGCTGCTGGCCGGGCTGTCCGGGCTCGCGTGGGTTCAGAACATGACCCCGGCCGGCTTCCAGGGCTGGGGCTCCTGGAACAGGCGGCAGCGGATCATCAGCGTGATCTCGCTGGTCCTGGCCCTCGCAGGACTCCTCGTCCTCGACCGGTGACCTGAACGGCGGATCCCGCGGGCGCGTGCAACCGCCGTCGGTTCGAGCACGTCTTGACCTGTGGCGACGTCAGAAGTCGTTGTCTGTCGCGGCCGTACGGGATCGAACCGTACGGCCCGGAGGATCAGGAGCCGCCCCTTGTCGGACGCCGTCACCGTGCACCCCTACCCATGGCCACCCACCCCGATCCGGACCGAACGGCTCGTGCTCCGCGGGCCCGAGGCACGGGACCGTGCCCCGTACATCGAGCTGCTGGCCTCACCCGAGGTGGGCACCTACGTCGGTGGCCCACGGTCGCGTGACGAGCTGGAGCGCGCGATGCCGGAGGTGCCCAGCAGGCGTCCCGGCTCCTTCGTCGTCGATCTCGACGGGACGATGATCGGCACGATCACGCTCGGCCGCGGGACGGGGCACATCCGTCAGGCCGACGGGAGGGCCGAGCTCGGCTACCTGTTCCTGCCGGAGGCGTGGGGCCACGGGTACGCCGCCGAGGCGTGCGCGGCAGCACTCGACTGGTTCGCCGACGCGCTCCCGGGCGAACCGGTGGTGCTCGCCACCCAGACCGCCAACCTCCGTTCGATGCGCCTCGCGTCGAAGCTGGGCTTCGTCGAGGTGGAGCGGTTCGAGGACTACGGCGCCGAGCAGTGGTTCGGCGTGCGGCCCCCGAGGCCGGGGCGGGACTGATCGGCGACCTCGCCGCTGCCGCGACCCGGACGGTGACGAACCCCAGGCCGACAGTGGTCGTGCTCACCGGGCTTCTTTCGATGCCGCGGCCCCGCCGAGCGCGTCGGCGGGGGTCACGACCGGGCCGGCGTGCCGTCAGCGCCCGTCGCCGGCCAGTGCGGCGACCTCGCGCACGGCTCCGGCGATGGCTCGGAAGTCCTTCTTGAGGAGCGCGCCGTGGTTGCTCGCGACCTTCGCGCTCACCTCGATGTTCGGGTTGCGGGCGGTCACCGCGTCGAGGCTGGTGCGGATCCGCTCCTGCTCGTCGCCGCGACTGCCGAGGGACGCCCCGGAGGCGACCACGTACCGCACCGGGACGGCGATGTCGTCGAGCACGGGGCCCAG
This sequence comes from Kitasatospora sp. DSM 101779, assembly GCF_025655475.1. Classification (GTDB taxonomy): domain Bacteria; phylum Actinomycetota; class Actinomycetes; order Streptomycetales; family Streptomycetaceae; genus Kitasatospora. The sequence continues at coordinate 7,666,229 of NZ_JAHTIK010000001.1, read as the reverse complement.
TTCCCGCTCGCGGGAGACCCGGCCGAGCTCGATGTTGCAGTCCGCCATCTGATCGGCCGTCATCCGCGGCGTCAGACCGGTCGGACGCAGCAGCGGCATGAACCGGCCCCACTGCCGGAACTGCTTGCGGATCCGCTGCTCCATGGCCTCGTCCAGCCAGTCGTAGGGGAACGCGCCGTCGACCATGACCGCGCCCAGGGCGCGCTCCGGGTTCCGGGCGGCCCAGTGCGCCCCGACGAACGCCCCGTAGGACCAGCCCACCACGAGCGCCCGGTGCACAGCCCGGGCTTCGAGCACGGCGTCGACGTCCCGGACGGCCGCCTCGAAGGAGTAGTCCGCCGAGCGCCCCGACTTCTTGCCTCGGGCCCGCTCGTCGTAGGTGATGTGCCGCCACCCGGCGCCCAGGTCGGCGCGGACCCGCCGCCAGTAGCCCTGGGTGGCGAACTGGCCGTTGAGGTAGACCACCGGGACGCCGGGGCCACCGGTGTCGGTGACCGCGAGGGCCGTGTCGTCGACCGGCACCAGGCCGGTCCAGGTCGAGCCGGTCGAGCCGGTCGAGGACGTGCTGTTCTTCGTCATGGTGTTCCCCCTGGTCGTGTCGGGCGTGTGGTGTTCGGTTGCTCCCGGCCCCGGCGGTGGGTCGCAGGGCGGGTGGGGACGGCCGGCCGGGTCGTCGGGCGACGACCGCTCGGACCCGGCCGGGCCGTCCCGGTTCCGCCGGTGCAGCGGGCGCTCCGGTGGCGTCGGAGCGATGTTCAGAGGCTGCGGGCGGTGATGTCGCCGTAGGCGGTGGTGGCGCGGATGTCGAGTTCGGCGTTGCCGTTGTTCTTGAGGGCGTTGCTGATCCGGCCGTGGCCGGTGCCGGCGTCCAGGGCTGCCGAGACGCCGGCGGCCGCGCCGACCGAGATGTCCCCGGACTGGGTGCCGAGCACGACGGTGCCGGGCCCGGCCTCGACGATCCGGATGCTGCCCCGGGCGGTGCTGATCTCCGCCGGGCCGCCCAGCCGGCCGACCTCGACGTCGCCGTCGACCGCGGTGAGGCGGACGCTCGCGGCCTCGTCGAGCTTGATCCGGCGGTACGCGCCGTCGAAGGCGACGTCGCCGAGGCGGCCCACCCCGCGGAGCTCGCAGGCCGCCGCGCTGCCCTCGATGCGCGAGCCGGCGGGCAGCTGGACGGTCACCTCCACCGAGCCCGACGAGCCGAGGAGCTTGTTCTTGGGTTCGGGGGCGTGGATCCGCAGGACGCCGTCGGCGTAGGTGACGGTGGCCTGCTCGGCGGCCCGGGCGTCGCGCGCCTTGGACGGATCGGCGGGCCGGACCTCGACGACGGTGTCCACGCGGTCGGCGGCGATGAGCTGGACGCGCCCGGCGGGGACGTCCAGGACGGCGGAGATCGGGGCGGGGGTGTCGAACTTCTGCATCGGGCTCTCCTGTGCTCGCCTGCTTGTTTCGGACAACAGAAACGCTACGTTGCTTTCCATTTGACGGCAACACGTTCGTTGCACAAGAACAGTATCGATGCAGCTCAAGGCCGTTAAATCGTTGCAACCATGCCAAGAGGAATGCAACGCCAATGATTACGATCATTGCAATGGGTGAGAAGTGAACGCTATAGTGACAGGGCCGGGGACCACCCGGCGGACCACCACCGCGGACGTCCGAGGAGAACGCGATGCCAGGAGGCAGGCTCAGCCAGCAGGAACGCCAGCAGATCGCGCTCGGGCTGGCCGACAGCCTCCCCTACGCCGAGATCGCCCGGCGCCTCGAACGGCCGACCTCGACCATCACGCGTGAGGTGATGCGCAACGGCGGCCCGACCTCGTACCGCGCCGACCTCGCCCACCGCGCCACCGAACGCCGCGCCCACCGCCGCAAGCCCGCCGCCCCCCGCGGGTCGGTGGCGGCTCCCCAGGCGCAGGGACGCGACAGCGAGGCCGTGGCCGAGTACGAGGAGACGCTCACCACGGTCCTCATGGCGACGGGCGTGCCCAAGATGGGTGCCCGGGTGCTGACCTGTCTGTTCACCAGCGACGCGGGCAGCCTCACCGCGTCCCAGCTCGCCCAGCGCCTGGAGGTCAGCCCGGCGTCCATCTCCAAGGCGATCGCCTTCCTGGAGAGCCAGAGCCTCGTCCGCCGGGAGCGCGACGAGCGCCGCCGCGACCGCTACATCGTCGACGACGAACTCTTCTACCAGGCGACCATCGCCAGCGCCCGGTCCAACGACCAGCTCGTCGCAACCGCACGCCAGGGCGTCGCCGTCCTCGGCCCCAACAGCCCCGCCGCGACCCGCCTGGAGAACATCGCCCGCTTCCTCGACTTCATCAGCGAAAGCATCACCCGCGCCGCCGAACAGGCCCGCGCCGTCCTCCACACCAAGCCCGCACCCCCCGCCGACACCCCGGATCGCCCGGGCGAGGACCACGGACGGTCCGAGACGGCGGGCTGACCGGCGGCGGCCCGACCGGGGTGGCCGGGCCGGCCGGCGGCCGATCAAGCGGTGTCGACCAGCAGGTCGATCGCGTGGGTGCTCCACTGGCCGGTCATGGTGTCCCCCTCGTCCCGGCGATCACTCCGGAATCCTGCCATGCCCCCATTGCCCAGGGCTCACAGGGCAGTTGACGCTGCCGTACGCTGTGCGCGTGGACATCAACTCGGTGCTTGCCGACATCCTCGACCGCGGCGCCGCCAGTACGGAGTGGGAGGTGCTGCTCGCCGCCGTGGTGGATCACGGGGTGTACGTGCCCGTGGCGGAGAGCGGCAAGGTCGCGTTCCAGCAGAGCGAGGACGACATCCCGTTCCTGCCGGGCTACGTCAGTGCGGCGTGCCTCGCCGAGCAGGTGGCGGAGCCGGTGGCTCCGTTCCACTGCGACGCGCTGCGGCTGTGGGACATCGCCGAGCGGACCGGCGTCCCTGCGCTGGTGCTCCACTCCGACCGCGGCCGCGCCGCCCTGCCGATGGGGCTGGTGATCCAGGTGCTCCACGAGCGCGGATGGCGGGGCGGGGAGGGCAAGGACATGCGCCTGACCTGGTCCACCCATCCCGTGGCGGTGGCGCTCCGGGATGCGCTGCGACGCCGGATCCGCGAGTTCCCGACGGTGCGGTCGGTGTGGGTGTCCCACGCGCGGTGGGTCGACACGGGGTTCGAGCAGTTGATGCTGCACGTCGCGGTGGACGAGCGGCTGCCGTCGGACACCCCGCGCCGGTTGCTGGACACCCTGCTCGCCGAGGAGGTGACCGTCGCCGGGGGTGACCCGAAGCTGGCGGTCCTGCCCCTGGACACCACCGTCCACGCGGAGACGATCGCCGAGCTCGACCGCATGGCGCTGGACACGGTGCGGCACGACCCGGCCACCGGCCGGATCGAGGTGCTGTCCCGGGAGTTCGACGATCCGCGGGCCGCCGAGGCCGCCCGGCAGGCCGCCGCCGCGGAGCGGGCCGCTGCTCCCGGCGAGGGGCAGGAGCGCCCCCGCCGCTGGTGGCAGCGCCCCTGACCCTCCGCGGTCGGAGGTGTCCCGAGCCGGTGGGGCGGTCCAGGTCGATGGCGACGGGCACGGCCGCCCGGACGAGCCCGGTCCCGAAGGCCGTCGCGCCCGCGATGTCCGCGGCCGCCGTGGCCATCGGCGCGGGCGCAGCCAGGCCGATCACCGCCACGTACACCTCGGCCTGAGCCGGCCCCTGCCCGAACCAGCGCCCCTGGCAGGGCCGTTCCCCCGCCCCGGTGCGCCGGACACGTGACGGTTCTCCGGCAGCATGCGGGGGCGGCTCGCCCGGCACGCCACGCCGGGCGGGCCGCCCTCGTTGTCAGGAGAGGTACTCGGTGAGGCCGGCCGGCCGCAGTCCGGCCGCGTCGGCGGCGGCCAGCACCCGTGCCAGGTCGCTCGCGAGGGTGTCGGTGAAGTGCAGCAGCACCACGTCTCCGGGGCGCAGCGGCCCGCCGTGGTAGACGTTCGACGCGCCCCAGCTGAAGTCGGCCGTTGCGGTCATCACCGTGGTCATGCCGCAGTTGGCGGCGGCCTGCAGGGTGTCGGCGTTCCAGGCCAGGTAGGGCGGCCGGAAGACGGTCGGTGCGGTGCCGGTGCGTCGTAGGGCGGCGTCGCGGCCGCCGCAGATCTCCGCCTGCTGCTCCTCGGCGCTCAGCGTGGTGAGGTCGCGGTGGGAGACGCCGTGGTCCTGGATCGAGGAGCCGGGTGCGGCGGTCACGGCACGGAACCAGTCGGGGTCGAAGCCGAGCGGCATCGGCAGCGGGAAGGCCGTGACGGGCAGCTTCCGGTCGGCGATCAGTGCGGCGGCCTCGGGTGTGCGCTGCCAGCCGTCGTCCACGGTGACGAAGAGGACGGGGTCGCCGGTCGGTACGTTCCACAGGGCACGTGCGGGCGCCGGGGCGGGGCCGTCGACCCGGACGTCGTCGGCGGCGTAGGCGCCCTGGCCGTACCAGCCGTGGAGGTAGAGGCGGACGCTGGTCACCGCCGAGCCGGTTGTGAACGTGGTGGTGAGCCGGTGCCACTCGCCGCCGGTGTCCGGGGTCCAGGCGGGTGCGACGTCGTGGCCGGTGCCTTCGGCGCCCAGGAAGACGTAGGCGCCGCGCACCCAGGCGGAGAGCGTGTAGGTGGTGCCGGGCCGGACGCCGAGGATCTGCTCGCAGCGGCCGGTGGAGTCCGCCGCCGCGGGGGTCACGAGGAGGGCGGAGCCGCCGCTGCGGGCCGGGCTGCCGATCGCCGCCTCGCCGGTCGTGCACTGCCAGCCCGGGATCGAACCCCAGTCGTCCAACGGCAGTTGGGGGATCTCGAAACCGGGGTTGGTGGCGAGGTTGGCTGCGGCCGGGGTGTCGGCGTGCGCTCTGGTGGCGAACGGTCCGGCGACGGCCAGTGCCGCGCCCGCGGCGCAGGCCGCGAGGCGGTGGAGAAGTCTGGACACGGAAGGGCTCTCCGAGGAGTCGGTCGGTTGGTGGAGGCTCCCCGAGGGAGGGGAGGTCGCGCCGTCCGACCGCACCCGGACCGGGCCATACCCTGTCCCGGCGGGCGCCCCGCGTCAAGGGCTACCCGCGAGTGTCCGATGCATCGTCAATGCCCTTGCGGGACTGACGGGTCCACCGCACCGCGATGGGGTCCGGACCCTGGCGGCGGTCGACGGCCCGGCTGCGCGACGCCGCCTCAGGCGATCTCCTGGGCAGCCTGCGCGAGGAACGCCTCCACCGCCTGTCGGCAGGCCGCGCTCAGCTGCGCGGACTCCGCCTCGTCACGGGCGTCACCGATCGGCCAGTGCGATTCGAACGCCGCACGGGCGGCCTCCTTCACCCGGTCGCTGCCCGCGACCAGCAGGACCCGGAAGAGGGCCTGCCGGGCGGTCGAACGGCACTCGAAGACGAGGGCCCGGGCGGGTTCCGGATCCTGCTCCGGGAGGTCGAGCCGCCGGTGCCAGCGGTTCAACTGGGCCCTGGACAGCTCGGCCATCGCCGCGGCGAAGCCGCTGTACGCCTCCACGCGCTGGGACCTGATGTAGCCGTCCCGGCCGCTGCGCTCCGTCCGGTCGGCCAGCCGGAACTGCCAGAACGAGGTCAGTCCGGCACCGAGCAGTGTCCCCACCACGGCCACCGCGGCCGTCACGATCTCCCCCACGCGCCCATCCAACCATGCGGGCCGCGACCCGCGGACGGTTGCCCGGCGGCGGGCGCACCCGCGGGTCCGTCGGCGGCGGGTCCGTTCTGCGGCCGGCGGCGGCACCGGGCGTACGGGCGTCACCGGGACGCGCTGCCGCCTGCCGGGGCCGCCGCCTGCCGGGCGGCCCGGTACCCGGCTGCGCCCTGCCGGTAGCGGCGGTGCTCCTCCCCCCTTCGAGGAGGTCGTCGGGCTGCTGGTCGACGAGCACGCCGACGAGCGGCGGCGGCTCGCCCTCCGGATGGCCGTCGACGCCGTGCGGGCGGCGCTGCTCGCCGCCCAGGGCACCGCGGTCACCGACCGGGACGTCGTCGAGGCCGCCCGCCGGGCCGTCGTCGCCCTCACCCGGCCCGGGGAGAGCGGCACCGCCGAGCGGTGACCGGCCGCACGAGGGGGCGACCCCGGCGGACCGGTCGAAGGCGGGTCAGTCCCGGTCGAACCAGGACAGCGCGGCGATCCGCCAGCCGTCCTGCGTGCGGACGAACTGGATGACCTTGGTGCCGCCGCCCTCGAAGGGCTCGCCGTCCAGCACGCCGGACTTGCGGTACTCGCCGACCCGGGTCGCCATGTCGTCGATGATCTCGGTGCGCTCGGAGGTCTCCCACTCCGAGAACTCGACCAGCCGGCCGTCCGCCAGCAGGCGTTCCCGGGGCTCCACGAAGTCCTCGACACCGTAGGCGGCGAAGTCCGGGCCGGTCCTGACGATCACACCGTTCGGCAGCACCAGCCGGCGGATCCGGGCCACGTCCGCGGCCTTCCCGCCCCGGTTGTCGAACGCACCGAAGAACTCCGTCGTGATCGTGTCTATCTCGGCCTTGGACATGCCCGGACCCTAACAGCCGCCGGCCCTGCGGGACGGGCGACCGCGGAAAGCCGGCCTGCCGACGCGGGACCCCGGCTGGCGGCGGCTCGGGCCGGCCCGGCGGACGCGGGACTCAGCCCCGCGCCCAGGCGGCGAGGACGGGCACGCAGTGCTCGGCGAAGTACGCGTAGTCCGCGGGCGTGTTGTAGACGTGTGTGGAGAGCCGGAGGTAGCCGGTGCCGCCGAAGCTGGTGAAGGCCGCCTCGACGCCCAGCTCGGCCGCGACCCGGTCGCGCAGCGCATCGGCGGCAGGCCGGTCCGGCGCCAGACCGTCCGGGAGGCGGACCAGCCGCAGGGCGCTGACCGGCATCCCGACGTCGACCGCCGCGCTCGCGCCGGTCACCTCCGCGAACGCCTCGCCGACGATCCGCTCGGCGTGGTCGGCCAGCTCGCCGAGGTAGTCGCGAGCGGCCTTCCATCCCCACGTCCGCTCGACGAAGTCGAGGGCCGCGGGCGCCGCGAGGTAGCCGGTCGCGTCGACCGTGCCCTGGGTGTCGAACCGCTCGGGGAAGGGCTCCCGGGCCGCCCAGGAGTCGATCAGCGGGTGGAGGCGGTGCCGCAGCTCCGAGCCGGCCACCAGGGCGGCGGCGCCGCGCGGCGCGCAGCCGAACTTGTGCAGATTGCCCACCCAGACGTCGAACCGCAGGCCGGCGAGCGGGTCCTCGGCAAGGCCGGGCACGTGCGCGCCGTCGATCAGCAGCGGGATGCCGCGCTCGCGGGCGGCGGCGCCGACGGCCTCGACCGGCATCCAGCGGGCGGTCGCCGAGGTGATGTGGTCCAGCACGATCAGGCCCGTCCGGTCGGTGACCTCGTCGAGCACCGCCGCGGCGGCCTCCTCCGGGCCGGCGTCCAGCGGCACCCGGGCCGTGCGGACGGTGCCGCCCCAGCGGCGGGCCAGCCGCTCGGCGCCCATGGTGACCGCCCCGTAGCCGTGGTCGGTGACGACCACCTCGCCGCCCGGGCGGTGCTCCAGGCTGCCGTAGACGACGCTCGCCCCGGCGCTGGCGTTGGGCACCAGGGCGAGGTCGCCGGCGGGTACCCGCAGGAACTCGGCGACGGCGGCTCGCGCGGCGGCCACCCGGCCCGCGAGCGCGGGGAACCACACCACCGGCGCCCGGTCCATCTCCTCGCGCAGCCGCTGCTGCTCGCGCTGCGCGGCCAGCGGCACCGCGCCGAACGAGCCGTGGTTGAGGTGCCTCATCGCCGGGTCCAGCGTCCACGCCTCGGCGGCGGGGCGTCCGTCCGGCAGGAGCAGGGGGCGCGGTGCGGGGATCACGTCGTCTTCCGTACGGAGGTCCACGGCCAGGGGCGGTCCGTCCCGTGGCTCGCCGGTCATCCTCACACGGCGCCCGGGGCACGCGGGGCAGCGCGCCGTCCGCACCGCGCGGCGGCGAGGTTCCGGCCGGAACCGTTACCGTTCGGCGCTGCGGCCACGTACCATCGGGCTCACGTCCCGTCAGCCGGTCCCAGGAGGTGTGCAGTGCCCTTCGTCGCGCTGCTCCTCGGTCTGCTCCGGCTGTTCGCCGGTGAGCTGCCGCTCAGCCCCTCCGCGCTGACCGCGGTCGCGGCGACCGCGGCCGCCGTGCTGCTGGCCGGTGCCGTCGCGGGCGCCCTCGCGGCCGCCCGCCTGCTCGGCGCCCGCGCCCCTGCCGCCGTCCGCGACGGTGTGCTGCGCCGCCGGGCCCTCGGTACGGCTTTCCTTCCCCAGCGTGATCCGGATGCCCGCGGCCGACGCCGCCCCAGGGCACCGGGCGCGGCCCCGGCGGCCGCGTAGTCCCCTTCCGCACGGCCGCCTTCCGCCGACATCTCGTTGACTTGAGACCCGGAGGGCCCGCCCCGCATGTCCGTTTTCGCAGTGCTCGATCCTGCCGTCCACCTTGCCCACGACGCCGTCTCGGCACTCGCCGCGGTGGTGCCGACCGCGCTCGCCCTCGTGCTGTTCACCGCCCTCGTCCGGCTGGCACTGCACCCGCTCGCCCGGGCCGCCGCCCGCGGCGAGAAGGTCCGGATGCGGCTCGCGCCGCAGGTCGCCGAGCTGAACCGGCGGCACAAGGGCAGGCCGGAGAAGCTGCAGGCCGCCCTCACCGAGCTGTACCGGGAGGAGAAGTCCTCGCCGTTCGCAGGTTTCCTGCCGATGCTGGTGCAGATCCCGTTCTTCTCGGTCATGTACCGGCTGTTCACCACCCCGAACGACCTGCTCGGCCACACCCTCGCCGGGGTGCCGCTCGGGCTGCACCTCGGCGAGGCCCGCACCGCGGGCCAGTTCCTGGTCCTCGGTGCGCTGTACGCGGCGATCGGTGCGGTCTGCTGGGTCGGCTTCCGCCGGGCCCGCCGCGCCGCGGCCGCCTCGCCCGCCACGGCCGCCGCGCCCGTCACCCGTCTCCTGCCGTACCTGTCGTTCGGCACGGTGCTGTTCGCCGCGTTCGTGCCGCTCGCGGCCGGGCTGTACCTGCTGACCACCACCGCGTGGACGGCCGCCGAGCGGGCCTGGCTGCACCGGGGTGTGCCGGCACCCGCGACCGCGACCGCCCTCGCGGCCTGACCGACCCGCCGGACCGGGCCCGCCGCCACGGCACGGCGGGCCCGCCCGGGGCGGCCCGGCGCGGACACGAGCCCGGTCCGGCACCGCCTGTCCCACCACGGTCCGGTCCGGTGCGGCCACGCCCCGCCGCGGCCCGGCACGGCTGGGCGCGACGAGTCCGACGGCAGGGCCGCTGCCACGCTTCGTGGTCGCCCTCGGAGCGGTGTTTGAATGGACCCATGGTCGAACGCGCCGACCGTTCCCGGGACACCTCCAAGCAATCACGGAGAGCGAGGAGTCCCCGAAGCCTTGCCGGGCAGGTGTTCGCCGTTCAGGTGGCGGTGGTCGTCCTGCTGGTGCTGGGCGCGATCCTGGCGCTGGTCCTGGAGTCGAGGAGCGCCAGCGACAGGGAGGCCAAGAACCGGTCGGTGGCCGTCGCCGAGGCGTTCGCGCACTCCCCCGGACTGGTCGACACCCTGAAGTCGTCCTCGCCGACCACGACGCTGCAACCACTGACGGAGGCGGCCCGCAGGGACGCCGGGGTCGACTTCATCGTGGTCATGGACACCCACGGCATCCGGTACACCCACCCGCTGCCCGACCGGATAGGCAAACGCTTCGTCGGCACCATCGAACCGTCGCTGGCCGGCCAGATCTACACCGAGAGCGTGCACGGCCCGCTCGGCCACGAGGTGCAGGCCGTGGTGCCGGTCAAGAACGCGGACGGGCAGGTGGTGGGCCTGGTCTCGGCCGGGCTGAAGGTCAAGAACGTCACCTCGGCCGGCAACAAGCAGCTGCCGATCATCCTCGGCACCGGCGCCGCCGCGCTGGCACTGGCCACCACCGGCACCGCCCTGGCCACCCGACGGCTGAAGCGCCAGACCCGCGGGCTCGGCCCGGCGGAGATGACGCGGATGTACGAGCACCATGACGCGGTGCTGCACGCGGTCCGCGAGGGTGTGGTCATCGTCGGGCAGGACGGTCGGCTGGTGCTGGCGAACGACGAGGCCAAGACGCTGCTCGGGCTGCCGGCCGACGCCGAGGGCCGGCACGTCGGAGACCTGGAGGACCTCGACCCGGAGACCTCCGAACTGCTGCTGTCCGGCCGGGAGGCCGCCGACGAGGTGCACCGGGCCGGCGGACGGCTGCTCGTGGTGAACCAGCGGCCCACCGACCGCCACAGCGGCGCCATGGGCTCGGTCGCGACGATCCGCGACTCCACCGAGCTGCTGGCGGTGACCGGCAAGGCCGAGGCGACCGGCAAGCGGCTCGCCCTGCTCTACGAGGCCGGCACCGGCATCGGCTCCACCCTCGACGTCGAGCACACCGCCGAGGAGCTGGCCAGGGTCGCCGTCCCCGGCCTCGCGGACTTCGTCACCGTCGACCTGGCCGACCCCGTGCTGCAGGGCAACGAGCCGGCCTGCGGCGACATGGAGCTGCGCCGGGTCGCCGTCGTCGGCATCGAGGAGGACCACCCCTTCTACCCGCGCGGCAAGCTGATCACCTTCGTCCCGTCGACGCCGATGGCGCAGGGCTTCGACAGCGGCCGGTCCCAGGTCGTGGCCGACCTGTCCGCCGCGGACGGCTGGCAGGCGCAGGACCCGCAGTGGACCCGCCGGATCGTCGACCACGGCGTGCACTCGCTGATCACCACGCCGCTGAGGGCGCGCGGCATCATCCTCGGCGTCGCCAACTTCTGGCGGTCGAAGAAGCCCGAGCCCTTCGACGACGAGGACCTCTCCCTGGCCGAGGAGCTGGTCGCCCGGGCGGCGGTCAGCATCGACAATGCGCGCCGGTACACCCGGGAGCACGCGATGGCCGTGACCCTGCAGCGCAGCCTGCTGCCGCGGGCGCTGCCGGAGCAGAGCGCGCTCGAGGTCGCGCACCGCTACCTGCCCGCGCAGTCCGGGGTCAGCGGCGACTGGTTCGACGTGATCCCGCTGCCCGGCAGCCGGGTCGCCGTGGTGGTGGGCGACGTCGTCGGCCACGGCCTGCACGCGGCGGCCACCATGGGCCGGCTGCGCACCGCCGTCCACAACTTCGCCGCCCTCGACATCCCGCCGGACGAGCTGCTCGGCCACCTCGACGAGCTCGTGGACCGGATCGACCGGGAGGAGAGCGACGGCGCGACCGGGACGGGCGTCTCCGGCGCCACCTGCCTGTACGCGATCTACGACCCGGTCTCGCGGCTCTGCACCATCAGCCGGGCCGGCCACCCGGCGCCGGCGCTCGTCCGGCCGGACGGCAGCGTCGACTTCCCGGACCTCCCGGTGGGGCCGCCGCTCGGCACCGGAGGCGCGCCCTTCGAGACGGCGGAGCTGCACCTGGAGGAGGGCACCCAGATCGTGCTCTACACGGACGGGCTGATCGAGGACCGGGCGCGGGACTTCGACGTGGGGATGGAGCTGCTGCGCGACGCCCTCGCCGACCACCGGCGGGAGCCCGAGGAGAACTGCCGGGCGGTGATCGAGGAGCTGCTGCCGGCCCGGCCGCAGGACGACGTGGCACTGCTGATCGCCCGCACCCGGGTGATCGACCCGGAGGACATCGTCGAGCGGGACATCCCGTTCGAGCCGGAGGCCGTCGCCGAGCTGCGCACCTGGGCGTCGGCGGCACTGGAGAAGTGGGACCTCGGCGACCTGGTCTTCGCCACCGAGCTGATCCTCAGCGAACTCGCCACCAACGCGATCCGCTACGGCACCGAGCCCGCCCGGGTGCGGCTGATGCGCGACCGGGCCCTGATCTGCGAGGTGTCGGACGGCAGCAGCACCGCCCCGCACCTGCGGTACGCGGCGACCACGGACGAGGGCGGCCGCGGACTGTTCCTGGTCGCCCAGCTGACCACGCACTGGGGCACCCGCTACAACCCCCGCGGCAAGACCATCTGGGCCGAGCAGGCGCTGCCCACCTCGGTCGACGCCCCGCACGGCACCGACCGGGCCCCGTAGCACCGTTTCCGAGCCGGACGACTCGGGCGGCTCGGGGCGGCCCGGGCCGGCTCAGGCAGCGACCTTGGCGATGAACGCGGCGGTGTTGGCGGCGAGCCGGTCGATCCGCTCCTCCACCGTGAGCGACTCCGGCATGCGGGTGCCGGGGCCGAGGTCGCGGCGGCCGCGGACGTAGAGCGAGCAGGCGAGGTCGCTGCAGATGTAGGCGCCCACCGAGTTGCCCTGGCGGCCGGCGAGGCCGGCCCGCGGCGCGACCATCAGCGAGACGCCGCCGGTGTGGGTGGTGATGCACAGCGAGCAGATGCTGCGGCGGGCGCTCCAGGAGGCGCCGGACGGGCAGCGCAGTACGACACCGGTCGGCCGCCCCCCGACCTCGGTGACGAGGTGGGCGCGGTCGGGGGCCTGCGGGTCCCGCCAGCCGAGGAGGTCCAGGTCCTCCCAGGGCTGTTCGGCGAGGTCCCGCGGAACGTACATCCGCTTGGCCTCGCCCTTGGTGCAGTTGAGGAAGGCGGCGCGGATCTCGGAGTCGGTCAACGGCTTCATGACCGGCAGGCTAATTTGCCTAACACTATGAGGCAAATACATAATCGACTATGGCAGACGGGAGAGTGGCTATGGTTCGCGTGGGGCTCACCACGGAACGGCTGGTGCGGGCGGGCGCGGAGCTCGCCGACGAGGTCGGGTTCGACCAGGTGACGGTGACGGCGCTGGCCCGCCGGTTCGACGTCAAGGTCGCCAGCCTCTACGCGCACCTCAAGAACTCCCAGGACCTGCGCACCCGGATCGCCCTGCTCGCCCTGGAGGAGCTCGCCGACGAGGTGGCCGACGCCATCGCCGGACGGGCCGGGCGGGACGCGCTCGCCGCCTTCGCCGCCGCCTACCGCGACTACGCCCGCCGGCACCCCGGCCGCTACGCCGCGGCCCGGCTGCGGCTCGACCCCGAGACGGCCGCCGCCAGCGCCGGCGTCCGGCACGCCCAGATGACCCGGGCGATCCTGCGCGGCTACGACATCGCGGAGCCGGACCAGACGCACGCCGTCCGGATGCTCGGCAGCGTCTTCCACGGCTTCGTCAGCCTGGAGGCGGCCGGAGGCTTCAGCCACACCCCCGTCGACCCGCAGCAGTCCTGGGACTGGATCGTCGACTCGATGGACGCCGTACTGCGCGGCCGTACGCCGCAGTGACCGCACGCCCTCCCGCCGCACGGTGTGGGCAGGGTCACCCTTACGGCGGATCGGTTCGACCCCCTACGATCTTGAGCGCGGGCACCGGCCGGCGGCCCGCGCCGCCCCGCCGGCCCCCGGTCCGACACACCGGGCCGGCCGACGAGAGGTGCACCTTGACCGCCCCCGCCGTTTCGCCCGACAGCTACTACCAGCGCACGGGCGAGCACCGCTACAAGCCCACGGCCCACGCGGGGGGCGCCTGGAACACCGAGGAGCAGCACTTCAGCCCGCTCGCCGGCCTGGTCGTGCACGCCGTCGACCGGTTCCTGGCCGAACGCCCCGCCACCGGCCTGGCGCTCGCCCGGATCAGCTACGACATCCTCGGCCGGATCGCCCTCGACGAGTGCGAGATCACCGTGGAGAGCATCCGGCCGGGTCGCACCGTCGAGCTCCTGGAGGCCGTCGTCGTCATCGGGGACCGGCCGGTCGTCCGGGCCCGGGCCTGGCTGCTCGCCGTCCTCGACACCGCAGCCGTCGAGGACTCCCCGGTGGAGCGGCTCGCGCCGCCCGAGGACTTCGCCCCCTGGGCGATGGGCGACCTGTGGGACGGCGGCTACATCTCCTCGATCGAGGTGCGCCACCGGGAGGCGGCCCGGGCGGGACGCGCCACCGCCTGGATCAGCACCGGCCTCGGGCTCGTCGCCGGCGAGCCGAGCAGCCCGCTGGCCTCCTTCGTCGCGCTGGTGGACACCGCCAACGGGATCGCCGTCCAGCAGCAGCCGACCGCGTGGATGTACCCCAACACCGATCTCACCATCCACCTCCACCGCAGCCCCGAGGGCCCCTGGACCGGCCTGGACACCACCGTCAGCTTCGGCCCGACCGGCCACGGGCTCACCAGCACCGTCCTCCACGACAGCACCGGCCCGGTCGGCCACGCCTCGCAGATCCTGACCGTCCGCCCCCTCGCGAACGGCTGACCGCACCGGGCACGGTGGTCCGGGGCACGCGCCGTCCGGGGATCGGCCGCGACCGGCCCGGCAGCGAGTCGCGGGAGCACACGGACCGAGTCCCCGCGTGGGCGGGAGAAATTCGGGACGGTGTGTCGGCACTCTGCGACAGGATGACCGCCATGACCACCGAGATCCTCGTCGACGTCTGGCAGCGCCTCCTCACCGACCCCCGGAAGTCGTGGGTGCTGTTCGAGTACGGCACCTGTGTCGTACTGACCGCTCCCGAGGGCGACCTCGCCGAACAGGCCACCGGGATCCTCGGGGACTTCGGCCCCGTGCACGCGGGTTCGTCGGCAGGTGACTTCGGGGTGATCCACCTCGACGACGCCGACGGCTGGGTGGTCACCGGCCACCACCATGACGTCCTCACGTACGTCGCGCCCGAGGAGCCCCCGTCCCCGGACGATCTCGCCGTCGGGCTCTGCGGCCGCTCCAAGCGCCACCGCGACGGCACCGAACTGCACGTCGTCCACGTCGAGGACAGGCGGGGCTCCGCCCACCCTGTGTGAGCGCGCCGGCCCTCCGCCGGTGATCGCCCGGGCGGCGGCGGCCGGTGCACGGCCCGGCTCGGGAGCGTGGAGGCCGTAGCGACCTACCGCCGAGGCCGTTCGGCATCTGACCGGCCGGGACTGGAGGTGCCCCCGGGGGTCGGGCGTAGCATGCTCGGCATGATCGAATCCGGGTGGGGAGAACCGCGGACGCGGGTGCTGTTCGACACGGCGCGCCGTGACCTGCGGGAGGCGGACCGGCCGCGGCCGGTGCGGGTGTACGAGTGGGAGCCGCAGGGGGCCGTGGTCGAGCCGGCCCCGGTGGTGGCGGTGTCGCACGGGACGGGTGGCTCCGGTGTCGGCATGGGCTGGTTGGCGGGGCCGCTGGCGGCAGCCGGGTTCCGGGTGGTCGCGGTGGACCACCACGGGAACAACTTCGTGGACGGCTACGAGCCGGAGGGCTTCCTCTGCCCTTGGGAGCGTCCGCGTGACCTCGTCCTCGCGCTCGACGTGCTGGCCGAGGAGCGGCCGCTCGGACGGGTCGGGGCGGCCGGCTTCTCGGCCGGCGGGTACACCGCTGCGGCGCTGGCCGGCGTGCGGTTGGATCCCGGCGTGCTGCACGCCCTGGTGACCGGCGCCGTGCCGCTGCCGGAGATCCCGGAGTTCCCCGGGGTGGTGGACGCGTTCCGGGCGAAGGTGAGCGATGCGGAGCTGCCGGCCGTCACCGCCGCGGCCGGGGCCGACCTGGCCGATCCGCGGGTGCGTGCCGTCTTCCAGGTGGCGCCCGGCCTCGGGCCGATGGTGACGGCGGAGAGCCTGGCGGCCGTGCGGGTGCCGGTGGAGATCCGCTGGGGCGGTGCCGACGTCGTCACCCCGTACGAGGCCGACACCCGGCCGTACCTGGAGGGCATCCCCTCCGCGGCGGGCCGCGAGATCGGCCCGGAGGTGGCGCACGCGGACTTCATCGGCCCCGACCCGGCGCCCGGCGCGGCGAAGGCCCGCGCCGAGGTCGCCGCCGACGCGGTCGCCTTCTTCCGCCGCCACCTCGTCTGACAGCGTGTCCGACAGCGCCCTGCGCCGCGCCCGAACGACCGGCCGCCACCCCCGGGACCGTGCCGGGGGCGGCGGCAGCACACAGGCCCGGCGGGACCGACGGTGGCCGTGGTGGGCGGTGGCGGGGAGGATACCGGTGTGAACGCATCGGAGTCCCGAACCCTGGTCGTGCTGCGGCACGCGAAGTCCGCCTGGCCCGAGGGGGTGCCGGACGCCCGTCGGCCGCTGGGGCCGCGGGGCCTGCGGGACGCACCCGAGGCCGGCCGGTGGCTGGTCGACCGCGGATGGGTGCCGCAGACCGTGGTCTGCTCGCCCGCCCTGCGTACCCGGCAGACCCTGGAGCTGGCCGCCGCCGCGTGGGACGAGGCGCCGCCCGTGGTGTTCGACGAGCGGGTCTACGCCGCCGACGGAGGTGACCTGGTCGAGGTCGTCCGCGGGCTGGACCCGGCCGTCTCGACGGCGCTGCTGGTCGGTCACCAACCCGGTGTGCAGGACCTGGTCGAATTCCTGGCCGTCGACTCGGGCGGTGAGGCGATGGAGCGGCTCCGGACGAAGTTCCCCACCAGCGGCCTCGCCGTCCTCGCCCTGACCGGCCCGTGGCGGAGTGCCGCGGGGAGCAGCGCCCGGCTGCTGGACTTCGCCGTCCCGCGCGGCTGACCACCCGTCGCCTCCCGCAGCCCGTACCGCAATTCCCTCGCGGGCGGGGCCCGTTCGGTGCACGATGGCCCGCGTGCGGATGACGGGTGGGGTGAACGTTCCGGCCGGCGTGCTCGCGGCCTGCGCGCGCGAGGGGTTCCCGTGCGGCGACGAGAACGCCGACGCCCTGGCCGGGGCGCTCGCCGAACTGCGGGCCCCGGGCGTGCCGGTTGGCACCGTCTCGGAGAACGCGCGGGAGCGCTATGCGCACGTCCGGGCGCCGGACGGCCAGGTGTACGAGCCGGTGGAGCGCCGGCCCCGGGGCTGACCGCCGGTCAGTGCGCCCGCAGGGCCTCCCCCATCCGGGCCAGTGCCTCCCGCAGGACGGCCGGCGGCGTCGCGAAGTTCAGCCGGACGCAGCCCTCGCCGCCGGTGCCGAAGACATGGCCGGAGCTGAGCGCGACGCGGGCCTCGTCGAGGAACATCCGGGCCGGACCGGCCAGGTCGCCCACCACGCCGGGGCTGCCCGCCGGGGTGTCCCCGTGCAGGCCGAGGTGGCTGAGGTCCAGCCAGGCGAGGTAGGTGCCCTCGGGCGGGCGGTAGCGCACACCGGGCAGGTGCTCGGCGACGAGCTGCCCGAGCAGGGCGCGGTTGGCGGCGAGTCCGGTGAGCAGCTCGTCGAGCCAGTCCGTGCCCTCGCGGAAGGCCGCGGTGTGGGCGATCGCGCCGAGGTGGCTCGGGCCGTGGCCGACCTCCTCCGGCATCCGGCGCAGGTCCTCGGCGGCCTCGGGGCCGGCCACGGCCAGGGCGCACTTGAGGCCGGCCAGGTTCCAGGCCTTGGAGGCGGAGGTCAGGGTGAAGCCGTTCTCGGCGCCGGGGACGCTCAGGAAGGGCGTGAAGACGGCCCCGGGCAGCACCAGCGGGGCGTGGATCTCGTCGGAGACGACCCGGACGCCGTGCTCGCGGGCGAGTGCGGCGACCGTCTCCAGTTCGGCGCGGGTGTGCACGGTGCCGGTGGGGTTGTGCGGGTTGCTCAGCAGGAAGGCGGCGCGCCGGCCGCCGCTGCGGGCCCGGCGGAAGGCCTCGTCCAGGGCGGCGGGGTCGAGGCGCAGGTCGGGGCCGAGCGGTGCCTCGACGATGCGGCGGCCGTCGTGGCCGACGAAGGCGTAGAACGGCGGGTAGACCGGTGGGCAGAGCACCACCGCGTCGCCGGGCAGGGTGACCAGGCGGAGTGTCTCGACGATGCCCAGCATGACGTCGGGGACGAGGGTGGTGTGCTCGACCCGCAGGCCGTCCCACTTCCAGCGTTCGGCGGCGAAGGCCGCGAGGGCCTCGGCGTAGCCGGTGCCGTGGGGGTAGCCGGTGTCGCCGAGTTCGACGGCGCGGTGCAGCGCCTCGGCGACGGCGGGGGCGAGCGGGACGTCCATCTCGGCCACCCAGAGCGGCAGCACGTCCTCGGGGTGGGCGCGCCACTTCATGCTGGTGCGCCGGCGGAGGTCGTCCAGGGAGAGCCGGACGAGCGGGTCCGTCCGGGCGCCGTCGGTCCGCTCGGCGGGTGTCTGCTCGGTGGGTCCGGTCACGCGGGGCTCTCCTGCCGGGGGTGGCGGCGGTCGTGCGGGCGGCCGGGTCGGCCGCCCGCTGTGATGCCTTCCCCGCCGTGCGGCGGGGGAATCGGCGGTGGGGCCCGGCAGGTCCGGGGTTCCGGCTCGTCGGGCGGGGCGTGCGTGGCGAGCGAGCGCAGCGGCGATGTCTCCGGCACCGGCCGGCTGTCGGTGCTGCGGGACGGCCGGGGTGATGGAGGTGCGGTGGGGCCCCGGGGTGGGCGACGACACCTGCGGCGGCCCGCACCGGACGATGCAGGTGAACGCCTCCGGCGTGTTCGCCAGCACGGCCGTCCACAACCGCTCGAGCGGCACGGCGGACATCGGCAACGAGGGCTTCGCCCTGGCCGGCGCGGGCGAGTGCACCGCCGGTTCCAAGCCGGTGTACCGGGCGGAGGACAGCAACACCTCCGGCCACGCGCTGCGCCGGGGCACGGTGAGCTGCTGACGCGGCACCGGTGGCGCGGCCCCGGCCCGTCTCGGGGGTTGGGCCGCGCCCCGTCGGGCGGCTCAGTCCGCCGGCGGCCCGTCCGGCGGCAGGTCGTCACCCCACTCCCAGTACAGCCCGTAGACGCCGGGGTCGGTGGCGGGCAGGACGGCGCAGGCGTGGCCGGTCGGTGATATGCGCAGCTCGCCCAGTTCCTGTGGCGGGGCGTCGTGGCAGGGGCGCCAGGCGAGCCGGCAGCCGACCGGGAGCATCCGGCTGTCGAAGCGGGCGCGCAGCACCAGGTTCTTGCCGGGGAGGCGGACCATCCGCTCGTACTGGGTGGAGGGTTCTGCCTGCGGATACGAGTAGCTGTACTCGACGACCGTGGAATGGCCGGGTTGGAGCGGCAGGTCGAAGAGGAGTTCGGCGGCGGCGAGTCCGTGCTCAGGGTCGTACCGGCGGCGGCCGAGCCGGCAGCCGACGAGGTTGAAGACTCCGGGGCCGGACCGGCCGGTGCCCTCCGGCCCCTCGTGGGTCAGCAGGATGAGGCGGTCGGCGCCGGCGCCGAGGGCGCGGACGATCTGCAGGACGTCGATCCGGCGTTCCTCGCGGCGGGCACCGATGTTGATGTCGACACGAGTGTGGAGGTTCTCCACCCGGGCGTTGGTCCTCGGGTCGAAGTCGGCGAGCACGCCCTCGACGGCGGGGTCGCCGAAGGTGGTGGTGTAGTCGAGCGCACCGGGAACATGGTCGAGCCAGCGGCCCCGGGGCCGGCGCGGACCGAGCAGTACGATCAGCGAGTCCGGGCCGAGTCCCAGGACGGCCTCCAGGGCGCGGACGGCGGTCAGCGACTCGGGGCGCTCGGGTCTGCTGCGGCCGCGCTGCCAGTAGCTGAGGCTGGAAACGCTGACCTGGACGCCGCGCCGGGCGAGGCGCCGCTGGACGGTGTCGAGGCTCAGTCCGCTGTCCCGGATGGCCGTGCGCAGGGCGAGGTCGAAGGGACCCGCCCGCAGGGCCTGGGCGAGCTCGGCGCTTAACGCCGGCAAGGTCTGACGGGGTGTCGGTCCGGTCAGGGCGCACCTGCCTTCCACGGGACCGCGGGGGCGCGGTCGTGACGATGGCGAGGAATGTACCGGCGCACGGCGCGGTGTTCCAGGCAGATGCGGCGCAGAAGGGCCCCGCCGCCGCCGGTCCGGGGGCGGCGGCCGTACGTCGGAGGAGCCGGACGCCGGGCTCGCCGGGGACGGGGCTCAGCGCACGACGGCGGGGGCCAGTGCGGCAGGGGCGAGCAGGGCCGGGGTGCCGGTGCCGTCGGCGGGGACGGTCCACAGGTCGGTGCCGTCGTCACTGGGCAGGGCGTAGGCGAGGGTGTGGCCGTCCAGCCAGAGGGCCTGGTCGTCGAGGGTGCGCTGTTCGGCGGTCGCCGTCTCGGCCATGGTCCTGAGGTCGAGGACGTACAGGCGCCAGGGCGCGTCGTCGGGCAGGTCGGGGACGCGCTTCTTGTAGGCGATCCGGGTGCCGTCGGGCGACAGGGACGGGCATTCGACGTTGCCGTGCAGGGTGGTGAGGGTGTGGCGGACGGCGTCGCCGGCCGCCAGCCAGGTCCTCCCGCTGCCGGCGACCGTGGCATAGAAGTGCTCGTCGTCGGCGAAGGTGACACCCCAGATGTTGGTGTCCGGCGCATGGTGGGGCTTTCCGTCCACTGTGATCGCGTAGTTCTCCAGGTTCTCCTGCAGGGTCCAGGTGCGGGTGTCGAGGACGGAGGTGCGGGTGGAGAAGGCGGTGCCGGCGTAGGAGTCGCCACTGATGAAGACCGTCCAGGCAACGAGGCGGCCGGAGGGCGAGACGCGGGCGCGGGTGGGGACACCGGCCAGGTCGTAGTGGTGGCGTTCACGGAGGCCGGCGTCGAGGACGACCGCACGGTAGTGGTCCTCCAGGACGCCGTGCACGGCCTGCAGGCAGATGCCGGTGCCGGCGGCGGCGTGGAAGCGCAGGCAGTCCGGGGCGGAGACGGTGCGGGTGCTGCCGGGGTGGTCGAGCGGGACGGAGGCCAGTTCGTCGCGGTGCGGGCCCCAGACCATGCTGCGGAAGAGCAGGCGGGGTCCGCCGGGGAGCGGTCCGAGGGTGACGGTGCCGGCTTCGCTCGGCGGGTCTCCGGCCGCGGCCCGGTGGGCCTGTCGGGCGTGGTCGGCGCCGCGCAGCACCGTCCAGGTGCCGGCGAGGACGAGCAGCACTGTGGCGGTGAGCAGGACGGTCAGCCGGCGGCCGAGGGTCATCGGGCCTCCTCCGTTACAGGGTGGTCCGGCTGCGGGCGGAGGAGCCGGAGTGCCGCGGCGGCGGCGAGCGCGAGCGCGCCGGTCATCACGGCGAGCGCGGTGGTGTCCCCCCATCGGCTCCACATGGCGCCGATCACCACCGAGCAGGCGAACCGTCCGGCGGCCTGGCCGGTGCCGACCAGGGCGAGGCCGGCGCCGCGCCGTTCCTCGGGCACGGTCTCGGCGGTGGCGGCGGCGAGCATGCCGTCGGAGGCCGCGTAGAACAGGCCGTGCAGGGCGAGGACGGCGGCGGCGAGCGGCAGACCGGAGCCGGGTCGCAGAAGCAGCAGGACGTAGCCGCCGAGCAGGGCGGTGTGGCCGAGGACGAACGTGCGGCGCCGGCCGATCCGGTCGCCGAGCGAGCCGAGCGGGACGGCGAGCAGCAGGTAGGCGGTGGCGGTGCCGAGCGGCAGCAGCGGGAACCAGCCGGCACCGAGGTCGAGGCGCCGCTGCACCAGCAGGTAGACGAAGGAGTCGCTGACGGTGGCGAGTCCGAGCAGGGTCGCGCAGAGGGCGATCCGGCGCAGCCCGGGCAGCCGGAGGGTCTCCGGCAGGCGCAGCCGCGCCGTGGTCGGCAGCGGGTCCGAACGGCCGAGCAGGCGGCCGGGGACGAGCAGCACGAGGACGAGCACGCCGAGCGCCGCGACGCAGGAGCTGACGGTGAAGACGGCGTGGTAGCCGCCGGGCGCCGCGCGAAGGATCAGGAAGGCGAGCAGCGGTCCGGTGAGGGCCCCGGCGGTGTCCATGGCCCGGTGGACGCCGAAGGCCCGGCCGCGCTGCTCGGGCGGGGTGGCGAGGGAGATCATGGCATCGCGGGGTGCCGTTCGCAGGCCCTTGCCGATCCGGTCGACGGCGAGGACGAGTCCGATCAGCGGGACGGTGCGGGCGAGCAGCAGCATCGGCTTGCCGAGGGCGGAGAGCCCGTAGCCGGCGGCTGCGACGGCCTTGTGGCGTCCGCTGCCGCGGTCGCCGAGGACTCCGCCGAGGAGCCGGACGGCGGCGGAGGCGCCGTTGTAGACGCCGTCGAGCAGTCCGAAGCCGAGCGGTGAGACGCCGAGGGCGGTCACGACGTAGAGCGGCAGGACGGCGGTGACCATCTCGGAGGAGATGTCGGTGATGAGGCTGACCGTCCCGAGGGCGAGGACGGTGCCGGCGATCCGCGCGGACCGCCCCGGCCCGTGGGCCGGGGCGGCGGCGGACGCCGAGGTCGAGGTGCGACGGCTGTCCGCGAGGTACACGGTCAGTTCCAGACGCCGGTGATGTCGGACGCGTTGGCGGCCTTGCCGGCGTGGCTGCCGACGCCGGCGAGGTCCTCCAGGGTGCGGAGCACGTCGTAGTGGTTGTACTTGGTGGTGGGCGCGGAGCCGGCCTTGACGGGCTGTCCGTAGAGCACGGTGGGGATCTGGTTGCCGCTGTGCTTGTTGTCCTCGTCGTAGGTGATGACGAGCAGGCTGTTGTGGCTCTTGGCCCAGGCGGCGTACGCGTCGAGGTTCTTCTTCAGCCAGCCGTCGCCGGTGCCTACGGAGCAGTCGTGCATGTCGGAGCAGAGATTGGGGACGACGAAGGAGACCTTGGGCAGTTCGGTGAAGCGGGTGGGGAACTGCGCGAAGGTGTGGCCCGATTCGACGGGTACGTTCTTGAAGGCGAACCAGGGGTTGTGCTTCTGGGCGTACTTGCCGTCCTTGCAGGTGGTGGAGCCCTCCTTCGGCAGGGACTCGTTGTAGCTTCCCCAGGTCTGCTTGGCGGCGATCAGCTCGGAGGCCAGGTTCGCGGCGGACATGGAGCCGGCCTGGTAGCAGCCGTCGCCGGTGATGCCCTGGGTACTGCCGGAGAAGATCGCGAAGTAGTTCGGCTGGCTGGGGTGCGTGATGCCGTACGAGGCCTTGAGCACGGCGCCGCCCTTGGCGAGCGAGTTGATGTACGGCGCGTCCTTGCTGCCGATGATCTGGTTGTAGGCGTGGTTCTCCATCATGACGACGACGATGTGGTCGGGGTCGGGGACGACGGCCGCCGAGGCGCTGTCGATGCCGGCGACGGTGGCCACCAGGCCGCCCGTCAGGGCCGCGGGCACCGCGAGCAGGACCGCGGCCTTGGTGCGGGTGCGGCGGTGCCGGTTCGGACGGGGGTTGGACATGCCTGTCTCCAGGGGGTGTGTAGGGGATCGTCCGGGATCTGCGAAGGCGCCTTCCGCTGCCTCGGACGCAGCTCGACGCTCCTATCCGCGGCCGGGGCGCGTCAAGGTCCGTCCGGTCCGTACGGTCCCTCCTGTGAAGGACGCTCCAATTCGGTGGACGGGACTGCCCTTTCGGGCCGGGAGTTCCGGGGCGGTTGCCGTTGCACGGCGCGGTCCAAAACTGTGGATTCGTCAACTGGCGGGACCGTCCGCGCTGGTGGGGGCCGAGGAGAACCGGTGCGCGGGCATGCCGGAGGCCGCATCCACCGCTGCTCCCCGAACCGGCGGCAGGGGACCGCAGGCGGGTGACGGGTGGATGCGGCCTTCGGGCAGGCTCGCGCGCCGGGCCCGGCGGTGAACCGGGCGCGGCGGCGGGTGCGGGCGGAGGCGCGTCAGCCGGCCGGCTGTCCCCCGGTGTGGAGGAGACGGTTGGGGGTTCCCTTGCCGGCGTTGCCGACCTTGCCGGTGGTGGCGGCCCCGACGATCGCACTCTGCACCTGCGCGGGGGTGGCGTCGGGGTGCGCCGCGAGGTACAGCGCGGCGGCACCGGTGACGTGCGGCGCGGCCATGGAGGTGCCGGTGAGCGACTTGGTGGCGCTGTCGCCGGTGTTCCAGGCGGACACGATGCCGGTGCCGGGTGCGAAGAGGTCGGTGCACGGGCCCCAGTCGGAGTCCGAGCGGCGCTTGTCGTCGGCGGTGGCGTTGTTGACGACGATGGCCTCGGCGATGTCGCCGGGCGAGTTCTGGCATGCATCGGCGTTCTTGTTGCCGGAGGAGACCACCCAGGTCACACCGGAGGCGATGGAGCGCTTGACTGCCTTGTCCTCGGTGGCGCTGACACCGCCGTTGATGCTCATGTTGACGACGGCCGGCTTGACGGCGTTCTTGGTGATCCAGTCGGCGGCGGCGACGATCGCCGAGGTGGAGGCGCTGTCGTGGCAGTCGGTCACCCTGACGGCCACGAGCTTCACCCCCTTGGCCACACCGTAGTCCTTGCCGCCGACCGTGCCGGCCACGTGGGTACCGTGACCGAGGCAGTCGGCGCCCTCGCGACCGTCGCCGACCTCGTCCACGCCGATCGAGGCCCGGCCCTGGAACTGGCCGTGAGTGATGCGCAGTCCGCTGTCGACGAGGTAGACGGTCACGTTGGCGGCGGTGGTGGTGTAGCTGTAGCGGTGGTCCAGCGGCAGGTCCCGCTGGTCGATCCGGTCCAGCCCCCAGGAGGGCGGGTCCTGCTGGATGGACGAGCGGTGCTGCACCGCGTCCTGCTCCACGTAGGCCACTGCCGGATCGGCGGCCACCCGCTGCGCCTGGGCCGGCGTCATCTCGGCGGCGTAGCCGTGCAGCACGGTGTCGAAGACGCTGCGGACGGTGCCGCCCCGCTCCCCGGCGATCCTGGCGGCGGCCATGGCGACCGCCGCCGCCTGCTGCGGTGCCCCGCCGGTGTCCTTGAACACCACGAGGTAGCGTCCGGCGATCGGTTCGGCTGCGGCGGCGCGGACCTCGCCGGTGGGCGGCGGCGCCGCGTCGGCGGAGGTGACCGCCAGGGTGGCGGCGACGGCTGCCGCCGCGGTGGCCGCCGTGACGGCGGCCGTCCTGCGGCGTATGCGGTGGGCGCGGTGCTTGGGCACGGGTGACTCCCGTTCGGTGGGGGTGTTGCCGCCCCGGACCGTCCGGGGCAGCCAACGGTCTACTGCCGGCCCCACCCGCCCGGTGGCACAGCCGTGCCAGTGACACGGACGGGCACCCACCGACGCACCGTGACCCTCCGTCACATCGGCCTGCGCCAGCTTCTGGTGCATCGTCCGCAGCACGTGCCACGATGCAGCCCCACCGGCGCGCACGGGGCGCCACGACCGCACCGAGAGGCAGGTCCGTTGAACGAGGAGGACCTGGGAACGCATCTCGCCCGACTGGGCCTGACCCGGCACCAGGCCGAGGTCTACGAGGCACTGCTGGCCGGCGGCCCGTGCAGTCGCGGGGAACTGGCCGGCCGGCTGGGCCGCGACGTGCGGGCGGAGGAACTGGACGGACGGCTGGCCGAGTTGCGGAGACTGGGCCTGATCACGGCGGCCGGCCCGGACGGCGGTGAGCACACCCCGGTGGAGCCGTCACTGGCGCTCGACCACCTGGCGCACACCCGGACGGCCGAGCTGCACCGGGCCCACCAGGCCGCGGTGAACGCCTACCGCGGCTACCGGCGCACCGTCAGCCCGCAGGCGACGGAGGACCTCCTGGAGGTGGTGACCGGCCCGGCCGTCGCCGAGCGGATCCGACAGATCGAGGAGACTGCGGAGAGCGAGGTTCTGCGCTTCGACTCGCCGCCGTACCACACGGACGGCACGGCCAACCCGCTGGAGGAGCGCAACCTGGAGCGAGGCGTGGCCTACCGGGTCGTGTACTCGCGCTCGGCGGTGGAGAACACCGCCTACTACGAAATCAACATCCGGCCGTGCATCGCCGCCGGGGAGCACGCGCGGGTGCTGCCGACGGTGCCGGTGAAGCTGACGGTCTTCGACGGCCGGCTGGCGATCGTGTCGATGTCGTTCGTGGAGGCGGAGGTCAACGACTCACTGCTGCTGGTACACCCGTCCAGCCTGCTGTCCGCGCTGACCGGCCTCTTCGAGACCTCGTGGCGGACGGCGCTGCCGATGCACCGGGGCAGCAATGCGCCGCCGGGGCTCGGTCCGGTGCACCGGCGCATCCTGGAACTGCTCGCCACAGGCGTCACGGACGACACCATCGCCGAGCTCCTCGGGGTCAGCCGGCGCACGCTCTCGCGGCACCTGGAGCAGATCGGCGCCCGGGCCGGCTCCCGCACCCGCTTCCAGCTGGCCCTGCAGGCGGCGCGCAACGGCTGGCTCTGATCCGGCGTTCCGCGACTGTCTCCCGGTCGCCGCTCAGTCGCCGCCCGGTCGCCGCCCGGTCGCCGCTCAGTCGCCGCTCAGCAGGTGGGCGACGTCGAGCGGGTCCTCGCCCAGCTCGACCAGGCGCTCGCCGAGGCGCCGGATCTGGGTCTCCTTCTCGTGCTCGGTGGCGGCCACGTTCGCGAGCGCAGTGCGGGCGCCGTGCTCGACTCCGCCCTCGAACACCCGGCGCACGAAGAGGTCGGCGGCCGCGCGGTCCAGGCCGGAGGCGAGGGCGAGCAGTTCGTCGGTGTACGGCTCAGTGGGGTCGGACTCCATGGCTTCATCAAACCCGCCGCGGCCCGCCCGGGGCGGTCCGACACGACGCCGCACCCGGATGGCCTCCCTGCCCGGCCGTCGGGCCGGTGCGCCCGGCACGGACGGCGGGAGCGCGGTGCATGGCAGGCTTGGCTGCCATGAGCGAGAAGGACGGTGGCGGGCCGCCTGCGGTTGTACCGCTGCTGGTGGTGGACGCCGCAAATGTGGTGGGCTCGGTGCCCGACGGGTGGTGGCGGGACCGGCGCGCCGCGGCCGAACGGCTGCGCGACGCCCTGGTCCCGTTGGCCGGGCAGGGGCTCGGCGACGGGGCGGATCTCCCGCCGTGGGCACGGACCGGACCGCTGGAGGTGGTCCTGGTCGTGGAGGGCGCGGCCCGCGGCGTGCCCGGGTTGCCGCAGGTCCGGGTGGTCGGGGCGGCCGGCAGCGGCGACGACCGGGTGGTCGCCCTGGTCGAGGAGGCCGTCTCCGCCGATCCGCACCGCAGCTGCCTGGTCGTCACCGCCGACCGCGGCCTGCGCGCCCGCGTGACCGCGCTCGGCGCCCTGGTCACCGGCCCCCGCGCGGTCCGCCCGGTCTGAGCCCCACCCGGTCGGGCCGAGCCGGTCGGCGCCCGAGTGGCGGTTCGCCGTGGACGCCGTATGGTCACGACCGTGAATCCCATCGACCGACGGGGCCTGTTGCGGGCCGTGGGGCTCGGCGCGGTGGGTGCGGCCGCCGCGGCCTGCGCCGGCCGGGGCCGGGCCGCTCCCGCCGCCTCTTCGCCCGGACCGGCCTCGCCCCCGCCGTCGCCGTCCCCGCCGCCCGGTCCGAGCGCCACGGCGACGGCGTCGACGCCCGCGCCGATGCCGCTGCTGCCGGCCGATCTGCCGTTCCAGGTGTCGTCCGGGCCGCGGGACAGCAGCAAGGTGGCACTGACCTTCCACGGCCAGGGCAGTGCCGACATCGCGGAGGCGCTGCTCGCCGAGGCCGCGTCGGCCGGTGCGCGGGTCACCGTGCTGGCGGTCGGCACCTGGCTGGACGACCAGCCGCAGATGGCCCGGCGCATCCTGGACGCCGGGCACGAACTGGGGAACCACACCCTGAGCCACGGCAATCTCGCCGCGATGGGCGCGGACGCGGCCTACGCCGAGATCGCCGGCTGCGCGGAGCGGCTGGAGCGGCTGACCGGTTCGAAGGGCCGCTGGCTCCGGCCGTCCCAGACCGAGTACTGCACTCCGACGGTCATGGCTCAGGCCCGCCGCGCCGGGTACGAGCACTGCCTCGGGTACGACGTGGACTCGCTCGACTACACCGACCCCGGGCCGACCGCCATCCACCGGAACGTCATGGACCGGATCAGGCCCGGCTCGGTGGTGAGCCTGCACTTCGGGCACCGGGGCACCGTCCTCGCGCTGCCCGCCATCCTGCAGGACCTCGAGGCCCGCGGGCTCCGCGCGGTGACCGCCTCCGAACTCTTCGGCTGACGGTCCGGCGGCCGACCGGGCGGTCGGCCGCCGGACCCGTTCAACGGGATCTGCGGCTCACGCGGGGAACGCGTCCGCGTCCGGCTTCAGCAGTTGCCCCGGCCTGGGCGCGGCCCGGTCGACCAGGTAGGAGGTCACCAGGGTGTTCAGGGCGGCGCTGCGGCCGACCGCGCAGTGCTCGACCACGTCGACGGTGACCAGCACGGCGTTGCCCAGCTCCTGCTGCATGCGCTGGGCGAAGGCGTAGCGGGTCGCGGGGTCGAAGGTGTTGCCGATCACCATGACCGGGGTGGCCGTCCTGCGGTTCCACGGGCCGGTGAACCGGTCGGAGAACAGGGCCGGCGCGGGCCAGGTCGCGCAGGGCGGCGCGTCGAAGGCCTGGTACCGGCCGAAGGTCGGCGACTCCTGCTCCCAGGCGCGGGCCACCAGCGGGAACAGCTGCGGGGCCGGCGGGAAGGGCTTGTCCTGGCAGTTGACGGCGTAGTAGGAGTCGTCGGCGCTGTACGGGGTGTCCGCCGGGGCCTCCCGCAGCGCGGCCGGGGCGGGCGTCGCCAGCAGCTTCGCCTCGTCCGTGGAGGGCGCGGCGCCGAGGGTCTGCTCCGGGTGGACCACCTGCTGCAGTGCCTGGAGCGAGCGGGCCAGCGGTGCGTGGCGGCTCTGGGCGTAGAGCGCGTTGGCGACTTGGCCGGTGAAGGTGGACAGGGTGACGGTGGAGCCGTCCGGCAGGGTGACCGGGGCGGTCCGCAGGTGGTCGCGGAGGGCGTCGAACTTGGCTCGGGTGTCGGTGCCGGCGAAGGCGCAGCGAGGCGCGCCGGCGGCCTGGCAGCGCCTGAGGTACTCGCCCAGGGCGAGTTCGAAGCCGGTGGCGCGCTGCCGGTCGTACTCGAGGCCGTTGTGCAGGCGCAGTTGCGGGTCGACGTTGCCGTCGATGATCAGGGCGCGCACCTTGTCGGGGTACATGTTGGCGTAGGTGGCGCCGATCAGGGTGCCGTAGGAGAAGCCGGCGTAGGTGAGTCCGGCGTCACCGACGGCCTGCCGCATCCGGTCGAGGTCGCGGACGACGTTCATGGTGGACATGTGCTTGACCAGTTCGCCGGCGTTGCGGGCGCAGGCGTCGGTGTAGTCCTTGTCGGCGGCGAGGGTGCCGCTGATCTCGGCCTTGGTGACCGGTACGCCGACCATGCGGTCGAAGACGGCGTTGGCCTCCTCGTCGGTGGTGAAGCACCTGAGGGGGTTGCTCCGGGCGACGCCGCGCGGGTCGAAGCCGATCAGGTCGAAGCTGTCCATGACGCGGGGTTCGAAGCGGGTGGTGGTGGCCCAGAGGTAACCGCTGCCGCCGGGGCCACCCGGGTTGAGGAACAGCGAGCCGATCCGCTTGGCCGGGTTGCCGGCGCGGCGGCGCATCATCGCGATGCCGATCTTCTCGCCGGTCGGGTGCGCGTAGTCGAGCGGGACGGGGTAGACGGCGCAGTCGTAGATCTTGGGGTCGGGCTTGGACGGGTCGGGGTTGCACGGTGTCCAGGCGACCGGCTCCACCTTGGCCGCCGCCTGTTCCGGTGCGGCCGAGGCGGTGGCGGCCGTGCCGGTGACGAGGGCGAGCGCGCTGGTGAGCGCCACGGCCAGGGTTGACAGGCGTAACAAGGGACCTCCCGGTGTCGGCAAACCCGACCAGCGTGCCAGTCCGCCGCCGCCAGGGGAAGACGCGTACACGACATGGATGGTGACGCCTCGTCGGGCCGCCCGCCGCCGGGAGGTGCTCCGCCGGTCAGACGATGCCGCCGTTGGCGCGGACCACCTGGCCGTTGACCCAGTGCCCCTCGGGGCTCGCCAGGAAGGCGACGACCTCGGCGATGTCCTGCGGGGTGCCGAGCCGCTGCAGCGGCGGCTGCGCGGCGAGGCGGGCGACGGTCTCCTCGTCCTTGCCCCGGAGGAACAGGTCGGTGGCGGTCGGACCGGGTGCGACCGCGTTGACCGTGATATCGCGGCCGCGCAGCTCGCGGGCCAGGATCAGGCTCATCGCCTCGACGGCGCCCTTGCTCGCCGCGTACGCGCCGTACGTGGGTGCCTGCAGCCCCACCACCGAGGTCGACAGCGCGACGATCGCGCCGCCGGGCCGGACCCGGCGGGCCGCCTCCCGCGCCATGACGAAGGCGCCGCGGATGTTGGTGCGGTGCAGGGCGTCCAGCTCGTCCAGGTCGAGGTCGGCGATCGGGGCGAGCGCCATCCGCCCGGCCGAGTTCACCACCACGTCGACGCCGCCGAACTCCTTCTCCGCCGTGTCGAACATCGCCGCGACGTCGGCCTCGTCCGCGACGTCGGCCTGCGCCGCGACGGCCCGGCCGCCGGCGGCGGTGATCGCCTCCACCACCTCGGCGGCCGCCTCCGCCGCACCCTGGTAGCCCACGACCACGGCCGTGCCGCGGGCGGCCAGCGTGGTCGCGACGGCACGGCCGATCCCGCGGGAGGCTCCGCTGACGACGGCGACGCGCTCGGTGCTGCTGCTCATGACGGGTGCTCCTCGGTACATATCGACGATACGTCTCGTTCATAGCGTCGCTACGACCGACCGTAACACGCTCCCCGTATCGTCGCTAGCGTCGCCACGTACCATCGATCCCATGACGGATCCCGACGCCTCCACCCGCTCGGCGATGATCGAGGCCGCGCTGCAGCAGCTGGCCGTCTCGCCGGACAACGACATCGCGACCCGGGCGGTCTGCGAGGCCGTCGGGGTGACCCAACCGGTGCTCTACCGGCTCTTCGGCGACAAGCGGGGGCTGCTCGACGCCGTCGCCGACCACGGCCTCGACCGGTACGCCGCGCTCAAGGCCGCCCAGGAGCGGACCGGCGACCCGGTCGCCGACCTCCACGCCGGCTGGGACCAGCACATGGCCTTCGCGGCCGAGAACCCGGCCCTCTACCAGCTGATGTTCGCGCCGCGGCCGACGTCCCGCTCCACCGCCCGCACCCGCGTCTTCGACCTGCTCGTGGCCGCACTCGTGCGGTGCGCGGCGGCCGGCGCGCTCAGCGCCGAGCCGCGGGCGGCGGCCCGGCTGATCCTCTCCGCGAACGTCGGCGCCGCCCTGAACCGGATCGCACAGCCCGCCCTCTTCGACGACCCCGCACTCTCGCACCGGATGCGCGACGCCGTGTTCGCCCAGGTCCTCGCCGGGCCCGCCGCCCCCGACACCGGCGACCCGCTGCGCACCGCCGCGCTGCGGCTGCACGCCCAGCTCGACCTCGCCCCCGACAGCGCCCTGGAGCCGGCCGAGACCGCCCTCCTCCGCCGCTGGCTGGAGCGCCTCACAGCGGATCCCCGATGAGGGCGCGCGGGGGCAGCGTGCCCCTGCGCGCCCCCGGAACGGCCTCCCGGGTCAGGCCTTGGGCTGGGTGAAGCGGATGCTGTTGCCGAACGGGTCGCGCAGCCCGCAGTCGATGCCGTACGGCCGCTCGGTCGGCTCCTCGGTGAACTCGACGCCGCGGCCGAGCAGCGTCTCATAGGTCTTCCGGCAGTCGTCGGTGCTGAAGATCAGTGAGCCGCCCGTCGCCCCCTTGGTGACGAGTTCGCGGACCTGCTGCGCGGTCTCCTCGGACATCGCCGGCGGGCCCGGCTTCTCCAGCAGGACCTGCCGGTCGGGGTGGCCCGGAACGCTGACGGTCAGCCAGCGCATGAACCCCAGGTCGACGTCGGCCGCGACCTCCAGGCCGAGCTTGCCGACGTAGAAGTCGAGGGCCTCGTCCTGGTCGAGGACGTAGAGCTGCGAGTGCGTGATGGAGGTGAACATGAGGACCACGCTAGGGCCGGGCCCGGCGAGATACTTATCCGAAACTGCGCACCCGGCCGCGCCGGCCGAGGTCGCTCGGGATCGCACGTCGCTCGGGATCAGGTGTGCGGCCGCGTCCACGCCATCGTGAAGCAGGTGGGCACGTCGGCGGCCACCGCGGCCCTGCGGTACTCCCGCGGCGACCGGCCCACGACGGCACGGAAGGTGCGGCTGAACGTGCCGGTGCTGCCGAAGCCCACCTCGTAGCAGATGTCCGTGACGCTGCGGTCCGTCTCCCGGAGCAGGAACATCGCCCGCTCGACCCGGCGGCGCTGCAGGTAGCGGTGCGGCGTCTCGCCGAACACGGTCCGGAAGGTGCGGGCGAAGTGCGCCGGGGACACGTGCGCGATCCGGGCCAGCGCCGGGACGTCCAGCGGCTGCGCGTACCGGCGGTCCATCGCGTCCCGGGCCCGGAGCATGCGGCGGTTGGTGTCTTCGGCGGCACGGCTCACGCGGCCATCACACCACGTTCCCCACCCCCGGCGACAGGCACACCCGGCCGCGGCCGACGGCCTGTGCGCGATCGCGGTCGACGCACGGCGCGGCCCGCAGGTGCGGGCGGAGGGAACGGCGCTGGTCGGCCGGGTGCCCTCCGAGCCCGGATCCACGCGCCTCGGTGTCCCGACCGGTCTGCGTGTCACCCGCGAGGAGGATGTGACACTTCCTCAGTGCACGACGACCGCGGCCGTGCCGTGCAGGACGAGACCCTGCAGCCGAGCGGCCTCCAGACTGCGGCCGAAGGCCTCCGCCTGCCGCATCGGGTCGAGGCCCATCAGTCCGGGCGGCCAGGTGCCGGGCGGGACCACGAGGACGAGTACGCCGGGCGGTTCCGCCGCCGCGGCCAGCCAGACCGGGGAGGCCTGCACCGGAGGGTGCGGTTCCCAGACCCCGCGGCCGCCGACCAGCACCAGCCGCTCGAACCAGCCGTCCCGGACCTCCACCACGCCGGTGGTCGCCGGTGGCTCGCCCGCGGCGAGGACGAACCCGCTGTCCATCGCGTCCGCGACGAGCTCGCCGTACCACTCCTGCCCGACCTCGACGATCGCCTCGGCCGCCGACCTCCCGTCCGCACCCTCGCGCACCGCCAGGGCCCACACCATCGGCGCGGCACGCCGCCCGCCACCAGCTGCATCATCCGCCACACCCACCCAACGAGCCAGAACCGAAAAGTGCACACCCGGGCCACCGAACGGCGGCAGCCGGTCCGGCACCGCCGAACGGCTCCGCCTTTCACTAGGCTGCGGTCCGTGGCGCGCAGTGAGAGGAAACCGCGGCGGATGGTCGTCGGTGACGGGACGTTCCTGTGGTGGGTCCGGCACGACCATGTGGCCGGCGAGGGCGAGGGGGCCGGGCGGCGCTGCCGCAATCTGCTGACGGTGCGTCGGGCGGGGGTGACCGGGCGGCTGCTGGTGGTGTTCGCCGAAGGGCCCGGCCGGATGGTGTCGGACGGCTTCCTGCCGTCCGGTGCGGTGACCACGGCGGGCGGCCCGGCGCTGAACCTCCACGAACCGGGGACGGCCCGGGCCTTCCTCGATGCGGCGCTGGCCGCCGGGGCGCAGCTGCCGGACCGCGCGACGTGTGCGGTGGACGGCTGGGCGTTCTTCGACGCGGTGGCGGCCACACGCGGCAGCGCCGCCGACGGGGGCGGGTTCAGCGCTTGAGCCGCCGGTAGCGCCGCATCAGCTCGGTGATCCGGGCCGGGTCGGCCGCGCCGTTGAGTTGGGCGAGCAGGTCGTCGGGGCAGTGCTCGTAGTGGTCGCCCCACCAGCGGTTCACCCGGTTGTCCCGGATCCGGTACCCGCCCGGGACGCCCCGGGCCACGTAGCGGCGCCTACCCACGGCTCCGTCCGGTGTCCCGCTCGTCCCTGCCCCGCATGTGTTCTCCCCCGTCGTCGTGGAGGGGCCACGCTAGCGGCGCCGCCCGGAACGGGCACCGGAGTTTCCGCGCCCTCCCTCCGCCCGGGGCCGTCGCCGCGTAGTTTCGGGAGGAGGAAGAGGCGAGCGGCGGGGAGGCACGGTGGCCGAGGCGTTGGGCGGGTGGCGGAGGACGGGCCGGGAGGTGCTGCACAGCGGGCCGTTCGTCCGGCTGGTGGCGGACACCGTGCAGGGGCCGTACGCGCCGCCGTTCCGTTACGAGCACGTCGAGGTCGCGGACGCGGTGCGGACGGTGGCGCTGGACGACGAGCAGCGGCTGCTGCTGGTCGAGGACGACTTCTATCTGACCGGTCGCCGGATGCCGCACCTGCCGGGGGGCGGGATGGAGGCGGGTGAGGTGCCGGAGGCCGCGGCCCGGCGGGAGTTGGAGGAGGAGACGGGGCTGCGGGCGGCGCGGTGGCGGCCGCTCGGGGCGATCCATCCGCTGCCGTCGAGCACGTCCGCCGTCACCCATCTGTTCCTGGCGACGGGGTTGTCCGCGGGCACGATGGCGCGGGACGAGACGGAGGCCGCGATGACGGTGCGCCGCTGCACGGTGGAGGAGGCGCTCGCCCTGGTGACCTCCGGGGAGATCACCGAGGCGGGCAGTGTGGCGGCGGTCCTGCTCGCCGCCCGCCTGTCGGCCGCCGGCGGCTGATCCACGGGTGGTCAGGGCCCGGGGTGGTGGGCCAGCAGGACGAGTCCGTGGTCGTGGGCGGCGAGCAGGCGTCGGCCGGGCAGTACGGCGATCCCGGCCGGCCTGCCGGGGAGCCTGAGGTCGGGGGCGGGCGGGGTGCGGGTCGCCAGGTCGGTGAGCCGCACCGTCCCGTCGTCGCCGCCGGAGGCGAGCACGGGCCGGCCGGCCCACTCCCCCGCGGCGAGCGCTCCGAACATGCCGCGGTGCGGGGTGGGGGCGGGGCCGGTTTCGGTGCCCGAGCGGACGTCCCAGGTACGGAGCGTGCCGCGCCAGTCGCCGGTCGCCACGACGGCCCGGCCGTGCACGGTGGTGAGGGCGAGGGCGTTCACCGCCGCGGTGGTGGCGGCGGGGAGACGGGCGAGCCGTCGGCCGTCCGTCAGGTCGTGGACCAGGACGTCGCGGTCCCAGCTCTGGTCGGCGTCCATGCCGCTGGAGGTGGCGGCGAGCGGCCGGCCGTCGACGACGCCCGCCGCGACCGCCCGGACGGCCTGGTCGTGGCCGGTGAGGACGGGGCCGGTCGCGCACTGCCGGGCCAGGTCCCAGAGCCGGGTGGTGCCGTCCTCGTGGCCGGTGACGGCGGTCGGCCGGCCACCCGGGTGGCAGACCGTCACGGAGGTGGCGTCGTCGACCGGGAGACGCCACAGGCAGGCGCCGGTCTCCGGGTCGCGGACGAACCGCGGGTCGTAGTCGCCGACCGTCAGGACGACCGGGCGGCCGGCGACCACCGCGATCGCGAGCTCGGTGTACCGGCCGGCCTCGAACGTGCCGAGCGGCCGCCCGTCCACCGCGTCCCACCACCGGACCAGGCCGTCCTGCCCCGCCGTCGCCGCCACCGGTCGGCCGCCGGCGACCGCGGTCGCCACGGCATTCGCCGGTACCCGGTGGCCCGGTCCGGCCACCGCCGGGCCCTCGCCGCCGGATCCGGTGCCGACCGGGCCGGTGCCCCACTCCGCCACCCATGCCATCCCGTCCCCCTCCCGTCGCGGTAAGCCCATGATCCCGCAGCCGTCGGCGGACCGGTGGTGGACTCCGGTGCCGGCTGGACGGGTTCGGTCCGCGAGCCCTCGGACGCATCCGAGGGCTGACCCCGGCGTCCCCCGGCCGGCCCGCCGCTGGTCGATCACCCGGTCAGTGCGGCGCGGTGCCGTACCGATCACCATTGGCCCGCCCTCGGCGGCGGGCCCGAGCACGGCAGCGCCTCACGGACGTGAGGCCGGATCAGATCCGTGCCGCCGGGCCGCCGCACCGGGCCGGCCCTGGGAAGGGAAGTGCCGAATGGGCTGGGGATTCCTGCGCCGTACCGCCGTGGGCAGGGCCCTGGGGGCGGCTGCAGACGCCGAACTGCTGGAGGTGGTCGCCGAGGCGGAACTCGATGTGGTCGGCGCGCTCGACGTACGGCTGCAGCCCCAGGACCTCGGTGTACCAGCTGCGCGCCGCGGCCAGGTCCTCGGCGTGGTAGCGAACGGTGGCGAGTCCACGGAATGCCGTCATGCCCGACACTGTGCCCGGCATACAGGTCAGATCCTGTCCGCCACTGCCGACCGTGCCCGACGTCCACGTGCGAGAGCGGTCACCGGCCAGTGCCGGTGACCGCTCTGCAGCTGCTCAGCACTGCGGTCGACGCCCGTGGTTCGCTCCGCGCCTGGCACGTGCCTTCTTCTTGCGACGCCGTTTCGACGACATGACTGCTCCTCTCACAGCCGGCCCCCGTCCCACCGTTCCACACCGTGCCCGGATCGGCCTGCGGGCGGGCGGCGGGCCGGGTACGGGTCAGCGGCGCGGGTTCCGCCCGTACAGGAGCTACGCGCCCGAAGAGGTTGCCGAGCAGGCAGATCACCATCCAGGTCTGCGGCGGCCGGCGGCGGCTGTCCGGGTGGTGGGAGATGTCGGCCATGCAGGTCACGGCGGGGACGAGGGCGGCGATCGGTCCGGGTGACGGGGGCAGGGAGGCGGTGGCCATGCGGCAGCGCCCCTTCGGCCCGGACCGGGGCGGCCGCCCAGCCGAAGCCTCGGACGCCGGCCACCGTGCGTCGAGACCCGCCGCGCGTCCTCAGTCGGCCGGTTCGGCGGCGAGCTCCTCGGCCTCCGGGAGCCAGTCGCGGCCGGGCCGGTACTCGAGCCAGCGGCGCCGCCGGCCGGCTGCGGCGAAGGCGTCGAGCAGGGCCGGGACGCCCGGGTGCGGCCGATCCCGGTGCCAGACCAGGGACCAGGCGTAGAGCGGAGTCGGGTCGGCGAGGGGCACCACCACGGTGCCGGGGACGGGGCCGAACGGGAGTTCCGCGGGCAGCAGGGCGAAGCCGTCGCCGTCGGCGCGGACCCGCGCCAGCAGGTGGTCGAGGCCGAGGTTCGTCCCGCCCGGTTCCACCGGGATGCCGAACCGCGCGGCGAAGGCACCCAGGAAGTCCAGCCGGCCGGCCGCGGCGGGCAGCAGCAGGCGCAGCCCGGCGAGGTCGGCCGGGCGGAGCTGCGGGGCGCAGGCCAGCGGGTGACGGGCCGGCAGCACCGCGTCGACCGGCTCGAACCGGACCGGTCGGTGGGCGAGCGCCCGGTGCAGGCCGTCCTCGAGCGGATGGAACCGGCCGAAGGCCGCGCCGACCTCGCCGCGCAGCAGGGCGGCGGCGACGCCGGGCAGGTCCCGTCCGGGGCCGACCTCGGCGGGCGGGCCGCCCGTGTCGTCGAGGGCCGCCCGGACGGTGCGCAGCGGCTCGAACAGGTGCCCCCACAGGTCCACCCGGATCGGGCTCTCGCCCTGTCGGACGGCGTCGACCGCGGCGCTGCCGGCGGCCAGCGCGGCGCGCGCCGGGTCGAGGAAGCGCCGGCCGGCGGGGGTGAGGCCGACCTGGGCGCCGGTCCGGTCGAACAGCCGCGCGCCCAGGGCGTCCTCCAGACGGGCGATCCGTTTGGACAGGCCCTGCTGGGTGAGAGAGAGCGACCGGGCCGCCCGTCCGAAGTGCAGGTGGTCGGCGGCGGCGGCGAAGGCCCGCACCTGCGCCAGGTCGAGATCCACGGTGATCATTCTGGCCGACGACCCGCGGCCGGTGCGCACCGGCCGCCGCTTCCCCGGCCCACACGCCCTCCGCATGCGACCCACCCGGTCGAGTGACAATCCCCGATCCCGTACCGGGGGCTGTAGGAGTCTCGGCGGGAACGCCCGTTCATCGGGCACCGAGCCGCGGCCGGTCGGCCGCACCACGGAGGGCCTCATGGCGAACATCCCGGACGACCTCAAGTACACCAAGGAGCACGAGTGGGTGCGCGACCTCGGAAAGGGCCGGGTCCGGGTCGGCATCACCGACCACGCCCAGAGGCAGCTCGGCGACATCGTGTTCGTCGAACTGCCGTCGGTCGGGCGGACCCTGGACGCCGGCGAGGCCTTCGGCACCGTCGAGTCGGTGAAGTCCGTCGCCGAGATCTACGCGCCGCTGGCCGGCAAGGTCGCCGGGGTGAACGACCTCCTGGCCGACGAGCCCGAGACGTCCAACACCGACCCCTACGACGAGGGCTGGCTGATCGAGATCGAGCTCGCCAAGGGCACCGACCTCAAGGGTCTGCTGTCCGCCGCCGACTACCGCGCCTGGATCACCGAGGGCGCCGACTGACGGAAGGCTCCGGGGCGGCCGGCCCGCAGGCCGGCCGCCGCCGGGATGCGGTCACCGTCAGCCGGAGCGCCGGTGGCCGCGGGCCGCGCGGGCGTGCGCGTCGGCCAGCAGCGACCGGGCGAGGTCAGCGGTGGCGGGGCCGGGGTTGAGGATGCAGACCCAGCCCTGGACGGCGTAGGCGGGGTGCGGCAGCAGCCGGTCGGTGGCGGTGTAGTCGTAGGCGTCGTGCCGTTCCCGGTGGGCGGCGGGCGGGTGGCCGACCAGTTCCTCGAAGGCCGTCCGGCCGACGGAGAGGTTCAGCCGGAAGACGCCGGGGCGGCCGAGGTCCGACTCGGTGTCGAAGCCCGCGTAGTCCTTGGTCACCAGGGTCGCGAACGGCATCCGGCGCGGGGAGTCGCCGTCCGGGTCGTGGAAGAAGAAGGTGTCGCCCCAGGCGGCTTCCGGGGCGCCGCCGGCCGCGTCGGCGGTGACGGCGACGACGCCGGGCAGGCTGCGGGCGTAGTCGATGATCCCGTTCTCGGTGGTCAGGTCCATGGCTTCAAGTCTTCCATTGAAGCGCTTTTTGGTAGTTGGCACCGACTGTGCGGCTTCAGTACAGGGGTGGGCGGCCGCTAACCTTCAAATCGGCTGGAAGGTCGGGCGAGGAGGGGCCGGTGGCGGAGCAGCAGGGGCCGGGGCACCGCCCGGTCGATCTGGCCCGGGCGGCCGGGGTCTCCACCCAGCAGATCCGCAACTACGCGGACGCCGGGATCCTGCCGCCCGCCCCGCGGACCGCGGCCGGGTACCGGCGCTTCGACGACAGCCACCTCGACGCGCTGCTCGCCTACCGGGCGCTGGCCCGGGGCTGCGGGCCGCAGCAGGCGCAGGCGGTGCTGCGGGCGGTGCACGCCGGGGACCGTTCCGGCGCCCTCGCCCTGCTGGACGGCGCCCATGCCGCGCTGCACCGCGAGCGGCAGGCCCTGGACGCCACCGGCAAGGCCCTTGCAGCGCTGGCGGACCGGCCGCGGCAGCCGCGGCGCTCGCAGCGGCCGTCCGCCGGCCTGCGGATCGGGGAGGTCGCCGCGCTGGTCGGCGTCCGGACGTCCGCCGTGCGCACCTGGGAGGCGGCCGGCCTGCTGGTACCGGGGCGGGAGCACGGCACCGGTTACCGCAGTTTCGGCGCGGCCGACGTCCGGGACGCGCAGGTCACCGCGATGCTGCGACGGGCGCACTACCGGCTGCCGCAGATCGGGGCCGTCCTGGACGACCTGCGTCGCACCGGCAGCACCGACGCCCTGCGGGCCGTGGTGGCCGATCGGCGCGCCGCGCTCGACGGGCAGGCGGCGGCGCTGCTGGAGGCCGCCGTGCACCTGTCCCGTTGCCTCGGCGCCCGTTGACCTGCGGGAGCCGCGTCGGGAGTCAGTGCTCCGCGGACCGGGCCGGGACGCAGAACCGGCCGAGGAGGGCGGCGGTCAGGTAGGCGGCGGCGCCGACGGCCATGGCGGTCCGCAGGCCCGTGCCGTAGTTCGTCGCGGTGGCGAGCAGCGTTCCGCCGAGGGCGACGCCCGCGGCGCTGCCGATCTGACGGGTGGTGTTGAACAGGGCGGAGGCGGTGCCCGCGTACGCGGCGGGGGCGGCGGTCATGGCGGTGGTGGTCGTGCCGGTGAGCGCGAACGAGGTGCCGAACCCGGCGGCCATCATGGGCGGCACCAGCGCCGGGTAGGCCGGGTCCGGCCCGGCGGCGGCCCACCCGGTGAGACCCGCCGCCGCCACCAGCAGGCCCGTGACGACGAGCGGGCGGTGGCCGGTGCGGCGGGCCAGCCGGCCGGAGAGGGCGGAGGCGAACATGGTCATCGCGACCGCCGGGAAGAGCGCGGCGCCGGTGCGCAGCGCGCTCCAGCCGCGCTGGTGCTGGAAATCCAGGCTCGCGGTGAACACCATGCCGTAGAAGGCGAAGTTGAAGAGCAGTCCGATCACCGCGGCGCCGCTCAGGGCGGGCGACCGCAGCAGGCGCAGCGGCAGGACCGGCGAGCGGGCCCACCGCTCACGGGCCGCGAAGGCGGCCGCGGAGAGCAGTGACAGGCCGGCCGCGGTCAGCACGGCCGGGTCGGACCATCCGCTCCGGCCGGCCTCGTTGAGGGCGGTGGTGAGCAGGGCGACGGTGGCCACGACGGCGCACTGGGCGGGCCAGTCCACGGGCCGGGCGGGGTTGCGGGGCGAGGCGGCGACGTGCCGCAGGGTCAGGGCCAGGCAGGCGGCGCCGACCGGCAGGTTGATCAGGAAGACCCAGCGCCAGCCGACCGAGCTCACCAGGATGCCGCCGATCAGCGGCCCGGCGGAGGCGGCGATGCCGGCCATGGAGCCCCAGAGTCCGAAGGCGCGGGACCGGGCGGCCGCCCCGGGGTAGGACTGCTGGAGCAGGGCGAGCGAGCCGGGCACGATGAGTGCGGCGCCGAGGCCCTCGACCAGGCGGGCGGTGACCAGGACCGGGGTGTTCCCGGCGAGTGCGCAGGCGGCCGAGGCTGCGGTGAACACCGTGACGCCGGCGCAGAAGACGCGGCGGTTGCCGAGCCGGTCGCCGAGGGCGCCGCCGGTCAGCAGCAGTCCGGCGAAGACCAGCGTGTACCCGTCGGTGATCCACTGGATGCCGGTGAGCGAGGCGCCCAGCTGCCGGCCGATCACGGGGACGGCGACGTTGATGATCGTCACGTCGAGGATCACCATGAAGTACCCGGCACACACGGCGAGCAGCGGGGCCCAGGAGCGCGGCGCGGTCGTGCCGCCCCGCCCGCCGTCCTCCGTACGCTGCTGCTGCGGCCCGCCGCCGGGCTTCTCCGTACCCGCCACGTGCGAGCCTTCCGGCCTCGGGCCACCTGGACGCGGGCCACCCTACGGGATGTCGGGGCGGTCGGCCGGGAGGCGGCGCCGGGCCCGTTGTAGGGCGGCGTACGCGCCGCTACGCTGCCGGTATGAAGCAGCTGAACGTCCGACTCGACGACGAGGCCCACGAGGCGCTGGAACAGCGCGCGGAGGCGGCGGGGATGAGCCTGCCGGAGTACGCCCGGCGGATCCTGGCGGAGGAGGCCGACGAGCGGCGCCAGCGGTTCCTGACCGCGGCGGCGCACTTCTCGCAGGCCTGGGGCCCGGCGTTCGAGGCCGAGTTCGGCCCCTACCCGCAGCAGGACCCGGGGAAGGCGAGCGCCGCGTGATGCTGCGCATCGACCGGGCCTGGCTGCTCGACGTGGCGGACCAGTTCCTTCCGGGGGATCCGGACGTGACCGACTACGGCTCGCTGGCGGCCGCCGTCGCCCGGCACGTGGACGAGGTGATGGACGTCCCGGTCTACGGCGGCCTGCACCAGCGGGCGGCGGCGCTGATGCACCAGCTGGTCCGGGTGCCGGCCCTGCAGTTCGGCAACGAGCACTTCGCGGCGGTGGTCGCGGCGTCCTACCTCAGCGCCTCCGGGGTGATCGTCACCGCGGAGCCGAAGCAGGCGGCGGAGCTGGCGGCGCGGCTGCGCGACGGGACGGTGGGCGTCAGGGAGTGCGCGGACGCCGTCCGCGGCTGGTACCGCTGAGCCCGTCCCCGGCGGCCCGGGGCGCGGTGGGGCCGCTCCGGCCGGGGTGTCAGCCCTCCTTGTGGGCCTTGAGCTTGCGCCAGACCGTGCCGAGGGCGGCCAGGTCCTGCTGGTCCAGGACGTCGGTGAACACCGGCGCCAGGCAGGCGCGCCTGGTCGCGTCCGCCTCCGCGAACAGCTCGCGGCCCTGCGGGGTGAGCGCCACCTCGACGGAGCGGGCGTCCCGGGCGGAGGGGGTGCGGGAGACCAGGCCGCGGGCCTGGAGCGCGTCGAGCACCCGGGAGACCTGGCTGCGGCTGAGCATGGTGCTGTTGCCGAGCACGGAGGCGGCGACCGGCTGCTGGCTGTTGGCGAGCCAGAGCATCACCTCGAACCAGGAGACGGGCAGGTCGTGCGCCTTGGTGAGGGCGCGGTCGACGCGCTCGGTCAGTGTGGTGCCGGCCCAGACCAGGCCGTAGAAGGCGTGGTCGGCCTCGGACATCTCCGCCGGGGTGAGCTTCCTGGTCGCCATGGGCGCGATTCTACCGTGCGTGTGTGTGCACGCATCGACTTGTGTGTGTGTGCACGCAATGCTTAAGGTGTGTGTGCACACACCGAAGGGGTGATACGGCTCCC
Organism: Kitasatospora sp. DSM 101779; assembly: GCF_025655475.1. Classification (GTDB taxonomy): domain Bacteria; phylum Actinomycetota; class Actinomycetes; order Streptomycetales; family Streptomycetaceae; genus Kitasatospora. The sequence continues at coordinate 7,624,519 of NZ_JAHTIK010000001.1, read as the reverse complement.
GCCCCTCCCCCGCTCCGGAAGGAACCCTCACCATGTCCTCCTCCAAGGTCGTTCTGATCACCGGCACCTCCTCCGGCATCGGTCTCGCTGCCGCGGTCGCCGCCGCCCGGGCCGGCTGGCGGACCGTCGCCACCCTGCGCGACCCGGACCGCGCGGACGCGCTGCGCAAGGCCGCCGCGGAGGCCGGTGTCGAGCTGGACGTCCGCCGGCTCGACGTGGTCGACGAGGCGTCCGTCGCCGCCGCGGTCGACGGGGTGGTCGCCGACTACGGCCGGCTCGACGCGGTCGTCAACAACGCGGGCGCCGGACACCTCGGCACCCTGGAGAACGAGACCGTCGCCGACGTCCGCGCCGTCATGGAGGTCAACTTCTTCGGCGTCCTCAACGTCTCCAAGGCCGCCCTCCCCCACCTGCGGGCCACCGGCGGCCGGCTGATCACCGTCACCAGCGTCGGCGGCGTCATCGGACAGCCCTTCAACGAGGCGTACTGCGCCGCCAAGTTCGCGGTCGAGGGCTACATGGAGAGCCTCGCCCCGGTGGCCGCCTCGGTCGGCGTCGGCGTGAGCGTGGTCGAGCCGGGCGCCGTCGCCACCGAGTTCGTCAACAACATCGGCCTCGACCTGGAGGCCGAGGTCGCCCAGGCCGGCCCCTACGCCCCCGCGCTGCGCGCCTACCTCGACCGAACGGTCGCCCAGTTCCTCAACGGTGCGCAGACCCCGGCCGAGGCCGCCGGGACCGTCATCGAGGCGCTGACCGCCGAGCGCCCGGCGTTCCGCCTGCAGACCTCCGACTGGGCCCGCGGCTTCACCGGCACCAAGCTGGCCGACCTGGACGGCTCCGCCGTGCTCGGCATGACCGGCACCTGGGTGGGCTGACGCCCCACGTCGCGCCGCAGCGGCGGGCCACCCCGGTTCGGGGCGGCCCGCCGCTGCGGCGCATCGTCGTCCCGGGGTCCGCTCAGGCCCAGGGCAGTGCGGCGCGGGTCCGCCAGTACGCCTCCGCCGGCTCGGCGAGGACGGCCAGCTCCGCCAGGTCGGCGGGCGCGAGGGCGAGCGCCGCGGCACAGAGGTTGGAGGCCAGTTGCCCGGCGGTCGCCGCGCCGGAGAGCACCAGATCGGCCCAGGGCTGCGCGGCGGCGGCCGCCAACGCCAGGGCGTCGCAGGAGGCGCCGGTACGGGCCGCGACCGTCCGCAGCGCGGCGGTGTCGGGGCCGACCGCGTTCCGGCCGGCAAGGCGGCCGCTGGCCATGCCCTCCTTCACCACCACCAGCCAGCCGGCCGCGTGCGCCTCGGCGAGCGCCGGCCTCGCCGACGGCTCCAGCAGGTTCCAGGTCGACTGGACGGCGGCGAACAGCGGCCGGCCGTCGAACTCCACCGCCAGCGCCGCCCGCACCGCCTCCCCCTGCGCCGCTCCGCTGGTGGACAGCCCGACCCGGACGCCCTCCGCGGCGAGCCCCGCCAGACGCTCGTGCAGCACCCGGTCGGTCAGCGCCGGGCTGTCCGGCGTCACGGAGTGGACGAGGTAGACGTCCGGCAGCCCGCCGAGGGACTCCCGGGTCTCCTTCACCTGCCGGTCGAAGACCGCGACCGCGTGCTCCTTGACCTCGTGCACCGGCACGCCCGAGGCGCGCCAGTCCGCGGTGTAGGTGTACCCCCACTTGCTGCCCACCACCGCCTCGGCCGCCGCCTGCGGCCGGGCGGCCAGCCACGCGCCGAGGAACTCCTCCGCCCGCCCGTAGGAACGAGCCGTGTCGAAGTACCGCACACCGGCCGCGAAGGCGGCGTCCAGCAGCGCGTGCGTCCGCTCCCGGAGTGCACCGACCGTACGCTCGGCCGGCAGGTCGCGGTCCCGCCCGAGGGTGATGTAGCCGGGACGGCCGACGGCGGCCGTGCCCAGGCCGAACCGGGCGATCGTCGGGCCGGCGGGTCCGGTGGCAGCTGCGGCCGGCATGCGGGTTCCTCTCGGTCGTTCGGGCAGGCCGGGGCCGGTGCGCCCCGCCCGCACCAGCACCCTACCCACCGCTCCCCGGCGCCGGCCCGGCAGGCACGGCCGCCGCCCCGCGGCCGCGCACTCGGCCGGAAGGACCGTCAGATCGCGTGTGACCCCGCCGCGGTTCGAGGCGTCTTGTCAGGGTGACAGCAGATCGGCCGAGCACGGCAAAGCCCGGGGGAGCACCATGCACGAGGTAGTCGACTTCGACGAGTTCGCGTCCACACGAGCGCGAAGGCTCTTCCAGGTCGCGTACCTGATGTGCGGTGACTTCCACCAGGCGCAGGACCTCGTTCAGGTCACCTTCGCCAAGCTGTACGCCTCCTGGGGCCGGCTCGGGCGCACCGTGCCGGACTCCGGCCTCGACGCGTACGCCCGCAAGGTGCTGCTGCGGACCTACCTGTCGCAGCGCCGGCTGCGCCGCTCCGGGGAGATACCCACCGGGTCGGTGCCCGACCTGCCGGACGGCCGCGAAGGCGGGCGGACGGCCGAGCTGCGGCTGACGCTGCTGGCCGCGCTGCGGCAACTGCCGCCGCGCAACCGGGCGGCCGTGGTGCTGCGCTACCTGGAGGACCAGAGCCTCGAATCGGTGGCGGAGACGCTCGGCTGCAGCGTCGGCGCCGTCAAGGGGCTGAACACCCGCGGCCTGGCCAAGCTGCGCGAACTGCTGGGCGAGGACCGAGAACTGCTGTTCCGGCACTGAGGAACGAACGAGAGCACGAGGGGTGCTGAGATGGGTCTTGAGAACGACCTGAACGGGATGTTCGCCGAGAGCGTCCATGAACTGAGCCCACCGATCGGCGAGATGGTGGCCGAGGGCAAGCGGGCCGGGCGGAAGCGGCTGCGGATCCGGCGGACGCTGCAGGCGGCCGGCGCCGCGGCGGTGGTGGCGGCCGTGCTGACGGCGGTCGCCGTCGCCGGGCCCCGGCCCGGCGGAGCACGGGCGGACGGGCCCGCGGCGGGCGGCACCGCACTGCCGTCCGCCGCGAGTCCGGCCGCGGACGTCCCGGCCACCGCGAGTCCGGCCACGGGCAAAGGGCCCTCGGGCGAGGAATCCGGCGCGGGCACGGTGTCACCGAGCAAGGGCGCGGCGGCCGAGCAGGGGACCGCGGACCTGACCTGGCAGGCGATGACGGAGATCCTGGCGGACCTGCTGCCGCCGGGCGCCCGGCTGGGCAACCTGAACCCGCACGGCGTGAAGTTCAACACCAAGCCGGACGAGCGCTACATCGAGCTGGAGTACGACGACGGCCACGGGCCCTCGACGGTCATGCTGACCGTGAGCAAGGGCCGGCCGCCGAGCCCGGTCACCTGCGAGAACTGGCAGGGCGGCTCGGACGAGGGCACCCGGAAGCCCGGCTACGAGAAGCCGCTGTGCGAGACCGAGCAGCTGCCGGACGGCGGCCGGCTGCGGATGTTCGTCACCGGCACCGACGTGGTGGGTCTGTACGACGAGATGGTGGACCTGACCCGGCCCGACGGCACCACCGTCCAGGTGGTGGCCGCGAACGGGACGCTCGACCAGTACACGGGCCGGAAGGGGCTGCCGATCACGGTGACCCGCGAGCGGCCGCCGCTCGGCCTGGACGGCTGGAAGGCGCTGGTGCAGAGCCCGCGGTGGCAGCTGAAGGTGCCGCAGTCGGTGGTGGACTCCGGCCGTGCCTTCGCCAGGACCGTCACCCGCTTCCCCTGCCCGGACGATGCCAGGCCGGCCGACTGCAAGATCGACTGACCCGGCCGGTCCGCCGCTCCGGCGCCCGCCGCGGACCTCACACCGAACGCACCGCCACGGCGCCCCCACTCGGCCCGCCCCTCGACCTCCTCCGCGCGCCCTCCCCGTGTCAGCGCGGTGCGGGGACGGCCACGTGCGACCCGAACGCCACCGCCGACTGCCCGTCCGGGGCGGCGGCGAGCGCCTGCACGGGCTCGGGCAGCACACAGTCGGCGGCCACCCCGCGGCCGGTCACCGGATCGAGGAACCGGACCGCCCGGTCCTCGCGGCCGGCGGCCACGGGCCTTCCTCCTGCCGCTCCGACCAGCACCGCCGTGGCCGTGGACGGAGCCGCAGCGATCTCCGCACCGCCGATCGGCGTCATCCTCACCACGTCCCACTGCCGCAGCGTGCCGTCGCGCGCCGTGCTCGCGGCGACGGGTGCTCCGTCGAGTTCCGCGGTGGACACCGAGGTCACCCAGTCGGCGTGACCGGTGAGCGGGGCGCCGATCGGGCGGCCGGTGGTGAGGTCCCCCAGGCGCAGCACCGTCCGGTCCCAGCTGCCGGTGACGGCGACGGGCCGTCCGTCCAGCACGGTCGTGGCCACGGCCGTGACGCGGCCGGTGTGACCGGTGAGCGGTCCGAGGGCGGCCTCACCGGTGGTCAGGTCCCGCACGCCGACGGTGCGGTCGCTGCCGGCGGTGACGAGGACGGGCCCGCCGGACGCCATCGCCGTGGCCGCGGCCAGGACCCGTCCCTGTCCGGTGGCGAAGGGGCGGTGCACCTCATGCCCGGTGATCGGGTCGAGGGGTGCGCACCACGGCGTCCGGGGCGACGCAGACCGGGCCCGTGCGGTCCGGTGCCGGCGCCGGCTGCCGGTGCTCGGCGGACACGCTCGTGAAGGCCGGCGGGCAGTCGCCGTACGGCCGGCCCACCGTCAGGTCCCAGCAGTGCAGCAGACCGTCGGATCCGGCGACGAGTGTGACGCGCCGCTCCCCGAGGCGGACGTCGGCGGTCCGGGCGGCGAGGGCCTACGGCGTGTCTTCACAGGGCGGTCGGGTGGTTGATCCAGGGGCGCTGGGGGCACCTCCGGCTGCCCAATCGCCTTTGAAGACACGCCGTAGGGCCGTCGGCCGGTTCGGCGGTCAGCTCGGGCTCGTCCTGGTCGTCGAGGGTGATCTCGAGGGCCCGCCCGTGGGCGACCGCGAGCTCCGAGACCCCGTGCAGTTCGCCGACCTGAGCCTGCCGCAGGTCCGCCGCGGCGAGCGGGAGTCCGCTGTCGAGGTCCCCGAACCGCGGCGCCCCGGCTCCGGGCCGGTGTGCCCGGTCACCTCGGGAGAGTTGTCAGGTGCAGCCCCCGCCGCCCCGCCCCGGTCCTCGCCCGCACTGCTGCCCCGCCCCGTGTCGTTCGTGACGGGCGCCGTAACGGCCGCCACCCACAGCCGGCGCGGCCTGGGCGCGTGTGCACCGCCGGAACGGCTCAGCGCCAGGCCATCACGTACTCGTGCTCGAAGGCGGTGTAGCCGGCCCGCGCGAAGGCGGCGGCCATCGGCGTGTTGCCGACGTCGGTGGAGGCCCGGATCGTCTCGACGCCGGTCGCGGCCAGCACCCGGGTGCCCTCGGCGAGCAGCTCCTCCGCGTGTCCCCGGCCGCGGTGGGCGGGCAGCACGCCGAGGTAGGCGATGATCGGCCGGTAGGCGTTGCGGGCCGCGATCACCAGGCCCACCGGCTCTCCGGTCTCGGCCGACTCGGCGACCCGCCACCACTCGCGCGGAGTGGTGTAGTGCGCGAACTCCTCGTCGTACTGCAGCCGGGCTGCCTCACGGGCCGTCATCCGGCGCAGGTCGTCCCGGCTGTGCGCGTCCAGGGTGCCCGTGAGGATCCCGGTACAGAGGTCGACCACCTCCGCCTCGCCGGACGCGGGCCGGAAGACCAGCCGCCCGGTGGGCCCGGGCACGGGGGTGCCGGCGCGCCACTCCAGGCGCAGCCGTTCCACGAACGGCTCGGCGCCGAGCCGTTCGACGACCGAGAGCGGACCGTCGACGACGGCTCGCACGGCCGGGTCCCCGCGCCAGCCGGCCGGCAGGAAGCGGGTGTACTTCGGCGGCACCGCACCGTCGGGCACGACCGCGGCGAGGGCGCGCCGCAGCAGCGCCTCAGCGGTGGCCTCGTGGCCTGGTACCAGGTCGAGGACGTCGAGCAGCAACGGCTCGGTGCTGCCCGGCGGGCACCACCAGCCGGCCCGGGCGAGCAGCCGCCCGTCGGCGTCCAGTGCCGTCCAGAGCAGCTCCGCACGGCGCCGCCCGGAGGCGAGGTCCCCGGCGATCTCGTGGTTGAACAGGTACGGCAGCCGGTTGAACAGCTCGACCTCGTCCGGCCCGGTGATCGGGCGCAGCACGGTGCCGTCGGCGGTGGGCTGGACGGGTGTTGCGGGTACTGCGGGTACTGCGGTCAAGGCACGGTCCGTGGTGTGGTGCGCCCGGCCGCTCCGGTCAGCGCTGCCGCGCCGCCCGGGAGGGTCCGTGCGCGGTGGTCCTGCTGCTCATCGCCGGCCCTCCTCTCACGTGGTCTCGGTGACGTTCCGTCAGCCCGGGGTTCTACCGGCGCGAAGCGACGGATGCAAACGATTATTCGCGGGCTCCGCGGCTGCTATCCTGCGCCCGTTGCCTTCGGCGTCCCGTACTGGGTGCGTCCGGAGGCTTTTTTCATGCCTTCCGACACTCTCGCACCTCCCGCATCCGCCTCGACCGGCTATCGCGCGCTGCTCCGCACCGGGCAGTTCGCCGCCCTGTTCTCGAGCTTCACCCTGACCGTGGCGGCGAACGCGCTCGCCGGGCTCGCCCTCGGCACGCTCGTCGGCCGGCAGACCGGCTCGCCGTTCCTGACGGCGGTGAGCATGTACGGCGCCACCTTCGCGACCGTCCTGGGTGCGTTGACGCTGATGTCGGTCGCCGACGGGCGGCGCCCGCGGCGGACGCTGCTCGTGCTGCACGGTCTGTCGCTGGCGGGCACGGCCGCGCAGGCCGTGCCCGGGCTGCCGCTGGTGGGCCGGTTCGGCGTGCTGGTGGCGCTGGGCTTCGTCCAGTCGCTGGGGACGGCCACCCGGATGGGGCTGCTGGCCGAGGCCGTGCCCGCGGCCGGGTACGCGCCGGCGCGCTCGCTGATGAACATCGCCTCGGGCGGTGTGACCGTCCTGGGCTGCGCCGCGGGCGCCGCGCTGCTGCACCGGCTGGACCCGCAGCAGGTGCTCGCCGTGGCGGCCGGGCTGAGCGCGCTGTCGCTGCTCGTGGTGGCGGCCGGTGTCCGGGAGCGCCCGATCGGGCCGGTCCGCCGGCCGGGCCTGCGCAGCACCTGGGCGACCAATGCGCTGCTCTTCGCCGATCCGGGCCGCCGGGCACTGCTGCTGAACCTGTGGGTGCCGAACGGACTGGTCGTCGGCTGCGAGGCGCTGTTCGTGTCCTTCGCCCCGGGGCGTGCCGGTGCCCTGCTGGCGGCCGCCTCGGCGGGCATGACGGTCGGCGACCTGGTGGTGGGCCGGCTCGTCGGAGCCGCGGTGCGCCGCCGTCTGGCGTTCCCGCTGCGGCTGCTGCTCGCCGTGCCGTTCCTGCTGTTCGCCCTCCGCCCTCCGACGGCCCTGCTGGTGATGGCCGTGTTCGCCGCGGGCGCCGGGTTCTCGGCGACCCTGCCGCTGCAGGAGCAGGTGCTGGCGCTGACGCCCGAGCGGGTCCGCGGCCAGGTGCAGGGGGTGGAGTCCGCCGGCCGGACGACCTGTCAGGGCATCGGGGCGGCGCTCGCCGGCGGGGTCGCCCAGTTGCTCGGCACCGCGACGGCGATCACCGTGCTGGCCGCCGCCTCCGTCACCGTGACGGTGCTGTCCCGGCCGGCCGTCGCCCGGGCGGGAGGCGCGCCCGGCGGCGGGGGCGTGTCGTAGCGGCCGCGGGGCCACGATCCGCGGCGAGGATGGGCCGGACCGACGAGGGAGGCTGTGGTGCAGGCGAGGAAGCTGCGGAGATTCGAGGCGCGCGCCGCGGACCGGCTGATCTTCTTCTCGGACGCCGTGGTGGCGATCGCGATCACCCTGCTGGCGCTCGAACTGCCGGTGCCGGCGGGGCCGACGGTCGCCGCGCTCCGCTCCGCCGTCCACGAGGACCTCGGCCACTACACGGCCTTCCTGATCAGCTTTGCCGTGATCGCCGCCGCCTGGGGCCAGCACAACCGGGCCTTCCGGTACGCCGAGCGCGCCGACGACCGGCTGCGGATCATCAACGCCTGCTGGCTGCTGACGATCGTGCTCAACCCCTTCGCCACCAAGCTCCTCACCACCGAGGGGGACGACACCGAGACCGTCGGCCTGCGGTTCGGGTTCTACGCCCTGCTGCAGTGTCTGGCGCACGCCTCGGTGATCGCGATGGAACGCCGGATGACCTCGCAGCAGCTGCGCGACCGCGACGTCCCCCCGGAGCTGGTCGCCGCGGGGGACCCGGTGCTGTACGGGCTGCTGCTGGGCTTCGGCCTGTCCGCCCCGCTGTTCTTCGCGACGCCCTACGCCTGGGTCCTCTGGATCGTCGTCCCCGTGGCGGCCGGCCAGTTGTCCCGGCACCGCACCCGGGCGGCCTCGGCCGACTGACGGTCGGGGCACGGCCCGCCGTACACCGCGAGGTGGAGACGTCCCCGCTCCGGGATTGGTCTCCGGGCGTACACGGCAGCGACTTGCGAGCGATGTGGCGGCGGCCCGTGTCCGGCCAGCATGGCCGGGTGACCGAGGACATGACGTGGTTTTGGATGACCGGGCCCGAGCTCCTGGCGGTGTCCGGGGCGGTGGCGCTGGTGCTGGTGCGGTGGCTGCCGCCGGGTGCCCGGCGGGCGACGGCGGGGGCCGGCGGCGGTGCCGTCCTGGTGGGCGGCACGCTGGCGGCGCTGACGGGTGGGCTGCGCTGGCAGGTGGCGCCGGTGTTCGCCGCGGCGGTGCTGGTCGCGCCGTTCGCCGTCGTCCCGCTGCTGCCGCGGCGGACGGGCCGCGAGCCGCGCCGGGCACGGTGGTGGCTGGCCGCGCCGGCCTCGGCGGCCTGCCTGGTGCTGGTCGCGGCGGGACCGGCGGCGGCGTGGGCCTTCCCGGTGCCTGCGTTCCCCCGGCCGACCGGTCCGTACGCGGTGGGCACCCGGGTGGTGGAGTGGACGGACGGGCAGCGCCCGGAGCCCGCCACCGCCGACCCCGGCGACCGGCGCACGGTCGTGGTCCAGTTCTGGTACCCGGCCGAGCCGGCCCCGGGGGCGGGCCGCGCCCGGTACCTGGGGCGGACGGCGGAGGAGTCCCGGACGGTCGCCGACGCCCTGGCCGACTACGCCGGGCTGCCCGGTCTCCTGTTGGACGGGCCGACCCGTGCCCGGACGTGGTCGGTGCCCGACGCTGCGGTGGCGGCCGGCGGCGGCCGGTTCCCGGTGGTGCTGTTCTCTCCCGGCCTGGGCGGCGTCCGCGGCCAGAACACCGCCTGGGCGGAGGAACTGGCGAGTCACGGCTACGTCGTGGCCGGCCTCGACCACCCCTACGACTCGGCGGCCGTGGTGCTGGCCGACGGCCGGACGGTCCGCACCCGGGTCTCGTCCACCGGCGACCGCGCCGAGGACGAGCGGCGGGCGGTCGGCTGGACGGAGGTCCGCGCCGCCGATCTCGGCTTCGTCCTCGGCCGGCTGCAGCGGATCGGGCGCGGGCAGGACGCGGACCCGCTGGCCGGCCGCCTCGACACCGAGCGGGTCGCGGCGGCCGGCCACTCGCTCGGCGGGGCCGCCGCACTGCTGGCCGCCCGCCGGAACGAGGGCTTCGCCGCCGTGATCGACCTCGACGGCGCCCCGCACGACGCCGCGCCGCAGCCCCTCCACCGGCCGCTCCTCGCCCTCACCCAGGAGATCGGACCGCAGACCGACCCGGACTACCTGCCCGCCCTCGACAAGGTCCTCGATCTCGACACCACGAACGCCTACCGGTTGACCGTGCCGGGCACCGCGCACCTCACCTTCACCGACGCCCCGCTCTACCTGCCGCCGATACCGGCCCTGGTCGGCACCCGCGACCGCATCGGCGGTCCCCGGCTGACCGCGACCGCGAGCCTGGCCTTCCTGGACGGCGTCCTGCGCGGCCTGCCGGGCGACCCGGCGACGGCCCTGGCCCCGCTCGGCGGGCTCACCGTCCACCGTGCGGGCGGTGCCGGTTGAGCGGAGACGGGCGCTCCGCCCGGGCCGCGCACGGCAGGACCGGGCGCCGGCCTCTCGTACCGAGTGCTGGCGATCGGCCCGCCGGCCCGCTGACACCGGTGGTGCGCCAGGCCGGAAATGGGGCGACCGGCGCACCGCGTGCTGGCATCCTGGGCGTGTGGAGAGAGCGGAGATCCGGATCGAGTTCGTCCCCGAGCTGCACGTCTTCGTGCACGTGCGCAGGCGGGCGGGCCGGTCCGCGGTGACGACCGACGGCAGTTCGACCCTCGGGCACGTGGTGGAGTCGCTCGGCGTCCCGCTCACCGAGGTCGGCGGCCTGGTCGTCGACGGCGGTGCCGCGGACGCCTCCCACGTACCCGCGCACGGCGAGCAGGTCTCCGTCCTCGCCGTCGCCAGACCGCAGCGGCTCGCCGGCCCGCCGCGTTTCCTGCTCGACGTCCACCTGGGCACCCTCGCCCGGCGGCTGCGCCTGCTCGGGGTGGACGCCGCCTACGAGAGCACCGACATCGGCGATCCGGCGCTGGCGGCCCGTTCGGCCGCCGAGCAGCGGGTGCTGCTCTCCCGCGACCGCGGGCTGCTGCACCGCCGGGAGCTGTGGGCGGGCGCCTACGTGTACAGCCACCGCCCCGCCGACCAACTGCGGGACGTGCTCTCCCGGTTCGCTCCCCCGCTGGCCCCGTGGACACGCTGCACCGCCTGCAACGGCACGCTCCGCGAGACCGACAAGACCTCCGTCCGCGAGCACCTGGAGGACGGCACCGAGCGCTCGTACGACGTCTTCGCCCAGTGCACGGCCTGCGACCAGGTGTACTGGCGCGGCGCCCACCACGAGCAGCTGAGCGGCATCGTGGCCGAGGCCGTGGCGGAGTTCGGCGACGACCCCGCGCGGGCCGCCGCGCCGACCGGGCCGCTCCACACCTCCGTCGCCGCACAGCGCCGCCGCCCGGACCGGGCCGCGGCGGGCGCCGGGCCGGCCTGATCGGGGTCCGCCGGACCCCGCGCCCGGTGTCCGGTGTCCGGTGTCCAGTGTCCAGTGTCCGGTGTCCGTCCGACGGTCCCTCAGGCCGGCGGCAGGCAGGCGTCCCGGAGGCGGTGCAGGGTGGTTCGCATCCCGGCCCGGTTGCGTTCGGCGCGCTGCGCCGCCGGGGTGCCGGTGAAGACCAGGCCGAGGGTCTCGGCGACGACGGCGCCCGCTCCGCGGCGGCGGTGGTCGATCCAGTACTCGGTGACCAGGGTGCCGTCGCCGCTCGGTTCCAGGCGGTAGCCCCAGCGGGCCACCGGCAGGCCGAAGGTGGTGACGTCGAAGGCGAATTCGCGGTCGGGCTCGGCGACGGTGATCCGGCAGGTGGTGAACCAGACCCAGGCGGCCCGCCGGTTGAAGCCGACGAAGCTCCGGCCGCGCCGCCAGACGCCCACCACCTCGGGGCTGAACTCCTTCATCCGCCGCACGTCGGCGAGCAGCGCGTACACCGCGTCCGGGGGAACGGCGGGGAACTCCAGCGACTCCTCGACGGTCCAGATCCGCTCGGCGCTCATCGGCCGGTCTCCTCCCCTGTGGCGTGCGGCAGGCAGCCACCGCCCCCGCGCGCAGCACGATACGCGCGGCCGCCGGACCGCGCGGCACAGGGCCCCAGCGCGCCGGGCCCGGCGTGCGGGGAGCCGCGGCCGGGGCCGGCCGGGCGGCGAACGCGCGGACCGGTCAGGCGGTTTCGACACAGAAGAGCGCCGTGCGCGCGGCCTCGGCGGTCAGGCCCGGGCAGCCGGTGACGCGGACGACGGCCTGTTCGCCCGGCAGCAGGGTCAACAGTCCGCGGTCGGCCTCGGCGGCCGGGTCGAGCCGGCCCGCCTGGAGCAGCAGGTCGCGGACGAGGGTGCGGGCGGTGACCACCACCTCCGTGCTGTCGTCGCCGTCCTCGCCGGGCTGCACCGCGACGTCGAACTCCGGCCGCGGGCAGGCCAACACCCGCTCGGTGACGGCGAGGTGACGGCTCGCAGCCCGCCGGCGTCGACGACCAGGCACTCCTTCGCCGAGCGTCTTCGCATGTCCCGTCGTTCCTTTGTGCGCCGGTCGACACCCGGGCGGGCACCGTCAGCCCCGTCAACATCCCCGCCTGGCGCGCCTTCCCGCTCCGCACGGAGGTCGCCGTGCACCGCACGGTCGACGGCCTGCCGGTCGTCCTCGGCGGCGACGCCGTCGCGATGACCCTGGCCGAGCACTGGCACGGCGCCGCCCGCCCCTACCGCAACGCCCTGTGCCTGGTGGTCTCCACCGGCGTCGGCGCCGGACTCGTCCTGGCCGGCCCTGCCCCTTCGGCTCACGCGGCTGCTTCGTAGGTCTCGCCAGCGGCACGGCCATCGCCCGCACGGCCCTCGAGAGCGGCTGGCAGGCACCGGACAGCAACGGCTCGGCGACCCGCTCGCGCTGTGTGCCTACGACCGTGCGACCCGTGTCCTCGCCGCAGGCATCGCGCCACCGCCGCCCCCGCCGAGATCGACGCCGCCGTCCGCTGATCAGGACAGACCACAACAGGGGCGCGGGGAACTGCGCAGTCCGGGATTGGGCATCGTGACGATTCGGGCCGAGCCCTGGTTCGCACAGTGAGCCGCATCCGGGCTGCGCGGTTCTCCCCCCAGCGCCTTCGGCCGGGAGGTGCCCCCACGTGCCCCTGTTTCACTTCCGCCCAACTCCCGGGCGAGCCGCAGCGGGCTGCAGGGCGGCAGGGGGTGGCACAGACTGGGGGTGGATCCCGTCGTAGTGGGGCGGGCGGTTGGGCCGTGCGGGACGGCCCCGGCGGCATTGGAGCAGCCATGCTTCTGGGTCTCGCCACCGCGCTCGCGGCGGCCGTGTGCTTCGGCTTCGCGTGCGTGTTCCAGGCCCGCGGGGCGCGGGCCGCGCCGGCCGCCGACCGGGTGCGGCCGGGTCTGCTCGTCCGGCTGGCCCGTTCGGGTCCGTTCCTGTGGGGCACCGGGCTCGATGTCGCGGGCTTCGCGCTGAGCATCGTCGCGCTGCGCACCATGCCCCTGTTCTTCGTCCAGGCGGTGACCAACGCGGGGCTCGCCGTCACGGCCGGCGCCGCGGTCTGGCTGCTGGGCGCCCGGCTGCACCGCAGTGACCTGGCCGGCATCGTGGCGGTCGTCGCGGGGCTCACGCTGCTCGCCTTCGCTTCCGGCCCGGACGGCCGCAACCACGCCGGGCCGGTCTTCCACGCGGCGCTGCTCGCCACGACGATCGCCATGCTGCTGCTCACCGTCCTGCTGGCGCGGCGCCGCGGCAATGCGGCGGGGGCCTGCCTCGGTGTGCTCAGCGGCGTCGGCTTCGGTGTCACCAGTCTGGCGGTGCGTGTCCTGGACGTGTCGAGCGTGGGCGCGGTGCTCGCCGATCCGGCGACGTACGCGCTGGTCCTCGGCGGGCTCGGCGGCTACCTGGCCTTCGCTCTGGCGCTGCAGCGCGGCAGCGTGACGGCGGCGACCGCCGCGGGCACGGTCGCCGAGACCTTCGGCCCGGCGCTGGTCGGCGTGCTCGCCCTCGGCGACCAGGCCCGGCCGGGTGCCGGGTGGGCGGCACTGGTGGGGTTCACCGCCGCGGTCGGCGGCACCGTCGTCCTGGCCCGGTTCGGTGACATCGAGCCCCCGCCGAGCGTCGCCGGCGCGCCGCCGACGGACGTGCCGGCTCCCGCATCCCTCCCCCGCACCGCAGACAGGTGACCCAGGTGAGCATCGACGACAGCACCGAGACCGGTACCGCCCCGGCGTCGGCCCGCGGCGGACTCGGTACCCGGCCGGTCCGGCCGGTCGCCCTGATCACCGGCGCGTCCTCCGGGATCGGTGCGGCCACCGCCGACCGGCTGCACGCCATGGGTTGGTCGCTGTTGCTCTCCGGTACGGACGCCGCCCGGCTGCACGCGGTCGCCGCGCGGACGGGCGGCCGGGTCCTGGCCGAGGACCTCAACGGTGCCGGGGGGCCGCAGCGGCTGGCCGAGCGGGCGCTGGCCGCCGCCGGCCGGGTGGACGCCCTGGTGGCCAGCGCCGGGATCGGCTGGCGCGGGCCGTTCGCCGACATGCCGCCGGAGGTCCTCACCGAGATGGTGACGGTGGACCTCGCGGCACCGCTGCAGCTGTCCCGGGCCCTGCTTCCCGGCATGCTGGAGCGCGGCCACGGCCGGATCGTGCTGCTCGGGTCGATGGCCGGGCAGGTGGGCGTGGGCGGCGAGGCCGCGTACGCCGCGGTGAAGGGCGGGCTGTCACTGTTCGCCGAGAGCCTCTGGTACGAGCTGCGCGGCACCGGCGTCGGGGTCCGGATCATCCTGCCCGGCGCGGTCGACACCCCGTTCTTCGCCCGCCGCGGCACGCCCTTCCACCGCAGCCGGCCGCGCCCGCTGCCGCCGGAGTCCATCGCGGACTCCATCGCGCGCACCATCACGGGCAGCCGCAGCCGGGTGTTCGCCCCGCACTGGCTGGCCCTGCCGGCGCGGCTGCACGGCATCGCCCCGGGCGTGTTCCGGCGGCTGGCGGACCGGTTCGCATGACCGGCCCGGCGCGCTGGGCGGTCGCGGCCGCAGCGACGGCCGCCGGTGTCGAGGTGCTGCACCTGGCGCCGTCGGTGACCCGGTTGCCACCGGTCGGTCGCCTCGCCGCCCGGCGCATCGCGGGCCACGGCGCCGCCGGGCACGTCGCGCTGACCTTCGACGACGGGCCCGACCCGGGGAGCACGCCGGACTTCCTGGCGGCGCTGGACGTGCTCGGGGTGCGGGCGACGTTCTTCGTCCTCGGCAGCATGCTGGAGTGCTCGCCGGACCTCGGCCGGGAGCTCGTCCGGCGGGGCCACGAGGTGGGTGTGCACGGCTGGCACCACCGGCATCCGTGGTACCCGCGGCCCGGGCGGGACCTCGCCGAGCTCCGTGCCGCGGTCGCCGCCGTCACCGAGGTCTGCGGGGTCCCGCCGCGCTGGTACCGGCCGCCGTACGGGGTGCTGAGCTCGGGCCTCGCCGTCGCCGCGCACCGGCTGGGCCTGCGCACGGTGCTGTGGACGGCCTGCGGCCGGGACTGGACCGCCCACGCCTCGCCGGGTTCGGTGTACCGCTCGCTCCGGCCCGACCTGCGCGGCGGGGCGACGGTGCTGCTGCACGACTCCGACTGCACCTCCGCCCCGGGCTCCTGGCGGTCCGCGCTCGGCGCGCTGCCGGCCGTCGCCGACCGCTGCACCGCCCTCGGACTGGCCCTGGGACCCCTGCGCGACCACGGCCTGGCCGCCTGACCCCGGGGCGGCGGGCCTTCAGGCCGCGGTCGCCAGGCCCACCCGGACGAGGGCTGCCTCGAAGGCGGCGTGCCAGGCGTCCGGGGTGGCGCTGGGCGAGGGGGCGGGGGCGGGGCGGCGGAGGGCGGCGAGGGCGTTGCGGGCGACCTCGTCGGGCCGGGCCGAGGTGACGTCGGCGTGGCCGAGCTCCAGTTCGTGCTGGAGGTTGTCACGGCCGTGGCCCTGGACGGTGTCGAGCAGCAGCAGACGGCGGCCGAGGGCGCGGGCCTCGCTGCAGGTGTCGCCGGAGCTGGTGACGACCAGGTCGGCGGCGGCCATCAGGGCGGGGATGCGGTCCGTCCAGCCGAAGGCGTGCACCCGGGGCTGCCGTTCCTCGGCGGCGCGCAGGCGGCGTTCCAGCGGCGGGTTGCGGCCGGCCACGGCGAGGACGTGCGGCCCGGCGGCGGCGATCGCCGCCGCGGTGCGGGCGAGCGGGCCGAGCCCCCAGGAGCCGGACATCAGCAGGACGCACGGCGCGTCGTCCGGGACGCCGAGTTCGGCGCGGGCGGCGGCGCGGGCGGGCGGCCGGTAGAACGGCTTGCGCAGCGGCGGCGGTACCACGGCGGTCGGCGCGTCGGGGCGGTAGCGGCGGACGGCGCAGGCCGCGACCTCGGAGGTGACCAGGAAGAGGTCGGTGCCGTCCTGGACCCAGAGGCGGTGCGGGGTGACGTCGGTGCAGAACACGAAGTGCCGCATCCCGGGCCGTCCGGCGCGCAGGTCGTTGACGGCGGATGTGGCGGTGGCGAAGACGGAGACGACCAGGTCGGGGCGGTGCCGGTCGAGCAGCAGCCGGACCTGGCGGGTGAGGCGGGTGCGGGCGGCGGAGTCGGCGAGCAGCGCGAGCCGGCTGCCGGGGCGCAGTGCGGCGAAGTGGAAGGCGTCATAGAGGCCGGGCAGGTCGTGCATGCGGCGGAAGACGGCTTCGCCGGCCCGGCCGGCAGTGTTGCCGAGGAGTGCCATGGCGTCGACGGTCGTGGTGGTCCAGCCGCGGGCGCGCAGGGTGTCGGCGCAGGCCTCGGCCATCACGTCGTGGCCCTGGCCGATCGATCCGGAGATGAGCAGTGCGGTGGGCACGGGCGGCTCCGGCCGGCTCAGCGGCCGGGCCGGGGCGGCGCGGGCGGGTCGGCGGGCCGGGCGAGCTGCCAGTCGACGTAGCGGCTGACGCCGTCGGTGAAGCTGGTCTGCGGGGACCAGCCGAGCAGCCGCTTGGCGCGGGCGGCGGAGATCCGGCGGGGGGTGTAGTCGGCCGGGCGGGCCTCGATGTGCTCGATGGCGACGGGGCCGAGCAGGCGGTCGACGGTGTCGGCGATCTGGCGGATCGAGACGGCGGTGGGGCCCTCCAGCGCGAAGGTCTGGTCCTGGGCGTCCGGGGAGAGGGCGTGCACGTGGGCGTCGGCGAGGTCCTCGACGTAGACGAAGTTGCGGGTCTGCCGGCCGTCGCCGGCGATGGTGATGGGCTCGTGCCGGAGGGCGGCCTTGACGAAGCGGGCGACGACGAGTTCGTCGCGCATCCGCGGCCCGTAGGGGATGCCGTACCGCAGGATGGTGAAGTGCCGGCCGTAGAGCTCGCGGTAGCTGTGGACGAGCATCTCGGCGGCGAGTTTGCTGGCGACGTAGAGGTGGCCGCTGCGTTCGAGGTCGACGGGGACGTGTTCGTCGAGTTCGCCGCCGTCGGGGCCGGGCTCGGTCTGGGCGGCCCCGTAGACCCAGACGGTGCTGGCGAGGACGGTGCGGCTGAGTCCGGCGAGGCGGGCGGCCTCGAGGACGGTGGCGGTGCCGTCGATGTTGACCCGGACGGCGCGGACGGGATCGGCGGCGACCTTCTCGACGTCGGCCATGGCGGCGAGATGGAAGACCACCTCGGCGCCGTTGAGGGCGGCGGTGAGGGCCGGCAGGTCGAGGACGTCCACGCGGGCGTGCTCGGCGGCGGGGTTGAGGTACTGGTCGGTGGTGTCCAGGACGAGCACGTCGTGGCCGGCGGTGACCAGCCGGTCGACGACGTGGGAGCCGATGAATCCACAGCCTCCGGTGACGGCTACGCGCATGGTGCCTCCTCCTACATCGGGCCGGTCGGCTTCATCGGGCCAGTCGGCGGTGGACGGCCGTGACGGCCTCGATCACTCGGGCGGTCTCGTCCTCGGTCATGTCGGAGTGGACGGGCAGGCAGACCTGGCGGGCGCAGACGTCCTCGGCGACCGGCAGCGGCGGCCCCTGGTAGGGGCCGAAGACGGGCTGGCGGTGCAGCGGCAGGTCGTAGACCTCGCCGGCGAGGCGGACGCCGAAGCCGTCGTGCACCTCGCGCTTGAAGCGGGCCCGGTCGGTGCCGGGCGGCAGCAGGGCGATGTACTTGTAGATGTTGCTGCGGCAGCCGGGGGGTTCGGGCAGCGCGTCGAGGCCGGGGACGGCGGCGAGGGCCGCGTCGTAGCGGCGGGCGACCTCGCGGCGGGCCTCGACGAACTCCTTGAGGCGGCGCAGGTGGATGGTGCCGACGGCGGCGTTCAGTTCGCTGAGGCGCCAGGCGTAGCCCTGCCGGACGTGGTGGTTGGTGGTGAAGGAGCCCTTGCCCTGGTCGCGGTAGATCCGGGCCTCGTCCCGGACCTCGGGCGAGCCGGTGAGGATCATGCCGCCCTCGCCGCTGGTGACGACCTTGGTCGGGTAGAAGGAGAAGGCCGCGCCGAGTCCGAAGGTGCCGGCGGCGCGGCCGTCGTAGCTGCTGCCGTGGGCGTGTGCGGCGTCCTCGACCAGCGCGATGCCGCGGGCGTCGCACAGGGCGCGCAGGGCGTCCGCCTCCGGGGTGATCAGGCCGCCGATGTGGACGAGGACGACGGCGGCGGTGTCCGGGGTGAGCGCGGCCTCCAGGGTGGCCGTGCTGAGGGCGAGGGTGGCGGGGTCGACGTCGGCCATCACGGGGTTGCCGCCCGCGTGCAGGACGGCGGCGCCGGTGGCGTAGAAGGTGACGGCGGGGACGACGACGTCGCGGCCGCGGACTCCCACGGTGCGCAGCAGGACTTCGAGGGCGGCGGTGCCGCTGGACACGGCGACCGCGTGGGCGGCCCCGTGCTCGGCCGCGAAGGCCTCCTCGAACCGTTCCGTCCACGGGCCGAGCGTCAGTGCACCGGTGGCGAGGATCTCCTCGACCGCTTCGGCGGCCGCCGCCCGGTCGGCCTCGTCGAACACGATGCGAGCCGCGGGTACCCCCACGTGACACCTCCAGCAGCCGGATGGGCACAACTCCTGCCCGTCTTGGTCAGGGCATCTCAGGCTAAATCCGGCATACCGGACAGGAGCGACCGGAGCGACCCGGTCGGGTGCGGCGCACGGGCGGTGTCCGGGTGAACACCGGGACGGCATGCGGTCGGGCCGCCCGCGGCGGGGGGATCGAGGTCCGGGCCGGCGGTTCGCCCACCCGGGTGGCCGGGGTACCACCTCAGGGGGGTACGCGGCGGGTCCGGGCTCCGGCGGGCGGGCACGGCGCCGCGGATGAGCCCGGGAGGCCGGGCCGGGGAGCGGGCTTCGGTCACCCGCGGGGCGGCTGACCCCCGGACGGGCGGGCCCGCCGGGGGTGCAGCGGTGGCGGCTCGGGATCGGGGACGCCCGGGGTGCCGCGGGGAGGCCGCCGGTCAGGCGAGGCAGCGCAACGGGGCGCCGCCATTGCAGGTGATCATGTCGCGGAGCACGGGCGGGATCGCCAGGCGCTCGCCGGGGACGCCGCCGGAGAGGTCGTGGTAGGCGCGGTGCAGGTTGGCGACCAGGCGCTCGGACTCGGGCAGGTCCGCGAACTCGCCGAGATCGGCGCCCTGGGCGACCTGCAGCGGCGTGAGCCCGGCGGCGCGGCCCTCGCGGGCGAGCCGCAGGACCAGGCGCAGGTAGCGCAGGTTGGTGCCGATCACGGAGGCGTCCTGGACGGGCCCGTGGCCGCTGACGACCACGGCCGGGTCGAGGGCGGCGAGCTGCTCCAGGGTGTCGATGCTGCCCGTCACCGAGCCCATCATCACGAAGGGGGTCGTCCCGCTGAAGGTGAGGTCGCCGGCGAACAGCACCCGGGTGTCGGGCAGCCAGACCACGAGGTCGCCGGTGGTGTGGGCGGGGCCGTAGTGGACGAGCTCCACCGGGCGGTCGTCGAGGTGCAGGGTGAGCCGGTCCCTGAAGGTCACGTCGGGCTCCATCGGCCGCACGGCGCCCCACTGCACCTCGGGCCAGATCACGGGCAGGTTGAGCCCGTCGAGCAGGTTGGCCGCGCGCGCCTCCTCGTGCGCGATGACGGTGGCCTGCGGAGTGAACAGGCTGGCGCCGTAGTGGTGGTCGCCGTGGTGGTGGGTGATGACGACGCGGGTGACCGGGCGCGGGGTGAGCTCCGCCACCGCGGCCTTCAGGGCCAGCGCGCGACGCTCGGTGGCGGTGCAGTCGACGAGGGTGGTGGATCTGCGCCCGGCGAGGACACCGGCATTGCTGATGCACCATCCACTGTGCGACTGGAGGTAGACGTGGACCCCGTCCTCGATCTCGACGAGGCGTGCGGTGTCCTGGAACAGGTCGTGCGGCGCGTGCGGCATGGGCCCCCCGGCTGGCGTGGCCGCCGCTGCGGGTCGGTCGCGGCGGCGATCAAACGTTGACCGGCCATTCTGTCCGCGCCGACACCGCATCAAGCTATGATCTGGATCACAGATTTACAGCTGATGTGCCTTATCGGTCGATCTCGGAGTCGGCCCACTGGACGCAGGTGAACTCCACCACCGGGCCCGGACGGGCTCCGCCGGGCCGCGGTCGGTCAGCAGTCCGTGGGGCCGGCGGCCGCGGCGGCCTCCGCCACCAGGTCGCGGACCCGGGCGAGGAAGGCGCGTACGTCGTCCGGCGGCAGCGGGCGGGCCTGCGAACGGGGGCGTTCGAAGCTGTCCAGGGCCGCGCCGATCAGCGGGCGGAGGGTCTCCTCGGTGGCGGCGAGGTCCTGCGCGGCACGACGCTTGGGCAGCCAGCGACCGGTGCGGCAGTACGCCGCCGCGCGGCAGCCGTTGAGCACCCGGTTGTCCGCGAGGTGGCCCTCGCCCTCGGCGTGTTCACGGACGGAGGCGGCGAGCGCGGCGAGCACCTCGGCCCGCTCCGGGGCGGCGATCACCTCCTGTGCCGGGCGGCCGTGCAGCGCCAGGCCCGACTGGTGGGCGACGGCCCGGTCGACGACGTACCAGAAGGCCGTCGCACCCGCCGGGTCGAAGCTCGCCCGGTCGGGCAGCAGCGGGCCGGTGTTGAGATCGAGCAGGTACCCGGCCCGGCCGGACGGGCGGCCCGCGGAGTCCGCGCCGTAGACCACCAGTTCCAGCCCGGCCGCCGGGCACGGCAGGTCCGGATGGGCCAGCGCCGCGGCCAGTTCCCGCAGTGCGGCGCCCGGCAGCGCGGGGTCCACCACCACGGCGACGTCCACGTCGCTGCGCCCGTGCCGGTAGTCCCCGAGCGCGACCGAACCGACCGCGTACACCCCGGTGAGCAGCGGCCCGCACACCGCCCGGGTGCGCCGGACCAGTTCGTCGAGGTAGGGCCGCAGCTCGACGGGGACGCGGCGGTCGTCGGAAGCATCCGTCATCCGCCCAGTCTCCCCCGCCGGGTGCGCAATCCAGGGGCGCGTGGGGCATCTCCGGCCGAGAGCTGCGGAGAACTGCGCAATTCGGAGGCGGGCCACCGTACGGACCAGGGGTGAGCCCGATTCGTCCGCAGCACCGCTCCCGGACTGCGCAGTTCCCCGCGCCCTTGGATTGCCCACCCGAGCGCCGTGAGGACGCGTCCTACCGCCCGGCCTCGGCGGCGAGGCGGTCGCTGAGCGCGGCGAGGACGCGGGCGGCGTCCGGCAGGCCGACCTGTTCGCAGCGTCGGATGCCGGCGGCCAGCCTGGTGCGGGCGGCGTCGGTGCGGCCGAGGCTGCGGCCCTCGATCAGGGCGGCCATCCGCAGGGCCTCGGCACGCGGTTCCTCGCCCTCCCGGCCGCCGGCCTCGTGGGCGGCGACGGCGGCCTCGGCGGCGGCCAGGCCCTCCTCGGCCCGGTCGGCGAAGGCGTAGCAGCGGGCCCTCTCGTAGTGGCCGTGGCCGCGCTGGTACCAGGAGGTGACGGGGTGGCCGTCGGTCTCGGCGCGTTCGCGGACCCCGTCGGCCTCGGCGAGCCGGGCGAGCGCCTCGTCCAGGCCGTCCTCGCCGCGGGCCTGCATGGTGAGCCTGGCCAGCTGCTGCAGCATGCCGCAGACCTGGTCGGCGCGGGGCGCGGCCGTGTGTGCGGCGAGGGCGCGGGTGCGGGCGGCGTCGGCGGCCTCCCACCGGCCGGCCTCGGCGAGGGCGACGGTGGCCTCGCAGGCGACCATGGTGTGGATGTCCTCGCCGTCCTCCCAGCCGGCGGCCTGGTCGGCGAGCAGCAGGTAGTGCTCGGCGGCCTCCCGGTACTCCTCGAGGCCAAGCAGGCCGCGTGCCAGGTCGAGCCGGACCTGAGCGCGGGCCCGCTCGTCGAAGCCGTCCGTGTCCGTCTCCAGCAGCAGCGACTCGAGGACGGCGACCGCGTCGCCGGGCCGCCCGCCGTCGCGCAGCACCGAGGCGAGCTGCATCCTGGCACTCGCCGCGTCCGCGGCCTTGCCGGCGCGGTCGAAGCGGTCGGCGGCCTCGGTGAGCGCGCGGGCGGCGGCGGCCGGGTCGCCGGTGTGCTCGTGGGCGTGGCCGAGCATCGCGTAGGTCGGGCCGAACGGGAAGGATGCGTCGTGCCAGCGGACGGCCTCGGCGATCGCCCGCTGCAGGACCTCGGCCGCACGGGCGTGCTCACCGGTCATCAGCTCGATCTGGCCGAGCAGGCCGAGCGGGCGGGCGGTGCGCCAGGGCAGCCCGTCCTGCTCCAGCTGCTCGATCGAGGCTGCCAGTCCGGCGCGTGCCTCGGCCATCCGGCCCTGCCGGGCGGCGACGTCGGCGGCGTACTGGCGGGCGGCGGCGACCCGCAGCGGCAGGCCGAGTTCGGTGCTCGCGGTGCGGTAGGAGTCGAGCAGCCGGTCGAAGCGGGCGGTCACCTCCTCGGCCGGTTCCGGCAGGGCGGCGACCAGCTCCTGGTAGGCGGCGACGGTGAGGCTGTGCAGGACGTAGAGCCGATCCTCGGCGGCGTCCTTGCCCTGCTGCTCCCCCGTCCGCGACGCCTCGGCGGCGAGTTCGTCGGCGTGGCGCAGCGCCTCGTCGAGGGCGGGCCAGTCGGGGTCGGCGCCGTCCTCCTCGCCGAGGTGGGCGACGGCGGCGCGGGTGCGCATGACCAGGGCCCGGCTCGGCAGCCCGGCGCCGTCGTACAGCTCGGCCGCGGTGAGGAGTTCGGTGCGGGCGGTCCGCCAGTCGTCGGCCTCGAAGGCCTGCTGGGCACGCCGGTCGGCGAGGTTGCCCTGCAGCCGCTGCACGGGCCCGAGTTCCGGGTGGTCGGGGTGGACGTGGCCGTCGGCGGCGACGGCGGCGGCGATCCGGTCCCACAGGGCGTCGGCGTCGGGGTGGTCGACCCGGTCGAGTTCGCGGGCGCGCAGCACGAGTTCGGCGAAGTCCTCGGGGACGGGCTCCGCGTCGGGGCGGACCGCCGGGGCGGCGGCCGGGGCGGCGGCCGGGGCGGGCACCTG
>NZ_JAHTIK010000001.1:7554589-7601681 GCF_025655475.1 Kitasatospora sp. DSM 101779 | reverse complement strand
CGGCCGGTCGAGGAGCGGGGTGCGGGCGAGGCGTGCCCGCCGGCGGTCGCCGACGGCGGTGGTGCCGTTGCGGAGGTCGAAGCGGGTGGCCAACTGCTCGGCCTCGGCGGCGACATGGGCGCGCAGCGCGTCGACCGTCCAGCTCTGTCCGGCCGGGCCGGCGGCGGGCAGGTCGCCGTGGCCGAGGGCGGCGAGCCGGGCGGTGAGGACCTCGACGCCGACCAGGAAGCCGAGCCGGGCGTGCGGGTCGCCGTGGCCGTCGAACAGGCCCCGGTTCTCGGCGAGGATCTCCAGGCCGCGTGGTTCGTTGCCGGAGAGCGCGCAGAACTCCAGGTGGAGGCCGATCTGACTCGCCGTGCTGGACTTGCCGCGTGCGCCGCGGTAGCCGACGAGGTGGCTGGAGCGGGCCTCGTCGAGCCGGCCCTCGCGCAGCAGCGGCAGCAGGGCCCAGGCGTGGCTGGTCCACGGCTCCTCGGAGCAGGTGCTCTCGCCGGTCAGCACGGGCTGCCACTCCTGGAGGGCGCGGGCGTCGTCGCCGCGGACGGCGTGGTGGCGGGCCCGGGCGCGGATCTCGCAGGCGGTGCAGTCGCTCATCCGCGAGCGCGGCCGGGTGGCCCACAGGTCGAAGGCGTCGTCGGCGCCGTCGCCGGTGTGCGCGGCGAGGTGGAACCGCTGCGCGTAGTAGGGCTGCAGGCCGTGGTCGGCGGCGGTGTAGCGGCTGCGCATCTCGTCGTGCCAGCGCCGGATCGCGTCCAGCGGCACGTCCGGGGTGGAGAGCAGCGCGGAGGCGACCCACTTGAACCGCCAGAACACCTGCTGGCGGGCCCACTCGTTGAAGTCGTCGGGGTGGGTGTCCCAGAGCTTGAGGATCCGGGCGAAGACGACGGGGGCCTTGCGGGCCTCGCCGTCGTACTCGTAGGCCTCCATCAGGTCCATCAGGGCGAGCACCTGGAGCTCGCGGTGGTCGGGGAACTGCTCGGCGGCCTCGGCGAGTTCCTCGGCGGTGACGGTGCGCGACCGGCCGTGGGGGCGGGCGTCGTTGGCGCGCAGCGCCTCGGTGAGCGCCTCGGGGGTGTCCGTCATCAGGACTCCTTCTGCGGGTCGGCAGCCTCGCGGCCGAGCATGGCGTGGTCGAGCAGGCCGAGGAACGACCGGTTGAGCAGGGCGCTCTCGCCCGCGGTCAGCGGGCGGCGGGTGAGCAGTACGGCCTGCCCGTAGAGGGCCTCGGCGGCGATCACCGCGAGCTCCTTGCCCGTGATGGTGGCGGCGCGGCGCACCAGCGGGTTGAGGTGGTTGAGGACGAGCTGCGCGCGGGGCACCTCGGCGCGCAGCGAGCCGAGGATGTCGGCCCACAGCCCGTCGGCCTCGTCGGCGAGGCGGGCCCGGGTGCGTTCGTGCCGGGCCTCACGGTTGTCGAGCAGCAGCGCCGGGGCGCTGGCGGGGTGGAAGCTGCGCAGTGCGACGTCGCAGTCGAACCGGCCGACGACCTCGCGGGCGGTGGCGAGGAAGGCGGCGGCGGCGAGTTCGGCGGTCGGGTCGACGGTGTCGAGGTGGGCGGTGACGGTGCCCGGGTCCAGGTCGGCGACGGAGGTGCCGGGCCGGATCTCGGGCAGCCGGTGGACGAGGTCGCTGTCGTAGGTGTAGCCGCCGTTGACGACGCCGAGGCCGGCGGCGCCGGCGATCGGCGCGACCTGGCGGAACTCCTCGACGGTGCGGGCGACCAGGATCACCGGGTGGGCGCGGGCGAACTCGTCGAGGGTGACGTTGCCGTCGGTGGTCTCGAAGGGCAGCCAGGGCAGCAGCATCCGCAGCAGCTCGTCGTCGTAGCGGGCGAGCGCCTTGACGGCGAGGTGGTGGACGCCGATGAACCGGTGCAGCAGGGCCGGGTCGCTGGCGGACAGGCCGGTGAGCCAGTCGCGGATCCGGGCGCCGCAGGCCTCGCGGACGGCGGCGAGCGTCTCGTCGGCGTACAGGCCCTCGCGGGAGGCGGTCGGACGCAGGCCGTCCGCGTCGACGACGCAGCGGACGAAGAACGCCCAGTCCGGCAGCAGGTCGTCGGCCTGGTCGGAGACCAGCATGCCCTTGAGGTGGACGCGGTGGCCGGCCCGGCGCGAGGGCGGGGCGGCGTCGGGCAGCACGTAGGCGGCGCCGCGCAGGCCGACCAGCGGCAGGTCGAGCTCGATGGTGTCGAGCGGGGTGAAGTCGAAGATGTCGCGGCAGTAGGCGGTGAGGGCCTCGCGGCGGGCGAGCGGGGAGCCGTGCCGGACGTCCCAGGGGGCGGGCGCGTCGATCCGGGTCGCGGTGCCGCGGCCGTCGGTGACGGTGACCTCGTGGCGCAGCAGGCCGCCGTAGTGGCGGGCGAGTTCGACGACCTGGTCGTGGCGGGTCCACTGGGCGGCGTCGGGGCGCGGGGTGAGGTGCACGGTGGTGCCGGGTTCGGGCTTCGCCTCCGCCGGCAGGGTGGTGATGGTGTAGCGGCCGTCGGAGTGGCCGCGCCACTCGACGACCGGGGCGTCCGGGGTCCTGGCGGAGCGGGTGACGACGGTGATCTCGTCAGCGACCACGAAGCAGGCGAGCAGACCGATGCCGAACTGGCCGATGAAGTCGCTGCGGGCCGCCGCCAGGCCGGAGTTGTCGAGGCCGCCCTCGGCGGTGCGCTTGGAGCTGCGGCCGATGGTGGCGAGGAAGGTGTGCACGTCGGCCTCGGTGAGGCCGATGCCGGTGTCGGTGACGGTCAGGTCGCCGTCGGCCCGCACGGTGATCCGGGCGGGCGCGTCCGGGTCCTCGGCCCGGCGGGCGGAGATGGCGTCGACCGCGTTCTGCAGCAGCTCGCGCAGGTAGACGCGGGGGCTGGAGTACAGATGGTGGGAGAGCAGGTCCACCAGGCCGCGCAGGTCGACCTGGAAGGTGTGCGCGGTCGGCGCGGCGGCACCGGGGTCGCCCGTGCCGGGGACTGCGGTCTTCGGGTCGCGGGAGGTGCTGTCGGTTGACACCGGGTCGGGGCTCTTTCGGTTCGGCGACGGTGGGGCGGTGAGGGGCGGGTGACCGCGGCGGGTGACCGGGGCGGGTGTCAGCCGCCGGCGCGGGCGGCGGCGGTGCGGCAGGTGCGGAAGGCCTCGACGGGGTCGGCGTTGAGGTAGGCCCAGGGGAACTCCGTCACCGTGTCGCCGATCTCGCGGAACAGCAGGTTCGCCGCGGCCGGCTGCCCCGCCAGTGAGAACGCCATCGCGAAGGTGTTGTACGCACTGCGCCAGCCGCGCCCGCGGACGTGCGCCTGGTGCAGCACGGAGCGCTCGGCGGCCTCGTGCAGCTGGTCCCTGACGGCCTGCCGGGTGATGTACGCGCGGTCGTCGCCGCTGTCCAGGTCGAGCCAGTGCTCGACGTGGGCGAGCGCGACGAGTTCGCCGAGCGGGCTGCCCTCCGGCGCGGCGAGCATCGCCGTCCGGGCGAAGTCGTGCATCTCCTCGTGCGAGCCGCCCCACTTGCGGCAGAGCTGCTGCAGCCGTTGCCGGTGCGAGCCGAGGTGGTCGGGGCGGCGGCGCAGCGCGGCCTCGAAGCGGTACCGGGCGACGTCCGGGCCGAGGGAGGCGCCGCGGGCGCTGATCTGCAGGAAGTACCAGGGGGCGAGCCAGCCCGGCTCGCGCTCGGCGACGGCGTACAGCTGCTCCTCGGCCTTCTCCAGCCGCTCGCCGAAGACCTGCCACTGCTCGCGGCTGACGTGCTGGGCGCGGGCCCCGGTGCGCGCCTCCCAGGCCCAGGAGACCTGGCGGGCGCCGGCGAGCAGCAGCGGCAGGGCGTCGTCCGGCTCGGCGGCGACCGCCGCGGCCAGCCAGGTCTCGCTGCCGGCGGTCTCGGCGAGCTGCGCGATCAGCCACGTCCGGTCCGCCTCGTCCTCGACGGCGTCGAGGCCGGCGCGCACCGCCGGCCAGTCGCCGGCGGCGGCCCGGGCATGCAGGCCGCGGAGGCCCTCGTCACCGTAGGCCGGGTCGACCGCGGGCCCGGCTCCCCCGCCGCCGGACCGGCGTCCCAGCAGCCGTCCGAGAATCGACATGGCGGCAGCCCCCTCCGTGCCGCCGGCCGGAGTCCGGCCGCGGCACACGTTCGTGTCCACAGGTGCTTCTGCACAGGTGAGTGGGCCGTGTACGACGATCACTCGAACGGAGTACATATCACGCGGGGGCGACGGCAGGGCAGTCCATTCCCGCGCCGACCGGCGCGGGTGCCGTGAGAGCGCCCGCCTGCGGGTCGTGCACGGCCGACCAGGGGTGACGGCAAGGGCGGGCGGTGGTGCTGCAACGGCGCAGGCGGGAGGGGCTGGCGGTGGCAGGCTGTGCCGCCGCGCTTCACAGGTCGGGAGGTGCCTCGCCGCCGAGGAGCCGGATCAGCTCGGCGAGGAGGGCGTCGAGCTCGCCGCCGACCTCGGCGATCTCCGGGTTGCCGTAGCCGGCGAGCAGCAGGCTGGGCTGGTCGACAACGAACTTCGTGTCGCCGTCGGGATCCGCGTAGATCAGGGCCGGCAGGGGTGCGTGCAGCATGGCCGACGCGTCCTGGCGGAACACCCGTTCGGCGATGGTGTGGTTGCCCACGAAGTACTGCGAGGCCTTCCAGAGGGACGCCGAGCCGGCCATCAGGGCGGTGATGTCGCTGCGGTAGTAGCGCATGAACCCGTACGGGGCGTTGATCTCGGCGAGCTCCAACGTGGCCTTCCAGGAGGCCATCTGGTAGAAGCGGTGGAGGTCGACCTCGGGCACGAGGGTCTCGAAGTGCTCGCACGCGGCGTCGTAGGGACGCGGGAGCGTCACGACGAGCCGCCGGGCGGGGTGGTCGACGAGCGCGTTGTTCGTGGTCATGGCCCTACCTGTTCGTCGTCGGCGCCGAGGAGCTCCACGCCGTGGACGTCGACCGTGATGGAGGGGTAGTTGAGGTTGACGCTGTTGTCGGGGTTGCGGCGGAACATGCGTCGGCGCGTCGGCACGAGCAACCCGTCGAAGCGCCGGTGGTGGCCGGTGTAGTGGCCGACGAGGAAGCTGTTGTTGACCTCCGCGACGTAGTCCATTCGGCGTTGCATGCCGAAGGCGTCGAAGTAGAACACCGCGTTGGGGCTGTGCGTGGCGATCTCGGGCGGGAAGCGCACCTGGAGGCGTCGCCAGGTCTGCCCGGCCTCCGACCACGGCTCGATCTCGCGGACCTGCACGCCCGGATACGTGAAGAGGAACGGCGTGGTGAAGTAGTTCCAGCACGCGTAGCCCAGGAAGTAGCCCAGATGGGCGGCGTCCCAGGCGGTGTTGCGCAGCATTCCCTTGAAGGCGGCGCGGGCAGGAGCGAGAGTCTGGACCGGTTCGCCGTCGAGCGTCTGCACGACGACACTGTCGGAGGCGGCGTCGAAGACCATCTGCCGGTCGGGGCGGGTGAACGGGGTGAACAGGATGTGCTCCCTGACCGTGTCGAGCGTGACGATCTGGTGGAACGTCGTCCCCTGCGGCCAGCCCTTCATCCCCCACACCGGTCCGTCGATGGAGATGTCGACCTTCAAACCCCGCACGGTCTCCCAGAGTTCTTTGCCGCCGGCGGTGGAGATCGCCAGGTCGAGGAGTTCGGCACTCATGGGACGAGCCTTTCGGTGGCCGTATTCGTGGCGATCGGGCTCGGGCAGCGTCGAGATCCCGCGACGTGATGCACCGCGCGTCGCCGAGGGGGACGGACCACCGGCCGCCGCCCAGGTGCCGCAGTGGCACCCGGCCGCCGACCGGGCCCGGAGGTCTCACGCTGCCGGATCCATCCGGTCGAGAACGCCGACCGTCACCACCGCGTAGGCGAAGTGCGGCACGATGTCGGAGATCCAGTCGGTCACGGACCACGTCCTCGGGTCGGTGACGCCGAGTACCGTCATCGGCCCGTTGGTGCCGATCAGGACGCCTACCGTGGTGACGGCGCACTGCACGGCCACGCCGGGGCGCCAGCCCGCCGAGCGTGCCAGTCCGAGGACGGCACCGATGCCGAGCCCGGCGGCGAAGCCCGTCAGCGGCGCCAGGCCGGCCACTCGGTTCTCCTGGACCTGGCCCTCACCGGGGATGCGCACATGCAGCTTGTCGGCCAACGCGCGCAGCGTGACCTCAGGGGTGGAACTGGCAGGCCTGCCCCGCACCGCCATGTCCGCGTAGCCGACGATGTTGAGCGCCGTCGTGCCGGCGGCACCCGCCGCGGCACCGTACACCAGCGCCCTTGTCACAGATGTCATGACCCTTCCTCCCGGCCTTGCACGGATGTCGCACGGATCTCGGCACGGTGACCCGCGGAGTCTCCCGGTTGCGCTCCCGCCTGCCACGGGGCGCCGTGCCCGGGCGATTCCCGTCCCGGATCGGAACGCCGGGTACGGACGCCGGATCGGAACGCCGCGACCGGACGGTCGGCCGCGACCGGGCGATGCCGGAGAGGTTGCCCTGCAGGTCGCCGCGGCAGGCCCTCCGGCCGACGGGACACCGGACTGCGCACCTCCGCTGCACCCTTGTGCGTCCGACCCGGT
Organism: Kitasatospora sp. DSM 101779; assembly: GCF_025655475.1. GTDB lineage: Bacteria > Actinomycetota > Actinomycetes > Streptomycetales > Streptomycetaceae > Kitasatospora. Next base: position 7,595,158 of record NZ_JAHTIK010000001.1, on the reverse strand, counting down.
CCTCGTCCATGCTCCCGCCCTTCCACCGGACTCGCACCTTGCACCACTGGTGTCCGCCCCACCTGCCATCCGGCATCCGCCCGGCTGCCAAGGTGCCGGCCCCCGGCCCACGGGCGGGGTGGCAACGGCGATCTGCCCTGTCCGGCAGACTCGCCTTGCGTTCGCAGCGGCGGTGGAGCCGCCACGCGAAGGCCCCGTGAGTGACGGTCCGCCAGGCAGAGTGCCTGGTACTGACAGGGCCAGGCAGCGGTTGCCGGCGCCCGGGACAATCGGCGGCATGAGCACTGCGACCGGCCTCAACGAGTTCCTGCGCAGCCGGCGGGCCCGGCTGCGGCCGCAGGACGTCGCCCTGCCCGAGTACGGGGGCGCGCGCCGCGTCGCCGGGCTGCGGCGGGAGGAGATCGCCCTGCTCGCCGGGGTCAGCGTCGACTACTACACACGGATGGAACAGGGCCGGGTGCCGAACCCCTCGGCCTCGGTACTCGATTCGCTCGCCCGTGCGCTGCGGCTGGACGAGGACGAGACCCGGCACCTGCACCAGTTGGCGCGGCCGCGCCGCCGCGGCGCGGTGCCGGCCGACGGTCCGCCGCAGCGGCAGCTCGTCCGGCCGATGCTGCGGCGGTTGATCGACCACCTCGACGACTTCCCGGCCGTGGTGATGGGGCGGCGGATGGACGTTCTCGCCTGGAACCCGGCCGCCGCGGCCCTGCTCGGGGACTACGGCGCACTCGACCCGGCCGAGCGGAACATCGCCCGGATCACCTTCCTCGCCCCGTCGTCCCGGGAGCTGTTCGCGGACTGGGCCGACTGTGCCCGCGAGAACGTCGCCTACCTCGATCTGGAGGCGGGACGACACCCCGGCGACCCGACCCTCGCCCGGCTGATCGGCGAACTGTCGATGCACAGCGCAGACTTCCGCCGTATGTGGGCCGAGCACCCCGTCCGGGACAAGACCTCCGGCAGCAAGCGTTTCCACCACCCGCTGGTCGGCGAGGTGGTGTTGGCGTACGAGACGCTGCGGGCGGCCGACGACCCCGACCAGGCCCTCATCACCTACGCCGCCGAGCCCGGCTCCTCGTCGGAGGACGCCCTGCGGATGCTCCTCGCCTGGGCGGCCCCGGCACCGCGGTGAGCCCGCAACGGTCTCCACGTCGCGTCGGGCGGGGCAGTGCGTCAGCGGGGTGCCACGTCAGTGGGGTGGCACGTCAGTGAGGTGCCACGTCAGTGGGGTGGCACCTCAGTGGGGCGGGCCAGCCTGTCGATCATGGAGAAGGCGACGGAACAGCACGTGAGCGGGCTGGTCGAGCTGCTCGGGCAGGTGGCGGGTGGCGACGCCGGAGACGCGGTGGCCCGGCTGGTCGCGGCGGGCGAGGCGGCCGTGCCGGCGCTGCTGGCGGCGCGGCCGGAGTTCGAGCGGTCCGGGCGGCCGGAGGTCGCCCAGGCGTTGCGGGAGATCGGCCCGCCCGCCGTGCGGGCGGCGGCAGCCGCGTCCACCGAGGGTGGCATACCACCGAAGGAGCGGGAACTCGCCGCGCTGCTGGGCCTGTTCGACGCACGGTGCTTGGACGAGCTGGCCGCCCTCCTGGGGCACGCCGTGCCGGAGGTCCGCGGTGCGGCGCTCACCGCCCTGCACGGTCTCGGGCCCGACGCCCGGCCCGCGCTGGCCGCCGTCCTGCCGTTCCTCGGCAACCGGCGGGAGGAGTTCTCGGCCCGCCGGTTCCTGGATGCGCTGGGCCCGGCCGCCGCCGACGAGCTGCTGGCCGTCCGGGCGGACGGCCCGGGCCGGCTGCGCCGCCACGCCCTGCACGCTCTCGCCCACCTCGGCGCCTGCGACGGTCTGTCGGCCCGCGACCGGGCCGCGCTGGAGCGGCTGGTGCGCATCAAGCTGCTGGACGACCGGCTCCCGGACGAGATGTGGGACTTCCACTGGGTCGCGGTCCCCGGCGAGGGCTACCAGGCGGCCTTCGATGCGCTCGGCCTGCACGACCGGACTCCTGCCACGCTCGCGATGGGCCTGACCGGCCGGGTGCACGACGAGGCGGTCGTGGCGCGGCCGGACGGCACCGACCTGACGGTGCACCGCGTCTTCGTCACGCCCGAGATCGCCGGCTGGCGACTGTTCTTCGGCACCGTCCTGGTGAACTGCCCGGACGACGGTCGGCTGGAGCGGCTCGCGGAGGCCTGCGGGCAGGCGCACTACTGCTACCGCGACGGCTACGAGGACTGTCACCACTGGGCGATCGCCGAACGCGGCCGCGGCGTCGTCCGTTCCTTCCAGACCTACCGCGAGCCCGCCTGGACGGGCGATCCGCTCCCCTGGGAGGAGCCGCAGACCGAGGACCCGCTGTGGGAGCCGGGCATGTACGAGCCGAACGCCTCGCTGGAGTCGGACGCGCAGGCCGTGGCGGGGCGGCTCACCGTCGACCCGGAGGAGATCGACGAGGACACGCCGATGGCCGGCCACGGCTGGTTCGCCGTCACGGCCCCGGGGGTCGGCCGCGGGGTGTTCCCCGGAGCGCTGTCGGTCTGACGGCGGACTTCCCACGGGCACGGCGGAAGGGGGCCACGGGCTTCGACGGCACGAGGACGGCGGCCCTGGCGGCAGAGCCGATCGCCGAGCCACTGCGCAGCACCGCGCGGAGTCAGCGGACCTGCCGGGCCGCCGCGGCGAGGAAGGCGTCGACCGCTGCCTCGAACTCCCGCTCCAGGCGGATGATCTGCTGGCGGTCGGCCGCGCGGTGCAGCCCAGCAGTCGCGCCGAGCACGGTGGCGGCGAGTCGGTTCACCCCGGGGTCGTCGGCGACCAGGTGGAGGCGGAAGCGGGCGGTCTCGGCCAGCGCGCCGAGGCGGTCGGCCTCGGTCTGGGCGGCGCGGTGGGCCGCTTCGTCCCGCGGCTCGTCACGGCGGCGGAACCAGGCGGTGATCAGGCCGCGCTTCAACTCGTTGGCGGCGGCGGCGAACTCGCTGTAGGCGGCCAGCCGCTCCTGGCGCAGCCGCTCGGTGCGGGCGGCCGTCTCGGCACGCCGGGCCGTGCGGCGCTGGAAGAGGTGGGTGCTGACGGAGCCGACGAGGGTGCCGAGGACGGCCACCAGGCCGGCGAAGACGGTGTCCACACGGGCGAGTCGACCACACGGACGGGTGCCCCGGCGAGCACCTGGACACTCGAATCTCCGGAACTCGCCGTGCGAGGTGGCGCGTTGGGGAGTGCGGTGCCGAACGGCGCGACCACGAGCGGGAGATGTGCGCGGGTGGCAGAAACCGGCGCTCTGTGCGCTGCTGCTCCTGCCGCTGCCGCTGCCGCTGCCGCTGCCGGCGATCGTCGGCCTGGCGCGGGTATTGCTCGCCGGGCACGGCGGGTGGGCCGTCGCGGGCTCGGTCGCGGCAGGGGCGGCGCTGCCGGCCGGCCTCGCGGCCTGGGGGTTCCTGCTGCCCGTCGTCGCGGCGATCCGCGCTTGCAGGCTCTGAGCACGGGCCGGGGCGAGAGAGCGGGCGGGCGCTCAGAGGCCGCGGGCGACGGCGGCGAGCACGGTCTCGACGGCGAAGGCGACCTCCTCCGCCGGGAGGTCGCGCAGCGGGCCGTCGACGAGCAGGTCGGCGAGACCGTGCACGGCGGACCAGGCCGCGTACTCGGCCCCGGGCCGCCGCTCCGGCGGGAGTTCCCCCACCGTGACGAGTTCGTCGAGACGGGCGGCGAGCAGGGTGTAGGGGTCGGTGCGGCCGGCGTCCGGGTCCGTCAGGGCGTGCTTGGCGCCGTGGGCGGTGGCACCGGAGAAGGCCGTCCGGAACCAGCCGTGCTCGGTGAGCGCGAAGTCGACGTAGGCCCGGCCGATGGCCGCCAGTCTGGCCCAGGCCCGCAGCACGGGGTCGTCCTCGGCGACCTCGGCGGTGCGCCGCACCATCAGCAGGCCGAGCTGTTCCATACAGCGGGCCGCGACGGCGGCCAGCAGGTCCTGGTGGTCGGCGAAGTGCCGGTAGGCGGCGTTGTGCGAGACGCCGGCCTCGCGGCTGACGGCGCGCAGCACGACGGCCGAGGGGCCTCCGGCGCGGGCGAGGGCGACTCCGGCGTCGACCAGCGCCTCGCGCAGATTCCCGTGGTGATATGTCCGATTCTCCAAGGTTTCACCGCTTTTCCTGCTTGATGTTGACATTGTCCACTTCGGGGTGGAAACGTGTCAATCACCGCATGTTGTCATTGTCAACATGCACGGCGGATGGAGCTGCTGATGCCCGCCCTCACCCCTCGCCGACGCCTCCTCGTCCTGGTCACGGTCTGCCTCGCGGCGTTCGCGATCAACCTCGACACGACGATCGTGAACGTCGCCCTGCCCGACCTGAGCCGGGAGCTGGACGCCACCACCCGCGACCTGCAGTGGGTGGTGGACGGCTACAACCTCGCCTTCGCCGCGCTGGTGCTCAGCGCCGGCTCGCTCGGTGACCGTTTCGGCCGCCGGCCCGCCCTGCTGGCGGGACTCGCCGGGTTCGCCGCCACCAGTGCCCTCGGCAGTGCCGTCGGATCACCGGGCGCGCTGGTGGCGGTCCGGTTCGCCATGGGCGCCTGCGCCGCGCTCATCTTCCCGACCACGCTGTCGATCATCACCAACACCTTCCCCGACCGCCGCTCCCGGGCGAAGGCGGTCGGGGTGTGGGGCGCCGTCACCGGCCTCGGCGTCGCGGTCGGCCCGGTCGTCGGCGGCCTGCTGCTGGCGCACTTCGGCTGGCCGTCGGTGTTCCTCGCGCTGGTGCCGGTCGCCCTCCTCGCGCTGGTCGCCACCTGGGTCTGGGTGCCGGAGTCCAGCGACCCCGGCTCGGCCCGCCTGGACCTGCCCGGGCTGGCCGCCTCCTCGGCCGCCATCGGCATCCTGGTCTACACGATCATCGAGGCGCCGGAACGCGGCTGGGGCTCCCCCGCCACGCTGGCCGGGTTCGCCGCCACCGCCGTGCTCACCGTGGCCTTCGTCCGGATCGAGCGCGGCCGCGCCCACCCGATGATCGACCTGTCGCTCTTCCGTACCCCGGCCTTCTCGGCCGCCAGCGGCTCGGTCACGCTCGCCTTCTTCGCCCTCTTCGGCTTCATCTTCCTGGTGACCCAGTACTTCCAGTTCATCCGCGGGTACGGCACGCTCTCCACCGGCGTCCGGATCCTGCCGGTCGCGCTGACCATCGCCGTCGGCTCGCTCGGCGGCGTCGCCCTGGTCGCCCGGCTCGGCACCCGCGCCGTGGTCACCGCGGGCCTCGTCCTGCTGGGAATCTCCTTCGCGTGGATCGCGGCCTCGCCGGCCTTCGTCTCCTACGAGCGGATCGTCGGCCAGATGGTGCTGATCGGCCTCGGGCTCGGGCTCACCACCGCACCGGCCACCGAGTCGATCCTCAGTGTGCTGCCGCCCGCCAAGGCGGGTGTCGGCTCCGCGGTCAACGACGCCACCCGTGAGGCGGGCGGCACCCTCGGCGTGGCCGTCCTGGGCTCCGTCTTCACTTCGCTCTACGCGAGCCGGCTCGCCGACACCGCCTTCGCCGGACTGCCGTCCCGGACGGCCTCGGCGGCCGAGGACTCGGTCGCGTCCGCCCTCGGCACGGCCTCGGGCCTCGGCCGGGCCGACCTGTTGACCGCCGTCCAGACCTCCTTCATGGACGCCTTCCACCTGGCCTGCCTGGTGGCCGCGGGCATCTGCCTGGTCGGCGCGCTCGGCGCCAAACTGGCGCTCCCCGGCCGGCTCCCGGCCCGACCCGGCGGGTCGGACAGCGAACACGGTGGCGGCGGGCACGGCGGCGGCGGGCACGGCGGCCGCCCGGACCGCCCTGCCGCTGCGCCTGCACAGACCGCTTCGGCACGGACGGACTGAGCACACCCGGACCTGCGACGAGCCGCCCGTGCGCGGAGGACCGGACCTCCCGGCTCCCCTTCCCGCCGGGCGGCCGCAGTGGAAAGATCATGTGGCATGACCCGAGTCCGCACGGAATCCACCACGCTGTGCCCGGCGTGCTCGTGCCCGGTGGCAGACGACCCGCGCTTCACGTCCTGGTGCCCGTCGTGCGAGTGGAACCTCGATCCCGCCCCCGCACCGACGCCGGCCGCCTCGGCCCGCGAACAGCGGCGCACCGACCGCCGCCGGCGGAAGGAGGAGGCCGCGCGCCGCACCGTCCGGGCCCGGGTCGAGCGGGTGTACGCGGCGGTCACGGCCGACCGCTCGGCCGTCCGCGACCCGGCCTGGCTCGGCGCCAACGCGCTCGCCGGCGCCGTCCACCTCACCACCCTCACGCTGGCCGTCTGCGCCGTGGGCCTGCTGATCGCGGCACCCACCTGGCCGCTCCGGGTGCTCGGACTGTTCGCCGCCGCCCTCGTCCACTCGCTGCGCCCACGGCTCGGCCGGCTGCCGCGCAACACCGCACGGCTGTACCGCGGCGACGCCCCCGGGCTGTTCGCCCTGACCGACCGGGTGGCGCAGGCGCTCGGCGGCAGACCGGTGGACGTCGTGCTGGTGACCGCCGAATTCAACGCCGGCTTCGGCCGGATCGGCCTGCGGCGGCGCCACGTGCTCCGGCTCGGCCTGCCGCTGTGGGCGGTACTCGCCCCCGAACAGCGGCTCGCCCTTCTCGGCCACGAGCTCGGACACCAGGTCAACGCCGACAGCCGTCGCGGGCTGTGGCTGCGGTCCGCACTCGCCGCCCTGGACGAGTGGGAGGAACTGACCCGGCCCGCCCTGTACCGGCAGTCCTTCGGCACGTTCGTGGAGCTAGCGGCCTCGGCGATCCTCCAGCTGCTGCTGCGCCCGCTCAATCTCGGGGCGCGGGCGCTGCTGAACCTGCTCGACCGGCTGACGCTGCGCACCGGCCAGGCCGCCGAGTACCGCGCCGACCGGCTCGCCGCCGACCTCGCCGGCACCGATGCGAGCCTCGGGCTGCTGCGGACGCTGATGCTGCGGGGGACGGTCGACACCACCCTGCTGAGGATGCGGGCCGACCGGGCCCGGCGGGCCCGCCGCACCGGCACCGCCCCGGCACCCGCCACCGGACCGTGGGAGGAGCTCTCCGCACAGCTCGCCGACGTGCCCGCGCTGGAACGCGAACGGCTGCTGCGGCTCTCCGCCCGCGAGTTCGGCACCGTCGACCGCTCGCACCCCCCGACCCATCTGCGGCTCGCGATGCTCGAAGGGCTGCCGCCCACCGCCGCCCGGCTGGACACCGACGCGGCGGACTGGACCGCGATCGACGCCGAGCTCGCACCCGCCGCCCGGCAGGTCGCAGCCGACCTGGAACTCGGCCGCTGACCCCGGCCTGGAAAGCACCTGCCGGGAAAAACGCACTGCGGGGAAGCACACTGCCGGAACCGCACCCGCCGGAATCGCACCCGCCGGGATCGCGGCTGCCGTCAGCGGCTCACCGTGCGGGGCGCGGGTAGCGGCGGCCGGCGCGCATCGCCGCACGGACCTCGGCCGCGCGGCGGGCCTGCTCCTCGGGTTCGAGCCGGCGGCCGGCGGGCTCGTCGTCCGGCGCCACGTCGATGACGGTGTTGTTGGGCCGGCACCACGGGCATACCCGCGACTCGTCCGGCAGCCAGCCGTCCTCGCAGCCGAGCGGGCAGGTCGGCGCGGCCACCAGGTCGAGGGCGATGTCGTCGGCGCGCTGCAGCAGCTCCGGGCCGGGCAGCTGCGCGTACCGCTCCCACCAGCGGCGTTCTATGCGGTCCCGCAACCGCCCGGCGGGGGTGCCCTCGGCGAGTTGGCGGGCGATGTCCTGACGCACGGTGTGCGGCAGGCCGCCCCGCTGGTCGAGGGCTCGCATCAGCGGGCCCGGCACGGCGGCCGCGGCCCACACGGCCGGATCCTGGCCGCGGGCCGGGAAGGCGCTGCTCATGGCTGTCCTCCGGCATCGGTCGATACGGTCCCAGTCAATCCCGCCGGGGCTGCGCGGCGCAACGCCGCCCCTGCGGGCGCGCACGGGCCCGGCCGGGAGGCCCCCGCGAGGGGCCCGACCCTGCGGATCGCGCCCGAACCGCAGGGTCGGCCCACGGCACGGACCGGCGCGGCGGGGTATGCGGACGGTGTCCGGCACCGGGGCGCTCGCGTCCCCCCTCGGAGGCCGCGCCGTGTCCACCACGGCTGGAAGCGGCGCGCAGGAGCGCACAGGCGGACGATCGGCGCACGACAGCCCCCTCCTGCGCCCCCTGGTGCAGCGCGCGCCGGGCCGCGGGTCGCCGGCCGGGCCACGCCGCGGGTCGCCGCACACCGGCCGACATCCCGTGCGTACGGGGTGGCGCCCCGTGGGCAGGCTCCGGCAGACGACCGTGTGCCGAACGCATTGGAGTGCCCGCCCGTGACCCCGCCCCTCCACCAGTCCGCGCCCGCCGTGCACGCGGAGGCCCTGATCCGCGACGAGCGGGGCCGGATCCTGCTCGTCCGGCCCGGCGACGGCGACGGCTGGGAGCTGCCCGGCAGTCCGGTCGCGGACGAGGAGCCCGCCCGCACCCTCCTCCGCACCCTCGCGGAGGGATTCGGAGGGTCCGTCGAGACGGGGCGGCTCCTGGCCGTGGACACGGTGTCCACCTCGGCGGCGGGACGGACCGTCCTGGTCTTCGTCCACGCCGTCCGCACCGAGGGCGGGTCGGTCGTGCCGGACACCGCCGCCCTCCACCCCGAGCAGGAGGCGCTCGCGCTGCTCCTGCCCCCTGCGGCGCGGCGGCTCGCGGCCGCGATCGGCGCCGAGCACGGTGCGCACACCGCCGTGCTGCGCGACGGCCACCGGACACCGATGGGCCCGCGCGACCACTACGCCCAGCTGCCGGCGCCGATGGCGGCGGCCACCGCACTGGTCACCGACACCGCCGGGCGGGTGCTCGTCCTGCACCCCGGCTACAAGGACCACCTGGAACTCCCGGGCGGGATGGTCGAGGCGCACGAGGCACCGGGGCCGGCCGCCGCACGGGAACTGATGGAGGAGCTGGCCCTCGACGTCCCGGTCGGACGACTGCTGGTGGTGGACACCGCCCCGGCCTCCGCGACCCGGCACGGCCGGGCGCTGACCTGCTTCGTCTTCGACACCACCCCGCTGACACCGCAGCAGGCCGGGGGGCTGGTCTTCGCCGACGGCGAGATCCGGGCCGCGACCTGGCTGCCGCCCGAGGAGGCCGTCCGCCGGCTGCCGCCCATCCTCGGCGCGCGGGTCACCGCCGCTCTGCGGGCCAGGGAGACCGGCATCCTCCTCCACCTCGAAGCCGGCCGCCCCACCTGGTCGGCGTGACGGACTCCCCCAACCACGGCCCGCCTCCAGAGGCGGCCGGGCACCCGTGTGCCTCTGAAGAAAGGACCTAACGTGGCGTGCTCGGGATCGGCAGGCGGGTGCGGAACAGGGTGGTGCCCGGCGACGGTGCGAGGACGAGGTCGCCGCCGTGGTGGCGGGCGATGTCGCGGGCGATCGGCAGGCCGAGGCCGGCGCCGCCGTGGTCGCGGCTGCGGGCGTCGTCGAGCCGGGTGAACCGCTCGAAGATGCGCTCGCGGTCCTCGGGGGCGACCTCGGGGCCGTCGTTGGCGACGTCCAGGACGGCCGATCCGGTGCCCGGCTCGCGGTGGAGGCGCACGGTGACGTCCCGGTCGGCGTGCCGCTGGGCGTTGTCGAGCAGGTTGGTCAGCAGCCGGCCGAGCCACAGCCTGCTGCCGATCACCTCGATGCCGTCCTGCAGCTCGAGGCGGACGGGGTGCGGGTCGCCGGCCCGGGCCCGCACCGTGCCGGCCACCAGCTCGGCGAGGTCGACCGGGTCGAGGGGACCGAAGGAATCGCCGGTGCGGTCGGGGCCGGCGGAGTCGAGCCGGGCCAGCAGCAGGAGGTCGGTCGCGAGGGCCTGCAGCCGTTCGGTGTCCTCCAGGGCGCCTTCGAGCAGGGCCGTCCGCACCTCGGGATCGGGGTGCGCCAGCGCGACCTCCAGCTGGGTGCGCAGGACGGCCAGCGGGCTGCGCAGCTCGTGCGAGGCGTCCGCGATGAAGCGGCGCTGGCGTGCGCCGGCGGCCTCCAGCCGCGCCAGCATGGCGTTCATGGTGCCCGCCAGTCGGGCGATCTCGTCGTGGGCGGCGGGGACGGGCACCCGGAGGTCGAGCTGCCGGTCGCCGATGGCCGCGACGCCGGCACGGATCGCCTCCACCGGGGCCAGCGCACGGCCGGTGGTGCGCCAGGTGAGGACACCGACGGTGAGCAGCAGCAGCGGGCAGAGGACCAGGAGTGCGGCGGCGGCGACGTGCTGGGCGGTGTCGACGGTGCGGAGCGAGGATCCGACGCGGACGACGACCGGGCCGGAGGGGGTGGTGGCCGTGACGGTGGCGACCCGCTGCCGGTGCTCCTCGCCGAACGGACGCAGGTCGAAGGTGGTGTGGCCGTCGGGGCCGCCGACGGGGGCCACGGCCGGGCGGCCGGCCAGGTTCTGGCTGGCTGCCACCACCCGACCGGTCCCGTCGACGACCTGGACGAAGTCGGTGCCGTGGTCCAGCGGGAGCAGCGGGGTGAGCCGTGCGTCGGCGGCCAGCCTGGCGACGGCGATCGCCTGCTCGCGGGCGCCGCTCTCGACGGTGCGTTCGAGGTTGGCGTGCAGCAGGCCGAGGAGCGCGGTGGATGCGACGAGCAGGGCGGCGCCGACGGTGGTGCAGGCGGCGAGGGTGGTCCGGGCGCGGACCGAGCGCGGGGCGAGGCGCCGCAGCAGGCGAGCGGCACGGCCACGTGTCCGGCGGCGGGGGCGGAGGCGGGCGCGGGGGCGGGGCCGGTCACCTGCAGTCGTCGGCTCGGTACTTACCGGCTCGGCGGTCACCGGCTCGGCGGTCACCGGCCCGGCGGTCACCGGCCAGGCGGTCACCGGCCAGGCGGTCACCGGCCCGGTGGTCTCCGGATCAGCCACCGTCGGCCGCCAGCCGGTAGCCGACGCCCCGGACGGTCTGCAGCGCGGCGCGGCCGAACGGGGTGTCGATCTTGCGGCGCAGGGCGCTGATGTGGACCTCGACGATGTTCGGATCGCCGTCCGGTCCGGTCTCCCAGACCTCGTCCAGGATCTCCCGCTTGGTCACCACCTCGCCGGCCCGCCGGGCGAGGTGGTCGAGCACGGCGAACTCGCGGGCGGTGAGCCGGACGGGGGTGCCGGCCCGGGTGCAGGTGCGGCCGGCGGCGTCGACGACGAGGTCGCCGAGCACGGTCGCGCGGGGTGTCCTGCTGCCGATGCGACGGGCGAGCGCGCGCAGCCGTGCGACCAGCACGACGTAGGAGAACGGCTTGGACAGGAAGTCGTCGGCGCCGGTGTCCAGCGCCTCGGCCTCGTCCCACTCGCCGTCCTTGGCGGTGAGCATGAGGATGCCGGCGTCGTGGCCGGCGGCGCGCAGCAGCGAGCAGACCCGGTAGCCGTTGAGGCCGGGCAGCATGATGTCCAGCACGATCACGTCGTACGGCTGCTCTGCGGCACGGGCGAGGCCGGTCACGCCGTCGTGGGCGACGTCCACCGTGAATCCCTCGGCCGTCAGACCGTGCCGCAGCGCCGCGGCCAGCCGCCGTTCGTCCTCCACCACCAGTACCCGCATGCGCTACAGGGTGACAGGTGCCCCCGGGCGCTCCCTGAAGGGGTCTTCAGCTTCTTCAGCACCGCTTCAGGAACGGTGCCGCATGCTGGCCGCCGCCGTACCGGCCTGGCGAGGGCCCGGCAGCGGGGTGCGGCGAACCGTGCGGAGACGAGCGTGGAGGAGAGGCGGCCGATGAGCGAGCCTGTGGGTCCGGCGGAGCCGGGTGCGGAGACCGGCAAGGTGCCGGGGGCGGTCAGCCCGGGCGGGCGGCGGCGGACGGTCGGGCGGTGGGTCCGCGGGCGGACGGCCCGCTGGGTCGGGGTCGGGGCGGCCGTGGTCGTGCTGGGCGGCGTCGCTGCGGCCGCCGTGCACCACGCGGAGGAGCACCGCGGCTCCCGGGTCGCCCTCCGGGACGGCGAACCGGGTGAGCCGGGCGGGCCGGGCGGCTTCAAGCACCGTGTCGTCCGCGGTGAGGACGGCGAGCGACGGGTCGTGATCGAGCAGCGGACGGCGGGCGGGCGGGCGGAGTCCGGCCCGTCGGCCGGCAAGGCGATACCGCAGCTCGCCCCCGCGCCGCTGCCCGAGCTCGCCGCGGGCGACGCGGTGGCGAAGGCCGCCGCGGCCGTTCCCGGCGGCAAGGTCGAGTCGCTGCGTCCGGCGGACCGGCAGGGCGGCGGCCGCAGCTGGCAGGCCGTGGTGGTCGGAACGGACGGCGTCCGGCACCTGGTCACCGTGGACGGCACCAGCGGCGCCGTCACCGGCAACACCGTAGTGGACGGGTCGGCCCGCTGACCCGCGGGCCGGACGGCCCACCCGGGCCCGGTGCGGCGGCCTCCTTCCGGCAGGCCGCCGCACCGGGCCGTCCCGTCCCGTGCGGGTACGACCGCCCCCGAGGCTCCGTCACCGACCGGCACCCGCAGCCGCAGCCGCCGTTCGGTGAGCCGTGTCTGCCCTGTCAGTCCTGTTGGGCCGAGTCAGCCGCGGAAGGCGCCCGAGCGCTCGGGTGAGGCCTCGGACAGGACCTTCTCCACCTCCGCCACGCCCCCGCGCAGCCCGTACACCGGGGTGCCGGGCTGCTGGCGCCAGGATTCGTCGACGGTGCCGGCGTCGACGGTGCCGAAGCCCAGCTCGTCGATGAGCGCGCGGACCAGCTGCTTGGCCGCCTGGTCGTCCCCGGCCACCGGCAGGGCGATGCGCGCCGGGCCGCCCTGGGGCCGCGGCCTGTCCAGCGGTGCCCACCGAGCCGCCGCTGCCCTGCCGCACGGTCGGTCGTCCTGCTCCAGCGTGAGAGCGCATACCGCAGCGCCGCGGCCCGTGCCTTCTCCGCGGCGGCGCTCGCGCACGTCCCGAGCGGTCGGTGGCGGGCCGAGCGGTGACAGCCCGAGCGGTGGCGGCCCGAGCGGTGGCAGTCCACGCGACTGACCGGTGGATCGCGGGAGCGCGCATGATCGGGCCGGGCCGGGGCAGCCGCAGCGGTGCACAGTCGTCACCGTGAGAGGAGAACGCGCATGCTCGCCGTCGTCCTGGTCCTGTTGCTCGCGCTGCTGCTGTTCGGTCTGGGGTTCGCCCTCAAGGCACTGTGGTGGATCGCCGTCATCGTCCTGGCGGTGTGGCTGATCGGCTTCATCGCCCGCGGCACCACGACCGGCGGTTCGCGGGCGCGCTGGTACCGCTGGTAGCGCCGTGCCGGACGGGATCCGGGCCGGTCGCCGGGGAGCCGGCGGCCGGCCCGGCGCCGTGCGTCCGGCCGGGCCCGCGGCACCGTCTCCGTCACCGCCACCAGCGGGAGGACGTCAGCGGACCTGGATGCCGATCAGGCACCCGGCCGCCCCTCAGCAGCACCGGCGGCAGGTGTCCGGCGCGGGCCCAGCTGAGCGTGCGGTCGGCGGGGTCGTAGAGGGCGCAGACGGCGGTCGCCGTGACGTGGTCGGTCAGGTGGTGCGTCACGTTGTTGAGCCAGCCGAGCAGTTGGGCCGGGCCGGCGCCGGTGGCGGCGAGTCCGCGCAGGGCGTTGCGCAGGGCGACCATGCCCGTGGCGCCCTCGGTGCCGTGGCCGGCGACGTCGCCGACGCAGAGCAGGATCCGTTTGCTGGGCAGGGTGACGGCGTCGTACCGGTCACCGGCGACCACGTGGCCTTTCTCGGCGGGGCGGTAGCGGACGGCGATGCGCAGCCTGGTGAGGTCGAGCGGGCCGTGGCCCACCGGCATGATGGCGTGCTGGAGTTGCAGCGCGAGCCGGTTGCGGGCGGCGGCCTTCTCCTCGGTGTGCGCCAGCTGCTCTCGGGTGGCGGCGAGTGCGACCTCCGTCCAGTACTGGGCGGAGACGTCCTGGTAGGCGCCGCGGACGGCGGTGAGCCGGGACCACTGGTCCAGTACGGGTTCGGCGACGATCCGGATGTGCCGCACGACGCCGTCGGGCCGGTTGAGCCGGAAGGCGGTGTCGGCCGGCCGGCGGCGGTGCAGCAGGGTGCGCAGGAAGCGGCCGATGGCGTGCCGGTCGTCGGGGTGGCAGTGGCCGGCCAGTTGGTCGAGGGTCACCGGGGGCGCCGTCGGCGGCAGCCCGTCGAGGTCGAAGACCGTCTCGTTCCAGGTGGCGGTGCCCGCCCGCAGGTCCTCCTCGAATCTGCCGATGCGGCCGAGGCGTTGGGCGTGCTGGAGCAGGGCCGGCCCTCGCTGCCGACCTCCCGTGCCACCCGGGTCACCTCGTCGGCGAACGCGGACAGTTGGTCGACCATGCCGTTGAAGACGCCGGCGATCTCGCCGAGCAGGCCGTCCGCGTCGTCCGGCAGCCGGGTGCCGAAGTCCCCGCCCCGGACGGCCGTCAGACCGGCCAGCAGACTGCGCAGATCGGGCTCGCCGACCGTACCCGGCGGGTTGGTCCCCGCGGGAAGGACACCGTTCGCCGTCCGGCCCGGCTGCGTCTGTGTCACGGCAACGTTCCCCTCGCCGGGGCCGCGTCGACCCGGCGGCGGTGGAGGCCGCGCACGGTCCCGGGCGCGACCGCCGACCGCGCGGGCGGCCGGGCCGCTGGCGACACTACCCTAGGCCGCGTACGCACCAGCCCTGCTCGGCAGGCCAATTGACGTCCGGACGGACGGCTGCCACGCCCGGGCACGGGAGCCGGCGGACGGAGGATCGCCGGGCGGACGTGTGGTACGAATCCCTGCGGGTGATACGCATCCCCACGGAAGGTGAAGGACGGCACGGCGGCACCGCGCAGGGCCGCGGCGGGAGGGAAACGCACATGGGCACCGGCGACACCGACCAGGCGACCGGAACGGCGACGGACACCGGCGTCCGCACCACCGTGGCCGCGGCCTTCGACGGTGCGCTCGTCTGCGCCGTCGAGGGCGACCTGGACCTGGACGGCGCGCACGCCGCCCGCCCCGACCTGGAGGCGGCACTGGACGCGGCGGCCGCCGCCCTCTGCCTGGACCTGGGCGGCGTCGGCTTCTGCGACTCCTCCGGGCTCAACCTGCTGCTCCGGCTGCGCTCCCGGGCCCGGGAGCGGGGCGTACGGCTGGTGCTGTCCTCGCTGCCGCCGCAGACGAAGCGCCTGCTGGACATGACCGGCGCCGACACCGTCTTCACCGTGTTCGGCTCCGCCGCGGAGTTCCGGGCCGGGGGCAGCGAGCGGCGGCCGTGACAGCGGCGGCCGGCAGCAGCGGTCGCGAGGGGGCGGGGGACGGACCTCCGGCGCTCACCGCCCGCGTGACGATCGCCCTCGGCGGAGGCGGACGGACCCGCGCCGGGCGGCGGTTCGCCGAGGCGACCCTCGTCCACTGGGGCGTGGACCCGGCCGGCCTCGCCGCCGACAACGTCCGCCTGGTCGTGGCGGAGCTGCTCGCCAACGCCGCCCAGCACGCCGGCGGTCCGATCGAGATGACGCTCTCGCTGTTCGGTGCGGACGTCCGGATCGAGGTGGTCGACGCCGGACCGGGGCTGCCCCGGTCGCGGCGCCCGCACGACGCCGCCCGGCCGAGCGGCCACGGCCTCTTCATCGTCGAGCGGCTGAGCTCGTCCTGGGGCGTCATGGAGCACCCGGCGGGCAAGGCGGTGTGGGCCGTGCTCGCCCTGTCACAGGCCGACGGCTTCGAGAAATGAACGCGTGGTCTTCACCGTCATGGCCACCCCACAGCCCCGGGGTGACCCGGGTGTCCTGGCGGCCGCCGGGTCCGGTCAGGCGGTCGCCGTGAGACCGCCCGGGCGTGGGGAGCGCCGTTCGAGGGCGCCGGCGGCATCGGGCCCCTCGTCGGCGTCCGGGTCGTCCGCTCGGCCGTGTCCGGGACCGAGGGCGGCGAGATCGCCCAGCAGGGCCCCGAGGGCGCCCAGCACCGTGCGGTCCTGCCGGGGCGGCTCGGGCCCGTCCTCGGGCACACGGTGAGGGTGGTGCGGGAATGCCATCGCTCCTCCTCGGTCAGGGCTCGGCCGGGCGGTCGGACAGGGCTGTCCGCCGACCCGCCGGGCCGTCAGTGTGACGGGTGCGGCCGCCCACCGCTCTCCGGTTCGTCCGTCCGGGTGGTGTCGGCCAGTGCGTCGTGGGTGGCCGGTGCGTCGTGGGTGGCCGGTGCGTCGCCGGCCAGGCCCAGTGCCTCCAGCAGGAGGCGGCGGTCCTCCCCGTCGCGGGCGTGTTCGGCCACCACCGCGCGGACCCGGTCGAGGGTCTCGGGTTTCAGCGCGCCGGCGGGTTCGACGTTCTCGCCGAGCATGGCGAGGTCGCGGTCGGCATGGGCCATGGCAGGCTCCCTTCGCCGTCTGGGGCGCAGAACCGTCCAGGCTACTGCGACCCGGCCCGGGGCGGGGCGTATGCGGTCCGTCCCCTGCTCCGTCCGCGGAGCAGGAGTCTCCGCCTGCCCGACGCCGCCCCGCGCAAACCCGCCCGACGTGAGCGTGCGGTCCGCGCCCGCGGCCGGGTACGCCCGCGCGGGGCACACCGCAGCGCGCGGCCGGCCCTCAGTACGGCAGCGGCCGGCCCGACGGGGTCCGCAGATCGAGCGGAGGCCGCGGCTTGCCCCGGACGGGGCGTGACACCACCTTGATCCTGATCATCACCGTCACCTCCTCGGTCGCCGGCACGGCAGGACCTTCGCCCACCTGCGCCGTTCCTTGCGCGTACCGGATCTCTGCCCCGTCAAAGGCCCGGTCAACCACGGTGTCGGGGGGACGTCGGCCGGACCCGAACCGGAGGCCGGAAGTGCCCATCGAGGAGGCCTGCGACACCGCCTGACGCGGCGCCACCAACGCCGGACGCCGACGGCGCGCCACCGCGGGGGTGGCGCGCCGCCGGCGTCCCGGACGGAGGGTCAGTGCGGCGGCAGCGGGGGCTTGGCCGCCGTGTACAGCCAGTCGTCGAACAGCGGGCCGAGCCTGTGGTGCGAGAGCTTCTCCGCCAGGCGGAGCAGGTCGCCGGTGTCCGCCGTGCCGTACCGGTAGGTGTGGGCCCAGGTGCGGAGCAAGTCGAAGAAGTCGCGGTCACCGATGGTGGTGCGCAGGGCGTGCAGGGTCATCGCGCCGCGGACGTACACGGCATCGAAGTTGAACATCTCGTCGCGGCCGGGGTCGCCGGTCTCCAGGTTCCAGAACGGGTCGCCGGCGGGCGTCTCGTAATAGGTGTCGAAGACCTGCTGCACGGACGGTCCGCCGTGGTCCTCCTGCCAGAGCCATTCGGTGTAGGTGGCGAAGCCCTCGTTGAGCCAGATGTCGCGCCAGGTGGACGGGGTGACGCTGTCGCCGAACCACTGGTGGGCGATCTCGTGGACGACGGTGAGCTCGTCGGGGCCGCGGTCGTAGACCGGGCGGCTCTGGCTCTCCAGTGCGTAGCCGACGCCGACCTCGTCGATGATGCCGCCCGTCGAGTCGAAGGGGTACGCGCCGAAGCGCTTCCGCTCCCAGGCGACCGCCTGCGCGGTGGCGGGGTGCAGCAGGGTGTCGTCGCTGCCGTTCGGGTCGTAGGCGGTGATGTTGGGGAGGCCGTCGTCGGTGGTGCGGGCGACCTGGAAATCGCCGATCGCGACCATCGACAGGTAGCCGGCCATCGGCTTGCGCATCTGCCAGGTGACGGTGGTGCGGCCGTCGTGGGTCTGCGGCGGGCCGGCCGGCTCCCCGTTGGCGAGGGCGGTCACCCCGGTCGGGGTGGTGATCCGGAAGGTGTAGGTGGCCTTGTCCCGCAGGTCGTCGTTGAGGGGGTACCAGGTGCGGGCGCCGTCGGGCTCGTTGAGGGCCACGGCGCCGTCCGGGGTGTTGATCCAGCCGTAGTCGCCGAGCGCCGGGTCGGAGATCCGCTCGGGGGTGCCCCGGTAGCGGACGACGACGGTGAACAGCGCGCCGGGGCGGATCGGACGGGCCGGGGTGACCGTCAGCTTCTGTCCGTCGCTCCGGTAGGCGGCGGGCCGGCCGTCGACCAGGACCTGCTGGACGGCAGGGCCCGAATAGTCCAGGCGGAAGGTGGCCAGCGAGCGGTCCGCGCTCGCGGTGACGGTCGCCCGGGCGTCCAGCAGGTGGCTCGCCGGGGTGAAGTCGAGGTCGAGGTCGTAGTGGCGGACGTCGTAGCGCTGGTTGCCGCTGAGCGGGAAGTACGGGTCCGGCGGGGTGAGCGCTGCGCCGGCGGGCGCACCGGTGAGGAGCAGCAGGACTGCCGCGGCGGAGGCCGCCGCCGTCGCCCGGGTTCGTCTCATCATTCGCCTGATCCTCCGACAGCCGGTCGGAGGGGCGGCGGCGCCGCGCCGGGGCGGCCGAAAGGTCCTCCGGACGGCGGGCGCGGGGTGTTGCGCACCGGCGCGGCAGGGCCGTCCGGTCCGCACGGCGCACGCACGGGGGTCCGGGCTCAGGCTGCCTGCTGACGCACGTACTGCTCTGCCTCGTGGAGCCAGTCGAGGTACCGGCGGGCGAAGGTGACGGGCCGGCCGTCGGGGTCGAGCAGCGGGGCGAGATCAAGGTCGTCGATGCGGTCGTCGGACCAGATCCGGCCGCGTTCGGGGCCGCTGACGCCCAGCCACTCGCGCCGGCCGCAGCCCAGGTGACACAGGACGATCGCGTCGGCGGTGCGGTCCGCGGCCCACAGCAGGTCGCCCATGCGGTCGCCCCATTTCGTGGAAGGGGTGCCGCCAGCGGGTGCGGACGGCCACGGCACTGGCCAGGACGAGCAGCAGTTCTCGGTGGAGCTCCGGGGGCACGGACCGGACGAGGCCTCCGGTGTGCTTCCGGGCCCACCGGTCGAGGACGATCCGGTCGAGGACGATCCGGTCGAGCGCGGGCAGGCCCGTGAGGGTGCCGCGGGTGTCCGAGCCGACCGCGGCCAGCCACTCTGCGGCTCCAGCCGGAGGCGGGCGGCGGTCCAGAGGCCGACGGCGGCTCCGGCGCCGGGCACGTCGCCCAGCAGCGCGAGGAGTTCCCGCCCTCGTCGGGCGGCCTCGCCGGCGGGCAGGCCGATCGCCTCCTCGAGTTCCTTGCGGACGGTGTGGTCCGCCCCGGCGGCCGGCATGCCGAGCAGCGGCCAGACGCCGACGGCGGTGAACACCGTCCCGCTGCCGTCGGCGCCGCCGAGTTCTGCCGCCCAGCGTGCCGCGAGCGCGGTGACGATCCGTGCCGTGTCCGCCGAGGCGTCCAAGGCCGCTCCCTGTCCGCCGAACCGATCGGTCAGCCGATGGCAGGGGGCTGGAGTGACGGTCCGTCAGCCCCACACCGTGGACAGGATGGTCCGGCCCTCGGCGCCGGCCGGGTCGAGGAAGTACGGCACGCCGCCCGCGCCGATCCGCACCGGCACGGCCCGGACGCTCTTCACGATCCGCCCCCAGTGGACGAGTTCGACCACCATCGCCTGCTGGACCTGTTCGGAGAAGGTCATGTCGAAGACGAAGTTGCCGAGACCGTGCACGATCGGGCGGCCGTGGTAGATCTCGACGGGCTGCACCCAGTGCTGGTGCATGCCGACCACCGCGTCGGCTCCGGCGTCGATCAGCCGGTGGCCGACGGTGTACTGCTCGGCGACCGGGCGGTGCGAGTACTCGCGGCCCCAGTGCGGGACGACGACCAGCACGTCGGCGGTCGGGCGGGCGGCGCGCACGGACGTTTCCAGCGCCGCGAGGTCGTTCTCGGCGAGCGGGCCGGTGATCGGCGGCATCCGCTGCCACACCACACCCGGGGTGGCCGGGCCCGCCTCCGGCGACTCTCCGACGGCGCAGAACGCGAGGACGGCGAAGCGCAGCCCGCCGGCCGTCGCCAGGGCCGGCTGCCGGGCGGCGGCGATGTCCGCGCCGGCGCCGGTGGTGGCGAAGCCCTCGCCGCGGGCGATCGCCACCGTCCGGACGAGGGCGTCGGGGCCGTAGTCGCCCATGTGGTTGTTGCCGAGGGTGAGAATGTCGTAGCCGGCCCGGCGGGGGCCGGCGAGCGCCCTCGGGTCGCCGCCGAAGGAATCGCCGCCGTGCGTGGCCCGGCCCTCCTTGGAGAGGGTGCACTCCAGGTTCCCGACGGTCAGGCCGGCGGCGGACAGCCGGTCCGCCGTCCGTGAGAACGGGAGCTCCCAGTCGCCGGCGGCCGCCATCCCGGCACCGACCCGGCGGCCGAGCATCACGTCGCCCGTCCACAGACTGGTGACCACCGGGTCGGGCGCGGTCGCGGCGTCGACCTCGGCGGTGACGGGGTAGTCGGCCGGTGCGGTCAGCGGGTCCCGGCCGTCCACCGGCACGACGGCGGTGCCGGGTACCACGGCGTCCGCCGTCACCGCGGCGACCGCGTCCCTGACCGTGGCCACCTCCGCGACCGCGCCCGGCCCGCGCACGACCCGCAGCCCCTGCCATGCGGCGGCCCCGCCGGAGTGCACGGCCTCCAGTTCGGCCCGGGTCGCGGTGCGGCCGATCGCCGTCGCGGGGTGGACGGCCAGCACCACCGGCAGCCGGACGGCGCCGCCCGACCGGAGTGCCTCGGCGGCCGTCGCGGCGCCCCGCCCGGGCCGCCGGTTCGACCCGCCGCTACTGCACGCGGCGAGCACTCCGCCGGCGGCACCCAGCAGCACGGCGCGGCGGGAGACGAGCGGCGTCACCAGGTGCCCCGGAGTACGCCGCTGCGCTGACGGGCCACCCTCACCACGCTACGCCCCGCCGCGCGAGCCGCACGGCGGCCGGGCCCTCCGCCCACGCACCGTCGACGGAGCTGCGCCCGCTGCCCGACCCGGCCCCGCCCCCGTCGCGGTCGAGCGCCGCGGTCCGCACCGCAGCCACCGGCCGGCCGGGGTACGCCGGCGCCGAGTCGCGGTGACCTCACCGGAGTTGGCCGAACATGCCGGTGCGGGCACCGCACGGTGGTCCCGCCCCGGAACCGGCTTTCACCAGCGGGAACAGCCTGATGGTTCGTCATGAAGTCGCCCCCGAGGGCCTGGTGGTACGTTTGCGGAGCGACCTGCTCTTCCCCCGAACACCCCGTGCTGTTCGCCCGTTGGCCGCCTGAACGTGCGCTGGGCTCGCTTGGCTTGCCCCCGACATCGGGCGGACCACGGGAGGGGCGCGGGTATGGCAGGGCGGATCGGCCGGCAGGGCACGGCGGGCATGCGGGCGGGGCGGGCCGGGCGGTTGGCGGCGGCTGCGGCGCTGCTGCCGGCACTGCTCGACCTGACCGGGTGCGCGGGCGGCGCGGGTGCCGCCGAGGGCACCGGGGTGACCGTGCTGACCATGGCCCCGTCCGGCACCGGCTCCGCCGACCGGTCGGGGAGCACCGCCCTGGCGGAGGCGATCGGACGCTCCGTCAGCGCCTCGGACCGCTTCGGCGGTCGCCGGCTGCACGTGCTCACCTGCAACGAACAGGACACCGCGCAGGGGGCGGCGGCCTGCGCCCGGCAGGCGGTGGGCGCCCACGCGGTGGCGGTGATCGGCTCGTACAGCCGGCACGCCGCGGACTTCATGCCCGCCCTGGAGGCGGCGGGCATCCCCTACCTGGGCGGGTACGGGCTGTCCGGGCCGGAGTTCTCCAGCCCGCTCTCCTACCCGGTGGCGGGCGGGACGCCGGCGCTGATCGCCGGCAGCGGGCGCCAACTGATCGCGGCGGGCTGCAGGTCGATCGCGCTGGTGCGCCCCGACAACCGGACCGGCGACACCCTCACCCGCTACCTGTCCGGCGCGCTGCGGCCCGCCGGGGTCCCGCTCACCGACGTGAAGGTCGCCGAGAAGGGCCCGGACTTCGCCGCGCTCGCCCGGGCGGCGGTCGGCGGGGACCACAAGGACGGCTGCGTGACCACGGCGCTCGGCGTCGAGCAGACCCGGGGCCTGCTGGACGCCTACCGGAAGCTCGCCCCGACCCGGACCCGGCTCGGCGCGGTGCTCGGCGGCGTGCAGCAGTCGGTGGTGGACGCCACCGGCGGCAAGGGGGGTCCGCTGGAGGGCGCCCTGGTGACCGGCTGGTACCCGCCCGAGTCGTCCGCGGTCTGGGACGAGCTGCGCCACACCCTGCAGGGCGGGCCGGCGGCCTCGCCGGTGGACGCCTCCGACCTGGGCGTGCAGACGACCTGGGTCGCCTATCAGGTCTTCTTCCAGGCAGCCGACCGACTGGCCTCGGCCGGCCTGCCGCTGACCGCGAAGTCGCTGCGCAATCAGCTGGACAGCGGGGACTCGCTGGACACCGGCGGCGTCACCCCACCACTGGACTGGGGCATGGCGAGCATGCTGCCGAGCGCCGAGTCGCCGCGGCTGACAAACACCTGGGTGACCTTCCAGCAGGTGGAGAACGGTCGGCTGGCCCAGCAGCAGAGCGGGTTCGTGGACGTCCGCTGGGTGCTCACCGGCAAGCGTGCCCCGCAGTAGCGCCGGGAGTGCGGCTGTCACGGCTGCGACGGCCTGTCGCACATCGATCGGGCCACCACTTCTGCGACAGCCTCTCACGCTCGGCTTTCGCCTTCGCCTTCTCCTGCGCCTTCGCCACCGAGTCCAGGACGTGCCGGACGGCGGCGTCGCCGATGGCGTGCGTGGCGGTGGGGACGCCGGCGCGGTGCAGCCGGGCGATCACCCGGGTGTAGGCCTCCGGGTCGGGCCAGAAGGACTGCGTGGACTCGCCGTGGCAGTCGGGGCGCTCCAGCCATGCGGTGCCGTTGTCGACGGTGCCGTCCATGAACAGCTTGGCGCCGTCGACCCGCCAGAACCGTCCGCCGGTGCCCTGCAGCCGGATCAGCGCCTCGACCGCCTCCTCGTCGTCGCCGGGCCGGCACCAGGGGGCGATCCGCAGGCGCAGCGGCAGGGCGCCGTCGGCCTCCAGGTCGGCGCACAGGGCGAGGGTGGGGCCGTTGGCGTCCATGGCGTGGCCGCCGTGAGGCCGGCGGCGGCCATCTGCTGCAGCACCTCGGCGGCCCTGGCCCGTAGCTGGGCGTCGGTGAGCCTGGGTGCGACGTTCACGACGAGTTCGCAGGCGGCGTCCTCGAGGAGCAGCCCGGTGGGGCGGCCGTCGGCGTCGCAGACGATCTCGGCGCCCTCGTCGAAGCGGCGCGGGCCGTCGATTCCGGCGAGTTCGAGGGCGCGGGGGCTCGCGAGCGCGGAGTGGGCGTCGAAGAGGTCGATCAGGGCCGGGACGCCGTCGAGGACGGGGCCGAGGTCGGCGGCGGTGACCGGCCGGTCGCCGAAGGCGTTGGGGTCGAGGCCCCAGCCGCGCAGCCAGGCGCCGGGTTCGAGGCGGGCGGCGGCCTCGGCGAGGACGGCGCGGACGGCGCGGACGGCGGGCAGGTCGCGGCAGCCTGAGAGGTGGTGCTGACCGGCCCCACCATGGCCGTCTACGCCACCGACGTCCTGCTGCGGCGGAACCGCTACGACGGCCGCGAGCTCTCCGACGAGAGCCGCGGCGGGCCGTTCTGGTACACCGCGGGCGTCAACCCGGCCGGGGCCGCGGCCGTGCTGCTGGGCACCGCGGCGGCGGGCCTGTGTGTCACCACCCCGCTGTACACCGGGCCGGTGGCCGCGGCCCTGGGCGGTACCGACCTGTCGCTGCCGGTCGGCATGCTCCTCGCCGCCGTGCTCTACCTGCTGACGGGCCGCCGGCGTCAGGCGGCCGGGGCGGCGTGACCGGGCCGGTGGCCACGGCCGCGCGTGACACGACCGCAAGAGGGCAGTGGGACGGCTGATTCAGGGGCCCGCCGGGCGTCTCCGGGCCGAAGGCCGGGGGAACTTCGCCTCCGAGGGGGGCGGGCACCGTGGCGACATGGGCCGAGCCCGGATTCGTCCGGCGGGCCGCATCCGAGTCTGCGCAGTTCTCCCGCGGCTTCGGCCGGAAGGTGCCCCCAAGCGCCCCCGATGGATGCCCCTGCACCTGTGAAGCCGCGCCCCAGGACGGCCGCGCGCCCGGTGTCCTCTCGCCACCGGGCGCGCGGCAGATCGGGTGCCGGGACGGCTCGGCCGCAGCCTGCGCCGAGCCGTCCCGGCCCGCGGTCACCGGTGGTGCGGCAGGCGGAAGGAGTTGAAGAAGTCCTTGCCGGGGGTGCCGACGCCGGTGGCGGTGTCGTAGCCCTTGGCCGCCGACAGGCCGTAGTCGGCCGCGATCTTGTACAGGCGGACCTTCAGGGCGCCGCCGACCAGGCCGAGGTCGACCACGTTGCCGAACTTGTTGTGCACGGCGGAGTCGTTGACGTCGTGGAAGGCGCCGCCGGCGGCCCGGTCGTAGATCGCCGGGTTGGCGAAGCCGATCGCACGGCCGCCACGGGCCTGCACCGCGTCGGCGAGCATGGCCGCGTACTCCGGGGCGGAGACCGAGGTGCCGCCGTAGCCGCCCTCGCTGTAGGTGCCGCCATTGGTGTAGCCGACCAGGGTGGCGGCGACCAGGTCGCCGCTCATCGCGACGTCCGGGGTGGCGCGCAGCGGGGTGTCCGACTTGGTGCCGTCGGCCGCGGTCTTGGCGATCCGGTCCGGGACGACGCCCTGCTGGTACCACGGCTGGGCGAAGTCCTTGGAGACGCCGCCGCCACCGCCGAAGTAGAACTTGCCGGGGAAGGGCGTCCAGGACTTCTGGTCCTCGGAGAGGACGGACCGCTGGTCGCCCATCGAGACCTCGCGGCCGTAGTGGCCGGCCTTGTCGGCGAGTTCGAGCGCCGTGCCGCCGACCGAGGTGACCCACGGCGAGGAGGACGGCCAGTCGGTCTGCGCCTGGGTGGTGTCGGACTGGCAGTTGACGCCGGTGGCCGCCGCGCCCGGCGAGCTGTCGCCGCAGTCGCCGGAGGAGAAGGTGAAGCCGATGCCGGTGACCGCGCCGCGCTGGAAGAGCTGGTTGTCGGCGGCGACCACCGCGGGGTCGAGGTCCCCGCCGGTGCCGTGCATGATCTCGCCCCAGGAGTTCGAGACCACGTCGGCCAGGTGCCCGTCGACCACCTTGGCCATGGCGTCGTACAGGTCCTGGTCGTAGCAGGAGTTGCCGCCGACGTAGACCACCTGGGCGTCCGGTGCGAGGCCGTGCGCCATCTCGACGTCGAGCGCCTCCTCGCCGGCCCAGCCAGCCGCGCCGCCGCACTCGTCCTGGTGGGTCCACTTGTCCGGGGTGACGAACTCGCGGTACTGCCCGGCGGCGAACGGCTTGTCGCCGTGCAGGGTGGAGAAGTGGTTCGCGTCCTGCTCCATGGTGGCCAGGCCGTAGGCGTCGATGATGGCGATCCGGGCACCCTTGCCGGACACCTTGGCGTCGGTCACGCCGTAGGCCTTGCGCAGCTGGCTCGGGACGTAGGAGCAGGGGGCGAAGGGCTCGTTCTTCTCGTAGCCCGCCGGCGCGCCCTTGGCGGTCTTCGAGCCGTAGCCGTCCTCGGAGCAGGTCGGCACGGTCGGCAGGGTGGCCGGGGCCTTCTTGTCCGGGCCGGCCAGCTTGGCGGCGGCACCGGCACGGGCCTGCGCGCGGGCCTCGGCCTCGCGGACGGAGACGGCGTGCGAGGTGTTCTTGTGCAGGGTGTCGCTGAGCCCGCCGACGGCGAGCACCGCGCCGGCCGCCGAGGCCGGCACGACGGCGTCCTTGGCGGCGGCCCGGTGCAGGCCGTCCTCGGTGCGGTAGCTGCGGAAGCCGGTGCCGAAGGCCTTGGCGAGGGCGCCGGTGCTGCCGGAGACCTGCACGTAGTGCGCCGTGGTGGCGTCGACCTTCAGGCCCGCACCGGTCACCCAGTCGGTGACCGCCTTGACCTGCGCGGCGGTGGCGCCGAAGCGGGCGTCGGCCTGGGCGTCGGAGAGGAAGGCTCCGTAGGCCGGCGAGTTCGGGTCGGAGACCGCCTTGGCCAGCGCGGCGAGACCGGCCTGGTCCTGGCCGGCCAGGTAGATCCGGGCGGAGGCCGGGGCGGAGTCGGGCACGGCTCCGGCGTCGGCCTGCGCGGTGGCCCACTCCGGGTGGGTGCCGGGGAGGGGCTTGGCGGTCTGCTCGCCGGTCGGCGTGGCAGCGCCGGCCGGGGCGGCCGCGCCGAGGGTTCCCAGGATGAGTGCGGCGGTGGCCGGTACGGCGATCCTGGAGATCCGGTTGCGTGCTATGGGCACGTCTGTCCCCCACTTCGGGAAGATGTGTGGAGCGTCTGTGTCGCTCGACGAGGGCACGGCAGAGCGGGCCGGCGGAGAAGTCGCCGGCCTGCGTCGATGGTTGACTGCCGTCAGTCATCTATTCCGATGATCACGTGGATCTCAAGGGGCGGCCGGAAAGATTTACCGGTACATGACCAGTCCCGGGGGAACCCATAGCCTGGGCCGCCCCAGTCCGGACGGATCATCAGTCGGCCGAGGCGGGCTACGGGATGACGTCCGCTCATGCGTGGAGGCCGGTCCGGGTGCCGCGTCCGGCGGGATCGGCACACCTGACCAGGCGGCTCGTCCCCGGTGAGCGGCCGCACCTGCCGGGTCCTGCGCCGTTTCGCGTGTAGTGTCCGGGCCGACCCGCAGTCCCGCCCACCGGTCCCGCCCACCCCACCGAGTCATCTCCACCAGCCCCATCCGCGAGGACGCCGAGCCGTGCCAGCCGACACCGACCGCGCCGGGAAGCCGGCAGCCGCCGCCGGGCGGCGGGAGGGGCGTGCCCGGGCGGGGGCGTGGTGTCCACCGGCGGGAGCGGGGTGCGGTCGATGATCGCGGCCGCGGCGCTGGCCGCACTGGCCGCGGACTCGGGCACGACCGAGTCGGTGGGCTTCCCCGCGCTGTTCCTGCTGGTGGCGCTCGGTTCACTCGTCCCGGTCTTCCCGACCAGCATCCTGGTCAGCGCGACGGCCGCGGCCGCCGTGCACACGTCGGCCGTCCCCCGCGACCTGGTGCTGGTGGTCGTCTGCGCGGGCCTCGGCGCATGGTGCGGGGACGTCACGCTGTACCGCCTCGCCGGGCAGGCGGGCGGACGGCTGGAGGCGCGGATCCGGCCGAGGTTCGACAATCCTCGGGTCCAGGAGGCCGAGCGCAGGCTCGACGAACACGGCCGGGCCGTCCTGGTGCCCTCCCGGCTGGTCCCGGGCGGGCGGATCTTCATGATCGCGGCCTGCATCCTCTCCGGCTGGCCCGTCCGCCGCTTCGCCGTGGCGGAGGCACCGGCCGCCCTGCTGTGGGCCACCGCCTACGCCCTCATCGGCGCCCTCGGCGGCGCCCTCTTCGACCAGACCTGGATGGGTGTCCTCGCCGCCGTCGGCCTCGTCCTGCTGGTGGGCGGCGCCACCCTCCTCTGGCGCCGCCGGCGCCGCGCCCGCACCGTGGCCACCACCCCCGACGCACTCCCCGGCGGAACGCACCCCGACGAAGCCCACCCCGGCGGGGCGGATCCTTCGGACGGTGCGGACGACGCGGACGACGCGGACGACGACCGGTGACGCCCTCGACGGCCGGATCACCGAGGGCCGACGGGAAGTCCTGACGCCCGCTCAACCGACAACGGTTGCCACCCGGCAGGCGAGCATGGCAGGGTGTGACCCGCGCTCCGCACGGGAGTGCCGCACTCACTCCAAGGGAATGAAGTCCATGGTCCCGGCGTCCCTCAGCGGCCGCCGTCGGTACTGAGCGTCTGCCTGCTGCGCGGCCTCACGTACCACGCCCGTCTCACGGCGGCCCCACGCGCGGTGCAGTCGCACCGCCTGCCATCGTCCTGCGCGGCGGTGGCGCCGGCTCCGTCCGGCCCGACATCCAGCGCTGCCCGCCTCGGTGCGGGTCCGCGCCCACCCTTGTCTTGACGTGAGGTCATCATCACCGTGGACACCCCTGTCCAGAGCTTTGCCGTTGCCAACCTGCGCCGCCGCCCCGTGGTCGTCGAGACCGGCGGTTTCGTGGCGGGCTTCGACCCCGGCACCACCAGCCCGTACATCAATTACGCGACCCCGCTGCCCGGCGCCGAGCCGACCGCGGCGGACCTGGCCGGCCTGGTCGCGGCCTTCCGCGACCGCGGCCTGAAGCCCCGGC
Source organism: Kitasatospora sp. DSM 101779 (assembly GCF_025655475.1). GTDB lineage: Bacteria > Actinomycetota > Actinomycetes > Streptomycetales > Streptomycetaceae > Kitasatospora. The sequence continues at coordinate 7,567,287 of NZ_JAHTIK010000001.1, read as the reverse complement.
TCGAGTTCGCCCCCGACTCCGCCCCCCTGGTGGAGTCGGCGCTGCTCGCGGCCGGCTTCACCGTGGAGGCCGTACACGAGTACCTGGTCTGCACCCCCGCCACGCTGACCCCGCCCCGGTACGGCGACGCGCCCGCGCCGCTGGTCGAGGCCCCGGCGGGCGACGCGGACTACTCGGCGATCGACGCCGCTCTGTCCGAGGCCTTCGCCGGCGAGTTCACGTCCTCCCCGGAGGGCGCAGCCCGTCTGCGCCGGACCGAGGACGGCGGCGGCGCCGTCCGCTTCGTCCGCTCCCCGGACGGCGGCTGCGCCGGCGGGGCGATCTGCTCGGCCCCGGCCGTCGGCACCTCGGAGCTGGCCGGCGTCGGCACCCGGCCCGACTTCCGCGGTCGCGGCATCGCGGCGGCGGTCACCGCCGAGCTGACCGCGACGATGTTCGGCCGCGGCGCCTCGTCCGTCTGGCTGGAGTACTCCGGTGAGGGCTCCCGCCGCGTCTACGAGCGGATCGGCTACCGCCCGCAGGGCCGCCGCCTCTACATCGCCCTGGAGGACTGACCCGGCGGCGCCGTGGTGCGGCCGGCCCCTCGCACGGGGCTCGGCCGCACCGCGGCGCACCGGAGGCTCACTCCGACGGAGGCACGGACCGGCCCCCCGCCCTGCCGGCGCCCGATACTGCCGGTGTCGCGCAGCACCCGCACCCGGCCCGGAGGCCGCCATGACGTCCGCACTCCCGCCCACGGCCGGCGCACCCCACATCGGGGTGATCGGCCCGGGCGGGGCGAATCCCGAGGAGAGCGCCCTGGCCCGCCGGGTCGGCGAACTGCTGGCCGGGCACGGTGCGGTGCTGCTCTGCGGCGGGCTCGGCGGGGTGATGGAGGCGGCGGCCGCCGGGGCGCGCAGCCGCGGTGGCATCACGGTGGGGCTGCTGCCGGGTCCCGACCGCACGCGCGGGAACCCTCATCTGACGGTGGCTCTGGCCACCGGCCTGGGCGAGTTGCGGAACGGGCTGCTCGTGCGGGCCTGCGACGCCCTGATCGCGGTCGGCGGCAGCTGGGGGACGCTCAGCGAGGTCGCCCTCGCCGTGCGCGTCGGCAAACCGGTGGTCTCCCTCGCGGGGTGGTCGCTCCCGGACGCACCCGCCGACGCGGGGCTCGTGCGGGCGGCCACCCCGGAGGAGGCCGTGGCGGCGGTGCTGAGCGGACGGCACGGCCGTGTCGGCGGACGACCACCCCAATGACCGCCTCAATGACCGCCTCGGCCGCGCCGAGGTGGCCCGGCGCCCTGCGATGCGTCCCGTCGCGCGCCCGGTCCGTCAGGGGCCGGGCTGCGGACGGCGACACTTCATGGGAATCCCCGGTGCCGGAACCGTCCGGATCGTGAAGGGCACCCGCTGCCCGGGGGTCAGACGCCGCCCGCGGCGGCGTGGCGCTCGGCATTCCGTAGTCCGGCCGCCGCGGCGGCGAGCCGCTCGGCCGAGGTGCGCAGCGAGGCTCTGCCGTCCGGGGTGTGCATCCGGTCGGGGAAGGTTCCGGCCACGTCGCGGAGCGCCTCCACGGCGGCGGCCAGTGCACCCAGCAGGTGCGGCTGGTCGACGAGCGGCACCGGGTCGTGGTGGCTGCGGGACTTGGCGAGCGCGACGTCCCGGGTCTGCTTCTCGACCGCCTTCAGTGCGTCGACGATCCCTGCCAGGGCGCTGTCCATGCCGTCTCCCTCCGCCGCGGGGACGGCCCGACCGGCCGCCCTCCCGTCCGTGGTACCCGTCCGCCCGGTGGTCGTGAACCGGCGACACGCCGGGTTCGGTCGCCGCGTCCCTCCGCCGCTGCCGGATGCGGCAGGATCGGCGGCATGACCGAACAGCCGCAGGGCGACCTCCCCGGAACATCGGCTCCCCTGCCACCCGCGCCCTGCTCGGCGCCGGCTACACCCGCCTCGACGACCTGGCCGGGGTGCCCGTCGCCGAGCTGAAGAAGCTCCACGGCATGGGGCCCAGGGCCCTGGAACGGCTCCGGGCGGCCCTGGCGGAGCGCGGCCAGTCCCTCGGCTGACCCGGCGTCGGCCCCATCTCCACGCCGGCCCGCCCGAGCCGGTGCGCGGTCCGCCGGACGGTTCTGGTTCGATCAGGTCCGGAGTCGACCGGGGTCCGCCCCGGTACGGCGGATGCCGCAGCGCACTCCGACGAGGCCGCCCGGCGTGCGGCGCGGCCGAGGAACGGAAGCGGAACATGCCGTCGTCCGAGGTTCTGTCGGTCGGCCTGCTGCTGGTGGTGCTGGTCTGTGCGGTGGTCCGGCCGTTCGGCTGGCCGGAGACGGTGGTGGCCGTGCCCGCCGCCGCGGTCGCGGTCGGCACCGGCGCGCCCTCGCTGGACCACGTCCGCGAGGAGGCGGCGCGCCTCGGCCCGGTGATCGGCTTCCTCACCGCGGTGCTGGTGCTCGCCCGGCTCTGTGCCCACGAGGGGCTGTTCCGGGCCTGCGGGCCTGAATGGCCCGGACGGCCGCGCCGCCCTCTGGTCCAGGTCTTCGCGGTCGCCTCGGCGGTCACGGCGGTGCTCAGCCTGGGTGGACCACGCGCCGTGTCCGGTGCTGCCGGTCTGGGCCGGGCCGCCGCCGGGGACGGGGACGCTGCCGCCGGAACCGGACCGGGGCTGAGGCGGCACCGGCGGCGACCCCCGCGGCCGGCGTCACCCGGTGTGACGCATGTTCGGCGGTGTTCGGTGGCCGTGCGGGTCGCGCGGGGTCATGCTGAAGGTCCAGCGTCCCGCCGTGAACCCCCGAGCACGGCGGGGCGCGCTGCGTCGTGCTCGGGGGTTCGGACCGCTGCGGCGGCCGTGAGCCCGGCGAGCCGTTCGGCCTCCCGCGATCCCGGCTCGGCGGTGTAGACGACCAGCAGCAGGGCGGGGTCGCCCGGCAGGGCCAGCGTCTCGTAGCCGAGGTCCAGCAGTCCGGCCGACGGGTGTCGCAGCAGCTTGCGGCCGTGGGTCTTCTCGGCCACCGCGTGCCCCTCCCAGAGCCGGCGGAACTCCGGACTGCGTGCGGACAGTTCCTCGACGAACCCGGCCGCGTGGCGGTCCGCGGGGTGCCGGGCCGCGTCCAGCCGCAGGTAGGCGACGGTCTCCGCGGCGACCTCCTCCCAGGCCGGGTAGAAGGTGCGGGCGCGCGGGTCGAGGAAGGCGTGCCGCGCCATGTTGCGCTCGTCCGCGGGGATGCCGGACAGACCGAGCAGGGCGTCCGCCGGGGCGTTCCACGCCAGCACGTCCATGCACCGGCCGAGCACGAAGGCCGGGCCGGCCAGCATGTCGAGCACCAGCCGGACCCCGGCGCGGAGCTCCGTCGGGGCCGGTGCGGCGGCGTCCTGGCGGGGCGGCCGGGCCAACCGGTGCAGGTGGGCCCGCTCGGTGGCGTCCAACTGCAGCACCCGGGCCACCGCGTCCAGCACCTCCGGCGAGGTACCGCCGCCGCGGCCCTGCTCCAGCCGCACGTAGTAGTCCACGCTGACCCCCGCCAGCTGCGCCACCTCCTCGCGCCGCAGCCCGGGCACGCGTCGGCGCCGCCCGTACTCCGGGAGGCCGAGCGACTCCGGCCGGATCATGGCGCGGCGGGCCCGGAGGAAGCCGCCGAGTTGCTCGCGATCACCGTTGCTCATGCTCCGACCCTACGGACTCCCCGATCCTGCGGAGGGTGGTCCTGGCAGACCCAGGAAAACCACGGCCCTGGGTGGCGGCGGCCGTGCCCGGCAGGCTCGAGGACGTCAAGGAAACGACGGCGGGCCGACCGCCGCTGATCCCCTCCCAGGAGCCCACCATGTCCTACACCTCCCTCTCCGGCCGTGTCGCCGTCGTCACCGGTGCCGCGAGCGGCATGGGCGCCGCCACCGCGAAGCTGCTCGCCGCGAACGGCGCCTCGGTGGCGCTGCTGTCCCGCCGCGAGGACCGGCTCAAGGAGCTGGCCGCCGAGATCGAGGCCGCCGGCGGCCGGGCGCTCGCCGTACCGGCCGACGTCACCGACCAGCGCTCGGTGGACGAGGCCGCCGGGCGGGTCGCGGCCGAGCTCGGCCGGGTCGACCTGCTGGTCGCCGCCGCCGGCGTGATGCTGCCCAACCCGGTGGACGACGGCCGGATCGACGAGTGGACCCGGATGATCGACACCAACGTCACCGGTGTGCTTCGGGTGGTCCGGGCCTTCACCGGCGACCTGGTGGCCGCCGCCGCCGAGGGACGCACCGCGGACCTGGTGGCCGTCTCCTCGATCGCCTCCCACGTGTCCTTCCCCAACTACGCGGTCTACAGCGCCACCAAGGCGGCACTCACCCACCTGGCGACCTCGCTGCGCAGCGAGTTCGGCCCGCGCGACGTCCGGGTCTCCACGGTGGAGCCCGGACTGACGGACACCGAGCTCGGTGCGCACATCGACAACCCGTCGCTCGGCCTGGACGGCCAGCTCGGCGCGATGTTCGACGCGATAGGCCCGCTGTCCGCCGAGGAGGTCGCCGACGTGATCGGATTCACCGTCAGCCGCCCGCGGCACGTGAACCTCCGTCACCTGGTGGTGCTGCCGACCCGTCAGGCCTGACCGCGACAGCGAACCGCGGAGCCGGCCGCCAGCGGTGATCACGCCGGGGTAGAGTCGGGGAATGACTGGGGACTGGCGTTCGGACCGGATCGGCAGCGCACTGCGCGGTGAGAACCCCTCGGTGCTGCGGCGCCTCGGGGCGGGCTTCGCGGTGATCGGCGACGTGCAGTTCCTGCCGGGGTACTCACTGCTGCTGACGGACGAGCCCGGCGTGCAGCGGCTGTCGGACCTGCCGCGCGGACGGCGGCTCGCCTTCCTCTCCGACATGGAGCGGCTGGGCGAGGCCGTCGAGCTGGCCTGCCGCAGCCTCGACGCCGCCTTCCGCCGGGTGAACCTGGAGATCCTCGGCAACACCGACGGCTTCCTGCACGCCCACGTCTGGCCGCGGTACGAGTGGGAGCCCGCCGACCTCGTCCGCATGCCGGTCTGGCTCTACCCCGAGGAGAGTTGGACGGGCACCGACACCGCCCTCGGCCCGCGGCACGACCCGCTCCGCGCCGCCATCGCGGGCGAACTGGACCGGATCGCCGGCGAACCGGACCGGTTGGAGCTCTAGCCGCGCGTCTTCCCGGGGCAGTCGGGTGGCTGACCCGGGGTCTTGACGCGCGTCGTGCGGTGCGGTGCCATGGCCCTGACGGGAGGGGGGAGCCGTGGCGCCCGAGGGGGACGACGATGCCGAGAGCCGTGGCGAGGAGGGCGGTGATCGGCCGGACCGTTCACCGGCCCCGCACGTTCCCGGGCCGGCGGACCATGTCTGGATCGCCGTGCTCGTGCTGATCGTGGTGGTGCTCGTCCTGGTCTTCCTCCTGTCCGATGTGAACCTGGACACCGGTGGAGGGGTCGGCGGCTTCGATTGAGACATGTCCGGCGCTTCAGGGTTCAGGACACCGCGTCGTAGACCACCGCCCCCAGGAGGAGCAGGCCCAGGGCCGGCAGGACCACGCAGGACGTCCGGTCATCGGTCCGGCGACCGGCGACCGGCGACCGGCGACCGGCGACAACAGCGTGGGCGGACCCCCGCCGAGCCCTCGTGTACAGCTCACACCGCGCGGGCGACGAGTGCCCGGCGGGCTCACTGCGCGCCGAGGGCCATCCACTTGCCGGGGTGCTCGAGGGGGGTGAAGCCCACCTTGGCGTACACCTCGTGGGCGTCGGCGGTGGCCAGCATGATCCGGCGCAGGCCGAGCGGCGCGAGGTGGTCGCGGACGGCGGCGGTGAGGGCGGTGCCGACGCCCCGGCCTCGTGCGGCGGGGGCGATGTAGACGTCGCACAGCCAGCCGAAGGTGGCCCGGTCCGTCACCACCCGGGCGTAGCCCACCTGTTCACCCGAGGCACTCTCGTACACGCCGAAGTTGAGCGATCCGTCGATCGCCCGTTCCTGCTTCTCCCGCGGGCGGCCGAGCGCCCAGTAGGCGTCCTCGGACAGCCATCGGTGGACCAGCGCCCGGTCCAGGCGCTCGGGGTCGGTGGACAGCTCGTAACCGGCGGGGAGATCAGTGCTCATGGCCCGCATCCAAGCAGGCCACGCCGTCCGGTGGCCACCGGATTGTCCGGGCGGCGCCGGCCGCCCGTCCGCCGGCGGGCGGGGACCATGGCGTGCGGACGTGAGGTTGCCGCGCGGCAGCCTTGGTCAGGGCCGGGCGGACCGGCCCGGCGACACGGCTGCGGGAGGAGCGGGCCGTGGACCGAACGACCCGCCGATCCTGGGCCGTTCGGTCAGGCGGGCGGGACCTCGCCCGAGCCGCGGACGATCAGCCGGGTCGGCAGTTCGACGCGTCGCGGCGGGGAGGTGTCGTGGCCGAGCCGGTCGAAGAGGAGGCGGGCGGCCGTCCTGCCGAGCGCCTCCGGGTCCTGGGCGACGACGGTGAGGCCGGGGCTGAGCAGGGCGGCGAGCTCCAGGTCGTCGAAGCCGACCAGGGCCGGGCGGGCGGGCAGTCCGGCCAGGGCCTGCAGTGCGGCGAGGGTGACCCGGTTGTTCGCGGTGAACAGCGCGGTGACCGGCTCGGCGGCTCGCTCGGCGGCGGTCGGGTCCGGCCCGCCGTTGCCGTCCGGCCCGCCGGTCAGTAGGCGCCGCACGGCCCGCCCGACGGTCGCCGGGTCGGTCGGACCGGTCGCGATCCACCGCTCGTCGACCGGCAGTCCGGCCGCCCGCATCGCCTCGCGGTAGCCGCGCAGCCGCTCCGCACAGGTGTGGATGTGCGGCAGGTCCCCGATGAAGCCGATCCGGGGGTGCCCGTGCGCGATCAGGTGGGCGGTGCCCGCGCGGGCACCGCCGGCGTTGTCGCTGAGCACCGCGTCGGCCTCGATCCCGGCGCCGGGCCGGTCCAGGAAGACCACCGCGAGACCGGAGGCGGCCTCGGGCAGCAGGTATTCGTGGTCGCCGCCGGCGGGCACCACGACCAGCCCGTCCACCCGGCGGGCGCACAGCGCCAGCGCCAGCTCCCGTTCGCGATCGGCGTCCTCGGCGCTGGAGCCGGTGAGCAGCAGACAGCCGTGCTCGCGGGCGACGGCCTCGACCCCGCGGGAGAGCGCGGAGGAGAACGGGTCACCGATGTCCTCCAGCACCAGGCCGACGCTGGCGGTGGAGCCGGTGCGCAGCAGCCGGGCGCTGTCGTTGCGGCGGAAGCCGAGTTCGTCGATCACCGCCCGCACCCGGGCCGCCATCGCGGGGCTGACTCCGGACTCCTTGTTGACGACCCGGGAGACGGTCTTCAGCCCGACGCCAGCCGCGGCCGCGACGTCCTTCATGGTGGGCCTGGCGGCAGGTCGGCTGCTCATGACCACGCAGCATACGGACCCGGTACGGACCCGGGCGGGACGACCCGCGCGACGGCGCTGGACAACGTTGTCAGGGTCGGCCACAATCGACCCTCGTACCGCCGCACCTGCCCCGGAGCACCACCATGAGCAGCGCCAGGACGGCCGACCAGGCCGCGCCCGGAACCGATGCCCCCGCACTCGTCGCCGCCCTCGACATCGGCGGGACGAAGATCGCCGGCGGTCTCGTCGACCCCTCCGGCCGACTGCTGTACCAGGTCCAGCAGTCCACCCCGGCCCGGGAGGACGCGGGCACCGTCCTCGGCGCCGTCCTCCGTGTGCTCGACGAGCTCTCCGCGCACCCGCTGTGGGGCCGAGCGCGGTCTCTCGGCATCGGCAGCGCAGGCCCCGTCGACACCTCCGCAGGCACCGTCAGCCCGGTCAACATCGCTGCCTGGCGCGGTTTCCCGATCGTCGCCGAGGCCGGCGCGCACCCGGCCGTCCGCGGTCTGCCCGTGGTGCTCGGCGGCGACGCGGTGGCCATGACGGCGGCCGAACACCGCTACGGCGCCGCCCGCCCCTACGCCGACGCGATCTGCCTCGTCGTCTCCACCGGGGTCGGCGCGGGCCTGGTCCTCGGCGGCAGCGTCCACCACGGACGGACCGGCAACGCCGGCCACCTCGGCCACATCACCGTCGACCTGGACGGCGACCCCTGCCCGTGCGGCTCGCGCGGCTGCCTCGAAACCCTGGCGAGCGGCACCGCGATCGCCGCCCGCGCCGCCCGGAACGGCTGGCGGCCGCCGGGGCCAGACGCGTCCGCGTCCGCCGTCGCCGAGGCCGCCCGGCTCGGCGATCCGATCGCGCTCGCCGCCTTCGACCGCGCCGCGCAGGCACTGGCCGCGGGCATCGCCGCCACCGCCACCCTGGTGGAGCTCGAGGCGGCCGTGATCGGCGGCGGCGTCGCCAAGGCGGGGGACGTCCTCTTCGCCCCGCTCCGCCGCCATCTCCGCACGTACGCCGCCCTCCCCTTCGCCGCCGGACTCACCGTCCTGCCCGCCCGCCTCGGCACCGACGCCGGACTCGTCGGTGCCGCCGCCCTGGCCCTCGGCGACCCGGCCGGCCGGGAGAGTGTCGGGTAGTCGATCCGACTGCGTGTCGTCCTGCAGGTGCCGTGACGTCACGGTCGAGGTGTCCGCGGCCCTTCCGCCGTGCCGGCGCTCCACTCATCGGAAGCGGGAGCGGCACGGCGCCTGTCGCCCGCCGGTCGGTGCGATCGGACGAGGACCACGCCGGAAACCCGGTCCCCCTGCGTCCCGGTTTCCCCTGCGTCCCGGTTTCCCCTGCGTCCAGGCCGACTTCGCCCGTGCCTGGTGCCCCGGCCGCGCTCGCCGCCCTGCTGGCCGACCACAGTCCGGAGCCCGCCGAGTTCGAGGCGGTCCTCGCCGCCGCCGTCACGGAGCACCACCGCGACGCACCCGCGCTCGCCGAGGCGCTCGCCCCGCTCGCCGCCCGACGCGGCCGCGGCCGGCTGCGCCCGGGCGAGCTGCGCAGTGGTGACGAGCCAGGGTCGCGGGAACCGCCCGGAGGGCTCGCCGAACCGCTGTGTGGACGGGCGTCGGCAGCGGCAGCCGAGGGGCGAGGACGGGCAGCCAGGCGTTCTCCTTGCGTAGCAGCCCGTCGGCGGACGTGGTGGCCCACGGCAGTCGGACGGCCAGGTCCTAGCCGAGCCGCCGGAGCTGGTTCTCTCAGCCCCGCGCACCGAGCCTGATCGGCCGATCGGCGAGGTCGGGGTGCTGGTCCCGCATCAGTTCTCGGACCAGCTCGGCGGTGATCTCGGTCTCGGCGTGTGTCATGCGGCACAACACTAACGACGTGACTGCCCGCGCGACTCGTGGACCATCGACTGTGTGGCGCTCAGGGCGAAGGCGCACAGCCGACCGACGACCTGACAGAAGACCTGCGGGTCCTGCGCCCTGGCGGGCGGCCCGGCGCACCACTGCTGCCACGGGCCGCCCGGTGCCAGGAAATGTGCTGCCCGGTCCCGGCCCGACTCGCCGTCCATGTGGAGGAGGGCCCCCAGGACGAACGCCTGGTCGTAGGAGAGGTCGGTCCTCCGGAGGTACCGCTCCAGGTAGGCGACCAGCAGGTCGGCGTCGGCCTCGGTCGCGAAGGTGGCGAGGGCGGTGCAGTAGGCGGCACCGGCGTAGGCCGCCTCGCTGGCGAGCAGCAGTCCGCCGAGTCGGTCGCGGAACTCCGTCCGGCGGGAAACGGCGATCAGCCAGGCTTCAGTCTTGCGCTCGCGCCACCCGCCGTCCAACAGGACGCCGAGTTGCCGGGTGGTGATCTCGCCGGCCGCACGGCCGATCTCCTGAGCGAACCTGGCGTGCTCGGCGTCGTCCAGCCGGAGCAGCGAGCCGCCGAGTCGGCGGTACCGCCGGTCGGGGGTGACGTAGCGCTGGACCAGCTCTCGGAGTTCGGGGTCGTCGTGGGTGCGGCGCATGCCCGCATCCTTCCTCGGGCGGGCCGGCCTCGACCAGCGGTCTGCGGCTCCGCGGCTCAGTCCGTCGGGGCGAGGAGGGTGAGGAGCCGGTGGGCGAAGGCGGTGGGGTGTTCGACGGGGCCGAGGTGGCCGCCGGGGAATTCGGCGAGGTCGCGGTGGAGGAGGGCGGCGAGACGGGAGGCCGGGCCGTGGAGGGGGAGTTGGTGGCGGGAGTCGCGGCCGGCGGCGGGGACGAGCTTGTCGGCGACGGGGGCCAGGGCGGCCAGGTCGGGCGGGGTGGTGGCGAAGGGGTAGAGCATCCGCTCGAGGAAGACGGGCAGGTTGGCGTGCATCCGGTGTGCCATCTCCTGGATCTCCGGCGGCAGTTGGGTGGCCTCCTCGGCGACGGCCTCCGGGATCCGGTCGGGGTCGTGCTCGGGCTGCCCGCCGCCGAGGCCCTCGCTGAACCGGGCCATGGCGGCGGCGACGCCCTGCGTCCGGCAGGTGTCGCGGACCTCGGCGAAGAGGGCCTTGTGCGGGGCTGGGTCGTCGAGGAGTTCCAGCAGGGGCGGCTCGTGGGCGACGACGCGCCGCACCCGCCCGGGGTGCCGGGCGAGCAGGTCCACGGCGACGATCGCGCCGGAGCTGCAGCCGAGCACGTCGGCCTCGCCGTCGGGCGCGAGGTGCTCGATCAGGCGCCGGGCGTCGTCGCTCCAGACGTCCACCCGCTGGTCGGTGAGCGGTCCGTCGATGGGGCTGCGGGAGAGGCCGCGCGGGTCGTAGGAGACGACGGTGTACCGGGCGGCGAGTTCGGCGTAGGTGCCCGCGTACATCCCGGCGTCGCCGGCACCGCCGGGGACGAGCAGCAGGACGGGGCCGCTGCCGCGCAGTTCGTAGTGGAGGGTGGCGCCGGGGACGGCGAGGGTGCCCGTCCGGCCGGTGGTGGCAGTGGTGGTCATCGGGTGCTCCGGTCGGGTCGGGCGGGCCAGTTCTCGAGCAGGACGTGGAGGGCGTCGAGCGAGCGGTCCCAGGATTCCTGGACGGTGCGGGGGTGGCCGAAGCCGCCGCCGAGTTCGAGGTGGATGTAGCCGTGGAAGGCGGCCCGGAGCAGCCGGGCGGCGTCGGTGAGGTCGGGCTCGGCGAGGCCGTAGGCGCGGAGCATGCCGTAGGTGAGTTCGGCGCTGCGGCGGACGACGGCCGAGTCGGTGATCTCCTCGGGGGTGAACTGCAGTTGGGTGGCGGCGTACCGGCCGGGGTGGGCGAGGGCGTACTGCCGGTAGGCGTCGGCGAAGGCGACCAGGGCGTCCTTGCCGGCCCGGCCGGCCACGGCGGCGGCGATCCGTTCGGTCATCTCCGCACCGCCGAGCAGGGCGATCCGGACGCGCAGCTCCCGCAGGTTCTTGATGTGGGAGTAGAGGCTGGCGTCCTTGACGCCGAAGTGCCGGGCGAGCGCGGAGACGGTGACGCGGTCGAGTCCGACCTCGTCGGCCATCTCCGCGGCCGCCTCGGTGAGTTTCGCCGCGGTGAGTCCCGCTCGTGCCATCGCCCGACCACCATTTCCTAGGAGCTCTAGGTTTCAAGCTATCACATCGAGGTTATGGCGCGGCGGGCCGTTTTCTCCGGGCGAGGTGTCAGTCGGCCCGGCTTCGGGCGAGGGTCAGTCGACCGGGCGCAGCTCGGGGAACCGGACGGTGGGCCGATCGAGCAGCCGGCCGTCCCGGTGGCGCAGGGTGAGGTCGAAGAAGGCCGCGGTGCAGGCACGTTCGGCGGCGACGGCCCGCTCGGGGTCGACCGTGCCGATCAGGTCGGCGACGGTGGCGGACGGCAGGTCCAGCTGCCCGGCGAGTTGCGGCACCATCGACTCCAGGTCGGTGTAGCTGGCATGCACCGCACCGGTCAGGGTGAGGTCGCGGCGCCAGCCCGTGCTGCGCTGCCACAGCGCGCCCCAGGACGGGTTGCTGAGGTGGTCGTCACCCTCGCTGCCCATCAGCAGGAAGGGGCGGTCCAGACCGTCGGTGGCGACGGTGGAGGGGTTCGCCGGGTCGTGGTCGTCGCCGACGTACGCGAGGACGCCGTCGAGGTTCTCGCCGGCGGCGATCCGCGGGTCGTCGTGCATGGCCTGCAGGGCGGTGAAGCCGCCGGCCGACTGGCCGAACATGCCGGTGCGGCCCGGGTCGAGCACCGCGCCGAGGCCCTGCGGCAGCCGCCGATGCTCGGCGTCCGGGTTGCGGCCGCCGGCGAGCGCACCGACCTGGTCCAGCACGAAGCGGGTGTCGGCCACCCGGACGTCGACGAGCTTGCGCAGCAGCGCGGTGAGCTTCTCCTTCGCCTTCTGCGGGTCCGGGTCTTGCACGGCGGCGAGCTCGGCGTCCATCCGGCTCGCCGCCACCCGGCCGCCCGGGAACTCGACGGCCGGCGCCTCGTACGTGTGGTCGATCGCCACCACGACGTACCCGCGCGAGGCGAGGTCGTCGCCCAGGGTGGTGCCGAACGCTGAGGGGTCGCCGGCACCGGGCGAGTACAGCACGACCGGGCGCGGGCCGCCGCGGAGGTCCGCGGGGGCGCCCTCGTGCGCATGGGTGCGGGTCTGCGCCCAGGCCACCCGGTCGAGCGGGAGGTCGCCGCCGTTGCGGTACATCGTCTCGAAGACGGCGGCCGCCGCGGCGGGCATCTGCGGGGCAGTCGGGTAGGGCCCGGCGTCCCGGGCCGGGTAGCGGACGGTCGCCATCAGCTCACGCGGGCCGGAGCCGGTCCACGGGTCGGTCCTGGCCGGGTCGACCAGGTGCAGCGACACGGTGCCGACCGGGTATGGGCCACTCGGTGCGGGCAGCACCAGCAGCGCGCGGGGCGGCGGCCCGGCCGCCCCGGGGCCCCCGACCGCGGCGGCCGGGGCGA
>NZ_JAHTIK010000001.1:7549079-7554482 GCF_025655475.1 Kitasatospora sp. DSM 101779 | reverse complement strand
GGGGCGAGGGCGGTCGCGGCGGCGGTGGCGGTCAGCACGGCGAGCGCGGTGGACCGCAGCAGCCGGCGGCGGCCCGTCGCGGGCGGGCGGGTGGTCGAGGTGATCAGGGGCATGGCTGCCGGCTCCCGTCGTCGGTTCGGTTGGTGGCGGCGCGGAAAGGTTCGCACACCTGCCGCCCCCTCAGACTCTCCCGCGCGGCGGCCCGCTGACATCCCGTACTCCCCCGGACGCGGGGTGGGGCCAGCCCCAGGAAGCACCGCCCGGCCAACGCTGCACGACGTCCCGCAACGCCTCGTGAAATCCGTGAGGCCCGTCCGGCAGCCGTTGCCATCCGTCGTTCCGCACCCGTACGGTCACCGCCGGGCAGCCGCGGACGATCTCCGCCGCCCGGCGCCACCGGGCGGTCGACGCCCCCTCCCGGCACCGCCCCGCTCCCCGCTCCCCCGCACTCCCCCGCACTCGCGCGCCCTCGCTCAGCTACTCAGCTGCTCCGCCGATCCCCCGCTCCGCACCCGAGCACACCCGCCACCGGCAGGACCGGCCCCTGCGCCGTGCCCGGTCCGCCGATCCGCCCGCCCCGAGAGGGAGATGCCATGAGCCGAACCGAGCGCGACCGGCTGGGACGCCGCGGCTACCTCACCGAAGTCGCCGCCCTTGCCGCGGCCGCCGCCGCCTCGGCTGCCACCGTGGCGACCACCGCGCCCCCAACACCGTCGGCAACGTCCGGGAGTGGTGCGCCGACCGGTTCAGCGCCGACTTCCACCGCACCGGACCGCGGACCGACCCGCCGGGCCGCCCACCGGACCCTCCCGGGTGATCCGGGGCGGCTCGCACCTGTGCCACGACCCGGACGGCAACCGCTACCGGGTCGCCGCCCGCAGCTCCGACACCCCGCACAGCTCCACCGGCCACACCGGCTTCCGCATCGCCGCCGACCCGCCCGCCGCCCCGACCGGCCGGCCCGGCGCCGTGTGTGCCGGGGCGGCGAACTCGCCGAGGTCATCACACTGTTCCGCCACCGGGCCACCGACAACGCGTCCTGAAGGACCTCAGGTCGGCGTCTCGGTGGGACGACGGCGGAAGGTCTCGGCGAGGGCGGTGTTCAGCACGATCACGGCCGCCAGGACGCAGGCCGCGACCGGGCGGCCGAGGCCGTACAGGGCGGCAGCGCTGCCGCCGAGCACCAGCGCCTTCACCAGCAGCACCACCGGAAGCGGCGGGCGGTAGCGGGCCTTGGGTGCGGCGAACAGGCCCCACAGCACCACGGCCGCCGCGGGCAGCCCGAGGCCGAGCAGCACCCGCCCGGCCGTACCGCCGCCCTTCGCAAAACCCCACCACGCCAGGAGCACCAGGGCCGCCAACTCCAGGAGAAACGCCAGCACTTCGTTGGCCGCGAACCACGGCCGACCGGCCAGTTCGGCCATCGTGTCGGCCGGTCTCTGCTCCGTCTCCGGCTCCATCTCCGAGCCCTCCCCCGCCGTGTCTCCGTGCCGCGGCTGCGCGGCCGCCCCAGCATGGCACGGGCGCGCCGCACAGGGACCTCGCTTCCACCGGCTGCCGACTCCCACCCCCTGCCGGGGAGAGTGACGCTCCGTCACGCCGCGGTGCTGGCGGATGATCGGCAGGGCTTGCGGACATCGCGTGAAGGCCCGCGCCGGCCCGCGGAACGGCCGGGATGATCGGCCGCGGACCTCGGCGCAGCGTCGCGCCGGCGGCGGACGGAGGTGTGCGCGTGGCGATGGGTGTCTCGGTGAGCAGTCCGCCCCACCCGCACCTGGGCCGGGCGGTACGCGACCGGCGGGACGGCCGCCTCGGCACCATCTCCGGCCAGTTGGTCGAGCGGGACACCGAGACCGGACGGCTGCTGCGCCGCCGGATCTTCGTCCGTCCGCAGGGCGGCGGGATCGAGTGGGAGGCCGCACCCGAGGACCTGGTGCCGGCCTGAGCGCGCCGGGCAGCCGCGGCCGGTGTGGCAGGATGCGGCGGTGATCACCGACCCGCCCGTGCCCGCCGTCGTTCCTGCCGCCGTTCCCGCAGGCCGGATGGCTGCCCGGACACAGCCGGTGCTGGCCGTCTCGCCCGCGATCGAACTGCGGCCGTGGCGTGCCGAGGACGCCGCTGCCCTGGTCGCCGCCGGCCGGGACGCGGCGATCCGGCAGTGGAACCTGCTCGGCGTGCCCACCGCGGAGGACGCCTGCCGCCGGATCGCGCGCATGCAGGCCCGCTGGCAGGCGGAGGAGGCCGCGATCTGGGCGATGGCCCGCCGCGGCGGCGAGGTCCTGGGACTGGTCGGCTGGAACGACGTCGACCTGGCGGCGGGCAGCGCCGAGATCGTCTACTGGGTGCTGCCGCACGCCCGCGGCGGCGGCCTGGTCGTCGAGGCGGTGCGCCGGGCCGGCCGGTGGGCCCTGGACGACCTGGGCCTGCACCGGCTGACCCTGTGCCACTCCACCGCCAATCCGGCCTCCTGCCGGGTCGCCGACAAGGCCGGCTACACCTTCGAGGGCACCATGCGCAGTGCCCTCCGCCACGCCGACGGCTGGCACGACCAGCACCTGCACGCCCTGGTCGCGGGCGATCTCTGACCACCGTTCGGGAGGTACTGCCGTGTCCGCCGTTCCCGGGATCATCAGAACGCCCCGGCTGACGCTCCTGCCGCTGGAGGTCGGCCACGCCGCGGAGATGGCGGGCGTCCTGGGCGATTCCGCGCTGCACGCCTTCGTCGGAGGCCGTCCGCTGCGCCCCGACGAACTCCGCGCCCGGTACGAGCGGCTGGTCGCCGGGTCCCCCGACCCCGGCGCGACCTGGGCGAACTGGGTGGTCCGGCTGGACGCGGAAGGCTGCCTGACCGGGACGGTCCAGGCGACGGTGACCGCCGACGACGGCGGACTGCGCACCGCGGAGGTCGCCTGGGTGGTCGGCACCGGATGGCAGCGCCGCGGCATCGCGACCGAGGCGGCGCAGGGCCTGGTCGCCGCGCTGGCGGCCGCCGGGGTGCGGAGGTTCGTCGCGCACGTCCACCCGGACCACCGGGCGTCCGCCGCGGTCGCGGCCGCCGTCGGGCTCGCACCCACCACCCACCGCCAGGACGGCGAGATCAGGTGGGAGTCCGGCTGACGGTCACCGACCGGCGGGCGTCACGCGCTGCTCGTACGGCGGCGGGGCGCACGGCCGGCGAGCCAGGCGACGGCGGCGAGGAGTCCGGCGAGCGGGCCGAGGAAGGGGGCCGGGCTGGTGTGGAACACCGTGCTGCCGAGCACGCCGACGAGCTGCCAGACGGCGCCCAGCACCGCCGCGACGGAGAGCCAGTGCCAGCCGTCCCGCCGGACCACGGCGAACGGCAGCACCAGCACCGCGACGGTCTGCAGCGCGAAGCCGAACCGGAACCAGCCCAGCCAGACGGCGTTCCACCACGCACCGTGGGTGCCCCGCTCGCCGAGGTCGTCCCGGTACTCGAGGAAGGTGGTGCCGTCGGACCACCACGGCCAGACGTAGAGTCCGATCAGCGTCAGCGTCGCGGCGCCGATCGCCAGCCACGCGTGACCGGCACGGCTGGGCTCCCGCTCTTCGAGAAATGGCATGCGTCCCCCCGGGTGTGGTGCGGCACCTACTGATCCCCCAGCATGGCGGAGGGCGCCGACAACGGTGACGCGTTCGCGCAAGTCGCCCGGGAGGGCGGCAGACGCGCGCGCGAGTGGTCGTCCGGGGCGGCCCCGACGGCCGTGGTCAGGCGCGCAAAGTGCCCAGGCGGCCCTCGAGTTGGAGGAGAAGTTCGGCGAGGCCGGCGCCGAGGAGGCGGCGGGTGGGCTCGTCCAGGCCGGCGAGGACCGTGCGCTCGTAGGCGAGTTGCTGCGGCATGAGGCGGTCCACGAGCGCGCGGCCGTCGTCGGTGAGCCGGATGTAGCCGATCCGGCGGTCGCGGGTGTCGGTGCGGCGGTCGACCAGGCCGCGGTCCTGGAGGGCCCGCAGCCGCTTGGTGACGGCGGCACCGGAGGCGAAGGTCTCGCGGGCGAGCTCGCCGGGGGTGAGTTCGCGGCCGGTGCGGCGGACGGCGCCGAGCAGGTCGAACTCGCCGCGGGTGAGGCCGGCGGAGCGCAGCGGGGCGTCCTCGGCCTGCTGGAGGAGCGCCGCACAGCGGTTGATCCGGCCGACGAGCTCCATCGGCTCGGTGTCGAGGTCCGGGTGGACGGCCCTCCACTGCCGCCGCACCGCCGCGACGACGTCGCTCGCCCCGTCGTCCTGGTTCACGCCGCTCCGCTCGCCGTTCACACCGCTCCGCTCTGCGCTCACACCGCTCCGCTCGCCGGGGCGGGGTGGAGGCCGCCCCGCCGCGCGGCCGTCACCGCGAGCGTACGGTGTCCGGCTTCCTCGGCGGTGCGCAGTGCCTGCTCGGGCAGGGTGCGGCGGCGCCATTCGCCGGCGGCGGTGTCCCGGGCGTCGCGCAGGTCGACGAGGGTGTGGGCGAGCCGGCGGGAGGCGGCGTGCACGGCGGCGGGTTCGGCGGCCGGGTCGGCGAGGGTCCGTTCGGCGTGCGCGTGGGCGCGGCCGACGGCGTGCAGGGCGTGCCGGACCCGGTCGGCCGCGCGGTGGTTGGTGACGGCGAGCGCGGCGGCGAAGCCGACGGCGGCGCCGATCAGGGTGTCGAGGACGCGGTCGCCGATGAGCCGTCCGGCCGGGTGGTCGCCGGTGAACTCGACCAGCAGCAGTGCCATGGGGGTGACCGCGACGGTGCCGAGCCAGTAGTTGCGGGTGACCAGCGCCTCGGCGGCGAAGTTGAGGACGAGCAGGCAGAGCACGAGCGCGAGCGGCCCGGTGCGGATCAGCGGGACGGCGGCCGCGAAGACCGCGACGCCGAGCAGGTTTCCGAGGATGCGCTGCAGGGTGCGGTTCCAGGTCAGCGCGATGTTGGCCTGGTGGATAGACGCGGCGGTGACGATCGCCCAGTACGGCCGGTCGACGCCCAGCCACAGGGCGGCGTATCCGGCGAGGGCGCAGCCGAGCAGGGTGCGCAGGGCGGCCGGGGCGTGCAGGGCCCCGGGGGCCAGGCCGCGCACCCAGGCCGCTCGGGCCGACCGGCTCAGCGGCGCCGGGTCGTGGACGTCCGCCTCGGGCATGTCGTGGACCGCCGGCATGTCGCGGGCCGTCGGCATGTCGCGGGCCGCCGGTGGATCGGGGACGGGGCCGTGGGCACGTACGCCGGCCGCCCAGGCGTGGAGCTGCTCGCCCGCTGGGCCGTCGCCGGCGAGAGCGGCCCCGGCCCGGTCGAGCAGCCGGTGGAGTGCCCGACGGTCCGGGGTGGCGGCGCCGGCGAGGTGGAGGCACCGCCGGGCGGCACGGAGGGCGGTGACGGCGGTGTGGCGGGTCTGCGGGCCGGGCGCGGTGGCGTGGTCCGCGGCGGCGGTC
>NZ_JAHTIK010000001.1:7540611-7549067 GCF_025655475.1 Kitasatospora sp. DSM 101779 | reverse complement strand
GGGCGGGGGCCATGGCCACCAGCCAGGCGAAGGCGCCGGCGGCGAGGGTGAGCGCGAGGTGGCCGGGGATCTGCCCGGGCTGCTGCGGGGCGAACAGCGCGCCGGCGCTGGCGAAGGTGAAGATCACGTGGCCGGGCGGGCCGATCGCGGTGGCGTCGGCCACCGCCTTCTGCACACCGGCGAGTGCGGCGCCGACGGCGATCAGTACGAGTGGGGCGTCGGTGAGCGCGGCGGCCGTCAGCGCCACGGCGACTCCGGCGAGCATGCCGAGCACCACCCGGGCGAGGGTGGCGGCGCGGCGCGCGTACGGCAGGTCGTGTCCGTAGAGCGCGCACAGCGATCCGGCCATGGTGTAGGCGGCGAGGTCGAGTCGGCCGAGGCCGCAGAGCACGAGATTGGGCAGGACGGACGCCGCGGCGACGCTCAGCGCCGGCTTGAACCACCGGTCGGACGGCCGCCCGAGGCGGAGCGCGTCGAGCACCGGGAGGCTGCGGAGGCGGAGCCCGGGAGTGACAGTTGCAGAACCCACCCACTCAGCTTAACAGGTATTACACCCGTGAAATTGTTGCCCGCTCCCGGCCCGCAGCGCTCGGGCGGGGGTCAGCACCCGCACGCCGATCCGCAGGTTCCGGGAGCAGACCGGCACCACCCCGCTGCAGTGGCTGCACGTCGCCCGGATCCGCCGGGCGCAGCACCTCCTGGAGACCACCCCGCAGCCGGTCGGACGGATCGGCGCCCAGATCGGCTTCGGCTCGGCCATCGCCTTCCGGGACCGGTTCAAGCGGAGCACCGGAATGAGCCCTCGGACCTACCGGGGCACCGTGCGGCCCCGGCTCCGTCAGCCGTCGGAGCCGGTCACCCGGGAGAGCTCCGACTAGGGAGCGTATTTGGTCGTGATCAAGGGGCGGTCTTGGTGAGGCTCTTGATCCAGATCATCGATGCACGGAGGTGGAGGCCGGCGAGGTAGCTCTCGGGTGTCTTGTCGAACCGGGTGGCGATGCCCCGCCAGGCCTTCAGCCTGTTGATCAGGCGCTCGACGGTGTTCCGCTCCTTGTAGAGCTCGGCGTCGTGGGCAACGGGCCGGCCGCCCCTGCTGCCCTTCTTCTTTCGATGGGCGGCCTGGTCCCGCTTCTCCGGGATGACGGCCTTGATGTGCCGTTCGCGCAGGTGAACACGGTTGCCGCGGGACGAGTACGCCTTGTCGCCGGCGACCGCGTCGGGCCGGGTACGGGGGCGGCCGACGGGCCCGCGAACCCGGACCTTCGCCAGCACGGGGATGAACTGCGGACTGTCGGCGGCCTGCCCCTCGCTCAGGACGAATGCCAGCGGGCGACACTTGCGCTCGCCGGCGATGTGGACTTTGCTGGTCTGCCCGCCTCTGGACCGTCCGAGCAGGGCTGCCTTCAGGCGGATCTTGCGTCTGCGTCGGACACGTCGCCGCTCGTCCCGTCCCGGGTCGTCTGCGGTGTCCTGCCCGTCTTGTTCCTTCGGGCCGCCCCCTTTTGCCGGGCCTTCTCCGCCTCCTCGGCCGCCTTCTCCAGGTCGGCGAGCGTGTCGGGGTCGAGGTGCATCCCGGCGGCGTCGTGGTGGGCCCGGACGGTGGTGGAATCCACGCTGACCAGCGACAAGTCCACCTCACCCCGCTTGGCGGCCTCCGCGATCGCGCCCTCCAGCAGGGCCTCGAAGACCCCGGCGTCCCTCCACTGCCGGAAGCGGTTGTGGACCGTCGACCAGGCCCCGAACTCGCTCGGCATCTCCCGCCACTGGCCGCCCGTCCGAAACCGCCAGATCACGCCCTCGAACTGCCGGCGCAGCCGCTCGGGGTACGGGCCGTACTCACCGATCGGCAGGTACGGCCCGATGAACTCCCATTCGGCGTCAGTCAGTTGCACTCGCGTCACACAGCATGATCTATCGGATCGGGCGCGACCACGAGGGCGAAACCCGCATATTGATCACAACCCGATACGGGCCCTAGTCGGCGGCCTCCGTGTCGGCGCCGTCGGGCAGGTCGGCGCGCGTGGTGAGCCGTCCGGCCGCGGCCCGGCGGAGCAGGCGGGTGCGCTCGCGGGCGGCCCAGCGGCGGACGCGGTCCGGGTCCAGCGGGGTGCCGTGGCCGACGTGGAGGCGGGCCGGGTTGCGGGCGAGCATCGCGTCGAGGCTGTCGAGGTTGCCGAGCGGGTCGTCGTGGAACGGCGGGTTGGCGGGCCGGCCGGGGAGCAGGCCCATGAAGGAGTTGGCGACCAGGTCGCCCGCCACCAGGTCGCCGCCCTCGGTGAGCACGGAGACCGAACCGGCGGTGTGGCCGGGGGTGGGCACCACGCGGGCGGCGATGCCGAACTCGTCCAGGGCTGTCTCGCCGCGCAGCAGGACCTGCGGTTCGAAGGGCTCGGCGCGCACGTGGAGCCGGCGGTCGCGGCTCATCAGGCGTCCCATCGGGCCGGTCGGCAGGTACGGTTCGCGGACCTGCCCGGTGCGGTACGGCCCGAGGTCGGCCGCGTGGGCGGCGATCGGCGCGCCGGTGAGTCGGTGGAGTTCGGCCGCGGAGCCGAAGTGGTCGATGTGGCCGTGGGTGATGACGATCAGCGCGACGTCGCCCGGGTCGACGCCGAGCCGCTCCAGGTGGGCGCGGATCCGCTGCCCGCTGCCGGGGATTCCGGCGTCGACGACCACGGGACGCCGCCCGGTCAGCAGGTAGGCGTTGACGGCGTGCCGGCCGAGCACGGGGATCGGTGTGACGGTGGTACGGGACACGGGCGTGTTCTCCAGGTGGACGGTGGGGCGGCCGGCCGTTCGCGGGCAGGCCGAGGAAGCCCCTCACGAGTGCGAGGGGCACGGGGGGAGACCGGTCAGCGGAAGCGGCGGCGGTAGTCCGCCGGGGTGGTGTTGAGGCCGCGGCGGAAGGCGCGGTGCAGGGTCTCGACGGAGCCCAGGCCGCTGGCCCGGGCGACGTCCGCGAGGGCCCGGTCGCTCTCCTCCAGCAGTCGGCGGGCGCGCTCCAGCCGGGCGCCCTCGACGTAGGCGGCGGGCGGGCGGCCGGTGTGCCGGGCGAACAGCCGGGAGAAGTGCCGGACGCTGAGCCCGGACCGCGCGGCCAGGGCCTCCGTGGACAGGTCCGCCGAGGGCTGTTCGGCGATCAGGCGCAGCAGCGGGCCGAACCGGTCGTCGGGCGGCGGCGGAGCGGACAGCGGAACGCTGAACTGGCTCTGCCCACCGGGGCGTTTCACGTACATCACCATGGTGCGGGCGGTGGCCAGGGCGAGCGCCTGGCCGTGGTCCTCGGCGACCATGGCGAGGGCCAGGTCCATGCCGGCCGTGATGCCGGCGCAGGTCCAGATGTGGCCGGACCGGACGAAGATCGGGTCGGCGTCTACCTCGATCTCCGGGTGTTGGGCGGCGAGTTGGGCGGCGGTGAGCCAGTGCGTGGTGGCCGGCCGGCCGGCCAGCAGGCCTGCGGCGGCGAGCAGGTGGGCTCCGGCGCAGATGCCGCCGATCCGGGTGGCCCGGCCGGCGGCGGCGCGCAGCCACGCGGTGACGGCATGGTCGACCAGGGCGACCGGCGGTCCGTCGGCGGTGTCGACGGCGCCCGCGACCAGCAGGGTGTCGATGCCGCCGCCGACCTGGTCGAGCGTCAGGTCGGCGTGCAGCCGGACACCGCTGGAGGTCGTCACCGGTCCGGGGCCGGCCGCGGCGATCTCCACCCGGTAGCCGGGCCGTTCACCACCGAGGAGGCGGGTGGCGACGGAGAACACCTCGGCCGGGCCCGCGGCGTCGAGGATCTCGATGCCGGGGAACGCGGTGACCACCACGCGGTGCGGTTCGGACATGCCCCGATCCTCGCCGCGCGCGGTCGGTGTCCGCAATGACGAGTCTCTGGCGGATTCGGCCATGCGCCCCGGACCTGCTCACGGGTGCGGGGCGGACGTCCCGGTCCGCAACGCGTCCGCGGCGCCGGTGTCCCGGCCGGGCGGCAGGCGCGGACACCATCCACACCCCCGGACTTCCCGGCAGGCCCTCTCGCCCCCGCCACGCGGGTGGAAGGCGGAAGCGAGCCGGGGCGCCCGAGGTCGGAGTCGGCCGCGGCGGCCGGGAGTCGAACCCGTACGCCCGGCGTGACCGGGCGCATCACCAGAGAAGTAGCCGCTGCCTACGCACCGGGCGCCCCGGCGCTCTCCTCCCGGGACGGCATGGGCGGTCGCCCGACGCACCGGGAGGTGCAGCTGTGACGTTGTGGTCCAGAGATCGGGGTCGGCGGAGGAACACAGGCGTTCTGGGCCGCTGAACTACCGCCGGACAGAACCGGCGACCGGGATTCGAACCCGGGTCACCCCTTTGAGTGAGGAAGTAACCTCGGCCTTCGCACCTGGACGACGCTGACGCTACACCTGCCACCCGGTCGACTTCAGCCGCATTTCCGCTGGTGCCGTCATCCGTCGCAGGTCGACTCGGGCCGAGCCGCCGCGGCTCGTCGGGGGGATCTATCCTCGGGGGCATGCGCATGCATCCGGTGCCCGGGACGCCCGCCGACGGGCTGCGGGAGAGCGACGAGCTGCGGGAGAGCGACGGGCTGCGGAAGGTCGGGCGCCTGCTCGCCGGCGGCGGCGTTGCAGTGCTGAGCGGGGCCGGGCTGTCCACCGAGTCGGGCATCCCCGACTACCGCGGGGCCACCGGGCGGGCCCGGCCGCGCACCCCGATGACGTACCAGGAGTTCACCGCGAGCGAGGACGGCCGGCGGCGGTACTGGGCGCGCAGCCATGTCGGCTGGCGGACGATCGCAGGCGCGCTGCCCAACGCGGGCCACCGCGCGGTCGAGGAGCTGCGCCGCTCCGGCCACGTGGCGGGCGTGATCACGCAGAACGTGGACGGGCTGCACCGGGCGGCCGGCACGGTGGACGCCGTCGAGCTGCACGGCGCCCTCGACCGCGTGGTCTGCCTGGACTGCGGCCGCACCAGCACCCGCCGCGAGCTCGACGGGCGGCTGACCGAGCTGAACCGCGACTTCCGGGACACCGGCTCCCGGATCAACCCGGACGGTGACGTCGACCTGCCCGACGAGCTGGTGCACGCCTTCCGTGTCGCGCCGTGCGCGGTGTGCGGCGGCGTGCTCAAGCCGGACGTGGTCTTCTTCGGCGAGAGCGTCCCCAAGCCGCGCGTCCAGCAGTGCTACGACCTGGTGGACGCGGCGAGGGCGCTGCTCGTCCTCGGCTCGTCGCTGACCGTCATGTCGGGGCTGCGGTTCGTCCGCCACGCGGCCCGCACCGGCAAGCCGGTCGCCATCGTGAACCAGGGCGCCACCCGGGGCGACGAGTTCGCCGCGGCCACGGTGGCCGCACCGCTCGGTGAGACCCTGGGCCGCCTCGCGGCGCACCTCGGGCACCCGCACCCCGCATCCTGAGGCGACGGCGGCGACAGGTCATCTCCTCGCTCCGGCGGGGCCGTTGCTACCATCGCCGCCATGCCGACACCCGAGCAGAACGGCCCCGGCGGGCAGGCGCCGTCGCCCGGTTGGCGCGCCACCGTCCTCGACCACGTCGCGGCGGTCGGCGAGCCGCCCTACGACCTGCGACCCCGGACGGACGGACCGCTGGCCCGGCGCGGGGAGCTGCGCATCCACGGCGCGGAGGGCGAGGTGCGCTGCACGGACGACACCGGCCGCACCCGCTGGGCCCACCGCTGCGAGGCCCGGCCCAACGCCGCGTACGTGTCACGGGGGCGGGTGCTCGTCACCACCGACTCGCTCCGCTACACCGCGTGGGGCTTCCTCGGCCCGGCCCTGCTGCTCGACCTGGCGGACGGCCACCTGGTCGCCGAACTCCGCGGCGATCGCGGCGCGGTGCTGCGCGGCGGCCGGTTCTTCCTCGGCCTGGAGGGCTACGGCTGCTTCGACACCTGGGAGTACGACCGGGACGGCACCGAGGTCGACGCCTGGCGCAGCTTCGGGCACTTCGTCACCGGCAGCGGGATCCGGGTGGTGGAGCAGGACCGCCGCAACCCGACCCGCAGCCGGGTCGTCCGGCTGCTCCCCGGCGGGGTCGTGGAGGCGGGCCCCGCGCTCACCGACCCGACGGTGCCGCGGCCGGTGGTGCTGGAGGACGGCACCGTGCTGGTGATCGACGACGGGCTGGTGCGGGCCGTCGGCCGCGGGCTGGAGCACACCGTGCTGGCCGAGCTGACGTCGGTGCCCCCGGACGGGCGGCACCGGTACATCAGCGCCCTGCGCCGCGAGGGCGACCGCCTCACCGCGATCGTCGCCGAGCGCGACCCGGCCGACCACCAGCGCCACACCGTGCACACCTGGACGCTGGCCCTGCACGCACCGGCCTGATCAGGGTGCGGCCCGCTCAGGCCTGCGTGTCCAGGCCGGTGAGCAGGGTGGCGACGTCCAGACCGATGGCGAGGTAGTCCTCGAAGACGCGGTTGTGCAGGGCCCACGGGGAGCGCTGCCGCCGGACGAGTGCCACGGCGGCCGCCGGCTCCTCCCCGAGTTCGACGAGGGCCTGCACGACGACGAGGCCGGAACGGTTGTAGCCGGAGTGGCACCGGACGAGCACGGTGCGGCGCTCGCGGACGGCCTGCGCGGCGGCCCGGGCGAGGCGCTGGACGTCACCGAGTTGCCCGGCGGTCAGCGGGGCGTCCGGGATCTCGGCCACCAGGTGCTCCACGCCGGCTGCCGGCCCGTGGCCCGGGGCGGCGTACAGGCTGGCCACCAGGTCGAACTCGTTGCCGACGACCGCGAGCTGCAACTCCCCCGCGGTGTCCGTCCAGTAGTGACCGCCCATCCACAGGCCGGGCACGATCTCGTCCCACGGCGCCTGCGACCCCGGGACGTCGCGGTCCTTCTGACGTGTCCTCACCCGAACCCCTCTCCGGCGGTCCAACGGCCGCCGTCCGCGGGGCGTTCCCGAGCGGGGTGACCGTACCGGCGTCGGGTGCGGGCGCCGGGCAAGGGCGTTCGGGTGCGAGCGTTCGGGCAACGGCGTTCAGGTACGGGCGGAGTCGCGGAGGTCGTGGTCGAAGGCGCGGATGTCGGCCTCGCTCAGAGTGGGCCGGGTGCGGGCGACGGCCCGGAGGTAGTCCCCGGTGAGCCGGTTCGGGTCCTCCGCCTGCGGCGTGTCGGCGGCCAGGTGGCGCTCGAAGGCGGACTGGGCGGCGGTCCGCGCCGCGTACTCGATGTCGGCGGGGGTGAAGCGGCGGCTGGCCTCGACGAGGGCGTCGAGGTCGATGCCGGGCAGGCGGTCGGGGCCGATGTAGCGCGTCCAGATCGCCCGGCGGGCCTCGGCGTCGGGCGGTCCGACCGGGATGAGGTAGTCGAACCGCCCGGGGCGCAGGAAGGCCGGGTCCAGGCTGCGCACGGTGTTCGTGGCGCAGATCAGCAACCGGCGGTCCCGGCGCCTGAACTGCGGGATCAGCTTGAGCAGTTCGTTGGTGACCCGGTGGGCGAGCGTGGTCGGGTCGCGGCGTTCGGAGGCGATCTCCTCGGCCTCGTCGAAGAACAGGACGACGTTCTCCAGGTGGTCCACCCGGGAGAACAGTTCGCGCAGCCCGGCCGCCACGCCGTGCGGGTCCGCGGCCAGCTGGTACGGGAAGACCTCGATGAACGCCCAGCGCAGCCGCGAGGCGACCGCACGGGCGAAGGTCGTCTTGCCGGTGCCGGGCGGGCCGAAGAGGACGACGGCCCTCGGCGGCACCAGCCGGTAGTGCTCGGCCGTCCGCTGGTGTTCCAGCGGGAGGACGAGCCGCCGCTCGATCAGGCTCTTCTCGGCGTCCATGCCGGCGATGTGGTCCCAGAGCCCGGTGTCGGGCACGGCGCCGCCGAGTTGGTCGAGGATGGTCACCTCGGCGGAGTCGGCGGCGAGCACCTTCTCGAAGTAGCTGAGGTCCGGGCGGCCCGTGTAGCCCGAGTTGGTGAAGGCCCGCTCGCCGACCTCGCCGCGCGGGAGCAGGGCGCCGATCCGGCGCACCCCGGCCTCGGCGAGGCGCTCCTCGAGAGCGGTGAGCAGCGCCGACCCCATGCCGTGGTGCCGCCACGAGCGCGCGATGGTCAACCGCAGCACCCAGCCCCGCTCGGCCGCGGTCGAGGAGAACACCGCGCCGACGACCTGGGAGCGGACGACCGCCACCACGGCGGGCGCGCCGCCGCGGACGGCGGTGAGCACCTCGGCGAGGCCGATGACCGGGTCCGCCGGGGTGTCCCGCGACTCCTCCCAGATGCGGACCACCTGGTCGAGGTCGGCGTCCTCGAGGTCGCGGATGCGCCAGGGCGACACGGTGCCTCTCATACCGGCCAGTGTTCCGTGCGCCGGTCGGTCCTGCGCGCCGGGCGGTAGGTCCACCCCCGCGCGGCAGGGCCCCGGGCGGCAGGGGCCCCTGCACCCCGGGGCCCTGCCGCCCTATCCCCTGGCCGCCCGCCGGGCGGTGCCGCCCGGCCCCGGTGTCCCGCCGGAGGCCGGCGCCGG
>NZ_JAHTIK010000001.1:7538820-7539820 GCF_025655475.1 Kitasatospora sp. DSM 101779 | reverse complement strand
GTGCCGCGGGGCGCCGGGCGGCGTCCCGCGGCACGGTCCGGGTTCTCAGATGCGCTGCCAGAGCGCCGGGACGTTCGGCCGCTCCCAGCCGGTCTGCGCCTGCTGGCCCTGCAGGCAGCGGTAGCCCAGTCCGGCGTAGGTGACGGTGTCGCCGGCCCGGTAGACGGTGCGGCGGCCCAGGTGCCGGTGCCGGGCCCGCTGCCGACCACCAGCGACTAGGTGGTGCCGTGGGTGGCCGGGCCGCTGCCGGCGACGGTGATCGAGTACGTCCCGGCCGCGGTGCCGGCGGCCGCCGGGACGGTCGTCATCGCCGAGGCGCCGGACTGCACGGACGAGGGGCTGAAGCTCACCGTGACGCCGCTCGGCAGGCCGGTGGCGGTCAGCGCGACCGTGCGGGCGCTGCCGGAGGTGACGGCGGTGGCCACGGTCGCGGTGGTCGATCCGCCCGGGGTGACGGTGCCGCCCGCCGGGTTCACCGCGAGCGAGAAGTCGTCGCCCGGGGCCGTCCCGCCGAGGTCGTGGCCGTCGAGGACGGCGCCGGTGCGGGCGTCGACGTAGACGTGCAGCCGGCTGGCGGCGCTGGCCGTCCGGCCGGTGAGCACGGACTCCCAGGCCAGTCGGGCGCGGCCGTCGGTGACCTTGACGACCAGGCGGGCCGGGCCGGCGCCGTCGACGGCGGCGAGCCGGGTGCGGACGGTCCGTTCGGCGTCGGCGGCGCTGACGGCGGGGATGGTGGTGGTGGGCACACCGCTCACGCCGGGTGCGGCGTTCTGCTGGCCGCGGATCCGGCCCTGCCCGTCGGCGAGCACCACGGCGTCGCCGCCGACCACCGGCAAGCCGCGGTACGTGCGTTCGTACGCCACGGAGTAGAGGCCGCCGAGCCAGGGGGTGACGGCGTGCCGCTCGTAGCTCTCGCCGGGTCCCTTGGCGAGGGTGGCCCTCGTCCGTCACGAGCTCCGCGGCCTGCACGACCACCTGTCCGCCCTCCCGCCCCGCGCCC
>NZ_JAHTIK010000001.1:7300314-7538603 GCF_025655475.1 Kitasatospora sp. DSM 101779 | reverse complement strand
CCCTGATGCGCAGCCGATCGGGCCGCCCCCGCCGGCCGTCCCGGGCGGCCCGTTCGCCGGTCCCGGCCGGGCCGGCGGACGGCCGAGCCGGCGGACGGCGTCAGGCGGAGGCCTCGGCGGCGAGCCGGGTCAGGCCCTTGCGGTCGTAGTAGCTGGTCATCGCCCAGCCGAGCAGCAGGGCGAGGACCGTTCCGACCCCGATCATGATCCACGCGCGGGAGAGTCCGGCGTCGGCCCGGGCGTCGAAGTAGAGGATCGCCCGGATGCCGTCGCTGAGCTGCCGCATGGGCTCGAACCGGGCCAGGAACCGGTAGAAGTCCGGCAGCGCCTGCAGCGGGATGGTGGCCCCGGAGGACGGCAGGGCCAGCACGATGAACACGAACATGCTGACCAGCTGCCCGATCCCGCCGAAGGTGGCGTTGATCGCCTGCACGCCCAGGCCGACGGCGGCGCTGGCGCAGAAGGAGAACACGAAGAGCAGCGGCAGGTGCGAGGCGTCCATGCCGAGGATCGAGACGGTGGCCAGCATGATGACGGCCGAGGTGAGCAGCGAGATCCCGACGCTCATCACCGACTTGACCACCCATGTCCGGCGGCGGGTGATCGGGACGGTGCGCCGGCGGGTGTGCCACGGGCCGAGTTCGTTGTCGGTGTAGCCGAGGGCGACGTCGACGCCGTTGCCGATGACGTTGCCGCCGAGGAACCCGGCGAGCACCAGCAGCAGGGTGTAGTAGAAGGCGCTGAGGCCGAGGCCGCTGTGCGGGCCGATGGGGTGGCCGACCCGGGTCTCGACGGTGATCGGGTCGGCCAGCAGCAGGGCCGACGGGTTGGAGACCTGGGTGCCCTGCTGGGAGGCACGCTGCGCGGCGGTGGCGGTGAGCTGCTTGCCGAGGTCCAGCGAGGCGCGGTGGGCGGCGTCGGTGGCGATCGAGCTGGCGAAGGAGGAGGCGAGGCTGCCGGAACCGGGGTTGGTGAGGACGACGGCGGTGGGTCGGGCGGGCGAGCCGGTCGGCGGCTGGCCGAGCCCTGCGACGGCGGCGGTGAAGTCCTCGGGGATCAGCAGCGCGCCGTACAGCTGGTTGGAGGCGAGTTTCTCCTGTGCCTGGTCGGGGCTGAGGACCTGCCAGTTGACCCGTTCGTCCGGGTCGGGTGCGGCGGCGACGGCGGCGGTGATGCTCGCCCCGAGGTTCTGCTGCTTGCCGTCGACGGTGGCGCCCTTGTCGGCGTTGACCAGGCCGACCGGCACCCGGTGCAGGTCGATCCGGGGGTTGAGGATGCCGCCCATGTAGAGCAGGGACAGCAGCAGCGCGACCACACCGGTCAGCACGGTCGGGAGGATCCAGATCCTGGGGTTGCGCAGTACCTGGAGCGCGGTCGCGCCCTTGCCGGACGGGGGCGGGGCGGCGGGTTCCGCGGGCGGCTCGGCCGTGCCGGGCGGGGTGGGCGGTGTCATGGGTGCCTCCTGCGCTCGTCCCGCCGGCGCCGTCCGGGGCGGCGCCTCCCGGACGGCGCCGCTCGGGCCGGTGCCGCTGCCGACGCCACTGCCTGGGCGTGCCGGGCCGCGGGGCGGGTCCGTCCGGAACGACCGTACGCGGCCGGGGACGCATTGCCGCCGACCGCCGATCGGTGGTGGTCGCGTGTCACCCGACCGGACGCCGCCACCGGGCCCGCCCGGCCCCTCGTCTGCGCGGCCGGGCTGCCGTACGCGGATTCGATTCCCTGCGCCGGGCGGGTGATTGCCCGACACTGCGAATGGAACTCCAACGTATGCGCACGATATCGATGGAGGCGATCCCGCGAAGAATGCGGGGCCGATCGACAGCAAGGATGATCGTGCGAGAATTCCTGGTCTCCCTGGCCGCCGCTGGCGCCGTTCTGGCGCTCACCGGTGCGACCCCCGCCCCACGGGCGGCCCCCGGCACGGTGACGGTGTTCTCCACCGAGCTCCAGCCGCTGGACGTGTACACCGACCCGTCCGGATGCAACCAACTGCCCACCCTGGCCCATGTACTGATGAACCAGACCGACCGTCCGGTGAAGGTCTACGGCAACCCGTTCTGCCTCGGACCGAGCCTGTCCGTCCAGCCGGGCTACGGCACGCACGTCCCGGGCGGCGCGGGCAGCTTCTCGGCGTAATTCGCGCAACGGGCGGTCCGCAGACGAACACTCCTGCGGGCCGCCCCATTTCTGCGCTCATCACAGAAATGCATCCGAACGGTCTCGATATGCCATCATGAGATCGCCGACCCACCGTCCGCCACGGCGAATTGGCGCACCGTCAGCGCGGTCGGCCCGTTTCTCCGGCCCCCCGCGGCGCTCCGCCCCGGGTTCCGGCCGCCGTTGAGAGGACAGCGATCCCGTGGAGCACGCCGCCGCACCGGCCGTCCCCGAGTCACCACCGATCGCCTGGCGGGCCTATGCCCGGCTGGCCAAACTCGACATCTACGACTACTACTTGAGCGTCCCGCTGGTGGCCGCCACGGTGCTGCCCCAGGGCTCGCCCGCGAGCGCCGCGGTGACCGTCGCCGTATTGCTGCTCTTCCTCGCCGGCGAGATCGCGATGAGTGCCGCGATGTGCACCTTCGACGACGTCACCGGCTACCGGGACGGCAGCGACGCGGTCAACTACGGCCCGGACGCGCCCGCCCGCCGGCTGGCCCGCAAGCCGCTGATCGCCGGCACGCTCACCGAGCCGCAGGCGATCCGGTTCGGCTGGCTGTCGACCGCGGCCTGCGCGCTCTGCTGGCTGGCCGCACTGGCCCTGGCCCCGGCCCGCCCGCTCTGGGCGGTGGCCGGCGTGCTCGCGCTGACGGTCTTCGGCTTCCAGTACTCGTGGTGGCTGCGGATCAGCTACAACGGCTTCCAGGAGTTCTTCCTCGCTGCCCTGGGCTGGCTGTTCGTCCTGCCGCTGTATGGGCTGCTGACCGGCCGGTTCGACGGCTTCGTCGCCGTGCAGGCGCTGGTGTTCGGCCTCGGCCCCATGCTGTTCGGCGTCTACTCCAACACCAACGACATCCCGGGCGACCGCGCGGTCGGCCGCAGGACGGCCGCCGTGCTCCTCCCGCCGCGCGGCAACGCGCTGTTCGTGGCCGGCTGTTCGGCCCTGGAGACGGCCCTGGTGGTCGGCTCGGCCGTGACGGGTGTGGCGCCCTGGTGGTTCCCGCTGGTGATGGCGCCGGTGATCGTGCTGCGGGCCCGCCAGTGGTACCGGGGCTTCGTCGAGGGCGAGATCCTGCTCGCCCGGCGGCTCGGCATCCACCTCCACCGGCTGAGCTGCGCCCTGCTGGTCGCCGTCGACCTGTCCGCCGCCGGCCTGGCCACCGGGGGCCTGTCGTGACCTCCCCGATGAAGCCCCTGCCGCTGGACCTGGGCCCGCTGTTCGAGGTGCTGGCCGAGCGCCGGCCGCCGATCCGGGTCGAACTCGGCCGCCCGCTGGACCTCTTCCCGGACGGCGGCAGCAGCTGGTCGACCGAGCAACTCGCCGGCCTCGTCCGGGAGACCGCGGCCTGCCTGGCCGCCGCGGGCGCGCGGCCCGGTGACCGGGTGGCGGTCGTGAAGCGCAACCACTGGGACTACGTGCTGCTCGCCTGCGCGGCCGTCCGGATCGGCGCGGTACCGGCGCTGCTCTCCGACCGGGTGCCCCCGGACAGCCTTGCCGTGCTGCTGGAGCGGCTGGAGCCCGCCGTGCTGGTGACGCAGCGGGACGTCCTGGGCAGCGGCCGGGCGGCCGGCCACGACCTCACCCGCCACGCCCGCCGCACCGTCTGCCTGGACGGCCCGGCCGAGGGCGCCCTCACCCCGGACGAGCTGCGCGGCCACCCCGTGCCCGCCGTGCACCGCCGCCCCGACGACGCGCCGCTGACGGTCAACCACACCTCGGGCACCACCGGCGTGCCCAAGCTGGTGGTGCACTCGACCCGCACCCTGATCCGCCGGCTGGCTGCCTTCGAGGCGCGCCGCTGGCCGGTGCTCTCCGCCCGCCGCGAGGACACCGTCGCCAGCGCGATCTCCTTCGCCCACGGCCGCGCCGTCACCTGGACGGCCAGCGCGTTCTGGCGGGCGCCCGGCACCTTCGCGATCCTGCCGGACTCCGACCCCTCGACCGCCGCCGCGCTGCTGCGCAGCCACCCGCCGACCGTCCTGGAGGCACTGCCCTCCACCTACGTCCGCTGGCAGCGGCTGGCCGCCGAGCCGCAGAACCCGTTCCGCGACGTGCGGTTGTACATCTCCACCTTCGACGCGATGCACCCGCCGACCGTCCGGGCCTTCCTGGCCGCCTCCGAGCGGCGCCGTCCGCTGTGGATGCAGGGCTGGGGGCAGACCGAGACCGGGCCGCTCACCTTCCGCTTCCTCACCCGCAGGGCGCTGGCCGACCTCGAGCAGCGCCACCCGACCACCCGGGACCTCGGTCGGCCGCTGCCCGGCTGGGTGCGCCTCAAGGTGGTCGACCCCGTCACCATGGCGCCCGTGCGGCGCGGCGAGCGCGGTCTGGTGCTGACCCGGACGGGAGCCCGCTGCCTCGGGTACCTGGGCGAGTCCGAGCGCTGGGAGGCGAAGGCGGCCGGGCCGTGGTTCAACACCGGCGACCTCGGTGTCCGCACCCGGGACGGGCGGCTGCTGCTGCTCGACCGCGAGGTGGACATGGTCCCGGGGATGAGCTGCGTCGAGGTCGAGGACGTGCTGCACGACCGGCTGCCGGACGTCGAGGAGGCGGTGCTGCTCGCCGTCGCCGGCGGCCGCCCGCTGCCGGTGCTGGTCACCGGCAGCGGCGAGCTCGACGGCGAACGCTGGCGGCGGGCCGTCCACGACCTGCCGCCGCTCGCCGAACCGGTGGTGGTCGGCTGGGACGCCGTGCCGCGCACCGGTACCGGGAAGGTCCGGCGGCACGAACTGCGCGAACGCTTCCTGGCAGGCGCGGCCGCCTTCGGCAGCGGGCGGTGGACATGAGCACCGCGGAGGGCACTCCCGAGCTGGACGTCGCCGTGGTCGGCGCCGGCATCGCCGGGCTTGCCGCCGCCCACCACCTGACCGCCGCCGGGCGCGAGGTGAGGGTCTTCGAGGCCGCGCAGCGGGTCGGCGGCCGGATGGCCTCCGCCCGGGTGGACGGCTACCTGGTGGACGAGGGCGCCGAGACCATCGCCGGGGCCGGGTACGAGGCCACCTGGGAGCTGATCCGCGCGGTCGGCATCCCCGAGGCCGAGGTGCCGGTCGTCGAGAGCGGCTTCGCGCT
Organism: Kitasatospora sp. DSM 101779; assembly: GCF_025655475.1. Lineage (GTDB taxonomy): Bacteria > Actinomycetota > Actinomycetes > Streptomycetales > Streptomycetaceae > Kitasatospora. The sequence continues at coordinate 7,533,373 of NZ_JAHTIK010000001.1, read as the reverse complement.
CTGGCGGCACGGCCGCGCCCACGCCCATCTCGGCCACCCCAAGGGCCTGGTGACCGGCGCCGGACTCTCCTGGCGCGGACGGCTGGCCTGGCTCCGCTTCACCGCCGAGCTGGCCGTCCGCTGGCGGGGCTTCGACCCGGACCGCCCGGAGACCGCACCCAGCGGAGAGCTGACGCTCGGCCAGTACTGTGCGGGCGGCAGCGAGGAACTGCTCGACGGGATGCTCCAACCGCTGGCGAGCCACTGCTTCGGCTGGCGGCCGGACACCTCGGCGATCGGTCCGATGGTGGCCACCCTGCTCTCGGTCGGCGGCGCCGGGGCCCGCTGGATGACGTACCGGGACGGCATGGACACCCTGGCACGCTCGCTCGCCGACCGGCTGGACGTGGTGCTCGGGGCCCGGGTGTCCACCGTCCGGCCGGAGGGCGAGGTCGTCCGGCTGGAGTTCGCCGACGGCTCGCGGTGCACCGCCCGGCAGGCGGTGCTCGCCGTGCCGGCCCCCGTCGCACTCGCGCTGCATCCCGAACTCCCCTCCGAGGAGCGCGGATTCGTGACCGCGAGCACGTACGCGCCGATGCTCAAGGTCGCCTGCCTGTTGGACCGGCCGCTGCCCGGCCCGACCCGCAGCCCCAGCTACGCGATCTCCGTGCCGGCCGGCGAGAGCCTGGTCTGCACCGGGATCGTCCTCGACCACCTCAAGGCCCGCGGCCGGGCACCCGAGGGCCGCGGCCTGGCGAACGTCTTCGTCTCGCCGTGGACGAGCCCGGAGCTGCTGGACGAACCGGACGAACGGGTCGTGGAGATCGCCTGCGCGGAGGCCGAGCGCTTCCTGCCGGGCCTGCGGGCGGCCACCGTGCGCACCCTGGTGCACCGGTACCGCCACGGCCTGCCGCAGGCGGCGCCCGCCGCCGTCCGCGAACGGGCCGCATTCCTCGCGCGGCCCAGCCGGGCGATCGAGTACGCCGGGGACTGGGTGATGCTCCGGCCGAGCAGCGAGGGCGCCGTCCGCTCCGGCCGGCTGGCCGCACAGCGGGTGCTCGCCCACGCGGCGCAACGGCCCGTCCCCGTGCCCTGCGGCGTGTCCCCGAAGGCGAGTGGACAGCCGTAGGGGCGCGTGGGGGCACCTCCCGGCCGAAGGCTTGGGGGAGAACTGCGCAACCCGGATCCGGACCGCCGTACAAATCCCGGCTCGGCCCATGTCACTACGGTGCCCGCCCGCGGACTGCGCGGTTCCCCGGGCCCCTGTGAGGCACTCTCGCGCCGCGCTCCGCGCCCCTGTGCGGCACTCTCGCGCGTGCCCCGCGCCCCTGTGAGAAACCCCCGAACGCCCCAGCCGACCAACGCCCGTCGGTCACCGACGGACCGGAGAGAGACCGATGACCCTCGCCCCCGCCTACCTCTTCGACAACACCAGTGGCCACGCCGCCGAACAGCACCGCTGCCTGGCGGCCTGGCTCGACCCGATCACCGTCGAGCGGCTGGTCGGCGCCGGTGTCCGACCCGGGATGGACTGCCTGGACGTCGGCACCGGTGCCGGCAGCGTCGCCGTCTGGCTGGCCGACCGGGTCGGCCCCGCCGGCCGAGTGCTCGCCACCGACCTGGCACCGCTCCCCCTGCCGGAGCGTCCCAATCTGGACGTCCGGCGCCACGACATCGTCCACGATGCGCTGCCCGACGGCGAGTTCGACCTGATCCACGCCCGGCTGGTGCTCTCCCACCTGCCCGAGCGGGAGGCCGTGCTGCGCCGCCTGCTCGCCGCACTGCGGCCCGGCGGGGTGCTGCACCTGCTGGAGTTCGACGCCGAGTACGCGCCCGTGCTGCTCGCGCCGGACGCGCGGGCCAAGGCGCTCTTCGAGCGCTTCCAGCGTGCCAAGCTCCAGGCCTTCCGCGAGCGCGGCTCGCACCAGGGCTGGGGCCGCGAGTGCGCGGCCGCCCTGCGGCGGGCCGGGTTCACCGCCGTGGAGGCCGTCCCGTACGTCACCGCGCTGACCCCCGGGTCGCCCGGGCTGCAGCTGCAGATCCACAACACCCGCCATCTGCGCGAACCGCTGCTGCGCGCGGGGCTGACCGAGGACGAACTCGCCGAGCTGCGGGAGATCCTGGTGCACCCGGACTTCCGGGCCTGCTCCAACCTGGTGCACACCGTCCACGGCCGCCGCCCGTGAGCACGGCCACCGGCGAACTCGCCACCGCCGCACCGCCCGGGCTCTCCGCCGACCTGGCGGCCGCGCACCTGCGGGCGCTCGGTCACCGCACCGAGCGGCACCCCGACGGCACCCTCGGCCTCGCGTCCGGCCCGCTCCGGCTCGAATGCCGGATCTCCTGGGCCGGACCCGTCGCGCTGCCACTGCGCAGCGAGGCGGACGTGCAGGCCGCCTGCGGCCTGATGCACGTCCACGGCCGCCGGTACGGCCGGCCCGTGCCCCTGGGCATCGGCTTCGCCTCGGCGGCCGCCGGGGTGCTCGCCGCCACGGGAGCCCTGGCCGCGCTGCGGGCCGCCCGCCTCGGTGCGCCGCACTCGGGGGTGGAGGTGTCGGTCGCACAGGCGGCGCTGCTCGGCATCGGCCAGTACCTGGCGGCGGCCACGGCCGACGAGCCCGCGGAGGGCGAGGCGGACGAGGAGGGCGAGTCGGACGAGGAGGGCGAGGCGGACGAGGCGGCGGCCGGGCCCGGCGCGCCGCCGTTCGTCTCGCTGGACGGCGTGCGGTTCGAGCTCGAGGCCCTGGAGGCGGAGGGCTGGCGGCGGTTCTGGGCCGCTCTGGGTGCGGACCGGCGGGTGGTCGCGCGTGCCTGGCGGCCGTTCCAGCTGCGCTACGCCACCGCGCTCTGCCCGCTGCCTGCGGCCCTCGCCGCGGCCACGGCCACCCTGCCGTACCGGCAACTCGCCGAGCTGGCCGCGGAGTGCGGTGTCACCGCCACCGAGGTCGCCGCGCGAGCAACGCCCGGTGCCGGGTCTGCGGTGCCGTGGCGGATCACGCCGGGCGGCCGTGCGGCCGTGCCGGGGCGGCCACCGGGCCGGGGCCGCGGACCGCTGGACGGCGTGACGGTGGTGGAGGTGGCACGCCGGGTGCAGGGGCCGCTCGCCGGACACGTCCTCGGGCTGCTCGGCGCCCGGGTGGTCCGGGTGGAGCCGCCGGGCGGCGACCCGTTGCGCGGCGTGCCGCCGATGGCGGGCCCGGTCTCGGCCCGGTTCGCGGCGCTCAACCGGCACAAGGAGGTGCTGGAGGCCGACCTGCGCAGCCCGGCGGGCCGGGCCGCCGTCCGCGGCGCGGTGGCCGGGGCGGACGTGCTGCTGCACAGTCTCGCCCCGGCCAAGGTGCCGGCCCTCGGACTGGACGCGGACTCGCTGACCGCCGTCCGGCCCGGCCTCGTCCATGTGCAGGCCTCGGGCAGCGGGCCGGAGCGCGGGCCGGGCCCGCCGCTCGGCACCGACTACCCCGTCCAGGCGTACTCCGGCCTCGCCGCCCTGGTCACCCCGCCCGGCGAGCAGGTACGGCCGTCCCTGATGACGCTGTGCGACGTGCTCGGCGGGCTGGTCTGCGCGGAGGGTGCGGTGGCCGCGCTGGAGGCCCGCGAACGGACCGGCCTGGCGCAGCGGGTGGAGTCCTCGCTGCTGTCCGCGGCCCGGCTGCTCTGCCGCCTCGGCGGCGGCTCCGGGCCGGCGCCTTCGGTGCCGGTCTGCTCCGACCTCGCCGCCCTGGCCGCCGACCCGCGTCTCGCGCCCGTCCTCGACCGGGCCGGATGCGCGCTCGTCCGCCCGCCGTGGACCTTCCGCCCCTGACCGCCGCCGCCCGTCCCCGACTCGCCCCACAGGAGTGCCCTGTATGACCACCGTCCGGATGCCGTGGGTCTCGGCCAACGGCGTCGCCTTCCCCGACCAGGTGCCGGCGGAGTTGCGGCGGGCCTGGGTGGAGGCCGGGTTCTGCCCGGACCGCGGGCTGTACGAGCTGTTCGCGGAGCGGGTGGCGGCCCACCCGGAGCGGACGGCGGTGGTGGACGGGCGGGAGGCGCTCTCCTACCGGGAGTTGGACGACCGGGTGCGCGGGATCGCGGCGGCGCTGGCGGCCCGCGGAGTGGGAGCGGGCTCCGTGGTGGCCACCCGACTGCCCGCCGACCGGCGGTCCCCCGCGACGGATCTCGCGGTCGCGGCGCTCGGCGCGGTGGTGCTGCCCTGTGTGCCGGGGCACGGTCGGCGGGACCTGGCCGCGCTGCTGGGCACCTCCCGGGCGGACACCGTGCTGACCGCGGCCGGGCCGTCCTCCGGCGGCGGCCCGATGCGGCTGCTCGACGATCTCCGCGGTGAACTCCCCCATCTGCACCGCGTCCTGGACATCGACGCGCTGTCGCTGCCCGACTGCCGGGCGGTGCCGCCGGTCACCGTGGACCCGGAGGCGCCCGCCCGGATCCTGGTCTCCTCGGGGTCCGAGGCGGCGCCGAAGATGATCGCCTACTCGCACAACGCCCTGGCGGGTGGTAGAGGCCGCTACGTCGAGCAGGTGCTGCGGACGGCGGACGGCACGCCGCCGCGGGTGCTGCTGCTGGTCTCGCCGGCAACGGCGTACGGCTCGCTGGCGGTGGTGGCGCTGGTGCGCTGCGGGGCGACGGTGCTGCTGCGCGAGGGTTTCGACCCGGCCGGGGCGCTGCGGGCGGTCTCCCGGCTGCGGCCGACCCATCTCGCGGCCGTCCCGACGATGCTGCGCCGGATGGCCGAGTGGCCTCCGGAGCCGGACGAGGACCTCTCCTCCTTGCAGGCGGTGGTGTCGAGTTCGGCGATGCTGACGCCTGCGGTGCTGCGCGGGGCGCTGGCCCGGTTCGGCCGGCCGCTGGTCAACGTGTACGGGTCGAGCGACGGCATGAACTGCCACACCCGCTGGACGGATCCGGACGGCGACGTGCTGCGCGTGGGCCGGCCCGACCCGGGCGTGACCGCGATCCGGGTGTGCGGGCCGGACGGACGTGAGCTGCCGGCCGGGCGGCCGGGCGAGATCCAGGCCCGCGGCCCGATGAGCCCGCTCTGTCACGTGGGAGCGCCCGCGCTGGACGCCCGGCAGCGGGTGGACGGCGGCTGGGTGCGCGCGGGCGACCTGGGCGTCCTCGACGTGGACGGGCAGCTGCGGGTGATGTCGCGGATCAAGCAGATGGTGAACCGCGGTGGGGTGTCGATCGGCACCGCCGAGGTCGAACGGCTGCTGGACGGCCACCCGGCGGTGGCCGAGGCGGTGTGCGTGGCGGTGCCCGATCCGGACCTGGGCGAGCGGATGTGCGCCTGTGTCGTGCCGCGGGCGGCGGCGGTCGGCCCGACCCTGGCCGACCTGACCGGCTTCCTTCGGGAGCACTGCGCATTGGAGCGCCACAAGCTGCCGGAGTACCTGCTGCTGTTGGAGCGGTTCCCGGCCGGCAGCACCGGGAAGCCGGACCGGCGGGCGCTCGCCGTCCTCGCGGCCGCCGCCCGGCTCCCTGTCGGTGCTCAGCGGACGGGCGCAGCCAGGGCGGCGAAGGCGCAGACCGCGTCGGCCACCGCCTCGATCTGAGCATCCGTCAGGTGCGGGTAGACCGGGATCGCCAGGCTCTGCCGGGCGGCCCGTTCCGCGTTCGGCCAGCGGCGCCCCTCGGGGGCGCAGTGCGCGAAGGCCGGCTGGTGCGGCAGCGCCAGCGGGTAGTAGACGTGGCTGTCCACGCCGTGCTCCGCGAGGTGCCGCTCCAGTTCGTCCCGGCGTTCGGCGCGCAGCGAGTAGACGTAGTAGCAGCGCCCGTTGGTGCCTGGCGGCGGCGGGGTGATGCCGTGCTCGGCGAGCGGGGTGAAGCGCTCGGTGTAGTAGGCCGCGATCTCGGCGCGGCGGGCGAGCCGGCGGGCGAGGCCGGGCAGGCGGCGGATCTGGAAGGCGGCGAGCACTTCGTCGAAGCGGCTGTTCAGGCCGATCCGGTGGTGCCGGAAGCGGTGCACGCCGTCCTGGCCGTGGTTGCGCAGCATCCGGACGGTGCGGCCGAGTTCGGGGTCGCGGGTGACGATCGCACCGCCCTCGCCGGGGCCGCCGAAGGACTTCACCTGGACGAAGGAGTACACGCCCGCGTCGCCCCAGGTTCCGGCCGGCCTTCCGTCGAGGACGGCGCCCTGGGCGACCGCCGAGTCCTCCAGCAGCCGCAGCCCGTGCCGGTCGGCGAGGGCGCGCATCCGCGGCATGTCGGCCATCACCGAGAACATGTGGGCGGGCATCAGCACCCGCGTCCGCCCGGTGACGAGTGCCTCGGCGCCGTCCGGGTCCATCACCAGGGTGACGGGGTCGATGTCGGCGAAGACCGGGACGGCGCCGAGGCCGAGGACGGTGTTGGCGAGCGGGGCGCAGCCGTACGCCGGGACGACCACCTCGTCGCCGGGCCCGAGGTCCATGGCCATCAGGGTGAGGGTGAGGGCGGTGGTGCCGCTGCCGCAGGCGACCACGTCGGCGGCGCCGAGCCCGGCCTTGAGCAGGTGCTCGAAGCGGGCGGTGCGCTCACCGAGGATGAACTTCTGGGCGGGGTCGGTGGCGACCTCGTGGACGACGTCGAGGAGCAGCTCACGGTCCTCCTCGAAGAGGTCCGGCGGGAAGAACGGGATCATGGCTGCCTTCCGTGGTGGAAGTCGCGGACGAGGTCGCAGACCCGGTCCAGGTCGTCGTCGGTGAGGTCCGGGTGGAGCGGCAGGGCGAGGGCGCGTTCGCAGGCGGCCTCGGCGTTCGGGAAGTCGCCCGGCCGGTGGCCGAGTCCGGCGAAGCAGGGCTGCAGGTGGAGCGGCGTCGGGTAGTACACCTCGGTCTGCACGCCGTGCCGGGCGAGGTGGTCGGCGAGGGCGTCACGGCGCTCGGTCTCGATCAGGTAGACGTACCAGACCGGGTCGGTGGGCACGCCGCGGTCGGCGGTGGTCGGCAGCCGGTGGATACCGGGGGTGCCGGCGAGGCGTTCGGCGTAGCCGGCGGCGAGTCGGGCGCGGCGGGCGATGTCCCGGTCGGCGCGGGTGAGTTTGGCGAGCAGGACGGCCGCCTGGATGTCGTCCATCTTGCTGTTGACGCCGAGCAGGTCGGTGGGCCGGTTGATGGCCGGGAAGTCGTCGACGCTCGGCCCGGAGCGGCCGTGGTGGCGCATCGCGGAGACGGCCTCGGCGATGCCGGGGTCGTCGGTGAGGACGGCGCCGGCGTCACCGATCGCGCCGAGGGTCTTGGTCGGGAAGAAGGAGAGGACGCCGCCGGCGCCGTGCAGTCCGGCGTGGACGCCGTCCCAGCGCATGCCGAAGGCCTCGGCACTGTCCTCGACGACCGTCAGCCGGCGCCGCGCCGCGAGGTCCAGGATGCCGCGTAGGTCGGCGAGTTGGTGGAAGAGGTGGACGGGCATGACGGTCGTCGTCCGGTCGGTGACGACGGCGTCGGCGCTCGCCGGGTCGATGCCGTAGGTCACCGGGTCGATGTCGGCGAAGACCGGGCGGCCGCCGGCCAGCACCACCGAGGAGGCGGAGGCGACGAAGGTGTAGGCGGGCACCACGACCTCGTCCCCGGGCCGCAGGCCGGCGGCGCGCAGCAGCAGCACGAGGGCGTCGGTGCCGCTGTTCACCCCGATCACGTGGCGGGCGCCCGTCCAGGCGGCGAGGGCCGCCTCCAGTTCGGCGACCTTGGGGCCGTGCGAGTACTTGCCCCGGTCCATGAGTTCGTCGAGATGGCGCCGGGTGGTCGGCCAGAGGGATTCGAAACTCTCCGCCTGCGTGAAGAAGGAGACCCCGGAGTGTTCACCCATGAAGCTCTCATCAGATCGTACGGACATGAACCCGGAAATCCGGGGCGCGCGGCAGGCAATCTACGCCACCACCACGGTTGAACCGCAGGTCGATCAGGGCACTTCACTCCTTCGAATGGCCTTCTCCACACATTATTTGACGCCCGGTCAAATCCACTGTCCGTGTGCTGATTGAATATCCGCGACGCACTGCACCGGATCGGAAGGAATGGCGGCTCACCATGGCGGACGGACTCCGGACATTGCTCGTCGGCATGGGGCGTGCGGGCCTCGGCCTGCACCTGCCGGTGCTCCGCAGACTCCGCGCCGGTGCGGACACCGCCCGGCTCTTCGCCGCCGGGCCGATGCTCACCGCGGACCCGCACCGCAGCCACCCGGCCGCCGCCGACCTGCGGCCGGTGACCCTCGCCGAGGCCGCCCGACTGCTCGACCCGGCCGCCTGCGTGGTGCATCTGTGCACCCCGCCCACCGACCGGGGCGCCGTGCTCGACACGCTCGGCCGGCTCGGCTTCCGCAGCATCCTGGTGGAGAAGCCGCTGGCCGCCGACGGCCGCCGGCTCGACGAGCTGCTCGCCGTCCGCGACCGCCACGGGCTCGACCTGGTGGTGGTCGCCCAGTGGCTCGGCAGCCGGCTCACCGATCGGCTGCGCACGGTACTCGCGACCGGCGCGTACGGGCCGCTGCGCACCGTCCACGTCGTCCAGCGCAAGCCCCGCTTCTCCCGCTCGCTGGCCGCCGACGGCCACCCGACCGCCTTCGACATCGAGCTGCCGCACTCGCTCGGCCTCTGCCTCGCCCTCGCCGGGCCGGGCGAGGTGACCGGCGCGGGCGGTACCGACATGGTGGTCGACGGCCGGGTGCTGCCCCGGCTCGGCACCGCCTGGCTGAAGGTGGAGCACCGTTCCGGGGTCTGGACGCGGATCCGCTCGGACATGACCTCCCCGGTGCGCGAGCGCCGGGTCACCCTGGAACTCGCCGGCGGCACCCTGATCGGGCACTACCCCGGCAGCGAGGCCGACGCCTACGCCCAGCTGATCACCATCGACCGGGACGGCGAGACCACCGAGCTGCTGCACGACGACTCGCTCACCGCCTTCGTCCGCCGCGCCTACCGGTACTTCGCCGCCGGCGGCGGCGGTCCGCACCCCGACCTCGCGGTCAACACCGACGTGGTCCGGCTGCTCGACCGCGCCAAGGCGGCCGCGCGGCCCGCCGTCCCGGCCCGGACGGCGGCCCGATGAGCGCCTCCCCCGCCCCCGCCCCCGCGCCGCGCATCGACTGGGCCGGCATCGGCGACGAGGCCGCCCCCGACCTGACCGGCCAACTCGCCGCCCTGGCCCGGCTCGGCTGGCGCCACCTGGAGCTGCGCACCGTCGACGGGCAGTGGATCGCCGACCTGCCCGAGGACGCCGTCCGTCGGATCGCCGACCGCATCGCCGACCGGGGCGTGCGGGTCGTCGGCACCGCCGCCCGGATCGGCAACTGGGCGGGCACCGTCGCCGACCCCTTCGACCAGGACCTCGCCGAGCTCACCGCCCTTGGCCCGCGCTGCGCGGCTCTCGGCACCCGGTTCGTCCGGGTGATGTCCTACCCCAACGCGGGCCTGCCGGAGTCCGAGTGGCGCCGCCGGGTGCTGCAGCGGCTCGGGGCCCTCGCCGAACTCGCCGGCACCCTGGGCCTCGTCCTGCTGCACGAGAACTGCAGCGGCTGGGCCGGCGGTTCGGCCGAGCGGATGCTCGACCTGGTCACCACCGTGGACAGCCCCGCACTGCGGCTGCTCCTCGACACCGGCAACGGCGTCCCGTACGGCTACGACAGCCACCGGATGCTCCTGGAGGTGGCCGACCACGTGGCCCACGTTCACGTCAAGGACGCCGTCGGCGGCGGGGAGCGGACGGAGTACGTACCACCCGGCGAGGGCGGTGCCCGGGTCGCGGACAGCCTGCGGCTGCTGCTGGACCGCGGCTGGAGCGGCGCCTGGTCGCTGGAGCCGCACCTGCACGTCCGGCCGCACGAGGGCCGCCCCGCCGCGGACGGCGGGGCGGAGAGCGGCTTCGTCCGCGCCGGGCTCGCGCTGGCCCGGCTGGTCGAGCAGCAACTGCTGCCGTCCGCGACGGGCTGGCGCGCCGTCCCGGGCGGCCTGCGGGGCATCCCCGCGGCGGCGATCCCGGGCGGCCGTCGGGGCGGCCCCGCAACCCGCCGTGACGGGGCGGCGGCCCGATGAGCGGCGACCGCCTGCTGCCCGCCGACCACGCCCTGCTGCTGGACCTGCTGGACCTGCCCACCGCCGGCCCGCTGGAGACCGGGCCGGGCGCACCGCCGCCCCGGCTCGCCGAGGCACAGCTGCACTACGCCTGCGCCGCGGCCCGGATCGGGCTGGACACCGTGCACCACGGCCCGGCCGGGGCCACCGACCTGGACCGGCCCGACGTGCCGCTCACCGTCCGGCAGGCCGCCGCCGCGCAGGACGGCTTCCTCGCCTGCCAGCCCAACCTGGTGCTGCGCCTCGGCCCGCCGATGCCCCTCGCCCGCACCGTGATGTTCAACGTCCACCTGGACACCGTCGCCGGCCACGAGCCGGTCTCCTTCGACGGCCGGCGCTTCCTCGGGCGCGGTGCGATCGACGCCAAGGGCCCGGCCGTCGCGCTGCTCGCCGGGATCCGCGCCGCGCGGGCCGCCGAACCGCTGGTCGGCACCGCGGCTGGCGTGCTGGTGCAGGCCGTCTCCGGCGAGGAGGGCGGCGCGATGGGCACCTTCGGCACCCGCGTCCTGGTCGAGGCGGGCCACGTCGGCGCGCTCAACGTGTTCTGCGAGCCCACCGGCCTGCGCTACCTGCCCCGGGCCACCGCCGCCGCCACCGCCCGGCTGCGGGTCCGCGGAGAGGACGCCGTCGACGACTGTCCCGGCGACGGCCACAACGCCACCGTCCTGCTCGGCTACCTCGCCCAGCACCTGGCCCGCGAACTCGGCACCGCCGCAGCGCCCCGCGAGCGGGTCTGCATCGCCGGGATCGGCACCGGACCGCTGCACAACCGGGTGTACGGCCGCGGCGAGCTGCTGCTCAACATCCCGTACCAGGACGCCGGTTCCGGCCGGCGGACGGAGGCCGCGGTGGAGTCCGCCGTCCGCTCCGGGCTGGCCGCCTTCCGCCGCGAGTTCGCCGGGGTGCCGGAGTTCGCCCGGACGGCGGCCGACTGCGCCGAGGTCACCGGGCTGGACTGGCTGAAACGCGGCCTGCCGACCCTCGACGGCGCCGACCCGGCGCTGGAGTCCCTGCTGCAGCGGGCCGGGATCGACCGCTGGCCGGCCCACGAGCCGGCCTTCACCTGCGACGCCATCTGGGCGGCCGGCCTGCCGGACACCTTCACCGTCGTGCTCGGCCCCGGCGGACTCGCCGCCAACCGGGCGCACGCCGAGGGCGAGTTCGCCGACCTCGACCAGCTCGACGGCTTCGCCGCCGCCGTCGCCCGGCTGCTCGTCGCCTTCGCCCGCCGCTGAGCCGGCACCCCGGGCCCCGGCCCCACCACCGACACCAGGAGCAAGTCCGTGACCCCTGTGGCGTCCGCGCCCGCCCCGACCACCCTCCGCGTCCCGTACCCCGATCTGATCCGCTTCACCACCGAGGTGTTCACCGCCCACGGCCTGCCGGCCGATCGGGCGCGGGCCTCCGCCGAGGCGCTCTGCCACGGCGACGCCGCCGGCATGACCTCGCACGGCCTGACCAACCTCACCCGGCTCTACCTCCCGCTGTTCGCCGAGGGACGGGCCGATCCCACCGCCGAGCCACAGGTGGTGGCAGACCGCGGCGCCGCCGTCCTGGTCGACGCCGGCCGGGCCCTCGGCCTGTGGCAGGCCGGCGCCGCGATGGACCTGGCCGCCGAACGTGCGGAGCGGTACGGCATCGGCCTGGTCTCCGTCCGCCGCGCCACCCACGTCGGCTGCGCCGGCCACCACGCGGCCCGGGTCTGCGACCGCGGCATGATCGGCCTGCTCGCCTCCAACTGCGGCCGCCAGCGGATCGCCCGCCCGCCGGGCGGCGCGGTCGCGCTGCTCGGCACCAACCCGTGGAGCGTCGCCGCCCCGGCCGGTGAACTCCCGCCGTACGTCCTCGACATGAGCACCACCGCGGTGCCCACCGGCCGGGTGCGGGCGGCCGCCCGGGCCGGCGAGCCGATCCCGCCCGGGTGGCTGGCGGACGAGGCGGGCCGCCCGGTGACCGACCCCGCCGCCTTCGACCGCGGCGACGCCCATCTGCTGTGGCTGGGCGCCGGCTCCGGCGGCGAGTTCAAGGGCTTCGGACTCGGCCTGATGGTCGAGGTGCTCGCCGCCCTGCTGCCCGGTGCCGGCCTCGGTCCCGAGCCGGAGGCGCTGGACGGCGACGGCGGACCGACCGGACGGGACGACGACATCGGCCTGTTCGCGCTGGCGATCGCCCCCGCCGCGCTGCGCGACGGCGGGCAGGCCGAACTGGACGCACGCACCCTGTTCTCCACCGTGCTCGCCTGCCCGCCCGCCGACGGCGCCGACCCGGTCGCCTACCCCGGCTGGCACGAGGCCCGGCGCACGGCCGAGGCGCACCGCGCCGGGGTGCCGCTCTCCCCCGCCCTGCTCGTCGAACTCACGGAGATCGCCGCCCGGTTCGGCATCCGCCCGCCGGCCGCGGGGGCCGAACCCGGTGCGGAGGCCGGGCCCGGTGCGGAGGTCGAGCGGTGAGCGGGCTGCGGATCGGCCTGGTCGGCCTCGGGGTGATCTCCCGGTTCTACCTGGCCGCGCTCGACCGGGTGCCGGACGTCCGGCTGGCCGCCGTCTGCGACCTCGACCGCAAGCTGCTGCGCCCCTTCGCGGGCCGGGTCGGCTGCCACACCGACCACCGGGCGATGCTCGCCGCGGGCGGCCTGGACGCCGTGGTGGCCACCGTGCCGAACGACCTGCACACGGTGATCTGCCGGGACGCGCTGCGCGCCGGCCTGCCGGTGTGTGTGGAGAAGCCGCTCGCCCTGCGGGCCGCCGAGGGCGAGGAGTTGACCGCGCTCGCGGCCCAGCGGCGGGTGCCGCTGTTCACCGCCTTCCACCGCCGGTACAACGCGGCGGTCGCCGATCTGCGTGCGCGGATCCCGGAGGAGGCGCCCGTCCGCTCGGTGACCGTGCGCTACCTGGAGCGGATCGAGGAACACGTCGGCCGGGACGGCTGGTACCTCGACCCGGAGCGCTGCGGCGGCGGCTGCGTGGCCGACAACGGCCCGAACGCCTACGACCTGGTGCGGCTGCTGGCCGGGCCGATGGTGGTGGAGTCCGCCGGCATCGTCCGGGACGCGCAGGGCGTCGACCGGCAGGCGGTGCTCGCCCTGGCCGGTGCCGACGGGGTGACCGCCCGGATCGAGCTGGACTGGTCCTTCCTCGGCGAATGCAAGGACGTGGCGGTGGAGTTGACGGACGGCAGCGTGCTGGGTGCGGACCTGCTGGCCGGGCATCCCGGTTTCAAGCAGTCGCTCTGGCACGAGTACGAGGGGGTGCTCGCGGAGTTCGCGGGGCTGGTCCTCGGCGAGCCGCGCGGTGCCGGGCCGGGGTACGGGCCGGACGGGCTGGACGCCCTGCGGGTGGTGGAGGCCGCCTACCGGGCCGAGCGGGTGGAGGCGCTGTGATGCGCGAGGACGGGCCGAAGCGGACGGTGACCGGCACGCTGGTGAAGGTGCTGCTGCACAGCCGCGAGGACCGCGGGATGAACCTGGAGCCGTTCGCCAGCCGGTGCGTCCGGCAGGGCGAGGTGCACGAGCTGGTCACCACCGACCAGCGGGACACCGAGGCGGGCGCCCGGATCGACCGGGTCGGCTTCCTCGGCTTCGCGGAGATCGCGGCGGCCGGAGTGCTGGACCGCGGCGACGAGGTGTTCGTCGGCGAGCACCGGGTGGGCACGGTGCTCGGCTTCGACGCCTGCCACTACCCCAACCACTACAACGTGTTGATCGCCGCGGACCACCTGCTGACCGGGGCGAAGCTGGACCTGCGGCCGGAGCTGCCGGTCCGCTTCGTCCCGGCCGCGCCGTCCTGACGACCGGCCCGAGGAGGCCGGGCAGGTGACATGCCGCGGCCCGGGCCGGGGGGCGCCGTCCCCGGCCCGGGCCGCGGTGCTGCTCAGCGGCCGAGCAGCGGCACGTCGATGTCGCCCAGGTGGTAGGCGCGGACGGCCTGGACGAGCTCGTCGACGGAGAGCTGGCCGTCGCCGTCGGTGTCGATCTGGGCGAAGGCCTCGAGCGGGTTCATGTCCTGGACGCCGATCGCGTCCATCCAGCTCTTGAACTCGGCCGGGTTCACCTGGCCGTCGCCGTCCACGTCGATGAGCTCGACGATCGCCTGGATGGTCGGCTTGACGACCCGGCCGAAGCCCGCGCCGCCGTTCTCCAGGATGTGCTCCTCGGCGATGTGGTTGAACTGCTCCGGGGTGAGCGCGCCGGTCTGCTCGTCGATGCCGGCCTTGTCGGCGAAGAAGGCCCACATGCCGAGGTAGGCGTCCATCAGGGAACGGGCGGCCGGGGTGCCGGGGGCCTCGCCGAAGGCCTGGAGGATGCGCCGAGCCTCGGCGTCCCAGTCGGCGCGGTCGATCTGGCCGTCACCGTTGACGTCCCAGAGGTCGAAGCGCTTCTGGGCGCGCTGCATCTGCACGGAAGTGGTCATCTCGGAAATCTCCAAGGGTGTCTCGCACGGGCTGCCGGCCCAGGGACAGGGCCGGCGGTGGCACCCGGCTGGCCTGTGAAGTGACGGCACGTGATCGGTGCGGCCACGGAACGTCACAGTACCGGCACGGCGGGTAGTCGATCGCATACATACCGCCAACCGGGTGAGCGTGAAGCTTCGTTGACGTCCCACCTCCCGGCTGCCACCCGAAATCACGGGCCACGCGCTCGAATTGACGACACGGTCAACCGATTCCCGCCGGCCCGTCCGCCCGGGTGATCACTGACGTTCGGACAGGTCCCGGGCATGTGACGGCGATTACGCTCGGTCCGTGACCGACGCACTCCCCCCGCTGCCCCTGATCGGCCTCGCCCCGAAGGCCTTCGCCGCCGTGAACGCCCTGCACGGCGCCGTCGAGGAGGCAGCCGCGACCGCCGGCCTGGAGCCGATCCTGCTGGAACTCGTCCGCCTCCGCTGCTCGCAGATCAACGGCTGCGTGTACTGCGTGGACCTGCACACCACCGCCGCCCGCCGGGCGGGAGAGAAGGAGAACCGACTGGCCCAGTTGGTGGTCTGGCGGCAGTCCGAACTGTTCACCGAGCGCGAGCGGGCCGCGCTGGCGCTGGCCGAGGCGGTGACCCTGGTGCACGACCGCGACGGAGGCCGGGCGCTGCACCGCACCGCGCGCACCGTGCTGGCCGAGCCGGAGGCGGCGTCGGTCGCCTGGGCCGCCACCGTGGTGAACACCTACAACCGGATCGCCGTCACCTCCCGGCCGATCGCCGCCGCGGGAGTCTGACGGTGGAGGTCTGGCTGCTCAACAACCTCTCCACGTTCACCCTCGGCGCCGTCGTCGTGGGCGGCATCGTCGTCCTCGCCGTGCTGGGCAGTGCGCTGACCCGGCGCCGCTATCCGCAGACCGCTGACGGCACGCACAACGACATGGTGGGCGTGGTGCTCAGCATGTTCGGCGCCATCTACGGCGTGATCCTGGCCTTCGTCATCGTGACGCTGTGGACACAGCTGGAGAACGCGGAGACCGTGGTCGCTTCGGAGGCCACCGCCGCCGCGCAGATCGTCCGCGACGCCCAGGCCTTTCCGGCTGCGGACCGCGACCGGGTGAACCACGCCGTCGACGGGTACGTGCACGCCGTGGTCGAGCAGCAGTGGCCGCTGATGCGGGCCGGACAGGGCGACTACAACCGCACCGCCGCCAAGCTGGAGGCGGTCTACCGGTCGCTGCAGGCCTACCAGCCCGACACCCACTCCGAGCAGGCCTTCTACGACCAGGCGGTGGAGAGCCTCGGCAACGTCGCCGGCCAGCGCCGGGCCAGGATCACCCAGAGCGGACAGCAACTGCCGGGCCTGCTCCAGATCCTGGTGTACGGCGGCGCGGTGGTGATCCTGCCGCTCACCTTCCTCTACGGCATCCGCAGCCGCCGCATCCAGCTGCTGTTCGTCGGCTCGGTCGCGGCGCTGATCGGCTTCAGCCTGCTGCTGGTGCTGGTCCTCGACCGGCCGTTCGCCGGGGAGCTGAGCGTCAGCCCGAGCCCGTTCAAGGACGGTGCGCTGGCGCAGTTCTGGGAGGGGCCGGCCGTGTCCGGGCCGGGCGTGGCGGACGCGCAGGGCGCACGCTGAACGACCTTCAGGCGTCCGGCCCCTGCGCGCGCAGGCGCCGGACGTTCTCCAGCGAGTCGCGCAGTTCGTCCAGCCACGACTCGGAGTGCTTCTGGACGAGGCGCACGCACCAGGCCAGCGCCTCGCTCCGGCTGCGCGCCACCCCGGCCTCGACCAGGGTGTCCAGCACCTGCCGCTCCGGCTGCCGCAGCCGCGTCATGACCGGTGCGGACACCGTGGTGAACAGCCCGCGGAGACCGGCGCACTCGGCACCCCAGGACACCTTGCGGCCATAGCGCCGCTCGGCCTCCCGTGCGACGCCCATCCGCGCCTCCCGCGTCCGCTCGCGGAACTCCGCGATCCGCCCCTCGACCGCCGCCTCCCGCTCGGCGTCCGACACCCCGTCCGCCAGCTCCGGCGGAGGGATCCGCCCGATCACCGTGATCTCCTCCCGGTCCACGGTGATCTCGACCAGCTCGCTGTACAGCCCGTCCGGCAGCCGGCCGGTGAACCAGCCGCGCAGGGCCTCCTGCTCCGACGTAATCATGTAATCATCATTACTCTGCCTGTGGCTCGCCGCAAGGGTCCGCAGCCTGCCCGTCGCGCAGCAGCCCGGCGAGAGCTGCGCCGACGTCGAGCAGCGGACCGACCGGGACGTCCCCGGTGAACACGTCACCCGGGCCGCCGGCCCCGAGGGCGTTCGCCGCGTCGCACGGAATCGCCGGTGCCCAGGCCGTGACCCGCCGCTCCACCTCCGCCACGAGCCGGAGCACGGCCGCGGCCCGTGCCGGATCGCCGGCCAGCCACTCGTCCAGGCCCGACGGCACACAGCCCACCAACCCGGTCCCCGCGGCCTCCGCCCACTCGGCACGGGCCGCCTCCAGCCAGGCGGGACGGTCCGCCACCCGACCCGCCTGCTGCGCCAGCAGGTGCAGCCACACCTCGGCCTGCCAGTCGGCCGCCCAGAACCCGCGGCCGCCGTACTCGATCCACGATCTCCCCATGCACGGAGGCAACCACGGCCGCGGCCGGCGCCGGACCGGGGGGCTGCACGGGTCCGGCGGCTGGACAGATCCGGGGGCTGCACAGGTCCGGGAGCGAAACACGTGGCATGCTGCCCGGATGGTACCCGCCGTTTCCCAGCAGCTCCGCGTCCTGCCCGGCGAGTTCGTCGTCGAGCACCTGGGCGACGGCGCCCCGGCGCCCGACGGCGAGTGGCTCGCTCTGGTCCGCGCCCCGGAGGGCCTCACCGTCATCCGCCCGGCACGGCCCGACGAGCGCGACCGCTGGACCGCGTTCTACGGCGGCGACACCGCCCACGCGGTCGACGTGCCGGGCATGCTCGCCGCCCTGCTCGCACCGCTGGCCGCCGACGGCATCCCGGTCTTCGTGGCGTCGACCTTCCACGCCGACGTCGTCCTGGTGCCGAGCGAGCGGGTGGCGGCCGCGCGGGCCGCCCTCCGAACGGCCGGTCACATCATCGCCTGACGCGGCGTGGCTTCGCGGACAGCCGGTCGGCATCGGCGAGCGGGACTCGGGGCGGCATTTCGACGCGCGGGGGGACAGGGCCTGGAGGGGCGCGGGGCGGTTCCGCCTGCGGGGCTTGAAGCGGCACGTGTGGATTCGCCGGCGGTGGCCTGTCCGCTCCCGACGGCCCGGGCCGGGCCTGCGAACGCGCGGGAGGCCGTCGGCAACCATCCGGAGGCACAGCGGGCCGAGCGTGTGCGGCGGGCCGCGGGATCGACCGAGGTGACGCCGCGTCCGGCAGTGCCAGGTACCCCAAGTGCCGTCGGGGATCCGGCGCGCGAGGCATCGGGGTACGCCGGCAGGACGGATGCCGGTGGGGACCCGTGGCGGGCAAGGCCCTGACGGCCCGCGCGTCGATTCCACTCACGGCCCCGAACGCTCGCGGCCGGGTTGCGTTCCGTCGCGGGGTGCCCGGGTGGCCGTCAGAGGCAGGCGTCGGTGACGATGCGGCCATCCGCGCCCTGGGCGGTCCGGGTGCCGATACGGACCGAGCGGCCCGTGCTCCGCCAGCCGGCGGCCGGGGCCGGGGGCCGGGCGGGAGTACGGCGCCGAGCAGTGGTTCGGCGTGCGCTCCTCGGTCGCGCCGTCCGGCGGAACCGAACACCGGTCGAGCGCCGAACGGCCGTCAGAACGCCGTGGGCCGAACCCGCGTCGGGCGGAACCCGGCCGGGCTCCGTCGTCAGGACGCGGCCCGGCCCACGTCCCGGCACGGCGACGCACCCGACGGATAATGGTCGGGACCGCAGGCCGACCGCGCCGGCGGCACCGATCGACGGAGAGGCAGAGACGGATGACCCTGGAGGAAGGCCGGCGCGTCAGGCTGGCCGAGGACCTCGGGATCGGCGAGACAGTCGCCGGGGAGCCCGGGGCCGTCGTCGGCTTCCTCTCCCTGGGCGCCGGGATCGAGGGCACCGTCGAGCGGGTGGACGGGGAACTCCCGGAGAGCGACGAGGTCCGCGAGTACCAGCGCCTCAAAGCGCTCCTCGAGGACTACGGCCACACCATGCCGGAGGCGAGCCGGACGCGGCTGGAGACGGAGATCGCCGCGCTCGAACCGGAGTGGGCCGCGCACCGGGAACGGGGGAACCGGGTCACGGTCCGGGTCCGCTGGGACAACGGCTTCGTCCTCGACGGCGCCCACCAGGACATCCTCACCCCCCTCTGAAGCGACGAAGCACCGCCGAACGGCGCATCAATCCCCCGAGAAACCGACGCGACCCGGCCATCCGCTGCTGCCGCGCACGGAGGTCAGGACAGCGCCTGCCCGCCACAGCCGGTCCCGCTGACGCCACGCGGCGGGAACGTCATGGGGCCGATCCGGCTTCGGCGGACCATGGCGGCCTGGGACGGCGGCGGGGCCACCGGGTCGGGCGTCCTCCCCCGGGACCGTTCTCGAAAGACCCTGGGTGGTCGAGGCGGTCATTCGACTACGCACGGCCGTACGGATGCGCGTGCCGGGAGCGGTGCCCGGGAGCGGTGTCCCGTGCGGCCGGCACGCCGATCAGGCTGCGGCGGGAGGCGGGCGCGGGCAACAGACGTTCCCGGCGGACCGGCGCGCCTGATGGATGCGAGGCCGGGGCCTGTGGCACATGGTGAGGAGCCACGGCCGACCGCCCGAGGAGCCCCGATGCGACCACCCGTTCCCCAAGACCCGCCCCGGCGCCGACCGTGGCAGGCGCTGCTGTGGCTCGCGCCTGTGGCCGTCTCACTCGGCCTCTACTGGTACGGCCGCGCCCACACCCCCGACTACACCAGCAGCTTCTTCGGCCAGCAGGGCGACGATGCCACCCGGCTGAAGGCCCAGCTGGGCAGCGTGCTGTTCGGCCTGGCGCTGGTCCAGCTCCTGCTCGCGCTGTGGATGTACCGACGGTTGCCGGGTGCGCCCCGCCCGGCGCCGAGGCCCGTCCCGACCGTCCACCGGCTGGTCGGACTGGCCGCCTTCCTCCTTTCGCTACCGATCGCCCAGCACTGCCTGGTCACCTACGGCGTGCAGCTGAGCGACTCCCGGGTGGCCCTGCACTCGATCACCGGCTGCGTGCTGTACGGCGCGTTCGTGGCCAAGGTGATCGTGGTGCGCAACCGCCGGCTGCCCGGCTGGGCGCTGCCGCTCGCCGGCGGCGTGCTGGTCTGCGCGATCGGCGTGCTCTGGTACACGGCCGCGCTCTGGTACCTGAACGGATACGGGGCCCCCGGTCTGTGAGGGCCGGCGGACCGCCCCGGAGTCCCGCCGTACACGGATGAACGCGGGCGCCCTCCGGCACGTACTGGAAGGTGAACGGCTCGGTCGGCCGCCACACCGGGGCCGGCAATCCGCTCGAAAGGAGAGCCGACCATGCGACGTCTCATCTGGGCGGCCGGGTTGCTGCCCGCCCTCGCCCTGGGAGCAGCGGCCTGCGGCAGCAGCGGCGGTGGTTCGAACTCCGCCACCGCGCCCTCCGTCGCCTACCCGCCGGCCTCGTCCGCCCCGGCTTCCGGGTCCCAGACCTCCGGCCAGCCCGGCGCCACGGGCACGGCGGTCGTGGTGCACGACTCGAACCTCGGCAAGATCCTGACCGACAGTCAGGGGCGCACGCTGTACCTCTTCGAGAAGGACAGCCCGACGATGTCCGCCTGCGACGGCGCCTGCGCGGTCGCCTGGCCCCCGCTGACCACCACCGGCACCCCCCAGGCCGGGGCCGGGGTCAACGCCACCGACCTCAGCACCATCACCCGCGCCGACCACCGCACCGAGGTCACCTACCACGGTCACCCGCTCTACTACTACGCCGGCGACCACAAGCCCGGTGACACCACCGGCGAGGGCTCCAAGGCCTTCGGCGCCGGGTGGTACGTCCTCAACCCCAGCGGCAACAAGATCGACAACGACTAGGGCGCGGACGGCCCTGCCGCGGGTGCGGCGACGTCCGCCCCACGGTGCAGGCCCCGCGGACCTGCACCGACGGGCGGACGTTCGCGACCGGCACCTACGGGTGCCGAGCGCGTACCGGCCGGTGCTCAGGCCCGCCGCTCCCCCGCGCGAGCACCGGGGGCGATCTACCATGAAAGGCAAGGTCCTCTTGAGCCCCGCACCTGCCCACGGCGAAACGGTAGGGAGGCCGGCATGGAGTTCGGGAACGGAGCCGGACACGTGGACGGCCCGCGTTATCTGCCGATATCCGAGCACGGCCTGATCGGTGATCTCCGCACCGCCGCGCTCGTCGGGACGAACGGCACCATCGACTGGTACTGCTGCCCGCGCTTCGACGCACCGAGCGTGTTCGCCTCGATCCTCGACGCCGACCGGGGCGGATCGTTCGAACTGGCCGCCGACGTGCCGACGCGCACCCGCCAGTTCTACTTCCCCGACACCAATGTGCTGATCACACGGTTCTACGCCGCCGACGGCGTCGCGGAGATCCAGGACTTCATGCCGGTCGTCGACGAGTCGCGCGAGGCGGCCCGGCACCGGCTGATCCGGCGGGTGATGTGCGTTCGGGGGACACTCCCGTTCGCCGCGCGGATAGCCCCCCGCTTCGGCTACGGCGCCGAGGCGCACACCGTCCGCCTGCAGGCCGACGAGGCCGTCTTCGAGTCCCCGTCGCTCTCGCTGGCGCTGACCTCCACCGCGCCGCTCGAGTGCGACGGCACGGACGTGTGGTCGCACTTCAAGCTCCTCGAGGGCGAGTCCGTGGTGTTCGCCCTCGACCGGATCAGCGACCGCCTCCGCCCCCGGGCCTGTCCGCGCGCCGAGGCGGAGGAGCAGTTCGAGGCGACGGTCCGGTTCTGGAGCCAGTGGCTGGGCCGCTCACGCTACCGCGGCCGGTGGCGGGAGATGGTGCACCGCTCCGCGCTGGTGCTGAAGCTGCTCACCTACGTACCGACCGGCGCGATCGTGGCCGCGCCGACGACCAGCCTGCCCGAGCAGGTAGGCGGTGAGCGCAACTGGGACTACCGGTACGTGTGGGTCCGCGACGCCGCCTTCTGCGTCTACGCCATGCTCCGCCTCGGCTTCACCTCGGAGGCCGAGGCCTTCATGGGCTTCATCTCCGAGCACGGGATCATGCGCGGCACCAACGCGACCGGCCCACTGCAGATCATGTACGGCATCGACGGGCGCTGCGACCTGCCCGAGTCCGAGCTGCGCCACCTGGAGGGCCACCTGGGGTCCGCACCGGTACGGGTGGGGAACGCCGCCACCCAGCAGCTCCAACTGGACATCTACGGAGCGCTGATCGACTCCGTCTACCTGTACGACAAGTGGGGGCAGCCCATCAGCAGCGACCACTGGGACGAGGTCGGCGCCGTGGTGGACTGGCTCTGCGACCAGTGGGACCAGCCCGACGAGGGCGTCTGGGAGACCCGGGGCGGCCGGAGGAACTTCGTCTACTCGCGGCTGATGTGCTGGGTGGCGCTCGAACGTGCCATCCGGATGGCCAACCGGCGCGGCCTGCCTGCCGATCTTCCGCGCTGGCGGCAGAACCGGGACGCGATCTATCGGCAGATCATGCGACAGGGATGGTCGGCCGAGCGCAGGGCGTTCGCCCAGGGCCTGGGCGACGACGTGCTCGACGCCTCCGTGCTGATGATGCCGATGGCCAAGTTCATCTCGCCCACCGACCCCAAGTGGCTCTCGACCCTGGAAGCGCTCACCGCGGACCTGGTCTCCGACTCGCTGGTCTACCGCTACGACCCGGAGGCCAGCCCGGACGGCCTGCGGGGCTCCGAGGGCACCTTCTCGATCTGCTCCTTCTGGTACGTCGAGGCGCTCACCCGCGCCGGACGCCTGGAGGAGGCCCGGCTGGCCTTCGAGAAGATGCTCACCTACGGCAACCACCTCGGCCTCTACGCCGAGGAGATCGGCCGGACCGGAGAACAACTCGGGAACTTCCCGCAGGCGTTCACCCACCTCTCGCTGATCAGCGCCGCCTTCAACCTCGACCGCGCGCTCGGCTGACTCCCGCGCGCTCGGCTGACTCCCCGGGTCCTGGGCCGACTCCCCGGGGCGTGTGCGCCGGGACGGCACACCCACCACCGGCCCGCGCGGACGGTCACGACAGCTGCCAAGAGCGGAGCTTGTCCGGGTTGCGCACCGCCCAGATGTGCGTGGCTTCCCTGCCGAGGGATGCGGTCATGAACGGTTCCCTCCCGGCCGTCCTGCTGGAACCCGCGTAGCCCACGGCGAAGGATCGGGCGGGGACGGATTTCGCCGGCCGGCGGACGCTCGGCTCCGGCGGGGGCTTCGGCCCGTACCCCTGCCCCCGCTCACAGGCTGAGCAGCAGGTCCCGGACCGCGGCGGGACGGGACAGGAACGGGTGGTGTCCGGCGTCGAGTTCGACGACACGGCCGGCCCGGCGGGCGAACTCGCGCTGCAGGTGCGGCGGGGTGCCCCGGTCCTGGCTGCAGACGAGGTAGGTCGACGGAACCTGCTGCCATGCGGCCGCCGCGACCGGCTGCCCCGTCACCCGCACGCTCTGCCGGGCCAGGTGGTGCGCCGCCTGCGTTTGGACCTCCGGGTCGCAGTCCTGCAGGAACGTGTCCACCAGGAGCTCGGGGCGGACCCCGAAGGTGCCCGCGTCGGGGTCGACGTCGAGGAAGGGGGCGGGACGGCCGTCCCCGAACTCCGACAGGCTCTGCCCGACCTCGGGCAGGTAACTGGAGACCAGCAGCAGGTGGCGTACCGACCCGACTCCCGCGGCGGCCTCCGCGGTGACGATGCCGCCGTAGCTGTGGGCGACCACGACCGTGGGTTCGTCGCTGTCCAGCAGCGCCTGCCGCACCGCCGCGACGTCCTCCGCAAGCCCCGGACCGTTGCCGCCCCCGGGCCGGCCTGCCTCCCCGCAGCTGGGCAGCCCAGGCGCCGCGCTCAGGACCCCTCGCTCCTGCAGCAGCTCGGCAGTGCGGTGCCACCACCACGAGCCGTCCCGCACACACGCCCCATGCACGAACACGACCCTCATCGCCGCCTCCACGTCCGCCTCGGCTGCCTCTGGCTCAACGGTAGACGCACCCGCCGTTCGCGCCCCGGTGCTTCCCGTCCTCGCGCCACCCCGGAGCCGACCGGCGACGACGACGGCGACCCGGTGTCCGCAGAGCAACGCGGCCCGGGGCAGCGGGTGTTCTCCCCGTGGTCCGAGGCGGGCAGGTGCCCCGGCAGCGATACGGCGGCGCTACGCGGCTGCGCCAGCATGGCCGACGTTCGATCGATCATCGATGATCCGCCTCAGACAGGGTTCCGTATGCGCGTCCTCCGCCGAGTCCTCGCCGTGTTCGCCGGTGTGGCGCTGCTCGCCGGCGTCAGCCTGTTCGCGTCCTCCACCGCGCAGGCCGCCACCTCCTGCTCCGGCACCGTCACGTACGACCGGACCGTCTCGCACGACGGCAGTGCCATCGGCGAGTTGGTCATCTACTACAACAGCAGCAACGGCGGGACGAACAGCGCCTGCTTCTACCACCGGGGGGCGTCCTACGGCGTCTCGGCCACGACCGGCGTCGAGATCTACCGGTGCCTGCAGAAGTCCGGTACGGGCGGCGGCTGCACCGTGGATGCCACGTCGCGCACCGACAAGGGGTCGTTCGCCTACAACGCCGGACCGGTCGGTGTGACCGGCACGGCGAACTACTGCGTCTACGCCTACGGCTCCATCGTCTGGGCCGGCCACGAGTACTCCGTGTCGAGCGGAACCCAGGGCTGCTGAGCGACACCCCCGCACCGCGGTCCCGGCAAGCCTCCCGCCCCGGACCGACTCGCACAGCTCAACGTGTCGAACCGCCTGGTGTTCGACACCGGAAAGGAAGTCCTCCCTTGCGCAAGAAGCTCGTCTCCGTCCTCGGTGCCCTCGCGATGGCCGCAGCCGCCACCGTGATGACCGCGCCCGAGGCCTCGGCCCTCACCGCCTCGCCGACGGAGCTCTGCGGCCCCGGCTACAAGGTCGTCGACTCCGAACAGCTCATCAACCGCACCGTGTGGGTCTACCTGACCTACAACAGCTCCAACGGCTACAACTGCGTGGTCACCATCCGCGGGAACGGGGGCGACCCGGTGCACATGTCGGCCGACCTCACCGTCCAGGGCAGCGCCCGGAAGTCCGACACCGGCTACTACAAGTCCTACGCCGGCCCGGTGTACGCCCACGCCGAGGGCAAGTGCGTCAAGTGGGGCGGCTTCTTCAGCGACTTCGACCAGAGCGCGTACGAGAGCCCCTGGAGCCACTGCGGCTGACCCGCCGACGGTGGCCCCGCCACCGGGCCGGATCCCGCCCCACGGCGGCCCGTCCCGGTGGCGGGGCTTCGGCGTTCCGCCCCGCCCAGCGCCGCTGCGGGCCGACGCCGCGGCGGGACGCGGCGGGCGAAAGCAACGGCCGGACGCGGCGGGCGAAAGCAGCGGGCGCTGCCCCGGGACACCGGGTGTCCCGGAACAGCGCCCGGTGTGCGGCGGCGGAGCCGCTCAGGTGTAGCAGTAGTTGAGGTTGCCCCGCGTCGAGCCCGAGGTGCCGGTGGACCAGGTGGCCTTGCCGCTGGTGTTGTAGAAGACGAGGTTTCCGTCGTCCTTGAGCCTGGCGTGCCCGCCGGGCGCCGGGTTGAGGGCGCCGAGGGTGCAGACGATGCCACCGGAGGCGTCGAGCAGCTTCACGTAGCCGGACTTCGACCAGTCCACCCGTACGACGCCCTTGCCCTTGGTCCCCGATGCCCAGACCGGGTACGCGTCGGCTCCGGTGAACTTGTAGAGCACCAGGTTGCCGTCGGACTGGAAGTCCAGCTCCGCCATGCCGTTGTCCGCCGCCGCGTGGCTGCCGGGGGTCCAGTCGCGCTGGGCGAGGGTGAAGCTGGCGACGGAGGCGTCGGCCGATGCGGTCGTGGTGGTCAGGCCGATCGCGCCGGCCAGCGCCGTACCCACCAGGGCGGCCCGCAGGAGACGCCTGCGGGCCGGGGAACCGACGGTCTTGCTGGGTGTCACGGGTGTCCTTCCGGAAGGCCGTCGCGCCGCGGAGTGGCACGGCGGCGGTGGTCAGCGCCCCTGGCACCGACGGCCGGCCCGCCGCGGCGGCGCGGCCGGCCCACGGCCGCGCTCCGCAGCCGCGGTTCGCGGAACCGCCCCGCTCGCACGGCACGTTCGTCCTTCGAGCACAAGGGCGCGGGGTGCGCGCGGGCCTGCCGGCCGGAACCGGTCGGCAGCCGACGGAACCACCCCTCTCCGGACCAACCTAGGGACGGCACGTATCACCCGTGTAGCGCCACCGTATCCCTGCCGGAGGTCACCGGTCGGCACCCGACCTGCAGGCGGGCTCGTGCCACAACGTCCGGACGACCACCCCGCCCGGAGCGATGTGCTCGCTGGACCACGTCCGGCAGCAGCCGCCGGCGAACCGGTCCGGAGCAGCGGTCGCGGACGGTCGGCGGCGGCGGCGATGCCTGGCAGGTGTCGTCATGCTCCAGGCTCTGCCCGTTCCGGTGCCCGACGAACCTCTCCGCCGCCCCGACCGTACGGACCCCGGTGCGGCCGAGCGCTGAATCGCATGCGGCCGGTCCGAGCACAAACATGCTGACGAAAAAGATCACCACATCGAGGCAATGCGAAGGGTGTACAGCGCCAACTGGCCGCGCCGACGGCTAGTTTGCTCCCTGAGGCCAGCGGCCTGCGTGGACGTTCGCTCCGTCCGCCCCGGTCACGTGCGACGTGGACCGTGCCGGTCGCCGCTGTTACTGAAGGAGAGCCTGCTCGATGACGGTGGACACCAGCCAGTCGGCGCAGTCGGAGCCGACTGGACAGAGCAGCCTGGGCACGGCTGCTGCTCGAAATCTCGCCACCACGACCAAGTCCGCTCCGCAGATGCAGGAGATCACCTCCCGCTGGCTGCTGCGGATGCTCCCCTGGGTGGAGACCAAGGGCGGGACCTACCGGGTGAACCGGCGGCTGACGTACACCGTCGGGGACGGGCGCATCGAGTTCGTCCAGAACGGCGCCCGGGTCCAGGTGATCCCCCGCGAGCTCGGCGAACTCGCGGTGCTGCGCGGCTTCGACGACGTGGCCGTGCTGACCGCGCTCGCCGGCCGCTGCGAACAGCGCGACTTCCGTGCGGGCGAGGTGCTGGTGGAGCGCGGCGCTCCTGCCGAACGGATCCACCTGATCGCCCACGGCCGGATCGGCCAGACCTCCGAGGGGCGGTACGGCGAGGCGGTGTCCGTCGCCGTACTGGCCGACGGCGACCACTTCGGCGAGCACGCCCTGCTGGACGCCGGTGCGACGTGGGACTGCACCGCCACCGCCCAGACGGCCGGCACCCTGCTCACGCTCGCGCGGGCGGACTTCGATGCCGTGCTGGCCGCGGCGCCGGGCCTCAGGGCGCACGTCGAACGGTTCTCGGCGATCCCGCTCCAGCGGCAGAACCGCCACGGCGAGGCCGAGATCGCCATGTCGGCCGGCCACACCGGCGAGGTCGAGCTGCCCGGTTCGTTCGTCGACTACGAACTCAAGCCGCGCGAGTACGAGCTGTCCGTCGCCCAGACCGTGCTGCGGGTCCACACGAGGGTCGCCGACCTCTACAACGGTCCGATGAACCAGACCGAGGAGCAGCTCAGGCTCACCGTCGAGGCGCTGCGCGAGCGCCAGGAGTACGAGCTGATCAACAACCGCGAGTTCGGCCTGCTCCACAACGCCGCCTTCAAGCAGCGGATCCAGACCCACTCCGGTTCGCCGACCCCGGACGACCTCGACGAACTCCTCTGCCGTCGGCGTGGTTCCCGGTTCTTCCTCGCCCACCCCAGGGCGATCGCGGCCATCGGCCGGGAGTTCAACGCCCGCGGGCTCTACCCGGACCACGTCGACCTCGGCGGACAGCAGGTTCCGGCCTGGCGCGGAGTTCCGATCCTGCCCTGCAGCAAGATCCCGATCAGTCGGGAGAACACCACCTCGATCCTCGTGATGCGGACGGGGGAGGACAAGCAGGGAGTCATCGGTCTGCACCAGACCGGGCTGGCGGACGAGTACGAGCCGGGGCTGTCGGTGCGGTTCATGGGCATCGACGATCGGGCGATCATCTCCTACCTCGTCAGCACGTACTACTCCGCGGCGATCCTGGTGCCCGACGCGCTCGGCGTGCTGGAGAACGTGCAGATCGGCCGCAGGAACGGCTAGGGCCACGAGCCCGGTTCCGACTGTCTTCGCCGGATCACGTCGGCCCGGCGCACGGAGAGCGGTGTGCGGCGCGCTGCCGTGCGGCGCGTCCACCGCGGGATCCGCCGCACACCGGAGCCGAGCAACCGGTGCGTCGGTCATGCGTGCTGCGCGGTACCGGACCGGCGTCCGGTGCGGACCGGCGTGTCCGGTACGGCCCGGCACGTTCCGGTACGGCCCGGACGGCCGTGCGCGGGACGGCCGTGCGCGCGGGACGGCCCTGAAGTTCCTGGCTGCCGGCGGCCGCAGCACGCACCCCCTCGGCCCCGTCCGGCGTGCCCGGATCCGAGACGTCCCTCACCTCACCAAGGAGCCACGGATGCCCGTCCCTGTGCCTTTGCCAGGGCAGTCGAGCCTGCCCTCCGCCACGTCCCGCCCCGGGCCTCCCTCCCTCGGCCACGGCGGCGGAGCCCGGCGCAGCAGCCTGCCCGGGCCGCCTCCGGTCCTCCCTCCGGCCCCGGGGACCCGACCCGTTCCGAGCGGCGACCCGGTCGGCACGTCCATGCCGCAGGGTGCCGTTGCGGCACGGACGCCGAGCCCCGCGCTGCAGCAGATCCTGCGGGGCCCCAGCGGTCTGGGCACGGCGGGGCTCTACCTGCCCCGGCAGGAGGTGGTGGCCGCGGCCGAGGTGGTGGCCGCGCCGGCGGAACCGGCTGCGGGCAGGCCGGTTCCGGGTCTCTACCACCACCCGGTCCCGGAGCCCGACGCCCACCGGGTGGAGGAGGTCAGCCGCAGGATCAAGGCGTGGGCGGTGGAGGAGGTCGAGCTGTTCCCCCCGGACTGGGAGGACCAGTTCGACGGGTTCTCGCTGGGCCGCTACATGGTCGCGTGCCATCCCGACGCCCCGACCGTCGATCACCTGATGATCGCCACACGGCTGATGGCGGCCGAGAACGCCCTCGACGACTGCTACTGCGAGGACCACGGCGGCTCTCCCGTCGGCCTCGGCGGCCGCCTGCTGCTGGCCCACACCGCGCTCGACCCCCTCCACACCACGACCGAGTACCAGCCGGACTGGGCGGAGTCGCTCCACGCGGACGCGCCGCGGCGGGCGTACCGCTCGGCGATGCAGTACTTCGTCCAGCAGGCCGGTCACTCCCAGGCCGACCGGTTCCGCCACGACATGGCCCGGCTGCACCTGGGATACCTCGCGGAAGCGGCCTGGGCCGAGACGGACTACGTACCGGAGGTGTGGGAGTACCTGGCGATGCGCCAGTTCAACAACTTCCGCCCCTGCCCGACCATCACCGACACGGTCGGCGGGTACGAGCTCCCGGCGGACCTGCACGCCCTGCCCGCCATGCAGCGGGTCATCGCGCTCGCCGGGAACGCGACCACCATCGTCAACGACCTGTACTCGTACACCAAGGAACTCGCCAGTCCCGGCCGGCACCTGAACCTGCCGGTGGTGATCGCCGAGCGTGAGGGCTGCTCCGTCCGCGAGGCCTACCTGAAGGCCGTCGAGGTCCACAACGACCTGATGCACGCCTTCGAGACCGCGGCCGCCGACCTCGCCGCCGAGGTTCCGCACCCCAGCGCGTTGCGCTTCCTGCGCGGCGTGGCCGCATGGGTCGACGGCAACCACTACTGGCACCAGACCAACACCTACCGCTACAGCCTGCCCGATTTCTGGTAAGAACGGACTCATCTGTGACCAACACTCAGCTCGCCACCGCCACCCCCTCGGCCGTGATCCCCGCCCCGGCGACTCCCTACCAGGGCGACATCGCCCGCTACTGGGACCATGAGGCCCGGCCCGTGAACCTGCGTCTGGGCGACGTCGACGGGCTCTACCACCACCACTACGGCATCGGCGACATCGACCACGACGCCCTCGGCGACACCGAGGACAGCACCTACGAGAAGAAGCTGATCGCCGAGCTGCACCGCCTGGAGTCGGCGCAGACCGACGTGCTCCTGGACCACCTCGGGGAGATCGGGGCGGACGGGACCCTCGTGGACGCCGGCTGCGGCCGCGGCGGGTCGATGGTGATGGCCCACCAGCGCTTCGGATGCAAGGTCGAGGGCGTCACCCTGTCGGCCAAGCAGGCCGACTTCGCGAACGGGCGCGCCCGTGAGCTGGGCATCGGCGACCACGTGCGCGCCCGCGTGTGCAACATGCTCGGCATGCCCTTCGAGACCGGGCAGGTCTCCGCCTCGTGGAACAACGAGTCGAGCATGTACGTCGACCTCCACGACCTCTTCGCCGAGCACTCGCGGATCCTCGGCGTCGGGGGACGTTACGTCACCATCACCGGCTGCTGGAACCCCCGTTACGGCCAGCCCTCGAAGTGGGTCTCCCAGATCAATGCGCACTTCGAGTGCAACATCCACTCCCGCCGGGAGTACCTGCAGGCCATGGCCGACAACCGCCTCGTCCCGCAGGCCGTCATCGACCTGACCGCGGCCACCCTGCCCTACTGGGAGCTGCGGGCCACGTCCTCGCTGGTCACCGGCATCGAGGAGGCATTCATCAACTCCTACAAGGACGGCTCGTTCCAGTACCTCCTGATCGCGGCCGACCGCGTCTGAGCACACCGGGCCCGCGCGTCGGACCGTCCTCGCCGCCCGACACACTCCCAGCAGAACGAGGCCGCCGGTACGCGACCGGCGGCCCCGTCGTGGACCCGGGCAGCGCGCCGATCCGGGCGTGCGGGGCGTCCGGCCCGGTGTCACTCCCGCGATGTGGCCAGGAGGTCGTCCAGGGCCCCGACGACGAGTCGCCACGCCGGGGAGCGGGGGTCGACGAGGTCGAAGTGGCCGCAGTTCCCGGGGGTGACGAGGCGGGCTCCGACGGCCGCGGCGTAGCGGCGGGCCATCTCCACGGGCAGGTTCTCGTCCCGCTCGCCGTGCACCACCACCGTCGGCAGGTCGACCTTCCCGAGGGCCGCCGGGTCGGCGGCGGCGTACCGATCGGCGACCTGCGCGGGACCGCCACCGAGCAGGTCGGCCACGGCTCCACGACCGGAACCGAGGTCGTACGTCCCTCGCAGGTCCGCGACCGGGGCCAGGGCCACCACACCGGCGAGCCCGGGCAGTTCGGCGCTCCGGCCGGGCGACCCCTCGGGCAGACGGTGGCGCAGGGCCGCCCAGAGCGCCAGGTGTCCGCCGGCCGAGTGTCCCAGCAGGAACACGCGGCCGGTGTCCACCGCCCCTCCGGCGACCCGGCCGGCCTCGTCGGGAAGCACGTCGACGGCCCGGGCGACGTCGAGGAACGTCGTCGGCCAGCCGCCGTCCCCACCCACCCGCCGGTACTCCGCATTGAGTACCGCCCACCCGCGCGAGGCCAGGTCCCCCGCCAGTGGCGTCAGCCCCGAGCGGTCGTACGGCTCGCGCCAGAAGCCGCCGTGCAGCAGCAGGACGAGCGGCGCCGGCGCCCGCCCCGCGCCGGACGGTGGCAGGTGGAGATCCGCCACCTGGTCCGGGTGCGTTCCGTACGCGATGGTCGTCATGACGGGCTCTCCGTTCGTCGAGCTGGTTGCAACCACGACATGGTCGCCCATCGCACCACGGCAGGCCGCCGGTTCGGGAGGCGGGGCGTGCGAGGCGGACTCACCTCCAGCGCCTGTCCGGCGAACCGCCGTTGACCGGTGGTGGCGGGAGGATCATCCTGCGCATGACGTCGCTTGGAGCCGGCGGGCCGTCGGACGGGTTCCTGCTCGGGTGGAGCCTGTCGGCGATCGTCCTGGCCTTGTGGGTCTCGACGGCCGGGTGCCGTTGCGGCCGGGCACGCCGCCGGGCCTGGAGCGGGGCGTGAGCGCGCTGTTCGCCGTTCTGGGTGCGGTCACCTTCCTCGTCCTGGCACTCGGGGTGCCGGTAAGCATGCTGTCACCAGCCGCAAACGGGGCCGGCCCGTGGTACTCGCGGCGTCCGTCGCGGTCGGGTCGTTCCACATGGCCCAGGTCGGTCAACGCAGCAGAGGCAGGAAGATCGTGTCGACGATCTCTTCGAGGACCCGGTCGGGCGCGGGGGCGTAGGTCGTCAGGATCTCCTGGCGCAGCAGGTCGAACGGCAGGGCCTTGATGCGGTCGGTGAGGCGCTCGGGCTTTGCCTCGCCGCGGGCGACGGCGCGGTCGAATATCGCGTCGACGGCCTGCTTGCGGCCGGTGTCGGCGGGGTCGAGCAGTTCGGCAGGGCTGGTCCCGGTCTCCAGGTGGTAGCTGGCCAGGTAGACGCTCATCACGGTGACGAGCCGGACCCGCGTGGCGTTGATCTCCCGCATGAGGGTCAGCACGTCTTCGCGCAGGCTGCCGGTGTCCGGGACCTTGAGAACGTTCTTCCGCAAGACGTGGACCAGGGTGGCCCGGACGAGGTCGTCGCGGTCCGACCAGCGGCGATAGAGGACCGGGGGGCTGGTGCCGGCACGTTTGACGACGGCGTCCATGGTGAACCTGGCGTAGCCGCCGGCGACGAGTTCGTCCCAGGCTGCGTCGAGCAGCGCCTGCTCCAGGGCCGCTCCGCGGCGCCGCTCCGGCATCGTCATCCCCTCCGCATGAGAAAGACTTGTGTATCTAACAATAGCGGCTTAGTCTGGCCCCTGAAAGATAGAGTTGTATATCTTAAGGAGCGCTCCATGGCCGCCGTCGGCAACCCCGCCACATCCAGCCCGCCGGACGCAGTCGACCCGGCCGTGCGGCGCCTGGTGTTCACCCTCATCGTCGGTGCGCTCGCCGTCATCTTCGACACCACGATCATGAGCGTCGCCATCGACAGCCTCGCCGGACAGCTCCACACCACACTGGCCACCGCCCAGTGGGTCACCACCGCCTACCTGCTGGCCCTGTCCGCCACCATGCCCGCCGTCGGCTGGGCCCAGGCCGCACTCGGCGGCAAACGCCTGTGGATCCTCTCGCTGGCGCTGTTCCTCGCGGGGTCGATGCTGTGCGCCGCGGCCTGGAACGCACCGGCCCTGATCGCCTTCCGCGTCGTCCAGGGCATCGGCGGCGGCATCATGATGGTCCTGATGGCCACCCTGGTCATGCAGGCCGCCGACGGCCGCAACATCGGCAAGGTCATGGCACTGATCACCGTGCCCACCGCCCTGGGACCGGTCGTAGGCCCGGTCATCGGAGGCGCCGTCCTGCACTTCGGCGACTGGCGGTGGATCTTCCTGTTCAACATCCCGTTCTGCCTCGTCGGCGGCTGGCTGGCCTGGCGCAACCTGCCCGCCGACCGGCCCAGCGGCGGAACCCGCCCCCGCCTGGACACCGTGGGCATGCTCCTCCTGGCACCCGGCATCGCCGCAGTCGTCTACGGCCTGACCCAACTCGGCGGAACCGACGCAATCACCTCCACCAAGGTCGGGCTCCCCCTGGCCGCCGGCGTCGCGCTGCTGGCCGGCTACACCGCCTGGGCGCTACGCCGCGGAGCCGCCGCCCTGCTCGACATCCGCCTGTTCCGCCACCGCTCCCTGGCCTCCTCCACCGTGCTGCTGCTACTGGCCGGAGCCGCCTTGTACGGCGCCATGCTGCTGATGCCGCTGTATTGGCAGCAGGTCCGCGGCGAAACGGCCCTGGGAGCCGCGATGCTGCTCATCCCGCAGGGCGTGGGCACCCTGCTGTCCCGCTCGCTGGCCGGGAAGGTCATGGACCGCATAGGCGCCCGCCCGGTCGCCGTCCTTGCCTTCGCGGTCACCTTCGCCGCCACCGTGCCATTCGGCTTCGTCACCGCCACCACCAGCAACATCACGCTGATGGCCGTGCTGTTCGTCCGCGGCCTCGGCCTCGGCGCGGCCATGATCGCCCTGATGGGCGGCGCCTTCGTCGGCCTGACCCGCGGCGAAATCCCGGCCGCCTCCAGCATGAGCCGCGTCGCCCAGCAGGTCGGCGGCTCCATCGGCACCGCCGTCCTGGTCGTGATCCTCCAGCGCTCCGTCGCCGGTACCCACACCCCCGCCGACCTGGCGACCGGCTTCGGCGACGCCTTCTGGTGGGCCGCCGCGTTCACCGCCGCAGCGATCCCGCTGTGCCTTCTCCTTCCGAAGCGAGCCGACACCGAACCACAGCCCCAGGACACAAGTTCTGACGGACAGCTCGCCGAAGTCTGACCAGCCCCGCACCGCAACCCGGCGCCCTCGCTCCGTCACCACTCGCGCCCATGCCGTCCGGCGCGTCAAGCGCGAGGCCCCCAACACTGCTTGACCTCACAGGATCACCGCCAAGGGCGGTGCCACGGAGTGGATCCACTGGCAGTCCGGCACCGCCCAGCTCCCGCCCCGGCTCCTCGCCCGCCGCACCCGCGGCCCGGTGTTCCTCACCGACCGCAAGGCCCCGTCGGGACGCCGACACGCGACGTGTGCCCGGAGACCGGACGGGCCCGGCTCTCCCACCGCCGGGTCGAAGAGATCTTCGAGGAGAACCCCCGGCTGCTGGCCAACCCCCTCGCCTCGCCCAAGGACATCGAGGACATCGAGGACCTGGACGGCTGGACACTCCACCGGCTGCGCCACCGTGCCCTCACCCACGACGCCGAAGACGGCACCTCACCGGCACCCCCACTCCGCGCCTGACCGCCGACCGGGGCGCCATCGTCTTGAACGCGTTCAGTATCTGTGCCAGGCTGCTCCCGTCCGGCGGCGCTCCGAGCACGACCGGTCCGTTCGCCGTGCCCGGGCACGGCTCAAGCCCCGGGGGGGGACGTGGCACAGGGACGGCCGCACGGCGAGGCCTCCGGCCCCGGAGCCGACAGCGGAGACCTGCCGCGGCGTGCGGAGTGGAAGGGCCGACTCGGCGTGGCCTTCTACCTGGTCGGCGGCGCGGCGGTGGTGTTGGGGTTGCTCGGCTGGGGGGCCGTGGCCGCGATGAGATCGACCTCCGGGCTGCCCGACAACCACGTGGCGAAGACCGACTCCCGCGTCTGCCCGGACACCGTGGCGAACAACCTCTCCTACGCCGACGCCGTCCACCACTTCAGTCTGTCGGTCCCGAAGGACGCCTCCGGGCTGGTGTTCACGGCGAGCACGCACCCGCTGTTCGGGGAAGCCTCGCTCGATCTGCGGTTCACCACCACCCCGGCCGGCCTCTCCGCCTTCCTCGCCGTGAGCGGCTTCCCGTCGCCCGTGACCGACACGACGCTGGGGCTGGGCGACTGGAGCTACTACGTACCCGGCAGGCCGCCGAAGGATGCGAGTGGTGCCTGCGGCCTGCACCCGGCGGTCCGTCCGGGCATGACCTACGCCGAGGACACCTCGAGCGGCCGGCGCTTCCTCGCCGTGGATTCGACCGATCCCGGGCATCCCGTGGTGTGGGTCTCCGCCATGGACATGTGACGCCGGGCGGGCCGAACGGCCCGTCAGCCGGCGATGTGTCAGCAGCGACCTGGTCAGGACCACGCCCGAGTGGCTCGCCCTGACCGTCCGGGAACGCGTGGACGCCTTCACCGCCCAGGTCCTGCCGGCCACCGGGGCCAGGACCACCGGCGTCCGGTCGCGCTTCTACGACACGGTGTTCTACTCCGTGCGCGTCACCGACGTCTGGGTGTGGGAGGCCGAGGACCACCACGCCTACCGGCTCCTCATCGACGCGCTGCGCGAAACCCCGTTCTGGGAGCGCTACTTCGAGGTCGTCGACCTTCGGGCCGGCACCGAGAACGGCTATGCGCGGGCCTACGGCCTCGAACCCGTCGCCACCGTCGCCACCTGACGCGCCGCCGCTTGCGCCCCCGGGCCGGGACCAGTCCCGGGCCGGCCGGTCCCGGTCCCGGGGCCTCAGAAAGTGTTGGGTAATTGATCAACTGCGAGACGTGATGCGCGGGCGGTGATCTTTGCGGCCGTGGTGTTCGCGATGATCGCCGCCATGTGTGTCTGCGTGTGCAAGCCGTCCTATGACTCGTCGTTGACGGATGCCCAGTGGGCGGTGATCGAGCCGTTGTTGCCGGTGCGGGATCCGCGCCGGGCGGGTCGTCGGTTGAAGTTCCCGCGTCGGCTGGTCGTGGACACCGTGCTGTACGTGCTGGTCAGTGGCTGTGCCTGGCGGTTGGTTCCGCACGACCTCGCCCCGTGGGACGTGGCCTACCGGTGGTTCCGGGTCTGGGCGGCGGACGGCACCTGGGACCGGGTCCACGACGCGCTGCGCGAGCGGGTGCGGGTGGCGGACGGCCGGGACCCGCAGCCCTCGGCGGCGGTGCTGGACTCTCAGTCCGCCCGCAGCCACCAGGGCGGGCAGGCGATCGGCTACGACGCGGGCAAGCGCGTGCGGGGCCGCAAGCGGCACCTGCTGGTGGACACCTGCGGGCTGGTGCTCCGGGCGGTCGTGCACTCGGCCTCGGTGCAGGACCGGGCCGGCGCGAAGTTGGTTCTCGCCGGCCTGCGGGAGGTGTTTCCGCAGGCCGGGCTGGTCTGGGTGGACGGCGGCTACGTGAACGTCGTCGACGCGGGGCTGGTCGGCTGGGCGGCCGAGCACGAGAGGCTGGAGATCGTCGCGGTGCCCCGAAACGCGGATGTGAAAGGCTTCCAGGTGCTGCCCCGCCGGTGGGTGGTCGAGCGGACATTCTCCTGGCTGGGACGGTGCAGACGGTTGGCACGGGACTACGAGCGCAAGACCGCGCACGCCGAAGCAATGATAAAGGTCGCCATGATCCGGCTCATGGCCGCCCGCCTCGCCGGCGAGGAGATCGAACCACGCGGCCCCATCGAGACCGAAGCAGCCCGCCGCCTCGCCGACGACCTCGAGAACCAGTAATCACCCGATTACCCAACACTTTCTCAGCCGACCCGGCCGGGACGCGCCTGGGCGACCAGCTTCCCCGCCCTGACCCGGGCCCAGGAGAGCAGCCCCACCGCCACGGCCGCGCCGAACGCCGCCGCCCCGCCCAGGGAGTCCGCCGTCCCGCTGCGCAGGGCCGCGGAGAACGGCAGCGCCAGCAGGGGCACGGCCACGGCGGGGCCCGCCGCGTACCAGGCGGCGAACGCCGCGAGGTTGCCGCCGCCACCGCCGGTCGCCCGCGCCGGGCGGTA
The DNA here is from genome assembly GCF_025655475.1 of Kitasatospora sp. DSM 101779. Lineage (GTDB taxonomy): Bacteria > Actinomycetota > Actinomycetes > Streptomycetales > Streptomycetaceae > Kitasatospora. Next base: position 7,496,692 of record NZ_JAHTIK010000001.1, on the reverse strand, counting down.
CAGCAGGTCGCGGCGGGCCGCGCCCCGGCAGGCGTTCACCAGTCCCGCGCCGACCAGCGCGGGGACGGCGGCCGGTGCCAGCCAGGCCGCGGGACCTGCGCCGCAGAGCACGGCCACCGTGCTCCCGGCCGCGCCGAGCAGCACGCCGAGCACGGTGGGGACGACGGCGTGGCGCAGCATCAGGCCGGCGAACGGGTACGGCGTCCAGAACGCCCGGCGCACGTCGTCCGTGTCGATCCGGGCCGGCTCCAGCAGTTGGGCGACGGCCAGGTGGCCGAAGGTCAGGGCGAGGCCGGTGGCGGCCAGGGAGACGCTCCCCGGGGCGGTGCGGGCGGGCACGGCGCACAGCAGCGCCGGAACGGTGAGCAGCACCGCGCGGCCGAGCCGGGCGGGCGAACGGACGAGGCCGAGGACGTCCCTCCAGTGGACGACGAGCCAGGCCCTGCGGGGCGCCGGCAGCCGGAGCCTCAGTCGGCGGTCGCCTCCGGAGGCGGCGTTCACGGCCAGCCGAGCGGCGCGCAGTTCGACCGTCCGCAGTGCGGCGAGCACGCTCGCGGCGTTCCTGGCCCGCTCCCGCAGCCGGGTCAGCGACACGGTGGCGGCGGCCCGGTCGGCGTGCACGAGGCACACGGCGGTCGACGCGGCCAGGAGCGCGCCGGCCGCCCAGCTCCCCGGGACGGCGGCCGGCGTCGGCGCCAGGGCTGCGATCCCCGCCCAGCCCCACGGGCCCGACCACAGCACCATCTCGTCCAGCCAGTGGACGGAGTGCCCCGTGGCGGCCAGGGCGCTCTGCGCGGCGAGCGCGAGGACCAGCACCGTGGCGTACGGGGTGAGCCGGCGGGCCAGGCGGGCCGCCCGTTCGCTGCGCTGCACGGACAGTGCGGCGCAGACGCCGAGCAGCGGCAGGCACGTCCCGCCGAGCAGGCACCAGCCGAGGGCGGCGGGCAGGCCGGCCCGCACGGTCAGTCCGAGCACGACCGTGCCGCCCGCGGCCGCGACCAGGCCGGGGAACACCGCGAGCCCGCAGGACAGCCGGAACCAGGGCCGCAGCACCGGCCCCGGGCGGACCGGGTGGACGAGCAGCCAGTCGATGGTGGCCCGCGGCGGCATCACCGGCCCGCGCCAGAGCCCGTCGCGTACGGCGAGCAGGAGGACGGCCAGTCCGACGGCGGCGACGCCGCCCGGTACGGCGGCCAGCAGCGCCGGGCCGCGGCCGGTGTAGTCGGCGCCCATCGCGGCCTGCAGGAACAGGCCCAGGCTCGGCACGCCTCCCCAGACGACCAGGAGGAGCACGGTGCAGTAGAGCGCGTAGGCCGCCTGGCGGGCCCGGTCGAGGCGGTACCGGGTCCGCAGGGACCGCAGCAGGGCCAGCGCTTCGTCGGTCCAGTCGTCCTCGTCGCCCCACTCGGCGGGCGGTCCGTCGGCCGTGGCGGCCGGTTCCTCGGGCACGTCCTCCGCCGCGACCGCCGTGCCGTCGGTCGCGCTCACCGGCCCGCCCCGTTGTGCGCGGCGCCGGCGGCCCCGGCGGCCGAGGCCTCCGCCGCCAGCATCGCCTCTGGGGCGCCCTGCCGGGCGATGCGGCCCTCCTCCAGCACCACCACCCGGTCGGCCACCGCCAGGGCGAGATCGGCGTGGTGGGTGACCAGCAGCACCGCCACGCCGTCCGCGAGTTCCCCCTTGAGCAGGTCGGCGAGTCGTCGGCGTGCGCCCGGGTCGAGGCGCTGCTCGGGCTCGTCCAGGAGCAGCAGGTCCCGCGGCCGGACGAGCGCGCAGGCCAGCAGCAGGGACTGCATCTGCCCGGAGGACAGGGCGGAGGTCAGCGCGTCCGCCCGCTCGGCGAGCATCCGGTCCTCCAGCACCTGCTGGACCCACTCGCTGGCGCCCGCGACACCGTGCGCGACCGCCACCAGCAGCAGGTGCTCGCGCACCGTGAGGTCGGGGTAGCAGGCGACCGTGTCGCCGACGACCGCCACCCGGGCCCTGATCCGCGGGTCGTTCTCGTCCATCTCCAGACCGTCGAACCGGACGGTGCCGGTGGTCGGCAGGTCGCGGCCGGCGGCGACCCGCAGCAGCGTCGATTTGCCCGACCCGTTGTGCCCGACCAGCGCCACGCACTCACCGGCGGCCACCGTCAGGTCCACCGGATGCAGGACCTCCCGGTCGCCGTACGAGCGGCTCACCCCGCTCAGTTGCAGCAGCGGCGACCGAGCGGCGGCGTGCGGCTCGGCTGGATTCTCCACCACGTGGACCTCTCTCGACGATCGATCGGATCACAGTACCGACCGACCGTCCGGCCCCTTCGCCCGCACCGCGTTCACCGGGTGCCACCACGCGCCGACGGGGCCGCGGGTGGGCCGGCGGAACGGCGGAGGTGGATACTGTGAGACCCCATGAGCCGGTGGTCACTGCGGTCCGCCCTGCCGCGACTGAACGGGGCGCTGGTTGCCGGAGCGGCGGTGGGCGTCCTCGTCTGGCTGCTGCGCGACCTGCCGATGGGAATCCTCGCAGGCATCACCGCGGCCCAGACGTTCTTCGTCGCGGCCGGATGGATCGCACTGTGGCCGATGAACGCCACCGCGACCCGCCACAACGCCCGGCGCGAGGACTTCCGGCCCGTCCTGGAGGAGTTCGTCGTCGTCTCGGCAGCCGTCGGCGGCCTCACCGGCATCGTGCTCCTGCTCCTTCTCGGCAGGTCCGCCGACAACCACGCCGCCGCAGCGACCGCACTCGGCGGCGTCTTCATGGGCTGGGCATCACTGCACCTGATGTACGCCACCCGCTACGCCGAGCTCCACCTCGCGCCCCCGACCGGCGGGATCGACTTCAACTCCGACGAACCACCGTGCTACAAGGACTTCCTCTACTTCAGCTACAACCTCGGCATGACCTACCAGGTGTCCGACACCAGCGTCACCGCGTCCGCCGTCCGTGCCGTCGTGCTGCGCCACTGCCTGCTCTCCTACGTCTTCGGCACGAGCATCCTGGCCACCACCATCAACCTCGTCACCGGCATCGTCACCGGCTGACCGTCCGTCGGGGCCGCCCGCGAGTCACCGGTGGCCGGCAGGACGTCCGCGACCGAGACCGTCCGGGCCGTGCGGTGCACGGGTGGGGTCGCACGGCCGGGAGGGTGATGCCACCGGGGTGTCGACCGGCCCGGGCATCAGGCTGTGCGAACGCTGGAGGGGCGGTGCCCCCGGGGCGCCGGCCGCCCGATCGCCGACCACTCGGGGAGTGCTCCGCCATGTCCGTGGCCCACCGGATCCTGCAGTTGCTCCTCGCCCTCGCCTGCGCCGCCGGCCTGTGGACTGCCGCCGCCACCCCCGCAAGCGCCGCCCCCGCCCGGACCGCGGCTGCCGCGCCGGCCGCCGGACAGGGGATCGACTGGGACCGGATCGCGGCCTGCGAGAGCGGCGGCCGCTGGCACACCAACACCGGCAACGGCTACTACGGCGGCCTGCAGTTCGACCGGGCGACCTGGCGCGCCAACGGCGGCCTCGCCTTCGCGCCCCGCCCGGACCTCGCCACCCGCGACCAGCAGATCGCCGTCGCGGAACACCTCGCCGCCCGCCGCGGCCTCTCTCCCTGGTCGGCCTGCGGATCCCGCGCCGGCCGTACCACCGGCCACCACACCGTCCCGTCGCCGCGGCCCGGCACCCGGCAGCCGGCCGCCGCCGAACCGGACACGGCCACCGACCCGGACACGGCCACCGACCCCGCACCGGACACCGGCAGCACCGTCGTGGTCCAGGACGGCGACACCCTCGACGCCATCGCCCAGGCGCAGCAGCTCGCCGGCGGCTGGCCCGCCCTCTACCGGGCCAACCACGACACCATCGGCGACGACCCCGACCTCATCCTCCCGGGCCAGACCCTCCGTCTCCCCTGACCCGGCAGCGTCCGTCCCCGCCTCGGACACCGGGATGCGCGGCCGCCGGGCGGTCCGCCCGACGGATGGCGCACCCAGCCCGGGCCCGGAGGGACGGTCCGTCAGTTCCGCTGGCCGGCACCCTCGTCGAGGAGGTGCGTCGCCCGTCACCGCCCGCGCCGCCGTACGACCGTCCGCAACTGCTGGGCGCGATCGACGCCGCGGCCCGGCGGGCAGCCGTGGCGGCGACCGCGGACCCGGCGCGAGCCGCCCTGCTGGCACTCCTGGGCACCCGGGCGGACCAGCCGTTCGCCGCCGCCGGAAGCCGCTGGTGGGTGGGCCGGGCTCCCGCCGCAACTCTGGACGCGCTGCGCGAGGACGGGACCGCGGCGGCCTCCGCCGCCGTGGTGGGCCGCACGGACTCCGTGCCCTCGGCGCCGCGGTTCGCCGCCGGGCGCGCTCGACCGGGCTCGGCGTGGACCACCGGCCGACCGGCGCGCACGACCGGCTGCCGGCCGCGGCTGCGATCATGGCGCGATGAGTGCGGACATCACCTTCTTCCTCGTCCCGGACGACGACCGGGCCCGCGCTGTGCGCTGCTGCGGCCCGAAGGGAGGTCTGCCCGCGGTGGCCGGCCACTGGTTCTCCGCCGCGGACGCGGTCGAGACGTGGGAGACGTACTTCGTCCCGCCTCCGCCGCCGACCCGCAGGTTCCTGCGCCGCCCTCGCCCGCAGCCCGACCTCTGGGACCGGCTCCGGTGGATCGTGCCCATCAGCCACGACGCCAGCGGCACGTTCGCCGTTCCCGATCCGGTCACCCACGCCCTCGCCGCCGCCACTCCCGAAGAACTCGACGACCTCGCCGAGCAATGGACGGAACAGCTGCGCCGCGAGGACGGCGACGAGATGACCGACGACGACCTCGCGGCCCTCCTCCGTGCGGTCGCGCAGCTCGCAACGACCGCACTGGACACGGGAGGCACCCTTTACTGCTGCTTCTGCTGACCGCGCCACCGGGCCGCCCGCACTCCCGCCCTTCGACTCCTCGCGCACCGTCCCGTGACCACGGCGTGCCGACCTCGGGTCCGGGCGGGGCCGGGCCCCCGCTACGGTGCCACCGGTCCGAGCCGCAGCTGCCGGGTCGGCCAGGGTGGTGGCTCGGCCGGGCCGAACCAGACCCGGACGTCCTCGCCGGTGCGGACGGGCAGCCGGGGGAAGTCGTTCTCGGCGTGTTCGGTGCGGTGCAGGGCCTGGGCCGGGCCGAGGTGTTGACGTGCGTAGGCGTCGAAGGCGGCCGGGTCGGTGGGGTGGCAGACGGTGGCGAGCACCGTGCGGCCGGCCGGGGCGGGGGTGAAGCCGGGGCCGCGCAGGAGGAGCACGTCGTCGCTGTCGATCATGGTCGCGTTGGCCGCGGCGCGGTGCTCCCGCCAGACCGGGCCGTCGTAGAAGGCCTCCAGCGAGCGGCGTCGGCGGGCCATGTCGGGGAAGGCGCGCAGCCAGACGAAGCGGTCCGGGTCGTCGAGGTCGCGGAACCGGCCGCCGACGGTGATGCCGACCGCCTGCTGGCCGGTCACGAACTCGCGCTCGAACAGCTCGATCAGGGTCTCGCGGGCGCCGGGGTGCAGCACGTACTGACGCAGTTCGACGATGCTCATGCGCCGGCCGGGGCGGTGCGGGTGAGGTCCATGACCCAGTTGAGCTCCCAGGTGCGGCCGCCGTCGGCGGAGAACTCCTGCTCCCAGCGGGCGGTGTCCGGGCCGAGCCGGTACCACGTGAAGTGCACCCCGATCGGGCGGCCCCGGTAGGTGTCCTCGCCGTGGAAGTCGCCGCGGTCGCCGGTGAAGCCGCCGACCACCGGGGGGTCGAGGCGACCGGTCCGGCTGTCGGACCAGTGGATCGCCCACTGCCGGGTCTCGTGGTCGAACAGTCGCAGGGTCACGCCCTGGCGGCCGAGGGTGGGGAAGGTGATCTCGTCGATGTTCCCGGCGCCACCGAACAGCGGGCGGACCACCGCACGGGCCGGGAACTCCTCCCAGCTGCCGGTGTCCGCGCCGCCGAGCGGGGTGGTGAGGCGGCGGTTGGCCACGTTCCAGGAGCCGTGCAGGAAGTCGAAGTCGTTCATGCACCGCACGCTAGGAGCACTCCCCTGACATCCAGTGTCAGTGGATACTGAGCGGCATGCGCGCGAGTCGGCTGGTCACCCTGCTCCTGCTCCTCCAGAACCGGGGACGGATGACGGCCGAGCAGCTCGCCGAGGAGCTGGAGGTCTCCGTCCGCACGGTCTACCGGGACGTGCAGGCGCTCGGCGCTGCCGGCATCCCGCTGTACGGCGACGCGGGGCACGCGGGCGGCTACCGGCTGGTCGACGGATACCGGACCCGGCTCACCGGCCTCACGGCCGACGAGGCGCAGGCCGCCTTCCTCGCCGCGCTCCCCGGCGCCGCCGCCGAACTCGGGCTCGGCGAGGCGCTCGCCACCGCCCGGCTCAAGCTGCGGGCCGCCCTTCCGGCGGAGTTGCGCGAGCACGCCGGGCGGATCCAGGAGCGCTTCCTGCTCGACGCCCCGGGCTGGTACGGCGATCCGGACGACACTCCGCACCTCGCAGCCGTCGCCGAGGCGGTGTGGGCTCGACGGGCGGTGCTCCTGCGGTACCGGCGCTGGCGGGCGCCGGAGGAGATCGAGCGGCGGGTGGAACCGTACGGGCTGGTGCTCAAGGCCGGGCGCTGGTACCTGGTCGCCGACGGCCCGACCGGGATCCGCACCTACCGCATCGACCAGATCGTCGGACTCCACGGGCTGGACGACGGGTTCGCGGTGCCGCACGGGTTCGACCTGGGCGCGTACTGGGCGGGCTACCTGGCGGACTTCCGGGCCCGGCTGCACACCGGGGAGGCACTGGTACGGCTCACGCCCGAGGGTGCCCGCCGGCTCGGGGTGGCACGGGCGGGCGACGGCTGGACGGAGGCCCGGGTCCCGATCGAGTCGGTCGACCACGCCCACGGGGAGTTCCTGCGGCTCGGCACCGACGTCGTGGTCCTCGCGCCGGCCGAACTCCGCGACCGCATCGCCGCGACGGTCCGCACCCTGGCCGCACGGTACGCGGAGGACCCTTCGGCCGACGGAACGTCAGGACGAGTCGGCTGAAGACGTCATGACCGGGGGGTCCGAGGTGGTGGATGCCGCGGCACTCCCGGGGCGAACGCGTCACGGCTCGGTGCGCGTGGGATCGGTGACGGTGGGTCCCGGGCCTCCGGGACCGTTCACCGATCAGCCGCGGTGATCCCAGCCGGGCGCGCGCCCGATGCCCTCCGCGGGGCCGCCCGACGAGGTGCACGTTCGGCGGTGTCCCGGTGGGTTCCCCGCCGCCGCCCGGGACATGGGGCTGCTGCCCGGCAGGGGGCTCCCGCCGCGTCGGCTGCATCCCGAGGAGCACCTGGCCGTACCCGGCAGGTCCCTCGGGAGCGACAACCGACCACCGCCCGCCGATACTGATCTGGACGACCCGAACACCAGGAACGCCGACGAATGACCTTCTTCGACCGGCTCGGTCCCCACAGGGAGAGCCACGCCGCCGGCCGGGCCGGGTGGCTGCGGGCCGCCGTGCTCGGCGCCAACGACGGGCTGGTCTCCGTCGCCAGCCTGATGGTCGGCCTCGCCGCCAGTGGGGCGAGTACCTCCACCGTCGTGACCGGCGGCCTGGCGGGCCTCACCGCCGGTGCGATGTCGATGGCCGCCGGCGAGTACGTCTCCGTCAGTTCGCAGGTCGACGTCGAGACCGCCGACCGGGCCAAGGAAGCTCGGGAACTCGCCGAAGCCCCCGAGGCGGAGCTCGACGAACTCACCGCCATCTACGAGGGCCGCGGTGTGCCGCACGACCTCGCCCGCCGGGTCGCGGTGGCCCTGCACGAGGCCGACCCGCTCCAGGCGCATCTGCGCGACGAGCTCGGCCAGAGCGAACACACCGCCGCCAAGCCGCTCCAGGCCGCGCTCGCCTCCGCCGCCAGTTTCCTCGCCGGTGGACTCGTGCCCTTCCTCGGCCTGCTCGCCGGATCGGCCGGCGCACGCCTGTGGCTGATCGTCGCCGTCACCCTGTGCGGCCTCGCCCTGGCGGGCGTGCTCGCCGCCCGGGCCGCCGGCACGGCCGTCCTCCGGCCGACCCTGCGCGTCGTCCTCGGCGGCGGACTCGCGATGGCCGTCACCGCAGCCGTCGGCCAGCTCGCCCAGGTGTCCGGCGTCTGAGGCTCCTCGCCCGACACGACGGGGTGGCCCACCCGCCGGTGGCGGCAGGCTGCAGACCCTCGACGGCTCCGGACGGATCACCGGCATGCTCTCCGGCAACGCCGCCGGCGGCCAGGTCCGGTACCACACCTGGAACGGCACCTTCACGGACCTGCAGGAACACCCCGAGGCCGGCTGACGCGCCGTCCGGAACCTCGGAGCGACCACCTGCGCCGGCCCGGGCGAGCCGGACCACCGAGCGAGGTCGGGCATGCCGTCGACGGCGGCTCGGCCGGAGGCGGGCCGCTGCAGGCACCCGGGCCTGCGGACGCCCGCAGGTGCTCGCGTACCCGGAGCACCCGCCCGCCCGGCGGCGGAACCAGGACGGCCCGAGGAGCGCGGCGCGGTCAGTGGGCACGGTTGCCCCCGGAGCACGGACCGGGCCCGGGGTGCACCCGTCCGGGCGTATCCGGCGGTGTCGGGGCCGGCTTCGCCCTCGTGAGGGAGCGATCTGTGCGACACATGGAGGCGGACGTCGGCGAGGAGGGTGCACGGCATGACGGCACGCAGCGGCGCCCCCGGCCCCGCCGCCGAAGGCGGGGTCATCGGCACCGACGGCCTGACGGCCCTGGTGGACGTGCTGCTGGCCCGGGGCTTCACCGTGGTGGGCCCGACCGTGCGGGACGGAGCGATCGTCCTCGACGAGCTCGCCTCCGCCGACCAGCTGCCCTACGGCTGGGGTGTCGAGCTGGAGGCCGGGTCGTACCGGCTGCGCGAGCGGTCCGACCGTGCGGCCTTCGCCAACGCGGCGGGCCCGCAGTCCTGGAAGTCCTACCTGCACCCGGCCCGGGTCCGCCAGTGGAGGGCCGACCGGTCGGCCGGCCAACTGGTGGTCGGGTCGGACGAGCCGGCGCCGCACCGGTTCGCGTTCCTCGGGGTGCGGCCGTGCGACCTGCGGGCCATCGCCGTCCAGGACCGCGTCCTGGTCGGCGGCCGGCACCGCGACCCCGTCTACGAGGGGCGGCGGACGGGGGCGTTCCTGGTCTCGGTCGAGTGCACCGAGCCGGGCGGTACCTGCTTCTGCGTGTCCATGGGCACCGGCCCGGCAGCAGGCCCCGGCTACGACCTCGTCCTGACGGAGGTGACGGAGGCGGCGGACTCCTCGGACCACCGGTTCTGGATCCGCAGCGGCAGCCCGGAGGGCGCCGAGGTCCTCGCCGAGCTGCCGCTGCGGCCCGCGGATCCGCAGACCGTCAGCGCCGCACGGGAGGGCGTCTCGTCCGCCGCCGGCCGGATGGGCCGCAGCATGCCCGCGGTGGACCTGCACCGGCTGATGGCCGGCACGCTGGACGCCCCGCGCTGGAACGAGGTCGCCGAGCGCTGCCTGACGTGCGGGAACTGCACGATGGTCTGCCCGACCTGCTTCTGCACCACGACCGAGGACGTCACCGACCTGACCGGCGACCACGCCGAACGGTGGCGGGTGTGGGACTCCTGCTTCGACCTCGACCACTCCTACCTGCACGGCGGCCCGGTGCGCTCGTCCGCCCCGAGCCGCTACCGGCAGTGGCTCACCCACAAGCTCGGGACGTGGTGGGACCAGTTCGGCTCCTCCGGCTGCGTCGGATGCGGGCGGTGCATCGTCTGGTGCCCGGTCGCGATCGACATCACCGAGGAGGCGGCGGCGCTGAACGACTGGGCCGGGCTGCGGGCCTCCGCGGACGAGGTCGACGGGCCGTGACGGAACGACAGCCGCAGCCACTGCTGGACGGCCTCTCCGCCCCGCACCGGGCCCGCCTCCTCGGCCTCGCCGACGACCGCGAATTCCCGGCGGACATGCGCCTGTTCGACGAGGGCGGATCGGCCAACCGGTTCTGGCTGCTCCGGTCGGGCGAGGTCGCCCTCGATCTGCACGTGCCCGGGCGTCGGCCGCCGGTGGTCGAGACGGTCGGCGCCGGCCAGCTGCTGGGCTGGTCGTGGCTCTTCCCGCCGTACCACTGGCACCTCGGCGCCCGGACGCTCGGCCCGGTCTCGGCCTGGGAGTTCCCTGCGCACCGGGTACGGGCGCTGTGCGAGGCCGAACCGGAGTTCGGTCTCCGGCTGGCCCTGCACTGCGCCGCCGTGATCGCCGAGCGCCTCCAGGCCGCCCGGCTGCGCCTGGTGGACCTCTACGCACCGGACGGAGGCGGTCCGCCGTGAGCACCGTGCCCGTCCCGTACCGGGTGCTGTCGTCCCGGCCCGAAACCCCGGACTGCGTCTCGCTCACCCTCGCCGCGGACGGCGCGACCCTGCCCGCGTTCGCTCCCGGGCAGTTCGCGATGGTGTACGCCTTCGGCGTCGGGGAGGTGCCGATCTCCGTCAGCGTCGTCGGCGACGGCACGGTGACCTTCACCGTCCGCGCGGTCGGCGCCGTCTCGGCAGCGCTCTGCAAGCTCGCCCCCGGCGAAACCCTCGGCCTGCGCGGCCCGTTCGGCAGCGGCTGGAACCTCGACGCGGCGGACGGCTCCGATGTCCTCGTGGTCGCGGGTGGCCTCGGGCTGGCTCCGCTGCGGCCGGCCGTGCACCGGTTGCTGGGCCGCGCCGCCCGCCTCGCCGTCCTGGTGGGGACGCGGACCCCGGCGGACCTCCTCTTCCCCGGCGAACTCGCCGGGTGGCGCGAGCAATGCCGAGTGGAGGTGACGGTGGACCGGCCGACTCCGCAGTGGCGGGGCAGCGTCGGCGTGGTGACCGCCCTGCTCGACCGGGTGGCCGTCGGAGCGGAAACCGCCACGGCGCTCGTCTGCGGGCCGGAGGTGATGATGCGGCACACCGCGGATGCGCTGCATGCACGGGGCGTGCCGCCCGGGCGGGTCCAGCTCTCGCTGGAGCGCAACATGCGCTGCGGAACGGGACACTGCGGCCACTGCCAGCTCGGACCGCTGCTGCTGTGCCGCGACGGCCCGGTGGTCGACTGCGCCGTCTCCCGGCAACTGCTTTCGGTGAGGGAGTTGTAGACATGGACGATGCCGACCGGCCGACCCTGGCGGTGTGGAAGTTCGCCTCCTGCGACGGCTGCCAGCTGACCCTGCTCGACTGCGAGGACGAACTGCTGCCGCTGGCCGGGCGGGTGAGCATCTCCCACTTCCTGGAGATGAGCAGCGCCGAGGGCACGGGCTCCCGGGGTGCGGCAGGCCTGCAGGGCGCCGGGCCGTACGACCTGTCACTGGTCGAGGGCTCGATCACCACGGACGAGGACGCCCGGCGCATCCGACACATCCGCGGGATCTCCCGTCGCCTGGTCACCATCGGCGCCTGCGCGACCGCCGGCGGCGTCCAGGCACTGCGGAACTTCGCGGACGTCACCGAGTTCCGCGCCGCCGTCTACGCCCGACCCGAGTACATCGCGACCCTCGACACCTCCACCCCGGTCTCGGCGCACGTCCCGGTCGACTTCGAGCTGCGCGGCTGTCCGATCGACCGGCGCCAGCTGATCGAGGTGATCACGGCGTACCTGGCCGGACGCAAGCCCGGCGTCCCGGCGCACAGCGTCTGCTACGAGTGCAAGATCCGCGGCACCACCTGTGTCACCGTGGCCCACGGCACACCCTGCCTCGGCCCGGTCACCCACGCCGGATGCGGCGCGATCTGCCCCACGTACAAGCGCGGTTGCTACGGGTGCTTCGGGCCGGTGGCCGACCCCAACCTGGAGTCGATGATCCGTCAACTCGGACGGGACGGCATGTCCGAGCGGGACGTCGTCCGTGTCTTCCGCACCTTCAACGCCGCGGCGCCCGAGTACGGTCCGGTCGCGGAGATCGCCGAGGGGCTCGGCACGGAGGAGCCGCGGTGAGCCGCGGGCCTTCGCGGGTGCTGCGCCTGGACGCCCTGGCCCGGGTGGAGGGCGAGGCGGCCGTCCGGCTGCGTCTGCGGGGCGGCGAGGTCGTCGCCGCGGAGCTGCGGATCTACGAGCCGCCCCGCTTCTTCGAGGCCTTCCTGGTCGGCCGGGGGCACACCGAGCCCCCCGACCTCACCGCCCGGATCTGCGGGATCTGCCCGGTCGCGTACCAGATGACGGCATGCCAGGCCATCGAGGCGGCCTGCGGAGTCACCGTCGACGGACCGGTGGCGCAGCTGCGCCGGCTGCTGTACTACGGCGAATGGATCGAGAGTCAGTCCCTGCACATCCACCTGCTGCACGCCCCCGACTTCCTCGGCTGCGCCGATGCCGTCGAGGCCGCCCGCGGACACCGGGCGGCCGTGGAACGCGGGTTGCGGATCAAGCAGGCGGGCAACGCGGTGGTGGAGGTGCTCGGCGGGCGGCCGATCCACCCGGTCAACGTCCGGGTCGGCGGCTTCTACCGGACCCCGTCGCGGACCGAACTCGTCCCACTGGCCGAGCGACTGCGCCGGGCTCGGGACGAGGCGCTGGAAACGGTGCGCTGGGTCGGCGGCTTCGACTTCCCGGAGGCCTCGTTCGACGGCGAGTTCCTGGCCCTGCACGACCCGGGCCGCTACGCGATCGACTCCGGCGCGCCCGCCGTGCTGCCCGCGCCGGAGAGCAGGGAGGGCCGGCGCAGCTTTCCCGTCACGGAGTTCGAGAATCGCGTGGTCGAGGAGCAGGTGCCGTACTCGACGGCGCTCCAGTCGAGGCTGGACGGCCGCCCGCACCTCACCGGAGCCCTCGCCCGCTACGCACTCAACGGGCGCTGGCTGCACCCGACGGCCGCGGAGGCGGCGCGCGGCTCGGGACTCGGCGATCCCACGGCGGGCGTGGTGTGCCGCAACCCGTACCGCAGCATCGTGGTCCGGGCCGTCGAGGTGGTGCACGCGCTGGAGGAGGCGCTGCTGATCATCGAGGGCTACCGGCCGCCGGCCCGGGCCCAGGTGGCGGTACCCGTCCGCGAGGCCGTCGGCTGCGCCGTCACCGAGGCACCCCGCGGCCTGCTGTACCACCGCTACGCGCTCGGCCCCGACGGCGCCGTCACCCGGGCGCGGATCGTGCCGCCCACCGCGCAGAACCAGGCGGCCGTCGAGGAGGACCTCCGCCGCCAGGTCGGAGCCCGGCTCGCGCGGTCCCGCTCCGCGGTCGGGGACGGGGAACTCGTCGCGCTGTGCGAGCGGGCGGTCCGCAACCACGACCCGTGTATCTCCTGCGCCGCGCACTTCCTCGACCTGACGGTGGAACGGGAATGACCGGCCGGGTGGTGGTGATCGGGGTCGGCAACCCCTTCCGCCGTGACGATGGGGCCGGGCCGGCCGTGGTCGAGGCGCTGAGGGCACGCGGCACGGCGGCCGCGGTCCTCGCGGTGAGCGACGGCGATCCCGGCCGGCTGCTGGAGATGTGGCGGCCGGCCGACACCGTGGTCGTCGCCGAGGCGCTCCGCTCCCCGGCCGGGCGCCCCGGCCGGCTGCACACCGTCCGGGCCGAACGGGCCGCCTCGCTGGCGGCCACGACCGCCAGTACGCACGGACTCGGCCTCGCGGAGACGGTGGCCCTGGCCGCCGCCCTCGACCGGCTGCCGCGCGCACTGGTCGTGCACGCGGTCGAGGGTGCGGACTTCACCGCAGGGGTCGGTCTCACCGGCCCCGTCCGGTCGGCACTGCCCGCCCTCGTCCGGTTGGTGGCCGACTCCGTGCGGGCCGGGCAGCGACCGAGGCCGCCGTCCGGCGGTGTGCGGTGATCCTCCACCGTCACCGACGGGCCGTCCTCCGCAGGACGGGGGCCGACCGGCCCTGCGGCGACCGCCACCCGAGCCGAGACTGGAGGTGTCGCACGACGGGGTGGTCGCCGTCCGCCGGACACCGGGCCGCCCGCCGGTGGAGCCCGCCGTGGGCCCGCACGCGGCCGCACAGCAGTGAACGGAACGCCACCGGCCACGAACAGGAGTGAACCGTGCACCAGGAGATCGCCGTCGGCCTCGACGGCTCGCCCGAGAGCAGGTCCGCCGCGCACTGGGCAGCCCGCGAGGCCCAGCTGCGCGAGGTGCCCGTGCGGCTGCTCCACGTGTGGGTCCTGCCGCCGATGACCGCTCAGCAGACCGCCCGGGAGGGCGAGCAGGCCCTCGCCGGGGAACGCCTGCTGCAGGACGTGGAGAGCGAATTGCGGGAGCAGTACCCCGATGTTCTGGTCCTGACCAGACTCGTACCCGCCGAATCACCCGCTGACCTGCTGCCCGCCGCGCGCGAGGCCGCACTCCTGGTGGTGGGATCCCGCGGTCTGGGGGCCGTCCGCGGCCACCTGCTCGGTTCGGTGGCCCTGCACGCGGCCGCCCACGCCGAGGCGCCGGTGGTCCTGGTCCGAGAGTTCGGGCGGACGGCCGCACCCCAGGACGCGGCCGCACCCTCGGGAGCGGCCGTTCTCTCGGGCGCGGTCGTGGCCGGGGTGAGCCTGCGGGCCGGCCACGAGAACGTCCTGGAGTTCGCCTTCGCCGCGGCGGAACGGCACTCCGCGCCCCTGCTCGCGCTGCACGCGGACGGCGGGGCGCCCGCGGACCGCGATGCGCTGGCCGCAGCGCTGCTGCCGTGGCGCGAGCAGCACCCCGGCGTCACGGTGGTGGAGCGCTGTGTCCCCGACGGTCCGGCGCACGCGCTGGCTGCGAACTCCGACCGGGCCCGGCTCGTCGTGGTCGGCCGCGGCGGCCACCGCAGCGGTCCGGCACCGCGCCTCGGCCGCGTCGCGCACGCGGCCGTCCAGCACGCGACCTGTCCGGTGGCCGTCGTCCCCGCCACCTGAGCGGCGCGGGCCGGGCGGCCGGCCCCCGGCGGCTCGGCTCGGGGCGCGGCCTCGCGGCGCGTGGCAGGAGACGGGGGACAGCGGCACACCCCGCACCCGGAGCGCTGCGGGGCCGGCCGGGAGCAGTTCCGTCTCCTCGTCCCGGTGCCCGGCCAGCCGCTCCGCCGGACGGCGCGGTCGTGCGCGCCGTCACCGGAGGAGCAGCACCCCAGGTCGGGCCGGTCGTCAGCCGCTGACCTGGTGCGCACCGCAGGGCGCTGTCGTGCGACCACCCCAGGGAGCGGGTACGCGGGTACGCGGGTACGCGGGTACGCGGGTACGCGGGTACGCGGAACATACCCCAGGGGGTATCATTCACAGTCAAGGCCCCAGAAACACGAGACCGGGAGTTCCACCATGTGCCGACGAACGATGTGCCGCACCTGCGGCAAGGCGAGCTACGCGGGCTGCGGGATGCACGTCGA
Source organism: Kitasatospora sp. DSM 101779 (assembly GCF_025655475.1). Lineage (GTDB taxonomy): Bacteria > Actinomycetota > Actinomycetes > Streptomycetales > Streptomycetaceae > Kitasatospora. Next base: position 7,481,430 of record NZ_JAHTIK010000001.1, on the reverse strand, counting down.
GCAGGTCCTGGCCGGCGTACCCAAGGGCGACCGCTGCGCCTGCGACAGGAGTGCGGGGAGGGGCCGCGGATTTCTGGCCAGGCTGCTGGGTCGCGGATGAACCGTCAGACGTCGCGACGCAGTTCGTCGACCCGGGCCCGGAAGGCGCGCCAGCGGCGCTCGTTGTCGTGCACGAGGCCGGCCGACTCGCTCAGCAGGTCCGCGGCGCGGGCGACGAGCTCGGCCGCCGAGTAGAGCCGCTGCGGGCCGACCGGGCCGGCGGCGAGGTCCGCCCTGAGGACTGCCGGGCCGAGCTCGACCCGTTCGAGGACGTCGGCGGCCCGCTGCAGCAACAACCCGGCGAGGTCCGCGTGGTGGGCCGCCTGCCAGTCGTTGGCGATGATGCGGTGCCGCTCGCCCAGCAGGTCCGCGAAATCGGGGAGGTCGAGCAGCGCCCGCGCACTGTCCCACGACGCCTGCATCGCCTCGGCGAGCCACCGGGCACCCGACCGCAGGTCGTCCGCGGTCCGCACGAGATCCCGCTTGAGACGGGCGAGTTCGACCGGCTCGCCCTCGCCCTCCATGAACAGGACACCGCGCAGCTGGATGCCCACCGGCGCGGTGAGGTCCTCGGCACCCTCGAACGGGTTCAGCGGTGAGGGAGTTGCCGGCCGGCCCTCGGACCAGCGGTCGGCCAGCGCCAGCAGGGTCCGTGCATCGCGCTGGAGCAGCACGGCCTGCTCGCGGGGCGCCGAGGCGTAGAACTCCTCGTGCTCGCGGTGGAACCGCGCCAGGTTCGCCATCGTGTCGAGCAGGGCCTGCGGCGGGCCGGCCGGGCCCGGCGATGCAGTCCCGTCCATGCCTCCATCGTCGCGCGCCGACGGGCCCGCGGCCCGTCGAGACGCGTCACGGGAAGCCCCGCGCAGCCGAGGTGCACGCCCGGCAGGGCAGGGCCCGTCAGGCGAGGGCGAGGAACAGCTTCTCGAGTTCGGCCTCGGTCATCGGCGGGGTGTCGCCGTCGGCGGCGGCCATGCACTGCCGCATGCCGCTCGCGACGATCTTGAACCCGGCCCGGTCGAGCGCACGGGAGACCGCGGCGAGCTGGGTCACGACGTCCTTGCAGTCGCGCCCTGCCTCGATCATCGCGATGACCCCGGCGAGCTGACCCTGGGCCCGGCGGAGGCGGTTGAGGACCGCACCGACCGAATCGTCGTCGACCTGCACTGTTGCACCTCCGCTTGTGTCGGGCGAAAGTCCAGTGTACCCCGTGGGGTATATGTCCCGGGACCGCGGCCGGGCTCGCGACCGCACCGTCCGCACGGACCGCGCATCCGGCCACACCCGCACGGGAACAGTCGGTCGCCTGTCGGCGCTTGCATACCCGAGGGGGTATTTTCGGAAAGGAGAGCGGCCATGGCCACGGTCGAGCTGACCGAGACGAACTTCGACGAGATCGCCACCCGCGAGGGCATCCTGCTGGTGGACTTCTGGGCCGGGTGGTGCGGCCCGTGCCGGCTGTTCGCGCCGGTCTTCGAACGTGTCTCGCAGAACCACCCCGACATCGTGTTCGGCAAGGTCGACACCGAGGCGGAACGCCGGCTGGCGTCGGACTTCGGGATCTCGTCGATCCCGACCCTGATGGCGGTCCGCGACGGCATCGTCCTGTACGCCCGGCCCGGTGCGCTGCCCGAGGCCGCCCTGGAGGACCTCGTCCGGCGGATCCGTGCGGTCGACATGGACGAGATCCGCCGGAAGGTCGCCGACACGGCCGCCTGACGGCGGCACCGCACGGCCGCCACCTCCGGACTGGCCCTCCCCCGGTGAAATCCGGTTGACCCGGCACCGCGGTACGGCTGCACTGTGGCGGGACACCACGGGGCGTGGTGCCGGTCTTCAGAGGAGGCAGCCGCAGCCATGCACATCCGTCCCACGAGCGACCAGGACCTGGACGTCTTCGTCGACACGCTCCATGCCGCGTTCGGGCGGTTCCCGGAGACCCCCGTCGACGGCGGCGGGGTCTGGTGGGCGGCGCTCGAGATGGACCGCAACCTCATGGCCGTGACGGCGGACGGCCGGCCCGTCGGCACCGCCGGTGCGTACTCCTTCGAGCTCACCCTCCCCGGCGGGACCCTCGCCCCGGCCGCCGGGGTCACCGGCGTCGGCGTCCTGCCCTCGCACCGCCGGCGGGGCGTCCTCACCGCGATGATGTCCCATCAGCTCGCAGACCTGCGCGGCCGTGGGGAGTTCCTCTCCGTCCTGCTGGCGTCCGAGGCCCGGATCTACCGCAGGTTCGGCTACGGGCCGGCGACCTACACGGCGCGACTGACGGTTGCGTGCCACCGGTCGGCCCTCGCGGCCTCCCGGGCACGCGGAGCGGCCGAGGTCGCGGAGACCGGCTCGGCGACGAGTTCGGCGGCAGGCTCGATCGAGGTGATGCGGCGCGCCGAGTGCGGCGACCTCCTCGAAGCGGTCTACGACCGCTACCGCCGCGCACAGCCCGGTGCGCTGTCCCGGCCGCACCGCTGGTGGTCCTCCGGTGCGGGACAGCCCCCGGTCTCTCCGGCGCCGCGCTATGTCGCCGTCCACCGGGACTGTGACGGCGTCCCGGACGGGTACGCCAGCTACGCGCTCGGCGAGTCCGAGACCTTGACCGTCGACGAGATCATCACCGCCGACGACGCCGTCCACACCGCCCTGGCCGGGTTCCTGCTCGAACACGACCTGGTCGGCCGGGTCGTGTTCAAGCACGTCCCGACCGGGCACCCGCTGCGCTGGCGGTTGGAGGACTTCCGCGCGGGCGAGGTGAGTGGCGACACCGACTGGCTCTGGGTACGACTGCTGGACGTCCCGCGGGCGCTCACCGAGCGCGGCTGGTCCGGAAACGGCGAGCTCGTCCTCGACGTCGACGACCCGTTCCTCGGCGAGCACGGCCGCTACCTGCTGGCCGTCCGGAACGGCAAGGCCGACTGCGTGCCGACGGACCGTGAGCCCGACCTGTCCGTGGACGTGAGCGACCTGGGCTCGATCTACCTCGGCGGCACCACCCCGAGCACGCTGGTCCGCGCCGGACACGTCCGGGCCCACCGCCCGGGCGCGGCCGCGCTCGCGGACACCCTCTTCGCGGCCGATCGCTCCCCGCACTGCCTGCACTGGTTCTGACCCCGCGTCGGCCGACCGGCACTGTCGCCGCGGCCCACCCGGCCCGGAGGAGGCCGGGTGGGCCCCGCCGGCACGGGCCGCCCGGTGCGCACGGACCGCCCGTGTGCACGGGCTCAGGCCGCGGCCCGGTGCGCGGCCTCCCATGCGCCGTAGCCGCCGAGCAGGTCGGACACGTCGGCGAAGCCGGAGTGACGCAGCAGGCTGGCGGCGATGGAGGAGCGGTGGCCGCCGGCGCAGTGGAGGACGAGGGGCCGGTCGGCCGGGAGTTCGGACAGGCGGCGGGGCAGCTCGTTCAGGGCGATGTGCAGGGAGCCTTCGACCGCGCCCTCGGCGCGTTCGGTGCAGGTGCGGACGTCGACGACGAGCGGTGGCCGCTCGGCGGTGAGCTCGGTCCGCAGCTGGTCGACGGTGAGGCGGCTTGCGGGGGTGAGGTCGTCGGCGAACCCGACGAGCGTGGTCTCCGGCTCGTCGAGGTGGCCGGCGGTGCGGTCGAAGCCGATGCGCGCGAGGCGGGTCACCACCTCGTCCTCGCGGCCTTCGGGCGCGACGACCAGGATCTCGGCGTCCGGTGACAGGACGGCGCCGGCCTGCTCGGCGAAGCGGCCGTCGACGGGGACGTTGATCGCGCCGCGCAGGTGGCCGGCCGCGAACTCCTGCGGGCTGCGGGCGTCGACGACGACCGCACCGGCAGCGCGGCGGCTGCGGAACTCCTCGGCGGTGAGCGGCCGGTGGGCGCGGGCGGTGTCGAACAGGGCGCGGTCCCGGCGGTTGAGCACGGCGTCGTGGCCGAAGTAGCCCGGCGCCGCGGACTGGCCCGCGGTGACGATGGCGACGAACCGCTCCTCGCTCATCGGCGCGCAGGCGTAGTTGGTGGCGCGCTGGGCGCCGATGGTGGACTGCCGCTCGGTCGACAGGTTCTTGCCGCACGAGGACCCGGCGCCGTGGGCGGGGAAGACCCGGACCTCGTCGGGCAGGGCCATCAGCTTGCGCTGGACGCTGTCGTAGAGCATCCGGCCGAGCTCGTCGGCGCTGCTGCCGGCGGAGGCCAGCAGGTCGGGGCGGCCGACGTCGCCGATGAACAGCGCGTCGCCGGTGAGCACCCCGTACGGAACGGCGTCCCCGGCGTGTTCGAAGACCAGCAGGCTGATGGACTCCGGGGTGTGGCCGGGGGTCTCCATGACCTGCAGGGCGACGTCGCCGAGGCTGATCCGCTCGCCGTCGGCGAGTTTGCGGATCGGGTACTCGGTCTCCGCTCGCCGCCCGTAGCCGATCCAGGCGCCGGTGCGGGCGGCCAGTTCCAGGTGTCCGGCGAGGAAGTCCGCGTGGAAGTGGGTGTTGACGACGGCCTCGACGGTGAAGCCGTGCGTCTCGGCGTCTGCGACGTACTCGTCGATGTCACGGCGCGGGTCCACCACCACAGCGCGGCCGGTGGTCTCGTCGGCGACCAGGTAGGACGCCTGGGAGAGGCAGTCCAGGTAGTACTGGGCGAAGAACACGTGGATCTCTCCTGCTCGAAAAAATACGGTGGGGGGTATCCCTTGCCCTCCAAGATACCCCCATGGGTATTATCGGAAGCAAGGGGCGGCGCTCATCGGCCGCCGTCGTCACGCGGCCCGCCCCCCTTCCCCGCCCGGCCGGAGCCGTTGTCGGCATCGAGCACCGTGGCCCGTCGCCCTGCAGCACGTCCCCGGAGGCACCCCATGCTCCTGTCCCCCCAGCCGCGCGCACCGCAGCAGGCGACCCCTGCGGCCGGGCCGCCCGCCGTCGCGGCGGACGGCCCGCAGGGGCGGCTCGCATGACCGCGCTCGTGCTCGCCCTGGTCGCCGGCGCCGTCGTCGGTCTGGCGCTCGGTGGCCTGGGCGGAGGGGGCAGCATGCTCGCCGTCCCCGCCCTGATCTATCTGCTCGGCTTCACCCCCGCCCATGCCGGTACCGCCAGCCTGCTGATCGTCGCCGTCACCTCGCTGACGGGCCTGCTCGCGCACGCCAGGGCCGGCCGCGTCCGCTGGCGCACCGGTCTGCTGTTCGCCGCGGCCGGCCTCCCGGTCGCGGCGGCCGCAGGGGCGCTGTCCTCCCTGCTGCCCGCCACCCTGCTCACCGTCGCCTTCGCGGCACTGGCGACGCTCGCCGCCTGGCGCATGCTGGCCTCCGCCCGCAAGCCCGAGGACGCCGCACGGCACCGCCCCGAGGACCGGCCGGACGAGCGGCCGGATGCGAGCGGACCGGCACGCTCGGCCACCGCGGGTGCCGGCCTCGGCGCCGTCACCGGCCTGCTGGGCGTGGGCGGCGGCTTCCTCGCCGTCCCGGCCCTGGTCTCCGTCCTCGCCTTCACCATGGCCGAGGCCGTCGGCACCAGCCTGCTGGTCATCTCCGCCAACTCACTGGCCGCGCTCGTCCCGCGGATCGGCACGGCCGGCTCCCTCGACTGGGCCGTCGTCGCCCCCTTCACCGCCGCTGCGGTACTCGGCGCCTGGGACGGCAAGCGGCTGGCCGACCGCCTCGGCGGCCGCACGCTGCAGACGGCCTTCGCCGTCGCGCTGCTGGCCGTCGCGGCCCTGATGCTCGTCGACGCCCTGCGCTGACGGGCCCCCTGCTCCGCCCGGTGCCCCCGCCCGGGCGGCCCCCGCCCCGATGACTCGGAAGGACTCCCCCGCACCATGACCACCCCCGTGACCGTCGAGCAGCTGCACCCGCGCCTCGCCGACCTCACCGTCATCGACGTCCGTTCCCCCGGCGAGTACGCCACGGGCCACGTCCCCGGCGCGCACAACGTCCCGCTCGACCGCCTCGACGAGGCCCTGCCCGCCCTGCGCGCCGTGGCCGCGAGGGGCGGGATCGCCGTGGTGTGCGCATCCGGCAACCGCTCCCGGACCGCCTGCGACCGGCTCGCCGCCGCCGGTGTCACCGCTCTCACGCTGACCGGCGGCACCTCGGCCTGGGCCGGCGACGGCCACCCGCTCGACCGGGTCCCCGGTGCACGCGCCGTGTGGGCCATGGACCGGCAGGTCCGCCTCGTCGCCGGCAGCCTCGTCCTCGCCGGTGTCCTGGCCGACCTCGTACGGCCCGGCGCCCGCTGGATCTCTTCCGCGGTCGGCGCCGGGCTCGCCTTCTCCGCCCTCACCGACACCTGCGCCCTGGGCAACCTGCTCGGCAGGCTCCCCCACAACCGCCCCCGGTCGGCCGGCACCGATCTGGAGGCGACCCTGGCCGGCCTCCGCGGCTGACCCTGCGGACCATGTGCCCCGTGGACGGGCGGCCCGTGCCCATCCGTCCACGGGATCAGGGTCGAACGGCCCCAGCGGCGGGCCGGCCCCCGGCCGACGCTGGTGGTACGGACGCAGGCGCAGCGTCCCCCGCCCGGTGGGTCACACGCCCCACCCCGCAGGATGCCGGAGGAGGCGACGGAAACGATGACCGGAGAACCGGCCCGAACGCCGATGCACGTCAAGACCTGGACGCTGAAGCTCGACCTGTTCGAGTCCGGGGACACGACCACCGCACACGGCGTGCTCGACACCGGCGACAACGTCCTGGAGAGCCGGAGCAGCGCCCGTCGCAGCCCGCAGGATGCCGCCGTCCCGGAGATCGGCGACGAGTACGCGGCCGGGCGCGCCCTGGTGGAGCTCGGACACCAGCTGCTGGTGGCCGGCATGCACGACGCCGCCGCCAACACGCCGGCCGCGGGCCGCTGAGGTGCACGGGCGGGAGGAGGAGTCATGACCACCGATCGGCAGGCACGGGCGATCGTCGTCGGCGTGGACGGCTCGGAGCAGTCCCGGCGGGCCTTGCACTGGGCGGTCCGCCAGGCCGAACTGACCGGCGACACGGTGCGGGCGGTCATCGCCTGGGAACCGCCGTTCACGGGGTGGGGCGCGGACGTCCCGGCCTCGGGGGAGAAGGCGATGGACGACATCGCGTCGAGGGTGCTGGCGGAGAGCGTGACGAAGGTCGCCGGCGCCGAGCCGACGGTCGGGATCAGCACGAGGGTCGCCCGGGGCACTCCGGCGCAGGTACTGCTGTCGGAGGCCGGCGAGCAGGACGTCGTCCTCCTGGTGGTGGGGAGCCGCGGGATCGGTGGATTCGCCGGTGCCCTGCTCGGCTCGGTGGGACAGCACTGCGCACAGCACGCACCGTGCCCGGTCCTGATCGTGCGCGGCGACTAGGCCTCGGTGGAAGAGGAGCGAACCATGCCCAGGCAGCCGACCGGCAGCGGGACGGCAGGAGTCCCGACCGGGCAACGGGGTGACATCGCACGGCGTGTGACGCTGTGCAGGGAGCGGCTGGGCCTCGGCCGCGAGGAGGTGGCCGAGCGGGCCGGGATGGCGGTGGAGTACCTGGAGTACCTGGAGTCGTCCGCCGCCGTGCCCGACTCGGCGCCCCTCACCCGCCTGGCGGGCGTGTTGGGGGTGTCGGTCGGCGAACTGCTGGGCGCCGGTGCGGAGGTACCGCCGGGGCGTTCGGCAGCCGCCGCGCACCCGGTGGTCGAGGAGCTCACGCCGGCGGAGTGCTGGGCGAAGCTGGCCTCCGGCGGGGTCGGCAGGGTGGTGCTGTCCGCCCCGGACGGTCCCGTTGCACTGCCCGTCAACTTCCGGGTGATGGACGGGTCGGTGGTCTACCGCACCGCCGAGGGGAGCAGCGTGTGCCCGGAGCCCGGGACACCCCTCGCCTTCGAGGCGGACCGCATCGACGAGGCGATGAGCTCGGGTTGGAGCGTCCTGGTCAAGGGCACCGCCATCCGGCCGGACGGGTCCGAGGCCGTCGAGTACCTGAGGCACCGGGGTCGTCCCGATCCGTGGGTCGGTGAGGGACGCGACGTCCTCGTCCGGATCCGGACGTCGTCGGTGACGGGACGCTCCATCCGCACCGACGGCCCCGCGGCCGCCCGTTGAGACCGTGACCGGTGCCGCCCGCGAACTTGGCGGGCGGCACCGCCGCACGCCACGGACCGCCGTCGTGGCGACGGCGGTCCGTGGCGTCGTACGCTCCGGCGTCAGCTGCCGGCCTGGTAGGCGTGCGGATGCTCCAGGCGGACGTCGGTGTCGTCCTCGGTCCAGTCGAGGGTCTGATGGACGGCCACGACTCCGTCGACGGCCCGGCACAGCTGCTCGGCGATCGGGATCAGGCTGCGGCGCGGGAGGCGGCCGGCGACGTTCACGACACCGTCCTGCACGGTGACCCGGACGTCCTCCGAGGGGGTCCAGAGGATCTGGCCGAAGACGTCGTGCACGATCTCCTCGCGGATCGCCGCGTCGTGCCGCAGGAACACCTGCAGCAGGTCGCGGCGGCTGACGATGCCGACGAGTCGGCCGGCCTCGTCCACCACGGGGAGGCGCTTCACCTTGTGCTTGTCCATCTGCCGGGCGGCCTCCGGCACCGACCAGGTGGGCCGGGCGGTGACCGCGGGGGTGGTCATCAGCCCTCCGGCGGTCTCGGCCTCGGCGCGGGCACGGTCCTTCGGCGGCAGCCAGCGGCCCGGTGTGCGGCCTTCGGGGTCGGGCAGCACCGCCTCCTTGCGGATCAGGTCCGCCTCGGAGACCATGCCGATCGGCCGGTCCTGCTCGTCGAGGACCGGGACGGCCGTGATGTCGTTGCGGTGGAACAGGCCCACGACCTCCTTGAACGGCGTGTCCGGCCGCGCGGTCACCACTTCCTGGGTCATGACGTCGTGAACGCTCCGGTGCTGCATGGTCCTTGCTCCTCCCTCGTCGGGTGTGCACTTCCACTGTCCGTCGGCCCGTCCCGGTCGGAGCAGGGCCGTTCGGTCCTGCCTGCCGGGCCGATCCGCCCCCGACGGACCACCGGTCCGGGCGGCCCGACCACGGCGGGCCTCCGTGCCGCGCGGGTCGCCGCCTCCTACGCTGGAAGGCGGCCACCCGACCGGAGGGGACGACGTGGGAATCGCCCGCGAGGACGGCACGTCCCCGCTGCCGCAGCTCCGCCTCGACGACCTGCTCGACGAGCTCCAGGCCCGGCTGGACGCCGCCCGCCACGCCCGCGACCGGGTGCACAGCCTGCTGGAGGCCGTGCTGGACGTCGGACGGGACCTGGAGCTCACCCAGGCCCTGCGGCACGTCGTCGAGGCGGCGGTGACGCTGGTGGACGCCGAGTACGGCGCCCTGGGGGTGATCGGTGAGGACCGTACCCTGGCCCAGTTCATCCCGGTGGGCGTGAGCGACGAGGAACGGGAGCGGATCGGTCCGCTGCCGTCCGGGCGCGGGCTGCTGGGTGAGCTGATCCGCCACCCGGCGCCGCTGCGGCTCGGCGAGATCGCGGACCATCCGTCGTCGGTCGGCTTCCCGGCCGGCCATCCCCCCATGCACAGCTTCCTGGGGGTGCCGATCCGCGTACGGGACACGGTCTTCGGCAACCTCTACCTGACGGAGAAGCGCGGCGGCGGCGGGTTCGACGCCGAGGACGAGGCGGTGCTCGCCGCACTCGCGGTGGCCGCGGGCGTGACGATCGACAACGCCCGCCTCTACACGCAGGCACGGCTGCGGGAACGCTGGCTGACCGCCGGTGCCGAGGTCACCAGCAGCCTGCTCTCCGGCGAGCCGGAGCAGGCGGTGCTCGACCTGCTGGTCACCCGCGCGTCCCAGATCGCGGGTGCGGACCTCGCGGTCGTGGCCTTCTGCCTCCCGCGGACGCAGGAGCTCGAAGTCCGGATCGCGGTCGGCCTGCGCGGTTCCGACCACCAGGGCCTGGTGCTGCCGGTCAGCGGCTCCTTCATGGGCGCGGCCGTGCAGTCGGCCGACCTCGCGGTCAGCGCGGACGTCCGCAAGGACCCGCGGATCACCGTCGGGCCACCGCGCTGGGAGGGGCTGGGGCCCGCGCTCGCGGTACCGATCGGCACCGCCGAGGGCGGGATCCGCGGCGTGCTCATGCTCGCCCGGGCCGAGGGCGCACCGCTCTTCGACGCGGACGAGTCCGCTCCGCTGAAGGGCTTCGGCGCGCAGGCCGCCGTGGCGATGGAGCTGGCGGAGCGGCGCCGCGACTCCGAACAGGTCTCCCTGCTCAAGGAGCGCGACCGGATCGCCCGCGACCTGCACGACCTGGCCATCCAGCGCCTCTTCGCCACCGGGATGACCTTGCAGGGCGCCATCCGGTTCATCGAGCACCCGGAGGCCGCCGACCGCGTGCTGCGGGCCATCGACGACCTCGACGAGACCGCCAAGACCATCCGGTCGACCATCTTCGGCCTGCGGGCCGGGCGGTCGGGACCGGGCGGCAAGGGACTGCGGGCGCGCGTCGTGGAGACCGTGGACCGGGCGGCCGCCGTCCTCGGGTTCACCCCGGCGCTGCGGATGACCGGTCTGATCGACGTCACCGTCCCGCCGGAGGCGGCGGAGGAGGCGCTCGCCGTCCTGCAGGAGGCACTCTCCAACGCGGCCCGGCACGCCGAGGCCACCTCCGTGGAGGTGGCGCTCGCCGCCGGTGCCGACCTGGTGCTCACGATCACGGACAACGGCATCGGCCTGCCGGAGGGCGGGCGGCGCAGCGGCCTGGCCAACCTGGCCGAACGGGCGGCCGCGATGGGCGGCGGGTTCGACGCCCGCAGCCGCCCCGGGGGCGGCACCGAGCTGGTCTGGCGGGTGCCGCTGCCGGCCGCCTGAGGTCAGTCCTCGGGGTCGATGCTCTCGGTCACGGGGAGCCTCGGCGTGGGTGCGCCTTCGGGGCCGTAGCCGAGCCTGAGGAGCATCTGCACGCAGCCGGGCCCGTGGGACGGGTCCCGGGTCGCCCACCGGACGTGGGGCCACTCGACGGCCTGGTGCATCATCGACGCGCGGACCTGGTGGAGGGTGGCGACCAGCAGGACGTGCTGCAGGGCCAGTCCTGCGCGCAGCCAGTCCACCGGGCGGTCCTGGTGGGTGGACAGGACGGCGAGGCACGGGTGGGCCTCGAAGACGGCGGGCGGCAGGTGGTCGGCCGGGTCGATGGCGGAGAAGTCCCGCACCGGCAGGTGGCCTGCGGCGTCCTGCGGTCCGAGGGCGCGGCGCGGTATGCCCAGCGGCGGTCCGCCGGGTTCCTGGATCCAGGCGCGGCTCTCGATGCGGCGCCTGATGTCGGTGGTGTTGGTCCGTTCCGCCTCGGCGGTCAGGCGCAGGAGCCGTTCGGTCTCCTCGGGACCGGGAATGTCGAGCATCGTCTCCTCCGCCCGTGCTGCTGCGACGAGGTCGGCGAGGACGGCGGCCGGGACGGGCGGGCCGGTGAACGGTGTGCGGATGGTGTGCCGGTGCCAGATCGCGCCGTACAGTTCGGCGGTGCTGGGGAGGGTGACGAGGGCCGGCCGGTCGAGTTCGACGGCTGCCAGCAGGTCGGGCTCGGCCGGGTCGGGCAGCAGCCGGATGTCGGGGGACCAGCCCAGGTGGCGGGCCGCGACGCGCACGTTGAACACGGCGGCTCCGACCGAGATGTACAGGGCCTGGCCCCGCGGGTCGGTCTGGGGCAGTTGCCGCTCTCCGACGGCGCGCACCTCGAGGGTGGAGGTCTCGGGGCGCAGTTTGAAGTGCCACGGCTGGCTGTTGTGGATGGACGGTGCGGCGACCGCGGCGGAGACCAGGGTCTCCAGTGCGGCGGCGTCGAGGGCGATGGTCGACATGACGGCTCCTCCGGGTGTTCGGTCAGCCGGAGGCCGGCCGGTTCGCGGCGCGCAGGGCGCCCGGGCACTGTCGGTACGCGTCGGCGGCGGTCCCTGCGCGGGACGGACGCCCGGCGATGCGGTGGGTCGCCGCGGGCGCCTGGACCGCCGGGGCGGGGCGGATGCCCTCACCTCCACGGTCCGCCCGCGGCGCCGGGTCCACATGGGCCGAGCGGCCCGATCCGCCGGGCCGTGCGGCTCAGTGCGGGTGCGACGACCGGTGCTCCGTGTCGACCTGGGCGGCCAGGACGGCGGCCTGCAGGCGCCGCTCGACCCCGAGTTTGGCGAGCAGCCGCGACACGTGGTTCTTGACGGTCTTCTCGGCGAGGTAGAGCTCCTTGCCGATCTGCCGGTTGGTCTTGCCCTCGCCCACCAGGGCGAGGATCTCGCGCTCGCGCGGTGTCAGCTGGTCGAGCAGGGCCTCGGTGTCGGTCTCGTCGTGGTGGCGCAGGCTCTCCATCAGCTTGCGGGTGGTGGCCGGGTCGAGCATCGACTCGCCCGCCGCCACCGTGCGCACGGCGTTGACCAGGTCCGCGCTCTTGACCTGCTTGAGGACGTAGCCCGCCGCCCCGGCCATGATCGCGTCCAGCAGTGCGTCGTCGTCGTCGAAGGAGGTGAGCATCAGGCAGACCAGGTCGGGCATCCGGTCACGCAGCTCCCGGCAGACGGTGACGCCGTCGCCGTCGGGGAGTCGCACGTCGAGAACGGCCACCCGGGGTTTGAGGGCGGGCACCCGTGCGAGTGCCTGGGCGCAGGTGCCCGCCTCGCCGACGACCTCGATGTCGGGTTCGGCGTCCAGCAGGTCCTTCACTCCCCGCCGCACGATCTCGTGGTCGTCCAGCAGGAACACCCGGACGGCCTGTTCGGTGTCGCCCTCCCGGGTCGGGTCCATGGCGGCCTCCTGCACCTGTGTGGTGTGTCTTCCCCGATTCTGCGCGTCCGCCTCCCGTGCCGCACCGGTCGGGCTCATCCGTGCGGGACGACGGCGACCGGAACGCGGACCCGCCCGACGACCGCGCGCGCCACCGGGCCGAGCCGCCGGCCCGAGCAGCCGACGACGAGGAGGTCGCAGCCCTCGCCCGCCACGCGGACGAGCTCCTCCACGGCGCTGCCCGGGTGGTCCTCCACGGAGGCGTGCGAAGCCACCGGGCCGCGCTCCGCCAGGGACTCGGCCAGCCGCCGCAGCACCCGCCGGGTGTGCTCGGTCTGCTCCCGCTCGACGGCGACGATCCGGAGTTCGGCCCCGCGGAGCACGGCGGCGTCCAGGGCGAAGTCGACGACCTGCGGGGCGGGGAGGTCGGGGTCGACTCCGGCCACCACCCGCCCGGTCGGGGCGGCGGGCGCCGTGTCGTGCAGCAGGACGGTCGGGCAGTCTGCGCGGCCGGCCACCGCGGGGCCGAGGGCGTCGAGGAAGCGGGGGCTGACGTGCCGGGGCCCGTGGGTGGCGAGCACGACGAGCCCGGCGCCGTGGGCGGCGGCCAGCAGCCCGCCGGAGCCGGGGTCCTCCACGAGGGCGGTCCGCACCTCCAGTCCCCGGTGGTCGAGGCGCAGGCGGGCCGCCGTCTCGGCGAGCAGGCCGAGCGCCCGGCCGCGGACCTCGCTGACGCCGGGAAGCCCGGGCGCGGCGCCGAGCGGCCGGGGCAGCGGGTGGACGAGGCACAGCGGCGCGCCGCGGCGCCCGGCCTCGGCGGCAGCCCAGTCGGCGACGGCCGGGGTGACGGGCGAGCCGTCGACGACGGCCAGCACAGGCAGCGCCACGGTGTTCACGCCGCCGGCCGCTCAGGCCGGTACGCCGAGCCGGACCTCGGCGTCGACCACGCCCGGCACACCTTTGACCAGGTGTTCCAGCAGTGCGGCCGTCGCCTTGTCGGGGAGCGTGCCGGACAGTGTGATGCGCCCTTCCTCGGCCGTCACGTGGAGGCCGGAGGCGTCCGCCGGGTGGAGGGCCGCGATCAGCTCGAACCGGACCTGGCCGGCCAGTTCCCCGTCCTCGCGCAGGTGGACCTTGAGCAGGTCGCCCCGGCTGACGATGCCCACCAGGCAGTCCTCCGCGTCGACGACGGGCAGCCGCTTGAGGTGCATGCGTGCCATGGAGCGGCCCGCCTCGGCGATGGGGCTGTCCGGGTGGACGGTCACGGCCGGCGCGGTCATCATGGCGCCCGCGGTCATGCCGCGGTACGTCTCGGGTTCGCGGTCCTGGGCTGTCAGCAGGTCGGCCTCGGAGACGACGCCGATCACCCGGCCGTCGCCGGCCAGCACCGGCACCGCACTGACCTGCCACTGCTGCAGGGTCTCCGCGATCTCCCGGAAGTCCGCGTCCCGTCCTACCGCGACGACCGCGTGGGTCATCACGTCACCGACGGTGTACCAGGTGCTGTTCATGGCGTGGTCCTTTCGGGAGGCGGCACGGCGGCCTCGTCGTGCAGGGTGCTGCGGGAGACCGGGCCGAGCAGGTCGGCGAAGTGCTGAAGGACGTCGAGGAAGAGGTCGTCGACGGTGATGACGCCGACCGGCGCGCCTCCTCTCAGGACGGGGAGGCGCCGCACCCCGGTGCGGCGGAACATCCGGTAGGCGGCGCCGAGTTCCTCGTCGGCGTGGACGGTCAGTGGCGGGGCCGACATCAGCCTGGCCACCGAGGTGTCGGCGTCCACGTCTCCGGCGAGCACCCGGACGACGAGGTCGCGGTCGGTGAGGACGCCGAGCAGGGTCCGGCTGTCCCCCACCAGGACGCATCCGATCGCCCGGTCCGCCATCAGCCGCGCCGCCTCGGCGGCGGTGCTGTCGGGCGGGACGGTCACCGGGGGCGAGATCATGAGGTCCGCGACGCGCACGGCACGGCCTCCTTCACGGCGATGGTGACCTCGGGCGAGTGGGTCAGCGTGTTGTGGACGGTGCGGTGGGACGCCACGGCGAGAAGCCCGGCCGTCCGTTCCTGGGGCAGCCGGGGGGCGATGACGCGGACGTCCGCCGAGGCGATCCGCGCGGGTCGGTCGGCCGCCATCCGGTGGTCCACGGTCACCCGCAGCCCGTCGCGGTCGATGCCGTGCCGGGACAGGTAGCGGCCGGCGTAGTGGGCGACGCAGGCGGCGAGGGAGGCGGTGAACAGTTCGAGCGGGGTCGGTGCCGTGTCGGCGCCGCCGTCCGCCACCGGCTGGTCGACGGTGAGCACGTGGCCGCGGACGGAGATGGCGTACCGGTCGTCGCACAGGTGGACGGCCTTGGTGCGCCCGGCTCCGTCCGGGTCCCCGGCGGCGGCCGACTCGCGGATCAGGGCCGCGGCGACCTGCCGGGCCTCGGCACATGTGAGCGCGGCCCGCCCGGTTCCCCCGAGGTCGAGCACCACCGGACCGTGCTCGGCGGCCTCCGCGCGGGTGACGAGGAGCGATCCTCCGGCCGCCGTGGTGATCGGGCGGGTCGGGTTTGCCATGACGGTTCTCCCTGCTCCGGGCCGCCCGCGGAGACACGGGCTCCTCCTCCCAGGACACCGCATCGGCCGGGTACCGGCCAGGGCCGGCCGGTTGGGTCACGGCGGGACCGTGGGTACCCGGTGGACGGGGCCGTTCGGCCCTCCGCGCCGTCCGGTCCTCGGGCGGAACGCGGCTGAGGGACCGTCGGGAGTGCGTACCGGCCCCGCGGGCGGGGCCGGTCGGCCCTCCCGCACCGGCGGCGGCCGACCGTAGCGTGGCAGCGAGGCACCGACCGTTCACGGGTGGAGGAAGTCATGCGATCCGCTGCTGCGCACCGACCGATCGTGCTGGGCGTCGACGCCCCGGCTCCCGCCCCGACGGCCGTGGCCTGGGCCGCGGACGAGGCCGACCGGCGGGGCCGGCCGCTGCGACTGGTCCACGCCGTGTCTCCCCCGCCGTACGGATTCACCGGCGCCGAGTGGGTCGGCAGCCTGAAGGAGCAGCACCGGGAGGGCGACGTGGTCCTCGACAAGGCGGCCCTGTTGGCCCGTGAACGCCACCCGGGCCTGGAGATCACGTCCGGCACCGTCGAGGGCGTCACGGACCAGGTCCTGTGCGAGGAGTCCCGGCATGCCGAGCTGGTGGTCGTCGGGTCGCGGCGCCTCAGCCACGTCGAGGAGTGGCTGAGCGCGTCCTCGGTCACCGTTCCGCTGAGCGCCCAGGCACACTGCCCGGTCGTCGTGGTCGGCGCACCGGAGCACTCGACCGAGCAGCCGCCGTACGTGGTCGTGGGGGTGGACGGCAGCCGCTCGTCGGCCGCCGCCGTGGACTTCGCCGTCGACCTGGCCGCGCGGCGCGGGGCCGAGCTGCGGGCCGTGTGGGTGTGGCAGCGGCCCGTGATCTGGCCGCCCGGCGACCACGACGCCGTGCAGACCCTCCGGCGGCAGCTGTCCGAAGCCACGGCAGGACAGGGCGGCGCGCATCCTGACGTCCGGGTGACCCACGACGTGCTCGTCGGGCACCCGGTCGAGCAGTTGGCCGACGCCTCGGCCCACGCGCTGGCCGTGGTGGTCGGCCGGCGCGGCCACGGCGGGTTCACCGGCATGCGCCTCGGCTCCGTCCCGCACGGGCTGCTGCACCACGCGCACTGCCCGGTCGTCACCGTCCCGCCGCCCGCCGACCACCACCACCGCTGACGTGTCCGGCGACCGGACCGGCACCCTCCGGCCGCCTCCGGTGGAGCCCGGACCGGAGGGGCCGGACCCGCGCGAGCCGGTCAACCTCCTCTTCCGCGACCTGCGGACCTCGCCGGACGGCCTGGCCGAGCGGGAGGCCGGTCGACGGCTGGCCGTCCACGGGCCGAACGCCCTGGCCCGGCGGGGCGGACGGCGCTGGCCCGCCGAGCTGGTGCAGCAGTTCACCCACCCGCTGGCCGTGCTGCTCGCGCTGGCGGCCGTGCTCGCCCTGGTGAGCGGCGCCCCGGCACTGGCGGTGGCGATCGCGGCGGTCATCGTGCTGAACGCCCTGCTCGCCTTCGTGCAGGAGCGGCAGGCCGAACAGGCGGTGGAGGCCCTGGCGGACTTCCTGCCGGACCGCGCCACCGTGGTCCGCGGCGGCGTCCGCAGGGAGGTCCCGGCCACGGATCTCGTGCCGGGCGACGTCCTGGTGGTCGAGGAGGGCGACCGGGTGTCCGCCGACGCGAGGCTGCTCTCCGGCGGCGTGGAGGTCGACCTGTCGGCGCTCACCGGCGAGTCCGTCCCGGTCTTCCGCTCCGCGGAGACGGCCGACGTCACCGGTCCGCTGCTGGACGCCCGCGACCTGGTGTTCTCCGGCTCGGCCTGCACCGGCGGGCAGGCCGTGGCGGTGGTGACGGCCACCGGCATGCACACCGAACTCGGGCGGATCGCCGCCCTGAGCCAGCGGACCCGCCGTGAGGAGAGCCCGCTGGAGCACCAGGTCAAGCGGGTCGCCCGGCTGATCGCGGTGATCGCGGTGGGTGTCGGGCTCGTCTTCCTGCCGATGGGCCTGGCGGCCGGCCTGTCGTTGACCGCCGCGGTGACCTTCGCCGTCGGCCTGCTGGTCGCCAACGTGCCCGAGGGCCTGCTGCCGACCATCACGCTGGCCCTCGCCTCCGGCGTCCGCGACCTGGCCCGGCGCGGTGCGGTCGTCAAACGGCTGTCCGCGGTGGAGACCCTCGGCTCGACCACCGTCGTCTGCACCGACAAGACCGGCACCCTGACCGAGAACCGGATGCGGGTCACCACCGTGTGGACACCGGCCGGCGAGGCGCCGGCGGACGGTACCGCGGCCGGCACCGAGATCCGCGACCTCGCCGGAGCGGCCGCGGTCTGCACCACCGCCGACCCGGACACCGCACACGGCGACCCGACCGAGCTGGCCCTGCTCGACCTCGCCGACCGCCTCGGCGTGCCCTGCGGGGTCGGGCCCCGGGACGACGGCCGACTGGCGGTGTTCCGGTTCGACCCCCGGCTGAAGCTGATGACCACGGCCGACCGGGGCCGCGGCGCCACCGTGATCCACACCAAGGGAGCACCGGAGGAGGTGCTCGCGCACGCCGCCTCGCTGCGCGACGGGGGAACGGAACGGGCACTGACCGCCGAGGACCGGACAGCCGTGGTGCACGAGGTCGGCCGACTGGCGGCCCGCGGCCTGCGGGTGCTCGCGGTCGCGGTGCGGCAGCTCCGTCCCGGACAGCCGCCGCCGCGGCGCCGCGAGGACGCGGAGCGCGATCTGTGCCTGCTCGGCCTGGTCGCGATGGCCGACCCGCCCCGGCCGGAGGTCGCCGACGCCATCGCCCGGGCCCACCGCGCCGGCATCACCGTGCACGTCGTCACCGGCGACAACGGACTCACCGCCGCGGCCGTCGCCGAACAGGTCGGCATCGGCCACCGCGGCATGCGGATCGTCACCGGCGCCGAACTGGACTCCCTGGGCGACGACCGGCTGGACGCCCTGCTCGCCCGGGGCGAGGAGGTGGTGTTCGCCCGGACCTCGCCCGAGGCCAAGCTGCGGATCGCCGACGCCCTGCGGGCGGAGGGCAACACCGTGGCCATGACCGGGGACGGAGTCAACGACGCGCCCGCGCTGCGCCGGGCCGACATCGGCGTCGCCATGGGCCGCTCCGGTACCGAGGTCGCCCGGGAGTCGGCCACCATGGTGCTCACGGACGACGACTTCGCCACCATCGTGGCGGCGGTCGAGGAGGGTCGGCGCACCTACGACAACATCCGCAAGTTCATCGTCTACATCTTCGCGCACGCCGTGCCCGAGGTGGTTCCCTTCCTGGTCTTCGCCCTGGCCGGAGGCGCCGTGCCGCTGCCGCTGACGGTGATGCAGATCCTCGCGGTCGACCTCGGCACCGACACCCTGCCCGCACTCGCCCTCGGCCGGGAGCGCGCCGAACCGGGCCTGATGGACCGTCCGCCACGGCCTCGGGACGAGAAGGTGATCCGGCCCGCCATGCTGGCCAGGGCCTGGGGATTCCTCGGTCTGATCTCCGCCGCACTCGTCATGGGCGGCTACTTCCTCACCCTGACCACGGGCGGCTGGCACCCCGGCGATCCCACCGGCCCCGGCAGCCCCCTCCACCACCTGTACCAGCAGGCCACCACCGTCGCCTGGTTGGGCATCGTGGCCTGCCAGATCGGCACCGCCTTCGCCGCCCGGACCGAGCGGGCCCCGCTGCGCTCGGTCGGGGTGTTCGGCAACCGCCAGCTGCTCGGCGGCATCGCCTTCTCCCTGGCGTTCGCGGCCGTGATCGTTTACGTCCCCGCCCTGCACGGCCTGTTCGGCACGGCTGCCCTCGGCCCGGCGCAGCTGGCCGTGCTGCTCCCCTTCCCCCTGGTGGTCTGGGGTGCGGACGAGCTCCGCAGGGCCGCCGTCCGCCGCCGGGCGGGCGCAGCCACCGTTCCGGCCGCGGTACGGCCCTCGCCGCCCGTACCGGTGCGCGAGGAGAACGGGCACCACCCGCTGCCGGTGCTGCTCGCCCGGCACGGCTGGAGTGCCCACCGGCTGATCCACGCCCTCGGTGTCGGGGAGCACGCGGCGGCCGACATCGTGGCGCACGCGCAGCGCATCGCCGCAGGGCACGGGCGCCCTCCCGGCGGCGACCCGCACCGTCCCGGCTGATCGGCAACCGTGGGCCGTCCGGCCCACCGGTCCGGGCCCCGGGGCCCTGGGAGCCGGACGGCGGCCGGACGGATGGTGGAGGCACCGGCACCCGCCGAGGAGGTGGCAGCAATGCCTCGGACCAGGATCGTCAAACGCCCCGGCCCCCAGCCCCGTCCGCTCCCGCCACTCGACCTGCGCACGCCGTCGGGCCGTCGGCTGCCCTACTGAACCGTCCGGGAGGAGCCATGCGCCGAGTGATCCGGTTCGCCGACCTCGAACGAGGCGATGTCGGCCTGGTGGGAGGCAAGAACGCCTCCCTGGGGGAGCTGGTCGGGCACCTCGGGCCGGCCGGTGTCCGCGTTCCCGACGGGTTCGCCACGACGGCCGACGCCTTTCGCGAGTTCCTGGCACAGGGCGGTCTGCGGGACGAGGTCGTCGCACAGCTCGACCGGTTGCGGGCGGGCGGCCCGCTCGCCGAGGTGGGCGCCGCCGTCCGGGCCGCCGTGCTGGCGACGCCCCTGCCCGGGGCGCTGGTCGAGGAGCTCGCGGACGGCTACGCGCGGCTGGGCCGGGAGGCTGGCCGGACGGATCCGGACGTGGCCGTGCGCAGCAGCGCCACCGCCGAGGACCTGCCGGAGGCGAGCTTCGCCGGGCAGCAGGAGACCTTCCTCAACGTCCGCGGGCGCGAGGCCCTGCTGGACGCCTGTCGGCGCTGCTTCGCGTCGCTGTTCACCGACCGGGCGATCGACTACCGCGAGCGGCTCGGCTTCGACCACCTCGCGGTGGCGCTGTCGGTGGGCGTGCAGCTGATGGTCCGCTCGGACCTCGGCGGATCGGGCGTGATGTTCACCCTGGACCCGGAGACCGGCTTCCCCGAGGCCGTCGTGGTGAGCGCCGCGTGGGGGCTCGGGGAGACGGTGGTCAGCGGCCGGGTGGACCCCGACGAGTACCTGGTGTTCAAGCCGCTGCTGAAGGATCTTGGGCTCGACCCGGTGCTGCAGACCGTGTGCGGCCCGAAGCGGCACAAGTCGGTGTACGGCGAAGCGGGTCTCACCCGGATCGTCGAGACCTCGGAGGAGGAACGGTCCGCCCTGGTGCTGGACCACGGCGAGGTCCGGCGGCTGGCGGAGTGGGCGGTGGCCGTCGAGGAGCACTACGGCTGTCCGATGGACCTGGAGTGGGCGAAGGACGGCCGTACCGGGCAGCTGTTCGTCGTGCAGGCCCGGCCGGAGACCGTGCAGTCACGGCGCCGCGGGGCCGTCCTGCGGCGGTACCGGCTGACCGGCACCGGGCAGCGGCTGGTGGACGGCATCGCCGTGGGTGAGGCGATCGGTGCCGGCCCGGTCAGCCGGCTGCGCAGCCCGGTCGAGATCGGCCGCTTCCCCGCCGGGGCGGTCCTGGTCACCGCGATCACCGATCCCGACTGGGAGCCGCTGATGAAGAAGGCGTCGGCGATCGTCACCGACCACGGGGGACGCACCTCGCACGCGGCGATCGTCAGCCGCGAGCTGGGCGTGCCGGCCGTGGTCGGCACCGGTCGGGCGACCGAGGTCCTCGACGACGGGCAGCAGGTCACCGTCTCCTGCGCGGAGGGCGCCGAGGGCCACGTCTACCACGGCCGCGTCGATTACGAGGAGTCGGAGACCGACCTCGACTCGCTGCCGGCCACCCGCACCAAGGTGATGCTGAACCTGGCCGACCCGGCCGCGGCGTTCCGCTGGTGGCGGCTGCCCGCGGACGGCGTGGGGCTCGCCCGCACCGAGTTCGTCGTGGCCCACCAGGTCCGGGTGCATCCCCTGGCGCTGCTCCACCCCGATCGGCTCTCCTCCGAGGACCGGCGGCTGGTGGACGCGCTGAGCGACGGCTGCCCCGACCGCACCGAGTACTTCGTCGACCGGCTGGCCCAGGGTGTCGCGCGGATCGCCGCCTCCCGCTGGCCGGACCCGGTGGTGGTGCGCACCAGCGACTTCAAGACCAACGAGTACGCCCGACTGGTCGGCGGTGCCCCGTTCGAGCCGGTGGAGGCGAACCCGATGATCGGGTGGCGCGGGGCGAGCCGGTACTACGACGACCGCTACCGCGAGGGCTTCGCCCTCGAGTGCCGTGCGCTGCGCCGGGTCCGCGACGACATGGGGCTGACCAACCTGGTGGTCATGATCCCCTTCTGCCGCACCCCCGAGGAGGCCGACCGCGTGCTCGCCGTCATGGCGGACAACGGCCTGGAGCGGGGCCGCAACGGGCTCCAGGTCTTCGTGATGGCCGAGATCCCGGCGAACATCCTGCTCGCCGGGGAGTTCGCGGCGCGGTTCGACGGCTTCTCCATCGGCAGCAACGACCTGACCCAGCTCACGCTCGGCGTCGACCGCGACTCCGACCTGCTCGTCCACCTCTTCGACGAGAGCAACCCGGCGGTCACCCGCAGCATCGAGACACTGATCGCCACCGCCCACGCGGCCGGCCGCCATGTCGGCCTCTGCGGCCAGCGCCCGAGCAACGACCCCGCGTTCACCCGCTTCCTGGTCGACGCCGGCATCGATTCGATCTCGGTCACCCCGGACAGCTTCGCCGCCGTCAAGCACCAGGTCGCGGCGGCGGAGCACGGCCGGCACCGCACGGAGTGAGGACCGCCGTGAACACCGCACCGAACACCCCGAGCCCTGCGCCCCGGCCGGGCCTGCTCACCTTCCTCGGCGGCGTCGGCACCGTCACCGGCAGCAAGTTCCTGGTCGAGACCGACCATGCGCGGCTCATGGTCGACTGCGGGCTCTTCCAGGGCCTCGCCGAGCTGCGCCGCCGCAACCGCCGTCCCCTGCCTCTCGACCCGGCCGACGTCGACGCCGTCGTGCTGACCCACGCCCACCTGGACCACTGCGGCTATCTTCCCCGTCTGGTCCGCGACGGCTTCCGCGGCCCCGTCCTGACCGCCCCGGACACCGCCCGGCTCGCCGAACTGATCCTCCGCGACAGCGCGCACCTGCTCCGCGAGGACGCCGACCACGCCAACGAGCACGGCTGGTCCAAGCACCGCCCCGCCGAGCCGCTGTACGACGACAAGGACGTCGAGAACACCCTGCGCATGTTCGACCCCGTCCCGGTGGAAACGGACGTCGAGATCAAGGCGGGGACGGTTCTGCGCCTGCACCGGGCCGGGCACATCCTCGGCTCCGCCTGGGCGCACCTCACCCTGGAGGACGGCCACACCCTCGCCGTCAGCGGCGACCTGGGCCGCCCGGTGCACCCTCTGCTGCGCCCGCCCGAGCCGTTCACCGGGGCGGACGTGCTGCTGGTGGAGTCGACCTACGGCAACCGGCACCACGAGGAGACCGCGGCCCGCGAGTGGTTCGCGCGTGCGATCGAGCGGACCCTCGCCCGCGGCGGGACGGTCGTCGTCCCCTCGTTCGCGGTCGACCGCACCGAGGTCGTCCTGCACCAGCTCGCCGACCTGCGCCGCAGCGGCCGGCTGCCGTCCGGCGCCCCGGTGTACGTGGACAGCCCGATGGCGCTGGCCGCGCTGCAGGTGTACCGCGACGCCTTCGCCGTCCGCTCCTCCGACCTGCGGCCCGAGGTGCTGGACGACACGACGGCCCTCGACCCGGAACCGTTCGAGCCGATCCACTCGCTCCAGGAGTCGCTGGCCCTCGAACGCTCCGCCGTGCCGTGCGTGCTGGTCTCCGCCTCGGGCATGGCCACCGGCGGGCGCGTCGTGCACCACCTGCGGCGGCTGCTGCCGGATCCGCGGAACACCGTGGTGGTGGTCGGCTACGCGGCGGAGGGCACCCGTGCCCGCCAACTGGTCGACGGTGCGAGGGTGCTGAAGATGTACGGCGGCTACGTACCGGTCCGTGCCGAGGTGGTGAACGTTCCGGCGTTCTCCGCCCACGCCGACGCGGCGGAGGTCGTCGAGTGGCTGCGGGCCGCGCCGCCGCCGAGCGCCACCTACCTGGTGCACGGCGAGCCCGCGGGGGCGCAGGCCCTCCGCGACCGGATCGACCGCGAGCTCGGCTGGACGGCCGTGGTGCCGCACTCCGGCGAGCGCGTCCTCATCGCATGAGATCCGGTCGTCCGAGGGGCGGACCGGCGCGGCCGGACTCGGCCGGACTCAGGGGCCGCCCGCCTCCCCGGCCACGGCCGGACGGCGCAGCCGCCGCAGGTACGGGTCGAAGGAGGGCCTGGGCGCGACCCGGACCCGGGCGTCCACGCAGACGACCCCGTCGGGCCGGGCGATCAGCGGGTTGAGGTCCACCTCGACGACCTGCGGCAGGTCGCAGGCCAGGGCGGAGACGGCGGCGAGCACCGCGTGGAGCCCGGCCGGGTCCGCACCCGGCGCGCCCGGCCGGCCGAGCACCAGCGGCGCCGCCCTGAGGTCGGCGGGCATGGTCTCCAGATCGCGTTCGGTGAGCGGGGCGAGGCGGGCGGTGCGGTCGGCGAGGACATCGGTCGCGGTACCGCCGAGGCCGAGCAGGACCAGCGGGCCGAACACCTCGTCCTGCACCGCGCCGACCAGCAGTTCCAGGCCGGGTGCGGCCATGGGCTGGACCACCACGCCGGCCGTCCGGTCGCCGAAGCGGTCGTGGAACTCCCGGTAGCACTCCCGGGCCTGGGTCTCGCCGCCGAGGCCGAGGCGGACGGCGCCTTCGGCGCTCTTGTGCACCTGGTCCGGCCAGTAGGCCTTGGCCGCGACGCGGCCCTCGTGGCCGAGCGGGCCCAGCGTCCGGGCGGCGAGCGCGGCCTCGTCCTCGGTCCGCGCCAGGACGGCCGTGGTGAGCGGCAGCCGGTAGTGGCCGAGCAGACCGGTGGTGGTCTCCGGGTCGAGCCAGCCTCCGTCGGGGTGGGCGGCGAGGAAGGCGTCGACCAGGCGGCGGGCGGCGGCTGTGTCGGTGTCCGGCGGGGCGGCCGGGGCGGAGGGCGGTTCGGCCAGCCACCTCGCGCGGTCCCGGGCGTGGGCGAGGGCCCGTGCGGCGGCGGCCGGGTCCGAGTAGGACGGCAGCTGTCCGCCGTCCGCGCAGGTCCGGTACTGGACGGGCACCTCCTGGTCCAGCAGGACCGCCGCGACCGGCAGCCGCCGGCGGCCCGGGCCGTCCAGCAGCGCGTGGAGCGGCTGGTCGGCGTCGTCCTGGACGAGCGCGGTCGGCACGAGGCAGACCAGCAGGGCGTCGACGGTGTCGGCCCGCGCGAGCGCGTCGAGGCAGCCCCTGAGCTCGGCCGGGCCGACGGCCGCGGTGGTGTCGACCGGGTTGGCCGTCCCCGCGGCGGCGGGCAGCAGTGCGCGCAGTTCGGCGACGGTGTCCGCGGGCAGCGGCGGCAGTTCGAGCCCGGCCTCGGCGCACGCGTCCGCGGCGAGGATGCCGATCCCGCCGGCGTTGGAGACCACCGCCACGCGTCCGTGCACGCCGGGCAGCGGCTGGGTGTGGAACAGGGCGGCGGCTTCGACGAGTTCGGCGATGCTGCGCGCTGCGGTGATCCCGGCCCGGCGGAAGAGCGTCTCCCGGGTGACGGTCGGCGTCGCGGCGGCGGCGGTGTGCGAGGCGGCGCCGCGGCGGCCGGCAGCGGAGCGCCCGGCGTCCACGGTGAGCACCGGCAGGGTCCGGGTCACGCGCCGCGCCGTCCGGGCGAAGGCCCGCGGACTGCCGAAGGACTCCAGGTGCAGCAGGGCCAGGTCCGTCCGGCCGTCGCTCTCCCACCACTGCAGCAGGTCGTTGCCGCTGACGTCGTACTTGTCCCCGAGCGAGACGAAGGTGGAGACGCCGATGCCCAGCCAGGCGAGGCGTTCCAGCAGGGCGATGCCCACGCCCCCGGACTGCACGGCGACCCCGGCGCTGCCGGGCAGCGGGAAGGCCCCGCCGAACTCCGCGTCCAGCCGGACCTCCGGATCGGTCTGGGCGATGCCGAGGCTGTTGGGCCCCACCAGGCGCATGCTGTGGCGCCGGCAGCTGTGCACCAGTTGCCGTGCCTGTGCCGCGTCCAGGCCGGAGGTGAGCACCACGAGCGCCTTCGTGCCCGCGCGGCCGCACTCCTCGGCGGCGTCGGGCACGGCCGACGGCGGCACGGCGAGCACGGCGAGGTCCGGCACCCCGGGCAGCTCGGCGATCCCCGGGTACGCGGGCTCGCCGGCGATCACCCCGGTGTGCGGGTTCACGGCCCACACCGGCCCGGTGAAGCCGCCCCGGCGGAGCTTCAGCAGGACGGTGCGGCCCACCGATCCGGCCCGGCGGGACGCGCCCACGACCGCGACCGACCGCGGGCGCAGCAGCGCGGCCAGGCTGGCCAGGTCGGCCGTCCGGCCGCGTTCGTCGACGGCGCGGAGGTAGCCCTCGTCGTCCTCGTCGAGCGGGACGCGCACCCGGATCTCGCCGTGGTCGAGGTGCCGGTGGACGGGCAGGCCGAGGTCGGAGAAGACCTTGTGGACGGCCCGGTTGCCGGCCAGCGTGTCGGCGACGAACTCGTGGATGCCGCGCTTGCGGGCGGCATGGACGAGGTGCTCGACGAGCAGGGTGCCGACTCCGCGGTGGTGCCAGGCGTCGGCGACCGCCATCGCCAGCTCGGCAGTCCCGCCGCTCTCCTCGACGGCCTGGCAGTCCGCCTCCCCCACCAGCTCGCCGTCCGCCCAGGCGCCGAGGGCCAGGACACCGGCCCGGCCGGGGCCGCAGAGCCGGTCGGCGACCATCTCGGCGGCCCGGCGGCTCGTGCCGAGGAACCTCATCCGGCGGCTCTCGTCGGACATCCCGTGCTCGTGCAGGTCCAGGACGGCGGCACGGTCCCCGGCCTCGACGGGCCTGAGGAGGACGGTCGTCCCGTCGGCGAGCAGTGCCTCGACCGCGGACACCGGCGGCTCGGTGACTGACATGGCGACTCCCTCGGTCCGGCCCGGCGGCATCGCTCGTACGGCCCGGGCACTGCTCCCTCCACCGTCCTCCGGCGCGGGTGGCGCGGCCAGGGCCGATGGGCCCCGGCGGCCCGTCCGACCGGGCAGGGCCCGGGCACGGTGACCGTCCGGCGCATCCGCCGCCGGCCGCCGGCCGGTCGAGTGGTCCGTTCTCGCCGCGCGCCGGCGGCGGGTGTACCACTCGGCCGGACAGCGGCGGGAGATGCCGGCTTCCGCAGCCACGCGTGCGATCGGACGTCCGGCGTCGATCCGCAGGCACAGGCAGAGACGTCCTTCGGGGTCGGCGGTGCGTTCCGGCAGGCGCTTCGGCATGGTGCACGTGGACTACGACACGCTGGTCCGCACGCCCAAGTCCGGCGCCTGCTGGTACTCGCAGGGTGATCCGCCGGGGCGGGCCGGCCTGACCGCCTGTCTCCGCGGGATCCCACTCCACCCACCGGCGGCTGGCAGCACCGGGAGCGGTCACCGGCACCGCGCGCGAAACTTTCGAACACATATGGCTACAAGTTTCGGCGAGCGCGAGAAGATCACGGGGGAATTGAACGAGGGCAGGTCGAGTTTTTCAGGCACGCGTCGGCCATCACGCGCCTGTCCAGCCCCTTTGCGAGGAGGGTGGACCCGAGGCACGAGCGAATCTATCGCCCTCTTGGTCGAAAGTGTTGACACCTTGTCGGGTGCAGGCCAACACTATCGCCGTCGACAAGTCCGAACGGCCCTGGATCCGGGCTGCCTTCGCCAACTGGCCTCGGACACAGCGATGCTGCTGCCCGGTCGGCTCTGCAGGCCGCCGCGCGACACCGCGCCCACCCCCTCGCGGTCGTCGCCGGCTCAGGGCTGCACCCACCCCCCACCCACTCACCAGCAGGACGGATACCTCTCGTGAACCTCCCCCACCCCAAGAGCCACAAGGCCGGTCGCCCCTGGCGACTCGTCAACAAGGCGCGCGTCCTCGCGCTGGCCCTCGCTCCCGTCCTGATCCTGCCCGGCACCGCCGACGCCGCGACCGTCACCACGAACCGGACCGGCACCGACGGCGGATACTTCTACTCGTTCTGGACCGAGGGCACCGGCGCGGCCTCGATGTCCCTGAACGGCGGCGGGAACTACAGCACCTCCTGGACCAACGCCGGCAACTTCGTCGCCGGCAAGGGCTGGAGCACCGGGTCCCGCAACCCGGTGAGCTACTCGGGTACTTGGAGCACCAGCGGCAACGCCTACCTGTCGCTCTACGGCTGGAGCACCAACCCGCTCGTCGAGTACTACATCGTCGAGAACTACGGTTCCTACAAGCCCACCGGCACGTACAAGGGCACCGTCACCAGCGACGGCGGCACCTACGACATCTACGAGACGACGCGCTACAACGCCCCTTCCATCGAGGGAATCAAGACCTTCAACCAGTACTGGAGCGTCCGGCAGGCCAAGCGGACCGGCGGGACCATCACCGTCGGAAACCACGTCGACGCGTGGGCCAGGTACGGCATGAACCTCGGCACCATGAACTACGAGATCATGGCCACCGAGGGCTACCAGAGCAGCGGCAGCTCCAACATCACGCTGGGCTCCGCCACGGGCGGTGGCGGTGGCGGCGGCACCGGCGGCGGCTGCACCACGACGCTCTCCGCCGGCGCCTCGTGGAGCGACCGCTACAACCTGAACGTCTCGGTCGCCGGATCAACCACCTGGAAGGTGACCGTGAAGGTCCCCTCCCCGGAGAAGATCAGCGCGACCTGGAACATCAACGCCTCCTACCCCGACGCCCAGACGCTGGTCGCCACCCCCAACGGCGCGGGCAACAGCTGGGGCATGACCATCATGAAGAACGGCAGCACCACTTGGCCGACGCTGTCCTGCAGCGCGAGCTGAGCCCGTAAGCGTCCGGTTCCACGCGACAATCCCTGGAATTCTCTCCCCGCTGCCCGGCGGGCGCGGTAAATTGTTAGCGCTAACAGCGCGTGGCTCCTGCCTGGTGTCCCCCACCCACCAGGAGAACGACCCGTCATGCCGTAGGCCACAAGGAAGCCGCGTCTCCGCGAGGCCCTCTCGGCGGCCGCACGCACGGTCGTCAGCTCGGCCGCGGCCATCATCGAGGGGCCCCGCGGCCATGCCGCCGGGGTGACCACGCCGGGTGCGGCGGCGTCCCGGAGCAGCCGCTGCTCAGCGGCACACAGGAAGGCCGCCTACAGCGCGGCGCTCACCGCCCTGGGCGGCCACAGCGACGGCACCCCCGGCGGCGGCATCGCCTCCGGCACCGTCCACATGCTCTCCGACGTGGCCGCCGGACGCGTTGTCGACGAGCCCACCGGACAGAACGGCAACGGCACACCTGTCCAGATCCGGGGCTCCGACGGCGGCGCCAACCAGCGCTGGAAACTCCGGTGGCGAAGCCACCGAGCGTGCGCCGATGGCAGCGCACGAATGTCGGCGCTAACGACCCTGTTTGACAGTCCATCCGTTCACAAAGGAGGTTCCCCATGCGCAGGCATCTGTCCGTGATGCTCACCGCTGTGGTCGCGGCCGTGGCGGCGCTGGCGGCGCTGCTGTCGGCCAACCCGGCTCAGGCGGCCACCAGCGCAGCCTTGCGCGGTGTCGGTTCCGGTCGGTGTCTCGACGTGCAGAACGCCAGCCAGAACGACGGCGCGGCCCTGCAGATCCATGACTGCTCGGGCGGCGCCAACCAGCTGTGGACGTCGACGTCCGGCAACCAGCTGACCGTGTACGGCAACAGGTGCCTGGATGTTCCGGGCCACGCCACCACGGCCGGCACCCGGGTGCAGATCTGGACCTGCAGCGGCGGCGCGAACCAGCAGTGGAAGGTCAACGCCGACGGCACGATCGTCGGGGTCGAGTCCGGACTGTGCCTCGACGTCACGGGCGCCGGTACGGCCAACGGCACGGCCGTGGAGATCTGGACGTGCAACGGCCGCAGCAACCAGCAGTGGACCGGCCTGTCGTCCACCCCGACCACTCCCCCGACCGGGACGTGTGTCCTCCCGTCGAGCTACCGCTGGACCTCGACCGGGGCGCTGGCGCAGCCGGCGAACGGGTGGGCGTCGGTGAAGGACTTCACGAACGTCGTGTACAACGGCAAGCACCTGGTCTACGCGTCGAACGTGTCGGGCTCGTCGTACGGCTCGATGATGTTCAGCCCGTTCACGAACTGGTCGGACATGGCGTCGGCCGGGCAGAGCGGGATGGGCCAGGCCGCGGTGGCGCCCACGCTGTTCTACTTCGCGCCCAAGAACATCTGGGTGCTGGCCTACCAGTGGGGTCAGTGGCCGTTCATCTACCGCACCTCCAGCGACCCCGCCAACCCCAACGGCTGGTCCGCGCCGCAGCCGCTGTTCACCGGCAGCATCCCCGGCTCCGGCACCGGCCCGATCGACCAGACCCTGATCGCCGACGGCCAGAACATGTACCTGTTCTTCGCCGGTGACAACGGCAGCATCTACCGGGCGAGCATGCCCCTCGCGAACTTCCCCGGCAGCTTCGGCTCCTCCTACACGACGGTCATGAGCGACACGGCGAAGAACCTGTTCGAGGCGCCGCAGGTCTACAAGGTCAAGGACCGCAACCAGTACCTCATGATCGTCGAAGCCCGAGGCGCGAACGAGCAGCGCTACTTCCGCTCCTTCACCGCCACCAGCCTGAACGGTTCGTGGACCCCGCAGGCCGCCACCGAGAGCAACCCCTTCGCGGGCAAGGCCAACACCGGTGCCACCTGGACCAACGACATCAGCCACGGCGACCTGGTCCGCACCAACCCCGACCAGACCATGACCATCGACCCCTGCAACCTCCAGTTCCTCTACCAGGGCAAGTCCCCCACCGCGAGCGGCCCCTACGACCAGCTGCCCTGGCGACCCGCCGTCCTCACCCTGCAGCACTGACCCGCCCCACCCACGGTGATCACCACCGGGTGCGCCATGCCGGCACGTGAACGAGCACGTCACGGCAGGGGCGGCTCCACCTGGTGACCGACACCCACCGCCCCGGGAACCCCAGCCGTGCGTCGGCTGGGGTTCCTCACTTCACTCGACACCGGGTGCACGTGGCGCAGCCAAGCGGGTCTGTCCACTTGGCTGGACACATCGGTCGTGCTCGCCGCCGGGTTGGCGACCACGCTGCCTTCGAGGTGGTTGCCACCGCCGGGGCGCCGGAAGAATCCCGGTTCGGTGTCGGCGAGCAGCTGCTCCAGGTCCGTCCTGATGCCGTCGCTTTCCGCGAACGCCGGCGCAAGGCATCGCACCACGGAGAGCCGGACCGACCGGCCGGACCCGGTCCCGTACCCGTGGACGACGAGCCGGTTCGCGGTGGCCACGGGGCCGACGCACCGGTGGTGAGGTGGCGGTGTGGTCCTTCCAGCCGGCGGTCGAGCCTGTGGCCGATGCGGTGGCGCGGATCGTGCCGGTGGTGCTCTCTACCGCCGGGCCCTCCGGGCTCCACGGCCGCTCGCACCGACCGCCGACCGCGGGCAGCCCAGGCCCTCCGGGCCGGGGCGCCCGACATAACGGCCCGCCAGGACCGACACCCGCCGGACCGGCTCCCCCCCTCCCGCGATCCGGAACCGCCGGTAGCCAAGATTCAACAAAGCAGTGCACTGCTCTTGCACGAGCCACTTGTTAGCGCTAACAATCTTGTCGGGCAGAGGCGCAGGCGTCAACGCCTCACTACGGGACACCACCGGACGCCTGCAGCAAGCCCATTGACCTCCCGCCTTTTGGCGATCCGTCAGATTCACCTGTGGCCGGCCCGCCAGGCCACCCGGCGCACCCCCACCTCCCGGCATGCACCAGCCGCCCTGCGGCGTCTGGGCCGGGAGAAACACCGAGAGGAAGACCCCGATGTCCAAGAGAGCCGCTGCCGCCGTCCTCGCCGGCGCCATGATCGTCGGCCTGTCCGCCTGTTCCTCCACCGGCGGCTCGTCGGACGGCAAGAAGTCGAACGGCAAGCTCGTCCTCGGCTTCGCCCAGGTCGGCGCCGAGAGCGGGTGGCGCACCGCGAACACCAAGTCCGTCCAGGAGGCGGCGAAGAAGGCCGGCATCACCCTCAAGTTCTCCGACGCCCAGCAGAAGCAGGAGAACCAGATCAAGGCGATCCGCTCGTTCATCCAGCAGAAGGTCGACGTCATCGCCTTCTCCCCGGTGGTCGAGTCCGGCTGGGACACCGTCCTGAAGGAGGCGAAGGCCGCGCACATCCCGGTGATCCTCACCGACCGCGCGATCGACTCCGCGGACACCTCCCTCTACGCCACCTTCCTCGGCTCGGACTTCGTCGAGGAGGGCAAGAAGGCCGGCGACTGGCTGGTCAAGGAGTACCAGGCCAAGCCGGGAGAGGTGAACGTCGTCCAGCTGGAGGGCACCACCGGCTCCGCCCCGGCCAACGACCGCAAGTCCGGCTTCGCCGACGCGATCAAGGGCGACCCGAAGTTCAAGGTCGTCGCCTCGCAGACCGGCGACTTCACCCGGGCGAAGGGCAAGGAGGTCATGCAGGCCTTCCTGAAGGCCCAGCCGAAGATCGACGTCCTCTACGCCCACAACGACGACATGGCCCTCGGCGCCATCCAGGCGATCGAGGAGGCCGGCAAGAAGCCCGGCACCGACATCAAGATCGTCTCCGTCGACGGCGTCAAGGACGCCTTCACCGCCATGTCCCAGGGCAAGATCAACTTCGATGTGGAGTGCAACCCCCTCCTCGGCGATCAGCTGATGGAGCTGGCGAAGAAGGTCAAGAACGGCGAGAGCGTCGAGCACCGGATCAAGACCGTCGAGGGCACCTTCACTCCCGAGCAGGCCACCGCCGCGCTGCCGACCCGCCAGTACTGATCCGGCCGAGCACCGGGCGCCCGCACCGCCGGATCCCCCGACGGCGCGGGCGCCCCGGTCCCGACCGACCACGAAAGGAGGACCGATGCAGCAACCGGTCCTGGAAGTACGCGGACTCCGCAAGGAGTTCCCCGGCGTGCTGGCGCTCGACGGCATCGACTTCCGGCTCTTCCCGGGAGAGGTGCACGCGCTGATGGGTGAGAACGGCGCGGGCAAGTCCACCCTCATCAAGGTTCTCACCGGCGTGCACCCGGCGGACGGCGGACAGGTCACCATGGCCGGCCGACCGCTGCGGATCACCGGCCCCCTCCAGGCGCAGCAGGCCGGCATCTCGACGGTCTATCAGGAGGTCAACCTCTGCCCCAACCTGTCGGTGGCCGAGAACCTCTTCATCGGCCGTGAGCCCCGCCGCCGCGGCCTGATCCACTGGTCCGAGCTGCGCCGTCGCGCCGAGGCCTCGGTCGCCGAACTCGACCTGGACATCGACGTCACCGCCCGGCTGGACAGCTTCTCCATCGCCATCCAGCAGCTGGTGGCCATCGCCCGGGCGGTCGACGTCGAGGCCAAGGTGCTCGTCCTGGACGAGCCGACCTCCAGCCTCGACCGCGACGAGGTCGTCCAGCTGTTCACCGTCATGCGCAGACTGCGCGAACGGGGTGTTGCGATCCTGTTCGTCTCGCACTTCCTCGACCAGGTCTACGAGATCTGCGACCGCATGACGATCCTGCGCAACGGCCGGCTCGAGGGCGAGTACCTCACCCGGGACCTCAGCCACGTCCAGCTGGTCTCCCGCATGATCGGCTCGGAACTCGCCGATCTCAAGAGCCTGGCGGCCGAGAGCCACCGCGAGACGGCCGCGCCGGAATACAGGTCCCCCTTCCTGGTCGCCGAGAAGCTCGGCCGCCGCGGCGCGATCGAGCCCTACGACCTGACCGTGCGGCCCGGCGAGGTCGTGGGTCTGGCGGGGCTGCTCGGCTCCGGCCGTACCGAGGCCGCGCGGCTGCTGTTCGGCGCCGACCAGGCCGACAGCGGCACCGTGCGAGTCAATGGCCACGCCACTGCGCTGCGCGGGCCGCGCGCGGCCATCGGTCACGGAATCGCCTTCTGTTCGGAGAACCGCAAGGCCGAGGGCCTCGTCGGTGAGCTCACCGTCCGCGAGAACATCGTCCTCGCCCTCCAGGCGTCCCGCGGCTGGCTCCGTCCCCTGTCGCGCACCGCCCAGGACGACTTCGCCCTGCGCTGGATCCGGGCACTGGACATCCGGCCCGGCGACCCCGAGGCCCCGGTGCGCAACCTCTCCGGCGGCAACCAGCAGAAGGTGCTGCTCGCCCGGTGGCTGATCACCGATCCGAAGCTGCTCATCCTCGACGAGCCGACCCGCGGGATCGACATCGGCGCGAAGGCCGAGATCCAGAAGCTGGTCGCCGGCCTAGCGGAGAAGGGCATGTCCGTACTGTTCATCTCCGCCGAACTGGAGGAGGTCCTGCGCCTCAGCCACAAGATCGGCGTGTTGCGCGACCACCGCGTGGTCGCGCAACTGGCCAACGACGGCTCGCTCACCCCGGAGCACCTCATGGAAACCATCGCGAGCGGAGCCCGGCGATGACCAAGCACCGGCTCTTCTGGCCCGCGGCGGTCCTCGTCGCCATGCTGCTGGCCAACCTGCTCTTCACCCCGAACTTCTTCGCCGTCCACACGAAGGAGGGACACCTCTACGGCAGCCTGATCGACATCCTGCACTTCGGCGCGCCGCTGATCCTCGTCTCCTTGGGCATGACGCTGGTCATCGCCACCGGCGGCATCGACCTGTCGGTCGGCTCCACCGTTGCGATTGCCGGTGCTCTGGCGTGTCTGTACATCAGCGAGGCATCCGACCCGGGCAGCGTCTCCACCGTTCTGGTCGCCGTGGCGCTGGCCCTGGCCGTCGCGCTCGTCCTCGGCGCGGTCAACGGCCTCCTGGTCTCCCGCATCGGCGTGCAACCGATCGTCGCCACACTCATCCTCATGGTCGCCGGCCGCGGCGTCGCCCAGCTGATCACCGACGGCCAGATCATCACCGTCACCAGCGACCCCTACAGGCTCATCGGCGGCGGCTACTGGCTCACCGTTCCGTTCTCCGTCCTGCTGGCCGGCGCGATGGTGGGCCTCACCCTGCTGCTCACCCGCTCCACCGCCCTGGGCCTGCTGCTGGAGTCCGTCGGCGGCAACCCGGTCGCCAGCCGCCTGGTCGGCATCCGCGCCCACCGCCTGACCACCCTGGTCTACGTGGCCAGCGCCGTGTGCGCAGCCGTCGCCGGCCTGATGATCAGCTCCAACGTCTCCGCCGCCGACGGCAACAACGCCGGCCTGTGGATCGAACTCGACGCCATCCTGGCCGTCGTCATCGGCGGCACCTCGCTCAACGGCGGACGGTTCTCGATCGGCGGCACCGTGCTGGGCGCACTGGTCATCCAGACCCTGTCCACCACCATCTACACCATCGGCATCCCGCCGGAGACCACCCTCGTCTTCAAGGCCGCCGTGGTGATCACCGTGTGCCTGATCCAGTCGCCGCAGTTCCGTGCCAAGGCCACCCGCCGCCGCACCACTGCCCCGGGCGGTCAGCAGCCGAAGCCTGCATCCGCCGATTCGAAGGTGAGCGCATGAACACCACTCTCACCGCCAGACTGCGCGGACAGGTCCCGCTGCTGGTCACCTCCGTCCTGCTCGTCGCGATGTTCAGTGTCGGCTCGATACAGTACGAGGGCTTCTTCTCCGGCCAGGTCCTGCTCAACCTGCTGATCGACAACGCCTTCCTGCTGGTCGTCGCCGTCGGCATGACCTTCGTGATCCTCACCGGCGGCATCGACCTGTCGGTCGGCGCGGTCGTCGCCCTCTCCACCATGGTCTCGGCCTGGCTGGTGGAGAAGCACCACTGGCCGATCCTGGTCGTCATTCCGCTGGTGCTGGCCATCGGCACGGGGCTGGGATGGGCCATGGGCTGGGTCGTCCACACCTTCGAGATCCAGCCGTTCATCGTGACGCTCGCCGGCATGTTCCTGGCCCGCGGGCTGTGCTACACGATCAGCGTCGAGTCCGTCTCCATCACCGACCCGTCGTACACCGCGATGGCGCAGACCCGCATCCCGTTGCCCGGCGGCACGTTCCTCTCCCCCAGCGCCGTCATCGCCGTGCTGGTCGCCGCCGCGGCCTTCCTGGTCCTGCACCACACCCGGTTCGGCCGCAACGTGTACGCGCTGGGCGGCAGCGAGCAGTCCGCACTGCTGATGGGCCTGCCGGTGGCCCGCACCAGAATCACCGTCTACGCGATCAGCGGCTTCTGCTCCGCCCTCGGTGGCGTCCTGCTCACCTTCTACATGCTCTCCGGCTACGGCCTGCACGCCGTCGGCCTGGAGCTGGACGCCATCGCCGCCGTCGTCATCGGCGGCACCCTCCTCACCGGCGGCTCCGGCTACCTCGTCGGCACCGTCCTCGGCGTCGCCGTCCTCGGACTCATCCAAACGGTCATCAGCTTCCAGGGCACGCTCAGCTCCTGGTGGACCAGGATCGTCATCGGCGCCCTGCTGTTCCTCTTCATCGTCCTCCAGCGCCTCATCACCGCACGACGACACACCTAGAGACCGAGTTGCCCGTGCCGAGCCCGTGCCTCGGTACGGGCGACTCGCCGCCTCCCCGTACACCGGCTGCTCGAGGTGCAAGGCCGGACTCCCCGTGGCACCGCGATGACAGTTCGCACCGGTGCGCGCCGGGCCCGCGCGAGGCCAGGACCTCCGGCGCGCGCCTTCCTGTCAGGCCCGACGCCACTGGTATGTGCGGACCTGCGGCGCACCTCCAGGAGGTCGCTGGACGCGTAGTCGCCGAAGGTGGGGTCTTCGACAGCGCTCACCACGACGAAGGTGCCCTTGCCGGTCCTCGCGACCGTCGGGCGCATCGTCCGCAGGGCGCGGAGCGCCTTCCGCAGCACGGACCGGCCGACCTCCTGGGTTCGGCGCAGCTCCGCCTCCGAGGGGAGCTTTCTCCCCCCGGCGTACTCACCGCGCTCGACGGCGCTGCGCAGGTGGCCGAACACCGCTTCCGTCGCGCCGATTGCGCCGCGGAATCCCACCACCTGCCCGGCAGTCCGTCCCCGGTGTCGGAGCACAGCGGTGTCAGGACACCGGCGTCGACACAGTGACGTCCGGCGAACTGCGCCGCGCGCGAGCCTTCCGCTCGACGGTGCGATCCGCGTTCGCAGTGGACCCGGCGGCTGCCACCAGGGCGTACACCACCGCCGAATCGAAAGCCATCTCAGGGTGCCATTGCACGCCCACGACGAAGCGGTGCCGGTTGCACTCGATCGCCTCGATGGTGCTTTCCGCCGCACGCGCGCCCACGACCAGACCCGCCCCGAGGGACGCCACCGCCTGATGGTGGTGCGTGGCGACCTGCCTGGTCCCCGGGAGGAGCGCTCCGATCCGCGTCCCCGGCACCGTGGTGACGGCGTGGGGGGCGAAGTGGCCCCCGTGCGGGTTGTGCCCGTGGTGACCCACCTCGTCGGGCAGGTGCTGGATGAGGGTGCCGCCTGCATGCACGTTCATCAACTGCATCCCCCGGCACACTCCGAGCACAGGTATGTCACGCTCGAGGCCGGCGGCCAGCACGGCCCGCTCCCACCGGTCGCGCTCGCGGACCGGCGGTCCGGTGCACGGGTGCGGCTGTGCCCCGTACAGCGCGGGCTCCACGTCCTCGCCCCCGGTCAGGACGATCGCATCCAGGCGCGCGACGACGTCGGCCGCGGCCTCCGGCGCGTCCGGCGGTAGCAGGACGGCGTGGCCGCCCGCCACCTGAAGACAGCTGATGTACGCCGCGGGCAGCAGCGCAGCGGGCAGGTCCCACTCCCCCCACTGGGCGTCGGTGAGGTAGGTGGTGAGTCCGATGAGTGGCTTGGGCATACCACTTCCTTTCAGGGCCTGGAAGTCGATCGTCGACGGCCGTCTCCTCCGTAGCCCAGCCACGCAACGGGCGCAGGTGCGGACGGACCTCGGAGGTGGGCGTGCGGCACTGCGGACGCACGGACGCGTCCGACGGCGGGGAGTGGGCCGGCCGCGGACCCGGTGCCGAAGGCTTGCGCACCCGGGCCGCGATCAAGAATCCTGCTGCCATTCACGCTTAAGCACAAGAAAAGACGTCTTCGCGACAGATAAGCGAGCCTTAACTCCGTGCAGAGACTCGACCCCCGGTTGCTCGCCACCCTCGAAGCCGTGGTCCGCCACGGCTCCTTCAACGCCGCCGCCCGCGAGCTGGGCTACAGCGCGCCCGCCGTCTCGCAACAAATCGCCGAACTCGAACGCCGCGCCGGCCTCCGGGTGATCGAGCGCCGCCCCGTGCGCGTCACCCCCGCAGGCGTGGTCCTCCTCGACACCGAACAGCGCGTCCGGAGCGCATGGGCGGCGGCATCCATGGAACTCGACGCCATGCGTGCGGGTACGGCCGGACGGATACGCCTCGGCGCCTTCGCCTCCGCCGCCGCCGGCATCGTCCCGCAAGCGCTGGCGCAACTTCAGACGACCTGTCCCGACGTGCAGGTCAGCCTCTCCCAGGTGGAGCCCGAAGCCGGCTACAACCGGCTCAAGCGGGGGGACATGGACCTGGCCCTCAGCTACGACTACGACTTCATCCCGCTGCCACCGCCCCGGATGCTGCGCCGAACACTGGTCGCACGGGATCCCGTCGTGGCGGTGGTTCCGGCCGACCACCACCTCGCCGACCGGGACGTCATCGACCTGGCCGGCCTCGCGTCCGAGACGTGGATCGCGGCTCCGGAGGCCGCGCTGCGCCTCGAACTGCTCGCCCAGATGGCCAGAACACCGGGATTCCAGGCCCGCCTGGCCTATGACGGCGACGACTTCAACACCGTGCTCGGTTTCGTGGCCGCCGGCCTGTGCGTGGCCGTCATGCCGCAGCTGGCCGTCCCCCGGGGTAGCGCCCGGGTGGTGACCCGCCCCCTCGCCGACCCGGAGCTGACGCGCTTCATCTACACCGTCCGCATCGACACCCGGCACGCCCCGCGCGCCCTGCTGGCCCTGGAGGAGATGCTCGCCGCGCAGGCCCTGGCCGCCCTCTCATGAGGCGCAGGGAGAGTCCGCACGCGACGGCAACCTTTTCGCCATCGGCGGCCACCGGGATGTGCAACAGCGACATGATCTACCGATCGGACGAGCATGAGCACAACGAAGCACGGCGCTCCGCGGGAGCGGCGCGTGTGGAGCCGCGGACGAGCCGTCGGCATTCCACTGGTGTTGACCGCCGCGGGAGCACTGGTCTGCCTGGCCGTCGCCCTGCTTCCCGGGAGCGGCGCCGACACCGGCCGACCTGTCGGCGCGGCCGTGGCAGGGGCCCCGGCGGGCGATCCGTCGGGTTCCGGCTCCGCTGAGCGGGCGATCGGTGCGCCGACCGCCTCGGCGCAGCCGTCGGTCTCTGCCGCGGTCTCCGCCGCCGCCTCCCCGACTGCCCCGGCATCCGCATCGGCATCGGGGAGCCCGCGTTCCGCGTCCGCGACTGCCCCGGCAGCACCTGCGGCGGGCCGGATCCGCCCCGCCGTCGGCTACCGGGGCGTGGCGACCGCGTACGAAGCCGCCGACGGCAATGGTGCCTGCCTGTACGGTCCGTCCGCCGACATGATGATCGCGGCGATGAACCACACCGACTACGAGTCCTCCCGGGCGTGCGGTGCGTACGTACTGGTCCGGGCCGCCAACGGGGCCTCGATCACGGTGCGGATCGTCAACGAGTGCCCGCTGCCCTGCGCGCCGGGGCAGCTCGACCTCAGCCAGCAGGCGTTCGCCAAGCTCGCCGATCTGAAGGTCGGCCGGCTGCCGATCACCTGGAGCCTGCTGAGCCCCGCCGCCGCACCGGCCACGCTCTCCGTCCGGTACAAGACCGGGTCCAGCCGCTACTGGTGCGGCATCCAGGTGATCGGCCACCGGAACCCGGTCGCCGCCCTGGCGGTGCGGACCGCCGGCGGCTGGCGGCAGCTGCCGCGTACCGACTACAACTACTTCCTCGCCGCCGACGGCAACGGCTGCGGCTCCTCGATCAGGATCACGGACATCTACGGCGAGCAGCTGACCGTGGACGGCCTCGCGGTGAGACCCGATGTCGCCCAGCCCACTCGGGTCCAGTTCGCCCGGCACTGACCGTGGCATCCGTCCACCGCCACGGTCACGCCGCCGCAGGCGGCGACCGTGCGGTCGCGGTGGCGGGCGCCGTTCGGTTCGGGCCGGGCGTGCTCGTCCGCCGGTCGGTGGAGGCACTGGACAGCACCTGGGGCAGCCCGGCCGCGTTGGACGTCAGGACGGAGAGCGACCCGCCGGACGCGACCGGGGCGGTAGGCGCGGCGTGCGCGGCACGATGCCGAGGAGGCAGCCCGCGGTGGCCGCGGAGAGGGCTCCGGCGCGGCGGTGGAAGCGGTGATTCTCCGGTACGCGGTCTTCCGCCGTTTCTTCGCCGCCGACCTGGACGCGGGCGCCACGGCGGAGGGTGCCGCGGCGGAACCGGAGATGCCGCTGTTCGCGCTGCTGACGATCGTGGGCACCCTGGCGGGCTTCGTGCTCACCTCGGTCATCGGGATCGACCCGGCCTGGGCGGCACTGGCCGGCGCGCTGGTGCTCGGCGTCCGCGCGCTGGCCCGGCGCCGCACCACCCCTCGGGCGGTCCTGCGGTCGGCGAGCGTGCCGTTCCTTGCGTTCGTCCTGGCGCTCGGAGTGGTCGTCCGGGCGGTCGTCGACAACGGCCTCGCCGACGCGCTCGGCGACCTGGTGCCGACCGGCCACGGCCTGGCGGCGCTGCTCGGCATCGCAGCGCTGGCCGCCGTACTCGCCAACGTCATCAACAACCTGCCGGCCACCCTCGTGCTGCTCCCGCTCACCGCACCGGCCGGCCCGGGCGCGGTCCTGGCGGTGCTGCTCGGGGTCAACATCGGCCCCAACCTCACGTACGCGGGCTCGCTCGCGACCCTGCTGTGGCGGCGCATCGTCCACGCGCACGACAGCGAGGTCGGCCTCGGGGAGTTCACCCGGCTCGGTCTGCTGACCGTGCCTGCTTCCCTGCTCCTGGCCGTGGTGGCACTGTGGGGATCACTTCACGCATTCGGAGTGTGACACCGTGGCAGTCGTCGTGTGGATCACCGAGGGCACCTGGCCGGCCTGCGTCGACGCGGCCCGCACCCGCGTCCCGCAGGACGCCGGGATCGTCCTGCTGTACGTCGCGGGCACGGAGGTCCCGGGCGCCGCGCACGGGGCGTTCGCCGGGCTGCTCGGCCGCGGCCACCCCGGCCCTCGGCACCCGGGCGCCGGCTGGGGCAGCGATCCCGGCGACCGGATGGAGGAACTCGCGTCCACGACCGGCGAGGACCTGCTGCGGGCCGCCGCCGAACGCCTGGCCCGGCCGTGTACGGTCCGGGTGGCCCACGGCCGGGTCGAACGGGAGGTGGTCGCCGCCGCGGAGGGCGCCGACCTGCTCGTCCTCGCGCGCGACGGCTCCCGCACCCACCGCGGACCGCACAGCCTCGGCCCCGCCGCCCGCTACGTGGTCGACCACGCCCCCTGCGCCGTCCTCCTCATCTGGCCCGACCGGGTGCCGGAACGTTAGGCGGAGGTCTCAGTCCTGCTTCTCGCCGGAAGCGAGGCGGGAGATGATCAGCGCGACGATGATGATCGCGCCTTGAGGACTGGTTCCACAGCGGCGGCCCGCCGGCCAGGGTCATGACGTTGACCACCGACTGCGGCGTCAGGACGCCGGTGAGAGCGCCGAAGAGGGTGCCGCGGCCGCCGTTGAGGCTGACGCCGCCGATGACGGTGGCGGCGAAGACCTGGAAGACCCAGCCGTTGCCCTGGCCAGGCGAGCGCCGATCCGCCGACCAGGACGAGCAGGACGCAGATCCAGATCACGGCCGGGGCGCCGAGCCAGCTGGTGCGGCCGAGGCAGGTGAACGAACCGGGCAGGGTGACGATCGACCGGCCCTCGGAGACGGCGACCTGCAGGCCGCGCAGCGGGGTGAGCGCGCCGAGGGTGAGGAGGAAGCAGTTCAGCCGCAGTTTGAGGATCAGGAAGCCGCTGACCGCGCGGATCAGCGCGCCGACCGCGAGGGACAGCGGGATCGCGGTCCAGGACGGGAAGAGTCCGAGGCCGTTGAATCGGGCGCCGTGGTCGGGCAGTACGAGCCACACGGCGATGACCGGAGCGACGCCGATGGTGGACTCGGGTGAGAGGTCCATCCGGCCGGCGCTCAGGATCAGGGCCTCGGCGAGGACGAGCAGGCCTCGGTTCGGTGGCCCGCCGGCCGACGCCGACCAGGTTGTCGGCGGTGAGGAAGGCGGGTGAGACCACGAACCGATGACGCCCAGGACGAGCAGCACCGGAACGAGCGACAGGTCGCGGTAGCGCGTCGGGGCGAAGCGGCCTTCGCCCGGCGCCACGAGGGCGGTGGCCGCGTTCACCGGGAGCCCCGGGGTCTCGGGGCTCCCGGTGAGCGGCCGTGCGTGGCGTCAGCGTGCGAACTTTTCGATGGCCGCCGGGGTGACGGGGGTGAAGAAGTTGACGAGGTTGCCGTCGGGGTCGCGGAACAGCAGCGACCGGTTGCCCCAGGGCATCGTGGTGGGCTCGGTGACGAAGTCGGTGACGAAGCCGGCCAGGTTCCGGTGAACGAGGTCCACGTCGTCGACGAGGAACTCGGTGATCACGCTGTGGTTGTCCGCCGGGCGGGCAGAGCCCGGGGCGAACAGCGGGACGGTGCGGGTGCCGGCGATCGCGAGGGTGGCGCCCGAGGTCTTGAGTTCGGCGAAGTCCTCGGTGGCCCACGTCGCCCGCGCTCCTGTGGCCCGCTCGTAGAACTCGACGAGGCGCGCCACGTCGCTGGTGATGATGCGGATCGAGACGAAGTCCATGGGGATCTCCTTGGTTGTGCTGGAGGGGTGCACGTCGCAGGCTAGGAGAGATAGTGGACATAATCGGTCCTCTATTCGCCTTAGGCTGGGTACATGCCTCGACCCACCGGCCGCGTGCTGACACTCCTGGAGCTGCTGCAGTCCGGCGGCACCCGGACGGTGGCCGAACTCGCCGACCGGCTCGGCGTCGACGGGCGCACCGTGCGGCGGTACGTGGACCAGCTGATCGACCTGGACGTGCCCGTGGAATCGGTGCGCGGCCGCTACGGCGGGTACCGGCTGGCCCCCGGGTACCGCCTGCCTCCGCTCATGCTCAGCGACGACGAGGCGCTGGCCGTGCTGCTCGGCCTGGTCGCCGGCCGCCGAGCAGGGTTGACGACGACGCAGCGCACGGCGAGCGAGACGGCATCGGCGAAGATCCGGAGGGTGCTGCCCCGGCACATCGCCCGCCGGCTCGACTCACTCCTGGAATCCCTCGCCTTCACGGAACAGCCCGATGATTCCGACACCCCGGACGCCGGGGTGCTGCTCACCATCGCCGATGCGGTGCGCCACCGCCGACCGGTCTCGATCCGCTACACCGACCGCGACGGACGGCGCAGCGAACGCACACTGCACGCCTACGGGATCGTCGCCCATGCGGGCCGGTGGTACGTCACGGGCCGGGACGCCGGGATCGGCGAGGACCGAACCTTCCGGCTCGATCGCATCGCAGACGCGCGGACCCTGCCCGGCGCGTTCGAAGCGCCCGCGGGTCCCGATCCGGCGCATCGCCTGCTGTCGGCCTTCTCCACCGCCGAGTACCGGCACGAGGTGACCTTGCGGATCCACGGGACGGTCGAGCAGATCCGCGCCCATCTGCCCGCCGGCATCGCGAGCCTGGAGGAACACGAGCCCGCGGCGGGCCGGGGCCGGGCGACCGAGCGCTGGCTGCGCGTCGAGCTGCGGGCGGAGCGGCTCGACTGGTTGCCTCCGGTACTCGCCTCACTCGACCGGCCGTTCGTCGTCGAGCGCCCCGATGAACTGCGCGACCTCGTCACCGCGCTCGCCGATCGCCTCGCGTCCTACGCCCGCCGAGCCTGACTGCGGGGAACCCATGTCATGAGATGGCAC
This sequence comes from Kitasatospora sp. DSM 101779, assembly GCF_025655475.1. Taxonomy (GTDB): domain Bacteria; phylum Actinomycetota; class Actinomycetes; order Streptomycetales; family Streptomycetaceae; genus Kitasatospora. The sequence continues at coordinate 7,438,376 of NZ_JAHTIK010000001.1, read as the reverse complement.
AGCTAGGCCTTGCCGGGCCGGTCCGTGCGGCCGGACCAGAGCGGTTCGACGAGCGTCCAGTCGTCCTCCCAGGCGTCGGCGGCCCGGTGGTCGAGCACGCCGCCGCGCAGGACGAAGACGGCGGTGGACACGGTGCCCGCGGCGGCCAGCGCCATCAGGCCGAAGCTGGCGGCCGACACGGCCAACTGGCTGTCGGCCGGGGCCGGTTCGGCGACTGTACCGGCGTCGTCCACCCAGATCGGTACCTTGGTGCCCTGCGGTGTGCCGCTCGGCACCGCGACGGTGCCCGTCCGGTTCGCGCCGGCGACCGTCCAGGTGGCCGGGGCGCCGACCGTGTCGAGCGGTCGGCCCGGGATGCCGGCGGCCGTCGCGAGGGTCGTGGCCGTTGCCGGGTGGCGGTGCTCGGCCGTCCGCCGGGCGTCGGCGCGCATGTCGTGCAGCAGGACCTGGGCGGTCACCAGGGCGGCTGCGACCGAGAGGACGGCGAGCAGGACGGCACCGACGAGCAGTCGGCTGCGGGCGCGGTCGACCCTGCGGCAGAGCGGGTTGTGGTCGAGGCCGGCGGCCCGGCGCAGGTGGCTGCGGACCGGACGGCCTGCCTCGGGCCGGCAGGGCCCGGTGGATGCGGCGGGCATGGCACGCCTCCTCAGGTCTGCTGCCGGAGCAGCCTCGTGACCGGCCGTCAGTCCTCGGCCGGGCCGGCCTCGTCCGCGCGGAGTTCGGCACCGATCTCCTGTGCCCAGCGCCGGATGTGCTCGGGGCTCCGGAAGTCGCCGCCCTTGCCGTGCCGGACCATGCTGCGCGCGACGAAGCCCGGCGTCTCGGCGGTCACACTGCCGCCGAAGGTGACGTGCCCCCGCGCGTGGAGGTGCTCCAACTCGTCGGCCACCTGGGCGACCGGCGGGATCTCGTGCTGTTCGGCAGAGCTGTCGACCGGCCCGCTGCTGAACAGCCAGAGGGGCCGCCGTTCCAGTTCGTCGGCGTGGCGGTGGGCGCAGCGGAGCGCATCGCGCTGCCAATGGTTCATGTAGAGCGCGCTGCCGAGGACGACGGCGTCGTAGTCCGTCACCGTGGTGACCTCGGCAGCGGGGAGGACCTCGGTCGTGAAGCCCTCCTCGTCCAACGCCCGGCCGATCTCCTTGGCGATGCCGGCCGTGGCACCGTGCTTGGTGCCGTAGGCCACGAGGATCCGCTGCTTCGTCATGGTGCGCCTCCCGCGGAATCGGTCCCTGAGGGGCCGGCCGGGCTTGTGCCTCCAGTTTCGTCCCGGCCCGGTCGGCGGCGACAGGGCCGCGTGTCCCGTTCCCAGGGCCGAATGGTCCCTGCCTGCGGGGGACGCAGGGGGTGTGCGATGGAGGGACCGGGGCCCATGGGAGCAGGAGGGTGTCGTGCAGGTCTTCGTCGGTTACGCGAGTGCGCACGGTTCGACGCGGCGGGTGGCCGAGCGGATCGCCGGCCGGCTGCAGTCCCACGGCCACGGCACGGTCCTCCGTCCGCTGGACCCGGACTCGGGACTCCCCGACTGCGACGCCGCCGTCCTGGGCAGCGCGATCCACGACGGCAGGTGGCTGCCGGAGGCCGTCGGGTTCGTCCGGCGGAATGCCGAGGCACTCGCCGAGCGGCCGCTGGGGCTGTTCAGTGTGAGCCTGGTCGGGCAGCGGAGCAGCGCCTTCCGCCCGGCCGTGGCCCGGTGGCTCCGGCGGCTCAAGGCACGTTCCGCCCCGGAGCTGCCCGCCGCTCTCCTCGCCTCGGTCGCGCCGGTCGACCGGCACGCCTTCGCCGGTGCGGTGGCGCCGGGGCACTGGCCGGCGACCGGCCGGGTGGTCTTCCGCCTGATGGGCGGGCGGTACGGCGAGTTCACCGACTGGGACGAGGTGGACGCATGGGCGGAGGCCGTCGCGGCGGAGCTCGCGGAGCCGGCCGGCGGCTGAGCGCCGTCAGTCCGAGACGCGGACGGCCAGGGCGGGCCTGATCCGTGCGGCGCGCCGGGCCGGACCGGCCGCGGCCAGCAGCGAGGCTGCGAGGGTGAGGACGGCGAGCACCGCGATCTGCGCCCACTCGACGGGGAAGCCGCCGTCGAGGCCGGTGAAGGCGGAGCTCTTCTGGTACATCAGCCAGGTGGTGAGCACCCCGAGGGCGGCGCCGAGCAGGGTGCCCTCAAGTGCGACGAGTCCGCTCTCCCAGAGGAAGGACCGCTCGACGGTGCCGGCCTGGCAGCCGAGGGCGCGCAGCACGCCGATGGTGCGGCGGCGTTCGCGGACGGCGCGGACCATGACGACGCCGAGTCCGGTGATGCCGATCAGCAGGCCGAGGGCGAGGAAGCCCTGCATGAGCCGGAAGAAGGCGGTGTTGGCGGCGAACAGCCGGTGCACGTCGGCGGCGATCGGCGTGGCGACCATGCTCGCGGAGAGGTGGCTGGCCTGCAGCCGGCCGGCCAGGTCCTCCGGTGAGGTGCCGGGGGCGGTGCGGACGAGGGCGGCGGCGGTCTGCGCCTGCGGGCCGAACTGGGTGCGGACGGCCTGCTCGCCCAGGACCAGCGGGTAGACGGTCGCGCTGCTGCCCGTGCCGGGGTAGAAGGCGAGGCCGCTGGTCAGCACGCCGGCGATGGTCTTCGGTTCGGCGCGGCCGGTGACCGGGTCGGTCAGGGTGAGGGTGTCGCCGGGGGCGTAGAACTTGCCGCTGGGGCCGCCGGTGTGGCCGAAGAAGTTGTCCAGGACGACGTAGTCGGGGTGGGTGGCGAGGGCGTTCCAGACGGCCTTGTCGTCGGGCAGCCCGGGCAGCCGGTCGCGGAAGGCGATGCCGCTCGTCGCTCCGTCGGGCACTCCGACGACGGCGGTCTCCAGCGGTTCGGCGGTGCGGTGGCCGGGGTCGGTGGCCTGCCCGCGGGCCTGCAGCAGGGGGGCGACGGCCTCGATCCGGCGGGCGAGCTGGCCGGTGCGCAGGTCCGTCAGCGGGTTCGGGCCTGCCGTCTGCGGGTTGTAGTCCACGCGGAGGGTGTAGCCGGCGGTCGCGTCGGCGGCGGCCTGGTCGATGCTGGCGTTCATGATGCCGCTGATCTCGGTGAGCAGCACCAGGACGAGCACGATCAGGGTGTACATCACCATGGTCGAGCCGGTGCGGAACCGCTTGGCCAGCGGGTACGCGGCGGCGAGCCGGGTGGCGAGCCCCTGCTGGGTGGGGCGGTTCATCAGGCGCCGCAACGGCCGCAGCACGGCGTGCTGGTTCTCGCTGACCAGGACGACGGCGGAGAACGCGGCCAGGGTGCCGAGGATGACGTAGACCGCCATGGACGGGGTGTCGAAGACGCGGGGGCGGATCACGCTCGCGGCCAGCGTCCAGACGAGGACCAGTGCCGCCGCGATGCTGGTGGCCGCCCGGCGCGGCATCACCCTGGACGCGGCGGGTACCGCGAAGGCGACGGCCAGCGCGGGCAGCAGGTAGGTCTGTTCGGCCTGGCTCCGGGCGAGGGCCGGTACGGCGGCCAGCGCGCAGAGCAGGCTCAGGGCGGTGCAGACGGCCACGAGTCGGCGGCGCGGGCGGCGGCCGGACTCGACGGGCAGGTCCCGTACGGCGGCGATGACGTTGAACCGGCTGATCCGGGCGCTGGTGGCGGCGATCGCGGCCAGGGCGATCACCAGGCCGAGCGCGGCGCCGTTGACGAGGCTGGTCGGGGTGACGGCGAAGGCGATGTCGAGGCCGCTGCCGTCCACCGACCAGCTGCGGAAGATCTGGGCGGCGGCCACGGCGACGCCCCAGCCGACGGCGATCCCGATGGCAACGCCGGGCAGTGCTGCGGCCAGCGCGTAGAGGGCCCCTTCGATGCTGAACGAGCCGACCAGGTGGGCCCGTTTGAGTCCGACCGCGCGGAGCATGCCCAGCTGGGTCTTCCGCTCCTCGGCGAGCATCACGAAGATGTTCACCAGCAGCAGCGCTCCGGCGATGATGCTGAAGCTGCCGATCATCAGGAACAGGGCGCCGAGGGCGTCGCCGGTCGCGTCGGCCTGGGCGAGCACGGTGTGCTTGGGAGTGTCGACGGCGGCCCGGCCGGCGTCGGGGCCGAGCGCGCTGCGGATCCCGGCGGTGACGGGGCCGGTGAGCCTCTCGCCCGCCTCGACGCCGCCGCGGTTGGACACCAGGGTCACCGCGTGCGTGCTGCCCGCACCGGCCGCGTCCAGCGTGCCGGGCGGCAGGAAGGCGTTGCGGTTGACCCGTCCGCCGATTCCGACGCCTGCGAGGCCCTGCTGAGGGACGACCCGGGCCACCGTGAAGTCGGCGGCGTGCCCGTTCAGGTACAGGGTGACGGGACGGCCGACGCCGGTCTTCAGCGAGCGGGCGAGGGGTTCGTTCAGGACGACCTGGCCCGGGGGCGGGGTCGGGCCGGCGAGCCCGGAGGGGCCGCCGGCGGCACCGAAGCGTGCGGCCGCGTCGAAGTCGAGCTGCCAGGCGAGCACCCGGGGTTCGGCCACGGGCTGGGCGGCGTGGGTGTTGACCGCCGCGGCCTGCGCGACCTCGGCGGTGAGCACGCCGTCGACGTCGGGATCGGCCGCCAGGGGCTGCAGCCGGTCGGCGATCGCGCGTCCCGCGGCCGGGTCGGTGCTGACGATCCGTTCGTCCACCGGCCCGAGGGTGCGGTACGCCTCCTGGCGGACCGAGAAGTTCAGGGTGTCGCCGACGACGAGTGCGCCGACGATGATCGCCGTGCCGAGGACGGAGCCGGTGACGACCAGGGCGGCCTCCGTCCGGCGCCGCGCGACCTGTCGCAGCGCCAGGCGGCGTACCACGGGCTTGCGGACGGCGACGAGCAGCAGCGTCAGCAGGGCGGCTCCGAGGACGCCGAGGAGCGGGAGGAGGAGGTTCGGGTACATGCTCAGCCCGCCGCCTGCAGCTCGGGTTGGCGGGTGTCGGAGACCAGCCGCCCGTCGCGCATCCGGATGACGCGGGGCAGCCGGGCGCCGATGGCCTCGTCGTGGGTGACCAGCACGATGGTCTGGCCCTCGTCGCGGTTGAGGGTGTGCAGCAGGTCCATCACCTGGGCGGCCATGGTGCTGTCGAGGTTGCCGGTGGGCTCGTCCGCCCACACCACGGCGGGGCGGGCGACGAGGGCGCGGGCGATGGTGACGCGCTGCTGTTCACCGCCGGAGAGTTCGCTGGGCCGGTGCGTCGTCCGGTGGCCGAGGCCGACCCGTTCCAGCATGGCTACGGCACGGGCTCGGGCCTCGCGCGGTGCGGTGCCGGTGAGCAGCAGCGGGAGTTCGACGTTCTCGGCGGCGGAGAAGACCGGGATCAGGTTGAAGGCCTGGAAGACGAAGCCCATCGCGCGGGCGCGGTGCTCGGTGCGTTCGCCGTCCGACATGGCGAACAGGTCGCGGCCGTCGACCTCGACCCGGCCCGCGTCGATGTCGTCCAGCCCGGAGAGGCAGTTGAGCAGGGTGGTCTTGCCCGAGCCCGACGGGCCCATCACGCCGACGAGTTCACCGGGCAGGACGGTGAGGTCGAGGTCCCGCAGCGCCGTCACCTCGACGGTGCCCGTCCGGTAGACCTTGCGGACACCGGTGGCGGCCAGCAGCGGCTGCGTCGCGTCGCTCGTCAGGGTGGCCATGGCCGTCTCCTCGGTGCGGGGCGGTCCCCGACTCCGAGCCTCGTCCGGGAACCGCCCCGCCCCAAGTGCCGACCGGCCCCGGCGCCCGGGGGCGGACGGGCCTGTCGGCCGGGGGCGGACGGGCCCGTCGGCCGGCGAGGCCATTCGGCCCGGGCGGAGGGCCCACCTGGCCCTGGTGTCGTCGGCGGACTCCTGTTGGTGTGGAGCCGAGGAGGGGCCCGGGCACGCCCGGAGGTTGGAGGACACCGCGGGGGCCGCGCGAGGACGGAGGCCCGTCATGAAGGCCGACATCGGGGACCGGGTCATCGTGAACGCCACCCGGCCCGGCGCCGCACGGCGTGACGGCGAGATCGTGGCGCTGCACCATCCGGACGGCAGCCCGCCCTGGGACGTGCGCTGGTCGGAGAGCGGCCGGGTGTCCATGTTCTTCCCCGGCCCGGACACCCAGCTGCACCACTTCGAGCATCCCGGGTTCGAGCATCCCGGGCACGACGAGCGGGTGGCCGGTGTGCTCCACACCTTCGCCGACTGAGGCCTGCGCCGCGTCGGTCGTGCGCGGCCGGTCGCGCTTCCGGCACGTGTGACCGTGCACGGGCGGTGGTCGCCGGAAATCGCGCGGCCGGCGGGCGGGGACTGCCGCCCGACCGGCGTCAGGGCCCGCGGGGCCGGATTCCGGCCGCCGGGGCTCTTCGGCTCGCGGACGAGGACGTGTGTGCTCCGGGTCGGAGCAGGGCCGCCACGATGCGCTCGGCCCAGCCGGGGTCGGCGGTGCGACCGGCGAGGTAGTCGGCGCAGAAGGCGCCCGCGGTGTTCCTCCCTCCCCTCACGGTCGTCTCCGCCTTCCGCCGAGCGGGGCCCGGCGGCGAAGGGCCGGAGGGGCACCTGGGAGCGGGGCCTTCAGCCCTCCGCGGGCTCTCCGGGACGGGCGGCGGGACACTGCGGGGCCGGCCGCCTCTCGGACCGGCCTCGTGCGGGACGCGGCACCGAGGCGCCGAGGGCCCCGTCCTCGTCCGGCCCCGGCGGACGCGGCCGTGGCCCGGACCGCCGGACGGCCCGGGCCACGGGAAACGGGCGCGCGGGCACGCGGATGTGCGGGCGCGCGGGTGTGCTCACGCGTGCGGCACGACGGCGACCGGGCCGTGGGCGTGGTGCAGGACGGCGTGTGCGGTGCCGCCGAGCCGCGGGGCCGCGGGGAGCAGCCGCGGTGTCCGGCGGCCGACCACCACCAGGGCGGCCGACCGCGACGCCTCCACCAGGGCACGCCCGGCCGGCCAGCCGGTCACCTCGGCCTCGGCCCCGACCTCGGGGTACTTCTCCCGCCAGCGCGCGAGCGCGTCCCGGAGCCGCAGCGTCTCGGCCTCGGCCATCGACTCCCTGATCTCCGGCTGGGCCATCGGAGCGTCCGTCACGTAGGGCCCGGCGGGCACGGTCAGGCTCTCCAGCGCCCGCAGACCGGTGCCGAGCTCGGCCGCCTGCTCGAAGGCGAAGGCCAGGACCTCGTCGCAGGGCCGTCCGCCCTCCACGCCGACCACCACGTCGCCGCTCGCACCGCGGCCCTCCGCACCCGGCCGCACGAGGACCACCGGGCAGGCGGCGAGCGTCGCCGCCCGCACTGCCACCGACCCGACGAGCAGCCCCGCGAACCCGCCCCGACCGCGCGAGCCCAGCACCAGCAGCCCCTCGCGCTCCCCCGCGGCAACGAGCGCGTGGGCCGGGCTCCCGGGCACGTGCTCGCAGTGGATCTCCAGGTCGGGCAGGGTGTCCAGGAGTCGGTCGCGCAGCACACGGACCGGCTCCGGCAGCGGCTCGGCCGGGTCTCCGGGCTGCTCCGCGAGCGGGGCCTCCGGTCCCCCGGCGTGGACCATCCGCAGCGCCCGGCCGCTGCGCCGGGCCTGCCGGGCCGCCCACTCGGCCGCCGCCGAGCTCTCCGCGGAACCGTCGACCCCCACCACCACGGACTGAGTCATGATCACAACCTCCTTCGTTGGGTGTCGCGCGGCACCGGTGCCCGCAACCTCGTCCCCGCAGGACAGCTTCTCGGCGGGCAGCCGCCGGCCACAGGGGCCGGGCAGCCCCGGACGGGGCCCGAAGGTCCCGGGTCCGGGGCTGCAGTGCCACGGCCGGCGGCGGGTCCGTGCCATTCTTCGCCCCCCCGGTACCAGGGGTGCTGATACCGGGTCAGCTGCTCCAGGTCCAGTCGGCGACCTCGCGCAGGTCGGTGCCGTGTTCGCGGATCCAGGCGTGGTGGCGGGTCCGCCGGTCGGCCATCTCCTGCCGCACGGCGGCGGCCCGGACGGCGAGGCCGGGAACGCGGTCGATGACGTCCATGACCAGCCGGTAGCGGTCGAGGTCGTTGCGGACGACCATGTCGAACGGAGTGGTCGTGGTGCCGGACTCCTTGTAGCCGCGCACGTGGAGCCGGGGGTGGACGGCCCGGCGGTAGGCGAGGCGGTGGATCAGCCACGGGTAGCCGTGGTACGCGAAGACCACCGGCCGGTCGCGTGTGAAGAGGGCGTCGAACTCGGCGTCCGGCATGCCGTGCGGATGCTCCTCGGCTGGCATCAGCCGGGCCAGGTCCACGACGTTCACCACCCGCACGGCCAGGTCGGGCAGGTCACGGCGCAGCAGGCCGGCCGCGGCCACGATCTCCTGGGTGGGCACGTCGCCGGCGCAGGCCAGCACGACATCGGGTTCGCGGCCGCCGTCGTCGGTGCCCGCCCACTCCCAGATCCCGGCGCCGCGGGCGCAGTGGACGCGGGCCTCGTCGAGCGTGAGCCAGTCGAAGCAGGGCTGCTTGCCGGCCACGACGACGTTGACGTGGTCGCGGCTGCGCAGGACGTGGTCGGCGGTGGCGAGCAGGGTGTTGGCGTCCGGCGGGAAGTAGACCCGGACGGCCTCGGGGCTCTTGTTGAGGACGTGGTCGACGAAGCCCGGGTCCTGGTGGGAGAAGCCGTTGTGGTCCTGGCGCCAGACGTGCGAGGTGAGCAGGTAGTTGAGCGAGGCGATCGGCGCCCGCCAGGGCAGGGCGCGGGTGGTGCGCAGCCACTTGATGTGCTGGTTCACCATCGAGTCGACGATGTGGACGAACGCCTCGTAGCAGGAGAACAGGCCGTGGCGTCCGGTGAGCAGGTAGCCCTCCAGCCAGCCCTGGCAGGTGTGTTCGGAGAGGATCTCCATGACCCGGCCGTCCCGGGCGAGGTGTTCGTCGACGGGCAGGGTGTCGGCCTGCCAGGCCTTGCCGGTGACGGTGTAGACGGCCTGGAGCCGGTTGGAGGCGGTCTCGTCCGGGCCGACCAGGCGGAAGTCGCGGCGGTCGGCGGTGGCAGCCATCAGATCGGCGAGCAGACCGCCCAGGACGTGGGTGGGTTCGTGCCGGGTGCTGCCCGGCTTGTCCACCGGAACCGCGTAGCGGTCCAGGTCCGGCAGCGGCAGGTCGCGCAGTAGCAGGCCGCCGTTGGCGTGCGGGTTGGCCCCGAGCCGGCGGGTGCCGTCGGGTATGCAGGCCAGCACGTCGGCGGCCGGCCTGCCGTGCTCGTCGAAGAGTTCCCGGGGACGGTAGGAGCGCAGCCAGGCCTCCAGCTGGGCGAGGTGGCCGGGGTTGTCCCGGACCTGGTCGAGCGGTACCTGGTGGGCCCGCCAGGTACCCTCCACCGGCAGGCCGTCGACCTCGGCCGGGCCGGTCCATCCCTTCGGGGTGCGCAGCACGATCAGCGGCCAGTGCGGGCGCCGGGTGGACCCGTCGGTGCGGGCCTCGTACTGGATCGCGGCGATCCGGTCCAGGGCGGTGTCCATGGCCTCGGCCATCGCCCGGTGGACGGCCGCCGGGTCGGTGCCGGTGACGTACAGCGGGAGGTGGCCGTAGCCGCGCAGCAGGGCGTCGAGTTCGCCCTCGGGCAGCCGGGACAGCACCGTCGGGTTGGCGATCTTGTAGCCGTTCAGGTGCAGGATCGGCAGCACCGCACCGTCGTGCATCGGGTCGAGGAACTTGTTGCCGTGCCAGGACGCGGCCAGCGGGCCTGTTTCGGCCTCGCCGTCGCCGATCACGCAGGCGACCAGCAGCCCAGGGCTGTCGAAGGCCGCGCCGTACGCGTGTGAGAGCGCGTAGCCGAGTTCGCCGCCCTCGTGGATCGAGCCCGGGGTCTCCGGCGCGACATGGCTCGGCACTCCACCGGGGAAGGAGAACTGACGGAACAGCCGGGCCATGCCCGCCTCGTCCCGGCTCACGTCCGGGTAGGTCTCGGAGTAGCTGCCGTCCAGCCACGAGTTCGCCAGCACGGCCGGGCCGCCGTGTCCGGGGCCCCACACGCAGATCGCGTCCAGGTCGCGGTTCCTGACGACCCGGTTGAGGTGGGTGTGCACCAGGTTCAGTCCCGGCGAGGTGCCCCAGTGCCCCAGCAGCCGCGGTTTGATGTGCTCGGGGCGCAGCGGCTCGCGCAGCAGCGGGTTGGCCATCAGGTAGATCTGTCCCACGGCGAGGTAGTTGGCGGCCCGCCAGTGGGCGTCGAGCGACCGCAGCTCCTCCTCGGACAGGGGGCCGGGCACCGGGCTCGGGGTCGTGGGCATGTCGGCTGCCTCCTCGGCATCGGTCCGGACGGCCGCCGGGCGGCGGCCCGGGCCATCGTCACCTGCTGCGACCGGCCGGGCACAGGGCCGATCGGGCCCCGGAACCGGATCCGGGCCGGGACCTGCGGCCCCGGCGGGCACGACTGCGGGGCCGCACGGCACCATCCGGGTGCCGGTCGCCCACGGGTGCCGGCCGACCGCCGCAGGACGGCCCGACGAGCGGGAGTAGGCGTGATCGACCGTGGATGCACCACGGGGGCGTATCCGGTCACGGCGGGATCGCCGCGCCGGCGGCCGCGTAGGAACGGCCGGGCCGGCTGCGCCGCGGAGACGCGCCGGAACCGGGCACGGCCCCCACGCCGCCCCGGTTCCGCGTTCCGTCCCGGCCGGCCCCCCGCGGCCCCGGTTCCGCCCGTCCCTACCGCACGGGGGTGATCAGGCCGTAGTGGCCGTCGTGGCGGTGGTAGAGCACGTTGCCGCGACCGGTCTCGGCGTCGGTGAAGAACACGAAGGGCAGACCGCTCAGATCGAGGCGCTCGACCGCGTCCGCGACCGTGAGTTCCGGCGCGCCCACGGTGCTCGCCGGCAGGCCCGGGACCTGATCGGCCCGGGGACCGGCCGTGGCCAGCCGGTACCCGCCGTCGGCGGCGTCCCGGTGGACCACACTGTCGCCGCCGCCCGCCGCGTCCGTGAACAGGTGGAAGTCGTAGTCCATCGCCTCCAGTTCGAGCACCGCCTCCCAGGGGGTCTGCCGCGCCGGGCTGTAGGACGTGTGCCGCACGATCCGGCGGTCCCCGGTGCTCCGGGCGGCCCGCTGCGGGCGGGGCCCGTGGCCGGTGCCGTCGGTCCCGGCATCCGGGGCCGTCCCGTGGTGGCGGTGGTGCTCGTGGTGACGGCGGACGCGGGCGATCCGCGCGTTCAGCCGGTCCTGGAGCAGGTCGATCGCCTCCTGCATGGTGGCGGCCGCCACGTGGGCCCGTACGGGCCTGCCGTTGAGGTCGACCACGGCCTGGGCGCGGGAGGGCTCGGCCACCGCGCGGTTGGGCTCCTGGGTGAGCTTCACCCGGGCGGCGAGGACGGGCTCGTCCAGCCGCTCCAGCACGGCGAGCAGCTTCGTGCGGGCGTAGTCGGGCGCGGCGAGGGTGACCTCGCCGCGGGTCTCCACCCGGACGCCGGTGGCGGGGCGGGTCTGCAGACGGTTCATCGGGGTTCCCTTCGTGGTGGGTTCAGACTGCGGTTCGGGGCGCCGGCGGGCGGGCTGCCGGCCCCGGGGCGGCCGGGCCGGGCAGCCGCGGACGGACGGTGGTGCCGGTGGTGCCGAGGAGTGCGCCGAGGGCGTCGTCCAGCGGTCCGATCACGGCGACCCGCCCGGCGGTCTCGGCGAAGGCGGCCGCGGCCTCGGCCTTGGGCCGCATCGAGCCTGCGGGCAGGTCGAGTTCACGCAGCCCGTCGGGGGTGACATCGGTGATCGGACCGGGGTGGGCGGCGCCGAAGCGGGTGAACACGTGGGTGACGTCGGTGAGGATCAGCAGGGCGTCCGCGTCGAGCAGTTCGGCGAGCAGGGCGGCGGTGAGGTCCTTGTCGACCACGGCCTCGACGCCGCGGACGCGCCCGGTGTCCGGGTCGCGGACGACCGGAATGCCGCCGCCTCCGGCGGCGATGACCACGGTGCCGGTGGCGAGCAGGGCGCGGATCGCCGGCATTTCGGTGATCGCGACGGGCCGCGGCGAGGGCACGGTGCGGCGCAGACGGTCGCCGTCACGCGCCGTGGTCCAGCCGCGTTCGGCCTCCATGAGCCGGGCCTGGCGGTCCGTGAGGTGTCCTCCGACGAACTTGTCCGGCCGCCCGAGCGCCGGATCGTGCGGGTCGACCTCGGTGTGGGTGATCAGCGCGGCCACGGCCCGTCCGGGCAGGCGGGACCCGAGCTCGCGGGCGAGCAGGGTACCGATCATGCCCTGGGTCTCGGCTCCGACGACGTCCAGCGGGTAGGGCGCGGCCAGCGCCGGGTCGGCCTCGCTCTCGGCGGCGAGCAGGCCGACCTGCGGACCGTTGCCGTGGGTGATCACCACCTCGTGCCCGGCGAGGACGAGTTCGGCGAGCGACCGGGCGGCGTCGTGGACGTGCTGCTGCTGGACGGCGGCGTCGGGGTGCTCCCCGCGCCGGAGCAGGGCGTTTCCGCCGAGGGCGGCGACGATGTGCACGGTCAGTCCCTCCCGAGGGTGGCGACGAGGATCGCCTTGATGGTGTGCATCCGGTTCTCGGCCTGCTCGAAGACCAGCGACGCCGGCGACTCGAACACCTCGTCGGTGACTTCGAGGCCGTCCAGTCCGTGCTGCTCGGCGAGTTCGGCGCCGAGGTCGGTGCCGAGGTCGTGCAGGGCGGGCAGGCAGTGCAGGAATGCCGTGTCTGGGTTGCCGGTCGCGGCCATCGTCCGGGCGTTGACCTGGTACGGCAGCAGCAGGTCGATGCGCTCCTTCCACCGGCCGTGGTCCTCGCCCATCGAGACCCAGACGTCGGTGTAGAGGTAGTCCGCGCCGCGCACGGCCTCGTCGACCTCCTCGGTGAGGGTGAGCCGGGCGCCGCTGTCCCGGCCGCGCAGCAGGCACTCCGCTACCAGGGACGGATCCGGCCACAGTTCGCGCGGCGCGGCGACGCGCACGTCCAGCCCGAGCAGACTGCCCATCGCCATCAGCGAGTTGGCGGTGTTGTTGCGTGCGTCGCCGAGGTAGCAGAAGGAGATCTGCTCCAGCGGCCTGCCGCTGTGCTCGCGCATGGTGAAGACGTCGCACAGGCTCTGGGTGGGGTGGCACTCGTCCGTGAGGCCGTTGTACACGGGGACGCCGGCGTGCGCGGCGAGTCCGGTGACGGTGGCCCGGGCGAAGCCGCGGTACTCGATGCCGTCGTACATCCGGCCGAGCACGCGGGCGGTGTCGGCGACGGACTCCTTGTGGCCGATGTGGGAGCTGTCGGGGCCGAGGTAGGTGGTGGTGGCACCCTGGTCGGCCGCGGCGACCTCGAAGGCGCAGCGGGTCCGGGTGGAGTTCTTCTCGAAGATCAGCGCGAGACGGCGGCCGGTCAGCCGCGGGACTTCGGTGCCGCTCCGCTTGGCGGCCTTCAGCTCGGCGGCGAGGTCGAGCAGGCGGTGGATCTCGGCCGCGGTGAAGTCGAACTCGCGTAGGTAGTGGCGGCCGTTCAGGTTGACGGTCATGGCGGATTCGTCCTCCGGACGGGTCAGGCGACGGGGTCGCGCTGGATCGGGCAGCTCATGCATCGGGGGCCGCCCCGGCCACGGCCGAGCTCGGAGCCGGCGATGGTGACGATCTCGATGCCCTGCTTGCGCAGGTGGGTGTTGGTGGTGGTGTTGCGCTCGTAGCCGACGACGACGCCGGGTTCGAGGGCGAGGAAGTTGCTGCCGTCGTCCCACTGCTCGCGCTCGGCGGCCCGGGCGTCCTGCTCGGCGGAGAGGAGGCGGACCTTGTCCATGCCGAGGGACTCGGCGAGGGAGGCCGCCAGGTCGGCGTCCGGGGTGACCTCGAAGCCGCTGGGCCGTTCGGGGGCGGGGGTGAGGGTCCACGAACGCAGCCGGTCGGCCAGGCCGGGGTGGACGGCGAAGGTGTCCCGGTCGATCATCGTCAGAACGGTGTCGAGGTGCATGAACGCCCGGCTCTCCGGCAGCCGTACGGCGATCAGCCGGTGCGCGGCACCGAACAGGAAGAGGTTCTGGGCCAGTTGCTCGACCGCCTGGGCGGTGGTGCGCTCACCCATGCCGACCATGACCACCCCGGGGGCGAGGACGTGGACGTCGCCTCCCTCCAGGCTCGGCCCGGGGCCGGCCGCGGTGCCGTCCAGCAGCGGCGGCGCGGTCTCGGCGAACAGCGGGTGGAAACGGTAGATCGCGGCCGTGTGCAGGGTCTCCCGGCGGCGGGCGGGCCTGGCCATCGGGTTGAGGCTGTAGCGGGCGCCGATCCAGCAGGAGTTGTCGCGCGGGAAGAGGTGGTTGGGCAGCGGGGGGAGGGCGAAGTCCTGCTCGCCCAGCGTGTTCCAGAGCAGGCTGTGGGGCCTGTGGATCGGCAGGTCGTTCTTGAGGACGCCGCCGATCAGGTACTCGGCGAGCGCCGCGCCGTCGAGCTGCTCGCACAGCTCCCGCACCGGCTCCACCAGCGCCGGGCCGACCGCGGCCGGAGTGACGACCTGGCCGAGCAGCCAGGCACGGGCGGGCGCGAGGTCGAGGGTCTCGGCGAGCAGGTCGGCGTAGTGGTGGACGCGCACGCCGTGGTCGCGCAGCACCTGGGCGAAGGCGTCGTGCTCCTCGCGGGCCCGCTTGGCCCACAGGATGTCGTCGAAGAGCAGCTCGTCGACGTTGCGCGGGGTGAGTCGGGAGAGTTCCAGGCCGGGGCGGTGCAGGATCACCTGGCGCAGCCGGCCGGCTTCCGAGTCGACACGCAGAGTGGACATGTCGGTGTGCTCCTTGGCTCTCAGTGCTGGTGGCGCGGCGTCAGCGCGCGGCGGAGGATGGCGGGCAGGCCCGCACGGCGTGCGCTGCGGGCCGCCGCGGGCAGCGGCTCCTCGCGCCCGGCCTGCGCGGCCCCGGTGTGCGGGGTTCCGGTGTGCGGAGTTCCGGTGTGCGGAGTTGCGGTGAGGGCACCGGTTCCGGCGGTGCGGGTGTGCGGGCGCTTCAGCCAGATGTAGGCGGGAATGCCGAGCAGGATGGTGAACAGGCCGTAGTAGACGGTCTGGTAGCCGCTGCCCTGGATCGACCAGTAGCAGAACACCAGGGCCGCGACGGTGACGACGCCGTCCCGGACGAGGCGGGGCCGGTCGAGGTCCTCACGGCCGTGCTGCACCAGCCAGAGCAACTGGGCTGCGGTGGCGACCAGGTACGGCACGGCTGCGGTGAGCACGCTCAGCAGCACGATCCCGGTGAAGACCTGGGTGAAGCGGGTGTAGCTGACCACGGTGAGCACCGAGGCGAGGACGGTCGCCGAGACGATGCCGAAGGCCGGCACGCCGGCGCGCCCGCGGACCTTGGTGAAGGCGGACGGGAAGAGTCCGTCCCGGGCGGCGGCCATCGGCATCTCGGCGCAGATCAGCGTCCACCCGTTCAGCGCGCCGATGCCGGAGACGATCGCCGCCGCCGCGACCAGGTCACCGGCCCAGTGGCCGCCCGCGACGGTGTTCACCGCGTCCGTGAACGGCGCCGTGGAGGAGCCGAGTCGGGCGTGCGGCACGGTGCCGAAGACGGCCAGCGTGCCCAGCAGGTAGATCGCGGCGCACGCCAGCGTGCCGTACACCGTGGCGCGCGGGACGTTGCGCTCCGGATCGCGGACCCGGCCGGCGGCCACCGAGGCGGTCTCCAGGCCGATGTAGCTGAACAGGGCGATCGCCCCCGCCGCCGACACCGCCCCCAGCGCCGACGTCCCGCTCGCGTTGAAGGCGCCGAAGTTCCCGGGCTTCACGAACAGCAGGCCGACCGTGCCCATGAAGGCCAGCGGAAGGAACTTCAGCACCGTGGTGACGACCTGGAACGCGCCGACGGCCCGTACGCCCGTCAGGTTGACGACGGCCGGCACCCACAGGCCCGCGAGCGCGATCGCGACCGAACCCCCGGTGTGGTGGCCCTTGTTGACGAACACCTCGACATAGCCGACCCAGGCCACCGCGATGGCCGCGTTGCCCGCCCAGGCGGTGATCCAGTACGACCACGCGGTGAGGAACCCGGCGAACTCCCCGAACGCCTCCCGGGCGTAGACGTACGGCCCGCCGCTTCCCGGCACCCGCTCCGACAGTCGGCCGAAGGTCACCGCCAGCGCCAGTGCACCCACCGTCACCAGAACGAACGCCACCAGGGCGATCGGCCCGTACGGGGCGAGTGCGGACGGCAGCGCGAACACGCCGGTACCGATGACACTGCCGACCACCAGGGCGGTCGCCGCCGGCAGCTCGAAGCCGCCGGCCGTTCCGGACGGACCGTCATCCGGAGTTCTCTGCAGCGCCTCTCCGCGGCTTTGTACGGACATCACGCGCTCCTTTGCGGTGTGCTCGGGGGAAGCGGGCGGGCACCGCTGTGCCCGTGACCCACGGTGAAGATCCTCCGAGAGCGGCCGGGTGCCTTCCCAGGGACCGATGGCCCTCTCCTCCTCGCCGGCAGTCCCGTCACCGTGCCCCGATGGTCCCGGGCGGGCAATCCGGCTGACGGGTCGTCGCCGGACCGGACACCTCCGCGGGGGCACTGGAGCGGCCCGGGACCACCGGCCCTCCGGTCGGCCCGGTCGGTCCCTGTGCCCGCCCGGGCCGTTGCCCGCAGAGTTCTTCCCGAACGAGACCCGCAGGAGCCCCGTCCCTGCCACCCGGCTGCCGGAGAGCGGCGGGTGGCGCGGTCCGCTCCCGACCGTGCACCCCCGCCCGCAGAGGAGTTCCCCATGGCCGGCACCCCCAGCACGCACCGCGCACACGGCACCCGCGGCACCCGCCCACGGCAGCGCCACCTGCGGCGGGCTCTCGGCATCGAGCACAACGTCCTGGCCCGGCCCTCGGACCGCTGCCGCAGCCGCTCGCTCGTCCTCGCCGCGCTCGCGGTCGTCGTGGCGGCGCTGCTCGGCGCCGCGGCCGCTCGGACCGACCTCGGCTCGGCCCAGCGGCGTTCCGCGGCGGCGGCGCCCCACCTGCACCGCGTCGACGCGGTCCTGCTCACGCCGACCCGGAACTCCGGTGGCACGGCCGATGCCGTGGCCGGCCGCTACCGCGCCGCCGCGACGTGGACCTACCCCTCCGGACAGCAGAACACCGGCACCGTCCAGCTGGCCCGGCCGACCCCGACGGGCGCCACGACGACCGTCTGGGTCGGCGACTCCGGGCAGCTCGCCCCCGCACCGCCCAGCACCGCCGACCTCGTCTCCGACGCGGTCTTCCGCGGCCTGCTCGTCTTCGGCTGCCTGTCCGTCCTCACCGCCTGCGCCCTCGGTCTCCGGCTGACCCGCCTGAACCGCCGGGCGGACGCGGCCTGGCAACGCGCCTGGGCCGAGCTCGAACCCGTCTGGAGCGGACGAGCCGCCCGCAAGCCCGGCAGCGGTGAGGCCCGCCGCGGCTGAACCCGGACCGCCCCCGGAGGCTCGGGCGCCGTCCGCGACCCGCCGTGCCGTGCGGTTCGCGGGCCGGGTCACCGTCCCGGTGCGCGCATCGGTTCGCCGACCGGGTGGGTGGCCCGCTGGTCCAGGCGGAAGGGCGGGTACGCGTCGGTCATCAGGGTCGCGTAGGGCCGCGTAGGACCGCGAGGAACACGACCACCGGATCGAGGCGGAGCTTGCAGGTCCGGCCGCTGCGCCCGGCGGTGGCGGATCGATCGGATGCACCCGGCCCACCCGGCGTGGACCGCTCGGCCCTGCCCATGGCGGCAGCCCGGCCTCTACGGTTCCGATGGGGGCGGGAATCGACTCGGGTTGGAGGAGCAATGGACGGCTCTGGGCAGTCCCGCCCGGTCGTCGTCGGCGTGGACGACGAGGACACCGCTCAGCCGGCCCTGGTCTGGGCGGCCGACGAGGCCGAGCGTCGCGGAGTGCAACTGCGGCTGGCGCACGCCACCGCACCGAACCACCACAGGTCGCACCGTGCCGGCGGCTCGGGGTCCCGGAAGGCCGGGCGCCGTGTGCTCGAGGAGGCCGCCGCCCTCGTGTCGGACGGACACCCCGGCATCGACCTCACAACCGTCCTCGCCGAGGGTCCCCCTGCCCAGGTGCTGTGCCACGAGTCGCACGACGCGTGCCTGGTCGTCCTCGGTTCGCGGCGGCTGAGCCGCCTGGAGGAGTTCCTCGGCACGCACTCGGTGGCCGTCCCGGTCAGTGCCCGGGCGGCCTGCCCGGTGGTCGTGGTGCTGGAGCCCGGGGACAGCACCGAGCGGCCGCCGTACCTCGTCGCCGGTGTCGACGGCAGTCCGGCCTCCCGCGCCGCGCTGGCGTACGCCTTCGCCGCGGCCGCGGCCCGCGGCGCGGACCTGCGGACGCTCTGGGTCTGGCAGCCGTCGCTGCTGGAGTCCACGGACGAGGTCGTCGTGCTGCAGAAGTGCCGCCGTCTGCTCCACGAAACGGTGGCCGAGCAGGCGGAGGACTACCCGGACACCACCGTGACCCGCCAGGTCGTGCGCGGCCATCCGGTGGAGGAACTCGCCGAGGCCGCCGAGAGGGCGTGTGCGCTCGTCGTCGGACGGCGCGGCCGCGGCGGGTTCACCGGGATGCGGCTCGGCTCCGTCCCCCACGGCCTGCTGCACCGCGCCCACTGCCCGGTCACCGTCGTGCCCGCTCCCGATACCGACTGAGCCCGGTCGCCGGCCGATCCGGCGGACGCGCCGACCTTGCGGATGCGGCGACCGGGCGTGCCCGATCACTCCCCCGTGCCGGCGGGGGTCGGTTCGCCCCGTCCGGGCCGGGTCGTGCGGCCCGGACGCAGCGGGCCGTCCCGACCGGGCCCTCGCACGGTGCCCGGCCGCGCTTGGGCCCTCCGCCGGGACGATGGGGCCGGTCGGCACCCGTCAGAGTCGGGGCGACGGACGAAGAATGGAGGAGGACCGCACCGGCAGGAGCGCTGCCGTGCGCATGCGAGGCCGAGGAGGTGGTATTCCGTGCGAGCGCTGATCGTCTACGAAAGCATGTACGGCAACACCCGCGAGGTCGCGGAGGCGATCGCCGAGGGCATCCGTGAAGCCCGCCCGGACGCCGCCGTGGTGTGCCGGCCCGTCGCCCGGGCAACGCTCCACCGCACCGGCGCGGTCGACCTCCTGGTGGTCGGCGGCCCCACACACGTTCACGGAATGTCGAACGCGCTGAGCCGCCGCGTCGCCGTCTCCGTCGAGGCGCGGAAGGAAGGCCGCATCGAAGAGGCCCACGAGGCGGCCACCACCGCGGCCGGCCCCGGCCTGCGCAAATGGTTCCACGAGCTGCCCGACGCCGAGCCCGGTACCTCCGCAGCCGCCTTCGACACCCGCATGGACGGCAAGCAGGCCGGCGGTGCGGCCGCCGGCATCGCCCAGCGGCTCACAGACCACCGCTACCACCTCAGGGCCGAACCCGAGGGCTTCTTCGTCGAGGAGGCCGACGGGCCCCTTCGCAGCGGAGAACTCGCCCGTGCGAAGGCCTGGGGCGCCTCGCTCCTCTGACCACCTGTCCGATACTCCGTCCTGCCCGGTCGTGGACTGTGCCGGGCGGCCGGTGAGGAAGCTCCCGACCGGCAAGGTGACCGCTCCCGGCGCCAAGCAGGTCTTCCGTGGACCGGCCTTCTCCGACACGCTCGCGCTCCGGGAGGAGACCGCCCCACCCGGTGCCGGGCCGCTGCTGCGCCGGATGACGGCGGACGGCCGGCGGGTCGGCGCGCCGCGAATCCTCGCCTCGGCCCGCACGGCCCGCGAATCGGACGTGGCCGCTCTCCCCGCCTCCGCCAGGCGCATCGCCGATCCGCTGCCGCCCACCGCCACCTGGTCCGACCGGCTCGTCCGGCTCACGGACGGCACCCGGCGCCGGATCAAGGCAGGGCTGCACGGCGCGGACGCCGCGTCGCCCGGTCGCTGCGGCTGACCTCCGTCGGCCCGGGGCGGGTCGTGCACAGCGGCACCGGCGAACGGACGGCCGCCGGCCCGCGCGAGCGCGCCGGCGCGGTGCCGGACACGGCGACTCCCTCGGTCCGGCCCGTCGGCCCGCGCGTCGGGCCATGACGACCCGCACGGCCCGGCCACATCAGGTCCGGTAGGCCCTCCCGGCCGCCGGCCCCGCGTCGGAGCATGGAGGCGAGGTGTCAAGCCCTGCCGCACCGGAGGCCGCCGTCCACGAGTACGGCGGACAGCAGCCGGGCGGCACCGCGCTCCGCACATCCGGACGCACAGCGAGGTGACCGAGCCATGCAGGCAGTGATCGTCTACGAGAGCATGTACGGCAACACCCGGCAGATCGCCGAGGCGATCGCGGAGGGTGTGCACGAGGCCGCGCCGGACGCGCAGGTCAGTTGCCTGCCGGTCGCCGGGGCGACCGCCGACGTCACCCGGTCGGCCGACCTGCTGGTGGTCGGCGGCCCCACCCATATGCACGGGATGACCTCCGGTCTCAGCCGCGACCTGGCCCGAGGCACCCGGGCGCAGAACGCGGCACGGGAGAGCGGGGCACTGGCGGCCGGCGCCGAGCCGGACGACAGCCCGGGCCTGCGGACCTGGTTCCACCACCTTCCGGACACGGAGAACGGCACGCACGCCGCCGCGTTCGACACCCGCGTCGACTTCCGCTTGAGCGGCGGCGCCGCGGACGGGATCGCCCGGCGGCTGGCCCGCCACCACTACGACGTGCTGGCGGAGCCCGAGGGGTTCATCGTCGAGGACGCCGAAGGCCCGCTGCGGGCCGGGGAACTCGACCGGGCCAGGACATGGGGGGCCGGGCTGGTCTGATCCACCTGCCGGGGACGCTCCGTCCCGACCGTCCGCCGGTCCGGGATTCACCGGTCCCGGCACCCGGCTGCACCACTTCGAGCCGCGCGGGCAGGCCGAACGGGCAGGCGACCGAGGACGGAGCCCTCCGGCTCGGTCAGGTGGCTCGGTCAGGTGCGCTCGGCCAGGAGGGAGGCGCTTCCGGCGAGTGTGGCCATCCGCGGGTAGTCGTCCTCGTCGATCCGGCAGCCCGCTCGCGAGGACAGCCGTTCCACCAGCGTCAGGAAGTCCATGGAGTCCAGTTCGAGTTCCTGCCTGAGGTCGACCCGTGCGTCCGTCGCGGTGAGGTCCGCGTCCGGAACGATCTCGAGGAGAACTTCCTTGACGAGTTCCGCGGCCTGGTCCTGGTTCACAGTTCCTCCGGTTGCTGGAGCAGTCGGTCGAGGGCCGACAGGAAGCGGGCACCGGTGGCCCCGTCGCTGGCCCGGTGGTCGGCCGACAGGGTGGCCGTGACCACGGGTCGGACACCGAGCATGCCGTTCGCGGCCCAGGGCCGTTCCACGACCTTGCCCAGGCCGACCAGGGCGACCTGCGGCGGATAGATCACTCCGAAGACCGCCTCCACCCCCTGGTCGCCGAGGCTGGTCACGGTGATGGACGGGTCGGAGGTCTCGGCACTGCGCAATCGGCCGGACCGGGCGCGTGCGACCAGGTCGCGCAGGCGCGCCATGAGTTCGGGCAACGGCAGGTCTGCCGCGTCCCGGATCGCCGGGGCGATCAGACCGCCGCCGCGCAGCGCGACGGCCACGCCGAGGTGGACTGCGGGTGCCGGGGTGAAACCGTCGGTCCACCAGCCGTTGAGCTGCGGTACCTCGCGGGCGGCCACCGCTGCGGCCTTGAGCATCAGGGCGGCCGGCACCAGCCTTTCGGCCACCGGGAGTTGCCGGTTGCGGTCGCGCAGCCAGCGCGTGGCCTCGGCAAGGTCGACCGTGGTGGAGAGGTAGTAGTGGGGGATCTCCCGTTTGGACCGGTCCATCAGCGCGCCGACGGCCTGGCGCATCGCCTCGGCTCGTGTGGGGGGTGACGGCGCAGGTGCGGCGGGCTCCTGTGCGGAGGCCGTCGACGGCACCGGCGCGGCCGGGGCGCGCAGCACGGCCCGGACGTCCGCCGCGCGGACGGTGCCGTTGGCGCCGCTTCCGTGCACCCGGGCCAGGTCGAGTCCTGCCTCTGCCGCGATCCGCCGGGCCATCGGCGAGGCCCGGACGCGTCCGCCCGCGCCGTCCGCTTCCGCCGGGTGCGTGCCGGGCCCGGTCGGCGGGTGGCCGTGGGATTCTGCTTGCGGCGGAGATGGTACTGCCGGCCCTTCGGAGGGCCCGTCGCCGGCGGGCGCGTGCGGTGCGGCCTGCACGTCGGCCTTGGTGATCCGGCCGCCGGGGCCGGTACCGTGGACGGCTGCCAGGTCGACTCCGCCCGCCTCTGCCAGCCGTCTCACGAGCGGGGTGGCGATCGGCCCCGCCTGGTGTTCGGCGGGGTGTGCTCCTGCGCGGGCGTGCGGTGTCCCGGCCGGCGCTCCCGCCTCGGGTTCCGCGGCAGCCGCGGCGATGACGGCCAGCGGCGCTCCGACCGGGACCACCGTCCCGGGCTGGACCAGGAGCTCCTCGACGGTTCCGGTCTCGAAGCACTCCACTTCGATGGCAGCCTTGGCGGTGTCCACCACGGCCACGATGTCACCGCGGTCGACCCGGTCCCCGGGACGGACGAGCCACTCCAGCAGGGTGCCCTCGGTCATGTCGGCCCCCAGGGAGGGCATGGTGAACTCGGCCATTTCAGCCGACCGCCCGTCTGACCGCCGCGAGGATGCCCGCGACCTGGGGCAGCGCCGCCTCCTCCAGCTGGTGGGCGTAGGGTACCGGCACCTCGGCCGCGCAGACCCGCTCCACCGGCGCGTCCAGGTCGTAGAAGGCCTGCTCGGCGATCCGAGCCGCGATCTCGGCGGAGATGCCGCCGGTCCGCCAACCCTCGTCGGCGACCACCGCCCGGTGCGTCCGCCGTACGGAGCCGATGACGGTGTCGTCGTCGAGCGGCCGGAGCGTGCGCAGGTCGACGACCTCGGCGTCGATCCCGTCCGCGGCGAGTCGTTCCGCGGCCTCCAGCACCTTGCCGAGCGAACCACCGTAGGTGATGAGGCTGACGGCCGTGCCGGAGCGCCGGACGGCCGCGCTGTCCAGGTCAGCGGGTGCGCCGTCGGGTTCCGGTGATCCGGAGGCGTTGTAGAGCGAGCCGTGTTCGAAGATCACAACGGGGTCGGGGTCGGCCAGTGCCGGGGCCAGCATGTGCCGGGCGTCGGCGACCGTCGCGGGTGCGAGGACGCGGATGCCGGGAATGTGCGCGTACCAGCCCTCCAGGCTGTGCGAGTGCTGGGCGGCGAGCTGGCGTCCGGCGCCGGTGGTCATGCGGATCACCAGCGGCACCGCTACCTGGCCGCCGGACATGTGCAACAGCGTCGCGGCGTTGTTGAGGATCTGGTCCAGCGCCAGCAGGCTGAAGTTGACGGTCATGATCTCGACGATCGGCCGCATCCCCGCGATGGCGGCGCCGATGCCCGCGCCGACGAACGCGGACTCCGACAGCGGCGTGTCCCGGACGCGGTCCGGTCCGAACTCGTCGAGCAGGCCGAGGCTCACCCCGAAGGCGCCGCCGTAGCGTCCGACGTCCTCGCCCATGAGGAAGACCCGGTCGTCGGCGGCCAGCGCCTCGCGCATGGCCTCGCGTGCATCCGGCGGGCGAGTGTTGTGATCGGGTCGCGGTGCCTCCACCGTTCGACCTCGGCCTTGTCGCGGTAGAGGTCGGGGTCGTACATCGAGTGGGCGCGGAAGCGGTAGGTGCGCAGTTCGAGGAAGCAGGGGCCGTGACCCTCACGGACGATTTCGGCCGCCCGGCGCGTCGCCCGCTCGACGGCGAGGACGTCCATGCCGTCCACCGCCCAGGCGACCATGCCATAGGAGGCGGCGCGGGCCGCGAGGTCGATCTGGGCGTGTTCCCTGGCCAGCGGGGTGCCCATCGCATAGAGGTTGTTCTCGCAGACGAGCAGCAGGGGCAGCTCCCACAGGGCGGCCAGGTTGGCGGTCTCGTGGAACTCGCCCTCGGCGAAGGCGCCGTCGCCGAAGAGGCAGCAAGCCAGGTGCCCGTCGTCGCGGAGGTTGTCGGCGAGGGCCAGGCCGGCCGCCACGGGCAGGCCGCCGGCGACGATGCCATGTCCTCCGTAGAACCGCCGGCCGGTGTCGAACAGGTGCATCGATCCGCCCCGGCCCCGGCTGCACCCGGTGATCCGGCCGAGCATCTCGGCGAGGACGGTCTCGGCCGGAATGCCGCGCGCCAGGGCGTGGCCGTGCTCCCGGTAGGTGGTCACCACGGCGTCGTCCTGCGTCAGTGCACGGAGGACGCCGACGGAGACGGCCTCCTCGCCGATGCACAGGTGGACGAAGCCGCGGATCTCCCCGGCGCTGTACAGCTCCACGCAGAGCTCTTCGAACCGGCGGATCCGGACCATGTCGCGCAGCAGCTCCTGCCGGTGCGCCGCCCGCCCGCCGGCCCGATCCGCGGAGCGGCGGGCGTGGGCGCGTTTGCGCGCGGTCATCGCGTCTCCTCCAGGGTGGAGAGGTCGCCCTCCGGCAGGCCGAGTTCACGGGCCCGCAGGAGCCGGCGCATCACCTTTCCGCTGCGGGTCTTCGGCAGGTGCTGGTCGAAGGCGATCTCGCGCGGGGCGATGGCGGGGCCGAGCCGCCGTCGGGCGAAGGCCGTGATGTCGCGGACGAGCGGGGTTCCCGGTTCGAATCCCGGCTTGAGTGAGACGAAGGCCTTGACGACCTCCCCCGCGACAGGGTCGGGGCGCCCGATCACTCCGGCCTCGGCAACGGCCGGGTGTTCCATCAGCGTGCTCTCGACCTCGAAGGGCCCGATGAGGTGGCCCGCGGACTTGATGACGTCGTCGGCCCGGCCGACGAACCAGTAGTAGCCTTCGGCGTCCCGTCGTACCACGTCGCCGGTGAGGTACCAACCGTCCGCAAAGCAGGACCGGTAGCGGTCATCGGCGTTCAGGTAGCCGCGGAACATCGACGGCCAGCCGGGGCGCAGTGCGAGCTCGCCCTCGGCTCCCGGCTCCCGCAGCACGGTCACACGACCGTTCCGGACGGCCGCCCGGCCGTCGGGTCCGCGTTCCAGCACCCCCGCTTCGACGCCCGGGAGCGGCTGCCCCATGGACCCGGGCCGCACCTCGCCGCCCGCCACGTTGGCGATCATGATGCAGCCGGTCTCGGTCTGCCACCAGTTGTCGTGGATCGGCATGCCGAGGATCTCCTCTCCCCAGCGGACCGCCTCCGGGTTGAGCGGCTCGCCCACGCTCGCGACGAAGCGCAGCGCCGACAGGTCGAAGGAGCGCGGCAGTTCGGGCGGGGCTCCGCGGGGCGAGACCCGCATCAGCATCCGGATGGCCGTGGGCGCGGTGTACCAGACGTTCACCCGTTCCCGGGCGAGGATGCCGTACCAGCGCCGGGCCTCGTACTCCCCGGCGTCGACGACTGCGGTGACCCCGTGGGTGAGCGGGGCGATGATCCCGTAGGACATGCCGGTGACCCACCCCGGGTCGGCCGTGCACCAGAACACGTCGTCCGGGCGGAGGTCGAGGGCGATCGCGGCCGTGGCGTGGTGGGCGACCATCGCCTCGTGGACGTGGACCGCGCCCTTGGGGGTGCCGGTGGTGCCACTGGTGAAGTGCAGCAGCGCCATGTCCTGCGGGTCGGTGTCCGGGATCGTGAAGTCGTCGGACGCGCCGGCCGTCAGCATGTCGAACGGAAGCGTCCCGGGGGAGGCCCCGGAGGCCGGACCGACGATCAGGACGTGTTCGAGGCCGGGCAGGTGCTCGCGGCGCCCGGCCACCTTGCGTCGGTAGAGGCCCTCGGTGGTGACCAGCACCCGCACGTCACCCAGCCGTAGCCGCTCCTCGACCGGAACCGGTCCGAAGGCGGGGAAGAGCGGGCAGAACACCGAGGTGTTCTTCAGCGTGCCGAGAACCGACACGTACAGCTCGGGACAGCGGTGCACCAGCGAGGCCACCCGGTCGCCGGGACGGACGCCGAGGGCCTGCAGACCGCCGGCGAAACGGTTGCTGAGCCGGGCGAGTTCACCGTAGGTGATCTCGGTGACGGTGCCGTCGGCGGCGATGCAGCGGAGGGCGGCCTTGTCCCCCAGGCCGCCGGCCACGTGGCGGTCGACGGCCTCGTACGCGATGTTCAGTCCGCGCCCGCCGGGCAGACCGTCGAGCCGTTCCCGGGCACGCTCCCAGTGGTCCGCTCGTACCTCCCGACTGCCGGCAGCGGCGATGTCCGAAGCCCGTTGCGGGCCGTCCAGGTGCACGTCCGCTCCTCCCGGCCGAAGCCCTCCCGCATTCGGTCCGGACGGCGGTTCCGCACACTGTCCGGACCTGCACCTCCATCCTGCGATGAACGGGAGGCCGTCGCGCGACGGAGCGCGGCATCCGCAGGTGCCGGCCGGATCACAGCCGGACGACCACGAGCACCGTGTCGTCGGTGGCGCCGCCGGGCGGCAGCAGATCCACCAGCACACTGTCCGCCAGGGCCTCGGGCGGGTCGGACGCTCCGGCCGACAGGGCGTGCGCGAGGCGGTCGAGGCCGATGTCGATGTCCTCGCGGCGCCGCTCGACCAGGCCGTCGGTGTAGAGGACGAGGGTGTCGCCCTCCTCGAAGGCGACGGTGGCCTGGGGGCGCGAGACGTGTTCCAGTCGCGCGCCGAGCGGGGGGTCGGTGGCCCGGTCGAGGAAGTCGAAGGAGCCGTCGGAGCGCACCAGCACCGGCGGCGGGTGGCCGGCGCAGCTGTAGGTGATCGTTCCGACGGCGTGGTCGATGAAGGCGGTCGCGGCCGTCGTGTTCTCCGCGCCGTCGACGGAGCGCGAGTACAGGCCGAGCACCTCCAGGGACTGGGCCGGGCCCTCCGTGACCCGTGAGGCGGCGCTGAGGGCACTGCGGAGCTGGCCCATGACGCCCGCCGCGGCGAGCCCGTGCCCGACGACGTCGCCGACGGCGACCGCCGTGCGGTGCCGGGGCAGGGCGACGAGGTCGTACCAGTCGCCGCACACGTTGAGCGTGCCGACCGCGGGCCGGTACCGGACCGCCGCACGGACCTGGTCGAGCGGTGCGGGGGCCGGCAGCATGGCCGCCTGCAGCGCGAGGGCGACCTCGCGCTCGCGGGCGTGGGCCTCGCGCAGGCGCTCGTTCAGCTCCTGGAGTTCGCGGGCCCTGGTGTAGAGCTCGGCCTCCAGGACGCGGGCACGGTTGCCTTCGGGCAGGCCGTGCGCCTTGATGAGCTCCGTGATCTCCTCGACCCGGTGCACCAGGAGCTCCACCCTGCCGTCGGGCCCGAGCACGGGCGCGTTGACGGGGCTCCAGTAGCGCTCCTGCCACTCACCGGGCCGATCGAGGCTCTCGACGTCGTACCGCTGGAGCGCCATGCTGTCGCGCTCGCCCGTCTCCAGGACCCGGTGGAGGGAGGCCGCCAGGTTGCGGGCCCCGGTGGCCTCCGGGTCGTTCGGGTTGTCGGGGAACACGTCGAACAGGTACCGGCCGACGAGCTGATCGCGCCGCCGCCCCGACAACTGCAGGAACTCGTCGTTGGCGTCCGCGTAGACCAGGTCCGGGGTGAGCAGGGCGACCATGCCCGGCAGAGCCCGGAAGACCGACCCGTAGTCGATCATCGCTCCTTCACGGCCTCTTCGTTCCGGGCCGCGCGGACAACGACCACCGGGCAGCGGCCGTGGTGGACGCAGTGCTGGCCGACCGACCCCAGCAGTGCCTCGGTGAAACCGCCGTGGCCGCGGTTGCCGACGACCAGGACGTCGGCCTCCTCGGAGGCGTCCAGCAGGGCGGCGGCGGGGTGGCCCTGCACGACCAGCTGCCGGATCGGCGCGTCGCCGTCGGGTGTGCCGCCGGTCACCGCGGTGACGGCCCCGGCGAGGCAGCGGCGGGCGTTGTCCTCGAAGTCGAAGCCTTCCAGAATCGGTGCCGGCCACCCGTAGCTCGCGGGGTACTCCCAGGCGATCACCGCGTCCACCGTGCCGCCGACCAGGGCGGCGTGCCGGACGGCCCAGCGCAGGGCCTCCTCCGACGCCGGCGAGCCGTCCACGCCGACCACGATCCGCGGCACCCGGCCGGTTCCTCCGTCCACTGCGCACCTCCGAGGACGCCTCGTGCTGGCGGCCGCTGTCCGCGAGCCGCATCCGGTTGCCGTTCGGGCTCTGCCGACGGCGGAGCGGTCCGGCGCGCACCGGTCCCGGCCGCGCCACCACCGCCCGTGTGCCGGTCCGACGGTGCAGGCCGACTTCCACGCTACGCACACCGGCGGGTCGGCTCCGCGCCGAAGGCTCCGCCGTCCGGCCCACGCGGCCCGGCAGCACCACCCGCGCGGGCGGTCGGGGCGGCGGGCGGGTTCGAGAATCCGTCACGCCTCGCGTCGTGCGGCTCCTCCCCGCCTCCACCACCGCGACCACCGGTGCTGCCCGCGGCCGGCCGGGTCCGTGCCGGGCGACTCGGGCTCCTCCGTACCGGTGTCCGCCGGCGGAGGCCCGCCGCGGGTGGCCGGCGGGTGCGGGGCGTGCAGGGCGGCCAGGCTGCGGTAGAGCGCCCGCTCCTCCTCGGCGGGGTGCTCCGGGACACGGACGGTCACCGCCACCCGGAGGCTGCCGCGGCCCCGGCCGTCGGGGCGGGGCAGGCCGAGGCCGGGAACGTCGAGCACCGCCCCGGGCTGGGTACCGGCGGGCACGGTCAGGGGGACGGGGCCGTCCGGCCCGGGGACGGTCGTCGTCAGCCCGAGCACGGCCCGGTGCACGGGGATCTCCAGCCCGTGCCACAGGTCCGCACCCTGGCGGGTGAAGCGCGGATCGGCGGCCGTTCGCACGGTGACGTACACGTCCCCCGGCCGCCCCCGCGGGTCCGGCGACGGCATGCCCCGGCCGGGCAGCCGGAAAACCGTTCCCTCCGCGGTGCCGGCCGGGACCCGGAAGCTGACCGGGTCGCTCACGGCCGCCCTGCCGGAACCGGCGCAGGTGTTGCACGGGTCCCGGACCACGGTGCCCCGCCCACCGCAGGTCCGACAGGTCGTCACCTGCTGCACGACGGTGCTGCCGCGGCGGCGCTCGCCGACCTGCCGCCCGCTGCCGCGGCAGCGGGGGCACGTCTGCCGGGTACCGTGTGCGGCGCCCGTCCCGCCGCAGTCGGGGCAGGCGGCGGGACGGCGGACGGTCACCGTCTCGGTGGAGCCGGTCATCACGGCCGAGAGCGGCACGGTCAGGTCGAGTTCGACGTCCGCCCCGCGTGCGGGGGTGCGCCCGGCACCGCCGTCGAACGAGGTCGCGAACGGATCGTCGAACGGGCGGCCGAAGATGCCGCCGCCCCGGCCGAACACGGTCCCGCCGGAGCCGCCGAACAGGTCGCCGAGGTCCAGCCCCGCCAGCAGGTCCTCGACGGACACCGCCGCCGGCCGGGCGCCCCGCTCGTCGTACTCGGCCCGCCGCTCCGGGTCCGACAGCACGCCGTAGGCCTCCGCGACCTCCTTGAACCGGTCCTGCGCGCCGGGCTCGGTGCTGAGGTCGGGGTGGTACCGGCGGGCCAGCTCCCGGAAGGCCCGCTTCAGCGTCTGCGAGTCCGCGTCGCGGGGCACGCCGAGGACGTCGTAGTAGTCCCTGCCACCACTCGTCGCCATGGCTCCAGCCTCGCTCCCCCGGCGGGCCGCCGTGAGGGCCGACCGGCCCATCCCGTCCGGCGGACGGACCTCCCTGCGGGCGCGGGTGGCCGGGCGCCCGGCTACCCGCGCCGCGCGGCGGGATCGAACCGGGCGGCGGCGAACGCCACCAGGCCCGCGGCGACGGCCGCGCCGGCACCGGCCCATGACACGGGCGCCGTCCCCAGCACGTTCTGAAGGGCCGGCAGGTACAGCGCTGCCAGGCCGAGCACCGCGGAGGCGGCGACGGCCACCGGCAGGAAGGGATTGGCCCGGGTGAACAGCCGCTCGCGCAGGCCGAGGACGACGCCGAGCTGTGCGGCGAGCAGGGTCAGGAACAGGACGCTCTGCCAGGGCCCGCCGCGGTCCTCCGACCACGTGCCGGCGGCGAGGGCGAGGGCCGTCAGCAGGATTCCGAGCCGCAGCACGCCCTGCCACAGCCCCGCACCCAGGACGTGCTCGTGCGGGGGCCTCGGGGGCCGGCTCATGGTCCGCGCCGCGGCCGGCTCGGCGCCCACCGCCACGCCGGTCAGGCCGTGGGTCAGCAGGTTGATCCAGAGGATCTGGCCGGCCCGCAGCGGCAGCGCCAGTCCCACCGCGGGGCCGAGCAGCATGACGAGGATCTCGGCCGCACCGCCCGACATCGCGTACAGCAGGAAGCGGCGGATGTTGGCGTAGACCCGCCGGCCCTCCTCGATCGCGGGGACGACCGTGGCGAGTTCGTCGTCCGCCAGCACCAGGTCGGCGGCCTGCCGTGCGACCTCGCTGCCGCGGCGGCCCATGGCGACACCGATGTCCGCCTGTTGCAGGGCGGGGCCGTCGTTGACGCCGTCGCCGGTCATCGCCGTGACGGCACCGTGGTCGCGCCAGGCGTCGACGATGTCGAGCTTCTGCTGGGGGTCGGTGCGCGCGAAGACGCGGACCGAGGTGAGGTCGGGGTGGACGCCGGCGGCCAGGTCGGCGCCGGTGACGACGTCGACCGCACCGCCCGGGTCGGGGGAGGTCAGTCCGACGCGGACGGCGAGTGCCCGCGCGGTGGCCGGATGGTCTCCGGTGACGAGCACGGGGGTGATACCGGCCCGGCGGCAGGCCCGGATCGTGGCGGCGGCAGCCGGCTTGGGCGGGTCGCTGAGCGCGGCGAGTCCCAGCAGGTGCAGGCCCGTCTCGGTGGCGGACGCCGTACCCTCACGCGTGTCGGCGGCCACGGCGAGCACCCGGTAGCCGTCGGCGGCCAGTCGGGCGGCGGCCTCTCGGGCCTCGTCGATGCGGTCCGGGCCGTCCACGAGGACGTCGGGGCGCAGGACGGCCTCCGGTGCGCCCTTCAGGTAGACCTCCACCCGGCCGTCCCTCGCCCGGTGGACGGTGCTCATCCGTTTGCGGACGCTGTCGAACGGGAGTTCGTCGATCCTGGGGCGCTCCACGGCGAGAGCCGCGGGGTCGAGGCCGGCCTTGGCCGCCGCAGCCAGCAGGGCGGCCTCGGTCGGGTCGCCGAGGGCGGTCCACTCGTCGGCACCGGCGGCCGGTGCCTGCAGGGACGCGTCATTGCACAGTGCGGCGGCTCGCAGCAGCGCGACGGCCCGCTCGTGGCTCCGGGTGCCGGTTGCCCGGAGCTCGCCCGTGGGCCCGTAGCCGGTCCCGCTGATCGTCGCGTCCCACCCCGGGCCGCACAACCGCTCAACCACCATGCGGCCCTCCGTCAGGGTGCCGGTCTTGTCCGTCGCGAGGACGGTGACCGAGCCGAGGGTCTCCACGGCGGGGAGCCTGCGGACGACGGCGTGCCGCGCGGCCATCCGGCGCGCGCCGATGGCCAGGGCGAGGGTGACGACGGCCGGCAGCGACTCGGGGACGGCGGCGACCGCCAGGCTGATCGCCGTGACGGCCATCGTCTCCAGGCCCTGACCGCGCGCCAGGCCCACCGCGAACACCACGGAGCAGAGGACCAGGGTCACGACGGCGAGCACCCGGCCCAGCCCGGCCAGCCGGCGCTGCAGCGGGGTGCGCTGCGGACGCGGATGCAGTGAGGCGGCGATCCGGCCCAGCGTGCTGTCCGCACCGGTGGCGGTGACGGTGGCGATGGCCCGGCCGCGGACCACCACCGTGCCGGCGCTGAGGGCGGAGTCGTGTGCGGTGTCCTTGTCCACCGGCACGGACTCGCCGGTCAGGACGGACTCGTCCACCAGCAGTGCGGACGCCTCCGCCACGGCGGCGTCCGCGGGGACGACGTCACCCTCCCCCAGCAGGACGACGTCCCCCGGCACGATCCCGGTCGCGGCGACCTCGCACTCGACGCCGTCCCGGACCACGCGCGTTCTCGGCGTGCAGAGCGCCGACAGGGCGGCGACCGCGCGGTCGGCGCGTACCTCCTGGGCCACGCCGACCGCCGTGTTGACGACCACGACCAGCCCGATCACCACCGAATCCGCATGATCGCCCGTGGCCAGCGTCAGCGACGCCGCGGCCAGCAGGACCAGGATGAGCGGATCGCGCAGTTGCGCGGCGATCCGGAACCACAGCGGGGTGCCGGCCGAGGGCGCCACCTCGTTCGGGCCGTGCCGGGCCAGCAGCGCGTCGGCCTGGCTCCGGGTCAGGCCGCGGCGATGTTCGACGGCCGCTGTCACTGGCTTACCTCCCGCCCGGTCGCATCGGCGCGCCGGCGGCCGCGGACAGGCCCGGCACGTCCGCGCGGCACCCGGCGCGACCGGCCGCGGCCGCGGCTGTCCGCCGTGGTGCGGGCTGCCAGGAGGGATTCCACCGGCCCGCACCCGGTCGGCGGTTCCCATCGTGATATCGGCGGCCGCCACCCGACAGGGCCGGGCGGCCCTGTCTCGACGGCAACCGCCCCCGCCCCCGTGCTGTCCCCGACCACCACCGGCTTCCACGCGGGCAGCCGCCGGCCCCGCGCCGCAACCGACGTCGGGCATGCGGAGCGGCCCGGAGACCAAGTCCCCCGGCTCGCCGCGGGCGTCCGGGGCGGCCCGCCCGCCGCCGGGTCACGGTCCCGTGCCGCCCGGTCGCGGTCCCGGCACCACCACCGCGATCCGCAGGACCTCGGGTGCGGCAGGTCGCGGCCGACGTCACCGGTGGAACCCTCTCTGCGGACCTCCGTTCGCCGCTCGGTGCCCTACGTCTTCGGGGTGAGGATGAGCAACCGGTCCAGGAGGAGTGACGAGAGGGCGGGACAAGTGAGCGTCTCGGGTTGCCTGCAGGCGCGGGCCACCGCGCGGAGCGTGCCCGTGTCGACGGGTCGGTCGGTGCCGTACTGCGAGCAGAAGTTGGCCCCGGCGGACGGCAGTGCGGTCACCTGCGGCCCGCCAGGGCCGCAGTCGCCGGCGCGGCCGGAGTGGTGGACGAGACGGCTCAGCCCTACAGGCCGACGGGTGTCCGCGCGATGCACTCGACCCGGACCACCACCCCGACGTGCGCATGCAGGTGCAGAGCCGTGCACCGCGCGTCGGTGCCTGACTCTGCACCGAGATCCGCACAGCGGTACCGGTTCAGCCGCCCTTGGCGATCTCGATCTTGCGGGGGTGCCGTTCGACCTGCCCCATCGGAGCCTTCACCGTCAGGATCCCGCTGTCGTACCTTGCGGTGATCTCCTCCTCATCGGCACCCTCCGGCAGCCGCACACTGCGGGTGAAGGACCCGTACCGGAACTCGGTACGCTGCTTGTCCCGCTTCTCCTCCCGGCGCTCCGCGTGGACGGTGAGCACGCCGCCCTCCACCGTGATCTCGACATCCTTGTCGGGGTCGATCCCGGGCAGTTCCGCCCTGATCACGTACGCGCCGTCCTCCTCGCACTCCTCCACGCGGATCACATGCGGGTCCATGCCCGTCCGCATCTCCATCGGGAAGTCCTCGAACCACTCCGAGAACGCCGGCCACCACGACGGCCGCCGGTGCAACAGTTCACCCGCCATCACCATCACCTCGCTCAGACGGCCCTGCTCCACCCCCACGTCCATCGTGGGCTCGAACGGAACCACCGCCGGCATGACGGAACCGCCGGCGGCGGGAGCGCTGGACCGCGTCCCCGCCACCGGCGGTCGGTGAGGGTCAGCCGTGGGAGAAGGTCACCTTCGGCAGGATGCGGTCGAGCCAGGCCGGGGTGTGCCAGGCGGCGCGGCCGGTCAGCCGGAGGACGACCGGGAGGAGGACGAGGCGGACGAGGGCGGCGTCGAGCAGGACGGCGACGCCCAGGACGATGCCCATCTCCTTGGGCGGCAGCGGACCGGAGATCGCGAAGGTGAAGAACACCGCGACCATGACGCCGGCCGCGGCGAAGATCACCCGTCCGGAGTGGGCGAGCGCGCCGACCATGGCCTCGCGCGGGTCCCCGCTCCGCTCGTAGTGCTCCTTGGCGGAGGCGAGCAGGAAGACGGTGTAGTCCATCGCGATCGCGAAGATCATCGCGAAGAAGAACACCGGCGCCCAGCCGTCCAGGAAGCCCTGTGGCTTGAAGCCGAGCAGCCCGGAGCCGTGGCCGTCCTGGAACACCAGCCGGGCGACGCCGAACGCGGCCCCGGTGGACAGCAGGCTGGCTGCGGTGCCGAGGGCGGAGATCAGTGGCGCGCGCAGGGCGACGAGCAGCAGCAGGAATCCCAGGCCCATCACCACCCCGATGACCAGCGGGGTCTTCTGGGTGAGCAGGTGCTGCAGGTCGAGGTTCTCGACCGCCGCGCCGCCGACCAGGGTGTCCTGGGGCAGGTCGGCCCGCAGGGTGTGGACGGTGGAGGCGAGCTGCGGGCTGGACGGGTCGACGGTGGGGACGGCCTGGATCATCGACCAGCCGGAGCCGTCGCCGGCGCTCTGCGGGGGCATCACCCCGGCGATGCCGGGCGTGTGGGCGACCTGCGCGCCGACCGCAGCGGCCTGGCCGCCGGGGGTGACGATCTGCAGGGTGCCCGGGGCGCCGGGGCCGAAGGCGTGCTGGACGGCGGTGTAGCCGGCGCGGGCGCTGGCGTCGCCCGGGACGACGGTGATGGAGGGCATCGCGGTGCGCAGCCCGATCACGGGTGCGGCGAGGGCGATCAGCGCGGCCAGCGCCAGGGCGCCGTACCGCAGCGGGTGCCTCCACAGCCGCTCGCCCCAGGCGGCGAAGCGCGGGGAGCGGTGTTCGCCGGACTTCACCCAGGGCAGGGCCAGGGCGTCGACGCGGTGGCCGAGCCTCCCGAGGACGGCGGGCAGCAGGGTGAGGGTGGCGGCGAGGACGAACAGGACGGCCAGCATGATGCCGCCCGCCATCGAGCGGAACGCCGGGGACGGCACCAGCATCACGGCGGAGAGACTGACCAGGACGGTCGCCCCGGACAGCAGGACCGCCTTGCCTGCGGTGTCCATGGTCTCCGCCACCGCCCCGGTGCTGCTGAGCGACCTGCCCATGCGGGCGCTGCGGAAGCGGACGACCAGGAAGAGCGCGTAGTCGATGCCGAGCGCGAGGGCGAACATCATGGCGAAGTTCATGGCCCAGATGGAGACCGGGAACAGGTGGCTGATCAGGACGAGGGAGCCGGCGGAGGCGGCGAGTCCGGCCATGGTGAGCAGCAGCGGCAGTCCGGCGGCGACCAGGGAGCCGAAGGCGAGAACCAGGATGGCCAGGGTGACCGGCCAGGACATGATCTCGGACTTCATCATGGCGTCGTGGTTGGCCTTGTTGAAGTCGCTCCACAGCACGGAGGCGCCGGTGGCGTGGACGCTGATGCCGTCGGTGGACAGGGCGTTGAGCGGGCCCTTGAGGTCGTCGGCGGCACGGACCATCTCGTCGGGGGAGGCGTTGGCGCCGGCGAGCAGGATCGCGGTGCGGCCGTCCTTGCTGATGGTGGCGCCGGGCTGGGGCGGGACGACGGCGGAGATCCGCGGGTCGGCGGCGGCGATCTCGCCCGCCTTGGTGACGACCTGCTGGACGGCCGGGTCGGTGACCGGCCGGTCGGCGGCGACCACGATCTGCAGCGCGGTGGAGGCATTGCCGGCGAAGTGCTGTTCGGCGACCTGACGGACCTTCACGGATTCGGAGCCGTCGGCCTGCCAGCCGGCGCCGGACAGCGCCGAGGTCACCCGGGGTGCGAACGCGCCGAGGACGAGCACGACCAGCAGCCATCCGGCCAGGACGGCCTTGAAGTGCCGGACCGACCAGGCTCCGAGTCGGCCGAGCAGGCCTGGGGGGCCGGGCGGTTCCGCAGGAGGCGCGGTGGACGGCCGGGCGGGGGCGGTGTCCGGGTGATTCACGTACTGCTCCGTTCCTGGGGCTGCCCGACGGGACCGCAAAATACGGGTGGGGGTATATGGAAGGCCCGAGAAAAGGGCCCGCACAGGGCGGGCCCGGAGGCGCCGGTCAGCGGGCGAGGGCGTCCAGTGCCGCGCGCAGGCGGACGGTCGCCTCATCGGCCACCGACTCCAGAGCAGGCCGCTCGGTCACCCGGACCATCAGTCGGGGGTCCATCACCTCGACCACGGTGTGCCCGTCGGTCGCGCGCACCACGACGTTGCACGGCAGCAGCAGCCCGATGCGGCGGTCGGCCCGGAGGGCACGATGGGCGAGCGCCGGGTTGCAGGCTCCGAGGATCAGGTAGTCCTCCATCTCCTCCCCGAGCTTGGCCTCCATCGTGGCGCGGACGTCGATCTCGGTGAGGACGCCGAAGCCCTGCTCGGCGAGTGCGTCGCGCACCCGCTCGACGGCGGAGGCGAAAGGCAGGTCGAGGGTGACGGGAATCCCGTAGTCCATGCTGAGCTCCGTTCCTGAGGGAAGGTCACGCGGTTCCGGCGGCCAGGTCACGGCCGGAGAGCGACCAGCCTGCGACGCCGCCCTGCACGGAGGCCGCGTCGAAGCCGGCCCGAACGAGCAGTTCGGCCCCGACCCGACTCCGATTGCCGGAAGCGCAGATCACCATGAGGGCACGATCGCGAGGCAGCCCGGCGAGGCCGCCCGCGAGCATGCCCAACGGGATCCAACGGGCCCCCCGCACATGGCCTGCGGCGAATTCGAACGCCTCGCGCACGTCGAGCACCAACGCGCCCTCCGCCCGCGCGACGGCGAACGTCTCGATGTCGACTTCCTGAACCATGGCCCACCTTCCAATACCCTGGGGGGTATATACGAAAATACACAACACCCTCCGCGAGGAGTGCATTCCACCGCCTGCACATCAGCCGTGCCGCGCCGGCGCGCGACCGGCGGGCGAGCGCCGCTGTCGGGCCAGGGCGAGGGCTGTCAGGCCAGGGCGAGGAAGAGCCTTTCGAGCTCGACCTCACTCATCGGCGGCGCATCACCGTCCGCGACGGCCATGCACTGGCGCATGCCGCTGGCCACGATCTTGAAACCGGCCCGGTCGAGGGCGCGGGACACGGCCGCCAACTGGGTCACGATGTCCTTGCAGTCCCGCCCCGCCTCGATCATCGCGATGACGCCGCCGAGCTGACCCTGAGCCCGGCGAAGGCGGTTCAGCACCGCTCCGACCGTGTCGTCGCCCACCTGCATGTGCACACCTCCCGAAGTCACTCTTCCACCAGCTTACCCCCTGGGGTATATCGGACGGCGGTCCGGCACCCGGGTCCCGGCACGCCCGCGAGAGCCGGACGGCGCGACCTCGATCGCGCCCCGCTCACTCGCCGATGATGCCGCGCTCTCGGCGCGATCCGCCTGATCGAGCAGACGCCGGGCGAGTTCCCGCGCCTCGGCCGGGGTGAGTCCGGCCCAGATCCGCGACGTGCCGTCCCGTTCCGGCCCGACGTCGAGAGTGACGCGGCTGATCCGGTCGGAGAGCCCGTCAACCACCAGTCTTCCTACGCCGATCCGCCGTCCGCACGCGGTGACGAGCGGCTCTGCTGTCTGAACGACCTCGTTCGCCATGGCTCCCACAACCTTCCTCCACTGCGCACCGGGATATCCAGGAGAGCGGTCGGGGAGCGGCCGGCATTCCCTCCTGAACGGGGCCCGGCTCCGTACGGGACTGCGTCCTCTGCACGCTCGCGGCCCGGCCGTCGCGGTCCTCGTCCTCACCGGCGCCTACCTGATGGACAGCCTCCGCGGGCGCTCCCCACCGCGTGGAGCACCGTGGTCGCCAACGCCTTCTCCCATGCGGGACTCGCCCTGCTCACCCGCCTGCTCGCGGGATACCTGCGACGGCCGGCGGACGCCGCCGAGCAGGCCCGGCGGGCCGCGGCAGACTCCGCGACCGAGGCCGCCCGGCTCGCGGAGGTCGACCGCCAGCGGACACTGCTGCCCGAGCAGAGAGGACACCACGGACGGGACTCTTCCGATCGTCCCGGGCACGGATGGATCGTCCAGATCCACATCACAGGGCCAGGGCCCTCGCCGTCCTCGAGCAACTGCGCACCGCGGACCCCGCACTGCACTCCGTCTGAACCTCCGTGCCCCGCCCGAGGTGCGCCGCCCGGGCCACTCCCGGCTCCGGCCGCGGGGGCCGCCCGGGCCGGCCCGGCCGGTGGGCCCGGGTCTCGGACCCGGCCGCCGACCCGCTCCGGGCATCGATGCGGGAACGGTGCGACAGGGGCAGGCGGGCGTCCCCGGACAGGGTGGACCCAACGGTCCCCCTCGAACACCGACTGGAGTGTGGTCATGGACCTCCGCGACGAACTTCCCGTCGACCACCGGCTCGCCCAGGTCTACCGGATCGGCGCCGGCCTCTGCGGGGCTGCGCTGCTCGCCTTCGGCTGCCTGGGCCTCGCCGACGGTCTCGACCTCTTCAGCACCCAAGGCCGGAGCATCGCCGGACTGTCCAGCAACGGCCTGCTGAGCCTCGTCTCGATCGTCACGGCGGTCGTCCTGATCCTCGGCGCGGCCGTCGGCGGCAACACCGCCTCGACGATCAACATAACGGTCGGCGCCCTGTTCGTGCTCAGCGGATTCGCCAACCTGGCACTGCTGGACTCGGACGCCAACATCCTGGCCTTCCGCATGCCCAACGTGCTCTTCAGCTTCGTGATGGGACTGGTCGTCGCCACCTTCGGCATGTACGGCCGGGTCAGCGGCAAACTGCCGCTGGACAACCCCTACTACCGGCACCGCCACCCCGGGGCGGCCCACCCGGCCCGCCCCGCTGCCCTGACCGCCGCGCCCAGGAACGGAATCAGCGGCCCGACGGCCTGAGACGGACCGGCGGCCCGGGCTCCGTGTGCGGGGCCCGGGCCTTGACCGGCTGCGGTGTGCGGCACCCGGCAGACGGACGGCTCTCGCCAGTGCCGGTGGATGCTGCGATCGCCCGCCGCGGTTCACCGGTCGGCGGTGGTGACCCGCTGCCCGGACCGTCCCGGGTCAGCGCATGAGGCGGAGCAGTTGCCCGGCCGCCCAGTCGGGTCCGCGGCGGAGGACTGCCGCGCGTACGGCGTCGTTGGCGCTCCGGTCGCGGGTGAGGAGACGTTCGACGGCGCGGCCTGCGGTGTCCGCGGTCAGGGCGTTCGGGTCGAGGCTGAGGCCGACGTCTGCACGTTCGAGGTCGTGGGCGATGGCGAACTGGTCGCTGGAGAACGGGAGCGCGAGGACGGGCACGCCTGCGGCAAGGCATTCGGTGAACGAGTTGTTGCCGGCGTGGTGGACCATCGCGGACGCCCGTGTCAGCAGGGCCTGCTGCGGGATCCGGTCTGCGACGTGGAACCGTTCGGCCGGTGCACCGGATGCGGCCAGTGCCGAGGAGACCTCGCCCACCCTGTCGCCCGCCGCGACGACCAGGCCGGCGGAGGTGTGGCGCAGCACCCCGTCCGCGACGGTTGCCAGGACGTCGTGACGGGCCGACAGGAAGGTGCCGAGGGCCAGGAGGACGAGCGGTCGGCCGCCGGCGGTGAGGCCGTCGGCGACACCGGTCCACGGCTCGGCCAGGGGCGCCGGCGGCTGGGTGCAGTGTCCGCACCGCAGGGCGGCGGCCCCGGTCGAGGGAGCCGGCAGCCAGGGGAGTTCGGGGTAGTTGTGCACGACGGCGCGCGGGGAGCTGAGGGCGAAGGCACGGTCGGGCCGGGGCCGGTGCGGGGCGTTGCGGTCGATGACCCGGTGGAAGGCGGCGGTGAAGGCTCGGTCGTTGTCCGCGGCGGCGCGGGTCAGCCTCACCAGGGCCTCGGCGGTGGGGCGGACGGTGTCCGGCCACGCGTAGGGCACGCCGAAGTAGGCGTCCGGCCCGGCCGGGATGTAGCTGGGGTGCCCGGGACAGAACGAGGCGTACGGCAGCCCGAGGCAGTGCAGGGCCAGGGTCGCCGGGTAGGCGAGTTGGTCGACGAGGTACCAGTCGGGCTGCAGCCGCCGGTGCAGGGCGCGGATGTCCGCGAGCACCCGGTCCGGCTCTGCGAGGAGGTCGGCCCTACGGTGGGCTGCCTGGGTGAGCAGGGTCTCCACCGCTCCCCGGGAGGTGGCGGTCAGGAACTCCCGCAGCCGTGCCGCCTCGGCCGGGTCCTGGCGGGTCCGTTCGGCGACACCGTGGTTGGCGTTGCGGGCCACGGCGAGTTCGGTGAAGCCGATGCCGGCCCCGGCGGCGAGCGGGGCGAAGGCGGCGGTGGACGCCAGGTCGACGCGGGCACCGGCGTCCCGCAGCGCGGCGCCCAGTGCTGCCAGCGGTGCCGCGTGCGAGGCGAACGGCGGGCTGATGACGACGACATGCACCACGTGTCCCTCCTCGGTCACCGCCGGGTGCCTCCGATGATGCCAGGCCGCGGTGGCGGGACACGGCCAATCCGATGCGCGGAGCGCGCCGAACCGGTCCCTGGCTCGCCCCCATCCACGAGAGGCACGGGTGCATGCGACAGCGAACCGATTTTCTGCGGTCTTCCGGCACCGGCGTGCGGACGCCGGGCCGGGACGACCGGCTGCAGGCGTGGCGTCACCACTTCTGGGCGGGGGGACCGCCGCCCGGTGCCGTCCGGGATCTGCTGGACGCGCTGGCTGCGGCCGAATACGGCCGAGCCGCTCGGTCGGGCGGAGATCCGACGGGCCCGGCGGCCGCCGACCTGGCGGCGGCCGCCGCACGGAAGTCGGCGAGGCGGCCCGGCGGGGCGGCCCTGCCGCTCCCCCCGTCCGCGGCCCGCCACGGGACGGACGTGCGGACGGCCCTCGCCGAGGCATGGGCGGCGCACCCCCGGGCTGACGCCCGGGCGGCGACCTCGGAGTTGCGGACGCGTCTGCTCGCACGGCCGCCGTACGAGGAGGCGGCCTTCCTCCTCGACCTGGCGGACGCGCACGGGCTGCAGCCCCTGCGGGCCGGGGAGGTCGCCCGGTGGACGGCCGGTGACCGGCCGGTTCGGCATGCCGCGCTGCGCTACCTGTCGGGCGTTCCGCACGGCAGGGCCCTCCTCGACGCCGTCCCGCCCCGTACCGGGGACGTCTACGAGAACCTGCTGTGGGCGGCGGCCTGGTACCGGCAGGACCCTTCGGCCCCGCAGGCCGCCGCGTTCCGCGACGCGGTCCGCCGGCTTCCGGCCGCTCCCCCGGGCGGCCCTGTGGTGGCCCAGTCGATGCTGCTCGGCAGTCTGGGCGAGCCGGGTGTGGGGATGAGCGGCGGGATGAGCGTCCTGCTCTCGGCTCTGGGTGATGCGCTCACGGCCACCGGCCGCATCGCGCGGGTACTGACCCTGGTCACCGCCGACCGGGCCGAGCTGCGCGACCGGGCCTCCGGTCTGGTGTCGTCCCTGGGCGCCGAACACTGGCAGGTCGGGATCCCGGTGGACGGTGACGGGCCTCCCGACCCGGCCGCCATGGCGGAGCACCGGTCCGCGGTCTCGTGGTGGGCGGCGCGCCTGCTCGCACTGCCGGGCGCGACGCCGCGGATCGTTCACGTGCGATTCGCGGACGACGGGTCGCTGGCCGTGGCCGACGCGGCCCGCCGCTGCGGCGCCCGTCTGGCGTTCACGGTGACCCCCGATCCGCACCGCACGATGGCCGAACGCCACGCCGGGCTACCACTGCACGCGGAGACCGGGGCGGCCCGGGCGCTCCGCGCCGACCTCCACCGCGTCTTCGTCGCGGACCGGCTGGTCGCCCGCGCCGGTCTTCTCGTGGCCATCCCCTCACGGCCCGGCACCGGCGACCTCGACACGCACTTCCCGCAGCTCTCCCGCCTCACGGAGGCCCGCCGCATCGAAGTCCCGGAGGGGATCCCGCCTTTCGTCCCCCGGCCCGGCGAGGCCGGGCTCGCGGATGCGATGACCGCCCGGCTGTTCGGCGGCGGCGGACGGCCGGACGGACTCGACCCGGAGGACCGGGACCTGCGGCTGCTGCTGTGCGTGGGGCGCCTGCACCCCGTCAAACAGCAGGACCGGCTCGTCGAGGCGTGGCTGGACACCGGACTGTACCGGTCGACGACGCTCCTGCTCGTCGGCGGATCACCGGGCCGTGCCACGGCCGTGGAGGCCGGTGTGCGCGACGCCATCGCCGAGCTCCTCGCCGGGCAGCCCCTCGGCCGGCGGCGGATCGCGCTCTGGCCCGCCCTGCCCAATCGGCAGGTGCGCATCCTGGAGCGGGCGCTCGCGGACAGGCGGGCCGGCTCGGCCGTGTACGTGTGCCCGAGCGCCAAGGAGGAGTTCGGCCTCGCGGTACTGGAGGCCATGGACGCCGGGCTCGCCGCGGCGGGGCCGGAACGCGGCGGGGTGTCGCACTACATCAGGGCCGGGGTCAACGGCTTCCTCCTGGACACCGGCTCGGGTACGGCCCTGGGGGCCGGGCTGCTGGCGGTGTGCGCCACGCCGCGGTCGGAACTGGACGCCCTGGCCGCGCGCGCCCGGCGGACCGTTCGCCGCGGCTACTCCGTCGAGGCCATGGCGGAGTCGCTGGCCCTGGCCTACACGGCGGTTCCCTGACGCCCGGTCGGCGTGCCACTGCCGCGGCCCGCCGCGCCGGGACGTCGTACCGCACGTCCGGGGCCCACGGGACCGCCGGGCCGGGAGGTGCGCCGCCACGACTCGGTGCAGGACCGCTGCGAGTGCGGGCCGGCGGGCGAACCGCCGATGGTGGGGGCAAGAACCTCGCGACAAGGAGCAGATCATGTCTGTCGTTCGGAAGCTTCACGAGGCCGGCCTGACGAGCGAGCACGCCTACACGGCCGCGTTCGCGTCGATCGGTCTGTCGCTGCTCAGCTGGGGCATCTCGATGAAGGCGGAACAGGCCGGTGTCGAACGGGCCGACCGCTGGGGCATCTTCGTCGGCGAGTGGGCGCCGACGTTCTTCGCCCTGGGCCTCGCCCTGGCGAACCACGAGAAGCCTGCGGCCGATGACTTCAGGTAGGCCTGCCGGGCAGCCACGCCGCCCGCCACCGCCCGGGCACGCCCCGCCCCACAGGCGCCCGCCCGGAACGGTGCGCCCGCCCGCATCGTCGGGCGCTGTGGGTTCGGCGGTGACCGGCGGTCTCGGACCGGCGCACCACCCGCCCCTCGGCGGACACGGGACGGCGGACGGCCCGCCTTCGGCTCCCGTGGCACGGCGCCGGACTGCCGGCGTCGAGGCTCACTCGTCGGCACGGAAGGCGCGTGGCGGATCCCGACGGCGGCGCGGCCGTCCGGGCGACCGTGGGTGGGCGGTGTTCGCCCTGTCGTGGCACTCCGTCGTGGCCCCGCATCCGCGGGGCCGAGCCGCGGTGCCCACGTGCTGACCGGAACCTGTGCCGTGCGGTTTCGCCGGACGCACCGTCAGTTCGGGGCTTGCGGGGTCTCGCCGAGCGCGTGCCGTTCCGTGCCTTCGCGGCAGGCCGTTCGGCCACCGGGTCGGCTTCCGGCCCGGCGACTCGGTCGGCGACCGGTCGGATGCCGGAGGCCGTGAGCCGTTCACCGACGGGCGGTCATCACCTCGTGCCGCGGGGCGGGTCAGCGGGTTTGGTCGAGGACAGCCGTTCCCGCCCGCCTGTGGTCGAGGCGACCGGTCACGCCGACGACGCCGTCCACGCTCCGGCACAACCGCTCCACCACGGGGACCTGGCCCGGGTGGTCGACGGTGCCGGCCAGGGTGACGAACCCGTCGTGCACCCGGACGTCGAGGGTGTCCGGGTCGATGTCCAGGGTGCTGCGCAGGACGTCGCGCCGGATCTCCTCCCGGATCGCGCGGTCCTGGCGGAGGAAGACCCGCAGCAGGTCGCTGCGGCTGACGATGCCGACGAGCCGTCCCGCCTCGTCGACGACCGGCAGCCGCTTCAGCCGCTTGCCCTGCATCAGCCGGGCGGCCTCGACGACGGTCCACTCGGGCCGGGCGCACACCACCGGCGAGGTCATCAGGCCCGCGGCGGTGGTCGCCCGGCTGCGGGTGCGTTCCCGGGACTCCAGCCTCGGGGTGAGCATCAGGCCGGAGGGGTCCTCCTGTGCGGCTTCGTTGAGCAGCAGGTCGGCCTCGGAGACCAGGCCGACCGGCCGGTCCTCCTGGTCGAGCACGGGCACGGAGGTGATGTCGTGCTCGGCCAGCAGCCGGACGATGTCCTTGAAGCCGGTCTCGGGCCGCACGTGGACGACGGCGGAGGTCATCAGCTCGCCTACGAGGCGGTGGCGCATGGGGGTCTTCCCTTCTGGTTCCGGCGGCCCGGTACGGCCGCCGCGTCGGTACGGTCGGGACGATCAGTTCTCGCGGTGGCGGACCACGACGACCGGGCAGGGCGCATGCTGGACGCAGTGCTGGCTCACCGATCCCAGCAGCGCGCCGGTGAAGCCGCCGCGCCCCCGGCTGCCGACCACCAGGAGGTCGGCACCGCGCGCGGCGTCCAGCAGAACCGGCGCGGCGCCGCCCTCCACGACCCGGGCTCCGATCCAGACGGGGCGGTCCGGGTCGCTCACCTCGGCGATGGCCACGTCGAGGATCTTGCGCGCAATGCCGGCGGCGAACCCTTCGGCGTCGGCGGCTCCGGTCCACCCGGGGGACACGGAATCCTGCCAGGCGATCACTGCCTCGACGACGGCGCCGACCGCGTGGGCCTGGCCGACGGCCCAGCGCAGTGCGTCGACCGAGGACGGCGATCCGTCGACCCCGGCCACGATCCTGCGCCGCGTCGCATCCTGCTCGGTCACGGTG
Organism: Kitasatospora sp. DSM 101779; assembly: GCF_025655475.1. Classification (GTDB taxonomy): domain Bacteria; phylum Actinomycetota; class Actinomycetes; order Streptomycetales; family Streptomycetaceae; genus Kitasatospora. The sequence continues at coordinate 7,394,054 of NZ_JAHTIK010000001.1, read as the reverse complement.
GTGTTCCTCTCTCTTCCGGTGGTTGTCTCCACTCTCCGCCGACCTGGCCAGGCGGGCGAAGAGCCGGAGGGGCCCGGGCCGGCAGGACCTTCAGCCCGATTCACCGCGGGCCCCTTCCCGCGGGTGGCTCAGACGGCGTGCAGGCCGTGGGCGGCGAAGACCGCGCGGGCGGCCGCCGTCCGGTCGGCGGTGGGCACGGGCGTGTCGGCGAGCGTGAACTCGAGGCCGAGCGCGCGCCACTTCTCCGCGCCGAGGCGGTGGAACGGCAGCACGTCGACCCGCGAGACGTTGCCCAGCGAGGCGGCGAACGCCGCGACGCCCTCGACGTTCTCCGGGCCGTCGGTCAGCCCGGGGACGAGGACGAACCGCACCCACACCTCCTTGCCGAGCTCGGCCAGACGGCGGGCGAAGGCCAGGGTCGGGCTCAGCTCGCGGGCGGTCAGCCGGCGGTAGAGCGACCGGTCCCACGACTTGATGTCCAGCAGGACGAGGTCGGTGTCGGCGAGCAGCGCGTCGGTGGCCCGGGAGCCGAGGTAGCCGGAGGTGTCCAGTGCGGTGTGCAGGCCGAGTTCGTGTTTGAACCGGTGCAGGAGCTCCCCGGTGAAGACCGGCTGCAGCAGCGGCTCGCCGCCGCTGACGGTGGCGCCGCCGCCGGAGACCCGGATGAACTCGACGTACTTGCCGGCCTCCCGGACGATCTCGTCCGCCAGGACGCGCCGGCCGTCGCGCAGGTACCGGGTGTCGGGGTTGTGGCAGTACTGGCAGCGCAGCGGGCATCCGGCGAGGAAGGCGACGAACCGGGTGCCGGGCCCGTCGACACCGGTGGACAGGTCCCAGGAGTGCAGCATCCCGCCCGGCTCGCGGCGGGTCACGGCGGCGGACGGTGTGGCGGCGGACCCGGGTCGATACGGGGTCTCTGCGGGAACGGGGGTTTCGGACAAGAAGGGCTCCCGGGGAAATGCGGCGGATCGCTGCTACAGCGAGCCGTGGAAGGTGCGGCTGACCACGTCCAGCTGCTGCTCGCGGGTCAGCCGGACGAAGTTGACCGCGTAGCCGCTGACCCGGATGGTCAGCTGCGGGTACTTCTCCGGGTGTGCCATCGCATCCAGCAGGGTGTCGCGGTCCAGCACGTTGACGTTCATGTGGAAGCCGCCGCAGGCCGTGTAGCCGTCCAGCACGCCGACCAGGTTGCGCACCCGCTCCTGCTCGGTGCGGCCGAGCGCGTCGGGGGTGACGGTGTTGGTCAGCGAGATGCCGTCCTCGGCCTGCCCGTACGGCAGTTTGGCCACCGACAGGGCGCTGGCGACGTACCCATGGCGGTCCCGCCCGTTCATCGGGTTGGCACCCGGGGAGAAGGGCTCGCCGGCCCGTCGGCCGTCCGGGGTGGCCCCGGTCTTCCTGCCGTACACCACGTTGGAGGTGATCGTCAGCACCGACTGGGTGTGCTCCGCCTTCCGGTACGTGGGGTGCTTGCGCACCTTGCGCATGAACTCCTCGACCAGCCACACCGCGATGGAGTCCGCCCGGTCGTCGTTGTTGCCGTACGCCGGGTACTCGCCGTCGACGACGTAGTCCACCGCGAGCCCCGTCCCGTCGCGGACCGGCCGCACGGTCGCGTACTTGATGGCGGAGAGCGAGTCCGCGGCGACCGCGAGGCCGGCGATGCCGCAGGCCATGGTGCGCCGCACGGCCCGGTCGTGCAGGGCCATCTCGAGGCGCTCGTAGGCGTACTTGTCGTGCATGTAGTGGATGACGTCGAGCGCGTGCACGTACGTCTCGGCGAGCCACTCCATCTGTTCGTCGAAGCGGGCCAGCACCTCCTCGTGGTCGAGGACGTCGGAGGTGACGGCCGCCGTCTCCGGGCCGACCTGGGCTCCGGACCGCTCGTCCCGCCCTCCGTTGATCGCGTAGAGGAGGGTCTTGGCGAGGTTCACCCGGGCGCCGAAGAACTGCATCTGCCTGCCGACCGCCATCGCCGAGACGCAGCAGGCGATCGCGGTGTCGTCGCCGAAGCGCGGCCGCACCAGGGCGTCCGACTCGTACTGCACGCTGGAGGTGTCGACCGACACCTTGGCGCAGAACTCCTTGAAGCCCCGGGGCAGTTCGGTCGACCAGAGGACGGTCATGTTCGGCTCCGGCGCGGGGCCCAGGTTGTACAGGGTCTGCAGGTACCGGAAGGAGGTCCGGGTCACCAGCGGCCGGCCGTCCTCGCCGATGCCGCCGATCGACTCGGTGACCCAGGTCGGGTCGCCGGAGAACAGCTCGTCGTACTCGGGGGTGCGCAGGAAGCGGACGATCCGCAGCTTGACGACGAAGTCGTCGACCAGTTCCTGGGCCTGCACCTCGGTGAGGAGGCCGGCCGTGAGGTCGCGCTCCAGGTAGACGTCGAGGAAGGTGGAGGTCCGGCCGAGCGACATCGCGGCGCCGTTCTGCTCCTTCACCGCCGCGAGGTAGGCGAAGTACAGCCACTGGACGGCCTCGCGGGCGGTGGTGGCCGGGCCGGAGACGTCGAAGCCGTAGGACGCCGCCATCTGCTTGAGCTCGCCCAGCGCCCTGATCTGCTCGGCGAGTTCCTCGCGCTCCCGGATGGTCTCCTCGAGTTCGGCGGCGTCGCGGGGCGCCGCGTCGAGCCCTGCCTTCTCGGCCCGCTTGGCCTCGATCAGCCGGTCCACTCCGTACAGCGCGACCCGGCGGTAGTCGCCGATGATCCGGCCGCGGCCGTAGGCGTCCGGCAGGCCGGTGATGACGCCGGCCTTGCGGGCGGCCAGGATCTCGGGGGTGTACGCGTCGAAGACGCCGTCGTTGTGGGTCTTGCGGTGGACGGTGAAGACCTTCTCCAGCTCCGGCGACACCGGGTAGCCGTAGGTGCGCAGGGCACCCGCCACCATCCGCCAGCCGCCGTACGGCATGATGGCCCGCTTCAGCGGGGCGTCGGTCTGCAGGCCGACGATCAACTCCCGCTCCCGGTCGATGTATCCGGGCGCGTGCGCGGTGATCCCGGCCGGGACGTCGTACGCGACGTCGTACACGCCCTTGGCCCGCTCCTCCGGGAAGCGGTCGGTGATCTGCCTCCACACCGCCAGGGTCCGCTCCGTCGGGCCGGCCAGGAAGGCGGCGTCGCCCTCGTAGGGGGTGTAGTTGTGCTGGATGAAGTCGCGGACGTCGATCGCGTCACGCCACAGGCCGCCCCGGAAGCCGTCCCAGGCTCCGCGGGTGGTGGGCTCCGTCTGCCGGACAGTCATGGTCGCCGCTCCCGTCGTGATGTCGTCAGAACCATCGTGGTGTCCCTCCGGGGGCCCGGCCCGGGCCCGTCGGGCACCGGTGCCGGGCCGTCGGTCCTCAGTCGCGGGTGCCGTAGTAGGCCCGGGTCATCAGCTGCTGCATGTCGGCGAGCATCGGCAGCCGGGGGTTGGCCGGGGCGCACTGGTCCTCGTAGGCGTTCATCGCCTGTCGTGGCAGCGCCGCCAGGAACGCCGCCTCGTCCACGCCCGCCTCCTTGAAGGACCCCGGGATGCCGACCCGGTCGCGCAGGTCCTCGACCGCGGCGGCGAGCGACTCCACGCCCTGCTCGGGGGTGGCGGCGGGCAGGCCGAGCGCCTTCGCGACGGCCTGGTAGCGCTCCGGTGCCGTGTAGTTGCGGTACTTGGGCCAGCTGGTCACCTTGCCGGGCGCCGCGCCGTTGTACCGGATGACGTGCGGCAGGAGCAGGGCGTTGGTCCGCCCGTGGGCGATGTGGAAGGTCGCGCCCAGGGTGTGCGCCATGGCGTGCACGACGCCGAGGAAGGCGGAGCCGAAGGCCATGCCGGCGATGGTGCCGGCGTTGTGCATCTTCTCCCGCGCCACCGGGTCGTTCCGTCCGTCGGCGACCGCCCGCTCCAGGTGGTCGAAGATCAGCCGGATGCCCTGCAGGGCCAGGCCGTCGGTGAAGTCGTTGGCGTAGACCGACACATAGGTCTCGATGCAGTGGGTGAGGGCGTCGAAGCCGGAGTCCGCGGTGACGTCCTTCGGCAGCCGGGTGGTCAGCGCCGGGTCGACGATGGCGACGCTCGGGGTGAGCGCGTAGTCCGCCAGCGGGTACTTCTGGCCGGTGGCGGTGTCGGTGATCACGGCGAAGGGGGTGACCTCCGACCCGGTGCCCGAGGTGGTCGGGATGCAGACCAGCTTCGCCTTCTCCCCCAGGTCCGGGAAGGTGAAGGCGCGCTTGCGGATGTCGAAGAACTTCTCCTTCAGGTCGGCGAACTCGACCTCCGGGTGCTCGTACATCAGCCACATCACCTTGGCGGCGTCCATCGGCGACCCGCCGCCGAGCGCGACGATGGTGTCGGGCCGGAACTCCCGCATCAGCTCGGCGCCCCTGCGGACGGTGTCGATGCTGGGGTTGGGCTCGACGAAGTCGACCACCCGCACCTCGACCGGCTCGCGGCGGCGGTCCAGCACGCCGCGGATCCGCTCCAGGTGGCCGATCTCGACCATCGTCCGGTCGGTGACGACGACGATCCGGCGGGCGTTCGGCATGCTCGCCAGGTACGTGATCGAGTTGCGCTCGAAGTAGATCTTCGGCGGGACCTTGAACCACTGCATGTTGGTGTTCCGCCGGCCGATCCGCTTGATGTTGACGAGGTTCGGCGCCGACACGTTGCCGGACACCGAGTTGTGCCCGTAGCTGCCGCAGCCGAGCGTCAGCGAGGGGGTGAAGGCGTTGTAGACGTCGCCGATGCCGCCCTGGGAGCTGGGCGCGTTCCAGATGATCCGGCAGGCCTTCACCGCGTGCCCGAACTCCTCGACGAAGGCCTCGTCCTCGGTGTGCACCGCCGCCGAGTGCCCGAGCCCGTTGAACTCCACCATGGCGGCGGCGAGTTCGACGCCCTCGCGGCGCGATCCCGCGGTCAGCACCGCCAGCACGGGGCACAGCTTCTCCCGGGTCAGCGGCTCGGACGGCCCCACCCGCTCGACGTCCACCAGGATCACCGAGGTGTCCACCGGAACCTCGAAGCCCGCCGCCTCGGCGATCTGCGCCGCCGAGCGGCCCACCACCTCGGGGTTCAGCCGGTCCCCGGCGCAGGAGGTGCCGTCCGCGGAGCCGAACAGGTGGCGCTCCAGCAGGGTCTTCTCCTCGGCGCTCGCGTGGTGCGCCTTCAGTGTGCGGAACTCGGCGAGTGCGGCGTCGCGGATCTCCGCGTCGAGGACGACGGCCTGCTCCGAGGCGCAGATCATGCCGTTGTCGAAGGTCTTGGACAGGACGATGTCGTTGACCGCCCGCTTCAGGTCGGCGCTCTTCTCCACGTAGGCGGGGACATTGCCCGCGCCGACGCCGAGCGCCGGCTTGCCGCACGAGTAGGCGGCGCGGACCATCGCGTTGCCGCCGGTGGCCAGGACGGTGGCGACGTCCGGGTGGTTCATCAGCGCGTGGGTGGCCGCCATCGACGGCTCCTCGATCCACTGGATGCAGTGCTCGGGCGCCCCGGCCGCCACCGCCGCGTCGCGCACGATCCGCGCGGCCTCCGCGGAGCAGCGCTGAGCGGCGGGGTGGAAGGCGAAGACGATCGGGTTGCGGGTCTTCAGGGCCAGCAGACCCTTGAAGATCGTGGTCGAGGTGGGGTTGGTCACCGGGGTGACGCCGGCGACGACGCCGACCGGTTCGGCGATCTCCACGATGCCGTCGATGTCGTCTCGGCGCACCACCCCGACCGTCCTGGTCCGGGCCATCACGTGGGTGACGTTCTCGCAGGCGAAGACGTTCTTGACCGCCTTGTCCTCGAACAGCCCGCGCCCGGTCTCCTCCACGGCCAGCATCGCGAGCCCGGTGTGCTGGGCCAGGGCGGCCAGGGACGCCTTCTTGACGATGTGGTCGATCTGCTCCTGGGTGAAGTCCGCGTACTCCTGGAGGGCCGTCAGGGCGCCTGCCACGAGCGCGTCGACGGCCGGCGCGGTGTCGCCCGGAGCGGGCGGCTGCACGGGGTGCGGGCGGCGGGTCATGGCTGACCACCTTTCAGTGGGATCGTCCGGGGCTCGTCCGGGAGGCGCCGGCCGGCGGGGCCCGCCGGCTCTCGACCGGTAGCTTCCTCCGCGCGGTACGGACCGCGGATGCGCCGATGGGGGCCGGGCCTGCGGGCCGAAGGTCCCTTCTCCGCGACCGGCCCGAGGGCCGTTGGTCCGCCACTGCGCCGCCGGCCGGAGCCGGCTCGGGGCCGTCCAAGGCGGTCCGGCCCTGACGCGGCAATGGTCGTTCGTGGCCGCATGGTTCCGCTCACGGCCCCGGCACGACGGCCACGGGGCAGGCGGCGTGGTGCAGTACGGCATGGACGACCGGGCCGAGCGGGACGGCAGCCCCGACGGGCCGGCGCCCCAGCACCAGCAGCCGCGCCTTGGCGGACACGTCCACCAGCACCCCGGCCGGCCCGCCGCGTTCGACGTCCTCCAGCACCTCGACCTCCGGACGGGCCGCCTTCCACGGCTCCAGGGCGGCGGCCAGCAGGCCGGCTTCACCGCCGGGGCCGACCGGCCGTGCGGCTCCGGCGTGGACGGCCCGCAACGGCAGGCCGTACCGGTGGGCGGCCGCGAAGGCGAAGCCCAGTGCGGCCTCCGCGGGTCGGCGCGCGTCCACGCCGACCGCCACGAACTCGCGCGGATGCGCACCGGGAGCCTCCACCGGGAGGACCACCGTGGGGCAGCCCGTCCGGGTGACGAGCTGCAGGGCGGTCGAACCGACCCGCAGGTCCGGGAAGCCGCCGCTGCCCCGCGCCCCGAGCACCAGGAGGTCCGCGTCCTCGCCCGCCGCGAGGAGCGCCGGGGCGGCGGTGTCGTGGGCCTGCTCGGTGCGCATCCGCAAGCCCGGGTGACGCATCGCCAGGACGTGCTCCACCTCGTGCAGCAGGTCGCCGCCCGGTCGGGCGGCCCCGGTGCCGGCAGGGAGCAGGTGGGGCATCAGCGGGAGGGCGTGCAGGACGCGCAGGGGCCGGTCGCGCAGCAGCGCCTCGCGCGCGGCCCAGTCGGCGGCCGCCAGTCCGGCCTCGGATCCGTCGACGCCGACGGTGACGGGAAGGTCCACGGTGATCGTCTCCTCTCGGCCCCCCTGTGTTCCGGGGCGGGCCTGCCGGGCCCGGGGGCGGCCCCGGTGAGCGGGCGGCCCACGCGCCCATCATCACCCTGTGCCACCGTTCGGTCACAGGGCCGACCGGGCCGGACTTCCTGCACCCGGGCGGGACCTGCGGCCCCGCGGGAGGGACTTCAGGTCCCTGCCGGGGCGACCCGGAAGCCACCAGGCTGGGCGGCGTCTGCCGACGGGGCAGGCGCACCCCACGACGACCGGGACGAGGCATGATCGACAGCGGACGCACCACCAAGGCGTATCTGGTCGGCGGCGGGATGGCCGCCCTGGCAGCCGCGGCCTTCCTGATCCGGGACGGCGGCGTCCCCGGTGAGAACATCCACATCCTCGAGCAACTGCCCCTCGCCGGCGGCTCGCTCGACGGGCGGCGCGCTCCGGACGGGGCGTACGTGACCCGCGGCGGGCGGATGCTGGAGGACGAGGCGTACACCTGCCTGTGGAACCTCCTGGACTCGATCCCGACCCTGGACGACCCGAACGTCTCCGTCCGCCAGGAGGTCGCCGAGTTCAACCGGGCGGTGCCGACGGAGGCCAGGGCGAGACTGATCGACCGCGAGCACCGGATCGTCGACGCGTCCCGGCTCGGCCTCGACGCCCGCGACCGGCTGGAGCTGGCCCGGCTGCTGGTCACACCCGAGTCGGCGATCGGCGCCCGGCGGATCGACGACTACTTCTCCGCACACTTCTTCGACACCAACTTCTGGGCGATGTGGCGAACCACCTTCGCCTTCCAGAACTGGCACAGCGCGATCGAGCTCAAGCGCTACTTCCTGCGCTTCCTCCAGGAGTTCCCGCGCATCCACACCCTGGCGGGCGTCCGCCGCACCCGCTTCAACCAGTACGACTCCGTCGTCCGGCCGCTGCTGAGATGGCTGCTGGACCGCGGTGTGCGGATCGAGCAGGGCGTGACCGTCACCGACGTGGACTTCACCGAGCACGACGGCATCCGCCGGGTCCGGCGTCTCCACCTGCGGCGGGCGGGCGGCCCGGAGACCGTCGAACTCGACGATGCGGACCTGGCGTTCATCACGCTCGGTTCGATGACCGCCGACGCCTCGTACGGCGGCGACGACACCGTCCCCGAGCTCGTCCGCGACAAGCGCGACGGCAGTTGGACGCTGTGGGAGACGCTGGCCCTGAAGGCACCCGACTTCGGCCGGCCGGCGGTCTTCAACGGCAGTATCGCCGAGGCCGCCTGGGAGTCCTTCACCCTCACCATGCGCGGTCCCGCCCTGCTCAAGCGGATCGAGGAGTTCAGCGGCAACGCACCGGGCACCGGCGCGCTGATGACCTTCAAGGACTCGCCGTGGCTGATGTCGATCGTGGTCCCCCGCCAGCCGCACTTCGACGGCCAGCCCGAGGGCGTGTTCACCCTGTGGGGGTACGGCCTGTTCATGGACGCTCCGGGTGACTTCACCGGTAAACCGATGGCCGGGTGCACCGGGCGGGAGGTCCTCACCGAACTCCTCGGCCAGCTGGGCTTCGACGACATCGCGGAGGAGGTGGCCGCCACCACCGCCGTCACCACGGTGATGATGCCCTACATCACCAGCCAGTTCGCCCGCCGCTCGGCGCACGACCGGCCGCGGGTGATCCCGCACGGGGCACGGAACTTCGCTTTCCTCGGCCAGTACGTCGAGATCCCGCAGGACGTCGTGTTCACCGTGGAGTACTCGGTCCGCGGTGCCATGCACGCCGTCCACCAATTGCTCGGACTCGACCTGCCCGTGCCGCCGGTGCACCATGCCCTGGCCGACCCGGCGACCGTCCTCGCATCCCTGCGAACCGCGCTCGGCTGATCCATGCCGCCGCACCGTCGGCCGCACCGCGGGGCGCGGCCGACGGCGGGAGCCGCCGCGGGCGTCAGGCGCGGTACCGGTCGTGGTCGAGCGGCCGGAGCCGGTGAGGACGGCCGCGCCCAGGAGCGCGGCCAGGGACGCCAGGCGCATGTGGTGGTGTGCGACGAGTTGTCCCCCGTGTTCACCGCTGCCCCGCTGTCCGTCATGGCTGGTACTTGCCCAGTCTCCGTGATTCGCGGCGAGGGTTCCAGAGCCGAGATCACGACGGAGGGACGGCCGGGGCGGGCGGGCCGCGGATCGGGGCGGTGCAGCCGGCGCGCACCACCGGACACGCCGCACCGCCGGTGCGACCGGCAGGCGGGCTCGTACCGACCTTGCGACAGATAGTCCGATTCCGTAATATCCGAATCCGTGAAGTCCGAATCCGTTCCATCCGGGCGTTCGGCGCTGCTGGCCCTGCAGCGCGCGACCCACGCCACCCTGCAACTGATCGCTGCCGAACTCGTCGATCTGGACCTGACCGCCTCCGAGATCAACGCCCTGGCGAACCTCGCCGACGGCCGGGGCAGGACCGTGTCCCAGCTGGGCGCCGCCGTCGGCACTCGCCCCACGACGCTGACCGGCGTGCTCGACCGGCTGGAGCGGCGCGGTCACATCACCCGCGGCACACGGGCCGGCGACCGCCGCTCGGTCCTCATCGAGCTCACCGAGTCCGGGCAGGCGGCGGCCGCCCTGATCCGGCAGACGCTGGCCGATCTCGAAAGCCGCGCCCTGGGCGGGCTGCCGGCCCAGTCGATCGCCGGTTTCCATGCCGTGCTGGATGCGTTGACCGAGGAGGGGTCGTGACCGGCACCGCACCGGGCAGGGGTGAGGAGACCTCCCCGTTCACGCAGTTGATGGAGGAGGTGATGGCCACCGCCGACCGGTTCGGGCACCGCCAGCACGTCCACCTGACCTGGCTGGCCGTCCGGCGTCACGGAACCGCCGCAGCGGTGGACCTGATCGGCGACGGGATCCGGCGCACCGCCCGCTACGCGGGTGTCCCCCAGAAGTACAACGCCACCGTCAGCCGGGCCTGGGTCGAACTGGTGGGTCACCACGCCGGCGGGTCGGACACCGCGGACTTCGACGCCTTCGCCGACGAGCACCCCGCGCTGCTCGACAAGAAGTTGCTGACGCGCTTCTACCGGCCCTCGACACTGGCGAGCGCCCCCGCCAGGACCGGCTGGGTCGAACCCGACCTCGCACCCTTCCCCCGCCACACCGACGGCTGACACGGAACCGATCGACCACCACGGCGCCGGTGCGGGAGAAGACCGCCCGGCCGGCGGAGCGCCCGGCGACAGCGGGGGCCGGACCGTCGAATCCGGACGTGCCGTCACCGGGGCGCATAATGGGGTCCGTTGCCGGGACTCCGAGGCCGTCCGGTCCTGGGTGTCCTGCGGGAGCCCCGGCGCACGGCCGACAGTCCGACCCGCTGCCCCCGGCGGCGGGTCCGAGAGTTACGGAGAAGCGATGGCGGGCAGCACGGAGTCCAAGGCCGGCACCCCGATCACGGTGTTCCTCCTCGACGACCACGAGGTCGTCCGGCGCGGCGTGCACGACCTGCTGGACTCCGAGCCCGACCTCACGGTCATCGGCGAGGCCGCCACCGTCGAGCAGGCCCTGGCCCGCGTGCCGGCGCTGCGCCCCGACGTCGCGGTGCTGGACATGCGGCTGCCCGACGGCGACGGCGTGACCGTCTGCCGCGAACTGCGCTCGAACATGCCGGACCTGGCGTGCCTCATCCTGACCTCCTTCGACGACGAGGAGGCGCTGCTCGACGCCATCATGGCCGGCGCCTCCGGCTACGTCCTCAAGCAGATCACCGGCACCGACCTGGTCTCCGCCGTCCGCACGGTCGCCTCCGGCCAGTCCATGCTCGACCCGGGCGCCACCACCCGCCTGATGGCACGGCTGCGCGGCGACACCGCCCCGCCGGCCTCCGACCTGCCCGCGCTCACGGACCGGGAGCGGGAGATCCTCGCGCTGATCGGCGAGGGCCTCACCAACCGCCAGATCGGCCAGCGCCTCTACCTGGCGGAGAAGACCGTGAAGAACCACATCTCCCGGCTGCTGGCCAAGCTCGGCGTCGAGCGCCGCGTCCAGGCCGCCGTCATCGCCACCCAGGCCCTGGCCGCCCACGACCGGGCGGCCGGCCGAACCGCCCGCTGACGCCCGGGCCCCGCGCGCCGGGCCGCCCGGCCGTCCGACAGCGTCACCGCCCTCGGCAGGGCCGCGGCGACCAGCGGAGGTGACCGGGCGAGGTGACCGGGCGAGGTGACCGGCCGAGGTGACCGGCCGAGGAACCGTGGGCGGGGCGCACCCGTGGCCCGCCGACCGGGTCACCGCCCGCATCCACGCGGAACCGGTGACCGGGCACCGCCCCGCCGCCGTGCCGTCCCGCCGCTGTGACGCGTCACCGGCCGGCGCTTGCGCCCTCGGAGCGCCGGGCCGGCGTGCTCAGCGCGCCAGCGGGGCCGACCAGACGAGCCGGGTCCCGCCGTCGGCCGGACTCGACAGTTCGAGCAGTCCGCCGAGTCCCTCCGCGCGTTCGGCCATGTTCCGCAGTCCGCTGCGCCGCCCCTGCTCGGGGATGCCGACGCCGTCGTCCAGCACGGCGAGCACCACCTGGGTGCCGGTGGCCCGGAGCGAGACCTCCACGCGGCCGGCGCGGGCGTGCCGCGCGGCGTTGCTGAGGGCCTCGGCCAGCACCGCCACCACGTGGTCCGCGACCTCCCCCGGGACGTCGGTGTCGAGCAGTCCCTCCATGCTCAGCCGGGGCGCGAACCCGAGGGTGGCCTGTGCCTCCTCGACCGCCCGGACCACCCTGGCGCGCAGCCCCCGCCCGGCCTCGTCCTCGCGGGCGCGCAGGCCGAAGATGGTCGAGCGGATGATCTTGATGGTCTCGTCCAGGTCCCCGACCGCTCGGAGCACCCGGTCGGACGCCCCGGAGTGGTCGATGAACCGGGCGGCGCTCTGCAGCGTCATGCCGGTGGCGAACAGACGCTGGATGGCCAGGTCGTGCAGGTCCCGGGCGATCCGGTCGCGGTCCTCCAGCATCGCCAGCTGCTCGGCGTCGCGGCGCCGCTCCCCCAGCTCCAGTGCCAGCGCGGCCTGGTCGGCGAAGCCCAGCAGCGGGCCGATCTCCCGTTCGGTGAAGGGCGGCTGACCGGGCCGACGGGCGAGCAGCAGCACGCCCTCGCTCTCGCTGCTGCCGGCCCGACCGAGCGGAACCGCCACCGCTGCGCCGAGTCCGTCGAAGCGCCGCGGTCCGGCGGACAGTCGCGGGTCGTCGGCGAGGTCGAGCGTGGTCACCGGCTCCGCCCTCGCGACGGCCTCGCCCGAGAGCGTGCCCTCCGCCGGGACGACCAGGCCCAGCCGCGCGGCCGCGTCGCCGCCCAGTGCCAGCTCGACCCGCAGCGAGCCGGTGCCGGCCACCGGCACCGAGACGTCCGCCAGCTCGGCCCCGGTGATCTCCCGCGCGCGCTGCGCGATCAGCCCGACCACCTCGGACCTGGAGCTGCCGGAGAGCAGCGTCCGGGTGATCTCCGCGCTCGCGCTCAGCCAGCGCTGCTGGCGCTGGGCCTCCTCGTACAGCCGGGCGTTGTCGATCGCCACCCCCGCCGCCACGGCGAGGGTCGCGATCACCGACTCGTCGTCGGCGTCGAACTCCTCCCCGCCGCGCTTGTCCGTGAGGTAGAGGTTGCCGAACACCTCGTCGCGCACCCGCACCGGCACACCGAGGAAGGTCCGCATCACCGGGTGGTGCACCGGACAGCCGAAGGACGCCGGGTGCTCCGACAGGTCACCGAGACGCAGCGGCTCGGGGCGGCGGATCAGCTCGCCGAGGATGCCCTTGCCGGTCGGGTAGGGGCCGATCCGCGCGATCTCCTCGTCCGACAGGCCCACCGTGAGGAACTGCGACAGCGTCCTGCCGTCCGGGCCGATCACGCCGAGCGCCGCGTACCGGGCGTCCACCAGCACCGCGGCGGCCTCCACGATCCGGCGCAGCACCTGGGTGAGGTCCAGCTCCCGGCCCACCGAGAGCACGGCCTCCAGCAGGCTGTGCACGCGGTCCCGGGTGCCGCGGGCGGCGTCGATCCGGGCCTGCAGTTCCTCCAGCAGCTCGTCCAGCCGCAGCTGCGGAATCCTCGACCGCACCTCGTCCCCGCCCACGCGAGCCTCCTCGTCCCTGGTTGTCAGCCGGTCGATTCTGGCAGATCACCGGCGTGACATGGCCGGGTCGACACCGTGGCGGCCCGGGGCTGCGGGCCGCGTTCCCCCGTCCCCGCACGGTCGGCGTCGGCGCCAGTGCCGTTCGGCCCCGGCGTCCGGGACCTCCGGTCCTGGGCGGGACGGCTCCGCCGCCCGCTCCCCCGGGGACTCGCCGAGCCCTGCCGAACGTCGGGCGGCCCGCCGCCGGCGGCGCCGGGGTGTCAGGGCCGGCGGGCCGCCGGCACCCGGTCGACGGCCGGGCCGGGGAAGGCGCGTGTCAGGTCGGCCCGGCCGTCGGCCCACCGCGGCGGGGCGGGAGCCAGCCGGCCGTAACGGCGCCGCCCGAGTCGTGCACCACGTCGGCGGGGGCGGCGAGTCCGGCCAGGACGTCGAGCGCCTCGGACTTGGTGATCAGGCGCCCGCTGCCGAGCGCCGTCGCCGCCCGTGTCAGCCTGAGCATGCCGAGGTCGACCCAGATGTCCTGACGCCACCGCTCCGGGTGGTCGAGCGCGGGCCGCCAGCAGGTCCGCAGGTCCTCGGCGACGAACCCGGCGAGCTGCCGGTCGGTGACACGGGGTACGAGGCGGTCCGGCGGGGGGCCGTACAGGACCGTCCCGAACCGGTGCAGTTCGCAGCGGGTCACCGCGGTGACCGGTCGGTGCATCAACTCCTCGCGGGCCCACGTGAGGTGCCGCACCGTGAGGTCGTCCCACTCGTCGGCGGCGACGTGGCTGCAGTGCAGCCTGGACGCCAGCGGGAGGCCCGTCGCCAGGGCTTCGTGGACCCGGACGAGCTGCTCCTCCTGGGCCGGCGCGCAGCGGTGCTCCGCCACGGCGGTCAGGTCGAGGTCACTGCGGCCCGGCCGGCAGTCGCCTGCGGGCAGCGAGCCGTGGGCCCACACGGCCACCGGGGACGGCATCGGCCGGAGGAGGCCGACGAAACGGTCGAGGAGCCGGCGGGTCGCGTCGTCCGCCACGGCGGCATCCTCCCCCGTGGCGGTCCGTGCGATGCGAGGTTCCCCGGGGGGCTCCGGTTCACTCCAGGTCGAGGTCCGCCATGCCCTGCAGCACCGACCCGCTCGCCCGCGCCGCATCCAGCCGGTCCGCGAACTCCTGCGCCCGCCGGTCGGGCGCGACATCCGCGAGGCCGCTCGGCGGCCACGTGCCGGGCGCCACCACCGTCACCAGTACGCTGCCGGCCTCGGCCGCGGCCGACAGCCACGCCTCCGGTGCCTCCATCGTGGGCGCGGGCTCCCACGCCTCACGGCCGCCGATCAGCACCAGCCGCACGAACCGGCCGCCGCGGACCTGCACCGTCCCCGTGGAGACCGGCGCCCCGCCCGCGGCCAGGAAGCCGCTCTCCCAGGCGTCGGTCGCCAGTCCTCCCCAGTGACCGTCGTCGACCTCCACGACGATCTCCGCCTCCAGGCCGCCGTCGTCCGTCTCCCGTACGACCAGCGCCCACAGCACCGGCCCCTCACCCATGGCACCCGTCACCCCCGGAACAACGAGCCGGTCCCGCCGAACGCACCACGCCCCGGTCCGGGCACCGCAGCCGGACCGTCCCACCCGGTCACGGCCTGCGGCGCCCGGTGTCAGGTGTCCGGGTGCGCCTCGGTCTTCAGCGACCAGGAGCCGCCCGTGCAGCCGGCCGGCAGCGGCGGGAACCGGTGCCCCTTCACGTCGGTGCTCCAGTGGTGGCCGGCCCCGCAGTCGCATGCGTAGATGCCGCTCACCGGGACGATCTCACCGGGGTGCCACGACGTCTTCTCCTCGTCCATGACCCCGGTCTACGCCTCCACCGCGGCCGCCGCGAGCCCGACCCGCCGCGCGGCACGTGCGCTCGCGGAACGCACGGGATACCGGCGGCGGCGGCCGGGTCCGGTGGCGGACTGCTGCGGGTGGATTTCCTGCGGGGCGGGGGTCCTGCGGGGCGGGGCTCCTACAGGTCGAACTTCGCGACGACGGGGGAGTGGTCGGACGGCTGGTCGTGCGACGCGGTCGGCCGGGCCTCCGCCACGCTCGGCAGTTTCTCGTTGCCGGTCGAGACCTCCTGGAACTTGGCGAGGAGCGCGTGGCTGATCATGATGTGGTCGATCAGCTCGTGCTGGCCCTCGAAGATCCGGGAGAAGCCGCCCTGTTCGAGGATCCGCGGGGCGAGGTTCCACAGCCGCGCGGCGTCGCCCTGGTCGGGGTGGTCGAAGCCGCCGGTGCCGATCTGGGAGCCGGGCGGGCCGTAGAGGATCTGGGTGGTGGCGGCCTTCCAGTCGTCGTTGAAGTCGCCCAGCACGATCACGTCCCGGTTCTTGCCGTCGCCCTGGAGCAGGTCGTCGGCGAGGGCGCGCATGGTGACGGCCTCGGCGCCGCGGCGGAACAGGGCGTACGCGGCGAACCGGGCACGCAGTCCTTCGTCGTGGGTGCTGTGCTGGTTGCCGGGGAAGGTCAGCAGCTTCGACTTCAGGTGGCAGACGGCGACGTGCACGCTCTGCCCGGGGGTGGGTTCGATGCGGACGGCGAGGCCGCCGCGGCCCATCTCGCTGATGGGGGCGCCGACGTCCTCGACCTGCACCGGAGCAAGGTGGGAGGGGAAGGCGACGCGTTGCTGGACGTCCAGCAGCGGGCTGCGGCTGATGAAGCCGACCCGGATGCCGCGCTGGTCCGGGTGGTCGGACACCGCGGTGTGCCAGGTGCCGGGCAGCTTCGCCACGAGGTCGTCCAGGGCCTCCTGGCTGCCGACCTCCTGGACGCCGAGCAGATCGGGCGCGAGCTCGGAGACGACGCCGGCCAGGGCTTCGACCTTGGCCTCGTAGGCCGCCTGGTCCTTCGCGGCGCACTTGTTCGGGTCGGGCGGGCTGCCGGCCGGCAGGGGCCGGCAGAAGTTCTCGACGTTCCAGGTTCCTATGGTGATCACGACTGTCTCCTTCGCGGTCGGCCGGGCTGCGGGCAGCCCGTCAGTTGCCGACCTGGAATTCGTACTTGTCGGCGAGCTTCCGCATGGACTCGAGGTCCGGGTGTCCGTCGGCTTCGGCTCCGGCGAAGCCGCAGAGCTCCTGCCACTCCGCGTAGGCCCGCAGCGTCAGGGTGCCCCAGGAGCCGTCGGCCCACCGGGCGTCGAGCAGTCCTTCGCCCACCAGCGCGTTCTCGACCAGGAGCACCTGCTCCCAGCTGTACGAGCGGTGACCGGTCGGCGCCAGGACGTCCGCGGCGATCGCGTTCTCCAGCTGGCCGAGGTACACCCAGGGCCTGGGGTCCCGGCCGTCCGGGTCGGACGCGGCCGGCGGGAGGTCGGTGTACGAGGCCGAGGCCAGCCCGCCCCAGCGGGGGTCGGCGGAGAGCCGTCCCTCCGGGAACGGCGGGCAGCCGTACCCGTACACCCGTACCTCGCGGCGGCGGATCGGCCCGCGCTTGTAGACGCCGTCGCCGTTGCTCGCCCCGGTGAGGTTGGTGTTGCCCCCGATCGTCCAGATGTGCTCGTGGTCGAACCGGTGGACCCGCTCGATGTGGGAACCGCCGGGGCCCCACCGCTCGCCGGCCGCGCCGTAGAAGACCTCGGCGCCGATCATCGGGAACTCCGACCACCAGCCCTTCCGCCGGTAGTACTTCACCCCGTCCGGGCAGAAGGCGGACAGCAGGCAGTACTCCTCCAGGCCCGCACGCCAGGTGCCCCAGGACTGGAAGACGTAGCACCACTCCTGGTTCTGCCATCCCGCCGGCACCTTGCCGGCGTCGATGAGCTCCTGGGCGTACTTGTTGTGGTTGTGCGGGCCCTCCTTGTACCCCGCCTCGCCCAGCAGCAGGTCCAGGCACCTGCGCAGGCGGGAGGTGGCCGGGCGCGCCACGGCGGAGTTGCCGTTCGGCAGGAAGTCCCGGTAGCGGCCGCTGGTGTACGTCGACCACGGTGACCAGCCGTGGGCCTGCGTCTGGATCGCGCGTGCCACCTTGGCGTTGTAGGTGGGCCCGCGCAGCGACGTCTCCACCCGCAGGTTGTCGGGGAACCCGAACTGCTGCGGGTGGCGGAGCGACCTGATCTGGAACAGGCCGATGCTGGGCCCCCAGGTGGCATCGGCCAGGCTCTCGTCGCCGACCGCCTCCGGCCGACCGGTCGACTCGGCCATCGCCACCGCGGCGGCGACGTCGACCTCACCCTCCTCGAATCCCACCTCGCGTGACAGATGGCGCAGTTCGTCGTACGTCAGAGCCATTCGGAACACTTCTTCCGGCTGAACACCCCGGAAGGCTGGATGCGTCGACGGCCGTGACCGTGACTCGGACCGCGGCGCGCCGTCATCGGGGCGTGCTGTCCGCCGTGGCCGGCCCGGGGCAGTCGGACCGGCGGCAGGGCGCCCTCGGCGCTGCGCGCAGGGAGGAGCGCGCCTGGTGTGTCCGCGCCTCCATTCTCCTCCGCACACCGGGCCGCACAACTGCGATCACGCACTGTGACGTTCAACCCGCCCATCACCCCACTCCCATGACATTCCGTCACGACTTGGCGCGGCCGAGGGCGTGGCCCGTCAGAAAGGCCCCCCATGAGCTGCGGCCGCCTCCTTCGTCGCGTGGCGCGGTGCCGGCGTCGGTCACCGCAGGGGGGGCGGACCCGGTCGAGGTGCCGCTGTCCGTTCCGGCCGCGTGGCGGGGTGGACGCGGCGGCCCCTCGGGCAGCCCCGGCGCCCGGGAGCGCACCGCCGACGCGGGCGGGTCGATGGCGTCGTGAGGGGCCTACCCGGCCTGCTGTCGCACCTGTCGCAGCACCGTCCCGCCCCTGGTGGAACCGCCTGCGTCATGCCGCGGCCGGGTCTGCAGGCGTACCGTCGCAAGTCGGAGCCGGTACCGGGCGGGTGCGCCGCGCGGCCCGTCCGCCTGCCTCGAGGCGGAGGGAGCGGGCCATGCCCGGACAGTCCCTGCGGGTTTCCGGCGTCGGCGCGGGGGCCGCAGGTCCGTGTTCGCGACCGGCGACCCGGAGCTGGCCCGGGAGTACCTCGGCGCGGCTGAACCGGCCAGGCCGCCGGCATCGGACGGCCGGCGGCACGCCGCAACGACGAGCCGGAGGTCGGGCCCTCGGCCCATCGACCCGTGAGGGGCGTCACCCCGAGGGCCCGCGCCGGCCGCCGGTGATCAGCGGAGACGTCCGGACCAGTTCAGGACGGCGATCCGGGCCACCAGGATCCCGGCCGCGATCCAGGTACTCCCCCACACGGCGGCCCCGGCGAGCACCCCGGTCGACGTGGCGGTGGCCCATCCGGCGACCACCGCCGCCGCCCCGACGACGGCGAGCACGGCCAGCAGCACGGCGAGCATCCGCGGACTCCCCCACCAGCGGGGGCCGACACGGTGCCGGACCAGCCTCCGGGCCAGCCGCCGGTCGCGGGCGAGGTCGTCCTCGGCTTCGGCAAGAAGACGCAGTTCACGCTGAGTGAGCATGGACGCCTCCCGAATCGGCTCGACACCACATGTTCGGTACACGTCCCGTACCCGATGGCCGGCATTCAATGCAGAAGCGGTGGGCCGAACCGGCTCGTCGGCCGCTGCCCCGACAGCCGCCGCGGACCTGGTGCGCGACAGCGGACGGCACGAGCCCGCCGGCCGCACCACGCCCCCGTACATTCGGTCACATGGCTGACGAGATCTTCGGACACCCTCGACTGGCAGCGATCTACGACGCCCTCGATCCGGATCGGACCGACCTCGACACCTACCTCGGCCTCGCCCGGCAGGTCGCCGCGGAGCGGGTGCTGGACATCGGCTGCGGCACCGGCGTGTTCGCGCTCCTGCTGGCCGGTCTCGGGGTCGAGGTGGTGGGCATCGATCCCGCCCGGGCCTCCGTCGACGTGGCGAGGGCGAAGCCGGGCAGTGAGCGGGTGCAGTGGATCTGCGGTGACGCGACGGCCCTTCCACCCCTGCAGGTGGACCTGGTCACCATGACAGCGAACGTCGCCCAGGCGATCGTCGCCCCGGACGCCTGGCAGCAGACCTTGGCCGGAGCTCGCGAGGCCCTGCGGCCCGGCGGGTACCTGGTGTTCGAGACCAGGGACCCGGCCGCACGCGCCTGGGAGTCGTGGAACCGCGCAGCCTCGCGCAGTACCACCGACATCCCGGGTGTCGGCACGGTCGAGAGCTGGGTCGACCTGGTCGAGGTGGCCCCGCCTCTCGTGACCGTCCGCTGGAACCACGTGTTCGCCGTGGACGGACACCACCTCACCTCCGATTCGACCCTGCGGTTCCGGGAACGTCACGAGGTCGAGGCCGACCTGACGGCGCTGGGCTTCGGGCTGCGGGAGGTACGGGACGCACCCGACCGTCCGGGCAAGGAGTTCGTCTTCGTCGCTCGACGCCTGTGACCTCCACCCGTGCACTGCATTGAGCCCGGCCGCCACGGACGCCCGTGGTGCGGGCAGTCGCTCGCCGAGACCGGTCCACCGAATGGCGGCTGCGACCGTCCGGCGCGTCCCGGCGTCGCCGCCGCGCTTTCGAGGTCCGCTCGCCGTAGGGATCCGGCCACCCACCACTGGTGCGCCGAGCACGGGAGCGTCCCCGAGGCGCTCAGGTGTCCAGCCGGACGGGCTGCCAGCGGTAGGCGGCGTCCTCCTGCCAGCACTGCAGTTCGTCCTCCACGACCGCCGCAAGGCACAGCCGCCAGTCGTCGCCGACCGACAGCGCGACCCGGGTGGCCGGCCGCAGCGTGGGCCGCCACCAGCGGGGCCGACGCGCCCCGCCGGACGCGGGCAGGCGCAGCCGGACACCGCCGGTGCCGGCCAGCGCGATCGTCGGGCCGCCGCGGTGGCCGGCCATCGCCACGCCGAGGGCGGGCTCGGACTCGCCGATCTCGACCGGTGCCGCGCCGCCGCCGAGCGGGTAGAGGCGGGCCGTGCCGTCCGGGCCGAGGATGACGGCCTGCGGTCCGGCCGAGGAGCGGGCCAGCGCGGCGCCGCGGGCCCGGGCCGGTGCGGCGATCCGCTCGGGCCGGCTGTCGGAGCCCACCTGCCAGCAGAGCACCCGGTCCTGGTGCTCCACCAGGACGGACCATGTCCCGACGCGCTCCTCGGTGGCCGCGAGGACCCGGTCGGCCGGGCAGCCGGGCAGCTCCTGCCCGGTGACGGTGACCCCCGGTGACCAGCGGAAGGACTGCAGGACGCCGGCCCGGGCCGTCCAGACGACCAGCTCTCCGGAGGCGTTGACGGCACCGGCCGCACCGGCGACGCCGCGCGCCACCTCCCACCAGCCGGAGCGGTTGCCCACCCAGAGCGCGCCCGCGCCGTCCTCCGCGAAGACGGCGAGTTCCGCCGCCCGGCCTGCCCGGCCGGCCACGATCTCCCGCGCCGTCGGCGGGCCCTGGTTGGTTCGGGTGGCCGGGAGCTCCGGCGGCGAGAGCCCGGGGCCGGTGTAGCCGACGCCGTCCGAACCGCCGGAGACCACCAGTGGCCGGCCCGCGGTGTCGGGCAGCACGGCCAGGCAGGAGGTGCGCGGCAGCGGCCGGTGCGCGCGCAGGAGTTCGCGTCCGCGGGCGGCCCAGGGGCCGAGCGGTGCGGGGCGGCGGTCGGGGTCGTGGTGCAGCGGTTCGGCGGCCCATTCGGCCAGCTCCGCGCTGAAGCCGGCCGCCAGCAGTTCGCGGCGGGCCTGCTCGGCGGCCGTCCGCTGGTCCAGCCGGCCGTACTCGGGCAGCAGCAGGCTGCGGGCGAGCGTGCCCACGGCGAACAGGTCCTTGGCGGTGGCCGGGAAGCCGCCGACCTGTTCGGCCTCCGGCGGGACGTGCCCGGGAGTGAAGACCGCCACCGTCAGCGTCCGGTCCAGCGGTGCGAGGAAGGTCAGGTCGATCAGCTTGACCCGGCCCTCCGGCTCCACCAGCACGTTGGCGGGCGAGATGTCGCGGTGCACCCAGCGCTTGCGGTGGAGTTCGTCGACGATCCGGCAGAGCCGGACCAGCACGTCGGCCACGGCCGGCAAGCCGTCCCGGTTGGCCCGCGCCCACCGGTGCAGCGGCACGCCCTCGACCCACGGCGAGATCTGGTACCCCATCACCCCGTCACCGGGCGGGCTGCCCGGCCGGTGCGGCGAGGGGCCGAGCAGGAAGCTCGGCACCACCAGGTCGGTGACGGCGAGGCGGTGGGCGTTGTGCGAGACGTCGTCCCAGCGGCCGAGCCAGCGGCGCACCTCGGACGGGTCCCGCTCCAGCATGATCTTCGCGGCGACGAGCTCCTTGAGCCCGCTGCGGCCGGTGCGCACCGCGCGCCAGACCTCGGCCTCACCGCCGCGGTGGTGGAACTCCAGCAGTTCGTACTGCTCGGGATCGAACTCCGGCCCGAACCGCAGCCCCGGCACCCAGCGTGACTCTGACACTCCGCCCCCCGCCTGACCGGTCGGCCCTGCCCTCCCGGCCCCCACGATAGTGCTTTTTCCTGCCCGGATACCCCGGAGGCGGCCTATTCTGATCTCGCCCGAACACCGGTTGACAGTACGTCAAGGTGGCGGGCTCCATGCCAGGTTGTTCATGGATCCGACCGAACGGACCGCAGGGGGAGACTGCATGGCGCTGTTCGCGCTGCTGCTGATCGCGGTGGCACTCGCCGGCCTGGGAGGCTTCGTCCTCGTCCGCCGCAGACGTGCCCTCGACACGGCCTCGGCGGCCAAGGCACTGGCCGCGGCGGCCGCCCGGCTCGCCGCCGGGCAGTCGGAGCAGGCCCGGCGCCGGTACGCCCGGCTCGCCGAGCGGCTCGCCCTGGCACCGCCGCACCTGCGGCCCCTGCGCGGCAGCGCCCTGGCCGGCCTGGCCCAGGCCACCGACGCGCTCGGCGACCGGCCGGCCGCCCTCGGTCTGTGCCGCGAGGCCTTCCCGCTGGTCGGCGTGCCGGACACGCAGATCCCCCGCTGGGGCCTGCGGGGGCTCGCGGAGGCGGAGATCGGGGCGGGCCGGCCGGACCTCGCTCCCGTCCTCGCCTTCCTGCGCACCGTCGACCGGGCCCCGGAGCCCGGCGAGGAGGCGGAGTCCGCCGCGCGCGTCCTCGACTGGTTGCAGCGCCGCTGCCGGGACGCCTCCACCGCCGACCGCGACGGCGCCACCGCCGCCGCCCTGAAAGCGCTCCCCGGACGGGACTGGCCGGTGCTGGCCAGGTCGGCGTTCCTGCGCGACAGCGGCCGGCCGGGCGAGGCCGAGGCCGTCCTGCTCGCCGCCGCGCCCGGTGGCAGCGGCGAACTCTGGTTCCGCCACGGCGCCCACCTGCACGCCTCCGGACGCAATGACGAGGCCGTCGAGGCCTTCGGCCGCGCCGTCCAGCGCGGCACCGGCGAGCCCTCGCCGTGGGCCCGCGGGGCGTCGCTGCGCGCCGAGGCCCTGCTCTTCCGCGGCCTGGCCCGGCAGTTCCTCGGCGACCACCCCGGCGCCGGCGCGGACTTCGCGGAGGCCGCCGTGGCAGCTCCCTCGGACCCGCGGACCCACTACGCGCTGGGGCGACTCGCCCTGCTGCTCGACCGGGACGACGAGGCACACGGCCACTTCACCGCGGCCCTTGCCGCGCAGCCCGGCCACACCCCGTCCCGGCTCGGCCTCGCCCTGCTCCACGAACGGGCCGGCCGTCCCGCCGAGGCCGCCGCCGACTACCGGACGGCCCTGGAGGCGTACCCGCACTGGCAGCCCGCCAAGGTCCGGCTCGGCGCCGCACTGCTCGCCGCCGGCCGTACCGAGGAGGCCGCGCCGCTGCTCCGGGCGGAGGCCGAGGCCGGCCACCCCTGGAGTCCGGCCGCCGCCTTCCACCACGGCCTGGCGCTGGCCCGCAGTGGCGACCCGCAGGGCGCGGTGGACCGCTGGGAGCCGCTGCGCAGCCCCGGCCTCCCGGCCCTGCCGAGCCTGTTGGCCGCACAGCGCGACCTGCTCGCCCGCCGTCTGCTGGACACCGACCCCGGTACGGCCCGCGCCCTGTGGCAGCAGGCCGTCCTCGACACCCCGGAGGAGCCGGGCCTGCGCCGCTCGCTGCGCGAGGCCGCCCTCCGCGAGGCCGCCCACCTGCTGCTCACCCGCCGCGACGACCCGCAGGCACTGGACGCCGTTGCCAATGCCCTCGCCCTGTCGGGCTCCCCCGCCGCCGGCCGGGACGGCCCCGCCGCCTCCGCCCGGGAGGGCCGGCTGCGGTCCGCACTGGCCCTCGCCCGGGGCTCCGCGACCGGGCCGGACGCACTGCCCGCCGACGCGGACGCCCCGCGGGACCTCTACCACCGCGCCACGGTCGGCCTGCTGACCGGCCGTCCGGTCCGCACGGTCGCCCTGCTCGCGCCGGTCGAGCCCGACCCCGCGGGCGACCCGGCCCTCGCCCTGCTGCGGGCGCTGCTCGCCGAACGGGCCGGCAACCGGACCGGTGCCCTCGACTGGTACCGGCGCCACCTCGGGAACCCGGCCGGTCCGGCACCGGCCCCGACCGACGGCGCACGGTGCGCGGCCGCCGACGGCACCCCCTGCGACCGGAACGCCGCCGCAGCGTGCGGCAGCTGCGGCCGGGAGGGCTGCGCCACGCACCTGTACCGGCCGGCCGGCGACGGCTCGCCGCGCTGCAGCCGCTGCGCCGAGCGGGCCCTGCTCGCCCTGCTGGACTGTGCCCTGCAGGCGGGCCTGCCGCAGGAGGCCGAGCGGACGCTGACGACCTGGGCCGCCGCCCTGGGCGACAGCCCGGCCGGCGTCGCGGTGCGGGCGGCCCTGTGCCTGTTGCAGGCCGACGACGACGACCTCGACGCCGCGCTCGCCACGCTCCCCGCCGCCGCGCACCGGGCCCGCAGCACGGTGCTGGTCCGGCGCGCCGCTCGCGCCGTCCGGGCAGGGCGGTTCGGGGACGCGGCCGGCGACCTCCGGGAGGCCGTCCGGCTGACCCCCGGGCACGCGCTCGCGGCCGAGGCCCTCGCGGTGCTCGCCGAGCACGAGGCGGCCCGGCACGCCGCCGAGGGCCGGTACCAGGAGGCCTGGGACTGCTACCACGCACTGCTGCTCAAGGACCCGTCGCACCCGCGGCTGCTGCACGCGCTCGGCCTGGTGAGCTACCGCCTCGCGACCGCCGTCCCTGCCCAGGGCTCACCCGCCCAGGACGCACCGGCGCAGCGCACACCCACCCCCGGCATTCCGGCGCAGCGCGCCCCCCGGGAGGCGGCGGAGGCGGACCCCGCGGCCCCGGACCGGGCCGAGCTGTGGCACTGGGTCATCGGCTGTCTCGTCCCCTCCCTGCACGTGCCCGACGTGTGGGACGCCGCCGCCCACGTCACCGGCCGGCAGGCCGAACCGCCGCGGGTGGCCGCCGCCCGTGCCGCCCTCACCGACCGGCTCCGCACCGACCTGCGGACGCTCGACCAGGCCGACGGCCGGAGCGGCGACGAGGTCGACGCCTGGACGGTCCGGCTCGGGATGGAGGTCCGCTGCGCCGAGGCCTTCGCCGAGGACGAGGTCGTGATCGGCCGCCCCGACGGCACCAGCCACCGGCTCGTCGTCGGCCCGGCCCTCGAACGGCTGCTGCGGACCTCCCCGCCCAGCGGCGAACTCTCGTCCTGGCAGGGCGCGTTCGAGTACGCGGTACTCCCCTGGCGCAAGCCCGGGCCGTACGGGGTGCACCCGCTGACGCACGCCCTCGGCCTGTTCGACGAACTCGGGCCGCAGCGCTACCTGCTGCTCCAGGGCCGGCACGCCGCGGCGGTCTCCGCCCTGGAGGTCCCGGACGGCACGGAGACGGACGAAGCCCGGCAGCAGCTGCTGCGCGAGGCCCTCACCAGCCAGGCCGCCGAACACCACCGCCACCAGGAATGGCGTCAGGCCCTGGAGTGCCTGACCCGGGCCCGGACCCTGCCCGGCCCCGGACTCACCACGGAACTCGCCGCGCTCGGCGCCGACGCGGGCCTGCGCGCCGCCCGCGCCCTGCTCAAGGAGCACGACGACGACCAGGCCGGCGCGGCCGAACTGCTGGAGCAGGCGCTCGCGCTGTCCCCCGGCCACCGCGAGGTCCGGGAGAACCTCGGTGCCGCATACGCCCAGCACGCCCGCAAGGTCAACAACGAGACCAAGGACTACCGGCTGGCACTGGTCCTGCTGCGCAAGGCGCTCGCGCTGGCCCCGGACGACCCGACGGCCCGCCACTTCCTGGAGGCCGCGCTGCGCAACCGGGCCACCGAGGTCAGCGTCCTCGGCCCCGACGGCGACCTGGTCGAGGCCACCGAGCTGTGGCGGGAGCTCACCGAGCTCGGCGACGAGCCCGACGATTGGTCGGGCCTGGTGTACGTGCTCCAGCTCCGCTCGCTCACCGCCGCCCTCGACGACCGGCGCACCGAGGCGGTCGAGCGGATGGCGGAGGCCCTGGCGGCCGACGCGGACTTCGACGGCGACCCGGACGCCGAGGCCCCGCGCCGGGTCTCGGTGGTGCTGGCCAACCACGTGCTGGAGAAGTACCAGGACAGGCCCTTCGACGAGCGTGCCTCGCTGCTGCGGCGCGCCCAGACGTACGACGACTCCGCGGAGATGCGGGCGGTGCTCGTCAACGTGTGGCGCAGCGAGGCCGCTACGGACTTCGAGGCCGACCGCTTCGCCGATGCCGCGCTGCTGCTGGAACAGGCCCTGCAGATGGCGGGCCCGGCGGACGCCAAGGCCAACATCCGCAAGGAGCTGGGCGTCGTCTACGGCGCCCACGCCGTGCGCAACGCCAACGCCCGCCGGTTCAGGGAGGCCCGGACGCTGATCGGCAAGGCCGTCGCGCGCGATCCCGACGACTCCGGCCTGCGCAGCCTCAAGTACCGGATCGACCGCCTGCGCTGACGGTTCCGGTCGCCCCGGACCACCACCACCCGCCCGAGTCGAGACGACCGCCGACGATGGTCCGAACCGTCCCGAAGCCGCCCCGAAGCCGTCCCTGCAGCCGTCTGCAGCCGGAGGAGGAGAGACCGCCGCCATGCCCCTGCACGAACCGTCACCGTACGAGGTCCTGGGCCTCCCGCCCACCGCAGGCGTGCGCGAGATCAACCTCGCCGTGGGCCCGGCGATGCGCCAGGGCCGCCACAGCCGCCAGCAGATCCAGGACGCCGCGGCGCTGCTGCGCAACCCCGACCGCCGCCTGGAGCTGGACATCCAGCAGCTGCTGCCGCCCGAACCGGTCGACGGGGTGGCCGAGTTGCTCGGCCCGGTGCTGGAGGAGCCGCTGCTGGTCGTGGAACGGCCGCCCCTGACGCCCGCCGACCTGCTGGTCGTCCGCCGCGAGGAGCTCGCCGCCGACTTCGCGGAGCCCGCCCCCGCCTCCACCGCCGCCGAACCGCCCGTACCCGCGCAGTTCGCCGCCGACCTGTCGGTGCTGCCGCCGATCGAGATCCCGGAGTGAACGCCATGACGACCCAGGAACCCGGCACACCGGTGCCGACCGCCGCGCCGCTGGAGGTGCCGAAGCGGGCCCTCGACGTCGACCTGGCGCAGGCGTTCAGCCAGTTGCTCTTCCGGGCGTCGCTGCTGCAGCGGCTGCGGGACGACGAGGCGCGCGCCGCCCGGGCCGCGCAGCGCGACCTGCTGGGCCTGCTGGTCGACGTGGACGACGCCCTGGCGGCGCTGAGCCTGGACCCCGAGCTGGTGCGGCTCGGCCGCAGCTCCGGCATCGAGGCCACCCGGCGCCGGCTGCTCGGCAAGCTGGCCAAGGCCGGGGTGCGTCCGATGCGGCTGGAGGGGATGGCCGCAGACCCGGGCCTGTCCGAGATCGTCGGCACCGAGGCCCGTACGGGGCTGGAGCCGGAGACGGTCGTCCAGAGCGTGGTCACCGGCTTCTTCTGGAACGACGAAGTGCTGCGCCGGGCGCAGGTGGTGGTCGCCACGGCTCCCCCGCCGCCGTCCGCGGAGCAGCCCGGGCCCGTCGAAGGCGTCGCAGGCACCGGAGGCGCCGGAAGCGACGGAAGCGCCACGACCGGGGCGCCCGTCGAGAACCGTGCGAGCTCCGGGAGCTCCAGGAGCTCCGGGACCGCGGAGAGCTCCCCGGCCGCCGAGAGCACCGACGGGGCGGCGGCCGGGCCGGCCCGGACCACGGGCACGGGCAGGGCCGGGGCGGGGGCCAGGGGCCGGAAGAACTGGTCGAGGTCCTCGCGGGCCAAGCGACGCAAGCGCTAGACACACAGGGGACAAGAGGGGAACGACATGTACCGCACTCTCGGTATCGACCTGGGCACCACCAACTCGGTGGTGGCCCAACTGCGCCGGGGCGAACCGGAGATCGTCTTCAACATGCAGGGTCAGGAGGGCACGCCCTCGGTGGTCGGCCGCGGCCGCAAGGGCGAGCTGCTGGTCGGGTCGAACGCCCGGAGCCGGCTCGCCCTCGACGGCGAGAACGTGATCCGGTCGGTCAAGCGGTTCATGGGCCGCAAGTTCCGTGACCCGCAGGTGCAGGCGGCGCTCGGCGAGCTCGACTACAAGGTGACGGCGGGCACCGACGGCGACGTGAACGTCTGGTTCGACGGCCGCTCGTACACGCCGATCGAGATCTCGGCGATGATCCTGCACCGGCTGAAGGAGGACGCCGAGGAGCGCCTCGGCGAGCCGCTGCACCGGGCCGTCATCACGGTGCCGGCGTACTTCAGCGAACGCCAGGTCGCGGCGACCCGCGAGGCCGGCCGGATGGCGGGTCTGCACGTGTTGCGGGTGATCAACGAGCCGACCGCCGCCGCCCTCGCCTACGGGATGACGATCGAGGCCGGCGACGAGGGGCGCACCGTCCTGGTCTACGACCTGGGCGGCGGCACCTTCGACATCTCGATCCTGCTGCTGGTGCCCGGCTCGGTGTCGGTGCTCGGCATCGAGGGCGACAACCTGCTCGGCGGCGACGACTTCGACCGTGCCATCACGACGGCACTGCTGGAGGACATCCGGGAGGAGTTCGGCTCGGACTACCAGCCGGACCGGCGGGACCGGCCGCGGATCGCGTCGGCCGCCGAGGTGGCCAAGATCGAACTGTCCAACCAGCAGACGTCCGACGTCGTCCTGGCGGGCCTCGGGACGGGCCAGCTGGACCTGGAGACGGTGTTCGAGCGGCCCCGGTTCGAGGAGCTGATCGAGGCCCGGATCGAGCGGACCATCGAGCTGACCCACAAGGCGATCATGCAGGCCAACCTGACCGTCGGTGACATCGACGAGGTGCTGCTGGTCGGCGGCTCGACGTCGATCCCGTTGGTGGCACGGCGGTTGGGCGAGGTCTTCGGACCGAAGCGGATCCGGCGCGGCGTCAACCCGATGCAGTGCGTGGCGCTGGGCGCGGCGGTGCAGTCGGCCCTGGTGGCCGAGGTGGAGTGCCCGGAGTGCCGGACGCCCGCCGAGCTGTCCGCGGACTCGTGCGCACAGTGCTCGACCTCGCTGCTGGGCGGCGCCCGGGTGACCTGCACCGGGTGTCACCTGCCGGTGGACGTCGCGGCCGAGGCCTGCCCCAAGTGCGGGCAGCAGTTGGAGGCCGAGGCCGCCGCTCCCGTCGCGGAGGCCGTCTCCCAGACCCGCGACTGCACGCGCTGCGGCAGCCCGGCGGCGGCCGGGGCCACCGCCTGCAGCCTCTGCGGGGAGCCGCTCGCCGGGGGCGGCGCGGCCGAGGCGGCGGCCAAGGCCGCACAGGACATCGGCCTGCGCTGCGGCGGCTGCAGCGCGGTGAACCCGCCCGGCACCGAGGTCTGCCCGTCGTGCGGCCAGCTGATGCAGGTGACCAATCCCTTCGACATCACGCCGAAGGACCTCGGCATCGAACTCAACGACGGCCGGCTGGCGGTGATCATGCCGAAGGGCTCCAACTACCCCACGAGCGCCCCGGTCAGCCGGGAGTTCGTCGTCTCCGGCGGCGGGCAGCAGCGCCTCGAGGTCGCCGTGTACGAGGGCGAGCTGCCGATCGCCCAGCAGAACGAGCTGATGGGCCACGTCACCCTGCGGCTGCCCGCCGGGCTGGGCGGCCGGATCCCGGTCGAGGTGTCGTTCGGCCTCGACAACGACCGCACGATCACCCTGTCGGTGCGGATCCAGGGCGGCGAGGAGCGGACGGTCAAGTTCGGCCGGAGCCAGCTCGACCCGGAGCGCAAGGTCCAGGTCGAGGAGCAGCAGCGGCAGATCGAGAGCTTCACCGACCGCTGGGCGAACGAGCTGACCGAGGCCGAACTTCGCGAGACGCAGCGGCTGATGGACACCCTCGACGACATGGCCGGCGGCCGGACGGGCGGCGAGTCGGTGGACGCGGCGCTGGAGCGGGCGCAGTTCCTGCTGAACGCCCAGCGCTGGGTGCGCAGCACCGAGGCGTACCTGAGCCTGTTCATCCTGTACTGCGAGAAGCACCTGGACGGGGGCGACCTGGGCCGGCTGCGGGCGGTGGCGGCCGAACTGCGGCTGCGGCGCGAGGCCGCGGACTGGGAGGGCGCGATGGCGGCGGCCGCCGCCGCGGACGAACTGTGCGACTCGCTGGGCCACACCTTCCGGATGCTGACGATGTGCAACATCTACGTCAGCCAGAACATGGTCTCGCCGGCGCTGGGCCAGCGGATCCTGGCGGAGCTCCGCGGGCTGGACTCCGCCGTGGAGTCGGCCAACATGGAGGCGGCGAACCGCCACAACTCGGCACTGCTCGGCCTGTACGCGCAGGCGCAGCGTGAGATGGGCAACGACAGCCTGCCGGAGCAGGTCGGGCCGGTCCGCCCGGAGGAGGTCGATCCCCGATGACGGCCGTGCCGCCGATCGAGGTGCCGTGCCCGCAGTGCGCGGTGCCCGCGGACGCGGAGAGCCTGCGCTGCCCGTCCTGCCGGGAGGACCTCGCGGCGCTGGTCCGGCTGCGGTACGCGGGCCGGATCGACTACAACGAGGCGCTGGAGCGCGTCCGCGCCGGGGAGGACGCGGCCGCCCTGGTGCTGCTGCAGCGAGCGGTGGCGCAGGAACCCGGCCTGCGCCCGGCCCTGGACCTCCTCGCCGAGGTCACCGCCCGGGTCGGCACCGCGGGCGGCTGAGCGTAGCCGGACGGACGCCGGGGCCCCGCACCGACCGACGGTGCGGGGCCCCGCGGACCGGACTCCCGTGTGCATCTGCTCGGCCGGGGCGGTGTCGGCAGACCCTGACCTCCTGGTTGAAGCCGCCCGCGTCCACCCGCGTGCGTGCCCGGGTCGACCAGTGCCGCCGAGACGTCGATGCGGCCCGTCGCCCGGACCCGGTACGTCCACCGGTGTCCGTGCTCCCGTGGACGCGCCGTCATCTTTCCTCAGCCGCCGGGCTGGTCGCGCCGGATCCGCAGGGTGGCAGCCTCGGGTCCTGGCCTACGATCGTCCCCGTGACCTCCGCGCTGATCCTCATCGACCTGATGCCACGCATCGTCGCCCTGCCCCTCGCCCCGCACTCCGGGGAGGAGGTGCTGACGCGCTGCCGCCGTCTGGCCGAGGTGTTCAGGGCGAGCGGTCGCCCGGTGGTGCTGGTTCGGGTGGAGAGGCCGAACACCGCCGAGCAGCCGCCGGGCAGCGGCTTCGTCGACGGGCTGGTCCGGCCCGGCGATGTCGAGGTCGTCAAGCGCACCGTCGGCGCGTTCCACGACACCGACCTGCACGACCGGTTGCGCGATCTGGGCGTGGACACGCTGGTGCTTGCCGGCCTGGTCACCTCGATGGGCGTCGAGTCCACCGCACGGGCCGCGAGCGATCACGGCTACCAGGTGGAGTTCGTCGCCGACGCGATGTCAGGCTTCGCCGCCGACGAGCACGAGTTCGCGGTGGAGAGGATCTTCCCCCGGTTCGGTGAGGTGCGTGACACGGCGGCCTACATCTGAATCAGCGGCCGTCGGCGATCAGTGACCACTCGTCCGGTCCTGGGTGGCGGGCAGCCAGCCCCGGACGGTGGGGAGGACCTGCTCGGCGATCCGGAGCAGCGCGTCCGGGTCCGGGGCCTCGTCGTCCTGACGCCAGATGGAGAACTCGACGGTGTCGGCGTCCTCGTCCGGGCCGATGGCGACCGCGAGGTTCCGGGCGGTGCCGCCCGCCCCGGTGCTGGCCTTCCCGCCCTTGAAGATCAGGGCGATGGTGGTGCTGCGGTAGACCGCCGCGGGGTGGCCGAGCACCGTTCTCGGCTGGGCGAGCAGGCTCCGCAGGCCGGTGATGTCCCGCACCGACAGGTCGTGGTTGTGGGTGATGCGCACGTTGACCGGCCCGATCTGCACCTGGGCCGACGCGTCGAACTCCTTCGTCCCGTCACTGTGGACGATCGGTCCGCCGCCGGACTGCGCGATCGAGACGTGCTCCCCCGGTGTGCCCAGCAGGGTCGGCAGGTCGGGACGGTTGAGCGCCGCGCACAGGGCCGGGTACTCCGGCGAGTCGGTGTCCGTGGCCGGATTGCACGCGGCAGGCTTGCCGGCGTCGGCCGAGGAAGCGGAGAACATGCCCGCTCCCCACACCGCGGCGAGCACGATCCCGACCAGCACGACCGCCGCGGCGGCCTGGACGTCGGCACCCCGCCAGCCCCGACCGCCCGGAGCCTGCGGCCCGGCCTCCCCCACCCCGGATGCCTCCGGACGCGCTGCCGTGCCGGACTCCATGCGTTCCCCCTCCTGCGGACCGAGCCCGACCTCGTGATCACCGGACGGGCTGCGTCACCCTACTCGTTCCACCGTCGGCGACGCGGCGATTATTCGACCGGAGCCCACTCCCCACCCCTCCGACAAGGGCGGGCCCAGCGACCACCTATGAATTTCCGTCACATCCCCCCTGCGATCCGACCCACAGGCCGGTCAACGAACGGCCCGGTAGCCCCACGACGGCCTAGTACCACGCCGCGCTCACGGCTCCCAGGCCCGCCGCTGCCGCCTGCGCGTAGAAGGCGCGGGCATCCGCGTCACCGTCCGCGAGGTCCTTGCGGAAGCACGACAGGGCCGGGTCGGTTCCGTTCCCGGATGCGGCGGCCAGCGCGGCACCGCCGGCCTCCCACAGCTCCTCGAAGGTGTGCGCGGCGAGGAACTCCGCCGCCCGCCGCACGTCGCCCGGCTCCATGAGGGTCATCACCGGGTCGCCGAACGGCAGTACCGGCTGCCCGCCGCCCATCGGCAGGCCGGCCGCGTCACCGGCCGCCAGGTGCGACGCGGTCCGGTACAGCTCGTCGAGCTGGATGAAGCTCTTCGAGATGGTGAACCTGATGTCCGACGCATGATCCTGGTACGCATGCCACCGCTCCGTCATGAACGCGGACAGGTGCTCCGCGCCCTTCTCCGACTCTGCGGCGGAAACGGCCTGGACCTGCAGATCGTAGCCCATCGCGCGGACCTCCTCGTGCGCTGCGCGGCGGTCGCCCGCCGTGATCTTCATACCGCAGGTTAGTCCCAGGCTCGGACACTGCCGATGCGGCACGGGCGCGCACTCCGAGCCGGAGGGGTGGCGGGGGGGTGGGGCGCGCGAACAATCTATGGACCGAACGATTGGAGTGTGGCCGATGGCTTCGCAGCGTTCCCCCACCGAGGCCGAGAAGTCGGCCGAGGCCCGGCTCGGCGGGATCGCGCTGCGGCGCGAGCAGATGGCCGTCGTGGCGAACATCTACCGCGCCGCCGCCGGGGAGCGGCACGGCGTCGAAGGCGGCGAGCCGGTCGGCGACCTCGTCCCGCGTCACCTTCGGCACGGGCAGCCCCACCTGCGCCTGGGCAACCTGCTCGCACCCACCGAGATCCGCATCATGTTCGAGGAGCTGATCCCGCGCCTGTCCTCCATCCGCCACGCCGGCGACGTGCCCCGCGTACGCTCCGACCTCGTCCACGGCATCAAGAAGCTCCCCGTGGAGGTCATCCTGGCCTGAGCCTCCGCGCACCCGCGCAGGTGCCGGTTGCCCGCCGAGGGGCGGGCAACCGGCCGGTGCTCAGGAGACGTTGAGGGTGATGTCGTCGAGGACGAAGGAGGTCTGCTTGGTGTAGTCCTCGGCGCCGGTGAACTTGAGGGTGACGCTCTGGCCGGCGTAGGCGGCGAGGTCGAAGGTCCGCCGCTGGTAGCCGGTGGCGGCGTTGAGGTTGGAGTAGGTGGCCAGGGTGGTGCCGTCGGCGGTGACCGTGAGCTTGTCGTAGGCGGTGGTCGTCGAGGACGCGCTGTCGATGTGCAGCCAGAAGCCGAAGGTGTAGCTGGTGCAGCCGGTCGGCAGGGTCACCGTCTGGGCGAGGGTGTCGGTGGTGGTGGTGCCGTAGCCGTCCAGCCAGGCGTCGTAGCTGCCGGAGTGCGGCGGCTCACTGGAGCTGCTGTTGATGGTGGAGGCGCCGCCGCTGTTGGTCTCCGTCCAGGACGAGGTGGAGCCGGCCTCGAAGCCCGGATTGGCGATCAGCTGGGCGGCCGTGCAGCCGGAGCCGCCCGGGGAGTTGACCGTCCAGGTGAAGGTCACCGAGGAGGACGGTCCGGTGGAGTCGGTCGCGGTGGCGGTCACGGTAACCGTGCCGGTGCCGGTCGGCGTGCCGCTGATCAGGCCGGTGGCGGAGTTGATGCTCAGGCCGGCGGGCAGGCCGGTGGCGGTGTAGCCCAGGGTGCCGCCGGCGGTGTCGGCGGCGGAGAGCTGGAGGCTGGTCGCGGTGCCGACGGTGGCGGTGCGGGCACCCGGGTCGGCGAGGGTCACGGTGCCGGTGCTGCTGCCGCTGCCCCGGGCGAGCCAGGCGGTGGCGTTGAGCGCGAGCGCGGCGTCGGTGCCGGCGGGGTCGTTCCAGCCGTCGTACAGGGTGTTGCCGGACTGGCCGGTGCCGTCGTCGATCGGCGAGCTGTCACCCCAGATCGCGACCCGGCCGCTGCCGAAGGTGCTGGTGACGAAGAAGGCGCCGGTGTTGCCGCTGTAGCCGCTGCGGTAGACCAGGCCCTTGACCGCCGGGTTGTCGGCGGGCTTGAGGGTGAAGGTGGTGCCGTTGCGGATGATGGACCCGGTCACCCTGCCGAAGGCGCCGTTCAGCACCGGGTCGGTGGTGTCGGCGACCGCGCGCGGGTTCTCGTTGGCGATGTTCAGCAGGTCGACGGAGAAGCCGAACGGGTCGGTGCTGTCGACGCTGTTGGCGGTCATCAGGTCGTTGATGATCGCGGGCGAGTCCCAGCCGTCGTTGTTGCGGTCGCTGACGGTGTGGTCGGAGATCAGGAACAGACCGCCGCCGTTCTGCACGAACCTCATCACGGCGGTCTTCTCGGCGTCGCCGAGCCGGACGTTGGGCTCCGGCAGCACGAACTCGTCGAAGTTCGCGAGGTCGAGCGCACCCCCGGTGCCGTACGTGATGGTGGACCCGGAGGGAAGGGTCTTCAGGCTGTACCGGCCGGTCTTCTGCAGGGCCACGCCCCAGGCGGAGGCGGCGCCGGTCCACGAGGCTTCGTTGGTGGGGTCGGCGTTCTGACCGAGCGGGTCGGGCTGGCTGGTGGAGATGATCCAGTCGGCGTTGCCCGCGGTCTCGGCCTTGCTGTTGTCGAACAGGATCCGCTTCGGGGTGCTCGCCGCGGCCGCTACTGCGGTCCCTGCCGCTTCGGCCCGCTGCGGTACGGCGCTCGCACCGGCGAGGACCACCAGCGCGGCGGCGGCGAGAGCCAACGGGCAGGTGGCGTTCATGGATCTGATCACGTGTCAGCACTCCTCGTGCCAGGGGATAACAGAGGGTGCGCGCTACGCGCGTAGGCGCGACCATACGGTGCCATGGCCGGGTGAGCGGAGCCTTAACGGAACACGTCGTCTCACTTCATTCCGGTGATCCTGGAAGGGCGGCGGCCGTGACGCGACGTCGGGCGGCCGAACCCGCCCGGACGCGGGCCCCTGACCGTCCGCCGGGAACGCGCCCGGCGACGGCCGGGCGCCCGAGGTCAGCGTCCGGCGAGCTCCTCCAACCGCTGGACGAGACGTTCGAGGGGTGCGGTGGCATCGAGTTCGGCGGTCGCGGTGGCACGCAGCAGCGGCCCGAGGGTGGCCGGATGGTGGAGAACGGCGTCACGTTCCTCGGGCCGCTTGCCGGAGGGGTTGTCGGTCCTGGCCGCGATCCGGGCCGGCGGCACCTCGGCCGGCGCGCTCAGCAGCACAATGTGGTCGAACAGTCCGCAGAACCGGCCCTGGTCGGTCGTGCAGCCGGCCGCCAAGCGCTGCCCTCGTTGCGGCCGGCGAGCAGGTCGGCGAGCAGGTCGGCGATGGCCTGCTCGCGCCGGATCCGGTCCGAGATGCCCGGCGTCGTGCGCCCGGCAAGATCCGAAAGACCGGGCCTGGGGGATTTCGGGCGGGTCACGGGCCTCCGTGGGCCTGGTGCCGGGCCTCGATGGCCTTGCCGGTGTTGGCGAAGGCCTTCGAGAGGTGGCGCTTGCCGACGGTGCCGACGACCGCGCCGAGCACGCGTCCCTTGAAGTTCTTGCCCTCGCGGATCACGACGGCGTCCACCTCGGTCGTCCCGTCGGCCTTCGGAGTGAACGTGTACGTGTGGCTCGATCTGCCGCCCCACACGTTGGAGTCGGTGGTCGTCATGACGACGCGGTGGGGATCGGACCAGTCGTAGTGCAGCCGTTCCCAGATTCCCGCCGAGCCCTCGGTGACGTCGGCCTCGTGCGGCCCCCGGTCGTGCACCTCGAGGTACTTGTCGGCACTGTTGCCGAAGAGCTCCGAGCGGCCCGGCCCGAAGTCGGTGAGCCCGGCGACGAACTCCTCGGGTGTGGCGGCGATCGTCTGATGCAGGTGAATCGTGGACATGAGCGCTCCTTGGTCGTGAGCAGGCCCGTTCCGAGCGTCCCTCCCCGCCGTCTCCCCTGCAACGGTTCGGCGTACGCCGGGGGTCGCACGGCACGACGGCGCCCGTCCCGCACCCGGGCCGCGGATCGGATCACAGGGAGTCGACGAGCCCGCCGTCGATGACGAAGTCGGCGCCCGTGATGTTCGCCGCGCGGGGACCGGCGAGGAACAGCACGAGGTCCGCGACCTCCGACGGGCGGGTGAAGCGGCCGGTCACCGACTGGGCCGCGGCGGCACGGGCCACCTCACCGGGGTCCACGCCACGCGACTGCCCCACCGTGGCGGCGACGCCGCCGGTGCCCTGCCACAGCGCCGTCTCCACCGGGCCGGGACCGACCGTGTTCACCCGCACACCGTGAGGCCCGACCTCCTTGGACAGGGCCTTGCAGAAGTTCGTCAGCGCGGCCTTGGCGGCGCCGTAGTCGATGACCAGCGGGTCCGGCAGGCGGGCGTTGACCGAGGAGACGGTGACGATCCGTCCCGCGCCGGAGGCGATCAGGTGCGGCAGCGCGGCCCGGGTGGCGCGGACGGCGGCCATGAGGTTGACGGTCAGGGCCCACTCCCAGTCCTCGTCCGTCACGCTCGCGAAGCCGTCCACCCGCGGGCGCACCGCCCCGACGTTGTTCACCAGCACGTCGACACCTCCGTGGAGCGCAGCGGCCTCGGCGACCAGCGCGGCCGGACCGCCCGGCGTCGCCAGGTCGACCTCCACGACGGCGAGGTCCGCGCTCCGCTCCAGATGCGCGTCGAGCGCCTCGGTGCGCCGCCGCGATCCCGCCACGACGCGGCAGCCCGCCGCCAGGAACGCCTCGGTGATCGCCAGCCCTATGCCGCGCCCGGCACCGGTGACCACCACGGTCTGTCCGGCCAGGCCCGCGTCGCCACCCCCGGCTCCGGCTCGTGACGCCGCCTCCGGGGTCCTCACCGGGTCTCCCCGGCCCTCTGCCGCGGCCGGCCGACCGGCAGCGGGCCACGTCCGTCGGTCCCGGCGCCGCAGGCCTTCGCGGGCGGGTGGCAGCCGAGGCAGGCGGGCTCGGGGAGCGGCCTGCCCGGAGTGGAAACGGTCCCGGGCACGACGGGGATCGAAGTGGTCACGGCTGACGCCTCTCTGCAGGGACGCGCACGGGCTGCCTCACCCGGCAGATCCATCAGACCGGAACCACCGCGGCCTCGCACCAGGGAACACCCTCGCGCCAGGGCCCCGGCCCCCGGGCCGGCGGCTCACCGATCGAAGTCCGCCACGGCCTTGCCCAGGTCGCGTTCGACCTCACCGGGTGTCTGGAGGCCGCGGCCTGTGAGGTGGTCGAGTCGCTCGCGGGTTTCGGGCCGGGCGATCAGGCCCTGGAACGTCGCGGCGTCGGAGCGCACGTTGGCGCGGTCCGGGAGCGAAAGCTCGTTGACGGCCCGCTTGGCGGCCCTGACCCCCTCGGGCGGGAAGCCGGCGATCCGCTTGGCCAGGCGCTCGACGAAGCCGTCCAGTTCGGCGTCGGGCAGGGCACGGTTGATCCAGCCGTAGCGCTCGGCGAGGTCCGCGTCGAAGTCCTCGGCGCCGACGATGGCCTCCATCGCGCGGGTCCGTCCGAGCCGCCTGGTCAGGTGCTGGATTCCGCCCGCGCCGGGCAGCGCACCCGTACCGGTCTCGAACTGGCCGAAGACCGCGTTCTCGCGCGCGGCGAAGATCATGTCGCAGGCCAGGGCGAGTTCGTCGCCGCCGCCACGGGCCCGGCCGCGCACCTTGGCGATGGTGATCACCGGGACGTGCGCGAGCTCGTGCAGGAGCATGCCGAGCGAGGCGTCGACGGGACCGACGGCCCGCGCGGCTTCTGCGGTGTACTCCGGAACCGCCGTGAGGTCCACGTGCGCCGAGAAGTAGTCGGGCGAGGCGCTGTCGATGACGACGACACGCACGTCACCGGCGTCGTCGTACAGCGTGCCGAGGAGGGAGACCAGGTCGCGGACGAGGTCGACACCGATCAGATTGAGGGGGCCGGCGTCGAGGGTGGCGAACAGGACGCCGCCTTCCTGTCGGGTCCGGATCGAGGAATGCGCGACGCTCATGACGACTCCGGGGGTCGGGGAACGGTCGATGCGGCGGCTCCGGATCGGCCTACAGCCAGGCTGCGAGGAGGTTCTGTACGGGGTCGCCGCCCTCACGTGCGAGGTAGAGAGCACGGGAGCTGACCCAGAGAACGGTCCGGCCGAGGTGGTCCGGGTAGCGCCGGAGCATGGCGTGGAAGAACTCGGCGGGGGTGTCGTGCGCGGCCAGGGCGGCCTCGGCGTCGTCGAGGTACCGGCGGGTCTCGGCGATGAGCCGCTCGGCATCGTCGTCGAGGTCCTTGTTCTGGTGACTCGCCACGATCCGGCGCGGTGCCAGCGCGGCGACGGTGTCGATGGCCTTGCGCCAGGGCCCGAAGTTGCCGTCTGCCGAGTCGGCGAGGTACATGTGCACGCGGTTGTAGATCGCGTCGCCGGCCACCACCAGCTCGAGGTCCGGCACGTGCAGCACGGTGGAGTCGTCGCTGTCCGCGTGCCCCACGTCGACGATGTCGAGGGCGTGTCCTTCGAGGGTGAGGCGGTTGCCGGGCACCGTGACTGCCGTGACGGGGGACGGGGGGATCTGGTCCGGCCAGATCGCGTCCCACAGCACCGGCCGGGCCTGCACGTTGTGGTGCATCTGTGCGACGGTGCCCGCGGAGGCGACCACCCCGGCGCCGAAGCGCTCGGCGAGCATCCCGGCGGTGAACCAGTGGTCGCCGTGTCCGTGGGTGGCGACGATGTGCGTCAGCCGCTTCCCGCTCGCCTCGACCCAGTCCGCGACCTGCTCCGCCTGCTCCCGGGTCAGCGGCGGGTCGACGAGCACGGCGTCGTGAA
Source organism: Kitasatospora sp. DSM 101779 (assembly GCF_025655475.1). Classification (GTDB taxonomy): domain Bacteria; phylum Actinomycetota; class Actinomycetes; order Streptomycetales; family Streptomycetaceae; genus Kitasatospora. The sequence continues at coordinate 7,355,348 of NZ_JAHTIK010000001.1, read as the reverse complement.
GGCCGTGGATCAGGGTGACCGCGCTGGGCTGGAAGGAACGGGGCTGTCCGTCGGGCAGCGGCCCCGGACCGTTCATCGGCAGCGGGTCCGCGACGAACACGTCGTGGCCGATGTCGACGTCCGTGTGGGTTCCGGTGTCGGTATTGGAGTTGGAGTCGGTGGACATGACGTCTCCCGTCAGTGGGTCAATGCCGTGGCGCGGTTGATGTCATCGCCAGTTTTCACCGGCGGTCGAGGAACTGCGCGACGTCGCTCGCGAACCGTTCGTGGTGCTGGAAGAGGAAGCCGTGGGCCGCATCCGGGTAGATCGTGATCTTCGCGCCGGGGATGAGACCGGCCAGCAGGTGGGAGTAGCGCGGGAGGATCATCGGGTCGCCGTCGCCGTTGGCGACGAACACGGGTGCCTGGATCGCCGTGACCCGCGCCAGGAGCGGGAAGTCGGGTACGCCCCACGCGGTGATCGCGTCGTACTGCGCCTGGCGGGTCTGCCAGGTGGTGGGCGTGTCCAGCTCGGTCCGGGAGAACATCCGCCCCATGGCCCTCTCACCGGCCGCCCGGCTCTCGGGCGAGTGGGTGTAGAAGACGTCGAGCACCTTCGCGGGAACGACTTCCGGTTCACCCACCGCGTCGATCACCCACGTCTCCCATCCGTGCATACCGGGCGCGCCCTGCGGCGCCGCCGAGGCGAGTACCAGGCGCCGGACCAGCGCGGGCCGGATCAGTGCGATCTCCTGGGCCACGAAGGAGCCCAGGGAGAAGCCGAGGACGTCGGCCCGCGCGAGGCCGAGGGCGTCGATGAAGGCGATCGCGTCCCGTGCCATCTGCGCGACCGTGCTGGGCGTGGCGCCACTGGAGCCGCCGACACCGGTGTTGTCGAAGGCGATGACGCGTCGGCCCCGGGCGAGGGCGTCGACCAGCGCCGGATCCCAGTTGTCGAGGTTGCCCCGGAAGTGCTGGAGCAGCACCAGAGGTACCCCGCCGTCACCGACCTCGCGGTACGCGTACCGAATGCCGTTGGCGGCGGACACGGTCGTGATGGGCGCCAGCGCGTAGGACCGGATCACGGGAGCGCCTCCCTTCGGGGTGGGCCTCGCAGGAGCAGCGATCGGCGCCCGGCGGTCCGCGCTCGGCCGGGCAGCAGGCTGGTGGCCACGGAACGCCGCCAGGTATAGCGATCGCTTTACCCGACGTCGACGCCACGCTCCCGCACGGCCGATGTAAAGCGATCCCTGTACTTGGTGGCATGGGGACACCTGCACCGACCACCGGGGCGGCCCGCGGCGGGCGCGGCGCGCGTGAGCGCATCCTGTAGGCCGCAGAGGAACTCTTCTACACCCGCGGCATCCACGCCACCGGCGTGGCAGCGCTCATCGAAACGGCGCACGTGTCGCCCCGGACCTTCTACGTGCACTTCCCGACGAAGAACGCGCTGGTGGAGGAGTACCGCCGCCGGTTCGAATCGGAGCGGCCGATCGCCGCCGAAGCGGAGCTGGAGCGCGGCGACCTGCCCGCGGCCCAGCGGTTGCTGGCGATCTTCGTCCCCGCCGAGGGGGACTGGCCGGTGCTCTTCCGCGGCTGCCAGTTCCACAACGCCGCCGTCGAGGGCGCCGGCGAGCTCCCGGCGGTCGCCGACCTCGCGCAGCGCCACAAGCAGGCCTTCCGCGACCACCTGGTGGCCACCGCCGCCGAGGCCGGAGCAGTCGCCCCCGAGAGCCTCGGCCGGCAGATCGCCGTGCTCTTCGAGGGTGCCAACGCCCTGGCGGCCTCCTGCAACGACACGCAGGTGTTCACGGATGCCCGGCGAGCCGCCGAGACCCTGCTGAACGCGGCCCTGGACAACCCACCCACAGTGTGAGGAGCTGCGCCCCGCACGGCTGGGCGCGTACCGTGCTCCGCCTCCGACGTCCCGGATCCCGAGGACGTTCGTCACCGGGTCGCCGTCCGCGGCGGCCGGCGGCCCCACCAGGTCCCGCGCGATGCCGCCCAGCCCTGCCAGGGCATGCGCGGCACCAGCCAGCGCCACGCCGGTGACACCGGTGGTCAGCCACCCTGCTCGGCCGATCCCGTCCATCATGCTCACTACCCCCTCGGCCTCGCCCGAACGGCCCACCCGCCGTCCGGCCACCTGCGGACGCCGTCGTCGCCCGCAGCGACTACTACCGGCCGCACGCGCCCGGGGCGGAAGTCCTCTCCGTGTATACACTCGATGTATACTCCTGATGTATGGTCAGCTCATGAGTGTTCCCCTGACCCTTCTCGGGCTGCTGGAGCGTGAGCCCAGCCATGGATACGACCTCAAACGGGACTACGACAGCCTGTTCGGGCGGGACAAGCCGCTGCCGTACGGGCAGGTCTACGCGACGCTGAGCCGGCTCGCGCGGGACGGCAAGGTGGTGGCCGGCGAGGCCGAGCCGGGCGACGGGCCCGAGCGCAAGCGGTACGTCATCACCGAGGCCGGCGTGACGGAGTTCGAGACCTGGCTCGCCCAACCCGTCGCGCCCGAACCCACCCTGCAGACGGTGCTGTTCACCAAGGTCGTGCTGGCCCTGATGCTCGGCCGGGACGCCGGGCAGTACCTCGACGCACAGCGCGCGGCGCACATGCAGCGGATGCGCGAACTCACCGAACTCCGCCGCACCGGCGCCCTGCTGGACGCCCTGCTGGCCGACCACGGGCTGTTCCGGCTGGAGGCCGATCTGCGCTGGATCGACCTCACCACGGCCCGGCTGGACGCCATCGCCGAGGCGGTGCGGCCATGACGGACCCCCTGATCGAGGCCCGCGGCGTCACCCTCGCCTTCGGCGAGACCCCGGCTCTGCGCGGGGCGGACGTCACGGTCGGCGCGGGCGAGATCCTCGCCGTGATGGGGCCGAGCGGCTCCGGCAAGTCCACACTGCTGCACTGCCTGGCCGGCATCCTCACCCCGGACTCCGGGGAGATCCTCTACGAGGGCAGGAGGATCGACCGCCTCGGTGAGGCCGACCGCAGCGCCCTGCGCCGCGACAGCTTCGGCTTCGTCTTCCAGTTCGGCCAGCTCGTCCCGGAGTTGACCGCCGAGGAGAACGTCGCGCTGCCGCTGCTGCTCGGCGGAACCCGCCGGGCGGCCGCGCTGGCCGAGGCCCGGCCGTGGTTCGCCCGGCTCGGACTGGACGGCCTGGAGCGGCGCCGGTCCGGCGAGTTGTCGGGCGGCCAGGCCCAGCGGGTGGCACTGGCCCGCGGCCTGGTGAGCCGACCCCGGGTGCTGTTCGCGGACGAGCCGACGGGTGCGCTGGACTCGCTGACCGGCGAGCAGGTGATGGAGCTGATGGTCGGCGCCGCACGCGAACAGGGCACCACCGTGGTCCTGGTGACGCACGAACCGCGGGTCGCCGCGTACGCCCACCGGGAGGCGATCGTCCGGGACGGCCGGGTGACCTCGCTGTCGGTGGATCGGATCGCGTCGTGATCGCGCTGGCGCTGCGGCTCTCGGTGAGCGGCGGGCGGGAGGCGCTGGCCCGGCTGCTGTCGATCGCGGCGGCGGTGGCGGTCGGCGTGTCGCTGCTGCTGTCGACGCTGGCCGGGATCAACGCGGTGGACGCCTCCAACGAACGGCAGCTGTGGTGGAACACCGGTGCGGCGGCCCGGACGGCGAGCGCCCCGGTCGACCCGCTGTGGTGGCGGGCGCACGACGACCACTACGACGGCAAGCCGATCTTCGAGGTGGACGTTGCCGCGACCGGTCCGACCTCCCCGGTGCCGCCGGGGATGTCCGCGCTGCCTGCGCCCGGGGAGTACTACGCCTCGCCCGCCCTGGCGAGGCTCGTCGCGGACGTCCCGGCGGCGGAGCTCGGCGACCGCTTCCCCGGCAGGCCCGCCGGGGTGCTGGGCGACGCGGCGCTGCCCTCGCCGGACTCGCTGATCGCGGTGGTGGGCCGCCCGGCGGAGCAGATCCGGACCGCCCCGGGCGCCCGGCAGGTGACCACGATCGCGGACGCGCTGCCGCCGAAGTGCGACAACGACTGCCCGGGCATGGGGGTGCGCGGCGATGCGATGACGCTGATCCTCTCCGTGGTGGCCGGTGCGCTGATCTTCCCGGTGCTGGTGTTCATCGGGACGGCGACGAGGCTGTCGGCGGCCCGGCGCGAGCAGCGGTTCGCGTCGATGCGGCTGGTGGGTGCCACTCCGGGCCAGGTGGCCCTGATCTCGGCGGTGGAGTCGACGCTGGCGGCGGTGGCGGGCACGGCGGCCGGCTTCGGACTGTTCGCACTGCTCAGACCGCTGGTGGCACAGGTGCCGTTCACCGGGGACCGGTACTTCACCGCGGATCTGACACTGCACGCGGCGCAGATGCTCGCGGTGGCACTGGGCGTGCCGGTCGCGGCGGCGGTGTCGGCGCGGCTGGCGCTGCGCCGGGTGTCGGTGTCGCCGCTGGGGGTCAGCCGACGGGTGACCCCGCGACCGCCGCGGGGGTGGCGGCTGGTGCCGCTGGCGGCGGGGATCGGCGAGCTCGCGTGGTTCGTTGACCGGCGGCCGCAGACGACCGACGGTCAGACCTGGGCCTACCTGTCCGGGTTCGTGCTGGTGATGCTGGGCCTGGTGGTGGCCGGGCCGTGGCTGACGATGGCCGCGGCACGGCTGGTGGCCCGGCGCACCTCGCGTCCTGCCTCGCTGATCGCGGTGCGGCGGCTGGCGGACGATCCGAAGGCCGGCTTCCGGTCGGTGAGCGGCCTGGTGCTGGCGCTCTTCGTGACCAGCGCGACGGTCGGGATCATCGGCACGATCAACGCCAACCGCGGTGTGCTGAGCGGCGATCCGCTGACGCGGGCGGCGGTGCAGCACGGTGCGCTGCTGGAGGATCCGCCGATGGCGGACCGGGTGCCGGAGGCGGTGCTCGCCCGGCTGAAGGCGGTGCCGGGGTACCGCGGCGCGGTGGTGGTACACGCCAACCCGGCCCGGGTCGCGGCCGATCCGGCCTCTCCGGAGGATCCGCGGCCGTGGGCGCCGGGCCTGGTGCTCTGCTCCGAGCTGGCGGGCACCCCGGTGGTGGGCGGCTGTACGCCCGGCGCGGAGGTCGCGGCCGTGCCGATGTTCCAGTTCCTCGACCTCCAGGCGGCGTCCACCCGGCAGTGGCCGGCCGCCCCCGTGTCGACGGCGCAACTGGCCGCGCTGCCCGTGCAGATGGTGTACGTGACGACCGACGGCTCGACGGCGGCGACGGAACGGGTGCGGACGGTGCTCGACCGGGCCTTCCCGGACCACGCGTCGCGGATGGTGAAGGACTGGGGCAGCGACCAGCAGCGGCAGTTGGCCGGGTTCCGGCAGCTGGCGAACGTGGTCATCCTCACCACCCTGCCGATCGCAGGCTGCAGTCTCGCGGTGAGCGTGGTCGCCGGACTGTCCGAGCGCAGGCGGCCGTTCGCGCTGCTGCGGCTCGGCGGGGCCCCGTTGGGCCTGCTGCGGACGGTGGTTGCGCTCGAGAGTGCGCTGCCGCTGCTGGTGGTCGCGGTGGTGGCGACGGCGACGGGCCTGCTGTCGGCGCACCTGTTCCTGACCTCGCAGATGCACTACGCCCTGGTGTCCCCGGGCGCCGTCTACTACGCGCTGGTCGCGGTGGGGCTGGCGGCCTCGCTCGGGATCATCGCGTCGACGCTGCCGCTGCTGCGGCGGATCACCGGCCCGGAGGCGGCCCGCAACAGCTGACGCCCCGACCGCCCCGGCCCTCCCCCGCCGCGTCCCGGCCGGCGGGGTCGGGCCTGGACGGTCACGGGCGTCACCGGGTCCGTCGTCAGGCCCTCTTCCAACGGTCTGCCTGCGCGGTCTGCGAGTTGACGGAGCGGAGGCACGAGGGCGGCGACGCGAGGGGCCCACGGGCGGTGGCGCAGCGCCCGTTCGCATCGCGCGTAGACATTGCGCGTAGAGTTTGCTTGACCTGCCTGGTTACCCGCCCGTACGTTCATCCCCGCATCGTGCGCGCCGGGCCGGTGGAACGACTCGCGTTCGCCCCTCCCGGCGGTAGAAAGGGCAGAACCACATGGTCAGGAAGACCCTCGGGAACCGCTCGAAGACCCTCGCCACCCTCGCCGTCGGCGTGGTCGTCGGCGGTGCGGTCGCGGGCGGCGGATTCGCGGTCGCCGACACCAAGGCTCCGCGGAGCGACCGTCAGATCACCAACATGACCGACGAGGTCAACGACATCAAGGCGTACTACGGCGACACCGTCGACGCGCAGGGCGAGCACTGGGCGTCGCCGACCAGCAACTACGCCAAGCAGGTCGCCGGGATAGAGAAGGACGCCAAGCAGTACCTGCAGGGCCACGCCCGCCACGACAAGGGCAAGAAGAAGGCGATCGTGCTCGACGTCGACGACACCTCGCTGTCGACGTACAACTACGAGCTGGAGACGACCTTCGTCTACACCCCGGCGAGCAACGCCCAGTACATCGCCACCAAGACCATGCCGGCCGTCTTCGGCATGAACACCCTGGCGAAGTGGGCCGAGCAGCAGGGCTACACCGTCTTCTTCGTCACCGGCCGGCCGGAGGCCCAGCGCTCGTACACCGCGGCCAACCTGGCCGCCGTGGGCTTCCCGACCGCGGACGCCTCGCACCTGTACCTGAAGAACAAGGAGAACCCGCCGGCGTACCTGGCCTGCGGCAAGACCTGCACCACCATCGAGTACAAGTCGGGCACCCGGGCGCACATCGAGAGCCTCGGCTACCAGATCGTGGCCAACTTCGGCGACCAGTACAGCGACCTGTCCGGCGGTCACTCCGGCAAGACGTACAAGATCCCGAACCCGATGTACTACCTTCCCTGATCCCCGGTCAGGACACCGGGCGCCGCGGTCGGAACCTCGGCCGCGGCGCCCGGCGCCCGTCCCGGCCCCCGTCCGGCCGCCCGTCTCCGCCGCACCCTCGTACGAACGAGTGGTCCCGCGCGAAAGCTGCGGCCACGGCCCTGGTGGACCGCGTCCCACGGCGTCCCGGGGTGTTAGCTTCGAACTCCTCGTCGGATCCGACCGACGTCTGACGACGGCGCGAGGACGGTGCGTCCGTCGAACGGGTTCCCTGTCCGATCGGTGGTGGCCAGATGGGTGTGTGGTCGCGGCGTGCCGTGCTGGCCGGCCTCGTCTCGTCGCCGGTGCTGACGGCCGGCTGCTTCGCCGGCACCGCCGGCAAGGCGGACCCCGACGACGGAACGGCAAGCGTGCCGCCGTCCGAGGGGCCCGGGCCCGCCGGCTACCGGCGGCTTCCGATCCCGCCACTCGCGGAGTCCCGCACGGAGAACGGCGTGCGGTGGTTCACCCTGGAGGCCCGGCCCGGCAGCGCCGCCATCGTGCCCGGTACGTCCACCCCGACGTGGGGCTACTCGCAGGACCTTCTCGGTCCGACCCTGCGCGCCCGCACCGGCGAGACGGTGGGCGTCCGGGTCCGCAACCGCCTGCCCGAGACCACCTCGGTCCACTGGCACGGCATGCATCTGCCAGCACGCTTCGACGGCGGCCCCCACCAGCCGATCGCCCCGGACGCCGGCTGGGAACCCTCCTGGGTGATCGCCCAGCCCGCGGCGACCCTCTGGTACCACCCGCACCCCCACGGCTCGACCCAGGTGCACACCTATCGCGGCCTGGCCGGGCTGTTCCTCGTCGACGACGACACCGGCGCCGGCGCGGGTCTGCCGCACGAGTACGGCATCGACGACCTGCCGCTGATCGTGCAGGACAAGACGCTCAACCCCGACGGCACCCTGGACGAACACGACGACGCCGGGACGGGCCTGCTCGGTCCCACGGTGACGGCGAACGGGATCGCGGGAGCGTATGCCCCGGTCGCCACCGACCGGGTGCGCCTGCGCATCCTCAACGGCTCGACGATGCGGGTGTACAACCTCGGTCTGGACGACGACGGCGAGTTCGAGATGGTGGCCTCCGACGGCGGGCTGCTCGCGGCCCCCGTCCGGCTCCGCCGCCTCGCCCTGACGCCCGGGGAGCGGGCGGAGATCGTCGTCCGCATGCAGGCCGGCCGGCCGCGCACGCTGCGGTCCTTCCCCACCCCGGTGCCCGCCAGGAGGGGCCGCGGACCGTCCGCCGGCGCCGCCCAGAGCGAGGAGTTCGAGATCCTTCGCCTGGACCCGCGCCCCCGGCTCCGCACCGGCGCGGCGACACCCGCGTCGCTGGCCGTCATTCCCCCGCCGGTGACGGCCGCCGCGGTGGCGCGGACCTTCGAACTCGACGGCAACACGATCAACGGCCTGTCGATGGACATGGACCGGATCGACCTCACCGCCACCGTCGGCGTCCCGGAGGTCTGGACGGTGACGAACACCCACAACCGGGTGCACAACTTCCACGTGCACGACAGCCACTTCCAGGTCCTCGACGTCAACGGCGGCCCTCCCCCGCCGGAACTGGCCGGCTGGAAGGACACGGTCGCCGTGCCGCCGTCCGGCTCGGTGCGCCTCGCCGTGGTTTTCCGCGACTACGCCGATCCGCAGAACCCGTACATGTACCACTGCCATCTGATGCGCCACGAGGACGACGGGATGATGGGCCAGTTCCTGGTCGTCGGGCCGGAACAGCGGAGCGGTTGACCGCCCGATCGGTCGATCGCAGACGACTCCGCCCGAGGCCCGGCCCGGGCGCGCGCCGCGGGACAAGTGCCAGGTCTGCGGCCCGGACCGCGCCCGCACCGGGAACGACGGGCCGGTGCCCCGCTGTGGCGCGGGTGCCCGGCCCGCCCGACACTGGGCCGGACAGGAGCGGTACGGATCGATGACAGCGGGAGAGCGGATCATGCGGACGAACACGGTGCTCCGCGGCGTCGGCCTCGTGATCGGCCTGGTCCTGATCGCCGCCGCCTTCCTCCTCGCCTTCTTCGTCACGCCCACCTACGTGGCCCGGTTGCCCGACGACACCGACGTCACGCGCTCCTACACCGGCACCTTCAAGACCCTGCTCGACGCCCAGGAAGTGGCGAAGGGCAACCTGCTGTCGGCCGTCAAACGGGACGTCCCGATGGCCGTCGAACGGACCGTCAAGGTGCTGGACACCTCGGACGACACCGCCCTGGTCAGCGACAGCCGGACGACCACCGCGGCGGGCCGCGCGGTCGAGAAGACCACCTGGCAGTACGCCGTGGACCGCAAGACCCTCGAACCGGCCACCGATCACCCGTCCGACTGGACGGTGGTCGACGCCGAAGGCCTGACGGTGAGCTGGCCGATCGGCGCGAAGAAGCAAACGTACACCGGATGGCGGCCGGAGACCCGGACCACGACCCCGCTGACGTACGCGCGCACCGAGAGCAGATCCGGCGTCAGCACCTACGTGTACCTGGCCAGACTGCCCGCCACCCGGATCACCGACACCCAGGTGCTCGCCGGGCTCCCGGCGGCCGTCCCGAAGAGCACCCTGGCACTGGTGGCCCAGGTCGGGACCCTCTCGGCGGAGGCGAAGCAGAAGCTGGCCGTGCTGCTGCCGACGCTGCCCGATCCGGTTCCGCTGAGCTACACGCTCCAGAGCGCCGACACGTTCTGGATCGAGCCCGAGACCGGCATCGTGGTCGACACCCAGCGCTCGCAGCAACGCACGGCCGGGGTCGTCGCCCCGAGCGACGGCGCCTTCCTTCCGCTGCTGCCGGTCTCCGACGTCTCCTACCGGCAGACGCCCGACTCCGTGAACGCCGCCGCGGACGACGCCAAGGACGGCCGCAACGCCATCTCGCTCGTCGGCACCATCCTGCCCGTCGTGCTGGGCGTGGTCGGCGCGGTGCTGGTGGCCGTGTCCCTCCTCGTCCGGCGCCGGGGCACCCGTGGCGGCGCAGCGCCGGCAGCACCGACCGGACCGACCGGACCAGCCGCACCGAGCGCACCCGGTGGTCCTGGCGCGCCCGCCGGTCCTGACGCGCCGACCGGACCGGCCCCGCCGACCGGGCCGGGTGCGGACGCGTGACGCGACGAACCGGCCGTCCGGCGCACTACGGCGCCACGGCTTGACCCCCCTGAAGGAGGAACACATGGCCAGCAGGGCCAGCATCGTCTTCGCCCACGGACTCTGGGCCGACGGGTCGTGCTTCAACAAGCTCGTCCCCGCGCTCCAGGCCGAAGGCCACGAGGTGTCCGCCTCGCAGCACGGCCTCGACTCACTCGAGGGCGACGTCGCATGCGTCACCCGCTCCATCAACCACGTGCCCGGCCCGGTCGTGCTCGTCGGCCACTCCTACGGCGGCACCCTGATCACCAAGGCCGGCACCCACGGCCGTGTGGGCGCCCTGGTCTACATCGCCGCCCTCGCCCCCGACGAGGACGAGACCTCGCAGGACCAGCAGGACAAGTTCGCCCGCACGCCCGTCTTCGAGCACATCGACGTCGCCGACGGCCGCATCTGGCTCCTCGAGTCGGGCGTCGGCGACTTCTGCGGCGATCTGCCGGCGGCCGAGCAGAAGCTCGTCCTCGCGACGGGCGCCGTGCCCGTCCCCGACCTGTTCACCCAGCAGGTTCCCGGCACCGCCTGGCGCACGAAGCCGAGTTGGTACATCGTCGCGAACAACGACCGCACCGTGAACCCGGACCTGGAGCGGGCCGCCGCGGAACGCATGGGTGCCAAGACCTACGCCGTCGACAGCAGCCACGTGCCCATGCTCTCGCACCCCGACCTCGTCCTCGACGTCATCCGCGACGCCGCCAAGTCCCTTGAGGGGTAGAGCCGTCACCGAAGCGGCCGTGGGGCTCCGCCGCTGGGGCTTGCTTTCAAAGGCGCACGGGAGGTCGGTCAGGGGCGCGTGGGGGCACCTGTGAGGCATCCGTATGCCTTGGAAGGCACGCCCTAGGCGTGCACTGCGGGATGCGCGTCCCCGCTGTCCGCGTCCATGCCCGCGAGCAGGCGCAGCCCGTCCTCGGCGGGGCTGCCGGGGGCCGCGGACAGCACCAGGAGCTCCATGCCCGATTCGTCCGGTAGCGCGAAGTTCTCCTGGTGCAGGTCCAGTCGTCCGACCAGCGGGTGCATGTACGCCTTGCGGCCGTGCGTGCGTGCGCGCACGTCCGCGCGGGCCCACAGGCGGCGGAATCGCTCGCTGCCCATGGCGAGCTCGCCGACGAGCGAGGCCAGGCGGGCGTCGTCGGGGTACTTGCCGGCGGCCAGGCGCAGGTGCCCGACCACGTCGTGGGTGCAGTTCTCCCAGTCCGCGTAGAGGCCGCGTTCGGCCTCCTCGAGGAAGATGTGGCGGGCGATGTTGAGGCCCGGCATCGGCCGGCCGAAGAGCAGCCCGGCGAGCCGGTTCCCGGCGAGCACGTCCAGGCGGTGGTTCATGATCAGCGCCGGTGCGTCGGCGACCAGGCCGAGGACGCGCAGCAGCTCCGGCCGGACCCGCCCGCCCGGTGCCTTCGCGCGGCGGCAGCGCTGCCGGGCGAGCCGGTCGAGGTGCCCGCGTTCGGTCTCGTCGAGGCCGAGGACGCGGGCGAGCGCGTCGAGGACCTGATCGGAGGGTTGGGTCGCGCGGCCCTGCTCCAGGCGCACGTAGTAGTCGACGCTGACCCCGGACAGGTGCGCGACCTCTTCGCGGCGCAGTCCCTGGACCCGCCGGCGGCTGTCGGAGGGGATGCCGGCGGTGGCCGGGTCGACCCGTGACCGCCGGGTCCGCAGGAAGCCCGCAAGATCGTCCATGCCCCCAGTATGGCCGCGGCGGCGCCCGCGAGGGTGGCCCTGCGATTACCAGGAAGTCCTGTCCGACGGAAGTGGCGTCCCTGAACGCCCGGCGCCGCAACGCGCAGGATCTGGGGCATCCGATCCGAAGGAGCCCCCATGAAGACGCTCATCGTCTACGCCCACCCCGAGCCCGAGTCGCTCAACGGCTCGCTGAAGGACCTGGCGGTGTCCACGCTGGAGAACGCCGGGCACGAGGTGCGGGTGAGCGACCTGTACGCGATGAACTGGAAGGCGGTCGTGGACGCCTCGGACTACGGCCCCCACGCCTCGAACCCGCTGAAGGTCGCCCTGGATTCGGGCCGCGCCTTCGACGCCGGGGCGCTCACCCCGGACGTCCTCGCCGAGCAGGAGAAGCTGCTGTGGGCCGACACGATCGTCTTCCAGTTCCCGCTGTGGTGGTACACCATGCCCGCGATCCTCAAGGGCTGGGTGGACCGGGTGTTCACCTATCGCTTCGCGTACGGCGTCGGTGAACACAGCGACACCCGGTACGGCGAGCGCTTCGGCGAAGGAACCCTCGCGGGCAGGAGGGCCCTGCTGTCCGTGACCGCCGGCGGTCCGGAGTCGCACTACGCCGCTCGCGGGATCAACGGCCCCATCGACGACCTGCTGTTCCCGATCCACCACGGCATCCTCTACTACCCGGGCATCGAGGTGCTGCCGCCGTTCGTGCTGTACGGCACCGACCGGATGGGCGAGGAGGACTACGCAGACGTCGCCAAGGCCTGGCAGCAGCGCCTGCTCACCCTGGAGTCGACCGAGCCGATCGCGTTCCGGCAGCAGAACCACGGTGACTACGAGATCCCCTCACTGCACCTGAAGGAGGGACTGGAGCCCGCGGGTCGCACGGGCTTCGGGCTGCACGTGCGCGGCCACTGACGGACTCGCCCGGATCCGGGCGTCGGCGCGCGCCGCACAGGCGGCCGGTGGTCCCCGGGAGCGATCGCGCGAGGGGTACCGGGGACCACCGACCCGGCCGCCGCGCATTCCGGGCTGCCCACTGCACTGCCCCGGGCGGTCTGGCCGAACTCCTGACGGCGGCGGGGAGGACGGAGGAATCGCTGGCCGTCGCCGAAGAGGCCGTGGCCACCGCCCGACCGGCCGCGGCGGCCGATCCGGTCGCGGCCGAGCACGTCCTCGCGCCGATGCTGAAGGATTTGGCCCTGCGCCTCGCCGGGTGTCCCGGGCGATCGGACGAGGGAAGGGCGGCCGCGGACGAGGCGGTGGAGTTGTTCCGCCGGGTGGAGCCGAGGGACCCGGGGACCTTCGAGCAGTACGTGGCGCTGCACCTCGCGGTGTCGCTCTGGCTGGCAGCGGGTTACCGCGAGGAGGACCACACCGACGGCGCCCTGGGGCTGCTCTCCGAGTCGGAGGCGATCTTCTCGCGACTCGGCACGCGGCACTCCGGCGCGTTCGCCGCACAGCTCGACGCGATCGGTGCGGCCAGCGCCGAGCTGCTCCGCCTCTCCACCAATCCGAAGGTTTCCAACGGCAGTTGAGTGGCGCGCACACGGCCGAGGGGGCCGGCCGTACCCATGACGCCGGCCCGGTCGGTCAGCGGAAACGGCCGGTGACCTTGCCCCAGCCGTGCCAGCGGTCGACCTCGATCAGGGCGGTGACCCGGCCGCGGTCGCGCACGGGGTAGTCGCGGCCCATGTACTGCCGGGAGAGCCGGTCGATGTCGGCGAGGTCCCGGTCCTCGTACATGTCGGCGACCCGGCCGACCAGGGTGACGTGGTTGTACCAGGAGTGCTCGTCGAGCACGGTGAGGCTGACCCGGGGGTCGGCCCGCAGGTGGTGCAGGCGGGTGCGGCCCTCGTCCATGTTGACCAGGGCGCGGCCGTTCTCCTCCCAGAGGTACCAGGTGGCGGTGGAGACGGGCTGGCCGTCCGGGCGGACGGTGGCGATGACGGCGGGGTTCGCCCTGCGCAACAGCGCGACGGCCTTCTCGGGCAGCGGTGGCCTGGGCATGAGGTCCTCCTCGTCCGCACCGGGCCCCTCCCGGGCCGCGGGGCCTCTCCGGTCCCTCCGCAGCCTAGGCCGCACCCGGTCGGTGGCCGTGGCGCAATGCCGTGCGGGGTCGCCACCGGAATGACGGATCGTCAAACCGAGGTGCGGCAGAAGTGGACGATGTACCGGAATCCGCGTGTGTTCGACATGGGGGATGCGTGTGGAGTCCGATGGCCGAAAGGGCGCGCCGCGAGCCCGCCGCAACGGGTTCCGGCGTGATACTGGTGGTCATGCGTGTCGCGCTCATGACGGCGGGTTCGCGGGGCGACGTCGCCCCGTTCAGCGGGCTCGGGTCCGGGCTGGCCCGGGCCGGCCACCAGGTCACCCTCGTCACGCACGCACGGTTCGCGCCGCTCGCACAGGCTGCCGGCATCGGCTTCCACCCGCTGCCGGTGGACCCGCGCGAGGCCCTGGAGTCCGCCGCCGGGCAGGGCCTGCACCGCAGTTCCAGCGGCGTCGGCAAACTGGTGAGGCTGGTCGCGATGGCGCGGTCGCTGGTCGCGCGGATGGCGGACGAGCTGCTGGTCGCGGCGGACGGGCAGGACGTCCTGCTGCTGTCGGCCGCGCTGGCACCGCTGGGGCACGCCGTCGCGGAGGGGACGGCCCTGCCCAGCATCGGCCTCCACCTGCAACCGCTCGCCGCGACGGCCGAGTTCGCGCCGCCGGTGATCGGCGCGCGGTCCTGGGGCGCGGGCCCCAACCGGTTGGCCGGGCACGCCGTGAACGCGGCCGTGGACAGCATCTTCACCGAGGCCGTCCGCCGCACTCGTGCCCGCCTCGGGCTCCCCCGCCGCAGCCTGCGCTCCGCCCGCCGGGCCCGCGAGCGGGCCGACTGGCCGGTCTTCCACGGCTTCAGCGAGCTGGTGGTGCCGCGTCCCCGCGACTGGCGCCCGGGCCTTCGGGTGGCCGGTTACTGGTGGCCCGGCGACCCGCCCGAGGCCGAACTCCCGCCGGAACTCCGCGACTTCCTGGACTCCGGCGACCCGCCGGTCTTCGTCGGCCTGGGCAGCGCGGCGGTGCCCGATCCCGAACGGGTCTCCCGCACGGTCGTGGCGGCGCTGCGCGCGGCCGGGCTGCGCGGCGTCGTCCAGCGCGGCTGGAGCGAGCTGCACGCCGAGGGCCCGGACGTGATCACCGTCGGTGAGGTCCCGCACAGTCTGCTCTTCCCCCGGACGGCCGCGGTCGTGCACCACGCCGGGGCCGGCACCACGGCGGCGGGCCTGCGGGCCGGTGTACCGGCCGTCCCCGTGCCGATCCAGTTCGACGCCGCGTTCTGGGCCGGCCGTCTCACCGGACTCGGGGTGGCACCCGCGGCCGTCCCGCTGCGCCGCCTGACGCCCGGCGCCCTCGCCGCGGCCCTGCGTGCGGCCACCGCCGACCCGGAGCACGCCCGCAGGGCCCGGGCGCTGGCCGTCCGCCTGCGCGAGGAGGACGGCGTCGCCCCGGTGCTCGCCGCCGTCGACCGCCTCGCGGGCTGAGCGGGCCGGTCCGTGGGCGCCGTCCGCGGCCCGTCGACGGCGTGTCAGTTCCGGGTGCGATCGTGTGCCGCATGAACGACACCACTCCGCGTGGCGGAACACCGCCGACCGTCTTGCTCGACCAGGCCCCGTCGGGGCCGTGGTCGTTCCTGCCCGTACCACCGCCGCTGACCGGCCGGGCGCTGCTCGCCGCACTGCGCGAGGCCGAGCGGACGGCGCACGGCGAGCTCCGCGAGCTGTGGGGCTTCGCCGCGATGAACGCCGAGGCCGCGATGAACGCCGTGCCCGGGATGCGCCCGACCTCCGGCGAACTGTGGGCCGCCGCCCAGGAGTACGCGCAGATCGCCGCGAGCACTCGATGAGCCTGCGCCTCGGGGCCGCGGGAGCCCCGGGGGCGTGCCGCCCGGGGCTCCCGCGGCCGGCCGGTCAGGGGGTGGTGGCCCAGCGCTGTGCGGCGCTGCCGGTGCAGGCGGCGAGCAGCAGCTTGGTGCCGTTCGCAGTGCCGGAGTTCTCCGGCGCGAGGCACTTCCCGCCGCTGACCAGGGCGAGTTGCGGTCCCTGCTGCCAGCGCTGCCCGGCGGAGCCGTTGCAGGGCTGGACGGCGACGGTGCCGGCCGTCCCGTCGAGGCAGACCCCGGAGAGCCCGGTGAGCGTCCCGTCGGCGTGCAGGGTCCAGCGCTGGTTGCCGCCGCCGTGGCAGGTGTAGAGGGCGGGCCGGGTGCCCGGGGCGGTCGCCGAGCCGGGCAGGTCGACGCAGCTGCCGGAGGCGCCGTTGACCAGGGTGCTGTCGGTCGGCGGCGGCAGGGCGCGTCCGGTCGCACCGATCTCGGCGGCGCTGGACCACGGGCCGCGGTTGCCGGCCTCGGTCAGGGCCCGCAGCCGCAGGTAGCGGCCGTTCTTGGCGGCGAAGGAGATCCGCTGCTGCGCCGCGCTGTCCGGGAAGCTCCCGGTCGCGACGGGGCTGCCCCAGTCGGCGGTGGTGTCGGAGACGTACACCTCGTAGCTGCCGATCCGGCCGTTGACGCCGCCGTCCTGCCGCGGCAGGTAGCTCAGGCCGTCGACGGCGTAGCGGGCGCCGAGGTCGATCTGCAGCTCGTGCGGCAGCGGCGCGGCCGTGCCGGACCACTTGCTGTGCCAGAGGGTGGCGCTGTTGCCGTCGATGGCGTTCGCGGCGGCGCCGTTCTCCGCCGCGGTCTCCTGGCTGTCGGCGTGGGCGATCGTCCAGCCGTTGGTGGGGATCGGGGTGGCGCCGGGGACCGCGGTGCCCGTGGGCAGGGTGAGGCCGGCGGCCGTCACGGTGAAGGCTGCGGAGCGGGAGCCGGTCTTGACCAGGAGCACGCCGGATCGGTCCGCCGGGTCGAAGTACCAGCCGCTGGCGGCACCGTCGTAGGCGCTGCGGCTGGCCAGTGCGGGCAGCGCGGTGCCGCCGGCGGTGACGCTGCTCGGCGCGGCGGCGGCGTGCACGGTGAACTCGTAGTCGCGGGAGGCGGGTTTGCCGGTGTAGCTGCCGGTGGCCGCGCCGACGGCGATGGTGACGTCACCGGTGCCGGACTGCGGCGCGGTGACGTCCACCCGCTGCCGGGAGTACGCCCCGGACTGGTAGGCGCGGGTGGTGCCGTCGTCCTCGTACAGGCTGAAGGTGGAACTGCCACGCGGGTAGAGGTCGTAGGTCAGCCGGGAGACGGGCTTCTCGCCCGCGTAGTTCATCTGCGGCCACATCGGCACGACGGCACCGGACTTGACGAAGAGCGGCAGGGTGTCGAGCGGCGCGCTGTAGCCGTTGAGCCAGCCGGGTCCGGTGTACGCCTTGCCCGTCCAGTAGTCCGTCCAGGTGCCGGCGGGCAGGTAGATCCCGTCGCGGACGGCGGTGTCGGAGACGACCGGGGCGACGAGGAAGGAGTCGCCGGCCATGAACTGGCCGCTGGTCGCGTTGCCGCGTGCCACCGGGTCGTCCGGGTACTCGAGCACCATCGCCCTGGTCGAGGGGACGCCGGTGTCGGTGGCGTTGCGGCTCATCGTGTACAGGTAGGGGGTGAGCCGCATCTTCAGCTGCAGGTACTTGCGGTTGATCGACAGGTACGGTTCGGCGAAGCGCCAGGGCTGCTTGTCCTGGTAGCCGGCGGACGGGTTGGTCGCGCCCCACCCGGACATCGTCATGAAGGCCGGGGTGAAGGCCTTCCACTGCAGGTCGCGGACGTAGGTCTTGGGGCTGCCGCCGAAGATGCCGTCGACGTCGCCGGAGGCGTAGTTCAGGCCGGACAGGCCGGCTCCGGCGATCGCCGGGACGTGCCAGCGCATGGCGTCCCAGGTGCCGCTGGTGTCGCCCGTCCACACGACGGCGTTGCGCTGGGTCCCGGCCCAGCCGTCGACCGTCCAGACGAAGCGGCGTGCGTCGGAGTTGTCCTCGATCCCGGCGACGGCCTGCTGCACGCCGGTGAACGCGGTCTTGTATCCGCCGCCGATCCAGGCGACGTCCGTCTTCACCGCCCGCGAGCCGGCGGTGCCGACCTCCCAGTCGATGTTCGACAGGCCGGTGGAGGTCCACAGTCCGGTGTGCACGCCCTTGGCGGCGAGGCCGGAGACGGTGCCCGGCAGGTCGGTGTAGCCGCAGCCGTAGCCGTCGTTGGGCAGGAACCACCCGGAGGGCATGTCGGCGGCACGGGCGTCGACGGCGTGGCCGACCGCGTCGGGCGTGGTCTGGTGGCGCAGCCGGTCGTGGTCGCCCTGGTAGGCGGGGTTGGCGGCGTTGAAGCAGTCGGCGTTGCCGAGTTCGAGGCCCCAGACCGGGGCGAGGAAGGGCTTGCCGGTGACGTCGGTGTAGCCGTCGAGCACGCCCTTGAGCGAGTCGCCGGCGAAGTACCAGGCGTCGAAGCGCTTCTCGTCGTGCGCGAGGGTGGTCGGCGAGCCGAAGCCGTAGGAGCCGGGGGCCCAGGTGTTGCGCATCACGCCGTAGCCGTTGGTGGACATGTAGAACGGCGCGGGGCTGGCGTTGCTGTTCTCCGTCCAGGAGTTGCTGACGGAGACGGGCACGGTCCTGTCGCGCAGCGCCCAGTCGCCGAGGTGCAGTCCGGTGCCGTAGAACTGCTCGTCGGCGCCGCGGGTGAGGTACTGGGTGGTCCGGTTGGCGGTCCAACTGGTCGGCTGGGACTCGGCCCAGAGCAGGGTGGTGTTGTCGGCCCGGTAGAGGGCGAAGGTGAGCGGGGACTTGTTGATCCGCAGTGAGACGGCCGGGGTGGCGATCCGCCAGTAGGCGCCGGCGTCGGTCTGGGTGGCGTCGACGGCGCCGAAGTCGGTGGTGACCGCGAGGTCGCGGCCGGCCGGGTCGTCGGCGAAGGTGCCGTCCGGGGAGATCCAGATACGCAGGATGTCGGCCCGGGCGAGGACGATCCGGGCGGCGGCGCCGCCGGAGGCGGTCACGGTGAAGGTGGTGCCGGAGCGGGTGATCCCGGTGGCGTCGCCGGGCGTTGCGGCGCCGGCCGGTTGGGCCGGGCCGAGGACGGCGGCGAGGGCGGCGACGAGCAGCAGGGCCAGCGAGAGCGCGGTGCGCCTGGTACCGGGACGTCCCGGTCGCGGTCGGACGGTGGGCGGAGCGGATCGCACGAGGGTGCCTCCTCGGAGGTCTGCAGGGTCCGGGGACCCGACACGGCGGCACGGCATGCTCAACTCGGCTGCGGGCAGGGGGAGTCGGGCCCCCGGCGGTCGGTGCCGTCGGGGCGCTTCACATCAGAGCAGAGCAGCTGATGTGACGTCAATTGCTCGAACCAGCCGATGTTCGCGCAGAATTGCGCATCGGCACGCGATCTGTGCGCACGCAGGGCGCCGGGGCCGCCACCGGACGGGCCGGACCTCGGACAACGGCCGGGGCCGGCGCGGATGATCCGCGCCGGCCCCGGCCACCGGTGTCCTTCCGCCCGATCAGAACCGGACGGGCAGCTCCAGCAGCCCGCGGGCCCGCAGCGACGGCCGGTGGCGCAGCTCCGAGTCCGGTACGTCCAGGGCCAGTTCGGGGAACCGGCGGAGCAGCGCGGTCAGTGCGACCGAGGTCTCCAGGCGGGCGAGCGGGGCGCCCAGGCAGTAGTGGATGCCGTGGCCGAGGGCGAGGTGCCCGGTCTCCCGCCGGTGCACGTCGAGCCGGTCCGGCTCCGCGAACTGCTCCGGGTCGCGGTTGGCCGAGGCGAGGGCGCACAGCACCGTCTCCCCCGCCGGGACGGTGACGCCGCCGATGACGACGTCCTCCCGCGGGAAGCGGCGGATCGCCAGCGGCGCCGGTCCGTCGTACCGGGCGAACTCCTCGACGGCGGCCGGGACGAGGCTCTCGTCGGCGCGCAGCGCGGCCAGTTGGTCGGGGTGGCGCAGCAGCGCGAGGACGGCGTTCCCGATCAGGTGGACGGTGTTCTCGTACCCGGCGAAGAGGATCAGGAAGGCGAGGGAGGTGAGTTCGTCCTCGCTGAGCCGGTCCTCCGCGTCGCGGACCGCGATCAGGTCAGAGAGCAGGTCGTCGCCGGGCTCGGCGCGCTTGCGGTCGATCAGCGTGCTGAGGAAGCCGAGCAGGGCGGCGACGGCGGCCCGGGCGTCCTGCGGACGGGCCGGGTCGGGAGTGACCAGGCTGTCCGTCCAGGCGCGGAAGTCGTGGCGGGCGTCGGCGGGCACGCCGAGCAGGTCGCAGATCACGGTGATCGGCAGCGGTGCGGCGTAGGCGGTGATCAGGTCGGCCCGGCCGTACGGGGCCATCGCGTCGAGCAGGGCGTCGGCGACCTGCTCGATCGGTGCGCGCAGGGCGGCGATCCGCCGCGGGGTGAAGGCCTGCGCGACGAGCCGCCGGATCCTGGTGTGGTCCGGCGGGTCCATGTTGAGCAGGTTGGCGTCCAGTGCGGCCGGCAGGGCGAAGCCGCGGTAGTTGCCGGGCGCGGCGTGCTGCTTGTCCAGGGCGAGCCGGGGGTCGGCGAGCGCCTGCCGGACATCCGTGTACCGGGTGACCAGCCAGACCGGCAGCCCGTCCGGCCCGGTGATCCGGTGCACGGGACCGGCCGCACGCAGGCGGGCGTAGCCGGCGTACGGGTCGGCGATCAGCGCGGCTGCCGGGTCGGCGGAGGGAGCGGGGTGCGGGTCGGCGGAGGGAGCGAGGTCTGCTGAGGTCACCCGGCCAGCCTAGAGCGTGTCTTCAATGGCGCACGGCCGACCTGTAGGGGCGCGTGGGGCCCCTGTAACCGACGACCGAGCACCTATGACTCGTGGAGCCCGTGTCCCGCGCCGATCGATGACACCCTGTCAGGCACGGTTGAACGTCACATGGGTGACCCCGCTGGGGCTCGCCACCGTCTCGATGCGGAAGCGCTCCTCCATCCCTTCGAGGCCGTCCCAGAGCCGCTCGCCGCGGCCGAGCAGGATCGGCACCACGACCACGTGCAGGTGGTCGACCAGGTCCTCGGCGAGGAACGCCCGCACGGTGCTCGGCCCGCCGCCGAGCCGGACGTCCAGGCCGCCCGCGGCCTCCTTGGCCTGCCGCAGCACGTCCTGCGGCGACCCGTCGACGAAGTGGAAGGTGGTGCCGCCCTTCATCTCCACCGCGGGGCGGGGGTGGTGCGTCATCACGAAGACCGGCGTGTGGAACGGCGGCTCCTCCCCCCACCAGCCGTTCCAGTCGTGGTCCTCCCAGGGGCCGCGCTGCGGACCGAACTTGTTCCGTCCCATGATCTCCGCGCCGATTCCGTCGGCCCAGGTCGCGGCCATGGCGTCGTCCACGCCGAAGTCGCCGCCGTCCTTGCCCTGCATGGACCGGAAGGCCCTGGTGTTGAAGAACCAGCCGTGCAGCCGGTGGCCGGCGTGGCCGAACGGCGCGTCGAGGGTCTGCCCCTCGCCGGTACCGAAGCCGTCGAGCGACACCGAGAAGTTGTGGACCCGTACCAGCGACACGCGAGGACCTCCGGCGATCGGCACTCCTGCGCGGCCCGGCCGCGCCCGTTCCGACCGAATCTATCCCCGGGGTACGACAGATCCGCGGAGCACCGGACGGCGGGGCGCGGCGCGGGCCGCCCGGGAGGCGCGGGCCGGGATGCGGCACTGCGCCGAACGGGGCAAGGTCGAGGCATGACCGATGTCGTCGTACTCCTCGAACTGGAACCCTCCACGGAGGTCCTGGACAGCGGCGAGGTCGACGTCGGCGCGCGCATCCGCTGGGTCCATGCCGCCCCCGCCGACCCGCAGGACCCGGAGCGGGCCGCCGCCACCACCTTCTGCGGCCTCCCCACCGGCGACCTCGAACCCGAGCCCTACCGTCCCGCCACCCCCGGCGACACCTGGTACCCGCCGTTCCAGACCACCCGCCACTGCCTCGACTGCGACACCGTCCTCACCGCCCGCTGAACCCCGCCGCCCGGCCGGTAGGCTCGGCGCCCGTACCAGCGGGCGGGCGGAGCGGGGGCAGTGCGGTGATCCGAGCAGGACGGACCGTCCTCGACGCCCGCACGACGGCCCGGCTCATCGGCCTGGCCGTGGGCAGCCGCACTCCTGCCACCGCGCGACTGCGCGGCCTGCGACCGGTCGGTGACCCGCGCACCCGGCCGCGGCTCTTCGACGAGATCCAGGTCCGCGCCGCGGCCGCGGGCGACCCCGTCCCGGCCGTCACCGGGCCGGACCACCCCGACGACCTGCTCGACCACCACGAGGCCGCCGCCCTGCCGGGCGCCCACCGCCCGCTGCTCCCGCACGACGAGCTGTGGTGCGGCGTGGCCGGCTGCGCGTTCCCGCACTTCGCCCTGGCCGCCGCAGAGGCACCCCACCCGGCGGTCGCGCTGTGGCGCCGCTCCACCCTGCTCACCCCGCCGCGGCCGCGCACCGCCGAAGCGGGCCCACCGCCGGACCCCGCCGGGGACAACGGCCTCTGGCTCTACCGGTGACGCGGTCCGCCTACACCGTGTCCGGTTCGACGGCGAGCGCGCGGACCAGCCCGCCGGTCAGGGTCCGCACCAGGCTGCCGTCCGGGTCGCGGAGGGGGTTGATCTCCGTCACGACCACGGCGGCGAGCTGCGGGGCGCGGGCGAACTCGGCGAGACAGTCGAGTGCGACGGCCAGCGGCAGTCCCTGGTTGAAGTGCGGGAAGTCCGCGAGCGGGAGCTCGGTCGAGTCGATCACGTCGACGTCGAAGTGCAGCAGCACCTGCGAGTGGCGGGCGGCGAGGTCGAGGCGGGCCGCGCGGGCGGTGGCGACCGGGTCGTTCCCGGGGCCGGTCAGCTCGGTGCACGGGTGGGTCCGCAGACCGTAGCGGGCGAGCCGGTCCTGTTCGGCGCGGTTCACCTCGACGGGGTCGTGGCCGAAGGCGGTGACGGCGTCGGCGGTGAGCAGTGGGGTCCGCGGTCCGATGCTGGCCAGCTCGGGGGCGCCCTCGCCGAGCAGATGGGCGAGGACCATGGTGTCGAGGATGCCGGAGACGGTCGTCCCGGGCACCGACAGGTCGACGTCGCCGTCGAAGTAGAGCAGTCCGGTGTCGGGGCGGCGTGCGACCAGGGCGGCGGTGACGCCGAGGGTGATGGTGCAGTCGCCGCCGATCACCAGCGGCAGTGCCCCCTCGGCGAGCAGGGCGCCGAGCCGGTCGGCGACGGACCGGGCGACGTCGGCGACCAGCGCGAGGTTCTGCCGGTCGCGGTGGTCCGGGTCGGTGCGGAAGGGCACCGCCGGCAGGTCGCCGTGGTCGCGGACGGCCAGCCCGGCGCCGCGCAGCCCGTCGACCAGCCCGGCCGCCCGCACGGCCGCGGGCGCCTGCTCCTGGCCGGGCCCGTGCGTGCCGGCGCAGGACGGCACTCCCAGCAGGGCGATCTCGCGCGGCATGGAACGGCCCCTCTCCGGTTCGGCGGCCGGGACGGGAGCCCGGCCGGCCCTCCGCCGAGCGTAGGCGCGGGCGGGCGGGCCCGACCGCCTCCCACGCCCGGTCCGGGCCGGTCAGTCGTCCGTGCAGAGCAGCATGCCGCGGTGGACCTCGTCCGCGGCCACGCCGGTCAGCAGCAGGGCGACGGTTTCGCCCCGGGACTCGTCCTCGGCGAAGCACGGGCGGAACCGCTCGACGCCCGCGACCGTGACCGGCAGCCGCCCGGCCGGCCCGGACAGCCATGCCCGGTCGCCGACGGCCGTCCCGGCGGCGAGCCGGCCGGTGACGCCGAGCCCGCGGCCCGACAGGGCGATCACGTCCTCGATCCCCATCCGCATGTCCGCCCCCTCCGGCCGGCTACTGGCGGACCGTCACCACGGCGGTGGCGCCGTCGACCTGGAGCAGGTCGCCGCCTCCGTGCAGCAGCACCGCGTCGAAGCGGTCGAGGTCGAGACCGGCGGAGGCCAGCGCGGCGGTACCGGCGAGGCAGACGATCAGCAGGGTGCCGCCTTCCGGTGCCCGGACGGGGCGCGGGGCGTCCGCGATCTCGACCTGGGCGGTCGCACGGCCGCGCCGGGTCATCACGTTGAAGTCGACCACCGGGCCGCCCTCCAGCCGGCAGTCGGTGGCGGCGTCCCCGGGGAAGGCGAAGGGCCGGAACGGCTCGGTGAGCGACTGCACGGCACCGGCCACGGTCAGCGTCATTCCGGCGCCCTCGACCAGGGTGATCACCCGGTCGGTGTCCGCGAAGACGGAGAACGGCCCGCCCTGGGCGACGTCCGCCAGGCTGACCCGCCAGTCGAAGTCGGTCATCCCCGAGCCGGCCGGCCCGGCCGCGACCTCGCGGGTCACGCCGCCGCCGTTCAGCCACGGCACCGCCGCCCGGTCCGCCGCCCGCAGTACCTCCACCGTCATGCCCTTCGCCCCGTCCCGCTCGCCGGTCCGCCTCGCGGTGATTCTTCCATGCGGCCCCGGGCCGCAGACGCCCTCCGACCGGTGTCGACCGGGACGGTCACCGGGGGATCCGACGCGACGTCAACCCGTCCCGCCGCCGGCCGCCGGCCGATCACCGGGAGCGGCGCCCCACGGCGATCGCACATCGGCCGGCTGCGCGCACGCCGAACACGGGGAGAGATGAGTCACAGACGTTCGGTCGGAAATCATGACAAGCTGGGTGGAAGTGATACCGCTCTACCGAGGACATCACCCATGCATCACGGAGCCCACCCCGCTCCCGCTCCTGCCCCCCGTGCCGACGTCGCCCTCGCTCGAGGCTGTACGGAATGCCGTGGATGGGGCAGCGTCATCACCGATTCCGGCCGGCACGAGCTCTGCCCGGCCTGCCAGCGCACCGCGGAGGACGCCCTGCCGGGCGACGAGGACCCCTCCGCACCTGCCCGCGCCCTGCTCCGGCCGGCCACGCAGGCCCTCTGACCGCCCGCGGCCCGGGCGGCCCCGCCCGACGGGGCCCGGCCGGTACCAGCCGCTCCCGCGGTCCCCAGGGGACCTCGCCTTCGCCGGACCGGACACCGTCGCCGCCCTGCCCCGCGAACTCGCGGCGCACCTGGTCGACGGGTACCTGCCGGTCCGCATGCACAACCTCGCGCACCGGCCGGTACTGCTGCAGCGGCATGACGAACCGGACCTGCCGCGCGAGGCGGCCGCCGGCCGCCACCTGCCACGGCCCCGGCCGGGACGGCATGGCGGCAGACCTCCGCCGCTTGGCCGACGCCCTCGACGGCACCGCGGACTGCGCCGCGCCCGTGTCCGGCACGCCCTTAGGCACCGGCATCGGCGGCGTCCGGTCTCAGCCCGGCACGAACATGCACCCGAGTAGGCCCGCGCCCGCGTCCGCGGCGGCCTGCCACAGCGGGCCGATGCCGCCGAGCAGGGCAACCGCCTCCTCCGGCCGGCCGCCGCCGTAGTCCGACAGCCATTCCGCGGTACGCCGCTCGACCGCCGGACGCTCGCCGTCCGGCAGGTCCAGCGAGGCCAGCACCTCCGGCAGTGCCTCCCGCACCTGCCCGGAGTCGAGGAAGAAGTCCCCGAACCAGCCGGGCAGCCGTCCGAACCGGTCGGGGCCCAGCCCGTGCGCCAGGGCCGCCGCGGGAAATCCCTTCCGGCAGGTCACCGTCAGCACCAGCGGCCGCCATGCGGCAGGCACCCGGTCGAGAGCCGCGTACAGCTCCTCGACGTGGGCGTCCAGCGGACAGGCGCCGGACAGGACGTCGAAGGCCGCCGTCGCCGCCCGGTCCGTGGACTCCGCGCCGACGGCCTCCGGTGCGGCACACCAGTGCTGCCACAGCTCCCGGGTGTGCGGGTCGTTGCGCTGTGCCTCGACCACCGGCCCGACCACCGCGGCCAGCTCGGCCACGACCTCGTCCGGCACGGGCGCGAGCACCCACACGCCGATGAATCCCATCGCTCCCCTCCGTCCCGGGCCCGATTCTGCCCGCGTCCCGTGGTTCGCCCCGGGTGGGGGTGCCGAGCGGGCGGGCGGGGAGAACAGTGGAGGTATGAGCATCGTCGTTCTGCACGAGCCGGTGGCCGACAGTGCGGTGCTCCTGCCCGGCGGGGCGGGTGGCACCACCATGCACGCGGCACCCACCGACGTCCCGTTGACCAGGACCTTCTGCGGGCAGGAGGCCGAGGGCATGAGCCAGGTGGACATGGAGGCCGTGGGCGCGGGGGCCTGGGACCCGGCGGCGGAGTCCGCGCGGGTCTGCCCGGCGTGCAACCGGGCCGTGACCGTGGGGCACTGGGACGTCTGCTGACGGGTCTCAGGCGGTCAGCCCGTCGGCCGTCCACCAGGCCCGCGGGGTGTCGCAGCTGCCGACCACCGGTGCCGCGGCGCGGCCGCGGTCGGTCAGGCAGCCGCCGCCGTCGGCACGGATCGTGAAGCGGGCGCGCGAGGGCTGCGGCTCCAGGTGCAGCGGGTCGGGGTCGCCGACCCGGACGAAGGACCAGACCTGGGCCGGGTCGTCGGCGAGGCCGCGCGCCCGGTCCGACCGGAGGTGCACGGTACCGTCCGGTTCGGCGGTGAGCAGCAGGGGGCCCTCCGCGTCGTCGCCCGTCAGCAGCGACTGGATCAGCAGCCGACCGTCCGCGGCCGGGCGGACCAGCCACTCCTGCGCGTCGG
Organism: Kitasatospora sp. DSM 101779; assembly: GCF_025655475.1. GTDB lineage: Bacteria > Actinomycetota > Actinomycetes > Streptomycetales > Streptomycetaceae > Kitasatospora. The sequence goes on along the minus strand of NZ_JAHTIK010000001.1, from coordinate 7,329,180 downwards.
CGGGCGCAAGGGGCGCGGTGCGGACCCCGATGCCGTCCGCGGCCCGCGAGTCCCGCGCCGCGCCGGGGTCGTCGGCCTGCAGCCGCAGCCCGCTGCGGTGGGCGGTGAGCACGCCGAGTCCGCGGTCGGGCAGCGGCACACCGGCGGCGCGGTCCGCCCGCAGCGGCGGCGCGGCCTCGACCGAACGGTGCCCCGGGTCCTCCCACCGGACGGCGACCGGTGCGCTGTCGTTCGACGGACCGGCCGCGGAGGCGGCGGTGGGGCCGGCGAGCGGGCCGCCGAGCAGCACCCCCGGAACGAGCGCCAGGGCGGCGGTGGCCTTGGCGGCACTGAGGGCAGGTCGGTAGGACAAGGTGGGGAACCCCCGTGACGGTGGTGCGGCCGGCCCGGCTGCCACGGACGGTCTCGCACCGGCCCCGGGTGCCGCGGACGGCCCTGGTCGGGACGGGACCGGTGACACCGGCCCCTCGCTCCGTCGGGGTTTCTCGTGCCCGGCGGCCTGTCCCGCCCCCACCAACGAGCGGCCGCCGGCAAGGTCACGCCGACCGGGTCCTCCCCGGGCCGGTGGCCGGGTCAGTCGCCGCCCCGCACCCAGGCGACGGCGTCCTCCCGCTGCGCGAGCGGGAAGGTCTTCGTCCTGCCGGGCGTCATCCGGCCGAAGAGCACGGTCAGGTGGGTCATCCACCGATGTCGGTGACCAGTGCGATGCGCTTCCACTCCCGCAGGTGCTCGACGCCCATCGTGAGGTCCTGCCGCAGGGCGCCGCCGGTCATCCCGTGGAACTCGGGGACGACGATGACGAAGCGGACCTCACCGCCCTCGGCCGCCTAGGTCAGCGCGGGCAGCAGCACGTCCCGGTGGTCCTCGGCCGACAACGTGCCGCCGGTCTCGAAACCGGTCACGCCCGCGGGCAGCTCCTCGCGCCTCTTGATCACAGCGCCTCCCGGAGTCGCGCACGGCGCGCCCCGGCCGGGGCCGCCGCCGCCCACGCCAGGGCAGGTCTTCTCAGGAGGGTCGGGTGGTTGATCCAGGGGCACGCGGGGGCACCTACGGCTGCTCGATCGCCTTCGATGGCACGCCGCAGGTCCGCGCCCCGGCCCGGGCACCTCCTCGGCCGTTGGCTGCGGCCGGATCGGAGGACGTCAGGCGTGGGCGCCGGGCCAGGGGCCGGGGGTGGCGACGGCGCGCCTCTCGGCGGTCTCGGTGGTGGCGATCCGGAAGCCCGCGGCCCGATAGGTCCGCAGGGCGGCGGGCCCGTCCAGCGAGCAGGTGTTCACGGTGACCGTGCCGGTGGGCGGCAGGGCGGGGTGCCGGTCGGCGAGGTCCCAGGCGCGGGCCAGCCCGAAGCCCAGCAGGTGGCGGCCGAGGCCGCGGCCGATGAACTGCGGCAGCAGGCCGAAGTAGGCGACCTCGACGCGGCCGTCCCCGCGCGGCTCCAGCTGCACGTATCCGGCCGGGGTGCCCGCCACGTACGCGACCCAGGTCTCCACGCCCTCGCCGTCCAGCCACTCCTGCCACTGGCGGTGGCTCCAGGGCAGCCGGTCCGTCCAGGTCCACGGGCCGCCGACGGCGGTGTAGAGGAAGCGGGCGAACTCCGGCCCGGCCTCCTCGGCCCGGAGGATCTGCAGCGGGAGGCTCTCCGGTGCGGGGGCCTCCACCAGGTCGGCGCGGGAGGTCTGCTCCAGGTACCAGGTGGTGACGGTGATCGTCTCGCTCATGCCGCCCAGGCTCTCACGCCGTCCCAACCGGCCCGAACGGGGGCGGGGGGCCGCTCAGCGGGTCTCGCGCCGCTCCCGCATCTCGGCCTCGGCGATGTGGTCCCGGCCGGGCGCCAGAGCCTCGCGGACCTGCCGCTCCGCCTCGACGAAGGCCCGGTAGTACCCGTCGTTGTAGGTCTCGACGACCTGGTACGTCCACATGCCCGGCAGTACGTCCCGGCCCTGCACCTCGCGGACCACCAGGTCGGCCCACTCGCCGTGCCCGGCGTCCCGCAGGGCGTGCGCGGCGAGCGCGACGATCCGGTCCGCCCCGCCGGTCAGCTGGTGGAAGTCGTAGAGCCGGCCCCTGGCCCGTTCGGTCATCTCCAGCGCCTCGGAGAGGAGGCCGAGGGCCTCGACCGTCGCGTCGTCCATGCCGTCGGGCCGGTGGTGCCGCCGGTCCGGCGGCTGCTGCTGCGCGTCGTCGCTCATGGTCGTCCCTCCGGCGGGCCGGCGGTGGTGCCCCGCTCCCTCCAGCTTCCCCGCGCGGGCGGGCGGCCCGCCACCGCCGCACGGACCCCGGTCCGGAACGGGCGTGTTCCGGGCGCCGGAGGCGTTCGGGCGGTCGGGGGCGTTCGGGCGGTCGGGGGCGTCAATCCGTCGTCAATCGGTCGTCAATCGGCACCGGGCAGAGTGGTTCGGTCGGGGACGGCCGGCTCGGTCGAGGGCAGCCGCTCCGGCCCGGGACAGGGGGACGCCATGCAGGACGGGGACGGGACTGGACGGGACCACGCGGTCGTCGCGGGGGCGGGGATCGGCGGGCTGCTGGCCGCGCGGGTGCTGAGCGAGAGCTTCGCCCGGGTCACGGTCGTCGACCGGGACGCGCTGCCCGAGGGCGGCGGGCCGCGGCGCGGGGTGCCGCAGAGCCACCACGCGCACGGCATGCTGTCGAAGGGCTTCGAGGTCCTGCAGGACCTCTTCCCCGGGCTGCGCGAGGACCTGGTGGCGCGGGGCGCGCTCGTCCGGGATGTGCAGGCCGACGTGAACTGGTTCAACGACGGGCGGCGGCTGCTCCGGGCACCGTCCGGGATCCCCTGCCTGATGGTGAGCCGCCCCGAGCTTGAGCGCTACCTCCGCTCCCGGGTGGCGGCGCTGCCGGGCGTGGAGATCCAGCAGCGGACGGAGGTCCTCGAACCGGTCGCCGGCCCGGCGGGCGGCCGGGTCACCGGCGTGCGGCTGCTGCGGGTCAACTCGGAGCCGGAGGTGCTCGCCGCGGACCTGGTGGTGGACGCCACCGGCCGCAGCAACCGCGGCGCCACCTGGCTGCGGGCGCTCGGCTACGCGCCGGCGCCGGAGGAGCGGGTGGACTCCGGCCTGGTGTACGTCTCCCGGGAGTACCGGCGCCGCCCCGGCGACGCGGACGCGGACGCGTTCGTCGTCGGCGCCTCCGCGGACGCGCCGCGCGGCGGCGTGGCGCTCAGCGGCGAGGGCGACCGCTGGCTGGTCACGCTCTTCGGCATGAACGGCGACGTCCCACCGGTCGACCCGGACGGCTACCACCGCTTCGCGCAGCGCCTGCCCGTGCCCGACCTGCACCGGCTGCTGGAGCGCCTGGAGCCGCTCAGCGCCCCGCGGCTGATGCGCAGCCCCGTCTCGATCCGCCGCCGCTACGAGCGTCTGGAGCGCTTCCCGCAGGGATACCTCGTCCTCGCCGACGCACTCTGCCAGTTCAACCCGACCTACGGGCAGGGCATGACGGTGGCGGCCTGCGAGGCGGCGGCGCTGCGGGAGTGCCTGGCCGAGGCGTCCGGGGAGCCGCTGGCCCGGCGGTTCTTCCGGCGGGCCGCCTCGATCACCGACGTGGCCTGGGACATGTCGGTCGGCGGCGACCTGCGCTTCCCGTTCGTGGACGGCCGCCGCTCGCCGCGGGTCCGGCTGCTGAACCGGTACGTCGCACGGATCCACCGGGCGGCCGAGTCCGACGCCGGGGTGGGCCGGGCCTTCCTCGCCGTCGCCAACCTGGCGGAGCCGCCGCAGCGGCTGCTGGCACCCGCGGTGCTCGCCCGCGTAGTCCGGCCCGCGCGACCGGTCCGGCCCGCCCGGTCTGCGCGGTCCGAGCGACCGGGCACCGCTCGGCCCGCCGGGGCCGGGCAGGTCACGGAGCAGCAGGAACGCGCAGCCTCCTGATCGTGTCGCGGGTCTGGACAGCGGTGCGGGAGTCGGTCACTCTTCACCACCATGACCCTCCCGCTCCCCCAGCACTCCCCCGGCGCCGCGCGCACCCGGCTCTTCGACGCGATCACCGCGGTCGGTGACGAGGCGGTGGCCCTGCTCGCCGACCGCGACGGCGGCACCCCGATACCCGGTGCCGAGTGGACGGTGGCCGAGGCCGCGGCCCATCTCGCGATGGCCAACGAGCTGATGGCCGCACTGGCCGCCGGTGCGGAACGGTCGTACGGGGACGGCACCCCCGGGTCGCTGGCGGCGGCGAACGCGGCCTCACTGGCCGAGCGGCCGGAGCGGGACCTCGGCGTGCTCGGCGCGGAAATCGCCGCACAGGCGCGGGAGTTCACCACTGCGGCCGGCCCGCGCGCGGGAGGCGACCCGGTGGTGACCCCGCTCGGTCCGATGGACCTGGACACCCTCGGCGCCTATCTGCTGACCCACATGCTGGGTCACCTCTACGACATCGCCGTCGCGTTCGGGCGGCCGCACCCGATCGACCGCCACCGGGTCGAGCTGACGATGCCGTTCCTGCGGACGGCCATGCCGCGGGTGGTCGATCCCCGCTCGGCCGCCGGCCACAACGCCTGCTACCGGCTGCGGGTCCGTGGCGGGGACGGGTTCGCGGTGACCTTCACGGACGGAGCCGCCGTGGTGAGCGATCAGCCCCCGCGCCACCCCGACTGCACGATCATGACCGAGCCGGTGGCGTTTCTCCTCATCGCCCTCGGCCGCTACACCGCCACCACCGCCCTCGCCCGCGGCAAGGTGCTCGCCTGGGGTCGCAAGCCGTGGCTGGCCCCGGCCTTTCCCGGTCTGTTCGCCGCGCCCTGAGCGGACCAGCGGACCGGCCCCTCGCGCCCGGGGCCCGGCGGTGTGGGAGGATCCGCTCCCCGGCAAGGGCCGGGCGACGACGAGGAGATGGTCCGGTGAGTACGTTCCGGGTGGCGTGCACGGTGGCGGTGTGGCTGGTGGTGTTCGTCCAGGCGGTACCGGCGCTGGTGCGAGACCGCGCGCCGCGCTGGTTCGGCCACCGGGTGGCCTCCCCGCGGCTGTGGGCGGTCGGCACGGTGGTGACGGCCGTCGGCTGCACGCTCGGCCTGCTGACACCGGTGTGGTGGCCCGGACCGCTCGCGGTCCTCCTCGGGCTGGGCATCACCGAGTGGGGCAGCCGGGTCGGCCGCGGCAGGGCTTGAACCGGACGCCGCTGCGGGCCGCACCCGTACGGGCTTGAGTACCACTACTCAGGCGGCCTGCGGCGCGGCTCCGCGAGGATGGCGGTACCACCCCGCCGAAGGCAACGAAGGAACACCCATGCTCAGCCGGATCGCCAGCACGCTGGTGCCCGTCCTCGGCCGTCTGTCCGTCAGTTCCGAGACCGCGGGGCCGGTCTCCGCGGGCAGCATCGTCGCGGCCAACCACAGCTCGCTCGCTGACCCGGGGGTGGTGCTGGCCGCCCTGCACCGGCTGGGCACCGAGCCGGTGGTGATGGCCACGGCCGGGCTGTGGCGCGTCCCGCTGCTCGGCGGGGTGCTGCGCGGCGGCGGCCACATCCCCGTCCACCGCGGGACGGCGCGGGCCGCCACCGCCCTGGACCTCGCGGCCGAGGCGCTGGCGGACGGCCGCGTCGTCCTGATCTACGGCGAGGGCGGCCTGCCGAGACGCCGCGACCCGCGCGACACCGAGCCCGGGACGTTCCGCACCGGCCTCGCCCGCCTCGCCGCGGCGAGCGGCGCCCCGGTCGTGCCGCTCGGCCAGTGCGGTGCCCGCCGGCTGAGCTCGGGCAGCACGGCCAAACAGCTCGCCGGATTCGCCACCGCCCCACTGCGCCGCCCCGCCCTGCACGTCCACCTCGGTACCCCGCTCCACCTGACCGGCGACATCAGCGAGGCGACCGCCGCCGCCCACCGGGCCGTCACCGCGGCCTGGCGCACCGCCGAACAGCGGCTGCACGGCGACGCGGAGCGCCCGGCGGGCCGCCTCAGTCGCCGGTGACGCCCCAGAAGCAGAGTCCCACCGGGTTGCCGTCCTCGTCGTAGACGACCGTGCAGCAGCCGGAACCGCGGTCGAACGGCGGGAACCACTCGCGGCTGCGGTGCTCGACGGCCCGCTCGACGGTCTCCCGCGTGGGCCGGGCCGTCCCGAACAGCTCGACGACTTCGGGGCCTTCGACGACCCGGACCTCACCCTCGTCCTCCGTGTCGGGTTCTTCGCAGCGGACGACGCGGTGGACGTCGAGCACCGAATGCGCCGGCTCCTCCTCCAGCCAACCGCTCGCCGTCAGAGCGGCCGGCGTGTCGACGCCGCCCTCCCGGTAGTACCCGGCATCACACGCGAAGACCGCCTCGCGGAGACCGTCCAGCGCCGCCTGCTCGCTCTCCTGCCAAGGCGTCATGTACAACCACCCACTCGCTCCCATGCGGGCGAACGTACCGCCGGCCGGTGACAGTCGACTCGTGGCGCAGCGTCACCACACGTCGCCCTCGCGCCAGTCGGCGACCAGTTCGCCGGACACGTCGACCGGAACGGCGAGCGGCAGGACGTAGATGCCGTCGTCCTCCTCGGGGGTGCGCCGGATGCCGTCCGGGGTGAGGGCGTACGTGCGGCCACGCCAGGGCTGCCAGCCGTGGGCGGTGTAGAACGGGACGGCACTGTCGGTGCTGCCGAGCGCCGCCAGGTCGTAGGCGCCGCGTGCGATCCGCACGAGCTCGGCCAGCATCGCGGAGCCGATCCCACCCCGCTGCCGGTCGGCGCGGACGGCGACGCCCTCCACGTAGCCGGTGCGCAGCGCCCGCCCGCCGTGCAGCAGACGGCGCTGCACGATGGCGGCATGACCGACGAGCTCGGCGCCGTCCCACACCAGCGTGTGCAGGCCGCCGAGGCAGTGCTCCCAGTCCTCGTCCGTCATGTCCGGCGCGAAGACCTCGTCGAGCAGTCGCCGGGCGGCCGAGCGGGTGCTGGTGTCCAGATCGGCCGTGTGGACGACGTGCACGGGGAGCATGGCCGCCATCCTGGCACGCCGCCGCGGCTCCGTCCGGTCGGACACCGGCATGTCCGTTCTCAGATGACGCGGCGTCACCTGCACGCGGCGAGTTGGCGTTCGGCGCTGTCGAGGAGCATGTCCAGGGCGACCGGGTAGGCGCTGTCGGTCATACGCGCGGCGAGGAGGCCGGCGGTGGCGGCGATGTGGGGGTGGGTGTCGGCGGGGAGGCGGGCGTAGGTGGACTCCCACATCCGTTCGTCGGCCGTGCGGGCCTCGGCGGGCAGGGCCAGGGAGGCGGCGTCCAGGGCGGCGAAGGCGAGTGCCTGGTCGATGAAGGCGTGGTAGACGCGGACGGCCGCCGGGTCGGGGAAGCCGGCGGTGCGCAGGATGCCGAGGACGGTCTCGTCGGCGGCGATCTCCCGGTCCCGGCCGGTGACCCGGCTGGCGGTGAGGGCGGCGGCCTGCGGGTGGTCGAGGTAGGAGCGGTGGATGCGCAGGCCGAGTTCGCGCAGGTCGTCCTGCCAGCGGCCGGTGGCGCGCCAGCCCTCCAGGGCCCTGCCGATCAGTTCGTCGCCGATGGCGAGGGTCAGGTCGTCCATGCCGCGGAAGTAGCGGTAGAGGGCGCTCGGGTCGCAGCCGAGTGCGAGGCCCAGGCGGCGGGCGGTGAGGCCGCTGCCGCCATGCTCGCGCAGCATCCGCAGGGCGGTCTGCACGATGAGCTGCTCGGAGAGGACGGCGCCCAGCTTGGTGGGGCGCCGCCGTCGGCGCTGCGACTCGGGCACGACCTGCTTCGGCACTGCACTGCTCCCCTCGGACGGCTGCACCGGATCTTATGCCAACGCCATTGACCTTGCACGGCCACCGGGAGTTTCCTTCCGACAGGCGGGAACCCGCCGGGGAAGGAAGAGTTCTGCCATGCGAGTACTGCTTGTGGGAGCCGGCGGCGTCGGCACGGCCGTCACCCGGATCGCGGCCCGCCGCCCGTTCTTCGACCACATGGTCGTCGCCGACTACGACCCCGCCCGGGCCGAGGCCGCCGTCGCCGCGCTCGGCGGGGCCGGCGGCAGGTTCAGCGCCCGGCAGGTGGACGCCTCCGACGAGACCGCCGTCCGGGCCCTGCTGGCCGAGCACGACTGCGACGTGCTGCTCAACGCCACCGACCCGCGCTTCGTGATGCCGCTGTTCGAGGCCGCCCTCGCGGCCGGTGCGCACTATGTCGACATGGCGATGTCGCTCTCGCACCCGCACCCCGAGCGGCCGTACGAGCTGTGCGGGGTGAAGCTCGGCGACGCCCAGTTCGAGCGCGCCGAGCAGTGGGAGAAGGCCGGCCGGCTGGCCCTGGTCGGCATGGGCGTGGAACCCGGGCTCTCCGACGTCTTCGCCCGCCACGCCGCCGACGAGCTCTTCGACGAGATCGAGGAGATCGGCATCCGCGACGGTGCCAACCTCACCGTCGAGGGGTACGACTTTGCCCCGTCCTTCAGCATCTGGACGACCATCGAGGAGTGTCTCAACCCGCCGGTGGTGTACGAGGCCGACCGCGGCTGGTTCACCACCGCCCCGTTCAGCGAGCCCGAGGTGTTCGACTTCCCGGAGGGCATCGGCCCGGTCGAGTGCGTCAACGTCGAGCACGAGGAGGTGCTGCTGGTGCCGCGCTGGGTCGACGCCAAGCGGGTCACCTTCAAGTACGGCCTCGGCGACGACTTCATCGACAAGCTGAAGACGCTGCACGCGCTCGGCCTGGACAGCACCGAGCCGGTGGCCGTGGCCAGCGACCTGGGCCCGGCGAAGGTCTCCCCGCGCGACGTGGTCGCCGCCGTCCTGCCCAACCCCGCCGACCTCGGCGAGCGGATGCACGGCAAGACCTGCGCCGGCACCTGGGTCAAGGGCACCAAGGACGGCCGCCCGCGCGAGGTGTACCTGTACCACGTGGTCGACAACCAGTGGTCGATGCGCGAGTACGGCTCGCAGGCCGTGGTCTGGCAGACGGCGATCAACCCGGTCGTCGCCCTGGAGCTGATCGCCACCGGCGCCTGGTCCGGCTCCGGCGTGCTCGGCCCCGAGGCACTGCCCGCGCAGCCCTTCCTCGACCTGCTCACCGAGTACGGCTCGCCGTGGGGCCTGCGCGAGGGCTGACCCCACGCCGGCGCCACCGCCGCGCGGCTCCGCTCAGCGGCCCCGCTCAGCCGACCGGATCGGCGGCGGGCCGCTGGCCGGGAACGGTCCGGTCCCGCTGCAGGTCCAGGAGCTCGCGGAACAGCCCGCCCGGCTGCTCCGCGAGCTCCGCCCAGGTGCCGGTCTGCACCACCCGGCCCCGGTCCATCACCACCACCCGGTCGGCGACCCTCGCGTTGGCGATGTTGTGGGTGACCAGCAGCGTGATCCGCTCCGGCGCGTACTCGCGCAGGGCGTGCAGGATGCGGTGCTCGGCGCGCGGGTCGAGGTCGGAGGTCGGCTCGTCCAGGATCAGCAGGCCCGGGTTGAGTGCCGTCCGGTAGAGGGCGCGGGCGACGGCGGCACGCTGCCAGCCACCGCCGGACAGCTCCGCGCCGCCGAGCCAGCCCTGGGCGAGCAGGGTGCCCCAGCCCGAGCGGAGACGGGTGACCACCTCGTCGAAGCCCGTCCTGCGGGCGGCCCGCCGCACCTCCGCCATCCGGTCACCCCCGCCGTGGCCGAGGTGGATGTTCTCGGCGGCCCGCAGCGGCCAGCGGGCGAACTCCTGCGGCACCCGGGCCACCCTGGTCCACATCCCCTCGGCGTCCAGCTGCTCGACCGGCACGCCGTCCCAGGCGATCCGGCCGGACTGCGGCAGGTAGAGCCCGGCGAGCAACTTGAGCAGGGTGGACTTGCCGCTGCCGTTCTGCCCGATGACTGCCACCACCTCGCCGCGCCGCAACGTCATGCTGACCCGGTCCAGCGCAGGTTCCCGCTGGTCGCCCGGGTAGGTGTAGGAGACGTCCTCGACCTCCACCACGGCAGGGGCCCCGGGCACCACGTCGCCGCGCCGGATCCGGTGGCCGCCCGCCTCGTCGAGGAAGGTGAAGAAGTCGTCCAGGTACAGGCCCGTGCGGTAGAGGCGGGCACCGTTGCCGACCATGCCCTGGACGCCGGTCGAGGCGGTGCGCAGCGCGAACGCGGCACCGCCCGCGGCGGCGAGGCCGATCCGGCCGGAGGCGACCAGGTACAGCAGCGCGCCCCAGATCAGTGCGCTGCCCGCGCCGCTGCCGACGGCGGCCACCAGGGACACCCGGGCCGCCTGCCGGGCGGCCCGGTCGGTGGCGGCCGCGATACGCCCCTCGACCTCCCGGTAGGTCGCCATCATGAACGGGGTGACCTGGTCGGAGCGGACCTGGTCGGCCCGCAGCTTGTCGATCAGGAACCAGCGGTAGATCCGCAGCGCCTGCCGCTCCTCGTTGGTGGTGACGGCGGCCAGGTAGTGGATCCGGGCGGTGCGGACGGCGGCCACACCGCTCGGCACGGAGCCGAGCAGCAGGAAGGGCACCAGCCACGGGTGCAGGGTCGCCAGCACGCCTGCCGCCGAGACCAGGGACACCGTGGAGGCGATCAGGTCCTGGGCGTTGGAGAGCAGGTCCGGAGTGGTGGCCGCGCCGCGGTCCGCCGACTCCCACTGCTCGTTGTAGGCGGGCTCGTCGTAGGCCTTCAGCTCGGCGGCGCAGCCGGCCGCGATCAGTGCGAGGTCCGCCTCCCGGTTGACCCGCGGCGACACCCGGGCGGCGAGCGCGGCGACCGCGATGCCGAGCACCGCGTGCAGGCCGGCGGATACCGCGAGCAGTGTCAACGAGGGTGCGGCGTCCAGCAGATGGGCGTCGACCGGGCCTGGGACGAGCAGCGCGTCCAGGGTGCGGGTGGTGGCGAACAGCGCGAGTGCGCCGAACAGGCCGGAGAGCAGCTGGCAGACCAGCAGTCCGGCCGTGGCCGCACGGTCGGCGGCCCAGGCCAGCGCCATGGCACGGCGCACGAGTTGGGGCATCCGGCGGAGCATCGCCATGGTGGACATGGTGGTCCCTGCGGTGATCCGCTGGTCGCCGGGGAAGCGGGCACGGATCTGCTCGTCGCGCGGGTGGTCCTCCTCCGTCGGAGGGGCGGAGGGGACGGACGGCGCGGATGGGACGGGCGGGACGGGCGGGACGGGCGGGACGGGTCGGTCGTCGGGGGTCACGTTCGGCTCGGACATGCTGCTCCTCGGGTCGGCGGTCGGGCTGCCGGTCTGGCGCTGCCGTGCGATGCGGGTGTGAAGAGTGCGGTGCGGGTCCGGTGCGGGGGTACGCGGGCGGGCAGGTGCCGGTCGGGGCACGCTGTGAGGGAGTGCGGGTGGCGGGCCGGCCGGGGACCGGTGCGGGCACGATCCTTCCAGGGGGCCGACGGCGCGCTCGGCGTGTCCTGCCGCGGCTCACTCGATCCGGGTAAATCCGTGTCGTGCTCGGCGAGTTGGTGGCATCGGACAGCGAGAAGGGTACGTGTCGCGGGCGTCGTCGGGCGCGCGCCTTTCGACCGGAGCGGAGCCGGAGGGCCCGGCGGGAACGGAGACGGCCTGACGGGAACGGAGACGGCCCGACGGGAACGGAGACGGCCCGACGGGAACGCGGGGCGTCCTCGCCGGGCCCAGCTCGCGGGTCACTGAGGCTTGCGGGGTTACGGGGCCACAGCCGTCCGGATGCCGCTGATCGAGGTGACGGCTCCGGAGGGGCCGAAGATCAACTCGACCACCGGGGGCACGTCACGCCGGTCGAAGCCGCCGTGCGCGTCGGCGTTCGCGAACTCCGCACGGTCGACGGTGATCCGGTCGCCGCTCGGGAGGTAGCAGGAGAACGGCGCGTCCTCGGTGAGCGCCACCGACTCCGCCCGCTCCGCCCTCGGGTCACCGGCGGCGGCGAACGGCCGGCCGTCGGCCGGGAGTTCGCGCACGCAGCCGTCGGGGTGCCCCGCATGAGGCGGGCAGAACACGGCCGGCCGGTAGTGCACGGTGTGCCCGCCCGCGGCGCCGGTGATGGAGTCGAGCACGGCGAGCACCGGCGGGTGCGCGGGCGTCGCGGCCGTCGCGGGCGCGGAGGCGGACGCGCTCACCGGGGTACCGGCGGCGGCGCGGCGGCCGCGCCGTTGCCGGACGGGGTGCAGGCGGTGGCGCAGAGGGCGAGGAGGAGGGCGGCACCGGTACCGGCGGGGCGGCGGCCGGGCGGGGACATCGGGGGCGGGGATCCCTTCGGGCGGGGGCCGGGCGGTAAGGCGGGGGGTGGGCGCGGACGCACGGCCGCCCCCCGCAGCGACGATCGTTCCAGAGCCGGTCCGCACCGCCTGACGCGTCCCGGCCACCGCCGGATCAGGCACCGCTCCCGGGCTGCGGGGTCTCCAGCCGGGCGAGCCAGGAGGTGAGCAGCACCTCGAGGGCGGCCGCCTCGACCGGGGAGAGCTCCTCGACGAGGCGGCGTTCGTTGCGCATGTGATCGGTGAAGGCGCGGTCGATCAGGTCGCGGCCGGCGGGGGTGAGGGCGACCACCCGGCCGCGACCGTCGTCGTCGCTGCGGCGGCGGGTGACCAGCCCGGCCCGCTCCAGGCGGTCGACCCGCTTGGTCATGGCGCCGGTGGTGACCATGGTGTGCGCGGCGAGTTCGCCGGGGGCCCGTTCGAACGGGGCCCCGGCGCGGCGCAGCGCCGCCAGGACGTCGAACTCGCCCTCGCCCAGGCCGTAGCGGCGGTACACCACGGACAGCTCCTCGGTGAGGAGGGCGGCGAGACGGTGCAGGCGGCCGATGACGCCCTGGGGTGCGACGTCGAGGTCGGGCCGCTCGCGGGCCCAGGCGGCCTGGATGCGGGCGACGTGGTCGAGCGGCTGCGGCTGGTCCATGGGTCGATCATATCTTCCCGGGAAGATATGATGTCTTCCATGGAAGGCAATCTGCGGTGGATCCTCGTCACGGCGGTGGCCCCGGTGGCCTGGGGCGTCAACTACTACGTCACCCAGCGGTTCCTGCCGCCGGACCATCCGCTGTTCGGGGCCGCGGTGCGGGCGCTGCCCGCCGGGCTGCTGCTGCTCGCACTGGGCCGGGAGCTGCCGCGCGGGGTGTGGTGGTGGCGCTCGGCCGTGCTCGGGCTGCTCAACACCAGCGCCTTCTTCGTGCTGGTCTACTCGGCGTCCCAGCTGCTGGCGACCAGTGTGGCGTCCACGGTGATGGCGCTCGCTCCCCTGGCGATGATGCTGGCCGGGTGGGCCCTGCTGGGCGAGCGTCCCCGCCCTGCGCACCTGGTCGGGGCGGGGATCGGCCTCGGCGGGGTATGCCTGATGCTGCTCGGCGGTGCGGGCGGGGTGAGCCTGCCGGGCGTGGCCGCCTCGGCGGCAGCGATGCTGGTCTCCTCGCTGGGCTTCGTGCTCGGCAAGCGGTGGGGTGCCGGCGCGGGCCTGCTGGCCTCCACGGCCTGGCAGTTGGTCGCCGGCGGGCTGTTCCTGCTACCGGTCGCCGCCGCGGTGGAGGGGCCGCCACCGGCGCTCGGCGCGTCCGAGCTGGCGGCTTTCGGCTACACCGCCGTGGTGGCCACCGCCGTCGCCTTCGCCGCGTGGTTCGCCGGCCTGCGGCACCTGCCGGCCGGCACGGTGGGGCTGGTCGGTCTGCTCAATCCGGTCACCGGTGTGCTGCTCGGCACCCTGCTCGCCGGGGATTCCCTGACGCTGCGGCAGCTCGCCGGCACGGCGCTGATCCTGACCGGCATCCTGCTGGGCCGCCCGGCGGGCACCGGGCGGCGACGCCCGGCCGTCATTCCTCCCAGGACCCGTACTCGTCCTCCAGCGCCTCCAGCAGGTTGTCCCAGAGCGAAGAGTCGTCCGGCCCCTGACCCAACGCCACCAGCCGGGACGTGAACTCGGTGCGGGCGGCGTCCGCCTCCTCTCCGGTGAGGCGTGCCTCCCAGCGGGCGAGCAGGCCGAGGGCCCCGACCGGTTCGGGCAGCGTGCCGGCCGCGTGGCCGCCGTACCCGCGGGCGTGGTCCCAGCCCTCGGGGTCGTAGATCTCGACGACGCCGGTGTCCCCGCGCACCATGCGGTGCTTCAGGCCGTAGGTGCCGATGCCGTACGCGGGGCAGACGGGCGGCGAGTCGTCGTCGGGCGTGCGGTCGCCGTAGAGCTCGTCCGGGTCCTCCGCCCACATGCCCTTCTGCGGGAGGCCCGCGGAGCCCCAGTCCACCAAGGAGAGCCGGACGGCCGGCACCCCGACCGCGGTCAGGAAGTCCCGCACTCCGGCGTTCCCCAGTTCCTCCGGCAGTTCGGCCCCGGTCGGCCGGCAGACCGTGTTCGGGCCGAAGCAGGACTCCAGCCAGGCGGTCGTGGGCTGCCGCGCGGCGGCCACCGCCTCGGGCTCGTTCACGGACACTCCCCGTTCGTTCGGCGAGGCCGCCCTTCGACCGCACCGCGCCGACACCTCCTCGTCCCTCACCCCGTCGGCTCCGCCCACGGCGCGCTCGGGCCACCGCGGGACGTGGCCTCACCCGGCGCCGTCCGGGCCGGTGCGGCGGACGTAGTGGGCGGCGAGCGGGCCGTAGGTGAGGCCGTGCAGGACGAGGCTCATGAGCACGGTCATGGTCATCAACTGGCCGACCAGGTCGGCGGCGTGCGGGTCGACGGGGGCGAGGCCGTTGAAGGCGAGCAGGCCGTACACGATGGTGGCCATGCCGCGGGGGCCGAGCCAGGCGAGCATCAGGCGGTCGGCCCGGCCGAGGCCGCTGCCGATCAGGCCGAGCAGGACGGGGAGGACACGGACGACGGTCAGCGACAGGGCGGCGTAGGCGACCACCCGGCCGTCGAAGTCGCCGGTGAACGCCTGGGTGACGAGTTCACCGAAGACGAACCAGAGGGCGAGCGAGAGCAGCGCGCCGACGTCCTCGACCAGGTGCAGCGCCTTGGGAGGCAGGGCGCGCACGTCGGGGGCGAAGAACAGCCCGGCGACGAAGGCCGCGATGAAGCCGCTGCCGTCGAGCAGGATGCCCAGCCCGTAGGCGGCGAGCGGCAGGGCGAGGATGCCCAGCCGGACGGCGGAGGGCCTCGTCCAGCCGGCCCGCCAGGCGTGGCGCAGCAGCACGCCGCCGGGCCGGCCGACCAGGGCACCCGCGACGACGGCCCAGAGCACGGCGTCGAGGGCGTGGCCGAGCGGGTCCCCGGAGGGCTTCGGGGCGTCGCCGTAGGCCTCGGCTCCGGCCAGGCAGAACAGGAAGACGGGCGCGAGGATGCCGTCGTTGAGACCGGTCTCGACGGTGAGGACACCACGCAGCCAGGACGGCAGCCTGCTGTCCTTGATCAGTTCGGCGGCGGGCGCCAGGTCGACGGCGACGGTCACCACGGCGAACAGCGCCACCAGCCACCAGCGGCCGGACGGGAAGAGCAGTCCGCCGACCAGCACTCCGGCGAGGAGGGTCAGGGGCAGGGCCACCAGCAACAGTCGGGCGAGCAGGCGGCGGTGCGCGCGGACGACGCCCTTCGGCACTGCGGTGGCGTCGGTGAACAGCAGCACCGCGAGGATGATCTCGACGGCGCGTTCGGCGTCGGAGGTGGTCATGCTGACGGTGACCAGCGGGTGCGGGCCGACGGTCAGCAGCACGCCGGCCGCGGTCATCGCGACGGGGGCGGTGATGCTCCAGCGGGCGAGCCGTCCGGCCACCAGGGCCCACGCGAAGAGCGTCCCCATGCTGACGACCAGCGCGATCACGCGCGCACCTGTCTTCCCCCGGTGCGCGACCGGACGGCGGCGGAGTGCTCCCGATCGTATGCGCGGGAGATCCGCGGGCCGCTCCCGGAGGCACTCCCCCGCGTGTCCCGGCGCCCGCCGTGGGTCAGGATCCGGCGAGCCGCAGGGCGTGCTCGGCCTCCTCGGGGCCCGGCGTGCCGGGGCCTTCGGCGAGCAGCCGCCAGCGGGTGCGGACGCCGTCGGGCCCGGTGAGGCCGCCGCGGCCGAGTGCCGTAGTGATCCGTGCCCGCACCTCGGCCTCGGCGTCGGGCTCGGCCGCGAAGAGGATGCGCAGCCGGTACCCGTCGGGGCCGTCCGCGGGTTCGTGCGCGGTGTGGTGCGGGGCGAGCGGGCAGGGCGGCCGGTGCTCCCAGCCGCCGCACAGCTCGACGGTGACGGCGGCTCCGGGGGCGCGCGGGTCGCCGCCGGGTTCGAGGGCGACGACCGCCTCGTGGACGAAGGCTCGGTACACGACTCCAGTCTGCACGGCGGTGTCCGCGCCGGTGGTCCGCGGTTGCGGTCCACCCCGGTGGTGGCGCGTCCGACGCGGAGGGCCCTTCCTGCGCCGGGAGGGCCCTCCGCGGGTCCCCGCCGCCGCTGGGTCGGCAGCGGCGGCGGGTGGCGTGGTGCCGGGACCGCGACAGCGGCCGGCGCGGGTGCGGTCAGCGGCGGGTGGTGAGGCCGAAGCCGTACGGGAAGAGCGGGTCGTAGTGCGGGTCGCCGACGTTGATCGGCTCCTGGGCCTCGCTGCGCGGCCAGCTGACCGGCAGCCTGCCGGTGAAGCCCCGCTTGCCGAACAGGACGTCGGCGACGCCGCCGCCCTCGCTGCCGGGCAGCCAGGACATCACGAAGGCGTCGGCCTTCGGCAGTTCGCCGGTGATGATCTGCGGACGGCCGGCCACGTCGAGGACGACACAGGTGGGGACGGCGGCGCAGACGCGGTCGACGTTCGCCCGGTCGGTGTCGGAGAGGTTCAGGGTGTGGCCGTTGCCGACGTCGCCCATGCCCTCGGCGTACGGGGTCTCGCCGACGACCACGAGGCCGACGTCGTAGCCGCCTGCGGGTGCGGAGGCGTCGCGGCTGTAGGCCGCGTCCGGCGCGTACTGGCGGATGCCCTGGAGGATCGTGGTGCCCGGGATGGTGCTGCCGCTCTGCCCCTGCCAGGTGACGGTCCATCCGCCGGCCTGGTTGCCCATGTCGTCGGCGTTGGCGCCGGCGACGTAGATCTTCTGGTGGGCCTTCAGCGGCAGCGCCCGGTCGGCGTTCTTGAGCAGCACCTGGGACTCGGCGACGGCCCGGCGGGCGACCGCGCGATGCGTGTCCGAGCCGATGGAGGCGGCGTTGGAGCGGTCGGTGTAGGGGTGTTCGAAGAGGCCGAGTTCGAACTTGGCGCGCAGGATGCGGCGGACCGCGTCGTCGATCCGGGAGAGCGGGACGCGGCCGGCCTGCACCTCGGCGAGCAGGGCCTGTTCGAACTTCCCGGCGCTGTACGGCACCATGAACATGTCGAGGCCGGCGTTGACGGCGGTGCGCACCTGGGTCGGGTAGTCGCCCGGGATCTGGTTGATGGCGTCCCAGTCGCTGATCAGGAAGCCGTCGAAGCCGATCTTCTGCTTGAGGACGTCGGTGAGCAGTTCCTTGTTGGCGCTCATCTTGACCGGGTTGCCGACGCCGTCCTCCGTCCAGTCGACGCTGGAGTAGGAGGGCATGATGCTGCCGACGTCGTGCTTGCGGACGGCGCTGACGTACGGGGCGAGGTCGACCGTCCGGAAGTGCTCGCGGTCGGTGATCGTGACGCCCTGGTCGAGCTTGTAGCTGCCGCTGGTGGAGCTGCCGTAGGCGGTGTCGCCGTCGCCGGCGTAGTGCTTGACGGTGGCCAGCACCTGGTCGGGGCGGGCGAGGTCCTTGCGGCTGTCGCCCTGGAAGCCGTCGACGGCGGTCTCCATCCGGGAGACCAGGTCCGGATCCTCGCCGTAGCTCTCGTAGGTGCGGCCCCACCGGTCGTCGCGGGCCACGCAGACGCACGGGGCGAACACCCACTGCGGGCCGGTGGCCCGGGTCTCGGTGGCGGTGATGTGGGCGGCCTGCTGGACGAGGCCGGGGTCGCGGGTCGCGCCCATCGCGATGTTGTGGGGGAAGACGGTCGCGCCGACGAGGTTGTTGTGGCCGTGCACGGAGTCGACGCCGTACAGCAGCGGGATGTGCAGGCGGGTCGCGAGGGCACGCTGCTGGTAGCCGTTGACCATGTCGGCCCAGGCGGCGGGGGTGTTCGGGATGGGCGTGGAACCGCCGCCGGAGAGCAGCGAGCCGAGCTTCAGGTCGGTGATCTGCGCCCGGTCGCCGTCGACGGCGTTGCGCTCGGCCTGGGTCATCTGGCCGATCTTCTCGTCCAGGGTCATCCGCGCGAGGAGGTCCTTGACTCGTTGCTGCACGGGCAGCCCGGCGTCGAGGTACGGCAGCGGGCGTCCGCCGACGGCCGGCTCGGCGGCCTGCGCCGCGCCGAGCGGCACGGTGCCCGCTGCCAGGGCGGAGGCGGCGAGCAGGGCGCCGGCGAGCAGGGCACGGCGGCGCGGGGGGCGGGTGGTGCCGTGACGGGTGGGTTCCACGTGTCTCTCCGTATCGCGGTGGATGGGCGGACACGCGCACACAGGCGCGTCCGGCGGCGGCAGGGGCCGCGCCGGGTGGTGCACTGCTGAGGGCAGCTGACATGCAATCAGACCTACCGACCGCTAGGTAAGTCTTCTGCCTCACTTTTTTCAAAGCTTGACGGATCGTCGGCGACCGGCGGTGCCCACCGAGCCGCACACCCATCTACACGCCCGCCCGCGCAACGGCCCGTAACCTGCCCACGGGCGCGGGCCCGAGGCTCGTACACTCACCCGGTGACCCTCGACCGCGCCGCCGACCACACCTCCCACCCCACCGTGGCACGCTCTGCCCACCGCACCTCGGGCGGCGCCCGCTCCCCGCGGGCCGGCGGTGCGCGACGCCGCGAGGAGATCCTCGCGATCGCCGTGGAGACCTTCGCCACCCGCGGCTACCACCACGCCTCGCTCGCCGAGATCGCCGAACGGGCGGGCCTCACCCAGCCCGGCCTGCTGCACCACTTCCGCTCCAAGACCGCCCTGCTCAGCGGCGTGCTGGAGCTGCGGGACGACTCCGAGATGGCCCAGCTCGGGACGGAGCGGCCGCGCGGCCTCGCCCTCCTCGACCACCTGGTGGAGACGGTGCGGCGCAACGCCGAACGGGAGGGCATCGTCCGGCTGTACGCGGTGCTCTCCGCGGAGAGCGTCACCGAGGGCCACCCCGCGCAGGACTTCTTCCGCAGCCGCTACACGGGCCTGCGGGCGATGGTGGCGGAGGCGCTCGTGGAGGCCTGCGAACTCGGCGAGACCCGGGCGGACCTGGACGTCGAGTCGGTGGCCAACGCGATCATCGCGGTGATGGACGGCCTCCAGCTGCAGTGGCTGCTGGCCCCGGAGGCGGTGGACATGGCCGCCACCACCCGCCGGACGATCGACGCGCTCCTCGTCGGTCTGCGCACCGGCGACCGACCCCGCTGAGCCGTTCCCGGGCGGCGGCCGTGGTGCCGGCTGGTCCCGGAGCAGCAGAGGCCGGTGGGTGGCGAGCGGTGGCGCACGAGAGGAGATGTCTCCGCTGTCCGGTCGAGACGCGCCCGCCGCGCCGCGGCCGCCGTCTCAGGTCCGGCGGCCGAAGAGCGGGCCGAGGACGAGTTCGGCGGCGCCGGCGGCGACCGCCAGGTGACCGGCGGCGCTGAGGGTGACCGGGACGGGCTGCCACTCGGGGTCGGGGATGCGGGCCTTGAGCTGGGCGGTGACGCCGTCGAGGTAGGTGTCGGGGGCGGCCAGCACGGCGCGCCCGCCGAGCACCACCCGGTCGATGTCGAGCAGCCGGACGAGGTTGGCGACGCCCACGCCGATCAGTCGGGCGGCGGCCGCGTGGTCGCCGCGTTCCAGGGCCGCGAGGCAGAGCACCTCCAGGCAGCCGTGGTTGCCGCAGGCGCACGGCGGCCCGTCGACCTGCACGGTCTGGTGGCCGAACTCGCCGGCGTTGGTGCGGGTGCCGCGGTGCAGGGCGCCGTCGAGGAGCAGGCCTGCGCCGAGTCCGGCGGCGAGGTGGACGTAGGCGAGGCCGCCGCCCGGCCGCGGGGTGGCAGGGGCCTCGCCGAGGGCAGCGGTGTTGGTGTCCTTGTCGACGACGACGGGCAGTCCGTCGAGACGGGCGGCGAGTTCGTCGCGCAGCGGGTAGTGGTGCCAGTCGGACGAGCCGCGCGGGCCGGCGGGAGTGAACCAGTGCAGGACGCCCGCGGCGTGGTCGAGCGGGCCGCGGCAGCCGATGCCGGCGCCCAGTAGCCGGGCCCCGGCCGGCAGGGCCTCGGTGGCGCGGCGGATCTCGTCGGCGACCAGGCCGACGGCGTCGCCGGGGGCGATTCCCTCCTCCACCGGCCCGGTGTGCCGGTGGAGGTGGCGGCCGGTCAGGTCGACGAGCAGGACGGTGAGTTCGTCGCGTTCGAGGTGGACGCCGACGGCGCAGGCGGCTTCGGCGCGCAGTCGCAGCAGGGTGCGGGGCTTGCCGCCGGTGGAGGCGCTCTGGCCGGCCTCCTCGATCATGCCCTCGGCGAGCAGCCGGCCGGTGATCTTGCCGATGGCCTGCGGGGTGAGGCCGGTCCGGTCGGCGAGTCCGACCCGGCTGCCGCCCTCGGGGGCGGCTCGGAGCAGGCCGAGCACGAGTGCCGCGTTGTGGTCGCGCAGTCCGGCCAGGTTGGTGCCGGTCGGGCCGGGGTGCGAGGTCATGGGGCCATTGTGCCCGGACTGCTCGTGGCCGGACGGCGCCTGGACCACGCCTGGACCACGCCCGGACCGCGACCGGACCACGACCGGATCTCGCGCCCGGGCTTGCACTTAGGAAACGCTGTTGTTTAACTGGCGGTATGACCACCGCGAGCACTCCGCATCCCGAGCACCCCGCCCTCCGCGTCGGCCTGGTCGGCTACGGCCTGGCCGGCGCCGCCTTCCACGCCCCGCTCATCGCCACCACCCCGGGCCTGCGGCTGGATGCCGTGGTCACCGCCAGCCCGGAGCGGCGCGAGCAGCTGCGCCGCGAGCACCCGCAGGCCCGCGCCGTCGAGACCGCCGAGCAGCTGCTCGCCGACCCCTCCGCGCTGGACCTGGTGGTCGTCGCCTCCCCCAACCGCAGCCACGTGCCGCTCGCGCGCGCCGCCCTGGAGGCCGGCCTGCCCGTGGTGGTGGACAAGCCGCTCGCCGCCACCGCGGCCGAGGCCGCCGAACTCGCCGACCTCGCCGAGACCCGCGGCCTGCTGCTGACGGTCTTCCAGAACCGCCGCTGGGACGCCGACTTCCGCACCGTCCGGCAGCTGGTCGCCGACGGCTCGCTCGGCACCGTGCACCGGTACGAGTCCCGCTTCGAGCGCTGGCGTCCGGAGCTCAAGGAGGGCTGGCGCGAGTCCGCCGACCCGGCCGACGCCGGCGGCATCCTCTACGACCTCGGCAGCCACCTCGTCGACCAGGCGCTCACCCTCTTCGGCCCCGCGACGCACGTCCACGCCGAGGTGGACGCCCGCCGCGCCGGCGCCGCCGCGGACGACGACGCCTTCGTCGCCCTCACCCACGCCTCGGGTGTCCGCTCCCACCTGTGGATGAGCGCCCTGGCCGGCCAGCTCGGCCCCCGCCTGCGCGTCCTCGGCGACCGCGCCGCGTACACGGTGCACGGGATGGACCCGCAGGAGGACGCACTCCGTGCCGGGCAGCTCCCCGGCCCAGGCTGGGGCGAGGTCGCCGAGGCCGACCGCGGCCTGCTCGGCACGGTCGACGGCGCAGCGCGGCACCCCTCGCTCCCCGGCGACTACCCCGCCTTCTACGCCGGTGTCGTCCGCGCGCTGCGCGAGGGCGCGGACGCACCGGTCGACCCGCGCGACGCCGTCGCCGCCCTCGCCGTCCTGGAGGCCGCCCGCCGCTCCGCCGCCGAGGGCCGTACCGTCGCACTGACCGAGGAGAACGCCCGATGAGCAGCCCGAAGACGGGCCCCGTGACGCCGGAGGAGATCGCCGCCCTGATCCACCGGATCGAGGACGAGGAGCGCCGGCTGCGGCTGCCCGGTTTCGACAACGAGGACGCCTGGCGCCTCGGCAGCCTGCTCGTCGGGCTCGCCCGGGCCGAGAAGGCGCCGGTCGTGGTCGACATCCGGCGCAACGGCCAGCAGCTCTTCCACTTCGCGCTGCCCGGCAGCTCGGCCGACAACGACGCCTGGATCCTGCGCAAGACCCGCACGGTGGACCGCTACGGCTGCTCCTCCTACCTGGTCGGCCTGCGCTTCGCGGCGAAGGGCGAGACCTTCGAGGAGAAGTCCCGGCTCGACCCGGACGCCTACGCCGCGCACGGCGGAGCCTTTCCGATCACCGTGGAGGGCGTCGGCGTGGTCGGCACGGTCGCCGTCTCCGGCCTCCCCCAGGCCGAGGACCACCGCCTGGTGGTCACCGCCCTGGAGCAGCACCTCGCCGCGGCCCGCCGCACCGCCTGATCCCCGCCGCGCCCCCGGACCGCGCCCGGGGGCGGGGCGCCTCAGCACGCCAGCGCGTCCCGGACGAGCCGGTGCGCGTAGGCGACGTCCAGACCGGCGGGGCGGAAGAGCACGCGGTACACCAGCGGCGCCACCAGCCGGTCGAGCACCGTCTCGGCGTCCGGCACCGCCTCGCCGCGGCCGGCCGCCCGGTCCAGCACCGTCCGGATCTGCTCCGCGGCGTACTCGGAGCAGCGGCCGGCGTTGCCGCCCCCCGGGTCCCCGAGCAGCGCGTCGCGGAGGTACGAGCGGCCCACCGGCGCGGCCGTCTCCTCGAGGAACTGCTCGGCCCAGGCCCGTAGGTCCGCAGCCAGCGAGCCGTGGTCCTCGGGCGGCGCGTCCGGGCGCAGCTGCTCGACCGCGGCGTCGGAGAGCAGCGCCCGCAGGTCGCCCCAGCGGCGGTAGATCGTCGACGGGGTGACTCCGGCCCGGGCCGCTACGAGCGGCACGGTGAGCGCCGACCGGCCGACCTCCGCCTCCAGCTCCTGCAGCGCGGCCCGGACGGCCTGCTGCACCCGGGCGCTCCGGCCGCCGGGCCGTGTCGCCGGTCCGCCGCTCACGGCGCCGTCCCGCCGCTGTGCCGTCTCACGGCGCGGGCTCCGGTTCGGTGCGAGGGACCGCCGGGCGGGGCGCGGCGCCCGGGACGGGCCGGAGGCGGTACGCCGCGCCGTCGCTGCGCACCAGGCCCGCGGTCGGCGGCGGGAAGTGGCTGCCGAGCAGCAGGGTGTCGGTGTCGGCGAGGTCGGCGAGGAGCTTGCGGCGGGTCGCGCCGGCGAGCGCCGGGTCGATGTCGACGTGGCTGTGGATGTCGGGTGCGGCGAGCTGGACGGGGTGGTGGATGCAGTCGCCGGTGATCAGCGCCGTGGCGCCGCCGCTCGCCAGCCGGACGGCCACCTGGCCGGGGGTGTGGCCGGGCATCGGGACGAGCACCACGCCGGGCGCGATCTCCCGGCCCCCGGCGGGCACGTCGACCGGGTCGAGGAGCCCGTGCTCGGCGACCGGGTGAACGGAGTCGCGGAACATCTGACGGCGGGGCTCCTCCAGCTCCGCGGACGCCCAGTACTCCCATTCCGTGCGGCTGGTGAGGTACCGGGCGTTGCGGAAGGTGGGGACCCAAGCGTCCCCGTCCGTGCGGGTGTTCCAGCCGACGTGGTCGGTGTGCAGGTGGGTGAGGACGACGAGGTCCACCGACTCGGGCGGGAAGCCGGCGCGCTCCAGGCGGTCGAGGTAGTCGGTGGCCAGCCGGTGCCAGGCGGGGTTGGCGCGGTCCTTGCCGTTGCCGATGCCGGTGTCGACGAGGATCCGCAGCCCGCCCGCCGCCACGGCGAAGGTGTGGCTGGCCAGGCGCAGGACGCGGTCGGTGTCGGCGAAGTCGGGCTGCAGCCAGGGGGCGGCGGAGACCACCTCGGGCGTGGCGCCGGGCAGCAGCCAGGGGCCGGTCTGCGGCGGCAGTTCGACCTCGTCGATGCGGTGGACGAGGAGGTCGCCCACCGCCCAGGCTGGCGCCGGGGCCGGCTCGGTGCGGGCGGGGTGGGTCGAGGACATGGCCGTCCCTCCGGGTGCGGTCGGCGCCGGGGCCCCGCAGGCGTGGCGGACCCCCGAGCGCCACTAAAGCTCAATCTTTGCGTTAAGCGTACCCGTCGGGAGGGACGGCCTTCGATCGGGGCGTCGCTACCGCTCGATGTACGACTCCAGGCCGCGGAGGAAGACCTCGATCTTGAACTCGAAGCGCTCGTCGCCGCCACCGTGGACCATCGTCTCCGCCATGTCCTTGAGCAGCGGGAAGCGCTCCTCGGGGAGCCGGGCGAGGTAGTCGCGCACGCCGTCGAAGTAGGCGTCGACGTCCACGCCTGCGGCGATCTTCGCGGTGTAGAGCGAGGCCTCGTAGGCGTCCGAGTCGATCAGCTGGCCGAGGCCGTCCAGCGCGAAGGCGGCGACCTGCCGGGGGATGCCGGCGGAGAGCAGCAGGCCGACGACGAACTCGGCGACCTTGAGCTTGTTGGGGCCGAGCTGGATGCCGCCGAGCGAGACCACCGTGATGTCGCGGTGCGCGGTGTAGACCCGCTGGGCCTCCCGGCAGACCTCCTTGATCTGCTCCTTCCACCGCTCGGGCTCGGGCCGGTCGGGCAGCCGGATCTCGCCGGAGATGCGCTCCAGCATGAGCTCCATCAGCTCGTCCTTGCCGGACACGTGGGCGTAGAGCGAGGCGGGGCCGGTGCCGAGCTCCTGCGCGACCCGGCGCATCGTCAGGCCTTCGAGCCCGTCGCGGTCGAGGACCCGGATGCCGGCCTCGACGACGGCCTCGGGCGTGAGCGGCTGACGGGTGTCGGCCCTGCGCGCCTTGTGCCACGGGATCGGGGGCATCTCCGAGGTCACGCGCACCTCTTCCACCTCGGGCGGACGCCCGGTCCGCGTGACGGACGGACGTCCGTGATCGACGAACGTTGACGAACATCGTAACCGAGGGCGAACAGCGTTCGAAGCCACGAATATCGTTTGACAGAACGCCGATCGACTCCGTAGAACAGTGTTCGTTCGATAGAAACGCTGTTCCCCGTCTGGAGACGTCATGACCGACACCCCCACCCCCTACCGATGGCGGTGGGCCGCGCTGTTCGTGATCCTCGCGGCCGAGGTCATGGACCTCCTCGACTCGCTGGTCACCAACATCGCCGCGCCCTCGATCCGCGCCGACATCGGCGGCGGCGAGAGCACCATCCAGTGGATGGGCGCCGCCTACACCCTGGCCATGGCCATCGGCCTGATCACCGGCGGACGCCTCGGCGACATCTTCGGCCGCCGCCGGATGTTCCTGATCGGCGCCGTCGGCTTCACCCTCGGGTCGATCGGCTGCGGCCTCGCCCAGGGGCCCGACCAGCTGATCGCCGCCCGGGTCTTCCAGGGCCTGCTGGGCGCCGTGATGCTGCCGCAGGGCCTCGGCATGCTCAAGGAGATGTTCTCCGAGAAGGAGCAGGCCTCCGCGTTCGGCATGTTCGGCCCGGTCATGGGCCTGTCCACGGTCGGCGGCCCGATCCTGGCCGGCTGGCTCGTCGACGCCGACCTGTTCGGCACCGGCTGGCGCATGATCTTCCTCATCAACATCCCGCTCGGCCTCTTCGCGATCGCCGGCGGCCTGGGCTTCCTGCCCGAGTGGAAGAGCGCCCGCGCCGTCCGCCTCGACCTGTTCGGCGCCCTGCTCGCCGCGGCCGGCTCGGCCCTGATGATCTTCCCGCTGGTGCAGGGCCGCGAGCACGACTGGCCGCTCTGGGCCTTCGCCCTGATCGCCGCCTCCGTCGCGGTCTTCGGCTTCTTCGGCTGGTACGAGAGCCGGCGCAGCCGCACCGGCGGCGACCCGCTGGTCGAGCCCAGCCTGTTCGCCAAGCGCGGCTTCAGCGGCGGCATGGTCCTCGGCCTGCTGTTCTTCTCCGCGATGACCGGCTTCTGGCTGACCTTCAGCCTCTACACCCAGATCGGCCTGCACTACTCGCCGTTCAAGGCGGGCCTGGCGGGCATCCCGTCCTCGCTCGGCATGGTGGTCGCCTTCATCGCCTCGCAGGCCCTGCAGCGCTTCGGCCGCAAGGTCATGCACGGCGGCCTGGTCGTCATGGCGCTCGGTGTCGGCGGCATCATGCTCACCCTGCACCTGGCCGGCGCCGAGGTCACCCCGTGGCAGCTGGCCCCGGCCCTGACGGTCACCGGCCTCGGCATGGGCTTCGTGATGGCGCCGTTCTTCGACACCGTGCTGGCCTCGGTCGAGCCGCACGAGACCGGTTCCGCCTCCGGCACGCTCACCTCGGTGCAGCAGTTCGGCGCGGCGCTGGGCACCGCCATCCTCGGCACCGTCTTCTTCGAGCAGGTGAAGGGCGGCGACTTCGTGCACGCCGAGCAGGTCACCCTCGGCGTCGAGCTGGCCATGACGGCCGTCGTCTTCGTGGCGATCTTCCTGCTGCCGAAGCACGCCCGTCCGCAGGGCGGCGAGGAGGCGCAGGACGGCGGCGCCGAGGCCGACGAGCCGGCCGCCGCGGTGCACGCCTGATCCGCCCCCTCCGAACGGCTGCGGCCGCCCGCCCCGCGCGGGCGGCCGCAGCCGTTCGCGCATCCGGCCGTTCGCGCGTCCGAGCGTTCTCCCCCGAGGCGTGTCCCGGCGGGCAGACCGGGCAGGAGTCCAGTGGCGGGGGAACATCCGCCCGGCCGTCCGCCGCCGGGCCCGTCCGAGGAGGAGTTCGTCATGACCACCGCGCTGCCCCGGCTCACCGGGGAGTACGTGCTCGATCCCGCCCACAGCCGCATCGGCTTCGTGGCCCGCCACGCGATGGTGACGAAGGTCCGCGGCTCGTTCGACGAGTTCGAGGGCACCGCCCACCTGGACAGCGAGGACCCCGGCAGCTCCCACGGCCGCGTCACCGTCCGGGCCGACAGCATCGACACCGGCAACCAGCAGCGCGACCAGCACCTGCGGACCAACGACTTCCTCGACGCGCCGAACCACCCCGAGATCACCTTCGTCTCGACCACCGTCGAGCAGGTCGGCACCAACCGCTACCAGGTCACCGGCGACCTCACCATCAAGGCCACCACCCGGCCCGTCACGCTCGACTTCGAGTACACCGGCAACGCCGTCGATCCGTACGGCAACCTCCGGGTCGGCCTGGAGGGCTCGGTGACGATCAGCCGCAAGGACTTCGGCGTGAACTGGAACGCGGCGCTGGAGGGCGGCGGCGTGCTGGTCTCCGACCGGGTCGTCCTGGAGATCGACGTCTCGGCGATCAAGCAGAACTGAACCGCGGACCACCCGAAAACGCCGGCCGCTGCCCCGCTTGGAGCGGCCCCCGAAGGGACAGACGCTCGGTATGACCACCGTGCACGAGGAGAACGAGCGCAAGTACGACGGCGCCCTCGACCGCCAGCTGACCGCCGACGGGCTGTCGCAGGTGTCCGGGGTCGTCCCCGGCGGGACGGAGAAGCTGAACGCCGTCTACTACGACACCCCCGACCTGCGCCTGCTGCGCAGCGGGATCACCCTGCGCCGGCGCAGCGGTGGTGGCGACGCCGGCTGGCACCTGAAGACGCCCGGCTCGAACGGCATCCGCGTCGAGACCCGGCTGCCGCTGGCCGCCGGGCACAAGCGGCCGCCCAAGGAGCTCGTCCGGCTGGTCCGTGGCGCGGCCCGCGGCGAGCGGCTCGCGCCGGTGGCCCGGCTGAGGACGGACCGGACGGTCACCCTGCTGGTCGACGCCGACCACCGGACCCTCGCCGAGATGGTCCGCGACCGGGTGTCGGCCAAGGCGCCCTCCATGGGCACCGGCCCCGGCTCCGAACGCACGGAGTGGACGGAGACGGAGGTCGAGCTGGCCGACGGCGACCCCGGGCTGCTGGACGAGGTCGAGGAGCGGCTGCGCGCGCGGGGGCTGCGCAGATCCGCAGCGAGTTCGAAGCTCGGCCGGGTGCTCGGCGCCCGGCTGGAAGCACCGGCCGACCGGGCCGAGCCGCCGAAGGGATCCGTCGCCGCGGCCCTCACCGGGTACCTGCGCGAGCAGGTGGCCGCCGTCCACGCCCTCGACCCGGCCGTCCGCCTCGACCGGCCGGACTCGGTGCACCGGCTGCGGGTCACCGTACGCCGCATCCGCAGCGCGCTCGCCGCCCACCGCAAGCTGCTGGACCGTGCCGTCACCGACCCGCTGGACAAGGAGCTCCGCCGGTTCGGCAAGGTGCTCGGCCGGGCCAGGGATGCCGAGGTGCTCGGTGAACGCCTCGCCGGACAGGCCTCCGGGCTGCCCGCGGCCGGCCGGCCCGCCGAGGTGTCCGCCCGGATCTCGGCCCGGTACGCCCGCCGCTACCGCCGCGCGCACCGGACGGCGCTGCAGGCCATGGACGGCGGCCGCTACTTCGCCCTGCTGAACGCCCTCGATGAGCTCGCCGCCCGCCCGCCGCTGCGCAAGCGGGCCCGGCGCGGCACCTCCGAGGCCCGCAAGGTCCTGGAGCGGCAGCGCCGGCGGGCCGTCCGCCGGCTCGGCACCGCACTCGGCCTGCCGCCCGGCTCCGAACGCGATCGGGCCCTGCACCGCGCGCGCAAGGCGGCCAAACGGGCCCGCTACGCGGCGGAGTGCGCCGCACCGGCCGCCGGACGCCCCGCCGAGCGGCTGCGCAAGCGGATGAAGGGCATCCAGCGGCCGCTCGGCGCCCACCAGGACGGCGTGGTCGCCGAGCCGGCGATCCGCGACGCCGCGGCCGAGGCCCGGCGCCACGGCGAGGACACCTTCGGCTACGGCCTGCTGTACGCGGCGCAGCGGTCCGACGAGGAGCAGCAGGTCGCCGCGGCTGCGAAGGCGCGGAAGAAGGCCCGGAAGAAGGTGAAGGGCTGACATGCGACCGCATCCGTGTCCCGCGGGGCTGCGCACCGCCCGCCGCCCCCGCGGTTAGCGTGCTGCCATGGCCGACCGAGAGCAGTCGCCGGCGCCGTACGACCCGCCGGTCCGCGATGCCGTGACGAACTACTTCACCGACCGGGTGACCGAGGCGGAGGTGGTGCTCGCCCGCGCGCTGCGCGAGGTCCAGGCGCTGCGGGAGCGCCGGGCCGCCTGCCGCGACGGTGCCCGGCTGACCGACGAGGAGGCCCGGCGGGTCGCCGAGGCCGCCGAAC
>NZ_JAHTIK010000001.1:7275986-7300289 GCF_025655475.1 Kitasatospora sp. DSM 101779 | reverse complement strand
GCCGCGGCCACCGACGCCCGCCCCGAGGCGCACGCCGGCGCCGTCGCCGCGGCCCTCGCCGTCCGCGAGGGCCTCAGGTCCGCCGGCCACCCCGTCTGACCGCCCGGGCGGGCAGTGGCGGCGCCTGCGCCGCCGGAACCGTTCCGGTGCCCGCCCGCGTCTGTCCCCCGGTGCCGGGCCGTCCGTGCATCACGTGCGCGTCGAACACCGGTGCGCCACCGCAACGCCGGCCGTCGTCAGTGGAGCCATGGACCGCACCGCAGCACTCCCCGCAGCTGCCCGTCGCACGCGCAGGATCGTGCTCGCCGGTCCGACCGTCCTCGGTGCGGCCCTCGTCGCATTCCTCGCGCAACGGCCGCTCCGCCACCACCACGCGGGGTGGCACGGCTGGCTCGGCACGGTCAACGGCGTGGTGTTCCTGACGGCGGCGGGCCTGCCGTTGGCCGCGCTGGTGGTGCGGGTGCTGGCACGCCGTCGGACGGCCGTGGGCAGCCCGCCGGAGCTGGCCCGGCGCAGGTCGCTGGCCGAGGTGGGCATCGTCTACGGGACGGTGCCGTGGGTGTGGATGATCCTGCTGCCGGGCGCCGGGGCCGGCACCGCGCCCCGCCGGGTGAGCGCGGTGCCGCTGCGGGACCTGGTCGCGGTCCTCTCGGGCGCCCCGGTCACCGCGACCGTCCAGGTCGTCGGCAACCTGCTGGTCTTCGCGGCGCTCGGCTTCTTCGCCCCGGTGCGGTTCGCGGCGCTCGCCTCCGTGCCGCGGATCCTGGCGCTCGGGGCGGGCTGCTCGGTCCTCGTCGAGGCGGCGCAGTACGTCCTGTGGCTGGACCGGGTGTCCTCGGTGGACGACGTCCTGCTCAACGCCGCCGGCGCCGGGCTGGCCGCACTCGCCTCGCACCGCTGGTGGCGCTCCGCGGCGGACACCTCCGCCGTCACGGCGTGCAGCCGCCGAGCGGCCGCGGGTCCCCCGCCGCCCGCCCGCAGATGCGTTCGGTGAGCGGCGCGCCCTCCGCCCCGCGCCGTACCCGGATGATGTGCAGCCCGTGCCCCGGCTGCGGGCCGGTGGCGAGCGGCCGGGTGTCGCGGAAGTCGACGGTGCCGGTGGCCCGGTTCTTCATCTCGACCGCCCGCAGGCCCGCCATCACCGATCCGACGCCGCCCTGCTGGGAGGCGCCGGCCTTGGCCGCGCCGGCCTGGAGGGCGGCGGTGGCGTCGTAGGCGAGGGCGAGGGCGCCGTCGGAGAAGACGTCGTCCTCGTACGGGTTGCCGCCGCGCGGGGCGAGCCGCAGTTCGGCGGCGGCGACCTCGGCGAGGTCGGAGGCACGGGCGGTGACGGAGGGATCGGAGAGCGCGGTGTAGTAGAGGGTGGCCTGCGGCGCCATCCAGGTGGCGCCGGTGCGGAACTGCGCCTTCGTCAGGTCGTCGCCGGTGAGGACGGTGAGCGGCCGGGTGCAGCCGGCGTCCGCGGCGAGGCGCCGCATCAGCTGGTTGACGTCGTCGGCGCGGCCGGCCAGGTAGAGCACGGCGGGCTGGTGCTCGGAGTGGCAGCTGGTGCTGAGCGCCGCCTCGAAGTCGGGGTCGCCGTTGCTGGTGAGCCCGTACTCCAGGGGTCGGCCGCCGATGAGCTGGAAGCCGGCCTCCTTGAGCATCGCGGAGCCGTACTGGGCCTGTTCGGGGCTGTACCGGTCGTCGCGGCCGGCGGTGCGGGTGAGGACGGCGGCCCAGCGGTCGGCGGGCGGCAGGGCGAGGCCGTCGACGATCTGCCGCAGCGCGGCGGCCTCCTCCTGGTCGGTGGCGGCGAGGCCGAAGTAGTTGACGTGGCCCTTGGCGAGGTAGGTGCCCGAGTTGGTGGTGCTGACGACGGCGAGGCCGGCCTGCTGGAGGAGGGTGAGGGCGCTGTCGCTGTCGGCGGTGTCGCGGCCGAGGCCGACCACGCCGACGATCGAGCGGTCCCGCCGGGCGACGTCGACGATCCGCTGCACCATCTCGGTCTGGAAGTACATGTCCTGCCCGCCGTTGGCGACCAGGACCTTGATCTTGAGCGGGTCGCCTGCGTTGTTGCGCAGCTGGGCGAGGTGGACGCCGGTGAGCTCCTTGAGGCTGTTGAGCGCGCGGGACTGCTGCCCGGCGGCGGTGGTGAGCGAGCCCGCGTAGACCACGGTGACGTAGCGGACGTCGGGCAGGGCGTCGACCCGGGCGTTCTCGCGGCGGATCGCGGCCTCGACGGTCTCCAGGCCGACGGCGGCGCCGGTGCGGTCGGTGCCCTCGCCGGGCAGGGTGCCGCTGAGGCGGATGCCGCCGCCGTCTCCGGCGAAGGAGACGCCGCCGGTCGCCACGCCCACGCATTCGCGGGTGCCGCCGGGATCGGTCCGCCACACGGCGTCCGGGTTGGAGCCGAGCAGCCGGGGCTCGCAGTAGCGGTCGCCGAGCTGCTGCACCCGCAGCACCCCGCCGCAGGCGGCGAGGACGAGGACGGCGAGCACCGTCCAGCGGGACCACAGGAACCACCAGGAGCGGCCGACCGGCACCGGCGCGAGCCGGGTGGTCTCGCCGGCGCCCAGCTGGTACCGGGTGAGCCGGACCGGCAGCGTCCAGGCCAGCGCCCGGCCGCGGCTGGGTGCCTGGCGGACCCGCAGGTCGCTGACCCAGTTCTCGTACGGGCCGCGGCGGCGGGAGCCGACGGCGTGCACGGTGACGGGGGCGGTGCCGGCGTCCTCCAGCCAGGCGGCGACGTCGGCGTGGGCGACGGCGGCAAGGACGAGCAGCGGGTCCTGCTCGCTGCGGCGGCTGCGGACGTCGGAGATCGCGCCGAGCACCCGCAGGACGCCGTTGCGGGCGTCCGCACGGGGCACGAAGACGACGGGCGGGACGCGGCGCTTGCGGCCGCGCAGGTCCGGTGCCCAGGAGCGGTGCGCCCAGCGGAGGTCCTCCAGCAGGGCGAGGGTGCGCAGTTGCAGGTGGAACTGCTGGGCGCGGTCCTTCTCCTCGTCGGGGGTGCCCGGCAGTTGGGCCTTGAGGATCTCGCCGGCGACCTCGCGGGCACGGGCCCGGGTGACGTCCCAGGACATCCGGGGCCGCCAGAGCGACCAGGCGGCGGCCTGCCGGCCGGAGGCGGCGAGGAAGGTGGTGGTGGCGAACCAGCGGCTGGCCCGGCCGAGCCAGGAGAGCGGCGCCGTGTTGCGCCGCACCCAGCCGGTCACGCCGAGCAGCAGCAGCGCGCCGAGCAGCACGAGGACGACGATCTGCCAGGTGGCCTGGGTGAGCAGGCTGGTGAGCCCGGCGAGGACGAAGGCGCCGATCAGGCTGGTGGAGTTGAGCACGGGCGACAGCAGCCGCTGCAGTTCGCCGCCGACCGGGCGCGGTTCGGGCCGCCAGTGCAGGTCGCGCAGCCGGCCGAGGACGGTCTCGACGTGGTCGTCGAGCGGCCGGCCGGCGAGGGCGGGGTCGGCGAGCGCGTGCCGGGCGGCCGCCTCGATCGCGGCGATCAGCCGGGAGCGGGGTGCGGGGTAGCTGCGGTACCAGGCGGGTCCGCGGCGCGCCCAGGGGCCCTTGGCCAGCGAGTCGACGACGGCGACGGCGTTGCGGTGCGGGTCGTCGCCGTCCGCGCCGGCGACCACGCGGTACGGCAGTCCGCCGGCCTCCTGCGCCTCCTGGACGGCGTGCACCACGCCGCGGACCTCGCGGTCGAGCTCCGGGTCGTCGTCCTCGGCGTACAGCACGACGACCGGCATCGGCAGCCGGGCACCGCTGAACTGGCCGATGAGGTCCTTCACCAGTGCGTCGACCTCGTACTTGGCGGTCGTGCGCACACCACCGATCCGGGCGCTCTCGCGCGCCGAGCCCTGAGCCACCTGCACCCCCGTAGCCGCCCCCCGCAGGACGCGCACCGCGCCCCGGCCTGACCTGGCGTCAGACCGCGAGTGTAGACCCGGGGTGCGACGGCGCACACGGGTTCGGCGGTCGGGCGCCCCGCGCAGAGCTGCTCCGTCCGAGGGACAGCCGTCACCCCGACGGCGCAGTGCTGCGAGCCGTGCCCTGCGCCCGGAGCGCGGCGCGGGAAGGCTGGCGCGGGCCACCGCGCGGGCCCGCGTGCCCCGCCGGTGCCGCCTGCTGTCCGGAACGAGCGATCGAGGGCCGCATGACGACCGCACCACTCCCGCCGGCGAGCCCGCGGGCGCAGTTGCCGCCCGCCCGCGAGCCCACCGCGTTCGCGCCGGCCGCGCACCGCGCGCCGGTGCCGGTGCCGCTGCCCCGCGTCGCTCCGGTGCTCCGCCACCGGGTGCTGCGCCGGCTGGCGCCGGTCGGCACGGCTGCGGCGGTGCGGACCACGCGCCACCGCCCGCAGACGCACCCCGCGCCGGACCCGACGATCGACGCCGACGGGCGGGCCGGCGCGGCGGCCGACCGGAGCCCGGCGGACTGGGCACGGCCGTGACGACCGACCAGATCCTGCTCGGTGTCGGCCTGATCGTGGTGCTCGCCGCCGCCTCCCAGCTGCTGGCCGCCCGGCTGCGGATCCCGGCGCTGCTCGTCCTGCTGCCGGTCGGTTTCGGCGCCGGGGCGCTCACCGACACCGTCGACCCGCAGCGGCTGCTCGGCCCGGCGTTCTCGCCGCTGGTCTCGCTGGCCGTCGCGGTCATCCTCTACGACGCGGGCCTCGGCCTGGAGCTGCGCCGGCTGCAGGCGCACACCCGCCGGGTCGTCGTCCGGCTGATCTGGCTCGGCACGCTGATCACCTGGGCGGCGGCGACGGCCCTGGCGGTGCCGCTGCTCGACATGCCGAAGCGGTCGGCGGTGATGCTGGGCGCGATCCTCGTGGTCTCCGGACCGACGGTCGTCGGGCCGCTGCTGAACCACGTCCGCCCGACCGAGCGGCTGCAGCGGATCCTGATCTGGGAGGGAACACTGATCGACCCGATCGGGGGCATCCTCGGCGCCTTCGTCTTCCACGGCGTCGTCTCGGCCAGTGGGGACGGCATGCGCAGCGAGCTCGGCGGGTTCTGGCTCAGCATCCTGGTGGGCTGTGCGGGCGGCGCGGTGGGGACCGCCGTGCTGTGGCTGGTGCTGGACCGGCTGCGGCCGAACGAGATCCTCGGCACCACGGCGCAGCTGGCCGCGGTGATCGGGACGGCGGCGGCCTGCGACGCGCTGCGCGACGACACCGGTCTGATCGCCGCCGTGGTGATGGGCATGGCGCTGGCCAATCTGCCGGGCCTCGACCTGCCGGTGCGCCGGCCGTTCCTGGAGACCCTCGTCTCGCTGATCATCGGCCTGCTGTTCGTCTCGATCTCGGCTACCGTCACCCCGGCCTCGCTGCGGCATGTGGTGCTGCCGGCGCTGGGCCTGGCCGCGGCGCTGGTGCTGGTGGTCCGGCCCGTGGTGGCACTGCTGGCGACGCTGGGCACCGACGTGTCACGGGCGGAGCGGGCGTTCGTGGGCGGGATGGCCCCGCGCGGGATCGTCGCGGCGGCCACCGCCTCCACCTTCTCGGCCGCCCTGGTCGCCAAGGGCGTCGACGGAGCCCAGCGGCTGCTGCCCGCCACCTTCGTGGTGATCGTCGCGACGGTGACGGTGTACGGGCTGACGGCCCATCCGGTCGCCGGGCGGCTCGGGGTGCTGCGTCCGGCGCGGTCGCGGCCGCTGCTGGTCGGCGGGGACGCGTTCGCGGTGGACCTCGGCGTGGCGCTGCGCTCGCTCGGCCTGGACGTGCTGATGTGGGCCGGCGCCGACACCGACCAGGCCCGGATCACCGCGGCCGGGCTGGAGCTGGCGCCGGGCGAGCTGCTCGCCGCGGCGACCGGCGCGGGTGCCGAGCTGGAGGGCATCACCGGGGTGCTGCTGCTCACCGAGGAGGACGACTTCAACGCGCTGGCGTCGATGACGCTGCACGAGTCGCTGGAGGGCGCCGTGTTCCGGCTGGCGCCGGCGGAGGGCAGCCGGGGCGTGGTGGCGCCGTACACCGGCGGCGAGGCGCTGTTCGGCCCGGGTCTGAGCCGTCCGGAGCTGGCCCGGCAGTACGGCGAGGGGGCGCGGGTCACCACCCGGCCGGTGGCCGGCGGGCTGCCGGCGGGCCACCGGCTGCTCTTCCTGGTGAAGCCGGACGGCCGGCTGCTGCCCGTCACCGAGGGCCGCACGCCGTCCCGGCACCCCGGGGACGAGGCGGTGCTGCTGAGCCCGCCCGCCTGATCCTCCGCCGGCGCCCGGCGCGTTCCGGCGCGTCTGCGCGGCCCCTGCGGCGGCGGTGGCGTTACTGGAGGACCGGACAGGCGGGTCGGAACGGCGGGAGGACCGGGTGGCGACGATCCACGTCCGTGCGGTGAGCCCGCCGGACCTCACGGAACGGGCGGTGGCGATGCTGGCGGCCGACCCGTGCGTGCTCAACCTGCTGGTGCAGCCCGGCGCGGCCCGGCATCCGGACGGCGATGCGCTGGCCTTCGACGTGCTGGCGGGCGGCGCCAACGAGGTGCTGGACGGACTGCGCGGGCTGGGCCTGGACACCCGCGGGTCGGTGGTCGTCGAACCGGTCGACCTGGCCTTCTTCGGCCCGGCCGCGGAGGCCGGCCGGCGCAGCCTCGGCCGGCGCGTGCACGCGCCGGTCTGGGCCGAGGTCGAGGCGCGGATCCGCGCCCAGGGGAGCTACGCGCCGAGCTTCTACCTGTACCTGGTGGTCGCGGCGTTGATCGGCGCGGTCGGCATCGTCACCAACTCCCAGATCCTGATCGTCGGCGCGATGGTCGTCGGCCCGGAGTACGGGGCGATCGTGGGCGTGGCGCTGGGCCTCGACCTCGGCGACCGGCGGGCCGTCCGGCGCGGACTGACGGCGCTGGCCTGCGGTTTCCCCGCGGCCATGGTGATCACCTTTCTGTTCGCGCTGCTGATCCGGGGGTTCGGCCTGCAGTCGCGGGCGTACGACCTGGGCCTGCGCCCGGTGTCCAACCTGATCGGCACGCCGGACTTCTTCTCGGTCGTGGTGGCCTGCCTGGCCGGGGTGGTCGGGATCGTCTCGCTCACCGAGGCCCGGACCAGTGCGCTGCTCGGCGTGTTCATCTCGGTGACGACCATTCCGGCGGCCGCGGACGTCAGCGTCTCCGCGGCGTTCGAGAACTGGGAGAAGTCCTGGGGGTCGTTCCTGCAGCTGCTGCTGAACGTCGGGGTGCTGGTGGCGGTCGGCACCGGCACGCTCCGCACCCAGCGCGGCGTCTGGCGCCGGATCGGCCGCCGACACGGGCGGCCGGTCGCGGACTGAGCCCACCGGAAGGGGGCGGGGCGGTCGGCCCCGCCCCCGGGCGGTCAGGCGGTGGCGGGCGGCGGGCCGCCCGTCCGGGCGGGTGGGGCACCCCGGTCCCCCTCGGGTCCGGTGTCGAGGAACTCCCGGATGGCGAAGCCCAGCGCCACGAAGAAGGTGATCCACAGCACCACGGCCCAGGTGGGGTAGCTCCAGGTCGCCAGGATCACCGCGCCGATCAGCAGGATGGCCACGCCGATCCAGCGCTTCCAGCGGTGCACGAACGGGCCGACCGGGCCGAGCTTCATGCCGAGCGAGTAGAGCGCGTCCCGCAGCGAGCCGATGATCCGCCGGCAGGCGGTGCGGACCGCGACGGCGGGCTTCGACGGCCCGATCAGGAAGGCGCCGACGGCGGTGACCACGGCCACGGCACCGACCGCACGGATCCCGGCGCGCATGAAGCGGATCAGGGTGTCGTAGACCGTTCCGGCCGCCGCCTGGTTGGCGCCCGGCGGCAGGTGGTCCAGGTAGATCGCTCTGAAGATCGTCAGCGCGACGCCGATCAGCAGCATGGCGACGGCGATGCCGATCGCCGCACCGATCAGCGCCCGGCGGCGGTTGACGGCGAGGAAGACACCGCCGGCGGCCACGATCACCGTGAGGATCGGCAGCCAGTTGCCCATGATCTCCAGCAGCCGGAAGTACGTCCTGATCTTGCCGACGTCCTTGGAGGAGAAGATCACGAAGTTGGTGTGGACGTCCGGGATCTTCGAGGCGACGGAGAGTCCGGAGTCGACCAGTTGGGTCTTCACCTTCGCGATGACGGGCGCGAGGTCGATGGAGACCTGGTTGTTCTCGAGTTTGACGGTGCCGCCGCCCTTGCCGGTGAGCGCCTTGTCGAGCGTGCTGTGGATCAGGCGGTTGGCGTCGACCCAGATGGTGGCGAACTGGTCGCTGGTGACCACCTTGTGGACGGTGGAGCTGACCAGGTCGGTGAGGCCGCTCTTGATCGGGCCGCTGAGGTTGCCGATCAGGTTGGCCAGGTTCTCCGGCACGCCCTGCTGGGCGGCGGTGTCCGAGAGCTGCTTGACCAGCGCGTTGACGTCGATCTGGTCGAGCACCACGGTGGTGACCCGGTTGGTGATCGCGTCCTGGACGTCCGGTTCGGTGGCCAGCGGGGCGACGGTCTGCACGTACCGGTCGGTGTCACCGACGAAGTTGGCCGTCCAGACCGCCATCACCGACAGCATGGAGAGCAGCGAGGCGATCACGATCAGCACCACGGCGCCGGAGGTCCGCCAGCGGTGGTGCTCCCGCTTGTGCGGCGGAGTGGTCGCCTCCAGCACGGCGAGGCGCGCCTTCAGCGCCGCCACCTCGTCCGCGCCGCCGCTCGCCGCGGTGGGCCGCTCGGAGGAGGGTCCCGGGCCCTGGGCGGGCGGCGGGCCGCCCGGCGGGACGGGTTCCGGCGGCCTGCCGTGGTCGGCGCCGCCGGACGCGGATTCACCGGAGCCGGGCTCCGGTTCGCTCGACGCCATCTGTTCTCCTCGGGTCGGGGCCTGCGGCCGTTCGCCCTACCAGGAGAAGCGCCGCCCGGCCCGGCCACCACCGGGAATGGGCGTACGGGTGGTTCCGGCGCGCCCACGGCAGGCCGGACGGGGCGCGGGCGGCGATGATCGGAGGGTCTGTGCGGGCCGCCCCGAGCGGGGCGGCGCACAGCCGCACCCGGTCAGGCAGGAGGACGCCATGGCGAAGGACCAGAACCCGGCGACCCGTTCGGCGGCGCACGCCACCCCGGAGGAGCGCGCGGCGCGCGGCCGGGAGGCCCGCCGGGCGGCACCCCGTTCGAGTCACGCCGAGTACCGCCCGGGCAAGAAGCGGCCGGATCCGCTGGCCATCCTGGAGGCCCAGTCGGCCAAGCGGGTGCAGGAGCTGGTGCCGATCCGCTACAGCCGGATGACCGAGTCGCCGTTCCGCTTCTACCGCGGCGCCGCCGCCATCATGGCGTCCGACCTCGCCGGCAGCCCGGACTCCGGCATCCGTGCCCAACTCTGCGGCGACGCCCACATGCTGAACTTCCGGCTGCTCGCCTCGCCGGAGCGGCAGCTGCTGTTCGACATCAACGACTTCGACGAGACGCTGCCCGGCCCCTGGGAATGGGACGTCAAGCGGCTCTCGGCGAGCCTGGTCATCGCGGGCCGGGCGAACGGCTTCGACGACAAGGAGCGCTCGGAGATCGTTCGGGCCACCGTCCGCCAGTACCGCGAGGCGATGGCCAGGTTCGCCGGGATGCGGAACCTCGACGTCTGGTACGCCCGGATGGACTCCGACATGCTGCAGGAGCTCGCTGCCGAGCGGGCGCCGAAACGCGGGCAGCGCGGGCTGGCCCAGGCGATGGCCAAGGCCCGGACCCGGGACAGCCTGCAGGCCTTCGAGAAGCTCACCGAGGTCGTCGACGGCCGGCGCCGGATCGCGGCGGACCCCCCGCTGCTGATGCCGATCTCCGAACTGCTGCCGAACGTCGAGCGCGATGCGCTGATGACGCTCTTCCGCAGCCTGGTCGAGCGCTACGGCAAGACCCTCCCGTCCGACCGGCGCTACCTGCTGGAGACCTTCCGGCTGGTCGACGTGGCACGCAAGGTGGTCGGCGTCGGCAGTGTCGGCACCCGCTGCTGGATCTTCCTCATGCTCGGCCGGGACGGCCAGGACCCGCTGTTCATGCAGGCCAAGGAGGCGGACACCTCGGTGCTCGCCCCGCACGTGGGCGCGAGCCAGTACCGCAACCAGGGCGAGCGGGTGGTGTCCGGCCAGCGGCTGATGCAGGCGGCCAGCGACATCTTCCTCGGCTGGGAGCGGGTCGACGGCATCGACGGCAAGCGCCGCGACTTCTATGTCCGCCAGCTGCGCGACTGGAAGGGCATCGCGGTCGCCGAGGACATGCGACCCGCCGGAATGCAGGCCTTCGGCCAGCTCTGCGGCTTCACCCTGGCCCGCGCCCACGCGCGGTCCGGGGACCGCATCGCGATCGCCTCCTACCTCGGCGGCAAGGACGTCTTCGACCGCGCGCTGGCGGAGTTCGCGGAGGCGTACGCCGACCAGAACGAGCGGGACCACAGGGCGCTGGTCGACGCCGTCCAGGACGGCCGCCTGCCGGCGGCGGACCCGGTCGCAGAGCCCCGCTGACCGCGGGCCGACGCGGCCGGGCGCCCGGCCGCGTCGGCCGAACGGATGACGGTGCGGCGGGCACGGCGCCCGCCGCACGCAGCGGCCCGGACGGCCGGGCCGGACGTGGTACCACCTGACACAGAGGCCCGGGCACCCGGCGATCCGGCCGGGCCCCGACGTCGAGGAGACGATGCGCATGCCGGCCGGACCGACCGAGCAGCAGGCCCCGGCGCCGCAGGACCCGATCGCGATCGTCCGCACCCGGGGCTACCTGTCCGTGCTGGTGCTGGCGGCGCTGCTCGGCGTGCCGGTCTCGGCCGGGGCCTTCGGCTTCCTCGCCCTCGTCTCCGAGCTGCAGTCACTGGTCTACGACGACCTGCCGAAGGGGCTCGGCTTCGACGGCACACCGGACTGGTGGGCCATCGCGCCGCTCGCCGTGGCGGGCGTGCTGGTCGCACTGACCATCCGCTACCTGCCGGGCGGCGGCGGCCACAAGCCCGCCGAGGGGCTGAAGACCGGGGGCACGCCCTCGGTCGCGGCCGTGCCCGGGGTGGCGCTCGCCGCGATCGCCTCGCTCGCCCTCGGCGTGGTGCTCGGCCCGGAGGCCCCGCTGATCGCGCTCGGCGGCGGCGTCGCGGTCGGCGCGATCAAACTGCTGAAGCGCGACGCCCCACCGACCGCGGTGAGCGTACTCGGCGCGGCCGGCAGCTTCGCGGCGATCAGCGAACTGCTCGGCTCGCCGCTGGTCGGCGCCTTCCTGCTGATGGAGGCCTCCGGGCTGGCCGGGCCGATGCTCGGGGTGGTGCTGGTACCCGGGCTGCTCGCCTCGGGTGTCGGCTCGCTGATCTTCACCGGCCTCGGCCACTGGACCGGCCTCGGCACCTACTCGCTGACGCTGCACCAGGTGCCGCAGGCCGACCGGCCCTCGCTCTCCGAGTTCGGCTGGGCGCTGCTGGTCGGAGTGATCGCAGCGCTGCTCGGCGAGGGGATCCGCCGCTCGGCACTGCGCCTGCAGCCGGTGGTGGAGCGGCGGCGGCTGCCGCTCACCGTGCTGATGGGCGTACTGGTCGGGGTGGTCGCCCTGGTGTACGCGGCGATCAGCGACAAGCCGATCTCCGACGTGCTCTACTCCGGCGAGAACACCATCGGCCCGCTGCTGGCCGACAACTCCTCCTACACGGCAGGCGTCCTGGTGCTGCTGGTGGTCTGCAAGGCGCTGGCGTACGGTCTGTCGCTCAGCGCCTTCCGCGGCGGCCCGGTCTTCCCCGCGGTGTTCGTCGGCGGGGCCGGCGGCATGGCCCTGGCGCACCTGCCCGGGGTGGACACCACCACCGCGTTCGCGATGGGCGTCGGCGCGATGAGCGTGGCGATGCTGAAGCTGCCGATGACCTCCGTGCTGCTGGCGACCCTGCTGCTCGGCACGGAGAGTCTCACGGTGATGCCACTGGTGATCGTCGCGGTGGTGGTCTCCTACGTGGTGACGCTGCGGATGGCCCCGAAGACCGCCGTACCGACATCCACCCCGCCCGAACCCGTTACCTAGGAGCCTTCAAAGGGCACTCGGGAGGTCGGTTCGGGGGCATGAAGCCCGTACACCTTCGACGGCGGGCCTCGGGCGGGGTGCGGGGAACCCGGTGGCGGGTCAGGCCGCGGTGCGCTCGGCGGCGGCGAGACGGACGCAGACCGCCACGCCCTCCATGGCCGAGCGGACCTCGTCCACCGACGGGAAGGACGGGGCCAACCGGATCTGGCTGTCGCGCGGGTCGTGGCCGCCGGGGAAGGCGGCGCCCGCCGGGGTCAGCGCGATGCCGGCCTCCTTGGCGAGGCGGACGACCTCGGACGCGCAGCCCTCCGGGACCTCCAGGCTGACGAAGTAGCCGCCGAGCGGCCGCGTCCAGGTGGCGATCCCGAGCGGGCCGAGCTCGCGCTCCAGCACCTCGTACACGGCGGCGAAGCGGGGCTCCAGCAGCTGCCGGTGGCGCTCCATGTGGGTCTCCACCGCGGCGGCGTCGACGAAGAAGCGGGCGTGCCGCAGCTGGTTCACCTTGTCCGGGCCGATGGTCTGGGCGGCGGCGAGCTTGGCGTACCAGGCCATGTTGGCGGGCGAGGAACCGAGGAAGGCGACGCCGGCGCCGGCCGCGGTGATCTTGGAGGTGGAGGCGAAGACGAACGCCCGGTCGGGGTGGCCGGCCTCCTCGCACGCGGCCAGGACCGGCAGCAGCGGGGTGCGGTCGTCCGTCAGGTGGTGCACCGCGTACGCGTTGTCCCAGAGCAGCCGGAAGTCGGGCGCGGCGGTCGGCATGGCGGCCAGCCGGCGGACGGTCTCGTCGCTGTAGGTCTCGCCGCTGGGGTTGCTGTACTTGGGCACGCACCACATGCCCTTGATCCGCGGGTCGGTCGCGACGAGCTCCTCGACCACGTCCATGTCCGGGCCCTCGCCGGTCAGCGGGACGGGCACCATGGTGATGCCGAACCGGTCGCAGATGGTGAAGTGCCGGTCGTATCCCGGCACCGGACACAGGAAGCGGACCTCGTCCTCGTCCGCCCAGCGCTGCTTGGCGCCCGGCAGGACGGAGAGCATGGCGTGCGCCACCACGTCGTGCATCACCGTGAGGCTGGCGTTGCCGCAGGCGAACAGCTGGTCGGCGGGGACGTCGAGCAGTTCGGCGAAGACCGCGCGGAGCTCGGCCAGGCCCTGCAGGCCGCCGTAGTTGCGGCAGTCGGTGCCGTCCGCGGAGCGCACGTCGCCCGGCTGCAGGATCGTCAGCAGCGCGTCCGAGAGGTCGAGCTGCTCCGGGGAGGGCTTGCCGCGGGTGAGGTCGAGGCTGAGGCCGCGGGTGCGGAGCTGCTCGTAGGCGGCCCGGGCGGCGGCGAGTTCCGCCCCTTGCTCCGGTCCGACCGACGTGGTGGTGGACGGCTGTGACACGAGGTTTCCCTCCGGTGTGGGTGCGGTTCTACCGGTGCTACCGGGGCACTGCTGCGCCGGACAATCTACCAATCCGCGGCGGCCGCCCGATCGGCCGCCGCGGGTGCGGGCACCCGCGCGGTGACCCGCTTGGCCCCCAGCGGGACGCGGTAGCGCTCGCGGGCGGCGAAGTCGGCGAGGCTCCACAGCACCGGGCGGCCGACCTCGGCGCACAGGTGGAGCACGGTGTCCCCGCCGGCGCACACGCCGATGTGCGCGCCCCGGGGATCCTCGTTCCGGCCGAAGAACAGCAGGTCGAGCGCGGCCGGTTCGGAGACCCGGACGGTGCTCGCGGTGTCCGTCCACAGCTCGCTGGAGCGCAGCGCGGGCACCAGCAGGCCCGACCGTTCGAGCACGGCGCGGGCGAACTGCTGGCAGTTGGCGCCGTGCTCGAGTCCGGGGCGCTCGGCGACCGCCCGCGAGCCGGGGAAGCGCGCCCCGGCGTACGGCACCCGCCAGAAGGCGGCGGGCAGCCGCGCCACGAAGTCGTCGGCGGTCACCGGCGGGTCCGCAGCCAGTCGGCGAAGGCCTGCAGGGCGGGCTCGGGGTTGCTGCGGCCGACGCCGATCCGGAAGCGGTCGGCGGGGGTGTCGGTGAGCTCGGAGCGGTAGATGCCGGACGGCAGCAGCAGCACACCGGCTTCCTCGACCAGCCGGGTGCAGAACGCCTCGACGCCGTCCGCGCCGAGGTAGCGCGGGTAGGCGACGCAGCCGCCGTCGGGCGCCCGCCACTCGAAGAGGTCCGGGAACCCGGCGAAAAACGCGTCGAAGAGCGGCAGGTTGGCCGCGATGATGCCGCGGTTGCGCTCCAGGATGCCGGCCCGGGCCTTGACCGCGATCCGGGCGAGGACCTCACTCGGGGCGGAGTTGCAGATGGTGGTGTAGTGCTTGGCCCGCTCCAGCCGGCTGCGCAGCGTGCGGTCGCGGCAGGCGATCCAGCCGATCCGCAGGCCGGGCAGGCCGAGGGACTTGGAGGTGACGTTGAGCGAGAGGGCGCTCGGCGCGAGGTCGGCGGCCTGCGGCAGCGTCCTGGCCGGGTCGCGTTCCAGGCCGCGGTAGACCTCGTCGCTGAAGAGGTGGATGCCGCGTTCCTCGCAGAGGGCGGCGAGCGCGGTGAACTCGGCCCGGTCGATCACCTTGCCGGTCGGGTTGTGGGGGAAGTTGACGGACACCACCTTGGTGGTGGGGCGCAGCGCGGCGGTGACGGCGTCGAGGTCGAGGGCCCAGTCCTGCTTCTCGTCCAGGGCGACGCCGGTGACCTCGCAGAGGGCGAGCGGGACGGTCTCGGCGGACTGGTAGTTGGGGGTGACGACGACGGCGTGGTCGCCGCGTTCGAGCAGGGCCTGCATGGCGATGTACAGGCCCTCCTCGGCTCCGGCGAAGCAGATCACGTCGTCGGGGCCGACGGTGTCGTACATCCCGGCGATCGCCTCGCGCAGGCCGGGGTCGCCGAAGGTCTCGGTGTAGCCGAGGGCGAGGTTCTGCCAGGCGTGGCGGTCCTCGGCGTCGGCGAGGTCGAGGAGGTCGGCCATCGTCATGGTCTGCGCGTCGGAGGC
Organism: Kitasatospora sp. DSM 101779; assembly: GCF_025655475.1. Classification (GTDB taxonomy): domain Bacteria; phylum Actinomycetota; class Actinomycetes; order Streptomycetales; family Streptomycetaceae; genus Kitasatospora. Next base: position 7,285,385 of record NZ_JAHTIK010000001.1, on the reverse strand, counting down.
GGTGAGGTGGTGGCGGGCGGTGAACTCCCAGCGGGAGAAGTAGGTCTCGAGCCGGAAGTCGGGCAGTCGGGTCATCGGGGGCTCCGGGGGGCTTTGAGGTCGGCGAGCAGCGCGTAGACGGTGGAGCGCGAGGCCTTGAGGGCGGTGGCGACGACGGGGACGGCGCGGCGGACGGCGAAGACGCCGGCCCGGTCGAGGTCGGCGAGCACCTCCATGCGCTCGACGCGGCCGAACCGCTCGACCGGGCGGCCGCGTTCGCGGACGTGGGTGCCGACGATCTCCTGGACGCGTTCCGTCCAGTCCTGTTCGAACAGCGGCTCGGGCCGTTCGACGGTGGGGGCGGCGAACCGGCTGAGCACGGCGGCGGCCTGGTCGAGCGGGGTGCGGTCGAGGTTGACGCAGAGCACCGCGGACGGCCGGCCGTCCTCGCCGCGGAGCACCGCGCTCACCGAGGAGAGCCGCCGGCCGTCGGCGAGCAGTTTCTCGTACGGGCCGAAGACGTCCTGGGCGGCGGGCTCCAGCCGGTCCAGCTCGCCGAGCAGCGAGGGGTCGCCGGGGGCCCGGCCGGCGTGCGGGTTCCAGATGGCGAGCACCCGGTCCCGTTCGGCGTCGTGCAGCACGACCTCGGCGTAGGGGCCGAGCAGCAGGGCGACGGCCTGGCAGACCGGGCCCCAGAGCCGGACCCGCGGGTCGGTTTCGCGCGTCTCCATGTTCTGGACTATACGTCCGATCTGGACGAAAATTCCAGACCGGGCGGGTTCAGGACCTGCGGGCGACCGCGAGGACGGCCATGTCGTCGTCCCGCGGGCCGCCCGTCCACCGCTCGACGTCCAGCACCAGCGCGTCGATCAGCCGCTGCGGGCGGTCGAACGGCCCGAGCGGGGTCAGCCGCGCCGCCGGGTCGTAGAACTCCCCCGCGCCGTCCCGGGCCTCCGTCACCCCGTCGGTCACCAGCAGCAGCGTGTCGCCCGGCGCGAACGGCCAGGCGTCCGGCCCGGACCGCGGCACCCCCAGGCCGCCCATGCCGAGCGGCAGACCGGGATCGCGCGCCGGGAGCAGGGTGACGGCTCCCCCGTCGGCGGGCAGCCGGTACGGCCCGGGGTGGCCGCAGTTCAGCAGCCGCAGGCCGCCGTCCAGACCGTCGACCTCGCCCAGCAGCGCGGTGATGAAGCCCTCCGTACGGACCTCCTCGTCGCTCCCGGCGCTCTCCCGGGCCAGCGAGTGCTCCAGGGCGTCGGCCAGCGCCGGCAGGTCCGTCGCCCGCTCGGCGTTCTCCCGGAAGGCCCCCAGCAGCACCGACACTGCGGCCACCGCCCGCAGCCCCTTGCCCCGGACGTCGGCGATCAGCAGCCGCACCCCGAACGGGGTCTCCTGCACGGCGTAGGCGTCCCCGCCGATCAGCGCCTCGGTCTGTGCCGCCCGGTAACAGGCCGCGACCGCCAGCGGCCCCACCCGGTCGGGCGGCGCGGGCAGCACCGCCTGCTGCGCCGCCTCCGCCACCGACCGGACCACGGCGAGCCTGCGTCCGTGACGGGCGATCACCCGGTTGACCCAGATGCCGATCAGGGCCGCGAACACCGTGTTCGCCAGCTCCAGCCAGCCGGCCGTGGTGCCGAGCGTGCCGTCGCGGGAGGTCAGCACCAGCACCCCGGCGGAGATCGCCGCACCGACCGCCACCGTGTCCCGCAGCGGCAGCAGCGCGCCCGCCAGGACGGAGGCGGCCGCCATCATCGGGTCGCCCCAGTAGTCGGCCGTCGCCAGCGAGTCCCAGACCAGGCCGCCGATCACCAGCAGCCAGGGCGCGAGCCGGACGTAGCGGGGCCACTGCGTGGACAACGTCGCCACCGGCAACCACGACTCCCGGTCGGAGGGCAAGGGGGCTTCCGACGATATCCGCCGGCCGGCCGCCCACCGCGGCAGGACACCCGGCCGGCTCCCCCGGCCGGCCGGCCGTCATCCACCCGGCCCAGCACGGCGGACGGAGTCCGGGCCGCACCTCCGCGGTACGGCCCGGAGCAGGTGGCCGCCGCCCAGGTGCATAAGGAGCGGCGCCGGGCCCTGTAGCTCGCCCGTGGATCCTGCCGTTCCGTCAGTTCCCGCACGGAGCAGAGTCGACGGTTGACTGCTGCACGCCGTGGCGCCGGGGGGCGTTGCCGCACCCGCCCGCCCCCTCTTCACCATATGGCGCGGGTCACAACAACCCCGTGTCAGGCGGAGCTCACCTGGATCAACGGCGGCCGGGGCGTGGTCTTCCGCGGCCCGGACCGCGTCATCGCCACGCTGACCTTCGACGTCGACCCGGACGGCCGCATCTCGGCCATCCACAACGTGGCCAACCCGGACAAGCTCCACGCCGTCGCCGACGGCACTCGGCACGAACTCGCCTGAGCCGCCCGCTCCTCCTCGACGCCCTCCGGGAACGGCCTCAGCCGGTCGACGGGGGCCGGTCGTTGAGGAGCTTCTGGTACAGCACGTGGTCGCGCCAGGCGCCGTCGAGGAAGAGCAGGCCGCGGGCGGTGCCGATCCGTTCGAAGCCGCACTTCTCGAGCACCCGCTGCGAGGCGAGGTTGGCCGCGGCCGCGCCGGCCTCCAGGCGGTGCAGGCCGAGCTCGGTGTCCGCGGCGCGGCAGCCGAGCAGCGTGGCGGCGGAGGCCAGGCCCCGACCGCCCTGGGCGGCGTCCACCCAGTAGCCGAGGTTGGCGCTGCACAGGTGCAGCCGCATGATGTTCGACAGGGTCACGCCGCCGACGATCTCGTCCCCGCTCGCGAGCACCCAGGGGGCGAGCCGGCCGGTCTCGGCCTGGACGAGCTGGTCGTGCAGCCGGGCACGCTGGCCGGCCACGGTGAACCAGTGCTCGTCGCGGGGCGGGTCCCAGGGGTGCAGGTGCTCCCGGTTGCGGATCATCGCGCGGCTCAGCGCCTCGGCGTCCTCCGGGACGGCGGGCCGCATCAGGACGTCGCCGGCGACCGGCGCGGAGAAGGTGATCACCCGCACAGCGTAGGCGCTGCCCCCGCGCGGCCCCGGCGGCCCGTTGGCACACCGCATCCCGCACACCGCATCCCGCTTCCCGCATCCGTTCACCCGAACCGGCTCGAACGACCACGATTCCTGCCACGCTGTGCGCCTGCCGGATGCGGGAGCTGCCGGGGCCGGGCGGCCCCGGGCGTGGAAGGGGCGGGCGATGGCCGGGCGGAGACGGCGTGCGCTGTGGGGCACGGTGTGGAGTGCGGTGGCGGCGGTGCTGCTGCTCGCGGGGTGCGGCAGGGGGTCCGGGGGCGGGTCCGCGGACTCCCCGGTGCTGTCGGCCGGGACGGCCGCGGAGTCGGGAGGCCCGGGGCGCGGGCGAGGCGGCCGTTCGGCGACGGCGGCGGGCACGGTCTCCGGCGGCGCCCCGACCGAGCCCAGGGCCGCGGCGATCCGTTCGGCGGCGCCGCCCGGAATGCGGTGGCCGTGCAGTGCGGGCAGCAGGAGCAGCCGTCGCGCGTCCGGATTGTGCAGTCCCTCGCTCCCCGGGTGGGATCGGGCGCAGGCGATCGCCTCCGGGACCGCCCGGGACAGGCCCGGGCCGGTGGGGCAGCCGTCGTCGAGCAGCACCGGCTCGGGGCGGCGCCACGACGGGTGGGTGAGGAGCAGGTCGCGGCCGAAGTCGCCGGGGAGGTGCGGTGGACGAGGACGGCGGTGCGGCCGTCGGCGAAGGGCACCCGGACGGCGGGCCAGGCCCGGTCGTCGAGGGGGAGTTCGGCGGTGGCGTCGGCGTCCGCACCGTCACCGCCGAACCATTCGGCTTCGGCCGACCGCCGGCCCGGCGACAGCAGGTGGTCACCCAGAAGCCCGGGCGGGCCGTCGTGTCCGTGGATCAGCACGGCGTCAGGATGCCGGGCGGCTCCGACAGCCGGTGGGGTGGGGCTGCCGGCCCCGGGCCGTGGCGGTGTGACGGCGGGCCCGGGGCCGGCAGGTCGGCGGTGCCGGTGTGTCAGCCGTCGGCGTTGGCGCAGGCGTTGCCGGTCGCCGGGTTGAGGATGCTGACGACGCCGATCGAGTTGCCGCAGACGTTCACCGGGATGTGGACCGGGATCTGGATGACGTTGCCGGACAGCACACCGGGCGAGTTCGTGGCCAGGCCGTCGGCCCCGGCGCTCGCCGAGGCCGTGCCGGCAGCCGCGCCGAGGACGAGGGTGCCGGCGGCGGCCGCGAGGGCCAGGGCGGTGCGCAGTGCGGTCATGGTGGACTCCTGTCGTGTCGAGCTGTTCTGATGACGCGTCGGCCGCACGCGATCGACGAACGGCCGTCATCACCTTTTCGGCACGAACGGCCTCTGGGGGTTGGCCCGGCCACGACAGTCCACCCGATCGGCGCAGCGGTCCGACCCGGCCGTTGGGCGGTGTGGGGGAACGGGTGGGCCAGGACGGCGCGCCGGGTAGGCTTCCTGACGGTGTGTCGGCGAACGGACAACCCGGTGGCGGGGCGGCGGGCGCCGCGGTCGGGGGGTTGCGGTGGGTCTGGTGCTGCTGTTCGTGTCGCTGACGGGGTTCGTCGCCGCCGTCGCGCTCGCCGCGGTGGGCACGGGCGTGCTGCTGGGACGCGGCGGGAAGCCGCTGCCGGGGCGGCCGTGGCGCGGACTGGCGCTGCTCGCCGCGGCGGGCGCGCTGGCGGTCTACGTCTGCGGGCTGGGGCCGGTCGGGCTGGACGCGCTGGACGCGGGCGGCGGCGGGACGGACTCGGCGCCGCCGCAGCCCTGCCGCACGGGCCCGAGGGAGCGCTGGATGCACGTCGAGGACTGGGGGGTCGGATTCGTCCCGGTCCGCTTCGAGTGCCGTCTGGCGGGCGGTGGGTCGTACCGCAATGCGACGGTGCCGGGCTGGGTGAATCCGGCGGCGGTCGCACTCGGGCTGGTGGCGGCGGCGAGCGGCATCGCGGCGGGGGCGATGAACGAGCGCGCGGCGCACCGAACGCCCGCGGAGGCCCGAACGCGGTGAATGCGCGCGCAGGCCCGGGGCGGGGGCCCGACCGGGCCGGGCCTCCGCGGCCGCCGGTCGGTCAGAAGTCCGGGGAGACCTGGTCGACCGTCCAGAAGGCACTGTTGGTGCCGGTGTGGCGGAAGCGGAGCTGAGCCGTGGTGGGGCTGGCGGGCACCGTCACCGGGATGCTCTCGAAGCCGTTGGTGTCGGCCCGGTAGGACGTGAGCAGCTGCGGCGTGCCGGAGTCGAAGGAGGCGTAGACGTCGCCGGTCCGCGGGCCGTCGATCCTGTGGTCGGTGGCGAAGCGCAGGGTGGCCGTCCGCGCGCCGTTCAGCTGGTAGCGCGGGCTGATCAGCGTGGAGTCGTCAGGTTCGCACCCTCTACCGGGGCGACCGGTTCGGCTTCACCCCGGACCTCCCGGCACCGACCACCGACTGACGGCGGGTCAGCCCGGCGTGCCGTCCTGCGGCCGGATGGCGCGCCGCATGCAGATCCGCGGCCACCGGTCGAGGCCGTGCGCGGCCTCCCGTGCCCGGACGGCCCGCAGCTGCGGTCCGATCTCCGGCGCGTCGAGGACGGTGAAACCGAGGCGGGCGTAGTAGGGCGCGTTCCACGGCACCTCGGCGAAGGTGGTGAGGGTCAGCGCGGGCAGGCCCTCGGCGGCGGCGCGGCGGGCGGCGCGGTCGATCAGCGCCCGGCCGAGACCCCGTCCGGCGCTGCCGGGGTGCACCGACACCTGCTCGACGTGCAGATCGCCGTCGACGCGCTCCGCGACCAGGTACGCCACCGGCCGGTCGCCGCCGTCCGCCGCGACCCAGGCCAGGCCGGCAGCCAGGAAGGGGGCGAGCTCCTCGTCCGAGAAGGGTTCGTCCGCGGCGATCTCCGGCATCCCGACCGCGCGGAACTCCTCCCCCGCCGCACGCTCGATCTCCTGCAGCACGGGGACGTCCTCGGGGCGGGCGGCTCGAATGCGCATGCGGCCATTCTGCCGCCCCGGCCGGCGGGCTCGTGGCGGTCCCGGGCACGCGGCCGGGGGCGTCCGCCGAGCGGATGACTTCGCCGCGGCGCAGCGCGCGCCCGGGTCGCGGGGCGGGCAGTGTCGTCCGGGTGGCCGCCGGGCCGGGCGCGGGCCCGGACCTGGCCGGACAGCGGGACGGGTCGAGACGGAGGGAGAGTGGCGTGGCTGCTGGCAGCGGCGGACGGGACGGCGGTGGTACCAGCGAGAGGCTCGCCCTGGCGGGCATGCTGTTCGCCGTCTCGATGACCTTCATCGACCAGACCATCGTGTCGATCGCCGCACCGAGCATCATTCGCGAGCTCGGCCTGCCGGCAGGCGCGATGCAGTGGGTGGTCAACGCCTATCTGCTGGCGCTGGCCGCGTTCTTCGCGCTGGGCGGCCGGGTCTCCGACATCCTCGGGCACAAGCGGGTGATGCTGGTCGGCACGGTGGTGTTCGTGACGGCGTCGGCGCTCTGCGGGGCGGTGCCGACCGGTGGCGCGGCCGAGCCGTGGCTGATCTCCTTCCGTGCGGTGCAGGGGCTCGGTGCGGCACTGATGTTCCCGGCCGCACTGGCGGTGGTGGTCGAGGTGTTCCCGGTCGAGCGGCGCGGCCGGGCGCTGGCGCTGTTCTTCGCGGTGGCGGGCGGACTGACCGCGATCGGCCCGATCCTCGGCGGCTGGCTGACCAGCTGGACGTGGCGGGCGATCTTCTGGGTCAACGTGCCGGTGGCGGTGGTCGCCCTGGTGCTGACCCACCTCGCCCGGATCCGCAACACGCCGCGTCCCGAGCCGATCGACTGGCCGGGCGCCGTGCTCGTCGCGGCCGGCATGGGGCTGAGCGTGCTCGGCCTGCAGCAGGCGGCGGTCTGGGGCTGGGGCAGCGCCGCGACCTGGGGGTGCATCGTCGGCGGACTGGCGGTGCTGGCGCTCTTCGTGCTGGCGGAGCTGCGCAGCCGGGATCCGCTGATCACCATGCAGGTCTTCGCCGACCGGGCGTTCTCGGCGGACAACGCGGTGCTCTTCTTCGCGATGATGTCCTTCGTCCCGGTGTTCTTCTTCGCCTCGGTGTACGCGCAGGTCGCGCTCGGCTACTCGGCGAACGAGGCGGGCCTGTACCTGCTGGTGTTCTTCGCCGGGTTCGGTCCGGCCTCACAGATCGGCGGCCGGATCCTGGACCGGCGCGGGGCCCGGCCGGCGATGCTGCTGGGGACGGTGGTCGGCGCGGTCGGATTCGCCGGCTGGGCGGCGAAGATCACCGACCTGTCGCTGGGGGCGCAGTGGGTGTGGATCGTCCTCGCGGGCGCCGGGATCGGCCTGCTGCTGACGCCCGCCTCCACGGACGCGGTGAACCGGGCGATCGGCCGCTCGTACGGGGAGGTCACCGGGATCACCCAGACCGTCCGCAACTACTCGGCGAGCGTCAGCCTCGCGGTACTCGGCACCGTCCTGCTGCACACCGCGGCGAACCGGATCACCGACACGCTGGAGCAGCGCGGGCTGCCGCCGCAGGCGGCACGCAACACGGCCGAGCAGATCACCAAGAGCCTCACCGGGCCGAGCGGCGGGTCCGGGGCGGGCGGGGTGGACGCCGGTCTGCTCGCCGCCCTGCGGGCCGACTTCGCGGCGGCGAACCGGCCGGTGCTGTACGGGATGGCGGCGGCGCTGGCCGTGGCGCTCCTCTGCGCGCTGTGGCACCCCGGCACGCGGATCACCGCGGAGGACGAGGCGGCCCGGCCCCGTCCGGGTGCGCGGCCGGCCGGCCGGGAGTCGGAGCGGGAGGGCTGACCTCGCCCTCGGCCGGGGCCTTCGCGGCAGGCACGGCGGCCAGGTCGTCGACCAGGCCGACCAGCCAGACGGCGGTGTCCACGGCGTGCAGCGCCGCCGGGTCCGGCGGCAGGTGGGCCGCCATGACGCGCTCGTCGAGCAGCGCGGTGCGCGCCTCGCCGAGGAGCGGGTCCGGCGGAGCGGGCGCCCGCGGGCCCGAGAGCAGCGCGGCCCCCTCGCGGCGGAAGGCGGCGGCCGCGGTGTCGGCGTCGCGGACGAGGGTGTCGGCGACGCCGGGCCAGCCGACCAGGGAGTGCGGGGCGATCCTGGCGAGCAGTTGCTCGGCGCCGCGGACGGTGTGCTGGCCGGTGAGCAGCGCCGCCTGCCAGTCCGGTGCGCCCGGGGGCACGGCGTGGTGCTCGGAGCGGAACTGGGCGTAGGTCGCCTCGGTGAGGACCGCGGAGCGGCGGGCCCGGCGCACCGCCCCGCCGCGGGCGGGCGCGCCGGTCAGCACGGCGACGGTCTCGTGGAGCGCTGCGGCACTGTCGGCCAGCAGTTCGGCCGTGCGTCGGCGCAGTTCGCGGGCGCCGCCGAGGGGCCAGGCGCAGAGCCCGGTGAGGATGCCGACGGCGGCGCCGGTCGCCACGTCGACCAGCCGGGCCTCGGCGAGTTTCCAGCTGGCGGGCGCGAGCTGGGCGAACACCATGGCCACCACGACGGTGAAGGTGCCCTGGGCCCAGGCCAGACCGAGGATCGGGCCGACGGCGAAGGCGGTGAGCATGGTGGCCGGCAGCGCGACGGCGTAGAACAGCGGCCGGTCGCCGACCAGCATGAGCATCACCGCCGTGGCCGCCGCTCCGCAGAGCGTGCCGGTGAGCGCGGGCCGCAGGGCCATGCCGGTGTCGGCGGCGGTGGTTCGCATCAGGGTGAGGGTCGCGAGCAGCACCCAGAAGCCGTGCGTGAGGTCGAGTCCGCCGACCAGCAGGCGGGCCGCGGCGAGGGCGGCGGCGGTGCGGACGGCGTTCTGGAAGTACACCGATCGCGGCGTCAGGTTGGCCAGGAACCGTGCCCACCAGAGCCGGACGGCCGGCTCGTGGGCGTACCAGAACGGGCCGGGCCGCGCGGCGGGCGGTGTCGGGTCGGGCGGCAGCGGCGCGCGCCGGCTGATCCGCACGGCGAGGGTGAGGAAGCGGGCGCCCTCGGCGGCCTCCAGCGCGATGCTGCCGAGGCCGAGCCGGGCGGCGCTCGCCGCCTCCGCGGGATCGGAGGTGCGGTACGGCCCGATGCGGCCGGTGCCGGCGTCCGGCTCGGGGGCGGGGGCGGGGCGGGTGCCGGGGGCCGGGTGGAACGGGGTGGCCCGGACCGTCTCGAAGGCGGTGATGGCGGTCTCGATCGGGTCCGCCCGGGGCACCGGTCCGCCCGTGCGGACGCCCTCGCCGGCGGCGCGGACGGCCCGTGCGGCGGCGCGGACCAGTGCGGCGGCCTGCGGCAGCGGCCCGGCGAGGTCGTTGACGCGGCCGATCCGCAGCAGGTGGGAGCGGGTGTGGCGGAGGGCGGTGGCCGCGTGCGAGAGCGCGCGGTCGGCGGCGCTCGCCGAGGCCGGGCGTTCCATCAGGGGGATCCGGGAGAACCGCAGGCCGTCCATCGCCTCGGCGGCGGGGTCGGGGCGGCCGTCCG
>NZ_JAHTIK010000001.1:7226356-7275961 GCF_025655475.1 Kitasatospora sp. DSM 101779 | reverse complement strand
CCGGGGGGCGCCTCGACCGCGGCCGCGGTGCGGTCGGCGAGGTCGGCGACCGCGGCGGCGGCCCGCGCCAGCCGGTCGCGGTAGTCGACGGGCGGCGGCACGGGCCACAGCAGCAGTTCGGCGGCGGCGAGCAGCACGATCCCGACGGTGACGCCGAGCAGCCGCAGCGACAGGTCCTCCGGCCGGTACGGCGGGAAGCACGGAAGGATGTAGAGGAGTTGCAGGCCGTTGGCGAGGCCGACCAGCCGGGGCCCGCCGACCGAGCTGTAGGCGACGGCGAACCCGATGCCCAGCATGCCGAGGGCGGCCGCCCACGAGCGCACGGCGAGCAGCGTGCCGAGGGTGATCAGCAGGTAGGCCGCGGGCAGGGTGAGCAGCAGGGTGCGGGCCCGGGCTCGGGAGCCGCCGCCGATCCGGGAGAGCAGGCCGAGGGAGATCGCCCCGAACAGGGCGTAGGTCGCGGCGGTCGGCCGGTCGAAGCCGTACCGGAAGGCGTAGAAGCCGATGCAGGCGACCAGGGTGACCCGGACGGCGCGGTGGAGGATCTCCAGGCCGGGGTCGCGGGCGCGGAGCCGGTCGAGCAGTTCGCGCGTCCGGCTCATCGGCACCCCGCTGTCCCTGATCGGTGTCCCCGGTGGCCGCTGCGCCCGGAGCCGTGGCCTGCGGTCCGGGGCGGGCCGCGGCCCGACATGCCCAGGCTAGGACTCCCCGACCGGCCCCGCAGGGGCGCCCGGCGCGGTGTGACGCCGGGCGCCCGGGCCGTTCGTCACTTGGGGAGCTGGGCCCTGATGGCCTGGTCGGCCTTGGCGACCGCCGGCGCCACCGGATCGCCCTTGACCGCCGAGTAGACCAGGGCGTTGAACGGTCCCCAGACGGCGCCCATCTGAGGGAGCGACGGCAGCGGTACGCCGGTCTTCGCAGCCTGTTCGAACGCGGCGAGGTCGGGGTCGGCGGCCCGGGCGTGGGCGAGGGCCTCCTTCAGGGCCGGCATCCGGGGCTCGGCCTTGTACAGGGCGTCGGCGAGTTCGACGGAGCCGAGCGTCGAGAGGACGAACTTCTGGGCGAGCTCCTTGTGCGCGCCCTTGCTGGCGACGAAGAAGGACTGCACGCCGACGAAGGAGCGGGCGGGTTCCTGACCCGCGAAGCCGGGCACCGGGGATATCGCGTACTTCGTCCCGGCGGCCCGCACGTCCGCGAGCCGCCACGGGCCGGACACCAGGAAGGGGGTCTTCCCCGAGGTGAAGGCGGCCGCGGCGCTGTCGGAGGTGTAGGAACGGCGCAGGACGCCCTTCCCCTTCTCCCCCAGCGACGCGATCTTCTCCATGGCCGCGACCGAGGACGGGTGTCCGACCCCGAGGTCGGACGGGTTGGGGTTGCCCCGGCCGTCGTCACCGAACAGGTAGCCGCCGGCGGAGCTGAACAGCGGGTACATGTGGTACGTGTCGCCGGACTTCCCGTCCGACTGGCTGACGGTGTATCCGACCGCCTGGGACACCTTGCCGGCCTTCCGGAGCTCTTCCCCGGTGGCCACCAGGTCGTCGAAGGTCGCGGGAGCCTCGGGGACGAGTTCGGTGTTACGGAACAGCACCAGGCTCTCCACCGCGTAGGGGATGCCGTAGAACTCTCCGTTGTACATCACCGCCCTACGGGCGACGTCGACGTAGTCCTCCATCTTGTTGTCGAGCACCAGGATGGGGTCGATGAACCCGTTCAGGACGAGGTTCCCGATCCAGTCGTGGGCGCCCACCATGACGTCCGGGCCCGTGCCCGCCCGGGAGGCCCTGATGAAGGTGTCCTGCTGGTTCTCCGTCACGGCGACGATCTCGGCCTTGGCGCCGTGCTTCGCTGCGAAGGCGTCCGCGAACGGTCTGAGCGCCTCGGCGCGCTTCTCGTCGGCCCAGATCACCAGCGTCCCGTTCGGGGTCCCGCCGGAGCCAAGGGCCGAACCCGAGCCGCAGGCGGTCAGGCTGAGGGACAGGCAGATCGTGGCGGCGAGGAGTGCGAGATGTCTGCGCACGGCGGTGCTCCAGGTCGGTGGGGGTGGGGTCCGCCGAGAGCCGGCGTGCGCAGAAGCTAGCAACGCCTCCGGGGGATGGCAACGTTTTCAGCAAGTTTCGCCAATGTTTCAACAGTCTTGCAATGCAGATGCCGGGGGGGGGGCGGGTGGATTCCGCCGAGCGGCACCCCGGAGCGTCACCTTGGGTGACCTCTCGCACGCCATGAGTTGCCACTGGTCGGAGTGCGAACCAGGGTGGTCGGCGGGTCGCCCCTCCCCGGAGCGGCCATCTCCGCGATCATGAAAGGGATCCACCCATGTCCGTGACCCGGACCCTCCGTACGGCCGCCCTCGCGGCACTCCTCGCCACCGGTGCGCTCGCCGCCGCCGCTCCCCAGGCATCCGCCCTCGGGGAGGGCAGCATCCGCATCGAGGGCGGCCAGATCGTCGACGACGGCGCCGCCGTCGACGTCACCGTCGCGGTCTCCTGCCCCGCCGGCGACGTCCGCGCCGTGCTGGTGCGCGCGATACAGGGTGTGACCGGCTCGATGGACGCCGCCGGTCCGCAGCTGCCGATGGTGACCTGCACCGGCGAGCCGCAGGACGTGGTGGTCCGCCTCGCCGCGGCCCCCTACGTGGTGGGCGTCTCGGCCTTCCAGCCGGGCACGGCCTACGTGACCGCCTGGCTGTCCGGCGCGGCGACGGACAACGACGTGTTCGAGGAGATCGAGCTCGTCTGAGGACGATCGTCCGGAGCGCCGTTCGACGCCGCCCGCCCCGGGGAACGCACCCCGGGCCGGGCGGCCTCCCCCGTCCGCGGCCCGGCCACCGCCCGGGAGATCAGTGCGGCCCGGTCGCCAGGGCCTGCCTCTGCAGGGCGCCCAGGGTGTCCTCGGGTCTGCGGACGGCCGTTCCGGCGCTCTTCTTGATCTCGGCGGAGATCGCGTCCCACCCGGTGTCCCCCAGCGGGTAGAAGGTGGCCTGCGGGAGCAGGGCGAGGAACGGTTCGAGGTCCCGGTGCCGGCCGCTCGCGGTCATCTCCAGCAGCGTGTCGTGGGTGACGGGCATCAGGTTGTACGTCTCGTCGAACCTCAGCGTGTTCTCGCCGGTGTACACGAAGTCGAGGAACGTCTTGATCTCCTTGCGGTGGCCCCACTTCTTGAACGCCATCATCCAGTCCGCGACGCCGAGCGTGGACTTCAGCGGGCCGACCCGGCCGGGGATCGGGACGACTCCGTAGTCGATCCCGCCGGCCACGGAGAGCTTGATGAGCGACGGGTGGCCGTTGAGCATCGCCGCCTTTCCGGCCGCGAAGTCCGCGAAGGCCGTCCGGCGGTCGGTGCGGGCCGGGTCCGGATAGGTGAGGCCGGGGGTGACCAGATTGCTCCTCAGCCAGCCGAAGGTCTCGACGTTCTGCGGGCTGTCCAGCGCGTAGCGGCCCGACCGGTCCGTGAATCCGCCGTCGTTCCCGAGTTCCCAGATCAGCGTCTCGGCCTGGGCCTCCTCCGGGCCGAGCGGCAGCGCGTACGGGACGGTGCCGGGCACCTTCTCCTTGATGCGCTGGGCGTCCCTGCGCAGTTCGTCCCAGGTGGTCGGGGGCTCGGCGATGCCGGCCCGGCGGAAGATCGCCTTGTTGTAGAAGAAGGCGCGCGCCGAGGAGACGAACGGGATGCCGTACTGGATTCCCTCGACCTGACCGGCCTTGGCGAAACTGTCCAGGAAATTCGCCTGGGTGCCGATCGACAGGACGTCGGAGGCCTTGTAGAGCAGATCGCCGGCGACCTTGTCGGCGTATCCACCGGTCTGCAGCACATCGGGGACGTCGCCGCTGCCGATCATCTCCTTCACCTGCTTGTCGATGTCGTTCCAGTTCACCACCCGGACGTCGACCCGGATTCCGGGATTCGCGGCGGTGAAGGCCGCGGCGACCGCGTCCCAGTACTGCCTGGAACTGTTCGACTCCCGGTCGCCGTAGTCGGCGGCGACCAGGCGGATGGTGACCGCCGAACCGGATCCGAAACCCGAGGCCGAACAGGCGGTGAGCATCAGGGAGCAGGCCAGCGCCGCGGCTAAGAGGCGCGGCAGACGTCGTTCCATGGAGGGACCGCCTTCGAGAGGTGCCGCACGGGCGGCAGGGCCGGGGACATGGCGGTGCCCGGGAGTCCCGCAGGGTGTCGGCGGGGTGTCCGAGAACGGTCGGCCGCGCGCATTCCTGGTCGAGGAGGGCGGCAAAACGTGCAGGGACGGCCGGGCGAATGGGCGAAAGTCTCGACCAGTGCCGACCGCGGACTCCAGCGCGGTTACCGAATCGTTGCCCCGCGTGACCGGCCCGACGCACTCCGCAGCGATCGGCGACCCGGCCGCCGCCCTTGCGGGCCCGGGGTCGTCGGCATGCGACGGGCCGTCAGAAAAGTTCCGGGCAGACGTTCTTGAGCATGCACCGATCGGCCCCCGATGTGATGCAGGCTACGCGGTGGTACGTCTTGACCGGCTCCGCCCCCGCTGCCACGGTGGTCCACACCTGTTCGACCGGCTTCGCCTCGGGGCCGTCCGCCGTCCGTGTCCGCGCACCTCGGGAGCCGTCATGCCGCGCCGCAGCGCCCGGACGTGCCGGGGCACACCGGGCACCCGGCGGCAGGCCCCGCCGCCGACGGGCGAGGGGGCCCGCGGCCGTCAGGAGGTGACGGAGGCCGGCAGCACCTGCGAGACCTGGACGGCCCCGCCGCACGGCTGGAAGGCGAACGGCACCTTCTTGTCGGCGTCCGCCAGCGGGTCCAGCGGCGCGCGGAAGGCGAAGCCGGCCGCCTTGGGACAGGGCGCGTCACCGGTCGGGACGTTGCTCCACTTCAGGAAGAACGCGGCGGTTCCGCCCGGGGCGAGCACCAGGGTGCCGCCGCTTCCGCCGAGCCCGCCGAAGCCGGCCGGGATCGCGCCCACGGCCACCGACAGCGCCGGCGAGCCGGGGGGCGCGTACGGGGCGAGGGTGGGACGGCCCGTCAGCGAGCAGGGCGCCGAGGACACGTTGGTGAGCACGAAGCGCTGGACCATGGTGCCCGCGGCACCGTCGGCGGTCGACGCGCTCACGCTCAGCATCGGGTTGACGCAGTGCTCCACCTCTCCCCCGCCCCCGCCGGGGGTGGCCGTCGGGGTGGACTTCGCCGAGGTCTTGGCCGAGGGCGCGGCCGACCCGCCCGTGCCGGCGGTGTGCCCGGTCGAGGCGGCGGCGGACGCGGAGGCCGGGGCCCCGGTCGAGGGGGCGGCGGAGACCGCGGTGGTGCCGACCGCGTCCCCGGCCGTGTCGGTGCCGTCGCCGGTGCACCCGGCCAGCAGCAACGGGGAGGCGAGGGCGAGCAGAACGGCGAGAGCTCGACGGCGAGTGTCCACGGCAGGGCCTTTCGTTCGGTCGGTCCGGCCACCGGGACGGCGCCGGCCCGCGGCGCCCGCCGGAACCCGCCGAACGCCACCGCCCGCAAGGACGCGCACCGCGGACGGCCGGTTGCCGCCACGGCGCACATCCCACACCCCGCGCCGGCCGCATTCCAGCACGGGAAGATCACCGCTTCCGCACGGAACCGCGCACGGACGGGACCGGGCCGGCCGGTCGCCGACGAACCGCTCGGCCGGACGTCTCGGGCGCGGAACGGCGGAACGATCCCGAGCACCGTCGCGCTGCCTCCGGGGAGGGCGTGCTCGTCCATGGTGAGACGGCCGCCGACCGCAACCCCCTGCCAGAGCTCGGGGGTGAGAGGCGCCAGCCCGACAACGGCCGATCCGCCGGGCGCGAGGAACGGTTCGTCCTCCACCCGGAGCGCCGCAACGGCCACGTTGGGCTCGCCGCTCGCCGTGCGCAGCACGATGTCCCACAGCAGGCGCATGCCGCCGTCACCGCCGAACGGCGCCTTCCGCCACCCGGTGTCCGCCTCGGCGAGCGCCAGTTCGGCCCGAACGCCGCCGCGCTCCGCCTCCCCACGGGCACCAGTGACACCAGCGGGCAGTGCGCTCCCGCCCGACCTGGCCGGCCGCGTCGGCGAGCAGCCCCCACTACGCGGGCTCCCAGGCGTGCCGCCGCCCGCAGTCCCGGACGTCCTCGGGCGGCCGGCCTGCGCGCAGGCGCGGGCCGGCCGCCACCGGGCATCACGGGGTGTCAGACCAGGTCGAGGCCCGGGTAGAGCGGGAAGCCGGCGAGCAGGTCGGCGGCGCGCTTGGCGACGGCGTCCCGGACCTGGGCGTCCAGCACGTACTGGGCCTTGGAGGGCGTGCCGGCGGTGGTGGTGGCCGGGGCGGTGCCGCGCAGGGCGGTGTCGATGAGGTCGGCGATCTCGTCCATCTCGGCGGTGCCGAGGCCGCGGGTGGTGAGCGCGGGGGTGCCGATCCGCACGCCGGAGGTGTACCAGGCGCCGTTCGGGTCGTTGGGCACCGAGTTGCGGTTGGTGACGACGCCGGCGTCCAGCAGGGCGGCCTCGGCCTGGCGGCCGGTCAGGCCGTAGCCGGAGACGTCGATCAGCACCAGGTGGTTGTCGGTGCCGCCGGAGACCAGGGTGGCGCCTCGGCGCAGCAGGCCTTCGGCGAGGGCCCGGGCGTTGTCGACGACCTGCTGTGCGTAGGCGCGGAACTCGGGGCGGCGGGCCTCGGCGAGGGCGACGGCCTTGGCGGCCATCACGTGCGAGAGCGGGCCGCCGAGGACCATCGGGCAGCCGCGGTCCACGTGTTCGGCCAGTTCGGAGGTGCACAGCACCATGCCGCCGCGCGGGCCGCGGAGCGACTTGTGGGTGGTGGTGGTGACGATCTGGGCGTGCTGCACCGGGTCGAAGTCGCCGGTGAGGACCTTGCCCGCGACCAGGCCGGCGAAGTGCGCCATGTCGACCATCAGGGTGGCGCCGACCTCGTCGGCGATCTCGCGCATCAGGCGGAAGTTGACCAGCCGCGGGTAGGCGGAGTAGCCGGCGACCAGGATGAGCGGGCGGAACTCGCGGGCGGTGGCGCGCAGGGCGTCGTAGTCGACGAGGCCGGTGGCCGGGTCGGTGCCGTAGCTGCGCTGGTCGAACATCTTGCCGGAGATGTTGGGGCGGAAGCCGTGGGTGAGGTGGCCGCCGGAGTCGAGGGACATGCCGAGCAGGCGCTGGTTGCCGAGTTCGCGGCGGAGTTCGGCCCAGTCCTCGTCGGTGAGGTCGTTGACCTGGCGGACGCCGGCGCGGTGCAGTGCGGGGCTCTCGACCCGCTGGGAGAGCACGGCCCAGAACGCGACCAGGTTGGCGTCGATGCCGGAGTGCGGCTGGACGTAGGCGTGTTCGGCGCCGAAGAGCTCGCGGGCGTGCTCGGCGGCGAGCGCCTCGACGGTGTCCACGTTGCGGCAGCCGGCGTAGAAGCGGCGGCCGACGGTGCCCTCGGCGTACTTGTCGCTGAACCAGTTGCCCATGGCGAGCAGCACCGCCGGGGAGGCGTAGTTCTCGCTGGCGATGAGCTTGAGGGAGGCGCGCTGGTCCTGGATCTCGGCGCCAATGGCGTCGGCGACCCGGGGCTCGACGGCGCGGACGGCGTCGACGGCGCTGCGGAAGGCGGTGCCCGCGGTGGGGTCGACGGCGGTGTGGGGGGCGGACGGGTAGCCGGGCGTGGCCAAGGCTGTCTCCTCGTGACGACTCGGACGGCCCAGGCGCACGGCGACAGCGTGAGACACGGAGCCGCTCCCCGATGGTCGAATCCATCCCTGCGCGCCAGTCACGGCTCACCGCGAGCGTACCAACCGTGCCGGGCGGGCGGCGCGGGGGTCCGTTCCGTGGACGGGCTTGCCCCGCGGGCGCGGTGGGAAGGGAGGCTGCGGGGGCCCGTGCACCGGGGGCGGGCGACGGGGAGGAACGGGGGACGGCATGACCCGCAAGGGCGTGGTGCGGCGCGGGGTGCTCGCGCTGGCCGTCTGGTGGCTGTGGATGCCGCTGGTGGCCGTGCTGGTGTGGGTGGTGAAGCACGTCCTGTTCGGCGGGTTCGGCCAGCAGGACCAGAGCTATGTGTTGCTGGTCGAACAGGAGTTGTTCCCGCACGGCGGGCTGCTGGACGCGGCCCCGCTGTTCTGGCTGTGGGTGGCGGTGGGGCTGCTCGGCACGGTGTGGGGCGTCGCCTTCGTCGCGGACGAGTCGGGGGCCGGTTTCCGCGGATGGCCGGTGCGGCTGGTCCTGGCGGTCACGGTGCTGGCGGCGGTCGGCTCGCTGGTACGGGCCGGGACGGGGATGTGGGACGACGACAAGGACGCCGGCCGGTACTACGCCCGGGCCACGGTGCTGGACGTCCCGGCGGGCGGCGCGGCGACCCCGCGCTCGGTGCTGGCGGTCACCGAGCACACCCGCAAGG
Organism: Kitasatospora sp. DSM 101779; assembly: GCF_025655475.1. GTDB lineage: Bacteria > Actinomycetota > Actinomycetes > Streptomycetales > Streptomycetaceae > Kitasatospora. The sequence continues at coordinate 7,267,623 of NZ_JAHTIK010000001.1, read as the reverse complement.
GCGACGGCGGCCGCTGCGACCTGGTCGGCACCGCCGACGTGCCGGCCTGCGTGAAGACCGAGCCGATGCCCGACTTCGACTTCGAGGCGCGCACCGCCTCCTACGCGGCGGCGACCAAGGCGCTCACCGACAGCGCCGGCCTGACCTCCGGCGTTCACCTGATGGGCCACAGCCTGCACTACCTGCCGGACGCCGCGCAGGGCGGCGGGGTGTGGACGGCCCTGCTGGACGGCTCCGGCGAGCAGCCGATGGAGGGCGTCGCGGTCTGGGACGGCCGCTCGAACACCGTCGCCACCTGCGCGTTCCGCGGCGGCCACACCTTCGGCCGGGCGTTCTCCGGGACGGGTGCCACCAGCCTGCGCAACCTGCTCGCCGAGCGGTTCCCGGACCTGACCTACAGCGAGCAGGACATCTGGGGCTACTGCGACGGCGCCGACCCGCGGACGGCGCAGCCGGTGGTGGTCATCTCGGTGGCCCGGCAGATCGGCTGGAAGCAGCGCACCGTATTGGAGCCGGCGGGGGTGCTGGTGCTGCGCGGCTCGACGGACGGCAGGCCGGACATGACGTACCGCGAGGAGGTCGCGCCGGGCGAGCTGCCGGGGGCGGTGTACCCGGGCTCGGTGGTGCGGGCGCAGATCCACGAGGTGCAGTGGCTGGGCGGGCGCGGCGCCAAGGACGACCGCGGCTTCGGCTACTCCCACACCTCGGCCTCGACCAACGCCGACAACCCGGGTGAGTTCCTGCTGCGCTCGAAGGCGGACGGCCATCTGTACTACGTGACACCGCTGGTCCCGCGGGAGAGCTCCTCGCAACTGGTGGTGGCCTTCGCGGTGGTACGGGCGGACCGCACCGGCGGCGGCCTCAACGACCTGCATGTGTACGTGCGCGCCGACGACAGCCCGTCGGTGAACCTGGACGTGCTGGCCAGCCGGATGGTGTCGTACATGGCGCAGCAGACCGCGATCACCATCAGCGCCGGCCGGGGCGGCGCGCTGCAGGAGATCATCCCGTTCGGCCGGGACATGTGGCGCGGGTTCGTGGACTTCAACGGGCAGACCCAGGACTACATCGACCTGTCGGGCGACGCCACGGTGAAGCCCAACCTGGTGTCGTTGAGCGGCAGCATCACCGCGCCCGGCGGGCAGCCGACGCAGGCTCCCGCCACCCCGGCCCCCTCGGCGACGGCGCCCGCGCCGTCCGCACCGGTGCCCACCGCGCAGGCTCCTGCGCCCGGCGGCGGGTGCGGCGGCGATCCTGCGCAGCTGACGACGGGGCAGCTGGCGGCGTGCGTGGCGGAGCTGTCCCGGGCGCTGCAGGGGCGGGTGCAGGAGTCGGGGACCGCTCGGCCCTGACGATCGCGGCGATCGGCGGGGTGCTGCCGTGGGAGGATGCCCGTGGGGCTGTTGACCAGGGTGTTCGTCCTGCACGGTGGCGGCCGCCGGCGTCCGAGGGGTGCGCCGTGCGGTGTCGCGGGGCGGCGCGGCGGTCCGGCCCGGGCCCCGCAGCTCGTGCCCGTGGAGGAAGACCGGCCATGACGACCCGACGCGAGCGCTGGGAGCGGCACACGCAGTTCCCGCTCATCGTGCTGTCCGTACTGTTCGCCGTCGCCTATGCGGCGCCGGTGCTCGCGCCGCAGGCGCCCGGGTGGGTGCTGCACGGGGCGGCCTGGGCCGAGTGGGCGGTGTGGGCGGTCTTCGCGCTGGACTACGCGACGCGGCTGGTGCTGGCGGAGCGGCGCTGGGAGTTCGTCCGGCGCAGCCCGCTGGACCTGGCGTCGGTGCTGCTGCCGCTGGTGCAGCCGCTGCGGCTGCTGCGGCTGGTGTCGACGCTGCTGCTGGCGGGCCAGCGGGTGCGGATGGCCTCGCAGGTGCGGCTGACGACCTATGTGGCCGGTGTGGTGCTGGGGCTGCTGGTGTTCGGTTCGCTGGCGATCCTGGAGATCGAGCGGAGTTCGCCGAACGCGTCGATCCGCACCCTCGGCGACGCCCTCTGGTGGTCCTTCACCACGATGACGACGGTGGGCTACGGGGATCTGACGCCGACCACCGGCATCGGGCGGCTGCTGGCGGTGGCGCTGATGCTGTCGGGGATCGCGCTGCTCGGTGTGGTGACGGCCAACATCGCGGCCTGGTTCGTGGCCCGGTTCGAGGCCGAGGACCGGCTGGACCACCTCAACCACCGGGCGATCCAGGACCTCACCGCCGAGGTGCGGGAACTGCGGCGCGAGCTCGCCGAGCTGAGCCGTCCCGCCGACCCCGCCGAGGAGCCCGCCGCCGGCCCGACCGGCCCGGCGGAGCGCGTCCCGAGCGGCTGACCGGCCCGCGTCCGCGGTGCGCCGGACGGCGGCGCCGAGCAGTTCGGCGGGCGGCGACGGCTGCGGGTCGGGTCCGCCGCGCGGCGGGCGGTGAGCGGCAGGTCCGCGAGGAGGGTCTCCCCGATCTGCAGGTGACCGACCGTCAGACAGCGCCCGTTCCATGTGATCTGCGGCACAGTCGCCGCCCGGCGCGCCGGTCGGCCGCGAGGCCCGTGGCGCGGCGCCGGCCGTCTGGTGCGTGCAGCGACGAACCCTCGGGCGCGGGCCGCGCGCAGGCCCGCCGCGCACCGCGGCCGGACGTCCGCAACCCCGCGGCCCGACCCGCCGTCTCCCTTCGCGACTCCTGCCGGAGCGCCGCCCGGCGGCCCGTGCACCGCCCAGCGGGACGCGTTGTCCGCGGGTGGCGCTAGGTTTCCGACATCACCGCGGGCGGGGTGTCCGGACCCCCGGTCGGCTGCGGGGGTTTCCGACGACTTGGCAGAGCACGAGGTGGGGCCGTAATGGGTTGGGTGGCGGCGGGCGACGGGTACGAGGTCGCCCTGGTGGAGGGCCGGGTGACGGCGCGGTCGACGTCCGGCCGTTCCGCGGGGAGGCAGCTGAAGTCGCTGCCGAAGGCGGTGCGGGAGCACCCGGAGACGGACCGGCTGCGCCGGTTCGCGACCTGGCTGGAGCGCCACGCCGCGTCCTGCCGGGAACAGGTGGACGCCTGGATGGTGTCCTCGCTGCCGGTGCCGACCGGTCTGCTGGCCCGGGTTTGGCCGGACGAGGCCTGGCAGGCCGCGCTGCGCGACCTGGTGGTCGTCGGCGACGGCGAGGACGAGGTGGGCTTCCTGCGCGACGCCACCGCCGACGGCGAGCTGCGGCTGGTCGACCTGGACGGCGAGACCGTCCGCATCTCCCCCGCCACGGTCACCCTGCCGCACCCGGTGCTGCTGGAGGACCTGGAGGACCTGCGGGAGTTCGCGGCCGAGCTCGGCGTCGTCCAGGGCGTCGACCAGATCCACCGGGCGACCTTCCGCAAGCCCGCCGAGGTGGCGGAGAAGGCCACCGAGGTCAAGGACTTCGCCGGCGGCAGGTTCCCCTCGCGGTTCGGCCTGGCCGCCCGCGCCACCGCGCTCGGCTACCGGGTCTCGGGCGGCTACGCCACCACCCGCGTGCGGGACGGCGAGCGGACGGTCGAACCGGCGGTGTGGATCGGCGAGCCGTACTGGGACGGCGATTCGGAGACCGGTGCGCTGTGCTGGCGCGATACCGAGGGCCGGGCGCTGACACTGCCCGAGGTCGGGCCGGTCGCCTGGTCGGAGGGGATGCGGATGGCCGCCGCGCTGTACGCCGGCCGCACGGTCCAGGAGGGGAAGAACGCATGAGCACGCACGAGGACACGGGGACGGGCCGCACGATGACCGAGGAGCAGGCCGCCGAGCTGCTGCAGGCCGGGGCCGTACTGCCGCCCGGCACCGCGGGCGCCGGCGAGCGGGCGGTGCCGCTGACCGCCCGCACCTACCGTCACCCCGGCCTGGACGGCAGGATCGTGGTGCGGCTGGTGCCCGCCGAGCTGGGCGCCGCCGAGGACCAGGCCGTGGGCTTCCTCGGCCTGGAGCCGGACGCCGAGCCGGCCGAGGTCGGCCTCGGCCTGCGCCAGGCCCTGGGCTTCCCCGAGTGGGTGCTCGCCCACCACCCGGAGGACGGCCACCACGCGCTGGGCATCGTGCCCGAGCTGGAGCGGATCGCCAAGCAGGCCGCCTCCCGGCCGAAGGCCGCCCTGGAGGCCTACCAGCAGCTCGCCGAGCGGCTGGCCGAGGCCGTGCCGCACTTCCTGCCGACCTTCTACGAGCAGGCCGGCCGGGTCTTCCTCGGCGCCGAGAACAGCCAGTTCGCCGCCCAGATGTTCGCCCGCGCCCGCAAGGCCGAGGCGCAGCACGGCCTCGCCCTGGACGAGCAGCGGCTGGACGCGGTCTTCCTGGAGTTCGCGCTGGCCGGCGCACTGCCCGTCAAGGTGCTGTCCGGGTACGCCAAGGAGCTGAGCGCCCGGGTGCCCGCCGCGGAGGCCTTCGACCGGTTCCGCCGGCTGTGCGTGCGCCGCACCGCGGGCGGCCTGGAGCCGTCCGCCGTGATGGCCACCGACCTGCGCCGCCTGGCCCGCGCGGCGGGCGCCGACCCGGAGGCCGCCGAGGCCGCCTACCTGGACGAACTGCTCGCGCTGCCCGCCACGCTGCGTGCCGCCGCCGGCTGGTGGAAGCGCCACCGCGACGCGCTGGTCGCGCTCGGCCGCACGCCGTCCGCCCGCGGCCGGCTGCTCGACCTGATGCCGACCGGGTACGACCCCGAACTGTCGGGCCTGTGGCTGGACGTCCTCGTCGAGTCCGGCGCGGCCGCCGGCCTGTACGACGACGCCGCGCCGAGCGAGGAGCGCCCCGCGGACGGCACCGCCGGCTGGTTCGAGCGCTTCCTCGGCTGGCGCAACCACCGCTGGGGCACCCGTGCCCGGATACCCGCGCTGCTGCCGCTGGTCGAGCTGGCTGCGGAGCGCCTGCGCGCCGAGCACCTGGCGGCCGGTACCGCGGTGCGCATCACCGAGACCAACGTCAACCTGCTGGACACCCTGCTCGCCCTCGGTGTGCCGGTCGCCGACCCGACCGAGCACACCTCGCTGCGGCTGGACGTCTGGGCGCAGGAGGACGAGCAGCGGGACCTGACCGCGCTGGAGGCCGACCCGCGCTTCCGGCAGGCGTTCCGCAACGGCGCCGACCGGATCTCCAACGACGTCGAAGGACGGCGCACCTTCGGCCTGCTGGCCCGCTCGCCGGGCGGCCGGCCGATGCTCGCCGAGTGGATGGCCGGCGTCGCCCGGCAGCCGCTCGCCGCCGGCCTGCCCGACCTGCCGAACGCCTTCCAGAAGCTGGGCTGGCTGCCCGGCGAGGTGCTGGTGCTCGCCGAGGACGAGGTCCGTGCCGCGGCCTCCACCGACCTGTCGGCGGTGCTCGCCCGTTCGCTGCGCGCCGGCGTGATCGACGAGCTGGGCTGGCCGGCCTGGGACGAGGCCGCCGCGGAGCTCGTCGCCCGCAAGGACGTCGACGACATCGTCGTCGCCGACGCCTGGCCGTACCTGATCGCGGCCGGCCCCTCGCAGGCCCGGGTGATCGGCGCCGAGGGCACCGTGCTCCGCCACGACCTGCGGATCCCCGCCGGCGACTCCTCCGAGACCGGCTTCCACTACGTGGACGGGTCGCTGCTCGTCCACTGGCAGTCGCAGGCCAACAACCGCCGCTTCCTCGGCTACTGGCACACAGCCGCGGACCGGGTGTTCACCATGCCGGAGAACACCTCCCGCCGCGGCACCCGCACCTACTGGCTGGGCTCGCTGAACACCCACAGCCTGCCGCTCGCCGACGGCGGCCGCTCCGGCGGCCGGGGCACCGTGCACGCCGGGGACACCGCGCTGCCCGCCGAGCGCCGGATCATCGGCGACGGCCGCTCCTTCTGGGTGTGGGCCGACCCGGGCGGCGACGCCCCGTCGACCTGGCACGAGTACGACCCGGCGACCGACACCGTCGGCCGGGCCGCCGGCCCCGCCTTCCTCGCCGACACCCTGCGGGACGCCCCTGCGGACAGCAAGGCCTGCGGCGGCTGGGTGCTGCCCGCACCGAACGGCGACACCACTCCGAGCGGGGCGCCGGTGGACGGCCTGCTCGGCTGGCGCACCCTCACCCTGCCCGACGGCTCGCACCGCGGCGAGGACCTCGCCGGACGAGGCATCACCCTGCCGCCGAGCCGGGGCTGCCCGCTGCGCCTGGTGCAGTTCCCCGGCGCCGACCGTCCGCAGGCCGTCGTCCGGGACGGCACCTACGGCGTCCGGCTGGTCGACGCGGACGGCGCCACCACCGCCACCGTCCGCACCGACGACGTCCCCGGCGTGTTCGCCGAGGGCACCCTGATCCTGCCGCCGCTGCGCTACTGGCACTACCTGCAGCCGCGCGACCCACAGGGCTCCGCCGCGCTGCGCCGGCTCGACGACGGCACGGCCGCCGCACTGCTCAAGGCCGCGGCCGAGGACGACCCGCAGCGTCCGGCGGAGCTCGTCGCGGCGATCCGCGCGGTGCTCCCGGAGGTCACCGACGAGCGGCTGCTGGCCGGCATCGCCGGTCTGCTGCGCTACGCGGCCGGCCCGCAGCAGCGGCTCGCCGCCGTCGCCGAGCGGCTGGAACTGGAGCTGTCCGGCGGCGCCGCCCCGGTCGAGGAGGCCCCCGGCCCCGGCGACCAGGAGCTGCATGCCGCGCTGGGCGGCATCGGCGTGACGTCCTCCTGGTACAACACGCAGCAGAGCCGCTACGCCGCCGAGCAGGTGCGCTTCCTGGCCCGGGCCGCCTCCCCCGAGGCCGAGGCCGTGGCACCGGGCACGGTGCACCTGGACGGGATCGACACGCCGTACGTGCGGGTGGACTGGGAGCAGCTGCCCCGGCTGGCCCCGGCGGCCGCGCTGCGCGCGGTCTCCGCCACCAGCGCGCCCGAGGACCGTGCGGCACTGCTCGGCCTCTTCGAGGTACTGGCCGGCGTGGGCCTCACCGGCCCGGCGGGGACGGCGAACTGGCGCACCGCCAGGCTGCACGTCGGGGCCGTCCACCTGGCCGACCGCGACGGCTCGACCCGGCACGGCGACCGCGACATGCTGCTGCAGCTCGGCGGCGGCGCGTTCCTGCTGTTCGTCGACGGCGACGTGGCGACCAACGGCGACACCGAGTCGACCGTGCTATTCCACGACCCGTCCGGCCGCTTCGAGGCGCCGGCGCCGTACACCCTGCTCTCCTGCGAGCCGCTGAAGGGCGCCGCCGAGGACGACCGGGCGGCCGCGCTGCTGGCGTACGCGGCCGACCGCGAGCCGGCCCCGTGGTTCCCGGAGGCCGCCGCGCGGTTCGCCGAACTCACCGGTGTCACCGGCACCATGGCCGCCCTGGTGGTGGCCGGCCTGCCCCGGGTCGACCAGTGGGAGCGCAACTTCCTGCCCGCCGGGACCCGGGCGATGCTCGGGCTGAAGGTCGCCGACGCGGCGGTCGCCCGGGACGAGCTGCGCTCGCTGGGCGCCGGCACCCGGCGCCGGCTCCTCGCCGCGCTGGTGCCCGCCGACCCGGCGCTGCTCTGGACACAGGGCCCGGACGTCGAGGCCGCCGCGGCGGTGTGGAACGAGAAGGTCGGCCGGCGCGTGGCCGTCCCCGAGGCGCTGCTCGCGGAGGCCGTCCGCGCGGTGCGCACCGGCTGGGCGGCCCGCGCGGCGCTGGGCGCCGTCCTGGACCCGGCCGCTTCGCAGGACCTGACCAAGGACCTGGAGTGGCACGTCCAGCGGGACCGGGTGGTGCCGGTCGAGTCGGGCTCCGGGTTCACCGCCGCGACCCTCGTCGGCGCGGTGGCGATGGCTTGGTGGCTGGCCCACCGGCTGCCTGCCGGCGACCCGCTGCGAGCCTCGCTGCCCGCCGCGCTGGCCGCCGTCCGCGACCGGCTCTCCCACCCGGGGCTGATGCTCGACCTGGGCCGCTACGTCAGCCTGCCGAGCTTCCGCAAGGTCGCCGGCGCGCCGACCGAGGTCGGCGAGGGCTACGAGCGGTACGGCGCGGTCGTCATGGCGACGCACGACAGCCAGCCCGCGCCGGGCATCCGCACCGCCCTGCTGGACGCGGCCGGCGAGGACCCGTATCTGCCCGCGCTGCGGGAGAACGCCAACGAGCCCTTCCCGGCGGAGGCGGCGCTGAAGGCCGTCCGCGCGCCCGGGTTCGAGGCGCTGCTCGGCGACCCGGGCGACCCGGCCGCCGGCGAGCGCGGCCCGGACGGCACCTGGTGGCCGCAGGACCCGTCCCGCTCGGTGCCCGACCTCGTCGAGGAGGCCGCCGCACGGCACGGCGTCGGCGCGGACGCCGCCGCGCTGTACCTGATGCTGCTGGCCATGCCCGACCCGACGGACCGCAACACCGCCCGCTGGACGGGCTGGAAGCCGGCCCGGCTGAAGGCGGCCCGGGCCGAACTCGCCGCGACCGACCTGGTCGTCCAGGCCTCCCGCACCCGCGCCGGCCGGACGCTCTTCCTGCCCGGCGGCTGGACCGAGCAGCGCAGCCCGCGCCTGCCGCTGGAGACCTGGAAGCTCCCGCTGCTCGGCGGCGGTTCCACCGCCCTCGGCGTGCTGCTGCCGGCCGAGCCCGCCGCGGAGCTGTACCGCCGGGCCTGGCAGCGCCTGCTCGACGGCGACCTGCCGCGCTTCGGCGAACTGAAGGCGCCCAAGGCCCGCCGCGGCCGCCGCCGCTGACCGGACGACGGCACCACCGGGGGTGCGGCGGACCGCCGCACCCCCGCCCACACCCATGACCCTTTCCCCGGACCGAAGGACCGACACCGTGTCTCCGACGACCCCGACGACCCCCACGACCGGCTCCGAGCCGACGACCGATCAGGCCGCCCCGCGGGCCCGGCAGATCCTGCCCGCCGAGGAGCGGTACGCCCAGGAGCTCGCCTTCCTCGCCGCGTACGACGAGGGCCCCCGCCCGCCCGGCTGGGCGCTGACCCCGGCCGCGGTGGTCACCTTCGTGTGCGGCAGCGACGGCGAGGCGCTCGCCCTGCCGCCGAAGCGCCGCAAGGAGGGTGCGCTGCCCGCGAAGCTGGTCGTCGCGCCGAAGTTCGTCGGCGAGCGCGCCCTCGTCGAGCGCTGCGTGGTCACCCTCGCGGGCGAGCGCGGCCTGCTGCTCGTCGGCGAGCCCGGCACCGCCAAGTCGATGCTCTCCGAGCTGCTGTCCGCCGCGGTCAGCGGCACCAGCGAGCTGACCGTCCAGGGCACCGCCGGCACCACCGAGGACGCCTTCCGCTACGGCTGGAACTACGCGCTGCTGCTCGCCCAGGGCCCCACCCCGCAGGCGCTGGTCTCCTCGCCGGTGATGACCGCGATGCGCACCGGCCGGGTGGCCCGGATCGAGGAGGTCACCCGCTGCCTGCCCGAGGTGCAGGACGCCCTGGTGTCGATCCTCTCCGACCGCCGGGTCAGCGTGCCGGAGCTCGCCGGCACCGCGGACGCGACCGTCGCCGCCGTCCCCGGCTTCACCGTGATCGCCACCGCCAACCTGCGCGACCGCGGCGTCTCCGAGATGTCCGCCGCGCTCAAGCGCCGCTTCAACTTCGAGACGGTGCACCCGATCGCCGACGCCGGCGCGGAGACCGAGCTCGTCCGCACCCAGGCCACCGCCGCCGTGCAGCGGGCCGGCGCCGCGTTCGGCGTCGACGACGCCGTCCTCGACGTGCTGGTCACCGTCTTCCGCGACCTGCGCACCGGACGTTCCGCCGAGGGCTGGGACGTGGAGCGCCCCGGCACCGTGATGTCCACCGCCGAGGCCGTGCACGTCGCCGCCTCGCTCGGCCTGGCCCGTGCGTACCTGCCCGGCGGCGACGTCCTCGACCTGGTCCCGGGCCACCTCCTCGGTGCCGTCCGCAAGGACGACCCGGCCGACCACGGCCGCCTGCTCGGCTACTGGGACGGCCCGGTGCGCCGCCGTGCCGAGGACGGCTCCGCGATGTGGCGCCGTCTGTGGGACCTGCGGGAGAACCTGCGGTGACCGACTCCCGTACCACTGAGGACACCACCGGGAGCCCCCCCGGGGGCACCGCGGACCCGCGGGAGGCGGTGGAGGCGCTCGCCGCCTCCGCCCGGCCCTACCTGATCGGTGTCCGGCACCACAGCCCGGCGCTCGCCGCGGTGGTGCCGGCGCTGCTCGACAAGGCCGACCCGGAGGTGGTCTGCGTCGAGCTGCCGGCCGACTTCCAGCGCTGGCTGCCGTACCTCGCCGACCCGGGCACCGTCGCCCCCGTCGCCCTCGCCGGGGCCGACGAGGGCGGGCACCTCGGCTTCTACCCGTTCGCGGACTTCTCGCCCGAGCTCGCCGCCCTGCGCTGGGCCCGCGAGCACGGCGTCGAGGTGCTCTGCTGCGACCTGCCGCTCGCCGACAAGGGCTGGGCACCGGCCGAGCCTGCCGCGGCATCCGGCGGCCGTCCGCCCGGCACCGCCTACGCCGACGCCCTGGAGGCGGCAGGCACCGGCCGCGACGGCGACGACCTGTGGGACCGTTCCGTCGAGGTACGCGCCCCCGGCAGCGAGCCGGAGGCCGTCCGCCGCGCCGCGCTGGCCGTCGGCTGGCCGAACTGCTGCGGGCCGCGCACACCGCGCGCCTCGCCGACCTGCACCGCGCCGAGGCGGCCGCCCTGCGGGTGGTCCGCGGACTGCGCAGCGCCCGCGCCCGCTACAGCAGCCACCGCACCGCGGACCTGGCGGCGGCCCTGCGCGAGCTGCTGCTCACCACGGCGCTGCTGCGCTCCGGCCCGACCGACCGGGCGGTGCTCGGCACCGCCCGGCGCGCCTACAAGCCGGGCGGCGCGCTGCGAGTGCACGGCGTCTGCCGCGAGCCGGTGCTGTCCGCCACCGGGTACGGCGGTGTGGTGACCCACCTGGTCACCGAGGACGGCCGCTGGGTGTCGATCGCCGACATCAAGCCGGGCGGGCCGGCCCGTGCCCGGGGGGCGGGCACGGCACCGGTCTCGGTCGGTGCGGCGGCCATGGACCACTCCCAGCTGTCCCGCGGCGGTCTGCTGATCTCGGGCGCCACCGTCTCCGCGGACGGCCGGCTCGGCTCGGGCCGCGGCGTCCGGGCCACTCCTGTGGCCGGGATGGACTGGGATTCCGGCCCGCTCGCGGAGCTGTTCGCCCGTCCGCTGGCGGCGGCCGTCGCCGAGCGGCTCGCCGACGGCCCGCTCGCCGACCCGGAGCAGACCGAGCTGCTGCGCCGGCCGGTCGGCTGCGAGCTGGTGGTGCTCGGGGCGTCCGCCGACAGCGTGCTCGCCCGCGAGGTGGACCGGGCCACCGGCGAGCCGCACGGCCCGCTCGTCCGGCTGGTCGCCGCCAACCGCCACCCCGACCTGGCGCACACCGCCAACCTCGCCCGGCTGGGTGCCCACCCGGGCCTGCGGCTGCGGGTGCTCGCCCGGGTCGAACCGGACCGGGCCGCCACCCTCCGACCGCTGGCGGTGGCGCCCGTCCCCGGCGCCTCCTGCACGCTCCGACTGCCGGCCGAGTGGCAGGGCCGGGCCGACCTCGGCTACGACCTGCTCCAGGGCGCGCACGTGCCCGCCCCGGACGAGGACGGGGCCGCGATGCCGGGGCCGGTGTCCGCAGGGCCCGACCCGCTGGGCGACTCGCCGCTGTGGCGGGTCCGCCGGCAGGTCGAGCTGGCGGTGGCGGGCGGCCGGCGGGCGGTCGCGGAGGCGGCGCGCAGCGGAGGCGCCCGGACTGACGCGGCGGCGCTGCGGCGCACCGGCTTCCGCGCGGCGGCCGGGCTGTCCACGGCCCTCGCCGAGGAAGCCGACCGCCGGCAGCGGGACGTCTTCGGCCGGCTCGGCGATCCGAGCGCCGACCGCTACGCCGAGCAGTGGCTGGCGGCCGCCCTCCACCTCACGGCGGCGGAACGCGAGCTCGTCCGGGCGACCTGGCACACCGGTGAGGCAGCCGCCGGCTGAGCCACCCCCGGTCCGGTGGCGCCCCTCCGCATGCGGGGGCGCCACCGGAGTCACTGATGCTCCGCCAGATTCCCGGCCCGCAGGGCGACCGGTTTGTGGCACCCCGCCGCCCCGGCTGACCTCCCACGGGGACGGCCTGGGCACGCCGCTCGAACCGTACGTGCCCGGCTCGCCGCCCTGCCTGCGTGCGGCGCCCTCGTCACCACCTGCGCCGCGGGCCCGTCCGCGGTCGCGACAGGTTGGGCCTCCCGAGGAGAACAGCCGGGTACCTGGACGGCGCGGGGACGAGCATGCCGAGGCCTTCGACGGCACGGCCGACCCACCGGGGCCGCTCCTTCCGTCGCCGCTCCCGGACGCCGTTCGAGCCGCGGCGGGGCACCGGGCGGGAGTCACATGACGGGCGTAGATTGAGGGCACCCATCCGATGATCACCACCGAGGAGGGGGTGTGGACGCGCCTGCTGTGGACTACGGGGCGGCGTTCCGGGCGACGCCCAGCCCCATGCTCGTCCTGACTCCCGGCCTGGTGATGGCGGACGCCAACGAGGCCTATCTGCGGGTGTCCGGCCGCAGCCGCACGGAGCTGGTGGGGCGCCTGCTGTTCGAGGTCTTCCCCGGCGACCCGGCCCACGGCGAGGAGACCGGAGCCGCAGCGCTGCGCGCCTCGCTGGAGCGGGTGCTCGCCACCCGGCAGAGCGACAGCATGCCGCTGCAGAAGTACGGCGTCGACAGCGCCGACCGGCCAGGGGTGTTCGAGGAACGCTACTGGAGCACCCTGAACACGCCGGTGCTCGACGCGGACGGCGAGGTGGTCGCGATCGTGCACCGGGTGGAGGAGGTCACCGCGCTGGTCCGCAGCATTAGGGACGGCCGCAGCTCCGCGGGCGGCACGGTGCTGACCGCCCTCACCCGGGAGGCGCACATGGCGGCGGACCTGCTGGCCCGGGCGCAGGAGCTCGCCGACCTCAACGAGGAGCTGCGGCAGGCGCACGCCCGCGAGCGCGAGGTGGCGCTGAGCCTGCAGCGCTCCCTGCTGCCGGCCGTGCCGCCGGCGCACCGCTCGTTCGCCGCGGTCCGCTACCGTCCGGCGACCCGGACGCTGAACGTGTGCGGCGACTGGTACGACCTGGTCGACCTGGACCGGTCCCTGCTCGGCGTGGCGGTCGGCGACGTGGTCGGCCACGGCCTGGAGGCGGCCGGGATCATGGGCCGGCTGCACAGTGCGCTGAACGCCGCCCTGCGGGCGACTCGGCAGCCGGCGCAGGCACTGAAGACCCTGGCCCGCTACGCGGTGACCGTGGAGGGCGCCCTGTCGACGACTGCCGTGCAGACCGTCGTCGACCGATCCACCCGCACCGTCCGCTACAGCAGCGCCGGGCACCCGCCACCGGTGCTCGTCCACGCGGACGGGGCGGTCCAGGTGCTGGACGGGGCGACCGATCCGCCGCTCGGGGCCTGGGAGAACGAGATCCCGCGCTCGGAGGCGGCCGCCGGGTACCGGCCCGGCGCCACCCTGGTGCTCTACACCGACGGCCTGATCGAGCGGCGCGGCGAGGACATCGACGTGGGGCTCGGACGGCTCAGCGCGAGTGCCGCCCGGCACCGCCGCCTCGACCCGGAGGAGCTGGTGGACGCCGTGCTCGCCGACCTCGGTGCGGACAACGGGCAGGGCACCGACGACATCGCACTGGTCGCCGTCCGGCTGTGATCCGCCCGGCGGCACCGCGTACCGCCCAGCGGGTGCGCGGGAACGGCTCCGGAGGCAGGCTGGTCTCTCCCGAGGTCAATCAGTCCACGAAGGGACGACACCGTGGCCACCGACTACGACGCCCCCCGCAAGGGCGACGACGAGAGCTCCGACGAGAGCATCGAGGAGCTCAAGGCCCACCGGGCGGAACGGTCCGACGGCAAGGTCGACGTCGACGAGTTCGACGCGGCCGAGGGGCTCGAACTGCCGGGAGCGGACCTGTCGGGCGAGGAACTGACCGTACAGGTCCTGCCCAAGCAGCAGGACGAGTTCACCTGCGCGAGCTGCTTCATGGTGCGGCACCGCAGCCAGCTCGCCGGCGAGAACTCCAAGGGGCAGCCGATCTGCAAGGAGTGCGCCGACTGACTGCGGCACAGCGGCCCGGCGGTGCGGCCGGGGCCCGGACGGACGGCCCGCGGGGTCAGTCCGGGGAGAGCAGCGGGCCCAGTGGCCCGAGGTCGATGTTCAGGTCCTCGGGCGACAGCCCGAAGTGCTCGCGGAGCTCGTCCATCCGCTCCTCCAGCGCCATCAGCGTGCGGCCCAGCTCCTCGATCCGGTCCTCCGAGAGGTCGCCCGCGTCGATCCGGCGCAGCGCCTGACGCTCCATCAACTGCCGCAGCAGTTCGACCACGGTCAGGACGAGCGCCGCGAGGTCCTTGCCGACCGACTCCGGGTCCAGCGCGATCCGGCGACCCGGACCCTCAGCGCGCGGCGCCCGGCCGCCGCCCTGCGCGGTCACGGCCCGCCTCCGGTGTACGGCCGGTCCTCGGTGTACGTCCGGTCCTCGGTGTACGGCCCGTGCTCCCCGTCCGGATCGGCGAGGGTGCCGACCGAGGCGATCAGGGCCCGGAGACTGATCCGGACGAGGTCGACGTCCGCGATGGTGAGGGTGATCTCGCCGGTGACGACCACACCGCCGGCGAGCAGCCGGTCCAGCAGGTCGACCAGGGCGATCCTGCGGTCGTCCACGGGGTACGTGACCGCCCGGGAAACCTCGCCTGCCCCGACCACCGCGGTTTCACCCGCCCTCGGCCGCGGCGGGCTGCTCGGGGGACCGGGGTTCCGGCGGCTTGATGCGCGGTGCAGCCCCGGTGGCGGCATCGGGACCGGCATCGGCACCGAAACCGGCTTCGGCTTCGACATCGGCTTCGACATCGGCTTCGGCGGTCTCGGCGGTGCCGGTCCCGGCAGGGTCCACCGTCTCGGGGACCTCGGGTCCGATGTCGGCGAAGGAGTACGGCGGCCACGGCCCGGTGAGCTCCAGGCGGACGCCGGAGAACCGACGGCCGAGTTCGGTGGCGGCGGCGCCGAAGTCGGCGACCCGTTCCCGGTCGACCAGGTACGCGCCGTTGAGCAGCATCGGTTCGGCCCGGCCACTCGCCTCGGCGGACTGCAGCGGGTGCTCGGCGGCCCGGTCCGCGAGGGCGGCGAGCGCCGCATGGATTTCCCGGGCCGCCGCCATGGCCTCGTCGAACCGCTGGGCCAGGGCGTCCCGTTGGGCGCGGCGACGCAGCAGGTACGCGGTGCCGGGGCGGTCGGCGGGGGCGGCGATGTCGGCGGGCGCGGGGGCCGCCCCGGCCAGGTAGGCCTTGACGCCCCACTCGGCACGGTCGGCGACCCGCTCCAGGGCGGCCCGCAGCCGGGGCCCGGCGCCGCGCAGGAAGGCGGCGGCGCCGCGGTCGTCGCGGTAGAGGGTGGCGAAGCGCAGCGGCAGGGTCCTTCCGGTCCGGGCGAGTTCGGCGATCACCCGGTGGTGCGCCCGGACGGCGGCCTCCAGCCACTGCAGGTCCGCCAGTCGCCGCTGCAGCGCCCGCTCGTCGAATCCGCTGCGCGGCACCGAGCCCACGACCAGGGCGAGTCCGGTGACGGTGAGGGTGCGCAGCGGCTCGTCGGCCACGCCGGTGAGGCCGTCAAGGGCGCCGTCCTCGACGTCGCGGGCCACCGCGTAGAGCCAGGTGAGGTCGGGGGTGGTCATGGCGTGCTCCTCGTACGGCGAGGCCGGGCGGGCGGCGTTTCGTCGTCCTCGTAGTCCGCGTCCGGACTCTGGGTGCGCCGGCCCGTTCGGCCCGCCTCGAGTTCGCCGATGCGTTCGCGCAGGCGGCGGTTCTCGAGGGCGAGGCCGCGTTTGCCGGACGAGAGCGAGGGGTCGTGCTCCCACCAGTCGATGCCCATCTCCCGGGCCCGGTCGACGGAGGCGATCAGCAGACGGATCTTGATCGTCAGCAGCTCGATGTCCAGCAGGTTCACCCGGATGTCGCCCGCGATCACGATGCCCTTGTCCAGGACGCGCTCCAACAGGTCCGCGAGATTGGCGGATTGCACACCGGTGCCGCGGGGCTGCGCGGCGAGGAAGCGGTCGCCCGACCGGGCGGTCGGCTGGGTCATGGCTGGTCCTCCTCGGGCCTGCCGCGGTAGTAGCGGCGTTCTCGGCGATAGGAGACGAGGTCGCCGTCGTCGTCGAGGGCGACCAGGTAGACGGCCAGGATGTCGGAGGCGTCGGGGACACGGCGAGATTCGAGCACCTCCACGCCGATCCGCCACCCGTCGTCGGTGCGGTCGATCGAGGTGATGCCCTCGGGTGTGCGCCCGGTGAGGTCGCCGACGTCGGCGGCGGCCACGGACGCGGCCCGGCGGGCCGTCAGCTTCCCGTTCGCCGGCCGGCGGCGCGGCGCCCGGTCGGTGCTCCGCTCCCCACCGGCGCTGCCGTCGCGGTCGACGGCACGGCGCCGGGGTGCGCCGTCCGGCGGCGGGTCGTGGTCGGCGGGCGTCCGGCGGCGCACGGGACGGTCCGGCTCGGGCGGGGGTGCGCGGCGGGTGCGGACCGGGCGGTCGGGGCGGTCGCCGCCGGTGGGGTGGGGGTCGCGGGCGCTCACGGCTCACACCTCCGGGTGCCGGTCGGCTCCGGCGGGCCACGGGCGTCGCACCGGCCGGTCCTCCTGCCGGGCGGCCTCGTCCTCGCCAATCGCGCCGGCCGCCCCGGCCCGTACGAGCGCGACCGGGCGGGCACGGACGATGGCGGGGTCGGTGACCCCGCTGCACGCCTCGGCGTACGGCTGCTCGGTGATCCCGACGACGCCGCGCAGCGGGGCGGGCGGCAGGGTGACCGGGCCGGACACACGTGCCATGGCTAGGTGCCCCCTTCGGCCGCTTCCGCGATCCCGGTCGCGAAGTCGTACGGCGCGAGCGGGCCGAGCAGACGGATGCGGAGCCGTCCGGCCCAGCGGCGGGCCAGCCCCTCGGCGGCCTGCTCGAACGCGGCGCGCCCGGCGTCGCGGACCAGGAAGGCGGTGGTGAAGCCCTGTTCGGCGGCGCCGGGCCGGGAGGGCGCGACGGCGGTCGCGTGCGGGGCGAGGCAGTCGGCCAGGAACCCGGCATCCTCGTCCCTGCGGGCAGCGACCTCGTCGGCGATCAGTTCGCCGAGCCGGACGCGCTGGTGGTGGCCGGCCTCGTCGCCGAGTTCGGCGACGTCCTCGCGGAGCCCGGAGATGTCCGCCCGGTCGGCGAGGATCTCGCGCAGGAGTTCCTCCTCGCGGTAGTCGCAGCGCACGGTGAACTGGGTGTGCCCCGCGAGTCGTTGCAACGCGGCGTGGAACTCCCGCTCGTACGGGGCGAGCAGGTCTTCCTCGACGGCACGGGTGTCGCGGACGACCGAGCCGAAGCGGATCGGCAGGACGGCGGTGTGCCGGGCGGCGAGCGTGTCCAGCACTCCGGCGTGGGCGCGCAGGTCGGCGGCGGTGCCGAGCGGCCGGTCCACCGGCACCTCGCTGACCACGGCCGCCACTCGGCCGCGATCGACCACGTCGATCCGGGCGGGCGGACCGGTGACACCGCGGAGGCCGTCGGGCGCCCGGGTGCCGGCGGGCACGATGCCGTAGACGTAGCAGGCCCGGGAGGCGAGGGTGCGTTTGGCGCTGCCGGTGGGGGCCCGTTGCTCGGACATCACTCCTGCTCCTTCCTGCGGGCGGCCGGACGGGCGCGGCGCCGTCGCTCCTCCGGCTTGTCCTTCTCGTCGTCACTGCCGCGCGGACTGCCGACCGCGCCGGTGACGGTCTCCGTGGGCGACGGTCGACACGTCTGCTCACCTGCTCCTTGCGGGGACCCGGCGGCGGGAACGCGGCGCCGTCTCTTCGTCCTCCTCCGGTTCGGCTTCCTCCTCCGGTTCGGCGTCGTCTTCGTAGGAGTCCTCGTCCTCGTCCTCGTCCTCGTCGTCTTCGTAGGAGTCCTCGTCCCCGTCGGAGTCGTCACCGGCGTCCTCGTCGGTCTCGTACTCGTCCTCGGGTTCGTCCCCGGACGCCTCCTCGTCCTCGTCCCTCTCGTCGCCCTCGTCCTCGTCGTAGGGCTCCTCCGGCTCGTACTCGTCCTCGGGTTCCTCGCCGTACTCGTCCTCGGGTTCCTCGTCCTCGTACGCGTCCTCGGAGGCCTCGGGCTCCTCGTCCTCGCGGCCTTCGGCTTCCTCCTCCTCGGCGAGGGCGTCCTCGTGGGACTTGACCACCTTGCTGTCGCGGATCTCGCCCCGCCAGCCCTCGATCCCGTCCGGGTCGAGGATGGTGTGTGTCATGACGTGCCGGCGGAAGTGCTTGAGCTCCAGGCGGGCGCGGCGGCCCTGGGCGCGCCAGATGTTGCCGGTGCGCTCGAAGAGGCCCTGCGGGTGGTACTCGAGCACCATGAGGATCTTGGTGAGGTTGGGCGCGAGTTCGTGGAAGGTGACGGTGCCGTCGACATGGCCCTTGTTGCCCTTGGAGCGCCAGACGATGGTCTCGTCGGGGACCTGTTCGACGATGGTGGACTCCCACGTGCGGTGGGAGAGGAAGATGCCCGCCTTCCAGGAGACCTTCTGTTCGGACTCCTGGTTGGCCGACTCCACCCGTTTGGTGAACTTCGGGAAGTCCTGGAACTGCGTCCACTGGTTGTAGGCGACGCGGACGGGGACGCCGACCTCGATGTCCTCGACGATATTGGTCAGTTTGAGCTTCTTGCCCCCGCCGCCCTTCTTCCCGCCGCCTCCGGTGAGCTTGTTGGAGACGAGCTGCTTCACGCCGGAGGTGCCGGCCGCGAGCATCATCTTCATGGGTGACACGCCGCCCCCGTCCCCGCCGATCTTCTCGGCGGGTCCGTGCTCGACGTAGTCGAGCAGCCGGCCGGTGACGTCGCCGATCTTCTCGCCGGCGGCGGACATCGCGCGTTCGCCCAGTGCGGAGGCGAAATCGCGGGCCTGGTCCTTGAGGCGGTCGGTGGGGAGTTCGTCGAGCAGCGCGCCGATGCCGCCGCCGTCGCGCTCCGTGGAGGTGTCGGCCATCGCCATCACGCTCGCTTCCGTGCCGTGGTGCTGCGCGCCGTCTTGCGGGCCGTGCCCGTGGCCTTCTTGGCCGTCGTCGACGCGGCGCTCTTCGAGCCGGTGCTCTTCGACGCGGTGGCCTTCTTCGCCGTGCCGCTCGCCCTGGAGGCGGTCTTCTTCGCCGTGCCGCTCGCCCTGGAGGCGGTCTTCTTCGCCGTGCCGCTCGCCCTGGAGGCGGTCTTCTTCGCGGCCGGCCGGGTCGACTGGGCGGCGGAGGTCGCGCGCTTCGCGGTGCCGCGGGTGGCACGGCCGGCGGTCGCCTTGGCCGTACGGCGGGCACGGGACGGCTTCTCGGCCTCCTCCTCGTCCTGCTGGGGCTCCTCTTCCTCGTCGGCCGGCTCGTCGTGCTGCGGCTCCTCGTCCGCCTCGGGCTCCTCCTCGTACTCGTCCTCGGGCTCCTCGTCGTCCGGCTCGTCGTCGGCGTCGGAGGAGGCGGAGCGCAGGGACTCCGTCCGGCGCTGGAGCGAGTCGGTCAGCGCGTCGACGCGGTTGCCGGCCGCGGCGACCGCCGCCTTTCGGCCGGCGTCGGCGAGTTCACCGCGGACGCTGCCGGCCAGATCCCGGAGCTGGGGCGATGACTCGAGCAGGCCGCTGATGAGCGCTGCCGGATCGGTGGTCAGGCGTTTGCCGGCAAACATCCCGGCGAGGCCCAGCGCCCACCGGGCCTTGTGGAAGCGCCCGAGGAGGTAGCCCGCGCTGACGGCTGCGGCAAGCTTGGCGTTCTTCATGGTCTGTCCTACGGGGGGTGGGAATCCCCGCCGTCGATCCGTCGCGCATCGAGGATCCGTCCGACGAAGACCCTGGCCCGCCTACCCGGCCGAGTCGATCACAAACAGCGAGCCGAGGGTGGTTGAAATGTCCTCATTGACCAACTGCATGCCACTCTTCATCACGTTCCGTGCCGGATGAGGGGCCCATGGGACGAAGGGTCGGCGCTTGCATCCGGCACCCGGGTGCGGGCCTTCACCGGACGACCTCAGGGCGCGGGCCTTGGGTCACCGCGCTGCCGGCCGCCGGGCCGACGCGTCCTGGCACCGCAGCGGCCGCCGCCACGGCAACCGGCCGCGATCAGCCGGCCGGCCCGGGCGGCGGAAGCGGTGCGTCCAGGATGCCCAGCAGGATGCGGACCAGCTCGGCGACGACTTCGTCGAGGGTGGCGTCCACCCAGCCCTCGGCCCAGTCGTGCAGCAGGCCGTTGACGCCGCCGATGAACGCGGCGGCGGCGACCCGGTAGTCGCGCGGCACCGCCTCGCCGCGGGCGACGGCCGCGGCGGCCTCCGCGCACAGCAGGTCGACCCAGCGGGAGCGGCGGGCCAGCCGCTGCTGCTCCAGCCGCGGGCTGACACCGATGATCTCGACGAAGGTGATCCGCAGCCGGCGCCGGTCACCGGTGACGTGCGCCGCGTAGGCGCCGAAGACCGCCGCGGCGCGTTCGCCGACGGGCAGGCCCTCGGCCCGGGCGAGGGCCGCCAGCGCCGCCTGTTCGGCCCAGTCGTTGACCTGGAGGTGCAGCTCAGCCAGCACGTCCTCCAGGGTGCGGAACTCCTCGTAGAACTGACGGCTCGACAGCCCAGCGGCCTCACAGAGCGCGGCGACCGTGGTGGACCGGTAGCCCGGCGCGTCACCGAAGAGCTGCAGTGCCGCCGCGAGGAAGCGTCGGCGGCGCTCGGCCTGCCGGTCCTCCGCGGACCGGCCCGCATACCGACCGGTCGGCTGTCTCAGCCTGCCTGCCACCGCACCCCCCGTTGTCGACGGTCCCTCATTTTCTCGCGCCCGCCGTCTTGTCGGGACACCCACCCGTCGTTACTTTCAGGTAGCAAATCTGAATGTGCTCGTTTTCAGATCCTCCCTGGACCACCACCCGGAAGGAACGACGATGCCCCGACCCGACCGCCACTCCCCCGCCCGCGCTGCGCGCCGCACCACACTGCGCCGCACCGCACTGGGCCGCACCGCACTGGGCCGCGGTCTGCTCGCCGCCGGCGCCGCGCTGGCCCTGACCGCCGGGGCGGCGAGCGCCGGCGCCGCCCCGCTGCCGGCCGCCGCGGTGTCGGCGCAGACGGCCGGACTGCGCGAGGTGCTCTTCGTCGGCAACAACTGGGACGGCACGGCGGACGTGGTGGGGTCCACCGGCCCACTCGCCCGGATCGGCCGGATCGACGTGATCCCGGACAAGGCGCAGCGGCTCGCCGAGATCTACCTCAACCCGGTGAAGCTCGCCTACTTCCTCGGGGTGCGGCTCGGCCCGGGCGAGGGGCACGACCAGTTCGTCGACGACATGTACTCGACGCCGGACGGCTCCGCCGTGGTGGTCTCCCGGCCGAGCTTCGCCGACGTGGTCTCCATCGACCTGGCCACCGGGCGGATCAACTGGCGCTTCCCGGTGTCGGGTTACCGCTCCGACCACATGGCCGTCTCGCCCGACGGCACCCGGGTGGCGGTGTCCGCCTCGACCGCCAACACGGTGCACGTGCTGGACATCCGGACGGGCCGGCAGCTCGGCTCCTTCGCCACCGGCGACAAGCCGCACGAGAACGTGTTCACCGACGGCGGCACCCGGATCTGGAACATGGCGATCGGCGAGGTCACCACCGCCCTCGACGCACCGTGGCTCGACTGGACGAAGGGCGACCGGCGGATCACGGTGGTGGACGCGCAGACCTTCCGCCAGGTCAAGGTGATCGACATGCGGCAGCGGCTGGACGCGATCGGCCGCCAGGACCTCTCCGACGCCGTCCGCCCGGTGGCGTTCAGCCCCGACGGCTCGATGCTCTACTTCCAGGTGTCGTTCTTCAACGGCGTGCTGGAGTACGACGTCGCCGCCGACCGGATCACCCGGGTCGCCGACCTGCCCGGGAACCCGGCGACCGATCCGGACCGCACCACCTGGGTCAACGACTCCCGGCACCACGGGCTCGCGATGAGCCCCGACGGCGCGCACCTGTGCGTCGCGGGGACGATGGACGACTACGCCACGGTCGTCGACCGGGCCACCCTGAAGGAGGGTCCGCTGGTGGCTGCGTCCAAGCCGTACTGGGCGACGGTCAGCGGGGACGGCGCCTCCTGCGTGATCTCCGAGAGCGGGGCGGACCGGATCACCGCGATCGACTTCGCCACCGGCCGGAAGGTCGCCTCGACACCGGTCGGCGACCACCCCCAGCGGGTCCGTCTCGGGCACGTCGCGGCCGGCTGGACCTCCCCGACGACCCCCTGACGCCCGGTCAGTGCGCGGCGGCGTCGCGGGGGCGGGAGCGGTGGGCCCGCCAGGCGTCCAGCGCTTCGGTGCGGGTGCCGGCGGGGTGCTCGGCGTGCCAGCTCCGCAGGAAGCGGTTGAACTCGAACTGGGCGCCGACCGCCTGCGGTCGGGCCGCCTCGGCCCGGGTCGCGTACCAGTGGCCGACTCCGTCGGCGAGGGTCCGGCCGGCGCTCCCCGCGACGAAGGCGCGCATGTGCGCGTCGAAGTGGAAGGACGGGCCGATCTGCGCGGTGAACCAGGCGCGCAGCACCTGGCTGCAGCGCTGGCCGGCGGGGATCACGGTGTCCCCGTCGACCGGCGCGGCGAGCTGCCGGGCCGTCCGGGCGGGGCGCGGCGGCGGGGCGTCCGGCAGCGGCGCGCCGTCCAGTGCGGCGGCCAGTCTGGCGGTCAGCGCCGCCTTCCCGCCGCCGCGGGGGACGCCCCTCTCCCGGGCCAGTCCGGTCAGTTCCTCGAGCGTCCAGTACCAGCGCAGCAGCTCGGCACCGGTCAGTGCCGCGGTCAGCGGCGGCCTCTGCTCGTGTCCTGCGGTCGTGGTGTCCCCGTCCCCGTTCATCAGGCCATTCTGCCCACGGCCCGGGACGCCCGCGGGAACGGGGGTGGACGGGTTCCGCGCGGCCGGTCGGGCGTACGGGTCAGGCGTGCGGGACGGTGGGGCCGCCGGCGGTGCGGGGGGCGCCGAGCGGGGCGAGGGTGCCGGCGGCGGCGGCCATGCAGTCGGCGAGCAGGGCGGCGGTGCGGCCGGCCTCGTAGAGCTGCTCGCGGGCGTCCCGGGCGGTGCGGATGGCGTCGTAGGCGTCGGCGCCCGCCGGGTCGGGGGCGATCCGGCCGGCGGCCTGTTCGCTGCTGAGGAAGGCTTCGAGCCGGTCGAGGAGCTCGGGCAGGCGGGCGGTGAGGCCGGCCAGCGCTCCGACGGCCTCGGCGGCCTCGGTGGTGTGCAGCAGGCCGGGGCCGCCGCCGCGGTGGGACGCGTCGGCGGCGACGCGGAGCAGTTCGGCCGCCTCGGCGGCGAGTTCGGCGACGGACAGGTGGTGCGGCACGGTCGGGTTCATCGGTGGCCCTCCTCCGGGCGGCTGACGGCGCGTCGGCGGGTCGGCCGCATCGGCGGCCGGTCCCGGGACGCGTGTGCCCGCCCGGCGCGCCGCCACACGGTCGGAGCCCGGTCGGTTCGGACGGGTCGTCAGTCCTTGCGGGCCACGTAGTAGACGTTGAGCGGGTCGCCCTCGATCGACCGCGGCTCGACCTTGCCGAAGCCGGCCTCGGCGAGCATCCGGCGGGCCGTCTGCTCGCCCCACACGGTGCCCAGTCCGGCACCGCCGGTGCTGAGCGAGGTGGTCATGCAGTAGAAGACCGAGAAGCAGTAGAGGGCCGGGCCAAAGGGGTGCCCGACGTTCTCCTCCAGCCGGCTGGAGGCGGCGATGTCACCCATCAGGAAGGTGCCGCCGGGGCGCAGCGCGGCGGCGATCGCGGCGAGGGTGGCGGCCGGTTCGGCGAGGTCGTGGATGACGTCGAAGGCGGTGATCAGGTCGTACGTGCCGGCGATCCCGGTGGAGTCGCCGACGGCGAGGGTCACGTTGGACAGTCCGCGGCGTTCGGCCTCGGCGCGGCCGACGGCGATGCCCTCCTTCGACTGGTCGAGCCCGTGGAAGCGGCTCTCCGGGAAGGCCGCGGCCAGCACCACGGGCGCGTGGCCCTGGCCGGTGCCGACGTCGAGGACGTCGATGCCGGTGCGCAGCCGGTCCGTCAGACCGGGCACGAGCGGCACGATGGTGTCGACCAGGGCCAGGTCGTAGACCCGGGCGCTCTCCTCGGCCTGCAGTGCCTGGAAGCGGGGGTAGGCGGAGTACGGGACGCCGCCGCCGTTCCGGAAGGCGCCGACGACCTGCTGTTCGACCTCGCCCATCAGTCCGACGTACTGCATGATGCCGGCCAGGTTGTCGGGTCCGGCGGCCGCGGTCAGCGAGGCGGCGTGCTCGGGCGGCAGCCGGTAGGCGCCCTCGGCCGGGTCGTACTCGACGATGCCACCGACCACCATGCCGCCGAGCCACTCGCGGACGTAGCGCTCGTCGAGCCCGGTGCGGGTGGCGAGGTCGGCGCTGGTGGCGGCCGGCGAGTCGTCGGCCATGGCGTCGAACAGACCGGCCTGGTGGCCGACGCTGGTCATCAGGGCGAGCGCGGCGCCGTTCAGGACGTCGACCATGCGTCCCGCGAAGGCCTCGGCCTTCGCCTGGTCGAGCTCCCCGCCGAGAGTCTCGGGCTTCGCCATCGGGCACCTCCTGCTGACGGAGCGGCCGGGCCGATCGGGTGCCGCACCTCCAACGTACGCTCGGCCGGCCCCGGCGGCTCCTCCGGCGGGAGCGGTGGTCGAGGTCCGGCTGGCCTTGACTCCGGCAGAGCCGGCGCCGTACGGTCTGGGCGATCCAATCGGAGACTTTTCCGAAACTTTTCGAACCTCCCGAGCCTTCGGAGGCACCCATGCCCGTAGCTCGGGAGGCGGCCGCGCCGCAGTACCAGGACGCCCGCAATCCCGTCCTGCCCGGCTTCCACCCCGACCCGTCGGTCTGCCGGGTCGGCGAGGACTACTACCTGGTCACCTCCTCCTTCGAGTACTTCCCGGGCCTCCCGCTGTTCCACAGCCGGGACTTGGCGCACTGGCGGCCGATCGGGCACGCCGTGGACCGTCCGGAGCAGCTGGCCCTGGACGGCATCCGCCCCTCCGGCGGCCTCTACGCCGCCTCGCTGCACCACGCCCGCGGCCGCTTCCACCTGGTGTGCACCCTGGTCGACGGCCGGCGGCAGGACGGCACCTTCCTGCTCACCGCCGACGACCCGGCCGGCCGCTGGTCGGACCCGGTCTGGCTGCCCGAGGCGCCCGGCTTCGACCCGTCGCTCTTCTTCGACGACGACGGCTCCGCCCACCTGCTCGGCACCCGCCGCACCGACGACGGCGGCCGGACGGAGATCTGGCTGCGCGGCATCGACCTCGACCGCGCTGTCCTCACCGGCGAGGAGCACGTGCTCTTCCGCGGCGCCCTGGTCGACGCCCGCTGGGCCGAGGGCCCGCACCTGTACCGGCACCAGGGCCACTACGTGCTGGTGGTCGCCGAGGGCGGCACCGAGCACGACCACGCCGTCACCGTCGCCCGCAGCCGCCGGCTCACCGGGCCGTACCGGAACAACCCCCGCAACCCGGTGCTGACCCACCGCCACCTGGGGCTCGGCCACCCGGTCACCGGCGCCGGCCACGCCGACCTGGTCCGCACCCCGGCCGGCGACTGGTACGCGCTGCTGCTCGCCTCCCGGCCGTACGGCGGCGGCGGGCACGCCAACCTCGGACGGGAGACCTTCGTCGCCCGGGTGGTCTGGGAGGACGGCTGGCCGGTGGTCAACCCGGGCAGCGGCCGGCTGGAGGAGTCCACCCGGATCGCGCTGCCGCCCCACCCGTGGCCGGAGCCCGCCCCGGTCGACCACTTCGACGCGCCCCGACTGGGGCTGCAGTGGAGCCTGCTGAGGACCCCGCGCAGCACCTTCCACAGCCTCCGTGAACGCCCCGGCCACCTGCGGCTGCGGCTGCTGCCGCAGACCCTCGCCGAGCGGGCGACGCCGAGCTTCGTCGGCCGCCGCCAGCAGCACGCCGACTTCACCGCCGAGGCTGCGCTCGACTTCGCACCCGCGGCGTCCGGCGAGCAGGCGGGCCTGGTGGCGTACTACGACCCGGACCACCACGTCCGGCTGCTGGTGGACGACGACGGCACCGGCGGCCGGGTCGCCCGGCTGACCGTGCGGGACGGCGGCCGGGACACCGTGCGGGCCGAACTGCCGCTCGCCGCGGGTCCGCTGGTCCTCGGCGTGGCCGCCCACGGCCAGCGGTACACCTTCCGCTGCGGCCCCGCGGACGGCCCGGCCGCCGACCTCGGCACGGTGGACGGCCGCATCCTCAGCAGCCGGCACGCGGGCGGTTTCACCGGCTGCCACCTCGGCCTGTACGCCACCGCGCCGCACCCGACCGCCACCACTGCCGACTTCGACTGGTTCCGCTACGCCGCGCTCTGACCGCCTCCGCCG
Source organism: Kitasatospora sp. DSM 101779 (assembly GCF_025655475.1). GTDB lineage: Bacteria > Actinomycetota > Actinomycetes > Streptomycetales > Streptomycetaceae > Kitasatospora. Next base: position 7,241,376 of record NZ_JAHTIK010000001.1, on the reverse strand, counting down.
CAGCAGGCCGCGACGAAGGCGGCGAGGTCCGCGGCGGTGCGCCCGGGGTCGTCCCACTGGACGATGTGGCCCGAGCCCTCGTGGACGAGCAGGGCGGACCGCGGCAGGGCGGCCGCCAGCCGCTCCTGGTCCGCCCGCGGCAGGATCCCGTCCCGGTCGCCCCAGATCAGCAGGGCCGGTGCGGTGATCCGGTCCGGGCCCTCGGGGCCGGTCTCGTCGAACAGCGCTTCGACGGTGTCGCGCCACACCCGGGCCGGGACGCGCAGGCCCTCCTGCACCATCAGGTCGACGAAGTCCGGTGGCAGCGGCCGGGCGACGAGCGACTCCACCGTCCCGCGGACCACCGCCGGGTCCAGCGGATCGGCCATCCGGGCGACGGCCTCCCGGAGCGCTCCCGCCTCCGGCTTGTCGGACAGCAGCGCGGGCGAGCCGAGGAGGACCAGGCCGCGGACCCGCCCGGGGTGGTCGGCGGCGTACCGGCGGACGGTGAAACCCGCACTGGACGCGCCGACGAGCACCGGCCGTTCGATGCCGAGCAGGTCCAGGAAGGCGGCAAGGTCGGCCGCGAAGTCCGCCGGACGGTAGCCCTGCGGCGGGCAGTCGGCCCCGCCGTGCCCGCGCTGGCTCGGCGCGAGGACGTGCAGCTCCGCGGGCAGCCCGGCCATCAGCGGTTCGAACGCGCGCCAGGAGTCGCCGACGGCGTGCAGCAGGACGACCGGCGTCCCGGCGGGATCGCCCTGCTCGGCGTACGGGAGGGCCGGCCCGCCCGGCAGGCGCGCGACCCGGGTGACCGGTTCCTCCATACGGCACCTCCCCGCAGTGGCCCCACTCGATGGTCCTGCGCCGGAGCGGTCGGCGCAGGAGCACGGCAGGCTCCGGGGAGACCGGCGGTCAGCTCGGGCGGAAGCGCAGGATCCGGTCGTCGCCCGGACGCGGGTCGCCGCGCCCGTCGGTGTTGCTGGTGGTGACGAGCAGGGTGCCGTCCGGCTCGGCGACCACCGTCCGCAGCCGGCCGGCGGTGTGGTCGAGGACGGCGGTGGGGGTGCCGGCGGTGCCGTCGCCGTTCAGCGGGATCCGCCACAGGCGCTGGCCGCGCAGCCCGGCCATCCAGATCGCGCCGTCGGCATAGGCGATGCCGCTCGGCGAGGCGTCGACCGGGCGCCACTGGACGACCGGGTCGGTGTACCCGGAGCGGCCGGCCTTCCCCTCGACGACCGGCCAGCCGTAGTTGGCGCCGGGCTCGATCAGGTTCAGCTCGTCCCAGGTGTTCTGGCCGAACTCGGAGGCCCACAGCCGTCCCTGCGAGTCCCAGGCGAGGCCCTGCACATTGCGGTGGCCCAGCGAGTAGACCGGGGAGCCGGGGAAGGGGTTGCCGGGGGCGGGTGCGCCGTCGGGGGTGATCCTCAGGATCTTGCCACCGAGCGAGTCACGGTCCTGGGCGAGTCCGGAGCGCCCGGTCTCGCCGGTGCCGACGTAGAGCAGGCCGTCCGGGCCGAAGGCGAGCCGGCCGCCGTCGTGGTTGTCGCCCTTGGGGATGCCGGTGAGCACGGCCCGGGGGTCGGTCAGTTGGGCGCCGGTCGGCCGCGAGGGGTCGTAGGCGAAGCTGACGATCCGGTTGTCGTCGGTGGCGGTGTAGTAGGCGTACAGCCGGCCGTTCGGGCCGACGGCCAGGCCGAGCAGTCCGCCCTCGACGAAGGCGTCCACGCCGGGGACGGTCCCGACGTCGGTGCGCGCGCCGGTCTTCGGGTCGATCCGCAGGATCCGTCCGGTGTCCCGGGAGCCGACCATCAGGGCGCCGCCGGGAAGCCGCGCGACGCCCCAGGGCGTGTTCAGCCCCTCGGCGACCGTGGTGGCGGCCGCCGTGCCGGACGTCCCGGCCCCGGGGCCGGTGGCCGCCGGGGCGGACGAACCGCAGCCGCTGAGGGCCGCACCGAGCACGGGCAGCAGGGCGAGGACGGTGACGGTACGCGGCTTCACGCGGGCCTCCCGGCGGGGCATCGGTCGCCCGGCCCGCGCCGGGCGCCGCTCTCCAGCTCACCACATCCGGGCCGCCGCTTCGCGGGTGATGCCGAATGGCGCCACATAGCACCAATCAGCGCCACTTTGGCGCTGCCGAAGGGGTGCGACGACGACCGGACACCGCCGCAGACCAGGCCGACAGATCGACGCATCCGCAGGTCACCGCGGCGACTTCCCGCCCCCGGAGCCACCGGGACTTGCAGATGGCGCCACTATGATGCCACTATGACGTCATGGACCTCACTCCGTATGTCGACACCCTGCGGCGCGAACTCGCCGTGGCCGCCGAGGCCGGCGGCGACGAAGCCCGCGCGCTGGCCGAGCGGCTCACCGCACCCCTGGAGTCGGCGACCCGCCTGACGATGCTCAACGTGCTCTCCGCCGCGATGGACGAGATCACCCGCGAGCTCGCCCCCGGCTCGGTCGACGTACGGCTGCGCGGACTGGACCCGGACTTCGTGGTGACGCTCCCGCCCACCACCGGCGGCCCCGCGGAGCCGGCCGCCCCGTCCGTCGAACCGCCGGCGGCGCAATCCCCCGCCGACGGCGACGAGGGCGGCACCGCCCGCGTCAACCTGCGCCTGCCGGCCCACCTCAAGACACGCGCCGAACAGGCCGCGGGCCGCCAGGGCCTGTCGGTCAACGCCTGGCTGGTCCGGGCCGTCTCCGCCGCCCTCGACGACGGCGCCGCACCACGCACCACGGAGAAGCCCCGCACCGTCGGACAGAGCTTCACCGGCTGGGTGCGCTGACAGGTGCCTCCGGAGGCGTATGGGTGCCCCGTGGGGCGCGGGGAACCACGCACCACGCATGCGGGCCACCGTACGAACCATGACGTGGCCCGACCGTCATGACACCCGCTCCCGGATTGCGCCGTTCCCCGCGCCCCCGAAGTGATCGTCCGAGCGCCTTCGAAGACAGCTCCCGGCACCCCACGGCCAATCGCTTCACTCACCCACGCCACGTCCCGCACGGGACGGCCCCAGGACCCAGGAGGACGGTACAGCCATGCCTTCTTACGAGACTCCCGAACCGATTTCCGCCCACGTCCAGGTGGCCGCCGGTTCCGTCCGGCTCACCGCGGGCGACCGCCCCGAGACGGTCGTCGAGGTGCTGCCCCGCGACCCGAAGAAGGACCGGGACGTGCGGGCCGCCGAGCAGGCCGAGGTGACCTTCGCGGGCGGCATCCTCACCGTCCGGACGAAGCAGCGGATGCTGGTCGGGCCCACCGGCGCCGTCGACGTGACGGTCGAACTGCCCACCGGCTCACACGTGGAGGTGACCGGCTCCTGGACCCAGGTGCTCGGCGAGGGCCGGCTCGGCGAGGTCCGGGTGAAGACCTCGTCCGGCGACGTCCGCCTCGACACCACCGGGCCGCTCAAGCTGACCGCCTCGCACGGCTCGATCACCGTCGACCGGGTCGAGGGCGCCGCCGAGATCACCACCAGCTCCGGCAGTGTGCGCGTCGGCACCGTCGACGGGCCCGCCACGCTGAAGAACTCGCACGGCACCACCACCGTCGGCACCGCCGTCGGCGACCTGCGGGTGAGCGGCGCCAACGGCGACATCGACATCGCCCGGGCCGAGAGCTCGGTCACCGCCACAACCGCCCACGGCACCCTGCGCGTCGCCGACGTCGCGAGCGGTACCGTCCAGCTGGAGACCGCGTACGGCGCCATCGAGGTCGGCATCCGCAAGGGCACCGCCGCCTGGCTGGACGTCAGCTCCGAGCGCGGGCAGGTGCGGAACACCCTCACCGACTCGGCGCCCCCGGAGGAGGCCGAGGACACCGTCGAGGTCCGTGCCCGGACCCGCTGGGGCAACATCGACGTCCGCCGCGCCCGCGCCTGAGCGGGCTCCCGCCCGCCCGGTGCGCCGACACGGACACGGGCGGGTGCCGTACGGCCCCCGCCCGTCCTGCTCCAGGTGGATCAGCAGCTCAGGTTGTTGCCCGGGACGGTGCCGAGGATCTGGGTGAAGCTCTGGTAGGCGTTGATCCGGCTCTGCACCTGGGCCGGGTTGCCGCCGTTGCACTCCAGGCTGCCGTTGATGCTGCGGATGGTCTCGCCGAAGCCCGCGCCGTTGACCATCGCGTTGTGCGGCGTCATGGTGCCGGGGCCGGACTGGGTGTTCCAGTACCAGAGGCCGGTCTTCCAGGCGACGGAGGAGTCGGTCTGCACCAGGTTGGGGTTGTGCAGCAGGTCGATGCCGAGGGCGTCGCCGGCCGCCTTGTAGTTGAAGTTCCAGCTGAGCTGGATCGGACCGCGGCCGTAGTACGCGGCCTGGCCGGCCGGGCAGCCGTACGACTGCGAGGTGTCGCAGTAGTGCGGGTAGTTGGCGGTGTTCTGCTCGACCACGTACACCAGGCCGCCGGTCTCGTGGCTGACGTTGGCGAGGAAGGCGGCGGCCTCCTGCTTCTTCACCGTGTCGCTGCCGGTGTTGGCGAACGCCGGGTAGGCGCTCAGCGCGGCCTTGAGGCCGGCGTAGGTGTAGAAGGAGTTCCGGTTCGGGAACATCTGGTTGAACTGCGCCTCGCTGACCGGGAATCCGCCCGGGTTCGAGGTCTGGGTCGGGGTGGGCGTGCTGCCGCCGCCCGAGCAGGTGTACGGCTCCCAGTACCAGGTGGAGATCGTCGGGTCGTAGCCCGGGTTGTCGTGAGTGGCGCGGTACAGGTTGCCGTTGGAGTACTTGACGACCGTCCCCGTGGTGTAGGTGCGCCCGGCCACCCAGGCCGGGTAGTCGCAGCTGCCGCCGGTCGGGGTCGGGGTGGAGCCGCCACCGCCGCCGCAGACGCCCTGGTCGGCCCAGACGCCGGAGGCGCCGCCGGGGGTCTCGTTCTGGGTCCACCACTTGGCGGTCCAGTTGTGGCCGCTGTAGGAGGCGGACATGCCCCCGGTGTAGACGGCGGAGGAACTCCACGCGGAGGCACAGGTGCCGGCCGAGGCGGAGGTGGGTATCGCGACCGCGAGGCCTATCGCGGCGGCGCCGGCGGCGGCGGCCGCGAGGAACCGGCGCTTGGCCGGAAGACGGTGCTTCACTGACACGTGATCACCCCTTGGTGCGGTGGGGGCCGCACGGGATCGAGGACGGAGGGGACCGCACGCGGGCCTGCGGACACCGTCGGAAGAGGGGTGCCGGGCCGCCGTTGCGGGGTTGACGAGGACTCAACCAAACTGGTCTATACCTGTCAAGAAGGCGTGGCTGAGCGGAGGTTCAACGGAACCCTAAGAACTCCTCAAGGCGCTCGGCGCGACCTCGCGGGGCGCTGTTCAGGCCTTCCGGCCGGCGGTCGGACGGCGCTCGCCGCGGGCGAGGCGACGCAGCCCCGCGAACCGGCCGAGCCGGTCCATCCGCTCGGCGTTGGCCATCGACGCCCGGTCGAGCTCCTCCATCAGCCGGCGGGAACGGTGCTCCAGCGCGAGTTCGTCGAGCATCCGGTCGATCTCGGCGAGCACCGACCCGTACAGCTGCCAGGCCTCCGGGTCCTCCTGGACGTGCCGCAGCAACTGGTGGGCGACGTTCTCGCGGACGGCCCAGGCGGCCGAGAGCTCGGCGGCGAGCCGTTCCTCGGCCTCCTCGGCGCTGCGGCTGACCTGGGTGGTGACCAGCACCGCGAAGCTCACCAGGGCGCCGCCGACGTGCTCCAGCAGCTCGCCGAGCGGGACGGTGACGTCCGAGGGGAAGAGCCGCTCGTCGCCGTTGCGGCGCTTGGCCAGGTCGGTGAGCGAGCGGGTGAGCACCCGGATGACGACCACGCAGATCTCCAGCGTGTCCAGGCCGGTGCGCAGCACGATGCGGGAGAGCAGGCCCTCGCTGACCCGCGGGTTGAGCCGCAGGCTGTCCTCGGCCTGGCGCAGCGCGGCGTCGACGTCGGCGATCGCCTGGTCCAGCCGGCGGGCCTCGTGCAGCCGGGCCGCGGCCTGCTCGACCGGTGACGGCCGGCCGAGCTCCTCGGCGATCTCCAGCAGCAGCTGGCGGGCGCGGCGGGCGAGGTCCTCGATCGACTCGCCGGCGGTGTCGACCCAGACGGGCGGGGCGAAGACGAAGTTGAAGGCGAGCCCGACGCCGGCGCCGATCAGGGTCTCCAGGACGCGGTCCCAGGCCTGTGAGGCGAGCCGGGTGACGCCGAGCACCAGCATCGCGCTGATCGCGACCTCGTTGACGAACTCGTCGACCCGGACGAAGTGCCCGACCACCAGCGAGGCCAGGATGATCATCCCCAGGCTCCACCACGACAGGCCGACGACGGCGCTGAAGCCGATCGCGATGACCACGCCGACGATCACCGAGTTGACCCGGCGGATGCTCGCCTTGAGGGTGGAGTACACGGTGACCTGGACGACCAGCAACGCCGTCAGCGGCGCGGTGAGCGGGGCAGGCTCGGCGCTGAGCTGTACCGCGACGGCGTAGGAGAGCATGGCGGCTACCGTCGCCCGCAGGTACAGGGCGACGGTCGGGTCCTTGATCCACCGGCGGGCGGCGCTCCCGGTCCGGGTCCACAGATCGCGCATCACTCCCTTGTACCCGTCGCGCCGCCCGGCATCCGGGCGGCGCGGCGCACCCCTCCGGGTGCCGTCGCCCTCGCCGCGACACCCGCAGGGGCGGGAGGTGCTGCTCCCGGACCCGGCTGGGCCCCGTCCTCGCCGCCCGCCACGGCTGACGACCCCATGGACGCGTCCGGGTGCGGCGACGGCCCGCTTCCCGGGTGCGGGGAGCGGGCCGTGCGGGGGTGCGGGGTGCCAGGTCCGGGATCGCCGGTCCGGGCCGCGGGGCCTTGAATCAGGCGGCGGGCCTTACTTGGACAGGCCGGCCTTGACGGAGCAGACGGGCCAGGCGCCCGGACCCTGCGCGGCGAGGACCTTCTCCGCGACGGCGATCTGCTGCGCCTTGCTGGCCTGGTGGGCGTTGGCCGCGTAGGCGTGGCCGCCGAACGCCGCCCAGGTACCGGAGGTGAACTGCAGACCGCCGTAGAAGCCGTTGCCCGAGTTGATGGCCCAGTTGCCCGAGGACTCGCACTGGGCGACCTTGTCCCAGGTCGAGGCCGGGGCGGCCGAGGCCGACGTCGCCGTCACGAGGCCGGCCACCGGCAGGACGGCCAGCGCGCCGCCCATGACGGCCATCCGCACGCGCCTGCCGCGCTTGGTGGCGGTGGCGGTGGCAGCGGTGGTCTCGTTACGGAAAAGCATGCGGTTCCCTTCAAGCGTCCCGGGACGACACCCGGGCACGGGTCAGCAGACCCGATCGGCCTGCGGTTCATGGGGTGAGCGGGCATCCGAACCCTCCGGGCCCTGGGGCCCCGGCGGTGTGCCGCGCTGGATTCGAAGTTACGGACCACCCGCACCCGACACAAGGTTCGGCACCGAACCAGCAGGTCAGGCCCCGGTTACCACCGGTATCCCACCGAACCCGACCCCCATTTCACGGGCCCCACCCCCACCACCCACCCGCCGATGTGACCCGCACCACCGCAAACCGTCCGTGAAGCGGACCACATCGTCGGCAGCGGGTGAGGGGCCGCGGACACCGCGCATACGCCGGACCCTCGTCGCGACACCCCGGGGATGGCGTGGGTCACACCGTGCACGGACAGTGTCGCCGCGGACTCACTCGGCAACCGTTCCCGCAGGTCAGGGAGCCGTCCGGAGCCACTGCTCCCGGGTGAGGGCGTACTCCACGTCCCCGTGCTCGGCGCCCTCGATGTACTCCGGCCACTCCTCGAAGAAGGTCCGGACGTGGCGCAGCCCCGCCTTCTCCAGCACCCGGCGGGACGCGGTGTTGACGGTCATCGTGGTGGCCACCACCCGGTCGGCGCCGAGTTCGGTGAAGGCCAGCCGGACGAGCTCCCGGGCGCCCTCGGTGGCGAGGCCGCGTCCCCACACGACGGGGCGCAGCCGATAGCCGAGCTCCGTCCCGCCGTTCAGGCCCGTGCTGCCGGCCGGGGCCAGCGCGAACCAGCCGAGGAACTCCCCCGTGTCCCTCTGCACCGCGGCGAAGCAGCCCTCCCCGGGCGGGAGCTCCTCGTAGCCGCGGAGCAGGGCCGGGAGCGTCTCGTTCTCGACCACCGGACGCGGCACCGGCCGCCCGTCGTCGATCCGCCGCATCACCTCGGGGTCGCCGTGCAGCGCGGCGAGGTCGTCGAGGTCGGCCCCGGTGAAGCGGCGGAGCAGCATGCGGGCGGTGGTGGCACGGATCAGCACGGCGCGATTCGACCACCGGCGCGGGCCGCCCGGCAACGGAATTCCGGGACCGCGCGGCCGGTGCTCATGCCGGGGCGGTGCCGGCGGGAGGACCGGGCCTCGCGGCGGTGACCGGGAGCATCAGGGCGGTGATGTTGTCCTGCCCCCCGGCGGCCAGGGCATGGTCCACCATGGCCCGGGCGCCGATGAGCAGCGGTCGGTCGGGGGGCGCGGCTCGCTGCCGGGTACCGCGGTCGGCGACATCCCGCAGGGCCGCGGCGGTGGGCAGGTGGCGCCAGAGCCCGTCCGTGCAGAGCAGCAGGCGGCCGGGCACGGCCGGCCGGTAGCTGCGCGTCCGGGGCCTGGGCTCGCCGGCGTCGGCGCCCAACCAGGCTGCGAGGACGTCGAGTTCGCCGGTGTCGTCCTCGGTGAGGGCCATGCCCGGGCCCTCGTCGGGGAGCCAGTAGGCGCGGCTGTCGCCAACCCAGGCGCTCCAGATGCCCTCCGGTCCGGCGATGCCGGCGGCGTAGGTGCACGCGGGTGCCGCGTCGGAGGAGGCGGCCAGGGCGGTCACGGCCCGGCCCGCCCGGACGGCGGACTCGGCGAGGGCCGTCTCCGGCAGGACGCCCTCCGTCAGCCGGGCGGCGAGGGCGGCTGCGCCGACGTCCGCCGCGAGCCGGGCGGCCCGCTCGCCCCGGGGTGCCATGGAGACGCCGTCGCAGACGACTCCGACGGTCCACGGCCCGGCCGTGGCGAGGGCCATGGCGTCCGCGTTCACCCCGCGGTGCCGTCCGCGGTCGCTCACGCCCGCGGCGCCGCCCGCCAGGGTGATCTCCACATGGGAGCGGAACCCGGCACGGACGGCCCCGCAGTCCCAGCACCGCGCGTCGGGGGCGACCGTGCCCCCGCACGCCGGGCACACGCTGTCGTCGATGGTGTCGAGGTTGTTGTCGATCATTCGGAGACCATCCTGCCGGACGCTCCCGCCGACGGACCGTCAGGACGCCGCATCCGCCGGAAGGGTCCTCCGCCGGGCCCGCGGGTCAGCGGGCCGGGCGGGCGCCCTCGTGGGCGAGCAGGTGCTCCTTGGCGGGCAGGCCGCCCGCGTAGCCGGTCAGCGAGCCGTCGGCGCCCACCACGCGGTGGCAGGGCCGCACGATCAGGAGCGGGTTCGCCCCGATCGCGGCGCCGACCGCCCGCACCGCGCCCGGTGACCCGGCGGCCGCGGCGACGGCCGTGTACGTGGTGGTGGTGCCGTACGGGACGGCGTCCAGGGCGGCCCAGACCCGGCGCTGGAACTCGGTGCCGCGCGCGGTGCACTCCACCGCGAAGGCGGTCGCCTCCCCGGCGAAGTAGGCCCGGAACTGGTCGGCCACCACGCGGAACGCCGCGTCGTCCTGCCGCCACCCGTCCTGGACGACGGCGCCGCGCTTCTGCCCCGGCAGCGAGACCGAGGCGAGTGCGGTGCCGCCGGGCGCGGTCGCGGACTCCTCGCCGGCCAGCAGCAGGGGGCCGACCGGGCTGTCGACGGTCGTGTACAGGGTCATGGCGTTGTCCTTTCCGCTGGTACGGACGGTACCGCGCCGAGGCACGGGACCGCCGGTCTCCACTGTGCAGCCCGCACCCGGCGGTCGGCTGGCGGATTTCGGACACGGCAGTTGCGGGGCGGCTTCGCCCGGAGCCGCCCCCGGCCGCCGGAGACGCACGTCTCGGCGGCCGGGTCCGTGCTCCGGCGGGGCGCCCGCCCGCGCGGCGGACGGGGGACGGGAACGGCCGCCCGGGCGGGGCACCGTGCCTGCCCGCCGTCTCACCCGCCCGCCGCCGGGCAAACCCCCCTGTCGTCCGGTCCGGTCCGGGACGGGTCCGGCCCGGAAGAGGTTCAGTCCAGGACGGGCAGCAGGACCGGCAGGTGGCCGTCCGAGGCGAGCGCGGCGGCCCGGCGCTCCGCGGGGACCTCGCCGTAGGTGGTGGTGCGCTGCCGGGCCGGGCGGCCGGCGGCCTCGGCGATCGCCTCGAGGTCGCGCACCGACTTGTGGCTGCCCCAGGAGGAGCCGGCCATCCGGGAGATGGTCTCCTCCATCAGCGTGCCGCCGAGGTCGTTGGCGCCGGAGCGCAGCATCTCGGCGGCGCCGTCGGCACCCAGCTTCACCCAGGAGGTCTGGATGTTGGGGATGTGCGGGTGCAGCAGCAGCCGGGCCATCGCGGTGACCGCCCGGTTGTCGCGGGCGGTCGGGCCGGGCCGGGCGACGCCGGCGAGGTAGACCGGCGCGTTGGTGTGGACGAACGGCAGCGTGACGAACTCGGTGAACCCGCCGGTGCGCTGCTGGAGCTCGGCGAGCAGCCGGAGGTGGCCGAGCCAGTGCCGCGGGGTGTCGACGTGCCCGTACATCATGGTGGAGGAGGAGCGGATGCCGAGCCCGTGCGCGGTGGTGACGACGTCGATCCAGGCGGAGGCGGGCAGTTTGCCCTTGGTGAGCACCCAGCGGACCTCGTCGTCGAGGATCTCGGCGGCCGTGCCGGGGATGGTGTCGAGCCCGGCCTCCTTGGCCCGCTGCAGCCAGTCGCGGATCGACAGCCCGGTGCGGGTGGCGCCGTTGACGACCTCCATCGGCGAGAAGGCGTGCACGTCGATGCCGGGCACCCGCGCCTTCACGGCCCGGGCGATGTCGAAGTAGGCGGTGCCGGGCAGGTCGGGGTGGATACCGCCCTGCATGCAGACCTCGGTCGCGCCGACCTCCCAGGCCTGGGCGGCCCGTTCGGCGACCTGCTCCAGCGAGAGGGTGTAGGCGTCGGCGTCGGTGCGGCGCTGCGCGAAGGCGCAGAACCGGCAGCCGGTGTAGCAGACGTTGGTGAAGTTGATGTTCCGGGTGACGCAGTAGGTGACGGTGTCGCCGACGGTGTCGCGGCGCACCGCGTCGGCGATCGAGCAGAGCGCGTCCAGGGCCGGGCCGTCGGCGCCGAACAGGGCGAGGGCCTGGTCGTCCGTCAGCCGGGTCGGGTCGTCCGCGGCGACGGCGAGCGCATCCCGGACGTCGGCGGGCAGCCTCTCCGGCGCGCCGCTCGCGGCGACCTGCTCGCGCAGCACCTGCCAGTCGCCGTACACCTCGTCGAAGTCGGCGCGGCGGTCGCCGGTGCGGCCCACGGTGTCGATCTCGTGGTGGAGTTCGGTGCGGCCGGAGCCGGTCTGCGGCTCCTCGGGTTCCTGCCAGGGCAGCCCGGCGGGCCGGGCGTCCTCGCGGGCGAGGCCGGTGGCCGGGTCGGCGAGCGCGGTGACGTGCGGCAGGATGCGCGGGTCCAGCCAGGGTTCGCCGCGCTGCACGTACTCGGGGTAGACGGTGAGCCGCTCGCGGAGCGTGAAGCCGGCGGCGGCGGTGCGGGCGGCGAGGTCGTCGATGTGCGGCCAGGGCCGTTCGGGGTTGACGTGGTCGGGCGTCAGCGGGGAGACACCGCCCCAGTCGTCGATTCCGGCACCGATCAGCAGGGCGAACTCGCCGTCCACCAGGTTCGGCGGTGCCTGCAGGCGGACGGACGGGCCGAGCACCAGGCGGGCGACGGCGACCGCGGCGGCGAGCTCCTCGAGTTCGGCGTCCGGCATGCCGCGCATCGCGGTGTCGGGCTTGGCGCGGAAGTTCTGCACGATGACCTCCTGCACGCCGCGGTAGGCACGGGAGACCCGGCGGATCGCGAACAGCGACTCGGCCCGTTCCCGGTACGACTCGCCGATGCCGATCAGGATGCCGGTGGTGAACGGCACCGACGAGCGGCCGGCGTCCTCCAGCACCCGCAGCCGGACGCGCGGCTCCTTGTCCGGGGAGCCGTGGTGCGGTCCGGACGGGTCGGACCAGAGCCGTTCGGCGGTGGTCTCCAGCATCATGCCCATGGACGGGGAGACCGGCTTGAGCCGCTGGAAGTCCGTCCAGGAGAGCACGCCGGGGTTGAGATGGGGCAGCAGCCCGGTCTCCTCCAGCACGCGGACGGACATCGCCCGCACGTAGGCGAGGGTGTCGTCGTAGCCGTGCGCGTCCAGCCACTCGCGGGCCTCCGGCCAGCGGTCCTCGGGCCGGTCGCCGAGGGTGAACAGGGCCTCCTTGCAGCCCGCGGCGGCGCCGCGGCGGGCGATGTCCAGCACCTCGTCGGGCGAGAGGAACATGCCCTCACCGGCCCGGCGCAGCTTGCCCGGCACGGTGACGAAGGTGCAGTAGTGGCAGCGGTCCCGGCAGAGTCGGGTGAGCGGGATGAAGACCTTCTTCGAGTAGGTGATCACCCCGGGGCGGCCGGCCTCGGCGAGTCCGGCGTCGCGGACGCGGGCGGCAGAGGCGCACAGGTCGGTCAGGTCGCCGCCGCGGGCCTGCAGCAGCACCTCGGCCTCGCCCGTGTCCAGCGCGACGCCGTCCCGGGCCCTGCGGAGCGCTCTGCGCATCGCGGTCACGGTCGGGGCGGCGGGCGGCACGGGGGCCGGGGCGGTGGTCTGCTCGGGCTCGGAGGCGTTCATGCGCCGACGATATCGGCCGCGGTCGGCGGTGTGAGCCGCGGTGCGGGTCACACGCCGGGAGGTGCCGGTCACACCTCGGGCAGCGTCTGTTCCGTCCAGATGGTCTTGCCGAAGGGGGTGTGGCGGGTGCCCCAGCCCTGGGTGAGCTGCGCGACCAGCAGCAGGCCGCGCCCGCCCTCGTCGAAGGTGCGGGCCCGGCGCAGGTGGGGGGCGGTGCTGCTGGTGTCGGAGACCTCGCAGATCAGGCTGGTGTCGTGGATCAGCCGCAGCTCGATCGGCGGCCGCCCGTAGCGGATCGCGTTGGTGACGAGCTCGCTGACGACCAGTTCGGTGACGAAGGCGTACTCGTCGAGGCCCCAGACGGCGAGCTGTTCGGCGGCGAGCTTGCGGGCGTGCGAGACGACGGCCGGGTCGGGCGGCACGTCCCAGGCGGCGACCTGGGAGGTGTCGAGGGCGCGGGTGCGGGCGAGCAGCAGGGCGATGTCGTCCTCGGGGGCCTCGGGCAGCAGCAGGCGGAGGATCTCGTCGCAGGTCTCCTCCAGGGAGATGCCGCCGGCGGCGAGGGCGCGGGCGAGGCGCTCGATGCCGTGGTCGACGTCGTGGTCGACGCCCTCGACCAGGCCGTCGGTGAACAGGGCGAGCACGCTGCCCTCGGGCAGGTCGAGTTCGGCGGACTCGAAGGGCAGGCCGCCGAGGCCGAGCGGCGGGCCGGCGGGCAGTTCGGGGAACTCGACGCGGCCGTCGGGGCGGACGACGGCGGGCCCGGGGTGTCCGGCCCTGGCGAGGGTGCAGCGGCGGGAGACGGGGTCGTAGACGGCGTACAGGCAGGTGGCGCCGATGTCGGCGGCCTCGCGGCCGTCCTCGTCGGCGGTCCGCGGGTCGGCCTCCCGGTCGAGGCGCAGCACGAGGTCGTCGAGGTGGGTGAGGAGTTCGTCGGGCGGCACGTCGACGTCGGCGAGGGTGCGGACGGCGGTGCGCAGCCGGCCCATGGTGGCGGTGGCCTGGATGCCGTGGCCGACGACGTCGCCGACGACCAGGGCGACCCGGGCGCCGGAGAGCGGGATGACGTCGAACCAGTCGCCGCCGACACCCGCCTGCGGGCCGGCGGGCAGGTAGCGGGAGGCGATCTCGACGGCGGCCTGGCGGGGGGCGCGGTGCGGCATCATGCTGCGCTGCAGCGCGAGGGCGGTGTTCCGTTCGAAGGTGTAGCGGCGGGCGTTGTCGATGCTGAGGGCGGCGCGGGCGGTGAGTTCCTCGGCGAGCAGGACGTCGTCGGCGTCGAAGTCCTCCTCGGTGCGGTGCCGGGCGAACAGCGTGATGCCGAGGGTGGTGCCGCGGGCGAGCAGCGGGGCGACGATCAGCGAGTGGGTGCCGGACTCGGCGATGCGCTGGGCGCGGACGGGGTCGACGGTGAGCCAGCGTCGGATGTCGGGGTCGTCGACGCGGTGCCGGGAGGGGCGGCCGGTGGCGAGGGCGCGGGCCATCGGGGAGTCGGCGGGCAGGTGGTCGGTCTGGCCGGGCGGGACGGCTGACTCGGGGCAGCCGATGAGGACGGACTGTTCGGCGGCGCGGCGGAAGACGGCGGGGCCGCCGGTGGGGCGGGTGGCTGCCTCGGTGCCGAGGAAGACGCTGTCGAGGAGGTCGACGCTGGCGAAGTCGGCGAAGTCCTCGGTGGCGACGTCGGCGAGTTCCTGGGCGGTGCGGGTGACGTCGAGGGTGGTGCCGATCCGCAGGCCGGCGGCGTTGACCATGGCGAGCCGGCGGCGGGCCCGGTACTCGTCGGTGGTGTCGAGTCCGCCGACGGCGACGCCGCGGACGCCGCCGTCGGGGCCCTTGAGCGGGTAAAGGACGGTCGTCCAGGCGTGCGCGCCGGCCTCGCCGGGTGTGCGGAAGAGGTGGTCGGCGCGGACGGTCTCGCCGGCGGCGAGGACCCGTTTGATCAGGGCGGCGAGGCGGGCGTGCGGCAGCCCGGACCAGCGGTCGGCGGTCTCCGCCATGAGCAGGCCGACGGGTTCGTCGCCCTCGCCCATCATCCGCAGCACCTCGTCGTTGGCGCCGACCAGGCGGGTCTCCCGGTCGTACACGCCGACGGCGATCGGCAGCTGGCTGAACGCCCATTCGCGCAGCTCCCGGTGGCCGGCGACGGCGACGGCCGGATCGGCGGTGACGGCGGGTTCGGCGGTGACCGTCCAGGCGGTGCCGGCGGCGGTGTGCAGCGGGGTGGCGCGCACCTCGGCCGCGACGGGGCGGCCGTCGCGGTGGCGCAGGGCGAGCCGGCCGCGCCACTCGGTGCCGCGGGCGAGTGCGCGGAGTGCCGCGGCGGGCGGCGGGAC
>NZ_JAHTIK010000001.1:7196704-7226243 GCF_025655475.1 Kitasatospora sp. DSM 101779 | reverse complement strand
GCCGCGGGCGAGTGCGCGGAGTGCCGCGGCGGGCGGCGGGACGGCGAGCAGGTCGCCGGCGGGGCGGCCGACCGCCTGCTCGGGGCGGTGGCCGAGCAGCCGCCGGGCACCGGGGCTCCAGGCGGTCAGCAGGCCGTCGGGGCCGACGACGGCCGCAGCGCTCCCCGGCGGGGAGGCGCGTTCGCCCTCCGCTGGGCCGACCGTATCGTCCATCGGTGCTCTTCTCGCCGTCGCCGGGGCCGCCGGCCTCGCCCGTGCGGGGCCCGGGCCCGCGCGTGCACCCTCCAGCATGGCCCGCGGCCGGGGCGGGCTCAAACCGTGCCGGGTGCCCGGCGTGGCGGTGGCTACTCGTTGACGAGCACCGGCAGCGAGAGGACGGCCGCGGCGGGGGTGCCGGTGAGCTGGTCGGCGCCGACGGTGAGGTCGATGCCCTCGCGGCCGGCGTGCGGGCCGTCGTGCCGGCCGGAGGCCTCCTCCTCTTCCTGGTAGAGGAAGGCGCCGGTGCCGACCAGGGTGCCCTTGGCGTCGTAGAAGGCGGCGTGCAGTTCGAGGGCGAGGACGTCGCTGACGTCGGAGGTGACGGTGAGGTGGCCGGTGACGGTCCTGCCGCCGTCCAGCCGCAGGCCGGTGAGGCGGACGCGGTCGGTGAACGGGCCGTCCTCGACGCGGACCTCGCCGGGGGCGGGCGGCGTGGCGAGGGCGGCGGCGGGCGCGGCGGCCTGCCTGGGGGCGGGCAGCGCGACCGAGGGCACGGGCGCCGGCCGCGGGTCGTCCGCGGAGGCGGCGGAGCAGGCGGCGAGCAGGCCGAGGGCGAGGGCGGCCAGGGCGGGGCGGGCGAGGGCGCCGAGGCGGGGGTGCATGGGGCTCCTGGGTGTCGGCGGGGCCGGGAGGATCGCGCCTCCCGGCCCCTGTTCCGGCGAGGGGTGGCACGGCGGGTCAGTGCCGCGGGGCCTTCCGGAAGAGCGCGCTGTACATCTTCCCGTACAGCGCGGTGTTGTCCTGGCTGGCGGCGAACCGGTCGCCGCCCGGGCCGTAGGCGAAGATCGGCACGTCGGCGCCGGTGTGGTTGCCGGACAGGTAGGTCAGCCAGAGGCTGGCCTCGGCGGTGCCGTCCTTGACGTCGGCCGGGTCGTCCGGGGTGCGGAAGGTCGCCGGCGCGAAGTTCTTCGGATCGCCGGCGCCCGCGCCGTTGACGATGCCGCTGGAGCGGGCCGGGTCCTTGGCGCCGCTGGTGGGCCGGCTGGGCAGGCTGTTGTTGGCGGTGTTGCCGGCGTCGGTGTTGGCCGGCGGGGCGGCCGCCTCGGCGTTGGTGAAGGAGCCCTTCTCGATGATGTTGAAGCCGGCGCACTCGTGGTCGGCGGTGACGATCACGAGGGTGTGGCCGTCCTTCTTGGCGAAGTCCACGGCGGCGGCGACGGCGTCGTCGAAGGCCTTGACCTCGCCGAGGGTCTGGGCGGCGTCGTTGGCGTGCGAGCGCTTGTCGATCTGCGCGCCCTCGACCTGGAGGAAGAAGCCCTTGTGGTTGTTCTTGCCGAGCAGCGAGACGGCCTTGTTCGTCATCTCGGCGAGGGTGGGCTCCTGGCGCTGCGGGGCGTCGGCGGGCAGCGCGGCCTTGGCCTGCTCGACCGTCAGGTTGCCGCGGTTGAACAGGCCGACGACCTTGCGGCCCTTGGCGGCGGCGAGGTCGGCCCTGGTGGCGACCTTCTGGGTGGCGGCGGTCTGCGCGGGCACGGCGGGGTCGCCGAAGCTGCCGAGGACCTGGTAGCCCTGGGCCTGGAGGGCCTTCTGGTCGTCCGGCTCGAAGCGGGCGAGGCCGCCGCCGAGGACGACGTCGGCGGCGCCGTTGCGGGCGATCTGCTCGGCGATCGGGGTGATCAGGGTGCGGTCGGCGGGCGCCGGCTCGTAGCTGCCGTCGGCCTTCTTGGGCAGGCAGGCCGCGTCCGAGTAGACCGGGCCCTGGCAGCCGCGCAGCAGGGCGTGGCTGAACTGGGCGGCCGGGGTGGCGTCGGTGATCTCCGCGGTGGAGACGTTGCCGGTGGCGAAGCCGGCCGCGTGGGCCTGCTCCATGAGGGTCGTGACCTTCTTCTCGTACGCGTCGACGCCGATCGCCGCGTTGTAGGTCTTCACGCCGGAGGACCAGGCGGTGGCGGAGCTGGCGGAGTCGGTGACCAGGGCGGGCCGGGTGCCGTCCTTCTCGACGGCGTGGGTCGCCACGGCGCCGGTGAAGGGCAGCTTCTCCATGTTCAGGCGGCCGGCGGCGCCGTAGTAGCGCTCGCGGCCGGCGGTCACGTGCGTGCGGCCCATGCCGTCGCCGAGCAGGTAGATGACGTTGCGGATGTCCGCGCGGTGCTCGTTCCGCTCGGCCGGCTCGGAGTGGGCGGTGACCGCCGCACCGCCGACCAGGCTGCCCGAGAGTGCCAGCACGGTGGCGGCCTTCAAGGCCTTGCGCTGCATCAGGGTGTCTCCTCGACACATCGGCGCGCCCGGCAGGTCGGTGCCGCGGCGCGCACCCGGGAACGACCCCGGACGGTGTGAAGATAGGAGCACGAAGTGAACCGGATACGCCGTGAACATGACGCACGGTCGAACACCTGACGCAGCGTCAAGATCACCCGTCCGGCACCGGGGCACCGCTGCTCGGTCGGCTCTGCCTTCGCAGCCGGAGCCCGGAAGACCTGGCGACCCTGGACACGTACTGCGCCACCGCCTCGCTGCGCCGGGCGGCGGAGCTCCTGCACCTGCACCACAGCAGCCTCGCCCGCCGCGCCGAGCAGACCTGCCGGGCCCCGGGCATCGACCTCGGCGAACCCGCCGGCCTGATGCGGGCCCGGCTCGCCCTCACCACCCGGCGGCTCACCCGGGACCGACGGTCCGGCCCACCGCCGCTCCGCCGGTTCGGCCCGGCCGCCGTCCGGGCACAACCCGTGCCCATGCTGCGCGGACGGGGCCGCCGCCGCCCGCCTTGTACGGCCGTCCGGGAAGCGTCGTCACACGAACGGGCCGAGCCGGATGCGCCGGACGGGGCGGCCACGGAGGGTGAGGGAGCAGCCCGACGCTGCCGGAGGGAGTGTGCGATGAGCGCGATGGACGTCCCAGCCGAGGGCGGCCGGTCGGTCAGCAGAGCACCGGCCGTGCAGCAGGCGGTGGCGGCCCCACGGATGACCTGGCTGACGCTGGCCCTGATGACGACCAGTTCGGTGGCGAGCCTGCGGGCGGCGCCCACCATGGCGGTGTACGGCCTGGCCTGCGTGTTCCTGTACCTCGTCCCGGCGATCGTCTTCCTGCTGCCGACCGCGCTGGTCTCCGCCGAGCTCGCCTCCGGCTGGACGGGCGGCGTCTACAACTGGGTGGCCCAGGGACTGTCGAAGCCGCTGGGCTTCCTCGCGGTGTGGTGCCAGTTCGCGATGACGATCTTCTACTACCCCAGCCTGCTGGCCTACGTGGCCTCGACCATCGCGTACGTGATCGATCCGGCGCTGGCCAACAGCGGCCTCTACACCGCCGTCGTGATCACGGTGCTGTACTGGACGGGTGTCTGGGTGTCCGCCCGCGGCACCGGCGCGGTCGCCGGCCTCGCCTCCTGGGGCCTGGTGATCGGCACCCTGGTCCCCGGCACGCTGCTGGTCGTGCTCGGCCTGGTCTTCCTCGGCCAGGGCAACCCCTCCGCGGCGCCGATGAACGCAAGCCACTTCTTCCCGGCCTGGACGGGCCTGGCCAGCCTGGTGCTGATCGTCAACAACTTCCTCAGCTACTCGGGCATGGAGATGAACGCCGTCCATGTCTCCTCGCTGAACGACCCGCCGAGGGAGTTCCCGAAGTCGATGTTCCTGGCGATGGGCCTGGTGCTGCTGATCTTCATCCTGCCCGCGCTGGCGATCAGCTGGGTGGTGCCCGCCGACCAGCTCAGCCTGACGGCCGGTGTGATGCAGGCCTTCGACGCGTTCTTCCAGTACTTCGACATCGGCTGGCTGACCCCGGTGATCGCGGTCGGCCTGGTCGCAGCCTCGCTCGGCGGCATGCTCACCTGGCTGGCCGGCCCGTCCAAGGGCCTGCTGCTGATCTCCCGCCAGGAGGGCTACCTGCCGCCGTTCCTGCAGAAGCTCAACGCGCACGGCGTCCAGCAGAACATCCTGGTCACCCAGGGTGTGGTCACCACGGGCATCGCGCTGATGTACGCCTTCATCCCGAGCGTCTCCAGCGCGTACTGGATCTTCTCCGTGATCACCACCCAGGTGTACCTGATCATGTATCTGCTGATGTTCCTCGCGGCGATCCGGCTGCGCCGCAACCAGCCCGAGCACCCGCGCGGCTACCACGCCCCGGCGCTGGTCACGCTCTGCGTGACCGGCTTCCTGGCCTCCGCGGCGGCGATGGTCATCGGCTTCGTGCCGTCCTCGCAGTTCAGCGGCGGCAGCGTCTGGTCGTACGTCCTGATCGTCGGCGGCGGCCTGCTGCTGCTCGGCCTGATCATCCCGTTCACCTTCCTGAAGACCCGCAAGCCGAGCTGGCGTCAGCCCGACGCCGGGGCCGCGGCCCCCGAAGGACGTGCGGCATGAGCCCGACGAGGATGGCCTCCGAGCACCGCTGGATCTACATCGGCGCGATCGTGCTGCTGGTCGCGATGCTGGTCGTGGGCCTGCTGACCTACACCCAGCAGCACGCCACCAACGAGTCCTACCGCAAGGCGCAGCAGCTCTCCGACGAGCTGGTCGCGGCCGGCTACCGGGCCGTCCCCGACCAGGACCAGATCGCGAAGACACTGGGCACCGGCGGCGGCGCCGTCTGCGAGAACCCGGCCGGCGCGCTGCAGAACGCCCTGTGGAAGGTCAACCTGGCGAACGGGGCGGCCGGACCCGGCCAGCGCCCGGTCGTCGCCGACGCCAGGACCGTGGAGGCCGAGGCCATCGTGCTGAACGTGTACTGCCCGGACAAGCTCGAGGACTTCCGCCACAAGCTCGACGACCTCGACACCGCCAAGACCGTCAACACCTGACCCGGCCGGCCGTGCCGCCCACCGCGGCGGCACGGCCCGCCCGCGCCCCCGGGAGCCGCCATGTCCGACCCCGCAGACGACCTCGCAGGGCGGATCTCCGCCCTGATGCCCCGCGCCCTGGCCGACCTCGCCGAGCTGGTCGCGATCCCCTCGGTGGCCGACCCCCGCCTGTACCCGCCGGAGCACTGCCGGCGGGCCGCCGAGTGGGTCGCCGGCGCCTTCGCCGAGGCGGGCCTGCACGACGTGCACCTCGCCGAGACGCCCGACGGCAGCCACGCCGTGATCGGCCACCGTCCGCCGCCGCCCGGCGCCCCGACCGTGCTGCTGTACTGCCACTACGACGTGCAGCCGCCGCTGGACGACACGGCCTGGACCTCGCCGCCCTTCGAGCTGACCGAGCGCGACGGCCGGCTGTACGGGCGCGGCTCCGCCGACTGCAAGGGCAACGTCGTCATGCACCTCACCGCCCTGCGGGCGCTCGGTGACGACGTCCCGGTCGGCATCAAGTTCGTCGCCGAGGGCTCGGAGGAACAGGGCACCGGCGGCCTGGAGGCGTACGTGCGGCAGCACACCGACGAGCTGCACGCCGACGCCCTGCTGATCTGCGACACCGGCAACGCCGCGGTCGGCGTGCCCACCGCCACCACCAGCCTGCGCGGCCTCGCCAACGTGGTCGTCACCGTGCGGACGCTGGCCGGCGACCTGCACTCCGGCATGTTCGGCGGGCCCGCCCCCGACGCGCTCGCCGCACTGATCCGCATCCTCGACTCGCTGCGCGACGCCGACGGCGGCACCCGGATCAAGGGCCTGGACGGCGACGGGACGTGGCCGGGCGTCGGCTACGACGAGCAGCAGTTCCGCCGCGACGCGGGCGTCCTGGACGGCGTCGCGCTGACCGGCTCCGGCACGGTCGCCGACCGGCTGTGGGCCCGGCCCGCGGTCACCGTCCTCGGCATCGACTGCCCGCCGGTGGTCGGTTCGGCCGCCGCCGTGCCCGCCACCGCCCGGGCCCGGGTGAGCCTGCGGGTGCCGCCCGGCACCGACCCGCAGGCGGCCCGCGACGCGCTCGCCGCCCACCTCACCGGGGCCGCGCCGTGGGGCGCCAGGGTCGAGGTCGAGACCGAGGGCACCGGCTCGCCGTTCCGCGCCGCCACCGACGGCCGGGCGTACGCGGCGCTCGACCGGGCCATGCGGCGGGCGTACGGCACACCGATCTCCTTCCTCGGCCAGGGCGGCTCCATCCCACTGTGCAACGTGCTCGCCGACACCTACCGCGAGGCGGAGATCGTCCTGATGGGCGTCGAGGAGCCGCGCTGCCTCATCCACGCGCCGAACGAGAGCGTCGATCCGTCCGAGATCGAGCACATGGCCCTTGTCGAGGCCCTGTTCCTGCGGTACTACGCAGACCGTTCCTGACCGTCCCTCCGGAGAGGCCGCCGCCATGCCCGCACCGTTCACCACCGAGGACTTCTCCCGCCGGATGGCGCTGGCGGTCGAGACCGCCGCCCTGGCCGGCCTCTCCGGACTGGTCGTCACCCCCGGCCCCGACCTGGTCTACCTGACGGGCTACCGGCCCACCGCCATGACCGAGCGGCTGACCGTGCTGCTGCTCACCCCGGACGCCGACCCCGTGCTGGTGGTGCCGCGGCTGGAACGGCCGGACGCCGAGGCCGCCCCGGGCGCCGCCGCCGTCCGGTTCACCGACTGGACGGACGGCACCGACCCCTACCGCGAGGCCGTGGCGCCCGTCCTGGACCCGGCGGGCTGCTACGGCATCTCCGACTCCGCCTGGGCGCTGCACCTGATCGCCCTCCAGGAGGCGCTGCCGGACAGCCGGTACACCTCACTGACGCAGTCGCTGCCGATGCTGCGGGCCGTCAAGGACCCGGACGAGCTGGAGCGGCTCGCCGCGGCCGGCGGGGCCGCCGACGCCACCTACCGGCGGATCCTGGAGGTCCCGTTCGCCGGCCGCACCGAGAACGAGGTCGCCGCCGACCTCGCCTCGCTGCTGCTCGAGTACGGGCACAGCCAGGTCGACTTCACCGTGGTCGGCTCCGGCCCGAACGGCGCCAATCCGCACCACGAGGCCGACGACCGCGTGATCGAGGAGGGCGACACCGTCGTCCTCGACTTCGGCGGCCTCAAGGACGGCTACGGCTCCGACACCACCCGGACGGTGCACGTCGGCCAGGACGCGCCGCCCGAGGTCCAGGAGGTGCACGAGGTGGTGCGGCGGGCCCAGCAGGCGGCGTTCGAGGCCGTCCGGCCCGGCGTGGAGTGCCAGGAGATCGACCGGGTCGCCCGGGCCGTGATCACCGAGGCCGGGTACGGCGAGTACTTCATCCACCGCACCGGCCACGGCATCGGCCTCACCACGCACGAGCCGCCGTACATGGTCGAGGGCGAGAGGCAGCAGCTGGTGCCCGGCATGTGCTTCTCCATCGAACCGGGGATCTATCTGCCCGGCCGGTTCGGCGTCCGCATCGAGGACATCGTGACCGTCACCCCGCACGGCGGCCGCCGCCTCAACAACACCCCGCACGACCTGGGCACGGTCGCCTGACGACCGTCCTCGACAGGGCCCGTACAGTGGCGGCCACGGCGCGCTTCGAGGACCTCTTCCGCACCCTGGGGGACGGCGCGAGCGGGCGGACCGCGCAGCAGCCCGTGCTGACCGGGCGGGCGGTGGCGCAGGCCCAGCCGGTGCTGGACGTCAGGCTCCCCGCATCGCCGATCGCCCTGCTGCGCCACCGCAACGGCGGCGTGGTCTCGGCCGGGCACGACGCATCCCCCCACGAGCCGGCCGACCTCCTGGTCGGGGAGTGGGGCTCCCCTCGCCCGTGCTACTGGTGTCGACCGCGTCCCCGTGCTTCGTCGGCCTCGACTACCGCGGCTGCGGGCGGCGCGGCGAGCCGGGCGTCACCTGGTTCGACGCCGAGTTCCGTACGGAACTCCCGCTCGCCCCGGACTTCCGCACCTTCGTCGAGGGGCTCACCCCCTCCGCCGCGTTCGAGGACACCCCGTGACCCGTGCCGGCACCGGCGCGCGGCACGTGGATGCGCCCGGGTCCGGCCCGCGTGATCCTGGGCAGGGGGTGCCGACACGGCCGAGGAGGCGCGTTGCACACAGGGGCTTCGGGCCGGGACGCCGCCGCCGACGCCTCGATCGCCGCACAGGCCTCGATCGACCGGGCGGCGGCCGCGCTGGCCACGGGCGGCGAGGAACTGCTGCGGCAGGTGCTGACCGACGCCCCGGTCGGCCTCGCCCTGGTCGGCCCGGACCTGCGCTGGCGCTGGGCCAACCCGGCGTTCTGCCGCACGGCGGCCGTCGGACCGGAGCGGCTGCTCGGCCGGGCCGTGGCCGCCACCGCGCTCGCCGCCGCCGCACCGGCCCTGGACGCGGTACTCGACGACGGCAGAGCCCGCGAGCCGTCCGCCGGGCATCCCGCCGTGCCCCGGCTGCGGCTGCGCGCCCGGCGGCTGGTGATCGGCGGCCGGACGGCCGGTCTGGTGGTCGCCGCCCTCGGACCGGCCGAGGAACCGCCGGCACCGGCGGCCGGGCCGGACCTGCCGCACGAACTGGAGCAGGCCCGGAGCCGGCTGGCCGTGCTGGACGCCGCCGCCGGCCGGATCGGCACCACCCTGGACGTCGACACCACCTGCGTGGAGCTCGCCGACTTCACGGTGCCGGCGCTGGCCGACCTGGCGACCGTCGAGCTGCTGCCGCCGGAGGCGGTCGACAGCGGGGTGCCGGCCGGCTCGGTGCGGCTGCACCGGGCCGCCGCCGTCTGCACGGCCGAGCTCAAACCGCAGCTGGCCCCGCTGGCCCGCCCCGGCGAGTCGGTGCGGCACCCGGAGGACTCGGCCGTCGCCCGCTGCCTGCGCAGCGGCACCCCGGTGGCCGCCCGGGTGCGGGAGGGGGCCTGGCCGGGCGCCGCGGAGGAGGCCGGCCCGGCGGCCTACCGGGCGGCCGGCCTGGACCTGCTGCTGGCCGTGCCGCTGACGGCGCGCGGCCGCACCCTCGGGGTGCTGTCGCTGGCCCGCGCCGGGGCATCCGCGAAGGACTTCACCGAGGACGACACGGTGCTCGTCGGCGACCTCGCCGGGCGCGCCGCGGTCGGGATCGACAACGCCCGGCGCTACACCCGCTCGCAGGGCATCGCCCTGCAGCTGCAGCGGGCGCTGCTCGCCGAGCCGGGCAACCCGCACCCGAACCTGGAGCTCGCCTCCCGTTACCTGCCGTCGGGCACCAGCTCGGTCGTCGGCGGCGACTGGTACGAGACGGTGCGGCTGCCGTTCGGGCGGACCCTGCTGGTGATGGGCGACGTCATGGGGCACGGCGTGGAGGCGGCCGTCGACATGAGCACCTACCGCTCGATGCTGCGGGACGTGGCCGGGATGGACCTGCCTCCGCACCGCATCCTGCGTCAGCTGGACGCGCTGATCTCCGAGAACGAGTCCTCCCGCCCGGCGACCTGCCTGCTCGCGCTCGCCGACCCGGGCCGCAACCGGTGGACGTTCTCCAGCGCCGGCCACCTGCCGCCCGCGCTCGTCCTCGCGGACCGGCCGACCGAGCTGGTCGCGGTGCCGACCGGCCCACCGCTCGGCACCGGGCTCGGCGGCTACGAGCAGCAGGCCCGCGAACTGCTGCCCGCCCAGGTGCTGCTGCTGTACACCGACGGCCTGGTCGAGCGGCGGGGCGAGGACATCGACGCCTCGCTGGCCCGGCTCGCGGCGCTGCGGCTGCCCGCCGCCGGCGACCTGGACGATCTGCTGGACTCGGTGCTGCACGCGTTGACGCCGGAGGCTGCGGAGGACGACGTGGCGGTGCTCGCCGCCCGGGTCCGCAAGCGCTGAACCCGCTGCCCGGCCGCTCAGGGCAGATTCTGCTCGGCCCAGATGACCTTGCCGGTGTCGGTGTAGCGCGTCCCCCAGCGTTCGGCGATCTGGGCGACCAGGAACAGGCCGCGGCCGCCCTCGTCCGTCGCGGAGGCCTGCCGCAACCGGGGCGAGGTGCTGCTCCCGTCGGCGACCTCGCAGATCAGCGACCGGTCGAAGAGCAACCGGACCCGGATCGGGCCGGCCGCGTGCCGGATCGCGTTGGTGACCAGCTCGCTGAGCACCAGCTCGGTTCCGGGCTCCAGCAGCTCCAGGTCCCAGCGGCGCAGCTGCTCGGTGGCCGCGGCCCGGCTCTCGGCGACGGCCGCGGGATCGGCGGGCACCTCCCACTCGGCGACCCGGTCGGCGGGCAGCGCACGGGTACGGGCGACCAGCAGCGCCACGTCGTCCTCCGGGCGGTGCGGCAGGAGTTCCTCCAGCACGGCCCGGCAGGTCTCCTCGGGGCTGCGGTCGGCGTGCGAGAGCGCGGCGCGCAGCATCTCGAGCCCGATGTCGATGTCCCTCGTCCTGGCCTCCACCAGCCCGTCGGTGTAGAGCACCAGCTGGGCGCCCTCGGGCACCTCCAGCTCGGCCGTGGTGAACGGCATGCCGCGCAGGCCGAGCGGGGGGCCGACCGGGGTGTCGGGGATCTCCACGGTGCCGTCCGGGTGGACGAGGACGGCCGGCAGGTGTCCGGCGCGGGCCAGCCGGCACCGCCGGGAGACCGGGTCGTAGATCGCGTAGAGGCAGGTGGCGCCGATGATGGCGCCCTCCATGCCGCCGGCCGTCTCCTCCTGGTCGATCCGGCTGACCACGTCGTCGAGGTGGGTCAGCAGTTCGTCCGGGGCGAGGTCGAGCGCCGAGAAGTTGTGCACGGCGGTGCGCAGCCGTCCCATGGTGGCGGCGGCGTGCAGGCCGTGGCCGACGACGTCGCCGACGACCAGGGCGACCCGGGCGCCGGAGAGCGGGATCACGTCGAACCAGTCGCCGCCGACGCCGGCGTGCGCGGGCAGGTAGCGGTAGGCGGCGTCGACGGCGTCCTGCTCGGGCAGGCCGCGCGGCAGCAGGCTCTGCTGCAGGGTGACGGCCATCGGGTGGCTGCCGGTGATCGCGGCGGTGATCTGCTCCTGGGTGGTGTACTTCGCCTCGAACAGGCCGTTGTTCCGGCCGAGCCGCAGCACCGCCACCCGGTCGGCCACGGCCTGCACGTCGTCCAGGTTGTGGCTGATGACGATCACCGCGTGCCCCTGCTCGCGCAGCCGGCGGATCAGGTCGAGGGTCTGCACGCTCTGTTCCAGGCCGAGGGCCGCGGTCGGCTCGTCGAGCATCACCAGCTTGGGGTGGCCGATCAGCGAGCGGGCGATGGCAACGGCCTGGCGCTGGCCGCCGGAGAGCGACAGCACGGGGATGCGCAGGCTGGGCAGCCGTACCGAGAGGCGCTGCAGCAGGGCGCGCGAGCGCTTCTCCATCTCGACCTCGCGCAGCGTCCCGAAGCGGCGCAGCTCGCGGCCGAGGTAGAGGTTGGCGACCACGTCGAGGCTCTCGCAGAGGGCGAGGTCCTGGTAGACGGTGGCGATGCCGAGCTGCTGGGAGTCGCGCGGCCGCCGGAGCTCCACCGGCCGGCCCTCCCACTCGATCACGCCGGTGTCCGGGGCGCTCACCCCGGCGATCACCTTGATCAGGGTGGACTTGCCGGCGCCGTTGTCGCCGACCAGTGCGAGCACCTCGCCGTGGACGACGTCGAGGTCCACGTCGCTGAGGGCCTGCAGGGTGCCGTACCGCTTGGAGATCCCGCGCAGCGACAGCAGCGGCACGCGGGCCACCCGGCCACCTCCACTCGTCCCCGGTCCGTCGGCTGGTGGCACGAGTCTGCCGCGTTGACGGGCCCGGGTGTGTCACCAACGCGCGGCGACCGCCCGAGCGGCCCCGCCCGGAGCCGGAAGTCCGGCCCGGCCGGCGGCCGACGGCCCCGGGCAGGGACCCGGCGGCTGCCCGCGACGCACCCGGCCCGGGGATCCGGCGGTGGTGCGCGGACGGACCGTCATCGCGCTGCCGGGGCGGCAGGTGTGCGTGTCCCGGCCGTCCCCGGCGGTGACGCCGACCGCCGTACCGGGCAACGGGATCACCGGCTCCGCAAAGGTGGTCGCACACCTGCCCGAACGCCTCCTACACTCCGTGCCGTGGAGAACCTGAAGTGCACGCAGTGCAGTGCCGTCGGGCTGGAGCCGGGCTTCGTCGAGGACACCGGCCAGTCGTCCTACGGCTACGCCCGCTGGATAGCGGGCGTGCTGGAGCGCGGCATCTTCGGCACGGCGAAGCGGATGGGCAAGCCGCGGTGGCAGATCGACGCGTACCGCTGCCCGGCCTGCGGCCACTTGGAGCTCTACGCGGTCAAGCCGGTCTGAGTCGCAGCCCGGGCCTGCGGCGCGCCGCCCGCGGCCTCCTGCTGGAGGCTGCGGGCCCGGTCGATGATGCCGGGGATCGCCGCGTACAGCGACTCGCCCGGGCAGAGCGTGCAGAACGCGTCCCGGTGGCCGGAGATCGCGTTGAAGGCGTGCGTCGCCCCGACCGGGAAGCGGCTGCCGCTGTTGGTGGAGGTGAGCTCGGAGCGGCCGTCGGCGCGCACCCCGTGCATGCCGAGCTTCCAGGCCGCCAGCCGGGCGATCGAGTCCACGACGGCCTGCGGGACCTCCGTCCCGGCGTTGTACGTGCCGATCGCCGCGATGCCGACGGTGTCACGGTTGAAGCCCATGGTGTGGGCGCCGACCACCGGGCGGTCGACGCCGCCGAGGCGTCCCTCCCAGATCCGGCCGAAGCGGTCGACGAGGAAGTTGTAGCCGATGTCGTCCCACCCCCGGAACTCCAGGTGGTCGCGGCGGATCGCCCGCAGGATGTCGGGCACCTCGTCGGCGGTGTAGGAGTTCAGGTCGTCGGTGTGGTGCACCAGCACCGCCCGCACCGTCCGGTCGTACTGCACCTGCGGTGCCCCCTCCCCGGACTGCCAGGTGGAGCGCAGCACGATCGGCGGCTCCGCCGGGACGGGGAGCGCCGCGGCGGCCGGCGGCACCGCCGCCGCGGGCGGTCCGTCGAGGGCGACCGAGCGGCGCGGGCGGGCCGTGGCCGGCAGCGCGGTCACGGCCCCGGCGGCGACGGCCTGCAGGGCGCGGCGCAGCACCAGACGACGGTTGATGTCCATGCCAGGGAAGCTACGGTCCACCCGTCGGCCCCGCACCTTGTCGCCCGTGTGTTCGGTCCGTCCGCCGTACCGCCTACGCCGACCGGGTCGGCTGCGGCTGCTGACCGACCGTCGGGCTGACCCGCCGTCGTCCGCGGTGCCTCCCGGTATGGCGCGAAGCGCTGCGCCGCGGTCCGTGCCCGGCCGGGGAACCGTTCGGGCGGGTGGCGGCGTCTCCAGTCGACGTCGCCGCCCGGTGATCACCGCTGACACGGTGCCGGGCGCTCCGGCGGCGGGTCGAGCGGCGTCCGGTGCGCGGGCGCGGAAGGCGAGGGTGTCGGATGGTCGGTGTTGTGACGGAGGTCGAGGCCCCTGCCCCGGCGTCGGCTGCGCCCGGCCGCCGGTGGCTGCGCGCGCTGCGGCTCCTCGTGCTGGTCTGCTGCGCCCTCGTGCTGCTGGTGCCCGCGGGACTGATCGTGGTGCGCCTCGGCGGGCTGGACGACGGGACGGACCTGGCGCTGCCGGTCGCGGGCGTGCCGTACGTCGCGGTGCTGAGCGTGCTGGTGGTGTTCACCACGGCGCTGCTGCGGGCGCGGGCGCTGGCGGCGGTGGCCGTCGCGCTGACCGCGGTGCAGCTGTTCTGGCTGGTGCCGCGGTTCGTCGGGGACGGCGGCGGGGTGCCGACGACCGCGCCGCGGCTGCGGCTCGCGACCAGCAACGCCTACCTCGGTCAGGTGGATCCGGCGGCGCTGGTGCGGCTGGTCCGCGAGGAGCGGGTCGACGTGCTGGCGGTCGAGGAGTCGAACCCGAAGCTGGCCGAGGGCCTGGAGCGCGCCGGGATGGGCGGGGTGCTGCCGTACACGGTGGCGGGCCGGTACTCCGACACGGCGCTGTACTCCCGGCTGCCGCTCTCCGCGGGCCGGGTGCCGGACGCTCCGTTCTCCGACGAGCCGACCTCGGCCGAGGTGGCGGTCGAGGGCCGCACCGTGCGGATCGTCGCCGTACACACCTACTACCCGCTGGGCGATTCCCGGAAGTGGGCGGCGGGCTTCGACGCGCTCCGCTCGGACGTGGCGGGGCGCACCCGCAACGCCGTGCTGCTCGGCGACTTCAACGCCACCCTGGACCACACGCCGATGCGGCGGCTGCTCGGAACCGGCCTGACCGACACCCACGCCGAGCTGGGCCGGGGGTTCGACGGCACCTGGCCGGCGGACCGCCCGGTGCTGCCGCCGGTGCTGCAGATCGACCACGTGCTGCACGGCGACGCGCTCAAGGCCGTCACCGTCGCGGAGCGCACCCTGCCGGGCACCGACCACCGCGCGGTCGTCGCCGAGCTCGCCGTCACCGGCTGACGGGCCGCTCACCGGTCCCCGTGCGCCTACGATCACTGGTGCAACCCGCCGGGTCCGGCCGGACCGGCGGCCTTCGAGGGAGGGAATCGGCGCGATGGACGTGGGATTCGTCGGTCTGGGCACGATGGGCCGCGGGATGGTCCGTCAACTGCTGGCGGCAGGCCACCGGGTGACGGTGTGGAACCGCTCGCCGGAGCCGGTGCGGGAGCTCGTCGCGCAGGGCGCCGCGGCCGCCGACGGGCCGGCCGGGGTGTGGCGGTGCGAGGCCGTGGTGTCGATGCTCGCGGACGACGCCGCCGTCGAGTCGGTGCTGCTGGACGAGGGTGCGCTGACCTCGGCGGCGGCCGCCGTGCACGTCAACATGGCCACCGTCTCCCCGGCGCTGGCACGCCGGGCTGCGGAGCTGCACGCCCGGCACAAGGTGGCCTACGTGGCGGCGCCGGTGCTGGGCCGGGGCGAGGTCGCCGCGGCGGGGAACCTCGCGATCCTGGCGGCCGGGCCGGCGGAGGCCCTGGACCGGGTCGCCCCGCTGTTCGAGGCGATGGGGCGGCGGACGTGGCGGCTCGGCGACCGGCCGGAGATCGCCAACACGGCCAAGATCTGCGCCAACTTCGTGCTGGTCTCGGCGGTCGAGGCGGTGTCGGAGGCGACGGCGCTCGGCGAGGCGAGCGGGCTGGCCGCCGCGGACCTGCTGTCCGTGCTGACCGGCACGGTCTTCCCCGGGCCGGTGTACGAGGGGTACGGCGCGATGATCGCCGAGCGGCGGTACGAGCCGGCCGGGTTCCGGCTCGACCTGGGCTTCAAGGACGTCGGCCTGGCACTGGACACCGCGGCCGCCGCCCGGGTGCCGATGCCGCTCGCGGGCGTGCTGCGCGACGCACTGCTGGAGGGCGTGGCGCACGGCCTCGGCGGGCAGGACCTGGCGGCACTCGGCGAGACCTCGCGGCGCCGCGCCGCACTCCCCCGGGATGCCTCGGGCGCACCGGGCGACGGCGGTGTTCCCGCCCCCGGTCCGCGGACATGACATTTCGTCAAAAGCCTTGTGGCGCGGCCGGCCCGCGCATAGGTTGTGCGACGGGTTAAACGCACTTACACCGTCGCTTGACTTCGCCGCCCCGGGAGACCCCTGTTGCGCAGCCGTCTGTGGACCACCCTCGCGGCGGGCCTCGTGTCCGCCTGTCTGCTCCCCTCCCCCGCGTTCGGTGCGGACGGCCCCGTCCGCACCGGCGCGCCCGCCGCCGCGGCCGCGACCCGGGACACCGACCTGAAGGAGCGGCTCGCCGCGATCCCGGGCATGACCGTCGTCCAGGAGAAGCAGGTCGACGGCTACCGCTTCTTCGTGCTGACCTACACCCAGCCGGTCGACCACGACCACCCCGGGCGCGGCAGCTTCCAGCAGCGGCTCACCGTGCTGCACCGCGGCGCCGACCGGCCGACCGTCTTCTCCGCGAGCGGCTACGGGCTGCCCGCCGACCCCGGCCCGTCCCGCTCCGAGCCCACCCGGCTGCTCGACGCCAACCAGGTCTCCCTGGAGTACCGGTTCTTCCGCGGCTCGGAGCCCGCCACCGGCGGCGACTGGTCGACCCTGAACGTCCGTCAGGCCACCGCCGACCAGCACGCGGTCTTCACGGCGCTGAAGGAGCTCTACCCCGGCCGCTGGATCGCCACCGGCGGCAGCAAGGGAGGCATGAACGCCGCCCACTACGAGCGGTTCCACCCCGGCGACATGGACGGCACGGTCGCCTACGTCGCCCCGGACGACGCCGCCCGGCCCGGCGACCGCGCCTACGCCGACGTGATCCGCAGCAACGGCACCCCGGAGTGCCGGGCCGCGATCGCCGGCGCCCAGGTGGAGGCGCTGCGCCGGCGCACCGCACTCACCGCCCGTTACGAGCAGTACGCCCGCGACAACGGCTACACCTTCTCCGCCGAGTTCATGGGCAGCGCCGACAAGGCCCTGGAGGCCGTGGTCGTCGACACGCCGTGGGCGTTCTGGCAGTACGGCACCGAGGCGGACTGCGCGGCCGTCCCCGGCCGGGACGCCACCGACCAGCAGCTGTGGGACTGGTTCGACGGCGTCGACGGCTTCTCCTTCTACACCGACCAGACGCTCTCGTACTACGCGCCGTACTACTACCAGGCGGCCACCGAGCTCGGCGCGCCCGAGGTGGCGTACCCGGAGCTCAAGGGCCTGCTGAAGTACCGGATCTCGGTGTGGGACTACATCCCCGACAAGGTCGCCCGGCGGCGCTTCGACCCCGGCCTGACCCGGGACGTCGACCGCTGGATCCGCCGGAACGCCCGCAACACCCTCTTCGTCTACGGCGGCCGTGACCCGTGGAGCGCCGAGCGCTTCGGCGTCTCCGCCAGGACCCGCGACAGCCACGTGCTGACCGTGGCCGACGGCAACCACGGCGCCTCGATCACCGCCCTCGCCCCGGCCGACCGCACCCTGGCCACCGACGCCCTGCGCCGCTGGGCCGGCCTGCCCCCGGCCGGTGGCTCCGGCCTCGCGGCGTCCCCGGCACCGGCCCCGTACGACGCCGTTCTCGACGCGCCCGATCCGGCCGAACGCCACCGACTGCCCGGTCTGCCCGGCTGAGCACGCCGGCCCGGCCCACGAACGCGGGCCGGGCCGGCGCTCACCCGCCACTGCGCGTCATGTCGGTGACGGAGACGACGCCGTCGACCGAGCGGCACAACCGGAGCACGACCTGCGCCAGGCCGGGCGGGTCGATCGTGCCGCGGAGCGTCACCCGCCCCTGGTCGACCTCGACCGCCACCGCGTCCGGGCCGACCCCGTCGACCGCCCCCAGCACGTCCTCGACGATCTCCCGGCGGACGGCCCGGTCGTCCCGCAGGAAGACCCGCACCAGGTCGGCCCGGGCGACCATGCCGACCAGCCGGCCGTCCCCGTCGACCACCGGAAGCCGCTTCACCCCGTGGCGCTCCATCCGCCGGGCGGCGGCCACCACACTGGCGTCCGGCGTGATGCAGACCACCGGGGTGGACATCAGCTCCCGGGCGGTCGCCGCGTCGGCGTCCGGCAGCGGCAGGGTGCGCGCCTCGTCCGGATCGTCCTGGACGGCCTGCCGGTGCAGCAGGTCGGCCTCCGACACCACGCCGATCGGCCGGTCCGACGGGTCGACCACCGGGACGGCGCTGATCCGGTGCACCGCCAGGGTGGCGGCGATCTCGCGCAGCCCCGCGCCGGGCGGGACGGCGACCACCTGCCGGGTCATCACCTCGGCCACGGACCGGTGCCTCACGGCCCACCACCGCCATCCGCGTCCCCGGCCGGTCCGACCACCCGGCCCGTGACCGTCTCCGGGACGATCCGGATCCACAGCGTCCGGTGGCCGCCCGCCCACGGCTCGGCCGCGGCCAGCCCGACCAGCCGCCGTTCCTCCTCCGGGTCGCGCACGCGCTCCGCCCTCCCGCCGAGCAGGACGCTCCAGCCGCTGCTGCGGCGGTCGTCGATGCGGTCCACCTCGAAGGCGACGTCGTCCCCGGCCGCGGCCGCCGGGGCGCCGAAGTCGGAGGTGCGGTAGGCGACCGTGGTGCCGTCGACCGTGTAGTTGACCGGCAGCACGAGCGGGAACCGCTCCCCGGGGAGGGCGATCCGGCCGACGCCGTGGGTGCCGAGTCGCGCCCAGCACTCCTGCTCGGTGAGCCTGAGCAGGCGGGGCCGGGGCGCGGCCCGCGGACCGCCGGGCGGCGCATCGGTGCGGCCCTCGACCAGGTCCGCCCGGCTCATGCCGAGCACCCGGGCCAGGCGGAACACGGCCCCCGGGTCGAAGCCCGGTCCGAAGTCCAGCAGCTGGCCGAGGTAGCGCGGCGACATGCCGGCCCGTGCGGCCGCCTCGTCCTGGCCGAGCCCGAGCTGCCGGCAGCGGGTGACGACCCGTCGGGCGATGTCGTCCGGGAGGCCGGCGGCCGGCCCGGGGGCCGCGGCCGGGGCGCTGGTGATCTCGTTCATGTCCGATGACCGTTCGTGCGGAGACGTTCCCGTGCCCCCGTTCCAGCGTCGGACCGCAGCCGCCGCGGGCGCCAGGGCCGGAAGCCTCACCGCCGGGGCCGAACGGCCCCCTCGGCGCACGCCCCGGGCGGGCCGCCGTGCGCAACCGGATGCGGGCCCCCGGGCAGCGGCATAGCGTGGCTGCCCGGGGGTGCCGTCGCGAGGGTGAGGTGGAGCGGTGCGCCGTCCCGCGGAGGACTGGCAGCTCGTGTACGAGGGTTTCGACCCGGCCGCGGAGGGTGTGCGCGAGGCGCTCTGCGCGGTGGGGAACGGCTACCTGGTCACCCGCGGCGCCGCACCGGAGTCCACCGCCGACGGAGTCCACTACCCGGGCACCTACCTGGCGGGCTGCTACGACCGTGCGGCCACCGCCGTCCGCGGGCGGCAGGTCGAGAACGAGGACCTGGTCAACTGCCCCAACTGGCTGCCGCTCACCTTCCGGCCGTCCGGCGGCGCCTGGTTCACCGGCCCGCCCGTGACCCAGCGCCTGGTGCTCGACCTGCGGCGGGGCGTCCTGACGAGGCACGCCCTGGTGGAGGACGGCGAGGGCCGCCGGACCCGGCTCGTCCAGCGGCGGATCGCCAGCCAGGCCCAGCCGCACCTGGTCGCCCTGGAGACCGAGCTGCTGCCGGAGAACTGGTCGGGGCCGCTGGAGGTCCGCTCGGCGCTGGACGGCACCGTCACCAACTCCGGCGTGGCCCGCTACCGGGGCCTGGCCCGTCGCCACCTCCGGCCGCTGGAGCAGGGCGCCGGCCCCGACGGACTGCTCGTGCTGCAGGTCGCCACGGCGAACTCACCGCGGTGCATCGCCCTCGCCGCCCGCACCCGCGCACGTCGCGCCGGCGCCGCCGTCCCCGCCGCCGTCACCGTGCACAGCCGCCCCGGCTGGGCGGCGCAGCTCCTCACCGTCGAGGCCGAGCAGGGCGTGCCCGTCACGGTGGAGAAGACCGTCGCCGTGTACACCGACCACGACCCGGCCGTCGCCGTCCCGCTGCACGCCGCGACCGTGCTGGCCGCGGCGGCCGGGGACTTCGGGCAGCTGGCGGACGAGCACGCGCTGCGCTGGGCCGAGCTGTGGCGCCGCTGCCGGATCGACGCGGACTTCGACGGGATCGGCACGCTCCGCCTGCACCTCTTCCACCTGCTGCAGACCTACTCCGAGCACTCCGTCGACCTCGACGTCGGCATCCCGGCCCGCGGACTGCACGGCGAGGCCTACCGCGGCCACGTCTTCTGGGACGAGCTGTTCGTCCTCCAGCTGCTCAACCTGCGCTTTCCCGAGCTCGCCCGGGCCGTGCTCCACTACCGGCACCGGCGGCTCGGAGCGGCCCGCCTGGCCGCCGCCGACGCCGGACTGCGCGGCGCGATGTACCCGTGGCAGAGCGCGAGCGAGGGCCGCGAGGAGTCGCAGCAGCTGCACCTCAACCCGCTCTCCGGCCGCTGGCTGCCCGACCACAGCCACCTGCAGCGGCACGTGGGCTCGGCCGTCGCCTACAACGTCTGGCAGTACTACCAGGCCACCGGGGACGTCGACTTCCTGGCCGAGACGGGCGCCGAGATGCTGTTGGAGATCGCCCGGTTCTGGTCCTCGGCCGCCGAGTGGGACCCGGCCCGCGAGCGGTACTCGATCCGCGGCGTGCTCGGGCCGGACGAGTACCACGACGCCTATCCGTGGGCCGACCGGCCCGGCCTGGACGACAACGCCTACACCAACGTGCTCGCCTCCTGGGTGCTGGCCCGCGGCCTGGACACCGTCGACGTGCTGCCCGGCTATCGGCGCGACGAGCTGCTGGAGCGCCTCGCCCTCGACCGCGCCGAGCTGGACCGCTGGCAGGAGGTCGGCCGCCGCCTGCACGTGCCCTTCCACGACGGCGTGATCAGCCAGTTCGAGGGCTACGAGCGCCTCGCCGAGCTCGACTGGGAACGCTACCGACGGCACTACCCGGGGCTGCGGCGCCTCGACCGGATCCTGGAGGCGGAGGGCGACAGCGTCAACCGCTACAAGGCCTCCAAGCAGGCGGACGCCCTGATGCTGTTCCACCTGTTCTCCGCCCGCGAGGTGCGCGGCCTGCTGCGCCGCCTCGGCTACCCGGCCGGCGAGGAACTGCTGCGCCGGACCGTCCGCCACTACCTCCCGCGGACGGTGCACGGCTCGACGCTCAGCGCGGTGGTGCACGCCTGGGTGCTGACCCGCTCCGACCGCCGGGCCTCGTGGCGGTTCTTCCGGGACGCACTGGCCGCGGACCGCGAGGACCTGCAGGGCGGCACCACCGCGGAGGGCATCCACCTCGGCGCGATGGCCGGCACCGTGGACCTGCTGCAGCGCTGCTACACCGGGCTGGAGATCCGCGAGGACGCGATCTGGCTCGACCCGCGGCTGCCGTCCGCGCTGCGGCGCCTGGAGCTGGACCTGCGCTACCGCGGCCACTGGGGGGTGACCGTGGCGGTCGACCGGCACACGGTGGCCGTCTCGCTGCCCGAGAGCCGCCAGGAACCGATCCGGATCCGTCTGCGCGGCTCCTGCCACACCGTCCGGCCGGGCGAGCGCCGCGTCCTCTCGCTCTGAGCCGGGCGGGTCAGCGCGGGCCGCGGCGGCGCGGGGTGGGCGTACGCTGCAGCGCCCGGCCGGCCAGCGCCCCCGCGTACACGCAGTAGCCGACCCCGATCAGCCAGGACTGCACCACCAGCACGGTGCCGATCGCCCCGTACGACACCGCGTTGGAGACGATCATCGGGGCGAACGCCAGCCGGGAGAAGATCCGCAGGCCGACGAGGGCGCACACCGTCAGGCCGGCCCCCGGGAGCAGCGCCCGCCAGGACACCCGTCCGCCGAGCAGCAGCCGCGGCAGCCACCAGAAGAAGAGCAGACCGCCGATCAGGGTCGCCGCGACCCGCAGCGCCGGCTGCGCGCCGCTGGCGTGCCACGGGACGCCGCTCCAGGCCGCCACCAGCACGTAGCCGATCAGCCCGCCGAGGCCGACCACCTGGCGCCACACCGCGTGCCAGGCACCCGGCGGCAGCTGCCAGATCCGCTCGTACGCGTTCTGCACGGCCGCCATCAGGGAGACCCCGAAGACCGCCAGGGCGGCGAGGCTGAGTCCGGTCGTGGTGGTGACGACCTCGCGGCGGGAGGCGAAGAGCTCGTCCACCGCGGCGGCCGAGCGGCCGGACAGCCCGAGGCCGTCGATCATCCAGTCGGCGATCCCGCTGCCG
The DNA here is from genome assembly GCF_025655475.1 of Kitasatospora sp. DSM 101779. Classification (GTDB taxonomy): domain Bacteria; phylum Actinomycetota; class Actinomycetes; order Streptomycetales; family Streptomycetaceae; genus Kitasatospora. The sequence goes on along the minus strand of NZ_JAHTIK010000001.1, from coordinate 7,204,612 downwards.
CTGGTCGGCGAGGCGGCGGCGATGACCACCAGCAGCGGCACCACGGTGACGAAGCAGAGCGCGGCGAACGCCATCGAGCGGTGCAGCAGTTCGATCTCCCGGCCGCGGCGCCACACCTCCCGGGCGGCCACGGCGAGCCGCGCCCGCAGGCCGCCCGGCAGCGGACGCCCGGACCGCGGCAGCGGCCGCCCCTGCAGGTGCTGGCCGCCGGTCACCGCGCCGCTCCCCCGTCCGGGTGATGCCCTTCGGCCGGACGGCGGCACCGGGGCCGCACTGCCCCGCTCGGGTCGGGCCGGCACGCCGCCATCGGACACTCCCCTCCGCTCAGGGGCCGCCACCGGACTCGGCGTCGTCCCAGGTCTCGGTGGAACGCGGCTCGACGTACGGCTCGTGCTTCCGCGGCAGGCCGCCCTGGACGGCCCGGGCCCGTGACAGCTCGGCGTCGAACTCCAACCCCAACAGGATCGCCAGGTTGGTCAGCCACAGCCACACCAGGAAGACGATCACCCCGGCCAGGGTGCCGTAGGTGCGGTTGTACGAGGAGAAGTTCGCCACGAAGGCGGCGAACCCGGCGGACAGCCCGAGCCAGAGCGCCACCGCCAGCACGCTGCCGGGCGACACCCAGCGGAAGCCGCGGCCGCGGACGTTGGGCGCGGCCCAGTACAGCAGCGCGATCATCAGCGTGACCAGCAGGAGCAGCACCGGCCACTTGGCGAACGACCAGATCCGCACCCCGACGTCGCCGATCCCCAGCGTCTCACCCGCCTTCTGCGCGAGCGGCCCGGTGAACACGACGATCACGGCGCTGCCGGCGAGCAGCAGCATCAGCACCACCGTCAGCCCGAGCCGCAGCGGGGTCAGCCTCCACACCGGGCGGCCCTCGCGGATGTCGTACACCACGTTGGCCGCGCGGATGAACGCGGCGATGTAGCCGGACGCCGACCACAGCGCGCCGGCCAGGCCGAGAACGGCGAGGGCGCCGCTGGTGCCGTGGCTGCGCTGCAGCTCCTCGACGCCGCCGCGGAGGATGTCCCGGGCCGGGCCGGGCGTCCAGGTGCGCAGGTTGTCGAGCAGCTGCTCGGTGGCGGACCGCCCGACCAGGCCGACCAGCGAGACGAGCAGCAGCAGGGTGGGGAAGATCGCGAGGACGCCGTAGTAGGTGAGCGCGGCCGCCCGGTCGGAGAGCTCGTCGTCGAGGATCTCCCGGCCGGTGCGGCGCAGCGCGTCCTGCCAGCCGCGGCGGCGCAGCCGGGTCGGCCGGTCGGGGGCGCGGCGGCGCACCCGGGCACTGGGCCCGGACCGGGCGATCGTGCGGCGGCGGGCCAGCGTGTGTCTGCGAAGTCGGTCCACGCCCGCGCGTCTGTCCGCCCGCGGCGGATCCAACCGCACGGCGGCGGCCCGGGTGCCGGGGCGGTGGCCGTGCGATCCGGCGGCGGTACGGGCTCAGGCGCTCTCGGGACCGGTCTCCCGGACCCGGCCGCGGCGGGCGCGGTGGGCGCGGACGGCCCGGGTGATGCCGTAGCCGAGCAGCCAGGGCAGCACCGTGATGCCGAAGACGTAGCCGCCGAAGTAGGCCAGGTAGTCGCCCGGTTCCCTGCCCGGGCGGCAGGCGACCACGCCCAGCGTCACCACCGGCTCCAGCGGCAGCAGCACCGACCACAGCCGCGGCCACAGCCCCGGCTGCCGGGCGTTCCACGCCCCCAGGGAGGCCATGACGAACGGCCCGAGCGGGACCCAGAACACGACCGGGTAGAACAGCAGCACCCACCAGTCGTCCGACGCTCCACCCATCATGAGATCCCCCTGTGCCCGCGGCCGCCGAGTCTCCCGCCCCGGCGGCACCCCTGCGTGACGTACGGGGCCAGCATGCCGTACGGGTGCGACGGCGGGGTGGCGGCCGGCAGGGTCCGGTCAGTGGCGGGAGGCGGGCGGCCGGTCGGGCGGGGGGCGGCGCCGGATGTCGGCGGCGGCGACGGTGAGGGCGACCAGGACGAACGCGGCGGAGACGGCGATGCCCCGTTGGAAGGCGCCCGTCCAGGCGGCCGGGGCGCCGCCGGCGTGGCCGAGGAAGACCGAGCCGACCACCGCGATGCCGACGGCCGAGCCGATCCGCTGCGCCGTCTGCAGCACGCCGCCGGCGCTGCCCGCACGGACGACCGGAACCTCCTGCAGGGTGACCGTCTGATTGGGGGCGATGACCAGGCCGCTGCCGGCCCCGGCGAGCAGCAGCGGCGCCGCGGTGGCCCAGCCGGTGCCGTCGCCCGAGGTCAGGTGGGCGGCGAGCGCCGCGCCGCCGAGGCCGACCAGCACAGTGGCGAGGCCGGACGCGACCAGCCGCCGCCCGCGCCGGGCGACCAGCCGGCCGCCCACCGCCGCCGCCACCGCCGAGCCCACGGCGAACGGGGTGATCGCCAGGCCCGCGGCCAGCGCGGTGTAGTGCAGCCCCGCCTGCAGGTAGAGCGTGAACACGAAGAAGACCGAGGTGAACCCGGCGAAGTACAGCAGCGAGAGCAGGGTGCCGGCCGCGTAGGAACGGCGGGCGAAGAGGTCCATGCTGACCAGCGGTTCGCGACTGCGCCCGTACCGGGTCTCCCAGGCGGCGAAGGCGGCGAGCAGCAGGACGGCGACCGGCAGCAGCAGCCAGCGGGCCGGGTCGTGCCACTGTTCCTGGACGAAGGGCAGCAGGAGCGCGGTGGTGCCGACGCCGAGGAGCAGGAGGCCGACCGGATCGAGGTCGCTGTGCCGGACACCGCCGGCGGGGCGGGGCGGCGGGTCCGGAAGCAGGCGGCGGGCGACCGGCAGTGCGGCGATCCCGATCGGGACGTTGACCAGGAAGACCAAGCGCCAGCCGTTCTGCGGACCGGCGAGTTCGATGAGCAGTCCGCCGAGCAGCGGTCCGACGGCGGTCGAGATGCCGATGACGGCGCCGAGCATGCCGAAGGCGCGGCCGCGCTCGGGGCCGGGGAAGGCGGTCTGGATGAAGCCGGAGACCTGCGGCACGATGATGCCGCCGGCGAGGCCCTGGACCAGCCGGGCGGTGATCAGCCAGGCCTCGTTCTGGGCGGCGCCGCACAGGGCGCTGGCGCCGGTGAACAGCGCGAGTCCGGTCAGGAAGACGGCGCGCCGGCTGCGGGCGTCGCCGAGCCGTCCGGCGGGCACGAGGGCGAGTCCGAAGGCCAGGGCGTAACCGCTGAGCACCCATTGCAGGCCGCTCTGCGTCATGTGCAGGCCGGTGCGGACGGTCGGCAGGGCGACGTTGACGATGCTGACGTCCAGCAGGGTCATGAAGCCGGCGATCAGGCAGACCACCAGGGCGCGCCAGAGCTGGGGCACGGGCTCGGCGGCCGCGGCGGGGAGGTCCGTGCGGGCGTCGGGTTGCGGGCCCCCGCTGCCGGGTCCGGCGCTGGCCACCTGGGGGCCTCCTTCCGGCTGCCGCGGCGGAGGACGGGCCCGGGTGCGCCGCGGGCCGATTCCGCCCCTCCGACCAGGGTGCACCCGGGCGGGGGCGGGCGCGTCGCCGTACGACAGGGGCGGTGGCGGTGGCAGGCGGGTCAGCGGACCAGGGCGGCCCGTTCGCGGGCGGCCCGGACGGCCTCCTTGAGGCTGGCGATGTCGTAGGCGCCGTAGTGCCGGCGCCCGTTGACGAAGAAGGTGGGAGTGCCGGAGACGCCGCTGAGATCGGCCGAATCGACGTCCTCGGAGACCCGGACGGCACCGGCCCGGGCCCGCAGGTCGGTCTCGAACCTCTCGCCGTCCACCCCGACGGTCTCGGCGTACTTCAGCAGGTCGTGGAGCTTCAGCGCGCCCTGGTGGGCGAGCAGCAGGTCGTGCATCTCCCAGTACGCGCCCTGCATCCCGGCGGCCTCCGCCGCCTCCGCCGCCAGCTGGGCGTGCGGGTGGACGTCGTTCAGCGGCAGGTGGCGCCAGACGTAGCGGATGTCCCCGGCACCGGCGAGCAGCTCGCGGACGACCGGCTCGGCCTGGCCGCAGTACGGGCACTCGAAGTCGCCGTACTCGACGACGGTCACCAGGGCCTCCATCGGGCCGCGGACGTGGTCGCGCTCGGCGTCCACGGAGGCCGCCAGGTCGATGATGGACTCGGACGTGCCGAGCAGCGCCCGCATCCGGCCGGTGCGCGGCATCAGCGCGATCAGCCGGGTGATCACCCAGGTCACCGCGGACGCGCAGACCACCGCCGCCAGGATGCCGACCTTCGCCTCGTCCAGCCGCGGGCCGTCGAACGCCAGCGTGGCGATCAGCAGCGACACCGTGAACCCGACCCCGGCGATCGCGCCGCCCGCCGCCACCGCGCCCCAGCCGACCGGGGGTCGCAGCCGGCCGCGGCTGAAGGCTGTGGTGAGCAGCGTGGAGCCGAGGATGCCGACCGGCTTGCCGAGCACGTAGCCGAGGACGATGCCGAGCGTGACCGGCGAGTGCAGGGCCCGGGTCAGCTGCTCCTCGGAGAAGGTGATGCCCGCGTTGGCGAGGGCGAACAGCGGCACGATGACGTAGCTCGTCCACGGGTGGTAGATCTGCTGGAGCCGCTCGTTCGGGGAGATCGCGGTGGCCAGACCGGCCCGCAGGGTGCGTTCCAGCTCCGGGGTGGGCTGCTCGCGGAACAGCCGGAACAGGTCGCTCGCCCGCTCCAGGTCGCTGCGGGACGCGGGGTAGGCGTAGGTCAGCAGGCCCATCGCCAGACCGGTGACCACCGGGTCCACGCCCGACTTCAGCAGGGCCACCCAGAGGGCCACCGCGAGCAGCGCGTACACGCCGCCGCGGCGCAGGCCCGCGGCGCGGGCCAGCAGGATCACCGCGAGGATGCCGAGGCCGGCCAGCAGGGCGGGCCACGCGATGCTGCCGCTGTAGGCGACGGCGATGACGCCCAGGGCGACGAAGTCGTCGACGACCGCGACGGTGAGGATGAAGGTGCGCAGCGACTCCGGCAGCCGGTTTCCGAACAGGGCGAGCATGCCGAGGGCGAAGGCGGTGTCGGTGGACATCGCGGTGCCCCAGCCGTGCAGCTCGCCGTCCCCGGCGTTGACCGCGAGGAAGATCACGACGGGGACGACCATCCCGAACACCCCGGCGATCAGCGGCAGCGCTATCCGGCGGCGCTCACGCAGCTCGCCCATGTCGAACTCGCGGCGGGCCTCCAGGCCCACCACGAAGAAGAACAGCGTCATCAGGCCGCTGTTCACCCATTCGCGCAGGTCCAGGGAGATACCGGAGTCGCCGAGCCGCACCGCGAGGACGGTCTCCCAGAAGGACTCGTACGACCCCGCCGCGACGTTCGCCCAGACCAGGGCGGCGAGGGTGGCGGCGAGCAGGACGGCGGCGCTGCCGGTCTCGGTGCGGAGGAAGTCCCGCAGCGGGGTGCGCATGTCGGCACCGCAGGTCGTCTGGCCGGAGTAGTGCGGCAGCTCTGAGGGGGCGGACACCCGATCATTCTCGCGCCGGAGGGGGTGTCCGCGCGGCACACCGCCGCGGTGGGCGTGGTGACGGAGGTCACAGGCGCGCCTCAGGTGCCCGGGACCGGTCGGTCACGCGCCTGGCGGCACGTCGGCCGGTCGTTCGTGGGACTGGTCGGGTGGCGCCGGGTGAACGCCCGCGTACGGGTTCCGGGCGGCGGGTACGTGGGACGGCATGGGACTGCTGCGCAGGCGACGGCCGGAGCCGCCGGACGAGGGGGCCGGGGCCACGGGGTCGGAGATGAGTCCGGAGGCGGCGGCGGAGGCGCTGGCGTCGATGTCGCGCGAGATGGAGGAGGGCTCGCCGTCGAGTCGCCGGCGGGCCGCCCGGCGGGCGGGCGCGCTGGTGTCGTCGACCGTGCGGCTGCTGCTGCGCGGGGGTGCCGCGACGGCGCGGGTGACCTGGGTGGGCGGCCGGGCGCTGACCGAGCGGCTGCTGCAGACGGCACCGCGGATCCCGGTGCGGGACCTGGCGACGCTGCGGGCGCAGCACCCGAAGGCCGGGGACGCCGAGGCGCTCGCGGATCTGCTGGTGGCGGGGGCCGTGCGGGCCTCGGCCTCGGTCGGGGCCGGGGTGGGGGCGGCGGCGATGCTGCCGGTGCCGGCTGCCATGGCCGCCGAGGTCGCGGCGGAGACGCTGGTGGTGGCTGCGGTCGAGATCAAGCTGATCGCCGAGCTGCACCAGGTGTACGGCGTGCCGGCGGGCGGCAGCCCCGCGCAGCGAACGGCCGCGTACGTCAATGCGTGGGCGGACCGGCGCGGGCTCGCCTCGGTGACGCCCTCGCATCCGGTGGGCGTGGCGGCGGTGACGGGGCTGGCGGTGGGCACCGAGGTGCGGCGCAAGGTCCGCAAGCGGCTGACCCGCAGCACGCTGCGCAAGCTGCCCACGCTCTTCCCGCTGCTCGTCGGGGCGGGGCTCGGCGCGGTGCTGAACCGGCGGGACACCCGGCGGCTGGCCTCGCGGGTGCGGGCCGATCTGCGGCGCCGGACGGATGCTGTGCCCGGGTACTGGGCCGCCGCCGCACCGTCGTGAGCCGGGTCCGGGCGGCTCCGGGAGCCGCTGGAGATGTGGATCTCGTCCGGGTCGGCGATGGTGGGTAGACCGGCAGCTCCTAAGGAGGAAGCCAGATGTCGATGCTGGACAAGCTCAAGAGCATGATGAAGGGCCACGAGTCCACGGCCCAGAAGGGTGTCGAGAAGGCCGGTGACGCCGTCGACGCCAAGACCCAGAGCAGGTACCAGGGCCAGGTGGACACCGCCCAGCAGAAGATCAACGAGCACCTCGGCGAGCAGCCGCCCGAGCAGCGGTAGCCCCGCCCCGGCCGTGGACGGCCGCCTCTCCCGGTCACCCCGGGGAGGCGGCCGTCGGCCGTGCTGTCCGCCGCCTGCCGGGCAGCCGTGGCACGGCGGCAGGAGACGCGCGCCGCGGGTGCGCGCCGCGGGTCAGCGGCCGGGGACGAGGGCGCGGGCGGCCGCGAGCTCCGCGCGGGCGGCCTCCTCGACGGCGGCGAGGAAGGCGTGGGCGTCCTCACCGACGGGCACCCGGACTGGCGACTCCTCGGCGGCGACCAGGCGGAGCACGTGGCGGGCGAAATCCTCGGGGCGGCCGAGCTGCGGGTTGTCGCGCATGGCGTGCATGCCGTCGCGCATCGGGTCGGTGGTGGCGGCGTAGGCGGGCAGACGGGTCGCGGTCTGCGCGATGGCGTCGCCGTAGCCGGTGGCGAAGCCGCCCGGTTCGACGGCGGTGACGCGGATCCCGAGCGGTCCGGCCTCGGCGGCGAGCGCCTGGGTCATCCCCTCGAGCGCGTACTTGCCGGCGACGTAGGCGGAGAGGCCGGGGAAGGCCATCCGGCCGGCGAGCGAGGAGACGTTGACGATGTGGCCGGCGCCCTGGGCGCGCATCACCGGGAGGGCGAGCCGGGCCAGCCGCCAGGGGGCGACGACCAGGATCTCCAGTTGGTCGCGCAGTTCCTCGTCGGAGACCTCCTCGACGGTGCCGAACAGGCCGCTGGCGGCGTTGTTGACCAGGACGTCCAGGCCGCCGAAGCGGTCGACGGCGGCGGCGACGGCGGATTCGCACTGGCCGGGGTCGCGGATGTCCAGGGCGGCGGTGAGCACCCGGTCCGGGTGACGGGCCGCCAGTTCCGCGAGGGTGTCCGGTTTGCGGGCGGTGGCCAGGACGTACTCGCCGGCCTCCGCCGCGGCGGTGGCGAGGGCGAGGCCGAGCCCCGACGAGCATCCGGTGACCAGCCAGCGACGCGCCATGGGGGACGCCTTCCTGTCGGTGGGCGGGCTCCGACCGAGCCCCGGCCACTGTGGCAGAGCGGCGGGAAGCGACGCGCCGGGCGCGGAGCGTCGCGCGGGGTCGCCCGGGGGCTCGCGGGAGCGGACCGGGCCGGCGCCGCACGCCCGTCCGCCCGGCCGTGTCCCGCCGGCCGCC
>NZ_JAHTIK010000001.1:7193361-7195405 GCF_025655475.1 Kitasatospora sp. DSM 101779 | reverse complement strand
CTCGGCCTCGGCGGCGGCGAGCCGGGTGCGGCGGGCCGACTCGGCCTCGGCGCGGACGGCGTCCGCCTCGGCGTCCTGCTCGGCGCGGCGGCGGGCGTTGGCGCCCTCCTGGGCGACCAGTTCCTCCTCGCGGCGGGCGAGTTCGATCCGGTTCGCCATCTCGTTCTCGGCGATGGCGCGCTCCCGCTCGACGGCGAGGGCGCGGCGCTCGTAGGTGGCCCGGTCGGCCTCCTGCTGGACCTGTTCGCGGGCCGGGGTGCGCAGCGCCCGCTCGGTCTCGGCCTCGGGGCGGAGCGCGGTGACCCGGACGGCGATCACGGCGAGGCCGAGCTCCACGAGCCGGGCCTCGCCGGCGAGGCCCTCGGCGATGCAGCGGCGGACGGCGGTGATGCCGTCGGCGAGGGTGTCGGCCAGCGGGGTGCGGGCGACGAGTTCGAGGGCGTGCTGCTGGGCGGTCTCGGTGAGCAGGGTGCCGATCTGTTCGAGCGGTTCGGCGCGCCAGGTGCCGGTGTCCGGGTCGATGCCGAAGTCGAGGCGTTCGGCGGCCACCGCCGGGTCGGTGATGCGGTAGGTGACGGCGGCCTGTACCGCGAGATCCTGGTAGTCGGCTGTCCTGGCATGGAAGAGCATCGCCAACTCGCGGTCCTCGACCGGCACTTCGGAGATGGCCGCGGTGAGCGGCCGGAACCAGAAGGCGAGGCCGGTGCCCTGGCGGACGGGCCGGCCGCCGCGCAGGTGGCGGATGTGGGCGGTGGGTGCGGCCCGCAGGTGCCGGAACCCGAGTCGCCTGGTGATGTCGGCTATGGTGAATCCCTCCCCGATTGTTTTCGTCGAGATGACGATAACCGTCCCGCGCGGTTTTCGTCAATACGACGAAAATGCGGGCCCCGACGCTCCGCTCCCGCGGCCGACGCCCTGACAGATGTCAGGTACCGGGCAGACCGCGGCTCGGGTTTCCTGGAGTCAGACGGGGGCGGCCACCGGGCCGCCCGCCGCTCGGGCCCACTCCTCGGGCCCTCTCCCACGACGCAAGGAGCGTTCCATGTTCGCTGTGCGCAAGCTCGCCCTCGCCGGAGCCGCAGCCGCCGTCGGCCTCGCCCTGACGGGCCTCGTCCCGGCCTCCGCCGAGGCCGCGAGCGGCTGCTACGGCATCGGCGGAGGCAAGTACAACTGCAACGTGTGGAAGACCGCACCGTCCTACTTCGCCGGCAACGTGCGCGCCGGCACCCTCAACGCGGGCACCAACTACTTCTACTGCCAGGCCGTCGGCAGCGAGGTCGTGGACGGCCCGTACCGCAACCACTGGTGGGCCAAGACCGACGACGACAGCGGCAACAAGGGCGTCTGGGTGAACGTCGTCTACCTCTCCGGCGGCGACAACGACCAGCCGGTGCCCGGCCTGCCCGGCTGCTGACGGAGCATCGGCCACCCCGCCCGGGCGGGCTCACCGACTGTACTCGGCGAGGTACTGCTCCACCTTCGCCACGTGCGGCCGGACCCGCTCGGGCACCCCCCGGGCCTCCGCGACCGTCTTGTCACTGGTGCGGTACCCCGCCGCCAGCAGCCCCGGCAGGTCGTGCGTCAGGCCGCGGCGCTTGAACTGCTGGGCCAGCCAACAGACGTACGACCCCATCGAGATGATGGCGTCCGGCGGGTCCATGTAGTCCTTGCGGCCGTCGAGGTCGCCGTCCTGCGCCCAGGCGTTGAACACGGCCGGCGTCCACATCGCGATCCCGTACTCCCCGGTCTCCGGCCGGGCGGCCTGCGGGTCGAAGCCGCTCTCCGCCTTGAGCATCGCGGCCAGCAGCACCGGGGTCACCTCCGGCTCCGGGCAGCGACGGGCGGCCCGGGCGATCGGCTCGCGCAGCGCCGCGGGCACATCGGCGTCCGACGGCAGCGCACCGGGCAACGCGCCGGACGGGCTGCCCACCGGAACGGCCCGCGGACGGCCGGACGCGCCGGCGCCGTCCGGCGAACCCGGGAACACGGCCACCGCCGCCGCACAGGCCAGCGCCGCCAGCGCGGCGACGGCCACCGACAGCAC
>NZ_JAHTIK010000001.1:7153198-7193336 GCF_025655475.1 Kitasatospora sp. DSM 101779 | reverse complement strand
CGGAACGGCCCGCGGACGGCCGGACGCGCCGGCGCCGGCCGGCGAACCCGGGAACGCGGCCACCGCCGCCGCACAGGCCAGCGCCGCCAGCGCGGCGACGGCCACCGACAGCACCGCGCGTCGACGCCGGCGCCCGCGCACCGGTGCCACCGCCGGCAACCGGGCGGCCAGGGCGGTCGCGTCCGCCGGGCGCGCCGCCCGGTCCGCGGCCAGACAGTCCGCGATCAGCGCCCGCCACTCCCCCGGCACCCGCTCGTCCAGCCGCAGCCGCTCCCGGCCACGGGCGTACGACTGCGCCGCCAACGCCCTCGCCCTGGCCGCCGCCCCCGGGAAGGGGTGCGTACCGCCCGCGAACACCTGGTGCGCCAGCACCCCGAACGCCCAGACGTCGGCGCTCGGCCGCAGCGCCACCCCGCGCACGCCACTCCGCTCGGACCACCATTCCGGCGGCACATGGTCGAGCGAGCCGAGCGGCGGCACGTAGGCGTGCGTGCCGTCCAGTTCGGCGGTCAGCCCGAAGTCGGCGAGCCGGACGGAGCCGTCGGCCATCAGCAGCACGTTCGCCGGCTTGAGGTCGCCGTGCACCCAGCCGTGCCCGTGCATGTGGGCGAGGCCCTCGCAGATCTCGGCGAGCAGCCGGGCGCCCTCGGCGGGCGGCACCGCCGGGCCGGCGGCGAGCAGGTCCGCGAGGCTCCGCTCCGCGCGCTCCATCACCAGCACCACGGCGCCGTCCAGACCCGGCCGGCCCGGGTCGCGGAGCACCGCGGTGGTGAACGTCCTGATCAGCCGGGGGTGTTCCGCCCGTGTACTGAACTCCGCCTCGCGCCGGGCGAGTTCGATCGCCTGCCGGCACTGGCCGGGGGCGAGCCGCCCGGCCGGCAGGATCTTCACCGCCGCCGGCGCCCCGTCCCGCCGCCGCACCGCCGCGTAGACCGCACCCCAACCGCCCGCACCGATCGGGCCGGTGATCCGGTGCCCGGCCACCCGGTAGCCGGGTGGCACCTCGGGCAGCGGCCCGTCCGGGAACCCCGTGCTCACGCCCCGCTCACCCGGCTCCCGCCGGGCGGCCCACCCGGCGCGCGGGCAGCAGCGCCAGGTGCTCCTCGCGCACCAGGTCGAAGCGGAGTGCCAGACCGACCAGCTCCTCGCGCTTGCGCAGCGGGCCCGCCCCGTCGTCCGAACCCACCGGCCGCAACCGGAGTTTGGACTCCGCCAGGTAGTCGATGTGGTAGTTCACCGCGGACCTGGTCGGCCCGGCAGCGCCAGGACCGCCGCGCAGCCGCTCCACCACGTCGCCGACCCCGGGCACGGCCGCCGAGGTTCCGCGCAGCCGCGGCTCGCAGAGCGCCACCAGCACCAGGAAGTACTTCGCCGTGGTGTCCAGCGCGAACGGGCTGACGGTGTGCTCGCCCGGCGGCCCGGCCTGCGCCCGGTCCAGGTAGGCGTGTTGCGGCGCGAACACCTTGAAGTGGCAGCCGCCGCCCAGTGAGGGCAGCACCACCCGGGAGAACTCGAACGGCACCGGCGCGCCCAGCCGCCCCGGCGCCACCTTGAGGTGCTCCCCCGCGCCCTCCAGGTTCTCCACCACGTACGTCGCCGAGCGGCTGAAGTTCGACAGCCGCCAGTAGTCGGAGGCCGCCGTGAGCTCGCCGGCCCGGCGCGAGACGCCCTGGTCGGGCAGCGGGATCGCGACCGGCCGGCCCGGTGCGCCGCGACCGAAGTCCGCGCTGTCGTCCGGGCCCATCCGCAGCAGCCGCGGCGCGGCCCGTGGCCCCCCGCCGGGGTCCGGCAGCTGCACGATGACGGTGTCCATCACGCCCCCCTCTGCCACATCGCTCGCCGCCGGCTGACCTGCGCACGGCACGGCGGAGCGCCGGGAACGCACCCTGCGTGCCCGATGCGTCACCCAGTGTTCCAGAAAAGGCATGCTGCGTGTGCGATGCGTCGGTCGTTGCGCAGCCCACTCCGCCGGTGCGGGCTTCAACCGCGGGGGTGCCACTCGGCCAGGACGATCGTCGCGTCGTCGATCAGACGGTGGTCCTGGTGCTCCAGCAGGGCGAGGATCAGCCGCCGCAGCGCCTCGGGTGCCGGTTCGCCGGCCGCGGCGGAGCGGACCACCAGGTCGACCAGCCGCTCCTCCCCGAACAGGTCACCCGCCGCCGACCTCGCCTCGGTCACCCCGTCGGTGTGCACCAGAATGCGGTCGCCCGGCTCCAACTGCGCGTGGTGCACGGTGGCCGGGCCGCGCGGATAGCCGCTGCCGAGGCCCAGCGGGAGCTGCGCGGGGCGCTCCAGTGCCCCGGGCACGACATGCTGACGGCGGATCAGCAGCGGCGGCGGATGGCCGAAGTTCACCCAGCTGAGGCGGCCCGTCCCGGTGTCGAGGTCGGCGAAGACCGCGGTCAGCAGCCGGTCCGGGATCCACCGGGTCAACGCCCCGTCCACCGCCTCGGCGATGTCCGCCAGACCGCCGCCCGCCCGCCGGGTCGACCGGCAGCCGGCCACCGCCACCGCGGACGCACCACCCGCCGCCAGGTCGTGGCCCATCGCGTCGACCACCGTCAGGTGCAGCCGGTCACGCTGCAGGCTGTGGTCGAAGGCGTCGCCGCCGATCTCGTAGGCCGGCTCCAGCGCGGCGGACGAGGTGACGTTGCGGGTGCCCAGGGTCCGCGGCGGCATGAACGCCCAGGCCAGCTCGGCCTGCAGCGTCATCGGCCGGCTCCGGACGGCCTCCGCCATCACGTCGCTGAACGCCGCCTTCGAGATCACCACCAGGGCCGTCAGCGAGGCGAGCGTGCGGCACCGCTCCTGCACCGCCGGGTCGGAGGCCGTCGCCCCCACCCGCAGCACGCCGATCCGCTCCACGCCGTCCACCAGCGGCAGCCACAGCTCGACCCGCCCGTCGGCCGACGCCACCTGCGGCTTCATCGTCCGGTACGCCCAGCCGGCCAGGGTGCCCTCCACGGCGACGCCCGGCTCGTCGGTGCCCGCCCCGCGAGGCCGGTCGTCCGGCAGCGGCATCAGCCGGACCTGCTGGACATCGGCCAGGTAGACGGCGGCACCCGCCATCCCGAGGGCCCGGGCGGTGTCGTCGACCAGGCCCGCGATGTCGCGCGGCCCCACGCTGTGCGACATCTCCAGGAACTCGCCGACCACCCGGCCGACCCCGTCCTCGTCCACCGCCGCCACCGCCTTCGCCTCGGACGGCCTGCCTGCACCCCCACTCCGTTGCATCGAACCACCGCCCCACCCCCATGGCGACCGGACGGCACCGGGGCACGGGCCCGACAACCCGGTACCCCGACCGGCAGGTTCGGCGGCGCGGACGGCGCAGCGGACGGGGGCTCGGGACGGGTCCGTGCCGCTCGGACGGCTCCGCGCCACGGGTGGCTCCGCGTCACGGGTGGCTGCGCGTCACGGGTGGCTGCGCGGTACGGGTGGCTGCGCGGTACGGGTGATGGAGGGGAACGGGAGTGAGGCCGAGGGTGGTGAGCGCAGTGGTGACGGCCGCGGTGTGGGGGCTGCCGGCGAGGAGCAGGGTGCGGGCGCACTGGTACGGGCGGTCTGCGGCGGTGAGGGCCTCGGCGGTGGCGAGCAGGCGGGGCAGGTCGCCGTCGAGGAGGGCCCGGGCCCGGTCGAGCCGGGCGGCGGCGATCGGGTTGCCGGTGACCAGGGTGCGGGCGGCGGCGATGCGGTCCGCGGCGCGGAGGTGTCCGGCGAGGACGGACGCCTCGGCCCTGAGGGCCGCGTACCGGTGCAGCCGGACCCAGGAGACCCACGTCCAGACCTCGTCCGGCTCTGGTGCGAGCCGGTCCAGGGCAGCGTCCGCGTCCCTGTGGTGGAGCAGGACGATCACATCGAGGACCGCGCCGTAGCCGTGGCGGTGCTCCGTCCGGTGCCCGCCCGGTCGACGACGGCGAGCCAAGCGGCGCGGGCTCCGTGGTCGCCGCGCAGGCCGTGGCCCTACGGCCGGGATCCGCAGCTGGTCGGCGAGCCCGACGGCAAGGCCGTCCGGCCCGGACGTGGGGCGGCGCGCCGCGGCCAGCTCGATGGGCGGCGCCATGCCGTCGAGCCGTTCGCAGACGGCCGCGACCTGCTCGCGCACCGCCGGGTCGGGTGGCGGCCCGACGGCCGCGGCCCATTCCAGGAAGAGGGCCACGGTCTCCGACTCGGCGCCGCCGGCCCCCGACAGCGGCGGGACGGGGGACCCGCTCGAACGGCACGACGAGACGTACCCGGCTCGTCGCCAGCGCCCGCACCGCTGGGCAGGCTGCCAGCAGCCTGCCCAGGAAGGGCCCCACGCCGTCGCGCACCTGCTCGCAGTTGTCCAGCACCAGCAGCGCCCGACGGTCCGCCAGGGCGGCCAGGACCGAATCGTCGCGGGTGTGTCCGGGCTGCTCGGCCACGCCCACGGCTGCCGCGATCGCCGCCGCCACCCGCTCCGGGTCGGTGACCGGAACGAGGTCGACGAACCACACCCCGTCGGCGAAGTCACCGGCCGTCTGCGCCGCCACGGCCAGGGCGGGCCGGGTCTTGCCCACCTCGCCCGGACCGACCACGGTGACCTGCCGGTGCAGCTTCAACGCCTCGGCCGGCTCCCCGCGCTCCCGCACCCGCACCCGCACCCGCCCGACGGACGCCGTCAGCGGCGCCGGGAGTGCGGGTTCGGGGCGCGACCGCTCGGGGCGGGCACTCCCGGCCGCCTGCCGGGAGAGCGCCGGGCGGTCCGGCAGCCCCACCTTGCGCAGCAGCGAGGAGACGTGCGACTCGACCGTGCGGACGGAGGTGTACAGCCGCTCGGCGATCTCCGCGTTGCTGAGGTGCTCCCGAGCAGGGCGAGCACGTCGTTCTCACGGGCCGAGATCCCTGGAGTGGACACCCGATCATTGTCATTGGTGCGCCGGGCAGTTCAGGAGGGCCGGGTCAGTCCTCGGCGTGCAGGGCGGCGTCGGCGGGCCCGAAGGCGACGGCGGTGAAGCGGACCCGCAGACCGTCGCGCTGCGGGGAGCAGCAGTACGGCCCGGCGACGGCCTCGGCCTCCGGGGCGAGCGGGGCGTAGCGGACGAGTCGCCAGGGGCCGTCCTCGCAGCGGGCACGGACGGTGAGGGCATCGCCACCGCGGCTGGCGCGGACGGTGACCTCGCGGCCGTGCCATTCGGGGACGGGCGAGAGCGACCAGTCGGAGACACCGCGGGTGACGACGGCCCCGAGGTGGGCCACGCCGTCGGACATCTCGATTCCGGCCTTGGTCCAGGTCGATTCGTCGACCCGGACCATCACGCCGGCCTGGTCGTAGAGGGTGTCGAAGTCCGCGAGGAAGGCGACCTCCACGGCGGTGCCGTCCGTCAGCGGGGAGAGCAGGGCGTGCCCGTCGTCGCGGACGAAGCCGTACCCGGTGGTGCGCCAGAAGTCACTGCGGTCCCGGGTGGTGACGACCAGGGCACTGCCGTCCGGGACGGCGGACGCGGGCGGGTTGAGCCACTGGGCGTCGGGGATGCCGACCGGCTGCGGGGTGTCCATGCCTCTCCTCGGGCCTGCCGCCGCGCGGGCCGCGGCGGGATGTGCCAGCCTGTCACGGCACGGCCGGGGGGAAGCCTGCGGGGTGGCCGGGGACGACGGCAGCGCGGGCCGACGGTCCGTCAGAAGGCGGCGATCCGGGCCACCGCGAACCCGGCGCAGGCGATCACCAGGACGGCGATCAGGGCGATCGGGATCAAACCGGGCCAGGCGTCGTGGAGTTCGACCGGCTCCGGCAGGGAGATCCCGTGGCAGGTGGAGGCCTCGCACTCGGGGGTCTCGGTCGGCGGCACGGCGGGCACCGGCGCCTCCGGGCGGGCGTCGCCGACGGCTGACGCGGGGGCCACCGGGCGGGCGGAGGAGGGAACTTCGGAGGGGTGGGCTTGGGGCGCGTGCGCCTCAGGTGTGCGGGCTTCGGGCGCGTGCGCCTCGGGCCTGTCGGGGAGGGTGGTCGACATGAC
This sequence comes from Kitasatospora sp. DSM 101779, assembly GCF_025655475.1. Classification (GTDB taxonomy): domain Bacteria; phylum Actinomycetota; class Actinomycetes; order Streptomycetales; family Streptomycetaceae; genus Kitasatospora. The sequence goes on along the minus strand of NZ_JAHTIK010000001.1, from coordinate 7,187,358 downwards.
GGCCTCCGGTGAGTGGCGGGTGACCGTTCCACGGTCGCGCCCCGACACACCGGAGGCCGGTCGCATCGTTGCCGCAACGGATCGCCCCGGGCCGCCGCGTCCGTAAGCGCGGTCAGTCGTGCGGGGTGGCTCGTGCGGGGTGGCCCGTACGGGTCAGTCGTACAGGTCAGTCGTGCGGGTAGGACTTGATGACGTTGCCCTTGGTGTCCGCCGAGAGGTAGCCGCTGCCGTAGTCGTCCGAGAAGTAGACCCGGATGGTCGGCGTCCCGTCGAACATGTCCGGACCGATGATCAGGTAACGGCTCTTCGGGTTGGGGACGTTGAGCTCCTGCTGGGCCTTCTGCAGGAGGCCCGGGATGACGCTCCAGTCGTAGCCGTTCAGGTCGACCGGCTTGTCGTCGCCGATGACGCTGCCGCCCGGGGTCTTGCTGGTGTGGCCGTTCCGGTAGTCGATCCGGTCGTAGAGCTTGGGGTTGTCGGTCTTCGGGCTCTCGGCGATCGCGTACTCGGGGTAGACCGTCAGCTCGTTGATCATCGAGGTGCCGGCGGCCGGCTTGATCGCATCGACCACGGCGCGGACGCCCTCCGTGGTCAGCAGGTCCTTCGGCGCGGCGTTCTTGCCGCCGGCCTTGCTGGCGGTGGCCGCCGGCGAACCGGTGCCGGTGGACCCGGTGGTGCCGCCCGCGGTGGTGCCGCCCGCGGTGGTGCCGCCGGTGCCGGTGCTGGTGACGTTGGAGGAGGTGCCGCCCTTGTCGTCCTGGACGGCGTTCCAGACCAGCGCGCCGGCGAGGGCGGCGCTGGCCACGGAGACGCTGAGCAGCACGGTGCGGCCGCGCCCGCCCGACGACACCGGGCGGTTCGGGTGGCCGTTCTGCGGCGTCCAGGAACTGGTCGGGCCGGTGGGCGACTGCGGGTGGCCGTAACCGCCCATGTCGCCCGTCGGGGACTGCGGGAAGCCGTAGCCGCCCCCGTTCGGACCGGTCGGCACCGGCGGCTGGCCCTGCGGGAATCCGTAGCCGCCGACGGGCGGCTGCGGGTGGCCGTACCCGGCGACGGGGCCGGTCGAGGGCTGCGGGTAGCCGTACCCGGCGGCCGGTGCGCCGAACGCGCCGGGGACGGCCGGGACGCCGTAGCCCGCGGGCGCGCCGGTGGGCGTGCCGAACACCGGCTGCGCGGTGGATCCGGAGGTCGACTCCGGCGGGCCGGGCTGCTTGAAGGTCTCCTTGACGGTCGGTGCCCAGGCGGCGGGCCCGGCGGCCGGCTCGCCCTGCTCGGCCGCGGCCAGCAGCCGGTCGAGCATCTCGGCGTCGGGCCGCAGCGCAGGGTCCCGGGAGAGCAGGGCCCCGAGCAGCGGGCCGAGCTGGGCGCCGCGGACCGGCGGCGGCAGCGGCTCGTCGAGGACGGCCGCGAGGGTGGCCAGGGTGGTGCCGCGGCGCAGCGGGTGGTGGCCCTCGATCGCGACGTACAGCATCATCCCCAGCGACCACAGGTCGGAGGAGGCGTCGCCGTCGCCGCCGCGGATGCGCTCGGGGGCGATGTACTCGGGCGAGCCGATGAGCGAGCCGGTGGCGGTCAGCGCCGTCGCGTCCTGCATGGCGGCGATGCCGAAGTCGGTGAGGACGGGTGTGCCGTCGGTGCGCAGCAGGACGTTGCCGGGCTTGACGTCGCGGTGCTGGATGCCGGCGGCGTGCGCGGCGCGCAGGGCGGCGAGCACGCCGCGGCCGATCCTGGCCGCCTCCGGCACGGAGAGCGGACCCTGGACGAGCCGGTCGGCGAGGCTGCCGCCGCTGACCAGCTCCATCACCAGCCAGGGGTGCGGCTGGTCGGGGGTGTCGACGATGTGGTGGATGATCACCACGTTGGGGTGCTGGAGGCGGGCGAGCGCGCGCGCCTCGCGCAGGACGCGCTCGCGCAGCTCCTGGGCCGCGATCGGGTCGCCGGCGAGCATCGCCGGGTCCGGCGGGCGGACCTCCTTGAGCGCGACCTCCCGCTCCAGCGCGTTGTCGCGGGCGCGCCAGACCAGGCCCATGCCTCCGCCGCCGAGGCGTTGCAGCAGTTCGAAGCGGCCGTCGATGAGCCGTGTCTCCGGCCCCCCAGTGTTCATGCCCGTCATCGTAGGGGGCGGGACGGACTGTCCGTGCCGCCGGGAGATCACGATCGCGCTGCGCGGCCCGGGCCCGCCGGTGGTGGCCGGCGGACCCGTGGAACCGGACCTGGACGAACCGCCCGGACGCCCGTAAGCAGGGCTGCGTGCCGCCTGTCGGTTCGCGAAGCCGGACCGGAACGTTCCGCGGCGCGGCACCGGCCGATCCGGGGCGAGGGACCGGCCGATCCGGGGCGAAGGGCTGGCCGATCCGGGGCGAAGGGCCGGCCGGCCCGGGGCGAAGGGCTGGCCGATCCGGGGCGAAGGGCCGGCCGGCCCGCGGCGCGAGGGGCCGGCCGTTTCAGGCGCGAGGGGCGTGGGCGGCGAGCAGGTCCTGGTACCAGTCGAGGGTCTCGTCGAGGCTCCGCTCCAGCGGGACCGGGGCCACGCCGAAGGCCTTCTCGAAGTCGCCGGAGTCCATCACCTGCGGCTCGGTGTGCTGGTAGAACATCTCGGCGTACTCGGCCATGAAGACCTCGTCGAAGGGGCCGAAGGGGCGCGGCTCGTCCAGGACGAGGACGTTCAGCGGGCGGCCGATCCGCTCCTCGATCATGGCGTGGATCTCGCGGGGCGTCCGGGCGGGCGCGGTCGGCAGGTGCCAGACCCGGCCGTCGGCCTCGGGGTGCTCGCCGAGGGTGGCGAGTCCGGCGGCGACGTCCCGGATGTCGGTGTGGCTGTGCGGCAGGTCGATGTCGCCCAGACCCAGCACCTCGCCGCCGGTGAGCGCGGCCGGGAAGACGGCGCCACCGAGGGTGGAGTTGAGGACACCGGGGCCGACGAAGTCCGCCGCCCGGCCGAGCACCACCCGCGCCCGGCCCTCGCGGTGCGCGGTCAGGTACGCCTCGTCGAGCCCGGCGCGCATCCACCCCTTGCGGCTGACGGCGTTCCACGGCGTGCGCTCGGTCATCGGCGCACCGCCGGTCGGACCGTACGGGTAGAGGGTGTCGAGCACGACCAGGCGGGCACCGGTCGCCTCGACCGCGCCGAGTACGGCCCGCTGGATCAGCGGCATCAGCTCGACCTGCAGGTGGTAGCCGACGTTGACGCAGTGGTAGACAACCTCGGCGCCCTCCACCGCGGCCAGCGCACCCGCCGGGGTGGAGACATCGCCGGCACGGCGCTCCACGCCCTGCGGCGCGGGGCCCTCCCCCGCGCGGTCGACCAGGCGGACGGCATGGCCGCGGCGGGCCAGCTCCGCCGCGAGGGCCGTACCGGCCGGGCCGGCGCCCAGCACCACGTGCAGCTGCTGCTCCTGGGTGGTCATGGTGTCCCCTCTCCCGGCCCGCCTTGACGGGCCATTCCCTCTGCGAGCCTCTCTCGCAACTGTTATAGACTGTAACTCTTGAGATTGCCACTCGCAAGCGTGATGGCAATCCGATCGTGAGAGACTCTTGCTGAAGCGACATGCAGTAACGACAAGGAGAGGGAGCAGCCGAGATGGCAGAGGCCCGTACGACCGGTCCGCGCGCCCGCTACCGGGAGCAGACCCGCGCCGAGATCAAGGACGCCGCACTGCGGCAGCTGGCCGAAGGGGGCACCGCCGCCCTCGCCCTGGTGAAGATCGCCAAGGAGCTCGGCATGTCCGGTCCGGCCCTGTACCGCTACTTCGCCAGCCGGGACGACCTGCTGGGCGCCCTCATCTCCGACGCCTACGAGGACGCCGCCGCAGCCGTCGCAGCGGCCCCCGATCCGGGCACCGGTCCGCGCGCCCGCCTGCACGCCCTGGCCACCGCCTACCGCGGCTGGGCGGTGGCGCAGCCCCACCGCTACCTGCTGATCCAGGGCACCCCGACGCCCGGCTACACCGCCCCGCCCGAGACCCTGGCGAGCGCCCGGGCCGTCCTCACGCCCTTCCTGCCCGTCTTCGCCACCGGCACCCCGGCCCCGGCCACGGCCCCCGTGGTCGCCCAGATGCGGGCCTGGCTCGCGGCGGACGCGGCCGTCGCCGCCTGGGTGAAGGCCAGCACCCCGGACGGGCCCGAGGCCGTCGCCGGCGCGCTCACCGGCACCGTCCTCGTCTGGAGCACCCTGCACGGCACCATCGGCCTGGAGGTCTCCGGCCACTACACCGGCATGGGGCACACCGGGGACACGCTGCTCACGACCCAGATCGAGCTGCTCGCCGACGCCTTCGCGCTGGGGTGACGCACCGTCGTCTTCGACTCGCCAGCGTGACACACCGTCACAGTTGTTCCGTGGTCTCGAAGAACTCAACGGCTCGTCACATAGCAGCGTTCCCGTACGGGATGTGACATTTCCTGCGGTCGGCGGCCCTTCCACCCCGGCAGCCGGCCCGCCATGATGCCTCCTCCGTCAGCACCACAAGGGGGCATCACAGGTGAGTCACACCGCCACGGGCATCGACGCCACAGCCGCAGGCACCTGGACGCTCGGCGATCTGCCGGTGAACCGCATCGGCCTCGGCGCGATGCGCCTCACCGGCAGCGCGGCGTTCGACGAGGGAGTGCCGAGCGCCCGCGGCCGGTCGATCCGGGTGCTGCGCCGAGCGATCGACCTCGGCGTCAACCACATCGACACCGCCTCGTTCTACTTCTCCCGGCTGCGCTCGGCCAATGAGCTGATCGCCACCGCTCTCTCTCCGTATCCCGACGACCTGGTCATCGCCACCAAGGTGGGCCCGGGCCGGGACGCGTCCGGCGCGTGGTACGCGGCCGAACCCGAGCAGCTGCGCAGCCAGGTCGAGGAGAACCTCCGCCAACTCGGCCGCGACCACCTCGACCTGGTGTACCTGCGGCGAATGCGCCAGTCGTCGATCGCCGAGCACGTCGGCGCCCTGGCCGAACTCCGCGACGCCGGGCTGATCCGGCACCTCGGCGTCTCCAACGTCACGCCCGCCCAGCTGGCGGAGGCGCGGGCCGTCGCACCGGTGGTGGCCGTGCAGAACCGCTTCACCCTCGACGGGCGACCGCACGACGACGTCCTGCAGGGCTGCGCCGACCACGGCATCGCCTTCGTTCCGTACTTCGCGATCGCCGGGTCCGGACGCGAGCAGGGCGCCGGCGCAGCCGGGCCGGAGTCCGAGCAGGTCCTCGCCGTCGCCGCCGCGCACGGTGCCTCGGCCGCGCAGGTCCGGCTCGCCTGGACGCTGCAGCAGGGCACGCACGTCCTGGCCATTCCGGGGACGGGCAACCCCGACCACCTGGAGGCGAACATCGCCGCCGGAGAGCTCCGGCTCAGCACCGAGGAGCTGGACCTGCTCGCCACCGCGGCCCGGTGACCCCGGGGCCGGCGCGGGCGAGGATTCGGCGTCCGCTCGCGGCGGAGCGCCACCATCGCAGCCGGCGGACGGCGGCCAACCGCCCCGAACGGCCCCGACTGCCAGGTCCACCGACTCGCCCACGCGTCCACGACCCGACCGGCTGGGCGGGCCCGTCCGAACCCCACGGTTCTCCCACCGTCGGAGGGTGCCCGTCGGCGCGGGTGTGGCACCGCGTGGGTGTGACACCGCGCGGCCGATCCGCGCTCAGTCAGGTACAGCCCTCGCTGTCACCAGTCCCGAGGTGACGGACCCGGCCCCGCGCTGCGGCGGATGCCTTTTCGGCATTCGCCGCCGCGGCATGCCGGAAATGCATTCCTTGCACTCATCGAACTCGCCCCCGCGGCATACTGAGCCGATTACCCTCCGGCAAGGGCCAATCCGTGGCGGGACTGCGCCACTTCCCCTGAACATGCCACTCCCCGCGCACCGACCGGCCGGATTCCCGCGTGCGGACGGCACGGGCGACGGCAAACCGATCTGCCAGCAGAAATCGGTTCAGCAATTCCCGCCCCGAATCGAACGGGAACGCGGACCGCTGTGGCGAAATCCTGCCATTCGAGCGCCGGGCCTTTCCCGGCTGCCTGATGTTTCGTCATGATTCCGGCCGAAAACACCACGGCGTACCGCCCGGCCCGCTCCCCCGCGTCGGCGGCGGCAGCCTCCGGTCGCCGGAACGCCACACCAGAGCCCTGCTCCGCCGTCAGCCCGCGCCGACCCGGCGCCTCGGAGCCCGGCGCGACCGCACACCCGCGGTCGACCACGGAAGGAACCGTACGTGAAGCGCAAGCTCGCTCTCGGAGCCGTTCTGTCCACCTCGGCCGTCCTCGCCGGCGCGATACAGGTCGGCGCCGGATCGGCCCACGCCGCCTCGGCGTCCGCCGCAGCGGCCCGCGCCCTGGGTCTGTCGGGTCAGGAGCAGCTGATCGTGAAGGGCACGATCGTGGACGCCGACGGCACCCAACACGTCCGCTACGAGCGCACCTTCGCCGGACTGCCCGTCCTGGGCGGCGACCTCATCGTCCACCAGAGCGCGCAGGGCGCCATCCGTTCCACCGACCGTGCCGTGGCCGGCCCTGTCGCCCCGGCCACGCTCACCCCGAAGCTCACCGCCGCCCAGGCCGCCTCGAAGGCGCACGGCGCGGTCGCCGCCACCGTCGGCGTCCAGGACGGCGACGAGCCCGCCCTCGTCTCGGTCGACCGGCCCGGCTCGGCGCAGTTGGTCGTATGGGCGGCCTCCGGCACTCCGAGACTGGCCCACCGCACCACGGTCGAGGGCGTCCGCGCCGACTGCACCCCGAGCCGCCAGGTGGTCGTGACCGACGCCGCGAGCGGCGAGGTCCTCTCCACCCACGAGCAGGTGCAGACCGCCAACGCGACCGGCAGCGGCAAGGGCGTCTTCGTCGGTTCGGTCACCCTGACCACCAACTACACCGGCTCGACGTTCGAGCTCAGGGACAACACCCGGGGTGGCCAGTACACCGTCTCCATGAACGGCAAACAGGGCGGCAAGGGGACGCTCTACACCGACGCCGACAACGCGTGGGGCACCGGCCTGGTCTCCAGCACCCAGTCCGCCGCGGTGGACGCCCAGTACGGCGCGGCCGTCACCTGGGACTTCTACAAGAACACCTTCGGCCGCAACGGCATCAAGAACAACGGCGTCGGCGCGTACAGCCGGGTCCACTACGGCCGGAACTACGTCAACGCGTTCTGGGACGACTCCTGCTTCTGCATGACGTACGGCGACGGCGCGTCCAACACCCACCCGCTGACCGAGCTCGACGTGGCCGGCCACGAGATGAGCCACGGCGTCACCGCCAACACCGCCGGCCTGAACTACTCGGGCGAGTCCGGCGGCCTGAACGAGGCCACCTCGGACATCTTCGGCACCGGCGTGGAGTTCTACGCCAACCTCGCCGCCGACAAGGGCGACTACCTGATCGGCGAGCTGATCAACATCAACGGCGACGGCACCCCGCTGCGCTACATGGACAAGCCCTCCAAGGACGGCGGCTCGGCGGACTACTGGTCCTCCGGCGTCGGCAACCTCGACGTCCACTACTCGTCCGGCGTCGGCAACCACTTCTTCTACCTGCTGGCCGAGGGCAGCGGCGCGAAGACGATCAACGGCGTCAGCTACAACAGCCCGACCTCCAACGGCTCCACCGTCACCGGCATCGGCCGCGACAAGGCGCTGCAGGTCTGGTACCGGGCGCTGAGCGTCTACATGACCTCCACCACCGACTACAAGGGCGCGCGCACCGCGACCCTGAACGCGGCGAAGGACCTCTACGGCGCCACCTCCACCGAGTACGCCCAGGTCGCCGCCGCCTGGGCCGCGGTGAACGTCAACTGACGCACCGGGAACGGGCACGGCGGCCGGGTCTCCGGGGCGGGGCCGGGCCGCCGTGCCCGTCGGGTTCACAGGGTGGCGAGCTGCTCGGCCAGGTCGTCGAGGCCGAGTGAACCCTGCGACAGCGCCTGCATGTGCCACGCCTTGAGGTCGAAGGCGGCGCCGTGCCGACGGCGGGCGGCCTCCCTTCCCTGCAACCAGGCTCGTTCGCCGAGCTTGTAGCCGATGGCCTGCCCCGGCCAGCCGAGGTACCGGACGATCTCACTGCGGCGCAGTTCGGCGGGACTGCCGTTGTACGTCGCCATGAACTCCGTGGCGAGCTCCGGGGTCCAGCGTTCGCCCGGACGGAAACCCGCGTCGGCCGGGACGGCCAGGCCCAGGTGCATGCCGATGTCGACGATCACCCGGATGGTGCGCAGCATCTGCTCGTCCAGGAAGCCGAGGCGATGGGCGGGGTCGGTGAGGAATCCCAGGTCGTCCATGAGGCGTTCGGCGTACAGGGCCCAGCCTTCGATGGTGGCGCTGACCGTGCCCAGTGTGGTCTGGTAGCGGCTGAGCCGGTCGGCGACGGCGACCCACCGGGCCAGTTGCAGGTGGTGGCCGGGGACGCCCTCGTGGTACCAGGTGGTGACGAGCTGCCAGGTCGGGAAGACCTTCCGGCCGAGGGTCGGCAGGTAGGTGCGCCCGGGGCGGCCGAAGTCCAGGCTGGGGCCGGAGTAGTACGGCGCCCCGGCGGTTCCGGGCGGCGCGATCCGGGACTCCACCCGGCGCAGGGGGCCGGAGATGTCGAAGTGGGTTCCGTCGAGGGCCTCGATCGCACCGTCCATCAGCTGCTGCAGCCAGTCGCGGATCGCCTCCTCTCCCTCGATCGCGTGGCCGTGGCGCTCCAGATGGTGCGTGGCCTCCTTGACTCCCGCTCCGGGCAGCACGCGTTCCGCCTCTGCGCGCATCTCGGCCGCCGTCCGGTGGAACTCGTCCCAGGCCCAGGCGTAGGCCTCGTCCAGGTCGAGGTCGGCGCCCGCCAGGTGGCGCACGGCACGTCGGTAGCGGTCCCGGCCCACGGCGTCCGGGGTGCCGGCGGCGGCCGGCGCGTAGGTGTCGCGCAGCCAGTCGCGGAACCCGGCGACGGCAGCCGTGGCCTGGAGGGCCGCTGCGCCCAGTTCGCCGCGCATCCGGTCGGGGCCGGGGGCGACGAAGTCCGCGAACCACGCCGGGCCGCCGGTGTCCTCGCCGGTCCAGGCGGTGAGCTGGTCGGCCACCGCTGCCACCTGCCGGGGCGCGGCGAGCAGGCCCTGGGCGATCCCCTCGGAGAGGGTGGCCCGGTACCCGTCGAGTGCGGCGGGCAGGTTGCGCAGCCGCCCGGCGACCGCCGCCCAGTCGTCGTCGGTGTCGGTCGGCATGTAGGTGAAGATGTCCCGCACGTGGTGGACGTGCGCGCCGATGGTGCGCAGCTGGCGGAGGTTCTCCCCCGTCTCGTGCATGGCGAGTTCGGCGGTGAGGCGCTCCCGGAGCAGTCGCGCGCAGGCCCGGTCGGCCGGGTCCTCGGCCCGGGGATCCGCCGGGGTGGGGGCGGCGTCGAGCGCGGCGAGCGTCTGCCGGGCGATGTCGGCGAGCGCCTCGAACCCTTCCGGGGAGAGGTCCGGTTGCCGCTGGTCGCCCGGGTGCAGGCCCAACCAGGCGGCTTCCAAGGGGTCGTGAGCGGCCACCTGGTCGAGGTGGCGGTCGGCGATGGCGCGAGCAGTGATCGTTTCGTGTGCCATGGCGCCATCCTGGCGCACCCCCGGGAGGGCGAGACGGGCAGGCTGCCGAGCCGGTCGGGGCGACGGGACCGGCGCCCCCTCCCGGCAGCCGCCAGGAGGGCCTCGCGACCCGTGAGGCCGCCGTCATGGATGGCTGCCGTCCGGGACGGCGGCCGTTCAGGGGCCCAGGCGGGCGAGTTGGGCGGCGCGGGTACGGCGGAGGTCGGCGGCGAGTTGCCGGGCGGTCGCCGCGCTGTCGGCCGTGGACTCGGAATCGGCCAGGCGGACGGACTGCTCCAGGTACTCGCGCAGGTGCAGGACGGCATGGCGGTCGAAGTCGGCGCCGGTGGCGCGCTCGGCCTCGGTGTACTCGACGGCCGTGGTGAAGCCGGGCATGTCGTGTCCGGTGTGCGGGTTGTCGCCGGCCACGCCGCCGGCACGGGTCAGCTCCTGCAGTCGGGCCAGGTCGCCCCGGCTGCTGCTCGCGATCTCTCCGGCGATCGCCCGCAGTTCGGGGACGGTGGCCCGGTTGGCGGTCAACTCGGCGAGGCGGATGTTCTGTTCGGTCATCGGGACCAGCAGTTGCAGCCAGGCCGCATCGGTCGGGTTGAAGACAGTGGTGGCGGGGGTGACGGTGACGGACGCAGGGCCCGCCGCAGGTCGGTCGGACGGCCGGGCGACCGCCGCCGCCAGTGCACCGCACACCGCGAGGGCGGCCACGGGCCGCGCCGGCGAAGGCTCGTCTCACCGTTCCTCCTGGGCCTCCGGGTGCGGCCCGGACGACTCCGCGCCGCACCCGGAGGGGTCGTCGGGTCAGGCGGCGCCGTTGGCACCGCACTTGACGATCGGGTCGATGCAGTCCCGGACCCGGCGGGCCATCTCGGCCGCCGGCCAGACGTTGAAGAAGTCGCCGTGCATGGTGTAGCCGGGCCCGGAGGCCAGCCGCAGCCGCGACGGGTCGCCGGTCACCGGGTACCGCAGCACCTGGCGGAGCTTGGGCACCGGGATCGGGTGGCTGGCCGGGCAGGCGCCGTTGACCGGGTAGGACATGTGGCTCTTGTGGTCGGCCGAGTCGAGGTCCTTGCCGTTCCAGCACTGCGGAAAGTCGAGGTAGGACTCCAGCATCGACCTGGCCGGGCAGTTGACGAAGTCGTGCGAGGGGTTGACCTCTCCGGCGTGCAGGCAGGACCAGCGGGCGATGCTGTTGTCGTTCGGCCCGGTGGCCTTGGCGTTGCCTGCGACGATCCGCAGACCGCGCGGCAGCGGCTGGGTCTGCGCGATGACGCCGTCGCGGACGCCCTCGCCGAGGTAGTAGAAGGTGGTGCCGGTGGGCTCCACCGGGACGTTGTCGGCGTACAGCGTGGGCACCCAGTAGGAGGCGGTGTCGACGGCGGGGTTGCAGGTGCCGCCCCTCGACCCCGGGAGAGCCGCACGGGGAGTCGGTCGATCCGCCCGACGGTCGCACATCGTGCCGGGCCCTGTCAGAACAGCACGTCGTACGAGGCGTAGCAGACGCAGAGCCCCAGCCAGGCGCCCAGGGCCCCGACCAGGCCCGAGCAGACCCGGCCGACCCGGGTGCGGCGCTCCTTCGGGCGGCGGCGCTGGAGCAGGCCGTACACCGCGACCGCGGCGCCCACGGCGGCCAGGCTCCAGGCCGCCAGTGGGCTCCGCCCGTACAGCCGGCCGGCACCGACCACGGTGCCGGCCAGCGAGGCCGTCGTCAGCCCGGCGAGCACCAGGCCGCCGACCAGTTCCAGGACGGCTTCGCCGAGGACGCGGCGGCTCCGGCCGTGGACGCGGCGCGGCCTCCCACCCTGCTCGTCCGACACGTGACTCCCCCTCCTGTGTGGTCGGCGGTCGGCGTTCAGGCCTGTGGATCATCCGCACCGAGCGGATCGTACCGGCGGCCTCGGGCGGCCGGGAAACTCCCGGGACCGGAGGTGGGCCCGGCCGCTACGATCGGCGCCGCACCCGATCACCGGCGGCCGATCCACCGCCCGCCCCGCGGACGACGTGGAGGACTCCCGATGACGCAGGCGCCCGAACGACGGACCGACCACCCCGAGCGGCTGACGGCCGGCCACCCCTTCCGTCAGTGGAAGACCTGGCGGATCCCCGGCACCGGGCTGACCCTCACCGGCTACTCGCGGGCCAACGACAAGACCTTCTTCCACGTCCCCGAGCTGCGCTGCAGCCTCGACGCCGGACTGTGCGAGGGGCGGCAGCCGGACACCGTCTTCCTGACCCACACCCATGCCGACCACGCCAAGGACCTCGACTTCCTCGCCGCCAAGGCCTCCGGGGTCGACATCCACCTGCCCGCCGCGGCCGTCCCGTACGTGGAGTCCTACCTGCGGGCCTCCGCCGAGCTGAACCACGGTCCGGAATACGACCCGGCGCTCGCCGGGCACCGGCTGCACGGTGTGCGGGGCGGCGACGAGTTCTCCTTCGGCCGTGGCGGCCACCGCGTCCGGGTGCTGGAGTGCGAGCACAAGGTGCCGTGCGTCGGGTACGCCTTCTCGGAGGTGCGGACCGCCCTCGCCCCCGAGTACGAGGAGCTGCGGCGGACGCTGCTCGCCGAGGGGCGCGGCGCGGAGTTCGGGCGGATCGTGGCGCAGCGCCGCCGGGAGGGCGCCGAGGTCGACCGGGAGGTCGTCCGGCCGCTGTTCGCCTACCTCGGCGACACCCACGTGAACGTCTTCGAGCGGAATCCCTGGCTGCTGGAGTACCCGGTGGTGATCACCGAGTGCACGTACCTGGACGACGCCGAGCTGGCGCGGGCCGACCGGGTCGGGCACACGGTGTGGAGCCGGCTGCGGCCGGTGGTCGAGGCGCATCCGGAGACGCTGTTCGTCCTGACGCACTTCAGCCTGCGTCACTCCGACCGGGAGGTGCTGGAGTTCTTCCGGTCGGAGCGGGCGCGGGGCGGGCCCGGCAACGTACTGCTCTGGGTGCACCCGGAGAGCAGCCTGCCGGAGCAGCACCAGCGGACCGACGGCTGACCGGGCCGTCCCGGTCGGCCCGGGACGGCCGGACACCGACCCCCCCAACGGCAGGAGCACCGCCATGTCCGACACCCCGCCTGACCCGTGCACGGCGGCGCTCTCCCACCCCGACCCGGCGGTGCGGGAGCAGGCCGTGCGCGGTCTCCGGTCCCGGGGTGCGGCCGGGCTGGACGCCCTCCCCGCCCTGCTCGCGCTGTTCGGCGACCCGGACGGGAGGGTGGCGTGTCAGGCACGCATCGTCGTCGAGGAGCTCGGGGCGCGGGCCGTCCCCGCACTGCGGCGGGTCCGGCGTTCCGAGCCGGGGCGGCTGCGGCCGGCCGCACTGACGGCGCTGGCCGGGATCGGCGGCGAACCGCTGCTCTCCGCGCGGGACGTGGCCGCCGTCGAACGGCTGGTCCGGATCAAGCTGACCGCCGACCGGCCGCAGCCGCTCAGCGCCTGCTGGCTGTACTGGGTCGCGGTGGCCGGCGGTGACCAGCCGGGCATCATGCGGATCCTCGGGTTGACCGAGCCGCGGCCGGCGACCTTCGCGCTGGGCAACGCGATCCTGGACGCGGACGTCCACGGCTTCGGTGACGACGAGCCGGGCAGCCCGGTGGGACGGGTGTTCGTGACGCCCGAGCTGGACGGCTGGACGCTGGTGGCCGGTGCGTGGTGCGACCCGTGCGACGCGGAGCGCGGCGAGGAGCTGCGGGAGCGGTGCATCGAGCTGAGCGCACGTTACGGCCGCGCCCAGGCGTACTACTTCGGCGCGCAGAACGACGGCTCGGCCTGGCTGGTCGCCGAGAACGGCACGGTGGTGCGCCGCTACAAGGAGGCCGGCGAACCCGACGACCGGCTGTGGACCCTCGGCGAGCCGCTGGAGTACGAGCGTTCTCGGCGCGCCGGACTGGGACTGCCCGTCCCCTGGGACGACACCGTCCGCGAGGACCTCGACGACGCCGAGGACGAGTGGCGGTGGGAGGCGTTCGATCTCGCACGCGGGGTCGCTGCGGCGCTGAGCATCGATCCGCTGGCGATCGGACCGCACACCGCGGTGCGGGGCACGCCGGTGATCGCCCTGACGCCCGTCGGCGTCGCCGAGGGCGTGCCGCGCGGCGCCTACGCGATCTGACGCCGCGGGCCGCCGGCGATCCGCGGGCCGGTGGCCCGGCCGGGGTCGCCCGGTTGCCGTCAGCCCGCCGACCGGGCGCGGGTCAGTCCGACCGGCTGCGCCGGCCGGCCCGCCGCGGCGAGGGCGCGCACCTCCGCCAACTGCTCAGGGGTGAAGCCCCGCTTGAGGATCGGGGTGAAGAACTTCGGAGCGTGGAGGAGCAGGAAGAAGTCCGCGGTCTCCACGAACCGGACGGACCACCAGGCGATCTCCGCGGAGTGGCCCGGACGGCGGACGGTCACCCCGGTCTCGGTGACGGTAACCTCGGTGGCACCTGGAACACTCGGCGTCTGCTGACGGGCGGCCGACCGGGTGCCGATGGTGAGGTGGGCCAGGAGTCCGAGAGCCATGAGTGAGGACCAGGTGCCGAGCGTGACGTCCCCGAAGCTCCAGATCTCGAGCTGACCGAGCAGCAGGAGACAGACGACCGCCGTCCAGGCATTCTTCCGCGGTTTCGCCAGCGCCTGTTGGAAGGCCCGCACGCGTTCCTGCGGGGTGGTCTCGTAGCTGACCGTGATGTGCATGGTGCTCCGTTCGCAAGGGACGGATCATCATGGCGCACGGCCGTAACCGGCGGAAGGGGGGTCAGCAGGGCTGCCGCCAGGCGTCGAGTTCCAGGTGCTTGGTCATGGAGCTGAGGCCGAGTCGGCGGCTCTTGTCGCAGTAGCGGTCGTTGGGCGTCTTGTACTCGACGTGGAAGACGGCCTTTCCGGCGGCGATGAAGGGTTTGAGGGCGTCGCACTCGTCGAACTCGGCGCACTGCTCGTTGACGGCGAAGTCGAAGTCGCCGACCAGGGCCGGGATCTGGTCGAGGTCGTTCTTGAGTCCGACGGCGAGGCCGCGGTCGTGGGCGAGCTTGGCGATGGCCTTGTTGTAGGCGATCTGGTCGTTGGCGTTGATCGGGAATCCGGTGTCGGCGCGGTAGTTCTCGACGAGGTCCGGCTCGACGCCGTCGAAGCCCTTGTCGCGGCACATGTCGAAGCGCTTGGCCATCAGCGGCAGCAGGACGTCGGTGCGCCGGATGTCGAGCGAGGACTCGCCCTTCCAGCCGTTGGCCCCGCCGAGGACGGCCTTGGGGAAGCTCTTGGCGTCGGAGCGGTAGTCCTCGTAGGCGCCGACGTTGACGTAGCAGATGACCTTGCGGCCCTTGGCGTGCAGTGCGGCGACCGTGGCGGCGTCGTTCTCGAAGCCGTCGATGTCGTAGACCGGCACGTCGACGCCGGTGTCGACGCGGCCGTCGAGCTGCCACTGCCAGGCGGTGCGCGGGGCGGGCTGCCAGCGGCCGGCCGTGGTCGGACGGCCGCCGGTGGGGCTGCCGGAGGGGGCGGTGTCGTTGCCCGGGGTCGGCGAGCCGCTCGACGAGGGGCTGCCGCTCGCGGACCCGGACGGCGCCGCGGTGGGCTCGTCCTGGTCGGGGCCGTCGTCGTCGCCCCCGCCGGAGCATCCGGCGAGGGCGAGCAGCAGGGCGGCCGCGGCGAGGGCGGCGGGGTGGCGGCGGGTCATGGGTCGGTCTCCGTCCGGGTGGGCGTCAGAGCGGGCCCCGCGAGGGCCGGTGTCAGGGCCGGCGACAGTGTCCGCCACGGGTTGTCGCCGTCGCCCGGTGTCGCGTAGTGGACGGCGGCGCCGCGCAGCCTGGCCTCGCGGGGGACGGCGCGCAGCCGGCCGGACGGCACGCCGTGCACCAGGTGGCAGAAGAGCCCCGGCGGGTGGTCGGCCGTCCAGCGCGGCACGGGCGCCGCCTCGTACGCCTGCCAGTCTCCCTCGAAGGTGACCAGCAGGTCGGCAACCCCGCCGTCGGCGTAGGCCGGGTCGGGGTGGGTGCCGTGGCCGAGGACGACGCTCTCGCAGCCCAGGGCGCGCGCGGCGACGGTGAGCCGCCGCTGGTAGGGCAGGAAGGCCGGGTCGGTGCAGGCCTGGTCGAAGTAGACGCCGTCGGTGCCGTACCAGGCGCGGTGGCGCTGGAGGTCCTCGACGACGGCGGCGTGCGGGCGGCGGCCGTACCCGGTGTCGACGTAGCCGAGGATGCGGACCCCGGCCTCGCGGAGTTCGGCGACCGGTTCGGCGAGCACCGGGTCGGGTGCCTCGCCGGGGCCGTCGGCGGCGTTGACGACGACTCCGTACAGGCGCGGAGCGGCCCGGACGAGGGCCCGCCAGGCTGACGGGTCCTCGGCCGGGTGCACGTAGAGCGGTACCAGCAGTCGCTCCTCCATCAGGCGGCGCGCTCCGGGGTGTCGTTCGGGCCGTACTGCGCGGCGGCCTTGAGGCCGTGCCAGAGGTCGGCCAGCGACTCCTCGGGCGTGATCCGCGGCTCCCAGCCCAGGGCGCGGGCGGTGGAGATGTCGGCCTGCTGCCAGGAGACGGCGGCGGAGCGTTCGGAGCCCGCACCGTGCTCCTCGATCCGGCCGCCGAACTGCGCGGCGGCGACCAGGGCGTCGGCGACGGCGCGGACGGGGCGGGCCTCGCCGCCGGCGATGTTGAGCACCGGGGGGAGCGGCCGGGCGGCGGCGAGCACGGCGCCCACCGCGCGGGCGACGTCGCGGGCGTCCACGAAGTCGCGGTACGCGGAGAGGTCGCCGACGGTGACGGTGCCGTCCGGGCCGGCCCGACGGAGCTCTGCGGCCAGTCGGCCGGCCAGCGAGGTGCCGGGCGCGCCGGGGCCGATCGGGTTGAACACCCGCAGCACCACGGCGTCCTGGCCGTTGGCGGCGGCCTCGGCGACGGCCAGGGTTCCGGCGAGCTTGGTGGCGCCGTAGAGGCCGCCGGGCCGCGGTGCGGCCGTCTCGGCGAGCGAGCTGCCGTGCTCGCAGGCGCCGTACTCGGCGGCGGAGCCGAGGTGGACGAGCCGGGTGCCGGGCAGCGCCGCGCGCAGGGCGGCGGCGAGCACGGCGGGGCCGCGGGCGTTGAGGCCGGTCTGCAGCAGGGCGTCGCCGGTGACGGCGCCGGCGCAGTTCACCACCGCGGCGGGGCGGAGGTCGGCGAGCAGCGCGGTGAGGCCTTCGGCGGTCTCGTTCGCGAGGTCGATCCGCAGGTCGGCGGAGGAGGAGTGGCCGGCGCGGAGCACCCGCGCACCGGGGAGGGTGCGCAGGTGCTCGGCGATGTGGCCGCCCAGGAAGCCGGTGGCTCCGAGGACGAGGACGTCCATGGGTCAGGCACCCCGCAGCAGCAGGTCGCGGTTCTCGAGGAAGTCGGCGTTGGCCCGGTCGTAGTCGTCGGGGCGGCCGATGTCGAGCCAGTAGCCGTTGAACTCGTAGGCCTGCGGCGGGGTGCCGGCGTCGAGCAGGTCGAGGACGAGGTCGTCGAAGCCGAGCGGCTTGCCGGGGGTGTAGCGGGTGAGGGTGGACTTGGAGAGGCCGTAGACGCCCATCGAGACGTGGTAGTCCATGCTGGGCTTCTCGCGGAACTCGGTGACCCGGCCCTGCTCGGTGGTGAGGACGCCGAAGTCGATGTTGACCTTGCGCGCGTAGGTGGCGATGGTGAGCGGCGCCTCGGCGTCGATGTGCTGCTTGAGGACGTCGCCGTAGGCGAGGTCGGTGAGGACGTCGCCGTTCATGACGAGGAAGTGCTCGGGCAGGGTGTCGAGCATGGTGAGCAGCGGGCCCATGGTGCCGAGCGGGGTCTCCTCGGTGGTGTAGGAGACGTCGATGCCCCACTGCGATCCGTCGCCCACGTACGCGCGGATGATGTGGCCGAGGTGGCCGATGGCGAGGGTGCAGCTCTCGAATCCGGCCGCGACGAGCTGGCGCATGACGATCTCGAGGATGGCATGCTGGTCACCGATGGGCACGAGCGGCTTGGGCAGCGCGGTGGTGTACGGGCGCAGGCGGACGCCCTTGCCGCCGGCCAGGATGACAGCGTGCATGCTGGTGCTCCTTTTCTTTGTGCGGTGGGTGCGGGCGCGGGTCAGACGTTGTACAGGTCGGTCTTGTAGCGGGCCAGGTTGGCCGGGTCGCGGAAGAACTCGATGGTGTGGAGCAGGCCCTCCTCCAAGGAGTGGGCGGGGGCCCAGCCGGTGGCCTCGCGCAGCCGGGTGGCGTCGGCGACCAGGCGCATGACCTCGGAGGCGGCCGGGCGGATGCGGTCGGTGTCCTCACGGACCGTCAGGTCGGCGTCCATCAGCTTGCCGACCAGGGTGACCAGGTCGCCGACGGAGATCTCGCCGCCGGTGCCGGCGTTGAAGGTGCGGCCGACGACCTGCTCGGCGGGGGCGGTGCCGACGGTCGCGAACGCGGCGGCGGTGTCCTTGACGTAGAGGAAGTCGCGGGTGGGGCGGAGGTCGCCGAGGGTGATGGTGCGCTCCCCTGCCGCGACCTGGCCGATCACGGTCGGGATGACGGCGCGCATGGACTGGCGCGGGCCGAAGGTGTTGAACGGGCGGAGCGTCACCACGGGGGTCTCGAAGCTCGCGTGGTAGCTGTCCGCGAGCCGGTCGCCGCCGGCCTTGGAGGCCGCGTACGGGGACTGGGTGTTGATCGGGTGGTCCTCGGTGATCGGGACGGTCTGCGCGGTGCCGTAGGTCTCGCTGGTTGAGGTGTGCACCAGGCGCGGGATCTCCAGGTGGCGAACGGCCTCCAGCACGTTGAGGGTGCCGGTGACGTTGGTCTCCACGTAGGAGTGCGGGGCCTGGTAGGAGTACGGGATCGCGATGAGCGCGGCCAGGTGGTACACCGCGTCGGTGCCCTTGACCAGGCCGGTCACCGAGCCGGGGTCGCGGACGTCGCCGAGCACGATCTCCACGCTGTCCAGCACGTCCTGACTGAGGGTCTCCAGCCAGCCGAAGGACGAGAAGGAGTTGTACTGGACCATCGCGCGGACGCGGTGGCCGTCGGCGACGAGCTTCTCGACCAGGTGGGAGCCGATGAAGCCCTCGGCTCCGGTGACGGCGGCGGTGGTGGTGCTGCTCATGGGAGAGCCTCCGGTGGTGTGGACGTGTGGGTGTGCCTCGCGGACCCGTGGACGGGTGCGCGGTTGGGGGGTTCGAGGGTGCCGTCGGTGCGGCACGGGCCCGCTCGGGCGGGCTGCGCGTCAGACGGCCGCGGTGCGGCTCATCTGTGGGCGGTGATCCGGCCGGTTCTGGCACGGGCGGCGAGGACCAGCGCGCCCACGGCGAGGCCGGTGGCGACCAGTCTGGCCGGGGTGGCCCAGGCCGGGTCCAGTGCGCCGGCGGTGCTCTCCGCGACCGCGGCGGCGGTACATATCAGTGCGGGCGGCCAGACGGCGCCGAAGACCTGGAGCAGCAGGGCCGTCCAGAGCAGGGCGCCGAGCAGCAGCAGTCCGGCGAGCTGGACGGGGCCGGGGAGGGCTCCCGTCCAGAGCAGGCCCGCGCCGGTGCCGAGGACGGCGAGCGCGGCGAGGTAGCCGGCGATGAGTCCGGCGAGCGTGCGGTCGGTGCGGTTGCGGAACTGGTCGGCGGTGGTGCTGGTGTGCAGCGCCGTCACCGAGCGGCTCCGGAACCGGAAGAGCAGCCACTCGGCGAGCCCCATGGTGAGGGTCAGTGCGACGGCGGCGGAGGCGCCGCCGGGCACCGCGGGCCGCCAGGGGTCGCCGAAAGAGGCGGTGATCACCAGCGCGCCGACCGCGAAGCCGAACAGGCCGTGCGGCAGGCTGTCGGCGAGCGGTACGCCCGCCTCCGGCGTCCTGTCGCCGGCCTTCAGCCGCTGCACGATCTCGATGCCGGCGAAGACGGCGGCGAGCGCGAGCGAGAGGGCCGGTCCGGCGATGCGCAGCCAGTTCGGCAGGTCCACCGCGATTGCGGCGGCCGCGCCGGCCGTGGTCGGTGCGAGTGCGCCCATCAGCCGCTTGGCCCGCCGGGTCACCAGGAGAACGGTGGCCGAGGCGAGGTAGAGCGACTGCCCGGCGGCGAACAGCAGCACGGCGCTGTCGGCCCCCGCGAGGGCGGCCGCGCCGGTGCCGAGCGCGGTGGCGGTGAGACCGCCGCGCAGCAGGCTGCGGCCGACCGCGGCCCGGGCGCCGAGGGAGCGCCAGGCGTACGCCCGGTGGGCGAGTGCCTGGTTGAGGCCCCAGCCGACCAGGGCGGTCAGCGCGAGGGCGCTGCCGGCGCCGGCCGACTGCAGGAACCGCGCGGTCGGCAGGTAGGCGAGGCCGGGCAGGGCGAACAGCAGGCCCCGCAGCACGGTGCGCAGCGGGTCGGCCTGCCAGGGGTCGTGCGGCTCCGGCGGCGCGGGGTGGCGCCGCTCGGTGCGGGCGAAGAGCTCCTCGGCGATGGAGAAGGAGTCGGTGCGGCCGTAGCGGACGGCGGCCTGTTCGTCCGTCAGCCCGTCGGACTCGAGGACGGCGGCGATCTCGAAGGGGTGGACGGCGCGGGCGCAGACGTCGGCGAGCCGTTCGGCGAGTTCGTCCAGCGGGTCCTCGGGCAGCGGGACGGGCTCGGCGGAGCCGCGTTCGGCGGCGCCGGGCTCGACGATCCGCAGGGCGAGGGTCTCGTCGGGGTTGTGGCGGGTGCCGACCGCCGTGCCGGTGAGCTCCTCGGGGCGCGGGACGCGCAGGGCGAGCGTCTCGTCCTGCCGCTCGGCCTTCTTGCGGCGCGACGGCGGCAGCTGCAGGACGACGGTGTCCTCGGGACGGGGGCCGTCCTCGGAGAGGTTCAGCAGGGTGCTCATCCGGCGGCTCCGACGGCGGAGCGGGCGGCGCCGGCGGTCTCGGCGTCTTCGGGCCGGGCGGGCGACCACCAGTCGAACGGGCCGTCGTCGCGGGCCGCGCGGAAGCGGTCGCGGCGGTCGAGTTCGCTGTAGATGTCGCGGAAGGAGTCGATGGTCTGGCGGAGGGTGAACTGCTCGATGACGCGCATCCGGGCGCCGCGGCCCATCTCGGCGCGGCGGTCGGCGTCGCGGAGCAGTTCGAGTGCGGCCTTCGCCATCGCCTCGGGCTCGCGCGGCGGGACGACCAGGCCGGTGTCGCCGACGGCCTCGCGGACGCCGCCGACGTCGGTGGAGACGGTGGCCCGGCCGCAGGACATCGCCTCGATGAGGGTGAACGGGAAGCCCTCGCTGATGCTGGACAGCATGACGACGTTGCCCGCCGCGTAGGCGTCGCGGATGTCGTCGACGCGGCCCTCGAAGACCACGGCGTCACCGATGCCCAGTTCGGCTGCGAGGGCCTCGCAGCGCTCCCGGTATGCGGCACCGCCGGCGGGGGTGCCGCCGAAGAGCCGCAGCCGGGCGCCGGGTATCTCGGCGTGGACGAGGGCGAAGGCCCGGATCAGCGTCTCCAGGTCCTTGATCGGGTCGACCCGGCCGGCCCAGCTGAGAGTAGGCACCTCCGGCTCGGGACCGGCGGGTGGGAAAGCCTCCGGGTCGACGCCGTTGTAGACGGTGCGGATGCGCTCGGCGGGGGTCCCGGCGCGCTCCTCCCAGCGGCGGTTGTAGCGGTTGCCGGGGGTGACGAGGGCGGCCCGTGCGTAGCTCTCGACGGCGAGCATCCGGTAGAAGCCGAGGACGAGCGCCTTGACCGGCCAGGCGTAGCCGGTGCCGTAGCCGAGGTAGCGCTCGCGCAGGTAGATGCCGTGCTCGGTGAGCAGGAACGGGGTGCCGTGCAGGTGGTTGCCGACCAGGCCGGGCAGCGCGGCGAGGCCGCCGCTGACGGCGTGCAGCACGCCACCGGGCTTGGGGTGCGCGGCGAGGGGGCGCAGCGCGTGCTCGAGGAGCTCGGTGGCGGTGAGGGCGTCGTGCAGGCTGGGCTTGGCGGCCGCGGTGGCGAGGTGGGGGCGGTTCCACACGTCGGCGAGGACGCGCAGGGCGGCCTCGGAGCGCAGTGCGGGGCTGAGCCGGCCGGCCCGGGCGTGGTCGGCGAGGATGTACAGCTCGGGGCCGAAGGCGTCCTCCTCGGCCGGGTCGAGCAGGGAGAGCAGGAAGCGCTCGTAACCGGTGAGGAAGGCGCGCATGGCGGCGCCCTTGGGTGCCTGGCCGGGCGGGGCGGGGCCCCAGAGCGGCACGGCCCGGACGTCGGTCACGTGGCCGGGGAGGTCCCAGGAGAGGGGCTGCCCCGCGGTGCCGGTGATCGCGATGATCCGGAACTCGGTCTCCGGCATGCCGGTGACGAGCTGGTCGCACCAGACGCTGACGCCGCCGTGGCTGTGCGGGTAGGTGCCCTCGGTGAGCATGGTCACGCGGGTGCCGACCAGGTGCGCGAGGTCGGCCGGGCGTGCCGCGCCCGGCGCGTCGGGCTCGGTCCCGGCCGCGGGCACGGCGTGCAGACGTGTGTTCATGGATTCCCCCCCAGGAAATCCCGCCCCCGGGCAGGCGGGCGGTGATGGTGCGCGTGGTGCTGGCCGGTGCCCCGGGCCGGGGAGGGTTGCTCCCCGGCCCGGGGCGGCCGGCGGCGGTTGCCGTCCGGTCGGATCAGCGGGCGCTGCGGGTGCCGCCCTGCGTCGCGGTCGACGTGGACGCTGCCTTGGTGCTCTTGGCGGTGAGCTTGTTGATCGTGGTGCCGTTCGCGGCCGGGCCGGCCGGGACGGGCGTCTTGACGCCCTTCGGCACCGGGAGGCTCGCGACCGTCTTGGCGATGGTCGTGCGCAGGGCCGTCATGGCCGTCTGCGCCGGCACCTCGCCGGCCGGCAGCTTCAGCGTGACGTTGACCTGGGTGAGGCCGGGGCCGACCCAGCCGGACAGCTGCCCGGCGTAGGCGGAGCCGAACGCGGTCGAGCCGATCAGCTGCTTCTGGACGGTACCGGTGGGCATGGTGGCCTCGGCGAGGACGCCCGACGGCGCGCTGACGGTGACGGTGTCGCCGATCCGGTAGGCGGTGACCTGGCCGGAGTTCACAGCGTTCTTCCACTGCGCGCGGCGCTGCAGCTCGACGCCGATGTCCTTCTGGCGGAGGTTCACCAGCGGGGTGTCCGAGGCGTACAGGGCGTCGTAGTCGTTGAGGATGCGCTCCATCACCGGGTAGGCGATGCGGTCCTCCGCGTAGTTCGACTGGTGCACGAAGTGCGGCCGCGGGTCGTTGTTGATCGCCCGGTTGACGGCCAGTCGGGCCTCCAGCGGGACGATGTAGTCGGTGTAGCCGGTGTTCACGTCCAGCGGGGTGGGCAGGCAGGTGCTGGTGGCCGGGTTGTCCTCGCAGATGCCGCTGCCGCCCTGCGCGCGGGAGGTGTAGATCCAGTTGTACTCGTCCACCTCCTCGACCGTCTTCGCCGCGTTGTAGAACACGTTGAGCGGGTAGCGCGGGACGGTGAGCGCGTTGCCGACGGCCCGCTGGTCGTGCTCGCGGGAGGCGTCGCTGGCCAGCCAGCGGGTGCCGGTGTTGTTCACGGACGGCGCGAGGTACGGGTTGTCGGTGGGCTGCTGCGGGTTGGTGACCAGGCCGGAGTGCTCACCGGTGACCAGCTCGGTGTTGTCCACGTTGGTGAGGCCGTTGTTCGCCGCCCAGGTGCGGTTGTTGGTGATCTGGGAGGTGATGTCGGCCTGGCTGGTCCACACCGTCTGGCCGCTGGCGTTGGTGGTGCAGCGCCACGGCACCACGGTGGTGTCCTGCACGCAGCCGAGGAACTGGTGCTGGTAGGTGTGGTTGATCCAGCGGTAGGCGGACTGGTCGGCGATCAGCTGGGCGGCCAGCGGGTCGGTGCTGTTGCCGTCGGCCTTGAAGTCCTCGGAGCCGCCGCCGTTGTACGCCAGGTCGACCTTGAAGTTGTGGTCCTGCTGCCACTGCTTCAGGTACTGGGCGTCGGCGACCGACATCCGGCTGGGGTGCTCCTCCGGGTTGCTGCCGGGCGGGCAGGTCACGTCGCCGGGGGTGCACTTGAGGACGGTGTCCCAGCGGTCGTCCGACATGAAGACGTCGTCGACGTGCAGGGCGAAGTAGTTGCGGTCGTAGCCGAGGTGGATGCCCTCGGTGGCCCACTCGACGATGCCGCGGGCGAGCTGCCGGTACTGCCGCTGGTAGGCGTTGTAGACGAAGGTGACGACCAGTTCGCGGCGGCCGTCGTGGGCGTACTCGCCGACCAGCGAACCGCGGGTGTCGGTGCCGGGGATCGGCGCCTCCACGTACGGGGTGAAGGTGGCGCCGGCGGCCTGCTGGGCGAGCGGGGTGGCGATGTAGCCGTAGCTCTCCGACACGGACGGCGAGTTGTCCTCGAAGGTGATGCCGCCCTCGAGGTAGCCGAACGGCCCGGACTTGCCGGCGGTGGTCACCTGGGCCTGGACGCCGTCCAGGGTGCCGGCGTAGGCGCCGGGCAGGGTGCCCCAGTTGAGGCCGACGCTCGCACCGGCGTAGGTGTAGGCGTCGACCTGGCGGATGCCGAACTGCGCCTCGTAGGAGGCGAGTGCGGTGAGCTCGGCGCTGCTCAGGCCGGCCGGGCTCTCGCTGGGCATCACCACGGCCTGGAACTTGGCGCGCGGTGCGCCGTTCAGCGTGTCGCTGAGGAAGGCGGCGGCGATGGTCGGACGGCCCGCCGAGGCGAGGTCGATCCGGGTGTACGGCACCCCGGTGCTGTCGAGTTCGGCCACGATCGCGCCGACGGCCGGTCCGCCGTCGTCGACGACCAGCAGCCGCAGGTCGATCCTGGGAGTCGTGGCCGCGTACGCGCCGGGCATCGGCGCCAGCGTCATGACGAGGCCCGCCACCGTGCAGGCAGCGGCAATTCGGGCTCTACGCCCCATGAGGTGTCCCTCCCCCTCGGACGGCGCGCGGGTCGCGCTGAGAGTCGCCGTCCGGATCGTGCGATGTGCGAGTGCGCATTGCGGTGTACGTGTGGTCACCAAAAACGCGGCGCTCCAGGGCGCCGCGCAACGTCATCCCCCGCCGCACATCGTATGACCATCCGCCCCAGTCGCATCCACCGAATCACCCAGGAGAGTGCAAAGTTGTCGAATAATCAGCACATAGGTCATTTGCCATTTCACACGTACCCACCCGGTGCGCCTCCCGCGCTCCCCACTCAGCAAACTCCCAGGTGACCGCGGGGTAGCCCGCACTCCCTGCGGCCCGCTCGACCCGGCACACCGTACCGTGCCGGAGCCGTCCGTGCACCGGCTCGACTCCCAGGAAGGGCTCAGGAAGCGCCGGGGAGCCGCACCGCCCACCTCTCGGGCCTCACAAAGGGAGCGCGACGTTCCGCTACCGACGGCGCGTCAGAATCGGAACGCGGTTGCGCCACCGGTACGGTTCTGTGACGAGACCGCGACAGTGCATGGGAAGGCCACGTCCATGACACCGTGCTCCCCCTCCGCCGGCTGCTCCTGCTCGCCCCGGGACCTCGCCGAGCAGGCCCGTGCGTGGTCGCTGCCCCGGCACCGGCGGCCCACCCCGGCCGGCACGGGCCAGGCACTCGACACCTTCCTCTCCTGGTGGGGCCGCGCCCGCCGCGCCGACCTCCGGTAGGTCGCGCGAGGGGAGCCCGGCAGGACCGGCCCCGAGATCCTCCGCGGAATCCCGGCCGGGACTGTCGAAATCCCGCCGTCGGCCTCTACCCACCTGTGACGGCGCCCCGCCCCGGGGCCGCCCGTACGGCGCGAGGAGAGAACGATGAAGTACATGCTGCTGATGCAGTTCAGTGCGCGGAACACCGACTTCCCGGCGATCACCGAGTGGGCCGAGGAGGACGTGCAGGCGCACATCGCCTTCATGGCCGCCACCAACGAGAAGCTGGTCGCCGACGGCGAGTTCGTGGACGGCCAGGGCCTGGCCTTCCCGGACACCGCGAAGATCGTCCGGGCCTCGGGCGCCGCCGGTCCGCTGATCACCGAGGGCCCCTTCCCGGAGACCAAGGAGTTCCTGGCCGGCTACTGGATCGTCGACTGCGAGACCGAGCAGCGGGCGATCGAGATCGCCGCGCACGCCTCCTCCGCGCCCGGCCCCGGCGGCGAGCCGCTGAACATGGCGATCGAGGTGCGCCAGGTGATGGCCGCCCCGCCCGCGGAGCTCTGACCCTGTCCGGCCCGGCCGTCGACGACCTGCTGCGCGAACTCGCGCCGCGGGTCGTCGGCCTGCTCACCCGCCGGTACGGCGACTTCTACGCCGCCGAGGACGCCGTCCAGGAGGCCCTGCTCGCGGCCGCCGTCCAGTGGCCCGAGCAGGGCCTGCCGGACCACCCGCAGGCCTGGCTCGTCCAGGTCGCCGCCCGCCGGATGACCGAACGGGTTCGCAGTGAGGCCGCACGCCGTCGGCGCGAGGAGACCGTGGCCGCACGCGAGCCGGACGACCGCCGCACCGCACCGGCCGCCGACGAGGACGGCGCCGCCGACCGGGACGACTCGCTCACCGTGCTCTTCCTCTGCTGCCACCCGGTGCTGCCGCCGGCCGCCGCCGTCGCGCTCACCCTCCGTTCGGTGGGCGGGCTCACCACCGCCGAGATCGCCCGGGCCTTCATGGTGCCGGAGCCCACCATGGGGCAACGGATCAGCCGCGCCAAGCAGCGGATCAAGGCCTCGGGCGTACCGTTCTCGATGCCCGCCGCCGAGGAACTGCCGCACCGGCTCGACCTGGTCCTGCACGTCCTGTACCTGGTGTTCAACGAGGGCTACGCCGTCAGCAGCGGGCCCGATCTGCAGCGCACCGACCTCTCCCGGGAGGCGATCCGGCTCGCCCGGGCCCTGCACCGGGCCGTCCCGGACAGCAGCGAGGCGGGCGGACTGCTCGCCCTGATGCTGCTCACCCACGCCCGCAGCGCCGCCCGCACCGGGCCGGACGGCGAACTCGTCCCGCTCGCCGAGCAGGACCGCAGCCGCTGGGACGCCGCCGCCGTCGCCGAGGGCGCCGCCCTGATCACCGCCACCCTGCCGCGCGGACCGGTCGGCCCCTACCAGGTACAGGCCGCGATCGCCGCCGTGCACGACGAGGCCGCCACCGCCGAGGAGACCGACTGGCCGCAGATCCTCGCCCTGCACGGGGTGCTGGAGCGGCTCGCCGACAACCCGGTGGTCCGGCTCAACCGGGCGGTGGCCGCCGCGATGGTGCACGGCCCGCGGACGGGGCTCGACCTGCTCGCCCGGCTCGACACACCCGACGCCCTGGCCGGGCACCAGCGGCTCCACGCGGCACGCGCCCACCTGGAGGAGATGGCCGGCGACCGGCGGGCCGCCCTCGCCGATTACCGCGCCGCCGCCGAACGCGCCACCAACCTGTCCGAACGCCACTACCTCACCCTCCGAGCCGCCCGCCTCGCCTCGGACGGAGCCCCGCCCCGGACGGGCTTCACCTCGGACCGGGCTGCAGCCCACCTGGCCGTCCGGCCCGACGGATAGCCTGCGCGCATGACGGAGAGCACGGGCACCGACCACCTCGACACCACCAGGGCCGCCTACGACGCGGTGGCCGTCCGCTACACCGAGCTGTTCGCCGACGACTTCGGGGCGCGTCCGCTGGACCGGGCGATGATCGACGCCCTCGCCGAGCTGGTGCTGCAGGCGGGTGGCGGGCCGGTGGCCGACCTCGGCTGCGGGCCCGGGCACGTGACGGCCCGTCTGCACGGGCTGGGGCTCGACGCCTTCGGGATCGACGTCTCGCCCGCCATGGTGGCCATCGCCCGGTCCCGGTACCCGCAGCTGCGCTTCACGGAGGGGCCGATGCTCGGCACGGGGCTCGCGGAGGGCTCGCTCGGCGGCATCCTCGCCCACTACTCGCTGATCCACACCCCGCCCGAGGAGCTGCCGGAGGTGTTCGCGGAGTTCCACCGGCTGCTGGCGCCGGGCGGTCACCTGCTGGTCGCCGTCCAGTCCGGCGACGGGCCCCTCCCCCCGGTCACCGCCTACGACCACAAGGTCGCACCCGCCTACCGCTGGTGGCCGGACGCGCTCGCCGCGCTGCTCCGGGAGGCCGGCCTCACCGAGGTCGCCCGGCTGGTCCGCGAGCCGTACGAGGGCGAGCGGACCCCGCACGCGCAGCTGCTCGTCCGCCGCCCGGTCGCCGGCTGACGCCCGGTCACCCGTCGGCGGCCGCCGCGCCCGGCCCCGGCCCGCGGGGCGTGTCGAGGCCGGGGAGGCCGTCCAGAACGGCCAGCTGCTCCTCGATCCGCCCGGCGGACCAGGAGAGCAGCCAGTCGGTGTGCTCGGGCGCGTAGCCGCGGGGTGCGCCCTCGACCCGCATGACCAGCGCCAGGTAGATCCGGTAGAGCGCCAGGCGTGCACGGGCTCCGGCGGTGTCGGTGCGCAGGCCGGGGGCGATGCCCCGGCAACCGGCCATCAGGTCGGGATCGTCCTCGGGGGTGCCGAGCGGGTCGAGGCCGACGAGTTCGGCGAGCGGGTCGCCGAAGAAGGCTCGTTCGCCGTCGATGAGGCCGCCGAGGCGCAGGCCGCCGTGCACCGGGTCGCCGGTGAGGACGAGATTGCCCTCCCAGGCGTCGAAGTTCGAACGGCGCGACCACGCGGCCGGCGGCACCCGCGACAGGGGTGCCACGGTGGAATCCAACAACGCCGGCCCCGCTCCTGCCGAGCCCTGAATGAAGAGCCGCCCGTCCGCCGTCCGCCGGGCGGCGGGGGTAGCGTGACGCGGCGGCACGGCGCAGCCAGGAGGGGCCGGCTCCGGAGGGTGCCGGGGCCACCCATAAGTCAAACCTATGGGTACATAAAGCAGAGGTATGTACCGTGGAACGTCCGCGGCAGCGAGGGTGGCACTCGGAAACCTCTCCGCCGTCCGTTCCCGGGCCGTCCGCGGCCCGCCCCTGCCGAAGGATGCCGCCATGTCCCGCCCCGTCCGGGTCGCGATCGTCGGAGCCGGCCCCGCCGGCGTCTACGCAGCCGACGCCCTGCTCAAGTCCGAGATCGCCGCCGACCCGGGTGTCTCGATCGACATCCTGGAGCGGCTGCCCGCCCCGTTCGGGCTGATCCGCTACGGCGTGGCGCCCGACCACCCGCGGATCAAGGGCATCGTGACCGCCCTGCACCAGGTGCTCGACAAGCCGCAGGTCCGCTTCTTCGGCAACGTCGACTACCCGGGCGACCTCGCCCTGGAGGAGCTGCACCGCTTCTACGACGCCGTGGTCTTCGCGACCGGCGCGGTGGCCGACCGCGACCTCGGGATACCCGGGATCGACCTCGACGGTTCGTACGGCGCCGCCGACTTCGTCTCCTGGTACGACGGCCACCCGGACGTGCCCCGCACCTGGCCGCTGGAGGCCCGGAAGGTCGCGGTGCTCGGTGTCGGCAACGTCGCCCTGGACGTGGCCCGGATCCTGGCCAAGACGGCGGACGAGCTGCTGCCCACCGAGATCCCGGCCAACGTGTACGACGGGCTGGCCGGCAACCAGGCGGTGGAGATCCACGTCTTCGGGCGGCGCGGCCCGGCGCAGGCGAAGTTCAGCCCGATGGAGCTGCGCGAACTCGACCACTCCCCGACCATCGAGGTGGTCGTCGACCCCGAGGACATCGACTACGACGACGGCTCGATCGCCACCCGGCGCGGCAACAAGCAGGCCGACATGGTGGCGGCCACCCTGGAGAACTGGGCGATCCGCGACATCGGCGACCGCCCGCACCGCATCCACCTGCACTTCTTCGAGTCGCCCGTGGAGGTCCTCGGCGAGGACGGCCGGGTCGTGGGTCTGCGCACCGAGCGCACCGCCCTCGACGGCACGGGTGACACCACGGGCACCGGCATCTTCCGCGACTGGGACGTCGAGGCGGTGTACCGCGCCGTGGGCTACCGCTCGGACGAGCTGCCCAAGCTGCCCTTCGACAGCATGACGGCGACCGTCCCGCACGAGGCCGGCCGAGTGCTGGAGGCCGGGGCGCACCTGCCCTCCACCTACGTCACCGGCTGGGTCAAGCGCGGTCCGGTCGGCCTGATCGGCCACACCAAGGGCGACGCCAACGAGACCGTCGCCTGCCTGGTCGAGGACCACCGGGCCGGCCTGCTGCGGCTCGCCGAGTCGCCGGCCGAGGACGCGGTGGTGGCCTTCCTGGAGGAGCGCGGTGTCGACTACACCACCTGGGAGGGCTGGCAGCTGCTGGATGCCCACGAGAAGGCGCTCGGCGAGCGCGAGGGCCGCGAGCGGATCAAGGTCGTCCCCCGCGACGAGATGCTGCGCGCCTCCGGCAGCTCGCTGACGGCCGGACGTGAGACCGACGCCGCGCAGTGACCGGACGCACGGCGGCCGGACGCACGGCGGCCGGACGCACCGGGCCGGCCCGTACGGCAGCGGCACCCGCCGCCCCCGTACGGGCCGTCGCCGTGCTCAGAACCGGGCCAGGCCGCCGGGCGCGAGCCGGTGCAGGCGGTCGGCCAGGCCGGCGGCGTCGAACGCCTTGGCGAGCGAGTCGCCGTCCTCGGTGAAGTGCGTCCAGTGCTCGAAGTGCAGCGGGACGACGTGGCGGGCGCCGAGGATCCCGGCGGCCTCGGCGGCCTGGGCGCTGGTCAGGGTGAGCGGCGCGTCCGGGATCAGCGGGGTGCGGGCGGCGCCGGCGAAGAGCAGCGCCACGTCGATCGGGCCGACCCGGTCGGCGACCTCGCGGACGATGTCCAGCGAGGCGTTGTCACCACTGACGTAGACGGTGGGCAGGCCGCCGCCGGACAGCACGAAGCCGGTGACCTCGCCGACCAGCGGCTCGCTACCCTGCGGCCCGTGCAGGGCGGGCACGCCGGTGACCCGGAGCGAGCCGCCGTCGGGCCGGGTCAGCACGGTGTGCTGCCAGTTCGGCAGCGCCCGGACGGCCCCGCCGAGCCGGTCGGCCGCCGAGCCGGTGGAGAGCACCGTCGGCACCGCACCGCCGGTGACCAGCCGGCGCCCGGAGGCGTCCAGGTTGTCCGGGTGGTGGTCGTGCGAGAGCAGCACGGCGTCCACCGGCCCGACCTCGGCGAGCGGCAGCCCCGGGCCGGCCGTCTTGGTGAGCGTCCGGGTGCCGACCGGGTGGGGGCCCGGGCCGTCGAAGGTCGGGTCGGTGAGCAGCCGGAGGCCGCCGAGCTCCAGGACGGCGGTCGGGCCGCCGATGTAACGGACGGTCAGCGTGGTCATGGAGGCTCCCCTTCGGCCGGTGTCCCGTACACCGGGGACAAGCCCGCAGCGAGCACGGTTGTTCCCGGGGCGGTGCACATCCCCCCGATCGGGGGATGCGGCCCGGCTGCACCCGGACACACCCCGGTGCCCGGGCCACGCTGCAGGGGCGGGTCCGGGCACCGGCGGGATCCGGGTCAGGACGGCAGGGTGACGAGCTGCCAGCGCTGGTTCGGGTTGGTCAGCTCACCGCAGTCGTGGACGTAGACGTAGTCGCCGTCGGTGTCGAGGCACTGCAGGGTCTGCTGGTTCTGCAGGGTGATCACCGAGCCTGCCTTGTTCTTCTCCCACCAGTGCTGGTAGCCGCTGGTGTTGCAGGTGTGGGCGTAGGCGGCGGTGCCGTTGGTGTCCAGGCACTGCCCGGAGGCGACGCCCTTGTAGACGACCGAGCCGTCGCCGAGCACCTCCCGGGCGAACTGCTGCCGCAGGTCGTCCTCGTGGCAGGCCTGCAGCCGGTAGTTGTTCCCGCCGCCGGGCGTGTCGTAGATGCACGTGCCGAACTTGGCGCTCTTGAACTGCACGAGCGCCCCGAAGACGGCCGGGGCGGCGGCCGCGCTGGGCACGGCGGTCAGCAGCGGCACTGCCAGGGCGACTGCCAGCGTCGGCAGAAGGAGTCTCGCGGGGCTGGGCACGCGCACGGCGGTGGGTCCTTTCGAGAGGGGTCCGCAGACCGCGGGGACGGCAGCGGCACGGACCGGACGGCCTGACGCCGCGCCAATTCCGTTCTCGAACGATGCTAGATCGGCACAAATCGCCCCACCTGCGGAGCGGCCCGCCCGGCGGCTCGGCCGGGCGGGCACCGGAGTGCGCGTACGGGCCGTCAGGCCCCTTCCGCCTCCGCGTCCTGGGCGTACAGGTCCTGGATCTCCAGCCCCTCGGTGCCCAGCCGCGTCCGCTCGGCGTGCTCGCGCATCCGGGCGCCGTAGACCGGATGGTCCATCAGCCCGGTGTACGTGTCGAAGTCCAGGTCGAGGACGCCGGCCTCGTCGGCGAGGTAGACGTCCAGCCCCGGGTACATCACCGCCACGTAGGGCAGGTCGTCGATGTCGGTCACCAGCACGGGGTACTCGCCCGTCGAGTCCGGCTCGCCGAGGTACAGCAGCCGGCGCGAGTCGCAGCCGCCCACCAGCGGCAGGCAGCGCCCCGGCAGAAGCGGCTCGAACTCGGCGAACATCGCCGACCACACCGCCTCGCCGGTGTCGAAGCCGTACAGCTCGTCCACCGTCTCCGAGAGCGCGCCGCCCGCGAGGTCGGGGGTCCTGGCCTCCGGGTACCAGCCGAGGCCCACCGGGAGCGAGGAGTCGAAGGCCAGCCAGCGCCGCAGGCTCGGCGGCAGCGGCCGGCCGTCCGGCAGCCGGAGGGCGGCGATGGTCTCGGCGGGCAGCGGCACCGGCTCGCCGTCCAGGTCCGGCATGTCGGCGGTCTCCCAGCCGTCCGCGCTCACCTTGGCGATGACGCGTTCGATCAGGGCCTCGCCGTGCAGGTCGTTCTCCATGCGCAGCACTGTGCCACACCCCGCTGACAGTCCTTCGGCCGATAGCGATCCGGGCGGAGAATTGCGGACGACCGCGGACGACCGCGGACGATCCGGGCAATCGGTCTTGCCCTCGTGCCCGGGCGTCCGGTGCCCTCGGCGGCAGCCGACGGGGCGGCCGACACCAGGGGGAACCGTGTCCGACACACCGCAGGACGAGGCCGACGAGCAGCCCGGCGCACCGGAGCGCCCGAGCACACGGCGAGGCCCGGGCCGGGCGGCCGGCGCCGCGGCGCTGGCGGCCGTCCTGCTGGCCGCGGCCGGACTCGGCTGCGCGTGCCGGGAGAAATCGCCGCCCTGGGCGCCTGCCGCTTCGTGGCCCCGCAGACGTTCCGTTCCCTGCCCGCCCATCGCGACGGACCGGTCACGGCGAAGGGGACGGCGGTCACCGTGACGCAGTCGCTCGGACCGCTCGGCGCCCACCGGACCGGCGTCTCCCACGGCCTCGGACCGATCGGCGCCCGGTACGGCGACAACCGGACGGCACAGCACTCCGCGGTCGGCCGCCACCAGCACGTCTTCGACCCCGCGAGCTCCCTGCACGAGCACGTCGACGGCCCCGCCCGGTCCGGCGTGCCGGTGGACGGCCTGCGCCCCGTCGACCCCGGGGCCCGGGCGGCGCGATGGCCTGCGGGTGCTGCCGGAGCAGTGCGGCGGCCTCGGCGAGTGCGTCCGGGTGGACGGCAGCATGCTCGCCACTACGCCGAGGCGACCGCCGACGGCAGCCTCGGCCCGGCCGAACTCGCCTCCCACGCACGCGACTTCCGCACCCTCGCCGAAGTCCCGGACTGAGCACCCACACCGGGTGTGCCCCTGAGGGGGTACGGGTTCCTCATGGGGGCGCGTGGGGGGACCTCCCGGCGAAGGCCGGGAGGTCCCCCCACGCGCCCCTGTGGTGATCACCCATGCCTCTGAAGGCAGCTCCTAGCCGATCAGTCGGCGGCGCCAGTCCAGCGGGGTGACGGTGATCGCGAGGCCGGGGTCGCCGTCCCACCGGGTGGTCAGCCCGGCCGCCTGCAGGGCGGCGACCACCTCGTGGCCGATCGCCGCGGTCGTCCCGGCCGAGCCGTCGAAGCCGCCGTAGAGCAGCATCAGCCCGTGGCCCTCGGCGGCCGAATCGGTGCACTGCGAGTGGAAGTAGACGAATCCCCGGGCGTCGGGGCCGCCCTCGGCGCCGATCTCGGTCTGGCCACAGCTGCGGCAGCAGGTGAAGTTCTCGCGGGCGGTGATGCCGGAATCCTGCAGGGCGGCGAAGGCCCGGGTGAGCCGCTCGGGGTCGGTCTCGCCCCGCCAGGCGGCCTGTTCGGCGACCCGCTCCCTCCACATCCGGTCGGCCAGCGCCTGCGCCTGCGCACGGGAGACGGGCCGGCGGTCCCCGCTGACCAGGTGGTACTCGGCGGTCTCGGCCAGCCGCGCCCGGGTGGTGTAGCCGCGGAGCAGCTCGGTGCGGACGCACGCCTCCAGCTCCGCGTGCTCCTCCTCGTCGAGGTCGAGCGGCGGCACCTCGGGGGCGGGACCCATGTCCAGCAGGGTCCAGTCCGGTCCGGCGTCCCAGCCGGGCTCCTGCGCCGCCCAGCCGGTCATCGCGGCGATCACCGTCGCGGGGTCGTCGACCATCGCCTGGAAGTGCCGGTCCGCGCTGCCGTCGCGGTGCTCCAGCTGGTAGTCGCCGCCGGCCTTGTGCCAGACCTGGGCGTACACGTCCGGCAGGTCGGGTATCCGCCGCACCACCAGGTACCGGTCGCC
This sequence comes from Kitasatospora sp. DSM 101779, assembly GCF_025655475.1. GTDB lineage: Bacteria > Actinomycetota > Actinomycetes > Streptomycetales > Streptomycetaceae > Kitasatospora. The sequence continues at coordinate 7,153,466 of NZ_JAHTIK010000001.1, read as the reverse complement.
CTCGGCGCCGATCCGCCGGACCAGCCCGGCCAGGCCGTCGGCGGGCACCCTGACGTGCCGCTCCCCGTTCTCCGTCTCCACCACGATCTCGAGCATGCGCAGACTCTCGCACACCCTCCGGACAGCACCTCCCCGGGTACGGCGCCGCTCCCCGGCCGCCCCGACCCGCGCCGGGCCGGGAGCCTCCCGCCGTCGGACTCCGCGTCAGCACGGCGGACCGCGCGGACCGGCCCGCGGCACGGCGGACCGCGCGGACCGGCCCGCGGCT
>NZ_JAHTIK010000001.1:7069512-7153173 GCF_025655475.1 Kitasatospora sp. DSM 101779 | reverse complement strand
GGGGCACGCCGGCCGAGCCGCCCGACGGGCGCGCGACCCTAGACTGGAGGCGTGGACACCCCGGACGGCACCGGAAGGAGGCCGTGGTGAGCGCACTGCAGCCCAGGGACGCCGCGGACGCGGCGAGCGAGCGGGTCGCCACGATCCGCTACTCGGGCAATCCGGAGCAGGACCACCTCCTCGACGAGATCCAGCATCCGGAGACCACGGACGCGCTGTACGAGCTGGCGGCCCGCCCGGGCACGGCGGGACCGAACGGCGGCGGGCCGGCGACCCGGCAGGGCCTTTAAATCCTTTGCCAGGCCCCGGGGGGGACGGCCAGAATCCCGCGGTATGGGCACTGACGTACCTTTCGACCGGCGGCCGATCGGGGCCGAGCAGTTCGAGGCCTGGCTGGAGCTGCTGGCCGCCGTCGAGGCGGAGGACCGGGAGGACGAGCACCACGGCCCGGACGACCTCCGGGAGTACCTCGCCGACCCGTACTGCGACTTCGCCCGGGGCTCGATCGCCTTCTACGACGGCCCGACGATGATCGGCTACGGCTATCTGACGTCGCGCACCGAGGCCGACCCGGTGCACGAAATGTACTACCTGGGCGGTGTCCACCCGGCGTACCGCGGGCGCGGCGTCGGGGCCGCCCTGCTGGCCTGGGCCGAGCAGGCGGCGCTGCCGCTGCACCTCGAGCGCTACCCGGACCGGCCGCTGACCCTCTACAGCTCCAGCCTGGCGCGGAACACCCCGGCGTCCGAGCTGTACGCGGCGCACGGCTACACGGCCGCCCGCTGGTTCCACGGCATGACGCGGGACCTGCTCGCGCCCCTGCCGGACCTCCCGGCCCCGGACGGGATCGAGGTGCGCGGTTTCACCGCCGAGCGCTCCGAGGACGCCCGGCTGGTCCGCAACGAGGCCTTCCGCGACCACTGGGGCTCGACGGAGTCCAGCGAGGAGGGCTGGGCGCACATGACGACCGGTCCGGCGTTCCGCCCCGGCCTGAGCTTCGTCGCCTACGACGTCGAGGAGGACGCGGCCGCCGGCGGCGAGGCCCTCGGCATCGTCCTCGGCGAGGAGTACGACGCGCACACCGAGGCGACCGGCCGGCGCGACCTGTACGTCTCGCTGGTCGGCACCCGCCGGGCCGGCCGCAAGCGCGGCATCGCCTCGGCCCTGCTGGTGCGCGCCATGGCGGAGGCCCGCGAGACCGGCTTCGCCACCGCCTCGCTCGGCGTCGACGCCGACTCGCCGACGGGCGCGCTCGGCCTGTACGAGCATGTCGGATTCACCGTCAAGGACAGCTGGATCGCCCAGTTGAAGCCGATCTGGTCCCCCGTCGCCGACTGACGCGCCCTGTGCCGACCTGCTCTGCGCCGACCTGCTCTGCGCCGACCTGCCGCGCGGGACCTGCTCAGCGACCGCTGAGCAGGTCCGCGGCGCGGGCGATCAGCGAGGTCCGGCCGAGGCCGCCGGACTCCCGGCGGTCGGCGGCGCGGTAGGCGACGTACAGGCCGCGGATGCCGAGCCAGCGCAGCGGTTCGGGCTCCCAGCCGCGGACCTTCCGGCCGACCCAGGGCAGCCGGGTGAGCTCGGTGTCCCGCCCGAGGACGAGGTCGCGCAGGGTGCGGCCGGCGAGGTTGGCGGTGGCGACGCCGTGGCCGACGTAGCCGCCGGCCGCGCCGAGCCCGGTCGCCGGGTCGTACTGGACGGTGGCGCACCAGTCGCGGGGCACGCCGAGCACACCCGACCAGGCGTGCTCGATCGGCGCACCGGCCGCCGCCGGGAACAACCGGCCCAGCAGTTCGGCGAGCTGGCGCTGCGTCGAGGCGTGCGTCTCGCCGCGGCTGTCGACGTGCGAGCCGAAGCGGTACGGCACGCCACGGCCGCCGATCGCGATCCGGTCGTCGGCGGTGCGCTGGGCGTAGCAGTAGGCGTGCGCGCCGTCGCCGAGCACCTCGGCACCCTGCCAGCCGATCTCGTCCCAGACCGCCCGGCCGAGCGGGGCGGTGACGATCATGCTGCTGTTCATCGGGACCCAGGTGCGGCGCTGGCCGCGCAGCCCCGCGGTGAAGCCCTCGGTGGCGCGCAGGACGTGCCGGGCGCGGACGGTCCCCCGGCGGCAGACGGCCGCGCCGGGCCGGATGTCGAGCACCTCGGTGCCCTCGTGCACGGTCACGCCGAGTCCCTCCACGACGGCGGCGAGGCCGCGGACCAGTCTGGCCGGGTGGATCCGGGCGCAGTGCGGGGTCCACAGTGCGCCGCGGGCGCCGGCGACCTTGACGCGGTCGGCGAGTTCTGCGGGGCCGAGCCGGACCATGTCCTCCTCTCCCCAGCCCTCCTGGCGCAGTTCTGGCAGGTGGGCGAGCATCCGCTGTTCCTGGGCGTCGCCGACGGCCACGTGCAGTTCGCCGTCCTTGCGGATGTCCGCCTCGATGCCCTCCTTCGCTGCGACCGCGACCACCTCGTCGACCGTGGCGAACATGGCCCGCTGCATGGCGACGGCGGCGGGCCGGCCGTGTGCGGCGGCATAGCGGCGGAACTGTCCGGGCAGGGCGGCGGTGAGCCAGCCGCCGTTGCGGCCGGAGGCGCCGAAGCCGGCGAACTCCTTCTCCAGCACGGCGATGCGCAGCGCGGGCTCGGCCTGCTTGAGGTAGTAGGCCGTCCACAGGGCGGTGTAGCCGCCGCCGACGAGGGCGACGTCGACGTCCAGGTCGCCGTCGAGGGCGGGCCGCGGGGCGGGCAGGCCGTCCGCGGCGTACCAGTGGGAGACGTTGCCGTTGGTGCGGGCGGGGCCGGCGGGCGTCGTGGGGCTCATGGTCACTGCCTGGGGTCGTTCCGGCGGGGGTTCGGGGTGGGGCGCCGTCAGTCCGGGGTCGGCGGGCTGACGATCCAGAGCACTTCGGCGGGCGCGTCGGAGCGGTTGGCCACCCGGTGCGGGGTGGCGGTGCGGTAGTCGAGGCTGTCGCCGGCGTCGAGGGTGTACGGGTGGCCGTCGAGCTCGACGGTCACGGTGCCGGCGAGGACGAGCAGGATCTCCTGGGAGTCGCCGTGCGTGTAGGCCTCCTCGCCGGTGGAGGTGCCGGGGTCGAACTCCCCCGCGTACACCTCCAGATGGGCGAGCGGCCGCTGGGAGACGAGGTACTTGCGGGTGCCGGGCGCGGTGGGCAGGGCGGGGCGGCGCTCGCGGCGGACGACCCGGGGCCCGGCGGGGACGGAGTGGTCGAAGAGGTCGGCCATGGTGAGGCCGAGCGCGTCGGCGATCCTGCGGAGCATGCCGATGCTGGCGCCGGCGAGGCCGCGCTCGACCTGGCTGAGGAAGCCGGGGCTGGCGCCGGCCGCCTCGCCGAGGCCGCGCAGCGACAGGGCGCGGGCCTCCCGGTAGCCGCGGATGCGGGCGCCGAGGGCGCGGGCGTCGGCATCAGCGGCGGTGCCGGTCGTCCGGTCGGTCATGGGGTCCCCGGTTCGTGAGCGGGTCCGATACGTCATCAAACGCTCTGTTCGGTCGAGCGGAACACACCGTATGCCGGTCGGTACAGCGGCACAAGGGCCCGGCGCCCACTACGGGCTGAGCCCGTTCGAGCGACCCCGTCGGCCGTTCGCCCGGGCGGTGGAGTGCGGACGCTGCTATGAAGAGCGTTGAGTCCGTTTTGTCCGGTCTCATCCCCGTTTCTAGGAGGCATCCACATGGGTGCTACGGCTACCGACGCCCAGGCCGCCGGCCGGGGCACGCCGCCGGCAGGCAAACAGCCGCCGGTGCACATCCTCTGGATCAACGCCGGTCTGAGCTGCGACGGCGACTCGGTGTCCCTGACCGCCGCGATGCAGCCGAGCATCGAGGAGATCGTCACCGGTGCGCTGCCGGGCCTGCCCGAGGTCGCGGTGCACTGGCCGCTGATCGACTTCGAGTGCGGCCCGGTGCAGGGCGCGGACAACTTCGTCGAGTGGTTCTTCAAGGCCGAACGCGGCGAACTCGAGCCGTTCGTGCTGGTCGTGGAGGGCTCGATCCCGAACGAGTCCATCAAGTCCGAGGGCTACTGGTGCGGCTTCGGCGACGACCCGGCGACCGGCCAGCCGATCACCACCAGCGAGTGGCTCGACCGGCTGGCGCCCAAGGCCACGGCCGTGGTCGCGATCGGCACCTGTGCCACGTACGGCGGTATCCACGCCATGGCGGGCAACCCGACCGGCGCCATGGGCGTGCCCGACTACCTGGGCTGGGACTGGACGTCCAAGGCCGGCCTGCCGGTCGTCTGCGTACCGGGCTGTCCGATCCAGCCGGACAACTTCTCCGAGACGCTGACCTACCTGCTCTACCAGCTGACCGGCGCGGCGCCGATGATCCCGCTGGACGACAAGCTGCGGCCGACCTGGCTGTTCGGCGCGACCGTCCACGAGGGCTGCGACCGCGGCGGCTACTACGAGCAGGGTCAGTTCGCGGAGGCGTACGGCGAGCCGGAGTGCCTGGTCAAACTCGGCTGCTGGGGCCCGGTCGTGAAGTGCAACGTGCCCAAGCGCGGCTGGATCAACGGTGTCGGCGGCTGCCCGAACGTGGGCGGCGTCTGCATCGCCTGCACCATGCCCGGCTTCCCGGACAAGTTCATGCCCTTCATGGACGAGCCCCCGGGTGCCCGGGTCTCCGCCACCGCCAGCGAGGCCTACGGGGCCGTGATCCGCAGCCTGCGCTCCATCACCGCGAAGACGGTGGACAAGGAGCCCAAGTGGCGGCGCACCGGCCGCAAGCTGACCACCGGTTACCGCACCCCCTGGTGACCGACCCCGGACGCCGCGCGCCGTGGGCGCGCGGCGTCCGCCCCTGTCACCCCGACGCAACGACGAAGGGCACACACTCCCGATGGCGACGACAGCGAAGCCGACCGGCGACGGCCTGATGGAGATGTCCTGGGACCCGATCACCCGGATCGTGGGCAGCCTGGGCATCCACACGAAGATCGATTTCAAGCAGAAGAAGGTCGCGGAGTGCTACAGCACCTCGTCGGTCTTCCGCGGCTACAGCGTCTTCATGCGCGGCAAGGACCCGCGCGACGCACACTTCATCACCAGCCGGATCTGCGGCATCTGCGGCGACAACCACGCCACCTGTTCGGTCTACACCCAGAACATGGCGTACGGGGTGAAGCCCCCGCACCTGGGCGAGTGGATCATCAACCTCGGCGAGGCCGCCGAGTACATGTTCGACCACAACATCTTCCAGGAGAACCTGGTCGGGGTCGACTACTGCGAGAAGATGGTCCGCGAGACCAACCCGGGCGTGCTGGAGCGCGCCGAGCGCACCGAGGCCCCGCACGCCGCCGAGCACGGCTACAAGACCATCGCCGACATCATGCGCTCGCTCAACCCCATCGAGGGCGAGTTCTACCGCGAGGCGCTGCAGGTCAGCCGCTACACCCGGGAGATGTTCTGCCTGATGGAGGGCCGCCACGTGCACCCCTCCACGCTCTACCCGGGCGGCGTCGGCACGGTCGCCAGCGTGCAGCTGTTCACCGACTACCTCAGCCGGCTGACCCGCTACGTGGAGTTCATGAAGAAGGTCGTGCCGCTCCACGACGACCTCTTCGACTTCTTCTACGAGGCCATGCCCGGCTACGAGGAGGTCGGCCGCCGCCGCATCCTGCTCGGCTGCTGGGGCAGCCTCAACGACCCCGACCACTGCGACTTCACATACCGCAACATGACGGACTGGGGCCGGCGGATGTTCGTCACCCCGGGCGTGGTCGTCGACGGGAAGCTCGTCACCAACGACCTCACCCAGATCAACCTGGGCATCCGGATCCTGCTCGGCAGCTCCTACTACCAGGACTGGGAGGGGCAGGAGCTCTTCGTCACCCACGACCCGCTCGGCAACCCCGTCGACCCGCGGCACCCGTGGAACCAGCACACCATCCCCCAGCCGCAGAAGCGGAACTTCGACGACAAGTACAGCTGGGTGATGTCGCCGCGCTGGTTCGACGGCAAGGACCACCTCGCCCTGGACACCGGCGGCGGCCCGATCGCCCGCCTGTGGTCCACCGCGCTGTCCGGCCTGGTCGACATCGGCTACGTCAAGGCCACCGGCCACAGCGTGGTCATCAACCTGCCGAAGACCATGACCAAGCCGGAGACCACCTTCGAGTGGAAGATCCCGCAGTGGTCCAACGCCCTGGAGCGCAACCGCGCCCGCACCTACTTCCAGGCCTACGCCGCCGCCTGCGCACTGCACTTCGCCGAGAAGGCACTGGAGGAGGTCCGCGCCGGGCGCACCCAGACCTGGGAGAAGTTCGAGGTGCCGGACGAGTCGATCGGCTGCGGCTTCACCGAGGCCGTCCGCGGCGTCCTCTCGCACCACATGGTGATCCGCGACGGCAAGATCGCGAACTACCACCCGTACCCGCCGACCCCGTGGAACGCCAGCGTCCGCGACAGCTACGGCACCCCCGGCCCGTACGAGGACGCGGTGCAGAACACGCCGATCTTCGAGGAGAACTCCCCGGAGAACTTCAAGGGCATCGACATCATGCGGGCCGTGCGCAGCTTCGACCCGTGCCTGCCCTGCGGCGTCCACATGTACGTCGGCGACGGCCGCACGGTGCAGAAGATGCACGTCCCCACCGGCCTGAGCGGACTGGCCTGATGACCGCGGAGGCGGCCGGCCGGCGGGTCCAGGAGGTCCTGGACCGCCTGGCCGGCGAGGCGGACGAGTCGGCCGTCGCCGCGGCCGAGGACCTCGTCCGCGAGCTGATGGCGTTCTACGGCGAGGGCCTCGCGCGGATCGTCGCCCTGCTCGGCGCGGAGGGGACGGCCCCGCTGCCCGCCGTCCTGCTCGACGACCAGGTCGTCTCCGGGCTGCTGGTGCTGCACGAACTCCACCCGGAGACCGTCCAGCAGCGGATCAGGCGGGCGCTCGGCTCACTGCCGGGCCGCCCGGCCGAGCTGATCGGCTACTCGGCGGAGGCCGGGTCGGTGCGGCTGCGCACCGCCCCCGGCGGCTGCGGCTGCGGCGGCGAGGACGCGCTGCGGCGGGACCTGGAGACCGCATTCGCCTGCTACGCGCCCGAGGTGACGGACATCCGGCTGGAGAAGGCGCCGCCGCAGCCAGCGCTGCTGCAGATCGGCCGACGGCCGACGGTGGGGGCGGACGCCGGATGACCACGTCCCCGACCGACGCCCCGGGCGCGGGCGCCGCGGTGCTGCGCAGGCTGCGCGCACCCGCGGCGCCCCGCCCGGAGCGCTGCACCTTCTGCGGCACCGCCCTGGCGCCCGACCACCGGCACCTGGCGGACACCGCACAGCGGGCGCTGGCCTGCGCCTGCCCGGCCTGCGCCATGCTCTTCGACACCCCGGGGGCGGCCGGCGGCCGCTACCGCGGCGTGCCCCGCCGCTACCTCGTCGACCCGGCGCACGGCGTGGACGACGCGGACTGGGAGGCGCTGCAGATCCCGGTCTCCACCGTCTTCTTCCTCCGCAACTCCGCGCTGGACCGGCTGGTCGCGCTCTACCCCAGCCCGGCCGGCCCCGCCGAGAGCGAGCTCGACCCGAGCACCTGGCAGGCGGTGCTCGACCGCACCCGGCTCGCGGCCCTGCTGGAACCGGACGTCGAGGCACTGCTGCTGCGCCGCTCGGGCGGCGTGACGACCTGCCACCTCGTGCCGGTCGACGCCTGCTACGAGCTGGTCGGGCGGATGCGGCTGCACTGGCAGGGTTTCGACGGCGGTCCGACCGCCCGCGCCGAGCTGGAGGGCTTCTTCGACCGCCTCGCCGGCCTCGCCCGGCCCCTGACCGAGGACACCCCGTGACCTGTGACCTGACCTTCGACTGCACCGGGGTGCAGGGCGACCGGTACGCCGCCGGGCCGACCCTGCTCTTCCGGCTGCGGATCGGCTCCGGCGGCGCCCGGGTGCACGCCCTGGCGCTCCGCTGCCAGCTGCGCATCGAGCCCGCCCGGCGCGGCTACGACGACGGCGAGGCCGAGCGGCTCGGCGACCTGTTCGGCGAGCGGTCCCGCTGGGGCACCAGCCTCAACCCCGTCCAGTTCGCCCAGGTGCCGCTGCTGGTGCCCGGCTTCACCGGCAGCACCGACGTGGAGCTGCCGGTGCCGTGCACCTACGACCTCGACATCGCCGCGACCCGCTACCTCGCCTCGCTCGAGGACGGCGACGTGCCGCTGCTGATGCTGTTCTCCGGCACGGTCTTCACCGGCGAGGACGGCTTCGGCGTCCAGCCCGTGCCCTGGCACAAGGAGACCCGGGTGAAGCTCCCGGTGCGGGTCTGGCGGGAGATGATGGAGCAGCACTTCCCCGGCTGCGGCTGGCTGCGGCTGCCCAAGGACGCCATGGACGAGCTGCTCGCCTACCGCTCCCGGCACGGCCTGCCCTCCTGGGAGGCCACCGTACGGGCCCTGCTGGCGGCCGCCGACGGGCCGGCCCCCGCTCGGGAACCCGCGCACGAGCCCACCCGGGCCCGGGAGGGGGTGCGATGACCACCGTCCGCCCCGCCGCCGAGCGGTTCGCCGGTGCCCGGCAGATCGCCGACGCCGTGCTGTTCGAGGGCTACGTGCTCTACCCGTACCGGGCGTCCTCCGCCAAGAACCGGCTGCGCTGGCAGTTCGGCGTGCTGGTGCCGCCCGGCTTCGGAGAAGGCGCCGGCGAGCACCCGGACCAGCACACCGAACTGCTCGTGGAGCCGCGCCGCGGCGCCACCCTGACGGCCGAACTGCGCTTCCTGCGCGTCCAACGCCGCACCGTGCAACGGCTGCGCGAGGACGGCGGCCACGAGGACACCGAGGCGCTGGAACTCACCGACCGGGTGCTCACCCCCTGGGACGAGGGCGCCGAGGAGCGCGTGGAGCTGTCGGCCACCGTCGACGAGCTGCTCGCCGGCGAGGTGCTGGCGCCCGTCCACTGCCCGGCCCGCACAGAGATCGAGGCCGTCCGCGACGGCGAGCGCACCGTCGGCCGCACCGTCCGCCGCTGCGCCCAGGTCGACGGCGTGCTGCGGGTCAGGCTGCAGCCGCTGCCCGGCCCGTACGCCGCCTACCGGCTGCGCGCCGTCGTGGAGAACACCACCGCGTGGACGGCCGGACCGGGGGACGGCCGCGAGGAGGCGCTGCCGCACTCGCTGGTCTCCGCGCACCTGCTGCTCGGGCTGGACAGCGGCTCGTTCGTCTCGATGACCGACCCGCCCGAGTGGGCGAAGGACGCCGTCGCCGAGTGCCGGAACCTGCGCACCTGGCCGGTGCTCGCCGGCGACGACGGCCGCGCCGACGTGGTGCTCTCCTCCCCGATCATCCTGGAGGACCACCCGCAGGTGGCCCCGGAGAGCCCCGGTGCGCTGTACGACGGCACCGAGATCGACGAGATCCTCGCCCTGCGCACCTCCGCGCTGACCGACCGGGAGAAGCGCGAGGCGCGCGGCACGGACGCCCGGGCCGGCGCCGCCGTCGACCTGGCCGACTCGCTGCCGCCGGAGGTGATGGAGCGTCTGCACGGCGCCGTCCGGGCGCTGCGCGAGGTGACCGCGGGGCCGCCCGCCGGGGCCGCCGTCCCCGGGGTCCGGCCGGACACCCCGTGGTGGGACCCGGGCGGCGACCCCGGGGTCGACCCGGCCACCGACCGGGTGGTCATCGACGGCCGGGCCGTCGGCGCGGGCGACCGGGTGGTGCTCCGGCCCGGCCGGCGCCGCACCGACGCCCAGGACCTCTTCCTGCAGGGCCGCACCGCCCTGGTGGAGGCCGTCCTGCAGGACGTCGACGGGGCGGTGCACGTCGCGGTCACCGTCGACGGCGACCCGGGCGCCGACCTGTGGCGCGCCCAGGGCCGCTTCCTCTACTTCCAGCCCGACGAGCTCGCCCCCGCGGAGGAGCTCGACCCGTTGGGGGAACCCGCCCCGCTGGAGGAGAAGTGACGGACGGCAGCGGGGCGGCGACCCGGGTCCTGGTCGCCGGCGTCGGCAACGTCTTCCTCGGCGACGACGGCTTCGGCGTCGAGGCCGTCCGCCGGCTGACCGGGCACCGGCTGCCCGAGGGCGTCGAGGCGGCCGACATCGGGGTGCGCGGCGTGCACCTCGCCTACCGGCTGCTCGACGGCTACGACACGCTCGTCCTGGTGGACGCCACCGAGCGCGGCGGCGCGCCCGGCACGGTGTACCTGCTGGAGGCGCCCGCGCCCGGGGCGATCGAGCCGCAGGCGCCCGCGCTGGACGGCCACCGGATGGGCCCGGACGCGGTGCTGTCGCTGCTCGCCACGCTCGCCGCCGGCACCGGCGGAAGCCCGCCCCGGCAGGTGTTCGTGGTCGGCTGCGAGCCGGAGACGGTCGAGGAGGGCATGGGGCTCAGCGCCCCGGTCGCCGCGGCCGTCGACGAGGCCGTCGCCGTGATCCTCCGGCTGCTCGGCGGCGGACCCGCCGATCCGGGCGCCGTCCCGCCGTCCGACCGAAGCGCTACCACCGACAGAGAGGCACCCTCATGCGCAAGTTCCTGATCGTCCTCGTCAGCGCCGCCGCCGCGGCCGTCTTCGTCCAGAGCCTGCCGGACATCAAGCGGTACCTGAAGATCCGGCAGATGTGACCGCGCGGCAGTGCTGCGAATGGCGTAGCGGGCGCCGCGCCCACGGCGCGGCGCACCCCGCGTCCCGGGGCCGCGGCCTGTAATGGTCCCCGACCGTCCGGTCACCGCCTCCAGCCGCAAAGCGGGTGCCGATGCACGAGATGTCGATCGCCATGGCCGTGGTGGACCAGGTGGCGCAGGCCGCCCCCGAGGGCGCGGGCCGGGTCGAGTCGGTGCTGCTGCAGGTCGGCGAACTGGCCGGTGTGGTGCCGGACTCGCTGCACTTCTGCTTCGAACTCGCCTGCTCCGGAACGGTCCTGGAGGGCGCCGAGCTGATCACCGAGCCGGTTGCGGCGCGCGCCCGGTGCGGCGCCTGCGGCACCGGGTGGGCGGTCGGGATGCCGCCCGAACTGGCCTGCCCCGGCTGCGGCGACGGTGCGGCCACCGAGTTGCTGACCGGGCGGGAGCTGCAGATCCGCAGCGTCCGCTGGGCGGACCGGCCGGCGTACGCCGACCAGGAAGGCTGACGCCATGTGCCGAGTTGTCGACCTCCAGCAGGCCGTGCTGGCCCGCAACGAGGACGCCGCCCGGGAGCTGCGCGAGGCGCTCGCCGCCCGCGGCACCGTCGCGGTGAACCTGCTCTCCAGCCCCGGCAGCGGCAAGACCGCACTGCTGGAGGCCGAACTGCTGCTCGCCGGGCGGCGCGGCACGGCCGTCGCCGCGCTCACCGCCGACCTCGCCACCGAGAACGACGCGCTGCGCCTGGCCCGTTCGGGCGCCCCGGTGAAGCAGGTGCTGACCGACGGGCTCTGCCACCTGGAGGCGGCGACGCTCGCCCGTCACCTGGACGGCTGGCTGCCCGAGGAGACCCGGCTGCTGTTCGTGGAGAACGTGGGCAACCTGGTCTGCCCGGCCTCGTACGACCTCGGGGAGAGCCTGCGGGTGGCGCTGGCCTCGGTGACCGAGGGCGAGGACAAGCCGCTGAAGTACCCGACGGCGTTCGGGCTGGCGAACCTGGTGGTGGTGACCAAGGCGGACCTGGCCGAGGCCGTGGACTTCGACGAGCAGGCCTTCCTCACCCACGTCGAGCGGGTGAACCCGGGGGTGGAGGTGCTGTTCACCTCGGCCCGCACCGGGCAGGGTGTCGGGCTGCTGCTGGACCGGGCGACCGCGGTGCTGGAGGGCGGCGCCGTGCACCGGCCGGTGATGGGCGTGCCGTCCGCCGGACACCACCACGGGCCGCCGGCCGCACCCCACGGTCCCGACCAGGGGCACGGGCACGCCCACGAGCACGGCCACACCCACACCCACGAGCACGGGCACGGCCACCCGCACCGGGAACCGGCGCTGCCGCCGGCCGTCTCGTGACCGCCGCGCCGCAGGCGCCCGCCGTCGAACGGCGGCTGGTACGGGTCGGCGGGATCGTCCAGGGCGTGGGCTTCCGCCCCTTCGTGCACTCGCTCGCCGCCGAACTGCGGCTCGCCGGACACGTCACCAACACCGGCGAGGGGGTGCTCGCCGAGGTCGAGGGTCTGCCGGACGCCGTCGCCGCGTTCTGCCGGCGGATCGCGGACGACGCGCCCCCGCTGGCCCGGGTCGCCTCGGTGGTGCACGAGCCGATCGAGGCCACCGGCACGGACGGGTTCGCCATCGTGCCGTCCGCGGGCGGCGGCGGCAGCCGCACCCTGATCCCGCCGGACACCGCCACCTGCGCCGACTGCCTGGCCGAACTCGCCGACCCGGCCGACCGGCGGCACCGCCACCCGTTCATCAGCTGCACCAACTGCGGGCCGCGGTTCACCATCGTCACCGCACTGCCCTACGACCGCGCCGCCACCACCATGGCCGGCTTCCCGATGTGCGCGGACTGCGAACGCGAGTACACCGACCCGGCCGACCGGCGCTTCCACGCCCAGCCGATCTGCTGCCACGCCTGCGGGCCCGAGCTCTCGCTCACCGTGCCCGGGCGAGCCGGACTGCGCGGGGCGGCGGCGCTGGAGGACGCCCGCAGGCTGCTCGCCCAGGGCGCGGTGCTCGCCGTCAAGGGCATCGGCGGCTACCACCTGGCCTGCGACGCGGGCAGTGCCGCCGCGGTGGCCGAACTGCGGCGGCGCAAGCGGCGGGGCGACAAGCCCTTCGCGGTGATGGCCGGGTCACCCGCCGAGGCGGCCGCGCTGGCCCGGGTCGGTGAGGCCGAACGGGCCGCCCTGGAGTCCGCCGCCCGGCCGATCGTGCTGCTGCGCCGCCGACCCGGCGCCCGCGGGCTTGCCGAGGGTGTCGCGCCGCGCTGCCCCGACCTCGGCGTGATGCTGCCGTACACGCCGCTGCACCGGCTGCTGCTCGGCCTGCCCGGGGATCCGCCGGGGCCGCGGGTGCTGGTGATGACCAGCGGCAACCTCTCCGGCGAGCCGATCGTCACCGACGACGCCGAGGCACTGGATCGCCTCGCACCGCTGGTGGACGGCTGGTTGGCGCACGACCGGCCGATCCACGTGCCCTGCGACGACTCGGTGGTGCGGGTGGTGGACGGCGAGGTGCTGCCGGTGCGCCGCTCGCGCGGCTATGCGCCGCTGCCGGTACCGCTGCCCGTCGACGTCCGCCCGGTGCTCGCCGTCGGCGGGGACCTCAAGAACACCTTCGCGCTGGCCGAGGGGCGCACCGCCTGGCCGTCCGGGCACGTCGGCGACATGGACGACCTGGCGACCCTCGCCGGATTCGGCCGGGCGGTCGCCCAGTTGGCGGCCGTCACCGGGGTCCGGCCGGAACTGCTGGCCGCCGACCGGCACCCGCGGTACCGCTCCGCACAGTGGGCCCGGCGGCAAGCCCACGGCCGCGAGGTCCGCACCGTGCAGCACCACCACGCGCACGTCGCCTCGGCGATGGCCGAGCACGGGCTCGACGGCACCGGGCGGGTCATCGGCATCGCCTTCGACGGCACGGGCTACGGCGAGGACGGCACGGTCTGGGGCGGCGAGGTGCTGCTCGCCGACTACGACGGCTTCGAGCGCTTCGGCCGGCTCGGCCACGTGCCGCTGCCCGGCGGGGACGCCGCGGTGGAGCGGCCGTACCGGATGGCGCTCGCCCACCTGTACGCGGCCGGTCTGCCGTGGACGCCCGGGCTGCCCTGCACGGCCGCCTGCCCTGCCGACGAACTGGCCGTGCTGCGGCAGCAGTTGGCGCGCGGGCTGAACTGCGTGCCGACCTCCAGCATGGGGCGGCTCTTCGACGCCGTCTCCTCGCTCGCCGGGATCTGCCACCGGGCCGGCTACGAGGCCCAGGCCGCGGTGGAGTTGGAGGCCGCCGCGCTGGGCGCCGAGGACTCCGGCGAACCGTACGCCTTCGGGATGCGGGACGAGGACGGCGTGTCGGTGGCCGAGCCCGACCCGGTGCTGGGCGCGGTGGTGGCCGACCTGGCGGCGGGCGTACCGACCACGGTGGTCGCCCGGCGCTTCCACGGCGCGGTGGCCGCCCTGGTGGAGCGGTGGTGCCTGGCGGCGCGGGAGCGGACCGGGCTCGGCACGGCGGCGCTCACCGGCGGGGTGTTCGGCAATGCGCTGCTCACCGAGGAGTGCCTGCACCGGCTCCGGGCGGCCGGCTTCACCGTGCTGCGGCACCGGCTGGTGCCGCCCAACGACGGCGGTCTGGCGCTCGGTCAGCTCGTGGTGGCCGGCCGGACCGGCAGCTGAACGGCGGGGGCGCACCCGCCCCCGCCCCGGAGGACGAACGAGGGAGCAGCCGATGTGCCTGGCGGTGCCCGGCAGGGTGATGGAGATCGAGGAGCGCGACGGCACCCGGATGGCCGTCGTGGACTTCGGCGGCGTGGTGAAGGACGTGTGCCTGGAGTACCTGCCCGACCTCGCGGTCGGCGAGTACGCGATCGTGCACGTCGGGTTCGCGCTGCAGCGCCTGGACGAGGAGTCGGCCCGCCGGACCCTTGAGCTGTTCGAGGAGCTCGGGCTGCTGCAGGAGGAGTTCGGCGACCCGTGGGAGGCGGCCGCGGGCGCCCCGAAGGAGGCGGAGACCACGTGAAGTACCTGGAGGAGTTCCAGAACCCGGAGCTGGCCCGGCGGCTGCTCGACGACATCCGGGCCGCCGTCACCCGCCCCTGGGCGCTGATGGAGGTGTGCGGCGGCCAGACGCACACCATCATCCGGCACGGAATCGACCAACTGCTGCCGGAGGGCGTCGAGTTGATCCATGGGCCGGGATGCCCGGTGTGCGTCACCCCGCTGGAGGTGATCGACAAGGCGCTGGAGATCGCCTCCCGTCCCGAGGTGATCTTCTGTTCCTTCGGCGACATGCTGCGGGTACCGGGCACGGGCAAGGACCTGTTCCGGGTCCGCAGCGAGGGCGGCGACGTGCGGGTGGTCTACTCCCCGCTGGACGCGCTGCGGATCGCCGAGCAGAACCCGGACAAGCAGGTGGTGTTCTTCGGCATCGGCTTCGAGACCACTGCCCCGCCCAACGCCATGACGGTGTACCAGGCGAAGAAGCGCGGCATCCGGAACTTCAGCCTGCTGGTCTCGCACGTCCGGGTGCCCCCGGCGATCGAGGCGATCATGCAGTCGCCGGACTGCCGGGTGCAGGGCTTCCTCGCCGCCGGGCACGTCTGCTCGGTGATGGGCACGGCCGAATACCCTGAGCTCGCCGAGCGGTTCAGGGTCCCGATCGTCGTCACCGGCTTCGAGCCGCTGGACATCCTGGAGGGCATCCGCCGCACCGTGCGCCAACTGGAGCGCGGCGAGCACGCCGTGGACAACGCCTACCCCCGGGCGGTGCGCGACGAGGGCAACCCGGCCGCGCAGGCCATGCTCGCCGACGTCTTCGAGACCACCGACCGCGCCTGGCGCGGGATCGGCACCATCCCGCAGAGCGGCTGGCGACTGTCCTCGCGCTACCGCGAGTTCGACGCCGAGCACCGCTTCGACGTGGGCGACGTGAACACCTGCGAGCCCGCCGCCTGCCGGGCCGGCGAAGTGCTGCAGGGCCTGCTCAAGCCGAACGAGTGCGAGGCCTTCGGCACCGTCTGCACGCCGCGCAACCCGCTGGGCGCGACCATGGTCTCCAGCGAGGGCGCCTGCGCCGCCTACTACCTGTACCGCCGCCTGGGTGCACCCGCCGCACCCGCCGCACCGCTGGAGGCGAGCCCCGTTGCCTGACACCGACACCCTCGCCGCCCCCGACTTCTCCAACTGGAGCTGCCCGCTGCCGCTGCGCGACCACCCGCGGGTGGTGATGGGGCACGGCGGCGGCGGGGCGCTCTCCGCCGAACTCGTCGAGCACGTCTTCGCGCCCGCCTTCGGCGGCCCGGTGCTCGCCGCGCTCGGCGACTCCGCCGCCGTCACCCTCGGCGGGGTGCGGCTCGCCTTCTCCACCGACTCGTACGTGGTGCGGCCGCTGTTCTTCCCCGGCGGCAGCATCGGCGACCTGGCGGTCAACGGCACCGTCAACGACCTGGCGATGAGCGGTGCCGCGGCCGCCTACCTGTCCTGCGGGTTCATCCTGGAGGAGGGCGTCGAGACGGCACAGGTGGCCCGGGTCGCCCAGGCGCTCGGCGCGGCCGCGCGGGCCGCCGGGGTCGAGGTGGCCACCGGCGACACCAAGGTCGTCGAGGCCGGCCGCGGCGACGGGATCTACCTCAACACGGCGGGCATCGGGCTGATCCCCGCCGGGGTGGACCTGCGGCCGCAGCGGGCCGAGCCCGGCGACGTGGTGATCGTCAGCGGGCCGATCGGGCTGCACGGCGTCGCCGTGATGAGCGTGCGCGAGGGCCTGGAGTTCGGCGTGGACGTGCAGAGCGACTGCGCCCCGCTCGGCGGGCTGGTGCAGGCGATGCTGGCCGTCACCCCGGACCTGCACGTGCTGCGCGACCCCACCCGCGGGGGCCTCGGCGCCTCGCTCAACGAGATCGCCGCGGCGGCCGGCGTCGGCGTGGTCGTCCAGGAGCGGAGCATCCCGGTGCCGCCGGAGGTCGCCAACGCCTGCGCGATCCTCGGCCTCGACCCGCTCTACGTCGCCAACGAGGGCAAGCTGGTCGCCTTCGTGCCACGGCAGCACGCGGACGCCGTCCTGGAGGCGATGCGGGCGCACCCGTACGGCGCGGGCGCGGCGGTGATCGGCGAGTGCGTCGCCGACCACCCCGGGATGGTGGTGGCCCGCACCGCGCTCGGCGGCACCCGGGTGATCGATCTGCCGGTCGGCGAGCAGCTGCCGCGGATCTGCTGACCGCGCCCGCCCGCGCTCACGGCGCGGCGAGCAGCCGGGTCCCTGCCGGCAGCTCGCCGCGCCGTGCCTGTGCGGCCAGCCGTTCGGCGACGGTGGCGCGCATCCGCTCGGCGGCCCGCCCGAGCGGGACGTCCCGGCCGTGGGCGAGCGAGATGGTCCGGCCGAGGCCGGCGCCGGTGAACCGGGTGGTCGGCAGGCCCGAGCGGGCGGCGACCATGGCGGGCACGACCGCCGGTCCGAGGCCGGCCCGGACGAAGCCGAGCACGGCGTCCATCTCACCGCCCTCGACGGCGAAACGCGGCTCGAAGCCGGCCTCCCGGCAGGCCGCCAGGGTGACGTCGCGCAGCGCGTAGCCCGTCCGGAACATCACCAGGTGGCGATCCCGCAACTCCCCCACCGGCACGGCCTGTCCGGGCAGCGGCTCGGCGGAGACCAGGACCAGGTCCTCGTGCAGCAGCGGGGTGACGTCCAGGCCCGGCAGGGCTCCGCCCGGGCTCGGCGAGACGATCAGGGCCAGGTCGAGCTCGCCGGCGCCCAGGGCGGAGACCAGGTCGCCGGAGCCGCCCTCGCTGACCTGCAGGTCGACACCGGGGAAGCGGGTGCGGAAGGCACCGAGCACGTCCGGCAGCAGACTGACGCACAGGCTGGGCGGGGCACCGAGACGGACCCGGCCGCGGCGCAGCTGCACCGTCTCCTGAACGGCGAGCCGGGCGCTGTCGGTGTCGGCGAGGATGCGGCGGGCCAGCGGCAGCAGGGCCTCGCCCGCGTCGGTGGGGGTCGTGGCGCCGCGGCTGCGGTGCAGTAGTTCAGCACCCAACTCCCGCTCCAGTGCCTTGATCTGCTGGGAGAGCGAGGGTTGTGCGACGTGCAGCCGCTCGGCGGCCCGGGTGAAGTTGCCGAGCTCGGCGACGGCGGTGAAGTAGCGGAGCTGCTGGAGTTGCACGGTGGTTGCCTTGGTGGGGGTCGTCAGGGGCGCGGGGACCTGCGCAGTCCGGGAGCGGTACACGGCGCAAGTCCGGGCCGACCCCTGGCACGCGCAGTGCCCGCATCCGAAGTGCGCAGTTCCCCGCGCCCCCGTTTTCCATAGCCGCATCCTATGGTGATGAGCCCGTTCATGTCTTGGACGGCGGGTAGGTGCCTTTCCTAGCGTGGGGCGCATGGCTCTGGCGACTGGAACGCGTCGGCCGCGGCACGCCCTGGCGGCGCTGTGGGGTTCGACGATCGGCAAGAAGGCGGTGATGGCCGCCACCGGCGCGGTGATGCTGCTGTACCTGGTGGCGCACATGCTCGGCAATCTGAAGATCTTCTTCGGGCCGGACGACCTCAACGGCTACGCGGCGTGGCTGCGCACCGTCGGACAGCCCTTCCTCGGGCACGCGTGGTTCCTGTGGATCGCCCGGGTGGTGCTGCTGGCCTCGGTGGTGGGGCACGGCGTCGCCGCGTACCAGCTGAGCCGGCGCGACCTCGCGGCGCGGCCGCAGAAGTACGCGCGGCGCCGGGCGCGGTCGAGCTACGCGACCCGGACGATGCGCTGGGGCGGGGTGATCCTCGCCCTGTTCATCGTCTGGCACATCCTCGACCTGACCACGCTGACCGTGAACCCGCGGGCCGAGGAGGGCCACCCGTACCAGAACGTGGTGGCGTCCTTCTCGACCTGGTACGGCGGCGGGATCTACATCGTCGCGATGCTCGCGGTCGGGCTGCACGTGCGGCACGGCTTCTGGAGCGCGGCGCAGACCCTGGGCGTCAACAACGCCCGCCGGGACCGGGTGTTGAAGGCGACGGCGAACGTGCTGGCGCTGGTGCTGACGGCCGGCTTCCTCGCCGTGCCGGTGGCCGTGATGATCGGAGCGGTGAAGTGACCCCGTACCTCGACTACACCGTCGGCGCGCCGGTCGCCGACACCAGGGCGCCCGCCGGGCCGATCGAACAGCGGTGGGACCGGCGGCGGTTCGAGGCGAAGCTGGTGAACCCGGCGAACCGCCGCAGGCACACCGTGATCGTGGTCGGCACCGGCCTGGCCGGCGCCTCCGCCGGCGCGACCCTCGCCGAACAGGGCTACCGGGTGGTGCAGTTCTGCTTCCAGGACTCTCCGCGGCGGGCGCACTCGATCGCCGCGCAGGGCGGCATCAACGCGGCGAAGAACTACCGCAACGACGGCGACAGCGTCCGCCGGCTGTTCTACGACACCGTCAAGGGCGGGGACTTCCGGGCGCGGGAGTCCAACGTGCACCGGCTGGCGCAGATCTCGGTGGAGATCATCGACCAGTGCGTGGCGCAGGGCGTGCCCTTCGCGAGGGAGTACGGCGGGCTGCTGGACACCCGGTCGTTCGGCGGTGTCCAGGTGCAGCGCACCTTCTACGCCCGCGGGCAGACCGGGCAGCAGCTGCTGCTCGGCGCCTACCAGGCGCTGTCGCGCCAGATCGCGGGCGGCGGGGTGGAGATGCACCCCCGCACCGAGATGCTCGACCTGGTGGTGGTCGACGGGCGGGCCCGCGGGATCGTCGCACGGGACCTGGTCACCGGCGAGGTGTCCACCCACCTGGCGGACGCGGTGGTGCTGGCGACCGGCGGGTACGGCAACGTCTTCCACCTGTCGACCAACGCCAAGAACTCCAACGCCACCGCGGTGTGGCGGGCGCACCGGCGCGGCGCGTGGTTCGGCAACCCGTGCTTCACCCAGATCCACCCCACCTGCATCCCGCGCTCCGGCGACCACCAGTCGAAGCTCACCCTGATGAGCGAGTCGCTGCGCAACGACGGCCGGATCTGGGTGCCGAAGGCCGCCGGCGACACCCGCCCGCCCGGGGAGATCCCCGAGGCCGAGCGGGACTACTACCTGGAGCGGATGTACCCGTCCTTCGGCAACCTGGTGCCGCGCGACATCGCCTCCCGGGCCGCCAAGGCGGTCTGCGACGAGGGCCGCGGCGTCGGTCCCGGCGGGCAGGGCGTCTACCTCGACTTCGCCGACGCCATCGCCCGGTTGGGCCGGGACACCGTCTCCGCGCGCTACGGCAACCTCTTCGAGATGTACGAGCGGATCACCGCGGAGGACCCGTACCGGGTGCCGATGCGGATCTACCCCGCGGTGCACTACACCATGGGCGGCCTGTGGGTGGACTACGACCTGCAGACCACCGTCCCGGGGCTGTTCGCGATCGGCGAGGCCAACTTCTCCGACCACGGCGCCAACCGGCTCGGCGCGAGCGCCCTCATGCAGGGGCTCGCGGACGGCTACTTCGTGCTGCCGCCCGCGCTCAACGACTACCTGGCGCGGCAGGAATCGGAGCCGCTCGACCCGGGGCACCCGCAGGTCGAGGCCGTCCGGCAGGAGGTCGTGGAGCGACTGGACAGGCTGCTGTCCGTCCGCGGCGACCGCACGCCGGAGTCCTTCCACCGCGAACTCGGCCGGATCATGTGGGACGAGTGCGGGATGGCCCGCAACGACGCCGGGCTGCGCCGGGCGCTGGCCCGGATCCCGGAACTGCGCCAGGAGTTCTGGCGGAGGGTCACCGTGCCCGGCACCGGCGAGAGCCTCAACCAGCAGTTGGAGAAGGCGAACCGGGTCGCAGACCACCTGGAACTGGCCGAACTCATGTGCCTGGACGCGCTGCACCGCACCGAGTCCTGCGGCGGGCACTTCCGCGAGGAGAGCCGCACCGAGCAGGGCGAGGCGCTCCGCGACGACGAGGCCTTCTCGTACGCCGCCGCCTGGGAGTTCACCGGCACCGGCCGTGCCCCCGTGCTCCACCGCGAGCAGCTCGACTTCGAGTACGTCCACCCCACCCAGCGGAGCTACGCATGAACCTCACCCTGCGGATCTGGCGGCAGGCCGGCCCCGACGACCCCGGCGGGTTCAGCACCTACCGGGTCGGCGACATCAGCCCCGACATGTCCTTCCTGGAGATGCTCGACACCCTCAACGAGACGCTGGCGCTGCGCGGCGAGGAACCGGTGGCCTTCGACCACGACTGCCGCGAGGGCATCTGCGGCGCCTGCGGCATGGTCATCGACGGGCAGGCACACGGGCCGCAGCCGACCACCACCTGCCAGCTGCACATGCGGCACTTCGAGGACGGCGCCACGGTGGACGTGGAACCGTGGCGGGCCGCGGCCTTCCCGGTGGTCAAGGACCTGGTGGTGGACCGCTCCGCACTGGACCGGGTGATCGGCGCGGGCGGGTACATCACCGCGCCCACCGGCAGCGCCCCGGAGGCGCACGCCACGCCGGTGCCGAAGGAGGCTGCGGACGCGGCCTTCGAGCACGCCGCCTGCATCGGCTGCGGGGCCTGCGTGGCGGCGTGTCCGAACGGGTCGGCGATGCTGTTCACGGCGGCGAAGGTGGTGCACCTGAACCTGCTGCCGCAGGGCGCGCCGGAGCGGTCGAGCCGGGTCCGGGGGATGGTCGGCGCGATGGACGCCGAGGACTTCGGCGGGTGCACCAACACCGGCGAGTGCGCGACGGCCTGCCCGAAGGGGATCCCGCTGTCGGCGATCTCGGCCCTGAACAGGGAGTTCCTGCGGGGCACCTTGCGGTGAGGGCGGCGCCGCAGGGGCGCACGGGAGCACCTCCCGGCCGAAGGCTCGGGAGAACTGGCGCACGTCGGATGTGGCTGTCGGAACGGTACGGGCCAAGCCGTGTTCCGTGCAGTGGCCCGCATCCGGATTGCGCAGTTCCCCGCGCCCCTGGGTGCTTGCCCCATCGGTCGGTCCCAGGCCCCGCGGGGATCGTCAGGAGTCGGTCGGGAGTTCCTGTTCGGTCCAGATGGTCTTGCCGGCGGAGGTGTAGCGGCTGCCCCAGCGGTCGGTCAGCTGGGCGACGAGGTAGAGGCCGCGGCCGCCCTCGTCGGTGAGGCGGGCGCGGCGCATCCGGGGCTGGGTGCTGCTGCCGTCGGAGACCTCGCAGGTCAGCGTGTCGGCCCGGATCAGGCGGACGCCGAGCGGGCCGCCGGCGTACCGGATGGCGTTGGTGACCAGTTCGCTGAGGACGAGTTCGGTGGTGAAGGCCAGTTCGTCGAGGCCCCACTCGGTGAGCCGGGCGGTGGCGTCGGCGCGGACCCGGGCGACCTCGGCGGGGTCGGGATCGACCGTCCAGGTGGCGGTGGCCTCGGCGGGGACGGCCCGGGTGCGGGCGAGGAGGAGGGTGACGTCGTCGCGCAGCCGGGTGGGCGGCAGCCCCGCGACGAGTTGCAGGGCGGCATCGCGCAGCGGGCGGTCCTCCCGTGCGACGGCGGCCAGCCGCCGCCGGATCTCGGCCATGCCCTCGTCGATGTCGCCCTCGCCGCGTTCGATCAGGCCGTCGGTGTAGAGAGCGAGGACGCTGCCCGCCTCGAGGGCGGTCTCGGAGGACTCGAAGGGCAGGCCGCCGACGCCGAGCGGCGGGCCGGGGGTGACGGGCAGGAAGTGGGCGGTGCCGTCGGGGCCGGCGACGGCGGGCGGCGGGTGGCCGGCGCTGGCCACGGTGCAGGCGCGGGTGACCGGGTCGTATACGGCGTACAGGCAGGTCGCGCCGACCGAGCCGGGGTCGGGTCGGTGCCGCCGGCCGGCGCGGGCGGTGTCCGTGGGTTCGTCGGCGTCGTCCTCCTCGGCGTCGCCGGTGAAGTCGCCCTCGAAGAGCAGCTGGGAGACCAGGTCGTCGAGGTGGACGAGCAGTTCGTCGGGTTCGAGGTCGAGGTCGGCGAGGGTGCGGACGGCGGTGCGCAGCCGGCCCATGGTGGCGGTGGCCTGCAGTCCGTGTCCGGCGACGTCGCCGACGACCAGCGCGACCCGGGCGGAGGAGAGCGGGATGACGTCGAACCAGTCGCCGCCGACACCTCCGGCGCTGTCGGTGGGCAGGTAGACGCTGGCGGTGGAGACGGCGGCCACGGTGCGGACGGCCGGCGGCAGCAGGCTCCGCTGGAGGCCGACGGCGGCGCGGTGCTCACGGGTGTAGCGGCGGGCGTTGTCGACGGCCAGGGCGGCGCGGGCGGCGATCTCGGCGAGCAGCAGCCGGTCGCCCTCCTCGTAGCGGTCCTTCCAGCGGTTGCGGCGGCTGGTGACCTGGCCGAGCAGGATGCCGCGGGCGGCCAGCGGGGCGGTGATCTCCCAGTCGTGGGCGGGTTCGGCGGCGGTGGCACGGTCGGGGGAACCGTCGGCCCGGACCAGGACGGTGTCACCGGTGGCGGGCGCGGACTCGGGCGGGCCGGCGACGGCGGTGCGGCGCAGCACCAGGCGCCCGGTGGGGTCGGGGACGGGTTCGTCGCCGGTGAAGACGGCGGCGGCGATGTCGACCACGGCGACGTCGGCGAAGTCCGGCACGAGTGCCTTGGCGAGGCCCTCGGCGGTGCCGGTGACGGAGAGCGAGCTGCCGGCGGCGGCGGTGACCCGGTGCAGCAGGGCGAGGCGCTGCCGGGAGCGGTGCTGTTCGGTGATGTCGGTGAAGAGCACGGTGAGGCCGATGACGACGCCCTCGGAGTCCTGCAGGCGGAAGGCGGAGATGGCCATCATCCGGCCGCCACGGGGGTCGACGACGGTGCGGGCGAGCCCTTCGGCGAGGACCAGCGGGCGGCCGGTCTCCAGGACCTCGCGCAGGTGGGCCTCCAGGGCGACGGCGTCCTCGGTCTGCAGGAAGTCGGCGAGCTTGAGGCCGCTGAGGGTGGGCGGGACGCCGGAGTAGGGCAGCAGGTGGGTGTTGGTGCGGACGATCTGCAGGTCGGTGTCGAAGACGGCGAGGCCGAAGCGGTCCTGGAGGAAGAGTTCGCGGGTGAACGCCTGGTCCTGGCGCCATCGGGCGACGGTGGAGGACTTGGCGCCGAGGACGACCTGCCGGGTGGCGGTGGGGTCGTTGGGGTTGTCGCCGTGCAGGGTGAGGACGCGGACGAAGAGGTTGAGCGGGCGGCCGTCGCCGGTGCGGACGGTGACCTGGCCGTCCCAGCCGCCGGGGCCGGACTCGTCGGGGCCGCGCCAGGCCTCCGGGGCGGCGAGCAGGTCGCGCAGGGCACGGCCGACGAGGGCGCGGGCGGGCAGGGCGAGAAGTTCCTCGGCGGCGCTGGTGCAGCCGACGATCGTGCCACTGCCGTCGACGAGCGCCCCGGCGACGCCGTCGAGGAAGGGGAAGCGGCGGTCTTCCATCGCGTCTCACCCCGTCCGGTGGTCTCCTCTCTTCCTCATACTCCACCGCTCCCCGGGTGTCGGCGCCCCGGGACACGGAGAGTGACCGGGCGTTCTGCCTTCGGGTTCTGTACGCACGGGGGTTGACGCGAATGGTTCAACGGGCCTAACTTCACGTTCTGAAAAAGGGTCCAGACCAATTCGCCGGGGCCCGCTCGCCGCCCTCCGCGCCCTGAACGAGTTGGTGACACAACACCAGTTGGTGGCAGAAGGGCGGACTTTGACGGATCGGAGGACGATCCGTCCGCACCACCGCAGCCAAGTCGCCCGTCGGACGGTCGATCTGCCGGCCAGGCGTCGAGAGCTGCACCATGTTCACTTCGTGAACGCAAAGGTCCCTGATCCTCACCCCCACCACGCCCCGGCGAACCGCCCGGGGCAGGAGGAGACAGCCTTGATCCGCACCCTTGTCCGCACCGCGGCGACGGCGGTCGCGCTGCCCGCGACGGCCGCCGCCCTGCTGATCGCCGGCGGCTCGCCGGCCGCCGCCGCAGCAAACCCCGGCCCGGGCTTCCCGGCCCACTTCGCCGCCCCCTACCTGGAGACCTGGAACTCGCCCTCGGTGATGACCGATGTGCGCAACGCCACCGGCCTCAAGTACTTCACGCTGGCCTTCGTGATCAGCAACGGGAGCTGCACCGCCACCTTCAACGGCAACACCGACATAGCCGACGCCTCCTGGCAGAGCGCGATCAACGGCCTCCGCTCGGCCGGCGGCGACGTGATCGCCTCCTTCGGCGGCGCGGCCGGCACCGAGCTCGGCCAGGCCTGCACCAGCGTCCCGGCGCTGCAGGCCCAGTACAAGCGGGTCGTCGACACCCTCGGCCTGACCCGGATCGACCTCGACATCGAGGGCTCGGCGCTGAACGACACCGCCGCCAACGACCGCCGCAACCAGGCGCTGGCCGCCCTCCAGCAGCAGTACGCGGCGGCCGGCAAGCGGCTCGCCGTCAACTACACACTGCCGGTCAGCCCGTCCGGCCTGGAGTCCAACTCGATCAGCCTGCTGAACAACGCCAAGAGCCGCGGCCTCGACGTCAACATGGTCAACATCATGACCATGGACTACGGCCCGGCCATGGACATGGGGCAGGCCGCGATCAACGCCGCGAACGGCCTGCACACCCAGCTCGGCCAGATCTGGCCGGGCAAGACCTCCGACCAGCTGTGGGCGATGGAGGGCAACACCCCCATGATCGGGGTCAACGACACCACCGCCGAGGTCTTCACCACCGGCAACGCCTCGACCCTGGAGTCCTTCGCCGCCTCGCACGGCATCCAGCAGCTCGCCTTCTGGGCGATCGGCCGCGACAGGGCCTGCGCCGCCAACGGCACCCTCTCCGACTCCTGCAGCGGCACCCCGCAGTCCGCGTACCAGTTCACCAGGACCTTCGACGCGCTGACCGGCGGCACCACCCCGCCGCCCACCGGCCGCACCGGCCGGATCACCGGCTACGGCGGCACATGCGTGGACGTGGCCGCGGCGAACAGCGCCAACGGCACCGCGATCCAGCTGTACGACTGCAACGGCACCGCCGCGCAGACCTGGACGGTCGGCACCGACGGCACGGTCCGCGCGCTCGGCAAGTGCATGGACGTCACCGCCGCCGGCACCGCCAACGGCACCCAGGTGCAGCTCTACGACTGCAACGGCACCGGCGCCCAGCAGTGGCAGGCCCGCGCCGACAAGACCCTGGTGAACCCCGTCTCCGGCCGCTGCCTGGACGCCACCGGGCCCAGCTCCGCCAACGGCACCCGGCTGCAGATCTGGGACTGCTTCGGCAGCGCCAACCAGCAGTGGACCCTGCCGGCCTGACGCCGCGCCCCGACAGAACAGGAGCGATCCCCATGCCAACCCCACCCGTGCACCGGCGGGCGCACGCCCGGCGCCGGGCCCTGCCGCTGGTCACCGCCGTCGGCCTGATCGCCTCGGCGTCCACCGCCGTGCTGCTCGTCCAGGGCCAGGCGGCGCAGGCCGCCGGCCTGCCCACCGGATCCACCGCCCTCGTCGCGCAGCACAGCGGCAAGTGCGTGGACGCCGCGGCCGCCGCGACCGCCAACGGGACCGCCGTGCAGCAGTACGGCTGCAACGGCACCGGCGCCCAGCAGTGGCAGTTCCAGGACGCCGGTGGCGGCTACGTCCGCATCAACGCCCGGAACGACACCAGCAAGGTGCTCGACGTCACCGACGTGTCCACCGCGGACGGCGCGAAGATCCAGCTCTGGACGTACGGCGGCGGCCTCAACCAGCAGTGGCAGGCGGTCGCCGAGGCCGGCGGCGCCTACCACTTCGTCAACCGCAACAGCGGCAAGTGCCTGGACGTGCCGAGCGCCTCCACCGCGGACGCCGTCCAGCTCCAGCAGTGGACCTGCAACGGGACGGCCGCGCAGTCCTTCTCCTTCGGCAGCGGCAGCCAGAACCCGCCCGGCACCCCGGACTTCGGGCCCAACGTGACGGTCTTCGACCCGTCGATGCCCGCCTCGACAATCCAGGCGAAGCTGAACTCGGTCTTCTCCCAGCAGGAGACCAATCAGTTCGGCGCCCAGCGCCAGGCCCTGCTGTTCAAACCCGGCAGCTACGGCGTGGACGCCAACGTCGGCTTCTACACCCAGGTCGCCGGGCTCGGCCTCTCCCCCGACGACGTCACGATCAACGGCGCCGTGCACGCCGAGGCGGACTGGTTCCAGGGCAACGCCACCCAGAACTTCTGGCGCTCCGCGGAGAACCTCTCGGTCAACCCCACGGGCGGCACCGACCGCTGGGCCGTCTCGCAGGCCGCGCCGTACCGGCGGATGCACGTCCGCGGCAACCTCCAGCTGGACGACGGCGGCTGGTCGAGCGGCGGCTTCATCGCCGACTCGAAGATCGACGGCCAGGTCCGCTCCGGCTCCCAGCAGCAGTGGCTCTCCCGGAACACCCAGTGGGGCAGCTGGACGGGCTCCAACTGGAACATGGTCTTCGTCGGCGACGTCAACGCCCCGGCGAACTCCTTTCCCAGCCCGCCCTACACCACCGTCGACCGGACCCCGGTCGTCCGCGAGAAGCCCTTCCTGTACGTGGACGGGGCCGGCGCCTACAAGGTGTTCGTCCCGGCGCTGCGCAGCAGCAGCAGCGGCACCACCTGGGCGGGCGGGGCGCAGCAGGGCGGCTCACTGCCGATCGACCAGTTCTTCATCGTGAAGCCCGGTGCCACCGCCGCCGACATCAACGCCGCGCTCGGCCAGGGCAGGAACCTGCTGTTCACCCCGGGCGTCTACCACCTCGACCGGGCGATCGACGTGACCCGTGCGGACACCGTGGTGCTGGGCCTGGGCCTGGCCACGCTCGTCCCGGACAACGGCGTCACCGCGATGACCGTCGCCGACGTGGACGGGGTGAAGGTGGCCGGCCTGCTGATCGACGCCGGCACCACCAACTCCGCGATGCTGATGCAGGTCGGCCCGGCCGGGTCCGCCGCCGACCACTCCGCGAACCCGACCTCACTGCACGACGTGTTCTTCCGGGTCGGCGGCGCGGGCGTCGGCCGGGCCACCCAGTCGCTGGTGGTGAACAGCAACAACGTCGTCGGCGACCACATGTGGATCTGGCGCGCCGACCACGGCAGCGGCGTCGGCTGGACGAGCAACACCGCCGCCAACGGCCTGACCGTCAACGGCGCCAACGTCACCGTGTACGGCCTGTTCGTCGAGCACTACCAGCAGACCCAGGTGGTCTGGAACGGCAACGGCGGCCGGACGTACTTCTTCCAGAACGAGATGCCGTACGACCCGCCGAACCAGTCGGCCTGGATGAACGGTGCGACCCGCGGCTACGCCGCCTACAAGGTCGCCGACTCGGTGACCAACCACGAGGCATGGGGGCTCGGCAGCTACTGCTACTTCAACGCCGACCCGTCGGTGGTGGCCGAGCACGCCCTCGAGGCGCCGGACCGCTCCGGGGTGCGCTTCCACGACATGGTGACCGTGTCGCTGGGCGGCACCGGCACCATCAACCACGTGATCGACTCGACCGGGGGCCCGTCCAACTCCTCGTCGAACGTGGCGAACCTGGTCGCCTTCCCGTAGGCCTCGACCGCACGAACGCTCCCCGGCCGGGTCCGCACCCGGCCGGGGAGCCTGTGTTCACCCGTGCCGTGCCCGTAGGGCTCAGAAGGTGGCGTTCCAGCTGTGCGCCACGTCGATCACCAGTCGGTTGTCCAACTGGAAGACCCGGAAGGGCAGTCGGGCCCGCACACCGAGGCCCACCTGGCTCTGGCCCTCGAAGCTGCCGCCGAACTTGGCGTCCTTGAAGGTGCGGTAGCCGCTGAGGTTCACACCGGGCAGCGACTGGCCGGCCTTCGCCGGGTAGACCGGCGCACCGGTCGACGGGTCGTAGGACGGTGCCACGACCACGATCTCGAGGATCGCGCCGCCGCTCACCGGGATCGTCCGGCCCGAACCGTCCTGGATCAGCGACGGGACGTACTGGACGCGGTAGCCCACGTGGCCGGCGGGCGTCGTGCCGGGGATGTCGAGCACCATGCGGTCCCAGCACGGATGCTGGCCGGTGCGGATGTTGGTCAGCGGGTGCTGCCCGGTGGCGGGGTTCGCTGCCTTCGGCAGGCTGCCCCAACCGGTCGGGCATGTGGTCACCGTCGCCGCAGGTGTTGTCGCGGATGCCGCGGCCGGTACCACCACGGCACCGGTGCCGGCGAGAACGAGTGCCATCGGGATCGTGATCCACCGTCGCATGATGCGCCTCCTCGGGCCGCGCCTGGATCCCTCACCCGAAGAGACGTGGGCCGCGGCCGGGCAGTTGCAGCACCCGGCCCCGAGTTCCGGGGGCGGGCGGCGCGACCGGCAGAATGGGACGCATGTCGAAGCGCCGCCGCCACCCCCGATTCTCCCCCGCCGACCCCTGCCCGTGCGGCCTGGGCGGGCCCTACGGCGGCTGCTGCGGACGGCTACACCGCGGCGAGGCGGCGGCGGGCACCGCGGAGCAGCTGATGCGCTCGCGCTACAGCGCCTTCGCCGTCCAGGACGGGCTCTACCTGCTGCGCACCTGGCACCCGGACACCAGGCCGCCCCGGATCGGGTTCGACCCGGGGCTGCACTGGACGGGGCTGGAGGTCCTGGGGACGACGGAGGGCGGGCCGTTCCACACCGCCGGGACGGTGCGGTTCCGGGCGCACTTCACGGACGGCGGCGAGCCGGGGGCCATGGAGGAGCACAGCACCTTCGTCCGGCTGGACGGCGCCTGGGTGTACGTGGCGGCGCTCCCGGAGGACTGATCACCGCTGCTTCGTCCTGGACGGGCCGGATCAGTCGTGGAAGGCGGCGACCAGGTCGTCCAGCGGGTCGTCGTCCACGATCGGGACGGTGCGGTCCAGGCCGCTGGTGAAGGCGGAGGCGGCCGCGACGTGCGCCCGGGCGACCTCCAGGGTCTCGGCGGCCCGTGCCAGCTCTTCGGAGACCCGGGCCTGCCGGGCGGCCGAGGTGTCCCCCTCGCCGTCGGGCAGCGCCACCTTGATCTCCCCCGCGGGGATCGCGGCGAGCCCGGCGGCGGCCTGCGCCAGCGCCTGCGGCAGGTGGAAGAGGATCGCGTGCAGCGCCGTCACCACGTCGTGCACGCTGGTCGGGTCGGGGAAGGCCCCGATTCCCACGGCGGTCCGGTGGTTGAGGACGCGGATCTCCTCGCCCACGGCATTGGCGATCTCGTACGGGGTCCGGGCCGGGCCCGGTGCGCGGTCAGGGCTCATAGCGGCCATGGTCACCTCGATGCGGTGCGGGCACGCACGGCGGGGCCGCGCCGGGCCCCGACGACCACCCGTTGTGCGTAGCGGCCGGGCCGGTCGGCCCGGCGGGGCACACGGCTCAGTCGTTGTGGCGGCCGCGCGGCTCGGGCCGGAACACCGGCAGCCGGCCGGAGACCTGTGGGAAGACCGGGGGCCGCCCGTCGCCGACGATCATCTGGTGGGCGGCGGCCCAGCTGTCGGCGATCGCCACGGGCTGCCAGGTGCGGCCGTCCCACTCGACGACCAGGCGGGGTGCGTCCCGGTGGTGCGGGTGGCCCGCGCCGCCGGCCGGCTCACCGATCGGGAACACGTCCCGGGTGCCGACCGCGTGCCGCAGGTCGGCGGGGCGGGCACAGCGGTCGGACAGGGGCTCACTCTCGTCGGGCACGAACACCGCGGGCGTCCTTTCGGCGGTTGGACCACCGGTGCGGCGGTCCTCCCGTCAGGCTAACCTGCCGTGCCGGACCGGGCACGTTGTGCAACGACCGGCCGGTGTGCGGGGCCACCGCGGTGCCGGGGTTTCGGCGCGGGTCGGGACGGCGTCTAGGCTCGGGGTATGGCGGAGGACGAGGGCCCGGTACGGGTGGACAGCTGGATCTGGTCGGTCCGGCTGCTGAAGACGCGTTCGATGGCCTCGGCGGCCTGCCGGGCCGGACACGTGCGGGTGAACGACGAACGGGCCAAGCCCGCGCAGACGGTGAAGCCCGGGGACGAGGTCCGGCTGCGGTACGACGGCCGGGAGCGGGTCGTCGTGGTCTCCCGGCTGATCCGCAAGCGGGTCGGCGCCGAGATCGCGGCGCAGTGCTACGTCGACCACTCGCCGCCCCCGCCGCCGCGCGAGTTCGCCGCGCCGACGGCCCTGCGCGACCGCGGCACCGGCCGACCGACCAAGCGCGACCGCCGGGAGATCGAGCGTCTGCGCGGTTCCTGATGCCCGGGCCCTCTCTTCCGGATCCTGCCGGGCGCGATCCGAAAGAGAGGGCCCAGCCGTTGACGTGCACCCGGCACCTGTCGCAGGCTTCCCCTCACATCGCCGAATGTGAGCGGGCGTCAGGAGCGTGGCCGTCGCCCGGGAGGGAGGGGCGTGCCGTGAGGCTGACGCTGTTCGGATACTGGTGCTCGCCCGAGAGCCCGGACCTGCCCGACCCCGCGGCGCTGGTGGACCCGGACTGGGAGATGTGGGAACGCTCCGAGGTCGCCGACTACTTGGAGCAGGGACACGTCGCACGCCAGTTCCTCGGCGTCTCCCGGTGCCGCATCTGCGGCGAGGTCAACGGATCCGCCGAGTTCACCGACGGCGAGTACCTGTGGCCCTCCGGCCTCGCGCACTACGTGCGCGAGCACGCCGTCCGGCTGCCGGAGCGGATCACCGCGCACATCCTGCGCCGCACCGCGGAATGGGAGCAGGTCGAGGTCGACGGCTCCTGGTGGCACGAACGGGCCTACCGCCCGACCCCGCAGGATGGCCCGCTGGCCGCGGCCGGGCCCGGCGGACGCCGGACGTGAGGAGTGCGGGCCGCTGGGCGGCGTGAGCGTTCAGGGCTGCTCACGCCGCGCCCCAGCGGTTCCGCGGCCGCACCCGTGCGTGGGCACGGCCGATCGGGGGCCCGGCCGCGGCCGGGTCGGGGGCGTGGCCCGGCAGGTCAGTCCCGGGCCGCGGGCGCCGGGGCGAGGCCGGTGCAGGTGCGCAGCCGGTCGCGGCGCTGCTGGGCGGCGGTCGCGGCGGCACCGGACTGCGGCACCGGGACACCGCGCTTGTCGATGTGCGCGGGGGTGAACCGTTCGCCGACGGTGCGGCCGTCCCCGCTCAGGGTGAGGGTGGTGACGCCGGTCTCGTCGGAGTCGGTGTAGTTCGAGGTGCCGTACCAGAGGAAGTTGCCGAAGCCGTACGCCACGTAGGTGTCGCCGAGCATGCCGGAGCCCAGCATGGTGTGGGCGTGGGTGCCGACCACCGCGGTGGCGCCCGCCGCGGAGAGCTTGCGGGCGAGGTCGGTCTGGGCGCCGGTCGGACAGGTGTGCCCCTCCTCGCCCCAGTGCAGGTAGACCAGGACGACCGGGGCCTGGCGCTTGGCCTCGCCGACGGCCCGGACGAGCGCGGCCGGGTCGAGGGCGGAGGCGATCCCGGCCTTGGCCGAACCGGCCCGCCACTTCTGGTTGGTGAGGTCCTGGACCTGGCTGGCGGCGAGCACCGCGACCTTCACGCCCTTGACGGTCGTCACGTACGGGGCGTACGCCTCCTGCGCGTTGCGGCCGAAGCCGACCACCGGGATCGGCGAGGAGGCCTTGGCGGCGAGCGTGTCGGCGAGGCCGTCGGCACCGAAGTCGACGGCGTGGTTGTTGGCCAACGAGACCACGTCCACCCCGGCGTCGCGCAGCGTCTGCAGCGCCTTGGGGCTGGTGCGGAAGGTGTAGGTCTTGGGCTCGGGCGCGCCGCGGCCGGTGATCGCCGTCTCCAGGTTGAGCACCGCCAGGTCGGCGGCCGCGAGCGTGCGGGAGATCGGGCCGAGTGCGGTGTCGGGGCCGCCGGCGAGGCGGGCCTCCGTCCGGCCCTCGAAGTGCACGTCCCCGGCGAAGGCGACGGTGATGGTGCCGCCCGCCGCAGCGGAGTCGGAGGGGGCGGCCGGGTCGGACGGGGCGCCGGACGCGGCAGGGCCGGCAGAGCCCGAGGCGGCGGGCGCGGCCGCCGTGGCTCCGGCGGGGGTGACGCGGTCGGCGGCCGGGCCGGACGGACTGCCGCAGGACGTCAGGCAGGCCAGGCCCAGCACGAGCACAGCAGCAGGCGCGGCACGGCGCACGACAATCCCCCCGGTCATCGAACTGTACGCGCCAACTCTACGACATGATCCGCACAACCATCCGCATGATCCCCATAACTCGCGCACAAATGTGGAGGACTTGATTCCACATGAGCCTGACAGTGGATCAGGACGACCGGCGCACGACCAGCTCCGGCTCGGAGATTACCGAGGTGGCGCCCCGGCCGGGGCGGGCCAGCACGTCCAGCAGGATGCGGTCCATCTCGGCCGCCATCTCCTCCACCGGCTGCCGGACGGTGGTGAGCGGCGGCCGACCGGCGGTGGCCGCACCGCTGTCGTCGGAGCCGACCACCGCGACGTCCTCCGGCACCCGCAGGCCGTGGTCGCGCAGCACCGCCACGGCGCCCTGCGCCATCAGGTCGTTGGCGGCGAACACCCCGTCGAGGTCCGGGTGTTCGACGAGCAGGCGGGCCATCGCCCGCTCGCCGCCGGCCTGGGTGAAGTCGGCCTCGGCGTGCGGCAGGTAGGGCATGCCGTGGCGGGCCATCGCCTCGTGGAAGCCGTCCGGCCGGTCGCGGGCGGCGCGCACGGCGGGCGGGCCGGCGATGGTGACCACCCGGCGGCGGCCGCGGCGTGCAGGTGGTCGGCGGCGAGACGGGCCCCACCTCGGACGGGCCGATCGGCGTCCGCGGCGAGCACTGGAACGAGACCGACACCGCGCTCGCCCTGCCCTCCCCCACCGCGATGGGCGCCAGCTGGGACGAGCAACTCGTCGAGGAGCTCGGCGCGGTGCTGGCCGCCGAGGCCCGCCGCAAGGGCGTCGACATGCGGCTCGCACCGACCCTCAACCTGCACCGTTCCCCGTACGCCGGCCGGAACTTCGAGTGCTTCGCCGAGGACCCGCTGCTCACCGGCCGGATCAGAGCCGCGTACATCCGCGGGGCGCAGGGCGGCGGGGTCTCCGCGACGGCCAGGCACTACATCGGCAACGAGTCCGAGACGGAGCGGCTCACCCTGGATGCCGCGATCGACGCACCGGCCGGCGGGTCTCGCGCGAGGTGGTGCAGGTGTACCTGGCGCGGCCCGGCAGTGCGGCGGAGCGGCCGGTGCGCCGGCTGGCCGGGTTCGCGGCCGTCCGGGCCGAGCCCGGGCGGCGGGCGGCGGCCCGGATCGAGGTCGCACCGCGGGCACTGGCCCACTGGCCGGTGGAGGAGCGGCGCTGGCCGGCCGAAAGGGGCGTGTTCACGGTGCTGGTCGGGCCGTCCTGCGGCGAGGTGCCGATGGCCGCGGCCGTCGAGGTGGTCCGGGCTCCAGCGCCGGACCCGGGCGCGGCGGCCCGTTGAGTGCTCCGGCGGTGACCGGTGGGCGGACGGGGGGCCCGGCCGCCGGTCACCGCCGGTTAGGCTGACCGCCGATCGGAGAGCGTTTGCCGTGGCGACCGCCGCGTGTGCCCCACGGCCCGTGCCCGCGCCTCCCGAGCCGTGCCGCCGACCCAGGGAGCAGCCGTATGGAGCCCGCCGCCGACCGTCCGATCCGTTGGGGCGTCCTCGCGACCGGCGGTATCGCCGCCTCGTTCACGGAGGACCTGCTGCAGGTGGAGGGCGCCGAGCTGCTGGCGGTGGCCTCCCGCTCCGAGCAGGGCGCCCGCGGCTTCGCCGGCCGCTTCGGCGTGCCCCGCGCGTACGGCGGCTGGCGGGAGCTGGCGGCCGACCCGGACGTGGAGGTGGTGTACGTGGCGACCCCGCACGCCCACCACCACAGCGCGACGGCCCTGCTGCTGGACGCCGGCAAGGCGGTGCTCTGCGAGAAGCCGTTCACGCTGAGCGCTCCGCAGACGGAGGAGCTGGTCGCCACCGCGCGCAAGCGCGGGCTCTTCCTGATGGAAGCGATGTGGACCTACCTGGACCCGACGGTCCGCCGGATCACCGAGCTCGTCGCGGACGGTGCGATCGGCGAGATCCGGTCGGTGCACGCGGACTTCGCCTTCCCGGCCGAGTTCGACCCGGCGCACCGGCTGTGGGACCCGGCCCTCGGCGGCGGCGCACTGCTCGACCTCGGCGTCTACCCGGTGGCCTTCGCCCAGCTGCTGCTCGGCGCGCCCGAGTCGGTGCACGCCTGGGCGCAGCTCACCCCGCAGGGCGTGGACGCCAACACCGCGATCGTGCTCGGCCACGCGAGCGGGGCCACCGCGCTGCTGGGCTGCTCGCTCACGGCGCAGAGCGGGCAGCGGGCGACCGTCCAGGGCTCGGCCGGCCGGATCGAGATCGAGCGCGACTTCTTCCACCCGGACGGCTTCGTGCTGCACCGGGACGGCCGCGAGCCCGAGGAGTTCCGGGCGGCGCCGCGGCAGGGCCACGGGTACGGGTGGGAGGCGGCGGAGGTCGTCCGCTGCCTGCGGGCCGGGCTGACCGAGTCGCCCTTGGTGCCACTGGACGGTTCGATCGCGGTGATGCGTACATTGGACGCGGTCCGGGACCGGATCGGGGTGCGTTACCCCGGCGAGTGAGCCCCGGCCAGGAGGGGGCTGCTGTGGAACTGCTGCCGACCGCGGAGTTCGTCCGGACGCTTCCGCACGGCACGGTGTTCGCCGCCGCCCATCTCACCGACGCGGACGGGAATCCGCTGATGCTGCGCTCGGTCTACGACCCCGAGCTGTGGCAGTTGCCCGGCGGGAACCTGGACTTCGGCGAGGACCCGTGGGGCTGTGCGCGGCGCGAGACCTGGGAGGAGACCGGGCTGGTACTGCCCGAGGAGCCGGGCCGGCTGCTCACGGTGATGTTCGCGCCGCCGGTCGGCGAGCTGCCGTTCAAGATCGGTTTCGTCTTCGACGGCGGGGCGCTGGATGCCGACCGGCTCGCGGCCGTCCGCACCGACCCGGCCGAGCACACCGGCTTCAAAGTGCTGCCGATGGCGGACTGGGCGGCCGAACTCACCCCGCGGCGGATGCGCTTCCTGGAGTCGGTGGACCGGGCCCGGCGCACCGGGCAGGCGGACTACCTCTACCTGGGGCCGACGGGCGGCCCGAAGTGAGGCTGCCGATCCAGGTGCACCGGGCGCGGGGCGGTGGCCGGGAGTACCGGGTGATCCGGCCGCGCGGGGCGGTGGAGCGAGCGGTGCTGGTCGACGACGACCACGTCCTGAACGGCTGGTTCGACCGCGGGGCGGCGCGGACGATCGGCGGGTTGTGGCTGCTGGCGGCGCGCTCGCCGCGGTCGCTCGTCCACGTGCCGATCCGGGGCAACGAGCTGCCGTGGGCGCCGCCCGCACCGTGCGGTGAACGGCTGGACCTGGTGCTGCTCCACCACTCGCTGCAGTTCCCGCCCTCGCGGTGGAAGGAGCTGCGGGCACGCCTCGGCGCCGGTGCGCCCGGAACGGCGCACCTGCCGGAGGCGGAGAGGACCGCGGCAGGGGCGGCGACGGGCGCCGCGCCGGAGCAGCGCCACTACCGGGAGTTCCGCGACCGCTTCCACCAGCAGGTCGCGGCCGGCACGCTGTTCATGACCGGCAGCGCCCGGGCCTTCCGCGAGACCGCGGACCGGTTCCTCGACGTGGCCCGCAACGGCCCCGCCCATCCACAGGCGCACCCCGCGTACCGGCACTACTGCGTCGAGATCCACTACCTGGAGGGGATCCTCGCCGACGGCCGCGGCCTGCACCTGGAGTACTGCGAGAACTGGGCGGCCTGACCGGCCGTCGGCGGCCCGGAAAGCGCGGGCGCGGGCGGACACCCAATGGGCAGGATGGGCCGATCATCCCTTCGGACGCCGCTCGTGACTCCCTGGAGGGCCTGGCCCTCGGTGACGCCTTCGGAGAGCGGTGGTTCCCGCTGTTCCGGCCGGCGCGGTTCGCGTTCGACTCGATCCGGGCCCGTCGTGCGCCCGAGGAGTCGCCCTGGCACTGGACGGACGACACCGCGGGACGGTTGGAGGCCTGGCTGCACATCGGGCACCGCACACTGCTGCTGCCGGAGCAGCACGGACTGACGATCCACCACCAGGGCCGTCTGGGCGGTGCTCCGACGGGGGCGGAGTCGCTGTTCGTCCGGGCGCTGCACGGTGCGGCGGTTGGAGCCCGGGCAGGGCGGCGGGTCCGGGGCGGGGGCCGCGAGACGGACTGGCGGCTGGAGTGGGACGGGGTGGAGCCGGCTGCGAGTGCGGCGGAGCGGTTGCGGGCGGCGGTGCGGCGGGATCCGGCTGCGGGGTGGCGGCTGTCGTCGGCGGCGGTCGAACTGCGGCTGTCGCCGCGGACGCTGCAGCGCGAACTGACGCGCGGCGGGAGCACCTTCCAGGCGGAGCTGCTGGGCGTCCGGCTGGAGGCGGCCGGGCAGTTGGTCCGCCGGACGGCCCTGCCGCTGGCCCAGGTCGCGGCCATGGCGGGCTTCGCCGACCACGCCCATCTGACCCATCGCTTCACCGCCCGTTACGGCTGTGCCCCGTCCGCCCTCCGCCTCGGACCGGAGCCGGACCTGACGGCCTTCGGGTGAGCGCCTGCCGGTCGCGGACGAGCAGGCGTTGGCGCGCCGGGCCCAGCGGGCCGCCTGCTGTCCCGGGCGGCCGTCCCGAGGGGATCCGGTGGCGCTGACGGCGGCCGTCAGCTCGACGGCGCCGTACGCGGCGGTCCGCGGGGGTGCTCTCTTGGCCGGTCACCCGCCAGGCCGGTCACGGCTGCCTGTTCAGCTCGGCGCGCCGCCGGGCCGTTCCGCTCGGAGCATGGAGAACATCACCTGATCGTGCCACCGGCCGCCGCGCCACTGCGCGGAGCGCAGCACGCCTTCCCTGACGAAGCCCGCCTTCTCCAACGCGCGCTGCTCGGCGAGGTTGGCGCAGTCCGTCCAGGCCTGGAGCCGTTCGGCCCTGGTGTGGTCGAAGAGGTACTCGGCCAGCAGTCGCTGGGCCCGGGTGCCTGTGCCGCGGCCGTGTGCGGCGGGCACCAGTCCGATCGCCAGGGTCCAGCAGGTGGAGGTGGCGGGCCGCCCCCACGCACTGGCGAACCACTCGACCCGGCCCACCGTGAGGCCCGCCTCGGCGACGCAGAGCATGCCGCCGTCGGGGCCGAGCAGGCCGGTCTCCGCCAACTGCCGGCGCAGGCCGGCCGGTGAAGCGTAGCCGAACCACTGGTACTCACCGGTCCCCTCCGGACCGCTGAACTCGCGCTCGAACAGGTCGAGATCGTCGGCGGTCACCGGGCGCAGGGTGATCTCGTCGGACATGGAACGGCTCCTGATCCTCTCGACCACGGGGGTTCGCCCCCGGGTGGCCGGCACGGGCAACGGCCCGGACTCTTCCATACGCCGGTCCGAGCGTCTCGTGACCATCCCTCACAAGTCGTTCCGTGGGCGGTCTTTACGGGACCTGTCCTGGACATGTAAAACAACGTATTCCGGCGGCACCCCTTCGCCGTGACCCTCTCTCAGGTTCAGCGCCAACGCTCCCCGGGCGCCGTGCACACCCCTCGCGGTGCCCGTACCTCCCCACACACCGAGGAGCACGATGCGCATTCCCCGCAGCACCGCCGTGGCCACCGCCGTCACCGTCGTGGCGGGTGCGCTGGTGTCCGCCGTCTCGCCGACCGCGGGTGCGGCCGACCGTCCGACACCGGCGCCGCAAGCGGCCGCGGTGGCGAGGGCCGAGGCCGCGATGACCGCGCACGCCGCCCAACTCGGCGTCACCGACCGCCAGTCCAGCTCTGTCCGGGACGTCGTCACGGATGCCGACGGCAGCCGGCACGTCCGGTTCGACCGCAGCTACGCCGGTCTGCCGGTGCTCGGCGGCGACCTGGTCGTACACTTGGGTCCGGACGGTTCCTACCGCGGTGCGGACCGGGCCGCGACCTCCGACCTGGCGGTGCCGTCGACCACTCCGTCCGTCCCGCAGGAGGCCGCCGCCTCGCAGGCGAACGCCGAGCTGGTCCGCGCCGTGCCCGGCCGGACGACCGTCCAGCAGGGCGCTCAGCCGCAGTTGGTGGTGGACGCCCGCTCCGGGAAGCCGCGGCTGGCCTGGCAGACCACCGCCTCGGGCACCGACTACCTGGGCAACCCGGTGGCGCGGACGGTGCTGACCGACGCCCGGACGGGTGCCCGGATCGACGCCTGGGACGGCCTGGAGACGGCAGCCGGGGACGGCGCCTCGCTGTACAGCGGGACGGTGCCGCTGGAGACCACCGCCTCCGGCGGCAGCTTCCAGCTGAAGGACCCGACCCGCGGCAACACCTTCACCGGCGACGCGGCCAACAAGACCGACCTGTGCTTCGGTTCGATCTGCTTCAGCCGGGCGCCCGCCACGCTGTTCACCGACGCGGACAACCACTGGGGCACCGGCACGAACGCCGACCGGGCCACCGCCGCCGTCGACGCGCAGTACGGCACCAACACGACCTGGGACTACTACAAGAACGTGCACGGCCGCTCCGGCATCGCCGGCGACGGCAAGGGCTCGTACAACCGGGTCCACTACGGCAACAGCTACAACAACGCCTTCTGGCAGGACACCTGCTTCTGCATGACGTACGGCGACGGCGACGGCTCGACCTTCGGGCCGCTGGTGTCGCTGGACGTGGCCGGGCACGAGATGTCGCACGGCGTGACCTCGCGCAGTGCGAAGCTCAACTACTCGGGTGAGTCCGGCGGTCTGAACGAGGCGACCTCGGACATCATGGGCACGCTGGTCGAGTGGTACGCGGCCAACCCGGCCGACCCGGGCGACTACCTGATCGGCGAGGAGATCGTGCAGTCCGGCTTCGGCAAGCCCGCGCTGCGCTTCATGGACCAGCCCTCCAAGGACACCAAGTCGGCGGACTGCTGGAGTTCGGGCGTCGGCAATCTCGACGTGCACTACTCCTCGGGCGTCGCCAACCACTTCGCGTACCTGCTGGCCGAAGGCAGCGGCGCCAAGGTGGTCAACGGGGTGTCCTACAACAGCCCGACCTGCAACGGCTCGACGGTCGGCGGGATCGGCCGGGACGCGCTGGGCAAGATCTGGTACCGGGCGCTGACCGTCTACATGACCTCCACCACCAACTACTCCGGCGCCCGGACGGCCACCCTCAAGGCCGCGACCGACCTGTACGGCGCGGGCAGCACCGAGTACGCGGCCGTCGCCGCCGCCTGGTCGGCGGTCAACGTGAGCTGACCCTCCGAGCAGCTCCGCGCCCCGCTCTCCCGGTTCGCCGGGCGGGCGGGGCGCGGCGCGTTGCCGGAGGAGAGACGCTCAGGCGCGGCCGAGGGCGCGGTCGACCCGGATCTCGATCACCACGCGGTCCGGGTTCACCCGCGGCGGGCGGTAGCGCTCGGTGTAGCGGGCAACCCCTTCGGCCACCCTCTCCGGGTCCTGGCTGACCGTCGCCACACCCTCCAGCGTCGCCCAGCGGGCCCGGTCGACCTGGCAGAGCGCCACCCGGGCGCCGTCCGGCCCGGCCTCGACCACGTTGCGGACCTTGCGGCTCGTCCGGCTGCTGATCACCCGGGCGGTGAGCGTCTCCGGGTCGAAGGTGGCACCGACCGGCACCACGTGCGGCGTGCCGTCCGGTCGCAGCGTGGTGAAGGTGCACAGCTGGTACTCGCGCCAGAAGGCGAGGTAGGCGTCGTCGAGCGCGCGCAGGTCATGGGCCATGACCTGCATGTTACGGACCCGGGACATCCCCGCTGCCTGCCGGGGAGCCTCCG
Source organism: Kitasatospora sp. DSM 101779 (assembly GCF_025655475.1). Taxonomy (GTDB): domain Bacteria; phylum Actinomycetota; class Actinomycetes; order Streptomycetales; family Streptomycetaceae; genus Kitasatospora. The sequence goes on along the minus strand of NZ_JAHTIK010000001.1, from coordinate 7,113,081 downwards.
GCGGTAGCGTGCTGGGCTGCAGTAGCGTGATCAGCCAGAGGAGACGGAGTGCCGGTGGCAGGGTTGGCCGAACAGACGGCGGGTGGGGCGATCTTGGGACAGGCGGTACCGGGCTTCGCGCCGTGGCCCCCGCAGGTGGACGGCAAGCAGCGCGGCAGGGCGCTGCGCGAGCGGGCTCCGCGGGCGGCGCACGCCCGCTTCGAGGTGTCGGCCGACCGGCCGACCGTGGCCGAGGCGGTGGACGAGGCCAACGTCGGGCGTCTGGCGCACCTGGTGCCGATAAGAGTGGGGCGGATGGCGGCCTCGCCGTTCGCCTTCCTGCGCGGTTCGGCCGGGCTGATGGCCCACGATCTGGCGGACACCCCGGTGTCGGGCGTGGTCGCGCAGCTCTGCGGTGACGCGCACGCGGCGAATTTCGGCCTCTACGGCGACGCCCGCGGCCGGCTGGTGATCGACATCAACGACTTCGACGAGACCGCGCCCGGTCCGTGGGAATGGGACCTGAAGCGGCTCGCGGCGAGCCTGGTGCTGGCCGGCCGCCAGGCGGGCGCCTCGGAGGACGTCTGCCGGCAGGCGGCGTTCCACGCCTCGTCCTCGTACCGCAAGACGGTGCGCAAGCTGACGAAGCTGCCCGCGCTGGACGCCTGGAACGCGATCGCCGACGAGCACCTCGTCGCCTTCGCCGAGGCGCACGACCTGGCCGGGGTGCTGGAATCGGTGGCGGAGAAGGCGCTGCGCAACACCAGTGCCCGCTTCGCCGCGAAGTCGACGGTCCGTCAGGAGGACGGCGGCTGGCGGTTCACCCCCGCGCCGCCGGTGCTCAGCCGGGTGCCGGAGGCCGAGACCGCCGCGGTGGCGGGCTCGCTGGCGGCCTACCTGTCGACCGTGGCGCCGGAGATGCAGCCGCTGCTGAGCCGGTACAGCGTCCAGGACGTGGCGTTCCGGATCGTCGGCACCGGCAGTGTCGGCACCCGGGCGTACGTGGTGCTGCTGGTCGACCAGCGCGAGCAGCCGCTGGTGCTGCAGGTGAAGGAGGCACGGCCCTCGGTGCTGCTGCCGCACCTGGCCCGGGCCGGCTTCGCGGTCTCCGGCATGCCGGTCCACGAGGGCCAGCGGGTGGTGCTCGGCCAGCGCCGCATCCAGGTGGTCAGCGACGTGCTGATGGGCTGGACGACCGTCGACGGACTCCCCTACCAGGTGCGGCAGTTCCGCAACCGCAAGGGCAGCGTCGACCCGGCGGCACTGCGCCCCGACCAGCTGGACGACTACGGCCGGCTGACCGGCGCGCTGCTCGCCCGGGCGCACACCCACACCGCGGACGCCGCGGTCCTCGCCGGGTACTGCGGCAAGAGCGAGGAACTGGACGTGGCGATGGCGGGCTTCGCCGTCGCCTACGCGGACCGCAGCGAGGCCGACCACGCCGAGCTGCTGACCGCCGTCCGGTCCGGCCGGCTGCCCGCGGAGACCGGCATCTGAGACACCGTCGGCCATCGGCGGACTCCGGTCCTCCGATGGCCGATTCGTGTCCTTCCGGCGCGTCCGTCGTACCCGTACGGTCGGGTGTCGGGACGGGTGCCGCGGCCGCGGCGCCCGCACGCCCGCCGACCGCACACCTGCACGAGTGAACGCCCGGACCCACGCGTCCGCCTGCGGTGCGCGCAGACGGACGCCCGGGCGCCGACGCCTGGAGGACCGGATGACCACCGCGCACCCCGCGGCCCCCGACATGCCCGCCCTCGTCCCGCTGCACTGCCTGCGCCACGCCGAACCCGGCCCGCCCCGGCTGGCCGCCCTGCCCACCGGCACGCCCGTCTGGGTGGTGACCCGGCACGCCGACGTCCGCAGGCTGCTCGCCGACCCGCGCTTCGACCGGGCCTCGCTGTTCTCCCCCGACGCCCCCGCCACCACCCTGGTGCCGAACCTGCTGGACGACCCGCAGGCCATGCTCAACCTCGACGGCGAGGAGCACCAGCGGCTGCGCCGCACCGTGCAGCGCGCCTTCACCCCGCGGTCGATCGCCCGCTGGCGCCCCTGGGTGGGCTCGGTGGTGGAGGACCTGCTGGACGGCCTGGAGGCGGCCGGCTCCCCCGCCGACGTGGTCGGCGCGTTCAGCCGTTCGCTACCGATCGCGGTGATCAGCCGGCTGATGGGCCTGGACGGCCTGGACCACGAGCGGCTCGGCCGCTGGAGCGACCACGCGCTGTCGGCCACCGCGTACACCGCGGAGGAGATCCAGCAGGCCATGCAGGAGTTCGGCCGGTTCGGGCAGCAGCTCGTCGACGAGCGGCGCAAGGACCCGGGCGAGGACCTGGTGAGCAGCCTGGTCGAGGCCGCCGACCGCACCGAGGGCGTCACCGAGGCCCAACTGGTCTCCCTGGTCTGCGGCCTGGTCGTGGCAGGGCACGAGACCACCATGACCTCGCTCGGCAACGCCCTGGTCTACCTGCTCTCCGACGGCGCCGACGGCTGGGCCCGGATCGGCGGCAGCGAGGCGGACGCGGCCGCGGCGGCCGAGCAGCTGCTGCGCGCGGTGCCGCTCGGCGACCAGGAGACGGCGCCCGGCCTGCTGCGCCGCGCGGTCGAGGACGTGGAGATCGGCGGGGTGCTGATCCCGGCCGGCAGTGTGGTCGCCGCGGACGCCCGCACGGCCAACCACGACCCGGCGGTCTACCCCGACGGCATCCCGCTGTTCGATCCGCTCGACACGCCCAGCCTGACCTTCGGCGCCGGCCCGCACCACTGCCTCGGTGCCTGGCTCGCCCGGATGGAGCTGGAACTCGCCCTGCACGGGCTGGCCCGCCGCTTCCCGGCCCTGCGCCTGGTCGATGCGCCGGACGCGATCGAGTGGCGGCGCGGCCTGCTCACCCGCAGCCCGCTGCGGCTGACGGTCGCCTGGTGAGCGCCGGGGCGGGGGACGGAACCGCGGGCGGTCTCGAGGTGCGGGTGGACCGGATCCGCTGCGTCGGCACCGGGCTGTGCGCGGCGGCGGCCCCGGCGGACGTCCTGCTCGGTCCGGACGGCCGGGCGGTGCCCCGGCACGCCCGGGCCGAGGCCTCCGAGCGGCTGACCGAGGCCGCCGAGATGTGCCCGACCGAGGCACTGACGGTGCACCTCGCGGCAACCGGCGAACTGGTCGCGCCGCTCGACTGAACGGGCGGAGGCAGGTGAGCGGTACTGCCGGGCCCCGGCACGTCCGGGCCCCGGCGGGCCGTCAGTTCGGTACCGGCTGCGGCGCCTCGACCACCGCACCGGCGACCGCCGCAGCCGGTCCGCCGGCGCGGCGGTCCACCGCCCAGGAGACCGTGGCGATCGCACAACCGGCCAGCGCGAGCGCCGCGCCGACCAGGGTGGGCGAGGTCCAGCCCCAGCCCACGCTCAACGCCAGGCCGCCGAGCCAGGCGCCCTGGGCGTTGCCGAGGTTGAAGGCGCCCTGCACGGTGGCGGAGGCGAGCGTGGGCGCGTTCCTGGCCTTCTGCAGCACCAGGGTCTGCACGGTCGGCACCACCGCGAACCCGAAGACGCCGATCAGCACCACCGTGACGGCCGCCGACCACCGGGCGTGCGCGGTCACCGCGAAGACGCCCAGGGCCAGCGCCATCAGCAGGAAGGCCGCGCAGATGCTCGGCCGCAGCGCCCGGTCCGCGGCCCACCCGCCGAGCGCGTTGCCGATGGTGAAGCCGACCCCGAACAGGGCGAGCACCAGGGTCACCGAGCCGTCCCCGAAGCCCGCGACCTCGGTCAGCAGCGGGGTGATATAGCTGTAGCAGGCGAACAGGCCGGCGCAGCCGACGACGACGGTGGCCAGGGCGAGCCAGAGCTGCCCGCTGCGGAAGGCGGAGAGCTCGTGTCGCAGGCCGGCCTGCGGGTGGCTGGGCAACGGCGGGACGAAACGGGCGATCGCGGCGGCGCCGAGCCCGCCGATCGCCACGACCACGAGCATCGCGGCCCGCCAGCCGAGCTGCTGGCCGAGCAGGGTGGCGGCGGGCACGCCGAGGATGTTGGCGACCGTGAGGCCGGAGAACATCACGGAGACCGCGCGGGCCCGCAGGTGCGGGGCGGCGAGTTCGGCGGCGGCGACCGCGCCGGCACCGAAGAAGGCGCCGTGCGGCAGGCCGGTGATCAGCCGGGCGGCCGCGAGGAAGGCGAAGTTCGGGGCGATCGCGCAGAGCAGGTTGCCGACCGTGAACAGGCCCGTCAGGCCGACCAGCACGGCCTTGCGCGGCAGCCGGGCGCACAGGGCGGTGAGCAGCGGCGCACCGATCACCACGCCGAGCGCGTACAGCGAGACCAGCCAGCCGGCCCGCGGGATCGAGACGTGCAGTCCGTCGGCGATCTGCGGCAGCAGCCCCATCGCGGCGAACTCGGTGGTGCCGATGGCGAAGGCGGTGACGGCGAGGGCGACGAGCGCCGGGCCCCCTCGCGGGGATCTCGTCCGATCGGCGGGCGGCGCTGGGCGCATGAGGGGCTCCGTGGTCCGCCACCGGGCGGCGGCTTCGCTGGATCGGTGGGCGGTCGCCGCTGACCGCCGGGGGACGGCACCGATCCGCAGGTGAGAGCGGCTACCCGGGAGGATTTCCGCCGGTCCGGCCGGGATCGGGCGTGTTCGTGCCGCATGCTAGCGCCCGGGCCGGGGCCGGCCGCCGCCGGGGTGCGGCGGGCCCGGGCCCTCTCGCTCGGACCTTGCCTGGCCCGGTGGCCGTCGGGGCGTCAGGCCGCGGTGGCGAGGGTCCGGATGCGGCGGAGTTCGGTGACGATGTCGTTGAGGGTCAGGCAGTCGGGCGGCAGGTCGGCGAGGGCCGGGCGGCGGCCGGGTGCGGCAGTGCGGCCGTCGAGGGCGTCGGCGACGGCGTCCAGGGCGTCGGCGACCTGCCGGGCCGCGGGGGCGGCCGGCCGGGCGGCGCCGTGTTCCAGCCGCACGGCGCAGGCGGTGGCCGCGTCGACGATCCGTTCCGCACCGGTGGTGACGCGCAGCCAGTCCGGGCCGCGGCCGGTGTGCAGTTCGGCAGCGGCGGTCTCGGCGGCCGTCCGCGCCTCGGCGAGTGCCTGGTAGGCGGCGCGGCGCAGTTCGGCCCGCTGCTCAGCGGGCTGCTCGTGCCGCTGCTCGGCGGGGTGCCCGGCAGGGTCGGCCGGCCCGGCGGCCAGGACGTGCTGCAGGTATCGGCGGGTGTGCCGGAGCGCGTGCGCGGAGCGGTGGCCGACCCGCGCCTGGGTGTCGGCGAGTCTCGGCAGGTGGCCGACGAGCAGCACCAGCAGGCAGGCGACGGCGGTGTCGGCCAGCCGGGAGGCCGCGGCCTGCCGGTCGCCGCCGACCGAGACGAAGGTCAGCACGGTCACCGTGACCACGGCCGTCTGCAGGGCGAAGTGCCGAACGGCGAGCGGCACCAGCGCGCCGCCGAGGGCCACCGCCGCGGCCGGCCACCACCGGCCGGTGAGCAGGCCGGCGAGCGGAACGAAGGCCAGCACCCCGGCGGCGGTGCCGACGAACCGGCTCACCACTCGCGAGAACAGCGGCCCGAGGTCGGGCTTCACCAGGAAGGCCGCGGTCGCCGGCAGCCAGTACCAGTGGCCGGTGTGCAGCAGCAGGGCGACGGCGGTGCTGACGCTCACGCACGCGGCCACCCGCAGCCCGTACTCGCGGCCCGCGGGGCCGGCCGGATGCACCAGCGGGCGGCGGGCCGGATGCGGGGGTGCCGCGGGGGCGGCCGTGCCGAAGGCGACGCCGGCCTCCAGGACGGCGCGGTCGAAGGCGCTGCGCGCCGGGGTGTCGGAGACCGGTGCGGGCAGCGCGCCGGGGGCGGTGTCGCCGCGGACGGCCTCCGCCAGGCGGCGCGGCCCGTCGGCGATCCTGGCCGGCAGCGGCTCGCCCTCCCACAGCAGGGCGACACTGGCCTCGCAGAGCGCCGCGGCCGTGCCGAGCCGGGCGGCGAGCCGCAGGTCGGCCGCGGGGCGGCCCGGCAGCGGCAGCCGGATCAGTGCCCGCAGCCGCAGGGCTTCGTCCGCCCGGTCGAGGGCGGCGGTCAGCGCGCGGCGGGCCGGTTCGGCGGCGGGTGTGCCGACCGCCTCCAGTGCGTCGGCGAGCGCGTCGTACACACCGGCGACGGCGGCCCGCTCGTCGTGCAGTCGGCGGCCGGGCCGGCGCACCGTCAGGCGGAGCAGCAGCAGCCAGCCGGCCCCGGCCAGGAACGCCGAGGCGCCGAGCCAGGCGGGGACGGTGAGCTGCATGCCGCCGCCGACCGCGGTCAGCACCAGCAGTTGCAGGCCGGCCAGCGACCAGACCGGGCCGGCCACGCTGACCGCGCCCGACACCAGCCCCACCAGGGCGAGCACCGGCAGCACCCGGGTGCCGGCCCCGGCGCTCTGCCCGACCAGCAGCCCGAGTGCGCCGGCGAGGGCGGGGACGGCCATGTGCAGCACCCCGCTGCGCCAGGTGCCCGGACGGTCGTTGATGCTCGCGAACATCGCCCCGAGCCCGGCCAGCACTCCGGCCTGCGGCTGCCCGGCGGCCAGGCACACCGCCAGCACCGGGCCCATGCCCAGCGCGCCCCGCGCGACCGCCGCCCACGGCACCGGTCCGCGCTGCCAGCGCAGCGGGTGGAGCAGCCAGCCGGGTGCGGCCGCGGGGTGCGGCTGGGGGCGGCGCACGGTCCTCCTCGGGGTACGGGGGGTGGGCCTGTGACGGGTGTGCCACCAGCCTAGTCGGGCCGTTTGTCGGGGCCGCTGCGACCGGGTTACAGCCGAGTGTCGGGCCGGATCGAAATGCTTCCCCCACCCGGTGAAAAAGTTCTTGACCGCCCATCACCCCCACCACTACATTCCCCCCAACCCAATCGGTACGGAAACAGGGACAACTGACGTGGACTGGTACTTGGCTGTGCTCAAGAATTACGCGGGTTTCGGCGGCCGGGCACGCCGCAAGGAATACTGGATGTTCGCCCTGGTCAACTTCGCGATCTACGTCGTCCTGGCGATCGTCGGCAACCTGCTGGACACCTCGCTGCTCACCGCGCTCTACGGCCTCGCGGTGCTGGTCCCCAGCCTCGCCGTGACCGTCCGCCGCCTGCACGACACCGGCCGCCCCGGCTGGTGGCTGCTGATCGGACTCATCCCGCTGATCGGCGCGATCGTCCTCATCGTCTTCGCCGCGACCGAGGGCCAGTCCGAGGCCAACTCCTACGGCCCGAACCCCAAGCTCAGCCCGGCCGTGGCCTGATCCCACCACCTGCACCGACGAACGGGCCGGGGCAGCCGTATCGGCTGCCCCGGCCTTTTGCCTTTCCCGGCGGCGTTTCATTCCCGTTCGCCCGGCACCGCCCGGGTGAATTTGGGATCACGTCCCGGACAATTTCCGAGAACGGATCGAATCGACCGGCCGGAATTCCGCGGTCCGGCGGCGGCCTTGCGCGGGGCCGCCCCTGACGGAACGTCGGCCTCCCCGGCCCCCGCACGCGGCGCGGCGGCACCGCGGTCGCCGTCCGGGATCGGGTATACCTGGCAGGCGTGATCCGTAGACGTGTGATGGTGGCCGGGGTGGTGCAGGGCGTCTTCTTCCGCGACACCTGCCGGCAGCAGGCCGTCGCGGCCGGTGTCTCCGGCTGGGTGCGGAACCTGCCGGACGGGCGGGTCGAGGCCGTCTTCGAGGGCGAGCCGTCGGCGGTCGAGCGCCTGGTGGAGTGGTGCGGGCGCGGCCCGAGCCGCGCGGTGGTCGAGGAGCGCCGGATCTCCGAGGAACCTCCGGAGGGCCTGACCGGCTTCGAGGTCCGCCCGACCACCTGGTGAGGGCACCCCGCCCCGGCGGAGCTGCCCGGCCGTCAGGCACACGGCGGGGCTCGGACGTCTCCGCGTAAGCCCTTCGCTAGGCGGCCCGGGTTCCCGAGAGGCGCCGGCCCGCGGCGGCGGCCGTGGCGAGGGCGGCGAGTGCCCCGGGGGCGCCCTCCTGGCCGCGGATGCCGGGGAAGGCGTTGACGTCGACGATCAGCGGCCCGTCGGGAGTGTCGAGGATGTCGACCCCGTACACCTGGAGCCCGAAGACCTCGCCCGCGGTGCGGACCAGCTCCGGCCAGCCGTCCGGCACTGCGGCGACCGGCAGTTCCTCCCGTGCGACGGCGGCCGGCGCGGCGAGTTCGGAGCGGCGGCGCTCGGCGAAGAGCCGGCCGTCGACGGCCCAGAGCTTGTGGTCCCAGCCGTCGTTGCGGGCCAGCGGCTGGACGACCACCGGTTCCCCGGGCCACAGTTCGGCGAGCCGGCGGGCCGTGGCGGTGTCGCGGACGGCCGCGACCAGGTCGCCCCGGCGGCTGTGCAGGCTCTTCACCACCACCGGTTCGTCGACGGCCCGTTCCGCCAGGTCGGCGAGGTCGACCGTCCTGGTCGGTGCGAAGGGCAGGCCGGCCGCCAGGGCCAGGTCGGCCATCCGCTGCCGGTCCTGGCAGAACGCCGTGGCGGCTACCGGGTTCAGCACCGGTACGCCGCGCTCCTCCAGGCGGCCGGCGAGGGCGAGCGCCTGCGGGGTGCGGGCCTTGAGCAGGCAGACGTCCGGCCGGCCGGCCCGCTCCGGGCCGTCCGGGTGCTGGCTGTCGACCGTGTGTCCCTCGGCGCGCAGCAGGGCCGCGGTGGCGGCCAGCAGCGGATGCTCCGGGTCGGCGGTGAGCAGCCTGACGTGCGCGCGGGCGCTCACGCGGCGCCGCCGACCGCGGCGGGCACGGTGCCGGCGACGCCCTGCGGCGGAACGGCTGCCACCGACGGCCAGGAGGAGCCGGTGCGGGCCAGCCGGAGCACGGCGCGGGAGACCCGGGCGACGGCCTGCGGCACGGCCCGGAAGCTCGGGAAGTCGTTGACGTCGACCACGACCGGGCCGTCCGGGCCGAGCAGGATGTCGACGCCGTACAGGTCCAGGCCGAAGACCTCGCCGACCTGGGCGGCGACCGCGGCGACCTCCGGGGCGAGCGCCACCGGCCGTTCGCGGTGCGGGTGGTGCGGGTGCAGCGGGGAGGTCCGCTCGGTGGCGAACAGTTCGCCGCCCGCGCTGTAGACCTTGAGGTCCACGCCGGTGTTCGGCACGTACGGCTGGGCGATCAGCAGACCCTCGCCGCCGAGTTCGGCGCCGAACCGGGCGAGCTCCTCGGGGCGCTCCACCAGGTGGACGGCGCGGCCGGAGCTGCCGTCGGCGGGCTTCACCACCAGCGGGTAGTGGGTGTCGGGTATCTTGCCGAAGTCCTCCCAGCGGGCGGCCGCCCAGGTGGTGGGGACGGGCAGTCCGCGGTGCGCGGCGATGACGGCGGCCTGCGCCTTGTCGCGGACGGGCCGGATCGAGCGGGCGTCGTTGACGGTGGTGAGGCCGACCGCGGCGGCGGACTCCAGCAGGCCGAGGCCGGGCCCGCCGGACACGGTCTTGAGCACCCAGGCGTCGTGGTCTCCGGCGCGCACCAGCTCGCCGAGGTCGAGCAGCGAGCTGCCGGGGCGGACGACGTCGACCCGGTGGCCCCACGCGGTCAGCTGCCGCACCACGTCGAGCGGCATGCCGTCGTTCCGGTAGTGCTCCTCGACCAGGAAGCAGAACCTCATCCGCAACTCCCCTCCCCCCGGTCGGGCACCGTCGGCCCGGCCACAGCGCTCCAGGATGCCACGAACCATCCGGGCAAGATCGCCCAAGTCGGCCGCGAACGGCTACAAGCGGGTCACAGCCGACGGCCGGTGCGTGCGCGGAGCGTCCCCGCCGGAGAGGTCGCGCGGTGGCCGGCCGCCGGTGCCTCGGTGCGCCCGACGGGGTGTCACCGGGCGGGCCGGGCACGGGATCCGGGCCGGCCGGGGTCCGGATGTCACCGGGATGTCCCGAAGCCGTTCCAGCAGACCACAGCCGGGTCACCGCGCGGAACGGCACCCCGCAGCGCCGGATGATCCCATTACCCTCTCTTGGTGAGGCCTTGTCCCGTTCCGGGTAAGGCACGGGTACCGGAAGGAGGGGGCGGTGCGCGAAACCGTCAGTACCGGGCCCGTGGCGGGGGCCGGGACCGAAGCATGTACGGCTCGGACGGCGGCGGGCGTGCTGCACCCCGCGGGCCTGCACGACCTGCGCGGCCGCCCGGTGCCGGGCGCGCTGCGCTACCCGGCCGCGGACGTGGTCGTCGTCTCCGGCCTGCCGGGCAGTGGCAAGTCCACGCTGATCGGGCGCTGTTCGCGCGCACCGGTGGTCGACTCCCAGCACTCGCGCGAGCAGTACGAGGGGCGGCTGCCGTCGCTGCCGTACGCGTTCTACCGGCCGCTGGTGCGGCTGCACCACTACCGCGGGCTGCACCGGGCGCTGCGGTCCGGCGGCCCGCTGGTGGTCCACGACTGCGGCACGCTGCCCTGGGTTCGGTGGTGGATCGCCCGCACCGCGGCCGCGCAGGGCCGCCGGCTGCACCTGCTACTGCTGGACGCCAGCCCCGAGGAGGCCGCGCAGGGCCAGCGCGAACGCGGCCGCAGGGTCTCGGCGTACGCCTTCGCCCGGCACCGCTGGGCCACCGACCGGCTGCACTCCCGGCTCGCGGCCGCCGACGGACCGCTCGCCGGCTGCGCCTCCACCGTGCTCCTCGACCAGTCGGGCGCCCTGCGGCTGCACGACATCGACTTCGCCTAGCGGGCGTGGCCTCACAGGGGCCGTCGGATGGTGAATCAGGGGCGCGTCGGGGCACCTCCCGGCCGAAGGCCGGGGGACATGTGTGCTCCGAGAGTGGTGCCCCTGAGGAAACCGGCTCACCCCCGGCCCGCGCAGTGGCCCGCATCCGCATTGCGCGGTTCCGCCCCCGGCCTTCGGCCGGGAGGTGCCCCCAGCGCCCGAGCACCGAGCACCGAGCACCGAGAACCGAGCACCGAGCACCGAGCACCGAGCACCTTCGGAACGGCTCACGGGGACAGCAGGATACGGCTGGGCAGGGGCGTTCACCCCTCGGGCCGGGCGGGGGGCGCCCAGCGGGGTGAGGGGTCGCGCGCGTCGCGTCGCGCGCCGGTGCGTGCTGGTTACTGTGCAGCCATGCCCACCCCCTCCTCCCGGCGCAGACCCCGACTGCGCCGGCTCGCCGACCGGCTCGGCGCGCAGTACCGGACCGCCTTCGAGCCGCAGTACGACCCCGCCCGCCGCTGCTGGACACTGCGCTGGTACGACGGCCCCACCCCGGCCACCGTGCAGTCGGCCCTGCTCCGGCTGGGCCCGGACTCCGAGGGCGTGCTCGTCCGACGCGACGTGACCACCCGGGCCCTCGCGCTGGCTGCCCTCCGGGAGACTCGGGCCGGCGCCATGCACCGCTGGGTCGGCAGCTGGGGCCAGCGCTACCACCTGGCCCAACTGCTCGCCGACCAGGAGCACCCGGACCGGACGGCCGGCCCGCGCGAGGCCGCGATGCTGGACCGGCTGCTGGCCGCCGCCACCCCCGGCAGCGGCCCGTGGGCGGTACCGGACGAGTCCCGCGCCTTCGAACTGATCGCCCGGGACGGCATCGCCTGGCTGCTGCCCAGCGACCGGCTGGCCGGGCCGGGCGACACCGACGGCCTCGCGCTGACCCCGCTCGAGTACCTGACCTCCCGCTACGCCGCCGGGGTGCACCGCGCGGCCTGGGAGACGGCGCTCACCACCATGCCGCTGCGAGCCGCGGTCACCTCCGCCGAGGCCGACCCGGAGCCCACCGCGGACGCCGCCCGGGCCGCGCTCACGCTGCTGCCCGCCCTGCGGGCCCAGCTCAACCGCGACCTCGACCGGGCGCAGGCCCGGCTGACCGGGGTCCTGCAGCCGCAGGCCTGAGGCGCCGCCCGCGCTCGGCGGCCGGTCAGAGCCCCGCGTCGCGGGCGAGCAGCGCGGCCTGCACCCGGTTGTCGCACTCCAGCTTGGCCAGGATCCGGCTGACGTAGGTCTTCACGGTGGCCTCGCTCATGTGCAGCCGGGCGCCGGCGTCGGCGTTGGACAGGCCCTCGCCGAGCAGGTCGACCACGGCGCGCTCGCGCTCGGTGAGCACGGCCAGCCGGCGGCGGGCCGCCTCGCCGCGGGCGGCGGCCGGGCCGGCCGCCAGGCTGTCGACGATGTGCCGGGTGGCGGCGGGCGAGAGGAAGGCGTTGCCGCCGGCGGCCGCCCGGACGGCCTGGATGAGCTCACCGGGGGCCGTGTCCTTCAGCAGGAACCCGGCGCCGCCGGAGGAGATCGCCCGCAGCACGTTCTCCCGCTCGCCGAAGGTGGTGAGCACGATCGCCCGCGCGCCGGGGGCGGCCCTCGGCAGCTCCGCCAGCGCGGTCAGGCCGTCCATCACCGGCATCTGGATGTCGAGCAGCACCACGTCCACCGCGTGGGCGCGGGCGAGTCCCAGCGCCTCGCGGCCGTCGGCGGCCTCGGCCACCACGTCGATGTCGTCGGCGGAGGTGAGGATCATCCGGATGCCGGCCCGGATGAGCGGCTCGTCGTCGGCGACGAGGACCTTGATCACGTCTGGGGTCTCCTGGGAGGTGTCACGGTCGGTCACCTGGCAGCGTAGTGCTGCTTCTCGACGAATCGGCCGTCGCGGAAGCAGAGCCGCAGGACGGTCTCCGTCTCCAGGGCGTCCGTGTCCTCGCCGGAGATGAACCAGGAGCAGGACGCGCCGGCCGGCACCGGCGGTCCCTGGTGCCGGTAGTCGTTGGTCATCTGCCGGCTGCCGGCCGGCAGCTGCCGGCGCACCTCCTGCTCGGAGCTGCCGACGGCCAGCGCGTCGAAGGTCTGCCTCGGCAGCGTGGCGTTGTCGATCATGTGGAAGAAGGTCACGACGGCCCAGGCCAGCGCGCCGAGCGAGGCCAGCAGGACGAGTCCGGCGCCGATCGCGCAGCCCAGGGCCGGGCTGCGGCGCGGCGTCGGGTCGGGCGGCACCGGCAGGCCGAGCCCCAGGTCGTCCGGCAGTCCGGCGTCCGCACCGTCCGGCCGCCCCGCACCGTCGTACGGGAGCACACCGGCCAGCCGGAAGCCGCCGTCCGCCGCGGTGCCGGCGTGCACCATGCCGCCGAGCAGCCGGGCCCGCTCGTGCAGACCCGTCAGGCCCTGACCGCCGCGGACGGCCCCGTCGGCGCCGGCCGGCGGCGGGCCGTTGTGCACCTCCACCACCAGGGCGTCGGGTTCGTAGCGCAGCGAGACGGTGATCCTCGCCCCGGGCGCGTGCTTGTGGGCGTTGGTCAGCCCCTCCTGGACGATCCGGTACGCCGCGTGGCCCGAGGCGGCCGGCAGCGGCCGGGGTTCGCCGGCCCGTGCCAGCACCACCGCGGCGCCCGCCGCCCGGGAGGCCTCGACCAGCTGCTCGACCGCCTCGACGCCGCCCGCCTCGGGCAGGGTGTCGTCCCGGAGCAGCCCGACCACCTCGCGCAGCTCGCGCATCGCGCCGGTGGCGGCCTGCCGGAGCACGCCGACCGCCTCGCGCTGCGGCCCGGTGAGGCTGCGGTCCACCTCCAGCGCGCCGGTGTGCACGGCGATCAGGGCGAGCTGGTGGCCGAGGCTGTCGTGCATGTCCTGGGCGATCCGGTGACGCTCGCGCAGCCGCGCCTGATGGGCGATCATCGCGCGCTCGCGCAGCAGTTGGGCGTTGCGCTCCTGCAGGGCGGTGAGCAGCGCGCGGCGCTGGGCGCGGTAGCGGCCGACCACGGCGGGCAGCACGGCGAGCAGCAGGAAGCCGACCGAGGAGACGACCAGGTTGGCGCGGACGGGCAGGCCGTCGGTGTTGAGGGTCAGCGAGAGGCCGACGACCGCGTTGAAGGCGAGGCAGAAGACGGCCGTCAGCACCGGCGGACGGGCGATCCGGTAGCCGGCGGACCAGCCGGCCAGCACCAGCACCGGCAGGAAGCCGCCGTACCCGCCGACGGCCGCGCCGGTGAGCACCAGCACGGGCCCGGGCAGGCCGCGGCGCAGCAGGCAGAGCGCGGCCGCCGCGAGGCCGGCGGCGAGCGCCGCGCCGGGGCCGGAGTCGGCGAGCTGGATCAGCCCGCCGAGCCCGCCGGCGAACAGCGCGGCAAGGCTCTCCTGCACCACGCGCCGGGCGCCCCAGGGGCCGGGCAGGGCCCGGCGGGCCAGCGCCCGCGGCGCGAAGTCCGCCCTGGTGGGGGCGGTCGGGAGGAGCCCGGCCGGGAGGGCGCCCGCCGGGCGGAGAGCGGTCGGCTTGGTGGTCACGCGCAGAGGCTAGCGGTCCCTCACCCGGGCTCCGCGACCATCCTCCGTCGCGATCGGCCGCGACCAAAGTCGGGGAACCGGCGGCTCCGCCCGGCCGTCGGACGGTGCGCCTGCGTGCGGGCTACTCCCGCCGGACGAGCAGCAGGGCGATGTCGTCCAGGCGCTGCGCCGTGCGCCGGGCCCGGCCGACCAGCCGGTCGGCGAGGCCGTCGAGGGTGCGGGCGCCGCCGGACCGGCCGTCGCCGTCCGGTTCGCCGCCGCGGGCGGCGGACGCGGCGGGCACGACGGGGCCGGCGTGGGCGAGCGAGCTGCGGAGTTCGTCGATGCCCTGGTCGATGGCGGTGGACGGGCTCTCCACCAGGCCGTCGGTGTACAGCGCGAGGACCGAGCCGACCGGCAGGTGCAGCCGGGTGGTGGGGTAGTACGAGGAACGGTCGACGCCGAGCAGCGGCCCGCCCTCCAGGTCGACCAGGTCGGTGCGCCCGTCGGGGCGGCGGAGCAGCGGCGGCGGGTGGCCGGCCCGGACGCCGTGCCCTCGGCCGTCGGACGGGTCGAGGTGGATCAGGCAGCAGCTGGCGAGCAGCCCCGGGTCGAGGTCGACCATCAGGTGGTTGGTGCGCACCAGGACCTCGGCGGGCGGGCTGCCGCCGGAGGCGAAGGCGCGGACGGCGCTGCGCAACTGCCCCATGGTCGCGGCGGCACCGACGTTGTGTCCCTCGACGTCGCCGATGACCAGGCAGAGGCCGTGCGGGGTGGTGATGACGTCGTACCAGTCGCCGCCGATCTCCATGCCGCGGGTGCCGGGCAGGTAGCGGGCGGTGATGGCGATGCCGGGCACGGTGGGCAGCCGGTGCGGGAGCAGGGCCTGCTGGAGGCCGCGGGCGAGCTCGAACTCGGCGTCGTACAGCCGGGCCCGCTCCAGGGCCTGGGCGATCAGGCCGCCGAGGGCGGTCAGCTGGACGCGGTCCTCGGGAGTGAACGTCCTCGCCTGTTCGAAGCCGAGGATGAGGCTGCCGATGGGGTGGCCGGAGGCGATCAGCGGCAGGAAGGCCCAGGCGCGCATCTCGTCCTGCGGGATGCCGGGGTAGGCGTCGAGGAGTTCTCGGGAGGACTGGAAGAAGAGCGGGGTGCCGGCGATCAGGGTCTCGGTGCCGGGCAGCCGGGCGCCGAGCGGGGTGGCCTCGAAGCGGTCGAGGAAGCCCTCCGGGTAGCCGCTCTGGGAGACCAGGTGCATCCGGCCGTTCTGGGCGAGGTAGAGGGCGAGCTCCTGGCCGCCGTAGCCGGGCAGGATCTGCTCCAGGACGGTGTTGCAGACCTCCTGGACGGAGACCGCCTCGGTGAGGGCGCTGGCCAGCTGCAGCAGGTGGTAGGTCGCGCCGAGGCTCGCGGGGGCGGCGGGCGGGGCCTCCGGCAGGACGGCGGTGTGCGGGTCCGCCGGTTCGGCGGCGGCGACCACCCGGCCGGTGACGCCGTGCGCGTCGGGGTAGAGCGAGAAGGCGAGCCAGTGGTCGGGGGGCCGGCAGGCGAGGAAGGCGGTCGGGCGCCGGGAGAGCATCGCGGCGCGGTAGCGGTCCTCGTAGGCGGGGTCGCCGAGCCAGGGCAGCACCCGCCAGGGGTGCCGGCCGAGGAGTTCGTCCCGCCGGGCCTGCAGGAACATCTCGGCGGTGCGGTTGACGTAGACGACCATGCCCTCGGCGTCGAGGGCGAAGACGCCGTCGCGCAGCCGCTCCACGGCGGCGACCGCGGCGGAGCCGGCCGAGTCGTCGAGGACGACGACGACCAGGTGGGTGCCGTCGGCGACCGGGCGGCCGCGGAGGTCGAGGGTGCGATGGCCGCCGCGCGGGTCGCGGACCCGGACCTGCCGGTCGAAGGGCCGGCCGTCGGCCGCAGCCCGCCGGGCGGCCTCGCGCAGCAGCGGCATGTCCTCGGGCGAGAGCCGTTCGACCAGGGTGGCGAGGCGGCCGTCGAAGGAGCCGGGGGCGAGGCCGAGGATGGCTTCGAGCTCCTGGTCGACGGCGATGGCGCGGCCGGGGATGTCCCAGTCGAAGACGCCGACCCGGGTGGCCGGCCCGGAGGGTGGCGGGAGCTGGACGACGGTGGGCTCGTCGGTGGCGGCCAGTTCGCCGTAGGGCGCGAGCGAGGCGGCGATCCGGTTGGCGGAGGAGCGCAGTTGGCGGCGGGCCCCGCCGGGCAGTCCGGCCTCGGTGCTGGGCCACAGCACGCACAGCACACCGAGGGTGCCCGCGCGGGTGGCGATCGGTGCGGCGGCGAAGGAGAAGGCGTAGGGCAGGCCGACCGCGAGGCGGGGGAAGCGCCGCATGGTCTCGTCGGGGTCGGCGAGGACGATGGTGCGGCCGGAGCGGAAGGCCTCGGCGGGGGGCAGCGGGGCCGGCACGGCGATCCGCCGGAAGGCGCTGAGCAGTGGCAGCGGGACACCGACGACGGTGCTGAGCACCAGCGAGCGGTGGTCGGGGGACGGCAGGTAGACCAGCCCTCCGTAGCCGGACGTGAGGTCGACGGCCCTGGTCAGGCCTTCGGCGAGGAGTTTCTCGACGGCGTCGCGGTCGGCGGCGCCGGGCGGTGCGCCCGGCGGGGCGAACCGATCGAACGGTGGCGGCTGGGCGTCGGCCGGCGGCGGCGGGGTGTCGGGGCCGTCCTCCACGGGCGGCCCCGGGGCCGCCGTCCCCGGGGCCGAACGCCGGGCCGACGTGTCCTGGCCGGTCGGCGGCGGGTCGGGGTCGGCGGTGGCCGGGGGGCTGGTCGGGGCATCGCTCTCCGCGGGGGCGTCCGGGTGCTCGGCAGCCGCCCCCGGTTCGCCGTCAGCCGGCACGCCCAGGCGCATTCTTTCTCTCTAGTCCCGGACCTCCGAGGGTGTCAAACGGAGGCAAAGTCTCGGCGCCGGCCGGAGCCGGGCCCGGCCCGCGCGGTGAGCGGCCGCTCCCCGCGCGGGCGGGGCGACAGGCAGGCGGATCAGCCCGCGGGGACGGTGTCGGTGAACGCGGTGCCGGCCGCGCGGTAGCCGGCGACCTTGGCCGCGACCTGCGCCGGGGTGAGCACCTGGTCCTTCACGAAGTACACGTAGTCGACCTGCTCGTCGTAGGAGCGCGGGGTGCTCCCGGTCTGGCCGTTGAGGTCGATCAGCCAGTGGTTGAAGTCGATCCACTGCGGTGTCTCGGGCAGGTACGGCTCGCCGTGCGCCGCGAACACCCGTCCGTCGATGTAGTAGGTGATGGCCGTGCCGTCGATGGTGATCTGGAGGTCGTGCCAGCCGTCGAAGGAGGTGCGGCTCTCGGTGTGGGTGTTGACGGCGTTCCACGGGTCCGGGTTGTAGGTCTCCCAGGACGTGGTGTACATGATGTTGCCCTGCTCGCCCCAGCCGCCGTTGGGCAGGTACTCGAAGTCCTGCTCGCTGTAGTCCGGGTCCATCGGCCGGTCGAGCGGGGTGAAGGCGAAGAACGTCTGGTTGACGTGGTCGCCGTCGGGGCCGCCGCTCGGGGTGTCGTCGAACTTCACCCGGGCCGCGTAGGTGCCGTTCTTGAACTTGCGGGCGGTGGTCTGGATCTCCGTCTCCCGGGTGCCGGACGCGGTGCCGTCGGTGGTGAGGCGCAGGTTCATCACCGAGTTGGCGAAGGTGACGTCGGCCGGCGACCAGGTCGCGCCGGGCACGCCCGGGCCGCCCTGCCCGGACTTCACCGTCCAGCCGTGCTGCTGCAACGCCGGGTCGCTGCTGGAGCCGTAGCCGAAGTCGTCGAAGAGCGCGGGCGCGTTCGGGTCGGTCGGCGGGGGCGTGGTGGGCGGCGTGGTCGGGGGCGTGGTCGGGGTGTTGCCGTCCGGGGCGGTGCCCCAGACGAGGGCGCCGGAGCGCTGCAGGGTGACCTTGTCCCAGTTCGCGTAGCCGGTGCGGGCGGCACTGAAGGAGTAGTCGTCGGACTGGGTGAGGGTCTGCCAGTCCGACCGGTAGAAGCGCAGCTGCATGTCGCCGGTGTTCTGCCCGGGGGCGAGCGAGCCGGCGCCGGCGGTGAAGCCGATCTCCAGGTAGCGGTCGGCGGTCGCGGTCGGGTTCGCGAGGGTGCCGAAGGTGCCGGTGATGTTGCCGCAGCCCCTGACCGCCCAGGAGCAGGCGAACCGGTAGACGGTCGTCGGGCCGTCGGACGTGAAGTAGTAGCGCAGCTTGAGCTCGCTCAGCGGCACGGTGGTGGAGCCGGTGTTGACCACCTCCAGCCAGGGTTCGGCCTGGTCGGCGGTGGCACCGGTGGCGCTGGTGCGGTACTGGACGCTCAGCGCGTCGGTCGCGGCCGAGGCCGGCGGGGTGACCAGCGCGGCGCCGGCCAGGCCGGCGGCGACGCAGACGGCCGTCGCGGTGCGCAGGCGGCGCGGGACGCGGGGCTTTCCTGACACGGTGTTCCCTCTCTCCGGTGGGGCGGTGCGGGACACGGGTGACGCCGGCGGCGGGCACCCGGGCGGTGCGGGGAGCGAGCGGGGTGGTGCGGATCAGGGGCGGACGGGGTGGGCCGTGCCGCGAACGGGGCGGCGCAGGACCGCGTGGTCAGAAGTCCGCCGGCAGGCCCAGGGCCGCCAGTCGGGGGCGGTGGCCGGCGAGGGCGTGCTCGAAGGCGGGCCAGTCGGCGTCCGGGTTCCAGGCCCGCTCGGCGAGGGCGCAGAGCCGCGGGTAGAGCCGGCGGTCGGCCTCCGCGGCGTCGGGCACGAACTCGGTCCACAGCTGCGCCTGGGCGCCGAGGACCCGGGCCCGGGCCTCCTCCGGCCAGTGCCCGGGGGCCGGGTCGAGCCCGTGGACGGCCCGCAGGTCGACCACCGCGCCGTCCTGGCCGAGCGGTTCGTCGGGGCGGTCGGAGGCGGGGTGGTCGAGGTAGGTGGCACGGTACGGGGCCATCACGATGTCGTGGCCGCGGCGGGCGGCGTCGAGGCCGTGGTCGGCGTCCCGCCAGGGCATCACGGTGAACCCGGGCGGCAGTCCGGGGCTGCTGCTGTCCTCGGCCCAGCAGACCGGCCGCCGGCCGTGCTCCAGCAGGTGGGTGCCGATCCGGCCGAGGAACCAGCCGTGCAGTTCCTTCGGCGAGGCGAGGCCGAGCTCCGCGGCGCGCCGCCGGGCGGCCGGGGCGGCCTCCCACTCGGCCGTGGGGCACTCGTCGCCGCCGAGGTGCACGTACGGCGAGGGGAAGACGTCCATGACCTCGTCCAGCACGTCGGTGCAGAAGTCCAGCGCCTCGTCGTGCACCCCGAGGACGTTCTCGCAGACACCCCACTCCGTCCAGACGTCGAGCCGCCGTTCGGGGGCGTTGCCGAGCCGCGGGTAGGCGGCGAGCGCGGCCCGGGCGTGGCCGGGCATCTCGATCTCGGGGACGACGGTGACCCCGCGCTCGGCCGCGTACCGGACGAGGCCGCGCAGTTCGGCCTTGGTGTACGCGCCGCCGTGCGGGCGGTCGTCGAAGCGTCCGCTGCCGGCCCGTCCGGTCATCGTGCGCGAGCGGACGGAGCCGATCGCGGTGAGCCGCGGGTAGGCGTAGACCGGCATCCGCCAGCCCTGGTCGTCCGTCAGGTGCAGGTGCAGCACGTTCAGTCCGTGCAGGGCGAGCAGGTCCACGGTGCGGTGCAGGTGGGCGACGGGCAGGAAGTGCCGGGCGACGTCGAGCATCAGACCGCGCCAGGGGTACCGGGGGCGGTCGGTGACGGTCAGGCAGGGCAGCCGCCAGTCGACGTCCGGCGCCGGGCGGTCCAGCAGCGCCTCGGCGGGAAGCAGTTGGCGCAGCCGCTGGACGGCGTGCAGCAGTCCGGCGGTGGCGGCGGCGGTCAGCCGGACGGCCTCGGGGGTGACCGAGAGGCGGTAGCCCTCCGGGCCGAGCTCGGCGGTGAGCGCGGGGTCGACGGCGAGCAGCACGGCGCCGTCGGGTGAGGGTGGCAGCGGCAGACCGGTGGCCGGGCGGAGCAGGGTGCGCAGCAGGTCGGCGGCGGCCGCGGCCGGGCCGGCGGCGTGCACGGCCGTCTCGTGGCCGAAGGTGAACCGGCCGGGCGCGGCACGGAGCCGGCGGGGCGTCGGAATGATCACGGCGGGGCCACCTCGAGAGGACGGAGAACTTACCACTTGTGGACTGGAGCACCACTGGTAAGAAAAGTGGCATAGACCAGTTGTCCCGTCAAGGGGCGCCTCCGGAAGAGTCCTGACACCCCGCCCAGGGACGGGAGTTGATTGTCTGGCAGGCATGACCTCCACCGTGTTCGAGACCGACACGCCCGACCCGATCGCCTACCTCGACCGGGTGGCCGCCACCGAGCTGGGCCGGTCCTACAAGAAGCGCATGCTCGACGAGCTCGACGTCCGGCCCGGCAGCACGGTGCTGGACCTCGGCTGCGGCCCCGGCACCGACCTCGACGCACTGGCCGGGGCGGCCGGCCCGACGGGACGGGTGGTCGGCCTCGACCACGACCGGGCCGCCGTCGGCACCGCGACCGCACGCACGGCCGGGCGGCCCACCGTCGAGGTCCGGCTCGGCGACCTCCACGACCTGCCACTGCCGGACGGCGCCGCGGACCGCGCCCGCACCGACCGGGTCCTGCAGCACGTCGCCGACCCGGGCCGGGCGCTCGCGGAGATCCGCCGGGTGCTGCGGCCCGGCGGACGGCTCGTCATGGGCGAGCCGGACTGGGGCACCCTGACCGTCGACCACCCGGACTCCGCGCTGACGCAGGCCTACACCGGGTACGTCACCGAGCAGGCGGTGCGCAACGCCCGCATCGGCAGCCGGCTCCCGCGGCTCGCCGCGGAGGCCGGGTTCGCGGTGCCCGCGGTCCTCCCGATCACACCCGTCTTCCGGGACGCCCGCGCCGCCGACCGCGTCCTCGGACTGGAACGCTGCACCCGCCGCGCCGTCACCGCCGGACACCTCACCCCGGACGGCGCCGACCGCCTGCTCTCCCACCTCGCGAACGGGCCCTTCTTCGCATCGGTGACCTTCTACATCGTGGTGGCCGAGAGCTGACCCGGGGCGGGCCACCCGGTGGCGCACTCCACACTGGTAAGGTACTGGTCAGTTTCGGGACGAGGAGAGCTGGCATGGCAGGCGAGAGACCGGGGGCCGCGGGGAAGCGGACGCGGGTGCGCGACCATCTGCGGGATCTGATGGAGGCCCGCCGGCCCGGCGAGCCGATCCCGTCCGAGCGGGCGCTGTGCGAGGAGCTCGGGGTGTCCCGGCCGACCCTGCGTGCGGCGGTGGACGAGCTGGTGGCGACCGGGCTGCTGGTCCGCGAGCACGGGCGCGGCATGTTCGTGGCGCCGGAGAAGGTCGTCCAGGAGATGGCGATGGCCTCCGAGGGCAGTGCCTTCAGCGTGCCGCGGGCCGCCGGCAGCTGGGCCGGGCGGGTGCTGGAGTTCGAGACCGTGCCGGCCGGGGCGCGGCTCGGCCGGCGCCTGCGGATCTCCCCCGCGGCGGAGCTGACCCGGATCGCCCGGCTGCGACTGGTCGACGGCGAACCCATGGCCATCGAGCACCTGCACATCCCGGCCGCGCTGGTGCCGGGGCTGGCCCCCGCCGACATGGAGGCGGGCGACTTCTACGACCTGCTGCGCGAGCGGCACGGCGTCCGGGTGCGGGAGGCGGTGCAGTCGATCGAGCCGACCGTCACCAATGAGGCGGAGTCCCGGCTGCTGGGGGTGCCGGTGCTGTCGCCGGCGCTGCTGTTCGAGCGGCTGACCAGTGACGCGGGCGGCCGGCCGGTGGAGTACGTGCACTCGGTGTACCGCGGGGACCGGTACCGGATCGTCTCCCGGATCGCCTTCGACGACGGCCCTCCCGGCCGTGCGGCGGACGGCGGGAGCGGCGGCGGCACGCACCATCCGGGCATCCCGCCCGGGGATCTGCCCGGGCGGCCCGGCGGGCGGAGCACTACCACGGGTGATGTCCAGCCCCCGGTCTGACACCCCGCCGCTGGGCCGTCCGTGCGTCGTGCGGCGGCGGACGGTTGACGGTCGTGCGTCTCGGGGATCATCCGCCGGTATGAAGATCGGCTCATCGGGTTGTCGTCCTCGGGTCGGCTCTGCGTTCTGGGCCGGGCTGGCGGTCGTCCTGACGGCCTGTTCGACGGCGCCCTCCCGGAGCACCGCTCCCCCGGCCGCCGCGGCGCCGGCCGCCCTGCCGCCGCTCGCCGCCGTCGAGACACGCGAACGCCACGCGCCCCTGGGCATCGACCCGGTGCTGGCCGCCCGGCAGTCCGCGGAGCGCCAGGCCCACGACAGGGCCGCACGCTGGGGGCTCGACCGGCCGCCGGCCGTCGCCCCGGCCCCGCCCGAGCAGCGGCCCGCGCTCGCCGCCGGCCAATCCGGCGTCGTCCTGCGGCCCGGCCTGCCGCCGGTCGTCCAGCGCGTCCCCACCGAGGACCGGGTGGTCTTCCTGACCATCGACGACGGCGCCGAGAAGGACCCGGAGTTCGCCCGGATGACCGCCGAACTCGGCATCCCCTACAGCACCTTCCTCACCGGCTACCTGGCCCGCCCCGACTGGGGCTACTTCCGCGGCCTGCTCGCGAACGGGCGCGCCGCCACGGGGAACCACACCCTCAACCACCGCGACATGCGCAAGCTCACCCCCGCCGAGCAGCGCACCGAGATCTGCGGCCAGCAGGACGAACTCGAACGCGAGACCGGCTCCAGGCCGCCGCTGTTCCGCCCGCCCTACGGCGAGTACACCGACGACACCCTGCGGGCCGCGCAGCAGTGCGGCATCCGCGCCGTCGCGCTGTGGAACGAGGAGGCCTTCCCCGACCGCATGGAGTACCGCTACGCGGACCGGGTCCTGCATCCGGGCGACATCATCCTCACCCACTTCCGCGGGCGGGCCGAGTGGGGCGGGACGATGACGGACGTGCTGCGCCGGGTGCTGCGCACGGTGAACGAGCAGGGCTTCGCCCTGGCACTGCTCGACGACTACCTCTGAGCCGCCCGGCCCGGGCCTCCGGGGCGGAGCCGGGCCGACCGAGGGGCGAGAACACCGTCCCAGCATGCGGAAACGCTGGCAGCGTCCGCGGCCGCCGTGATCGACTGTGCGCTCCCGCACGGAAGGAGCACCGCCATGCTGCCATCCCTCGACGGCCTGGTCTTCTCGCCCACCGGCCGCGCCGAGCACGGCGAGGTCGACGCCGCCACCAGCTTCGCCTACCGCGAGCAGGACGGCCGGGTCTGGGCCTCCTACCAGGGCGGCGACATCGTGCACGGGCACCTCGTCGGCACCCGCTCGGGCGACACCCTCGAGTTCCGGTACGTGCAGCTCAACCGTGCCGGGGAGACCAGCAGCGGACACTGCGTCAGCGCTCTGTCCCGGCTGAGCGACGGACGCCTGCGGCTCGACGAGTCCTGGCGCTGGGAGTCCCGCCCGGGCGCCGGCACGAGCGCGGTCGAGGAGGTCCTGCCGGCCGTCGGCTGAACCGACAGCACCGGCCGCCCGTACGCCGCACCCACGAACCGATCCGAGGAGCCCGCCGTGTCCCCCGCCGCCCCACTGCACCTCGTCCTGCCCGGCTACCAGAACTCCGGCCCCGCGCACTGGCAGAGCCGGTGGGAGGCCGCCGACCCCGGCTTCGTCCGGGTCGAGCAGGCTGACTGGGACGCGCCGCGGCGCACCGACTGGGTGGCCGCCCTGGACACCGCGGTCGCCGCGGCCGACCGCCCGGTCGTCCTGGTCGCGCACAGCCTCGGCTGCATCACCGTCGCCCACTGGGCCGCCGGCCTGACCGGGCCCGGCCGGGTGGTCGGCGCCCTGCTCGTCGCCCCCGCCGACGTGGACACCGCCGAGGTGCCGGAACTCCTGAACTTCCGGCCCGTGCCGCTGCGCCCGCTGCCCTTCCCGACCACCGTGGTCGCCAGCACCGACGACCCGTGGTGCACCGCCGAGCGGGCCGCCGCCTTCGCCGACGCCTGGGGCGCGAAGCTGGTGGGCGTCGGGGCGCTCGGCCACATCAACAGCGACTCCGGCCTCGGCGACTGGCCGGAGGGCCGGCATCTGCTCGCGGACCTCACCGGCACCGCCCGGCCGTAGCGCCCGGGAGGCAACCGGTTCAGGCGTAGTACGAGGCCACCGCCGGCTGGCCGGTCCAGTTCGGGCCGGCCGCCGGGTCGGCGCCGAGGTAGCGGAAGCCCGGGAAGGCCGCGGGCAGGCGGCGCCCGCCGTGCAGGGTGAGCAGTCGGCGGCGCGGGTCGTACCCGAAGCCGGCGGCCCGCAGGGCGGCCAGGACCGGCCGGGCGGCGCTGCGGCCGTCCGGCCGGCGGACCGACGCCGGGTCGAAGGTGGCCGCGAGCAGGCCGTCCTCGGTGAGGGCACCGGCCCAGCGGGCCAGCAACCCGAGCTTGTCCCCGAGGTAGGGGAGACCGTGCACGCAGGTGACGAGGTCGTACGGCCGTTCCGGCTGCCACGCGGCGACCGAGGCGGTCAGCAGCCGCAGCCCGGGTACGGCCGGCACCGGACCGAGCGGGCCGACGAGGTCGACGCCGGTCAGTGCGGTGCCCTCCGCGACCGAGCCGGCGGCCGCGAGCAGGGCCCGTCCCTCGCCGCTGCACAGGTCCAGCCAGGCGCCCGGCCGCTCGCGCAGCCGTCCGGCCGGATCGAAGCCGAGCTCCCGGGCGTAGCTGTTCACGCCGGTGAGGGTCCGGTCCCGGTTCATGGTGCTGTTCGCCACCACGGGCGAGGCGGCGAGTTCCACGTCCCCGACGAGATCGGCCATGCCGGTCACCCTACGGCCGGCGGCAGCCCCGCCTCCCGCCGGGGCGGCCCGCGCAGGGACGCGTGGGGAGCCTCCCGGCCGAAGTCGGAGGGAGCACTGCTCCATCGGGGGCGGGAGCACGAACACAGGGGCCGAGTCGTGATCTGTACGGTGACCGCATCCGGATTGCGCAGGTTCCCGCGCCCCTTGTGGTGCACGCTGACCTCCGCGGACACGCCCCGGGGCCCGCACCGAGACCCGTACCAAGCCAAGACCCGCACCGAGCAAGGAGAGTGACCCGTGACCGCGACCCCCGCCGTGGCCTATGTGACCAGCCAGGACGCCCCGGACCAGGAGGTGGGTCCGGCGCTGGCCGCGTTCGCTGCGCAGGGGCTGGCCGCGGAGCCGGTGGTGTGGGACGACCCGGCGGTCGCCTGGGAGCGGTTCGAGGTGGCGGTGATCCGCAGTGCCTGGGACTACACCGGGCGGCGGGCCGAGTTCCTGGCCTGGGCGCGACGCACGGCCGGGCTGACCCGGGTGTGCAACCCGGTGCCGGTGCTGGAGCGGAACACCGACAAGACCTACCTGCGGGAGCTCGCCCGGGCCGGGGTGCCGGTGGTGCCCACCGCCTGGGTCGCACCGGGCGAGCGGCTGGCCGAGGGGACGGCGCCCTGGCCGGAGCTGGTGGTGAAGCCCACCGTGTCCTCCGGCGCGCGGGACACCGTGCGGACCACCGACCGGGCGGCCGCGGTGGCGCACGCCGGCCTGCTGACCGCGGCCGGGCGGACGGCCATGGTGCAGCCGTACCTGCCGGCGGTGGACGGGGAGGGCGAGACCTCGCTGGTCTTCATCGGCGGAGCGTTCAGCCACGCGGTGCGGCGGGGGCCGATGCTGTCCGGCCCGGCGGGCCGGTTCGCGGACGAGCCCCGGCGGCCCGACGCCGACCAGTTGGCCGTCGCCGAGCAGGTGCTCGCGGCCGTGCCGGAGCGCGCGGAGCTGCTGTACGCGCGGGTGGACCTGGTGCGCGGGCCGGACGGCACGCCGCTGCTGATCGAGCTGGAGCTCACCGAGCCGCGGCTGTTCCTGCAGTACGAGGACGAGGCCCCGGCACGGCTGGCGGTCGCGGTACGGGCGCTCGCCGGCTGACACCGGAGTGCGGGCCGGCCCGCCCGCCCGTCGTCCGCCCGGTTGTCGGTGGCCCGTGCCAGGCTGGCCGCAGCGATCCGCAGCGACGAGGGGACGGACGGGGATGGACGGGCTGGCCGAGGGCGGCTTCACGGTGGACAGCTGGGAGCCGGAGGTGCTGGACGAGCGGCCGGGCGCGACGCTCGCCCGGGTGACGCTGACCAAGACCTTCCGGGGCGGGCTGGCCGGCACCAGCACCGTGCACATGACCAGTGCGGCGGACGGCGCGGGGCAGCCCGCGGCGTACACCGCCTTCGAGCGGTACACCGGCGAGCTGAACGGCCGCAAGGGCGGTTTCGTGCTGCAGCATTGCGCGCCCGGCAGCCGCGGCGAGCGACTGGTGATCACGGTGGTGCCGGGCACCGGCACGGAGGAGCTGGCCGGGATCACCGGCGGGTTCGAGATCCGGATCGACGACGCCGGCGTGCACACCTACACCTTCCGCTACGCCCTGGCCTGATCCGGGTGCGGCGACGGCCCGCTTCCCGGGTGCGGGGAGCGGGCCGTGCGGGGGTGCGGGGTGCCGGGTCCGGGATCGCCGGTCCGGGCCGCGGGGCCTTGAATCGGGCGGCGGGCCTTACTTGGACAGGCCGGCCTTGACGGAGCAGACGGGCCAGGCGCCCGGACCCTGCGCGGCGAGGACCTTCTCCGCGACGGCGATCTGCTGCGCCTTGCTGGCCTGGTGGGCGTTGGCCGCGTAGGCGTGGCCGCCGAACGCCGCCCAGGTACCGGAGGTGAACTGCAGACCGCCGTAGAAGCCGTTGCCCGAGTTGATGGCCCAGTTGCCCGAGGACTCGCACTGGGCGACCTTGTCCCAGGTCGAGGCCGGGGCGGCCGAGGCCGACGTCGCCGTCACGAGGCCGGCCACCGGCAGGACGGCCAGCGCGCCGCCCATGACGGCCATCCGCACGCGCCTGCCGCGCTTGGGGGCGGTGGCGGTGGCAGCGGTGGTCTCGTTACGGAAAAGCATGCGGTTCCCTTCAAGCGTCCCGGGACGACACCCGGGCACGGGTCAGCAGACCCGATCGGCCTGCGGTTCATGGGGTGAGCGGGCATCCGAACCCTCCGGGCCCTGGGGCCCCGGCGGTGTGCCGCGCTGGATTCGAAGTTACGGACCACCCGCACCCGACACAAGGTTCGGCAACGAACCAGCAGGTCAGGCCCCGGTTACCACCGGTATCCCACCGAACCCGACCCCCATTTCACGGGCCCCACCCCCACCACCCACCCGCCGATGTGACCCCCACCACCGCAAACCGTCCGTGAAGCGGACCACACGGTCGACGCCCTGTGAACCGGTCGGCCACGGAGCGCCGACCACCGGGGCCCGGCGGACGGCCGCTGGTGTGGCGGCGGCCACACCGGCCCCGCGGAGGGTCTCCGTCAGCCCGCCGGCCAGGCGAGCCGGACGGCGAAGCAGAGCACCAGGCCGTAGCCGAGCGCGTACGTCACGCGCCGGGTCCGGACGGTGAGCCGGGTGCCCGCGAGGGCGCCGGCGGCGGCCAGCAGCTGCTGCCAGACCAGCGAGGCCGCGAACACGGCGACGGCGAACACCACGGCCACGGCAGCCCCGGCGGCCGCCGCACCCCGGGCCGCGGTCAGCGCGGTGAAGTAGAGCGCGGTGGTCGGGTTGACCAGGGTGAGCAGCGCGAAGCGGACGAAGGAGCGGCGGGCCGGGCCGGGCTCCGCGGCCGCGGCCGGCGCCCCCGGGACGCCGCCGCGCAGCGAGAGCAGTCCGCGGACGGCGATCGCGGCCAGCACTGCGGCGGCCACCGCCCGCACCCAGGCCTCGCCGCCGCCGCCGATCAGGCCGACCAGCCGCGGGCCGACGAGCACCGCGACTGCGGCGTACACGAAGTCCACCAGCGCCACCGCGGTCGCGGCGGCGGCTCCCTGGCGCAGGCCGCGGCCGCCCTCCTGCAGCAGCAGTACGCCCACTGCGCCGAGGGGCATCGCCACGCCCAGACCCGCCGCGGCGCCCGCCGCAGCCGTGCTCACCAGGGAATCCACCATCGCGCCAGGGTGACGGACACCCCCTGTTCCGCGCGAGCGACTTTTCCGCGGGCCGCGCCGGGCGGTCGACGGGCCGCCCGCAGCGGTGGGAGGCCGTACGGGCGGTGGGCTACTGTCCCTGCGCACGGGCGTCCGGAAGGCCGAACGGAAATCCGGTGCGATTTTCCGTTATCCGGAGTGCGGTGGACGATCTCCCACTACGACAGCAGCACAGCACGGGGCCGCAGCACGGCCCGACCGAGAAGGTGGACCACGCCATGGACAGTGACCGCGCAGCACTGCTGGTCGTGCAGGCCCGGGCCGGCGACCAGTACGCCACGGACGAGCTGATCAGCGGGCACCTGCCTCTGCTCTACAACATCGTCGGCCGGGCGCTCGGCGGGCACTCCGACACCGACGACGTCGTCCAGGAGACCCTGCTGCGGGCCATGGACGGCCTGCACGGCCTGCGCGACCCGGCCGGATTCCGCTCCTGGCTGGTCGCGATCGCGATGAACCAGATCCGCCGCCGGCACCACGAGCGCATGCAGACCGCCTACGGCGCGGACGGCCTGGGCGACGCCTACGACGTCGCCGACCCGGGCGCGGACTTCGTGGACCTCACCATCGTCCGGCTCGGCCTCTCCGGGCAGCGCCGCGAGGTCGCCGAGGCGACCCGCTGGCTCGACGAGGCGGACCGCGAGCTGCTGGCCCTGTGGTGGCTGGAGGCGGCCGGCGAGCTGACCCGCGCCGAACTGGCCGGCGCGCTGGAGCTGCCGCCGCAGCACGCCGCGGTGCGGGTGCAGCGGATGAAGGGCCAGCTGGAGACCGCCCGGGTGGTCGTCCGGGCGCTGGCGGTGGCCGACCGGTGCGGCCCGCTCTCCGAGCTGACCGCCCGCTGGGACGGCGTGCCGAGCGCGCTGTGGCGCAAGCGGATCGCCCGGCACGCCCGCGAGTGCGCGATCTGCTCCCGTCACTGGAGCGGGCTCTTCCCCGCCGAGGGGCTGCTGGCCGGCCTGGCCATGGTGCCGGTCTCGGCGGGCGACCTCGGCGCGCTGGGCGCCTACCTCTCCCCCGCACCGGCCGCGCCCGCTCCGGCGCCGACCCACGACCCGGTGTCGCACGGCAGGTCGGTACCGCGCTCGCACCGGCGGGGCAGCGGCGGCCGCGGCGCGCACCGCGGGGCCAGCAGCGCCCGGCCGCGGATGCCGCTCGCGGTCGGCGGGACGGTCGCGGTGACGGCCGCCACCGCGGCGATCGTCGCCGTGGCGCTGCCCGGCACCACCCCCCGGGTGACCGCGGAGCCGCCGGCCATACCGGCCCAGGTGCGGGCGGAGGTCTTCAGCCAGCAGCCGTCCCCCGCCGCCTCCTCGGCGAGCCCCTCGCCCAGCCCGAGCGCGTCGCCGACCCCGACGCCCTCGCCCAGCCCGACACCGAGCCGCACCCCGAGCCCGAAGCCGACCCCGACGGCCACCCGCAGCAAGAGCCCGAGCCCCGACCCGAGCACGCTCAGCATCAAGCAGCAGGTCGTCCAGCTCGTCAACCAGGAGCGCAGCAAGGTCGGCTGCACCCCGGTGAAGTCCGACGACAAGCTGGAGCTCGCGGCGCAGCGGCACTCGGACGACATGGCGGCGCGGAACTTCTTCGACCACACCAACCCGGACGGGCAGGGCCCGCAGCCGCGGATCGACGCGGCCGGCTACAAGTGGAGCAGCTGGGGCGAGAACATCGCCCGCGGCCAGCGCGACGCGGCGGACGTGATGAAGAGCTGGATGGACAGCCCCGGGCACAAGGCCAACATCCTGAACTGCGGCTTCACCGACCTGGGGGTCGGCGTGCACCTGGGCGCGGGCGGCCCGTGGTGGACGCAGGACTTCGGCTCGGCGCCCTGACCGGCGCCGCGGGGCCCGCGCGCGGCCGTGCACAATGGACGGGCCCCGGAGAGGCCGGGGGCCGACACCGGGAGCTGCCGTGAGCGAGGCCGTCCGCGACGAGAAGAGCAAGCGCAGGGCGATGCTGATCCGCGCCTCGATCTACATCGCGGGCACGCACCTGTTCGCGGGCTTCGTGATCCTGCTGTTCACCCTGGGCGGGCGGCACTGAGCGCATGCCCGGCGGCCCGGTCCCCCGTCGCGCGGGGCCGGGCCGCCGGCGTTCGGTGCGGGTGTCAGCCGACGGCGGCGAAGCCGTTCGCCCAGAGGGAGTTGACCTTGCGCTTCTCGGTGGAGTTCGGGTAGGGGTTGGTGCAGGAGGTGCCGGGGCCGCCGCCGGACATCAGCTCGCTGCACGGGCCGGAGTAGTGGTCGGGCAGGCCGAGCACGTGGCCGGTCTCGTGCGCGGTGACCCGCAGCGAGCTGTACTGCCGGTTCTGCGCGTAGTCGAGGAAGATGTAGCCGCTGCCGTGGCCGTCGGTGCTGGCGTAGGAGCCGCGCGAGTCGTTGCCCTCGTAGTAGCGGAAGTCCGCGTTGCTCCCGGAGCGCAGCTGGACGTTGCTCACCGAGCTGTTCCAGATCTGGGCGCTCTGCGAGATGACGCTCGCGAAGGACGGCGCCCGGCTGGCGTCGTAGGTG
Source organism: Kitasatospora sp. DSM 101779 (assembly GCF_025655475.1). GTDB lineage: Bacteria > Actinomycetota > Actinomycetes > Streptomycetales > Streptomycetaceae > Kitasatospora. The sequence goes on along the minus strand of NZ_JAHTIK010000001.1, from coordinate 7,082,487 downwards.
ACGACGACGGCCTTCAGGTAGGGGTGGGCGGCCTGCTTGGCCAGTGCCGACTTCATCACGGCCTGGTAGAACGCCTTGTTGCCGGCCTCCTCGGCGGACGTGCCGGCGTGGCCCGCGGAGGAGGTGTAGCCCTGGGCGCCCTGCTGGACGGGGGCCGCGGCGGCGGGAACCGCGGCGGCGCCGGCCGCGAGGACCAGTCCGAGGGCAGCGGCGAGCACGGTCATGGAGCGATTCATGTGGGGGACTCCATTCGCGGGTCCCGGGGGCCGTGGGGAGGCCCGTCGGGACACGGTGACGGTTTGTTGCACCGAGCTTGCGCCAGCGGCGGCGGACCGGCGGAGATGCCAACCGGCGATAGCCCGGAGCAATACCCTCTGCCCGTGGGCGCTTTGACGTTCCGTGAGCACTCCTTGACATGCACTTGGCGGAAAGCCGCCGCCTGGTTATGCTCCCGTCGTGGAGCTCGACGTCCGACACCTGCGGGTGCTGTGCGCGATCGCGGACACCGGCAGCGTCCGGAAGGCCGCCCGCCGGCTCGGCATGACCCAGCCGTCGCTCACCACCCAGCTGCACCGCATCGAACGGACCATCGGCGGACGGCTGTTCACCCGCGAGCAGACCGGCAGCCGCCCCACCGCCCTCGGCCACTCGGTGCTCTCCCGGGCCAGACCCGTCATCAGCGAGATGGACGCCCTGGTCGCCGCCGCCCGCGAGGAGGCCGCCGGACCGGGCCGGCGGCCGCTGCGGATCGGCAGCGTCGGCAGCCGCGCGGTCGCCGCCTGGCTGCGCCGCGTCCACGACCGGCTCCCGGACACCGACACCACCATCCACATCGACATCTCGGCGATCGCCCTGCTGCAGATGGTCGCCGCGGAACAGCTCGACATCGCCTTCGTGCACGAGAGCGAGGGCTTCCCGCTCCGGGTGCCGCCCGGCACCGAGCAGCGCGTGCTGCTGGCCCGCGAACCGCAGTTCGTCGCCCTCGCCGAGGGCCACCCCGCGGCGGCCCGGCCGGTCGTCAGGCTCGCCGACCTCGCCGAGGACACCTGGATGGTCGACCCGACGGCCGACCACGAGTACGCCGCGCTGCGCCGGGTCTTCGCCGGGGCCGGCCTCGACCCGCGGGTCGTCCAGGTCCGGGACAACGCCACCGCCGCGGAGCTCGTCGCCTCCGGCGAGGCCGTCCGCCCCTGCCAGCCCACCTCACCGCCCGGCCCCGGCACGGTGCTGCGGCCGGTGCACGGGGACCCGTTCGCCGTCCGGCTGTTGCTCACCTGGCGGCCCGGCGCGGTCGGCGGCCAGGTGCTCGACGACCTGTACACCGACCTCCGCCGGGCCTACCTCGACCTGGCCAGCGTCAATCCCGCCTACCGCGCGTGGCTCCGCCGCCACAACCGCTCCCTGCGCCAGCTCCTCGCCCCTGCGGGTGCCTGAGACGCACGGCCGGGGCAACCGGGCAGTCCGCGCCCCGTTCGGATACCTCGTCAGCGGTCCTGCTCGCGCTTCGGCCCGGTGCCCTTGATCCCGGTCGGAGTTCCGCCCGGGTCGAACGCGTGGTGGAGGGTGAAGGCGTGCGGCGCGGAGCCGTGGTCGTGGAGGTGTTCCAGCCTGGCGACCCCCTCCTGCCAGGTGGGTATCACGCCGTCGGAGACCCACCAGAACACGTAACCCGGGTGTGCGGTCCGCTCGAACCAGTCGTGACGCCTGTTCAGCGCCTCACGGTGCAGACCGGTGTAGACGGCGTCCACGGCGGGGCGCAGGTCGGTCCAGAGCGAGAGGGTCGTGGCCAGGGCGGTGGTTTCCGCCGTACGGCCCTTGCCGTACCAGGTCGGCACGGCGAACTCTCCCCACGCGCCCCAGTCCGCCTCGAAGAGTGCGCCCCGCTCGGCGTCCGCCGCTTCAGCACGAGCGAGGTACCCGGGGTGCTGGCTGATCCTCCGGTAGACGGCCTCGCCGATGTCGTAGAACTCGTCCGTGAGAGGTGCGGGATCGGCGAGAGGTGACTTCAGGACGCCGAATGTGTACAGCGCGAGATGGGGCATGCGTCTCTCCCTGGTCGGGGGGTGCCTGGGGGTGGACCCGGCTCGGCGGCTCGGGCACGGGGCGAGGATTCATGGGGCGTGACCCACTCGTCCCGTCGCGGGTGGCTCGGCCCGGATGAACTCCGGTGCGACCGTGGGCGATCGCCGAGGACCAGGTGAAGGTAGCCGCTTCCGCGGGCCATGTCGAAGTTGCGTTCTCCCCGTCCCCGTGGCCTCCTGCTCCGGTCATGTGCGGAGGCCGGGGCGGTGACGGTCGGGGCAGGCTGCGTGGTGCCGGCGACCCGCAGGGCGCCGGTCTGCCCCGAGTCCGTGTCCCTACGGGGGTGGGCCGTAGCCGCCGCCGCCCGGTGTCTCGATCACCAGGACGTCGCCGGGCGCGACCTCGGCGGAGTCGCAGCCGGCCAGGTGCTCGACCGTGCCGTCGGCGCGCTCGATCCGGTTGGCGCCGAGTGCGCCGGGGGCGCCGCCCGCCAGGCCGTACGGCGGGACGCGGCGGTGGCCGGTGAGCAGGCTGACGGTCATCGGCTCGCGAAAGCGCAGCCGGCGCACCGCGCCGTCGCCGCCGCGCCACCGCCCGGCGCCGCCGCTGCCCGGCCGCACGGCGTACTCCTCCAGCAGCACCGGCAGTCGCCACTCCAGCACTTCGGGGTCGGTGAGGCGGGAGTTGGTCATATGGGTCTGCACGACCGGGGCGCCGTCGAAGCCCTCTCCCGCGCCGGAGCCGGAGCCCAGGGTCTCGTAGTACTGGTGGCGGCGGTTGCCGAAGCTGACGTTGTTCATCGTGCCGGAGCCCTCCGCCTGCACGCCCAGCGCCGCGTACAGCGCCCCGACCAGGCCCTGCGAGGTCTCGACGTTGCCGGCGACGACGGCCGCCGGCGGCTCGGGCGCCAGCATCGAGCCGGGCGGCACCACGATCCGCAGCGGCCGCAGACAGCCGTCGTTGAGCGGGATGTCGTCGGCCACCAGGGTGCGGAAGACGTAGAGCACCGCCGCGGTGACCACCGCCGAGGGGGCGTTGAGGTTGCCGGGCAGCTGCGGCGAGCTGCCGGTGAAGTCCACCGTGGCGGTGCGCCGCTGCCGGTCCACCGCGACCCGGACGGCGATCACGGCGCCCGCGTCGGTCTCGTAGCGGCAGCTGCCCTCGGCGAGCCGGTCGATCACCCGGCGGACGGCCTCGGCCGCGTTGTCCTGGACGTGCCGCATGTACGCCTGCACCACGTCGAGGCCGAAGTGCTCGATCATCGCGCCGACCTCGTCGACGCCCTTGCGGTTGGCGGCGATCTGCGCCCGCAGGTCGGCGAGGTTGGCGTCCGGGTTGCGGGACGGGTAGCGGGCGGAGGTGAGCAGCCTGCGGGTCTCGGCCTCACGGAGCCGGCCGTCCTCGACCAGCAGCCAGTCGTCGAAGAGCACGCCCTCCTCCTCGATCCGGCGGCTGGCGGCCGGCATGGACCCGGGCGTCATGCCGCCGATCTCGGCGTGGTGGCCGCGGGAGGCGACGAAGAACAGGATCCGCTCGCCCGCGCGGTCGAAGACCGGGGTCACCACGGTGATGTCGGGCAGGTGGGTGCCGCCGTGGTACGGGTCGTTGACCGCGTAGGCGTCACCCGGCCGCACCGTACCGGCGCGACGGCGCAGCACCTCCTTGACGGTGGTGCCCATCGAGCCGAGGTGGACGGGGATGTGCGGGGCGTTGGCGACCAGGTTGCCCTCCGGGTCGAAGAGGGCACAGGAGAAGTCCAGCCGTTCCTTGATGTTGACCGACTGCGCGGTGGATTCCAGCCGGGCGCCCATCTGTTGGGCGATCGCCATGAAGAGGTTGTTGAAGACCTCCAGCAGCACCGGATCGGCCGCGGCGGTGGCGTCGGCCCCGGCGGGCGGGGCGGTGCGTTCCAGCAGCAGGTGGCCGAGCGGGTCGCGGGTCGCCCGCCAGCCCTCGTCGACCACCGTGGTGGAGCCGTCCTCGGTGAGGACGGCCGGCCCGGTGACGCCCTGCCCGGGCCGCAGTTCCTCCCGGCGGAGCAGTGCGGCCCGCCGTCGGCGGCCGGCCGACCAGAGCGTGACGTGCTCCGGTCCGGACCCGACGGCGGCGGACCCGTCCGGGGGTGCGCCGAGCGGGGCGAGGTCGGGCTGCTCGGTGAGTCCGGTGGCCTCGACGGCGAGCGACTCCACCACGATCGGACGGTCCATCAGGAAGGAGTACACCGACCGGTGCTCGGTCTCGAAGGCTGCGGTCATGGCCGGAGCGGCCGCGAGCTCGACGGGGACGGCGGTGTCGGTGCCGTCGTAGCGCAGGTGCGCCCGGCACGTGGTGCGGATGCGCTCCTCCGGGATGCCCTGGGCGTGGAGCTCTGCCCGGGCGGCGGTCGCCAACTCCTCGGCGAGCGCGTCGATCCGGGGCATCGCGGCGGCCTCCAGCCGGGTTTCGACCGACTGCTCGCGCAGGACGGCGGTGTCGGCCAGGCCGATGCCGAGGGCGGACAGCATCCCGGCCAGCGGCGGGACGACCACGGTGCGGATGCCCAGTGCGTCGGCGACCGCGCAGGCGTGCTGGCCGCCGGCCCCGCCGAAGACGGTCAGCGCGTACCGGGTGACGTCGTGCCCCTGCTGGACGGAGACCCGCTTCACCGCGTTGGCGATGTTGGCGACGGCGATCCGCAGGAATCCCTCGGCGACCTCCTCCGGGCCGCGCTCGTCGCCGGTACGGGCCCGGATGTCGGCCGCGAGCGCGGCGAACCGCTGCCGGACGGTGGCGAGGTCGAGCGGCTCGTCGCCCCCGGGGCCGAACACCCTCGGGAAGCGGTCGGGTTGGATCCGGCCCAGCATCAGGTTGGCGTCCGTGACGGTGAGCGGGCCGCCGCCGCGGTAGCAGGTCGGCCCGGGCACGGCGCCGGCCGAGTCCGGGCCGACCCGGTAGCGGCTGCCGTCGAAGTGCAGCACCGAGCCGCCGCCGGCCGCCACGGTGTGGATCGCCAGCATCGGCGCACGCAGCCGCACCCCGGCCACCTGGGTGGTGAACACCCGCTCGTACGCGCCCGCGTAGTGCGAGACGTCGGTCGAGGTGCCGCCCATGTCGAAGCCGATCACCCGGTCGTGGCCGACGAGTTCGGACATCCGGGCCATGCCGACGATGCCGCCGGCCGGGCCGGAGAGGACGGCGTCCTTGCCGCGGAAGTGCCCGGCCTCGGCCAGCCCGCCGTTGGACTGCATGAACATCAGCCGCACCCCGTGCAGCGCGTCCGCGACCTGCTCGACGTAGCGGCGCAGCACCGGCGACAGGTAGGCGTCCACCACGGTGGTGTCGCCGCGCGGCACCAGCTTCATCAGCGGGCTGACCTCGCTGGACAGCGACACCTGGGCGAAGCCCGCGCCGCGGGCCGCCTCGCCGATCAGCTGCTCGTGGCCGGGGTGCAGATGGCTGTGCAGGCAGGCCACCGCAACCGAGCGGATTCCGTCCCGGTGCGCGGCGCGCAGGGCCTCGCCGAGCGCGTCGAGGTCGGGCGGGCGCAGCACGGTGCCGTCGGCGGCGATCCGCTCGTCCGCCTCGATCACCCGCTCGTGGAGCTGCTCGGGAAGGACGATCTCGCGGGCGAAGATGTGCGGGCGGTTCTGGTAGCCGATCCGCAGGGCGTCGCCGAAACCGCGGGTCACCACCAGGGCGGTGCGCTCGCCGGTGCGCTCCAGCAGGGCGTTGGTGGCGACCGTGGTGCCCATCCGGACGGCGTCGATCGGCACGTCCGCGAGCGGGTCGTCCGGGCCGAGTCCGAGCAGGGTGCGGATGCCGGAGACCGCCGGGTCGCGGTGGGTGCGGTCCTCGGAGAGCACCTTGCAGGTGGTGATCCGGCCGTCCGGGCGCCGGGCGACGACATCGGTGAAGGTGCCGCCGCGGTCCACCCAGAACTGCCAGCCCGGTGCTGCCACGGCCGCCTCCCAGCGGGGAACCCCGCGTACGTCCAGTCTCCGGCCGGGCCTGCGGGCACCGCAAACAGGGGCACGGCGGTCACCCGGGGACGCCGCGGCGCGGGGATACTGGAGGTGGACACGGGCAGGTCGGGAGTGGCGATGGCGGCCGTGGTGCTGGGCGTGTGCCGCGAGGGTCTTCCGGGCGAGCGGCGGGTGGCGCTCGTGCCGCGCGCGGTGCCGGGTGTCCGCGAGCTCGGGGTGGACGTCCTGGTCGAGGCCGGTGCCGGGGCGGCCGCCGGATTCCCGGACTCCTCCTACGCGGCGGCGGGTGCACAGATCGTCGCCGGCGGGGAACTCGCCGCCCGGGCGGACGTCCTGGCCGCCGTCCGGCGGCCGACCGCGGAGACCGTCGCCCGGCTGCACCGGGGCCAGGTGCTGATCTGTCTGCTCCGCCCGCACCGGGCGCCGCACCTGGTGCGCCGGTGGGCGGACGCCGGACTGACCCTGATCGGCACCGACCCGGCCACCCGGCCCGGCCTGCCTCCGGGGCGGCTGGACGCGGGCGCCGGGCAGGCCGCGCTGGCCGGCTACAAGGCCGTCCTGCTCGCTGCGGACCGGCTCGGCCGGGAGTTCGCCGGCGGCGTCGCCGAACCCGCCCTCGTCCTGGTGCTCGGCGCGGGCCCGGCCGGGCTGCGGGCGATCGACACGGCACGCCGGCTCGGCGCCACCGTCCACGCGTACGACACCGGGCGGGCGGTCCAGGCGGCGATCGCCGCGCACGGCGGATTCGTGCTGCCGCTCGGCTCGTGGGACGTCCGGCGCCGGGCCGCCGTACTGTCCCGCTTCGACGTGGTGATCAGCAGCACCGACGCCGCACCGACGGCCGTGGACACGGCGGCCGTCCGTTCGCTGCGGCCCGGCTCGGTGGTGGTGGACCTGGTCTGCGACGCCGACGGGCGGTCGGTCGAACCGGCCGTGCCGGGTGCCGAGCGGACGGTCGGCGGTGTGCTGGTGGTCGGCGCGGGCGAGCTCGCCGCGGCGGTGCCGACGACGGCCTCCACCGCCTACGCGCAGGTCCTGGCGGCGCTGCTCGCCGTCCTCGTGCCGGACGGTCTGCTGACCGTCGACCCGGCGGACCCGGAACTCGCCGGTGCGGTCGTCGCCCACGCCGGCACCGTCCTCGACCCCCGCACGGCGGGGCTGCTGCGGGAGGCGACGGCCGCCGCCGGGCTGCCCTAGCGCGGGGCGTGTCACCGGCCGCCCGGGGCTGCGGAGCCGCGGCACGCTCGAACGGCGCGACGCTCGAACCGCAGCACCCTCGAAACGCGGGACGCTCGAACGGCGGGACGCTCAAACGCAGCACGCTCGAACGGCGGGACGCTCAAACGCAGCACGCTCGAACGGCGGGACGCTCAGCGGCCGGCGAAGAGCGCGGCGTGGCGCGCGGCGGAGAGGGCGTGGTGGGCGCAGCCGTCGTAGTGGCCGGAGAGCAGGACGGCGTCGACGGTGTCGGCCCGTGCCGGCGGCGGGTCGGCGTCGAGCAGCCGGGCGTACAGCACGGACTGGTGGCGGGCCATTTCGGTGCGGTCGCCGTGCAGGTCGGCGAGGTGGTCGCTGCGGGGGTCGGGCAGGCTCCGGGCCGCGGTCGCGAGCATGGCGAGGCCGAGGGCGGCCATCGTCTCCAACGGGCGGCGCAGGTCCGCCGGGAGGGGGCCGCGGGTGCCGCGGGCGGCGGCGGTCTCGGTGATGCGGCGGGCGAGTTCGCCGAGCTGCTGGACGTCCGCGCCGAGGTGCACCCGGGCCAGCAGGGCCAGGGTGCCGGCCGGTTCGGGGGCGGAGCGGGCGAGCAGCGCGGCGGCGTCCTGCTCGACGGCGTCCCGGAGCGGCTGCAGGGCGCGTTCGGCGGCGATCACGGCGTCGTCCACCGCGGCGCCGGAGGTGGTGCCCAGGGCTGCCGCGGAGGCGCACCGCAGGGCCTCGGCGGCGAGTCCGAGCAGGGCGGCCGGCCGCTCGGTGGCGGGCCGGTCGGTGTGCTGCGCCATGGTGCTCTCCCTCCGCGGCGCTCTCCCGCCGCCCCTTCCATCCTGGTCCGCCGCGGCGGACCGCGCAGCCCCCCGGGGATCGCGCGGTCGGCGGGTGCCGGGATCAGTGCGGGCCGTACCCGTCGACGAGCGCGCGCACGCCCTGCGCGTACGCGTGGGAACGGGCGACGACGGCGATATGGGAGCCGTCCGCGAAGACGAGGTCGACGCGTTCGGGCTGCCGGGAGCGGACGGTGCCGGTGCGGGCCAGCTCCGGACGCGGGAAGGAGGCCATCAGTTCGCCGTGGTCGTGGTCGACCAGCAGCACCCGCCGGTCGGTGACGGCGAGCAGGGTGCGGCCGTGCCGGAACCGGCGGTGGGTGCTCGGCCCCGTCCGGACGGCGATCACGAAGCGGCCGGCCCGGCTGCCCCAGCCGCCGGAGAACGGCCGCCCGTGGAAGGCCCGCCGCAGGCCGCGGACGGTGGACTCGCCGACCGCCTCGACGAAGCCCTCGAGGTCGAGGAGTTGCAGCGGCAGCAGCAGGACGGCCGGCAGGCAGCCGCGCCGGCGCGCGGCCGGTGCCTGCGGCGGGCGGACGGCCGTCCGGTGACGCCTGGGCAGCCCGCGGCGGACGTAGCGGTCGAGGCCGACATCGGCGACGCCGTACAGCTGTTCGCCCGGCTGCAGCCGGGGCAGCGGCAGTTGCGCCCAGCGGTGCAGGCGCTCGCGGTAGGCCTGGTCGGAGGCGTGGTTCGCGGGGGCCATCAGCCGAAGGCCTCCTCGATCCGGCTCTTCGGCACCCGGTAGGCGGGGGCCGCTGGGCGGCCGTCCACGTCCCGGGCGATCGCGTCGATGTTGGTGTCGCTGTTGAAGGCGTCTCCGATCGGCGCGGTGGGCGAACCGGTGAGGCCGGTGGCGCCCTGCAGCAGGGGCTCGGCGACCGCGCCCTGGAACCCCTTGAGCGCGGTGGAGGTCAGGAACCGCTCCGGCGACTTGTACGGGTTGGCCCAGGTGCCGGGGTTGAACGCCGACTTGCCGCCCTTGCGCATCCGGCCGACCGCCTTGCGGGCCGCGTTGGCGCGCTTGAGGGCGGCGCCCGCCTTCTCGGCCTCGCGCATCTCCTTGATGAGCCGGCGCAGGGTGCGCAGCTTGCGGGCGAGGCTGACCGAGACCTTCTCCACCCGGGCGAGGAAGACCAGCATCTCGGCCTCGACCACGAGGGCGTCGACGACGGTCGCGAGGCCCAGGGTCAGGATGTCGGCGACCAGGCCGGCGGCCAGGGTGACGGCGATCCATTCGATCGCCTCGCGGATGATCTCGACCACCAGGTCCTCGGCGAGGCGGCACTCCGCGGCGGCCTGGCTGAGGATCTGCGCGGTCTGCGCCATGTCCTCGGCGGTGGCGTCGACCGCCTCGACGGCCTGGCCCATGTGGCGGCCGAACGCGGCGGAGGCCTGCCCGTGCCAGTCGTCGGCGAGCGCCTCGCCGCCACGGCGCAACTCCTCGGCGACCTCCCGGGTGGCCCGCGCCTGGTCCTGCCACGTCCGGGCGGCGGCGGTGAGGGCGTCGGCGTCACCGGTGACCTTCTCCAGCCATCCCATCAGGCCGGACTTCTCCAGGGCCCAGCGGACGGCGTCGTCCAGCCCCTCGTCGATGGCGCCCTGTGCGGGGTTGTGGATCTCGGGGAGCGGCAGCAGCGGCTCCTTCATCCAGTCGCGGGTCCACTTGTAGGCGCCCGCGACCTCGGCGGCGGTGGTCATCGGACACCACCGGCGACGCCGCGGCCGACCTCGTCCTCGCTGTCGCGGTAGTCGGCCGCACAGGCCTCCAGGCCCCCGCTCACGTGGTCCAGGACCTCCATGAGGTCGGCCAGGTTGTCCTGCTCGGCCTGTGCGTGCTCGTGGTGGCCGTCGCGGAGCTCCTCCGAGTCGGGCAGGTGGCCGAACGCTCCGGCCGGCACCTCCACCCCGGCGAGCGTGTCCCGCACGGCTGCCAGCCGCGCGTTCTGCTGTTCCACCAGTGCCGCGTACCGCTGCAGTGCGTCCGGACGCACCCGGAAATCCGGCTCACTCATTCAGTTCCCAGGACCCTCTGACCGTCGTTCCTCCGCGGCGCGAGGAGCGCACCGCGGATTTGTTCGAGAGGACCTTACTGGGGGCCCGGCGCGGCCGATTCCCAGGGCCGGTGCCCGGCCGGAGCGGGAATTCCGCCCGAATCCGGCGCATCGTCAGACCGGTTTCCACTAAAGCGATGTGGCATTCCGTCAGATCCGGCGTTCGATGCGTTCACCGTTCGCCTGCGGATCCGTCACATTCCCTGCGCGGAACCCGGCGCGGCGGGCAGGTCGAGGATCTCGTCGACCGGGCGGCGCGGGGTGGTGGCACCCGGCGGGCCGTAGCCGAAGCGCAGCACCAGCTGGACGTGGCCCGGGCCCTGCTCGGGGTCCCGGAGCAGCCCCCGGGTGTCCGGCCACTCGACGGCCTGGTGGAGGACGGAGACGCGCAGCCCGTGCAGGGTGGCGAGCAGCCAGACGCGTTCCATCGCCTGGCCGGCCCGCAGCCAGTCGGTCTCGCGGTCGCCGTGGGTGGTCAGGGTGGCCAGCTGCGGCAGGGCCTCGAACCGCCGGGTGGGAGGTGGGGCGAGGGTGGCGGGCGCGGGCGGGCGGCCGGTGAAGCTGCGCATCGGCACCCGGGCGTCGTGGTCCTGCGGGCCGAGTGCCGTGGCCGGGATGCCGTCCACGGCCGGCGTCTCGGGCCGCAGCCAGGTGCGGGTCTCAGCCTGACGCGCCACGTCGGCGGCGATCCGCGCCTCCGCCTCCGCGGTCAGGTCGAGCACCCGCCGCACTTCGGCCTCCTCCAGCGCGGTCATGACCGTGCCCTCGGCGCGGGCGGCGGCGAGGAGCTCGCCGAGCACCGCTTCGGGCACGTCCCGGTTGGCGAACGGTTCGCGGCTGGAGTGGCGGAGGAACACCGCCGGGTAGAGGTCGCGGCCGAACGGCTCCGGCCCCTCGTCCCGTCCCTCGGCGAGGTCGAGCTCGGCGATCGGCTGCCGGCCGAGGTGGCCGGGCTGCAGCCGCAGCACGGGGGCGCGGCCGAGGTGGACGGCGGCGACCCGCAGGTTGAACAGCGCGGCGCCGATCGAGATGTGCAGCGCCCGCCCGTCGGGGTCGGTGATCGGGACGGCCCGCCGGTAGTCCGCGTACACCTCCAGGCGGCGCAGATCGGCGCTCGGCCGGAACCGCCACGGCTGGCTGTTGTGCAGGGAGGGTGCGGCGCCGCCGGCGGTGGCCAGGGCGCGGAGCTCGTCAGGGGTGAGGGCCGGGCTGATCATGATGGATCACTCCTTGCCGCGGGTGCCGTCGGTGCTTCGAGCGTGCGCCGCACCGGCGGGCACCCGGTAGGGCCCAACGACCCATCGCGCCCGGCCGGGGGTCCCCGGCGCCCGGACGGCCCGGACGGTGCCGCTCGGGGCTGCGTTCCGGCCGGAGCTGCTGCTCACGGTGCACTGCTCAGGGACGTGCCTTCTGTGCCGCGCCGGGCCGGGGTACGCCGTCGACCGACAGGCAGATGCCGAAGACCCGCTCGTACCCCGTCCAGCCGTTCACCCGGCCGCGGTTGTTGCTGATCTGCACCCGCCGGCGGGGCGGTTCCAGGGCGGACACCAGGTGCAGGTACACCGTCCCGGCGACCCGGACCAGCACGATGTCGCCGATCTGCAGCTTCGACGGATCGACCGGGGCCACGACCACCGGCTGCCGGCTGCGGATCAGCGGCACCATCGACGAACCGCTCGGCCGGAACTCCACCGTCTCCCCGCCGGCGACCCGGCCCGCCACCCCGTCCAGCACTCCCATGCGCCCGATCGTGACAGAGCCCCCGGGGCGGGCCCACCGATTATTCCGCCGCGACTATTCCGCCGCCGGGAGCCGGACGAAGCCCTCGGTCCACTCGTCCCGGTCGAGCGTGTACCCGACGATCTGGAAGCAGTCCGGCTCCTCGGCGAAGCCCGGCAGCGGGCGGGCCCGGCGGATCCGCTCCTCGGCCAGGGCCTGCGTCGAGTAGACGCCGAGCAGCTTGGCGTCGTCGCCGTCCTGTTCGTCGAGGAACGGGGTGTCGCCGTCGAGGTGCAGGGTGGCACCGTCCTCGCCGGCCTCGTTGTGGTGGGCGATGTGCCAGAGCAGATGGACCTTCATCGCGGCAGGTTAGCGGGCGGGCGGGGGCGGTTCGGCGCAGCGGTCCGGTGGATGCGAGGATGTCCGGGTTGTGATTCTCTGTCAGTTCCGCCTCCTGCGTGTCGCGGTCTTCGCCACGGTGTGCGTGGCGCTGGCCGCGCTGGGGCACGCCGCCGTCTCCGGGCAGCCGGTCCCGGTGTCGGTGCTCGGCGCCGCGGCGGGCGGGACGGCGGCAGGGACGTGGCTGCTGGCCGGACGGCGGCGCGGCATCGCGGCGATCGCCGGCTGGATGACGGCGGCCCAGGCCGCCCTGCACCTGTTCTTCGAACAGACGGCGGCGCGGCCCGTCGCGCCGCCCTCCGCCGACCTCCTCCGGCTGCTGCTGTGCGTGCACGGCGAAGCCCCGGACGGGGTGGATCCGGTGGAGCTGGCGCGGGCCGCCGGGCTCGACCCGGCCGCGCTCGGTGCTGCGGCCGGGCACGCCCACGGCCTGCACGGCCGTCCGGCCGGTGGCGGTACGGCGTTGCTGCACGGCATGTCGCCGGGCATGGCCGCCGCGCACCTGGCGGCGGCACTCGCCTGTTCGCTGCTGCTGTGGCGCGGCGAGGCGGCACTGGCCGCCGTGGTGGCGGCCGTCCGGACGCTGGCCGAGGTGTTCGCGCCGCTGGTGCTGCTGCTGCTGGCGCCGTTCCGGCACGAGCCGCCGCGGACGGTCCGCCCGGTGGTGCGTCCGGCGCGTCGGCCGCGGCAGCCCGCCCTGGCGCACGCGGTGGGCCGGCGAGGTCCGCCGCGCCTCGTCCCGGCCGTCCGAACAGCCCGCTAGCCGCCGGAGGACCGGCG
>NZ_JAHTIK010000001.1:7067546-7069487 GCF_025655475.1 Kitasatospora sp. DSM 101779 | reverse complement strand
GCCGGTCGCCGCTGCCCCCGCCGTCACTGCGGCGGTGCAGCGGCCGGGCCGTGCACCGCCCTTCCCGCCCCGGCCCGGGCTTCACCGGTTCCGCCGGGCGGCCGCACGCCGTGCGGCCGCCGCGCGGCGCCCGGACGTGCCCGGGGGACGCGGGCCGGCGGCGCCGGCCGGTGCCAGGTCGGCGCTGCCCGGTCCCTCGGAGGACCCGGGGGCGGCGCCGTGGATGCCTCCTGCCGTCAGGAACCACCATGGGACGTCTCGTCCGTACTCTCCGCCTCCCCGGCTGTCGCCGGGCCGAGGCCCAGGCTGCCCAGCAGCCGTTCCGTCCACTCCGGCGACGGGCCGTCGGCGGCCCGCGTCAGGGCCTGGAGCCGCCGGGCGGCGGCCAGCCACTCGGCACAGTCGGCGCAGTGCACCGCGCGGTCGTCCGCGGGTGCCTCGCCGTCGAGCTGCGCGGAGGTGGCCGCGCGGTAGTCGGCACAGGTCATCCGCCCATGCTCCACCACGGCGCCGCCCGGGCGGTAGCGCCGTCCGCACCGGGAGACCGCGGCCGACGGGCGGTGCGCCGTGGATGACACCCTGCTGACCGAGCTGGCGCTGGCCGCCCGGCACGGGCGGGCCGAGGACGTGGAGGCGTTCGTCCGGGCGACCCAGCGCGATGTGTGGCGGTTCGTCGCCCATCTGACCACCCCGGACGCGGCCGACGACCTGGCCCAGGAGACCTTCCTGCGGGCGCTGCGCAGCCTGCCCGGGTTCGCCGGCCGCTCCTCGGCCCGCACCTGGCTGCTGTCGATCGCCCGGCGGACGGTGATCGACCGCTACCGCAGTGCCGCGGCGCGGCCGCAGTGCGCGGACCTGCCGGACTGGGAGGAAGCGGTGGAACGTCAGCGGCCACCCGCGACGGGCGGCTTCGAGGACGGGATAGCGCTCGGCGACCTGCTCGCCCGGGTACCCGCGCAGCGCCGGGAGGCGTTCGTCCTGACCCAGGTGGTCGGGATGAGCTACGGCGAGGCGGCCGAGGTCGCGGGCTGCCCGATCGGCACGGTGCGCTCCCGGGTCGCCCGGGCGCGGGAGCAACTGGTGGCGTTGCTGCGGGAGGCGGAGACCGCGGACCGCTGCGTGGAGCCGGTCGGGGCGGTGCGGCCGGCCGGCTGAACCCGGGCCGGTCCGGGTGCACGGGGGATACGGGTTGCCGGCCGGTCCGGGCCGGAACGGGTGCACGGGTGCCGACCGGTCCGGGCGGGTGCGCGGACCGCGGGATTCCTTCAGGTGTTCGGGAACCTCCCGCGCTCCGCGTCCGACTGGTGGGGCGGGCATCGCCGGCCGGCGGCGCCCGCCCCCACCGCGGAAGGACCCGAGATGACCCGGACGGCCGACCAGGCGCCGCCGCAACAGGACCGCTGGGGCCTGGTCGCCGTCGCCGGGCTTCTGTCGTTCACCGCCTTGCTGGACATGAACGCCGTCAACCTGGCACTGCCGGCGGTCGCGAACGACCTGGGGGTGGCCCAGAGCACCGCACAGTGGGCCGCGCTCGGCTACCAACTCCCGCTCGTGGCCCTGCTGCTGCCGGCCGGCCGGTGGCTGGACGGGGTCGGGCTGCGGGCCGCCGTGCAGCTGGCCGCGGGCGGGTTCGCGCTGGGCGGGGCGGCATCCGCGCTGGCTCCGACGGCGGGCTGGCTGATCGCCGCGCGGGCCGCCCAGGGGGTGTTCGGCGCACTGGTGTTCGTCCTGATGCCGGTCGTGGCGGCGCGGGCCGTCCGACCCGCGCTGCGGGCCCGGGCGTTGAGCGTGCCGGCCACCCTCGGCCCGCTCGGTGCGGTGACCGGCCCGGCGCTCGGCGGTCCGCTGCTGGACGCGGCGGGCTGGCGGGCCGTCCTGCCGATCGCCGTGCCGGTCTGCCTCGCCACGGTGTGGACGGTGCGCCGCACCGCGCCGCAGGGC
>NZ_JAHTIK010000001.1:7016529-7067521 GCF_025655475.1 Kitasatospora sp. DSM 101779 | reverse complement strand
CCCGCCGGCCGCGCCACCGCCGCCCTGCTGGCGCCGGTGCACGGCGCGGTGGCGGCCCTCGCGGCCGGTGTCGCCGCCATGCAGTACCTCACCGCGCTGGGCCTCCAGCGGGACACCGCGGCCAGCGCCACCGCGGCCGGCCTCGCCATGCTCTGCTTCCCGCTCGCGATGGCCCTGGCCGGCCGGGCCGGCGGGCGGGTCGCCGACCGCCTGGGCACCCGGTGGACCGCCTGTACGGGTGCCGCCGTCACCACCGCCGGACTGCTGCTCCTGCTCGGCTCCGACGGGACGCCGCCGGACAGCGCCTGGCGGCTCGCCCTCGCCGGCTGCGGCATGGGCCTGTACGGCGGCCCGGTGCAGGCCCTGGCGCTCGCCGCCGCCCCGCCGGGGCAGATCGGCGCCGCCGGCTCCGCCGTCCAGCTCGCCCGCAGCCTCGGCTTCGCCCTCGGCCCGGCGCTGGCCACCGCCACCGCCACCGCCGGCGATGGGAGCCCGCGCACCGGCCTGGCCGCGGCCGCGGCCTGTGTCGGCACGGCGGCGGTGCTGCTCGCCGCCAGCGGCCGTCCGACGTCCTGACCGTCCGTCACTTCCGGAGGAGTTCCGCCATGCCCGCGCCCGAACCCGTCTGCCCGTTCGCCGACGGCGCCCCCACCGAGCCGGTGCCGCTGTCCGGCCGGGAGTACAAGCGCGACCCGTACCCGCTCTACCGCCGGCTGCGCGAGGCCGGTCCGGTGCACCGGGTGCGCTTCCCGAGCGGTGTGGCCGCCTGGCTGGTCACCGGCTACACGGCCGCCCGGGACGCCCTGACCGATCCGCGGCTGGGCAAGAACCACGCGCTCGGCAACAAGGCCTGGCGCCGGCGTGCCTCGATCATGCCCGAGCCGCAGCACTCACAGCTCCAGGTCCACCTGCTGCACCAGGACGCCCCCCGGCACACCGAGCTGCGCGCCCTGCTCGGCGACGCCTTCGCACCCCGCCGGGTCGCCGAACTCCGCCCGCGGTTCCAGCAGTTCGCCGACATGCTGGTGGACGCACTGCCCGCCACCGGCGGCGCCGACCTGGTCGCGGGGTTCGCCGCCCGGTTCCCGTTCCTGGTGCTCGCCGAAGTGATCGGCCTGCCGGAGGAGTTGGCGGCCCGCTTCGACCGGGACTGGGGCAAGGTCGTCCAGCCGGTCGGCCCCGAGGACCCGGGCCGTCCGGCCTACGAGGCCCGGCTGCGGGCGCTCCAGGGGTACATCGCCGACGTGGTCGCCGCCAAGCGCGCCGGGCGCGCCGGGTGCACGGACGGGGGCCTGCTGGGCCGGCTGGTCACCGCCCACGACGACGGCGCGCTGACCCGCGAGGAACTGGACTCGATGTTCTTCCAACTCCTCGTCGCCGGCCAGGAACCGGTCACCAACCAGATCTCCATCATGCTGATGACGCTGCTCCGCCACCCCGGGCAACTGGACCGGCTGCGGGCCGAACCCGGGCTGCTGCCCCGAGCGGTCGAGGAACTGCTGCGCCACGACGGCGCGTTCGAGCTCACCACCTGGCGCTTCTTCGCCGAGGACAGCGACCTGCACGGCACCCGCATCCCGGCCGGCGACTCGGTGATCGTCTCGCTGGCGGCAGCGGGACGCGACGGATCGCAGTTCCCGGACGCCGACGCTCTCGACCTCGGCCGCACACCCAACGCCCACCTGGCCTTCGGCCACGGCACGCACTTCTGCCCCGGCGCCGCGCTCGCCCGCGCCGAACTGCAGATCGCCCTCGGCACCCTGCTCTCCCGGCTGCCGGGGCTCCGCCCCGCCGGGGACCTCGACGCCGTCGAGTGGATCCCCGCCGTCCTCGCCCGCGGCGTCGACCGCCTCCCGGTGGCCTACGACCGCCGGCTCTGAGCGCGGCCCCACGACCACCACCTGACCACCGCCAGCACCCACCACACCTCCGGAGTCCCGCATGCCGCCCGCCGGCACCCTCACCGCGCCGCCCCGCACCCCGACCCCGACCACGGTCGAACGCACCAGCAGCGCCGTCCTGGAGCTGCTGCTCCCCCACCGGCGCTCCTCCGGCGGCGCCCGCGACCTGCCCGCCACCGCCTTCCCGGCCCAACTCCGGCGGATCGCCGACTTCGTGGCCGCCGGGGAGCCGGTCGTCCTCACCCTGCCGGGCTTCCCCTGCAAGTCGCCCAGCCCGGCGAAGGTGCTCGGACACCTGCCGGACGAGGGCGAGCGGCTCTCCCTCGCCTTCCTGGACGGGCTCTGCGCACAGGTCGCCCGTGTCCACCCGCCGGGCGCCCGCCTGGTGATCTGCTCGGACGGCCACGTCTTCGGCGACCTCGTCGGGGTGCCGGACACGCACATCGACGAGTACGCCGACGAACTCGCCGCCACCGTACGGCGCGGGGGCCTGCGGCGGCTCTCCCTCTTCGACCTGCGCGACGTCCTCGGCGACCTGCCGTACGACGCCAAACGCGCCCTGGTCGACGCCCGCTACGCCCCGACGCTGGAGGAGCTGCGGGCCGAGGTCCGCAGCGACCCGGACGCGCTCGCGCTGTACCGCGGCATCACCCGCTTCCTGCTCGACGACACGGTCGGCTTCACCGGCACCCGGTCCGCACTCCAGCGGGAGTGCCGGCGCCGCGCGTACGAGGTCGTCCGGCGCAGCCGCGCCTGGGGCGCCCTGATCGAGGAGCACCACCCGCGGGCCGTCCGGCTCTCCATCCACCCGCAGCGGGCCGGCGCCGAGAAGTTCGGCCTGCGGCTGCTCGACAGCGCCGACCCGTGGACCACGCCGTGGCACTCCTGCCTGGTGCACCACCCCGACGGCAGAACGGAGTTGATGCACCGCGTCGAGGCCGAACGGCTCGGCCGCACGGTGCTGCGCGACGGCCGGCCGAGCCACGTCGAGGCCCGCGGCTGAGGGCCGGCCGCTCAGATACGGGGCCGGCCGGTCAGGTCCCGGGTGGTGCGGGGGTCGAGGTCGGCGGCGAGGCGGGCCAGGTGGTGGCGCCGGTCGTCGTCGAGGCCGAGGGCGGGGTCGTCCGCGACGCGCAGCAGGGCCGCCGCGGCGGCGCCGCGTCCGGCGGGCCCGAGTGCGGTGGTGAGCGCCTGACGGCGGGCGTCCTCGTCCTGGCTGCCCTGGTGGGCGAGGACCAGTTCGAAGACGTAGAAGGCCCGTTCGGTGACGCCCCGGTGGGCGTGCCGGGCCCGGGGGTCCGCGGAGTCGTCGATGCCGAGGGCGAGCCGGGCGCCGTCCACGGCCTTCTGCCGGGCGGCCCGGGCGGCCCCAGCGCGTTCGCCCGAGGCGACGGTCTCGGTCAGTTCGTCGGCCAGCAGGGGGAGTTCCTCGGCCCGGCGGTCGGCCGCGGTGGACGGCATCGCGGCCGTCAGGGCGCAGGCCGCGAGCAGGGCGGTCCGCTCCCCCGGGTGCAGGTCGGGCGGGGCGGCCGTACCCGCCGCGCCGAGGACCACGGCTGCGGTGAGGCTGCGGTACTCCTGTTCGTCCAGCCGGCCGGCGCCGCCGACGACGTCCTGGCTGCTGGCCCGTGCGATCACCCGGGCGGTCCCTTCCAGGGCCCGGCCGTGGGCGGCGGCGGCCTGCCGACCGGCGAGGCGGCGAACCCAGGCGGCGGCCCGTGCACCGGCCGCGGCGGCACGGTGCATCGCGGCGAGTTCCTCGCCGGCGGTCGCCCGCGCACCCTGCTCGAAGCCCCGTCCCACCACCCGGGCGACCTGGTCGAAGGTGGCCGGCAGCGGCAGCCAGGGCAGTGGAGAGATCGTCATACCGGGTCCAACCGTCGGGCGCCCGGGCGGGTCACGGTCCGGGCCGCAGCCGACGTCCCACCGGGCCCGCTCCCGTTCCGGTGTGCGTCCGCCGAACACCGCAGCGGGCCGCAAGGAGGGCCGCGCCGAGGGAAAACGCCTGGCGGCGCGATCGTCCGGCCCGGAGAATCCACCCGCATGGGAGCCGACATCCACGGCTTCGTGGAGTGCCGGGCCACCCACGGAGTGCTCGACGAGGACGACGACATCCGCTGGTGGCCGGCGGTGGGCCTCGATCTGCTGTACGGCGGCCGGTGCTACGACGCCTTCGGCTGCCTGTTCGGCGTGCGCAACCACGCCGGGTTCCGCCCGCTCGCCGACGGGCGGGGCCTGCCCGAGGACGTGACGGCCGAGGTCCGGCGGGAGTACGAGGCCCGGGGCCGGGACGCCCACGGCGCGTCCTGGATCTCCTGGGCGGAGCTTGCGGCAGTGGACTGGGACGAGCCGGCCGAGGCCGTGGACGCGCGGGTCGAGGAGTACTCCCTGGTGCCGACCCGCGGCTGGGTGCTGACCGGCAAGTCCTTCCGCGACGCCGGGGGCCGGCCGGAGGGCGCCGCCTGGATCCAGGACGGGAAGCTGCTGCGCACCGTCCGCATGGTGCGCCGCGACGCCGTGCCCGCGGACGGCCCGTGGGCCCCGGTGTGGCAGGTCATGGGTGCCCTCGCCGGGGTCCACGGCGCGGCGAACGTCAGGCTGGTGGTCTGGTTCGACAACTGACGCACTGACCTCGGGCCGTTCAGCGGCCGGTCCGGCCCCGGTGGTCGAAGGCGATCAACGGGTCGCCGGTGAGCGGGTGTTCGACCACCGCGGCGCGGACGCCGAAGACTTCGGCGAGCAGCTCGGTGGTGAGCACCTCGCGCGGCGGGCCGGAGGCGACCACGGCGCCGTGGTGCAGCACGTGCAGGCGGTCGCAGAGCGAGGCCGCGGCGTTGAGGTCGTGCAGCGAGATCAAGGTGGTGCGGCGGCGGGCCCTGAGCAGGGCCAGCAAGTCGATCTGGTGCTGCACGTCGAGGTGGTTGGTGGGCTCGTCCAGCACGAGGACCTCCGGTTGCTGGGCGAAGGCCCGTGCCAGCAGTGCCCGTTGGCGTTCGCCGCCGGAGAGCGAGGCGAAGCCGCGGTGTTCCTGGCCCTGCAGGCCGACCTCGGCGATCGCCGCGGCCACCAGCTCGCGGTCGGCCGCGGACTCGCCGGCGAAGGCCCGCTGGTAGGGGGTGCGGCCCAGCGCGACCATCTCGCGGACGGTGAAGTCGGCCTCCGCGCCGCGCTCCTGCGGCAGCGCGGCGACCTGCCGGGCGGCCTCGGAGGCGCCGAGCGAGCGCAGGTCACGGCCGGCCAGCAGCACCCGGCCCGCGTGCGGCCGCAGGTGGCGGTAGACCGTGCGCAGCAGGGTGGACTTGCCGCTGCCGTTGGGGCCGACCAGGCCGACGGTCTCCCCCTCGGCGGCGACCAGCCGGGCACCGGTGAGCACCTCCCGGCCGGCCAGCCGGACGGTCAGGTCCTCGATGTCGATCCTCATCGGTGCTCCGGTCGTCGGTCGAGCAGGTACAGCAGGACGGGCGCGCCGAGCAGCGCGGTGACCACGCCGATCGGGACCTCCTGGGTGGCGAGGGCCGTCCGGGCGAGGGTGTCGACCGCGGTGAGCAGCACGGCGCCGGTGAGCGCGGCGAGCGGCAGCAGCCGCCGGTGGTCGCCGCCGACGAGCAGCCGGCAGACGTGCGGCACGAGCAGGCCGACGAACCCGATCGCCCCCGACACGGCGACCATCACGCCGGTCAGCAGGCTGGTGACGGTGAACAGTTCGCGGCGCAGCCGGGCGACGTCGACCCCGAGGCCGGTGGCGGTCTCGTCGCCGACCGCCAGCGCGTTCAGCGCCCGGGCGCGGGCCTGCAGGTGGACGGCGCCGAGCAGCACCGCCGCTGCGGGCAGCGCGAGTTGGCTCCAGGTGGTGCCGCCGAGGCTGCCCATCAGCCAGAACAGCACGCCGCGGGTGCGCTGCTCGTCGCCGGCCTGCAGGACGAGGAAGCTGGTGAACCCGGCGAGGAACTGGCCGATGCCGATCCCGGCGAGCACCAGCCGCAGTGGGGCGAATCCTCCGCCGCGCCGGGCGATCGTCCAGACCAGGGCGAAGGCGGTGAGCGCGCCGGCGAAGGCCGCGCCGGAGAGGCCGAGTCCGAGGCCGCCCCCGGCCGCGGTGCCGAGCACGGTGACGGCGACGGCGCCGAGCGTGGCACCGGAGGAGATGCCGAGCAGGTAGGGGTCGGCGAGCGGGTTCCGGACGAGGGCCTGGACGGCGGTGCCCACGAGGCCGAGTCCGGCGCCGACGACGGCCGCCAGCAGGGCGCGCGGCGCGCGCAGTTGCCAGACGATCAGGTCGCGGGTGCCGGGCTCCGGCGGGCGGCCGGTGAGGTGGCGGGTGACGACGCTCCACACCTCGCCCGGCGGGACGTCCACCGCGCCGAGCGAGACGGCGAGGGTCAGCGCGAGCGCCAGGGCGAGGACGAGGACGCCGGCCGTCGTACCGGTGCGCAGGGTGGCGGACCGGTGCACGGCCGGGGCCGCGTCCGGTGCTCCGGTGGCGGCCATCTACCGGCCGTCCACGGTGAGGCCGGGGTGCACGGCGCGGGCGACGGCGAGGACGGTGTCGGCGTTGCGGACGCCCGCGATGGTGGTCACCTCGGAGCCGATCCGGACGAAGTGGCCCTCGCGGACGGCCTTCAGCTCCCTGGTCGCGGGGAAGTCGCGGAGGAAGGCCTCGGCCTGTTCGTAGGCCTTGCGGGTCTCCGCCTCGCTGCCGCGGTTGCGCACGCCGAGCTGGATCCAGTCGGGGTCGGCGGCGACGACGTCCTCCCAGGAGACGGGTTTGAAGGTGCCCTTGCAGTCGGCGAAGACGTTGCGGGCGCCGGCGAGGGTGATCACCGCGTTGGCGACCTGGCGGCCGCAGGCGGCCATCGGCTGCTTGGTGCCGGCATCGGCGTCGAAGAAGAAGTAGGAGGGGCGGCGGTCGGCGGGGACGGCGGCGACCGCGGTGCGGACGGCGCCGACGGTGCGCTCCATCCGGGCCACCAGTTCCTCGGCGCGGGCCGTGGTGCCGGTGATCGCACCGAGCCGCCGGATGTCGGCCGTCACCTCGGAGAGGTCCTGCTGCGGGCCGGGGAGCCGGTCGGCGCAGGCGGTGGAGTGCAGTTGGACGTGCTTGATGCCGGCCGCGGCGAACTCCTGCCCGGTGGGGGCGGCGCCCATCGCTCCGCCCATGGCGCCCATCGAGGCGAAGGTGTCGACGTACAGGTCGGCGCCGGAGCCGAGCAGCTTCTCCTTGGCGATGACGGCGCGTCCGAGGACGGGGACGGCTGCGGCGCGCTCCGCGAGATCGGCGGGCATCGTGCCGGTGCCCGGCGGGAATCCGGTGCCGATCACCCGGTCTCCGGCGCCGAGCTGGAGCAGCATTTCGAGGGCGGCTGCGTTGCTGGTGACGATCTTCCGGGGCGCCGTGTCGAAGACGGTCTCCGCGCCGGCGCAGTCGGCGACCCGGACGGGGAATCCGCCGGCGGCGGCCGGTGGGGCGGAGCCCGCGTCCGTGGCCGGGGTGCCGCCGCTGCTCGCGCAGGCCGAGGTGAGCAGGGCGAGGGCGGCGGCCAGGCCGCACAGGGCGCGAGCGCGCATGGGTGTCTCCGGGTGGTCCGTGGTGCTGGGGCGGCGGCTGCCGGCCCGGTGCAGGTAGTCGGACGGATCCGGCCCGCGGTTCCGGCCGGGGAGGGGATTTCGGCGCGGGCCCGACCGGTGGGGAGCGTCCCGCCGTTCGTCCACGCTCCGTCAGGGATTCCTGACGGAGCGTCGTCGCCCCTCTGTACGCGGGACCGGTGGTCGTGATGACATGTACGCGACAGACCGCCGGGGCGGAGTCCCGCCCGGCGGCCGTGCACGATCGGAAGGAAACGCCTTGATCGTTCGCATGCTCGTCGCCGTCGGCGCCACCGCCGCCTCGCTGGTCGCCGCGCCCGCGGCCTCGGCCGCGGCGCCCACCGGTCCGTGGACCACCCCTCCGCCGCCGGAC
Source organism: Kitasatospora sp. DSM 101779 (assembly GCF_025655475.1). Taxonomy (GTDB): domain Bacteria; phylum Actinomycetota; class Actinomycetes; order Streptomycetales; family Streptomycetaceae; genus Kitasatospora. The sequence continues at coordinate 7,059,664 of NZ_JAHTIK010000001.1, read as the reverse complement.
AAGATCGTGATCAATGTGGCCACCGTCAACGGCTCCGGGTGTCCGGCCGGTACGGCCGCGGTCGCGGTCTCCCCCGACAACACTGCCTTCACCGTGACCTACAGCCAGTACCTGGCACAGGTGGGCGTCGGCTCCAAGCCGACCGACTTCCGCAAGAACTGCCAGCTGAACCTGAACGTGCACGTCCCACAGGGCTTCACCTACGCCATCGCCTCCGCCGACTACCGCGGCTTCGCCCACCTGGAGCGCGGCGCCGTCGGCACGCAGAAGGCCAACTACTACTTCCAGGGTTCGCCGCAGACCACCTCCAGCAACCACCAGTTCAAGGGCCCGCTGGACGACAGCTGGCAGGCCACCGACTCGGTGGACGTGGCCGCCCTGGTCTTCGCGCCCTGCGGCGAGCAGCGCAACTTCAACATCAACACCGAGCTGCGGCTCAACGCCGGGACCTCCGACACCAACAAGACCACCAGCTTCATGACGATGGACTCCACCGACGGCGACATCAACACCGTCTACCACCTGGCCTGGAAGACCTGCCCCTGACCCTGCCGCACCGTCCCGACTCCCGCTCGGTCCCGCCCCCCCCGGCCACCATCGGGGCCGAGCGGGCCCACGCACCAGCAGCACGTCACAGCAGGGGGCGCCGAGGAGAGCCGGCGCCCCCTGCACCAGGTGCCCGGGCGGGGCCGCCGCGCACGCGGGCCGGCCGGCCCGGCCCCCTGTCGCCCGCCTCCGCGGTCGGTGCACCCGGCGCCCTCGGACCGCCCTCACAGCCTTTGCGTGGACGGGCATTCCTGTCCCAGCCGCAGTCCGGCGACAGCACCCGGACAGCGTCGCGCGGGCCACCGGCCACACCGCGGTGCACCGCATCCGGAGTGCCGCATAGGGAGTGCCGCGCCCGGGGCCGGCGGCCGTCCCGGGTCAGGCGGTGACGGTACGGCGGGCCTCGGCGGCGGTGACCAGGGCGCCGTGGAGCTCGGCGCGGACGCCGAGGGTGCCGGCGGTGATCTCGACGGCGTCGGCGACCGCGGGCTGGGCGTAGCGGTCGATGGACTCGCGGACGCCGGTCACCAGGGGCGTGCCGGCCTGGCCGAGCTCCCCGCCGATGATGATCGCGGCGGGGTTGAGGCAGTTGACCAGGTCGGCCAGCACACGGCCGAGGGTCCGGCCGGCGTCGGTGATCACCCGGGCCGCGGCCGGGCGGCCGCCGAGTTCGGCGAGCGGCGGGATCTCCGCGGGCACGTTGCCGCGGTCGGCGCTGGCCAGGACGTGGGTGAGCCGGCGCCGGACCTCCGCGACGGAGACGACCGTCTCCAGGCAGCCGCGGTTGCCACAGCGGCACCAGTTGGTGGCGCCGGGCAGCTGGATGTGGCCGATCTCGCCGGCGAGGCCGGTGGCGCCGCGGTAGAACTGGCCGCCGAGCACGAGGCCGCTGCCGACGCCGTGCGAGGCCTTGACGTAGATGAGGTCGTTGAGGCCGCGGCCGGCGCCGAGGGCGCGCTCGCCGCGGGCGCCCATCTCGGCGTCGTTCGCCACCGCGACGGGCAGGCGGAGCCGGCGGGCGAGTTCGGCGGCCGGGTCGAGGCCGATCCACTTGGCGAGGATGGTGGGCGCCCGGACGGCCCGGGTACGCAGGTCCATGGCGGCAGGGATGCCGGCCGCGGCCGCACCGACGGCGTCCGGCCGGCAGCCGGCCTGCCGCATCGCCTCGACGGCGAGGTCGGCGGCGGTGTCCAGGGCGCGCTGCGGATGGTCGTCGATGTCGAGCAGGGCGGTGGCCTCGCCGAGCACGGTGCCCTCGCCGGTGCCGACCGCGGCGGTGATGTGGGCGTGCCCCAGGTCGAGGCCGAGGACGAGTCCGGTGTCGCGGCTGAGCGTGACCACGGCGGCCGGGCGGCCACGGCCGGTGACGGGGCCGGTGGGGGCGGGCTGCTCGGTGACGGCGCCCTCGGCGCGCAGGTCCGCGACCGCACTGCTGACCGCGGACCGTGAGAGGCCGGTGAGCCGCCCCAGGTCGGCGCGGCTGAGCGCGCCGTACTCGGCGAGCACGGCGAGCAGGGCGGTGCGGGTGCGCAGCCGCCGGGCGGACAGGGCGGCCGACTCGTGGAGGTCGCTCATACATGCACCGTACTGGCTCCCGAACGAATTCATCCGTCGGACGGAATATTTACTCCATATCTCGTCCTCTTGACGGACATATTTCGCCCTCATACGGTGATACGGATCGCACAGGTCCGAACGCCACGGAGCTCCAACGCCCGTCACGTCCGCACGGGAGAGGAAGCACGTCCGATGACCAAGAGGTCCCGACCGGCAGCGCCCCATCTGTTCCGCTGGCGGGTGGAAATACCGCACCAGTCCGGCGACGCCGGGCCGGACGGCACGCCCGACACCGGTGTCCACCTCTTCATCGTCGACGCCTCCGAGGCCGACCACGCGTTGGAGCAGGCACTCGCCCGCGCGGAGTCCGAGGACGCCCGCCGGCACCGCCGCCACACCCCGCTCGCAGTGGACCTGCACCGGGTCTCCGTGGTCAAGCTCTGCCACGTGGCCTGAACCGCCCGGTCCCGGCCCCGTCCGGCTCCACCAGAGCGTACGCCAGCAGCAGGCCGAGCACCGGCACCGCGCACAGCGCCGCCAGGACGCCCTGCGGCCCGTGCGCCCTGGCGAGCAGCCCGAGCAGCGGCCCGCAGAGCCCGCCGGCGCTCACGCCGAGCCCCAGGGTGACCCCGGCCGCGGTGCCGGGTCGCGCCGGCAGGTAGTCCTGGCCCAGCTTCACCATCACCGCGAACGGCACGTTGAGCGCCGCCCCGGTCAGCACCGCGAACAGCAGCGGCACCAGGCCGCCCGGCGCCAGGCACAGACCCGCCAGCGCGGGCAGGGTCAGCGCGGTGCCCAGCCGCACGGCGGCCACCGCACCGATCCGGTCCGCCAGCCTGCCGCCGAGCAGCGTTCCGGCGACGCCACCCCCGAGGAAGCCCGCCAGCGCCGTCCCGGCGAGCGCGTGCGAGGCGTGCAGGTCGCGCAGCCAGTGCAGCTCCAGGAAGGTGCTGACCCCGAAGAACACCACCGAACGCGCCACCTCGACGCCGGTCAGCACCAGGAAGGGCGGCCACCGGTCGGGCCCGGCCGGAACGGTCGCCGCCGCGGGGGCCGCGGCCCGCTGCCGCTGCCGGTGGCGCAGCAGCACCCAGCCGGCGATCAGCGCCGGCGGCACGAACAGCACCGTGGAGCGCACGCCCCAGACCGCCAGCACCGGCGTGGCCAGCACCGGCGCGAGGAAGAAGCCGACGCTGCCGCCCGCCGCGAACACGCTCATCGCCGTGGTGCTGCCGCCCGCCGCCTCCCGCGCGGACCGCCCGGCCGCCGGGTGGAACATCGCCACCCCGAGGCCGGAGAGCAGCACCAGCAGCCAGACCGCGGCGTACGAGGAGACCAGCCCCGCCGCCCCGAGACCGACCCCGGCCAGGGCCACGCCGAGGGCGGCCGTCCCGCCCAGCCGCCAGCGGTCCACGGCCAGCCCGACGAACGGCTGCGGCACCGCGCTGCCGACGGTGGCCGCCATCGCGAGCCCGCCGACGGCCACGTAGTCGTAGCCGCGGTCGAGCGCGAAGTACGGCACCACCGCGGGGACGAGCCCCTGGTAGAAGTCGTCGACGGCGTGCGCGGCGCCCCACAGGCCCATCCGCCGCCAGATCCCGCCCGGCGCCGGGGACGCCTCGGGCGGCCCGGGTGCCTCGGCTGGTTCGGATCGTGCGTGCGCCGTGCCGGTGTCCGTCCGGCGTGCGGTGCCGTCCAGGGTCATCCCGTCTCCTCAAGGGGTTCGTCGACTCAAGGGCTCGTTGCCCCAAGGGCTCGTCGGCCCGGGGGCTCGTCGACGGTGACCAGCCTGGCCCGGGGCGCCGGGTACGGGCTTCCGATACTCTGCCGATCCATGTCGCCAACCCGCCAAGAGCTCACCGGTCCGACCCGGCAGCCGCTGGCCCACCGCGAGCGGATCGGCTGGCACTTCCACACCGTCAACCAGCTGATCTGCCCGGGGCGCGGCGTGCTGGAGGTGTCCACCCCGCAGGGCAGCTGGGCGGTGCCCGCGCACCGCGGGGTCTGGCTGCCGGCCGGCGTGCCGCACGCCCACCGGGCCCACGGGCCCAGCGAGTTGCGCAGCCTGAGCTTCCCCGCCGAGGTGAATCCGCTGGGGCTGGCGCGGCCGGCGGTGCTGGCGGTGAGCCGACTGCTGTGGGAGGTGGTCGAGGTGCTGAGCGGTCCCGAGCCGCCGCAGGGCGAGCAGTTCCGTGCGCTGGAACGGGTGGCGCTCGACCAGCTGTGCCGGGCACCCGCCCTCGGCCTGGAGCTGCCGACGCCCTCGGACCCGCGGCTGCGGGACCTCGCCGACATCCTGGCCGCGGACCCGGCCGACGACCGGACACTCGCGCAACTCGGCGCCGCCGTGGGCGCCTCCGAACGCACGCTGAGCCGACTGTTCCGGCGGGAGACCGGGATGAGCTTCCCGCAGTGGCGGGCGCAGCTGCGGCTGCACCACGCACTGACCCTGCTGGCGGCGGGGCGTTCGGTGACTTCGGTGGCGGTGGCCTCCGGCTGGTCCTCGCCGAGCGCGTTCGTCGAGGCGTTCCGGCTGGCCTTCGGCACCACGCCCGGCCGCTACCAGCGGGAGGGCGGCCCCCTGCGGTGAGGCCGCCCGCCGCCCGGTCTTCAGGCCTGGTCGTCCTCCCTCTCACTGCGGGCGCCGGCCCGCGCGGCGGCGAGGAAGACGGCGAGGGCGAGGACGGGGCAGGCGAGGCCGAGGCCCAGCAGGACGTAACGCGAGGTGATCTCCTCCTTCGGGTCAGGATCACCTTCGGCAGGACGATCCGTCACCCTGACGGCCGAACCGTCGGTTTCACCCGTCCGATACCCGGACGCGGCACAGCCTTGCCGCGGCCGGGAGCACCGCAGGTGTCACACGTCGGCGTCGGCGTCGGCAGCCGCCCCCTCGCCGACGGCGGTGCGGATGCGGGCGAGCAGGGTGCGCAGGTGCTCGCGCTCGGCCGGGTCGAGGGTACCGGTGGCGGTGGCCAGGGCCGCGCGGTCGAGCTCTTCGGCCTCACGGTGCCGGCGGGCGCCCTCCTCGGTGAGGGTGAGCAGGAAGGCGCGGCGGTCCTCCGGGTGCCGGACCCGTTCGACGAGGCCGTCCCGCTCCAGGCTGTCGACGATCGTGGTGGTGGTCCGCGGGGCGTTGCCGACCAGCTCGGCGAGGTCGCGCATGCGCAGCGGCTCACCGGCCCGGGCCAGCACCCGCAGGGTGCGCAGCCGCGAGACGGAGGCGCCGTGCTCGCGCAGCCTGCCGTCCACGAAGGCGCGGAGCCGCTGCGTGGTGGCGAAGAGTTCGTCCACCAGGACGTCACTGCTGCCGAAGTCGCGCTGATCCGCCTGCCGCTGTGCCATGCCGTGTCCGTCCCCGTCCCCAGTCTTTCTGAGCATCATCATAGTGAGTATGCTCAGCTTCTATGAGCACCCGCCTGAGCCAGCGCCGTGTCGTGCCCATCATGACGGTCCTGACCACCTTCATCTGCATCGTCGACGGTGCGATCACCACCGTCGCGCTGCCCGGCATCGCCCGGCAGTTCGCGCTGACCCCGGCCGCGCTGACCGGGGTCGTCGTGGTCTACCCGGTCTGCCTGGCGATGGCGGTCCCGGCCTCGGCCTGGCTGGTGGAGCGGTTCGGCGGCCGGCGGATGCTGCTGCTCTCGCTCGCCGCCTTCACCGCCGCCTCCGCCCTGTGCGGCGCCGCGCCGGGTCTGGGGGCCCTGGTCGGCGCCCGGGCACTGCAGGGCCTGGCCGCCGGTCTGCTGATGCCGACCTCGCAGGCACTGCTCTTCCGCACCTTCACCCAGGCCGAACAGGTCCGGCTCGCCCGGCTGCTGATCATCCCCCAGCAGATCGCCCCGGCCGTCGCCCCGCTGCTCGGCGGCGCGCTCGTCACCGGGCTGTCCTGGCGCTGGGTGTTCTGGGTCAACGTCCCGGTCGGCGTGGCCGCGGTGCTCTTCGGCCTCGTCTTCCTCGCCGAGCACCGTGACCACGCCGCCGGGCGGCTCGACCTGCCGGGCCTGCTGCTGAGCGCCGCGGGCACCGCCACGCTGATGTACGGCGTCTGCACCGGGCCGGAGCTGGGCTGGGTGCGGCCGCAGGTGCTCGGCGTCCTGGCGGCCGGCGCCGCGCTGCTCTCGGCGGCGGTCACGGTGGAACTCCGTACGGCGGAGCCGATCCTGCGGCTGCGGCTGTTCCGCGACCGGCTGTTCCGCGACACCAACCTGATCTGCCTGGTCGGCTACGTGCCCGTCATGGGCGCGATGTTCCTCGGCCCGATCTACATCCAGGAGGCCCGCGGCGGCAGTGCGCTGGACAGCGGCAGCACCACCTTCACCGAGGCGTTCGGGGTGCTGCTCACCATGCAGCTGGTCGGCGCGGTGTACGCCCGGGTCGGCCCGCGGGTGATCATCGGCGCCGGGATGCTGGGCGTGGCGGGGGTGCTGCTGCTGTTCGCCGCCGCGGACGAGCACACCGGGCTGTGGGCCTTCCGCGGCTACATGTTTCTGCTCGGCCTGGCGATGGGCGGGATGTTCGTGCCCACCACCCTCGCGTCGTTCAGCACGGTCGCGAAGGCGGACGTCGCCCACGCCGCCACCCTCAACACCGTCGTCCGGCAGACCGGCAACGCGCTCGCCCCCGCCGTCGTGACCACCGTCCTGGTGCTCGGCGCGGGCGGCCCCGAACAGGCCCACCCGCCGCTGGCGGCCTACCGGACGGCCTACCTCGTCCTTGCCGCGATCGCGGTGGCCACCGGCCTGTTCGCCTTCACCGTTCCCGACGCCCAGGCCCGCCGTGCCGCGGTCGCCCCACCGGCGGAAGGCACCTCGGCGCCCACCCGCGAGCGGGCGGCACGCCTCTGAGCCGCCGGCACCGTGGTTGCGTCCGCCGGTACCGCGATCGGATCCTCCGGCCCCGTGGCCGCATCCGCCGGCCGGCGGCGCGTCCGCCCGGGCGAACGACGCCTACCCCTACCCGGCGTGCCACCGCTTCGCGAGGTGCTCGTCGGGTCCACTGGACGGCATACGGCAAAGGCAAGGAGAACGCTCTCCTTGCCACTCCCAACGTATAGCGCGCCGGGGGGCTTGCCGCAAGACCCGGGTCGCGGCGCAGAATCGTCGGCCCACGGCCGGTGCGACGGAGCACGGCCGCCCCGGAGGTGTCGCAGTGGTCGAGCAGTACGTGGTGGATCTTCACGAGGTCGACGGGACGCAGGTCGCGCTCGTCGGCGGGAAGGGCGCGCAGTTGGGCGGGCTGTCGCGGATCGAGGGCGTCCGGGTGCCGGCCGGCTTCTGCGTGACCACGGACGCCTACCGGCGGATCGTGGCGCGGGCGCCGTCGCTCGACGACCTGCTCGACCGGCTGTCACTCGTGGACCCGGACGACCGGGAGGCGGTCCGTACGCTCAGCGCGCGGATCCGCCGGACCGTCGAACGGACCGCCGTCCCGGACGATGTCGCGGCGGCGATCACCGGCGCGCTCGGCCGGTTCGGCGACCAGGCCGCCTACGCCGTCCGGTCCAGCGCGACGGCGGAGGACCTGCCGACGGCCTCCTTCGCCGGCCAGCAGGACACCTACCTGAACGTCGTGGGGCCGGCGGCCGTCCTCCGGCACGTCAGCCGGTGCTGGGCCTCGCTGTTCACCGAGCGGGCCGTGACCTACCGCCGGCGCAACGGCATCGACCACCGTACGGTCCGGATGGCCGTGGTCGTGCAGCGGATGGTCCTCCCCCGGGCGGCCGGCGTCCTGTTCACCGCCGACCCCGTCACGGGCAATCGGACGGTCGCCACCGTGGACGCCGGCCTCGGCCTCGGCGAGGCCCTGGTCTCCGGCCTGGTGAACCCGGACGTCTTCGCGGTGCGGAACGGCGAGGTCGTCACCAGGACGATCGTCGCCAAACGGCGCGCCCTCCGGGCCCTGCCGGGCGGCGGCGTGCAGGAGGTCGCGGTCGATCCGCAGCTCCAGGAGCAGCCGGCGCTGACGGATGCACAGGTCCTGCGGCTCGTAGGGCTCGGACGCCGGATCGAAGCGCACCTCGGCCGCCCGCAGGACATCGAATGGTGCCTGGCCGACGACGACTTCCGGATCGTCCAGAGCCGGCCGATCACCACCCTGTTCCCCGTCCCCGAGGCCGGCGACCGGGAGAACCACGTCTACGTCTCCGTCGGCCACGGGCAGATGATGACCGACCCCATGAAGCCCCTGGGGCTCTCCATGTGGCAGCTGACGGCCATGGTGCCGATGCACGAGGCCGGCGGGAGGCTGTACGTCGACGTCACCCGGCGCCTGGCCTCGCCCGCGAGCCGCGCCGGCCTCCTGGACGTCCTCGGCCGGGGCGATCCGCTGATCAGGGACGCCCTGGAGACCGTCCTCGCCCGCGACGGCTTCGTCCCGTCGCTCCCGGACGCGGGCCCCGGCGTACCGCCGGCCGGCGGTACGCCCGCCCCGATCGCGACCGACCCGGCCGTCGTCGCCGAGCTGATCGAGCGCAGCCGGGCCTCCGTCGCCGCCCTGGAGAGCGACATCCGGACGAAGACCGGACCTGCGCTGTTCGACTTCCTGCTGGAGGCCTTCGAGGAGCACCGGCGGATCCTCGCCGATCCGCTGAGCATGCAGGCGATCATGGCGGGGATGGAGGCCACCTGGTGGCTCAACGACAAGCTGCAGGAGTGGCTGGGCGAGAGGAACGCGGCCGACACGCTCACGCTCTCCGCCCCCGGCAACATCACCTCGGAGATGGGCCTGGCGCTGCTCGACGTCGCGGACGCGATCCGCCCGCACCCGGAGGTGGTGGCCTTCCTGCAGGACGTCCGGGACGAGGACTTCCTGGACGGGCTGGCGAAGCTCGCGGGCGGCGCGGGAGCGCGCGACGCCGTCGAGGCGTACCTCGACCGGTACGGCATGCGCTGCGTCGGCGAGATCGACATCACCCGGCCGCGCTGGCGCGAGCGACCCACCACGCTCGTGCCCGTGATCCTCGACAACGTCAGGAACTTCGAGCCGGGCGCCGCCGAGCGGCGCTTCGAGCAGGGGCGGCACAAGGCGCAGCAGAAGGAACAGGACGTGCTGTCGCGCCTGCGGGCCCTGCCGGACGGGGACCGGAAGGCCGACGAGACCGCGCGGATGATCGACCGGGTCCGCACCTTCATCGGCTACCGGGAGTACCCGAAGTACGGCATCGTCAGCCGCTACTTCCTCTACAAGCAGGCCCTGCTGGCGGAGGCCGGGCGCCTGGTGCAGGCCGGCGTGCTCGCCGAGCCGGAGGACGTCTACTACCTCACGTTCCAGGAGTTCCGCGAGGTCGTGCGCTCGCACCGGGTGGACGAGCGGCTCGTACGGCAGCGCAAGGACGCGTTCCGGTCGTACCACGCGCTCACCCCGCCCCGGGTGCTCACCTCGGACGGCGAGGCCCTGACCGGGGCGTACCGGCGCGACGACGTGCCGGCCGGCGCCCTGGTCGGCCTACCGGTCTCCGCCGGGACGATCGAGGGAAGGGCCCGCGTCGTCCTCGACATGGCGGACGCCGATCTCGAGGCGGGCGACATCCTGGTCACGACCTTCACGGACCCCAGCTGGTCGCCGCTGTTCGTCGCGGTCGCGGGCCTGGTGACGGAGGTCGGCGGACTGATGACCCACGGCGCGGTGATCGCCCGCGAGTACGGCCTGCCGGCCGTCGTGGGCGTGGAGCGGGCCACCCGGCTGATCCGGGACGGGCAGCGGATCCGGGTGCACGGAACCGACGGCTACGTCGAGATCCTGCCGTGACCGCCGCGGACCGGGGAAGGCCCGTCCCGGGGGAGACGGGGCCCACCGTGCCGACCCGCAGGGTGCTCAGTCGAGACAGAACTCGTTGCCCTCGACGTCCTGCATCACCATGCACGACTCGTTGTCCTCGTCGGCCGTCAGCAGTCGCACCCGTACCGCGCCGAGTGCGACCAGCCGTGCGCACTCGGCCTCGAGCACGGCCAGCCGCTCCTCACCCACGAGGCCGGTGCCGACCCGCACGTCGAGGTGCACCCGGTTCTTGACGACCTTGCCCTCGGGAACGCGCTGGAAATACAGTCGCGGGCCGACACCCGCCGGATCTGCGCATGCGGACCAGGCACCCCGGTCCGCGGGCGGCAGCGAGCGGTCGAACTCGTCCCAGCTGTCGAACCCCTTCGGGGGCTGCGGGACGACGTACCCCAGCACCTCGCACCAGAAGCGGGCGACCCGCTCGGGTTCTGCGCAGTCGAACGTGACCTGGACCTGCCTCACCGATGCCATTCGGCCACCATAACAGCGGTGTCTGCTCAATCACCGGTGGGTGTGCGCAGGTTGACGGGCAGAGCCTGTCGTGAGTGACGGTGTCTCAGTAGCCGCCGAGGAAACGGTCCAGGACGCGCACCCCGAAGGAGAGCCCCGCCACGGGGACGCGTTCGTCGACGCCGTGGAACATCGTCGGGTAGTCGAGCTCCGGGTCGAGCAGCAGGGGCGCGAAGCCGTAGCAGGTGATGCCCAGCCGGTTGAAGGTCTTGGCGTCGGTGCCGCCGGACATCAGGTAGGGCACCGGATGTCCGGCCGGGTCCTCGGCGCGCAGGGCTGCGGCCATCGCGGCGAACGCCGGGCCGGAGTGGTCGGCCGCGACGGCCTCCTCCAGGTTGATGAACTCCCGTGTCACGCCCGGCCCGAGGAGTCGCTCGACGGTCTCCAGGTACTCCTCGCGGGTCCCGGGCAGGAAGCGCCCGTCGACCTGGGCGGACGCGCTGCCGGGCACCACGTTCACCTTCTGCCCGGCCTGCAGCACCGTCGGCACCGCCGAGTTGCGCACGGTGTGGGCGAACAGCGCACCGGCCCGGCCGAGTCGGGCCGCCTCGGCCTCCAGGCGGTCCCGGTCGATCCGGGTGCCGAGGACGCCCTCGAGTTCGGTGATCAGCGCCTCCACCGGCGGGGTGAGCCGGACGGGCCAGGAGTGCGCGGCGAGCCGGGACAGCGCGTGCACCAGGGTGGCGACGGCGTTGTCCGCACCGGCGCGGGAGCCGTGCCCGGCGGTGCCGGTCGCGGTCAGCCGCATCCAGGCGGTGCAGCGTTCGCCGACCGCCACCGGGTAGAGCCGCCGCGTGCCGCCCGCTTCCCCCGCCGGCACCGAGTAACCCCCGGATTCGCCGATCGCCTCCGTGCAGCCCTCGAACCACTCCCGGTGCCGCTCGGCCGCGAAGCGGGCGCCGTACTCGCCGGTCGACTCCTCGTCGGCGAGGAAGGCGAGCACCAGGTCGCGGCGCGGTCGCCGCCCGGTGCGGGCCCAGTCACGGACGAGCGCCAGCGTCATCGCCAGGGTGCCCTTCATGTCCACCGCGCCGCGGCCCCACAGGCAGCCGTCGGCGAGTTCGCCGGAGAGCGGGTGGTGCGTCCAGTCGTCGGGGTCGAAGGGCACGGTGTCCAGATGGCCGTGGACGAGCAGCGGCGCCAGCGTGCGGTCGGTGCCGGCGACCCGGGCGAGCACGTTCGCCCGGCGCGGCGCGGACTCGGTGAGCAGCGGGTCGAGTCCGGCCTCGGCGAGCCGGGCGGAGACGTACTCGGCGGTGGCCCGCTCGCCCGGCCCGCTGCCGTCGCCGGGGTTCACGGTGTCGAGGCGCAGCAGCTCGTGGCAGAGCACGGCGACGTCGGTGTCGAGGGCCTGCGGGGTGACGGTCACGGGTGGCTCCCTGTCGGGCACGGTCGGGTTCTGGGCCGTACCGGCCCAGGAGGCGCTTGGGTGGTCACTTCAGGGGCGCGTGGGGCCCCTGAAGTGACCCCGCCCATGACCGATCACGCCCTATCCGTACTGCTGCTCGGCGGCCGCGCGGGCGACCACCGTGCAGACCTTGAAGGTGCGGGCGGCGCGGGTGGCGCCGGGCGCGGTGTAGCCGACGGTGCACGGGCCGACGAGTTCGACGGTGGGCACCGCTGCGACCGCCTCGGCCTGCTGGGTGGCGTGGAAGTCGATCTCGAACCGGTGCGGGCCGGTGACGGGCTCGGGGCGGCCGAGCATCCGGTGGTCGCGCATGGCGAGCTCCGCCCGGTCGCGGATCAGCGCGGCGCTGCGCTCCGGCGGCAGGCAGACCGCGGCGTACCTGCTGACGCACTCCTTGACGGCGGCGGTACGGGCCTCGGGTGCCCAGGCCGCCGCGGCGGTGCAGGTGAGGTCGTCGCCGGTGACGAGGATGACGGGGACGCCGTGCTCGGCGGCGATCAGTGCGTTCATTCGGCCCTCGTCGGCGTCCGTGCCGTCGATCCGGAAGCCGGTGAGGCCGGCGCCCAGGTAGGTGTGGGCGAGGACGCCGCGCTCGCCGGCACCGGTGTGGTAGCCGAGGAGGACCGCGGCGTCGGCGTCCTGGACGCCCTGCATCATGCCGAGCGGCTTGTGCCGGCCGATCAGCAGCCGGGCCCGGGGGTCGAGTTCCTCCAGCAGGATGTTGCGCTGGGTCTCGTGCGCCTCGTTGACCAGCACCTCCTCGGCACCGCCCGCGAACAGGCCGGCGATGCAGGCGTTGACGTCACCGGTGAGCAGTCGGCGCATCCGCTGCCAGGCGGGCGCGCCCGGTTCGACGTCCTCCGGCCAGGTGGTGCCGGTGGCGCCCTCCATGTCGGCGGAGATCAGGACGCGCACGCGGCCTCCTCGGCGGTCGGCCGGCCCGGGGAGGGCCGCGGGGCGAGCGGGGGTTCGAGCAGGGTGAGCACGCCGTCGCCGAGTTCTGCGGCGGTGCCGAGCGGGACGGTGAGCTGGAGCGGGCCGTGCCCGGCGGGCAGGCCGGCCGCGACCGGGATGCCGAGGCCGCCGAGCCGGTCGGCGAGCACCGCGCGGACCTCCTCCTCCGGTCCGCAGTCGGTGAAGTCGCCGAGCACGATGCCGGCGGCCCGGCCGAGCACGCCCGCGCGCACCAGCTGGGTGAGGATGCGGTCGAGCCGGTACGGCTCCTCGCCGGTCTCCTCCAGCAGCAGCAGGCAGCCGTCCGGCGGCAGGGCGGTCGGGGTGCCGACGGAGGCGGCGAGCAGGCTGGCGTTGCCGCCGGCCAGCCGGCCGCGGGCGGTGCCGGGGGCCAGCACTTCGCCGGTGAGCGGCAGTTCGGTGACCCGCTCGGGGTGGAAGAGCACGGTGCGCAGGTGGTCGGCGCTGGCCGGGCTGTCGACCAGGGCGCCGGTGGCGGGCATCGGGGCGTGCAGGGTGCTGGTCCCGAGCCGGACGGCGAAGGCCTCGTGCAGGGCGGTGATGTCGCTGGAGCCGATCAGCAGGGCGGGTTCGGCGGCGGCGGCGATCGCCTTCCAGTCGACCAGGTCGACCATCCGCTGGGTGCCGTAGCCGCCGCGGGCGCAGAGGACGGCGCGCACGCCGGGGTCGGCGCAGGCCTCGGTGAGGTCGGCGGCGCGGTCCTCGTCACGGCCGGCCAGGTGGCCGAGGTGGCTGTCGCGGACGTGCGGCAACACCGTCACCTCCAGTCCCCAGGAGGCGAGCAGGGCCGCGCCGCGGTCGAGGAGTTCGGGGTCGGGCGGGCCGGCGGGGGCAGCGACGGCGACCCGGTCGCCGGGGCGCAGGGCCTGCGGCACCGCTCGGGGGCGGTCGGGGGTCGGCATACGGGCCTCATCTCAGCTTCGGGTCGTACGCGTCCCGGACGGCGTCGCCGAGCAGGATGAAGCTCAGCACGGTCGCCGACAGGAACAGCGCGGGGAAGGCGAGCAGGTGCGGGAAGTCCAGGACGTACGCCTGGGCCGCGTTGAGCTGCAGACCCCAGGAGACCGCAGGGTACTGCAGGCCGACGCCGAGGAAGTCCAACGTGGCCTCGCCGGAGATGACGTTTCCGACGTTCAGCATGGCGACCACCACCACCGGGGTGACGGCGTTCGGCAGCAGGTGGCGGGTCATCAGGCGCAGCGGTCCGGCTCCGGTGGAGCGGGCGGCCTGCACGTAGTCGGCCTGTTTGAGGCCGATGACCTGGGCGCGCATCACCCGGGTCATGGTGGTCCAGCCGAGGGCGACGAGGACGAGGGTCATCGCGCCGAGCCCGTGGTCGGGGAAGGCGACCAGGACGACGGTGGCGCCGAGCACGAAGGGCAGGCCGAAGAAGACGTCGGTGAGGCCGGAGAGCAGGGTGTCCACCCAGCCGCCGAAGAAGCCGGCCAGCATGCCGAGCAGGAGGGAGAGCAGCAGGGCGCCGGCGGTGACGGCGAGGCCGATGACCAGCGAGGGGCGGCTGCCGCGGACGACCTGGCCGAGGTAGTCGCAGCCCTGCAGGTCGAAGCCGAAGGGGTGGTGCAGGTTGGGGCCGACCCGGGAGTCGGCGAGTTCGCAGCGGCCGCTGTCGTCGGTGAGCAGGGCGACGAACGGCTCCGGGAGGGCGGCCATCAGCGCCATCACCAGCAGCACACCGGTGCAGGCGAGGACGAGCGGGCGCCTGCGCAGGTCCCGCCAGGCGCCGGCGGAGGGGGACTCGCCGCGACGGGGGCGCCGCTTCGGCGGCAGCGAGAGGTCCCGGACGGGTGCGGGCGGCGCCGGGGCGGGGGCGGGCGGCGGTGCGGGGGCCTGCGGGCTACTGGTCATGGCGGATCCTCGGGTCGAGCAGGCCGTACAGGACGTCGACGACCAGGTTGGCCAGGCAGTAGACCAGCACCAGGGCGGTGGTGATGCCGACCACGGTCGGGCCCTCGCGCAACTGGATCGCCTGGAAGACCTGTTGGCCGACGCCGGGCAGGTTGAACACGTACTCGGTGACGACGGCACCGGCCATCAGCGAGCCCAGCTCGATGCCGAGGAAGGTCACCACCGGGATCAGCGAGTTGCGCAGGGTGTGCCGGACGACCACCCTCCACCGGGGCAGGCCCTTGGCGCCGGCGGTGCGCACGTAGTCGGCGCGCAGGTTCTCCAGCAGGGAGGCGCGGGTGAGCCGGGCGACGTAGGCGACGCCGAAGGAGGCGAGGACCAGCCCGGGCAGCAGGTAGGCGGTCGGCCAGCCGTCCTCGGCGCCGGCCACCGGGAACCAGCCGAGCTTGACGCCGAACAGCAGTTGGGCGAGGTAGCCGACGATGTACACCGGCACGGCGATCACCAGGGTGGTGCCGGCCAGGACGGCGTTGTCCGCCCAGCGGCCCTTGCGCAGCGCCGCCCAGACGCCGAGCGCGACGCCGAGGACGGTCTCCAGGAACCAGGCGGTGAGGCCGAGCCGCAGGGTGACCTGCCAGCGGCCGGCCAGGGTGTCGGCGACCGGCTCGCCGGTGAAGGTCCGGCCGAGGTCGCCGGTCAGCAGGCCGCCCAGGTACTTGGCGTACTGCACGACGAGCGGGTCGTCGAGGTGGTAGCGGCGGTGCAGTTCGGCGAGGACGGCGGCCGGCACCGGCCGGTCCCCGGCGAGGCCCTGGATCGGGTCGCCGGGCAGCACGAACACCATGGCGTGGATGAGGAAGGTGGTCGCCAGCAGTACGGGAACGGCGTACAGCAGGCGGCGGGCGATGTATCGGCCCATCGGCGGGCGCCCCCGGATCGTGTGGTCGCGACGGTGGTGGGAGAGGCCTCGGTCAGTGCCGCACGGTCACCTTCTCCAGGTGCAGCCCGGCGACGTACGGGTCGACGAGGACGTTGCCGATCCGGCTGCTCCAGGCGGTCTGGTCCTGCCAGTTCCAGAGCGGGATCAGCGGCAGCGCCCGGAGCGCGATGGACTCGGCCTCGTGGTAGTGCTCCTCGGACTCGGCGGCGGTCGGCGCCGCGTTGCCGAGGGCGAGCGCCCGGTCGAAGGCCGGATCGGACCAGCCGGAACGGTTGTTGGGGCCGAGCAGCCCGGCGAGGTAGTTCTGCACGCTGGGGTAGTCGACCACCCAGTTCTGCCGGTACGGCCCGGTCGCCTTGTGCCCGTTGAGGATCGGGCCGAGGTCGGCGCCGGACATCTTGCGGAAGGCGATGGCGCGGATGCCGAGGTTCTGCTTGAGCTCGTTGGCCACCGCGGTCATCCACTGCTCGTACGTCGGGTCGGAGTTGGCGAAGTACAGCTCCAGGGTGCCGGTGAAGCCTCCGGCCCGGTCGAACAGTTCCTTGGCGCGCTCCGGCCGGTACTCGCAGGTCTCGCCGCAGGCACCGGCCCGGTGGCCGGGGATCATCCCGGCGACCAGCGAGTCGGCGGGCGCGAACACCTCGTTGAAGATGGCCCGGGTGATGCCCCGGCGGTCGATCGCCATCGAAATGGCCTGCCGCAGCTCGGGTTTGGCGTAGCGGGTGTCCCAGAGCGGCAGGCCGAGGTAGTCCATGGTGCCGCTGGGCCGCACCGAGTACCGCTTGCCGAAGGTGCGCTTCGCCTCGTACGCCCGGGAGGGCGGCACGCTGGCCATGAAGTCGACGTGACCGGCCCGCAGTTCGGTGAAGGCGGTGTCCTTGCTGGTGAAGATCCGGAAGTGCACGCCGTCGGCGGTGGCCGGGCGCGGGCCGGTGTATCCCCCGGCGCGGCGCAGGTCGATCCGCTGCTGGTGCCGCCAGTCGCCGTCCATCGCGAACGGGCCGTTGCCGACCGGGTGCAGGTCGTACCCGGCCGGGTCGGCGAACGCGGCCTTCGGCAGCGGCGCGAACGCGGGGAAGGCGAGCAGCATCGGGAACTGGCTGAACGGCGCGCCGAGGGTGACCTTCAGGGTGCTGTCGTCGACCACCTCCAGGCCGGACAGCCGGTCGGTCGGGGGCTTGGCTCCGTCCGCGGGGTTGAGCGCGGCGTAGCCGTCGATCTGGCTGAAGTAGCCGTTGGCCTCCCAGCCGTTGGGGCCGTACGCCGCCGCGTTCCAGGCGTCGGCGTAGCTGGCCGCGGTGACCGGCTCTCCGTTGTGGAAGCGGGCGCCGGGCCGGAAGTGCAGCGTCCACACCCGTTGGTCGTCGGTGCTGATCGACTCGGCGGCGAGCGGCACCGCGTGGCCGTCGGCCGGGTCCAGCGCGAGCGGGGTGTCGAACAGCCCCTCCAGTACCTGCAGGGAGTAACTGCTGGTCGTACGGCCGGGGGTGAGGTGGTCCGGCTCGGTGAGGGCGACGGTGAACGTCCCGCCGGGCACGTCCGGGACGGGCCCGGGGTCCTCGTCCGAGCGGCGGACGCAGCCCGCGGCGGCCGAGCCGGCGACGGCGAGCAGGGCGAGGGCGAGCAGGGCGGCCGGCAGCCGGCCGGCGCGGGCCGTCAGCACCTGGCCTCCACCAGGCAGGCGGTCTCCCAGTCCCGTGCCGACACCTCGGCCGGCGGGGCGGTGCGGACGGTCGCCGCGGAACCCCCGGCCAGTCGGACGGCGAAGGCGTCGATCACCGGACGGGGGCTGCTGCCCGCGAAGCCGTTGACCAGCACGGCGAAGGCCAGGGTGCGCCCGTCGGCCCGCTCGGCGTAGCCCGCCAGGGCGTCCACCCCGGTCATCGAGCCGGTCTTGGCGTGCACCCGGCCCTCGGCGGCGGTGCCGCGCATCCGGTTGGTGAGGGTGCCGCCGACGGCCCGCCGGGCGTCCCCGGCCACCGGCAGCGCCTGGTACCAGGTGGCGAACCAGGGCCGGGTCCGGGCGTAGGTCAGCAGCGCGGTGAGCCGTGAGGCGGTCAGCAGGTTGTGCCGGGACAGCCCGGAGCCGTCCACCTGCCGGGCCTCGGTCGGCTCCAGGCCCGCGCGGTGCAGGAAGTCGTTCACCCGGTCGGTACCGGAGTCCCAACTGCCGCTGCCGGCCCGCACCCGGCCGATCTCCTTGACCAGGTGCTCGGCGATGCCGTTGTTGCTGAGCTTCAGGAAGGGCGCCATCAGAGCCGAGAGCGGCGCCGAGTCGTGGGCGGCCAGGACGGCCGCGCCGGCCGGCGCCCGGCCCTCGCGGGGCGGGCCCTGCACCGTGACCCCGTGCCGGGCCAGGGCCGCGGCGAACACCCCGGCGGCCACCAGCGCCGGGGAGTCCACGGCGATCCACTCCTCGCTCGGGCCGCCGTCCGCCGGGACGCTGCCGGAGAGCAGCAGTTCGTTGCCGCCGAGCCGCCGGTCGACCACGGCGGTGCGGGCGCTGCCCGCCGCGCCGGTCGCGACCAGGCCGGTGAACCGGACGGGCGCCTCGGCGGGGACGACCCGCACCGCGGCAGGCTGCCCGGACGCCCCGCCGGGCGTCAGCACCACCCGCACGGTGCCCGGGTCGTAGTCGGTGTCGGTGGTGAGGGTGAGCGCGGAGATCTGCGGGCTGTAGTACGCCGCCTGGTCGTCCCAGGACCAGCTGGGGCCGAGCGGCACGTCGTCCCAGCGGCTCGCGTCGGCCAGCAGGGCGCCGCCGACCTCGGTCACCCCGGCGGCGGCCACCGCCGTGGCCAGCGCGTCGAGGTCGGCGGGCAGCAGCGTCGGGTCGCCGCCGCCGCGCAGCACCAGGTCACCGTCGATCCGTCCGCCCGTGCGTGGACCGGCGGCGAGCACCTCGGTGGTGAACCGGTGGTCGGGGCCGAGCAGTTCGAGGGCGGCCGCCGCGGTCACCGTCTTCTGGGTGGAGGCGGGCAGCAGCAGCGCGCCGGGCGCCCGCGCGTACAGCACCTCGCCGGTGGCCGCGTCGGTGACCAGCGCGGACACCTGGGCGCCCGTCAGCGCCCGGTCGGCGAACAGCGCGTCGAGGTCGGAGCCGAGGCTCCGGGCGGCGGCGGTGGTCCGCGTGCCGCTGCCGGGAGCCGCCCCGGCGGGCAGCAGCGCGGCGAGCACGACGGCGAGCGGCACCGCCAGCAGCCGGACGGGCAGGGTGAGCACGGTGTTGCCTCCCGAGGAGTGGAGCCGGGCACCACCTTCTCCCCGATCGGACGTCAGAAGTCGCCGATGGCGCGGTGATCGGCGACAATTCACCCCGCAATTCCCCCGTGCGGAGGACCCCGGCGGCGCGGTGCCGCGACGGCACCGGCCACCGGCGGCGAGAGTGGCGCCACCTCGCCGCGCCGCCCTCACCCCCGGGAGCCGCCATGCCGCTGCGTCCGTCCCGCCGGCTCCTCCTGGGCGGCCTCGGTGCGCTGACCCTGACCGCCGCTGCGTGGCCGGCCAGGGCCGCCGAGCCGCCGCCGCGGCGGCTGCGCGGCGTCTGGATCGCGTCGGTCGACCACATCGACTGGCCGCCCGCGCCGGGCCTCCCCGAGGCGCGGCTCCGGACCGCCTTCGCCGACTTGCTGGACGCCGCGGCGGCGGCCGGCGCCAACGCGGTGTTCGTCCAGGTCCGGCCGACCGCGGACGCGTTCTGGCCCTCCCGGTACGAGCCCTGGTCGCAGTGGCTGACCGGCGTCCAGGGGCAGGACCCGGGCTGGGACCCGATGCGCTTCCTGGTCGCGGCCGCGCACGCCCGCGGCCTCGCCTTCCACGCCTGGTTCAATCCGTACCGGATCGCGCAGCACGACGACCCCGCGCGACTCTCCGCCCGGCACCCGGCCCGCCGCCATCCCGCGTGGACGGTCGCCTACGGCGGGCGGCTCTACTACGATCCCGGCGTCCCCGCCGCCCGCGCCTTCGTCGAACAGGCGATCCTGGACGCGGTGGCCCGGTACGACATCGACGGCGTCCACCTCGACGACTACTTCTACCCCTACCCCGTCGCCGGCCGCCCCTTCCCCGACGACGCCTCCTTCGCCGCGTACGGCGCCGGCGCCACCGACCGGGCCGCCTGGCGGCGGCGCAACGTCGACCTGCTGATCCGCGAACTCCGCGACCTGGTACGGGCGGTGCGTCCCGAGGCGGCCTTCGGCGTCAGCCCGTTCGGCATCTGGCGCAACGCCACGACCGATCCGCGGGGATCGGCCACCACCGCCTTCCAGTCCTACGACGGGCTGTTCGCCGACTCGCTGGGCTGGGTGCAGGACGGCCTGCTCGACTACGTCGCCCCGCAGCTGTACTGGCACCTCGGCCACCCGCAGGCCGACTACGCCGTCCTCGCCCGATGGTGGGCCGCGCGGACGGCCGGTCGCGACACCCTGCTCTGGACGGGCCAGGCCGCCTACCGCGCCGGCGCCGCGGGCGAGGCCCCCGCCTGGCAGGACCCGGCCGAGCTGTCCCGCCACCTCGACCTCGACGCCGGGCTGCCGCAGATCGGCGGCCAGATCCTGTTCAGCGCCCGCAACGTCCGCGCCGACCCGATCGGCACCGTCGCCCGCCTCGCCGCCGACCACTGGCACCGGCCCGCGCTGCCCCCGCTGCTGCCCCGGCTCGCCCACGGCACTCCCCCGGCCGCCCCCGCCCTGGCCACCGCGGACGGCACCCTGCGGATCATCCCCGGCGGCCCGCCGCCGTTCCGCTACGCCCTCCACCGCCTCCCGCAGCCACCCGCCGGCCGGCCGCAGCTCACCGCGGCCACTCTGACGGCCTGCCTGCCCGCCGCCGACTGCGCCCGGCCGCTGCCACTCCCGCCGGGCCGGTACACGGCGACCGCCCTGGACCGCGCCGGCCGGGAGAGCCGACCCGCCACACCCGTCCGGGTGTAGGGCATGGCCTCCACGGGTCACGGGGACCTTGAAGGGGCGCGGGGAAGTGCGCAATTCGGATGCGGGCCACCGTACAGATCACGGCTCGCCCAAGGTCCCACCGCCCGTCAGGTACTTCTCGCGGAGCCGGGTGAACGCCGTCGGCGTCGGACGCTGCGGCAGGAATTCCTTGATGCGCTCGGCACAGGCGCGGGGGCTCGCCGCACCGGTGTCGCACTCCAGGTCGTAGTCGCCGTGCCGGTGCACCAGCCCGTACTGGTGCACCGCCAGGCCCGGCGGCCGGTCGCCCCGGTCCCGTTCGCGCCGGGCCAGTTCGTCCGGCGGGCAGTGGACGCCGACGAAGAGCACGTCCTCCGGGGGCAGCACCGCCAGGCAGTCGAGCAGCCGCCACTCCTCGCTCAGCACGTGGTCGACGACGAGGTCGTTGCCCGCGCCGGCCATCGCCGCGACCGAGCGGTGGAAGCCCTCCCTGGTACGGCGCAGCGCCGCACCGAGTTCCTCCTCGCCGAGTTCGCGCTTGGTACGCATGGCGTTGAAGCCGTCGACCGCCAGGTGGAAGAAGACCCCGTCGTCGAGGATGTCCAGGAGCTCCCGCGCGATGCTGGACTTGCCGGAGCTGGACGTGCCGTTGAGGAAGATGATCCGACCGGATGCCATCCTGACATGATCACATGCACCGCCGCGGCCTCCGCGGGCCCCTTGTCGGCGGTGGCCGGGCCGCCCGGGCGCGGCCGACGTACGGTGGAGCGGTGAGTGCCGAGAACGCCCGGCCCTCGCCGCAGGCGTTCCAGGTGCCCCGGCGGGCGGTGCTGCTCGGTCTGGCGGGGGTCCTGCTGGGGGCCTGCACCAGCCGGACGGGCACCGCGGCCGGCTCCGCCTCCCCGCCCAC
This sequence comes from Kitasatospora sp. DSM 101779, assembly GCF_025655475.1. GTDB lineage: Bacteria > Actinomycetota > Actinomycetes > Streptomycetales > Streptomycetaceae > Kitasatospora. Next base: position 7,038,263 of record NZ_JAHTIK010000001.1, on the reverse strand, counting down.
GCCGGCCGCCCCGTCCCCGCCCGGGACCTCTCCCGTGACCTCCTCGGCGGCACTCCCCGCCACCATGCCGTGGCAACCCGGGCCCGGTGAGATCGACCCGGACGTGAAGCTGCGGGCGACCCAGCTGGTCGAGGCGCTCGGCGCCTGGCCCGCCGGTGGACAGGGCCTGGCCGCGGCCCGGGACCGGGTCCGCGCCCTCGGCCTCGACCCGTCGCTCGCCGGCCAGGCCGGACCGCTGCTCGGAGCCGCCCCGCAGGCCGTCCTTCAGGTCGTGAACGCCCAGTGGGGCGGGCACCTCACCGACTCCGCCAGCGTGATGGTCCCGTGCCGGCAGTGGACCACGGAGGGGTCGGGGGGCACCACCGTCGACGTGCGGCTGGTCCGGGCGCAGCCGCGCTGGAACGTCACCGCCCTGCACCCGGCGCAGCCTGCCCCGCCGGCCGCCGTCCTCTCCGACGCGGCGCAGCGGGTACTGGCCGAGCCGCGGATCCAGCTGCCGCCGGCCGCGATCGCCGACGTCCGCGGCGGCGGCGTGCACGAGAGCGTCCTCGGCTCGATGCTGACGCTGGCCGCCCGGTACTCGTACGCGGTGACCGTGCTGCGTTCCGGGCACCCGATCGACGTGTTCGGCACCTCCCGCCCGAGCGACCATCCGCCGGGGCGGGCCTTCGACGTCTGGCGGATCGACGGCCACCTCGTGGTCGACCCGGCCACCCCGCACGACCTGGTCGACGGCTTCATGCGGGCCGCGGCGGCCAGCGGTTCCTACAACGTCGGCGGCCCGCGCCAACTCTCCGGCGGCACCACCCCCCACCAGTTCTTCACCGACGACGCCCACCACGACCACGTCCACGTCGGCTTCCGCAGCTGACGGCCGGGCATCCCCGGGTCCCTTCCCTGCCGTCGGCCGGCAGGGAAGGGTTCGACGTCCCGACGGCGGTCGGTCCGGTGTGCCCGCTGCGCCGTGACGCGGCTCAGGAGAGCGGGCGGCAGAGCAGGGCGTCCGGGGTGCCGGAGGAGCCGATCCGGGTGGTGAAGGCGATGCCGGCGGCGTACTCGGTGGGGCCGCACTGGCCCTTGTAGGCGCCGTGGGCGAACTCGCCGCCGGGGTTCGCGGACGGGCGGTTGTCGCCGCGGTCGAACCAGACCGTGCGGGTGCCGGTGCCGAGCGGGCGGCGGGCCGTTGCGCAGAGGGCGGCCGAGACCCGGGAGCCGCGCAGGCTGTACCCGATCAGGAACTGGCCCTGCGCACACTGGTACTTGGTGTAGCCGGAGGCCCAGTCGCCGCCCGCGGGGACGTTGCGCTCGTCGCGGACGACGACGGCCTCACCGGTCACGGCCCGCAGGTCGCCGCCGGTCGCGGTGTCGGTGCACAGTCCGCGGCCGCCGGTGTGGGCGAGGCCGACGAGGCGTTCGCCGTCGGGGCAGACGGCCTTGCGGGCGCCGCTGTCCCAGTCGCCGGCCGCGCGCACCCGCAGGGACTGCACGGCGTCGGCGTGGTCGGTGGTCAGCAGGTGCCAGGCGTCGGCGGCCGGCACCTGGCCGGTGAGGCCGGGCGCGGCGGTGAGACGGCTCCAGGCGTCCGCGCGCCAGTCGGCGCCGTCCAGAACACCGGAGCGGCTGCCGGCCGCGGTGTACCGGAGCAGGGCCCAACTGTCGCCGCGGCCCGGGTCGTTCCAGCCGACCAGCGGCCAGTAGGCGAAGTCGGTGTCCAGCGCGGCCAGGCGGTCGGCGAGGTTCCCGAACCAGGTGCGCGGCGCGGCGGCGCCCTCGTCCGCGCCGATGCCGAACTCGCTGACCCAGACGGGTGCGGTGAAGTGTTGGCCGCTCTCGGTGGCGACGTAGAAGGCCTCGTCGTCGAGGACGCGGTAGAGCTCGTCGCGGCCGAGGTCCTGGTAGCGGGCGTCGTGAGTCTCGCCGAGGCCGGTGGCGCCGCTGTGGTTCGGGCCGGTGTAGCCGTAGAAGTGCGCCGAGTAGACGAGTTTGTGGGAGGCGACGAGGGTGTGCGAGAGGGTGCGGACGGGGGTGAGGGTCGGGCGGCCGTGCGGCAGGCCGTCCGCGGGGATGCCCGTCCAGTTGATGCCCTCGACCACGATCAGCAGGTCCGGGCTGCCCTCGGTGAGGATGCGGTCTCCGGCGTGCTGCGCGGCGGCGTACCAGTCGTGGGCGTCGCCGAGGCCCCAGTTGGGGTCGTCGAGGACGTCGCGGCGGACTTCGTTGTACAGGTCGGCGCCGACCACCCGCTTGTTGTCGCGGTACCGCCGGGCCATGAACACCCAGTCGTCCTCCCACTGCGTGGTGGACTGGCTGCTGTTCCACCGTTCGTTGCCGTCCAGGCCGCAGCACCAACGGGTGGTGTTGGTGTGGTTGTTGAGGATCACCGCGAAGCCGTCAGCGGTGAGCGCCCGCACCACCGCGTCGTAGACCTGCAGCGGGGTGAGGCCGCGCAGCTGGGGGTTGGCCGCGACGGCGGTGTCGGGCACGGGCGCGGTGGTGCGGATCATCTCGTTGGAGAAGGGCAGCCGGATGCTGTTGAGCCCGAGACGGTGGAAGTCCGCCATCAGGGCGGGTAGCTGGGCGCGGTCGAGGCCGAGCGGGATGCCGTGGGAGTCCTGGCCGCTGTGGTGGTTTGCCGGGTCAGCGACGCTGCCGGATCCGGTCCACGAGCCCTGGGCGCCGTCCCAGTTGCCGGCCCGGAGCCTGAAGCGGGCGCCGGTGGCGTCGACGATGTACCGGCCGCGGGTGGAGAGCGGCGCGGTCCATCCGACGGCGAGGCCGGCGGCGGGCGTGGCCGCGGCTGCTTCCGGCGGGGCCGCCGAGGCGGCGGGTGCGACGAGCAGCGCCGCCGGCAGGGCCAGCGTCAGTGCGGTGCGGAGGAGGTGCCGGATCATCGGGCCTGCCCGGGTGTCGAGAGTGTCGGACTCATACCAACGTGGCGTCGGCAGAGCCGAGTTACCCGGCGGTAGGCCGGCTGAACCGCGTCCGGCCGGCTCCCGTCGCGGAGCCGGCCGGCGAGCGGCCCGAGGTCAGGCGATGACCAGCGGGTTCTCCGGCGCGAGCAGCTCGGAGATGCGTTCGGCGACGATCTGCGCGGTGTTCTCGTCCGGCGCCTCGGGTCCCCTGGTGGTGGACACGGCGATGGAGAGGCCCTGCTGCGGCAGATAGGCCTGGATGGCCGCGTATCCGGAGAACGACGGGTTCTGCAGCACCCAGTCGTCGATCACGATGACACCCATGCCGAAGTGCTTGGCCTCGGTGTTGACCAGGCAGATGTCCGCCGGGCAGGTCGCGGTCGCGCCGCCGAGGCCGACTGTGCCCGGGTCGAGCTGCTCCCGGAAGGCGCGGCGGGAGAGCAGCTCGCCGCTGCCGATGGCCCGGGCGGAGCGCTCCAGGTCACAGATGTGCATGGCGAGGACCGCCCCGGGAGCGGTCGTCCACGACGGGTTCCAGAAGGTGGACTCCTCGTACGTGCCGCGCGAGGCGGTGAAGGCGTGCTGGACGGGCTCCTCGATCTCCGGGGTGAAGCTGTTGCGGGTGTTCCGGAGCCCGAGCGGCCCCATCACCCGCTCCTCCAGCAGCCGGTCCAGCCGGGTGCCGGTGATCCGCTCCAGCGCCGCCCCGAGCAGGACGAAGTTCGCGTGCGAGTAGCTCCAGCTGGTGCCCGGCTCGTACCAGAGCGGCTGCGCGGTGGAGATGCCCACCAGCTCCTCCGGCGTCCACTGCCGGAACGGGTCGGCGTCGAGCGCGGCCAGGAAGCCCGGGTCGCGGACGTAGTCGACCAGGCCGGAGGTGGAACTGCCGAGCATCCGCAGGGTGATCTCGCCGCCGTGCGGCAGATCGGGCAGCCAGCGGGAGACGGGCTCGTCGAGGTCGACCCGCCCCTCCTCGGCGAGTTGCATCAGCACGGTGCCCATGTAGGCGATGCCCACCGACCCCGCACGGAAGTGCATGCCGGGCTCGGCGGGGACACCGGTCATCGACTCCCCCTGGGCGCCGGTGACGATCTCCCGACCGCCCTCGGTGACCTTGAACAGGACGGACTTCAGCCCGAGTTCGTCCTTCACCCGGCTCACGATCCGGTCGACCTGACGGGCCTTCCCGCGGAGCGGCTCCGGGGTGCTGACGCAGGCGTGCGCATCGTGCCCGCCGCCACCGGCGGCGACGGCCACCCCGGCCGTGGACTGCAGCGTGGCGGCGAACAGTGTGGCCGCGCAGAGCAGCGCGGTCTGAGTACGTGTCATACCCCACCGTGCGAGCATCCCCGCTCCGCCCCGGCCCCGACACCCCGCCACCTCCGCCGTTCGGCCGGACCCACCGTCCCCCGGGAGAGTGGTCGGACCTCCCCGCACTCGGCCGGGCCGTTGTCCCGCTCGCACGGTCCGGCGTCCGGGCACTCCTCGGCTTCACCGCCGGACCGTCCCACGGACCGCTAGAGTGATCGGGTGGTCACGGTGCTGGTCAACGGGCTTCCCGGAGCGGGGAAGACCACGCTCGCGCGGGCCTTGGCGGCCGAGATGGGCCTACCTCTGTTCAGCAAGGACGCGATCAAGGAGACATTGGCGGACACGCTGGCGGGCCTCCGCCCGCCGGAGTGTCCCGACCTCGAATGGAGCCGGGTCCTGGGGGGCGCCGCCGGCGAGGCCCTGTGGACGTTGCTGGGCGACGCGCGGGGCGGGGCCGTTCTGGAGAATTCGTGGTTGGCCCATGTGCGGCCGGTCGTGCGGGCGGGACTCCGGCGTGCGGGCGTGGCCGACGTGCGGGAGGTCTGGTGCGAGGTGCCGCTGGAGGTGGCCCGTCGGCGGTTCGCCGGCCGGACTGCCGAACGACACCCGGTGCATCCCGAGAGTCCTGGCGGTTTCGGCGGCGACTGGCCGTTGTGGTCCCGCGGCGCCGAGCCACTCGGGCTGGGGATCGTCCACCGTGTGGACACCACCGGGCCCGTCGACGTCCCGGCCCTGGCCGCGTCGATCACAACCGCCCGTTGACGGCGGCAGCCTGCGGGGTGGACTCGTGGCGGAGCCGTCCCGCCGCGGCCGCCGTCAGGGCACGCCCGTGGAGGGACGGGGTGGCACGGTCCTCAGCCGCATCCGGCGGGTGAGCGCGCCCACGACGGTCGTCTGTGCACAGCCGTCAACGGAGCGGATGCTCCCTGTTGCGGATCTGGCCGGCCTGGTCCGCGAGGCGGGTCAGGCCCGCCTCGTGCCAGAGGGTGGCCGGGGTGGCGAGGCGGACGGCTTCGGTGCGGGCGAGGCGGTAGTGGCGGTGCAGGGGGGTGGCGTTGGTGAGGCCGCGGACGCCTGCGGTGTGGACGGCGGTGCGGGTGGCGTCCAGGGCGGTTTCGGCGGCGGTGGCCAGGGCCTCGGCGGCGGAGCGGGTGAGCGGGGTCTCGGGGGCGGCGGAGTCGGCCAGGGCGGCGGCGCGGCGGACGAGCAGGCGGCCGGCCTCGATCCGGGTGAGTTCGCGGGCGAGCGGCAGTGCGACGCCCTGCCAGTGGGCCAGCGGGCGGCCGAACTGCTCGCGGCGGTGGCTGAGCCCGATCGCCTCGCCGGTGGCGCCGGCGGCCAGCCCGATCAGGTACGCGGCCTGCCGGATCCGCTGCCGGGCGACGGCGGGCCCGGTCGGCGGAGTGGCAGGCGGAGCGGCCTGCGGCGGCGTTCCGGCGCAGGCGGCCTCCGCGGCGGGGCCGACGGCGTCCGGGCCGAGCAGGTCGAGGGCGGCGGCGGTGTCCAGGTAGGGGCCGCGCAGCGCGGCCCGTCCGAGTTCCTCGGCGACGACCGTGGCGGCGGCGAGGCCGAGATCGAGTCCGCCCGCCTCTGCGGGCACCTCGAAGAGCGGGGCGCCGAGTTCGGTGAGGGCGGCCCAGGAGGGGCAGTCGGGGCCGTCCTCGGCGGGTGCGTCGTGGACACCCGGCCGGGGACTCCCGGTGACCGCCCGGTCGAGCAGCTTCCGTACGGCCTGGCGGAGTTGCTGCTGCAGCAGGTCGTCGCCCGGGTCGAGGGCGCCGGCCCCGGCGACGACCTGGAGCATGACCTCGGAGGTGCCGGCCGAGAGGGTGAGGCCGGGCGCCTCCCGGTAGCCGGCCTCCAGGCCCGGGTCGGTGCCGGGCGTCGAGAGGCCGTGGGCGGCGGCCCAGCCGGCGACGGACTGGGCGAGTTCGCTGGTGTAGTACTTGGCCGCGGCCGAGAGCGGCTCGTCCACCTCGGCGGTGTGGCCGTCACCGTCCGCGGGGGCGGGGACGCCGGCGGTGAGGCGGGCGGCGAAGAGGGCGGCGGCGTCCACGGCGGCGCCGTACCGGGCGATCTCCTCGGGCCGGTCGAGGCCGTGCGCCAGCACTGCGCGGTACCACCGTTCGGCCTTCAACGCGTAGTCCAGGCCGGTGCGTTCGACGGCGAGCGCCTGGGTGAGCAGCGGCCAGCCCTCGTGTTCGGCGCCGACCAGTGCGTCGGCCCCGACCCGGACGCCGCGCAGTTCGATCCGGTGGAACTGCTCGTCGGCGAGGCCGGGGATCACGCTGCGCTGCACCCCGTCGGCGGTGAGGTCGAGCAGGAAGAGGCTGATGCCGTGGTAGCGGCCGTCGACCGGGCCGGTGCGGGCGGCGCACAGGCCGAGGTGGGTGCGGTCGCTCTTCAGGCTGAACACCTTGACGCCGTCCAGCCGCCAGCCGGCGCCGGGCTCCGAGGCACCGGCCCGGACGGCGGTGGTGCGCAGCGCGGCGAGGTCGGAGCCGGTCTCCGGCTCGGTGTAGAGCACGCTGGCGAAGCGCTCGCCGGCGGCGATGGCGGGCAGGTGGGCGGCCTTCTGTTCGGGGGTGCCCGCCATCAGCAGGAAGAGGCCGACGATCTGGACGGTGTTGACGTGCAGGGTGTCGGGGATCCCGGCCCGGACGAGTTCCTCGTAGAGGGCGGCGGCCTCGGCGCGGCCGAGGCCGCGGCCGCCGTACTCGACGGGCCAGTCGGGGGCGAGCAGCCCTTGCCGGCCGAGTTCGCGGTAGAGCGGCCGTTCGTCGGTGTCCGGTCCGGGGGCGGCGCGCCAGGCGTCGAGGGCGGCCCGCACGCCGGGGCTGCGGAGCCGCTCGCGGACGTCCCGGCGGAAGGCGTCGAGCCCGTCGGTGGTGGTCGGCTGGTCCATGGTCTGCTCCTCCGAGGGCTCGAACGGCGCTGGCGAAGAGAGGGGCGGCGGCGACGGGAAGGGGTCAGGAGGCGGGTCCGCCGCCGGCGAGCAGCCGGGCGGCCTCGTCGTCGGACATCCGCTCGATCAGGCTGAGCAGGGCGTCGTCGTCGAGCGCGGTGGCGCGGGCGCGGTCGATCAGCGCGGCGAGGTGTTCGACGGTGGGGCCGCGGAAGAAGTCGGCGAGCGGTACCTCGACGCCGAAGCGTTCGCGGATCCGGGCGAGCAGCCGGGTGCTGCGCAGGCTGGTGCCGCCGAGGTCGAAGAAGCTGTCGTGCACGGAGATCCCGTCGACGCCCAGGACTTCGGCGAACACCTCGCCGACGAGGATCCGTTCGGTCTCGGTGCGGGGTGCGGTGGCCGGTCCGCCGCGCGGCCGGGCGGCGGGGTCGGGTTCGGGCAGGGCGCGCCGGTCGACCTTGCCGCTGGTGGTGAGCGGGAGGGCGGGCAGGGCCACGTAGTGGGCGGGGAGCATCCAGCCGGGGAGGCGCTCGGCGAGGGCGGCGCGCAGGGCGGCCGGTTCGGCGGGTTCGGCGCCGTCGGCGGGGGCGGTGTAGGCGACCAGGTGGCGTTCGCCGAGCGGGTCCGTCCAGACGGCGGCGGCGGCCTGGCCGATGCCGGGGGCGGCGGCCAGGGCGGCTTCGATCTCGCCGAGTTCGATCCGCAGGCCGCGGAGTTTGACCTGCTGGTCGATCCGGCCGAGGAAGGTGATGGCGCCGCCGGGTTCGCGGCGGACGAGGTCGCCGGTGCGGTAGAGGCGGCCGCCGGGGGCGGTGCCGAAGGGGTCGGCGACGATCTTCTGTGCGGTGAGTTCGGGGGCGTTGAGGTAGCCGGGTGTCAACCCGGCGCCGCCGATGACGAGTTCGCCGGCCACGCCGTACGGGACGGGCTGCAGGTGGTGGTCGAGGACGTGGGCGACGTGGTTGTCCATCGGCAGGCCGATCGGCGGGCTCGCCGTCCAGTGGCCCGCGCACTCCTGGACGATCATGGTGACGGTGCACTCGGTGGGGCCGTAGCCGTTGAAGAAGCGGCGGCCCGGGTTCCAGCGGTTGACGAGTTCGCCGGAGAAGGCCTCGCCGCCGACGAAGACGATCCGCAGGGCGGGCAGCCGCTCGGGCTCCAGCAGCGCCATCACGCTGGGCGGCAGATCGACCACGGTGACGGACTGACTGATCATCAGTTCCTGGAGCCGGGCCGGGTCGAGGCGCTCCTCGTCGGTGGCGAGGCAGAGCCGGGCGCCGGTCAGCAGGGCGGCGAAGATCTCGAAGACGGAGACGTCGAAGGCGGCGGAGGCGAAGCCCAGCACCCGGTCCGCCGGGGTGAGGTCGAAGAGCCGGCGGACGGAGTCGGCGAAGGCGACGGCGCTGCGGTGCCGGATCGGCACGCCCTTGGGGGTGCCGGTGGTGCCGGAGGTGTAGATGACGTACGCGGTGGCGTCCGGGCCGGCTTCTCCGCCGGGCAGCGACAGCGCCACCAGGGCTCCGCCCTCGGCGTGCCAGCGGCCGTCGCGGTGGACGATCCGGCGGGCCGGACCCTCGGCGGGCAGGCCGTGTTCCGTCCCGTCGGTGGCGAGGACGGCGACGGGCGTGGCGTCGGCGAGGACGGCGGCGATCCGCGCGGGCGGGCTGGCGGCGTCCAGCGGCACGTAGGCGGCTCCGGTGCGCAGTACGGCGAGGACGGCGGTGACGAGTTCCTCGCTGCGGGGCAGCAGCAGCGCCACCCGTTCGCCGGGCCGGGCACCGGCGGCGCGCAGGATCTCGGCCAGTGCGTCGGCAGCGGCGTCGAGTTCGGCGTAGGAGGTGTCGCGGCCGGAGACGGTGAGGGCGACGGCGTCCGGGGTGCGGGCGGCCTGCTCGGCGAAGGCGGTGGCGAGGGTGCCGGCGGGGAGGGGGCGGCGGGCGCCGTCGAAGGTGCCGCCGGTGAGTTCGGCGTGCTCCTCGGCGGAGAGCAGCGGCAGCCGGCCCGCCTCGGCGCCGGGGTCGGCAAGCAGGCCGTCGAGCAGGGTGCCGTAGTGGGCGGTCATCCGGTCGACGGTCTCCGGGTCGAACAGGGCCGTGGCGTACTCGACGTAGAGATCGAGGCCGTCGGCGCGTTCGGTGGCGTTCCAGCTCATGTCGAAGCGCGAGGTACCGGGGTCGACGGCGTACTGGTCGACCGTCAGGCCGGGCAGGTGCAGCGGCCGGTCGGCGTTCTGGTAGGTGAAGGCGAGTTGGACGAGCGGCGAGCGCGAGGGGTCGCGGGGCGGCCGGGCGGCGTCCACGATCTGCTCGAAGGGCAGCTCGCCGTGGGCGAAGGAGTCGCGGACGGCGGCACTGACCCGGGAGATGACCTCGCGGCCGGTGGGTCCGCCGTCCAGGTCGACCCGGATCGGCAGGGTGTTGACGAAGAAGCCGACCAGGTCCTCGATCTCGACCCGGTCGCGGTTGGCGGTCGGCGAGCCGACGACCAGGTCGTGCTGGCCGCTGTAGCGCTGCAGCAGCAGCAGGAAGGCGGCGAGCAGCACGGTGTACGGGGTGACGCCCTCGCTGCGGGCGAGTTCGCGGACGCGGGGGGCGAGCGCGGCGGGCAGCAGCCGGCTGCGGTGGGCGCCCTCGTACCGGACCTCGGGCGGGCGGGGGCGGTCGGTGGGCAGGTCGACGGTGGGCAGTCCGGCGAGCCGCTCGCGCCAGAAGCCGCTGAGCCTGGCGAGTCCGGGACCGGTGAGGCGGGCGTGCTGCCAGAGGGTGTGGTCGGCGTACTGGACGGGCGGCGGGGTGACGGCCTCGCCCGTGTAGCCGGCGGCGAGTTCGCGGGCGACGACGCCGAGCGACCAGCCGTCGCAGACGATGTGGTGCACGGCGAGGACGAGCAGGTGGCGTTCGGGCTCCAGGCGGAGCAGGGCGGCCCGCCAGAGCGGTCCGGCCGCCAGGTCGAAGGGGCGGCGGGCGAACTCCTCGGCCCAGCGCTCGGCCCAGGAGGCACGCTCCTCCGGGGAGGCGCCCTCGGCGGGCACCGGCGCCAGGTCGACGAACTGGTGCCGGGCGATCTCCTGGACGGGCCCGTCGGGCGTCTCGCGGACGCGGGTGCGGAGCGCCTCGTGGCGGTCCACCACGCCGGCGAGGGCGCGGGTGAGGGCGTCGGTGTCGAGCGGCCCGTCGAGGCGGTAGGCGGTGGTGACGTTGTAGGTGGCGAGGCCGGGGGCGAGCCGGTCGAGGAACCAGAGCGGGGCCTGGGCGAAGGAGAGCGGCACCGGGCGGTCGCGGTCCTCGCGGGGGCGCAGCACGGCCTCGGGCCGGGCGCCGGCGCCGCGCAACTGGGCGAGGAAGGCGGCGCGCCGCTCGCCCGGGAGCTTGGCGAGGCGGTTGATCAGCTCACTCATCGCAGGACGCCTTCCGGCTGACGGGCCGCGGGGGCGGCGGGGTGGGTGTCGGGTCGGGCGGGGCGGGTGTCGGCTGCTGCGGCGCGGGTGTCTGGTGCGACCGCCCGTGGCGGCAGGGCGGCGAGGTGGCGCAGCGCGGTGCGCAGGACGGTGATGCCGCGCAGGTAGTCGTCGACGGCGATGTGCTCGTCGTCGGAGTGGTCGAGGGCGCTGTCGCCGGGGCCGTAGGTGGCCATCGGGACGTCCCAGACCTCGGCGAGGGTGTTCATGTCGGAGGTGCCGGTCTTGCGGGTGGGCCGGGGGGTGCCGCCGGCCGCGCGGACACCGGCGGTGAGGGCGCGGACGACCGGGTCGGTGCGCGGGGAGAGCACGGCGCCGACGGCGTTGAGGACGTCGAGGGTGCCGCCGTCGGCGCGTTCGCGCAGCGCCTCGGTGAAGGCCGGGATGTCGAAGCCGACCGGGGTGCGGACGCCGATCTCGAGTTCCGCGGCGGCGGCGTCGCCGTGCATGGCGACCAGGGTGGCGCCCGGGGTGCCGAAGGAGGCGTGCCCGGCGTCGGGGCCGATCAGGTCGAGCAGGTGCTGCCAGAAGGCGGCGGCGACCTCGGTGGCCTTGGGTTCGGGGTTGCTGGGGTGGGTGGCGGCGCGGGCGACCCGGTAGCGCAGGTCGAGTTTGCCCTTGTAGCCGAGGACGACGCCCTGCCAGCCGCCGGGCTCGCCGACGATCAGCGCGTCGGGCGCGGGCCGGGTGCGGCCGAGGTGGACGGCGCCGCGCGAGCGCGGGGTCTCCTCCTCGACGACGCCGGCGACGACCAGCCGGCCGGGGAAGTCGGCCTCCGCGGCGACGGCGCTGATCATCGCGGCGAGCGGCCCCTTGGCGTCGACGGCTCCGCGTCCGGTGATCACCCCGCCGGTGCGGCGGACCGGCAGCTCGCCGGGGACGGTGTCCAGGTGGCCGACCAGCATCACGGTCGGACCGGGGCGGGGCGCGGTCTCGCCGATGACGTTCCCGGCCGCGTCGATGCTCGCGGTGAGCCCGGCCGCGCGCATCCGGGCGGCGAGGTGGACGGCGAGCGGGTGCTCCTCCCCGGAGGACGAGGGGATCGCGAGTGCGGACTCCAGCAGCTCGACGGCGGCGTCGGCCTCGGCGGGGGTCATGCGCCACCTGCCGGGGCGGGCCGGGTGGTGAGCGCGATCTCGGTGCCGGCGCCGTCGAGGGCGCGGGCGAGCGCGCCGGGGGTGCGGCCGTCGGCGACGGTGACCCGGTCGACGCCGGCGAGCAGTGCCTCGCGGGCGGCGACCAGTTTGAGCGCCATCCCGCCGCGGGCGAAGGCCCCGGGGGCGCCCTCGGCGGGCACCTCGCAGCGGTCCAGCAGGCTGCCCGGGTCGGCCGGGTCGGCGAGCACGCCGGGGGCGCCGGTGAGCAGCAGCAGCCGGTCGGCGCCGAGCGCCCCGGCGACGGCGGCGGCGGCGCGGTCGGCGTCGACGTTCACCGGCCGGCCGTCCTCCGCGGCGGCCGGCGGGGAGACGACGGGGACGAACCCGGCGTCGAGCAGGGCGGTGAGGACGGCGGTGCGCACCTCGGCGATCCGGCCGCTGTGGTCGTCGCGGACGAGCACGGTGCGGCCGTCGACCACGGCCCGGTGGGCGCGCTTGCGGCGCGCCCGGAGCAGTCCGCCGTCCAGCCCGGTGAGGCCGACCGCGGGGACACCGTGGTCCTGCAGTTCGGCGATCAGCCGGGGTTTGACGGCGCCGGCCAGGGCGAGCGTGACCACCTCCAGGGTGGCGGTGTCGGTGTGCCGGGCGGAGACGCCGTCGGGGGCCGTGAGGCGGCGGTGCGGGACGCCGAGGCGGTCGCCGAGCCGGTCGATCTCGGCGGAGCCGCCGTGCACGAGCACGACCCGCCGCCCGGCCCGGACGAGCGCGGCGACGTCGGCGCAGATGCCCGCGGCGTCGACCTCGCGGTTGCCGCCGCACTTGACGACGGTGAGGGGTGCCATCGGCGTCCTTTCGCTTCGCTGGGCGGATCTTCGTCAGATCGGGTGCAGGCCGGGGAAGGAGAGGCCGAGGCCCTCCGGTCGGCCGGTGCGGATGTTGAGGCACTGCACGGCGTTGCCGGCGCCGCCCTTGACCAGGTTGTCCAGGGCCGCGATCAGCACCAGCCGCCCGGTCCTCTCGTCGTAGACGTGGCCGACGTCGCAGAAGTTGGAGCCGAGCAGGATCTTGGGCTCGGGGTAGCGGTAGGTGCCGCGGCGCTGGGCGACGATCCGCACGAAGGGCTCGTCGCGGTAGGCCTCCCGGTAGGCGCGACGGATCGCCAGGTCGTCGACGCCCTCGGCGGCCTCGACCCGGGCGACCACCTGGACGCCGCGCACCGCCTCCACCCCGGTGGCCGTCATCCGCACGGCCAGGCCGGTGAGTTGGGCGATCTCCGCCTCGTGCCGGTGGCCGACGGGGGCGAACACCCGCATGGCGCCGCTGCGTTCGGCGTGCAGGTTGGCCTCGCCGGCGGTCACCCCGGAGCCGCTGGAGCCCGTCCGGGCGTCGAGTTCGACCCGGCCGGTGAGCAGGCCGCGCGCGGCGAGCGGGGCGATCGCCAGCAGTCCGGCGGCGGCCATGCAGCCGGGGACGCTGATCCGGTCGGCGGTGCGCAGTTCCTCGCGGTACAGCTCGGGGATGCCGGGGGTGAAGGTGCCGAGCAGCTCGGGCACCGGGTGCTCGGCTCCGTAGTAGCGCTCGAAGACGGCGGCGTCGCGCAGCCGGAAGTCGCCGGACAGGTCGATCACCGTCTTCGCCCGGTCCGACCAGTCGCGGACGAGCTCGGCGGTCTTCCGGTGCGGGGTGGCGAGCAGCACGGCGTCGTACGTGTGCCGGGCGGCCTCCTCCGGGTCGGTGAACACCAGGTCGGTGACGGCGCGCAGGTTGGGGTGGACGGTGTCGACGCGGCGGGCGGGGAAGCGGGAGGAGACCGCGGCGGCGACCTCCACCTCGGGGTGGCCGACCAGCAGCCGCAGCAGCTCGCCGCCGATGTAGCCGGCGGCGCCGAGCACCGCGACCCGGGTCATCGGGCGGCCTCCTCGATCAGGTGCCCGGCGATCGCGGCGCCGATGTCGACGCGGTCGCCCGCGGCGGCCTGCAGGCCGGCGAACTCCACGCGGTGGTTGACCTCGATCACGTACAGGCCTCCTCGGGCGTCCTCGACCAGGTCGACCCCGGCGATGCCGGCGCCGACGCCGTCCGCGGCGGCGACGGCGAGCTTGGCGAGGTCGTCGGTGAGCGGGCAGGGTTCGGTGGTGGCGCCGCGGGCGACGTTGGTGCGCCAGTCCGCGGAGCGGCGGTAGACCGCGGCGACCGCGCGGCCGCCGATCACGGCGACCCGGATGTCGCGGTCCGGCTTGTCGACGTACGCCTGCAGGTAGACCAGCCGGCCGGCCGGCGAGGGCATCGCCTCGCAGTACTCGAACAGGCTGCGGGCGGTGTCCCGGTCGCGCAGCAGGGCGACCCGGCGGCCCCAGGATCCGGTGAGGGGCTTGAGGACGACCGGGTAGCCCATCTCCTCGGCGGCGGCCTCGGCGGCCTCCGGGGTGAGGGCGAGGGCGGTGCGCGGGGTGGGTACGCCGGCCCGGCTCAGCGCCACGGAGGTGCGCCACTTGTCGCCGCAGGTCTCGGTCGCGGCGGCGCTGTTGAGCACCCGGGCGCCGGCGGCTTCGAGGGCGAGTGCGGAGTACAGCGCCCGGGTGGCCGAGATCTCCCGGTTGAGGACGGCGTCCCACGGCGCCGGGGCGGCGTCCAGCTCCCGGTGCAGGGACCGGGTGTCCAGGTGGGTGCAGCTGAGGCCGTGCCGGGCCAGGGCCTCCAGGATCCGCTTCTCCTCGAAGCCGATCCTGGAGGCCAGCAGGGCGATCCGGGGCCTCGGGGAGGCCCCGCTCACTCGCCCCAGTCCTCCTCGACCTCGGGCGCGAGGGCGAGCAGCACCGGGTCGGTGGCGACGACCTCCAGCTCGGTGCGGCACTCGGCGCATTCGGTGATCTCGGCAAGCATCGGCGGGGCGGCGAAGGCCACTTCGGCCTCGCAGCTGGGACAGACGAGGACGTCGGTCGCGGGCATCGGGCTTCCTCTCGTGAGCTGATCTGACGATGCGTCAGTCGGTGGTCGGGGCCGGGCCGAGGCCCAGCGCGCCGCGGACGGTGTCGGCCACCCGGGCGGGGGTGATGCCGTAGTGGGCGAGCAGGTGCTCGTGGCCGCCGACGGTGTCGGTGAAGGTGTCGGGCATGCCGATCCGCAGCACCCGGGCGGGCGCGGCCTCGGCCAGCGCCTCGGCGACCGCGCCGCCGAGGCCGCCGCTGCGCCAGTGCTCCTCCACGGTGACCACCAGCCCGCTGTGGTCGGCGGCCTCGACCAGCGCGGCGGTGTCGAACGGGCGCAGCGTGTGCACGTTGAGCACGGTGCACTCGACACCCTCGACGGCGAGTTCGGCGGCGGCGGCCAGGCAGGCCTGCACCGGGTACGGGCCGCAGGCGGCGAGCACCGCGTCCCGGCCGCGGCGCAGCGTCTGGGCGCGGCCGGGGACGGGCGGCGGGGTGCCGGGCGGCAGGGCCGGGGTGGCCTTGCGGCCGAGCCGGACGTACAGCGGGCCGGGCAGGTCGAGGCTGCGGTCGACGAAGGCGGCGGCCTGCGCGGCGTCCGCGGGCACCAGCACGGTCATGCCGGGCAGTGCCCGCATCACCGCGAGGTCCTCCAGCGCCTGGTGGGTGGGGCCCAGGTGACCGGCGGCGAGGCCGCCGTGGGTGGCCATGATGCGCACCGGGAGGGCGTTGTAGGCGATGTCGATCTTCACGGCCTCCAGCGCCCGGGTGGCGGCGAAGGCGGCCATGGTGTTGACGAAGGGCATCCGTCCGCTCGCGGCGAGGCCGGCGGCGATGCCCATCAGGTTGTGCTCGGCGATGCCGAGGTCCAGGTACTGCCGCCCGGCGGCGGCGACCTGGTCCGGCCCGAACAGGCCGGTGTCGGTGTCGAGGCAGATCAGCCGGGGGTCGGTGGGCAGCAGTGCCAGCAGGCGGTCCCGGTAGGCGGTGCGCGTCGCCTCCGGCCGCGCCGGGTCGACGGGCGTGGCCTGCTGGGGCGGGGCGGTGGCGAGCGCCGACCAGCTCATGCCGGCCTCCCCGCGACGACGGTACCGGCGGTGACAGTGGCGGCTCTGGCGGCAGTGCCACTGTCCGCGCGCAGTGCGGCGCGGGCGCGGGCGTGGTTGCGGGCGGAGAGGGTGACGTAGTGGGCGGCGGGCCGGCCCTCCAGGAAGGGCACGCCGCGGCCCTTGACGGTGCGGCAGATCAGCAGGCTCGGACGGCCGGGCTCCCAGGGGGCGGAGCCCAGGTGCCCGACCAGGGCGGCCGGGTCGTGGCCGTCGGTCTCGCGGACGGCCCAGCCGAAGCTGCGCCAGCGCTCGGCGAGCTGCTCCATCGGGGCCTTCCCGTCGGTGGGGCCGGTGAGTTGGAGGCCGTTGCGGTCGATCACGGCGACCAGGTTGTCGAGGCGCAGCGAGGCGGCGGCGATCGCCGACTCCCAGACCGAGCCCTCCTGGAGTTCGCCGTCGCCCATCAGCACGAAGCTGCGGGCGGACCGCCCGTCGAGGCGCTGGCCGAGGGCGAATCCGCAGGCGAGTGCGAGGCCGTGGCCGAGCGAGCCGGTCGGCATCTCGACCCCGGGGACGGCCCGGACGGGGTGGCCCATCAGCCGGGTGCCGGGGCGGCCGTAGTCGGCGAGTTCGGCGGTCGGCAGGTAGCCCCGTTCGGCGAGCACCGCGTAGAGGCCGACGGCGGCGTGGCCCTTGCTGAGCACGAAGCGGTCGCGGTCCGGGTCGGCCGGGTCGGCCGGGTCGGTGTTCAGCACGGCGAAGTAGAGCGCGGTGAGGATCTCGGTGCTGGAGAAGGCGCCGCCGAGGTGGCCGCCCTCGGGGCCGGCGCACATGTCGACGACGTGCTCCCGGACCCGGCGGGCGGTCGCGGCCAACTCCTCGGCACTGCACGGCAGGACGGCCGTGGGCGCGGTCATCGGGCGGCCCCCGCGAGCCGGGCCACCGTGTCGAGGTTGCCCCACACCTTCTCGAAGGCGTCCGCGTAGTGCTGCAGCAGCGGGCCGGAGCCGGGGTTGAGGTGGCGCTTCTGGATGGTCAGCGAGTCCTCGATGACGGCGCGGGTGACGGGGTGGTCGCCGGGCTCCGGGGCGTCGGCACCGAGCACCGTCCAGGGGTAGCCCTTGCCGAAGCCCTCGCGGTCGCGGAAGACCATCTGCTCGGGCAGCGGGACGAGTTGGTACTGCGAGACGGGGACGCCCTCGGCGCGCAGCAGCCGGCGCAGCACGGTGCGGAAGCGACCCGGGGCGACACCGTCGAGGCCGGCCGCGGCGGGGTCGAAGCGGAACCTGAGGATGTGCCAGACGTGCACGGTGCCCGGCAGCGCGGTCGGCACGGTGAGGCCGGGCAGGCCGTCCAGCCGGGCGAGGAAGCGGGTGACGTTCTCCTGCCGGGCCTGCTCGTAGCCGTCGAACCGGGCGAGCTGGGAGGAGGCGAAGGCGGCCTGCAAGCCGTTGATCTTGTGGTTCCAGCCGAGCCGGTAGGAGATGTAGTCGCGGTCCCGGCCGGGCTCGATGACCTCGCCGAACTGCCGGCCCTTGCGGGCGGTCTCGGCGAGCGCGTCGTCGGCGGTGACGAGCAGGCCGCCCTCGCCGCAGGTGGGGATGTTCTTGGTGACCTGGAGGCTGAACGCGCCGAACTCGCCGATCCCGCCGACCGGCCGGCCGCGGTGCAGCGCGCCGGGGGCCTGCGCGGCGTCCTCGACCAGGGCGAGTCCGTGCCGGCGGGCGATGTCGCCGAGCCGGTCCAGGTCGGCGGGGGCGCCGTGCAGGTGGACGGGCAGGATCGCCCGGGTGCGCGGGGTGATCCGGCGCTCCACGTCGTCCGGGTCGAGGTTGAAGGTGACGGGGTCGATGTCGGCGAAGACCGGCACGGCCATCTGGTGGACGGGCGCGAGGCCGGTGGCGATGAAGCTCAGCGCCGGCACGATCACCTCGTCGCCGGGCCCGACGCCGAGCGCGGACAGCGCCAGCGAGAGCGCCGCGGTGCCGTTGGAGACGGCGATGGTGTGGGCGAAGCCGAACCGCTCGCTCCACCGGCGTTCCAGGGCGCTGACCGGCGTCTCGCCGTCGGCGTTGGAGACCAGCCGGCCGCCGTCCAGGGCGGCGAGAACGGCCTTGCGGTCCTCGTCGTCGATGACCGGCCATTCGACGTCGCGCTGCTCGCGCGGTACGGCCGGGGGGCCGCCGAGCACGGCGAGCCTGTTCATGCGGGACTCCTCGGGGATCGCGGTGGGGGGTGCGGCGCTCGGAACGCGGTGCCCGGACGGGCCGCTCAGGCGGGTACGGGCAGCGCGTCGAGCGCCTCGTGGACGGCCTCGACGGCCTCGGCGTAGCGGCGGCGCAGCACGGCGGTGTGCCGGGCGAGGCCGCCGGCGGCGGCGGCCGGGTCGTCGCGCCCGTGCGCGCCGGTCATCCGCACGCCCGTCCAGGCGTGCGCGACGGCCTCCACGGCTCGGCCCGCGCCGGCCAGGACGGGCAGCCGCCAGGCGGCGCCGAGCCGGCGGAGCAGTTCGCCGTGCAGCGAGGCCTGCGCCTGCATGCCCCAGCCGAACGGGTAGAGGTCGCGGATCGCGGCCGGGTCGCCCGCCCGGGAGCGGTCGACGAGCTCCTCGGTGAACCGGGCGAGGCCGGCGAGGCCCGCGGCACCGTCCGGCCCGTCGGCCTTGCCGGTGGTGAAGAGCTCGGCGTCGGCGCGCAGCACCGCGGCGAGCCGGGCGGGCGTGGTATCGGGGTACGGGCCGCCGACCCGGACGTCGAGCCAGCGCCGGCCGATCCGGGAGTCGCTGAAGAAGGCGTCCTGGACGTCCGAGGGATTGGCCGAGTCCCACGCGGCCAGAAAGGCCTCCAGCGGGACGGCGCCGCGGAAGGCGGGCGGGGTGGCGTCGGCGACGTGCACCAGCCCGCGGTGCTCGTCCAGGCCGAACACCGTGACCAGGTGGGCCGCGTGGACGTCGCGGTAGGCGGGCCGGAACGGCAGGTGGTGGTTGTCGACGGCGGCGATCACCAGCCGGTCGGCGTCCAGCGCGGCGCGCAGGCCGGCCAGCGGGTCCGCCGGGTCGTCCGGGGTCCGCCAGGCGGAGGTCAGCGGGTGGTGCGGGGCGATGCCGCGGCCGAGGTCGCCCTCGTAGCGGGTCGGGAAGTAGAACTCCTCGGAGCGGACCTCGCCGGGTCGGTAGAGGAACTGCCAGGCGGTGCCGAGGACTTCGAGCGGGTCGTGGCCGGCGCGCAGCAGCACCGAGCCGAAGGTCGCCTGCAGGCAGCTGGCCAGGTCGCGGTACCAGAACTCGGGCGGGGCACCGGTGATGTGGTGCACCCGGGGCGGGTGGTCAGTGGTCACGGCCGTCCTCCTCCCTGCGGGTGGCGGGCAACCCGGCGGTGCCGGGCGGCGGTTCCTGCACGGTCGCGGCGAAGACGTGCACCGCGATGTTCCGCGGCAGCCGCAGGCCGGCCAGTGCGGTGCGCCGCGGCACCGGAACGCGCTGCGCCCACAGGTGGGCACCGATCCCGGGCTGTACGTGGTACGGGTAGTGCATGACGGGCGTCCGGTAGGCGGGCAGTTCGCCGAACCAGGCGGGCGCCGACCAGAAGTCCGAGACGCGCAGCCACTCGGTGTCCACCGAGCCGTCGGCGTAGTGCAGTTCGACGGTGTCCTCGGCGCGGCGCTCGGCGGCGGCCAGCAGGTGGATCCAGTCGTAGCGACCGGCCGGCACCTCGACGAACTGGCCGTCGCAGCGCACGTTGTCGTAGCCCTCGCCGACCGGCGGGAAGCTGAACGGCACCCCGCCGACCTCCACCTCGGACCCGCCCGGGGGCAGGTGCTCGACAGGGAAGGAGTTGCGCCAGACGTTGAAGCCGCCCGCCCCGGTGGTGTGCATCCGGGAGGCGGCCCGGTTGTTGCGGTGGGCGGCCAGCTCCACCACGCGGTAGCGCGGTGCACCGGCCGGCGGTGTTGCTGTGCCGGGGGGTGTGGATGTGTCGGTCACATTCCCTCTTCACGTGGACTCGGCCGCACTGCTGCATCGAAAGCTAGCCGGAATCAACGGAGTTCGTCCTCCGCCCCGGCAGTGATTTCCCGGTCAACGGAATGCTTCGGTCCGATCCGCGGGCGTACCCGAATCGTTCAATTCCACGACGGCAGGTCAACGGAAGTCCACCACCCGTCGGCGGCCGGGCAGCGGTTCCCCAGGTCGCGGCCGTAATCGTGGCGTTGACGCGGCGAATCGACGTGCGGTCGAACGCAATTCCGGGGTTCCCGGCCGGCCCCGGGCGTTGCTAGCCTCGCCGCACCGAGCCACCCGGGAAAGGAATGCGCCATGAGTGCCGAGGAACCGCCGACCACCATCGGGGCGATCGCACTGTGGAGCGCACCCCGCTCCCGGTCGACCGCATTCCTGCGGATGATGATGCAGCGCCCCGACGTACTGACCCTGCACGAACCGTTCTCGCACCTGGCGGACTTCGGCAGCACCGAGGTCGACGGCGCGGCCGTGCACAGCGAGAGCGAACTGATCGCCGCGATCCTGCGGATCTCCCGGGAGCGCCTGGTGTTCTTCAAGGACACCACCGACTTCCACTACCCCGGCGTCCTGGCGGACCGCCGCTTCCTCACCGAGGTGCGGCACACCTTCATCATCCGCCGCCCGGACGAGGTGATCGCCTCGCACTACGCGCTCAACCCCGCACTCACCGAGCCGGAGATCGGCTTCGGCCGGCTGCGCGAACTCTTCGACGCGGCCGCCGCGGCGACCGGGTCCGTGCCCGCCGTGGTCGACTCGGACGCGCTGCTGGACGACCCGGAGGGCACCGTCCGGGCGTACTGCGAGCGCACCGGACTCGACCACCGCCCGCAGGACCTCAGCTGGCAGGCCGGCGCGCACGACGGCTGGGGCAGGGCACAGCGCTGGCACGTCGACGCCGAGCGGAGCACCGGCTTCGTCCGCTCCGAGCGCAGCTACCCGCACACGGTGGCGAACACCCCGCTGCTCGCCGACTACCACCGCGCCCAACTCCCGCACTACGAGGCGCTGTACCAGCACCGCCTGGTCCCCGCCGGAGCGCCCCGGCCGTGACCGTCCGCCACCCGTGACCGTCCGCCACCCGTCGACCGCGCAGGAGAGACCGTGCCGCCCGGACCAGCCGTGCCGCCCGCCGACAGCCGGGTGGCCGCCCTCTCGCCGCAGAAACAGGCCCTGCTGGACGCGCTGCGGGCCGGCCGCAGCGGCCCGACCGCACCAACGGCCGCCCACGGCACCCTGGTCGAACTGCAACCCGGCACCGACCCAGCCGCGGGCGCCGTGGTGCTGTGCCCGCCGATCGGCGGCGGGGTGTTCTGCTACACCGGGCTGGCCCGACTGCTGGCCGGACGCCGCCCGGTGCTCGCCGTCGCCGCCGAGGAACGCCCCGAGGGACCCGCCGCGGTGGAGTCGATGGCCGAGGACTACCTCGCCCTGCTGGCCGGCGCCGGACACCGCCCGGCGGTGCTCGCCGGCTGGTCCTTCGGCGGCCTGGTCGCCTACCAGGCGGCCCGCCGGCTCGCGGCCACCGGGGCACCGCCCCCGGTCGTCCTGCTGGACACCATGAGCTGGCCCGCCTCGGTGCCCGCCTGGGACGGCCCGGCCACCCTGCAACGCTTCGTCGCCGACCTGGTGGACTCCGCCGGCCCGGCCGACGCTCTGCCGGACGCCGGC
Organism: Kitasatospora sp. DSM 101779; assembly: GCF_025655475.1. Classification (GTDB taxonomy): domain Bacteria; phylum Actinomycetota; class Actinomycetes; order Streptomycetales; family Streptomycetaceae; genus Kitasatospora. Next base: position 7,016,919 of record NZ_JAHTIK010000001.1, on the reverse strand, counting down.
GACCGGCTGCCGGTCGACCCCGCGGTGTGGCGACTGCCGCCGGACCGGGCACTGGACGCCGCGGTGGCCAGCCTGCGCGAACGTGGCATCGACCTCGGGCTGGACAGCACCGACCTGGCCGCCCGGTACCGCGGCTACCGGGTCGCCACCCGCGCCATGCACGCCCACGTGCCCGGCCCGTACGCCGGACCGGTCACCCTGCTGCACGCCGAGGACTCCGCCGTCGACCCGGCCGAGTGGCGGGCCCGGGTGAGCGGCCCGCTGCACGTCCGCCGGGCCCCGGGCGGACACTACGACGTCGTCCGCGAGCCGGTGGTACGGATCGCCGCCGAACTGATCCGCACCGCCGCGCCCTGACACCCGCCGCACCCGCACGACACCGCGCCCGAC
>NZ_JAHTIK010000001.1:6930065-7016504 GCF_025655475.1 Kitasatospora sp. DSM 101779 | reverse complement strand
GGCCACTGCACCCCGCGCCCCCCCCCCGGCCCGAAGGGCCCGCCCCAGCCGAAGAGGTGTTGCCCGATGGTCCACGACCCAGCCGAAGCCCCGCCCGACGCCCGCACGGCCGGCGTCCGCTCGCTGCTCGCCCGGCGGCTGCGCGGGGCGGCCGGCGGTCCTGCGGCCGAGGACCGGATCACGCCCCGGCCGGACCGGGACGCACCCGCGCCGCTCTCCGCCGCCCAGCGCCGGCTCTGGCTCGTCGAGCAGCTGTACCCGGGTACCGCCGCCTACAACGTGTCGACCGCGTTCCGGCTGCGCGGTCCGCTGGACACCGCCGTGCTCCGCCGCTCCCTCGACACGCTGCTCGGGCGGCACGAGTCGCTGCGCACCGCTTTCCGCACCACCGCCGACGGCACGCCCGTCCAGTGCCCGCGGCCCGCCACCCGGCTCGCCCTGCCGGTCGCGGAACTCACCCCCGGCCGCGACGAGCAGGAGACCCTGGACTCCGCCCGCAGCCTGCTCACCGACGACTGCGCCGTCCCCTTCGACCTGGGGGCCGGGCCACTGCTGCGGGCCGGTCTGCTGCGGCTGGCCGAGGAGGACCACGTCCTCGCCCTCACCGTGCACCACCTGGTCGCCGACCACTGGACCCTCGCGGTGCTCTGCGAGGAGCTCTCCGCGATCTACCCGGCGCTGCTCCGCGGCGAGCCCTCGCCGCTGCCCGAACCCCCGCTCCAGTACGCCGACTTCGCCTCGTGGGAGGCACAGCGCGGCACCACCGGCGACGGCGCCTCGCTCGACTGGTGGACGGAACGGCTCGCCGGCCTCGCCCCGCTGGAACTGCCCACCGACCGGCCGCGCCCCGCCGTCCGGGCCTTCACCGGCGCCCGGGTGTCCGCCGTGCTGCCCGCCGCCGCCACGGCCGCCCTGCGCACGGCCGCCAAGGACGAAGGGGCGACCCTCTTCATGGCGGTCCTCGCCGGCCTGCAGGCGGTGCTGGCCCGCTGGACGGGCAGCACGGACATCGCCGTCGGCGGTGCGATGGCCGGCCGCGACCGGCCCGAACTCGAACGGCTCGCGGGCTTCTTCGTCGACCTGCTGCCGCTGCGCGGCGACCTCTCCGGCGATCCGTCCTTCGCCGAACTCCTGGGCCGGACCAGGGAGTCGGTACTCGCCGCCGCCGACCACCGGGACGTGCCCTTCGACCGGCTGGTCGAGGCGGCGGCACCGGCCCGCGACCTCAGCCGCCCGCCGCTGGTGTCCGTCGCCCTGTCCTACCTCTCCACCCCGCCGCCGCGGCTGGCTCTCGGTCCGGCCGAGGCGAGCGAGTTCCCCTTCGACCCGGGCGCGGCCCGCTTCGATCTGGACCTGTTCGCCCGGGAGCTCCCCGACGGCGCCCTCGGCCTCGAACTCGACCACCGCACCGACCTGTTCGACCGCGGTACCGCCGAACGACTGCTCGCCGGACTTACCGCGCTGCTCACCGCTGCCGCCGACGACCCGGGCAGCCCGCTCTCCGCCCTGACCGCCCCCGGCGACGCCGAGACCGCCGAACTCGCCGCGCTCGGCAGCAGCCCCGTTCCGCACCCCACCGCGCCGCTGGTGCACGAGCTGGTCGCCCGACACGCCGCCGCCGACCCCGGCCGGCCCGCCGTGGTGCACGGCGCCCGCACCGTCGGCTACGGCGAACTCGACGCCCACGCCGACCGGTTGGCCCGGCGACTGGTCCGCCGCGGGGTCGGCCCCGGCACCCTGGTCGGGGTCTGTCTGGAGCGCTCGCCCGAACTCGTCGGCGCCCTGCTCGCCGTCCTCCGGGCCGGCGGCGCCTACCTGCCGCTGGACCCGGAGTACCCGGCCGACCGGCTCGCCCACATGCTCGCCGACAGCGGCACCCCCTTGGTCGTCACCGACGCCCACTGCGCCGGCCGGCTGCCGGCCTCCGCCGCAGCCCTGCTGCTCGCCGACGCCGAGGACCCCGCCGATCCTGAGGACCCCGCCGAGACCGAGGCCCCCGCCGACACCGAGGACCCCGCCGAGACCTCAGCGGGCCCCGGCGGGCGGCCCGTCGCCGCGGACGACCTCGCGTACGCCATCTACACCTCCGGTTCCACCGGACGGCCCAAGGGCGTGCTGGTCGAACACCGCGCCCTGCTCAACCTCTGCCACTGGCACAACCGCCGCCACCGGATCACCCCGGAGGACCGCGGCACCATGCTCGCCGCCCAGGGATTCGACGCCGCAGTCTGGGAGTTGTGGCCCTACCTGGCCGCCGGGGCCTCGGTCGCGGTGGTCGACGCCGCGGTCCGCACCGACCCGGCCGGGCTGACCGCCTGGCTGGCCGACTCCGGGGCCACCGTCGCCTTCCTGCCGACGCCGCTGGCCGAGGCGGTGCTCGCCGAGGAGGGCTGCGCGAGGCTGCCGCTGCGCTCGCTGCTCACCGGCGGCGAGCTGCTGCGCCGCCGGCCGCGGCCAGGCCTGCCGTTCACCGTGGTCAACCACTACGGGCCGACCGAGAACGCGGTGGTCGCCACCGAGGGCGAGGTCGCCCCGGAGGGCGTCGGCGAGGGCCCGGCGGACATCGGCCGGCCGATCGACAACGTGCTGGCCCGGGTGCTGGCCTCGGACGGAACGCCCGTACCGCGCGGCGCCGTCGGTGAGCTGTACCTGGGCGGCGCCGGGCTGGCCCGCGGCTACCTGGGCGCCGAGGCGCTCACCCGGCAGCGCTTCGTCCCGGACCCGCAGGGCCCGCCCGGTGCCCGGCTCTACCGCACCGGCGACCTGGTGCGCTGGCGCACCGACGGCCGGCTGGACTTCCTCGGCCGCGCCGACCGGCAGGTCAAGGTGCGCGGTCACCGGATCGAGCCCGGCGAGATCGAGGCCCGCCTGGTGGAGCACCAGGGCATCGCCGAGGCCGTGGTCGTGCTGCACTCCCCCGCCGGCGGCGAGGCCGCCCTGGTCGGCTACCTGACCCTGCCCGGCCGCGGCACCACCGCCCCCGAGGGGCTGCGCGAGTGGCTCGCCGAACGGCTGCCGGAGCCGATGCTGCCGGCCGGCTTCGTGGTGCTGGACGCGCTGCCGCTGACCCCGGCGGGCAAAATCGACCGGGCTGCGCTGCCCGACCCTGGCGCACTGCGCCCGCCGTTCCGGGCGCCCCGGCCCGGCACGGAGGCCAGGCTCGCCGCGCTGTGGGCCCAGGTGTTCGGCCTGCCCGAGGTCGGCGCCGACGACGACTTCTTCGCGCTCGGCGGCCACTCGCTACTGGCCACCCGGCTGCTCGGCCGGGTGCGCCGCGCGTTCGCCGTCGAGGTGCCGCTGCACGCGCTGTTCCGCTTCCCGACCGTCGCCCGGCTCGCCGCGGGCGCCGTCGACCCCGCACTGGCCGCCGCACAGGAGGAGACCGACCGCCGTCTGCGCGCCCGGATGGCCGCCCTCTCCGAGGAGCAGATCCGGGCCCTGATCGCCCACGCCGCCACCAGCACGGAGAACACCGCCGCCACGAGCGCGGAAGGCACCGCCGCCACCGCCACGACCGAGGAGACCCGATGACCACCGGGACGACGCCCCAGCCCGCCGACGACGACTACTTCTTCGAGGCCGACCTGTACGACACCCTGTGGGCCGGGCTGAACAAGCTCGACCTGCCGTTCTTCCTCTCCACGGTGAAGGAGTTCGGCGGCCCGGTGCTCGAACTCGCCGCCGGCACCGGCCGGGTGCTGCTGCCCGCGGTCAGGATCGCCGGCAGCGGCGTCGGCGTCGACCTGTCGGTGTCGATGCTGGAGCAGGGCCGCCGCAACGCGGCCGCCGAGGGCCTGGACGAGACCTCGGTGCGCTTCGTCGAGGGCGACCTGCGGACGGTCCGCCTCGGCGAGCGCTTCCCGCTGATCCTGGCCGCCGGTCAGCCGCTGTTCCACTGCGCGAACGACGAGGACTGGGCCGAGGCGCTCGCCACCGTCCGCGAACACCTCACCCCCGGCGGCCGGTTCGTCTCCGGCATCCCGTACTTCCGCTTCGACGAGATGGCCAAGTACAGCGAGCGCCTCTACCTGGCGGGCGAGATCCGCCACCCCGGCACCGGGCAGCGGATCGCCATGTGGGACTACAACACCTACGACCTGCAGGAGCAGTCCATCACCCGCCGCCGGGTCAGCGAACTGCTCGACGAGGACGGTCTGGTGACCGAGCGCCGGCACACCTTCCGGAAGAACTACTACCGGTACCCGAACGAGGTCCGGCGGACCCTGCAGCAGGCCGGCTTCACGATCGAGCGCGAGTACGGCGGCTACGACGAGTCGCCCTACGGCCCCAACTCCGAGCACTACGTCTGGGTCGCCACGGCCCGCTGACCGGCGACACCCGCCCGCCCCGAGGAGGAGACGGCGATGGACGGCATCGAGGAACTGCTCGCGGGCCTGGACCCGCAGCAGCGCCAGGCCCTGCTCGACCGGTTGGAGGCCGCGGACGCCCCGCGCGGGCCCGGGCCGGCGGGCGCACCGGCGCCGCTCTCCCCCGGGCAGCGGCGGCTCTGGTTCCTGCACCGGCTGGAGCCCGGAAACCCGGCCTACCACATCTGCCACCAGGTGGACTGGCCGGGCGTGTTGGACACTGACGCGCTGGCGGCCGCCCTCGGCGACCTCGCGGAGCGGCACGAGGCGCTGCGCACCCGCTACACCGCCGAGGGCGAGGACTTCCGTCCCGTGGTCGACCCGCCCGCCGCCGTCCCGGTGCGGGCCGTCGACCTGACCGCCCTGCCGGCGGCCGATGCCGAACGCGAACTCGCCGCCACCGCACGGGCCGAGGCCGACCTGCCGTTCGACCTGGAGAACGGCCCGGTGCTGCGGGTCACCGCCGTGCTGCTGCCCGGCGGTGCCGCCCGGGTCGTCCTCGCCCAGCACCACATCAACAGCGACGGCTGGTCGGTGGACGTGCTGCTCGACGAGCTCTGGCAGGCGTACCGGGCCCGTTCGGCGGGCCGCGCACCGCAGTTCGCCGGGCGGGCGGGCCAGTACCGGGAGTTCGCGGCCTGGCAGCAGGAGCGGGCGGCGTCCGGAGCGGTCGCCGAGGACCTCGCCTGGTGGCGGGCCGAACTCGCGGACGGCGTCCAACCGCTGGAGCTTCCCGTGGACCGTCCGCGCGCCTCCGGCCGGGGCCGCGGCGCGGTGCTGCGCCGCACCCTGCCCGCGGACCTCACGGCAGCACTGGAGGGCCTCGGCAGGTCGTCGGGCAGCACCCTGTTCATGACCGCGCTGGCCGGCTTCCAGGCGGTGCTGCACCGCTGGACGGGCAGCCCGAAGGTCCCGGTCGGGGTGCCGGTGAGCGGCCGCAGCCGCCCCGAGTTCGAGTCCGCAGCCGGGTTCTTCCTCAACACCGTGCTGCTGCAGGCCGACCTCTCCACCGACCCGGCCTTCACCGAACTGCTCGGGCAGGCCCGCGACCGGGTGCTCGGCGCCTTCGAGCACCAGGAGGCCCCGTTCGAACGGCTGGTGGAGGAACTCGCGCCGGGTCGCGGGGGCCGCAGCCCGCTCACCCCGGTGCTGTTCGCCTTCAACGCGCACCCGGCGGGCGCGGCCCCGGGCCCGCTGCGGGCCCGCACCATCGAGATCGACACCTCCGGCGCCCGGGCCGAGCTGTGCGTCGTGGTGGAGGCGGGCCCGGAGGGCGGGCTGCGGGTCGCGTACGAGTACGACCGCGACCTGTTCGAACCCGCCACCGTCGAACGGCTGCACGGCCACCTGTGCCGGCTGCTCGCCGGTGCGGCCGCCGACCCGGCGCTGCCGGTCTCCCGGCTGCCGCTGCTCACCGAGGAGGAGGAGCGGCAGCTCGCCGCGTGGAACGCCACCGCGATGGACCTGCCCGCCGACACCACCGTCGCCGATCTGGTCGCGCAGCAGGCCTCCCGGACCCCGGACGCCGTCGCCCTGGTCCGCGGGGACGAGCAGGTCGGCTACCGCGAACTCGACCGACGGGCCAACCGCCTGGCGCACCGGCTGATCGGCCTCGGGGTGCGGCCGGGCGACCGGGTCGGTGTCCTGCTGGAGCGCTCCCCCGCCCTGGTGACCGCTCTGCTCGCGGTGCTCCGCGCGGGCGCCGCCTACGTGCCGCTGGACCCGTCCTACCCGGCCGACCGGCTGGGGTACGTGCTGGCCGACGCCGAGGTGCCCGTGCTGATCGGCACCGCGGAGCTTGCCGGCCGACTGGAGGGCCCACTGCCCGCCCTGGTCGAGCCCGGCGAGGACGCCGGATTCCCCGACACCGCGCCGCAGATCGCGCGTGCCGCCGCCGACCCGGCGTACGTGCTCTACACCTCCGGATCGACCGGGCGGCCCAAGGGCGTCGTCAACACCCATGCCGGGCTGCTCAACCACACCGTCTGGCTGCGCGACGCCTTCGCCGTCGACGGCCGCGACCGGGTGCTGCAGAAGACCCCGATCGGCTTCGACGTCTCGCTCTGGGAGCTGCTGGTGCCGCTCACCGCGGGCGCCGCGCTGGTGCTGGCCGAGCCCGACGGCCACCGTGACCCGCGCTACCTGGCCGAGGTGATCGCGCAGGAACGGATCACCGTGGTGCACTTCGTGCCCTCGATGCTCCAGGTCTTCCTGGACGGCGCCGAACCTGACGCACTGCGCGGCGTCCGCCAGATCCTGTGCAGCGGCGAGACGCTGCCCGGCGAACTGGTGCGCCGCTGCCGGGCCGCCGGCATCACCGCCCCGATCGACAACCTGTACGGGCCGACCGAGGCGGCCGTGCACGTCACCCGCTGGACGTGCACGGCGGAGGACACCGCGGGCGTGCCGATCGGCCACCCCGTCGCCAATACCCGACTGCACGTGCTGGATGCGCACGGCCGGCCCGTCCCGGTCGGCCGGCCCGGCGAGCTGTACCTCGGCGGCCTGCAGGTCGCGGCCGGCTACTGGGGCCGCCCCGACCTCACCGAGGAGCGGTTCCTGCCGGACCGGTTCTCCGCCGATCCGGCGGCCCGCCTCTACCGCACCGGCGACCTCGTCCGGCGCCGCCCCGACGGCGCCCTGGAACACCTCGGCCGGCTCGACCACCAGGTGAAGCTGCGCGGCCTGCGGATCGAACTCGGCGAGATCGAGGCCGTGCTGACCGGCCACCCCGCGGTCGCCGAGGCCGTGGTGCTGCTGCGCGAGGACACCCCGGGCGAACCCCGCCTGGTGGCGTACTGGGTGCCGGCCGCGGGCGGCCCCGGTGAGTCTGCGGAGGACGCGGTCCGCGCGTATCTCGCCCGCCTGCTGCCCGGCTACATGGTGCCCGCCGCGTTCGTCGCCCTGGCCGCCGTGCCGCTCTCCGCGAACGGCAAGACGGACCGCAAGGCGCTCGCCGAGGCCCCGGCCCCGACCGCCCGCACGGCCGGCTACGAGGCACCGCGCGACGAGGTCGAGCAGACCCTCGCCGGGCTCTACGGCGAGCTGCTCGGCCGCGAACGGGTCGGCATCCGCGACGACTTCTTCGACCTCGGCGGCCACTCGCTGCTGGCCACCCGGCTCGCCGCCCGGATCCGCCGCGACTTCGGCGTCGACCTCCCGCTGCGGGACCTCTTCGACGCCCCCACCGTGGAAGCACTGGCCGTCAAGGTCGTCGAGGCGGTGCTCGGCGGCCTCGACGAGGACCAGTTGGACGCCGTGCTGTCCGCGGACACCGACCGGGCGCCCGGCGCCTGACCGGCGCCGGCACCAGCACCGCCGCGATCGACCAGAACGCCACCGACCGGAACGAGAGGGCAGCAGGATGGGCAGGCGACGGGCACGGATCCCCGAGGTGCTGCACAACCGCAACTTCGCGCTGTACTACACGGGGCAGAGCCTCTCCATCCTCGGCGACGCCATCGTGGCGGTCGCCCTCGCCTTCGCCGTGCTGGACCTCGGCCGCGGTGCCGGCGCGCTGGGCCTGGTGCTCGCCGCCGGCATCGCGCCGGGCGTGCTGCTGGTGCTGGTCGGCGGCGTGGTCGCGGACCGGATCGAGCGGCGCCGGCTGATGGTCGTCTGCGACCTGGTGCGGTTCGGCTCGCAGGCCGCCCAGGGCGTTCTGCTCTGGACGGGGCACGCCACGCTGCTCTCGCTGGTGCTGCTCCAGCTGGTCTGGGGGACGGCGGCGGCGTTCTTCCGCCCGACGTCCACCGGGCTGGTCGCCGAGTGGGTCGAACCCGACCGGCTGCAGCAGGCCAACGGGCTGGTCGGTCTCAGCGACAACCTCGCCTACACCGTCGGCCCGGCCGTCGCGGGCGTGCTGATCGCCGTCCTCAGCCCCGGGGCGGCACTGCTCGCCGATGCGCTGACCTTCGCCGCCAGCGCCGTCGCCCTGTCGCTCGCCCGCCCGGCGGTGCGGACGGCTGTTCGGGCGGCCGGGGACTCTGCCTCCGCCTCCGCCTCGGTGCTGCGCGGACTGGCCGAGGGCTGGCAGGAGTTCCGCTCTCGCACCTGGCTGTGGTCGATGGTGCTGTGGGCGGCGACCTTCCACCTGCTGGCGCTGCCCTCGGTACTGGTGCTCGGCCCGGCGGTGGCCAAGTCCGACCTGGGCGGCGCCTCCGCCTGGGCGGCGATCGCCGCCTGCTCGGGGCTCGGAGCGGTGGTCGGCGGGGTGATCGCGCTCCGGTACCGGCCGCGCTTCCTGTTGCGCGCCACCTTCGTCCCGCTCGGGCTGTACGGACTGCAGCTGGTGGCGCTCGCGGTGCCCGCGCGGACGGCGGTGGTGGCCGGCGCGGCACTGGTCGGCGGGGTCGGCGTCGCCATGTTCAACGTGTACTTCTACACCGCGCTGCAGCAGCACATCCCGCTGCCGGTGATGTCCCGGGTGGCCTCCTACGAGTGGCTGGGCAGCATCGCCCTGCTGCCGGTGGGCCAGGCGCTGGTCGGGCCGGTCGCCGCGGCGACCTCCGTGCCGGGGGTGCTGCTGGTGGCCGGAGGCTGGATGCTGGTCTCCCCGGTGGTGCTGTACCTGATCCGCTCGGCCCGGAACCTGCGGGCGCTGGACGACTCCCCCGGGGCCGCCGAGGCGGACGCGGACGCGACGCCGGTCCCGGCGGGCGAACCGGTCTGACGACAAGTCAGCCCAGCAGCGACCGCTTCGGGTCGAGCACGCAGAACTCGTTGCCCTCCGGGTCGGCGAGCACCGTCCAGCCGGCGTCGACGGGTTGGCCGACGTCGGCCGGGGTGGCGCTGAGTGCCAGCAGCCGGGCGACCTCGGCCCCGCGGTCGTCCGGAACGAGGTCCAGGTGCAGCCGGTTCTTGCCCTTGCGGCGTTCCGCGACGGGCACGAACACCAGCCCCGGGTAGGCGTGTTCGTCCGCGCCGACGACCACCTCGCCGGCGCTCTCCAGCAGGATGCGGTGGCCCAGCACGGCCGCCCAGAAGCGGGCCAGCGCGGCAGGATCGAGTGCGTCCACGGCCACCTGGTAGAGGCGGACGGTCATGCCGCGAACCCCTCCTCGGCGGTCACCCCGGCCTGGTAGGCGAAGGCGACGAGCTGGGCGCGGTCCTTCAACTCCAGTTTGGTGCGCAGCCGGTAGACGTGGGTCCGCACGGTCGCCTCGCCGATGCAGAGCCGGTCGGCCATCTCCAGCGGGGAGAGACCCTCGGCGATCAGCCGGAGCACCTCGCGCTCACGGATGGTCAGCGACTTCAGCGCGGTGCGGGAGGCCGGCCGCAGCCGGCGGCTGCCGGCGGTGCGGTACCACTCCACCAGGCGGTGGGAGACGCTGGGCGAGAAGACGGCCTCGCCGCGGGCCGCGGCCCGGACGGCGCCCGCCAACTCCTCCCGGCTGGTGTCCTTGACCAGCAGGCCGTGGGTGGGCGCCTGCAGCACGTCCTTCACCATGTCCTCGTTGTCGTGCTGGGCGAAGACCACCAGCCGCGGCCGGACGGGCAGCCGTTCGGCGTCCAGTCGGCGCAGCAGGTCCAGGCAGGACATGCCGCGCAGGTGAAGGCCGGTGACCAGGACGTGCGGGCCGTGCACGGCGGCCAGGTGGACGGCGCGGGCGCCGCTGTCGGTGGCGGCGACCACCTCGATGTCGGCGGCGGGGGCGAGCAGCGTGCACAGCCCGTCCCGGATGACGGAGGACTCGTCGACGATCATGACTCGAACGGACTGCGGGGGTGCACCGGCGGGGTTGCTGCTCCGGGGTGCGACGGCTGGCCCTGGCATCACTACCTCGCAACTCGTGGTCGGCACCGTTTCCCGTGTGATCCGTGGTGACGGAGACAAGCGCCCGCGACAGGTGCCACGCGTGTATCGGTAATTAACATACTATCGCGAAGGAATGTTGGGTCAATGATTTCCGGCCATCACCGACAAAACACCGCTAACCGGTTAACAGACATTCAGCGGAATGCCGAATCGACCGGTGCGCAAGCACCGCAGAGGCCGCCAACAGGACTTCCCACCGCACGACCTGCCGCCGTGTGCGTGCGCAAGGCTTCGGCTCGTCCGCATCGCCCGCCGGCACCGCGGGCGGCAGAACCGGCGCCGGAGGTCGGGGTTCGGGTTGATCGGCGAGGTGTACGTGCGCCGGCGTCGACGTTAGAGTCCTCCTGAAACTTGCTGCAAGGCTTTGCAGAGTGAGAGGGCCCCGCCATGCCGAGAGTCGTCCCACCTGTCGCCGACGAGCGCACGGCGCTGACCGCCTACCTGGCCCACCAGCGGCGCGCACTGCGGGTCACCGCCTACGGCCTGACCGAGGAGCAGGCCCGCACGGCCTCCACCGGCAGCGAGTTGAGCATCGGCGGTCTCATCAAGCACGCCACACGGTGCGAGGAGTTCTGGACCGACCTCATCCTTCAGCAGCAGCACGGGACGCGGCGGAAGACAGAGGAGTCGGACACGGACGAATTCCGGCTCGCCCCGGACGAGACCCTGGCCGCGGTCCTGGCCGCATATGCCGAGGCGGCCGATCGGACCGACGCAGTGATCACCGGAATTCCGGACCTCGGGCAGGCCGTTCCGGTGCCGCAGGGGGCTCCGTGGATTCCCGCAGAGGTCAAGGAATGGTCGATCCGCTGGGTCCTGCTGCACTTGATCGAGGAGACGGCACGGCACGGCGGTCACGCGGACGTCATCCGCGAGAGCATCGACGGCGCGACCTTCGACCCGCTGCTCGCCGCAGCCGAGGCATGGCCCGACCCCTGGGTCCGGCCGTGGGAACCCGCGACCCCGACCGCCGGCTGACAGCGTGTGGGGTGGACGGCGCCGGCCCGGTCGCGGCCGAGCCGCTGCGGGCCGGGCCACACCAAGTCGGCGGTGAAGTCCCCGGGGCACCGGTCTCCTTGGCCCGGTCGCGAGGGTCGAGGCCGATGCGGACCTCCACAGCGGACGACGACCCGCCAGCAGGCCGACACGGGCACGCTCCACACCCGTCGGACCTCCGCCACCCCGCACCCCCTCGCCCCGACGGCACCGGACGTCGGTACCGCCGGGGCAGTGGACGGAGTACGGCTCCGCGGGGGCCCGAGCCCGGACCTACGCCACCAGCAGCTCGGCCACCAGCTCCGCCAGGTCCTCCGGGGAGATGACGCGGATGCCGAGCTCCTCGGCCTTGGCACGCTTGGAGCCGGCCTTCTCGCCGGCCACCAGCAGGGTGGTCCGCTTGGAGACGGACGAGGACGCCTTGCCGCCGGCGCGCTCGATCAGCTCGTTCATCTGGTTGCGGCTCAGGTCGGCCAGCGGGCCGGTCATGCTGCCGGTCACCACCACGGCCTCACCGGCGAGCGGGCCGGCCGGGCCTTCTTCGGAGACGGCTGCGGCCGCGGCGGGCGGGGTGACGGCGGTGCCGACACCGTGCGCCGCCAGTTTGTCCAGCACCGGTGCGAGTTCGACGAGTTCGGCGACGATGACGGTGGCCTTCTCCGGGCCGATGCCGTCGACCTCGGCGAGTGCCTCGGCGTCCGCGGCACGGACGGCCGCCATGCTGCCGAAGTGGGCGGCGATCCGGCGGGACATCGAGCGGCCGGTGCCAAGCACGCCGAGCGCGCAGAACACCCGGTTCAGCGGTCGCGTCCTGGCCTCGGCGATCGCCGCGAGCAGGTTGTCGGCACTGGTGTCGCCCATCCGGTCGAGGGTGAGCAGCTGCTCGCGGGTGAGCGCGAAGAGGTCGGCGAGGTCGGCGACCAGGCCCGCCTCGACGAGCTGGACGGCGCGGGTGCCGCCGAGCCCCTCGACGTCGAGCTGGTCGCGGCCGACGGCGTAGCGGATCGAGGCGACGGCCTGGCAGCCGCGGCCGCGCACGCACCGCCAGCGCTGCTGCGAGGTGTCGATGGCGTCGCCGCAGCGCGGGCAGACGGCGGGGAAGACGATCGGCTGCTCCTCGCCGGTGCGCTGGTCGACGAGCGGCGCCTCGACCCGGGGGATGACGTCGCCGGCCCGGTGGACGAAGACCTGGTCGCCGATCAGCAGGCCGCGGCGGGTGATGTCGGCCGGGTTGTGCAGGGTGGCGTAGGTGATGGTGACGCCGTCGACCTCGACCGGCTCCAGGACGGCGCGTGGTGCGATCACACCGGTGCGGCCGACGTTCCACTCGACGCCGAGCAGCCGGGTGACCTTGTGCACCGCGGGCAGCTTGTAGGCGACGGCCCAGCGCGGGGCGCGGGAGCCGGCGCCGGCCTGCTCCTGGTCCGCCTCGGCGTCGGCCTTCACCACGATGCCGTCGATGCCGAACGGCAGGGCGGCGCGCAGCGCGGCGATCTCCTCGATCCGCTGCCGGACCTCGTCGATTCCCTCGCAGCGGCCGGGCCGGGCGGCGGTGCTGGCCGCGGTGTTGGCGCCGAGTGCGGCGAGCCGGTCGAGCAGGGCGCTGTGGCCGAGGCCGCCGAGGCCGATGGCCCCGTAGGCGAAGAAGGTGAGCTCGATGCGGTAGGGGCGGTCCTTGGCGCGGAGGGTGCCGGCGGCGCCGTTGCGGGGGTTGGCGAACGGGGTGGCGCCGTGAGCGGTGCGCACCTCGTTGGCGTGCTCGAACTGGCTCTGGGTGAGCAGGACTTCGCCGCGCAGCTCGACGTCGATCGGCTCGGCGAGGGTCTGCGGCAGGCCGAGGACGGCGTCGGCGGCGTGGCCGATGTCCTCACCGGCGAGGCCGTCGCCGCGGGTGATCAGGCGGACGAGCCGGCCCTCGCGGTAGCGGGCCGCGACGGCGAGGCCGTCCAGCTTGGGCTCGACGCACCAGCCGTCAACGGGCCGGCCGAGCCGGCGCTCCAGCCCGGCGGCCCAGGCGGCGAGCTCCTCGGCGGAGAACACGTTGTCGAGGCTGAGCATCGGCACGCTGTGCGGGACGTCGCCGAGGGCCGTGCCGCCGGCAACCTTGCCGGTCGGCGAGTCGGGCAGCACCTCACCGGGCTGCGCCTGCTCCCAGGCCTCGATCGAGCGCAGCAGCGCGTCGTACTCGTCGTCGCCCAGCGGCGTGGAGCCGTCGGCGTAGTAAGCCGCGGCCGCCTGCACGGCGGTGGCGACGGCATCGGCATAGGCGGCGTGGGTGGCCAGGGCGGCTGCGTCCTTCATGTCGAACATCATCTCGACCGGCACTGACATGCGGAGCGTGCGGTTCCGCACCGGCAGTCGATCCGGACGATCCGGCTCCGCGTTGCCAATTAGTCTATTTCGACTGATATATTTCGACTATGCCACGACGCGCGCTCGACCACCCGATCGTCCCGGCCCTGCTCGGCCTGCTGCTCGAAGGCGATGCCCATCCGCACCGGATCCTCGCCGAGCTGCGGGAACGCAGCGCCCACCACGCCGCGGCGGTGAACCGCGGCACCCTCTACAACACCGTCGCCGCCCTGGAGGAGGCCGGCTGGGTGGCCGCCCGGGGCCGGGAACGCGCCGGGAGCCGCCCCGAGCGGACGGTCTACGGCATCACCGAGGCCGGTCACGAGGAGCTCGTCCGCCGGCTGGACGAGCAGATCCGCACCCCGGAACGGGAGTTCTCGCCCTTTCTCGGGGCGGTCGGCCACCTCGGCGCCCTCGGTCCGGAGCGGGCCCGCGACGCCCTGGCGGAACGCGCCCGCCGCCTGCGCGACCGCACCGCCGACGACGAACGACGCCTGGCCGAGGCCCTGGTGACCGGCGTGCCGAGGCTGTTCGTGATCGAGGCCGAGTACGCGCTCGCCCTCGCCCGCGCCGAGACCGCGTGGGTGGAGTCGATCGCCGAGGAGATCCGCACCGGCACGCTCGCCTGGCCCAGCGGCGCCGCCCCGCGCCGGGAGCAGGACGGAGCCGACCGTGACTGACCGCCTGCTCTTCGGCGTCTACCCCGGCGGCCTCTCCGGCGACGACAGCGGCGGCCTCGCCGCCGGCCCGCCCGACGACCCCGACCGCATCACCGCCCTGCTCGACCGGCTCCAGGGCCGCCCCGGCCGCCCCTTCCTGGTCCGCGCCTACACCGCCTTCGACGACGACACGGTGCCCGGCGGGCCGCATCCGACGGCCGCCCCGGCCGGTGCCGAGCGGTACGCCGTCCGCGGCCGCCGGCTGGACCTGGTCGCCCAGTACCGGTCGGCCGCCGGCGACGTCCCCGGCTACTGCGCCTTCCTGCGTGAACTCGTCGGCCAGTACGGCGCGGTGACGCAGACCCTGCAGGTGACGGAGGAGCCGAACGTCACCGGCAATGCCGTCCTGGACGGGCACTACCCGGCCGTCCGGGAGGCGCTCGTGCACGGCGTGCGCGCCGCCCGTGCCCGGGCCCGCGAACTCGGCCACCACCACCTGCGGATCGGCTTCAACACCACCTTGCTGTTCGGCCCGGCGACGGCCTTCGCCACCGAACTCGCGGAGCTCGGCGGCGACCGCTTCCGATCCGAACTCGACTACGTGGGGCTGGACTTCTTCCCCGATGTGTTCCGCCCGGTCGCACCGGCCGAGCTCGCCGACGCGGTCGCGGGGGTGCTGCGCCACCACCGCGGGAACGTGCTCGAACCCGCCGGCCTCGGGGACCTGCCGCTGCACATCACCGAGCACGGCTGGCCCACCGGCCCCGGCCGGACGCCGCAGCGGCAGGCCGAGGTGGTCGGCACGGTGGTCCGCACGGTCGCCGAGCACGCGGCCGCGCTCGGGCTGAGCGGGTACACCCACTTCTCGCTGCGCGACGCCGACAGCAACGGCCCGGGGCCCTTCCACCGCTTCGGGCTCACCTCGGACGACTACACGCCCAAGCCCGCCTTCGACACCCTGTGCACTCTCGTCGAGCGGTACACGGCCTGAGGGCCGGCACGGGCCAGACTGGTACCGGACCGGCCGCCGCCGACGGGAGAACAGCGTGACCACGGGCAGCTACGCGCACGTCAACGGGCTCGACCTGTACTACGAGGAGCACGGCAGCGCGACCGGCCGGCCGCTGGTCGTGCTGCACGGCGGCCTGCTGACCGCCGAGCTGTGCTTCGGCGCGCTGCTGCCCGCGCTGACCCGCGGCCGCCGGGTGATCGCCCCGGAGCTCCAGGGGCACGGCCACACCCGCGACGGCGACCGCCCGTACCGGGTCGACCTGCTCGCCGCGGACGTGCTCGCCCTGCTCGACCGCCTCGGCGTCGAGCGCACCGACGTCCTCGGCTTCAGCCTCGGCGGCTACGTCGCCCTGCAGCTGGCGCTGGACCACCCGGAGCGGGTCGACCACCTCGTCCTCGCCTCCGTCAACTACCGCCCCGACGGCTACCACGAGGAGATCCGCGCCTCAGAACTCGCGTCCGGCTCCACCCGGCTGCCCACCGCGGACGACTTCGCCGGGATGCGGGCGGCACACCTCGCCGTCTCCCCCGAGCCGGAGCACTTCGACGCCTTCGCCGCCAAGGTCTCCGACGCGGTGGCCGCCTTCGAGGGCTGGCCGGCCGCGCGGCTCCGCACCCTGCGGGCCCCCACCCTGCTCGTCGTCGGCGACCACGACTTCGTCCGCCTCGACCACGCGGTCGAGATGTACGACCTGATCCCGGACGCCCGCCTCGCCGTCCTGCCGCGCACCACCCACATGGACGTGATGCGGCGCACCACCCTGCTCGCCCCGCTGCTCGAAGGATTCCTGCCGTCCGGCTGACGTCGCGGACCTCAGGTGGCCCGCCTCAGTTCTGCGCGGCCGGCTCCGCGGCGAACCGGTCGGTCATCATCTCCAGGATCTCGGGGAACGGCGAGCCCGCCATCAGGGCCAAGTGGTCGCGCACGACGTGCAGGTTCGGGTACTCGTCGGCCGGCAGCTCGGCAGGGTGGGTGGTCCAGGCCGCACCCTGCTGCTCGCGCCGGTGCTCGTCCAGGTCGAGCACCGCCGCGTCGACCGCGGCCTGGGCGAGCACCGTGTCGACGAACAACCAGTAGTCGCGTACAGCGCGGTCCGGCGGGAAGCCGGCCCGGAACAGGATGCCGATGCCGAATGTCGACGGCGCGCGCCTCCGGGGCTGGACCGAGCCGGGCGCCCTCGGCCACGCCGAGGCCGTGGCCGACCTCAACCTGCTCGCCTACGCCCTGGCGCAGGCGAACCGCCCGGACGACCCGGCCCGGGTCTTCGAGGCCGTCGGCCCGACGATGACGAAGCGGCCGTGGGGCTCGACGGCGATCTCCTTCAGCAGTTCACCCACTGGCACGACCAGGTCCTCACCCCCGGTGACCTGACGGCCCGAGCCACCCGCGACGTCCCGGGTCCGTCGGCGGCGGACCCCGGATGGCGTCGGCAAAACCCCTGTGAACCGGTCCGCAGGGTCTGCGACCATGCTCCGATGACCGTCGAGACCACCCTCGCCAAGGCCGACGCGGACCTCCGCGCCGGCCGGACACCCGTCGCCCGCCAGCGCCTGCGCGGGCTGGTCGGGTCGTGCCCGGCCGACCTGACGGCCCGGCGGCGGCTGGCTGAGGTCT
This sequence comes from Kitasatospora sp. DSM 101779, assembly GCF_025655475.1. Lineage (GTDB taxonomy): Bacteria > Actinomycetota > Actinomycetes > Streptomycetales > Streptomycetaceae > Kitasatospora. Next base: position 6,999,686 of record NZ_JAHTIK010000001.1, on the reverse strand, counting down.
ACCGGCTGTACGGCGAACCCGCCGAGGCCGGCCGCTGGGCGTACCTGGACGAGGACCGCGATCCGGCGGAGACCGCCGCATTCGAGGCCCGCTACGCCGACCCGGTGGAGCGGATGCTCGCCCTCGCCTGGCGCGGCCCGGAGGCCGGGGCGGCGACCGCGACGGCCCGGGCCCGGCTGGCCGAGGTCCGCGAGGCCGCCTCCGCGCACCTCGGGCGGCCGATCGACGTGTGGAGCGTGCAGGTGACCCGCAGGCCCGCGGGCGCCGAGGAGCAGAAGGACCGCACCGAGACCCTGTTCTGCGCCGGATTCGCCGTCATCGGCCTGTTCCTGCTCGGCCTCACCGTGCTGGGCGCCGTCACCGCCGTAGGGTGGCTGCTCTGACGCCGTGTCCGGAGGCCACCGTCTTGAACTCGCCTTGACGCACAATTGACCTGATCACGGGCGAGAGCCGCCGAAGCCCGTCGCTACCGTCGGGGCCATGTCACCCCTCCCCCGGACGCCGGCGATCCCGGTGCTGCCGTACCGCAAGCCCACCCGTGGCCGCGACTACTGGGTCTTCGACGACGTGCTGCCCGACGCGGAGGCCGTCCGGGCCCGCACGCTGGCCCGCGACGACTGGAGCGAGGGGTACCCGCACAAGCCGGAGACCTGGCCCGGCCTGCGCACCATGCCCGGCCTGGAGCCGGACGAACTCGCCCATGTCGAGGCCCTGGTGATGCAGGCCACCGGCGCCCGCAGGATCTGGCCGGAGGCCGGGCCGGGCGGCGCCACCGTCAACCACAACTGCATCCAGGTGGTCGGCCGGGACGAGTGCGAACCACGCCCGCACACCGACTCCCGGCTGGTCTGCCGCTACGCCGCCGTGCTCTACCTCAACCCGGCGGCCCCGAAGGACTGCGGCACCAGCTTCTACCGCCAGCAGATGCCCAACGGCGCGCTCGGCGGCAACATCGTCGCCGCGCCGCACAACAACCTGGTCGACGCCCTGGGCACCCGCTTCGTCCCCTCGAACGCCTTCGTGGAGGACGTCCGCGTCCCGCACCGCTTCAACCGGCTGCTGCTTTACAGCGCCAACATCATCCACACCGCGACGGGTTACTGGGGCAGCACCCTGGAGGACAAGCGGATGACCGCGGTCTTCTTCTGGATGGCCTGATCCACCACCCTCGGGGGCACCCACCCACATACCCGGTATGCAAGCTCGCCTAGGGTCTTCTCGAACGCACCTCCGACCGGGGGGTGCGTCCGAAGGGAGGGGGGCTCCATGCCGCCGGTCGAGAAGAGGATTCGCAGGCGCACGACACAGGCTCTGCTCACGGCGGTGGCGACCGCCCTGGCACTGGGCGGCTGCGCCTCGTTCGACACCACCGCGCCGAAGGAGGCCCGCGAGCGGGCCTCGGCGGTCTCGCGGGACACCGCCGTGCCGGGCGTCGACTGCCGGAAGGCCACCTGTGTGGCGCTGACCTTCGACGCGGGGCCGAGCGAGTACACGCCGAAGCTGCTCGACATCCTGAAGCAGGAGAACGCCCACGCGACCTTCTTCATGCTCGGCAAGAACCACGTGGAGCAGCACCCGGACACCGTCCGGCGGATCGTCGCCGAGGGGCACGAGCCGGCCAACCACACCTGGACGCACCGGATCCTCACCGACATCCCACCCGCCGAGGCCCGCAAGGAGATCTCCCTCACCCAGGACGCGGTGCAGCGCATCACCGGCCGGCGACCGGTGCTGATGCGCCCGCCGCAGGGCCGCACCGACGACGAGGTGTCCAGGATCTGTGCCGAACTCGGCGTCGCCCAGGTGCTGTGGAGCGTCACCGCCAAGGACTACGACACCAACGACTCGGCGCTGATCCGGCAGCGGGTCCTCGACCAGGTCCGCCGCGACGGCATCATCCTGCTGCACGACATCTACCCGGGCACCGTCCCGGCCGTGCCCGGCATCCTCGCCGAACTCCACCGCCGCGGCTACACCGTGGTGACGGTCTCGCAGCTGCTCGCCCCGGCGACCCCGCAGCCGGGCACCGTGTACCGCCCCTGAGCGGGCGGCCCGGCACCGCCGGCCGGGGCCCCGCGCGCGGGGCTCCGGCCGGCGGCGAATCCCGCTACGGCAGGGAGGCCTACTGGTACACGCGCACGTAGTCCACGAGCATCTTCTGCGGCAGGACGGTCGAGGCGTCCGGCGCGCCCGGCCAGTCGCCGCCCACCGCGTTGTTGAGGATCAGGTAGAACGGGTGGTCGTACACCCAGGGCCCGCGGGTGGCCTCCAGGGCGGTGCGGTCCACGGTGAAGAAGGCGCTGCCGTCCACGGAGAACGTCATGTGGGCGGAATCCCAGTCCACCGCGTAGGTGTGGAAGGCGCCGGCGAAGTCGGTGCCCGCCAGGGTGTACGGCGAGCCGTACCCGCCGGCGCCGTTGTAGGCGGGCGCGTGCAGCGTCGAGTACACCGAGTCGGCGACCTTGCCGACGTGCTCCATGACGTCGATCTCACCGGAGTACGGCCACGGCGTCCCGGTCTTGAAGTCGGAGCCGAGCATCCAGAACGCCGGCCACAGGCCCTGGGTGCCGGTCACCTTGATCCGCGCCTCGGCGTGGCCGTAGGTGAAGTCGAAGTGGCCCGAGGTGTTGATCCGCCCCGAGGTGTACTGGCAGACGGTGCTGCCGGAGAGGGGGTCGCGCGGGCAGGCGGATCCGGGGGTGACCTCCTTGCGGGCCTCGATCACCAGGTTGCCGGTGCCGTCCTGGTAGAGGTTCTTGTTGCCGGTGGTGTAGTACTCCAGCTCGTTGTTGACGCCCGCACCGGGGTCGGTGGTCCACTTGCCGGTGTCCGGCGCGGTGCCGTTGGAACCGCTGAACTCGTCGCCGAAGACCAGCCGGCCGGCCGGGAAGGACGGGTTGGGCGGCAGCGGCGGCGGGGGGACTGGGCTGCCGCCGGTCCCGAACACCTGGAACTCCCAGAGCGAGTAGCCGTACTGGCCGACCCGGGCGGTCCCGTACATCCGGACGTAGCGGCCGGTGCCGTTCAGGTTGGTGATGGTCTCCTTGAACCCCTTGCCGGTGGTGGTGGAGTAGATGTCCGTCCAGTTGGCGGCGTCGTCGGAGACCTGCAGCTTGTACGCGGTGGCGTAGGCCGGGTCCCACTGCAGGATCACCTTGTGGACGGTGGCCGTGGCGCCGAGGTCGATGGAGATCCAGCCCGGGTCGCTCCAGGCGGCGGTGGCCCAGCGGGTGGCCGGGTCCTGGTCGACCGCCTTGCCCGGGGTGCAGTTGCCGCAGCTGCCGTCGTTCTGGCTGCTGGAGGCCACCGCGGGCTTGTTGTACGAGAGTTGGACGTCGCCGCCGCCGGAGCCGCCGCCCGGGGTGCCGTAGACCTGGAACTCCCAGAGCGAGTAGCCGTACTGGGTGGCGCGGGCGGTGCCGTACATCCGGACGTAGCGGCCGGTGCCGCCGACGGTGAGGTTCTGGGTGCCGCCGGTGCCGCTCGCGGTGGTGTAGACGTCCGTCCAGGTGCTGCCGTCGGCCGAGGTCTGCAGCTTGAAGCCGGTCGCGTAGGCCGCCTCCCACTGCAGGACGACCCGGCTGACGGTGGCGGTGGCGCCGAGGTCGACCTGCAGCCACTGCGGGTCGGCGAAGGCGCTGGACCAGCGGGTGCCGGCATTGCCGTCGACGGCGGCCGAGGCGGGGAAGGCCACGCCGTTCTCGGTGGAGGAGGCGGTGACGGTCTTGCCCTGCGAGAGCAGGCTCTCCGCCGCGGGGGCGGCCGGCGCGAACGGCACGAGCAGGGCGCCGAGGGCCAGCACGAGGGCGGTGAGCAACCGGGTCAGCACCCGGTGGGGGCGCGCCGCGGCGGCCGGTGGTGCGGTGGTCATGGGGAACTCCAGCTGGGTGGGGGTGGTGCGGAGTCGGTACTGCGGTGCACGGGGTGAGGCGGTGCACGAGTGGGGCGGTGCACGAGTGGGGCGGTGCGCGGGCGGTCCGCGCGTCGGCAGCCGGTACGGTCGGGTCCGGTCCATGGCCGTCCTCGGGGTGGGGGAAGGGACGGGTGGGCGGGTGCCGGTCAGGCGGAGTCGCGCAGGACGAGCGCGGTGGGCAGCACCAGCGCCGGTCCGGCCTGCTCCCCCGCCGCCAACCGCTGCACCAGGCGTACGAGTTGGCGACCGAGCTGCTCGATGGGCTGGTGCACGGTGGTGAGCGCGGGTTCGGTCGTCCGGGCACAGTCGACGTCGTCGAAGCCGACCACGGCCACGTCCTCGGGTACCCGCCGCCCGGCCCGGCGGAGCGCCTCCAGGGCGCCCAGGGCCATCAGGTCGGAGGCGGCGAACAGGCCGTCGATCCGCGGCTCCTGCGCCAACAGCCGGGCCGTGGCGGCCTGCCCTCCCTCGACGGTGAAGTCCGCCTCGGCGACCAGCGGACGGCGGTGCACCCGGCCGGTCTCCCGCAGATAGGCGCCCAGCCGGTCCTGCCCGGCCGGGGTGGACGAGGGTCCGGCGACGGTGGCGATCCGGCTGCGGCCGATCTTCTTCAGGTAGCGGACGGCGGCGGCCGCACCGCCCGCGTTGTCCACGCCCACATAGGGCAACTGGACGCCGCCGTAGGCGCGTTCGCAGCACACCACGGGGATGCCGGTGCCCGCGAGCAGCTCGGGCAGCGGATCGCGGTCGTGCACCGAGGCCAGCACCACACCGTCCACGTGCCCGCCCCGCGCGAACTGCTCGATCCGCCGCCGGCCGGCCGCCGACCCGGCCAGCAGGATCACCAACTGCTCGTCGGAATCCTCGAGTTCCGCGGTGGCACCGCGGATCAGGGTGGGGAAGAAGCCCTCCGAGAAGACCTGCCCCATGCCCTCCGGCAGCACCAGCGCGTACGAACCGGTGCGGCGGCTCACCAGCGAACGCCCGGCCTGGTTGGGCACGTACTGCAGATCGGCGACCGCCCGCAGCACCGCCGACCGGCGCCGCTCGCCGACCGGGTGCGATCCGCTGACCACCCGGGAGGCGGTGGCCCTGGACACCCCGGCCCGTTGGGCCACGTCCTCCAGGGTCGGCCGGTGCCACTCCGGGGCGGTCAGATCCACGAGCCGTCCTCCTCCGAGACAACCGAGAGAGCGCTCTCTCGTCAGCGCCACGAGAGTGCCCCCGAAAAACCTCCGGTGTCAATGGGCGCGTACCCGACTACTGGCCAGAATCGAGAAAAGGCTCTCTCGGAGGACAAGGCTCCAGGGGCGCGTGCGGGCACCCGGTGGTGCACCACACGCCCCGGGGCCGTCTCAGGCGGACTGCCGCACGACCAGCGTCGGCCGGAACACCACCATCGGCATGGTCTTCGCCGGCTCCGCGATCTGCCGCAGCACCAGCCGCGCCATCTCGGCCGCCATGTCCTCCACCGGCTGCCGCACCGTGGTCAGCTGCGGGTCGCAGGCCAGCGCGGCACTGCTGTCGTCGAAGCCGACCACCGCCACGTCCTCCGGGACGCGCCGCCCGCTGCGCGACAGCACCGGCAGCGCCCCGAGAGCCATCAGGTCGGAGGCGATGAACACCGCGTCCAGGTCGGGCGCGCGCTCCAGCAGTGCCCGCATCGCGCTCGCCCCGCCGTCCTGGGTGAAGTCGCCCTCGACGTGGACGGCGTCGCCGCGGCCGTGCGCCGCCAGCGCCTCGCGGAACCCGTCGAGCCGCTCCCGGCTGGCCGGCATGTCCAGCGGCCCGCTGATCGTGGCGATGCGCTGCCGTCCGAGGCCGACCAGGTGGTCGACGGCCAGCCGTACGCCCTCGCGCTGGTCCACGTCCACGTAGGCGATGGAGGCGGAGGAGGCGGGCCGGGAGGCGAGCACGGCCGGGATGCGGGCCTCGGTGAGCCACTGCGGCAGCGGGTCCGCGGCGTGCGAGGACACCAGGATGACGCCGTCCACGTGGCCCTGCCGGAGGTAGCCCTGCAGCTGGCCGCGCGACTCGGCGTCGTCCGCCAGCATCAGCACCATGGCCATCCCCTGCGGGCGCAGCACCTGGATCACGCCGCTCACGACCCGGCCGAAGTGCGGGTCGGTGAACATCCGGCCGACGAACGGGTCGAGCGGCTGGCCGCGGCGCTCCGCCTCGGAGACCACCAGTGCGACCGAGTTGGTGCGCCGGGTGACGAGCGAGCGGGCGGCCGAGTTCGGCACGTAGTTGGTGGCGGCGACGGCCTCCTCGACGATCCGGCGCAGCTCCGGATCGACGGTGGACTTGCCGTTCACCACGCGGGAGACGGTCGCCCGGGACACGCCGGCCACCTTGGCGACGTGTTCCAGCGTCACGGGCCTGGTCGACGGTGGCAGATCGGTGGTCACGCTGCAGTTATACCCCGAGCCCGCCCGCCGTCGGCCCCCGCCTCCCGAACCGGCGGCCCGCAGCGCCCGGGGGCGGGGACGGTCCGCCGTCCGCTCTGCACCGACGGGCCGGTGCGCCGGACCGTGCGGACCGCCCGCCGCCTACGTCCCGCAGCCGTCAGGGCCGGCGGCTACCGGGTCGCGGCGCGGAAGTGCACTCCGGGAAGTGTCAGGCGCAGGCGAGGTGCCAGACGTCGTAGGTGCCCTTGATGTAGGTGCCGCTCTCCTCCAGGCCCGCCCGGAAGTAGAAGCAGGCACCCTCGGCGAAGTCCTTGTTGCTGTTCGCCGCCGAAGTCCAGTGGAAGCCGGTGTAGCCGCCGGTGTAGTCGATGGTGTGCTTGCCGTCGGAGGTGCTGGGCTGGCCCTTGGTGGGCGTCGTGTACTCCACGCGGACGCCGTGGCCGTCCTTGCAGTGGTCCTGGAAGTAGAAGTTGTCGCCGTTGGTGGCGAAGCCCGCGTAGCCGCAGCTGTCGGGGTTGGACGACGACCAGACGTCGACCTGGGGCTCGGTGGCGGAGGCGGTGCCCGCTATGCCGACGACCATGGCCACGGCGGCGGCGGAGGCCACGGCGAAACGCTTGAGGGTGAACACGCTGTTCCTCTCCTGATCGCCGAGGGCCGTCACGGACGACGGCATTGGGGGTGCCCCGGTGATCATGGGCATGCACTATGCCGGAGAGAAGATCATTCAGCAATTCGGGCGACAGCGAGCATTCTTGACGATCCACCACGAATGCTCTCGCCCGCCCGGACACCTGCACCACGTCCCCCGCGAACGGCTACCGGTCGCCCCGCGGCGCGTACCACCAGACGACCAGCACCACCAGGAAGGACAGCGCCGAGAACCCGGTGCACCACCAGGCGGTGCCGGTGCGGCCCTCCGTCCACGCGTCGGTGGCCACCGTCAGGGCCCACAGCTGGCCGATCACGACGGTGCAGGCCAGGGCCACCCGGGCGCTGAGCATCGAGGAGCGCTCGGGTTCGTGCTCGCCGCCGGCCCCGGGTCCCGGGCCGGGGGCGTGCACCCGCGGGTCGGCGTGGCCGCTGGTCGCCCGGATCTGCGGACAGCGCTGGTGCAGCGGCCGGTTGAGCCCGGGCTGCTCGCTGCCGGCGTGGTACTCCTCGGGGGCGGTCACGAGTCGCAGCCGATCCGGTCGGCGAGGTCCGGGTCCCGTTCCCGCAGGCCGCGGCAGAGGCCGGCCTGCGGGTCCTCGCCGGACCGGGCGGTGCCGACCGCCCAGACGGCGCCGCGGGCGTCCTCGACCAGCAGCACCCTGGGCAGCGGCCGCGGCGGCGGCCCGGCGGTGACCGCGCCGGTGCGGATGTCGAACTCGCCCTCGTGGCAGGGGCAGTAGAGGTCGCCGTCGCGTCCGTGGTCGGGGCGGCGGACCACGCCGCAGGCGAGGTGGGTGCAGATCGTCGACCAGCCGACCAGGGTGCCGTCGGCGAGCCTGGCGGCGATCGCCCGGTCGTCCTCGCCGGGGTAGGAGAAGGGGACGGCCTGGCCTCGGCCGATCCGGTCGGCGATCCGCAGCGCGGTGGCGGTGCCGTCGCCGTGCCGGGGCAGCACACCGGCGGCGACGACCGCGGAGCCGACGGCGAGGCCGCCGGAGACGGTGGCGACGATCCGCAGGCAGTCGCGGCGGGTGGTGAGGGAGTCGGCGGAGATCCGGTCGACCGGGGCCGCGTGTTCGAGCGACGCCCCTTCGGGGTCCGTCGGGTCGGTCATCGCGCTGCTCCGTTCCCGGGCTCGGGGCGCCCGTTGACCTCGACGAGCGGCAGCAGGCCGCCCGGGACGGGTGCGCGGCGCTCGGCCGGCACCACGGCGGCCACCCCGGTGGCCACCTCGGCGTCGCCGAAGGAGAACTGCGCGGAGACCTCGACGCCGGACCGTTCGGCCTGGAGCTCCTCGACCGTGCCGTAGCAGCGGACGCCGGCCGGGCCGACGGTGGCGCACATCGGCGCCGGCCCGCGCGAGGCGTCGCGGAAGCCGCGGGTGCCGGGCGGTGCGATCACCGGGTCGATGCGGCGGGCGGATGCGGTGCGGCGGGCGGAGCCGGTCACCGGAAGCCCCGTTTCACCTGGGAGAGGTAGGCGCCACCGCGCAGCACCCGTGTGCAGCGCGGGCAGGTCTCGGCCCAGCTGTCGACGTCGAGGTGGAGGTCGCGCATGGTGCCGCGGAGGTTGGCGATGTACGCGGCGGTGTCGATCGGCCGGCCGCAGTTGCGGCAGGGCAGGATCCCGCCTTCGGTGCGGGAGACCGGTTTGACCAGTTGCATGCCGACGGCGGCGGGGCGCTGCACGATGTGGAAGAACTTGCCGAAGGGCAGGTAGACCAGGGTGAGCACGACGGACGCCATGTGCAGCACGGACAGGAACTGGTAGCCGCCGCCCTCGAGGGCGATCTCGGAGAGGGTGAGCAGCAGCCCGGTGACGGAGACGGTGATCAGGGCGAGCAGCGGGACGAGGTCGTAGCCGAGGCGCTGTCCGGTGACGGCCTGCCGGTCGCGCATCCGGCGCCACAGGAAGTAGCCGCTGCCGGCGATCACCATCACGGCGGCCAGGTCGAGTCCGTGGTAGAGCGCCCAGCCGAGGGCGCTGTCGTAGGTGAAGCCGACGAGCTCGACGCCCCACAGCCGCATCCGGTAGCCGGGGCCGTCCGGGCCGACGGCGGTGAAGGTGAACCAGCCCCAGGTCAGCGGGAAGGTGATGGCCGCGGCCAGCAGACAGCCCCAGAGGAGGAGTTGGCGGGCGGCCCGGTGGGCGTGCGAGCGGGCACCGAGGAACTTCTGGAAGCCGAGGCAGGTGACGGCGAGCCGGGGCAGGGCGGTGGGCAGCCGGCGCAGGTTGTGCCGGGAGAGGACGGCGCGCCGTCCCTGGCGGAAGAGGCGGGCGACCGCGGGGGAGGAGATCCAGACGGTGCAGCGGTAGACGACGCCGAAGGCGAGGAAGACGGTGGCGACGGCGTAGGGCACCAGCGCGGAGTCGAAGTCGCGCAGGCCGCGGCTGCCGAGCACGATCGCGAGGACCAGCAGGACGCAGGCGCCGCTCGCGGTGAGGGAGGCCCGCAGGGCGACCCGCCGCGGTGGTGCCGGCTCGGGCGGGGGTGCCGGCGGTGCCTCCTCCGGCAGGCTGGTCGTGGCCACCCGGTGCCTCCGTCGTCGTGTCCGCAGGGATCCCGACGACCGTATGCGGGGCGGCCGTTCGCAGCCCGCCGGGGCGGCCGGGCGGGTGAGCGGCGGCGCCCGCGGGCGGGCCGTCAGGGCAGCGGACGGACGGGTGTGCCGTCCGCGCGGGTGCCCTCCACGGTGGGGCGGCCCGCGCCGGGCCGGTCGACGACCAGGGTGCGGTCGCCGACGGAGCGGTCGGCGGCACCCGGCTCGTGCACGGTGAGGCCGACGATGCGGCGGCTGGCGGCGACGAGCAGCAGGTCGTGCCCGTCGGGGGCGCGCCAGCGGCTCCAGGCCACGGTGTCCTGGTCGAATCGGCTGCAGCCGCGGCCCTCGGCGTAGCCCGTCCTCTCGGGTTCGGCGGCACCGGGCAGCAGCAGTTCGGTGGCGGCGGAGCCGGTGCCGTTCCAGCGGTCGGTGCGCAGGCAGACCCAGGTGGCGGTGCCGGCCCGCTGGGGCAGCGGCTGGACGGCGAAGGCCCAGGCGTTCAGGGCCTTGACGCCGGGGGTGCGCTCGGGGAGGGCGCAGACGGTGCGGGCCCAGGTGGTCAGTGCCTCGGGCCCGGTGGCCTCGCGGGGTGCGCGGGCGGCCCCGGTGGTGGGCGGCGGGGTGTAGGTGAGGTGGGCGGGGGCGAGGCCGCCGAGGTCGGCGAGCAGGAAGGCGTGGTTCTCGGCGACGTCCCGGGAGGAGCGCAGCTGCAGGGCGGTGAGGTCCGGGCAGCCGCCGGCCGGGGGCGCGGGCACCGGGTCGGTGACGCCGTCCCGGCGGCCGAGCGGGCGGGCGGGCGTGTCGGGGGCGCGGAGGCTGCGGAGCGAAGCCTCGGAGATCCAGGGGGCGAGCAGGTAGCGGACGGACTCGCCGGTGCGGTGCAGCACCAGGGCGGCGGCCGTGGTGACGTCGGAGTCGTCGGAGCGGGCGAGCAGCAGGCCGTGGCCGTCCGTCCACCGGGCGATCCGGGAGCCGTCGGAGAGCAGGACGACCTGGTCGCCGTCGACGGTGCCGGCGTACAGCAGCTGCGGGGGCTCGGCGGGCGGGCCGGCGGCGGTGCCGGGTTCGAGGCCGGCGGGGGCGGTGCCGTCCCAGGCGGCGAGGGCACGGCCGAGCAGCGCCCGGTCGCCGGTGCGGTCGCCGCGGGCGGGCCAGGCGGTGTGGTCGAGCCGGGCGGTACGGCGCCACAGGCCGGGGGCGGCGCGGACGAGGCCGCCCGGTCCGGCTGCGGCGGTGGCCGAGTCGGAGCCGGGCAGCCGGAGGGCGGGTGCGCGGGACTCGTGCTGGACGAGCTGCGCGCCCGCGGCAAGGGGCAGGAGCAGCAGTGCGGCGGCGGCGATCCGGGCGGCCCGTCGGCGGCGGATCAGGTCGCCGGGCTGGACGCGGACGGTGCACGGGTCGAAGCGCTCGCCGTCCCAGTGCCGGGCGGGCGGGGCGGGGCGGCGGGCCGCGGCGCGGGGCGGCGCAGGGTGGGGCGGTCCATGGGAGCGGGCTCCGGTGGCTAGGGCTTGTCTGACAGTTCGCGTCGCAGCGGCGCGCGTCGTCGGACGAGCCCTGCGGTTCGGGCGGCAGCCGGGGTGGACTGCAGATGATCCAACGAGTTGATCATGCGATGGTTGCGGCCCGCACCGGGTCGGGGACGCGCTGCTCGGACCAGACGGTCTTGCCGCGTTCCCCGTACCGGGTGCCCCAGCGGCGGCTCAGGTGCATCACCAGGAACAGGCCGCGGCCGCCCTCGTCCCCGCTGCGGGCGAGCCGCATGTGCGGGGCGGCGGAGTTGCTGTCGGAGACCTCGCAGAGCAGGCCGCGGTCGCGGATCAGCCGCAGCCGCACGGGTCCGCGGCCGTAGCGGATGGCGTTGGTGACCAGCTCGCTGACGATCAGTTCGGTGTCGGCGACGATCGAAGCCAGTCCCCAGGCGGTCAGCTGCTGGGCGACGAGGGTGCGCGCGGTGGCGACCACGGCCGGGTCGGCGGGCAGCGTCCAGAGGGCGACCCGGTCGCTGCCGAAGAGCTTCGTCCGGGCGAGCAGCAGCAGCGCGTCCTCGTCGAGCCGGTGCGGCACGGCGGCGTACGCGACGTCGTCGCACAGCTCGCGCAGGCTGCGGTCGGGGTGGGCGAGCAGCCGGCGCAGCCGGTCCCGGCCGGACCGGTCACCGGTGTCGGCGCCCGCGGTGAGGCCGCGGGTGTGCAGGGCGAGCAGGCTGCCCTCGGGGAGTTCGGCGGAGACCGCCTCGTAGCCCTCGCCGCCGCCGCGGCCGAGCGCCGGGCCGACGGGCACCTCGAAGTCGAGCAGGCCGCCGTCGCGGGCGATCGGCACCAGCGGGGGGTGGCCGGCGGCGGCCGCGCTGCACCGGCCGGTCACCGGGTCGTAGACGAGGTAGAGGCAGCTGGCGGCGACCGGCGGCTCGCCCGGTTCCGGGACGGTCTCCTCGGCGAGGCGCCGGACGGTCTCGTCGAGGACGCCGAGCAGTTCGTCGGCGGGGAGGTCCTGACGGGCCAGGGTCTGCACGACGGTGCGCAGCTGGCCCATGGTGGCGGCCGCCTCGACGCCGCGTCCGGCGACCGTGCCGCAGACCAGGGCGACCCGACCGCCGGAGAGCGGGACGACGTCGAACCAGTCCGCGCCGGCGTCGCCGGACAGGTGCAGGTAGGCCGTGTCGACGGCGGGCAGGTCGGGCGGCCGGACGGGCAGCAGGCGCCGCTGCAGTGTGGTCGCGATGGTCCGCTCGTGCAGGTACTGCCAGGACCGGTGGACGCTGAGCGTCGTCCGGCCGGCCAGCTCGGCCGCCAGCTCGAGGTCCTGCTCCCCGAACGGCGCCCCGGTGGTCGTCCGGATGAAGGCGGCGAGGCCGAGCGCGGTGCCGTGCACGGTGAGCGGCGCGACGATCAGCGAGTGCGCCCCGGCCTCGGCGAGCCGCCGGGCCCGCACCGGATCGGCCGCCAGCAGCGGTTCGTCCGGGGTGAGGCGGGCGATCAGCCGGGGGTGGTGGTCGTGCATGCTCTGGGTGAGCACGGTCGGGAAGTGCAGTGAGGTCAGCTCGCCGGGCTCCGTCGCGCTGCGGAACTCCTCCACGGAGCGGAGCACCACCCGGCGCAGCGGCGCATCGGCGGCGACCGGTCCGGGGAGCAGTCGGCGCCCGCGCAGCACGTCGTCCAGCAGGTCGACGATCACGGCGTCGGCGAACCGGCCGATCGCCACCTCGGCGAGTTCCCCGGCGGTGGCCGAGGCGTCCAGGGTGGAGCCGATCAGCCGCTGGGCGTCGTGGAGGATCGCCAGCCGGTCCGCCGTGGCCTGCTGCTCGGTGACGTCCTCGACCATCACGGCCAGGCCGAGCACCCGGCCGCCGGGCGCGCTCAGCCGGAAGACCGACAGCGAGACGACCATCGGCCGCTCCGGATCGTGCGGGAGCGTGCCGGTGACCTGGAAACGCCGCACCGACTTGCCGCTGGCCAGCACGGAACGGGCGAGCTCGGTCAGCTTCTCGTGCGGGAAACCGGGGGCGAACTCCTCCACCGTCCGACCCACCACCGCGTCCGGCGGCATGCCGCGCATGCCGCGCGCGGCGGTGTTGAAGCGCACCACCCGCAGATCCGGATCCAGCACGAACAGGCCGGCCGGGGCACGGGTGAACAGCGCCTCCAGCAGAGCGGCGTCGGTGCGGTCGCGGTCGTTCGGCTGCACGGGTGCACCCCTCTCCGGGCCTAGGGCTCGCTCTCCACCTTGTCAGCGCCCGGGCGCGCGGCAAGTCGGCGCCGGGGCGGGTGCGGATGCAGCCGCCCCGCCCGCCCGCGACGATGGAGGGCAGACCTGCTGCCGGAAGGCGGTGACGCCCGTGGCCGACGACCGTGTGTGGCGCACCCTGCCGTCCCCCGTGCGCGAGCTGCTGGAAGGCACACCCGGCGCGGTCGGCGTCCTCGACACCGACCTGCGGTACGTGTACGTCAACACCGCCCTGGCCCGGCTGAACGGCGCACCCGCCGCCGACCACATCGGCCGCACCATCGCCGAGATCGTGCCCGGCATCGACGCGCGGCTCGACGTGCTGCGGGCCGTGCTCGCCGACGGCGTCCCCCGCGAGACCACCTCCAGCGGCCAGACCCGGGTGCCCTCCCCGCTCGCCCGGCGCTACTTCCACGGCGCCTACCACCGGCTGGAGGTGGACGGCACGGTCGTCGGCCTCGCCGGCATCGTGCTGGAGGTGACCGCGTCCCGGCAGCAGCAGAACGAGCTGGAACGCGCCCGCGAGCGGCTCGCCATGCTCGACAGCGCCTCCACCCGGATCGGCACCACCCTCGACATGGACACCACCTGCGTCGAACTCGCCCGCTTCCTCGTCCCCGAACTCGGCGACGCCGCCTCGGTGGACGTGCTGCCGCCCGAGGACGCCCCCGCCGCGCACACCCTCCCCGGCGTCCTGCGGCTGCGCCGCGCCTCCCTGGTCGCGGTGCCCGAACTGGAGGAGACCGCGGCGGCGCTCGGCAAGGCCGGCGAGCACATCGACCACCAGCCCGGCTCGGCCGCCCGCCGCGCGCTGGAGAGCGGGCGGCCGGTGATCGAGAACATGCCGAGCGACGACCGGCTCGGCCGGGCCGCGGCGCACCCGGACCGGCTGGCGGCGCTGCGCCGCGGCGGCGTGCACTCCGGCCTGGTGGTACCGCTGGTGGCCCGCGGCCGGGCGCTCGGCACGGTCACCCTGATCCGGGCCGGCGACTCCCCGCTGTTCACCCAGGACGACACCGTGGTGGCGGCCGACCTGGCGCTGCGGGCCGCCGTCAGCATCGACAACGCCCGCCGCTTCACCCGCGAGCACGGCATCGCCCTCGACCTGCAGCGCGCCCTGCTCGCCGAGCCCGGCGCCCCGCACCCGGGCCTCGAAGTGGCCTTCCGCTACCGGCCCGCCGGGGCGAGCGCCCTGGTCGGCGGCGACTTCTACGAGACGGTGGCCCGGCCCGACGGCAGCACCCTGCTGGCGATCGGCGACGTGATGGGGCACAGCCTGGAGGCCGCCGTCGAGATGAGCCACTACCAGGCGATGCTGCGGATGGTCGCCGCCGGGAACCTGCCGCCGGGCCGGGTCCTGGACCGGATGGACCGGCTGACCGCACCGCTCGCCACCGGGCGACCGGCCACCTGCCTCGCGCTGGTGATGTCCCCGGAGACCGGCACCTGCACCTTCGCCAGCGCGGGGCACCTGCCGCCGGCCCTGGTCGCCCCCGACGGGACGGTCCGTCTGCTCCCTGTCGAGCCCGGCCCGCCGCTCGCCGCCGGGTTCAGCGGGTTCCCCGAGGCCACCGCGCAGTGCCCGCCCGGCCATCACCTGCTGCTGTACACCGACGGCCTGGTCGAGCGCCGCGACGAGGCCATCGACGCCTCGCTCGCCCGCCTCACCCACCTGCGGCTCCCCCCGGACGCCCGCGGCGAACAGCTCCTGGACGCCGTCCTCACCGGCCTCTCCCCCACCGCCGACGACGATGTCGCCCTGCTGACGGCCACCCTGCGGACCTGAGCACCACCACCGGGGCCGCAGGTCCGAAGCCGCTAGCCCTGGCGCCTGCCCGTCCCTGCCTCGTTGCCCAGCATCCTCGCCGGGAGGCCCTCGGTCAGGTCCTCCGCGATGAGGCGTTTGGCGATGGTGTCGACGGCGGCGCGGAGTTCGGCGCTGCGGGGGCGGCCGGCCTCGCGTTCCAGCTGTTCGTTCAGCCACTGGGCCCAGGCGTGGCCGATCTGCTCGGCCTCCCGCTGCCCCGCCTCGGTGTGCATGAAGTAGCCGTTCACCCGGGACAGCCACCCCTCACCGACGGCCCGGTCGAAGACCGGTTCGAGCACTTCGCCGGGCAGCCGCCGGCGGGCCGCGATCAGGGTGAGCGAGGCGTGGCCGACCGTCCGGGTGAAGAGTTCGACCTGCATGACGGCCCAGGCCACGGCGGTGTCCAGCCGAGTGCCGGAGCGGGCGACGATCTCCCGGGCGGTCTGCTGGTCGGTACCGCGGATGATCTTGGCGACGGCGAGTTCCAGCACCCGCGCCGAGTCCCCGGAGACCGGGGAGGCGAAGCCCTCGCCCATGTCGGTGGAGGTGGCGCGGGTGGAGTCGCGGAGCCTCACCTGCTTGAGGAAGAGCGCGACGACGAAGCCGACCGCGGCCACCGGCACCGTCCACAGGAAGACGGTGTGCAGGGTGTCCGCGTAGGCGTCGACGATCGGCGCGGCCTGGTCGGCGGGCAGCGCGTGCAGGTCCTTCGGGTTGGAGGCGGCGCGCGCCAGGGCGGCCGGGTCGGCGCCGGTGAGCCGGGCGGACGTGGCGATGCCCTCGGCCAGCCGGTCACCGAGGGTGTTGGTGTAGATGGTGCCGAAGACGGCCGTACCGAACGAGCTGCCGAGGGTGCGGAAGAACGTGACGCCGGAGGTGGAGGTGCCGAGGTCGGCGTAGTCCACGGTGTTCTGCACGGCGATGGTGAGCACCTGCATGCACAGGCCGATGCCGGCGCCGAGCACCAGCATGTAGAGCGACTGCAGCCAGCTCGGGGTGTCGGCGTCCATCAGCGACAGCAGGTACAGGCCGACGCCCATCACGGCCGAGCCGACGATCGGGAAGATCCGGTAGCGGCCGGTGCGGCTGACCATGGTGCCGCTGAACACCGAGGCGATCAGCAGGCCGAAGACCATCGGCAGGGTCCGCACCCCGGAGACGGTGGCCGAGTCCCCGTCGACGTACTGCAGGAAGGTCGGCAGGAAGGTCATCGCGCCGAGCATCGCGAAGCCGACGATGAAGCTGAGCACCGCGCAGACCGTGAAGACCGGGTTGCGGAACAACCGCATCGGCAGCATCGGCTCGGCGGCGCGGGTCTCCACCCGGCAGAACAGGCCGAGCGCGACGGCGCCGCCGACGAACAGGCCGAGGATGACCGGCGAGCTCCAGGCGTACTGGTTGCCGCCCCAGCTGGTCGCCAGGATCACCGCGCTCGCACCGACCGCGACCAGGGCGATGCCCAGGTAGTCGATGACCGGGCGGCCGGGGGCCCGCACCGAGGGGAGCGTCCGGGCCGCGGCCAGCACGACCACGATCGCGATCGGGACGTTGACGTAGAACGCCCAGCGCCGGGTCAGGTGGTCGGTGAACAGCCCGCCGAGCAGCGGGCCGATGACGGTGGCCACGCCGAACACCGCACCGATCGCGCCCTGGTACTTGCCGCGTTCGCGCAGCGGGATGACGTCGGCGATCAGCGCCATCGAGGTGACCATCAGACCGCCCGCGCCGACGCCCTGCATGGCCCGCCAGGCGATCAGCATCAGCATGTCGGTGGACAGGCCGCACAGGAACGAGCCGGTGATGAAGACGATCGCCGACACCTGGAAGACCAGCTTGCGCCCGAACAGGTCGCCGAATTTGCCGACCAGGGCGGTGGTGACCGTCTCGGCGAGCAGGTACGAGGTGACCACCCAGGACATGTGCTGGGCGCCGCCGAGGTCGGAGACGATCGTCGGCAGCGCGGTGCCCACGATCGTCTGGTCGAGGGCGGCCAGCAGCATGCCGAGCATGATCGTGACGAAGACCACGTTGCGCTGCCGCCGGTCCAGGACGGGCGGCGCGGCGGCCGGGGCCGGCGGGCTGCTCTCGGTGGTGGTCACCCTCGCATGGTCGCCCGGCGGGCGGCCGGGCGCCCGCCTGGGGCCGCCGCGGCGGTGAACCCGGTCGGCCGGGGCGCGGCGGCCGGGTCGTAGCGTGGGCCCATGCAGACCGTCGAGCTGACCTGCGCGCCCGCCCTCGACGCGGCGGTGCGCGGGGTCTGGCAGCAGCTCTCCGGGGCCGACCTCCCGAGCCTCGCCCACAACACCCACCCCGGGCACCGGCCGCACCTGACGCTGGCCTCCTGCGGGGCCGCGCCCGAGGGGGCGTTGGACGCGGTGGGCGAGCTGCTCGCCGAGGCGCTGCCGCTCCCGGTCCGGCTGAGCGGGCTGCTGTCGTTCTCGGCGCGCAGCCGCCGACGGGTGCTCAGCTGGGCCGTGGTGCCGAGCTTCGAGCTGGTCGACCTGCACCGCCGCGTCTGGCTCCTGCTGGACGGCGCCGCGGACCCCAACCCGCACTACCTGCCGGGCCGCTGGGCCCCGCACATCGGCCTGACCCGCCGCCTGGAGCCCGAGGAGCTGGCCCTCGCCCACACCGTGGTCGGCCGCCACCCGGACCTGACGGGCAGCTTCGACGCGGGCCGGAGCTACGACACCCTCACCGGCGCGACCGTGCCCCTCGGCCGGCTCTGACCGCGCCCCACCCCATCGCGCACCCCATCGCGCACCCGATCCCGCACCCGGGAAGCACGGCGGCGGGCGCGGCGCCGGGGCAGGATGGCAGGCACAGGCCCCGCCACGGAAGAGGAGTCGGCCGTGCTGGAACGTGTCGCCCTGGCCTCGGAGGCCGTGGCCGCCGAGCCGGGTCGGACGGCGAAGATCGTCCTGCTCGCGGACTGCCTGCGGGAACTCGGCCCGCGGGAGGCCCCCGCGGCGGTCGCACTGCTCTCCGGGGAGTCCCGGCGGATGCGGGTCGGCGTCGGCTACGCGGCGCTGCGCGAGCTGCCGCCGCCGGCCGCGGCGGCCACCCTCGGGACGGCCGAGACCGAGGCTCTGCTCGGCGAACTGGCAGCGGTGCACGGCCGCGGTGCACAGGCCGCCCGGCGGACGCTCCTCGACACCCTCTTCGGACGGGCCACCGCGCCCGAACAGCGGCTGCTGCGCGGCGTGCTGGTCGGCGAACTGCGGCAGGGCGCGCTGGACGGCGTGATGGCGGAGGCCGTGGCCAGGGCCGCCGGGGTGCCGGCACCGGCGGTGCGGCGGGCGCTGATGTTCCGCGGCTCGGCACGGGCGGTCGCCGAGGCGGCGCTCACCGGCGGGGCCGCGGCGCTGGCCGCGTTCGGGCTGGAGGTCGGCCGGCCGGTGCGGCCGATGCTGGCCTCCTCCGCGCCGGGCGTCGCCGAGGCGCTGGCGAAGGTCTCGCCCGCCGCCCTGGAGTGGAAGCTGGACGGCATCCGGGTGCAGGTGCACCGGTCGGGCGGCGAGGTGGGGGTGTTCACCCGCAGCCTGGACGACATCACCGCCCGGGTGCCGGAACTCGTCGAGGCCGCCCTGGCCCTGCCGGTCCGCTCGGCCGTCCTGGACGGCGAGGCGATCGCGCTCGGCCCGGACGGCAGGCCCCGGCCCTTCCAGGTGACGGCCGCACGCACCGCCTCCCGGCAGGACCCGGAGCGGCTGCGCGCCGAGGTGCCGCTGCACCCCTACTTCTTCGACCTGCTGCACCTGGACGGCACCGACCTGGTGGACGAGCCCGGTGAACACCGCTGGGCCGCCCTCGCCGGCCTGGTCGACGAGCCGCGGCGGGTGCCCCGGCTGGTCACCGCCGACCCCGAGCAGGCCGCCGGCTTCCTGGCCGACGCGCTCGGTCACGGCCACGAGGGCGTGGTCGTCAAGGACCTCGCGGCACGGTACGAGGCGGGCCGGCGCGGCGCCGGATGGATCAAGGTGAAGCCGCACCACACCCTGGACCTGGTGGTGCTTGCCGCCGAGTGGGGCACCGGGCGGCGCCGCGGGTGGCTGAGCAACCTGCATCTGGGGGCGCGGTCCGGCGGCGAGGCGGGCCTGCCGGAGTGGGTGATGCTCGGCAAGACCTTCAAGGGGCTGACCGACGAACTGCTGGCCTGGCAGACCCGGGAGCTGCTCGCCCGGGAGACCGGTCGCGGCGACTACGACGTGCAGGTGCGGCCGGAGCTGGTGGTCGAGGTCGCCTTCGACGGCCTGCAGCGCAGTCCCCGCTACCCGGCCGGACTGGCCCTCCGCTTCGCCCGGGTCGTCCGCTACCGGCCCGACAAGACCGCCGCCGAGGCCGACACCGTCGCCACCGTCCGTGCGCTCGCCGCAACCCACTAGGAGTCGCCTTCGAAGGTGCGGTCGATTCAGGGGCGCGTGGGGGCACTAAACACCCTCGTCCCAGGCCTCGGGGGAGGTCCAGGCGGCCAGGGTGCGGCGGCTCTCGAAGTGGAGCGGCTCCTTGCTGACCGGGTCGGTGAACTCCAGTACTGCGGCCAGCAGTTGGAGCGGGCGACGGAAGTCGTCCGGGGCCTGCTCGGGGAGCACCCGGGGGTAGAGCGGGTCGCCGAGGATCGGCAGGCCGAGCGAGGCCATGTGCAGGCGCAACTGGTGGGTGCGGCCGGTGTGCGGGTGCAGCCGGTAGCGGGCGAGGCCGTCGCGGTGCTCGGCGAGTTCGATCCGGGTCTCGCTGTTGGGCTCCCCCGCGACCTCCCGGGCGGCGAGCTCGCCGCGCTCCTTGACCATCCGGCTGCGGACGGTGACCGGCATCGGCCTCTGCGGGTCGTACCCGGCGATCGCCTCGTACTCCTTGCGGACCGCCCGGCGTTCGAACAGGCCCTGGTAGGCGCCGCGCAGCTCGGGTCGGGCGACGAAGAGCACCAGCCCGGCGGTGAGCCGGTCGAGGCGGTGGGCGGGGCTGAGGCCGGGCAGGCCGAGGTCGCGGCGCAGCCGGGCGAGGGCGGTCTCCGTGACGTGCCGCCCGCGCGGGGTGGTGGAGAGGAAGTGCGGCTTGTCGACGACGACGATCCGCTCGTCCCGGTGCAGGACGTCGACGGCGAAGGGGACCGGGGTCTCCGGCTCCAGCTCCCGGTGGAACCAGACGTACGCGCCGGGCCGGTAGGGGGCCTCGGCGGCGAGCGGGCCTTCGGCGGTGACGAAGACGCCCGACCGCAGCATCGCCGCCACCCGCTCGGGGCCGACGGCCGGGCCGTAGCGCTCCAGCAGGTACGCGCCCGCGGTGGGCCACGGCCCCTCCGGCGGCAGCCGGAGCCGGACCGCGTCGATGCCGTCCCGCTGCGGCAGCGGGCTCGCCGGAATGCCTGACCTGCGTCTCACCGTGCGAACCCTATCGGCCGTACCGGGCCGCCGTGCGGTCGTGCGCTCCTCTGGGCGGGCTCCGGCTGCCATGGGAGGATGGCAGGGCGGAAGGCCGATCTCTGGACGGTGCCTGGATGGACAATCCCGAGCAGGGCACGAGCTCCCCGAACCGCCGGGATCCGGCTGCGGAGGGGCCCGACGGGCACGCCCGCGACGGGCTGCTCATGGTGCCGATCGCGACGGCGCTGATCGCCGAGGACGGGCGAATCCTGCACTGGAGCCCCGATGCGGAGACCCTGCTCGGCTACAGCACCGAGGAGGCGATCGGCGAGTTCGCCGCGAACCTGCTGATCACCGAGGAGCAGCGGGGCGACGTGCTGACGCTCTTCGACCACATCGTCAGTGGTCGGGCCTGGTCCGGGGTGTTCCCGGTCAAGCACCGCGAGGGCCACCACGTGAACCTGGAGTTCCGCACCCACCCGATCGCCGGCCCCGACGGGCGTCCGCTCGTCCTGGCGGTGGCCTCGGACGTCACCGCGCTGCGCCGCCTGCAGGCGGACCTGGCCGTACTGGACGGATTCTTCACCCAGTCGCCGGTCGGCATGGCGGTGTACGACTCCGAGCTGCGGTTCGTCCGGCTGAACAGCGCGCTGGCGAAGATCAACGGCCTGCCGGTCGACGAGCACCTCGGCCGGCGGGTCACCGAGGTGCTGCCCGGCATCAACGGCCGCGAGGTCGAGGCGGTGATGCGCAAGGTCCTGGACGGCGGGCCGCCGGTGGTCGACTCCCGCTCGCACGGCCGCACCCCGAGCGACCCGACGCACGACCATGCCTGGTCGGCGTCGTACTTCCGGCTGGACGAGCCCGGCGGACAGGTGCTGGGGGTCAGCTCGACGATCGTCGACGTCACCGAGCGGTACCGGGCCGAGCACGCCGCGGCGATGGCCCGCGAGCGGCTGACCGTGCTGGCGGAGGCCACCGTCTCCATCGGCACCACGCTGGACCTGCGGCAGACCGCGCGGGAGCTCGCCGAGGTGATCGTGCCGCGGCTGGCCGACGCGGTGGGCGTGTTCGCCCTGGAACACCTCGTCTCCGGCGCGGAGGCGACCGCCTCCGAGGAAGGGCTGCGGGTGCGCCGGCTCGCCGTGGCCACCGCCGATCCGGAGCACCCGATCGGCGAGCTGCCGACCGAGGCGGTGTACCGGATCCCGCCCGGGTCGGTGTACGAGCAGGCGCTCACCTCCGGCCGGACGATCGTCGCCCCCAACTGGGACCTGCCGCTGCTCGCCGACGAGGCGCTCACCGAGCGCGTCCGCGACTACCTCGACGACCGGCCTCGGCCGGTGCGGGTCGCGCCGCTGGTCGCCCGCGGCACCGTGCTCGGCATGGTGGTGTACTCGCGCAGCCCGGAGCGGGAGGGCTTCGGCCCGGAGGACAGCACCCTCGGCGACGAGCTGGCCTCCCGGGCCGCCGTCGCCATCGACAACGCCCGGCTCTACCTGCACCAGCAGCAGACCGCGCAGGCCCGCGAGCAGGCCCTCACCGAGGCGCGCGCCGCGCAGGAGCGGCTCGCCCTGGTGAACGCCGCCTCGGCGCGGATCGGCACCACCCTCGACCTCGCGCAGACCGCCCGGGAGCTCGCCGAGACGGCCAGCCCGCGGCTGGCCGACACCGTCGTCGTCGAGGTGCTGGACGCGCTGGTGCGCGGCGCCGAGACCGGGGCGCCGGGCCGCGCCGACCGCTCCGCCGTGCTGCGCCGGATGGCCTTCCACACCGTGCCGGGCAGCGGCATGAGCCCGGTCTCGCCGGTCGGCAGCGTGCACCGCTTCCACCCGTCGACGCCGTACGCCTGGGTGCTCGCCCACCGCCGCCCGGTGCTGCTGCCGGAGCTGGACGAGCCGACGCTCAACTGGTTCAACGACGACCCGGAGCGGGCCGCGGCCGTCCGCGAGCAGCGTGTCCGCTCGGTCATGGTGGTGCCGCTGATCGCCCGCGGCTCCGCGGTCGGCGTCGCCACCTTCTACCGCAGCGTCACCGAGCGCCCGTACGACCAGGAGGACCTGCGCCTCGCCGGGGAGCTCGCCGCCCGTGCCGCCGTCTCCATCGACAACGCGCTGCTCTACACCCGGGAGCGGGACGCCGCCGAGCAGCGCCAGCGCGCCCTGGAGGCGGCGGGCGCCGCACAGGCCCGGCTCGCGCTGTTGAACGAGGCCTCCACCCGGATCGGCACCACCCTCGACCTGCAGCGCACCGCGCAGGAGCTGATCGACGTGGTGATCCCGCGGTTCGCCGACTTCGTCACCGTCGACCTGCTGGAGTCGGTGCTGGAGGGCGACGAGCCCGAGCCGGTGCCGCGGGACGGCTCGGTGATGCTGCGGGCCGTCGCGGTCGGCGAGGTCGGTGCGAGCGGGACGATGATCGGCGCGGCCGACCCGGTCGGCGGCGGTTCGCGCTCCGCGCAGCTGTACGCGCAGAGCCTGCGCACCGGCCGGTCGATCCTGGTGCCGCACGTCGACGAGGCCGCGCTGCGCCGGATCGTCGCCCACCCGAACCGGATCGCCCCCAGCCTGGAGGCCGGCGTCCACTCGTACCTGATGGTGCCGCTGCTGGCCCGCGGCACGGTGCTCGGCGGCGTCGAGTTCGTCCGCACCCACAACCCGGAGTCCTTCACGCACGCCGACGTGGCGCTCGCCGAGGAGCTCGCCGCCCGGGCCGCCGTCTGCATCGACAACGCCCGGATCTACCGCCGCGAGCGGGACACCGCGCTCACCCTGCAGCGCAGTCTGCTGCCGCAGGACGTGCACCGCACCCCCGGCCTGGAGATCGCCCACCGCTACCTGCCCAGCAGTGTGATCAGCGAGGTGGGCGGCGACTGGTTCGACGTCGTTCCGCTCAGCGGCGGCCGGGTCGCGCTGATCGTCGGCGACGTGATGGGCCACGGCATCCGGGCCGCCGCCACGATGGGCCAGCTGCGCACCGTCGCCCGGACGCTGATCACCCTGGAGATGGATCCGGCCCGGGTGCTGCGCCGGCTCGACGACGCGGCCGCCGCGATCGGCGAGAGCCAGTTCGCGACCTGTGTCTGCGTGCTCTTCGACCCCGTCGACCGGATCTGCACCGCCGCGACCGCCGGCCACCTGCCGCCGGTGATCGCCCGCGCCGACGGCTCCACCGAGTTGCTCGAACTGCCGCCCGGTGCGCCGCTCGGCGTCGGCGGCGTGCCCTTCGAGTCGGTGCACACCACCCTCGACGAGGACGCCATCCTCGTCCTGTACACCGACGGCCTGGTCGAGCGCCGCGGCCGCGATCTGGACGAGGGCATCGACCTGCTGCGGCACACCGTCGCCGAGCGCCGCGACTCGCTGGAGCAGACCTGCGACGCGGTGCTGGCCGCCCTGGGCGCCGCCGCCGGACAGGACGACATCGCGGTGATCATGGCGCACTCCCGGCCGATCGGCAGCGACCGGCTCGCCACCCTCACCCTGGCCGGGGACCGCGCGATGGTCCGGCACGCGCGGCGGTTCGCGCGCGAGACGCTCACCGAATGGGGACTGAACGGGCTCAGCGACATGGTCGAGCTGCTGACCAGCGAGCTGATCACCAACGCCCTGGTGCACGCCGGCGCACCCGTGCAGCTGCGGATGTTCCGCAACCAGGTGCTCACCGTGGAGGTCGCCGACCGGGACCGGCACGAGCCGCGGCTGCGCCGCGCCCGGGCCGAGGACGAGGGCGGCCGCGGCATGCACCTGGTCAACGAGCTGGCGCACCGCTGGGGCGTGCGTGCCACCAAGGACGGCAAGGTCGTCTGGTACGAGCTGGAGCTGCCGCCCGGCGCCACCCGGGGCGCCGCCTGATCTCACCCGGACGGCGCACGGGCTGCTCCGTCGAGGTGAGGCGGGCGGGTGATCGGGTCGTGTCGGTTCGTACGCGGGCGGTGGGGGCCGCAGGATCGGTGCCGTCCGGCTTCCCGACCAGGAGGACTCATGCGCTCCAGCCTCGCCAGGATCACCACCGCCGCGCTCATCTCCGGCCTCGCCGTCTTCGGCGCCGCAGGCTCGGCCGCCGCCCACGGCTCGCTGGCCGTCGGCGGCGACGCCAGCTCCACCGAGGGCGGGGCCCTCGCGGTCGGCGGCGACGCCGACGCGCTCCTCGAGCAGGCGCTCGCGGTGGGCGGCGACGCCTCCTCCGCGGAGGAGGCGGCCTTCGCCGTGGGCGGCGACGCCGCCGGTTACGGCATCGGCGTCGCGGTCGGCGGGGACTCGTCCTCCTGACCCGTGCACCCCGACGCCGTACGGCCTGACCCGTACGGCCGGCGCCGGCCGGGCGGCTCCCCTGGGGGCCGCCAGGCCGGCGCGCTGCCGCGTACCGGCTACTGCGGGGTGACGTAGGCGCCGGAGATGCCGCCGTCCACCAGGAAGGTGTTGGCGGTCATGAACGAGGAGTCGTCGCTGGCCAGGAAGGCCACCGCGGCGGCGATCTCCTCCGGCTCGGCGAACCGGCCGAGCGGGATGTGCACCAGGCGGCGGGCGGCGCGCTCCGGGTCCTTGGCGAACAGCTCCTGCAGCAGCGGGGTGTTCACCGGCCCCGGGCAGAGCGCGTTGATCCGGATGCCCTCCCGGGCGAACTGCACGCCCAGCTCCCGCGACATCGCCAGCACGCCGCCCTTGGAGGCGGAGTAGGAGATCTGCGAGGTCGCCGCGCCCATCACCGCCACGAACGAGGCGGTGTTGATGATCGAGCCCTTGCCCTGCCGCTGCATGTGCGGGATCGCGTACTTGCAGCACAGGTAGACGCTGGTCAGGTTGACGTCCTGGACGCGCTTCCACGCCTCCAGGCCGGTGGTGAGGATGGAGTCGTCGTCCGGCGGGGAGATGCCCGCGTTGTTGAACGCGATGTCCAGGCTGCCGTACTCCTCGACCGCCCGCTCGTACATGGCGCGCACGGCCGCCTCGTCGGTGACGTCCGCCTGCACGAACAGGCCGCCGACCTCGTTCGCGGCCTTGGCGCCCGTCTCCTCGTCGAGGTCCACGCAGACGACCTTGGCGCCCTCGGCGGCGAACCGCCGCGCGGTGGCCAGGCCGATGCCGCTGCCCGCTCCGGTGATGACCGCCACCCGGCCGTCCAGTCGCTTGGTCATGCTGGTCACTCCTCCGTGGAGATGAAGACGTTCTTGGTTTCGGTGAAGGCACCGAGGGCGTCCGGGCCGAGCTCACGGCCCAGACCGGACTGCTTGAAGCCGCCGAACGGCGTCGAGTACCGCACCGAGGAGTGCGAGTTGACGGACAGGTTGCCCGCCTCCACGCCGCGGGCGACCCGCAGCGCGCGGCCCACGTCCCTCGTCCAGATGGAGCCGGACAGGCCGTAGTCGGTGGCGTTGGCGATGCGCAGGGCGTCCTCCTCGCCGCGGAACGGCACGACCGCCACCACCGGGCCGAAGATCTCCTCGGTGAACGCCCGGTCGTCGTGCCGCACCGGCGCCAGCACCGTCGGCGGGTACCAGAAGCCCGGCCCCTCGGGCGCGCTGCCGCGGAAGGCCGCCTCCGACACGTAGGAGGCCACCCGCTCGCGGTGCGCGGCCGAGATCAGCGGCCCCATCTCGGTCTTCTCGTCCGCAGGGTCTCCGACCCGCACCCCGCGGACGGCCGGTTCCAGCAGCGCCATGAAGTCCTCGAACACCGACTCCTCGACCAGGATCCGGGACCGCGCGCAGCAGTCCTGGCCGGCGTTGTCGAAGACGGCGTAGGGGGCGGTGGCGGCGGCCTTCGCCAGATCGGCGTCGGCGAAGACGATGTTGGCGCTCTTGCCGCCGAGTTCGAGGGTCACCGGCTTCACCTGCGCGGCGCAGCCCGCCATGATCTCCTTGCCGACCCGGGTCGAGCCGGTGAAGACCACCTTGCGGACGTCCGGGTGGGTGACGAAGCGCTGCCCGACCACCGGGCCGCGGCCGGGAAGGACCTCCAGCACGCCCTCCGGCAGGCCCGCCTGCAGGGCGAGTTCACCGAGGCGCAGCGCGGTGAGCGGGGTGAGCTCGGCCGGCTTCAGCACGACGGTGTTGCCTGCGGCCAGGGCAGGGGCGAAGCCCCAGGCGGCGATCGGCATCGGGAAGTTCCACGGCACGATGATGCCGACGACGCCGAGCGGCTCCTGGAAGGTCACGTCGATGCCGCCGGCGACCGGGATCTGGCGGCCGAACAGCCGTTCGGGGGCCGCCGCGTAGTACTCGATGACGTCGCGGGCGTTGCCCGCCTCCCAGCGGGCGTTGCCGACGGTGTGGCCGGCGTTGGCGACCTCCAGGGCGGCGAGGTGCTCGCGGTCGGCGTCGACGGCCGCGGCGAAGGCCCGCAGCAGCCGGGCCCGGTCCGCCGGGGCGACCCGGCGCCACTGCTCGAAGGCGGCCCTGGCCCGGGCGATCGCGGCGTCCGTCTCCGCGAGGCCCGCCAGGTCGACGGTGGTGATCACCTCCTCGGTCGCGGGGTTGACCACCTGGTAGCGGTCGGGGTCGGTCATCAAGTGCTCCTTGTCCGGTGGAGAAGCAACGCGTGCGGTGGCCGTGCCGGGGTTCATCCGCGGGCGGCCCGGGTGAGTGCCTCGAAGAGGCGGAGGTCGTCGGGGTCGGTCTCGGGGTGCCACTGGACGGCCAGGGCGAAGCGGTGGTCGGGGAGTTCGACGGCCTCGACGGTCTCGTCGGCGCTCCAGGCGGTCGGCCTGAGGCCGGTGCCGAGGCGGGCGACGGCCTGGTGGTGGTAGCAGTTGACCTTCGTGTGCTCGCCGAGGATGCCGGCCAGCCGGCTGCCCGGACGGATCCGTACGGGCTGCTGCACGAACACCGCCGGGACCTGCTGGTGGCTGCCGTCGGGCAGGTGCTGCAGCAGGCTGCCGCCCAGGGCGACGTTGAGCAGTTGCAGGCCGCGGCAGACGCCGAGCACCGGCAGGTCGTACGCCAGGGCGGCCGCGAGCACCTCGAACTCCCAGTCGTCGCGGGCCCGGTGGGGCTCCCCCGTGCGCGGGTCGGCGGCGGCGCCGTACCGGGCCGGGTCGATGTCGGAGCCGCCGGCGAGGACGACACCGTCGAGCGCGTCGACCAGCCGGCCGACCCCGCCCGGCTGCGGGGGCAGCAGGACGGGCGTGCCGCCGGCCCGGGAGACCGCGTCGACGTAGGTCTGCGGGACGAGCGAGGCGGGCTGCCGCCACACCGACCAGGCGGCCTCGTCCTGGTAGCTGGTGATGCCGATGAGCGGGCGGTGGTGCACGGTGCTCACAGCCGCTCGAATCCGCGGCGCCGCTCCCAGTCGGTCACCGCCCGGTCGTAGGCGGCGAGTTCGACCCGGCCGGCGTGCGCGTAGTGCCGGACGACGTCCTTGCCGAAGGCCTCGGTGGCGGCCTCGCTCGCTTCGAAGGCGTCCACCGCGTCGCGCAGGGTGGCGGGCACCCGGGGGGCGTCGGAGGCGTACGCGTTGCCGGTGAACTCCGGTTCGAGCTCGAGCCGGTGCTCGATGCCGTGCAGGCCGGCGGCGATCAGTGCGGCGACCGCGAGGTAGGGGTTGACGTCACCGCCGGGGACACGGTTCTCGAAGCGGAGCGAGGCGCCGTGGCCGACCACCCGCAGTGCACAGGTGCGGTTGTCCCGGCCCCACGCGATCGCGGTCGGGGCGAAGCTGCCGGGCACGAAGCGCTTGTAGGAGTTGACGGTCGGGGCCAGCAGCAGCGCGAACTCGCGCAGGCAGGCGAGCTGCCCGGCGAGGAAGTGCTCCATGGTGCGCGAGAAGCCGTACGGGCCGTCGCCCGCCATCACGGGTGCGCCCTCGGCGTCGCGCAGGCTCAGGTGGATGTGGCAGGAGTTGCCCTCGCGCTCGTCGTACTTGGCCATGAAGGTGAGGCTGCAGCCCTCCTGGGCGGCGATCTCCTTGGCACCGGTCTTGTAGACGGCGTGGTTGTCGCAGGTGGTGAGCGCCTCGGCGTACTTGAAGGCGATCTCGTGCTGGCCGAGGTTGCACTCGCCCTTGGCGGACTCCACGGTGAGGCCGGCGCCGGCCATCCCGTTGCGCAGCCGCCGCAGCAGCGGCTCGACCCGGGCGGTGCCGAGCACGGAGTAGTCCACGTTGTACTGGTTGGCCGGGGTGAGGCCGTGGTACGCGCGCTCCCAGGCCTGCTCGTAGGTGTCCCGGAAGACGATGAACTCCAGCTCGGTGCCGGCGTACGCCTGCCAGCCGTAGCCGGCCAGCCGGTCCAGCTGGCGGCGCAGGACCTGCCGCGGCGAGACGGTGACCGGGCGGCCGTCGTGGTGGTGGACGTCGCACTGCACCATGGCGGTGGCCGGGTGCCAGGGCACCATCCGCAGGGTGGCGAGGTCCGGGGTGAGCACGAGGTCGCCGTAGCCGCTCTCCCAGGAGGAGATGGCGTAGCCGTCCACGGTGTTCATGTCGGTGTCGACGGCGAGCAGGTAGCCGCAGCCCTCGGCGGCGCCGGGGACGACGTCGGAGAGGAAGTACTCGGCGGCGAGGCGCTTGCCCTGCAGCCGGCCCTGCATGTCGGTCATGGCGAGGACGACCGTGTCCACGGCGCCGTCGGCGACCAGCTCGCGCAGCCGGTCGAGGGTGAGCCTGGGGCTGGTCATCGGATCTCCAGTTCGGCTTCGAGGGCGGCGAGTTCCTCGGGCGTGCCGTGGACCTTGGGGCCGGTGAACCAGTGCCTGGCGGAGACCAGCCACCACAGGCCGGCGAAGCCGAGGACGACGGCGACCGCGACGGGTGTGTAGTTGAAGCTGACGGCGGTGACGGGGCTGACGGTGGGCAGCATGAACAGCACGGTGATCACGGCCGTCCAGCCCACCGCGACGGTCCCGATGATCCTGCTCCAGCGGCCCAGATGCCAGGGGCCGCGCTGGAAGGCGTCACCCTGGCGCAGTCTGAGGAATGTCGGGATGACGTACGAGATGTACAGGCCGATCACCGAGATGGAGGTGACCGCGGTGTAGGCGGTGGAGTTCCACAGGGCGGGCAGGCCGAGCAGCAGGGCGCCGCCGGTGGCGAGCCAGACCGCGTTGGTGGGGGTGTGGGTGCGCGGCGAGATCCGGTGCCACAGGGCGGAGCCGGGCAGCGCGCCGTCCCGGGAGAAGGCGTAGATCATCCGGGAGTTGGCGGTGACGGAGGCCATGCCGCAGAAGAACTGGGCGCCGATCACGATGAGCAGCAGCAGCTTGGCGCCGGTGGTGCCGACCGCGTCGATGAAGATCTGCGCCGGCGGCACGCCGGTCGGCCCGTCGAGCGCACCCTGGTAGTCCTGGATGGCGAAGGTGATGCCGAGCAGCAGCACCCAGCCGGCGACCAGCGAGACGGTGATCGCGTTGACGATGCCGCGGGGGCCGGAGCGGGCCGCGTCGTGGGTCTCCTCGGTCATGTGCGCGGAGGCGTCGTACCCGGTGAGGGTGTACTGGGCGAGCAGCAGGCCGAGCATGGCGACGTAGAACTGGCTGTGGAAGCCGGTGTTGTTGACGAACTCGGTGAAGACGAAGGACGCCGAGGCGTGCTTGGACGGCAGGATCGCGAGCGCGCCGACGATCACGGTGACGCCGACCAGGTGCCACCAGACGGAGACGTCGTTGAGGCGGGCGACCAGCTTCACGCCGAGGGTGTTGAGCAGGCCGTGCAGCAGCAGGATCACCGCGAAGATCTCCACGGTGTGCGCCGGGGTGGCCGCGAAGTCGAACTGCAGGGCGAGGAAGGCGTTGGTGAAGAACGCGGCGCCGTAGTCGACGCCGGCGGTCACGGCGACCTGCCCGAGGAAGTTGAACCAGCCGGTGAACCAGGACCAGGCTGCGCCGCGGCTGCGGGCGAGCTTGGCGGACCAGTAGTAGAGGCCGCCGGCGGTCGGGTAGCTGGAACAGATCTCGGCCATCGCCAGGCCCACGCAGAGGGTGAGCAGGCCGACCAGCGGCCAGCCCCAGACGATCATCGCCGGGCCGCCGGTGTTCATGCCCATCCCGTAGAGGGTCAGGCAGCCGGAGAGGATCGAGACGATCGAGAAGGAGACGGCGAAGTTGGAGAAGCCGGACATCGAGCGGGTGAGCTCCTGGGCGTAGCCGAGCTCGTGAAGCCGCTGTTCGTCGGCCGAAACCGGCGGGGTCGCCGCCGGAAACACGGATGCGGGAGTGTGGTGCGCTGCCTGGTCGGGTGTGGGGTCGGCGGACATGGGCACCCCTGGGGAGTGAGGCGGGCCTGGACGCGCGCAGCCACGGCGGTGTGGATGCGCCCTCCGAACGTTCAATGGCCCGAAACCAGACCATTGGATGGGCAGCATCGTTCACCCTGGGTTCGGGGCACGTCAAGAGGGAAGCGACGAAGAACCCCCTGCGGAACGGGGGCGGCCGACACGGGGCACGCGCCGGGCCGTGGGTACGATGCCCGCGTGGACGAGGCAGGGATCGACTGGCAGGCGGGGGCGATCTTCCGTCCCGTCCGGACGGGCAACGCCTTCGAGGAGACCGTCGAACGGCTGCTCCAGGCCATCAAGCTCGGCGTCTTCGGCCACGGCGACCGGCTGCCCGCCGAACGCGACCTCGCCGCCCGGCTCGGCGTCGGCCGGGAGACCCTGCGCGAGGCGATCCGCTCGCTGCAGCAGGCCGGCGCGGTGGAGTCCCGCCGCGGCCGCTACGGAGGAACCTTCGTCACCTACCGGATGCCGCCGCCGGACGTCGCCGACCTGCGCCGCGCCGCCAGCGACCTCGGCGAGGAGCTGGAGGACGCGCTGACCTACCGGCTCGTCCTGGAGGCCGGTGCGGCGGAGACGGCCGCCCGCCGCGACCTCACCACCGAGCAGCGCGCCTACCTGCAGCGGCGGCTCACCGACCTGGAGCAGGCCCCGCCGGAGGAGTACCGGCGCCTCGACTCCCGCTTCCACCTGGCGATCGCCGAACTCACCGGTTCCCGCTCCCTCGCCACCGCCATCGCCGAGGCCCGCATGCGCCTCAACGACCTGCTGAACGCCATCCCGATCCTGGACCGCAACATCGACCACGCCGCCCACCAGCACCGCGGCATGGTCGACGCCATCCTCGCCGGCGACGCCGACACCGCCCGCCGCGCCACCGAGGAACACCTGGCCGCCACGGCCGCCCTGCTCCGCGGCTTCCTGGGCTGACGGCCGGGCACGACGCCGGAGCCCCGCCGGACGGGTCCGGCGGGGCTCCGGCGTGCGGTGCGGGTGTCAGCGGTAGGCGGGGATGCCGGTGAGGGCCTGCCCGATGACGAGGGTGTGGATCTCGCTGGTGCCCTCGTAGGTGAGGACGGACTCGAGGTTGTTGGCGTGGCGCAGCGGCGAGTAGTCCAGCGAGATGCCGTTGGCGCCCAGGATCGTGCGGCACTCCCGGGCGATGGCGATCGCCTCGCGGACGTTGTTGAGCTTGCCGACGCTGACCTGCTCGGGGCGGATCCGGCCCTGCTCCTTCAGCCGGCCGAGGTGGACGGCGAGCAGGGCCGCGTTGTTCAGCGAGACGGCCATGTCGGCGAACTTCTGCTGGGTGAGCTGGAATCCGCTGATCGGCCGGTCGAACTGGATCCGCTCGCCACCGTAGGCGAGGGCGGTCTGCAGGCAGTCGCGGGCGGCGCCGACCGCGCCGAACAGGATGCCGAACCGCGCCTCGTTCAGGCAGGACAGCGGTGCACCGAGCCCGCGGGCCTCCGGCAGTTGCGCGGAGGCGGGCAGCCGGACGTCGGCGAAGCTGAGCTCGGCGGTGGTGGAGGCACGCAGCGAGAGCTTCTGCTTGATCTCGCGGGCCTCGAAGCCGGGGGTGCCGCGCGGCACGAGGAAGCCCCGGACGCCCTCCTCGGTGGCGGCCCACACGGTGGCGATGTCGGCGATCGCGCCGTTGGTGATCCACATCTTGGCGCCGTTGAGGATCCAGTCCTCGCCGTCGCGGACGGCCCGGGTGCGCATGCCGGCCGGGTTGGAGCCGAAGTCCGGTTCGGTGAGGCCGAAGCAGCCGATGGCCTCGCCGGCGGCCATCCGCGGCAGCCACTCCTGCTTCTGCTCCTCGGAGCCGTACCGGTGGATGGAGTACATGGCGAGCGAGCCCTGCACCGAGACGAAGCTGCGGAAGCCGGAGTCGGCGGCCTCCAGCTCCAGGCAGGCGAGGCCGTAGGCGACCGCCTCGGTGCCTGCGCAGCCGTAGCCCTTCAGGTGCATGCCGAGGACGCCGAGCTTGCCGAGCTCGGGGGCGATCTCCCGCGGGAAGTGCGCGTTCTCGAACCACTCGGGCAGGTTCGGGCGGACGTGGTCGGCGAGGAAGCGGGCCACGGTCGCCTGGATCTCCCGCTCCTCGTCGGTGAGCAGCGAGGGGATGTCGAGCAGGTCCAGCGGGTCCTTCATCGGGCCGGTCACGGGAGGTCTCCGTTCGTGGGGTGGTTCGTGGGGTGGTTCGTGGGGTGGTGGGGTGCGTCGAGCCAGGCGAGGAGTTCGTCGGTGTGCTCGCCGAGCCGCGGTGGTGCGAGGCGGTAGGCGGGCGGGGTGCGGGAGAGGCCGATCGGGTTGGCGACCAGGCCCTGGTCGGTGCGGGGCGACAGTCCGAGGCGCTCGGCGAGGCCGAAGGCGTCCGCGAGGTCGTTGACCGGGCCGCAGGGGACGCCGAGCGGGGTGAGGTGCTCGAACCAGGCTGCGGCGGTCCGCTCGCGCAGGCGCCGGCCGAGCTCGTCCGCGAGTTCGTCGACGTGGGTGACGCGGTCGGCGTTGGTGGTGAAGCGCGGGTCGTCGGCGAGGTCGGGGGCGTCCACCCCGCGGCACAGGGCCCCGAACTGACGGTCGTTGCCGACCGCGATCACCAGCGGCCGGTCGGCGGCGCGGAACACCTCGTACGGGGCGATGGAGGGATGCCGGTTGCCGAGGATACCGGGCACGGCACCGGCCAGGGTGTAGCCGGCCGACTGGTTGACCAGGCTGGAGAGCAGCGTGGAGAGCAGGTTGACCTCGACGAGCTGGCCGCGGCCGGTGGTGTCGCGCTCGCGCAGGGCGGCCATGATGCCGAAGGCGGCGTGCAGTCCGGTGAGCACGTCGACCAGGGCCACACCGGCCTTGACCGGCTGGCCAGGGCCCGGCCCGGTGACGCTCATCAGGCCGCCGACGGCCTGGATCAGCAGGTCATAGCCGGGCAGTGCGGCGCCCTCGCCGGCGCCGAAGCCGGTGATCGAGCAGTACACCGCGCGCGGGTTGGCGGCGCCGACGTCCTCGTAGGCGAGGCCGTGCCTGGCCATCGTCCCGGGGCGGAAGTTCTCGACCA
Source organism: Kitasatospora sp. DSM 101779 (assembly GCF_025655475.1). Classification (GTDB taxonomy): domain Bacteria; phylum Actinomycetota; class Actinomycetes; order Streptomycetales; family Streptomycetaceae; genus Kitasatospora. The sequence goes on along the minus strand of NZ_JAHTIK010000001.1, from coordinate 6,966,005 downwards.
CCACGTCGGCGCGACGGACGAGTTCGAGGGCGCGGCGGCGGTCGTCCGCGTTGCCGAGGTCGAGGGTGAGCGAGCGTTTGTTGCGGTTGACCGAGAGGTAGTAGGTGGCCTGGCCGTCAGGCGCGTACGGCGGCCCCCAGGCCCGGGTGTCGTCGCCGCCGTCCGGACGCTCGACCTTGACCACGTCCGCGCCGAGGTCCGCGAGGAGCATCGTGGCGTACGGGGCGGCGAGCACCCGGCCGAAGTCCGCGACCAGCACTCCGGCGAGCGGCGCACGCGCATCCGCTGCACCGGCGATCGATTCGGTCGGTTCCGTCCCCATCGGCACCTCCTTCGTTCGGTGTGACGCACATTCTGTGCACCCGAACCGCGCTTTGGCAGGCGACGAAATGGAGTGTCGCAAGGGGGAGCCGCTGGACGTTCCGTCCAGGTCCCCGCCGGTGCAGCGGCCGGATGCACTCAACGCCCGGGCGTCGGGCGGTGAGCGGGCGTCAGACGGTCGGCGGGGCGGTCGACAGGTCCTCGACCACCTCGGCGCCCGGCAGGTGCGCCAGCAGCGCGCCCGGGGCGATCAGCAGCTTGCCCGCCCGGTCCCCGCCGCCCAGCACGATCTCGGTGCGGCCGAGCACCGGCGCGTCCACGTACACGGGCATGCCGGGCGGCAGCGCCACCGGGGTCACCCCGCCGACCTGCATCCCGGTCAGCGCCACCGTCTCCTCGGCGCTCGCGAAGGAGACCCGGCGGGCGCCGAGCAGCCGCTTGACGGCCCGGTTGACGTCCAGCCGGCGGGTCGCCTGCACCAGGCAGGCCGCGTAGCGGCGCGGTTCGGTCTTGCCGACCACCAGGATGCAGTTGACCGAGTCCTCCAACGTGTAGCCGTACCGCTCGCAGAACTGCGCGGTGTCGGCGAAGGACGGGTCGATGTCCAGCCAGGTGTAGGGCGCTCCCCAGCCGTCCAGCAGGGCGCGGACGGACCCGGCGATACTCTGCGTGCTCTCCATGTGCCCCGAAGCTACCAGCCGGTCGCCCCGGCCCGGCAGACCGGTCGCGACACACCCGCCCCGGTGGCGCGCGGCAGTTCAGCCGGCCGCGGCGAGCAGCGCGGCCGGGAGGCCGAGTGCGGCGAGCAGGACGAGGACGAGCTCCTCGGCGAACGGGTCGGACTCGGCGGTGAGCACGGCCGCCAGCGCCTCGCGGTCGGCGGCCAGGCCGTGGGCGGCGGCCCAGTCCGCTGCGGTCGCGGCGGTCTCGGCCGGGTCGCCGAGCCAGTCCTGCGGACAGTCGTGGTCGAGGGCGGCCTCCGGCGACAGGACGCACGTCCAGGCGGGCCGGCCGGTGTCGAACACCTCGACCACGGCGAAGTCGCTGTCGAACACGAAGGCGTTGAGCACCGGCCCGCCCGTCTCCCGGGCGAGCGCCGACGGCTTCAGGTCGTCGCCGCTGCTCGCCAGCAGCTGCCAGCCCTCCGCGGCGGCGGACCGGTCGGCGACGCCCCCTGCGGCCCGGACGGCGGCCGTCCCGTCCAGTGGGGCGTCGAGGCGGGCGACGGTGAGGTTTCCGGTGAATCCCATGCCGCGCAGGCTAGGCGCCGCCTGCGACAGACGGTCGGTCCGCGGCCCGGCGGCGGACGTGCCGCGGTGGCGAACAGGGCTCGATGCCGGGCACCGACGGCGCGGTGCCCGGCATCGCAGGTGCGGTCAGGACTGCGGCGAGGCCGGCTCGACGGCCGACTGCGGGGATCCGGCGGACTGGCTGGACGCACCCGCGCCGCCGGCCGAGGACTGGCCGCCCTCGCTCTTCGGGGCGGGCGCCGAGCTGGGCGCCGACGGCGAACCGGACTCGGAGCCGGACGGGCCGGAGCTCGGGTGGCTCGGCGGGCTCGACGGCGGCGTGGAGGTCGACGGCGTCCCGGAGGACGGGGTGCCGCTCGACGGCGAACCGGAGGACCCGGAGGATCCGGAGGTCGACGGGGAGCCGGAGGACGAGGAGGTCGTCGGCGGCATCGTCACGTTCGTGGTGTCGTTGTGCCCCGTTCCGCCGGTCGGGCGGCCGAACGCGGTGCCGTTCGGGTCCACCAGCACGACCGTCTGGATCGGCTGCGGCGCGGGCGTCACCGTGACCACCTCGTGGCCGTTGAAGCCGGCCCAGGGCTGCCCGTTGTAGCTCGCGGGGGCGCCGGGGTCGACCGGCGGCGTCAGCGGGTTGCCGCAGGCGCAGCGGACCCGCGGCACGCCCTGGTTGTCGATCAGGACGGCGGTGCCGGTCTGCAGTACCGCCTGGTAGGCGGTGGCCTGGCCGTTGCTGAAGCCGTGGTTGGTGACCCGGGTGTCGGCGCGCAGCACGACGGGGGTGAGGCCCTTGAGGTAGCCGTCGATCTGGTTCGGCTGGATGCCCTCGACGCCGGCCCAGGCCTTGGCCTTGTCCGGGTTGGCCGCAAGGTAGCCGCTCAGCTTGGGCACGTCGCAGCTGGAGACGTTCATCGTGCCCCCGTAGAGCCCGACGTCGCCGCCGCTGCGGTTGCCGCCGGTCGGTGGCGCGACGGTCGGGCTCGCGGTGGGGGCGGCGTTCTGCCCGGCGACCGAGTCGGTGAACGGGTCCTGCCCGGCGGTGCCGGCCGGCTGCAGGGCGACCGACTGGGCCGCCGCGGTGGAGCCGGAGCCGCCGGAGAGCACCAGGCCGAGGACGACGCCGAGGACCACGGCGGCGATGCCCGCGGGCAGCACCGTCCGGGGGTTGCGCCACCAGGACGTCCGCCGGTGCCCGCCGCCTCCCCCGCCCCCGCCGGAGCCGTCTCCCCCGCCTCCGCCGCCGTCCCCACCGCCACCGCCACCGGTGACGACCGTCCGGGCGTTGCTCGGCGGGCCTCCGCGGCCGCCGGTGCCGCCCGGTCCGCCGGGGTGCGCCCCGGGCCCGGAGGTGGGGCCGGACGGCGGCCCGGAGGGTGCGCCGGGGAACGAGGAGGTGTGACCGGGGCCGGCCGGCCGGTTCCCGGAGGACGGCGGGCCGGAGCCGGGGCCGGACAGCGGGCCGGAGGGCGGCCCGGCCGGACCGTCGGGCGGACCGGACGGCCGGTCGGACGGCTGGTCGGGTGACGGTGGCAGCGGGCTCACGGGTCTTCCTCCCGTCCTGGGCACCCCCCGCAGGCCATTCTCCGCGCGCCCGGCCCGGCTCGCGCGACAGCTCGCCGTTTCCCGCCCGCGCGGCTCCCCGCTTCCGCCCCGCGGGCTCGCCGTTCCCCGTCCCCGGGCGGAGGCTGGAAGGAGTCCACCGGAGAGCCGACCCGGCAGGGAGCCGATTGTGCGGACGAGCAGCGGGCCCGGCGCCCGTACCAGCGGCGGGCCCGCGGCCCGCACCGGCGGGGCCGCGGGCGAGCTGCGGCACTGGGGCGAGGCACTGCTGGCAGTGGCGGCCGCGGTGGTCGCCATGCTGGTGGTGGCCGCGATCGGCCTGTACTTCGCCGGCGCGAACGACCTGCCCTCCGGTGGCTACCGCTCGGTGGTCGCGGCGACGGTGCTGATGGCCTGCGGAGCCTCCGCCCGGGTCGAAGGCGGGGCGGCGTTCGTGGCCGGGGCGAAGGGCGGCATCGAGGCAGTCCCACTCTCGGTCGCGCTGACCGGCGCGCTGCTGCTCGGATGGCTGTTCCTGCGCCCGATGCGGCTGCACGCCACGGTGAGCGGCCGGGAACTGCTGGCCCGGGTGGGCCGGATCGCCGTGCTGTGGGCGCTCGCGCTGCTGCTGCTGTCGATCCCGGCCGAGAAGAGCTTCGTGGTGTCGACCGGCGAGCCGCTGGTCGACGAGCTGGGCGGCTTGATCGGGGCCTCTCCCACGGTCGGCTTCGCCGTGGACACCGGCCGGGCGGTCGGCCTCGGCCTGCTGTGGCTCGCGGTGGTGCTGCTGCTCGCCCTGGCGGTCTCCCGGCGGACCCCGCTGCCGCTGCCGCTGCTGCGCTTCCACACCACCGTCCGCCCGGCCGCGCACGCCGTGCTGACCCTGCTCCTGGTCTACGTCGCGCTGGCGGTGCCGGCCGGCCTGGTGGAGGCCGCGGTCGGCGGGCACGCCCGGCAGACCATGGCCGTGGTCTTCCTCGGCCTGCCGAACCTGGCCTGGCTGGCCCTCGGCATCGGCATGGGCGGCGCCTGGCACGGCCACGTCGCCGGCACCCTCGGCCTGCCGATGCCGCAGCCGCTGGCCGGGGTGCTGCAGCAGAACGAGGACGTCCGGTTGGACGCGGCCACCCTCACCGAGCAGGACTCCCGGACCTGGCTGCTCGTCGCCCTGGCGGTGGTCGCGCTGCTGCTCACCGGCCTCGGCATGGCGATGCACGCCCCGCCCCGGGTCAAGGTGTGGCAGCACGCGGTGCACCTGGCGGTGGCGCTGGCGGTGGCGATGCTGCTGATCGGCGTGCTCACCCGGATCCACGCCGCGTACGGCCTCACCCTGCTCGGCTTCGGCGGCAGCGGCGCCGCGGTACTGGAGCCGGACCTGCTGGTGCTGGTGGCGGTGGGTGCGGTCTGGGGCGCGGTGGCCGGGCTGATCGGCGGCTGGACGGCGGCCCGGGTGCGCCGCGACACCGCGCCGGCGGCGGAGCAGCGGCCGGAGCCGGGCGAGGGCGGACCCGACGCGTCCGGGGCTCAGTCGCGGTCGGTGCCGTAGACCGGCAGCGCCCAGTCGGGCGGCTCCGGCGGGCGGGAACCGGAGGCCGGCGGGGGCGGGACGGGCGGCACCACGGACTTCCGGGGCGCGACGGCCCCCCGCGGCGCAGCCGGCTCGGACGACACCGCCGGCTCGGACGGCGCGACGGCCTCCCGCGGCGCGGCCGGCTCGACCGGTGCGGCGGACTCGGGCGGAGCAGCGGCCTCGGGAGGTGCGGCGGCCTCGGGAGGTGCGGCGAGTTCGGGCGGTGCGACGGACTCGGGCAGCTGCGGGACGAGTTCGGTCGGCGTCGGTACCGGGATCGCCGCGACGTGCTCCACGCCGTGCAGGGCGCCGACGAAGGCCAGACAGCTGTCGTACCGGTCGTCCGGCGCCTTGGCGAGTGCCCGGATCAGCACGTCGTCCAGGGCGGCGGGCAGGTTCGGGCGCTGCTCGCTGAGGTGCGGCGGGTCGTCGTTGAGGTGCGCCCACAGCTGGGCGAGGTCGTCGTCGCGCTCGTAGGGCGGGGTGCCGGAGAGCATCTCGTAGACCACGCAGGCGAGGCTGTAGACGTCGCAGCGGCCGTCCACCGGCTTGCCGTTGATCTGCTCGGGGGCGACGTAGTCCAGGGTGCCGACGAACTGGCCGACGGTGGTCAGGCCGGAGAGCGAGAGGGACTTCTTGGTGAGTCCGAAGTCGGTGAGGTAGACGTGCTCGGGGTGCTCGGAGTCGGTGCCCTCGGCGACCAGGATGTTGCCGGGCTTGACGTCGCGGTGGACGAGGTCGTGGCCGTGCGCGGCGTCCAGCGCGGAGGCGACCTGGGTGGTGATCCGCACGGTCTGGCGCAGCGAGAGCGGGCCCTCGCGGTCGAGCAGGGCGCGCAGGTCGCGGCCGCGGACGTAGCGCATGGCGATGTAGAGCAGTCCGTCGGCCTCGCCGGCCTCGTAGACCGGCACGATGTGCGGGTGGTCGATGGCCGCGGCGGCCTTGGACTCGCGGGCGAACCGCTCGCGGAAGACGTCGTTGCGGGCGAGGTCGGGGGCGAGCAGCTTGACCGCGACCGTCCGGCCGAGGCGGAGGTCCTCGGCGCGGTAGACCACCGCCATGCCGCCGCGGCCGATCAGCTGCTCCAACCGGTAGGCGGCGAGTTGGTGGCCGGTGAGGTCGGCCGGTGCGGCGGTCGTCATCCGGCGTCACCCCGGGCGCCGGCCGCGGACCGCCTGGCGGAGGGCGGGTCGACGGTGGCGTACGTCTGCATCCTGGCGCCGTCGCTGAAGAACCAGCGGCCCTGGTCGAGGTCGAGCAGCCAGGCGGAGGACCCGTCGATGACGGCGCCGAGCCGCAGGTTGCGGCTGCGGTCGCGGAAGGTCTCCAGGTCGATCAGGCCGTCCGCGTACTCGCCGACGAGGCGGCGGTAGGTCGCCAGAGCCTTCTCGAGGGCGGCGAGCAGCGGGCGCGGGTCCTCCAGCGGGGTCAGCGGGTGGTCGGTGCCGGACGGCGGGTGCGGCAGGGTGACCAGCAGCCGGCCGTCCACCCAGGCCGACCAGCCGTTGGAGCAGACGATCCGCGCCCAGTTGCCGCTGCTGTCGGCGAGCCGGACGGGCAGCAGCGGGTCGAGCCGCACGGACGGCCGGGACGGGTCCGGGCTCACCCAGGTCTGCAGCCCGTCGGCGGGCGCGACATGGGTGGGCTGGAACTCGTACGGGGCTGTCATCGGCGGTCACCTCCGCATGACGGCGGGTTCGTGACGGCGCAGCAGGCGCAGGACCAGCAGGCCGAAGACGATGCTCAGCACCACCATCATGCCCATGTCCAGCAGCCAGATCGAGGCCTCGTGCCGGAAGAGCGGGTCCGCGGTCAGCGGTTTGGGCACGGAGGCGTGCAGGTCGACGGTGGAGGCCATGGCGGCGAACGCCCAGCGGGAGGGGACGAGCCAGGAGAGCTGGGCGAGCACGGGGGTGCTGTTGAGCTGGATCAGGGCGCCGCAGAACACCACCTGGACGATGGCGACCAGCACCAGCAGGGGCATGGTCACCTCCTCCTTCTTCACCAGGGCGGAGATGAGGAGGCCGAGCATCATGGCGGTGAAGGCGAGCAGGGCGACGGCCAGGGTGATCTCCACCAGCGGTGGCATGAGGACGCCACCGCCGCCCTGTGGACGCAGGTCGACGCCGAGCAGCGCGACCATGGTGAGCACCACCGCCTGGACGACGGTGACGGTGCCGAGCACGATGATCTTGGACCAGAGGTACGCCGATCTGGACAGGCCGACGGCGCGTTCTCGCTGGTAGATGACGCGTTCCTTGACGAGTTCGCGCACCGAGTTGGCGGCGCCGGTGAGCACCGCGCCGACGCAGAGGATCAGCAGGGCGTTGAAGACGCTGTCCTCGGCGAGCTTCTTGCCTGCCAGGGCCCTGGCCATCACGCCCATGACGAACGGCAGCGCGATCATGACCGCGAGGAAGGTGCGGTCGGCGGTGAGCGCGGTGGCGTAGCGGCGGACGAGCGTGCCGACCTGGTGGTGCCAGCGCTGCGGGCGCGGAGGCTTGGCGGCCGGTGTCTCGGCGGCGGCCGGGGCGGGCAGCGCGGCCGGCCGCGAGTGGTCCATGGCGCCGGCGATGTAGCGGCGGTAGGAGGGCGAGGAGCGGTACTGGCCGGCCCAGTCGCGCTCGGTGTCGTTCTCGAAGGCGTCGAAGGCGTCCGGCCACTGCTGGAAGCCGAAGAAGTCGAGGGTCTCGCCGGGGGGGCCGTAGAAGGCGATCCGGCCGCCGGGGGCGAGGAGGAGCAGCCGGTCGCACACGTCGAGGCTGAGCACGCTGTGCGTCACGACGATGACGGTGCGGCCGTCGTCCGCGAGGTTGCGGAGCATCTGCATGACCGAGCGGTCCATGCCGGGGTCGAGGCCTGAGGTCGGCTCGTCCAGGAAGAGCAGCGAGGGCTTGGTGAGCAGTTCCAGAGCCACGCTGACGCGCTTGCGCTGGCCGCCGGAGAGGCTGGAGATCACCTGGTCGGCGCGCTTCTCCAGGCCGAGTTCGTGGATCACCTCCTCCACCCTGGCCTCCCGCTCGGCGGCGGCGGTGTCGTCGGGGAACCGCAGTTCGGCGGCGTACCGCAGGGCGCGGCGCACCTTCAGCTGGGTGTGCAGGATGTCGTCCTGCGGGACGAGGCCGATCCGGCGGCGCAGCTCCGCGTAGTCGCGGTAGAGGTCGCGGCCGTCGTAGCGGACGGCGCCCTCGTCCGCGGGGCGCAGCCCGGTGAGGGCGTTGAGCAGGGTGGACTTGCCGGCGCCGCTCGGGCCGGCCACGGCGAGCAGCATCTTCTGCCCGACCGGGAAGGTGACCGAGTCGAGCAGGCGGCGGCCGCCGGCCACGGTGACGCTGAGGCCGTCGACGTCGAGGTCGACGTCGCCGGTGTCGACGAACTGCTGCAGTTCGTCGCCGACCAGGCAGAACACCGAGTGGCCGATGCCGATCAGGTCGCCCTCGCCGACCAGGGCGTCGAGCACCGGCTGGCCGTTGAGGTAGGTGCCGTTGTGGCTGCCGAGGTCGACGATCTCCCAGCGGCCGTCGGAGCGGGCGCGCAGTTCGGCGTGCCGGCGGGAGACCGACAGGTCCCCGACGACCAGCTCGTTGTCGAGGGCGCGGCCGATCCGGACGACCTTGGCCGGGAGCGGGCGGACGGTGGTCGGCGGCCGCATCGAGCCGGTGATGGCGGTCAGCGCGGACGGCTGCCGGTCGACGGCCGGTTTCCGGGGCAGCTCGCGCAGGGTGCACCGGGGGCCGTCGGCGGCGCTGCCGAACCGCAGCTCGCTGCCGGGGCCGACGTCGAGGTGCCGGATCCGGTGCCCGTCGGTGTACGTGCCGTTGGTGGAGCCGGTGTCGTCGAGCGCCCAGTGGTCGCCGTCGGCGTGCAGCACGGCGTGGTGCCAGGACACCCGGGGGTCGGTGAGGAAGACCTCGCTCGTGGGGTCGCGGCCCACGTGGTAGGTGCGGCTCGGGCTGATGACCTGCGAGTCGCCTTCGGTCTCGAGTACCAGCTGCGGCGCGGTGAGCGCGGCGGGTCGCTCTCCCATACCGCCGATGGTAGCCGTGCCCCGGGAGGCACGCCCGCTTCCGCCGTGCGCCGCAGGCCACGGCACGGCCGGGAGCGGGCCCCGGCGCGGGGCATCCGGCGACATGCCCACGACGGGGCGATTCGGCCGGAAACACGTGTGTCACCCGGTATGTCTTGGGGCATGACGAGTTCGTACTGTCGGCCGCACACCGGGGAGGCTCCGTGAACACCTGGGCGACCTGGACCACGCAGGGCATCCTCGCCGGCACCGGAGGGGTGCGAACGGTCGAGTTGGGCGTCATCAAGGGCGATCTGACGGTCCACACGACGTGGATCGAGGGAGAGGCCCGGCTGACGGTCCAGTACAGCGGCGCGCTGGACTGGTTCACCGTGGAGGGCAGCCCGGTGCCCGCCGGGGACGAGTCGACGGCGCGCGAGCTCCACCAGCGCATGGTGGAGGCGGTGAAGGCCGGCGGCGGTGCGACAGCTCCGAGCTGACCGGCGGGCGCCGCTGCCCGCCGTCGCCGCGGCCCTGGCCGTGCTGCTCGCCGGGTGCACCTCGGGCGGCGGTTCGGCGGTCAGCACCGCGGCGCCGTCCACGGTGGTCGCCGGTACGGCCTCGCCGACCCCGCTGCGGGCCGGTGACTGGCCCACCTACCACCGCGACGCGCTGCGCACCGGCACGGCCCCCGACGCCGCCCCGGTCGGGCCGCTCGGCACCGCCTGGACGGCGAAGCTGGACGGCGCCGTGTACGGGCAGCCGCTGGTGGTCGGCGACAGGGTGCTCGCGGCGACCGAGAACAACACGGTGTACGGCCTGGACGCGGCGAGCGGCGCGGTGGTGTGGAGCCGTCACCTGGGCGCCCCGGCCCGGGCCGCCGGGCTGCCCTGCGGCAACATCGACCCGCTGGGGATCACCGGCACGCCGGTCTACGACCCGGCGACGGGCCGGGTCTTCGCGGTCGCCGAACTGGCGGGCGGCCGGCACGTGCTGGCGGGGCTCGACGCGGCGACCGGGGCGCTGGAGGTGCAGCGCGAGGTCGAGCCGCCGAAGGGGGACCCGCTGGCGCACCAGCAGCGCGCTGCCCTCGCCCTGTGGAACGGCCGGGTGGTGATCGCGTTCGGCGGTCTGTTCGGTGACTGCGGCAACTACGTCGGCAGCGTGCTGTCGGTGCCGACCAGCGGCGCCGGGACGGTGCTCTCCTACGCGGTGCCGACCGGCCGCGAGGGCGGGATCTGGGCGAGCGGCGGGCCGGTGGTGGACGGCGACCGGCTGCTGGTGACGGTCGGCAACGGCGAGTCGACGGGCGGCTCGTACGACGGCTCGGACTCGGTGCTGGCGCTCTCCCCCGAGCTGCAGCGGATCGACTGGTTCGCCCCCTCGACCTGGGCGGACGACAACGCCCAGGACCTGGACCTCGGCTCGCTCTCCCCGGTGCGGGTCGGCGGCCACGTGCTGACCGTCGGCAAGCGGGGCGAGGCGTACGTGCTGGACGCGCAGCACCTCGGCGGCATCGGCGGGCAGGTGGCGCAGGCGACGGTCTGCCCGGCGTACGGCGGAGCCGCGGTAGACGGCTCGGCGGTGTACGTGCCCTGCCAGCAGGGCCTCGCCCGGGTGACGGTGGGCCAGGACGGCTCGCTGCACCGGGACTGGCAGGTGGACCTGGAGCGCGGCGGCTCGCCGGTGGTCGGCGGCGGCGCGGTCTGGGTGGTGGACGACCACCGCGGCGTGCTGCTCGCCCTCGACCCGGCGACCGGGCGGGTGCTGCAGCAGGCGAAGACCGGCCCGGCGCCGCACTTCGCCTCCCCGGTGCTCGCCGGCGGGCGGGTGCTGGTGGGCACGGACGCCGGGGTCACGGCCTTCTCCGTGGGCTGATCCCCCACCCGGCCGCGGTCCCGCGCGCTTCCGCAGACCGGTCGAAATTCCCGTGAGACCTTCCGGCCCGCCGAGGCGTGTCCATGGACAGGAGCGTGTACCCGGGCTCGGGGGACGGCCGCACGGCCGCCCCACCCGAAGATCAACTGATGTTGCATCAACTGATAATGTGCAGGCCAAAACGGGGGCGTGGGCGACGCGCGCGCCCCGCCGTACCCGATTCCTGGAGCATCTGTGCCCGCACGCCTGTACCGCCGCGGCCTGCCGCTGGCCGCCGCCGCACTCGCCGCGTCCCTGCTCGCCGGCTCGGCCCAGGCCGACAATCCCGCGCCTGCCGACGCGACGCTGACGGCCGACCTCGACGCGCTGCTCGCCGATGCCCGCCTCGCCAACGCGCAGGCCGGCGTCCAGGTGCTCGACGCCGCCACCGGCCAGGTGCTGTACTCCCGCCAGCCCGGCGCGCTGCTCACCCCGGCGTCCACCATGAAGACCGTCACCTCGACGGCCGCCCTCGACCTGCTCGGCGCCGACTACCGGTTCACCACCGAGGTCCGCAGCACCGGGACCGTGTACGGGAACAAGCTCGCCGGCGACCTGGTGCTGAAGGGCGGCGGCGACCCCAGCCTGCTCGTCCAGGACCTGGAGGACCTGGCGGCCAAGGTCGCGGCCTCGGGCATCACCACCGTCACCGGCCGGGTGCTCGCCGACGGCACCCGCTACGACTCCACTCCGCTCGGCCCCGGCTGGACCTGGGACGACGAGCCGTACTCCTACAGCCCGCAGATCTCCGGTCTGACGATCGCCAACGACGCCGAGTACACCATGGACACCGTCCAGGTGACCGTCACCCCGGGTGCGGCCGGCGAGAAGGCCAAGGTCGCCCTGGTGCCCGCCGAGGCGCCGATGAAGTTCACCGGCAGCATCACCACCGGCGCGGCCGGCAGCGGCGCCTCCGCGGGCGTCGACCGCCGCCGCGGCGCCAACGAGCTGCTGCTCACCGGCAGCATCGCGGCCGGCTCCGCCCCGGCCACCTACTGGGTGACGGTCGAGGACCCGGCCACCTACGCGGCCAAGGTCTTCGCCGGTGCGCTCGCCCGGCACGGCGTGACGGTGCAGCACGGCGTCGCGTCCGCCACCGGAGCCGAGACCTCGGCGCCGGTCGCCTCGCACCAGTCCAAGACCCTCGCCGAGCTGATCGTCCCGATGCTGAAGATCAGCAACAACGGCATAGCCGAGCACCTGACCAAGGAGATCGGCAAGGTCAAGGGCGGGAAGGGCGACTGGGCCACCGGCGTCGCCCAGGTCAAGGGCTTCCTCAAGGCCAACGGCCTGGAGAACCCGGGCGGCCGCCAGGTCGACGGCTCCGGCCTCTCCCGCTACGACCTGATCACCCCGGCCAAGATGGCCGGCCTGCTCAAGGTCGCCCAGGACAAGCCCTGGTTCAACTCCTGGTACAACGCCCTGCCGGTGGCCGGCAACCCGGACCGGATGGTCGGCGGCACCCTGGCCGCCCGCATGCGCGGCACCAAGGCCGAGAACAACGTGCACGCCAAGAGCGGCTCGATGAGCGGCGTCGACAACCTGATGGGCTACGCCACCGCGCCCGACGGCCACAAGCTGATCTTCTCCGTGATGATCAGCAACTTCGCCGGCACCAGCCCGCGCCCGGTGATCGACGCCATCGCCGTCCGGCTCGCCGCCGGCCCCGCCGCCACCCCGAGCGCGCCGGCCGCCACCCCGGTCACCCCGAAGCTCAAGTCGCTGAACGCCCCCGCCCGCGGCGGCGACGAGGCCACCGGCACCAAGTCCGGCACCGGCACCCGATGGGAGGACTGCGAGGCCGTCGGCCGCTGCTGACGGCCTCCCCCCGGCACACCGCGGCCGGGCCCCTCGGGCGGTGTCCCGACGGGCCCGGCCGCGGTCGTTGCATCAGCCGGTGCCGCCGGCCCCCGCCTTCCCGGAGTCGCCCCCGCGCGGTGGCCTGCGGAGGCCGCGGGGCGCGCCGCCCGGTTCGGAGGCGGGCTCGGCAACGGGTTCGACGACGGGACGGCGCTGCCGCGGCGCGGCCTGCCCGGCGGCCCCTGCCCGGCGGACCGTCCGCGGCGGCTTCACCAGCGGCAGGGTGCGGCCGCGGACCACCCGCCACACCCCGACCGGGCACGGCCCGGCGTAGCGGCGCAGCCGGTCCGCCGTCAGGGTGCGCAGCCGAAGGTCGAGGCAGCTGTCGTGGGCCGCCTCCGGGTTCCAGGCACCGGTGGGCAGCCGGATGTGGTCGCTGCGGCCGAGCCGGTCCTGGCTGGTGCTCCTCAGCACCTCCAGCCGGCCCTCCAGGACCCGCACCACCAGCACCGGCCGGTCCTTGGACCCGCCGGACTCCTCGAACGGCACGTCCGCCCACCACATCTCGCCGGGCACCGGCCGGCGCTCCGGCGGTCGGACGCCGCCGCCGGTCCACTCCACCGGGGGCAGCCCGGCCAGCAGCCGCACCCGCGGCACCCGCCAGACCGCGGCCGCCGTGGTGCCGAGCGCCACCAGCAGCGCCGCCGCGGCCAGTACCGCGACGGTTGAACGCTCGGGCGCGCGCGCCAGCCAGAGCGCCGAGGCCGCCAGCGCGGCCACCGCGCCGGCCGCCGCCCGGGCCGGGCCGAGGTTGAGCAGTCCCCAGCCGAGGATGCACAGCACGACCGCGAAGGTGGTGACGGCGCCGAGGCCCAGCAGGTGGTCGAAGTCGGGGCCGCCCCGGTGGTACGAGAGCAGCGCGACGGACACGGCCGTGACGAACAGCGCGAGCGCCCGCGCCGCCAGCCGGTGCCAGGGGAACCGGCGACGCCGGTCGGGCCGCCGGGCCCAGGCGGTGGCGACCGCGGTGGCCACCGCGAGTGCGGCCAGGGCCGGCCACCGGTCCGCGCCCTGCGCGATCTCGCGCTCGACCTCCGGATCGGTGTGGCGCAGGTGGACGAGCAGCACGGCGCAGGCCACGTAGGTGAGCGAGGTCAGCCAGAGCACCGGCAGAAGGAGCACGAGCCGCTTCGCGGAGCGCAGGATCATGGACGCAGGGTAGGGCCTCCGTGCGCCCGCCCGACAGGGGCGTCCCACCGGCGTGTTGACACGGTGTCAGTAACGTGCCGGCACCCGGCCGTTGCGGGCCGGGTGCCGGGGTGCCTCCGACAGGGGAGGGTGTTCCGTCAAGTGCAGGTCATCAGGGGCAGGTGTAGGGGAAGGTCACCGAGGAGGTGCCGCTGCCCGGGCCGACGATCTCCAGGGTGGCCGTCGCCTGCATGCTGCCGTGGCCCTGGAAGGTCCAGCGGAGCACCACGTCCGTGGTGCGACGGCCGCTGGACACCGGCTGGGTGAGGACACCGGAGTCGGTGCCGTCGCTGCGCTTCCAGCGGTAGCGGACATTGCCCGCGCCGCCCTCGGTGGAGATCGCTCCGGTGATCACCGCCGTGCCGTCGCAGGCCGGGCCCTTCGCGTTGTCCGTACGGACGGCGACCCCGGTCACCGCGACCGGCCGGCCGTAGCGGTCCCAGGCCAGCCAGGCGAGCACCGCGATCAGCAGGAGCAGCGGCAGCAGCAGCCAGCGGCGGCGCCGGCGCTTCGGCTGCTCCGGGGCCGGCGGGACCGCGGTCGCCCCGTGCCAGACGGCGGCCGCCTGCGGGGGCACGCCCGGCCCGAAGCGCTGCAGTCCGTCCTGCGCGGCGGGTGCCGGGACCGCAGCCGGGGGCACCGGGGTGCCCATGGCCGGGGTGACCGGGGTGCCCATGGCGGGCGTGAGGGGGGTGCCCATGGCCGGCGTCGGCGCGGGGACGGCGGTGCCGACCGGCGGGGTCGGCCAGACCTGCGGGTCGAGGAAGGTGGCGCTCTCGAAGCTCTCGGCCGGCGGCTGCTGCTGCGAGGGCGGCGGAACGTACGCCTGCGGGGCGGGCCGCGCCCCGGCACCGCCGAGCCGGACGGTCGCCTCGGGGTTGGGCTGCGCGGGGTTCAGCCGGACGGTGCCGTCCGGGTCCGCCGCGGGCACGGGGGACGAGCCGAGGCGGACGGTCGCCTCCGGGTCCGGCTTCGCGGCGTTCAGCCGGACGGTGCCCTCGGGGTCGGCCTGCTTCGCCGGGCCGAGCCGCACGGTGCCCTCCGGGTCCGGCGCGGGCGCGGGCGCGTTCAGCCGGACCGTCGCGTCCGGGGTCGACCGCGGCGCGTTGAGGCGCACGGTGCCGTCCGGGTCCGGCTGCTTCGCCGGGCCCAGGCGGACGGTGCCCTCCGGGTCCGGCGCGGGCACCGGCGACGAGCCGAGGCGGACGGTCGCCTCCGGGTCGGCGGCGGGCGCGTTGAGGCGCACGGTCTGGTCCGCCCGGGGCGGCTTCGAGCCGAAGCGGACGGTGGCGTCCTCGTCCGGCTGCTGCGGGGTGCTCATGTCTCGTTCCTCAGGTCAGGATGACGCAGGTGCTCGTGTTGACGGGACCGGACGAGCTGCCCTGACCCGATTCGGCCGCCGGATTCGAGCTCACCCGCGCGCTCCAGGAGCCCGTGGTGCTCGGAGCAGACAGGGTGGTGGTGAAGGTCTTCGTCCCCTTCGGGATGGTGACCTGCACGGTGGAGGCCGGCAGCCGGCTCACGCCCGAGTACCAGGCAACGGTCACGGTGCCGCTCGCCACACCGTCCGTCGCGGCCGTGATCCTGGCGACCACTTCGTAGGACCGGTTGCCACAGGTGGTGCTCACGCTCAGCCGGAGGACCCGCAGGGTCGGCGGCGGCGGGGCACTGGTCGTGGGCGTGGTCGGCGGGGCGCTGGTCGGCGGCGTGGTCGGCGGGGCCGTGGTGGGCTTCTTGGTCGGGGTGGGGCTCGGCGAGGCGAACGGCGAGGTGGTCGGGGAGGTGCTCGGGGACGCCGAGGCCGACGGGGAGGCCGAGGCCGAGGCGGACACCGAGGGCGATCCGGACGGCGAGGCGCTCGGCGACGGTACCGCCACGGGCCCGTCGGCACCGAAGGTCGTGGTGGCCTTCGGTGCGGCGACCTCGGTGGTGGTGGTCGAGTCGGAGGCTCCGGCGGCCGCGACCCCGGCCAGGGTGCCGCCGAGCAGGACGAGTCCGGTGGCCGCGCTCAGCAGCTTGGCTCGCGGACCGAACCGGCGGACGGCCGTGACGCCGCCGCCCGCGCCCTGCGGGAGGGTGGTGGTGGCGACGGAGGTGTTGCCGGCGGCATGCCCGTGCGGGTGGGGCAGCAGCAGCGGCAGCAGGGCGACCAGGCCGGCCAGCTGGCGGCGGCCGCGCTCCTCCCACTCGGGCCCGTACGTGCCGGCGGCGACCGCCTCCAGGTCGGCGACCAGGTCGGCGGCGCCCTCCGGCCGGTCCTGCGGGGTCTTGGCGAGGCCGGAGCGGATCAGCGGGCGCAGCGCCTCGGGCGCCTGCTCGTCGGGGATGTCCGCCTCGGTGTGCTGGACGGCCAGCTCCATCAGCGTGGTGCCCGCGTACGGCTTGGCGCCGGTCAGGCACTCGAAGAAGGTGGCGGTCGCGGCGTAGACGTCGCCCCGCGGCGAGGCGGGCTCGCCGGCCCACTGCTCGGGCGCCATGTAGGCGGGGGTGCCGGCGATGTCGCCCTTGGCGCCGCTGGGCACCGCGATGCCGAAGTCGACCAGCTTGGAGACGCCCTCGGTGGTGACGATGACGTTGCCGGGCTTGTAGTCGCGGTGCACCACGCCCGCCCGGTGGGCGTCGGCGAGGCCGAGCAGCGAGCCCTTGAGCACGGCCAGTGCGGCCTCGGGGCCGGTGGCGCCCTCGGCCTGCAACAGGTCGCGCAGGGAGATGCCGTCGACGAGCTCCATGACGATGGCGGCGCCCTGCGGGCCCTCCACGTACTCGTACAGACGGGTGACGTGCGGGGAGTCGAGGCCCGCGAGCAGCTCGGCCTCGGTGCGGAAGTTCTCGTGGTCGGCGTGGTCGCCGTTGAGGTACTTGACCGCGACGGGGGTGCCGGTCGCGTCGTGGCTGGCCAGCACGACGCGCCCGGCTGCTCCCGCACCGAGCTCGCGCTCGTGCGTGTAGCCGGGGAGCTCCCAGCGCGCGTCCTGCGGTATCGCAGCGTCCTGGGGGGCCTGGCCCTCGGGGCCGCCCTTGCCTCTGTTCTCGTCCACCGTTCCTGCCACCATGACGTCGGTCACCGTACCGGGCGTACGGCCACCGACAGTGACGCACCCGCGGTCCGGCGGGTTCCGGTCCGCGGGTGCTGGAAGGTCACGATTCAGCTGTTTCGCACACTACTTGTCGCCTTCGGCTACCTTCTTCCGGCGGTGGGCGGGTCGGTCGTGCACGGTTACTCCGTGTCGCGGCGGCGGGCCGACTCGGCGGCCTCGGCGGCGACGGAACCGGCGTGCACCAGGCGGTGTCCGAGGTCGAGCAGGGCGCGGCCGACGGCGAGCTCGTCGCCGATGGCGGGGACGGCGGGATCGTGGGTGCTGCGGCGCGCCTCGGCGTCGGCCTGCATCGCGCCGGTGCCCTCCATCGCCGTGCCGCCGGACTCGAGGACGGCGTGCGCCCTGGTGACGTCGCCGTCCTCGGTGATCACCAACCGCACCTGCCACTCGCTGGTGTGCGGCCCCTCGCCGGCGAGCGCGCTCACCGGCCGAGCTCCTCGGAGGGCTCGTCGAGGCGGTCGCCCTCGGCCGTCGACTCGTCCTGCGCGTGCGCGGTCTGGTACGAGGTGATGCCCTCCTCGGGGTCGCGCGAGCGCACGTCCTCCTCGTCCCGCTCCGTCTTGTCGTTCATCCGCTGGTGCATGTCGGACATGGCCGCTCCCTGTGCTCGGGCGGTCGGCGGGCCCGTGACACCCGGCGGCAGCGCGCCGCCGCGGCGGGCGGGGCCGGCCGCGTTCCTGCTTCCAGCGTGCTCCTGCCCGGGCCCGGGGGCCACACCGGTCCGGCGCCGCCACGAGCACCGGTGTCAGCCGAGCTCGGCCAGCAGAGCGGGGTTGACCAGGCCGACGACGGCACGGACGTCGGCCTCGCCGACCGCCGGCCACAGCACCCGGCGGGCCGCCCGGTAGCGCTCGGCGAGCCGCCGCCGGTCCGCCCCGTCGAGCCGGGCCACCCGCTCGGGCAGCGAGTTGTGCGCGTTGTCCGCGATCTTCAGCAGGGCCGCGGAGTGGTCCCCGGCGATCTGCGCCAGCATCTCCTCGTAGGGCGTGCCCGGGACCTTGGTGACCCGCCGGACGGTCGCCACCACGGCGGACGGCACCCCGGCGCGCAGCAGGTCCTCGGCCGTCAGCGGAGTGTCCTCCAGCACGTCGTGCAGCAGCCCGGCCATCTGGAGACCGGTGCCGAACGGGGCGAGACCGGCCGCCACCGCCCGGACGTGCTCGACGTACGCGACGCCGATCTTGTCGACCTGCCCGGCGTGGGCGCGGGCGGCGAGAGCATCGACATCGGCCAGGGTCGGTTCGGACACGGCGGTCTCCCCTCGGGTACGGCGCCGGGCCCCGACGGCCCGTCAGTCGCGGCGAAATATAGTCGGCCGGGCCGACGGGAAGGAGCAGCAGGGTGCGGGTGACACCGATCTCCACGGAACGGCTGACCGCCCTGGTCGCCGACCGGGTCGAGGACGCCGCCCGGGCCGCGCCGTGGGTGCGGGTCGCGGTGGACGGCGCCGACGCCGCGCGGCCGGGTGAGCTCGCGGACGCCCTGGTCGGGCCGTTGCGGCTGCGCGGCCGCCCGGTGCTCCGGGTGTCCGCCGCGGACTTCCTGCGGCCGGCCTCGATCCGCCTGGAGTACGGCCGGCGGGACTCCGACGCCTTCCACGACCTGTGGCTCGACGACGGCGCACTGCTGCGCGAGGTGCTGGCACCGCTCGACCCGGGCGGCAGCGGACGGGTGCTGCCCTCGTTGTGGGACGCCGGCGCCGACCGGGCCACCCGGGCGCCCTACACCGAGCTGCCGCCGGGCGGGGTGCTGCTGCTGGACGGGCCGCTGCTGCTCGGCCGCTGGCTGCCGTTCGAGCTCACGGTGCACCTGGCGATGGGCCCGGGCGCGCTCGCCCGGCACACCGCCGAGGCGGAGCGCTGGACGCTGCCCGCCTTCGCCCGCTACGAGGAGGAGACCCGTCCGCGGGAGGCCGCCGACCTGGCCGTGAAGGTCGACGACCCGCGGCACCCGGCACTCGTCGAGCCCTGACCACGGACGGGCCCGACGACGGACGGGCCCGACCACGGACGGCGTGGACCGGCCGGCCGGCTGGTAATCCCGTTGCCGCCCGGCGGGACCGGCCGGGATGCTCGGCGGATGTCCGAGAGCGTCTTCGCCCCCTATCCGAAGATCCCCGAGCGGGCGGCGCTCAGCCGGTCCGCCGTCCGCCGCTGGACGGCCACCGAGAAGGTGCACGGCGCCCACCTCGCCCTGCTCTGCGAGGGCGGCACGGTACGGCCGGCCAAGCGGCGCGAGCTGCTGGAAGGCGACGCGCTGGACGGGTTCTTCGGGCTCGCCCGGATCTGGCCGGGCCTGGCGGTGGCCGCCGCACGGGCCGCCGGGGCGCTGCGGGAGGAGTACCGCACGCCCGGGCGGGTGGTGCTGTACGGCGAGCTCTTCGGCGGCCGCTACCCGCACCCGGCCGTCCCGCCGGAGGACGGTGCCCAGGCCGTGCAGACCGGGGTCTGGTACGCGCCGGGCCTGCACTGGTCGGTCTTCGACGCGGTGGTCGAGGTCCGCGGCGAGCGGTGGTGGGCGGGCGACGCGGTGCTGCGGCGGGCCGCCGCGGCGGCCGCGCTGCCGTGCGCGCCGCTGCTCGCCGAGGGCCCGCTGGTGCGGCTGCAGCAGTTGCCCGCGGCCTTTCCCAGCCTCGTCCCCGCCGGATTCGACCTGCCGCCGCTCGCGGCGAACCTCGCCGAGGGGTACGTGCTGAAGCCCGCCGAGGACGTGCCGGTGGAGGCCGGGCGGCCGGTGCTCAAGGTCAAGCAGGCGGGCTTCGCCGAGGACGCCCGGTACGGCGGCGCCCGCCCGTACGCCGTCCCGGCCGGTGGGGCGGCCGGCGTGCCCGGCTGGCTGGTCGAACAGGCGGCCGCCCTGCGCACCCCGGCCCGGGCGGCCTCCGCCGTCTCCAAGCTCGGCCCGGCGGCCGGGCCGGCGGAGGTCGCCGCCGAGATCGCCCGGGACACCGTCGAGGACCTCGCCGACCGCCTCGGCGGACTGCCCGCCGCACAGGCCTCCCGCCTCACCGCCTGCCTCCACCCGGCCGCGCTGCACCTCGCCCGCCTCGACGCCACCGGGCGCACCGCGTGAGGCAGCCGCGCCGTCGGGGGCGCCGGCGGTTCAGCCGGGGGTCGGGCCGCGCTGGCAGCGTGGGCACCAGACGGCGGGGCGGTCCTCGGCGTGCGGGGCCGTCCGCAGCGGGGTGCCGCAGCGGGCACAGGGGCGACGCGCCCGGCCGTAGACCCAGGTCCGGCGGTCCGGGTGCGGGTCGCGGGTGGTGATCCGCTCGGCCCGCAGCTTGTTGGCCTCCAGCAGGTGCTGCGCCTTGGCGAGCACCCGGTCGAGCACGGCGACCTCGCCGACCGGCGTCCACGGGGTGACGCCGGCCATGAAGCACAGCTCGTTGGCGTACACGTTGCCGATGCCGGCCAGGTTGCGCTGGTCGAGCAGGGCCTCGCCGACCGGCCGGGCCGGGTCGGCGGCGAGTCGGCGCAGCGCCTCGGCGGCGTCCCAGTCCGGGCCGAGCAGGTCGGGGCCGAGGTGGCCGACGGCCCGGTCCTCGTCGGCGGTGCGGAGCAGTTCGACGACGGGCAGACGGTAGCCGACGGCCGTCCGCTCGGCGGTGCCGAGCACGGCGCGGATCTGGTGTGCCGGGCCGCCGTGCCACTTCTCCCCGGCACGGAAGACCGCCCACCGGCCGTCCATCCGCAGGTGCGTGTGGAGGGTGAGGCCGCCGTCGAAACGGGTGAGGAGGTGCTTGCCGCGCGGCACGACGTCCAGCACCAGGCGGTCCGTCAGGTCGGCGGTCGCGTGGGCGGGCACGCGCAGGTCGGCCGCAGTCAGCCGGTGGCCGGCCAGGGCCTCCCGCAGCTGCACGGCCGTGCGGTAGACGGTGTCGCCTTCGGGCACTCCCCCATCATGCCCGTCGGCCGGGGCGCCAGGTGCCGGGCGGACCTCCCGGCGGCCGACCGGGACGGCCGGGTGTCCCCGACCTGCCGTCCCTGGTGCAGGCGGTGGCAGGATGCGTCCCGGAGAAAGGGGGGCTCGGTGACCGTTCAGGCCGTGCGGAGAACGACGGAGTGCGGGAGGTGCGGCGGCGCCCTCCTCGAGGACATCGGCCAGTTCGTCCGGTCGGGGCGGCTCGGCTGGGGCATCGACACGGACTGCGCCGGTTGCTCGCTCGTCTCCTGCGGCGACGAGTGGGGCCCGGCGCCCGCGTCCGTCCGGCGGGCGCTGCTGGCGGAGCACGGCACGTTCGCGGTCCGCCCGGCGGGGCCCGCGGTGAGCCTGGTCGGTCTGCTGCGCGCGCTGCGCGAGGACGGCACCCGCTCGCTCGCCGAGGCGCGCCGCCTCGCGGACGAACTGGCCGCGACCGGTCTCACCGGCACCCTGGTGGAGATGGAGTTCCTCGCCGAACGGCTCCGCCACCGCGGGGTCGCGGCCGTGGTCGGGCCGGCCGGGGCCGGGCCGGGTCAGGACTCGGCCGGGCGGTAGACCGTCAGCCCGGCGGGCGTCTTGGCGAGGACCAGGTGGTCGGGCGCGTCGACGACCTCGCCGTCCACCGCGGCGTGGGCGACGCCGCGCAGGTCGGTGAGATCGAGGGCGGACAGCCGGGCCTCGCGGTAGACCGGGGAGCGGCCGAGGGTGCCGAGCAGGAAGGCGGCGACCAGCCGTGTCCGGGCGAACGGGTGGCTGCCGTCGACCGCGCGGACGTCGAGCAGTCCGTCGTCGAGCCGGCTGCGCCGGGTCGGGGCGAAACCGGGCGGGTCGTACACGCTGTTGCCGGCGAACAGCAGCCACAGGTTGCGCGGCACCCCGGCGACGGAGACCCGGACGGGTTCGGCGGAGGAGAGCACCTCGACCAGGGCGACGGCGAGGGCGGGCCACTTGCCGAACCGCTTCTCGTGCCGTTCACGGACGCGGACGAGGTCGGGGTAGACGCCGATGCTGAAGGTGTTGAGGAAGGGCAGGTCGGTGCCGTCCGGTGCGCTGACCCGGCCGAGGTCGACGGCGACCGCGCTGCCGCTCTCCACCGCCTCTGCCGCACGGGCGAGTTCGTCGACGCCGAGGTCGAGGGCGAAGTGGTTGAGGGTGCCGCCGGGGAAGACGGCGAGCGGCAGGCCGGCGCGGCGGGCGACGGTGGCGGCCAGGTTGACGGACCCGTCGCCGCCGCAGATGCCGAGCGCTCCGCCGGCCTCCGCGGCCCGGGCGGCGGCCCGCTCGACCAGGGCGGGCAGGTCGTCCTCCGGTCCGCGTTCGACGATCTCCGCCTCGGGGAGCAGACGGCGCAGTTCGACGAGGGTGGCGTCGGGGCCGTCCGGCCCGGAGTCGGCGTTGACCACGACGACCAGGCCGGCGCCGCGCGGCAGGGCGGGGGCGGCGATCCGGGCCGGAGCGGCCCGCGCGGGCTCCTCGGCGGCGCGCGGCCACCACCGGGTGGTGAGCAGCGCGGCACCGGCGCCGAGTGCCGCTCCCGCGAGCACGTCGCCCGGGTAGTGCACCCCGACGTACACCCGGGAGGCCATCACACCGAGGGCCAGCGGGGCCGCGCAGGCGGCGAGCGCGGGCGACTCGATCGCCAGGCCGACGGTGAAGGCCGCGGCGGAGGCGGAGTGCCCGGAGGGGAAGGAGGTGGTCAGCGGCTGCACGGCCAGCCGGCGGGCGAGCGGGACGTCGTCGAGCAGCGGCCGGGGCCGCCGGGTGGCGTACTTGGCCGGGACGTTCGCCAGCAGCGAGGCCAGGGCGAGCGAGCCGGCGCCGCGCAGTGCGGCCCGCCGGGCGGTGCGGTTGCCGGTGGCGGCGAGCGCGGCGGCGACGCCGAACCAGAGCACCCCGTGGTTGGCCGCCTTGCTGAGCCGTGGCAGCACGGGGTGGGCCCCGCGCAGCCGGCTGACGGCGACGCGGGCGAAGAGTCGGCGGTCGAGACTGCGCAGCGCCCTCATGGAGCCAGCCTAGGCGGTACCGGCCGGGGCGTGCTCACCTCGCGGTGCGGGTCGGCCGGGTCTCCGCAGCGGCCCGCGGGCGGCTGACGGTCCGCCACACCGTCGGGTGCGGGACGGCCACGGCGGCGGGCGGGGCCGGGCCGTGGTGGGCCTGCCGGCGGGCGGGGCCGGGCCGTGGTGGGCCTGCCGGCGGGCGGCGCGCCGGCAGGCCGGGGGACGGCCGGGCCGGACGGCGGTCACATGACCGTGCGGGAGTACCCGGCCGCGGGGTCGGGCGCGCCGCCGTCGGCGACGAAGCCGAAGGTGGTGGAGGCACCGACGGCGAGGGATCCGTTCCAGTCCGCGTTGTCGACGGTGGCGGCGGTGCCCGTCCCGGTGCTGACACCGTTCCAGACGCTCGCCGGCGACTGGCCGCCGGGCAGGGTGAAGTGGACCACCCGGCCGAGGATCGGGGTGGTGCCGGTGTTCTTGACCGTCACCTCGCCCTGCTAGCCGCCGGACCAGCTGCCGACCGTGCGGTAGGCCGTGGAGCAGGCGGCGCCGGCCGGCGGCGGTTCGGTCGGGCCGCTGCCGTCGCCGACGCCGGTGACCTGGCCGGTGCCGCCGTCGAAGACCACGTCGGAGCAGGAGTAGGAAGGTCTCGGTGCTGTCCGAGCGCTGCCAGACGGTGTAGATGACGTGCCGTCCGGACGTGTTCGCGGGCAGCGGGCCGCTCCAGGTGTACTTGTCGTCGATCGTGCCGACCGTGCCCGAGAGCGGCGGGTCGGCGACCGACCGGAAGGGCGTGCTCTTCAGGGCGTCCCAGGTGAGCGGCTCGGTCGGGTCGTAGCCGTCCTTGGTGACGTACTGGCGGAAGCTGCCGGGGTGGGCCGCCCAGGCGTTGTCGCCGAAGGTGAACGGGGCACCGCTGGTCAGGCGGGTCAGCGGCCGGTCGGTGCGGGCCTGGTCGAAGCCGGTGACGTCGGGGTTGCCGCCGCTGCACAGCTGTCCGTCGGGCACGAAGCCGCGGGTGCGGCCGGCGCCGTCCGAGCGCAGCACGGAGAACCAGTTGTAGAACGGCGTGGTGCCGCCGGTGGCGGCCGCGGAGGCGCAGGCCGCGTTGCGGGGCTTGATCTCCCCGGTGGGGGTGATGGCGTCCCGGTAGCAGAGGAAGGTCCGGCTGCCGGGCGCCATCGGCGCGCCGTGGGCCGCGGCCCGGGGGCTGCCCAGCACCACCAGCACGAGTGCGGGCACTGCGGCGAGCAGAGTCAGCAGGCTGAGCAGGTGTAACCGTCGGCGGAGGTCGGCCACGTGCGTCGTCCCTCTCGACAGGTGGGGCGGGCCGGGTGGCCGCGCCCCGGACGGCCCCGCCGCGCCGCCGGAGCCCGTCCGGGTCATGGTCGAGGCAGCACCCACCCCTAGGAGGTTGACGGCCACCCTGGCGGCCTTACTCGCCGCTGGCAGCCCGCTCGTGCTGGCCGCGCCGGCATCGGCGGTCACCCTGGTCGGCATCGACCGGGCCGTGATCGACCCCAAGATCCCGAGCCGGGTCCGGGCCGATGTCACCTACCTCTGCGACAGCCCGTCCGGCGAGCGGTCGTTGAACGTGTCCGTCGAGCAGACCGACCCGGAGGACTCGGAGGCCGTCTCGTTCGGCACCACCCGGGCGGCGCCGGCCGGCATCCTCTGCAACGGGCTGCCGCACACCCAGACGGTCATCGTGCAGTCGAAGACCTACAACTGGCTGGCCGACGTCCCGGCGATCGTCACCACCACGCTGACCGACCTGGGCTCGGTGCCCAACCCCGCCTACGCGGACGCGAAGAGGATCGTGCTCACGGTCGGGGCCGCACCGCCCGCCACGACCGAGCCGCCCACCGACGGCACCGCTCCCCCGCCCACCGGTGACACCACCCCTCCGCCCGCCGACACCCCGGCGCCGCCGGTGACCGAGCCGGCCCGGCCGTTCGCGCAGTGACCCCGGCCCGTCCGCGGGACCGGGGCTCCCGGCCCCGCGGGCGGGTCCGCCGCTCAGACCCGGGCGGCCTCGGCGGCCGGCAGCGCGATCTCGAAGCAGCAGCCGCCGGCGACGTTGCGGACGGTCGCCCGTCCCTCGTGCGCCTCCACGATGCCCCGGACGATCGCCAGGCCGAGGCCCGCCCCGGAGTCCCCGTGGTGCGGGCCGGCACCGCCGCTCGCGCTCCGTGGCGTCCGGGCGGCGCCGCCGCGGAAGCCGGTCTCGAAGACCCGTGGCAGGTCCGCCTCGGGGATGCCCCCGCAGCCGTCCGTCACCGATACCAGCACCTCGTCCTCCGCACGCCGTGCCGCGACCGCCACGACCCCGTCCGCGGGGGTGCAGCGGATCGCGTTGACCAGCAGGTTCCCGAGCACGCGGCTGATCTCCCGACCGTCCACCTCGACCGGTTCGGCGGCCACCGGGCCGCCCTCCAGCCGCACGCCGCGCTCGCGGGCCAGCGGGGCGGCGCCGGCGATCGCGTCGCCGACCAGGTCGTAGACCGACAGGCGCGACGGCGAGAGCGTCAGCGCGCCGGCCTGGATCCGGGAGAGTTCGAACAGGTCGTCCACCATGCCGGTCAGCCGGTCCACCTCGGTGCGCATCCGGGTCAGATAGCGCTGCGGCTCCTCGGCGACCCCGTCCTCCAGCGCCTCCGCCATCGCCCGCAGGCCCGCCAGCGGGGTGCGCAGATCGTGCGAGATCCAGGCGATCAACTCCCGGCGCGACTGCTCCAGTGCCTGCTCACGCCGCCTGGACTCCGCGAGACGGGCACTCGTCGCCGCCAACTCCGCGCTGAGTTGCGCGAGTTCGCTGCCGAGCGGCTGTGCCGGCGGGGCGAAACCGTCCTCACTGCCCACCGTCCGTGCGGCCGCGGCCAGCGCCCGGCTGCCCGCCACCACCTGGCGGCCCAGCAGCGCCGCGGTCGCCAGCGAGACCACTGCGGCCATCAGGGTCACCGTGACCACCACGCCGAGGTCGTGCTCCGACAGGAACATCGCCTGCGCCACGGCCACCGTGCCCGCGGTCATCGCCACGACCGTCACCACGGCGACGCACAGCAGCGACAGCGCGACCGAGCGGCGGCGCAGCAGCCGCACCGCGGGCCAGCCGAGCAGGCCGGCCGCGCCGGCGCCCAGGGCCGCGAAGGCGGCGATCAACAGCAGGTCCCTCATGGCGGTCAGCTCCCCACCGGGTCGAAGCGGTAGCCGACGCCCCAGACGGTGCTGATCAGGCGCGGCGCGGCCGGGTCGTCCTCGATCTTCTCGCGCAGTCGGCGGACGTGGACGGTCACCGTGGACAGGTCGCCGAACTCCCAGCCCCACACCCGTTGCATCAGCTCCTCCCGTCCGAAGACCTGGCCCGGGTGCCGGAGGAAGAACGCCAGCAGGTCGAACTCGCGCAGCGTGAGCGACAGTTCGGCACCGGCCCGGCGGGCGCGGCGGGCCTGCGGGTCGAGTTCCAGGTCGCCGCTCGCCAGCAGCGCGGGGGCCGCCGCAGGGGTCGCGGCGGCCGCGGCCCCGGCGCGGCGCAGCACGGAGCGGACCCGCAGCACCAGTTCGCGCGGACTGAAGGGCTTGGTGACGTAGTCGTCCGCACCGAGTTCGAGGCCGAGGATCCGGTCGGACTCGTCGCCCTTGGCGGTGAGCATCACCACCGGCAGCCGGGCGCCGTGCTCGGTCTCGCGCAGCCGGCGGCAGACCTCCAGGCCGTCGATCCCGGGCAGCATCAGGTCGAGCACCACCAGGTCGGGGCCGCTGGCGGCGGCGGCCAGCGCCTGGTGGCCGTCGGCGGCCCGGTCCACGGTGTACCCGGCCCGCCGGAGGTAGCCGGTGACGACCTCGGCGACGGTCGGGTCGTCGTCGACCACCAGGATGCGGCCGGCGTTCGGGGGGCGGCTGTCGCCGTCGGGCACGTTCACGCCTCCGAGGATAGGCAGGTGGCCCGGGCCCGCCGACCTGCCCGGGCGTTCCGTCCGACTTCCGTAAGGAGCTCCGTCACGGCCTGAAGGCCCGGCAGTGGGCGGTACGCGTGCGGGGCCGCCAAGGGGTTCAGGAGTCCAGGCGGTGGGCGAGGTCGAGGAGGTCGGACAGGCGCAGGACGCGGCCGGCGGAGCTGGGGAGGGGGACGTGCAGGGGGTGGGTCCAGCGGGTGGGGACGGCGTCCAGGCCGTAGACGGCGCCGGCGAGGGTACCGGTGACGGCGGCGACGGTGTCGGTGTCGCCGCCGAGGTCGACGGCGGCCCGCAGGGCCTGCTCGAAGCCGGTGGTGGTGCGCAGCGCCCAGACGGCGGAGCCCAGGCAGGGCCAGACGGCGCCGTTGGGCTCGGTGGCGCGGTCGGGGTGCCGGTCGGGGGCGCAAACGGCGGCGTGGCGGTCGCGGTTCTCCGGGTCGACGGCGATGAGGGTGGCCGGGAGGGCTGCGAGCGGGTCGCCGCCGGCTAGGGCGATCCGTACGAGTTCGTGCAGGATCGCGGTGCCCTCCCAGGCGGCGCGGTCGCCGTGGGTGAGGGCGGCGATCCGGCGGGCGGCGTCCATGGTGGCCGTGCGCCCCGCGCGGGCGAAGCGGACGGCCGAGGTCGCGGCCCGCATGAGTGAACCGTTGCCCGCGGCACGGAGGTTGGTCTGGAAGTGGATCGCTGCCGCCAAGTCCCAGGGCAGGCCGCCGGTGAGGACGTCCTCGGTCTGGATGCCGATGTCCTTGGGTTCGGAGGCCGCCCAGTGCCGGAAGCGGTCGAAGAGGTCCGGCAGGTCCAACCCGCCGCGCTCCAGCGGCGATTCGGCGACCAGGATGGCCATCTGGGTGTCGTCGGTGGCCTCACCGGCCTCCCAGCCGCCCCCGCCGCACATCTCGCCGCCCGCGCCGGGCGCCGGGAAGCGGGCCGAGAAGGCCCCGGCCGGCCCGAACTCGAAGGGTGCCCAGGGCGTCCCCGACGGCCGAGCCGACCACGGCGCCGGCGGCGCGGGCGGCCCGGCCGTCGGGGGGCCGCGCGGTTCATGCGCCGTCGGCGTTCAGCCAGGTGCCCGGGAGGTTCTTGCGGAGGTCGGCGAGGGCCTCGGGGGTGCGGGCCCGGACGTACAGGGCGCCGCCGTCGTCCTCGCGGAGCAGGACGTCGTCCCCGGCGAACCAGCGGCTGCCGGACGGGGCGGAGAACACCGGGTAGTCGGGGAAGGGCAGTTGGACGTAGCCCTCCTCGATCCCGAGGAGGGTCCGGACGTCGAGCGGTTCGAGGTGGTCGGTGCGGTCCTCGGGCGCGCGCAGGGACTCCGAGAGGACCAGTTCGACCAGGGCCACCGAGAGCCGGTCCAGCCAGGGCCGCCAGGTGCCGCCGGTCTCCAGCACCACGGACGGGTCGGGCCGGTGCAGTTCGTCGACCGGGATGCCCCAGGCGGCGCCCTGCTTCCCGTGACGGAGGACCAGGACGCCGCCCCCGGCGTCGAGGTGGAGCTCCGCGGGGCCGAGCAGCGGGTCGTGGTTGGCGGTGAGGTCCTCGCGCCGGCCGAACCGCCCGTACGCCTCGCGGAGCGCCGCCGGCAGCCGGTGCCCGAGCCGTTCCTCCGCGGCGGCGAGGTCGGCCTCGGCCCAGCCGTCGCCCTCCGCGAGCGGAGCGACCCAGTGCTCCGCGAAGTCCTGCACGAACCACCAGGCCGCCGCACGGTCCTCGAGACCGGCCGCGACACCTTCCACGAGATCGAACCCCTGTGTCATACCCCGGACCCTACCCGCCGGGTCCGACCACCCGGCACGGACCCGGAAACCCGGACGACGGGGCGTCAGCCGTGGTGGCACGCTGGTCCGATGGCCACGACGATCACCACGGGTCCCGCGGAATGGGTGACCCTCTTCACCGTCGAGAACCTGTCCGGCCTGCCGCGCCCGGGGTTCACCCTCGCCGTTTGACTGCGCGACCGCGGCATCGACTGGTGGCCCTTCGGCGAACGGGACGTCCGCTGCGACCTCGCCTGCGGGCCCGGTCCCGCGCCCGGCGGACGCTGGGGCGGCGACATCACCGTCCGGGTCCGCGCCGCCCCGCTGCGCCGCCTCGGCCTGCATCCCGAACAGCCCTGCGCCGACGCCATCCTGCCCTTGACGCGGGACTAGTGGGGCCCCTGGACGCGGAGCCGGACGTGGGCCGTCCGCCGCGAGGAGATCGCCCTGGCACGTCTGCTGTGGGCCCCGGCCGGGTGACACCGCCCCGGCAGCTGCCCTTGCGCGGCACTTGAGTGGCGTGTGGGGCACCTCCCGGCCGAGGGCCGGGGGAGAGGGGAAGTGCGCAATCCGGGGGTGGGTGTCACGTCAGCACGGGCCGAGCCGCGATTCGTCCGGTGACCCGTTTCCGGATCACACAGTCCCCCGCGCCCCGGAGGTGTGCCCATGGCCGCGGAAGCCACGCCCGGGGCCGGGAGTCCGGGGGATGCTCCTATGGCTGTCAAGCCGCGGGGGCGAGGGCGGGTTGGGTGACGTGGGTTGTTGGTGTGCTGGTCAGGCTGCGGTAGACCTCGCGGGCGACGAATCGCTTGAGGCAGCGCATGATGTCCTTCTTGGACATGCCTTCCTTGGTGCGGCGTGCGACGTAGGCGCGGGTGCGCGCATCGAAGCGCATCCGGGTCAAGACGATGGTCTGCAGGGCGTTGTTCGCGGCCCGGTCGCCACCGCGGTTGAGGCGGTGGCGGTGAGTTCGGCCGGAGGACGCGGGGATCGGGGCGACCCCGGCCAGGTGGGCGAACGCGGCCTCCGAGCGCATCCGTTCGGGG
Organism: Kitasatospora sp. DSM 101779; assembly: GCF_025655475.1. Lineage (GTDB taxonomy): Bacteria > Actinomycetota > Actinomycetes > Streptomycetales > Streptomycetaceae > Kitasatospora. The sequence continues at coordinate 6,936,588 of NZ_JAHTIK010000001.1, read as the reverse complement.
TTGTCCCCGGCGGAGGCAAGGAGCTGGCCCGCGGTCTCGGGGCCGACGCCGAACAGCGCCAGCAGTGCGGGTGCGGCCTTTCTGACCAGTGGGCCGATCTCGGTGTCGAGCTCGGCGATCTCCTCGTCCATCGCCCGGTGGCGGCGGGCCAGCCGCCGCAGTGACGCCCGGGTCGCCGCCAGCGGGCCCGAGAGGTCGTCGCCGGGCCGCAGCCGGGCCAGCGTGCGTATGAGTTCCGCGCGGTGCAGGCCGGCGACCTGCTCGCGCAGCAGAGCTGGCGCGGAGACGAGCAGGCCGCGGATCTGGTTCATGGCCTGGGTGCGGGCCTTGACCGCGCTGCGGCGGGCGACCCGCAGGACGCGAACGGCCTCGACCACGCCGTCCCGGCTCTTGGGGACGCCGGTGGCCCGGCCGGACAGCACGGCGGTGGCGGCCGCGTAGGCGTCGATCGGGTCGGACTTGCCCTTCGTCCGCCGGGCCTTGCGGTCGGGGCGGTCGACATCGACGACGGTGACGCCGGCGGCGGTCAGGACCCGGGCGAGTTCGGCGCCGTAGGCGCCGGTGCCCTCGACCCCGACCGCGCTCGGCGTGCCGTGGGAGCGCATCCAGTCCAGCAGGTCGCGATAGCCGCGGATCGTGGCCGGGAACTCCCGGTCGGCCAGGTGCCGGCCGATGGAGTCGATCACCGCCGCGTGATGGGTGAGGCCGTGGGTGTCGACTCCGCCGGTGATCTCCCGGTGGTCGTGCGTCATGCTGGTCATGTCCGTCCTTGCGAGTCCGTTCCGAGGGCGGCACGCGCCGGTCGGGCGGGTGGACAAGACAGTGACGGGGCTTCTGGACCAAGCTCCTATGAAGTCACAAGCACCCGTCCGGCCGCGTGCGTGGTGATGCCCGGCGGGCCGACAAATCCCAAACAGGACAGTCGAGACGTCAGTCAGTCGGAGGGTCAGACCCACCGGCAACATCACCACGTCACATCCTCACTGTCAGTCGACGCCCGGCAGTTCTGCGGCCTGGCCGAGGAGAGGGGCGAGCAGGTCGCCGTGCTCGGCGATGCGGGCGAGGACGTCGTCGGGGGTGAACGCGAGCTCGTCGGGGGTGGCGCACTCCTCGACCTCGCCCCAGGTGAGCGGGGTGGAGACGCCGGGCACGGCGGTGGCGCGCAGCGTGTAGGGCGCGGCGGTGGTCTTGGCGGTGGTGTTCTGTGACCAGTCGACGAAGACCTTGCCGCGGCGCAGCGCCTTCGCCATCCGGCTGACCACGTGCCGGGGGTGCTCGGCGGCGAGGCGTTCGGCGAGCGAGCGGGCGTAGCCGACGACGGCGGAGGCGTCGCTGGGGCGCAGTGCCGCGTACAGGTGGAGGCCCTTGCTGCCGGAGGTCTTGGCGTGGGCGGTGAGGCCGTCCTCGGCGAGGTGTTCGCGGACGAGCTGCGCGACCCGGCAGCAGAGCGTGATGTCGGCGCCGGGGCCGGGGTCGAGGTCGATGACCAGCCGGTCGTGGGCGGCCGGCCCGGTGTCGGCGCTCCACTGCGGGACGTGGAGTTCGAGGGCGTACCCGTTGGCGAGGGCCATCAGGGTGGGCAGGTCGTCGACGGTGACGCGCTCCTTGGGGCCCTCGTGGCTGTCGACGACCATGGTGCGGACCCAGTCGGGCAGGCCGGGCGGCGGGTTCTTGGCGAAGAAACCCTCCTCGCCGACTCCGGAGGGGAACCGCAGCAGGGTCGCCGGCCGCCGCCGCACGTGCGGCAGCAGGTGCGGTGCGACCTGGGCGTAGTAGTAGAGGGCCTGGCCCTTCGTCCAGCCGGTCGCCGGCCACAGCACCTTGTCGAGGTGGGAGAGGACCAGGCGGCGGCCTTCGACTTCCGTGACCTGTCGCTCCGGCATACCGTGGTAAATCCCCATGAAAGGGACAGGTCATGCCACAGGTCACCTGGAAAGGTGTCATCACGTTCGGGCTGGTCAGCGTACCCGTACAGCTGTACGCCGCGACCGAGGAACACAGCGGCCCGACCCTGCACCAGGTGCACGCGAAGGACGGCGCCAGGATCCGCCAGAAGCGGTTCTGCGAGGCCGAGGGCGTCGAGGTGCCGTACAGCGAGGTGGCCAAGGGATACGAGAGCCCGGACGGCCGCCGGGTGGTGCTGGACGAGGAGGACCTGGCGGAGCTGCCGCTGCCGAGCAAGAAGATCATCGACGTGCTGGCCTTCGTACCGACCGACGCGATCGACCCGCTGATGTACTCCAAGGCCTACTACGTGGCCACCGCCGACAAGGCACCCGCCAAGCCGTACGTGCTGCTGCGCGACGCGCTGGTGGAGAGCGGGCAGATCGCGGTGACCAAGGTGGCCATGCGGACCAGGGAGTCGCTGGCGGTGCTCCGCGTGCACGGGAACGCGCTGGTGCTGCAGACCTGCCTCTGGCCGGACGAGGTCCGTTCGGCGGAGGGCATCGCCCCGGACGAGACCGTCTCGGTGCGACCGCAGGAGCTGAAGATGGCCCGCTCGCTGATGGACACCCTGTCGGAGGACTTCGACCTCTCGGCGCTGCACGACGAGTACCAGGCGGCGCTGCAGGGCCTGATCGAGGCGAAGCTCGCCGGGGTGGAGGTGCCGCACGGCGAGGAGGAGGCGGCGGCCGCGGGCGGGGACAACGTGATCGACCTGATGGCCGTGCTGCGCAGCAGTGTCCAGGCGGCGAAGAGCGGGCACGCGCGGTCCGCGGCGGACTCCGGAACGGCCGGGGCGGACGCCGCGGACGAGCCGGCAGCCCGGAAGGCGCCGGCGAAGAAGGCGCCCGCCAAGAAGGCCGCCGCGGCGCGCAAGGCCCCGGCCGAGAAGACCGCCGCGGCAAGGAAGACGCCGTCGAAGACCGCCGCCAAGAAGGCGGCGCCGCGCCGGGCATCCTGAGTCCCGGCAGGGCGGAGGGAGCACCGCCTCGTCCGAGGGCCCGGCCGCGTCGGGCGGGCCTGACCCCCGGAACCGCCAGACTGGGTGGCGTCCGGAGCAGCGAAACGGTTCTCCCTGCGGGACTCGCGCGGCGCGCCCGGCGGCGCCGGTGCGCCGGCTCCGGCGGCCGGCGCGGTCACCCGGCGGCGGACGGCCCGGGGACACCGGCCAGGCCGGTCTCCAGGCCGTCGAGGGCGTGCGAGCAGACGCAGTCCCGGGCGGTGGGCAGGTCGGCGACCGCCTTGAAGAGGACGGTGCGCAGCCGGTCCACGTTGCGAGCGAAGACCTCCAGCACCTCGGCGTGGGTGACGCCCTCGCCGGTCTCCACGCCCGCGTCCAGGTCGGTGACCAGCGCCAACGAGGTGTAGCAGACCCCGAGTTCGCGAGCCAGGACGGCCTCCGGGTGGCCCGTCATGCCGACGACCGACCAGCCGTTCGCGGTGAACCAGCGGGACTCGGCACGGGTGGAGAACCGCGGACCCTCGACAACCACCAGGGTGCCGCCGTCGACCGGCTCCCAGGCGTTGGCGCGGGCGGCGGCCAGCGCGGCCCCGCGGCCGTCCGGGCAGTACGGGTCGGCCATCGAGACGTGCACCACCTCGGGCAGCGAGCCGTCCGGCAGCGGCAGGCCGTCGTAGAAGGTCTGGGCCCGGCCGAGGGTGCGGTCGACGAACTGGTCCGGCACCAGCAGCGTGCCCGGACCGTACTCGGTGCGCAGTCCGCCGACCGCGCAGGGGCCGAGCACCTGCCGCACCCCGAGCGAGTGCAGCGCCCAGAGGTTGGCCCGGTAGTTGATCCGGTGCGGCGGCAGGGTGTGCCCGCGGCCGTGCCGCGGCAGGAAGGCGACGCTGCGGCCCGCCACCTCCCCGAGGAAGACGGAGTCGCTGGGCGGCCCGTACGGGGTCTGCACGGCGACCTCGGTGACGTCGTCGAGCAGCGCGTACAGGCCCGAACCGCCGATCACGCCGATCTCGGCCCGGACGGGGGTGCCCGTGGCGGGCGGGGTCGAGGGGGCGTCAGGCATGGCCTCTCCTTCGGGTGTGACGGTCTCTCGTCGAACGGCTGCCTCCGGACCGCGGACCGGTCGGCCGCCCCCCACATTACGAGCCGCGGGGCCGCCCCGAGCGGACGGACGCCGAACGGTCCGCGGTCGGCGCCCGGCCGGCCCCTGCGGCGGCCGATCCGTCCTTACGGCGGCCCCGGGACGCCGCGTACAGTGACAGCCTCGGCTGACAGGAGTGACGACGATGGACGGACAGGCGGTCCCGGGGGCACCCGGCCACCGTGCACTGGTGTGGCGCGAGCGGCCCGAGGCACCGGCCGCCGCGGTGCTGGTGCTGCACGGCGGCCAGGAGGCGGGACTGCACCGACCCGGCCCGGTCAACCTGCCCGGTCTGCGGATGCGCCCGTTCGCCCGTGCCGTGGAGAAGGCCACCGCCGGCGCCGGGGTGGCCGTCGGCGTCGTCCGCTACCGCTGCCGCGGCTGGAACGGCGAACGCGCCGACGCCGCGCAGGACACCCTCGCCGCCCTGCAGGACCTCGCCGAGGAGCTCGGCCCGGTACCGACCGTACTGATCGGCCACTCGATGGGCGGCCGCGCCGCCCTGCGGGCCGCCGGGCACCCTTGTGTGACCGGCGTGGTCGCGCTCGCCCCCTGGTGCCCCGAGGACGAGCCGTGCGAGCACCTGGCCGGCCGCCGCCTGCTGATGCTGCACGGCGACCTGGACCGGATCACGGCCCCGGACGCCACCCTGCGCTTCGCCGGCCGGGCCCGCGGCGCCGGCGCCCGGGCGGCTGGCTACCGGGTGGCGGGCAGCGGTCACACCCTGCTGCGCCGCGCCGGCGACTGGCACCGCGCGACCGCCGAACTCACCGCCGGCCTGCTCGGGTTGCGCGACCTCCCGCCGGACGTGGCGGCCGCGCTCGACCTGCCGTCCTCGGCCGACGGCGGACTCCAGCTCGCCCTCGCCCACCGCTGACCGACCGCCTTCCGGGGCCCGCGGGAAACCGCTGCCCGGGCTCTGGGCGCGGCCCCGCGGCGGCGCTACAGTGTGCCGGCCGTCCCGCCCGCACACCCCGTGGGCCGGAGCGGCACGGCACGTCCTGATGGCGCGGGACGCCCCGAACGGGGCGGAGGGGCGGCGGCGATGGGTTCTGCGGTCCGGGCGGGAGCGGCCGGTGCACTGGGCGGCAGGACGGCCGCCGCGGTGGCGGCCGGGGCCCTGGTGGTCACCGGGGCGGTCGGCGCCGGTGTGTGGTGGGCGAGGTCGGAGCCGCAGCTGCGCGTGGTGCAGCGCAATGCGCAGGTGGCGCTGGCGGCGGGCGGGCAGCAGACCGCGGTGGCGGGTTGCGCCGCGAACGAGACGGCCCTCGGCGGCGGGTACGCGGTCGACGGCGCCGGGTACGCCACCACCAGCGAGTTCGTCGGCAGCAGCGCCTGGCTGGCGTCCGCGTACAACCCCGGCAGCACGCCGGTGACCCTCACCGTGTACGCGCTGTGCGTGAACGCGCCGGTGGAGTTCGCCCCGCGCGGTGCCTACACGCGGCGGGCACTGGCCTTCCGGGACCGCTCCGACAAGTGGACCGGCAGCACCCTCCACGACCTGACGACCGACGGCCCGTGGGCCGGGCTGGCCGGCTCCGCGCTCGGCACCGACACCTGCATACCCGGATTCACCATGACCGGTATGGAGTTCCGGGCCGGCAGGGCCGTCGCCGGGCACGGCGCGGCCCCGCTCCCGCTGGACGGGCTCTCGCCCCTCGACCGTTCCGCCACCGCCCCGTTCGCCTGGTCGGCCTCGGTCAATCCCGGTACCGAACTCACGTCCCGTACCTACCCGTTGACGAACAGCGAAGGCGCCGAACGTCGCACCAGGATCGAGGACCCGCAGCCGCCGCAGGCCAACTACGCGGTCGGCGTCCGGGCGATCTGCGCCAAGCTCGAGGACGTCTCCGTGGTGACCGCACAGGCGGCCGTCGCGGCCGGCGGCACGGCCGAACTCACCGTGCACTGCCCGAAGAAGACCTTCGCGGTGGGCGGCGGCTTCGCCTTCACCGTGGCCGCCGCCAGCGGCGGCGGCACCCGGCCGCAGCCGTACTTCGGGGACGGCCTGCTGTACGCCTCCGCGGACGGACCGCCGCCCGGCAGCTCCGGGCACGTGGTCAGGGACTGGCACCTCACGGGCCGCAACGAGCAGTCGGCCGGCACCGAGTTCCGCGACTCGGTGTGGATCGAGCACAGCAGCCGCGAGGAGCTCACCGGCAACGGCTACTTCGGCTCCCGGGCGCGCGGCGCGGACGACCAGGAGCTCCGCGGCGCCACCGTGCCCGCGAGCCAGCAGATCACCGGCATCGCGATCTGCGGCACGGTCGACGCCCCGCCCACCCGGCCGGGTCCGACGGCGACCACGGCGGCCCCGGGCGTGCCGCTGCCGTCCTGGGACCTGCCGACCGCGCCGGGGCTGCCGACCGTGGCGACGGCCGGGCCGAGCGGCTCCCCCGGCCCGTCCGCGTCCGCCGGCACGCCCACGGCCGGACCCTCGGCCTCCGGCGGCGCCTCCCGTACTGCCGGTGCCACGC
>NZ_JAHTIK010000001.1:6926356-6930040 GCF_025655475.1 Kitasatospora sp. DSM 101779 | reverse complement strand
GGCGGCAGCGTCACCGCGCCCGCGCCGGGCGGCAGTCCCTCGGCCCGGCCGCAGCCGCCGGCGGTCGCCATCACCGAGCCGCACCAGGGCGGGACGCTCCGCCGCGGCTGCGAGGAGCCGTTCGGCGGCACGGCCCGCACCCGGCCGGGCGACCGGCCGATCACCGATCCGCAGCACACCCTCTGGCAGATCACCGGCCCCGACGGCCCGGTCACCGTCGGCACCGGCAGCTCCGGGCGCTTCACCGTGCCGCTGCTCGCCGACGGCGACTACACCCTCGACTTCGCGGCCACCGACCCGGGCAGCGGCCTCGTCGCGCACGCCCGGACCACCGTCCGGATCACCGGCTGCCTCCGCTGACAGCCGGGCGCCCGGGCCCGTCCGGTCTCACCCCGGGCCCGCGGCGTCCAGCGCGCGCAGGCGGTCGGCCAGGAAGTCGCGTTCCACGGTGTTCGCGGTGAGCAGCAGCGCCTCCCGGTACGCCAGCCGTGCCTCGGCCGTGCGGTCCAGGCGCCGCAGGAAGTCGGCGCGCGCGGCGGCGAGGTACCCGTAGCCGGCCAGTTGGGGTTCGGCGGCCAGCGCGTCGAGTGCGGCGAGGCCGGCCGCCGGGCCGGCCGCAAAGCCCACCGCGACGGCCCGGTTGAGGGCGACCACCGGCGACGGCCAGATCTGGACGAGCAGGTCGTAGAGGGCGACCACCTCGTGCCAGTCGGTCTCCTGCCAGCTCGGTGCCTCGGCGTGGACGGCCGCGACGGCCGCCATCAGCGCGAAGCGCCCGGGCGGCCGCGGCCGCAGCGCCTCGCGGACGAGGGCGAGGCCCTCGTCGATCTGCGCGCGGTCCCAGCGCCGCCGGTCCTGTTCGGCCAGCAGCAGCATCCGCCCGTCCTCGGCCGACCGGGCCTCGCGCCGGGCGTCGGTCAGCAGGATCAGCGCGAGCAGTCCGGCCACCCCGGCGTCCTGCGGCAGCAGGGTGCGCAGCATCCGGGCGAGGTCGACGGCGCGCTCCACCAGGTCGCGGCGGACGAGGTCGTCGCCGGCGGGGGCGGTGTGGCCGGTGGTGAAGACCAGGTGGACGACGGTGAGGACGGCGTCGATGCGGTCGGGCAGTTCACCGGCGGGCGGCACCCGGTAGGGGATGTGCGCGGCGGCGATCTTCTTCTTGGCGCGGGTGATGCGGGCGGCCATGGCGGTCTCGCCGACCAGGAAGGCGCGGGCCACCTCGGCGGTGGTCAGGCCGCACAGCAGCCGCAGGGTGAGGGCGACCTTGGCCTCCTCGGCGAGCGCCGGGTGGCAGCAGGTGAAGATCAGCCGGAGCCGGTCGTCGGGGAACTCCTCACCGTCTCCGGACGGCTCCGGCGCGGGGTCCTGCGGCCCGGGACCGGCGGTGCGGTCGAGCAGGCGCGGCAGCGTCCGGTGCAGGGCGGCCCGGCGCCGCAGTTCGTCGGTGGCCCGGTTGCGGGCGGTCGTGGTGAGCCACGCGCCGGGGCGCCGCGGGATCCCTCGCTCGCCCCACACCGTCAGCGCCTTCGCGTACGCGTCCTGCACGCACTCCTCGGCGAGGTCGAGGTCGCGGGTGACGCGCGCCGTCGCCGCGAGCACGAAGGCCCACTCGCGCCGGTGCGCGTCCGCGACCGCCGCCGCGACCGCCGGGTCGGTGGCCATCGGCGACCCCCGTCAGTCGAACACCCGGACGGGCCGGACCTCGACTCCGCCACCGAAGTGCACGGGCACCTGCTCGGCCACGGCGATGGCCTCGTCCAGGTCCGCGGCCTCGACCAGGTAGTAGCCGCCGAGTGCCTCTTTGGTCTCGGCGAACGGCCCGTCGGTGACCGCCGAGCCGCCGGAGCCGTCCGGGCGGACGGAGGTGGCCGTCTCGGTGAAGTGCAGGGCGTTGGCCCCGAGGAGGGCCGCCGCGTTGCGCTCCTGGAACGCGAGGTGGTCCTTGAGCGCCGCCTCCCACTCGTCCGCGGACGCGGCGGCCACCCGGGCTTCCTCCCGGTAGACCAGGATCAGGTACTGCGCCATGACGCGATCCCTTCTCGATCGGGCCCGCCGGCCGGGCCCTCCCGTCATGCCGACGGTCGGCGCCCGCCCGGATCGACACCTTCCCGGACAATTCTTCCGTTCCGGGAGATTCTCCGGCGATTCCTGTCGATCCGGCGCCGGGCCGTCCGTCGGTCGGGTGAGACCGATTCCGGCACCCGATCCGCAAGGAGCGCATCCCATGCCCCCCGCAGCCACCCCGCACGTCCCCGGGCCCGTCGCACCGGCCGCCGGCCGGCCGCACCAGGCGTGGACCCTCGTCCTGGCGTCCCTCGGCCTGTTCATGGTCGCCCTCGACACCCTGGTCGTCACCACCGCACTGCCGGTGCTGCGGGTCGACCTGGGCGCGAAACTCACCGACCTGGAGTGGACGGTCAACGCCTACAACCTGTCCTTCGCCTGCCTGCTGCTGACGGGGGCGGCACTCGGCGACCGGTTCGGCCGGCGGCGGATGTTCGCCGTCGGGCTGCTCGGCTTCTCCGCCGCCTCGGCCGCGGCCGCCCTGTCGACCTCCGTCGGCGTGCTGATCGCGGCCCGCGCGGTGCAGGGCGGCTTCGCGGCGATCGTGATGCCGCTGACCCTCACCCTGATCAGCCAGGCCTTCCCGGCCGAGAAGCGCGGGGCCGCGATCGGGCTCTGGGGCGGCATCGCGGGCCTGGCCGTCGCCGCCGGGCCGGTGGTCGGCGGAGCCATCACCAACGGCCTCGACTGGCAGTGGATCTTCTGGCTGAACGTCCCGATCGGCCTGCTGCTCGCCCCGCTCGCGCTGCGCCGGCTGACCGAGAGCTACGGCCCCCGGCCGCGCCTCGACCTCCCCGGACTCGCCCTGGCCGGTACCGGGTTCCTGGGTCTGACCTGGGGGCTCGTCCGGGCCAACACGGCCGGCTGGGGCAGCGCCGAGGTGGTCCTCTCGCTGCTGGCCGGAGCGGCGCTGGTGGCCTGCTTCCTCGCCCGGCAGCGGCGGGCCCGCTACCCGATGCTGCCGCTCGGCCTGTTCCGTCTGCGGGGCTTCGCCACGGCGAACGGCGTCAGCTTCTTCATGTACGCCTCGCTGTTCGGCGCGCTCTTCCTGATGTCGCAGTTCCTGCAGGTCGGGCTGGGCAACTCGCCGCTCGCCGCAGGCCTGTGGATCCTGCCGTGGACGGCGACGCCCATGGTGGTCGCACCCGTCGCGGGCGCCCTCTCGGAGCGGTGGGGCAACCGGCCGTTCATGGCCGCCGGCCTCACGCTGCAGGCCGCCGGGCTCGGCTGGGTCGCCGCGATCGCCGACCCCGGCATGGGGTATGCGCAGCTGAGCATCGCCCTCACGGTCGCCGGCGTCGGCACCTCGATGTGCTTCCCGACCGTGGCCAACGCGGTGATGGGCGCCGTCCCGCCGCAGGAGGCGGGCGTCGCCTCGGGAGCGAACAGTGCGATCCGCGAGATCGGCGGAGTCTTCGGCGTGGCGGTGCTCGCGGCGGTCTTCACCGGCCCCGGCGTCTACGGCTCGGCCGACGCCTTCGTCGGTGCCTTCAAGCCGGCGCTGTGGGTGGGCGCGGCGCTGGCCGCCCTCGGCATCGTCTCGGCGCTGCTCGCACCCCGCCGGGGCACCCCGCCGCCGGAGGCGGGCCGGGCCTCGGACTCGGGACCGGCGCAGGCCGG
>NZ_JAHTIK010000001.1:6900335-6926331 GCF_025655475.1 Kitasatospora sp. DSM 101779 | reverse complement strand
CGGCAGGACGCGGCCCGGGCACGGAACGGCCCGGGCCGCGCCCGACCGTCGCCCCGAGGTCTCCGGCCGGCCGTCAGGTGGCAGCACCGGGCGGCCGGTCGCCGAGGACCCGGCGGAGCCAGCGGGACCGGGCGTCGCGGGCGTCGCGGCTGAGGGCCGCCTGTGGGGCGAGCGTGTCGAAGCCGTGGCAGGCGCCGGGCCACACGTGGAGTTCGGCCGCGCCGCCGGCCCGCCAGATCGCGTCGGCGTAGGCCACCGCCTCGTCCCGGAAGGTCTCGGCCGAGCCGACCTCGATGTAGGCCGGCGGCAGCGCCGACAGGTCGGTGGCGCGTGCCGGCGCCGCGTAGGGCGGGACGTCGGCGGCGCCGTACCGGTCGCCCAGCAGTGCCCGCCAGGCGGTGGTGTTGGAGGTCCGGTCCCAGGTGTCGGTGCCGGACATCTGGTGGCTGGAGAAGGTGCTGCCGCGGTCGTCGAGCATGGGGCTCAGCAGCAGCTGGCCGATCGGCGCGGGGCCGCCGCGGTCGCGGAGCAGCAGGGCGAGGGCTGCGGCGAGCCCGCCGCCGGCGCTCTTGCCGCCGAGGACGATGCGGTCCGCGTCGAGGCCGAGTCCGTCCGCCCGGCCGGCCGCGTGGACGAGCCCGGCGAAGCAGTCCTCCACCGGTCCCGGGTGGCGGGTCTGCGGCGCGAGCCGGTAGTCGACGGAGACGACGGCGAGTTGCAGCGGCAGGACCAGCTCGCGCAGCAGCCGCGGCAGCACGGACCAGGCGTTGCCCATGACCATGCCGCCGCCGTGCAGGTAGTAGAACAGCGGCAGCGGGCCGGGCACTCCGGCGGGCCGGGCGAGGACGAGCCGCACCTCGGCGCCGCCGTCGCCGCCCGGTGCGGTCAGCTCCGTCACCTCGAACCGGCCCTCGGCCCGCAACTGCCGGAGGGTCGGCCGGGGCCGTGCCGCGGCGTCCCGCCACTGTCTGGCCGCGAGGTTCTCCGGGGTGACCGGCTCCCGTGCGGCCGCTCCGGCGGCGGCGAGCGCGGCCCGCAGCTCCGGGTCGAGGGGCGGCGCGGGCGGGGCCCCGCCGTCCGGTCGCGGCCGTCCACTGATGCCCATCACTGCCCTCTCGGTCGGTGTCGCCTCCGGGACAGCCTGCCAGCCGGACGGCAGCCGTGGTGCGGCTTCCCACTCGTCGCTCCGCAGCGGTCCCGCCGGTCGGCGGAGGCCGTCCCCGCCGAACGGCGGGTGGCAATTCCGGCATCCGCACCGGAATCCGGCGGACGCACCTGAAATGTTTCCCATTCAACTGCGAAGTGCCCCTCTGAGACGTATCTCACCACCCCGTTCAGACGTACCCGAATAACCGCTGACCGGGGCTCAGATTCCACCGTCAACCAGCCTTTCGGAAGGCCTTGCGACTGGAATCCGCAGGCGAGTGAAGGTGCTAGCCTCTGTTTCATCGAGCGAGAAGCCGCGTGCTCCTTACTTCACGTCAACTATCTGACGATCCGCACCCATCCGGCCTTTGCGGACTGCCGACCGGAATCCGTCGCACCCGATCCTCCGGGACGGGATCGCACCACCCCCGCGATCCGTTCCGCCCACGCATGCCCCAGAGCAGGAATCGATGCCCGTTCACCCATCAGCGGAACTCATTCGCTTCGCCCGCCGCAATTCGCCCTTCTACGCGGAGCTGTACGCCGGACTGCCCGACCGGACGGAGCGGTTGACCGACCTCCCGGTCGTCCCGCAGGCCGAGTTCTGGCGGGCGAACACGCCCCGCGGCAACCGGCTGCTGACCGGCCCCCTGACGGAGGCGGTGGTCTTCAAGAGCGGCGGCACCACCGGCGCCCCGAAGTTCTCGTTCTACTCCCGGGAGGAGTGGCGGGAGTTCACCACCTCCTTCGGCACCGGGCTGGTCGACGCCGGCCTGCGCCCGGGCCACCGGGTCGCCGACCTCTTCTACGCCGGCGACCTGTACGCGAGTCACACCTTCCTCCTCGACGCGCTGCAGCACTCCCCCGTCGCCAACGTCCGGCTGCCGATCGGCGGGGCGGCACCGCTCGCCTCCACCGTCCGGACGCTGGAGCAGTTCGAGGCCCAGGTGGTGGCCGGCACCCCGACGACGCTGTGCGCACTGGCCGACCACCTGGTCGCCGACGGACGTCAACTGCCGCACGTGGAGCTGCTGTTGTTCGGCGGCGAGGGCCTCTTCCAGGACCAGCAGCCACTGCTCGCCAAGGCCTTCCCGCACGCCCGGGTGTCGTCCGTCGGTTACGCCGCCGTGGACGCCGGGCTGCTCGGCCGCCCCGTCCCGGGCCCCGACACCCGGGTGCACCAGGTGTTCGCCCCCGAGACGGTGGTCGAGATCCTGGACGAGCACACCGGCGAGCCGGTCACCGGCGAGGGCGTGCCCGGCCGGGTCGTGGTGACCGACCTGCGGCGCCGACTGATGCCCGTGCTGCGCTACCCCGTCGGGGACCGCGCCGAGTGGACGGACGCCGCCACCGGCCGCTTCCGCATCCTCGGCCGCGCCCAGGAGGGCGTCCGGGTCGGCCCGGTCTCGCTGTACACCGAGGACGTGCTCGACCTCGTCCGGGCCGCCGACACCGCCGGCCGGGTGACCGGGGTGCAACTGGTGGTGCGCCGCTGGAACGGCCGGGACGGCCTGGTGCTGCGCCTCGCCTGCCACGGCCCCGACGAACTCCGGGAGACGGCAGCGGCCGTCGAGCGGGCCCTGCACACCGCCCGCCCGCTCTACCCCGAGGCGGTCGCCGCCGGCCACGTCCACCCGCTCTCCGTCGACCTGGTGCGCCACCACGAACTCGCCGTCAACACCCGGACGGGCAAGCTGCTCCGCGTCCTCGACGAACGGCCGCACTCATGACCGCCTCCGGGACGGCCGGGCACACCACGACCGGCCGCCGCCTGCCGCTCGTCCTGCGCAACCCGCGCTTCGGCGCCGTCTGGGCCGCCCAGGTGCTCACCCAGGCCGCCGGGCGGATGTTCCAGGTCGGCGCAGTCTGGTGGCTGGTCGGCTACGCCGGCGGCTCCGACCGCGGTCTCGCCTCCGGCGCCTTCCTCGCCGTCAGCACCCTGCCCGCGGTGGCGCTGGTGCCGCTGGTCGCCGCGATCGTCGCCCGCTGCCCGCACCGCACGGTGCTCGGCGCCGCGGCCGCCCTCGCCGGCCTGGTCGCCCTCGGCACCGCCGGCTGGACGTACGCCGCGACCCCGCCGACCGCCCTGGCCTACGGCGCCGCGCTGCTGCTCGCCGGCTGCCAGGCGGTCTTCGACCCCTGTCTGACCACCGCCGTCCCCGACCTGGTCGAGGACGCCGACCTGGAGACCGCGACCGGCTTCGAACTCGCCACCCAGTCGCTGGCCGGGCTGGCCGGCGGCCTGCTCGGTCCACTGGTGGTCGACGCCGCGGGGCTGGCCGGCGTGGTCGTCGGGTGCGCCGGGGCCTACCTGCTCGCGGCCGCGCTGATCGGCGCGACCCGGTTCCCCGCCACCCCGGCGGCGGACGGCGGCATGGGCGCCGAACGGCGGCCGCTGCGCCGCGTCCTGGCGGATCTGCCCTTCGTCCGGCGGGTGCTGCTCTGCTTCACCGCGGCCAACCTCTTCACCACGGCCGTCTTCGTGGTGATGCCGCTGTACACCCGCGGCGTGCTGCACGCCGACGGCACGACCGTCGCCGCCCTGGAGGCGGCCCTCGGCCTCGGCACCCTCGCGGGCTCGGCCACCGGCGGCCGCCTCCCCGGCACGCCCACCGCGATCGGGGCGGGCTGCCTCGGCCTGATGGCCGCCGCCCTCGCCCTGCCCGGCCTGGCCGCCGGCCGGGCCACCGCGCTCACGGCGATGGCGGTCGCCGGTTGGTGCGTGGGCGTGATCGGCGTACGGTTCGTGGCACTGTTCCAGCGGACCGTGCCGGCCGAGGACCGTGCCGGGTTCTTCGCGGTGATGCAGGCCCTGCTCGGGGCCGTGCTGCCGGTGTCCTCGCTGCTCTTCGGTGCACTCGGCGACCACCTCTCGCCGCGAACGCTCTGCCTCGTCCAGGCCGTCGGTGTGCTGCCGGTCGCCACCGCGCTGTGGTGGACGGGCCACCGGGAGCGGTCCTCGGGCCCCCGGCCGATCGGGGACGCGCGATGACCGCCACGATCTCCCCCGCAGCCCCGCAGGACGTCGCCCAGCTGCGCCAGCTCTACTTCGACGTCTACGGGCACGGCTACCCGGTCGCGCTCGGCAGCGACCCCGCGGAGATGCGCCGGCTGATCTCCGACCCGCACACCCACTGGCTGACGGCACGTCAGGACAGCGGCCGGCTCGCCGGATCGGTGGCGGTGCAGACCGACCCGGGCAGCCGGATCGGCAAACTGGTGGGCCTGGCCGTCCACCCGGAGCACCGGGGCGGCGGGCTGGCCGGACGGCTGACCGCCGCGGTGTGCGCGGACGCCTTCGCGAGCGGCGCGCTGGACTCCGTCTACGCGACCGTCCGGGTGGTCACCCCGGGCCCGCAGCAGGTCTTTGTCCGCCACGGCTTCCGGGCCCTCGGCCTGCTGCCGAACGCCGTGGAGGTGGCCGGCAGCGAGAGCCTCGCACTGTTCGCCCGGCACGCCGACGGCGTCCTGGCACGGCGTGAGGCCGTCGGGACCGTCCCCGCCGCCCTGCTGCCGCTGCTGGAGGCGGCCCGGCGGAGCACCGGCCTCGACCACGGCCGCCCGCACCCGGCGCAGGCGCCGGCCCGCCCGACCGGGCCCGGTGCCCCGGTGACCGCGCCGATGGAGCTGATCACCGCGCCCGGCTTCGTCCGCCGCCGGTTCCTGGAGCTCTTCCCCGACCCGGGGGCGCGCTACTTCCCGCTGCACCTCCCGAACGCCGTGCTCACCCCGCCCGACGGCGCCTTCGAGGCGTACGCCGACCTGGACCCGGTCGCGGCGAGCTGCTCGCTGGTCGCCGTCCACCCGTCCCCGGCGGCCGTCGCGGGGGCGCTGGAGCCGCTGATGGCTGCCGTCACCCGCGCGGGCGCCGACTACGTCGAGACGCTGCTGCCGCTGGCCGACACCGCCGCCCTGGACGCCTTCCTCGCCGCCGGATTCATCCCGAGCGCCGTCTACCCGGCGATGCGCCGGATCGGCGACCGGTACCACGACTACGTGGTGCTCTCCCGGACCAGCCGTCAGATCGACTTCAGGGCCACGGCCGCCGGCCCGCCGCTCCGGCCGTACCTGGACGCCTACCTGACCGCCTGGACCTCGACCTACCTGACCCTTCCCGAGGTTGCCCCGTGACCGTCCGTCCCGCCGACGCCCCTGCTGCCTGCGCCCATCTCGCGCCGGTCGAGGTCCCCGACCCCGCCGCACTCCCGCACCTGCAGCAACTCTGCGACCTCGCCGACCCGTACACCACCGGGCCGGCGGCCGACGCGCTGTTCGCCGCCGCCATGGCGGAGACCAACGCCTGGCACGCTCAGCGCTCCCCGTTCCTCCGCTCCCTGCTGGACGGCCCGGCCGAGACCCCGGCCCCGACCGTCGGCGCGGACATCCGCACACCGCTGGTGCACGCCAACTTCTTCAAGCGGCACGAGGTGCTGTCGATCCCGCGGGAGGAGGTGTTCCTGCACCTCACCTCCTCCGGCACCACCGGCCAGAAGTCGCAGATGTTCTTCGACACCTGGACGATCCGCTCCGCCCAGCGCATGGTCGCCCGGATCTTCGACCACTACGGCTGGACCACACCCGACCGGCCCGTCAACTACCTGCTGTACAGCTACGAACCGGCGCCGCAGCTGAAGCTCGGCACCTCCTTCACCGACAACTACCTGTGCGACTTCGCCCCCGCGAACCGCACCGCCCACGCACTGCGGCACACCGGCAGCGGCCACGAGTTCGACGTCCACGGCTGCATCGCGGCGCTGCAGCGGTACGCCGACGAAGGACTGCCGGTGCGGATCCTCGGCTTCCCCGCCTTCCTGCACTTCACCCTGGAGCGGATGCGCGCCCTCGGCCTGCCGCCGCTGCAGCTGCCCGCCGACTCCCTGGTGCTGCTCGGCGGCGGCTGGAAGGGCCACACCGACCGGCAGATCGGCAAGGACGAGTTCTACGCCGCCGTCACCGAGCAGTTGGGCATCCCGTCCGACCGGATCCGGGACACCTTCGGCTCGGTCGAGCACTGTGTGCCCTACATCGAGTGCGGGCACCACCGGCTGCACGTCCCGGTCTGGTCGCGGGCGGCCGTCCGCGACACCCGCACCCTGGAGCCGCTGCCGTACGGCGAGCCCGGCTTCCTCCACCTGGTCTCGCCGTACATCACCTCGGTGCCCGCGCAGAGCGTCGTCATGGGCGACATGGCCTCGCTGCACCCCGCGCAGGAGTGCCCCTGCCCGCTCGCCACCCCGTGGTTCACCGTCCACGGCCGCGCCGGGATCAGCCGCAACCGCACCTGCGCGGCCGCCGCCGCCGAACTCCTGAAGGGAATGTCGTGACCACCGGACCGCACTACTGGCAGGGCGCCTTCGTCGACGACGAGGAGGCCGCCCGGCGGCTCGCCGACCTGCCCGCACTGGCCGCACGGGTGCTCGCCGAACCGCTGCCCACCGAGCTGGTGCTGAACGCCTGCGCCCGCCTCGCCGACGCCCTCCTCGCGCCGGGCGGCCCCGTCCGGACCTGCCTGCTCGCCGACCTCGCCGCCGACGGTGTCGACGCCGACGAGGCCGAGGCCCTGCTCGCCGAGATCGCCGCGGCGATCGACCGGCCCGCCCTGGAACGCAAACTCCGCCGCGAACTCGGTGGACTGCGCCCCGGACGGCTCACCCGCCCCGACGCGCGGGAGACCGTCTTCGAGGCATGGGCACCCGTCGGCCTGCTGGTCCACATCGCCCCCGGCAACGCCGCCGCGGTGGCCCCGCTGAGCGTGGTCGAGGGCCTGCTCACGGGCAACCTCAACGTGCTGAAGACCAGCAGCAGCGACACCCTGCTCGCCCAGCACCTGCTCGCCGAACTCGCCGCCGCCGACCCGACCGGCGCGGTCGCCCGGCGCACGGTCGTGCTGCAGTTCCCCTCCGGCCGCACCGACTGGCTGCGCCTGCTCTGCGAACCCGCCGACACGGTGGCGGTCTGGGGCGGCGAGGAGGCCGTCCGCGCGGTCGCCGACCTGGTACCGCCCGGCTGCCGGCTGGTCGAATGGGGCCACCGGATCTCCTTCGCCTACCTGACCCGCGACGCCTGGTCGGACGCCGGCACCCTCGACGCGCTCGCCGCCGACGTCTGCCGCCTCGAACAGCAGGCCTGCTCCAGCCCTCAGGTGATCTACCTCGACACCGAGGACGCGGCCGAGGTCCTCGCCTTCGCCGACCGCTTCGCGGACCGTCTCGCCGCCGCCTCGGCCGGACTGCCGCGGCCCGTCCTCGACCCGGCCGAGCACGCCGAGATCACCACCGCCGAACTGCTCGCCCGGCTGGAGGAGCACCTGGGCCTCACCAGGGTCCTCGCCGCCGAGGACGGCTCCTGGCGCGTCCTCGCCGACACCCGCCCGGCCCTCGCCGCCTCGCCGCTCCACCGGTCCGTCTGGGTCAAGCCGCTGCCCCGGACCTCCGTCATGGCCGTGCTGCGACCGATGCGCCGCTACCTGCAGACCGCCGCGATCGGCGCCGACCGTGCCGACACCGCCCGGCTCGCGCAGGCCGTGCTCGCCGCCGGCGTCCTGCGGGTCACCCCGGTCGGCGGGATGCTCGACAGCTACCACGGCGAACCCCACGACGGCGTCTACGCACTCCAGCGCTACAGCCGCCGCGTCGCCGTCCGCGCCGACGCGTCCTTCGCCACCACCGCCTGCCTCGACGACCTCGCCGGACCGGAGGTCGTCCCCGCCGCGCCGCACGGGCCGCTGCTCGACAAGTCAGGGGTGCAGGAGCAGTTGCGCACCCTGGCCCCCGACCACGCCCAGCTGTACTTCCGCAGTGGCGGCAGCACCGGGGCACCGGCGCTGTCGGTGTTCACCAACGCCGACTACGACACCCAGATGCGGGCCAGTGCGCACGGCCTGCTCGCCGCCGGCTTCGACCCGGCCCGCGACCGCGCCGCCAACCTCTTCTACTGCGGCGGGATGTACGGCAGCTTCATCAGCTTCTTCTCCATCCTGGAGCGGCTCAACGCCACCCAGCTCCCGATCGGGGCCGGCCCCGACCACGCCGCCACCGCCGAGGCGCTCGTCGCGCACCGGGCGGACACGGTGTTCGGCATGCCCTCCTACCTCTGGCAGCTCTTCCACGACCAGGGCGAGGTGCTGCGCAGGTACGGCGGGATCCGCAAGGTGTTCTACGGCGGCGAGCACTTCACCACCGAACAGCGCCGGGTGCTCACCGAGGAGTTCGGCGTCGAGGTGATCCGCTCGGCGGCGTACGGCAGCACCGACCTCGGCCCGCTCGGCTACCAGTGCACGCACGCCGAGGGGTCCGTCCACCACGTCCTGACCGAGCTGCACACCCTCGAGATCCTCGACCCGGAGGCCGACCGGCCGGCCCCCGCCGGGCAGCCGGGCCGCCTGGTCTTCACCACCCGCACCCGGGCCGGCCAGCGCCTGGAGCGGTACCAGATCGGCGACCTCGGCCGCAGTGTCGACGGCCCCTGCCCCTGCGGCAGCCACACCCCCCGGATCGAACTCCTCGGCCGGTACGGCGACGTCGTCCGGGTGGGCACCTACTTCCTCAACGTCCGCCGCCTCATGTCCGTGGCGGAGGAACACCTCGGCTACCGCGGCGAACTGCAACTGCTGGTGGACGCCGACGCCACCCGCGAACACGTCACCGTCCGCCTCGACGAGCGCTACGCCCCGGACCCGGAGCCCGCACTCACCGCCTTCCTGACCGCCGTCCCCGAACTCGCCTCCGCCACCGCCGAGGGCCTGCTCACCTGCACCGTCGAAACAGTCCCCACCACCGCCTTCGACCGCACCCCGACGAGCGGCAAGCTCCGCACGGTGGTCGACCGTCGGCCGACCACGGCCTGACGCCCTGAGCCCGGCGGGCCACCGACCCCGCCGGGCTCTGCGCTCGGTGGAACCGCCGGCCGACCTCACGCACCGACGGCTTTCCCGATCACCGGACCGGAACCGTCACTGTGACCGCTACCGTCTGGCGTGAAGGACGGGACGTGGGACGGCGAGAGGATCGGCGGCGTGGAGGCACTCGGGTCCGCGGACCCTCGGCAGGTGGGCGACTACCGTCTGGTCCGCCGGCTCGGCGCGGGCGGGATGGGACAGGTCTTCCTGGGGCGGACCGCAGGCGGACGCACGGTGGCGGTGAAGATGGTGCACCCGCCCTACGCGGCCGACCAGGAGTTCCGGCTGCGGTTCCGGCAGGAGGTGGCGGCGGCCCGGCGGGTCGGCGGTCGATGGACCGCGCCGGTGCTGGACGCCGACACCGAGAGCGACCACCCCTGGGTGGCCACCGGCTACGTCGCCGGACCGCCACTGGGGTCGGCCGTCCGCGAGTTCGGTCCGTTGCCGTCCGCGGCCGTCCGCTCGCTCGGGATCGGACTGGCCGAGGCGCTGAAGGCCGTGCACGGCCTCGGCCTCGTCCACCGGGACGTCAAGCCCTCGAACGTCCTGCTGGCCCTGGACGGGCCGCGGCTGATCGACTTCGGCATCAGCCGGGCGCTGGAGGCCACGACCCCGCTCACCCGATCGGGTTTCGTGATCGGGAGTCCCGGCTACCTCTCGCCGGAGCAGGCCGAGGGGCGGACGGTAGACCCGGCCTCGGACGTCTTCTCGCTGGGCGCGGTGCTGGCGTACGCCGCCACCGGCGTCCCGCCGTTCGGCGCGGGCGTGAGCACACCCGTCCTGCTCTACCGCGTCCTGCACGAGGAACCCGACCTCGGCGGGCTCGACACGGCCGACCCCGAGCTGCGGGACCTCGTGTCCGCCTGCCTCGCCAAGAACCCCGCGGAGCGGCCGACCCCGGCCCGGATCGGTGAGCGGCTGGCGGCCGGCGACAGCGCGGCGGCGGACCGGCTGACGGAGCGTGGCTGGCTGCCGTCCGAGATCGCCGGCTCACTGGCGCGCCTCGCGGTCGAGCTGCTCGACCTCGACCTCGACGCCGCGGCCGCGCCGGGCGGACACCCGGACGGCCTCGCCCCGCCACCCCTCCGGCCCGCCAGCCGGCTGCCGGACCCGGGACACCACGGTCCGACGGTGCCGGGAGCCACGGCCGTACCGCCGCCGCCACCGGCCCACCCGCCCAGGGTGACGGCCGCGGCCTCCCCACCGGCCGGAATCGTCACGCCGGTCGACTCTCCGCCCACGGAGATCCGTTCCCGTCGCGGCCGTACCGCTCTCGTCGTCGCCGCGACGGCCGCCGCAACGGCCGCCGTGGTGGCCGGTACGGCCGTCCACCTCTTCTCCGGTCACCGGAACCACGTCTCCGGCGCCGGACAGCCGGCGGTCGGCGACCGCCCCACCGTCTCCTCCGTCCCGTCCGCGCCGGCACCCGCCTCCGCGTCGCCGTCCTCGGGCGGACCGGCCTCGCAGACGCCCGCCGGCGCGGTACCCACCGCCCTGCTCGGCACCTGGCAGGGTCCGCTCACCAGCCCACAGAACGACGTCCGGGCGGACTTCACCATCACCCTCGCCCAGGGCCGGCAGGGAGAGCCGGTCGGCACCATCCGCAACAACACCGGTGCCGGCACCCGCTACTGCGATTCCGTCGCGAACCTGATCTCCGTCGGCACCGACCGCCTGGTCCTCAAGACCCGCCCGCTGAGCATCCTCACCGGCTGCGCAGCCGATCCGCACGAGCAGGTCTACACGCGCAACGCCGACGGCAGCCTCCATCTCAGCGTCGGCGCGTTCTCCGGCGACCTGGCGAGGCAGTGACGGCCGTACGCGGCCGTAGGCCCGCCGTGCGCGGGGCCGACGGGCGGCTCGTCGCGCCCCCGCTCAGTGGGAGACGGCCCGGGTGCGGGCGAGCGCGGTCATGGCGGTGCGGGTCTTGGACTCCTGGCGGTCGAGGACGCCGAGGCCCCGGTCCTGCAGTGTCCGGTGGAGGAGTGCCTGTGCGGCGGAGGCCTCTGCGGGGCCCGTGCGGACGGAGAGTTCGAGAAAGCGGAGTCCCTGGTCGGCGACCGTCCAGAGTTCGGCGGTGACCGGGTGGATCAGGTCCCGGAGTGAGGGCTTCCACTGGACGGAGTCGATCGGGCCGAGCGCGACCAGGTCCTTCAGCCGGTCACAGCCGTAGCCGGAGCGGTCGAGCAGGTCGCGCTGCTCGTCGGTCAGTTCGGGCTGGCCCGCGTGTCCGTCGTCGGCGGACGGCCTGCGGTAGTCCCCGTCCGCCTTCAGCGAGGCGGCCCAGACGCGGTTGCGGCCGGTCCAGTCCTCCTCGATCTTGAACTCCCACGCCCCCTGCTCCTGCGGCACGCGCCAGCCGGCGGGGAGCCGGTCGAGGTCGCAGGGACGGAGTTTCACCGTCAGATCGTCCTTGTCCGACTTCTTGGCCTTCCGCAGCCGGATCACCAGTCCGCCGTCGAGCAGCGGCAACTCGACTCCACCGTTGCCGTGGCGCGGGCGGTCCCAGAAGTGGACGGTGCGGTGCTTGCCGTCGTCGGGGTCCAGCTCCAGCGTCTCGCAGGCGGCCTCGGTCGCCTCGCCCGACACGGTGACCTTGATCTCGACGTCCGCGTTCTCGACAGTGTGCGCCATGCTCCCGTTATCTCGTCCTGATCGTGGGCGCACAATCACCGCCGCTCGGCATGCCGGACGTGCCACTCGACCGGACGGCAGGGCGCACGGCCGGCCGGGTGAAGCCCGGCCGCACCTCTCCGCGACACGGATGCCGCACTGCGTTCCGTGACCGCCGACGACGGCGTGGTGCGGCCGACCCGGCCGCGGGAATCGACTGATTAACGATTCAGGTAGGACAAAACAGGCATGACAAAACCGGCATTCGGGTTCATACTTCTGTTGTGGCAGACGAGCACGAGCCCCGCACGAGCTGGACGTTCCTCACCCACCACGCCCGGGTGCTGCTACTCATCTCGCGCGACCCGCAGGTGCGCGTACGGGATCTCGCGGCCGCGTGCGGAGTGACGGAGCGGGCCGTACAGGCGATCATCACCGACCTGGACAGCGCCGGTTACCTGACCCGCACCCGGCACGGCCGCCGCAACCACTACCGCGTCACACGCGACATGCACTTCCGCCATCCCGTCGAGGCCGGCCACGAGATCGCCGGCTTCCTGGAGCTGTTCGCCGGCCTCTCGCCGCCCACCGGCGCCGAAGACGGCCGGGACACCCGTTCCGGCGCCCGGCAGCACCACGAGAGACCCTCAACCAGCCCGCCGAACGGATCCCCCGTCGCACAGGGAGGGCACCGATGACCGGCGACTGCACGACCTCCGGCCAGGACTCCCTGCCGGCAGCCGCCCCCACCGGGCTCGCCGCATCCAACGAGCCGGCCCGCACCGCAGTGGACCGCCGGGACAGCGGCGAGAAGGGCGCCCTCGACGCCCAGCCGGGGGCCCGCCTCTTCGTGCAGGCCGCGGGCATCGAGCTCGTGATCGCCGCACCGCCCGCCCGGGCCGGACGGCTGCCGCAGATCACGGGTACCGACCGCGTCCTCACCGTCCGCACCGGCGTCCGAGCCGCCCTGGACCGTCACGGGACGGCCGGGCCGCTTCCACAGGAAGGCGCACCGCCGTGTCGAGCGAGCTGAAGAGCAGTACGAGGCGCGTCGGCCGGGCGGCGGTGTGCGTGCTCGCCGGAGACCTGCACGAGGGCACCGCCGCCGAAGCGCAGCTGGCGCTCGACACGGCGCTCGGTGAGCTCCCGGAGGTCCTCGTGGTCGACCTGAGCGGGGTGGAGCTCCTGGCCTCCGGCGGACTGAACGCACTGCTGCGCGCCCGGACGGCGGCGGCGGACCGGACGGTGCCCACCGTCCTGGTGGCGCCGAGCGCCGGGGCGCGCCGGGTGCTGGAGGTGACCGAGACCGCCGGGCTGTTCCCCGTCTACGCAACGGCCGAGCACGCCGCCCGGCACGGCGAGGAACCGGCCGCCTCCAGCGCGTAGACGGCCCGGAACGGGGAAGGCGCCCGGTCGGAGACCCTTCGGCCATCGACCGGGAAGCGTCATGTGCTCTGTCTCGTATCCCTCGGTTCCGGACCGGCGCCGGTTGGACTTCCTGCCCGGCGGCGAGCCGGGGTACGTGAGCGAGGGTCTTGCCTTCACCCGGGCCGCCGTCGCGGACTGGCATCTGACCACCGCTGCCGGCGCGGCGGCCGCCGACGCCGTCCTGGTGGCGGCCGAACTGCTGGCCAACGCCTGCCAGCACGCGGGCCGGCCCCTCGCCCTGCACCTGCAGCTCACGCCCGGGCGGCTGCGCGTCGCCGTCACCGACCCGGACCCCACCCCGCCACGCCGCGTGGAGCCGCACCGGCCCGCGACACCGCACGGCCACGGCCTGGTCGTCGTGGACCGGATCGCCGCCGACTGGGGCTGCACCCCGGTCGGCGACGGCAAGACCGTCTGGGCCGACCTCCCCCTGCCGGCCTCCGACGGCACGGCCGAACCGGACCTCCGACCGGCACGCCGGACCGCACTCGCCAACCCCGACCCGCTGATGGACACCTGACCCCACGCGTCGGCGGCAGCGGTCTGCGGCCCCCGCTCCTCGGCGGCGTCGACCCGGAGGCCGGGTACCGGCAGCACCATCCCGGGCGTGGTGAGCCGGCCGGATCCATGCTGTCCGGGAGGACCGGCCGGGTGACGCGTCAGCGCACCCCTACCGCTCCGGGTGCCAGTCCACGAGCTGGTCGAAGACGCCTCGATCGCCGTCGAGCTTCAGGGCATTCGGCGGCATACGGCCGTGGAGGGCGAGGACCGGCTCGTGGGCCGTTCCCTGGAGGGAGGCGCCGATCGCCTCCGCGTCCTCGTCGGCGGCAGTGGCGTTCGCGGTGGTGGACGAACCGGGTGCGGGCATGCCGGAGACCAGGGCGCCCGTCGACGGAGAGCCACTGACGCCGGGAGCGGCCCTCGGCGGCGTGGAAGTCCACGACGGCCCGCTCGTGCGGCCAGGCCTCCGTCGTCGTGCCAGCTCCTGCGGCAGCTGCTGCGGGGCGCCCACGGCGAGCTGGGCGTCGTAGGTGTGCACCGCGATCTCGTGGAGCCGGCGCCGGGCGGCGGCCGCACAGGTCTGCGGCGACTGCGACGTGCCCCACCACGTCGAGCAGCCGCGATCCGGGCCGGCCTCTGGCAGGGCGCCAGCAGCCCCTGCGTCGATGCGGCCGACCAGGCCGGCAGCGCCTCCCGCTCCCGGGGGTGCGTTCGGCTCGCTCCGCGGGACGGCCTTCGCCGTGGCGTCGGGCCCCGCGGCGGTGGTGGCGGCCCAGGCGCGACGACCCTCGCCGAGGAGCTGGGCCAGGTCGAACAGCGTCCACTCGGGGGCAGGCCGGCACCTGCACGTCGAGGCTGGCCGCGGCCGCGACCGCGGCACGGAAGGCGGTCGATCGATCGTCGATCAGTCGCAACAGGTCGGAGAAGTCCGGAGTGTTGTGCACTCCGGTTGTCCATCACCGTGCGCCGGTGACCGGACAGCGGTTGTTCACGGCCGACGCCGAGGGCGCGCGGCACGGACCGTCGCGCCCTCGGAATCCGGTGCCCTCCTGGCGGACGACCGGTCAGCCGGCCGGCCCCGCGGCGGCGATGGGGCTCCAGTCAGGGTGCGCCGGACGAGACCCAGATGCCGATGGTGCTGCCGGGATCGATCCGGCTGTAGCTCCTCGGCTCCTGCCTGACGACCTCGCCGCTCGGCCAGACCGTGTCCGGCACGCTCTGCTCCTGCAGCTTGAAGTGGCCGATGTCCGCGCAGGTGCGGGCGTTCGCCACCGTCATGTGCTCGAGGGCCGGCGCTTCGGGCTGGTCACCGGTCGCACTGTCGCAGCCGGCGAGGTCGCCGACGGCCCGGGGGTCACCCCCGGTGGAGATCCACACCTTGACGGTGCTGCCGACGGCGGTGTCCTCCGATCCCGGCTCCTGGCGTGCCACCTGGCCCGCCGGTGTCAGCCGGTCCTGGACCTTCCCGGCCTCCACCAGGGTGAGGTGGGCGATGTCCGCGCAGGTCCGGGCGGCGTTCAGGGTCCTGCCCTTGAGCCAGGGGGTGGGGACCTTGCCGTGCTGCTCCTCGACCTCGCAGTTGGCGAGGTCGCCCTTGGCCCGGGGATCGCCGCCCTGCGACACCCAGACGGTGACGGTGCTGCCCCGCTTGACCGACTGCGAGATCCCCGGCTCCTGACGCGTGACGGTGTCCTTGTTGTACTTGGCTCCGGTGGTGCTCTTCTGATCGATCTTCAGTCCGGCGATCTCCGCACAGGTCCGCGCCTCGGCGGGCGACATGCCCGAGAACGAGGGCGGGTTGAAGGCGTCGCCCCCGGTGGCCACCGGATCGCACGAGAGGTACGGGCCGGTCGCCCGCGGATCGGGGGTGTGGACGGCGGCCCCGAACAGGTCGGGTGCGGCGAACGTGCTCACGGCCCACACCAGGGCGACGACGGGCACCGCGGCCCAGGCGACGATCCTCGCGCTGCGCAGGGTCTGCCGCTGCGCCTGCTGCCTGATCGTGACGTACCGTACGGCCTCGGCGAGGGATTCGGCCGTGTCTCCTCCCCCGGCGCCGGTGAACGCCGCGAACGGCCGGCCCGGACCTGCGCCCGCCCCGGTGTCGCCCGAATCGACGCGCCCTGCCTCGGCATCGTCCGACTCGGCGTGTTCGGCGTGGACGTGTTCGGCGTGGACGTGTTCGGCGTGGACGTGTTCGGCGTGGACGTGTTCGGCCGTGACCGTGGGAGCGGAGTGCAGCGGGCGGGTCGGTGCATCTCCTGCGGCGGCCCGACGGATGTCCTCGGCCATGGCCCGGGCGCTCCGGTGGCGTCCCGCGGGGTCCTTGCTGAGGGCGCGGGCCACGACGGCGTCGATCGCCGGCGGCAGTGACGGATTGATCGAGGACGGCACCGGCGGCGGCTGCTGCACGTGCTGGTAGAGGACGCTCATCGCCGACTCGCCGTCGAACGGCAGCGTGCCGGTGACCAGTTCGAAGAGCATGCAACCGACCGAGTAGAGGTCGGAGCGGGCGTCCGCGGTCCTGCCCTGCGCCTGCTCCGGCGAGAGGTACTGGGGCGTGCCGAGCACGGTGCCCGTCCGGGTCATCGCGGTGGCGTCGGACTGCAGCGCACGGGCGATGCCGAAGTCCATCACCTTGACCGTGCCGTCGTCCGTCGTCATCACGTTGGCGGGCTTGATGTCCCGGTGGATCAGACCCTGTCGGTGGCTGCACTCCAGGGCGTCCAGCACCGCCGCGGTCACGGCCAGCGCGCGGTCCAGCGGGAGGGTGCCGCCGGGGCGGCCGGCGGCGGCCTCGCGGACGAGTTCGCGGACCGATCGGCCCTGGACGTACTCCATGACGATGTACGGCACCACGCCGGCGGGCCCGGTGTCCTCGCCGCTGTCGTGCACGGCCACGATGTTGACGTGGTTGAGCGCCGCGACCGCCTGGGCCTCACGGCGGAAGCGCTCGCGGAAGGAAGGGTCGCGGGCCAGGTCCGCGTGCAGCGTCTTCACCGCGACGGTGCGTCCCAGCACCGTGTCGTAGGCGCGGTACACCGACGCCATGCCGCCCTCGCCGAGCGGTGCCTGCACCACGTAACGGCCCTGCCCGGCCGAGCGGATCGGCCCCGCCGCGTGCAGGCTCTCGGTCTCCTCGACGTCCATCTCCCCCGTCTTTCCCCCGGCCGCCGTCTCGGCGCGGGGCACCACCGGGTGAACGTCGACTCCGGTGGCGCCCCGTCGGCCGGGCGTGATCGTCGCCCGCACCCGCACGCTCCGACCGACCGTCACCGGTGCGGCCCGGCCGCGCGGCGGGCTCTGTGCATGACAGGCGACCGTACCGCGTCGGCCGCGACCGGGGCGAACCGATCGGCCACGCACGGCTGGGCCCTCTCTTTCGGATCTTGTCGGAGCAGCGCGCGGCGGTGGGCGCCCGGCTGGGCGTGCCCGACGAGATCCGAAAGAGAGGGCCTGTGCCCGGATCCGGCCCGCCCGCTACCTGAACAGGCCGTCACCGGCGACGGCCATCCGATGGGTGGCGCCGTGGCGGTTCACCTGGTCCCGGACGAGGTTGACGGCGTTGGCGCACTGCCAGCCGTTGCCGTACTCGGGCACCCCGGTGAAGGCACCGTAGCCCGCGACGATGCCGTCCACCTGGGCGTCGCCCAACAGCTTGTCGACGTACCAGGGATCGTTGTAGGTGGTCGTCCACGACAGCGTCGCCGCGAGCCGCCCGGCGGCACGGTCCCCGGCGCCCTTCCTCAGTTCGGCGCACGTGTTGGACGTGGCCTCCGTGCAGTGGCCGCACCCCTTGGTGAGGTCGCTGTCGCCGTAGTCCATCGCCCGGTGACCGGCCGGGGTCGCGGAGCCGGACCGGTCGCCGGCGGCGCGGACCTGATCGCGGGTCCCGGTCGTCGTCATGCCCTCCAGCGGGCCGAGCCTGCCCTCCAGGCTCTTCCAGCCCCGGCCGCCGGCGTCCGGTGTGCTGCGGCCGTGGTACTCGTAGAAGCCGTAGAGCACCTGGATGCCGGCAGCCGTCAGCCGCTGCGCCTTGTCGCGCAGTCCGGCGACGCTGCACCAGCGGTTCTGCCGCTCCCCGCCGTAGTTGGGGTCCTTGATGTCCAGCCAGACCAGGACCGGCCGGCGCCCCGAGCGGGTGTTGGCGAGGATGCGGTCGATCAGGCCGTCGAAGCCGAGGCCCAGCCGGGCGTCGCCGGCCGAGGAGCAGTCGCGGTACGCGCGCCATTCGTTCGGGTTCCACCAGGCGCAGACGTCGATCTCGACGGCGTTGGCGCCGTGGTCGAGCGCGGCGTCCACACCGTCGAGGGTGTCGACGCGGTGCGCGACGGCGTAGATCGCGTGCCGCCGGTCGGCCGCGGCCGCCGGGGTCGCGCCGACCGTGCCCGCGCCGGTGATCCCGCACAGCACCGCCATCAGCGCCGCCCACCTCCGCGGTCCGGCTCCGCGCCGAAGTCGCGTGTCCATGGAAGCCCCACCCCGTTGTCCGTGTTCAGTCAGATATCCTCACCGATGCATGCTGCCACGGGACACCCGGGCGGGGAGCCGGATGCGGCCATGCGCGACACCCCGGTTGCGCGCGGCCGCGCCGCGGACCGGGTGTCGGCGTGGAACCTCACAGCCGGTGGACGCGCAGCACACCGGTCTGCATCGGCAGGGTGAACTCGCCGCCGGCGGTCTCCGGCTCGTTCGCGAGGAATGCGCGGATCCGGCCCAGCAAGGACTCCCGCTCCCGCTCCGGCATGACCAGCACCCCCGCGCGGGTCGCGAGCGCCGCGACGAGGGAGTCGGCGGTGCGCCTCTGCCCGTGCACGAACTCCGCCTGCTCCGGCGAACCGAACCGGGCGGCCCCGCCGGTCCCCGGGAGGTGCATGCCGGCCGTCTCGGCCCGCCAGGCTGCGGGCGTGTCACGTGGGCCGATGGCGGCGCTCCCGCCGACCCGCGCCAGCCCGGCGACCCAGGCGACCCGGTCGTCCACCACGTTCCACAGACCGGCCAGGACACCGCCCGGCGCGAGGACCCTGGCGATCTCCGGTCCCGCCGCGGCCATGTCGAACCAGTGCATGGCGTTGCCGGCCAGCACGGCATCGACGGAGCCGTCCGGCAGCGGAATCGCCTCGGCGTTGCCCCGCAGGGCGCGGACGTCCGGCAGCGAGCGGCGCAGCTCGGCCAGCATCGCCGGGTCGGGCTCGACCGCGACGACCTCGGCCCCCAGCGCGACCAGCCCCGCGGTCAGCTTGCCCGTCCCGGCACCGAGGTCGAGCACCCGCGGGCCGGGCGCCGGTTCGAGCGCCCAGCGCACCGCGGCCTGCGCATAGTCCGGACGGTGCTCGGCGTAGGCGGCGGCCGCCGCACCGAACGAGGAGGCGTGCAGCAACTGTTCGTCCTGATCCACCCGCTCACGCTAGCGATCTCACGGACAGTCAGCCACCGCGCGTACCCGCCGGAACCGGCTGCCGGCAGGCGGGCGTCCCCGGGCACGGCGCGGCGGCGTGCTGCAGGAGACCGACCGGCCGGGCGAGTCCGTCAGGGGTGGCGCAGCGCTTCGGTGAGGCGGCCGGCCGCCTCGACGACGGACTGGGAGAGGCGGGCGCCGGGGTGGCGTGTGAGCCGTTCGACCGGGCCGGAGACCGAGACTGCGGCCACCACCCGTCCGGACGGGCCCCGGACGGGCGCGGACACGGAGGCGACCCCGGGCTCGCGCTCGCCGATGGACTGGGCCCAACCTCGGCGCCGTACGCCGCTGAGGGCGGTGGCGGTGAATCCGGCGCCCTGCAGGCCGCGGTGGAGCCGCTCGGGTTCCTCCCAGGCGAGCAGGATCTGGGCGGCGGAGCCGACCTTCATGGGGAGGGTGATTCCCACCGGAACGGTGTCGCGCAGGCCGGAGAGGCGCTCGGCGGCGGCCACGCAGATCCGCACCTCGCCCTGCCGGCGGTAGACCTGGGCGCTCTCGCCGGTGGTGTCGCGCAGGTGGGTCAGGACCGGGCCGGCCGCGGACAGCAGGCGGTCCTCGCCGACGGCTGCCGAGAGCTCGGTGAGCCGGGGACCGAGGGCGAACCGGCCCTGCAGGTCCCTGGCGACCAGCCGGTGCTGTTCGAGTGCGACGGCGAGCCGGTGGGCGGTGGGCCGCGGCAGGCCGGTGGCGGCCACGAGTCCGGCCAGGGTGGCGGGGCCGGCCTCCAGGGTGCCGAGGATCGAGGTGACCTTGTCGAGCACGCCGACGCCGCTCGTGTTTTCCATGGGTGGGTACTCCGTCTCGAATCCCGTGAGCAGCGGGCGGGCTGCACTCACGGACGCTCCGTGCGGGGAGCGGGAATGGTCAGCGAGGACAGGCCGGAGAAGTCGGCCGACAGCCTGCGCCGGGAACGGGACGGGTACGCGGAGAGGCCGGGGTGGGAAGCGCCCGGACGAAGGACAGCACAGAGAGCACCGTGTCTCCTCATCTTTACCCGCGCCACAGTGGCGGCAGGCCGGAGTTGGCACTGATCCCGGGCGGCGCGGCGCGTACTTCGGACGCCGGTTCGACCGGGGAGTTGCCGGGGCTTCGTAGGGCCGGTCCCTCCACCCCTCTGGATGATTCGCGACGAACCATACAGATTCCCCGGGCGGCCCGCCAAACCTCCCGCCCGGGCGCGGTGCCTCGCACACTCGCCGGACGGCGGGACCGTCCGTAGCGCGACGCATCCACCGTCCTCGCGGGCCGGGCCCACCCGTCCGACCGACCGGCGACCTGCCGCATCCCCCACCCACGCTTCACCGGGACGAGCCACGACGCCCCCCACGAGCCGTCACGCCGACCTCCCGGGCCGCCCGGGAGGCGGTCCTCCATGACTCACCTCCCCGTGCCGACCGCCGGACCGGCCCGGAGAGCAGGGAAGGGTTCCGGGCGGGCGTGGGGGTCCCGGTGCTCGGGGGGTGTCAGTGGTCGGCGGAGGCGAGACCGCGGGCCTCGAGGATGGGGCGCAGGGCCCGGACGGCGTAGAAGCTGCGGGACTTGACGGTGCCGACGGGGACGCCGAGGACGGCGGCGGCCTCGGCCATCGAGCGGCCCTTCATGTGGAGTTCGACCAGGACGTCGCGGTGGTGGGGCGGCAGTTCGGCGAGCGCGACGGCCATGTCGCGGGCGTCCAACAGCTCGTCGTAGGGGTCGTGGGCGCCGGTGTGGCACTCGGGGGTCTCCCCCGCGACCTCCTGCGCGCGGGCGGACTGCATCCGGAAGTGGTCGATGGCGATCCGGCGGGCCACGGTGAACAGCCACGGGCGGCTGTGCTCGGGGCCGCGGCGGATCGCGTCCGGGTTCTGCCAGGCGCGCAGCAGGGTCTCCTGGACGATGTCCTCGGCCTTGCCCCGGTCGCCGCTGGTGGCGCGCAGCATGGCGCGCAGCAGGTAGCCGCCGTGCAGGCGGTACAGCTCGGCCAGGGTCTGCTGGTCGAGGGTGGGACGTCGCGGCGCGCAGGCGGCGCCGGGGGCGTCCGCGGTCGGTGCGGTCCCCGGGGTGGTGTCGGGTTGTACGGCTGTCGCTCCCTCGGTCGGCCCGGTGGCCGGGAGGGTGTTCTTCAGGTGAGCAGTAGCGTCGGTGGCCACGGCGGTAGAGCCCTTCGCAACAATCGTCGGCATCGGGCGGGCCGTCGCGCATGGCCCGCCACTTCTGCCGTCCACCGTCGCGGGCCGCCCTAACGTCGCGCCAACGTCACGCCAACGCGAGCGCCGGCCCGGGCCGGGACGGGCACACCGGCCCGGGCTGCGAGTCGGATGCGGCGTTGTGGGGCCGTGCGTTCACGCGGAGTTGCAGGGACGGGTGTCGGCGAAGTCCTGCGGGAGGAGGAGACTGAGTTCGGAGACGTCGGCGATGTCGAGGCGGCCGAGGCGGCGGGCCTGGCGGGTGATCATGCCTTCGAGGGTCTGGCGGGCGTAGCGGCCGTTGCCGAAGGTGCGGTCGCGGGGGACGCCGGCGAAGTGGTGGGCGAGGGCGGCGACGGTCTCGGGGGCGCAGGTGTACCCGGCCTGCTCGGCGTGGCGGCCGACGATGGTGACGAGTTCCTCGTCGGTGTAGTGGCCGAACTCGATCTGCCGGGAGAAGCGGGAGGCGAGGCCGGGGTTGGATGCGAGGAAGCGCCGCATCTCGTCCTCGTATCCGGCGACGATGACCACGACCTCGTCGCGGTGGTCCTCCATCAGTTTCATCAGGGTGTCGACGGCTTCCTGGCCGAAGTCGTTGCCGCCGCCGTTGCGCGGGGTGAGGGTGTACGCCTCGTCGATGAACAGGACGCCGCCGCGGGCCCGGTCGAAGGCCTCCTTGGTGAGCTGGGCGGTGTGGCCGATGTAGCGGCCGACCAGGTCGGCGCGGGCGGTCTCGACCAGTTGGCCGGTGGGCAGCACGCCGAGCTCGGCCAGGAGTTGGCCGTAGAGCCGGGCGACGGTGGTCTTGCCGGTGCCGGGCGGGCCGGCGAAGACCAGGTGGTGGCCGATCCTGGCGGTGGGCAGGCCGGCCTCCTCGCGGCGACGGGTCTGCCGGAGCAGGTCGACCAGGTCCTCGACCTGCTCCTTGGCGGCGGGGAGGCCGACCATGGCGCGGAGTTCGGCGAGCAGCTCGGTGCCGTCCCTGCGCGCGGAGGGGTCGGGCCCGGCGGGGGTGACGTCCTCGGCGAGCAGCCGGGCCAGCTCCTCGTCGGAGATCTCGGGGCAGGTGGCGAGGCGGGTGGCCTGCCGGTCCACCATCTCCTCGAAGACCTTGCGGGCGGCCCGGCCGTTGCCGAAGTCCTCGCCCTTGGGGAGCCGCTCGAACAGGGTGCGCAGGGCCTCCCGGGTGCCGTCGGCGAGGGTGTAGCCGTGGCTCGCGGCGGCGCGTTCGACGATGGTGACGAGATCCTCGTCGGAGTAGTTGGCGAACTCGACGGTGCGGCTGAACCGAGAGGCGAGGCCGGGGTTGGATGCCAGGAAGTCGGTCATCTCGGTGGAGTAGCCGGCCACGATGACGACGATCTCATCGCGGTGGTCCTCCATCAGTTTCACCAGGGTGTCGATCGCCTCCCGGCCGAAGTCGGGGCCGCTGCCGCCGGAGCCGGCCGAGAGGGTGTACGCCTCGTCGACGAACAGGACGCCGCCGAGCGCGGAGCGGAACACCTCGGTGGTCTTCAGAGCGGTTCCGCCGATGACGGAGGCGACCAGGTCGGCGCGGGCGGTCTCGACCAGCTGGCCGCCGGCCAGCACGCCGAGTTCGGCCAGGATGCTGCCGTAGAGCCGGGCGACGGTGGTCTTGCCGGTGCCGGGCGGCCCGGCGAAGACCAGATGACGGCTCATCGGGAGGGCGGGCATGCCGGCGAGTTCGCGGCGCCGGGCCAGCTTGTTGAGGTTGACCAGGGTGGCGACCTGCTCCTTGACCTCGGCCAGGCCGACCAGCGACTCCAGCACCTCCAACGGGCCGGGCGGGGCCGCGGGCTGGGCGGGCGCGGCCGGCTCGGAGGCGGCGGTGGTCAGGTCGCCGGGGGCGGGGTCCGTCCCGGCCGAGGGGGCGGCCGGGACGGACGACTGGGTGGCGGCGGCGGTGCCGTGCGCGTCGGGCAGGCCGTTCTCCTCGCTGACCAGTTCCTCCAGGGCGAGCCGCTCGCTGGGGACGGTCTGCCGCAGGCCGGAGCCCTTGTTGCGGGAGAACGTGCAGCCGGTGAGCCGGACGGCCTCGGCGGAGTCCGTGCGGACGCCGTCGCCGGTGTTCTCGGCGGCGGCGACCCGGACGAGGACGGCGCGGGCGCCTCGGCCGAGCCGGAGGCCGTGGCGGCGGTTGCCGATGGCGCGTACGCGGGTGCAGTTCAGGTCGGAGTCGTCCTCGGCGGTGATGCCGTCCTCGCCGGAGCCGGTGATCTCGCAGTCCCGCAGGTGGGCGGTGCCGACCCGGCCGACCAGCACGCCGGAGCCGGCCGCGTCGCGCACCGCGGTGTCGCCGATCCGGGTGTCGGCGCCATCGGCGATCCGGATGCCGGAGCGGCCGGCGTCCAGCACCTCGCACTTCTCCAACTGGCCGCGCCCGTCCCGCAGGACGGCCACCCCGTCGCCCTTGGCGCGGTGCACGGCGGCACGGCGCAGCCGCGGGTTGGCGCCCTCGGTGATCAGCACGCCGGTGCCGGCGGCGTCGCGGACCTCCAGCCGGTCCAGGTCGGCGGCGCTGTCGCCGGTCAGCTCGAGGCCCTCGCCGCCGCAGTCCCGGACCACGGTGCGGAACAGGGTGGGGCCGGAGGATTCCCCGATCCAGATGCCGGTGCCCTGGGCGGCGGCGACCTCGCAGTCCTCGAAGGTGCCCCGGGAGCGGCCGGTGACGTGGATGCCGTGGCCGGCGGTGCGGGCGGTGCGGCAGCGGCGCAGTTCGGGGTCGGTGCCGGCGGCGAGCGCGATGCCGTGGCCGGAGGTGCCGGTGACGGTGCAGTCCTCCAGCACGACCCGGGCGGTGGAGCTGACGTAGATGCCGACGGTGGTGTCGCGGACGTCGGTGCGCAGCAGCCGGGTGGCGCTGTTCTCCTCCAGGGCGATGCCGGGCTTGTCGGTGACGGAGATCTCGCAGCCGTCGAAGGTTCCGCGGGCGTTGCCGTTGGCGCAGACGCCGTTGCCGCGGGCGTCGCGCAGCACGCAGTTGCGCAGCAGCGGGTCGGCACGTTCGCCGATGACCACGGCGGAGCTGCCGAGGTGTTCGACGACGCAGTCCTCGATGACGCTGTTGCCGGTGGAGGTCTCCACCAGGCCGGCGCCGGCCGGGTTGGTGACCCGGCAGCCGCGCATCGCCAGCGAGCCGTCGCCGCGGGTGAGCAGGGCGGTCCAGGAATTGCCGACGACCTCGCAGTCCTGGAAGGCGGCCTGGCCGCGTGGCACGTCGACAGCGGGCAGTTCCTCGTCCTGGCCCTGCAGGATCAGGCCGGTCAACTGCACCGCCTCGGCGGTGACCTGGACCACGCAGCCGCGCCGCGCGGTGATCCGGACGGTGCCACGGCCCTCGGCGGCGGTGACGGTGACCAGCTTGCTGATCACCAGGTTCTCCTCGTACCGGCCGGGCCGGACCGAGATCACCGCGCCGCTGCGGGCCTCCGCCAGTGCCTCGCCGATCGTGCGGTAGCGGCCGTCCCGCTGTTCCGGGCACACCGTCAGCACGTGGCGCGACATGGCGTGGGCTCTCCTCTTCCTGGGTGGGCTGGGCGGGCTGGGCGGCACTGCGCAAGCCGACGGACCGTCATGTACTGACGCACCGTCAGGAGCAGTCGGCCCGGACGGCGGAGGCGGCGTGGTGGGCCTTTTCGGCACCGGAGCCGAAGTCGATGCCGCGGTCGTGCAGCATCACGGCGATCTTCCCGTTGGTGACAGGGAAGGTTCCGGCGTTGACCCACCTGCCGCGGTTGGCGGTCTGGTCGATGGTGAACGCGCTGATGGTGCCCTCGCCGGTGGTGAAGTACCGCTGCACGGTGTAGTAGGCGGGCTTGCCGCCGACGGCCTTCACGTCGCCGTTGTTCGGGATGTACACCGAGATCTTGCAGTGGCCGGAGGGGACCGGGTTGGTGGTGAACGCCCACAGCACCGACTTGCCGGCGTCCTTGCTCGCGCTGCCGGACATCGGCACCGACACGTACGTGCCGCTGCAGCCCGAACCGGAGTACCCGCCGGTCGTGTTGGTGGTCCAGCCGCTGCTGCCCGCGGTGTACCAGCCGTTCTGGTCGTAGCCGATGCCCGCGTTGGTGCAGCCGGTTCCGGCGACGGCGGTGAAGGTCGGCGCTGCGGGGGCGCTCTTGTTCGGCAAGGGGACAACCGGGGCGCCGCCGCCGGAGGTGGAGCCGCCGGTGGCCGCCCCGCCGGAAGTGGAGCCGGTGGTCCCACCACCGGAGGTGCCACCGGTGGTGCCCTGGCGGTTCTGCGAGCCGGTCGCACCGGTGGTCAGGCCGGCCGTGCCGTTCGCACCGCCGGCCCCGCCCGCACCGTCGGTCGGCGAGGCCGAGCCGCTGGGGAGCGGCGCCGCGTCGACCGGCACCGCGACGGCGGTCGGATCGTCCGGGCCCGGGGTGGGCAGCGGGTCGCCGAGCCCGCTGACCCCGGCGGGCGGCCGGTCGGCCGCGGCGCTGCGGGTCTTCGAGCCGCTGCCGGGCAGCACGAACGGCAGGCCCAGCAGCAGCGCGCCGACGGCGACGGCGGCGAACACCATCGGCTTCCTGGACCGGCGGTGCTCCGGCTCATCCTGGTCGACCCCGTCCGGGGCCTGGCCGTCGATGCCGACGGCGGTCGGGTCGGGCATGGGGGCGGCGCGGGGCTCCGGCTCGGGCGACAGGAACGGGAACACCCCTGGCGGGGTGCGGGGCGGACGGGGGGCCGGCCGGTCGTCGGCCTCCGAGCCGGGCTCGGAGGCGGGCTCGGAGGCGGCGGGCTCGACGGCGGCGGGGG
>NZ_JAHTIK010000001.1:6899024-6899982 GCF_025655475.1 Kitasatospora sp. DSM 101779 | reverse complement strand
CTCGGCGGCCGCGGGCCGCCGGTGCGCCGCGTCGGGGTCGGGCAGCACCGGGCCGTACTTCGGCGCGGCCGGCGCCTGCGCCGCGGCCGGCTCGACCTGCCCGTACGAGGGCGCGTCGGCCTCCGGCCCCGCCGCGGCGGCTGCCGGGCCGTCCTCGATCTCCCAGGCGACCGCGGGCAGTTGAATGCCCCCGGCGCCGGCCTGAGAACCGTTTCCACCCGTGTTCGTACCCACCGGAACTCCTCCGCTTCCCCTGCGGTCCTGTCGACGGGAGCGCCCGACGATCGGTCTGCGGACGCTCTCTCCCTCGTTACGGCCCGGCCCCGCCCGGCGGTTCACCCGTTCGTACGGCCGGTCACGGGACCCGCGATCGAGGTTTTCCCGAGTCGCGGACCGGGCCGTTCGAACCCCTGGGACGCGGGGAGCCGTTCGCCTGGTCGGAGAGCCCGGTCCCGGGCTCGGTCGGCGCGAGCGCGGGAGGTCGCCCATGACTTGGTACGAAGGCCCTTGCAGGATCACCGTCGTCGGGGTGGACGCGGACTGGCCGCAACGCATCGTGGTGGACATCCGGCGGGGGGAGACCGTGGTGATCCGCGGCACGGTCGGAGCGAGCGAGCTCATCGACGACAGCGCTTGCGGCCACGGGTGGGACCTGTCCCTGGAGCACGAGTACAACGGCGTCTGGCGGCCGAACGTCCGTGCCACGCAGGGCAAATGGACGGACGTGGACGGCGTCCGCAGCCAACTGGTCTGGAGCAAGGACCACGACTGGCCGAACCGCGCCAACCGCGAACGCAACGTGGTGATCCGGATCGACCGCGCCGAGGCCCGGCGTCCGGCCGGCGCGCCGACGACCCGGGCGGTCCCGGTCGGCACCGAGTCCGCGGCGCGGGCGGCCCGGACGGCATCCGCGGTGCCGCGGGGCGGGCGGACGGAGGCCGGGTCCGGCGGGCGGGTG
>NZ_JAHTIK010000001.1:6892675-6898999 GCF_025655475.1 Kitasatospora sp. DSM 101779 | reverse complement strand
CACCGGCGCCGGTGGCCGGACGACCGCGACGGACGGGGTCGGGGCCGAGGCGTCCTGGTGACCCGCCGGGATCCGGCCCGGGCCGACGGCCGCCGGTCCCGGCCGGCCGGAACGCCGCGGAGCAGCGCGCGGCCTACCTGTGCGGGACCGGGCCGCGGCCGAGGGGGCGCCGGGTGTCCGGGTCGGTGCGGCTGTCCTCGCTGAGCCCGCTGAGCGCCTCGGTGAGCAGTTCCCGGGCCTCCGCGGCGCGGCCCTGCTCGATCAGCGCGGTGCCCAGTTCGGTCAGGGTCTTGGTCATGCTGTCGGGCCGGCCGGCCTCCTCGTAGTGCACGAGGGCCTGCCTGTAGGCCGTCTCGGCGGCCGACCAGTGCTTCAATGCCGCGCAGTCCAGGCCCAGTTCGTGCGCGGTCATGGCGGCCAGCAGATGCATCGGCGGCGAGGGCCGGCGCTCCACCAGTTCCAGCGCGCTGGCGAGGACGCGTCGGCGGGTGCCCATCGCTTCCTCCGCCCGGTCGGACTCGCGCAGGCAGGTGGCGGTGACGCGCATCGCGACCAGCCGGCCGATCGCCGCCGAGCGGTTGTCGATCCGGGCGAACGCGTCCGCCGCCCGCTGGAGGGCGTCGAGGGCCTCGTGGTGGCGTTGCAGGTTGCGCAGACCGGTGGCGAGGTAGACCAGCGCCCAGCCCTGCTGTTCGCGGTCGCCCAGCTCCTGCGCCAACCTCAGCCCCTCGGAGGCCAGTTCGATGCCCCGCCGGTACCTGTGCAGGCAGGTGACGTAGGTCCAGGCGAGGTAGTTGACGTGCACGGTCTCGGCCTGCCGGTCGCCGAGCGCGCGGGCCGCGTCCACCGAGAGCTGGAACACCTCTTCCCAGATGCCCCAGCTCATGAGCCGGTCGGAGAACCAGTGCACGGCCTCGGCGGTGTCGATCACTTCGCGGTGGTGTCCGGTCCGCTGCGCCAGGTGCAGGGCGGCCAGCCAGTCGGGGTGCTCCCGTTCCAGCCACTGTCCCGCCTCGGCGGTCCCGGTGTCGTCCTCGGCGTGCTCGGGGTCGAACCGCAGCCCGCAGGCGATGGTGCGGCCGAGCAGCAGGCGGGCGGCCCGGTCACGGGCCTGTGCCACCTCCTCGGCCGTCTCGTCGACGGTCAGCCGCTCGCCGGCGCAGAGCCGTACCAGGTCGTGCAGCCGGTAACGGTCCGCGCCGAGCGCCTGGACCAGGCCCGCGTCGGCCAGTTGCTCCAGGAGCAGTTCGGTGCGGCCCTCCGAGAGGCCGGTGTGGGCCGCGGCGACGGCTGCCGTAAAGTCCGGTCCCGCCGTCAGGGCGCAGCGCCGGAGTACCAGCCGGGACTCGGCGGGCAGCCGGCGGTAGGACAGTTCGAAAGCGGGGCGGATCGCCAGGTCACCGGTCTGCAGCAGGTCCAGGCGGTTCTCCTCCGCGGCCAGTTGGCGCACCAGGTGGGCGACGGTCTGCTGTGGCCGGGCGACCAGTCGCTGCCCGGCGATCCGCAGGGCCAGCGGCAGGTAGCCGCACAGCCGGGCCAGTTCCGCGGTCGCGTCCGGTGCGGCCTCGATCCGCTCGCGGCCCGCGATCCGGGCGAGCATGTCTGCCGCCTCGGCCGCGGTGAGCACGTCCAGGCTCAGCCGGCGCACCGACTCCAGCCCCGGCAGCAGGTTGCGGCTGGTCACCATGGTCACCGTCGGCCCGGAGCCCGGCAGCAGCGGGCGCACCTGGCCTTCGTCGGCGGCGTCGTCCAGGACCAGGAGCAGCCGCCGCTCGCGCACCAGTGCCCGGTAGAGCCCCGCCCGTTCCTCCGCGCCGACGGGCACGGCCGCGTCCCGGACCCCCAGGGCGCGAAGCACCTGGCCGAGGGCGTCGTGCGCGGACAGGGGCTGCGCGGACATGCCGCCGAGGTTGAGCGAGAGCTGGCCGCCGGGAAAGCGCCCGGCCAGGACGTGGGCGGCGTGCAGGGCGAAGGCCGTCTTGCCGAGACCGGGCTGGCCGTTGACGAGCACCACGCGGGGGTGCGCGGGCAGGTCCTCCGAGGCGAGGGCGACGAGTTCTGCGAGCACGTCCTCGCGGGCCGTGAAGTCGGCGATGTCGCGGGGCAGGGCGAGGGAGCTCTGCCCCTCGCCGACAGCCGGCGCCCGGAGCGCCGAGCCGTGGTCCTCGACCGGGGCGGGTTCGGGCCGCACGCTGCGAGGACGCCCGGACTGGGCGGCCCGGTCCAGCGCCCGGGCCCGGTCGTCCGCCAGGTGCAGGGCGGCGGCCAGCGCCCGGACGGTGCGGCGCTGCGGCCCGCGGGTGCGGCCGCGTTCCATGTCGCCGAGGGCGCGCAGGCTGACACCGGCGGCTGCGGCGAGCTCCTCCTGGGTCAGACCCGCCGCCGTCCGGTACCCGGCCAACAGCCGGCCGAACTCGCCCGCTTCGGTCCTGCCGCCGTCCCCAGCCGCCATGCCCCGTCTCCCGCCCATCCGGTCACGCCGTGCCCGCACGCGTGCGTGCGTTCGGCACTTCTGCCTGAACAGGCAGAAGTATCCATGGGCGTTCTGCTTGCAGAACCGCCGGTGGTTCCTCACCCGGTTCTGCCTCTTCTTTTCCCCAAAACCGCCGGTGCCCGGGTGCGGTGGGGCGCGCGGGGCCGCGTCGGGGCGGGTGGGGCGGGCCGGGTCAGGGGGCGGCGGTCGGCGTTGCTGCCCGCCGAGGGGGCACGGGGCCCTCGAGGCCCCGGCCGATCGCGCCCAGCAGGTCTGCGAGCAGTTCGTTGGCGCGCTTCTCGGCCGCGGGAACGCCGGCGGTCCGGCCCAGGGCGACCGCGAGCCGGGCGGAGGAGATCGCGGCTTCGCGCCGACCGAGCGCGTGCAGGGCCCGGGCGCGGCTGTGGAGCGCCAGGACGGCCGCGGCGTCCTCGGAGCGGGTGGTGGCGGCCCGGACGGCCTCGTCGGCGTGAGCGAGGGCCGGACCCGGTTCCCCGGCCATGACCAGGGCGTCGGCGAGGCCGGTCAGTGCGGGCACCAGCAGGTGGGCGGTGGGCGGGGTGCGGGCGGCCTCCACCAGGTGGACCAGCATGGGCAGGGCCCGGCAGTGCTGCCCGGTGCGCAGCAGCGCGGCGGCCACCCGGCTTCGGCAGTCGTGACGCAGGACCTCGTCCCCGGCCCGGTCGGCCGCCGCGACTGCGAGCTCCAGTTGGACGGCGGCCGCGTGGTGGGCAGCCCGCACGGTGTGGAGGACGGCGAGGTCCGTGCCGAGCCGGGCGACGGCCGCGTCGTCGTTCCCGGCCCGGGCTGCGCGCAGTCCGGCCTCGGCGACGGTCCGCCAGTGGGACCGGTCGTGGTCGGTCTCCTCGTGGAGCAGGGCCGTGCGGTGGGCGAGCCGCCAGGTGCCGGAGGCCGGGCCGTTGCGCTCACCGAGGAGCACGAGGGCGCGCAGGCCGCCCTCCTCCTTCTCGAACGCGCCCCTGATCGACGCCGGCCCGCCGTCCGCGGCGCACGCGGCCGTCCAGTCGGCGGTGACGTCCAGGTAGTGGTCGATCAGCCGGTCGAGGGCGGCGGACCGTTCGTCCCGGCCGAGCTCGGCGGCGTACCGGGCGGCGTAGCGGCGCACCGATTCGCGCCTGGTGTAGCGGCCGGGGGCCGCCTCGTCCAGCAGGTGGACCGCGTCCAGTTCGGCCAGCAGGGTGCGGGTGGCGGTGCGCGGGGTGCCGGCGAGGGCGGCCGCAGCTCCGGTGTCGATCACCTCTCCGGGGTGCAGGCCCAGCAGCGCGAACAGCCGGGCCGCGGGGGGAGCCAGCGTCCGGTGTGTCCGGTCCAGGGCGGCGACCAGGCCGGCCGGGGCAGCCGCCGGTCCGCTGCCGGCCCCCGAGAGGGCTGTCAACCCCGCCTCCGGGTCGGCGAGTTCATCGGCGAGAGCGCTCGCCGACCAGTCCGGCCGGGCGGCCAGCCGGGCGGCGGCCAGGCGCAGGGCGAGCGGCAGGCGCTCGCAGCGTTCGATGAGTTCGGCGACGCCCGGGGCGTCCTCGGCCCGGTCCGGCCCCCAGGCGCCGGCGAGCAGCGTGACGGCGTCCTCGTGGGTGAGGGCGCCCAACGGCACCGGGACGCCGCCCTCGTGGACCAGCAGGCGGTGCAGCCGGCTGCGGCTGGTGACGACGGCGACCGGAGTCGGCCCCGCGCCTTCGGCGCCGGGCGGCGGCGGGTCGGGCAGGAGCGGGAGGATCTGTTCCCGGGAGGCCGCGTCGTCGAGCAGGACCACCATCCGCCGGCCGGCGACGAGTTCGCGGTAGCGGCGGGAGCGTTCGGCCGTCGACGCGGGGAGGTCGTCCGGGGCGACGCCGAGCGCGGTGAGGAAACCGCCCAGGACGTCGGCGGGTTCCCGTGGCCCGGCCGGGCCGAACCCGCCCAGGGCGGCGTCCAGGATGCCGTCCGGGAAGTGCCCGGCCCGCTGCGCGGCCCAGTACCGGACCAGGGCGGTCTTGCCCGCCCCCGCCGGGCCCGTGACCAGGACCGGGCGGCCGGTCCGGGCGGCGGGCAGCGCCTCGTCCAGCCGGGCGAGTTCGAGGCTTCGGCCGCAGAAGTGGCGGTCGGGCACGGGGGGCCGGGCGACCGGGGGTGTTCCCGTGCCGCGCGGGCGCGCCCCGGGCGGCCCGGCGGGGCGGACCGGCATGCGGTCGAACCGCTCCCGCGCCTCCAGGTGCCGCCCGTCCTGCTGAAGGCAGCGCACCAGCATGGTGGCCAGGGTCCGCCGGGACGGGTGGGCGTCGGCGACCTCGGTCAGCCGGGCGACGGCCTCGCCGCCCCGGCCGGCCCGCAGCAGGTTCTCGGCCAGCCGTTCCAGCGCGTCGAGCCGCAGGCCGGTGAGGTGCGGGAGCTCCCGTTCGCGCAACCGGACCGAGCCGCAGTCGGCGAGCGCGGGCCCTCGCCACAGGTCCAGCGCGGTCCGCAGCAGCGGAACGGGGCCTCCTCCCCGGGCCGCCGCGGCGGGGCCGACCGGCTCGCCCGGCAGGGCCGCCGTCTCCTCGCAGAGTCGGGCGAAGCGCAGGACATCGACCCTCTCGGGGTCACCGGCCAGCAGGTATCCGGAGCCCCGGGTCTCCAGGGCGAACCCCGGCCCGTCCAGCAGTCGGCGCAGTGCGGCGACGTGTCCCTGCAGGGCTGCCAGCGCGGTGGGCGGCGCGGCGCCGTCCCAGACCAGTTCGATCAGTTCGCCGGTGGACACCGTCCGGTTGAGGTTCACGGCCAGGGCGCAGAGCAGCGCCCGCCGTTTCAGTGCCGAGGGCGTCACGACGGCGCCGTCCGGCCGCCGCACGACCACGGGCCCCAGCAGATCGATGTGCACGCGTCTCTCCCCGTGCCGGGCCCTTCCGGGCCTCCCCCCGGCATGTCCGCCCACCGCGGGCCCCCGCCGGTCGCTCCCGTGCCCGCCGCGTCCACCGGCTGGGCCGTGACACATCCCGGACAAGTACGCACACTACACTGCGTCCCCCGGCGCCGACCTGTGGCGCCGGACGGCGGGGACAGTGGGGGTGAGGGGTGCGGATCCGGCTGCTCGGGCCGGTGGAACTGCGGACCGGACCGCCCGGTTTCACCACGGTGTCGGGGGCCCAACGCCGGGCGGTGCTGGCGCTGCTGGCGCTGGAACTCGGACGTGTCGTGCCCGTGGAGCGGCTCTGCGAGGTGCTGTGGGGCAACCGGCCGCCGACCAGTGCGCGGGCGGCGGTGCAGGGGCACGTCGCCGCCCTGCGCAAAGTCCTCGTCGACACCCCGTTCGACCTGCACACCCGGGCCGGCGGCTACCTGCTGACGGGGCCGGCGGACGATGTGGACGCGCTGCGCCTGGACGCGCTGGCGGCCCGTACCGCGGGACCCGCCGCCGCAACCGGCCCGCTCGACGACGCCGAGGCGGTGGCCCTGCTGGAGGAGGCTCTGCGGCTGTGGCGCGGCGAGGCCCTGGCCGACCTCCCCGACACCCCGCTGCGCACCGCCCTGGTGGACCACCTGAACCGGACCCGCACCGACGTGCTGCTCCGCTGGGCGTCGCTGCACCTGCGCCGGGGCACCGGGGCGGCCGCCGTCGCCGTGCTGGAGCAGCACGTGCGGACGGACGGGCTGCAGGAGGAACTGGTGGCGCTGCTGATGCGCTGCCTGCACCGGG
Source organism: Kitasatospora sp. DSM 101779 (assembly GCF_025655475.1). Classification (GTDB taxonomy): domain Bacteria; phylum Actinomycetota; class Actinomycetes; order Streptomycetales; family Streptomycetaceae; genus Kitasatospora. Next base: position 6,892,856 of record NZ_JAHTIK010000001.1, on the reverse strand, counting down.
CCGGACGGCCGGCGGACGCGCTCACCGCGTACCACCGGACCCGTCGGCGGCTGGACCGCGAACTGGGCATCCGGCCCGGCCCCGCCCTGCAGGCCGCACTCGACGAGGTGCTGTCCGACGACGGCCCGGAGCGGCCGGCCGGAGCGGCCGCCCCGGCCGGGCCCACCGTGCGCGTCCCCGG
>NZ_JAHTIK010000001.1:6890536-6892642 GCF_025655475.1 Kitasatospora sp. DSM 101779 | reverse complement strand
TCCCCGGCCGGCTGCCGCGCCGGCCGACCGGCTTCGCCGGGCGGCGGGCGGAACTCGACCGGCTGGACCGGGCCGGCCTTTGCGAGCGCACCCCCGGCGGCCCGATCCTGGTGACCGGGCCGCCCGGCGTCGGCAAGAGCGCGCTGGCCGTCGCCTGGGCGCACCGGGCCGCCGCCCGTTTCCCCGGCGGCCTGCTGTACGCCGACCTGCGCGGCCTCACCGCGTCCGGCCCGGCCCGGCCCGAGGACGTCCTCGCCGACTTCCTGCACGCGCTCGACGTCCCCGCCGGGGCCGTTCCCGCGGACCGCGCCGGCCGGGCCCGGCTGTTCCGCGAACGCACCGCGGGCCGGCGGCTGCTGGTGGTCCTGGACGACGCCGACGGCGCCGACCAGGTGGTCGATCTGCTGCCGTCAGACCCCGGCTGCGTGACGGTCGTCACCGGCCGGGGGCCCCTGCAGGACCTGCTCGCCCTCGACGGGGCCGTCGTGCTGCAGCTGGCCGAACTGTCGCAGGACGACGCCCTGCTCCTCCTGGAACGCGCCCTGACTCCCGAACGGGTGCGCGATGATCCGCGGGCCGCCGCCGGCCTCGTCCGGCTGTGCGACCGGCTGCCGCTCGCCCTGCGGATCGCGGCGGCCCGGCTGGCCACCCAGCCGGGCTGGTCGCTGTCGGCATTCGCGGACGAACTCGCCGACGAACCAGGGCGGTTGACCGCCCTGAGCGTGGACAGCGCCTTCGGTGTCCGCAGCCGACTGGACCTGACGCACCGTCGGCTCTCCGCACCGGCCGCCGACCTGCTCGCCGCCCTGGCCGCGCACCCGGGCGACCAGGTCGACGCCCTCACGAGCGCCGCACTGCTCGGCACCGACACCCCGGCCGCCCGCCGGGCGTTGGACGAGCTGGCCGCCCACCACCTGCTCACCGGCACCGGGCTGGGGCGTTACGGCCGCGCGCCCCTGGTGCGCCCGTTCGGTGCCGGGCTGCTCGCCGAACGGGCGGAGCCGCTCCGGCGGCTGCCGGGCGAGCGGCTGGCGGACTACGTACTCGCCGTCCTCCGGCGCTGCGGGCGCTTCCTCGACCCCTGGCAGGAGGGGTCCGGGGCGCCGGCGCACCCGCCGCAGGCCTTCCCGGCCATCGCCGACATCCGCACCGCGCTCGACTGGTTCCGCGCCGAGGAGCCGACCGTCCGCGCGCTGGCGGACACGACCGCCCGCACCGATCCCGGGCGTGCCTGGCAGCTCGCCCTGTTCAGTGGGGCGCTCTACCAGGGCCTCGGCCGCTTCACCGCCTGGCTCGACTGCGCCGACGTCGGCCGGAGGGCGGCCGAACGGTGCGGCGACCCTGTGCCGGTCGCGCTGCTGCACATCTGCCGGGCGCAGGCCCTGGTCGCGCTGGAGCGGCCGCACGAGGCGGCCGAGGCGGCACGCCGGGCCGTCGCGGCCCTCGACGCGGCGGAGGGCCCCGGGGCCGCAGCCGCCCGCGTCCGGTCCCTCGCCACCCTCGGCACGGCCACCGCGCTGGCCGGCGGGCGCGCCGAGGCCGAGCGGCTCACCGCGTCCGCACTCGCCCTCGCCCGCGCCACGGGCGAGCGCCGCCACCTGGTCGAGGCCACGGTGCACCAGGGGCGAGTCGGCCTGGCGACCGGTGACCTGGAGGGCGCGCGGCGCTGCTCGTGGGAGGCCCGTGAACTGCTGCCGGCCGTGCCGATCACCCGGATCCACCTCTGGTGCCTGCTGACCGAGGCGCAGACGCTCTCGCCGGTGCTCCGCGACGAGACCGCCGATCTCGTCTGGCACCGGCTGCTGGCCGCCTGCGGGGAGGCCGGCCTGCCGGACCTCCACGCGGCCGCCGAGCTGTCGTACGCCGCCCACCTGACGGCCCGTGACCGGGCCCGGGAGGCCGACCGGCGGCTGCACGCGGTGCTCGGCCACTTCCGTGCCGAGGACCGGCGCGGCGGCGGCCCGAGCGAGATCACCACGGGCCTGGCCGCGGCCCTGGGGCTCGACCCGGCGGACTGGTCGGCGCAGGGCTGAGGCGCGCCCGCCGGCCCCGGTGCCGTCGGCGGCCGCGCCCACCTCACTCCCCGGCGTGCCGGCCCGGGCGCCA
>NZ_JAHTIK010000001.1:6855493-6890511 GCF_025655475.1 Kitasatospora sp. DSM 101779 | reverse complement strand
GGGGGACGGCTGCCGCCGCCGCCGCGACCGCGGCCGAGCCGCCGAGGGCCGCGCAGGCGATGAGCACGGCCTGGATCGGGGCGCGGGTGGCGGGGCGGGCCGGCGGCATGACGACGGCGGCGGGAGACGGGGTGCCGGGCGCGGCTTCGGCCGACCGGGTGACGGCGGAGACCGGGTCGACGGTGCCGTAGCCGTACCTCGGGTCGGTGCTGCGGTAGGCAGTGCCCTCCAGTCGCTGGGTCAGCCGGTCGACGGTGAGGTCGGGGCGGTAGCCGAGGACGAGGGCCGCCGCGGCGGCGACGAAGGCGGCGGCGAAACTGGAGCCGGTACCGATGTAGTAGCCGCCCGGGCCGGGCCCGGGTCCGGTGACGCCGTCGCCGGGGGCGGCGAGGTCGACGCGGCCCCCGACGGCGGTGGACGAGGAAGTACCGGGGAGGGCGCCGCCGGGTGCGAGACCGCGGACGGCGAGGACCTCGGGATAGGCCGCCGGGTAGGCGGGTTGGGGCTCGGCGGTGCCGGACGGGGCAGCGTCGGGGGCCGCCGGGGCGACGACCAGCGCGCCCTTGTCTCGGGCGGCCCGGACTGCGGCGGCCAGCGCGTCGTTGCCGGCGGGCAGCGCCACGGCCACCGCGAGGACCCGCGCGCCCCGGTCGACGGCCGCGGAGATCCCCCGGGCGAGGAGGTCCGGCGTGGAGGCCCCCGTCCCGGAGGTGACCGAGACCGCGAGGATCCTGGCCCGCGGCGCGAGGCCCGCGAATCCCGTTCCCTCCCGCCGGTCGGCGGCGATCAGGTCGGCGAGGAAGGTGCCGTGGCCGACGCAGTCCTGCGCGGGATCGGCGCCGCCGGGCAGCGGGGCGCGGTCGAGGCGGCCGGTGAGCAGGCCGTTCCCGTCCTCGACCCCGGAGCCGAGGACGGCGACGGTGACGCCCTCGCCCTGGCTGAGCGGCCACACCCGGTCGGGCCGCAGGAAGGCCTGCGGCCACGGGGTGAGCCGAGTGCCCCTGGTGGACCGCGGCAGACACCCGTTCTGCCCGTCCTCGGCGTCGCGCCGCTGCTGGGTGACGCCGGGCAGGGCGTCCGGGGTGTCGGCGGCCGCACCGGCCGCGGCCGGCAGCAGCAGGCCGACGGACAGGAGCAGCACCGTGCCGCGCGCCGCGGGCCGCCCTCCGGTGCGGACGCCCGCTCCGGTCGGGCGGGACGAGCCGGGTCCGCGCTGCTCCGCGCGGACCGTCGGTGCCGGACGCGGCATGCCGGGGTTCCCTTCGTCGGGGTCGGGAGGTGCGTGTGGCCCGGGGTCGCGGCCGGTGGGGATGCGGGCGGGCGGGACGGCCGGTGGCTCCGGCCGGTTCAGGACCCGACGGTCCAGACCGCCTCCCGGGGCTCCTCCTGCGGAGCCAGCACGAAGGCGACCGCCTGCTCGACGGTCTCCGGGGAGGGCTCCGTCCACGGGCCGTCGCCCTGCGCGCGGACGTGCGCGAGCAGGTCCGGGTCCGGCGCCAGCCCGTACTCCTGGAGGTAGTACGTGACCGTGTCGGTCCAGATCCACCTGCCGTCGGTGCGGAAGCCCATCGGCACGACGGCCCGGCGGCCCGGGTCGACCACGTCGTCCATCAGCATCGTGGTCAGCAGCACCGGCGCCCCCGCCCGCAGGTAGCGGGCGACCGCCTCGCGCTCGCCGTCCTCCTGGAGCCGCGGCCGGTCGGGCGCGAAACCGGGACCGGTCGCCGGGTCCACGCTGTCGAACACCGCCGCGAGCCGGAACCCGTCGTGCACTGCCCCGGTCATGCCGTCCTCCTCCTGCCGATCCCTGGTCCGTACACCCTGTCCGACGGGCGAACGGGACCTCGGGGTTCACCGCGCCAGGAGCGCGGTGCGTCCGGCCGCGCGCGGGGACGTCGCGGGGAACGGCCGTTCCGGCTGCTCCACGCCCGGGTCGAGGACGTGGCGGGCGGGGTCGGACGGCCTGATCCGGTCGGCCGGGGGCCCGGTGTCCGGGGCGATGACCGTCGGTCCGCAGCGCTCGGCGAGGAGCGGGGCGGGGCGACGGCGGTGGCGGGAGGCTCCGGGCGGCGGGTACCGCGGATCCGTTCACTCCTCCTCCTCCTCCTCAGCGAGGTGTCCGGTCTGCACCTGGACCGTCCGTCGCCGGGTGATGTAGTACCCGCGCCCGGTGGCGAGCTGCCGGGGCTTGAAGTTGCCGAACAGGTAGCCCTCCGACGGCGGGCAGGACATCAGCAGCGCGGGCGAGTTGACCTCCTGGAGCTTGCGCAGCAGGGGGTCCGCGAGCCCCCGCCCGATGCCGTTGGCCCCCCGTGCGACGACCAGGTGCAGGCCGATCTCCGTTCCCTGGGAGAGGTACTCCAGCAGGGGGGCGAAGGGGTGGCTGCCACTGCCGGAGCCCACCAGGTCGTAGTCGTCGACCAGGACGAACAGTTCCGGGCCGGTCCACCAGTCGCGCAGCCTGAGCCTGGCGGGGGTGATGTCGGCCGGCGGGACACGGTTCTTCATCGCCCGGGACGCACCGTCGACGATCTGGCGGAGCTTGTCGACGGCGACCGCGTAGCCGAGCCGGTACTCCTCGGGCACCGCGTCGTACAGGCCGCGCCGGTAGTCGACCAGCATGATGCGCGCCTGGGAGGGCGTGTAGGCGGTGGTGATGGCATCGATCATCAGGCGCAGGAGGTTGGTCTTGCCGGCTTCGGTGTCGCCGACGACCAGCAGGTGCGGGTTCTCCTCGAAGTCGTGCCACAGCGGGGAGATCTCGGTGTCCTCCAGGCCGATGGCGACCCGCAGGCGCCCCTGGGGGGCCGGGAGGCGTTCGGCCTCCAGGCTCAGCGGGAGCATCCGCACCCCGGGGGCGCGGGGCCCGCTCCAGTGCGCGGCCACGGCGTCCACCAGGTCGGCGATGCCCTCGCCGAGGTCGTCGGTCCGCCCGGAGCCGTCGATCCTGGGCAGCGCGGCGAGGAAGTGCAGCTGCTCCTCGGTGAGGCCGCGGCCGGGGAGTTTGGGGACCTTGGCGGCCGCCCGCATGTTGATCATGGAGTCGACGGCGTCACCGAGGCGCAGCTCGAACCGGGTCTGCAGCTGGTCGCGCAGGCCACCGGCGATCTCGCCCCAACGGGTGGTGCCGATGACCAGGTGGACCCCGTAGTTGAGGCCACGCTGGGACATCAGGGTGAGCGGCTGGACGAGGTCGTTGAACTCCTGGCGCAGGGTGTTCCAGCCGTCGACGACCAGGAAGACGTCGCCGTGCTGCTCCTCCTCGGGCAGGTCGCCCGCCGCCCGGCGGCGGCGGAAGTCGGAGACCGAGTCGATGCCGAGTTCGGCGAAGTACCGCTCCCGGCGGGTGATGACGGTGTTGACCTCGGCGACGGTGCGCAGCACCCGCTCGCCGTCGTGCCGGCCGGTGACACCGCCCATGTGCGGCAGGCTGCGCAGGGTGGAGAGCGTACCGCCACCGAAGTCGAGGCAGTAGAACTGGACTTCGGCCGGCGTGTGGGTGAGGGCCAGGCCGGCGATCAGGCTGCGCAGCAGCGTGCTCTTGCCGCTCTGCGGGGCGCCGGCGACGCCGACGTGCCCGCCGGCGCCGGCCAGGTCCGCGATGAGCAGGTCGCGCAGTTGTTGGAAGGGGCGGTCGACCACGCCGAGGGGCAGCCTGAGGGTGCCGTGGCTGCCCGGGTGCTCGGTGGTGAGACCGCGCCCGGGGTGCGGAACGAGCGGCGGCAGCAGTTCGTCGAGAGTGGGCGGGACGTCCAGCGGCGGCAGCCAGACCCGGTGGGCGGGCGGGCCGGCGTCGTGGAGCCGGCCGATGGCGACCTCCAGGAGGGAGCCGACGGGGCCCTGCTCCTCCTCCGGCTCGACCGGGCCGGTCTGCGGTCGGCGGGGCATCACGTAGTCGGTGCCGTAGGCGACGACCTGCCCGGCGATCGCGGCCTGTCGGGCCGCACTGCGCTTGGGCCGGTACGGGCCCGAGACGTAGGCGGCCTTGAACCGGGTCAGGGTGGAGATGTCGCTGCGGAGGAAGCCGTTGCCGGGCTGGGAGGGCAACTGGTAGGCGTCGGGGACGCCGAGGACGCCGCGGCTCTCCATGGCGGAGAAGGTCCGCAGGCCGATCCGGTAGGACAGGTGGGACTCCAGCGCGCTCATCCGGCCCTCGTCGAGCCGCTGCGAGGCGAGCAGCAGGTGGACGCCGAGGGAGCGGCCGAGTCGACCGATCATGATGAAGAGCTCCATGAAGTCCCGGTGCGCGGACAGCAGTTCGCTGAACTCGTCGACGACGACGAAGAGCGTGGGCAGCGGAAGCAGCACGGTGCCGGCGGCGCGCGCGGTCTCGTAGTCCAGCAGCGAGGCGTAGCCGGCGTCGCGCAGCAGCTCCTGTCGCCGGACGAGTTCGCCGTGCAGGGCGTCGCGCATGCGGTCGACGAGGGAGGACTCGTCCGCCAGGTTGGTGATCACCGCGGAGGTGTGCGGCAGGGTGTCGAGGCCGAGGAAGGTGGCGCCGCCCTTGAAGTCGACCAGGACGAAGTTGAGCACCTCGGAGGAGTGGGTGACGGCCAGGGCGAGCACCAGGGTGCGCAGCAGTTCCGACTTGCCGGAGCCGGTGGCGCCGATCAGCATGCCGTGCGGGCCCATGCCCCCCTGGGCGGATTCCTTGAGGTCGAGGTCGACGGGCCGCCCGTCGGGGCCGAGCCCGAGCGGGACGCGCAGCCGCTGCGGGATGCCGCGCTGCGCCCAGAGCGCGTCGACGTCCAGGGAGTTGAGGTCGGCGATGCCGAGGAGGGCGGTGAGGTCGAAGTCGGTGGCGAGCGGTTCGGCGGCGTCGACGCCGTCGGCGATCCGGTAGCGGGCGAGCCGGGCCGCGAGCCTGGTTGCGGCGGGCAGGGCGAGCGCGTCGGGCCGGCCGAGGTCGGTGACGACGTCCTTGCGGTTGCTGTCCGACCCGACCATGGCGAGTCGGCCGTCCTCGATCCGCAGGCGCAGGGTGGTGCGGGCCGGGGACCACTCCAGGGTGTCGGCGAGGTCGATCAGGACGGCGTTGCGGTATCCGGCGAGGGCCGCCCGGCTCCCGGTGTGCGCGCCGGGGCCGTCGAGGACCACGACGGTGAAGGGTTCGTCGCGCTCGGGCGCGGCGTCCGGTTCGAAGCCGGGACGGCCGGTGAACTCCTCGCCGAGCAGTTGCTCGACCTCGCCGAGGCTACCCGCGACCAGCCGGACCGGGCCGGCGCCGTCCGTGTCGGTCGGGTGCAGGGCGTGCGGCAGCCACTTGGTCCACTCCCACTCCGGCCGCTGTTCGACGGCGGTGACGACGGCGACGGTCAACTCGTCCGGGCCGTGCACCACGGCGAGTTGGGCGAGCACGGCGCGCAGCATGGCCCGGGCGGCCGCGGGATCGTCGGAGCGCAGCAGCACGTGCGCGAAGCCGCGCAGGTGGATGGCCATCGGCTGGTCGTCGACGGTGCCGTAAGCGTGGATGAAGCGGCGCAGCGCGTGGGCGCACAGCGGCTCCAGGTCCTCGACCGGCTTGGTGGCGAGCGGGGCCAGCGGGGTGGCCAGCCGCTGGGCGCCGAGGCCGATCCGGACGTCGCTGAAGTCCGGGTGGCTGGGTCGGCGCTCCCACAGCCGGCTGGTGCCGACCAGTGTCCACAGGTCCTCGGGGGCCGGGTGGCGCCAGGCGAGCGCCAGGCGCTGCGCGTCGATCGAGCGGCGCACCTGGCGGCGCATCTGGGAGAGGTACCGCAGGTAGTCGCGCCGCTCGGCGCGCAGTTGCTGCTTGCGGTCGCTGGAGCCCCGGATCAGCTGGGTGAGGAGCATGCCGACGGCGGAGAGCACCATCATGCCCATCGCGAGGTAGGTGAGCGCGCCGCCCCCCTGGCTGCCGCCGGGGTGCAGGAACATGAAGACCATCGACAGCGAACCGAGCGCCATCGGGGCCATGGTGAGCATGCTCGACATGCCGCTCTGCTTCTCCGGCAGACCCGGCGGCTCCTGCAACTGGACCTCGCCGTCGGGCATCGCCGGCCCCGGCCGCCGGGGCTTCCGCTTGATCAGCACCACGCCCACCCGCGCCTCCTCGCCGCCGTAGCCGTCTTCCAGGCTGACGGACGGCAGGGGGTGGCGGGTTCAGCCGGTTTGAACACACGGCGCCCGACCGGCCGTTCTCCGGAGCGGAGAGCGAAGTGCGCCCGGAGCACGGGGTGCGCCCACCGAGCCGAAGGACGGGAATGAGCAGCAGTGTCGTCGCAGGACTGTGCCGGTTGAGGTTCCACGCACCGGGTACGGCGTTCGAACTGGCGGTCCCCGCCGACGTTCCGCTGGCCGACCTGCTGCCCGCCGTCCTGGGCCATGCCGGCCCCGACCTCGCCGAGGACGGCCTGGAGCACGGCGGCTGGGTGCTCCAGCGGCTGGGCGGGGAACCGCTGGACGAGGAGCGCAGCGCCGAGGCGCTGGGCCTGCACGACGGAGAGTCCCTCTACCTGAGGGAGCGCCACAAGGCCTTGCCGCCGGTGCACTTCGACGATCTGGTGGACGGCGTGGCCACCGGTGTGCGCGGGCGGGGTGACACCTGGCGCCCGGCCGCGACCCGGGTCCTGTCGCTGGCCCTGGCGCTGACGGCGTTCGCGGCGGGATGGGCGCCGCTGGCCGTGTCCGGTCCGGGCGCCCCGCGCGCGGCGGCCGCGGCGGGGGTCGCGCTCCTGCTGCTGTTCGGCGCCGCCGGCGCCTCCCGGGCGATGGCCGACGCGGGCACGGGCGCCGCGCTGGGCGCGGCGGCCGTGCCGTACCTGGCCCTGGCCGCGTTCCTGGTCCCGCAGGGGCCGACCGGCGGCGACCTGCTCGGGGCGCGGACGCTGGCGGCGTCCTCGGCCGCGGCCGGGGCTGCAGTCCTGGCCCTTGCGGCGGTCGGCGCGGCGACACCGCTGTTCCTCGGGGTGGTCCTGACCGCCCTGCTCGGCATGCTGGCGGGGGCCCTGTTGCTCGTCGGGCTGACGCCGTCCGCCGTGATGGCGGTGATGGCCGTGGCGGCGGTGCTGGCGGGCGCGTTCGTGCCCTCGACGGCCTTCCGGCTGTCCGGGCTGCGACTGCCGATGCTGCCGCGCAACGCGGAGGAGCTGCAGGAGAACATCGATCCGGTGCCGGCGTCCGCCGTCCTTCCCCGCGCGCTGGTGGCGGACGACTACCTGATGGCCTTCCACACCGCGATCGGCGCGGTCTGCACGGCCTGCCTGGCGGTCCTGCCCTTTGTCGGCGGCTGGGCCGGGCCCGCCGAGACCGCCGCCCTGAGCCTGCTGCTCCTGCTGCACGCACGGGCCGTCGGCAGCATCCGCCAGCGGCTGGTCGTCCTGCTGCCGGGCGTGTTCGGCGTGCTGCTCCTGCTCGCCGGCACCGTGGCCACCGTGTCGGCGACCGGGCGGCTGGCCCTGGCGGGTGCGCTGCCGGCCGCGGGGGCCGTGCTCCTCGTGGTCGGCTGGACGGTGCCCGGCCGGCGGCTGCTCCCGTACTGGGGGCGCGCCGCCGACATCCTGCACACCCTGTGCGCCCTCTCCCTGCTGCCGCTGGCACTCCAGGCGTGCGGCGTCTACCGGACCCTGCGCGGTCTGGGCGGCTGAGCCGGACGGCGTCCCGGTCGCCGCCGTCCGGTTCAGTCGAACGGGCGCAGCGGGCGTCCGCGTCCGCCCTCGCGGTCGAGGACGTCGACGGCTCTCCAGAGCGCTCCAGGGTCCAGCCTCATCGCCGCCGGGGCCCCGGGGTTGACCACGATCCCGAGCCCCGGCGGCAGTCGGTCCGGCAGCGTGCCGGGGCCGATCACGGCGTGGCCGGGGTCGCCGGCCGCCGCCGGCCACGACCGGGCGGAGTAGACCACCACGGCCGGGTCGCCGTCCGGGGGCGTGAAGCCGCCGATCTCGGCGTACTCGTCCAGCAGGACGGCGACCCGGGCCCCGGCGAGCGCGCGGTGGACGTCCTCGGGTAGCCCGTACCCGGTCGCCCCCGCCCGGACGGCGGCGGCCACCGGGTCGGTCGGCGGCGGCCAGCCGCACGCGGTCGGGGACGGGCGGTACTCGGCGTTCTCCGCGAACTCCCGGACGGAGCCGTCCTCGCCGGCCTGCCACCGCCCGATCACCGCCCAGGGCGGCGGCTCTCCCTCGCCCTGCCAGTGCGGGTCGACCAGCCCGACCGTATCCGGGTCCGTGCGGTCCTGGTCGGCGGTGGTCATCACGTTCCTCTCGGCCGGGGGGCGGGGGCGGGTCTACTGGTCGTGGTCCTCGAACTCGTCGTCGGAGAGCGGGGGCGGGTCCTCCAGCCGGCCGTAGACGACCCACTGGTTCTGCGGCAGCACGGTCCGCTCCCCGCTGTCCAGCGGAATGTTCAGCGGGTGCTCCGGCGGGATGATCCGGACGGGAATCCAGGTCGTTCCGCTCCCGAAGAGGATCTCCAGCTCCTCGGGGCTCACCGAGATCGCCGGCAGGTACGCGCCCTGGACGTTCTCGGGCACGTAGAGGTGCATGCGGATCAGCCGTTCGGCGAAGGACCCGTGCAACTGCTCGCCCACCGTGGCGGAGACGAAGGTGGGTTCGCGGACCGCCACGCCGACCTGCAGGCCCACCGGGTGCTCCCAGTTCCCCACGAACGGAGCGCCCCGGCTCACCAGGAGCGGCGCCGTCACGGGGCACTGCGTGATCGCGTCGCCGATGGCCTCGATGTGGTCCAGGACGGCCGGGCCGTGGGGGTGGGCGGCGATGTCCGCGCCCGGGTCCAGGTCCAGCGTCCACTGGGCTTGCTTGATCTGGTGGTACGAGAGCTCGTCGGCCGCGCCGCCGTCCCCGTCCTCGCTGGGGTTCGTGTAGAACTCCAGCGCCGACCGGTGGCGGTCGTCCAGTTCGGCGACGAACTCCGTCATCTGCTCCAGCGCGGCGGCCCGGCCCTCTGCCGCCTGCTGGTCCCGGGCGATCGCCGTGTGGAACTCCAGTTGCGCGTAGCGCAGTCGGAAGTCGCGGGGCATGGCCTCGAAGTGGTCGTGGGCCAGTTGCCAACCGCCGCTCTGGTGGAAGAACTCCTCGGCGGCCTGCGTACCGGTCACACCGGGCGGCCAGTTGGCCGGGTTGAGCCATCCCGCAGCCGGCGGCATGTGCTGGCCGATCGCCGGTGGCACGTCGAGGCCGTTGTCCGGCTCGGGCCCCACCAGGTCGTTCAGCACGTTCGCGATGTCGTCGGCCGAGTGGTCGATGTGCCACGGCCCGCCCTGTGTCGGCAGGGAGAAGTGCACCGCCCCGTCGAGTTCGGCCCGCCCGGTCGGCGCGGTGGAGTCCTGCGCCGCTGCGGCGTGGTAGCCGGGCGGCAGGTCCACGGGGACCTCGTGCGGCGGCGCGGACGCGCTGTCGAACTCCAGCAGCGGCCCGTCCGGGACGATCATCGGCCGGCCGTCCAAACGGAACACCTGCCGCGCCGGGACGAGGTGGCCCTCGGCGTCCGGCGCCGAAGCGCCCGCGCCCGCCGGCGGGACGACCCAGAGCAGGCCGGTCGCGGCCCTGGCCGTGGCCCGGACATCGGGCCCGGCCAGTTCGTCGAGCAGCTTCGGCAGGTACCGGCCCCCGTCGGCGGCTCCCAGCGAGCAGGCGAGGAACACCAGCCGGTCGGTGCCGTTCCACACCCCCTCGGCCTTCCAGCGCAGCAGCGTCCGGGCGAACTCGACGGGCTCGACCGGCTTCCCGTCGACCACGGGCAGCTTGCTGACCGGGTCGGTCCGCACCGCGACGACGAACTCGCCGTCCCGGTGGGGCGTGCGGGCCAGGGCCTCGCGCACCGCCGCGTCCCCCGCCGACTCCTCGGTGGAGCCGCGCAGGTAGCGCCCGTTCGCCCGGCTGCCGAGGTCCGACAGCGGCACGCCGTCGTGCGCGGGCGGGGACGCGGCGTCCGACGTCGGGCCCGCGGTGCGCACCTGGTCGGCGGGCGGCTCCTCCCCGTGCGGGTGCGGCATGTCCTGGTCGTGCGGCACGGCGGCGAGGGGGGTGGCCCCCGGCCGGGGCTGCAGGGCCTGTCCGTCGCCCTCGTCGTACCCCTCCTGGAGATCGCCCTCGTCCTGCCGGTCCTGGGCGTGGACCGTGTTCTGCGCCTCGGTCTCCGTCGGCCTGGCGGCCCAGTAGTAGAGGTTTCCCTCCACCGGGACGGGGTCGCCGTACGGGCCGTCCCCGTCGACCCGCCGCAGGGTGAACCGGACACGCTGGCGCAGCAGGGCCTGCTCGCCCGTCACGGTGGCCTTGCCGGGCTCGGTGGGCGTCTTGCCGTGCGGGACCTCGCCGATCGGGAGGTCCCCGTGCGGCGTGCCGGGGGCGTACGTCACCGGGCCTGGACGGTCGGACGTGCTGGTGCCGCCGTAGCGGGCGGTGTTGACCGGGACGGTCACGATCGGGGCCGCCGTCGTCGCGGCGAGGTCGAACGGGTTGGCGCTCCAGGCCACCGTCCCGGTGCCGGTCGTGGCCGCCTCCAGCTCGGTCGTCCCGGTGAGCTCGTCCTCGCCCTCGGGGCGGACCGCGATCTCGGTGACCTCCCCGATGGCCTCCAGGCTCACCCGCAGTCGGGTCCGGCCGTCCTGGCCGAGCGCCACCGTCTCGTACCCCGTGCGAGGGTCCTTGAGCCGGTGGAACACCGCGTGCAGGGTCTGCGGGGAGAGGGCCTGGCGCAGCGCGCTCTGCGAGGCCAGGGGCAGCGCGCTCTCGACCCGGAGCGGGTGGTCCTCGGCGAGCCGGGGGTCGGCGACGAAGGAGGTGACGGTCCTCCTCGCCATCGCCACGACCCGCTCCGGGAGGACGGCCGACACGGCGTCGGCCGCCATGCTGCCGACCAGCCCGTGCACCGGCTCGTAGACCTTCGCCGCGTTTCGGCCCAGCGTGCCCAGCATGCCGTCGCCCCAGGGGCGGGGGGCGGTCAGCAGGGTGACGGCGCTGTCCAGGAGCGTTTTCACCCCGTCGAAGCCGACCAGGTCGTGTCCCGAGGCCAGGGACCGGGCCCATGCCGCGGGGTCCTGGACGACGATCTGCTGGAGCATGATCGCGTCGCCGTTCTCGGGCAGGTGGACCAGTTCGTCGCCCTGCGGCACGAAAGGCTCCACCGCCCCGGGGGCCGTGGTCATCGACTCGGGGACCCATGCCCTGACCGCCCCGTCCGGGGTGACCGGCATCGGGACGTCCAGTTTGACGTGCCGGCCGTGCTCCTGCCGGGTGACGGTCACCTCGAAGTGCATCCGGGCGGTGAACAGGCGGGTGGCCCCGAACTTCGACGTCTTGTGCCCGATCTTCGTGGTGACCCCCGACTCGTGGCCGGTGCCGCCGCCGAGTTCACCGCCCAGCGTGGGGGCGTAGGTGAGGTTGCCGAAGTGTTCGGCGGCCCGCGGCACCCCGTACGTGGGACGGACGTTGAGGTCGCCGCCGCCGGTCCGGTTCCTCCCGTCGTTGCCCTTGACGGTCCGGGCGATGCCCGTCTTGCGGGTGATCTCCATCGTCGACTGCTGCCGCTCGTCGTGCCAGTCACCCTCGACGATGCCGCGCACCAGGACCTTGGTGACGATCAGGCTGGTCCGGGTCTCCTGCACGTGGTAGTCGAGGATGCCCCTGTTGACGAGGTCGTCGAAGTTCGCCGACAGGCTGTGCGGGGAGAACGCCTCGGCGAAGTGCAGGGCGGCGTCGGGGTCCCCGGGCGGCGCGCCGTCCGGCTGCTGCCGGCCGCGGAGCTGGCTGTCGATCTCCCGCAGGATCGCGTCCGTGTCGTGGAACTCGACGACGGTACCGGCGCCCACTCCCCACCGCAGCAGGTGGGCCTCCCGGGGATCCGGGGCGGGCGCCCCGCCGTCCGCGGGCCCGTCGGGCGGTGTCGCCATCGCCCGGACGTCCTCGTCGGAGAGCAGGACGAGCACGGTGTGGTCCTCGCTGAGCACTCCGGCGCCGCGGCTGATGTTCCCGTTCGCGTCGGTGACCCGGCCCTTGACGGTGATCGTCGCCACGGCCTCGTAGACGTGCCAGGTCCCCTTCTGCGCGGTCCTTCTGGTGGTCGAGGTCTGCTCCTTGACCGTGTCGCTGTACTCGTCCCCGAGGGATCCCTTGAGCTTCCCGCCGCCCCGGACCTGGTAGGTGGAGGTGTTCAGGCCCTCGGGGGTCTCCGGGAAGCGCCCGAAGTCGCTGCCCAGGTTCGCCTTCTTGGCGGTGCTGTTCTTGTCCGCCGTCGCGCCGGACGTGCTGGACTTCAGCTCCAGGGCGAGTTTGCCCTCGCCGGACAGCGTCTCCCGGTACTGCAGCGTGCCGAATTCGGTGTGCAGGGACAGTCCCACGGTGTCCCGGTTCTGCCCCGAACCGACGTGCAGATCCATGGTGTTGACCCATCCGTGGCGTGAGGCCTGGATGATCCCGCGCAGCCGCCGGCGGTCGGCGAGGACGTCCAGGGCGTCGCGCAGGTCCGGTGGCTCCGTCCCGTCCTTCCGGGCGGTGTAGGCCGATGTGAGCGCTTCCTCGGCGCGGCCCCGGAAGTTCGCGGTGTCCACGTCGCGCACCAGGTGCAGTGCGGGCAGGTTCGACGGCTCCAGCTCGTCGGGGATCCCGTCGGTCCGCCGCACGTGCTGCACGCCGACGACGAGCCGGCCGACCGACAGCGGGTGCTTGGGCTCCTCGGATCCGAGGTGCGTGCGGGGGGCCCGCGGGTCCAGCGGGCCGATGTGGACGCCGAAGGTCAGCGAGTAGGCGATCCGGTCGGTCGTGGTCTCCAGGCTGAAGTCGTGCTTGACCTCGGTCTCGGCCCCGGTGGTGAGCTGGTGCGAGTTCCCGCGGGAGTACTCGAAGCCGGCCGTCACGAAGGCGCGCTGGGTGTTGGGCGGGTTCAGCGCGGTGCGGAGAGAGCCGCCGAAGGTCCAGGCGTGCTTGCCGCCGTGGCTCACCGACTTGTCGGCCCCCACCGTCCGGGTGACGACCTCCTTCGCGGTGGCCGGGCCGGTGCTCAGCGGACGGCCGTCCCTGAGGTCGGCCCGGACCAGGATCTCGTACGCGGACTCCGGGAAGCCCGGCAGCCGCGGGGCGTCCAGCACGATCCGGAAGGCGCCCTCCAGCAGGTCCGGGGCGGCCGCGCGCAGCGCGGAGGGCGAGAGCTGCTCGTGCAGGCTGCGCAGGTTCGCGTGCGCCTGCGGGGCGACCGCCGTCCCGGGGTGCCGGCCCGGCGGCGGCAGGGTGCCGGGGGCGAGGGTGTGCAGGTACTGGACGACGTGGGCGACCAGTTCGGTCGACCCCGGGACGTCGAGGTAGGCGGTGCGGCTGCGCAGCCTCGGGGTGGTCAGGGCGTCCGGCAGGGGCACGTCCCCGACGTCCGCCTCGGCGTGCTCCCGCAGCGGGCTGATCCGGACGACCTCGCCGGTGGTGTGCTCCGGCAGCGGGATGTCGGTGACACGGCTGTGGACCAGGCCGTCGGCCCCGGGCGACAGCCGGTCCTCGATCAGCTGCACCCGGAAGCGGACCGTGGTCGACACCAGCTGGGCCCTGGTCTCCTCCTCGTGGCCGTGCTCCAGCGTGAGGGTGTTCTTGCCCTTCGAGCCGTGCGAGGTCGAGACCGAGTAACCGTAACCGAGGTTGCCCGTCAGCCACTTGCTCTCCTTGGAGACCGGCGACTTCCAGACCTGGCCGGAGAGGCCGTGGTTGGTGCCCAGGCTCCGGCTGCTCCCCTCCGAGCGGTTCGCCGCCTGCTCGGCCGACCACTTGGCGCCCCGGACGCTCCTGCTGTCCGTCAGGTCGTGGGCGGTGCTCTCCAGCGGCTCGAGCGTCAGCCGCAGCCGGCCGGTCCGCCCGTTGGTGAACGTCAGGTGGGGCGAGTGCAGTCCCCAGCTCGACGCGTGCTCGAAGCCGTCGATCACGTTCTTCGTGCTGAGGAAGTCGAGGATGGCCCGGTGCGCCGTTCCGTCGGGGCGCTGCTCGCGCGGCAGCTCCGCGAAGACCGCGTCCCGCACGGCCTGCAGGCCCCGGACCGCCAGCGGGTGGCCGCCGTCGGGCCGGACGGCGCCGGGCGGCAGCCCCGTGGGGCGGTCCCAGCCCTGCCACCGGAATTGGGGGCCGTTCACAGCCGTACCGCGGGGGATCTCGGCGGTCACCTCGGCCGTGATCGGCGCATCGTCCCCCAGCGGGAGCACCAGTCCCCGCCCCTGCTCGTCCATCACCCGCACGTGGTAGGTGAACTCCGAGGCATAGGTGTCGGTCCGGCCGACCAGGGCGACCTTGTTCACCGCCGACGCGGTGACCTTGAGCACGGACTCCGTGCCGTGGCTGGCACCGCCCAGGGCCACGGACACCGTGTGCAGCGACTGGAGGACGGGGTTGATCGGGTTGATGTGGGTCGGTGCCAGGTCCAGACCGGCCTGGCCGGTCGTGAGCTGGACCTTGCGGGGGTCGGACTCGTGGGCCGCCTGGGAGACGACCTCGAAGCCCTCCCCCGTGTTCCTCACGTCCGGTTCGCCGATGGCCCGCAGCTGCCAGGCACCGGCCTCCGCCGTGACGACCAGTTCGTGCTGCTTCCTGTTCACCCACACCGTGGTGCGCCAGCCGCCGTTCACCATCTCGGCGTGCTTCGCCCGGAAGTTCGCCGGGTCCAGCACAGCGTCCAACTGCTGGCGCAGCTGCCCGTCGTCCCCCGCGCCGGCCAGCAGCTCATGGACCCGCGCACGCACCGCGGCCGGTCCCGGCTCACCGACGATCTTGATGCCCTCCAGGTACTGCCGGTGCCGCCCGTCCAGCACCGCCGGCGGCCCGGGGTCGGGCTGCGGCTGGGGCTCAGGCTGCTGGCGCGCCAAACGCTGGCGCTCGAGCTCCTGATGCTCCAAACGCTGGCGCTCGAGCTCGCGCCGGTCATGCTCGCGCTCCTCACTCTGAAGCCGGCGCTGGCGGTCGAGCTGAGTCTGGCGTTCACGCTCCCGACGCTCCAGACGCTGGAGTTCGAGCTCGCGCCGGTCAAGCTCGCGCTCCTCGCTCTGAAGCTGGCGCTGCCGCTCAAGCTCGCGCTCGTGACGCTCGAGTTCGAGCGTGCGCTCAAGCTGGCGGTCGAGCTGAGTCTGGCGTTCACGCTCCAGACGCTGGAGTTCGAGCTCGCGCCGGTCAAGCTCGCGCTCGCGCTCGCGTTCCTGACGCTCGAGTTCGAGCGTGCGCTCAAGCTGGCGCTGGCGTTCGAGCTGAGTCTGGCGTTCACGCTCCCGACGCTCCAGACGCTGGCGCTCGATCTCGCGCCGCGGTTCAAGCTCGCGCTCACGCTGCTCGCGCTGGAGCTGGCGTTGCCGCTCAAGCTCGCGCTCGCGCTCCTGGCGCTCGAGTTCGAGCCTGCGCTCGTGCTCGCGCTCAAGCTTGCGCTGGCGTTCGAGCTGACTCTGGCGCTCGAGCTCCCGACGCTCAAGCTCAGGGTCAGGCCGCAGCTCGGGATCGGGACGCGGCTGCGGCTGCGGCTGCGGCTGCCCCTGGTCGTCCTCGGAGGACAGGCCCGAACCGTCCTCGGACTCCGAAGACTCCAGGTGTTCCGAACCCGGGTCCGAGAACCAGTCGCTGTCGCTCCCGCCCAGGGACTCCACATCACCGTCGTAGCCGGGATCCTCGTCCGGAACACGAACCGACGGCCCGCCACGCCTGGCGAACCTCACGTGCTGGGGCAACTGTGTGGCGACCTGGCCGAGGTCGACCACCGAGTAGAGCCGCGGGGGAACCTGCTCCGTTTCCTCTTCCCTCCGGGCTTCGATCCTCACCCGCTTACCGGGACCACTGATCACCGGGCGGCCATCGCCGTCGTAGCCGACCCTGGCCGCAGTCACGAAGGCTCGGCCCCCGAGCTCCTCGAGGGAACCGCCCTCCCGCTGTACGAAGGTGGGGGCGAACCAGACGTCGTCCGTGAAGGCGTGGAAGCTGGCGGATATCTGCCGCTCGCGCAGCACGGTCTTCAGCTCGCCGAGGTAGTCATTGCCCTCGGCGCCGAGGCGGCAGGCATCGAACTCCAGAGGGTCCTTGCCGTTCCAGTACTTGTTGGCCCGCAGCGAGACGATCAGGTCGGCCATTTTCTCGACGGAGAAGAGCTCCCCGTCGATCACCGGACGACCGCCCTGGTCGGTGTGGACCACGATCTTGAACGTAACGTCCGGTCCGGCAACGAGGTACCTGAACTCGGGCAGCGACATATCGCCGTCCAGCACCCATCCGTACGGATTCCGCCCGGCGTCCTGAAGTGAACGGCCGTGAGCCGGCGGCTGCACGCCGGGACCTGCCGGCCTGGGAGTTGCCTGCGGTCGCGGCAGGGGCTGCTCGTCCCCCTCGCCCTCGCCCTCGCCCTCGCCCTCGCTCTCCGATCGGTCATCCTCGCGCAGCGAATCGGTCTCATGCTCACTACTGATTGCACGGAGCAGCGAGTAGCGGCCGTCACCCAGGAGGACCGAGACCTCCCGTACCGATTCACCCTCAGGTCCGTACGACCTGGAACTCATTCCATCGAAGATCCTCAACCTCACCCGGAAAGCTTCGGCGAGGATTTCCGGGATGACATCCCCCAATTTACCGGCCCACTGCCCACGGGTATCGACCAGCCACTCAACCTCCCTCATGGCATCGATGCGGAGACCGCGCCGCTCCACGATGTCATCGAAAACGCGCTTGAAGTTCTTATTGATCCACTCCCCTGCGCCCTGGCGCATCTTCCTCGCACCACCGGAGAGTTCTTCAGTCGAACAAGGCCCCATCACCCCCGAAAGGGCCAATGCCTTGTAGAGGCAGTTTCCGTCACGAGGCATGGATTCGATGCGATAGCCCTCCGCAGACATATCGGAATAGTCCTCGAAATCGCGCTTGATCCTCCAGAGGTGCGCGATTCCAGGCAGCGCCTTGTCGACCAGGTATTTATAGTGCTCCTCGAACTGGCCCTTCGACGGCCCGTCGACGGCAAAGATCTTCTCCAGTCGAACGACCACCCGATCGAATTCATCCCGCCGCCTCTGCACTTCCTGCGGGTGAATGTCGGACTTGAGGGCCAGATCCACCTCCCTGCGCACTTTGTGGAACTGGCGCCGGAGCTGGGAAATCCGCCTCTCGTGGAATTGGTCGAACTGCTCTGCCGAGAATCCCTCCGCGTGCCCGAGCGCGCGCAGGATTTCCACCATCGACGTGTGGTCGAACCCGCGCTCGCCGCCGTAGACGCCGGCCGGCTTGTGCCGACGTTTCACCCCTCCTGTCGGGAGGTAGGAGAGGGTTTCCGGGAGATCGCTGCGGTGCACGTCGAACGGCTTGGCGTAGCGGCCGGACGCGGTCGGGGGAACGGTGATCTGGATGCGCTCGTATCCGGGAGCCACGCCCCCGAGCTTGGTCAGGCCCTCTCCCGCATCATGCCAGTGGGTCATTCGGTAAGCGCCACTGGCCCCCTTCTCCTCCAGGTAGCGGACACTCTGCTTGATCAACGCCAAGGCTTCCAGGTTCCCGGATCGGGCACCGATGTGCTGGACGACGTGATTTCTGCCGAGGTAGTCGTACAGCCTGAGCTGCCCGACCCTCATGCCTTCCGTCCAGGCGCGGACCGCCGCCCTGTCCGACTCGCCGGCACCCCAGAAACCGGTGATGTCATGGAAGCGATCGCCGTCCATCTCCGCAAGCAACTGACGCCATTTCTCGGCCTTGCCGGCGTCCGGGTGCGGATCGCCCGTGATGATCACCGCATCGTACTTGTCCCCCAGTGCTCGGAGGAGCTGCCGGGTTCCCTCGAAACTCGTGTCGTGCTCCATCCGGCCCCGCACATCGAGCCACCCGGTCTTCTTCCCGGTGAAGCGGGACCAGATCACCAGCACCTTGCTACCGGGCTTGAGATCGATACCCCGCCGCTTCAGCCAGTTCCCGACCTCTTCGTCCTTGATTCCATTGCCGTCTTCGTCGATCAGCTTCCATGCCCTGCGGATCATGTCGGGCGAGTCCGCGTCGAAGTATCGACTGACCATCTCCGTCCCGTAGTAGATGGTTTTTACCACGTGCTCCCGAGGCTTTTCCGGGGTGAAGACATAACCACCGCCGTCCAGAACTTGGTTGACCTTCTCCTTGATCTTGTCGTACTGCTCCCTCGTCTCCATGCTCAGGGCTTCGGCTATATGAATGCGATCATCCCCGATTCCGGAGAATTTGTAGAACGCCTCGAGCTCCCGAGACTTGTCACCCGCGAGGTGGGTGCCGTTCTCCCCGGCGGGCGCCCGCCCGATCACGACGTGCAGATTCTCGTTGAGGAGCAGCGCCACCGCGATGCCGAACTGGTCGCCGGAAGCGTAGCCGGGCTGCTCGATGACCGCCTTCTCGTTCTTCGCGTCCGACTCCCTGTAGGGAGTCTTCTTGAACCTGTTGTTCTTCTTCCTCCCTTCCGGGGCGACCTCCGTCGCCGCGCGCTCGCTGCCGTGGAGTTCCGGCCGGGAGACCGGGTCCACCCAGACGTGGCTGCGCGCCTGCGGGGTGGCGGCCTCGCGGGCCTCGTCCCAGCGCTGGTGGACGGCTCCGCTGCCGGGGTGCCGGTCGAGATGCCCGACCACGGAGGAGATCAGCTGCAGGTGGCGCTCGCGCAGACCGCCCTGCCGCAGACCCTGCGGGGCCGGCGCGTCCGGGTTCCCGACCAGGCTGCCGTCCACGTCGGGCCGGTGCGGCAGGTCCGCCGTCCGGTACTCGTCACGCAGACCCAACTGATGACCCAACTCGTGCACGTAGTCCAGCGGCTCCGCGTCCGCCCACCACGCGCCCTGGTCCATCTGCCGGTCCCGCCCGACCAGGTCCACCGTCAGATGGGCCTCGGCACCCGGCTCGACCCGCACCACCGTGACGTGCATCCGGTCACCGCCGGCCACCCGGTAACCCGGCGCGTTGAGGTGCTCCTCCACCCCCTCGACCAACTTCTTCCACACCGCCGCGACATCCCGTCCGCCACCCTCCCGGAATGCGATCCGCACCGTCAGATCGGTGTGCACCTCACCACCGTGCTCGAAACGCCGGGCATCGAACGACGACCGCACCACGAAACGCGGCGTCCGGTCGACCCGCGCCGGCGGGGGCTGCTGCCCCACCTCGACGTGCTGCTGGTCCGGCCGTCCGGTCGGCGCGTTCTGCGCCGTGGCGTTCGCCATGAACTCCCGGAATCCGTCGAACAGTTCCTCCTCAGCCTCGGTGCGGCTGATCGGGTTGGCCGCCTCGGGGTGGTCCGCTCGCGATCCGGGGCCGAAGAGGTGTTCCAGCACGGGCACGAGGTCCGGCACGTGCGCGCGCACCCAGTCGGCGCCGTTGTTGCGGGGCAGCCCGGTCGTCGGGTCGTTGCCGTGGTTGTACCCGAAGTACGCCGTGACCAGCTGGGCGAAGAACTCGTGGTGGTTTCGGGCCGAGTAGTTGCCCACCGGGTTGCCGTCCGCGTCCAGCACGCCGCCGTCCGGCCAGGCCGTGACGTTCTCCTCACCGGACGGCTCGGACCGGGAGCCGGCGGCGTTCCGGTTCCGATAGGCCTGAACGACCAGGTCCCGCTGTTCCCGGGTGAGACCGAACTCGTGGATCGTGTGGGCCAGTTCGTGGACAGAGGTGGAGTACCCCTCAGGGTGTTCCAGGTTCGGCCCCACCGTCGTCCGGGCACCGAGCAGGTTCTCCTCAGTGATCAGGACGAGCCCGTTCCCGCTGGAGCCGCGGACCACCGACCAGTCACGGCCGTCGCCCGTACCGCGCGCGGACTCTACGAAACCGGGCACCTCCGTCATCGGCACGTCCCGCGGCACCACCACGACCCGCACGCCCGCGTTCACCAGACGCTCCGCGAGCTCCTGGTTCGACAGCATCCGCGTGACCAGCGCCTCCGCTGTCCGGCGGGCGGCGACCGGCTGCTGGGAGCGAGGGTCGACGTCGACGAGCAGCCTGGCCGCCGCCTGGGCGAAGTCCTCCGGGCCCAGTTCGGCGCGCAGCCCCGCCAGGAAGTCCTGGCCTGCGGCGAGCGAACGGCGTTCCTCGCCCGACAGGTGCTCCAATGCCTGCACCCGATCGTGCAGCGGCCCGGGCACCGGCATGTCGCCGCCACCGAGCCCGACCGGCGGCCGGCCGAGCACGACCTGCCCGTCCTGCCCGGTCGTCGGCGGCGCCGGCAACGTCGAAGGCTGCTGCATCTCGGTGTCCGACGGCGACTGCTCCTCCGTCTCCATCGGATGCGGCTCCACCTTGAGCTTCCGCGTGGACGGGCCTTCGCCGTGGTCGCCGGCTCCGCCGTCATCAGTGTCCTCGCGGCCCCGCTTCTGCCGGGTGGGGACCCACGCGCTGTAGTGGTCCGCGTCCAGTTGGAGGTGGACCGTCCCCGCCGGCGCCACTCCGTTCAACGGGTCCAGGACGACGTCGGGCTGACCGGTCCGGTGGATGTGCAGCTGCACTCCCAACGCGGAGGCGACCACCCGGGGCGCGAGATCCCCGGCCATCGTGTTCCAGTTGCCGGTCCGGCCGATGGTGCGGGCGAGTTCGTCCATGCTCGTCCCGAAGGCCCGGGCAAACCCCCTGACCACGGGGAGGTTCCCGGTCTCCAGCATCCAGTTCACGACCCGTGTGCGCAGGGCCGCCGCGTCTCCGTCCTCAGGGGTCAGGACTGCGTTGACGGCGTGGTAGAGGCAGTCACCGTCCGGGGGCACGTCCTGCCACCGGAACAGCTCCGGCCGCTGGTCCTCGTCGGAGCTGTGGTGGTAGGGGTCCGTGCCCTCCAGATCCGCCGAGCCCTCCAGCAGCCGCTCCAACTTCCGGTCGAACGCCCGAGCCGCCGCGGCGCTGCGGTTGTTGTCGGTCCCGGCCAGCTGACGCTCCTGGAAGAACCGCTCGGACCTGCGCAGGGACTGACCGGAGGGCTCGTCCCGGCCAGGCTGATTGGCGTCGTTGGCCCCGACCAGGAAGTACGTCTGGCGCTCGACGAAGTAGTGAGTGGGGACACCGAGGGGGAAGCCGAGGCTGCTGGTGACGATCAAGGAGTCGTTCAGGAGATCGACCAGCCGGCCGACCACCTCGGTGTAGTGGTCACCGAGGTGGTCCGAGGAGCCCACCGCGATGCCCATCTGGGCCATCCAGTGGTCGACCAGCAACGGTCGGTCGGCCATCGAGGGATCGATCACCATCGGCTCCGGCCGGCCGTCGTCGTTGATGTCGACGTCGATGACCACCGCGACGTGGAACCCCCAGCTGACCTGCTGCGGCTCCAGCATCCCGGTCCGCGCCGCGTTCGGGGAGTTGACCACGAGACCGGCCGCATCGTCCATCGTCCGGTGCTGGACGAAGATCTTCCTGTTGGCGATGCCGAGTTCGGTGAGCCGGACGGCCATCAGGTGTGCCCGGTCGTAGCAGCCGTCGTCGGGGAAGTCGAAAGGAATCCGCGCGTCGGTGCCGTCGGCGGCCCGGTAGTGGAGTTCGCTCAGCTGGTGGAAGAGGTCCAGTGCGTCGTGTTCGTCCACGACCGGACGCTCCCACAACTCGCCGTTCCTGATGTAGGCGTGCAGTGCGGTCGCCTCGGGGAACCGGGATTCGACCTGTTCCAGGAAGGAGCGCTCGCCCCCCAGGTCCTGGAAGTCCAGGACCCGCCAGAGCTGCCGGAGGTCGCTCCGCAGCGGGGCGAGCAGCGTCAGCACGCCGTCGGCCTGGCCGGAGCCCATGAGGAGCGTCCGGAGGCGCTCGGACTTCGCCAGCTCGTTCGGATGCAGGAATATGTCGATGAGGTGGGCGGGCGGAAGGTGGTCCTTACGGCCGAACCGGTCCAGTACCCGCTGCTCGGCCCCCTCGCCCAGGCGTCCCGCCCGCGCCGCTTCGCGCAGGACGAGCACGATGTCCTGACCGCCGGTCCGTTCGGCGTAACGGACCACCAGCCGGTCGAAGTTGCGCGGGACCCCGTCGAGGCTGTCGAGGAGCTGGAACACTTCCGTGCCACGCGGTGCCTCGGCGGCCAGGTGCGCCGACAACGACTCGGCCACCGTGTCGATGAAGGGATCGGTGGCCGGCATCGACTGCAGGTTCATGTCCTCGAGCAGCAAGGTCACCAACGCCTGCTCGGCCGCGCCGGCCTGCTGGACGCTCGCGTCGGCCTGCAGCTCGGCATACAGGTCGTCACCGAACAGGTCCTGGTAGGGGTTCACCGTAGGCTGCTCGCCAATGCCGTTGTCGTCGGCGTCGTGGAGGCGCGGTGCCACGGTGTCCTGGTCGCCGTCCCGTCCGGGCTGCTTCGGCGCGGAGACCGGGTCGACCCAGACATGGGTGCGCAGGTGCGGGGTGGCGGCGCCGCGGGCTTCGTCCCAGCTCCGGTCGTCGGCTCCGTTGCGGGGGTGCTGGTCGAGGTCCCCGACGACGGCGGAGATCAGCTGCAGGTGGCGCTCGCGCAGGCCGCCCTGCCGCAGCCCCTCGGGGGCCGGGGCGTGCGGGTTCCCGATCAGGCTGCCTGCGACATCCGGCCGGTGCGGGAGGTCCGGTGTCCGGTACTCGTCGCGCAGGCCCAGCTGGTGGCCCAACTCGTGGGCGTAGTCGAGCGGATGGCCGTCGGCCCACCACGTGTTCTGGTCCATCTGCCGGTCGCGTCCGACCAGGTCGACCGTCAGGTGTGCGTCCTGGCCGGGATCGACCCGCACCACCGTGACGTGCATCCGGTCACCGTTGGCCAGCCGGTAACGGGGCTGGTTGAGGTGCTCCTCGACGCCCTCGACCACCCTCTGCCAGACCGCGGCGGCATCGTGCTCACCGCCGTCCCGGACGGCGATCCGCACCGTCAGATCGGTGACCGGTCCCTCGTGGTGGAAGCGCCGGGCGTCGAAGGACGACCGGACGACGAAGCGCGGCGTGCGGTCGATCCGGGGCCCCACGGGTTGCGGCTGCGGCACCCGGCTCACGGCGGACTCGGTGGCCGGCGCCTGCAGGCGGGGCGCGGTGGGGAGGTCGGCTGGTGGATGGAAGAACCACGGGCCGGGCCCGAAGTCGGCGGAGGCGAGCGTCACCTCGTCGGCGGCGACCAGGACGACCTCGTCCGCCGTGAAGCTCCCCTCGTCGTCGGCCACGCCGAAGCTCAGCACCAGCGGACGGCCCTCCCCGTCGACCCGGCCGGTGGCGAGGGCCACATGGTTCATGGCGTTGCTGGTGATGACGATGTCGCCGGCGAGGGGCAGTGTCCTGGCGTGCTCGGACTGCGCGGTGTACAGGGTGGTGCTGTCACGGCGGAGCAGCCGGCTGCGCAGGTGGTCGTGCCAGTTCTCTCCGGAGTGGCGGTAGGTCTCGCGGATCCACTGCTCCGACAGCAGTCCGGCGTGGTGGGCCGTCAGCAGCACGGCCTCCCAGCAGTTGAGCGTGGTCTCCTCGGCGAGGGGTGGTGCGGTGTCCCGGGCGCCGGTCGCCCATTGGTGGAAGGCACTGCCGCTGCCGTCGACCTGCCAGGTCATCCGCAGGCCGGGGCGGTTGTTCCCGGCCGTCAGCTCGTGCATGGCCGCGACCAACCGGTGCCCGCTGTCGGGCGCGGGCAGCCGCAACCGGCCTCCCAGGTACTCGGCGCGCAGGCGCAGCTCCGCGTCGTGGAGCGTGGCGCGCGCCTCCTGGTCCGCGGGATCCTCCTGCAGGCGCCGGTGCACGGCGTCGTCGATCCGGTGCCGGCTGTGCAGCACGGCGGCGAGGCTCCGCACGTCGTCCGGTTCGGCGGCCGAGGTGCGGCCGACCGGCGCGGTGAGATCGAGACCCATCAGGACGGCGGCGTGGTCCGGCCGCAGCGGCCCGTCGAGGAGCTCGGCCGCTGCTGCCACCGCGGAGTCCAGCACGGCGATGTCGGCCGCTGTCCTCAGCCTCTGGGTGCTGCCGACCGGCTGATCGGCCAGGTTCGGGGGGCGCTTCTTCTTCGCCGCAGCGTCGTGCAGCCTCTGCACGCCGGCTTCGTCGTGATCCGCCCTGAAGGTCTTGAGCCGGTCGGACAGCACGACGACGTCGCGGAGCATGTTGTGCCCGGGCTCGTCGAAGCCGAGGTGTCGGCCCGAGGCCATCGGCAGGCCGGTCCGCCCTTCCGGCCCGCCCATGACCCGGTTGACCTCCTTGAGGGCGGCAGCCCGCTCCTCGGCCCCGAGGGGGCTGCGCGGGGCGACCTCCGTCCGGGGCCGCGGGGCCTCGCCGACGTCCTGGGGGGTGTCGTCCCTCTCCCGGACGGTGTGCGGGGAGAGGACGTCGGCGATCAGGTCGGCGGCCTCGCCTGCCCGGCGCTCACCCGCCCGGCCGATCGGCCGGTCCGCGACGGTGAGCGCGCCCTGGTCGGCGGAGCGGTCCGCACCCTCCTCGGGCCGCGGCTGCGCCCGGTGGGCGAAGGCGTCCTCGTGGGTGCGTTCGTGGGCCTGCCAGGAGGCCGCGTCGAAGTGGTCGAGGGTCCACAGTTCGCGATAGCGGGTGAAGAACTCGTCGCCGTAGGCGCGCTTGAGCGCGGCGGCCCGGTCCTCGGCGAGGACGTGCGGCCGGGCCAGGTCGTCGAAGGCCCGGGCGGCCTCGCGCAGGGCGGGGGCGGCCTGCCGCTCGAAGGCGGCGTGGTCGACCAGTTCCCGGTCCAGCTCGCTCCGCCGCCGGCCCCACTCGTCCTGACGTGTTGTCAGGTCGCCGGAGGTGCGGAACAGTTCGTCGAAGGACCGTTCGATCCGCTGGGTGTGCCCCTCCGTCAGCCGGTCGACGGCATGCTCGGACAGGACGCCGTGCGCACGGGCCGCCGACCGCGCGGCGGTGTCGGCTGCCTGGTGGGCCGCCGACCGCGCGGCGCGGTACAGCAGCAGGTCACGGACGTTCCCGGCCTCGGTGAGCCCCTCGATCGCGCGGCGCAGGACGGCCGGGCGGTCGGCGTGGTCGAGGACCTGCTGGTGCAGCGCCTCGGCGAGGTCCCGGACGACCTCCTCCTTCGCCCGGTGGATGTTCCCCGCGGTGACGCCGAACCGTTCGGCGAGCGCCCGGTGCTCGGTCTGCAGGTGCCAGGAGCCGGCCGCCTGTTCCGCCTCCGCGGCGGCCCGCCGAATCGCGCTCTCCCGCACGAGTCCGACGGCGAACTCGTGGGGCAGGCCGCTGACGTGGCCGCCCAGGGCCGTCTCGAACAGCTTCACCGCCTCGGTGCGCCCGCGCCGCCGCCCGGTCGGGTCCAGCGGGCCGGTGATCTCGGCGAAGTCCGCCGCGACCCGCTCGCGCACCCGCTGCTTGATCTCCGCCACGGCGGCGTCCGAGGGCTTCGGCCGCCCCGTCACGCCGACCGCGGCGAGCAGGTCCCGGTCGGCCGCCGAGAGCCGGTCGTGCCAGCCGTTGTCCCGGACCGCCCGTTCGACCAGGCGGTCGGCCTCGGCGAGGGCGCGCTCGTGGTCGGCGTGCAGGGCGAGTTCCTCGCGCAGCCGGACGGTGAGCCCCTCCAGGGAGTCCTCCGCGTGCGCCCTGGCCGGCTCGGCGGTGTGCTCGCCGATGTCCTCCGGCCGGGCGTAGAGCCGGGCGGCCTCGGCCTCGGCGCGGGACAGGAACCCGCTCTCCGTCGCCGCGCGGACGGCCCGCAGCGCGGCCTCCGAGAGCGGGGCGGGCGCGCGGGTGCGGCCGGTGCCGTCGCCGAGGAGCTTCGGGGACCGGGTGGCCTCCAGCGCCTGCTCGAAGCGCTCGCGGGCCATCCGGACGTAGCTCTCGCGCACCGCTGCGACGTGCACCAGCCCGTCCAGGTCGGCGAGGATCCGCTCGCGGTCCCGCGGCCGGGCCGCGAGTTCCCGGTGCAGCATCTCCTGGGCCCGGCGGCGCACCGCCGCGGGCAGATCCGCCGGCGCGTGCTCGGGGAAGTGCACGGATCCCTGGGCGAACCGCTCGGCCAGCCGGTCCGCGGCTGCCTCGTCGAGCGGGTGACCGCTGCCGTCGGGGTCCTTGCGGTGCTGTTCGGCGGATTCGGAGAGCTTGGCGCCGTAGGCGTCCTGGAGGTCACGCTGGGTCTGCCGCCACTGCTCCGCCCGGCTGCCGTCCGCCTCGGCGCGGACGTGCTCGGGGGCGTCGGCGTAGCGGTAGGCGGGTCCGGCGGGGGTGTGGTCCGGCCGCGCGCCGTCCTGCCCGGGGTGCGCGGGCCCGTCGGCGAAGGCCGGCGGATCCTCGCCGAAGCGTTCGGCGCCCGGCATCGACGCGTGGAACCCTCCGGAGGCGTAGTGCTCCGGGAGCTTCGAGGCGGTCGTGCTGACGATCACCATGCTCTCCGGGGGATTCTCGCCCTCGGTGTACTCGCGCCTGGTGTACTCGTGCCAGTTGCCGCGGCCCTCGATCACCGGACGCCCGTGCTGGTCGAAGCCGACCTTCTCGGCGACGATCAGGTGACCGGTACCGGGGCCCTCCGCCATCGTCTTCTCCCCGGTGAAACCGGGCGCCACCCATACCGGCCCGTCGGCCGCCCTCGCCTTCAGGTCGGCGAACTCCGGGTGCTTCCAGACGAGTTCCATCACCTCCGCGCCGAAGTGAACGTGATCGCCGCCGTTCAGGTCGCAGGCGATGAAGTCGATGGTCCTCCGGCCGTCGAGCCGTCCGTGCTCGCCGAGCGCGACGATGACGTCGGCGACGTCCTGCGGCGACAGCGCGCGGCCGTTCCGGTCGGTCGGGAGGCCGTCGGCGTCGGTGTGCATCACCAGGGCGTAGCGCGTGTCGTCCCTGGGGCGGAGCTCCAGGGCCTTCAGGACGGTGTCCGGGAGATCCTTGCCGACCACCCACGCCGACCTGTCCTCGGCGCTCAACGGGTGGCCGTACTCCGTCGCCGGGCGGTGGTCGGGCTGCTGTTCCCGGTGGACGACGTGTTCCTGGTTCCCGCCGGCCGTCACGACGCGGGAGGGCGGGGGCACCTCCGGTGCGGGCGCGCCTGCGTGCGCGGAGGCCGTCACGTGTACGGTGCCCTCCCCCTCCGGCGGCTTCGGCGGCGCTCCCTCCCCGCCTTCTCCGCCGACCGTGGCGACCGGCTTCGGTGGCGCGGGGGCCTCGGCCGTCGTCCTCTCCTCCCCGTTGCTCCCGCCGGTGGTCCTCGTCGTCGTACCGTCGGGCCCCTTGACCGCTCCGGACGACTCGGAGTCTGCGGGCCGGCCGTTGGAGGACAGCTTGATGTTCTCCGGCCGGGTGGGGGGAGCGTCGAGGGGCTTCACCGAGGACCCGCCGCCGACCTCCGTCGTTCCCTCCGGGCCGGAGCGCCACAGCGCGGTCGGGTGGCCCATCAGGTTGGAGACCACGGCGAGCGGGAAGCGGGCGTGGTTGGGGAGGTGCAGGTCCAGTTCCTGGAGCTTGAGGCGCAGGGGGCCGCCCGCGATGTGCCCCAGGTGGCCCAGCGCGCCCATGGAGACGCCGCCGTAGAAGCTCTCGACGCTGACGGTGAACGTGTGGTCCTCGCCGAAGGCAAGGTTGTAGGACCCTTCGGTGAGGACGTTCTGGACGCCTCCTCTGATCCATCCGCCGACGCCCTCGCCGAACCGGTACAGGAACTGCCCGGCGGTCTGCGGGTGGAGCCCGTCCATCAGGCCGACCGCGCTCCGGGCGAGGTCCTGGGTGGCCTTGACGGTGTCCTTGAGGCTCTGCAGCTCCAGGTTCTTCGCCTCACCCGCCGCCACGTTGCCGGCGAGGCCCTTGAGTTCGTTCTGCAGGTTCCCGATGCGCTTGGTGAGGCTCTCCAGGGCCTTGGCCTCGGTCTGGCCCGCGGTCTCGACCAGGGTGCGCGCCAGCTTGGTGAAGGCGCCGAGGTCCATGGCGTAGCGGCCGCCGGCGGCGGCCGCCCGCGCGGCCACCAACCGGCCCGCCGCGTTGGCGAGTTGCGCGTCGACGCCGTGCATGACGAGGTCCCGCTCGAACAGCTCGCCCATCCGGTGGGACAGCCGCTCCACCTTGGTGAACCCGTGCCCGAGGTTCTCCACCCCCTTCAGGCCCAGCTTCGTCTCGGACTGCACGACGCCGTCCCCGACCTTCTGCGCGAGCTTGCCGCGGTCCTTGCGCCAGACGGCGCCCAGGGTGTCCTTGGCGGCGGTCTTCGCGGCCTGGTCCTTGAGGTCGTGCCGAACCATCTCCAGGACCGTCTGGAAGCTGCTCTTCGGGGCGTTCCGCATGCCCTTGAGGACGCCGTCCAGCTCGGCCGTGGTGAGGGCCTTCAGCTCGCCCTTCCACTCGGACCCCGCGAGGGTCTTGATGTCGGCCAGCAGGTTCTTGGTCAGGCCGCTCCCGAACATCCGGCCGAACAGCTTGCCGATGCCGAAGGTGAGCAGCTCCAGCGGGCCGGTCAGCAGGCCGTTGATCGCACCCATCTCGATCGACTGGACGAAGGACTCGCTCTCCCAGTGGTCCTTGTGGCCCTTGCCGATCTGGATGCCCTGGATGATGCCGTCCATCACCATGGCGGTGGTGATGGAGAGGAACTCGTGCAACAGGAGCTGCTTCAGCAGCCAGATGAAGATCTGCTTGATCAGTTCGCCCGTGATCTTGTAGGCGACGAAGATCTCCGCGAGCGAGCCGCCGAAGGTGATCGGTGCCATCGCGATGGCCCAGGCGATCTGCGCCACGAGCTGGATGAGCTGAGCGATGATCATCCACTTGGCGTACTCGACCTGGTTGGCCACCTTGTGGGCGAAGTCGCCCAGCTGTTTCGCGACTTCACCCGAGGACGACACGTAGTCGGTACTGCCGGTCTCACCGATGAGGCGGCGCATCTGGAGCAGGAAGGCGTCGGCCGCCTGCCCCTCGAAGCTGTCCCTGCAGAAGTTGACCAGGTCGACCAGGTAGGCGCGGAGCTCGGGGACCTTCTCGGCGATCGCCAGGTAGTCGTCGCCCGCCGCGCGCAGGTCGTCCTCGTTCGCCTCCGGCCACTTCATACCGGTCGCGATGCTGAAGAACTTCGCCAGACCCGGCGGCAGCATGATCGACACGGGACGGACTCCTGGCGGGGAACGGGCACGGCGGCGCCCGGGGGCGGACGGACGGAGGGCGGGCGGCCCGCCCCGGCAGGGCGGGCCGGACGGCGCGTCAGGGCAGGTGCGCGGCCCGGTCGTCGCCGTCGTTCAGGATGTCGGCGGTGTTCTTCCCGCCCTGTCCGGCGTTCTCGACGGCCTGCTGCACCTTCTTGAACAGCTCGGTGATGATGCTGGTGGGCTCGTCGACCTGCTGGTGGTACGTCTTGCCGAGGTCGTCGTTGCCCGCCGAGCTCTTGTTGTACTGATTGATCTCCCGGGTCTTGGCCTCGATCTCCTTGAAGAGGTCGGCCAGCTCCGGGTACTTGGCGAACTTGCTCTTCAGGTCTTCCAGCGAGGTCAGCCGGTCACCCACGGAACTCCTCCTGCCGGTCGCGCCTGCGCCGCTCCTCGGCCGCCTCCTCGTCGGCGAAGCCGGGCCGCATCTGCCGCAGCGGGGCGAACAGCGACTCCAGTTCCGTGCCGCCGGTCATCGAGGCCGCCAGGGTCTCGCCCAGCCCCTGGAACTCGCCCATCGTCGCGGCCACCCGGTCGCCGAGGTCGGCGCGCGCCGTGTTGAGCACGTCGGTGACGGCCTTGGCGAGTTCGGCCGGCGCCATCGAGCGGTAGCCGGTGGTGTGGAAGGTCAGCGACACCACCTGTCCCTGAGCGCCCACCACCGCGGTGACCAACCGGTCCCTGGAGGTCGCCGAGGCGGTCGCCGTCTCCAGTTCCCTGGCCGCCGCGGCCATCCTGGCCTGCTGCTTCTCCAGCGCGGCCATCGTCTGCTCGATCTGCTCGGCGAAGGACAACTCCATCGGCCCGCACCTCCGTCTCTTCCCGCGGGCACGCCCCGGGCCCGGCGGCGCCGGGCCCGGGACCACCGGTCCATTGGGCTGTACGGTTCTCTCTACGGCCGGACGGGACCCGCGGGTTCGACGACCGGCCCGGGAAGGCCGACGGTGTTCCGCTCAGCGGCCGATGACGCCCGTCACCGCACCGGAGTCGGTGCCCCAGACCTCTTCGTCCTCGGTCAGCCAGGTGGTGCGCTGCCGCTCCTTCTCCGTCTGGCCCGCCCCTGCCCCGCCGAGTCCGCCCATGCCCATCGGGGGCATCATCGGGCCGCCCATGCCGCCGGTGGTCGCGATCCCGCGGCCCAGCAGTTGGGACTCCTCGGCGGCCTGTTGCGCGGCGGCCTCCTCCTGGGCCAGGGCCCCGGCGGCCGAACCGCCGTTCAGCTCCGCGAGCCGACCGCCCGTGCCGACCGTGGGCGGCCCGGCCGTGAGGGAGCCGAGCGCCCGGCCGCCGGAGCCGCCGAGACCGCCGAAGGAGCCGGTGCCCGGGCCGTCGGAGCCGCTCCACGACGACGGCGGGACGATGAGACCGCCCGTACCGGACCCGCCGGTGGATCCACTGCCGCCGCGCAGGCCGAGCGCGTGCTCCTGGTCCGCCAGCAGCTGGGAGAACGGCGAGACCGTCCGGCCTTCGGCGTCCCGGACGGTGCCGTCCTTGTCGACGGTCGAACCCTTGTCGAGCACCACGGGATTGCCGTTGGAGTCCAGCACCGGCTTCCCGTCCGGGCCGGTGACGGTGCCGTCCTCGTTGACCTTGGAACCGGCCGGGACCTTGAAGACGCTCCCGGCACCCGTCGGGTCCGGCTTCCCGACGGTGGTACCGGGCGGAACGGTCCGGGGCTTGCCGTCCGGGCCGAGCAGCGGCTTGCCGTCCGGCCCGATGAGCTCCCCCTTGCCGTTGATCGTGGTGCCGGGCGGCACGAGCAGCGGGTGGCCGTCCTTGTCGAGGAGCGGCCTGCCGTTCTTGTCCAGCAGCGGCGCCTGCCCCCCGCCGGTTCCGCTGCCGCCCTTCCCGGTGTTGCCTCCGATGCCGCCGAGGTTCCCGGTGAGCGGGGGCGGAGTCCCACCACCGATGTCCTTCTTGCTGTTCGGGTCGTCCTTGAGGTCCGGGCCGCCCTTCGTGTCCGGGCCTCCCTTGGTGTCCGGGCCGCCCTTGCTGTTCGGGGTGGTCGGCGGCTTTTCGGTGGGCAGGATCATCCTGGGCGGGTCGAACTTCCCGAGCCGGGCGGCCGCGGTGTCGTAGGCGGCCGTCACCAGGCCCTGGACGTTGATGGCAGGCATGTCCAGCATGAAGACCACGTAGAGCTGCCACCAGTTCTTCGCCGTCTGCTCAAGGGCCTGGGCGAACCCGTGCTCCAACCCGCTCTCCGGCGTCGGCCCGCCCGAGGTGTCCACCCAGGTGACGTTCCCGCTGGCGTCCTTGGTCGGCGTCAGCGCCAGCGTCGTCCAGATGAAGGCCAGGTGGAGGCAGGCGTGCGGCCAGGCCATCCTGGAGTCATCGGCCAGGTACTTCCAGCCGCCGCCGAATTCTCCGTACGGCGAATTGCCCTGCCAGCTCTGCCAGGCGTTGAAGAGGTCCTGCGCCGCCTTGCGCAGCGCGCTCCCGGCCGCGCGCAGTTTCTCCGCGTTGTCGTTCTTGGTCTCCTTGCCGGCCTTGCCGTCACCGCTGACTCCGGACCCGCCGAGCCGCCGGTGCAACTGGTCGAACTCGGTGCGCAGTCCGATCAGCACTTCCCTGAACCGGTTCGCCGCGCTGCCCTGGAAATCGCTGTCCGCGCCGTCCACGTGCTCCGCCCAGCCGGCGATTTCGCCGATCCGCTCGATGCACCAGGTGTCGACGCCCTCGATGAGGTCGGCCGTCGACGTGAAGGTCGCCGGGTCGGTGGTGTCGTTCCGCCCTTCGTTCAGCAGCGGTTCGAAGACGTGCTGCCCGGCCCATTCGAACCTGCTGAGGATGCTCTTGTCCTTGTCCCAGAGGTCCCAGCGGTACGTCGCGCCGATCAGTGTGCTGTCGCCGTCGCCGTAGGTCCATTCGGCCCACATGTCGAAACCGGTCTTGCGACTGTCGTTGTTCCCCACCATGTCCGTCTGGACGTTCAGACCGCCGAGCCAGGCCTCGCCGACCACGTCGTCGCGGGTGGCGCTGTCGGTCAGCGAGGTGGGCGCGAACGCCCTCACCATGTCCTCCCAGGGGTGGGACACGGGGGACGTCTTGGGATCTGCCATCTTGTCTTCCCGGCTGTAGAGGACGGACCGCCCGCCGGGGCCGGGCGGATGCTCCGGCGGGCCCGGCCCCGGCGGTGGTCAGGTGACCTTCGGCGGAGTGGACGTGGGAGTCGTACCGCCGCCCAGCACGTCCTGCAGGATGTCGAGCATCTGGGCTTCGGTCAGGGAGTCGCCCTCCCCGTCCCAGAGTTTCGCCTTCGCGTTCTGGAGGTCGACGATGATCTTGTCGACGCTCCCCCTGATGGTCTCCAACGCGTCGACCAGGCTGCCGCGGTACTGCTTGACCTGTTCGCGCAGGTTCGCGATCGGCACGAAGGTGTCGTTCCCCGGCAGGAGGACCGGGCATTCGCCGATCTTGAACTTCTCGGCCTTCACGTCCCGTTCGAACGTGTCCAGCGTGTCCGCGAACTTGTTGAGGCCGTCGAACGAGACCTCGATGTTCTGCTCGACCATGGATGGACGCCCCGATCCGTCAGGTGAACTGCTTGCCGGCCTGGCCGTCCGATTCCGTCATGATCTCGTGCATCGTGGTGAGCGTGGCCGCGGCGGCGGCGATGTCGTTGTCCATCGCACTCGCGTTGGCGCTGACCTGCTGGGAGAACTCGTGGAAGGCAAGGGCCGCGGCGCCCTGGAAGTGGCCTCCGTCGATCACTGCCCCCAGCTTGTTCATGAGGTCGCGCAGGCTGTCGTCCATCATGTGGCCCGCCTGCTTCAGTTCGGCCGCCGCCTGCGAGACGGTCTCGTGGTGGAGCTTGATGCTGCCGAATTCCATGGGAAACGGTTCTCCTTTCTCGGTGGTGGTCTCAGTCGCCCTGCAGGCCCTGGTAGATGCCGTCGGCGGCGTGGGCCCGGGCCTCCTCCTCGGCGTGGTTCAGGATCTGGTTCGCGCCCTGGGTGGACTGCATGAAGTGCTCGAAGGAACCGGTGACCTTCTGGTAGCGGGTCATCCAGTCCCCCACCTTGTTCTGGAACACGGTGGAGGCGCCGGAAATGTAGCCCGTGGCCAGCTCCTCCTTGATCCGCTCGACGGTACGGCCGGCGGTCACCATGTTCTCGATCTGGTGCTCCAGGTCGGCGAGGACCTTGCGGATCGCCTCGTCCTCCTTGGCCAACGTGCCCTGGTCAACCATGGTGTTCTCCCTTCCCTGCGCTCGCCGGGCGGACGGCCCGGCGGGGATTCCTGTTCAACACAACGGCTTTGCGGCACAGGCTGGTTCAGCCGCACGGAAGAACCGCCCGCGGCACGGCCGCGGCGGTCGGCGAGGCGCCCGTGCCGTCACCGAGGGCGGCCGGGTCGAGAGCGGGCCCGGACGGCAGCAGCCCGAGCACCGCCGAGGGCACCCCGCCCGGGGTGCGTCCGCCGTAGCCGAGCTGCTTCGCCACGGCCGGCGACGGCAGCGGGTAGCGCACGCCGGTCTCGGTGACCAGATACTCCGCGGTGCCGACGCCCGCACCGGACAGCGCCCGGACGAGGGCTCCGCGGCCGGGCCGGACGGCGATCAGGTCCGCGGTCGCGCAGGCGCCCGCCGGCGTGCCGGCCGGAACGGCCGGAGCGCGGCCCGCTTCGGCCTGTTCGGCGGCGAGCACGGTGACGGTGGTCGTGGGGGGCCCGCTCCCGGCGTGCACATCGGCGCAGACGCCCTCTCCCCGCTGCGGCACCACCAGAGCGGGCGGCCGTTCCGGGATACCGGCGCCCGGCGGGGCGCCGGGCGCGGTGTGCCCGGCGAGGTCCATCGCGCCGATCGGCGCGGCGATCGGCGCGGCGCCGCCGTAGGCGTCCTTCTGGGTCCGCGGGTCGCCGAGCACCAGCCCGTACAGGGTCGGGGTGAGCGGCACGAGGCCGCCCCGGGTGAGCAGGTAGTGCGCGCCGCCGGGCCCGTCGAAGAGCTGGCCGACCCGGGTCGGCTTCCCGCCCAGCGCGGGCCCCGCCTCGCCCCGTCCCGGGACGGGCGGTGCGGCGAGGTCCGGCCCGGCGGGCAGCGCGTCCAGCAGGCCGGGCCGGACGGGCAGGGGGGTCGCTCCCCCGTAGCCGAGCGCCTGCAGTGCCTGGTTCCCGGTGTCGACCCGCAACTGCTGGCCCTGCCAGAGCAGGTGCACGGAGCCGTCCGGCCGGGAGACCAGCAGCCCCTGGTCCCTGGTCAGGGCCCGCCCCTCGGTGGACGGATCGACCAGGAGGCCCAGCCGGGGCGCCAGCGTGCCGGCCGGGCCCGGCCGGGCGGTGCCGCACACCAGCCAGACGCCCCCCGCCAGGTCGGCCGCCTGCGGCAGGCCATCGGGGGCGCCGACGATTCCGATCGGCAGGCCGCGCGGGGCGTCCGCGAGCGAGCGCCGGCTGACCTGACGCACCGTCATCCGGTCGCCGGCCACCAGCCGGGCGCTGGCGTCGTTCAGCACCGGGTGCAGCTGTCCGCCGACGTAGAGGTAGCGGGCGCCGGTCTCCTCGACCACCACGAGGGTGCCGGGCGTGGCCCAACTGTCGTTGCCCCCGGGGCTGATCATGCCGTACACGGCGATTCCCAGTCCGACCAGCACCGCCAGTGCCAGCCCCGTCACGGCGCCCCGGGTGGTCCGCCCGTTGGGGGTGTCCGGTGCGTCGGGTTCCGCGCGCAGCATGCCCGAGGCCATCCTGCTGAGCACGAACATGTGCGCCTGCACCTGGTCACGACGGGACTGCATCCGGTTCCTTCCCGGCTCACGGGGCACGTTCTCGGCTTCACCGGACGCGCGTCCTGCACGTCCTCTCGTGTGTCACGGGCCGTGGGCGCCGCACGGTTCACGGGGACCGGAACGGCGCGGCCGGCGGAGCGGGAGCCGGAGCGGGAGCCGGGGCGCCGCGGGCCCTGCCGGCGAGCGGCGGACCCGAGCCGGGACCGCAGGCTCCGACCCCGGCGCGCCCGGTGAACCCCGGGGCGGCCCGCGGCCGTAGAACCCGGCGATGAGTGCCTTCCGTTCCGGCTCCGCCACCGGCGACGCCCCGCAGCCCGACCCGCCCCGCCGACGGTTCGGCCGTCGACGCGGGGCGGCCG
>NZ_JAHTIK010000001.1:6754179-6855468 GCF_025655475.1 Kitasatospora sp. DSM 101779 | reverse complement strand
CGCGCTGCCCGCCGGGACCGGCCCGGGCTCGGCGGTCGTACGGCCGGAACCCGCCGGGCCCGCGCACCGCTCCGAGCTGCGGGAGCTGGGGGCGCACCTGGTGATCGCCCCGGTCGCGGCCACCTACGACGACCTGTGGGCGGCGGTCGGGGTCCTGCGGCCGATCCCGGACAGCCTGGTGGTGGTGGCCGCCGCCGCCGACGCCGCGCCCGTGCTGCGCGACCGGATGGGCGAGCTCGGCGACCTCGCCAGGGCCCGCGGCGCGAACGCCCTGGTGCTGGCAGCGTCCGGCCTGGCCGCGCTCGCCCCCAACGGCCGCCGCCCCGCCGAGGTGGTCGCCGCCCGGGCCGGGCTCCCGGTGATCGCCCCCGACGGCCTGGTCGAGATCACCCCCGACGGCGACCTCGACGTGCTCGCCCCGGACGACGCGTCCGGACCCGCCTCCTGGTGGTACTGCGCCCCCGACGCCGCCCCCCGCCGTGCCCGCCGGGCTGCCCTCGTGCCCACCGCGGTCCCCGCGCTCCGGTCCTCCGTCCCACCGACCGTCCGGGTGCGCAGGCTGCCCGCCGGGTACTGGCTCGCACACGTCGCGGCCCCCGCCCCCGACCCGCTGCCCGGACTCGCGATGGCCGCCGGTCCGCTCGGAAGCACCGTCCTGGTGGTCGGTACACCCGCCGCGCCCGTCCTGCTGCCCGAGGACTTCGTCGCCGCCGTCACCGCGCTGCCCGTCGCCCCCGACCGGCTGGTGGTCAGCGCCCCGTGGGCGGCCCCCGACGAACTCACCGCGCTCACCGCCGCGCTCACCACCCGGCTGGACCGGCCCGTGCGCGCCTCGATCGGGGTGCCCATGGCCGGGGCCACCGGTCCCACCTCGCGCATCCTGGACGCCCAGGGGCACCCCCGCTGGGAGCCGTTCCTGCTGCAGCTCGCCGCCGTTCCCGGCGACGCCGTCGCCCCCGTCGCCTGGCACAACGGCGGCGCCGACTGGCGCACCGAACGGCCCGCCGTCTTCGCCGCTTTCCCGCACTGGGCGCTGGAGGCAGTCCCGGCGGGCCTCTGGCTGCGCCCCGAACCGCCGCACGTGCTGACCCCGCGGTTCCGCCGGCCCGAGGCGACCCGTCCGCTGCTGATCGTCGGCGAACGCGACCGTCCGGTCGCCCCGGACGTGTTCGAGGAACTCGGCTGCCTCCTCGACCGGCTCCCCGCCGTCGGGGTGCACGGCTTCGGCCTGCTCGTCCACGGCCTGCTCGAACCGGCCGCCGTCCCCGTCGCCCGCTTCGTCGCCCGCACCCACAAGCTCGACTGGCTCGGACCCGAACAGCCCGTCGGCTCCCCGCCCCACTCCGCGCCCGTCCGCTACGGCGCCGTCGCCCCGCCGCCACCGCCCGTCCGGCACCACCGGCCCGTGCCCCCGCCGGCCACGGTCCCGCCCGCCCTGACCTCCGCGTCCGCAGCGACCGGACCCGAGGCCGTCGCACCGATCGGGCCGCCCGCCCGCACCGAGGCCTCCGGCGGCTCCCGCTTCCCCGCCCTCGGCGCCACGTCCGCGCCGGAGACCGGGAAGCTCACCGCGACCGCCTCCGCCGGCTCCCCGTCACGGCCGGCCGCCGGACCGGCCCGACCGGCCAACCCCCCGGCGGAGTCCTCGTGGACCGGAGCGCCACCGGCAGCCGCGCCCCCGCGGGCCGACGCGACGTCAATCCCTCCGCCCGACACCACCCCCGCTACTCCGCCCGACGAGCAGCCCGAGCCCGGCGCGCGGCCCGAGCCCGGCCCGGTGTCCGCGCCACCGCTCGGGGGCACCCTGGGCGCTTCCGCGGCGGGCAAGTCCGTGCCGCGCCTGCTCCGGTCCGAGGACCTCTCCGCACCCGCACCCACCGGGGTCAGCACCGTCGAGGACCGGGACGCCGTCCGGGCGCTGCTCGGCGAGCACTACCGCCGGTGCTCGGGGAGGGTGGAACAGCTTTCGACCCGGCTCCCCGGCCTGCGGTTCACCACCGGGGACGACATCACACCGGACCTGGCGGCCGTCCTGATGCACCACACCGACGCGGGCATTCCGGCCGACCGGGACGAACTGGTCGCGGCGGCCCGCTCCGGCGACCCCCGCCTCGCGCCGTTCCTGCGCTGCCTGGGCTCCGGGCTGCGTCGGCTGCCGAGCCACCACGGCGCGGTCCTGCTCACGGCTCCGCCCGGGCCGGATCGGGACGACCTGCTGGCGCAGTACCGGGTGGGGCAGCAGCTGACCGAGCCGGGCCCGGTCACCGGCCTGACCACAGCTGCCGCCGAACTGCCGGTTTCCTCAGTGGAGTTCGTGATCTGGTCGGTCACCGGCCGACGCACCTCCGCGTTCGCGGTCGGCCCGGAGGAGACCCGGGTCACCTTCCCCCCGGCCACCGCGTTCACCGTCCTCGAGGTCCTGCCGACCGCCGACCCGGCGGACGGGCCCGCACGGGTGCTGCTTCGCGAGTACGGCGGCACGGACGCCGATCCGGCCGGGCGCGACCGCGACACCCTGGCCCGTCTGCACTCCTGGCTGGACCGCCGCGACCGGCTGAGTACGGCCGAACGCCGGACGATCGAGCACCCCGGCCGCTTCCACCTCACGCCGGGAGTGGAGCTCCGCCCCGCACCGGCTCCCGAGTAACCCCGCTCCGGCTGTCGACGGCGGCCCCGGACAGCACCCGGCGACCGCCCCGGTCCGATCGGACGGACAGGCTCGGCGCCACCACGTCCGGGCCGACATCTCCGGCGATCGGCCCTGCTGACACATGCGGCGGCGGGGACGTCCAGGACCGACCCGGCCGGGCAGGATCCAGGTGCCGCGAGGGGTGCGGGCGACCGCGCGCCGTTCCTGCCCGGTGTCGGTGCCGAGCACCGTGATCCGCCACGCTCCGCTCATCCGCGGCAAGGCTGCCTCCCCGAGTCCGCGCGGGGCGGACGGTCCGGCCCCGCCACCTGCTCGACGGACCGCCGGACATCCGGGGTTCAGCCCGGCCCGGGGCGCGGGCCGGGCCGCGCGGCAGGCGCCGGCTCAGCGTGACAGCTCGGCCACCAACTCCTGGACGCCGTCCTCGCCGAAGCGGTAAACCAGCAGCGCCACCCACCGCACCGCCTCGGCCCGTTCCGGGGCTGTCCAGTGCGCGGCGGACGGGTGCTCGTCGACCACCAGTGCCTCGGCCAGCGCGTTCAGCGCGGGGGGCGCCGCCGACGGCGACCCGTCGAATCCGCGCAGGGCCAGCCGGCGGGCCGCCTCGGCGACCTCGGCACCGGTGGCGGGCGGCACCGGCAGCGCGCCCCCGCCGTCCTCGTCCGCGCAGGGTCCGGCCCCGGACGGCTCCGGGACCTCTTCCGCCGCCAGCCAGGACCCGATCAGTGCGCGCATCGTCTGCTCCCCCTCATTCCCCCAGGATGCCAGCACCACCGCCGGCCATCACCATTCCCGTCGACGAGAACGGCCGTGCCCCGTCGGGCGGTCATCCGGTGGCGAACCACCCGGGCGTTCGGCCGGCCCGCCGCCGAGGGGGACGGCCGCTCCGCCGGTGGCGAATCCGCCCCCAACAGGTCGGGTGGCCCGTCGGGCCGTCCGGGGCCAGGGGGAGGGCCTTCGCGGCCGACCGCCGCCGTCCGACAGGGAGTTCCCGATGAGTCCACCCGCCCCCACCGTCCGCGCAGCGGGGACGACGCCGCCGAGCCGGATCGACGACCACCTGCCGGCGCAGCTGCTCGCGGACGGGGCCGGAGAGCCGGTGGAACCGGTTCGCCGCCGCCACCGCGGAGTCCGGCCAAATCCCGGACCGGGGGTCCTCCGACGGCCACCATGGGGCGTATGCGTTCTCCGGCCGCTGCTGAGGTGCCCACATGACGGGCGTGACGAGGCTGGTCCCCGTGTCGCTGCGCGGGTACCGGCGGGCTTGGCTGGGCCGGGACGTGCTCGCCGGGGTGGCGCTGTCGGCGGTCGCGATCCCCGAGGTCATGGGGTACACGTCGATCGCCGGCATGCCCATCGTCACCGGCCTGTACACACTGATCCTGCCGGCGATCGCGTTCGCCCTGCTGGGCTCGTCCAAGCTGCTCGTCGTCGGCGCGGACTCCGCCACCGCGGCGATCCTCTCCGCCGGGCTGCTCGGGCTGGGCGTGGAAGGTCTCGTCCCCGGCTCTCCCCAGTGGGTCGGGCTGGCCGGGCTGACCGCCCTGCTGTCGGGCGTCATCCTGGCCGCGGCGCGCCTGCTCCGGCTCGGTTTCCTCGCCGACTTCCTGTCGGCCGCCGTCCTGATCGGCTTCCTGACGGGTGTCGGTGTCCAGGTGTCGACGGCTCAGATTCCCG
Source organism: Kitasatospora sp. DSM 101779 (assembly GCF_025655475.1). Lineage (GTDB taxonomy): Bacteria > Actinomycetota > Actinomycetes > Streptomycetales > Streptomycetaceae > Kitasatospora. The sequence continues at coordinate 6,851,141 of NZ_JAHTIK010000001.1, read as the reverse complement.
AGCTGCTCGGCATCCCCAAGGGCCGCGGCAACTGGTTCCAGCAGCAGTGGTCCTGGATGTCCCGTCTCGACGAGGTCTCCTGGCACACCTTCGCCTTCGGCGCCGCCACCGTCGTGATCATCCTGGTCTTCAAACGGTTCCTGCCCAGGTTCCCCGGGTCCGTCGTGGCGGTGGTCGTGCTGATCGCCGTGTCCGCGGCGACGGACGCCTCCGACCACGGGGTCGCGGTCGTCGGCGCCGTCGAGGGGGGCTTCCCGCCGCTGGGCCTGCCGTCCGGGCTGACCCCCGGCGACGTGCCCGAGGTCTTCTCCATCGCCCTCTCCTGCTTCGTCCTGATCCTGGCCCAGAGCGCGGCCACGGCCCACAGTTTCGCGACCCGTCACGGTGACCGCGTCGACGTCGACCGCGATCTGGTCGGCCTCTCGGTCGCCAACCTCGCCGCCGGACTCAGCGGGACCTTCGTGGTCAACGGCTCCCCGACCAAGACGGAGATCCTCGACCAGCAGCGCGGCCGGACCCAGGTCGCCAACCTCACGATGGCGCTCCTCTCGCTCCTGGTCGCGCTGGTCTTCACCGATCTGCTGGCCGACATGCCGCTCGCGACGCTGGCCGCAATCGTGCTCCTGGTGGGTCTCGACCTCATCGACGTGCGCGGTCTGAGACAGATCCGCACCCGGCGCCGCAACGAGTTCGTCGTGGCCGTCGCCACCGCCCTCGCGGTGTTCGGCATCGGTGTCGAGCAGGGCGTCCTGCTGGCCCTCGCGCTGTCCCTGTTCGAGGTGATCCGGCGGGAGTACCGGCCCAAGGACTTCGTCGTCGGCGTCACCGACGAGGGCGCGCCCACGTACACCGTCGCCGAGCCCGGGATCGAGAGTGCGCCCGGCCTGATCGTCTTCCGTTTCAACGCGGAGCTCTTCTACGCGAACGCGAGCCGCTTCGCCGACCAGGTCAAGGCCCTCGTCGACAAGGCACCCCATCCGGTGCGCTGGCTGGTGCTCGACGCCGCGGGCATCGCCGACGTCGACTACTCCGCCGGGGTCCGCCTGCACAGCCTGCTCGACTTCCTCGCCACGCGCGGCGTCACGTTCGTCCTCGCGCGTCCCGACGCGGCCCTGGTGGACACCCTGAAGGTCTACGAGTTGTGGCAGCGGATCCCGCCCGAGAACGTCTTCGGCAACCTGATCGACGCCATCCGGGCGTACCTGGACGGCCGGTCCCCCGACGCGCCGCCCGAGGAGCCGCCGGCCGGATGAGACCCGGCCCGCGGGGCTGCCGTCCGGGGCGAACTCGCCCCGGCGGCCCTACGTGAGCACGTCAGGAGGCCGGCCTCCGGTTGACAGGACTCTCGACGGCGCGGCTACTTTGGGTACGGAGGAATTCACGTGTTGTGATCACCTCTGCCCGTCACCCACCGCGAGGACCCGAGCGTGACCACGGCCCCCGCCCGTCCCCCCGGATCGCCCGCCTCCGCCGCACCCACCCGCGCGCCTTCGCCGGCATCGTCGACGACGAGCCGAGGAGCCGACCTCCGATGCGCCGGGGCATCCCGTACGGCCGGAGTTCGAGCGTGAAGGGGACGACGGCCTGGGCCGCGGGCTGAGGTTCGCCCGCGAGGTCGACTTTCCGGAGCAGCAGTTCGAGCTGGTCCGGGAGCACCGGTCCGACGCCCCGAGTTCACCCCCGGAGACCCGGAGCCCCCCGCACACGCCCCCAACGGCTTCGACGAGGCCCTCGGTCACGCCTGCAAGGGCCGACGTCGGCTCGCGGACGGCACACCTCCGGCACCGCCGGCCCACAGCGCCCCGTCCGCAGGGCGGGCGCGCTCCACACCCCGACCCCCTCGATCACCACGCCGCGCCCCCTCGCCGAGGGCGAGGACCGCCCCGACAAGCCGGTCGGTTCCTGACCGCCGACCGCCCCGAGGAGACACCATGGAGAACCCCGTCATCGAAGGCACAGCCGGTGAGCGCGCCCGCTGGCAGACCTGCCGCCAGCTGGCGCGCGAGCTGCTGCTGGTCGGTCCGGACGACGAGGACCTGAAGCTCCGCTACCTCGACGTCCTGATCAAGGACGGCATCCCCGAGACGGACGAGCCCAAGGACGTGCTGATCGTCGGCGCGGGTATCGCGGGACTGGTCGCCGGAAAGCTGCTCAAGGACGCCGGACACAACGTCACCATCCTGGAGGCCAACGCCAGCCGGGTGGGCGGGCGGATCAAGACCTTCCGCTCCACCGACGACACGGCCGACGGACCGTTCCGCGACCCGGAGCAGTACGCGGAGGCCGGGGCCATGCGGCTGCCCGGCTTCCACCCGCTCACCCTCGCGCTGGTCGACAGCCTCGGCCTGCGCCGGCAGCTGTTCTTCAACGTCGACGTCGATCCGGACACCGGCAACCAGCACGCGCCCGCCCCACCGGTGGTCTACGAGTCGTTCGAGCCCGGCAAGGTCTGGAAGTACGGCGCGGACAGCCCGGACTTCCGCGAACCGGTCAAGCGCTTCAACTCCTGGATCCGCACCAACCGGGTCCAGGCCCGCCGCAAGGAGTACGCCGCCGATCCGAGCTGCGTCAACGAGGGCTTCCACCTCACCGGCGACGAGGTGCGGATCACCGCCGCCGACATGGTCAACCAGGCCCTGGAGCCGGTGCGCGACTACTACTCGGTCATCAGGGACGGCAAGCGGGTGAACAAGCCGTTCGCCGAGTGGCTGGACGGCTGGGCCCGGGTGATCCGCGACTTCGACGGGTACTCGATGGGCCGCTTCCTGCGCGAGTACGCGGGCTTCAGCGACGAGGCGATCGAGGCGATCGGCACGATCGAGAACATGACCTCGCGGCTGCACCTGGCCTTCTTCCACACCTTCCTGGGCCGCAGCGACATCAACCCGAACGCCACGTACTGGGAGATCGCCGGCGGCAGCTGGAGGCTGCCCGACGCGCTCGCCGAGGAGCTCCGGGAGGAGCTGCGGATGGGCCGGCGCATGGTCCGGATGGAGTACTGGGACCCGCGCCGGGACGGCGGGGGAGCCCGGAGCGTCGGCCCGGTCGGGCCTCAGGTCGCCGTCGAGACCGTCCCCGAGGACGACCCGGAGGCCGAACCAACCGTCTGGAAGGGCGACTTCGCGATCGTCACGGTCCCCTTCTCCGCCCTGCGGTTCGTCCAGGTGACACCGCCGTTCTCCTACAAGAAGCGCCGGGCGATCATCGAGACCCACTACGACCAGGCCACCAAGGTGCTGCTGGAGTTCTCCCGCCGGTGGTGGGAGTTCACCGAGGCGGACTGGAAGGTCGAACTCGACTCCATCGCGCCCGGCCTGTACGAGTACTACCAGCGGGCGGGCGAGGACGACGCGGAGGCGGCCGTGGCCGCCGCCCAGAACGGCCACCGCCCCCCGCGGAACCTGCCCGAGGTGCTGCTCGGCGCACACGCGAGCGTGGACGAGCGCCGGATCAGCCCGGCCCAGCGGGAGGTGTACCGGCACACCCCGCTGCTCCGGGCGACCGTGCGCCCCGCCACCAACTGCTTCGGCGGAGGCTCGACCACCGACAACCCGAACCGCTTCATGTACTACCCCTCGCACCCGGTGCCCGACGGCGACGGCGGCGGGGTGGTGTTGGCCAGCTACAGCTGGTCGGACGACGCGGTGCGCTGGGACTCCATGGAGGACCACGAGCGGTACGTCTACGCGCTGCGCAACCTCCAGTCGGTGCACGGCCGGCGGATCGAGGTGTTCTACACCGGCTACGGGAAGACCCAGAGCTGGCTGCGCGACCCGTACGCCTTCGGCGAGGCGGCGGTGTACACCCCGCACCAGATGACCAGCTTCCACCTCGACGTGGTCAAACCGGAGGGCCCGGTGCACTTCGCCGGCGAGCACGCCTCGCTGAAGCACGCCTGGATCGAGGGCGCGGTGGAGACCGCCGTCCGCGCGGCCATCGCCGTGCACGAGGCTCCGCCGCCGGCCCCGGCGGAACCGGAGACCCGGCCCGAGGTCCAGCTCCGAGGGGACAGCCGACAGGAGGCGGTGCGCGGATGAGCGGCGACGACTGGACGGTGGCCCGCTACCTGGCCACCAGACTCGAGCAGTTGGGCATCCGGTACCTGTTCGGGGTGCCCGGGGACTTCCTCGGCCCGTTCCTGACGATCATGCAGGCCACCACCGGTGTGCGGTGGATCGGCACCCCGACCGAGATGGGCGCCGGCTACGCCGCGGACGCCTACGCCCGGGTGCGGGCCGCCGACGCCGACCCGGAGGATCGCGACCAGGGGGTCGGAGCCGTCGCGGTCACCTACGGGGTGGGCGCGTTCAGCCTCCTCAACACCGTCGGCGGCGCGTACGTCGAGGACGTACCACTGATCGCGATCAACGCCGCACCGTCCTACGAGCAGTGGCTCAACCACCAGGCGGTCGGTCTGCTCACCTCGCACATGAGCCCGCGCCGGGAGAGCAACCTGGACGTCTACCGGCAGGTCACGGTGGACGCACAGGTGCTCTCCAACCCCGGGCTCGCCCCCTCGCAGATCGACGGCGCGATCACCGCGTGCCTGACCGAGCGCAAGCCGGTCTACCTGGAGGTCATGGAGGACCTCTGGCACGCACCGTGCGAGCCCCCGCAGGGCGCCCTCCGTGCCCACGAGCGGCCGTTCACCCGGCGGAACCAGGAGATGCTGGAGAAGGCCGTCTCGGCAGCGGCGGAGCTGATCGGGAAGTTCGGCACACCGATCGTCTGGGCCGGCGAGGAACTGGTCCGCCAGCGGCTGGAGGCCGAGCTGCTGGAGTTCGTGCAGACCACCCGGATGCAGTTCTGCACCACGGTCGGCGCGAAGTCCGTGGTGTCCGAACGGCACCCGCTGTTCGCCGGCGTCTACAACGGCAGGGCGAGCCTGCCGGAGATCCGGACGACCTTCAGGAACGCCGGCTGCCGGATCGGCCTGGGGACGTGGTCCACCTCCAAGAACCTTGCCGGCGAGCAGTCGATCGGCGACGACTGGATCGTGGCGGCACGCGACGGCGTCAGCGTCGGCGCCGGCTACTTCCCCGACGTCCAACTCGGCCGGTTCATGCCGGCGTTGCGCGACGCGCTGGCAGGGCAGACCTTCCCGGCCGACCACTTCGCGCTGGCGCACGCGGCCGGCCTGGACGTCCCGGCCAGCACGGCCGACTTCCTGGACTCGCTGAGCAGCGACCGGTACCCGCCCGAGCTGACCTACGACAGCTTCTTCCAGCACATCAACCACTTCCTGGAGCACCGGGCCACCGGAGGGGACCCCCAGGCCCCCTCGCCGTTCACCGTGGTCTCGGACGCGGCGTTCGCGCTGCTGGGCTCGATGAACCTGCGGATCACCGAGCGGGCCGGCTTCCTGGCGCAGAACAGCTGGCTGTCCATCGGCTACTCCGTCGGCGCGACCACGGGCGTGGCGCTGGGACGACAGCAACCGATGAAGCGCCCGCTCGTGTTCGTCGGCGACGGCTCGTTCCAGGAGATCTGCCAGGAGCTGTCCACCCACGTGCGTCACCATCTGAGGCCGGTGGTCTTCGTCCTGGACAACGAGGGCTTCTACGGCATCGAGCAGATGCTGGTCAGCCCCTGCTACTACAAGGAGAAGCCGTCCAACGGGGCCGACTTCTACAACGTGCTGCACCCGTGGCGCTACGAGAAGCTGGCCGAGGTCTTCGGCACGGACAAGGACCGGATGCACGGGTACGAGCTCACCACCCACGCCGAGCTCGAGTCGCTCCTGACGGACGTCGCCGATCCCGGCAACGACCTCAACCACGCGCCGATCCTGGCCCGCGTCCGGCTCAGCCGGCACGACTACCCGAAGGCGCTGCAGTACAAGATCGACGAGAAGTGCACCTAGGAGTCTTCAAGGGCACTGGGGTGGTCGATTCAGGGGCGCTGGAGGCTTTATGTGGCATCCGTACGCCTTTCAAGACACCTCTTAGGCCCTCGCCCACCGGCCCCCGGCCACGACGGGGGCCGGTGCGTGCTGAACGGCGCGGCCGGCGCGTCGTCCCGCCCGCCGCGCCCCTGTCCGTGTCACCCGAGCCAGTGCTGCAGCTCCAGGGCGATGCCGACCTGAAGCCCGCGTCCGGGGCGCGGTCGGGGCAGTAGGGCGTCGGCGCGGGCGATGCGGTTGAGGACCGTGTTGCGGTGGGTGTACAGCCGGCGGGCGGCGCGGCTGGCGTTGCAGTCCTCCTGCAGGTAGACCCGCAGTGTCCGGGCGAGTTCGGGGGGCGCGTCGGCCAGCGCGCCGAGCGTGGAGGCGACGAACTCGCGCGCCCGGTCCTCGTCGTGTGCCGCCATGGCGACGACCTGGACGTCCTCGTAGGCGGTGAGACGGGGCGGCTGGCGCATCCGGAACATCAGCCGCTGGGCGGTCAGCGCCTGCTGGTGGCTGAGCCGGAAACCGGTGGGACCGTCACCCGGCATCCCGGCGGCCGCATGGGCGTTGCTGCCCGTGGCGGCAAGGGCCTCGGCGAGGACCTCGGTGTCCACCCGCCCCGGAACCGCGATCCAGGCCCACAGGACCGAGATTCCCGCGGCGACGGTGAGTGGCCGCCGTGCTCCCGCCGCCTCGGCGATCGCATCGGCTGCGGACTCCAGCTCGCCCTGCTCCATCATGCCGGGTGCGTGCCACAGCACCAGGGCCAGGTGACGCCGGCTCAGGTCGTAGCCGAGCCGGGCACTTGCCCGTTCCTCGGCAATCGGCGCACCCTGGAGCAGGAGGTTGACGGTCTCCAGCCGCCGGGCGGGCATGCCGCCGACGAGCTGGTCGCGTTCGTGCTCCACGTGCTTCTGGACGCCGGCCAGGGTGCGGTCCACGAACCGGGACATGGAGCGGGCCGCCAGGTCGAGGGAGGCTGCCAGCACCTCCGGTGGGGCCGGTTCGGCGAGCGCGGCGCGCATCCAGTACCGCCACAGCAGGTTGTGCCCGCGCCAGTAGCCCTGGACCAGATAGCGCTCGTCGACGCCGCGTCGGACCATGTCGCGGGCCACGTCCAGGATCTGCGCCGTCAGGTCCGCGGGGACCGGGCGGCCGGGGTGAAGCCGGTTGGCACGTACCCAGCGGCCGACGGTGTCCCGGTTGCTCGCGGCGATCTCCTCGGCCATGACCGGGTCGGCCGGCGCCTCCGGTGTGTCGGGGGCCAGCTGCTGACCGATCTCGGCGAGGAGCCCGTCCAAGGTGCCCTGCATACGCTCCGCGGTCGCCCGGATGTGTGCCGCCACCTCGGGCGCGGGCGCCGCCCAGCCGTGCTTCATGGCCCCAGACTAGCCCGAACGGTGCTGGGCAGAATGCACATGCAGGAGCCGGAATTCTGTGCAGATGCACCTGGCCCTGCGCGGGAGCACGCTCTAGGTTGAGCGCGTCGTAGGACAAAACCGCAGCTCAGGGCCACCGAAAACCGCCATCGACCGCCTCGCGCGGCGAGGACCACCGGTGGTCCTCAGCCGGACACCCGGACACAGAGGAGAGACCGTCAGTGCAGCGCTCCGTCTACACCGAGGACCACGAGAACTTCCGGGAGATGATCCGGGACTTCATCGCCCACGAGGTCGTGCCCCACTACGACGCCTGGGAGGCCGCCGGTCACGCGCCGCGCGAGTTCTACCACAAGCTCGGCGACCTGGGGATCTTCGGCATCGAGGTCCCGGAGGAGTACGGCGGCTCGGGTGTCGGCGGCTTCAAGTACCAGGCGGTGGTCGTCGAGGAGCTGATGCGCGCCGGCGTGTCGTTCGGCGGTTCCGGCGTGCACACCGGTCTGGTGCTGCCGTACCTGCTCGAGTTCGCCGACGACGAGCAGAAGAAGCGCTGGCTGCCCGACTTCGTCTCCGGGCGGATGATGACCGCGATCGCGATGACGGAGCCCGGCACCGGCTCCGACCTGGCCGGCATCCGCACCACCGCGGTCCTGTCCGAGGACGGCACCCACTACGTCCTCAACGGCGCCAAGACCTTCATCACCGGCGGCGTCCTCGCCGATCTGATGCTGGTCGTCTGCCGCACGTCCCCCGCCCCGGCGGACAACCGCCGCGGCGGCCTGTCCATCCTGTGCGTGGACACGAAGTCCGAGGGCTATGCGGTCGGCCGCAAGCTGGAGAAGATCGGCCTGCGCAGCTCCGACACCGCCGAGCTCTCGTTCACCGACGTCAAGGTCCCGGTCGAGAACCTGCTCGGCGAGGAGGGCAACGCGTTCGCCTACCTCGCCCACAACCTGATTCCCGAGCGTCTCGGCATCGCCGTGTCCGCGGTGGCCGCCGCTGCGGCCGCGATCGACTTCGCGCTCGCCTACACCCGTGACCGCAAGGTCTTCGGGCAGCCGGTCTCGGGTTTCCAGAACACCAAGTTCGTCCTCGCCGAGTGCGCCGCCGAGGTGGCCGCCGCACAGGCCCTGTGCGACCGTGCCCTGGACCTCATCGAGCAGGGCGGACTCACCTCCGCCGACGCCGCCGCCACCAAGCTCTTCTGCACCGAGGCGGCGTCGCGGGTCATCGACAAGTGCCTGCAACTGCACGGCGGCTACGGTTACATGCTCGAGTACCCCATCGCCCGCCTCTACACGGACAACCGCGTCTTCCGTATCTACGGCGGCACCAGCGAGGTCATGAAGACGGTCATCGCCAAGTCCATGGGGCTGTGATCGCACCGGGCTTCCCGCGTCGGCACCGGGAACGGCCGCGGCGGCCCGCTCACCGTCGATCGGCAGCGCGGCGCCGACGGCCGGTGCCACGCCGGGTCGGGGCCGGGCACGCGGAGCACGAGGTCGGCGTACTGCTGTCCCAGGGCCCGGGGCGAGGGGCGCATGCGGTCCGTGTACCGGCGTGCGACGTCGGTGCCGAGTGACAGCACCGCGCGGCCGGCTGCCGGCACGTTGCGGCCCCCGAGGACACCGGCCTCGATCCCCTCGCGCACGAGCCCTGCGTGAGCTGCTCGATCCTGTGGTCGCCTGCCGGGCGAAACAACTGACATTACCAGGCAGTAATACTTACTAAGCGCTTGCTTAGTGCCTGTGGGGGCCATAGCCTCCGTCACACCGGCCGGCCGAGGCGGCCCCTCGGCCGGCCCGGCCACCACCCTCTCCGCGCCCGCCCCGCGCGCCCGAGAAGGGATCACCCATGAGTACGAACACGCTCGCGCCGCAGGCGACCACCCCCGCCCCCCTCCACCGCCGCCTCAGGGACCGCCGGCTGCCTCCTCCTTCCCGCCCGAGCCGCCCAGCGCTCATCCCACCGGGAGTGCCCTCATGAGCTTCAACCTCGCGACCATGCTCCGGGAGTCGCGCCATGCCCATCCGGACAAGCCGATGTGCCACTTCGCGGACACGTCCTTCAGCTACGCGCAGGTCGACGAGATCTCCGGCCGCGTCGCGAGCGCCCTTCGCGCCCGCGGGCTGGTGCGCGGTGACAAGGTCGCCGTCCAACTGCCCAACGTGCCACAGTTCCTGTTCACGTACTTCGGGATTCTCAAGGCGGGCCTGACGATCGTCCCGCTCAACCCGCTGCTCCGCGCCCCTGAGATCGCCTACCACCTCGAGGACTCCGACGCGAAGCTGCTCGTGACCTTCGGTTCGTTCGCCGACGAGGCGCTCAGAGGCGCACAGCGGGTGGCGGGGGTGACGACGTGCGTCGTCACTTCGCCGGCCGGCGAGGGGCTGCCGGCGGGCGCGATCCACTACGACGAGCTCTGCTCCGGTGGGGACACCGGCGAGATCGAGCCGACCGATGCGGACGACACCGCCGCGCTGCTCTACACCTCGGGCACCACCGGCCGGCCGAAGGGCGCCGAACTCACCCACTTCCAGCTCTACATGAACTGCACCGTCGCGGGGGAACTGTTCGGCTTCCGCGAGGACGACATCGCCGTGGCGGTGCTGCCGCTGTTCCACGTCTTCGGGCTGTCGAGCGTGCTGAACGCCTGCGTGCGGTTCGGCGGCACGATGGTCCTCGTACCCCGGTTCGAGCAGGAGTCGGTGCTCGACGCCGTCGAGCGGCACGGCTGCACGATCTTCTCCGGCGTCCCCACCATGTACGTCGCCCTCCTGTCGGCCGACACCTCCGGCCGGGAGCTCGGCTCGCTGCGGGTCGGTGTCTCGGGAGGAGCCGCGATCCCCGGTGAGGTGATCCGCGCCTTCGAGGAGAAGTTCCCGGGTGTCGTGATCCTGGAGGGCTACGGGCTGTCGGAGACCGCGAGCACCACGACGTTCAACATCAGCGCCGAGGCCCGGAAGGTGCTCTCGATCGGCAGGCCCATCTGGGGCGTTCAGGTACGTGTGGTCGACGAGAACGACGAACCGCTGCCACCGGGGCCCGACCACGTCGGCGAGATCGTCATCCGCGGCCACAACGTCATGAAGGGCTACTACAAGCGACCCGAAGCCACCGCCGAGGCGTTCAGGAACGGGTGGTTCCACACCGGCGATCTCGCCTACGCCGACGAGGACGGCTACCTGTTCGTCGTCGACCGCAAGAAGGACCTGATCATCCGCGGCGGCTACAACGTGTACCCGCGCGAGGTGGAGGAGGTCCTGTTCACGCATCCGGCGGTGGCCGAGGCGGCCGTCGTCGGCAGGCCCGACGAGAGGCTCGGCGAGGACGTCCTGGCCTACGTCGCGCTCAAGCCCGGCGCGTCGGCCACACCCGAGGAGATCGCCGCCCACTGCAAGGACAGGGTCGCCGCCTACAAGTACCCGCGCGAGGTGCGACTGGTCGACGCCCTGCCCAAGGGGCCGACCGGGAAGATCCTCAAGAAGGAACTCCGCGCCCGGTCCTGAACCGCCCTGCACTCCGCCGCAGTCGAGCCCGACCGCGGCGGAGCTGCGGCATGTCCTCGTGCCGCGAGAACGCTCCTCCGCGATCGCCGCCGCCGCCGGGCCGGGCGGTCCGGGCGTGTGACGTGGTCCACACCGAACCGCCGGATCGGACCTGTTGACGCCCGTGTCGCGACTACTGCAGCCTGTGGAGCTAAGCAAGCGCTTAGTCAGTGCCGAAGGGAAAGCCATGCCCGAAGCCGTCATCGTCTCCACCGCCCGCTCGCCGATTGGCCGAGCCTTCAAGGGCTCGCTGAAGGACCTCCGCCCCGACGAGCTCACCATCCGGATGGTCCGGGCCGCCCTCGCCAAGGTGCCCCAGCTCGACCCGAGGACGATCGACGACCTGGTGCTCGGCTGCGGCCAGCCGGCCGGCGAGTCCGGCTTCAACATGGCGCGCATCGTTGCCGTCCTCGCCGGACTGGACGAAGTCCCCGGCACGACGGTGAACCGCTACTGCTCGTCCAGCCTGCAGAGCACCCGGATGGCACTGCACGCCATCAAGGCCGGCGAGGGCGAGGTGTTCGTCTCCGCCGGCGTGGAGACCGTCAGCCGCTACACCAAGGGCAACGCGGACGGCCTGCCCGACACCGGGAACCCGGTCTTCGCCGAGGCGGAGGCCCGCACCGAGCGGTTCGCCGCCGGCGGCCGGACATGGGTCGACCCGCGCACGCAGGGCCTCCTGCCGGACGCGTACATCGCGATGGGCCACACGGCCGAGAACGTCGCCCAGTTCAAGGGCATCAGCCGCGCGGAACAGGACGCCTTCGGCGTGCGCAGCCAGAACCTGGCCGAAAAGGCGATCATCGACGGCTTCTGGGAGCGCGACATCACCCCGGTGACCCTGCCCGACGGCAGCCGGGTGACCAAGGACGACGGCCCGCGGCCCGGGGTCACCCTCGAGGCCGTCTCCCAGCTGCAGCCCGTCTTCCGCCCCGACGGCACCGTCACCGCCGCCAACTGCTGCCCCCTGAACGACGGCGCCGCCGCGCTCGTCATCATGTCCGACACACGGGCCAGGGAGCTCGGCATCACCCCGCTGGCCCGGATCGTGAGCACGGGCGTCTCGGCACTGTCCCCGGAGATCATGGGCCTGGGACCGGTCGAGGCCTCGAAGCAGGCGCTGGCACGTGCCGGCCTGACCATCGACGACATCGACCTGGTCGAGATCAACGAGGCGTTCGCCGCCCAGGTCATCCCGTCGGCGCGCGAGCTCGGCGTGCCGGACGAGAAGCTCAACGTCAACGGTGGCGCCATCGCCGTCGGCCACCCGTTCGGCATGACCGGCGCCCGGATCACCAGCACCCTCATCAACTCGCTGCAGTGGCATGACAAGCAGTTCGGCCTGGAGACCATGTGCGTCGGTGGCGGCCAGGGCATGGCGATGGTGCTGGAACGGCTCTCGTGACCGCGGTGGAGGCGGTGGTCTTCGACTACGGCGGCGTCCTCACCGGCCCGGTCCGGGACTCGATCGCGGCATGGCTCGAGTCCGACGGCATCCGGCCGGAGTCCTTCTCCCGGACGCTCAAGGCCTGGCTGTCCCGCGACGCCGCGGACGGCACCCCCGTCCACCGGCTGGAGACCGGCGAACTGACGATCGAGGGGTTCGACGCACTGCTCGCCGCCGAACTGAGCACGGTCGACGGCACGCCGGTCGAGCCGGTCGGCGTCCTCGCCCGGCTGTTCGCCGGGATGCGGCCCGACCCGGCGATGTTCGAGTTGGCCGGTGAGCTGCGCGCCCTCGGGATCCGGGTGGCCCTGCTGTCCAACAGCTGGGGCAACACCTACCCGCGCGAGCGGATCGACCCGCTCTTCGATCCCGTCGTGATCTCCGGCGAGGTCGGCCTGCGCAAGCCGCTGGCCCCGATCTACCGGTTCACCCTGGGCCTGCTCGAAGTGCCGCCCGAGCGGGCGCTGTTCATCGACGATGCCGAGCCCAATGTGCTCGGCGCCCGCGCGGTCGGCATGCAGGCGTTGCTCCACACCGACGCCGACACCACCCGGGCCGCGCTCGCCGACCTGATCCCCGGCCTGTCCCGACGGCCGCTCTCGGCACGCACCATCAACACCCGTGAATCCAAGAGGAGTTGACCCAATGATCAGCACCCGCACCGCCGTCGTCACCGGAGCCGCCCGTGGCATCGGCGCAGGTGTCGCGAAGCGACTGGCGGCAGACGGCCTGTCCGTCGCGGTCATCGACCTGGACGAGGCGGCCTGCAAGCCGGTCGTCGAGGAGATCGAGGCCGCCGGGGGCCGGGCACTGGCCGTCGGAGTGGACGTGGCGGACGAGCCGGGCGTGCAGGGCGCCGTGGACCGGATCGCCCAGGAGCTCGGCGAACCCACCGTCCTGGTCAACAACGCCGGCATCACCCGCGACAACCTGCTCTTCAAGATGACCGCCGCCGACTGGGACGCGGTCATGAACGTGCACCTGCGCGGCTCGTTCCTGATGAGCCGCGCCGTCCAGGGCCACATGACCAAGGCCGGCTGGGGCCGGATCATCAACCTTTCGAGCACCTCCGCACTGGGCAACCGCGGCCAGGCCAACTACTCCGCGGCCAAGGCCGGGATCCAGGGATTCACCAAGACTCTCGCCATCGAGCTCGGGAGGTTCGGCATTACAGCCAACGCGATCGCCCCCGGGTTCATCGAGACCGAGATGACGGCCGAGACCGCGCGCCGGATCGGCATGACGTTCGACGACTTCAAGGCGGCCGCGGCGACCCAGATCCCGGTCGCCCGCACCGGCAGGCCCGAGGACATCGCGCACGCGGTGTCGTTCTTCGCCGGCGAGGGCGCCGGGTTCGTCTCGGGCCAGGTTCTGTACGTCGCCGGCGGACCGCAGGACTGAGCGGAGACGGAGGAGAGAGCGCATGAAGATCTTTCAGGGCATCGAGCAGCTCGCGCAGGCCGCCGGCACCCACCTCGGGTACTCCGACTGGCACACCGTCACCCAGCGGCAGATCGACACCTTCGCGGAGGCGACCGGTGACCACCAGTGGATCCACGTCGACCCCGCGAAGGCGGCGCAGGGCCCGTTCGGCTCCACCATCGCGCACGGCTATCTGACGCTGTCGCTGGTGCCGATGCTGGTCTGGCAGGTGTACCGGGTCGAGGGGGTGCGCATGGGCGTCAACTACGGTGCCAACAAGCTCCGCTTCCCGTCCCCCGTCCCGGTGGACTCCCGAGTGCGCGCCGGGGTGGAGCTGTTGTCGGTGGTTCCCGGCGGCGGTGGCCACCAGGCGACGGTGAGGGTGACCGTCGAGTTGGAGGGCGGGGCCAAGCCGGCCTGCGTCGTCGAAACCGTCAGCATCCTGGTGCCCTGATCGCCCCGGCCGCAGCCGATCCCCGTTCCGCCGGCCGGTCGCCACGGGGGTCGTGCTGCGGTTCCGGACGGGCCCGGTGAGCGGCGATCGGGTCGCGGCACCAGGCGTACGAGGCCTTCCGTGGTCGCGGTCACCGGCGATGCGGGCGGCGTCGTTCAGCGCCGAACGGTGTCCGGCACGGTGAGGGGTGCGGTCGGGTGCGGCGGAACAGCCGGGTCACGGGGGCGAGCGCCACAGCCTCCGGGACCGCGCGGGTCCCGATGTCGCGCACGGTGGCGCGCCACCGTGCGTTGGGCATGTCGGTGCGGGTCGTCCGGCGCGACATCCACGAGACCGCCCTTACCCGTCGCCGACGCGCCGTCGAAGAGGCGCGCAGACCGGGTGCGTGGGCCGCGACCGTCACCGCGTCCTCGAGGGCCACGGCGGCGCCCTGGCCGGGGAGATCCCCGCGGCCACGTCGGTGGATTCCGGTGCCCGCTCGTGGGCGGTCGCCTGCCATCCGGCTTCGCGCGGCGCGATCGCGGAGGCGAGGCCGCCGATCCCGCCGCCGACGATCCCGGCACTGCGTCCCTGCGCCCCGGAATGCGACATGCTCTGCCCCCGTCGGCAACTCGACCACCCGAAGCCGTTGGTACTCGACGGCAACGACGCGGCGACGGGGTCGCCCAGAGCCGGTGCCAGCCACCGGGCAGCCGGACGCCGGAACCGTGCGCGCGGTGGCCGGACCGCCGCGGCTGCCGCGAATGCGCCGCACGCCGATACGATCGGCCCGTGATGGAACCAGGACGACGGCCGACGGCCCGCGAGGCGGCGATCCGGCGATGGCTGCCGATCGGACTACGGGCGGCCGCGCTCCTGCTGGTGCCGTGGATCGTGGTGCTGGGCCTGTCGGTCCGCCGTTTCGGCGCGCGCAACCTCGCCAACTCCTGGGTCTGGCTGGACGTCATGGAGGTGGCAGCGCTCCTGCTGCTCGCCGCGCTGGTGCGCCGCCGACACCGGGCCACCAGCCCCCTGGCCGCCGCCACCGCCGTCCTGCTGGCGATGGACGCCTACTTCGACATCTGGTCCGCGCACCGCGGTTCCGACTACCTGCTCGCCCAGGTCCTCGCCTACTGCGCCGAACTGCCCAGCGCGACGGTCCTCGCCGCCCTCTCCTGGTACTCGCTCCCCTGGGCGGCCCCGGAACCGGTCTCGTCGTAGCGGGGTGGACGGCGGCGACGTCGGCGAGGACTCCGGGGAAAGCCGTCATGACCGCCGTCGGATCGAGCGTCGAGAGGAACACCGAGGTGCTCGGCGCCGTCGACCGATGCCGACGCATCCGCCGGAGCGTCAGTTCTCCGCGCTCCGAATCGGACCGGCCTCGGCATCCCGGCGGTCCAGCGCCTCCGCGGTGGCGGGGTACTTGGCGCGGAGCCGGTCCCGGAGGGACTGCGACGGCGTGCCGGTCGCCGATGCCACGTCGACCTCCACCGCCGGGCCGGCGAGCACGACGCCGGGCGGACGCAACTGCGTCACCTCCGCTTCCAGCTCGGCGACACGGGCCTCGAGCAGCTGCACGTCCCGGGCCGCGTCCTTGTATCCCTCCTTGTGGCGCCTGGCGACCTGCGTGAGGGTGTCCACCCGGTCCGCGAAGGCGTCGCGTTCGGCGGCGATCGGCTCCACGACCTGGCCCGCGACGACCGACGCGATCCAGTCGACCCATGCGTTGATGAGCTCGGTGCCCGGCGCACCGATCAGCTCGGCGTCCTGCAGGCCGTTGAGCATCGCTGGTCGGATGGCATCGGCGATGCGCCGCTGCGGGCCCGGCTGCTCGGTCACAGCTGCTCCTCGATGAAACGATCTTCCCATGCGCCGGTTCGCCGGGTTCGACGCGGCAGAGCCTACCGGCCGGCCGACGCGTCCGGTGACGAGCCGACGACACCAGGGACACACGACCCGGTCGACCGGTGGCTCTCACTGCGGCCGACTCGGACGTCGCGGTGACCGGCATCGGTGCGGTGACCGGCATCGGTGCATTGGCAGCCGCCGGCCCCGCCGGACGACCATGGTGGTACACGCACGGCTGCCGCTGCCGATCAGAGGAAGTGAGTCGGATGGCCGCCATCTCCGCCCTGGTCCCGCTCGGGACACCGGCGCCGGACTTCTCGCTGCCCGCGATCGACGGCCGGGTCGTGGCCCGGGACGACTTCGCCGCCGCACCGGCCCTGCTGGTGGCCTTCCTGTGCAACCACTGCCCGTACGTACGGCACGTCGAGCAGGCTTTCGCCGAGGTGGTCGGCGAGTTCCCGGACCTCGCGGTCGTCGGGATCTGCAGCAACAGCCCGGTCGTCGCACCCGCCGACGACGCCGACGGGCTGCACGCCCAGGTCACCCGCACCGGGTGGACCTTCCCTTACCTCATCGACCTCGACCAGTCCGTCGGCCGGGCGTACCGGGCTGCCTGCACACCGGACTTCTTCCTCTACGACGCCCGTCGCGAGCTGGCCTACCGGGGTGCGATGGACGACTCGACGCCCGGCAACGGGAAGCCGGCTACCGGGAACCTGCTGCGGCACGCCGCCGACCTGGTGCTGGCCGGCCGGACCGTCCCGGAACCGCACCGGCCGAGCATGGGCTGCTCCATCAACTGGGCGTGACGGACGACCGCCGCGCGCGTCCGGGGTCTCGGGACGGCGGCAAACGGGTGACGTCGCGGCAGATCCGCCTGCCGTTCACCGTGTGTGGCCGCCCGACTCCACCATGATGGTGGCGATCAGGGGCAACAGGGCGAGGAGTGCTGAACCGATGACCGCTGGGACGGAAACGGCACCGGTGAGTGCGCAGCCACGGGGACGGGGCAGGGTTCTCGTGCAATGGCTCACCACCACGGACCACAAGAAGATCGGGACGCTCTACCTCGGAACATCGTTCGCGTTCTTCCTGGTCGCGGGTGTGATGGCCCTGGTGATGCGCGCCGAACTCGCCCGCCCCGGCAATCAGATCGTCTCGAACGAGCAGTTCAACCAGCTGTTCACCCTCCATGGCGGCGCGATGCTGCTGATGTTCGCGACCCCGCTGTTCGCGGGCTTCGCCAACTGGTTCATGCCGCTGCAGATCGGCTCACCGGACGTCGCCTTCCCCCGGCTGAACATGTTCGCCTACTGGCTCTACCTGTTCGGATCCCTGATCGTCGTCGCCAGCCTGCTGACGCCGCAGGGCGCGCCCGACTTCGGCTGGTTCTCCTACCCGCCGCTCTCCGACGAGGTGCGCTCCCCGAACATCGGCGGGGACATGTGGATCATGGGGCTGACCTTCTCCGGCTTCGGCACCATCCTCGGCTCGGTCAACTTCATCACCACCATCATCTGTATGCGCGCCCCCGGCATGACGATGTTCCGGATGTCGATCTTCTGCTGGAACGTCCTGCTCACCGCGGTGCTGGTGCTGCTGGCCTTCCCGGTGCTCGCCGCGACCTTCCTCGCACTGGAGGCCGACCGCAAGTTCGGGGCGCACGTCTTCGACCCCGCCAACGGCGGCGTCATCCTCTACCAGCACCTGTTCTGGTTCTTCGGCCACCCCGAGGTCTACATCATCGCGCTGCCGTTCTTCGGCATCGTGTCGGAGATCGTCCCGGTCTTCAGCCGCAAGCCGATGTTCGGCTACTCCGGCCTCATCGCGGCCACCATCGCGATCGCCGGCCTGTCGGTGACGGTGTGGGCGCACCACATGTTCGTCACCGGCCAGGTGCTGCTGCCGTTCTTCTCGTTCATGACCTTCCTGATCGCCATCCCGACCGGGGTGAAGTTCTTCAACTGGGTCGGCACCATGTGGCGCGGCTCGCTCAGCTTCGAGACCCCGATGCTCTGGGTGATCGGCTTCCTGGTGACCTTCCTCTTCGGCGGCCTCACCGGCGTGCTGCTGGCGGCGCCGCCGATCGACTTCCACGTCTCGGACTCGTACTTCGTCGTCGCCCACTTCCACTACGTGGTCTTCGGCACCGTCGTCTTCGCGATGTTCGCGGGCTTCCACTTCTGGTGGCCGAAGATGACCGGCAAGATGCTCGACGAACGGCTCGGCAAGATCTGCTTCTGGACGCTGTTCATCGGCTTCCACACCACCTTCCTCGTCCAGCACTGGCTCGGTGCGGAGGGCATGCCCCGCCGCTACGCCGACTACCTGGCCTCCGACGGCTTCACCACGCTGAACACCGTCTCCACCGTCGGCGCCTTCCTGCTCGGCCTGTCGATCCTGCCGTTCCTCTACAACGTCTGGAAGACCGCCAAGTACGGCGAGAAGCTCGAGGTCGACGACCCGTGGGGCTACGGCCGCTCGCTGGAGTGGGCCACCTCCTGCCCGCCGCCGCGGCACAACTTCCTCACGCTGCCGCGCATCCGCTCGGAATCCCCGGCGTTCGACCTGCACCACCCCGACATCGCCGCCCGCGACTACCTCGACCAGCACGGCGAGCCCGCCAAGCACCTCGCCGGTGTGACTCCCGTCGAGTACGACGCTCCGCAGCGACGCGGGCCCCGCCCCGGCGACGGCGCCTGACCACTGGCCCTGGCGGAGCCGACGACCGCCGGCCGAGGGAACACCGTCCCGCAGGACGGCGCAGCCTCCCCGCCCTGCTGTCCGTGAGGTTCTTCTTGATGGACGATGACACCACCGACACCATCGCCGGCAGCCTGCGGCAGCTGGAGGGCTACCTGCTGTGGCAGGCAGAGGTAGCCACGGCCCAGCGGGACGCCACCGCGTTCACCGAGCAGTTCCCCTGGCTCACGACCGGCCAGCGCGAGGAGATTGCACGGGCATACGCCCAGAAGCGTCTAGAGGTGTCCCGCCTGACCGTCACCCACATCGCGCAGCGCTGCCGGGACCTGCGCAGCGAGTACGAGGACCGGTACCGCCGTCTGCGGTTCGGGCTGGTCGCCCTGCTCCCCTGCGCCGCGGCCCTGGGAGCGGCCGCCGCCGCGGTGGCGACACGCTCCTGGCCGTGATCCACCCCCAGGACCGCCTGCCTCGAAGGTCCGTCCGGGCACCGGGTGCATCAGGCGCGCCGGCAGAAGCCACCCGAGCTGCGGGAGTCTGACGGTCTCCGCACCCGCATCGCACCTCACCCACCGGGGACGTGCGCGGGACTATGACCCGTCTCACACCGGTTGGTGACGCCGCGCCATCACCGCTGGTCGTCGGCGGCCCGCGCGGCCCCCGTGGCCGGATTCGTCAGTAAGCCGTCATTGCGGTCACTCCACGACCGGACACAGGCTGTGACGGTGCTTGAGCGACGAGTTGTTGTGGTGGTCTATCCGGGTGCGCAGGCCCTCGACATCACGGGCCCGATCGAGGTGTTCGACACCGCCAACCGGCGGCGTCCCGGGGAGGAGGGTGAGTACCGGATCGAGATCGTCTCGGCCCGTGCGCCGCGGGTGCGGACGAGCACGGGAATCGTGATCGAGGCGGAGCCGCTCCGGACGGGCGAGGGCCCGATCGACACGCTGCTCGTGCCGGGCGGCTGGAGCCTGCCCGACGCACTGGCCGACCGGGAGCTGGTGTCCTGGATCGGCCGGGCGGCCGTGCGTTCGCGGCGCGTGGTGTCCGTCTGCGGCGGCGCCTTCCTGCTCGCCGAGGCGGGGCTGCTCAACGGGCGGAGGGCCACCACCCACTGGGCGTTCTGCGACGAACTGGCCCGGCGGTACCCGGAGGTGGCCGTCGATCCGGATCCGATCTTCGTCTGGGACGGGGACTACGTGACCTCGGCCGGCGTGGCCACCGGGATCGACCTGGCCCTCGCCCTGGTCGAGGCCGATCACGGCGCCTCCTTCGCGCTGGAGGTGGCGCGCTTCCTGGTGCTGTTCTTCAAACGGAACGGCGGCCAGTCGCAGTTCAGCACGATTCTCGAGGCCCAGTTGGCCGACCGGCCGCCGATCCGGGCCGCGCAGGAATGGATCCTGGAGAACCTCGAACAGCCACTGCCCGTACCGGAGGTGGCCCAGCACGCCAACATGAGCGTCCGCAACTTCGCCCGGGTGTTCCGGCGCGAGGTCGGCACTCCACCGGCCCAGTACATCGAGCGGATGCGCATCGCCCGGGCGCGGAAACTGCTCGAGTCCACCGACCTGCCGGCCGGTCAGATCGCCCGCCGCTGCGGATTCGCCTCCGCCGAGACCTTCTTCCGTTCGTTCGGCCGGGCGCTGGAGCTCACCCCGGGCGAGTACCGCCGGCGCTTCCAGGCTCTCGCGCCGGCAGGTCTGGTCCTCGGCGCCGGACCTGCCGAAAGGAGCAGCACACCGTGACCACCGACATCCGGGAGACCCCGCCGGCGCCCGCCACCGACGCGACCGCCGGGGGCCGCGTCGTGGACCACCTGGCGACCGCGCTGACCGAGGCCGGAGTCCGGCAGGTGTTCGGTGTCGGCGGCGCGAACATCGAGGACCTGTACGACGCCCTGAACCTCGTCCGGGGCCGGCCACGCACCGTCCTGGCGAAGCACGAGTTCTCGGCCGTCACCATGGCGGACGGGTACGCCCGCACCACCGGGCGGCTCGGTGTCGTCGCGGCCACCTCCGGCGGCGGCGCGATGAACCTGATCCCGGGGCTGGCGGAGGCGTACGCCTCACGGGTGCCGGTACTGGCCCTCGTCGGGCAGCCGCCCACCGCACTGGACGGGCTCGGCGCCTTCCAGGACTCCAGCGGACGGGCCGGATCGCTCGACGCCCACCGGCTGTTCGCACAGGTCAGCCGGTTCTGCGCCCGGGTCGACCGGCCGGATGCCCTGCCACGGCTGCTCGCGGAGGCGATGGCTGCGGCCCGCTCGCACCCCCGGGGGCCCGCCGTGCTGCTGCTGCCCAAGGACGTCCAGCAGGCCGAGCTGACACCCCGTCGGCCGACACCGCCGACCCCGGCGCCCGAGCCGCGCACGCCACCGACGTGTCTGGACCGCGCGGCGGAGCGGCTGCGCGGTGCCGACCGGGTGCTGGTGATCGCCGGCGAGGGCGTCGCCGCGGCCGGGGCGAAGCAGGAACTCGCCGACCTGGTGGCAAGGTCGGGCGCATGGGTCGCGGTCACTCCGGACGCCAAGGACGTGTTCGACAACGCCGACCGGCACTTCGCCGGCGTGGCCGGGGTGATGGGGCATCCGAACGTCCTGGACTGTCTGCGGCGTGCCGAGCTCTGCCTGCTCGTCGGCACCCGCCTACCGGCGCTGGCCCGTGGCGGACTGGAACCGGCGCTGGACGCGACCCCCGTGATCTGCGTCGACCCCGAACCGCCGTTCATCCCTTCCCTCCCCGGACTCCACCTGTCCGGCGGCCTGCGCGACACCCTGCGGCAACTGACCGACCGGCTCGCCGCCGGCGTCCGTCCCGCCCCCGGGCACGCCGGACCGGTTCCACTGCCGAGCCCGCCTCCCGGCACCGACGGCCTCTCCCACACCGCAGCGGTGGCCGCGGTGGCGGATGCCCTGCCACCGGAGGCCCACGTCTTCGTGGACGCCGGGAACACCGGCGCCAGTGCGATCCACCGGCTCCCTGCCACGCGGCGGGGGCGGTTCGTGGTGGCCGTCGGCATGGCCGGCATGGGCTACACCTTCGGCGCGGGCATCGGCGCGGCCCTCGGCACCGGGAGGCGCACCTACGTGCTCGCCGGGGACGGGGCGTTCTTCATGCACGGCATGGAGGTGCACACCGCTCTGGAGTACGACGCGCCGGTCACCTTCGTGATCCTCAACAACAACGCCCACGCCATGTGCGCCACCCGCGACCAGCTGTTCCTGGGATCCCCGCACCCGGCCAACCTCTTCCGTCCTTCGGACATCGCCGCGGGCGCGGCGGGCATGTTCCCCACCCTGGCCGTGAGCCGGGCCGCCACCGCTCCGCAGCTGCGGCGGGCGCTGCTGCACGGCAACACCACGAGCGGTCCGGTCCTGGTGGCAGTGGACGTCGATCCCGCGGAGATCCCCCCGTTCCTTCCGTTCCTGACCGCCACCGGCCCGGTGCCGGCCGACCACGAGGAGAACGTTCATGAGCGCTGCACCGTCCACCCCGGCTGAACCGCCCGGCCCGACCACAGTGCCCGGCCCGACCACGGTGCCCGGCCTGACCACGGTGGAGAACACCGCCCCTGCCGTCCTGGCGGCCCGCTGCGCGGAGCTGACCCGCCCGGCCTATCCCCACCGGGAGGTCTACGGGCAGTACTGCACGATCCACGAGTACGTCGACTGCCCGCCGGACGACGCGTACACCTACCTGCGACAGGGGCACCATCTGGAGGAGTGGACGTTCAGTCTGCGGAACTTCGAGCCCGGCGGCGCCCCCGGTCTGTGGGTCGGGGACGATCTGCTGGAGGCGCGGACCAGGATCTACTGCCGGGTGGCGTCCAACGCCGAGGCCCGGACGGTGGACTTCCACTGCGCCTGGGACCAGGGCGAGCAACTCTGGATGATCTACCTGATGCGGGTCGTGCCCGCCGAACCCGTGCTGGGACGGCCCGGTTCCGTCATCACCTGGACCAACTGCCGGCACCCGTACTACGACGCCAACCCCCGCCCCGAGCTCGCACCGGGCCCGGACCGGGCCTGGGTGGGCACGTACTGGGACCTCTTCTACGCCGGCCACACCGTGGAGATGGCCAATCTCAAGGCGATCCTCGAGCACCGGCACCGCAACGCCCTGCCGGTGGGCGTGCCACCGCGTTCGGCGGGCGCAGCTGCGGCTCCGGGGGCGAAATGAGGACCGTCAGCCTCACCGACGTCTCCGGGCACCTGCCCGGGGAACCGGTGCCCGCCTCGTTCTACACCGACCACCCGGGGGCGGAGGACCGGCTCAGGGACAGCCCGATGTTCCGGGTCCCGGCGCTGCGGCACCATGTGACCGGGGAGAGCAACGTGGATCTGGTGGAGCGGGCCGTCCAGCCGCTGATCGAGCGGCACGGCCGGGCCGAGATCCGCGCGGTGGACGTGCTGCTGGTGCACAGCCAGCTGCCGGACAGTCCGATCGTCGGGGCCGGCACCGAGGTCGCACGCCGGCTCGGCCTGAACCCGCAGTGGCTGATCGACGTCGCCAACGCGGGCTGCGCCTCCTTCGTGCACATGCTGCAACTGGCCCGGCAGATCCTTCGCACCACCGAGGCGAGGAGGGCGCTGATCTGCAACGCGCAGACCGCCGCCGGGCAGCTCTTCACCCAGTCCGAGGTGCGACGGCTCGCCCAGGCCGCGATCCCCGGAGACGGCTGCGGAGTCGGCTACGTCACCACCTCGGCGGCCTCGCCGGTCCTGGCAGTGGCCGGCCGCCACATCGGCGCCCACGGCGGCGACATGACCGTCGTCCTGGAGGACGGCCGGCGTTACTGGGAACCGGGGCGGTCCCAGCTGCGGATCGGATTCACGGAGGAGAGCGTCGGTACCGTCCTCGAACGTGGCAACCGGCTGGTGCCCGACGTGGTCGCCGAGGTCTGTGCGCGGATCGGCGTCCCCACCGCGGAGATCGACGTGCTGGTCACCAACCAGCCCAACCGCACCTTCCTGGGGAACTGGCGGCGGTCGCTGGGCCTTCCGCCCGAACGGCATCCCGACACCTTCGACCGGTGCGGCAACCTCTTCGGCGCCGCGGTGCCCGTCACCCTGGACCTGGCGCTGCGGTCCGGTCGGGTCAAGGACGGCGACCTGGTGGTGCTGGGCGGTTTCGCACACGCGGGCGACTACGCGGGTGCGGCGGCCGTCCGCTGGGGCGGCGCGAGCAGCTGACGGCACCTCCGGGACGGGAGGGGCGTGCGGGCGGTGGGCCGTCTACAGCAGTCCGTGCAGACGGTGCTCGGCCCCGTCCGTACGCCGGATGGCGACGACGGCCGCGTCGTCGCCGAGCCGCCCACCGGCGTGGGCCAGCAGGTTGTGGTCCAGCGTCCGGGCGGGGTCGGGCAGCGTGGCGTGCTGGGCGGCGACGAGCCGGAAGGCGCTGGGCAACAGGGCGGACTCCCCGACGGCGGCCAGGCCCTTCCCCCGGACGTCCCCGACGATCATCCGCGCCCCGCCGTCCGCCTCGTGCGGCGCCGCCCTCGCCGGGCTCCGGGTCCGCGGGGACGCCTTCGCCTGCAACGCCGCAACGGTGCCCGTCGAGGAAGGCCCGGCGCTCCCCGCACCGTTCCGACGACATCGCCCTGCTGCTCACCGCCTGCCGCGCCGAGCGGGTCCCGCAGGTCGGCTGACCGCCGGCGGCCGGACCCACCGGCCCCGGCACGTCCCGTTGCGGCCGTCACGTCCGCCGCGGTGCTGCATCCGGTCCGCGGCGCGGCCGGTCCTGGCACGTCGGGTGATCCGCCCTCGGAGATACTGGCGATATGGACGCACCGGTGCCCGCGTTCGGCGAGGCTCCAGAGGACCCCTTCGCGGTGGCCCGTTCGGCGTGGGCCGTCCTGGACGACCGCGGCACGGTCGTCGGCTGGAGCGAGCGGGCCGAGGCCCTGCTCGGCCACCGGTCCGGCGAGGCGCTCGGCCGCGCGGCCGCCGAGTTCCTGGTCCACCCCGCCGATCGGGATGCGGTACTGAAGGCGATCGCGGAGTGTGCGCGCGAAGACGGCTGGTACGGGGTGTTGCCGGTGCTGCACCGTGACGGCCGCAGGGTGGAACTGGGCTTCCGGGCCCGTGCCGTGACCCGGGTCGACCTGCGTTCCGAGTGGTTCCTGGTCATGGCGCCGGCCGAGGAGGTGCTCCAGTGGGAGACGGACCGGTCGGTCCTGGACGGTCTCTTCCGGCGCTCCCCCATCGGCCTGGCGGTGCACGCCCCCGACCTGAGCATCCTGCGGGTCAACAGGGCGATCGCCCGGTTCAGCGAGGTCCCGGTCGAACAGCACCACGGCCGTCTGATGGGTGACTTCCTGATCGGTCCCGATGTGGAAACGATCGATGCGCTGCTGCGACAGGTCCTGGAGACGGGCGAGCCGCTGATCTTCACCGAGCAGCCCTGCCGGGTACGGCGGGATCCCGACCGTGAGCGCATGGTGGCGATCTCGGCCTTTCGGATGCAGGACCCTTCGGGCCGGGTTCTCGGGGTCACCCAGACGGTGGAGGACGTCACTGATCGTTTTCGGGCCCGGCGCCGGCTGGCGCTGCTCAATCGGGCGAGTGCCCGGATCGGCACCACCCTGGACGTGGCGCAGACCGCCCGGGAGCTGGTCGACGTCGTGGTCCCCGATCTGGCGGACGCCGTCGCGGTGGACCTCCTGGAGCCGGTGATCCGCGGCGAGGAACCCGTTCAGGGGGCATCCGGGCCGATGCGCAGAGCGGCGGTCCGGGCGGTCGAGCAGGCCGCGCTCGATGTGATGTACCCGGTCGGCGAGGTCTTCTCCCTGGATCCCCGCACGCCGCAGGCCAAGTGCCTCATCGGGCAGGCGCCGGTGCTCGAGTTCGAGCTGGAGTCCAGCCCCGGCTGGTACTTCCAGGACCCGGAGCGCTCCAGGCGCGCCGTCGCCCTGGGCGCCCACTCGCTGCTCGTGGTCCCGCTGATCGCCCGCGGTCTGCTGCTGGGCATCGTCAGCCTGTGGCGGGCCGGACGGCCCGAACCGTTCGAGCAGGACGATCTCACGCTCGCCGAGGAGCTCGCGGCCCGCGCCGCCGTCTGCATCGACAACGCGCGCCGCTTCACCCAGCAGCACCAGGCGGCGCTGACCCTGCAACGCAGCCTGCTGCCGCACACACTGGTCGAGCACCGCGCCGTCGAGGTCGCCCACCGCTACCTGCCGGCCGATCCGAGCTCGGGCATCGGCGGCGACTGGTTCGACGTGATCCCCCTCTCCGGCGCCCGCGTCGCCCTGGTCGTGGGCGACGTGGTCGGCCACGGCCTGCACGCCGCGGCCACCATGGGCCGCCTGCGCGCCGCCGTCCACGCCCTGGCCAACCTGGACCTCGCGCCGGACGAGGTGCTCGCCCACCTGGACGATCTGGTGAACCGTCTGGCCGATGAGCAGGAGGCGGCCGACGGAGGTCCACCGGGCCGGCAGATCGTCGGTGCCACCTGCCTCTACGCGGTGTACGACCCCGTCGCCGGGCAGTGCACGCTGGCGCGGGCCGGCCACGTACCACCCGCGCTGGTGACTCCGGACGGCCGCTTCAGCCTTCTGGACCTGCCCCCCGGGCCTCCGCTGGGCCTGGGCGGGCTGCCCTTCGAGGCTGCCGAACTGCACTTCGCGGAAGGCAGTCTGCTGGCGTTGTTCACCGACGGGCTCATCGAGACGCGGGACCGCGACCTCGACATCGCGCTGCAGCGGCTGCGCGAGGCACTGTGCCGGCCCGCCCGGTCGCTGGAGGAGACCTGCACGGCCGTGGAGGACGCCCTGCTTCCGAGGCCTTCCCACGACGACGTCGCACTGCTCATCGCCCGGACCCGGGTTCTCGAAGCAGAGGACGTGGCCTCCTGGGAGCTTCCCGCGGACCCCACCGCTGCCGGCCTGGCCCGCGAGTTGACCACCTCCACGCTGGCCGAGTGGGGGCTCGGGGAGCTGACCTTCACCGCCACACTGGCCGTCAGCGAGCTCGTCACCAACGCCTACCGCTACGGCGGGGCACCGGTGATCCTGCGGCTGATCCGCGACCGCTTCCTGATCATCGAGGTCTCGGACGGCAGCAGCACCTCACCCCACCTCCGCCGCGCCCGCATGACCGACGAGGGCGGCCGCGGCCTCTTCCTGGTCGCCCAGCTGACGGAACGCTGGGGTACGCGCTACGCCCGGGACGGCAAGACCGTGTGGACCGAGCTGCCGCTGCCGTAGCGAGGACCGAAGCCTCTCCGGATGCCGGCCGGGGATCGAGTGCGGGCGGGCTCGGTGGACATCGCCGACCAGGCGAACCCGACCGGGGACGAGTCGATCGATCGTGCTGCGTCATGCAGGGCGCGCTTGCGGGGCTCGCCGGGGTCCGCGAGCGAGCTCGTCATCTGCACGAGGCGCTACGGCAGGCCACCGATCAGGGGTGGTGTGCCGGGGTCAGCGGGTGATCGAGATCGCGAAGGGTGTGAATCCGCTGGAGCGGATGACGTGGGGGACGAACAGGATCGCGGCCTCCGTGGCGCGGGCGGTCCGGATCCCGCCGAGGTCGGTGATCCATTCCTGTTGCCAGCCGAGGTCGGTGAGGAGTGCGCGGACGGTCTGCTTGGCCTCGGGGTCCTCGCCGGAGAGGAACACGGTGGGCGTCTGGGTGAGCGTGGCCGGGGCGGTCATCACCGGGAAGAGCATGGTGTTGAGGGTCTTGACGACGTGTGTTTCGGGGAGTGCTTCCTGGAGTTGCTCGGCGAGGCTCGAGCCGGGGTGGAGCAGGTCGGCGGGCAGGCCGTCCGGTCCGTCGGTGGTGGCGTTGGAGACGTCGACGAGGATCTTGTCGCGCAGTTCGTCGCGCAGGGCGGCGAGCCGGTCCAGGGAGCCGTTGCCCGGGGTGGCGTTGATGACGATCCGGGCGGTGCGGGCGGCGTCGGCGGCGGCGCCCGGGGTGCGGTCCGCGACGGTCACCTCGTGTCCTGCGCGGGTGAGGGCGGCGGCCAGGTTGCCGCCGACGCGGCCGTTTCCGAGTACGGCGATCGTGGTCATGAGGTGTGGTCCCTTGTCGTGGGTGCGGGTGGGGTGGCCGGTCAGCGGGAGAGGGTGGCGACGGCCTGGGCGTGGATACCGGGCGCTGCGGCCAGGAAGCCGTCGCTCTGCGGGGTCCAGGGGCGGCCCTCGGCGTCGGAGATCCGTCCGCCGGCCTCGGTGACGAGGAGCGCGCCGGGCAGCAGGTCCGCGCGGGCGCCGGCGAACTGCCAGAAGGCGTCGATCCGGCCGGCGGCCACGTTCAGCAGGTGCAGGGTGGCGGGCACGGCGGTGCGGACGACGAGCGCGTCGAAGAGCATCGCGGTGATCGAGGCGCCGACGCGCCGCACGACGTTCTCGTCCTCGTCGGGC
This sequence comes from Kitasatospora sp. DSM 101779, assembly GCF_025655475.1. GTDB lineage: Bacteria > Actinomycetota > Actinomycetes > Streptomycetales > Streptomycetaceae > Kitasatospora. The sequence goes on along the minus strand of NZ_JAHTIK010000001.1, from coordinate 6,823,108 downwards.
CGGGCCTGGCTGGTGGCCACGACGCCCAGGCCGAGGTCCGCGGTCCGGGAGACCTGCAGGGGCCGGCCGTCGAGGTGGGCGCCCGCGCCGGTGAGCGCGGTGTAGGTCTCGCCGGTCAACGGCAGGTGGACCGCGGTGAGCACCGGCTGGTTGTCGCGCACCAGGGTGGCGGTCACCGCCCACTCCGGCAGGGCGTGCAGGTGGTTGACGTTGCCCTCGGCCGGATCCACGACCCACCACTCGCCGGGCGGCAGCGCCCCGCCGTCGAGTTCGTCCTCCACCCAGCCGGCGTCCGGGCGCAGGCCCGTGAGGCGGGGGCGCAGGATGCCGAGGGCGGCGTCGTCGTTGGCGGCGAGCGCGCGCATCAGCTCTTCGCGGGTCCGGTAGCGGACCACCTCGCCGAACCGCTCGCGCAGTGCCGAACCGGCCTCACGCACGGCGGCCGCGGTCCGGTCGAGCAGGTCGGCGTCCAAGACGGCGACGTCAGTGGTTCGAAGCGTTGCGGACATGGTGGAACTCCCGTCTGAGCAAGGGGTGATGACGAGGACTTCGGGCCAGGCCGTGCGTTCCGTCCTGCGCCGTGGTGATGACGCTATCCACCCCATCCATTAACATCAAATGCATGTCAAGCACGGCTGGAATTACTCCCATGCAACTGGATCTGAATCTGCTCACCGCGCTCGACGCGCTGCTGGAGGAGGGCAGCGTGGCCGGGGCGGCCGCACGCCTGCACGTCACCGCCCCCGCGATGAGCCGGAGTCTGGGCCGGATCCGGCGCACGACCGGGGACCAGATCCTGGTGCGCACCGGTCGCACCATGACCCCGACGCCCTATGCGATCGCCGTCCGGGAACAGGTGCACGCGCTGCTGCACCAGGTCCAGGGGGTACTGGCACCGAGCCGCGAACTCGATCCGGCAACGCTGGAGCGCACCTTCACACTCCGCTGGCACGATTCCCTGGTCGCCCTCGGCGGCCCCGCGCTGCTCGCGGCCGTACGCGGACAGGCGCCGGGCGTGCGACTGCGCTTCGTCGCGGAATCGAGCACCGACACCCCCGAACTGCGACGCGGCGAGGTCGATCTGGAGGCGAACGCCAACCTCCCGAGCGCGCCCGACATCCGCGCCGAGCACGTGGGCGAGACCCGCCTCGTCGTCGCCATGAGGCACGGGCACCCCCTCACCCGTGGCGGGACGGTCACCGCGCAGCAGTACGCCGCCGCCGAACACGTCACCGTCTCGCGACGCGGAAACCTCAGCAACGCCGTCGACGACGCCCTCACTCGGCTCGGCCTCACCCGCCGCGTGGTGGCGGCCGCCCCCACCGAAGCAGCCGCGCTGCAGTTCGCGCGCGGCACCGACCTCCTGGTCACCGTCCCCGAAACCACCCTACGCACCGTGGCCGCCGACCTCGGCCTGGCCGCACTCCCCCTGCCGCTCGAACTCCCCTCGGCACCGGTATACCTGTCATGGCACCAGCGCTACGACACCGACCACGCCCACGCCTGGCTGCGCGCGCTGGCGCGAACCGCACTGGCCACCTGCGGAGCGTCGTAGCCGACGCCGCACGGCCGCTTCACCGGGACACGTCCACCCTCCGGGATCGCCTCACAGCACGGCCGGGCGGGGCCGGCCACCCGTCCTGAGCGCGCGGCACCCGGCTCCTGGCCGGCCCTGGCCCACTCGGGTTCGAGTCAGGTCCGAGAGGACGGACCTGGGTGGGCGGCCCCGATGCCGCCCAGGATGAGGTCGATGCCGGCCAGGAACTGCTCCCGGTCGTCGTGCTCGGGCAACTGCGCCGCCACCCGGTGCACGAACGGGTACCGAGCGGGATCGAGCTGGGCCCACTGCTGGGCGATCTCGCCCAGGAAGACCGTCCGATCGGTCCTGTGCGCGTGCAGGCGGGCGTTGGCGGCGTTCTGTCCGGCGACGCCGAGGACATGGATCACGAGCGTGGACGTGGCGTCGAACTGCGCCTCCTCGGGCACACCGAGTTCCTCCAGCCGACTGCCGAAACCCTCGAAGATCTGCGGAATCGCGGCCAGCCACGGCGCGCGGGAGAGCTGGGTGCCGACCCAGGGGTGCACGTCGATCGCGTCGAAGAGCCCGAGCGCGAGGGCCCGGATCGCCTCCCGCGGACGCGCGCCGCCGGCCGGGTCCGCCATGACTCGGGCGATCACGTCGTTGGTGGCCGCCGCCAGCAGGTCGTCCTTGTTGGCGACGTGCCAGTAGATCGCCCCGCTTCCGGTGGCCAGGTGGGCCGCGAGCGCGCGGAAGGTCAGCGCGCCCTCGCCGCCGGAGTCGAGGATCTCGATCGCGGCCTCCACGATCCGTTCCTTCGACAGCGCGTCCGTGCGCCGTACAGCCCGCTGCTTCTTGATGGCCATGACCAAAGTTTGACATGAATGGATCGCTGTTCCAACATGAGAATGGAACAGCGTTCCATCATGGCTTCGAAGGGAACACCATGACGACACCGGTCACGATCATCGGCGCGGGCCTGGGCGGCCTCACCCTCGCGCGCGTCCTGCACATCCACGGCATCCCCGCCACCGTCCACGAGGCCGATCCCTCCGCCGAGTCCCGCGCCCAGGGCGGGCAGCTCGACATCCACGAGGAGGACGGACAGCGTGCCCTTGCGGACGCCGGCCTCACCGACGAGTTCCGCGCGATCATCCACGAGGGCGGCGACGCCGCCCGGGTGCTCGACCGGCACGGCACGCTGCTGTTGGACGTCCCGTCGGACGGCACCGCGGCACGCCCCGAGGTGCTCCGCGGCGACCTCCGCCGGATCCTGCTCGACTCCCTGCCCGAGGGGACGGTGCGCTGGGGCAGCAAGGTCACCGGCGTCAGACCGCTCGGCGGCGGCCGCCACGAGCTGACCTTCACCGACGGCTCGACCGAGACCAGCGACATCCTGGTCGGCGCGGACGGCGCCTGGTCCAGGGTCCGGCCCCTGCTCTCCGACGCACGGCCCGTCTACACCGGCACGACGTTCGTCGAGACCTACCTGCACGACGTCGACGAGCGGCACCCCGCGACGGCCGCACTGGTCGGCCGAGGCGCCATGTACGCACTCGCCCCCGGCAAGGGGATCGTCGCCCACCGCGAGGCGGGTGGCATCCTCCACACCTACGTCGAACTGAACCGCTCGGCCGAGTGGATCGCCGCCACGGACTTCACCGACGCCGCGGCCGCGACCGCCCGGGTCGCGGCCGAGTTCGACGGGTGGACGCCGCACCTCACCGCGCTGATCACCGACGGCGAGACCATCCCGGTGGTACGCATGATCCACACCCTCCCGGACGGACACCGCTGGGACCGGGTACCCGGCGTGACACTGCTCGGTGACGCCGCGCACCTGATGCCGCCGTCCGGCGACGGCGCCAACCTGGCGATGTTCGACGGTGCCGAACTCGGCAAGGCCATCGCCCGGCACCCCGACGACGTCGAAGCGGCGCTCGCCGCCTACGAGAAGGAGCTCTTCCCACGCAGCGAGGCCTTCTACGCGGACGCCCACGAGATTCTCGACCTCTGCCTCGGCGAGCGCGCACCGCAGAGCTTGGTCGACTTCTTCAGCGGGCGCCCGGGGGAAGACGCCGAGGCGGTGGCACAGTCCTGAAAGCGACCACCGCATTCGGACGACCGGGGAAGGCGGGGCTCGTCCTCACCACGTGAACCGGCGGGAGGTCGACCCGGCGCACGGGGCGGTGCTCCCTGCGAGTCCCGACCCACGCCTCCCGGTCGCGGGGCGCACACGAGGGGACGGCTGCACCGATCCACGGCAGTCGCCGAACAGGGCCGCGCCACCCGGATGCCCCCTCTGCCGTGGCCGAAGGGTCATACATCCCCCGGGCGACGTGAGCCCAACTACTGTGGGCTGTGGGCCCGATGAGCGGCGACCAGGTCGCGGTACCAGGCGCAGGACGCCTCGGGGGTGCGCACCTGCGTGTCGGAGTCCACGTGCACCAGGCCGAGGCGCTGGTGGTGGCCCTCGGCCCGTCGAACACGCTGTCATCGTATTCGCCTGCCAGACCGGGCCAGTAGGCCAACCTCGACGAGCCGCAGGCTGCCCGAACCAGCGCGCCAGGTTCAGGAGTCATCACGCCCGAACCAGCGCGCCAGGTTCAGGAGTCATCACGCCCGAACCAGCGCGCCAGGTTCAGGAGTCATCACGCCCGAACCAGCGCGCCAGGTTCAGGAGTCATCACGCCCGAGGCGATGGCACGGACGGGCTCAGCGTCATGGGCGGGCCTGGCGTTGCTCCGAGATACGGGTGAGCGTCTCCAGCGGCCGGGTGAGCACCTCGGCGAACGCCAGTTCCGCGGCGCCGATCAGGACGGTGTCGTCGCCGAGTTCGCTGACCCGCAGCCGAAGTTTCTCCCGCACCGCGGCAAGGGCATTGGTGTTGATCTGGCTGCGCACCTGTGCGGCGGATCCGAGGAAGACGTCCCGGAGGGTGCCGCCGAGGATGACCAGGTCCGGATCGAAGAGGTTGACGACGTTCGCGATGCCGATGCCGAGCCAGTCTCCGACCCGGTGCAGGGCCTCCCGCGCGGTGACGTCGCCACGGTCGGCGGCGGTCACCACCGACCGCACGGCGTCGGCCCCGGTGAGGCGGCCGTCCCGGCCGGCGGCTTCCAGGAGGGCGCGCTCACCTGCCTCGGCTTCCAGGCAGCCGCGGGCACCGCAGCCGCACGGCCGTCCCCGGTACGGGTTGACGGTCATGTGGCCGACCTCGCCGGCGTATCCGCGTTCGCCGCGCAGGAGTTCACCGTCGATGATCACTCCGGCGCCGATGCCGATCTCGCCGTGGAGGTAGACGAGGTTCTGGCTTCCGCGGCCGATGCCGCGCCGGTGCTCGGCGAGCGCACCGAGATTGGCCTCGTTCGCGACGAGGACCGGGACGTCCAGGCCGAGCCGGTCGGCGAACGCACCGGCGAAGTCGACGCCCTTCCAGCCCATGTTGGGGGTGAGGCTGACCAATCCGTCGGGGTGGCGGACGATGCCGCGTACCGCCACGGCGACGCCGACGCACGAGCTGTCGGCCGGTGCGCGGGCCAGCATCTCGCGGGCGAATCCCGCGAGGACGGCGGCCACTCGCGCGGGGTCCTCCGGGTGCCCGTCGGGCCACGGGCACTCGCGCCGGTCCAGGAACACGCCGCCGAGTCCGATGAGGGCTGCCGCCAGGCGCTCCACGCCCAGGTCGACCGCCAGGACGTGCACACGGGTGGACTCCGGCCGGACGACCAGCGAGGGCCTCCCGGCCCGGCCGGTCTCCTGCGGCAACTCCTCGCGGACCAGGCCCGCGGCCGTCAGATCGCCGACCAGGCCCAGGATGGTGCTGCGGTTGAGACCGAGCCGGGTCGCCAGGACGGCCCGCGAGGTCGGCCCGTCGAAGTGGACGAGGCGCAGCAGGGCACCCAGGTTGTGCTGGCGGACCTCTTCCTGGGAAGGACCGGCTTTCATGGCGGGTGACCCTCATCGTCGGGCTGTGCGGCGGCGGGACATGGCGTCCACACCGGCGGCCACCAGCAGAACCGATCCCGTGACAGCGTACTTGACGCCCGAGCTGTACCCCATCAGGCCCATGCCGTTCTGGATCACCGCGACGACCAGGCCGCCCAGCACCGCGTCGACGACGCGGCCGCGACCGCCGAACAGGCTGGTGCCGCCGATGACGGCGCTGCCGACGGCGAGCAGCAGGACGTTGCTCCCGCCGGTGTTGGGGTCCACGGAGTTGCCCCGGGAGGCAGCGATGATGCCGCCGACGGCCGCCAGGCAGGAGCAGATGACGAAAGCGGCGGTGCGGATGAAGACGATGTTGATCCCGGCCCGGCGGGCGGCTTCGGCGCTGCCGCCCACGGCGTAGATGTGCAGGCCGAAGCCGGTCCGCTGCAGGGTGAACGTCCCGAGCAGGACGAGGGCCCCGATCACGGGTACGACGACGGGCACGCCGGTGAGGGAGCCGATGACGATGTTGCGGCTGCGCTCCTGGTTGAGCAGGTACACGGCCGCGCCGCCGAGCACGACGACGGCGCCGGTCCGGATGGCGAGGAGTGCCGCCGGGGTGCCGGCGAGGCCCCGGCCGCGCCGGTCGCGGCTGCGGCGCAGTTGCAGGGCGGCGTACCCGGCGACGCAGCAGGCCAGCAGGACCCAGCCGAGGGCGGGGCTGAGGTTGTCGTTCGCGATGGCCAGGACGGTGGGGTCCTTGATGGAGACGTTCGTGCCTTCCTTCAGCAGGATCAGGACGACGCCCTGGAAACCGAGGAACGCGGCCAGCGTCACCACGAAGGAGGGGATGCCGACCTTGGCGACGAGCGTGCCGATGAGCAGGCCGATGACCGCGCCGGTCAGCATGGCGGCGGCCACCGCGGCGTACCAGGGCCAGCCGTGATTGGTCAGCAGGATGGCCAGGACCGCGGCGCAGACGCCGCTGGCGTAGCCGGCGGACAGGTCGATCTCGCCGAGGAGCAGGACGAAGACCAGCCCCATGGCGATGGCTATGCTGCCCGCGCTCTGGGTGAGCAGGTTGGCGAAGTTCAGGTTGGACAGGAAGACCGGGCGCAGCAGGGAGAAGAACACGCACAGCACGACCAGGCCGGCGACGGCGGGAAGGGCGCCGAGCTCGCCCGCGCGCACCTGGTCGAGGTAGCCGCGGCCGATGTCCGCCAGGCCGGCGGTCAGGGGTCGGCCTTCCACGGAGTCGGTGGGCCGGTTCGGCCGCTCGGGCTTCTGGGGGGCGAGGGCGGAGGTCATGCGGCGGCTCCGTTGGGGGTGGTCCGGGGGCCCAGGTCGCCGCTGCGGCCCGAGGTGATCAGTTCGACGACCTGAGCGTGGGTCACGTCGGAGGCCTTGACCTGAGCGGCCATCCGTCCGAGGTACAGCGCGGCGATCCGGTCGGAGACCGCGAAGACGTCGTTCATGTTGTGCGAGATGAGTACGACGGCCAGCCCGTTGTCGGCCAGCCGGCGCACGAGTTCCAGGACCTGCGCGGTCTGGGCGACGCCCAGCGCCGCGGTGGGCTCGTCGAGGACCACGAGCTTGCTGTTCCACAGCACCGCCTTGGCGATGGCCACGGTCTGGCGCTGGCCGCCGGAGAGGCTGGAGACCTTCTGGCGAAGGGACTTGACGGTCCGTACCGAGAGCCCCCTGAGCGTCGCGGCGGCCATCTCCTCCATGGTCGAGTCGTCGAGCACCATGCCCCGGCGCTTCTCCCGCCCCAGGAACATGTTCTGCACGATGTCGAGGTTGTCGCACAGCGCGAGGTCCTGGTAGACGATCTCCACGCCGAGTGCGGCGGCGTCGCGCGGGCTGTGCACCTGGACCGGCCGGCCTTCGAAGAGGTAGTCCCCGGCGTCGAAGGGGTGGATCCCGCCGATGCACTTGACCAGCGTCGACTTGCCCGCGCCGTTGTCGCCGACGAGTGCCGTGACCTCCCCCGCGTAGGCGCTGAGCGCGACGTCGTGCAGGACCTGGACGGGGCCGAAGCTCTTGTTGATCCCGCGCAACTCGAGAGTCGGGGTTTCTGTCATGGGTAAGGCTCCTGGGAATTGGCGGAGTGGGCCCCGCCCCGCCGAGGCCGGGGCCCACTGGTAGGGCCGAGCGCCTACTTGATGCCGGCCTTCGTGCACAGCGCGTCGTAGTCGCCGGTGCACAGCTGTGCCTTGGTGACGTAGCCGTCGGTGATGACGTCCTGGATGTTGCTCTTGGTGATGGCTTCGGGGGTCAGCAGCACCGACGGCACGTCACGCTTGCCCGTCGGGTCGTTGACGGTGGCGCTGGTCTGGCTCTTCTTGCCGCCGGCCAGCTCCACCGCGAGGGCCGACGCCGCGTCGGCCTCCTTCTTCACCGCCTTGTAGACGGTCATGCACTGGTCGCCCGCCAGGATGTTCTGCAGACCCTGCACGGTGGCGTCCTGACCGGTGATCGGCACCTGCCCGTTGCGGTGGTTCTTGCGCAGCACGGCGATGGCCGAGTTCGCCAGACCGTCGTTGGCGGCGAGCACCCCGCCGACGTCCGGCCGGCTGGTGTACATCTGCTCGAAGATGGTCTGCGCCTGGGCGTTGTCCCAGTCGGGGACGGACTGGTTGGGGCCCTTGGTGTACTCCCCGGAGGCGTACTTCGGGTCCAGCACGCTGTTGTAGCCGTTGGCGAAGAGGGTGGCGTTGTTGTCCGTCGGGGAACCGTTGAGTTCGGCGACGACGGGGTTCTTGGTGCCCATCTCACTCAGGCACTTCGCCAGGCCCTGGCCTTGGAGCTTGCCGACCTGGGTGTTGTCGAAGCTGACGTAGTACTGGGCGGAGCCGCCGAGGGTGAGCCGGTCGTAGTCGATGGTGGCCACGCCCTGGGCCTTGGCCTTGTCGAGGACGGCCTTGCCGGTGCCGCTGTCCAGGTTGACGATGACCAGCACGTTCACGCCGCTGGTGATCATCTGGTCGGCGATGGTCTGGAACGCCTGCTTGTCGCCCTCGGCGTTCTGGATGTCGTAGTCCACGCCGGCGGCCTTGAAGGCCGCGGCGAGGTACGGCCGGTCCGCGGTCTCCCAGCGGACGGACGACTTGCTGTCCGGCAGGATCACGCCGATCTTCGGCTTCTTGGCGCCCGCCGAGTCGGCACCGGAGCCCGAGGAACCGCAGGCGGTGACCGTGGAGAGCAGCGCCGCCGACACGGCGGCGGTGGCGAACAGGAGTCCCTTGCGCATGGGCAGGGTCCTTTCGAGGCGTGTCCGACCTGCGCCGGACGTGCGTGGCTGATGAAGGGTGGGATGGGCACGAGCACGAAGCGGGGAAGCAGCCGGCCCCCTGTTTGTTGCCCGCGACAACATACGGCCTGCGGTGAGGCCCGCCAAGCCCTCGCGGCGACCAGCGTGCGTAACGATCGAGTCACCGGAACTTGGCCAGGGCGCCGGGTGCCCGAGGTGCGCCGAGCGCTCGACTCGGCGCACGGGCGCATGTGGAACCCGCGCCGGCCGGGCCTGCCACGGGCCTTCCGGTTCCGTGATCCCCGATCAGTCGCATTCCCCGCGGGATCACCCGGACCCCCGTCAGGTCCCTTCCGGAACCGGCGACCGTCGGTCGCGGGGCCGATCAGGCGATCGAGCTCACCGGGGTGCCGGAGGCGGTGGAACGCCGCACGACCCAGGACAGGCGCTGGCCAGGCGCGTGGAACGGCTCGGCCTTGCACGTCAGCGGCGTGATCAACAACGCCGGGTCGCCACCTTCGCCCCTTCCACGCTGCGGACCCGGCACGACCGCGCCAGGAGATCGCCGCCGGCGTGACCGTGGTGGCCGACATCAGCCGCGCCTTCATCGAACAGCTGCGCACGGCGGGGGCGCGGGGTACCGGTCAACGTGGCGCGGAGAGCGCTCGTGCTGAGCTCACCGGGCCCGTCGACGTCGTCAACACCGGGCGTCGCGCGCACCGGACCGGCTCAGCAGGTGCGGCGCCGGTACCCACCGTCCCCGGCCGGGACGACGTTCCGGTCGCGCAGGACCACCGACAGCCGCTTGCCCCACGACCTGCATGCGGCGGCGAGCCCCTCGGCCTTGTACTCGATGACGAAGACCCGGTCGTCGTACGCGTCGGCGTAGGCGCCGCACTCGTCGTACTGCCCGCATTCCTCGGCGACCGCGAAGTCGAACCCGAGGCCGCGCCCCTGCCGGGCCAGGCCCGCGGCGTTCTTCTGACCGATCGCCAGACCCCGCGCGTGGGCCCGGTCGACCAGCAACTTCCCGAAGGACAGGTCGTGGTCGGCGGTCAGGAGCCCCTCGGACCGCTCGTGGGAGTCGAGATTGTCGGCCTCGACCGCCTGGAATCCGGCTGCGGCGCAGCCGTCGATCCACTCGCCCACGATCCCGGCGAGCTGTTCGCGCTTGGCAGCCGTGGAGATGTCAAGCAGGGCCTCGTGCCAGTCCCGGTCGACGACGGGTGCGTCGCCGGAGCGGAGCAGCAGGTCGGGGTGGTGGGCCTGCCACCAGTCGGTGGCGTCCGGCTGGGCCTGGAAGGCGTTCACGTAGCAGATGTTGTACAGGCCGGGCGCGGGCTGCGCGGCGCGGTCGCGGGAAACCGCGCGCACACCGGGCGGCGGCGGGTAGGCACCGCCGATCTGGTAGTCGAAGGAGATGCCGGGCTCGGGCAGAACCACCGCACCTCCGCCCCCGGCGTTCGCGCTTGGTGCGGCAGCGGTCGACGGAGCGGCGGACGACCCGTCCGGCACAGCGGTGTCATCGCCGTCGGACGCCGCGCATCCGCTCGCGGCCGCGGCGAGCACACCGCACAGGGCCACCACCGTCAGCACGCGGTGCAGGGCTGGGCGGGCTCGGTCGGCCATGGTACTGGTCTCCTGTCGATCTACGGTCAAGCGCTCTGCCGGCGACGAAGGACAGCCGAGGACATGGGGTCGGCAGGACGCCGCCACCTGGGACGCGCCGAACGCGACGCCCGGTTCCTGCCCTGTTCGGATCTCGATGCAAGGCTGCCCGCTCATGGCGCCGAAGCCGCCGTCGATCGGAATCCGAGCGCCGGCGGTGCAGCCGGCATCGGGGCCGTCGAGGTGGACGACTCCGGCAATCTCCTCGGGTTCGGCGACCCGGCGGAACGGGGGCGGCGCCCGGAACTCCATGACGGGATCCTGTCCGCCGTGTGACCGTGGCCTCCGACAGAAGGGCCGGACGGGCCTGCCGGGTGGTCGTTCGGTGCGGCCGGAATCTCCGCCTGCCGTGATGCCGCGACAGACGGCCCAGAGCCGACCGAGTTCCCGGCAGGCGATGCCGATTGGCGTCGTCGCCCCGCCGAAAGCCTGTATTGCACATCTCTTGAAGTGCAGCCGACATATGTGTCAGTCTCATTTCGCCGCCGCGGGCGTCCAAGGCGGCACGCAGCGCGCACCGGCGATCCCCCTCCATTCATTGTGAGCGCTCACAATGAGGGACCTGCGGCATCCCTCGCGGCAGTGCCTGTGACGCAAGGAACGGCTCCGAGCTGGCTGAATGACCGCTCCATCCGGCCGATGTCGGGAGTCCGCGCGGCCGACCGCTGCCTGCGCGAACTCGCACCACCGCCGCGTCCTCCGGTGAGCCGCCCGGGCAGCATCCGAGCGGTCATTGCTCCGCACATGAGACGGATCCATCGCGCCGAGAGTGTCGTACCAATGGCGGACCTCGGCGACAGCAGGGCCCCGCCACTGGCCCGCAGTCGCCGTGCCGAACCCGCGTCCCTACCCCAAGGAGGCTCCGATGCACCACCGCACGTCCTCCCTCTCCCCCGGCTTACGCCCGGTCGGCCTGGCCGCTGTGCTGCTGCTGGTCCTCGCGACAGCGATGGCTGTCGTCGGCGGCCGGGCCGCTGCGAGCAGTCCCACCGCGGAGGCGAACTCTGCCGCGGCAGCGTCGCTGCCCTGTGACCTCTACGCGGCCGGCGGCACGCCCTGCATAGCGGCCCACGCAACCACCCGGGCGCTGTTCGCGGGCTACCACGGCCCGCTGTACCAGGTCCAGCGCGGATCCGACCGCACCTACCGCGACGTGGGCCTGCTCTCCGTCGGCGGCTACGCCGACGCGTCGGCCCAGACGTCCTTCTGCGCCGGCACCTCGTGCACCATCACCAAGATCTACGACCAGACCAGCCACCACAACGACCTGCCCGTCTCGTGGGGCGGCTACTGGAAGGGACCGGGCCCGAACGGCGCCGACGTGGGCGCGGACGCCTCGGCACTGCCCGTCATGGCGGGCGGGCACCAGGTCTTCGGCGTCAAGGTCACGCAAGGCGTGGGCTACCGCGTCGACCATGCCGACGGAGCTCCCACCGGCGCCCAGCCCGAGGGCATCTACATGGTGACCTCGTCCGAGTTCACCAACCAGTGGTGCTGCTTCGACTACGGCAGCGGCGAGAACAGCCACACCGACACCGGCAACGCCACCATGAACGCCATCTACTGGGGCAACGCCTGCTGGTTCGGAGGCTGCACCGGCACCGGCCCCTGGGTCGAGGCCGACCTGGAGAACGGGATGTTCCACACCGACACCGGCTCCAACAAGGACCCCGACAACCAGGGCATCCACTACCCCTTCGTCACCGCCCTGGAGAAGAACAACGGGACCGGCAACTTCACCCTGAAGTACGGCAACGCCGCGAGCGGCGGGCTCACCACCACCTACTCCGGTGCCCTGCCCAACGGCTACTCGCCGATGAAGACCGGCAGCTCCCTGCTGCTCGGGACCGGGGGCGACAACAGCGTCTCCGGCCAGGGCGAGTTCTTCGAGGGCGCCATCACCGCGGGCTTCCCCTCGGACACCACCGAGAACGCGGTGCAGGCGGGCATCACCGCCGTCGGCTACGGCAAGGCCGGCGGTGGCGCGGCCGCTCGGCTGCGCAGCACCAGCGCCAACCGCTGTCTGGACGTCCCGAACAGCAGCCAGAGCAACGGCGCCCAGACGCAGCTGTGGGACTGCCACACCGGCACCAACCAGCAGTGGACACAGACCGGCGCCAAGGAGCTCCGGGTCTTCGGCGGCATGTGCCTGGACGCCGAGGCCAAGGGCACCACGAACGGCACCCGGGCGATCATCTGGGACTGCAACGGTGGCACCAACCAGCAGTGGAACCTCAACGCGGACGGCACGGTCACCAGCGTCCAGTCCGGCCTGTGCCTGGACGTCAGCGCGTACGGCACCGCCAACGGCACCCTGATCCAGTTGTGGCAGTGCACCGGTGCCGGCAACCAGAAATGGGCCCGCAGTTGATGGACCCGCAGTTGAGCTGGGACGCCACCGGCGTTCCAGCCCACGCGAGAACCCGTCCCCGGCCGGCACCGTCCCGGGACGGCTCCATGAGAGGGCGGTGCTCCAGCCACACCCGCCCTGCCCACCACCATGCGAGGAGAGAGCGATTCCATGACAACCACCCGACGCAGACTCCCTGCGTTCAGCCTCACCCGCGGGGCCCTCGCCGCGGCTCTGGCCGCCGCCGGCGTCGTGGCCGCGCCCGCCGCGGTCTCGCAGGCGGCGACGATGACCACGCTGTACGTTTCGCCGACCGGCAGCGGTACCGCGTGTTCCTCCTCGATCCCCTGCTCCCTGACCCAGGCGAAGACCTCCGTCGAAGCCGTCAACGGGAGCATGACCGGTGACATCGTGGTGCAGCTCGCGGGCGGAACCTACCGGCTGACCGCGCCGCTCACGCTCGGTAGCGCGGACTCGGGCAGCAACGGCCACCGGGTGATCTGGCAAGCCGCGCCGGGCGCGAGCCCGGTGCTGTCGGGTGGGCAGCAGGTGACGGGCTGGACCCTGAAGGACTCCGCGAACACCATCTACGCGGCGCCGGTCCCGACCGGTGTCGACTCGCGGCAGCTGTACGTCGACGGGATGCTCGCGCCGCGGGCGGCGATCGCGATCTCGCGCAACGACGTGAACATCACCGCCACCGGGATGACCATCGTCAACTCGGCGCTGAACTACCTGGCCACGCTGCCGCAGCAGAACCGGATCGAGCTGGAGAGCCAGAACTCCTTCACCGACCGCTTCGCCCCGGTGCAGTCCATCAGCGGGACCACCATCACCATGCAGCAGCCGGCCTGGAACAACAACAACTGGGGGTACGACACCCTGGCCAAGCCCTTCGCCGGCGGATCGCTGCAGCTGGAGAACTCGTACGCGTTCCTGAAGTCCACCGGGCAGTGGTACCTGGACCCGCAGGCGGGCCAGCTGTACTACAAGGCCCCTGCGGGCTGGCAGGCCACGGCCCACGACATCGAACTGCCCCGGCTGAACTCCCTCCTGCGGATCGGCGGCAGCTACACCAGCCCCGCACACGACATCACCGTCCAGGGCATCGCCTTCCACCACACCACCTGGCTTCAGCCCGGCACCAATGTCGGCTACGCCGACCAGCAGAGCGGGGCGTTCCTGGCGAGCACCTCCACCCAGCCCTCGGACTTCATGACCTCCTGCCAGGCGGGGTGCCAGCTGTTCGAGGCCGCCCGCAACAGCTGGAACCAGGTGCCGGCGGCCGTGCAGGTCTCGGCGGCCTCCTCCATCACCTTCTCCGGGAACTCCTTCTCCCACCTGGGCCAGGTGGGCCTCGGCATCGGCAACGACGCCGACGCCCACGCCTCCGGCGTCGGCCTGGGAGCCTCCGGCATCACGGTCTCGGGCAACACCTTCACCGACGACTCCGGGGCGGGCATCGTCGTCGGCGGCGTGCAGCCCGACGCCCACCACCCGTCCAACACCGCGATGACCAACCAGAACATCACCATCCAGGACAACCGGATCAGCGACGTCGCCAAGGACTACAAGGACATGGCCGGGATCCTCTCGACCTACGTCACCCACGCCGTCATCACCCACAACGAGGTCTCGGACCTCGCCTACGACGGCATCGACGTCGGCTGGGGCTGGGGAGCCAACGACGCCGGCGGCAGCCAGGACTACCGCGACCGCGGCCTCTACAACTACCAGCCCGTCTACACCACGGCGACGACCCTGAAGAACACCGTCGTCAGCTACAACAAGGTGCACGGCACCAAGAAGGTGTTCCACGACGGCGGCAGCATCTACACCCTGTCCGCCAACCCGGGCACCAGCATCGACCACAACTACGTCTACGACAACAGGAACACCGTCGGCCTCTACCTCGACGAGGGCTCCCGCTCCGAGACCCTGAGCAACAACGTGGTCCAGGACTCGGGCGTGTGGGCCTTCACCAATGCGAGCAGCAGCAACAACACCAACGACAGCACCTTCTCCGACAACTGGTACAACGGCGGCGCCACCCAGGTCGCCACCGGCGCTCCGCACAACAACATCCTCACCGGAAACGTCCAGGTCAGCGGCGTCAACTGGCCGTCCGGGGCGCAGCAGGTGATCGCCCAGGCGGGCGTGACGGGCGGCAGCGGCACCACCGGAGCCGTGCACGCCGTGGGCGCGGGCAAGTGCCTGGACGTACCGAACGCGTCGACCACCCCCGGCACCCAGACCCAGATCTGGGACTGCAACGGCCAGACCAACCAGACCGTCACGCGTACCGCGAACGGCGAGTTGACGGTCTACAGCGGCTCCAGCCGACTCTGCCTGGACGCCTACGGCAAGGGCACCACCAACGGCACCAAGGTCGCCGTCTGGCCGTGCAATGGCCAGACCAACCAGCAGTGGACCTTCAACTCCAACGGCACGATCACCGGAGTCCAGTCCGGACTCTGCCTGGACGTGACCGGCGCCTCCACCGGCAACGGCGCGCTGGTCCAACTGTGGGCCTGCAACGGCCAGTCCAACCAGCAGTGGTACCTCTCCTGACGGTGCCCTCTCGCGAACTCCGTCGGCGCACCGGGGCCCAGCCCGGTGCGCCGGCATGAGGCATTCCTCCCGGGCGGGTCTGTCGATCAAACACGTTGGGACACCTCTCCGATCCCAGCCGCTTGACCCAGAGAGGTGCCGTTCTTCTTACAGACCCTCCCGGGCTCACCGCAGACCCGAGGAGCCCGGGATTTGCCGTGCGCGGCCCCGCGCGATGGTTGACGGCAGCGGCCGGCGGCGTGATGGGAAGCCGTCGGCTGAGGTCGGGATTCATGGGGGTGCGCATGGGTGGGGACGTAACGATCAGGCTCAACAGTGATGGGGCACCGGGGGTGTCGCACTGGCTGGAGCGCCTGCAGATGACGGACCTCTGCCACATGATGGACGATCCGGCGGTCTGGGCTCCGATCCACAGGATCGCCGGAACGCTGGACAAGTCGCTTGACGAGTTGTTCGCCCCGGCCTACGAGCAGCGGCTCTCGGCGGCTCGTCAGCGCCTGCTGCCTGAGGACCCGAAGGTCCGGCTGTTGCCCCGCACAACGAACGGCGTTCCCATCACGTGAGGCCGGCCGGCTCGCCGTCCTGTTCGCCGCGGCCCTGCGGCGCCCCCAGGCCCCGGCGGACCGAGTCCATGATCGTCAGGCCCTGGCCGACCAAGCCGGCGGCGATCTCGCCCAAGCCGTCGGCGCCGTTGAGAACATTGACATTGGCGCCCGCGAGCCCACCGGCCGCCTCCTTGACGATCTGCGGCAGCTGGTCGATCAGCATCCGGTCCAGCGCCACCCGGTCGTGCGAGGCCGCCGCCTCGGCCTGGATCTTCATCCGCTCCGCCTCGGCCAGTGCCAGGACCCTGATCCGCTCGGCCTCCGCCTCGGCCGGCTTCACGACCTCGGCGACCAGCTGCTGCTCGCGCAGCTCGGCCGCGCGCTGGGCCAACTCGGTCTGCGCCGTCAGCACCTCCTGCTGCGCGTGCGCCTGCGCCAGCGGGCCGGCCTGGGCTGCCTGGGCCTGGGCCCGATCCACCTCGGCGGTGTACTGCGCCTTCACGACGGCCGTCTCCCGGGCGTACTCGGCCTGCTTCCGGGCGGACTGCTGCTCCGCCTCCACCGCGGCCTGGGTGGCCTGTGCCTGGGCGATCTGGGCCTGGCGCTGGATGGCCGCCCGGTGCGGGGCCGACATCGCGGCGATGTAGCCGGTGTCACCGTCGTCGATCGACTGAATCTGGAGCGAATCGACGATCAGGCCGATCTTCGCCATCTCGGCCTTCGAGGTGTCGAGCACCTCGGTTGCGAGTTTCTGCCGCTCGGTGACGATCTCCTCGACCGTCATCGAGCCGATGATGGCACGCAGGTGCCCGGCGAAGATCCGGCCGGTCAGCACGGACATCTGGTCCTGGTCGGAGAGGAAGCGCTGGCCGGCGTTGACGATGCTCTCGGTGTCGTTGCCGACCTTGAAGGCGATCACCGCCCGCGCCGTCAGCGCGATGCCCTGCTTGGTGACGCAGGTTTCGGCAACCTCCGCCTCGCACATCGCCAGGGTCAGGAAGCGGACCTTGCGGAAGATCTGCAGGACGAACGCCCCGTGCCCGGTCACCACGCGGAACGGCGCGCCTGCAAGGCCCCGTCTTCCACCGGAGATCAGCATCGCCTGGTCGGGGGCGGGAACGCGATAACCGAACATCCTGGTTGCCTCCTCAGCAAGGTCCGTCGGGAAGGTCGGACCCCGGATCGCCGGTGGGGTCGGTCCACTCCATGACGTCGACCTGGCGAGTACCGCGAGATTCGATCACCAGGACCGGTGTTCCTTCGGGCAGAGGCTCCTCCGACCAGGCCAGGAAGGTCTCCGAACCGCCCCTGATCCTCACCAGGACCTCACCCGGGCCGGCGGCTCCCCGGGTCCCGATCACCAGCGTGCCGGGGCAGCCGATCACGGCCTCATCCGACACCATCGGCGGCCGCCCCTTTCACCTGTCGCACGTCGCGCCACCATCGTGGCAGCATCGGCCGACCGAAGCGGGCAGGCGCGCGGCCGGGTCACCGTACCGGTGCAGCCCGACTCCAAGGTGCAACCGACACTCGCGCTGCCGAAGGGGTGCGCAGGCGGGGCGTGTGCCGCCCACCATGGCCCGGATCGACCTCCCGGGGCCGCCGCAGGTCGGGCGGTACGGCGTGGACCTTGGGGTGATGGAACGCCTGGCGCCACCGTCTCTGGCGTG
Source organism: Kitasatospora sp. DSM 101779 (assembly GCF_025655475.1). Taxonomy (GTDB): domain Bacteria; phylum Actinomycetota; class Actinomycetes; order Streptomycetales; family Streptomycetaceae; genus Kitasatospora. The sequence continues at coordinate 6,805,602 of NZ_JAHTIK010000001.1, read as the reverse complement.
GAGCCCGTCCGCTCCGGCGACGAGGCGGCTCGTGCTCATCGACGAGCTCGGGCGGATGGAACTGGCCCACCCCCCGTTCCGGGACACGGGCCGGGGCCTGTTCGCGGCCGACGTCGACGTGGTCGCCACCGTGCACGCGCAGCCCGGCCCGTTCACCGACGCCCTCAAGCGCCGCACCGATGTCGAGCTCGTCCAGTCGGCCCGGGCGAATCGGGACGACCTCCCGGAGCACCTCGCGGCGCGGCTGGAGAAGCGGTGAGAAGCCGCCGCACGGGTAGGCCGAGCACGGGAGGTGGATGCGATGCCCCGCCGCAGCCGGGCCGGGGCCGCGGTCGTCCGACGACGCAACGACTGGCGCGCCCGGCTCCTGGCCGCCTCCGCCCGTTGGGCGGGGCGCTCGGGCCGGTGCGCCGATTTCAGCGAGGCGGCGGAACTGTGCGGGCCGACCGACTCGTCTTCGCAGGTGCCGGAGTCTCTGGTGGCCGGATGCGCAGAGGTGAGCCCGGATGAAGACCTTCGAGCGTGAGCTGGGCCGGTGGAGGTCCCTGCCTCCGGCCCGGCGGATCGCCGCCGTCGCTGTCAGCGGCGGCACCGTGCTGCTCGCGGCGCTGTTGGCGGTCGTGCTCACCATCGGCGGCGGGGGCTCGCCGGATCGTACGGGGGCCGGCCCGCAGCCCACTCCGACCGGTCCCGGCAGCACGGGTGCTGTGTCGCCGCTCACCGGGCTCCCGGGGAAGGTGGGCAGGATCATCGCCGTCAAGGTCGACAACGCGGCCGCTGCCCGACCGCAGACGGGCGTGAACGCGGCCGACGTGATCTACGCGATCGAGGTCGAGGGCGGTCTCTCGCGATTCCTTGCGATCTATGACTCGAACCACCTTCCCGCCGGCGACCGAATCGGCCCGGTGCGCAGCGCCCGGGAGAGCGATCTGCCGATCCTGCAGCAGTACGGGCGCGTGGACTTCGCCTACTCCGGGGCACAGACCCGGTTCCTGCCGGTGCTCGCCCAGGCCGATGTGTTCAACTGCTCGCCACAGCAGGACAATTCGTTCATGCGCGGGCAGTGGAACGTGCCGCCGTTCAACCAGTACGTGGTGCCGTCCGGGATTCTGCGCCACTTCCCGGACGCGGCGGCGGCCCGCGACGTCGGCTTCCGCTTCGGCGACGCGCCGACCGGGGGTGTGCCGACGACCTCGTTCACCGCGCGGATGCCCGCGGCCTCGTTCACCTTCACCTGGTCCGCCGCGGAGGGGAAGTATCTGGTGGCGCTGGACGGCAGGCCGGCCATGACGACGGACGCCGGGCAGATGGGTGCGCCGACGATCGTGGTGCAGAAGGTCGCCGAGACCACCTCACCCCGCAGGCTCGTCGACTCCTCCGGTGAGCTTCTGCCCTTCGCGCCGACGGTCGGCAGCGGCGAGGCGGTGTTCCTTCGGGACGGCACGGCGTACCGGGGCAGCTGGTCGCGGCCCGGCGCCGCCGGCGGCACGGAGTTCAGCTACGCGGGGCAGCGGATGGCGTTCCACCCCGGGCAGGTCTGGGTCGTCCTCGAACCCGCGTGACGTCGTCCTCGAACCCGCGTGACGCCGGCCGTCGGGCCGGGTCGCGGGCGGCCCCGCGACCACCGGCGCCCGGGGTAAGGTCGCGGGCGGGTCTCGACCGGGGTGAGCAGGACGAATCCGCGCCGTTCGGGTCGACACAGGCGGCGAAGCGGCCGACACCCCCGGCGTCCACGGGCCCATCTGCTGAAGGCCTCTGCACGGCCCTGATGAACCTGGACCCGGCTGGTCAGAGGCGCAAACGATGGACCATGCGACGGAAGCCCGCACTGAATGCCTTCGACATCGCCTCCGACGGCCGACTCTCCGTCGGCCGCCGGTAATTCACATCACCGAGATACACCGCTGGCTGTACAGAGCCGACCACTGGCGACGGCCTCCGCAACTGTCGAACACCCTGTCTTCAAGCCCTGACAGCTCGCCACAGCCTCGGGGGCACCCTACTCCGCGATGCCCATCAGCCTGGGTCGATCCTGAAGAGCAGCGCCGCATGGAATGTTCCAACTATGCCTTCTCGACCGTCTGCTGATTGGCAATCAGGTCGCGGTACCAGGCGTAGGACGCCTTGGGCGTGCGCACCTGGGTCTCGAAGTCGACGTGGACGAGGCCGAAGCGCTGGTGGTAACCCTCGGCCCACTCGAAGTTGTCGAGGAGGGACCAGGTGTAGTAGCCGCGGACGTCGACGCCTTCGGCGACCGCGGCGGCGAGCGCGTCGAGGTGGCCGGCGAGGTAGGAGATACGGTCGGGGTCGGGGACGGTGCCGTCGGGGGCTGGTGCGTCGGCGACGGAGCAGCCGTTCTCGGTGACGGTGACGGGCGGGAGGGCGGCGCCGTACCGGTCGCGCAGGCCGACGAGCAGTTCGCGCAGGCCGTCGGGGACGACCGGCCAGCCGAAGGCGGTGCGGGGGACGCCGTCGATCGGGGCCTCGGAGAAGGGGAGGCCGGGGTCGGTGGGGGCGGCGATGCGGGTGGGGTTGTAGTAGTTGACGCCGAGGCCGTCGAGGCCGGGCGCGGCGATCAGTTCGAGGTCGCCGGGCCGGACGGTGCCGCCGAGGTCCTCGTCGAGGCCGAAGGCCGACAGGTCGGGGTAGCGCCCGAGGAGGAGCGGGTCGGTGAAGAGGCGGTTGTGCAGGGCGTCGTAGGCGGTGGCGGCGGCCGCGTCGGCGGGGTCTTCGGTCGCCGGCCGGACCGGGGTGAGGTTGTTGGCGATCATCACCTGCAGGCCGCGCTCGCGCAGCACCCCGGCGGCCAGTCCGTGGCCGAGCAGTTGGTGGTGGGCGGCGGGCAGCGCGTCGAGCAGCAGGGCGCGGCCGGGGGCGTGGATGCCGAGGGCGTAGCCGTACACCATGTGCACGAAGGGCTCGTTGAGGGTGATCCAGGCGGGCACGCGGTCGCCCAGGCGGTCGGCGGCCACCGTGGCGTACTCGGCGAAGCGGTGTGCGGTGTCGCGGTTCAGCCAGCCGCCGCCGTCTTCCAGCGCCTGCGGGAGGTCCCAGTGGAAGAGGGTGGGCAGGGGGGTGATCCCGGCGGCGAGCAGGGCGTCGACCAGGCGGTCGTAGAAGTCGAGGCCGGCCGGGTTGACCGGGCCCTCGCCGGTGGGCCGGATCCGCGGCCAGGCGAGGGAGAAGCGGTAGCCGTCCAGGCCGAGGCCCTGCATCAGGGCGATGTCCTCGGGATAGCGGTGGTAGTGGTCGCAGGCCACCGCGCCGGTGTGGCCGTCGCGGACGGCGCCGGGCCGGGCGGAGAAGACGTCCCAGACGGACGGCCCGCGGCCGTCCTCGTCCACCGCACCTTCGATCTGGTACGCGGCGGTGGAGGCTCCCCAGCGGAAGTCGGACGGGAGGTCGAGTCGGTTCGGCATGCCGGACTCCCAGCTCGGACGGCGATCGGCGAGATCAGAAGAACATGAGGGGACCTCATGTTAGTCCGCAGCCACACGACGCACCAGGCACCCGGCCGCGACGACCTCCACGCGCCCGACGCCGACCGAACGGATCACGTCCGTACACCGGCGCGAGGGATCCTGGCGGCCACCGCCGCAGCCGAGGCCAGGAGGCAGACGGAGCCCGTGCAGCGGACAGCCTCCCGGCCACGGTCACCAGCGCGCGCCGCCCGGACCGTACGGCCCCGCAGGCGGAGGCGGGAGCGGTACGGCCCCTGCCGGTCGGTGCGTCCCACATCGTAGGAGGGCGTGAAGACGGCCGTCGGGATCAGCCCGAAAATTTCTGACGTGAACTCAATTCCGTTATGCAGTCGCGATTTTGACATGAACGCCAAGCCTGGTGAAGATTTCCGGATGTGCCGCCACCGATGCTCGTCCACCCCTTGTGAAATCGGCGGCGAGCGGGATTTCGCTTCGGCGCCCGACCGCCGAGGCGCACCGGATACCGACAGGTGCCGGAAGGGCGGCCGCCACCCCGCGACGGGCTGGGTGGCGGGGACGGTCACCCCGCGCGGCCCCCTCACTGTCGAGGGCGCTTCAGGCCAGTTATTAATACGACGATCCGATGAGCAGGGCGGTGGGCTCGACGGCACGGATCGGCGGACCTGTCCGACCTCCGCACTAGGGTGACCGCATGGCAGACGTCGCGGCAGCAGCGGCGCCCTCGGTCGGGGCGCTGGACGCGGTGGTGGAGCGTGCCTGCGAGCCGCCCACCGGCAAGTCCCGGGCGAAGCAACTGCGCTGGGTCGGCGGCGAGCTCCGCACCGCCCTGGAGCGCGGCGCGATCCCGTCCTCCGCCGCCGCTTCCCTCGCCGGACTCCTCGCCCCGGACACCGTCGCCGCCTACCTCGACGCGGCCGAGCGCGGCCTCCTCCGTCGCAAACCCGCCGCGCGGCCCGACCAGCCCTCCCCCGCATCCATGCGGGTGCGGGAGGACTGCCTGCAGATCATCGGCGCCCGCGCCGGGATCGCCGTCGTGCTCCCGGAGCGCGACCGGCAGGTCGAGCTCCGGCCGGTCGTCGCGGCCCGCCCGCGCAGCATCCTGCTCGGCCACCTGGAGCGGGCCGTCCGCCCGGGCCAGTCCGAGGCCCGGAGCCGGATCCTCGCGATCATCGGCACGGTGATGGACACCGGCTGCCGCGCCGGCGAGCTCTGTCACCTGCGGGTGGGCGACGTCGACACCGAGCGGGGCCGGGTCCGTGTCACCCGGCTCCCCCAGCACCGGAACCCGGAGGCCGAACCGGTCGTCGAGACCGTCGCCCTCTCGGGCCCGACCCGGGCCGCGCTGCGGAACTGGCTGAGAGCCCGCCGCCACCTGGTCGTACGCGACGCCGCGAAGCCCGCCGGCCGGAAGAACGAGACCACCGACGCCCTGTGGGTGAGCGTCTCCCCCAGCGGCCGCCCCCGGCCCGGCCTGCCGCTGCACTTCCGCGGCCTGGCCCGGGCCTACGTCCGCGAGATCCGAAGCCTCAACCTCGACATGGCCGGCGAACCCGGCTGGGAGCCGATGCCCGAGCGGATGGAGCAACTACGCCGCGCCATCGACCTGGAACCGGCCGACCTCGGCGGCGCCACGATCCTGCGCCGCACGGCCCGGCCCGCACCGACGCCGACACCGAAGCCTGCGCCGACCCGGCGCGGTGGCTCCTGACGCCCTCGGGTCTCGGCGAGCCGCCCCACCGGCATCCGGTCACGTGGCCGGCGATCGGGACGGACGTTCACTTCGCTCCCGTCGTGGTGGGCGCGTCCAGCGCCGTCAGCGACAACGGCCGCTGCCGGGGTTCGACGGGGGTGGGCGACGGCCGGCCCGCCTCGTCCTTCAGCTCCGCCGGCTCGTCCCGGATCTCCGCCGCCTGCGCGGGCGACACCAGGTACGTGAGCTCGAAGCGGTTGAAGGCGGGCAGCGGGCTCGCCACGTGCAGCGGCTCCGTGCGGACCTGCCCCGCTGCCCTGTTCGGCCGGGGCCGTCACGGGCCGGCCTTCGCTCTCCTCGGCTGCCCTCGACGTGAACACCGTCCGCCTTCTCGCTCGTCCGCTGCGGTCCGGCCGGTCACGCCCGAGCAATCACCGGCCGATGAGGGGGCAATGAGTTCTCCGGGTGTACGTGAGGAGTCTTCGCCGCGGCCTGACGGGGAGAAGCCGGTGCGCCGGGGCGGGTCCGGCCGTCGTCGGATCGGCGCAACCGGGTGTACGTCGACCCCGGGGTGTTGTGCGACGAAACCGTGATTCGCGCGTGGAATGCCCGATACGGCACAGTGATCCCATGAAGGCGCAGACGGGGACAGACCACCGGCCGCCGTCCGGGGCGGTCCGCCGGCGGCCCGTCCAGCAGCGCAGCCAGGAGCGCTACGAGCGGCTCCTGGACGCCTGCGCGGGCCTGCTCGACGAGGTCGGCCCGACGGCGTTGACCACCAAGGAGGTGGCCCATCGGGCGCAGGTGCCGATCGGGACGCTGTACCAGTTCTTCTCCGGCAAGGAGAGCCTCCTGGGCGCCCTCGCCGAGCGGAACCTGGATCGCTTCCTCGCCAGGCTGGCCGTCCGGATCGAGTCGGCCGCGCCGGTCGGCATCCCCGGTTTCGTCGACCTGGCGGTGGACGAGTTCGTCGCCATGAAGCGCAGCGTCGCCGGCTTCGGCCACCTGGACTTCGGTCTGGTCGCCGCAATTCCGGGCGGTCTGCGGGACGACGAGCACCTGCTCGACCGGGACTTGGACAACAATGCGGCAGTCGCCGAGCGGATCGGCGCACTGGGCGGCGAGCTGTTCGCCTTCCCCGGTTTCGCGCTGGCGCTGCGGGTGGCGCTGGAGTGCGCGGACGCCGTCCTCAAGGTGGCCTTCCGGGTGGACCCGGAGGGCGATCCGGCGTTGATCGGTGAGTGCAAGCGGCTGCTCCGCGGCTACCTGGCGGAGCGGCCGACCGCCTGAACCAGCGGCCGGAAAGACGGATGCCCACCTCCGGCGAGGTGGGCATCCGCTGCCAGGTCTTCGCTGTCAGGAGGCGAAGGCCTGGAGTTCGGAGAGCTGGCCGGCCGGCCAGGCGGTGTTGCCGGTCACGGTGATCCGCAGGTGGCGGGTCGCGTTGGCCGGGAGGTTGATCGTCACCGTGTTGCCGGTCGCCGGGTCGAAGGTGTAGCTGGCCGAACCCACCAGGGTGGTGAACGACGAGCCGTCGGTGGAGCCGGAGACCGCCAGGGTCTGGGTGCGGGTGTTCCACACCGAGGCCGGCGGCAGCTTCAGGGTCACCCTGCCGAGGACCACCGCACAGCCCAGGTCCACCTGCACCCACTGCGGGAAGGCGTTGTTCACGCTCTCCCAGTACGAGTTCGCGTCACCGTCCACCGCATTGCCCGCACCGTAGCTCTGATTGCTGCCGGACGCGACGGCGGGCCTGCCCTGCGCGATGTTGCCGGTACCGGGGCTGCAGCTCGGCGCGGTGGTCGGCGTCGGCGTCGGCGTCGGGGACGCCGTCTGGCCACTGCCGAGGAAGGCCTGGAGTTCGGAGAGCTGGCCGGCCGGCCAGGCGGTGTTGCCGGTCACGGTGATCCGCAGGTGGCGGGTCGCGTTGGCCGGGAGGTTGATCGTCACCGTGTTGCCGGTCGCCGGGTCGAAGGTGTAGCCGGCCGAACCCACCAGGGTGGTGAACGACGAGCCGTCGGTGGAGCCGGAGACCGCCAGGGTCTGGGTGCGGGTGTTCCACACCGAGGCCGGCGGCAGCTTCAGGGTCACCCTGCCGAGGACCACCGCACAGCCCAGGTCCACCTGCACCCACTGCGGGAAGGCGTTGTTCACGCTCTCCCAGTACGAGTTCGCGTCACCGTCCACCGCATTGCCCGCACCGTAGCTCTGATTGCTGCCGGACGCGACGGCGGGCCTGCCCTGCGCGATGTTGCCGGTACCGGTCGGGCAGGTCGGCGTCGGCGAGGCGGACGGGCCCGGCGAGGGTGAGGAGGACTGCGAGGGGCTCGGCGAGGGGCTGGAGGTGCCCGGGTTCGAGGGCACGCCGTTGTACGTCCACACCGGCGCCGGCCAGGTGCCGGTGCAGGTGGAACCGGTGAGGCCGGAGTTGCCGCCGCCGTCGGTGAGGACGAAGCCGGTGCCCACGCAGTTGTGGATCGGCGTGGCGGACTGCGCGATGGTGGCGGCCTTCACGTTGGTGAACTTCAGGGTGGCGTTGGCCTGCGCCTGGACGGCGTAGGTGCCGGCGCCGTTGATGTTCACGTTGGTGAAGTTGATGCCGTTGGCCGCACCCTCGATGGTCTGGATCGCCTCGTAGGAGCTGTCCAGGATGTCGGTGTCGGTGATGTTGATCGTCGCGCCGCTGATCGGCTCGTTGAGGCCGCTGAACCAGACCGCTCCGACGCCGAAGTTCCAGTTGTAGTCGCTGTTGCCGGTGCGGATCAGGGTGTTGCGGGCGGCGGTGATGGTGCCGGCCACGGCGGTGCCGCTGCCGGAGTTCACGCCCGGGTAGCGGTTGGCGATGTGCAGGCCGCCGCCGTTGGTGACGGTGTCCGACATGACGTTGTCGGAGATGGTGAAGTCGCGGCCGCCGTAGGTGACGATGTTGTTCGCCAGGATCGGCAGCACCACGGTGTTGTGGGTGAAGCTGTCGTTGGTGTTCGGCTTGTCCTGCGGCCAGGAGGCGAGGCCGTCGTCACCGGTGTTGCGGACGAAGGTGTTGGTGACCGTCGAGTTGGTGACGCCGGTGTGGAAGTTCACGCCGTCGGCGGTCTGGTCGAGGATGCGGCTGTTCCTGATGGTGAGGCGGTCCATCGGGCCGTCCATCCAGGCACCGACCTTGGTGTGCTGCAGCCACAGGTTGTCGACGGTGGAGTTGGACATCGCACCGCCGAGGGCGTTGACCTGGTCCTCGTCGACCCGCTCGCGGATGTCGCCGATGACCGCGAAGTCCTTGAGGGTGACGTTCGAGCTGCCGCCCTGATTCGCCCACTTGCCGTAGATGCCGGCCGCGTTGGCCCGGTTGTTCGGGTCGCGGCCGCCGAGCACCGAGTACCAGGGGCCGGCGCCGACCAGGGTGACCTTGTCCACGACCACGTGGCTGTACAGGGTGAAGTTGCCCTGCGGGATGTACACCGTCCTGCCCTGCGCCGCGCCCGCGTCGACCGCGGCCTGGAACTTGGCGGTGGAGTCGGTGGCACCGGTCGGGTCGGCCCCGAAGTCGGCGACCACGTCGAGGGCTCCGGCCGGCCTGCCGGCCGGCCCGGCGACGTTCTCGAAGTCCGCGAGGTCGATGGTGAAGGTGGGAGACTGCGCGGTCGAGGCGACCTGCAGCCGGATCTTGGTGCCGGCCGGGTAGGTCTGGCCGAGCAGCGTGCGGGCCTCGTCGTAGAAGTGGTGCGGGTTGGAGTCGCCCGGGTTGTTGTTGAACGGGTAACCACCGTAGTACCAGCTGTACTTCGAGGTGACGGGGACGCTCTTCAGCTTGGCGCCGTCGACCAGCAGGTCGATCGAGGCGTCGCGGCCCTTGCCGTCCGCCGAGTCCGGCAGGCTGTAGCGGAAGTCGATCGAGTTGGCCGGCTGGGACAGCGTGAACTCGACGTACTGGCCGGTGCCGTTGAGCGCGACGGCCTGCCGGCCGGACGCCTCGGACGGCAGCGAGCCGTACGTGCGGTCCGGGCCGATCACGGTGCCGTTGGTGGCGGCGTACTCCGCCTCCTGCTCGACGAACGGCACGGTCGCTCCGCGGCCCGGGACGTTCAGCGGGGAGAGGGCGGGCACGCCGGCGGCGTGCGCGGCGCCGGCGTTCGCCAGGACGGCGGTGAGCAGGCCGACCGTGCCGAGGGCGGTGGCGGTCAGGGCCGCGACGGTGCGCCTGCCGTGCCGGGTGGGGGGTGGTTGCTGCATCTGCGGCTGCACATCCTTGCCGATCGTGGGGGTGGTCCGGATGAGGGCAAGTGCCCGGCTGCCGCGCCGCACTGACGCCCTGTCGACGACGCGCCGGTGCAGCCCGCGGCTTCCCGCCGGGCGTGGCGAGACTATGAGCAGCGACTGCACGAAGTCCATACCCGTGCGCAAAAAGCCGATCGGGGACTGCAATTTGGGTGTGATGATGCAGCAAAGATGTGATCATCAGCGGGGCTGGGGAGGTTCTGTCCGATCTGCCCCCATTGCGTACGCCGGGACCGCGCCGCAGAGTGGAAGCACAGTTCAGCGTCGACAGCCACCGAGGAGCATGATCATGCAAGCCATTGTGGGCGACCAGCTCCACATCCACAGCAGGTCCGTCGGCATGGTGGACCGCAAGGGCGAGATCATCGAGGTCCGCGGAACCGACGGCGAGCCCCCGTACCTGGTCCGCTTCGAGGACGGCCACGACGGCCTGGTCTACCCGGGCCCCGACTGCGTCATCGAGCACCAGCAGGAACACCGCTAAGGGATTGACCCCGCCCCCGCTGCCGGGCCCGCTGGCCCACCTGGCCCCACTGCTGGACGACTACGGCTATCTGGCAGTGGGCCTGCTCGTGCTGCTCGACAACTGCGGCATCCCGGTGCCCGGCCAGACCGTCCTGGTGCTGGCCGCCGTCTACGCGGGCACCGGCCGGATGTCCATCGCGGGCGTGGTCGCGGTGGCGTTCACCGCCGCCGTGGTCGGCAACAGCCTCGGCTACCTGATCGGCCGCACCGGCGGCCACGCCTTCGTCCACCGCTGGGGCCGGTACGTCTGGCTCACCCCGGCCCGGATGGCCCACGCCGAGGGCTTCTTCCGGCGCAACGGCGTCAAGGTCGTCGTCGTCGCCCGGTTCGTCGACGTCCTGCGCCAGACCAACGGCATCATCGCCGGCACCACCGACATGGCCTGGCGGCGCTTCCTGCCCGCCAACGTGGTCGGCGCCGCGCTCTGGGTGGGCGTCTGGGCCGCGCTCGGCTACGCCCTCGGCACCGACATCGGCACCCTGTACGAGCAGGCGCTGCGCTACCAGATCTACCTGCTGGCCGGGATCGGCGTGCTGGCCGCCGCCATCGGGCTCCGCACCTACCTGCGGCGCCGCCGCCGGGCCGCCGCCGGGACCACAGCCGACGCGGACACGACAGCCTCCGGCGGAACCGCGGAGGGCGGGGACGCGCCGGCGGAGGACGGGCCCGCGGAAGAGCCGGAGGACGGGCCCGGGGCGCAGCCCGGCCCGCCCCCGCGGGGGAGCGGCGGGGGCCGGCCGGGGACGGGCGGGACCGGCGCGGGCGGTTCCGGCCCGGGCGGAGCGAGCGGTCAGCCCAGCAGGATGACCTCGAACGGCGACGCGTAGCGGGTGCCGAGCCGCTCACCGGCCATCGCCCCGAAGGTCTCGAGCGTGCCGCGGGCGTCCGCCATGTCGGCCCCGAGTCCGTCCAGGTACGCGCGGTGCGCCTCCAGCGAGGCGACACCGCGGTCGAAGGACTCGGTGGTGTCCACCGCGTGGCCGGAGTCCGGCGAGGCCGCGGCCCACAGCTGCCGGACGCCGTTCCACGGCTCGTGGCCCTCGTCCAGCAGGTCGCGGAAGACCCAGCGGTTGCTGGCGTCCCGGACGGCGTCCAGGGTGGCGCGGCCGACGGCGATGTGGTCCGCCTGGTTGGGCCACGTCCCCCCGTAGGTCTCGCGGAAGTTGGTGGTGATCACGATCTCCGGGCGGTGCCGCCGGATCGTCCGGGCGATGTCCTTGCGCAGCGGCAGCCCGTACTCGACGACGCCGTCCGGGTGGCCGAGGAACTCCACCACGTCGACGCCGACGAGAGCGGCGGAGGCGATCTGCTCCTCCTCGCGGACGCGGCGGCAGGTCTCCGGGTCCATCGAGTCGATGCCCGCCTCGCCGCTGGTGGCCATCGCGTAGACGACGCGCTTGCCCTGGGAGGTCCAGCGGGCGACGGCGGCCGCGGCGCCGTACTCCATGTCGTCCGGGTGCGCGACGACGGCGAGGGCGGTCTGCCAGTCCTCGGTGACCGGCCGGTACGGGGGTGGTGCCTGGTCCGTCATGGTCAGTCGGCGCTCCTGATCGAGTAGTTGAAGTCGGTGTGGCCGAAGTGGCCCATCAGCCTGAGCCAGAACGGCATCAGCATCTCGGTGCCGCGGGCCGCACTGATCCCGCCGAGGTCGATGACGTCCTCGCCGGGCCAGCCGAACTGCTCCAGCACACCGCGGACCAGGGCCTTCGCCTCGGGGTCCTCCCCCGCGACGAACAGCTGGTGCGGGCCGGGCACCCGGCCCGGGTCCACCATCAGCGGGGCGGACAGCGTGTTGAGCGCCTTGACCACCCGGGCCTCGGGGAACTCCCGCTGGATCTGCTCGCCGACGCTGTCGGTGTTGACCGGCTCCAGGCTGACCTCGCCGGTCGGCGAGAAGACCAGCGGGTTGGAGACGTCGATCAGCACCTTGCCGGCGAGCCGCTCCGCGCCGGCGAGCCGCAGCGCGGGGAGGGACACCGTGCCGGCCGTGGCGTTGATCACGACCTCGCCGAACTCGGCGGCGTCGGCGAAGGTGCCGGCGTGGCCGTTCGGGCCGGACTGCTCCGCCCAGGAGACGGCCGCCGTGTTGTCCTTGGTGCGCGAGCCGAGGGTGACCTCGTGGCCCAGCGCGACGAGCTTGGCCGCCAGGGTGCGGCCCACCGTGCCCGTACCGATGATCCCGAATCGCATCGCAAGTCTCCCGAGTGTGGGGTCCCGTTCAAGGGTCGCTTCGTTGGGCGAGGACGCAGAACTCATTGCCTTCCGGGTCTGCGAGGACGACCCAGGGTGCCCCGTCCTGTCCGACGTCGGCCCGGCGGGCGCCGAGGGCGAGCAGCCGCTCGACCTCGGCCGCCTGGTCGTCGGGACGGAAGTCCAGGTGGAGGCGGTTCTTCAGCTGCTTGCGCTCGGGCACCGGGACGAAGACCAGGCCGGGCAGCCGGTCCGCGGACGGGCGGATCTCGAACTCGTCCGGCGCGTCGTTGACCACCGTCCACCCGAGGGCGGACACCCACCAGCGGCCGAGGGCCACCGGATCGGCGGAGTCGACGACGACCTGCTCCCACTCCAGTGCCATGGTCGCACCATAGTCCACCCGGACTGACGGAGCATCACCCCCCGCCGCCCGCCGCCCGGTCCGCCTCCGACCAGCGGTGACGCAGTCGGTCCGCCTCGTCACGCAGGGCTGCCAACAGGGCCCTGGCGTTGGCGGAGTCACTGGTGCGCAGCGCGGCGACGCCGATCCGCCGGGCCAGTTGCGGACCGTCGACCGGCCGCACCACGAGGTCCTCCCGGTGCGGGCCGAGGCCGAGCCGCGGCAGCAGCGCCACACCGACCCCGGCGGCGACGAACCCCTGCAGCACGCCGTAGTCGTCGGTGCGCAGCACCGGCACCGGTTCGAAGCCGTCCTCCGCGCAGGCCCGGAACAGCACCCGGTCCACCGGGTCGGCGTCGCTGACGCCGAGGATCCAGCCGTCCTCGCGCAGCGCGGCCAGCGGCACCCGGTCGCGGACGGCCTGCGGGTGGTCGGCCGGCAGGACGAGCTGCAGCGGGTCCTCCAGCAGCGGGTGGACGACGAAGTCCTCGCCGAGGTCCAGGCCGCCGTCCGGACGGGAGTAGACCAGGGCGACCTGCAACTGTCGGCTGCGCAGCCCGGCCAGCAGGGCTGGCAGCTCGCCCTCGGTGAGGGCCAGGTGGACGCCCGCGCGGTACAGGGTGCGGACCGCGGGCGGCAGCAGCAGCGCGCCCGCGGTCGGGAAGGTCCCGACGCGGAGGGTGGCGGCACCGCGATCCACCAGGTCGGCGATCTCGCGCTCGGCGACCCGGACCCGGTCGAGCACCGCCTCGGCGTGCGGCAGCAGGGCGAGGCCCGCCTCGGTGAGGACGGCGCCGCGGGCGCCGCGGTGCACCAGCGGGGTGCGGAAGTGCGCCTCCAGGGTGGCCAGGTGGTGGCTCACGGTCGGCTGGCTGTGCCGCAGGGAGCGGCCGGCGGCGGCCAGCGAGCCCTCACGGGCGATGGCGCGGAGCACCTGCAGGTGGCGGAGATCGAGCACGGGCGGGGCCTCGGTTGTCGGTGGTCCGGTCGGCGGCCGGGGTGGGGCCATCGATGTTTTCTGGAGATGTCCAGAAAAGTACCGGGTTCCTCGATGGGCGGCGCGGTGCGACGGTCGGGAGGTGAGCACCATGACCCTCTCCTCCCCCGTCCCCGCCGCCGCCGACCCGGCCCAGCAGCGCGCCCCGTACGCCGAGGCCGTGCGGGCGAGCGCGGACCGCGACTGGCTGCGGCTCAACGTGCCCGGGCACGCCGCCGACCCGGACCGCTTCGCCGGACTGGCCGGGCACGTCGGCGAGGCGGTGCTGCGGCGCGACGTGCCGCCGCTGCTGGAGGGCATCGACCTGGGCCCGGACAACCCGATGGAGCAGGCCCTGCAGCTGGCCGCCGACGCCTGGGGCGCCCGGCGGACCTGGTTCCTCACCAACGGCGCCTCCCAGGGCAACCGGATCGCCGCACTGGTCGCGCAGTCGCTCGGACGGACCCTCGTCGTCCAGCGCAGCGTGCACTCCAGCGTGGTCGACGGCCTGGTGCTGTCCGGCCTGGGCGCCGCGTTCGTCCAGCCGACCGTGGACGCCCGGACGGGCATCGCGCACGGCGTCACCGCCGGGGACCTCGCCGTCGCACTCGCCCGGAACCCGGACGCGGCGGCCGCGTACGTCGTCACCCCCAGCTACTTCGGTGCGGTGGCCGACGTCGCCGCACTCGCGCGGGTCGCGCACGCCGCCGGGGTCCCGCTGATCGTCGACGAGGCCTGGGGCTCGCACTTCGGCTTCCACCCCGCCCTGCCCGCGAACGCGCTCGCGCTCGGCGCCGACCTGGTGGTCTCCAGCACCCACAAGCTCGGCGGGGCACTCACCCAGGCCGCCATGCTGCACCTCGGCAACGGGCCCTTCGCGGACCGGCTGGAACCTCTCGTCGAACGGGTCCACCACCTCACGCAGTCGACCAGCGCCAGCTCGCTGCTGCTGGCCTCGCTGGACGAGGCCCGGCGGACGCTGGTCACCGGCCACCGGGCGATCACGGAGTCGCTGGCCGCCGCCGACGCGATGCGGGCCGCGGTGCGGGCCGGCGGGCGGTTCCGGGTGGTCAGCGACGGCTTCGGACGCTTCCGGGACATCGTGGCCAGCGACCCGCTGCGGGTCTCGGTGGACGTGCGGGCCGGGGGCATCTCCGGGCACGAGGCGCGGCGACGGCTGATGCAGGAACACGGCGTGCTGGTGGAGGTCGCGACCGACGCCGCCGTGGTGGCCGTGGTCGGCGCGGGTGCCGGGCCGGACGCGGAGCGGTTCGCGGCGGCGCTGCACGCCCTGCCGGTGGTGCCGGGAGTCGCCGACGGCACCCCGGGGCTGGAGCTCCCCGAGCCGGGACCCGTCCGGATGACGCCGCGGGAGGCGTTCCTGGCGCCGGGGCGGTCGGTGCCCGCAGCGGAGGCCGTGGGACGGATCTCCGCGGACACGCTGTCCGCCTACCCGCCCGGCATACCGAACGTCCTGCCCGGCGAGGAGATCACCGCCGAACTCGTCGCCTTCCTCCGGAAGGTGGCCGCCGCCCCCACCGGGCACGTCCGCGGAGCCGTCGACCCGGCCGTCACCACGCTACGGATCGTCGCGGACCACTGGACACCTGCGCCGATCACGGATCGGCGACTTGCCTGACGGAGTGTCAGTCATGCTGGGACGCTGCCCGGCATGTCCCACGATGAAATCCCGGACCCTGCCCTCGCGGTGCCGTCCGTGGCGCATCCGCCCCTGTCGGAGCCACCGGTTGAACCGCCTTCTTCCACCAGGTCGGCGTGGCTGCTCCCGGGCGTCGCCGCCACAGCAGGGCTCCTGGTGGGAGCGGGCGTCGTCGGCATTGCGTGGGCAGCATCGGGCTCTTCGGTGACGAAGCCGGCCACCTCGCCGTCGGCGTCCGCGGCGACGTTCAACCTGACCGGGACGATGGAGTTGAACCAGGCCGGCTTCGGCAGCGGCTCGTGCACGGGAACGGGCGGCTACGGCGACATCGGAGAGGGCTCCGCGGTCACGGTCTACGACGCCACGGGACAGGTCATCGCCACAGGTCACCTCAACACCGGCGCGCGGTCCGGCCTGACCTGCCGGTTCCCGGTCTGGGTGAGCAACGTTCCGGACGGCCCGAAGTTCTACCAGGTGGAGATCAGTCACCGCGGGAAGATCACGTTGTCGGCCGACGATGCCAAGGCCGGCCGTTTCGCCGCGTCTCTCGGCTAGACAGGCCGGTCCGCAGCGCCGGCGGGCCGGACGGCGGGACGGGGAGCCGTCCCGCCGTCCGGCCGGCCGCGTGCGGCTACTCGACGGTGACGGACTTGGCGAGGTTGCGCGGCTTGTCGACGTCGCGGCCGAGGGCGACCGCGGCGTGGTAGGCCAGCAGCTGCAGCGGGATGTTGAGGAGCAGCGGGTCGAGCTCGGGCTCGCTCTTGGGGACGACGATGCAGTGGTCGGCGAGCTTGGTCTCGGGAGCACGGTGGGCGATCGCGAGGACGCGGCCGGAGCGGGCCTTGATCTCGCCGAGGGTGGTGAGGTTCTTGTCGAGCAGCTCGTCGTCGGGGACGAGGGCGACGGTGGGGAGTTCGGGGCTGATCAGCGCGAGCGGGCCGTGCTTGAGCTCGCTCGCGGGGTACGCCTCGGCGTGGACGTAGCTGATCTCCTTGAGCTTCTGGGCGCCCTCGCGGGCGACCGGGTAGCCGCGGACCCGGCCGATGAACATCATTCCGGCGTTGTCGGCGTACTCGGCGGCGAGCTTGGCGATCTCGTCCTGCTGGTCGAGGATCTGCCGGATGTGGCCGGGCAGGGCCTTGAGCGCGGCGACGATGCGGCGGCCGTCGGCGGGCGAGAGGTCGTGGATGCGGCCGAAGTGCAGGGCGAGCAGTGCGAAGGCGATCACCGTGGAGGTGAAGGCCTTGGTGGAGGCGACCGAGATCTCCGGGCCGGCGTGCAGGTAGATGCCGCCGTCGCACTCGCGGGCGATGGCGCTGCCGACGGTGTTGACGACGCCGAGGACGCGGCCGCCCTTGCGCTTGATCTCCTGGACGGCGGCGAGGGTGTCGTAGGTCTCGCCGGACTGGCTGACGGCCACGTACAGGGTGTCTGCCTCGATGACGGGGTTGCGGTAGCGGAACTCGGAGGCCGGCTCGCTGTGGGCGGGGATCCGGGCGAGCTCCTCGATGAGCTGGGCGCCCATCTCGCCGGCGTAGTAGGCGGAGCCGCAGCCGAGGATCTTCACCCGGCGGATCTCGCGCAGTTCGCGGGCGTCGAGGTTGAGGCCGCCGAGGTGGGCGGTGGCGAAGCGCTCGTCGAGGCGGCCGGAGAGGGTGCGCTCGACGGCGGCGGGCTGCTCGTGGATCTCCTTGAGCAGGTAGTGCTCGTAGCCGCCGGTGTCGTAGGAGCCGACCTCCCAGTCGACGGTGGACGGCTGGCGGGTGACGGTGCGGGCGTCCTCGGTGAAGGTGCGGAAGCCGTCGGCGCGGACGACGGCGAGTTCGCCGTCCTCCAGATGGACGACCTGGCGGGTGTAGCGGACGAGCGCGGCGACGTCGGAGGCGGCGAACATCTCCTTCTCGCCGAGGCCGAGCACGATCGGGCTGCCGTTGCGGGCGACGACGATGCGGTCGGGCTGGCGGGCGTCGACGACGGCGATGCCGTAGGTGCCGACGACGTGCTTGAGGGCGGCGCGGACGGCGTCCTCCAGCTCGGTGCCCTCGCCGCCGTGCGCGGCGACCAGGTGGGCGAGCACCTCGGTGTCGGTCTCGGAGGTGAAGACGGCGCCCTCGGCGGTGAGCTTGGCGCGCAGCTCGTCGGCGTTCTCGATGATGCCGTTGTGCACGACGGCGATGTGCTCGGCGTTGTCGACGTGCGGGTGGGCGTTGGCGTCGCTGGGCTCGCCGTGGGTGGCCCAGCGGGTGTGGCCGATGCCGGTGGTGCCCTTGAAGCGGGCGGGGACGGCGGCGGCGAGGTCGGCGACCCGGCCCTTCGTCTTGCAGACCTTCAGGGTGCCGGTCTTGCCGGTGACGGCGACGCCGGCCGAGTCGTAGCCGCGGTACTCCAGTCGCTGCAGGCCTTCCAGCAGGAAGGTGGTCGCGTCCTTGGGGCCGATGTAGGCCACGATTCCGCACATGGGTGGGACTCCTTCGGTTCAGCGGTCGGGCGGCTCACCCGTACACGATGCGGCGCAGCTGGCGGGTGGACAGCTCGGGCGCCGCGACTCGCCGGGACGCCAGTTCGGCGCCGAGGCGGGCGAAGATCCGCTCGTTGGTCAGGCCGCGTGCCTGCAGCTCACCGTGGCGGCGGCGGACGTACTCCTCGGTGGTCTCGGAGAAGTACGCGATCACCTCCGCGACGACCCGCGCCGCCTCGCCCGGCCCGAGCGGGCTGGTGCGGGTGAGGTGGGCGAGGAGGTCTTCGTGAGGGTGGGGTGAGGCGGGCACGGTCGAGGACTCTATGCGCCCGCTCGCCGGATACCCAAGATTTCTGCCCGAAATCGGGCAGACATTCCTTGGTTCACCCCTCTCGAACACACTTGCAGTGCCCGAACGCCTCCGCGTAGCGTGCTGATCCGTACACGCCAAAGACAGCTGCGGAGGCGGCATGTGCGGAATCGCGGGGTGGGTGGCGTTCGACCGGGACCTCACCCGGGAGCGCGCGGCGCTGGAGGCGATGACGGCCACCATGGCCTGTCGCGGCCCGGACGGCGGCGGGCTGCACCTCACCCGGCACGCCGCGCTCGGCCACCGGCGGCTCGCGGTGATCGACCCGGCCGGCGGCGCCCAGCCGATGGCCGCCGAACAGGGCGGGCACTCCCCCGCCGTCCTCAGCTACAGCGGCGAGGTCTTCAACCACCGCGAGCTGCGCACCGCCCTGCAGCACGCCGGGCACCGCTTCCGCACCCGCAGCGACACCGAGGTCGTACTGCGCGCCTACCTGCAGTGGGGCGCGCGCTTCGTCGACCGGCTGAACGGCATGTACGCCTTCGCCCTGTGGGACGCCCGCCGCGAGGAGCTGCTGCTCGTCCGCGACCGGATGGGTGTCAAACCGCTGCACTACCACCGCACCGACGGCGGCGTGCTGTTCGGCTCCGAACCCAAGGCCCTGTTCGCCCACCCGGCGCTGCGCCCCGCGGTCGACCTCGACGGGCTGCGCGAACTGCTCAGCACCGCCCGCACCCCCGGGCACGCCGTCTACCGGGGCCTGACCGAGGTGCAGCCCGGCCAGGTGGTCACCGTCCGGCGCTCCGGGCTGACCACCCGCCGGTACTGGGCGCTGGAGGCCCGGGAGCACACCGACGACGGCCCGGCCACCACCGCGACCGTCCGTGAGCTGCTCGCCGACACCGTACGGCGGCAGCTGGACTCCGACGTGCCGCTGTGCGCCCTGCTCTCCGGCGGGCTCGACTCCAGTGCGATCACCGCGCTCGCCGCGCAGGCGCTGCGGCGGCGTGGCGCGGGCCCCGTCCGCACCTTCGCCGTCGACTACGCCGGGCAGACCGCGCGCTTCCGCCCCGACGCGATGCGCGGCACCCCGGACGGACCCTACGCCCGGCTGCTCGCCGAGCACGTCGGCACCGACCACCGCACCGTCGAGCTGGACAGCGACGCCCTGAGCGACCCGGTGCACCGGACGGCGGTGCTGCGCGCCCGCGATCTGCCGTGGGAGTTCGGCGACATGGACACCTCGATGCTGCTGCTCTTCCGCGCGGTGCGCCGGGACTCGACGGTGGCGCTGTCCGGCGAGGCCGCGGACGAGCTGTTCGGCGGCTACCCCTGGTTCCACGACCCGGCGCTGATCGCGGCCGAGACCTTCCCCTGGGCGGCCCTGCTGGCCCGCACCGCCGGGCTCGGCGCCGGCCCGCGGGAGGGCCTGCTCGACCCGGGCCTGCTGACCGGGCTGAACCTGGACGCCTACCGCGCCGACCGCTACCGCGAGGCGATCTCCGCCGTACCGCAGCTGCCCGGCACCGACCCGGTGGAGCGCCGGATGCGCGAACTCACCCACCTGAGCCTGACCCGGTTCGTCCGCATCCTGCTGGATCGCAAGGACCGGCTGTCGATGGCCTGCGGCCTGGAGGTGCGGGTGCCGTTCTGCGACCACCGGCTGGTCCAGTACGTCTTCAACACGCCGTGGCGGATCAAGTCCGCCGACGGCCGGGAGAAGAGCCTGCTGCGGGCCGCCGTCCGCGACCTGCTGCCGGCCGCGGTCGCCGACCGGGCGAAGAGCCCCTACCCGTCGATCCAGGACCTGCGCTACCCGCGCTCCCTGCAGGCGGCCCTCGGCCGGCTCGCCGCCGACCGGGACT
Source organism: Kitasatospora sp. DSM 101779 (assembly GCF_025655475.1). GTDB lineage: Bacteria > Actinomycetota > Actinomycetes > Streptomycetales > Streptomycetaceae > Kitasatospora. The sequence goes on along the minus strand of NZ_JAHTIK010000001.1, from coordinate 6,785,810 downwards.
CCCCCGCCGCGGCCCTGCTGGACCGCGGGGCCGTCGCCGCGGCGCTGGCCCCCGGCGCCGACCCGCAGTACGCCCGGGCCGCCACCGAAGTCGTGCTCGGCATCGACGACTGGCTGCGAACGTACGACGTGTCACTCGTGATGTGAGACGGTGGACGTGAGGTGTCGACAGGGGGGCCTGTTGCGCCGTCCGGGGGAAACCGCTCCCCCGGGGGTGCCGACACTTCACCGTTCGGCGGCGGCCGATCCGTGCAATCGGTGCCGCCGACGTCAGGATGGGTGTGCCGCCCGTCCGTCGTCGACCACCGGGGGAATCAGCACCATGCATCCGCGGATCTTCGCGATCGTCACCGCAGTCCTGCTCGGCGTGCTCGGGATCGGCGCGGTCTCGGTGACCCCCTGGACGCCCGAGACGGCCCCGGTGGCGGCCGGCGGTCCCGCCACCACGCAGGCCGCACCCGGCGGTGCCACCCAGGCGTCCGCCACACCGACCGGTGACCCGGCGGTGTGGACCCGCTCCACCCTGCGGAACAAGCTGGTGGCCGAGATGGACGCCACCGACCCCGGCGTGGCGCTGGCCGACCTCGACAAGATCACCAAGGAGAAGCCGTACACCGTGCGGTTCTGCCACCCGATCGCGCACGAGCTCGGCCACACGGCGGTGAAGCGGTACCACGAGGACTTCCAGAAGGTGATCTCCTTCCCGCACGAGACCTGCGCGGCCGGCTACCTGCACGGCGCGGTCGAGGAGATGCTCGCGGCCTCCAAGAACCCGCAGCAGGACATCCTCACACTGTGCGCGCCCGCCAACACCGGCCCGTGCATCCACGGCGTCGGCCACGGGATCATGTTCGTCACCCAGCAGGACATCCCGTCCGCCCGCGACCTGTGCAGCAAGTTCCCCACCACCAGCCGGCGGATCACCTGCTCCGAGGGCCTGTTCATGCAGCTCTTCGCACCCGACGAGGAGGACGAGAAGGCCAAGGCGAACCTGCCCGCCGACAAGCTCGCCGCCGAACCGCTCTACCCCTGCCCCGAACAGCCGGCCCTCTTCCAGTCCGCCTGCTTCTTCTACGCACCGACCCTCTACCTCAGCTCGCACGACTACGCCAACCACCCCGAGGCCTTCGCCGGGGCACTGAAGTGGTGCCTCAACGCGCAGGCCAGCGGCGGCGCCAACGACTGCAGCCGCGGGGTCGGCTCGCGCACCATGAAGTACAACCTGGACCGCGCCGACTGGGCCGCCCAGCAGTGCGCCACCGCCGCCGACACCTGGCAGCGCAAGGCCTGCACCCAGGGCCTGGTCAGCTACTGGACGGTCAACTACACCGAGTCCGGCGCCGCCGCCAAGCTGTGCAAGCAGATCACCGACAAGGAGATCGCCGGCTACTGCCGCTCCGCGGGCGGGCTGTCCAGCACCCTGGACTGAGCCCGACCGCAGGGCCGCGGGGGCACCTCCCGCCGAAGGGCGGGCGTCGTGACAGCACGGGCCGAGCCGAATGTGCACGGCCGCCACCCCTGGATTGCGCAGTTCCCCGCGCCCCTGGGGGTGCACCCAGGTGCTCCTGCTCACCAGCAGGTGCAAGGAGCGTACGATCGGCACGCGGGTGCGCCGAGGAAGCCGCGCCATTGCTTCCCCCGGCCCCCGTTCGCTGGAGCGCACCCACCATGACCTCCGAAGACTTCCGCAGCGCGGCGCACGCCGCGGCCGACCTGGTCGCCGACTACCTGGAGGGCCTGGCCGGGCGGCCGGTCTGGCAGCCGATGGCGGAGGCCGACCGGCAGGCCCTGCTGGACCTGCCGCTGCCCGAGACCGGCACCGGCCTGGACGGGCTGCTCAAGACCGTCGCCGAGCAGGTCCTGCCGGCGCCGATGGGCAACGGCAACCCGCGGTTCTTCGGCTGGGTGAACTCCGCCCCGCAGCCCGCCGGCGTGCTCGCCACCCTGGTGGCCTCCGCGATGAACCCCAGCTCGGCCGGCGGCGACCACGCCGACGTCCACCTGGAGCGGGCCGTCGTCCGCTGGATCGCCGAGCTGGTCGGCTTCCCGCACCCGCCCGGCGGCGGCCTGCTCACCTCGGGCACCTCGATGGCCACCATCGTCTGCCTGGCCGCCGCCCGGAACCGGGCCGCACTGCGCGCCGGCGTGGACGTCCGCGAGGAGGGGCTGGCCGCGCTGCCGCCGCTGGTCGGCTACGTCACCGGCGAGACGCACTCCTGCGTCCGCAAGGCGGCCGAACTGCTCGGCCTCGGCAGCCGTCACCTGCGCACCGTCGCCACCGACGCCGAGGGCCGGCTGGACACCGCCGCCCTGGCGTCCGCGATCGCCGAGGACCGGGCGGCCGGCCGGCTGCCCTTCCTGGTGGCCGCCTCGGCCGGCACCGTCGGCACCGGCGCCGTCGACCCCTTCCACCCGATCGCCGACATCGCCGAGCGCGAGGGCCTGTGGCTGCACGTGGACGGCGCGTACGGTGCCTTCGGCGTGCTCGACCCGGTGATCGCCCACCGCTACGCGGGCATGGACCGCGCCGACTCGCTCGCCCTCGACCCGCACAAGTGGCTGGGCGTGCCGGTGGACTGCGGCTGCGCGCTCGTCCGCGACACCGACGCGCTGCGCGGCACCTTCAGCCTGGTGCCGTCCTACCTGCGCGACGAGGCGGCCGGATCACTCGGCTGGTTCTCGGAGTACGGCACCGAGCAGACCCGGCCGTTCCGCTCGCTCAAGGTGTGGGCGTCCGTCGCGCACCGCGGCCGCGAGGGCGTCGCCGCCGACATCGCGCACACCACCGCACTGGCCCGCCGGCTCGGCGAGCTCGTCGAGGCCGACCCGGCGCTGGAGCTGCTCGCCCCGGTGGAGACCTCGATCGTGGCCTTCCGCTACCGGGCCGCCGGGCTGGACGCGGAGACCCTGGACCGGCTCAACCGGGAGCTGCCCGCGGCGATCCAGCTGCGCGGCCGGGTGTTCGTCACCGGCGCCGTGCTCGGCGGCCGCGAAATGCTCCGTGCCTGCCTGCTCAACGCCACCACCACCGAGGCCGACGTCCGGCTGCTCGTGGACGAAGTGCACACCGCCGCAGCCGCGCTGACGGCCCGTCCGGACACCGACGGCCCCGCCTGACGTGCACCGATCACGGCGAGGGGCCGGCCGCGGAGACATTTACCGTCAGGTCACGGGGGATTCGTGATCGTGAAACACCGGCGCGACACGATACCTGCATGGACACTCGTGAACCCGTCACCACCGCCGCCCCCTCGCGCGCCCAGCGGCGCGCCGCCCGGACCCACCGCTGGCGCAGAGAGACCGTCGAACTCGCCGCCGTCTTCCTCGCCGTCGCCACCGCCGACCTGGTCTCCAACGTGGTCGTGCACGGCCACGACGGCCCGGTGCTGCTCGTCGTGTCGGCCGTCGCCCTGCTCGCCACGGCCGTCTTCCACGGCTGGTGGGCGCACCGGCGGCCGCACGGACCGCCCGCGCCGGACACCCATGCGCCGCCCGGGGAGGCCGCGGTGGGCGGCCCCCTGGGTGCCCTGGAGGAGACCGTGCTGTGGCGGGTCCGCACCACGGTCGAGGACTCCCCCGGCAGCCTGGCCCGGGTCTGCACGGCCCTGGCCGAGCGCCGGGTCAACATCGTCTCGATGCAGTCGCACCCGCTGGCCGCCGGCACCGTCGACGAGTTCTTCCTGCGCGCCCCGGCCGACCTGGACCGGGCCGACCTGACCGCGGCGGTCGCCGCGGCCGGCGGCACCGACATCTGGACGGACCGCGCCGACGCGCACGAGCTGGTCGACGCGCCCACGCACGTGCTCGCCCTAGCCACCCGCACCGCGCTGGACGCCGCCGAGCTGCCGGTCGCGCTGCGGCAGCTGTTCGGCCGGTGCACGATCCGGCAGTATCCGGACCGCGGCCGGTCCACCCCGGCCGGGGTGGACGGCCACACCATGCGGCTGCCCGTCCCCGGCGGCGACCTCATCGAGCTGACCCGGCCGCACCTGCCGTTCACCCCGACCGAGTTCGCCCGCGGCCAGGCCCTGGTGGAGCTCGACAGCCTGCTCGGCCCGCGGGTGCCCAAGGTCGAGGCCAGGCTCGCCCGGCCGGCCGGCGCCGACCTGACCGTCCGCCGCGCCGAGCCCGGCGACAAGCAGGCCGCGCTGGAGATGCACGGGCGCTGCTCGGCCGACACCCTGCGCAAGCGCTACCACGGCCCGGTCAAGGACGCCGACCGCTACCTCGACCACCTGCTCGACCCGCGGCACGGGCAGACCCTCGCGGTCGAGGAGGCGGACGGCCGGATCGTCGCCCTCGCCCACCTCATGTGGGACGACGACGGTGCCGAGGTCGCCCTGCTGGTCGAGGACGACTGGCAGCGGCAGGGCCTCGGCGTCGACCTGCTGCGCCGGATGGCCGCACTCGCCCTGGAGGCCGGGGTGGCGACCGTCTACGCGGTGACCCACTCCTCCAACACCGGGTTGATCTCCACCATGCGCCGGCTCTCGGCCCCGCTCGACTACCAGGTCGAGGACGGCACGCTGGTGATCACCGCGCACCTCGCGGAGGCCGCCGACAAGCTGCCCACCCCCTGGCCCACCCGCCCGCGCCGCTGAGGCGCCGGCACCCGCAGTACCCCGAGCGGACCCGACCACGCTCCGAACGGACTCCGGCCCGGCCGCACCCCGCGGCCGGGCCGGAGTACCGTCCGCTCCGCCGGCTGGAGGGGCGCGGGCGGGGTACGGGCCCCGTACGCCCCCCTGACACCCCCTCAGAGCCGGTATGTCCCTTTCTCACCCTGCCGGGCACCGGGTCCGGTGTCCGAGCCACGCACGCAGGGGTGCGCGACGGCCAGGACTGCCGCCCGTCCGCGCCCTGCGGACCTGCCGCGAGATCCTGCGCGAGATCCTGATCGGCACGGCCGCGGACGGCCCGGCCGCCGTACTGCGCGGCACCGTGACGCAGACCGCAGCGGTACCGGCAGCAGCCACTCCTGAGGGGGTGTCCGCCGGACCGGCGAGACCGGTGCGCGCGGCCCGACGGCCGGGGCGGGCGGGATGGTCCGCACACCTGCCCGAGCCCCCAAAGGCCCCCTTCGCGGGCTGCGGGTCGCAGGCCGTCCGGGCGGTCCCGGCAGGCCGCACGGGGTCCGCCGCTCAAAGCCCGCCGCCGGAGTGGGTAGGCTGACCCCCGTCCCTGCCGTCCGACGGTCACGCACGACCGGGGCGGCGCCGCAGCAAGGAGGAACCACTGAGCATGCCAGGCACCGGTCCGGAAGCCGCACGCGACGCCTCGCTGCCCGCCCGCGCCAAGATCGCCGTGACGGCCGGCAAGATGGCCGCCGCCCTCTCGCAGAAGGCCGGCCGCGGCAGTGGCTCGGTGATCGGCGGCAAGATCGCACTCAAGCTCGACCCCGATCTGCTCGCGACCCTGGCCGAGCACCTCGACGTGGTGCTGGTCAGCGCGACCAACGGCAAGACCACCACCACCCGGCTGATCGCCGAGGCCCTGCGCGCCGCCGGCCCGGTGGTCTCCAACGCGCTGGGCGCCAACATGCCGGCCGGCATCACGGCCGCACTGGCCGGCGGCTCGGAGGCGCGCTTCGGCGTGATCGAGGTGGACGAGAAGTACCTGGCCACGGTCGCCCGGGACACCCGTCCCAAGGCCATAGCGCTGCTGAACCTCTCCCGCGACCAGCTGGACCGCGCCGCCGAGACCCGCATGATGGCGGAGAAGTGGCGCGAGGGCCTGAAGGACTCGGACGCGGTGATCATCGCCAACGCCGACGACCCGCTGGTGACCTGGGCCGCCTCCTCCTGCAAGAAGGTGGTCTGGGTTGCCGCCGGGCAGGCGTGGAAGGAGGACGCCTGGTCCTGCCCGTCCTGCGGCGGCGTGATGCAGCGCCCCGGCGAGGACTGGTTCTGCTCACAGTGCGGCTTCCGCCGCCCGAACCCGCACTGGGCGCTGCAGGGCACCCACGTCATCGACCCGCACCGCGGCGCCTGGCCGATCCAGCTGCAGCTGCCCGGCCGCGCCAACCTGGCGAACGCCACCAGCTCGGCGGCGGTCGCGGCGGTCTTCGGCGTGGCCCCGCAGGTCGCGCTGCAGCGGATGCAGACGGTCGCCGCGGTGGCCGGCCGCTACGACGTGGTGCAGTACCAGGGCCGGGACGTCCGGCTCCTGCTGGCGAAGAACCCGGCCGGCTGGCTGGAGACCTTCACGCTGATCGACCAGCCGCCGGCGCCGGTGGTGCTGTCGGTGAACGCGCTGGACGCGGACGGCACCGACACCTCCTGGCTGTGGGACGTCGACTACGAGCGCCTGGCCGGCCACCCGATCTTCGTGATGGGCCAGCGCAAGCTCGACCTGGCGGTCCGTCTGGAGGTCGCCGGGCTGCAGTTCCAGGTGGTGGACACGCTGGAGCAGGCCGTCCGGCTGGCCCCGCCCGGCCGGATCGAGGCGATCGCCAACTACACCGCCTTCCAGCAGCTGCGCAAGGCGGTGGCGGTCTGATGTCGTACCCTGCCGACCCGCAGTTCCAGCAGCCTCAGCAGCAGCAGTACGGAAGGCCTTCGAGGATGAACGAGAGCAGCCTGCGCCTCGTCTGGGTGTACCCGGACCTGCTCAGCACGTACGGCGACCGCGGCAACGCGCTGGTCGTCGAGCGGCGGGCGCGGCAGCGCGGCCTCGGGGTGACCCGGATCGACGTGCGCTCCGACCAGGCCGTGCCGACCAGCGGCGACATCTACCTGATCGGCGGCGGTGAGGACCGCCCGCAGCGGCTCGCCGCGGAGCGGCTGCGCAACGACGGCGGTCTGGTCCGCGCCGCCGAGAACGGTGCGATCATCTTCTCGGTCTGCGCCGGCTACCAGATCCTCGGCCGCGAGTTCATCAACGACCTCGGCGAGCGCGAGCCGGGCCTCGGTCTGCTCGACGTGTGGACGACCCGCGGCGAGGGTGCCCGGTGCGTCGGCGACGTGCTCGCCGACGTCGACCCGCAGCTCGGCCTGCCGCAGCTCACCGGTTTCGAGAACCACCAGGGCGTCACGCACCTCGGCGAAGGCGTCAAGCCCCTGGCCAGCGTGCGGACGGGCCGCGGCAACGGCACCGGCGACGGCACCGAGGGCGCGTACCGCGAGACCGTGTTCGGCACCTACCTGCACGGACCGGTGATGGCCCGCAACCCTGCCGTCGCCGACATGCTGATCAAGCTGGCGCTGGACGTCAGCGCGCTGCCGCCGGCGGACACGACCTGGTACGACGCGCTGCGCGCGGAGCGCATCGCGGCCACCAGCCAGCCCGCCTGAGCCCGACGAGGGTGTCCGATTGACCGCATTGCGGTCAATCGGTGCCCCGTGGGCGGGATGCATAAGAGAATAGGGATCGCTGGACGCAACCCTCCTCGGCGTCCGGCTGCAGATTGCGCGGACGCGTCGACGATGCCGCTCCCGCTCGGCTCCTGCCCGGCCGGACGCAGGAACCGTATGCTGTGCCATGGTCGCCCGGTTGAAGACGCCCGGGCGCGACATGTCCGCGGTGGCGACACCGAGGTGGTAGTCCGGCCTCCGGTTCTTCCCCCCAGCCTGGCGGCTGGGAGGTGCCCCCAGGGGAGTTGCAAAGCAATGCGTATTGGTGTCCTGACCAGCGGCGGTGACTGCCCCGGACTGAACGCCGTGATCCGTTCCGTGGTCCACCGGGGGGTGGTCGACCACGGCGACGAGATCATCGGTTTCCAGGACGGCTGGCGCGGCCTCCTCGAAGGCGTCCACCGTCCGCTCACCCTCGAGTCGGTGAGCGGCATCCTCGCCCAGGGCGGCACGATCCTCGGATCCTCCCGGGTCCAGCCGAGCCACCTGCGGGACGGCGTGGAGCGCGCCAAGCAGCACTGCAAGGACCTCGGGATCGATGCGGTCATCCCGATCGGCGGCGAGGGCACCCTGAAGGCCGCGAAGCTGATGAGCGACGCGGGCCTGCCGGTGGTCGGCGTGCCGAAGACGATCGACAACGACATCGCCTGCACCGACGTCACCTTCGGCTTCGACACCGCCGTCTCGGTGGCGACCGACGCGCTGGACCGGCTCAAGACCACCGCCGAGTCGCACCAGCGGGTCATGGTCGTCGAGGTGATGGGCCGTCACACCGGCTGGATCGCCCTGAACGCGGGCATGGCCGCCGGCGCCCACGCGATCGTGGTGCCCGAGCGCCCCTTCCACATCGACAAGCTGACCGACGTGGTGCGCGAGCGCTTCGACCGGCACAAGAAGTTCGCGATCGTGGTCTGCGCCGAGGGCGCGAAGCCCGAGCCCGGCACCATGCCGTGGGAGGAGGGCACCAAGGACATGTACGGCCACGAGCGGTTCACCGGCATCGCCACCCAGCTCTCCCGCGAGCTGGAGCACCGGCTCGGCAAGGAGGCCCGTCCGGTCATCCTCGGCCACACCCAGCGCGGCGGCACCCCGACCGCCTACGACCGGGTGCTCGCCACCCGCTTCGGCTGGCACGCGGTGGAGGCGGCGCACAAGGGCGCCTTCGGCCACATCACCGCGCTGCAGGGCACCGACATCCGCCTGGTGCCGCTCGCCGAGGCGGTCGCCGAGCTGAAGACCGTGCCGCAGGAGCGCTACACCGAGGCCGAGACGGTCATCTGACCGGCTGCCCGCACCTCCCTGGAGCCCCGTCCGCCGTCCTGGCGGGCGGGGCCCTTGTTTTCTGCCAAGGTTTCTTGACCGATCGATCCAGATAGCGCTATGGTCTTCCCATGGCAAGGACCAAGGAGTTCGACCCGGACGCGGCGCTGCAGGCGGCGCTGGAGCTGTTCTGGGAGCGCGGGTACGAGGCGACCTCGGTGGCCGACCTCACCGGGCACCTGGGCATCGGCCGCGCGAGCCTGTACGCCACCTTCGGCGGCAAGCACGAGCTGTTCCTCAAGGCACTCGACCGCTACCGGGAGAACACCGACGCCAAGCTCCTCGCCGAGTTGTCGCAGCCCGGCGCGGCCCTGCCCACGGTCCGCGCCGTGGTGCGGCGCTTCGCCGACGAGGCGGTCCGCGAGCAGCGGCACCGCGGCTGCCTGATCACCAACACCGCCACCGAACTCGCCGCCCGCGACCCGGACGCGGCCCGCCGCGTGCGGGCCAGCTGGGACACCCTGGAGACACTCACCGCCGGTGCACTGGCCCGGGCCCAGGCCCAGGGCGAGCTGGCACCGGAGAAGGACCCGCGGGCGCTCGCCCGACTGCTGCTCACCGTGATGCAGGGCATGCGCGTGATCGGCAAGGCCGGCGACGACCCGCGGCGGGTCACCGACGCGGCGGACCTCGCCCTGTCACTGCTCGACTGAGCCCCGGGCGCCGGGGCCGACGGCTCCACCGGCCGCCCCTCGGCGGCCCTCCGCATGGCCTTATATTGGACCGAACGGTACAGAAAGAGGGGGAGACCATGGCTGCCACGGCCATCACTCCGACGTCCACCGGCGCACCGGCGCCACGCACCGCACCCGGCTTCGCCCTGCTCGGCACCGTCCAGGCGACGCTGATCTTCACCCTGATGGCGATCTCCGTGCCGCTGCCCGACATCGGCCGCGAGTTCGGCCTCGACCACAGCCGGCTGGTCCTGCTCAACGCCGCCTACGGGCTCTCCTTCGCCGCCCTGCTGCTGCTCGGCGGCCGCCTCACCGACCGCTACGGCGGCCGGCGGATGCTCACCACCGGCCTGGTGGTGCTCGGCCTCGCCTCGATCGCCGCCCCGGCCGCCCCCGGCTACACCGCCCTCCTGCTGCTCCGCTTCCTCCAGGGCGCCGCGGCAGCCCTGGTCGCCCCCGCCGGGATGGCCGTCCTCAGGACGCTGCTGCCCGGCCCGGCGGCCTACGGCCGGGCGATGGCCACCTGGGGCGGGCTCTCGGTGCTCGGCGCCACCACCGGCAACCTGGCCTCCGGGGCCGTCGCGAGCTGGCTCTCCTGGCGCTGGATGTTCGCCGTCCCGGTGGTCGTCGCCGCCGGTGCCCTCGCCCTCGCCCCCGCACTGCTGCCCCGTGACCCGGCCCGCGACCGGCGCCCCGCCCTCGACCTGCCCGGAGCCGTCCTCGCCACCGCCGGAACGGTGCTGGTCAGCTACGGCCTCGTCCTCACCGAGACCGGCGGCTGGCAGCTGCCGCTCACCCTCGGCCTGCTGGTGCTCGTCGCCTTCGTGCTCCGCGAGCGGCGCGCCGCGCAGCCGCTGCTGCCGCTCGGCTTCCTGCGCGGCGGACGCCGCCTGCTCGGCCTCGCCGCCACCCTGCTGAGCGCCGGCGGCACCGCGACCCTGTTCCTGCTGCTCACCCTGCACCTCCAGCAGGACCTGGGCTGGACCCCGCTCGCCACCTCCGGCGCCTTCCTCCCGTACGCCGCGGCACTGCTGCTCGGCGGCCGGGCCGCCGGCCCGCTGGTCGGCCGGATCGGGCCGAAGGCCGTCACCGGCATCGGTCTCGCCACCGGCGCGGCCGGCCTGTTCGCCCTCGCCCACCTCGGAGCCGGCTCCGGCTACCTGCCGCTTGTCCCCGGCCTGGTGCTGCTGCCCTTCGGCGCGGCCCTCGCCTTCGCCGGCGCGGCGGTGCTCGCCACCGACGGTGTCCCCGAGGAGCAGATCGGCCTGGCCGGTGGCGTGCTCAACACGGCGATGGAGCTCGGTCCGACCGTGCTGCTGACGGCGCTCCTCACGGTCGGCTCCTCCGGCGCCGCGCTGGCCGCCGCGGGCGTGCTCTTCGCCCTGACCGCCCTCGCCGGCACCCTCACCGGCCGCCGCGGCTGACCGGCCCGCGGGGCAGCGCCTCAGGGGCGCGGGGAACTGCGCAATTCGGATGCGGTCGTCACCACAGCATCGGGCCGAGCCCTGATCTGAACGACGTGCCGCACCCGGACTGCACAGCTCCCCGCGCCCCTGTCCGTGCACCCGATGCCGTAACGGTGTACCCGTTGCGGTCCGACGCGCCTTCGGGGGCGATCGGCCCATGCCCGGGGTCCGGGGCACACCATAGGTTGGGAGAGCGACCGCAGGGCCCGCGAGCGAGCAGGAGGAGCAACACGATGGAGATCCTCGCCTACGGCGTGCAGACCGACGAGCGGCCGCTGCTCGAAGCCGCGTTCGCCGGCCGGCACCCGCTGCGCATGCTGGACGTCTTCCTCACCCGGGACACCGCCCCGCTCGCCGAAGGCTTCCCGGTGGTGTCCAGCAGCGTCAACGACGAGCTGGACGGCGAGGTGCTGGCCCGGCTCGCCGCCGGCGGCACCAAGCTGGTCACCCAGCGCTCCACCGGCTTCAACAACATCGATCTGGCGGCCGCCCGCGACCTCGGCCTCACCGTGGCCCGGGTCTCCTACTACTCCCCCTACGCGGTCGCCGAGCACGCCTGGGCGATGGCCCTCGCGGTCAACCGGCGGCTGGTGCGTGCGGTCAGCCGTACCCGCGAGTTCGACTTCCGGCTGGACGGCCTGCTCGGCCGGGACGTCCACGGGATGACCGTCGGCGTCATCGGCACCGGCAAGATCGGCGAGTGCTTCGCCCGGATCGCGCACGGCTTCGGCACCGAACTGCTCGGCTGGGACCTCGCGCCGAACCCCGCCTGCGTCGACCTCGGCATGGCCTACGTCGACAAGGAGGAGCTGCTGGCCCGCAGCGACCTGGTCAGCCTGCACGTCCCGCTGGTGCCGGACACCCGTCATCTGATCGACGCCGCGGCACTCGCCCTGATGAAGGACGACGCCATCCTGGTGAACTCCAGCCGCGGCGGACTGATCGACAGCACGGCCCTCGTGGAGGAGCTGAAGGCAGGCCGGTTCCACGGAGTGGCACTGGACGTGTACGAGGAGGAGACCGGGGTGTTCTTCACCGACCGGTCCGTCCAGGGCGTGACCGACGACGTCCTGGCCCGGCTGATGACCCTCCCGCGCGTGCTGGTCACCTCGCACCAGGCGTACTTCACCCGTACCGCGGTCGACCAGATCATCGCCGCCACCGTGCAGAACGTGGCGGACTTCGCGGCCGGGCGCACCGGCGAGAACACCCTCGTACCGGCCACGGGCTGACCCCGGCGCGCCCGTCGCCGCGGCGGACCGGGCCGTCCGGGCCGGGGGGCCGGGTTCGGACGGTTCGTAAGCGCCGCCTAGGCTGTGCCGGAAGCAAAACGGACGAACCGGACCGGCCCTCGGGCGGGTGCGGTCGGCACCAGCGAAGGCAGGACGCGCCGATGGGCGACGGCATGGCAGGGATGCACCACCACGGTGGAATGGGGACGCTGGGCCCGTACACCCCGTCCAGCGCGCTCGGCTGGTCGCCGGACTGGCCCTTCCTGATCGGCGCACTGCTCGCCCTCGGCCTGTACACGGCGGCCGCCGTCCGGCTGTGGCGGCGCGGCGACAAGTGGCCGGTCGGCCGGCTGATCGCCTGGACGGCGGGCACCGCCACGGTCGTCCTGGTCACCTGCACCGGCCTGAACGACTACGGCATGGTGCTGTTCAGCGCCCACATGATCCAGCACATGGTGCTGTCCATGCTCTCCCCCATCCTGCTGCTGCTCGGCGCCCCGATCACGCTGGCCCTGCGCGCCCTGCGCCCGGCCCGCAAGGGCAGCGGCCGCGGCCCGCGGGAGCTGCTGGTGGCGCTGCTGCACAGCCGGTACGTCCGGGTGGTCTCGCACCCCGGCGCCACCATCCCGCTGTTCATCGCCAGCCTGTACGCGCTGTACTTCTCGCCGCTGTTCGACTTCCTGATGCAGTACCGCCTCGGGCACATCGCGATGATGGTCCACTTCCTGGCGATCGGCATGCTCTTCTTCTGGCCGATCATGGGCGTGGACCCGGGCCCGCACCGGCCGGGCTACGTCATGCGCATCCTGGAGCTCTTCATGGGGATGCCGTTCCACGCCTTCTTCGGCGTGGCGGTGATGATGGCGACCCACCCGCTGGTGACCACCTTCACCGACGCCGCCGCCCCGCCCGGCACCAAGGTGCTGGTCGACCAGGAGCTGGCCGGCGGCATCACCTGGGCGTTCGGCGAGATCCCGACCGCGATCGTGCTGATCGCCCTCACCCTGCAGTGGGCGCGCTCCGAGGAGCGGCAGGCCCGCCGCCGCGACCGCGCCGCGGACCGGGACGGCGACGCCGAGCTCGCCGCCTACAACGCCTACCTGGCCTCGCTGGACCGGCGCGGCCGCGCCGCCGACGCGGGCTGAGCCCGCCGCCCCACCGCACGTCACCACGAGCCCCGCCCGGTACCGCACCGGGTGGGGCTCACGGCTTCCCGGGCAGACGCCCGGGCCTGGGTTCAGTCCTCCAGGAGGTCCAGGTCGAGCCGGGCCAGGCGCTCCGGGTCGGCCAGGATGTCGATCGCGACGATCAACCCGTCGGCGACCACGAAGTCCATCACCGAGACCGGCCGGCCGTCGACCACGGTGACCGTGCCGGCCCCGCCGTTGACCAGTGCCGGCCGCGAGAACGGCGCGAGGTGCCGGAACCGGAACGCCTGCGAGGCCACCTCGCGGGCACCCCGCACCACGATCAGCGGCGCGGCCGGGCCGTCGTCGGCGCGCAGCACCACGTCCGGGTGGAGCACGGCGACCAGTGCCGCGAAGTCGCCGCCGCGGGAGGCGGCGAGGAAGGCGTCCACCACCTCGCGGCGGCGCACCGGGTCCGGGTCCGGCGCCGGCGCGGCCCCCTGGACGCGGCGCCGGGCTCGGCTGGCCAGCTGCCGGGCGGCGGCCGGGGTGCGGTCCACGATCGGCGCGATCTCGTCGAACGGCAGGCCGAACATGTCGTGCAGCACGAAGGCGAGCCGCTCCGCCGGGGCGAGCTGCTCCAGCACCACCAGCAGGGCGAGCCCGACCGAGTCGGCGAGCAGCGCCTGCTGCTCGGGGTCGGCGCCGTCGGCGTTCGCCACCACGGGGTCGGGCAGGCGCTCGCCGATCGGCTCCTCGCGGCGGGTCCGGCGGGTGCGGAGCATGTCCAGGCAGACCCGGCCGACCACGGTGGTGAGCCAGCCGCCCAGGTTCTCCACCTCGTCGGCGTCGGTGCGGCTCAGCTTCAGCCAGGCCTCCTGCACGGCGTCGTCGGCCTCGCCGAGCGACCCCAGCATCCGGTACGCCACCGACCGCAGATGGCTGCGGTGGCTCTCGAAGCGCTCGGCCAGCCAGTCGTTCCGGTCCATCGCGGCCCCTCCTCGTCGGTGTGCTCTCACCTTCCTGACGTTCGAGGGGCCCCGGAGGTGACGGATCGGGCCGGACCGTTCCGGCCGCCGTCGGACGCGAGCAGTCGGCGCAGGGCGAGGGCGTCCGGTGCGAGGGCGGTGAGCAGGGTGGCGGGCGGGCCGTCGGCGGGGCCGGGCAGGGTGAGCAGGGCGGCGTCGGTGCCGGCCGGGGGCGGGGGCGGGGCGGGCAGGCCGACGGTGAGCAGCTGTCCGGTGGTGCGGTGCGGGCCGAGGACGGCGGGTCCGTCCCAGCCGGGGGCGCCCGGGCCGAGGTCGGTCTGCTGGTCCAGCAGGATGCGGCCGGTCGGGGTGCGGCCGGTCGGGGTGCGGTCGGCCAGGTGGACGGTGAGCCGGGCGGTGATCCGCCCGGGCGGTGCGCCGCGGGCGTGGTCGTGCAGGCGGCCGAGCACCTGTTCCTCGCGCAGCCGCAGCCGGGCTCCGGGGGCGAGGTGGACGACGGTGGTGAGCAGCAGGTGACTGCCGGTGGCGGCGATGACGGGCTCGGGGCGCCAGTCGAGTTCGGCGTCCTCGCCGACGGTCAGGTGCAGGTCGTAGCGGGCGGGGGCGGCGGTGCGGCCGGGGAGGCTGACGGTGGCGGCGGCGCTGGTGACGGTGAGGGCGGCGCCGGGCCGGACGTCGGCGTGCAGGGCGAGCCGGTCGCCGCCCAGCGGGGCGGCCATCGACCCGATGACGCAGACGTGCGCGGTGCCCGGGGCGCCGCGGGTGCGGCGCAGGGCGAGCGGCCCGGCGCCGGCGAGGACGGGCAGGGCGGTGCCGCCGCGGCCGTCGGGGGCGGCGGTGATCCGGGCGGTGGCGTCGACGGCGGCCGGGTGCGGGGCGGTGGTGGTCACCGTTCGGCGAGCCGGGCGCGGACCCACGCGGCGACCGGGGCGATGCCGTCCGGGGCGGTGAGGGCGGTGAAGACGGTGGGCAGGCCGCCGCGCTGGGCCTCGGCGTCGCGGGCCATCACCGAGAGGTCGGCGCCGACCAGCGGGGCGAGGTCGGTCTTGTTGACGACGAGCAGGTCGGACGTGGAGACGCCGGGGCCGCCCTTGCGGGGGATCTTGTCGCCGCCGGAGACGTCGATGACGAAGATCTGGTGGTCGACCAGGCCGCGGCTGAAGGTGGCGGTGAGGTTGTCGCCGCCGGACTCGACGAGCACCAGGTCGAGCGGGCCGACGGACTCCTCCAGTTCCTCGACGGCCTCCAGGTTGGCGGAGATGTCGTCGCGGATCGCGGTGTGCGGGCAGCACCCTGTTTCGACGGCGGCGATCCGCTCGGGCGGCAGGACGGCGTTGCGCAGCAGGAACTCGGCGTCCTCGGTGGTGTAGATGTCGTTGGTGACGACGGCGAGGGAGATCTCGTCGCGCAGGTCACGGCAGAGGGCGGCGACGGTGGCGGTCTTGCCGGAGCCGACGGGGCCGCCGAGGCCGATCCGCAGGGCGCGGCGGGTGCGGGCGCGGGTCTGCTCGGCGTAGGTGTGGCGGGCGGGGGCGTCGTGGGGGTCGACGTGGTCACGATGCAAAGAGGCGGACCTTCCAGGAGCGGTGCTGTTCGGCGTGGACGTCGAGCAGCGGGGCGGAGGCGGCGGGCAGGGTGCCGCGGGCGGCGGCGTCCGCGGCTCCGGCGGCCACCGTGTCGAGGTCGGGCGCGAGCCGGGCGAGCACGGCGGCGACCTCGTACGGGTCGAGGCCGAGCAGCCGGACGCAGGCGGTGGCGGGGCCGTTGACGCTCTCGTAGGCGGCGAGGGCGGCGGCATCCGCGGGGGTGAGGCCGGCGGCCCGGGCGGTGGTGCCGAGCGCGACGGGGTGGTGGGGGCCTCGCGGGTGGACGGTGTGCAGTGCGTCGAGTGCGGGGTGCGGCCAGGCGGCGTGGGCAGCGCGCAGGAGTTGGCGGCCGAGGCGGCGGCTGGTGTCGCGCAGGGCGGGCGAGGGGGTGCGGGCCTCGGCGGCGGCGTCGAGGTCCGCGGGGTCGGCGTCCTCGGCGGCGGCGGCCGCGGCGAGGGCGGCGGCGGTGAGGCCGGTGGTGTGCAGGCGTCCGGTGAGGAAGGCCGCGAGGCTGTCGGCGTCGTGGATCCGGCCGGCCCGGACGGCGGCCTCGGCGCCACCGGAGTGGGCGTGGCCGCCGGCCGGGAAGCGGCCGTCGGCGAGGATCAGCAGGGCGGCGTGCACCTGGGCCTGCTCAGAAGAGGAAGTACCGCTGGGCGAGCGGAAGTTCGGTGGCGGGGGCGGGGGTGACCGGCTCGCCGTCGATGGTGACGGTGAAGGTGTCGGGGTCGACCCGGACGTCGGGGCGGGCGGTGTTGTTCACCATGTCGTCCTTGGTGACGCCCCGGGTGGACCGGATCGCGGTGAACCGCTTGCGCACGCCGAGCTGTTCGCCGAGCCGTTCGGGCAGGCGGTCGTCGATCGCGGCCTGCGCGGTGAAGTTGAGGGAGTTGGCGGCGGGGGCTCGGCCGGTGGCGCCGAACTGCGGCCGGGGCAGCACGGGTTGCGGGGTGGGGATGGAGGCGTTGGCGTCGCCCATTTGCGCCCAGGCGATCTGGCCGCCCTTGATCACCAGGTCGGGTTTGACGCCGAAGAACGCCGGTGTCCAGAGCACCAGGTCGGCGAGCTTGCCGGGTTCGACGGAGCCGATCTCGTGGTCGACGCCCTGGGCGGCGGCCGGGTTGATGGTGTACTTGGCGACGTAGCGGCGGGCCCGGTGGTTGTCGGCGCGGCCGTCGCCGGCCAGGGCGCCGCGGCGGACCTTCATGACGTGCGCGGTCTGCCAGGTGCGGAGCACGACCTCGCCGATCCGGCCCATCGCCTGGGAGTCGGAGCTGATGATGGAGATCGCGCCGAGGTCGTGCAGGACGTCCTCGGCGGCGATGGTGGACGGGCGGATCCGGGACTCGGCGAAGGCGAGGTCCTCGGGGACGTGCGGGCTGAGGTGGTGGCAGACCATCAGCATGTCGAGGTGCTCGTCGACGGTGTTGACGGTGTGCGGGCGGGTCGGATTGGTGGAGCTGGGCAGCACGTTGGGCTGCGAGACGACGGTGATGATGTCGGGGGCATGGCCGCCGCCGGCGCCCTCGGTGTGGTACGCGTGGATACCGCGTCCGGCGATCGCGGCCAGGGTGTCGGCGACGAACCCGGCCTCGTTCAGGGTGTCGGTGTGGATCGCGAGTTGGGCGCCGGTCGCGTCGCAGACGCGCAGGCAGGCGTCGATGGCCGCGGGGGTGGCGCCCCAGTCCTCGTGGATCTTGAAGCCGAGTGCACCCGCTCTCAGCTGGTCGTGCATGGCGGTGCTGTTGACGGTGTTGCCCTTGCCGAGCAGGCCGATGTTGAGCGGCAGGTCGTCCATCGCGGCGAACATCCGGGCGAGGTGCCACCCGCCGGGGGTGATGGTGGTGGCCTTGGTGCCCTCGGCCGGGCCGGTGCCGCCGCCGATCAGCGTGGTGATGCCGGAGGCGAGGGCTTCGTCGGCGAGTTGCGGGCAGATGAAGTGGACGTGGGCGTCGATCGCGCCGGCGGTGAGGATCTTCCCGTTGCCGGCGATCACCTCGGTCTCCGGGCCGATCACGAGGTCGGGGTGGACGCCGTCCATGGTCTCCGGGTTGCCGGCCTTGCCGAGGGCGGTGATCCGGCCGTCCCGGATGCCGATGTCGGCCTTGACGACGCCCCAGTGGTCGAGCACGACCGCGCCGGTGATCACGGTGTCGGGGGCGCCCTCGGCACGGCTCGTCCGGGCCTGCCCCATCGACTCGCGGATGACCTTGCCGCCGCCGAAGACCGCCTCGTCGCCGCCTCGGCAGCGGTCCTCCTCGACCTCGATCAGCAGGGCCGTGTCGGCGAGCCGGATCCGGTCGCCGGTGGTCGGCCCGTACAGGTCGGCGTAGCGCTCGCGGCTCAGCCGCAGTGCGTGGTCGGTCGGGGATCCGTCCCGGTCAGTCATCGAGGGCACCTCCGGTCTCGCCGCGCAGGCCGTGCACCTCGCGGCGGCCGCCGATCGGCACGAGTTCGATCTCCACCGGGATGCCCGGCTCGAAGCGGACGGCGGTGCCGGCCGGGATGTTGAGCCGCTGCCCGCGGGCGGCCGCCCGGTCGAACTCCAGTCCCGGGTTGGCCTCGGCGAAGTGGTAGTGCGAGCCGACCTGGATCGGCCGGTCGGCGGCGTTCACGGCGGTCAGCCGGGTGACCGGCCGCCCGGCGTTGAGGCCGATCTCCCCCTCGCCGTACAGGATCTCGCCCGGGGCGCCGCCGTACAGGATCTCGCCCGGGGCGCCGCCGGGCAGGGCCGACCGCGGCGCGCTCACTGGATCGGCCCGTGGACGGTGACGAGCTTGGTGCCGTCCGGGAAGGTGCACTCCACCTGGACGTCCGGGATCATCTCGGCGATCCCCTCCATCACGTCCTTGCGGGTGAGCACCTGCCTCCCGGACTCCATGAGTTCGGCGACACTGCGGCCGTCCCGGGCACCCTCCAGCACGTGCGAGGTGATCAGCGCCACCGCCTCGGGGTGATTCAGCAGCAGACCGCGGGCCCGGCGCGAACGGGCGACGTCGGCGGCGACGTGGACGAGCAGGCGCTCCTGCTCACGGGGGGTCAACTTCATCTGTACGCACCTCGGGGTGGGAGGTCGGACGGTGAGGAGGAGGCCATTCGATCCGCCCTTTGTTGTGCACCGGTTACGCCCTACTTTCCGAGGCGTAACCGCCCAGCCCGTACGAGGGTTACGGGACCTCCACCAGGGGCGCGGGTCGACCACCGGGGGCGCGGGGCACTGCGAAGTCCGAGAGCGGGTCACGGACGAACCAGGTCCGACCCCGAACAGCTTTGGGACCCGCTCCCCCACTGCCCAGTTCCGCCCCCGGCCTTCGGCCGGGAGGTGCCCCCAGCGCCCCTGACGGCCTCCGGATCAGAGCCGGATCCGGGCCGCCACCGGCAGGTGGTCGCTGCCGGTCCGGGGAAGTGTCCAGGTGCGGACGGGCGTCGCGCCGCGGCACAGCACCTGGTCGATCCGCGCCAGCGGGAACCCCGCCGGCCAGCTCAAGTCGAAGCCGCCCCGGGCGGGCGTCAGCCGGGACGTGACCGGCGCGAGTCCGCGGTCGTCCAGGGTGCTGTTGAAGTCGCCCATGACGAGCAGCCGCTGCAGCGGCTCGGCGTCGACCGCCGCGGCCAGCAACCGGGCGCTCTCGTCCCGCCGCGCCGAGGTGAACCCCGCCGTCGGCGAGATCCGCACCGAGGGCAGGTGCGCCACGTACACCGCCAGGTCGCCCTGCGGTGTCCTGGCGGTGGCCCGTACCCCGCGCTTCCAGTACTCGTGCACGTCGGCGGGCTTCAGGTCCACCGGTCGGACGTCCGCCAGCGGGAAGCGGGACCAGAGGCCGACCGTCCCGGAGCGCGCCCGGTACGGGTAGACGCCGCCGAGGATCCGCTCGTACACGCCGGTGGCCGGTTCCATCAGTTCCTCGACCGCGAGCAGGTCGGCGCCCGTCCCGGCGAGCCGGGTGGCGGTGCCCTCCGGGTCGGTGTTCTCGGCCGCGACGTTGTGCTGCACCACCGTCAGGTCGAAGTGCCCGCCGCCGTCGCCCGACAGCAGTCGGCCGCCTAACAGCCCGGCCCAGGCGACGGCGGGCAGCAGCACCGCGACGAGGGCGAGCCGTGAGCGGAGCAGCAGCGCGGCGGCCAGCAGCAGCGGCACCGCCAGGCCGACCCACGGCAGGAAGGCCTCCAGCAGGCTGCCGAGCCGCCACACCCGGTTCGGCACCAGCCGGTGGCCGACCAGCAGCAGTGCGGTGAGGACCGCGAGGGCCGCCGTGGCCCGGCCGCGGCGGCCTGGAGCCGGCCGGGCGGGCGCCTCCGGTACCGTCCGCTCCCCCACCGCCGTGCTGTCGCGCCGTGCCACTCGTGGTTCCTCCGTCCTCGGCGGTGTCGCCGTCCGCTGCGAGGACGCCGTACCCGGTCGGCCGGGTTCCGCATCGCCGTCCACCCGGAGGGAGGAGTGCAGTGCCCGCGTGCGGCGGGTCGGGTGATCGTCCGTAGGATGTCGCGGCCCCGCCGGCCGGTCCTGGGCAGGGCGCGGAACGTAGGAGCGGACAGGGTGGCGCGGAGACGGCGGACGCCGGTGCGGGTGGCGGTCGGCATGCTGGTGGCGGGGCTGGTGTGGGGTGCGCCCGCCGGGACGGTGCCGGCGACCCGGTACCGGGTCCATGTCGTCCGCGGTGCCGCGATGGCGCCCACACTGCGGCCGGGCTCCGTGGTGCTCGGCGAGCCGGTGCCGACGAGTGCCCTGCGGCACGGCGACCTGCTCCTGCTGGAGGCGCCGGACGGCGGTGCGCCGGGCCCGGTGGTGCTGCGCCTGCTCGGCGTCGGAGGGGACCGGGTGGCCTGCTGCGGCCCGGACGGTCTGCGGCGCAACGGCGCGCTGGTCGCGGAACCCTACACGGTGGGCGGCGGACGGGACTTCGGTGTCCAGGTGAATCCGCACCGGCTGTTCGTGCTCGGCGACGACCGGGACGGGGCGCTGGACTCGCGGGTTCCCGAACCCTTCGGCCAGGGCGACGGGACACTCGCCGAGGGTGCCGTCCTCGGCCGGGTGGCGTGGGCCTCCGGGGGCACGTCCTCCGCGCCGGGGAGCGGTGCGGCGACTGCCCTGGTCGACGTCACCGCCGCCGGCGTCGTGCTGTTCCTGCTGGGCCTTCTCGGGCTCCCGGTCGCCCTGCTCGCCACCCGCCGTCGTTCCTGGGCGGCGCAGCCGCTCGGACAGGCGTTCGGCGGCGGTTGGCAGGTGGTTCGTTCCCGGTTCACCGCGTGGTGCGCACCGGCCGCCTAGGGTGCCGCTCATCGACCCGAACCCTTGGCAGGGAGGCCAGATGACGCAGCGTCCGATCGGCGGGCGATCCTCACGTCGCACGTTCCTGCGGGCGACCGGGGCGGCCGGCCTCGGTGCGGCCGCGCTGACCGCGGCGGGGGCGGCCCCCGCGTCCGCCGCCGACGACGAGCAGGCGGGCGGCCGGGCCGACGCGCAGCGGTCCGCGGGGACCCGCCCGCCCGTCCGCACGGGCACCGGCCTGGACCGGCTGCCGCACCCGCTGGTGGTGGCGCACCGCGGCGCGAGCGGCTACCGGCCGGAGCACACCCTCGGCAGCTACGAGCTGGCGCTGGAGCTCGGCGCGGACGTCATCGAGCAGGACCTCGTCCCGACGAAGGACGGCCACCTGGTCGTCCGCCACGAGAACAACATCGCGGAGACGACGGACGTCGCCGACCGTCCGGAGTTCGCCGCGCGGCGGACCACGAAGACGGTCGACGGCACGGCGCTGACCGGCTGGTTCACCGAGGACTTCACCCTGGCCGAGCTGCGCACCCTGCGGGCGAAGGAGCGCCTGCCGCAGCAGCGCCAGCGCAACACCCTGTACGACGGCCGCTGGCCGGTGCCGACCTTCCGCGAGGTGGTGGAGTTCGCGAACAGGCGCTCCCGCACCCTGGGCCGCCCGGTCTGGCTGTACGTCGAGACCAAGCACCCCAGCTACTTCCGCTCGATCGGCCTGCCGCTGGAGGAACGGCTGGCGGACGAGCTGCGCCGCGGCGGGCTGGCCGGGCGGAACGGTCGGGCGATCCTGCAGTCCTTCGAGCCGAGCAGCCTGCAGCGGCTGGCGAAGCTGGTCGGCAACCCGCGGATCCAGCTGTTGAGCGGTCCGACCACGCAGCCGTACGACTTCGTGCTGGCCGGCGACCGGCGGACGGTCGCGGACCTGGTCACGCCGGGCGGGCTGTGCTGGCTGGCGTCGTTCTCGCACGGCATCGGCCCGACCACGCAGCTGATCGCGCCGGTGGACGCCGCGGGCAGGCTGCTGCCGCCGACCACCCTGGTGGCGGACGCGCACGCGGCCGGCCTGGTGCTGCACCCGTGGACGGTGCGCAACGAGAACTCCTTCCTGCCGGTCGACTTCCGCCGGGGCACCGACCCGACTGCGTACGGCGACGCGATCGGCTGGGCCCGCCGGCTGTACGACCTGGGTGTGGACGGCTTCTTCACCGACAACACGGACACCTCCGTGCTCGCCCGCGGCGACTTCTGGGCGTCCCGCGGGGTGGACTGACGGTCGGTCAGCCGCGGCGGCCGGGTCGGGTTCGGGGCACCCGGCCCGGCCGCCGCGTGTCCCGCACCCATCCGAGTACCGATCGGTAGCACTGTTTCGGACGAGTTCACCGAATGCTCGCCCGATGTCTTGCACGCCGTGCGGGCGCCGAAGTTGGATGCACAACATCCCGCCACCCGACGGGTTCACGACACACCCTCACGGAGCTTCGATGCCCCTGTCGTCCGTCCGCCGCGCCACCAGAACGGCCGCCGCGGCCTGCGTCGCCGCCGCCGTGCTCGGCACGCTCGCCGCCACCCCAGCGGCGGCCGCCACCGGCGCCGCGGCCGAGAGCGCGCCGGTCACCGCACCCGCGCTCGACGTCCTCACGTACAACGTGTTCCTGATGAGCAAGTCGCTCTACCCGAACTGGGGCCAGGACCACCGCGCGCAGGCGATCGCCTCGGCGGACTTCTTCCAGGGCCACGACGTGGTGGTCCTGCAGGAGGCGTTCGACAACGCCGCCTCCGACGCGCTGACCGCCCGCGCCTCGGCCGCGTACCCGTACCACACGCCGGTGGTCGGCCGCTCCACCGCCGGCTGGGACGCCACCTCCGGCAGCTACAGCTCCACCACCCCCGAGGACGGCGGGGTGACGCTGCTCAGCAAGTGGCCGATCCTGCGCAAGGAGCAGTACGTCTTCAAGGACGCCTGCGGCGCCGACTGGTGGTCCAACAAGGGCTTCGTGTACGCCGTGCTGAACGTCAACGGCCTGCGCACCCACGTGGTCGGCACCCACCTGCAGTCCACCGACACGGGGTGCTCCAGCGGCGAGCCGGCCGCCGTCCGGGCCAAGCAGCTGCTCGCGATGCGCGCCTTCCTCGACGCCAAGCAGATCCCGGCGAGCGAGCCGATCGTGCTCGCCGGCGACCTCAACGTCGACTCGCACGGCTCCGAGTACCGGGCGCTGCTCGACAACGGCAACCTGGCCCCGGCCTCGGAGCGCACCGGCTGGCCGTACTCCTTCGACACGGTCGACAACTCCATCGCCGCCTACCGCTACCCGGGCGAGCCCAAGGAGGACCTGGACTACGTGCTGTACCGGGCCGACCACGCCCGGCCGCAGCAGTACACCAACCAGGTCGTGCGCTTCCACAGCACGCCGTGGACGGTGAGCAGCTGGGGTAAGAGCTACACGTACACCGACCTCTCCGACCACTACCCGCTCGCCGCGCACTGATCGTCCGGCACGGTGAGCACGCCGCGGCGGAAGCCCGCACCCGGGCAGCCGCCGCGGCAAGCGCCCCGCCCCGATCGGGGGGAGGGTGGATCCGACCGGGGCCCGAACGGCACCCGTGTGCCCGAACCGAGGAGTGAGCCGCCATGCCCATCGCCACCGTCAACCCGGCCACCGGGGAGACCGTCGAGACCTTCACCCCGTACGACGCCGCCGCGGTCGAGCAGCGGCTCGGCCTGGCCGCCGAGACCTACCGGTCCTGGCGGACGACCGGCTTCGACGAGCGGGCGGCGCTGCTGAAGCGCGCGGCGGACCTGCTCGACGCCGAGCGCGAGGAGATCGCCCGGACGATGACGGTGGAGATGGGCAAGCCGGTCGTCGCGGCCCGCGCCGAGGTCGCCAAGTGCGCGAAGTCGATGCGCTGGTACGCCGACCGGGCGCCCGAGCTGCTCGCCGACGAGCACCCGTCCGAAGCCGACGTGGCCGACTCCGGCGGCGCCTCGGTGCACGTGCGCTACCGCCCGATCGGGGTGGTGCTCGCCGTGATGCCGTGGAACTTCCCGCTCTGGCAGGTGGTGCGGTTCGCCGCGCCGGCCCTGATGGCGGGCAACGTGGGCCTGCTCAAGCACGCCTCGAACGTGCCGCGCACCGCGCTCGCCCTGGAGCGGGTCCTGCTGGAGGCGGGCTTCCCGCAGGGCTGCTTCCAGACCCTGCTGATCGGCTCCGCCGCGGTGGAGGGCGTGATCCGCGACCCGCGGGTCGCCGCGGTGACCCTGACCGGCAGCGAGCTCGCCGGCCGCTCGGTCGCCTCGATCGCCGGCGACGAGGTGAAGAAGTCCGTGCTGGAGCTCGGCGGCAGCGACCCCTTCCTGGTGCTGCCCTCCGCCGATCTGGCCGGTGCCGTGCAGTGGGCGGTCACCGCCCGCACCCAGAACAACGGGCAGTCCTGCATCGCCGCCAAGCGCTTCATCGTGCACGCCGAGGTCTACGAGGCGTTCACCAGGGCGTTCACCGACCGGATGAAGGCCCTGAAGATCGGCGACCCGCTGGCCGAGGAGACCGAGATCGGGCCGCTCGCCACCGACCAGGGCCGGGCCGACCTGGAGGAACTGGTCGACGACGCGGTCGCCGCCGGGGCCGTCGCCACATGCGGCGGCGCCCGCCCGGACGGCCTGCCGAAGGAGCTGGACGGCGGCTGGTACTACCTGCCGACCGTGCTCACCGGCATCACCCCGAAGATGCGCATCCACCACGAGGAGGCCTTCGGCCCGGTCGCCACCGTGTACCGGGTGGAGAGCCTGGACGAGGCGATCGCGCTGGCCAACGACACCCCGTTCGGCCTCAGCTCCAACGTGTGGACGACCGACCCCGAGGAGCAGGAGCGCTGCGCCCGGGACATCGAGGCGGGGGGCGTGTTCTTCAACGGCATGACGGCCTCGCACCCGGCCTTCCCGTTCGGCGGAGTCAAGCGCTCCGGCTACGGGCGGGAGCTGTCCGGACACGGCATCCGCGAGTTCTGCAACATCACCACCGTCTGGCGCGGCCGCTGACCGGCCCGGGCACGGCAGGGGCGGGGCGCGCACGCCGCGTGCCCCGCCCCTCCGTGCCCGCGGAGGGTGCGGTTCAGGCCATCTGCACCCTGCCGACCGGCGCCTGGTCGCCGCCGCGGTGGCCGAGGAACCAGCCGATCAGCGCGAGGAAGGTGATCGCCCAGACGAGTGAGCAGAAGGCCGTCATCCAGTTGGAGTCCACCTGCACCTCGACCATGATCAGGCCGACGGTCAGCGAGAGCAGGAAGACCACCGCCGAGCTGCTCACCCCCAGGAACATGTCGCGCAGCCGCGCCGACAGCTTCGGCTTCTCACGGAAGATCGGCTCCATCGGGAAGTGCGGCTCCGCCGCGGCCTGCACCGCGCCCCGTGCGGGGACTGCGGGCTGCGTGCTGCCGGACATCGGTTGCTGGTCCATCGGCGTGCTCCTTCCAGCTGCCGGCCCCCCGCAGTCCACTGTCCCACTGGGCCGTCCCGGCGGCAGGGCGGCCGGAACGGTTTCCGTCCGACCGACCCCCGGGTACCTGCGCAGACGTGCCGATCCGTCCCATGCTCGCCGCGCCGAGCAACCGCCGCGTCTTCGACGGCGGCTGGCTGCTGGAACGCAAGCTGGACGGCGTCCGGGCGATCGCCGAACGGGACGGCGACACCGTCCGGCTGGTCTCCCGCACCGGTAAGCCGATGGCAGCGGGCTACCCGGAGCTGGTGGCGGCGCTCGCCGCGCAGCCCGTCCCCCGGTTCACCGTGGACGGCGAGATCGTCGCGTTCGACCGGGAGGGCCGGACCAGTTTCGCCCGGCTGCAGCGACGGATGCAGCTGCGCGACCCTTTCCGGGCGGCCGCCGCCGGGGTGCGGGTCTCGTACTTCCTGTTCGACCTGACCGCACTGATGGGGCACGACACCACCGGGCTGCCGCTGCTGGACCGCAAACAACTGCTGCGCGAGACCCTGGACTTCGCCGATCCGCTGTACTTCACCGAGCACGTGCGCGCGGACGGCCCGGTGCCGCTCGCCGAGGCCTGCGCCCGCGGCTGGGAGGGGCTGGTCGCCAAGCGCGCCGACAGCCGGTACGTACCGCGCCGCTCCCCTGACTGGCTGAAACTGCCGTGCACCGTCGGCCAGGAGCTGGTGGTCGGCGGCTTCACCGAGCCGGCCGGCCGCCGCACCGGTTTCGGCGCCCTGCTGGTCGGGCACTACGAGGGCGCCGTGCTGCGCTACGCGGGCAAGGTCGGCACCGGCTTCGACACCGCCCTGCTGCACCGTCTGCGGGTCGAGCTCGACACCCTCGTCCGCCCCGACCCGCCGTTCGCCGACCCGCCCGCCGGGGAGCGCCGGGTGCACTGGGTCGAGCCCCGGCTGGTCGCCCGGGTCGCCTTCACCGAGTGGACCCGTGACGGGCGGCTGCGCGCACCACGCTTCGAGGGGCTGCGAACGGACAAGCGCCCCGAGGACGTGGTCCGCGAAACGCCTTCTGACGGCCCTGAACAGCACGATTGATCCTTACCGACGGCTCCTCACCGGGCCGTTGTCGCGCAGTGAGATGGATCACAGCCGCCGGCGGGCCGGCGGCACGACCCGACTGCTCGCGGTCAAGAATTCCCAGGCCGCGGCGGGTTCTCCCAGGAAACGTCCAGCTTGGGACCGTTCACATCAACCATCAACTTGAAGTCTGTTAATTTTTACAGAATTGCCATGCGTTGACTGGTATTCATATGAGCCAGCACGCTTCGGCGCCATGAAGAGACCCCTTCTGAGCAGCTCGCTCACCCTCGCGGTCAGCACCCTCGTCATAGCCGGCGCCGGTGTCCCCGCCGTGGCCGCCGCCCCCGGCCCGCAGCCCCAGGCCTCCCACAGCAAGGCCGTGCAGGACGCCAGCGCCCAGGTCGCCGCCCACCCCGACGCGGTGAAGGCCGGCGCCGACGACCGCTTCGTCGTCACCAACGTGCAGGTCGACGCGGACGGCACCCGCCACGTCCACTTCAACCGGACCTACCGCGGCCTCCCCGTCCGCGGCGGCGACGTCGTCGTCCACTCCGCCCCGAACGGCACCCTCGACTCCACCAGCCTGACCCAGGCCGCGCCGCTCTCGCTCTCGGTGACCCCCTCCGTCACCGATCAGCAGGCGATCGCCAAGGCCGCCAAGCTCTTCCGCGGCACCCGCGGCAGCAGCACCGCCGTCCTCAGCGTGGACGTCACCGGCACCTCGCCGAAGCTGGTCTGGGAGGTCGTCCTCAACGGCACCGGCGCCGACCGCGCCCCCAGCCACCTCCACGTCCTGGTCGACGCCGTCACCGGCGCCACCGGCGAGAGCTGGGACAGCTTCTCCGCGTTCCTGCCGGACGGCACCAAGCGCACCAAGACCAAGGCGGCCCCCACCGCCGTGTCCGCGCCCGCCGCCCCCGCCGCCCTGGCCGCCGCGGCCTCCACCGGCACCGGCAAGGGCTACCAGGTCGGCAACGTCAGCGTCAGCACCACGCAGAACTCCACCACCAGCTACACCCTCAAGGACCCGGTCCGCGGCAACGGCGAGACCCGCGACGCGCAGAACCAGACCGCCACCAACGACTCCCCGCCGGCCGGCTGGGGCGTCGCCTTCAACGACTCCGACAACGTCTGGGGCAACAACGCCCTGACCGACCGCGCCACGGTCGCCGTCGACGCCCACTACGGCATCCAGGCCACCTGGGACTTCTACAAGAACGTCCTCGGCCGCAACGGCATCAAGAACGACGGAGTCGGCGCCCGCTCCTTCGTCCACTACGGCACCAACTACGACAACGCCGGCTGGGACGACGCGAGCTTCGCGATGATCTACGGCGACGGCGCGGTCGGCTCCAAGCCGTTCACCGAGATCGACGTCGCCGGTCACGAGATGAGCCACGGCGTCACCGCCGCCACCGCCGGCCTGATCTACAGCGGCGACGCGGGCGGCCTCAACGAGGCCACCTCGGACATCATGGGCACGATGGTCGAGTTCAACGCCAACAGCCCGGCCGACGCGCCGGACTACCTCATCGGCGAGAAGATCGACATCAACGGCAACGGCACCCCGCTGCGCTGGATGGACGACCCGAGCAAGGACGGAAAGTCCGTCAAGTGCTGGTCCAGCACCACCAAGAACCTCAACCCGCACTACTCGTCCGGCGTCGGCAACCACTTCTTCTACCTGCTCGCCGTCGGCTCCGGCCAGTCCCAGTGGGGCAACAGCCCGACCTGCGACGGCTCCACCGTCGCCGGCATCGGCAACGACGCGTCCACCAAGATCTGGTACCGCGCGCTGTCGGTCTACATGACCTCCAACACCGACTACCCTGGCGCCCGCACCGCCACCGTCAAGGCCGCCAAGGACCTGTACGGCGCCGGCAGCACCCAGTGCGCCGCGGTGGAGAAGGCGTGGAGCGCGGTCTCCGTCGCCCCGACCGCCACCACCTGCGGCGGCACCACCCCGCCGCCGACCGGCGACAACCTGCTGCTCAACCCGGGCTTCGAGTCCGGCGCGACCTCGTGGACGGGCTCCTCCGGCGTCGTCACCAACGACGCGGGCGCGGCCCCCCGCACCGGCTCGTACTACGCCTGGCTGGACGGCTACGGCTCCACGCACACCGACACGCTCTCCCAGTCGGTGAGCATCCCGGCGACGGCCACCGCGCCCAAGCTGACCTTCTGGAACCGGATCACCACCGCCGAGACCGGCAGCACCGCGTACGACACCCTGAAGGTCCAGGTCGTCAACGGCACCACGACGACCACGCTGGCCACCTACTCGAACGCCGACGCCACCTCCGGCTACGTCCAGCGCACGCTCGACCTGTCGGCCTTCAAGGGCAAGACCGTCACGATCAAGTTCACCGGCACGGAGGACTCCTCCCTCCAGACCAGCTTCCTGATCGACGACACCTCGGTGACCGCCGGCTGATCCCGGCCCCCCCCCGACCGGTGGACCCGGGCGGTCGACCCACGACGTCCCGCCCGGGTCCACCGCACGAACGCCCCCCGGCCCGCCGGGCGCACATGCTGCGCCCGCCGGGCCGGGTCCGTTCGTGGGCCGCTCGCCGGACCGGGATCAGGGAAGCCCGGGCCAGTACGGGTTGACCGGCAGCGGATAGCCCGGATCGACCTTGTCCGCCGCGATGTCGTACCGCACGTACTCCGAACCCCGGAAGAAGTACGCCTTGCCGTTGTTCCAGACCACACCACCGGTCAGATCCGCGGGCCAGAGGCCGGGCCAGTACGGGGAGATCGGCAGCGGATAGCCCGGGTCGACCCGGTCGGCCGCGATGTCGTACCGCATGTACTCCGAGCCGCGGAAGAAGTACGCCTTGCCGTTGGGCCACACCACGGCCGCGTCGATGCCGTCCGGCCAGAGGCCGGGCCAGTACGGGGAGATCGGCAGCGGATAGCCCGGATCGACCCGGTCGGCCGCGATGTCGTACCGCACGTACTCCGGACCGCGGAAGAAGTACGCCTTGCCGTTGGGCCACACCACCCCGGCGTCCACCCGGTCCGCGAACAGGCCGGTCCAGTTCGGCGCGATCGGCAGCGGGTAGCCCGGGTCGACCTTGTCGGTCGCGACGTCGTAGCGGTAGTACTTGCCGGCGACGAAGAAGTAGGCCTTCCCGTTGTTCCACAACACGGGGGCCGTGACCATCAGTTCGGAGACTTCCTCCGCGAAGTACTCGTGGTTGTCGGCGTTCCGGACAGCGTCCGCCGGCTTCGTCGACGCGAGCGCGCGGGCGTTGGTCTGCCCGTAGGCGAGGTCGTCGGTGCTCGAGACGGCGTGGCTCAACTCGTGCACCAGCGTGCCGAACTTGGAGTCCGTGCCGGTCACCCCGGCATTCCAGAAGGCGGAGCAGAGCCAGACCTTGCGCGTCCCCTTGTAGGTGTAGGCGTACCAACCCGGCTGGCAGCCCGAGCCGGTGAGGTCGTAGGTGATCGTCTGACCGGCCAGCACCGAGCAGATGTCGTTGAAGTGCGTGGAGACGGTCGAGTACCGCGCCGCGTCGTAGGCGCCGAACCACTCGGTGGACGCGGCGTTGCCGGCGCCGGGCGTCCAGGCCAGGTGGTGCCTCGACTCCTCGCCGAAGGCGCCCGCGTTCTCGTGCGCGGCACGCACCTCCGCCTGCTGCGCGGCCGTCCCGCCGATGAGGGTCGGCGGCAGGACACTGATCTTGGCAGCCGCCAGGGCGGTCTTGGGTGCCTGCGGCGGCCCGAGTTCGCGGCGCACGTTCTCCGCGACGGTGGGGCGGGGCTCGCCGTCCTCGGCCACCTCGAACGTCGCCGAGAGCGGATCGAGTTGGAAGCCCTCGTGGTTGACGCTCAGCCGCAGCGCCGGCGCACCGGCCTCCTGCGGGATGGCGTCGAGGATCTCCGCGTCCAGCGTCACGGTGTATGTGCCGGGTTCGGAGATGGGGAACGACGTGGTGAGGTCGACCTGCTGGGTCACCGACTCGCCGGCGCGGACCAGCCGGTACGACGACTCCTCCGGCTCGCCGCGCTTGACGAAGCGGCCGTCGTAGGGAATGGTCACGCCGTCGCGGCGGACCTGGAAGTACTGGAACACCTCTTCGCCCTCGAGCGGCGTGTTCCAGACCAGGAGGCGGACGTCCTGGCTGCTGATGTTGGTCAGTTCGAAGGTCACGAGGATCGGCTCGCCGAGCCGGTAGCGGGGCTCGGCTCGCAGGGAAACGCGGAAGTAGTCCTTCATGGGGCTCTTGCTCCTCCGGGTGCCGGCGCCATCCGCAGTCCGGCACCGGTGCGCTCGGCCGTTCGGCCTCGTCGACCCGCTCGGGTCCCGCACCGGTGCGCGGGAGGATGTTCGTCCGGCACGGAGTGGAACAACCGAAGTGTTCCGTCGGATGTGCGGAAGTGATCCGGGACCGGTGCGGAGGGCTCTGCGCGGTATCGCGTTGCCGCACCGTCTCCGGGGGCGCCGGGACCAAGTCGTCCTCCCCGGCACCATATGGGGGGTGAGGTCCCCCTCAGGCCCCCACCATCGTGGGCCTGCGAACAGTGCCGCGCAACCGCGGGCAGCCGGTAACTCCTTGTGTGCAAGGCCAGTTCGGGTTCCCGGCTCGCACACCGTCACCGGGCATCCGCCGCAGCCCGTCACACTCCGCGCAACGACCACGGCGAATGCCGGGGCCGGCCCCGGCGGGGACCGCGGAGAGTAGCGGGCCACCGCGGCACGAGCCCCACCGCGAGAGCAGAGCCGGGGATCGGGACGGCGACCACGACGGCCCGTTCGGCGGGCCTGCCCGCCGGGTACATCCGGAACCCGTCCGGCGCGCCCACCCGAACGCCTCGGTCGGCATGCGGCACAAGGGAATCGTTCCTACGGTGCCCGGAGAGGGGGATCCCCGTCGAGAGGTGAACACTGACATGGCAGGCAAGTTCGAGCTGTACGTCGACGAGTCGGGCAACCACCGCTTCCGCCTGAAGGCCAGCAACGGCTCGGTCGTCGTCACCGGCGACCCGGAGGAGTCGCGGGAGCAGTGCCTGAAGAGCATCGAGTCGCTGCGCAAGCTGGCACCGTACGCCCAGGTGCTGGAGGTCGCCGGCTCGTAGCCGCCGACCGGCCGGAC
>NZ_JAHTIK010000001.1:6752692-6754167 GCF_025655475.1 Kitasatospora sp. DSM 101779 | reverse complement strand
CCGCGCCGCCGCGGGGAAGCGGCGCCGGGCGCTCATCCTGACGGCGGCCGGCCTCGCCCTCGGCGGCGCCGGCGTGCTGGCCCTCGCGGCACCGGACGGCAGCGGCGCCGCCCGTCCGGTCACCGCGCCGGTGGACGACGCCCGGCCGGCGGCGAGCGACACGCCCACCGTGGAACCGGCCACCACCTCGGCCGCGCCCACCAGACAGCCCTCGGCGAAGCCGTCGAAGTCGGCGAGCGCGAAGCCGAGCGCCTCCGCCTCCGCCTCCTCCGGGCCCTCGCCGACGGCCACCGCCACGGTGACGAGCGCCCCGCCGACCGCGACGGCGACCGTGCGGCCCAGCCACGGCCCCTCGTCGCACCCGTCGAAGTCCTGCACCCCGTTCATCTTCTGGTGCACCTGAGGCTTCCGGGGCACCGGAGGCGGCGACGGCCTCAGCCGTTCAGCAGCTCCGCCAGGTACGCGGCGTGGCTGATCGCCACCTCGCGCGAGGCGGTGAGCAGCGTCAGCGGGCCGCGGCCGGCGAGGTCGCGCAGGTGGTCGAGGGCCTCGGTGCGCTGCGGATCGGCCAGCTCGGCCCGGTAGCGGCGCCGGAACTCCGTCCGGCGCTCCGGGTCGTGCCCGTACCAGCGGCGCAGCTCGGTGCTGGGGGCGACGGCCTTCAGCCACTCGTCGAAGCCGGCGTCCTCCTTCTTGAGGCCGCGCGGCCAGAGCCGGTCGACCAGGACGAGGGCGCCTTCGTCGGGACCGGGTGCGTCGTGGAGCCTGCGGCAGGTGACGGCCATCCGGCCATGCTCGCGTGCCGCCCGCCGAATTCCGTGCGTACGCTGCGGAGTGTCCCGGATGCTGTCCGTACGGCCGACGCCGGCGGTGCGCACCGGGCGGTTGCGGGCGGCACGGGTGAGGAGGAGACACGGTCATGGGGCGGGACGGGGCGGCCGGGCCGCTGGCGGCGGCCGGCGTGCTGTTCCGGGACGCGGCCGGCCGGGTGATGGTCGTCCGGGCGGTGTACGAGAGCCGCCATCCGGTCGAGGTGCCGGGCGGCGGCTGGGAGCCGGAGGACGCGACGCTGCGCGCGACCGCCGTCCGCGAGCTGCAGGAGGAGATGGGGCTGCGTCCGCGGCTGCTGGCGCTGGCGAGCGTGGACTGGGCGATGAGCCGGTCCCGGCCGCCGATCGTCTCCTTCCTGTACTGGGCGCGGCCGCTGACCGCGGCGGAGCTGGCCGCCGTCCGGCTGCAGGAGGACGAGCTCGGCGGGTACGCCTTCGTGACGCCCCGGCAGGCGGCCTCGGCGCTGCCGCCGAGACTGTCGCGCCGGGTGGCGGCCTGTCTGCGGGCGCCGTCCGGGTCCGGTCCGGTGGAGATGGAGGACAGCTTCCCGGTCGGGCCCGCCGCGGCCGGGCTGCCGCCGGAGCCGGCCGCGCCGTACACCCGGGCCGACGGGCTGGACCTGGCGGGCGGCGACCGGCCGCCGG
>NZ_JAHTIK010000001.1:6690169-6752667 GCF_025655475.1 Kitasatospora sp. DSM 101779 | reverse complement strand
GGGGGGGGGGGCCGGGGGGGGGGGCGCCGGGCCGCCGGTCGTCCCGCCGCTGGACCGGGAGACGTACTACGCCACCCGCCCGCGGATCCGGGCCGAGGTCGAGGTGCTCGCGGCCGACCCGGCCGGCCGGGTGGTCGCCGTCCACGCGCCGGTGGCGGCCGACCGGGAGACGCCCCGCGGCGCCGCGGCGCGGTTGCTGCGCGAGCGCCTCGGTACGGTCCGCCCGCCGGGGCGGCTGCTCGCCCTGGACTGGCTGCCCGGCGACCGTCCCCGCCTGGTCTACGTCTTCGACGGCGGCCGACTCGACCGCCACCGGCCCGCCGACGGTGCGGCGGCCGCCGGGGACCGCCGGACAACGGCCGCGCTGGCCCACCGCGGCACGGCGTCCGGGCCGCTCGAACTGGTCGACGGCGTACCGGTCGCCGGCCCGTGGTGACCGTGGTGACCGTGTGATCGCCGTGCCGCAACCCGGCCCGGGCGCGGGCGCCGGGCGACGCGCCGGAGGCGGGCGGGTGTGACGGCGGGCGGTCTGCGGCATGACAATCGTGGATGGGGAGCGGCCGGTGCCGCCGTACCCGAGGAGGTCGTATGGTCCGCGACATCGAGTCCGTGCTGGCCGGGCGGCAGGTGGAGGCCGTCAGGGCGTCCGGGCTGCTGCGGCTGGTGCTGTCCGGCGGTGTGGTGCTGACGGTGGCGAACGACTTCCGGGTGCGGACGGCCGCCGAGGTGGAGCACTTCTACCCGGGCCTGTCGGCGCCGGCCTCGGGGCTGCTGGCCGCGCTGGTGGGCTCCCGGGTGACGGGGGCGGCGGTGACCCGGGCCGGCGGCCTGGAGTTGGGCTTCGAACCGGGCGTCACCCTGTCGGTGCCGCCGGACACCGCCGTCGCGGGCGACGCGGCCTGGCGGGTCTCCGGGCCGGACGGCCCGCTGTTCACCGCGGAGCCCGGCGGCTACCTCACCGTCTGACACCCCCGGCGTCGTCCGACGTCCCCCGAGACCGTCCGACGTCCCCGAGAGCGCGACGGCTCAGCGCAGGTCGAAGACCAGCCGCGCCGTCACTCGGCCCGCCAGCACGTCGCCGAAGCAGTCGTTGACGTCCTCCAGCCGCCGGGTCTCCCGCATCACCCTGGTCCGGCCGAGTTCGTGCAGCCGGAAGACCTCGCCGAGGTCCTGCCGGGTACCGACGATCGAGCCGACCACCTTCGTCCCGTTCGGCACGGTGTCGAAGACGGGGATCTCCCGCGCGCCGCCGGCCGGCCGTGCGACCAGCACGAGGGTGCCGCCCCGCCGCAGGGCGCCGTACGCGGCCCGGAAGGAGTCGTTGCTGACGGCGAGCGCGATCGCGGCGTCGGCGCCACCGAGCTTCTGCGTCTCCGCCGGAACATCCTGGATGCGGGCGTCGAGGCCGTGGTCGGCGCCGAGTTCGCGGGCCAGGGCCGGCTTCTCGTCGGTGACGTCGACGGCGGTCGTCTCGGCGCCGGCGAGGCGGGCGTACTGGAGGGCGTGGTGGGCGTACTGGAGGGCGAGGTGACCGAGGCCGCCGATGCCGGAGACGAGCACCCGGGTGCCCGGGCCCGAGTCGGCGACCTTGACCGCCTTGTAGCTGGTGACACCCGCGCAGGACAGCGGCGCGGCGTCCATCGGGTCGAGGCCGTCCGGCACGGGCACCACGTAGTCGCGTGGGCGAGCGCTTACTCGGCGTAGGCGCCGTCCACGGAGTAGCCGGAGTTGTGCTGCTGCAGGCGGAGCGTCTCCCATCCGGAGAGGCAGTGGTCGCAGCGGCCGCAGGCGTCGGCGAGCCACGGGACCGCGACCCGCGCGCCGACCCGGACGTGGCGGACGAGCTCCCCGGCGCGCTCGACGACGCGGACACCCTCGTGCCCGGGGACGAACGGCGGGGTCGGGCAGCGGGCGGTCCTCGACGGCGAGCGGTGCGGTGGAGTCGCGGACGACGGCGGCCCTCGCGGCGGTGTCCTCCCGGATCGGGTCGTGCGGGGCCGGGCCCCGGCGGAGCCGCCCGGTGACCTGAGTCAGAGCTTCGGGTCACTAGGATGACGGCCGTTCAACCGCGGCCCGTGGGGCCGCGAACGGGGAGGGGGAACGGTGTTCGGAATCATCAGGCCGTGTCGGCACAGCCTGTCGGAGACGCTGCGCAGCTCGTGGATGGCACACCTGTGCGGGCTCTGCCTGGCGCTGCGCGACGACCACGGGCAGCTGGCCCGGACGGCCACCAACTACGACGGCCTCGTCATATCCGTGCTGGTGGAGGCGCAGGGGCCGCGTGCGGCGGGCGGCCGCCGGACGGCCGGTCCCTGCCCGCTGCGCGGCATGCGCAGCGCCGAGGTCGCGCAGGGCGAGGGCGCCCGGCTCGCCGCGGCGGTGTCGCTGGCGCTGGCCTCGGTGAAGGTCCGCGACCACGTGCTGGACGCCGACGGGGTGTTCGCGAAGCGGCCGGTCGCCGCCGGGGCCCGGGCGGTGGCCCGGCGCTGGGACAGGCAGAGTGCGGGCGGTGGCGCCGGGCTGGGCTTCGACACCGCGGTCCTGCTGGACGCGGCCGACCGGCAGGAGGAGCTGGAGCGGGCCGCCGGGCCGGGCAGCTCGGTGCTGCTGGTGACCGAGCCGACGGAGACCGCGACCGCGGCCGCCTTCGCGCACACCGCGGTGTTGGCCGGCCGGCCGGGCAATGCGGCGGCGCTGGCCGAGGCGGGCCGGCTGTTCGGGCGGCTGGCGCACCTGCTGGACGCCGCGGAGGACCAGCACGAGGACGCGGCCGCCGGGCAGTGGAACCCGCTGACGGCCACCGGCACCGGCCGGGACGAGGCCGAGCGCCTGTGCCGGGACGCGGTGCACGGCATCCGGCTGGCCCTGAAGGACGTCGGTTTCACCGAGCGCGCGCTGGTTCACCGGCTGCTCGCGCACGAGACCGGGCTCGCGGTGGACCGGGTCTTCGGCCACGGTGCGGGTTGCACGGTCACCGCGGGCGGGCAGCACGCGCATGCCTCCCACGGACACGCCCCGCAGCAGCACGGCCCGTACCCGGGTGGTCCGCTGATCGGCGAGCCGCCGGCCCCGATGCCGCCGAAGAAGCCGCGGCGGTCGGGTCTCACGGGCTGCGCGGTGTGGGCGGCGATGGCCTGCACCTGCCAGCTGCTGTGCTGCGAGCACGAGGACCCGTTCAGCCGGGAGAAGAAGGAGGGCTGGTGCCAGCGCAACTGTGACTGCGACTGCGGCAATTGCGACTGCGGGGGCTGTGACTGCGACTGCTGCGACGGGTGCGACTGCTGCGAGGGTTGCGACTGCTGCGACTGCGGCTGTGACTGCTGATCCGGCCGGCCCCGGACGCTCCCTGGACGAGCTGGAGGGCGCCTGGCCGCCGGCGGGGCCCGGGGCCACCCGGCTGGTGGCCACCGCCCACGCCCTGCGCCGGGTGCCGGTGCGCGAACTCGGCGCGGAGGGCCTGCGCCTGCTGATCCGCCAGGACGTCGGCCTGCCCCACCTGGTACCGGTGGCGCTCGGTCTGCTGGAGGCGGACCCGGCGGCGGAGGGCGACCTGTACCCCGGCGACCTGTACGACGCCGTGTCCGGCCTCGGCCCGGGGTTCTGGGCGGGCCGCCCGGACCTCGCGGCCCGGTTCCGCGCGGTCCCGCCCCCGGCCGGTCCCGCGCACGGACGGGAAACCCGCTCCCCGGCTGACGGTGCCGGGCGCTAGCCTGCGTCGGTGCCGATCTTCGTCCACCTCACCTCGGCGGCCAACGCGCCACGGATCCGCCGCTCGGGCATCCGGGCGGCGGGCCGCGGCGAGCGCGGCGTCCACTGCTTCCCGGTGCTGCCCTCGTACACCCTGACCCACCAGTGGGTGCGCGAGCTCGCCCGCTTCGGCACCCGCGGCGGCCTGGTCGCGGTGCACTTCCGGCTGGACGACGCCGAACCGGTGACGGTCCGCCACTACGGCGGGCCGGGCGAGCAGGTCACCGCGGCGGAGGCGGCCGGGCGGCTGGCCGCGATGGCGGACCCGCGCGGCTGGGAGGTGTTCCTGCCGCGGTCGGTCGCCGCGGGCGAGGTGCACCGCCTGCGCCGCCCTCCGCAGGTGGCCGGCTGGCGGTACTTCCCCTCGTCGCACGGCCGCCGGCCCTGCCAGTGCGACGGCTGCCGGGTCCGCGGCGAGTACGGCGGCCGGCGGCTGCGCGAGCGGCTGCCGCACCCGCTGGACGGGCCGCCCCCGCCGACCCGGGTGCTGCTGGAGCGACTGGCCGCCGCGGGCGACCCCGGCGACCCGGAGGTCCTGATCGACCTGCTGCACTGGTTCGGGCTGCGACGGCGCCGCAAGGGCCCGCTGGCCGAACTGGCCCGGCTCGCGGCCCACCCCGACCCGCAGGTCCGCGCCGCACTCGTCCGCACCGTCTGGGACTGGTCCTCCCCCGGCCGGGCCGACCTGGTCGACGGCCTCGCCGACGACCGGGACCACCGGGCCAGGGAGGCCGTCGCGGACGCCAGGGAGTGGCTCGCGGACCGGGACTGAGGCGGGCCCACCGGCCGTCCGCACACGGAGCTCCCGGCCCGAACGGCCGCCCCGGCAGGCCCGGTGACCGGCAGTCAGGGCCACCGGACGGGCCCTTGACCGGCTCGGCTATGCTGCGCCCCTACCAGGGGCGCGCAACGGCGCCCGTACCGCGGCGATGGGGTGGGAAACACCATGATGGGACCGGCACACGCGCTCTCCGGCGCGGCGGCCTGGCTGGCCGCAGGAGCGGCCGCGTACACGCTGGACCGGCCCATGCCCTGGCCCGTCCTGCTGGCGGGTGCGCTGATATCGGCGGGCGCCGCGCTCGCGCCCGACCTGGACCACAAGGCGGCCACCGTCTCGCGGGCCTTCGGTCCGCTGTCGCGCGGCCTGTGCGAGGTCATCGACAAGATCGGCGCCGCCACCTACAAGGCCACCCGCGGCAAGGGCGACCCGCGCCGCAACGGCGGCCACCGCACCCTCACCC
Source organism: Kitasatospora sp. DSM 101779 (assembly GCF_025655475.1). GTDB lineage: Bacteria > Actinomycetota > Actinomycetes > Streptomycetales > Streptomycetaceae > Kitasatospora. Next base: position 6,747,679 of record NZ_JAHTIK010000001.1, on the reverse strand, counting down.
ACACCTGGCTCTGGGCCGCGCTCTCCGGCGTGGTGGCCTCGCTGTTCTCGGCGTACGGCGACCGCTGGGGCGTCCTGGTGGTGCTCTTCATCCACATGGTGCTGGCGGTCGAGGGGTTGCTGTGGCGCCAGGCCCGGATGTCCAGCGACATCCTGGTCTGGCTGCTCGGCGCGACCAGCGCCTGGACGCTCGCCAGTGTCCTCGACAAGCCGGGCAACGGCGCGAACTGGCTGTTCGACCAGCCCGGCCAGGACTACCTGTGGATCGGCCTGCCGGTGGCGCTGGGCGCCCTGGTGCACTGCCTCGGCGATGCACTGACCGTCTCCGGCTGCCCGGTGCTGTGGCCGATCCCGATCGGCCGCAAGCGCTGGTACCCGATCGGCCCGCCGAAGGCGATGCGCTTCCGGGCCGGCAGCTGGGTGGAGATCAAGGTCCTGATGCCGGTGTTCATGGGACTCGGCGCGATCGGCGCGGTCGCAGCCCTCGGCTTCGTCGGCTGACCCGGCGGCACCGCCCTGCGACACCCACGCCCCGTCGGGGCCCGCGAATCCCGCGGGCCCCGACGGGGCGTCTCAGTTCCGAGGCGGCAGTCGGTGCAGTTCGACTCCGACCAGGTGCCCCGCCTCGATCCGGGCGGTCCTGTAGGTGCAGTACGGCTGTCGGCGCCGGTCGGTCGGCGAGCCGGGGTTGAGCAGCCGCATCCCGCCCTCGGCGACGGTGTCCCAGGGGATGTGGCTGTGGCCGAAGACCAGCACGTCCAGGCCGGGGTGGAGGGTGGCGCAGCGCTCCTCCCGCCCGCGGGCCGGACCGGTCTCGTGGACGACGCCGAGCCGCAGCCCGTCCAGCTCGGCGTGGGCGGTCTCGGGCAGTCGGGCGCGCAGTTCAGGCCCGTCGTTGTTGCCGTGCACGGCGATCAGGCGGGCGGCGCGTTCCTCGAAGAGGTCCAGGGTGGCCGTGTCCGTCCAGTCCCCGGCGTGCACCACGACGTCGGCGGCGGCGATCCGCTCCAGCAGTTCGCCGGGCAGGCTGCGGGCGCGGGCGGGCACGTGGGTGTCGGACACCAGGAGGAGCTCCACGGCCGCAGTCTGCCAGGGCGGGGCGGCCGAGGGCCGGCGGACCGGCCCGGCGCGTCTTCCTGCTGCGACCCCACAGGTACTACTGTCGGGTAACAACAGTCTGCCGCCCGCCGGAGGTCCCGCGCATGCCCGTCCGATCCCTCTCCGCGCGCGCCCTCGGCGGCCTGCTGGTCGGTGCCGGCGTGGCGCACTTCGCGGCGCCGCGACAGTTCGACGCGATCGTGCCCCGCTCCCTGCCGGGCTCGCCCCGCGCCTGGACGTACGCCAGCGGCGTGGCCGAACTGGCGGTCGGCGCAGCCGTCCTGTCCCCCCGCACCCGCGCCGCCGGAGCCCTGGCCGCGGCGGGCCTGTTCGCCGCCGTCTTCCCCGCGAACGTCAAGATGGCGTACGACTGGCGGCACCGCCCCTCGCCGTGGCGCGAGGCCGCGGCGGCCCGCCTCCCACTCCAGGTGCCACTGGTCCTCTGGGCCCTCAAGGTCCGCCGCGAGGCCTGAAGCGGAGGCAGTCGGGCAGCCGGCCAGGGGCGCTGGGGCACCTCCCCCGACCACCCGGGTGCCCGGTGCGGGCCCGTTCCGGAAGGTGGCCGGGCTCAGGGCACCACGGTGACCGGCCAGCGGCCGGCCTTCACCAGCCGGACGGCCACCGAGCCGACGATCCGGTGCCCGGCCTGCTCGGAGGCGCCCACCACGACGGCGTCCGCCTTGAGTTCGTCGGCGGCCCGCACGAGGCCGGAGTACGGGTCCCCGGGGAAGGTGACGAACTGCCAGCGCAGCTCGTAGATGCCGCGCAGCCGCTCGACGCCCAGCCGGATCTCGTCGAGGAGGTGCTCCGCGACGGCGGCGGTGGCCTCGGCGACGGGCAGGCCCAAGGCGGCGGCCGCACCGAGCACGGGCTGGACGAAGACCACGGCCAGCAGTGCGTGCTGCCGTCGTGCGAGGCCGGCGGCGTAGGCGACCGCGCGCCAGGAGGCGTCGGAGCCGTCGGCGCCGGCGACGATCACCTTCGGCCCGTCCGTGCCGCGCTCGAAGCCCGGAACGGCGGCCGGCCCGGGTTCCGCCGACATGTCGTCACTCACGGCACGAGCCTATCGCCGCCGTGTCCGCACAATCCGGGCGGGCCGGGGCACGGGAGGGGTCGAACGGGGCTCAGTGCTCGCCCGCCGCGAGGGCCTCGGCGAGCGTGCCGTAGACCCGCAGCACCTCCTCCGCGCCGGCGATCTCCAGCAGCCCGGAGAGCGCGGGGCCGGGTTCGGCGAGCACCAGGGCCCCGCCGGCCGTCTCGACCACCTCCCGGGCACCGAGGATCAGGTCGAGGCCGGCCGAGTCGCAGAAGGTGAGTCCGGCGCAGTCCACGACGAGGAGTCCGGGCGTCGCGGCGACAGCCTTCTCCAGGGCCTCGCGCAGCGGCAGCTCGCCGTCCCGGTCGAGTTCGCCCTCGGGTCGGACGACCACGGCATGCGCGGAGCGCTGCACCGCGACGGTCAACTGCCCGCTGTCCGGTTCCATCGCTCGCTCCTCGTCCCGAAGGCACGCCCCTCAACGATAGGTCGACGCCGCCCGCGCGGCCCGGGCTGGGGCGGTCTCCCAGATATGGGATACAGTCCCGGATATGAGATCAGATGACCCGCTGGACCTGCGGCTCGCGGCCCGCCTCGCCGAGCTGCGCACCGCCCACGGCTGGTCTCTGGACGACCTGGCGCTGCGTGCCGATGTCAGCCGCTCCACCCTCTCCCGGCTGGAACGTGCGGAGATCAGCCCGACGGCGGCCCTGCTCGGCCGCCTCTGCCGGGCGTACGGGCGCACCATGTCCCAGCTGCTCGCCGAGATCGAGGAGAATGGCAGCGGCCTGGTCCGCGCGGCCGATCAGCCGGTCTGGACGGACCCGGCCTCGGGCTTCGTCCGGCGCTCGGTCTCCCCGCCGCTGGCCGGCCTGCGTGGCGAACTCGTCGAGGGCACCCTGCCGGCCGGCGCCTCGGTCGACTACGACGGCCCGTCGGTGCCGGGCCTGGAGCAGCACCTCTGGCTGCTCTCCGGCCGGCTCGACCTCACCGTCCAGGAGCGGACCCACCACCTCGCGGCCGGGGACTGCCTGCGCTTCCGGCTCTGGGGCCGCACCGCCTTCCGCAGCCCGGGCCCTGAGCCCGCCCGCTACGTGCTGGCCCTCGTCCTGCCCTGACCGCCCCCGACCGCCCCTGACCGCCCCAGTCCGTCCCGGCCCGCCGCACCCCGGCCCGGCCCGGTGCCGGGCCGACCGCCCCGACCGGAGGAACCCGTGCCGCCGACCACCCAGCACCTCAGCACCGAACTCCTTACCGCCGAGGCCCTGGAGAGCGCCGCCCCCGCCCTCGCCGGGCTGCTGCTCGACGCCGTCCGCGCCGGCGCCTCGGTGGGCTTCCCGGCCGACCTCACCGACGGGGCCGCGACCGCGTGGTGGCGTGCCCGGGCGGCGGCGGTCGCCGACGGCGGCCTGCTGGTGTGGACGGCCGGGCCGGCCGACGCCCCGCTGGGCACGGTCAGCCTCGCCCTGGAGCGGTACCCGAACGGCGCCCACCGGGCCGAGATCGGCAAGCTGCTGGTGCACAGCACCGCCCGCCGTCGCGGGCTGGGCCGCACCCTGCTCGCGCTCGCCGAACGGGCCGCCGCCGAGCGCGGCCGCACCCTGCTGCTGCTCGACACCGAGACCGGCAGCGACGCCGAGCGGCTCTACCGCTCCTCCGGCTGGACGGCCCTCGGCGCCGTCCCCGACTACGCGTCCGACCCCGCCGGCACGCTCCGCCCGAGCACCTTCTTCTACAAGCACCTCGACGCCGCCACCGCGAGCATCGAGACCGCAACCGCCACGACCGCAGCCACCCGGCCGCTCGGCTGACCCCGGGCAGGCGAACGACCCCTCCCCGCCGCGTCCGCCGGTGGACGCGAAGGGAGGGGCCGTGAGGCCGCCCGGAGTCAGGCCCGGCCGGCCGCCCGCTGGGTGCGGCGGGCCAGCGAGTCGATGACGACCGCGGCCAGCAGCACCGCACCAGTGATCATGAACTGCAGGGCGTTGCTGAGGCCCTGGATGTTCATGCCGGACAGGATCGAGCCGATGACCAGGGCACCGAGCAGGGCCGACCAGGTCGAGCCCCGGCCGCCGAAGAGGCTGGTGCCGCCGATGACCGCCGCGGCGATCGAGTTCATCAGCAGGTTGCCGCCGCCGGAGGTCTGGCTGGCCGACTGGATCTGGGCGGCCAGGAACAGACCGCCGACCGCCGCCATGGTCGAGGTGATCATGAAGACCGAGATCCGGGTCCACGACACGTTGATGCCGGCGCGCCGGGCGCCCTCGATGTTGCCGCCGAGCGCGAAGATCTGCCGTCCGTAGGTGGTGCGGCGGAGCACGAAGTCCAGTACCACGATGAAGATCAGGAAGATCAGCAGCGCGAGCGGCAGGCCCTTGTACTGGTTGAGGGTGTACGCCGCCAGGAACGCCACGATGGCCAGCAGGATCGTGCGCAGCGCGATGTCCAGGGGCGGCCGGGACGGCACCCCGGCGGTCTGCCGGCGTCTGGCGTCGAGGAGCTGTGAGGCGAGGAAGAGCACGACGCCGACCGCGGCCGTGCCGTAGGCGGCGATCTGCGCGCCGTAGATGGTGGTGTAGAGCTTGGAGACGATGTCGTCGCCGGGGAGGTTGATGGTGCCCTGGCTGCCGAGGATCTGCAGCATGAGGCCGTTCCAGAAGAGGTTGCCGGCCAGGGTGACGACGAACGCGGGCACGCCGATCTTGGCGAAGAAGAAGCCTTGGATCAGACCGACCGCCGCGCCGCCCGCCAGCGCGCACACCAGGGCGACCCATTGGTTGACGCCGTGGGTGACGTCCATGACGGCGAAGATCGCGGCACACAGGCCGGAGACCGAGCCGACGGAGAGGTCGATCTCGCCGAGCAGCAGCACGAAGACGACGCCCAGGGCGATCATGCCCGTGCCGACGATCTGCTGGGAGAGGTTGGAGAGGTTCTGGGCGGACAGGAAGCTGGAGTTCAGACTGCCGAAGACCACCCAGATCACGATGAGGGCGATGATGACGGGCAGTGACCCGAGCTCGCCGCTGCTGACGCGGCGACGGAACTCCTGGACATAGCCCTTCAGGCCCTGCTGGCGGACGATCAGGCGCGGGTCCACCGCCGGGGTGGCGGCGGCCGCGACGTCGACCGGGGCGTTGACGCCGCCCTTCGGCATGCTGTCCTCGGGCAGCGGGACCCGTCCGGATTCACGTCCGGGCTCCTGGCCGGGCCCGCCGGTGGGATCGTCGGTCACTGTTGTCCCTCCTGTCCGCGGGCCCTGCGCCGGGTCACGGCGTTGTCGGTGGCACCGGTGATGGCGGAGATGATCTCCTCCTGATTGGTGGCCCGGCGGTCGAACACGCCGTTGTTGCGGCCGAGCCGCAGCACGGCGATCTTGTCGGAGACCGCCATCACGTCGGCCATGTTGTGGCTGATCAGGATGACCCCGAGGCCGCGCTCACGCAGGCGCTCGACCAGGTCGAGGACCTGGGCGGTCTGCTCGACGCCGAGCGCGGCGGTGGGTTCGTCCAGGATGACGACCTTCGGGTTGCCGACCAGGGCGCGGGCGATCGCGACGGTCTGGCGCTGGCCGCCGGAGAGCGAGGCGATCGGGATGCGCACGCTGGGAATCCGGATGGAGAGCGTGCTGAGCAGTTCTCGCGAGCGCTTCTCCATGGCGACCTCGTCCAGGACGCCGAACTTGCGGATCTCCCGGCCGAGGAAGAGGTTGCCCACCACGTCCAGGTTGTCGCAGAGCGCGAGGTCCTGGTAGACGGTCGCGATCCCGAGGTGCTGGGCGTCCTGCGGCCGGTGGATGCTGGTGGCCTTGCCCTGCCACTCGATCACGCCGTCGTCGGGCACGTACACCCCGGCGATCGCCTTGACCAGTGTGGACTTGCCGGCGCCGTTGTCGCCGACGAGCGCGACGACCTCGCCCGCGGGCACCTCCAGCTCCACGTCGGTCAGCGCCTGGACGGCGCCGAACCGCTTCGAGACCCCGCGCAACGCCAGGACGGGTGGGCCTTCCACAGATATCAGCTCCCTTGTCGGTCGGACGGGTGGGAACGCCTCGTCACTGGAGACCGGCGGCCTTGCAGGCGTCGGCGTAGGTGGGAGTGCAGATCTGCTCGACGGTGTAGAGGCCGTCCTTGACCACGGTGTCCTTGATGTTGGACTTGGTGACCACGATCGGGGTGATCAGGTTCGCCGGCACCTTCTGGCCGCTGCCGCTGGTCGCGGTGGTCGGCACGTCGCTCGGGGTGGGCGTGGTGCCGTTGGCCCAGGCCGCGACGATCTTGGCGCTGGCCTCGGCCTCCGGCTCGTACGGCTTGTAGATGGTCATCGTCTGGGTGCCTGCGACGATGCGCTGGATACCGTCGAGCTGGGCGTCCTGGCCGGTCAGCGGGACGCTGATGCCGGCGGCCTTCATGGCGGTGGCGGCACCGGCGGCCATGCCGTCGTTGGCGGAGTAGATGCCCACGACGTTGGGCCCGCCGATCGCGGTGATCGCGGCGGCGGTCTCCTGGTTGGCCGTGTTCGGGTCCCAGTTCGGGGTGTCGTACTCCTTGCCGACCGTGAGCTTGCCGTCGATCACGCTGTGCGCGCCGGCCTTGAACTGACCCGCGTTGGGGTCGGTCGGCGAGCCGTTGATCATGATGATCGAGCCCTTGCTGGCGTTCGCGCCGACCGCGTCCACCAGGCCCTGGCCCTGGAGCTGGCCGACCTTGAAGTTGTCGAAGGAGACGTACGCGTCGACCGGGCCCTGCGCGAGGCGGTCGTAGGCGAGCACCTTCACGCCGGCGTCGTGGGCCTTCTGCACGGACGCCTGGATGGACTTGGAGTCGACGGCGTCCAGGACGAGGATCTTGTTGCCCTTGGTGAGGGCGGTGTCGACCTGCGTCTGCTGGAGCGTGGCGTCCTGGTTGGCGTTGTAGTAGTCGATCTGCGCACCGGGGACGAGCTTCTTGATGTTCGCCTCGAGCAGCGGACGGTCGAACTGCTCGTAGCGGGTGGTCTTGGACTCCGGGAGGAGCAGGCCCACCTTGACGGTGCCGCCGGAGGCGGCGCCTGACGCACCGGAGCTGGTGGACTGCTTGGCGCTTCCGCAGGCGGCCATACCCAGACCGACGGAGGCCGCCGTGGCGGCGACGACAAGCTGACGTACGACGAGCTTCACTGGACAGCCTCTCACTCGATCTCACCCCCGGACTCCGAGTCTGCGAGCGAATGACCGGCCCCGCGACAGCGGCTGGGCCAATGCGCGGTGGAATATCGCCCGTTCGGCCGTACCCGTCTCGACGGGGACCACGGGTGACCGGCAACACCGGGGCCTGCACCGAAGATTCACCCGCAACGGACCAATGGTCCAGACCAGTGCCCTATGCTGACGGTGCACAGTCATGGGGTAGCGCTACGGATACGACCAGTGGGGGTCTCCTCGGCATGCCTGGACAACGGACGGAACGCCGTGCACCGGCGTACCTGGACATCGCGCGCGATCTGGGGGAGGACATCGGGCGGGGGCGGTTCCCCGCGGGGCAGAACCTGCCCTCGGAACGGCAGCTCGCCACTACGTACGGAGTGAATCGGCAGACGGTGCGGGCCGCACTGCAACACCTGCGGGCCCAGGGCTTCGTGGCCGGCGACCACCTGGGCACCTACGTGCTCGCTCCGCGGGAGGGGCGACCGGCCCGGTCCTCCCCCGGCCCGGCACCCGCCCACGCCTTCCCCGGCTCCTTCGTCCGCACGGCCCGCCCGGCCGCCGGACGCGGGCGGCTGCTGCGCCGGCCGCCCGAACACTGGGTGGCCGCAGCGCTGGAGCTGCCGCCCCGGCGCGCCGCGCTCGCCTACGACCACCGGCTGCGGGACGGGGACGGGCGCACCCTGCAGTCGGCCAGCTCCTGGTTCGCCCCGGCGCTGACGGTGCTGCTGCCCGGGCTCGGGCGGGCCGCGTGGGCGCTCGGCGAGGAGCCGGAGAGCGGCCGGGAGGCTGACCTCGCCGAGCTGTACGGCTGGGCGGCCGCCGCCGGCCTCAGGCTCCGCGCCGCCGACAGCGTCCAGCTGGCCCGCGGCAGCGCGGAGCACGCCTCGCCCGGCGGTCTGGAGGTCCGGCGCACCATCGCCGACCAGCACGGACGCCCGCTGATCGGCACCGTGTTCCGGATCGCCGACGAGCAGGCCGAGCTGCGGTACGCGGACAGCCAGGCGATCCTGCCGGCCGAGGGCCGGGCCCGCCCCGCGGGCGGCGCGCACCGGATCGCCGAGCCGGACCGGGCCGTGCTGCACTCCTGGGCCTCGCCGAACGCCCCGGACCGCGGGCTCGCGCTGCGGGCCAGGATCGTGCTCGCCTGCGAGCACGCCTCGGCGGAGGAGGCGGCCGGACGGCTCGGGCACTCGGCACAGCTGGTGGCCGCCTGGCGGGACAGGTTCCGCGCCGGCGGCCTGCAAGCGCTGGAGGCCTCACCGCGCAAGGCCAGGTCCCGCCCGCGCTGAGCCCCGCGGGCGCGGCTGTCGGGCATGTCTTCCACGGGCAGTCGGGTGGTCGATTCAGGGGCGCTGGGGGCACCTCCCTATGGCCGCCCGATCGCCCTTGAAGGCGTGCTCCAAGGCTTGCGCAGCCGGACGAGGGCGTCGATGGCCTCGCCCGCCGTGCCGTGGCCGTCGGGGGCGGCCACGGTGCGGCGCACCCGCTCGGCGCGGACGGTCTCCAGGCCGAGGCCGGCGAGGTCGTCGAGGACGTCGGCGGGGGTGAAGAGCACCCGCGGGTCCTGCGGTCCGCCGGTGCCCTCGGTGAGGTTGAGGCTGTCGTGGCCGACGACGAGCAGGGTGCCGCCGGGGGCCAGGGCCGCGGCGGCCCGGCGCAGCGCGGTGCGGCGGTCGGCGGCGGGCAGCTGCAGGTAGGCGACGAGGACGAGGTCGTACTCCGCAGGGCCTGCGGTGCGGGTGAGGACGTCGGCGCGCACCCAGTCGATCCGGTCGGCGGCGCCGGCCGGGCGGGTGGCCGCGAGGGTGCGGCCGCGGTCGAGGGCGACGGCGGAGAAGTCGACGGCCGTGGCGTGCCAGCCGCGTTCGGCGAGCCAGACGCTGTTGCGGCCCTCGCCGGCGGCGAGGTCGAGGGCGCGGCCGGGCGGCAGTTCCTCGCACTCGCGGACGACCCAGCGGTTGGGCTCGACGCCCCAGAGCTGCTCGGTGGCGCGGTAGCGCTCGTCCCAGTCCTGACTGTCCATCGGCGGCCTCCTCGGTCCGAGGGTACGCGGCGGCCGACGTACGGCCGGTGTATGACCTTGGTAACCCCGGGGCTGGGGCGGCGGCGCCGGACGGGCGGGGCGAGCCCGCCCCGCACCCGATGAGCAGGTGGACGAACGATCCTTCTGCCGAGGCTGCGGGGCGGGTGCCGGACCGGCGCGCGGACGGGCGCCGGCCTGCCGACGGGCCGTGATGTGCCGGGGTCACGGCTGGGATTCGATGCCGCTGTCTGACGGTCCGAAAGGTTGTTAGGTTAGGCTTGCTTCCCTTACTGTCCTGGGTGCCGGAAAACCGACCAGCACCTCGGAGTACGCCATGCCCGCCCGCCGCTCCACCGCAGCGACGCTCCTGACCATCGCCGTGGCCGGCGCAGCCCTGGCCGGCTGCTCCAAGAAGGACGACGCCGCCTCCTCGGACGCGGTCAAGGTCACCGCCTCCGACTCCGCGTGCGAGGTCGCGAAGACCAGCTTCCCGGCCGGTGCGGTCGAGCTCTCCGTCCAGAACCAGGGCTCGAAGTCCACCGAGGTCTACGTCTACGCCGCCGGCGACAAGATCGTCACCGAGCGCGAGAACATCGGCCCGGGCACCACCGTGAGCATCCACGCCGAGATCAAGGCCGGCGAGTACGAGATCGCCTGCAAGCCGGGCATGACCGGCGACGGCATCCGCCAGAAGATCACCGTCACCGGTGCCGCCGCGCCGGCCGCCAAGGCCGACCCGCGCCTGGCCGCCGCCGTCGAGGCGTACCGCAAGTACGCGCAGGAGCAGGCCGACGCCACCATCCCGGTGGTCACCCAGTTCGCCGAGGCCGTCAAGGCCGGCGACGCCGAGAAGGCCAAGTCGCTGTTCGCCGCCTCCCGCGTGGGCTGGGAGCGCACCGAGCCGATCGCCGAGAGCTTCGGCGACATCGACCCGAAGACCGACACCCGCGAGGACGGCCTGGAGGCCGGCCAGCAGTGGACGGGCTGGCACAAGATCGAGAAGTCGCTCTGGGCCGACGGCGCGATCACGGACGACGACAAGAAGCTCGCCGACCAGCTGGTCACGGACCTGAAGGACTGGCAGTCCCGCATCGCCAAGGCCGAGATCACCCCGACCTCGATGGCCAACGGCGCCAAGGAGCTGCTGGACGAGGTCTCCAAGAACAAGATCACCGGTGAGGAGGACCGCTACTCCCACACCGACCTGTCGGACTTCGCCGCCAACGTCGACGGTGCCGAGAAGGCCTACGAGCTGCTGAAGCCGGTCGCCGCCGAGAAGGACGCCGCGCTGGCCAAGACCCTGGACGCCGAGTTCGCCGCGATCAAGGTGCTGCTCGGCAAGTACAAGCAGGGCGAGGCCTACACCTCGTACGACAAGATCACCCAGCCGGAGCGCAAGGCGTTCTCGGACGCGGTGAACTCCCTGGGCGAGCCGCTGTCGAAGCTCGCCGCCGCGGTCGTCACCGGCTGATCCCGGCCCGACCGCACCAGCGCCCCGCCGCGGCGGCCCGACCGGGCCGCCGCGGCATCCGCAGAGACAGGACCGAAGGAAGCCCCGTGGACGCCGAGACCGCCGAGACCACAGCGCCGGACACCGCCACCGACCAGGCCGCCCCCACCCGCCGTGCCGTCATCGGCTGGGCCGGCGCCGGCCTCGCCCTGGGCGCGGCCGCCGCCGGCTCGGTCGCCGCCGCGACCATGCACGAGGCCGCGCCCGCCGCCGCCCCCGGCATCGACTCCACCGTCGACATCCCCTTCTACGGCGACCACCAGGCCGGCATCGCCACGCCCGTCCAGGACCGGCTGCACTTCGCCGCGTTCGACGTCATCACCAAGGACCGCGAGGCCCTGGTGAAGATGCTGAAGGAGTGGACGAAGGCGGCTGCCGCGATGACCGCGGCCCGCGAGGTCGGCGCCGGCGCGACCGGCGGCCTCCCGGAGGCCCCGCCGGACGACACCGGCGAGGCGCTCGGCCTGCCCGCGTCGCGGCTGACCCTGACCGTCGGCTTCGGCCCGACGCTCTTCGAGAAGGACGGCGAGGACCGGTTCGGCATCAAGGCGAAGCGGCCCGAGGCCCTCGTCGACCTGCCGAAGTTCCCCGGCGACCGGCTGGAGGCGAACCGCACCGGCGGCGACATCTGCGTCCAGGCCTGCGCCGACGACCCGCAGGTCGCCGTGCACGCGATCCGCAACCTGGCCCGGATCGGCATGGGCGTGGTCAACGTCCGCTGGTCGCAGCTCGGCTTCGGCAAGACCTCCTCGACCACCCCCGAGGCGCAGACCCCGCGCAACCTCATGGGCTTCAAGGACGGCACCCACAACATCGCCGGCACCGACGCCAAGTCGCTGGCCGACCACGTGTGGGTCGCCCCCGGCGACGGCCAGGACTGGATGACCGGCGGCTCCTACCTCGTCGCCCGGCGGATCCGGATGACCATCGAGACCTGGGACCGCACCCCGCTCAAGGAGCAGGAGGACATCTTCGGCCGCAGCAAGCTGGAGGGCGCCCCGGTCGGCAAGCAGAAGGAGCGGGACACCCCGGACCTGTCCGCGATGAAGGAGGACGCGCACGTCCGCCTCGCGCACCCGGACAGCAACAACGGGCTGATGATCCTGCGCCGCGGCTTCTCCTTCACGGACGGCACCGACGGCCTCGGCCGCCTGGACGCCGGCCTGTTCTTCCTCGCCTACCAGCGCGACACCCGCAAGGCCTTCGTGCCGCTGCAGTCGAAGCTCGCCGCCAACGACGCGCTGAACGAGTACATCACGCACGTCGGCTCCGGCCACTTCGCGTGCCCGCCCGGCGTCCGCAAGCCCGGCGAATGGTGGGGCCAGGCCCTGTTCGGCTGACCCCCTGCCCCCGTACCACCTCCACCCCCGGGAGTCTCTCGTGTTCGGCAACTACCTGATCGGTCTGCGGGAAGGCCTCGAAGCCAGCCTCGTGGTCTGCATCCTGATCGCCTATCTGGTCAAGACCGACCGCCGGGACCGCCTCGCGCCCGTCTGGGCGGGCATCGCCGCGGCGGTCGTGCTGAGCATGACCTTCGGCGCCGTCCTCCAGTACGGCTCGACGCAGCTCAGCTTCGAGGCGCAGGAGGCGCTCGGCGGCTCCCTGTCGATCGTCGCGGTCGGTCTGGTCACCTGGATGGTGTTCTGGATGCGCCGCACCGCCCGGCACCTGAAGGCCGAGCTGCACGGCAAGCTGGACGCCGCGCTGGCGATGGGCACCTTCGCCCTGGTGGTGACGGCCTTCCTCGCGGTCGGGCGCGAGGGCCTGGAGACGGCGCTGTTCATCTGGACGGCCGTCCAGGCGACCAGCGACGGCGTGCGGCCGCTGGTCGGCGCGATCCTCGGCCTGCTCACCTCGGTGGTGCTGGGCTGGATGTTCTACCGGGGCGCGCTGAAGATCAACCTCGCCAAGTTCTTCACCTGGACGGGCGCGATGCTGGTCGTCGTGGCCGCCGGCGTGCTCGCCTACGGCGTGCACGACCTGCAGGAGGCCGGCTGGATCCCCGGCCTGACGAGCCAGGCCTTCGACGTCTCCAGCACCGTTCCGAAGGACAGCTGGTACGGCACCCTGCTGAAGGGCGTCTTCAACTTCCAGCCGGACCCGACGGTGCTGCAGGTCGCGGTCTGGGCCGCCTACCTGGTGCCCACGCTCTTCCTCTTCCTGCGGCAGTCCGGCGGCTCGGCCCCCAGGCCGGCCCCCGTCCCCGCGGCGGCGGAGAAGCCCGCCGCCTGAAGCCCGTCCTCCGGGCGGACGGACGATCGGTCAGGGGCGCGGGGAACTGCGCACTTCGGATGTGGCTCCCCGTACGAACCAGGGGTCGGCCCTGATGGCGGAGACGGCCCTTCCCGGACTGCGCGGTTCCCCGCCGCGCCCCTGACGTGACCGCCCGAGTCGTTTCCTCGCGCTTCAGAAGGTCCCGTACCCCGTCGGGGGTGCGGGACCTTCCGCGTTTCCGCGGGTGTCGGTAGTGGCCGGTCGACGCCGCGCCGGAGTTGTCGCAGAGCCAGGGCTCACCGATCGCGCAGGCCGGGCAGGCCCGGGAGGCGGGAGCCCGGTTGAGGACCACCGGGTCGCCGGGCGCCACCCCGGTGACGCCCTCGCCGACCGAGACGACCGTGCCGGCGCCCTCGTGGCCGAGGACCAACGGGAGGGTGGCGCGCAGCATGCCGCGGCCGATCGACAGGTCGGAGTGGCAGACACCGGCGGCGAGCCGGACGCGGACCCGGCCGGGCCCCGGGTCCGGCAGGACGATGTCGGTGATCTCGAGCGGGGCCCCGGCGGAGCGCCGGACGGCGGCGCGACCATGGCGGTCGCCTCGGTGGTCTTCTCGGTGGTCTTCTCGGTGGTCTTCTCGGTGGTCTTCGGGTGCGGGCGGGGGCCGCGCGGGCGTGCGGTCAGAACTGGAGGGACTTGGTCTGCAGGAACTCCTCGAGGCCGTGCCGGCGGAGTTCGCGGCCCACACTGGTCCGCGTAGCGCTCCACCCGATGCTCCCCGGAGTCCGCTCCGGATTTAACTAGCAGTGGTAGTTAACTGGCGGGTAGCCTGTCGGCGCACGACCGCGGCGCGCCGCGGCGCCGGGAGTGACGCCCCCTCACACCCGGGCACCGGTGACCGGCCACCGCCCGGATGCCCGCCCCGGCGCCTGTAGGGTTGGGCCGCATGAACGCCCGAACAGCCCCCGCCACGGCGGCCTCCCGCAGGTCCGAGGCCCGGGAGCGGCTGCTCGACACGGCCGCCGGACTGTTCTACGCGGAGGGCGTCCGGGCCGTCGGCGTCGACCGGCTTATCGCCGAGGCGGGCATCACCAAGGCCACCTTCTACCGGCACTTCCCCGGCAAGGACGAACTCGTCCTCGCCTACCTCGACCGCCGCGACCGGGACGTCCGGGAGCGCCTCGCGGCGGCGGCCGCGGCCTCGCCCGACCCGCGCAGCACCCTCGCCGTCCTGGTGGCGGCCCTCGCCGACGAGGTCTGCGGACCGGGCTTCCGCGGCTGCCCGTTCATCAACGCCGCCGCCGAGTACCCCGACGCCGACCACCCGGTACGCCGGCTGGTCGCCGCCCACCGCCGCTGGTTCCGCGACGCGCTCGCGGACCTGCTCACCGCCTGCGGCCACCTTGACCCGGCGGGCGGCGCCGCAGCCCTGCTCCTCCTCCGCGACGGTGCGATGGTCGCCGGCTACCTCGACGGCACCGAAACCCGCGACCGCATCACCGCCACCGCCGCGGCCCTCCTCGGCCCGCTCCCCTGACGGAGGCCTCCGGGTACACCGGGCATCCCCGGGGGCGGGAAATCCCGGCATCCCCAGGGGCGCGGGGAACTGCGCGAATCGGGAGGCGCAGACCCACGGCCTTCCGTCTCTCGCAGTTCCCCGCGCCCCTCAGTTGCCCCTACTCGTCGGGCCCAGCGGACTCCTGGGTGCCCCGCGTTCCGGCGCACCCGCGGATGGCCCGTTCCCCACGGCCCGGGCCACCGTCTAGGGTGCTCGGCACACCGCCCGTACCCCCACCGGAGGATGACTGCCGTGACGTCCGCCCCGTCCGTTCCGCCGTCCGAGCGGCTGCGGATCGCCGTGCTCGGCGCCGGCAGCATCGGCTGCCACCTGGGCGGTCTGCTCGCCGAGGTCGCCGAGGTCACCCTGATCGGCCGGCCGGCCGCGATGGACGCGGTGCGCGAGCACGGCCTCACCCTCACCGGGGGCGGCCGCCCCGCCGTCCGGGTGCCCGCCGGAGGCCTCCGTACGGCCACCGACCCCGCCGCCGTCGAGGGCGCCGACCTTGTCCTGGTGACGGTGAAGTCGGCCGCGACCGCGGAGGCCGCCGGCTCCGTCGCCGAGCTGCTCGCCCCGGGCGCCGCACTGGTCAGCTTCCAGAACGGCCTGCACAATCCGGCGCTGATCAGGTCGGCCGTCGGTGCGGGGCATCCGGTGGTGGCCGGCATGGTGCCGTACAACGTGCTGCAGACCTCGCCGGGAGTGTTCCACCAAGGGTCCGGCGGGGCGCTGATGATCGACGACCAGCCGGCCGGCGCCCCGCTCGCGGCGGCCGCGGCCGCGGCCGGACTGCCGGTCGAGCGCCGCGCCGACATGCGCGAGGTGCAGCACGGCAAGCTGCTGATGAACCTCAACAACGCGGTCAACGCGCTCTCCGGCATGCCGCTGCGCGAGGAGCTCGGGCAGCGGGCGTTCCGGCGCTGCCTGGCGCTGTGTCAGCAGGAGGCGCTGGCGGCGATGCGGGCGGAGGGCGTGCACCCGGCCCGGCTGGGCGCCCTGCCGACCGCGCTGATGCCCCGCCTGCTGGCGCTGCCCGACGGCGTGTTCCGGAGGCTGGCGGCGGCGACGCTGAAGGTGGACGCCGAGGCCCGCTCGTCCACCTGGGAGGACCTGCAGCGCGGCCGGCGGACGGAGATCGACAGTCTGCAGGGCGAGGTGGTGGCGATGGCCGGGCGGCACGGGCTGGCGGCGCCGGCCAACGCCCGGCTGATCGAACTCGTCCGGGAGGCGGAGCAGGCCGGGCCCGGCGGGGCACGTGTGTGGGCGGGCGCGGAGCTGCTCGCCGAGCTGCGGGCCGCCCGACCTGCGGGAACGCGACAACGGGGACCCCAAAGACGAATCCAGGATTCGCATTAGATAGTCTTCCCGATGTGAGGCTGACCAAGGGCACCGACATCGCGCTGCGCATCGCCATGCGGCTGGCCGTGCTGGACGAGGCGTCCAACCCGACCACCCGCGAGGTCGCGGCGGCGATGGAGGTTCCCTACACCCACGCGGCCAAGGTGGTGAGCAGGCTTCAGCACCTCGGGGTGGTGGAGGCCCGCCGGGGCCGCAGCGGCGGTCTGGCGCTCACTCCGGCCGGCCGCACCGGTTCGCTCGGCGCCCTGCTGCGCGAACTGGAGGGGATCGGCGACGTGGTGGGCTGCGAGGACGACCCGCCATGTCCGCTCCGGTCGTCCTGTCGGCTGCGCGGGGCACTCCGCCAGGCGCAGGAGGCGTTCTTCGCGGTACTCGATCCGCTGTCGGTCGAGGATCTGGTCGCCTCTCCGACCGGCCCGGTCCTCCTGGGCCTCTCCGTCCGCCCGCCGGACTGATCCGCCCCACCGGACACCCCGCCGTTCCCTGTCCCGCAAAATACGAAGATCAAATACCTATTAAGGAGCCGTCCATGCTGTCCCCGCAGAGCGCCCCGGTCGTCGAAGCCACCCTGCCGGTCGTCGGCGCCGCCGTCGGCGACATCACCGCCCGCTTCTACGAGCGACTGTTCGAGGCCCACCCCGAGCTGCTGCGCGACCTGTTCAACCGCGGCAACCAGGCCAACGGCACTCAGCGGCAGGCACTGGCCGGCTCCATCGCGGCGTTCGCCACCGCGCTGGTCGCCCACCCCGAGCAGCGGCCGGACGCGATGCTCGCCCGGATCGCCCACAAGCACGCCTCGCTGGGCGTCGCACCGGAGCAGTACCCGGTGGTCCACGAGCACCTGTTCGCGGCGATCGTCGAGGTGCTCGGCGAGGCGGTGACCCCGGAGGTGGCGGCGGCCTGGGACGAGGTGTACTGGCTGATGGCGAACGCGCTGATCGCGCTGGAGAAGGGCCTCTACACCGGGGCCGGCACCGACCCCCAGGCGCTGTGGCGCCCTTACACCGTGGTCGCGCGGCTGCTGGAGACCGATGACGTGGCGACCTTCCTGGTGCGGCCGGCCGACGGCGGCGCGCTGCCGGAGACCACCCCGGGCCAGTACGTCTCGGTCCAGGTCGAACTGCCGGACGGCGCGCACCAGATCCGCCAGTACAGCCTCTCGGGGCAGCCGGACGGCGCCCTGCAGTTCTCGGTGAAGCGGGTGGCGGGCACCCCGAACGGTGAGGTCTCCAACCACCTGCACGCGCACGTCGGGCCGGGCGCGACCCTGCTGCTGAGCCCGCCGTTCGGCGACGTGACGCTGGCCGAGGGCGACGGCCCGGTGCTGCTGGCCTCCGCGGGCATCGGCTGCACCCCGATGATCGGGATGCTCTCGCACCTGGCGGCCACCGGCAGCACCCGGCGGGTGATCTCGGTGCACGGCGACCGCGACCAGCTGGCCCACGCCTTCCGCGCCGACCTGCAGCAGCTCACCGCCAAGCTGGCCGGCGCCGAGGCGCACGTCTTCTACGAGCAGCCGGCCGGCGAGTGGCCCGCCGAGCGCACCGGCCTGGTCGACCTCGCCGGCGTCGAGATCCCGGCCGGCACCACCGCCTACCTCTGCGGCCCGCTGCCCTTCCTGCGCTCGGTGCGCGGGCAGCTGATCACGGCGGGTGTCCGCCCGGCCGACATCCACTACGAGGTCTTCGGCCCCGACCTGTGGCTGGGCGCGGACGCCTGACGCCCCCTCACCCCCGCAGGTCCTCACCCCCGCGGGCCGGCACCCCTCCAGCAGGGGTGCCGGCCCGCGGCGCACCGGCCTCGCGGCCGGCCGGCCTCAGGACTGCGCGGCGGGCTCGGCGACCGCGTCCCGCTGCGCGTCCCGGGCCGGCCCGGCATGCTCGGCACGGCCGGGCACGGCGAGGGTGACCAGGGCGGCGAGGACGGCGGTGCCCAGGCCGATCGCCAGACCCGTCCGGAAGCCGTTCTCGGAGGGCAGTACGGCCGGACCCATCGTCACCGTCATGTGTGAGAGCACCACACCGACCACCGCGGCCGAGGTGGAGGTGCCGATCGACCGCATCAGGCTGTTGAGGCCGTTGGCGGCGGCGGTCTCCGAGGCGGGCACGGCCGACATGATCAGCGCGGGCATCGCGGCATAGGCGAAGGCCACGCCGGCGCCGATCACGCAGGAGAAGAGCACCATGCCCCAGACGTGGCCGGTCAGGCCGAGCGAGAGCGCGTAGCCGGCCGCAATGACCAGGGAGCCGATCAGCAGTGAGACCTTGGGGCCGCGGGCCGCCGAGATCCGTGCGGAGAACGGCGAGACGGCCATCATCACCAAACCGGACGGGGCCATGCACAGGCCGGCGACCACCATCGAGCGGCCGAGGCCGTACCCGGTCCGTTCGGGCAGCTGCAGCAGCTGGGGGACGATCAGCGACATCGCGTACATCGCGAAGCCGATCACCACCGAGGCCAGATTGGTCATCAGCACCTGGCGGCGGACGGTGGTGCGCAGGTCGACCAGCGGGCTGCCGGTGCGCAGTTCCCACCCGCCCCACAGCAGCAGCACCGCGGCGGCGGCGCCGAACAGGCCGAGGGTGGTGCCACTCGCCCAGCCCCAGTCGCCGCCCTTGGAGACGGCGAGCAGCAGGCAGAGCAGTCCGGCGGAGAGGCCGACGGCGCCGACCAGGTCGAAGCGGCCGCCGGCACGCACCGGCGACTCCGGCACGAAGGTCATGACCAGGGCGATCACCACCGCGCCGATCGCGGCGGACGCCCAGAACAGCACGTGCCAGTCGGCGTGCTGGGCGACGACGGCGGCCAGCGGCAGGCCGAGTGCGCCGCCGATGCCGAGCGAGGAGCTGACCAGGGCCATCGCCGGGCCCATCCGCTGCGGCGGCAGTTCGTCCCGCATGATGCTGATGCCGAGCGGGATGACGGCGGCGGCGCAGCCCTGCAGGGCGCGGCCGACGACCATCGGGACGAGGCCGCCGGCCAGCGCCGGGACGAGCGACCCGATCACCATCAGGGCGAGGCTGACGAGCAGGACGCGGCGCTTGCCGTACATGTCGCCGAGCCGGCCGAGCACGGGGGTGGCGAGGGCGCCGGCGAGCAGGGTGGCGGTGATCGCCCAGGATGCGTTGGCGGATGTGGTGCCCAGCAGTTCCGGCAGGTCCGGGATGAGCGGGACGACGAGCGTGTTCATGAGCGACACGGCGATGCCGGCGCCGGCGAGGACGCCGATGATCGCGCCGCCGGTGCGTGCGGGGGGAGCTGTGCTCACGGGGGACTCCAAGTCACGGGGTGCGATATGCATCGTACACACGATATGCATGATGCACATAGGATTGACTGGAACCCGACGATCACCGACGGCGGAGCGACGAGGAGGACGTTGTGCACGAGGAGCTCGGCGACCTCGAACGCGAACTGATGCTGATCGGACGCCACCAGGCGATGGGCTCGCTGCGCGCCGACCCCGGAGGCCGGCTGGAGCGCAGCGCGTACACCCTGCTCAGCCGGATCGAGGCCGAGGGCCCGATGACCATCGGTCAGCTCGCCGAGGCCTTCAACCTGGACACCTCCACGGTCAACCGGCAGACCGCCGCGATGCTCCGTCAGAACCTGGTCGAACGCATCCCGGACCCGGCCGGCGGCATCGCCCGCAAACTGCGCATCACGGAGGAGGGCCTGCGCCGGCTGCACCACGACCGCGAATGGTCGCTCAACGGCCTGGCCTCCGTGCTGGCGGACTGGCCGCAGGACGAGGTCGCCGCCCTCGCCCACCTGCTCACCCGTCTCAACCGCAGCATCGAGGCCAAGGAGGGCCGCAGCTGGCCCCGCCCCGACACCCCGGGACGGGCCGACCGATAGGCTCACCGGGCATGGACAACGCCACCGCCCTCTGGTCCTTCGCCGTGCTGGTCGGCCTTCTGACGCTCACCCCCGGCCTCGACACCGCCCTCATCCTGCGCACCGCCGTCCTCGGCCGCCGCCGCCGCGCCTGGGGCGTCGTCCTCGGCATCCAGACCGGCACCCTCGTCTGGGGCGTGCTCGCCTCCGCCGGCGCCACCGCCGTGCTGACCGCCTCCCACCTCGCCTACGAGCTGCTGCGCTGGGCCGGTGCGGCCTATCTGCTGTGGATGGGCGGACGCATGATCCGCGAATCCTGGCGGCGCGAGCCCGCCGGGCACTCCGCGACCGAGTCCGAGCCCGCGGACGCCGCCGAGCGCGACGGCTTCGGCCCCGGCTGGCGGCGCGGGGCACTCACCAACCTGCTGAATCCCAAGGTCGGCGTCTTCTACATGGCACTGCTGCCGCAGTTCATCCCGCCGGGCGCCCCGCACCTGGCCTTCGGCACGCTGCTCACCTGCGAGCACATCGTGCTGGGCACACTCTGGTCCGCCGTCCTGGTGGGCTTCGCCCGGGTCGTCCGCCGTTGGCTCGCCGGGCCGACCGCGAAGCGCGTCCTCGACCGGATCACCGGCGGCGTGGTCGCCCTCTTCGGCCTGAGGCTCGCCCTCGGCGACTGAGGCACCGCGCCTCAGTGCAACCGGCTCCGCCAGTCCGCGGGCACCCTCTCGGACGGGCCGGGCGATGGCTGCGCGTCCGGCCGGGAGAGCGGCGGCGCCAGCGCCGGACCGGTGTAGTACTCGCCGGTCTCGGTGTTCCAGAACCAGTCCTCGCCCGGCTCGAAGCTGGTGATGAACGGGTGCCCGCTCTCCCGGGCGTGCCGGGTGGCGTGCTGGGACGGCGAGGAGTCGCAGCACCCGATGTGCCCGCACTCGGCGCACCGCCGCAGGTGCAGCCACCAGCCGGCGTCCTGCCCGGCGAGGCACTCGACGCATCCCTGACCGCTCGGCACCGCCGACGGATCGATCCCGGCAATCCGCTGCTCCGCCATGCCGCAGCCTCCTTCGCATCGCCCTCCCCGCGCCTTTGACCGTACGCCCGCCGCCCCGCTCCCGCAGGGGAGCGGGGCGGGCGGCCTGCGGGGACCTCCCCGCCTGTCAGTGGCGTCTGGTGGGATGGGGCGGGCGGATACGAGGAGGGCATGGAGTGGACGGGCAGGCGGGGTGGCGCTGCACCGGGTTGCACTGGCAGGACGGGCGCCCGGTGCTCGGGGCGGTGCGCGGGGGCCGGCTCCGCGAGCGGGTGGTCGCGGCGGGGCAGCAGGTGAGCTGGCGGTTGCACGGTCCGCGGTACTGCTCGGGGCCGTGGCTGGCCGGCGAGGCGGACCGGCGGCCCTGCCCGCACCGGGCGGAGATCGGCCCGGACGGCGGCGCGGTGCTCTGCCCGCCGTGCCAGGCGGTGGACCGCGGGCTGGCGCTCGCGCGGGACAGGATCCTCGACGACGGCCGCACGTACCTGCTCTACCTGGCCTGGTTCGGCGGCGACCTGGCCAAGGTCGGGCTGACGGCGGAGCAGCGCGGCCGGGCCAGGCTGCAGGAGCAGGGTGCCCCGGTGTTCACCGTGGTGGCCCGCGGCCCGCTGCCGGCGGTGCGCCGGGCGGAGCTGACGGTGTCCGGGGCGGGGCTGGCACGGGAGCGGTTCGGCGTGCGGGCGAAGGCGGAGCAGTGGTGGCACCTGCCCGGCCCGGCGGAGCGGGCGCAGCGGGTGGCCGAGTTGCGGGCGGCGGTGGTCGGGCTGCTCGCCGGGCATCCGGTGGAGTTGTTCCCGTCGGGCGAGGTGGTGGACCAGGTCGGGCTGTTCGGGCTGACGGACGGTCCGCCGCGGGTGTACCGCGAGGTGGTGGCGGTGACGGACGGTGCGACGGTGGGCGGGACGCTGCGGGCGCCGATCGGGCGCCAGCTGTTCCTGGAGCAGCCGGACGGCGGCGAGCCGCTGCTGCTGGACGCCCGGCGGCTGACGGGCTGGGGGCTGTCCGCGGCGCCGTCCGGGCCGTGCAGTGGGGTGGAGGTGCGCGCGCACCGGCGCCCGCCGGCCCCTGACGCCCAGCCGGCGCTGTTCTGAGGGATCCCGTCCCTTCCGGCCCCCGGGTGGGGGGCGGATCCCGGCGAAGCCCTTGCAGGGTTGCTACCCGTCGGTAATCCTTGCTGACATTCCGTCCAGCAGAGGAGCGCCCCGCATGCCCGCCGAGGTCACTTTCGCCCTGCCCTCCCCGTACGGCCCGCGCACCGCGACGGTGCGCTACCACCGCGAGGGCTCCGGCAGCCCGCTCCTGCTGCTGCACGGCATCGGCCACCACTGGCAGGCCTGGGGGCCGGTGCTGTCCGCGCTGACCGCGCGGCACGACGTGATCGCCGTCGACCTGCCGGGCTTCGGCAGCTCGCCCGCCCTCCCGGAGGGCGTGCCGTACGACCTGGAGGCGGCCGTCCCGACCGTCGGCGCGTTCTGCGCCGCGCTCGGCGTCGAGCGCCCGCACGTGGCGGGGAACTCGCTCGGCGGACTGCTCGCCCTCGGCCTCGGCCGCGCCGGCCTGGCCCGCTCGGTCACCGCCCTCTCCCCCGCCGGCTTCTGGACGGAGCCGGAGCGGCGCTACGCCTTCGCGGTGCTCACGGGCATGCGCCTCGGCGCCCGGACACTGCCGCAGCCCGCAGTCGAGCGACTGGCGCGGTCCGCCGCCGGCCGCGCCCTGCTGGTCAGCAGCATCTACGCCCGGCCGGGCCGGCGTTCGCCCGAGGGCGCGATCGGCGAGACCAGGGCGCTGCGGGAGGCCGCGGGTTTCGCGCCGACACTGGCCGCGGGCCGCCGGGTCCGCTTCACCGGGGACGTGCCGGGCGTGCCGGTCACCATCGCCTGGGGCAGCCGGGACCGCCTGCTCGTCCGCCGGCAGGGCGTCCGGGCGCTGCGCGAGATCCCCGGCGCCCGTCTGGTGCGGCTGCCCGGCTGCGGGCACGTGCCGATGAGCGACGATCCGGCGCTGGTCGGCCGGGTGATCCTCGACGGCTGCGCGGCTGCGGCCTGAGGCCCGGGCCGGCACCGGCGGCGGCCCGGTGGCACACCCGGCCGCGGGGGTGGCAGAGATCACGCTCTGCTACGGGGCACCTACGGTGGCGTAGGTCACTTCAGAGGGTGAAACATCGGCACCATGTCTGATCCGATGGAGACCTTTGACCCCACTTCCTACGTCGCCCTCGGCGACAGCTTCACCGAGGGCCTGAACGACCCCGGCCCCGACGGCCGCTACGCCGGGTGGGCCGACCGCCTCGCCGGGATGCTCGCCGACCGCCGGCCGGACGGCGACTTCCGGTACGCCAACCTCGCCGTCCGCGGCCGCCTGCTCGACCAGATCGCCGCCGAGCAGGTGCCCGAGGTCCGGCGGATCGCGCCGGACCTGGTGACCTTCTGCGCCGGCGGCAACGACATCCTGCGTCCGGGCAGCGACCCGGACGAGGTCGCCGAGCGGTTCGAGTCGGCCGTCCTGCAGCTCCGCGAGAGCGCCGGCACCGTGCTGGTCTGCACCGGCTTCGACACCCGCACCGTGCCGGTGCTGCGCCACCTGCGAGGCAAGATCGCCACGTACAACGGCCACATGCGGGCGATCGCCGACCGCAACGGCTGCGCGGTCGCCGACCTGTGGTCGCTGCGCTCGGTGCACGACCGCCGGGCCTGGAGCGAGGACCGGCTGCACCTCTCGCCCGAGGGCCACCAGCGGGTCGCCCTGCTGGCCGCCCGCTCGCTCGGGCTGCCGACCGAGCAGGACCCGGAGGCGCCCTGGCCGGACCGCCCCGAGCCCACCCCGGCCGAGCAGCGCCGCGAGAACCTGCAGTGGGCCCGGACGTACCTGATCCCGTGGGTCGGCCGGCGGCTGCGCGGCGAGTCCTCGGGCGACCATGTCGAGGCCAAGCGCCCCGAGCTGCTGCCGCTCTGAGCACCCGGAGCCCGGCCGGCGCCCCCGCCCGGGGGCGCCGGCCCCGGTTTCCCTCCGCCCGCGTCCGGCATACCGTCGGTCGTGACGGGACCGCCCGCGCACAGGAGGCACCGCCATGGCCGACAGCTTCGCCGTCGACGTGACCCGCATCAGCCGCGAGGCGCTGCGCACGATGGCCGCCGAGCCCGACACCGCGCCGCACCTGGACGAGGAGCGGGCGATCAGCGTGCTCAACGACGTGATCGCCACGGAGGTGGTCGGCTGGCTCCGCTACACCCGGGACGCCCTGGCCGCCGCCGGCGGCGACCCCGAGGCCGCCCGGGCGGCCGCCCTGCTGACCGCACAGGCCGACCAGGGCATGCGGCACGCCGTCGCGGTCGCCGAGCGGATCACCGTACTCGGCGGGCGGCCCAACTTCGACCCGGACACCCTCGCCCAGCGGGCCCACACCGACTACTCGGTGCCCGCGGACGCCGCACTCACGGCCACCCTCGACCGCAATCTGCGGGCCGAGCGGATCGTCCTCGCGACGTACCGGGAGATCGCGGACTGGTTCGGCGACCGCGACCCCGACAGCCGCGACCTGCTGCACGCACTGGCCGCCGACGTGCGGCGCAACGCCGAGGCGCTGGAGGACCTGCTCCGCACCCGCGCCAGCTGACCCGCCCCCGCGGCGTTCCCGCCCCGCGGCCCCGACCCACCCGCGCGGCCCCGACCCGCCCCGCCGCCGAGCCCGGGGGCTCAGGACTCGTACCGCTCGACCTCCTCGATGCTGCGCACCGCGGCGAGATCGGGATCGTCTCCCGCGTCGACCCGTGCCCGACGCTGCCGGAGCAGGTCCCAGCACTGGTCGAGCTCCGCCTCCAGCTCGCGCAGTCGCTCCCGCTCGCTGGCCGGGTCGATCCGTCCTTCGGCCAGCATCGTCCGCAGCTCGCGCTCGGCCGCGACCATCTCACCGATCCGGTCCAGGATCCGCCGGTCGGTGCCGCCACTCGGTTGCTCGTCCACCGGGACACCTCCTCGCTCCCCAGCCTAGGAACGGCCGGTGTGCGGCGCGACCCGGCACCCGTTCGGCGGAGCAGCGGCTTGACAGGGCGTCAGACGCCGATCAGGATGGCGCTTGCTGGAAATGACTTTCACTTTCATAAGCTGAGGAGCACCACATGTCCCTGAACGTCCCCGCCGCCCTGCTGGAGAAGGCCGAGCACGGCGAGGTGGAGGAGGCGGAGTTCGTCGAGACCGTCCGCACCTCCCTGCCGTACGCCTACCGCACGGTCGCCGAGCTCAGCGGCGAACTGCAGGACTCGCCCGCCGAGTTCGCCGACAACACCACCGCGCCGACGGACGAGGAGCGCGGGCAGCTGCTGCGCGCCATGGCCAGCGACGCCATCCGCGGCAGCCTGGAGCGGCACTTCGGTGTGAAGATCGCCTTCCAGAACTGCCACCGGGTCGCGGTCTTCCGCCCCGGCACCGAGCGGACCGAGGCGTACGCCCGGTTCACCTCGGCACGGGCGCAGCTGCTCAACCAGGTGCCCGGCCTGCGCAGCTGTTGACCACCGCGGTCGGCGGCGCCGGCCGCGCCCGGTCAGCCTCCCGTGCGCAGCGGGTCGGCCGGGTCGCGGCCGGCGAGGCCGAGCAGTCTGGTCTGCGCGTCGGCGTCCTTGGGCACCGGCACGGCCGGGCCGAACACCCCGGAGGAGGAGAGGTCCTCGCCGTACTTCCCGAGCTCGGCGAGGGCGAACTCGGCGGCCTCCCGGTCCATCGCGAGGTCCGCTCCGACCCCGACCGCGAGGTCCCAGGCGTGGATGATCGCGTCGACCGTCATCTCCCGGCAGTAGCCGGCCGCGGGGCGCCTGCCGTACGACAGCTGGACGGTCCGCTCGAGTGCGCCGGGGTCCTCGAAGGCGGCGCGGGACGCCTCGGCGGCGGCCGTCCAGGCCGCGACCGGGTCGTCGCCGAGCACATCGCCGTCGAAGCGGTCGCCGACCTCCGCGACGGTGCGGCCCGCCAGCAGCGGCGGCGCCCAGAGGTGCTCGGAGGTCAGGTGGCCGACCAGGTCGCGGACGGTCCAGTCGGCGCAGGGCGTCGGCGCCGCCCAGGAGTCGTGGGCGGCGGCCCTGCGCACGTGCCGGCCGAAGGTGTCCTGGGCGTCGGCGAACAGCTTCAGCACGGCTTCCGGTTGTTCTGCCATGTCTCCACCCTTCACCCGATCGGACGGTGCGGCACCCTGGAGGAACCGACCGGCCGCCCCGGACGTCGCCCGGTCCATGGACCGCTCCCACCCCGAACGACCCCGGATCGACCGGTTCCCCCTCGAGGCGGACGGCGAGCAGCTCGCCGCCGTCGCGCTCGCGCCCGCCGACCCGGTCGGTCTCACCGCCGTCGCCCTCCACGGCGCGGGAGACAGCGACAGCGCCCGCCTGCTGCCACTGCTGGGCGACCTGGCCGCCCGGGGGTGCCGCGCCCTCGCCCTGGACTTCTCCGGCCACGGCGCGAGTTCCGGACGGCTCGCGGAACTGTCGCTGGAGCGCCGGCTGCGGCAGGCCGCCGCCCTGATCGACCGGCACGCCGGCGGCGGGGGGCTGGTGCTGGTCGGGTTCAGCATGAGCGGGCAGACGGTGGCCGATCTGACGGCACGGTACGGGCCCCGGGTACGGGCCGTCGGGCTCTGCGCCCCGGCCGTGTACGCGCGGGAGGCCTGGCCGGTGCCGTTCGGCGCGGGATTCACCGGGATCGTCCGACGGCCCGGCAGCTGGCGGGACTCGGCGGCGCTGCCCGCACTGCGGGCCTTCGGCGGGCGGTCGGTGCTGGTGGTGCCCGGCCGTGACGGGGTGATCCCGGCCGAGGTGACCGCGGAGGTCGGGCGGGCGCTGACCGCGCGTTCCGAGCACACCCGGCTGGAGCTGCCGGACGCCGTCCACCGGCTCGGCCGCTGGTTCGGCGAACACCCGTCGCCGCGGCAACGGTTCGTCGCCGCGCTGCTCCGCGGGGCCGGGCACCCGGCATGATGGCCTCCTCACCGCCGCCCGCGCAGGAGGTCCCGCCGTGCCCAGCAGTCCGGTCCGCGTCACCGTGATCGGCGAGTGCGTCGCCGACGCCTTCACCGATGCCGCCCTGAGCGGGCCCGGCGAGCTGGCGCTGCGGGTGCACCCTGGCGGTGGGCCGGCCAACACGGCGGTGGCGCTGGCCCGGCTGGGCACGCCGGTGGCCTTCCGGGCGCGGCTGGCGGACGACGTATTCGGGCGGCTGTTCCGCGCGCAGCTGGCCGGCTCGGGGGTCGACCTGTCGGGCTGTGTGGCGGCGGCGGAGCCGAGCACCCTGGCGGTCGCGGAGCTGGACGGCGAGGGCCGGGCGAGCTTCTCGTTCCATGCCGAGGGCACGGCGGACTGGCAGTGGACGGAGGCCGAGTTGGCGGCGGTCCCGCCGGCCGGACCGGTCTGTGTGCACACCGGCTCGCTGGCGCTGGTGCGGGACCCGGGCGGTCCCGCGATCGAGGCGTACCTGGCCCGGGCCGCGGCGGGTGCGACGGTGTCGATCGACCCCAACGTCCGTCCGCTGCTGGTCGATCCGGCGGTCTACCGCGAACGGCTGCCACGCTGGTGCGCGCTGGCGGACGTCCTGCGGCTGAGCGTGGACGACGTCGGGCACCTCTACCCGGAGAGCGTGGTCGAGGAGGTCTGCGACCGGTTCCACGAGGACGGTGTGCCGCTGGTGGTGGTGACGCTCGGCCCGCAGGGCGCGCTGGCCTCGCTGAATGGGGAGCGGATCGCGGTACCGGCCCGGCGGGTGGAGGTGGTGGACACCGTCGGCGCGGGGGACGCGTTCACGGCCGGTCTGCTGCACCGGCTGGACGCGCAGGGTCTGCTGGGCGGGCGGCTGGACGGGGTCACGGTGCCCGCGGTGGCCGAGGCGTGCCGCTTCGCGGCCGGGGTGGCGGCGCTGACCTGTGCGGTGGCCGGCCCCAACCCGCCCTGGGCGGACCGGCTCTGACCGGCCGCCGGCCGCCGCCGGAGTCTCCGGGCGGGGCGGCCGGTGCTACTCGGCCGGCGCCTTCTCGCGCAGCACCTCGACGAAGGCACGCATCCAGGCCGGGTGGTCGGGCCAGGCGCGGGCGGACACCACCACGCCGTCGACCACGGCCTCGCCGTCGACGAAGTCGGCGCCGCCCGCCGCGACGTCCGGCTCCAGCGCCGGGTAGGCGGCGGTGGTGCGGCCGTTGAGGGTGCCGCCGACCAGGGTGATCAGCGGGCCGTGGCAGATCTGCGCGACCGGCTTGTCCTCCTGGAAGAAGTGCGCGGCGATGCGCTGCACGTCGGCGTTGTTGCGCAGGTACTCGGGGGCGCGGCCGCCGGGGATCACCAGCGCGACGTAGTCGGCCGGGTCCACGTCGGCGACGGCGACGTCGGCGGGCCAGGTGTAGCCGGGCTTCTCCGTGTAGGTGTCGAAGCCGTCGACGAAGTCGTGCACCACGAACTGCAGCGTCTTCTTGGCGGGCGCGGCGATGTGCACCTCGTACCCCTCCTCGCGCAGCCGCTGGTAGGGGTAGAACACCTCCAGCGACTCCGCCGCGTCACCGGTGACGATCAGGATCTTGGCTGCCATGTCCGGCGGTACCGTCCTTCCTCCGCCCACCCTGTGTGAGCCCCGACACACACTGCCGCCTGGCGGACCGTCGGGCAATGCGGCGCGCGAGGCACGGACGGCACGCGCCCGGCGCGCCGGTGTGCGCCCCCCTGCGCGCCCCACGGCGGGTCGGCGGGTGCCCGGCCGGGCGGACGCGCTCCGCGAGCGGCCGGTCACCGGAGGGCCTAGCGTGCAGATGAGTCGCGTCCCCTGCCTGGAGGTAGCCATGCAGTGCTCGCAGATCGTGGGCTCCAGCACCGTCGCCAACCTGCGTGATCTCGGTGGCATCGTGCTGCCCGGCGGCCGCCGGATCCGTGCCGGGCTGGCCTTCCGCTCCGGCCAGCTCGACCGCCTGGACATCCCCTCCGACCCCGTCTTCGCCGCCCTCGGCGTACGCACCGTCGTGGACCTGCGCACCGAGCGGGAACGCGCCGCCCGCCCCGACCGGGTGCCGGGCGGGGCGCACCTGCTGGTCGCCGATGTGATGGCGGACCCGGCGGGCACCGGCACCGCCGCCCGGCTGGCCGCCGCCTTCGCCGACCCGGCGCTCGCCAACCGGGAGTTCCGCGGCGGCCGGGCGGCGCGGGCGCTGGCCGCGGACTACCGCTCGTTCGTGACGGCCGAGTCGGCCCGCCAGTCGTACCGCCAGCTGCTGACGGCGCTCGCGCACCGGGACGGCGGCCCGGTGCTCTTCCACTGCACCGCGGGCAAGGACCGCACCGGCTGGGGGGCGGCGCTCGTCCTGCTGCTGCTCGGCGCGGACGACCGGACGGTCGTCGCCGAGTACCTGTCGGTGGGCGCGGCGGTGCAGGCCGCGTTCGCCCCGCTGATCGAGGAGTTCGCCGCCGCGGGCGGCGACCCGGAGATCGCGGACGCGGTGTTCGGCGCGCACCCCGCGTACCTCGCCGCGGCCCGACAGGCGGTCGAGGACGGCTGGGGCGACGTCGAGAGCTACGCCCGGGCCGGGCTCGGCATCAAGGACGAGACCCTCGGCCATCTGCGGGAGCGGCTCACCGCCTGAGCGCGCAGGACGCCGGCCCTCAGGCGGCCGTCCAGGCGAGCAGCTCCTCGACCGGGCGCGTGTTGACGATCCGCTCCGGGTCGAGCCCCGCGTCGGCCGCGCGGGCGCAGCCGTACTGCTGCCAGTCGAGCTGGCCGGGGGCGTGCGCGTCGCTGTCGATCGCGAAGACGCAGCCGGCGTCGATCGCGAGCCGCAGCAGCCGGGTCGGCGGGTCTCGGCGATCGGGGCGGCAGTTGATCTCGACCGCGGTGCCGGACTCGGCGCAGGCCGCGAAGACCGCCTCGGCGTCGAACTGCGACTCCGGGCGGGTACGGCCGCCGACCAGTCGTCCGGTGCAGTGGCCGAGGACGTCGACCAGCGGGTTGCGGACGGCGGCGAGCAGGCGGCGGGTCATCGGGGCGCGATCCATCCGCAGTCTGGAGTGGACGGAGGCGACGACCAGGTCGAGTTCGGCCAGCAGGTCCTCGTCCTGGTCCAGTGAGCCGTCGTCGAGGATGTCGCACTCGATGCCGGTGAGCAGCCGGAAGGGCGCGAGCTCGCGGTTGAGGCCGGCGACCACGTCGAGCTGCTCGCGCAGCCGTTCCGCGGTGAGGCCGCGGGCGACGGTGAGGCGGGGCGAGTGGTCGGTGAGGACGGCCCAGGCGTGGCCGAGGTCGCGGGCGGTGCGGGCCATGGTCCCGATCGGGCTGCCGCCGTCGGACCAGTCGGAGTGCAGGTGGCAGTCGCCCTTCAGGGCGGCGCGCAACGCGTCGGCGCCCTCGGCGAGCGGACCGGCGCGCTCCTCGAGTTCGGCGAGGTAGCCGGGGACGCGTCCGGCCGAGGCCTCGGCGATCACCTGGGCGGTCTTCGGGCCGACGCCGGGCAGGCGGGCGGCTCGGGCGGCGTCGACCGGGCCTGCGGGCAGGGCCCGGGCGGCCTCGGCCGCCGTGCGGAAGGCCTTCACCCGGTACGGGGAGGCGTCCTCGCGCTCCAGCAGGAAGGCGATGCGTTCCAAGGCCGCGACTGGCTCCATGGGGCCAGTGTCGCCAAAGCCTGGCCGGCCCGCGCGCGACCCCTTGTTGACATGTCGTCTAACTGGTTCACTGCTCCCGTCGGTGCACCCGATCCCCCACGCCCCCGACCCCACCGGAGCCGACCGATGCGCGACACCGCCCCCGCCCCGCACGCCGACCGCCGGGAACAGAACGCCGCCCGGCTGCTGCGCGCCTCCGCCCGCCACTCCTACGACCCGCTGACCGAGATCGACTGGGACGCGCCGATCGACCCGGACCACTTCGCCCTGCCGCCGCACCGGGTCACCCTCTACGGCACCCCGCTGTGGGAGACCCTGACGCCGCGGCAGCAGGCCCGTCTGAGCGTGCACCAGCTGGCCTCGGCGACCGCGGCCGGCATCTGGTTCGAGCTGGTGCTGATGGAGGGCCTGATCCGGCACGTCTACGAGGGCGACCTGACCACCCGGCACGCGCAGTACGCGCTGACCGAGGTCGCCGACGAGTGCCGGCACTCCACCATGTTCGCGCGGTACATCGCCGCCACCGGCTACCCGTCGGCCCGGCCCTCGGCCAAGGCGCACCGGCGCGGCAAGTTGCACTTCCTGCTGAACGACACCGCGATCACCTTCGCCGGAGCGATCTTCGTGGAGGAGTTCACCGACGCGATGCAGCGGGAGATGGTCCGCGACGAGTCGCTGCAGCCGCTGGCCCGGGCGGTCGCCCGGATCCACGTCGTCGAGGAGGCCCGGCACATCGGCTACGCCAAGCCCGAGCTGGAGCGGATCTGGGCACGGATGGGTCCGGCCCGCCGGGCGGTCTTCCGGCGCGGCCTGCTGGTGCTGGCCCGGCTCGCGGTGGCGGAGCTCGTCCACCCGCGGGTGTACGCCCTCTCCGGCCTGGACGTCCGCGAGGCGGAGCGCACCGCCGCGGCCAACGAGCACTGGCGGGCGGCCCGCGTCGAGTGGGCCCGCAAGGCGCTCGCGTTCTTCACCGACCTCGGCATCGTCGACCACCGGACGGCACCGCGGTGGCGCCGCGCCGGCCTGCTCGACTGAGCCCCGCCACCCCGCCCCCGCCCGGCCCGGAGCACGGCGCCGCCGGCCACCGCGCCGAGGCCGTGGGTGACGGCGGAGGCGGCGATGAGCAGCTGCCGCACGCCGGTCCGCACCGCGCTGCGGACCGGGCCGAGGCCGACGGCGGCGCCGGAACCCCGAGGCGCACGGCCGGTCGCGGTGCGGGGTGCCGCGGCCACGGCGGGTGGCCCGTGCGCGGCGGGGGTGCACGAGGTGCCGGGTGCGGCGCAGGATCGAAGGATGAGCGGCGATCGGGCGGCACTGACGATCCGGATGGGCACCCCGCGGGCGCGCTGGGTGCTCCTGGCGACGGTCCTCGGCTCCGGCATGGCGATGCTGGACGGCACGGTGGTGAACGTGGCCCTGCCACGGATCGGCGAGGACCTCGACGCCTCGCTGGCCGCCCTGCAGTGGACGGTCAACTCCTACCTGCTGACCCTCGCGGCGCTGATCCTGCTGGGCGGCTCGCTGGGCGACCGGTACGGGCGGCGGCGGGTCTTCCTGATCGGGGTGGCCTGGTTCGCGGCGGCGTCGGCGATCTGCGCGGCGGCCCCGACGATCGAGGTGCTGATCGCGGCGCGGGCGCTGCAGGGCATCGGCGGGGCACTGCTGACACCGGGTTCGCTGGCCATGCTGCAGGCGGTGTTCCACCCGGACGACCGGGGCGCGGCGGTGGGCGCCTGGTCCGGGCTGGGCGGGGTCGCGGCGGCGGTGGGCCCGTTCCTCGGCGGATGGCTGGTCGACGGCCCTGGCTGGCGCTGGATCTTCCTGATCAACGTGCCGGTCGCGGTGGTGGTGATCGCGGTGTCCGCCCGCCACGTGCCGGAGACCCGCGATCCCGACCGTTCGGGGCGGTTCGACGTCCTGGGCGCGGTGCTCGCCGCACTGGCACTCGCCGGGGTGACGTACGCGCTGACCGAGACGGGCAGCTCGTTCGCGCCGGTCGCGGGCCTGCTGGGAGTGCTGTTCGGGGTGGCCTTCGTGCTGGTGGAGCGGCGCACCGAACAGCCGATGCTGCCGCTGGAGCTCTTCTCGTCCCGGCTGTTCACCTCGGTGAACCTGGTGACTGTGTGCGTGTACGGCGCGTTCAGCGGCGTCTTCCTGCTGCTGACCGTGCAACTGCAGGTGGTGTCGGGGTTCAGCCCGCTGACGGCAGGGGTGGCGCTGGTGCCGATCACCGTGCTGATGCTGGCCTTCTCCAGCCGCGCGGGCCGGCTCGGCCGGGCGGTCGGGCCGCGGCTGCCGCTCTTCCTCGGGCCGGTGATCTGCGCGGCCGGTGTGCTGCTGATGCTGCGGATCGGCCCGGACGCCTCGTACTGGACGGACGTACTGCCCGCGGTGACGGTGCTCGGCTGCGGAATGACACTGCTGGTGGCACCGCTGACGGCGACCGTGCTCGCGGCGGTCGACGTACGGCGGGCCGGGATCGCGAGCGGGGTCAACAACGCGGCGGCCCGCGCCGCGGGCCTGCTGGCGGTGGCGGCGCTGCCCGCACTGGCCGGACTCAGCGGCAACGCCTACCGGGTGCCGGCCGCGGTGGACGACGCCTTCGAAACGGCGATGCTGATCTGCGCCGGACTGCTCGCGGCGGGCGGACTGCTGGCCCTGGCGACCGTGCGCGGCGACGCCCTGGAACCCGAACGGGAGATCGCCGAACCGAACTGCGGCTGGCGCTGCGACACCACCACCCCGCCGATCGACCCGGGCCACCCCGCCAGACGCACCGAACCGTGAAGGCGAACGAGGAGCCACAACAGGGGCACGCGGGGAACTACGGCGTTCACCCCAGGGGCGCGGGGAACTGCGCAGTCCGGGATCGGCGTCACGACGGTTCAGGGCAACCCCTGATTGCACCGTGACCCTCCTCCGGCTTGCGCAGTTCCCCACGCCCCTCGGCGGGTGCCGTCTGAGGGATTCCTAGAGGATGTCGCCCGGGGCGTACTTGGCGGCCTCCGGGTAGGCGTCCGCGACGGCCTCGACCCGGCGGACGACCTCGGCGACCTGGGCGCCGGCCGCACCGGTGAAGGAGAGCCGGTCGGCGAGCAGCGCGTCCAGCGCGGCCCGGTCGAGCGGGATGCGCTCGTCCTCGGCGAGCCGGCCGAGCAGCGCGTTCTCGCGGGCACCCTCGCGCATGGCGAGCGCGGAGGCGACGGCGTGCTCCTTGATGACCTCGTGTGCGGTCTCCCGGCCGACGCCGGCCCGCACCGCGCCCATCAGCACCTTGGTGGTGGCCAGGAACGGCAGGTAGCGGTCGAGCTCGGCCTCGATGACGGCCGGGAAGGCGCCGAACTCGTCGAGGACGGTGAGGAAGGTCTCCAGCAGGCCGTCGAAGGCGAAGAAGGCGTCCGGCAGGGCGACCCGGCGGACGACGGAGCAGGAGACGTCGCCCTCGTTCCACTGGTCGCCGCCGAGCTCGGCGGTCATCGAGGCGTAGCCGCGCAGGATGACGGCGAGGCCGTTGACGCGCTCGCAGGAGCGGGTGTTCATCTTGTGCGGCATCGCGGAGGAGCCGACCTGGCCGGCCTTGAAGCCCTCGGTGACCAGCTCGTGGCCGGCCATCAGGCGGATGGTCTTGGCGAGGCTGGAGGGGGCGGCGGCGAGCTGGACGAGGGCGGAGACGACCTCGAAGTCGAGCGAGCGCGGGTAGACCTGGCCGACGCTGGTGAGCACGTGGTCGAAGCCGAGGTGGCCGGCGACCCGGCGCTCCAGCTCGGCGAGCTTCTCGGCGTCGCCGCCGAGCAGGTCGAGCATGTCCTGGGCGGTGCCGACCGGGCCCTTGATGCCGCGCAGCGGGTAGCGGGCGACGAGCTCCTCGAGGCGGTGGAAGGCGACCAGCAGCTCGTCGGCGACGGTCGCGAAGCGCTTGCCGAGGGTGGTCGCCTGGGCGGCGACGTTGTGCGAGCGGCCGGCCATGACGAGCTCGCCGTACTGGGCGGAGAGCCGGCCGAGGCGGACGAGGACGGCCACCGTGCGGTCGCGGACGTGCTCCAGCGACTGGCGGATCTGGAGCTGCTCGACGTTCTCGGTGAGATCGCGCGAGGTCATGCCCTTGTGGATCTGCTCGTGCCCGGCGAGG
Organism: Kitasatospora sp. DSM 101779; assembly: GCF_025655475.1. Taxonomy (GTDB): domain Bacteria; phylum Actinomycetota; class Actinomycetes; order Streptomycetales; family Streptomycetaceae; genus Kitasatospora. The sequence goes on along the minus strand of NZ_JAHTIK010000001.1, from coordinate 6,713,093 downwards.
TCGCTGAACTCCTCGATGCGGGCCTTGACGTCGTGCCGGGTGATCCGCTCGCGGGCGGCGATCGACTCGAGGTCGACCTGGTCGATCACGCGCTCGTAGTCGGCGACGGCGCCGTCGGGGACCTCGATGCCGAGGTCCTGCTGAGCCTTGAGGACGGCGAGCCACAGGTGGCGCTCGAGGACCACCTTGTGCTCGGGGGACCAGAGCTGGGCCAGGGTCGCCGAGGCGTACCGGTTGGCCAGGACATTGGGGATCTGGGGCTTCGCGCTCACGCTGGGCAAGCCTAACAGCCGAGGTCGAGGCGGCCCGCGCCGCCCGTCGCCGCGCCCCGGTGTCCGGACGGGCCGGGCGTCTCAGCGCTCCGCGAGCAGCGGCAGCACCTGGCGGCACAGCTGCTGGAGGGCGGTGCGCTGCTCCGGGTCCAGGCTGGCGAAGGCCTCGTGCGTGCGGACCATGTCGGAGCGGATCAGGTCGAGCACCTCGCGGCCCTGACCGGTGATGCCGACGATCTTGACCCGGCGGTCGCCGGCCGCGGCCTCGCGGTGGGCGAGGCCGAGCGCCTCCAGCCGGTCGACGATGCCGGTGACGTTGGAGGCGTCGCAGCCGAGCCGGCCGGCCAGCGCGCGCATCGGCACCGGCTCCTGGACGGCCTTGAGCGCCTTGGCCTGCGAGGAGCTGAGCCCGTGCCGGGCGGCCGCGGCGGCGAAGTCCTGGAAGTAGGCGGCACCGACGGCCGCCATCGACTCCATCAGGTCGGCGGCGGACGGTGCGGTGGTGGACGCTGTCGTGGCCATGCGGCCAGCGTACGCCGGTATTCTTCAGCGGCTCAAGATTTGAGGACGGCAAGCACTGCGTGGCGCGCGGCACACCGGCCGCGCGCCCGCGCCCCGTCGGAGCGCAGACCGATCGGAGCGCAGACCGATCGCCGACCGATCCGAGCACCGACCGCTCAGAGCACCAACTGCTCGAAGAGGTGCCGCAGCTCGCCCTCCGGGTCGCCGGTCAGCCCGGTGTGCACGGGCCCCGGCTGCAGGACGGCGCTGCGCGGCGCGGTCAGCCAGCGGAACCGCTGCCCCGGGCTGTCCCCGGCCGCGGGCCCGGCGGCCTCGCCGCCCGCGCAGACGGCCTCCACGCCGTGCAGGGCGCGGCGGACGGCGTGCACGTCCGCGACCGGGTCGAGCGAGAGCAGCCGGCCCTGGTCGAGGTGGGTCCGGGCGCCCAGGTAGCCGGACTGCCGGCAGTACAGCAGCACCCCGACGTTGATGAACTCGCCGCGCTCCACCCGGGGAACGGCGCGGATCACCGCGTACTCGTAGTCGTCGCGCGTCGGCTCGGCCATCAGCCGGCCACCTCCGGAAGCCAGTCGTGGCGGCCCGCCAGCCGGGCCGTCAGCAGGTCGCGGTACGCGGCTCGGACCGCGTCGGGCGAGTCGAAGCCCGGCTCGTCGGCCAGCCAGACCTCGGGGACGGCGGCGACCGCGGCCTCCAGTGCCGCCGGTACGAGCGGGGCGAGTTCCGCGTCGGCCGCCTTGAGGTCGGGGTCGGCGCGCAGCAGGGCGTGGTCGCCCGCGTCGTAGCGCCGGCCCGCCCAGGCCGCGGACCCGGCCCAGTGGTGATGGAAGATCAGGGTGGCGCCGTGGTCGATCAGCCGCAGCCCGCCGGCCGCCATCAGCATGTTGGGGTTGCGCCAGGACCGGTCGACGTTGCCGGTGAAGGCGTCGAACCAGAGCACCCGCCCGGCGAGCGCGGGGTCCACGTCGAAGCAGAGCGGGTCGAAGTTGAGGGCACCGCTGACGAAGGCCATGCCGAGGTTCGCGCCGCCGCTGGCCCGCATCTGGTCCTGGATCTGGTGCTCGGGCTCGCTGCGGGCGAGCACCGGGTCGAGGTCGAGCAGCACGAGCTCGGGCACGGGCAGCCCGAGACCGCGGCCGAGCTCGCCGGCCAGCACCTCGGCGATCAGCGCCTTACGGCCCTGTGCGGCACCGCACCACTTGAGGACGTACAGCCGCCGGTCGTCGGCCTCGACCAGGCCGGGCATGGAGCCGCCTTCTCGCAGTGGCGTCACGTACCGGACCGCCGTCACCTCGGGGAGCATCCGGCCAGCCTATCGGCGCCCGGCTACTCCCCGTGCCGTGCTGCGGTGGCAGGGCCCGTTCGTCCGTGCGAGTTTGGGGGAAAACGATGTCCCGGCACGGCACGGACGAGCACGTAAGGGATGGACGATGGAGCGACCCAGAATCGTCATCGTGGGCGGCGGTTTCGCCGGCCTGGAGTGCGCACGCCGCCTGGAACGCAAGCTCGCGCCGGCGGAGGCCGAGATCTCCCTGGTCACTCCGTTCAGCTACCAGCTCTACCTGCCGCTGCTGCCGCACGTCGCTGCCGGGGTGCTCACCCCGCAGTCGGTCGCGGTCTCGCTGCGCCGGACGCTGCGGCGCACCCACATAGTGCCGGGCGGTGCGATCGGGGTGGACCCCCGGTCGAAGGTGATCGTGGTCCGCAAGATCACCGACGAGGTGGTGGCCGAGCGCTACGACTACCTGGTGCTCGCCCCCGGAAGCGTGACCCGCACCTTCGACATCCCCGGGCTGCGGGACTACGCGCGCGGGATGAAGACGCTGGCCGAGGCCGCGTACGTGCGCGACCACGTGATCGCACAGCTGGACCTCGCCTCGACCACCCTGGACCAGCGCGAGCGGGAGTCCCGGCTGCAGTTCGTGGTGGTCGGCGGCGGCTACGCGGGCACCGAGACGGCGGCCTGCCTGCAGCGGCTGACCACGGCGGCGATCCGCCGCTACCCGCGGCTGGACCCGCGGCTGATCAAGTGGCACCTGATCGACATCGCGCCGAAGCTGATGCCGGAACTCGGCGACAAGCTGGGCACCACGGCCCTGGAGATCCTGCGCGGACGCGGGATCGAGGTCTCGCTCGGGGTGTCGGTGGCCGAGGTCGGCGCCGAGAACGTCAAGTTCACCGACGGCCGGCTGCTGCCCTGCCGCACCCTGATCTGGACGGCCGGCGTGGTCGCCAGCCCGCTGATCGCCACGCTGGACGCGGAGACCGTCCGGGGCCGGATCGCGGTGACCGCGGAGATGCGGGTGCCGCAGTTCGACGGGGTGTTCGCGCTCGGCGACGCCGCCGCCGTACCGGACCTCGCCAAGGGTGACGGCGCGGTCTGCCCGCCCACCGCCCAGCACGCGGCGCGGCAGGGCAAGGCGGCCGCCGACAACGTCGTCGCCGCAATGCACAACCAGCCGCTGGAGCCCTACTACCACAAGGACCTCGGCCTGGTCGTCGACCTTGGCGGCAAGGACGCCGTCTCCAAGCCGGCGGGTATCGAACTGCACGGCCTGCCCGCCCAGTTGGTCGCCCGTGGGTACCACCTGATGGCGATGCGGACCAACTCCGGCAAGTTCCGGGTCGGCGCCAACTGGCTGCTGAACGCGACGGCCGGCGACGACTTCGTCCGCACCGGATTCCTCGCCCGGCAGCCCGCCCGGCTGCAGGACTTCGAGTACACCGACGCCTATCTGACGAAGGACCAGGTCCGCGAGCACGCACAGATGCTGCTCGCCAAGGGATCCGCCACCTGACGGAGGGTCAACGACACCTGTCGGGTGAATCCGGCAGTCGGACCGAACCCGGCGCTACCGCCCTGACCTGGGCGGCAGCGCCGACACGCGTCGTGTGGTGATTGTCTGACCACGGACGGTGCGCATGACTACCGTCCGGCAGCATGCGATCACTCTCCCTGCCCCGCCGCCGTACCGTGCTCTCCGCCGCCGCCGTGGCCACCGCCGGGGCCGCGCTCGCCCGACCCGCCGCCGCAACCGCGCTCGCCGCCCCCGCCGCCGGAATGCCGAGTGACGCCGTGGCCGCGCGGGAGATCCGCGACGAGTTCGTGCACAGCTGGGAGGGGTACAAGCAGGCCGCCTGGGGCTACGACGAGGTCCGGCCGGTCTCCGGCGGCAGCAACGACTTCTTCGCCGACGGGCGCACCTTCGGCCTGTCCATCGTCGAGGCGCTGGACACCCTGTGGCTGATGGAGCTGGACGACGAGGTCGCACGTGCCGCCGACTGGATCGAGCGGGAGCTCGACCCGGCCCAGGACGCCGACGTCCAGGTCTTCGAGACGATCATCCGGCTGGTCGGCGGCCTGGTCGCCGGCTACCTCTGCACCGGCCGGCAGCCGCTGCTGGACCGCTGCCGCGAACTCGCCGACCGGCTGCTGCCCGCCTTCACCCGCTCCCCCACCGGCATGCCCTACCGGTACGTCAACCTGCGCACCGGGGCGGTGTCCGGCAGCACCAGCCCGCTCGCCGAGATCGGCTCCAACATCCTCGAGTTCGGCATGCTCTCGAAGCTCACGGGCAACCAGAAGTACTGGGACGCGGCGAAGCGCGCCATGCGGGCGGTCTTCGACCGGCGCTCCGCGCTCGGCCTGCTCGGCACCTCGCTGAACATCGAGACCGGCCGCTGGACGGACACCACCTCCTGCGCCCCCAACCCGCCGGTCGACTCCTACTACGAGTACCTGTGGGCCGGCGCCGAGCTCTTCGGGGACGGCGAACTCGGCGACTGGTACCGGCTGCTGACCGGCTCCGTGCTCCGCTACCAGCTGGAGCACCGGGGCGGCTACGCCTGGTACAAGCAGGTCGACTACGCCACCGGGCGGACGACGGGCCGCGGCGCCTCCGAGCTCGGCTCCTTCTACCCCGGGCTGCTCGGCAAGGGCGGCGACCTGGACGCGGCGGTGGACTACTACAACACCTGGACGATGATCCTGGACAACAACCCGGTGGTGCCGGAGGCCATCGACTACGGCAACGCCACCGTGCGGTCGGGCCGCAACGACCTGCGGCCCGAGTACGTCAACGCCTCCTTCGACCTGTGGATGCTCACCGGCGGGCAGCGGTACAAGGAGACCGCCTACACCTACTTCGCCGGGCTGCGGGACAACCTGCGGGTGCCGGGCGGCTACACCGTGGCCGAAGACGTCACCGTCACCCCGCTGCGGCGCGGCGACCTGACGCCGGGCTACTGGTTCGCGGAGAACCCCAAGTACCTGTACCTGATGTTCGCGGCGGCGCCGCGCTTCGACTACCGCTCCGGGCTGCTGTCCACGGAGGGCAAGCTGATGCGCGGCGCCGTGCGCTGAACCCCCTCAGCGGGCCGTCAGGTACATCCCGGTGGCGTCCCGGCCGGGCGTGTTGCGGCAGGACCAGTTGCCGGTCGGCTGCGCGTTCAGCAGGGTCAGGCAGCGGCCGAGGGCCAGCTGGGCGTAGTGGTTCGGGTGGAAGGACTCCTGCAGGGCGCCCTGGGTGGTGGTGCCCATGTCGAGGAAGCGGGCCCACTCGCTGGTGGTCGCGGACGGCGCCGTGCCGGGCGCCGCCAGCCGGGTCGCGGTCGAGCAGACCTCGCGGCCCTGCAGGAGGTCCCGCAGGTCGAGGAACTGCACGCCCTTGGCGGCGGCGACGGCGGCCAGCCGGGCCGAGATCTGCGGGACGAGCGAGTCGCGGGCCCAGTCGGCGTCGAGGTTCCAGAACGGGCAGCCGCCGGTGTTGGTGCGGCTCCAGCCGCTCTCCGGGTAGCGGTTCTCAGTGCTGCGCGGGATCGGCGACGGGTAGGACTGCAGCACCACCCGGTAGGAGGAGGGCGCGTAGCCGGCGGCGGACATCACCGCGCGGACCTCGTCCACGGCCTTGCCGACGCCGGCCATCGCGGCGTCCATCTTCGCGTCCACGGCGGCCTGCTGGTCGTCATGGCAGTAGGACCACCAGATCTCGTAGTCCTGGACGCAGGTCGAGATCACGTCACTGAAGCCCAGGTCGTTGCCGCCGACGGAGAGCGTGATCAGCTTGACGGTGTTCTGCGCGGCGACGGCGGCCAGTTGGTCGGCCTGCGGGGCCTCGCCCTTGAAGGACTGCCCGCCGTTCGCGGCGCGGAAGACGTTGGCGGTGGTGGCGCCGGAGCAGGCGAGGTTGATCTGGGTCTGCGCGAGGCCCGACGCGGAGCGGACCTCGGCGGAGTCGGAGCGGTCACAGCCGGAGGCGTAGGTGGTGCCGTAGACCCGGGTCGGGTCGTAGCCGCTGCCCGTCCAGGCGCGGTCGGTGCCGTCGCGGCTGCCGCTGGTGGTGTCGCTGTTGCCGTCCCAGCGTCCGGCTTCGCCGGAGATGTAGCTGTCGCCCATCGAGACGACGGCGGTGGGACCGGCGGCGGCCGCCGGGGTGGCGGCGGTGACCAGCATCGGCAGGGCGAGGGTCACGGCCCCGCACAGGGCGGCGAGCCGCCGGGCGCCGGGTCTTCTGCGGGCGGTGGTGCTTCTTCTGGCAGGGCGGATCTCGGGCACGGCGAAACTCCTGCGGACGGCCCCGCACTGTGGGTGCGCGGGGCTGGTGAGGGTGGACCGCCGGCCGGTGGCGCGATGAAGATGGCATGGACGCGGTTATTACCGCCAGGTATCTGCATGCCACAATTCGGACAGTGACGGGGTTTCTCCCTGCGTCACCGCCCCCGCACTCGCCACTCGCCGGCCCCTCGCCGGCCCCTCGCCCGATCCGCCGCGGATCCGCCCTGCTCAGACCCCTCGCGCGCCGACGCGGCCCGCCGCGAGCACCTCCGCCACGTCCGCCGCCAGCCGATCCGCCTCACCCGGCTCCAGGCCCGCGACGCAGAGCCGGATCGCCGGCTCCGAGTGCAGCCGGAACCGGGCACCGGGCGCGGGCACCCAGCCGCGCTGCACCAGCCCCGCCACCGCCGCCGTCTCGTCCCGCACCGGGATCCACACGTTCAGCCCGCTGCGCCCGTGCGCAGCGACGCCGCGGGCGGCCAGCGCCCGCAGCAGGGCGTCCCGGCGCTCGCCGTAGGCCGCCGCCACCCGGGCGACCGGCGCGGCGTCGCTGCGCCACAGCTCGGCGACGGCCCGCTGCAGCAGGTGGCTGACCCAGCCGGCGCCCAGGCGCTGCCGCCCCAGGATGCGCCCGACCGTGTCCTCGTCGCCGATCGCGACGGCGAGCCGCAGGTCCGGGCCGTAGGTCTTCGCCGCCGAGCGCACCAGCAGCCGGTACTCGGTGATCGGGACGCCGTCCGGCCCCGCCGCCAGCGACTGGAACGGCAGGTCGACCATGCCGTGCCCGTGGTCGTCCTCGATCAGCAGGACGCCCGGACTGCCGGCGATCACCTCGCGCAGGGCCGCGGCGCGGGCCGGACTCAGAGCGGCGCCCGTCGGGTTCTGCGCCCGGCTGGTGACGATCAGGCAGCGGGCGCCCAGCGCCAGCGCATTGGCCACCTCGACGGGCAGCGGCCCCTCGTCGTCGGTGCGGACCGGCACCGGCCTGAGGCCGAGCGCGGGCACCAGGTCGAGCAGGCTGCCCCAGCCGGGATCCTCCACCGCGACGAGGTCGCCGGGGCGCAGCCGGGCGGCCAGCGCCCGCTCGATGGTGTCGAGCGAGCCGGAGCAGACCGCGATCGGGCCCGCCGGGGCGCCGTCCGACGCGAAGGACGCCCGGGCCAGCTCGACCAGCCCCGGGTCGGCGGGCGGGTGCCCGTACAAGACGGGCTCGCCGGCGGCCGCGGCGGCGAGGGCGGGGCCGAGCCCGGGCAGCAGCGCAGGGTCCGGATTGCCGGCCGAGAGGTCGCGGGCGCCCGGCGGGACGGCGATGCCGACCTCGTCGCGCGGGGTGGTGACCGGACGGGCGCGGACCCGGCTGCCCTTGCGGCCGGCCGTCTCGATCACACCGCGGTCGCGCAGCAGCCGGTAGGCGGCGGCCACGGTGTTCGGATTCACGCCCAGCTCGGCGGCGAGCTCGCGCAGCGGCGGCAGGGCCGCCCCGGGCGCCAGCCGCCCCGCGGCGACGGCCGCCTCGACGTCGGCCGCAATCTCACTGGCCCGCCGACCCTTGATCGGATACTCTCCTAGCACAAAGAAGATTATGCACTAGTGCAGTGAGGTTGTCATGTCGGACACGGCCTACGCCCGGACCCCCCGCACCGTCCCCACCCGATCGCGCGACCGCGCCAGCTGGGACAGGGCGGCCGTGCACGCCGTCCTCGACAGCGCCTGGGTCTGCCACTTCGGCTTCGTCGCGGACGGCGCGCCCGTCGTGCTGCCCACCATCTACGCCCGGGTCGGCGACGCGCTGTACCTGCACGGGTCGACGGGCAGCCGTCCGTTGCGCGGCGCCGGGGCCGACGACGGGCTGCCGGTGTGCGTCACGGTCACGCAGGTCGACGGCATCGTGCTGGCCAAGTCGGCCTTCAACCACTCCGTCAACTACCGCTCGGTGGTGGCCCACGGCATAGCCCGGCAGGTCACCGACCCGGACGAGCTGGCGGTGGCGCTGGACGCGCTGGTCGACCACGCGGTGCCCGGCCGCTCGGCCGACGCCCGGCGCGCCAACGCCAAGGAGCTGGCGGCGACGGCGGTCGTCCGGCTCGACCTGGACGAGGTGTCCCTCAAGTGCCGCGCCGAGGGCGTCAACGACGACGAGGCCGACCTCGCGCTGCCGCACTGGTCGGGCGTGGTGCCGGTGCGCACCGTGTACGGCGCCCCCGAGCCGGACGCGAGCACATCCGGCGCCGTCCCCGGCTACCTCGCGGACTTCGTCGCCGAGGTGCAGCCGTGCTGATCCGCTCGTGGGACCGCGGCGGTGACGCCGAGTGGCGCGCGTGGCTCGCCGAGGGCCGGGACTTCGGGGTGCTCGCCGCCAACGGCCCGCAGGGGCGGGGCCCCGTGCTCGTCCCGACGCACTTCCTGCTGGACGCGGACGCCGGCGAGATCCTGCTCCACCTCGCGGCGCCCAACCCGGTCTGGGCCGCACTGCGGGCCGACCCGCACGCCACCCTGGCGGTGACGGACGACTACGCCTACGCCCCCGGCTACTGGCGCGCCGAGCCGGGCACTCCGACCAGCCTGTACGCCTCGGTGCACTTCCACTGCACCGCCGAGATCGTCGAGGACGCGGCGGGCAAGGCCGAGATCCTCCGTCGCCAGCTGGCGCACTTCCAGCCGGAGGCACCGCTCGCCGTCGCCCCCGGCGAGGAGCCGTTCGGGCCGCTGCTGAGCGGCCTGCGCGGGCTGCGGCTGACGGTCCGCGAGGTCCGGGCGAAGTTCAAGTACGACGACAAGAAGCCGGTGGCCGAGCAGGCGGCACTGGCCGACCGGCTCGCCGAGCGCGGCACCGGGCTGGACGCCGGGGCGCGGGCGCAGCTGCTGCGCCGCAACGCCCTGCGGACGACCGCTCCGGACGACCGCGCCGGCCGGGTGGCGGCGGGCGGGTGACAGGGGGCCGGTGACAGGGGCGAATGACCACGTGCGGACGGCGCCGCCCGGGTGAGGCGCCCGGGTGAGGCGACCGGGTGATGCGTCCGGGTGACCGCCGTCGCCCGCCCGGCCCGGCCCGGCGGGCGGCGGGGGTCCGGAACTGATGGACTGTGGGACGTGCCCTGTCCGTCCGGCCGAGCAGGAGGGCCGCCGACCGCCGAGGAGCCGCTCGCGTGTCAACCCCTCCGCCGCACGCCGAGGACCACCTCGGCCACGTCGTCTTCATCTCGGCCGCGGCCGCGATGGGCGGCTTCCTCTTCGGCTACGACAGCGCCGTCATCAACGGCGCGGTGACGGGCATTCAGCGGCACTTTGAGGTGGGCAACGGCACGACGGCGTTCGTCGTCGCGATCGCGCTGCTCGGCTCGGCGTTCGGCGCGGTGATCGCCGGTCGGCTCGCCGACCACTTCGGCCGGGTGCGGACGATGCTGCTGGCCGCGGTGCTGTTCGCGATCAGCGGCGTCGGCTCGATGTTCCCGCCGAGCATCGGCCTGCTCGGCTTCTGGCGGGTCGTCGGCGGCATCGCGATCGGCATCGCCTCGGTGATCGCCCCGACGTACATCGCCGAGGTGGCACCCACCGCCTACCGGGGTCGGCTGGCCTCCTTCCAGCAGCTCGCGATCGTGCTCGGCATCACCGTCTCCCAGCTCGCCAACTACGCGCTGAACCAGGCGGCCGGCGGCGAGTCCACCAACCACCTCGGCGGTATCCAGGCCTGGCAGTGGATGCTCGGCGTGGAGGCGATCCCCGCGCTGGTGTACGGGCTGATGGCGCTGGCCGTCCCCGAGTCGCCGCGCTACCTGATCGCCGACCGGCGCGAGGAGCAGGCCCGCGAGGTGCTGGCCGAGGTGGAGGGCCCGGACGTCGACCTGGACGCGCGGATCGCCGAGATCCGGGCGGTGCTGCAGGCTGCGCACAAGCCCCGGGCGAAGGACCTGCTGGGCGGGCGGTTCGGCCTGCTGCCGATCGTCTGGATCGGCATCGGCGCCTCCGTCTTCCAGCAGTTCGTCGGCATCAACGTGATCTTCTACTACTCCTCGTTCCTCTGGCAGTCGGTCGGCATCAACGAGTCCAACTCCCTGCTGATCAGCCTCTCCACCTCGATCGTCAACGTGATCGGCACGGTGCTCGCGATGTCCCTGGTCGACCGGATCGGCCGCAAACCGCTGGCACTGGCGGGCTCGGTCGGCATGGCCCTCTCCCTGGGCACCGCCGCATGGGCCTTCTCCTACCGGCAGGGCACCGGCGACAGCGCGACGCTCGACCAGACCTACGCCACGGTCGCCCTGATCGCCGCACACGTCTTCGTGTTCTGCTTCGCCTTCTCCTGGGGCGTGGTGGTCTGGGTGCTGCTCGGCGAGATGTTCCCCAACCGGATCCGGGCGCTGGCCCTGTCGGTGGCGGCCTCCGCGCAGTGGATCGCCAACTGGGCGATCACCGTCTCCTTCCCGGACCTCGCCGACTGGAACCTGTCGGCGACCTACGCCATCTACGCGGGATTCGCGCTGCTCTCCATCCCGTTCGTGGTCTTCTTCATCCGGGAGACCAAGGGCCGGGCGCTGGAGGAGATGGGCTGACGGGTGCGGGCGCCCGCTCACCCGATCGGCACGGTGCGCGTCCCCCGTGCCGTGCGGCCGCCGCGCATAGCATCGTCCCCGCGACTCCCGTCCCGCAGCACGACACTCACAGCTCCACGCTCGCAGCACGGCTCCCGCAGCACCGCTCCCGTACCGTCCGGCGGACCTCCCGGGCCCGCCGCCCGCCGCGCGCACGCGGCCCACCCCACGGAGAGGCCATGGGCAGTTCCCCGCAGAACGTCACCTTCCCCAGCAACGGGGGAACGGCGCACGGCTACCTGGCGATGCCACCGCAGGGCACCGGTCCGGCGCTGGTGGTCGTCCAGGAGTGGTGGGGCCTGACCTCGCAGATGGTGTCGATGGTGGACCGCTTCGCCGCCGAGGGCTTCGTCACCCTCGCGCCGGACCTGTTCGGCGGCGCCACCACGCACGACCGTGAGGAGGCCGCCCGGATGCTGCGTGAGCTGCCGCCCGACCGGGCCGCCCGCGACCTGCGCGGCGCGGTCGACCTGCTGCTCGGGCTGCCGCACGTGGTCGGCGACGCGGTCGGCGTCGTGGGGTTCTGCATGGGCGGCGGGTTCGCCCTGGTGCTGGCCGCGCAGGAGGGCGACCGGGTGGCCGCGGTGGTGCCCTTCTACGGCCTGCCGAGGATCCCCGACTACGACTACCGCGGCCTGACCGCCCACGTGCTCGGCCACTACGGCGAGGAGGACCGCTCGATCCCCCAGGAGGCGGTGGACGAGGCCGCGATGCTCATCGGCGAGGCCACCGACCGGCGGCCGGAGATCCACTTCTACCCCGCCGGGCACGCCTTCATGAACGACGAGAACCCGGCCGGTACCTACGACCCGCTGCAGGCCGACATCGCCTGGCAGCGCACGCTCAGCTTCCTCTGGGGCCACCTGGGCTGACCGCCGGCACCGGCCGGCGGCCGCACCGCTCCCACCGGACGGCGGGCACCGGAAACCGGATGGACATCGCGCGGTGGAACACCGATAGTCTCCGGGTGACCTCCCCCGACTCCCCCGCCGCCGCGCCCACCGGCCCCCGTGCACCCCGCCCGTTCGCCTGGGCCGGACGGAACTTCCGCATACAGACGGCCGCCACCGTGGTCAGCGGGCTCGGCAACGCCGCCGCACCGATCGCCACCGCGTTCGCCGTGCTGGAGGCGGGCGGCTCCACCACCGAGGTGGGGTGGGTGACGGCGGCGCGGCTCGTTCCGCTGGTGCTCTTCCTGCTGGTCGGCGGCGCGCTCGCGGACCGGCTGCCGCGGCACCACGTGATGGTCGCCGCCAACCTCTTCAACGCGCTCTCCCAGGCGGTGCTGGCGGCCCTGGTGCTGTCCGGCGCACCGCCGGTCTGGGCGCTGGTGCTGCTCTCCGCCGCGGGCGGCGCCGGCCAGGCGTTCTACGCGCCCGCCTCTGAGGGCATGATCATGGAGAGCGTGGCCGCCGAGCACGCCGGCAAGGCGTTCTCGGTCTACCGGATGGCGATGAACGGCGCGCAGATCGGCGGTGCGGCGCTCGGCGGCGCACTGACCGCCGCGGTCGGGCCCGGGTGGGTGCTGGTGCTGGACGCGGTCGGCTTCGCCGTCGCCGGCGGCCTGCGAGTCTTCCTGACGGTCGCCCGGGCGCCCCGCGACACCGCCCACGACGGTGGGCTAGTCCACGAACTCCGGCTCGGCTGGCGCGAGTTCGCGTCCCGGCGGTGGCTCTGGGCGGTAGTGCTGCAGTTCTCCGTGGTGGTCGCCTGCGTCGGCGCGGTGGAGACGGTGTACGGGCCGGTCGTCGCCGACCTCCGCTTCGGCGGAGCCCGTGCCTGGGGCCTCGCGATGGCCGCCTTCGGCATCGGCATGGTCGCGGCCGGTGTCCTGATGACCCGCTGGCAGCCGCGCCGCATCCTGCTCACCGGCAACTGGGGCGTCTTCCTCTTCGCACTGCCCGGTCTCGCCCTGGCGGCCCGCGCAGGCCTGCCCCTCCTGGTCGCGGCGATGTTCGTCTCCGGCGTCGGCGTCACCGTCTTCGGCGTCAACTGGATGGTCGCGCTGCAGCAGGAGATACCGTCCGAGATGTTCTCCCGGGTCAGCGCGTACGACCACCTCGGCTCGATCGCGCTCACCCCGCTCGGCACCGCGCTGGCCGGGCCCGCGGCCGACGCGCTCGGCCTGGACGGCGCGCTGTGGACCTGCGCCCTCGTCACGCTCGTGCTGGCCGCCGCCGTCCTCGTCGTCCCCGAGGTCCGCCGGCTCACCCGCCCGGCGCCCTCGCCCGCCCCGGCGGCCGCCCCCGAGCCGGTCTGCGTCTGAGCAACCGGCACAGCCGGTGGCGCGTCCTTCACCGGTACAGACCGAGGGGGACCGCGTGCCGGACGCACCGCTGCTGTACATCGACGTCGACGGCGTGCTCAACCCCGCCGACCCGTACCCGGAGGACGGCTTCCGACGGCACGAACTGCTCGGGTACGAGGTGCTGCTCTCACCGGTGCACGGCGAGTGGCTGCGGGAGCTCTCCGGCAGCTACGAGCTGTGCTGGGCCACCACCTGGCAGGACTCCGCCAACGAGCACCTCGCACCGCTGCTCGGCCTGCCCGAGCTGCCGGTGGTGGGGGTCAACCGGTACGTCCGGCAGCCCGGCGACCCGCGGATGCGGCTCGCCGAGCTGTTCTCCGGCTTCAAGTGGGCGCCGATCCTCCGGCACGCGGCGGGCCGTCCCTTCGCCTGGATCGACGACGTCATCCCGCCCCGGCTGGTCCGGAACTCGCTCCTGCGCCGGGACCGCCTGCTGATCCCCGTCGACCCCCACCAGGGCCTCGAACGCCACCACGTCGACCGCCTGCTCCGACGTCCGCCCACCGGCCGCCGTCGTCACTGGTCCACCCCGGGCGGGACACGGGTGGCCTGGTGGTAGTACATCCGCCAGCCGCCGTCGCGGCCCCTGCGCCAGATCGAGCTGTGCCGGCTGTGGCGCTCGCCGAGCACCGTCTCGAACGTCAGGTGCACCAGCCCCGGCGCGAGCCGCACGCCCGTGATCTCGGAGGGCTCGTAGCGGGGACCGTCCGCCGAACTGCCCGGGTGCCCGGCCAGCTCCGCGAGCATCGTCGCGTACGTCCACCGCCGCCCCGAGCCGCCGACCTCCACGAACTCCGGGTCGAGGAGCCGCCCGGCGAGCTCCGGCGAGGAGCGCACCCGCGGATCCATGAGCTGCAGCTCCCCCGCGATCGCCTGTTCCACCTCGTCCGCCGCACTGTCCATGGACACATCCTCCGCACGGCCACCGCCCCCACCGCAACCCGATAGGGAGCCGGCCGTCAGGCGGTGGGCAGCCAGCTGACGTGGCCGGCGAGCAGGGCGTAGCCGACGAAGGCGACCGTGTCGATCAGGGCGTGCGCGACCACCAGCGGCATCACCCGGCCCCAGCGGCGGTAAAGCAGGCAGAAGACCACGCCCATCACCATGTTGCCGACGAGCCCGCCGACGCCCTGGTACAGGTGGTACGACCCGCGCAGCACCGAGCTGGTGACCACCGCCGCCGGCCAGGACCACCCCAGCTGGCCGAGCCGCCGCAGCAGGTAGCCGACCACGATCACTTCTTCAAGGACGGCGTTCTGCCAGGCGGAGCCGATCAGGACGGGGACGCGCCACCACACGTCCGGCAGGCCGGAGGGGGCGACGGTGAGGTTGAAGCCGGCGGCCTGGGCGGCGAGGTAGAGGCCGAGGCCGGTGCCGCCGATCGCGGCGGCGACCAGTGTGCCGCGTCCGAGGTCCCGTGCCTTGTCGCGGAGGTCGAAGCCGAGCACCCGCAGCGAGGTGCCCTCCCGTACCAGCAGGTAGCCGACCAGCACGACGGGCATGAGTCCGCGGGCGATGTAGTAGAGCTGCCAGGCGAGGTCGATCCAGGGCCGGCCCGGCGCGCGGGAGCCGTTGAGGGTGGCGACCTGCTGGCCGAGGGCGATCGGCTGGGTCAGCGAGTCGGCGAAGCTGATCAGGGCGGCGATGCCGCTGGCTCCGAGGGAGAGGCCGAGCACGATGAGCAGTTCGACGCCGAGCAGGCGGCGGGCCGGGGTGCCGGTCTCCGGCTCGGTCGTAACGCTGGTCACCTGGTCTCCCGCGCGGCGGCTCGCTCCCCGCGGCCGGCCGGCGCGCGGGCCCGGCGGCGCGGACGGCCTCCGGGCCGATCATCCTCGCACACGCGGATGAGAGCGCCCCGCCGCGAGCGCCGGCCACGGGCACCGGTCGCGGGCGGCGGGACGCTGCAGCTCAGCCGACCGGCCAGGTGTGCACGGGTTCGCCGGTGCGCATGTACTCCACGTACCTCCTGGTCATCGCGGCGATGGCGGCGGTGCGGTCCATGCCGAAGTGCTCGCGCAGCCGGTGCACGGTGGCGGCCTGCCAGGAGGCGCCGTTGGTGCGGCGCAGGCAGCGCTGTTCGATGACACCGAGGTAGCGGTCGCGGTCGGCGGGTTCGATGCCCCACTCGTCGAGGCCCTGGTGGGCGAGCGGGAGCAGCTCGTTCAGCACGAGCTCGGTGACGGGGGTCGGGGCGGTGCCGCCGCGGCCGGCCCGTCCGTGCCGGGGCCAGTGCAGGACGGCGTCGATGCCGTGCCGGGCCGCGGTGTGGAAGTTCTCGTCGGCGCGTTCGAAGGGCAGCCTCGTCCAGACCGGCCGGGACTGTTCGGCGAGGACGCGGACCAGCCCGTAGTAGAAGGCGGCGTTGGCGAGGACGTCGGTGACGGTGGGGCCGGCGGGCAGGCAGCGGTTCTCCACCCGGAGGTGGGCGATGCCGTCGGCCACGTCGTACACCGGGCGGTTCCAGCGGTAGATGGTGCCGTTGTGGAGCCGCATCTCGGCGAGCTTCGGGACGCCGCCGGAGGCGAGCACCTTGACCGGGTCCTCGTCGTCGCAGATCGGCAGCAGGGCCGGGAAGTAGCGGAGGTTCTCGGCGAAGAGGTCCAACGCGGAGTCGACCCATCGCTCCCCGAACCAGGTGATGGGGCGCACGCCCTGCGCCTTGAGCTCCGCCGAACGGGTGTCACAGGCCTGCTGGAAGAGCACCGGGCGGGTCTCGCGCCACAGTTCGCGGCCGAACAGGAACGGCGAGTTGGCGCCGAGCGCGACCTGGCAGGCGGAGACCGCCTGGGCCGCGTTCCACACCGGTGCGAACTTCTCCGGTGTGACCTGCAGGTGGAGTTGGAGCGAGGTGGCGGCCGCCTCGGCCACCATCGAGACCGACTCGACCGCGAGGTGCTCGACGCCCTCGATGTCGAGGGCGATGTCCTCGCCGCGGGCGGCCAGGATCTGGTCGCTGAGCAGGCTGTAGCGGTTGTTGTGGGACATGCTGTCCAGGCCGGTGTGGTCCAGGTCGAGGGTCGGCAGGATGCCGACCATGACGATCCGGGCGCCGGCCTCGGCGGCCTGCCGGTCCGCGTACCGCAGGCAGGTGTCGACCTCCTCGCGGAGCTCCTCCAGGACGTGCCCGCCGAGCCGCCGAGGGGCCACGTTGACCTCGATGTTGAACCGGCCCAGCTCGGTCTGGAAGTCGGCCGACGCGATGGACTCCAGGACCTGCGAGTTGCGCATGACCGGCATGCCCTGCTCATCGGCCAGGTTGAGCTCGATCTCCAGGCCCATCATCGCTCTGGGGCGGTCGAAACGTCCCTCGCGCAGCATCCGCTCGAGCACGTCCAGACAGGACTGGAGCTTGCGCCGGTACAGCTGCCGGTCGGACAGTTCAGCGCGAGTGGCCGCGACCTTCTCGCCCATGAGCGTCCTCCTCCCCTAGGTCGACCGTGCATGCATCATGCCCATCCGGAAGATCGATAGCCCGAGGTCCCGAACGCGGTGGCGAGGCCTGGAACTGACGGACCGTCAGCCAGGAGCGGACTTGCCGCCCCACACCGAACGTGATAAGAAGGTCACCCTGCGCACCTGTTCGAGTAGAATTCGCACTGCGCTCCCGGCCGGTTTCCCGCCGCACGACAACCTCGTGCACGCGTGGTTCCGTGCCCGCACCGCGATCATGCCCAACCGGACACGGCCCAGGTCCCGCCACGCCGGTATGCCGCACTCGCACGCCGATCTCGCACAGAGAGGCGACCCGCCATGACTCTGCAGACCCCCCAGCCACCGCCGAGCGCCCTGCGCGCCGTGCTGGCCGCCCTCGACGACGAGGGTGCGCTGAGCAAGCCCGCAGCCGCCGCGCTGCGCCATACCGCCGGTCCGCTGCTCCCCGCGCATCCGCTGGCCGTGTACGTGCTGGAGGGGACGGCGCTGGGCACCGCGCGGCGCACCGGCTGGCGGTTCCTGATCAAGCAGGGCAGCGGCGCCGTCGTCGCGGCCGCCGAGGTGACGGAGACGGCCGCCGGGCACACCTTCTCGCACTTCGCGGCCGGCCCCTACCTCGACTCCACCGTCCAGGCGCTGCGGCAGGCCTGGCAGCTGGCGCAGGGTTCGCGGACGATCCGGCTGCCGCGGCTGCTGACGATGCCGGGGCACTACGCCACGGCGCTGTGGTTGAACGGTTCGGCACCGGACGGCGGGGACGACCTGCTGATCCCGCTCTCCCCCGCGCCGCTCGGGGTGACGGCCCACCGGATCTACCGGGCGGGCGAGTTGCTGGCGGCGCTCGAGCGTCCGCCGCTCGGCGGCGCGGCGATGCTGCTCAGCCAGAGCTGATCCTCCGCGGGCCCGGCCCGCCGGAGCCCATCCGCCGGACCGCACCCTCGCATCACCCGGACGGGCCATCGGTTCTGACCTACCAGGGTCAGAAACCCGGTGGCCCGTCCGGCCGTTCCGGCGCCGGTCGGCCGCCTGAACGGGTGATCTCCCGCAACGGGTTGTGGCTCATGTCACAAAAAGGCTGCGGGAATGACCCGGGATGCCGACACTGGGAACCAGCGGATGTGGGGGCTTGTCCTACCCACCGGAGCGCCGGTTCACACCTGGGCCGGCGAGGATGATCCGCCGGCAGGGCGGCGCGCCACGGGGGGTGCCGTGCGGCGGGGCAGGATCCGAGCGAAGCGAGGGTACGAGCTATGTGCCAGCACCGTCCTGAGTGTCCTTCGGCCGAGTCGGCCGACCGTGAGGCGGCCGTACCGGTGGCCCGCCACCCCGAGCAGGGCTGGAGCCTGCTCTGCAACGGCGTCCTGCTCTTCGAGGACACCGGTGAACTGCTGCCCGACGGCCGGGTGATCGCGCCGCGGCGCCCGCTCGCCGTGGCGGCCTGACCGACCCGGCACGACCCGGCACGACCCCGGTACCGGCGGCCGCCGCGCGCACCGGCGGCACGCCGGTCCGGAACGCCACGAGGGCCCCGGAGGATGCGTCCTCCGGGGCCCTCGCGTCCTGCGCTACCGGCTCAGTTGCCGTACTCGTCCAGCGGCGGGCAGGAGCAGACCAGGTTGCGGTCGCCATAGGCGCCGTCGATCCGGTTCACCGGCGGCCAGTACTTGTCCGCGGGGTTCACGCCGGCCGGGAAGACCGCCTCCTCGCGGGTGTACGGGTGCTGCCAGTCGCCGGCCAGGTTGGCGGCGGTGTGCGGGGCGTTGCGCAGCGGGTTGTCCTCGGCGGACCACTCGCCGGAGCCGACCTTCTCGATCTCCGCACGGATCTCGATCATCGCCTCGCAGAAGCGGTCGATCTCGTGCAGGTCCTCGGACTCGGTGGGCTCGATCATCAGCGTGCCGGCCACCGGGAACGACATGGTCGGGGCGTGGAAGCCGTAGTCGATCAGGCGCTTGGCCACGTCGTCGACCGTCACGCCGGTCTCCTTGGTGAGCGGGCGCAGGTCGATGATGCACTCGTGCGCCACGAGGCCGCCGGGGCCGGTGTAGAGCACGGGGAAGTGCGGGGCCAGCCGCTTGGCGATGTAGTTGGCGTTCAGCACGGCCACCTGGGTGGCGTGCTTGAGGCCCTCGCCGCCCATCAGGCGGACGTACGACCAGGAGATCGGCAGGATCGCCGCCGAGCCCCAGGGGGCGGCCGAGATCGGGCCGACGCCGGTGGCCGGGCCGGCCTCCGCCTGCAGCGGGTGGTTCGGCAGGTACGGCGCGAGGTGCGCGCGGACCGCGACCGGGCCGACGCCCGGGCCGCCGCCGCCGTGCGGGATGCAGAAGGTCTTGTGCAGGTTCAGGTGCGACACGTCGGCGCCGAACTTGCCCGGCTTGGCCAGGCCGACCAGCGCGTTGAGGTTGGCACCGTCGACGTACACCTGGCCGCCGGCCTCGTGCACCATGGCGCAGATCTGGGTGATCTCGGTCTCGTACACGCCGTGGGTGGACGGGTAGGTGACCATCAGCACCGAGAGCTGGTCGCGGTGCTGCTCGATCTTGGCCTTGAGGTCCTCGACGTCCACGTCGCCGTCGACCAGGGTCTTGACCACGACGACGCGCATACCGGCCATCACCGCGGAGGCGGCGTTGGTGCCGTGCGCGGAGGACGGGATGAGGCAGACGTCGCGCTGGGTGTCGCCGTTGGCCAGGTGGTAGGCGCGGACGGCCAGCAGGCCGGCCAGCTCGCCCTGGGAGCCGGCGTTCGGCTGGATGGAGACGGCGTCGTAGCCGGTGACCTCGACGAGCTGCTGCTCCAGGCCGTGGATCAGGCTGAGGAAGCCCTGCACCTGGTCGGCCGGGGCGAAGGGGTGCAGCTGGCCGAACTCGGGCCAGGTGACCGGCTCCATCTCGGTGGTGGCGTTGAGCTTCATGGTGCAGGAGCCCAGCGGGATCATGCCGCGGTCCAGCGCGTAGTCGCGGTCCGACAGGCGGCGCAGGTAGCGCAGCATGGCGGTCTCGGAGCGGTGGCTGTGGAAGACCGGGTGGGTGAGGTACTCGTCCTCGCGCAGCAGGGCGGCCGGCAGGGCGTCGGCGGTCTCGTCGAGCTCGCCGCCGGCGACGCCGAACGCGGCCCAGAGGGCGGCGACGTGCTCGCGGGTGGTGGTCTCGTCGCAGGAGATCGAGACGGTGTCGGCGTCGACCTTGTGGATGTTGATGTTCGCCTCGAGGGCGGCGGCGACGACCTCGTCGGCGCGCTGCGGGACGCGTGCGGTGACGGTGTCGAAGAAGGCGCCGTGCGCGAGCTCCACGCCGCCGGCACGCAGGCCCGCGGCGAGCGCGGCGGCGTAGCGGTGGGTGCGGCGGGCGATGTCCGCGAGGCCGTCGGGGCCGTGGTACACGGCGTACATCGAGGCCATCACGGCGAGCAGCACCTGGGCGGTGCAGATGTTGCTGGTGGCCTTCTCGCGGCGGATGTGCTGCTCGCGGGTCTGCAG
This sequence comes from Kitasatospora sp. DSM 101779, assembly GCF_025655475.1. Lineage (GTDB taxonomy): Bacteria > Actinomycetota > Actinomycetes > Streptomycetales > Streptomycetaceae > Kitasatospora. The sequence goes on along the minus strand of NZ_JAHTIK010000001.1, from coordinate 6,692,938 downwards.
GGCCAGGCGGTAGGCGCGGTTGCCGTCGGCGTCGACGGAGACGCCGACCAGGCGGCCGGGCAGGTTGCGGGCGAACTCGGCGCGGACGGCGAGGTAGCCGGCGTGCGGGCCGCCGAAGCCCATCGGCACGCCGAAGCGCTGCGAGGTGCCGCAGGCGATGTCGGCGCCCATCGAGCCCGGGGACTTGAGCAGGGTGAGGGCGAGCAGGTCGGCGGCGACGGCGACGACCGCGCCGAGGCCGTGGGCCTGCTCGATGACCGGGGTGAGGTCGCGGACGGCGCCGCCCGCACCCGGGTACTGGAGCAGCACGCCGAAGACGCCGCGCTCGGCGATCTCGGCCGGGATGCCCTCGGACAGGTCGGCGACGACGACCTCGACGCCGGTCGGCTCGGCGCGGGTCTCGATGACGGCGACGGTCTGCGGCAGGGTGTCGGCATCGATCAGGAAGACGCCGCCCTTGACCTTGGTGACGCGGCGGGCGAGCGCCATCGCCTCCGCGGCGGCGGTGCCCTCGTCGAGCAGCGAGGAGCCGGAGGTGGCGAGGCCGGTGAGGTCGGAGACCAGGGTCTGGAAGTTCAGCAGCGCCTCGAGGCGGCCCTGCGAGATCTCCGGCTGGTACGGGGTGTAGGCGGTGTACCAGGCCGGGTTCTCCAGCACGTTGCGCAGGATCACCGGCGGGGTGAAGGTGCCGTAGTAGCCGAGGCCGATCATGGAGGTGGCGACCCGGTTACGGCCGGCCAGCTCGCGCAGCTCGGCGAGGACCTGGGCCTCGCTGCGGCCGGCCGGCAGGTCCAGCGCGGTCAGGCTGCGGATGGCCTCGGGGACGGCCGCGTCGGCCAGCTCGTCCAGCGATGCGAAGCCCACCTGGGCGAGCATCTTCTCCTGGGCGGCGGCGTCGGGGCCGATGTGGCGGGTCTCGAAGGGGCTGGCCTGCTCGAGCTCGGTGAGGTTCGGCTGGGCGTTCATGGGGGTCGAGGCCTCCTGGTCACGGACCGGCGGGGGTACGCACGCCGGTCGGCCGCCGTGGGGAGCCGAGACGCACGAACCCGTCAGGCCTCCCCCTCTGTCATCGGTACCTGAGAGCTTCGCCGTCCCGACGCCCGAGGGCATCTCGTCGGCTTGCACCGTCGGTGAGGGTGGTGCCGACGGCTCCTGTGCCGGCGGTCCTGCCCTGCTTTCCAGAGTGACCTGGCCCACGCGGTACGGGTGCCTGAGAGATTCCGGGGAGGAGTTGCTCCTTCGGCGCCCCTTCCCCCAGCTCAGCGGGGTCGGGGACTCTCCCGCGCGGGCTCGGCGGTCGCCGCCCAGGGTACCAGCGGGACCACCTGGAATGACGGGCGCTGTGACGGGCGTCCCACCGCCGCGGCGCGGGTCCGCGGGGCGGCGGTGGCGGGCGCACGGACCGCGGCCCTCCCCCGGACGGCCGATCGGCGGCCCGGACGGGCGCTGCCGGCTCGCCGGTGACCGGTTCATGGCGTTCTGTGTAGATGGCGTCTGGTCAGCTCCTCCAGCCGTCCCGACCTCCGCGTACACACAGGAGCAGCAGCTGGAGGACAGCGTGCAGACCGATATCGATCCGCGAGACCTGATCGGGCACAAGGCGGTCGACCGGAACGGTGAGAAGATCGGCACGGTCGACGAGGTGTATCTCGACGACGCGACCGGTGAGCCCGAGTGGGCCGCGGTCCGCACCGGGATCTTCGGCCGGGACGCCTTCGTCCCGCTGACCACCAGCGAGTTCTCGGGCGAGGAGTTGAAGGTCCCGTACGACAAGTCGCTGGTGAAGGAGTCCCCGGACTTCGGCGTGGGCCAGCACCTGTCGCCCGCGCAGGAGTTGCAGCTCTACCGCTACTACGGGCTGGACACCTCCGGCAACGGCCGGCCGGGCGCGGAGGCCGCCCTGCCGCCGTCCGCGGAGCGTCCCGGCGACGCCGACTTCGGCGCGGTCGCGCAGCCCGCGCCGGAGCAGTCGGCGGCGCACGGCCGGCCGGCCGCCAACGGCCACGGCCGGACGGACCACGCCGACGGGCAGCACGGTGGCGCACGCCACGACGGGCCCCGCCAGGACGGTGCCCGGCCTGACCGTTCCCGGCAGGACAGCTCGGAGAACACCATGCAGCTCCCGGTGGTGCCGGCCGGCGGCAGCGTCCGTCCGCCGGTGGCGCCGACCGCCGCGCAGCGACCCGAGCAACCCGAGCGGCCCGAGCGGCAGCAGGGCGGCAAGGCCTCGGCGCACGGACCGGTCGAGATCGTCTGCCGCGAGGAGCGGCTGGACATCAGCACCGAGTGGCACGTGCTGGGTACCGTCCGGCTGCGCAAGTACGTCACCTCGGAGGCGGTGGAGCGCCGGGTGCCGGTGGTGCGCGAGCGGGTGCGGGTGGAGCGGGTGCCGGTGAGCGACGCCGAGCGGGCCGCGCTCAGCGACCAGGAGATCGCCGAGGCCGTCGAGGAGGTGACCCTGCGCGAGGAGCGGCCGGTGGTGCGCAAGTACCTGGCTCCGGTCGAGCGGGTGCGCCTGGTGGTCGAGCGGTACACCGAGGAGGAGATCGTCCGCGAGGAGCTGCGGCGCGAGCAGGTCGAGGTGCACGACGGGACCTCGCACCAGTCGTACGGCCCCCGGACGGCCGACCACGCCGACGCTGCGGCCGGGCACGCACCGGCGAACGGTCAGCAGGCCCAGGGGCAGCCGGCGCCCGGTCAGCCCGCACACGGGCAGGCCGCGCAGGGGCAGCCGGCGCCGCACGCGTCGGGCCCGGCGCCCGTCCAGGT
>NZ_JAHTIK010000001.1:6646539-6690144 GCF_025655475.1 Kitasatospora sp. DSM 101779 | reverse complement strand
CCCGTCCAGGTCGCGGCGCGGGCGGCCGCGGCGCAGCCGCCCCGGCCGGAGCCGCTGCGCCCGGTCTGATCCTCCGATCTGATCCTCCGACGGCAGGACTCCCCCGGGTCCCGGTCCGCTGCGGCGGGCCGGGACCTGCGCTTTGCCAAAGCTTCACCGATCGATATTTGACAGACTGAAGTATCGCCCTGCATCGTTACTTCAGTTCATTCACTATCGCTTGCCTGAAGCAGTGACCGGCTTCCGGCGTCCCGAACGGGAGGAAACCCACCGTGAGTGAGGCCCCACAGCCCGCCGCCACGGACGAGAAGCCGAGCAGTGCGCGGGTGCTCCCCGCGCTCGTGCTGGCCATGCTGGCGTTCAGCGTGGTGCAGACCGCGGTCGTGCCGATCCTGCCGTCGCTCGCCAAGGAGCTGGACGTCTCCGGCTCCAGCATCACTTGGCTGATGACCGCCAACCTGCTCTCCGCGGCCGTGCTCACGCCGCTGCTTGGCCGCTTCGGCGACCTCCGCGGCCGCAAGCCGATGCTGCTGGTCTCGCTCGCCGGCCTGGTCGCGGGCTCCGCCCTCGCGGTCGGCACCCACTCCTTCACCTGGCTGGTCGTCGCCCGCGTGCTGCAGGGCGCCGGCGGTGGCGTGCTCCCGCTCGCGATCAGCATCGTCCGCGACGAGCTGCCCAAGGCCAAGGTCACCGGCGGCGTCGCCGCCATCAGCGCCTCCATGGGCGTCGGCAGCGGTCTCGGCCTGGTCGCCACCGGCCTGCTGCTGGAGCACTGGAGCTACAAGTCGATCTTCTGGATGGGCCTGGTCTTCGGCATCCTCGCCGTCGCGCTGGTCGCGATCCGGGTGCCCAAGGACCCGGTCGTCGACAAGGACGGCGGCGCCGACCCGCTCGGCGCGCTCACCCTGGCCGGCTGGCTCTCCGCCCTGCTGATCGCCGTCAGCCAGGGCAACCACTGGGGCTGGACCTCCAACCGCACCCTCGGCCTGTTCGCCGTCGCCGCCGTGGTCGCCCTCGTCTGGATCCTCATCGAGGTCAAGGTCAGCCACCCGCTGGTCGACATGAAGATGATGTCCCGCCCGGCCGTCGCCTTCACCAACATCTCCGGCCTGCTCATGGGCTTCGGGATGTACGGCTCCTTCATGGTCATCAGCAACTTCGCGCAGACCCCGGAGAAGCTCGCCCACTACGGCTTCACCGCCACCGTCCTGCACGCCGGCATCATGCTGCTGCCGTCCGCGCTCGGCTCAATGGTCGCCGCCCCGCTCGGTGCCATGATGATCGCCCGCCGCGGCCCGCGCCTGCCGCTCGTCGCCGGCGGCCTGCTCGGCGCCGTCGCCATGGCCTACCTCGCCGTCCGGCACAGCCACGAGATCGACATCTACCTCGCCTCCGCCGTCTTCGGCCTCGGCGTCGGCCTCGCCTACGCCGCCATGCCCGCCTACATCAACGGCGCCGTGCCGGCCGAGCAGAGCGGCATCGCCAACGGCATGAACGCGGTGCTGCGCACCGTCGGCGGCGCCGTCGGCACCGCCGTCATGGCGGCGATCCTCACCGGCGACACCATGAAGCTGCCGATCCCGGTCGCCCTGCCGACGCTGAACGCCTACGAGCACGCCTACTGGACGGCCGCCGTGATGTGCGTGGTCGCCGGCCTGGTGCCGTTCGCGATCCGCCGGATCAAGGCCGCCGACCTCCCGGCCGCCCCGGCCGGGACCACCTCCTCCAGCCCCGAGCTGGTCAAGACCGACGCCTGACGAGGCGTCTGACTCGCGCCAGGGGACGAGGCGCGAGGGGGCCGGGCCCCGTGGACGGTTGTGGGCATGCGACCGCGGACACGGCCCGGCCCCGCCGAGCGGCCCCGCACTGGGACGGTGCGGGGCCGCTCGCCCTTTCCACCAACGCCCCGGCCCCGCCGGCCGCTCAGGACGGGCGCAGCGGCAGGGGGTCGGCCGGCTCCAGATCCGGGTCGTCGACGGCGAAGGTCCGCACCCGGCCGGGCGGCCCGTACGGCGTCTCGAAGCGCACGGTGACCCGGCCGACGCCACTGCCCTGCACCCAGCCGGGGCCGTGCTCGGCGTGGTGGACGTCCTGCCCGGGCAGCCAGCGGCGCAGCACCGGCGGCACGGCCGGTGCCGGCTGCTCCGCCGGCGGCGTGCCGGCGGCGTCCGCTCCCCCGGTCTCCGCCGACGCCTCTGTCTCGGCATCGGCCTCCGCGGCGTGCGCGGCCTGGGCGAAGAGGTCCTCCTGGGTGTAGTCGGCCAGCTGGGAGACGCCCACCCCGAGCAGCCGCACCCCGCCGGTGGTGTCCACCTGCAGGGCCAGCCGGCGGGCCGTCTCCGCGATCACCGCCTCGTCGTCGGTGGGGGCGCGCAGCGTCTCGGAACGGGTCAGGGTGGAGAAGTCGAAACGGCGCACCTTCAGCACCACGGTGCGGCCGGAACGGCCGGCGGCCCGCAGCCGTCCGACGCAGCGGACGGTGAGCTGGTCGATCTCGCGCAGGATGCGGTCTCGGTCCGCGAGGTCGACCTCGAAGGTGTCCTCGACCGACACCGACTTGGCGTCACGGTCGGGCACCACGGGCCGCTCGTCGTGGCCGACGGCCATCAGGTGGATGCCGGTGCCGTGCGCCCGCCCGAGCAGCTGGACGAGCTCCGCCTCGCCCGCGTCCGCGAGGTCGGCCACGGTCGTCAGGCCCGCCCGGCGCAGTGTCTGCTCGGTGGCGGGGCCGATCCCGGGCAGCGCCCGGACGGGCATCGGGCTGAGCACGGCCCGCTCCGAGCCGATCTCCACCAGGACGAGACCGTCCGGCTTGGCCTGCTCGGAGGCGATCTTCGCCATCAGTTTGGAGCCGGCGGCGCCGACGGAGGCGGTGAGGCCCGTCCGCTCCAGGATGTCGGCGCGCAGGTCCTCGGCGACCGCGAGCACCAGCTGCGCTCCGGCCGCCGGGTCGGCCTCGGCGAGGGCGGGACCGTACGGGCCGGCCTCCAGGTCGACGAAGGCCTCGTCGAGGCTCAGCGGCTCGACCAGCGGCGAGCGCTCGCGGAGCAGGCCCATGACGATCTCGCTGTTCTCCCGGTAGGCGGCGAAGCGCCCGGCCAGGAAGGCGGCGTTCGGGCAGAGCCGGCGGGCCTGGGCCATCGGCATCGCCGAGTGGACGCCGAACCGGCGTGCCTCGTAGGAGGCGGTGGCGACGACGCCGCGGCCGCCGAGGCCGCCGACCACCACGGGCTTGCCGCGCAGGCTCGGCTTGGCCGCCTGCTCCACCGCGGCGAAGAAGGCGTCCATGTCGAGGTGGATGATGCTCGGCACAGTCCGCACACCGCGATCATCGCGCACGGCTGTGACAATCCGTTCGAGGCGGGGCGCCGGCACCGCACCGCCGCCGCGGCGGGCCCTACGGCTTCGCGGCGTCCGCCAGGGCGCGGGCGACACCGGGCTCGCTCGTGCCGAGGAACTGCGGGTCCGGGCGCAGCCAGGCGTCCAGCGCCGCCTTGCCCGCGCTCGGGATCTCCCGCATCCCGCCGTAGTACCAGGTGGTGTCGTGCGGCTCGTCGACGGCGACGGCGTCCGCGTCGATGCCGGCGGCCTGGCAGAGCGCCAGGGCCCGCCGCACGTGGAAGCCCTGACTGACCAGCAGGGCGTGGTCGACGCCGAAGACGCGGCGGGCCCGGCTGCAGGAGTCCCAGGTGTCGAAGCCCGCGTAGTCGCCGACCACCCGGACGTCGGGGACCCCGTGGTCCGTCAGGTAGCGGCGCATGGCGTCGGTCTCGTCGTAGTCGGTGGTGCTGTTGTCCCCGGTGACGAGGATCGCCTGCACCTTGTGCTGCTGATAGAGGCTCAGCGCCGCGTCGAGCCGGTGCGCCAGGTACGGCGACGGCTCGCCGTCGAAGAGTCCGGCGCCGAAGACCACGGCGACGGGGGCGGCGGGGGCGTCGGCCACCGTGTGGACCCGCCCGCTCTCGCCGGTCCACAGCCAGGCGCTCGGCGCGAGCGTGAGGGCACTGGTGAGGACGGCGGCCTGGAACCAGCGCCGTCGGCCGGTGCGGTCACCGAGCCCGGGAATCCTCCGCAGTCGCGCGACGGCCTTGCGCAGCGCCTTCAGATCCTTGATCGACACATCTGGCGGGACGCTGCCCGGGGCCGGTGCGGTTCCGCCGTCGGCGGGTCGGGCCGGGTCCTGTCGCACCGTCGGGCCGTCGCACCGTCGGGTCGCCGTGGTGGACCGCACGGTGCGTCGGACCCGCGGGGTTGCGCCGGACCGCGAGGTTGCGTCAGACGGCGCGGTTGCGGCGCTGGGCGAGCTCGTCGGCCGGGTCGTGGCCGACGAGCGTCTCGCCGGTGTCGGTGCGCTCGGCGTGCAGCCGGCCGAGGGCGGTCTCCAGTTCCTGCCAGACCGCGCCGACCGCGATGCCGAACATGCCCTGGCCGCCGCCGATCAGGTCGACGACCTGCTGCGGGCTGGTGCACTCGTACACGGTGGCGCCGTCGCACATCAGGGTGAGGCCGGTGAGGTCGGCGGGCTCGGCCGCCTGGAGGTGGGCGACGGCCACGCGGATGTTCTGCAGCGAGACGCCGGCGTCCAGCAGCCGCTTGACGATCTTCAGCAGCAGGATGTCGCGGAAGCTGTAGAGCCGCTGCGCGCCGGCCGGGTAGGCGGTGCGGACACTGGGCTCCAGCAGCCCGGTGCGGGCCCAGTAGTCGAGCTGACGGTAGGTGATGCCGGCGGCGGCGCAGGCGGTGGGCCCACGGTAGCCGACCAGCGCGGAGGTCGGCGGGATGCGTTCGATCGCGGGCTGCCCGGCCTGGACGGCGGGGAAGCGGCCCACCCGGGGCAGTTCGGACTCGGCGGGCTCGGCCGGGGCCTCCCAGCCCCGCGGGGCCGGTCCGCGGCCGGCGCGCGGCACGTGCACGGCGCACAGGCCCCCGGCGGTGGCGTCGTCGCCGGTACCGCTCATGCCTGGCCTCCGTCCACTCGGTCCTGCGGCTCTACGAGCGCCGGACGGCGCAGGCCGACCGGAACCTCCCTTGACGGTAGGCAGTCACCACAGGCCCGTCAACGATCGCCACGCCGGGGCTCCGGTCGGATGTCACCCCGAAGAGTGGTTTTTCGTGCCCTCAGTGTGGGTAGGAACGCCGCTTTTTGCAAAGCGCGGTTGCAGCGCACGGAGACGGGCAGTACGAGGGAGGTGTCGGCGGGGGCCGGCGGCTACTGCTGGCCGCCCCCGAAGTCCTCCGGCGAGACCTGGTCCAGGAACTCGCGGAACTTCTCGACCTCGTCCTCCTGCTCGTCCGGGATCGCGATGCCTGCCTCGGCGAGCACGTTCTCGCTGCCGTAGATCGGCGTCCCGGTCCGCAGGGCCAGCGCTATGGCGTCCGAGGGGCGCGCACTCACCTCGACGCCGCCGGAGAAGACGAGCTCGGCGTAGAAGACGCCCTCGCGCAGGTCGCTGATCCGGACCTCGGTGAGCTGCTGGCCCAGCGCGTCGAGCACGTCCTTGAAGAGGTCGTGCGTCAGCGGCCGCACCGGGGTCATACCCTGCTGCGCGAAGGCGATCGCGGTCGCCTCGCCCGGGCCGATCCAGATCGGCAGGTACCGATCGCCCCCGACCTCCCGCAGCAGCACGATCGGCTGGTTGGAAGGCATCTCCACCCGGACACCCACGACGTCGAGCTCATTCACACTGGCAACCCTATGGCTCGCGCCGCCGATAGGAAAGCGCAGCACGTCCGGCCCTGGTCAGCCGCGCGGCCCCGGGGTGTCGCGGACACCGCGGCTCAGGACACCGCGGCTCAGTTGGGCCGGGACCGCAGGCCCGCCTGCACCATGGCCGCGTGCAGCCGGACGGAGAGCGTCGCGAGCTCCCTGGCGGTGGTCTCGGCGTGCGCCCGGGTCTGCGGGTTGCGGTGCCGGCGCAGCGGTGCCACCACCTGGTCGACCAAAGCCACCTCGCGCTCGGCCGCGGCCTTCATGGCCCGCAGGTGGCGCGGCTCCAGGCCGTACCGGCCGAGCTCGGCGACCAGCCGGGCGATCTGCAGCGCCTCCCCGTCGTAGCCGCCGTCCGTCCCGGCCGTGACCAGTCCGTACGACTCCCACTCGCGGAGTTCGGCCTCGCCCGCCTCGGCCGCGGCGAGCAGCTCCGCCCGCCCGAGCCTCACCCCGGCGACCGCACCGGACGCGGCGCCGAGCTCACGGTCGGCCTCCTCCAGCGGGCCCGGCCTGGCCTCCGGCGCGGGCAGCGCCGGCGGTGCCTCGCCGCGCTCGATGGCGTCCAGGTGCTCGCGGATCACCCGCAGCGGCAGGTAGTGGTCGCGCTGCATGCGCAGCACGTACGCCAGCCGCTCGACGTCCCCGGCGCTGAACTTGCGGTAGCCCGACGGCGTGCGCTGCGGGTCGACCAGCCCCTCCGCCTCCAGGAAGCGGATCTTGGAGATGGTGACCTCGGGGAAGTCGTCCCGGAGGAACGCCAGCACGGCGCCGATCGAGAGCAGCTCGTCGCCGCCCCTCCCCCGTGCCTCGGCCGCACGGCGTGTGGCTGGCACGGGGGTGGCCCCGAGGGTGGTGGGAGGGTTCGCGGTCACTCGGGCTCCTGCCGATGTCGGATTCAGTACCCCCGGGCGTGGCCGGCGAAGAACACCAGCCGGTACTTGCCGATCTGGACCTCGTCGCCGTTGCTGAGCGTGACCTCGTCGATCCGCTCCCGGTTGACGTACGTGCCGTTCAGGCTGCCCACGTCCGCCACCGAGAAGCCGCCGCCGGGCAGCCGCCTGAACTCCACGTGGCGGCGCGAGACCGTCACGTCGTCCAGGAAGATGTCGCCCTGCGGGTGACGGCCCGCGGTGGTCACGTCCGAGTCCAGCAGGAAGCGGCTGCCCGAGTTCGGGCCGCGCTGCACGATCAGCAGGGCGGAGCCCGGCGGCAGGGCGTCGATCGCGGCCAGCACCTCGGGCGACAGCGCCGGGGTGGCGCCGGTGGAGGTGGCACCGGGCTCGTACGACTCGATCCCGGAGATCGAGATGGTCGACGTGGTCTCGGCGGCCCCCTCCGGCAGCGGCGCGTGGCGCAGCGCCGTCCCGCAGTTGGAGCAGAACCGGGCCGTGACCGGGTTCTGGTTGCCGCACCGCGGGCACGGGGAGGTGCCAGCCATCGTCACAGCCTCCTGGCTCGGCACACCCTGCTGGACGTGCCCGGCGTAGGGGTCCGGGGTAAACCCTCCACCGGAGGTTGAGGGTGCTGCCGGGAAACCTATGCGCGGCGCGCCACCCGATTCAACCGACGCGCCGTAGCCCTGAGCATTCCCCTCGTACGGAGCCGCGCCGTGGCCGTCCCGGAACAGCGGACGCTCGGCGTACTGGTCCGCCTCGGGCGCGGGCCGCATGCCGGGAACGGCGGCCTCCTCACCCGGGCGGCGGTGGCGCGCGGTGGGCGCCTCGACCGAATCCTGGCGGTTGTTGCGGCCGAACAGCTTCGAGAACAGACTCACGGGCGAATCCCCTTGCGTGTGACAGACCCGCCCGCGGGGCAGGGTGACAGGCTCGGACAGGCAGCTGGCCCGGCATCCGGCCGGGCCCGAGCAGGCGGCGGAGCGCACCGCCGGGGTGGAACATCCCAGTGTGCCTCAGGCCGCCCGGCGGCGCGCCACCGGGGGCGGCGCGCACCTGACGGACCGTAGGACAGTCGACCCGTCACTTCGCCGCCGGCTTGCCGTACCGCAGCGGCTTCGACTCGGCGAGCGCGTCGACGACCACCTTCTGCTGCTGGGTGATGACCGCGGTCGCCTGTTCCTTCTCCAGGGTGCGCACCACGCCGCCCGGGATGTTGAGCGCGGGCGTCAGGTCCTGGGGGTTGCCCACGACCGTGAAGCGGAACGGCTGCGACACCTTCTTGCCGTCGATCTGCACACCGCCGTCGGCGCCGTCGGTGAAGTAGGTGCCGGCCACGACACGCACGTCGTTGATCTGAATCGCCTCCGCTCCAGCCGCTCGGAGTTCCTGCAGGGTGTCCAGCAGCATATCCGCCTTCACCTGCCCCTGGGGATCATTGATCGTCAAGACGATTCCCGGCCCGGTTGCCTGCTCCGTGCCGGCGAGCACGCCGAGCTCGGTCGCCTTCTTCCTGGTCTGCTCCTGGGCCTCCTTGGCCTGGTTGGAGCTGTTCTCCAACTGGGTCAGCGACTGCTCCAGCTGCGTCTTCTCCTGCTGGAGACGCTGCTGACGGCTGTCCAGTTCGTCGAGGATGCGGACGAGATCCTCCTGGCGGGCCCCGCGCAGCTGGTTGTGGTCATTGGTCGAGCGCACCTGGATCGCCAGACCCAGGCCCAGCGCGAACAGCAGCACGGCGACGACCAGCTGGCCGCGGGAGAGCCGCGGCGGCCACAGCGCGGCCCGCATCCTGCGGCGCGAGTCGGCCGGCTCGGCGGTCTCGACGGTTTCGCCGGGCTCGGACCGCCCGTCCGGCTCCACCTGCTCGGAAACCGGCTCGGCCACGGGCTCAAGCCGGGGCTCCGGCTCGGGCCGCGACATCGGCTCCGGCTCCGGCTGGCGGGCCGCGGTCTGCGCCGCGGCAGGCTCCGCCCGGTCCGGGCCGGGCCCGGCCACCTCGGCAGCCGGGTCGGGCTCGCCCGTGACTCCCTCGGCGCGCTCCCCGGCAACCGCCTCGGCGGGCTTCCCCGGGGCCTTGCGCGGCTCGGACGCCGCACCCTCCTCCGAGGGCGGCACCTGCGCGCCGTTCGGCTTGTCGTCCTGTTCCACGACGTGTCTCTCCCTACGCCCTGAACACATGCCGCCGGATCGCGGCTGCGTTGGAGAAGATCCGGATACCGAGCACCACGACGACGCCGGTGGAGAGCTGCGCACCCACTCCGAGCTGGTCGCCGAGGAAGACGATCAGGGCCGCGACGACCACGTTCGAGAGGAACGAGACGACGAAGACCTTGTCGTTGAAGATCCCGTCCAGCATCGCGCGGACACCGCCGAACACCGCGTCCAGCGCCGCCACCACCGCGATCGGCAGGTACGGCACCACGGCGTCGGGGACCTCGGGCTGGACGAAGAGGCCGACGACGACGCCGATCACGAGCCCCAGAACGGCAATCACGGTGAAGGTACTCCTGTCCGGGTGGAGGTCGACTTGGTGGTGCGGGAGGCCGGGCGGGACGGTGAGGCACTTCCCCCCGGCGAAGCACTGCCCGAAGGCGAGGCACTGCCCGAGGGCAAGGCGGACGGCTCGGCGCCGACGGGCTTCGCCGTCCGCAGCGTCACGCCGAGCGCGGCCGGCAGGGACATCTTCTTCTGCACGGACACGGTCGATTTGATGCCGTAGCTGTCCTGGATCAGCTTGAGGTAGTGCCCGGCCGAGCTGGACTCGAAGGCCTGCGCGAAACGGTCCCCGTCGCCGACCGCGAGCACGGTGTACGGGGGCACCAGCGGCCGGTTGTCCACCAGGACCGCATCGCCGGCGGCGCGGATCGCGGAGAGCGTCGTCAGCCGCTGGCCGTTGATCGACACCGCCTCGGCGCCGGACAGCCACAGCCCGTTCACCACGAGCTGCAGGTCGCGGTCGCGCAGCCGGCCGGTGTTGTTGAACCCCTCGGCCTCCCGCGGGTTGCTCGCCGAACCGCCGGCACCGGTACCCGACGCGTCGTCGATCACGAGCTTGATGCCGGGGCCGCTGATCTCCCCCGTGCCGGTCCGGGCCGCGAGCGCAGCCAGCGCGTTGTCGCCGCCGACCGGCAGCGCCTGCTGCTGAGCCGCGCCGACCCTCGTGCGCAGGTCCTCGACCTGCCGCTGCAGCGTGTCCGCGGCCTTCGTGGCGTCGTTCACCCGGTGGACGAGCGCGTCCCGCTCCTTGGCGAGCGTCGGCTCGGCCTTGGAGGCGTTCACCCCGCCCACGGTCACCACGGTCGCCGCCAGGGCCAGCCCGACCGCCAGCGTGAGCTTGCCGCGCAGGCTCGTCGGCAGCCGGCTCGGACCGTCCCCCCGGCGGGCCGCCTCGGCGTAGCCCTCGTCCAGGCTGTGGTCCATGACGTTGGTCAGCAGGGACATCGAGGCGTCCGGACGGTTGAACCGTCCGTTCGAGTCACTCGGTGTCGGCGTTGCTGGCATGCGGGACATCGTCCCATGTCGCCGGGGCGGCGTACGCACAGCCCCCGCGCTACCGCCCCGGACGGACACCGAACCGTGACCGGCCGGGGCACGGCGGCGTGCTGCCACCGCGTCCCGGCCGGGTCATCGAACGGTGTTCCCTCAGCGTCCGGCCGAGTCCACCACCGCCGCCCACTCGTCGAGCAGCTGCTCGGTGGCCTCGTCGTCCGGGCCCTCCGCCCACAGGTGGGTGACCGCCTCGGCCGGGTCCGGCAGGACGAGCGTCCACCGGCCGTCGGCCTCGACCACGCGCACGCCGTCCGTGGTGTCCAGCCGCCGGCTGCCGGCCGCCTCGACCACCGAGCGCATCACCATGCCCTTGGCCGCCCACGGCGTCGCGATGTCGCGCCGCTTGATGTGCGCCTGCGGGATCCGGGCGTCGATCTGGCTCAGCGTGAGCTGGGTACGGGCCACCAGGCCCACCAGCCGGACGAACGCCGCGGGGCCGTCCAGCACCCCGCTGAACTCGGGCACCACGAATCCGCCGCGGCCGTCGCCGCCGAACACCGTGCCCTCCTCCGCGGCCGCCTTCGCCAGATCGTCCGGCGAGGTGGTCGTCCACGTCACCTGGGTGCCGTGGTACGCCGCCACCTGCTCGGCGATCCGGGTCGTGGTGACCGGCAGCGCCACCTGGCCGCTGCGCCGCTCCGCTGCCACCAGGTCGAGCAGCACCAGCAGCGCACGGTCGTCCTGGATCACCCGGCCGAGCTCGTCGACGAACGACACCCGCTCGCCGACCGGGTCGAAGCGCACACCGAACGCGGCGCGCGAGGAGGCGACCAGCTCGCCGAGCCGGGCCAGGGCGGCCCGCCGCTCCTCGGCGTCCTCGGTCGGCCGGGCCTCGTCGAGGCCGCTGTCGACCGTGAGGGCCTCGACACCGAGCCGGCCGAGGATGCTCGGCAGCACGAGCCCGGCGCTGCCGTGCGCGGCGTCCACGACCACCTTCAGGCCGGCCTCGCGCACCCCACTGGTGTCGACCGACCGCAGCAGGTTCCGCGCGTACGAGTCGAACACACTCGACGGGTGCAGCAGGTCGCCGATCTCACCGGGGAAGGCGCGCCGGAACTCCTGGCGCGCGTACACGCGGTCCAGCTTCCGCTGGCTGGCCTGCGAGAGGTCGGCACCGGCCCCGTCGAAGAACAGGATGTCCAGCGAGTCCGGCACGCCCGGCGTGGTCCGCAGGAAGATGCCGCCCGAACTGCCGCGCGCGGTGTTCTGCCGCGCGACCGGCATGGGGACGTTCTCCAGGTCGCGGACGTCGATCGCGCTGGTCTGCAGCGCCGAGATCATCGCCCGCTTGAGCGCCCGCGCACCACGCGAGTGGTCACGCGCGATGGTGACGGTCGCCCCCTTCTTGAGGGTGGTGGCGTACGCCCCGGCCAACCGCACCGCGAGCTCCGGGGTGATCTCCACGTTCAGGATGCCGGAGACGCCGCGGACGCCGAAGAGGTGCTCCTGCCCACGGGACTCCCAGATCACCGAGGTGTTGACGACCGCGCCGGCCTCGATGGTCTTGAACGGGTAGACCCGGACGTTGCCCGCCAGCAGCGACTCCTCGCCGATCAGGCACTCGTCGCCGACCACCGCACCCTCGTCGATCCGCGCGGCACGCATCACGTCGGTGTTCTTGCCGATCACGCAGCCGCGCAGGTTGCTCTGCGGCCCGACGTACACGTTGTCGTGGATGACGGCCTTGTGCAGGAAGGCACCGCGCTTGACGACCACGTTGCTGCCCAGCACGGTGTGCTCGCGCAGCTCCACCCCGGCCTCGACCTTGGCGTAGTCGCCGATGTACAGCGGACCGCGCAGCACCGCCTCCGGGTCGACCTCGGCACCCTCGGCCACCCACACGCCGGGAGAGATCTCGAAGCCGTCCAGCTCGACGTCGACCTTGCTCTCGAGGACGTCCGCCTGCGCCTTCAGATAGCTCTCGTGGGTGCCCACGTCCTCCCAGTAGCCCTCGGCGACGTAGCCGTAGACCGGCTTGCCCTCCTTGAGCAGCTGCGGGAAGACGTCACTCGACCAGTCGACCGACTCGCCGGCCGCCACGTACGAGAAGACCTCGGGCTCCATCACGTAGATCCCGGTGTTCACCGTGTCGGAGAAGACCTGGCCCCAGGTGGGCTTCTCGAGGAACCGCTCGACCCGCCCCTCCTCGTCGGTGATCGTGATGCCGAACTCCAGCGGGTTCGGCACCCGGGTCAGGCAGACGGTGACCAGGGCACCCTTCTCCCGGTGGAAGGCGATCAGCTCGGTGAGATCGAAATCGGTGAGCGCGTCACCGGAGATCACCAGAAACGAGTCGTCCTTGAGCGCGTCCTCGGCGTTCTTCACACTGCCCGCGGTACCGAGCGGGACCTCTTCATTGGCATAGGTGAGGTTCATCCCCAGCTCTTCGCCGTCCCCGAAGTAGTTCTTCACCAGGGAGGCCAGGAACTGGACGGTCACCACGGTGTCCGTGAGACCGTGCCGCCGTAGCAGCCGTAGTACGTGTTCCATGATCGGCCGGTTGGCCACCGGCAGCAGTGGCTTGGGCATGCTCGACGTCATCGGACGGAGCCGAGTGCCCTCGCCACCCGCCATCACAACGGCTTTCATTCGGGTGCGTCCTCCTTCGCGGTGGTGAACCCTGCAGATCCATCAAACCGTTCCAGAGCTTCTCTACCCGGATAAAAACGTCCGACTCACCGTGTCGCGGCAAGTCGGACGTGGAGATCTTGTCAACAGCGGGCGAACAACCCGCTCAAACGGCGGCCGTACGGTCCGCGCGCACCAGCTGGCGGGCCTGGACCGCATAGAGGATGCCGGCCCACCAGTAGAGAACCGTGCCCCACCAGATGAATGCCCAGCTGACCGGCTCGGCCACCGTGGCCAGCCAGCTCTCCCCGTTGCCCAGCAGCAGAAGCGGAAAGGCGTACATCAGATTGAACGTGGCCGCCTTCCCCAGGAAACTCACCTGGAGCGGCCCGTAGCCGTGCCGGTTGAGAATGGGAAGCAGCGAGCCGATGAACAGCTCGCGCGCCAGCAGCACGATCGTCACCCACAGCGGCAGGATCTCACGCCACGTCAGTCCGACGAGCGTCGAGAGCACGTACAGCCGGTCCGCCGCCGGATCCAGGATCTGGCCGAGCCGGCTGACCTGACCCCAGCGCCGCGCGAGCTTGCCATCCAGGTAGTCGCTGACGCCGCTGAGCATCAGCACGACGATCGCCCAGCCGTCGTTCTCCGGCCCGCCGAACACCGGCCAGAGGATCAGCCACAGGAAGATGGGCACACCCACCAGCCGGGCCATGCTCAGCAGGTTGGGGATGGTGAGGACGCGGTCCGTCTGCACGCGCGTCTCCTGAACCTCCACCTGGGACCCTCCTGCCAGCTGTACCGCCGTGAACATGTGCGGCATTGACCTTACAACAACAAAGCCCCCACCCTGCCGGGTGGGGGCTTTGCCATGAATAATTGTTCGGCGGCGTCCTACTCTCCCACAGGGTCCCCCCTGCAGTACCATCGGCGCTACGAGGCTTAGCTTCCGGGTTCGGAATGTAACCGGGCGTTTCCCTCGCGCTATGACCACCGAAACACTATGAAACACATCGAACAACCGACACAGGGCCTGTTCGTGGTTTCAGAACCAACACAGTGGACGCGAGCAACTGAGGACAAGCCCTCGGCCTATTAGTACCGGTCAACTCCACCCATTACTGGGCTTCCATATCCGGCCTATCAACCCAGTCGTCTACTGGGAGCCTTACCCTCTCAAGGAGGTGGGAGTGCTCATCTCGAAGCAGGCTTCCCGCTTAGATGCTTTCAGCGGTTATCCCTCCCGAACGTAGCCAACCAGCCATGCCCTTGGCAGGACAACTGGCACACCAGAGGTTCGTCCGTCCCGGTCCTCTCGTACTAGGGACAGCCCTTCTCAACACTCCTACGCGCACAGCGGATAGGGACCGAACTGTCTCACGACGTTCTAAACCCAGCTCGCGTACCGCTTTAATGGGCGAACAGCCCAACCCTTGGGACCTACTCCAGCCCCAGGATGCGACGAGCCGACATCGAGGTGCCAAACCATCCCGTCGATATGGACTCTTGGGGAAGATCAGCCTGTTATCCCCGGGGTACCTTTTATCCGTTGAGCGACGGCGCTTCCACAAGCCACCGCCGGATCACTAGTCCCTACTTTCGTACCTGCTCGACCCGTCAGTCTCACAGTCAAGCTCCCTTGTGCACTTACACTCAACACCTGATTGCCAACCAGGCTGAGGGAACCTTTGGGCGCCTCCGTTACCCTTTAGGAGGCAACCGCCCCAGTTAAACTACCCACCAGACACTGTCCCTGATCCGGATCACGGACCCAGGTTAGACATCCAGCACGACCAGAGTGGTATTTCAACGGCGACTCCACAACAACTGGCGTTGCTGCTTCACAGTCTCCCACCTATCCTACACAAGCCGAACCGAACACCAATATCAAGCTATAGTAAAGGTCCCGGGGTCTTTCCGTCCTGCTGCGCGAAACGAGCATCTTTACTCGTAATGCAATTTCACCGGGCCTGTGGTTGAGACAGTCGAGAAGTCGTTACGCCATTCGTGCAGGTCGGAACTTACCCGACAAGGAATTTCGCTACCTTAGGATGGTTATAGTTACCACCGCCGTTTACTGGCGCTTAAGTTCTCAGCTTCGCCCGACCGAAATCGGACTAACCGGTCCCCTTAACGTTCCAGCACCGGGCAGGCGTCAGTCCGTATACATCGCCTTACGGCTTCGCACGGACCTGTGTTTTTAGTAAACAGTCGCTTCTCGCTGGTCTCTGCGGCCACCCCCAGCTCAGACCGTAAAGGTCGTCACCAGGGCTGGCCCCCCTTCTCCCGAAGTTACGGGGGCATTTTGCCGAGTTCCTTAACCACAGTTCACCCGAACGCCTCGGTATTCTCTACCTGACCACCTGAGTCGGTTTGGGGTACGGGCCGCCATGAAACTCGCTAGAGGCTTTTCTCGACAGCATAGGATCATCCACTTCACCACAATCGGCTCGGCATCAGGTCTCAGACTACGTGCAGGGCGGATTTGCCTACCCTGCGTCCTACACCCTTACCCCGGGACAACCACCGCCCGGGCTGGACTACCTTCCTGCGTCACCCCATCGCTCACCTACTACCACCTTGGGCCACCGGCTCCACCACTCCCCTTCACCCGAAGGATCCAGGACGGCTTCACGGGCTTAGCATCAGAGGGTTCAGCGTTGGCGCTTCAAAGCGGGTACGGGAATATCAACCCGTTGTCCATCGACTACGCCTGTCGGCCTCGCCTTAGGTCCCGACTTACCCTGGGCAGATCAGCTTGACCCAGGAACCCTTGGTCAATCGGCGCAAGAGTTTCCCACTCTTGTATCGCTACTCATGCCTGCATTCTCACTCGTGAACCGTCCACGACTCGATTCCTCGGCCGCTTCACCCGGCACACGACGCTCCCCTACCCATCACAGCCTCCGTTGGGAGTATTGCTGCAATGACACGACTTCGGTGATGTGCTTGAGCCCCGCTACATTGTCGGCGCGGAATCACTTGACCAGTGAGCTATTACGCACTCTTTCAAGGGTGGCTGCTTCTAAGCCAACCTCCTGGTTGTCTCTGCGACTCCACATCCTTTCCCACTTAGCACACGCTTAGGGACCTTAGTCGGTGTTCTGGGCTGTTTCCCTCTCGACCATGGAGCTTATCCCCCACAGTCTCACTGCCGCGCTCTCACTTACCGGCATTCGGAGTTTGGCTAAGGTCAGTAACCCGGTGAGGCCCATCGCCTATCCAGTGCTCTACCTCCGGCAAGAAACACGCGACGCTGCACCTAAATGCATTTCGGGGAGAACCAGCTATCACGGAGTTTGATTGGCCTTTCACCCCTAACCACAGGTCATCCCCCAGGTTTTCAACCCTGGTGGGTTCGGTCCTCCACACGGTCTTACCCGCGCTTCAACCTGCCCATGGCTAGATCACTCCGCTTCGGGTCTTGGGCATGCAACTCAAACGCCCTATTCGGACTCGCTTTCGCTACGGCTACCCCACACGGGTTAACCTCGCTACACACCGCAAACTCGCAGGCTCATTCTTCAAAAGGCACGCAGTCACAGTCCGAAGACTGCCCCCACGGCTTGTAGGCACACGGTTTCAGGTACTATTTCACTCCGCTCCCGCGGTACTTTTCACCATTCCCTCACGGTACTATCCGCTATCGGTCACCAGGGAATATTTAGGCTTAGCGGGTGGTCCCGCCAGATTCACACGGGATTTCTCGGGCCCCGTGCTACTTGGGAGATGAGCAAGCAAGCCGCTAATGTTTCGTCTACGGGGGTCTTACCCTCTACGCCGGACCTTTCGCATGTCCTTCGACTACACCAACGGTTTCTGACTCGCCGACCGGCCGGCAGACCGATCAAGCTCATTCCCACAACCCCCCGAGCGCAACCCCTGCCGGGTCTCACACGCTCAAGGTTTAGCCTCATCCGGTTTCGCTCGCCACTACTCCCGGAATCACGGTTGTTTTCTCTTCCTGCGGGTACTGAGATGTTTCACTTCCCCGCGTTCCCTCCACTTACCCTATGTGTTCAGGTAAGGGTGACAGCCCATGACGACTGCCGGGTTTCCCCATTCGGACACCCCCGGATCAAAGCTCGGTTGACAGCTCCCCGGGGCCTATCGCGGCCTCCCACGTCCTTCATCGGTTCCTGGTGCCAAGGCATCCACCGTGCGCCCTTAAAAACTTGGCCACAGATGCTCGCGTCCACTGTGCAGTTCTCAAACAACGACCAGACACCCACCATCCACACCCGAGAGTGCATCAAGTGGAGCCGGCATCCACGAGGAAACCTTCGTTCCCTCAGGACCCAACAGCGTGCCCGACCCGAACAGTTCACATCACGCGTTCCACGCCGAAGCAGTACTAGCGTCCATGACTCTGTCCGTGCCGAATAGTCAACGTTCCACCCATGAGCTAGCACTCCGGAACACTCGTCCGAAGCTGCCGTGCGCTCCTTAGAAAGGAGGTGATCCAGCCGCACCTTCCGGTACGGCTACCTTGTTACGACTTCGTCCCAATCGCTGGTCCCACCTTCGACGGCTCCCTCCCAAGGGTTAGGCCACCGGCTTCGGGTGTTACCGACTTTCGTGACGTGACGGGCGGTGTGTACAAGGCCCGGGAACGTATTCACCGCAGCATGCTGATCTGCGATTACTAGCAACTCCAACTTCATGGGGTCGAGTTGCAGACCCCAATCCGAACTGAGACCGGCTTTTTGGGATTCGCTCCGCCTCACGGCATCGCAGCCCTTTGTACCGGCCATTGTAGCACGTGTGCAGCCCAAGACATAAGGGGCATGATGATTTGACGTCGTCCCCACCTTCCTCCGAGTTGACCCCGGCAGTCTCCTGTGAGTCCCCGACATTACTCGCTGGCAACACAGAACAAGGGTTGCGCTCGTTGCGGGACTTAACCCAACATCTCACGACACGAGCTGACGACAACCATGCACCACCTGTACACCGACCACAAGGGGGCTGATATCTCTACCAGTTTCCGGTGTATGTCAAGCCTTGGTAAGGTTCTTCGCGTTGCGTCGAATTAAGCCACATGCTCCGCTGCTTGTGCGGGCCCCCGTCAATTCCTTTGAGTTTTAGCCTTGCGGCCGTACTCCCCAGGCGGGGAACTTAATGCGTTAGCTGCGGCACCGACGACGTGGAATGTCGCCAACACCTAGTTCCCAACGTTTACGGCGTGGACTACCAGGGTATCTAATCCTGTTCGCTCCCCACGCTTTCGCTCCTCAGCGTCAGTAATGGCCCAGAGATCCGCCTTCGCCACCGGTGTTCCTCCTGATATCTGCGCATTTCACCGCTACACCAGGAATTCCGATCTCCCCTACCACACTCTAGCCTGCCCGTATCGAATGCAGACCCGGGGTTAAGCCCCGGGCTTTCACATCCGACGCGACAGGCCGCCTACGAGCTCTTTACGCCCAATAATTCCGGACAACGCTCGCACCCTACGTATTACCGCGGCTGCTGGCACGTAGTTAGCCGGTGCTTCTTCTGCAGGTACCGTCACTTGCGCTTCTTCCCTGCTGAAAGAGGTTTACAACCCGAAGGCCGTCATCCCTCACGCGGCGTCGCTGCATCAGGCTTTCGCCCATTGTGCAATATTCCCCACTGCTGCCTCCCGTAGGAGTCTGGGCCGTGTCTCAGTCCCAGTGTGGCCGGTCGCCCTCTCAGGCCGGCTACCCGTCGTCGCCTTGGTAGGCCATTACCCCACCAACAAGCTGATAGGCCGCGGGCTCATCCTGCACCGCCGGAGCTTTCCACCAACCCCCATGCAGAGGAAGGTCGTATCCGGTATTAGACCCCGTTTCCAGGGCTTGTCCCAGAGTGCAGGGCAGATTGCCCACGTGTTACTCACCCGTTCGCCACTGATCCACCCCGAAGGGCTTCACCGTTCGACTTGCATGTGTTAAGCACGCCGCCAGCGTTCGTCCTGAGCCAGGATCAAACTCTCCGTGAATGATTACCGGCTATCCGGTGCACACTCGCGTTGAGCGGCACGGCAACCACCGGAATAGGGTGATCCCGCGCACTGCGTCCTCGCTGTGTTATTTCAAAAGGAATCTCCAACCGATCGATTGCCCGACCGGCCGGGGATGTCAACATATCTGGCGTTGACTTTTGGCACGCTGTTGAGTTCTCAAGGAACGGACACTTCCTTCGGACCGCCTTCCAGCGGACCCTCCGGGCGTTTCGCTCTTTCGTGTTTCCAGCTTATCAGACCGTTTGCCACCGTTTAACCGGCGCTTTACGTTCCCGACTTGCTGAGTTAACCATCGCCGCGTGGCGACCCGTGCAACGTTAGCCGGTCTCGACCCCTGCGCCAAATCGGGACGCGTCGCTGTCACTCGTACGGAGGCACCCGGTCGGTGGGCGGGCGGTGCGGGGCGTCGGCGTGGGGCCATCGTCCGCACTCCCCCACATGCCGTAGAGTGCGGCGCATCGACGCAGAGGACTAGACCACTTGAGTCGGCGCAGACGCCTCATTGCTGCGTCGACGGGCCGGTGGCCGACGGTTCGGTGCGGCTGGAGCGGGGTCGTCCCCGCTCGGCGCACTCCGCCGTTACGTGCCGGTATGTCCGAAGTTGACATGATTTAGGCTTCAGCTGACGCCGATGCCGCTGCTCTGCGGCTGCACGCGCTGTACTCCGCACCTGGGAGGCTCCACCATGACCACTGTGACCTCGCCGCTCGCCGGGCGGGCCGTCGGGCTGGCGAACGTGCCGGACCCCGTCTTCTCCGGCGCGATGGTCGGGCCCGGAACCGCGATCGACCCGGTGCGCGAGCCCACCGAGGCGGTGGCGCCGGTGGACGGGCTCGTGGTGTCCATGCACCCGCACGCGTTCGTCGTCGTCGACGCGGACGGCCACGGCGTGCTGACCCACCTCGGCATCGACACCGTGCAGCTCAACGGCGAGGGCTTCGAGCTGCTCGTCGGCAAGGGCGACGAGGTCAAGCGGGGCCAGCCGGTGATCCGCTGGAACCCGGCGGCGGTCGAGGCCGCGGGCAAGTCGCCGATCTCTCCGATCGTCGCGCTGGAGGCCTCCGCGGAGGCGCTCTCCGGCGTGGCCGAGAGCGGCGAGGTCACGCTCGGCGGCGAGCTCTTCACCTGGAACTGACCCCCGCTGGCCGGGTGAAAGGAATCTCTGAACGTGGAACCGATGCTTCGCGGCGTAGGAGTCAGCCACGGGGTCGCGATCGGCCCGGTGCGGCACATGGGAACGGCCGTCCTGGAACCTCCGGCGACGCAGATCCCCAGTGAGGACGCACCGCGGGAGCAGGCGCGCGCCCAGGCCGCGGTGGATGCGGTCGCGGCCGACCTGATCGCGCGCGGCAACCTGGCGGGCGGCGAGGCGCAGGCGGTCCTCGAGGCCCAGGCGCTGATGGCCCAGGATCCCGAGCTGATGGCGGACGTGAGCCGGCGGATCGCGGTCGGCAGCAGCGCCGAACGGGGCATCTACGACGCCTTCGCCGCATACCGGGCGCTGCTGGCTGCGGCCGGCGACTACCTGGCCGGTCGGGTGGCCGACCTGGACGACGTCAGGAACCGGATCGTGGCGCGGCTGCTCGGCGTGCCGATGCCGGGCGTGCCGGACAGCGACGAGCCGTACGTGCTCTTCGCCCACGACCTCGCGCCGGCGGACACCGCGCTGCTGGACCCGACCCTGGTGCTCGGCTTCGTCACCGAGGAGGGCGGGCCGACCAGCCACAGCGCGATCCTGGCGCGGGCGCTGGGCGTGCCCGCCGTGGTGGCGCTGCCCGGGGCGACCGGGGTGGCCGAGGGTCTCGTGGTCGCGGTCGACGGCAGCAGCGGCGAGGTGCTGGTGAACCCGTCGGCCGAGCGGCAGGAGGAGCTGCGCCGGCTGGCCGCCGAGCGGAAGGCCGCGCTGGCCGCCTCCTCCGGGCCGGGCCGGACCTCGGACGGGCACCTGGTGCCGCTGCTGGCGAACATCGGCGGCCCGGCCGACCTGCCGGCGGCGCTGGAGGCCGAGGCGGAGGGCGTCGGCCTGTTCCGCACGGAGTTCCTCTTCCTGGACGACTCGGCCAAGGCGCCGAGCGAGGAGAAGCAGTTCGAGGCGTACCGGAAGGTGCTGGAGGCCTTCCCGGAGCGCCGGGTGGTCGTCCGCGTGCTGGATGCCGGGGCCGACAAGCCGCTGGACTTCCTGACACCGGCCGACGAGCCGAACCCGGCGCTCGGTGTGCGGGGTCTGCGGACGCTGCTGGACCACCCGGAGGTGCTGGCGGCGCAGCTGCGGGCGCTCGCCCGGGCGGCCGAGGGGCTGCCGGTGCACCTGGAGGTCATGGCGCCGATGGTGGCGGACCGGCAGGACGCGAAGGCGTTCGCGGACGCCTGTCGGGAGGCCGGGCTGGCGGCGAAGTTCGGCGCGATGGTGGAGATCCCGTCGGCGGCGCTGCGGGCGCGGTCGATCCTGCAGGAGGTCGAGTTCCTCTCGCTGGGGACGAACGACCTGGCGCAGTACACCTTCGCGGCGGACCGGCAGGTCGGCGCGGTGGCACGGCTGCAGGACCCGTGGCAGCCGGCGTTGCTCGACCTGGTCGCGCTGTCGGCGGAGGCCGCGCAGCTGACCGGCAAGAGCTGCGGCGTGTGCGGCGAGGCGGCTGCCGACCCGCTGCTCGCCTGTGTGCTCACCGGGCTCGGGGTGACGAGCCTGTCGATGGGGGCCTCGTCGATCCCGTACGTGCGGACGGCGCTGGCCAAGGTCACGCTGGCGCAGTGCCGGCGTGCCGCGGCGGCGGCGCGGGCCGTGGACAGTGCGGCCGACGCGCGTGCCGCGGCACATCAGGTGCTGACCGGCGAATAGACGCCCCGGGGCAGGGCCGGGGCTCGCAGGGGCGCTTCCACCGTGGGGGTTGGAAGCGCCCCTGCTCGGCTTTTCCGGACCGTCCGGCGACGGTCGGCCGGGCGGGCTCAGGCGCGGCGCTCGGCGCCCAGGCGCTCGAAGAACCGGAGGTGGTCGATGTTGTCGACCGAGCCCGGGTTGACCGCCTTCTCCAGCGGGGTGCCGGAGAGCAGCCGCTTCACGGGGACCTCGATGCGCTTGCCGGTGAGGGTGTGCGGCAGGCCGTTGACGGCGATGATCTCGTCCGGCACGTGGCGGGGCGAGAGCTGGGTGCGCAGTTCGGTGCGGACGCGGGCGCGCAGCGAGTCGTCGAGGTCCGCGCCGGGGGCGAGGACGACGAAGAGCGGCATCCAGTAGCCACCGTCGGGCTCCTCGACGCCGATGACCAGGGACTCCGCGATCTCCGGGAGGCGTTCGACGACCTCGTAGATGTCGGAGGAGCCCATCCGGACGCCCTGGCGGTTGAGGGTGGAGTCGGAGCGGCCGTGGATGACGACGGTGCCGCGGGAGGTGACGGTGATCCAGTCGCCGTGGCGCCAGACGCCCGGGTACATGTCGAAGTAGCTGTCGCGGTAGCGGGTGCCGTCGGGGTCGTTCCAGAAGCCGATCGGCATCGACGGCAGCGGCCGGGTGACGACGAGCTCGCCGACCTGGTCGGTGAGCGGCTCGCCCTGGACGTCCCAGGATGCGACGGCGGCGCCGAGGCAGGGGGCCTGGATCTCGCCGAGGTGGACGGGGAGGGTCGGGACGCCGCCGACGAAGCAGCTGCAGACGTCGGTGCCGCCGCTGACGGAGGCGAGCCAGACGTCCTTCTTGACCTCGTCGTAGATCCACTGGAAGCCGTCGGGCGGCAGCGGGGAGCCGGTGGTGCCGAGGCAGCGGACGGCGGAGAGGTCGAGGTCGCGGCCGGGGTGGAGGTCGGCCTTGCGGCTGGCGATCACGTAGGCGGCGGAGGTGCCGAGAACGGTCGCCCGGGTGCGGGCGGCGACGGACCACAGGGCGCCGGTGTCGGGGTGGCCGGGGCTGCCGTCGTAGGTGACGATCGTGGACCCGACGAGGAGGCCAGCGACGAGGAAGTTCCACATCATCCAGCCGGTGGAGGTGTACCAGAGGAAGCGGTCGTCGGGGCCGAGGTCGAGGTGGAGCGAGGCCTGCTTGAGGTGTTCGACGAGGATGCCGCCCTGGCTCTGCACGATGGCCTTGGGCAGGCCGGTGGTGCCGGAGGAGTAGAGCACCCAGAGCGGGTGGTCGAAGGGGACGGGCTCGAAGACCGGCTCCACGTCGCCTGCGACCAGCTCCGCCCAGTCGAGGGCGCCCTCGGGGGCGGGGGCGCCGAGCAGCGGGATGTGGACGACGGTACGCAGCGTGGGGAGCTCGCGGCGGAGTTCGGCGACGACCTCGGTGCGGTCGTGGTCCTTGCCGCCGTAGTGGTAGCCGTCGATGGCGAAGAGGACGGTGGGCTCGATCTGCTGGAGGCGGTCGAGGACGCTGCGGGCGCCGAAGTCGGGGGCGCAGGACGTCCAGACGGCGCCGACGGCGGCGGTGGCGAGGAGGGCGACGACGGCCTGCGGGACGTTGGGCAGGTAGGCGCCGACCCGGTCGCCGGGGCGGACGCCGCGGGCGCGGAGGGCCGCTGCCAGCGAGCCGACCTGGCGGCGGAGCTCGGCCCAGGTGAGGGCGGCGGGCTGCTCGGTGGTCTCGTCGAGGTGGAGGATCGCGGGCGTGTCGGCCCGGTCGGCGTCCTCGGCGGCGCGCAGGGCGTGCTCGGCGTAGTTGAGGCGGGCGCCGGGGAACCAGCGGGCGCCGGGCATCGCCGGGTCGGCGAGCACGGCCTCGGGTGCGGTGGTGAACCGGACGTCGAACCACTCGGTGACGGCCGTCCAGAAGCGCTCCAGGTCGGCGGTGGACCAGGCGTGCAGGGCGGCGTAGCGGGCGGCGGCCTGCTCGTCGTCGTCCGCGGGGGCGAGCGGGGCCGCCGGGGCGCCGTGGTGTTCGGCGGCCCAGGCCTGGAAGGCGACGATCTGCGCGGAGGCGGCGCGGGCGGGGTCGGGGCGCCAGAGCAGTCGGCCTTCGGGTGGGGTGCTCACGGTGGTGGTCTCCCGGGGTGGAGCGCCCCCGCCCGGTGGGCCGGGGGCGGTGGGCGGGGCTGCTCGTGGCGGGCGCCGCCCGCGTGGTGGCTGACGAGCAGACCTTGCCATGTGATCGTCGGGCGCGCCAGAGGCCCCTGTCGGTGCACCGGCGCGGCCCTGCGGGCCCGCGCCGGTGTCGGCCGCCGAAGGTCAGACCAGGTGGGCGTAGTCGCCGTTGAACCAGGCGTGGGCCACCCGGGTGTGGAAGGGGAAGGCGAGGCGGGACGGGGTGGGGAGGAACTGCCAGCCCTCGGTCTCGGGGGTGGGCACGGAGGGCGGGAGCTCGTCGATCCGGCGGGCGGGGAGCATGCCGAACAGGCAGAGGAAGCCGCCGGCGGTGTCGGAGTCGGTGGCGACCAGGGTGACCCGGGCGTGGTCGGCCTCGATGCCGGTCTCCTCGCGGAGCTCGCGGACGCAGGCCTGCTGCCAGCTCTCGCCGTAGTCGATGTAGCCGCCGGGGAGGGCGAGCTCGCCGTAGCCCGGCTCGATGGTGCGGCGGATGACCACCAGGCCGTCGGCCTCGGGGGAGACGACGGGCAGGAGGGTGACGACCACGGGCAGCGGGTTGCGGTAGCTGATCTCGTTGCAGCCGGGGCACGTCCGGGGCCAGGCGGCGGTGCCGGCGCTGTAGGGGGTGCCGCACCAGTGGCAGTGCGAGCCGGGGCCGTAGGTCTTGCGGTCGGCCTGGTCTGTGGTCATGGGGTGGATGGTACTGCGGTGGACGGCGGCGGCGCGGAGGTGTTTCTGACGGGACGTCGGGCCGTGGGATTCGAGGAGGACGGGGGTGTCGAGGCGGTCGGCAATCGCGTCGGACCAGTCCTGCGGGTCGGGGCCGGGGTCGGTGAGGGTGCCGGGGCGGGCGCGGAGCAGGGCCTCGGTGAGGCGGGCCTGGGCGTCGAGGTCGCCGGCCATGCCGGTGGTGATGGTGTGCAGGGGTGCGCCGTCCAGCTCGTAGTCGTCGCAGAGGTGCAGCCCGCGGTGGCGGGCGGGGGTGTCGAGGTGGGTGACGGCGAGGGCGTCGGCTCCGCCGGCGGCGGCGAGGGCGTAGCGGTGGCCGGGGGTGTCGAAGTGGCCGAGGCGGAAGGCGCCCTGCCAGCGGCCGGTGGTGTTGTGCGGCTCGGGGAGGTCGAGGGCCTTGTCCTCGGTGGGGAGGGGGCCGGCGCCGTGGCGGGTGGTGTAGGTGCGGAGGACGCCGAGTCGGAGGGCGGCTGCGGCGCCGGACTCGGCGAGGAGGGTCTCGGCGTTGGCGAAGGTGGTGGTGGACCAGGTGGTGTGGGGGTGGAAGCCGTGCTGCTGGTCGAGCAGGACGCCCTGGGCGCCCTCGAAGATCACCGGCCCGGTGCGCAGCAGGTGGGTGAGGTGGTCTCCGTCGGTGAGGCGGACGCGGGCGGCGAAGGCGGTGAAGGCCTCGGCGCAGTCGGCGAGCGGTGGGGCGGCGAGGTCGGCGGGGGCGAGGCCGAGGTGGTCGGCGAGGCGGTCGCGGAGCCTGGTGAGCAGGGTGAGCAGGCGGGTGGGGCGGGTGCAGTCGTCGGCGGTGGGGGCGTCGTCGGGGTGGTCCAGGGCGTAGCTGGCGGTCTCGCCGATGCCGAGGCCGCAGGAGCCGTGGCGGTCGGGGCCGCGGCGCTGTTCGCGGATGCGGTTGGCGGCGGCGTGGTACGGGGTGGTGAGCAGGGCGCGGCGGTCGACGGTGAGCAGGGCGAACGGGTCGGGGACGCCGAGGGTGGTGAGGTGGCGGGCCTCGGCGGCGAGGGCGAGCGGGTCGACCAGCATGAACCGGGAGAGGTGGGTGGGGACGCCGGCGAGGGTGCCCGAGCCGAACTGGGCGAAGGTGTGGTGGCGGCCGTCGTCGGTGACGACGTTGTGCGCGGCTTGGGCTCCGCCGTTGTGGCGGACGACGGCGCGGACCGGGTGGCGGCTGTCGGGGCCGAGCGGACCGCGGCAGAGGTGGTCGACGACGGTGCCCTTGCCCGCGTCCCCGAAGCCGAGGTCGCAGACGATGACGTGTCCGTCGTGGCGGTCGAACCGGGGGTCGGTCACGGCGGTGCCCGTTCTGTGCGCGGTGTAGCGGGAGCGGTGCGTCGGTGCGAGCGGGTGCATTGGTGGGATCGGTGCATCGGTGGGAGGTGGCGGGGAGCGCCCCGGTCCGCCCGGCGGCCGGTGGGGACGGGCCGGCCGCGGGCGGACGGGTCGGAGGCCGGCGCTACTCAGAGGCGGAGGCCGGCGCAGCTCAGAGGCGGGTGGTGCCGGCGGCCGAGCGGTCGTCGGGGGCGAGCAGGGAGGTGCCGGGGACGGCGGCCGCCTGGCTGTGTCGGGCGAGGGAGTCCAGGGCCTTGCCGACGCTGGCGACGGCGCCGGATCCGATGTCGGCGAGGTCGGCGAGGCCCTCCTGGAGGTCGATGGCCTCCTCGCCGAGGCCGATGGTGAGGGCGATGGTCTCGCACACGGCGTCGAGGTCGTCGAGCTCGAGGACGTGCTGGCCGAGCAGCTTGCGCCAGGTGTCGAGGACCTCGGTGTTGCCGGCGTAGGCGGCGCCCGCCGGGAGGATGAAGTAGACGTGGTAGAGCTGCCGGAGCTCGGCGAGGATCGCGGTGACCGGGATGTCCTCGGGGATGTCCTCGCCGAGGACGGCGCGGACCTCGCGGGCCTTGACCTTGCCGTAGGGCAGTTCGTCGCCGATCAGGAAGAGGTAGCCCTTGCGGCCGCGGCGCTCGACGCAGTCGAGTGCGGTGTGGCGGGCCATGGCGTACATGGCGAGCTCGTAGGACTCGGTCATCTGCCCGCCGCCACCGCCCTCCAGCAGGATGTTGCCGAGGTTGTCGTCCATCCGGTTGTCGGACTCGAACTGGCCGAGCTGGAGGGGGACGCGGTCGCAGGTGGCGTCGCCGACGGCGCCGAAGAGGATCTGCGGGTGCTCGGTGTAACCCTTGCGCAGAAGCAGGCCGAAGAGTTCGGGGAGCTTGGTCTGCAGGGTGCGCGGGACGGTCTGCATGGAGCCGGTCACGTCGAACAGGACGGCGACGGCCAGCGAGGCGGGGTGCTCGTCGGAGTCACGGCTCTCGCGGAGGGTGATGCCGTGCGGGTCGAGGCTGGGGTGTGCCTTCCAGCCGGAGCGGGCGCCGCGGGTGGTGGCGTCGCTGTAGGCGAAGGCGCTGGCGCCGGTGCCGGCGCGGTAGTGCGCGGCGGCGTCGTAGACGTCGGTGGACCAGGTGCCGCTGCCCATCGGGGCCTCCTCAGGCGGTGGGTGGCAGGTGGAACGGCCGGAAGGTGCGCGGGCCGTAGAGGGCGTGGAGCAGTTCGTCGAGCTCGGCGAGGAGCTTCCAGGCGTCGTGCGGTCGGCGGGGCTCGGCGGGCAGGGTGCAACCGGCGATGAAGGCGCGGACCTGCCGCGGCGCGCGGTCGCCCATGAGCAGTTGGATGCAGCGGGTGGCGAGGTGGATGTCGGTGGCCTCGGTGACAGCCTGTCGGGCGGGGACCTCCGGCGGGTAGAGCGCGCGGTGGCGCTCGACCAGAGCGGGCGCGGGGGCGGGCGCGCCGGTGCCCGCGTAGCACCAGTCGACGAGGACCAGGCCGTGCTCGGCGGGGTGGACGAGGACGTGCTCGGGGAGGACCGCGCCGTGCCGGACCCCGGCGCGGTGGGCGTACCCGAGGGCGACGAGCAGGCGGCGCCAGATCCAGGCGGCGTCCCGCGGGTCGAGGCCGTCGGGGTGGGCGGCGAGGACGTCGGTCAGCGGGCGCAGGCCGTCGCGGCGGACGAGGGCGTTGACCTGGCGGGGGGCGCCGCCCGGGTCGGCGGTGTCCTGGTGGCGGAAGTTCTCCAGCAGGGCCGGTACGTAGGCGTGGAAGCGGCGGTCGCCGTGGCGGGCGAGCCGGCCGAGGGCGGTGGCCTCGCGCTCGAGGAGGTCGTTGTCGAGGGCGCTGCGGGGGATCTTGAGCAGCACCTCGGTGCCGCTCCCGGTGGTGGCGGCACGCAGGACGGCGATGTCACCGGTGGCCGCGACCGGGCCGAGCCGGTAGGTGTGTCGGCCGGTGCGCAGCTCGGTGACGCCGGCGTCGGCGGGCCCCTGGTGTTGCGCCCAGAGCCGGCCGAGGGCGAGGAAGGCGGCTGTGGCGCGGGTGCGGTCGGCGGTGGACACGGTGTCCGGGTGGAGGAGACGGGCGAGGCGGCGGTACCGCCGGGCCGTCTCGGCCGGGTCGGCGGGGAAGATCTCCGCCGGGCCGGTGGCGGCGAGGACGGCGGCGGCCGCGTCCGCGAAGGTGCGCGGTGCCGGGCCCGGCCCGGTGGGCGGTCGGGCGGTGCGCGGTGCCGTCATCGGATGTCGTCCTCGTGGGAGGGGCGCAGCAGCGGCGGGTGGAGCAGCCGGGCGTCGCCCGAGTGGTAGGTGCGGGCCCGGGGGCCGCCGCGGGTGCCGCCGCGCTCGGTGGTGGCGCCGGTGGACTCCACGAAGCCGGGCACGGAGAGGACCTTGCGGTGGAAGTTGCCGGCGTGCAGGCGCTCGCCCCAGACGGCCTCGTAGACGGCGCGCAGCTCGGGGATGGTGAAGTCGTGCTGGAGGAACGCGGTGGCCAGCGGGCTGTACTCGATCTTGGCGCGGGCGCGGTCCAGGCCGTCGGCGAGGATCACTGCGTGGTCGAAGGCGAGCCGGATGCCGGGCCGCGCGCCGACGCCACCCCCGTGGGTGTCGGCGGGCGGCCCGGCCGTTCGTGGGGCGGTCAGGTCGAGGGCGGAGACCGGGTGCCAGGCGGCGGCCGCGGCATCGGTACCGGCCTGTGGATCGGGCAGGTCGGGGGCGAAGGCGAGGTAGGCGACGGAGACCACGTGCATGCGCGGGTCCCGGTCGGGGGCGCCGTAGCTGCCGAGCTGCTCCAGGTGGATGCGGCTGAGGGCGGCGGCGGCCTCCAGGGTGCCCTGCAGGCCGGTCTCCTCGGCGAGCTCGCGGACGGCGGCGCCGGGGAGGTCCTCCTCGCCGGCGCGGAGGAAGCCGCCGGGCAGCGCCCAGCAGCCCCGGTAGGGCCGTTCACCGCGCTCGACCAGCAGGACGTGGAGCTCGCCGGCGCGCAGTGTCAGGGCGACCACGTCGACGGTGACCGCGACGGGTGTGTAGGCGCGCGGGTCGTACTCCGCGAGCCAGTCCCGTTCGCCGACGCCTGTGCCGTCGTCCTCGGTGTCGCCCCTGGTGTCGTCCTGGGCAGCCATGGCGCTCCCGCCTCCGGTCGATTCCTGGCACGCCGCCCGTGCCGCTCCGCCCCGGAGTTGTTCTCCGAGCGAGAAGAACGTAGCGCACCGGGCAGCCGCCCGCCAACGGTTTTCGATCACTCGTACGGGTGGTTCCGTCCGTGCGGGCCGGCGGCGGGCCGATCTGCGGCCCCGGCCCACCGGACGGGCCGCGGCCGCTCTACAGTTCAGCCATCCGCACCCTTCGGGCCCCGCGGCGCACCCGCCGTCGCCGCCGGGGCCCCACCGCAGCAGGAGGGACCGTGCCCGCCGCTCCCCCGCCCGCGGCCGCCCGGCCGGGCTTCGCCGCCGCCCTGTCGGCGGGTCCGCTGGTCCTCGACGGCGGCCTGTCGAACCAGTTGGCCGACGCCGGGCACGACCTCTCGGACGCGCTCTGGTCGGCCCGGTTGCTGGCGGACGCGCCGGAAGCGGTGGTGGCGGCGCACCTCGGGTACTTCCGGGCCGGGGCCCAGGTGGCGATCACCGCCAGCTACCAGGCCTCGTTCGAGGGGTTCGCGCGCCGCGGGATCGGCCGGAAGGAGGCCGAGCGGCTGCTCGCACTGAGTGTGCGCCTCGCCCGGGAGGCGGCCCGGCAGGCCGAGGCGGAGCAGCAGACCGAGGCGGGGCGGCAGACGGATCAGGGACGGCGGGCGGAGCACGAGCAGCCGGCCGGGGCGGAGCCGGCCGCCACGGATCGGCCGGGCGCGGGCACCGCCGGACCACTGTTCGTGGCGGCGTCGGTGGGCCCGTACGGGGCGGTGCTGGCGGACGGGTCGGAGTACCGCGGGCGGTACGGGCTCGGCGTGGCGGAGCTGGAGCGGTTCCACCGGCCGCGGCTGGAGGTGCTGGCGGCGGCCGGTCCGGACGTGCTGGCGCTGGAGACCGTCCCGGACATGGTGGAGGCGGAGGCGCTGCTGCGCGCCATCGAGGGGCTCGGGGTTCCGGCGTGGCTGTCGTTCAGCGTGGAGGGCGACCGGACCCGGGCGGGGCAGCCGCTGGAGGACGCGCTGGGGATGGCCGCGGGCGTGGACGGCGTGCTGGCGGTCGGGGTGAACTGCTGCAGCCCGGCCGACGCGGACCGGGCGGTACCGGTGGCCGCGCGGACGGCGGGCCTGCCGGTGGTGGTGTACCCCAACAGCGGCGAGGTGTGGGACGCGGCGGCGCGGGACTGGCGGGGCGGATCCACGTTCCGGCCGGAGCGGGTGGCGGGCTGGCTGGCCGACGGGGCGCGGCTGGTCGGCGGGTGCTGCCGGGTCGGCGAGGGGGAGATCGCGGGGCTCGCGCGCGCGGTGCGCGGTGCGGGGTGAGGTTCCGCACGCAGTGCGGAGTGATCGGAAAGGTGCGCGTCCGGCCGTCGGCCTGGCAGACTCGTGCCGTCAACACTTCGGTCGACAATGTCGACCGCCTGTCAGGGGAGGTAGCCAATGCCCGGCCCGATCCAGTCGCTCTCCCGGGCCGCCGCGATCATGCGCCTGCTGGCCGGCGGTGAGCGCCGGCTCGGGTTGTCCGAGGTCGCGACCGCGCTCGACCTGGCCAAAGGTACGGCCCACGGCATCCTGCGCACGCTGCAGCAGGAGGGATTCGTCGAGCAGGATCCGGAGAGCGGGAAGTACCAGCTCGGTGCCGAGCTGCTGCGTCTCGGCCAGAGCTACCTCGACGTGCACGAGCTGCGGGCGCGCGCCCTGGTGTGGGCGGACGACCTGGCCCGGGCCAGCGGCGAGACGGTCTACCTGGGCGTGCTGCACCAGCAGGGCGTGCTGATCGTGCACCACGTCTTCCGCCCGGACGACACCCGGCAGGTGCTGGAGGTCGGCTCGATGCAGCCGCTGCACTCCACCGCGCTGGGCAAGGTGCTGCTGGCGTACGACCCGGTGGCCCGCGGACAGCTGGGCGACGGGCCGCTGGAGTCCTACACGCTGCGCACACTGACCGATCCGGCGGACGTGGACGCGGAGTGCGCGCTGATCCGCGAGCGGGGCTGGGCCGACTCGATCGAGGAGACCTGGGAGGGGGTGGCGTCAATCGGTGCGCTGATCCAGGACCGGCGGCGCAACCCGGTGGGCGCGGTGTGCGTGAGCGGCCCGGTGGAGACGGTCACCGAGGACGGTTTCGTGAAGCCCTCGCTGGTCGCCTCGGTGCGCAGCGCGGCCCGGGCGATCTCCCGGGACCTGGGCGCCGGACGGTTCTGACCCCCGGGGGTCCGGGGACCCCCGGGGGACGTGCGCGCGGGGCGCGGACGGGCAGCAGCCCGTCCGCGCCCTTTCGTATGCCCAAAGGGCCCCGGTTCGCCCGTTCCGCCGACGGTCGTGGCACGTCCGGCGCGTCCCTGCGACCTCGTCCGTCACAGGTGCGTAACCCTGCCTTGACGTGGAGGGTGGCCGCGGTGGAAGCTTCCGCATGTCGGTCGACATTGTCGAACGGCGGCCGGGAAGATCCGCTCCCACTGCGCTCACCCGCACCGGATCGACCCGGCAACACCTGCCCCCACCCGCACGCGCACGTCCGGGCCATCAGGACAAGGGAGTCTCTGTGTCCGCTTTCTCCAACGGCGACATCTTCGTCGGCGAAACCCTCGGCACCGCCGCTCTGATACTCCTCGGCGGCGGCGTCTGCGCCGCGGTCACGCTCAAGAAGTCGAAGGCGATCAACGCCGGCTGGCTCGCCATCACCTTCGGCTGGGGATTCGCCGTCCTCATCGCCGCCTACATGTCGGCCCCCAAGTCCGGCGCCCACCTCAACCCGGCGGTCACCCTGGCCATCGCCGCCGAGAGCGGTGACTGGAGCAAGGTCCCGCTCTACATCGGCTCCCAGATGCTCGGCGCGTTCATCGGCGCCGTCCTGGTCTGGGTCACCTACCTCGGCCAGTTCCAGGCCAACGAGGAGCCCACCCTCGGCATCTTCTCGACCGGTCCCGAGATCCGGAACCCGATCCAGAACATGCTCACCGAGATCATCGGCACCTTCGTGCTCTGCCTCGCCATCCTCACCCAGGGCCTGAACAAGGGCCTCGGCCTCTCCGGCACCGGCATCCTGATCGTTGCGCTCACCGTCGTCGGCATCGGCCTCTCGCTCGGCGGCCCGACCGGCTACGCGATCAACCCGGCCCGCGACCTCGGCCCGCGCGTCGCCCACACCCTGCTGCCGATCCCCAACAAGGGCAGCTCGGACTGGTCCTACGCGTGGATCCCGGTGGCCGGCCCGGCCATCGGCGGCCTGCTGGCCGGCGGTTTCTACCACATCGTCTTCTGAGCCCGACCGGGTTTGCCCGGCACCCGCCCACGGGGACTGACCCCACGTCAGGCCCGCCCGTCCCTGAAGCCCTCATTCAGATCCGAGGACCCCATGACTTCTGGCACCACGCCCACCGGGAACTACATCGCCGCGATCGACCAGGGCACCACGTCCAGCCGCTGCATCATCTTCGGCGCCGACGGCCGGATCGTCGCCGTCGACCAGCAGGAGCACTCGCAGATCTTCCCGCAGCCGGGCTGGGTCGAGCACGACGCCGCCGAGATCTGGACCCGCGTCCAGTCGGTGATCCGCGGGGCCCTGGAGAAGGCCGGCCTCACCAAGGACGACATCCGCGCCATCGGCATCACCAACCAGCGCGAGACCACCGTGCTGTGGGACAAGAACACCGGTGAGCCCGTCCACAACGCGCTGGTCTGGCAGGACACCCGCACCGAGGCGCTCTGCCGCGAGCTCGGCCGCAACGTCGGCCAGGACCGCTACCGCCGCGAGACCGGCCTGCCGCTGGCCAGCTACTTCGCCGGCCCGAAGATCCGCTGGCTGCTGGACAACGTCGAGGGCCTGCGCGAGCGCGCCGAGGCCGGCGACATCCTCTTCGGCACCATGGACACCTGGGTCATCTGGAACCTGACCGGCGGCGTCAACGGCGGCAAGCACGTCACCGACGTGACCAACGCCAGCCGCACCATGCTGATGAACCTCCACACCCTCGAGTGGGACGAGAAGATCGCCGAGTCCATGGAGGTGCCGATGACGGTCCTCCCGGAGATCCGCTCCTCCGCCGAGGTCTACGGCCACGCCATCGGCGACCTGGAGGGCGTGCCCGTCGCCTCCGCGCTCGGCGACCAGCAGGCCGCGCTGTTCGGCCAGACCTGCTTCGACGAGGGCGAGGCCAAGTCGACCTACGGCACCGGCACCTTCCTGCTGCTGAACACCGGTGAGAAGGTCGTCAACTCCTACCACGGCCTGCTGACCACGGTCGGCTACCGGATCGGCGACCAGAAGCCGGTCTACGCCCTGGAGGGCTCGATCGCCGTCACCGGTTCGCTGGTGCAGTGGCTCCGCGACCAGCTGGGCATCATCTCGACCGCGGCCGAGATCGAGACCCTGGCCTCCACCGTCGAGGACAACGGCGGCGCCTACTTCGTCCCGGCCTTCTCCGGCCTGTTCGCCCCGTACTGGCGCTCCGACGCCCGCGGTGTGATCGCCGGCCTGACCCGGTACGTGACCAAGGGCCACCTGGCCCGGGCCGTGCTGGAGGCCACCGCCTGGCAGACCCGCGAGGTCGTCGACGCCATGCAGAAGGACTCCGGCGTGGAGCTCACCGCCCTCAAGGTCGACGGCGGCATGACCTCCAACAACCTGCTGATGCAGAACATCGCGGACGTCCTGGACGCCCCGGTCGAGCGCCCCTACGTCGCCGAGACCACGGCGCTGGGCGCGGCCTACGCGGCCGGCCTCGCGGTCGGCTTCTGGAGCGACCTCGACACCCTGCGGGCCAACTGGCACCGCGCCGCCGAGTGGACCCCGCGGATGGACGAGGCCACCCGCGACCGCGAGTACAAGAAGTGGCTCAAGGCCGTGGAGCGCACCATGGGCTGGGTCGAGGAGGACGAGCAGAGCTGACGAACAGCCGGCCGGGGCAGCGCCGCCCCGGCCGGCCTTCGTGACGTTCCGGCCCGCCGCACCGGGCCGGCCACGGTCTCCCGGCGGAGACCGCACCGCACACCCGAGAGGAGACACGGCAGCCCGACCAGGCCGCCGTACACACACCATGGCAACCATTCCGACTCTGGGCGCCGGCTACACCACCGGCCGCACCGCCACCCGCGCCGAGACCCGCGAGCTGCTCGGCAAGGCCACCTACGACCTGCTGGTGATCGGCGGCGGCATCCTCGGCACCGCAACCGCCTGGACGGCGGCGCAGGCGGGTCTGAAGGTCGCCATGGTCGACGCGGGCGACTTCGCCGGCGCCACCTCCAGCGCCTCCTCCAAGCTCGTCCACGGCGGCCTGCGCTACCTGCAGACCGGCGCGGTCAAGCTGGTCGCCGAGAACCACAAGGAGCGCCGCGCGCTCGCCACCGACGTCGCCCCGCACCTGGTCAACCCGCTGACCTTCTTCGTGCCGGTGTACAAGGGCGGCCCGCACAGCGCCCCGAAGCTCGGCGCCGGCGTCTTCCTCTACTCGGCGCTGTCCGCCTTCCGCGACGGCATGGGCCGGGTCTCCACCGCCGCGCACGCCGCCCAGCAGGTGCCGGCGCTGCGCACCGAGGGCCTGCGCTCGGTCGCGGTCTACGGCGACCACCAGATGAACGACTCCCGGGTCGCCGTGATGACGGTGCGTGCCGCGGTCGAGTCCGGCGCGGTGGTGCTCAACCACGCCGAGGTCACCGGCCTGCGCTTCACCGGCGGCCGGGTCTCCGGCGCCGAGCTGCGGGACCGCCTGGACGGCACCGAGTTCGGCGTCTCCGCCCGCCTGGTGCTCAACGCCACCGGCCCCTGGGTCGACCACCTGCGCAAGATGGAGGACGCGGGCGCCGCCCCGTCGATCCGCCTCTCCAAGGGCGCGCACGTCGTCGTCAAGCGCCGCACCCCGTGGCGGGCGGCGCTCACCATCCCGATCGACAAGTACCGCGTCTCCTTCGCGATCCCGTGGGAGGACCACGTCCTGCTCGGCACCACGGACGAGGAGTACACCGGCGACCCGCTGGACGTCCGCGCCACCGAGGCCGACATCGACCAGATCATGGACGAGGCCGGCCACGCCATCCGCGACGAGCACCTCGACCGCGACCTGATCACCTACGCCTTCGCCGGCCTGCGGGTGCTGCCGGGCGGCCCCGGCGACACCGCCGCCGCCAAGCGCGAGACCGTGGTCACCGAGGGCCGCGGCGGCATGCTGTCGGTCGCCGGCGGCAAGTGGACGACCTACCGGCACATCGGCCGTGCCGTGCTGGAGAAGCTCAAGCACGTGCCCGGCACCGGCCTCGCCGAGGACATGTCGCCCTTCCCGGCGACCGTGCCGCTGCCCGGCGTCGGCGCGCCGAACGCCGTCGCGCACCGCCTGCTGGTCGACCGCGAGCCCGGCTCCCGGATGGAGCCGCTGGTCGCCAAGCACCTGGCCAGCCACTACGGCACGCTCTCCTTCGAGATCGCCCACCTGATCGCCCAGGACCCGGAGCTCGGCCGGCCGATCCACGCCGACGGCCCGGACGTCTGGGCCCAGGTCGCCTACGCCGCCGACAACGAGTGGGCGTACACCGTGGACGACGTGCTGCGCCGCCGCACCACCATGACGGTGCGCGGCCTGGACACGCCGGAGGTCCGCCAGGAGGTCGAGACCTTCCTCGCGAAGCGCGGGAAGAAGTAGGACACAGCCTCGCGAAGCGTGGGAAGAAGTAGCACACAGCCTCGCGAAGCGCGGGAAGAAGTAGCACACAGCCTCGCGAAGCGCGGGAAGAAGTAGGCAGTACCGGTAAAAGCGTTCGCCCCCTTCGCCGCCCGGCCCTAGCGTCGGTGCGGGGAAGGGGGCGATGTGCATGGTGCGCAGGACGCCGCGGGAGAAGAAGCGGCTGAGCTACCTGAAGGACCGCCGGAACGCCTTCGGGGAGAACGACAAGAGCTCGCGCAGGAGCATCCGGCGCCGCAAGCGGGCGGTGAACAGCGCCAACCGCCGGCTGCACCGCACCGTCCTGGCGACGCTGC
This sequence comes from Kitasatospora sp. DSM 101779, assembly GCF_025655475.1. Taxonomy (GTDB): domain Bacteria; phylum Actinomycetota; class Actinomycetes; order Streptomycetales; family Streptomycetaceae; genus Kitasatospora. The sequence goes on along the minus strand of NZ_JAHTIK010000001.1, from coordinate 6,654,262 downwards.
ACGGCCGCACGGCCGGGGACCGGGCGGCCGAGGTGGCGGAGCGGGCCGCAGGGCGGCGGCCGAAGCGGTGGCGCAAGGTGCCGGACGCGCCGCTCGGGGAGCTGCTCGCGCAGCGGACCGGCGCGCCGTAGGGCGTGGCCGCACAGGGCGGCCGGACGCACGGTCCAAGCGTGCGTGGGGTACCGCCCGAGCGCCTTGAGGGCAGCTCCCGCGCCCCGGGGCCCGTGCCCGCCACCGGTCGACGGCGGCGGGCACGGGCCCCGGGGCGTCCGCGTGGCGGGCGCTAGACGATCAGGCTGAGCGGCAGGATCAGGGCGATCGCGACGACCGAGATCACCGTCTCCATGGCCGACCAGGACTTCACGGTCTGGCCGACGCTCATCCCGAAGTACTCCTTGACCAGCCAGAAGCCCGCGTCGTTGACGTGCGAGAAGAACAGCGAGCCGGCGCCGATCGCGAGGACCAGCAGGGCGGAGTGGCTGCTGGACATGCCGGCGGCCAGCGGGGCGACGATGCCGGCCGCGGTGATGGTGGCCACCGTGGCGGAGCCGGTGGCGAGCCGGATCAGGACGGCGATCAGCCAGCCGAGCAGCAGGGCGGAGACGTGCCAGTCGGTGGCCCACTCGCTGACGGCCTGGCCGACGCCGACGTCGATCAGGGTCTGCTTGAAGCCGCCGCCCGCGCCGACGATGAAGACGATGCCGGCGATCGGGCCGAGCGACTTGGCGACGCTGTCGGAGACCTGGCCCTTGGTGAAGCCCGCCGCCCGGCCGAGGGTGACCATGGCGAGCAGCACGGCGGCGAGCAGGGCGATCAGCGGCGAGCCGATGAAGTCGAAGAACCGCTGGACGCCGGCCTTCGGGTCGTCGACGACGACGTCGACCAGCGCCTTGCCGAGCATCAGCACGACGGGCAGCAGGATGGTGCCGAGCACGGCGCCGAACCGCGGGGCGTGCCCGGGGCGGACGGCCGTGGGCAGCGCCGTACGGGTGGCGGTCGCCGTCCCGGAGCCGGTGCCGGCCGGGGTGGTCCCGTGCGGGGTGGCGTCCCCGTCGGCGGCGGGCTCGTGGGGGCCCGGTGCGGTGTCGCTGCCGGAGCCGGGGGCGGCGGGCACCTCGAGCGGGCCCACCCAGCGCTCGGCGATCCGGGCGAACAGCGGGCCGGCGACGATCAGCGTGGGGACGGCGATCAGCAGGCCGAGGGCGAGGGTGACGCCGAGGTCGGCCTTGAGCGCGTCCACCGCGACCAGCGGGCCGGGGTGCGGGGGCACCAGGCCGTGCAGGACGGAGAGTCCGGCGAGGGCGGGGATGCCGATCCGCATCAGCGGGACGCTGCCGCGGCGGGCCACCAGCAGCACGATCGGGATCAGCAGGACGACGCCGACCTCGAAGAAGAGCGGCAGGCCCAGCACGGCCGCGATCAGCGCCATCGCCCAGGGCAGCCCGCGCTTGCCCGTCCTGGCCAGCACGGTGTCCGCAATGGTGTTGGCGCCGCCCGAGTCGGCGAGCAGCTTGCCGAGCATCGCGCCGAGCCCGATGAGCAGGCCGACGCCGGCGACGGTGCTGCCGAAGCCGGTGGAGAAACTGGTGAGCAGCTTGTCGAAGGGGGCCGCGGCGACGGCCGCGAGCAGGCCGGAGCCGAGGGTCAGGGCGAGGAAGGGGTGCAGCTTCAGCTTGGTGATCAGCAGCACGATGGCGCCGATGCTGAGCAGCACCGCGAGCAGCAGTCTGCCGTTGCTGTCGGTGTGCGGCAGGGCCGGTGCGGCGGCCGCGAGCAGGGAGGTGGGGGTCACGCGAGGTCTCCGTTGACATGGCCCAGCAGGGCTGCGGCCGACTCGACGAGGGTTGCGGGGGTGGGGCCGACGTCCAGTACGGCGCCGCGCTCGTCCGGCTGGAGGGGTTCGAGCAGCGCGTACTGGGAGTCGAGGAGGGAGGTCGGCATGAAGTGGCCGACGCGGTGGGCGAGCCGGTCCTGGACCAGCCCGTGGCCGCCGCTGAGGTGCAGGAAGAAGGCGTCCGGGCAGTGCGCGCGCAGGGTGTCGCGGTACTGCCGCTTGAGTGCCGAGCAGGTGACGACCCCGCCGGTGCCGGCGGCGGCCCGCTCGCCGAGCCAGCGGCCGAGGGCGTGCAGCCACGGCTCGCGGTCACGGTCGTCGAGCGGGACGCCGGCGCTCATCTTGGCGATGTTCCCGGCGGGGTGGAAGTCGTCCGCCTCGGCGCCGGGCAGGCCGAGCCGCTCGGCGAGCAGCCGGGCGACGGTGGTCTTGCCGACGCCGGACACGCCCATCACGACGACGACGACGGGCGGCCGGGTGTCGACGGCCGGCTGGGTCTCGACGCTGAGAGCCATGGGGTGGTGCTCCTCTTCTGCCTGTTCCGCGCTCACCTTCGCGCAAAGGTATGACTTATTCAAGCGACCGCAATACAATCGTCATACTTTTACTTCCCGATAGTCTGGCCCGATGGAGATCCAGGGCCTGCCCGGCCGACTGCTCGCCGACCTCGGCCCCGCCATCGCCGGCGGCGAGATCCCCGAGGGCTCCGTGCTGCGCACCGAGGAGCTGGAGGAACGCTTCCGGGTCTCCCGCACGGTGGTCCGCGAGGCCGTCCGCATCCTCGAGTCGATGCGCATGGTCGCCCCGAAGCGGCGGGTCGGGATCACCGTCCGTCCCAAGTCCGAGTGGGACGTCTTCGACCCCCTGGTGATCCGCTGGCGACTGGCCGGCGCCGACCGGGCGGCCCAGCTGCGCTCGCTCGGCTCGCTGCGGGTCGCGGTGGAGCCGGCCGCGGCCGCACTGGCCGCGGTGCACGCCAGCGACGACGACCGCCGGGAGCTGAGCGCCCTGGCGGTGGAGCTGACCGTCACCGCGCGCGCCGCCGACCTGGAGACCTTCCTCGCGCACGACATCGCCTTCCACGCGATCGTGCTGCGCGCCTCCGGCAACGAGATGTTCGCGCACCTGAAGGACACCGTCGGCGCGGTGCTGACCGGCCGCACCGAGCACCACCTGATGCCGCACCAGCCGCGGCCGTACGCGGTGCAGTTGCACCGGGAGGTCGCGGAGGCGATCTGCGCGGGCGACGCGGAGCTCGCGGAGCGGTCGATGCGCACCATCGTGGCGGGGGCGCTCGACGAGCTCAACGCAACGCTGGACTGACGGCCGCCACGGGCGGAGTGCCGGATTCCGGGGTGAATCGGAGATTTCCGGGCATGGCGGGCCGGAGGTGGGGCAGGGTGGTGGATGCCGGGCGGGGTGCGCCGGAGCACGCCCGCCGCGCTCGTCACGTCCGCCGCGCCGGGGAGGCCCGCCGATGTCCGCCGTTGACCGCCGTCCGCCCGACGAGGTGCGCTCCGCCGCCGTCCGCGCGCTGTTCAGCCTCTCGCTGACGCTGGTGGCGCTGATCGTGGCGACACTGGCCTCGTACGCGGGCAGCGCACTGCTGGCACCCGCGCTGCTCCTGATGGCCCTCGGGGTGTTCGGCACGGCGTGGAGCCTGCTGGAGATCCTGATCTCCCGCCAGATCGCGGCGCAGCGCCTGCGCGGCCCCAACTCCGCCTCGCCGCTGGCGGGCAGCCGGGAACCGCGGCGGCGCCCGGCCGGTCGCCGGGCGCCGCTGGAGAGCAGCCGGGTCTGGCGCTGACGGCGGGTCAGCCGCGCGCGCCGACCGCGTAGCCGTACTGGCGGGGCCAGCTGCGCTCGGCGCCGAGCTCGCGGGCGGCGTGCAGCGGCCAGTACGGGTGGCGCAGCAGCTCGCGGCCGAGCATGACGGCGTCGGCACGGCCGGCGGCGACGACCTCCTCGGCCTGGGCGGGCTCGGTGATCAGGCCGACCGCGCTGACCGGGACGCCGGCCTCGGTGCGGACCTTCTCGGCGAACGGCACCTGGTAGCCGGGGCCGAGCGCGATGGCGGCGTTCTGGACGTTGCCGCCGCTGGAGACGTCGACCAGGTCGATGCCGACGGCCTGCAGTTCCTTGGCGAGCAGCACGGTCTCCTCGGGCGTCCAGCCCGGCTCGCCGTCCAGCCAGTCGGTGGCGGAGACCCGGAAGAAGACCGGCAGATCCTGCGGCCAGACCGCGCGGACGGCGGCGGCCACCTCCAGCGCGAACCGGGCGCGCCCGGCGAAGGAGCCGCCGTAGCCGTCGGTGCGGTGGTTGGAGTGCGGGGAGAGGAAGGAGTGGATCAGGTAGCCGTGCGCGCCGTGCACCTCGGCGACCCGGAAGCCGGCCTCCCCGGCGCGGACGGCCGCGGCCGCGAAGTCCTGCACCAGTTCTGCGATCTGCCCGGTGGTCAGCTCGTCCGGGACCGGGTAGCCGCCGCCGAAGGCGATCGGCGAGGCGCCGACCGGCTGCCAGCCGCCGTCCGCCGCGGCCAGCGGCTTGGAGCCGTCGTTGGGGCGGCCGGTGGCGGCCTTGCGGCCGGCGTGGGCGAGCTGGATCGCGGGCACCGCGCCATGGGCGGTGACCAGCGCGGCGATCCTGGCCAGCGCCTCCTGCTGCCGGTCGTTCCACAGGCCGAGGTCGTAGGGGGAGATCCGGCCGTCGGCGCGGACGGCGGTGGCCTCGGTCATCACCAGGCCGGCGCCGCCCGCGGCGCGGGCGCCGAGGTGGGCGAGGTGGAAGTCGGTGGCGACGCCCTGCTCGGGGCCGTCCGGCGCGGCGGAGTACATGCACATCGGGGCCATCCACACCCGGTTGGGCACGGTCAGCGAGCGGAGGGTGATCGGCTCGAACAGGGCGCTCACGGCAGCTCCTTCGGTGGCCGGGCGGGCCGGCGGGCTGATGCTGGTCGGTACGATAACTCTCGTACTACGAGACCTGTCAAACTACGATGGTTCTCGTACCATGTGGGGGTGACCGAGACCAGCCACGACGCCTGCGCGCCCCTCCCGGAGCCCGCCGTCGGCGAGATCCGTCTGGAAGCCGTGCTGCACGCGCTCGCCGACCCCGTCCGCCTGCGGATCGTCTCCTCGCTGGCGGGCTGCACCGACGAGGTCAACTGCCTGGCCTTCGACGTACCGGTGGCCAAGTCCACGCTCACCCACCACTTCCGGGTGCTGCGGGAGGCCGGGGTGATCCGGCAGGTGCGACGCGGCACCTCCAGGATGAACTCGCTGCGCAGCGACGACCTGGCCGCGCGCTTCCCCGGCCTGCTCGACAGCGTCGTGGCCGGCCACCGGGCGTCCCGCCATCCGGTGTGACGTTCCGCCGTGCGCGCGGCCGGTCTCAGGCGGTCGGGACGCGGCCCCCGCTGCGGAGTTCGGCCAGCAGCACGCCCTGGTCGGCGATCATCTCGGTGAGGATCCGGCGCGCCGCACGCAGCAGGTCGGCGACGTCCGGGGTGCTCAGCTCGTAGACCACGGTGTTGCCCTCACGGGTCGCCGTGACGAGGTTGGTGCGGCGCAGCACGGCCAGCTGCTGGGAGAGGTTCGACGGCTCGATGTCCATCTCGGCGAGCAGTTCACGGACCTGACGCGGACCGTCCTGGAGGAGTTCGAGGACTCGGATGCGGGCCGGGTGGCCGAGGGTCCGGAAGAACTCCGCCTTGGCCTGGTAGAGCGGGACCGGCATGCTCAGTCGTCCTCGTCTTCCTCTTCGTCCGGCGTGTGGGGCAACTCGACGCCGTGGCGCGCGGCGATCCGCAGCAGACTCGCGATCCGCCCCCGGTAGGCCTGCACACCGTCGTCGTCGCCCGCCTCCCTCGCGGCGGCGAGGTCGTCGCGGGCCCGGATCAACTGCGCCCCGAGCTCCTCGCGGAACAGGTCCGTCACGGCTGACCTCCGATGCCGGCAGCGGCGCCGGCCCACCGCCCGGGGACGGCCCCGGGGGGTCCAGCATCCAAGACTGGGAAGACTTCTTCAAGTTTCCGACCGAGTACGACACCTCGCCCATCGGAAGGTGTACCGGCGCCGCCGCACCGGCCTCCGCCGCCCGGTGCGGCCGCCGTCCGGTCAGCCGCGGAAGCGGTTCGCGGCCCGGCCGCGGACCCCCGGCGAGCAGGCGAACACCCCGCCGGCCAGCGGCTGTTCGGCGAGCTGCGCGGGAGTGAGGTTCTCGGTGGCGGTGGTGATGTAGAGCGTGTCCAGGCCGGGGCCGCCGAAGGCGCAGCTGGTGGTCACGGTGGCCGGGACACGGACGACCGTGTCGAGGGTGCCGTCCGGCAGGTAGCGGCGGACCGTACCGCTGAAGGCCACGGCGACCCACACCCCGCCCTCGGCGTCGACCGCGAGGCCGTCCGGCACGCCGTGCTCGGTGGTCACGAAGGGGCGGGGGTCGAGGAGCCGGCCCTCGTGGTAGCGGTAGGCGCGGACCTCGCGGGTCGGACTGTCCGCGTAGTAGGCGGTCGCGCCGTCGAGGGACCAGTCGAGGCCGTTGGAGATGGTGACCGACGACAGGGCGGTGTGCACGGTGTGGTCCGGGTCCAGGCGGTGCAGGGTGCCACGGCCCGGCTCGTGCGAGTACGCCATGGTGCCGGCGAGCAGCCGGCCCTCGGGGTCGCAGACGGCGTCGTTCATCCGCAGCTCGCCGTCCTCGGAGTCGAGGTCGGCGATCCGGGTCAGCTGCTCGCCGTCGAGGACCGCGAAGCCGTCGGCGACGGCCAGGACGAGTCCGCCGGACTGGCGCAGCGCCACCGCACCGACCGGCAGGCCGGCCTCGAACAGGGTCCGCTCCCCGGTCGCCGGGTCCCAGCCGTGCACCCGGCCGGCCAGGATGTCGACCCAGCGCAGGACCTGGTGACGGTCGTCCCAGAGCGGGCTCTCGTTGAGGTGGGCGCGGTCGCGGACGACCGGCTCGGCGTACAGGGTGCGGGGCATGGGGGCTCCTGGTCGGGCGGGTGCGGGTGGCCGGTGGGGGCGGCCCGGTCTCAGGAGAGAACGATGCGGTGATGCGTGGTCAGCCTGTGCTGCGCGTCCAGAATATGGAAGGAAACCATCGGCGGGTGGTCGAACACCAGCTCCTCGCCGCCTTCGAAGGGCAGAACGGCGGTGGAGACCACGCCGGGTGCGACGGCCAGCGGCAGACCGGCGAACCGGGCGGCCGCCGGGGTGTGCGCATGGCCGCAGAGCACGGCGGCGACCTGCGGGTGACAGCGCAGCACGGCGGCGAGGCGCTCCTCGTCGAGGAGCCGGATCGGGTCGACGAGCGGCAGGTGCAGCTCCACCGGCGGGTGGTGGAAGGCGACCACGGCGGGGACGTCCCGGCGGACACGGCTGAGGGTGGTGTCCAGCCAGCCGAGGGTCTCCTGGTCGAACCGCCCCTCGTTCCGTCCGGGAACGCTGGAGTCGCACATCAGCGCCGTGAGGCCGGGGAGTTCGTGCAGCCGGTTCACCGGGCCCGCGGACGGCTCCTCGCCGAGCAGCGCTGCCCGGTACACCTCGCGGACGTCGTGGTTGCCCGGGCAGGTCAGCACCGGCCACCGGTCGGAGGCGAGCACCCGGGCCGCCGTGGCGTACTCCTCGGCGAGGCCGTGGTCGGCGATGTCGCCGGTGACCAGCACGGCGTCGATCGGGCCGGGAACCGCCTCCAGGTAGGCCATCACCTGCGCCGCCCGGGCCTCGGCCCGGGCGCCGCCGTCCGGGCCGTCCGGGCCGGAACGGACCTGGCCGAGGTGGATGTCGCTGAGGTGGGCGATCACCGGCATGCAGGGGCCTCCAGGAGTCGATGGAACGGGGGCGCGGCTCGCGGGCGGGTCAGGGGGACGCGCCGGCCGCCGGGCGGCGCGCC
>NZ_JAHTIK010000001.1:6644156-6646255 GCF_025655475.1 Kitasatospora sp. DSM 101779 | reverse complement strand
GTCCTCGGGGTCTCCGGCGCTCGTGATCCGGGCCGGGCTGCGGCCCGGCGGGGCGGCGTCCGACGGCGGTGACCAGGGCGGGACCGACGCAGGAGCGGCCGGTCCCGCGGACCGGGGCGCAGCCGGGCACACCGCGCGGAGCCCGGTGCGGTGGGCGCGGGCGTCGCGGCGCGGGCTGTGGACCGGGGCGGTGTGCTGGGCCGTGCGGCCGTCCGTCTGCTCCAGCTGCTGCGGTTGCACCAGACGGACCTCCCCTGATCGCGCCGGACGGAAACCCGGGCCGCCCAGGCGAGCACGGGCCTGCCACGGCGCCGGCCCGGCGGGTGTCGGGCCGGCGGGGGTCGGGCCGGCGGCCGGGGTCAGCCGACCGGCACGTCGGCGGGGCGCTTGAACATCCGGGTGGCGGTGATCTCGCCGTGGATGGTCGGGCCGTCCGGGTCCTGCGGGGCGGGCAGGCCGGGGCGCAGGTGCTCCTCGACCGAGATGTACTTCAGGCCGGCCCGCAGGTCGGCGTCGTTGCGCAGCCGGATGACCAGCGGGAACTCGGCGAGCGCGGTGGTGTCGAACAGGCCGGTGGTGTAGATCAGCTGGACGCCCAGCGCGTCGGCGACCGCCCGCTGCAGCTCCAGCAGGTAGGTGGCGTTGGCCCGGCCGATCGGGTTGTCGAGGAACAGCGTGCCGGCGTGCCGCAGCTGGGACTGTCCGCGGTCGTTGGCACGCAGGGCGGCCATCGTGCAGTAGAGCGCGATGGCGGCGGTGAGCAGCTGGCCGCCGGAGAAGACGTCCGACATCTGGCCGACGCCGACGCGTTCGGCGCGCAGCACCGCGTCCGGCTTGAGGATCTCGACGCTGACGCCCTTCGGGCCGATCGCCGCGGCGACGCCGCGCAGCAGCAGCGACATGCCGTCGCGGCGCAGGTCGGAGTTCTTCTTGACGGCGGCGCGGGTGGCCTCGTCGATGACCTCGCCGAGGCGCTCGACGAGCACGGCGTGGTCCGGGTCCTCGAAACGGATCCGCAGGAACTCCTGGCCGGACCACTCCCCCAGGCCCTCCGGGAGGCGGGAGAGCCGCTGGGCGGCGCGCAGCGTGGCGAGCGAGGACTCCACCAGACCGCGCAGCCGGTCGACGATCGAGCCGCGGTTGCGCTCCAGCTGGGCGAGCTCGTCGGTGAGGACGCGCAGTCGGGGCGCGAAGGCGGTGGCCCAGGCTGCGGCGTGCTCGGGCAGTGCGGCGGTGGGCAGTTCGCGGATCTGCTGGCGGGCCGGGGTGCGGACGGCCTCGTAGCGGGCCGCGTTGGCGTGCCGGATGAGGGCGTCGGCGGCGTCACGGACGGCGAGTTCGGTGCCGCTCAGCTCGGCGGCCGCCGTCCGCAGGGTGCGGCGGCTGTCGGTGGCGGCGGTGCGGGCCTCGACGAGGCTGCCGAGGTAGGGCTCGGTGTGCGGCTCGGCCTCGTCCGGGTTGTCGCGCAGGCCGTCGCGGAGCTGCGCCGCGACCTCGTCGAAGTTCGCCGCGGCGGCCTGCGCCGCCTCGAAGGTGCGCAGCAGGTCGGCGTGCTCGGTGCGGGCCGTCTCCAGTCGCTCGCGGCGCTCGGCGAGTCGGGTGGTGGCGGTGCGCAGCAGCGTCTGGGCGTGCTCCGGGTCGGCGGGGACGAGGTCCTCGGGGAGTTCGGTGTGGGCCTCGCCGTCGGCGGGGGCGGAGCGCTCGGCGTCGCCGCGGAGCCGGCCGAGCTGCTCGCTGGCGGTGGCGGACCGGGCCTCGATGGTGGCGACCAGCTCCTCCGCGCGGGCGGCGGCGGCCTGCCGGGCGGGGCCGTCGGCGCCGTCCGGGCTGGCGAGGAGCTCCTCGGCGCGGGTGCGGACCTTGTTGGTGAGGCGGTCGAGCTCGGCCGCGGCGGCGGCCTCGTCGCCCTCGGCGCGGGCCTGCTCGGCGCGCAGGTCGGCGCCGACACCGACCTTCTCGTACACCTGGGAGGCCGCCCGGTAGGCCTCGCGGAGGGCGGGCAGCGAGGCGGGGGTGCCGGTGGGCTCGGGGGCGTCCTCGGCGACGGTGGAGAGTTCGGCGCGCTCGGCGCGCAGGGTGCGGGTGGTGCGGCGGGCGTC
>NZ_JAHTIK010000001.1:6557058-6644144 GCF_025655475.1 Kitasatospora sp. DSM 101779 | reverse complement strand
GTGTTGTCGGCCTCCGCCTCGGCGTGCTCGGTGCGAGCGGCGGACAGCACCGCGGCGGCGGTCTCGGCCTGCTCGCCGGCGGCGCGGACGGCGTCGGTGAGCTCGGCGAGGGTGCCGGGCGGGCACTGGGCGTGCCAGGAGGCGAGCCGGGCGGCCAGCGCCCGGTCGTGGCCGAGCCGGGCGGCGAGTTCGCGGATGTGCTCCTCGCGGGCGGTGGCCCGGGCGCGCAGCTCTCGGCGCTCGTCGTCGGCGGCCCGCTCGTCGTGCATGGCCGGGTTGGGCGGCACCAGGAAGAACGGCGGCTCGTCCTGGATCGGGGCGATCAGGGCGGCGGAGGTGCCGACGGCGACGGTGGAGCGCGGCAGCAGGGCGGCGGCCTGCAGGGCCTCGCGGGCGCGGTCGAGCGAGGACGGGTCGGTGACGACCACGCCGTCGACCAGCTCGGGGCGGGCGGCGAGGATCGCGTCGTGGTCGGCCGGGTCGACCGACTGGGCGAGGTAGCGCCAGCCGGGCAGGGCCGGGATGCCGTGCTCGCCGAGGTACTCGACGGTGGCGAGCACGTCGGGGCCGGGCGGCAGCAGGCCGCCGTCGCCGAGCGCGGCGAGGATCCGGGAGTCGTCGGCGGCCGCGGTGCGCAGGTCGAACAGGGTGCGCTCGGCGGTGGCGACGGCCCGGTCGAGCTGCTCGCGCAGGTCCTCCGCGCTGCGGTCCAGCACGGTCGGGGTGAGGAAGCCCTCGTCCTCGGCGGCGCCGTCCTGGTAGGGCGTCAGGGAGAGCAGTTCGGCGAGCCGGGGCTCGGCGGCGAGCAGGGCGGCGGTGCGCTGCTCGGTGGCGAGGGCGCGTTCGGCGGCGGCCCGGGCGTCGGTGGCCCGGGCGGCGGCGAGTTCGGCGCGGGCCTCGGCGGCGGAGCTCGCGGCGCAGGGCGGCCGCCTCGCCGGTGGCCGCGGCCAGGGCCAGGGTGGCGTGCCGGTGGGTGAGTTCGGCGGTGATCAGGGAGTGCCGGGTGCGGTCGGACTCGGCGGCGGTGACGGCGCTCGCGGCGGCGGCGACCTCGACGGCGAGGTCCTGGGCGCGGTCCCGCTCGGCGGCGGCGCGGGCGCCGAGGGCCTGGGCGAGGCGGCGGGTGCGGCGCTCGGCGGAGCGGTGCGTCTCGCGGACGCTCTCGCGGGCGGTGGTGGCGTCGACGATCCGCTGCAGCAGGTCCAGCGAGCCGGCGGTGAAGTCGCGTTCGGCGGTGAGCTCGGCTCGGCGGCCGAGCTTGGCGGCGAAGCCGTGGACGAGGTCGGCGAGGCCGTCGGTGTCCCGGGTGTCGGTGACGGCGCGCAGCAGCAGGTCGGTGAAGTCGGCGTCGTGCTTCACCGCGAACAGACCGGCCGCCTCGCCCTCGTCGGCGTTCATCTCCCGCTGGTAGCGGAAGAGTTCGGGGTCGAGGCCGAGCTCGCCGAGGTGCTCGTTCCAGCGGTCGTGGATCTCCTCGAAGGTGAGGTCGAGGTACGGGTAGGCCTTGCCGGCCTCCGCCATGGCGTCCCGGAAGCCCTTCATGGTGCGGCGGCGGCCGCGGGCCTTCTGGTCGCCGGCCAGGCTGACCCGCTCGGCGACCGGCAGGGAGTCCAGGGTCAGACCGGGGCCGGGCCGGAAGGAGTACCAGAGCTCGGCGAACTTCCGCGGGTCGGAGGAGACCTGGCGGCCGCGCCACTCGCTGACCTTGCCGACGACGATCAGCTCGCCGGTCACGGTGTGCTGCCACTCCAGGGCCACGTGACCGCAGTCGTCCGCGAGCAGGAACTTGCGCAGCACGCCGGAGCTGGCGCCGCCCAGGGTATTGCGGTGGCCGGGCAGCATCACCGAGAAGATCAGCTTCAGCAGGACGGACTTGCCTCCGCCGTTCTCCAGGAAGAGCACGCCGGCCGGGGCCGGACGGCGGCGCGGGCCCTCCGGCTCGCCGCCGAACAGGCCGATCTGCTGCGGGGCGGGCTCCGCCACCGGCTCGCCGACGCCGCGCAGGTCGAGGACCGTGTCGGCGTACCTGGCGCCGGCCGGTCCGATCGAGTACAGGCGGACCCGGTTGAGCTCGTACATGGTGCTGCGGTTCTCCAGAGTGGGTGCCGGTCGGCGGGGACCGGCGCGGAGTGTCGGGGGCGGGGTGTCGTCGCGGGCGGCTGGTGGCTCGGCGGGGTGCCGTGGCCGGTGGCCGGTGGCTCGGCCGGGTCGGGGGTCGGAGGGTCAGAGGGAGTGGAACGGCAGACCGGCGTCGGCGACGAGTTCGTCGGAGTCGTCGGCGGGCATCAGGGTCGCCGTACCGTCCGTCACCGGGACGACACCGAGGTCGGTGAGCTCCGCCATCGCGGCCGAACCGGCGAGGTCGCGGACCTGCAACTGATAACGGGCCGTGGTGCGGAAAGTGCCGCCCGCGTCGTCCGAGGTCTTCTGCAGGAACCCGGAGTCGACCAGGAACAGCACCGCCTTCGAGACGATGCCGGTGGTGGAACCCGCCAGACGGCGGGCGTCCTTCGTGGCGCCGGTGGACGAACGGCGGGCCCACACCCGCCAGGCCGCCTCCAGGCCGGGCGCGTCACTGGCCGGGTCGGTGACCGCGCCCTGGGCCTCGGCCCGCTCCTCCAGCCGGCGGCACGCCTGCCGGACGAAGGCGTCCACGCCGTTGACGGTCACCCGGCCCAGGTAGCCGTCGTCGGCGAGGTCCTCGGGACGGGGGAAGGCCAGCGCCGCCACCGCGAGGTGCGCGAGGCCGTGCAGGAAGCGGTCGGTCGACTCGGACGCCGCCCGTCGGGAGTAGTCGCCCATCCGGACCGCGAAGACCGAGTCCTCCGCCGCGGCGACGGCCATGCCGGCGCGCGGCGACACCTCCAGCACCACCAGGCCCATGCCGGTGGCGACGGCGTCGGCGAGCCGCGCGAACGGCGGGTCCTCGCGGTGGCGGCGGACCAGCTCGGCGTACTCGGCGTCCCGCGCCGGGAGCAGCTTGGCCTGCAGCCCGAACGAGACCAGCCGGGCGGCGTCGGCGACGTCGGCGGGGGTGAGGGGCGCCTGAACCGGCTCCGCCTCGGGGGCCCACGCCGCATCGTGGTTGATCGTCACGGACGGGACTCCTTGTGAGAGGGGTGGGCCGCGGGGGGCGCGGGGAACTGCGCAATCCGGGGGAGGCGCACGCGGGGGGTGGGGTGAGCCCCTGGTGGGGCGGGTGCGGGACGGTGGCCTTCCGCTTCGCGCAGTCCTCCCCCGGCCTGGCGGCCGGGAGGTGCCCCCACGCGCCCCTGAGGGCGTCCCGTACGCGGGAGGTGTGTCATCAGCCTGCCTCCTTGCGGTCGGCGGCCATGCCTGCGGCGTCGAGGAGGGCGCTGCCGACGACGAGGTCGGCGCCGCCGAACTCGGGGTCGTCGAGGTGGGTGCCGTCGTCGACGGCGAAGAGCAGGCGTTCCTCGCCCTGGCGGTAGGCGGTGCCGACCGGCGGGCTGGCGGCGTGGACGGCGAGCAGGGCGACCAGGTAGGGCAGGTCCGGGTCCTGGCGGCGGGCGTCGGCGAGCAGGCCGGAGAGCCGTCGGGGTGCGTCCGCGGGCAGGTCGAGGAGGTCGAGCGCGGCTTCCAGCTGGGCCTCGCTGAAGCGGCTGTCGTCCGGGGTGGCGACCAGGTCCGGCTCGGGCAGCTCCGCGCCGAGGTGCTCGCGTTCGACGGGCGGGGTGAGCAGCAGGTCGACGAGGTCGGCGACCCGGACGGAGACCGGTGTCCGCAGTCCGGTGCCGCGGGCGAAGAAGGCGTCGGTGGGCCGGACGGCCTGCTCGACGGGCAGCTCGAGCAGCGGGGCCAGCAGGTGCCCGTAGAGGTCGATGCCGCTGCGGGCGCTGGGGGCGGCGAAGGCCTGGCGGTCCTGTTCGGCGCGGAAGAGCGGGCCGGCCTCCAGCAGGCGGGTCTGCAGCTGGGTGTGGCGGCGGATGCAGTCCTTGACGATGTCGACGAGTTCGGCGGCGCGCCGCTTGTGCTCGGGCTCGATGCTCTCGTCGCGGGCCTTGCGGATGTTGGTGAGGATCGCGTTCTCGTGCCGGTACCGGTCGGCGATGTGGTCCAGGGCCTCGTCGATGAGGTCGGGGACGGTCTCCATCCAGTCGACGGCGCGGACGTTGCGGCGGGTGGCCTCCAGGGCGCGGCGCAGCGTCTCGGCGTACTGGACGGTGCGGTAGCGGGCCTGTTCCGCGGCGAGCTGGGCGTCGGCGAGGCGGCCGCGGCGGATCAGCACCTCGAGCTTGACCTCGGCGGCGATCTGGGCGGAGGTGACGTCGGTGTCGAGGGCGCCGACGAGCACGTTGACGGCCTCGTCGGTGGTGCGCAGGTAGACGCCGCCGTCGGGCCCGGGCACCTCCTCGACGAGCTTGAAGTCGTAGTCGCGGCGGACGTAGGCGCCGTCCGGGCCGAAGGTGCCGTAGACGGCGCGGAAGCCGCGGTCGACGCTGCCGACGTTGATCAGCGACTCGAGCACCCAGCGGCCGACCCGCTCGTGCTCGGCGGTGCTGCGGGTCGGGTTCTGCGCGGCGATCCGGGGCTGGAGGCGGCCGAGCACTATGTCGCGGTCGGCGCCGGTGTCGAAGTCCATGTTGAGCGTGACGAGGTCGATCACCGCGAGGCCGATCTCGGCCATGGTGTACGAGCCGTACTCACCGGCCAGGTTGACCTTGCGCGCGTCCAGGTCGTGCAGCGGTGCGGTGCAGGCCAGCGCCTTGAGCCGGCGGGCGAGGCCCTCGTCGGCGGCCGGGCCGGGTGCGGGCCGGGCGGCTGCGGCGGGCGGCCGGAGCTCGTACTCGGCGGACTGGTCTGCGGTGGCGGTCACGGTGGACAAGATTAGAGGTTCGCACCGACAACATCCGAAACGAGCCTGGTTGCCCCGGTTCCGGCGCCCCTGGATGCCGCCCGACCGCTAGTTGAACATGTTCAGTTTCCTACTTGAACGCGTTCAATTCCTGGGTCTAGAGTCGGGCCATGACCAAGGACACCGACCCGGCGGTGGACCGGGACGCCGCGCTGCGGCGCATCCGCACCTGGCTGTGGATCTTCATCGTCTGCCTCGTCCTGAGCGGCCTGACCGCCTTCCCCCTGGAGTCCGAGACCCGCTGGCTGGCCTCCGCGATCGACGGCAGCGGCGTCGGCGGGCACTGGCCGGCCCTCGCCGGGCGGGCGGCCCAGGTCCGCGACGGCATCGCCGAAACCAATGCGCGCTACCCGTTCCTCGCCTACGGCACCGACTGGCTGGCCTTCGCCCACCTGGTGATCGCCGCCGCGTTCTGGGGGCCGCTGCGCGACCCGGTGCGCAACGTCTGGGTGATCCGGTGGGCACTGCTGGCCTGCGCCGGGGTCCTGCCGCTGGCGCTGGTCTGCGGCCCGCTGCGCGGCATCCCGCTCTACTGGCGATTCATCGACATGTCGTTCGGAGTGGTCGGTGCCGTCCCGCTGCTGATCGTGCTGCGGGCGGTCCGCCGCCTCGAGTGGTCCCGGGCCGTCACCGTGCCGAACGGCTTCACCGCCCCGGCCCCCGTCCGATGACCGCCGGCACGGTCACCGGCGCACCGGCGGGCCTCGACCGCCTGGACTTCGCCTGCTGGGTGGCGCACTTCACCGCCGAGGCGGCCTGGCGCGCCGAGCTGGGCGACCCGGACTGGTCCCGGGGCGCCCGGGCGTCCGCCGCCCTGCTGCGCAGCCTGCAGAAGTTCCAGGTGGGCGAGGACGGCGACGGGACCAACCTGATCGGCAAGGCGGACGCGGCGGGCGACGTCGACTACGCGGCCGCCGTCCGGCTGTTCGTCGCCGAGGAGCAGAACCACGCCCGGCTGCTGGCCGCACTGCTGCGGGCCGCCGGGACACCGCTGCTCGGCTCGCACTGGAGCGACGCGCTCTTCGTCCGCTTCCGCCGGACGCTCGGCCTGCGGCTGGAGCTGATGGTGCTGCTGGTGGCCGAGGTGGTCGCCGTGCCGTACTACCGGGCCGTACGGGACGGGGCCGCGGACGGGCTGGTCGCCGAGGTCGCCGGCCGGATCGCCGCGGACGAGCTGCGGCACATCCCCTTCCACTGCCTGCGGCTGCGGGAGTCGATCGGCCTGCTGCCCGCTGCGCTGCACTCCCCCGCCGTCGCCTTCTGGCGGCTGCTCGCCACCGCCGCGGCCGGGTTCGTCGCGCTGGACCACGGCCCGGCACTGCGGGTGCTGGGCGTCCGCCGGCTGCGGTTCGTCGCCCGGTCGGCGGCGGTGGCGGCCGAGGCGGCCCGGGCGCTGAGGCCGGACCGGTGACGGCGCGGACGGGCGGGTCGGCGTCCCGGGCCTCGGGGTGCTGATGGCCGGCCTGGCGGTCCAGGTCGCGCTGCACGTCCTCTGGTCCGCCACGCCCGGGACGGTGGGAGAGTTCACGCGGTCGCCGATCGGTGTCCTGACGTGGTGGCTGTCGCTCCGCCTGGGCCCCGCGGCGAACTGCGCGCCGACCGGGCGGTGGGTCCACGGCGGCGGTCCGCTCGGCCCCGTCCGGGTGGGACTGTGGACCGTGCGGGCCTGCGCCGCGGGCACCGCGATGTGGGTCGTCTCCGTCGTGCCCCTGTTCGTGCTGGCGGTCGTCCTGGTGTGACCGCGCGGTGCCCCGGGCCTCTGCCGGCCGCCCCAACTCCCCCGCCGGACGGGTCCGTCCGGCCCGGTGGGGCCCTGCCGGAGGCGAACGGGTGACGGCCGTTCGGCAAATCCCTGTGCCCGGGCGACGGGCCCGGCGCCCGCGCAAACGATCAGGCCCTACGATCACCACCAGGAGCTGCTGGAAGGCGGACTGGCGCGTGGCGGACGCGGTGATCGATCTCAATGCGGACCTCGGCGAGGGGTTCGGGCGCTGGACCCTGACCGACGACGAGGCCCTGCTGTCCGTGGTGACCAGCGCCAATGTGGCGTGCGGCTTCCACGCCGGTGACCCGTCGACGATGCGCCGGGTCTGTGCACTGGCCGCGGAGCGCGGTGTCCGGATCGGCGCCCAGGTCTCGTACCGGGACCTCGCCGGCTTCGGGCGGCGCGCGATGGACGTGCCGCCGGACGAGCTCGCCGACGAAATCGCCTACCAGATCGGCGCCTTGCAGGTCTTCGCGCGGGCGGCCGGCTCCCGGGTGTCGTACGTGAAGCCGCACGGTGCGCTGTACAACCGGGTGGTGGCCGACGACGAGCAGGCGGAGGCGGTGGTCTCCGGGGTGCTGCGGGCGGGCGCGGTCTGTGACGGGCCGCTGCCGGTGCTGGGCCTGCCGGACTCCAAACTGCTGGCCGTGGCCGAGGGGGTGGGCCTGCCGGTGGTCGCCGAGGCCTTCGCCGACCGGGCCTACACCAGAGCCGGGACACTGGTGCCGCGGCGGGAGCCCGGCGCCGTGGTGCACGACCCGGAGGCGGTGATCACCCGCGCGGTGGGGCTGGCCCGGGACGGCGCTGTCGCGGCCGCCGACGGTGAGACGGTGGCGGTCAGCGCCCGTTCGCTCTGCGTCCACGGGGACACGCCCGGCGCCGCCCAGCTGGCCTGGCGGGTGCGCGGGGCGCTCGCCTCGGCCGGGGTGCGGGTGGAGGCGTTCACCTGATGCCGGGTCAGCAGCCCGAGGAGGCCGGGGCGGCGCCCCGGCCGGTTCTGCGCCCGGTTGTGCGTGCGGTCGGCGAGGACGCCCTGCTCGTCACCGCCGGCAGCGCCGAGCGGGTCGCCGCCCTCTACGCCGAACTGCTGGCCCGCCGTGACGAGTTGCCCGCCGTCGTCGAGATCGTGCCGGCCGCGTGCACCGTGCTGCTGGACGGGGTCGCCGACCGCACCGCACTCGCCCGGGCGCTGGCCGGCTGGGAGCTGCCGGACCTGCCTCCCGCCGACGGCCCGTCGGTGACCGTCCCGACGGTGTACGACGGTGCCGACCTGGCCGAGATCGCCGCCCTGTGGGGCGTCTCTCCGGAGGCCGCGGTGCGCATCCACACCGGGGCCGAGTACCGGGTGGCGTTCTGCGGGTTCGCCCCCGGTTTCGGCTACCTCACCGGGCTGCCCGAGCGGTACCACGTGCCGCGCCGGGCGACCCCGCGCAGCGCCGTCCCGGCCGGGTCGGTGGCCCTCGCGGGGCCGTACACCGGCGTCTACCCGCGTTCCTCCCCCGGCGGCTGGCAGTTGCTCGGGCACACCGCGCTGCGGCTGTGGGACACCGGGCGCGAGCCGGCCGCGCTGCTGGCGCCGGGCACCCGGGTCCGGTTCGAGGCGGTGGCCGGTGGCTGAACTGCTGGTGGTGCGGCCCGGTCCGCTGACGACCGTGCAGGACCTCGGGCGGCGCGGCGTCGCGCACCTCGGTGTGCCCCGCGCGGGCGCCCTCGACGAACCGGCGCTGCGGGCCGCGAACCGGCTGCTCGGCAATCCGCCGGACGCGGCCGGGCTGGAGACCACCCTCGGCGGGACGGCACTGCGGCCCTCGGAGCCGGTCGTGGTGGCGGTGACCGGCGCGCCCGCGCCCGTCCGGGTGGACGGCCGGCCGGCCGCCTGGGGTGCGGCGGTCCGGGTGCCGGCCGGTGCACTGCTGGAGGTGGGCGCCGCGACCTCGGGGGTGCGCACCTACCTCGCGGTGGCCGGCGGCATCGCGGTGCCCCCGGTGCTGGGCAGCCGGTCGGCCGACCTGCTCTCCGGCCTCGGCCCGGCGCCGCTGGCCGAGGGCGACCGGCTGCCGGTCGGTGGCCTCCGGCCGGGGCCGGCCGCGGAGCTGGTGCCGCTGCCCGGCCCGCCGCGCGAGTTGGTGCTGGGGCTGATGCCGGGGCCGCACGCGGACTGGTTCGCCGGCCCGCCGCCGGTCGCCGGGTACCGGGTGGCCGGGGCGTCCAACCGGATCGCGCTGCGCACCGAGGGTTCGCCGGTGGCCCGGCTGCGCAGCGGCGAACTGCCCAGCGAGGGCATGCTGCTGGGCGCGGTGCAGGTGCCGCCGGACGGCCTGCCGGTGGTCTTCCTCGCGGACCACCCCACCACGGGCGGCTACCCGGTGATCGGTGTCGTCCCGCGGGCCGACCTCGCGGCGGCGGCGCAGGCCCGGCCGGGTACGCCGCTGCGCTTCGCGCCCCGCCGCGGCTGATCCGCGCGGGCGGCGGCGGACGGGTCACCGGGCGAGGTAGCCGCCGTCCACGGGCAGCACCGCACCGGTGACGAAGGAGGCCTCGTCGGAGGCGAGGAAGAGGATCGCCCGGGCGACCTCGTCGGGTTCGCCGAGGCGGCCCATCGGGTGCTGCTTGACGATCGCCTCCAGGTACTCGGGCCCGCCCGGCTCGTCCGGGAGCTGCCGGACACGGTCGGTGCGGATGGTGCCCGGCGCCACCGCGTTGACCCGGATGCCCTGCGGGGCGCACTCGACCGCCAAGTGCTTGGTCAGCCCGGTGGCGACGAACTTCGCCGGGCCGTACACGGCTTGGCCGGCCTGGCCGGCGAGGCCGGAGATCGAGGAGAGGCAGACGATCGACCCGCCGCCGGCGGCGGCCATCCGCTCGATCGCGTACTTGCAGGTGAGGAACATGCCGCGGCCGTCCACGGCCATGACGGCGTCCCAGTCCTCGGGGGTGGCCTCGGCGACGGTGTGCAGCGGGATCACCCCGGCGTTGGCGACGAGCACGTCGATCCGGCCGTAGGACTGCACCGCGGCCTCGATCATCGCCCGGGCGTCGGCGGGCACCGAGACGTCGCCGGCCACCGGCACCGCCTCGGCGCCGTCGGCGGAGAGTTCGGTGCACAGCGCCTCGACCGCCGGTCCGTCGATGTCGGTCAGCACAAGCCGCGCGCCCTCGTCGGCGAAGAGTTCCGCGGTGGCGCGCCCGATCCCGCGGGCCGCCCCCGTCACCACCGCCGCCCTGCCCGCCAGCCGTCCGCTCATGCCGTCCGCTCCCGTCCGTGTGGTGACCCGGGGCCAGCATGCCGCAGCCCGGCGGCCGCCACCCGCCTGACATGCCGTCATGCGGCCGGTCCGGCGGGCGCGGCCGGGGCGGCACCGGATCTTGACCCTGCGGAAAGGTACCGGTCATCTTGAATGCCTATTCTCCAGCTGCGCCGGAGGGGGCCGGGCGCCGCAGCGGGCGGCGCCGCGGAACGGCAGGACCCCGGCAGCCGCCCCGACCGCGTCGTGCCGTCGGCGGACCGCGCACCACCACCAACGAACAGGACAGCCCCCATGCACACCCACCGACGGACGCCCCTGGCGGGTGCCCGGTGATCGACTGGTTCCACGCGGCCGTGCTCGGCCTCGTCCAGGGGCTCACCGAGTTCCTGCCCGTCTCCTCCAGCGCGCACCTGCGCGTGTTCTCGGCACTGGCGGGCTGGGACGACCCGGGGGCGGCGTTCACGGCGGTGACCCAGCTGGGCACCGAGTCGGCCGTGCTGATCTACTTCCGCAGGGACATCGCCGCGATCGTCGGCGCCTGGGCCGCCTCGCTGTTCAGCCCGGCGCGGCGCAGCGACCCGAACGCCCGGCTGGGCTGGTTCGTCATCGTCGGCACCCTGCCGATCGGCGTCTTCGGCGCGGCCTTCCAGGACACCATCGAGACCTCGCTGCGCGACCTGCGGGTCATCGGCACCACGCTGATCGTGTTCGGCCTGGTCCTGGCGGTCGCGGACCGCTCCCGGGCGGTCCGCAACGCCCGCCCGATCAGCGATCTGACGCTCCCCCACGCGGCGGCGTACGGTCTGGCGCAGTCGCTGGCGCTGATCCCGGGGGTGTCCCGCTCGGGCGGAACGATCAGCGCCGGCCTGCTGATGGGGTACAGCCGGGAGGCGGCGGCGCGCTACTCGTTCCTGCTGGCGATCCCGGCGGTGCTGGCCTCGGGCACGCTGGAGCTCTTCAAGATCGGTGAAGGCCCGGCACCGGCCTGGGGGCCGACCCTGCTGGCCACCGCGATCGCCTTCGCGGTGGGCTACGCCGCCATCGCCTGGTTCCTGAAGTACATCTCGCACAACAGCTTCATGCCGTTCGTGGTGTACCGGGTCGCGCTCGGCGTGGTGATCGTCGGGCTGGTCACCGCGGGCGTGCTGGCCCCGGACGCGGGCGTCGGCGGGTAGCCGGTCCGGCATGCGCAGGGCCCGGTCCGACGAACGGACCGGGCCCTGCGCCGTTCGCGGTCGGTCGCGGTCGCCGGCGTCAGTCGCGCGGGGCCGCGCGGCGGCGCCAGAGGACGACGCCGACGATGGCCGCGGCCAGCACGGCGACCACCACCACGGTGGCCGTGCCGCTGCCGGAGCCGCCGTCGGAGGCGGCGGGGGCGGTCGCCTCGGGGCTCGCCGAGGACGGCGCGGCGCTCGGCGCCGCGGACGGGACGGCGGACGCGGTGGTCGGCGCGGCCGAGGGGGTCGCGGAGGACGAGGCGGGCAGCGGCTTCGCCCCGGGCGAGGCGGCCGCGAGCTTCAGGACGGGTGCGGGATTCGCGGGCTCGGCGCCGCCCTGCGGCAGTTCGATCCAGCGGTCGACGTGGCCGTCGGAGTAGGTGACCAGGGTCTTGAAGACGACCGACTTCTCGTTCGGCAGCTGGCGCACCTTGATCTTGTAGGCGGCGTTCTTGCCGGGGGCGAGCGCGTTGCCGGCCACCTGGTAGCCGTCCTCGGACGGGGTGAAGGTCCAGCCCTTGGGCGCCTCGACCAGCGACACGTCGGACGGCGCGATCCCGGTCGGCAGCACCACCTTGACCTGCTTGATGCCCGCGCTCGACGACTCGCCCTCGGCGTCGAAGGCGACCACCGCGTCGGTCGCCAGGGCCTGTGCCGTCGCGGACTCGACCTCGACGTGGGCCAGGGCCGGGCCCGCCAGGGCGAGCACGCCGGCCGCGGCGGCCAGCGGGACGGCGGCGCGGGCAAGGAGGCGGGATCGGTTCATGGCGGCGGTGCTCCCCGGGGTGGACGGCCGGCCTGCGGCCGATTCGGCGTCCTGCCCATGATGCCGCACCGACGTGGGGCGTCCGCCCCCGATCGTCGATTCCGATGATCTACGGGCGCTCGCGCGAGGTGAGCCGTACCCTCACGGCGGCGTGCACCTCGGCCTCCTCCGCGGGGTCGGCGGCCAGCCTGCGCAGACGCTCCAGCACCCGTACATCACCCGTTGTGGTGACGTGGCGGGCGGCGAGTTCACGGGTCGACTCCTCGCAGTCCCAGAGGCATTCGACCGCGGGGCCCTCGGCGAAGTGCGGGTCGGTCACGGCGAGCGCGCGGGCGGCCCGGCCGCGGAGTTCGGAGGAGACCGCCTCGCCGTACACGTGTCGCAGGGCGGGGAC
Source organism: Kitasatospora sp. DSM 101779 (assembly GCF_025655475.1). Classification (GTDB taxonomy): domain Bacteria; phylum Actinomycetota; class Actinomycetes; order Streptomycetales; family Streptomycetaceae; genus Kitasatospora. The sequence goes on along the minus strand of NZ_JAHTIK010000001.1, from coordinate 6,631,878 downwards.
GGCAGCAACGGCGGCCAGCCGCCCCGCACCGTCGACCAGCGTCGCCAGGCCCGCGCCGTCGGTGCCGCGCACCGAGATCCAGCGGCGCAGCGCGTCGACCACGAGCGGGCCGTCGGCCGGTTCGCCTGCGTCGGCCAGGAGCTGCACGGCGGCCTCGCCGAGCGCGCTGTCGGCGCCGCCGGTCGCCGGGTCGGCCCAGCGCCGGGCGTGGGCCAGTGCCTCCGGTCCGCGCATCCGGCCGAGCACCTCCAGGGCGGCGGTGACGATCCGCTCGTCGACGTCGGCGGCGGCGGCCTCGATCAGGCCGGCCGCGGCGGGATCGTTCCGGTCGACGAGGTGGCGCAGGGCGGCGCTGCGGGCGCCGGGCGCGCCGTTACGGGCGGCGTCCAGGACGGCGGGGCGGTCCTCGGGGCGGACGACGGCGGCGAGGCAGCGGGCGGCCGCGGCTGCGCGGCGGGCGGCGGCCGCCGCGTCCGGTGCCGGGCCGGTCGGATCGGCCGGATCCTGGTGGTCGGCCCAGGCGAGCACGTCGGCGGTGCTCCAGCCCGGGGTGACACCGCCGCGGTTCATCTGCCGCTGCCACAGGTCGAAGGGTGACTGCTCGCTCGCCGCGGCGATCCGCGGGTGGTGCGCGGCCCACAGCCGCCAGGGCCGCGGCTCGTAGGCGCCGCGGACGGCGGCGCGCAGCTCCGCGTCGCCCTCCGGGCCGGCCGGGAAGCGGCCGAGGACGGCGGGGGCGAGCGAGAGCAGGGACCGGTCGTCGTCGCGCAGCGCGAGTTCGTCGAGCGCCCACGCCCAGTTCCAGCCGGTGGCGGTGTAGCCGCGCAGCAGGTCGAGGGCGTCGCGGCGGCCGTAGGCGGCGAGGTGGCCGAGCACGGACAGGGCGAGGCCGGTGCGGGCCTCGTCCTGGTCGACGGCGTCCTCGGGGGCGCGCAGGTGGGCCTCAATGCCGGTGAGCGGCGCCTCCAGCTCCATGTAGAGGCGCGCGTAGTAGAGGGAGCGGTTCTCGACCTGCCAGTCGGCACGGGGGTCGTGGGTGACGCAGGACTCGAGGGCGGCGATCGCCTCGGCGCGGTCGGCGGCCAGGGCATGCAGTTGCCCGTCGCCGCGGCCCCTCTGCAGGAGGCCGACGAGACTGGCACTGGGCGCTATCACTGGCTCGAACATGAGGTCAGCATCCGTTGCGGCGGTCGTCGAGGCAACGGCTTTTCCGTCGCCGGGGGTGGATCGGTCCTGGACAGGCGCCCGGGCGCCGGAATCACCGAAGGCTACCGCCTGGGGCCGTTATCTGCACACAGGGCAACGGATCGGCGGCGGAAAACCGCCCGTGCACGCCCGGCCCCTCGGCGGCCCCCGAGCGGCTCCGGCATATGCCTCCGGAAAATCCGCGGACGATGTCCGCAAATACCCCACATCGGACGGAACGCTGTGGCAGGCTCTGGGAACGGCCCCCGCGGGCCGCACCCTCACCCTCCTCCGAACACGCAGCGAGCCCCGATGAGCCTGACCGCCGGCCACGCACCCGCCGTGAGCCGTCCGGGAGACGTCGCCGCCGCCGAGTGGGACCTGCTCACCGACGACGTGCACTGGTCGGACGGCGCCTTCCACCTGCTCGGCCGCGACCCCGGGCTGGGCCCGCTCACCCTGGACGCGTTCCCCGTACTGCTGCACGCCGAGGACCGTCCGCAGCTCTGCCGCCTGGTCACCCGGATCCTCGTGCACGGGCGGACCGGCGCCGCGACCGTCCGAATACGCCGGCCCGACGGCCGCACCAGCACGGTGCGCTGCACCGGCGCCCCCCTGCTCGGCAGGGACGGCCGGGCCACCGCCCTGCGCATGCTGATCCGCCCCGTCCGGGCCTGACCGAGCGGCTCCCCCGGCGGGCCCCGGACCCTTCTCAGAACACTCGGGAGGTCGATTCAGGGGCGTGTGGGGGCACCTCCCCAAGAGGCATCCGTGCGTCCTGGAAGAAAGCTCCTAGACCTGCCGGCGGCGCTGCGGCATCACCGCGTCGATCTCCTCGCGCAGCTCCGCGACCTCCGGCAGCCCCTGGTACTGGCCGGCCAGCCGGTACATCTCGCGCAGCCGGTCCCAGGTCCGCATCGAGGAGGTCTGGTTGATCGCGTTCATCGCCAGCTTGGCCTGCAGGCAGGCCTCGTCCGGCTCGCCGGAGATCCAGTACACCGAGGCCAGCGTGATCTGGTCGAGCAGCGCGGAGCGCTCCCGGCCGACCGGGCGCATGTCGATGGCGCGGCGGGCGTGCTGCTCGGCGAGCCGGACGGCGCCCGGGTCGTGCTCGGCCAGGGTCCGGTAGACCAGCGCCTGCATCCCGTGCAGCTCGGCCTCGTTGAAGAGCTGCATCCAGCTCGGCGGTGCCTCGTCGGCGTCCTGCACGAAGAGGTCCTCGGCCTCGCCCAGCACCCGCCGGGTCGCCTCGGAGCGGCCGAGCGAGGCCTGCGCCCAGGCCTCCACGGTGTGCAGCATGGCCCGTGTCCGCGGCTGGGCCCGGTCGCCGGCGCTGGCCTGGGCGAGCTGCATGAGCTCCAGGGCGTCGTCGGCGCGGCCGAGGTGGAGCATCTGGCGGGCGGCGCGCGAGATCGCCTCGCCGGCCCGGGGCCGGTCGTCGGCCTCCTTGGCGGCCTGCGCGGCGATCACGAAGTACTTCTGCGCGGTGGGCTCCAGGCCGACGTCGTGCGACATCCACCCGGCCAGCACCGCCAGGTTGGCCGCGACCGTCCACAACCGGCGCTCGACGGACGGGTTGTGGCGGTGCGTCAGCAGGCCGCCGACCTCGTTGAGCTGGCCGACCACGGCCTTGCGCTGGAGGCCGCCGCCGCGGGAGGCGTCCCAGGCGCGGAAGACCTCCACGGACCGCTCCAGGGCGGTCACCTCGTCGTTGCCGACCGGGCCGGCGTCGTACACGTCCACGACGGGTTGTGCGCCGCCCTGGGTCAGCACGTGGCGCGGGCCGGGCCGTTCGGCGGCGTGGGCGACGCCGTCGCCGGTGAGCCAGTCGTGCAGGTTGTCGGCGATGACGGTGCCGGCGGCGAGCGCCGCGCCCGCACCGACCAGACCGCGTCGGTTCAGCATGAGGTCCATTCCCGTGAACTCGGTGAGGACCGCCGCTGTTCGATCCGGCTGCCAGGGCACGACCGCCGCCGTCTCCGTGGGGGTGCCCGCCCTGGTGGGCCGGTGTCGTTCCAGACCGAGGTCCTCTGTGGTGACGACACGGCCGAGCCGCTCCGTGAACACGGCGGCGAGCACCCGCGGTACCGGATCGCGGGGGATCTCCCCCTGCTCGATCCAGCGCCGCACCCGCGAGGTGTCGGTGGAGAGCTGCTGCTGCCCCATCGCCGCACCGCGCCGGTTGACCAGCCTGGCGAGTTCGCCCTTGGACCATCCGGTCAGGGCGAACAGGTCGGCGAGTCTGGCGTTCGGCCCCTTGCTCACGTGAAGCCCCCAGGTTCCTCGGCTGATTTCGACAGTAGTGGCTCTGTCACATGCCACGCGACCATTCGCCAGGGTTCGCCAGGGCACGCCACATGGTGTGCCAGTGCCGACGGGGTGTCAGGTAGGAATGCGCCACCCCGACTTCGGAGCCGGGAGGCGGCCGGAACGTCCACGGTTCCGGCCCGACGGACCGTCAGCGGCCCGTCCGACCGGCTCCGGGCGGACCTTCCGGGAGTCCCGGAGGGGGTGGCGAAGCCGGGTGGCGCGGGGGCGTCGGGCACGGCGCGGCAGGCGGACACCGCATTCCCCAGGGTGCGGAGGAGGCCCGTCGGCACCGCGCCCGACGCCCGCACTCCACCCGGGCCGCCCATCGCGCCGGGGGCAGCTCGCAGGCTCCGGCACGGACGGGCGAAGACGGCACCGCAGTCGGCCAGGAAGGGACCCTCACCAGCCCATGTACTCCACAGCCAGCACCGGCACCCGCCCGGCACCCGCCCCCGAACCGGGCACCGCGCGCCACCTCCCGGGGCAGGCCCGCCCCGCGCTGCGGCCCCCGACCGCGGCCGGCGGCCGGCCCGCGCCACGGGGCACCGAGCTGCGCGACCCCCGCACCGTCATGGCCAGGACCGCGCTCGCCGGCCCCCCCGTCCGGTCGGTCCCCGGCCGCCTGTTGACCACCCGCACGGGCGAGGGCTTCGTCGACCGGGTCGACCCCACGGCGCTGCAGACGCCCGCCGTGAAGGCCGCCCTGGCCGCCGTCTCGCGGATATGTCCCGCCTTCCTCCCCCGGCAGGTGCTGCGGGAGGGCAGCCGGCACATCCTCGTCGCGGGCACCATCGGCCGGGCCCCGGTGGTCGCCAAGTGCCTGGCGCCGCAGGCCGCCCGGGACGAGCAGCTGGTCGAGCGCTTCCACCACGAGGTGGCGGTCTACCGGGCGTTCGTCCGGCACCGCCCGCCGGTGCGGCTGCCCCGGCTGGTGGCGGCCGACCACGACCGCTGCGTGCTGGTGCTGGAGCGGGTGCCGGGCCGGCCCGCGGCCCGCGAGCGGCACCCGGTGAACCCGCCCACCCCGGGCGAGGTCCGCGCGGTGCTCGGCGCGGTGCGCACGCTCAACCTGTGGCGTCCGCCGACCGACGTCTTCGGCAAGCCGCTGGACTACTCGATGGAGATCGCGCGCTTCCACTCGGTGGGCCAGCTCACCGACCGGGACGCGGGCGACCTGCGCCAGCTGCTGCACGGACTGGCGAACACGCCCCGGCAGCTGTGCCACGGCGACGCTCTGCTGGGCAACATCCTGCTGGCGCCGTCCGGCCCGGTGCTGCTCGACTGGGAGGAGGCCGGCTGGTACCTGCCCGGGTACGACCTGGCGGTGCTGTGGAGCGTGCTCTCCGGGGACACCGCGGCCCGCCGCCAGATCAGCCAACTCGCGCAGTCCGGCGGCACGCTGGCCCGGGACGCCTTCCTGGTGAACCTCGTCCTGGTGCTGATGCGGGAGATCCGGCTGCACGACGTACCGGGCGCCGGCGAGGAGCAGCGCATCATGATCCGCCGGCTGTACGACGACGCGGCGCTGGCCCGCCGCGCGGTACGGGCGGCGGTCGGCACCCGCTGAGGCGTGCGCGGTCCGCGTCGGGGCCGGGTGGACCGGAGCTGCTCCGGACTACCCGGAGCGGCGCGGACCGCCGCGTTCCAGCGCGGCCGCGGCGAGCGTGTCCAGCACGGTCTCGTCCGGCGGGAAGTGCGTGCGGCTGCTGAGGACGTCGCGCAGGTAGCGCTCCAGCGGGTGGCGCCGGCTGAGCCCGGGGCTGCCGCTGAGGGCGACGGCCTGCTGCACGGCCGCGGTGGCGGCGCGTCCGGCGAGCAGCTGGGCGGCGGCGCTGCGGCCGGCGGCGCCGGTCTCGCCGCGGTCCACGGCGGCGGCGACCGCGCCGAGCACCTCCTCGGCGCCGATCAGGGCGGCCTCGATCTCGCCGAGCGCGGAGCGGTGTCGTGGCAGGGTGGCGAGCGGTTCGGTGAGGTTGGCCGGGGTGCGCTGGCGCAGGAAGCGGATCAGCCAGTCCTGGGCGGCCCGGGCGGTGCCGAGGTGGACGGCGGCGAGCGCGAGGTCGTGCCAGGCCCGGGCGGTGTCGGCGGCGGCCCGCTGCTCCGGGGTCTCCCGGCCGGGCACGGTCAGCCGGACGGCCAGCTCGGGGGCGACCCGCACCCGGTCGAGGACGACGTCGTGGCCGGCGCTGGCGCGCAGGCCGAGCTGGTCCCAGACCGGGTCGATCTCCAGGCCCGGGCTGTCACCGCGGACGAGGAAGAGGCCCGTCCGGGGCACGGCCTCGTCGGTGCGGGCGGGGACGGCCATCCAGGCGAGCGCCTCGGCGCCGCTGCAGTCGTGCTGGCGTCCCGTCAACTCCCAGGCCTCGCCGTCCCAGTGAGCCACCGTCGCGGTGCTGCCGGACTCGCCGCGGAGGCTGCCGAGCAGGGCCGGCCCGCGGCGGGACTCGGTGAGCACCCTGCGGTACGCGGCGGCCGGCCAGAGTCCGGCGCGGGCCTGTTCGGCGTGGAGCAGCAGCGTGTGGGCGGCGAGCACGGCGACGGAGGCGTCGCCGCGGCCGAGTCCGGCGAGCGCACGGACGGTGTCGGCGAGTCCGGCCCCGGCTCCGCCGTGCCGGCGGGCCACGGTGAGGGTCAGCAGGCCGGCCTCGTGCACGGCCTCGACGCCCTGGTAGGGGAAGGTCCCGTCGCGGTCGTGCTCCTCCGCGCGGGCCGCGAGCAGGTCGGCGACGCGGGGCAGTCGGGCGAGGGCCTCGGCGACGGCGGCGCGCTCGTCGGGCGGGGCGGTGGCGGGTGTCATGGCGGGTGCCTCCGGGCTGGCGGGACGCGGGCTGCGGGGGCGGCACGGTGCGGGCCGTCCGCGGGCGCTGCGGCCTGCGGTCCGGTGGGTGCGGGCGCCTTGCGGGGCCCGGTGCCGCGGGGACGAGGGGGCCTCAGGCCCCGGTCATCTGCCCGGACAGGTCCCGCCCGCGTCGCGTCGCAGGTCCAGGTGCCTGCGGCGGGTGAGCAGGGGAGGGCGGCACGACATGCCGGTGACTGTACGAAGCGTTGATCGATACCGTCAAGCGCGTCCGTACCGGTCGGTTCAGCCCTGCTGGAACATCTCCGCCGGCAGCGGCTTGAGCAGCTGGTAGAGGTCGTCCGCGATCGGGCGGTCCCAGGAGGCGATGGTGACCAGCACGCCGTCGCTGCGGCCGAACTGGGAGCAGAACACCCGCTCCTCGGAGATCTTGACCTTCTTCACGATCAGCAGGTCGTCGCCGAGCATCACCGGGAAGTCCTCGGCGGAGACGAAGTCCACCGGCTCGTCGTTCTCGAGGGCGGCGAGCAGCTGGCGGACCTCGAAGGGCACGCCGTCCTCCGGCTCGCGGGCGGGCGAGCCCTCCGGCAGGTTGCCGATGAACATGGCGGGGCCGCGGCCGCCGAAGAGGTCGTAGCGCAGGAAGATCCCCTGGCACGAGCCGTCCTGGGCGTTCATCGTCATGGCCCCGAAGTGGCCGGGCCAGTCGCCCGGGTCCATCGCGAGCACGTCGAAGTCCGGACCTGCGGGCGAGCCGGAGCGACGGCGGAGGAATGACATGACACCATCGTACGGGTCGGGGGCCGCGGGGCCCGCGCACGGGTGCCCCGGCGCACGCGGGCGCACGGCGGTGACCGGCCGGGCATCGACGCTCAGAGACCAATGTTGACTCTGAGCAACCGTCCGGGCTACGTTCGGTTCAGCACGACAGCCGCTGTGGGTTCGTCCCACCGGGGGGCGGCCTGTTCAGGCGTGCCATGCCACGCTTCCCTCGCTCAGCACGTCGTCGTGCGAACAGACCTGATCCACCGTCGCCGTCCCGCTGCCCGCCAGGGTGCCGGGCCGGACGGCGGAGCAGTACGAACGACAGCCGTAGGAACGACAAATCCACAAGCCTGGTTCGCGGGGCCCCGGCCCGTCGCACTCGCGGACCTGTCCGGGGCACCGCCGCGTGGGGGCGTGCGGATGACCCGGACGATCGGTACCGCCGCCGAGTAGCTCTCGGCACGGTGCCTTCCTCCCGGCGACGACCGGCCCTTCACGGGCCCGGGTGGCCGACGCACTCCGGTGCGTGTGGGGACACCTCGGGAGGAGCTCGTCGCCGGCGCCGGTGACGGGCAGCACAGCGGGCGCCGTGCTCGACCGCGTGGGGGCGGTCGGCACGGCGTCTGCCTGCTCCATACTGTGGGCTGCCGCTTGTCCAGCAGTCAACGAGTTTCGGACCATCAGAATTCATTTGTGACCTCCGTGCCGTCACCGGGGGTTCAGCCGGAGGTCCGCCGGGCGCCGCCGTCAGGTGAGGTCGAACTCGCCGTCCCGGGCGCCGAGCACGAAGGCCCGCCACTCCGCCGGGGTGAAGATCAGAGCGGGGCCGTCGGGGTTGCGCCCGTCCCGCATCGCGATGAAGCCGTCGACGAAGGCGATCTGGACGTCTCCGACGCCCTGGCTGCTGGAGAGCCACTCCGCCCCGTCGAGGTCGAGTCTCGGCTTCGGCATGCGCTCCGTGCCGGTCACCGTGTCGGTCGCCATCCCGTGCTCCTCCCGCTGTCGTCCGGGCTCCAATGTAGCCAGCGGCCGGCGGCCGGCGGGGCGACTTCGACCCGCGGGAGGGCGATGCGGCCGATCGCCCGCCGGGCGGCGATCGGCTGTGGTAGACACGGCCGCCATTGGCCCGTCCCGTGGCGCGGGGCTGCGAGAGTGGTGCCCGCACGATCGTTCAGCCTCCAGGGAGCAGCCGATGGACCGCCGGGCCGGCACGCGCACCGATGTGATCCCGATCTCCGACGCCCCGTCAGCCCCCGGCGCCGGGTCCGCGACCGCGACCCGGCCGGCGCCGGTGCCCCGGCCGACCCGGCCGACCCGGCCGGCGGGGCACGGGCGGGTCGGGGTGGTGCTGGTCTCGCACAGCCAGGAGCTGGCGCTGGCGGTGCGCCGGCTCGCGCTGACGATGGCCGGCAGCGACGACCCGGCCCCGGTGTCGGCGACCGGCGGCACGCCGGATGACGGTCTCGGGACGAGCGCCGTCCTGGTCGCGGCGGCGGCGCGGCGGGTGGACCAGGGGCACGGGGTGGCCGTCCTCTCCGACCTGGGCAGCGCGGTCTCCACGGTGCTGGCGCTGCTCGCCGACGCGGATGAGCACGGGCTGCCCTTCCCGGTGCGGTTCGCCGACGCACCGTTCGTGGAGGGCGCGGTGGCGGCCGTGGTCACCGCGACGGCGGGCGGCGACCTGGCGGCCGTGCTGGACGCGGCCGAGGAGACGTACCGCCAGCACAAGACCGGTCGGCCCCATCTGTGACGGAACGCCCTCCGGGCGGCGGGCACGCCGCTAGCATCGGCCGGGAGCGCGGGGCGGGGAGAGGCTCCGGCCGAACGTGGGGAGTCCCAGCATGCGCGTGGTCGTCACCGGCGGAGCCGGCTTCATCGGCGCCAACCTCGTCCGGGAGCTGCTGGCCCGTCCGGAGGTCGGGGAGGTCCGGGTGGTGGACGACCTGTCCACCGGCGACAAGGCCAATCTGGACGGGCTCGGCGTGACGCTGCACCAGGGCACGATCCTGGACGCGGCGCTGCTGGACGAGGCCTTCGCGGGCGCCGACGCCGTGGTGCACCTGGCCGCGCTGCCCTCGGTGCCCCGCTCGGTGAAGGACCCGCTGGCCAGTCACCACGCCAACGCCACCGGCACCCTGGAGGTGCTGGAGGCGGCCCGCCGCGCGGGCGGCCTGTACGTGGCGGCCGCGTCCTCCTCCTCGGTGTACGGCGCCAACCGGGAGCTGCCCAAGCGCGAGACGATGCGCACCGCCCCGATGAGCCCGTACGCGGTGAGCAAGCTGGCCACCGAGGCGTACCTGGCGGCCTACCACCACTGCTACGGCCTGGGCGTGCTGCCGCTGCGCTTCTTCAACGTCTTCGGCCCGCTGCAGCCCGCCGGGCACGCGTACGCGGCGGTGGTGCCGGCCTTCCTGGACGCGGCGCTGGCGGGCCGGCCGCTGACGGTGCACGGGGACGGCGGGCAGAGCCGCGACTTCACCTACGTCGGCACGGTGGCGCAGGTGCTGACCGAGGCGGTGCTGCGCCGGGTCGTCCACCCGGACCCGGTGAACCTGGCGTTCGGCACCCGGACGACCCTGCTGGAGCTGGTGGGCGAGCTGGGCTCGGTGCTCGGCCGGCCGCTGGAGACCGAGCACACCGAGCCGCGGGCCGGGGACGTCCGGGACTCGCAGGCCGACAACGGGCGGCTGCGCGAGCTGTTCCCGGACGTCCGGCCGGTGCCGCTGCGAGAGGGCCTTGAGCGCACCGCGGAGTGGTTCAGCTCCCGCTGACCCGCGGGTCGAAGGAGAACACGGCCTGCTCGGCACCGGCGAGGGCGAGGGTCAGCCGGTGCCGCGCGTAGTCGTCCAGCGGCGGCAGGGCGTCCGGGGCGAACCAGCCGACCTCCAGCGACTCGTCGTCGTTCACCCGCGGCTCGCCGGCCACCGGCCGGCAGCGGAAGGTCAGGTCGAGGTACTGGGCGCGGTCGCCGTTCGGGTACTCCTGCATCGGGGAGACGGTCACCGAGGTGAGCCGCTCGGGCTCGACGCTCATGCCGGTCTCCTCCTGCACCTCGCGGACGAGGCCGTCGGCGGGCTGCTCGCCCGGGTCGAGGATGCCGCCGATCAGCGCCCACCTGCCGTTGTCGCTGCGGCGGTTGAGCAGGACGCGGCCCTGCTCGTCGACGATCACGGCGGCGACGCCGGAGAGCCAGAGCGGGCGGGTGCCGACGAGGGCACGGAGTTCGGCGAGGAAGCTCGGAATGGCCATGGCCCGACCCTAACCCGCGGGACCGGGCCGGCCCCCGTCACCCGGCGTCGGCCGTCCGCGGGACGGGCCGGCGCAGAGGGCGGGCCGGGGAGCCGACCACGACGGTGCCCGGCGGGACGTCCCGGGTGACCACGGCGGCCGCGCCGACGAAGGCGTCCTCGCCCACCGTGCGCCCTTGGAGCACCACGGCGTTGGAGCCGACGGTGGCTCCGTCCGCGAGCCGGACGGAGCCCGAGACGTTGCCGCCCGGGTAGACGGTGACCCGCTCCCCCAGCACCGCGTCGTGGCCGACCGTGGCGTTGTAGTGCACCTGGCTGTGCGGGCCGAGGCGGACGCTGCTGGAGACGTACGCGCCGCCCATCACCAGGCAGCCGGGGGCGAGTTCGGTCTCCGGGGCGATCAGCGCCCGCGGGTGGACGAGCACGGCGGGCTCGCCGCCGGCCGCGTCCAGCAGGACGGCGAGCCGCCGCCGGACGTGCGGGTCGGCGATGCCGACCAGGTAGCGGCTGCCGGGCGGCAGGTCCTCGGGGGCGAGCACCTTGAGCCCGCGCACCTCGGTGCCGCGGGCCCGGTCGTCGAGGAAGCCGGCCACCGGGACGCCGGCCGCGAGTGCGGTGTCGAGTGCCTCGCGGCCGACGCCCCCGGCGCCGGCGATCCACAGCTGGGCGTCGGTCATGGCTCCATCATCGGCCGGCGGCGGCGGGTGAGGCGGCGGACGGGGCCGCCTGCTCGGCCTCCCTCGGGGCGATCAGCGGGACGACCACCCGGGCCGGCGGCTCGGCCGGGACGGGGAAGCCGGGGTTGACGCCGCCCGCCGCGGTGATGCCCGCGGGCCGGAGCAGCACCTTGACGGTCAGCAGCAGGATGCGCAGGTCGAGCAGGAGCGAGCGGTGCTCGACGTACCAGAGGTCGAGTTCGATCCGCTCCGGCCAGGTGATCGAGTTCCGGCCGCTGACCTGGGCCCAGCCGGTGAGGCCGGGGCGGACGGCGAGCCGGCCGCGCTGGCGGTCCGAGTAGTGGACGACCTGCTCCGGCAGGGTCGGCCGGGGGCCGATGACGCCCATCTCCCCACGGGCGACGTTCCACAGCTGGGGCAGTTCGTCGAGGCTGGTGGTGCGCAGGAAGGTGCCGAGCCGGGTGATCCGCGGAGCGTCCGGCTCGTCGGCGTAACGTTTCTCCCGCATGGTGCGGAACTTCAGGATGTCGAACTCCTTGCCGTGCCGTCCGGTGCGGGTCTGCCGGAACAGCACCGGGCCCCCCATGGTGCAGCGGATCAGCACGACGATCAGGAGGCCGAGCGGGACCGCGACGATCCCGGCAGCCGCGGCGATCAGCAGATCGCCGCCGCGCCTGATACCTCCCCCAACAGGCTGCATGCTCTCCCCCCAACGGGTGTGGTGGTGTGGACGGGCCCTCAGCCGACCGTCCAGGGCAGCCCCCTGGCCCTGGCCACGGCCGCATAGGTCTCGAGCGAGACGCGGGCCACCGCGCGCTGGTCGAACTCGCCGAGCGCCCGTGCCCGGGCCGCCCCTCCGAGCCGCGCACGCAGGTCCGGCTCGGTGAGGAGCCGGTCCAGCGCCGTGGTGAGCGCCCGGGCGTCCCCGGGCGGTGCGAGCAGCAGGTGCTCTCCGTCGGTGCCGATCTCCCGGCAGCCGCGGATGTCGCTCAGCACCATCGGCAGGCCGCCCGCCGCGGCCTCCATGGCGGAGCGCGAGAAGCCCTCGCGGTAGGACGGCAGGACGAAGACGTCCAGTGCCGCGTACAGCTCCGGCATGTCGGAGCGGGGGCCGAGGAAGTCGACACCGCTCTCGGCACCTTCCAGCGCGTCCGGCTTGTCCGGGTCGGGCGGGCCGATCCAGACGAAGCGGGCCTTGCCGGCCAGCGCCCGGGCCGCCTCCGCGAACTCCCGGATGCCCTTCTCGGCGACCTGCCGGCCCACCCCGCCGACCAGCAGCTCGCCCTCGGCGACGCCGAGTCCGGCGCGCAGCCGGGCGCGGTCGGCCGAGCGGTCCGCGGTGAACCGGGTGAGGTCGACGCCGTTGCCCACCACCCGCGAGCGGTACCGGGGCACCGCGCGGGCGAGGGTGCGCCGGTCCTCGGCGTTCTGGTACAGCTCCGCATGCGAGAAGCGGCCGGCCACGGCCTCCGCGCCGAGCACGAAGGCCCGCTTCGCCAGCGGGTCGTGGGCCTGCGCCCAGAGGCCGTGACAGGTGTTCACCACCACCGGCACCCCGGCCAGCCGGCCGAGCACCCGGCCGATGATGCCGGTCTTCGGGTTGTGGGTGTGCAGCACGTCCGGCTCGATCCGGCGCAGCACCGCCAGCAGCTCCCGTCCGGCCGCGGCGTCGGCCCGCGGCTGCCAGGCGCGGGTCAGCGCGTGCAGCGGCTCGTGGCGCACCCCGATCGCCTCCAGCTGCGGCACGTAGGGGCCGGGGGCGCTGATGCCGTAGGTCTCGAAGCCGGCCTCCAGGTCGACCTTGAGTTCGGTGGCGAGCAGCAGTTGCAGGCTCATGTCGACGGTGGTCAGGTGGGCGACGCGCAGCGGGCGGCCGCCGGGGCCGCGCAGCCGGGGTTCGGGACGCGGGGCGGCGACGGCGGGCTCAGGCACGGGCGCCCACCGCCTTGGCGGCGGCGACGATCCGGGCGTAGGCGCGCTCGGGGACCAGCCGGCCGTAGAGCTTGGCTCGGAAGAAGTCGATCGGGTCGGTGCGGCGGACGGGCACCCGGCAGAACCGGGCCGGGTCCGAGCCGGGCAGGTTCCGGCCGACCTCGCCGGTGGCGGCTGTCCGGAACCGGGCGCGCAGCGCGACCGCCATGTGCGGCACCGGCACGCCCCAGGTGTAGGCGAAGTGCCGCGGCCGGGTGCCGAGGTGCTCCTCGACGTCGTCGTTGCAGCCGTCCAGCTCGGCCGTGGTGAGCAGCACCGGCCGGGCGTGGCTGCGGGTGTGGTTGGCGACCGTGCACAGGCCGGAGTCGGCCATCTCGCGCAGCTGCGCCCAGCTGAGGCCGGGCGCGGCCGGGCCCTTCGCGGTGGAGCCCTCCCAGCGCATCTCACCGCCGACGTGGCCGCTGGCCAGGTAGACGGTGAAGGGCAGGCCGCGCTCCTTGAGCAGCGGCCAGGCCCGCTCGTACACGTCGGCGAAGCCGTCGTCGAAGGTGAGCACGGTGCTGGGGGTGCGGCGGCCGGCGGCCAGGCGGTCGGTGGCTTCGTCGATGGGCACCACCCGGCCGGGCGGCAGGTCGGCGAGCAGGTCCAGCTGGGCGGTGAAGTCGGCGGTGGCGACGTCCAGCTCGTCGGCGGTGCCGCCGCCGATCCGGTGGTAGATGAGGTAGGTGGCGCCCTCGCCCGGCACGGAGCCGGCGGCGCGGGCCAGTCCGCGCTTCAGCGTGGTGCGGAAACCTCCGGCAGCCGCGGGCGCGGCGGTCGTCCCCATCGTTCTCCCCTCCGCGGCGCGCTCCCCGGCGCCGTCCGACCGGCCCCCGCCGGGCGGTGTTGGCGGCCCGGGCGGGAACCACAGTAGGGGGAAGTGTGGGGCTGCTGCCCGAGAAATGTGAAAGAAGCGCGCAGGCGGGCCGAAAACCGGCCCGTCCGGTCATTCCGATGGCAGTCCTGGCCGGAAATCGGCCGGGTCGACCGGAATTCGGGCGGGCACCGGGAAAAGCGCTGCGGATGGCGGACATCCGCGTCCGGAATTCGGCAGGACGGTCCGTCCGGGGTGTCAGCCGACCCTGGCCGGCCCGCGGAGCACGGCCACCGCGACCCGCGCCAGCACGACCACGCCCGCGGCGAGGCAGCCCGCGACGGCCATCGCCCAGGCCGGGCCGCCGGTGTCCGGCACCAGCACGGCCACCAGGATGCCCACCGCGATGCAGGCCGCGCCGACCACCGTGAGCAGCAGCTTGTGGCGCTCGAGCGCGCATCCGCTCCACATCCGCGCCCAGCGGGTCACCGCCTCGTGACGATCCGTGTGCACCATGTCCTCCACGCTACTCGGGCACCCCGCTACGGGCACACCGCCAGTGTCCACGAGTGGGCCGGAAAGGCGCCCGCGCACGCCGGACGAAATTTCGCCGAGGGCCGTACAACCATCCGTCGTGCCCGATGGTCTCCATTACATTGAGCGATCCAGGAGCCGTCCGCGGCCGGGCAGGGAGTCCTCGGCAACGGACCGGATCACACCGGGGGCGGAGCCGCCGCACCCGGGGTCGGAGGCCGGGCTCCGCCTGCCGACGGTACCGCCACGCCGCGCTGCGGCGACCGAGGGGGGAACCGCGTGCCGTACTCCGAGTCCACGACCTTCAGCGATTCCACGACCGTCAGCGCCCCGTCGTCCGCGACCGCCCTGCGCGAGGCGGTGCACGCCCGCGGCAAGGCACCGCTGCGGGACCGCGGCAGCTGGCTGCGGCTCACCCCCGTCCAGCCGCTCTTCCGGGCCCGCGCCGCCCAGCGGCTCGCCGTCCTCGCCTACCACGGGGTCACCGACCCCCGGTCCTTCGGCGCCCAGCTCGACCGCATGCGCCGCCTCGCCAACCCCGTCTCGCTCTCCGACGTCGAGCGGGCCGTCACGGAGGGCCGTCCGCTGCCGCCGCGGTCGGTGCTGATCACCTTCGACGACGCGGACCGCACCGTCTACACCCACGCCCTGCCGATGCTCGCCGCCCGCGGCATCCCGGCCGCCGCCTTCGTGATCGCCGAGCTGATCGGCACCGACCGGGCGTTCTGGTGGCACGAGGCCGCCTACCTCGCCCGGCACGGCGGCCGGGCCCGCCTGCTGCCCGGCGGCCCGCCCGGCCGGCTGCTGGCCAGACTGCGCGAGCTCCCCGACCCGGACCGCCGCCGCTGCCTGCAGGAACTGCGGGTCAGCGCCGACCGCCGGCCGCCGCGGCAGGAGCAGCTCCGTCCGGAGGACCTGCGGGCGCTGCGGGACGCCGACGTCGCCATCGGCAACCACACCCTGGGGCACCCCTCGCTGGCTCGCTGCGACGACTCCACCGTGCACACCGAGATCACCGGCGCCCACCTGGCGCTCAGCCAGTGGCTCGGTGAGGCGCCCACCGCGTTCGCCTACCCGGACGGGGGGTACGACCCGCGGGCCGACGCGGTGCTGCGGCGGCTCGGCTACCGGCTCGGCTTCCTCTCCGACCACCGGCTCGGGCCCCGGCTGCCGGCCCACCCGCTGCGGATCAGCCGGCTGCAGGTGGACTCCACGACCGGGACGCGCCGCTTCGACACCATCCTGTCGGGCTTGGAGCCGGCGGTGCAGCGGCTGCGCGGCGCGGCGGTGTGACGCGTACGGCAGGGGCGCGCGGGGCACTCCCGCGCGCCCCTGCTCTCCTCCGTCACCCGCTGAGGAGGCGGGTGCGGAGGGCGGTGACGAGGGCGGGGTCGGCGTTCAGGCGGGTGGCGGCGTAGTCGGTCACGGAGCCGTAGCGGTCGGCCAGGGCGGCGAGGAAGCGGCGCATGATCCCGGCCGGGGCGCGGCCGTAGCCCGGCCAGACGAGGGTGAGGTCCGGGTGGCGGGCGTGCCATTCGGCGACCAGGCGGGCGGTGGCGTCCTCGGTGCGGGCGAAGTCGGCGAGGACGTCCTCCTCCGGGACGCCCAGCAGGGTCAGCACCAGGGCCGCGACGATGCCCGTCCGGTCCTTGCCCGAGTAGCAGTGGAAGACCAGCGGCGCGTCCGCCTCGGCGATCACCCGGAGCACCCGGGCCAGCTCATCCGCGCCGTCCTCGGCCACCTCGGCGTAGCGCTCGGCCAGGTAGACGCCCGGGTCGACCTCGGGGCCGAGTGCGGCCTGGTCGTACGGGCGGTGCTCGATCGACAGGTTGTGGAAGGCCAGCCCGGGGAGTTCCGGGACGCGGGCGGTCTGCGCGATCTCCCACGGGTAGCGCAGGTCGATCACCGTACGGACGCCCAGGGCCTCGAAGCGGGCCAGGTCCGGGCCGTCCAGCTTGCCGAGCGAATCGGAGCGGAACAGCAGCCCGGGCCGCAGCACGCGGCCGTCGGCCGTCCGGTGGCCGCCGAGGTCGCGGAAGTTGCACAGCCGGTCGAACACGATCGTGTCGGTCATGCCGTCACCCTACGAACCGGCCCGCCGCGGTGGGCCGGAACCGGCGGATCCGCCCGTCAGCGGACGGGCACGCCCCGCGAGATCAGACGGCCCTCGGGGTAGCGGGCGGCGGCCTCGGCGAGCTCGGACGGGCGGCCGCTGTGCAGCACCGTCAGGGTGCCGGAGCCGGGCGCGAGGTCCCGGCCGTCGAGGCGGCGCAGGGCCTGGGCGGCCACCGCGTCCGCGGAGCCGTACAGCTGCAGCGCGGGGGCTGCGGTGCCGGCCAGGGCGGCGGTGATCTCGTCCCTGACCAGTTCGTAGTGGGTGCAGCCGAGGACGACCTCGGTGGTGCCCGCGGGGGTGCGGCCCGCCGCGTCCGCGACGGCGGCCTCGACGGCGGCCCGGTCGCCGCGCTCCACCGCGTCGGCCAGCCCCGGGCAGGCCACCTCGGTGACCTCGGCGCCCCCGCCGAACTCCGCGATCAGCCCGCGCTGGTAGGCACTGCCGGTGGTGGCCGGGGTGGCCCAGATCGCGACCCGGCCGCCCGCCGCCGCGGCCGGCTTGATCGCCGGGACGGTGCCGATCACCGGCAGCCCCGGCTCCAGCTCGGCCCGCAGCCGGGCGAGCCCGTGGACGGAGGCGGTGTTGCAGGCGACCACCAGGGCGTGCGGTTCGAACGCCGCGGCGGCCCGGGCACAGGCCAGGGCGTGCTCGGCGATGTCGTCCGAGGTGCGCGGGCCCCACGGCATGCCGTCGGGGTCGGACGACAGCACGAGATCCACGTCGGGGCGCAGCGTGCGCAGGGCAGCGGCGGCCGCGAGCAGTCCGAGTCCGGAGTCCACCAGTGCGATCTTCACAGGGCACGACTCTACCGAACGGCTCCGCACGGGAACCGCGGCGGACGGGCGGCGGTGCGGCAGACTGCCAAAGTGACCGTCCTGCTGTGGGTGTCCGCACTGTCCCTGGCGATCTGGGTGTGGCTCGCCTGCTGCCACGGCCTGTTCTGGCGCACCGACCAGCGGCTGCCGCCCCGGCCCGCACCCCGCCGGTGGCCGTCGGTGGCGGTGGTCGTCCCAGCCCGCGACGAGGCCGCGGTCCTGCCGCGCTCGCTGCCCGGCCTGCTCGCCCAGAAGTACCCCGGCGCCGCGCGGGTGATCCTCGTCGACGATCACAGCTCGGACGGCACCGGGGCCCTCGCCTCCCGCCTCGGCGAGGACGGCGGACTGCCGCTGGAGGTGACCGTCCCGCCCCCGCTGCCGACCGGCTGGACGGGCAAGCTGTGGGCCCTGCGGCACGGCGTCGAACTCGCCGGGGCCACCGACTTCCTGCTGCTCACCGACGCCGACATCGCGCACGGCCCGACCCTGCTCGCCGACCTCGTCGCCGCCGCCGAGGCGGGGGGGCTGGACCTGGTGTCGCAGATGGCGCGGCTGCGGGTGGAGACCCGCTGGGAGCGGCTGATCGTGCCGGCCTTCGTGTACTTCTTCGCCCAGCTCTACCCCTTCCGCTGGAGCAACCGGCCCGGGGCCCGGACCGCCGCGGCGGCGGGCGGCTGCAGCCTCGTCCGGCGGGAGGCGCTGGAACGGGCGGGCGGGGTCGCGGCGATCCGCGGGGCCGTCATCGACGACGTCAACCTCGCCCGGGCCGTCAAGCGGACCGGCGGCCGCACCTGGCTCGGGCTGGCCGAGCAGGTCGACAGCGTGCGGCCCTACCCGCGGCTGGTGGAACTGTGGCGGATGGTCTCGCGCAGTGCCTACGCCCAGCTGCGGCACTCGCCGCTGCTACTGGCCGGGACGGTCCTGGGGCTGGCCCTGGTCTACCTGGTGCCGGTCGTCGCGCTGGTCGCCGGGGCCGCCGCGGGGTCGACGGCGGTCGCGGCGCTCGGCGGGGCCGCATGGGCGGTGATGGCGGGGACCTTCGCGCCGATGGAGCGGTACTACGGGCGGCCGTGGGCGGAGGCGCTGCTGCTGCCGTTCACCGCGGGCCTCTACCTGATGATGACGGTGGACTCGGCCGTCCAGCACTGGCGCGGCCGAGGAGCGGCCTGGAAGGGCCGCACCTACGGCGGAGAACGCTGAGGCTGGTCAGGGGCTCGGGAACTGCGCAATCCGAACCTGGCCGGCCTGTCAGATACGGCGAAACCAGAACAGGGGCGCGGAGAACTGCGCGCGTCGGGAGAGGCTGACCTCGGGCCCTTCCACTGCGCGCAGTCCCCCGCGCCCCTGATCTGTTGCCGGCCACCACCTGCTGGTGAAGCCGGCCAGAGCGGTCAGGCGGAGAGGCGCTGGGCCTGCTCGGCGACGCGGCGGCCGAGGTGCTCGGCGGTGGCCAGGTCGGACTTGTGCATGGCGTCGGCGCCCTGGTCGCCGTTGGACTGGGCGGCGGCGCCCAGCCAGACGCCGAGGCGGTTGAGGTCGAACTCGGAGGCGGTCGACTTGTTCCAGCCGGGCAGCAGGCCGAGGCTGACCCACACCATGCTGTGCTGGGCGGCGAAGATGGAGAGCGACTGCAGGGCGTGCAGCTTGTCGCCGCTCTTGGCACCGGAGTTGACGAAGCCGGCGGCCAGCTTGTCCTTCCACTGCTGCTGCATCCAGCGTCCGCTGGTCTTCTCGACGAAGGTGCGGAAGGCGGCGGAGACGTCGCCCAGGTAGGTCGGCGAGCCGAAGATGATGGCGTCGGCGGCGTCGAGCTGCGCCCACTGCTCGTCGGTGATCTGGTCGACGGCGATCAGGTGGACGGTGGTGCCGGCGACCTCCTCCGCGCCCTGGCGGACGAACTCGGCCTGCCGGGCGGTGTGGCCGTAGCCGCTGTGGTAGGCGATGGCGACGCTGGTCTCGCGTGACATGCTGTCAGATCCCTTGGATAGAAGGAGGGGCAGAGCGGTCGCCGCGCGCTGCGCCCGCGAACGACCCGACGCTGCGATGCTGCCAGCCGCGGCAACGCCGGGACAACGCCGGATCGACGGGTTCGATCACAGGGAATGACCGACCGGTGGCTCACCGTCCCAGCAGGCGCCGCGCCGTGGGTTTGGTGAACTCGTACCTGGCCATCTGTTCGAGGTCGCGGAGCCAGCGTGCGGGGCCCGGCGGGGCGGCGAGCACTTCGAGGTAGAGCTGTTCGAAGGCGGAGGCGACGCTGTCGAGCGAGAAGCGGCCGACCACCCAGTCGCGTCCCCAGCGGCCGAGTTCGGTGCGGCGGCCGGGGTCGTCGAGGAGGCCGCGGATCTGTTCCGCGAGCGGGCCGGGATCGCGGCTGCCGTCACCGTAGCCGTACATGCAGCGGGAGGCGTGCGGTTCGACGAGCGGACCGGGTTCGTGGAGGGCGGTGTAGCCGGCTGCGCCGTGGACGACGACGGGCTTGGCGAAGGCGAGTCCGCGCAGGGCAGAGCCGCCCATGCCGAGGACGATGTCGGCGGCGTCGTAGGCGGGTCGCGGGTCGGCCAGTTGGCCGGGGACGAGGACGGCCTCGCGGCCGAGGGCGGCGTTGGTCTCGGCGGCGCGCTCGCGGAGCCGCTGCAGGCTGGGGCCGGCGCCGACGACGGCGAGGCGGACCCGGGGATCGTCGAGGGCGCGGACGGCGTCGACGGTGAGTTCGGCCCCGGCGTCCTTCTCCAGGTCGGGCACCAGGCGGGTGACGATGGCGAGCAGCAACTCTTCGTCGTCGATCCCGAGTTCGCGGCGCCAGGCGGCGCCGTCGACCGTGCCGGGGGCGTCGGTGGCGGTGTTGACGGGCGGTTCGACGAGCCGGACGTCGCGGTGGCCGAAGGCCCGGCCGTCGCCCATGAGGGCGCCGAGGCCGAGCACGAGCGGCTGGTGCCGGGGCATGCCGCGCAGCATGCGGATGCCGTAGAAGGTGGTGACGACGGGGATGCGGCCGAGCCGGCCGGGTCCGAAGTAGCCGTTGCGGGCGGCCCGGACCTCCCAGGCGTGGACGAGTTCGCTGCCGTGCCGGTCGGCGAGCTCCTCCAGCCGGCGGCGGACCTCGCGGTGCGGGGTGTCCGGGTCGCCGGCCACCACGACGTCCAGGCCGTGCCCCGCGGCGACGCCGACCAGTGGTGCGTCGCCGGCCACGCCCTGGGCGAAGAGCACCGGGTCGTGGCCGCGGTCGCGCAGGGTGCGGGCGATGTCGACGGCGTTCAGCTGTGCCCCGCCGAGGGTCAGGTTGTTCAGGTGCACGAGCACTCTGACGGGTCTCACGCGGTCACTCCTCCCAGCGGTGCGGGACGAAGACCGGCGCGGCCAGCACCACGGCCCGCGGCGGGGTGTCCAGCACGGGACCGAACACGTCGAACTGGCCGGCGGAGTGCCAGCTCATCAGGGTGCCGCCGTCGGTCTTGCCGATGGAGTAGACGCCCGCCCAGAGCGTGTAGCGGCCGCGGGGCAGCGGCAGGCGGGGGATCACGCAGGCGACGTGGTGGTCGTCGCCGGTGAGCCGGATCTCGTGGCTGATCTGGAAGATCGGGCTGGAGGTGCCCTCGCTGACGCCGAGGTGCAGGGTGGCGTCGCCGCGGTAGTCGCCGCCGAGGGTGAGTTCGACGGTCATCGGCTCGTCGGTGGTGAGGTTCTCCCGGTCCTCGCCGGTGACCTCGTACTTGAGGAGGTGGAGCGGCTCGCCGGAGCGCGCGGAGGCCTCGGACTGGGCCTCGATGGAGTCGCGGTAGCCGGCCAGGGCGTCCTTGATCCCGGCGTCGACCCGGACGGTGCCCTGCTCCAGCCAGACGCCGCGGCGGCAGATCGACTGGACGGCCGGCAGGTCGTGGGAGACGAACACGATGGTGGTGCCCTGTTCGGCGACCTCGCGCATCCGGTCCAGGCAGCGCTGCTGGAAGACGGCGTCGCCGACGGCGAGCACCTCGTCGACGAGCAGGACGTGCGGCTCCAGGTAGGCGGCGACGGCGAAGCCGAGTCGCATCTGCATGCCCGAGGAGTAGAACTTGACCTGCCGGTCGATGGCGCCGCCGAGCCGGGCGAACTCGACGATGTCGTCGAAGCGGGCGGCCACCTCGCGGCGCTTGAGGCCGAGCAGGGCGCCGAACAGGTAGACGTTCTCCCGCCCGGTGAGGTCGGGGTGGATGCCGGCCCGGATCTCGATCAGGGCGCCGATCCGGCCGCGGACGTCGATGATCCCGCCGTACGGGTACATCACCCGGGTCAGCATCTTGAGCAGGGTGGACTTGCCGGAGCCGTTGGAGCCGATCAGGCCGACGGACTCGCCGGGTTCGATGTGCAGGTTGATATCGCGCAGCGCCCAGCGCCAGTCCTCGCCGCGGCCTCCGCGCAGCCGGCGGGCCATCGACTCGACCTTGTCGCGCAGCAGCATCCGCTGCTGGTCGGCCTTGAAGCGCTTCCAGACGTGCTCGGTGCGGATCGTGCCCAGCTCGTACTCACGCGACATCGGCGATCCCCGTTTCCAGCTTCTTGAAGAACAGGTAGCCGCCGACCAGGAAGACCAGCGAGGACACCGCGGCGATCCCGGTGAGCCCGGCGTCGGGGGCCTGGCCGTACAGCAGGGCGCGGCGGTAGCCCTCGATGACGGCGCCGAGCGGGTTGATGCCGCAGTAGATCTCCTGCATCCGGACGGGGATCCGGGCCAGCGGGTAGGCGACCGGGGTGGCGAAGACGCCCATCTGCGTGATGATCGGCAGCAGGTGGCGGACGTCGCGCAGGTAGACCACCGCGACGGAGAGGATCAGCGCCACGCCGTAGGTGAAGGCGAACTGGATCGCGAGCAGCGGCAGCACCCACAGGGCGGTCGCGGCGGGGGCCGTCCAGGTGGCCAGGAAGAGCACACCGAGCACGCCGACGCCGATCAGCATGTCGACGGAGGCGACCAGCATGGTCGCCAGCGGGAAGACCTCGCGCGGGCAGTACACCTTGTTGAGCAGGCTGAGGTTGTTGGCCAGGCTCAGCGCGCCCTGGTTCATGGTGTTGCTGAAGAACTGCCAGACGATCAGGCCGACGTAGGCGAACAGCGGGTAGGACACCCCGCCGGTGTCGATCTTCACGGCGCGGTGGAAGACCAGGGTGAAGATGGCGCAGAGCGCGAGCGGGGTGAGCACCGCCCAGGCGAAGCCGAGCACGGCCTGCTTGTAGCGGGCCCGCAGGTCGCGCTCGGCGAGGGCGCGGACGAGTTCGCGGGCCGCCCAGAGTTCGCGGGCGGTCTGCGCCGGGCGCAGCCGTCGCTTGAAGAGCAGCTCCGGCGGCGGTCCTTCGGGCACGGCGGGCCGGGCCGCCGGCTCCGTTCCGCGCCCGTCGACGACCTGCGCGCTGTGTCCCCCCACGGGCCCCCGCCCTCTCGCATGTGGCTGCCGGTGGGCCGCAGCTCAGCAGGTGCGGCCCGGGCGTCCCACTGTGGCACAAGGTGTGCGCGCCAGGGGCTGGTTCGGTGAAGGTGGATCGGGCAGGGGGCGGGCCGGATCCCGGGCGGGTGCGGGGCGGGTGCCGGGCCGCCGGGTCAGTGGTGTTCGACGAGGGTGTCCATGGCGTCCGGCATCCGTTCGACGCCGCCGGCGCCGGTGGGCGAGGTGCGGCCGGAGCCGACGAGGACGGTGGGGATCTCGGTGATGCGGTTGCGGGCCATCTGCCCGGGGGCGTCGGCGACCAGCCGGTCGACCTCCGGGGAGTGCCAGGCGGCGCGGAAGGCCGCGGGGTCCAGGCCCTGGGCGAGGGCCCAGGCGGCGGCGCCGGACTCGGTGGTGAGGTCCTCGTGGCGCTCACGGACGGCCCGGAAGACCTCGGCCTGCAGCCGGTCGACCGCGCCGAGCCGCTCCAGGGTGTAGTAGAGCCTGGCGTGGCCGAGTTGGCGCTGCTCGTCCGGACCGCCCGGCCAGACGGCGGGCACCCGGCGCAGGACGACGTCGTCGCGGTGCCGGTCCGCCCAGCGCTCCAGCGGCTGCTCGAACTGGGCGCAGTGCTTGCAGCCGTACCAGAAGAACTCGACGGCCTCCTGCCGCTCGGCGGCGGCGGTGCGCTGCGGGTGGCCGGGGTGCAGGGCGTGGGCGCCCTCGCGCGGGGTGTCGGGGGCGGCGGCCGCGGCGGTGGCTCCGGGGGCCATCGCGGCGGTGGCGGCGGTCGCGGCGAGCAGGGCGGTGGCGGTGCGCAGCAGCTTCACGGCGCCAGCCTGGCAGTGACGGGCCGTCAGTCTCCAGCCGGATCCCGGCCGGTGGGGATGGATTCGCCCGATCGGCCGAGCAGTCGGCCGATCGGGCGGTTCGCGGCACAGCCGGCGGGATCAGACCTCGGGGGTCTGCTCGGACTTCGTCAGGGCGGCGGCGTCGGGCGCCTGGGCGGGCCGGGGCAGCGCGGGCGGCTCGGACGGCTCCCCCGCGGGCACCTCGGCGGCGGGCTCCGCGGCCGGGGCGGCCGGAGCGGCGGCGGCAGCGGCCTTGGCACCGGAGTCGAAGAAGCGCAGCAGCTCGACCGGGAAGGGCAGCACCAGGGTGGAGTTCTTCTCCGCGGCGACCTCGACGACGGTCTGCAGCAGGCGCAGTTGCAGGGCGGCCGGGGTGGCGTCCATGACGGTGGCGGCCTCGGCGAGTTTGGCGGCGGCCTGGAACTCGCCGTCGGCGGTGATGATGCGGGCGCGGCGCTCACGGTCGGCCTCGGCCTGGCGGGCCATCGAGCGCTTCATCGAGTCGGGCAGGGCGACGTCCTTGATCTCGACCCGGTCGATGTGCACGCCCCAGCCCACGGCCGGGCTCTCCAGCATGAGTTCGAGGCCTCGGTGCAGGTTCTCCCGGCCGGAGAGCAGGTCGTCGAGCTCGCTCTTGCCGATGATGGAGCGCAGCGAGGTCTGGGCGACCTGGGACATCGCGAACATGTAGTTCTGCACGTCCACGGTGGCCCGGATCGGCTCCACGACGCGGAAGTAGACCACGGCGTCGACCCGCACGGAGACGTTGTCCCGGGTGATGCCCTCCTGGGCGGGCACCGGCATGGTGATGACCTGGACGTTGACCTTGCGCATCCGGTCGACCAGCGGGATCAGCAGCGTCGGGCCGGGGCCGCGGACCTGCCCGCGGACCTGGCCGAGCCGGAAGACCACCCCGCGCTCGTACTGCTGGACGACCCGGACACCGGTGAGCATCCAGAGCAGACCGGCTCCGACGATGATCGCGAGTACTGCCATCGCGCACCTTCCCCCGTCGCGGCGCAGCCGTGCCGGGACCGGGGTGGCCCTGTCGCGCGGTGCGAGCCGCGCAGGCCAGTATGCGCGCACCTGACGGCGGCGGACAGGCGGGGGGCGGATTCGGCGGCGCGTGCCCTCCGGCAGTGCGTCAGGTGCTCCGGGCCGCCCCTGTCCGGACGGTGCGTAAGGCCCCTCCGGACGGCGCGGCGGGCCTGTTCAGACGGTGCGTCGGGGGCGGCGGGCGGTGTCGGCGAGCAGCTGCTGCCAGGCGTCGGCGACCACGGCGAGGTCGAAGCGGTCGAGTGCGTGTCGGCGGGCCGCTGCGCCCAGTGCGCCGTGGGCGTCGGCGAGCAGCTTCTCGACGGCGCCGGCCAGGGCGGCCGGGTCGCCGGGCGGGACGAGGCGGCCCGTGACGCCGTCCAGGAGGACGTCGCGGACCCAGCCGACGTCGGTGGCGACGGCGGGCAGCCCGGCGAGCGCGGCCTCGACCAGGACGCCGGGCACGCCCTCGCTGTCACTGGTGAGCAGCAGGGCGTCGGCCGCCCGGTAGAGCGGTGCCGGGTCGGCGAGCGTGCCGAGGAAGTGCGCCCGGCCTGTGGTGTCGCGGGCGGCCGCCTCGGTGCGCAGCGGTCCGTCGCCGGCCACGGCTAGGTGGACGCCGGGCAGCAGGGCGAGGGCGTCGAGGGCGAGATCGGGGCGCTTCTCGGGGGCGAGGGCGCCGACCCAGGCGAGCAGCGGGCCCTCGGCGGGCAGGCCGAGCGCGGCGCGGGCGGCCTGCCGGTCGGCCTCGCCGGCGCCGGGCGGGTAGCGGTCGGCGGCGCGGCCGTTGGGGATGGTGCGGACGCTGCGGGCGGGCAGCCGGTAGTGGTCGAGCAGGACCTCGCGGGCGCCGTCGGAGATCGCGGCGACGGCGGCGGCGCGGCGCAGCAGCAGGCCGGTGCGGATCCGGCGGACGGGGGAGGACGTCCAGTGCCGCGGGTCGCCGATGTTGACGTAGACGAACGGGGTGCGGCTGCCGAGCAGGGCGGCGGCGCAGGCGGGCAGGGTGGAGGAGCCGTGGGCGACGACCACGTCGGCGCGGCGGGCGGCGCCGCGCAGCGCCCGCAGGGTGGCCGGGTGGTAGCGGCCGGGGCCGAGCGGGTGGGCGTCCTCGGCCCGGGGGGCGTCGGGGTGCGGCTGGAGGGAGCGCAGCTCGGAGCGGTGGCCTCGGTGGAGCAGTTCGGCGTGCAGGTCGCGGGCGAGGTTCTGGGCGCCGCGCCGCCGCGGGTCGGTGACCAGGTGCAGGACGGCGGGGCGCGCGGACTCGGCGGCTGGCATGCCCCGACCCTGGCACAGGCCGCCTGCCGCCCGCAGGCGTTCGAGGTAGCGGGACGGACCTGTCAGGGGCGCGTGGGGGCACCTCCCGGCCGAAGGCTGGGGAGGTGCCCCTGCGCGCCCCTGGGGTCGCGCTCCCGGGCTCGCTGCCCCGTGTCCTGGTGGATTTCCTGGCGGAGGCGGGCCGGGGCTGGGATGCTGAGCGCCTGTCAGGGCGCGGGACGGACGGGAGACCTGCCGCGCCGGTGTTCCCGGGGGGTCGCTGCTGTGCATGTGCTCTATGTGATCGACAGCCTGCACCGCATCGGCGGTGCCGAGCAGGGGCTGGCCGCGATGGCCCCGCACCTGGTCCGTTCGGGCGTGCGCCTGGACGTCGCGTACCTGAAGGACTCACCGGGGGGCTTCCAGCCGGAGCTGGTGGCGGCGGGTGCGCGGGTGTTCGGGGTGCACGGGTCGGGGCGGGCGGGGCGGGCCGCGGCGCTGCGCCGGCTGGTCCGCGAGCACCGGCCGGACCTGGTGCACACCACGCTGTACGAGGCGGACGTACTGGGCCGGGCGGCGGCGCTGGCCGCGGGCACCCCGGTGGTGTCGAGCCTGGTCAACTCCTCGTACGGGCCGGAGCACCTGCACGCGCGCGGGCTGTCGCCGTGGAAGGTGCGGGCGGCGCAGGCGGTGGACGCGGCGACCGCGCAGGGCACCCGGCGCTTCCACGCGCTGACCCGGCACGTCGCCTCGTCGATGGCGCGGCGACTGCGGGTCTCGCCGGACCGGATCGACGTGGTGCCGCGCGGCCGCGACCCGGAGCTGCTCGGGTCGGTGACACCGGAACGGCGGGCGGCGGTGCGGGCCGCGCTCGGGCTGGCGCAGGACACCCCGGTGGTGCTGGCGGCCGCCCGGCAGCAGTACCAGAAGGGGCTGGACGTGCTGGTGGAGGCGTTCGCCGGGGTGCGCCGGCAGGTGCCGGAGGCGGTGCTGCTGCTGGCGGGCGGCCCGGGCGCGGAGACCGCCCGGCTGGAGGAGCTGGCGGCCCGGGCCGGGCAAGTGCGTTTCCTGGGCCCGCGCGGCGACGTGTACGACCTGATGGCGGCCTCGGACGCGTTCGCGGTGCCCTCCCGCTGGGAGGGGCTGGGCAGTGCGGCGATGGAGGCGATGGGGGTCGGGGTGCCGCTGGTGTGCGCGGACGTCCCGGCGCTGCGCGAGACCGTCGGTTCGGAGGACTACGCGCTGCTGGTGCCGCCGGAGCGGCCGGCCGAGCTGGCGGCGGCGCTGGTGTCGGCCCTGGACGACCGGGCGGCGGCCCGGGTGCGGGTGAAGGCGGCCCGGGCGCGGTTCCTCACTTCGTTCACGCTGGCCCAGGTCTGCGGGCAGATGGTCGGCTTCTACGAGCGGTCGCTGCGCCTGGTGCCGGCCGGTCGCTGACGTTGCGCCGGCGGGGCACCGAAGTGCCGCCCTGCACACTGGAGTTGACATGCCACGGAAAGTGGACAAAGCCGCCGCAACCATGGCAGGGCGCGCGGGAGGGCCGAAATGTGCCCCGCCGAGAATCGCCAAAGCGCTTGCGCCGCAGGTCCGGGACGGCAAGCATCGCAGGGGGGAAGCGGGCTGCCGGGGGGTACGGCGATCCGCGCGAGGCATCCGGGCCGGGGCGGCCGGGTGGGCGACGCCGTCAGGGGGCCCGATGTCACAACGACTGCCACGATGCGCCGTCCAGCCGGGCGGTCCGCGCCGGTCGGCCGCGTTACCGGCCGCCGCCACCTGATCGCGTCCGCCCCCGGCCCGCGGCCGGGGCCGCCGCACCCGACCCTGCCGTACCCGGCGGCACCGGGGTCCGCCGAGGCGGGCCGGACCGGTGCGCAGCGTGCCCGCACCACGATCGCGAGGGGATCCAACCGGTGGAACCGGCAAACCACTTCACCGTCCTGCGGCGTTACTGGCGGCTGCTCGTCGGCTGCACCCTCGCCGCACTGGTCATCGGCTTCCTGCTGACGCCGGCGGGCGACGCCGTGGACGACGGCAAGTGGCAGTGCAAGGTGGCGATCACCCCGGTCGCCGGCGCCGGCGAGTCCGTCCGGGCCGATCAGGTGCTCAGCTACGCGCAGGGTTCGGACGTGACCACCACCGCCGCGAAGAAGCTCCACGTCACGGACGTGGCCGCGCTCGCCGCCCGGCGCACCGTGGCCGCGGCCTCCACCCAGATGCTGGTCTTCACCACCACCGGCCCCACCCAGCAGTCCTGCACCGACCTGGCCGCGGCACTGTCCGACGCCACCATCACCGGCTACAGCCAGGAGTCAAAGAAGAGCGCCGACGAGTCGATCAAGCGGCTCCAGGCGCAGGCCGACACCCAGCAGGAGCAAGTCAACAACCTGCAGCACGCCTTCACCAAGGCCGGCTCCGCCGACCAGCCGAAGCTCCAGCCGCAGCTGACCGCCGCGCTCAACGCGCTCACCAAGACGCTCACCGACATCAGCACCCTGCAGAACTACAGCCAGACCGACGCCATCCAGCAGTGGGGCAGCATCGACGCCAAGGAGGCCGGCGGCAGCCTGCTCAGCTCGCCCAGCCGCGGCATGCGGCTCACCCTCGCGGTCGCCCTCGGCCTCGCGCTCGGCATCGTCGCCGCGGTGATGCTCAGCCGGATGGACACCCGGCTGCGCACCCGCAACGCCACCGAGGAGGCGTTCAACCTCCCGGTGATCGGCGAGATCCCGCAGCTCGCCCGGCGGCTGCGCCGG
Organism: Kitasatospora sp. DSM 101779; assembly: GCF_025655475.1. GTDB lineage: Bacteria > Actinomycetota > Actinomycetes > Streptomycetales > Streptomycetaceae > Kitasatospora. The sequence goes on along the minus strand of NZ_JAHTIK010000001.1, from coordinate 6,603,348 downwards.
CTGCGGGAGCCGCTGGTGGTGGCCCGCCCGTCCGACCCGGCCGCCGAGGCCTACCGCTCGCTGCGCTCCACCCTGCTGCTCACCGGTCCCGAGTCGCTCTCCGGCCGGCCGGGTGCCGAACCGGCCGGACCGGGCCGCGGCCCCGCACCGGTGATCCTGGTGATGTCCGGGCGCAGCGGCGACGGCCGCACCACCACCGTCGCCAACCTGGCCGCGGCGCTCGCCGAGACCGGCCGGACGGTGCTGGTGCTCGACTGCGACTTCCGACACCCGCAGACCCACCTGCACTTCGGCATCGGCGACGGCCCCGGCATGGCCGAACTCCTCAGCGGCGAGCGGCTGTCCGGGCTGGACGACCTGATCCGGGAGACCGGCACCGAGGGCGTCCGGCTGATCACCGGCGGCAACACCACCGCGTACCCGGCGGCGCTGGTGCTGAGGGCCGGCGAGGTGCTGCGGCGGGCCCGCGAGCACGCCGACGTGGTGCTGATCGACACCTCCCCGCTGCTGCACGCCAACGACGCCTACGACCTCGTCCAGCACGCCGACGCGGTGCTGGTGACGGCGATGGCCGGGAACGTGACGCCGGAGCAGGCCGACCGGGTCTCCGAACTGCTGGCCCGCACCGGTGTACCGGTCGCCGGCGTGGCGCTGCTCGGCACGATCGGCCCCTCCGGCCGCCGGCTGAAGCGGGACGGGCTGCGCACGGGTGCGCTGCTGGTGGGCCGCACCTCCGCCGCCCCGGCACGGTCCGAGGAGGGCCGCCGCTCCCCGGCCGCGGTGCGCGAGGAGTCCCCCGCACGGCCGGAGCCTGCCGAGCGCACCGCACCGCCAGCGCCGGTGGCCGAGGAGCACCACCGGGCGGCGCCCAGCTGGGCCCGCCGGCCCTCCGCCGAGTCGGTGGTGGAGACGACGCTGCAGCTGCGCGAAATCGAGGAGCGGTGAGCGGCCGCAGGCGGGTGCTCTGGCTCGCCAAGGGCCTCGGCCGGGGCGGCGCCGAGCAACTGCTGCTCAACTGCGCCCGGCACGCGGACACCGAGCGGTACGAGATCGAGGTGGCCTACGTGCTGCCGTACAAGGACGCCCTGGTACCCGCGCTGGAGTCGGCCGGGGTACGGGTGCACTGCCTGGGCGGGGCACCGGGCGCGCTCTGGCCGCTGCGGCTGCGCCGGCTGATCGCCGGGCGCCGCTACGACCTGGTGCACTCGCACATGCCGATCCCGGCGGTGGCGGCGCGGCTGGTCGCGGTCGGCCCGCGGACTCCGCGGCTGGTGCACACCGAGCACAACGTCTGGGAGCGCTACCGGACGGCCACCCGGTGGGCCAACGCGCTGACCTACCGGCGCAACGACGCGGTGGTGGCCGTCTCGCACGCGGTGGCGGCGACGATCGCCCGGCGCCGCCCGGACGGGGGCTGGGTCACCGTGGTGCACCACGGCCCGGACCTGGCGGGCGCCCCCGAAGGGCCGGCGGCCCGGGCCGCCGCCCGCGGAGAACTCGGCCTGCCGGCGGATGCGCTGGTGGTCGGCACGGTCGGCAACCTGACGGCCAAGAAGGACCAGGCCACCCTGCTCGCCGCCTTCGGGCTGCTGCGCCGCGAACACCCCTCGGCTGCGCTGGTGCTGATCGGCGCCGGCCCGCTGGAGGCCGAGCTGCGCGCCCGGGCCGGGGCGGGCGTGGTGTTCGCCGGTTCCCGGCCGGACGTGCCCGCCCTGCTGCCCGCCCTGGACGTGTTCACCCTGAGCTCCCGCCAGGAGGGCCTGCCGGTCGCGCTGATGGAGGCGATGACCAGCGGCCTGCCCTCGGTGGTGACGCGGGTCGGCGGGATGCCGGAGGTGGTGGACGACGGCGCCGAGGGGCTGCTGGTGCCACCCGGCGACCCGGCAGCGCTGGCCGCCGCGCTCGGCCGGCTGGCCGCCGACGAGGGGCTGCGCGAGCGCCTCGGCAAGGCCGCCCGGGAGCGGTCCCGGACCTTCGACACGGCCGGGGCGCAGCGCGCGATCGAGCAGGTGTACGCCCGGGTGCTGGCCCGTTGACCGAGACGGTCACCGACCGGCAGTACCCGCCGAGCGAGACGACATGGAGCCGAAGACCCAGATGACCGAGTCAAGCGCCGGGCTGACGTACCGTCCGCTCACGGACGCCGACACGCCCGCCGTGCTGGATCTGCTGACCGCCTCGCTGGCGGGCGGGCCGACCGGCACGCGCAGTGCCGAGTTCTTCGAGTGGAAGCACCGGCGGAACCCGTTCGGAGCGAGTCCGGGCCTGGTCGCCGCGGGCGAGGGCGGGCGGCTGGCCGGGGTGCGGCTGTTCCTGCGCTGGCAGTGGCAGGCCGGTGGGCGACCGGTGCGGGCCGTCCGCCCGGTGGACACCGCGACCCACCCGGAGTTCCAGGGCCGCGGGATCTTCCGCGATCTGACGCTGCGCCTGCTGGAGGAGGTCTCCGGCGACACCGAGCTGGTCTTCAACACACCGAACGGCAACAGCCTGCCGGGCTACCTGAAGATGGGCTGGCGGGAGCTCGGCCGGGTGCCGATCGCCGTCCGGGTGGCCCGGCCGGCGGCGTTCGCGCGCGGCGCACGGGCGGCGCTGGCCCGGCGCGGCGCCGGAGCGGCGGGCCCGCCGGTGTGCTCGCTGCCGACCGCCGGCGACTGGTTCGCCGGCCCGCGCACCGGTCTGGACGAGCTGCTGCGGGAGCGGGCCGCCGCGGACGTCACCGACACCCGGCTGGCCGTCCGGCGCACCGCGGACTTCCTGCGCTGGCGGTACGGCGACGCCCCCGGCCTGGACTACCGGGTGCTCACCTGCCACCGCGGCAACGAGCTGACCGGGGTGGCCTTCGGCCGGCCGCGCCGGCGCGGGCCGCTCGCCGAGTTCACGCTCGCGGACGTGATCGTCCGGCCCGGTGACCGGGGCAGCGCGGCCCGGCTGCTGAGGCGGGCCGCGAAGGCGGGCTGCGACCACGTGGCGGGTCACCTCGCGGCCGGTACCGAGGCCGCCGCGGCCGCCCGGCGCAGCGGTTACCTGACGGCCCCGCGCACCGGGATGGTGCTGGCCGCCCGCTCCCCGTCCGGTCCGCTCACGGCCGGCGGCACCCCGGCCGACTGGCGGTTCAACCTGGGTGACCTGGAGGTCTTCTGATGGCCGCTCCGGCGGTCGGGGCGGCGCGGCCCGCGGTGGCGGCGATGGCCCGGCGGGTGCCCTGGCCGTCCGCGGTGGCCGCCGCGCTGGTGGTCGGCTACGTCACGCTGTTCGTGCTGGCCATGGTGCACACCGGGTACGACACCTGGGGGGCGCTGCTGATCCTGCCCGCGCTGATGGCGATCGGCACGCCGATCCTGGCGCGGGTCGCCGCGGCCAACCCGGAGAAGGACGTCTTCCGGCTGCTGATGCTGGCGATGGCGCTCAAGCTGCTGTGCGCCTTCCCGCGGTACCTGATGGCCTTCGTGCTGTACGGCGGCGCGGCCGACGCCAAGATGTACCACCAGCGGGGCAGTGAGCTGGCGCTGTTCCTGGACACCCACAGCCCGCTCTCCGGGACGTTCCACTACGACCTGGGGATGAAGGTCGCCGGCACGGGCTTCATCATCATCGTGACCGGCGTGGTGTACGCGGTCACCGGTCCGTCGCTGGTCGGCGGCTTCCTGGTGTTCTCCTGGCTGGGCTTCTGGGGCCTGCTGCTGTTCTGGCGGGCGCTGCAGATCGCCTTCCCCGAGGCGGACTCCCGGCGGTACGCGAAGCTGGTGTTCTTCCTGCCGTCGCTGTTGTTCTGGCCGTCCAGCATCGGCAAGGACGCCTGGATGATGTTCTGTCTGGGCCTGACCACCTACGGCGTGGCGCGGCTGCTGGACCGCCGGTTCGGCGCCTTCCTCTGCATCGCGCTGGGCTCGCTGGGCACCGGCATGGTCCGTCCGCACGTCACCGTGCTGGCGGGCGCGGGCCTGACGGTGGCGTACGTGCTGCGCCGGCGGCCGCAGCAGGTGAGCGCGCTGGGGCCGCTGCGCACCGTGCTCACCGTCGTGGTGCTCGGCGTGATGGTGATGCTGATGCTGCAACAGGTGTCGACGTTCTTCGGGACGAGCGGCACCGGCGGCGACAGCGTGAACCAGGTGCTGTCGGAGACCTCGCGGCGCACCTCGCAGGGCGGGTCGGTGATCAATCAGGCGGCGGAGGACGAGTCGCCGCAGTTCAGCCTGAATCCGGCGGGACTGCCGGTGGCGGTGGTCAGCGTGCTGTTCCGGCCGTTCCCGTTCGAGGCGTCGAACGTGCAGAACCTGGTGCAGTCGGTGGAGTGCTTCGCGCTGCTGGTGGTGTTCATCCGCAGCTGGCCGCGGCTGAGCCAGGTGCCGCGGTGGTTCCTGCGCCGGTCCTACATCGCCTTCACGATCGTCTACACCCTGCTGTTCTGCTGGGCGTTCTCGACCATCAACAACATGGGCATCCTGTCGCGCGAGCGCGTGCAGGTGCTGCCGCTGGTGCTGGTGCTGCTCGCCGTCCCGCGTCCGGACGGGGACCGCCCGCGGGTGCGGGCGCACTCCCGGCCGCCGCTGTGGCGGGTGCAGCCCGGCCAGTGGGGCGGCCGGCCCGAACCGCCGCCCGGCGGCGCAGCACGGCCCGAGACCGCACCACCCGACACCGCCGCGGCGGCAACCGGCGCCGCGCGGACACCCGGCACCCGACCGACCCAGGGGGGATCGACCCGACCATGACGACCACCGACCTCGACACGCCCGCCGCCCTCGGCGGCGCCCCGGCCTTCCCCGAGGGACTTCCGCTGACCCGGGTGAAGGTCCCGCACGCCGAGGAGGCGCTGACCCGGATCGCCGCCGTGCTGGAGAGCGGCCAGCTCACCAACGGGCGGACGGTCGCCGAACTGGAGGAGCGGGCCGCCGAGCTGCTGCAGGTGCCGCACGTGGTGGCGGTCTCCAACTGCACGGCCGGCCTGATGCTGGTGCTGCAGGCCGCCGGGGTGGGCGGCGGGCGGCCGGTGCTGATGCCCGGCTTCACCTTCTCGGCAACCGCGCACGCCGCGCACTGGGCGGGCGGCACCCCGCTGTTCGCCGAGGCCCGCGAGCGGGACATCACCCTCGACCCGCAGGACGCGGAGGCCCGCCTGAAGGCCGCCGACCGGCCGGCCGCGCTGATGGCGACCCACGTGTACGGCACGCCCTGCCAGGTGGAGCGGCTCCAGCAGGTCGCGGACGCCGCCGGGGTGCCGCTGGTCTACGACGCCGCACACGGCTTCGGCAGCGCCCGCGGCGGGGTGCCGATCGGCGGGTTCGGGCTGGCCGAGGTGTTCTCGATGAGCCCCACCAAGGTGGCGGTGGCCGGCGAGGGCGGCCTGGTCGCCACCCGGGACGCCTCGCTCGCGGCGACCCTGCGCACGGCCCGCGACTACGGCAACCCGGGCGACTACGACACGCTCTTCCCGGGGCTGAACGCGCGGATGAGCGAGCTGCACGCGGCGGTCGGCCTGGCCTCGCTCACCGGGCTACCCGAGCGGGTGGCGCACCGCGGCGCGCTGGTCGGGGAGTTCGCGGCCGCGGTCGCCGGGCTTCCGGGCCTGCGGCTCGCCCTGCCGGAGCCCGGTGACACCTCGACCTTCAAGGACCTGACGCTGATCGTGGACGCGGCCGCGTTCGGCCTCGGTGCGGCGGAGCTCGGCCGGGCGCTGAAGGCCGAGGGGGTGGACACCCGCCGTTACTTCTTCCCGCCGGTGCACCGCCAGCAGGCCTATGCGCACCTCGGGCAGGCCGGGGCGCTGCCGCTGACGGAGCGGCTGGCCGACTCGGTGCTGACGGTGCCGCTCTGGTCGCACATGGACGCCGCGGCGGTGCGCCGGGTGGCCGGGGCGGTGGTGAAGGTCCAGGGGCGCGCCGAACGGCTCCGGGCGGCCGGGATCTGACGGATCGCCGGCCGTCCCGGCGCGTCGCGGGCGGGCCTGCGGGCCCGTCCGCGGGCCGGTCCGAGGGTGCGGCGGGGCCCAGCCCGGGCCCAACCCGGTACGACGACTGGGCGGAACGGGTGACGGCGGTTGGACCGCGCCGTCCCGGCCTCGGCAGGATGGCCGGCGGGGCCCGAGGGGCCCGGCCGGGCCGGGCCGGCGCGGCCTGACGCATTTCGAGGAGTCACCCGGTGTTCAAGGGATTCCGCAGCTTCCTGCTGCGCGGCAACGTCGTCGACCTGGCGGTCGGCATCGTCATCGGCGCGGCCTTCACGGCCGTGGTGACGGGGTTCGTGACGGCGTTCCTGACCCCGCTGATCGGCATCGCCAGCGGCGCGGTCGGCGACTACAGCAAGGAGGCCTTCACCGTCGCGGGCACCGTGTTCCCGTACGGGGCGTTCCTCAACGCGCTGATCAGCTTCGTGCTGATCGCCGCGGTCATCTACTTCGCCGTGGTGGTGCCGGTCGGGCGGCTGCAGGCCCGCTTCGAACCGCGGAAGGACGTGCCGGTGGCGAAGGCCGACTGCCCGGACTGCCTGAGCACCGTGCCGGTCGCGGCCGTCCGCTGTGCGCACTGCACGACGGAGCTGGCGGGGCGTCCCGGCTTCCCGGCGCAGAGTGTGCACATCGGCTGACGTGCGGTTTCGCCGGCGGGTCCGGTCCCGTCGCCCGGCGGTCGGACCCACCGGCGCGCGGTCCGCACCGCACGCCCTCCGGTTCGGGCGGCGGAGGGTCCGACGAGTCGATGCCGGCGGTTCGCCCGGCGTTCGACCGGCGGTCAGGAGGGTCGGATGGCTTGAACTGGCCGACAATATGTCGGATTTGAACACTTTCGAGCGTTTCGATCGAGCGAAGACTGTGTGAACGGTCGAAATCCCATCCGTTCCACTCTCCTCAGCAGGCACGTTGTGGGCTTACGGTATGCCCCATGACCTCGCCCCGCTCCTACGACGGAGTCGGCTACCCCTCTCCGTCCTTTTCCTCCGGCACGCCCATCTACGACAGCCTTGTCGCAGAACGCGGCGTCCCGCAGATCGCGCCCATCAACGTGCCGGCGGCCCTGCCCCCGGCCACCTACGGCTCGAGCTACGGCAGCAGCTACGGCACCGGCTTCGACAGCCCGTCCAGTGGCCTGCCCGCGCTCCCGCCGGCCCGCCTCGCCCTTGGCCCCGGCCCCAGCAGCGGCCCCGCCACCTCGTACATCCCGGCGCAGACCGCGCCGTCGATGTACGCGGCGGCCCCGCAGCCGGCCGTCCCCGGGTACGGCAGCCCGCAGCCGTACCTCCCCCAGCAGCGCCCGCAGGCGCCGGTCGCCCCCGCCCCCCAGGTCGGGTACCAGACCGGACAGAGCTTCGGCGGCCAGAACGGCTTCGCGTCGGCGCCCACGGGCATGACCGGCCAGCAGTTCGGTGCGCAGGGCTTCGGCCAGGCCCCGCAGCAGGGTTACGCCGATCAGAGCTTCGGCGGCAACCAGCTGCGCCCGGCCGCGCCGGTCGCCCCGGTCCGCCCCGTCCAGCAGCAGTACCCCGGCCCCGCGTACTACCCGCAGGCCGGCTGACCGAAGCCGCACCACCCCGGCGAACGAGGGCGCCGGGCGGAGCAAGGGCACGAGGTCTTCCTCTCCGGGGCCGTCCGGCCCGCCGTACCAGGCGGACCGGGCGGCCTCCGCACATTCCCGGCCGCGGCGCCGGAGCACCGCCGCCGACTGGCAGGATGGGGGCATGCCGCAGCTGACCGCCCTCCACGTCTATCCCGTCAAGTCGACCTACCGGCTGAGCCCGGACAGTGCCGGGGTGGAGCCGTGGGGCCTCGCCGGCGACCGCCGCTGGATGCTCGCCAACCCCGCGGGCCGGGCCGTCACCCAGCGCGACGAGCCCTCGATCGGCCAGTACCGCACCCACCCGCACCCCGACGGTTCGCTGACCGTCACCGACCCCGCCGGTGCGAGCATCCGCGTCCCGGCACCGAGCACCGCCGCCGGCGACCCGGCCGCGCAGGCCGACGTCTTCGGCACCTTCTTCCCCGCCGTGGAGGCCGAGAAGGAGGCGCAGATCTGGTTCGCCGACCGGCTCGGCGACGTCCGGCTGCTGCACCTCGACGACCCGGCCGGCAGCCGGCGGATCGACCCGGAGTACAGCCGGCCCGGCGAGACCACCAGCATGGCCGACGGATTCCCGCTGCTCCTCGCCACCACCGCCTCGCTCGCCGCGCTCAACGAGCACCTCGCCGCCGACCACCCCGCGGGCGACCGGCGGGCCGAGCCGCTGCCGATGGAGCGCTTCCGCCCCAACCTGGTCGTCTCCGGCCCCGAGCCGTGGGCCGAGGACGGCTGGCGGCGGATCCGGGTCGGCGAGGTGGTCTTCCGGGTCGCCAAGCCCTGCGGCCGGTGCGTGGTGACCACCACCGACCAGGAGAGCGGCGAGCGCCGCGGCCCCGAGCCGCTGCTCGCGCTCGGCCGGCACCGCCGCTTCGGCAAGAAGCTGGTCTTCGGCCAGAACCTCGTCCCGGAGCGTCCCGAGGGTGTCACCGGCAGCCTGCTGGGCACCCTGCGGGTCGGCGACGAGGTCACCGTCCTGGAGGAGGGCCCGCGACCGCAGCCGGACGCCCGGCGCTGACCGGCACCGCGCCGTCGCCCACTCGTTGTAGTGCGCGAACGGCCCCGGTACCGCGGCCGGGGGCACCCCCGCGGGCGGCCGACCATCGCAGGGCTTCGACGAAGGTGGGGATGACAGACCGCATGGCAGAGCAGAGGGTCCGGGTCACGCAGGACAGCGGGTCCCGCTGGCGGCGCCGCGCCGGCGAGTACGACACGCTCCAGGAGGCCCTGGCGGCCGCCGAACCGGGCGACACCGTGGCCGTACGGCCGGGCGTCTTCCGCGAGGCGGTGCTGCTCGACAAACCGGTCACCGTGCTGGCCGCCGACGGCCCCGGCAGCGTCCGGATCAGCCCGCCCGCCGGGGTGCCGCTGACCGTCACCGCCGCCGCGACCGTGCAGGACCTGATCGTCGAGGGCTCGGACCGCTCGCTGCCCGCCGTCCTGGTCACCGCGGACGGCGCCCGGCTCACCGGCTGCCGGATCGACACCCAGGCCTCCGCCGGCGTGGAACTCGGCGACGGCGCCTCCGCCGTGCTCCGCTCCTGCACCGTCGCCAACCCGGCCGGCCTCGGGGTGCGGCTGCGCCCCGGTGCCCGGGCCGGCCTCCAGGAGTGCGAGGTCTCCACGGCGGGCCAGGCCGGCATCGCTGTGCTCGGCGGCGCCGCCGCCGTGCTGGACCGCTGCCGGGTCCACCACACCGGCGGCGCCGGACTGCTGCTCACCGGCTCCGGCAGCGGCGCCGAGCTGACCGGCTGCGAGATCTACGAGATCCGCGGCAGCGGCGTGCAGGCCGAGGACGGCGCGGTCGGCCGGCTCACCGACTGCACCGTGCACCGGGTCACCGGGAACGGCCTCACCCTGGACACCGAGGCCGAACTGCTGCTGGCCGGCTGCCGCATCCACGACCTGCCGGAGAACGCCGCCGACCTGCGCGGCCGGGCCCGGCTGCGGTTGGAACGCTGCACCCTGCACACCTTCGGCCGGGGCGCGCTCTCCGTCTGGGACGCCGGCACCGAGGTCGAGGCCGAGGGCAGCGAGATCCACTCCGCCGACGGCGACTACCCGGCGCTCTGGGTCAGCGACGGCGCCCGCCTCGCCCTCGCCGACTGCACGCTGCACGACCTCCCCGACGCCCTGTTCGTGCTGGACCGCGACTCCCGGGCGAGCGCCGCCGACTGCTCGTTCAGCCGGATCCGCTCCTCCGCCGTCTCGGTCAGCGGCGGTGCGACCGCCGACCTGACGGACTGCCGGATCCAGGAGGCCGGCACCGGTCTCTGGTTCCGCGACCACGGCAGCGGCGGACTGCTCACCGGCTGCGAGATCGCCGACGTCGCCACCGGCGTGATCGTCGCCAAGGGCGCCGACCCGGTGCTGCGCGAGTGCACCGTACGCGGCGCGGGCGACGCCGGGGTGTACGTCTCGGCCCAGGGCCGCGGCACCTTCGAGGACTGCCGGGTCTCGCACGGCCGCGGCTTCGGCTTCCACGTCATCGACGGCTGTCGCACCGTGCTGACCCGCTGCCGAACCGAGCAGAACGGCCGGGCCGGCTTCGAGTTCTCCGAGGCGGGCCCGGTCACCGAGGGCTGCGTCTCGGACGACGTGCCCCCGCCGCCGCCCGCACTGCCGGTGCCGCGCACCGCGCTGCCCCCGGCCCCGGCACTCGCCTCCGCGCCGCCGTACCCGCCCCTGCTCGCACCCGCGGCAGGACCCGCCCTGCTGCCCGCGACCGCCCGGCTGACCAGCGCCGGGCCCGCCAACGCAACCGCGGGCGCGATCGCGCCGATCCCCGACTGCCGCCCCGCCGACGAGGCGCTCGCCGAGCTGGACGCCCTGGTCGGCCTGGCCACTGTCAAGCAGGAGGTGCGCACCCTGATCGACCTGATCACCGTCGGCCGGCGCCGCCGCCAGGCCGGGCTGAAGGCGCCCTCGCTCCGCCGGCACCTGGTCTTCACGGGCGCCCCCGGCACCGGCAAGACCACGGTCGCCCGGCTGTACGGCGAGATCCTGGCCTCGCTCGGGGTGCTGCAGCGCGGACACCTGGTCGAGGTGGCCCGGGTCGACCTGGTCGGCGAGCACATCGGTTCCACCGCGATCCGCACCGCCGCCGCCTTCGACCGGGCCCGCGGCGGGGTGCTCTTCATCGACGAGGCGTACGCCCTGGCCCCGGAGGACGGCGGACGGGACTTCGGCCGGGAGGCGATCGACACCCTGGTGAAGCTGATGGAGGACCACCGGGACGAGGTGGTGGTGATCGTCGCCGGCTACACCGCCGAGATGGAACGCTTCCTCGCCGCCAACCCCGGCCTGTCCTCGCGGTTCTCCCGGACGGTCACCTTCCCCGACTACAGCGCCGAGGAACTGCTGGAGATCGCCCGCGCCCAGTGCGCCGAGCACGAGTACGCGCTCGCCGAGGCGACCGAGAAGGCGCTGCAGGAGCACTTCGCCGGCCTGGAACGCGGGCCCGGCTTCGGCAACGGCCGGACGGCCCGGCAGGTGTTCGAGACGATGGTGGAACGCCACGCCGTGCGGGTCGCCCAGCTCGCCGACCCGTCCACCGAGGAGCTGCAGCTGCTCGTCCCGGCGGACCTGCCGCTCTGACCGGGCCGGGCGGCCGCGGGCGTTCCCGGAGTCACGGTGTTCCCGGAGTCACGGCGTTCCCGGAGTCACGGCGTTCCCGGAGTCACGGCGTTCTCGGGGACTTCGGCGGCCGGGCCGCGTGCGAGGATGGGCCGGAGCCGACCGGAGGAGGACCCGTGACCGACAACGCCCAGATGCTCGCCGAACAGCGCCGGGCGCTGATCCTGGACGAGGTGCGGCGGCGCGGCGGTGTCCGGGTCAACGAGCTCACCCGCCAGTTGAACGTCTCCGACATGACGATCCGTCGGGACCTGGACGCGCTGGCCCGCGCGGGCGCGGTGGAGAAGGTGCACGGCGGGGCGGTGCCGGCCGGCCCGGCCCGCACCCACGAACCGGGCTTCGCTGCGAAGTCCGCGCTGGAGCTGTCCGCCAAGGAGCAGATCGCCCGGGCGGCGGCCCGGCTGGTCTCCCCCGGCGCGGCGATCGCCCTCTCCGGCGGCACCACCACCTACGCGCTGGCCCGTGAGCTGACCGGGATCGAGCGGCTGACGGTGGTGACCAACTCCGTCCCGGTGTCGGAGGTGTTCGAGCAGGCGCACCGGGCCGGCGGCCCGGCCGCGACGGTGGTGCTGACCGGCGGGGTGCGGACGCCCTCGGACGCACTGGTCGGCCCGGTGGCGGACCGGGCGATCCGCTCGCTCCGCTTCGACCTGCTGTTCCTCGGCACCCACGGGGTCTCGCCGGAGGCAGGGCTGTCCACGCCCAACCTGGCGGAGGCGGAGACCAACCGGACCCTGGTCGCCTCGGCCCGGCGGACGGTGCTGGTGGCCGACCACACCAAGTGGGGAACGGTCGGCCTGTCCACGTTCGCGGAGCTGTCCGAGATCGACACCTGGGTGACGGACGCCGGGCTGCCGGCCGAGGCGGTGGAGACGGCCCGCGAGCTGATCGACGAGGTCGTCCTCGCCTGAGTCGGCCCGCGGTCGACTCGTGCAGGGTCCCGCCGAGCCATGGCTCCTTGCCTGAACATGGGGGTAGCCGGGGCCGTCACCAGCGCGGGGTGCGCCGCCGGTACGAGGGGTCGGTCCGGCGCAGGTAGCCGGTGTCGTCGCGGGTGCGCAGGCCGCAGGCGAGGTACTGCTCGTGCAGCCGGGCCAGGGCGTCGCGGTCGAGCTCGACGCCGAGGCCCGGGCCGGTGGGCACCCGGACGGCGCCGTCGGCGAGGGCCAGCACGCCGGGCTCGATCACGTCCTCGGTCCGCCAGGGCCAGTGGGTGTCGCAGGCGTGGGTGAGTTCGGGAGAGGCGGCGGCCAGATGGGTCATCGCGGCGAGGCTGATGCCGAGGTGCGCGTTGGAGTGCATGGACAGCCCGAGGCCGAAGGTGTCGCAGATCCCGGCGAGCAGCCGGGAGCGGTGCAGGCCGCCCCAGTAGTGGTGGTCGGCGAGAACGATCCGCACCGACCGCCGGGCGACGGCCGGCGGCAGGTGCTCGAAGGCGGTGACGCACATGTTGGTGGCGAGCGGGATCGCCGTCCCCGCGGCCACCCGCGCCATGCCGTCCAGGCCCGGGGTCGGGTCCTCCAGGTACTCGAGGACGCCCTCCAGCCGACGGGCGGTGGCGAGCGCGGTCTCCGGCGTCCAGGCGGCGTTCGGGTCCAGCCGCAGCGGCAGTCCGGGGAAGGCCTCGTGCAGGGCGAGGACGGTGTCGGCCTCCTCCTGCGGCGGGCGGACCCCGCCCTTGAGCTTCAGTGCGGTGAAGCCGTACGCGTCGACCATGCGGCGGGCCTGAGCGAGGATGCCGGCCGTGTCCACTGCTTCGCCCCAGTCGTCCGGCGGCCCGCCGGGGTGACCGGCCCACTTGTGGAAGAGGTAGGCGCTGTACGGGACCTCGTCTCGGACCCGGCCGCCCAGCAGATCGCTGACGGGCCGTCCGGCGGCGCGGCCCTGGACGTCGAGGCAGGCGACCTCCAGCGGGGAGAAGACCCGGTCCACCGTGGAGGCCGCGGTGATCGGCCCGGTCAGGCCGTGCAGGTCGGAACCCGTCCGGCCGCCGAGCGCTGCGGCGACCCGGGCGCGCATCCGACTGAGGGCGTGCACCGGCAGGCCGGTCACCGCCCCGGCGGCGGTGCGCAGCCGCTCCAGGTGGCCTTCGTCGGCCGTGGTCTCGCCGAGGCCGGTCAGCCCCTGGTCGGTGGCGACCTCCACGACCGCCCGCAGGGCGTACGGCTCGTGCACGCCCACCGCGTTGAGCAGCGGAGGCTCGCGGAAGGCGACCGGGGTGACGGTGACCGTGGTGATCCGCAGCTCGGGCAGGCCCGCCCGGTCCGTCGGGACCGCCCGGTCCGCCGGGGCCACCGGGTGCGCCCGGTCCGCCGGTTCGGGCGAGGGCTGTGCGGTCATCGGTCGGCGTCCTCATCGGGCGCAGTGAGGGAGGTGGGGGCGGCGGGCGAGGTCGTGGCGGACGGGGTGGCGAGGGCGGCGGCCAGTCCGGCTTCGGTGAGGGCGCGCAGCCGGTCGAGGTGCTCGGGCGCGGGGTCGGTGAGCGGGGGCCGGACGCCGCCCACGGCCAGGCCGCGTTGCCGAACCCCCGCCTTCACCAGGGCGACGGCGTATCCGGGCACTTCGGCCCGCAGTTCGACGAGGGGCAGGTAGAAGGCGGACAGCAGACGGCGGACGGTGGCCTCGTCCCCGGTGGCGAGGGCGCGGTGGAAGGCGAGGGCGATCTCCGGGACGAAGGCGAAAGAGGCGGAGGAGTACTGCCGGACGCCCAGGCCGCGGTAGGCGGGTGCGGTCGCCTCGGCAGTGGGCAGCCCGTTGAAGAACCGGAACTGCTTCCCGGAGGGGCGCAGCGCCTCCTCGACGGCCGCGATCATCCGGGCCAGCAGTTCGAGGTCGCCACAGCCGTCCTTGATGCCGACCACGTGCGGCAGCCGGGCGATCTCGACGGCCGTGGCGACGTCGAGCCGGGCAGTGTCACGGTGGTAGGCGATCAGCGGCAGCCCGCCGGCCTCGGCGACCTGGCGGGTGTAGGCCACCAGGCCGGACCGTGGCGGCCGGACGAGGTACGGCGGCATCAGCAGCAGGCCGTCCGCGCCGGCCTCGGCGGCGGACCGCGCGAGGGCACGGGCGGTGGGCAGCGGTCCGCCGGCCCCGGCGTGCACCGGCAGCCGGCCGGCGGCGACCCGGACCGCCGTCCGGATCAGCACGGCGTGCTCGGCGGGGTCCAGGGCGTGGAACTCACCGGTGCCGCAGGCAGCGAAGAGCGCGCCGGGGCCGGCCGCGATCCCGGCCTCCAGGTGCTCGGCGTACACCGCGATGTCGATCTCGCCGTCCGGGCCGAACGGGGTCACCGGGAAGAACAGCGGGCCGTCGTGCATCGTCGCCTCCTGCGGAGCCGGACACCGTTCCGGCCCGTGCGGCCAGCCTGTCCCCGCGGACGGTGCGGTGGTGGGCGGCGCGCCGACGGTCACCCGGCAGGGGCAGCGGGCCGGAACGGTGTCCGGCTCCGGCGTACGGTTGCGGGTGGCCGCCGGCGCGGCCCGGTCGGGCGGGTGCGGGCCGGCGGGTGGGCGTGGACCGGCGGCCCGTACGGATCAGCGGGTCGGCGTGGACCGGCGCCCCGTACGGATCACGGGCCCGTACGGATCAGGGGCCCGTACGGATCACGGGCCCGTACGGATCAGCGCCGGCCGGCGAGGACGAGGTCCTGGCGCAGCGCGGTGTACGCCTGCTTCGGGCGGTAGTCCTCGGTGAGCAGGTTGGCCGCGCCCTGGCCGGAGAAGGTGTTCGGGACCCAGGAGTACTTGTCGGTGAAACCCCAGACCGTGAAGTCGGTGCAGTGCTCGGTGAGCAGGCAGCCCTGCAGCAGCACACTGTACCCCTCCGCCTGGGCCTCGGTCTTGGTGGCGTCGGCGGGCATCACCATCCGGACGTCGGCCTCGGTGATCGCGGTGTCCAGCCCGAGGGCGTCGAAGCGCGCCAGGTTGTCGGCGATGTCGTGCGGTGCGGGGTACTGGACGGCGAGGTGGCCCTGGACGCCGACGCCGTCGATCGGGACGTGCTGCTTCTTGAGGTCGGTCACCAGGGCGAGCAGGGCGGTGCTCTTGGGGTTGACGCCCTCGATGTTGTAGTCGTTGATGTACAGCTCCGCCTTGGGGTCGGCCTCGTGGGCCCAGCGGAAGGCGTCGGCGATGTAGCCCGGGCCGAGGTTGCGCAGCCAGATGGAGTCGCGGAGTGTGCCGTCGTCGTTGAAGGCCTCGTTGACGACGTCCCACTGCCAGATACGGCCCTTGAAGTGCTTCACCTCGTCGGTGATGTGACGGTGCAGGATGTCGCGGAGCTCGTCCGGGGTGAAGCTGCCGGAGGTGATCCAGCCGGGCAGCTGGCTGTGCCAGACGAGGGTGTGGCCGCGGACCAGCTGGTGGTTGTCCTGCGCGAAGTCGACGAGGTCGTCGGCGGGGCCCCAGGTGTACGTGCCGCGGACGGCCTCGACGGACTCCCACTTCATGACGTTCTCCGGGGTGACGGAGCTGAACTCGGTGGCGGCCTTCTCCCGGTACGGGGCGTCGGCGGTCAGGGCGGACATGTCCACCGCCGTACCGATGCGCAGGCCGGCGCGGCGGCCGAGCTCGCCGAGGGTGCTCGCGGCCGGGCCCTTCGCCCGCGCGGCGGCGCTGTCGGCGGGCGTGCCGGTACTGCTGCCTGAGCTGCCGGTGGCGGCTGAGGCGGAGGGGAGGACGAGTGCGGAGACGGCCAGGGCTGTGGCGGTGGCCGCCACGAGGGCGGTACGGGTCGCTCGGATCACGGAAGTCCCTTTCGCGAGATCACATGACTACGGCTCTCGAAACTTTTCGTAGATGTATACGCAAGTTTCAGGCACGCTAGCGGTCCGAATTTTGGGCGGTCAATCCCCGTGCACGGAGGTGTTCAGGCGGGTTGACGCCGACTCATGGGCGCAGCCTTGGGCCAGCGCAAGGAAGGCCGGGCACATTCGGCATTTTCGGAGCAGAGGGGCTGGCCGAAACTCTCGCCCTGTTCTACGATTCTGGCGCCCGGCGGGTCCGTGACTGGCGTCCGGCCGGTGGGCGCTTCGGCCCGGTGTGGGAGTGGCCGCGGCGCGGCTGCGGTGCAAGGGGCACCGCACACGTCGGCCCGGGGAGTACGTGGCGCACTCCCCGGGCCGTCATGAAGCATCGCGAGGTGGGGGCGGTACGGACCGCCCAGGGGCTGCGGGTCAGCCCAGGCCGATGGACGTCCCTGCGAGGAACTCCTCGAGCTCGGTGACGTAGGGGCCGATGTCGATGCCGTGCTCGGCGAGCCAGGCGTCGGAGTAGTACTTGTCGAGGTAGCGGTCGCCCGGGTCGCATATGAGCGTGACGACACTGCCGGCCCGCCCGGCGGCACGCATCTCGGCGACGATCCGCAGGGCGCTCCACAGCCCGGTGCCGGTGGAGGCGCCGGCCTTCTTGCCGAGTGCGTCCTCCAGGATGCGGACGGCCGCTATGGATGCCGCGTCGGGCACCTTCATCATCCGGTCGAGGGCGCCCGGGACGAAGCTCGGCTCCATCCGGGGGCGGCCGATGCCCTCGATCCGGGAGCCGCTGGGGCAGGTGGCGTCGGGGTCCTGGTTGACCCAGCCCTCGAAGAAGCAGGAGTTCTCCGGGTCGGCCACGCAGATCCGGGTGTCGAACTGCATGTAGTGCACGTAGCGGGCGATGGTCGCGGAGGTGCCGCCGGTACCGGCGGTGGCGACGATCCAGGCCGGCTCGGGGTGCGGCTCCAGCTTCAGCTGGGCGAACACGGACTCGGCGATGTTGTTGTTGCCGCGCCAGTCGGTGGCGCGCTCGGCATAGGTGAACTGGTCCATGTAGTGGCCGCCGGTCTCCTCTGCGAGCCGGGCGGACACCTCGTAGACCTCGCAGGGGTCGTCGACGAGGTGACATCGACCGCCGTGGAACTCGATCAGCTCGATCTTGGCCCGGCTGGTCGTCCGGGACATCACCGCGATGAAGGGCACGCCGATCAGCTTGGCGAAGTACGCCTCGGAGACGGCGGTCGAGCCGCTGGACGCCTCGATGACCGGCTTGCCCGGTCTGATCCAGCCGTTGCACAGGCCGTAGAGGAAGAGCGAGCGGGCGAGCCGGTGCTTGAGGCTGCCGGTCGGGTGGGTCGACTCGTCCTTCAGGTAGAGGTCGATGCCCCACTCCTCCGGGAGCGGGAAGCGCAGCAGGTGGGTGTCGGCGGACCGGTTGGCGTCCGCCTGGACCTTCCGCACCGCCTCCTTCAGCCAGGCCCGGTACTCCGGGTCGGAGCGATCCACGTCCACGGTGTGCAGAGCCATCGCGAGCCTCCTTGTCCTGACGCTGTCCTGACGACGTCACCTCCACCAAGCGTAACAGGCGACTACAATAAGTGACTGTTACGGCATCTCCAGCGAACCCTTATCGGGCAGCAGAGTGGTGAGACCGGGCCCAGCTCTGCGCGGCCCCCGTAGGCCGCCGCCCGGGCGGGCGCCCTGCCGGGTGCGGGGCCCTCGGCGGCCCGGGCACCCGGCAGGACGGCGCTCAGTCGGTGGCGGTACTCAGTCCGTGGCGATCGCCCGCAGGACGTCCAGCCTGGCCGCGCGGCCGGCCGGGCGGAGGCCGGCGACGGCGCCGGCCACCAGACCGGCCAGCAGCACCACCGCGAGCCGGCCGGGCGGCAGGGCGAAGGAACCGGTGCCCGCGCTGTCGGAGGCCCGGACCAGCGCCCACCCGAGGAAGGCGCCGAGCCCCAGGCCGCCGACCGTGCCGAAGGCCGCGACCAGCACCGACTCCCAGCGGACCATCGACCGCAGCTGCCCCCTGGTCTGCCCGACCGCCCGCAGCAGGCCGAGCTCGCGGGTGCGCTCGTGCACGGCCAGTGTCAGGGTGTTGGCGATGCCGAGCAGGGCGATCAGCACGGCCAGCGCGAGCAGGGCGTAGACCACGGAGAGCATGGTGTCCACCCCGCCGGCGGCGCTGGCCGCGTACTCGCCGCGGTCCTGCACCTGCGGGTTGCCGTAGGCGTCCGCGACCTTCTGCACGGCGGCCTTGCCGTCGGCGAGCGGGACGCCCGGCCGCAGCGCGACCGCGACCATGGTGTCGCTGTCCTGGACTCGGTGCGGGGCCCACGCCTGGCGGGTCATCAGGTAGTCGCCCGCCACTCCGCCGCCCTCGTACAGCGCCCGGACGGTGAATCGCTCGGTGCCGTCGGTGAAGGCGACGGAGACCGTGGAGCCCAGCTGCCAGCCGCGGGCGGCCGCCTCGCTGCGCGAGACGGCGAGGCCGTCGGTGCCCAGAGCGGCGAGACTGCCGTCGACCCGTCCCAGGTCGACCACGCCGGGCAGCCGGGCCGGATCGGTGATGTCCAGCTCTCGGCCGTGGCCGTCGATCCGGGCGACCCCGCGGCCGAGGCCCACGGCCTGCTCGACCTGCGGCAACTGTCGGACGGCTTCGGCGAGTTTCGGACTGACACCACTGCCGCCGGCGCCGAAGGCGGGGGCGGTGACCGCGAGGTCGCCGGCGAAGGAGCGGTCGACGGTGTCGTTCAGGGTGGCCCGGATCGACGCGGCGAAGACGGTGAACAGGGTCACCACGGCGACGCCCACCATCAGGGCGGTGGCGGTCGCCGCCGTACGGGAGGGGTTACGGGCGGCGTTGCGGCGGGCGAGCGCACCGCTGACACCGCGCAGCCGGGGCAGCGGTGCGCCCAGCACGTGGACGGCGAGCGCTGCGGAGACCGGACCGAGCACCACCGTGCCGGCGAGCGCCGAGACCGCTCCGGTGGCGGTCAGCACCGCCGAGGGCCCGCCGGTCGCACCGCGCACCGTGAGCACCGTCCCGCCGGCCAGCAGGGCCGTACCGAGGACCGCGCGGACCCGGCCGGTACGGCCGGTCGCCGCGTCGTCCACCGTGCTCTCGCGCAGTGCCGCGAGCGGGGCCGTACGGCCGGCCCGGACGGCCGGCAGCAGGGCCGAGCCCAGGGTGACCAGGATGCCGACGGCCAGCGGCAGCGCCACGGAGGCGGTGGCGACGACCATGCCGCCGGTCGGCAGCGAGAAGCCGAGCGCGGCGAAGAGCGCGCTGAGCCCGGCCGCCACCCCGATGCCGCCGGCCAGGCCGGCCGCCGACGCGACCACGGCGACCACGGCCGCCTCGGCGAGCGTGGCGCCGAGGACCTGCCGCCGGTGCGCGCCGAGGGCGCGGAGCAGCGCGTTCTCGCGGGTGCGCTGGGCGACCACGATGGCGAAGGTGTTGTGGATGGTGAAGGTGGCGACGAGCAGCGCGATCCCGGCGAAGACCAGCAGCAGGGTGGTGAACATCGTCAGGAACCGGCCGGAGACGTCCGCGGTGGACTCGGCGGTCGCGGCCTGGCCGGTCAGCGCCTCGACGCCGGAGGGCAGCAGGGGCTTGACCCGGTCGACGAGCTGTTGCTGCGTCAGGGTGTCGGAGCGGAGCCGGATCGCGGTCGCCTGCCCCTCGCCCTTGGGGGTGAGGTGGCGCTCGGCGTCGGCGAGGCTCAGCCCGGTGAAGGTGGAGGGTCCCATGCCGTCCGCGTCGGCGCCGAAGGTGGCGATGCCGACGACGGTGATCCGCACCGGGTCGGGGGTGCGCAGCATGGTGGTGTCGCCGATCCGGAGATCTCCGGCCTCGGCCGCGCCGCGGTTGATGACGGCCTCGCCCGGGGCTGCGGGCGCCCGGCCCTCGGCGAGCCGGTAGGGGTTGAGCGTGCCGTCGGTGAGCCAGTTCCCGGCGAGGGTCGGGGGGCCCTTGCCGCCGATCGGCTCGCCGTTCCGGCCGACCAGTTGGCCGGCGCCCTGGACGGACGGCTCGGCCGCGCTCACCCCTGGGACGGTGCGCAGCCGGTCGGCGAGTGCGGTGTCGACCGGCGCCCGGACGCCGCCGGGAACGTTCTGCGCGGGCAGCACGTCGGCGCTGCGGACGACGGCGCCGGTGCCCGCGTTGGCGTCGGCGAACAGGGTGTCGAAGTTGGCCCGCAGGGTGTCGCCCAGCACCATCGTGCCGGTCAGGAACGCCACGCCGAGCAGGACGGCGAGGACGGTGCCGACCAGGCGGCGCCGGTGGGCGCGGGCGGAGCGGAGCCCGATCCGCAGGGCGGTGTTCATCGTCGGTCACTCTCCCGTGGGCCGGCCGCCGCGCTCCTGGCGGTGTCCGGGGTGGCAGCGCGGGCGGTGGCGGCGCGGGCGGCGGTGCTGCCGGTGCCGGCGGGGCGGCCGGTGGCGGCCGGGGCGTCGAAGGCCTTCATCCGGTCGAGGACGCGGTCGGCGGTGGGCGTGTCCATGCTGTCGACCAGCCGGCCGTCGGCCAGGAACAGGACCCGGTCCGCGTAGCCCGCGGCGGTCGGGTCGTGGGTGACCATCACCACCGCCTGGTCCATGGTGTCGACGGCCTGCCGGAGCAGGCCGAGCACCTCGGCACCGGAACGGGAGTCCAGGTTGCCGGTCGGCTCGTCCGCGAAGACGACCTGCGGCCGGCCGGCCAGGGCGCGGGCCACGGCCACCCGCTGCTGCTGGCCGCCCGACAGCTCGGCGGGCCGGTGGTGCAGCCGGTCGCCCAGGCCGACCACCTCGACGAGGGCGTCCACCCAGGCCGCGTCGGGTGCCCGGCCGGCGAGGTCGAGCGGCAGGGTGATGTTCTCGCGGACGGTGAGCGTGGGCACCAGGTTGAAGGACTGGAAGACGAACCCGATGCGCTCGCGGCGGAGTTCGGTGAGCCGGCGGTCGTTCAGGGTGCCGAGCTCGGTGCCGCCGATGTGGGCGCTGCCCGCGCTGAGGGTGTCGAGGCCGGCGGCGCAGTGCATCAGTGTGGACTTGCCTGAGCCGGACGGGCCCATGATGGCGGTGAACCGCCCGGCCGGGAACTCGACCGTGACGTGGTCGAGCGCCCGGACCCGGGTGGCGCCGATGCCGTACACCTTGACCGCGTCGGTGACCGCGGCGGCGGGGTGCAGCTGGACGACGGTCATTTCGCACCGCCGGGACGGTCGGTCCGCTCGGTGAGCACGGCGCGCTTGGCGCGGTACTCGTCCTCGTCGATCTCGCCGCGGGCGTACCGGTCGCCGAGCGTGGCGAGCGGGCCGCCGCCGTGGTGCCAGCCGCCGGGGCCGTAGCCGCGGCGCCAGACGGTGCGCCGCAGGATCAGCACGACGAGGAGGATCACGGCTGCCCAGAAGAGCGGGATCAGCAGGATCCACGGGCCGGGCCAGTGGCCGTCCGCGTGGGCGAGCAGGGTGTCCATGGTGTCCATCTCCTCGGTGCAGGCCTGTTGTGGGGACTGCACCGAGCCTCTCGCCGCGGGCCCCTGCCGCGCGTCGTCCCACCAGCGGCACCTGCGGTACTCCCGACGTAGTACCGCGTGCCGTAGTACAGGGCGCGCCGGTACCGGGTGCCGCAGTACCGGGGCCGGGTGGAGCACCGCCGTGGCCCGGGCCGAAACGACGGACCCACGACGGGCCGATGGCAACGGCAGCGGCCGTCGCGACGGCCGGCAGAAGGAGGAACGGGACCAGGGTTCGCACCACGGCGCGCAGCAGGGTTCGCATGCGGTGAAGTCTCCTCGGCCGCCGGAGCCGTCACCATCCCCCTGGCACCCCAGTCCGACCTGAACCGTGCTGCAGGACCGACGGTGAACCCAGGACCACCGTCACCGTCACCGGCCCGCACCGGGCCTGGTCCGGGTCCCGCACGGGCGCCGGTAGGCCGGCCCCGCACGGCGCCCGCTGCCCGGACGACAAGCTCCCGCGCTACCCCAGCCAGCCGGGCCGGACGAGTCCCGACTCGTAGGCGAGGACGACCAGTTGGGCGCGGTCGCGGGCGCCGAGCTTCACCATGGCCCGGCTGACGTGGGTCTTGGCGGTGAGCGGGCTGACCACCAGGCGCCGGGCGATGTCCTCGTTGGAGAGGCCGAGGCCGACCAGCGCCAGCACCTCGCGTTCCCGGTCGGTGAGTGCCGCGAGCGCGGTCGGGCCGCCCGTGGCCGGTGCCTTGGAGCGGGCGGCGAACTCGCCGATCAGCCGCCGGGTCACCCCGGGCGACAGCAGGGCGTCGCCGGCGGCGGCGACCCGGACGGCACGCAGCAGTTCGGCCGGTTCGGTGTCCTTGACCAGGAAGCCGGCCGCGCCGGCCCGCAGCGCCTCGAAGACGTACTCGTCGAGTTCGAAGGTGGTGAGGACGACCACCCGGACACCGTCGAGCGCCGCGTCCTCACCGATCCTGCGGGTGGCGGCGAGCCCGTCCAGCCTCGGCATCCGGATGTCCATCAGGACGACGTCGGGCCGCAGTTCGGCGGCGAGGGCGACCGCCTGCTCGCCGTCGTCGGCCTCACCGACCACCTCGATGTCGGGTTGGGCGTCGAGCAGTGCACGGAAGCCCGCCCGGACGAGCACCTGGTCGTCCGCGAGCAGCACCCTGATCACCGGGCCTCGCCTCCTGTCGGGTCCTGCGGGACGCCGCCGCGGATCGGCAGCCGGGCCAGGACCCGGAATCCGCCGTCCGGCCGCGGCCCCGCCTCCACCGTGCCGCCGGCCGCCGCGACCCGCTCCCGCATGCCGATCAGACCGCTGCCGGAACCGCCCGGATCGCCCGCTCCGGCCGGACCGGGGTCGTCGATCCGGACGACGAGCCCGTCCCCCGCCCAGTCGAGCAGGACCTCGGCGCTGCGGGCCGCCGAGTGGCGGATGACGTTGGTCAGGGCCTCCTGGACGATCCGGAAGGCGGTCAGGTCGAGCCCGGGCGGCAGGCTGCGGGCCCGGCCGCGGCTCTGCACCACAACCTCCAGCCCGGCCTGGCGGGCCTGCTCGGCGAGCTCGTCCAGCCGGTCGAGGCCGGGGGCGGGGCTGCGCGGTGCGGCGGCGTCCGGGCCGCGGAGCGTGCCCAGCACCTGCCGCACCTCGCCGAGGGCCTCCTTGCTGGCGGCCTTGATCGTGGTGAGTGCCGTCCTGGCCTGCTCGGGCCGGGTGTCGAGGAGTTCGAGGGCGACGCCGGCCTGTACGTGGATCAGCGAGATGCTGTGGGCGAGGATGTCGTGCAGTTCGCGGGCCATCCGCAGCCGCTCCTCGTCGGTCCTGCGCCGCTGGGCCTGTGCGGCGGCGGCCCGGACGGCCTCCATCCGCTCCGCGCGGAACCGCAGGATCTCGGCGACGGCCATCACCAGGAGCAGCCAGGCCGCGATGCCCAGCTCCTGCCAGCCGTTGGGCTGTGCGGCCGGCCCGCGCAACCAGTCCTGCGGCACCACGAAGGAGATCAGCAGGTGAGCGGCGTAGAAGGCGCCGGCGCACGCCCAGGCGGCCCGGCGGTGGCCGCGTTTCACCGCCGCGCAGAAGGCCACCACGAGGCTGAGGAACACCGGCCCGTACGGGTATCCGGCCAGCAGGTAGGCCACGGTGACGACGGTCGTGCCGACCACCACGGCGACCGGCCGGCGCTGCCGCAGGACGAGCAGCGCCGGGCCGAGCAGGAGCAGCAGGTAGCCGAGGGCGTCCAGTGGGAGGCGTCCGCCCTGGTGGCGGGCGGCCGCGCCCGTCCCGGCCAGCTGCGCGACCGCGACCAGCACCGAGGAGGCGACCGGCCAGCCCGCCTTCGCGGCGCGGACCCACGGCGGCTGCCAGGGCGGCGGTTCGTCGGTCATGCCGGGAAGGCTAGCCGCCGACCGGCCACCGGGGCGTCAGCCTGCCGGGGTGGGCGTGCCTACTCCCCCGGGAGTAGGCACGCCACCGGAGGAGGCCCGCCCGTGCCCGCTGCACGGCAGTGAACGGGCGGAGCGGGGGCCGGTCAGTCCTGCGGGTCGGGGATCCGGACGGCGGCGCCGCTGACCCGCACCCGCCGGTCCCCCTCCCGCAGCTCCACGCGGAGCACGCCGGGACGGCCCATGTCCTCGCCCTGGTGGAGGGTGAGGACGGCCTGTCCGAGGCCCTCCAGCTCGCTCAGGTAGGCGCCGAAGGCGGCTGCGGCGGCGCCGGTGGCCGGGTCCTCGACGACTCCGCCGACCGGGAAGGGGTCGCGGACGTGGAAGACGGTGTCGGAGACCCGGTGGACCAGCTGCACGGTGGTCAGGTCGAGCCGGGTCATCAGCCGGGCCAGCCGGTCGAAGTCGTAGGCGAGGTCGGCGAGCCGCTTGCGGGTGGCGGCGGCCAGCACCAGGTGGCGGGCGCCGGCGTAGGCGATCCGCGGCGGCAGCGTCTCGTCGAGGTCGTCGGCGCTCCAGTCGAGGGCGGCCAGAGCCTCGGCGACGTCCGCGTCGGAGACCGGCTCGACGGCGGGCTCGACGCTGGTCAGGGTGGCGACCGGCCGGCCCTCGGGGTCGGCGGCGACCTCGACCGGCACCGGGCCGGCCTTGGTCTCGAACAGCAGCGGGCCGGGGCCGATCCGTTCGGCGAGGGCGACGGCCGAGGCGATCGTGGCGTGGCCGCAGAACGGCACCTCCGCGAGCGGGCTGAAGTACCGCACCGCGAAGGCCCGCTCGCCGAGGGCGGTGAGGAAGGCCGTCTCGGAGTAGCCGAGTTCGGCGGCGACGGCGAGTTGCGTGTCGTCGTCGAGGCCGGCGGCGTCGGGCACCACTCCGGCCGGGTTGCCGCCGGCCGGGTCGGCGGTGAAGGCGGCGTAGCGCAGGACCTCGGTACCGGGGGGAAGCGTCATGCCCGGCAGAACGTGCCGGGCGGTCCGGAGATTCCCGCCGGGCCGGCCGGTCACGGCGGCCGACCGGTCCTGACCGCCGAGCCCGTCACCGGCCGCCGGACCGCCCGTCAGACCTGCTGTCGGAGCCGCCCGCGACACGGGCCGTGACACCGGCCGTGACACGGCCCGGCGGCGGGTCACCGGGGCGTAACCTCCGGTCCCCGATCCGCCATGAGAGCGAGACCCGCCTGCAAACCTGCTGTCATGACGGGCCGCCATCCTTGAGGTCAGAGGTAATCAGCCGAAAGGAACTCAGAATGAGCGACTACTCCGTCCTTGTTGCCGCCCTCGTCGAGCTGTCCGGCGAGCGCGACCTCGGCATCGGTGCGCCCGTCGCGGTGCGCGGTCACGAGGCCGACCGGCTCGCCAGCCTGGCCCGGGGCAGCAGTGAACCGCCCGCCGACCGGCCGGCCCCGCTGCTGCGGCTGCTGCGCCGGCGCACCACCGGTCGCCTCGGCCTCTCGGTGTGAGCCGCTGCGGCCGTGAGCTGCGGCGGACGGCGGCCGCGGCACGTCCCGCGATCCGCCGAGCGCCCACCTGGCCGCCTCCGCGGCGGACTCCCGCAGCGGGCTCCCCGACGACGTCCCGACAGCGCTCCCGACGGCCCGTCACCGGTCATCCGGTGGCGGGCCGCCGTGCGTCCACCTCGATCTCGATCCTCATCCGCGGGTCGGCGAGTCCGCACACCATCATGGTGGCGGCCGGGCGGACGTCGCCGAACGCGCGGCGCAGCACCGGCCAGCAGGGTTCGAAGTCCTCGCGGTCGGGCAGCAGGTAGCGCACCCGGACCACGTCGGCGAGGGTGCAGCCGGCCTCGGCGAGTGCGGCGGTGATGTTGCGCAGGCACTGCTCGGCCTGGGCGACGACGTCCTCGGCGATGGTCATGGCCGCGTAGTCGAAGCCGGTGGTGCCGGAGACGTGCACCCGGTCGCCGTCGACCACCGCCCGGGCGTACCCGATCTTTTCCTCGAAGAGCGATCCGCTGAGGATCGTCCGGCGTTCTCCCATGGCCGGGACGGTAGGCGCACCGGTGTCGATACGTCCAATACCCCGGTGGCATCGCTGTGATATCCCAGGAGATATGGAGGACCGTCCCGAGCTCGCCCTGAACCAGTTGCACGCCTTCGCCGTGCTGGCCGAGGAGTTGCACTTCGGCCGGGCCGCGGAGCGGTTGGGTGTGGCGCAGCCGCCGCTGAGCCAGCAGATCCGGCGGCTGGAGGAGCGGGTCGGCCATCCGCTGTTCGACCGGCGGCCGGGGCGGGTGGCCCTGACCGCGGCGGGCGAGGAGTTGCTGCCGGCGGCCCGGCGGGCCCTCGACGAGGTCGCGGCCGGGCTGGCGGCGGCCCGGCGGGTCGCGACGGGCGAGACGGGCCGGCTGCGGATCGGTTTCGCCGCCTCGCTGGCGCCGACCGTGCTGCCTGACCTGCTGCGCACCTTCCGCGAGCACCGGCCGGGGGTGGAGCTGGAGATCCGCGAGATGACGACGGCGCCACAGGTCGCGGCGCTGCGCGAGCGCTCCCTCGACGTGGGGTTGATGCGCGAACCTCCGGAGGATCCGGAGCTGGTGGTGGAGCCGCTCTGGTCGGAGGGGTTCGTCGCCGTCCTCCCGGCCGGGCACCGGTTGGCGGGCCGGCGGGCCGTCCCGGTGGCCGGACTGGCGGAGGAGCCGTTCGTGCTGCTGCCGCGCGACTGCGGGCCGACGGTGCACGACCGGATCGTCGGGGTGTGCCGGGAGGCCGGGTTCGAACCGCGCGTCGCCCAGCGGGCGGTGGAGTGGCAGACGGTCGCGGCGCTGGTCGGCGCGGGGCTGGGGGTGTCGCTCGCCCCGGCGGGCGTGCGCCGGGTGCGGATGCCGGGCGTGGTCCACCGTCCGATCACGCCCGGCGAGGCACGCACCGGTGTCGGGTTGGTCCACCGGCGCGGCGACCGCAGTCCGCTGGTCGCCCGCTTCACCGCCGAGGCCCGGGCCCTCGCCGGGGGCACCGCGGGGTGGCGACGGGCCGGCGCGGCTCACCCGTAGTGGCGCGCCTCCAGGACGTTGCCGTCCGGGTCGGCGAAGTAGTACGTCCGCGGGGCGGTGCCGCGGGCTCCGAACGAGTTCTCCGCGTACGGGGTCACCGGGTGCCCGCCGGCCTCCAGCCGGGACCGCAGCGCCTCGAACTCCTCCTCCGAGGTGGCCAGGCAGACGTGGTTGAGCCGGTTGCCGGCGCTGCCCTCGGCGCCCGGCGCCGCGTTGAGCTGCGGCGCGACCGTCAGCGGCACCAGGTCGATCAGCGTCCGCTCCGTCACCCGCATGCTGACGAACGGCGCGAGGCCCTTCTCGAACTCGGCCAGCCGGACCGGTTCCAGCCCCACCACGTCACGGTAGAAAGCGGCCGACCGCACCGGATCGGCCACCCACAGCACCACATGGTCCAGTTCGTACGGCATCGGCTCGCCACCCCTTCGTTCCACCCGTGCCCGACCCTCCCATCGTGCCATCGGCCGCCGCGGCCCGACCGCCGTTCCACGGTGCGGCCCGGCCCGCCGTACCACGGTGCATTCCGGCGGCCGCACGGTGCACCGGGAGACCGGGTGGCCGGCGCGGCGGAGGTCCGGCTGCCCGCCGCGGCGCAGCGGCGGGCAGCCGCGTGGACGGCCGGACCGGGCAGCACCGGGGCGGCTCCGGTCCGCGGGGGCCGTCAGCCGCGGCCGGCGTAGACCGCCTGCGGGTCGTGGAGGTAGGGCTGCCAGGCGAGTTCGGCGGCTCCGGCGAGGCCCGCGTGGTCGACCTGCGCGGGCACGATCGGGACGCGTCCGCTGCGCCCCCACAGGCAGCGGTCGGCGACCACCGCGGCGAGCCGTTCGGGCGCGGCGGCGAGCAGGTCCAGGTGGAGGCCGCTGAGCACGATCCGGTCCGGGTTGAGGATGTTGACCAGGCCGGCGAGGCCGAGGCCCAGCCGGTCGACGACGTGGGCGACGGCGTCCGCGGCGCCGGCGTCGTCGGCGGCCGAGCGGGCGAGCCGGCGGGCCTGGTCGAGGATCGGGCCGCCGGGGTCGGGGGTGCGGCCGGCGGCGACGAACAGCGCCTCCGGGTCGGTCTCGGCGTTGAGGCAGCCGCGGTTGCCGCAGACGCAGCGGCGCCCCTGCGGGTCGACCGTCAGGTGGCCGACCTCCAGGGCGAGTCCGGCACTGCCGGTGTGCAGTCGGCCGTCGATCACCAGCGCGCCGCCGACGCCGCGGTGGCCGGAGGTGACCAGCAGCAGGTGGCGGGCGTCCCGTCCGGCGCCGTGGCGGTGCTCGGCGAGCGCGGCGAGGTTGGCGTCGTTGGCGACGGCGGAGGGCAGCGGGCTGCGGGCGCGCCGGCCGAAGTCGGCGCGCTGTACCTCCTCGGCGAACAGGTCGGCCACCGGGGTGCCGCTCGGCCAGGCGAAGTGCAGGGCGGCGAGGGCGGTGCCGTCCGGTTCGGTGACGGGGTTCGGCAGGGCGAGGCCGACGCCCAGGCAGCGGCGGGTGGCGGAGCGGGCGAGCTCGGCGCCGGCCTCGGCGACGGCCCGCAGCATCCGCGCCGGGTCGGTCGCGTCCGGCAGCGGCAGGTAGCGGACCTCCTCCAGGCGGCCGCCGAGGCCCGCCAGGGCGACGCTCAGGCTGTCCGCGTGGATCTGCGCGGCGACGACGACCGGCCCGGCCGGGTTGACGGCGAGGCGGTGCGAGGGGCGGCCGCGTCCGCCGCCGGCCGGCCGGGAGTCGACGGTGATCAGCCCGAGGGACTCCAGTTCGCCGGTGACCGCGCCCGCGGTGGCCCGGGTGACGTCGAGGGCGCTGGTCAGCGCGGAGCGGGTCGGTGCCCGTCCGGTGTGGACGAGTTCCAGGGCCGGGCCCAGCAGGCTGCGGCCGCGGTCCGGCGCCGGTCGGCGGTGCTCGGCTGCGCTCCGTCCTCCGGCAGCCGTCCGGCCGGGCGGGTCGGAGGCGGCCGGAGGACGGACGTCGTCGGCGTCCGGCGCGGGTCGGCGCTGCGGCCCGGTCGGCTGCTGGGCACTTGTGGGTGAGGTCGGCACTCCTCTATTCTGACTTTGTGCCGCTACTGAACAAAACAGAAGCCCGATCCACCGCCGCCGACACCCCCACCGACCCCGCCGCGGTCCGCGCCCCGCGCACCTGGTCCGCCGCCCGACTCGCCCTCACCGCGTTCTTCGCGATCGACGGCTTCCTGTTCGCCGCCTGGGTGGTACGCATCCCGGACGTGCGCGCCCAGGTGCACGCCTCGCACAGCGCACTCGGCCTCGCCCTGCTCTGCATCTCGGCCGGCGCCGTCGCCACCATGGCCCTGGTCGGCCGGCTCTGCCTGCGGTACGGCAGCCGCCGCGTCACCGTCGGCTCCCTCGCCCTGCTGAGCCTCGCCGTGCCGCTGCCGGCGCACACCCACTCGGTGGCCGCGCTCGGCGCCGTCCTGTTGCTCTTCGGCGCCGGGTACGGCGCCGCCAACGTCAGCATGAACAGCGCCGCCGTCGACCTGGTCGCACGGCTCCGGCGCCCGGTGATGCCGAGCTTCCACGCCGGGTACAGCCTCGGCGGCCTGCTCGGCGCCGCGGTCGGCGGACTGCTCGCGGGCACGCTCAGCGCCGCCTGGGCGCTCGCCCTCGGCGGCCTGCTCGGCCTGCTGGTCACCGCGGCCGCCGGCGCCGTCCTGCTGCGCGACCCGGACGGCGGCGGGCCCGCCCCCACCGCCTCCCCCGTGCCCGGGACCGCCCAGCCGGCGACCTCGGCGCCCCGGCACGCGCGCCTGCTGGTCGTCCTGCTGGGCCTCACCGCCCTGTGCACCGCCTACGGCGAGGGCGCGCTCGCGGACTGGGCGACCCTGCACCTGACCGACGACGTGCACGCGGGCGCCGGCCTGGCCGCCGCCGGCTACGCCTCCTTCGCCTTCGCGATGACCGCCGGACGGGTCAGCGGCACCTGGCTGTCCATCAGGCTCGGCGCGACCAGGGTGATGCTCTTCGGCGGCCTCACCGCGGCCACCGGCATGCTGATCGCGGCACTCGTCCCGTCGGTGCCCGCGGCGCTCGGCGGCTTCGTCCTGGTCGGCGTCGGCCTGGCGAACATCTTCCCGCTGGCCATCGGCCGGGCCGGCGCCACCGGCGGCCCGCAGGGCGTGGCCACCGCCTCCGCCCTCGGCTACGCGGGCATGCTGATCGGCCCGCCGGTCATCGGCTTCCTCGCCGACGCGGTCGGTCTGCCGCTCGCGCTGACCAGCGTCGCCGCAGCAGCCGCCCTGGCGGGCCTCCTCGCCCTCACCGTCGGCCGCCCCGCCCGCACCGCCTGACCGTCCGCACACACCGGCACCCCCGCAGGGCCGGCCCTCCCACCCGGGACGGCCGGCCCTGCGCGCACCACCGCACACCCGCCCCGGAGCCGTGCCGCAGGCTGCGGACGCCGTGGATCCCCACACACCCACACCGCGGACGTGCGCACCGACCCGGACGATCCGCCGCACGGGGAGACCCCCGCCGGCGTCGCCCCTGCACCGCGTCGGTCGGCGGCGAGCAGGACCTCCTCGGCGACGTCCGGGTCGGGGTGGTCCTGTCAGACGGCGAGCTCGGCCCGCAGGCCGCCGGAGGTCCCGTGGTGGTGCGCCGTCAGCAGCCGCACGCCGACCAGTCCGGCCGCGGCGCCGCCGTCGGCGCGCAGCCCTTCGGTGACCCGGCGCAGCAGCGCCTCGTCCGGTCACCGGGACTGCGCGATGCCGGCCTTTCGAATCGTCATCGCGGTGCGCGTGGCAGCATGGCGGCGGAGGTGCAATCGGTTTTCGTCTGCTCCGGGAGGGGTGCGTGCGGGTCCTGGTGACGGGGGCGTTCGGTTTCGTCGGGCGGGCGGTGGTGCGGCGGCTCGCCGCGGCCGGGCACGAGGTGCGGGCGCTGAGCAGCAGCCGCACCGGGGCCGGCGGGCTGCCCGTCGCGCGGGTGTTCCGGGCGGACGTGCGGGACGCGGCGGCGCTGGCTCCCGCGGTGGCCGGGGTGGACGCGGTGTGCCACCTCGCGGCGCTCACCCGCGGCCGGGAGTCGGTGGCGGACCCGCAGGCGCACCGCGAGGTCAACCTCGGCGGCACGATCGCCCTGCTCGACGCTTTGCGCGGACGGGCCGGGGGCGGCCGGCCGCTGGTGGTGTTCGGTTCGACGGCGGCGGTGTACGGCGCGCCGGAGCGGCAGCCGATCGACGAGTCGGCGGAGCCGTCACCCGGTAGCCCGTACGGCGAGTCCAAGCTGGCGGCCGAGCGGGAGCTCGCGAACCGTGCCGCGGCCGGCGAGGTCCTCGCGGTGGTGCTGCGCTGCTTCAACGCGGCGGGCGCCGGCGACGTGGACGAGGCCCGGATCCTGCCGCGGGCGCTGGCGGTGGCCGCCGGACGGCACCCGTACCTGGAGCTGAACGGCGACGGCGGCGTCGTGCGGGACTTCGTGCACGTGGACGATGTCGCCGAGGCGTACCTGCGGGCGCTCGGGGCGCGCGAGGTGGCGGCGGCGCACGGCGGCTGCCGGGTCTACAACGTGGGGGCGACGCCGGCGAGCATGCGGCAGATCGTCGCGGCGGTGGAGCGGCTGACCGGCCGTCCGGTGCCGGTGGTGCGGCGGCCCGCGCTGCCGGAGGCGCCGCGGCTGGTGTCGGACTGCACCCGGATCGGGCGGGAGCTCGGCTGGCGGGCGGAGCGGTCGGCGCTCGACCGGCTGGTGCTGGACGCCTGGGAGGCGACCGGGGCCGGGGCCTGACGCCTCCTCCGTCGAGGCGAACTCCCGACACCCCGGCGCCGCTGCCCGGTCGGCGCCCGGCCGGGATGGGAAGCTCGACGGATGATCGACCTCATCCGCCGGGTCCTCGTCCAGTGGACCGTCGCGGTGCCGGTACTGGCGCTGGTGATGCTGGTCCTGACCTGGGGGCGCTCGCTGCCGGGCGCGCTGGTCGCCGTGGTGGCGCTGTTCCTGGCCGGGGCCGTGCTGGCCGCCGTGCACCACGCCGAGGTGATCGCCCACCGGGTGGGCGAGCCCTTCGGCTCGCTGGTGCTGGCGGTCGCGGTGACCGTCATCGAGGTGGCCCTGATCGTGACGCTGATGGTGGACGCCCCGGTGAAGAACGACACCCTCGCCCGGGACACCGTCTTCGCCGCCATCATGATCACCTGCAACGGGGTGCTGGGCCTGTCGATCCTGCTCACGGCGCTGAAGCACCGGGTCGCGGTCTTCAACGCGGAGGGCACCGGCGCCGCGTTCGCCACCATCGCCACGCTCGCCACCCTCAGCCTGGTCCTGCCGACCTTCACCACCAGCACGCCCGGCCCGCAGTTCAACACCGCGCAGCTGACCTTCGCCGGGATCGCCTCGCTCGGCCTCTACGGACTGTTCGTCACCACCCAGACGCTGCGCCACCGCGAGTACTTCCTGCCGGTCAGCGCCGAGGGCGAGCCGCTGGACGAGGACGACCACGGCGACCTGCCGAGCCGCCGGTCCGCGTGGGCCAGCCTCGGCATGCTGGCGATCGCACTGGTCTCGGTGGTCGGCCTGGCCAAGGGGGTCTCCCCCACCATCGAGTCGGCGGTCGCCGACGCGGGCCTGCCGGCCTCGGTGGTCGGTGTGGTGATCGCGCTGCTGGTGCTGCTGCCGGAGACGATCGCCGCGCTGCGCGCCGCGGCGGGCAACCGGGTGCAGACCAGCCTCAACCTGGCGCTCGGTTCCTCGCTGGCGTCCATCGGGCTGACCGTGCCCGCGGTCGCCGTGGCCTCGATCTGGCTGAGCGGGCCGCTCGTCCTCGGCCTCGGCGCCTCGCACATGGTGCTGCTGGCGCTGACCGTCGCGGTCGGGACCCTCACCGTGATCCCGCGCCGGGCGACGCCGCTGCAGGGGGCGGTGCACCTGGCGGTCCTCGCGGCCTACCTCGTCCTCGCGGTCAGCCCCTGAACGCCAGCGCCGGGCGGCCGGGAGGGCTTACTCGGCGGTGCGGGCGGCGCTCTCGTCGGCGGGCCCGGCCTGGCCGGGGATCCGCAGGTCCCAGCCGACCAGGGCGCGCAGCTGCTCGGCGGTGACGCCGTCCGGGATCGGCTGCGGCGCGTCGTGGCGCAGCGGCGGCTGCCAGCCCTCGTCCTCCGACCAGCTGCGGACGACCTTGGCGGGCGCACCGGCGACCACGCTGTGGTCGGGGATGTCGCCGCGGACGACCGCACCGGCGGCGACCACGACGTTGCGGCCGATCCTGGCGCCGGGCAGGATCACCGCGCCGGTGCCGATCCACGAACCCGCACCGATCTCCACCGGTTCGTTGCGCGGCCACTGCTTGCCGATCGGCAGGTCGGTGTCGCGGTACTCGTGCGCCTGGTCGGTGATGTAGACGTTCGGGCCGGTCCACACGTCGTCGCCGAGGACGATCGACTGGTGGCCGACGATGTGGCTGCCGCGGCCGATGACGCACCCACCGCCGATCCTGACGATCGGCTCGGGGCCGAGGTCCAGGCCGGGCAGGAAGCCGGCGGAGATGGTGACCCGCTCGCCGATGATCGAGAACGGCCCGATGGTGATCCACTGCTCGTTGAAGACCGCGCCGAGCGGGAAGGCCAGCTTGGTGCCGTCGCCGAGCTCGCCGAACCGGTACGGGCCGGGGGTGCGGTTGGTGACCGCCCCCGTCTCCTGCACCCACTTCCACGCCCGGTGCACGACGTGTCCGGCGGCGCGGCGGCCCCTGAGGCGGGCGGCGGCGAGGAGGGTACGGGCGGTCGGCATGCGATCACCGTATCGGGCGGGCGCCCCCGGCGAGGCGCCGGGCGATCAACATCACACCGGGCCCGCGCCGGGCCTGGCAGACTCGCGCCCATGGAGATTCCCGAGCTCGTCGACGTCCTGCGCAACGAGGGCGCGCTGCTGGCCGACACCGCCGCCGGGACGCCGCTGGACGCCCCCGTTCCGACCTGCCCGGACTGGCGGCTGCGCGACCTGGTCCTGCACACCGGGCAGGTGCACCGCTGGGCCACCGCCCACGTCAAGGGCGGCCTGACCCGGCCGCTGGACGGGGCCGGCCAGCAGGCGGCCTGGGGCCCGGCGCCCGCCGACGCGGACCTGGTGGAGTGGTTCCGCACCGGGCACGCCGACCTGGTGGCCGTCCTCCGGTCCGCCCCCGCCGACCTGGAGTGCTGGAGCTTCCTGCCGGCGCCCTCCCCGCTCGCGTTCTGGGCCCGCCGCCAGCTGCACGAGACCACCGTGCACCGGGTGGACGCGGAGGCCGCCGCCGGAACCGCCGCGCGCCGGGTCGTCCCGGCCGTCGCCGCGGACGGCCTGGCCGAACTGCTGACCGGCTTCCTTCCCCGGCCCAAGTCCCGGCTGCGCAGCGGGACGCCGCGCACCCTGGCCGTCCGGCCCACCGACCGGCCGGAGAGCTGGCTGGTGACGGTCGGTCAGGAGCCGCCGCAGGTGGTGCCGGGCGCAGGGCCCGCCGACTGCACCGTCAGCGGCCCCGCGCACGACCTCTACCTGCTCCTGTGGAACCGCCGCGAGGCGGACGCCGCGACGGTCTCCGGCGACGGCTCGCTGCTGGACCTCTGGCGGACGGGCGCCGCCGTCAACTGGAGCTGACGGCAGCGCTGCCCCGCACCGGCCCCCTGCCGGCTACTGCGCCCAGGGGGCCGGGCGGCGCTCCAGGAAGGCCCGCATGCCCTGCTGCGCCTCCTCCGAGCCGAACAGCCGCGCGGACTGCGCGACCCGCTCGTCGGCGTCCCGCTCGAAGGAGTCCACCACGGCCGCGTTCGCCAGTCGCTTGGACTCGGCGAGGCCCTGCGGCGAGCCCTGCCGGACGGCGTCCAGCAGCACCTTCAACGCGCCGGCGACGTCCTCGGTCGCCTCGGTGATCAGGCCGATCCGGGCCGCCTCGGCCGGGCCGAAGGTCTCACCGGTCAGGTAGTAGCGGGAGGCGGCCCGCGGGTCCAGCTTGGGGCGCAGCGGCAGCGAGATCACCGCGGGCGCGAGGCCGAGGCGTACCTCGGTGAAGGCGAAGGTCGAGGCGGGGCCGGCGATCGCGATGTCCGCGGCGCCGAGCAGGCCGAGGCCGCCCGCCCGGGCGTGCCCGTCGATCGCGGCGATCACCGGCTTGGGGCAGTCGACGACCGCCCGCTGGATGTCCACCAGGCCGCGCGGGCCCACCGTCGGGTCGCTGCCGGTGGCCTCGGAGAGGTCGGCGCCGGCGCAGAACACCTTGCCGGTGTGGCCGAGCACCACCGCCCGGACGGCCGGGTCGGCCGCGGCCTCGGTGAGGCCCTTCACCAGCTCCGCCATCAGGCGGGTGGAGAGGGCGTTGCGGTTGTGCGGGGAGTCGAGTTCGAGGGTCGTCACCGCATCGGCGGTGGTGATGCGGACGAGAGGGCTCTCGCTGGTCATCGTGGATGGCCTGCTTTCCGGCTGAGGGTGGGTCGGACGCTCGGGAGGACTCTGGCACGCCGACCGTCCGGTCGGCCAGTACGACCCGGGAAATCCGCTGGCAGCGGCGGGTGCGGCTGCGCCAGCATGACGACCCATGACGCTCCTCCTGCTCGCCCCGCGGATCAACGAGACCGGTCTGCAACTGCTCACCTCCGCCCGCCGCCGAGGGCTGCGGGCGCACACCGCCGTCCGCTGGGAGGTCCCGGAGGAGCTCGCCGGCCTGCGGCCCGCGCACCTGTACGGCGGGCCGCTGTTCGCCGACGCGGCCGCCGGGGCGCTGGAGGTCGCACCGCTGGAGCCGCCGGCCGACTGGCTGGCCACGCTGCCCGCCGAACTGCTCGGCCGCAGGGTGGAGTGCACCACGCTCGCCGAGGCCCGCCGGCTGCGCCGCCCCGCCTTCCTCAAGCCGCCGGTCGACAAGCTCTTCCCGGCCCGGGTCTACCCGGACGGCAGCGGACTTCCCGGCCCGGACGCCCTCGACGACGACACCCTCGTGCAGATCAGCGACGTGGTGGCGTTCGCCTCCGAGTACCGGCTGTTCGTCCTGGACGGCGAGGTGCGGACGGCGAGCCGGTACGCCGTGGACGGCAACCTCGCCGTCTCCCCGGAGGTCGCCCCCGAGGTGCTCGCCTTCGCCGCCGACGCCCTGACCGCCGGCGGCCTGCCGAGCGCCGCCGTTGTCGACGTCGGCCGGCTCACCGACGGCACCTGGGCCGTGGTCGAGGCCAACCCGGCCTGGGCGAGCGGCGGCTACGCCTGCGACCCCGAGCACGTCCTCGACGTCGTCCTCCGCGCCGCCGGGCCCACCACCGCCGTCACCCCCGCCGACCGCCCCTACACCCGCCCGATCCCCGAGGTCGTCCGCTAGCGGGGGTGCGGTGCTGCCGGGACGAGGCGGTACGTGGGACAGGCGGGAAGCGGCGGTCGCCACGGTTCCGGGCCGAGCCCGGCCGCATCAGCGCTCTTCCGAGCGGCGGAGCAGCACGGCCAGCGTGGCTCGCGCCTCGCGGCGCCGCGCAGCACTCCGCGCGAAGGTCGATGCCAGGGCGGTGACCGAGACGGTGGCGGCGTAGGCCGCACCTGCCCATCCGATCAGAGCAGAGCCGCCGGCCAGAACGTCGTGCAGGAGTGGCATGGGAGAAGCCTCCGGTGGTGCGGTGCTGGATCACTGACAGCACCGTTGTGTCACGTCCCGATGCGTCCAGCGACCGCCGAGGGGGCCGCCCATGACCAAATCCGCTGCTCCGATGCCTTTCTGACGACCTTTCCAGGGGTATGGATCGCTGGAACCGTCGCTGGAAAACCGAGGGCACATCATGGGCAACGAGCAAGCGGCCAAGCGATTCTGGACCGAGCTGCGCGATCTCTGGGAGGCCGCCGGCCGCCCGCCGTTGAAGGCGCTCGTCAGGATCGGCGAGCGAGAGCAGCCACCCGTCACCGTCTCCGACGCGACCCTGAGCAGTTGGCTGACCGCGGTGTCCGTGCCCGGCCCCAGGTCCTCCGCCTACTTCCGGCTGCTAGTACGTCGGCTCCACGAGGATGCCGGGCGGGTCCACACCGTGGCCTTCGATCGAGGCTGGGAGCGGTTGCTGACGGATGCCGTGGCCGAGCGGAAGGCGAAGCAAGGCCGTCCGTCGACCACCGCTACCGTGGCTGCCCAGGCCCGGCCCGCGCCGGCGGCGCCGAGCAACCGTCCGTTGCTGTATTTCCGCGCCGGCTGCAGCGCGGGCTGGAAACTCACCATGGTCCCCGTGGGGGACGAAGCGAGTTCCGACACGCGACTGGCCGAATTCCTCGGCGTGCTCGGCAACTTGGGCTTCTCCGCCGCCGAGCTCGCTCCGCTCCACGAGCTCACGCAGCGCATCCGGACCGCCGAGTCCAAGGAGGAACTGACCCGGCTCCTCTACGCGTTCTCGGACGCCGTCGGCGCGATCGGCGATCTGGCCCGGCAGCGCGCGACCTCGGGGGAGTTCATCTGGTTCACGCTCGGCCGCCTGCTGTACACGATCTGCTTCATTGCGGTCGGTACGTGGCCGGACGAGGAAGGGCGGGAGCTTGCCGAACTGCGCAGTGAGCTCTTCGAGCTGGGTGATCTGCTCGACGGCCCCGACCGCCTCGTGTCGGCGATCCGGAGCTACGCCACGATGCCGCTGCCCACTACAGCGCGTGAGAACATCGCGACCCGGCTGGACCTGCTCGACCAGGCCTGCACCGCCCATCTCTCTCCGTACGGCCCCACTGAGTGACCGCGAGTACACCCCCGAGCGGCGCCGGCCGACCCGGGGGTGCCCACAGCTCCTCAGGCGGCTGCTGCTGCCGTGGCGGCCTTGCGGCGGAGCGCCCAGGCCACGGCCGGGACCATCGCTGCGCTCGCCGCGGCGAAGAGGACGGCGAGGGCGGCCCAGCCGAGGGCGCCGTGGCCGATGACGGCGGTGGTGATCAGGACCGGTCCGAGCATCATCGCCGCGGAGAACCCGGTGTTGAAGACGCCCTGGTACTCGCCGTGCGCGCCCTCCTCCGCGAGGTCGTAGCCGAGGGCCCAGCCGGCCGCCTGGCCGAGCACCTCGCCGAGGGCCTGCAGCGAGGCACCGGCCAGCAGCACCAGCACCGCACCCCACGCGGGCAGCCCGCCGGCGAGGGCGAAGGCGGCGCAGGAGAGCGCGACGAGCAGGCCGCCGCGGCGGAAGATCCGGGCGGCGGCGGCCGGCTCCTCGGTGCCGCAGGTGGCCCGCACCTGCAGGGCGACGACGAGGATCGTGTTGACGACGAGCGTGCAGGCGACGAGGACCCGCGGCGCCTCGGTGCGGTCGACGATCCACAGCGGCACGCCGACCTCGATCATGGCGAACTGCAGGCCGAGGAGGCCGCTGAGTCCGGCGACGACGAGGTAGGGCACGTTGCGCAGGGCGGAGCCGGTCCGCTGCCCCGGCTCGTCCGCGGTGCCGCGCGGTCCGGCCTGCGGGGTGGGCAGCAGGGCGTACATGGCGAGGACCGCGGCGAAGGTGGCGACGTCGGCGAGGATCGCGGCGGTGTAGGCGCCGCGGGTGTCCGCGACGAGGACGAGCGCGGCGACTCCGGTGCCGACCCCGATGCCGACGTTGGTGACGACGCGGAGGTAGGCGCGGCCGGCGACCCGGCGGTCGGGCGGCAGGACCTCGGCGTACAGGGCGTTGCGGACGGTCGCGGTGCCGCGGTCGGTGGCGGTGACGGCGCAGGCGAGCAGCACGAAGGCGGTGAAGCCGGACACCAGCGGGTAGCAGGCGGTGCCGACGGCCTCGGCGCCGACCAGGGCGAGCAGGACGGGCTTGGTCCCCCAGCGGTCCGCGGCGCGGCCGGCCGGCACGCCGACCAGGACGCCGCAGAGCCCTGCCGCGGTCAGGCCGATGCCGACCTGGGCGGCGGGCAGGCCCAGCATCCGGGTGAAGTACAGCGCGCCCAGGGTCATGAAGAGTCCGTTGCCGAGCGTGTTCACCAGGGTGATGACGGCGAGCCTGCGGACCGTCGGGTCGGGGTGCAACAGGCGTGAGGATGCCCGGGACGCGGCAGGCGCCCCCGTGGAGGTCGTGGTCATGGCATCATCGCACCGCATGCGGATCAGTCGCCGGTATTGATTTAGCCCGGAGCTGACGAATGGGGGATCACGTGCACCGTTTCCGGCTGGGCCTGGAGGACCTCGCGGCGGCCTCCTTCGCCTGCTCACCGCTGCAGGAGACGGTGCTCAGCCTGCGGATGTGGACGCACCCGGGGGCGTACGTCCACCAGACGCCGGTCTTCGAGGGGATCCGGCCGGCGTTCGAGCGGCTGCCCTGCGGACCGCTGCTCCGCTCGCTGGTCGCCTCCAACCGCTACGTGCCGGACTTCCTGACCCCGCGGCCGAGCACGCCCTTCCCCGAGTTCCCGGCCGAGATCGCCCTCGTCCGGGCGGTCGCGCCGGAACGGCTGCGCGGGGAGCTGGAACGCACCTTCCTGCCGCACGACCGGCGGCTGCCGCCGCCGCTGGCGAACGGGCTGGCCGATCCGGCCGGGCTGCTCGCCCGGATCGCCGACGCGCTGGAGGCGTACTGGACGCACTGCCTGGCGCCGCAGTGGTGGCCGCGGGCCCGGTCGGTGCTGCACGCCGACATCGTGCACCGCTCCCGGGTCCTGGCGGAGCGCGGCGCGGCGGCACTGTTCGAGGACCTGGACCCGCGGCTGCTCTGGCAGGACGGCGTGCTGACGATCCGCCGGGACTGGTGCGACGGCGACACCGACATCGAGGTGGGCGGCCGCGGGCTGGTCTTCACCCCGACCTTCTTCGCCCGTGGCGCCATCACCAACATCAGCGACGAGCACCCGCCGGTGATCAACTATCCGGCGCGCGGGCAGCGGACCATGGCCGGCCCGGCCGCGCCGCCGCCCACCCGGCGGGCCCTGGAGCAGCTGGTGGGGGTGCCCAAGGCGCGGCTGCTGACGATGCTGGACGAGCCGACCAGCACCACCGAGCTGGCCCGGCGGCTCGGCGTAACCCCGGGCGCGGTCAGCCAACACCTCGCGGTGCTCTCCGAGACCCGCCTGGTCAGCCGGGCCCGGCACGGCCGGGTGGTGCTGTACGCGCGCAGCCCGCTCGCCGACGAGCTGCTCCGCTAGTTCCCGACAGCAGTTCCCGACAGATCGTCAACTCATGGGCGCAGCCGCCCTGTTGACCCGATTGGTCCATACCACCTACAGTCGTCGACGGCTTCCCGGCACCCCTGTACGGCACCCCCACACCAGACAGGGAGACCACCATGCACGTCCGGTCGCCACGGCGCGCCAGGGCCAGGATCACCGCCCTGCTCGCCGTGCTCGCACTGCCGCTCGCCCTGCTCGCCGCGGCCCCGGCGCACGCCGCCGGCCGCCTCACCGCGAGCTTCACCAGCGCCGACAACGGCTCCTGGTGGAAGGGCACCTTCGTCGTCCGCAACGACAACGCCACCGCCGTCACCGGCTGGACCCTCGAGTTCGACCTGCCCGCCGGGGTGACGGTCTCCAGCAGCTACAACGGCCAGGCCACCGTCACCGGCCGGCACGTCACGGCCGTCAACGCCTACTACAACGGCACCGTGCAGCCGCACGCCACCACCGAGCCGTACAGCTTCTGGTTCGTCGCCAACGGCCCGATCGGCACCCCCACCGGCTGCCGGATCAACGGCGACAAGTGCGACGGCAGCGCCGACGCCCCGCCCGGCGCGCCCGGTACCCCGCAGGTCACCGACACCACCGCGCACACCGTCGCCCTGAGCTGGCCCGCCGCCGGCGCCGGGGACTTCCCGGTCGCCTCCTACGAGGTGCTGAACGGCTCGACCGTGCTCGGCACCTCGGCCACCACCTCGGCCACCCTGACCGGCCTCACCCCGGCGACCGCGTACACGCTCACCGTGCGCGCCAAGGACACCCGCGGCACCACCGGCCCGCTCAGCCCCGCGGTGACCGCCCGGACGGTCGACCCGGCGAGCGACACCGTGCCGCCCACCGCGCCGACCGCTCTCCACAGCACCACCGTCACCTCCAGCAGCGTCGCCCTGGCCTGGACGGCCGCCACCGACAACCAGCGGGTCGCCGCCTACGACGTGTACCGCGACGGCGTGCTCACGCAGACCGTCACCGGCACCACCGCCACCGTCGCCGGCCTCTCCCCCGCCACCGCCTACGGCTTCACCGTCCGCGCCCGGGACGCCGCCGACAACGCCTCACCGGCCACCCCGGTGCTGAACGTCACCACCGCCGACCTCGTCGGCCCCGGCACATACGCCCGGGTCGGCTACTTCACCCAGTGGGGCATCTACGGTCGCCAGTACTTCGTGAAGAACCTCGACACCTCGGGCAGTGCCGCCAAGCTCGACGTGATCAACTACGCCTTCGAGAACATCGACCCGGTCAACCTGACCTGCCTGGCCGGCGTCACCAAGGGCACCACCGCCAACCCGCAGGACCCGGACCAGGGCACCGGCGCGGGCGACGCGGACGCCGACTACTCCCGCCCGTTCAGCGCCGCGCAGTCCGTCGACGGGGTCGCCGACGACGGCTGGGCCCCGCTGCGCGGCAACCTCAACCAGCTGAAGAAGCTCAAGGCCAAGTACCCGAACCTCAAGGTGGTGGTCTCGCTCGGCGGCTGGACCTACTCCAAGTACTTCTCGGACGCGGCCGCCACCGACGCCTCCCGCAAGAAGCTCGTCTCCTCCTGCATCGACGTCTGGATCAAGGGCAACCTGCCGCTCTACAACGGCGCGGGCGGCCAGGGCACCGCCGCCGGGATCTTCGACGGCATCGACCTCGACTGGGAGTGGCCCGGCTCGCCCGACGGCCACGCCGGCAACCACTGGTCGGCGAACGACAAGGCCGACCTGACCGCGCTGCTCGCCGAGTTCCGCACCCAGCTGGACGCCCTCGGCGGCCCGCACCGGCTGCTCACCGCCTTCACCCCCGCCGACCCCGCCAAGATCGCCCAGGGCTGGGACCTGTCCAAGATCTTCCGGTCCCTCGACATCGCCAACGTGCAGGGCTACGACTTCCACGGCGCCGGCAGCGACAACTCCTGGGAACCGAACCGCACCGGCCACCAGGCCAACCTCCACACCGACGCCCAGGACCCGTACGGCTTCCACTTCTCGGTGGAGTCGGCCGTGCAGACCTACCTGGACGCCGGAGTCAACCCGCGCAAGCTGACCATCGGCCTGCCCTTCTACGGCCGCGGCTGGCAGAACGTCACCGACGGCGGGGCGAACGGCGAGTGGCAGGCCGCGGGCGGCGCGGCCCCCGGCCAGTTCGCCGAAGAGGCCGGCACCCGCGGGTACAACAACCTGCTCACCAGCGTGCCCAACCTGACGGTCCGCCACGACGAGCAGTCGGTCTCCACCTACGGCTACACCGGCGCCGGCGGCCAGTGGTGGACCTTCGACGATCCCTGGTCGATCGGCAAGAAGACCGCCTGGCTGAAGTCCAAGGGCCTGCTCGGCGCGATGATCTGGGAAATGTCCGGCGACACCCCGTCCGGCGCCCTGATCACCGCCCTCGACACCGGCCTCAAGCAGTAGCCCGGTCACCAGCCCAGGGAAGCCGCCAGGGGCGCAGGAACCGGCGGGTACACCCACAGGGGCGCGGGGAACTGCGCGACCCGAGACCGGGCCACCGCACGAGGTCAGGCCCACCCGAGTCCGCAACAGCTCCCCGCGCCCCTCAGTCCCTACCGC
Organism: Kitasatospora sp. DSM 101779; assembly: GCF_025655475.1. Classification (GTDB taxonomy): domain Bacteria; phylum Actinomycetota; class Actinomycetes; order Streptomycetales; family Streptomycetaceae; genus Kitasatospora. Next base: position 6,560,888 of record NZ_JAHTIK010000001.1, on the reverse strand, counting down.
CCCGCACGGTACTCCCGCAGACCACCGCCAGGCCCCCGGCGAACACTCACAGAGGCGCAGGAACCGGCGGGTACACCCACAGGGGCGCGGGGAACTGCGCGACCCGAGACCGGGCCACCGCACAAGGTCAGGCCCACCCGAGTCCGCAACAGCTCCCCGCGCCCCTCGAACACGCATCTCCGGCCGGAGGCTACCGCCCCGCGACCGCCGCCAGCTTCCGCGCCGCCCGGTGCTCCCGCATCACCTGCGCGAACGTGGTGTGCCCCTGCGTGGTCCGGGCGAAGGCCCGCCACGCGGGGGTCACCAGGCACACCGCCGCGTGGAACAGGTGCGGACGGCGCTCGAACGCGCCGAGCATGACCTTGCCGGCCCGCATCTCCACGCCCAGCCCCGCCTTGATCGCGAAGGCGTAGTTGAGCGCCTGCCGCCGCACGTCCGCGTTGCCCTCGGCCTCGGCGACCTTCACCGCCCACTCGCCCGCCAGCCGGCCGGACCGCAGGGCGTACGAGATGCCCTCGCGGGTCCACGGCTCCAGCAGGCCGGCCGCGTCGCCGGCCACCAGCACCCGCCCGCGGGAGAGCGGGGAGTCCTCGGCACGGCAGCGCGTCAGGTGGCCGGACTCGATGCTCGGCTTGAACCCGGAGAGGCCCAACTGCCGGATGTACTCGGCCAGGTACTGCTTGGTGCGCTCACCGTCGCCGCGCGCCGAGATGACGCCGACGGTCAGCGTGCCCGAGTCGGTCTTCGGGAACACCCAGCCGTACGAGCCGGGCAGCGGGCCCCAGTCGAGGTGGATCCGGCCGGCCCAGGCCCGGGAGACCTCCTCCGGCACCGGGATCTCCGCCTCCAGGCCGAGGTCGATCTGGTCGAAGGAGACCCCGACGTGGCGGCCGATCCGACTGGCGGAGCCGTCGGCGCCGACCACCGCGCGGGCCTCGATCCGGCGGCCGTCGGCGGTGGTGACGAACACCGTGCGGCGGTCGCCCACCTGCTCGATGCCGGTCGCGGTGACGCCGGTGACCAGCACCGCGCCGGCCTGCTCGGCGGCCTGCACCAGGCGCAGGTCGAACTCGTCGCGGTTGACGAGGCCGAACAGCATCCGCTTGGAGCGGCGGGTCCGGGTGAAGCGGCCGCCGAGGGCGAAGGTGACGGCGTGGATGCGGTCCTGCAGCGGCAGCTTGAAGTCCGGCGGGAGGGTGTCCCGGGAGGGGCCGATGATGCCACCGCCGCAGGTCTTGTAGCGGGGGTGCTCGGCCTTGTCGAGGAGCAGCACCCGGCGGCCCTGGGCGGCTGCGGCGTACGCGGCCGAGGAGCCGGCCGGGCCTGCGCCGACCACGACCACGTCCCAGACGCCGCCGAGCGGGTCGGGCCCGGTGGCCTCCAGGTCCACGGCGGTCTGGTCGGAGGCCGCGGGAACGGCCTCGTGCCCGACGGCCTCGTGCTCGTCGGAGTGCGGGTCGAGGGAGCTACCGGTGTCAGTCACGATCGCATCCTAGACCCGTCCGCCACCGCCGCGACCAGGGATGACGCGGGTCACGGCGAGGCGCCAACCTATGATCGGACAAATCACCCGCACCTCGTCAACAGGAGACACCTGATGACCCAGCAGCACCTGGCGGCGGCAGTCCGATCCCTGATGCCGCGCGCCAAGGCCGACCTGGCCGAGCTGGTCGCCTTCCCGTCCGTCGCCGACCCCCGGCAGTTCCCGGTCGAGGAGTGCCGGAAGGCCGCCCGCTGGGTCGCCGACGCGCTCGCCGCCGAGGGACTCACCGGCGTGCGGCTGCTGGACACCCCGGACGGTACGCAGTCCGTCTACGCCGAGCTCCCCGGCCCGGCCGGCGCCCCGACCGTGCTGCTGTACTCGCACTACGACGTCCAGCCGCCGCTGGACGAGGCCGCCTGGCTCAGCCCGCCCTTCGAGCTGACGGAGCGTGACGGTCGCTGGTACGGCCGCGGCGCCGCCGACTGCAAGGGCAACATCCTCATGCACCTCACCGCACTGCGGGCGCTGCGCGCGGTCGACGGCGGCCTGCCGGTCGGCCTCAAGGTGATCGTCGAGGGCTCCGAGGAGCAGGGCACCGGCGGCCTGGAGCGCTATGCAGAGGCTCACCCGGAGCTGCTCACCGCCGACGTGATCGTCATCGGCGACACCGGCAACTTCGCGCCCGGCCTGCCCACCGTCACCGCCAGCCTGCGCGGGATGACGGTGGTCGAGGTCGCCCTCACCACCCTGGGCGGCAACCTGCACTCCGGTGCCTTCGGCGGCGCCGCCCCGGACGCCCTGCAGGCCATGGTCCGGCTGCTCGGCACCCTGCACGACGAGCACGGCGACGTCGCTGTGGCGGGCCTGACGGCCGACCAGGTCTGGCCGGGCGTGCAGTACGACGAGGAGCAGTTCCGGGCGGACGCCAAGGTCCTGGACGGCGTCGGGCTGACCGGCACCGGCACCGTCGCCGACCGGCTGTGGGCCCGCCCCTCGGTCACCGTCCTCGGCATCGACGCCCCGCCGGTGATCGGCGCCACCTCCTCCGTCCAGGCCGCCGCCAAGGCCCTGGTCAGCCTGCGCATCCCGCCGGGCATGGAGCTCAAGGCCGCCCAGCAGGCGCTGACCGCCCACCTGGAGGCTGCGGTGCCGTGGGGCGCGCACGCCACCGTCACGGTGCTCAGCGGCGGCGAGGCGTTCAGCGCCGACACCACCGGCCCGGCGTACGAGGCGATGGGCGAGGCCATGCAGGAGGCCTTCGGCCGCGCGATGGTCACCTCCGGCGAGGGCGGCTCGATCCCGCTCTGCAACACCCTGCGCACGCTCTACCCGCAGGCCGAGATCATCCTGATCGGCGTGGAGGAGCCGACCACCCAGATCCACGCGGTGAACGAGAGCGTCGACCCCGAGGAACTGGAGCGGATGGCCCTCACCGAGGCGCTCTTCCTGCGCGCCTACGCCCGGCTGCGCTCGGCCTGACGCACCGCCACCCGGTCCCGGGTGCCGTCCCGCCGGACGGCACCCGGGCCCGGACCGCGGACAGCACCGCGTACGCCGTCGCCCCGACCGCCAGACCGGCCCCCGCGCCGAAGCAGAACTCCGGGACCACCGAGCGCTGCCGCCGGGCCAGCCGGTGCACCGCCCCGACGGCCGCAGCCGCCACCAGACCCACCGCCGCCCGGCCCGGCTCCCGCACGGGCGGCTCCCGGCGCACCCGCGCCCGCAGCACGGCCAGGCCCAGCAGCGACGTCCCGTACTGCAGCACCGTGCAGAGCGGCAGCCCCGCCGCCACCGGCCGGCCCAGCACCGGAAACGCCCGCACCCCGGCCCGCCCCGGATGGGTGAACGAGTCCCAGAGCACATGGCTCGCCGCCCCGACCGCCGCCGACAGCACGAACGCACCGGCCCCGGCGGCACCCCGCGGCAGCGGCCCCTCCGCCGGCACCGGCCACAGCCCGGTCAGCGGCTCCCGCAGCAGGCCGTGCCAGGCCGCGACCATCCCCGCCGCGAGCCCCGCGTCCACGGTCGGCACGGCCCACCAGCGGTGCGTGATCGCCCCGTACCGGTAGACGCCCGGCAGCAGGGAGTCGGCGAAGAACGGCACGTCGGGCGCCATCGACCCCGCCACCAGACCGGACGCCACCCACACCCCACCGTCGCCCCGCCCGATCAGGGGCACCACCGCCGCAACATGGCTCAACGTGAACGGCATCCCTCCATCCTCCCCGCCGGGGCGACCGCCAGCGCGTGCAGCGCCGGGACGGGCCCTCCCGGCAGCGCGAACCGGCACCATCGCGCCCGCCCCGGGGCAGCCCCACCACCCCCGCACTCCCACACGCCCGGCCCG
>NZ_JAHTIK010000001.1:6501503-6556734 GCF_025655475.1 Kitasatospora sp. DSM 101779 | reverse complement strand
CCCGGGGGCGGCCCCCCCCCCCCCGCCCCCTCCCACGCCCGGCCCGCGCCCCCCGCCCGCCCCCGCCGTCCCGCCATCATGGAACCGCCGCCCAACAGGGTCCGGTCCTTCGGCTCCCCTTCGACCAGGAGGTCGGCATGCCCGAGCCCGACCTCCCGCCCGTCGCCCACCGGCCCCCGCCCGCGCTCGCCGGCCCCCGCACGGGCGGCCCCCGCTCAGCCGGCGGCGGCGACCCCGACGGCGGCGGGCAGCCCCGCCTCCAGGTACCGCAGCTCTCCGCGCTCACGGGCGTCGAGGGCGGCGGCGAGCCGCCGCAGCCGGGCGGCGGGCAGCAGTCCGGCGGCCTCGTCGAGGGTGACGAAGCGCCAGCTGCGCAGTTCGTCGGCCTGCAGCCGCAGTTGCTGCCGGGCCTCGGCTGCGAGCCGGCCGCCGTCGTAGACGAGCCGCAGGCCGCCGCGCCGGGGGCCGGTCCGGGGTTCCCAGTCGACGGCGAGCAGTCGCAGTGCGTGGGCGTCGAGGTGCAGGCCGAGTTCCTCGGCGGTCTCGCGCAGGGCGGCGTCGGTCGGTGCCTCGCCGCGTTCCACGACGCCGCCGGGGAACTCCCACGCGGGCTTGTAGACGGGGTCGACGAGCAGGACGCGGTCCTGTTCGTCGAAGAGCAGGACGGCGGCGGCGACGGTGTCGCCGGTGGGATCGGCGCTCTGCACGATCGGGCAGCGGGCGGTGCCGTCCTCGACGAGCCGGGCCAGACGGCGGGCGGTCTGCTCGGGGGTGAGCCCGGTCGTGTCGACGAGCTGGGCGTCGCGTCCGAGCCACCGTCTGGCCGAGCGGTAGGCGGGCAGGTGGTCGAGGCACCAGCGGCGGACGCGTTCGTTGCGTTCGGGGTCGCCGGGGTACTCCTCCCGGCCCGCTATCCGTTCCTGCAGGATCGTTTCGTCAGGGTCCAGCACGAAGTGGTGGACGGCGACCCCGCGAGAGGCGAGCGCCCCGAACATCTCGTCGCGGTAGTCCTCGCGCAGCAGCGTCATGGGGACGACCAGCGGCCCCGGCACCTCGGTGAGCAGGGCCGCGGCGACCTCGGGCACCAGGCGCCGCCAGGAGGGCAGGTCCTGGAAGTCGGCGACCGGGGCCAGCCGGTCGGCGGGCAGCAGCCGGCAGAGTCCGGCGCCGACCAGTTCGGGGTCGAAGAGGAGGCTCCCCGGCAGGAGCTCCACCAGTTCCCGGCACGCGGAGGTCTTCCCCGCGCCGAACGTGCCATTGACCCAGACGATCACAGAGCATCCCCTGCCCTCGGCCCACCCCGGTGCCCCACGCACCGGGCGGCGGGAGTCCGTGCTGCGGCCCCCGCGCCACACCGGTGGTACCCGTACGGGCCGCCGTCCCATGCCTCGCGGTGCCGGGCAGCGTCGGCGTCCGGCCACCGGGCACATGCCCGGCGGGGCGGTCAGCCGCGGTCGAGCAGCTGCTTCTTGAGCACCTTGCCCATGGCGTTGCGGGGCAGTTCGTCCACCAGCACGACCCGCCGCGGGCGCTTGTGGACGGAGAGCCGCTCGGCGACGAAGGCGGTGAGCCCCTCGCCGGTGACCGTCCCGTCGGGGATCACGTAGGCGACCACGGCCTGGCCGAGGTCGTCGTCGGGCACCCCGACCACGGCGGCGTCGGCGACCTCGGGGTGGTCCCGCAGGGCGGCCTCGACCTCGCCCGCGCCGATCCGGTAACCGCCGCTCTTGATCAGGTCGACGGAGGCCCGGCCGACGATCCGGTGGAAGCCGTCCGCGCCGATCACCGCGACGTCCCCGGTGCGGAACCAGCCGTCGGCCGTCCACGACTCCGCATCGGCGTCGGGGCGGTTGAGGTAGCCGGCGAACAGGGTCGGCCCGGCGACCTGCAGCTCGCCGACGGACTCCCCGTCCGCGGGGACCTCCGCACCGTCCTCGCCGACGAGTCGGGTGCGTACCCCGTCGAGCGGCAGGCCGACGCTGCCGGGGCGGCGCTCGCCGTCGGCCCGGGTGGAGACGGTGATCAGCGACTCGGTCATCCCGTAGCGCTCGATCGGCTCGTGGCCGGTCAGTTCGGCGAGCCGCTCGAAGACCGGGACGGGCAGCGGTGCGCTGCCGGAGACCAGCAGGCGGGCGCCGGACAGCGCGCGGGCGGCGGTGCCGTCCGCCGTCAGCCGGGACCAGACGGTCGGCACGCCGAAGTACAGGCTGCCGCGCGCGCCGGCGTACGCGCCGGGCGTGGGGCGCCCGGTGTGCACCAGGCGGCTGCCGGTGCGCAGCGCGCCGAGGACGCCCAGTACCAGCCCGTGCACGTGGAAGAGCGGCAGCCCGTGGACGAGGGTGTCGTCGGCGGTCCAGCGCCAGGCGTCGGCGAGGCCGTCCAGGCCGGCGGCGACGGCGGAGCGCGGGATCACCGCCCCCTTGGGCGCGCCGGTGGTGCCCGAGGTGTAGAGGACGAAGGCGGGTCGCTCCGGCGCGGGCTCGGCGAAGGTCGCGCCGGAGGAGCGCGCGCCGAGGTCGACGGGCACCGCCTCGGCGTCCTCCGCCCGTTCGCCCACCGGGACGGCCAGCAGTTCGGCGCCGGAGTCCCGCAGGATGTGGCTTCGCTCCTTCGGCCCGGAGTCGGGGGGCAGCGGCACCACCGGGACGCCGGCCAGCAGCCCGCCGACCACGGCCGCCACCGTCTCGGCGGTCGGCCGGGCCAGGACGGCGAGCGCGGGCGCTCCCGCGACCCGTTCGGCCACCGCGCCGGCCGCGCCAAGCAGTTCCTCCCACGACATCGCGCGGCCGTCGACCACCACCGCGTCGCCCCGGTCCCCGTGTCCGCCCTCAAGTGCCGTCAGCAGTCCCATGCTCCGGACTCTACGCGCCCCTCCGGGCCGGCACGCGGGGACGTCCCGCGGCTCGGGACACCCCGTGGAAGCCGGTGGAAGGCCGCTGCAGGGCCGATGCGAGGCCGGTGCGAGCGGGTACGGCGAAGGGCGCGGCTCCCGGTCTCCCGGGCGCCGCGCCCTCCTGCGCCGTGCGTGGTTCAGCTCCCGGGGATCAGCCCTTGCGGGCCTTCACCTCGGCGGTGAGCTGGGGCAGGACGGTGAAGAGGTCGCCGACGACGCCGTAGTCGACGAGTTCGAAGATCGGCGCCTCGGGGTCCTTGTTGACGGCGACGATGGTCTTCGAGGTCTGCATGCCGGCGCGGTGCTGGATGGCGCCGGAGATGCCCGCGGCGACGTACAGCTGCGGGGAGACCTGCTTGCCGGTCTGGCCGACCTGGTTGGTGTGCGGGTACCAGCCGGCGTCGACGGCGGCGCGGGAGGCGCCGACGGCCGCGCCGAGCGCGTCGGCGAGGTCCTCGACGACGGCGAAGCCCTCGGCGGCGCCGACGCCGCGGCCGCCGGAGACCACGATCGCGGCCTCGGTCAGCTCGGGGCGGCCGGAGGCGACGCGCGGGGTGCGGGCGGTGACGGTGGCGGCGTTGCCGGTGAAGGCGACGGTGACCGGCTCGACGGTGCCGGCGGCCGGGGCCGGCTCCGGGGCGGCGGCGTTCGGCTTGACGGTGATCACCGGGGTGCCGGTGGTCACGGTCGACTTGACCTGGAACGAGGCGGCGAACACCGACTGGGTGGCGACGGGGCCGCCGTCGCCGGCCTCGAGGTCGACGGCGTCGGTGATGATGCCGGAGCCCAGCCGCAGCGCGACGCGGGCGGCGACCTCCTTGCCCTCGCCGGAGGAGGTGACCAGGACGGCGGCGGCGCCGGCGGCCTTGGCGATCTGGGTGAGGGCGTCGACCTTCGGGACGACGAGCTGGGAGGTGAACTCGTCGGCGTCGGCGGTGTAGACCTTGGCGGCGCCGTACTCGGCGGCCTTGGCGGCGATGTCGGCAGCGGCCGCACCGGCACCGAGGACGACGGCGGAGGGCTCGCCGATCCGGCGGGCCAGGGTCAGCAGTTCGAGGGCCGGCTTGCGGACCACGCCGTCGGCGTGGTCCACGAGAACCAGGATCTCAGCCATGATTCGTTGCTCCTGATCGTTCGTTGGATGCGCGCGTTGGGCGTGGGCTCAGATGAACTTCTGCTCGGCGAGGTAGGCGGCGAGCTGCTTGCCGCCCTCGCCCTCGTCCTTGACGACGGTGCCGGCGGTACGGGCCGGGCGGGCGGTGATGTCCGCGACCTTGGTCCAGGAGCCGGCCAGGCCGACCTCGTCGGCGTCGATGCCCAGGTCGTCCAGGTCGAGCTCGGCGACCGGCTTCTTCTTCGCGGCCATGATGCCCTTGAAGGACGGGTAGCGGGCCTCGCCGGACTGGTCGGTGACCGACACGACGGCCGGCAGCGCGGCCTCGACCTGCTCGGTCGCCGCGTCGCCGTCGCGGCGGCCCTTGACCACACCGCCCTCGACCGACACCTCGGACAGCAGGGTCACCTGCGGCACGCCCAGACGCTCGGCGAGCAGCGCCGGCAGCACGCCCATCGTGCCGTCGGTGGAGGCCATGCCGCACACCACCAGGTCGAACCCGGTGTTCTCCAGCGCCTTCGCCAGCACCGCCGAGGTACCGATCACGTCCGAGCCGTGGATGTCCTCGTCGTTGACGTGCACGGCCTTGTCCGCACCCATCGACAGGGCCTTGCGCAGCGCGTCCTTCGCGTCGTCCGGACCGACGGTCAGCACCGTCACCTCGGCGTCACCGGAGGCCTCCGCGATCCGCAGCGCCTGCTCCACGCCGTACTCGTCCAGCTCCGACAGGAGGCCGTCCACGCCCTCCCGGTCGGTGGTGGTGTCGTCCGCGAAGCGACGGTCACCGGTCGCGTCGGGCACGTACTTCACACAGACAACGATCCTCAAGCTCACGGCCTGTCTCCTGTACTGGTCCTGTCCGGCGGCTGCGGCTGTGCAGTCGGGCGGAACACATGCTCCTGCCCGCACGCGGGCCGCGTCTTCCTGTGCCCGTCCGGAACTTCCTGGCAGCATACTCGCCAGTAGCTCAAACAGGCTACTGGCGAGTAGCTTAGCCTTTGCGATGCCCCGGACGGGGCGCCCCGACCGCCGCCGCACACCCTGGCCGGCAGGCTTCCGGGACGGCTGCACTGCCGTCTGGGCCCATCCTGCCCCAGGCGGCGCCCGGTACCACCTGACCGGGCGGCAGATCCCGCTGTGAGATTGAAGGTCTTGACAACGCCGACGATGATCGGCGCGGCCGTCACGCCCGTCCGGGCCGGTCAGACCGCCTCTCCGAGGGCCGCGACGACGTCCGCCCGGCGCGGCTGGCCGGCGGCGCGCCGGATCACCCGGCCGGTCGCATCGAGCACCAGCACGGTCGGCGTGCGCAGGATGTCCAGCCGGCGCACCAGGTCGAGCCTGGACTCGGCGTCGATCTCCACGTGGGCCACGCCCTCGACCATCCCCGACACCTCGGCGAGCACCCGGCGGGTCGCCCGGCACGGCTGGCAGAACGCGGTGGAGAACTGCACCAGCGTCGCCCGCTCCCCCAGCTCGCCGCCCAGGTCCGCCGCCGTGAGCCGCTCGACCCCGTCCTTCACCCGCAGCCTTCCGTCCCGGTGCGCGCGCAGCAGCCCGAAGGCGCTCGCCAGCACCAGCACCGCACCGCACACCACCCAACCGGTCACCGCTCCAGTGTCCCGCACGGCTCCGCATCCGCCGGACCCCACCCACCGGAACGCGCACCGCCCCGACCGCGCACCACCCGCAGGCGCAGCGACCGGACGCGCACCCACCGGAACGCGCCACCACGTGGACACCGCTCGACCGGGCGCGCCCGCGGGCCCTACCATCGGCGGATGGACTCCCTCCGCTCCCGGCTGCCCCGGCTGACCACCCGCCGCGTGGTCGACCTGTGCCGGGCCACCGCGTCCCGCTGTCGCTGACCGCGGCCGCCCGAGCGGCCGACCAGGTCCCCGACCGGTTCGCTTCCCAGGAGTCCCTCCCGTGCTGATCGACCCGCGCGGCCCGCGCTTCGCCGCCGCGCTCACCTCCGTCGTCCTCGCCGCCGTCCTGGTCACGGGCAGCGGCGTGCTGCTCGCCCTGCAGGCCGCCGTCTTCGCCGTCGGCGCCCTCGCCGGCCTGCAGCGCTCGCCCTACGGCCTGCTCTTCCGGGTCCTCGTCCGGCCCCGGCTCGCACCGCCGCGGGAACTGGAGGACGCCCGGCCGCCGCGCTTCGCCCAGGCCGTCGGCCTCGCCTTCGCACTCGTCGGCACGGTCGGCTTCCTGTCCGGCGCCGACTGGCTGGGCCTCGCCGCCACCGGGCTCGCCCTCGCCGCAGCCTTCCTCAACGCCGCGTTCGGGTACTGCCTCGGCTGCGAGGCGTACCTGCTGCTGCGGCGCGGGACGGACCGGGTCGCCGCACGCGCCTGAGAAAGTGTTGGGTAATCGGGTGATTACTGGTTCTCGAGGTCGTCGGCGAGGCGGCGGGCTGCTTCGGTCTCGATGGGGCCGCGTGGTTCGATCTCCTCGCCGGCGAGGCGGGCGGCCATGAGCCGGATCATGGCGACCTTTATCATTGCTTCGGCGTGCGCGGTCTTGCGCTCGTAGTCCCGTGCCAACCGTCTGCACCGTCCCAGCCAGGAGAATGTCCGCTCGACCACCCACCGGCGGGGCAGCACCTGGAAGCCTTTCACATCCGCGTTTCGGGGCACCGCGACGATCTCCAGCCTCTCGTGCTCGGCCGCCCAGCCGACCAGCCCCGCGTCGACGACGTTCACGTAGCCGCCGTCCACCCAGACCAGCCCGGCCTGCGGAAACACCTCCCGCAGGCCGGCGAGAACCAACTTCGCGCCGGCCCGGTCCTGCACCGAGGCCGAGTGCACGACCGCCCGGAGCACCAGCCCGCAGGTGTCCACCAGCAGGTGCCGCTTGCGGCCCCGCACGCGCTTGCCCGCGTCGTAGCCGATCGCCTGCCCGCCCTGGTGGCTGCGGGCGGACTGAGAGTCCAGCACCGCCGCCGAGGGCTGCGGGTCCCGGCCGTCCGCCACCCGCACCCGCTCGCGCAGCGCGTCGTGGACCCGGTCCCAGGTGCCGTCCGCCGCCCAGACCCGGAACCACCGGTAGGCCACGTCCCACGGGGCGAGGTCGTGCGGAACCAACCGCCAGGCACAGCCACTGACCAGCACGTACAGCACGGTGTCCACGACCAGCCGACGCGGGAACTTCAACCGACGACCCGCCCGGCGCGGATCCCGCACCGGCAACAACGGCTCGATCACCGCCCACTGGGCATCCGTCAACGACGAGTCATAGGACGGCTTGCACACGCAGACACACATGGCGGCGATCATCGCGAACACCACGGCCGCAAAGATCACCGCCCGCGCATCACGTCTCGCAGTTGATCAATTACCCAACACTTTCTGAGACGTCCGGCGGGCGGCTCCGCGAGCGGTTCGGCGGCGAGTCACCGGGTGAGACGCAGCTCTCACGTGACGTAGCCCTCGCCGCCGATTCCCGCCCCGCGGACGCCGCCGCGTGACATCGGGCACGTCTTCGGGGGATCATCGGGCTGAAACACCCGTGGCCGCCGCGGCGTGCCGCGCCCTCGCCGGTCGGCCCCGACGACCCGGGTACCGCCGGACCGGGCATCAGGCCCGACGAGAAGTAGGGCTGACCGTGGCTGAGTTCGTGTACCCGCCGGTGATCCGCGCCGCCTTGACCGCGTTCAAGGCGCTCGACCTGCGCGTCTCGGTCGTGGGAGCCGAGCACGTCCCCGCGACGGGCGGCGCCGTCCTGGTGAGCAATCACATCAGCTACCTCGACTTCATCTTCGCCGGCCTCGGCCCGTGGCGCGGCGGCAAGCGGCTCACCCGCTTCATGGCCAAGGACGACGTCTTCAAGCACCGCATCTCCGGCCCGCTGATGCGCGGCATGCGGCACATCCCGGTGGACCGCACCGACGGCCAGCCCGCCTACGACGCCGCCGTCGAGGCACTGCGCCAGGGCGAGATCGTCGGCGTCTTCCCCGAGGCCACCATCAGCCGCTCCTTCATGCTCAAGAAGTTCAAGACCGGCGCGGCCCGGATGGCCGCCGACTCCGGCGCCCCGCTGCTGCCCGTGATCCTCTGGGGCACCCAGCAGCTGTGGACCAAGGGCCGCCCGAAGACCCTCACCAAGCGGCACATCCCGATCACCGTCATGATCGGCGAGCCGATCGAGCTCACGCCGCAGGACAAGCCGGTGATGGTCACCCGGCGCCTGCGCGCGGCCATGGGCGAGATGCTGGACCGCGCCCAGCGCGAGTACCCCGGCAAGCCCTCCGGCGAGGACGACACCTGGTGGATCCCGGCCCACCTCGGCGGCACCGCGCCCACCCTGGAGCAGGCCGAGGCCGCCGAAGCGGCCGAGGCGGCCGCCAAGGCGGAGCGCGCGGCCAAGTCCGACTGATCGTCCCGCCCGGCGTACGGCCTGCCGGTCAGAGCCGTACGCCGGGCGGAGTGTCGCGTCCGCGCGTCGAGCGTGTCACCAGGGCCCCGGGTCCCCCGATCCGACAGGGGTGGCAGCTCTCGCGGGGCTCGGCCGTCTCGGGGGCCACCCCGGTGACGGAAACCGTCCGGGTGCTGTGCCGCACCCCGACCGACCGTCCGGCCCGCCGTCGGTGCCCTGACCGCCCTCGTGCCTCTCCCCGGCTGTGCGGCCGGTCCCTGCCGCGCCCGAGGGCGCCCTTGCTCCCGGCTCGCCCGTCCGCCGGCACAGCGACGTCCGCTCCCCCGCCCGGGGCCGTCGCCACGGACCCATCGCCGACCAACACGTACGTCGACAGCGAGAAGCAGGCTGGCAGGTCTTCGCCGCGGCCCCGGCGGCAGCTGACCGCAGCAACTCCCCCGGCCCGGCCCGAGCACCCCGGACGGCCACCCCGACCGGTGGTCCGACGGCAGCGCCACCCCGTGACCCGGACCGCCGGCACCTGGAACGGCCACCGCAATCGGTGCACCGCAGCCCCCTGGCCGGCAGCCCCGGGCGCCACATCCCTGCTGCTCGCTCGGTAGGCTCGTGGTGTATGACGACACCTCAGTTCTCGACCGCCACCGAACGGGACGCCCTCTGCGGCTTCCTCGACAAGCAGCGGGCCGCCCTGCTCCGCACCTTGGACGGAGTCGGCGAGGCGGACGCCCGCAAGGCGCCCACCGCCAGTTCGCTGTCCCTGCTCGGGCTGCTGAAGCACAACGCCCTCTGGGAACGCCGCTGGTTCCAGGTGATCCTGGCCGGCCGGCACTTCCCCGACGAGTGGCCGCACGACGAGGACGGCGCGGACGACGACTTCGTCCTCGACGAGCACGACACCGTCCCGCGCTGGCTCGCGTACTACGAGGAGCAGGTCACCACCGCCCGCGAGATCGTCGCCACCACCGACCTGGACACCCCGTGCGCCTGGCCGAAGCTCGCCCACCGCAACCTCCGGTGGGTCCTCCTCCACATGATCGAGGAGGTCGCCCGCCACGCGGGCCACGCCGACATCATCCGCGAGACCCTCGACGGTAGCCGCAGCAGCTGACTCCAGCCGTCCGCAGACCCCGGTCAGGACGGGGCAGATCGGGACGGGGCTCGACCGAAGGAGCCGTCCGGCCTGCGGACATGCTCGCCGCCGTGGCTTCCGAGCACGACTACTCCTGCGCCTGCTGCGGCGACCGGCACGGCGAGGTCCCGATGAACTTCTCCAGTCCGGCGCCGGTCCACTGGGAGGGGTCGCCGGCCGCGGATCCGGACAGCGTTCTCACCTCCGACCGGTGCGTGATCAAGGGCGAGCACGTCTTCGTCCGCGGCCTGGTCGAACTGCCGGTGATCGGCAGTGACGAGGTCTTCTCCTGGGGTGTCTGGGACTCGCTCAGTGCCGCCGATTACGCCCGTGCCGTCGAGGCCTGGGACAGGCCGGGACGCGAGCGCGAGCCGTGCTCCTTCGGGTGGTTCTCCACCGAGCTGCCGATCTGCACTCCGACGACCGCCAATCTCACGACCCGCCTGCACACGCGCCCGGTCGCCGAGCGCCCGTGGATCGAACTGGAACCCACCGACCACCCGCTCGCCGTCGAGCAGCGGCCGGCATCACCATGGGCCGGGTCCGGGAGATCGCCGACGCGGTGCTGAACGCCGGCCGCTGACGCCGTCTTCGGCATGGCCGCCCCGTCCACGGGGAAGTCCCCCGGTGAGCCGCACCTTCGGACCGTGCGGCGAGCCACTCCCCGAGGAGCCCGATGGCCGTCGACCTCGTCTACGAGTCGCACTCCACCACCACCGACAACGAAGCGGGCATCGCCACCGGGTGGCTCCAGGGCCACCTGTCCGAGCTGGGCCGCCGTCAGGCCGCCGAACTGGGCGAGCGCCGGCGCGGCGGCGGCTTCGCCGCGGTGTTCACCTCCGACCTGCACCGGGCGGTCGAGACGGCCGCCATCGCCTTCCCCGACGGTCTGCCGCCCGCCCACCAGGACCGGCGCCTCCGCGAGTGCGACTACGGCGAACTGAACGGCTGTCCCACCGCACACGTCGCCGCCCGCCGGACCGCATGCCTCGACGAACCCTTCCCCGGCGGGCAGAGCTACCGCCAGGTCGTGCGCGCCACCGCCGACTTCCTCCAGGACCTCGCCGCCGCCCACGACGGCCGCCGGATCCTGCTGATCGCCCACTCCGCCAACCGGTGGGCCCTGGACTGTCTGCTCACCGGCGTTCCCCTGGAGGAGATCCTCCGCTCACCCCCGGCCTGGCGCCCAGGCTGGCACTACGCCCTGCCCACGGGCTGGCAGCCGCCGCACTTGTGATCAACCGTCAGTGGCGGTCGAACGGCTCGTCACTCCAGCGGAACCACGCCTGGTCGCCGTCGATGTGCAGCAAGAACTCCGCGACCGGCCCCTCCGGAGAGGCGAGCGTCAGCGCCTCGGAGATCCGGTCGTACGCCTCGTCGAAACGCTCCTCGTACTCCTCGGCCTCCAGTAGGGCGAGCGTCTCGGCGAACCACGGAGCCACCGCGGGATAGCCCGGCCCCGGGCGGAACGTCCCCGCCAGCCACGGGAAGTCGGCCTCGGCTGTCTCGATCTCGCCGACGAGCTCCACCCCTCGCGTCAAGCGCCAGACCCCGTCGTGCATCTCAGCTCTCCTCCCCCGTGGTGCTCCGCATCCTGCCACGCCCACGGACCAGGCACTGGTGGACCGCCCAGCAGCCTCCCGCACCGGCGGCGTACCAGAGCAGATCCGGCACGTTGAAGGTCGATCCCAGGACGAGCCGCGCCGCCGTGCTCTCCGCCGACCACCGCGCCGGCAGCCCCGTCAGCTGGAAGAACTCCACGCCCCAACTCACCAGCAGGGCCGCGACGGCGGCCCTGCCCGGCCTGATCCGCGGTGCCACCATCACCACCAGGACGTACACGAGCACGGTGTACAGCGCATCACCGCCGTACTTCGCCACCACCCCGGTGGCCGCCGTCCGCAGCCCCAACCCCGCCACCACGGTCAGCAGTCCGGCCGCAGCCGCACCCCACCGCATTCCTCGCACGTTCTACTCCCCCCCGGACATGCGAGAAGCCCCGCCCGGTGTCCCCGGGCGGGGCTTCTCTGAAGAATTGTTCGGCGGCGTCCTACTCTCCCACAGGGTCCCCCCTGCAGTACCATCGGCGCTACGAGGCTTAGCTTCCGGGTTCGGAATGTAACCGGGCGTTTCCCTCGCGCTATGACCACCGAAACACTATGAAACACATCGAACAACCGACACAGAGCCTGTTCGTGGTTTCAGAACCAACACAGTGGACGCGAGCAACTGAGGACAAGCCCTCGGCCTATTAGTACCGGTCAACTCCACCCATTACTGGGCTTCCATATCCGGCCTATCAACCCAGTCGTCTACTGGGAGCCTTACCCTCTCAAGGAGGTGGGAGTGCTCATCTCGAAGCAGGCTTCCCGCTTAGATGCTTTCAGCGGTTATCCCTCCCGAACGTAGCCAACCAGCCATGCCCTTGGCAGGACAACTGGCACACCAGAGGTTCGTCCGTCCCGGTCCTCTCGTACTAGGGACAGCCCTTCTCAACACTCCTACGCGCACAGCGGATAGGGACCGAACTGTCTCACGACGTTCTAAACCCAGCTCGCGTACCGCTTTAATGGGCGAACAGCCCAACCCTTGGGACCTACTCCAGCCCCAGGATGCGACGAGCCGACATCGAGGTGCCAAACCATCCCGTCGATATGGACTCTTGGGGAAGATCAGCCTGTTATCCCCGGGGTACCTTTTATCCGTTGAGCGACGGCGCTTCCACAAGCCACCGCCGGATCACTAGTCCCTACTTTCGTACCTGCTCGACCCGTCAGTCTCACAGTCAAGCTCCCTTGTGCACTTACACTCAACACCTGATTGCCAACCAGGCTGAGGGAACCTTTGGGCGCCTCCGTTACCCTTTAGGAGGCAACCGCCCCAGTTAAACTACCCACCAGACACTGTCCCTGATCCGGATCACGGACCCAGGTTAGACATCCAGCACGACCAGAGTGGTATTTCAACGGCGACTCCACAACAACTGGCGTTGCTGCTTCACAGTCTCCCACCTATCCTACACAAGCCGAACCGAACACCAATATCAAGCTATAGTAAAGGTCCCGGGGTCTTTCCGTCCTGCTGCGCGAAACGAGCATCTTTACTCGTAATGCAATTTCACCGGGCCTGTGGTTGAGACAGTCGAGAAGTCGTTACGCCATTCGTGCAGGTCGGAACTTACCCGACAAGGAATTTCGCTACCTTAGGATGGTTATAGTTACCACCGCCGTTTACTGGCGCTTAAGTTCTCAGCTTCGCCCGACCGAAATCGGACTAACCGGTCCCCTTAACGTTCCAGCACCGGGCAGGCGTCAGTCCGTATACATCGCCTTACGGCTTCGCACGGACCTGTGTTTTTAGTAAACAGTCGCTTCTCGCTGGTCTCTGCGGCCACCCCCAGCTCAGACCGTAAAGGTCATCACCAGGGCTGGCCCCCCTTCTCCCGAAGTTACGGGGGCATTTTGCCGAGTTCCTTAACCACAGTTCACCCGAACGCCTCGGTATTCTCTACCTGACCACCTGAGTCGGTTTGGGGTACGGGCCGCCATGAAACTCGCTAGAGGCTTTTCTCGACAGCATAGGATCATCCACTTCACCACAATCGGCTCGGCATCAGGTCTCAGACTACGTGCAGGGCGGATTTGCCTACCCTGCGTCCTACACCCTTACCCCGGGACAACCACCGCCCGGGCTGGACTACCTTCCTGCGTCACCCCATCGCTCACCTACTACCACCTTGGGCCACCGGCTCCACCACTCCCCTTCACCCGAAGGATCCAGGACGGCTTCACGGGCTTAGCATCAGAGGGTTCAGCGTTGGCGCTTCAAAGCGGGTACGGGAATATCAACCCGTTGTCCATCGACTACGCCTGTCGGCCTCGCCTTAGGTCCCGACTTACCCTGGGCAGATCAGCTTGACCCAGGAACCCTTGGTCAATCGGCGCAAGAGTTTCCCACTCTTGTATCGCTACTCATGCCTGCATTCTCACTCGTGAACCGTCCACGACTCGATTCCTCGGCCGCTTCACCCGGCACACGACGCTCCCCTACCCATCACAGCCTCCGTTGGGAGTATTGCTGCAATGACACGACTTCGGTGATGTGCTTGAGCCCCGCTACATTGTCGGCGCGGAATCACTTGACCAGTGAGCTATTACGCACTCTTTCAAGGGTGGCTGCTTCTAAGCCAACCTCCTGGTTGTCTCTGCGACTCCACATCCTTTCCCACTTAGCACACGCTTAGGGACCTTAGTCGGTGTTCTGGGCTGTTTCCCTCTCGACCATGGAGCTTATCCCCCACAGTCTCACTGCCGCGCTCTCACTTACCGGCATTCGGAGTTTGGCTAAGGTCAGTAACCCGGTGAGGCCCATCGCCTATCCAGTGCTCTACCTCCGGCAAGAAACACGCGACGCTGCACCTAAATGCATTTCGGGGAGAACCAGCTATCACGGAGTTTGATTGGCCTTTCACCCCTAACCACAGGTCATCCCCCAGGTTTTCAACCCTGGTGGGTTCGGTCCTCCACACGGTCTTACCCGCGCTTCAACCTGCCCATGGCTAGATCACTCCGCTTCGGGTCTTGGGCATGCAACTCAAACGCCCTATTCGGACTCGCTTTCGCTACGGCTACCCCACACGGGTTAACCTCGCTACACACCGCAAACTCGCAGGCTCATTCTTCAAAAGGCACGCAGTCACAGTCCGAAGACTGCCCCCACGGCTTGTAGGCACACGGTTTCAGGTACTATTTCACTCCGCTCCCGCGGTACTTTTCACCATTCCCTCACGGTACTATCCGCTATCGGTCACCAGGGAATATTTAGGCTTAGCGGGTGGTCCCGCCAGATTCACACGGGATTTCTCGGGCCCCGTGCTACTTGGGAGATGAGCAAGCAAGCCGCTGATGTTTCGTCTACGGGGGTCTTACCCTCTACGCCGGACCTTTCGCATGTCCTTCGACTACACCAACGGTTTCTGACTCGCCGACCGGCCGGCAGACCGATCAAGCTCATTCCCACAACCCCCCGAGCGCAACCCCTGCCGGGTCTCACACGCTCAAGGTTTAGCCTCATCCGGTTTCGCTCGCCACTACTCCCGGAATCACGGTTGTTTTCTCTTCCTGCGGGTACTGAGATGTTTCACTTCCCCGCGTTCCCTCCACTTACCCTATGTGTTCAGGTAAGGGTGACAGCCCATGACGACTGCCGGGTTTCCCCATTCGGACACCCCCGGATCAAAGCTCGGTTGACAGCTCCCCGGGGCCTATCGCGGCCTCCCACGTCCTTCATCGGTTCCTGGTGCCAAGGCATCCACCGTGCGCCCTTAAAAACTTGGCCACAGATGCTCGCGTCCACTGTGCAGTTCTCAAACAACGACCAGACACCCACCCTCGAACCGTCCCAAGGACGACCCTCAAGTGGAGCCGGCATCCACGAGGAAACCTTCGTTCCCTCAGGACCCAACAGCGTGCCCGACCCGAACAGTTCACATCACGCGTTCCACGCCGAAGCAGTACTAGCGTCCATGACTCTGTCCGTGCCGAATAGTCAACGTTCCACCCATGAGCTAGCACTCCGGAACACTCGTCCGAAGCTGCCGTGCGCTCCTTAGAAAGGAGGTGATCCAGCCACACCTTCCGGTACGGCTACCTTGTTACGACTTCGTCCCAATCGCTGGTCCCACCTTCGACGGCTCCCTCCCAAGGGTTAGGCCACCGGCTTCGGGTGTTACCGACTTTCGTGACGTGACGGGCGGTGTGTACAAGGCCCGGGAACGTATTCACCGCAGCATGCTGATCTGCGATTACTAGCAACTCCAACTTCATGGGGTCGAGTTGCAGACCCCAATCCGAACTGAGACCGGCTTTTTGGGATTCGCTCCGCCTCACGGCATCGCAGCCCTTTGTACCGGCCATTGTAGCACGTGTGCAGCCCAAGACATAAGGGGCATGATGATTTGACGTCGTCCCCACCTTCCTCCGAGTTGACCCCGGCAGTCTCCTGTGAGTCCCCGACATTACTCGCTGGCAACACAGAACAAGGGTTGCGCTCGTTGCGGGACTTAACCCAACATCTCACGACACGAGCTGACGACAACCATGCACCACCTGTACACCGACCACAAGGGGGCTGATATCTCTACCAGTTTCCGGTGTATGTCAAGCCTTGGTAAGGTTCTTCGCGTTGCGTCGAATTAAGCCACATGCTCCGCTGCTTGTGCGGGCCCCCGTCAATTCCTTTGAGTTTTAGCCTTGCGGCCGTACTCCCCAGGCGGGGAACTTAATGCGTTAGCTGCGGCACCGACGACGTGGAATGTCGCCAACACCTAGTTCCCAACGTTTACGGCGTGGACTACCAGGGTATCTAATCCTGTTCGCTCCCCACGCTTTCGCTCCTCAGCGTCAGTAATGGCCCAGAGATCCGCCTTCGCCACCGGTGTTCCTCCTGATATCTGCGCATTTCACCGCTACACCAGGAATTCCGATCTCCCCTACCACACTCTAGCCTGCCCGTATCGAATGCAGACCCGGGGTTAAGCCCCGGGCTTTCACATCCGACGCGACAGGCCGCCTACGAGCTCTTTACGCCCAATAATTCCGGACAACGCTCGCACCCTACGTATTACCGCGGCTGCTGGCACGTAGTTAGCCGGTGCTTCTTCTGCAGGTACCGTCACTTGCGCTTCTTCCCTGCTGAAAGAGGTTTACAACCCGAAGGCCGTCATCCCTCACGCGGCGTCGCTGCATCAGGCTTTCGCCCATTGTGCAATATTCCCCACTGCTGCCTCCCGTAGGAGTCTGGGCCGTGTCTCAGTCCCAGTGTGGCCGGTCGCCCTCTCAGGCCGGCTACCCGTCGTCGCCTTGGTAGGCCATTACCCCACCAACAAGCTGATAGGCCGCGGGCTCATCCTGCACCGCCGGAGCTTTCCACCAACCCCCATGCAGAGGAAGGTCGTATCCGGTATTAGACCCCGTTTCCAGGGCTTGTCCCAGAGTGCAGGGCAGATTGCCCACGTGTTACTCACCCGTTCGCCACTGATCCACCCCGAAGGGCTTCACCGTTCGACTTGCATGTGTTAAGCACGCCGCCAGCGTTCGTCCTGAGCCAGGATCAAACTCTCCGTGAATGATTACCGGCTATCCGGTGCACACTCGCGTTGAGCGGCACGGCAACCACCGGAATAGGGTGATCCCGCGCACTGCGTCCTCGCTGTGTTATTTCAAAAGGAATCTCCAACCGATCGATTGCCCGACCGGCCGGGGATGTCAACATATCTGGCGTTGACTTTTGGCACGCTGTTGAGTTCTCAAGGAACGGACACTTCCTTCGGACCGCCTTCCAGCGGATCCTCCGGGTGTTTCGCTCTTTCGTGTTTCCAGCTTATCAGATCCGAGTCCGTGCTCTTCACCGACTTGCTTTCTTCACCGCTTTGTCGGAACCGCCTGACGGCCCGTCCGACGCTTCAAACCTTAGCCGATCCCCGCTCCGAAAAGCGAATCGGCCTCGATCCGAAGTGCAATTCCTATAAACAGGCACGCCGAATTCGCACAGGGGCGCGACAAGACGCGACCCGGTGAGGATCTGGAAGTGGTGTTTCAAGGGATTGGCCGCTCCGGGACCGTCCGCGCAGACGCGTGTCCGGTGCTCCCTGCCGAGCGACCAGTGAACACTACGCCGAACCACCCGCAGATGCAAAACGGCCCCGGCGCGGGTGTCCGCGCCGGGGCCGTACTGCTGTACCGGGGATGGGGTGGGGTCAGGCCCGGCCCATCTCCTCGGCGATCGCCGCGGCGAACGCGTCGATGTCGGCCTCGCTGGTGTCGAAGGACGCCATCCAGCGGACCTCGCCGGTGTGCTCGTTCCAGAAGTAGAAGCGGTAGCGCTTCTGCAGCCGCTCGCTGACCTCCCGCGGGAGGATCGCGAAGACCGCGTTCGCCTGGACCGGCCGCACCACGGTCACGCCGTCGATGCCGCTGACGGCCTGCTCCAGGCGCTTCGCCATGGCGTTGGCGTGGCCGGCGTTGCGCAGGTACAGGTCGCCGGTGAGCAGCGCCTCGAACTGCACGGAGACGAAGCGCATCTTCGAGGCGAGCTGCATCGACATCTTGCGCAGGAACTTCAGGTTGCGGACGCGCTCGGGGTTGAGCACGACCACGACCTCGCCCAGCATCAGGCCGTTCTTGGTGCCGCCGTAGGACAGCACGTCCACCCCGGCGTCGGTGGTGAACTCGCGGAACGGCACGCCCAGGGTGGCGGCGGCGTTGGCGAGCCGCGAGCCGTCCATGTGCACGAGCATGCCGCGCTCGTGGGCGTGGTCGCAGATGGCCTTGACCTCGTCGACCGTGTACACGGTGCCGAGCTCGGTGCTCTGGGTGAGGGAGACGGCCAGCGGCTGGGCGCGGTGCTCGTCGTCCCAGCCCCAGGCCTGCTGGTCGATCAGCTCGGGGGTGAGCTTGCCGTCCGGGGTGGGGACGGTGAGGATCTTGATCCCGGCGATCTTCTCCGGCGCACCGCACTCGTCCACGTTGATGTGCGCGGACTCGGCGGCGACCACCGCGCCCCAGCGCGGCAGGAGGGACTGCAGGGCGACCACGTTGGCGCCGGTGCCGTTGAAGACGGGGTACGCCTCGGCACGGTCGCCGAAGTGGCGGCGGAAGACCTGCTGCAGGTGGGCGGTGTAGTCGTCCTCGCCGTAGGCGACCTGGTGGCCGTCGTTGGCGAGGGCGATCGCCGCGAGGATCTCCGGGTGGATGCCGGCGTAGTTGTCGCTGGCGAATCCGCGCACGGCGGGGTCGTGGTGCCGCACGGCGTCGGTGCGGGCGCCTTCGGTGCCGATGGTCATCGGGCTGTCAGCCACAGGTGCTGTCCGTTCAGTTCTGCTGCGGGGCGGTCCCAGAGGCCCGCCAGGGTCTCGGCCAGGTCGGCGGTGTCGGTGAAGCCGGCGAACTTGGCGTCCGGCTTCTCGGCACGCATCTCGGGAGAGACCAGGGCCTTGATCACCAGGATGGCAGCCGCGGCGGTGGGCGTGCCGTCCCCGGCGGTGGTCTCCTTCACGAAGGAGTCCGCCATGGCCAGCGTCCAGGCCTCGGTGGCCGCCTTCGCGGCGGCGTACGCGGCTCCGCCGGCGGTCGGCTTGTGGGCCGCGGCCGCGGAGACCATGGCGTAGCGGCCGCCGCTGCGGACCAGTGCCGGCTGGAAGGCCAGCGAGGTGTGCTGCAGGGTCCGCACCACGGTGTCGTGCAGGAAGTCCCAGTCGTCGATCCGGGTGTCGAAGAAGGTCTTGCTGCCGCGCCAGCCGCCGACCAGGTGGAGCAGGCCGTCGACGTGGCCGTGCTCGGCCTCCAGGTGGTCGGCCCAGTCGTGGACCTCCTGCGGGTCGAGCAGGTCGATGACCTGGCCGCTGACCTTGGCGCCCGGCACGGTGGTCCGGACGCTGTCGAGGGCCCTGTCGAGGCGCTGCTGGTCGATGTCGGCGCCGATGACGGTGGCACCGGCGGCGGCGAGGCGGCGCACGGTGGCCTGGCCGGCGGGGCCGCTGGCCCCGGCGACCGCGATCACCTTGTCGTCGAGACGGGCGCTCATGCGGCGACCCCCTGGACACCGGTGCCGGTGATGCCGGTGGTGGCGGCGATGACGCCGCTCAGCTTCTTGGAGAGGGCCTCGTAGAACATGCTGAGGGGGAACTCGTCCGGCTTGACGGCGTCGCACAGGGCCTTGTTGAGGGCCTTGCCGTCGGTGATGTCGAGCGGGAGCGCCTCGGGGCCCTTGGCCCAGACGGAGGCGGGGTGCGGGGTGAGGTAGCGGGAGACGAGCTCGTAGGCGGCGATCCAGTGGGCCGTCTTCGGGCGGTCGATACCGTCGCGGTAGAGGGTCTCGATCTCGCCGCAGAGCTGGTTGGTCACCTCGGCGACGCGGTCCCAGTCGATGGAGAGGCGGTTGTCGCGCCAACGCAGCGCGTCGTGCTTGTGCAGGTAGGCGAAGAGCAGCTGGCCGCCCATGCCGTCGTAGTTGCGGACGCGGTCACCGCTGACCGGGAAGCGGAACATGCGGTCGAAGAGGATCGCGTACTGGACGTCGCGGCCCTGGGCGTAGCCCTCGGCCTGCAGCTTCACGGCCTCCTTGAAGGCGGTGAGGTCGCAGCGGAGCTCCTCGAGTCCGTACATCCAGAACGGGCTGCGCTGCTTGATCATGAAGGGATCGAACGGCAGGTCGCCGTGGCTGTGGGTGCGGTCGTGGATGAGGTCCCACAGCACGAAGGTCTGCTGGGCGCGCTCCTGGTCCTTGAGGAGGCCGGTGGCGTCCTCGGGGATCTCCAG
The DNA here is from genome assembly GCF_025655475.1 of Kitasatospora sp. DSM 101779. Classification (GTDB taxonomy): domain Bacteria; phylum Actinomycetota; class Actinomycetes; order Streptomycetales; family Streptomycetaceae; genus Kitasatospora. Next base: position 6,536,908 of record NZ_JAHTIK010000001.1, on the reverse strand, counting down.
GCCGAGCAGCTCGACGGCGTTGGTGGAGACGGCGCGGAAGCGGGCCGCCTCGCGGTCGCAGAAGATGCCGCCCCAGGTGAAACGTTCCGGCGCCTGGCGGACGGCCACGGTCTCCGGGAAGAGCACGGCGGAGTTGGTGTCGTAGCCGGCCGTGAAGTCGGTGAAGGTGATCGGCACGAACATCGGGTTGTCGAAGCGCTCGCGCTCCAGCTCGGCCAGCCAGTCCGGCCAGACGACCTTGAGCAGGACGGCCTCGAGGTTGCGGTTCGGGTTTCCGTTCTGGGTGTACATCGGGAAGACCACGAGGTGGTCCAGGCCGTCGGTGCGCTGCTCGGCGGGGTGGAAGGCGAGCAGCGAGTCGAGGAAGTCGGGCTCGCGGTAGCCGGTGTCGGCCCACTTGCGCAGGTCGTCCTGGACGGCGGCGAGGTACGCGGCGTCGTGCGGGAAGAGCGGAGCGAGCTCCTGCACCGAGGTGAGCACGGCCTCGACCAGCGGGTCGACCGTGCCGCGCTGGACGGCGGACAGGTCGATCGAGCCGTCCTTCGACTGCAGCGGGCGGAGGGACTCCACCGCGTCCTTCAGACGAAGCCAGGCGGGGTGGCCGGCCGGAGAGGCGGAAGCATCGCCAGCCACGGCGAGCGTCGGCGAAAGATTCTGCATCGGAGACTCACTTCGACAGGAGGTATTGCGACGTACCCACCATAGATACGAAAGGTTCTTCTGTTCAAGGGGGGTCTGCCGGGCAATCCTGCGGCGGATGGGGCTCGCGGCGGGAGATCCGGCACTCGGAGGCGTCTCGCGGGCGGTTCCGGCGGGTTCCGGAGGCCGCCGCATCCCGACCATCCCGCGGCCGCCGCGGCCCCGCCACCGGGGAGCGGCGCCGCCCAACGGGGCGCGGTCCGGGCACCGATCGGCCGGGCACCTCCGTGCGCCCCCCTGCGCGCCCTGCTGCCCGCTGCCCGGATCGGTGATCGTGGACGTACTGTCCGCTGGCACCGGTCGGGAGGGGCGCCGTGCACGGTCCGGCCGTCGTCACGTGGATGCTGGCGGGGCTGGCCGCCGGCTCGGCCACGCTGTGCGCGCTGCGCCTGCGGCGCCCGGGCTGTGCGGTGGCGCACCGCGAGGCCGACGCCGCCGAGGCGGCGATGGCGGTCGGCATGGCGGGGATGGCCGTGCTGCCCGGCGTGCTCTGGGGCTGGTTCTTCGCGGTGCTCGCCGGCGCGCTGGTCCTGGGGGCACTCGCCGGGCGCGCGGGGCGGGTGCACCGCCTGCACCACGGGGTCGGGGCGCTCGCGATGGCGTACATGGCGCTGGCGATGGCCGCCGCACCGGCGGCCTCCGCCGCCCACCTCCACCACGTGGTACCGGGCGCCACCGGGACGGCGGGCGCACCGATGGGGCTACCGGTGCTGACCGGTGCGCTGCTCCTCTACTTCGGCGGGTACTCGCTGTGGGCGGGCAGCCGCCTGCTGTCCGCGCCGGGGGCGGCGGGCACGGCGGCCACGGCGGAGGGTCGCACCGTGCGGGCCTGCCGGGTGGCGATGGGCATCGGGATGTTCGCCATGCTCCTGACGCTCTGACGGCTGTCGGGCACTGACGGGGTGTCGTTGGTCACCTGTCCGCGGAAGCCGTTCCACGGGGGCGCCACGGAGCATAGGTTGGAGGTAGCGCACTGTCGCGCTCCTGATCGCTCCTCGGGGGAGCCCCTGCCATGACGGCCCTGCTGAGCCTGCTGCTGCTCGGACTGCTGCTCGCCACCGTGGCTCCGGGCCTGCTGGCCCGGGCCCGCTGGCCCGAGCGGGAACCCGTGCTGGCGCTGCTCGCCTGGCAGTCCCTGGTGGTGGCCGTACTGCTCTGCTGCGTGCTCTCCCTGCTGCTGGCCTGCGCCGCGGCGCTGCCCGCACTGCGCGCGGCGGTCTTCACGGGCGCGCCGGCCGGCGTCGAGGAGGCGTACGGCCTGGCGGGTGCGGAGGGCTGGGGCCGGCTGACGGCCGCTCTGCTGGCCCTCGGCGGGGTGCAGACCGCGGTGTCGCTGACCCGCGAGGTGCGTGCGGCCCGGGCGCTGCGCGAGGCGCGCCACGCCCAACTGGACGACCGGGCACCGCAGTTGCCTGGCGAGTCGGCGGCGGAGCGGCGCGGCGGCGAGCGGCTGGTGGTGCTGGAGAACCTCCGTCCGGAGGCCTGGTCGCTGCCAGGCCCGGAGGCCCGGCTGGTGGTGACGACGGGCGCACTGCAGCAGTTGACCGACCGTGAGCTGGCGGCGGTGCTGAGCCACGAGCGCAGCCACGTCCGGGCCCGGCACCACTGGCTGGCGCAGTGCGCCGAGGCGCTGGCGACCGGCTTCCCCGGGGTGGGGGTGTTCAGCGCCTTCCGGAACCAGGTCGGCGAACTGGTGGAGTTGGCCGCGGACGACCGGGCCGCGCGCCGGCACGGCCGGATCACCACGGCGCTGGCCCTGGTGGAGATCAACGCCGGACGCGGGGTGTTCGGCTCGTGCCCGCCCAAGCAGCTCGCCCAGGCGCCGCGCCGGGTGGACCGCCTGCTGGCGGGCGAGCCTCGGCTGCCGGTTCACCACCGGCTGCGGCTGACGCTGGCGGCGCTGGCGCCGCCGGCCGCGGTGGTGCTGCTGGCGGTGGCGCCGGGCCTCGGCACGCTGCTCTGACGGGAGCCCTCCTGCCCGGCGCTCAGCCGAGGGTGCGGGAGAGCACCTCGCGGTGGATCGGCTGGGCCTCCTGGTAGCGGGCCCGGCCCTCGTCGGTGAGCGCCACGAAGATCCCGCGCCGGTCGAGCTCGCACATGACACGGGCGACCAGGCCGTCCTTCTCCAGGCGACCGATCAGCCGGGACAGCGCGCTCTGGCTGAGGTGGACCGTCTGCGCTATCTCCTGCACACGGAGCTTGCCGGGGCCGACCTTCAGCTCGTCCTCCCAGAGGCGCTCCAGCACCTCGAACTCGCTCATACCCAGGCCGAACCGCTCGCCCAGCGCGCGGTCGAGCGCGCAGGAGACGGCGGCGTGGCGCGCGAGCACGTCCCGCCACTCGAACACGAGGGCGGATTCTGGAGCGAGATCCGGTTCAGCCACGGCGCCATGATAGCACATGTCCGCACATCTATTGCGCACGCATTAAATTCACTTGCATTGAATGCATGCGCATGGAAGTCTCGTGGCCATGACGACCGCATCTGACGACCCGTCGACGACCGGGGCCTGGAGTCCACGCCTGTGGGGTACCCTCGTCGTCCTCTGCGCCGCCCTCTTCCTCGATGCCCTCGACGTCTCGATGGTGGGTGTGGCACTGCCCTCCATCGGTACCGACCTCCACCTGTCCACCTCCGCCCTGCAGTGGGTGGTGAGCGGCTACGTGCTCGGCTACGGCGGGCTGCTGCTGCTCGGCGGCCGGGCCGCCGACCTGCTCGGCCGGCGGCGCGTCTTCCTGGCCGCCCTCGCCGTCTTCGCCGCCGCATCGCTGCTCGGCGGCCTGGTCGACGACGGCGGCCTGCTGATAGCCGCCCGGTTCCTCAAGGGCGTGAGCGCCGCGTTCACCGCCCCCGCCGGCCTGTCGATCATCACCACGACCTTCGCGGAGGGCCCGGCGCGCAACCGGGCGCTCTCCATCTACACCACCTGTGGCGCCAGCGGCTTCTCGCTCGGCCTGGTGCTCAGCGGCCTGCTCACCTCGGCGGGCTGGCGCTGGACGTTCCTGATGCCGGTGCCGGTCGCGCTGGTGGCCCTGGGGGCGGCCGTCCGCCTGCTGCCCCGGCAGCCCGTCCCGGCCCGCGGTACCGGCGGGTACGACATCGCGGGCGCGATCACCGGCACCGGCTCGTTGCTGCTGCTCGTCTTCACCGTCACCGAGGCGCAGAACGCCGGCTGGGCGAGCGTCCGCACGCTCGGCTCGCTCGTGGCCGTCGCCGTGCTGATGGCGCTCTTCCTGCTGGTCGAGTCCCGGGCAGCCCATCCGCTGGTCCGGCTGGGGATCTTCCGCAACGGCGGGGTGAGCCGGGCCAACGTCGCCGCGCTGGCGGTGTTCGGGTCGTACGCCGGCTTCCAGTTCACCGCGACGCTCTACCTGCAGCGGCTGCTCGGCTGGTCCGCGCTGGAGATGGCCCTCGCCTTCCTCCCGGCCGGAGCGCTGGTCGCGCTGTCGGCGACGAAGATGGGCGCGGTGGTCGACCGGTTCGGCACCGCCCGCCTGCTGCCGCTGGGCATCCTCTCGCTGACTGCGGGATATGCGCTGTTCCTGCGGCTGGACGAGCACTCCGGGTTCCTCGGCCTGGTGCTGCCCAGCATGGTGCTGCTCGGCCTCGGCTTCGCGCTCGCCTTCCCGTCCGTCAACATCGCCGCCACCAACGGCGTCGACGACGACGAGCAGGGGCTGGCCTCCGGCCTCGTCAACACGGCCTTCCAGGTCGGCAGTGCGATCGTGCTGGCCGTCGTCACGGCGGTGATCACGGCGGGCAGCGGTGGCGGGCAGGGTCCGCAGGCCCAGCTGGACGGCTACCGGCCCGCGCTGCTGCTGGTGACGGCGGTCTCGTTGGGCGCCCTGGTGGTGACCCTCGTGGGGTGGGCCCTCGAGCGCCGACGGACGACGACCCTCACGGCCGGGTCCATACCCACACACTCCTCACGGGCGGCTGCCGGGCCGACGACGGCCGGGGGCTCCGCCGCGGAGGAGAACACCGAGGGGAGGGTGCTCGCCGACCGCTGACCGGGCGACCACCCGGGTCCGCATCCGCACCCGGGGCGGGAAACACAGCAGCGCCGGCTCCACCAAACCCCCGTGTTGGTGGAGCCGACGCTGCTGTGTGCGCTGCCACCGAGGTCATCCGGGCCTGGGCATACGGCCGCGCCGCGACGGGCCCGGCCAGTATATTGGCCCGGAGCCAGTCAACGTTCGGAGCAGACACGATGGCACCTCGCGGGGAATCGGTCAATGAGGAGATGCGCCGGCGATCCCGCCGCCGAATCATGCGCGCCACCGTGGAGCTCGTCGACCAGCACGGATATGCCGGGACGACGCTCAGCGACATAGCGGAGCACGCAGGGCTCGCCCGCGGCCTGGTGTCGTACTACTTCGACGGCAAACGGCTGTTGATGCAATCCGCCACCCACCGGCTGATGCACCTGGAGCTGGCCGCGGCGCTGGCGGAACTGCCCCTCGACGCCTCCCCCGACGCCCGGCTGGCGAGGGCCATCGACGCCGTCCTCGGGCTGGCGCTGGACCATCCGCGGGTGATGCGTTCACACCTGGCGCTGATCCTCGATCCGGACGTCGGCGCCTTCGTCCAGGACCCGGAGCAGCAGCAGTTGGGCGCGATCCTGCGCGGCCTGCTGCAGGACTGGGGCGCACCCGATCCGGTCGCCGAACACGCCGTGCTGCGCAGCGCGTTGATGGGCGGGTGCATAGGCGTGCTGCTGCCCGGCGCGTCCACACCGCTGGCCCCGATCCGGGCCGACCTGTTCGCGCGGTACGGGCTGGCCTGGGAGCTGGGGGTGCCGCCGCAGCCCACGGCGCCCGAGCGCGGCGGCGCATCCGTCCGTGGCAGGGTCACCACCCAGGCATGACCCTCCGCCCCCGGGCCCGCCGCCCGTCCGGGCCGGCGCGAGGCTGTCGGCCTCGTTCGGCGGGTCGATAATCGGCTCGTGGACACCAGCCGCGATCTCGTCCGGGGCCGTGCGTGTTACGCCGCCGGGGCCTGGCGCGAGGCCTTCGAGAGCCTGAGTGCCGCCGACGGAGCCGCACCGGTGGGTGCCGACGACCTGGAGCTGCTTGCCAGGTCCGCCTACATGCTCGGGCGCGACGAGGACTACGTGGCCCGGTTGGAGCGCGCCCACGCGAGGTGGCTGGACGCCGGTGATGTGCCGCGGGCCGTCCGCTGTGCGGTGTGGATCGGCCACAGCCTGCTGTTCCGGGGCCACGGTGCGCGGGCGAGCGGCTGGTTCGCCCTCGGCGAGCGCCTCCTGAAGGCCGACGGGCGGGACTGCGTGGAACGCGGGTACCTGCTGATCCCCGTGTGGCTGGCCCTGATGGCCGGCGGCGACTGGCAGTCCGGCCGTGCGACGGCGGCCGTGGCCGCCGAGGTCGGTGAGGCGTTCGGCGACGCCGACCTGGTGTGGTTGGCGCGCGACGAGCAGGCCCGGGCCCTGCTGAACCTGGGCCGTGTGCACGAGGGCCTTCGTCTCGTCGACGAGACGCTCGTGGTCGTCGAGTCCGGTGCGCTGTCGCCAATCGTCAGCGGCATCGTCTACTGCAACACGATCGGCTTCTGCCACGACCTGTACGACCTGCGGCGTGTCCGCGAGTGGACGGCCGCCCTGACGCGGTGGTGCGACCGCCAGCCGCAGATGGTCGCGCACAACGGACTGTGCCTGGTGCACCGCGCCGAGGTGATGCAGTACGCCGGCGCCTGGCCCGCCGCGCTCGACGAGGCCTGTCGCGCCGCCGGACACTTCACCCGGGGTGTCCTGAACCGGATCGCCTGTGGACAGGCCCACTACCGGCAGGGCGAGATCCACCGGCTGCAGGGCCGCCCGGCCGAGGCCGAGGGCGCCTACCGGGAGGCCAACCGATGCGGGTTCGAGCCGCAACCCGGGTTCTCCCTGCTCCGGCTGGCGCAGGGCAAGGGCGAGGCGGCAGCGGCCACGATCCGCCGCGCCGTGTCCGAGCACACCCGGGAGCTGGAGCAGGCAGCCCTCCTCCCGGCATACGTCGAAATCATGCTGGCAGGCGCCGACCTCGACGGCGCGGCCGAGGCCGCCCGCCGACTGGAGGCCGTCGCGGAGCGCCATGCCAGCGATGTGCTCCGCGCGGCAGCGGCCTACGGCGTCGCCTCGGTGGCACTGGCCAGGGGCGACGCCCCCGCCGGTCTCGCCGCGGCACGGCGGGCGTGGCGCGGGTGGCAGGAGCTCGATGTGCCGTACGAGGGAGCGCGGGCACGGGTCCTGGTGGCACTCGCCTGCCGCGCCCTCGGTGACGACGACACCTCCGGTCTGGAGCTCCAGGCCGCCCGCGCACTCTTCGCCGAGCTCGGGGCCGGGCCGGACGTGGCCCGCCTGGATTCCCTCGCCCGCGGCGGACCGGGCACGGCCCCGGGCACGCGCGGTGACACGGGCACGGGCCCGGCCGGCTACGGTCTCTCGGCGCGCGAGGTCGAGGTGCTCCGGGAGGTGGTCGGCGGCGCGAGCAACCGGCAGATCGCCGCCGCCCTGGTGATCAGCGAGCACACCGTCGCCCGGCACCTGCAGAACATCTTCGGCAAGCTGGGCGTCTCCTCCCGGACCGCGGCGAGCACCTTCGCGCTGGAGCACGGCCTGCTCTGAGCGGCATGGCCAGGATTGACCATGCCTCCCCGCGCCGGATTGGTGAATGCGGGCGACGCGGCGTCCTCCTCCGCAGGCCTACGGTCGAACCGTCCGAAGTCGAACCGTCCGACAGGGACGGAAGGCAGCGAGGAGGACTCCCATGTACGTCGTGGTCCAGCACACGATCCTCGCCCCGGAGACCGCGTTCACCCGCGGCCGGGCCCTCATGAGCGGCAGTGGAGCGCCGGACGGCACCCGGGTGCTGCAGTTCTACCCGCACGTCGAGGGGTCCGCCGTGACCTGCCTCTGGGAGACGCAGTCCGTCGGTGACGTCCAGCGCTTCGTCGACACCACTCTCGGGGACTCCAGCAGCAACCTCTGCTACGAGGTCGACGCGGAGCAGGCGTTCGCCGACCGCCCGCTCGGTCTGCGCCCGTCACCGGCTCCGGTCGTTCACTAGGCGTACCGCCGGAGGAAGGGCGTGCCGCCGGAAAAACGGTCGGGCGCCCCGAGGGGCGCCCGACCGCGTTCTGCCGTGTTCGCCGGCTCAGCGGTCCTTGAGGATCGAGGTGAGCAGGTCGACGGTCTGATCGGGCGTCAGGCTGTCTACGCAGAGCCGTTCCATGACCTGGATGTAGGCGTCGACGTCGTCGCGCTTGTCCAGGTAGAGGGCGCTGGTGAGCTGCTCCAGGTAGACCACGTCGGCGAGGTCCTGCTCGGGGAAGCGCAGGATGGAGAAGGCGCCGCTCTCACCGGCGTGGGCGCCGAAGCGGAACGGCATGACCTGGATGGTCACGTTGGGCCGGTCCGCCATGTCGATCAGGTGCTGCACCTGGGCGCGCATCACGGCCGGGCCGCCGACCGGGCGGCGCAGCGCGGCCTCGTCGATGACGGCCCACAGGTGCGGGCTCCGATCCCCCGTCAGCAGGGTCTGGCGGCGCATCCGGAGGCTGACGCGGCGCTCCAGTTCCTCGGCACTTATCGCGGGGCGGCTCTGGCCGAAGACGGCCCGGGCGTACTCCTCGGCCTGCAGCAGGCCGGGGATGAACTGCACCTCGTAGGTGCGGATCAGCGCGGCGGCCTCCTCCAGACCGACGTAGGTCTGGAACCAGCCGGGCAGGACGTCGTTGAAGCTGTGCCACCAGCCGGACTTGTTGGCCTCGCGGACCAGGCCGAGCAGCGCCTCGCGCTCCGCACTGTCGTCGACGCCGTAGAGGCTGAGCAGATCGGCGACGTCGCGCTCCTTGAAGGAGACCCGGCCGAGCTCCATGCGGCTGATCTTCGACTCGGAGGCACGGATGGTGTAGCCGGCGTCCTCGCGGGTGATGCCACGTCCCTCGCGCAGGCGCCGCAGCTGCGAGCCGAGGAGGATGCGGCGCACCATCGAGCCCCCGCCGGGCTGAACTGTGGTCATGCGGTCGGAAACCTCCACCTCGGGTCAAACAGCGCACAGTCTGCCATCAGTTGGGCGCGCTCGGTGCCCGTAGTGGCGCAACGATCTACTACTTCTGCATCACATCCTCCATCTTGCACGTGCATCTGGCGCTTGCATATGCCAAACATGCGACTGCACGTGAATCGACTCTTGCATCTGCAGTGGGCGCAGAGGACCATGGTGCACGTGCACTTGCACGCACCTGACAACTCCGCGGGCTTCGCGTCGACCGAACGCGCGACCCCCCCATGCCCTCCCGGCCGCTCCCCTGTGCGGCCGGGAGTTCGTGTGCGGGTCCGGGCTTACGGGCGGGCGGCCGAGCGGCCGAGCGAGTCGGAGGTGACCGGCATGACCCGGGTGGGTCCCGCCGTGTCCGCCCCCTTATGGGAGGAGCTCTTCATGAGCACCGGTACGGCCATCGCTGCCGACCCGTACGTGGTCAGCTGTACCCTCGCCCCTCGCTACGAAGCCGTCAGATCGGCCCGGGACTTCGCCAGGACCACCCTGCGGAACTGGGGACTCGACTCACTCTTCGACGATGTCGCCCTGGTCGCCTCGGAGTTGGTGACCAATGCGCTGCGCCACGCCCTGGGCGCGGTACCGGACGGCTGCAACAGTGCGGTCGCGCAGGTGCCGGCGCAGCTCGCCCGCCCGCAGGGCGTCGAGGGCCGCACCCCCATACGCATCAGCCTGGTGCACCGGGCTCCGCAGGTGGTGTGCGCGGTGAGCGACCCCAGCAGCCAGGGGCCGGTGGCACGCGAGGCGGACTTCGTGGCGGAGTCCGGTCGCGGGCTGCACCTGGTCGATTCCTTCAGCAGCTCCTGGGGCTGGCACCCGCTCGCCGGGGCGGGCAAGGTCGTCTGGGCCCTGTTCGAGCCCGCGCCCACCGGCGGGACCGGTCGGCACCGCTCGGCCTGAACCGGTCCGAGCCGAACCGGGCCCAACCGGACCGACCGGGCAGCGGCTGCGGGGCCGCGGATGAACGGTCGAAACGCGTCCGCCGGGCGGAGGGTTCCGGGCGGGTCGGGCAGAGGGGACCCGATCGGCCTTCTCGTACCGCACCGGCGGGACCGCCGGTCCGACGGGCACCGCGGCCGCGGGGAGACAGTCCGCGGACGCTGCACCGCCGGAGGCGCCGGGCCGGGAACGCACAGCCGGGCGGGTCGTGACCGGACAGCGCGAGCAACCGGGGAGGACACCCGACCCGGCCGGGAGCACCACCGGGCAGGACACGCAACCGGGCCGTCGCGGCGACCTCCACGACGGCCCTCACGGGAAGAAGGCCCGAACGCCGGGCCCACCGGCTACAGCGACACGGCGGCCCGACGGACGGTCAGGTCGCGAGGTGGTCGAACTCCCCGTCCTTGGCGCCGAGGAGCAGCGCGGCTATCTCGGCCCGGGTGTAGATGAGCGCGGGCCCGTCCGGGAAACGGGAGTTGCGCATCGCCACCTCGCCGGTCGGCAGGGCGGCGAACTCGACGCAGTTGCCCTGCGAGTTGCTGTGCCGGCTCTTCTGCCAGACCACACCGTCGAGGTCCGCAGCCGCCATGCCGTTGTACGTGTCACTCATCGTTGTCTCCCTGAGCCTGGCGTTCGCCTCACTTGACGTGATGATAGCTGGCCTGCACGTGCATCAGCACGGGACAAAGCGCGTGCATCTGACTCATCAGTAGCGTTGAACGGCCGCGCCGCGCGCCGGGCAAACCAGGTCAAACCACAGCAGACGACACAGCAAACGATCACCGTGGGTACGGGCCGGCCTGCGTCCCGTTGATCTTGACGCTCGCCGTCGGCCTTTACGCGCAGTCACATCGGCCACTGTGAGGAGCATCACGCACCCCACCGACGGACCGCGCATCGCTTTGCCGGGATTTGTCCGACCTTGCGCCGTCACCATCAACCCCTCACGGGAGTCGACTGCAGTAAGGGCCCCGGTATGTCCTACGATCTCCGCCATGAGCACCGCAGCCATCCCGGGCGCGCCACTGCCCGTCCGTACGCCAGGCTCCCGTGCGCGGGGGCGCCACCGCCGTCCCGAGCGCCCCGAGGTCCCGGCCGGCTCCCCGGCCCTGCTGCTGGCCGTCCCGGCCACGGCCGGACCCGAGGCCCGCCCGATCGTCGACGAGCTGCTCTCCATCGTGCGCGGCGAGCAGCCGGGCATCGAGATCGCCGCCGGCTACGTCGCGGCCGAGTCCGAGGACGCCCCGACCGTCTCCGACCTGCTCGCCATGGCCGCGGGCAACGGCGCGCCGCCGCCGATCGTGGTGCCGCTGCTGCCCGGTCCGCACGGCTTCCTGACGGAGCTGCACGAGGTGGCCTCGGCCGCCGGCTCCCCGGTCACCGACCCGCTGGGCCCGCACCCGCTGCTCGCCGAGGCCGTGCACGTCCGTCTGTCCGAGGCCGGTCTGGCCCGCGCCGACCGCGCCCGCCTGTTCGCGATCGCCACCTCCGCCGACGGCGTGGTGCTGACCGTCTCCGGCGGCGAGGACGCCGCCGCGGCCGCCGGGATCACCGGTGTGCTGCTCGCCGCCCGTCTCGCCGTGCCGGTGGTGGCCGCCGCCCTCGACGTTCCGGGTTCGGTCGCCGCCGCGGTGGACCACCTCAAGGCCACCGGTTCCGAGCGCCCCGCGCTCGCCCCGCTGGTGATCGGCCCGGAGGCGGACTCCGAGCTGCTGGCCACCGCCGCCGAGGAGACCGGCTGCCCGAGCGCCGCTCCGCTGGGCGCCTACCCGGCCGTCGGCCAGCTGATCGCCTCCACCTACCTGGCCGCGCTGCCGCCTCGGCCGCAGATCGACGAGGAGGAGCTCGCCGCCGCCGAGGCCGAGGCTGCCGCCCGAGCCGAGGCCGAGGAGACCGCCACGGAGCAGTGAGCGGTGCGCAGGCATCGGCCGCGCACGCAGTGAACTCCAGGAGGGGCCCCGACCGCATCAGGTCGGGGCCCCTCCTCGTTCTGCGGTCCGACCCCGGCCCGCCGCACTGTCAGAAGCACGGCCACAGCGTCAGAGCACGGCAACGGCGTCGCAAGCCCGGCCGCGGGCTCGGCAGGGCGGCCGGGGGCACGCCGGTACAGCCTCGGGCCCGGGAGCACGGCCGAGGCCGAGGGCTCAGACGGGCAGCCGGCGGGTCGGTGCCGCCGTGTCCGCGAGCCGGATCGCGGGGGTGACCACCGCCCGGGGCGGGCCGTCGACCGTGGTGGGCGCGGCGGCGGCGTTCCACTCGGCCTTGCCCGGGCCCGGCTGCAGCTGCACGGCCTCCCGCTCGCCGGCCTTGCGCAGCACGACCCGGGCCGGGCGGGGCGCCTCCGGGTCCAGCCACACCTCGTTGCCGCCGAAGGAGCAGTCGAGCACGGCGATGTCGTCCGGTTCGCCGTCGGTGGTGGCGCGGAATGCCACGCCGGCCTTCCGGTAGCCCGTCAGACGGCTCCGAGCGATCGTCACGGTCGTTCCTGCGAGCTGGTGTTTGACCGTGGCGATCGCGTAGTCGGACTGTCCGGCGGCGTCGATCAGCAGGCCGTCGAAGACGGTGCCCTTCTCGCGCCCGAGCGCGTGCACGGCCACGCCCCCGGCGGCATTGCCGTACAGCACGCCGCCGTTGTAGTCGAAGTCGTTGAGGTAGGCGCCGTGCTCGATGCCCCAGCCGCCGTTGTGGTACGCGACGAAGCGTTCCAGCACGTGGTGCTGACGGGCGTTCAGCCAGACGAAGATGCCGTTCTCGAGGTTGTTGTGGGCCAGGCAGCGTTCGAAGGTCCACACGCCCTCGCCGGCCTCCGGCCATTCGTAGCCGGAGGCGCCGGTGGCACCCTGCACGCCGACGGCCACGCAGTCGCGGGCGACGCCGCCGGTGCCGGCGCCGAGCGAGAAGCCGGTGAGCCGGTAGCCGCGCGGGTTGGGCTCGTACACGGTGCGGGAGGCCACGCAGGACTCGTAGGCGATGTCGTCGGACGGCGCCTGCGGGGTGCGGGTGTCCGTCGGCCCGTCCCACCAGTAGGCGTCCTCCCAGGTGTTGTGGCTGATGCAGCTGCGGAAGGTGATGCCGTGGCTGGCGTGCGGGACGAAGGCGTGGCTGCCGGCGTCCCGGACCACGACGCCCTCGACGACGGTGCCCCGGGAGGTGTCGCCGAGCATGTGGAAGTGCAGGCCGTAGCGGCCGAGCACGGGCTCGGTCACGGGGGCGCCGTTCCAGGTCTCCTTGCCGGGCTGCCGCGGGCCGAGCCAGCGCAGTGCGGCATGCCGGACGTCGGCCCGGCGCGAGCTGGTCAGGTGGACGTGGGCGCGGCCTTCGGCGGTGCCCTCGATCCGCACGCTGCGGGTCAGGTTGAGCACCTCGGCGCCGATCGCGACACCGCCGCCGGCCGTCACCCGCGGGTGCGCGAACGCGAGGGGTGCGGCCAGCGTGACGGTCTTGCCGTCGATCCGTCTGATCGTGCACAGATCGTACCGGGTGGAGAATTCGTCCTCGCTCGGGGGTCCGGTCGGCGTGACGGCCAGCTCGTCGCCGGCTCGCCAGCCCGTGGGCGGCTCGGCCAGGCGCAGCTCGGTGTCGCCGGCCCGCAGGGCGGTGGCCGCACGGACCCAGGCGGTCTTGGCGGCGCCGTCCAGTCGCAGGTAGCCGGTGCCCGTGACCCAGAGCCCGGTGTCCCCCTCCATCACCGTCATGCCGCCGCCGCGGAAGCCTCGTTCGTTCACAGACGGAAATCTCAGAGTGTGCACGGCCCCGTCCTCCGGGGCCAGCACCAGGGCACCGCGAACCTCCACGCTGCCCGCCGAGGAGAGCGTGAGGCTGCGCCCGGGGGTGAAGACCAGCGAGCCGCCCGGCTCGACCGCCAGGGAGCCGACGGACGCGTCGGCGTCCAGCAGGACGCGGTCGGCGATCCGGACCGCGCTCTCCACCCCGGGGACGGCGCCGCCCCAGCCGGCCGGGTCGGACCAGCGGCGGCCCGTCAGATCGACCGGGGAGGGCGCGGGGTCGGCGGGGGCCGGAGCGGCGTGCGCGTGCCCGACAGAGGCCCCCGCGGGGCCTGTCGGGGGCGCCGTGGCCGGCGGCGCGGGCGCGGCCCCGGAGGCGAGCGCGCGGCGGGCCAACTCGCCGCCGACCGCGACGGCGGCGGTGGAGATCCCGAGCCAGAGGAGCATCCTGCGCCGGCCGAACCGGCGGTGCGACGCCGGCCCCCGGGGCACCTCGCCGGACTCCCCCTCCGGGTGCTGCCCGCGCTGATCCATGACCGGCCGACCCCTCCCCCGGGCCGCCGCCCGGCCTCCGATGCCTGAAGCATAAACAGGCCGGTTTTCCCCGAAGGGCTTTGCCGGAAATCAAAAGAAGTCGATCACTGAATGATCAATGGATCGATCATGGAATATACCAAGATCGCCTGTGACCGGCATCACACATGTTTGCGGTTTGAACTTAACTCTGTCTAATGTCCTCCCACGTTCGTGGTCACACGGACCCAGTTGGCCCGAACGCCGAGTCCTGCCGGCGGTCCGACTGGCAATGCGAAACGCACTTCGGCAGGGGCGGGGGAACCAGGTAAGTCGCCCGGGAGCGGTCCAGCGCCGCTCCCCGGCTTGGGGTGAAGCCGCGCGCGCGGAAACGGCGAGAGATCGCCCGATTCTGCGCGGGCGGCCGGGCAACTCCAGCCCGAATCCGACAGCTCACCTCGCAGGCGTGGGAGAGGAACGCTGCTTCATGCTGTCCATCAACTCCAAGCGCGGCCGCCGCATTCTCGCCACCACCGGCGTCGTCGGCATCGGCCTCAGCATCCCGTCCCTGGCGGCCGGCACCGCCTCCGCCGCCTCGGTCTCCACCTGGGACAAGGTCGCCCAGTGCGAGTCCTCCGGCGACTGGCACATCAACACGGGCAACGGCTTCTACGGCGGCCTCCAGTTCACCAACAGCACCTGGACCTCCTTCGGCGGCGGCAGCTACGCCTCCCGCGCCGACCTGGCCACCAAGGACCAGCAGATCGCCATCGCCGAGAAGGTGCTGGCCGTCCAGGGCCCCGGCGCCTGGCCGGTCTGCTCCGTCAAGGCGGGTCTGACCAAGGGCGGCCCGGCCCCCGAGATCAACCCCGGCGGCTCCGCCTCCAGCACCGCCCCGGCGGCCTCCGCCGCCCCCAAGCCGGCCGCTCCGGCCGCGCCCGCCGCCTCCACCGGCTCGACCGCCTCCACCGGCACCTCGCAGGACGGCATGGCGTGGCAGGGCAAGAAGTCCTGGCAGGGCCAGTGGAACCACGGCGCCACCTACACCGTGCGGGCCGGCGACTGGCTGTCGACCATCGCCGAGCGCAACCACGTCCAGGGCGGCTGGCAGAAGCTCTACGAGATCAACAAGTCGGTCCTGAAGAACGGTCCGCACACCATCTACCCGGGCCAGAAGCTGTCGCTGGGCACCCCCGCCAAGGCGTCCTCGACCCCGGCCCAGGCCGCCCCGGCCGCCGCCAAGCCGGCCACCACCGCGGTCAAGGCGAGCACCACCACCACGACCGCGCAGACCGCCACCGGCTCCAAGGCCGCCGCGGTCAACTTCGCGCTCTCCAAGGTGGGCCAGGCCTACATCTACGGCGGCACCGGCAACGGCGGCTGGGACTGCTCCGGCCTCACCCAGGCCGCGCTGCGCGCCGCGGGCATCTCCGTCCCGCGCGTCGCCGCCGACCAGGCCGACTACTCGACCCGCGTCTCGCTGGACAACCTGCAGCCGGGCGACCTGCTGTTCTGGTCCAGCAACGGCGCCAACTCCGGTGTGCACCACGTCGCCCTGTACATCGGCGACGGCAAGTACGTCGAGGCCGCGAACCCGAGCGCCGGTGTCCGCGTCCAGACCATCGCCAACTGGGCCCCGGACTTCGCCGGCCGGGTCTGATCCACCCTCCCGGCGTCCCGTACGCCGGGGCAGGCGCCCGAAGCCGTACCTGGGTCCCTCGGCCCGGGCGCTCCTCTCCTCTCCGCAGCCCCGGAGCGGCCTCCCGCCGCTCCGGGGCTCCGGCCTGCCCGCGCATGGATAGGCTGGCGCCCCCACGGAATTGAGGAGCCACCATGGCAGCGAAGGTCACCGTCACACTGGACGCCGACCTGGCGATCGAGGTCATGCTCGCCGCCGGGGCCGGCAACCCGCAGGACGCGGTCGAGCTGATCGTCCGCGACTACCTGGCGCGGAGCCGGCGAACCGAGGCCCGCACCGGCGACGCCGCCGACGCCGCACGCACCGCCCGCCCCCACCGCACCGCCGAAGAGGGCTGACGCCAGAGGGGGCGGATCAACCGCCAGGGACCACGGGGCCGGCCCAAAGGGGGGAACTGCGCAATTCGGACGCGGGGTCACTGCGAGATCGGGGCCGTCCCCTGGTCCGTACGGCGGCCCACATCCGAAGCGCGCAGTTCTCCCCCAGCCTTCGGCCGGGAGGTGCCCCCACGCGCCCCTGTGTGGTTGCCCCACGCCCCGGGTGGGTTCGCCACGCCCCTGGGGCCGCCCCGAAACGCCCTGTGGCCCCGGAGAGGGCTCTCCGGGGCCACAGGGGTGTGCCTCCGGCCATCGGCCGGGTGGCGGGGTGTCAGCGCACGCTGGCACCGGTGGAGCCGCGCATCACGAGCTCCGGCTGGAACATGAACTCCGCGCGCTGCGCGGGGTTGCCGCCGACCTCCTCCAGCAGGGCGTCCACGGCCGCGATGGCCATGGCCTCCACCGGCTGGCGGATCGTGGTCAGCGGCGGCTCGGTGAACGCTATCAGCGGCGAGTCGTCGAACCCGACCACCGAGACGTCCTGCGGCACCGCGAGCCCGCGCTGCCGGGCCGCCCGGATCGCGCCGAGCGCCATCATGTCGCTGCCGCAGACGATCGCGGTGCAGCCCTTGTCGAGCAGCACACCGGCCGCGGCGTGCCCGCCCTCCACGCTGAACAGCGTGTGGTGGACCCAGCCGTCGGCCTCCTCCGGGGTCAGCCCGAGCAGTTCCTGCACGGCCGCCCGGAAGCCCTCGACCTTCCGGAGCACCGGCACGAAGCGCCGCTGCCCGATCGCGAGGCCGATCTTCGTGTGGCCGAGCTCGACCAGGTGCTGGACGGCCATCCACATCGCGGCGCGGTCGTCCGGCGAGATGAACGGCGCGGCGATCCGCTCGCTGTAGCCGTTGATCATCACGAACGGCACCTGGCGGCCGATCAGCTTGTTGTACCGCTCGTGGTCGGCGGTGGTGTCCGCGTGCAGGCCGGAGACGAAGACGATTCCGGACACCCCCCGCTCCACCAGCAGCTCCACGAGCTCGTCCTCGGTGGAACCACCGGGGGTCTGGGTGCACAGGACCGGCGTGTAGCCGTGCCGGCTGAGCACCTGCTCGATCACCTGCGCGAGCGCCGGGAAGATCGGGTTGTTCAGCTCCGGGATGATCAGGCCGATCAGACCCGCACTGCGCTGCCGCAGCCGGGTCGGCCTCTCGTACCCGAGCACGTCGAGAGCGGCCAGTACGGTCTGGCGGGTGGTCGCGGAGACGCCCGCCTTGCCGTTGAGGACGCGGCTGACGGTGGCTTCACTGACCCCCGCCTGCGCCGCGATGTCCGAGAGTCGCGCCGTAGTCACGATCCCAGAGCCTATTGCAACCATCTCAGACCGCCCACCAAACGGTGCTGTCCGCTGCCAGCAGAATCTCTCCGTCCACGGCCTCGGTGTCCGCGGAGGACAGCAGGATACGTCCGGGAGCGGCCATCCGGACCGGCGCACCGGTGGTGTTGGAGGTGCAGACGAAGGAGCCCTGCGCGCTGTCCCGGCGGAAGGCGAGGACGCCCTCCGGCGACTCCAGCCAGGTCAGCTCGGTGCCGGCGCCGAGCGCGGGGTGCTCGCGCCGGACGGCCAGCGCCGAGCGGTACAGCTCCAGGGTGGACGTGGGGTCGCCGGTCTGGACCTCCACGCTCAGGTCGGCCCACTCGGCCGGCTGCGGCAGCCAGCTCGGACCGCCCTCGGCGGGGCCGAAGCCGTACGGGGCCTCGGTGCCGGACCACGGGATCGGCACCCGGCAGCCGTCGCGGAAGCCGTCCTGGCCGGAGGCGCGGAGGAAGGACGGGTCCTGGCGGACCTCGTCCGGCAGGTCGGTGACGTCCGGCAGGCCGAGCTCCTCGCCCTGGTAGACGTAGGCGGAGCCGGGCAGGGCCAGCATCAGCAGGCTGGCGGCGCGGGCGCGGCGCAGGCCGAGCTCGCGGTCGCCGGCGGTGCGGATCTGGGTGCCGAGGCCCGGCTCGTTGGCGAACCGGGTGGCGTGCCGGGTGACGTCGTGGTTGGAGAGCACCCAGGTGGTGGGGGCGTCGACCGGGCGCATCGAGTCGAGCGAGACGTCGATCACCTCGCGCAGCTCGTCGGCGGCCCAGGAGGTGCCCAGGTACTGGAAGTTGAAGGCCTGGTGCAGCTCGTCGGGGCGGACGTAGTTGGCGGTGCGCTGGACGGTGGGGGTCCAGGCCTCGGCGACGCCGATCCGCTGGCCCGGGTACTCGTCGAGGATCTTGCGCCAGTCGCGGTAGATCTCGTGGACGCCGTCCTGGTCGAAGAAGGGCATCACGTCGTTGCCGAGCAGCTTGAGCTGGTCGCCCTCGCCGCCGATGTCGGGCAGGCCAGCCTGCTTGACCATGCCGTGCGCGACGTCGATCCGGAAGCCGTCGACGCCCATGTCCAGCCAGAACCGCAGGATCGAGCGGAACTCGTCGGCGACGGCCCGGTTCTCCCAGTTGAAGTCGGGCTGCTCCGGGGCGAAGAGGTGCAGGTACCACTCGCCCGGGGTGCCGTCCGGGTTGACGGACCGGGTCCAGGCCGGGCCGCCGAAGATCGACTCCCAGTTGTTGGGCGGCAGCTCGCCGTTCTCGCCCTTGCCGGGGCGGAAGTGGTAGCGGTCGCGCAGCGGGGAGCCGGGGCCCTCCCGCAGCGCGCGCTGGAACCACTCGTGCTGGTCGGAGGAGTGGTTGGGGACGAGGTCGACGATGATCCGCAGGCCGAGCGCGTGCGCGTCGCGGATCAGCCCGTCGGCGTCCAGCAGGGTGCCGAACATCGGGTCGACCGCGCGGTAGTCGGAGACGTCGTAGCCGGCGTCGGCCTGCGGGGAGGCGTAGAACGGGGAGAGCCAGACCGCGTCGACGCCGAGGTCGCGCAGGTAGGGCAGTCGGCTGCGGATGCCCGGCAGGTCGCCCATGCCGTCGCCGTTGGAGTCGGCGAAGCTGCGCGGGTACACCTGGTAGATGACCGCGTCCCGCCACCAGCCTCTGCTCGCGCCCGCACTCGCTGCGATGGGCTCGGCGGCGGGAACGGGGGCGGGCCGGGAGGCGTCGGCCAGGTTCTGGGTCATTGGTCAGTCATCCCTTGGGGATTCGCGGCGAACAGAGCGTTGTGTGACGGTACGTCAGCCCGTCGGCCTCAGTGGGCACTTCGGCCGCTCGGTGCGTGATTTCGTCAGGACTTGGCGGCACCGGCGGTCAGTCCGGTGACGAGGTGGCGCTGGACGAGGTAGAAGACCAGCGCGGCGGGCAGCGCGATCAGCACCGAGGTGGTGGCCATCAGCTGCCACTGGTGGTCGTGCTCGCTGATGAAGGACTGCAGGCCGACGGCGAGCGTGTACTTGTCCGAGCTGAGCATGAAGGTCGAGGCGAAGGCCACCTCGGCCCAGGCGGTGAGGAAGGAGTAGAAGGCGGCGACGGCCAGGCCCGGGCGGGCCAGCGGCAGGATCAGCCGCCAGAAGGTGCCGAAGGGGGAGAGTCCGTCGACCCGGCCGGCCTCGTCGATCTCCACCGGGATGGTGTCGAAGTAGCCCTTCAGCAGCCAGGCGCAGTACGGGACGGTGGTGCCGGAGTAGACCAGGATCAGGCCGAAGTAGCTGTCCAGCAGCTGGAGGTTGGACAGGATGTAGTACATCGGCACGATCAGCACGGCGATCGGGAACATCTGGGTCACCAGCAGCGTCCACATCAGCTGCTTGTGGCCGGCGAAGCGCATCCGGGAGACGGCGTAGCCGGTGCTGGCGGCGAGCATGACGCCGACCACGGTGGTGCCGCCGGCGACGATCACCGAGTTGCCGAACCAGCTGAAGAAGTCGGTCTGGTTGAGCACCTTGTCGTAGTTCGACAGGGTCGCCTTGCCGAGGATCTGCCCGGGGTGCAGGTAGTCCATGTCGTCCGGGCCGAGCGAGATGTAGGCGATGTAGACGACGGGGAAGAGCGCGATCAGGCTGGCCGCGATCAGTGCGAGGTGGCTGAGCGCGGTGGCGACGGGGCTGCGCTGCTCACGGCTGCGGACCTTCGCCGGCCGGGCTGCGTGGGCGGCCGAGGAGCGGGCGGCCGGTCGTTCGGTGGTGGTGGTCATCGGGTACCTGCCTCGTGGATGTCGCTGGTCTGCTGGATGCGCGCGGCGCTCAGCCGTTCGCCTGCTCGTTGCGGGCGAGCCAACGGCGGTAGAAGCTCGTGAAGACGATCAGGAGCGAGAGCAGCAGCACGCCGTAGGTGGCGGACTGCGCGTAGTCGCGGGGCATCTGGCCGAAGCCGAGGCGGTAGGCCCAGGTGACCAGGATCTGGGCGTCGGGGGCGCCGTTGCCGAACAGCAGGAAGATGACGGCGAACTGGTTGAAGGTCCAGATCACGCCGAGCAGGACGACGGTGCTGCTGACGGTGCGCAGGCCCGGCAGGGTGACGTAGCGGAAGCGCTGCCAGGGGCTGGCGCCGTCCATCTCGGCGGCCTCGTACAGCTCGGCCGGGATGGACTGCAGGCCGCCGAGGAGCGAGACCATCATGAAGGGCACGCCGACCCAGGTGTTGACCGCGATGGCGGCGGCCTTCTGCGCGAACGGGTCGGAGAGCCAGCCGGGCTCCGGCAGGCCGACGGAGCCGAGGACGGCGTTGATCGCACCGCCGTCGGCGAGCATCAGGCGCCAGGAGAAGACGGTGACGAAGGTCGGCACGGCCCAGGGCAGGATCAGCAGCATGCGGTAGAGGCCGCGGCCGCGGAGCTTCTGGTTGAGCAGCAGGGCCAGCGCCAGGCCGATGGAGTAGTGCAGGAGGACGCAGATGGCCGTCCAGGCGATCGTCCACACGAAGTGCGACCAGAATCGGTCGTACGAGCCGGGGCCCCACAGCACATCGGCGTAGTTGTGCAGGCCGACGAACGTGAAGCTGTCCGGGATGTGGTTGACGCCGATCTGGCGGCCGGTGTTGAGGCTGGTGGCGTCGGTGAGCGTCAGGTAGACGCCGCGCACGAGCGGATAGCCGACGAGCACGCCGAGCACGATCACGACTGGCGCGATCATGGCGTAGGCGTACCAGTACTTGCTGTACGAGAGCTTGATGCGCTCCACGAGGCCCGGACGCGGTTCGCGGCCGCGGCTGCTCTTGCCGGGAGCGCCCTGCACGGCGACTGCCATTGTTGACACCTTTTCGGGAGGTCCGCCGCCTCGCGTCGGCGACTGGGTCTTCGTACGGGGGCGGCCGGGGGTGTTACTTGGCGAAGCCGGGGAGGAGCTTCGCGTAGTCGACGGCGGTGGCGTCGAGGCCGGTCTTGGTGTCGGCCTGGCCCTGGACGATCTTGGCGAGGTTGGTGCCGATCGAGGCGAACAGCGAGCCGTACTCGGGCAGCTCGGGCCGCGGCTGGGCGGAGCTCAGGATGGCCTGGTAGCCCGCGATGCCCAGGTTGGCCTTGACCTCGGCGGTGTAGGCGTCACCACGGGTCGGCAGGGTGGAGTTCTTCAGCGCGAGGGTGGTCTGGCTCTCGGCCGAGGTCAGGAACGCGGCGAGCTTCTCGGCAGCGGCCTTGTGGGCGGCGTCGGAGCCGGCGTAGACGGAGACGTTGTGGCCGCCGGTGGGGGCGCCGGCCTTGCCGGTGGAGCCGGCCGGGACGGGCGCGATGCCCAGGTTCGCCTTGTTGCTGAACGCGGCGCCCTTGTAGACGTTGGTGATCTCCCAGGGGCCCTGGATGATCATCGCGACCTTGCCGGTGTTGAACGCGTCCATCATGTGGGCGTACGAGTCGGTCGTGGTGTCGGCCTTGACGGTGCCGGGCGAGGTGAACATCGTCTTGTAGGTCTCGACGGCCTTGACGGCCTCGGGCGAGTTGATGCTGATCTTCTTGCCCTTGGCGTCCACCATGTCGGTGCCCTCGCCGAAGAGGAACGGCATCGCGTAGTAGCCGTCGCCGGCCCGCATGAAGAAGCCGTCCACGCCGGCCTTGTCCTTGACCAGGGCGGCGTCGGCCTTGAGCTCGTCCCAGGTCGCGGGGGCCTTGGTGATGCCGGCCTTGGCGAACAGGTCCTTGTTGTAGAGCAGGCCGAGGGTGTCGGTGACCAGCGGCGCGCCGTAGGTCTTGCCCTCGTACTTCGCCTGCTGGATCAGGCTCGGCTGGAAGGCCGACGCGTCGGGGAGCGCCGGGGTGCCGTCCAGCGGCTCCAGGAAGCCGGCCTTGGCGAAGGCGGAGGTCCAGCCGACCTCGGAGCGGAAGGCGTCCGGAGCGCCCTTGGCGCCCATCGCGGTCTGCAGCTTGTTCTGCGCCTGGTCGAACGGCACGTTGACGAAGTTGACCTTGATGTTCGGGTTGGCGGCCTCGAACTTCTGGACCAGCGCCTGGTACGTCGGAGCCTCGTTGGTGGCGTTGGACGTGTCCCAGTAGGTGATGGTGACCGGACCGCCGTCGCCCTTGGCGTCCGAGCCGGAGCCGCTGCTGCCACAGGCTGCAAGAGATACCGCAAGGGCCGCAACGAGAGCGGAGGCCGCGATGCCACGCCGCATGAGAACTCCTAGGAAGGTGGGGGTGCCCGAATTGGTGGAGGACCGCGCATAATGGCTGTCCCGTGCCGACTGCGCCGTTGCGGCCGTCGGGCTTGGGGAGGAACGTAACAGCGCCGAAAGCCAACCTGAAAGCCCTTGCAGCAACTTTCTGCAAGCGTCATTCAGATCGTTACATCCGCGTGTCCTCCGAGTTGCCGTCACACGAACCCGCCCCGGGACCCCCTGTGGCCTGCATCGCTCCTGGCCGGCCGGGGCATGCGAACGGCCCGTGCCGGCCGGGTCGTCCCCGGCGGCAACGGGCCGTCGTTGCGGTGGTTTGCAGCAACCTTTCCCGGTCGGGCGGGCTCGCGGCCCCTCCCCGGACGGTCGCCGGGCCTCAGACGGTGCCCAGGCGCAGCACCGTCGTCGAGCGGAACTCCTCGCCCGGACGCAGCACCGTCGACGGGTACGAGGGGTGGTGCGGCGAGTCCGGGTGGTGCTGGGTCTCCAGGGCGACGCCGGCGTACGGGCCGTACGGGACGCCGCGGGCGCCGGTGACCGCGCCGTGGAAGCCGTTGGCGGTGTAGACCTGGATGCCGGGCTCGGTGGTGAGCACCTCCAGGGTGCGGCCGCTCTCCGGGTCCTCCAGCAGGGCGGCGCGGGCCGGGCTGCCGTCGGCGGGGCGCTCGCGCAGCACCCAGTTGTGGTCGTAGCCGCGGGCGGCGGCCACCTGCGGGTGGTTCTCGGCGATCCCCTTGCCGATCGGCCGGGCGGTGGTGAAGTCGAAGGGTGTGCCGGCCACCGCCTCGAACGGCCCGAGCGGGATCTGCCGGGCGTCGACCGGGGTGTAGTGGTCGGCGTCCAGGGTGAGCAGGTGGCCGAGCACGTCGCCGCTGCCCTCGCCGGCGAGGTTGAAGTAGGCGTGGTTGGTCAGGTTGACCACGGTGGGCTTGCTGGTGACGGCGTGGTAGTCGATGGTCACGGCGTCGGCGGAGAGGGTGTAGGAGACGGTGACGTCGAGTCCGCCGGGGAAGCCCTGGTCGCCGTCGGGGCTGTGCAGCTTCAGCCGGACGCCGCCGGGGATCTCCTCGGCCTCCCAGATCCGGTGGGCGAAGCCGTCCGGGCCGCCGTGCAGGGTGACGCCGTTGCCGGTGGGGGCGAGCGGGTACTCCTCGCCGTCGACGGTGATCCGGGAGTCGGCGATCCGGTTGGCGTAGCGGCCGACGGTGGTGCCGTAGTGGCGGGCGGCGCCGAGGATCAGCGGGAGTTCCTCGGTGGAGAGCAGGATCTGCTCGGGCGTGCCGGAGCGGTCGGGTGCGGTGAGGGTGTGCAGGGTGGCGCCAAGGGTGAGGACGCTGGCCTCCAGCGGGCCGTTGCGCAGGGTCCAGCGCTCGATCGCCGCGCCCGCGCCGCTGGGTTCGAAGGGCCCGTGCCGGACCTCCGTGGCCTGTGCGGATGCCGCCATGGCCTGCTCCTCACCGAAGCGGCCGCGACCGCCTCACCTCGACAGCTGTTCGATTATGGGCGATCTTGTCGCTCCGGGAGCAGCCTAGCCCGGCCGGGGCCCGGCACGGCGCTGCTGCGCCGTACGTGCCCCGGCCGGTCGGCGGCGTCGGCCGGGCTCAGGCGCCGTCGCCGTCGCGGGAGTCCTTGTCGGGCAGCCCGAGGGCGGCCGCCAGGCCCTCCGGCCCGGTGCCCGCTTTGCGGTGCACGGCGGCCAGCCGGCGGTGCACCAGGCTGAGCGGCAGGTCGAGGTGGTCGGCGATCCGCTGCGGCGGCAGGCCGCGGACGGCGAGTTCGGCGACCTCCCACTCGTGCTGGCTGAGGGCGTCCTTGGTGAGCGTGCGGAGCCGGTTGGGGCGCAGCCCGGAGACGGAGAGCTCGCGGCGGGCGCGGGCGACCAGGCCGTCGGCGCCGCACTGCTGGGCGAGCTCCATGCCCTGGTACAGGTACTCACCGGCGTCGACCAGCCGGCCACTGCGGCGCAGGGCGGCGCCGAGGTCCACCAGGGCGTGCGCGTGCTCGTGGCCGGCCGGGGACTGGCCCAGCACGGCCACCGCCTCCTCCAGGAGCTCGACCGCGACCGGGCCGTCGCTGACGGCGGCCTGCAGACGCAGGGCCGCGCCGACCGCGGAGGCCGAGCCGAAGTGCCGGGCGCGGTCCACGCCGAGCTGCGCGTACTCGCGGGCGCCGTCCGGGTCGTCCGGCGCGAGGGCGAGCGCGAGGTGGCCGGCCCAGGGTGCCCAGACGGTGTTGTGGCGGCCGCGGGCGGTGAGCTGATCGCCGACCTGCCGCAGCACCTTGGCGGCCTCGGTGAGCTCGCCGCGGGCGAGCAGCAGCTTGCCGTAGAGGGTGGGCGCGTCGGGCAGCACCATCGCGGTCTCGTGGTACGGCGGGGCGAAGCGGTACTGCTGGGCGAGCTCCCAGGCCTCCTGGACACGGCCGCGGGCGAGCAGGGTGTCGGCGAGCACGCCGACGATGTCCCACTGCAGCGGCAGGTCGGGGGCGATCCGCTCGGAGATCCGCAGACCGCGGCGGAGGAAGTCCTCGGCCTCCAGCAGGAAGCCGCGGCGGAACCGGACGAGACCCATCAGGAAGTAGGCGAAGCCGCGGTGGGCGCCGCTCCAGCCGGCGACCTCGAACTCCATGATCGCGTCGGAGAACAGCCGCTCGGCGCGGATGAGTTCGTCGGTGTAGGTGAGGGTGAGGCCGATCAGGGCGGGCAGTTCGAAGCCCCAGGTGGTGCCCGTCCAGCCGAGTTCGGCGGGCAGCCGGCCGTTGACCAGGGCCCGGTCGGCGAGCTCCACGGCACGGGCGGCGGACTCGCCGCGCAGCGTGAGGTCCCAGGCCCGCATGGCCATCACGGCGCGTTCGGCGCTGTCGCGGCCGGTGAGCGAGGCGGCAAGCTCGTCCAAGCGCTGGGAGCGGCCGACGGCGTCGTCCTCGTCGCGCTGGAAGGCGGCCCACATGAAGTGCGCCGCCTGCAGGCGCAGCCGGCCCGGGCCGTGCGGGGTGCGCTGCGCCTCCTCCTGGCAGACCGTCGCGGCCCGGGTCAGCTGCCCGGCGTGGGCGAGCGCCTCGGAGAGCCGGAAGGTGGCGTCGGCCCGCAGCGCGGCGCTGAGGCCGTTCTCCGGCTCCAGGGCCATGGTGAGCTGGTTGACGGTGGCGGCCGGGTCGGTGAGCAGGGCGGAACAGCCGAGCTCGTACATCACCTCGGCGCGGATGTCGTCGTCCGGCGGCTCGTTGAGGGCGCGTTCGAGGCAGCGCTTGGCGGCGTCCGGGGCGCCGATCGCGAGATGTTCCTGGGCGGCCTTGCGCAGCTTGCGGACGATGGCGTCGTCGCCCTCCGGCAGCACCTCCAGCAGGTGCCGGGAGGCGGCGAGCATGGTGCCGCCGGCGTTCTCGATGGCGGTGGCCGCGATGCCGTGCATGGCGGTCTTGGTGGCGGCCGGCATGGTGAGGTAGATCGAGGTGCCGATCAGCGGGTGGACGAACTCCAGCCGGCCGTTGGGCTGGCTGGTGAGGACGCGCTGGCGGCGCAGCAGGCGCACGGACTCCTCGGCCTGGTCGGGCCCCTGGGCGGAGATGGTGGCGGCGAGGCTCTGCCGGATGTCGGTGCCGAGCAGGGCGGCGGCCCAGGCGAACCGCAGGGTGGTGGGGCCGAGCTTGTCCAGCCAGTGCTGCAGGGTCTCGCCGCGGGCCGCGGCGGCGAGGTCGTGCAGCCTGCGGGCGTTCTCCTCGCTGGGCTCCAGCGCCTGGTCGCGGACCTCGCGGAGCAGGGCGACGACCTCGTACGGGGTACCGCCGGTGACCGCCCAGACCTGGCGGCAGAAGGCGTCCTCGGCGTGCGGGCCGAGCTCGGCGCGGACGAGGTCGGCGACGGTGTCCGGGGTGAGGCGGCGCAGTTCGTGGCGGTGCTGGGCGATGGACTCGATCTGGTGGCGCAGCGGGAGCGCCTTGTGGTCGAACTCGTCGCGGTAGGCGAGGACGAGCAGGACGGGCAGTTCGCGGGAGCGGACGGCGAAGGCGGCGAGCCAGCTGAGGGACTCCTGGTCGGCCCAGTGGAGGTCGTCGACCACCATCACCAACGGGGCCCGGCGCGGCGCGAGTTGGGTGAAGACGAAGTCGAGGCCGTCGCGCACGCCCTGCGGGTCGAGCGGCTCCAGCTCGTCGGACGGCGGGACGAGGCCGATCGCGGGGCCGACGATGCCGTACCAGTTGCCGAAGACCTCCTGCTTCTCGTCCTCGAGCAGCGCGCCGAGCACCGGCTGCAGCAACTGCCGCAGCACGCGGAAGGGTTCGTTGCGCTGGCGCTCGCCGCCGCGGGCGAAGAGCACAGTGCAGTCGGGCTGGAGCTTGGCCAGGCGGCGGACCCGGTGCAGCAGCGAGGTCTTGCCCATGCCGCCGGGGCCGGAGTAGCACAGCACCTCGCCGATCTCGGTGCCGCCGGCGGCGAACTTGCGGCAGAGCCGGGCTACCGCCTCGTCGGCGGCGTGCAGTTCCGCGTCGCGCTCGCGCAGGGTCTCCTCGGTCGGCGAGGTGACGTACTCCTGTTCGCCCTGCCCGTTCTGATCTGCCGCCACCGCCGCGCCTCCGCCTCGTCCGTTCGTCGTTCCGCAAACGACCCTAGCGCCGTGCACGCCCGCGCGGGCGGCATTCGTGCAGGCCCCGGCGGGAGCCGAGGGTTGAGGGCGCGGGGCCAGGGCAAGTGCCCTGGTGCGCATGCCATCTGATGATCCGATCGGGTAGTCTGCCGGGCCGGACGGCACAGTCGATCTTCAGCACGTCCCAGTATTCAGCATCGGGGTCACCGCACGACGCTCACGCACAGCACCGGATCGAAGAGTCACCTGGCTGGGAGCACCATGTCCGACGACAGCTCGCTCGACTTCCCGTTCCCGCACCGGCGCAGCGGGCACCACGCCCACGCCGCCGAACGGCACCGCGCGTGGCTCGACCGCCACCGCGAGCTGGCGGACGTCGCGGACGCCACGGTCTACGGCCACTGGGAGGTCGCCGAGCTCGCCGCATTCAGCCATCCGGACGCCGACCCCGACGAACTCGTCCTCGCCGCCGACATGTTGGGCTTCTTCTTTCTCTTCGACGACCAGTTCGACAGCTCGCTGGGCCGCCGCCCGGCCGAGGTCGCCCGGATCTGCGACCGGATGACCACGATCCTGCACGGAGCCCTGCCGGACGGCACCTCCGACGTGGAGCGGGCCTTCGCGGACCTGTGGAGACGGTCCACGGCCGGCATGCCCGGCCGCTGGCGGGCGCGGGCCGCGGCCAACTGGGAGTGGTACTTCGCCAGCCATCCCGCCGAGGCGGCCGGCCGCGCCTCCGGCCGGATCCCGGACCGCGAGGGCTATCTGACGCTCCGTCGGGGAACGGCGGCCATGGAGACCATCTTCGACATGGTGGAGCGGCTCGGCCGGTTCACGGTGCCCCAGAGCACCTTCCACCACCCGGTGCTGCGGCAGCTGCGCCAGGTCGCCGCCGACATCCCCTCGTACAGCAACGACGTCCACTCCTACCCGCTGGAGGCGCCGCGCGGGGACGTGTACAACCTGGTGATGATCGTCCAGCGGGAGCGCTCCTGCCCGCCGGAGGAGGCCTGCTCGATCGTCCTCGCCGAGGCGCAGCTGCTGGTCGACCGTTACACCCGGCTGCTCGCCGAACTGCCCTGCGCCTTCCGCGAGCTGGAGCTCGACGAGGAGCAGCGCGGCATCGCGCAGCGCTACGCCGACGGCATGACCGCCTGGCTGGCGGGCTACCTGCACTGGGAACGGCGGACGGGCCGCTACCGCACCGGGTGATCGGCGATGCACCCACCGTAGCGGAACGGGCGCCCTGCGACCAGAGCCTCCGGCACACCTGTGCGGAGATGAAGGACACATCCCGGGCGCGGGAACTGCGCAGCTCGGATGTGGTTCGCCGGACGGACCGGGGCCTGCCCCGAACGGCGGTGCGTCAGCGCCCGTTCCGGGCGCGGGCCGCGCGGACGGCCTCCTCGATCCGCTCCGGCGGGATCCGCACGCCCGAGGCGATCCGCCCGCCGACCGCGCCGAGGGCGGCCGCGGCGCTCTGCGCCCACAGGTGCTCGATCAGCACGACCACCGCGACGGTGCCCGGGGCGAGCAGGGCGGCAGCCTCCTCGGCGTCGGCCGGTCCGATCAGCGGCAGCTCGTGCCCGCCGGCCGCGACCACCCCGTGCAGGTGCTCCACCTCACCGACCTCGGCGTACTCGACGGTGCCGTCGGTGCGGCGGGTGACGACCAGGGCGTCGACCACCCGGATGTCCCCGCCCGTCCGCAGCGCGGCGAGGGCGCGGGCGCTCTCGGCGGTGATGGCCTCCTGCGGGAACGTCAGGACGATCAGTTCGGCCGGCCCCATCCAGGGCACTCCTTCCGTCGGCGGTTCCCCGCGGTGGCCCCCGGAAGCGGATCAAAGCACAGCCCGGGCCCGGTGCCGCGGAGGCGGGGCGCGGACGGCGCACGCCGCTGGCGGGCGCCCTGGCCCCGTGGTCTCTGGGAAGCACGGCACCGTGCCGTGCACCCCGGGACGAGGAGGCCCCGACCATGACGATCCCCGCCGCCAAGCTGTCCAATCCCGCCGTCCGCGCGCTGGTCAGCGCGATCAACGGGGGCGACCCGACGGCGTTCTTCGCCGTGCTGACCCCGGACGCCACGATGTCCGACGACGGTTCGGACCGCCCGCTGGCGGCCTGGGCTGAGCGGGAGATCTTCTCCTCCCGCGGGCACATGGACGTCCAGACCGAGAAGGACGGCGGCCTCGCCCTGATCGCCAACTACCGCAACGACACCTGGGGCGAGATGCGCACCGCGTGGCGGTTCACCGTGGACGGCGACCGGATCAGCCGTTTCGAGACCGGCCAGGCGTAGGCCCGCTCCGCGGCCCCGGAGGACGCCCGCCACGGCCCGGGCACACGGCGGCCCGGCCACGGTCACGCACGTATGCCCGCCGTCGACCGTCTCCGCCTCCTCCACCGGTACGGCGGTCCGGGCGCGATCGAGGTGTGGCGCTTCGGCGCCCACGCCGGCGGACGGGCCTCCCGGCAGCAGCGGCAGCTGGAGTGGCTGCGCGAACAGGGCCTGGGAGCCACGCTCCGGCACGCCGGCGGGCACGACCGGGCGCCCTCGGGCGTCCGCGGGCCCGTCCGTGCCGGCGTCGCCCGCCGGTCAGCCGGTCCTGCCTTCCAGACAGGCCCGTACGGCGGCCATCAGGCTGCGGGAGCGGATGTCGCCGGTCACGCCGGGCTGCATGCCGTTGGTGACGTAGCCGAAGCCGATGCCGAGCTCCGGGTCGGCGAAGCCGAGCGAGCCGCCGCGGCCGGGGTGGCCGAAGCTCGCCGGCGTGGCCATCGGGGAGGTGGCGGCGTGCCGGAAGAAGCCGTGGCCGAAGGTGGTGTTGACGATCAGCACCTTGTCCGGGCCGCTGACCGCGGGGCCCATCGCCTCCTTCAGCACCTCCGGGCCGAACAGGGCGGGCAGCCGCTCGCCCGGCGCGCCGCCGTGCCGGTCGGCGGCGCCGATCAGCGAGGCGTAGAACCGGGCCACCGACCGCGCGGTGCCGATGCCGCCGGCGCCGGGCACCTCGGCGGCCTGTACCGCGGGGTCGTTGAGGTCGACGGCGGCGAGCACGGCGCCGAACGCCCGGGCGGTCAGCGAGGTTCGGTCCTGGTAGGCCCGCACCACGGAGGCCTTGGGACGGACCTTCATGCCGCTCGGGCCGGTCTGCGCGGCCTCGGGCGCGGGCAGGTCGACCAGTCGGCCGACCCGTGGCGCCGCCCCCGCGGGCAGGCCGATCCACAGGTCGAGGCCGAGCGGCTGGGCGATCTCCTCGGCCAGGTAGTGGCCGATGCTGCGGCCGCTGACCCGCCGGACGACCTCGCCGACCAGCCAGCCGAAGGTGTAGGGGTGGTAGCCGTGGGCCGTGCCGGGCTCCCAGGCGGGGGCCTGCGAGGCGACCGCGGCGGCGGCCGGCTCCCAGGTCAGCAGGTCCTCCAGGCGCAGCGGCACGTCCAGCACGGGCAGTCCGGCCTGGTGCGAGAGCAGCCAGCGGACGGGGATGCGTTCCTTGCCGGCGGCCGCGAACTCGGGCCAGTAGGAGACGACCGGGGCGTCCAGGTCGAGCAGGCCCTGCTGGACGAGGTGCAGTGCGGTGGCGGCGGTGAGCCCCTTCGTGACGGAGCGCAGCACCTGGGCGGTGTCGGCGGTCCACGGCAGGGCGGGGGCGGGCCACCCGCCGACCTCGGGCCGGGCGTCGCCGCCCCACAGGTCGACCACCTTGCGGCCGTCCCGGTAGAGCGCGAAGGCGGCGCCGAGCTCGCCGTAATCGCGGAAGTTGCGGGCGAAGGCCTCACGGACGGGTTCGAAGCCCGCCGCCGTCTCGCCCCAGATCTCCACCGCTGCCACGTTCCCCGCCGTTCCTCGCCTGCGTCTCCGGTTGGAACGATAGTCGGGTGGTCCTACCGGTGCCGCCGGGGTACCGGGGCGGCACCGGCCCGGGAGGTGGCAACCGACCGCGGCCCGCCCCCCTCCGGCGGTAGTGTCCCGAGCATGACGAACCCCGCCGAAGAACTGCTCGACGTGGTGGACGACCAGGACCGGGTGGTCGGCACCGCGACCCGCGCCGAGGTGTACCGGGACGGCCTGACCCACCGCTGTGTGTTCATCCTGGTCCGCGACCCGCGGGACCGGATCTTCGTGCACCGGCGCACGGACACCAAGCTGTTCGCCCCCGGCGCCTACGACTGCTTCGTCGGCGGGGTGGTCGGCTCCGGGGAGTCGTACGCACGGGCCGCCGTCCGGGAGGCCGAGGAGGAGCTCGGGGTGCGGGGGATCGAGCCGGTGCCGCTGTTCCGGTTCCTGTTCCGGCAGGACGGGCTGTCCTGGTTCTGCGACCTGCACGAGGCCCGCTGGGACGGTCCGGTCTCCCCGCAGGTCGAGGAGGTGGCCTGGCACGGCTGGCTGACCGAGGAGGAGCTCGCCGAGCGGCTCGCCGAGTGGGACTTCGTGGCCGACGGCCGGGAGGCCTACCAGCGCTACCTGGAGTCCCGTCCGTCCTGAGGGGCCCGCTCGTCCCCAAGGTCCCAGTCGGGGTGCTCGCGGGCGGCCCAGTGCCGGTCGACCAGCCCGGTGCGCATGCCGCGGCGGGCCTCCGGGTCGCGCACCGCCATCCAGACGTGGCCGGCCACCACCACCCCCACGGCGACCGCCAGCCAGTCGTGGACGAAGGTCGCCCCGGTCCGCCAGACCAGCGGTGCCAGGTGCGTGAACCACATCAGCAGGCCCGTGCCGAGCATGACCAGCAGCGCCCCGGCGATCCACGCCGCGTACAGCTTCTGCCCGGCGTTGAACTTGCCCGCCGGCCGGTCGTACGAGCGGCGGCGGACGGCCCGCAGCCAGCGGCGGTCGGCCGCGGTGAACCGGTTCAGCCAGCCCAGGTCGGCCCGCAGCGCCCGGGAGGCGAGGCCGAGCAGCAGCGGGGCCGGCAGCATCAGTCCGCACCACTCGTGGACCACGACCACCAGCCGGCGGCGGCCGACCAGTTCGGACAGCGGCGGGTAGTAGAGCATCAGCGCAGTGGCCACGCAGGTCAGCACCAGGGCGGCGGTGACCCGGTGCACCAGGCGCTCGGCGCGGGCGAAGCGGGCCACCCGGGCGGCGGGGCGGGCGGCGTGCCCGGGGTCAGCCGGTGGGTGCATCGTCGCGTCCGTTGGAGCGGCCGACCCAGGCGTCGACGTCGTAGCCGAGGCGCTCCCAGTAGCCGGGGTGGACCTCGGGGGTCACCGTGATCCCGGAGAGCCACTTGGCCGACTTGTAGAAGTACATCGGCGCGACGTACAGCCGGACGGGGCCGCCGTGCGCGTGGCCGAGCGGGCGGTCCTGCATCCGCAGCGCGACCAGCACGTCGTCGCGGCGGGCCTGGTCGAGGGTGAGGCTCTCGCCGTACGCGCCGTCGAAGCAGCTGAACCGCACCGCGGCGGCGCCGTCCCGGACACCGGCCCGCTCCAGCAGCAGGCTGAGGCGCACCCCCTCGAACGGGGTGGCCGGCACCCGCCAGCCGGTGACGCACTGCACGTCGTGGACGATCCGGGTCTGCGGCATCGCCTGCAGGTCGGCGAGCCGCAGCGTGGTCGGCCGGTCGACCAGGCCGTCGATCCGCAGCGTGTAGTCGGCGGCCGTGCGCCCGGGCACCGACGCGACCACCGAGTAGTAGCGGAACCCGCCGCCGCCCGGCACCAGGTCGGTCAGGCCCGTCGGGTCACGGCTGGTGACCGCCTCGACGACGCGCTGCAGGTGCGGGCCCGCGGCGACGCCCGCCGCCCCGAGGCCCAGCATGCCGAGCACCACCCGGCGCCCGACCGGCGTACCGGTGGATTCGTTCACCCCTCGATTCGACCACTCCGCGCGCCCGCCGACCAGGGCCTGCGGGCCGACGTCAGACTTTCGTCACCTCTGTCCGGCGGCGGGAATCCCATGATCAGGTGATCATCCGACGGTCCGGCCTGGATAGGGTGGCGCCATGGTTTCCCGTACGCCCTCGGCGGCGCCCCGGTCGGAGGATCAGCCCAGCCGTGCCGACAAGGCGCCCCGGCGCCGGCTCAGCGTCGACGAGCGGCGGGAGCAGTTGATCGCGGTGGCCCTGGAGCTGTTCAGCCGGCGTCCCCCGGAGGAGGTGTCGATCGACGACATCGCAGCGGCGGCCGGCGCCTCCCGGCCGCTGGTGTACCACTACTTCCCCGGCAAGCAGGCGATCTACGAGGAGTCGCTGCGCCGGGCCGGCCAGGAGCTGACCGCCCGGTTCGAGGAGCCCGCCGAGGGGCCGCTGTCCGAGCGGCTGCTGCGGGTCATGGGGCGCTACCTGGACTTCGTGGACAGCCACGGCCCCGGCTTCGCCGCCCTGCTGCGCGGCGGCTCGGTCGCCGCCAGCCCGGGCACCAACGCGGTGATCGACGAGGTGCGGCGGGCCGCGCAGGAGCAGATCCTGCTGCACCTGGCCCTGCCCGGGGCGAGCCCCGGGGTGCGCCGGACCGTCCGCGCCTGGATCGCCAACGCGGAGATCAGCTCGCTCGACTGGCTGGGCGAACGAGCCGTGCCCCGCGAGGAGTTGCAGCTGCAGCTGGTGCAGGAGCTGGTCGCTGCGCTGGCCGTCACGGCCTCCCGCGAACCCGAACTGGCCGCCGAGTTCGCCGCCTTCTTCGCCGACGAGCGCCCCGACGGCCCGTGCGCGGGACTGGTCCGCGACCTCAGCGGCCTGCTCGCCGTCGACGGCATCGCCGACGCCCTCGGACACCTGGCGTCGGGTTCCTGACCGTACGCCGTACGGCCTGCCGCAACACAGCGGGGGCGAAGGGCCGGTGGGCTTCGGGGGGTCACCGCGGCGTCGGCCCGGTCTGATAGAAAGTGGACAGATTTTCCACCGAGAGCGAGGGGGGCTCGGCGCATGACTCTGGACGGTTTCGCCGGCGCGGAGCGGATCGCCGCAACACTCGACGTACTGGCCGAGGCCCTGTTGGACGAACGGGCCACCCACTACGCCGCCGGGTCCCTGACGGCCTTCCGCCGCGAGGCCCACCCGTCCGCCGACGCCCTGTTCGGCCTGCGGATCGCCCCGGGCGGGCCGGGTGTGCTGACGGTCCGTGGGCTGGGCACCGTGGTCGAGGGCGGCACGGCCCGCCGCATCGAGTCGGCCGCCGGCGCGACGGCCGCACTGGCCGCCCGGTTCGGGGCCGGCGAGGTCCGCGGGGTCGCGGTCGACGCCACCGCGGGCGACGCCGTTCCGGGTGCCTTCCGGCTGCCGGTGGCGCCCGAGCCCGGCGACGCCAAGCTCCGCCCGCCGTTCACGGCCGAACTCGCCGCACTCGCCTCCGAGCGGCCCACCCGCGCACCCGAGGAGCTGTCCACCGGCTCCGGCACCGAGGTCCGCCTGGTGGTGCCGCCGGTCTTCCATCCGCTGACCGCCCGCGGCGGCGGCGCCGCGGTCGCCGCCCACCTGGCCGAGGTCGCGGAGGAGCTGTTCGCCGGCGCCGGTCCGGCGGTGCGCCGCGACTGGTCGGTGATCGCCGCCTCGCTGGCCGGCGAGGCCGCCGCGGCCGGGGTGGTCTTCGCCGGGCTCTGCGCGCTGAGCGCCGAGGGCCGGACGAGCCACGCCTCGCTCACCGTCTCGCTCCACCGGTCCAGCGGCCCGGCCGACCGGCTGGCCGTCCAGCTGGCCGACGCACGGCCGCACGCCGAGGTCTGGACGGTCCTGCTGCCGGCCGGCCCCGCCGCGCTGCTGGTCGAGCCGCGCACCTCACCGGTGCCGGCGGAGCTCACGGCCGACGGCCGGCGCCGATGGGCCGTCAGCTCGGTCGTCGAGGCGGTGCTTCCGCTGCCGGACGGCGCCACCTCGCTGGTCCTGCAGCTCGGCACCGTGCAGGCCGAGGACTGGGAGCTGTACGCGGGCGTGTTCGCGGACGTCCTGCAGAGCGTGCAGCTCGGCTGGGACGGCGTGGGTGCCGCGCAGCCGCAGCCGGTCGCGCAGCCCGTTGCGGAGCCGGTCGCCGCCGTACCCGCACCGGCCGCTCCCCCGGCGCCCGCTCCCGTGCCCGCCCCTGCGGCGCCCGACTCCCCGGTGCCCGTCGGGCCGCCCGTCACCGCCCCGACGCTGCCGCAGGCCGTCTTCGAGCAGCCGCCGGCCGTGCCGCCGATGCCTGCGGCGCCGCCGGTGGTGCCCGCAGCTCCGCCCGCCCCCGCTCCGGCACCGGTGCCGGTCGCTGCCGAGCCCGCCCTGGCGTCGGCCGCCGAGCCTGTGCCCACCGCGGCCCCGGAGCGGCCCAAGGGCACGCCGGTGCGCGTTCCCCCGCCGGACTTCAACCCGTTCGCCCCGCCGGCACCGGCACCCGCCGCGGCACCGGCAGCCCCCGCCGGGGGACAGGCCCCGGGCGCGGGC
>NZ_JAHTIK010000001.1:6441879-6501300 GCF_025655475.1 Kitasatospora sp. DSM 101779 | reverse complement strand
CCCTCGGCGCCGGCCGCTCCCGCCGCGCCGCCGGCGCCCGAGGAGCCCCCGTCGTACAGCCCCTTCGGCTGACCCCGGGTCAGTGGTGCACGGCCGACGGCCGGGCAGGTGGTGCCCCCACCCGCCCGGCCGTCGGCCGTTCCGCACCCGGACCTCCCGCCCCACTCGCCGCGTGACGGATCGTCACCGTTCGGCCACGCCGCATGGTCCAGACCTATTGCGCAGCGGCCGCCCCCTCCCTAACCTCCTGGACAGGACCTCCGCGGCAACCCGACGGCCCGGGGACCCGGCTCCGCCGCGCCCACGCGTCCGGAGCCCTGCACCTGGCACCTCCCCCACAGGTAGCGGAGCCCTGGGCCGTACGCGGTCCGGCGTGCTCCCGGACAGGAGCTCTCACCCATGCGCAAACGTCGGTACCGCCTCCCGCTGATCGCCGCGGGGACCCTCCTCGCACCGCTCGTCGCGGTCGCCCTGCCCGCCACCGCGGCCCACGCCGCGGGCGCCACCGCCACCTTCGCCAAGGACCAGGACTGGGGCACCGGGTACGGCGGCAGCTACACCATCACCAACGGCACCACGAGCGCCATCAACGGCTGGACGCTCGAGTTCGACCTGCCCGCCAACAACTCGGTCGCCTCGCTGTGGAACGCGACCTACACGGTGGCGTCCTCGCACGTCACGGTGAAGAACCCGAGCTGGCAGCCGAGCATCCCGGCCGGCGGCTCGTACAACTTCGGCTTCAACATCGCCTACTCGGGCGCCTACGTGCCGCTCGCCAACTGCAAGCTCAACGGCGCGCCGTGCGGCGGCGGGGGCGGCGACACCGCTCCGCCGACCGCCCCGGGCAACCTGACCGGAACGCCGAGCGGCAGCAACGGTGCGGCACTGTCCTGGACGGCCTCCACCGACAACGTCGGCGTCGCCGGCTACGACGTCCTGGAGGGCACCGTCAAGCGGGCCACCGTGACGGGCACCTCGGCCACGGTCACCGGGCTGTCGGCGGGTGCGCACAGCTTCACCGTGGTCGCCTTCGACGCGGCGGGCAACCGCTCCACCGCGGCGGGGCCGGTCACCGTGACCGTCCCGAACACCACCGACCCGCAGCCGCCGACCGCCCCCGGCACGCCGACGGTCACCGGCACCACGTCGAGCTCGGTCTCACTCACCTGGGGCGCCTCCACCGACAACGTCGGCGTGGTCGCCTACGACGTCTACAACGGCGGCACGATCGCCGCGACCGTCACCGGCACCTCGGCCACCGTCGGCGGCCTGGCCGCGGACACCTCGTACACCTTCACCGTGAAGGCCCGGGACGCGGCGGGCAACGCCTCGACCGCCTCCGGCCCCGTCACCGCCCGCACCCAGACCGGCGGCGGGGGCGGCGGCGGCATGAAGATCGGCTACTTCACCCAGTGGTCGATCTACTCCCGCGGCTACAGCGTCAAGCAGTTGGAGACCTCGGGCAGCGCGGCGAAGCTCACCACGCTCAACTACGCCTTCGCCAACATCCACCCGACCTCCAAGCAGTGCTTCATCACCAACAAGGCGGCCGGCAACGACTCCGACCCGAACGCCGGCGACGGCGCCGGTGACGCCTGGGCCGACTTCGGCAAGGGCTGGGACGCGGGCAACTCGGTGGCCGGCACCACCGACACCTGGGACCAGCCGCTGGCCGGCAACTTCAACCAGCTCAAGCAGCTGAAGGCCAAGCACCCCAACCTGAAGATCCAGATCTCCATCGGCGGCTGGTCGTACAGCAAGTGGTTCTCCGACGCGGCCGCCACCGACGCCTCCCGCAAGGCGCTGGTGAGCTCCTGCATCGACATGTACATCAAGGGCAACCTGCCGGTGATCGACGGCCGCGGCGGCGCCGGCTCGGCCGCCGGGATCTTCGACGGCATCGACCTCGACTGGGAGTGGCCGAACTCGGACGGCCACCTCGGCAACATCTACAAGCCGGCCGACAAGGCCAACTACACCCTGCTGGCCCAGGAGTTCCGCCGTCAGCTGGACGCGCTGGGAGCCACCACCGGCAAGCACTACACGCTGAGCGCCTTCCTGCCGGCCGACCCGGCGAAGATCTCTGCGGGCATCGACGTCCCGGGCCTGTTCGGGGCGTTCGACTTCGCCACGATCCAGGGCTACGACTACCACGGCGCCTGGGAGACCACCACCAACCAGCAGTCGGCGCTCACCCTGCCGGCGGGCGACCCGAGCCCGGCGAACCAGCGGTTCAGCTCCGAGATCGCCATCAACGCGTACGTCACGGGCGGGGCCCCGAAGAGCAAGCTGACCCTCGGCATCCCGTTCTACGGACGCGGCTGGCAGGGCGTGCCGCGCGGCACCACCAACGGCCTGTTCCAGACCTCGACCGGCGCCGCCCCCGGCACCTACGAGGCCGGCTACGAGGACTACCACAAGCTCAAGGACATGGCCACGGGCGGCGGTTACACCGTCTACCGGGACCCGGTGGCGGGCTTCGCCTACATCTACAACGGCAACGTCCTCTACACCTACGACGACCCGACGGAGATCGCCCGCAAGACCGCCTGGATCAAGGCGCAGGGGCTGGCGGGGGCCATGATCTGGTCCTTCGACGGCGACACCGCGAGCGGTGAGCTGATGACCGCGGTGGACAACGGCCTGAAGTAGCGGGCGGCCCCGCGCGGTTCACGCGCGGCGTGCCAGGTGCACCGCATCCGGCACGCCGCGCGCGACCGCCACCTCCAGGGTGTGCACGTCCGCGAACCCGGCCCTCCGCAGCGCCTGTTCGAAGGCGGTGGAGGGCCGGGCGCTCCACACGGCGAGGATGCCGCCGGGGTTGAGCCGGCGGTGGGCGGCGGCCAGTCCGGCCGGCCCGTACAGCCCGTCGTTGTCCTCGTCGACCGTCCAGTCCGGGCCGTTGTCGATGTCGAGGCAGAGCGCGTCGTACGCCTCGCCGTCACCGGCCAGGTGCGCCACCAGGTCGGTGTGCAGCACGCTGACCCGCGGGTCGTCCAGGGCGCCGGCGGAGAACGCGCCGAGCGGGCCGGTGCGGTGCCAGTCGATGACGGCCGCCTCGCGCTCCGCCACCGCGATCCGGCCCCAGCGCGGTTCGGCCGCCGCGTACGCCAGCGAGAAGCCGACCCCGAGGCCGCCGATCAGCACGGACGGCCGGGGCGCGGCGAGCCCGTCGAGTGCCGCCTGCACCAGCAGTCGTTCGGAGCGGCCGTCCGCGGTGTCCATCAGGAAGCAGCCGTTGGCGATGATCTCCAGGTGCTCACCGCGGCGGCGCAGCACCACCTCGCCGTACGGGCCGTCGCGCCGGTCCAGGGTGACGGGGCCGGCGTCGTCGCGGACGGGCGGGCGGTTCATCGCAGCGCACCTCCGGGGTCGAACAGGTCGGACGCGATCGACTCTAACCGCTCAGCGGGTCAGCAGGACACCGATGTAGGACACTCCGGCGACCACCGTCCAGGAACCGAGGCCGAGCAGGGCGATCCGTCCTCCGGTGCGCAGCAGGGCGGGCAGGTCGACGGCG
The DNA here is from genome assembly GCF_025655475.1 of Kitasatospora sp. DSM 101779. GTDB lineage: Bacteria > Actinomycetota > Actinomycetes > Streptomycetales > Streptomycetaceae > Kitasatospora. Next base: position 6,497,780 of record NZ_JAHTIK010000001.1, on the reverse strand, counting down.
CTGCCGAGACCGAACAGGGCGGCGGTGAGCAGGAGTTCGCGGCCGTCCTGGGCGAGGTCCAGGGCCGGGTCGGGCAGCAGACCGGTGGAGCGCACGGCGACGGCGAGCAGGAAGCCGCCGACGAACAGCGGTACCGGGGCGGGTCGCCGGGTGCCGGCCGTCCGGACGACTTCCGTTTCGCCGTGGGCCGTTGGCGCGGCGGCCGGGCGGGCGCGGCGGGCCAGGGCGAGGGCGGTGCCGGCGACCAGGGGGGCGAGCAGCAGCACCCGCATGAGTTTGACGACGACCGCCTCGCGCAGCGCCACCGGTCCGGCGGTCTGCGCGGTGGCGACCACCTGGCCGACGTCGTGGACGCTCGCACCGACCCAGCGGCCGAAGCCGGGCGCGTCGAGTCCGAGCGGGTGGTGGAGCAGCGGCAGGACGGCGATGGCGAGGGTGCCGCAGAGGGTGACCAGGGCGACGGAGGCGGCGACGTCCTCCTCGTCGCTGCCGGCGGTCTCGGCGACGGCGCCGATGGCGGAGGCTCCGCAGATCGAGTAGCCGGTGGCGACCAGCAGCGGCTGGTCGCCGGGCAGGCCGAGGCGGCGGCCGAGCCAGACGGTGCCGGCGAAGGTGGCGGCGACCACGGCGAGCACCATGGCGACGGTGGCCCAGCCGAGGCCGAGCAGGTCGTCGAGGCCGAGGGCGAGCCCGAGCAGCACGATTCCGGCGCGCATCAGCCGGCGGCCGGCCAGCGAGAGCCCGGGGCGGGCATGGCCGCGGACGAGCGGACGCAGGCCCGGCAGATGGGCGGCGGCGATGCCGAGCACCACCGCGGCGGTGAGGCGGGGGACGGCGGGCACGGCGGCGTGCACGGCCCAGGCGGCGGCGGTGCCGAGGCAGGCGAGCAGCAGACCGGGTCCGGTGCGGTGGAGCAGCGGCGGGGCGGTCGGCCGGGCCGTCGTGCGCAGGGTGAGGGCCATCGGGCTCACATCCCGCCGATGGCCGGGCCGGGGCCGGCCGGCAGGTGGTAGGTGCGGCGGATGCTGGTGGTGAGCCGGGCGATGTCGGCGCCGTAGACGTGGATGGACAGGGCGGTCCCGGGGCCGGCGTTGCGAACGAGGTGGATGTCGCCGGGCGGGGCGAAGGCGGCGACCGATCCCTGCGGGCTGACGGCGGCCTCGGTGAACTCCAGCCGCGCGGTCGGGCCGTCGGGGACGAGCCGGTAGCGCAGTTCGCTCTCCTGGCCGCGGTGGACGCCGGCGACGCACCAGGCGACGTGGTCGTGGATCGGGGTCTGCTGGCCGGGCAGCCACACCAGGGCGACGACGGAGAACGAGCCGTCCGCTTCGGCGTGCACCAGGTGCTGCCGGTAGCGGGCGGGGTCGCCGAGGCGCTGTTCGGGGGTGAGCAGGTCGTCGGGGCCGAGGTGCGGGGCGAGGCGGTCGGCGACCAGTCGGGCGGTGGTGCCGGGGTCGAGGCCGCGTCCGGCGGCGGCACGGATGTCGGCGATGAGCTGCTGCATCCGCGGGGTGGCAGGTCCGGCGACGGTGAGGCGGCCGGCGGGGGCGCTACGGGGGGCTGCGGTCGGGGAGGGGACGGTCGCGGCGTGGGTGCGGGCGGCGGTGGCGGTGGCGGCCGTGCCGACCGGGGTGGTGGCGGGGACGGCGGAGGGATTCGCGGCGGTGGCCATGGCAGCAGGGTCGACGCCACGATCCATCACGTCCAACGACAGTCTGTTGAGGGATCGCCAACTCCCGCTTATGGGTGCCGGGACCTGTCGGCCCCTCAGCAGCCGGCGCGGGAGGCGGCGGCGCGGCGGAGTTCGTCCAGCACCAGCGCGGTGGCGGGCATCCGCAGCTGTTCGCGCAGTGCGTAGGCGAGCACCCGGCGGCGGTGGTGCGGCTCGACCAGGCGGCCGGTGACCTTGGCGTGGCACAGGAAGGAGAGCACCAGTGCGGGCATCAGCGCAATCCCCACGCCCGCGGCGACGAGGCTCTGCACGGCGAGGTTGTCGTCGGTGGTGAAGACGATGTCCGGGGTCCACCCCTGGTCCGCGCAGATCTGCAGCAGGTTGGCGCGGCAGCGCGGGCAGCCGGCGATCCACCGCTCCCCCGCGAGGTCCGCGAGCCGGACGGCGCTCCGGCGGGCCAGCGGGTGGCCGACCGGCAGCAGCACGGTCAGCTGGTCCTCCAGCAGCGGCGTCTCGACGACCTCGGGCGGGACCTCCACCGGCAGGCCCGGGTACTGGAAGGCCAGCGCGATGTCGCACTCGCCGCGCAGCAGCCGCTGCACGGAGTCGGGCGGTTCCGCCTCCAGGAGTTCGACCCGGATGCCGGGGTGGTCGGCGAGCAGCCGGGCCATCGTCTCCGGGATGAGGGTCGCGTTGGCGCTCGGGAAGGCGCACACCCTGACCTTCCCGGCGCGCAGCCGGGCGAGTGCGCCCAGCTGCTGCTGGGCGGAGGCGAGGCTGTCGAGGATCGTCTCGGCGTGCCGGGCCAGCGCCTCGCCGGCCTCGGTGAGCCTCAGGCCGCGGCCGGCCCGGGTGAACAGCGGCACGCCGACGGAGCGCTCCAGCGCCTTCATCTGCTGCGTGATCGCGGGCTGGGTGTAGCCGAGCGTACGGGCCGCCGCCGAGTAGGAGCCGGAGACGACCACCTCGTGGAAGGTCCTGATGTGCCGTGAATCGAACACCAACGAATCATAAGCGGAGGTTGGGTCCGCTGACGACGCACCGTCAGCTCGCGGTCACCGTACGCGCTCCCCACCTCCATGGGCGACCTACCCCCGGGCATCGGGGGACAGGCCGCTCACGCACTGGCTGAAGAGGCACCACCCTGGGGCGCGTGGGGTGAACGCTCTAGCCCTGGGCGTCCGGCGGCAGTCCGGTCACGGCCTCGGCCGGGGCCACCGGTGCTCCGCCGCGCGTCTTCGGGCTGCGCCGCCCGCGCCGCTCGACCGCCCGGGCGAGCCAGGACAGCAGCAGGCACAGGCCGATGTAGACCGGGGCGACGACCATCACGACCGGGATGAACGGCAGGCCGTAGTCGAGGTTGGTGGCGATCAGCTTGCCGGCGTGCAGGAACTCCTCGTAGGTGATCAGGAAGCCGAGCGAGGTGTCCTTCAGCGCCACCACGAGCTGGCTGATGATGCTGGGCAGCATCGCCCGGTTCGCCTGCGGCACCAGGACGTACGCCATCACCTGGGTCTTGCGCATCCCGAGCGCGTACCCGGCCTCCCGCTGCCCGGCGGGCACGGCGAGCACGCCGGCGCGCAGCACCTCGGCCAGCACCGAGCCGTTGTAGAGGACGAGTCCGGCGACCAGTGCCTGGAGCGGGTCCGCTTTCAGTGCCACGAAGATGAAGAAGATCATCACCAGGAGCGGCATCGCCCGGAAGAACTCGACCACCGCCCCGCTGATCCGCCGGACCAGGGCGTGCTCGGAGAGCCGCCCGGCCGCGAACAGCGCCGCGAAGGGCAGCGCGAGCAGCACCGTCCAGCCGAAGGCCTTCAGTGTGTTGGCGAGGCCGCGCAGCAGCAGCTCCTGGATGCCGCGGTACTGGAAGGCCGTCCACTTCTCGTTGGTGAACTGGTGGGTGTCGAAGAGTTGGACGACCAGCCAGCCGATCAGGGCCGCCAGGGCCAGGGCGGCGAGCAGGCCGTAGAGCCGGTGGCGGGCCAGCGCCCGTGGGCCGGGGACGTCGTAGAGCGCGGAGGCCTCGGTGGTCACCGGCTCACCGCCGCACGCCGCTCCAGGACGCCGAACAGTGCGCTGATCGCCAGGGTGATCAGCAGGTAGCCGGCAGCGATCCAGACGAAGGCCCAGATCACGCTGTAGCCGAGCTCGTTGACGGTGTGGTAGGTGCCGAGCAGCTCGACCACGCTGAACGAGCCGGCGATCGCGGTGTTCTTCGCCAGTGCGATCATCACGCTGCCGAGCGGCGCGACGACCGCGCGGTACGCCTGCGGCAGCACCACCAGGCCCAGCGTCTGGCCGAACGTCAGACCGAGGCTGCGGGCCGCCTCCCCCTGCCCGGCCGGCACGGTGTTGATGCCCGAGCGGAACGCCTCGCAGACGAAGGCCGAGGTGTAGCAGCCGAGCGCCAGCACGGCGAAGGTGAAGAACGGCAGCACGATGCCGAACCGCGGCAGGCCCAGCACCACCACGAAGAAGAGCAGGGTCAGCGGGGTGTTGCGCAGCACTGTCACCCAGCCGGTGCCGAAGGCCCGCAGCGGCCGCACCGGCGAGACCCGGAAGGCGGCGACCAGCACTCCGACGGTGAGCGCCAGCCCGGCGCTGACCCCGGTGAGCGCCAGGGTCCCGAGGAAGCCGTGCCAGTAGGTCGACCAGTTGTCGATCAGCACTTTCATGCGGCGGCCCCTTCGGGAGCGAGTGGCGGTCGATCGGGGGCGGCGTGGACGGACGCCGGTCAGTAGCGGTCGATCGGGGGCGGGGCGGGGGCGGGTACGCCGGAGAGGCCCAGGGTGGCGTCGTACGCCCTGCGCCAGTCGCCGTTCTGCTCGTGCCGGGCGAGCGCGTCGTCGATCGCACCGCGCAGGACGGTGTCGCCCTTGGGCGTGCCGATGCCGTAGGGCTCGCGGGAGAACGGCTCGCCGACCACCTTCATCTCGTCGGGTGCCTTCGCCGCGTACCCCTGGAGGATCGCGTTGTCCGTGGTGACGGCGGCGACCTGGGCGGAGATCAGGTTGTCCACGCAGGCCGAGTAGGTGTCGTAGGCGACGAGCTCGGCCTTCGGGTACTCCTCGGCGATCCGCTGGTACGGGGTGGAGCCGGCCGCGGAGCAGACCTTGCGCCCGGCCAGGTCCTCGGGCCCGTGGATGCTGTCGTCGCTCCGCCGCACCAGCAGGCTCTGCCCGGCGACGAAGTACGGGCCGGCGAAGCCGACCAGCTTCTTGCGCCGGTCGTTGATGGTGTAGGTGCCGACGTAGTAGTCGACCTGGCCGTTCTGCAGCGCGGTCTCGCGGTTGGCGGAGGCGACAGTGCGGAACTCGACGTCCTCCGGGGCGAAGCCGAGGTCCGCGGCGACCATCTTGGCGATCTCGATGTCGAAGCCGGAGTAGGTGCCGGTGGCCGGGTCCCTCTGGCCCAGGTATGGCTGGTCCTCCTTGGCGCCGACGACCAGGTGGCCGCGGCGGCGGGCCGCGTCCAGGGTGGGCGAGCCCTGCACCCCGGAGGCGTCGCGGACGGGGTAGTGCGGCAGGGCGCCGGGCTGCGGGCCCTTGGGCGGCGGGGTGCCGGGCCTCCCGCAGGCGGCGGCGAGCAGGGCGAGGACGGCGAGCAGGACGGCGGCGGCCGTGCGGGCTGGGCGCTTCACTCGGCAGCCTCAGTGCTGGAGGATCTTGGCGAGGAAGTCCCGGGCCCGCGCGCTGCGCGGGGCGGCGAAGAACTCCTCCGGCGGGCGGTCCTCCACGATGCGGCCGTCCGCCATGAAGACCACGCGGTCGGCGGAGGCGCGGGCGAAGCCCATCTCGTGGGTGACCACGACCATGGTCATGCCGTCCCGGGCGAGGCCGCGCATGACGTCCAGCACCTCGGTGATCATCTCCGGGTCGAGGGCGGAGGTCGGCTCGTCGAAGAGCAGCGCCTTCGGGTCCATGGCGAGGGCCCGGGCGATGGCCACCCGCTGCTGCTGGCCGCCGGAGAGCTGCGCCGGGTAGCGATCGGCGTGCGAGGCGAGGCCGACCCGGTCCAGCAGGTCGAGACCGCGCCGCTCGGCGTCCGCGTGGGAGCGCCGGCGGACCTTGGTCTGCGCGAGGGTGAGGTTGTCCAGCACCGTCCGGTGCGCGAAGAGGTTGAAGGACTGGAACACCATGCCGACCTCGGCACGCAGTGCGGCCAGCGCCCGGCCCTCCTGCGGCAGCGGTCGGCCGTCGATGCTGATCCGGCCGCTCTCCACCGTCTCCAGCCGGTTGATCGCCCGGCACAGGGTGGACTTGCCGGAGCCCGAGGGGCCGATCACCACCACGACCTCGCCCCGGCCGACGACCAGGTCGATGTCCTGCAGCACGTGCAGCTCGCCGAAGTGCTTGTTCACACCGGCGAGTTCGATCAGCGGCGGGCTGGTGGTGGTCACTTGGTTCGGCGCCCCTTGAGCAGCCAGCCGACCGCGCCGCCGGCGAGCAGGGCGCCGAGCAGGGCGATCCACAGCGGCGCGGTCACCGTGAACACCCAGAACTGGATCTCCACGTCGTCGAGGTTGGCGAACAGGAACCAGATCGCCAGTACCGCGATCACCGCGCCGGCGATCACTCTGGTGGGCACTCCCGCGATCTCGCCGCGCGGCTTGCCACCGCCGGACGCACCGCCCGAGGAACCACCCGAAGTCTTGGTCACACCATCAGTCTGCTCCGTTCTGTACCGGTTTGCCGGTATCGCGCCGCCCGGTGCGACCCGGGCGGCGCAATGCCGGCTGCTCCGCGCTCCGCCGGACCGGCCCGCTCGGCACGATGCCGGTCCCCGTGCGCCGACCGGACCGGCCGCTCAGCGCTCGTCGCGCCAGGAGCGCCAGAGGGCCGCGTACGGGCCGCCGGCCGCGACCAGCTCGGGATGGCTGCCGTACTCGCTGATCCGGCCCTGCTCGACCACCGCGATCACGTCGGCGTCGTGCGCGGTGTGCAGGCGGTGCGCGATGGCGATCACGGTGCGGCCCTCCAGCACCCGGGAGAGCGAGCGCTCCAGGTGGCGGGCGGCCCGCGGGTCGAGCAGCGAGGTCGCCTCGTCCAGCACCAGGGTGTGCGGGTCGGCGAGGACGAGCCGGGCGAGCGCCAGCTGCTGGGCCTGGGCCGGGGTGAGCGCGGTGCCGCCCGAGCCGACCTCGGTGTCCAGGCCCTCGGGCAGGGCGTCGGCCCAGTCCTCGGCGTCGACGGCGGCGAGCGCGGACCGCAGCTCGGTGTCGTCGGCGTCCGGCCGGGCGAGCCTCAGGTTGTCCCGGAGCGTGCCCACGAACACGTGGTGCTCCTGGTTGACCAGGGCGACCTCGGCGCGGACCCGCTCGGCGGGCATCTCCGCCAGGGCGGCGCCGCCGAGGGTGACCCGGCCGCGGCCCGGTGCGTAGATGCCGGCGAGCAGCCGCCCGAGCGTGGACTTGCCCGCGCCGGACGGGCCGACCAGGGCCACCCGGCTGCCCGGCGCGACGTCCAGGCTGATGCCGTGCAGCACGTCGGCGCCCTCGCGGTAGCCGAAGCGGACCTCCTCGGCCCGCACCCGGCGCCCGTCGGGCCCGAGCGTCGCATCGGTGTCCGGGTCGGGCACCTCGCGGACGCCGACCAGGCGGGCCAGCGACGCCTGCCCGATCTGCAGCTCGTCGTACCAGCGCAGGATGAGGTCGACCGGGTGGACGAGCGCCTGCGCGTACAGCACGCCGGCGGTGAGCTGGCCGACGTCGATCCAGCCCCGGACGGTGAACGTCCCGCCGAGGGTGAGCGTGCCGAGCACGGCCAGCGCGTAGGTCGCGTCCACGGTCGGGAACCAGACCGAGCGCAGCCAGAGCGTGTACCGCTCCCAGGCCGCCCACTCGCCGATCTTGCGGTCGGTCAGCCGGACCCGCTGCTCGCCGAGGCGCAGCGCCTCGACGGTGCGGCCGGCGTCGACCGTCTCGGCGAGGACGGTGTTGACCGCCGCGTACCCGGCCGACTCGGCGCGGTAGGACTGCGGCGCGCGCCGGAAGTACCAGCGGGAGCTGGCGAGCAGCAGCGGCAGGCCGATCAGTGCGGTGGCGGCGAGCAGCGGCGAGGTCAGCACCAGCGCGCCGAGCACGAGCACCACGGAGACCACGGCGACGGCGAGCTCGGGGACGGCCTCACGGACGGACTTCGCCAGCCGGTCGATGTCGGTGGTGCCGCGGGAGACGAGGTCTCCGGTGCCGGCCCGCTCCAGCACGCCGGGCGGCAGGGCAACCGACCGGACGAGGAAGTCCTCGCGCAGGTCGGCGAGCACCTCCTCGCCGAGGATGCTGCCGCGCAGCCGGGAGAGCCCGATGAACACCGACTGGACGACCAGCGCCGCGAGGTACCAGCCGACGGCGCCGAGGATGCGGCCCCCGGTGGTGCCGGTGGAGAGCGACTCGACGAGCGAGCCGAGCACCCAGGGGCCGACCAGGCCGGCCAGCGTGGCGACCGAGTGCAGCGTGACGACGGCGGTGAAACCGCCGCGGTGACGGCGGGCGAGCAGGCGCACGTAGGCGCGGACGGTGGCCGGGCCGGCCACCGGGAGCATGGTGGCGGGCCCCTGCTCCTGGACGGTGGGGGGCTTCAGCCCTCGGGGGAGCCGCATGCCGCCTCCTTCATGGTCTGGTTCGGCGCGGGGGTGTCGGCGGGGACCGGGCCGGCCGCGGTGGGGGCCGGGCCCGCGGCGTCCTCGTCGCGGGTGACGACGGCCCGGTACTGCGCGTCGTCGGCGATCAGGGTGCGGTGGGTGCCGACGGCGGCGACCCGGCCGTCCTGGACGAGGACGACGCTGTCGGCCTGGTCGAGCAGCAGCGGGCTGGTGGCGAAGACCACCGTGGTGCGGCCGTCCCGGACCTTGCGCAGGCCGGCCGCGATCCGCGACTCGGTGTGGGCGTCGACGGCGCTGGTGGGCTCGTCCATGACGAGCACCGGCGGGTCGGCCACCAGTGAGCGGGCGAGGGCGAGCCGCTGCCGCTGGCCGCCGGAGAGCGAGCGGCCCCGCTCCGTGATCCGGGCGGCCATCGGGTCGCCGCCGCACTCGGGCGAGCCGTCGACGAGGGCGTCGAGCACGTCCTCGGCACGGGCGGCGGCGAGCGCCTCCGCGGTGTCCACCCGTCCGGCGCCGGGGACGTCCAGCAGCTCGGCCAGCGTGCCGGAGAGCAGCACCGGCTCCTTGTCGTGGACGAGCACGGCGGCCCGGGCGTCGGACAGCGGCACGCCGTCCAGCGGGACGCCGCCTAGCCGGACGGAGGGCTTGGGCCGCTCGTCCTCGCCGAGCGGGACGTGCCCGCCGAGCCGGGCGGCGAGTTCGCCGGCGATGTCCGGGTCGCCGCAGACCACGGCGGTGAGCCGGCCGGCCCGGGCGGTCAGGCCGGTGACCGGGTCGTGCAGGTCGCCGCGTTCGGGGCGGACGATGCTGTCCGGGAAGTCGCTGCCGGGGGCGGTGCGGCTGAGCGCGAGGACCCGGGCGGCGCGGCCGGCCGAGACCCGGGCCACCGACCAGGCGTGCGCGGCCTCGCCGAGGATCCGCAGCGGCGCGGCGAGGAAGGCCGTCGCACCGTACACGGCGACGAGTTCGCCGATGCCGAGTGCGCCGGTGGCGGCGAGGTGGGCGCCGTACCAGGTGACGCCGACGACGAACAGGCCGGGCAGCAGGACCTGCTGGGCCTGCATCAGGGACCAGGTGCGGGCGGCCCGGACGGCGGCCCGGCGGACCTTCTGCGAGGCGGTGCGGTAGCGCTCCAGGAAGAGCTCCTCGCCGCCGATGCCGCGCAGCACGCGCAGGCCCGCGACGGTGTCGGCGGCGAGCTCGGTGGCCTTGCCGCCGAGGGCGCGCTGCTCGGAGTAGCGCCGTTCGAACGGGCCGAGCAGCGGCCAGACGGCGGCGGCGAGCACCGGCACGCCGAGCAGGACGGCGGCGCCGAGCAGCGGCTCGCGGACGAGCACGACGAGGCTGACGCCGAGCCACACCAGCACGGCGGCGCGGACCCGCGCCATCAGCTCGACGTACCAGCCGATCTTCTCGACGTCGCCGCTGCTGACGGCGACCACCTCGCCGGTGGCGATCCGGCGGGAGAGGCCGGCGCCGAGGCGGGAGGCCTGGCGGGCGACGAGCTGGCGGACCTGCGCGGCGCAGGTGATCCAGTTCCACACCGCCTGGCGGTGCAGCAGCACGGTGCCGACCGCCTGGAGGACGGCGAGCAGGGCGGCGAGGCCGCCGGCCCGCCAGATGCCGGCGGTGTCGCCGTCGATCGCGGCCTGGATGCCGAGGCCGAGGGCGAGCGGCAGGGCCGCCTGGCATCCCATTTCGAGGACGCCCCAGCAGGTGGCGAGCACCTGCCCGCGGCGTTGGGCGCGGGAGAGCCAGCGCAGCAGGCCCAGCGGGGAGGAGAGGTCGGGTCTGCCGGGGTCGTCCAGCGGCAGGTGGGTGAGCGGCATGACGCTCCGTTACGGGTGGTACGGGCAGGTCGGGGCGCGCGGCCCGGGTCGCGGGCACGGCGGCGGGCCCGGCGCGTGGTGCGACCAGGGCTTCAGGAGGCGGGGGCGGGGCGGGGGCCCGGCGCGGGCGCGGACAGCCTTCGGGAGGCGGGGCGCCGGTCACGGTTCAGGACGTCATGGTCACCGAGCGTCCCCGCCGGGGTGTGGCGGACGCAACAGGTTTTCCGCGCGACCCGCGGGATTCCGGCCAGGGCGGCCGCAGGTCTCACCGGATCGAGGGAATTTCCGCCGTCCGGGAATGTTCTCCCCGCCCCACCGGTTGGTTGCCCTCGGAAAGTATCGGACGACCAGGAGGGCACCCCTTCCCGTGAGCACCATCCCCAGCGTCACGCTCAACGACGGCGCGGTGATCCCGCAGCTCGGTTTCGGCGTCTGGCAGGTCCCGGACGCGGAGGCCGCACCGGCGGTCCGCGCGGCGATCGAGGCGGGCTACCGCTCGATCGACACCGCGGCCGTGTACGAGAACGAGACCGGCACCGGTGTGGCGATAGCCGAGTCGGGCGTGGCCCGCGAGGAGCTGTTCGTCACCACCAAGCTGTGGAACTCGGGCACCGTCGACTGGTCCGGGCAGCAGGGGCGGGACGCCGTGCTCCGCGCGTTCGACGACTCGCTGGCCAAGCTCGGGCTCGACTACGTCGACCTGTACCTGATCCACTGGCCGCGGCCGATGCACGGATCCTTCGGCAACATCTGGAAGGCCTTCGAGCAGCTCGCCGCGGACGGCCGCGCCCGCTCGATCGGCGTCTCCAACTTCGGTCCGCAGCAGCTGGAGGTGCTGCTGCAGGAGAGCTCGGTGGCCCCGGTGCTCAACCAGGTCGAGCTGCACCCCTACTTCCCGCAGCACGAACTGCGGGCCTTCCACGCGCAGCACGGCATCGCGACCGAGGCGTGGAGCCCGCTCGGCCAGGGCAAGTCGCTGCTCGACGAGCCGGCGCTGGCGAAGGTGGCCGCCAAGCACGGCCGCACCCCGGCCCAGGTGGTGCTGCGCTGGCACCTGCAGAGCGGCGTCATCGCGATCCCGAAGTCGGTCACCCCGTCGCGGATCAGGGAGAACCTCGACGTGGCCGGCTTCGAGCTGGACGCCGAGGACCTCGCGGCGATCGCCTCGATCGACACCGGCCGCCGGATCGGCCCGGACCCGCAGGGCTTCGACTGGAACTGAGCCGCCGGCACAGATCCGCGCGGTGGACGGCCGTACCCCGGGGGATACGGTCGTCCGCCGCGCGGCACGACCGAGGGCCGTCACTCCGCACAGGTGACGGCCCTCGTTCTGTTGCGCGGCCGGGGCCGCGCGCTGCCGAATCGTTCCGTCCGGGCTACAGCCGGGCGGTCTTGGCGAGGAGGGCCAGCGCCGGCTCGTGCTCCTCCGGCTCCAGCGGGGAGAGGAGCAGTTCCTGCACCTCTCTCACCCCGGCCGCCGACCGGTGCAGGAGGTCCTGCCCGGCGGGCGAGAGCGACAGCAGGTTGCGCCGCCCGTCCGAGGGGTCGCGGCGGCGCAGCACCAGGCCGCGCCGGACGAGCCGGCTGACCATCTCGGCCATCGTCGCCTTGTCGAGCGAGGCGAGTTCGCCGACGGTGCGCTGGTCCGCACCCGGCTCCGTCTCCAGCGCTTCCAGCACCGCATACTGGGGCGCGGTCAGATCGGCTCCGACCTTCTCGGACCAGAGCTTGGTGTGCACCTGCTGGGCCACCCGGATGAGGTAGCCGATCGCCCGCTGGGCGTCGAGCAGCGGGCGCGCGTCGGTCAGTGCGGCGACCGCGGCCGGCTCCAGCCGGGCTATCTTGGCCATGACCCGGACGATCTCGATCTGCTCGTCGGGGGTGAGCGGCTCGAAGAGCGTCCGCTGCACGCGGACGACTCCGCCGGTGGCCTCGCGGACCGCCTGGGCGCCGTTCTGAGACAGGGCCAGCAGCTTGCGCCGGCCGTCGGCCGGGTCGCGCCGGCGCAGCACCAGGCCGCGCCGGACGAGTCGGGCCACCATCTCGGCCATCGTCGCCTTGTCCAGCGAGGCCCGTTCGCCCACGGTGCGCTGATCGGCACCGGGCTCGAGGGCGAGCGCGAGGAGCACGGCGAACTGCGGAGCCGTCAGATCGGCTCCGACGTGCTCGGACCACAAGCGGGTGTGCACCTGCTGGGCCACTCGGATGAGGTGACCGGGCGACTGCTGCAGTCGACCTGTCACTCGGGTTGTCGGGATCTCCCCCAGCACCATGAAATCCGTCCCGGTGTCACGCTCGGTGTGTGTGGGACACCCGAGCGGGGCAGTAACGGCGAGTAAGCGTCCCGCTGTGTGGGAGGGCGCGTCAGCCGTGCAGCCGGTGGCTGCTGGCGCACACTATACAAACGGTCGAGCCGCCCTGGCAGGCAGGGGCTGATAGTAGTCGCATGTTCGGCAAAGTTGGCATATTTCCGCCATCTGTCGGGCCCACGACAGGTCGGGTTTCGCCCGTCCGGCCGCCGTCGGCCCTCACCCTCCGTCACCTGCGGCTCTACACCCTGGCCCATGAGGCTACCCGCCGGTAGGGTGTGCGCCCAGCGCGCTGTGTACCACCTTTCGCCCCGGTCTCACCGACCGGGGCGCGCGGGTCGGCCGCCGCCTCGGTGCCGGCCTCCCGTCCCACCACCGAGAGAGACGAGTACGAGCATGACCGAGCAGTCCCCCGCCACCCGGGTCGCCGTCGTCACCGGTGCCGCCCGCGGCATCGGCGCCGCCACCGCCCTGCGCCTGGCCGCCGACGGCTACGCCGTCGCCGTGGTCGACCTGGAGGAGTCCGCCGGCAAGCAGACCGTGGACGCCATCGTGGCCGCGGGCGGCCGTGCACTCGCCGTCGGCGCCGACGTCTCGAACGCCGAGCAGGTGCAGGCGGCCGTCGACCGGATCGCCGCCGAACTCGGCGCCCCCGTGGTGCTGGTGAACAACGCCGGCGTGCTCCGGGACAACCTGCTCTTCAAGATGTCCGAGTCCGACTGGGACACCGTCATGAACGTGCACCTCAAGGGTGCCTTCCTGATGACCCGTGCGGTGCAGAAGCACATGGTGGACGCCGGCTTCGGACGCATCGTCAACCTCTCCTCCTCCTCGGCGCAGGGCAACCGCGGCCAGGCCAACTACTCGGCCGCCAAGGCCGGTCTGCAGGGCTTCACCAAGACCCTGGCGATCGAGCTCGGCAAGTTCGGGATCACCGCGAACGCGGTCGCCCCCGGCTTCATCGCCACCGACATGACCGCTGCCACCGCCGCCCGGGTGGGCATGGAGTTCGAGGCGTTCAAGCAGGCCGCCGCGACCCAGATCCCGGTGAACCGGGTCGGCACCCCCGAGGACATCGCGCACACCATCTCCTTCCTGGCGAGCGAGGGCGCCGGCTTCGTCTCCGGCCAGGTCCTGTACGTGGCCGGCGGCCCGCTCGACTGACCCGCTGACCCGCCCGCGGGGAGGCCCCACCCGACTGCCCCGGCGGCCGGGCGGGCGGCCCCGGGGCCGCGCCGGGCGGCGGCGGAGCGTCCGCGCCGGTCGCCGCGGGCGCGCCGACCCGAGCGTCGCAGTGCGCCGAGGCCCTCCGATGGTCCACACTCGGTAGCAGACGTCCGCTGTCCGACGAGGGCGGCGGAGCCGCAGCCGACCGCTCGCCGACGGCCCGGCCGGCACTCGTACCACTGGAGGCCTCCATGTCCGAGTCCACTGACAGCCGATCGATGCCCACCCCGGACCACCTGCTCCACACCGGGGCGGAGCACCCCGTCGACCCCGAGGACCTGGTGATGGCCTCCGGTCGAACCCCGACGCCGGAGCTGATCGAAAAGGCCCGGCAGGACCTCCAGAAGTACGGCCGGGTCGCCGTGGAGCGCCTGCTCCCCTGACCTGGAGCCCGTACCGTCGCCGCCGAGAGGCCCCGCACCTGCGGGGCCTCTCGTGTTCCTCCCGCCGCCACGAAGGCCCCCCGGGGCCGGGCACGGCCCCTTCCCGACCCGGCCCGGACCGCCCCGGGGCAGCGGGTAGGGTCTCTGGAGTGCGAGTCCTGACCGAATCCCCCCTCGACCGGCGGTCCGCGTCCGCTCCGCCGACGGTACCGGCCCGGACACCGATCGGCCGCCGGCGCGCGCTGCTGATCGCCGCCACCGCGCTGGTGTACGCGGCGGTCGTGGTCGGGGTGCTCGCCGACACCGCCCTGGTGCGCTTCGACTGGTGGCTGGAGCTGCTGAAGCCCTACAAGCGGTGGCCCGAGGTGCAGCCGCTGCTCGACGTGTGGATCGTGGCGGGCCAGCGCGGCCCGGCCGCGATCGCCGCCTGTCTCTGGCTCGGCTGGCGTTCCTGGCGCACCCGCACGGTGCGGCCGCTGCTGGTGATGGGCGCCGCCCTGCTGCTCCTCAACATCACCGTGGGCGGCGTCAAGATCATCACCGGCCGGCTCGGCCCGCACTACGCACACGTCATCGACTCCCCCGAGCTGTTCGCCGGAGGGACGATCTTCCCGTCCGGGCACACCGCCAACGCGGTGGTGACCTGGGGCGTCCTCGCCTACCTCGCGGTCCGGTGGCGGCGCACCGGGGCGCTGCTGGCCGGGCTGACGGCGGTGTCGATCGGCCTCACCACGGTCTACCTCGGCACCCACTGGATCTCGGACGTGGTCGCCGGCTGGACGGCCGGCCTGCTGGTGCTGCTCGCCCTGCCGCTGGCCGAACCGCTGGTGGACGCCGCGGACCGGTGGATCACCGCGCTGTACCACGGCCCGGCCGGGCGCACCGGGCGCTGAACCCCGGGCCTACCCTGGAAGGGGGGCTGGAGGTGAGCGCCATGCGCCCGGCGAAGACACCCCGGTACTGGCGCAGCGGCACCGAGCCGGCGACCGCGCGCAGCGATCTGAAGCTGCGCTTCCTGCTGTCCGTGCTCTTCCTGCCGGTGTTCGTGGCGATGACGGCGGGCTTCGCTCTCTGGGCGTCCCGCAGCACCGGATCCGACCTGCCGAGCAGCGGCGCGCTGGCGGGCTTCGCGGTGCTGTCCGGGGTGCTGACGGTGTTCGCCGCGGTGGACCTGTACGTGGTGGTCCGACGGCGCCGCACCGAGCTGTGAGACCCGGCGCGGCGATCTCCGAGGGGGTCGGGCCGCACGGCCGTCCCCCACCGGGGCACCCCGCGCGGTGAGCGTGTCGGTGCCCACCCCGGCCACCCGGCACCTCCTGGGTCCTCGCAATCCCGGCACACCCCTCCCCCGATCGCCGAGGGCATGACAGTCTGTCCGCCATGCGCACACGCTCCCTCACCGTGGTCGTCGCGGCCGTCGCCGCACTCGGGCTGGCCGGCTGCTCCGGCTCCACCGGCTCCGCACCGAAGGCCGACCCCGCCGCCCCTGCCTCCGCCGCCGCTCCCGCCACCCCGGCCGCCTCCGGGGCCGCCGCCTCCGACGCCGCCGCGGCAGCCACGCCGACCGGCCCCAAGCCCGCGCCGCCGTCGGACGCCGGCCTGCCCGCCAAGCCCGACGCGGACACCGCCGCCAAGCTGGTCGCGGCGCTGAAGGCGCTCGACCCGGACATCGTCTCGGCGGGCCCGGAGAAGACGGTGGAGGCGGCCCGCAAGGAGTGCCAGGCCGTCTACAACTACCCCAAGGACCGCGCCAAGCTGGTCGAGGTGACCGGCAGCACCTTCATCTCCGCCGCGCACCCGCAGGGCTTCGGCCCGGAGGTCTCGGAGAAGATCCTCGCCGCCGTGCAGGCCTCGGGCCTGTGCACCCGCCCCTGACCCGTCCACGGCCCTCCGGGCCCCGACCGTCCTCCGGTCGGGGCCCGGACCCGTTCGGCCGGCCTCAGCAGCCCACGCACCGTCGCCAGGTCCGCGTCCGGCAGCCTCTCCCTGCTCGGCGGAGCCACCGACGACCGGCCGGTACGGGCGCGGGCTGCTCCCACCGACTTCGACGCCGTGCCGCCGCACCTCCCCGCGATCGTGGACGCGATGGACGAGCATGGCACCAGCCGGCCGACCGGCCGGGCCCGGAGACCACGTCGGCCCGGATTCGGCCCGGATTCGGCCCGGATCGACATCGACCGCACCGAGCGCCACACGATCACCACGGACTGACGATGCCACGGACCATCCTGCTCACCGGCGCGGCCGGCGGCGTCGGCACCATGCTGCGCGAGCTGCTGCCGCCGTACGGCCACCGCCTCCGGCTCGCCGATCTCGCCCCGATCCCCGACGCCCCGGACGCCCTCGCCTTCGACCTGCGGGACGCCGACGCCGTCCGCGCGGCCGTCCGCGGTGTGGACGCCGTCGTGCACCTCGGCGGCATCTCGCTGGAGGACACCTTCGCCCGCATCCTCGGCGCCAACATCGAGGGCACCTACCAGCTCTACGAGGCCGCCCGGCTGGAGGGCGTGCGACGGGTGGTCTTCGCCAGCTCCAACCACGCGGTCGGCTTCACCCCGCTGGACGGCCTCGGCACAGGCGGTAGGGGCCTGATCGGCACCGACGTACCGCCCCGGCCCGACACCTACTACGGCCTGTCCAAGGTGTTCGGCGAGGGCCTGGCCCAGCTCTACGCCGACAAGTACGGCATCGACACCGTCTCGATCCGGATCGGCTCGTGCTTCCCGAAGCCGCGCTCCACCCGGATGCTCTCCACCTGGCTCAGCCCCGCCGACTGCGCCAGGCTGGTGCACGCCGCGCTCACCGCCCCCGTCGAGGGGCACGTGGTGGTCAACGGCATCAGCGCCAACACCCGCGCCTGGTGGGACCTGGCGCCGGCCCGGGCGCTCGGCTACGAGCCGCAGGACGACGCCGAGGCGTACGCCGCCGAGGTGGTCGCCGAGCACGGCGAACTGCCGCCGGACGGCGTCGACGCCCGCCTGCTCGGCGGCGGCTTCACCGAGATCGAGCCGCCGCGCTGAGACACGCCGGCAGCCGTCCTCGAAGGCGCACGGGTGGTCGATCGAGCCGCACCGTGCGCCTTCGGGGAAACGCCCTGAGGTCCATTCACCGCCCGCCGACCGCCTGCTTGACCAGGGTGCGGCCGAAGTCCCACATCAGGCCGCTGCCGCGGTGTGCCTCGTCCATCACCTCGGTGAAGGCGTCGACGAAGCGGTCGACCTCCTTCTCGGTGATGATCAGCGGCGGGATCAGCTTGATCACCTCCAGGTGGTCGCCGGACACCTGGGTGAGGATCCGGTGCCGTTGCAGCAGCGGCACGACCACCATCTGGGCGAACAGCCCCTTGCGGGCGGCCTGCAGCGCCGTCCACCCGGTGCGCAGCTTCAGCGACTTGGGCCGGCCGAACTCGATGCCGATCATCAGCCCGCGGCCCCGGACGTCGGCCAGCAGCTCGTAGCGGTCGACGAGTTCGGCGAGCCGGGTACGGAAGAGGTCGCCCACCTTGCGGGCGTTGGCCACCACCTGCTCGTCGCGCATCACGTGGAGCGTCGCGAGGCCGGCCGCCATCGCCTGCGCGTTGGAGCCGAAGCTGGCGGAGTGCACCAGCACCCGGTCCATCGACGAGTACACCTTGTCGAAGATCCAGTCCTTGCCGAGGGTGGCACCGATCGGCACGTAGCCGCCGGAGAGCGCCTTGGCCGCGCAGACCAGGTCGGGTCGCACGCCCTCCTCGTGCTGGTAGGCGAAGAAGTCGCCGGTGCGGCCGATGCCGGTCTGCACCTCGTCGCAGATCAGCAGCGCCTTGTGGGCGTGCAGCAGTTCCTGCGCGGCGCGCAGCCAGCCGGGCGGGGCGGCGTTCACGCCCTTGCCCTGGATCGGTTCGACGATCAGCGCGGCGACATCGCCCTTCTTCAACTCCTTCTCCAGCGCCACGAGGTCGCCGAGCGGCACCGCGGTGTCCGGCAGCAGCGGCTCGAACCCCTTGCGGAAGCCGCTCTCTCCGTTGACCGAGAGCGAGCCCGCCGTCAGGCCGTGGAAGGCGTGGTCGCAGTAGAGGATCCGCCGGCGGCCGGTGGCGCAACGGGCGAACTTGAGCGCGGTCTCGACCGCCTCGGTGCCGCTGTTGCCGAAGAACACCCGGTCCAGGCCAGGGGCTTCGGCGATCAGCCGCTCGGCGAGCAGGCCCGGCAGCGGGGCGCAGTCGAAGCGGGTGAGGTCGGGCAGCCCGAGGTCCATCACCTGCTGCACGGCGGCGCGCACCACGGGGTGGTGCCGGCCCAGCGCGAAGATCCCGAACCCGGCCAGCATGTCCAGGTACTCGTTGCCCTCGGCGTCGTAGAAGTACGGGCCCTCGGCACGCTCGTAGTACTTGTCGAAGCCGATGGTGTGCAGCATCCGCGGCAGCTGCGGGTTGAGGTACTTGGCGTGCAGCTCGTAGCGCTCGGCGGCGCGGTCGGCGAGCAGGGCAGCGAGGTCGAGGCCCCCGGTGGGACGGTCAGCCGGCATGGTGCTGGTTCGCTCCTCGGATCGGTAGCAGCCGCTTGGCGTGGGCGGCGGTCTGGGCGGCGACTCCGGTGCCGGTGAGTCCGATCTCCTCGAGGATCTCACCGCGGCCGGCGTGCGCCAGGAACTCCTGGGGGATGCCGAGGTCGCGCAGCGGGGTGTCCACGCCGGCGTCGCGCATGGCCTGGGCGACGGCGGCACCGACGCCGCCGGTGCGGCCGTTGTCCTCGACGGTGACGACGAGCCGGTGGGCGGCGGCGAGGTCGACCAGGGCGGGGTCGACGGGCTTCACCCAGCGCGGGTCGACGACGGTGGCGGTGAAGCCCTCGGCGAGCAGCAGTGCGGCGGCGTCGAGGCAGGCGGGGGCCATGGCGCCGACGGCGACCAGCAGGATCTCGGGGGCGGACCCGGTGCGGTGCAGCACGTCGACGGCGCCGACCCGCTCCAGGGCGGGCACGCCGGGGCCGAGGTCGCCTTTCGGGAAGCGCAGCACGGTGGGTGCGTCGGGGACCTGGACGGCCTCGCGGAGCTGGGTGCGCAACTGCTCGGCGTCGCGCGGGGCGGCCAGCCGCAGGCCCGGGACGACCTGCAGGATCGACATGTCCCACATGCCGTTGTGCGAGGCGCCGTCGTTTCCGGTGACGCCCGCCCGGTCGAGGACGAAGGTGACGCCCAGCTTGTGCAGGGCGACGTCCATCAGCACCTGGTCGAAGGCCCGGTTGAGGAAGGTCGCGTAGACGGCGACGACCGGGTGCAGGCCGGCGGTGGCGAGGCCGGCGGCGCTGGCGACGGCGTGCTGCTCGGCGATGCCGACGTCGAAGGTGCGGTCGGGGTGGGCGGCGGCGAAGTCGGCGAGGCCGACGGGCTGGAGCATGGCCGCGGTGACGGCGACGACGTCGGACCGCTCCTTGCCGAGTTCGACCATCTCGGTGCCGAAGACGGAGGTCCAGGAGGTTCCTCGGGAGGGCGAGACCGGCAGGCAGGTGTACGGGTCCATGGCGCCGACGGCGTGGAAGCGGTCGGCCTCGTCCTGTTCGGCGGGGCGGTAGCCGCGGCCCTTCTCGGTGATGCAGTGCACGATGACGGGGCCGCCGAAGCGCTTGGCGCGGCGCAGCGCCTGTTCGACGGCGCCGATGTCGTGGCCGTCGATCGGGCCGACGTACTTGAGGCCGAGGTCCTCGAACATGCCCTGGGGGGCGAAGGCGTCCTTGAATCCCTTCTTGGCGCCGTGCAGGGCGCCGAAGATGGGCTGGCCGACGATGGGGGTGCGCTGCAGGGCCTCCTTGCCCCAGGCGAGGAAGCGTTCGTAGCCGCGGGTGGTGCGCAGCGTGGCGAGGTGGTGGGCGAGGCCGCCGATGGTGCGGGCGTAGGAGCGCTCGTTGTCGTTGACGACGATGACCAGCGGGCGGTCGTCGGCCTCGGCGATGTTGTTCAGGGCCTCCCAGGCCATGCCGCCGGTGAGTGCGCCGTCGCCGACGACGGCGACGGTGTGGCGGTCGGTGCGGCCGAGCAGCTGGTTGGCCTTGGCGATGCCGTCGGCGTAGCCGAGGGCGGTGGAGGCGTGCGAGTTCTCGATGAGGTCGTGGTCGGACTCGGCGCGCGAGGGATAGCCGGAGAGGCCGCCGCGGCCGCGCAGGCGGGTGAAGTCCTGGCGGCCGGTGAGGAGCTTGTGGACGTAGGCCTGGTGGCCGGTGTCCCAGAGGATGCGGTCGCGCGGGGAGTCGAAGACGCGGTGGACGGCGATGGTCAGTTCGACCACGCCGAGGTTGGGTCCGAGATGGCCTCCGGTGCGGGTGACGGCGTCGATCAGGAAGTCGCGGATCTCGTCGGCGAGGAGGGGGAGGTCGCCGGCGGGCAGGCGTCTCAGGTCGGTGGGCCCCTTGATGGTGGACAGGAGTGACATGGCTTCACCTCGCGACTCGGTGGAGAGCGATGACCGTCTGTGTCCAGGGTGCGGCCGGGGCGGGCAGCTCGCCTGTTGTCCGTGCGCCCGGGCGCGCGCCGGGGCGCACGCCCGGGGGCGCGGACGTCAGTTGATCCGGCCGGAGCCCAGGGTCTCCCGGGCGGCGCGCAGGGACTCCTTGAGCGACCCCATGGTGGCGAGCACGGCGGTGGGTTCGTAGCCGCAGTGGGCCATGCAGTTGTCGCAGCGCGGGTCCCGGCCGCGGCCGTACTTGTCCCAGTCGGTCTTCTCGATGAGCTCGCGGTAGGTGGGGACGTACCCGTCGGCCATCAGGTAGCAGGGGCGCTGCCATCCGAAGAGCGAGTAGTTGGGGATGCCCCAGGCGGTGCAGTCGAAGTCGACCTTGCCCTCCAGGAAGTCCAGGAAGAGCGGGCTGTGGTTGAGCCGCCAGCGGCGGCGGTTGCCGCCGGAGAAGGCCTTGCGGAAGAGCTCCCTGGTCTGCTCGACGCCGAGGAAGTGGTCCTGGTCGGGCGCCTTCTCGTAAGCGTAGGCCGGGGAGATCATCATCTCGTCGACCTTGAGCTCGTCGTTGAGGTAGTCGAGCACCTCGATGATGGTCTGCGGGGTGTCGGTGTTGAAGAAGGTGGAGTTGGTGGTGACCCGGAAGCCGCGCCGCTTGGCCTCCCGGATCGCCTCCACCGCCTCGTCGAAGGTGCCCTCCTTCGCGACCGAGGCGTCGTGCCGCTCGCGCAGGCCGTCGATGTGGACGGTGAAGGTGAAGTACGGCGAAGGAGTGAATCTGTCGAGCTTCTTGCGCATCAGCAGGGCGTTGGTGCAGAGGAAGACGTACTTGCGGCGGGCGACCAGCTGGCGGACGATCTCGTCGATCTGGGGGTGCATCAGCGGCTCGCCGCCGGCGATGGAGACCATCGGCGCCCCCGACTCGAGGACGGCGCCGACCGCCTGGGCGACCGGCATCCGCTGCTTGAGCACCCCGGCCGGGTGCTGGATCTTGCCGCAGCCCTCGCAGGCCAGGTTGCAGGCGTACAGCGGCTCCAGTTCGACGATCAGGGGGAACTTCTCACGGCGCCTGAGCTTCTGTTGAAGCAGGTAGGTGGAGACGCGGACGGACTGACGCAGCGGCATGGCCATGGCTAACTCGCCTCCTGCGGGAGTGTCGAGGGCTGTGGTGGACGGGGTGCTGCGGTGGCGACCAGGCGGTGCCACTCGGTGAGGGCCGGCACGGCGGCGCGCAGGGCGCGCCAGGCGTGCACGCCGGCCGGCAGGGTGCCCGGCCGGATCAACTCGCGTTCGGGAGTGTCGACGACCACCCGCAGCACCGCGGCCGGCAGCTCGGGCCGGGTCTCGGCGCGGGCGGCGAGGACGGCGGCGGCCTCCATGTCGACGGCGAGGGCGCCGCGGGCGTGCAGCGCCCGGCGCTGGGCGCCGCGGACCACGTGGTCGGCGGTGTGGTGCAGGCCGGTGTGCGTGGTCAGGCCGCAGGCCTGCAGGGCCTTGGCGAGGGTGGGGGCGCTGTCGAGCGCGAAGCGCCCGCCCTCGGAGTCGCGGACGGCGTCCGCGACGATGACCTCGCCGGGGGCGGTGCCGGGGGCGACGGAGGCGCCGAACCCGGCGACAACCAGGGCTCCGTAGTCACCGGTGGAGAGCAGGGTCCGGACGGCCTGCCCTGCGCGGCCGCGGCCGATCCCGGTGCGGACCAGGACGGGCGAGCCGCCGATCGCACCGGCCCAGTCGCCGCCGCGCAGGGCCCAGGCCTCCGGCCCGAGCGCGCACAGCACCAGCAGGGGTTCACCCCTCATCGCACACCTCCGGCCGTCTCGGTGAAGTGACGTTTTCTCACCGGTCACCGCCTCCTGCCCCGAGCGGCCGCCCGGTCACGTACCTGCCGAGCGCCGTCACCGGGAACACCAGGCGGTACAGGTGGTAGTTGATCGAGAAGTCCCACGGGAAGCCCGTCCCGGTGAACTGCGGCTCGTCCCAGGTGCCGTCGGCGCGCTGGGTGCGGGCCAGCCAGGCGACGCCGCGTTCCACGGCCTCGCTGCCGCTGCCCGGGCCGTTCGGTGCCTCGCCGGCCGCGAGCAGCGCCATCAGCGCCCAGGCGGTCTGCGAGGCGGTGGAGTCGCCGCGCCCGGCCCAGGTGGCCGGGTCGTCGTAGGAGCGCATGTCCTCGCCCCAGCCGCCGTCCGGGTTCTGCCGGCTCTCCAGCCAGTGCACGGCGCGGCGGACGGCCGGGTGGTCGCCGCGGATCCCGGCGGCGACCAGCGCGGGCAGCACCGAGCCGGTGCCGTAGATGTAGTTGGTGCCCCAGCGGCCGAACCAGGAGCCGTCGTCCTCCTGGTGGTCGAGCAGCCAGGCGATGCCGCGCAGCGCCCGTGGGTCGGCGGCGCCGCCGACCTCGGCGAGCATCTCCACCACGTGGGCGGTGACGTCGGCCGAGGGCGGATCGATGACCTCGCCGAAGTCGCAGAACGGCAGCTTGTTGGGGAGCGGACTGGTGTTGTCGACGTCGAAGGCGCCCCACGCGCCGTCGCGGGACTGCATGCCGAGGCACCAGCGGACGGCGCGCTCGACGGCGCCGTTCAGCCGCGAGGGCTCCGGATGGGCGACCCGGCGCAGGGCCAGCACGACCTCGGCGGTGTCGTCGATGTCGGGGTAGGTGTCGTTGTGGAACTCGAAGGCCCAGCCTCCGGGCGCCAGGCGCGGCCGTTTGACCGACCAGTCGCCGCGGGTGGTGATCTCCTCGTCGAGCATCCAGTCGGCGGCCCGGACGACGGCCGGGTCGTCGGCGGGCAGCCCGGCGTCGCGCAGCGCGATGGTGGCCAGGCAGGTGTCCCAGACCGGGGACTGGCAGGCCTCCATCCAGCGTCTGCCGTCCTCGGTGTGCACGGTGAAGCCGTCGAAGGCGGCCAGGCCGGCCTTCATCACCGGGTGGTCGAGCCGGTAGCCGAGCAGGTGCAGGGCGATCAGGGAGTAGACGGCGGGCGGTTGGATGCCGCCCCAGCAGCCGTCCGCCTCCTGGCGGTCGACGATCCAGCGGCCGGCCCGGGCGAGCGCGCTGCGGCGCAGCGGCCGCACCGCGTACCGGTGGTAGTGGTGCATCAGCCGGTCGAGGCGCTGGAAGAGGCCCTCCCAGCTGGCGGCGGGGGCCAGGGGCGGGACCGGGTACGGGTCGGCCGGGTCGGTGTGCAGTTCGGTGAGGTCGAACGGGGCCGGGCGTACCGGGCGGTGGGCGGAGACCACGGTCAGCGGGACGATGGTCTGCCGGGCCCACTGGCCGAAGGCGTAGATGTTGAGCGGGGCCCAGCTGGGCAGGAAGAGGATCTCCGGGGGGAGTTCGGGGAGGCGTTGCCAGGGCCACCAGCCGAACAGGGCGAGCCAGATGCGGGTGAAGACCCGGGTGGCCGCGATTCCGCCGTGCTCCCGGACGTACCGGGCGGCGGCCTGCATGTGCCCGGCGCCGGGGTCGTCCCCGGCGAGTTTCAGGGCGACGTACGCCTCGACGGTGGTGGACAGTTCGGGAGGGCCGCCGTGGAAGGTCGCCCAGGTGCCGTCCGCGCGCTGCTGCGAGCGGATCCAGGCTGCCGTGGCCCGGGTCTGGTCCGCGGTGCGGATGCCCAGGAACTCACGCAGTAAAAGGTCCTCGGCGTCCATGGTGACGTTGGTCTCCAGGTCGCCCTTCCACCAGCCGTCCGGGTTCTGCAGTGACAGCAGGTGGGCGGTGGCCCGGGCCAGCACCGCCCCGGCCGGCACATCGTCCGATCGTCCTACCGGAGCCTGGCCGTCGGCGGCCCGCGCCTCCTCGGGAGGCGGGACGAGGCCGTCCGGCACCGGCACCTGACGGTCGGCCACCCGGTCGGGAGGGCGGTCGCCCACCGCGACCGGCTCGGAATCGTACTCGGGGTCGAGCCGGCCGCCCGCGGTTGCTGTCAATTCACGTCACCTCTCTCGTACCACCACGAATTCGGCGAGTGCGACGAAGTGCTCGCGCACCTCGTCGGTCATCGGCACCTCGTCCAGTGCGGCGAGGGCGGTCTGGTGCTGCCGGCGGGCCTCGTCCTGGGTCCAGGCCCGGCCGCCGGCCTCCTCGATCAGCCCGGCGCGGGCGGCGAGCACCTGCTCGCTCTCCTCGCCGCGGCCCCGCGGGTCGGCCAGCTGGTCGGCGAGCCTGCGGGAGGCGGCGCCGCCCTCGGCGAGCGCGGCGCACACCGGCAGCGACTTCTTGCGCTGGCGCAGGTCGCCCCAGTGCGGCTTGCCGGTGACCTCGGTCGCGCCCCAGATGCCGAGCAGGTCGTCGACCGCCTGGAAGGCCAGGCCGAGGTGGTGCCCGTAGCGCTGCAGCGCGTCGGAGACGCGGTCGTCGGCACCCGCGAGCACGGCACCGATCGCGGCGGAGGCGGCGAGCAGGGCGCCGGTCTTGCCGCCCTCCATCTCCAGGCACTCCTCCACCGTCACCACGTCGCGCTGCTCGAAGGCGACGTCCATGGCCTGGCCGTCGATGAGCTTGCGGGTGGCGCTGGTGATCAGCCGGACGGCGCGTGCGGCGTCCGCGGCGGTCGCCGTGCCCGTGACCGCCGCGTCGAGCAGCACCTCGGTACCCAGCGTGGCGAGCGCGTCGCCGACCAGGATCGCCTGGGCCGGTCCGAAGACCGTCCACGCGGTGGCCCGGTGCCGCCGGGTCTCGTCACCGTCCATCAGATCATCATGGAGCAGCGAAAAGTTGTGCACCAGCTCGACGGAGACGCCCCCGGGCACGCCGGCCTCGGCCGCCGCACCGGCCGCCTCGGCCGACAGCAGTGCCAGCGCGGGCCGCACGGCCTTGCCGCCGTCGCCCGCCGCGGGCCGGCCGTCCCGGTCGATCCAGCCGAAGTGGTAGGCGCCGACGGTGTCCATCGGTGCGGCCAAACGGGCGACGGCGGACTTCAGCGACGGGGTGCACATGGTCCGGCCGCGTGCCAGCAGGTCCAGCACCGACGGGGTGTCCTTCACCGAGCCGGCGCCCTGGGTGCGAGCCTCCACGTACGTTCCCTCTCCGTGCGAATGCCCGGCCGCTGTGGGCGCCAGGCGTGGTGCGGTGTCTGTGGTCGTCCGGCGGGGCGGCGTCATCGCGGCCACCGCCCGTCGCCGCGGTCGGCCGGCAGGCGCCGACCGGTGCGGGCGAGCGCGGTGTCCGCGGCGGCGTGGCCGCTGCGCACCGCACTCTCCATGGTCGCGGGCCAGCCGGTGGCCGTCCACGAACCGGCCAGCAGGAGGCCGGGGATGTCGGTGGCCGCGGCGGGCCGCAGCGGGGCGGTGCCGGGGGCCGGGTCGAAGGTGGCCGTGCGCTCGCGGGTGACGAAGAAGTCCAGCACCTCCGCCTCGCGGGCGCCGGGCACCAGCCGGGCCAGCTCCGGCAGGTAGCGCTCGCGCAGCTCGGCCACCGGCAGGTCGATCTCGGCCTGCACGGCGGACTGTGACAGCGCCAGGTACTGGGCACCGGGAACGGCCAGACCCGAATGGGCCGTCCGGTCGAACACCCACTGCACGGGCGAGCCCAGCGCGGCGAAGAACGGGCGGCGCAGCAGGGTGCGGTCGTACACCACGTGCACGTTGAGGATCGGTGCGTGGCCGAGCCCGGAGATCCGCTGCTGGTCGCGGATCGCGCCCGGCGGCAGCAGGGCGGCGGCGGACTCCTGCGCGCCGGCGAGCACCACGGTGTCGGCGGCGAGCAGCTCGCCGTCCTCCAGCCGGACGCCGTGCCGGTCGGCGGGCTTGATCTCGGCGGCACGGGTGCGCAGCCGCACCTGTACGCCGAGGCGCTCCAGCTCGGCCAGGGCGGCGTCGTGGTGGATCCGGCCGAGCGGCACCTTGGCCATGCCGATGTCCGAGGCGCCCGGGTCGGAGAGCAGCCCGGTCTTGAAGACCATGGCGGCCAGCGCCAGCGAGGTCTGCTCGGCGGTGGCGTTCAGCGTGGCGACGCCGACCAGGTCCCACAGCGCCGCGACGGTGGCCGGGGTCTGGCCCTGCCGGCGCAGCCAGGCGCCGAAGGAGATCGCGTCCAGCGCCGGGTCGGCGAGGTCGAGCGCCTGCAGGGCGAGGGCGGCGCGCACCACGCGCAGCCGGTCGGCCGGGCCGAGGTGCGGGTACCCGGCGAGGCTGGCGGCCAGGTGCAGCGGCACCGGCAGGCCCGCGCGGCGCAGCCGGCCGAAGGTGCGCCGCCCGTCTGGGGCCACGGAGAGCACGGGGACGTCGAGGCGCGGCTGGAGATCCACCAGACGGCCCGCGCCCAGTCGGTCCAGCAGGCCGCAGTAGGCGGTGCAGCAGCGCAGGAACACGTGCTGACCGTTGTCGACGACCAGGTCGCCGCGGCGGAAGGAGAAGGCGAGGCCGCCGAGCCGGGGCCTGGTCTCCAGCAGGGTGACCCGGTGGTCGGCCTCGGCGAGGCGCAGGGCCGCGGTGATGCCGGCGAGCCCGCCGCCGACCACGACGGCGGTGGGCCGCTCGGCCGTCGTCCGTGCGGTCATCGGTGCCACCCCCTGCCCTGGTCCCGGCCCTGGTCTCGCCGTCGTTTCGTGGACAACATCACTGCATATGCCCGTGATTCCCTGTTGACACAGCGTGACATAACTGGCGGAAGAATCAAGAACGCCCTCCGGCGAGCCCGGACAGCGCGACGTACGCCTTCTCCCAACCCGGCAGGGAGACCCGGCCGCGCAGGACGGACTCCGGTTCGGCCGCGATCCGGCCGAGCAGGCGGTGGTAGATGCCGGCCATCGCGGCGGTGCAGGCGCGGCTGCGGCGGTCCAGCATCGGCAGCAGCCGCAGGCCCTCCTCGAAGGCCTGCTGGGCCCGCTGCGCCTCGAAGGCGATCAGCCCGGTGAAGTCCGCGCCGACCGGCGGCTCGGACAGCGCGAAGCCCTCCTGGCAGCCGAACCGGACGAGGTCCTCGGTGGGCAGGTAGGTGCGGCCGTTGGCGGCGTCCTCGCGCAGGTCGCGCAGGATGTTGGTGAGCTGCAGGGCGAGCCCGAGGGTGTCGGCGTAGTGCGCGCCGAGCTCGGGGTCGTCGCAGCCGTACACCCCGAGCGACAGCCGGCCGATGGCGCCGGCGACACAGCGGCAGTAGACCTTGAGGTCCTCGTACGTCCGGTACTCGACGCCCTTGAGGTCCATCTCGACGCCGTCGATCAGCTCGTCGAAGCCGCCGAGCGGGATCGGGAAGCGCCGGGCGGCGTCCGCGAGGGCGACCTTGACCGGGTCGGTGTCGTCCTCGCCGACCGCGCCGGCCCGGACCTCGTCCAGCAGCTCGCGGGTGCGCATCAGCTGCTCGGCCTTGCGGTCCTCGGGCAGGTCGCCGTCGCCGATGTCGTCCACCCGGCGGGCCAGGGCGTAGAGCGCGGACATGGCGAGGCGCTTGGGCTCGGGCAGCAGCCGGATCCCGTAGCTGAAGTTGCGGGCCTGCAGCGCGGTGACCGCCTCGCAGTACCGGTAGGCCGCCATGACCGGCGCCGACGCCAGTGGTGATGCCGCCACTCGGGCGTTCACCTTCCCTTCGCGAAGAGTGCCGCCGCCCGCAGCGCGAGGCGGCGCTTGTCCGGCTTGGGCTGCCGGGCGAGCACGTCGTACCCGGCGTCCTCGACGGCCGCCAGGGCCGCGTACCCGCCCGCGGTGAATCCCGCGAGCAGCAGCCGTAGCCTCCCGTGAACCGTACCCACCAGCGGGGCGCCGCGGTCGAGCAGGGTCCGGGCGCGCTCGGCCTCGAAGGCGATCAGCTCGCGGACCCGGGGGCCCGCGGTGGGCTCGGCGAGGTCGTCCTCGGTGACGCCGAACCGCTCCATCGAGTCGGCGGGCAGGTAGATCCGGCCGCGGCCGAGGTCCTCGGCGACGTCCTGGATGTGCTCGACGATCTGCAGGCCGCTGCAGATCGCGTCGGAGAGGGCGATGCGCTCGGGGGTGGCGACTCCGGCGATGGCGAGCACCAGCCGGCCGACCGGGTCGGCGGAGAGGGTGCAGTAGCCGATCAGGTCGCGGTAGGTGGCGTAGCGGGTGGTGGTCTGGTCGACCCGGTTGGCCTCGATCAGGCGGCGGAACGGCTCCGGGGTGACCGGGTGGCGGTCGGCGAGCGGGACGAGCGCCTTCATCAGCGGGTGGCGGGGTTGCTCGCCGCCCTGGCCGAGGGCGGTCTCGAAGGCGCGGTCGAGGTCCCGCTCCAGGCCGTCCAGCAGGCCGAGCCGGAAGGCGGTGCGGTCGGCGACGACCGGGACGTCCAGCAGCGCGGCCACCCGCTCCGGCTCGGCGAGGTCGCCGTCGCCGGCGTCGTCGACCAGCCGGGCGAAGCCGTAGACCGCCATCAGGTCGGTCCGCCAGGCGGCGGGCAGGAAGGAGGGCGCGACCGGGAAGTTCTCCAGGTCCGCCTTCTGCAACGTGGCGCCGTCTGTCTGATTGTCTGATTTGGCCGAAGCCACCACTGCCGTCACTCCCCCGTTCTACACCGCTGTCGCCCGGCGGTCCCCTTCGGACACGCGTACCGGGCACTGTGTCCGATCACGCCGAGGCCGGTGCCGGGAAGACTCCCGGCACCGGCCTCGGCGAGGTCGCCGCGAACCCCTCAGGGGCGCTCGCCGCGCTCGTACGCCTTCACCACGACGTCGGTCGGCCCGTCCATGACGAGCTCGCCCTTCTCGATCCAGATGGTGCGCTCGCAGGTGTCGCGGATCGCGTTGTTGTTGTGGCTCACCAGGAAGACCGTGCCGGCCTCCTTGCGCAGCTCGCGGATGCGGGCCTCGGAGCGCTTCTGGAACTTCTGGTCACCGGTGGCCAGCGCCTCGTCGATCAGCAGCACGTCGTGCGTCTTCGCCGCGGCGATGGAGAACCGCAGGCGGGCGGCCATGCCGGAGGAGTACGTGCGCATCGGCAGGGTGATGAAGTCGCCCTTCTCGTTGATGCCCGAGAAGTCGACGATGTCCTGGTAGCGGGACCGCACCTCGGCGGGGGACATGCCCATCGCCAGGCAGCCCAGCACCACGTTGCGGTCGCCGGTCAGGTCGTTCATCAGCGCGGCGTTCACACCGAGCAGCGAGGGCTGCCCGTTGGTGTAGATGCCGCCCTTCTCGGTCGGCAGCAGGCCCGCGATGGCGGCCAGCATGGTCGACTTGCCGGAGCCGTTGGAGCCGATCAGGCCGATCGCCTCGCCCTTGTACGCCACGAAGCTGACGCCGCGGACGGCGTGCACCTCGCGGATGGCGGGCGAGCGCTTGCGCGAGATGATCCGGCTCAGCGCCGAGGTGGCGCTGCCCCGGCCGGAACCCGCGCCGTGCACCTTGTAGACGATGTGGACGTCGTCCACGACGACGGTGGGCACGCGAGCCAGCTGGGCGTCCACCGGAGCCGCCTCCTTGACGTTGGTCGTTGCGGTGTCAGCCACGGCCGTACTCCTCCTCCGCCTTCCAGAAGAACACGAAACCGAGCACGAAGGCGACCAGTGCCCAGGCGACCGCCACGGCCCAGACGTGCGGCGGCAGCGAGTGACGGTTGTCGATGCTCGGGTCGAACGCGAACCGGACTAGGTCCATGTAGACCGCCGCCGGGTTCACGTCGGCGGCCAGCTGGATCCACTTCGGCCAGCTCTCGATGTTCCGCTCGATGCTGTAGAACACGCCCGAGAGGTACATCCAGGTGCGCAGGATGAACGGCATCAGCTGCGCCATGTCGGTGGTCTTCGCACCGACCCGGGCCATGGCCAGCGCGATGCCCGTGTTGAACAGGCACAGCAGGGCGATGGCCGGGACGACCAGCAGCCAGCTCAGACCGGGCGTGATCCCGCTGGCCAGCACGATGCCGACCAGCACCACCATCGAGATCAGCAGCTGCTGCAGCTGGATGATGGTGAAGGCGATCGGCAGGCACGCACGGGGGAAGTGCAGCGCCCGGATCAGGCCCAGGCTGTCGGAGATCGAGCGGGTTCCGCTCTGCACCGCGGTCTGGATGAACTGGAAGATGAAGACGCCGATGCACAGCCACGGAACGTAGTTGCCGATCGACTTGCTGCCCGAGAGGATCAGGCCGAAGACCAGGAAGTAGACCACGCAGTTGAGCAGCGGGGTCACGACCTGCCAGACCTGGCCGAGCTTCGCCGTGCTGTACTGCGCGACCAGCCTGGCGGTCGCGAAGGACATGATGAAGTGGCGCCGGGACCACAGCTGCTGCACGTACTTGGGCAGCGGTGGCCGCGCCCCGCTCACCGTCAGGCCGTACTTGGCCACGAGCTGCTGGGGGGTCAGGCCCGCGTCGGCACCCCTCGGGGCCGAGAGGCTGAGCGGGTCACTCAATGTCGACACATTCGTCCTTGATCACGGAGTTTGGTTCGACCGGCAGGGGGGCTTGCCGGTGGCAGCGATCAGATGATCGGCGGTCGGCCCAGGCGGGTCAATCGCCATACAGTACGCCATCGCATCGGCCGTCGCGGACCGCAGGGTTCCGCCCAGCCGGCCCGGAATCCGCCCAGCCAGGCCTTGAGCGCGTCACCGGACGGGCGGCGGGCCAGGGTGAGCAGGAACCAGCTTCCCAGGTAGAGAGGCACCAGCGGGGCCGGAAGGTTCCGCCGGGCCAGCCACACGCGGTTGCGGGCCACGTTGTGGAAGTACGAGGCGTGCCGGGCCGGCGAGGTGGTGGGATGGTGCAGCACCACGTCGGCCCGGTAGTCGATGGCCCAGCCGGCGTCCTGCGCGCGCCAGGCCAGGTCGGTCTCCTCGTGCGCGTAGAAGAACTCGCCGGGGAGCTGACCGGCCTGCGGGAAGACCGCCGTCCGCACGGCGCTGGCGCCGCCCAGGAAGGTGGTCACCCGGGACGAACGCAGCGGGTCGCTGGCGCGCAGCCGCGGGACGTGCCGGCGCTGGGTGACGCCGGTGTCCGGGTCGGCGATCCGGAAGGAGACGATGCCGAGCCGCGGGTCCTCGGAGAAGGCACGGCGCAGCAGCTCCGCGGAGTCGCGGTTGGGCAGCAGGCCGTCGTCGTCGAGGAACAGCACCACGTCGACGTCCCGGCCGTCCGGGCCGAAGAGCTCGATGCCGACGTTGCGGCCGCCGGGGATGCCGAGGTTCTCCGGCGTCTCGGCGGTGCGGACGTCCGCGGGCAGCGGCGGCAGCGGGGCGCCGTTGCCGACCACGGCCATCTCGACCGGTGGGCCGTCCTGGGCGCGGACGGAGTCGATGAGGGCGCCCAGCTCCGCCGGGCGGTTGCCCTGGGTGATGATGACGGCGCCGAGCCGCAGCGCGTCGCTCATCGCAGCCTGCTCGACAGGACGATGCTCAGCAGGTGCAGCACGGTCTGCAGCATGGCGATCGCGGCGAGCACCACCACGGCCAGGCGGGTGAAGAAGATGCCGCCGTGCACCTGGTCGGCGATGCCCGCGGCGAGGATGAACAGCGAGGCCTCGACCGCACCGATCAGGCGGTGGAACTTCAGCAGCGAGGCGGCCCGGCGGGCCTTGGCGACACCGGCGGAGCGCGGCACGGAGGCGCTGTCCTCGACGGCGGTCATGCCGCTGCGGGCGCGGGCCACGTCGACCAGGTCGGTCTCCGACTTGATCAGGATCGCGCCGAGCGCGGCCAGGGTGCCGAGGAAGGCCCACTGCCAGGCGGTGGCGGTGCCCTCCTGGTGGAAGAGGTCGGCGGCGCGCAGGCCGAGGCCGGTGAGCAGCGCGGCCTCGGACATGTAGTGGCCGACCCGGTCCAGGTAGACGCCGGTGAGCGAGGTCTGCCGGCGCCAGCGGGCGACCTCGCCGTCCACGCAGTCCAGCAGCAGGTAGACCTGGATGAGCAGGGCGCCCAGGACGGCGCCCGTGATGCCCGGGATCACCAGGGCGGCGCCGGCCAGGATGCCGGTGAACATCATCAGGTAGGTCAGCCCGTTGGGCGTGATCGCCGTGACGGTGCTGAGGACGCGGGTGATCCGCAGCGAGATCTTCCGCATGTAGAGCCGGCCGGCCCAGTGCTCGGCGCTGCGGCGCTGGAGCATCCCCTCGGGGTGGATGACGGCCCGCAGCTCCTCGATGGAGGGGCGGCGGGTCAGGTCGACCGGGGCGACCGAGGGGGTGTCAGCGGTGGACTGCTTTGACATAGTCGGCGTACGCGTCCCTGATGTCGGTTGGGGAGAGGTCGAGGTGTTCCAGGATGGTGAAGCGGCCCGGGCGGGTGTTCGGGGCGTAGTGCACCGCCTCGGTGAACTCCGCCTCGGTGAAGCCGATCCGGTCGGCGGTCACCGGCAGTCCGTGGCTCGCCAGGCGCTCCACGATCAGACCGGTCAGCTCGTACTCGCCCCGCAGGTGGCTGGCGAAGGCGGCACCGAGGCCGACCTGCTCGCCGTGCTGGGCGGACCGCTTGGGGTACAGCACGTCCAGGGCGTGCGAGATCTCGTGACAGGCACCCGAGGAGGGCCGGGTGCTGCCCGCGATGTTCATCGCGATGCCGGACAGTACCAGGGCTTCCGACAGGGCCATCAGGAGGTCCTCGTCCTCCAGGCCGCCGGGGTGGCGCAGCAGGTTCTCGCCGGCCGAGCGGGCCATCGCGACGGCCAGGCCGTCGAGCGGCTCGCCGGTGACCCGGTTCGACAGCTCCCAGTCGGCGCAGGCCGAGATGTTGGAGATGACGTCGCCGATGCCGGCCGCGACGAAGCGCTGCGGCGCCCGGCGGATGACGTCGAGGTCGACGACGATCCCGATCGGGCTGGGCACGCCGTAGGAGCCGCGCCCGGCGTCGTTGTCGAGGATCGAGACCGGCGAGCAGATGCCGTCGTGCGCGAGGTTGGTGGCCACCGCGACGATCGGCAGGCCGACCCGGGCCGCGGCGTACTTCGCCGCGTCGATGATCTTGCCGCCGCCGAGGCCAACCAGCGCGTCGAAGTGGCCGCCGCGCATCTCGTCGGCCAGCCGGACCGCCGCGTCGAGGGTGCCGTCGGCGACCTCGAACCAGGCGGCGCCCGGGAGCAGCGGTTCGAGCCGCTCCCGGAGCACCGCGCCGGAGCCGTTGCTGATCGCCACCGCTATCCGCCCGGAGGCGGACAGCCGCTGGTCGGCGAGGATCCCGCCGAGCGCGTCGAGGGCGCCCGCGCGGATCTCCACGAAGACCGGCGAGGGCAGCAGCCGGGTCAGTACTGGCACGCGATCTCCCGCGCGCGGGCCAGGTCGTCGTGGTTGTCGACCTCGACCCAGGAGACCTCGCCGATCGGCTGCACGTCGACGCGCAGGCCGCGGTCGACCATCTCCTGGTAGCCGTCCTCGTAGTAGAGCTGCGGGTCGCGCTCGAAGGTGGCCTGCAGGGCGTCGGCGAGGGCGTCCTTGGCGGACGGGTTGATGATCGTGACACCGATGTACTCGCCGGTGGCCTCGGCCGGGTCCATCAGCTTGGTGATGCGGCGCATGCCGAGGGCGGGGTCGACGACGACCTTCATCTCCTCGTCGGCGAGCTTCTTCACGGTGTCCAGGGCGAGCAGGATGCCGGGGGCGTTGCCCTCCTTGGCCATCCGGTCGTTGCCGTCGAGCATGGTGCGCTGGACGGACGCCGGGTGCACGGTGTCGCCGTTGGCGAGCAGCAGGCCCTCGCCGAACAGCTCGCGGGCGCACCACAGGGAGTAGGCGTTGTTCCACTCCTCGGCCTTGTCGTTCTCGACCAGGGTGAGCTTGACGCCGTACTTCTGCTCCAGCGCGTCCTTGCGGTCGTACACGGCCTCCTTGCGGTACCCGACCACGACGGCGGCCTCGCGCAGCCCCACCTCGGCGAAGTTGCCGAGGGTGAGGTCCAGGACGGTCCGGTCCCCGTCGACCGGCACCAGCGCCTTGGGCAGGGTGTCGGTGTACGGGCGGAGCCGGCGGCCTGCGCCGGCGGCCAGGACGAGGCCGATCATGCGGTGTCTCCTGATTCGTCGTGTTCTGCCGTGGCGTCGCCGAACACCCAGAAGTGGATGGACTCGGCGACGACGACCAGGGCCAGGACGGCGGCCAGGGCCACCAGGCCGCCCTGCAGGGCGGCAGCTCCGGGCCCCTCGTGGCCGACGGCCCCGGTGGGGGCACCGCCGTACACGAGGGCGGCGAAGAGGGTGACGAGCAGGGCCCGTCCCTCCTGGCCGCCGGTCGCGCGAACCAGCCAGCGGGCCGGCGCGCCGGTGCCGCCGCGGAGGCGGTACACCGTGTCGTAGTGATGGTAGGCGACGGCCGCGACCAGCCCGAACGCGGCCGGGAGGGAGGCGGTGTCCAGGCGCAGTGCGAGCGCGAGGACGGTCAGGTACTCGCCGGCGCGGAAGAACGCGGGGGCCAGCCAGTCCAGGGCGCCGTTCGGCTTCCTGGCCAGGACGAGCGAGCTGAGCAGCACGTAGCCGGCGGCGGCGCCGACCGAGGCCCAGGTGCCGCCGAGCAGGTAGACGGCGACGGGCAGGCCGGCCGCGGCGAGCGCGGCGAGCACCGGGACGGCGAGGCCGGGCAGCCGGCGGGCGACGGGGCGCAGCACCGGGGCGAGCAGCTCGGCGAGCGGTCCGCCGTCGGCGAGGACGGCGACCTCGCGGGCGGCCTGGTCGGTGCGCGGACGGCGCCGGTTGACCGAGCGCAGCACCCGGCCGGCGGTGGTGTAGCAGCAGGCCAGGGCGCAGCCGATCAGCAGCACGGTGAGCGTGGTGCGGGGGGTGGTGAGCGCGGTGAGCAGGGCTATCAGGGCCCATCGCTCGCCGATCGGCAGCACGATGATGCGGCGGGCC
This sequence comes from Kitasatospora sp. DSM 101779, assembly GCF_025655475.1. Lineage (GTDB taxonomy): Bacteria > Actinomycetota > Actinomycetes > Streptomycetales > Streptomycetaceae > Kitasatospora. The sequence goes on along the minus strand of NZ_JAHTIK010000001.1, from coordinate 6,462,615 downwards.
CAGACCGTCCAGCCGACCCGGTCGAGCCGGTTGGAGAGCTGGGCGGTGGGGCTGGAGTTGGCCGCCTCGACCTTGCTGCCCGCGGTGGTGGGGTTGCGGGCGGTCTCCTGGTCGGCGGCCATGAAGGCGAAGTCGACGCTGTGCCGGAAGGTCATCAGCACCATCGCGGCGAGGGCGAGCGCCCACACGTGGTCGCCGGTGCGGGTGGCCGCGATCGCGAGGCCCGCGTAGAAGGAGTACTCCTTGGCCCGGTCGAAGGTGGCGTCCAGCCAGGCGCCGACCGTGGAGTACTGCAGCGAGTAGCGGGCGAGCTGCCCGTCGGTGCAGTCCAGCACGAAGGAGAGGACCAGCAGCAGGCCGGCGGCGACGAAGCCGGGCCGGGTCGCGGTGGCCGCACTGGCGGCCGCGGCGAGCGCGGTGACCAGGGAGGCCGTGGTGACCTGGTTCGGGGTGAGGCCGCGGCGGGCGCACCAGCGGGCGATGTAGCGCGAGTACGGGCTGACGCAGTAGGTGGTGAAGAAGCCGTCGCGGGCCTTCACGGCGCGGCGCAGCCGCACCGCCTCCTCGTCGACCTCGGCGACGGCGGCGCGGGCGGCGGCCAGCTCGTCCGCGGTGGCGGGGACGGTCGCGACCAGGGTGCCGAGCTCGGGGCGCTGGACGGGGATGCCGCCGCGCTGCACGGCGCCGGCCAGGGCGTCCGGGAGGTTCGGCTCGTGGCCGGTGAGGCCGTGGGCGGCGGCGACCAGGGCCTCGCGGGCGGCGGTGCCGTTGACCGCGAGGGCACCGGGGACGGCGCCGGCCGGGAAGCGCGGGTCGGTCAGGGCGAGGCGCAGGGCGTGCCGGTGGCCGACGAAGCCGGCGTCTATGACGGCGATCCGCTCGGCCGGGTCGGCGGCCGCGAGCAGGCCGGCGAGTTCGACGGCGTCCCGGGCGTGCAGGATCCGGCCGAAGCCGATCGCCGCGAGGTCGGCGGCGAGCGGACCGGGGGCGGTGACGGCGCCGCGGACGCCGGCGGGGGCGCCGGCCGCGGTGAGGTCGGGGCTGCGGTCGGCCTGGGTCGGGATCGGCACCGTGGTCACGGTGGCGGTGGGGCCCGTCCCGTAACCGCCCGTAGTGCTGAGCGGGAGCTGGTCGCCGGCTCCCGGGGCGGCCGACGGCTCGGCGCCGGTCACGATCACAGTGGACAGCGGGACTCACTCCCTGACGGTGCGAACGTTCGACGGTACGGGCGGGATCCGGCCGCAGCGGCGAGCGGTGGGACGGGGTGTGGTGGTGGCGCTGCCCATCGGGCCCGGCGCACCGGTTGAGGCTACCGGACGGCCCGTTTGCCCCCGAAACGGGGCATCCCCTGCTCAACGGGGCGCCGCACGCGGGCGCCCGGCAGTGCGGGCGGGCGGCGCGTCACCGCGGCCGGTGGCCGTTCCGACCGCCGACCGTGCGGATCATCATTCCGGACGGTGAGCCCGGCATTCAAGCCGCGGACGGGCGGACATCGGGCGTACGTACGACCTTCGAACGGACACAAGGTGAAGGCTGCGCAACGAATTCGGTCAGGGCCCGAACACATCGTCCGGTCATTCGCCCCTTCCCGGGCCCCACGTGCGTCGCGACCGCGGGACCCCCGGCCATGGGGCAGACTTGGGGCCCGACGCCACTTGCGAAGGGGACCCCATGTCCGACATCTCGTCGACCAGCCGGACGCACCTCCTCCCGGAGATCGACACGGATCTCGACAGAGGCCCCGGTGCCGGCGCGGGCGCCGGCCGTGCGGCGCAGCCCGCCACCGAGATCCTGCTGGAACTGGTCGACGACGACGGCTTCACCATCGGCACCGCGGAGAAGCTCTCCGCCCACCAGCAGCCGGGCCGTCTGCACCGCGCCTTCTCGGTCTTCCTCTTCGACCAGCAGGGCCGGCTGCTGCTCCAGCGCCGCGCCCTCGGCAAGTACCACTCCCCCGGCGTGTGGTCGAACACCTGCTGCGGCCACCCCTACCCGGGCGAGCAGCCTTTCGTCGCGGCCGCACGCCGCACCGCGGAGGAGCTCGGCATCGCACCCGCCCTGCTCTGCGAGGCCGGCACCGTCCGCTACGACCTGCCGGACGAGGCCTCCGGCCTGATCGAGCGCGAGTGGAACCACCTGTTCGTCGGCCTGGTCACCGCCGACCTCGCGCCGGACCCGGACGAGATCGCCGAGACGCGCTTCGTCACCGAGGAGGAGCTGAAGGAGCTGGAGGCGGAGAAGCCATTCTCCGCCTGGTTCCGGACGGTCTTCGAGGCGGCGCGGCCGGGCATCCGGGAGATCACCGGGCGCGGCTGGTAGTCCTCCTGCCGCAGGCTCGGGCGGCCCCGTCCGCTCCCGGCCTGCTGCGTCTCACCCGAATCTCACCAGAGGTGGCCCTCCGGCTCCGGCGTGCGCGGGGCCGGCAGCGGCAGGGAGGCCCAGATCACCTTGCCGCCGCCCTCGGTACGCTCCACGTCGCAGGTGCCGCCGGCCTGCAGGGTGACGCTCTTGACCAGCAGCAGGCCGCGGCCGCCGAGGTTGCCCAGGTCGCTCTCCAGCGCCTTCGGCCGGTAGGGGTGGAGGTCCTCCACCGAGATCCGCACCCAGCCCTCGCCGATGGCGAGCTCCGTGCTCAGACGGGGCGAGACCACCGCGGCGTGCGTCACCGCGTTGCTCACCAGCTCGGAGACGATCAGCAGCAGGTCGTCGATCAGCTCCTGGTAGCGCTCGCCGGCCATGCCCTGGGCGAGGAGGCGGTCGCGGACCGCGTGGCGGGTCTGCGGGACGGCGGCCTCCTGCGCATCGGCGACGAACCGCCACGCTCCGGGCTCCGGGCCGGCGCCCGGCTGTCTGGCCGCGGCCCCGTCCGGGGAGCCGGGGTCCGTGGAGGTGCTCGAGGCCGCCCCGCTGATGTGTTCCACGTCAAGCCACCCTTCGCATCGTGACGGGAGGCTCTGCCGCGAGCCGTGCGCACGGCGGCGCCGGCCGGCGGCCTCTCGGGAATCGGGCGTTCCGCTCAAGGCTCCCTTGGTCCACAGAGGCTAGGAGAGCACCCGTCGGCCACTGGCCCAGGTACTGGAAACTGGCGGCGGGTGAACTGTTCAGACCACATGCGAACGCGATCGGACCACTTCGGCCCGGTCACGATTCGTTGTACCAGCGGAACGGTCACACCGTGGGAGGTTTTCCCAGATCAGCACGGCCGGACACCGGGGTCTCCACGTCCGCGCGGGCCCCTTCCGGGCACACCCTGGCGGGAGTCCGCGGCCGCGCCGGCCGGCCGGTACGGCTCCATGCCCGGGCCCCGCCGCCTGCCGCGGTCGACCGTACGCCTCCTCGACCGTGCCGATCACGCCGATCACCCGGCAGGCGCTCGCACCGAGGCTGATCAGGCCGAGTCCGTCGAACTCCGGCGACAGCGCCATGGAGCGGCCCGGTGCGCGGCGGGAACCGCTGGGCCGGTATGCGAGCGTCGGCAGTCCGATCGCGAGGTCGAGCGCGCCGTACGGGGCGCCCGATCGACGTACGGTCCGCAGCCGCCGAGGGCGGTCGGTACCGGCCCTGGGGAAGAGGAGCGCGGCGAGCAGAGTGAGCCCCTCCGCCACGGCCGGGCCGATGTCCGATTGAAGGCGATCCATGCCCATATGCTCGGATCGTTCCGCGCCGTCCGCCCCGAGCAGCAGAAACGCAGGTGAGAAGCACTCCCGCGGCCTGGTAATGTTCTCTCTGTCGCCAGGGGGCGAAGGAAACGGAAACCCCGAGGCAACACACCCCGTCCGGGTGGCGGAATGGCAGACGCGCTAGCTTGAGGTGCTAGTGCCCTTTATCGGGCGTGGGGGTTCAAGTCCCCCCTCGGACACAGCTGCACGGAGTGCGGGTCGGGAGCAGTCCCGACCCGCACTTCTGCATTGCGGCGGCGCGGTCTCCTCCCTCCACAGTGTCAGGTGGGACGGCGGAGAATTGGCCCCACGCCACCGACCGCGTCCTCACCCTCCGTCGCCGCGCGCATGAGCCGCCAGGCCTCGCGCGACGCCGCCCAGGATTGGCGGTGCGACGTCTGCTCTCCGCGTGGGGCCTGCGCTACCGCGTGAACGCGAAGGTGCCGGGGATACCGCGCCGTGCCGTGGCCATCCTCTTCCCCGGCCCCAAGGCGGCGGTGTTCCTGGACGGCTGCTTCTGTCACGGCTGCCCGGAGCATGCGACCAGTCCCAAGTCCTAGCGTCACCCGGACACGTGGCCGCCCCCGCCGAGGTGGGCCTCGGCGACGCGGCGGGGGACGACCATGCGCCAGGCGTCCAGGACGAGTTCGCGCATCTCGTCGGTGTCGATGGCCGCGGTGCGGACCTGGACCCAGTTGAAGCGTTCGTCGGCGGGGTCGGGCGGCAGGAAGGTGTCCGGGGCGGAGGTGATCAGGGCCTCCCGCTCTTCCCTGGGGAAGGCGAAGCCGAGGACCGACTCCTCGCGGTTGAAGGCGAGGTAGACGATCCGGCCCACCCTGAACTTGATCCGGTCGCGGACCAGCGCCTCTTCCGTCCGGGGCAGCGAGAGCGCCAGCCGGCGCACGTCATCGACGGTGACCATCCGACCAGCCTGCCAGGCCGCCCGGGCTCACCGCCCGGGGACGGGGTCGTGTCCGCCGTCCGTGCCCGGGCGGCAGCGCAGCAGGCGGCCTGCGGTCAGGCGGCTGCCGCGCAGCGCCCCGTGCCGGTGGAGGGCCTGCACGGCGTAGGTGGAGCAGGACGGGGTGTAGGGGCAGCGGGCAGCCCGGGTGGGGCTGATCCGGGTGCGGTAGAAGCGGACGGCGTCGTACAGGCCGGCCGCGAGCGGCCCGGCCGGGACGGGGGCGGCAGGGTCGGCGGCAATCCGGCCTCGGCCCCGGCCGGCGGCGGCCTTCAGCACGGAGGCCAGCATGACCGGGATCAGGGCGATCATGCAGGGGTCGGCGATGTCGCCGAGACAGTCGCAGGCGTCGCAGCAGTCGTTGTCGCCCTTCGTCCGCTTGTTGCGGCGCTTCCACTCCTCGCGGGCGCGGCGCTGCTCCCTGCGGCGGCGGCGCTCGTGCTCGGGCAGCCACCACCAGGCCCGGCCGGGGCGCGGCGGCGGGCCGCTCTGCTGCTGCACGTGGTGCGGATGGTGCTGGGACACGGCTTCAGGCCTGCCTTCCGTCCGGTGCGGGTCGGCCCGCCGCGGCTGCGGCGCGCCCGGTGGGTCGGACGACCGTAGCGCACCTGCGCGTTCCCGCCACCGCCGCGGCGGCGTTGACTTCGCGTGCACTCCAACCGGCAGACTCCGAACCGTTCGTCCCCGCGAGGGAACAGGCGAGAACCGAGGAGCAGCGATGAAGTACCGCACGATCGGCACAGGGCCGTCGACCCGCCGCGAGGTGAGCGTGCTGAGCCTGGGGGCGATGCTGTTCGGCACCGTGGTGGACGAGCGGACCTCCTTCGCCCTGCTGGACCGGTTCGTCGAGGCGGGCGGCACCTTCGTCGACACCTCTAACAACTACGCCTTCTGGGTGGAGGGTTCACAGGGCGGCGAGAGCGAGGCGCTGCTCGGCCGGTGGCGGCGCAGCCGCGGGATCGGCGACGAGGTGGTGGTCGCCACCAAGCTCGGTGCCCGGCCGCTCGCGCCGTCGCGGGGATTCACCCTGGACGTGGAGGGCCTGTCGGCGAAGACCGTGCGGGAGTCGGCGGAGCGCAGCCGGGAGCGGCTCGGCACCGACCGGATCGACCTGCTGTACGCGCACATCGAGGATCCGCGAACCGAACTCGCCGAGACGGTGGAGGCGTTCAGCTCGCTGGCGGCGGAGGGCACGGTCGGGCTGCTCGGGGTGAGCAACCACCGGATGTGGCGGGTGGAGCGCGGCCGGGCGCTGGCGGCCACGGCGGGCCTGCCGGGGTGGGAGGTGCTGCAGTACCACCACAGCTATCTGCGGCACCGCACCGATCTGCCGTCGCTGCGCTCCGCGGACGGCACGATCGGGGTCGCGGACGGCGAGGTGCTGAGCTACCTGCGCTCGGAGCCGGGCCTGGCCCTGGTGGCGTACTCACCGCTGCTGGGCGGGAGTTACGTCCGCTCGGACAAGCCGCTGGGCGAGGGCTTCGACCATGCGGGGACGCCGAAGCGGCTGGCGGTGCTGCGGGAGGTCGCGGCGGAGACGGACGCGACGGCGAACCAGGTGGTGCTGGCCTGGCTGATCGGCGGTGAGCTGCCCGTCGTGCCGCTGGTGGGGGCGTCGTCGGTGGCGCAGCTGGACGAGAGCCTGGCAGCGGTGGAGCTGGAGCTGACGGCGGACCAGCGGGCGCGGTTGGATGCCGCGCACTGAGCCTGCCCGCGTCGCGCTTCGAGGACGAGGCCGGCCTCGCCGCCCCCGTTCGCCGGTCGGTCCTGCTTCGAACAATGGGCGGCGCCCTGCAACACGGACGTCGTCCCACCGCGTTGGCCACGAATGGACCACTCACCGACGACCGGTCGGACGGCTGCCGGACCGCCCGACCGGGCAGGTCCTTCAGCAGGAAGGCCAGGTGCGGGGCGTCGTACCCGGCGTCCGCGACGATGAGTACCTCCGGGTCGCCCGGCTGCCGCTGGCCGGCGGTGATCAGGCGGTGGACGAGCTCGCGCAGTTGCTGTGCGGTGACGGTGGCGGCGTCATCACCCGGCGCCAGTCTCAGCGCGTCCAGCGGTGCGGTCCACGAGCTGCGGCCGGGCTCGAGGGCGGTGATGACCGAGTAGGGCCAGCCTGGGACGGGGATGTGCTGGTCTTTCCCGCGGCCGCAGGTGTGGCAGAGGATCCGCTGCGGTGAGGTGCGGGCGTCCGGCCGCAGCCAGCACGTGATGTCCACCGCCAGGACCAGCCGGCCGTCGGCGGCCCGGGGCAGCGGCACCGCCGCGAGCGTCTGCCGAAGCCGGTCGGCATCGAGGCGACCGCGGGCCAAGGCGTCGTAGAGACCTCCGTGGCCGCGGCGGTGTTCGCCGACCGGCGAGAGCTCCACCAGCGACCTGACGGGCCCGTCGGCGCACAGCACCACGTCGGCCGGCTCGAACACCGCATCCCCGCACCGCGTCAAACAGGCGTAGAACTCACCTCGCAAGCGTGACAGTTCAGCGACTCCGTCCGGACGGACGCTCTCGTACAGCAGACTCATGCCCACGGCCTTCGTTCTGGTCCTGCGTGTTCCTTGGTCGGAGCACAGGATCAGGCGAAGGCCGCTTCCGTGTACGGCAGTTACCGATACGAGTGATCAAGTTCGGCAGCCCGTTCGAGGCCGTTGCTTAAAGATCAAGATAGGGCTTGTCCTCAAAGGCGATCGGGCAGCCGTAGGGGGCGCTGGGGGCACCTCCCGGCCGAAGGCTGGGGCGGAAGTGCGCGATTCGGATGCGGACCGCCGTACAAATCCCGGCTCGGCCCGGTCACTACGGTGCGCACCCCCAGACTGTGCAGTTCCCTGCGCCCCTGCGAGGCACCCGTACGCCTTTGAAGACACGCTCTACTGCTCCTGGTGGTCGGCGCCCGTCGGAGGCGGGCCCTGGGCGGTGAGGAGTTCGGTCTCGGCGTCGGTGAAGAGGCGGGAGCGGAGCAGGAAGCGGACGCCTTCGGGTGCTTCCAGGGAGAATCCGCTGCCGCGGCCGGGGACGACGTCGACGGTGAGGTGGGTGTGCCGCCAGTAGGCGTATTGGTCGGCGCTGATCCAGAACGGCGCGCCTTCGGCGACGCGGCCGAGCAGCAGGTCCGAGGCGCCGACGCGGAACTCGCCGCGCGGGTAGCACATCGGTGCGCTGCCGTCGCAGCAGCCGCCGGACTGGTGGAACATCACCGGCCCGTGCACGGCCACCAGTGTCCGCAGCAACTCCTCTGCCGCGCCGGTGAGTTCGATCCTGGCGGGGGCCGGCTTCATCAGAAGAAGCCGAGCTTCTGACCGGAGTAGCTGACCAGCAGGTTCTTGGTCTGCTGGTAGTGGTCGAGCATCATCCGGTGGGTCTCGCGGCCGATGCCGGACTTCTTGTAGCCGCCGAAGGCCGCGTGCGCCGGGTAGGCGTGGTAGCAGTTGGTCCACACCCGGCCGGCCTTGATGGCCCGGCCGAGGCGGTAGGCGGTGTTGCCGTCGCGGGTCCAGACGCCGGCGCCGAGGCCGTAGAGGGTGTCGTTGGCGATGTGCAGGGCCTCCTCGACGGTGTCGTAGGTGGCGACGGAGACCACCGGACCGAAGATCTCCTCCTGGAAGATCCGCATGTCGTTGCTGCCGCGGAAGATCGTCGGCTCGATGTAGTAGCCGCCCTCCAGGCCGGGGACGGTGCGGGCGCCGCCGCCGGTGAGCACCTCGGCGCCCTCCTGCCGGCCGATGTCCAGGTAGGAGAGGATCTTCTCGTACTGGTCGTTGCTGGCCTGGGCGCCGATCATGGTGGCGGGGTCGAGCGGGTCGCCGGCGGTGATCGCCTCGGTGCGGGCGATGCACCGGGCGATGAACTCGTCGTAGATGGACGAGTGGACGAGCGCACGGGACGGGCAGGTGCAGACCTCGCCCTGGTTGAGGGCGAACATCACGAAGCCCTCGACGGCCTTGTCCAGGTACTCGTCGTCGGCGGCCATCACGTCCGGCAGGAAGATGTTCGGGCTCTTGCCGCCGAGTTCCAGGGTGACCGGGATGATGTTCTCGCTGGCGTACTGCATGATCAGGCGGCCGGTGGTGGTCTCGCCGGTGAAGGCGACCTTGGCGACCCGGGGGCTGGAGGCGAGCGGCTTGCCGGCCTCGACGCCGAAGCCGTTGACCACGTTGAGGACGCCGGGCGGCAGCAGGTCGGCGATCAGCTCGACGACCAGCAGGATGGAGACCGGGGTCTGCTCGGCCGGCTTGAGGACGACGCAGTTGCCGGCCGCGAGCGCCGGGGCGAGCTTCCAGGTCGCCATCAGGATCGGGAAGTTCCACGGGATGATCTGGCCGACGACGCCGAGCGGCTCGTGGAAGTGGTACGCGACGGTGTCGGCGTCGATCTCGGCGATGCCGCCCTCCTGGGCGCGGACCACGCCCGCGAAGTACCGGAAGTGGTCGACGGCGAGCGGGAGGTCGGCGGCGAGGGTCTCGCGGACGGGCTTGCCGTTCTCCCAACTCTCGGCGACGGCCAGCTTCTCGAGGTTCTGCTCGATCCGGTCGGCGATCCGGTTGAGGATGCTGGCGCGTTCGGTGACGGAAGTGCGGCCCCAGGCCTCGGCGGCGTTGTGGGCCGCGTCCAGGGCGAGCTCGACGTCGGCCGCGGAGGAGCGGGCCACCTGGCAGAACGTCTGCCCGGTGATCGGCGAGGGGTTGTCGAAGTAACGGCCCTCCACCGGGGCGACCCACTTGCCGCCGATGAAGTTGTCGTAGCGGGGGGCGAAGCTGACGATGCTGCCTTCGGTTCCGGGCCGGGCGTACACCATGGGCGGCTCTCCTCGTCGAAAGACGCGTACGGGGGTGGTGTCCGGCGGCCGTCGCCCGGCCGCCGTGGACGGTGGCCACTCTCACCGCTTCGGGTTGGTGAAAGGTTGGCGCCGCCCCGCGGGCCCGTCGGCGGAGCAGTCGGTCAGTCGCGGACGGCGGCGTGCAGCCGGCTCAGCGCCACCGCACGCCGCCCGTCGCCGGGCGCGAGCAGCTGCAGTGCGTGCTCGTGCACCTCGGCGTCGTACGGGGCGAGTTCGCCGTACCGCAGGGCGGGCCCCGGGTCTGCCGAGGCGAGGACGGCGGCCCGGACGGCGACGTCCAGGTACGCGCGGTGCTCGACGACGGCGGGGGCGTCGGAGTGCGGCAGCAGTGGGCCGGTGTACAGCCGTACGGCGGTGGCGGTGTCGCCGGCCGCCAGGGCGCGGCGCACCTCGGCCGCGTCGCACCGCACGGGCGCGGTGAGCCGGTAGCGACGGGCGGAGACGGCGCCGCCGAGGTCGCGGCGCAGGTGGGAGATCTCGGCCTTGACGGTGGTGGCGGTGACCGGCCGGTCGCCGTACACGGCGGTGCGCAGCCGTTCGGCCGTGAAACCCTCGGGTTCGAGGGCGAGGAGGGTGAGGATCTCCAGGCGGCGCGGCGGCAGGTGCAGCGGGACGCCGTTGCGGGTGGCCCGTTCGCGGCCGAGGCAGGTGAGGCGCAGCCCCTCCGGTCGTGCGGTGCTGCCGGGGGCTGCCGGCAGGGCGGTCCCGACGGCGGCGGCGAGGGTGCGGACGGTGGAGAGCGCGAGCGGGTGCGAGCGGTCCCAGGTGGTGGAGAGGTCGAGGGTGCCGGCGATGCTGCCGTCCGGGCGGCGGATCGGCGCGCAGTAGCAGACCCAGCCGTGCAGGACGGAGACCAGGTGCTCGGCGGAGAAGACGGTGGCGGCGCGGCCGGTGCGCAGGGCGAGCGAGAGGGCGTTGGTGCCCATCGCCTGCTCGTCCCAGCGGGCGCCGGGCGCGAAGTTGACCTGTTCCGCCTTGCGCTGCATGACGCGGCCGCCGCAGGTCCACAGGATGGTGCCGGACTCGTCGGTGACGGCCGCGATGAAGCCTGCGTCGTCGGCGATCGCGCGGAGTTCGTCGGCGACGGCGTCGACCGGGGTGCGGAGCGGGGAGTGCGCCCAGTCGGGGCCGGGCGCGCCGGGGGCGGAGTGCGGGGCGAAGGTGCGGGCGGGGTCGACGGTGGTCAGCGAGCGGATCCAGGAGTCCGCGACCTCGGGGCGCACTCCGGCGCCGTCGGCGGAGTCCTGCGGAGGGGTCGCCCGGTGGGGAACCCAGCGGGACCACTCGTCCTCCAGCGCGGCCCTGCGCCGGCGAAGATCTCCACGCACAGCATCGACCCCTTCGACCTCGTCGTCGACGGCGGACACGGCCGGGCCCCGCCGGGGCCGCCCGTCCCGATCGGGCCAGTGTGGCCGACCCCCGGCGGGCGTGGCCAGCACGCCGCACCGGTGGGCACGGAAGGTCCACGGGCGGCGGCACGGGCCCCTACCGGGGGGTGCGGTGCGGGACGGGTGGGCCGGGACGGACCCCGGGGACCCCGGCGGCGGGCGGTGCGCGGGCCGCGCCAGGCGTTCAGCCGGTCCACATCTGCGCGCTGTCGGGTGGCCACCTCGATGCCGACCTGCCACGGGAGACATACGGGTGACCCGCCCGTCATGAGCGTGACGGGACAAGGGCCGGTCCGGAGCGCAGTGCGTCCAGTCCCGTCCACGAGCAGGGAGAGCCGAGATGACCACCGCCCCCGTCCTCACACCGTCCGTCCCCGACCGGGCCGCCGCTCCCCAGGCCGCCGCCCGGATCCCGCAGGCTCCCGTGCCGGTCGGCTACAGCGTCGCGCTGGCCCAGGACGAGGGCGATGTACGGGCCGCTCAGCGGCTGCGCCACCGGGTGTTCGCCGAGGAGATGGGCGCCGCCCTGGACAGCCCGCTGCCCGGCCTGGACGTCGACGCCTTCGACGACCACTGCGACCACCTGCTCGTCCGCGAGAACGGCACCAACGAGGTGGTCGGCACCTACCGGCTGCTGCGCCCGGAGGCGGCGCGCTGGGCCGGCCGGCTGTACTCCGACACCGAGTTCGACCTGTCCCGGCTGGCCGGGCTGCGGGACGGCCTGGTGGAGGTCGGCCGGTCCTGCATCCACCCGGACCACCGCGGCAGCGGCGCCGTGATCAACCTGATGTGGGGCGGCATCGCCCGCTACCTGACGACCACCGGCAACACCTGGGTGGCGGGCTGCTGCTCCGTCCCGCTGGCGGACGGCGGCACGGAGGCGGCCGGCGTCCGCGACGCCGTCCTCGCCAAGCACCTCGCGCCGGAGGAGTACCGGGTGTCGCCGCTGCGCCCCTGGGACCACGAGGGCGTCGCCCGGCCGGCCCGCGCGGCGATCCCGCCGCTGCTCCGGGGCTACCTGCGGTTGGGCGCCTGGGTGTGCGGCGAGCCCGCGCACGACCCGGACTTCGGCGTCGCCGACCTGTACGTGCTGCTGTCGCTGGAGCGGACCGACCCGCGCTACCTGCGGCACTTCCTGTCCGCCGGGCCCGCCTTGTGAGCGCCTGGCTGCCGACGGCGCCCTGCACGCCGGAGGACTGCGTGGCCGCCCCCCACCCGGCGGTCGGACCCGGGCGGCAGCTGCTGCGCGCCGCCTCCTGCGCGGCACTGCTGCTGGCCGGGGCGGCGCTGGCGCCCCTGGTGCGCGGCTGCTGCACGCCGGTGCTGCGCGAGCGGCTGGTGCGGCGCTGGGCGCGGCTGGTGATCGGCTCGCTCGGGGTGGAGCTGCGGGCGGGCCCGGCACCGCGGACGGACGGCGGCGTGCGGACCGACCGCGGCGTGCGGACCGACCGCGGCGTGCTGCTGGTGGCCAACCACGTGTCGTGGCTGGACATCCTGCTGGTGGCGGCCGTCCGGCCGAGCCGGATGCTGGCGAAGACGGAGGTACGGGCCTGGCCGCTGCTCGGCCCGGTGGCGGCCTGGGCGGGCACCCTCTTCCTGGACCGGGACCGGCTGCGCACGCTGCCGGCCACCGTGGACGCGATCGCGGCGGCGCTGCGCCGTGGCGAGCGGGTGGCAGTGTTCCCGGAAGGGAGCACCTGGTGCGGGCGGCGCGGCGGGCGGTTCCGGCCGGCGTTGTTCGAGGCGGCCGTCCGGGCCGGGGCGACCGTCCAGCCGATGGCGCTGAGCTACCGGCTGGCGGACGGGCGGACGGCGACCGTCGCGGCGTTCGTCGGCGAGGACGGGCTGCTCTCCTCGCTGCGCCGGGTGCTCGCCGCCCGCGGGCTGGTGGCGGAGGTGGAGTTCCGTGCGCCGATCCCGGCGGGTGCGGTGGGCCGCCGCGAGTTGGCCGCGGCAGCGCAGGCGGCGGTGTTCGGCACCCCGGTCCTGCCCGCGCCGGCGGCACCCGTCGAGAGCGTCCGGCATGTGGCCGACCGGCTGCCGGCCGCCGCCTGAGCACGGGACACCGCGGCGGTGCCGCCCGCGCCCGGGCGACGACGGCAGCACCGGCGACGGCAACGGCAACGGCAACGGCAACGGCGACGGCGACGGCTCAGCGGGCCACCGCGATCACCTCGCCGACGGCCTGCGGGTCGTCGAGCAGCCGCAGCATCTGCCGGGCGACCTCGGCGCGCGGGACGGTCCAGCCGCCGCGCACGTTCTGCCCGCGGGCCGTCCGGACGGTGCCGGTGGCAGGTCCGTCGGTGAGCCGGGGCGGGCGGACGACCGTCCAGTCCAGCCCGCTGCCCCGCAGTTCGTCCTCCATCCGGGCGAGGTCGGCGTAGTGCGGCCGGAGCGCGGCCTTGACGGCGGGCCCGAAGAGGTGGCGCATCAGGAAGCCGTCGCCGGGGTCGTACCGGGGCGGGGTGGGGCGGCCGGGCGAGGGAACGGTGCCCACGGGTGCGGCACTGACCACGACGATCCGCCGGGTACCGGTGCTGCGCATCGCGCGGACGAGGGCGCGGGTGCCGCGCTCGGCGACGCCCGCCTCGGCGTTGGAGCGGGCGCCGAGGCCGGAGAGGACGGCGTCGGCGCCGTCCACGGCGCGTTCCACGGCTGCCGGGTCCGGGTCGGCGAGGTCGGTGGTGACGACCCGTGTCCGGTCGGACGCCCGCTGCTCGGGGGTGAGCCGGTCGGGGTTGCGGACGAGCACGGTGGCCTGGTGGCCGGCGGCCAGCGCCTGGTCGAGGAGGTGGCGGCCGATGCCGCCGGTGGCGGCGACGACGGTGATCTTCACGGTCTTCTCCCGGTGGGTCAGGGGATGCGGGTGAGCTTCTCGGGGTTGGTCACGAAGTAGATGTCGCGGACGTGGTCGCCGTCGGCGGTCGGCTCGACGACCAGCACGGCGAACGGCTCGTCGCCGGCGAACAGGACCGCCGAGGGGTCGCCGTTGGCCCGCGCCCAGCGGACGTGCAGGGTGGCGGCGTTCCGCGCGGCGCCGGCCATCAGCGTCCGGGCGACGTGTTCGCGGCCGTGCACGGGCAGGCGCCCCGCGGCCGGGGCCCGGCCGCCGCCGTCGGCCCACAGGGTGACGTCGGGGGCGAGCAGGTCGAGCAGTGCGTGCAGGTCGCCGCCGCCGACGGCCGCGGCGAACCGCTCGGTGACGCGGCGTCGCAACGCGGCGTCGGTGCGGTAGCGGGGGCGCCGGGCGTGCACGTGCTCGCGGGCGCGGTGGGCGGTCTGGCGGACGGCGGCGGGGCTGCGGCCGAGCAGGTCGGCGATCTCGGTGTGCTGGTAGCCGAAGACCTCGTGCAGCACGAAGACGGCCCGTTCCAGGGGGGAGAGCGTCTCCAGGACGACCATCAGGGCCATCGAGACCGATTCGGCCTGCTCGGCCTCCTCGGCGGTGCCGGCGGGCGGTTCGGTGCCGGCGGGGGCGACCAGCGGCTCGGGCAGCCAGGGGCCGAAGTAGGTCTCCCGGCGGCGGGTGACCGCTGCCCGGCGGGCGAGCGCCTTGTTGACGGCGATCCGCACCAGGTAGGCGCGGGTGTTGTCGATCCGCGCGGTGCCGCGGCCGGCCCAGGCGAGCCAGGTCTCCTGCAGCACGTCCTCGGTGTCGGCGACGGTGCCGAGCATGCTGTAGGCGATCGAGAAGAGCAGGTCGCGGTGGTCGACGAAGTCCTGGGTCGCCCCGTCGCCGTCGTCCGTGCTGCCGGTCGCTGCGGTGCCGGTCATGGTGTGCCTCCCGTGTGCGGTCACCGATCGAGAGCAGCACAGGGGGCCCAGGTGTGACATCCACCCCGCCGGATGTGACCCGGATCTCATCCGGGCACCGCGTGCAGCGCCCGGCGGGCCGATACTGGCGGGGTGGACGAGGCGGTGGTGGACGAGGGCCCCTGCGCGCGGCCGACCGGGGCGATGGCGCGGTACGCGGCCCGGTACTCCGGCTACCGGCAGGCCGGTCTGCCGCCGGGCCGGCACCGGGGGCTGCCCTCGCCGTGGCTGACGCTGATCTTCACGCTGGACGACCCGCTGACGGTGGCGGTGCATCCCGAGCCAGGCCGCGGACCGCAGGACTACACGGCGCTGCTCGGCGGACTGCACACCACGCCGGCACTGATCACCCACCCGGGTCGGCAGTCCGGCATCCAGGTGGCGCTGGACCCGCTGGCCGCGCGCCCGCTGCTGGGGCTGCCGGCGGGCGAGCTGGCGGGCCTGGACCTGCCGGCCGAGGACCTGCTGGGGCCGCTCGCCGGGGAGGTCCGGGAGCGGCTGCTCGCCGCGTCCGGCTGGCCGGAGCGGTTCGCGGTGCTGGACGCGCTGCTGCCGCGCCTCGCGGAGCCGTACGGCGAGGCGGCGCCGGAGGTGCGGCGGGTGTGGGCGCTGCTGCGGCGCAGCGGAGGGCGGCTGCCGGTGTCGGCGCTGGCGGCGGAGGTCGGCTGGAGCGAGCGGCACCTCGCGGCGCGGTTCCGGCTGGAGACGGGGCTGTCGCCGAAGGCCGCGGCCCGGGTGGTGCGCTTCGACCGGGCCCGCCGGATGGCCGCGTCGGGAGGCGGCCGGCTGGCCGAACTCGCGGCGAGGTGCGGCTACTTCGACCAGGCGCACCTGGCCAGGGAGTTCCGTTCGCTGGCGGGCGTCGCGCCGAGCGTGTGGCTGGCGGAGGAGTTCCGATTCGTCCAAGCCGGGGTGCCGGGGGCGGTGCAGGCTGGGGTGTGACGGCACGGGGTGTGACGGCACGGGGTGCGACCGCACGGCTCCGTGCCGGCACCGGCCGACGGCACGGAGGTGGAGTGATGGGTACGGCAGAGGTCCCGGACGGGGCGCCCGCACCACAGGTGTGGCCGACGCTGCGGGCGCACGACGCGCGCAAGCTGATCGCCTTCCTGGTGGAGGCGTTCGGCTTCGAGGAGACGGTGGTGTACGGGGAGGGTGCCGTGGTGCACCACGCCCAGCTGAGCTGGCCGGAGGGCGGCGGGGTGATGCTGGGTTCGGTCCGCGAGGACCCGGACGGTGCGGAGAACAGCGGTCCGACCCCGCCGGGCAGCTTCGGGGCGTACGTGGTGACGGCGGACCCCGACGCGGTGCACGCGCGGGCCGCCGCCGCGGGCGCCGAGATCGTGGACGACCTGCACGAGACGGACTACGGCTCGCGGGACTTCGCCGCCCGCGACCCGGAGGGCAACCGCTGGTACTTCGGCACGTACCGCGGTGAGCCGCGCGTCCGTGGCTGAGGCGGCGGGCCGCGCCTCGGGCCGGAAGGAGGGGACGCGCCGGGCCGCCGCGGTGGAACGGCTGCGTGCGGTGTGCCTGGCGCTGCCCGGCGCCGAGGAGCGGCCGAGCCACGGGGAGGCGGCCTGGTTGCGGGCCGGCCGATGTTCGCGACGACGTCGGACCGGCACCACGACGACCGGACGGCTTTCTGGGCGGCGGCCGCCGCCGGGGTGCAGGAGCACCTGGTGGCGGCCGCCCCGGACCGGTACTTCCGCCCGCCGTACGTGGGCGGCCGCGGCTGGATCGGGGTGTACCTGGACGTCGAGGTCGACTGGCGGCAGGTCGAGGACCTGGTGCTGGACGCCTTTCTGCTGGTGGCACCCGCCCGGCTGCGCGCCGCCGCCCGGGCGGGCCCCGCGCCGACTGGGCCCACCGGGTGAATTGACGTCTGCGCAGGTCACAGGTGGTGCGGATGCAGCGTGGGGTGGCACGTACCGGCGTACGATGGTGCAAGTACGAGCCCCTTGCGGCCCCGTCACAGCCTCCGGGCTGGAGAGAGGGGGTGGGTCCGGTGTCGACGCCTCCCGGCAGTCAGACTCCTTCCACCGCACCCCGGTCGACCGGCTCGGGTGCCGGCGAGAAGGGTCTGAAGACCGGCGCGCTCGGTCTGGTGTCGTCCGTCGCCATCGGCCTGGCCTCCACGGCCCCCGCATACAGCCTGGCGGCGACGCTGGGCATCATCGTGGTCGGGGTCGGCCTGCAGGCGCCGATCATCACCATCCTGGCGTTCATCCCCATGCTGCTGATCGCCTTCTCCTACAAGGAGTTGAACGCCTCCGACCCGGACTGCGGGACGACGTTCACCTGGGCGGCGCGGGCGTTCGGCCCGCGGACGGGCTGGATGGGCGGCTGGGGCATCATCGTCGCCGACATCATCGTGATGGCGAACCTGGCGCAGATCGCGGGTGTGTACGGCTTCCAGCTGTTCGGCCTGGACTCGCTGGCGAACTCGACGACCTGGACGACCGTCGCCGGCGTCGTCTGGATCGTCGTCATGACGTGGATCTGTTACATCGGCATCGAGTTGTCCGCGGCCCTGCAGCGATGGCTGTTGTGCATCGAGGTCGTGATGCTGGTGCTGCTCTCGGTGACCGCGCTGGTCAAGGTGTACGGCTCGAACCCGCCGTCCACGGCGATCACGGTGGACGGCTCCTGGTTCAACCCGTTCGAGGTGTCATCGTCGACGGCGTTCACCGCGGGCATCCTCTCCGCGGTGTTCATCTACTGGGGCTGGGACACCGCGGTGTCCGTCAACGAGGAGACGGCGGACGCCGCCCGCACGCCGGGCCGGGCCGCCGTCATCTCGACCGTCCTGCTGCTGCTCATCTACGCCCTGGTGTCGACCGCGGCGATGGCCTTCGCGGGCGTCGGCACGGAGGGCATCGGGCTCGGCAACGAGGACAACTCGGGGGACGTGCTGTCGGGGCTCGGTGACGCCGTGTTCGGCACCAGCGGCTTCGGCGGGTTCCTCAGCAAGCTGATGATCTTCATGGTGCTGACCTCGTCGGCGGCGTCCACCCAGACGACCATCCTGCCGACCGCGCGCACCAGCTTCTCGATGGCCGCCCACAAGGCGCTGCCCTCCCACTTCGGCCGGGTGCACCCCCGCCACCTCACCCCGACCTGGTCGACCATCGGCATGGGCCTCGCCTCGATCGCCTTCTACGTGCTGCTCACCGCGATCAGCGGCAACGTCCTCGCCGACTCGATCGCCTCGGTCGGCCTCGGCATCGCCTTCTACTACGGCCTGACCGGCTTCGCCTGCGTCTGGTACTACCGCAAGGTGCTGACCCGCAGTGTCAAGGACTTCGTCCTCAAGGGCGTCGCCCCGCTGCTCGGCGGCCTGATGCTGCTGTACTTCTTCTGCTACGGCGCCTTCGACGTGTACGCCGACCCGGACTACGGCTCGACCTCGATCGACCTGCCGATCTTCGGCAAGACCGGTGGTGTGACGGTCATCGGCATCGGCGCGCTGGTGCTGGGCGTGATCCTGATGCTCGTGCAGTGGGCCGTGCAGGGCTCGTGGTTCCGCCGGCCGGACGTGCCCAAGGAGGCGGCGGACCCGGCCACCGCGCCCTGAGACGCCTCTCGGCGCCCCCGGCCGTCGCGGTCAGTCCTCGTCGGTGAAGCGCCAGCGGGTCGGCGAGCCGCGGAAGTCGGTGTGCAGCAGGCCGATCGCCTGGTCCGGGCGGACCCGCACGGTGGCGTTGACCGCCGGGTCGAGGAAGCCGATGCCGTACGCCACCGCGTACTTGGCGTTCAGCGCCGCCAGGAAGGCGGCGATCTCGGCCCGCTCGGCGGTGGCCTCGGCCCGCCCCTCCAGCACGACCGGGTCCCGCGGGTCCTCGGTGGCGACCACACAGTCGGGCCGCTCCGCGAGATTGCGCATCTTGCGGGAGGAGACGCTGCTGGAGAACCAGAACGCGCCGTCCAGCCAGACGCCCCAGACCGGCATGGTATGCGGACGGCCGTCGGGGCGCACCGAGCACACCCAGTAGTCGTGCGAACCGGCCAGACGCTTCTCGGCCCACTCCCAGCTGAGCAGTCCGGTGCCCTCGTCCGCGGGCCGGATGCCGTACCCGGGCATGTGCGGGCGCCCGGCGGTCGGCTCGGTCATGGCGGCCACTCCCTCCGACGGTGGCGGGTGCTTCCTCCAGCCTAGGGGTGTCGCCGGGGCGCACGGGTCGCGCCGGGGGGGCGCCCCGGTGTCGGGGGCGGGTGACAGGATCCCGGACATGGAGATCGGGGAGCTGGCGCTGCGGGCCTGGCGGGACGGCGCGGACGAGTGGCGGAGCCGGGTGCTGCGGACGGCCGCGGAACGGCTCGGGGCGGACGGCTGGGCGGTGGCGCCGGACGGGACGGCCACCGTGGTGCTGCACGGGCGGGATTTCGCGCTGGTGCCCGGCGGCGAGGTACAGCTGGGCTTCGACGCGGTGGCCTTCGAGGCGACGCCGGAGCAGGCGGCCTCGTACGCGGAAAGCTGCCGCGGCTTCGGCTTCCCGACGGATCTGCGCGCGTACCTGGCCGGCGTGCTGAGCCCCGTCCGGACAGTGCGGATCCCGGCGCTGCTGGTGGGCGTCGAGGCGGTCGACGCCGGGGAGGTCGACTTCGAGGCGCACGGCTGGCGGCTGCCCACCCCGGACGAGTGGGAGTACGCCTGCGGGGCCGGCGCGCCGACGCTGTTCCGCTGGGGCGCCACCCACCCGGACGCCGACGACCCGCTCAGCGCCCCCGACGGCCCGCAGCACCGGCCCAACGCCTTCGGGCTGCGCATCGCGCAGGACCCGTACCGGCCGGAGGTCACCGCGGATCCGGCGGTGATGTGCGGCGGGGACGGCGGATCCGCCACCTGCGGCGGCTACGGCGCCTTCCTGGCCTGGCTGCCGCTGGCCACCGCGTACCGCGACCCGGAGCTCGCGGAACTGCTCGACGACGGCGACTGGTGCGACGACCTGCTCGGCCGCCCGGTGGTGGCGCTCTGACGCGGGTGCGCGCCGACCGGGCGGCCCCGGCGGCTCACCAGCGGTCGTGGACCTGCGGGCGGATCCGGCGGTCGTAGAGGTCGCGGACGGCCTCCAGGGCGGCGTCGGAGAGCGGCGGCAGCGCGGCGGCCGCCGCATTGGCGCGGGCCTGCTCGGGGTTGCGGGCCCCCGGGATCACCGTGGTCACGCCCGGCTGCTGGACGATCCAGCGCAGCGCCGTCTGGGCGGGGGTGGCCCCCGCCGGGACGAGCGCCGAGAACTCGACGGCCGCCTCGACACCCGTCGCGAAATCCACTCCGGAGAAGGTCTCGCCCTGGTCGAAGGCCTCGCCGTGCCGGTTGTAGGTGCGGTGGTCGTCCGCCGGGAAGACGGTGTCCCGGGTGTAACGGCCGGAGAGCAGACCGGAGGCGAGCGGCACCCGGGCGAGGATGCCGACGCCCGCATCCGCGGCCGCCGGCAGCACCCGCTCCAGCGGCTTCAGCCGGAACGCGTTGAGGATGATCTGCACACTGGCCACACCCGGCCGGGCGATCGCCGTCAGCGCCTCGGCACAGGTCTCGACGCTGACGCCGTACGCGGCGATCCGCTCCTCCGCCACCAGCGTGTCCAGGGCGTCGAAGACCTCGTCGGAGGAGTACACCGGGGTGGGCGGGCAGTGCAGCTGCACCAGGTCGAGCCGGTCCACGCCCAGGTTGGTGCGGGAACGGTCCGCCCAGGCACGGAAGTTGGCGAGATTGTAGTGCTCCGGCCGCTGCTCGACCCGACGGCCGAACTTGGTGGCGACGAAGACGCCCGCGTCCGGACGCTCCTTCAGGTGGCGTCCGATCAGCTGCTCGCTGCGGCCGTCGCCGTAGACGTCGGCGGTGTCGAACAGGGTGACACCGCTCTCGACCGCGGCGTCCAGCACGGCGAGCGCGTCCTGCTCGCGGACGTCACCCCAGTCCGCGCCCAACTGCCAGGTGCCGAGGCCGATGACGGAGACGGGACGGCCGGTCCGGCCGAGTACGCGCTGTTCCATGGGGAGCCTCTCATTGACCGGCGGGAAGGTTCTGTGCGATCACCGTCCACCGTACCGAGCGATGAGGCGGGCGGACGGGCGGGC
>NZ_JAHTIK010000001.1:6413261-6441854 GCF_025655475.1 Kitasatospora sp. DSM 101779 | reverse complement strand
AGGTCGGGCGGTCCGGAAGGTGGGCAGCGGGAGGCCGGGCGGGCGGCGGGGTGCTGCGCGGGCGGCCGGGCCGCGGGATAGGTGGTCGTGTCATCCGGCGGCCGGGCCGCGGGCGAGCAGGAGTGCGACGTCCAGGCCCGCCACGGCGATGGTGGCGAGGAAGGGGATCCGGCCGGGCGTGACGGGGGCCAGCAGGGCGGTGGCGACGGCGACGGCCAGAGCGAGGGCCTCCGCCGGGGGGACGGGATGCCCGGGGCCGAGGACCAGGACGGCGGTGGCGGCGGACGTCGCGGCGGCGGCCACCGCGGCGGACGGGCGGCGGCCCAGGCGCTGGGGCAGGCCGAGGACGCCGGCGGCACGGTCCGCCGGAATGTCGGGGAGGACATTGGCGAAGTGCGCGCCACAGCCGAGCAGCGCGGCCGCGGCCGTCACCCACCAGGGCGGGACGGCCGCGGTGGCGAAGGCCGGCAGGGCCCCGAAGGCCACCGCGTACGGCAGCCAGGAGGCGGCCGTCCGCTTCAGCCGGAGATTGTAGGCCCAGCCGGCGGCGACGCCGGCGAGGTGGGCGGCCCCGGCCCCGGTGCCGCAGGCGAGGGAGAGCGGAACGGCGGCGGCGAGCGCGGCAGCGGCCGCGGTGCCCACCGTCCCGGGGGCGAGGGCGCCGCGGGCGAGGGGCTTGTCGGCGCGTCCGGCGGCGGCGTCCCGGGCGGAGTCGATGCGGTCGTTGGACCAGCCGATGGACAGCTGACCGGCGGCCGTGGCGGCCGCAGTGAGCAGGACGGCGCCTCTGCCGCGGCCGGCAGCGGCCGCGAGCCCCGCGGCGAAGGCGGTGACGGCGGCAGCCGGAGCGGGGTGGCACGCGGCCAGCAGCAGGGCCGGCCGGCGGATCCACCGCCCGGCTGCCGCGGCGTCCATCCCACTGGACATGCCGTCAGGTTAGGCCCTCACCCTCCGTTCGCCCCGCAACGGCACGCGGCGGCAGTGCGAGGGCGATGTGGGGTGTCCGGTGTCCGGCGGGCGGCGGGCGGCGGCCGGTGGGCGGTCTGCGGTGTGCGGTGGCACGCCGGGGCACGGGTGGGTGATCGCGTATCCCTGGGAGGTGGGTGGCGCGAAGCGGACAGGCCGTCCCTCCGGTTACACACCATCGCGTTTGCATCGGGCGGGCTGGGTGACAGGGCATCACGCACGCGACGGTCACGCACACCGCCCGGAGAGGCCGATCCGATCCGATCCGATCCGGAGGTGCACGATCGCGCAGTCCTGCAGGGAGGTGGTCGGGTTCACGGACTGGACAGGCCGTCACTCCGGTTACACTCTGTCACAGTTTCACGGTCTCACACCGGCGAGGTTATACAGCGTCACCCCCGCCACAGCGGCTCCCACGAGCAAGAGACCGCGCCAAGGCCACCGCACCACGGCACCCCCTCACGAACGTGATACGGCATCACCCATACGGCGCCGGCATCCAGGGCATCCGGGACACCCCCCGACAGGCGCGGCATGCGGCACCTGGAACGTGGCACGCCCACACATCCCTCTTTCGACTCATTCATCCGAGTTGTCCCTATGCTGAGCCGATGACCCGAATTGTGGCGGTGAGCGGGGTGCTGCCGGTCCATCGGTACCGGCAGGAGGAGATCACCGAGGCGCTGGCCGTGCTCTGCCTGCCGCCGGATGCGGACCGGGCGGTGCTGGAGCGGCTGCACGCCGGGGCCGGGGTGGCGACCCGTCATCTGGCGCTGCCGCTGGAGCGGTACGCGGGGATCGACGGCTTCGGACAGGCCAACGACGCGTTCATCGCCGCCGCACTGGAGCTCGGCGAGCGGGCCGCGCGGACGGCGCTGGCCGAGTCGGGGCTGGCCGCCGAGGAGATCGAGCTGGTGGTGTCGACGTCCGTGACCGGGATCGCGGCACCGTCGCTGGAGGCCCGTCTGGCGGGCCCGCTCGGGCTGCGGCAGGACGTCCGCCGGCTGCCGGTGTTCGGGCTGGGTTGTGCGGCGGGCGCGGCCGGGCTGGCCCGGGTGCACGACTATCTGGCCGGCCGGCCGGACCATGCCGCGCTGCTGCTCTCCACCGAGCTGTGCTCACTGACCCTGCAGCGGTCGGACGCCTCCACGGCCAACCTGGTGGCCTCGGCACTGTTCGGGGACGGCGCGGGCGCGCTGCTGGCGGTCGGTCCGGAGCACCCGCGCTTCCACGACTCCCCCGGCCCGCGGGTGGTGGCGACCCGCAGCCGCCTCTACCCGGGTACCGGGCACCTGCTGGGCTGGGACATCGGGGACCGCGGCTTCCGGATCGTGCTCGGCGGGGCGCTGCCGGAGCTGGCCGGGCTGCACGTCGCCGAGGAGGTCGCGGCCTTCCTCGCCGAGCACGACCTGAAGCCCGACGAGGTGGCCGCCTGGATCTGCCACCCGGGTGGGCCGAAGGTGCTGGACGCGCTCGGGGAGGCGCTCGGCCTGCCGGAGTCCGCGCTCGCGCCGAGCCGCCGCTCGCTGGGCCTGGTGGGCAACCTGTCCTCCGCCTCGGTGCTGCACATCCTGCGCGACGTCCAGGCGGACGGTCCGCCGCCGCCCGGCTCGGCCGGCGTGGTGCTCGCGCTGGGGCCCGGCTTCTGTTCCGAACTCGTCCTGCTCCGCTGGTGATCGAGGCCCCATGTCCTGGTACTCCCTGCTCGTCCTGCTGGTCGCCGCCGAGCGGCTCGTCGAACTGGTCGTCGCGCGCCGCAACGCCGCCTGGAGCCTCGCTCGCGGTGGCACCGAGCACGGCCGCGGCCACTACCCGCCGATGGTGCTGCTGCACAAGGCGCTGCTGGTCGGCTGTCTGGTCGAACCGGCGGTGATGGCGCGGCCGTTCGTGCCCGCGCTGGGTGTGCCGATGCTGCTGCTGGTGGTCGCCGCGCAGGCGCTGCGCTGGTGGTGCATCGTCTCGCTCGGGCCGCGCTGGAACACCCGGGTGATCGTGGTGCCGGGCCTGCCGCTGGTCACCCGCGGCCCGTACCGGTGGCTGCGGCACCCCAACTACCTGGCGGTGGTGGTGGAGGGGGCTGCGCTGCCGCTGGTGCACTCGGCGTGGCTGACGGCCGGCGCCTTCACGGCGCTGAACCTGTGGCTGCTCGGGGTGCGCATCCGGTGCGAGGAGGCGGCGCTCGGCGGGGCGGTGCCGGCGGTCGCCCGGTGATCGACCTGCTGGTGGTGGGCGGGGGCCCGGCCGGGCTGGCCACCGCCGTGCACGGCGCGCTCGCGGGCCTGGAGGTGGTGGTGGCCGAGCCGCGTCCGACGCCGGTGGACAAGGCCTGCGGGGAGGGGCTGATGCCGGCCGCCGTCCGGGCGCTGGCCGGGCTCGGGGTGGCGCCGGAGGGCCGCGCGTTCCACGGCATCCGCTACCTGGAGGCGGCCGGGGGCCGCGCTGCGGAGGCGCGGTTCCGCTCGGGTCACGGGCTCGGGGTGCGGCGCACGGTACTGCACGCGGCGCTGGCCGCGCGGGCCGCGGAGCTCGGTGTGCGGGTGCTGCCGCTGCGGGTCGGTCCGGTCGACGTGGGCCCGCACGCGGTGCGGGCGGCCGGGCTGACGGCCCGCCACCTGGTCGCAGCGGACGGGCTGCACTCCCCCGTCCGGCGCTCCCTCGGCCTGCACCGGCCGCCGCCGCCGGGCCGGTCCGCCCGGTACGGGCTGCGCCGGCACTACCCCGTGGCGCCGTGGTGCGGGTCGGTGGAGGTGCACTGGTCGGCGCGGGCCGAGGCGTACGTCACACCGCTGGGCCCGGAGCTGGTGGGTGTGGCACTGCTCACCTGCGACCGGGCGCCGTTCGACGAGCAGTTGGCGCGCTTCCCGCTGCTTGCGGCCCGGCTGCCGGCCGGGGCGGGCACAGCGGTGCGCGGTGCGGGGCCGCTGCACCAGCAGGTCCGGGCGCGGGTCGCCGGGCGGGCGCTGCTGGTGGGCGATGCGGCCGGCTATCTGGACGCACTCACCGGGGAGGGCCTGTCGGTGGCCCTGGCCTGCGCGGACGCGCTGGTGCACTGCGTGCGGACGGGCCGGCCGGAGGCGTACGAGCGGGCCTGGCGGCGTGCCTCGCGCAGCTACCGCCTGCTGACCGGCGCACTGCTGTGGGCGCGGCAGCGGCCGGTGCTGGCGCCACGGATCGTGCCGCTCGCCGCTCGGCTGCCGCGGGTGTTCGAGGCCGGGGTGAACCTGCTGGCGTGAGGCCCCGGACGGACTGCCTGGCCGCCCGGGCGGCGGGTGGTCCGCACCGCCCCCGGGCGTCCCTCAAGGGGACGGCATGCGGTGGCCCCCGGGCCAGGCGCAGAGCGCGGAGCACGGGAGCGCGGGCCCGGCACAGTGGGGGCGCGGAACGGGTGAGGCGCCGTCAGGGACGCCCTCCAGGACGCCTCCGATACCACCCAATTCCCTATCAACTCGCATTAATTCGGACATAAACCCCCTGTGCCCGAGATCACAGGAACCGCCCAACCACACCGCCTCACCTGGGATTTTGGGCGTGTACACGCGATCGGGACGCCGTGCGGCCGGTGCAGCGGGCTTGCGCCGCGAGCGGACCGTCGCGCAGGCTCTGGCGCTGAGCGGTCCGCCTCTCCGGTCTCGGAAGGGCGGGCCACGTCCGTAGGGGGGTACGAAAGGTTCCCCCACCCCATGCCCAGAAACTCGAAGCACCGCCGTACCGCGCGACTCACCGCCCGCCGGGTTGCCGCCCTCGGGCTCGCGGTCACCGCCGTCGGAACCGGCGCCGCAGCCTGGGCCGCCCCGGGCGGCTCGTCCGAACCTGTCGTCGTCGACTCGCTGACGCTCACTCCCGCGGCGCCCTCCGCCGGCGCCACGGTGACCGCCACCGCGAAGGTGCACGCCACCCAGCAGACCGCCGTCCAGGCGCTGACCGTCGCGGTCCGATCCTCGAGCGGCGCCAACTACGACTTCGCCGGCGCGATCCCGACCACGCTGACCTCGGCGCAGCAGACCTTCGTACCCAAGAGCCGGACCTTCCCGGCCGGCGCCTACACGATGTTCGTCGCCTACAAGGCGAACAACGTCTGGCACAACCTGGCGCCGAAGAAGGCGTTCACCTCCGACGGCACCACGGTGACGACGCCGAGCCCGACGCCGTCCGCACCGGCCACCTCGGCCTCGCCGACCCCGACGGCCGCGGCGAGCAGCTCCGCCCCGGCGAGCACCGCGCCCACCGCGCCCGTCGCTCCCACCGCGCCCAGCACCTCCGCCTCGGCCAGCAGCACGCCCACCGCGAGCGCGACCCCGAGCGCCACCGCCACCCCGAGCGCCTCGGCGTCCGCGTCCACCGCTCCCAGCAGCGGCGGCCCGCTGGGCATCGCGGGCAGCTGGCGCCAGGTCTTCGCCGACGACTTCAACGGCACCTCGGTCGACTCCGGCAAGTGGACGGCCAACTGGCTCGGCTGCGCGACCTGCACCACCCCGCCGGTGAACTCCTACGAGAAGGCCGCCTACGCCCCCTCGCAGGCGACCGTCAGCGGCGGCAACCTGCACCTGGTCGCCACGCCGAAGGCGGCGACCGCGAACGGCAAGTCCTTCCCGTACACCTCGGGCATGGTGCAGAGCAACGGCAAGGCGCAGTTCACCTACGGCGCCTTCGAGGCCCGGATCTACCTGCCCGGCAACGGCGGCACGATCTCCAACTGGCCGGCCTTCTGGACGGACGGCCAGAGCTGGCCGGCCGACGGTGAGATGGACGTGATGGAGGGCCTGGGCGGCCAGGCCTGCTACCACTACCACTCGCCCTCCGGCGGCCCCGGCAGCTGCGCGCCCGGCGACTACACCGGCTGGCACACCTACGGCGCCGAGTGGGCGCCCGGTTCCGTCACCTACTACTACGACGGCAAGAAGGTCGGCCAGATCACCACGGGCATCACCAGCAGCCCGCAGTACCTGATCCTCAACAACGGCGTCTACACGACCGACACCGTGACCGCCGACACCGACATGCAGGTGGACTACGTCAAGGTCTGGCAGCACTGACCCACCCCGCCAGGGCCCGCTCGGACGCCCCGGCCCCGCCCTCGCGGCGGGCCCGGAGGCAGCCCGCGCGGGCCCTGCGGCGTCCCCGGGGCGGCGGGCTGGCGGGCCCTGCGGCGTCCCCGGGGCGGCGGGAGAATGCCGGGAGGGGACCGCCCGGCCAGGGAGTACGCCATGGTGCAGCACCGCGTGAGCTGCCCGCACTGCGGGCACCCCACCGACTGGCGCGAGCAGCTCACCGAGGAGGAGCTGCGCGGCATCGACCGGCGGCGGCGCCGGGGCCTGGGCGTCCTGGTGGTGTGCTGCGCGGCGCTGCTGCCGTGGATCGGCTTCCTGGCCGCGACGCTGCCGGTGCACTTCGAGGCCCGGCAGTGGCGGCTCGCCTGGGTCGGCTTCGACCTCGGACTGCTGGCGGCCCTGGCGGCGACCGCCTGGTTCGGCTGGCAGCGGCGCCGGCTGCTGGTGCCGTGGGCGCTGGCGGCGGGCGTCCTGCTGATCTGCGACGCCTGGTTCGACGTGATGCTGTCCTGGGGGACGGACGACGTCTGGGCGAGCGTCGCCGCGGCCCTGCTGGTCGAGCTGCCGCTGGCCGCGGCGCTGCTGCTGCGGGTGCGGAGGATCCTGCAGTTCATGCTGCGGCACTACTGGTACCTGGCCGACCTGCCCGGCGAACCGCCGCCGCTGTACCGGGCGCCGCTGCTCACCGAGGCACTGCCCGAGCGGCCGGGGCGACGGCCGGCCTGAGGGCGGGCCCCTGTGGAGACGTCCGACCGGACGGCGGGCCCGCGCGGAGGGGGACGACCGGACGGGAAGCAGGGACCGGGCGGCGCGCCGTGCTGTGGGCCGGTCGGGCGATCCGGGGATGCGGCCGGCGCCGCTCGGGTGCGCGGCGGGTGACACTGGGGGTATGGCAGCGTCACCGGAGCAGAGCGGCGAGGACATCTTCACCCCGCCCGTCGTGGTGCGCCCGCCCACCCGGGGCGTCCGCCCGTACCGCCGGGTCGAGATCTACGGCCGGCTGGTCGGCCGGGCGTACGGCGAGGAGGACGTGGCGGAGTTCATCCGGCACGCGGGGGTGTCCGAGCCCGATCTGGACGATCCGGACCTGGTGGGCTGGCGCGGCGGCGACCGCACCGTCTGGTCCGCGGACTGACGCGGGCCGCCGGCGGCGGTCGCCGCGGCCCGCGTGCGGGGGTCCACCCGGGCGGAGGCGGCCATCCAGGGCAATCGGGCCACTCCAACCGCCGAGGGGCGGGCCGCTGGAGTGGCCGGGCGGGCGGCGCGGGGCGGTAGTGGTAGCTGACCGCTCACGTCGGGTGAAGGAGTCCGCCATGCCCAAGGTCCGTCCGGCTGCCGTCCTCGCTGCCGTCCTGCTCGCCGCCGTCTGCCTCGGTTGCGCCCCGGGCGACCCGAATCCGGCGCCGCTGCCGGGCCGGCCGGCGCAGCAGGAGCCGTCGACGGAGTCCCCGGCCCCGAGCGCCGCGCCCGAGCCGGCCGAGTCGCCCGCCCCGGCCCCCGGCACCCAGGTGTCGCTGGCCGACGGCGCCGGGTTCGGGCCGATCCTGGTGGACTCCCGGGGCCGCACCCTCTACCTCTACGAGGGCGACACCTCCACGCAGTCGACCTGCTACGGCGAGTGCGCGACGCGGTGTCCGCCGCTGACGACGACCGGCTTCCCGGTCGCGGGCGCCGGCGTGGACGACGGGCTGCTGGGGGTCGGCAAACGGACCGACGGGGTCGGTCAGGTCCTCTACAAGGGGCACCCGCTGTACTACTTCGCCGAGGACACCGTGCCCGGCGAGGCCGGCGGCCAGCAGCTCGACCAGTGGTACGTCGTGAATGCGCTCGGCGACAAGGTGACGGTCGGCTGAACCCCGCGCGGGGCCCGGATCGACAGCGCCCGAACGGCGCTGAATGGTGGTCTGCACCATTTCCGAGGTCTGCATAGTCTTGCACAACGGATCCCAGGAATCTCCACCGGTCCGCCTCATCATTATGCACTGCGGCGGGTGGCGATACCCCGCCAGCCAATTCCTCAAGAGAAGCTCAAATTTACAAACCTTTGCCCTACCTGCACATACGCCAACTCGCAGGCACTCCAAGGGATTTGACGAATAATCATGATCATCGCCGCTCGGGGCAGATAACTATTCGGAATCATGGGGTTCTGTTCGACAAATCACTCCGCCTAGCCTTGGGCAACTCTCAACCCCTGCCATTCATCGAGAGGTCAATCCCACCCATGGCTTCTGTCGACCAGCTCGCCCCGTCCTCCGCCCCGCCGAACGGCACAGGCAGCCGATCACTGCGGCGCGAGGTCGGGCTGATCGGCCTCCTCTGGGCCTCCGTCGGCTCGATCATCGGCTCCGGCTGGCTGTACGGCGCGAAGAACGCCGTCATGGTCGCCGGCCCGGCGGCCCTCGTCTCCTGGGGCATCGGCGCGGTCGCGATCGTTCTGCTCGCGTTCGTCCACGCCGAGCTCGGCGGCCTCTTCCCGGTCGCCGGCGGCACCGCCCGCTACCCGCACTACGCCTTCGGCGGACTCGCCGGCATGTCGTTCGGCTGGTTCTCCTGGCTGCAGGCGGCGACGGTCGCCCCCATCGAGGTCGAGGCCATGATCGGCTACGCCGGTCACTGGGAGTTCGCCAAGGGCTTCCTGAACGACAACGGCACCCTCACGGTCAGCGGCTTCGTCGTCGCCGTCCTGCTCATGGGCGTCTTCGTCGCGGTCAACTTCCTCGGCGTCCGCGTGCTGGCGCACACCAACTCGGTGGCGACCTGGCTGAAGATCGCCGTCCCGCTGGCCACGATCCTCGTGCTCGCGGTGACCAACTTCCACGGCGGCAACTTCACCTCGCACGGCTTCGCGCCGTTCGGCATCAAGGGCGTGCTCGCCGCGATCAGCACCAGCGGCATCATCTTCGCGCTGCTCGGCTTCGAGCAGGCCATCCAGCTGGCCGGCGAGAGCAAGAACCCCAAGCGCGACATCCCGCGCGCGGTGCTCGGCTCGGTCGCCATCGGCACCCTGATCTACGTCCTCCTGCAGGTCGTCTTCATCGCCGCGCTGCCCGGCACCGCCTTCGCCAAGGGCTGGGAGAACCTCGACTTCCCCGGCATCTCCGGCCCGTTCGCCGGCCTCGCCACCCTGGTCGGCCTCGGCTGGCTCGCCTGGGTGCTGTACTTCGACGCCATCGTCTCCCCCGGCGGCACCGGCCTGATCTACACCACCTCCACCTCGCGCATCTCCTACGGCCTCAGCAAGAACGGCTACGCCCCGCAGCTGTTCGAGCGGGTCGACAAGCGGGGCGTGCCGTGGTTCGGCCTGATCATCTCCTTCGTCACCGGCGTGATCTGCTTCCTGCCCTTCCCGAGCTGGCAGGAGCTGGTCGGCTTCATCACCTCCGCCTCGGTGCTGATGTACGCCGGCGCCCCGCTCGCCTTCGGCGCCCTGCGCCGCCGCCTGCCGGACCGCGAGCGCTCCTACCGCCTGCCGTTCGGCGAGGTGATCGCCCCGCTGTCCTTCATCGTGGCCAGCCTGATCATCTACTGGACCGGCTGGCACACCCTGGCCCGCCTCGGCATCGCCATCCTCATCGGCTACCTGCTGCTCGGCAGCTACGCCGCGTACGCCGTCCGCAAGGGCCTGCCGAACGCGCCGCGTCTGGACTGGCGCCCGGCGCAGTGGCTGCCGGCCTACCTGGTCGGCCTCGGCCTGATCTCCTGGCAGGGCGGCTTCGGCGACGGCACCGGCACCATCCCGATGTGGTGGGACATGCTGCTCGTCGCGGCCTTCGCGCTCGGCATCTACCACTGGGCGATCCGCGTGGCCCTGCCCGCCGACGCGATCGACCAGAACATCGAGGACGTCGAGGTCGTCGACGAGGGCGGCCACTGACCCCACCCTCCGGGCAGGACCGGACCGGTCACCGAAGGGACTTCCTGCCCGCACCACCCGAGGAGCCCGGCCGCCCCACAGCGGCCGGGCTCCCCCGGTTTCCGGCCCCAACCGCCCCAGGGCATCCACCCGCCTCCGGGGCGTCCCGCCGCCCCCACGAGCCGTCCCGGCAGAGCTGCCGCGGACGGCTCGTGGCGTTCCCGTGCGCGCCCCGGAGGGCGTCGCGGCACACCCGGCCCGCACGCCGGGACACCCGGGAGGCCGTGCGGGCCGTTGACAAGGGGAGGGCGCCGCGGCGAAGCTAAGCAAGCGCTTAGTCAGTGCGTGAGTCAGTGCTTGAGTCAGCGCTTGATCCGATCAGTCCTTCCCCGAGGCGAGGGCCCATGAGCGACACCCCCGAGACCCCACCCGGTCTCGACCTGGACCGGCTGCGCGAGCGGCTCGACGCAGAACGTCCGGGCACCGTCACCGGCCCGCTGCGGGCGAAGCTGTTCGAGGGCGGCAAGTCCAACCTGACCTACCTGCTGGAGGACGGCACCGGGCGGTGGGTGCTGCGCCGGCCGCCGCTCGGCCACGTCCTCGCCACCGCACACGACATGACCCGCGAGCACACCGTGCTGGCCGCCCTGCACCCCACCCGCGTCCCGGTGCCGCGGCCGCTGCTGCTGGTCGAGGACACCGAGGTGATCGGCGCGCCCTTCTACCTCATGGAGTACGTCGAGGGCACCCCGCACCGGGACGCCGAGGCGCTCGGCGCGCTCGGCCCGGAGCGGGTGCACGCGCTCGGCCTGCACCTGGTCGACACCCTGGTCGACCTGCACGCCGTGGAGCCCGAGGCGGTCGGCCTCGGCGCGTTCGGCCGCCCCGAGGGCTTCCTGGAGCGCCAGCTGCGCCGCTGGGGCAAGCAGCTGGACGCCTCCCGCAGCCGAGAGGTGGCCGGCATCGACGACCTGCACGAGCAGCTGGCCCGCACCCTGCCGGCCTCCCCCGCGCCCGCACTGGTACACGGCGACTATCGGCTGGACAACGTCCTGGTCGGCCCGGACGACCGGATCCGCGCCGTCCTCGACTGGGAGATGTCCACCCTCGGCGACCCGCTCACCGACCTCGGCCTGCTGGTGATGTACACCGAGCTCGCCCGCCGCTTCAACGGCGTGCTGCCCGGCGCCGCCCTCGCCGAGGGCTTCCCGCAGACCGCCGAACTGGTCGCCCGGTACGCAGCGGGCTCCGGCCGGGACGTCTCGGCGCTCGGCTGGTACACCGGCTTCGCCTCCTTCAAGCTCGCGGTCGTGCTCGAGGGCATCCACTACCGCTTCACCCAGGGCGGAACGGTCGGAGCCGGCTTCGACCGGGTCGGCGAACTCGTCCCGCTGTTCGTGCAGTTCGGCCTCACCGCACTCAAGGAGCGCTGACCCGTGGACTTCTCCTTCGACACCCGGACCGAGGAGCTGCGCTCCCGGCTGCTCGACTTCATGGACGAGCACGTGTACCCGGCCGAGCCGGTGCTCGCCGCGCAGCTCGCCGACCCGGCCCGCGAGCCGTGGACGATCCCGCCCGTCGTCGCCGAACTCCAGGCCGCCGCACGGGAACGCGGCCTGTGGAACCTCTTCCTGCCCGGTGGGGCCGGTGCCGGCCTCACCAACCTCCAGTACGCGCCGCTCGCCGAGATCACCGGCCGCTCGGTGCTGCTCGCCCCCGCCGCGCTCAACTGCGCCGCCCCGGACACCGGCAACATGGAGGTGCTCGACCAGTTCGGCAGCGAGGAGCAGCGCAAGCAGTGGCTGGAGCCGCTGCTCGCCGGCGAGATCCGCTCCGCCTTCGCGATGACCGAGCCGGACGTCGCCTCCTCGGACGCCTCCAACATCACCACCCGGATCGAGCGGGACGGCGACGAGTACGTCGTCAACGGCCGCAAGTGGTACATCACCGGCGCGATGAACCCCAACTGCCGGATCTTCATCGTCATGGGCAAGACCGACCCCACCGCCGCCAAGCACCGGCAGCAGTCGATGATCCTGGTGCCCCGCGACACCCCGGGCGTCACCGTGAAGCGCGGCATGACCGTCTTCGGCTACGAGGACCAGGACCACGGCGGGCACGCCGAGGTGCTCTTCGAGGACGTCCGGGTGCCCGCCGCCAACCTCATCGGCGAGGAGGGCTCCGGCTTCGCCATCGCCCAGGCCCGGCTCGGTCCGGGCCGGATCCACCACTGCATGCGGGCCCTCGGCATCGCCGAACGCGCGCTGGAGCTGATGTGCCGCCGGGCCGTCGCCCGGGTCGCCTTCGGCCGGCCGCTGGCCGACCAGGGCGTGGTGCAGGACTGGATCGCCGAGTCCCGGGTGCGGATCGAGCAGGCCCGGCTGCTGGTGCTGAAGACCGCCTGGCTGATGGACACCGTCGGCAACCGCGGTGCGCACACCGAGATCCAGGCCATCAAGATCATCGTCCCGCAGACCGTCGAGTGGATCCTCGACAAGGCCGTGCAGACCCACGGCGCCGCCGGCGTCAGCCAGGACACCCCGCTCGCACAGCTCTGGGCCGGCAACCGCACCCTGCGGCTCGCCGACGGCCCCGACGAGGTGCACCGCCGCTCGCTCGCCCGGCGCGAGCTGGGCCGCTACCAGAAGAAGGAGGGCTGACATGGCCGTCCGTGAAGAGGACCTCCGGCAGCGGGTGGCGGAGCTGCTCGCCGCCCACGACCCGGCGGCCACCGACCGGCTCGACTTCCTGCGGGCCCGGTTCGACGCCGGCCTCGCCTGGGTGCACTTTCCCGAAGGGCTCGGCGGCCTGGGCGCACCGCGGCCCCTGCAGGCAGTCGTGGACGCCGAGTTGGCCGCCGCCGGAGCACCCGGCAACGACCCCCGCAAGATCGGCATCGGCCTCGGCATGGCCGCCCCCACCATCCTCGCGTACGGCACCGAGGAGCAGAAGCGGCGCTTCCTGCGGCCGCTCTGGACGGGCGAGGAGGTGTGGTGCCAGCTCTTCTCCGAGCCCGGCGCCGGCTCCGACCTCGCCGCGCTCGGCACCCGGGCCGTCCTCGACGACGACACCTGGACGGTGGACGGCCAGAAGGTCTGGACGTCCAGTGCGCACACCGCACGCTGGGCGATCCTGATCGCCCGCACCGACCCTGACGTGCCCAAGCACCGCGGCATCACCTACTTCGTCTGCGACATGACCGACCCCGGCGTCGAGGTCCGGCCGCTGCGGCAGATCACCGGCGAGGCCGAGTTCAACGAGGTCTTCCTCACCGGCGTCCGCATCCCCGACGCGCACCGGCTCGGCGCCGTCGGCGAAGGCTGGCAGGTCGCCCAGACCACCCTCAACAACGAGCGGGTCGCCATCGGCGGCCAGGCGGCACCGCGCGAGGCCGGCATGGTCGGCGTCGTGGCCGGGACGTGGCGCGCCCGGCCCGAACTGCGCACCCACGACCTCCACCAGCGGCTCCTCAAGGGCTGGGTGGACGCCGAGGTCGCCCGGCTCACCGGCGAACGGCTGCGCCAGCAGCTCGCGGTCGGCCAGCCCGGCCCCGAGGGCGCCGCCATGAAGCTCGCCTTCGCCCGCCTCGCCCAGGAGTTGAGCGGCCTGGAGGTCGAACTCCTCGCCGAGGACGGCCTCGCCTACGACGACTGGACGATGGTCCGGCCCGACCACGTCGACTTCACCGGCCGCGAGGCCGGCTACCGCTACCTCCGCGCCAAGGGCAACTCCATCGAGGGCGGCACCTCGGAGATCCTGCGCAACATCATCGCCGAGCGCGTCCTCGGCCTGCCCGGCGAGCCGCGCGCCGACAAGAACGTGCCCTGGAAGGAGCTGCCGCGATGACCGACGCCACCGGCCCGGCCGACCTGCTGTACTCCGAGGTCGAGGAGGAACTGCGCAGCAGCGTACGGGCCTTGCTCGCCGACCACTGCCCGCCCGAGGCGATCCTCGCGCGCTGCGAGGGGCCCGTGCCGTACGACCCGGCGCTGTGGCGCAAGCTCGCCGCCGACCTCGGCACGGCCGGCCTCCAGGTGCCCGAGGAGCTCGGCGGGGCCGGTGCGTCGCTGCGCGAGACCGCGGTCGTCCTGGAGGAGCTGGGGCGCAGCGCGGCGCCCGTGCCGTTCCTCGGCAGCGCGGTGCTCGCGACGACCGCGCTGCTCGCCTGCGGCGCCGAGGAGCTGGTGTCGTCACTCGCCGGCGGGGAGCGGACGGCCGCGCTGGCCGTGCCGCTCTCCACCGCGCCCGGGGCCGGGTTCCCGGCGACCGTCCGGGTGGACGGGGCCGGCACGCTGAGCGGGCGGATCACCTCGGTCGCCGACGCCCTCGTCGCGGACGTGCTGCTGGTGCCGGCCGTCGGGCCGGACGGGGCCGCCCTGTACGCGGTCGACGCGGCGGCGGCCGGACTGGCCGTCGCCCGCCGGACGTCGCTGGACCTCACCCGCCCGCTGGCCGACCTCGCGCTGACCGGGGTGCCCGGGCGGCGGCTGGCCGCCGGTGCAGCGGCCGGGGAGGCGGTGCGGCGGGCGCTGCTGACGGGGGCCGGGCTGCTCGCCTCCGAGCAGCTGGGCATCGCCGAGTGGTGTCTGTCGACGACCGTGGCGTACCTGAAGGACCGGACCCAGTTCGCCCGGCCGGTCGGCTCGTTCCAGGCCCTCAAGCACCGGCTGGCCGACCTGTGGCTGGAGACCGTCGGGGCGCGGGCCGCGGCCCGGTACGCGGCGGACGTGCTGGCGCGCGGCGATGCCGACGCGGAGGTCGCGGTGGCGGTGGCGCAGGCGCACTGCGGGGCGGTGGCGGTGCGGGCGGCCGAGGAGTGCGTGCAGCTGCACGGCGGCATCGGGATGACCTGGGAGCACCCGGCGCACCTCTACCTCAAGCGCGCCAAGGCCGACCAGATCGCCCTCGGCACCCCGGGCGCCCACCGGGCCGCCCTGGCGCACCTGGTGGACCTCCCGGCGCCGGTGGCCGGCTGAGCAGGAGGGGCGCACGGGCGCCGCAGGGGGAGCCGACGGCGGTCTCCCTCCGCGGCGCCCGGCCCGTTCTCGGCACGGCGGGGTGCGCGGCGCGAAGCCGCTCCGCCCCGGCCGCGCGCTGCGCAAGGACGCGTTCGCGCCGCTCGGCCGTCTGCCGCAGGGCCTCGCGGCAGTCCCGCCCGGCGAGGCGGTCGAGGTGGAGGCGGCCCTGCAGGTGGTCCGTCTCGTGCTGCAGGCAGCGGGCGAAGCAGCCGGTGCCCTCGACCGTGGTCGGACGGCCCTCGCGGTCCTGCCCGCGAACGACGGTGCGGGCGGAGCGCGGCACCTCCACGGCCGCACCGGGGACGGAGAGGCAGCCCTCGTCGTCGAGGAGGCGGCGCGCGCACGTCCTCCGGGTCGAGCACGGGGTTGAGGACGTGGCCGACGCGGCGGACGCCGGCGTCGTCGAGGCAGTCGTAGACGAAGAGTTGCAGGTCGACACCGACCTGACTGGCCGCCGCGCCGGCGCCTTCGGCGGTGTACACGGGGGCGAACATGTCGTCGATCAGCCGGGTGAGGCCCGGGCTGCCGAACTCCGTGTCCGCCGGGCGGCACGGCCGGTGCAGGATCCCTCCCCCACTTCCGTGATCCGCAGCACCGTGCCCCTGGTCGCCTCGGGCGAAGGCACCGGGCAGCGGTCGACCGGTTCGCCCTGGACCAGGACGCGTGACCCGTCGGCCGTCCGGGCGCGGTGGTGGTGCTGCTCCGCCATCGGTGTTCCCCCTTGCCTGTCGGGCACGGGCCCGCGGCTGCCTGCCGGCGCTTGCCTGCGCTTGCCGGATGATTTGCAAAGCAGCAGACTTTGCAAAGTGACTGAGGGAGCGTCAATTCAGCGGAGGGCCGCACGGCCCGGCGGCGAACTGTCCGATCACGAGGTGCGGACGGCGCTGCTGCGCCTGCTGGCGGAGGAGGGCACGGTCACGGCCACCGGTGCGGCGGGGCGCCTCGGGTACAGCTCGGGGTTGTGCTCGTTCCACCTCAGGCAGCTGGCCCGGTACGGCCGGATCGAGGAGGTGCCGCAGACCGGGGGCCGGGCCAGGCCGTGGCGCCTGCGGCAGGCGGGGGGCGGGGCGACGGAGGAGACGGGCCGGGACGGGGAGTTCGGCGAGCCGGCGCGCGACCTGGAGGCCGAGAGCGACCGGCAGTGGCTGGCCCGTCGCGGGCGGGCGCCGGAGGGGTGGCGGCACGACGAGGCGTTCAGCGCCGTCGTCCACCTGACGCCGGAGGAGATGTCCCGGCTCGCCGAAGAGGTACGGCAGTTGCTCGCCCGGTACGGCGACCGGGACGACCGGCCGGCCGGGCGGCCGGCGGCGGCGCGGCCGGTCGCGGTGGTCGCCCGGCTGTTCCCGCTGCTCGGCGGCTGACGCGGCGAAGCCAGGACAGGGACGCGTGGGGGCACCTCCCGGCGGAAGGCTGGGGGGAGAACCGCGCGGGGCCGAAGGGCGCTGCATGTGCCGTTCCGCTGCTCGCGGTTCTCCCCCGGCCTTCGGCCGGAAGGGCGTCGCCGCCCGGTTACGGGTGGACGGTCAGGCGGCCGATGGAGGTGCCGTCGGCGACCTTCTGGACGGCGGTGGCGGCCTCGGCGAACGGGAGGCGCTCGCCGATCAGGGGTTTGACGACGCCCTTGGCGGCGAGGGCGGTGAGTTCGGCGTGGCAGTCGCGGACCGCCCGCGGGTCGTACGTGTTGTACAGGCCCCAGTGCAGGCCGAGGATGGCGTAGTTCTTGACCAGGGCGTGGTTGAGGCCGGGGGCCGGGATGGTGCCGCCGGCGAAGCCGACGACGAGGATGCGGCCCTCGAAGGCGATGCACTTGGTGGAGCCGGTGTAGGCGTCGCCGCCGACCGGGTCGAAGACGACGTCGGCGCCGCGGCCGCCGGTGGCCTCCTTGACGACGGCGGTGAAGTCCTCGTGGTGGCGGTCGATCACCAGGTCGGCGCCGAGTGCCGCGGCAGCGGCGGCCTTGTCCGGCCCGCCGACCACGCCGATGACCCGGGCGCCGGCGGCCTTGCCGAGCTGGACGGCGGCGCTGCCGACGCCGCCGGCCGCGGCGTGCACGAGGAGGGTTTCTCCGGCCTGCAGGCGGGCCCGGCGGTGCAGGCCGAACCAGGCGGTCTGGTAGCCGATGTGCAGAGCGGCGGCCTCGGCGTCGTCCAGTGCCGGCGGGGCGGGGAAGGCGGCGGCCGGGTCCATCAGGGCGTACTCGGCGAATGCGCCGGCGGGCAGCAGCGCGGTGCCGACGACGCGGTCGCCGGCGCGGTCGCCGGAGGCGATCTCGCCGCAGAGTTCGACGCCGGGGGTGAAGGGCAGCGGCGGGCGGACCTGGTAGTGGCCGCGGCACATCAGGGCGTCGGGGAAGTTGACGGCTGCGGCGCGGACCTTCACCAGCAGCCGGCCCTCGCCGGGTTCGGGGCGTTCGGTCTCGGTCTGCCGCATCACTGCGGCGGGTTCGCCGAGTTCGGTGACCTGCCAGGCCTTCATGCGGGGCTGCCCTCCTTGGTCTCGATGGCCTGCTGGAGGTGGTTCATGCCGCCGATCCAGCGGTCGGGGGTGGTGGCCCGGGCGGCGTAGTAGTCGGCGACCTCGGGGTGCGGGAGGACGAGGAACCGCTCCTCGGCGATCGCCGCGAGGGTGGCCGCGGCGACCTCGTCCGGCTCGATGGCGTTCGGGGTGAGCAGGACCTGGCCGGCGGCGCCGGTGCCCTCCAGCATGGCCGTGCGGACGCCCTGCGGGCAGAGGGCGTGGACCTTGAGCCCTCGGTGCCGGTAGGTGGCGGCGAGCCATTCGGCGAAGGCGAGGGCGCCGTGCTTGGAGACGGCGTACGGGGCGGAGCCGAGCATGGTGAGCAGGCCGGCTGCGGAGACGGTGGCGAGGAAGCGGCCCTCGCCGCGCTCCAGCCAGTCGGGGAGCAGCTGTTCGGCGGCGCGGACGTGGGACATCACGTTGACGTCCCAGGCGCGGGCCCAGACCTCCGGTCCGGCGTCGGCGCCGCCGACGGGGGCGATGCCGGCGTTGGCGCAGTAGACGTCGATCCGGCCGAGGGCGTCACGGGCGGCGGCGATCAGGGCGGCGACGCCCTCGGGCGAGGCCGCGTCGCCGGGGGCGGGGGTGCCGCCGATCCGGGCGGCGACGGCCTCGGCGGCCTCCGCATCGAGGTCGTTGACGACGACGCGGGCGCCGGCGGCGGCGAAGGCTGCGGCGAGGGCTTCGCCGATGCCGCGGCCGGCGCCGGTGACGACGACGCCCTGCCCGGCGAGGCCGGTCACAGCCCGCCGCCCAGGGTGACGCCGCCGTCGACGACGAGGGTCTGGCCGGTGATCCAGGCGGCGTCCTGCGACAGCAGGAAGGCGACGGCGCCGGCGATGTCCTCGGGCAGGCCGAGGCGGCCGAGCGGGTAGGCGCGGACGACCCTCTCCTCGCGGCCCTCGAAGAGCGCCTCGGCGAACTTGGTCTTCACCACGGCGGGTGCGACCGCGTTGACCCGGATGTCCGGTCCGAGGTCGGCGGCGAGCTCCATGGTGAGGCGCATCAGGGCGGCCTTGCTGACGCCGTACATGCCGATGTTGGCGGAGGCGCGGATGCCCGCGATGGAGGCGACGTTGACGACCGCGCCGCCGTTCTCGCCCATCCAGGCGGCGTGGGCGCGGCGGGTCCAGGCGAGCGGGGCGAGGACGTTCACGGCGAGGATCTTGGCGGCCACCGCGGGGTCGGTGTCGAGCACCGGCCCGTAGGCGGGGTTGATGCCGGTGTTGTTGACCAGCATGTCCAGCCGGCCGAAGGTCTCCAGGGTGCGGGCGACGGCCTCCTCCTGGTGGGCCGCGTCGTCCGACTTGCCGGCCACGGCGAGGGCGTGGTCGGGGCCGCCGAGGTCCCGGACGGCCTCAGCGAGCGGCTCGGGGTTGCGGGCGGTGATGCAGACCTTGGCGCCGCGCTGGACCAGCTCGCGGGCGATGCCGAGGCCGATGCCCCGGCTGGCGCCGGTGACCAGGGCCACCTGGCCCTTGAAGGAGGGTGTCATCGCCGAACCTTTCGCCGTACGTCTCGACAGGGTGCTGACTAAGCGCTTGCTTAACATGTTGGCGACGGGCCACACTGTCAACAGCCGGGCGCACTCCGGCCTTGATCCGTCTGCGAGGATTGACGCCATGACCGACCAAGCGACCGCCGACCTGTGGCCCGGGGAGCGCACCGAGGCCGCCCGGCGCCTGCTGCTCGCGGCCGTCGAGTCCTTCGCCCGCCGCGGCTACCACGCCACGACGACCCGGGACATCGCCACCGGCGCCGGAATGAGCCCCGCTGCGCTCTACATCCACTATCCGTCCAAGGCGGCCCTGCTCTCCGAGATCAGCCGCACCGGGCACCGGGCCACCCTCGACCTGGTGGAGCAGGCCGAGGCGTCGAGCGGCGAGCCGGTGGAGCAGATGCGGCGCCTGGTCGAGGAGTTCACCGCCTGGCACGCCCGCGGCCACACGGTGGGCCGGATCGTCAACAACGAGCTGCACGCACTGCCCGAGGACGCCTTCGCCGACGTGGCCGAGCTGCGCATCCGGATCGAGGACACCGTCCGGCGGATCATCGAGAAGGGCGTCGCCCGGGGCGAGTTCGAGGTGCCGGACTCCCGGACGGCGGCCCGGGCCGTGACGTCGCTGGGCATCGACGTCGCCCGCTGGTACACCGACCGCTCCACCGAGAGCCCCGAGGAGCTCGGCCGCCGCTACGGCACCCTGGTGCTGCGGATGCTCGGATCGGCGGCCGGCTGACCGCGGCGACGGACGCACCGCGCGACCGGCCCCGAACACGCCGGGACACATCTGCACATGCCACTGGCGCCCCTTGGGAATTAGGCTAGGCTTACCTAACCTGACGAGGAGGGGCGATGTCCGACGCCGTGCCGAGTGCCGCCGAACGAATCCGTACGCTGCTGGAGTTCGCCTCCTCGGTGGTGCTGGACGTACCCGGGATCGACCTGGTCGAGCGGCCCGGACCGCCGCCACTGGTGGACTGCGCCGTCCTGCCGGACGGTGCGGTCGCGGTGCTGGTCGAGGACGGCTCGCCGGTGCACCGGATCGCGGTGCTGGCCCGCCGCGACGGCCCGGTCACCGCGGAGCTCGACGCCGTCGACGTGGCACCGGTCGCGCTGCCGCACCGCATCCGCGGCCGGGCCGCGGTGCAGGGCCGGCTGAGCGTCCTCTCCCGGGCCACCCCGGCCCGGATCGCCGCACTCTTCCCGCGCCGCCGAGCCACCGGCCACGTGCTGCTCTGCCTGGAACCCGAGCACCTCGCGGTGGAGGACCTCTGGGGCTCGGCCTGCTGCGTCGAACCGGCCGCCTTCGCCGCCGCCGCCTCCGACCCGCTCGCCGCCGAGGAGGCCCAGCTGCTGCAGCACCTCGACTCCTCGCACGCGGACCAGGTGCGCGCCCTCGGCCTGCGGGCGGCCGGTCAGCGCTCCGCACCGAGCGCCGACGGTGTCCGCGCCGTCCGGCCGGTCGCGCTCGACCGCTTCGGCCTGCGGCTGCGGCTGGTCGGCGCGGACGGCCGGGTGCTGGACGCCCGCTTCGAGTTCGGCCACCCGGTCCGCACCGCCGAGGAACTCCCGGAGGCGATGCGCCGACTCTTCGCCCACGCCACCGCCGACCGCTGACCGGCGACCGGCGACCGGCGACCGGCGGGGGTGGTCAGCGGCCGCGGGCCGGCGACCGGGCGGCGCCGTCAGCCGTCGCCGAGGGTGTGGCCGGGGCCGATGACCGAGAAGATGCCGCCCTCGGTGTCCTGGAGGCGCGCCGTACGGCCGTACGGGGTGTCCCCCGCGGGCTCGGCGACGCTGCCGCCGAGTTCGACCGCCCGCAGGACGGCCGCGTCGGTGTCGGCCACCGAGAAGAACACCTCCCAGTGCGGGGCCTGGCCGCGGGCGGCCCGCAGTGCGGCCACGTTGCGGCCCTCCGAGCGGAGCACCACCCGCTCGTGCTCGTAGCGGACCTCGAAGTGCTCCTTGTCCCGGGAGTCCCAGCGGAACACCTCGCCGTAGAAGAGGGCGGCGGCGAACGGGTCCGGGGAGCGCAGCTCGATCCAGACCGGGGCGCCCGGCTCCTTCATCCAGGTCTCGACACCGGGCTCGCCCTCCCAGATGCCGAACACGGCGCCCTGCGGGTCGGCGGCCAGCGCCACCCGGCCGGCGTCGAAGGCGAGCGGCCCCACCGCGAGGGTGCCGCCGCGCTCGCGCACGCCCTCGGCCGCACGGTCCGCGCTCTCGATGCCGAAGTAGGTCGTCCAGGCCACCGGCGGCTGCCAGTCGCCGGCCATCACGCCGAGCCCGGCCACCTCGACGCCGTCGACGACCGCCCACACGTACTCGCCCCAGCGGTCCGGTCCGGGTTCGAAGGTCCACCCGAGCAACGGGCCGTAGAAGGCCTTGGCGACGCCGAGGTCCCGGGCCATCAGGCTGACCCAGCACGGCACCGCCGGGACGCACCGCACCCTGGCCCTCTGCTCACCCATGCGGGCTTCTCCTTCCGGTTCGTGGCCCTGCTCAGCCTAGGGGCTGACCGGTCGCTCGCGTCGGATCAGCGCGCGGCTCCCGGCGGGAGGGCGTTGCCCGGTCCGGTGCCGCCCGGGGTGTCGCCGGTCCTGCGGCGGCAGTGGGCGGGCATGCTCCCAGGTGGCGGGCCCGGACGGCGGGCGGAGCAGTCGAACGAGGGAGCGATCATGGAGCAGCCGTACGTCGTCGTCGGGGCGAGCCTCGCCGGGGCGAAGGCCGTCGAGGCCCTGCGCGCCGAGGGGTACCGGGGGCCGGTCGAGCTGATCGGCGAGGAGCCGGACCTGCCCTACGAGCGGCCGCCGCTCTCCAAGGGCTACCTGCAGGGCAAGACGCCGCGCGCCGAGTTCGACGTCCACTCCGCCGACTGGTACCGCGAGAACGACGTCACGCTGCGGCTGGGCACGGCCGTCACCGCGATCGACCCTGGGGGGCACGCGGTGACCCTGGCGGACGGCGGACGGCTGGGCTTCGCCAAGCTCCTGCTGACGACCGGGGCCTCGCCACGCCGGCTGCCGGTGCCCGGCGGCGACCGGCCCGACGTGCTGACGCTGCGCCGGGTCGGGGACAGCGAGCGGATCCGGGACCGGCTGGCGCCGGGGGCGCGGATCGTCGTGGTCGGCGCGGGCTGGATCGGCCTGGAGACCGCGGCGGCGGCCCGGCTGGCGGGCGCCGAGGTGACGGTGCTGGAGGTCGCCGAACTGCCGCTGCTGCGGGTCCTCGGCCGCGAGGTCGCGCAGGTCTTCGCGGACCTGCACCGGGCGAAGGGCGTCGACCTGCGGTTCGGCGTGCAGGTCGCCGCGGTCGAGGACGGCGGGGTGCGGCTGGGCGACGGCTCGCTGGTGCCCGCCGACACCGTGGTCGTCGGCGTCGGCATCAAGCCCAACGCGCAGCTGGCCGAGGCCGCCGGGCTGGAGGTGG
The DNA here is from genome assembly GCF_025655475.1 of Kitasatospora sp. DSM 101779. Lineage (GTDB taxonomy): Bacteria > Actinomycetota > Actinomycetes > Streptomycetales > Streptomycetaceae > Kitasatospora. Next base: position 6,419,519 of record NZ_JAHTIK010000001.1, on the reverse strand, counting down.
ACAACGGGGTCCGCACCGACGAGCACCTGCGCACCTCGCACCCGGACGTCTTCGCGGCCGGCGACGTGGCCAACGCCTTCCACCCGCTGTTCGGCCGGCCGATCCGGGTCGAGCACTGGGCGAACGCGCTCAACCAGCCCGCCACCGCGGCGAAGTCGATGCTCGGCCGGGACGCGGTGTACGACCGGGTGCCGTACTTCTTCACCGACCAGTACGACCTGGGCATGGAGTACACCGGCTACGTGGAGCCCGGCGGCTACGACCGGGTGGTGTTCCGCGGGGACGTGCCGGGGCGGGAGTTCATCGCCTTCTGGACGTCCGGCGGCCGGGTGCTCGCCGGCATGAACGTGAACGTCTGGGACGTCACCGACCCGATCCGCGAACTGGTGCGCTCCGGGCGGGCGGTGGACGAGGCGCGGCTCGCCGACCCGGACGTGCCGCTGGCGGACCTCGCGGGCTGACCGGCGGCCCCGACCCGTCCGCCGCGGCCGCCCGGTTGTCGGTGGCATGACCTAGGGTCGGGTCGGACACCGTCGCCGGGAGGGACCGCCATGCCGCACCGAGGACTGCTGCCGCCCGCGGGCCCGGCCCGCGGGCTGGCCGGCGCCCAGCTGACCAACGCGCTCGGCGACGGCGCCTTCCTGGTCACCTCGGCGCTGTACTTCACCCGGGTGGTCGGGCTGTCCGCCGGGCGGATCGGCCTCGGCCTCACCCTCGGCTGGGCGGCCGGCGCCCTGGCGGGCGTGCCGCTCGGGCACCTGGCCGACCGGCGCGGCCCGCGCGGGGTGGCGGCCCTGCTGGCGGTGGCCACCTCGGCGGCGGTGGGGGTGTTCCTGCTCGCCGGGTCCTTCCCGGTGTTCCTGGCGGCCGCCGTGCTGTACGGCTGCGCGCAGAGCGGCCTGGGGGCGGCCCGCCAGGCGCTGCTCGCGGGTCTGGTGGAGCCGGCCCGGCGGACGGAGGTCCGGGCGTACCTGCAGTCCACCGTCAACGCCGGCCTGGCGGTCGGCGCGGCGATGGGCGGCGCGGCGCTGCACCTGGACACCCCGGCCGCGTACCGGGCGGTGCTGGCGGTGGACGCGCTGAGCTTCCTCGCCGCGGCGGTGCTGCTGTCCCGGCTGCCCGCGGTCGCGCCGTCGGTGGCGGTGGCGGGCGAGCCGCGGCTGGCGGTGCTGCGCGACCGGCCCTACGCGCTGCTGGCGCTGCTGAACACGGTGATGCTGCTCTACATGCCGCTGCTGTCGCTGATCGTGCCGCTGTGGATCGTCGGGCGGACGGCCGCGCCGGACTGGCTGACCGCGGCGCTGCTGGTGCTGAACACGCTGACGGTGGTGGTCTGCCAGGTGCGGGTGGCCCGCGGGGTGGCGTCCCTCGCCGCGGCGGCCCGGTACGTCCGGTGGGCCGGGGTGCTGCTGCTGGCCTGCTGCGCGGCGTTCGCGGTGTCCTCCTCCGGCACCTCGGCATGGTCGGCCGCGGCGGTGCTGCTGCTCGCGGCGGCGCTGCAGGTGGCCGGGGAGATGATGCTGGCGGCCGGCTCCTGGGAGATCGCCTTCGGCCTGGCACCGGCCGACCGGCAGGGCCAGTACCAGGGCTTCTTCGGTACGGGGGTGGCGGTGGCCCGCATGGTCGGCCCGGTGCTGCTCACCTCGCTGGTGCTCGGCGGCGGGGCCCGGGGCTGGCTGGTGCTGGGCGGGATGTTCGCGCTGGCGGGTGCGGCGACCGGGCCGGCGGTGCGCCTGGCCGAGCGCTCCCGGCCGGCACCGGCCCGGGCCGGGAGCACGCAGCTGCCCGCGGAGCCGGTGGCCGGCTCCGCCGGCTAGGGACGTGTCTTCGACGGCGCGTCGGTAACCCACCAAGGGACGCGTGACGGACCTCCCGGCCTTCGGCCGGGAGGTGCCCCCACGCGCCCCTGAACCGACCACCGGGCACCCGTCGAAGAGTCCCAGCCCGGTGCCGGCGGGCTACATCAGCGGGTGGTCGGGGGCCTTGGCGTTCTCCTTGAGTTCGCCGTGGGCCTTGGTCAGCAGTTGCATGGCGAGGTCGTTGAGGGCGCGCGCCCCGGCGACCTCCTCGCCCACCCTGGGCTGCGGGCTGTCGGCGTGGTGGCGGGTGCTGAAGCCGTGCGAGCGGACCTCGGTGCCGTCCGACAGACGGACCATCGCGACCGCCTTCGTCCGGTCGCCCTCTTCCTGGAACTCCAACTCGATGTGCCATCCGACGAGTGTGTGCATCATGGCGGCCACCTCCTGGGGTTTCCCCTCCAGCGTGCGCCGTGCCCCGGAACCCCGCCATCTCGGGCCGTCCGGCGCCGCCCGGGCCCGCGCCGCCCCCGGATCCGAACGCGTTCACCCCCGCCCGTAGGGTCGGCGGTGACGCACCCGCACCGCTCCCCCGCCCACGGAGGCCCGATGACCTTCACCTACCCGGAGGTCGGCGCCACCGCCGGTCCGGGACCGCTGCCCGCCGGCTACCACCACCTGCACCACCGCACCGCGGTCGGCCACGGGCCCGCGGACTTCGCCGCCGCCGGGCTGGCCGTCACCACCTGGCGGATGCACCGCGCGGCCCGCGTCCTGATCGACGCCGACGGCCCGCGGGCCGTCCCCGGCACCCGGGTCACCTGCGGGATCGGCTTCGGCCCGGCCAGGATCACCGCCCCCTGCGAGGTCGTCCGGGCCGTCGACGAGCCCCGCCGCACCGGCTTCGCCTACGGCACCCTGGCCGGCCACCCCGAGTGCGGCGAGGAGGCCTTCGTCGTCGAACTCGGCGCGGACGGCACCGTCTGGTTCACCGTCACCGCCTTCAGCCGCCCCGCCACCCGCCCCACCCGCCTCGCCGGCCCCCTCGTCCCGCTCTTCCAGCGCCTCTACGCCCGCCACTGCGGCCGCACCCTGCGCCGCCTCACCGCCCGCGGAGGTCCCCCCGGCCCGCGCTGAACCGCGGTGCCGGAGCTCGGGGACCCCGGGGGCACCTGAATCGACCACCGAGCACCGCGGAAGACGGCTCCTGAGCCCCGGCGAGTGGCAGGGGGCGATCCGGGGTGCGCACGCTGGTGGCAGAGGACGTGCCCGCGGCGGATGGGAGCCGGTCATGGTGGACACGGACGTGCTGGTGGTCGGTGCCGGGCCGGTCGGGCTCACCGCCGCGGCGGAGCTGCGGCGGCACGGCGCCGAGTGCCGGATCGTCGACCGGCTGGCCGCACCGCACCGCTACGCGAAGGCCGTCGGCGTGCAGCCCCGCACCCTGGAGGTCTGGGACACCATGGGCCTGGCCCGGCAGGTGCTCGCCGAGGCCGTGCCGATGCACGGCCAGCTGAGCTGGGTCGACGGCGAGGAGAAGCCGCGGATCGAGCTGGCGCTGCCGCCGGACGTGCCCTACTCCTTCGCCGCACTGCCGCAGTACGTCACCGAGGAACTGCTCACCGGGCATCTGGAGACGTACGGCACGCGGGTGGAGCGCGGCTGCGAGCTGCTCTCCTTCGAGCAGGACCCGGACGGCGTGACGGCCGTGCTGCGGACGTCCGCCGGCACCGAGCGCGTCCGCTGCCGGTACCTGGTCGGCTGCGACGGCGCGCACAGCGCGGTCCGCAAGGCCCTCGGCCTGGACTTCGGCGGCGGCGCCTTCGGGGAGTCGTACATGCTCGGCGACGTCGAGATCGACTGGGACATGCCCTCCGGGTACGGCGTGCGGGTGGTGCGCCACCGGCCGGACGGTGCGCCCGACGACGTGCTGGTGGCGATCCCGCTGCCGGGCCGCAACCGCTACCGGATGTCCGCGGTCGCCGCACCGGAGCTCGTCGGCGACGCCGGCGGCGCGGACGGGATCGCGCACGGCCTGGACGCCGGCGGACTGCCCGGGGTCGAGCACCTGCAGGCCGTCGTCGACCGGCTCTCGCCGCAGCCGGCGACGGTCTCCGCCGTGCGCTGGTCCTCCGTCTTCCGGATCAGCCACCGGCTGGCCGGCCGCTACCGGCAGGGCCGGGCGTTCATCGCCGGGGACGCCGCCCACATCCACCCGCCGACCGGCGCGCAGGGTATGAACACCGGCATCCAGGACGCCTACAACCTCGCCTGGAAGCTCGCCCTGGTGCTGCGCGGCGCCGCCGGGGACGCCCTGCTCGACAGCTACGACGCCGAACGCCGCCCGGTCGGCGAGGAGGTCGTGGGCCGCACCGTCCGGCATGCGCGCGCCGGCATCGGCACGGACGGCGACAGCATGGCGACCCTGCTGCGCCGCGAGGCCCAGCTGCTGGTCGGCTATCCGGACAGTCCACTGCTCGACCCGGCCGCCGCGGACGGCGACGCGGTCCTGCCCGTCCGGCCGGGCGATCGGGCGCCGGACTGCCGCGGCCTCGTCCAGCCCCTCGCGACCTTCCCGCAGCGGCTGTTCGACCTGCTCCGCGGCCCGCACCACACCCTGCTGCTCTACCTCGGCCCGGACGCGCCCGCCGGACTGCCGGCCGTCTGTGCCCGGGCCGGCCGCGAGGCGGCCCGCGGCGAACTGGACGTCTACGCCGTGCTCGCTCCGGGCAGCACGGCGGACACCCCCGGGGTGGCGGCCGTCCGCGACGGGCTGGACGAGTTCCGCGCCGCGTACGGGGCGCGCAGCCCCGAGGCCGTGCTCGTCCGCCCCGACGGCCACCTCGCCGGGCGCATCCACCCGGCCGCCCCGGAGGGGATCGCGGCCCTGCTGCGCCGCACCTTCACCGGGCCCTGAGGGCGGCGGAGAAGCACGGACCCGCCTCGGCCGGGTGGGCGCGGTGCCGGCCGGGGCGGGGGCTGGGCGGTTCAGGGCGGTTCAGGCGGCCTTCGCCGGGACGGAGACCAGCAGCTGGTTGCCGTCGACGGTGCGGACCTCGAAGTGGTCGATGTCGCCGGGGGCGAGCGCGGCGCCACCGGTGGTCTGCAGCGCCTCGGTCCCGTAGCCGGTCGGCGGCACCGACCAGGTGGTGACGGTCTGGCGCTCCCCCGTGCGGGAGACCGCGACCAGGTCGCAGACCTTCGGCCCGCTCACGTGCGAGAGCGACAGGCTGATGCTGCTGCCCCACTTCTTCGGCTCGACACCGACCTGGGCAGAGACACCCGTCCCCGGGTCGGTGGCGGCGAACTGCGCGGTCGCGGCGGGCGGCGTGTGCGTGTCACCGCTGGTCGCTGCCAGGGTGGCCAGCGGGCCGCCGACCACCAGCACCGCCGCGGCGGCGACCAGCGCCAGTCGGCGCACGCGGTTGCGCCTCCGGGTCGCGGAGACCTCGCCGACCAGCCGGTCGAGCAGTTGCGGCGAGGGCGGTGCGGCGACCGGGCCGGCCTCCGCGAGTTCGGCCAGCAGCGGTGCCACACCGGAGAGTTCGTCGATCTCCGCGGCACAGACCGCGCAGCCGGCCAGGTGCTGCTCGAAGGCTTCGAGGTCCTCCGGGTCCAGGACGCCGAGGATGTACGCGCCGACGTCGACGTGCTGCCCGTGGTGCGACGTCACGATGTCACTCCTCGCTCCTCCAGCGCGATCTTCAGGGCGCGCAGCCCGTAGAAGATGCGCGACCTGACCGTACCCGCGGGGATGCCGAGCTCCGCGGCGGCCTCGTTGACGGTACGCCCCTTGAGATACGTCTCGACGATGACCTCGCGGTGCGCTTCGGTCAGGTCGTCGAGCGCGTCGGAGATGGTCATCAGCCGCAGTGCCTTCTCGAGTTCGTCCTCGGCGGGCAGCAGCTCCAGCGGCGCGGGGTCGACCTCGCGCGGCCGGGCCATGCTGCTGCGGTGGCCGTCGATCACGATCCGCCGCGCGACGGTGACCAGCCACGGGCGCAGCGACCCGGTGGCGGCCTCGTCCAGGCGGTGGATGTTGCGCCAGGCGCGGACCAGCGTCTCCTGCACCACGTCCTCGGCGCGCTGCCGGTCGCCGCCGACCAGGCGCAGCACGAAGCCGAACAGCGGGCCTGCGTGGTCCCGGTAGAGGGCACGCATCAGCTCTTCGTCGGGCGCCGGGGCCGGGCCGCCGGTGGGCGGACCTCCCGCGTCCGCCCTCCGTCGGTACGGATGCTCGGTCACGGCGCCATCCTTGCGCACGTGCACCTCCAGGTCGAGACGTTGCCCGGGTCGGGACGGGGTGTGGGACGGGGTCGCGACAGGGCCGGGACGGCTTCGGGACAGTCGGCCCCGAACCAGGGGTGTTCGCCGCGCGGTCCCGGGCCTCAAGTCGGTGGCGGATCCTGTCGATAACGGTGGTGGGTGCGGCGCGGGCGCCCGCGCCGCACCCGACCTGCGG
>NZ_JAHTIK010000001.1:6353446-6413249 GCF_025655475.1 Kitasatospora sp. DSM 101779 | reverse complement strand
GTCGGGCGGGGCCGCCGACGGGAGCCGGTGTCGGCGGCCCCTCGGCGGCTCCTTCGGATCAGTAGCCGTAGCCGCCGGTGGCGGGCGAGGCCGCGGCGGCGGCCTTGCCACCGCTCGGGGTGACGGCCCACCAGGTGCCGCCGACGCCCTGGCCCTTGGTGTCGCCGGGCTTGGTGTCGGAGGCGTAGCGGTAGAGCGGCCAGCCGTTCAGGGTGAGCTGCTTGCTGCCGTCGGCGCGGGTGACGCTGGAGACGAGCTTGGCGTCGACGCCCTTGAGCTGCGGGTTGTCGCTCGCCTTCACGGGCGGCCAGAGGGTGGCGCACTGGCCGTTGCAGTTGGACACCGGCGGCTTGGCGGTGTCCTTGTCGAAGCGGTACAGCGTGTAGCCGCTGCCGTCGGTGACGATCGTGCCGAGCGTCGCCGAGCTGGCCGTCCGCAGGGCCGTACCGTCTCCGGCGGGCGCCGTCGGCGCGGCCGAGGAGGGCTCCGACGGGTTGGCGGGGGCGCTCGCGGCGGGGGCGGTGGTGCCGCCGGCGTTGTCGGAGGTGCCGCCGGGGTCGCAGGCGGTGACCAGGGCGATCGCGGCGGCGGCCGAGGCGGCGAGCAGGGCGGTACGGCGGAAGTCGGACATGGCTGTTTTCCCCCACGGTGTGAGTCAGGTTTCGTCGGGCGCTCTCCCCGCGCCCACACCGAGGAGTACGGGCGCGGCGCCGGATCGACTCAACGCCTCGCGAAACTTTTTTTGGAATACCTCGGAGCCGGGCGGGGTTGACGCCACCGGACCACTCCCGAAGGGCAGGTAGGACACCATGAGCACGGTCGAACTGACCACGGCGAACTTCGACGAGATCGTTCCCGGCGCGGACGGCAAGGACTTCGTGCTGATCGACTTCTGGGCGGCCTGGTGCGGTCCGTGCCGGATGTTCGGGCCGGTCTTCGAGAAGGCCTCCGAGCGGCACCCGGACCTCGTCTTCGCCAAGGTCGACACCGAGGCGCAGCAGGAGCTCGCGGCGGCGTTCGACGTGCAGTCGATCCCCACGCTGGCGATCATCCGCGAGGGTGTGCTGGTGTTCGCGCAGCCGGGCGCGCTGCCCGAGCCCGCGTTGGAGGACCTGATCGGCCAGGCCCGGCAGCTGGACATGACCGAGGTGCACGCCAAGGTCGCGAAGGCCCGTGCGGAGGCGGAGGCCGCCGCGCAGGGCTGAGCGCCCTTCCCCACGAACAGCGGCTGCGCCCCCGGACCTCGTGGTCCCGGGGGCGCAGCCGTTTTTCGAGGTCCGTCGAGGGGCCGTGTTCAGGGCGCGGTGCGGGCGGCGAGGCCGTCCAGGAGCAGGCGCAGGGCGAGGTCGAAGCCGCGGTCGTCGAGGCCGGGGCCGCGGGCGGCGGAGGCCTCCAGGGCTCCGGCGAGGGCCGGGTGGCGGGGGCGGTACTCGGCGGCGCCGCGGGTGAAGCCGGCGGTGAAGGTCTCCAGGGCGGAGCCGAGCACCAGGTAGTCGAGGGCGGCGGCGGCCTCGGCGGCGTCCGCCGGGTCGAGGCCGGCCCGGCCGAGGGCGGCGAGCAGGGCGTCGTAGGTGAGCAGCTGCCGGTCGGCCTCGACCCGGCGGCGGGCGAGCAGCGCGATGGTGTTGGGGTGGCGCAGGAAGACGGCCCGGTAGCCGTGGGCGTAGCGGGCGAGGCCGCGGCGCCAGTCGGGGTCGTCGAGCGGGGCGAGGTCGATCTCGGCGTTGACGAGGGCCGCGAGGTCGTCCAGCAGGTCGTCCTTGCCGGAGACGTGGTTGTACAGCGAGGCGGCCTTCACGCCGAGGCGGTCGGCGAGGGCGCGCATGGTGAGGCCGTCGGGGCCGGCGGTGTCGACCACGTCCAGGGCGGCCTCGGCGATGGCCTGCCTGCTGAGCATCGGCCTGCTCGGTCGCCCCACGTGTCCCGTCCCCTGTTCGTGCGTACCGGTCGACCGGCCACGTTACAGCCTGGTGTCGGCCCCTTCCGTTACCGCCCGGTCGGGGCTACGGTCCATAACTAACTAAGTTAGTTTTCGGATCGCGACGGCAAGGCGGACCGCATGACGACCACTCCCCCACAGGCGCACAGCCCCTCCGGAACGGACCGGCCGGCCGGCCCCGCGGACGCGGACCGGCTGGCCGCCCTCGGCTACCGGCAGGAACTGCGGCGCAGCCTCGGCGTACTCGGCAACATCTCCATGGGCTTCGCCGTGGTCTCGCCGGTCGTCGGCCTCTACGCCGTGGCGCAGGTCGGCATGGGCGTGGCCGGCGGCGCCTGGGTGTGGGCCCTGCCGGTCTGCCTGCTCGGCCAGCTGCTGGTGGTCTGCGTGTACTCGGAGCTCGCCTCGCAGTGGCCGCTGGCCGGCGGCGCCTACCAGTGGAGCCGCCGGCTGGCCGGGCCCACCTTCGCCTGGCTGACCGGCTGGCTCTGGCAGTTCGCGGTGATGTTCGCCAACACCACCGTCGCCTACCTCGCCGCGCCCTGGTTCTTCGCGCTGTTCGGCGCCACCCCCACGCCCGCGCAACTCGTGCTGACCGCGCTCGGCTTCATGCTCTGCTGCACCCTGGTCAACGCGTACGGGATCGGCCTGCTGCGGCGGTTCGTCTCACTGGGCATCGCCGCGGAGGCGATCGCCTCGGTCCTGGTCGGCCTCGCCCTGCTGCTGTTCTTCCGCAAGCACGGGCTCGGCCTGCTCACCGACACCCTGGGCGCGCCGGCGGCCACCGGCACCGGCACGCTGATGTCCTTCCTCGCGGTGGTCGCCGTCGGCGGCTGGGCGTTCATCGGTTTCGACGCCTGCGTCTCCACCGCGGAGGAGACCAGGGACGCCGCCCGGCAGGTGCCGCGGGCGATGCGCTGGTCGCTGCTGGGGGTGGGCCTGGTGGTGATCCTCAACGCCGTCGCCGTGCCGCTGGCCCATCCCGACCCGGCCGCCGTCGTCGCCGGCACCGACCTCGACCCGGTCACCACCGCGGTCACCGCCGGCTTCGGCGACTGGTCGGCCAAGCCCTTCGTGGTGGTGGTGCTGGTCAGCTTCACCGCCTGTCTGATGGCCTCGCAGGGCGGCGCCGCCCGCGGGCTGTACTCGCTGGCCCGCGACGGCGTCTTCCCGTTCTCGGCCCGGGTCCGGAAGGTCAACCGGCACCAGGCGCCGATCGGCGGCCTGGTCGCGGCCACCCTGGTCAGCGCCGCGGCGCTGCCGCTCGGCCTGGAGTCGACGGCGATCGGCTCGCTGATCGCCTTCGGCACCGCCGCGACCTTCCTGCCGTTCTTCCTGCTCACGGTGGTGGCGCTGGTCGCCCGGCTGCGGGGCACCTGGCGGCCGGCCGGCGAGGTCTCGTACGGGCGCTGGGGCACCCCGCTCAACGTGCTCGCGGTGCTGTGGACGGGCCTGGAGGTGGTCAACATCTGCTGGCCGCGGACGCTGCTCGCACCGCCCGGCGCCCCCTGGTACCAGGTGTGGGCGGCCGTCCTCGGGACGGGCGTGGTGACCCTCGCCGGGCTCGGGTACCTGGTGGTGCGGCGGCCGCAGCGACTGATGCGGGAGCCTGCGGCGGACGGGCCGCCGGAGCGGGGGGAGCTGGGACCGGCGGTGCTCTGAGCCGCTGCCCGACGAGTCTCGCCCGACCCGGGCCGCCCGGTGGTCGACCTCGAGCACCGGGCGGTCCGGGTCGCCGTGCCCCCGGGGCACCCGGCTCGCGTTGGTACCGGACGGTCGGGCGGGGAGGGGGCAGGATGGGTCGGGCGGTGCCGACGGTGGCGGGTGAGAGCGAGGGGTGCAGGTGACGACGGCGGACGAGTACGACGTGGTGGTGGTCGGCGGGGGCTCCACCGGGGAGAACGTGGCCGACCGGACGGCTGCGGCCGGGCTGCGGACGGCCGTGGTGGAGGGCGGTCTGGTCGGCGGCGAGTGCTCGTACTACGCGTGCATGCCCAGCAAGGCGCTGCTGCGCCCGGGGGCGGCGGCCGCGCACGCCCGGGCGGTGGCCGGGGTGTCCGTCGGCGGGGGGCTGGACGCCGCCGCGGTGCTGGCCCGCCGGGACGCCTTCACCGAGCACTGGAAGGACGACGGCCAGGTGGCGTGGCTGGAGGGGGTCGGCATCGAACTGGTCCGCGGCCACGGCCGGCTGGTCGGCGAGCGGACCGTGCAGGTCGACGGCGGGCGGGTGCTGACGGCACGCCACGCGGTGGTGCTGTCCACCGGCAGCCTGCCCGCACTGCCGGACCTGCCGGGGCTGGCCGAGGTGCGGCCGTGGACCAGCCGGGAGGCCACCTCGGCCCAGGAGGTGCCGGCGCGGCTCGCGGTGGTCGGCGGCGGCGTGGTCGCGGTCGAGATGGCCGCCGCCTGGCGGTCGCTGGGCAGCGAGGTCGTGCTGCTGGCCCGCGGGCCGCTGCTCGGCCGGATGGAGCCGTTCGCCGGGGAGCTGGTCGCGGACGGGCTGTCCGCAGCGGGCGTCGAGGTCCGGCAGGCGAAGGTCACCGGGGTGCACCGGGACGACGAGGTGCGGATCGAGCTCGCGGACGGCTCCACCGTGGTGGCGGACGAGGTGCTGTTCGCCACCGGCCGCCGGCCCAACACCGCCGAACTGGGCCTGGAGAGCGTCGGGCTGACGCCCGGCTCCTGGCCCGAGGTCGACGACAGCTGCGCGGTGACCGGGGTGGCCGGCGGCTGGCTCTACGCGGCGGGCGACCTCAACCACCGGGCGCTGCTGACCCACCAGGGCAAGTACCAGGCGCGGATCGCCGGGGCGGCGATCGCGGCCCGGGCCCGCGGGGAACGGATCGACGGCGGCCGCTGGGGTGCGCACAGCGCCACCGCGGACACCGCCGGGGCGCCCCAGGTGGTCTTCACCGAACCGGAGGCCGCGTCCGTCGGGCTGACCCTGGCCGCGGCCGAGCAGGCCGGGCTGCGGGTCCGGGCCGTCGACCACGACCTCGGCGCGGTGGCCGGGGCCAGGCTGTACGCCGACGGGTACACCGGCCGGGCCCGCATCGTGGTCGACCTCGACCGGGAGGTGCTGGTCGGCGCGACCTTCGTCGGGCCGGGTGTCGCCGAACTGCTGCACGCGGCGACGGTCGCGGTGGTCGGCGAGGTGCCGATCGCCCGGCTCTGGCACGCGGTGCCGGCGTATCCGACGGTCAGCGAGGTCTGGCTGCGACTACTGGAGGCCTGGCGCGACGGGAGGTGACCGGGGCGGCCGTCCGGGCGCCGGGTGCGGCCCCGGACCGCGGCACCGGCGCGGTGACGTGCACGGGTGCCGGGCGCGGAGGAGACTGGCGCGGGGGCCGCGACCGTACACCGGGTGGTGCACATGACCGAGGTGCTGTTGGCCGTCGGAACGCAGAAGGGCCTGTTCCTGGGCCGCAGTTCCGACCGCGAGAAGTGGGAGTTCACCGGGCCCCACTTCGCGATGAACGCCGTCTACTCGGTCGCCGTCGACCGGCGCGGCGGCCGGGTGCGGCTGCTGGCGGGTGCGGACTCCAGCCACTGGGGCCCGTCCGTCTGGTGGTCCGACGACCTCGGCGCGACCTGGCAGGAGCCGACCAGGCCCGCGGTGCGCTTCCCCGAGGACACCGGCACCTCGCTGGAGCGGGTCTGGCAGCTGCAGCCGGCCGGCGAGGAGGCGCCCGACGTGGTGTACGCGGGGACGCAGCCCGCCGCGCTGTTCCGCTCCACCGACCGCGGCGAGACCTTCGAGCTCGTCCGCGCCCTGTGGGACCACCCGCAGCGCACCGAGTGGAACGCCGGGTTCGGCGGCCAGGGCATGCACACCGTCCTCACCGACCCGCGGGACGCCCAGGCCGTGACCGTCGCCGTCTCCACCGGCGGCGTCTACCGGACGAAGGACGGCGGGGCGAGCTGGTCCCCGTCCAACACCGGCATCCGCGCCGAGTTCCTGCCCGACCACTACCCGGAGTTCGGGCAGTGCGTGCACAAGGTCGCCCGGGACGCCGGCGAGCCGGACCGGCTCTACCTGCAGAACCACGGCGGCGTCTACCGCAGCGAGGACAACGGCGGCAACTGGACGGACATCGGCGGCGACCTGCCCGCGGTCTTCGGCTTCGGCCTGGCCACCCACCCGCGCACCGCCGGCACCGCCTACCTCTTCCCGCTCAACGCGGACTACTCCCGGCTGCCCGTCGACAACCGGTGCCGGGTCTTCCGCACCCGCGACGCCGGCGGGACCTGGCAGCCACTCTCGGCCGGGCTCCCGGACGAACCCCACTACGGCGTGGTGCTGCGCGACGCCCTGTGCACCGACGACGCCGACCCCGCCGGGGTGTACTTCGGCAACCGCAACGGCGAGGTCTACGGCAGCGCGGACGAGGGCGACCGCTGGTCGCTGCTCGCCTCGCACCTGCCGGACGTCCTCTGCGTCCGTGCCGCAGCCCTCGGCTGAAACCCCTCCCGTCCCCTGCCGCCCCTCCCCGTCAACGACGCCCCCGGCCAGGAAGCCCATCCATGAGTCTGAGCATCCGCAACCGCATCCCCGGCACCGTCGCCGGCATCACCACCGGCGCGGTGATGGCCACCGTCCGGATCGACATCTCCGGGGGCCGCGAGCTCACCGCGGCCGTCACCGCCGAGGCCGTCCGCGATCTCGGTCTGGAGACCGGCAGCCCGGTCCACGCCCTGGTGAAGGCCACCGAGGTGGCGCTGGCCACCGGCCCGATCAGCGGCCTGAGCATCCGCAACCGGCTGCCCGGCACGGTATCCGAGGTCACGGCGGGACCGGCCATGGCGGGCGTGCGGATCGCGGTCGAGGGCGGCGTGGAGCTGACCGCCGCCATCACCGCGGACGCCGCCGACGAACTGCGGCTGACCGCCGGTACGCCCGTGATCGCACTGATCAAGTCGACCGAGGTCTCGCTCGACGCGGCCTGACCCGGCCCGCGCCGCCCGCCATGGGGTGCCCCCACGCGCCCCTGGTTGCTTGCCCGTCCCCCCTTGTCGGATGCAGGGCCCCGGGGGATGGGCTCGCCGGGTCGAGGAGCTCACCGCCCGCAGCCTCACCGACCTGCAGGACCGGCTCGACCTCCGCGCCGCCGTGCTCTGCGCTCCCTCCCCCTCCCGCGATCCAGGTCCCGATCCGGGTCCCGCCCCGGGCCGGGCCCCGCGCTCGCGGGCCGCCGCCGGCGCGAGGGGCCGCCGATCCGGGGCCCGGGCGGTCAGCCGGTGCGGTGGCGGTCAGTCGGTGCGGGGGCGCAGCCGGGCGGCGACGGTGCCGAGGCTGTCGGCGAGGGCGGCGAGCTGGGCGGGGGTGAGGACGTCGATGAGCGCCTCGCGCACGGCGGCGACGTGGCCGGGGGCGGCGGCGCGCAGCGCCTCCCAGCCCTGGTCGGTGATCTCGGCGAAGACGCCGCGGACGTCGCTGGGGCAGGAGCGCCGGGAGACCAGGCCGCCGCGTTCGAGCTGGCCGACCTGGTAGGTGAGGCCGCTCTTGGAGGTGAGGAGGCGGTCGGCGAGGTCGGTCATCCGCAGCGAGCCGTCGGGGGCGGCGGAGAGCTGGACGAGGATCTCGTACTGGGTGTGGGAGAGGCCGGCGTCCTCCTTGAGCTGGCGCTCGAGGTGGCGGGCGACGAGGTTGCTGGCGGCGACGAAGCCCCGCCAGGCGGCCATCTCGTTCTCGTTCAGCCAACGGGGTTCGTCCATGGGTCAATCGTACCGTGGTTGTTCAAATTTGAATGAGGGTGTACGGTCGACACCAGGTGATTAAAATTTGAACCACTGGTGACAGGCCACGGAGGACGACCACCATGAGCACCGCAGCCCCCGAGCGCATGCCCACCCTCTACCTCTCGCACGGCGCACCGCCGCTCGCCGACGACCCGGTCTGGCCCGGTCAGCTCGCCGCGTGGTCCGCCGACCTGCCCCGGCCCACCGCGATCCTCATGGTCTCCGCGCACTGGGAGGAGGCCCCGCTCGCACTGGGCGCCACCACCGCCGTCCCGCTGGTCTACGACTTCTGGGGCTTCCCCGAGCACTACTACCGGGTGCGGTACGCCGCTCCCGGGGCACCCGCCCTCGCCGACAGCGTGCGCAAGCTGCTGCGCACCGCCGGCATGCCGGTGCAGGACATCCCGGACCGCGGCCTGGACCACGGCGCGTACGTGCCCCTGGTCGAGATGTACCCGGACGCGGACGTCCCGGTGCTGCAGGTGTCGCTGCCCACCCTGGACCCGCAGCGGCTGATGGAGATCGGCCGCAGGCTCGCCCCGCTGCGGGACGAGGGCGTGCTGATCGTCGGCAGCGGCTTCTTCACCCACAACCTGCGGGCGCTCAGCACCGACGGCCGGGTCTCCTCGGTGATGGCCGAGTTCGACGACTGGGGCCGCCGCGCCCTGGAGGCGAAGGACGTCGACGCGCTGCTCGACTTCGAGCACAAGGCGCCGGCCGGCCGCTTCGCCCACCCGCGCACCGAGCACTTCGCCCCGCTGTTCGTGACCCTGGGCGCGGGCGAGGCGGAGCTCGGCACCCAGCGCAGCGTGATCGACGGCTTCTGGATGGGCCTGGCCAAGCGCTCGGTACAGATCGGCTGAACCGCGGCGGGCCCCACGGGGGCTCTGGGACGGGGCTCTCAGTGGGCGCAGGTGAAGCGCTCGCCGAGGTGCCGGGGCTGCTCGATCTCGTCGACCAGCGCGACCGCGAAGTCGGGGATGCTGATGGCGCTGCGGCCCTCGGCATCGATCACCAGGCGGTCGGTGTCGGTGCGGTAGTGCCCGGTGCGTTCGCCCGGGAGGAGGTCGGCCGCCGGGCTGAGCACCGTCCACTGCAGGTCGGCGACGGTGCGCAGGTAGGTGAGCGCCTCGCCGTGCGCGTGCATCATCTCCCGCACGTCGGCGGCCAGCCCGGGGGTGTCCCAGACGCAGATGCCGGGGGCGGTCTCCAGGCTCCCGGCGCCGCCGACGACGATCAGCCGCGGGGCGGCCGAGCCCAGCGCCCGCAGACCGCCGACCAGGGCGCGGGCGGCCGGTTCGATCAGCCGCCGGGCACCCGGCCCGTCGCCGCCGCCGACCGCGCTGACCAGCACGTCCTGGCCCTCGGCGACCCGGGCGACGTCCTCGGCGGAGAGCACGTCGCCGCGGGCGACCTCCGGGGTCAGCCCCTGGTAGCGGGCGGGGTCGCGGACGGCCGCGGTGACCCGGTGCCCCCGCGCGAGCGCCTCGGTGACGACGCACCGGCCGATCGACCCGTTGGCGCCGAAGACCGCGATCCTCGCCATGGTGTGCCCGCCTCTCCGTCCGGCAGCGTGTCACTCCCAGCATGGGTCCGGTCCGTCCGCCGCGGCGGTGCGACGCGCGGCGGTGCGGCCGCCCGGGGCGCCCCGTCGGCGGGGGTACGCCGTTGTGCGTAACACCCCCGATCGGGGGTGTCCGGGCGCCGGGGCCACAGGCACAGTGGCCCCATGCAGACTCCACTCTCCGTGATGGACTTCCTCGACCGGGCCGAGCAGGTGTACGGCGACCGAGTCGGGATCGTCGACGAACCGGTGCAGCCCGCCGAGTCCTGGGGCGAGGTGACCTACCGCAGGATGGCCGAACTGGCCCGCGCCCAGGCCGCCGGCCTGGACCGGCTCGGGGTCGGGCCCGGCGCGCGGGTGGCCGTCGTCTCGCAGAACTCCGCCCGCCTGATGACCTCCTTCTTCGGGGTGAGCGGCTTCGGCCGGGTGCTGGTGCCGGTGAACTTCCGGCTGAAGGCCGAGGAGGTCGCCTACATCGTCGAACAGAGCGGCGCCTCGGTGCTGCTGATGGACCCCGAGGTGGCGGACGCACTGGCCGGGGTACCGGCCGAGCACCGCTTCGTCCTCGGCGCGGAGAGCGACCGGGAGCTGTACGCCTTCGACCGCGAGCCGGTGCGGCACCCGGTCGCCGAGTCGGACACCGCGACGATCAACTACACCAGCGGAACGACCGCCCGCCCCAAGGGAGTCCGGCTCACCCACCGCAACCTGTGGCTGAACGCGACGCTCATGGGCCTGCACTTCGGGGCGGGCGACCGGGACGTCTACCTGCACACCCTGCCGATGTTCCACGCCAACGGCTGGGGCCTGCCGTACGTGATCACCGGCGTCGGCGGCCGGCACGTGGTGCTGCGCAAGGTGGACGGCACCGAGATCCTGCGCCGGGTCGAGCAGCACGGGGTGACCTTCCTGTGCGGCGCCCCCGCCGTGGTCGCCTCCGTGCTGGCCGCCGCCGAGACCTGGGACGGGCCGGTGCCCGGCCGGGACCGGGTGCGGATGGTGGTGGCCGGCGCGCCCCCGCCGACCTCCGTGGTCCAGCGCGTCGAGGCCGAGCTGGGCTGGGAGTTCATGCAGCTGTACGGGCTGACCGAGACCTCGCCCGCGGTCACCGTGAACCGCACCCGGGCCGAGTGGGACGTCCTGCCGCCCGCCGAGCGCGCCGAGAAACTGGTCCAGGCCGGGGCGCCCGCACTCGGCACCACCGTGCGGGTGGACGGCCAGGGCGAGGTGCTCGTCCGCTCCAACACCGTGCTGGACGGCTACTGGGAGCGCCCCGACGAGACGGCGGCCGCACTGCAGGACGGCTGGTTCCACACCGGGGACGGCGGCACCCTCACCGACGGCTACCTCACCATCTCCGACCGCAAGAAGGACGTCATCATCACCGGCGGCGAGAACGTCTCCTCGATCGAGGTCGAGGACTGCCTGTACGGCCACCCTGCGGTCGAGGAGGTCGCGGTGATCGGCGTGCCCGACGAGAAGTGGGGCGAGACGATCAAGGCGCTGGTGGTGCTCCGCGAGGGCGCGAAGGCCGACGAGGCCGAGCTGATCGCGCACTGCAAGCAGCGGCTGGCCGGCTACAAGTCGCCCACCTCGGTGGAGTTCCGCACCGCGCTGGCCCGTACGGCCACCGGCAAGCTCCAGAAGTTCCGGCTGCGCGAGCCGTACTGGTCCGGCCGGGAGCGCGGCGTCAGCTGACGGCCCGCCGGATCCGGCGGGTCAGCCGAGGATGCCCCACTCGCGGGCCGCGACGGCCAGTTCGACCCGGTTGCGGGCGCCGAGCTTGTGCATCGCGCTCTTCAGGTAACCCGTCACGGTGTGGCTGCTGAGGCCGAGGCGGGCGGCGATCTCCGGGTTGGTCCGGCCGGTCGCCGCCCAGCGCAGCACCTCGTGCTCGCGCGGGGTGAGCCCCGCCTCGGCCGAGCGGACGGCCGCCCGGCCGCCCCAGGCCGCAGCCCCCGCCAGCGCCCGGGTGGCCGTCCGGGCGAGCTCGGCGACCGCGCCGATCCGCACGTCGCCGAACGGCACCACGGTGCGCAGCGCCGCGTACACCACGCCGTGCACGGCGCCGTCGTGGACGAGCGGCACGCCGAGCATCGCGTGCAGGTCGTCGGCGCCGACCGCGGCGTCGTAGTGGTGCGAGATGGTGGTCGCGGCCCGGTAGTCGGGCACCCAGGCGGGCGCGCGTTCGGCGAGGGCCCGGCCGCCGAGGCCGGTGCCGGAGGGCACCCGGAGGTTGTGCAGCAGGTCGGCGCGGGTGCCGGCCCAGTGGCGGAGCACCATGGCGTCCCGGGCCTCCTGGGCGTCCCGGGCCCCTTGGGCCTCGGGCACGCCGACCAGACCGACGTCCGCGCCACAGTCGGCGACCACCCGGCGGGCCAGGTCGGCGAGCACCGCGGAGCGGACCAGCTCGGCGGCGCGGGTGTCCGGGGGCTCGGGGGCTGCGCTCCTCACCGGGCGATTCTCACACGGGCCCCCTGGTTCGGGGAGATGTGCGGCAGCAGGATGGGCCTGCCCGCACCACGGGACATGGACGAGAAGGGGAGACGGATGGCCGACATCACCGCGCTGCTCGCGGACCTCGCGGCGGAGAGCGACGGACTGGACGCCCTGGTGGCGGACCTGGACGCCGCGGGGCTGGCGAGGGCCACCCCGGCCGAGGGGTGGACGATCGCCCACCAGCTGGCTCACCTGGCCTGGACGGACCAGTGGTCGCTGCTCGCGGCGAGCGACCCGGAGCGCTTCACGACCGAGGCGCAGCAGGCCTTCGAGGCGGGGTTCGACGTGGTCGAGCACGGTGCGGCCGAGGGGGTCGGCGAGCCGCCGGAGGTGCTGCTCGGGCGCTGGCGGGCGGGCCGGGCCGAGCTCGCGGCGGCACTGGCGGCGGTGGCGCCGGACACCCGGCTGCCGTGGTTCGGGCCGCCGATGAAGGCGCCGTCGATGGCCACCGCGCGGCTGATGGAGACCTGGGCGCACGGGCAGGACGTCGCCGACGCGCTGGGGGCCGTGCGGCCGCCGACCGCCCGGCTGCGGCACATCGCGCACCTGGGGGTGCGGACCATGGGGTTCGCGTTCTCGGTGAACGGCCTGCCCGCGCCACAGGTGCCGGTGCGGGTCGAACTCATCGGCCCGGCGGGCGAGTCGTGGGCGTGGGGCGTCGAGGACGCGGCCGACCGGATCACCGGGCCGGCGTTGGACTTCTGCCTGCTCGCCACCCGGCGGCGGCACCCGGACGACCTCTCGCTGACCGCGGTCGGCGACACCGCGCGGGCTTGGCTGCCGATCGTGCAGGCCTTCGCCGGTCCGCCCGGCAAGGACCGCGAGCCGCTGCGCTGACCGCCGCGGGCCTGCCGGATCGTCGGCCGGCAGGCCCCGCCCGCACGGGTCCGTCGGCGCGTCCGGTTGACGGTGCGTCACCGACCGGATGCGGTTACGGCGGTGAAACCGCGGCGCGCCGGTGCGCTTAACCCCTCGTCCCTACCCTCGCCGCACAACCCGAGGACAGACGGGAGCGGTGACATGACCGACACGACCAGCCCGCACGCCCCGACCCGGCCCGACGACGGCGGACGGCCGGAGACCGGGCCGCGCCGCTCGTACCGCGGCAGCGCGGCGGACGAGTCCCTGGAGGACTACTCGCTGCGGTACGCCCCCCACTCCTTCCGCCGCTGGTCGCCGACGGCGGTGGCGTCGACCGCGCTCGGCGGGATCGCCTACCTCGCGGACTACGCGATCGGCGCGGGCATCGTGATGTCGTACGGCTTCACCAATGCGCTGGCGGCGATCCTGGCGGCCGCCGTGGTGATCTTCCTGACCGGCATCCCGATCGCCCGGGCGTGCGCCGCGAACGGGGTCGACATGGATCTGCTGACCCGCGGTTCGGGCTTCGGCTACCTCGGCTCGACACTGACCTCGCTGGTGTACGCGAGCTTCACCTTCATCTTCTTCGCCCTCGAGGGCTCGATCATGGCGCAGGCCTTCCACGAGGTGCTGCACATCCCGCTGCCGGTCGGCTACCTGCTGACCACGCTGATCGTGATCCCGATCGTGTTCAAGGGGATGAGCTGGATCGCCCGGATGCAGGCGTGGACGCAGCCGGTGTGGATCATCGGGCTGGTCGCGCCGTTCGTGGTGCTGGCGTTCCACTCCCCCGGCGTCTTCGGCGCGTTCACGCACTTCGGCGGCACCGGCGGGGTCGGCTCCGGATTCACCCTGCTCGGCTTCGGGCTCGGCACGGGCGTGGCGCTGTCGCTGATCGCGCAGATCGGCGAGCAGGCGGACTACCTGCGGTTCATGCCGAGGCGGACGCCGGAGAACGCACGCCGCTGGGACCTCGCGGTGCTGGCCGCCGGTCCGGGCTGGGTGGTGATCGGTGCGCTGAAGCAACTGGGCGGCGCGCTGCTGGCGTTCGCCGCGCTGGACGCGGTCGGCGAGACCAGGGCGCTGGAGCCGATCGCGCCCTACGTGGAGTCGCTGCGGCCCTGGCTGGGCGCGGCGGCACTGCCGCTGGCCGGCCTGTTCGTGGTCGTCTCGCAGATCAAGATCAACTCGACCAACGCCTACTCCGGCTCGCTCTCCTGGTCGAACTTCTTCTCCCGGCTGACGCACCGCCACCCCGGCCGGGTCTGGTACATCTTCCTCAACTGCGGCATCGCGCTGCTGCTGATGGAGATGAACATGTTCAGCGCGCTGGGCAGCCTGCTGGGCTTCTACTCCAACGTGGCGATCGCCTGGATCGGCGCCGTCACCGCCGACCTGGTGGTCAACAAGCCGCTGGGGCTGAGCCCGAAGCACATCGAGTTCAAGCGGGCGCACCTGTACGCCGTCAACCCGGCGGGGTTCGGGGCGATGTGCGTGGCCGCCGCGGTCTCCATCGCCGCGTTCTTCGGCTGGTTCGGCACGTACGCGAAGGCCTTCAGCCCGTTCGTCGCGCTGGTCCTGGCCATGGCGCTGAGCCCGCTGATCGCATGGGCCACCAAGGGCCGCTACTACCTGGCCCGGCCCAACCCGGACGCCGGCAACGCCGATGCCACCGACACCCGGGTGTGCACGGTCTGCGAGACCGCGTACGAGGTGCCGGACACCGCGCACTGCCCGTTCCACCAGGGCACCATCTGCTCGCTCTGCTGCAGCCTGGACGCCGACTGCCACGACTCCTGCACCCGCGGCGCGGCGGGCGGGCCCGTCCTGATCGGCATGCCGACCGCCCGGGAGTGAGCCCTCAGCGGCCCGCGCCGAACGGCACCGGCTCCGGGTCGCCGGCCAGGCGGGCGTGCAGGTGCTCGTCGTGGTGGCGGCCGTCGCCGTAGCGGTGCGAGGCCCGCAGGATGCCCTCCAGCGGGAAGCCGCAGCGTTCGGCGACCCGGCAGGAGGCGGTGTTGCCGACGGCGTGGCACAGCTCGATCCGGCGGGCGCCCGCGGTGGTGAACGCCCAGCGGGTGGCGGCCGCGGTCGCCCGGGTCGCCACCCCGCGGCCGCGGGCCTCCGGCAGCAGCCGGTAGCCGATGGCGGCCTGCCCGTCGGCGCGGTTCGGCCAGTACAGGCCGACCGTGCCGAGCAGCGCCGCGGTGGCCGCGTCCAGCACGGCGAAGCCCGCGATGTCCCCGCTGCCTCCGTCCGCGTGGCCGAGGATCCACGCCTCGGGGTCGGTCTCGTGGATCGGGTTCCACAGCGCGACCTCCTCGTCCGCGACGATCCGGGCGACGCCCGGGGCGTAGCGCAGCAGCCCGGCGCCCCAGGGCAGCAGAAGGACGTCCCCGAGGTCGAGCGGGGCGGGGGCGAAGCCGGGTCCGGTGAGGGTCATGGCCACCAGTCGTACCCGCCGCGGCGGCCCGCTGCCAACCGGTTTCCCGGGCGCTGCGATGATCGCGGGCATGGAGTTCGACGACCCCGCCGCCCTGCACCGGATCTGCGCCGAACGGCTCGGCGAGGAGGCCGGCGGGCAGTTCGCCGCGCTGGCCCGCCGCGGCTTCCGGCTGGAGCGCACGGCGGTCGGCGCCCCGGCCACCGGACACTGCCGGCTCGGCGGCCCCGCCCTGCTGGAGCCCGACACCCCCTGGCCCGTCCACGACGGCATGCCGCTCTCGCTGCTCGCCGTCCTCGACACCGACGCGCTCGCGCCCTGGCTCGGCGACCACCTGCCCGTCCGGCCCGGCCTGCTGAACTTCTTCCAGCTCGACCCGGACGTCCCGTACGAGGAGTACGCGAAGCTCGACACCTCCTCCCCCGCGATGTACCGGGTGCTCCCGGCCCACCCGGCGCGGGCCGTGGAGACGGACGCGCCCGAGCCCGCGCACCGGTGGCCGGCCGTCCCGCTGCACGCCGCCGGGGTGGTGATGCTGCCGGACGGCTGGGACGTCGAGGACGAGGACCTCGCCTTCGACCGGGACGCGCACTGGGGCGCCCCCTCGCTGATCCTCGACGCCATGGACGGCCTGAACGGGAACACCGCCGACCGCCACCGCGCCTTCGGCTGGCCGGACACCTCCTACAGCTCCCCGGTGACCGCCCGCGACGCCGACGGGCCCGCCGTCCACCTGCTGCAGCTCGCCGGCGACGCCGCACTGAACTGGGGCTGGGGCGACGCCGGGTCGCTCTACTTCACGATCCCGGCCGGGGCCCTCGCGGCCGGCGACTTCACCCGGGCCGGGGCCGAGGTGCGGTGTTGCTGAGCCTCCGGGGCGGGCCGACGCGGCGGTGTGCGAGAGTGGCGCGATGAGGACGATCGGACTGATCGGCGGGATGAGCTGGGAGTCGACCGCCGAGTACTACCGGCTGCTGAACGAGCTCACCAGGGAGCGGCTCGGCGGGCTGCACTCGGCGAGGTGCGTGCTGTACTCGGTGGACTTCGCCGAGATCGAGCGGCTGCAGACCGCCGGCCGCTGGGACGAGGCGGGCGAGGTGCTGGCAGGTGCCGCAAAGGCCTTGGCCGCGGCCGGCGCCGAGCTGCTGCTGATCTGCACCAACACCATGCACAAGGTGGCCGACCGGGTCGCGGCGGCGGTGGACGTGCCGCTGCTGCACCTCGCGGACACCACGGCCGGGGCCGTCCGGGCCGCGGGGCTGCGCCGGATCGGTCTGCTGGGCACCGCCTTCACCATGGAGCAGGACTTCTACCGCGGCCGCCTCGCCGGCCACGGCCTGGAGGTGCTGGTGCCGGACGGTCCGGGCCGGGCCGAGGTGCACCGGGTGATCTACGAGGAGCTGTGCCTCGGCGTGGTCCGCGAGGAGTCCCGGGCCGCCTACCGCGAGGTGATCGCCGATCTGGTGGCCCGCGGTGCCGAGGGCGTGGTGCTGGGCTGCACCGAGATCGAACTGCTGGTCGGGGCGGCGGACAGCCCGGTGCCGGTCTTCCCGACGACCAGGCTGCACGCCGAGGCGGCCGTGGCGGCGGCCCTGGCCTGACGCCCCTCCGGAGGCGGTTCACAGGCCGATCCGCAGCGGGTCGAGGCGGGTGGCGACCAGGTTGGTGGCGCCGTGGTGGCGCTCCACGTGGCCGCGGACGAGCAGGCCGGCCCGGTCGAGGGCGGTGCGGCGGCGGGACTCCCAGACCGGACGGCTGCAGATGACGTTGATCAGGCCGGTCTCGTCCTCCAGGCTGATGAAGAGCACCCCGCCGGCCGTCGGCGGCCGCTGGCGGTGCGTCACCAGTCCGCCGACCACCACCGGCGTACCGGGCGGGACGGCGCCCAACTGGGCGGCGGTGAGCGCGCCGCCGCGGTTGAGCGCGTCCCGCAGGTGCTGCACCGGATGGCTGGTGGCGGAGGCGCCGACCGCCCACAGGTCGGCGATGGTCTCCTCGACCGGGGTCATCGCGGGCAGCGGCGGGGCGGTCGCGCCCGGGGCGGTGCCCGGGATGGTGTCGGGGCCCGAGGCCGCGTACACCCCGGCCGACCACAGTGCCTGACGCCGGGTCAGGCCGAAGCAGCCGAAGGCGCCGGCGGTGGCCAGGGCCTCCAGCACGGGGGCGGGCAGCGCGGTGCGGCGGGCGAAGTCCTCCAGGTCGGTGTACGGCTGTCCGGCGGCGACGAGTTCGGCCTGCGCGTCGCCGAGGCCGCGGACGGCGGACAGCCCGAGCCGGATCGCCGGCTGCGGCTTGCCGGCGGTGAGCGGCGGCGGGGCGGAGGGCTCGTCCTCCGGCTCCAGGACGGGCCCGGCCGCGGAGGCGTTGACGTCCACCCCGCGGACCCGCACCCCGTGCCGCCGGACGTCGGTGATCAGGCTGAGCGGCGAGTAGAAGCCCATCGGCTGGTTGGCCAGCAGGGCGCAGGTGAAGGCCGCCGGGTGGTGGTACTTGAGCCAGG
Organism: Kitasatospora sp. DSM 101779; assembly: GCF_025655475.1. GTDB lineage: Bacteria > Actinomycetota > Actinomycetes > Streptomycetales > Streptomycetaceae > Kitasatospora. The sequence goes on along the minus strand of NZ_JAHTIK010000001.1, from coordinate 6,395,704 downwards.
CGCTGGCGTACACGAGGTAGGCGAAGCTGATCGCGTGGCTCTCCGGGAAGCCGTAGTTGGAGAAGGCCTCGATCTTGGTGTAGACGTCCTCGGCGGTCTCGGCGGGGATGCCGCGTTCGGCCATGCCCTGCAGCAGGCGTTCGCGGAGTTCGGCGACCCGCTGGTGGGAGCGCTTGGCGCCCATCGCCTGGCGCAGCCGGTCGGCCTCGGCGGGGCTGAACCCGGCGCAGTCGATGGCGAGTTGCATCATCTGCTCCTGGAACAGCGGTACGCCGAGGGTCTTTCCGAGGGCGCGTTCCATCAACGGGTGCGGGCAGTGGGCGGGTTCGGTGCCGGCCCGGCGGCGCAGGTACGGGTGGACGGATCCGCCCTGGATCGGGCCCGGGCGGATCAGCGCGACCTCGACCACCAGGTCGTAGAAGTGCCGGGGGCGCAGCCGGGGGAGGGTGGCCATCTGGGCGCGGGACTCGACCTGGAAGAGGCCCACCGTGTCGGCGCGGCAGAGCATCTCGTACACGGCCGGGTCGTCGTCGGGGATGTCGGCGAGGGTGTACCGGTCGCCGGAGTGGGCGGCGATCAGGTCGCAGGTGTCGTGCAGGGCGGAGAGCATGCCGAGGCCGAGCAGGTCGATCTTGACGAGTCCGGCGCCCGCGGTGGAGTCCTTGTCCCACTGCAGGACGGAACGGCCGGGCATCCGGGCCCACTCGGTGGGGCAGATCTCGCCGACCGGCTCCCGGGTGAGCACCATGCCGCCGGAGTGGATGCCCAGGTGCCGCGGCAGGCCGAGGAGTTGCTCGCCGAGGCCGAGCACGTCGGCGGGGATCAGGGCGTCCGCGGCGGGGGCGGAACGGAAGTCGACCTGCTTGGTGAAGGCCTCGATCTGGCCGCTCGGGTAGCCGAGCGCCCGGGCGGCGTCGCGCAGCGCCAGCCGGGGCCGGTAGGTGATGACGTTGGCGACCTGGGCGGCGTGCTCGCGGCCGTAGCGGCGGTAGACGTACTGGATGACCTCCTCGCGGCGGCGGTTCTCGATGTCGAGGTCGATGTCGGGCGGGCCGTCGCGCTCCACGCTGAGGAAGCGCTCGAAGAGCAGGCCGTAGTGCAGCGGGTCGACGGCGGTGATGCCGAGGGCGTAGCAGACCGCGGAGTTGGCGGCCGAGCCGCGGCCCTGGCACCAGATGTCCTGGCGGCGACAGAACGCGACGATGTCGTGGACGATGAGGAAGTAGCCGGCCAGGTCGAGCTGGTCGATGACGTCGAGTTCGCGGGCGAGTTGGCGCAGTGCGGGTTCGTTGTCGGGGCCGAAGCGGGCCGGGCCGGCCTCGACGACCATGGCGCGCAGGTGGCTGATCTCGGTGTGCCCCTCCGGCACGGGGAAGCCGGGCAGCCGGGGTTCGAGGCCGCCGAAGTCGAAGGCGCAGGCCCGGGCGAGGTCGACGGTGGCCTCCCGGACGCCGGGGAAGCGGGCCAGCCGGGCGGCCATCTCGCGGCCGGAGCGCAGGTGCGCGGTGCCGGCGGCCATCGTCCAGCCGGCCGCGTCGCGCAGGGTGCGGCGGTCGTGCAGGGCGGCGAGGGCCTGGGCGAGCCGGCCCTGGGCGGGGGCGGCGTGGTGCGCGTTGTTGGAGGCGACGGCGGTCAGCCCGGACCGGGCGGCGAGGGCGGCCAGCCGGTCGTTGCGCAGGTCGTCGCCGGGCAGCCGCTGGTCGATCAGTTCGACGAAGACGTTCTCCCGGCCGAACGCCTCGGCGAGGGCGCGGAGTTCGCGCAGTGCGGCTTCCTCGCCGACGGTGGCCAGGGCGGCCGGGACACGGCCCTTGCGACAGCCGGTGAGCACCGCCCACTCGCCGCGGTGGGCGGCGGCGAGCTCGGCGAAGTCGTACGCGGGGCGGTTCTTGGCGCCGCCGCGCAGCTGGGCGGCGCTGATCGCGGCGGACAGCCTGCGGTAGCCCTCCGGGGAGCGGGCGAGCACCAGCAGGTGGTCGTCCGGGGTGAGCGAGAGTTCGGCGCCGAAGACGGTGCGCACCCCGGACTCCTTGGCGGTCTCGGCGAACCGGACGGCGCCGTACAGGCCGTCGTGGTCGGTGAGCGCGATCGCCTCCACGCCGAGCCGGGCGGCCTCGGCGGTCAGCACCTCGGGGTCGCTGGCGCCGTCCAGGAAGCTGAAGGCCGAGTGCACGTGCAGTTCGGCCCAGGCCGGGATACCGGGTGCGGGCGGCGGGGGCGGTTCCTGCGGCTGGCGGCGGCGCAGCGGCACCACGGTGCCGCCGGACGGCGCGGGCCGGCCGGACATCCGGCGGTGGAGTTCGCTCCAGGGGAGCGAGGGGTGGCTGGTGAATCCCATCGGGGGTGGTGCTCCGTAGGTCGTCCGTCCGGCTCCCCCTGCCGGTCGGTCGTGGGGTGGTGGGCCCGGTGGTCCGGGTCCGGCGTGTGCCGTGTCGGCGCGTCGTGTGCCTGCGGGTGCCGTGCCTGCGGGTGCCGTGCCTGCGGGCGCTGTGCCGTCAGTCGTAGGCGCCCTCCACGTACCAGTGGCCGCCCTCGACGGTGAGCAGCAGTGCCCGGCCGTCGGCGACGGCGACCTGGAAGCGCGCCCGGCGGCGGGCCCGGGCCGGGTCCCACCAGTGCTCGACCGCGGGCCAGGGGCCCGTCCAGCCGGTGACCTCCAGGACGCGGCCCTCCAGGGCGATCCGGGCCGGCGGGGCGGAGACCTCGGCGCGGCCGTCCACGCCGACCGGCTGCCCGGCCGCGTCCAGCACGGTGACCGGCACCGGGGCGCGGGGCACCACCGACGGCGCCGGATCCTGCACCCGGCCGGGCCAGGGGGCGGTGGCCGCGGCGGTGTGCCGCTCCCCGGAGTCCTCCGTCCAGGTGGTGCGGGCCGCCCACTCGCCGGGGCCGCGGCCGCCGGCCGGCTCGACCCGGCGCAGCCCCGCGTACCCGAGCAGCGCCTGGACGCGGGCGACCGCGCGCTCCACCCGGTCCTCGACGACGGCCTGTCCCCAGAGCGCCAACTGCCGTCCGCGGTCCGGGACGAGGCCGTCCGGGACGAGCCGCAGCGCGGTGAACCCGCCGGCCTCCTCCGGGAAGCGCCCTGCGCCCTGCCAGGCCTGCAGTTGCCAGCGGACCCGTTCCGCCAGCGCCGGGGAGCCCAGCCTGCCCTCGTGCCGCCACAGCCGGGATGCCGTGCTGCCGTCGGCGCAGGTCACCTCGACGGCGACGCGCTGGCAGGCGAGTCCGGCCTCGCCGAGCCGGGCGTGCAACCGCTCGGCGAGTGCCCGGCCGACGAAGACCAGCGGCTCGGAGGACTCCTCCGGCGGGTCGAAGCGCTGCTCGACGGTCAGGTCGGGGCCGGATCTGCGGGGTGTCAGCGGACGGGCCTGCAGGCCGCGGGCCAGCCGGTGCGCGGCCGTGCCCGCGGGGCCGAACCGGTCGGCGACGGCCTCGCCGGAGAGCACCGCGAACGCACCGACCGTGTGGATGCCGAGGCGGCCCAGCAGATCGGCGAGGTCCTCGTCGCCGAGCGCCGCCACCGGGTAGGGGGCCAGGAACTCGGCCGTGCGCCCCACCGGCACCAGCACCCCCGCCCGGGCCGCGAGCACCGCCGCGAACAGCCCGTCCGCCACCCCCACCAGCCCGGACGGCGGCCCGGGGGCGGCCTCCGGCGCAGCACTCCCCACCGCAGGGGCGCCCTGCGGGTGGGCGGCGGGGTCGGCCTCGGGGGCGGCGTTCGGCCGGCCGGCCGGGTCGGCACCGGGGACGGCGTGCAGAGGGGTCTGCGGCCGGGCGTCGGGGGCGGCGTACGGGTGGCCGGGCCCGTCCTGTCCGTCCGCACGCGGCGCCGGGGCTCCGCCGGGGTCGGGCTCGTTCTCGTAGGGGGTGCGGGCGCCTGCGGTTTCGTCCGGGGCGGCGAGGGCGACGGCGACCGCCGCGCGGATCCTGCCGGCCAGGGCCTCTTCGCCGCCGAAGTAGCGGGCGGGACCCTTGACCGGGATCGCGCAGAGGCCGGGCCGGAGCACCTCGACCCGGGGGGTGAAGGCCTCGACCGCGGCGGCGACCGGTTCGAAGCGCCGGGCCTCGGCCTCCGGGTCGCGTTCGCGCAGGCGCAGTTCGGGGCAGAGCCGCTGGGCGAGCCGGAGCTTCTGGCCGCGTCGGACCCCGGAGCTGCGGGCCTCGTCCGAGCAGGCCAGGACGTGGCCGGAGACCACCACGGCGACCGGTCCGCGGTCCCCCCCGGCGGGTGCGGTGGCGACGACGGGCCAGTCCGGGCACCACACCACGAGGACGCGGGGCACCTGGGGCTGCGGTTCGGCCATGTCAGACCACCGCCACGGCGGCCGCGGCCGGCCCGGGGGCGGGCCGGTGCAGCGGGGCCGGGGCCGACCGGCTTCCCGGCAGGCCGAGCGGGGCGGCCGGCGGGTCCTCGGACGCGCTCTCGGACGAAGCGCCCGGCGCGGCCCCGAACGGCGCCCCGAACCGTGCGTCGAGCGGCGGCGCGAACGGCACGTCGAGCGGGGCGTCGAGCGGCCGGGAGCCCGACTCGACCGGGCGGGCGGTGCCGTGTTCGTCGGGCAGCCAGAGCCGGGCGGTCCGGAGGCGGGTGGCGGTGCCGCGGCCCTCTGCGGCGATCTCGACCTGGCGGCCGCGGAGTTGCCCGTACCCGTGGCCGAGGCCGAACCAGCGGCCGGAGCGGACGCTGAGCCGCAGTCCCGCACCGGGCCAGGGGCCGGCGACCAGCAGGGCGCAGCCGCCGCGCCTCAGGACGGCGGTGAGGCGGGCGGCGAGCTGGGGGGCGACGGGGCCGGTGGGGCGGAGCAGGATCACGCCGACGGCGCCGGCGAGGGCGGAGACCACCTCGGGCCAGTGCGGGCCGGGGTCGTCGGCGAGCAGCAGCCGGTGCAGGTCGAGGCCGTAGCCGGCGGCGGCGGCGAGCCCCAGGTCGGGCAGGCCGATCGCGGCGGCCCAGTCGCCGGCGGCCACGCTGCCGGCGGCGAGCGCCAGCAGGAGTGCGGTGTCGCCGGCGACGGAGACCGCGGTGCCGCGGCGCAGGGCACCGCCGGGGAGCAGCGGGGCCAGGGCCGGGAGGACCGGCAGCAGTGCGTCCTCGCCGGTCGGCGGGGCCGCCGCCGACCGTACGAACACATTTTCGATAATGGGCACACTCCCAGGATCGAACATCCGTTCGCCATTCTTCAAGTCCGAATCGCCTGACCGAGCCGCAGGTACACACGGCCTGCGACCCTGCGTGTCGGCCGGGACGCCGAGTGGCCCGTCCAGCACAGTGGGTGGGGTCAGGCGGGCGGCCGGGCCGCAGCCGGCGGGAACGACGGGCGGAGGCGGGAAGATCGTGGACTGGAAGCTCGAAGTGGTGGTGGTCCCGGTCTCCGACGTGGACCGGGCCAAGCACTTCTACGCCGACCGGGTCGGCTTCGTGGTCGACACCGACAGCCGGATCGGCGAGGAGGCCCGGATCGTCCAGCTGACCCCGCCGGGCTCGGCCTGTTCGATCATCGTCGGCACCGGGGTCAGCGACTCGCAGCCCGGTTCGATGCAGGGCCTGCAGCTGGTGGTGGACGACATCGAGGCGGCCCGGGCGGCCCTGGTCGAGGGCGGTGTCGAGGTCAGCCCGGTGCAGCACTTCGAGGACGGGGTGAAGGCCGAGGGCAAGGGCGGGGACTGGAACTCCTTCGTCTTCTTCGCCGACCCGGACGGCAACGGCTGGGCCGTCCAGGAGCGCCCGGCCGGCGCCTGAGCCCACGGCGCCCGAGCCCCTGTGGCGCCCGGGATCCCCCGACGCCCGAACCCCGGCCTCCGTCGGACGGCGCCCGCTCAGGCCCGTTCGATGGCCACCGCCGCGGCGTCGTCCTTCAGCCGCCCGCCGACGTGCGCCAGCAGGTCGCGGCGGAGCCGGTCGACCAGCGCGGACGGGGCGGTGCCGCCCCAGTCGGCGGCGCGTTCGGCGAGCGGGTAGAAGGCCCGTCCGCCGTCGCGGGCCTCGGTGACGCCGTCGGTGTAGAGCAGCAGGGTCTCGCCGGAGTGCACCTCGTAGGCGTCCTGCCGGTAGTGCGCGCCGGGCAGGGTGCCGAGCCCGATCGGCGGGGCGGAGTCGACCGCCTCCAGGGTGCGGACGGGCTTCCCCTCGGCCAGCAGCAGCGGCGGCGGGTGCCCGCAGTTGGCCATCCGCACCGGCTCCACCGGGTCGTCGGGCAGATCGGCGAGAAGCACGGTGACGAAGCGCTCGACGGCGTCGTCCTCGCCCGCCGCCGCGTCCGCACTCCCGGCGTCCCCGCCCGCGCCCCCGGCGGCCCCGGCGCTCCCCGCGGTCTCGGCCAGGTGCCGGGCGAAGCCGGCGTCGAGGGCGGCGGCGAGACCGGGCAGTCCGGTGTGGTGGTGGGCGAGTTCACGGAAGGCGCCGAGCACCTGGGCGGCGTCCTCGATGGCGGTCAGACCCTTGCCGCGGACGTCGCCGATCAGCACCCGGGTGGCGCCGGGCACCCGGGTCGCGGCGTACAGGTCCCCGCCGAGCAGCGCCTCGTTCTCGGCGGGCAGGTAGAGGGCGGCGAGCCGGAGCGGCCCCAGCCGGTCGGGCAGCGGCCTCAGCAGCACCCGCTGCACCGTCTCGGAGACCGAGCGCACCCGGGTGAGTTCGCGCCCGCGTCTCTCCCGGACGCGGCAGTACAGCACGATCAGCGTGGAGACCAGCACCAGCGCGATGATCTGCGTCTCGTGGTTGGCGGTGAACAGGCCGCCGTGGAAGATCCCGATGACCACCTGCGCGGCCGCCGCCAGGGCGCCGATCAGGCCGGTGAGCCAGGCGCCGGCGAAGGAGGCGGTGATCGCGGGCGCGACCACCAGCAGCGGGCCGAGGTGCACGTCGCTCGGGGAGGCCAGGTCGACCACCGATATCAGCACGATGAATCCCAGCGGGATCATCACCAGCGCATGGGCTCGCTGCCACGCCCCGCGCAGGGCAGCCGGGCGCCGCCGTCCGTGCACCGTCACCCCTCCACCCTGCACCCGCGGCGGTCCGCACACCTCCGCGACACGGCGCGCGGCCCAGCGGGCACCACGGGACGCGGCAGGGCGGGCGGTACGCCGGACGGCGCCGTTGACCGTGATCTTGGACAGCCCCTACAGTCGGGACCGCTCCCGCCCCGGCCCGTCGGAAGGTTCATGATGAAGCGTCACGACCGGCTGGACCGCATCCGGCAGCTCGACCCGGAGACCGACTACGCGGAGATCTACCGGATCAGCAGCTGGTACGAGTTCCCCTGGGACACCAACCAGTCGCTGGGCTTCGCGCTCTACCGCACCTACGCGGTGCCCTCCATCGGCCGGCTGCTGGCCCGGACGGGCGAGTTCACCGGCCGCGCGCAGAAGCGGTACGACGACACCGTGCTGATCCTGGAGGCCGTGCTGGAACACGGCTTCGACTCGGCGCAGGGCCGCGAGGCGATCCGGCGGATGAACGGGATGCACCGGCGGTACGAGATCTCCAACGAGGACTTCGTCTACGTCCTCGCCACCTTCGTGGTGGTGCCCAAGCGCTGGCTGGACGACTACGGCTGGCGCCCGTACTCCGCACACGAGATCCGCGCCGCCGTCAACTACTACCGCGAGCTCGGCCGGCACATGGGCCTGCGGGACGTCCCGGGGACGTACGAGGAGTTCGAGGAGCTGCTGGACGCCTACGAGAAGGCGAACTTCGCCTTCGACGAGGGCGGCCGGGCGGTCTCCGACGCCACCCTGGACCTCACCGCGAGCTGGTACCCGCGCCCGCTCGGCGCCCAGATGCGGCGCGCCTCGATCTGCCTGCTGGACGACCCGCTGCGGGAGGCGTTCGGCTACGCCAGGCCGCCGGCCCTGCTCACCGCGCTGGTCCGCGGCGGGATGCGGCTGCGCGGCCGGCTGGTCCGGCTGCTGCCGCCGCGCCGCAAGCCCCATCTGGCCCGGGACGGCCGGCAGGTCCGCGGCTACCCCCACGGCTACCGCATCTCCGAGCTCGGGACGTTCGAGGCACCGGCCGCAGGGTCCGTCGACGGGCCCGCCGAGGGGAAGGCCGGCGGGGGCTGCCCCTTCGGCGCCGGGGCGTCCTGACACGCCGCTCCGGAAGTGCTGTCGGTGGCCCGTGCCAGGCTGGCGGCATGACCGAGAACCCCGAGAAGCCCGACAGCCCTGCGACGGAGAACCCCGTGCCGGAGATCCCGCCGCAGAACTACGCCCAGGGGTGGGACGACGGCGGCGCCCGGCCCGCCCTCCCGCTGGTCGGCGACGAGCGGGAGATCCTCACCGCCTACCTCGACCACCACCGCGAGACGCTCGCCCTCAAGTGCGCCGGGCTGACGCCCGCGCAGCTGTCCGAGCACGCCGTACCGCCGTCCCGGCTGACCCTGCACGGGCTGCTGCGGCACCTCGCCGGGGTCGAGCGCTGGTGGCTGCACCTGCAGTTCGCCGGGCTGGCGACGGAGATGCTCTACTACTCCGACGACGACCCCGACCAGGACTTCGAGAGCCTCGACGGCGACCCGGCCCAGGCGCTGGCCGTCTGGCGGGCCGAGTGCGAACGCTCCCGGGAGATCGTCGCCGCCGCCCCCTCCCTGGACGTCACCGGCGTGCACCGGGCCACCGGGCAGCCGGTGTCACTGCGCCGCATCCTGGTCCACATGATCGCCGAGTACGCCCGCCACGACGGCCACGCCGACCTGCTGCGCGAGCGTCTCGACGGCGCGACCGGTTACTGACCGCCGGCCCGGCTCGGCTGCCCCGCGCCCGGGGTCGGCTCCACGGTGGTGCCGTGGGTCGGGCGCCCGGGGCCCGGGCTCGGCCGGCCCGTCGCGGGGGCCGTCTGGTCGCCGCCCCGGGTGGGCCGTCCGCCCTGGGTCGGCCCTCCGGTGGACGGCTGTCCTCCGCCCGGGGTCGGCCGGCCGGTCTCCGTGGCCTGCTGCTCGGGGCCGGACGGATCCGCGGTGGCGGCCGGCAGCCGCACCGCGGTGAACTCCCCGGCGGGGACGCCGTCCAGGGCGTCCTCGACGGCCTGCCGCCAGATCGGGCCGGCGACCGTACCGCCGAAGGCCGCGTAGATCCGCTCGCCGCCCATCCGCTGGCCCTCCAGCGGGGCCGGGTCCGTGGTGTCGCTGACGACCGTCGCGGCGGCCATCTCCGGGGTGTATCCGACGAACCAGACCTGCCGGCCCTCGTTGGTGGTACCGGTCTTGCCGGCCGTCTCCCGGTCGGACAGGCCGGCGGTGCTGCCGGTGCCGCCGTCCTCGACCACACCGCGGAGCATCGCGGTGAGGGTGTCCGCGGTGGTCCGCGACATCGCCTCGGTGCAGGCGGACTTCGGCACGCCCAGGGCCTTGCCGTCCGGGCCGGTCACCGAGGTGATCGCGGTCGGCGTGCAGTAGGTGCCGTGGGCGGCGAACGCCGCGTACACGCTCGCCATCTCCAGCGGGGTCAGGTCGTTGCTGCCGAGGGTCATCGACGGCACCACGCTGAGCTTCTCGCCGCCGGCCTGCTGGGTGATGCCCAGCTTGGCCGCCGTCTTCGCCACCTCGCACAGGCCGGTCTCGGCCTCCAGGTTGGCGAAGTAGGTGTTGACCGACTGCTTCATCGCGGCCGGCATGGCGAAGCTGCCGGTCAGGCTGCGGGCGTCGTTGTGCACCTCGCCGCCCTCCGGGAAGCGGCCGCCCGAGCAGTCCTGCATCGCCGGCCACGGCATGCTGTAGCCCGAGGTGTAGCTGCGGCTCACCGGGATGCCGTTCTCCAGCGCCGCCGCGGCCACGATCGGCTTGAAGGTGGAGCCGGTCGGGAAGCCGAGGCCGCCGCCCATCCGCTTCGGCACGTTCAGGTTGATCGTGGTCTGGTCCTTGCCGAGCCCGTACGGGCGGCTCTGCGCCATCGCCAGCACCTTGCCGGTGCCCGGCTGGACGACCGACATCACCGCGGCCGGCCGGTCGGAGGGTGCGGCGTGCGCGGTGACGGCCTGCTGCACCGCCTTCTGCGCCTTGGGGTCGAGGGTGGTGCGGATCTGCAGCCCGCCGCGCTTCCACAGCGCCTTCCGCTCCTCCGGAGTCCTGCCGAAGGCCGGGTCGGACAGCACCACCCGCTGCACGTAGTCGCAGAAGAAGCCCTCGCCCGTCCCCGCGGTGATGCAGCCCTGGTGCGCCCGGGTCACCTTCAGCTCCACCGGGGAGGCGATCGCCTCGGCCGCCTGCGCCGCGGTGATGTGCCCCAGCTCGGCCATCCGGCGCAGCACGGTGTCGCGGCGGGCCTTCGCCGCGACCGGGTTGACGATCGGGTCGTAGGCGGACGGCGACTGCACCAGGCCTGCCAGCAGGGCGGCCTGGGGAAGCGTCAGATCCTTGGCGTGCACGCTGAAGTACCGCTGGGCGGCCGTCTCTATGCCGTACGCCTTCTCACCGAAGAAGGTGATGTTGAGGTAGTTGGCGAGGATCTGGTCCTTGCTCAGGGTCTCCTCGACCTTGATGGCGTACTTGAGTTCGCGGACCTTGCGGTCCAGGGTCTGCCGCTGCGCCTCCTGGACCTTCTGCACGTCGTCGCCCGCCTGGTCGACGAAGACGTTCTTGACGTACTGCTGGGTGAGGGTGGACGCGCCCTGCGCGGTGGTGCCGGAGGCCGCGTTGGAGTTGAGGGCGCGCAGCACGCCCTTCAGGTCGACGGCGCCGTGCTGGTAGTAGCGGCTGTCCTCGATGTCCACCAGGGCGGTCTTGACCAGCGGCGACATCGCGTCGGAGGAGACGACCGTGCGGTCCCGGCTGTAGATGGTGGCGATCGTCCCGCCGGCCGCGTCGTAGACGGTGGACGCCTGGGAGAGCGGCGGTGTCCTGAAGTCGTCCGGCAGGCTGTCGAAGTCCTCCACCGCCGACTGCGCACCGAGCCCGGCGGCCCCCACGGCGGGGAGGGCGATGCCCGCGACGAGGACGCCACCCAGGGCGCTCGCGCCGACCAGACGGGCTGCCAGAACGACCTTCTTGCGGTAACCGATGGAGTTGTGACGCGCCATGGGATCGACCCTAGGCGAACCATCGCCCGCCACGAACCGGTTTTCTTCCCGCTTTCGTCACAACTCCGTGACAGCGCCCGCCCCGTCCGTCCCCGGACCCTCCCCGGGACGGCCCGGCGGCGCGCCGGGCCGGTGTGCTCTTGACGCGGGGGCACCGGGTGGCAAGCCTTGGTCCCGGCTGATCCCCCCCAGCCCGCTCCCGGCCCAGGAGGTCAACGGTGACCGCACAGGCGTCCCACACGCACGGCCGCACCGACGTGCCGCTGCTGGACGAGACGATCGGGCAGTGCCTGGACCGGGCGGTCGCCGCCCACCCGGACCGCGAGGCGCTGGTGGACGTGCCGAGCGGCCGCCGCTGGACGTACGCCGAACTCGGCCGGGACGTCGACCGGGTGGCCCGCGGCCTGCGGGCGCGCGGGGTCGGCCGCGGCGACCGGGTCGGCATCTGGGCGCTCAACTGCCCGGAGTGGGTGCTGGTGCAGTACGCCACCGCCCGGCTCGGCGCGATCCTGGTGAACATCAACCCGGCCTACCGGACGCACGAGTTGGCGTACGCGCTGAACCAGTCCGGGGTGGGCCTGCTGGTCGCCCAGCCCGCGTACCGCACCAGCGACTACCGGGCGATGGTGGCCGAGATCCGCGAGGAGTGCCCGGGCCTGCGGGAGACGCTGTGGATCGGCGACCCGGAGTTCCGGGAGCTCGACGGGGACGGGGGGTTCCCCGCCGACCTGGCGCCGGACGACCCGATCAACATCCAGTACACCTCGGGCACCACCGGCTTCCCGAAGGGCGCCACCCTCTCGCACCGCAACATCCTCAACAACGGCTTCTGGGTGGGCGAACTGGTCGGGTACACCGAGCAGGACCGGATCTGCCTGCCGGTGCCCTTCTACCACTGCTTCGGCATGGTGATGGGCAACCTCGCGGCGCTCAGCCACGGCGCCTGCGTGGTGATCCCCGGCCAGGGCTTCGACCCGGCCGCCACCCTGCACGCGGTCCAGGCCGAGCGGGCCACCTCGCTGTACGGCGTGCCGACGATGTTCATCGCCGAACTGGGCCTCGCGGACTTCGCGACCTACGACCTCACCTCGCTGCGCACCGGCATCATGGCCGGCTCGCCCTGCCCGGTGGAGGTGATGAAGCGCGTCCAGACCGAGATGCACATGGCCGAGGTGGCCATCGCGTACGGGATGACCGAGACCTCGCCGGTCTCCACCCAGACCCGCCTGGGCGACGGCCTGGAGCACCGCACCGGCACGGTCGGCCGGGTGCTGCCGCACCTGGAGGTGAAGGTCGTCGAGCCGGAGACCGGGCGGACGGTCGGCCGCGGTGTGCCCGGCGAGCTGTGCACCCGCGGTTACTCGGTGATGATCGGCTACTGGAACGAGCCGGAGCGCACCGCCGAGGCGATCGACGGCGAGGGCTGGATGCACACCGGCGACCTCGCGGTGATGCACGAGGACGGCTACCTGGCGATCGTCGGACGGATCAAGGACATGATCATCCGCGGCGGGGAGAACGTGTACCCGCGCGAGATCGAGGAGTTCCTGCACACCCACCCGGCGATCGCCGACGTCCAGGTGGTCGGCGTGCCGGACGAGCACTACGGCGAGGAGATCTGCGCCTTCGTGGTGCTGCGCGACCCGGCCGGCACCCTCGGGGCCGAGGAGGTCGCCGAGTTCTGCCGCGGCCGGCTCGCGCACTACAAGACGCCCCGCCACGTGCACGTGGTCGAGGGCTTCCCGATGACGGTCAGCGGCAAGGTGAGAAAGAACGAGCTGAGGGAACGGGCGGCCCGCGCACTGCGCGGGTGAGCCCCCGCCCCGGGCGGCGGGCGTGCGGGGCGAGGGCCCGGCCGCCGCCGCGTCGCGGTCCGTTACGCTGGTGGCGTGATCCTTCTCGTCAGCCGTCGCCACGTGGACCTGCTCCGCGTCACGAGCATGTCCTGTCGACGCTCCGGCTGATCCCGCTCGTCCTCCGCCCTTCGGGCACACACCCTCCCCCGGCCCCGCTGCACCGCCCACACCCGGCGCGGCAGCGGCAGCGTCCCCGGCGACCGCCGGGCCCGCCGGGGCATTCGACACCCAGGTGATGTCACCCATGACCCAGCAGTCCCGCCCCACCGCTTCCACCGGCACCGTCGACGACCGCACCGACGACCGTGCCGAGAACCTCCCGGTCATCGACCTCTCGCTCGCCGACGGCAGCGCCGAGGAGCGCGCACGGCTCCACGCGGCGCTCCGTTCCGCCGCCACCGACGTCGGCTTCTTCCAGCTCGTCGGCCACGGCGTGACCCCGGCCGAGACCGCCGCGCTCACCGAGGCGATGCACGCCTTCTTCGCCCTCCCCGAGGCCGACCGGCTGGCCGTGAGCAACCTCAACTCCCCGCACTTCCGCGGTTACACCCGCACCGGCGACGAGCGCACCGGCGGCAACCAGGACTGGCGCGACCAGCTCGACATCGGTGCCGAGCTGCCCCCGCACGTGCCCGGCTCCGGCGAGCCGCCGTACTGGTGGCTGGAGGGCCCGAACCAGTGGCCCGACGCGCTGCCCGAGCTGCGCGAGGCCTCACTGCACTGGATCGACCGGCTCGGCGCCGTCGCCCGCAGGCTGCTGCACGAGCTGCTCACCTCGATCGGCGCCCGGCCCGACTTCTACGACGACGCCTTCGCCGGCCACCCGCACCTGCGGCTGAAGCTGGTGCGCTACCCCGGCACCGCCCCGGACGGCGCCGGGCAGGGCGTCGGCTCGCACAAGGACTACGGCTTCATCACCCTGCTGCTGCAGGACACCGTCGGCGGCCTGCAGGTCGAGCGGGCGGACGGCTCCTTCCTGGAGGTGCCGCCGATGGAGGGCGCCTTCGTGGTCAACCTCGGCGAGCTGCTGGAGGTCGCCACCGACGGCTACCTCAAGGCCACCAGCCACCGGGTGGTCAGCCCGCCCGGCGCCCGCGAGCGGTTCTCGGTGCCGTTCTTCTACAACCCGCGGCTGGACGCGCACATCGAGCCGCTCGAGTTCCCGCAGGCCCACCACGCGCCCGGCGCCACCCAGGACCCGGCGAACCCGCTGTTCGCCGAGTTCGGCCGCAACGAGCTGAAGGGCTACCTGCGGGCGCACCCCGAGGTCACCCGCCGCCACCACGCCGACCTGCTGCCGCTCACCGCCGCCTGACGGCGGGGCCGGGCCGCCCCGGGGCCGTTCCCCGAGCCCCGGGCCCCCGAGCCGTTCCCGGGCGGAGGCACCCGGAGGGTCACAGCGACGATCGCAGATCGTTCCGCCACTGTTCTGGTGTTGTTCTAGAATGGTGCGAACAATCTGCGATCGTTCGCATCCCTGGAGGGATCTCCGTGTCCACCCTGCCGTTACCCCGACCGTCCCGGCCGTCCCGCACCGCGGTCGCCGTCACCGTCCTGCCTCCAGCCGCCGCCGCCGCGGCGGTCCTGCTGGGGTACGCGCGGCTGCGGCCGCAGCTGCCCGAACCGCTCGCCGTGCACTTCTCGGCCGGCGGCGCCGACGGCACCCTGCCCGCCTGGCGCTTCCTCGCCGCCGCCCTCGGGATGATCGCGCTCACCGGCGACTCCCTCGCCCGCCTGGCGCTCGCCGACGGCATGCCGTCCCGCGCCCGGCGCGCCCTGACCGCAGGAGACTGGGCGGCCGCGGCCCTGCTCGGCTCACTGTGCTGCCTGGTGCCGGTCGCCAACGCCCATGCCGCCCGCGCGGCAGACGCCCACCTGTCGGGGCTCGCCGTGGCCGCCTGCGGCGGCGGCGCGGCCCTCGCGGCAGCGGTCGGCCTGCTGCTGAGCGGCGCGGTCCTGCCTCCGGCACCGTCCGGGCCGACCGCTCCCCCGGCACCCGTCCCGATCGAGCTCGCCGCCGGGGAGGTCGTCTCCTGGTCCCGCACGGTCGGCTCGCCGCTGCTGCGGACCCTCGGCCCCGCCCTGCTGGGGCTCGCCGCCGTCCTGCTGGTCTCCGGGGCCGGCGCCGGTGCGCTGCCGGCCGCCCTGATCGGCGCGATCAGCACGGCCACCGGCCGGGTCCGGGTCACCGTCGACCGGCACGGCCTGACCGTACGCCTCCCGCTGGTGCGCCGGCCGTGGATGCGGGTGCCGCTGGAGCGGATCGCCGCCGCCGACCGCCGCGAGGTCCGGTGGACCGGGGTCTTCGGCGACGAGGGGTACCGCTCCGGTCCCGGGCGCAGCGGCCTGGTGCTGCGGCCCGGCGGGGCCGTCGCCGTCCTGCTCACCGACGGACGGGAGTTCCTCGTCTCCGTCCCCGACGCCGCCACCGCCGCCGGGCTGCTCACCGCGCTCGTCCGGTGCCCGCGGGAGGACCGCCCGTGCTCTTCCGCGTGAACCCCGCCTCCCCGCAGCCGCTGGCCGAGCAGATCGCCGCCTGCGTCCGCCGCGCCGTCGCCGACGGCACCGCGCGGCCCGGCGACCGGCTGCCGCCCGCCCGCAGCCTCGCCGACTCGCTCGACGTCAACATGCACACCGTGCTGCGCGGTTACCAGATCCTCCGCGAGGAGGGGCTGGTCGATCTCCGCCGCGGCCGCGGGGCGCAGCTCACCGACGCCGCGTCACCCGGCCGGGCCCGCCTGGGCGCAGCGGCCGGGGCACTGGTCGCGGAGGCCCGCACCCTGGGCCTGACGGACGAGGAGGTCATCGATCTCGTCCGGGACGCCCTCGCTCCGCCCTGACGGCCCGTGCGCGGAGCGCCGGAGGATCAGGTTCGTCAGCATCCGAAATGATTGATGTACGATCACATCCGCCGTTCCGTGTGAAGATCCGCGGCGACGGCGTGGCGCCTGATCATCGTTCCGGGGGGAATTCGTGAACATCCGTCGTTCGCTGGCCGCTGCCGCGCTCGTGGCAGCGGTCTCCGCACCTGTCGCCTTCGCCGCCGCACCCGCGTCGGCCGAGGAACTGCCGACCGGCCGGTCCCAGCCGGACACTGCCCCGGCCACCGACCCGGCCGACGACGACGCGGCCAAGCGGGACGCCGCCGACCGCGCCGAGATCCAGCGGATCCTGGCCGAGCCGACGACCGGTCGCGGTGTCCGCGAGGCCGCCACCAAGGCGCTCGCCGGTACCCCGCAGGACCGCCGGCACTTCCTCACCGTCGACCTGCCCAAGCTGCGGGCGGAGGACAACCGGGTCCGGGTCGCCCAGATCTACTCCGATCCGACCAACGGACGCGGCGTGCACGAGGGCGCCCGGAAGGTGATGGGCGGTACCGACGCCGAGGTCGAGCACTTCCTCACCGTCGAGCTGCCCGAGCTGCGGGCTCAGGACAACCGGGTCCGGCTGTCCCGGCTGATGGCCGATCCGAACAGCAGCCGGTACCTGCGCGAGGCCGCCGAGAAGGCGATGGACGGCACCGACGCCGAGGTCGAGCACTTCCTCACCGTCGAGCTGCCGAAGATCGTCGCCGACGACAACCGGATCAAGGTGGTGCGGATCCTCGGCGAGCCGGGCATCGGCCGGATCCTGCACGAGGCCGCCGAGAAGGCGGTCGACGGCACCGACGCCGACGTGCTGAAGTTCCTCGCGGACCTGCCTTCGCTCCGGGCCTCCGACGACCGGCTGAGGATCTCCCAGCTGGTCGAGACCGGCGGACCCGAGGTGAAGAAGGCGGGCCTCGCCGCCCTGGCGACCAACACCCCCGAGGCGCTCAGGGCCTTCCTGACCACCGGCCTCGCCCGGGCGCAGGCCAAGGACAAGGCCGCGGCCGGCCAGGGCGGCACCGGCACCGGCACCCAGGCCGGCACGGGCCAGGGCACCGGTGCGCAGGGCGGCAGCGGCAGCACCGTCACCCCGGTCTCCGCGACCACCGCAACGACCGCGGTCACCACCCGCACCACCGACACGACCACCGGCACCGACCGGCTGGCGTCGACCGGCACCGACGCACCGCTCGGCGGCATCGCCGCGGCCGGCGGTACGGCCGTCGCCCTCGGCGCCGTCGCGCTGATCGCGGCCCGCCGCCGCTCGCGGGCATGACCACGGGGTACGTCCGCTGACCCGAACGGGCCGGCGCCGGGGGCGTCTCCCGGCGCCGGCCCGTCGGTCCCACGGCGCCCGGCGGGCAGGTCCTAGCGGTCCTGCACCAGACGGGCGGGAAAGCCGCCGGTGGCGATCGGGCCCCAACGGCGCGGGGTGATCCGGATCAGCGACTTGCCCTGCCGGCGCATCGCCTCGCGGTACTCGTCCCAGTCCGGGTGCTCACCGGCGATGTTCCGGTAGTACTCCACCAGCGGTTCCAGGGCCTCCGGCATGTCCAGCACCTCGGCCTCGCCGTCCACCTGCACCCAGGGGCCGTTCCACTCGTCGGAGAGCACCACCACGCTGACCGCGGAGTCGCGCCGGGCGTTGCGGCTCTTCGCCCGTTCCGGGTAGGTGGAGATCACGATCCGGCCGCTGTCGTCCACCCCGCAGGTCAGCGGGGAGGCCTGCGGGGTGCCGTCGGCGCGGCGGGTGAGCAGCAGCGCCCGGTGGCGCGGACGGACGAAGTCCAGCAACTCGGCCAGCTCCACCCGGGTGTTGGTGGCGATCGAAGGGCTCATGGCCGCCAGCCTAGGCCGTGTCGTCCGATGCGGCCGGGTGCCGCAGCGGGGCGGGCGGGTGACCGCGGCTCGGGAGCGTTCCCGGAGTGAGCGCTCCTCGCGGTGGTCGGGGCCGACGAACGCGAATCCCGGGCCACGCCGCCGACGGTCTGCGCCACCGGCCGCGCGGGCGCGGTGGACCGGCAGGTCGCGGCGCTGTCACACTGGTGCTGTCACAGCAGGACTGCCGCACCCGGCGGGGCGAACGGGCGGAAGAGGTTGCACCGGATGTCAGCAGGCACACCGCAGCTCACCGTCGACGAACTGGCGGCCCGGGCCGGAGTGACCGTCCGCACGCTGCGCTTCTACGCCGCGAAGGGCCTGCTGCCGCCGCCCGAACTCGGCCCGCGCCGGGTCGGCCTGTACGGGCCGGAGCACCTCGGCCGTCTGGAACTCATCGAGGAACTCCAGCGGCAGGGCCTCACCCTGGCCGCGATCGAACGCTACCTCGCCCAACTCCCCGAGGACATCGGCTCGCTGGACCTCGCCATCCACCGGGCACTGGTCGCCTCCTGGACGCCCGAGGCCGCCGAGGAGACCGACCGCGGGCAGCTCGCCCGGCGGATCGGCCGCGACCCCTCCGACGCCGACCTGGACCGGCTCGCCGCCATGGGCGCCCTGCACCGCACCGAGGACCCCGACGTCTTCAAGACCGACCCCGGCCTGCTGCCGCTCGGCGTGCGGATCCTGGACGTGCCGATCCCGCTGGAGACCCTGCTGGCGGCCCGCGCCGTCGTCCGGCTGCACAGCCAGGCCACCGCGCACGACCTGCACCGGCTCTTCCGCGACACGGTGTGGAAGCCCTACCGGGAGAGCGGGCCGGCCCCGGCCGACCTGGACCGGATGAAGAGCCTCACCGACCGCATCCAGCCGCTGGTGGTGCAGGCGATCGTCACCGCCTTCCAGCGCTCGCTGGCCGAGGAACTGACCGGCAGCCCCGAGTAGCGCCCGGCCGGGGGAAATCGGTCGACACGGCGGGCCGCCCGGGGTTGGCTCGGGCCATGACCGAACTGCACACCGCACGCCTCATCCTGCGCCCCTGGCAGGACTCCGACCTGGCCCCCTGGGCGGCGATGAACGCCGACCCGGCGGTGCGCGAGCACCTCGGGGAGGTGCTCACCCGGGAGCAGTGCGATGCCGGGGTGGCCGCCTTCCGCGCCGACCTGGAGCGGCGCGGCTACGGCTGGTGGGCACTGGAGTCCACCGCCACCGGCGAGTTCCTCGGCTTCGCCGGACTCGACGACGTGGACGAGGACATGCCCTTCACCGGGATCGAGGTCGGCTGGCGGCTCGCCCGCGGCGCCTGGGGCCACGGCTACGCCACCGAGGCCGGCCGGGCCTGCCTCGACTTCGCCTTCGCCACCCTCGGCCTGCCCGAGGTCCTCGCCGTCACCACCGCCGCCAACCATCGCTCGCAGGCGGTGATGCAGCGCCTCGGCATGGTCCGCGACCCGGCCGAGGACTTCGAGGACCCGTACGCCCCCGAAGGCAGCCCGCTCCGCCCGAGCGTCGTCTACCGCATCAGCCGGCCCGCCGAGGGTCAGCGCTGACGCGTGGCGTCGAAGGACATCCGGCACCTGGCAGGGGGCGCTGCATCCGTACGCCCGTCAGGCCGAGTACGCCCAGGGGCGCTTCTCGCCCGGGTGGACGACCGCGGCGAAGTCGTCGGCGACGACGGCGATCGCCGCGCGGCCCTCGATCTGGCCGAGCCAGTCCGGCGGCAGCATGGCGTCGCCGTGGTGGGCGCCGAGCAGGTTGCCGCAGATCGAGCCGGTGGAGTCGCTGTCGCCGGAGTGGTTGACCGACAGCAGCAGGGCCGATTCGATCGGGGTGCGGTGCTTCCAGAACTCGGTGTGGGCGAGGGCGGCGTACACGCCGATGGCGAGCGCCTCCTCGGCCGTCCAGCCGCCGCCGAGGCTCTCCACCGCGCGCGGGGTGGCCGGACCGGCCTCGGCGAGGGCGACGGCCCGCTGCAGTGCGGCGTGCGTCTCCTGGTGCCCGGGGTAGCGGGTGAGCAGTTCCATGGCGTTGCGGACGGCGTCCGGCAGCGCATCGCCGTCGACCAGCCTGCTGATCATGGCGGCGAAGGCGCCGGAGGCGAGCTGGGCGGTCGGGTGGCCGTGGGTGATCCGGGAGCAGCGGGCGGCGAGTTCGAAGGCGTGCAGGTCGCCCCTGCCGGTGATGCCGCGGCCGGTGAAGCCGAAGGGGGCGGAGCGCATCACGGAGCCGCAGCCCTTGGAGTCCGGGTTCACCGGGCCCGGGCTGCCGTCGACCGGGGCGTGCGCGTCGGGGGTGTGGTCCTCCTGGAGGCCGAACTCGCAGGCGCGGCCGGGGGCGCGGCGGGCGTACAGCCACTGCTGCTCGCGCAGGTCGCCGATGCGGTGCCGGAGGCCGTCGTGGGGCAGCGGGGCGGGGTGCCGCTGGGTCTCCAGCCAGCGCAGATAGGCGTCCTTGACGAGGGCGGTCTCGGCGCCGCCGATGCCCTTGGTCTGGATGCGGCGGTAGCCGTACATCCAGCCCTCGGCGGAGAAGAGGGTCATCTGGGTGTCGTCGGTGATCCGGCCGATCACGCCCTCGCGGTCCGGGACGAGTCCGGTGATGCCGGTCGGTCCGTGCTCGGCTTCGACGGTGACCATGGACTTCATCTCGATCGGGTTGCCGAGGGCGTCGCCGATCGCGCCGCCGAGCAGGCAGCCACGGAGCCTCGCCCGGTACGCCGTCGTCTCCTGCCAGGTCAGCCGGCCCATCCTGTCCCCCTCCTCCGGATGATCACTACGGACCAGGCTATCGGTGCCCACCGACGCCCGGGCTGCCGGGCTCCCGCGGGCGCAGGGGCGATCGGTCAGCCGAGCCGGCGGGCCAGGACCTGCCCGGGCCAGCTGCCGTCCAGGAAGCGGTCGGTGCGGGTGAAGCCGTTGCGCTCGTAGAAGGCGACCAGCGCACCGCCGCCGCCCGCCCAGCAGTCGACCCGCAGCAGCGCGGCGCCGGCCCGCCGGGTCTCCTCGGCGGCGTGGGCGAGCAGCGCCGCGCCGATGCCGAGACCGGCGTGCCGGCGGTCGGAGACCAACAGCCGGACGTAGCGCTCGGGTTCGCCGGCCGGGGCGATCGGCAGCTGCGGGCTGGGCCCGGAGTCGAGCACCAGGGCGCCGACCGGTGTGCCGTCGTACTCGGCGATGTGGGGCTCGTTCTCGGTGGTGTACCGCTCGACGCGGTCCGGCCCGCCGGGCCGCTGCGAGTACGGGACGGTGCCCCACTGCTCGGTGTTGCCGCGCTCGTTCATCCAGCGCACGGCCGCGTCCAGCATCCCGAGGACGGCCGCCGCGTCGCCCGGACCACCGGGTCTGATCCGCAGGCCGGCTACGAAGTCGTTCACGGAGGAAGCCTACGCACGCCCCCGCCCGGGGTGGGCGGGGGCGGCGCGGGTGTCGCGGGTGTCAGTCCCGGAAGGTGCGGCCGTCGGCGGCCATCTCGTCCAGGAGGGCGGGCGGGGTGAAGCGGTCGCCGTAGGCGGCGGCCAACTCGCGGGCGCGGGCGGCGAATCCGGCGAGGCCGCCGGGGTAGCCGTTGATGTACTGGAGGACGCCTCCCGTCCAGGCGGGGAAGCCGATGCCGAGGATGGAGCCGATGTTGGCGTCGGCGACCGAGGTGAGGACGGACTCCTCCAGGCAGCGCACGGAGTCCAGGGCCTCGGCGAAGAGCATCCGCTCCTTCATGTCCTCGAACGGGATCTCCTTGCCGGGCTGCGTGAAGTGCTCGCGCAGGCCGGGCCAGAGCCGGGCGCGCTGCCCGTCCTCGTACTCGTAGAAGCCGGCGCCGCCGCTGCGGCCGGGGCGGCCGAACTCGTCGACCATGCGGTCGATGACGGTGTCGGCGGGGTGCGGCTGCCAGCTGCCGCCGGCCTCCTCGACGGCCCGACGGGACTCGTTGCGGATCTTCCGGGGCAGGGTGAGGGTGAGCTCGTCCATCAGCGAGAGGACCTTGGCCGGGTAGCCGGCCTGGGCGGCGGCCTGCTCGACGGAGACGGGGTCGAGGCCCTCGCCGACCATCGCCACGCCCTCGTTGATGAACTGTCCGATCACCCGGGAGGTGAAGAAGCCGCGGGAGTCGTTGACCACGATCGGCGTCTTGCGGATCTGCCGGACGAGGTCGAAGGCGCGGGCGAGCGCCTCGTCGCCGGTCTGCGGGCCGCGGATGATCTCGACCAGCGGCATCTTGTCGACCGGCGAGAAGAAGTGCAGGCCGATGAAGTCGGCGGTGCGGTCGACGCCTTCGGCGAGCAGGCCGATCGGCAGGGTGGAGGTATTGGAGCAGAGCAGGGCGTCCGGGGCGACGACGTCCTGGACCTCCTGGAAGACCTTGTGCTTGAGCTCCGGGTTCTCGAAGACGGCCTCGATGACGGCGTCGCAGCCGGCCAGGTCGGCGGCCTCGGCGGTGGGGGTGATCCGGGCGAGGAACTCGGCCCGCTCGGCCTCGGTGCTGCGGCCGCGGGCGACCGCCTTGTCGAGCAGCGCGGCGGAGTAGGCCTTGCCTCGCTCGGCGGCCTCGACGGTGACGTCCTTGAGCAGCACCTCGATGCCGGCCTTGGCGCAGGAGTACGCGATGCCGGCGCCCATCATGCCGGCACCGAGCACGGCGACCTTCTCGACCTTCCGGGCGGGGACGCCCTTGGGACGGCCGGCACCGGAGTTGACGGCCTGCATGTCGAAGAAGAAGGCCTGGATCATGTTCTTGGCGGTCTGCCCGGTGACCAGCTCGGTGAAGTACCGGGCCTCGATCGCCATCGCGGTGTCGACGTCGACCTGGGTGCTCTCCACCGCCGCGGCGAGGATGTTGCGCGGCGCCGGGTAGGGGGCGCCGGCCAGCTGCTTGCGCAGGTTGGCCGGGAAGGCCGGCAGGTTGGCGGCCAGCGCCGGGCTGGCCGGGGTGCCGCCGGGGATCCGGTAGCCCTTGACGTCGAAGCGCTGCACGGACTCCGGGTGGGCGTCGACGAAGGCACGTGCCTTGGCGAGCAGTTCCTCCGGGGTGGCGGCGAGTTCGTCGACGAGGCCGTGCTGCAGGGCCTGTGCCGGGCGGTACTGCTGCCCCTGCAGCAGGACCTTGAGCAGGGCGTCGGTGATGCCGAGCAGCCGCACGGTGCGGACGACTCCGCCGCCGCCGGGCAGCAGGCCGAGGGTGACCTCGGGCAGGCCGATCTTGGTGGCCGGGGTGTCCAGGGCGATGCGGTGGTGGCAGGCGAGGGCGATCTCCAGGCCGCCGCCGAGGGCGGCGCCGTTGATCGCGGCGACCACCGGCTTGCCGAGGGTCTCCAGGGCGCGCAGGGCGCGCTTGATCCGCATGCCGTGCTCGAAGGTCTCCTCGGCCTGGTCGGGGCCGACGGAGGAGAGCAGGTAGAGGTCGCCGCCGGCGAAGAAGGTCTTCTTGGCGGAGGTGACGATGACGCCGCGCACGTCGTCGGCGGCCTTCAGCCGGGCGACGGTCTCGTCGAGTGCCTCGGTGAAGGCCTCGTTCATGGTGTTGACGGACTGGGCGGGGTCGTCGAGGACGAGGGTGACCACGCCGTCCTGGTCCTGCTCCCAGCGGATGGCGGATGCTGCAGTCATGGGGAAGTCTCTCCAGGGAGTGGGGTGGTCAGATGCGCTCGATCACGGTGGCGACGCCCATGCCGCCGCCCACGCAGAGGGTGGCCAGGCCGTAGCGGAGGTCGCGGCGCTCCAGTTCGTCCACGAGGGTGCCGATGAGCATGGCGCCGGTGGCGCCGAGCGGGTGGCCGAGGGCGATGGCGCCGCCGTTGACGTTGACCTTCTCGTGGCCGAAGCCGAGTTCGCGCATGAAGCGCAGGGCGACGGCGGCGAACGCCTCGTTGATCTCGACGAGGTCGATGTCCTCGGGGGTGAGTCCGGCCTTGGCGAGGGCCTTGCGGGTGGCGGGGGCGGGGCCGGTGAGCATGATGGTGGGCTCGGATCCGGAGACCGCGGCGGAGACGATCCGGGCGCGCGGGGTGAGCCCGTACCGCTCGCCGACCTCGCGGGAGCCGATGGCGACCAGGGCGGCGCCGTCGACGATGCCGGAGGAGTTGCCGGCGTGGTGGACGTGGTCGATCTTCTCCACCCAGTGGTACTTCTGCAGCGCGACGGCGTCGAAGCCACCGGCCTCGCCGATCCCCGCGAAGGAGGGCTTGAGGGCGGCCAGCGTCTCGACGGTGGTGCCGGGGCGGATGAACTCGTCGCGGTCGAGCACGACCAGGCCGTTGCGGTCGCGGACGGGCACCACCGAGCGGTCGAAGTGGCCGTCGGCCTGGGCCTTGGCGGCGCGGGCCTGCGACTCGGCGGCGAAGGCGTCCACGTCGGTGCGGCTGAGGCCCTCGACGGTGGCGATCAGGTCGGCGCCGATGCCCTGCGGGACGAAACTCGTCTCGTACGCGGTCATCGGGTCCATCGCCCAGGCGCCCCCGTCGGAGCCCATCTTGACCCGGGACATCGACTCGACGCCGCCGGCCAGGATGAGGTCCTCCCAGCCCGAACGGACCTTCGCGGCGGCCAGGTTGACGGCCTCCAGGCCGGAGGCGCAGAAGCGGTTCTCCTGGACGCCGGCCACGGTGTCGGGCAGGCCGGCCGCGATGGCGGCGATCCGGGCGATGTCGGAGCCCTGGTCGCCGATCGGGCTGACGACGCCCAGCACGATGTCGTCGATCGCGGCCGGGTCCAGGGTCGGGAAGCGGGCCTGGAGCTCGTGGATCAGGCCGACCACCAGGTCGATCGGCTTGGTGCCGTGCAGGGAGCCGTTGGCCTTGCCGCGCCCGCGCGGGGTGCGGATCGCATCGTAGACGAACGCTTCAGTGGTCACGGTGATTGCCTTTCGGGGGTAGGTGACCGGGCGGTCAGCCGAGGAGGGAGCGGCCGATGATCTCTTTCATGATCTCGGTGGTGCCGCCGTAGATCGTCTGGATCCGGCCGTCGGTGAACGCCTTCGCAACCGGGTACTCCGTCATGTAGCCGTAGCCGCCGTGCAGTTGCAGGCAGCGGTCGGCGGTGCGCTTCTGCAGTTCGGTGGCCCACCACTTCGCCATCGAGGCGTCGACCGGGGTGAGGGTGCCGCGGTTGTGCTCGGTGATGCAGCGGTCGACGAACGTCCGGGTGACGGCGCACTCGGTGGCGAGCTCGGCGATCTCGAAGCGGACGTGCTGCAGCTTGGCGAGCGGCTTGCCGAAGGCGGTGCGCTGCTGGACGTACCGGGTGGTGAGCTCCAGCAGGTGCTCGGCGCCCGCGATCGCGGAGACCGCGATGGTGAGGCGCTCCTGCGCGAGGTTCTGCATCAGGTAGACGAAGCCCCGGTTCTCCTCGCCGAGCAGGTTGGCCTTCGGCACCCGGACGTCGTCGAAGAACAGCTCGGCGGTGTCCTGGGACTTCTGGCCGATCTTGTCGAGGTTGCGGCCGCGCTGGAAGCCCGGCATGCCGCGCTCGACGACCAGCAGGCTCAGCCCGTGCGCACCGCCCTCGGGGGTGGTGCGGGCCACCACGACCACCAGGTCGGAGATGATCCCGTTGGAGATGAACGTCTTGCTGCCGTTGAGGACGTAGTGGTCGCCCTCGTCGGCGGCGGTGGTGCGGATGCCCTGCAGGTCGGAGCCGGCACCGGGTTCGGTCATCGCGATCGCGGTGACGATCTCGCCGCTGCAGAAGCCGGGCAGCCAGCGGCCCTTCTGCTCCGCGGTGGCCAGCGAGGCCAGGTACGGGCCGATGATGTCGTTGTGCAGGCCCAGTGCCAGCCCGCTCACCCCGGCCCGGGTGAACTCCTCGGCGAGGACGGCCGGGAAGCGGAAGTCGGGGGTGCCGCCGCCGCCGTACTCCTCGGGGACGGCGAGGCCGAGCAGGCCGTGGCGGCCGGCGGCGAGCCAGGCCTCCCGGTCGACGATGCCGGCCTGCTCCCAGCGCTCCTGGTGCGGCAGCACCTCCTTGGCGAGGAACGCCCGGACG
Source organism: Kitasatospora sp. DSM 101779 (assembly GCF_025655475.1). GTDB lineage: Bacteria > Actinomycetota > Actinomycetes > Streptomycetales > Streptomycetaceae > Kitasatospora. Next base: position 6,370,116 of record NZ_JAHTIK010000001.1, on the reverse strand, counting down.
GTCTCCCGGAAGGCCTCGTGCTCCTCGGTGTAGATCTCGCGCTGCACCTTGCTGCTCCTCAGTGGTGTGGACGGTCGGTGCGGACCTGCGGCGCCTGCTGCGGCTGCGCGCTCGGGCGGCCGGCGAGGGCCGGGACGCCCCAGTCCCGGGCGACCTCCGCGGTGTGCGCGCCGGGCAGGGCGGGCGGCCGGCGCAGCGCGCCGGGGGTGGCGGAGAACCGCGGCGCCGGAGCCGGCTGGACGAGGCCGTCCTGCTCGGTGTAGCTGCCGCGCGCCTTGAGCTGGGGATGGTCGGCGGCCTCGTCGAGGGTGAGGACGGGAGCGGTGCAGGCGTCGGTCCCCTCGAAGACGGCCGTCCAGTCGGCCCGGGTGCGGGTGGCGAAGCGGTCGGCGATCAGGGTGCGCAGTTCGGGCCAGCGGGCGAGGTCGTGCTGACAGGGGGCGTCCGCGCCGAGGCCGAGCAGCCGGGCGAACTCGGCGTAGAACTGCGGCTCCAGTGCGCCGACGGCCATGTGTCCGCCGTCGGCGGTGCGGTAGAGCGCGTAGTAGGGGGCGCCGCCGTCGAGCAGGTTGGCGCCGCGGGTGTCGTGCCAGTGGCCGGCCGCCTTGAGGCCCCAGAGCATGCTGGTGAGGTGGGCGGAGCCGTCGACGATGGCGGCGTCCACGACCTGGCCGGCGCCGGTGGCGCGGGCGTGGTGCAGGGCGGCGAGCAGGCCGACGGCGAGGTAGAGCGAGCCGCCGGCGTAGTCGCCGAGCAGGTTGGCGGGGACGCCGGGCGGCCCGCCGGGTTCGCCGGCGACCAGGCCGAGCACGCCGGCGGTGGCGAGGTAGCCGATGTCGTGCCCGGCCCGGTCGGCAAGCGGGCCGTCCTGTCCCCAGCCGGTCATCCGGCCGTAGACCAGGGCGGGGTTGCGGGCGAGGCAGTCGGCGGGGCCGATGCCGAGGCGTTCGGCGACGCCGGGACGGTAGCCCTCGATCAGCAGGTCGGCGCGGGCGACGAGGTCGAGGACGGCGGCGGGGCCGTCCGGTGCCTTCAGGTCGACCAGGACGGAGCGCTTGTTGCGGTTGGTGAGGTCGAGGGCGGGCGCGGGGCCGAGCGGCGGCGGGCCGGGGCGGTCGACGCGCACCACGTCGGCGCCGAGGTCGGCGAGCAGCATGGCGGCGAACGGGCCGGGCCCGAGGCCGGCCAGCTCGACCACGCGCACGCCGGCCAGCGGGCCGTGGGCGGCGGGGACGGCGGGTTCGGTCACGGCCGCTCTCCCTTGTTTGACAGTTCAGCTGTCACAGTCGCGATGATAGACATGTGACCCGCCGGTAACAAGGGTCCACCCGCACCCGCCCGGCTGCGCCGCCGCCACGCTTGCACGGCTCGCCCGGCGGGCGGATTCTGGGGCTGACGACTGCCGTCCGAGAAGGTGATCCGCATGCACAACCACTGGATCGTCGACCTGAACTTCGAGGAGGACGAGAGCCGGACGAGCTGCACCGCCTCGCTCAGCGGGTTCAGCGCGCCCGGCGTGCGCGGCATCGGCATCGCCCGCCGCAACCCCGACGACTCCCCCGACTCCACGATCGGCGAGGAACTCGCCGCGGCGCGGGCCTGCTCCAACCTCGCGCACCAGCTCATCGACAAGGCCGCCGCCGGCATCGAGACCCGCACCCACGAGTCCACCCGGCTGACCTTCTGACCCGCCGGCCCGGGAGTCAGGCCCCGGGCCCCGGCAGCCACCCCACGGGTCCGGCGCAACCGCACCGGACCCGCGGACGTGCCCGCGCCCCAGCCGTGGCGTCGGCACCGGCCCTCGGAGGCACCACCGACCCCTCCGGGACGCTGCGTGCCGCAGTACCCCGGGTACACACTTCACGCAGAAGGGACGCCCCCTGCGGCCTCCACTCCGCGCCGCAGCAGCCTGGTCGCGATCCTGGCCGCCCTGCCCACCGCCGTGCTCCTCCCGTTGTCCTCGCTCAGCACCCACGGCGCCGACACCCCGCTGCGCACCCTCGCGTCGGCGGACGGCCGCCAGATCGGCGTCGCCGTCGCGGACCACCGCCTCACCGGCTCCACCGCCTACCACTCGCTCGTCTCGGGGCAGTTCAACTCCGTCACGGCCGAGAACGCGATGAAGTGGGACGCCGTCGAACCGAGTCACATCAACGACTACGGCGTCGAGGGCGTCGACGCGAAGACCACCGCGCTCTACAACCTCGTCAAGTCACTGAAGCAGCAGGGCTTTTCCATCGACGGCGTGGGCTTCCAGGCGCACCTGGTGCTCGGCCAGGTGCCCTCCGGCCTCAAGGCCAACCTGCAGCGGCTTCGCCGACCTGGGCGTGGACGTCGCGATCACCGAGCTGGACGTCCGGATGCAGACGCCGTCCGACGCCACCACCCTGGCCACCCAGGCCGAGGACTGCCGCAAGGTGGTCGCCGCCTGCCGGGCCGTCACCCGCTGCGTCGGCGTGACCGTCTGGGGCCCGGGCGACGCCGACTCCTGGGTGCCCGGCGTCTTCTCCGGCTACGGCGCGGCCACCCTGTACGACGAGAACCCGCAGGCCAAGCCGGCGTACTCCGCGGTGGCGGCCGCGTTCGGCGGGTCGACCGCCGGCCCGAGCACCTCCACCTCACCGAGCACCTCCACCTCGCCGTCCGCCTCGCCGTCCGCCTCGCCGTCCGCCTCGCCCTCCGGCTCCGCCTCGCCGAGCACGCCGCCCAGTCCCTCGCCCGTTCCGGGCGGCTGCGCCGTGGCGTACCGGATCGCCAACCAGTGGACGGGCGGCTTCACCGCCAACGTCACCGTGACCAGCACGGGCATCTCGGCGATCGGCCCGTGGCAGGTCGGCTGGCAGTTCGGGGCCGGCCAGCAGGTGACCCAGGGGCGGAGCGCCGTGTTCGCGCAGTCCGGCGCCGCCGTGACCGCGGCCAACCCGTCCTGGGCCACCGTCCTCGCCCCGGGCGCTTCCTACGGCTTCGGCTTCAGCGGCAGTTGGAGCACGAGCAACCCGGCACCCGCCTCGTTCACCCTCAACGGGACGGTCTGCACCGCCGCCTGATCCGCAACCGAACGACGGGCCCGCTCCCCCCGGGGGAGCCCGCTCGCTGCGCTTCCGTGCCGGCCAGGGGCACCGGCAGGCGGCTTCCACAGCTTCCCTACCGGCGGGTAGAGTGCGGCGACCGGTCCGCCTTTCGACCCATCCGTCCCACGGCGGGCCGCGTCCGCACTCCGACGAGAACTGGTGAACCCATGACAGTCCGGACCAAGCCCGCCCTCTGGTGGCGGCTGGCCATCGTGCTCTCGGCCGGCTCGGGGCTGGTCCTCAGCAACAGCTCGCTGGTGTACTTCACCCTCGAGAGCAACGTCATCGTGCTCGGCTACTTCATCTCCGCCGTGTACTGGATGACCAAGCGCAACACGGTCGACGCGCCCGCCCCCCGGCTGCGCGGCGCCGCCACCCTGTACATCGTGATCACCGGCCTGGTCTCACACATCCTGCTCCAGCACGGCGAGAGCCCGCTGCCCGGCCTGGTCTCCGGCCCCGACCGGCTGCAGCACTGGTCCAGCTTCTTCCTGCACTACACGACGCCGCTGATGGTCGTCGCCGACTGGCTGCTCCTGAAGCCCCGCAACGCCTCCCGCTGGAAGGACGTCCCGCTCTGGCTGGCCTTCCCGCTCGGCTACGCGCTGGTCACCGAGGCACGGGCGATCCTCTTCCCGTCCTTCCCGCTGAAGTACCCCTACTTCTTCCTCGACCCCACCACCGACGGCTACGGCTGGGTGGCCGGCCAGATCGGCCAGCTGACCGTCGAGTTCGTCGTGCTGGCGGTCGTCGTGGTCGGCCTCGACCGGCTCGGCACCAAGCTCGTCGGCGGCGGCCGGTCCGCCACCGCGACGGACGGGTCCGCCACCGCGACGGACCGGGCGGCGGCCCCGACGACCGAGGCCGTGCCCGGGGCGGCCGCCGAGGGCTGACCGCCGCGGAGGCCGGCCGGCGACACCGCCGGCCGCCCCGAGAGCCCGCCGGGGAGGGACGACCGCAGGGGGTCGGCCCTCCCCGGCGCCGTGTCCGGGCCGGGACGGCCTACAGCGGATCGACCGTGCGCAGGCTGCCGCCGTCCAGCTCCAGCCAGCGGGTGATGCCGATCGACCGCAGGAACGGCAGGTCGTGGCTGACCACCACCAGCGCGCCCCGGTAGCCGGCCAGCGCCTGGGTGAGCTGGCGGACGCTCGCCAGGTCCAGGTTGTTGGTCGGCTCGTCCAGCAACAGCAGCTGCGGCGGCGGCTCGGAGAGCAGCAGCGCGGCCAGCGTCGCCCGGAACCGCTCCCCGCCGGAGAGCGTGGCGGCGGGCCGGTCGGCCCGCTCACCGCGGAACAGGAACCGGGCCAACCGCGCCCGGACCGCGTTGTTCCCCGCCGAGGGGGCGAACCGCCGCACGTTCTCGACCACGCTCAGCCCGCCGTCCAGCAGGTCGAGCCGCTGCGGGAGGTACCGCATCGGCACCGGCGTGCCCACCTCCCCCACCGCCGGGGCGAGTTCGCCCGCGACGGTGCGCAGCAGCGTGGTCTTGCCCGAGCCGTTGCGGCCGACCAGGGCCACCCGCTCCGGGCCGCGCAGCTCCAGGTCGATCGGCGCGGCAGCGACCGGCCCGTGGGCCGGGCGCACCCGGTCGAGGACGAGCACCGTCCGTCCGGCCGGGACGGCGGTGTGCGGCAGGTCGATCCGGATCTCGGCGTCGTCACGGACGGCCTCCTCCGCCGCCGTCAGCCGCTCCTTCGCATCGGCGAGCCGCTCGGCGTGCATGCCGCGCACCCGCCCGGAGGTCGCCTCGGCCTTGTTCTTGAACGCCCCGGCGAGGATCTTCGGGTCGTTGCGCTGGACGGACTTCGCCTTCCCGTACGCGGCGCTGCGCTCCAGCCGGGCGCGGGCCTCGATCAGGTCGCGCTTCTGCCGCTGCACGTCGGCCGCGGCATTGCGCACCAGCCGCTCGGCGGTCTCCTGCTCGGCGGCCAGCGTCCGCTCGTAGTCCGCGAAGTTGCCTCCGTACCAGGTCACCGAGCCGTCCCTGAGGTCGGCGATCTGGTCGACGTGCTGCAGCAGTTCGCGGTCGTGGCTGACGATCACCATCACGCCGCGCCAGGCGGCCACCGCCTCGTACAGCCGCGCGCGGGCGGACCGGTCGAGGTTGTTGGTGGGCTCGTCCAGCAGCAGGACGTCCGGACGGCGCAGCAGCAGCGCCGCGAGGTGCAGCAGCACGCCCTCGCCGCCGGAGAGTTCGCCGGTGGTGCGGTCCAGGTCGAGCCGGCCGAGGCCGAGCCGGCCGAGGCCGAGCCGGCCCAGGGTCTCCCGGGCCCGCTCCTCGACGTCCCAGTCGTCGCCGACCGCGGCGAAGTGCCGCTCGTCGGTGTCACCGGACTCGATGGCGTGCAGGGCCTCTCGGGCCGCCCGGATGCCGAGCGCCTCGTCGACCCGCTCGTCCTGCCGCAGGGTGAGGCCCTGCGGCAGGTAGCCGAGCTCGCCGCCGACCCGGACGGTGCCCGCGGTCGGCGTCAGCTCCCCGGCGATCAGCCGGAGCAGGGTGGACTTGCCGGCGCCGTTGAGACCGATCAGACCGGTACGGCCGGGACCGACGGCGAGGTGGAACCCGTCCAGGACGGTGGCGCCGTCGGGCCACTCGAAGGAGAGGTCGGAGCAGAGGACGGAGGTGGTGGGTTGAGCCATGGATGGCCTCCTGCGGTTGCTTCGGACGTGAGAGGGAGCAACACGGGAGACACCGCGGGAGCGGCAGGACGGCACAGGGAGGCGGCACGGTCACCACGAAGGGGCCGGCTCTCGTCCGAGGTCGCACGCTCGCACGCGCTCCACCGCCGACACGTGGTCGGGCGGGAGCATCGAGCGGTGTCTCGTGACCTCAGAAGAGCAAGGGCCTACTCCAGACATGCGGGCTGTCGTGCGAACGCCCACCACGGTACGGACGGCCCCACGGCGGGGCAACGGATTTACGAGGGGCGAGCAAACCGGAGGGAGCATCCCCCAGGGGCGCGTGGGGTGGGCCAGAACCGTCCGGTCCTCCATCGCGTCTTCTGGGGTGTGGGCAGGTCCGCAGGTAGTGCCTGCCCGGTCCCGGACGGGGGACGTCATGATTCGATTCGGCAAGCGCACCCTGGCCCTCGGTTCCGCCGCCGCCCTGCTCGTCGCGGGCGGGGCGGTCGCCGCCGCGCAGAGCGTCCAGGCCGCACCCGCGACCCCGACCTGCCAGGCCGGCGACCTGTACCTGGCCGTCGGCAGCCCGCAGGGCGCCGCGGGTTCCTTCCTCTACCCGGTGGAGTTCACCAACACCTCCACCCACTCCTGTGCGCTGCGCGGCTACCCCGGTGTCAGCGTGCTCACGACCGGCCACGCCATGATCGGTGCGCCGGCCTCCCGCAACGGTGTTCCGGTGAGCACGGTGGTGCTCGCGCCGGCCGGCACCGCGGCGGCGACGATCCGTACCAACGATCCGGGTGTCGTCCCGAGCTGCCGGACGACCTCGACCTACCTCGGGGTGTACCCGCCGGCCAGCACCCAGCAGGTGCTCGTCCCGTTCCACCTGCGGGTGTGCGGGGTCTTCGAGATCAGCCCGGTGCAGAGCTCCTGACCCCGGCGGGCCCCGGCTCCGGCGGCGGGCCGGGGCCGGGGCCCGTTCGGCCTAGAATCGGCGCATCATGAGCGCCACTCTCGTAGTCAAGGACCTCGCTGCCGGCCACGGCGAGCGCACCCTCTTCGCCGGGCTCGACCTGGTCGTCGCGCCCGGCGACGTGATCGGCCTGGTCGGGGTGAACGGGGCCGGCAAGTCGACGCTGCTGCGCCTGCTGGCCGGTCTGGACACCCCGGAGGGCGGTGCGCTGCGGTTGAGCCCGCCGACCGCGAACGTCGGGCACCTGCCGCAGGAGCCGGAGCGCCGCCCCGGCGAGTCGGTCCGGGACTTCCTGGCCCGGCGGACGGGTGTCGCGGCCGCGCAGGCGGCGCTGGACGAGGCCACCGAGGGCCTGGTGGAGAGCCGTCCCGGCGCGGACGACGAGTACGCGGTGGCCCTGGACCGCTGGCTGGACCTGGGCGGCGCGGACCTGGAGGAGCGCGCCGAGGAGGTCGCCGACCAGCTCGGTCTGAAGGTCTCGCTGGACCTGCCGATGACGGCGCTCTCCGGCGGCCAGGCGGCCCGGGCGGGCCTCGCCTCGCTGCTGCTCTCCCGCTACGACGTCTTCCTGCTGGACGAGCCGACCAACGACCTCGACCTGGACGGCCTGGAGCGGCTGGAGTCCTTCGTCAAGGGGCTCCGTGCGGGCACCGTGCTGATCAGCCACGACCGCGAGTTCCTAGCCCGGACGGTGACCCGGGTCCTGGAGCTGGACCTGCACCAGCAGCAGGTCAACGTGTACGGCGGCGGCTACGAGGCGTACCTGGAGGAGCGGGCGGTGGCCCGCCGGCACGCCCGTGAGCAGTACGAGGACTACGCGGACACCAAGGCCTCGCTGGAGGCCCGTGCGCAGATGCAGCGCAACTGGATGGAGCACGGCGTCCGCAACGCCCGCCGCAAGGGCGGCGACAACGACAAGAAGGCGCGGGCGACCCGCGCGGAGTCGACGGAGAAGCAGGCGTCGAAGGCCCGGCAGACGCAGCGCATGATCGAGCGGCTGGACGTGGTGGAGGAGCCGCGCAAGGAGTGGGAGCTGCGGATGGAGATCGCCACCGCGCCGCGCTCCGGCGCCGTGGTGGCCACCCTGCGCGGGGCGACCGCGCGGCGCGGGGACTTCTCCTTCGGGCCGGTCGACCTGCAGATCGACTGGGCGGACCGGGTGGCGATCACCGGGGCGAACGGCGCGGGCAAGTCCACGCTGCTGGCCGCCCTGCTGGGCCGGCTCGACCTGGACGGCGGCAGTGCGGTGCTGGGTTCGGGCGTGGTGGTCGGCGAGGTCGACCAGGCGCGCGGGCTGTTCCTCGGCGAGGAGCCGCTGTCGGCCGCGTTCGCGGCGGCGGTGCCGGAGTTCACCGACGAGGAGGTGCGCACGCTGCTGGCCAAGTTCGGGCTGAAGGCGGTGCACGTGCTGCGCCCGGCGGGCACGCTGTCGCCCGGAGAGCGGACCAGGGCGGCGCTGGCGCTGCTGCAGGCCCGCGGGGTGAACCTGCTGGTGCTGGACGAGCCGACCAACCACCTGGACCTGCCGGCGATCGAGCAGTTGGAGTCGGCGCTGGCCTCGTACACGGGGACGCTGCTGCTGGTGACGCACGACCGGCGGATGCTGGAGGCGGTCACGGTGAACCGGCGGTTGGTGGTCGAGGGCGGCCGGGTCCGCGAGCTCTGACAGCGGCCGCACGGGAGGTCTGGACCACCGGCCCGCCGTGTGCTGTGCTGGCGGGCATGGTTGACGATGCATCAGCACCGGAGGCGGTCCACCCGACCGTTCCGCTGGTCCCGATGGCGGTGCCGGCCCACCAGGCCGAGGCCCGCTGCAGGTCGTTCCACGACGTGATGGCGCAGCGGCGCACCGTCCGGGACTTCGCCGCCCGGCCGCTGCCGGACGGGGTGGTGGAGTGGGCGGTGCGCACCGCGTCGACGGCGCCGAGCGGTGCGCACGTGCAGCCGTGGCGCTTCGTGGTGGTCACCGATCCGGCGCGCAAGCGGCGGCTGCGGGAGGCCGCGGAGGCGGAGGAACGGGAGTTCTACGCCCGCCGGGCCTCGCCGGAGTGGCTGGCGGCGCTGGCCCCGCTGGGCACCGACTGGTGCAAGCCGTTCCTGGAGGACGCGCCGGCGGTGATCGTGGTCTTCGAGGTGCACAAGGGCCCGGACACGCCGCGGCCGTACTACACCAAGGAGTCGGTGGGGATCGCCGTCGGGCTGCTCCTGGCGGCGCTGCACCAGGCCGGGCTGGCGACGCTGACGCACACGCCGAGCCCGATGCGCTTCCTGAACGAGGTGTGCGAGCGGCCGGCCGAGGAACGGGCGGCGTACGTGATCCCGGTCGGCTATCCGGCGGACGGTGCGCGGGTGCCGGACCTGCGACGCAAGGGGCTGGAGGAGGTCATGGTGCGGATGTGACGCCCGTGGCGGGCGTCGGCCGGGAACCGGCGCCCACCCGGACCCGGCGCGCCGGGAAAGGCGTTGAAGGCGTTGCTGGCCTGCACCGATAATCCCTGTCATGAACCACACTGCCGACGTTCCTGACACCGGCCCGCGTCCGGTGTCCGACGCCCGCCCGCCGGAGCTGCTGCCGCTCCCGGTCGGCGCCACGCTCCGGCGCCGCCGGGTGGCGGACGCGGCCGCGCTCAACGAGGCCGTCCGCGCGAATCTGGACCACCTGCGCCCGTGGATGCCGTGGGCGAAGACCGCGCCGAGCATGGAGCACAGCATCGAGATGTCCCGGGCCGGCGAGGAGGTCTGGGACGCCGGCACCGACTTCATGTACGTGCTCGCGCCGGACGCCGAACCGGGCGAGGTGATCGGCGCGTTCGGCCTGCACGGTCGGATCGGGCCGGGCGCGCTGGAGATCGGCTACTGGGTCTCCGAGCAGCACGTCGGCCGCGGCCTGGCCACGGCGGGCGCGCGGGCGCTCGCCGAGGCCGCGCTGGCGCTGCCGGGCGTCGAGCGGGTGGAGATCCACTGCGACGAGGCGAACACCGCCAGCGCGGCCGTGCCGCGCAAGCTCGGCTTCCGGCTGGACCGGGTGGACGCGGCGCTGGTCACCGCCCCCTCCGAGACCGGCCGCAAGCTGATCTGGGTGATGGACAGCACGACCTGAAGGGCACACCACAGGGGGCGCCGGGGCCCCCAGCGCCCCTGAGGTGCCTCGGGCCGGGTTCTCAGTAGCGGTCGCCGACCGGGGCGGGCAGTGCGTCCAGTTCGGCGAGGTCGTCGGAGGAGAGCCGGACGTCGGCCGAAGCCGCGTTGTCCGCCAGGTACTTCGGCGTCTTGGTGCCGGGGATCGGGATCACCAGCCGGCCCTGGGCGAGCACCCAGGCGAGCGCCACCTGGGCGGCCGTGGCGCCGATCCGCCCGGCGATCTCGCGGACCTTCGTGACCAGCGCCAGGTTGGCCTCCAGGGCCTCCGCCTGGAAGCGCGGCAGGGTGGCCCGCCAGTCGTCGGCCGGCAGGTCGCCCGCGGAGGAGAACCGGCCGGCCAGGAAGCCTCGGCCGAGCGGCGAGAACGGCAGGAAGGCGATGCCGTTGGCCTCGGTGTAGGGCAGCACCTCGGCGAGGGCGTCGCGGGTCCAGAGCGAGAGTTCGGACTGCACGGAGGCCACCGGGTGGACGGCCTGCGCCCGCCGGATCTGCTCGACCGTCACCTCGGACAGGCCGATCCGCCGCGCCTTGCCGGCGGCGACGGCCTCGGCGAGGGCGCCCCAGGTCTCCTCGATCGGCACCTGCGGGTCGACCCGGTGCAGCTGGTAGAGGTCGACGTGGTCGGTGCCGAGCCGGCGCAGGCTGTCGTCGATGGACTTCCGCACGTGCTCGGGGCGTCCGTCGTTGCCGACCCGCGCCCCGCCGGTACCGGGCACCAGCCCGACCTTGGTGGCCAGCACGGCGCGCTCCCGGTACGGGCCGGCCAGCGCCCGGCCGACCAGTTCCTCGTTGTCGTACGGGCCGTAGATGTCGGCGGTGTCGATCAGGGTGACGCCGAGGTCCAGCGCGCCGCGGACGACCTCGACGGAGGTCTCGTCGTCCCGGCCGCTGGGGTCGTACGCCCAGGTCATGCCCATGCAGCCCAGGCCGACCACGCCGACCTCGGGGCCGCCGGTGCCGAGCACGGTGGTACGCATCTGTTCCTCCTGCGGTGGTGGTTCGGTGGTGATCCGGTCGCGGGAGCAAGCCTGCCGGTTGAAGTGCACTCAAGGTCAAGCCGGCACCCGACGGACCGTCAGCCGCAGTGGCTTCGGCGGACCTTAAGTGCACCGTAAGCCTTGCCCCGGGGCCGCCGGGAGGGTTGACGCACCCAGATGGTCTAGTCCATTTTGTGAGCGGCGCCGCCCCTCGACCCCCGGCCCCCGCCCCGCGCTCCCCCACGATCCGCGCGGGCGGCGGGCCACGTCCCGAAAGGCACTCCCCATGCCACGCGCGCTCCACCGCCGTGCCGCCCGCCGCAAGGGCCGCATCGCCGCCGCCGTCTGCGCGGCCGCCCTCGCCGCGGGCGGTCTCTCCGTCCTCGCCTCCGGCGCCGACGCGGCCGCCGCCAACCTGCTCGCCAACCCCGGCCTGGAGAGCGGCTCGGCGAGCCCCTGGACCTGCTCCGCCGGCACCGGCTCGGTGGTCAGCACCGGTGCCCACAGCGGCACCTACGCGCTGCGCGGGGCCGCCTCCAACAGCGACACCGCCCAGTGCTCCCAGACGGTCTCCGTCCAGCCCAACACCACCTACAGCCTCTCCGCCTGGGTGCAGGGCCAGTACGTGTACCTCGGCGCCACCGGCAACGGCGTCACCGACCCGGCCACCTGGACGCCCGGCGGCAGCAGCTGGCAGCAGCTGAGCACCAGCTTCAAGACCGGCCCCGCCACCACCAGCGTCACCGTCTACCTGCACGGCTGGTACGGCCTGGGGGCCTACCTCGCCGACGACATCGTCCTCTCCGGCCCCGGCGGCACCCCGACCCCGACCCCGACCGGCACCACCACGCCGACGCCCACCCCCACGCCCACCGCCACGCCGACATCCACCCCGACCTCGACGCCGACCTCGACCCCGACCGGCCCCGCCGTGGCCGTCCCGGTCGCGCCGTACGTCGACATGGGCGCCTGGCCGACCCCGTCGCTCACCGCGATGGCGAGCGCCGGCAACCTGAAGTCCTTCACCCTCGCCTTCGTGACCTCGGTCGGCTGCAAGGCCAGCTGGTTCAACGCCTACGACCCGCGCACCGGCTGGGGCAAGGACCAGATCGACGCGGTCCGCGCGGCCGGCGGCGACGTCAAGGTCTCCTTCGGCGGCGCCTCCGGCACCGAGCTCGCCCAAGCCTGCTCGACCGTGGACTCGCTGTTCGCCGAGTACGACGCCGTGGTCAAGGCCTACGGCCTGACGTACGTCGACTTCGACATCGAGGGCGCGGCCGTGCCCGACACCGCCGCCAACGCCCGCCGCGGCGCCGCCCTCGCCAAGCTGCAGCAGGCGCACCCCGGCCTGAAGGTCTCCTTCACCCTGCCGGTGCTGCCCGAGGGCCTGACCGCCGAGGGCCTCTCCGTGGTCCGCGCGGCCCGCGACGCGGGAGTGGCCGTCGACCTGGTGAACGTCATGGCGATGGACTACAACCGGCCCGCCACCGACTACGGCACCGATGCCGTGCAGGCCGCCCAGTCCACCCGCGACCAACTCGCCGGCCTGTACCCCGGGAAGTCCGACGCCCAGCTGTGGGCGATGACCGGCGTCACCCCGATGCTCGGCGAGAACGACGACCACGGCATCTACAACCAGGACGACGCGCGGCAGTTGGTGGCCTTCGCCCAGCAGCACCACCTCGGCGTGCTGTCCTTCTGGGAGATGGGCCGCGACGCCAACGCCTGCACCGGCGCGCTCTACAAGTGCACCAACATCAGCCAGAGCCCCTACGAGTTCTCCAAGATCTTCGCGCAGTACCGCGGCTGAGCCGCACCACCCCACCCCCTCCCGGGCCCGGCGGCCCCGGCGGAGCCTCCACGGCCCGCCGGGGCCGCCGGGGTTTCCACGCGGTCGAACATCTGACGCACCCTCATGTTCCTGATGCATCATGGACCGCGTTTTCGATCACCGGCCGCACCACGACCCAGGGAGACCCTCGCGCATGCCCCTCGACCGCGCCCTGCCGCGCCGTGCCTGGCACCACCTCGAACCGCTGCACGCCGTCCTCTACTACGCCCCCGAGGCGTTCGCCGAGGCCGAGGCCCTCGGGTACGACACCGCCACCCGCTGGCCCAGCTACTTCGCCTGGCGCACCGCCCCGTTCGGTGCCGCGAGCGCCGAACTCGCCACCGCGGTCTGCTACAGCTTCAGCCCCGCCGTGGTGGCCGAGCACCTGCCTGCCGCCTGGTCGGTGGCCGCACCGGAGAAGGTGCTGTCGGCCCGGCTGCGCGGGGTGGACGCCTTCTACCGCGGCCTGCTCGCGGGCGCCGGCCTGCCCGACCTCGACGAGGCCGCCGAACTCGCCCGCGCCGCCGCCGAGTCGGCCGTCACCGCGGGCCGCCCACTGGCCGCCGCGAACGCCGCGCTCCCCTGGCCCGAGGAGCCGCACCTGGCGATCTGGCAGGCCGCCACGGTGCTCCGCGAGCACCGCGGCGACGGCCACCTCACCGCGCTGCAGGCGGTCGGCCTGGACCCGTGCGAGTCGCTGGTCTCGCTCGCCGCCACCGGGGCGGTCGCCGTGCCGGACTTCGCCGGCCGCGGCTGGACGGGCGAGGAGTGGGCGGCCGCAGCCGAACGGCTGGCCGCCCGTGGCTGGGTGGACGCCGAGGGCCGCGCCACCGACACCGGCCGGGCCGGCCGCAACGAGGTGGAACGGCTCACCGACGAACTCGCCGCCGCCCCCTGGGAGGCCCTCGGCGCCGAGCGCACCGAGCGGCTGCTCGGCCTGCTCGGCCCGCTGTTCCTCACCGTCGTCCGGGCCGGGCTCTTCCCGCCCGGCGGCACCCTCGGCATCATGACGGTCCCCGCGCCCACCTGGTGACGGGGCGAAGGACGCAGGGCCCGAACCGCCGTGCGCGGCCCGTCGCCGTCGGTTAATCGACTCCGGGCTGACAGAGGTGCTCGCTAGGCTCCGAGCACCGCCGGGGCGGCCGGAGCGCCGGCGGCCCGGGCGGTGTTCCAGCGAGCCCCGCGACCACCGCCGGGCCGCCCGACCGAGCCCGAACGGAGGGGCCGTGCCCACGCTGACCGCCGAGCTTTCCGAGGATGATCTCGCCGCCTGGGAGCACACCGTGGCACGGCTGCGCCGGCTCCCCGCGGACCATCCCGTCCGGGTGCGGGCCGAGAAGGCCGCCAGCGAGATGATCCGTGAGGGCCGCCGCCGGCGCCGCCAGCACGCCCTGGACGCCGCCCGGCTCGCCGACAGCGCCTTGGTCGCCCGCACCGCCACCGGTGCCCCCGACCGCCGCGAGGACGCCCCGCTGGCCCTGCCGGAGCGCACCGGGCCGATCGGCGACCTGGCCCGCTCCCACCACTGCTACGTGTGCAAGTCGTCGTATCGACAAATGGATGCGTTCTACCACCGGCTCTGCCCTGCCTGCGCCGCCGACAACACCGCCCGCCGCGCCCTGAGCACCGACCTGCGCGGGCGCCGCGTCCTGCTCACCGGCGGCCGGGTGAAGATCGGCTTCCAGCTGGCACTGATGATGCTGCGCGACGGCGCCGACCTCACCGTGACCAGCCGGTTCCCCGGCGACACCCTGCGCCGGTTCCGCGCCGCCGCCGACAGCGCCGACTGGTGGGACCGGCTCCGGGTGGTCGGCATCGACCTGCGCGACCCGCGCCAGGTCCTCGGCCTCTGCGAGCGGCTCCACGCCGAGGGCCGGCCGCTCGACATCCTGGTCAACAACGCCGCGCAGACCATACGGCGGCCGCCGGAGGCGTACGCACTGCTCAGCGCCGGCGAGCAGGCCGCACTCCCGGAGGGGGCCCGTGTGCTGCACGCCCCGGGCTTCCGGCCGATGCCGGCGCTCGCCCCGGCCTGGCCCACCGCCGAGCTGGAGTCCGCCGGCGGCCCCTCCCGCCCGGGCCCGCTCGCGTCCGTCCCGGCGCAGCGGGCCGACGAGGCCGGGCTGCTGCCGGACACCGCGGAGCACAACTCCTGGTCCGCGAAGCTCGGTTCGCTCGACCCTGCGGAGCTACTGGAGGTCCAGCTGGTCAACGCGGTGGCCCCGGCGCTGCTCTGCGACCGGCTGCTGCCGCTGCTGCTCGCCTCGCCGCACCGCAACCGCTACATCGTCAACGTCACCGCGGTGGAGGGGCGCTTCGCCGTCCGCAACAAGACGCCCGACCATCCGCACACCAACATGGCCAAGGCCGCGCTCAACATGCTGACCCGCACCAGTGCGGCGGAGCTCGCCAAGCAGGGTGTCCACCTGTGCGCCGTCGACACCGGCTGGATCACCGACGAGACGCCCGCCCCGGTCAAGGCCCGCAAGGCGGCCGCGGGATTCCGCACCCCGCTGGACATCGTCGACGGCGCGGCCCGGATCTACGACCCGATCGTCCGCGGCGAGGCCGGCACGCCGATGTCGGGCGTCTTCCTCAAGGACTACCGGGAGGCCGCCTGGTGACACGCCCGGGCACGGGCCGGAACGGGGCGCCGACCGGCGGATGCGGGCTCCGCCACCGGGTGCTGTCGGCCTCCGGCCCCGGTCCGTGCCATGATTCCCCCATGGCTTCGAACGTTTTCTTCGACATCACGATCAACGATGAGCCGGCCGGTCGCATCGTCTTCAAGCTGTACGACGATGTCGTCCCCAAGACCGCTCAGAACTTCCGCGAGCTCGCCACCGGCCAGAACGGCTTCGGCTACGAGGGCTCCGGCTTCCACCGCGTCATCCCGAACTTCATGCTGCAGGGCGGTGACTTCACCAACCACAACGGCACCGGTGGCAAGAGCATCTACGGCGAGAAGTTCGCGGACGAGAACTTCAAGCTGAAGCACGACCGCCCGGGCCTGCTCTCGATGGCGAACGCCGGCCGCAACACCAACGGCTCGCAGTTCTTCATCACCACCGTCGTCACCAGCTGGCTGGACGGCAAGCACGTCGTCTTCGGCGAGGTCGTCGAGGGCCTGGACATCGTCAAGCTCATCGAGTCCAAGGGCTCGGACAGCGGCCGCACCTCGGCCAAGATCACCATCGCCAAGTCCGGCATCGTCGAGTAAGGCCCACCGGGCCCCGCTCCGGCCCGCCGTTCGCCCCCGCCACCCGGCGCGGGCGTCCGGCGGGCCTTCGCATGCCCGGCGCCGCGGCCGCCGCGGCCGTCCCTTCCGGTCGACGCGTCACCGAACGGGCATCGGCGGGGCGGTCGGCGGACTAGTATCGATCAATGACGGACACCACGGACAGAGCAGGGGAACTCGCGGCCCTGGCGGCCCGGTTCCCGCACCTGCACGCCCCGCAGCGGTGGGCGTGGGGCGGTATCGACGCGCAGTTCTCCACCGAGCTCCCCCCGGACGAACTGATCACCAACATCCATGTGGTGGGCTTCACCGAAGGCGGGGTGGTGCTCTGCAGGGACGCCCGCGGGCACTGGTTCCTGCCGGGCGGCACCCGCGAGGCGGCCGAGTCGGTGGAGTCGTGCCTGGTGCGGGAGTTGCGCGAGGAGGCGGGGGCGCGGCTGCTCTCCCCGCCGGTCTGGATCGGCGCCCACCACGCCGTCACCGACGCCCCGGAGCCCTACCGGCCCTGGCAGCCCCACCCGGAGAAGGCCTGGCTGTGGGGCTGGGCCGAGGTGGTGGTGGACTCGCTGCCGACCAACCCGGACGACGGCGAACAGGTCGTCGAGGTAAGGGCGATGCCCGCCGAGGAGGCCCAGCGCCTGCTGATCCGCGGCCGCGACGCCTGGTGGGGTGAACTCGTGGCACTGGCCGTGGAGTCCCGCGCCGCCCGCGGCTGACGGTCCGAGACGGCGGCCGAGGGGCCGGGCGACGACGCCGGCCCCGGCCGCCGGCCACCCGGTCGGGGCGGAGGCGGCAGGGGGCCGGCGGCTGCTGCTAC
>NZ_JAHTIK010000001.1:6284356-6353434 GCF_025655475.1 Kitasatospora sp. DSM 101779 | reverse complement strand
AGTTGACGACCGGCGCCTGCTCGCGGCCGCCGCCGCGGCGGTCCTGGCGGGGCGGGCGGGAGCCCCCGCGGTCGCCGCCGCGCCGCTCGCCGCGGTCACCACGGTCACCGCGGTCACCGCCCGAGCGCGGGGCGGTGTCGTCGTCTAGGCGCAGCGTCAGGCCGATGCGCTTGCGCGGCACGTCGACCGAGGTGACCTTGACCCGGACGATGTCGCCGGGCTTGACGACCTCCCGCGGGTCCTTGACGAAGTTCTTGGACAGTGCGGAGACGTGCACCAGGCCGTCCTGGTGGACGCCGACGTCCACGAAGGCCCCGAAGGCGGCGACGTTGGTGACGACGCCCTCCAGCACCATGCCGACCTCGAGGTCGCCGATCTTGTCGACGCCCTCCTTGAAGGTCGCGGTCTTGAACGCCGGGCGCGGGTCGCGGCCGGGCTTGTCGAGCTCGCCGAGGATGTCGGTGACGGTCGGCACGCCGAAGGTGTCGTCGGCGAAGTCGGCCGGGCGCAGCGCGCGCAGCGCGGAGCTGTTGCCGATCAGGGCGGGCAGGTCGCCGCCGGTGGCGGCGAGGATGCGGCGCACGACGGGGTAGGCCTCGGGGTGCACGGCGGAGGCGTCCAGCGGGTCGTCGCCGCCGGGGATCCGCAGGAAGCCTGCGCACTGCTCGAAGGCCTTGGGTCCGAGCCGGGCGACGTCCTTGAGGGCGCGCCGGGTGCGGAAGGGCCCGTTGACGTCGCGGTGGGCGACGATGTTGTCGGCGAGGGTGCCGGTGATCCCGGAGACCCGGGTGAGCAGCGGCGCGGAGGCGGTGTTGACGTCGACGCCGACGGCGTTGACGCAGTCCTCGACGACGGCGTCCAGCGAACGGGAGAGCTTCACCTCGCTGAGGTCGTGCTGGTACTGGCCGACGCCGATCGACTTGGGGTCGATCTTGACGAGCTCGGCGAGCGGGTCCTGCAGACGGCGGGCGATGGAGACGGCGCCGCGGATGGAGACGTCCAGGCCGGGCAGCTCCTGCGAGGCGAAGGCCGAGGCGGAGTACACGGAGGCACCGGCCTCGGAGACCATGACCTTGGTCAGGCCGAGGTCGGGGTTGCGCCCGATCAGGTCCTCGGCGAGCTTGTCGGTCTCCCGCGAGGCGGTGCCGTTGCCGATCGCGATCAGGTCGACGGCGTGCTTCTTCGCCAGGGCGGCGAGGGTGGCGAGCGCGGCGTCCCACTTGTTGGCGGGCTGGTGCGGGTAGATCGTGTCGTGGGCGACGACCTTGCCGGTGGCGTCGACGACGGCGACCTTGACGCCGGTGCGGAAGCCCGGGTCGAGGCCCATGGTGGCGCGGGTGCCGGCCGGGGCGGCGAGCAGCAGGTCGCGCAGGTTGGCGGCGAAGACGCGGACGGCCTCGTCCTCGGCCTCCTGACGCAGCCGGGTGCGCAGGTCGATGCCGAGCCGGACGAGGATGCGGGTGCGCCAGGCCCAGCGGACGGTGTCGGTGAGCCACTTGTCGGCGGGGCGGCCGCGGTCGGCGATGCCGAAGCGGGCGGCGATCCGCTGCTCGTAGTCGCGTCCGTCGGGCAGGTCGCCATCCTCGCCGTCGTACGGGGAGAGGTCCAGGTCGAGGACCTCCTCCTTCTCGCCGCGCAGCATGGCGAGGATGCGGTGCGAGGGCAGCTTGGTGAAGGGTTCGGCGAAGTCGAAGTAGTCGGCGAACTTCGCGCCGTCCTGCTCCTTGCCCTCGCGGACGGTGGCGACCAGGCGGCCCCTGGTCCACATCCGCTCGCGGAGCGAGCCGACCAGGTCGGCGTCCTCGCCGAAGCGTTCGACCAGGATCGCACGGGCGCCCTCCAGGGCGGCCGCGGTGTCGGCGACGGATTCGTTCAGGTAGCCGGCGGCGAGGGCGGCCGGGTCCTGCGAGGGGTCGGCGAGCAGGGTGTCGGCGAGCGGCTCCAGGCCGGCCTCGCGGGCGATCTGCGCCTTGGTGCGCCGCTTGGGCTTGAAGGGGAGGTAGATGTCCTCCAGGCGCGCCTTGGAGTCGGCGGCGAGGATCTGGGCGCGCAGCGCGTCGTCCAGCTTGCCCTGGGCCTCGACGGACTCCAGGACGGCGGTGCGCCGCTCCTCCAGCTCGCGCAGGTAGCGCAGCCGCTCCTCGAGGGTGCGCAGCTGGGCGTCGTCGAGTGCGCCGGTGGCCTCCTTGCGGTAGCGGGCGACGAAGGGCACGGTCGCGCCGCCGTCGAGCAGGTCGACGGCCGCCTTCACCTGCCCCTCGCGGACGCCCAGCTCTTCGGCGATCTTGCGTTCGACCGGCATGGTCACGGAGCCTGCCACCTTCTCCCGGAGTTCCTGCTGGTACGCCCTGCATTCTGGCAGGTGCGGCCTGCCCGATCGGGTCGGGCCGTGTCCTGCGAGCGGCGTGGCGCGTTGTGCTGACGGTCGGTGACACACGGTTGCTCCGTGATTACCCGACCCGATTTGTCTGATATGAGATAGATCACAGGCACGCGAAGCTTCTCCGTGGAGGCGATGGTGGCTCAGGCCCCGACCCCGGTCACGCAGTGGGGGATGCCCCTGGGCGGGCCCTTCCGCTGGACGCGGCCCGCGACCTGGCCCCGCGAGGCACTGGCCCTGGCCGGGTACTGGGTCGCCTCCCGCCTGGTCATGATCGGCATGCTCCGGTCCGGCAAGGCCGAACAGGCGATCGAGGTGCACCGCACCTACCACCACTGGTTCCTGGTGCTCAGCGAGGGCCACTTCCCGGTCGGCGACGTGACCTGGCAGTACCCGCCGGGTGCGGCGCTCGCCATGCTGGCCCCCGGCCTGCTGCCCTTCCTCACCTACCTGCAGGCCTTCGCCCTGCTGATGCTGCTCACCGACGCGGTCACCCAGGCCGCGCTGGTCCGGGTCTCGCTGCGCCGCAACGGCGGGGTGCACCGGGGCCGCTCGACGGCGGGCGCCTGGATGTGGGCGCTCTCCCTGCCGCTGCTGCTCGGCCTGCCGTACGGCCGCTACGACCTGCCGGTGACGGCGCTGGCGATGGCCGCGCTGCTGCTGATGCCGAGCCGGCCGACGGTGGGCGGGGCGCTGGCCGGGCTCGGTGCGATGGTCAAGGTGTGGCCGGCCCTGGTGGTGCTGGGTGCCCCGCGCGGCAGGGGAACCCGGCAGGCCTGGACGGGGATGTGCCTGTCCGCGGCGGCACTGCTGCTGGTGATGGCCACGCTGTTCGACGGCGCGATGGACTTCCTGACCGCGCAGCGCGGCCGGGGCGTGGAGATCGAGTCGCTCGGCGGCAGCGTGCTGCACGTGGCCCGGGAGCTGGGCTGGCCGGGCGAGGTGGAGATGCACTACGGCTCGCTGGAGTTCCTCGGCCCGCACGTGGACCTGGTGGCCCGGGTGTCGCTGGCGCTGACGGCGCTGGCGTTCGGCTGGCTGCTGCTGTGGCGCTTCCGCGCCCGGCGGTGGAACCCGGCACTGCCGTACGACGCGGCGCTGACCGCGGTGCTGCTGTTCACCGTGACCAGTCGGGTGATCAGCCCGCAGTACCTGATCTGGCTGATCGGGCTGTCCGCGGTCTGCCTGACCGTACGCGGATCCTCGCAGCGGCCGGTGGCGGTGGTCATCCTGCTCGCGGCGGGCGTCACCACCGTCGACTACCCGCTCTTCTTCGACGCAATGATCAAGGGCGGCTGGCAGCCGACCCTGGTGATCGTGGCCCGGAACGGCCTGCTGCTCGTCGCCTCCCTCTGGTCGGCGGGCCGGCTGTGGCGCGTCTCGGTCTCACCGGTCGCCGCCCTCCAGGAGGCACCCCGGGTCAGCCGGGGCCCCATCCGCGTGGCGTAGCGCGGCCGGCACACGGGCGGCACGTCCCGGGTGTCACCAGACCGGCCGGATGCGGCCGCTGGGGCCGAGCGCGGCGAGGTCGGCGGTGAGCCGGTGCAGGCGCTGGTCGCCGAGGGCCTCCCGCCAGGGGCGGACGGCGTCGGCGGCGGCCTCGTCGGCGGCCCTGGTGCAGGCCCAGCCCCGCTCGGTGAGGACGACCAGCCGGGCGCGGGCGTCGGCGGGGTGCGGGTGGCGCTCGACGTATCCCTTGCGGACGAGTTCCTCGACCATCTGACTGGCCGCCTGCTTGGTCACCCCGAGGTGTTCGGCGAGTTCGCCGACGGTGGCGCCGTCCGGGGCGAGCCGGACGAAGGCGAAGCCGTGCGCGGGCCGCAGGTCGGCGAAACCGCGGGCCCGGACGCCGTCGTCGATGCTGCGGACCAGGTCCGCGGCGAGACCGAGGACCAACGGCGGCAGGGCGCGGGCGGCGAGCTCGTCCATGGCGGTCAGTCTAGGTGCTTGACGATTCCCGGGCGGCAAGGGCACGTCGACCTCCACAACAGTCCAGTCACTTGACCAAGTCGTCAAGCTGGTTGACCATATAGTCAAGCAAACTGACCTTCAGCTCACTAGGAGACAGCTGTGCCCGTCGTCCGTCCCGACCACGCCACCGTGTTCGACCTGCACGGTGCCCGTTTCACCTCGTACGCCTCCGCCGCCACCGGCGCCGAGCGGCTCCGCGCCTGGCGGCTGGACGTTCCCGCCGGCACCACCGGCGTGAAGCACACCGTCAGCAGCGAGGAGGTGCTGCACCTGCTCCACGGCACGCCGGTCGTCACCCTCGACGGCGAAGCCGCCGCCCTCTCGCCGGGCGACACCGTCGTCGTTCCGGCCGGCAGCCGCCTGCAGCTGGACAACCCCGGGCCGGGACCCGCCACCGCCTGGGTCACCACCACGGCCGGGCTGCGGGCGACCCTCCCCGACGGCTCGGTGGTCAGCCCGCCCTGGGCCGCCTGAATCGAACTCCGGATCGGGGGGAAGGATCCGCGGGCCGGGCCGGACACCCGCGCCCGCCACCCGACGCCAGGGAGGTTCCGCGATGGCCCGCCGGTCCGCACCCGACCGCACGTCCGAGCACGACGAGGAATCCGAGGCGGACCGCGGATCCGCGCGCGGGCGGGCCGCCCGGGGCGGCGCCGTCCGTGGCCGGCTCCCCTGGTACCTCGGCCTGCCGGTCGCACTGGCCGCCGTCCTGGCCCTGCTGCTGGCGGCGACGAAGCTGGACCTCCTGCCCGGCCTGCCGAACCCGTTCGCCGAGCGGGAGGTGGACCGCAGCGGGCCCGCCGTGCTGAAGTCCATCCGGAACATGAGCCGCTACACCGCGGCGACCGGCGACTTCCAGGTGATCGTCGACCTCGACCAGGACGCCAAGTTCCTGCCCTCGCAGCTGCTCGGCAAGCGCACCCTGTACGTCGCGACGGGCAGCGTCGACGCCTACGTCGACCTCGGGGCGCTGCCGCAGGGCGCGGTGACCGTCTCCGCCGACCGCCGGACGGCCGCCCTCGCCCTCCCGCACGCCAAGCTGGCCGACGCCACCCTGGACGTCCGCCGCTCCTACGTGTTCTCGCAGCAGCGCGGGCTGTTCGACCGGATCGGCGACTTCTTCTCCGGCAACCCCGGCGACCAGCAGCGGCTGGAGGTCCTGGCGACCGAGAAGATCCAGACCGCCGCCCGCGACACCGCGCTCACCGCCACCGCCGAGACCAACACCACCGCCGTGCTCCAGGGGCTGCTCCGCTCGCTCGGCTTCACCACCGTCACCGTCACCACCACCGGCTGACCGGCTCCGACACCGCTGCACCCGCCGACTCCCCTGGGGGGCCGGCGGGTGCAGCGGTGTCGGACGAGCCCTAGCGGACCTTCCGGCGCTCCCACATCGGGGCGACCACCGCGACGAGGGCGACCGCGAAGCCGATCTGCAGGAGGTGGCGGGTCCAGTCGATGCCGCCGGTGTGCGCGACGCCGATCCAGCCGGCGACGGCGTTGCCGAGCAGGGCGCCGGCGGCGCCGAGCAGCATGGTCAGCCACCACGGGATGGCCTGCGGCCCGCGCAGGATCAGCTTGGCCAGGACGCCGAGGACGAATCCGATCAGCAGGATCCACAGCAGTTGGAACACGGCTCCTCCGCTCCGCCGGGCCTCCGCCCGTCCCGGCACCGCCGCTGGTTATGGGTGATCACCAGCTTGCGTCCTGGTGGGCGACTCAGCACGTCGGGGCCGCCTCAGAGCGGCCGGACGCCCGGGGCGCCGACGCCGCGATGGGCGTCGGCGAGCAGCAGGTAGCCCTCGGCGTTGGCCCGGATGCCGGCGCGCTCCTCGTCGGTGAGCGGGCGGCGCACCGTCGCCGGGACGCCCGCGACCAGCGAGCCGGGCGGCACCTCGCTGCCCTGGGTGACCACCGCCCCGGCGGCGATCAGCGAGCCGGCCCCGATCCGGGCCCCGTTGAGCACCGTGGCGCCCATGCCGACCAGCACGTCGTCCTCGACCGTGCAGCCGTGCAGCACCGCGTTGTGGCCGACCGAGATCCGCTCGCCGAGCCGCAGCGGGAAGCCGGGGTCGGCGTGCAGGGTGCAGTTGTCCTGGATGTTGGTGTCGGCGCCGACGGTGATCGTCTCGGCGTCGCCGCGCAGCACCGCGCCGTACCAGATGCCGGCGCGGGCGGCGACGGTGACCGCACCGACGACGACCGCGTTGGGGGCGACGAACGCCGAGGGGTCGACGGCGGGCACCCGGCCCGCGACGGCGGCGATCAGCGGTTCGGCCATGGTCGGTGACTCCTGATCTCGAACGGTGCGGGTGGTCCCGGACGGTGGGGAGGGGCAGTGCGAGGACGGCGGGGTACGGGCCGGTCAGCCCTCGTACGGGAGCAGTTCGGCGCGCTTGGGCGGGCGGCCGTCGCCGGAGGAGCGGCCGGTGAGGCGGCGGCCGATCCACGGGCCGAGGTGGCTGCGCAGCCAGCGCAGGTCGGCGCCGAGCTTCGCGGTGCGGCTCTGCGGGGCGGCGGGCGGCAGCGGCGCGCGCCAGTCCTCGCCGGTGGGACGGCCGAGGGCTTCGAGGACGGCGGCGGCGACCCGGCGGTGGCCCTCGGCGGAGAGGTGCAGCCGGTCCTCGGCCCACATCCGCCGGTCGTCGAAGCAGGGGGCGCTGAAGAGGTCGACCACCACGGCCCGGCCGCCCCAGTCGCGGGCGATGCCCTCGACGAAGGCCTTGAGTTCGAGGATGGTCGGCAGCAGCCGGGTGCCGCCGGGCATCCGGCGGCTGGGGTCGGTGCTGGTGAACATCACCACGGTGGCGCCGCCGCCGAGCAGAGTGCGGGCGGCGATGCCGAGGCGTTCCTTGACGTGCGCGATGTCGCAGCCGGGCCGGAGCACGTCGTTGAGCCCGCCGGCCAGGGTGACCAGGTCGGTGCCCATCGCGGCGGCCGGGCCGACCTGCTCGTCGCAGATCTGGCCGATCAGCTTGCCGCGGACGGCGAGGTTGGCGTAGCGGAAGCCGCCGTCCTGCTCGGCGGCCAGCGCGGTGGCGACGCGGTCGGCCCAGCCGCGGTAGTGGCCGTCGGGCAGCAGGTCGTCGCACATGCCCTCGGTGAAGGAGTCCCCGACGGCGACGTAGCTGGTGAAGGTGGCTGTGTTCTCCATGGCCCGACGATGGTACGCGCACCTGCTACCGGCCGGTACGAAGGGGCGCCCCGGAGCCGGGACGCCCCTTCGGGGCGGCGGGTCAGCTCGGGTGGGAGGCGGGGCGGCGGCCGCGGAGGTGGCGTTCGACGTCCTCCGGGGAGGGGGCCTGCCGGGTGAAGACGTCCTGGCCGACCACGGTCGACTCCCAGACGTCGGCGGCGGCGGCCGAGCGGGTGAGCAGCCAGGTCGCGAGGATGGTCTCCTCGCCCGCCAGGTACTGCCCGCTCCAGCTGGTGACCGAGCCGGCGTCGCCCTGCTCGTTGCGCCAGGCGACCGTCCAGCCGACCGCGGTGCCCTGGCCGGGGCCGGCCGGCGCGTCGTGGCGGCCGGTGAGCTCGTACGGGCCGGCCACGTGGCCCGCGCCGGACACGTACGTCCCGGTGAGGCCGCCCGACGTGTCGTCGGTGAGCCGCATGTGCGAGCCGAACTCGTTGTACCAGTCTCCGGCGATGGTCATCGATGGTCTCCCTGGGCGGACCCGTTCCGGCGGCCGCGCCCCGGTCGGGCGGCCGCTGTCTCTCCCAGGATCGGGCCGGGTGGTGGGGTTCGCACCGCCAACCGGGCCGGTGCGCGGGTCGCCGGCGCCGCGGCCTCCGGACAGGATCGGAGGGCCGCGGCGCCGGCGGGTCGGGGAGACCGCTCAGCGGGTGCCGGTGGACCGGCGGCGGAGCAGGGCGGTCGCCGCGCCGCCGAGGGCGAGCGCTCCGGCGGCCGCGGCGGCCCACCAGGCCGTGCGGTCGGCGGGGGCTGCGGCGGGCGTGGCCGCCGCGACCGGGGCGGCGTCTGCCGCACCGGCCGCCGGTGCGGGCGAGCCGTCCAGGCCGGGGTATCCGCCGGCCAGGCCCTTGCGGTCGTAGGCGGAGCCGGGCAGCTTGTCGCCGTAGCGGGCGGTGACCAGCTTCTGGTAGGCGGCGAGGGTGACGCTGTGCTTGCCGCCGAGGCCGCTGGTCGCCTCCTGGTTGAGCGCCTCGACCTGGCCCTTGTCGGTGAGCCGGTACCAGGCGTGCAGCTGCGGCTCGGTGAAGGTGCGGGCCTGGGCGGTGCCCTGTTCGGCGAGGGAGACCTCGCTGTCGCCGTCCCGGATGCCGGCCAGCTGCCAGCCGCCCTTCTGGTCCTGCGGTGCGAGCAGCACGGCGGCACGGTGGCCGTCGGCGGCGTCGACCCGGGAGGCGAGGTAGGAGAGGCGCAGCGCACCGTCTGCGGTCGGCCTGGCCTTGCCGGAGACGAAGTCGGGGGCGAGCTCGTAGAGCGCCACCGGGTTCTTCAGGTCGAAGGCGGGCGGGCCCGCCGGGGCGGCGGCGCTGCGCGGGGCGCCGACCGTGCCGCCGTCGGCGGCGGGGGCGGACTGCGCGGCGGACTGCTGCCGGGTGACGGTCAGGAAGCGGGAGACGGTGTCCCGGACCTGACCGGACTGCAGGACCTGCTGGGCGGAGCCCAGGTCGGGGCCGTCGGCGGCCTGCGCCGGGGAGGCGGAGGCGAGCAGGGCGAGGCCGGCGGTGGCGGCGAGCACGGCCGCGCGGCGGAGCTGCGGGTTGGTGGTCACGGTCGGTCGTCTCCTCAGCCGTGGATGCCGATGCGGGAGTGGGTCCACTGGAACGAGTTGTTGTTGACGTAGGTGTTGTAGTTCCACCAGGTGTAGGTCTGGGTGGAGGGCCACGGGTCGCCGACCGCGATCATGTTGCTGGTGCTGTCGTAGCCGTAGATGACGTTCATGTGGCCGCCGCCGGAGCGCCAGCCGATCCGGACGGCGAAGGGGCGGCCGCCGGCGATCTCGGCGGTGGTCTCGGCGAAGGAGGCGCTGCGGTAGAGGCTTCGGCCGCTGGTGGAGAGTCCGAGGCCGGCGAGGCCGTTGGCCATGTCCTCCAGCGTGGCGGGCTGGTTGTTGCAGTCCACCCAGGTGCCGCGGGCGGCGAGCCGGCAGAACTCCTCCTGGCTGGTGCTGCGCCCCCAGTAGGTGGCGATGGTCACGCCCGAGGCGTCCCAGCACCACTGGGTCCTGACCTGCTTCTGCATGCCGATGGCGAGGGTCTTGGTGCCGGTGCTCGTGGTCGTGGTCGAGCCGCAGACCGGCAGGCCGTTGGTGTTCTCCCGGATGAAGGCGTCGGCGATGTAGTAGGTGCCGGACCAGATCCACCGGGTGTTGCCCTCGACCTGGTCACCGGTGGTGCGGCAGGCGGTGGGGACGTGGTCGCCGACCGCGGAGCTGCCGGTGATCCGGGCGGTCAGCGAGGGCTGGGTGCGCTGGTTGACCGTCCGGTAGCCGCCCTGGCCGCCGATCACGGTGCCGGTGGAGGCGGCCTGGGCGAAGACGCCGATGCCGAAGAGCAGGGCTCCGGAGAGCGCTGCGACGATCGCGGCCAGCAGGGTCTTCTTACCGCGGGATGTGCGGAGTCTGTGCATGGTGCTCCTTGATCCGAAGGTCCGGGGCCGCGCCGGCGGGGTCGCCGACGGCCCGGACTCGTGGGCCGGATGCGCCCGGGCCGCGGCGGGCCGGGTCAGGACCTGCCTGGTCGGGGCGTGCCTGGCGGGCCGGGCCGGGTACGGGCGCCCGGTGCGCGGTGGCGCACGGAGGGTGGGGCTGCGCTCCGTCAGGAACGGGCGGAGCGGCGGAGGATGTGGACGGCGGCCGCGACGGCGCCCAGGGCCAGCACGGCGGTGCCGAGGCCGGCGAGGGCGAGCAGCCAGGCCGGACGTCCGCGGTCGTCGTCGGACGCGGAGTCGGTACCCGGTCCGGGGCCGCCGGACGGCGCGGCCGTCCCCGCGGGAACGGGGTCGGCCACGGTGCCCGGCGAGCCGGTGACGGCGGTCGGGCCCGGGGTGGCCGCGGTGGGTCCCTGGGTCGTGGCGGTCGGTCCGGCCGACGGGGCGGAGCCCGGCGGGTCGGTCACCGGCACGTCCAGGGCGCCCTGGTAGCGGCCGAGTCCGGGAAAGGCGGTCTCGGCGGTGACGGTCCAGTGGCCGGGTGGCAGCACCTCGGCGGTGGTCAGGGCGCCGGGCCGGCCGGGCACCGCCACCAGCCGCCAGGGGCCGAGGGTGGTGCCGTCCGGGGCCGTCGCGGAGAAGGTGCCCGCGATCCGCTCCTCGACGGGATCGCGGTCGTTCTCCCACCGGGCGGTCGCCTGCGGGTGGCCGGCGGTGGTGCCGGTGACGGTGAGGGCGATGGTGTCGCCGTGGGCGTGGGCGGTCGCGGCCGGGCCGAGCACGAGAAGGCCGGCGAGGACGGCCGAGGCCGCCGCGGAACGTCGGTCGGGCATGGGCGTGCGCTCCTGGGCAGTGGTGGTGCGGGTGGGGGCCCGCCCGCGTGGCCGGCGGGCCCCCGGTGGCTCGGCGCGGCGTCAGGACGCCTTCTGGACCGTCCAGGTGTGGTAGCCGGAGCCGTTCGGGTCCTGGAGCTCCATCAGCCAGGCGCCGTAGTAGGTGCGGCCGGAGATGCCGAGGACGAGCGAGCTGTCCCGGGCGGTGACGGTGACGCCGCCGCCGGCGGTCGCGAGCCGCCACTGCTGGGCGGCCGAGGAGCCGTTGCAGGGCTGCTGGTACACCCACTGGCCGACGCCCGCGGCGCCGCCGAGCTGCAGGCACTTGCCGGAGACCGCGGAGCGGATCCGGGCGTAGCCGCTGCCGGCGTCGTCGAAGTACCAGCGCTGGCCGGCGTATCCGTTGGGCTGGGAGGCGACCAGGACGGTGCCGTCCGCGGACTTGCCGCCCCAGACCTCGGCGGCCAGCCCGCTGGCGCCGTTGACCATGGTGTACGCCGCGCTGGGCGTGGTGGTGGCACCGGCCTTCGGGGTGTGGAAGGTGACGGTGCGGCCGGGCGCGGAGTCCTTGCCGGCCCGGTCGCGGAAGGCCACCGCGACGCTGTAGTCGGTGTCGGGGCGCAGGTTGTAGATGCGCACCGAGTTCTGCTGCACCCAGGTGAGGAAGTTGCCGTTCAGCTTGACCTGGTACCAGTCCGCACCGTTGACGGCGGGCCAGTTGAGCACCGCGGAGTCGGAGGCGAGGCTCCCGACGGTGGGCACGGGACCGGTGGTGCCGGTCGGCCCGGTCGGGCTCGGCTTGGGCGACGGGGTGGGCGAGGAGGTCGGCGAGGGGTTCGGGTTCGGGTTCGGGTTGGTGCCGCCGCCGGTCATCAGGAACTGGTTGTTGGCGATGTTCCAGTGGGTGGCGAGGTAGCTGCCGGCCTTGGGGCTGGTGTTGTAGTAGTCGTCATGGTTGCAGTCGAGGCGCTCGTCGTGGCCGCGCTCGGGGCAGACCGTCCGCATCGCCGGGTAGTACGGCGAGTCGGAGTAGCACATGACGTCCCACTCGTCGGTGCAGTGCGCGCCGCGGCTGGTGTTGGGCGCGCTGTTGTTCACCGCGCCCAGGTTGTGGCCGAGTTCGTGCGCGGCGGTGGAGCCGCTCCAGCAGCCGGAGTCGGTCCGGCCGTACGAGGGGCCGAAGTTGGACAGGTTGTCCTGACCGGGACGCTCGTCGCCGTTGAAGGTGCCGATGCCGCAGTACACGTTGGCGTCCGCGAAGACCATGTACTTGCGGTCCTTGCGGTTGAAGCCCTTCTGCGCCAGGGCGTTGTTCATCGCGCTGAACTCGGACAGGGCCGAGTCGGGGAGTTCGACGTTGAGCACCGAGGGCGTGCAGTCCGCGGCGGTGACGTAGCGGATGTGCCGCACGCCGCCGGTCTCCTGGGCGCTCGCGTAGTAGATGGTGTCGGCGTCGGCGGCCCACTTGCGGAAGGATGCCGCGTACTGCGCGTACCGGTCCTTGCCGGGGCCGTGGGCGTACACGACCTGGACGCGGTTGCCGGTGGAGCCGTCGCCGTCGCACTGGACGGTCTGGTCGGCCGGGCCGGCGGCCGCCGTGCGGGCGGGCTTGCTGCTCGCGCTCGGGGCAGGGGCGGCGGCAGCGGCCTGGCCGGCGGCGGCGTCGACGGCCGCCTCCGCGCCGGCCGTCGGCGCCTGTGCGGTCTGCCCCGTGGGGGCGGCGCTGCCCGGCGAGGCGGCGGGCTCCTCGGCCTTCACCGCCGGCGGCGTGTCCCTCTTGACGTCCACGCCCTTGGGGGGCGCGTCCGGCCCGTGAGTGCAGTTGCCCTCGGCGGTCCGCAGGACGCCGACGCACTTGTCGCCCTTGGGTGCCGCTTTGAGACCGGTGTACACCAGGCCGCGCGGCGGATCGTTGCTCGGTACTGCGGCCACCGGCTCCGGGGCCTTGTCGTGCGCGGGTTCGGACGCCGGCGCGGACCCGTCGGCGGACACGCCGGCCGCAGCCGTCGTCCGCTCCTCGGTGAAGACGCCGCCCATCGCGGCGCTGCCCACGAAGACCCCCGTTGCGGCCACGACGGCGGCGACCAGCATCACGCGGGTGCCCTTCCGCCGGTTGACCGCTCTTCTACGACCGGACAAAACCAGACCTCATTCCTTGGAGGGGTTGAGTGCCGGGAATCCTGCCAGAACGTTCGATCGGCTTGGATACACGTGTTCTACGCGCGAAGAAGTACGGAGTTCAACGACTCCACAATTTGATCAGATGGTCCGTCAATACTTGTGTGAAGATGCCGAGTTGGTCGATGGATGGACGATTGGTCCAGACCGCAGAGCGATCACATCCGTATGCGACTTTATGTAAACGTTATGTTTCGTGATCTGTCGTTAGACGGCTCGTCAAATAGTGAAATTGCACAGAGTAGGTGCAATATCACTCTGCATCATGGCGAGAAGATTCCATTTGGAGATGTCCCAGCCGTACTTATGGACCTCAGGTGACGATCCGTCATCAGCTCGGCGCGGAGCGGTCACACCGGACACACCGCCCGCGGCCGGCGCTGCGGGCCGCCGGAAAGGCACTGGCGTGGCGCTCCGACCGGGCGGCATGATCGCGACATGACCTGGACCGCACCCGACATCACCCGCACCGGCGGCTCCCTCGTGGCCGGCGAGCGCGAGATGCTGACCGGCTACCTCGCCTGGCAGCGCGACACCTTCCTGTTCAAGTGCCAGGGCCTGACGGGCGAACAGCTCGCCCTGCGCCCACTGCCGGAGTCGAACCTCTCGCTGCTGGGCCTGGTCCGCCATCTGGCGAAGGTCGAGCGGACGTGGTTCCGCGAGCGCTTCGCCGGCCTGCCGGTGCCACGCCTGTACTCCGAGAGCCCGAACAAGGACGCCGACTTCGACGAGCTCGACCCGGCGCGGGCCGAGGAGGACTACGGCCGGCTGCTGGAGGAACGCCGGCTCGCCGACGAGGTCCTGGCCGGCGCCACGCTGGACGACACCTTCGTGCTGGACGGCGAGGAGTTCTCGCTGCGGCTGGTCCTCTTCCACCTGGTGTCCGAGTACGCCCGCCACAACGGCCATGCCGACCTGCTGCGCGAGCACATCGACGGCGTCACCGGCGGCTGACCGGACCGCACCACACGGAGAGCACCCCTCTGCCGACGAGGCCGGGGGGTGCTCGCGTCACCGCGGCCGGCCGGACACCTGCTCACGGACGCTCAGTCGCGGCGGACCCGGAAGCGCAGGTGGCACACCCGGTCGCCCTGGACGATCTCCGGGTCGTCCAGCATCAGCGGTGAGCCGTGGTAGCCGCCGAAGTAGTGCACGCCGGCGCCGAACACCACCGGAACGAGGTCGACCAGGACCTCGTCCACCAGGCCCGCGGCGAAGGCCTGGCCGCCGATGTCGCCGGGGGTCACGCCGACGTCGCCGTCCCCGGCGTACTCCTTGGCGAGGGCGACCGCCTCGGCCGGGCCGCCGGTGACGAAGGTGAAGGGTGCGTCGGGGAAGTCCCAGTCGTCCGGCGGACGGTGGGTGACCACGAAGACGGCCTCGCCGACCGGCGGCCGGCCGTCCCAGCCGTTGGTGATGTCGAACAGGCGCCTGCCGATCACCGTGGCACGGACGGTGGACCACGCGGCGCGCAGGTACTGCGCGCTGGCGGCGGAGACCCGGAACACCCGGTCCGGGTCGGCGCCGGTGACCTCCACGTCCCCGTTGGAGTACCAGTCGAACAGTGCCCCGACCTGGTCGGAGTGGTCCGCGATGAATCCGTCCAGGGACATCGAGGCCTGTGTGACCACCCGTGCCATGTGCGCCCTCCTGCCGCCCACCGCCTGCCCGCCCACCGTAGGGGCGGGCGGCCGGGGCGGGCACGGGACACACCGGGCCGGCCGGCCGCTCACCCGGAGCGGTCAGGCCCGAGGGGCCGTCAGCCGACTGTGGTGTACCAGTGCGCGCGGACGGCGTCGGTGGGCCGGGGCTCGCCGAGGTCAGGGGTGCCCCAGGTGGCGAGCGCCTCCAGCACGGGGCGCAGCTCGTGTCCGCGGGCGGTGAGTTCGTACACCGAGGCGTTGGCGGGGCGCTCCAGCCGGCGGCGCTCGACCAGTCCTTCGCCCTCCAGCTGCTTGAGCCGGGCGGCGAGGATGTCGGTGGAGACGCCGGGCAGGTCGGCGTGCAGGTCGGTGTAGCGGCGGGGCCCGCCGAGGAGTTCACGGACGATCAGGAGGCTCCAGCGCTCCCCCACCGAGTCCAGGGCGCGGGCGACGGCGCAGTACTGGTCGTAGCTTCGGCGTGGCATGGGGATCAGCATAGCCAAAAGGTTGGACTTTCCAAGTGGTTACTTGGTAGAACAAAGCAACCAGAGGTGAGGTCGGGAGGCCGCAGTGGAGTTTCGGCAGTCCAGCAAGCTCAAGGACGTGTGCTACGAGATCCGTGGCCCGGTGGTCGACCAGGCGAACGCCCTGGAGGAGGCCGGGCACAGCGTCCTGCGGCTGAACACCGGCAACCCCGCGCCGTTCGGCTTCGAGGCTCCGCCGGAGATCCTCCAGGACATCATCCGCAACCTGCCGAACGCCCACGGCTACAGCGACTCGCGGGGCATCCTGCCGGCCCGCCGCGCGGTGGTGCAGTACTACCAGCAGCGCGGTGTCACCGGCATGACGGTCGACGACGTGTACCTCGGCAACGGCGCCTCCGAGCTGATCCAGATGGCCGTGCAGGCGCTGGTGGACGACGGCGACGAGGTGCTCGTCCCGATGCCGGACTACCCGCTGTGGACGGCGGTGGTGCGATTCGCCGGCGGCCGCGCGGTGCACTACCTCTGCGACGAGCAGGCCGACTGGTTCCCCGACCTCGACGACATCGCCGCGAAGATCACCGACCGCACCCGGGCCATCGTCGTGATCAACCCCAACAACCCGACCGGCGCCGTCTACTCGAAGGAGCTGCTGGAGGGCATCCTCGACCTCGCCCGACGGCACGGCCTGATGGTGCTGGCCGACGAGATCTACGACAAGATCCTCTACGACGGCACCGAGCACCACTGCCTGGCCGCGCTCGCCGACGACGTCCTCACCCTCACCTTCAACGGCCTGTCCAAGGCGTACCGGGTGGCCGGCTTCCGCAGCGGCTGGCTGGCTGTCTCCGGCCCCAAGCAGCAGGCGGCGGACTATCTGGAGGGTCTGACCATGCTGGCCGGCATGCGGCTGTGCCCGAACGTGCCGGCGCAGTACGCGGTGCAGGCGGCGCTCGGCGGCCACCAGTCGATCAACGACCTCACCCTGCCGAACGGCCGGCTCACCGAGCAGCGGGACGTCGCCCACCGAGCGCTCAACGAGATCCCGGGCGTCAGCTGCGTCAAACCGAAGGGTGCGCTGTACGCCTTCGCGCGGCTGGATCCCGAGGTGCACAGGATCGTCGACGACGAGAAGTTCGTGCTGGACCTGCTGCTCCGCGAGAAGATCCACGTCGTCCAGGGCACCGGCTTCAACTGGCCGCGCCCGGACCACTTCCGCTTCGTCACCCTGCCGCGCGCCGACGACCTGGAGACGGCGATCAGCCGGATCGGACGCTTCCTGGCCACCTACAAGCAGTGACCGCGGGCCCGGGCCCTCTCTGCCGGATCCTGTCGGATCGGCGTGCGGCTCCCCCGGCCCCCTTGGGACTGGGGGAGGTTGGGACTGGGGGAGGGATGCCCGGCGTCGCGCGCCCGGCACGATCCGAAAGAGAGGGCCCACGGCCCGGCGGGGTGCATGACACCCGCCGGGCGGCGGGCTAGCATCGGGCTGCGAGTAGACAGACAGGTCTGTCTACCAGACGCCCGAGGGGACACCCATGCCCAAGCCGCCCGAGGCCGGAACCCAGGCCCCCGACTTCGCCCTGCCCGGCCTGCTGCTCGACGGGGACACCGCGCAGCGCCGGGAGTACCGGCTCTCCGACGCCAAGGGCGGCGGCCCGCTGGTGCTGGTCTTCTACCCCGGCGACGACACTCCCGTCTGCACCAAGCAGCTCTGCGAGTACACCTCCGACCTGGAGCGCTTCACCGGCCTCGGCGCCACCGTCTGGGGCATCAGCCCACAGGGCCTGGACAGCCACGAGCAGTTCGCCCGCCGGCACCGGATCGCCTTCCCGCTGCTCGCCGACACCGACCGGACGGTCGCCAGGGCGTACGGCATCGCGGTGCCCGGACTCGGCCTGCGCCGTTCGGTGTTCATCCTGGACGGCGACCTCGCCGTCCGCTGGAAGCACGTCGCCCTGGCCGGCCTGACCTTCCGCCACAGCGACGAACTGGCCTCCGAGCTCGCCGCGTTGGGCTGAGCGACGACACCGGGCCCGCCTCCCCGACCGGAAGCGGGCCCGGCACGTCCGGCATCAGTGCGCCGCGCACTCGCCCGCGCGGCGGGCGATCGTGAAGTGGTCGACCTGCGTGCCGTCCTCGGCGAGGGCGGTGACCTTCATGGTGGCGGTGCGGCCCTTGTGCGCCGGGGTGACGTCCACCCGCACGAAGGAGTAGCCGGTGTAGCG
This sequence comes from Kitasatospora sp. DSM 101779, assembly GCF_025655475.1. GTDB lineage: Bacteria > Actinomycetota > Actinomycetes > Streptomycetales > Streptomycetaceae > Kitasatospora. Next base: position 6,336,102 of record NZ_JAHTIK010000001.1, on the reverse strand, counting down.
CACCCGCGACCACTCCACCGTCTCCGGCACCTTCACCCCGCCCTTGGCGAAGTGGAAGGTGGCCACCGAGTCCACCCGCTTCTCATGGCCCTCGTAGCTGTCCGGTGCGTCGAAGGAGTACAGGCTGCGGCCGGCCGCGCCCGCCGTCACGTACACCACGCCGTCCTTGGCCGGCTCCACCGTGCCGCCGCTCGGCACCGCCTTCGCCACCTTGTTGCCGAGGATCGCGTCGGTGCGCTCGTACACGTGGTTGTGGCCGTTGACGACCAGGTCGACCCGGTACTTCTCGAACAGCGGCACCCAGGCCTCGCGGACACCGCCCTCGGAGGCGTGCTGGTGGGTGGTGGAGAAGGCGCAGTGGTGGAAGAAGACCACGACGAAGTCGACGCTCCCGTCGGCGCGCAGCGAGCGCAGCGTCCGCTCCAGCCAGGCGGTCTGCCGGCCCGCGGTGAGGCCGAGGTTGGCGGGGATCTCGTAGGAGACGTCGTTGGCGTCCAGCGAGACGACGCCGACGTTGCCGTAGACGAAGGAGTACACGCCGGGCGCGGTGCGTGGGTCCGGGCCGTTGCCGGGCAGGAAGAAGCGGGCGTCCTCGCCGCCGTAGCCGTGGTGCGAGTACCAGGCCTCCATGTCGTGGTTGCCGTAGGAGACCATCCACGGGATCTTCGCGGCGACCGTCTCGGTCTGCACCAGGAAGGCGTCCCAGGTGGTGGCCGAGTACACCGACTTGTCGGAGTCCTGGCCGGAGCCGGCCGGGTCGGCGTAGCAGATGTCGCCGGCGTGCAGGTGGAAGGCCGGCTTCTGGGCCAGGATCGCGTGGTCGTTCCCCGCGGCGTGCGAGGAGACGCCCTGGTCGCCGAAGGCGGTGAAGGTGAACGGCTCGTACGGGCGGCCGCCGCGGCCGTGCCGGGCCGGGGCGGTGCGGAAGGTCGACAGGGTGGAGATCGCCTGGCCGGACGCCGGGTCGAAGCCCTGGTGGCCGACGCCGTAGTAGTAGGTGGTGTCGGGCTGCAGGTGGTCCAGTGCGACGTGCAGGTAGTACTGGTCGACCGGGCTGCCGGTCGGGGTGAGCGCCGGGGTGTGCAGGGCGCGCACCTCCGCCTCGACCTTGTGCGAGAGGTCCCACGGGTGGCGGCCGAAGCGCAGGAACGGCCGCTTCACCGGCGCGGGGACCTGCCAGGAGATCCGGAACTGGGTGTCCGGCCGCGGGCCGAAGGCGAGGTGGCGGCCCGTCGGCGCGACCAGCGCGCCGTCGATGCCGTCGGTGACGGAGCCGCCGGCCGGCGCCGCCGAGGCCGTCCCGCTGCCCAGCGCGCCGCCGACGGCCAGCAGGCCCACGGTCACCGCCGAGGAGCGCAGCATCCTGCGCCGGGACAGCCTGCTGCGCAGGTACTCGTGCTGCTCGGCCATGCTCATGCGGTCGGCGAGCCCCGCGGGCACGCCCATGTTCGGTATATCCATGCCCGGGAGACTCCCAGCGGTGGTTGACCCACGGACGGACTTCCGGTGAACGGCCACCGTCGTGCCGGTCTGCCACCGAGCAAGAATCGGCCATCAGTTCGCAAAATCTCCGACCGGACCGGCCGACGGTGTGTCAGAGCTCCACGGTGACGGTGCGCAGCCGGCCAGCCGCCAGCTCCAGCAGCCCGCCGCCCTCCTTGTGCAGCGGGACGATCCGCAGCTCGACCGTGCAGGCCCGACCGTCGGCCGCTTTGACAGGCTGCGGTACGACTGTCGATTTCGAAGCGCTTCGACCTGCCACCTCGTGACGCCACGGCTCCGGCCCCCGTACCACAGCGGAGGACCATCCATGCCCGGCACCCCTGACCGCGACGCCCCGACCCGTCCACCGCACCGCGGACTTCGGCGACGGGGACGACCCGGGCCGGCCTCACCGTCGCCCGGGCGGCGGTCCACAACCGCTCCCGCGGCGCCGCCACTTGGCGATCCGCGCACGGATCGTGCACGGAGGGTGCACGGACCGTCCGAGGCCGCCCCGGGCACGCACGGGCTGAGGCAGGATCAGCCCCCATGACCGCCAGGATTCTCGTTCACACCCGCAACCTGCTCTTCCCGCACGAATCCGTCGTCGACGGCGTGCGCGCGCTGCACGAACTCGGCGCCGACCACGGCTTCGACGTGGACACCACCGACGAGCCCTCGGAGTTCCGCCCGGGCTCGCTGCGCCGCTACGCCGCCGTGGTCTTCCTCTCCACCGGCGGCGACGTGCTGGACGAGCCGGGACGGGACGCCCTGCGGGCCCACCTCGGCGCCGGGAACGGCTGGATGGGCGTGCACTGCGCGGCCGGCACCGAGCTGGAGTGGCCCTGGTACGAGGGCCTGGTCGGCGCCCGCTTCCACAGCCACCCGCCGATCCAGACCGCCACCGTCCGCACCGCCGACAGCGGCCACCCGGCCACCTCCCATCTGCCGCCCACCTGGACGTGGACCGACGAGTGGTACAACTTCCGCACCGATCCGCGGGATCGCGGCGCGCGGGTGCTGCTCACCGTGGACGAGGACGGCTACGAGGGCGGGCTGATGGGCCCCGGCCACCCGATCGCCTGGTCCGGCGAGCACGACGGCGCCCCCACCTTCTACACCTCGATCGGCCACGCGCCGGAGGCCTACCGGGACGCGTGCTTCCGGGCGCACCTGCTGGGCGGTGTCCGGCATGCGCTCGGCGAGAAGTGAGAGATGCCCGGTTTGACCGATTTCCTGTGAGAGGCTGGCGGGCGCCGGACAAGCCCGAGGAGCAGCCCCGATGTACGCCATCCACAGCCCGCTGCCCGACGCCGACCGCACCGTGGTCGGCGAGGCGCTGCAGGGTGCCCTGGTCGACCTGGTCGACCTCTCGCTGGTCGCCAAGCAGCTGCACTGGAACGTGGTGGGCCCGCGCTTCCGCTCCGTCCACCTGCAGTTGGACGAGATCGTCGCGCTGGCCCGGCAGCACGCCGACACGGTGGCCGAGCGGGCCGCCGCGATCGGCTTCCCGCCCGACGGCCGCTCGCGCACCGTCGCCGACAGCAGCGGCATCACCGCCCCCGCCTCGGGCCCGATCCGGGACGACGACACGGTCGCGGCCCTGGTCGCCGCCCTCGGCGCGGTGATCGCCCGGATGCGGCAGCGGATCGCCGTCACCGGCGAGCCGGACCCGGTCAGCCAGGACATCCTGATCGGCCTGTCCGCCGACCTGGAGAAGTACTCCTGGATGGCGCAGGCCGAACACACCGGCTGAGCCCGCCGCGGTGCGGGGCCGCGCGGGAGTCGTCCCGCGCGGCCCCGCTACAGCCGCTCCCCCGGCACCGCCGTGTACGCCGCCCGCAGGGCCGCCACCACCGGGTGCGCCGCGGCCAGGGCGGTGCCGTCCACCGCCGCCACCGGGCGCACCCCGACGGCGGCATTGGTCGCGAAGGCGGCCTCGAAGCCCGCCGCACCGGTGATCCGCTCGGCCCGCCACGGGTGGGCGGCCTGCAGCAGTTCCATGGTGGTGCCGCGCAGCTGATCGGCCGTCGGCCAGACCACCTCACCGCCGCGGACGAAGCCGATGTTCCAGGTGCCGCCCTCGGAGACGGCCCCGGAGGCGTCGGTGAACAGGGCGTCGTCGTAGCCGGCCGCCTGGGCCGCCCGCCGCTCGCGCAGCGCCCCGAACAGGCCGACCCCCTTGACGTGCGGTGCGTCCCGCTCGTACCGGACGGTCCGCACCCGCAGCGGCGGCAGCTCCGCCGGGCCGGCCGGACGGGTCGTCACCAGCACCCGCGGGCTCGCCGCGGCGCCGATCCGGCCGAGGTCCAGCTCGGGGTCGAAGACGGTCACCCGCACCGTCGCCGCCCCTGCCTCCGGCGCCGCCCGGCGCGCGCAGGCCCGGACGCGCTCCAGGTCGAGGGCGGTGTCGAACAGTTCGCGGCAGTCCCGATCCAGCCTGGCGAGGTGCAGCCCGAGGCCCCTGACCAGGCCGTTCTCCACGAGCATGGTGGTGAAGTGTCCGTAGTTGGTGAGTGCCAGGGCCTGCAGCTGTCCGGCCGTGGCCGGCTGCCCGTCGAGTTCCGCCATGCGCCCAGCATGGCAGCAGCCGCCGCGGTAGCCTCGGCCCGGCCCGGCCCGGCCGGCGCGGGCCGGCGGCGGCGACCGGTGAGGACGGAATGACGGCGATCGCGGTGACCGGGCACCTGGACCTCTCCGAGCGGACGGTACCGCTGGTGCGGGAGGAGCTGCGGGCACTGCTCGCGGCGCACCGCCCCACCCGGCTGACCGGGCTCTCCTGTCTGGCCCCCGGGGCGGACTCGCTCTTCGCCGAGGAGGTGCTCGCCGCCGGGGGACGCCTGGTCGCCGTCCTGCCCTCGCCCCGCTACCGCCGCTGGCTCGCCGAGCCGGACCGGCCGCGGTTCGACCGGCTGCTCGCGGCCGCCGCCGGGGCGGTCGTGCTGCCGTACCGGGAGCAGTCCGACACCGCGTACCAGGCGGCCAATGCCGAACTGCTGCGCCGCGCCGACCTGGTGGTCGCGGTCTGGGACGGCCGGCCCGGCCGCGGCCTCGGTGGCACCGCCGACATGGTGGCCACTGCGCGGCGGGCCGGGGTGCCGGTGCGGGTGGTGTGGCCGAACGGGTCGGCCAGGGCGTCGGCCTGACGGTCAGCCGGGCAGGTTCTCGCGGACCCGGCGGGAGACGGTGAACTCCTGCAGGTCGAGGGTGCCCGGTGCGGGCACCAGCCCGGGGCCACCGGCCCGTACCCACTCCACCACTTCGTCGATCATGTCGTCGGAGAGCACCCAGCCGAGCCAGACCGGCCGCCCGCCGGCCTGCCGCCCCTCGGCGGACGGGCCGACCACAACGACGTTGGAGTGCCCGCAGGCGTCCAGGCAGTCCACCGCCCGGACCTTGCCCGCCTCGCCGATCCCTTCGCGGAGCCGGGCCAGCTGGCCCTGGTGGTCGACGCCGGGGTGCTTGGCCGTCGTGCCGCAGCAGCAGCCCCGGCAGACGGTGACGGTGACCGGCGCGGCCGCGGCGGGCGGCTGGCTGCGGGGACGACGGGCCATGGGTTCCCTCCCTGTGCCCGCCGCCGTGCACCGCCGAACGGGTGACGGCTGCGAGGACGGCGGACCGGTACGAACGGCACCGCCGGAACGGTCGGTACCCGGGGAGATTCTGCCGCAGCCGGCCGCCGGCTCCGCGCGCGACCCCGGACGGGGATGCATATGGTGATCGCACCATCACGCTCCGCGTGCCGTCGCGGCCGCGACCGGCGGCCGACCCCACGGACGACGAGCGGACGACGAGAGGAACCCCCGTGACCACAGCCAGTGACATCATGCACCGCGGCGCCCAGTGCATCGACGCCGACCAGACCCTGATGGCCGCCGCCAAGATGATGCGCGACCTGGACGTCGGCGCCCTGCCCATCTGCGGCCCGGACAAGATGCTCAAGGGCATCATCACCGACCGGGACATCGTGGTGAAGTGTCTGGCGGTCGGCAAGGACCCGTCCACCATGATGGCGATGGACCTGGCCGGCCACCTGCACTGCGTGAAGGCCGGCGACGACATGGAGACGGTGCTCAAGAAGATGGAGCAGCACCAGATCCGCCGGATGCCGGTGATCGAGAACGGCAAGCTGGTCGGCATGATCAGCGAGGCCGACCTCGCGATGGGACACCGCGAGGGCCAGCGCCTGACCGACCGTCAGATCATCGAGTTCATGGACAGCATCTACGTGAGCCGCTGACGCCTGCGGCGAACACCTCGGGGCGCGGAGGACCGCACGGTTCTCCGCGCCCCTCGGGCGTCACCCGGTCGCCTTCGCCGCGGCCCGGCCCGCCGCCCGGCCGGAGAAGAGGCAGCCGCCGAGGAAGGTGCCCTCCAGGGCGCGGTAGCCGTGCACCCCGCCGCCGCCGAAGCCGGCCGCCTCGCCGGCCGCGTACAGGCCGTCGAGCACGGTGCCGTCGGCGCGCAGCACCCGCGAGGAGAGGTCGGTCTCCAGGCCGCCGAGCGACTTGCGGGTGAGGATGTTGAGCCGCACGGCGATCAGCGGACCGGCCTTGGGGTCGAGCAGGCGGTGCGGGGCCGCGGTGCGGATCAGCTTGTCGCCGAGGTAGCGGCGGGCGCCGTGGACGGCGGTGACCTGGAGGTCCTTGGAGAACGGGTTGGCCATCTCGCGGTCCCGGGCCTCGATCTCGCGGCGCAGCTCTGCGGCGTCGATCGGCGCCTCGGGCGTCTTGGCGTTCATGCCGCGGACGAGTTCGTCGAGGGTGTCGGCGACGACGAAGTCCGCGCCGTGCTCCTTGAACGCCTCGACCGGGCCGGTGGCGCCGGGCAGGGCCCGGCCGAGCACGCCCTTGATCGACTTTCCGGTGAGGTCGGGGTTCTGCTCGGAGCCGGAGAGGGCGAACTCCTTCTCGATGATCTTCTGGGTGAGGACGAACCAGGTGTGGTCGTACCCGGTGGTCATGATGTGTTCGAGGGTGCCCAGGGTGTCGAAGCCGGGGAAGAGCGGGACGGGCAGCCGGCGGCCGCGGGCGTCCAGCCAGAGCGAGGACGGGCCGGGCAGGATGCGGATGCCGTGCAGCGGCCAGATCGGGTCCCAGTTCTGGATGCCCTCGGTGTAGTGCCACATCCGGTCGCCGTTGATCAGGTGGCCGCCGGCGTCGCCGGCGATGCCGAGCATCAGGCCGTCGACGTGCGCGGGAACGCCGGAGAGCATCCGCTCGGGCGGCGTGCCGAGCCTGGCGGGCCAGGCCTTGCGGACGAGGTCGTGGTTGCCGCCGATGCCTCCGGAGGCGACGATCACGGCCTGGGCGCGGAGTTCGAAGGAGCCGGTGACCTCGCGGGAGCTGGACTCGCCGCGCCCGGCGCTGCTGGGGGTGAGGATCTCGCCGCTGACGGTGTCCAGGGTGCCGCCCGTCGCGGCGAGGGCGGTGACCCGGTGGCGGAAGCGGAAGTCGACCAGGCCCTTGCCGGCGGCGGCCTTGACCCGGCGGGCGAAGGGTTCGACCAGGCCGGGGCCGGTGCCCCAGGTGATATGGAAGCGCGGCACCGAGTTACCGGGGCCGGTGGCGGTGAGACCGCCGCGCTCGGCCCAGCCGACCACCGGGAAGAAGCGCACCCCGCGCTCGTGCAGCCAGGAGCGCTTCTCGCCGGCGGCGAAGTCGACGTAGGCCTCGGCCCAGCGGCGCGGCCACGCGTCCTCGGGGCGGTCGAAGCCGGCGGTGCCGAGCCAGTCCTGCCAGGCGAGCTCACGGGAGTCCCGGATGCGCATGCGGCGCTGCTCGGGCGAGTCGACCAGGAAGAGACCGCCGAAGGACCAGTGGGCCTGGCCGCCGAGCGAGGCGGCGGGCTCCTGGTCGAGGAGGATCACCTTGCGGCCCGCCTCGGCCAGTTCGGCGGTGGCGACCAGGCCGGCGAGGCCCGCTCCGATCACGATCACGTCGGCGTCGAGTGCCATCCGGGCGGTCCTCCAGGGCTGGGAGCGGGTTGTCGATCTCCGTGACCAGCATGGTGCGCTCCCGCCCGGGCGCAGGTCAACCGGCCGGTAACCCCGCTTCGGGAATTACGCTCCGCCGCGTAGTGGAAATACCGAACGCTTCACCGTGGAGCGTAATTCGGGGCGCGCTCTGACGGAATTTCAGGCGCGAATTGGGTGTCGAATATCTGGACAACTGCGTTAACGTGCCAGTAACTTACCGAGCAGTAACGCCCCCACCCTCCCCCCGTTTCTCTTCCCCAGGAGGAACCGTGTTCAGCCATGCCCTGAAGCGTTCGTCCGTCCTGGTCAGCGCCGTCCTCGCGACCGCCGCCGCGGGACTGCTCGGCGCCCCCGCCGCGGACGCCGCGGACGTCACCGGCGACTACGTCGCCCTCGGAGACTCGTACGCGGCCGGCGCCGGCGTCCCCTCGCAGTACGCCGGGCTCTGCCTGCGGTCGAGCAAGAACTACGGCCACCTGGTCGCGGCCGAACTCGGCAGCACCAGCTACCGCGACGCGACCTGCGGCGCCGCCAAGGTCTCCGACCTGACGGAGGCCCAGTACGACGCGTTCATCCGGGTCAACGACCCGCAGCTCGACTCCGTCTCGGCCGGCACCGACCTGGTCACCCTCGGCATCGGCGGCAACGAACTCGGCACCTCCGACCTCGGCATCGGCGACGTCATCGCCACCTGCATGGCGGGCGCCGTGGTCAACCCGTTCGGCACCCCCTGCAAGGACGTCTACGCCCACGGCCACTGGGACTTCCGCACCTGGTCCTGGCAGTGGGGCGCGGACACCCTGGTCAACCGGATCGACGCCGCCGGGCCGCAGATCGCCGCCGCCCTGCAGAAGATCCACGCCAAGGCACCGAACGCCAAGGTGCTGCTGGTGGGCTACCCGTCGGTGCTGCCCGACAACGAGCGCAACTGCATCGGCCGTCAGCCCATCACCACCGGCGACGTCGCCTACCTGCGCGGCATCCTGCACCAGCTGAACGACACCCTCGCCGCCACGGCCGCCGCCAACGGCGCCACCTTCGTCGACACCCTCACCCCGACCCGCGGCCACGACGTCTGCTCCGACGACCGCTGGATCGAGGGCGCCCTGCCCGGCTCCCCCGCCGTACCCTTCCACCCCAACGCCACCGGCGAGAAGGTGATGGCCCGCGCGGTCCTCGCCGCCCTCGGCAAGTAGGGCTCCTGACGGAGGCACGGCCCACAGGACCGGCAGGCCCCCAGGAGCTGTCTTCAAGGCGCCCGGGTGGTCGGTTCAGGGGCGCGTGGGGGTACCTCCCGGCCGAAGGCCGGGGGGAACTGCGTGATCCGGAAGGAGCGGCACCGTCACTTCCGTTGTCGCGCGCTCCCCCGCGCCCCTCGCGGTCGGCCCTGTGCCGAATCGCCGCCCAGGGCGCGCGTCAGACGGTCCAGCCATTCTTCGGCGGTGCCCGGGAAGCCCTGCCAGTCGACGTGGCAGTGCGGCAGGTCCTCCGGCCCGACGGGGTGCGGGGCACGGCGCAGTACGCGGCGCAGGAGGCGGGCGTCGAGGTCGGTGGCCGGGTGTTCGGCGAGCAGGACGGCGTCGTGGAGGTCCTTGCCGCGGGCGGTTCCGCCGTCGGCCGTGCCCTCGGCGAGCAGCCACAGCAGCTTCCAGGCGAGGGAGAGTTCGCGGCTCGCGGTGGGCAGGACGGTGGGAGGCCCGCCGTCGGCGCGCGGCAGCGCGGTGAACACCGGCGGCTCGGGCAGCGGTTCGTCCCAGGCGAAGTCGATCCGCAGGGTGCCCGGCGCGAGCCCGTCCACCGTCCACGGGACCGTCAGCCGCAGGCCCGTGGCGCCACCGCAGCCGTCGCCGTAGGGCGCGTAGTAGCCGCCGAGGACCTCGTGCCGGGCGGCCTCGACGTCGAGCAGCAGGCCCGGTGCGGCCTCGGGGACGTCCCGCAGCCGGTCGAGCAGGTCGTCGTGCGGCGCGTCCTCCGGTTCGGTGTCGCGCAGCCAGTGCAGGCCCTCGGGCGGGAGCCGGACGCGGGCGCCGCGCGGCTCGGCGCCCTCCGGATCCCAGAGTTCGGGGGCGCCCGCGCCGTGCGCGGCCTCCGGATCGAAGAGCACCGCATCGACGGTGTCGAGGTACGGGTACGGGCCCAGCGGGTCGATCGGCACCACGGGAACGGCGCGCAGGACGAAGTCGAGGTCGGCTGGCGGCCGGGCGGTCTCCGGGCACCAGGCGGCGAGGACGGCGCTGCCGCGCAGCACCAGGCCGTCGATCCAGGGCGCACCGGCGGCGGTCGCGAGCACGTGGTCGAGGACGGCCCGGTGGGCCTCGGCGGTCGTCCGGCTGGTCACGGGCGCACGCTAGCGGCCGGGACCGACAGCCGGGCGGGCCGGGCCGCCGGGGCGATTCGCCGGATCTGTCCCTTCGGACTGCCTCGGTCGGGCGGCGAGTTCGGCCAGCACGGCAGGTCGCCCCGCGCCGGCGGCGGCCGAGCCGCGGAGCAGTCCGGCCAGGTCGCGGGGGTGTGCCCGTTCACCGGTCGGAGTCGCCGCCGAGATCCGGTCCAGCCGGAAGCCCCGTCCGGCCCGTCGGGTGCGGCACCAGGCGATGAGGTACCAGCGGCCGTCGGCGGTGAGCAGGCCGGCCGGTTCCACGAGTCGGTCGCTCTCCCGTCCCGCCGCGTCGGAGTAGGACAGCCGCAGCACCGTGTGGTCGGCGAGGCCCTGCTCGACCGCGATGCGGATCGCGGGGTCGCCGTGCCCGGGCAGGGCGACGACGCGTGCGGCGAACTCCCGGGCCGCCGCCGAGGCGGGACCGGTCATCGAGGCCGTGATCTTCTGGGCTGCGGTGCGGGCCGCGCCCGCGTAGGGGGTGGCGGCGTCGACCGCGGCGAGCGCCGCGGTCAGCGCCGAGGCCTCGTCGGCGGTGAGGTGGATCGGGGGAAGGGTCGTCCCGGCGTCGACCGACCAGCCGCCGCCCCGCCCGGGTACGGCACGCACCGGGACGCCGGCCTCCATCAGTGTCTGGAGGTCGCGCTGCACCGTTCGCGTGCTGACCTCGAACCGCGCGGCGAGCACCGCGACCGTCAGCGACCGCGGTGCCGCCGCGCGCAACTCCTCCACCAGTGCGTACAGTCGGGCGGTTCGGTTCATGCCGCCGACGCTACCGTCACGCGGAGACCAGGAAGTCGCGCTCGCGCCGCTGCTCCCGCTCGGTGACGGCCAGCGGGAACAGAGTGAAACCGTGCATCGCACCGGCGACGACGCCGAGTTGCACCCGCGCACCCGCCGCCCGCCACCGGGCCGCCAGGAACAGCGAGTCGTCCAGCAGCGGGTCCTCGGTGCCGACGACGATCCGGGCGGGCGGAAGCCCGGTCAGGTCCGCGAAGAGGGGCGAGATCTCCGGACTGCGGCGCTGCTCCTCCCCCGCCCCGGGCGTGAACAGCTCGTAACTGCCCTGCAGGGAATCGGTGTTGCTCAGCAGCCGGCGTGGGCCGAAGTTGCGCTGGCTCGGTGTCATCGACAGGTCGTAGACGCCGTAGCGCAGGTTGGCCGCGCGGAACGCTCCGGTGAGGCCGTGCCGGTCGCGCAGGCGCAGCAGCGTCAGCACCGCGAGGTGGGCGCCGGCCGACTCCCCGCCGATCAGCAGCCGCTCGGTGCCGAACTCGGACGCCGCGTGCTCCACCAGCCACAACGCTGCGGCTTCGCAGTCGTCGGGCCCGGCGGGGAAGGGGTGTTCCGGGGCGAGGCGGTAGTCGATGCTCACCACGGCCAGCCGGGCCTGCTCGGCGAGCCCCCACAGCCGCTCGTCCTGGCCGTCCGCCGAGCCGAACGCCCAGCCGCCGCCGTGGATGTGCAGGTAGACACCGGTCACCTGCTCCGGGGCGAAGACCCTCACTCGGACGCCGCCCGCGACGGTGCGGTCCCGGCCGTGCGCCAGCCGCACCGGCGGGGTGTCCCCGCCGAGCCGGTTGCGCCGCAGGTGGGCCAGTACGGCGGCGTCGGGTGCCCGTCCGCGGGCCGGGCGGCCCGCGGCGGCGGCCTCGAACTGCTCGTTGAACGCCAGGGTCTCGGGGAGGCAGTCCTCGTCGGTGATCGTCATGCCGTCGACTGTCGCAGCCGACCGCGACAGCACCCTGTCACCCTTTCCCTGTGAACCGCGTCACGCTCAGCCGTCCTGACGGTGGAACGGGTGCGGGCAGCGGTTCGGCGGGAACGCCGGCGGGGCGCGGCCCGGGGGAAGTCCCGGGCGGCGCCCCGCCGTTCAGCCGCGGATCACGGCTTGACGCGCACGATCTGCGGGTCGTGGTCGCTCGCCTGGGCGGCGAACTCGCTGTTGACGTGCACCACGTCGTAGTCGACGTGCTGGCGCTTCAGGCCGGGGCTGACCAGGATGTGGTCGAGCACCTGGGAGTTGCCCTGGTAGACGTACGAGTAGCGCTCGGACGCCGGCAGTTCGTTGACCAGGTCGCGCAGCACGCCGCCCTCGGTGAGGGTCTGCAGCGCGGGCGAGAACTGGTAGTCGTTGAAGTCGCCGAGGGAGACCACACGGGCGCCCGGGTCGGCGGCGAGCAGCTTGGCCACGAAGGCGTGCTCGACGGCGGCCTGCTTGGCGCGCTGCACCTCGGAGCTGCGGGTCGGCGCCTGGAAGCGGCTGTCGATGCCCTGGTCGCCGCCCTTGCTGTTGAAGTGGTTGGCGATCACGAAGATCGGCTTGCCCTTGAAGGAGAACTGGCCGACCAGCGGCTTGCGGCTGGTGGTCCAGGCCTCGTTGCCGGGGTCGATGCGGCCCGGGGACGCGGTCAGCGCGGTGGACTTGCCGGTGCCGGTGACGTCGACCGCGGTGGTGGAGTCGCCACCCGCGATGTCGGTGAAGGAGATCCGGGCGGGGTTGAAGAGGAAGACCTGGCGGATGTTTCCGCCGGGCTCGCCGCCGTCCTTGCCGTCGACCGGGTCGATGGAGCGCCACTCGTAGGCCGGGCCGCCGGCGGCCTTGATGGCCGCGACGAACTTGGCGACGGTCGCGCCCGCGGTGACGGTGCCGTCGTTGACCGCGCCGTTGTCGTCCTGGATCTCCTCGAGGGCGACCACGTCGGGCGAGCGCAGGTTGGTGACGATGCCCTGGGCGAGCTGGGCGAACTTCTCGTCGGGGTCGGACGGGTCGAGGTTCTCCACGTTGTACGTGGCGATGGTGGCCTCGCTCGGCAGCGGGCGGGCGGTGACCTCGCGCCGCAGCCCGTTGTCCTTGAGCGTGCCCATCGTGGTGGCCGCGACGGTGTAGCCGCCGAACTGGTTGTAGTCGAGCGGGCCGGCGGTGGTGCCGGTGAGGCGGTCGCCGACGTTGGCGACCGGGAAGGCGCCCTCGGCGGCCGGGATCAGCGACTGCACCATCAGACGGCCGGTGTTGGGCTTGTCGTAGCCGAGGTAGACGACGCCGCCGCGGCGGGTGGCCGGGTCCTCGCAGGAGGCGTCCACCCACAGCTCGTTGTACTTGTCGGTGGCCTGGACGACGCGGGCGTCGGCGACCTCGACCCGCATGCCCTCCAGCGACTCGTACAGGTCGAGCGCGTACGTCGCGGGCTGCAGCGGCAGGTTCTCGATGGTGGCGCCGGCGGCCTCGGGGGCGTACGCGGCGGGGATGCTGCGGCTGTCCAGGCGGACGGCCGCGGGCAGCGGGTTGCCGGAGGAGAGCACGGTGGTCTTGGGCGCGCTCAGCTCGGTGACCGACTGGCTGCCGCCGCTGTACGACGGGTAGTACTCGGTGACCTTGGCGGTGACCAGCACCGAGTCGCCGATCTTGACGGCCGGGGCCGCGCTGCCGGTGTAGACGAAGACGGCCTCGCTGGTGGCCGGGTCGGCGTCCGGGGTGGCGTCCTGGATCCAGAAGCCCTTGGAGCCGGTGGTGCGCACGCCGGTGACGATGCCGGGGATGCCGGCGATGGTGCTGCCGGCCTTCGGGGATATCCGGGTGTTGCCCTGGATGTCGTGGATGCGGACGGTGCCGGGCTCGGTCGGGCCGGTGGAGCCGGAGTCGCCGGTGTCGGCGGTCTCGCCCTTGCTGTTGACCGGGGTGGGTGCGCCGGCCTTCAGGTCGGCGGCGTTGTCGTCGGTGTCGGCGAGGCCGGCGGCGCGGGCGACCGAGGCGGTGTTGCTCGCGCCGGCGGCGGACGCGCTGCCCTCGTGGACGACGGCGGTGCCGAAGCCGACCAGGTCGCGGATCCGGCTGTCGGCGGCGCAGTCCGCGGCGGTCTTGCAGGTCAGCGGGGCGGTGCCCTGGACGAGCGCGACGGTGCCGGAGGTGCCGGACAGGGCGAGGGTGCCGGAGGCGTCCGGGGTGGGCAGCGCGACGGTGCCGCCGGTGCCTGCGGCCTCGGCGATCAGGAAGCGGCCGCCGGGCGCGATCGCGCCGCTCAGCGGGGTGACGCTCCAGGTGCTGCTGGCGCCCGGGGTGCCGGAGATGTACTGGACGCTCCAGCCGTCGAGGCCGAAGGCGGCGCCGCCCTTGTTGGCGAGCTCGATGAAGTCGTTCTTCAGCGTGGCGCCGGAGTTGCCGCCGCCGCCGTAGACCTCGGCGACGACGGCGTCGGCGGAGGGTGCGGCGGTGGCGCCGGGCAGCGGGACGAGGACCAGCGAGGCCGCCACGGAGGAGGACAGCACGGTCGCGCGCAGCAGTCTCCGGCGGGAGCGGGGGTTGCGGGCGGCGGTGGTTTCGGTCACCGGGAGGGGCTCCTTAATCTGCCGGCGGACGCGGGACCACCGCGCGCGGGCAGCACGGTCACCCGGCGGACGTGGGCTCACCGGGTGCTGAGGGTGTGTCAGAGTTGGTAACTACTCGCGTAGATACCGTGCAGTAAGATACGCGCGTAGAAGGTGACACGACAAGACATCCTGCGTTAACTCTTGGCGCCGACCGCATGCCGTCCCGTCGCCGGAGGCACCGTCAGGGTCCGTGCCGGACGGGCCGACAGGGCCCGAGCGGCACGGACACCCGCGTCCGGCTACCCCAGCCGCGCGTCGGCGGCGAGCGAACCGACCAGCTCCTCGACCCGGTCCTCGGGCAGGCCCCGGGAGACGAACCAGGCGCCGACGTTGCGCACGTCCCGCTCCAGGAAGGAGAGCCCGCGCGGGTTGGCGACCACGTCGACGATCTGCGGTACGTCGATGATCACCAGCCGTCCGCGGTGCACGAGGATGTTGTACGCGGAGAGGTCGCCGTGCGCGTAGCCGTCGACGGCGAGCAGCGACAGGCTGCGGCCCAGCTGCTCCCAGAGGTCCTCGACGTCGGCCTCCTCGGCACGGAGCTGGGCCAGCCGGGGCGCTGCCGCACCGTCCTCGTCGCCGACGAACTCCATCAGGATCTCCGTCCCCGTGATCTGCACCGGGTACGGGACGGCCACCCCGGCCGACCAGAGCCGGCACAGCGCGGCGAACTCGGCCCCGGCCCACTGCCCGGCGATCGCCTCCTTGCCGAAGGCGGTGCGCTTGGCCATCGCCCGGGTGATCCGGGACTCCTTGTGCTGACGGCCCTCCAGGTAGCCGGAGTCGCGGTGGAACATCCGGTGCTGGGCGTCCCGGTAGCGCTTGGCGGCCATCAGGGTGCGGCGGCCGGTGCCCGGCACGGCACGCTCCAGCAGGAAGACGTCGGCCTCCTTGCCGGTCTTCACGATCCCGAGCTCGGTGTCCACGGCCGCCAGCTCGGTCACCACCCAGTCGGGGCGCGGCTCGGGGCCCTTCTCGGTGGGGGTGGACCGGTCCCAGGTGGACCAGCGGTCACCCTCGGCGGGGCCGTCGGACACAGCCGGGGCGAGGTCGTCGAAGCCCTCCGGGAGAGCGGCCGCGGAGGGGAAGTACTCGGGCTCGAAGTCGTCGAACCGGTCGGACCGGCGGCCGCGCCGCGGCCCGCCCTTGGGACGGATACGGGAGAAGGAATCGCTGTCGGCAAAGCGCTCGCGCACTGCGGTGGCTCCTGGGAGAGGCCCACCGGGTGCGTCGGATGCGACGCGCTGTCAGCCGGTGGGGAGGTGACGATCGAGGGAGGCGTATGGCGCGCACGCGAAGGCGCGCCGCGACACGGCGGCAACCATCCGGACACACCTCCTCGACGTCAGGTCCTCGCACGGCGTTCGCGAGGACGAGAGCACACTAACCGCTCCCACCGGCAGCGCAACCGAATATCCGAAGCGCGTCGGGCGCCGTGCTATCGGCCGGCCCGGACGATCCCCCGGACGGGCAGGTCGGAACCCTCGGTCGGAACCTTCCACCGGCGCAGAGCGTCCCTCGCACCGGACGGCCAGCCGTCCTCGTCCCGGCCCGCGAGGAAGCGCACGACACGCTGCTGCACGTCACTCGGGTCATCGACGTCGCTCAGGTCGTCGACGGAGTGCGGCGGTTCGACGGGCCGGAAGACCAGCGTGAACAACGTCTGCGCCGTGTAGTACCTGTCGTAGAACGCCTCCACGCCCGTGCAGCCGGCCAGGCCGGTCAGCATGGCATCGACCCGCTGGGAGCGTTGCGCCTTCGGGCGTTTCGGCCAGGCCATCGCCGCGAGGCCGCGGTAGGAGCCGCTCGGGATCGTCCCGGTCTTCTCGGGCGGCCCGGCGACGACCCCGGTCAGCACGTCGACGACGGCGGGGCCGGCGATGCCCAGCCGCGTCGACGCGAAGGCGGAGGCCCGGCGCAGCTCGACGACCGGGCTGTCCAGGTGGCGCTCGACGAAGGGGACGGCCGCCGGCTCGCCGAGCAGGCCGAGGACCAGTCCCGTCGCCGCGGCACCGGGCGAGACTTCGTCGGCGACGAACGCCTGCAGCAGCGGGACCGTGGCCGCCGCGGACTCGGGGAACCAGGCGATCAGGTTCGCCGTCTCGGCCCGCAGTTCCGCGCTGTCCGAGCTCAGCAGGACGTCGAGCACCGGAAGTGCCTCCCGAACGGCGCTGTGGCAGCGCACCACCGCTTCGGCGTCGACGAGCACCTGCGCCCGGCCGCCCTCGCGCTGTGCGCGCTGCTCGTCGTCCGCCGCTTCGGCGATCCACCGGGCCCGTACGTCGGCTTCGCCGCGCGGCCCCTCCAGGTGGGCGCGGTCCTCCCGGGGGTCGTAGCCGTTCGGCAGGTGGTTGTCGTCCACACCGATCGCGATGGCGACCAGCAGACCGACGAATCGACGCCTGTTGACCAATGTCGGGTCGAGTGCCATCCGCACGAGGACCGGAACGGTGTGCGCCGCGGCCTGCGACCGGGTGCCCTGGTGCACGATGCGGTCCGCGAGCTGCGCCATCGGCGGGTAACTGCCCTCCCGAACCCCCGCCCGGATCGCCCGGAGGCGTCCGGGGACGTCCTCGGCCGTGCCGTAGGAGTGAGGGAGTTGGGCGCAGGGCACGTCGTCCAGGCCGGCGAGGTCGTCCAGGCCGGCGAGAGGGTCGCTGTCCGTCACGGCAGCAGATCCCGGCACACCGGTTCGACACCCTGCCCGGCGCTCCCCGCACCTCCCCGGCCTGTCCGGAGGCCGGGCCCGGCTGCGTTACTCGGCCTCGGCGGCAACAGGCTCGCGGACGGCCGCCGACCACTTCTGCTCGACCTTGCCGAGCTTCCAGTAGGCGATCGCGCCGGCCCAGGTGACGACGAAGAGGCCGACGATGGCGTAGCCGACCAGGTTGAGGTCGAGCTCGGCGATCCAGCCGACCGGGCCGGCGGTGACGTCCAGCTTCTCGGCGAGCAGGCCGACCAGCTCGATGACGCCGATCACCAGGGCGACCAGCACCGACAGGCCGGTGACGGTGAGGTTGTAGTAGATCTTGCGGATCGGCTTGGAGAACGCCCACTCGTAGGCGAAGTTCATGAACGAGCCGTCGATGGTGTCGAGCAGGCTCATGCCGGCCGCGAAGAGGATCGGCAGCACCAGCAGCGCGTACCAGGGCAGCGAGAAGGCGGCGGCGCCGCCGGCCAGCACGAGCAGCGAGACCTCGGTGGCGGTGTCGAAGCCGAGGCCGAAGAGCAGGCCGACGGGGTACATGTGCCAGGGCTTGGTGACGGCGCGGGTGACCCGGCCGAGGATGCGGTTGAGGAAGCCGCGCTTGTCGAGCTGACGCTCCAGCTCCTCCTCGTCGAACTCCCCGGCCTTCAGGGCACGGAAGACCTTGAGGATGCCGTTGAAGGCGCCGAGGTTGATCAGGCCGATCAACACCAGGAAGGTGCCGGAGACGGAGACGCCGATCAGCCCGGTGGCGGTGTGCAGCGCGGACCCGTCGGACTCGACCTGGCCGGCCAGCGAGCGGATGCCGAAGGCGAGCAGCGCGCAGAGGCCGAAGACGATCGAGGAGTGGCCGAGCGAGAACCAGAAGCCCACCGACAGCGGCCGCTTGCCCTGACCCATCAGCTTCCGGGTGGTGTTGTCGATCGCGGCGATGTGGTCGGCGTCGAAGGCGTGCCGCATGCCGAGGGTGTAGGCGGTGAGGCCCATGCCGGCGCCGAAGACCTGGCCGCCGACGTCGTAGTGGTGCGGGGCGATCACGGCGAGCAGGGTGAACCAGCCGACGATGTGGAGGGTCAGCACGAAGCCGCCCATGCCGGCGAGCCGGATCCACTCCTCGCGGGTGAGCCGGTCGCGCAGACGGCTTGGCGTTGACATGGGAGTCCTCCCGGCAGCGGACGGATGAGCCGGGCCATCCTGTCGCCCCCGGAACTCAATTGCAAGTCATGTGCAACTGCTGAGCCGAGGCATGCCGAGCTGCACCGATGCACCGGGGGCGCATTCCGCGCAGGACATGTCACACGACGTACCCGATCCCTTAACCTCCCGCGTCTTCCTCCGCCCCCTTCTACGCGCGGATACTCGGCTCGGTGCTCGGATCTACGCGCGGATACCCCAACTGTCCGCGTGCGGTTCCGTGCGCGGGTACCACTGCCCCCCCCAATCCCCCAACTCCCCACGGAGGAACGGCAGATGATCGGCACTCGCACCATCCGCACGAAGGCCGCCCTGGCCGCGACCGCCGTCCTGGCGGCCACCCTCACGGGCCTGGCCTCGCCCACCGCCCCCGCCGCGGCCGCCACCCCCCACCGGGTGCTGTTCGACAACAGCAAGGCCGAGACCGCCGGCAACGCCGACTGGATCATCAGCACCAGCCAGCCCGACCCGCTCGGCCAGAACGCCAACCCCAGCACCGAGAAGAGCTGGACGGGCGCCCTCTCCGCCTGGGGCGTCGCCCTGCAGAAGGCCGGCGGCTACAGCCTCAAGACGCTGCCCGCCGGCTCCACCATCAGCTACGGCACCGGCGCCGCGCTCGACCTCGCCAACTTCGACACCTTCGTGATCCCCGAGCCCAACATCCGCCTCTCCAGCGCCGAGAAGACCGCTGTCATGCGCTTCGTGCAGAACGGCGGCGGCCTCTTCCTGGTCTCCGACCACAGCAACAGCGACCGCAACAACGACGGCTGGGACAGCCCCGAGATCATCAACGACCTGCTCACCGCCAACGGCGTCGACAACACCTCACCGTTCGGCTTCTCGGTCGACGTGAAGACCGTCAGCACCGACAACCCGCGCGCGGTCAACGACTCCGCCAACCCCGTGCTGCACGGCGCCTTCGGCAACGTCACCGGCTCGATCCTCCGCTCCGGCACCACCTTCACCCTCTCCCCCGCCGACAACCCCTCGGTCAAGGGCCTGGTCTACCGGACGGGCTACAGCGGCAACACCGGCGCCTTCTTCGTCACCAGCACCTTCGGCAGCGGCCGGGTCGCCGCCTGGGGCGACAGCTCCCCGATCGACGACGGCACCGGCCAGTCCGGCAACACCCTGTACGACGGCTGGAACGACCCCGCCGGCAGCGACGCGGCGCTCGCGCTGAACGCCACCGCCTGGCTCGCCAAGGCCTCCTGAGCCGCCCCGCCCGGCGGCCCCCGTCCCGCGGCGCGCTCCGCGGAACGGGGACCGCCGGGCGGCACGGGCCGGCCGCGGCGCGGCCCGGTGGAAATGGCGCCCGGCCGCGCCCATCCTGGGGAGGTCGGGCCCGCCCCGGGCCGCCGTACGACCCCACGGAGGGCCCATGCAGCCGCCGGCCCCGTACCCCTACCGCACCACCCGCAAGGACGTCCGGATCGCCATGCCGGACGGCACCCGCCTCGCCGCCCGGCTCTGGCTGCCGGTCACCGACCACCCGGTGCCCGCCCTGCTCGAGTACCAGCCGGGCGGACTCGGCGACACCACCGCCGTCCGCGACGCCCAGCGGCACCCCTGGTACGCCGGCCACGGCTACGCCTCGCTGCGGGTCGACGCCCGCGGCCACGGCAGCTCCGAGGGCACCCCCACCGACCCGGCCTCCACGGCGGGCACCGCCGACGGGCTCGCCCTGCTCGACTGGATCACCGCCCGGCCCTGGTCGAACGGCCGCGCCGGCGCACTCGGCATCGGCCGCGGCGGCACCGCCGCCCTCGCCCTCGCCGCCCGGGCACCCGAGGCGCTCGCCGCCGTGGTCGCCGTCTGCGCGGACGACCGCACCGCACCCGCACGGGAGCTGACCGGCGCCCCGCTCGCCGCCGCCGTGCACGCCGAGTCGGCCGACCGGCTCGCCGCCGCGTGCCGGCCGCCCGACCCCCGCTATACCGGCGACGACTGGCGGCGGCTCTGGCTGGAACGCCTCGCCGCCGTCGAACCCGACGGCCCCGAGGACGAGGGCGGGCCGATCGAACTCCGGGCGATCCGCGCCGCCGTGCTCGCCTTCGGCGGCTGGGCCGACCCGCAGGCCGGCACCGTGCTCCGCCTCGTCGAACGGCTCGGCGAGAACGCCCGCGGCGTCCTCGGCCCCTGGCCGCACCAGTACCCCGACCAAGGGCTGCCGCCCGGCCCCGCGATCGGCTTCCTCCAGGAGTCGCTCCGCTGGTGGGACCACTGGCTCAAGGGCGCCGACACCGGTGTCCTCAAGGAACCCGCCCTGCGCAGCTGGATGAACGAGTCCGTGCCGCCCGCCACCTTCTACGCCAACCGGCCGGGCCGCTGGATCGGCGACGAGAGCTGGCCCTCCCCCGACGTCCGCGAGGTGCACTACCGCCTCGACGACGCGCTGCGGACGGCCGGGACGCCCTCCGGCGAGCGATTCGTCCCCGTCCGCTCCCCCCAGCACACCGGCATCGACGCCGGGGCGGTGCGGCCGCTCGGCCGGCCCGCCGACCTGCCACCGGACCAGCGCGAGGAGGACGGCCGCTCGGTCTGCTTCGACTCGGTGCCGCTGCCCGAACCCGAGGAACTGCTCGGCACCCCCTCGGTACGGCTGCGGGTGCGCCTGGACTCGCGGCACGGGCAGGTCGCGGCCAGGCTGTGCGACGTCGCCCCGGACGGTTCGTCCACGCTGGTCAGCCGCGGTGCGGCCGCCCTGGCGGGCGGCTTCGGCCCGGTGGAGGTCGAGTTCGGACTGGCCGCGGTCGCACACGCCTTCCCCGCGGGCCACCGGATCCGGCTCGCGCTGTCCTCGGCGTACTGGCCGTGGTTGTGGCCGGTGGCGGAGACCGGCGGCTTCGAGGTGGACCCGGGCGGCTCGGTGCTCACCCTGCCGGTGCGGCACCTGGCGGCGGACGCGGGCAGCCGGCCGGTCTCCTTCGACCCGCCCGAGCATGCGCGGACCCCGGCCGAGCTGCACCCCGAACCGCTGACCGCCCACCCGGAGCGGCAGGCGGTGCACGACGTGGCCGCCGGCGAATGGCGCCTGCAGCTGGCCCGCCCGGACGGCGCGGTGGTGCGCCCCGACGGCCTCGCCGAGGAGGAGCACGTCCTGGAGGCCTACCGCATCCGCTCGGACGACCCGCTGAGCGCCCGGGCCCGCACCGACCGCACCCTACGGCTGGAACGGACGGACATCGGCTGGGACGTCACCCTGCAGATCCGCTCCGAGGCGAACTGCGACGCCGGGCACCTCACCGTCCACGACCACATCCGCGCGCTGGAGGGCGGCGACGTGATCTTCGAACGCACCTGGCGCCGCCGCACCCCGCGGGGCGACCACCAGTGACGTGAGTCGGAGATTCACCGGCCGTAGGCGGCGACCTTGTCCCTCGGTGTCGAGGTGGGCCACTTCACCACCGGGCGCCACGCGGAGATGATCAGGGTTCGCGCTGGCCCCGGCCCGACCTTCCGCTCCGGGTTGCTCTGGGCGTCCTTGATGTGGCGTGCGCTCTGGGCCACTGCAGGGTCCGAGAGCTTCATGACCAGCTCGACCCTCGCCTCGGCGAAGACCGTGCCCTTGTGCTTGCCGCCGGGAGGGCCGGCATCACCTTCCCCTCCTTCGTCGGGAAGACGGTGCCCGGCGAGGAGCAGCCCCTGCACCGCCTGGTCGACCGTGCGAAGCAGGACACCAACCGGGCAGCGGCGATCAAGACGTGCGACGACGTGTGGGGCGACTGCTCGGGGTCCGGCCTCGAGTGTGACGAGTACCCCTTCTCATCCACCTACGAGCGGGCCGCCGCGGGTGGCGATTCGCCGACCAGGCGGTACTCGTCCCGGCTGATCGATGCTGCCGACAACGGCGCGGGTGGCACCATGATCCTCGCCGTGTACACGCAGAACCGGATTCTGGGCGGCGACCCGTTCTATGTGACGATCACCCCGTGACGCAGGGACAGGAGAAACATGGCCGTGGCGCTTGAGTTCCGTACCGAGGCGAAGCCGGACCACGGTCTGATCTTCGTCTACGACTCGGACGCCTACCTTCCGGACAACGATGCCGCCGAGCTGAGCCGGCAGACCGTTGTGGCAGGCCTCGGTCCCCAGCTCTACATCCGAAGCCTCCAGGGCACCTCGCCCGCCGAGATCGTCCTGCGCGTGTGGGACGGGCCGGTGACCGGCGGCAGCCTCGGGGAGTGCGACGCCTTCTGCCCAGCTGTCCTGGACTGCCCCACCGGCACCGTCACCATCCGGGCGTTCTCCCCCGAGTACCCCGGATACATCGAGCTGCCCCGGCCCGGCGTGTACGCCGCCCTGGTCTCGTGGCGCGGCAGGGAAGCCGCTGCCGCCCAGCAGGCGTCCCTGTTGCGCAGCCTGGCGGAGCCGGAGGGCCAGGCCGATTCCGACGGGGTCTTCGCCGCCCACGCCGAAGTGCTCGAGTCCTACCGGATCGACCTGTGGTGGCAGTACGAGTCGGACATCGAAGTCGACTGAGTCCGGGCGTCGCACCCGCCGGCACAGCGAGGAACATTCCAGGCACCGACCGGGTCCGGGTCCGCACAGCAGCGCGTGCGGGCCCGGCCCCGGCCTGGCGTACCGTCGCCGCCCGGACCGGCCGTCGGCTGCTGCGATGACCTGCGCGATCCGGCACAACCGCACCACCGGCCGACCCGTCACCCGCTCGCCCCTCGCCCACGACCACGCCCACGCCCACGACCACGACCGCTGACCGACGTCGGAGCTGCTCGTCCGGGCCCCGGGGTCAGGCCGCCGCCTCCGCCCGGGCGCGTCCGGGGAGCTCCCCCGGGAGGACGCGCCGGCGGCGGGAGGGCATGCCCGCGGTCGGGTTGGCGACGCCCCAGGCCGCGCCCTTGCAGATCAGTTCTTTGTAGAGGGCGGCCACCCGGCCGGTCAGGGTGCGGTCGACCGCCCGGTCGTCGGCGGTGACGAACTGGATCAGGCCTTCCCTGCGGCCGAGCGAGATGCACTGCTGGAAGTAGCGGACGGGCACGCGGGGGACCTTGGTGCCGGCGAGGCGGGCCGCGATGGCGTCGGCGGCCTGCCAGGCCATCGGGATGCCCGAGGCGCAGGACATGCGGAGCGGCTTGCCGGCCGGGCCGATCGCCATCGCGGCGTCACCCACGGCGTAGACGTCCGGGTGGGAGACCGAGCGCATCGTGCTGTCGACCACGATGCGGCCGTGGTCGGTGACCTCCAGGGTGGTGGCCCCGGCGATCGGGTGGACGGCGAAGCCGGTCGTCCAGACGGTGACCTCGGCGGGGATGCTCCGGCCGTCGGCCGTCCTCACGCGGTCCGCCTCCACGGCGGTGACCGCGGTGTGGTCGTGGACGGTGATGCCGAGCCCGTCCACCACCTTCCGCAGGTGGGCGCGGCCCTTCGCGGAGAGCCAGTCGCCGAGGGCGCCGCGGGCGGCCAGGGCGACGTCGAGGTCCGGGCGGGCCTCGGCGATCTCGGTCGCGGCCTCCAGGCCGGTCAGACCGCCGCCGATCACGACCACCGGCCGGCCGGCGTCCAGCGCGGCCAGGCGGTCGCGGAGGCGGAGGGCGCCGGGGCGGCCGGAGATGTCGTGGGCGTGTTCGCCGGTGCCGGGGACGCCCCCGTCGTTCCAGCCGCTGCCGAGGGCGTAGACCAGGGTGTCGTACTCCAGTTCCTCCTGCCCGCGGCCGTTCACGGCGGTGACGGCGACCGTCCTGCGGTCCACGTCCACGGCCGTGACCTTCGCCAGCTTCAGGGCCACGCCGGTGCCCGCGAACATCTCGCCGAACGGCCGGGGCCTGAGGTCCTGGCCGGCCGCGAGCTGGTGCAGCCGGACCCGCTCGACGAAGTCGGGCTCGGGGTTGACGAGGGTGATGGTGACGTCCTCGCGGTGCAGCCGCTTGGCGATGCGGCCGGCGGCGACGGCTCCGGTGTAGCCGGCTCCGAGGACGACGATGCGGTGCTGCATGTGCCTGCTCCTGTCTGGAGGGTTCCGCCGCTGTCTCTGCGCGGTTTCGCCTCTTGAACCGGGCAGCCCGGCGTTTCCTGACAGGGTCGGGATGTGAAGCACGTCACACGGGGTCAGAGCACGACGAGCGGGGTGCTCCCGTGGTCCGCAGCGGCCCACTGCCCGGTCGCGCGGACCAGCTTGTCGGGGTTGACCTGGCTGCGGACTGCGGCGATGCCGTCCGCGGTGACCTCCAGGCAGGTGATCCCGACGACCCGGCCCTCCACGACCGCCACCACGGCGGGCCCGCCGTTGGCGATCGCGAAGTGGATCTCGGGCGCACCGCCGACGTGGGCCCGCTTGGCCTCGCTGGGCTTGAACAGGCCGCGCAGGAACTTCGCGACCGCGAGCGCGCCCTCGAACGCCTTCGCGCGGGCCGGGACCTTCCCGCCGCCGTCGCCGACCGAGACGGCGTCCTGGGTGAGCAGGCGCACCAGGGGCTCGGTACGGCCGCTGGTCGCGGCGGCCAGGAACTCGTCGACGACCCTCCGGGCGGCGGCCTCGTCGATCTCGGTGCGGGCCCTGCCCTCCGCGACGTGCTTCTTGGCCCGGTGGTGGATCTGCTGGCTGGCCGCCTCGGTGATGTTCAGGATCTCGGCGATCTCCCGGTGCGGGTGGCCGAAGGCCTCGCGCAGCACGTACACCGCCCGCTCGTTGGGCGACAGGCGCTCCAGCAGCACGAGGACGGCGTACGACACCGACTCGCGCTGCTCGGCGGTGTCGGCCGGGCCGAGCATCGGGTCGCCGGCGAGCAGCGGCTCGGGGAGCCACTGGCCCACGTACGTCTCGCGCCGGGCACGTGCCGAAGTGAGCATGTTGAGGCACAGGTTGGTGAGCACCTTGGTCAACCAGGCCTCGAGCACCTCGATCCGCTCGGCGTCGGCCGCCTGCCAGCGCAGGAACGTCTCCTGAACGGCGTCCTCCGCCTCGCCCGCCGAGCCGAGCAGGCGGTAGGCGATGGCCTCCAACCGGGGCCTGGCAGCCTCGAACCGCTCCACGTCGCTCATGATCAGGGCCATGCCCGCGATCCTAGTTGCCACCGGGGTGGAACGGCAGACGGGCCGGAGCTTCCGGGTGGGTGAAACGGCTGCTCGGTCCGCCGCGGAGGCGGCCCTGCGGGAGCCTGCGGCCGTAGGCCAGCAGCAGGAGGTCCTGGGCGGCGCCGTAGAGGGGAGTGCCGGAGCCGTAGGACCAGTCCATGTCCTCGGCGCACAGCCGCACTCCGCGGAGGTCGGCACCGAAGAACCTCAGGCCGCGGGGCGTGATGTCGTCGAGCAGGAGGCGCAGCCTGTCCTCGGGGACACTCCGCCCGAGTCCGAGCGCGACCGTCACGTCCAGCCCGTGCACCACGTCGTGGCCGAGGGCGGCCGCGAGGCCGCCGACCGGCGGCGTCCACGGGTGCTCGGCGTTGTCCCGCAGGAAGGCGCTGAGCTCGCCGGTGGAGTACGCGGCCGCGTCCCTGCGGGCGACGCGGTCGGTCATGCGGTGCAGGCTTCCCCGGGCCTTGACCAGTTCGCCCAGAGTCGCCGGCAGGGAGAACCGGAACCCCGTCGACATGTGGGCGACGACCTCGCGGACCCGCCACCCGCCGCACAGGCTCGGTGCGTCCCACGCGCCGGCCCGCAAACCCTCGAACAGGTCGGCCAGTTCCCGGCGCTCCGCTGCGATCGCGGCCCTGATCCCCACCTCGGTGCCCGCCCGTCCGTCCCGGCGTCCCGCTGCGTTCTCCATGGGTCCAAGCCTGCTGACGGCGGATCAAGACGTCCAATACACAGGTGTGCTGCGATCTAGAATGATCACTTATGGAGCTTCGCCAGCTGCGCTACTTCGTCACCGTCGTCGACGAGGGCGGCTTCACCCGCGCAGCCGCCCGACTGCACCTGGCCCAGCCGGGTCTGAGCGCTCAGATACGCCAGCTGGAGCGGGAGTTGGGGCAGCAGCTGCTCGACCGCTCGCACCGGGCGGTGACGCCGACCGAGACCGGCCGGGCGATCCTGCCGTACGCCCGGGCCGCGCTGGCCGCGGCGGATGCGGTACGGCAAACGGCTGACGCGTACACCGGGCTGCTGCGGGGCCGGGTCTCGCTCGGGACGGTCTCGGGCGCCACCGGCCATGCGTTCGACATCGCCTCGTTCCTCGCGGACTTCCATGACGCCCATCCCGCCCTGGAGATCACGCTCACCGAGGACACCTCCGAGCGGATGCAGGCGGCACTCCTGGCCGGCGACCTCGACATCGCCCTCCTCGGACCCACCGACGAGGTGCCCCCGCCCGGCCTGTCGCTCGTCACGGTCGTCGACGCTCCGCTGGGCGTCCTCGCTGCGCCCGGAGACCCGATCCACGCCGCGGCCGGGCCCGCGGGCGTCCCGCTGACGGAGCTGCGCGACCGGGCGCTGATCTGCCTGCCCCGTGGCACCGGAGTCCGAGCGGCGCTCGAACGTGCCTGTGCGCAGGCCGGGTTCCGCCCCCGCGTCACGTTCGAGGCAGCTGTACCGGATGTGCTGGCACGGCTCGCCTCCCGTGGGCTCGGTGTCGCGGTGCTGCCGGCCGGGGGCGACGGCCCGGCCGTCGACGGACGGGTGCGGCCGCTGCCGATCGTCCGTCCCGGTGTCCGCGCCCGGATCGCGCTGGCCTGGCGGGGCGCCGGCCCGGCGAGTCCCGCGGCCCGGGCGCTGCTCGACCGCCTGCGCGAGGCCCTGCGCGAGGCCCTGCCCGCACCTGCCCCGGACACACCGGGGCAACCTGCGGGGAGCTGACGACGAGGGGTCCGGCGGCCGCCGCCGCCGGACCCCTCGGTCTGCGGGTCAGCGGGTGCGGTGGTTGCGGATGATCTCCGCGTACCGCTCGCCGCTGGCCTTCACGGTGCGCCGCTGGGTGTCGTAGTCGACGTGCACAAGGCCGAACCGCTTGTCGTAGCCGTACGCCCACTCGAAGTTGTCGAGCAGCGACCAGGCGAAGTAGCCCGCCAGCGGGGCGCCCTTGGCGACGGCGCGGGCGCAGGCGTCCAGGTGGCCCTCCAGGTAGGCGGTGCGCTCCGGGTCCTCGATCCGGCCGTCCGCGGTCACGGTGTCGCGGTAGGCGGAGCCGTTCTCGGTGATGTAGATCTTCCGGACGCCGTACTCCTCGGTGAGGCGCATCAGCAGCTGGTGGATGCCCTCGGCGTCCACCTCCCAGCCCATGGCGGTGTGTTCGGCGTTGCGGCCGGGGGCCTGGCGGAACTGCGGGACGGCGCCGGTCGGGTCGTCCTCGACGAACTGGCGGAAGTAGTAGTTGAGGCCGATCCAGTCGAGCGGGGCCGAGATGAGATCCATGTCGCCGTCACGGACGGGGAGTTCGACGCCGTAGAGCTTGACCATGTCCTCCGGGTAGCCGCGGCCGAGGACGGGGTCGAGCCACCATCGGTTGATGTGGCCGTCGGCGCGGACGGCGGCGAGGCGGTCGGCCTCGCTGTCGGTGGCCGGGACGATCGGGCTGAGGTTGTTGACGATGCCGACCTGGACGTCCGGGTGGGCGGCGCGCAGCGCCTGCACGGCGTAGCCGTGGCCGAGGTGCAGGTGGTACGAGGTGCGGACGGCGGCGGTGAGGTCCGTCCAGCCCGGGGCCATCGCGCCCTCGAGGTGGCCGATCCAGGAGGAGCAGAGCGGCTCGTTGAGGGTGGCCCAGTGCTTGACGCGGTCGCCGAGGCGGTCGGCGACGACGGCCGCGTACTCGCCGAAGCGCTCGGCGGTGGCGCGCTCGGGCCAGCCGCCGCGGTCCTGCTGGGCCTGCGGGAGGTCCCAGTGGTACAGGGTGCCGTGCGGGGTGATGCCGGCGTCCAGCAGGCCGTCGACCAGGCGGTCGTAGAAGGCGAGGCCCTCGGCGTTGATCCGGCCGTCGGCCTGCGGCACCACGCGGGGCCAGGCGACGGAGAAGCGGTAGGCGCCGAGGCCGAGCCGCTTCATGAGGCCGATGTCCTCGTTGTAGCGGTGGTAGTGGTCGCAGGCGGTGTCGCCGTGGTCGCCGTTGTCGATCTTCCCGGGGGTGTGGGAGAAGGTGTCCCAGATGGAGGGCGCACGGCCGTCCTCGTCCACGGCACCCTCGATCTGGTACGCGGAGGTGGCCGCGCCCCAGACGAAGTCGTCCGGCAGGGCGTTGAGGTCGTTCACAACTGGCCTTTCAATCAGGGTCACTTGACGGCGCCGGCGGTGAGTCCGGCGACGAGGTAGCGCTGCAGCAGGAGGAAGCCGGCGACGACCGGGACGCTGACCACCAGCGAGGCGGCCATGACCTGGTTCCAGTACACGTCGTTGAGCGTCGCGTAGCCCTGGAGGCCGACGGCGAGGGTGCGGGTCTCGTCGTTGGTCATGACGGAGGCGAAGAGGACCTCGCCCCAGGCGGTCATGAAGGCGT
This sequence comes from Kitasatospora sp. DSM 101779, assembly GCF_025655475.1. GTDB lineage: Bacteria > Actinomycetota > Actinomycetes > Streptomycetales > Streptomycetaceae > Kitasatospora. Next base: position 6,307,616 of record NZ_JAHTIK010000001.1, on the reverse strand, counting down.
ACACGGCGACGGCGACGATGCCGGGGACGGCGGCCGGGACGATGATCTGCACCAGGGCCCGGACGGGGCCGCAGCCGTCGACCAGGGCGGCCTCGTCCAGGTCCCGCGGGATGGAGTCGAAGTAGCCGACCAGCATCCAGATCGAGAACGGCAGCGAGAAGGTGAGGTAGGTGAGGATCAGTCCGCCGCGGCTGCCGTAGAGGGCGACGCCGGTGCTGTTGCCGATGTTGACGAAGATGAGGAACAGCGGCAGCAGGAAGAGGATGCCGGGGAACATCTGCGTCGACAGCACGGTGACGGTGAACAGCCGGCGGCCGCGGAAGCGGTAGCGGCTGACGCCGTAGGCGGCGAGGATCGCGATGAGCACCGAGCAGACCGTCGCTCCGCCGGCCACGATGATCGAGTTGATGAAGTACTTGCCGAGCGGGACGGTCTTCCAGATGTCGAAGTAGGGCCGGACGGTGAGCGTGCTCGGTATCCAGCGGAACGGCCCCTGGACGTCCTGGAGCGGCTTCAGCGAGGAGCTGACCATGACGCCGACCGGGACGAGGGTGAAGACCGCGAGCAGGGCGAGCACGATCCGGCGGGTCCACCGGAAGGACGCGGGCGGGTTAATCATCGGCGCCCCTCCGACGCGAGGTGGTGAACAGGTAGACCGACGTCACCAGCAGCAGGAACAGCAGCAGCAGGACGGACATGGCCGAGCCGGCGCCGAAGTTCCAGGTGACGAAGGAGGACTGGTAGATGTGGATGGAGATGAGGTCCGACGCCTCCGGTGCCGACTTGCCGAAGAGCACGTACGGCGTGTTGAAGTCGTTGAACGTCCAGAGGAAGAGGACGAGCACGAGGACGAGGTTGACCGGGCGCAGCGAGGGCAGGGTGATCCGGCGGATCTGCTGCCATACGCCGGCGCCGTCCATCGCGGCGGCCTCGTAGAGCTCGCGGGGGATGTTCTGCAGACCGGCCGTCAGGGTGAGGAAGGCGAACGGCCAGGAGCGCCAGACGGAGACGACGACGAGCGCGGTGAAGCTGTTATCGCCGATCAGCCAGAACGGCCGGTCCGAGGTGAGGTGGAGCTGGTCGTGCAGGACGTGGTTGACCAGCCCGGTGTCCCGCTGGAACATGAACGACCAGGTGATGACGGCCGCGTAAACGGGCAGGGCGTAGGGCAGCAGGAAGGCCGCGCGGAGCAGCCCCCTGCCGCGGAAGGCGTCCTGCATCATGATCGCCGCCGTGGTGCCCACCAGCCAGGAGAGGCCGACGGCGAGGATCGTGAAGGCGCAGGTCACCCAGAACGAGTTGAGCAGCGACTGGCCGACGGGGGCACTGAAGTCCACCGCCAGGTGGTAGTTCCCGAGGCCAGTCCACGGTGCGGACGACCAGTCCCGGATGAAGAACTGGGTGAGCTGTTTGAAGCTCATCGCGATGCCGACCACCATGGGCACCAGGTGGATCAGCAGCTCCAGGAGCAGCGCCGGGAGCAGGAGCAGATAGGGTAGGCCCTTGGGGGTCAGGCGCAGTCGGCCGAGTCGCTGTCGCACGTCAGTTGGCCGGCATCTGCTGCTGGGCCTTGGTGAGTTCGGCCTTGACGGACTCGTCGGTGACCGGCTTGCCGGCGGCGGCCGCGGCGAGCAGGTTCTTGACGGCGGTGCCGACGAGGGTCTCGAACTGGCTCTCGTTGGCGACCTGCGGGAGCGGCTGGGCGCTGGAGCCGAGGACCTTGGAGAGGGCCTGGAGCTCGGGGGTGGCGAAGGCGGCGTCGCCCTGGGCGTCGGCGACCGGCGGGATCGAGCCGTAGGTCTTGTTGAGCTGGATCTGCTCGTCCTTGCCGGTCATGAACTTCACGAAGTCCAGCGCGCCGTTGAGGTTCTTGGTGTTCTTGAAGACGGCGAGGTTGATGCCGGCGACCATGGAGCTGGTGAGCTTGGTGCCGGAGGCACCCGCGGGGACGGGGACGGGGGCGACGCCGTAGTCGTCGGGGTTCATGCCGTGCGACTTGAGGTTGGCGCCGGCGGACTGCCACATCATCATGCCGACCTTGCCGGTGGCGAAGTCGGTGAGGGTCTGGTTGTTGGCGTACTCGGCGTTGCCCGGGGCGGCGATCTTGTCCTTGGCGATCAGGTCGACGTACTGCTTGATCGCGGCGACGGCCTCGGGGGCGTCGAAGGCGGGCTTGCCGGAGGCGTCGAAGAAGTCGGCGCCGTGCTGCTTGCCGAGGGTGAAGGCGTGGTGGACGTTCTCGGAGACGTTGCCGCCCTCGACGGCGATGCCGTACTTGCCGTCCTTGGTGAGCTTCTGGCCGTCGGCGATCAGCTCGTCCCAGGTGGCCGGCGGGCGCTCGATGCCGGCGGCCTGGAACATCTTCTTGTTGTAGTAGAGGCCGTAGGCCATCGAGTACAGCGGGACGGCTGCCGGGTCCTTGCCGGCCGCGCCGGCGGAGGCGATGGTGGCGGGCAGGAAGCGGTCCTTGCCGCCGATCTTGCCGAAGGTGGCGTCGTCGAAGGACAGCAGGGCGCCGGTGGCCTGGAGCGAGGCGGACCAGGTGTTGCCGATGTTGAGGACGTCGGGGCCCTGGCCGGAGGTGGTGGCGGCGAGGATGCGGTTGAGCAGGTCGGACCAGGGGATGACCTCGAGCTTGACCTTGATGCCGGTCTGCTGCTCGAACTTTCTCAGCTCGGGCTCCAGGACCTGCTTGTCGTTCTCGAGGCTGGTGCCCTGGTTGCTGGCCCAGTACGTCAGCGTCTTGGGGCTGCTGTTGTCGCCGGAGCCGCCGGTGCTGGAGCCGCCCCCGCAGGCGGTGGCGGTGAGTGCAAGAGTCGCGACCACGGCGGTCGCGGCAGCCAGACGGTTGATACGCATGACCATGCCCCTCTCGGGCGGGTGGATGGCGTGGTGGGGGTGGAAGGGCCCTCCGCCGGGGTGCCGGCCCCGGAGAGGGCTTTCTTCAGGCCGTGATTTAACGTGTGAGAAAAGCTGGCGTCAAGAGGACGTGCAGCGCTAGATTCGCTGCAGGAGGGAGTACCGATGGCAGAGCGAGGCAAGCAGACGGTCCGCGACCTGCGGCGCGGCAGCAGATCGACCCTTTTGCAACGGTTGTATTTCGAAGGGCCGCTCAGCAGGCAGGAGTTGGGCCAGATCAGCGGGCTCAGCGCCGGTTCGGTCAGCAATGTGATCGGCGAGCTGCTGGCGGACGGGCTGGTCGAGGAGTGCGGATCGGTCGAATCGGACGGAGGCCGGCCCCGCATCCTGCTGCAGGTGCCGCCCGACCGGGCCCACCTGGTCGGCGTCGACGTCGGCGAGACCCAGGTCAGGGTCGCGCTCTTCGACCTGGGGCTCACCGAGCTCGCCGCCAGCGACCACCCGCTCTCGGACTGCGGCCACGACTCCGACCACGTGGTGGAGCTGATCCTCACCGGGCTCGCCGAGGTGCTGCACGCCACCGGCACCGACCCGGCCACCGTGCTCGGCGTCGGCGTCGGCGTGCCCGGCATCGTCGAGCAGGGCGACCCGGGCACCGACGGCCTCGGCATCGTGGTGCACAGCCAGACCGTGGACTGGGACGCCGTGCCGCTCGGCCGGATGCTGCGGGCCGGCACCGACCTGCCGCTCTACGTCGACAACGGCGCCAAGACGCTCGGCCAGGCCGAGATGTGGTTCGGTGCGGGCCGCGGCGCCCGGCACGCGGTGGTCGCGCTCTTCGGCTCCGGCGTCGGCGCCTGCGTGATCGCCGAGGGCGCCCGCTTCCGCGGCGCCACCAGCAGCGCGGGCGAGTGGGGCCACACCAAGGTGCACGTGGGCGGCCGGCTCTGCCGCTGCGGCTCGCGCGGCTGCCTGGAGGCCTACGTCGGCGCGGAGGCGCTGGTCGAGCGCTGGGGCCGGGCACCCGCCGGGTCCAGCGAGAAGGCCGGGCTGGCCGCCCTGCTGGCGGCCGCCGAGGCCGGCGAGCAGGACGCCGTCGAGCTGCTGGCCGAGGCCGCCGAGTACTTCGGCGCGGCCATCGCCGACCTGATCAACCTGTTCAACCCGGAGCGGATCGTGATCGGCGGCTGGGCCGGGCTGATGCTCGGGCCGCGCCTGCTGCCCGCGATCCGGGACGCCGCGACCGCGTACGCCCTGCGCTTCCCCCGCGCGCAGACCTCGATCGATCTCGGCCTGCTCGGGCCGGACGCCGTCACCGTCGGCGCGGCCACCCTGCCGCTCTGGCACTTCCTGCAGTCCGGCGGCGAGCTTCCCGCCCGGATGTCGGCCGCCGCCACCGGCTGAGCCGCACCCCTCGCGGCCTGCGCGAACCCGCCGTCCACTGCGCCTGGCGGCGGGTCAAAGGGCGCTCCGCGCAGGCCGGTTGATCCGTGTCGGAACTCCCGACCGGGGACTTGACACCCGAGATCGCAGCCCCACAGACTCCCTCCGGGGAGCGCTCTCTCGGCTCGGCCGCAAGGATTCCGGCCCCGCCCTGCCCCGCATTTCCCGGCGCCCCTGCGCCGCGCCGGCCCGCCAGTCGCGGGCCGGTTCCCCACGCCGACGCCCGACGTCCGCGCCCCCACGAAACCCCCACCCACCCCACCGCAGGAGAAGCCCGTGAGGCTCACTTCAGCACGCCCCGGCGCCCGAGCCGGCCGCCGCGGCCCCGCCGCCCTGCTCGGCATGGCCCTGCTCTCGGGCGCCGTCCTGGCGCTCCCCGGCAGCGCCGCCCACGCCGCCGACACCCTGATCTCGCAGGGCCGGACGGTCACCGCCTCGTCCGTCGAGAACGGCGGCACCCCGGCCGCCTACGCCGTCGACGGCAACACCGGCACCCGCTGGTCCTCGGCCGCGAGCGACCAGCAGTGGATCCAGGTCGACCTGGGCGCCTCGGCGACCATCAGCAAGGTCGTGCTCCAGTGGGAGGCCGCCTACGGCAAGGCCTACCAGATCCAGACCTCCGCCGACGGCAGCAACTGGACGACCGTCTACTCCACCACCACCGGCGCCGGCGGCAGCGAGACGCTCAACGTCTCCGGCACCGGCCGCTACGTGCGGATGAACGGCGTCACCCGGGCGACCGGCTACGGCTACTCGCTCTGGGAGTTCCAGGTCTACGGCTCGTTCGGCGGCACCACCCCGGACACCTGCGGCACCACCAACGCCGCCCAGGGCAAGGCCGCCACCGCCTCCAGCACCGAGAACGCGGGCACCCCCGCCTCGGCCGCCGTCGACGGCAACACCGGCACCCGCTGGTCCTCCGCCGCGAGCGACCCGCAGTGGCTGCAGGTCGACCTCGGCTCCGTCCAGCAGGTCTGCCAGGTCCAGCTGAACTGGGAGGCCGCGTACGGCAAGGCCTACCAGATCCAGACCTCCGCCGACGGCGGCAACTGGACGACCGTCTACTCCACCACCACCGGCGCGGGCGGCAACGAGACCCTGAACGTCTCCGGCTCCGGCCGCTACGTGCGGGTCTACGGCACCCAGCGCGGCACCGGCTACGGCTACTCGCTCTGGGAGTTCGCGGTGCACACCGGCGGCGGCTCCACCGTCCCGCCCGTCCAGGGCGGCGGCGACCTCGGCCCGAACGTGCTGGTCTTCGACCCGTCCACGCCGAACATCCAGGCCAAGGTCGACGAGGTCTTCACCAAGCAGGAGTCGAACCAGTTCGGCAACGAGCGGTACGCGCTGCTCTTCAAGCCCGGCACGTACAACAACATCAACGCCCAGATCGGCTTCTACACCTCGATCGCGGGCCTGGGCCTGAACCCGGACGACACCACCTTCAACGGCGACGTCACCGTCGACGCCGGCTGGTTCAACGGCAACGCGACCCAGAACTTCTGGCGCTCCGCCGAGAACCTGCACCTCAAGCCGGTCAGCGGCACCGACCGCTGGGCCGTCTCGCAGGCCGCGCCGTTCCGCCGGATGCACGTCGAGGGCGGCCTCAACCTCGCCCCCGACGGCTACGGCTGGGCCTCCGGCGGCTACATCGCCGACTCGAAGATCGACGGCCAGGTCGGCAACTACTCGCAGCAGCAGTGGTACACCCGCGACAGCTCGATCGGCGGCTTCTCCAACGGCGTCTGGAACCAGACCTTCTCCGGTGTCCAGGGCGCCCCCGCCCAGGGCTTCCCGAACCCGCCGTACACCACGCTGGACACCACCCCGGTCTCCCAGGAGAAGCCGTTCCTGTACCTGGACGGCAACGACTACAGGGTCTTCGTGCCCGCGAAGCGCACAAACGCCCGCGGCACCTCCTGGGGCAACGGCACCCCGCAGGGCGCCTCGCTGCCGCTGAACCAGTTCTACGTGGTCAAGCCGGGCGCCACCGCGGCCACCATCAACCAGGCGCTGGCCCAGGGCCTCAACCTGCTCTTCACGCCGGGCGTGTACCACGTCGACCAGACCGTCAACGTCACCCGCCCCGGCACGGTCGTGCTCGGCCTCGGCCTCGCCACCGTCGTCCCGGACAACGGCGTCACCGCGATGAAGGTCGCCGACGTCGACGGCGTCAAGGTCTCCGGCCTGCTGCTGGACGCCGGTGCCGTCAACTCCCCCGCCCTGCTGCAGGTCGGCGACGCCGGCCCGGGCGCGAGCCACGCGGCCGACCCGGTCGTCGTCCAGGACGTCTTCGTCCGGGTCGGCGGCGCCGGTGCGGGCAAGGCCACCAACGGCATGGTGATCAACAGCAACAACACCGTCGTCGACCACACCTGGATCTGGCGCGCCGACCACGGCGCGGGCATCGGCTGGGAGACCAACCGCTCCGACTACGGCTTCGTCGTCGGCGGCAACGACGTGCTCGCCACCGGCCTGTTCGTCGAGCACTTCAACAAGTACGACGTCTGGTGGAAGGGCAACGGCGGCCGCACGATCTTCTTCCAGAACGAGAAGGCGTACGACGCCCCCAACCAGGCGGCGATCCAGAACGGCAGCACCCGCGGCTTCGCGGCCTACAAGGTCGAGGACTCGGTCAACACCCACGAGGGCTGGGGCCTGGGCAGCTACTGCTACTTCAACGTGGACCCGACCATCGTCATGGACCACGGTTTCGAGGTGCCGAACAAGTCCGGCGTCAAGCTGCACGACGTCCTGGTCAACTCGCTCGGCGGCAACGGCCAGTTCGCCCACGTGGTGAACGACACCGGCGCCCCCACCTCCGGCACCTCCACCACCCCGTCCAACGTCGTCTCCTACCCGTGACAGCCTGACCCCCACCCAGCAGGACCGTCACGCGGCGGCCGCCGCACCGGGACACCGGTGCGGCGGCTTCGCCGTGCGTGCGGGTCAGGCCTCGTCGCCCTCCGTGTTGATGTGCGGCAGGATCTTGTCGAGCCAGCGCGGGGTCCACCAGGCGTGCGGGCCGAGCAGCGTCATCACCGCCGGCACCATCAGCAGCCGGACGACGGTGGCGTCGATCAGCACGCTCACCGCGAGGCCCAGGCCCAGCATCTTGACCACGATGTTGTCGCTCAGGATGAACGCCGCGAACACGCTCACCATGATCAGTGCGGCGCAGGTGATCACCCGGGCGGTGATCTCCAGCGCGTGCGCCACGCTGTCCTTCGCGTCGCCGGTGCGCATCCAGTTCTCGTGCACCCGCGACAGCAGGAACACCTCGTAGTCCATGCTCAGACCGAAGACGATGGCGAACATCATCATCGGCACGTAGCTCTCGATCGGCACCGTTCCCGACACCCCCAGCGCAGGTCCGCCCCAGCCCCACTGGAAGACCGCCACCACCACGCCGTACGAGGCCGCGATCGACAGCAGGTTCAGCACTGCCGCCTTGACCGCCACCAGCAGGCCGCGGAAGACCGCCAGGATGATCAGGAAGGCGAGGCCCACGACCACCGCGATGATGGCCGGCAGCCGGCTGGCGACGATGTCGCGGAAGTCCACCTGGGCCGCGGTCGTACCGGTCACGTAGGTGACCGCCGGGGTGTTCGCCACGGCCTTCGGCAGCGCGGTGTCCTGCAGGCTGTTGACCAGCTGGGTGGTCTTCTCGTCCTGCGGCTGCTGGGCCGGGATCACCGTGGAGGTCAGCACGTCGTTGTCGCTGGACGGCAGGAACGGGCCGATGCTCGCGATGTTCGGGGTACCGGCCAGCGCCTGCTGGACATCGGTGACCACCGCCTGCTGGTTCGCCGCCGGCACGTTCGTCTGGTCGATCACCACCGTCAGCGGGCCGTTGGAGCCCGGGCCGAAGGCGTCCGACATCAGGTCGAAGGCCTGCTTGTCGGTGAAGGAGGGCGGATCGGCGCCGTCGTCGATGTGCCCGAGCTGGATGGAGAACAGCGGGATCGCCAGCACGCACACCACCACCACACCGGAGATCAGGAACCGCCACGGGTGGCGCTCCACCACCTGCGCGTACCGGTGCCAGGTGCCGGTGGCCTCCTCGCCCGGCGCGGCGTCGGTCTCGGCGACCGGCTTGCGGACGTGCCAGCGGTCGATCGCCCGGCCGATGATGCCGAGCATCGCCGGCAGCAGGGTCAGCGCACCGGCGACGGCCGTGACCACCGTGACGCCCGCGGCCAGGCCCAGCTTGGAGATGAAGCTGACGCCGGAGACCGAGAGGCCCGCGAGGGCGATGATCACCGTGCAGCCGGAGACCAGCACCGCCCGGCCCGCGGTGGACACCGCGTGGCCGGCCGAGCCCACCGGGTCCGCGCCGTCCATCAGCCCCTGCCGGTAGCGGGTCAGCAGGAACAGCGCGTAGTCGATGCCGACACCCAGGCCGATCATGGTGGCCAGGGTCGGCGAGACGGTCGCGAAGGTCGTCGCCGCGGCCAGCAGGCCGAGGCAGCCCAGGCCGACGACCACCGCGATCAGCGCGTTGATCAGCGGCAGGCCTGCAGCGATCACGCTGCCGAAACCGATCAGCAGCACCACGATCGCCACCGCGAAGCCGATCGCCTCGCTGCTGCGGTCGTCCGCCTTGGGCCGGGCCGCCTCGCCGAGCGGTCCGCCGTACTCCACCTGCACCCCGGCCTGGCGCATCGGTGCGACCGCGTTGTCCACCTGGGTCAGGTAGTCGCTGCCGTAGGTGCTCGGGTTGGCGTCGGTCTTGAAGGTGATGAAGGCGGTCAGCCCGTCCGTGGAGAGCGGGCCGTTCGGGGTCTGGGTGGTCGGCTGGCCGGGCTGCGGCAGCGGGTTCTGCACCGACAGCACGTTCGGCAGCTTCTGCAGGTTGGCGACCGACTGGTTGATCTGGTCGGAGAAGCCGGTGAGCGCCTGGGCGTCGTGCAGCACGATCTGCGAGCCGACGCCGCCCGCCGCCGGGTTGTGCGCCCGCAGCACGTCGAGGCCCTTCTGGGCCTGGCTGCTGGAGATGTTGAAGTCGTCCGAGAAGGTGCCGCCGACCAGCCGGTCGGCGGCCTGGATGCCGCCCAGCGCGACCAGCCAGGCGATCAGGACGAGGACGCCGTGCCGGGCACACCAGGATCCGAGCCGGTGCAGCGCGCCGGGGCGGCGGGTCCTCTCCGCGGTGGCGGTGCTCGGCGGCGGTGACGGCATGCGCCCTCCCGGGGTCGGCACGGCCGGGTGCCACCGGCGGTGCGTCGGGCGATCGGAGGCCGGCAGGCCGGGCGCCCGGCGGTGCGAGCGGTGATCGGCGGATGACGGCCGGTGACGAGCGTAGGCAGCGAACACGGCGCCGGGCGGGCCGACACACCGCCCCGTCCCCCGGACGCCAGCGCCCCCCGGCCCCGTCCCGGCAACCGCCGACCGTCCGTCGGGTCCACCGCCGCGCGGGCCGTCCGTGCACATTCTTGACACAGCCCGGGGGCGTTCTGAACGCTTTCTGACAGTCCTCTACGATCAACGCGTGTTGAGCCTGACCGGACTGCCGCTGCGCGTCCTCGCCCTCCTCCTCGCCGTCGCCGCCTTCGCCGCCACCATGTGGCTCTGGCCGAAACTGGCCGGCCGCGGCTGGAAGGCCTGGCTCGGCAGGCTCGGCGCCTTCTTCGGCACCCAGCTCGCGGTGTTCGCGGCCATCGGCCTGGTCGCCAACGCCTACTTCGGCTTCTACACCACCTGGGGCGACCTGCTCGGCACCGACGGAAAGCCCGGCACCGTCGTCGACCACGAGCCCGGCGGCCGCGCCGTGTCGGTGCTCGGGCAGCAGAAGATGTACTCCTCGCAGGGCTCCGCCGAGGAGCGCTCCGGGACGATCGAGAAGGTCCGCATCCGCGGCGCCGCCTCCGGCCTCACCGGCACCCCCGCCTACGTCTACCTGCCGCCGCAGTACTTCCAGCCCGCCTACGCGCACAGCCGCTTCCCGATGGCGCTGGTGCTCTCCGGCTACCCGGGCTCCGCCGAGAAGCTGATCTCGCTGCTGGAGTACCCGGACTCCACGCTGAAGGCGATCCAGGGCGGACAGCTGCCGCCCACCGTGCTGGTGATGATGCGGCCCACCCTCGGCGGCAACCGGGACACCGAGTGCATGGACATCCCCGGCGGCCCGCAGGTGGAGACCTTCTTCACCGAGGACCTCCCGCGCGCGATGGCCGGCACCTACCGGATCCTCGACCGGCCCGAGGCACGGGCCGCCGTCGGCGACTCCACCGGCGGCTACTGCGCCCTCAAGTTCGCACTCCGCAAGCCCGACTCGTACCGCTCGGCGATCTCGCTCTCCGGCTACTACAGCGCCCCGACCGACCCCACCACCGGCGACCTGTTCGGCGGCAAGCCGCGGCTGAAGCAGGAGAACGACCTGCTGTGGCGGCTGCGGACGCAGCCCGCCCCGCCGGTCTCGCTGCTGCTCGCCACCAGCTACGACGAGCACAACTACGGTGCCACCCAGAAGATGGTCGGCGCGTTCAAGGCGCCGACCAGGGTGTCCACCATCACCCTGGACACCGGCGGCCACAACTTCCGGACCTGGACGCGGGAGATCCCGCCCGCACTGGAGTGGCTCGGCCACCGGCTGGCCCCGCCCGCGCCCACCGGCTGACGCCCCCGGGCCGACGGCCCCGCAGGGCGGCCGGACGGCCGGACCGGCGGGCCCGAAGAAGATCACACCGGGCTCATAGGCCGCTCTCATGGAGCTCTCAGCCCGCGCGGTCAGCGTATCCCCCATGACCACGACCAGTTCCGTACCTCCGACCAGCGAACCGTGGCCCGAGGCCGCGAACTTCCCGCCGCCGGCGCCCGCCGACCGGCAGGCCACAGTCGAGCCGCTCTTCCCGCCGGCCGAGCTGCCGCTGCGCGGCCCCAAGGGGCCCGGGTCGTGGGCCGGCCGGCTGCGGACCCTGCCGGCCCGCGCCTGGCGCGGGCGCGAGGACGACCCGCGCTGGGTCCGGCCGGCGTTCCTCGCACTGCTCGCCGCGACCGCCGCCCTCTACTTCTGGAACCTGACCGCCTCCGGGTGGGCGAACTCCTTCTACTCGGCCGCCGTCCAGGCCGGCTCGCAGAGCTGGAAGGCCTTCTTCTACGGCTCCTCGGACGCGTCGAACTTCATCACCGTCGACAAGCCGCCGATGTCGCTGTGGCCGATGGCTCTCTCGGTGCGGCTGTTCGGCCTGAGCTCCGGCAGCATCCTCGCACCGCAGGTGCTGATGGCGGTGGCGACCGTCGCCACCGTGTACGCCACCGTGCGCCGCCGCTTCTCGCCGGTCGGCGGACTGGTCGCCGGCGCCGCACTGGCGCTCACCCCGGTCGCGGCACTGATGTTCCGCTTCAACAACCCGGACGCACTGCTGGTGCTGCTGCTCACCCTCGCCGCGTACGGCCTCGTCCGGGCGACCGAGACGGCGAGCACCCGCTGGCTGGTGTTCGTCGGAGTGATGTTCGGCTTCGGCTTCCTCACCAAGACGCTGCAGGCCTTCCTGGTGCTGCCGGCCTTCGCGATCGTCTACCTGGTCACCGCCCCGACCGGCCTCGGCCGACGGTTCCGCCAGCTGCTCCAGGGCGGCCTCGCCATGGTCGTCGCCGCCGGCTGGTGGGTCGCGATCGTGGAACTCGTCCCGGCCTCGGCCCGCCCCTACATCGGCGGCTCGCAGGACAACGACTTCCTCTCGGTGACCTTCGGCTACAACGGCTTCGGCCGGATCACCGGCAACGAGACCGGCAGCGTTGGCGGCGGTGGCCGCGGCGGCGCGGGCGGCGGCATGTGGGGCGAGACCGGCATCACCCGGCTCTTCGACGGCGACATCGGCGGCCAGATCGCCTGGCTGATGCCCGCCGCCCTGATCCTGCTGGTGGTCGGCCTCTGGGCGACCCGCCGCCACCCGCGCACCGACAGCGCCCGGATCGCCTTCCTGGTCTGGGGCGGCTGGCTGGTCTGCACCGCGCTGACCTTCAGCTTCATGTCCGGCATTTTCCACCAGTACTACACGGTGGCCCTCGTCCCCGCCGTCGCCGCCCTCGTCGGCATGGGCGCGGACGGCCTCTGGCGGGCCCGGCACCGGCTGCCGTACGCCGCCCTGCTCGGCGGCACGGTCGCCGTCACCGCGGTCTGGGCGTACGTGCTGCTCGGCCGCAGCGCCGACTTCGTGCCCTGGCTGCGGTGGGTCGTCCTGATCGGCGGCCTCGCCGCGGCGGTCGCGCTGCCGCTCGCCGGCCGGGCGAGCGGGCGGCTCGGGGCGCGGCTGGCCACGGTCGCCGGGCTGGCGGCGCTGGCCGCGGCACTCGGCGGGCCGACCGCCTACGCCCTGCAGACCGTCTCCACCGGGCACAGCGGCTCCATCGTCACGGCCGGCCCGCAGGTCCAGGGCGGCGGGTTCGGCGGCCCGGGCGGCGGCCGGTTCCGGGCGGGCGGCGGTATGCCCGGGGGCACGGGCTTCCCCCCGGGCATGCAGGGCGGCCAGACCGGCCAGGGCCAGACGCAGGGTCAGAACGGCTTCCCCGGCATGAACGGGCAGGGCTTCCCCGGCGCGACCGGCCAGAACGGCTTCCCGGGCATGAACGGGCAGGGGTTTCCCGGCACCGGGACCGGCGAGGGCCGGACAGGGCGCGGCGCGGGCGGTCCGGGCGGCATGGGCGGACTGCTCAACGGCGCCCAGGTCAGCAGCGAGGTCGCCGCCCTGCTCACGCAGGACGCCGGCCGGTACACCTGGGTCGCGGCCGCCGTCGGCTCGCAGAACCAGGCCAGCTACCAGCTCGCCACCGGTGAGCCGGTGATGGCGCTCGGCGGCTTCAACGGCACCGACCCGTCGCTGACCCTGGCCCAGTTCCAGCAGTACGTGAAGGAGGGCAAGGTGCACTGGTTCATCGGCGGCGGCGGCTTCGGCGGCGGTGGCATGGGCGGCTCGTCCGACTCCTCGGAGATCACGAGCTGGGTCCAGGAGAACTTCACCGCCAAGACCGTGGGGAACACCACCCTCTACGACCTGACGGCGACGAAGTAGGGAAGGCTCGACAGCAGGGCGAACCCAAGGGGCCGCCGGACACGTGGGGCAAGCCACCGGGGGTGCGGGGAACTGCGCGCAGCGGAACGTGACGAACCGTCACCTTCCGCCCGCGCAGTTCCCCGCGCCCCTGGCTTCGGGTCTGCCCGAGCTGTCGGGCCCGCCGTCCCCGGATTGCGCAGTTCCCCGCGCCCCCGAGGTCGTGCCCACCCTGTCCGGTCTCGGTCAGCTGCACTGGGCGAGCATGGTCTGCTTGTCGGCCGGGGTGACCGGCAGGTCGTACTTGAGGGCGACCTGGGCGAAGCGGACCACGTAGGCGCAGCGGATCTTCGGGTCGGCGGGGAGCCACTCGGAGGGGCCGGAGTCGCCCTTGGCGGAGTTCTGGGGGCCGTCGGCGGGGATCAGGTTGAGCGGGTCGTTGGCGATCCTGACCCGCTTGGCCTTGTCCCACTTCGCGGCGCCCATCTGCCAGTCGTAGGACAGCGGCATCACGTGGTCGATCTGGATCCTCGTGGCCTGCGCCTTGGTCCACTGCACGTCCTTGCCGGTGTACGGGTCGTGGATGGTCATGGAGGTGACGGTGCAGGCGGAGCCGTCCTTGTGCTGGACGGAGCGGCCGTCGCGGGCGAGCAGGTCGTTGCGGGTGTCGCAGTTGTTGTGGCCGAGGGCGGTGCCGTCGACGTTGTCCGTCCAGGCGGGGCCGAACTGGTCGCGGTCGTAGCCGGTCCTGGGGCCGGCCGCGGCGGTGCGGACCTTGCCGATCAGGTCGCGGCCGGCCTTGTGGTCGGCGGCGGTGGTGAGCGGGGCGAGGCCGGGCCTGGTGCCGTCCGGGTTCTGCAACGGGCTGGTGCCGAGGGCGCCGGCCGGGGCGTGGTCAGCGGAGCTGCCGGAGGTACCGGAGGTGCAGGCGGTGAGCAGGAGGGCGGGCAGCAGCAGGGCGGACAGGGTGGTGGCAGGGCGGGCGCGCACGGGTTCTCCCCCGACGGTGTGGCGGTGACGGCGCACCAGCAGAGCAGGGGCCGTCGTGCCGGGTCAAGCCGCCGGGGTGCGGGGCCGGGGGGTCAGCCCCCGATCGCGGACATCGGGCGGTCGGGGCGGACGAAGCCCGCGGAGTCGATGGCGTGGCCGGGGCCCTTGCGGGCGATGGTGGCGCGCCAGGCGGCCTCGATCCGGTCGTCGTCGGCGCCGCCGCGCAGCAGGGCGCGCAGGTCGGACTCCTCGGTGGCGAAGAGGCAGTTGCGCAGCTGGCCGTCGGCGGTGAGCCGGACGCGGTCGCAGCCGCCGCAGAACGGCCGGGTGACGGAGGCGATGACGCCGACGACGGTGTCGGTGCCGGCGATCCGCCACTCCTCGGCGGGGGCGTTGCCGTGCCGGCCGACCGGGACGAGCTCCCAGCGGCCGCCGAGGTCGGCGAGGATCTCGTCGGCGGTGACCATGCGGGCACGGTCCCAGGCGCCCTGGGCGTCGAGCGGCATGGATTCGATGAAGCGCATCCGGTAGCCGTGTCCGGCGGCGAAGGCGACGAGGTCGCGGAGTTCGTCGTCGTTGACGCCTCGGACGGGGACGGCGTTGACCTTGACCGGGCCGAGGCCGGCGGCGCGGGCGGCGGCGAGTCCGTCGAGGACGTCGGTGAGCCGGTCGCGGCGGGTGATCTCGGTGTAGCGCTCGGGGCGGAGGGTGTCGAGTGAGACGTTGACCCGGTGCAGGCCTGCGGCCTTCAGGTCGGCGGCGGTGCGGGCGAGGCCGATGCCGTTGGTGGTGAGCGAGAGCTCGGGACCGCTGTCCGGGCCGCCGAGGGCGGTGAGGGCGGCGACCAGGCCGGGCAGTCCGCGGCGGAGCAGCGGTTCGCCGCCGGTGAGGCGCAGGCTGCGGATGCCGAGGCGGTGGACGGCGATCCGGGCGAGCCGGACGACCTCGTCGTCGGTGAGGAGTTCGGGGCGGGGCAGCCAGTTCAGGCCCTCGGCGGGCATGCAGTAGGTGCAGCGCAGGTTGCAGCGGTCGGTCAGCGAGATCCGCAGGTCGGTGTGGATCCGGCCGTGGCGGTCGAGCAGGGGGCCGCCGGGGGGCTGCGCGGTGCCGGGAGCGGTGGAGCGGGGTGCCATGCGCCCAGTACAGGGCGAGGGCGGGGGGCGCGGCCAGCGGCGGAAGTTCCGGTGTGTGCCGCTGACCTGCGAGGTCTCCTTGTCGGATCGTCCAACTGCCGCTGCGGCGCCCGGGTCGGGAGACTGGGGGCATGAGTGATCGGCGGATTCCGGCCCTGGTGCTGGCGGCGGGCGGCGGGCGCAGGTTGGGCGGCCGGCCGAAGGCGCTGGTGGAGCACCGCGGGCGGCCGCTGCTGGAGCATGCGCTGGAGGTCGTCCGGGCGGGCGGCTGCGGGCCGGTGGTGGCGGTGCTGGGGGCGGCCCGGGAGGAGGTGCGGGCGCGGGCGGAGACGGGCGACTGCCTGCTGGTCGACAATCCGGCGTGGGAGAGCGGGATGGGCTCCTCGCTGCGGGCGGGGCTGGCGGCACTGCCGGCCGGTGCGCCGGCGGTGCTGGTGATGCTGGTGGACACGCCGGGGGTGACGCCGGAGGCGGTGCGCCGGCTGCTGGCGGCGCACCGGGCGGGCGGCCAGCTGGTGGCGGCGGCGTACGGCGGGCGGCGCGGGCATCCGGTGCTGATCGGGGCGCGGTACTTCGCGGAGGCGGCGGACGGGGCCACCGGGGACGCGGGGGCGCGCGCCCTGCTGGCCGCGCACGCCGGGGGGCTCCTCCTGGTGGAGTGCGGCGACGTCGCGGTGCCGGACGACCTGGACACTCCGGAGGACCTGGCGCGCTGGAGGGCGTCCGCCGGATGAACCGGCTTGCGGCGCAGGAACGTTGGCCACTCGCGTGCGCCTCGGCCACCGGTGCCCCCGCTGTTCGGCGGGGGCGCCGCCGCCGACCGGTCGTACGCCCCTCAACTCTCCCTGAGGTTTGCCGTAACCCGTTCCACCACCTGCCCGGATCAGCGAAGATATGGGTGACCTGCCCAGCCGACACCGAACGGACGGTGCCAGCATGACCGCAGTGCCGCAGCCCGACGACTTCAGCGACCGGGTGCCCGGCCCCGCCCCGTCCGCGGGTGGCACCGCGATCCGCTGCCCCGCCTGCCGGGCCGAGCACGTGTACGAGGCACCCAACCTGCCGTGTCCGTGCGGGGCGCAACTGCGGGTGCCGCTGCTGCGCGGCGGGGTGCCGGTGCAGGTGCGGTTCCGCTCCTGGGAGGACTCCTGGCTGAGCATGCGGTGTCCGCACTGCGGCCGCAACGACCAGTGGCCGCAGCCCGAGTTCACCTGCAACTGCGGGGCGACGGTGCGGCTGCCGGTGGACCGGGCGCCGCGGCAGCCCGCCACGGGGGCGAGCGGCCGGCCGGTGGGCGCCCGCCCGTACACCACGGCGGTGCCGCCGGACCAGGTGGCGTCGCCGTCGGGCCGGCACCGGCTGATGCGGCCGCCGTTCCGTCCGCAGCCGGTGCACTCGCCGCAGGACGCGATGCTGGCCGCGGCCCGCTACCTGCAGTGGCTGGGCTTCGAGGATCTGGAGCTGACGGACGGCCAGGACCGCGAGGCGGTGACGCTGCTCGGCTCCCGGATGGTGGCCCAGGTGGACACCTGGTCGGACCCGGCGGACGTGAAGGCCGTCGAGTGCCTGTGGATGCAGACGCTGCACAGCGAGGAGATGGCGGCGGCGATGTTCACGCTGGCCGGCTTCTCGCACCAGGCGGTGGTGCGCGGCGAGCAGTTGCTGGTCGCGCTGTTCACGCTGGACGCGTCGGGCATCCCGCAGCCGGCGAACGGCGCGGCCGAGGCGCTGATGGAGACCGGCTGGACGTCCTGACCCCCGCCGCGGCGGAAGGTGCCACTCCGTAATCCGTGCCGCTCGTGATCTGGTGCACAAGCGCGCCCCCGTGTTGAATTGCCGCCACAGCGCGGCCGTGGGGACGACCCGCGCCTGCCGGATGGCGCACACAAGGAGGTGGCGTTGTCGGAGCACGGAACGGGCCCGGGGGGCGTGGCGGACGCCGTATGGCGGCTGCGGTCGCGCGGATGCTGGCAGGAGGCTGCGGAGTTACTGCGACCGCACGCCGGACGGGATCCGGCCGCCGCCCTCCAGCGGGCCGAACTCCTCATCGAGCAGTGCATGTTCACGGCCGCGAACTGGGCCGAGGCGGAGGCCGCGCTGCGGCTCGCCGAGGCGGGGGCGGCGGCGCCCGCCCAGCGCGCCGCGGCGGCCTGTGCCCGCGGGTTCCTGGCGTACGTGGCGAGCGTGCTGGGCAGACGGGACCGGTTGGACGAGGCGCAGGCGGCGCTCGGGCGGACCTCCGCGCTGCTCGCCCCGGACGCACCGGGCCGCCCGCTGCTGGACTTCCGGCGCGGCCTGGTCGCCGAGAACCTGCTGCACGACCCGGCGGCGGCGCGGATCGCCTACCGGCGGGCGCACGACGCGGCGGTGGAGCGGCACGACGACCTGCTCTGCTCCTACACCTGGCGGCACCTGGCCGGGCTGGCGCTGGCCGGTGGCGACCGGGAGCGGGCCAGGGAGGGGTTCCGGGCCTCGTTGCGGCTGCGCGAGGAACTCGGCTTCACGGTGGGGGTGGCACCGGCCCTGGCCGCTCTCGCGGACGTCGTCGAACCCGCGGAGGCGGCCCGGTTGCGGGCTGAGGCGGCCCGGCTCGTCCAGGCCCTGGGCGGGGTCCCGGTCTGGCTGGCCGGCCGGCTGCAGGTCCCGCCGCAGAGCGCCGGCCCGGACGGCGCGGTGGTGCGGGCGCCGGGGACGACGGCCTGACCGGAGGGAGCTGCGCGGGGCGGACCGCCCGCACCGCGCGGCCCTCCCCGGCGCGGCCCGCGACGCCGCCCCCACCCCCGGCACGCCCCGGCATCGGCAGGTCCGATGGCGTCCCGGGCGGCCTCGGCAGCCCGGTCGACGTGAGCTAAGGTAAGGCTAACCTGCCCGGGGCGAGCAGTGCTCCGGACGGGTTCCGCCGTCCCCGGGCTCCGCCGAGCCCCGTACCGCTGGGGCCCGCATGACCCTGACCGCCGCCGAGCCCGCCGCGGTGCCGGCCCGCCCCGCGTCCCCGCTCGCGGGCACGTACCGCAGGCTGGCCGCCGCCCACCCCGCCCTGCGCGTCCGGCTGGCGCCGCTGCCCTCCGGCGACGGCTGGGCCGCCGCCGGCGACCTGGCACGGGACCCGGAGGCCGTCCGCGCCGCGATCGCCCACGACGCCGAGGCCGGCGAGCGCGACTACGGCACCCCGCTGCGCCCGGACGTGGCGGCCGGCTTCTGCTTCCACCGCTGGGTGTGGCCGGTGGCGCTGGCGATCACCCTGCCGTGGTTCCTGGAGCGCCGGGTGCCCCGGCTGCCGGTGGGCCGGGTCGCCTTCCACCGGGCACGCGGCGAACTCGCCGTGGACCCGGTCGAGCTGGTCGGCCTGCCCGGCGACCCGCTCGCCGCCGGCGGTCTGCTGCGCACCGTGCCGGACGAGGCCGCGCTGCGCGCCGAGCTGCTGGACGCGGTCCACGAGCACGTGGCGCCGATGGTGGCCGCCTTCCGCCCCTGGGTGCGGCGCGGCCCGCGGACGCTCTGGGGCACGGCCACCGACGACGTGGTCGAGGGCCTCTGGTTCCTGGCCGGCCGACTCGGCGAGGAGGAGCGCGCCGTCGCGGAGCTCACCGCGCTGCTGCCCGGCGGCGGCCCCGCCCCCTTCGTCGGCGGTGCCGCCTTCCGCCGGGCGGACGGAATGCGCACACGCACTCGGTCGAGCTGCTGTCTGTTCTACACGGTTAGCCCGAACGAGCTGTGTTTCACCTGCCCGCGGCAGCAGGAAAGGTGATTGCCATTCGAATATTCGCCGATAATTCCCCCGCACCGGTGCATCGCCGGTAATCCCGCCTTCGGCGCCCGCATTCTCCGCCATCATGGTCCAGCCGTCCCTACGCAGGAAAGCGAGGCTGGTTCAGGCCATGAGACTGTCCGACATACCACTGGGCTGGGGCGCGGTGGGCGTGGCCCTCCTGGTGGTCGCCGCCGTGCTCGTGGCGTTCGCCCGCAACCGGGCCGCCGCGGCGACGGGCGGGTCCGACTCCTGGGAGCGCTCGGAGGAGCGCCGCCGCCGCAAGGAATCCCTGTACGGGGCCGCCTCGTACACCCTGCTCTTCTGCTGCGCCGCGGTCGCCGCGGCCCTGTCCTTCCACGGCCTGGTCGGCTTCGGCGTGCAGAACCTCAACCTCTCGGGGGGCTGGGAGTACCTGGTGCCGTTCGGCCTGGACGGTGCCGCGATGTTCTGCTCGGTGCTGGCCGTCCGCGAGGCCAGCCACGGCGACGCGGCGCTCGGCTCCCGGCTGCTGGTGTGGCTGTTCGCCGGCGCCTCCGCCTGGTTCAACTGGGTGCACGCGCCGCGGGGCCTGGGCCACGCCGGGGCACCGCAGTTCTTCGCCGGCATGTCGCTCTCGGCGGCCGTGCTCTTCGACCGAGCGCTGAAGCAGACCCGCCGGGCGGCGCTGCGCGAACAGGGCCTGGTGCCCCGTCCGCTGCCGCAGATCCGGATCGTCCGCTGGCTGCGGGCCCCGCGGGAGACCTACGCCGCCTGGTCGCTGATGCTGCTGGAGGGCGTGCGGACGCTGGACGAGGCGGTCGAGGAGGTCCGCGACGACCGGCGGACGGCCGCCGCCGACCGGGAGCGCCGACGGCTCGCCAGCCGACGCGAACGGGCCGAGATCCGCGCCATCGGCCGCCACCACGGAGTCTGGCGCCAGCGTTCGGCTGCCAGGCAGCTGGAGGCGGGCGGCACGGAGCCCGTCATAGCCGTCGACTCCGCCCCCGCCGGGGGGCGGGCGGCCCCGCAGCCGGGTCTGCCGGTCCGGCCGGCGCCGCTGAGCGTCGACCTGACGCCGGAGGAGGACACCATGACGCTCCCCCGGCTGGACTCCCTGGAGCAGAAGCTCAAGGACCTGGAGCAGCAGTTCGGCTGATCGACCGGAGCGGACCGGGGGCGACGCGCCCCTGGTTTCAGTACCCCTGGTTGTCCGTCGGGGCCGGGCCCTCGGCGGACAGCTCGAACCACATCCGCTTGCCGGAGCCGCGGGGCTCCACGCCCCAGCCGTCGGCGAGTGCCTCGACCAGCATCAGTCCGCGCCCGGAGGAGGCCTGCTCGCCGGGCGTGCGGCGGGTCGGCCACAGGTCCGACTCGTCCTCGACCTCGACCCGCAGCCGGGCCCGGCCCTGACCGGGCACCTGGTAGAGCCGGGCGGTGAACATCGCGTCCCGGTCGGTGTGCCGGATCGCGTTGGTGACGAGCTCGGAGCAGAGCAGCTCGGCGGTGTCGATGAGGTCCGGCACCTGCCAGCGGCGCAGTGCGTCCCGCAGTTCGCCGCGGAGCTCGGAGATCCGGGCGAGGTCGGCCTGGCCGATCCGGCGGCGCAGCTGCTGGGCGGCGCGGCCACCGGTGGGGCCGTCCCAGCGGAGCAGCAGCAGCGCTATGTCGTCCTCGCGCTCGCTGGAGTCGGCGGCGCGGGCGGCGACCCGGTCGGCGAGTTCCTCCAGCGGGTCGCGGGCGGACTCGTCGCGGGCGGGCAGTGGTGCGGCGACGGCCTCGCAGAGCCGGCCGAATCCGGTGTCGAGGTCCATGCCTCGCGCCTCGACCAGACCGTCGGTGCAGAGCACCACGGTCTCACCGGGGTCGAGGCTGAACCGGGTGACCCGGTACTCCTCGTCGGGGTCGACGCCGAGCGGCAGGCCGCCGGCGACCGGGAGGACGGAGGCCGAGCCGTCGGCGCGGCGGACCACCGGGTCGAGGTGGCCGGCCCGCACCGCGTAGACCACGCCGTAGTCGACGTTGACCTCCGCGTAGGTGCAGGTGGCGAAGTGGTCGGTGTCCAGGTCGGCGAGGAAGCGGGAGGCGCGGGCCATTACCGCGGCGGGCGGGTGGCCCTCGGCGGCGTAGGCGCGCAGGGCGATGCGGAGCTGGCCCATGATGCCGGCCGCGTGCACGTCGTGCCCCTGGACGTCGCCGATGACGAGGCCCACGTGGCCGCCGGGCAGTGGCACCACGTCGTACCAGTCGCCGCCGATCTGCAGGCCCGAGCCGGCCGCCAGGTAGCGGACGGCGGTGGTGACGCCGGGCACCGAGGGCACGGCGCGCGGCAGCATGACCCGCTGGAGGCTGGCGGCGAGCTCGTGCTCGGCGTCGTGCAGCTGGGCGCGGGCCAGGGACTGCGCGACCAGGCCGCCGAGGGTGGAGAGCAGGGTGCGCTCGTCGGCGTCGAGCTCGCGGTCGTCGTCGAAGCTGACCACGCAGACGCCGATCGCCCGGCCGCTGACGACCAGCGGCAGGAAGGCCCAGGAGCTGCGGCCGGTCCCGGCTCCGAGCTGCTCCCAGGCCTCCGGGTAGCGCTCGCGGTACTCGTCGCGGTCGGCGATGAAGACGGGGGTGCGGGTGCGGACGGCGAAGGACATCGGGTGGTCGGCGGCGAGCGGGGAGCGGTCATGCCGGGCGATCAGCTCGCTGCGGTAGCCGCTGGCGCCGAGGATGGCGAGCCGGCCGGCCTCCATCGAGGCGAGCACCAGGCCGTCCGGCGGCAGGCCGGGCAGCGGCAGCTCGGTGAAGACCCGGGCGACGTCGCGGACGGTGACCGCCTCGGAGAGCGCGCGGGCGGCCTCCTTGATGAACCGGGAGCGCTCCTCGCGCAGCGCGGCGAGTTCGCCGGCCTTCTCGCGCTTGTGCAGCTCGACGGTGGCGTCCCAGACGAAGCCGACCATCCGGGACGGGCGGCCGAATGCGTCGGCGAGGACCCGGCCCCGGAAGCGCACCGCGTGCATCTCGCCGCCGGGGTGGACGGTGCGGTAGTAGGCGCCGCACTGGCCGAGCTCGGCGACGGCCCGCTCGACGCGGCGGCTGACGACCGGGGCGTCCTCGGGGTGGAGCAGCGCGAGGAAGGCGGCGGAGCTGCGGTCGAAGCGGTCCGGGTCGAGGCCCAGGATGTCGCAGGCCCGCGTGTCGCCCTCGAGGATGTCGCGGCGGATGTCCCAGTCGAACGAACCGATGCCGTTGGCGGCCATCGCCGGCTCGAGCCAGTCCGGGGTGGTGTCGCCGCCGCGGGCGGACAGGCTGCGGCCGGTCGGGGGGACCGGCAGGCCGGCGGTCGCGGTGCGCAGCGCGTGGCCCGCGGCGGTGCGCACCGCCTGGGCCGGTGGGCTCCGGCGCGCGGGCCCCTGCGGCTCGGGCTCTGTCGCCATGTGTCTCCTGCCGCTGCAGGCCGTGCCGTCCGGGCGGACGGCACGGCCGTGTCGTGATCGGATCGGTGTGCCGGCCGGTGGGGCAGGTCGGGAATCGGTTCTTACCGCCGCGCACCGCGCACACATTCTCACTAGCCTCTCGTATGTTCGGCAAGGCGGCAATCCCGGAGCACCGTTCGGGTGTCGCAAAGGTGGGGCCGATGTAACGGTTCGTACACGTTTCACGACGGTCCGAGCTCGAACCAGGTGACCTTGCCGTCGCCGCGGAGCTGCACCCCCCAGTCGTCCGCCAGCGCTTCGACCAGCAGCAGCCCGCGACCCGAGGTCGCGTACTCGGCGGGTGCGCGACGCCCGGGCAGTCCGGTCGCGGCATCGCGGACTTCGATCCGGAGCAGCCCGTCCGGGGTGAGCATCGCGTCGAACACCGCGCCGGCCCCCGTGTGCACCAGCGCATTGGTGATCAGTTCCGAGGCGAGCAGTTCCGCGCTGTCGGCACGCTCCGGCGGTATCCCCCAGCGGTCGAGCACGGCCCGCAGCCGACGGCGGACGGCCCCCACGGCGTGCAGCTCGCCCGGCTCCAGCACGGCGTGCAGCCGGCGGTGCAGCCCGCAGCCGGCCTCCCGCCCCGGGGCCGTGGCGCCGTCGGGCGCCGCCCTCGGTGGCGGCGGGCCGCCGGCCCGCACCGGGCTCCCG
>NZ_JAHTIK010000001.1:6268873-6284331 GCF_025655475.1 Kitasatospora sp. DSM 101779 | reverse complement strand
CCGCCGGCCCGCACCGGGCTCCCGACAGCCTCCGCACCGGACGCCCCGGGCGCCCCCGATCCGGCCCCGGGACCCCCGTCCCGCGCGGTGCGGCCACCGGATCCCGTACGCCCGCCGCCCGGACCGGCGGCCGGCGGCCGTCGGTGCGGAAAACGTGGCTGACCGTCCATCAAAACGCCCCCGCCCTGCTCAGGAACGCCCCACCGGTCCCCCTCCGGGGGCGTCCAGCCGTCGGAAGTCCTCATGCCCATTCCCAACCGCCCGCAACAGCCCGGTCCCGGCCACCCGGGGTGAAGCGGGGCTCGGGCGCGACCCCGTGATCCTCCGGGCACGGCCGAAGAGGTTTGCGGGGCGCACGGGGCCTCCTCCGGCCCGCCCCCGGCACCCCGGGCGCACGCCCGTACCGCCGCGGGAGCCCGAAGGGGCCACTGCCGGATCCCGGCCGCGCCGCCCCCGTCGCGCCGCCGTGCGGAGCACCTCCGAGCGAGCAACGCTGGACACGGCGGCCGGGCCCGGGTTCAATGGGGCCCCGAAGTTTGAACGCCGTTCTAACGCCATCGACCACCCATCGGCACCCGCGAGCGAGGAACCGTGCGACTGACCCCCACCGAACGGGACCGGCTGCTGATCTTCACAGCTGCCGAACTGGCCCGCGCCCGCCGCGCCCGCGGTGTGAAACTGAACGTGCCCGAGGCCACCGCGCTGATCGCCGACACCGTCTGCGAGGCGGCCCGCGACGGCCGGCGGCTGGCCGAGGCCATCGAGGCCGGGCGCTCGGTGCTCTCCGCCGACGACGTCCTGCCCGGCGTGCCCGACGTGGTCACCGTGGTGCAGGTCGAGGCGGTCTTCGACGACGGCACCCGGCTCGCCGTGGTCAACGACCCGTTCCGCGGTTCCGGCTCACTCGGCGACGAGGCGCCCGGCGCGGCCCTGGTGGGCCCGGGGCACGGCTACGACCCCGTCGAGGAGACGGTCGTGCTGCCCGTCCACAACACCGCGGCGGTGCCGATCTCGGTCACCTCGCACTTCCACTTCTTCGAGGCCAACCCGCGTCTCGCCTTCGACCGCGCGGCCGCCTACGGCACGCACCTGGCCGTGCCGGCCGGGTCCTCGGTGCGGTTCGACCCCGGGGCCACCGTCGAGGTCGGCCTCGTCCCGATCGGCGGCGAGCGGGTCGCGATCGGATTCGCCGGGCTGGTCGACGGGCCGCTGGACGCGCCCGGCGCCAAGGAGGCCGCACTGGAGAAGGCGCGCGCCACCGGCTACCTCACCGGCTTCGACGACGCGGAGGTCGAGTCATGACAGCGATTTCCCCCCATGACTACATCTCCGTGCACGGCGCACGGGCGGGCGACCGGATCCGGCTCGGCGACAGCGGGCTGATCGTCCGGGTCGAGTCCGACTCGCAGGAGCCCGGCAACGAGTTCCTCGCCGGCTTCGGCAAGACCGCGCGGGACGGCCTGCACCTCAAGGCCACCGCGATCCGCGAGACCTGCGACGTGGTGATCAGCAACGTCGTGGTCATCGACGCGGTCCAGGGCATCCGCAAGACCTCGATCGGCATCCGGGACGGCCGGATCGTCTCCGTCGGACGGGCCGGCAACCCGGACACCATGGACGGTGTGGACGTCGTCGTCTCCACCGGCACCACGATCGTCTCCGGCGAGGGCATGATCGCCACCGCCGGCGCCATCGACACCCACGTCCACCTGCTCTCGCCGCGGATCATGGAGGCCTCGCTGGCCTCAGGCGTCACCACGATCATCGGCCAGGAGTTCGGCCCGGTCTGGGGCGTCGGCGTCAACTCCCCCTGGGCGCTGCGGCACGCCTTCAACGCCTTCGACGCCTGGCCGGTCAACATCGGCTTCCTCGGCCGCGGCTCCTCCTCCGACGCAGCCCCGCTGATCGAGGCGCTCGCCGAAGGCGGCGCCTCCGGCTTCAAGGTGCACGAGGACATGGGCGCGCACACCCGCGCCCTGGACACCGCACTGCGGGTCGCCGAGGAGTACGACGTCCAGGTCGCCCTGCACACCGACGGCCTGAACGAGTGCCTCTCCGTCGAGGACACCATCAAGGTGCTGGAGGGCCGCACCATCCACGCCTTCCACATCGAGGGCTGCGGCGGCGGGCACGTCCCCAACGTGCTGAAGATGGCCGGTGTGGAGAACGTCATCGGCTCCTCCACCAACCCCACCCTGCCCTTCGGCCGGGACGCCCTCGGCGAGCACTTCGGCATGATCGTCTCCGCGCACGACCTCAAGGTCGACCTGCCGGGCGACGCCGCGATGGCCCGCGACCGGATCCGGGCGGGCACGATGGGCGCCGAGGACGTGCTGCACGACCTCGGGGTCATCGGCATCACCTCCTCCGACGCCCAGGGCATGGGCCGGGCCGGCGAGACGGTGCGCCGCACCTTCGCCATGGCCGGCAAGATGAAGGCCGAACTCGGCCCGATGGACGGCGAGGGCTCGTACGGCACCACCGCCGGCGGCGACGACAACGAGCGCGTGCTGCGCTACATCGCCAAACTCACCATCAACCCGGCCATCGCCCACGGCCTCTCCCACGAGGTGGGCTCGCTGGAGGTCGGCAAGCTCGCCGACATCGTGCTGTGGCGGGCCGACCACTTCGGTGCCAAGCCGCAACTGGTCCTCAAGGCGGGCTTCCCCGCGTACGGCGTGGTCGGCGACCCCAACGCGTCCACCGACCGCTGCGAACCGCTCGTCCTCGGGCCGCAGTTCGGCGCGCACGGCGCCACCGCCGCGGACATCTCGGTCGCCTTCGTCTCGCAGGCCGCCGCCGAGGCCTCCTACCTGGACGTCGCCGGTGACCAACTGCCCACCCGCAGGCGCCGGGTGGGTGTCCGGGGCACCCGCGGGATCGGTCCGAAGGACATGGTGCGCAACGCCCGGACCGGCCACGTCCAGGTGGAGGCCGCCACCGGCCTGGTCTCGCTGGACGGCGAACCGCTGCGCTCCGACCCCGCCGACAGCGTCTCGCTCAGCCGCCTCTACTTCCTCTGACCCCCACCCCACCACCGCTTAGGAACGCACCCTCATGACCACTCCCGCCGAGCTCGGATTCCGGATGCCCGCCGAATGGCACCCGCACGAGCGCACCTGGATGGCCTTCCCGACCACCAACCCCACCTTCGACAGCCCCGAACACCTGCACGCCGGCCGCGAGGCCTGGGCCGCCGTCGCCAACACCATCGTCCGGTACGAGCCGGTGACGCTGGTCGTCAACACCGGCGAGACCGAGGAGGCGCGCAAGTACGTCGCCCCCGAGGTGGAGATCGTGGAACGGCCGCTCGACGACGCGTGGATGCGCGACATCGGCCCGACCTTCCTGGTCGACGGCAAGGGCGGGGTGGCCGCCGCGGACTGGATCTTCAACGGCTGGGGCGCGCAGTCCTGGGCCCGCTGGGACAACGACCAGCACATCGCCGAGCACATCACCGGGCTCGCCGGTGTGCAGCGCTTCGCCTCCCGGCTGATCAACGAGGGCGGCGGCATCCACGTCGACGGCGAGGGCACCGTCCTGGTCACCGACACCGTGCAGCTGGGCGAGGGCCGCAACTCCGACTGGACCCGCGAGGAGGTCGAGGCCGAGCTGCACGCCTTCCTCGGCACCACGAAGGCGATCTGGCTGCCGCGCGGACTCACCCGCGACTACGACGAGTTCGGCACCCGCGGGCACATCGACATCGTCGCCTCCTTCGTCCGCCCCGGCGTGGTCGTGGCACACGTGCAGCCCGACCCGGCCCACCCGGACCACGAGGTCTGCCGGGAGCTGGTGGCGATCCTGCGCGCCTCCACCGACGCGCAGGGCCGGCCGCTCGAGGTGATCGAACTGCCCGCGCCCACGGTGCTGCTGGACGAGGAGGGCGAGCCGGTCGACTACTCGTACATCAACCACTACGTGGCGAACGGCGCCGTGGTGCTCTGCGCCTTCGACGACCCGCGCGACCAGGAGGCGGCCGCGATCCTCGCCGAGGCCTACCCGGGCCGCACGGTGGAGCTGGTCGACGCCCGGGAGATCTTCGCCAACGGCGGCGGTATCCACTGCATCACCCAGCAGCAGCCGCAGGGCTGACGCAGGGTCGGCTGTCGCACGCCGGGGCCGGCGCGGTACCGCGAGGTGCCGCGCCCGCCCCGGCGTTGCTGCACCGGGACGGCCCCGCCCGGTCGGATTCAGCCGCCGGCGGCGCGGGTGAGCACCTCGGTGACGGCGTCCAGGTAGTCGGACCAGCAGTCGCCGGTCGGCGGAGCACCCGGGCCGCCGCCGTGGCAGCGGGCGCACCGCCCGCAGCGCCGGTAGCGCGGCACCTCGTCCGGCTCGGGCAGGGCTTCGCGGGACTCGCGCGGACCGGCGGAATCCGCGGAGTCGGCGGAGTCGCGGTCGGGATCGGGGTTCGGCTTCAGCACGGGTCCTCCTGGACCTCGGCCCAGACCACGGTGCGACCGGCGCCGTCACTGGCGCCCCAGCGCGCCACTGATCTCAGGACCTGCAGCACGGCGGCCCACTGCTCGTCGGTGCACCGCTCCGGGATCGTCACGGTGATGCGGACAGCGCCAGGGGCTTTCCCGGTGGTCGTCGCGACCTCGCCGGTGGCCCGTTCGAGGGCTTCGCGCAGGACGTTCGCACGCACGCTGACCTGCACCGCCCCTTCCCTAGTAACAGACTGGAACTGTACTAATAGACTAGTGGCCGGACGGATACTCTGTCACCTCGCCGTCACTCAGTGAGAGGACACAGGATGAGTCAGGACAGCTCGCCGCCCCCGTACCTCCGGGTGGCCGAGCGGCTCCGCCAGCGCATCCAGTCCGGCGACCTCGCGCCCGGTGACCTCCTGCCCTCCCTCTCCGAGATCAAGGAGGAGACCGGGTACTCCGGCACCGTCGGCCAGCGCGCGTACGCCGTGCTCGTCGACGAGGGCCTGGTCGTCGCGCGGCCGGGCCGCGGCCACTTCGTCCGCTCGCAGGAGGAACGCCCCCTGCTGGTGCGCCGCCCACGGGTCGCCGCCGGCTCCGGATCGCCGACCGAGGCACTGCTCACCGCCCAGGGCGTCCGGGCGAGTTGGGACAGCGAGTCGACCACCGCCCGGGCCGACGCGCGGATCGCGGAACGCCTCGGCATCGCCCCCGGCGACCCGGTGATGCACACCGCGTACGTCTACCGGGCCGACGGCGAGCCGGTCCAACTGGCCGACTCCTGGGAGCCGATGGCCGTCACCGGCGGCACCCTGGTGGTCCTGCCGGAGGCCGGCCCCTACGCGGGCATCGGCGTCGCCGACCGGATGGCGCTGATCGGGATCGAGGTCGGCACCCCGGTCGAGCGGGTCACCGCCCGCGGCGCCTCGCGCGCCGAGGCCGCCCTGCTCGGCAGCACGCCCGCGGCCCCCGTCCTGGCCGTCGAGCGCACCTACTACGACCAGGCCGCCGGCCGCGCAGTGGAGACCGCCGACATCGTGCTGCTCGGCAGCCGCTGGGCCGCCGAGTACGGCACCAGGCCCACCACCGCGGACGGGCCCACCGGCACGCAGGGCTGATCGCCCGGCCCGGGCCGACGCGCCGTCAGCCCTCCGTCGGGCGCGGCCCACGGTGTTCGTTGAGCGTTCACCCGTGTCCGGATTTCGGTCTGTCGACCGGCCCCCGCCGATGGACGGTTCCGCGGCCGCGGCCCGCCTTGCCAGCATGGGGACCGCGCGACGGCGCATATGCCACAAGCACGTGCCGCCGCCGACGCGTCGTCAGATCCGCTCCACCAGGGGGGAATCACCCATGCCCGAAGCCGGTCACCACGCCGAGCTGACCCGCCGCCGGATGCTCCAGGGCGCCGGCGTCGCCCTCACCGCCGCCGTCGGCACCGCCGTCCTCGGCCTCGCCGGACCGACCGGAACCCCGGCCGCCGCGGCCGGGCCCGGCGGCCACGACACCTTCGACGAGGTCTACCGCGGCCGCCGCATCCAGGGCCGCCCCGCCGCATCCGGCCACCACCACCACGGCGCCGACTACACCGTGCAGGTCGACGGCGAGGAACTGCACGTCATGCGCAACGCCGACGGGACCTGGATCAGCGTCGTCAACCACTACCAGCCGCACCAGACCCCGCTCGCGCTCGCCCGCGCCGCCGTCGTCGAGCTGCAGGGCGCCACCCTCGTCCCGATCGCCTGACCGGGCCCGCCCCTCCCCCGCACCCACCCACCAGCACCTCCAGGAGGACACCATGGCGGTCCGCAAGAACCAGGCGACCCTCACGGCCAAGGAGAAGCGCGACTTCGTCGACGCCCTGCTCCAGCTCAAGCGGCTCGGCCGCTACGACGCCTACGTCAGCACCCACAACCGCTTCATCGTCAGCGACACCGACAACGGCGAGCGGACGGGCCACCGCTCGCCGTCGTTCCTGCCCTGGCACCGCAAGTTCCTGCTCCAGTTCGAGCAGGACCTGCAGTCCGTCAACCCCGCGGTCACCCTGCCCTACTGGGACTGGACGGCCGACCGCACCGCCACCGCCGGCCTGTGGGCCGACGACCTGCTCGGCGGCAACGGCCGCTCCGGCGACAACCGCGTCACCACCGGCCCGTTCGCCGGCGCCGGCGGCCAGTGGACGATCACCGTCCGCCCCGACAGCCGCGACTACCTGCGCCGCTCGCTCGGCACCGGCGTCGCCCAACTGCCCACCCGGGCCGAGGTGGAGTCCGTCCTCGCCGTCCAGACCTACGACGCCGCCCCGTGGAACAGCTCCTCCGCAGGCTTCCGCAACCAGCTGGAGGGCTGGCGCGGCGTCAACCTGCACAACCGGGTGCACGTCTGGGTCGGCGGTCTGATGGGCACCGGCATGTCCCCCAACGACCCGGTGTTCTGGCTGCACCACTGCTTCATCGACAAGCTGTGGGCCGAGTGGCAGCGCCGCCACCCCCAGCAGGGCTACCTGCCGACCGCCGCCACCACCAACGTGGTCTCGCTGAACACCGCGATGAAGCCGTGGAACGACACCACCCCGGCCGACATGCTCGACCACACCCGGTACTACACCTACGACTCGGCGTTCTGACCGCCGCTCCGGCCCCGGCCGGACGAGTGATTGTGCAGGACGCGCAGCCCGCCGGACGGTGTCCGGCGGGCTGCGCGCCGTCCCGCACGGTGTCATGAGGGCATGACCACACACTGGCTGATCACCTTCACCGACGAGCTGATGCGCCTCACCGACGACCTCGACCAGGAGCAGGCTGCCGAGTTCGTGCGCAAGGTGTACGAGGCCGGCCGCGCCGCCGGCCGACAGGAGGAGGCCGAGGGCCAGGAGCACAGCGGCTGGTGAGACCGCTCGCCGACGGCCCGGTGGCGAAGCCCTAAAGTGGGGCCGGACGACGAGGAGGAGCAGGACATGGCGGAGCCGCGGGCGCGCCGGGCCGCACGGCCCCGCGAGGAGGTCTTCGCGACCGCCCGGGCCGCGATCGCCGAGCACGGACTCGACAAACTCACCATGGCCGGTCTCGGCCGCGAGCTGCAGATGAGCGCCGGCCACCTCCTCTACTACTTCGGCAGCAAGGACCAGCTGCTGCTGGAGACCCTCCGCTGGAGCGAGGAGCAGCTCGGCGGGCGGCGGCGCGCCGCCCTGGCCCGGCAGGAGCTCACCGTCCGGCAGCGGCTCGCCGCCTACGCCGAGCTGTACCTGCCCGAGGGGCCCGGCGATCCCCGGTGGATCCTCTGGGTCGAGGTCTGGGGCCGCTCGCCCGCCAGCGCCGAGATCCGGCAGGGCCAGCTGGAGATCGAGGCTCCCTGGCAGGCCGACCTCGTCGCGCTGATCGAGGAGGGCGTCGCCTCCGGCGCCTTCCGCCGTCCGCCCGCCGACGGCGAGCACGGCACGGCGGGGGAACCGCACGACCGGGCACGGCAGATCCGCGCCGTGCTCGACGGCTTCGCCGTCCCGCTGGCCGTCGGCCTGCCGGGGGCCGACCGCGCCGATGCCCTGGCCCAGGTCGCCTCCGTGACCGCCGCCCTGCTCGACTGAGCGGCGGTCACGGGGCGGCGGGCCGCCGCTACTCCGTCCAGAGCGCGGCGGCGGTGCGGTCGTCGGCGTAGCCCTTGGCCCGCACCTGGACCTGGCGCAGGAAGTCGACACTGCCCGGCGGGTGCGGGTGGGCCCAGTGGTTGGAGAGGAAACGCGCCACCGCGGGCTCGTCCGCGATCGGGCCGGCCAGGCCCGCCGTGCAGAGCAGCAGGATGTCACCGGTCGTCGCGGGCACCATCCGGAACCGGAACGGCCGGGGCGCCGCGGCGGCGGCCGCCGGCTGCGGCTCCCCGTCGGGGTGGTGCAGCAGCCGGGCCGCGTAGGCGTCGATCCAGTGGCCGGAACGCAGCAGGTAGAGCCCGCCGGGGCCGGTGCCGAACGCGGCCCGGTGCCCGGCCTCGCCGTCCAGCGGGACGAGCAGGCAGTGCAGCGCGCCGGACTCCGCGTCGCCGGGCTCCACCGGCGGGTCGCCGGCCGGCCGGAGGCGGGCGGCCGCACCGACGGTGAGCCGCTGCAGGCCGTAGCGGAGCCGGTCGCGGGCCCCGGCGCGCAGGTCCGCGGCGAGTTCGACCCGGCTGCGGCCGATCGCGGCGGCGAGCTGCCGGGCGGCCTCCGCGGCGGCGGCCGAGCCGGTGGCGGCGTCCGCCGAGCGGGCGGGCGAGGCGACCACCGCGAGCACCAGGCCGTCCTCGCCCTCGCCGAACCGGGTCACCAGCAGGGCGTCGCGGCGCGGTTCGCCGCGGAACCGGGCGGAGTCGCCGCGGACGGAGGCCGCCCGCAGTATCGCCGGGCCGTACTGGGCGCCGTCGAGCACGGTGTCCGGAACGATCGCACCCAGCCCGGCCGGATCGGAGGCCGGCAGCGCGGTGGGCTCCGGGCTGTACGTCGGGGGCCGCTCGCCCACGTGCGGGACCGGCGGTTCCAGCGGGATCCGGCGCGGGGCGGGACGGGGCTGGGCCGCGGCGGGCTGCGCCGGGGCGGCTTCGGCCGGAGCGGGCTCCACCTGGGCGGGTCGGGCCGGGGCGGACGTCGTCGACTCGGGCCGGTCCGCGTCGGGGGACGCGAGCTTGCGCAGGATCACCGTCGGACCGGTCACGGGGGCGGCGGGCCGTCCGGCGGGACGCACGTCGACGGTGGTGTCCGGCTCCGGCCCGGGCCGCCGGACGGTACCCAGCGTGAGCGTCGGCTCGGGCTCGGCGCCGTCGACGGGCCCGGGCGCCGCGGGGGCGGGCTCCGGCACGCGGCGGCGGACCGTTCCGAGCGTGAGCGTCGGCTCGGGCTCGGCGTCGTCGACGGGCTCGGGAGCGGACGGGGCCTGCTCCTCGGCGACGGCCGGGGCGGGGCGCGGGCCGCCGATCACCCCGGCGGCCATGTCGAACCAGTCGTCGACACTGGGCTCGTCGACGCCGGGCTCGTCGACGCCGGGCTCCGCTGCGGCAGCGGGATCCGGGCCGGTACGGGCGAGGGGTACCCAGCTCGGGCGGGGCGGGGCCGCTGCGGGCTCCGGCCGGGCGGCGGGCGGTACGGCGGGCTCCCGTTCCGCGGCCGCCGGCGGTGCCCAGTGCGGGCGGGACGGCGTCGGTGCCGGCACCGGCCGCGGCGCGGGCTCCGCCGCCGGGTCCTGCGCCGGCTTCACCGGTGGCGCCCAGTGCGGGCGGGACGGGGCCGGTGCGTCCTTCGGTGCGGCGCCCGCTGGTGCCGACTCGTGTGTCGGTGCGCCCGCCTCAGGTACCGGGGCGGCCTCCGGAGCCGGGCCGGCGGGGGTGCCGGTGCGCTGGGGGCCGATCATGCCGGCCGCGGAGTCGAACCAGTCGTCGACGCTGCCCTCGCCCCCGGCGGCCCCGGGAGCATCCGGCAGGGTGCCCGCCGGGCCCGCGTAGACCGCCTGCCACCAGCCGTCCTCGGGCCGGTCGTGCGGGGATGCGCCCTGGTTGCTCACGTGGCGGCTCCTCGTGCCGTGTCTGCCGTCTGCCGAGCGGGCCGGTGTGCCGGACTCGGTTGGTCATTCTTCCGAAGGAGAACGACGGTGTCCGGCTTTCGGGGACACCCGGCCGCCCGCCGGGCGCAGCGACGGTGTGATCCGCTCGGATTCGGCCATCCGTCCGGAGGGGGCGCGGACGGGTCGGGGGCGGATGTCCGGAGCGTCCTTTTTGGGCCCCTGAAATGCGCAGGAGGGGCCTTCCGGCCCGGGTCGGGTGGGCCAAGAGGGGGACCGCTTCACCCCTTCGGCTGATTAATATGTGCGCATGAGCGTGCCAGCATCCGCGACCGGCGAGCCGGGGCGGTCCGTCCGCGCGGGCGGTCGCCCGGCCGTGGTGCTGTGGGCGCTGCTCGTCGCCGGTCTGATGACGCTGTTGCCGTGCGCCGGGACGGCGAAGGCGGTGTCAGGGCACTTCCCGGCCGCCCCTCCAGTCTCGGCCGCAACCGGTCCGCACGCCGCCGACGCCGTCCCGGCCGCCCACGGCGCCGGACATGCCGTCGCCGGGTGGTCCGACGAGGGCGGTCCGCACGTCTGGTGCTCCGCCGACGGCGATCATCCTGGTCCGGGGAAGGGCTGCACCAGCCACCCGTTCCGCGGGCTGGAGGCGCAGTTGCCGAACGCTCCCCCGCAGCCGGTGGCGGTCGCCCTGCCGCAGCTGGTTCCGGCGCCGGCGCTGCCCGCCGCCGTCCCGCTCGACACGCTGGCCGGGCCGCCCGCTGCGCCCGACCTCCACGTGCTGCAGGTCCACAGGTCCTGAGCGGAACCCACCGTCGGCCGTGACCCGTGCCCCTGTGCACCGGACGGGCCGACGGCTCCGCCGCCCCCTCCCCCTCTCGCCCTACCGCCGTGCCCGTGCGCACCGCGGAGACAAGGACACACTCATGGGTTCCGCCTCCAGGCAGTCCAAGCCGTCCAAGCAGACCTCCGGCAACCCGGGCAACCGGCAGAGCCCGAACGAGCGGCAGGCCGACCGCCGGGCCCGCATCGCGGAGCTGCGTGCCGCCGAGCAGAAGCGCGACCGCCGCAACAAGATCGTCATCTTCGGCCTGGCCGGCGTGCTGCTGGCCGGCATGATCGGCGCCGGGACCTGGATAGCCCTCGACGCCAAGCACGACAAGGACGCGAAGGAGGCTGCCGCCAAGGCCCCGATCCAGGGCGTGCAGACCTGGGACAACCTGTCGCGCAACCACGTCGAGACCAAGGTCACCTACGCGCAGACCCCGCCGGTCGGCGGCGACCACAACCCGCGCTGGGCGAACTGCATGGGCGACGTCTACGACAAGCCGCTCGCCAACGAGAACGCGGTGCACTCGCTGGAGCACGGCGCGGTCTGGGTGACGTACAACTCGAAGGCGTCCGCCGACGACATCAAGAAGCTGTCGGAGAAGGTCAAGGCGACCCCGTACACCTTCATGAGCCCGTACCCGGACGAGAAGAGCCCGATCACCCTCTCCGCCTGGGGCACCCAGCTGAACGTGGACAGCGCCAGTGACCCGCGGGTGGAGCAGTTCTTCACCAAGTACGTCCAGGGTCCGCAGACCCAGGAGCCCGGCGCGTCCTGCAGCTCCGGTGTGATGCCGTGATGACGGGCGCCGAGGAGACCTCGGCCACCCGGACCGGGGAGTCCGGCGACGGCGGTGCGCCGCGCCGGTCGCGGAAGCTGCTGTGGTGGCCGGCGGCGATCGCCGCGGTGATCGCGCTCTGCCTCGGCGTGTCCGCGCTGGTGGCGGGCGGCTCGGACTCCGGCGGTCCGTCGTCGGTGGCGGCGCCCGCCACCGACTCACCCGAGGCCGGGTTCGCCCGCGACATGGCGACCCACCACCAGCAGGCCATCGATATGTCCTTCATCGTCCGCGACCGCACGCAGGACGAGGAGGTGCGCAACCTCGCCTTCGACATCATCAACACCCAGGCGAACCAGCGCGGCATGATGACGGGCTGGCTCGACCAGTGGGGCCTGACCCAGAGCACCTCGGCCAAGCCGATGGCGTGGATGGGCCACAGCTACGCCGCGCACGACGGCTCGCTGATGCCGGGCATGGCCACCAACACGGACCTGGCCAAGCTCCGCTCGCTGAGCGGCCGGGACGCCGAGGTGCTCTATCTGCAGCTGATGATCGAGCACCACAAGGGCGGCGTGGCGATGGCGCAGGGCTACGTGGACGTGGCCCGCAACGACGTCGAGAAGCGGCTCGCCCAGACCATGGTCAACGGGCAGAAGTCGGAGATCGACCTGATGACGTCGATGCTCGCGAAGCGCGGGGCGCAGCCGCTGTCCTGAGCGGCGCGGGCACCACGGCGGGCGGGTCGGACGGGAGCGTCCGGCCAGCCCGCCGTCGCGTCCGGGCCGCTCCCCCGGGTCAGTTGCGGGCGGCGGTCCGGGGGCGGCCGGCGGTGCACAGCCGGACGGCGGCCAGCGCGGCGGCGACCAGGAGCAGCAGGACGGCCCGGCCGCCGGTCCCCGCCCCGGCCAGGTGGACGCCGAGTACCGGCAGGGCCGTGCCGAGCGCGGTGCCGAGGCTGCGCACCATGTTCACCATGCCGCCGCCGACGGCGGAACTCCCGGCCGGGATCGACCGCATCACCAGGGTGTTGTTGGCGGGCAGCAGCAGGCCGAGACCGTAGCCGGCCACGGCCAGCGGGACGGGGGCGAGTACCGGGGACACCGGCAGCAGGGCGAGGACGAGCAGGCCCGCGGTGGTCACCAGGGCGCCGGCGCGGCCGCGGCGGGCGTCCGACCAGTGCCGGGGCAGCAGGGCGCCGCCTGCGGTGGCGGCGATCGCGAAGGCGGCCGGCAGGGCGGTGATCACCAGGCCCGCGGTGCCGGCGCCGACGCCGGCCGAGGCGAGCATCACCGGGCCGAGCACCAGTGGGCAGAACAGCAGCAGGTAGCCGATCAGCGCGACCACCAGCCCGGCCCGGACGCCGGGGGTGTTGACCAGTCCGGGGGCGATGATCGGGGTGTCCGCCCGCTGCTCCTGCCGGGCGAGCGCCGCGGTGAACAGCCCCGCGGCTGCGAGCAGCACGACCACGGCCCAGCCCGGCAGGGGCAGCCCGGCGGCGGTGGAGAGGGCGAGCAGCAGCGAGGAGGAGGCGGCGGCGAGCAGCACCAGGCCGAGCAGGTCGAAGCGGGACTCGCGGCGGGCCCCGGCGACTGCCGCGGGGCGGGGCGGGACGGGCTCGCGGCGGCTGCGCGGCAGCAGGAACCAGCCGGCCAGCAGGCCGACCACGGCGATCGGGACGTTGGCCCAGAACGCCCACCGCCAGGAGGCGTGCGCAACCAGCAGTCCGCCGACGGTCGGTCCGAGGGCCAGGCCGAGCGCCTGGGCGGCCGCCTGGACGCCGAGCGCGGTGCGCATGGCCCCCGCCGGTACCCCGCGGGCGACCAGTGCGACACTGTTCGCCTGCATCATCGCCCCGCCGACCGCCTGGACGGCCCGGCAGGCGACCAGCACCCACAGCCCTCCGGCGAAGCCGGCGGCGAGGGAGGCCAGGGCGAAGACCGCGAACCCGCCGAGGTACATCGTCTTGCGGCCGACGGTGTCCGAGAGCCGGCCGACCGGCGCCAGCAGGGCGACGAGCACCAGCAGGTAGGCGAGCGACACCCACTCGACGGCGGCGAAGCCGGCGTCGAAGTGCGCCTCCAGCGCCGGGAAGACCAGGGCGGTGACGCTGGCGGTCAGCTGGCCGAGGAAGGCGCCGAGGCAGACGGTGCCCACCGCGAGCCAGTGCGCGTGCGGCCAGGCGGCGACGGTGCGCGGTCGTGGCCGCTCGGCCAGCAGCAGGACGCTGTCGACCAGACGGGTTCGGTGGGTGGGGTCGGGCACGGCTCCATAGTATCTCTGCAACAGACATACTCGTAAACAGACCATATCTGTGACCGGAACAGTACGGCCCGTGGTACGCCCGTGAGCGGTGGGGCGGGAGGCGACCGGCGAGCCGATACGCTGTCCGCCATGTCGGAGCCGTCCCACCCCGTGCCGCCCACCGCGCCCGCTCCTCCCCTGCCCGGGGACGCGGCCGCCGCCTCCCCCCTGGAGGAGGCCGTGGCGATCGAGCGGGCCCAGCGGCTGACCGACGTGATCACCCGGCTGCGCCGGGCCCTGCGCAGCAGCATCCGCACCGACTACCCGTGGGAGTCGCTGCCGATGGCACAGGTCGAGTTGCTGCAGACGCTGGCCGCCGCACCGATGCGGGTCGGCGAACTGGCGGCCCGGCAGCGGCTGGCCCCGAACACCGTGAGCGGCCTGGTCGGCAAACTGCTGGAGGCCGGCTTCGTGGACCGCCAGGCCGACCCGGGCGACCGCCGCACCGCGCGGATCGCGCTCACCGAGGCCGGCCGCACCCAGCTGCAGGACTGGCGGCGGGCGCACGAGCGCCGCCTCGCCGACGCGCTGGAGAGCCTCTCGCCGACCGACCGCGACGCGGTCATGAACGCCCTGCCCGGCCTCGAACACCTCGCCCGCACCCTCGCCGGCGACACCGCCGCCGCGGACGAGCGCGGCTGAGCCCGCCGGGCCGCTGCCCGCACGCCGGACCGACCCGGACGGACCCCGGGGACGGTGCTCAGAAGAGCGTGGCGCCGCGTTCGTGCTCCAGCAGCCATCGCTTGCGGTCGATCCCGGCGGCGAAGCCGGTGAGGGCGCCGCTCGCGCCGACGACACGGTGGCAGGGGCGGACCACCAGCAGCGGGTTGGCCCCGACCGCGCCGCCGACCGCCCGGACGGCCGTCGGGGGCAGGCCGGCCGCGGCACCGAGCTCGCCGTAGGTGACGGTGCAGCCGTACGGGATGTCGTCCAGCGCCTGCCACACCCGGCGGCGGAACTCGCTGCCCTCGGGGTCGAGCGGCAGGTCGAACGCGGTACGGGTGCCCGCGAAGTAGGCGGTGAGCTGGTCCACGGCGGGGGCCAGCGCCTCCGGGTCGGGCAGCCAGCCGGGCCCCGGTTCGGCCGGGGCGTCGCGCTGCCCGGGCGCGGTGACGGAGATCAGGGCGACCGGCCCGTCGCCGTCCACCCGGCCGGCGAGCAGCAGTTCGCCGAGCGGGCTCGGCATGGTGGTGAACACCGTGGTCATCGCGCCGCCTCCGGGGCGATCGGGCCGGCGGGGGCGGGGGCTGCCGAGGCGAGCCAGAGCCGGTGCACCGCGTACGAGCGCCAGGGCGACCAGGGGCGGGCGGCGGCCCCGGCGGCGGCCGCGTCCCCGGGCAGGCCGAGCCGCTGCAGCCCGTGCCGCACCCCGGCGTCGCCGGGCAGGAAGACGTCCGGGTCGCCGAGGGCCCGCATCCGCAGGTAGCCGACCGTCCAGGGGCCGATGCCGGTCAGCGCGAGCAGCTCGGCGGAGGCCTCGTCGCGGTCCACCCCGCCGTCGAGGCGGACGGTGCCGTCGGCGAGCGCCGCGCACAGGCCGCGCAGGGCGCGGCGGCGGGCGGCCGGCATGGCGAGGTCGCCGTCCTCGGCCCCGGCCA
>NZ_JAHTIK010000001.1:6250164-6268848 GCF_025655475.1 Kitasatospora sp. DSM 101779 | reverse complement strand
GCCCCGGCCAGCGCGGCCGCGGCCGGGAAGAGCAGCCGCAGGCCGCCGCTGGGCGTGGGCAGGGCGGCGCCGTACCGCTCGGCGAGCCGGCCGGCGAGGGTGCGCGCGGCGGCGACCGTGACCTGTTGGCCGAGCACGGCGCGGACGGCGAGCTCGTGCGGGTCGACGTGGCCCGGCGAGCGCACCCCGGCCCGGGCGCGGACGGCCGCGCCGAGCCACTCGTCGGCACCGAGCCGCTCGTCGACGGCGTCCGGGTCGGCGTCCAGGTCGAACAGCGCCCGCAGCCGGTGCACGGCGGTGGTGAGGTCGCGCAGGTCGGTGAGGGCGAGGCGGCAGTCCAGCCAGCCGCGGGTCGGCGGGTCGGCGGCGGCGAGCCCGTCCACCTCGGCGACGGCGTGGCCGTACGGGAGGGCGAGCGTGCGGCGGTAGGTGCGCACCCCGGGACGGCCGCCGGGGACGACCTCCTCGACGCCGGGCACGGCGCGCAGCGCGAGGAAGTCGAGCAGGTGGTCGCTGTCCAGAGCGCCGCGGTAGGCGAGCCGCAGCGCGAGGGTGCCGGCCGCGGCGTGACCGGCCCGCCGGCCCGCCGTCTCGGCCCGCAGCGCGGTCGGGGTGCGGTCGTACACCTCGCGCACGGTGTCGTTGAACTGCCGCACGGAGGCGAAGCCGGCCGCGAAGGCGATCTCGGTGACCGGCAGCCCGGTGGTCTGCAGCAGCAGCCGGGCGGTCTGCGCGCGCTGGGCGCGGGCCAGGGCGAGCGGGCCGGCGCCGAGCTCGGCGGTGAGCTGGCGCTGCAGCTGGCGGGCGCTGTAGCCGAGGCGGTCGGCGAGGCCGGCGACGCCCTCGCGGTCGACGACGCCGTCGCCGATCAGCCGCACCGCGCGGCCGACCAGGTCGGCGCGGTGGTTCCACTCCGGCGAGCCGGGCACGGAGTCCGGGCGGCAGCGCCGGCAGGCGCGGTAGCCGGCGCCCTGGGCGGCCGCCGCGGTCGGGTAGAAGGTGCAGTTGACGCGCTTGGGGGTCACCGCCGGGCAGCTCGGCCGGCAGTAGATCCCGGTCGTGCGGACGGCGGTGAAGAAGACTCCGTCGAAGCGGGAGTCGCGGCTGTCCACGGCCCGGTACCTGGTCTCGTCGTCGATCACGCCCTCCAGTCTGCGCCACCCCGGCGGCCCCGACCGGCGGAAATCGGACATGGCCGTCATGGGTCGGGAGCGGGCCGGGTGTCCGACACGACCCGATTCCTGGGAGCGCTCTCAATGGACTCGACGCACCCGATAGGCTCTGATGCGAACAGATCCGTGAGAGGAGCCCAGGGTGTCGCAGCACCAGCCCACCGGCGACGGACCCCCCGCCGAGCCCTCCGGCGGCGCACCGACCCGCGGCGGATCCCACCCCGGCACCGGCACCGCCGGCCGGGGCGACACCGCGGGCACCCTGCCCAGACCGACCCTGGAGTCCGTCGCCGAACGGGCCGGCGTCTCCCGGGCCACCGCCTCCCGGGTGGTGAACGGCGGCGCCGGCGTCCGCGCCTCGCTGCGCGAGAAGGTGCAGCGCGCGGTCGACGAACTCGGCTATGTCCCCAACCTCGCGGCCCGCACCCTCGTCACCCGGCGCAACCAGGCGGTCGCGGTGGTCGTCTCCGAGCCGGAGAGCAGACTGTTCTCCGACCCGTTCTTCGCCAAGCACCTGCGCGGCATCTCCCGCGAGCTCTCCTCGGCGGACAACCAGATGGTGCTGCTGCTCATCGAGGACCAGGCCGACTTCGAACGGGTCGGCCGGTACCTCGGCGGCGGCCACGTGGACGGTGCCCTGCTCTTCTCGCTGCACCACAGCGACCCGCTGCCGGACATCGCCCGCCGGGTCGGCCTGCCGTTCGTGATAGGCGGACGGCCCGGCTGGCCGGGCGCCGAGTCCGACCGCGAGCTGACCTACGTGGACAGCGACAACCGCGGCGGCGGCCGGATCGCCGTCCAGCACCTCCAGTCCCTCGGCCGGACGCGGATCGCCACCATCACCGGCCCGCTCGACCAGACCTCCTCCGTCGACCGCCTCGACGGCTACCGCGACCTGCTGCCCTACGGCGACCCCGACCTGATCGCCGAGGGCGACTTCACCCCGGACGGCGGCGGCCGCGCCATGGCCGAACTGCTCGCCCGCCGGCCCGACCTCGACGCCGTCTTCGCCGCCTCCGACGCGATGGCCTCGGGCGCGCTCCGGGTGCTCCGCGAGGCCGGCCGCCGGGTGCCGGAGGACGTGGCCGTGGTCGGCTTCGACGACGTCGAACAGATCGCCGCCTGGACGGACCCGCCGCTCACCACGATCCGGCAGGACATCGAGGAC
The DNA here is from genome assembly GCF_025655475.1 of Kitasatospora sp. DSM 101779. Classification (GTDB taxonomy): domain Bacteria; phylum Actinomycetota; class Actinomycetes; order Streptomycetales; family Streptomycetaceae; genus Kitasatospora. The sequence continues at coordinate 6,266,508 of NZ_JAHTIK010000001.1, read as the reverse complement.
ATGGGCCGCCTGATGGCCCGTCTGCTGCTGCGCCGGCTCGCCGGCCAGGTCGACACCACCGCCCGCCGCGGCCCCACCTCGGTGATCACGCCGACCCGGCTGGTGGTCCGCGGCTCCGCCTGACACCTCGTCAACAATGCGCTCGCCGGACGGTTCGTACCCGTGCGATGATGACGCCATGTGGTCACGACTGCCCTTCGGAGAGCGGCTGAGGGCCGAGCTCGGCACACCGCGCGGCGCCCGCAGGCTGGGCAGCAGCCCGCGGTCCCGGGTCTGGCGGGCCGATCTCGCCGGCACCCCCGTGGTCGTCAAACAGCTCCGCGACGGGCCCGGAGCCGACGACCGCTACACCCGCGAGACGGCCGCACTGCGGATCGCCGCCCGGGCCGACCCGCCGGTGGCACCGAGGCTCCTCGGGACGGACCCGGCGGCACGGGTACTCGTCCTGGAGCACCTGGAGCACGGCACGCCGCACGAGGACTGGGTGGTCGACTACGCGGCGGCACTGGCCCGGCTGCACGCCGCGGCCGGCCCGGGCGACGGCGGCGGCCTGCCCGCCTGGACGGGACCCACCGGCGAGGACGTGGAGGCCTTCCTGCGGCTGGCCCGGGCGCTCGGCGCCGTCGTACCGGCCGGTGCGCGCGCCGAACTCGACGGCCTCGCCGACCGGCTGGCCCGACTGCCCGGCCGCGCCCTGCTGCACGGCGACCCGTGCCCGGGCAACGACCTGCACACCGGCGACGGCATCCGCTTCGTCGACTTCGAACAGGCCTCCCGCGGGCCGGGCATCGTCGAACTCGCCTACCTGCGCATCGGCTTCCCGACCTGCTGGTGCGCCACCGCTCCCGCGCCGGAGCGGCTGGCGGCCGCCGAGGCCGCCTACCGCGAGCAGTGGCGGGCCGACACCGGCACCGCGGTGGACGGCGACCTCGCCGACGCCTGCGCCGGGTGGCTGCTGCGCGGCGACGCCCTCGTCCAGCGCGCGCACCGGGGCACCACCGACCACCTGGCCCGGATCCCCCACCGCGACTGGACCTGGGGCACCGCCACCGCCCGCCAACGGCTCGCCCACCGACTGCGCACGGTCGGCCGCCTCAGCACCGGCACCCCCGCCTCCAGGGACCTCGGACGCCTCGCCACCGCCATGTACCAGGGCATGCTCGCCCACTGGCCCGGCCTGCGCCCCCTCCCCGAACGGCGGCCGTAGCGGGTACCCCCACGACGGCGGGCGCCCCGCGCCCGGCCGGGGCCGGGTGCGGGGCGCCGCGGTGGAACCGCCGGGGCCGGGGGGTCAGCCGACGGTCCACTTCTGGGCGTTGGTGCCGTTGCAGGTCCAGGTCTGCAGCCGGGTACCGTCGGCCGAGGAGCCGCCCGTGGCGTCCAGGCACTTGTTCGCGCCGACGTTGGTGAGGTCGTGCGCGGCGGTGTACGTCCACTTCTGGGCGTTGGTGCCGTTGCAGGTGTACAGCTGGACGGCGGCGCCGTCCGCGGTGGAACCACCCGACACGTCGAGGCACTTGCCGAGGGCGCGGACGGTGCCGTCGTTGCCGACCGTCCACTGCTGGGCCGCGTTGCCGGTGCAGTTGTGCAGCTGGATCGGGGTACGGTCGGCGCTGGAGCCGCCGGCCACGTCGACGCACATGCCGCCGATGCCGCGGATCGGCCCGGCCGCCTGGCTGCCGCCCGAGGTGGAGGCGCGCACGTAGTCGACGACCATCGTCTGCGGGAAGGCCGTCGAGCCGTCCGGGCTGCCGGGCCAGTCGCCGCCGACCGCCAGGTTGAGGATGACGAAGAACGGGTGGTCGAAGACCCACTTGTTGCCGTGCGTGTCGGCCGGGGTGCGGGTCTCGTACGGAGTGCCGTCCACCGACCAGACGATGGCGTTCGGGCTCCAGTCGACGGCGAAGACGTGGAAGTCGTCGGCGAAGGCCTTGCCGCCGGGCAGGCTGTACGCGGCGCCGAGGCCGCCGGCGCCGGAGTAGCCCGGGCCGTGGATGGTGCCGTGCACGCTGTTCGGCTCGCGGCCGATGTTCTCCATGACGTCGATCTCGCCGCTGTTCGGCCAGCCGGCCGTGCCGAGGTCGTTGCCGAGCATCCAGAAGGCCGGCCAGACGCCCTGGCCGCGCGGGATCTTGATCCGGGCCTCGAAGCGGCCGTACGCCTGGGTGAAGGTCCGGGCGGTGTTCATCCGGGCGGAGGTGTACTGGCACTGTCCGTACCAGCAGCCGAGGCCGGGGTCGGTGTTCTTCTTCGCGGTGATGACCAGGTGGCCCTGGCCGTCCAGCGCGGCGTTGGAGGTGCTGTTGGTGTAGTACTCCAGCTCGTGGTTGCCGAAGCCCCCGCCACCGGTCTCCAGGGTCCACTTGGCGGCGTCGGGGCCGCGGCCGGCCGGCCCGTCGAACTCGTCGGACCAGGTCTGCGCGGCGGTCGCGGCGCCGGCCCGCGGGGCCACGGCGTCGTTGGCGGAGACCAATGCCGCTCCCACGAGGGCCGTGGTGAGCGCGAGCACGAGTCCGCCGAGCGACCAGCGGCGTTTGCGGTGGGAGGCCATGCAGGCACACCCCTTCCTGGGGTACGGGTGGAAGCGGAGCAGGGAGGACCGCACGTACCCGAAGGAGCGAGAGCGCTCTCTTCGCGACCGGGGCGGCTCCGGTGGGCCCACACGCTACCGACGAGTCGCCCCCGCCGACAATGCCGCCCTCAGTCAGCGCCAAGCCCCTGACCTGCGAGGATACAAATCTCCGCAGTCCCTTAAGCGTCTCTTAGGGCTCACTTGACCTGTGGACATCATCCGCGGGGTCCGCCGCGCCGGAAATCGCTTGCCCGGAGCGGCCGGTGGCCGGAAGCCTGGCGCTCTCCCTCTCAAGGGACGGCGGGCATGACGATCCGATTCCACGGCGCGGACGAGGTCCCGTACGGCTGCTTCTCCACCTTCTCGCCGCACGGCATCGAGCTGGACGGCGCGTACTGGCCCGCCGTCGAACACTGGTACCAGGCACAGAGGTTCTCCGGCGGCCGGCAGGCCGAACGGATCCGCCGGGCCGACTCCCCGTTGCGCGCGGCCGCGCTGGGACGCGACCCGGCCGCGCCACTGCGGCGGGACTGGCACAAGGCCCGGGACGAGGTGATGCGCCGCGGCGTGGAGGCCAAGTTCCGTACCCACGAGGACATCCGCGCGATCCTCCTGGCCACCGGGGGCGACGAGCTCGTCGAGGACACCTTCGACGACGGCCACTGGGGCTGCGGACGCAACGGCACCGGACGGAACCTGCTGGGCCGCATCCTCATGCGCACCCGCAGCCGCCTCGCCGCCGAGCAGCCGCCGACGGCCACGCCGCCCGACGGCGCCCCCGGCCGGAATCCGGATGTCCACGACCGACCTCCGGGCTAACCTGGCCGGATGGACCGTGACACCTACCAGGGTCTGCCGAAGGCCGAGTTCGCATTCCCCGGGCCGCTGCGCGACGCACTCGTCGCCGCGATCCTGGACGGCTCCAAGACGAGCACCACCGGCCTGGTCGCGGAGTACGAGAAGCTGGGCGAGCCGCTGCCCACCGCCGGCCTGCGGGAGGCCGTGGTGGACTCCGAGGACCGGGTGGTCGCGGTGATCGAGCTGGCCGAGGTACGGATCGCGCCGCTCGCCGAGGTCGACCTCGGGCACGCCGCGGCCGAGGGCGAGGGCTACGCCTCGGTCGCCGAGTGGCGGGCCGGCCACGAGAGCTTCTGGCACGGCCCGGAGCTGCGGGCCGTCCTGGAGGACCCGGAGTTCACCGTGGACGGCTCGACCGCGCTCGTCCTGCAGCGCTTCCGGGTGGTCGAGCGGGTCCGCCCGGACGGTGCCGACGCTGCCGGGTGACGCTCGGTCAGGAAGGTCCGTTCACGTCCTGCTACGTTGGCGCGCATGACCGACGACGTGCACGGAACCGAACGGATCAGGCCCCGGCGCTTCCACGAGAGCGAGGGCGTACAGGACTGGCGGGTGCTGGGCGAGGGGGCCTGCGCGTACTTCCGCACCGGATCCTTCGCGGCCGGGGCCCGGTTCGTGCAGGAGATCGGCGACCTGGCCGGCCCCGGTGCGGACGCCCCCGACGTCGACCTGCGCCCCGAGGGCGTCACCGTACGGCTGATCGCCCTCACCGAGGACTACTACGGGCTGACCGAGCGGCACGTCGAACTGGCCCGCCGGATCTCGACGGTGGCCCGCAAGCTGGACCTGTCCGCGGACCCGTCGGCCGTGCAGACCGTCCAGGTCACCGTCGACGCCCTCGCCGGGCCTGCGGTGGTGGCGTTCTGGCGCGCCCTGCTCGGTTACCGGGAGCGCGCCGGCAGCCCCGAGGACCTGGTCGACCCGCAGCGCCGCGGAGCGCCGTTCTACTTCCAGCAGATGGCGGAGCCCCGCCCGCAGCGCAACCGGGTCCACGTCGACGTCTGGGTCCCCCACGACCTGGCCGAGGCCCGGATCGCCGCCGCGCTCGCGGCCGGCGGCCGCCTGGTCAACGACGAGTTCGCCCCCGCCCACTGGGTGCTGGCCGACCCCGAGGGCAACGAGGCCTGCGTCGGCGCGGCCGGCGGGCCCGACCGGTAGCCCGGACGTGCGGAACTCCCCGTCCGCCCCGGCGATGCGCACGGGGCGGGACGGGGAGCCGAGTCGACGGACCCTGGGAGTCGTCTTCGAAGGCGCTCGGGTGGTCGGGTTCAGGGGTGCGGGGAACCGCGCGATGCGGATGCGGGCCACCGTGGAAACCAGGGGTGACCCGGATTTGCCGCTACAAGGCTCGGCACGCCCCGGGAAGCGAGGCTAGTCGAACGGGATCCGCAGGACGGAGGCGCTGCCCTGGGCCTGGCTGGCGCCGACCCGCAGTTGGGCGGGGGCACTGCCGATCGCGGACCACACCTCGATGCGGACGGTGCCGTGGTCGAGGGAGCCGAGGGTGCCGGTGGCGGAGGCGAGTCCGGCCGTGGCGCCGGAGTAGCGCTCCCAGCCGGCGACCGGGTCGGTGGCGAAGTACCGGTAGGTCTCGACCCGTTCGAAGGTGCCGTCGCCCGTCAGGTCGTAGGAGATCCTGGCCTGCTGGCCGAGGCCGACGGCGCTGCCGGCGTCGACCCAGAGGTCGAAGTCGGTGGCCGCACCGGGCTTCACGGTGCCGCTGAGGTTGCGGATCTCGTAGACCTTCGCCTGGTACGGGGTGCCGTCGTGGTTGGTACCGCCCGCGGAAGGCAGCGTGTCGGCGGCGGCCGCGGTGCCGTAGGCGGTGGTCAGGGCGCCGCCGGGCTGCAGGTAGAAGGTGTTGCCGGTGCTGGCCGTCGGGGTCGGGGTGGGGGTGGGCGTCGGCGTGGGTGTCGGCGTGGGCGAGCCGGTCGGGGTGGGCGACGGGGTGACGCCGCCGGTGCCGCCGTCCTGCCGGCTGCCGCGCTCGGTGGCGGTGGACCGGGCGGGCACGGTCAGCGTGTAGCCGTCCGAGAAGTGCACGGTGCGGGCGGCGGTGGTGTAGTTGTACGCCACGTGGGTGCGGGTGCCGCCATTGGTGAAGACCGCCGCGGTCGGGGTGTCGGCGGTCGTCGCCGCATCCAGGGTGCCGAGCGAGGCCAGGTTGTGGATCCAGTGGTAGGTGTGGGCCTTCGACTCGCCCTCCTCCGGGGTGTAGCCGGCGTTCCCGGCGTCCCAGTCGGCCTTGGCGGCGGCCGGGTCGGCGAGCGCCTCCGTCTCCCAGAGGATGTCCCGCCAGTCGGTGAAGGCGCCGCCGTTGTTGGCCTTGAGTTCGGCGAGGTTGGCCCGCAGGTCGTCCTGGCGGCGGCCGAGGTAGAGCGACCCGCCGTTGACGGGCAGGAAGTTGATGCCGTGGATCATGCCGGGCGAGGCCGTCCACCAGGTGGAGTAGGCGGCGCCGCTGCCCCAGACCATGCCGACGGTGGCGTGGCCGAAGGTGCTCGGGAAGACGGTGTGGTCGGCGTCGAACCAGTACTGCTGAACGGCGTTGGCCTCGGTGGTGTACAGGTAGACGCCGAGGTCGCGCAAGGTGGTGTCGCCGGTGGCGGAGCCGTAGAGGATCAGCGCGGAGCTGAAGTTGAGGCCCTCGGAGGAGGACTCCTGGTTGTTGCCGGCGGCGAAGCCGGCGTGGCCGGAGGCCCAGCCGTGGCCCGCGTAGATGTCGAAGTTCCGCAGCAGCGGGAAGCGGGCGTCGGTGCGGTCGGCGTTGGCGGCGTCCTTGGCGAGCAGCTTGACCATGCCGCCCCAGGCGGAGTCGGCGGCCCAGGCGGCGTCGTAGCGGGCGACGGTGGCGGCGGCCTGGACGAAGTAGCCGTAGTGGAAGTGGTGGTCGTTGAGTTCGGCGTCGGTGCCGTAGGAGGCGGGGTAGCCGATCAGCGTCTTCCAGGTGGCGTCGTAGGCGAAGACGGACGAGCCGGTGCCCTTGAACCAGGTTTCGAGCTTGCCCTTGAGCAGGCCGATCAGCTTGTCGCGGGTGGCGGTGTCTCCGAGCTGGTCGGCGACGGGCACGAGCTGGGCGAGCCTGCCGAGGGCCTTGCCCGTCCAGTAGGTGTCGGTGGCTCCCTGCCACGGGTCGGCGGCGTTCGCCTCGGCCTTGACCATGGTGTCGAGGGCGGTGCGGTCGTAGGCGCCGAGGTCGGGCAGTGAGGGCAGCACGCCGGTGACTGCCTGCGCGGTGGTGAAGGAGGTGCCCTGCCGGACCTTCATGGTGCCGCGCGGCGAGGTGTAGGCGAGCGCGGTGAGCGGGTCGGCGGTGGCCTGCCACTGGTGCGGGTACAGGGCGAGCAGGGTGCCGGTCTCGGTGCCCTCCTGCGGGGTGGTGGTGGCGGTGTAGGTGGTGCTCAGCGTGCCGGCGGACTCCTGGTAGTTCCAGGTGGCCCTGGTGTCGGTGACGAAGCTGTAGGCGTAGGTGCGGTACCGGGCGAGGTCGGCGGGCGAGGGCAGCACGGCGACGGAGTAGTAGTCCTTGCCGCCGAGGGCGGCGGTGAGGGTGCTGCCGCTCACCGTCCAGTCGGTGCCGGTGGGCGCGAACAGGCCGTAGTGGTGGCCGCCGACGGTGATGCCGAGGACGTTGCCCTGGTCGGCGAAGACCGTCGGGGTGCCCGCGGTGGTGATCTGGGCGGCGCCGCCGGTGGCATGCGCGTAGACGTACGGCAGGCCGTGGCCGACCGTGGCGCTGAAGGTGTGGCCGGCGTCGGCCCAGTAGGGGGTGACCGTCCAGTCGGACCAGCCGTCGACCTTGGTGTCCGGCGAGTTGAGGCCGGCCACGCCCAGGGTGAGGTCGCGGGTGTGGGTGAAGTCGTACTGGCGCCCGTCGGAGGTGATGGTCGGCGTGGTGGGGTAGCCGACCTCCAGGCCGTTCGCGTTCGCCTTGAAGGTGAACGGGTGGGCGTACATGTTCTCGGAGTACGGGTTGCCCGCGTAGCGCTGGTAGATCAGCGAGGACCACCAGTCGTTGGTGGGGGCGGCCTTGCCGGTCATGCGGGTGGTGACCTTGGGCGTGACGGGGGCGCCGTCGGCGTTGCTCGGCCCGACCGTGCCGGCGGGGCGGGTGTCGGCGTATCCGCCGAGTCCGACCGGGACGGTCGCGGCGGCGGCGCTGCCGGCGGCGACGGTCGCGGTGAGTGCTGCGGCGGCCGCCAGGGCCAGGGCGGTGACCGCCGCGGCCGGGCTGCGCAGGGATCTGATCTTCATCGGGTCCACCTCGGGTGGGGGTGGGGGACGGGTGAGTGTGAGGGTGAGTTCTGAAAGCGCTCTCAGCGATCGGGACGGTAGGGCCGGATCCGACGGAGTGTCAATGCGCTGAACAGAATCTCCCGAACGGCCGCCCGCTCGGCCGGAAAAGGCCCGCAGGGCCACGGCGGAGGGGCCGCTTTCGAGGTTACGGTCAGGTTTCGACCCCTTGACGGCCGACCGCAAACCCCGGCAATCTCCTTGCATCGCTGAGAGCGCTCTCAGAAACGAAGCACCGGGCATCGGCATGCCGGCGGCACACGGAGAGCGCTCGCTCGTCAGCGCTCCCCTTCGCAGACTCCAGCCACCCCCTGTCCGGTCAGGAGACATCCCCATGCGCCCGTTCAGAGCCCGCCGTACGGCCGCCCTCGGCACCGCCGCCCTCGCGGCGACCATGCTGCTCACCGCCTGCTCCTCCGGTGGCACCGCTTCCAAGGACGCCGCCGACGGCAAGGTCACCCTGACGATCGACCTCTTCGGCACCTTCGGGTTCAAGGAGACCGGCCTCTACGACGAGTACATGAAGGCCCACCCCAACATCACCATCAAGCAGTCCGACACCCAGGACGAGGCCCAGTACTGGCAGGCACTGCAGACCAAGCTGGCCGGCGGCGGCGGTGTCGCCGACATCCAGGGCCTGGAGGTCGGCCGCGTGGCGAGCGTCGTGCAGAAGCAGGCCGACAAGTTCACCGACCTCAAGACCGTCGGCATCGGCGACGTCAACGACAGCCTGGTGGAGTGGAAGGGCGCGGCGGTCAAGACCGCGGACGGCAAGGTGCTCGGCGCGGGCACCGACATCGGCCCGGAGGCGATCTGCTACCGCACCGACCTCTTCAAGGCGGCCGGCCTGCCCACCGACCGCATCGAGCTGGCCGCCAAGTGGTCGACCTGGCAGGGCTACCTGGAGCTGGGCAAGCAGTACGCGGCCAAGGCGCAGCCGGGCAACGCCTGGACGGACAGCGCGGCGGGCATGTTCACCGCCGAGGTCGGCCAGCAGAAGGTCCGCTACTCCGACGAGGGCGGCAAGGCGGTCTACGAGACCAGCCCGGCGGTGAAGACGGCCTGGGAGGACTCCGCCAAGCTGGTCGCGGACGGCCTGTCGGCCAAGCTGCCGCAGTGGACCCCGGAGTGGAACAAGGCCTTCTCCACCGGCAAGTTCGCCACGCTGAGCTGCCCGGCCTGGATGATCGGCTACATCAAGGGCCAGGCCGGCGACGCGTCCGCCGGCAAGTGGGACATCGCCGCGGGCCCGGGCAAGACCGGCAACTGGGGCGGCTCGTACCTGGCGATCCCGCGGACGGCCAAGCACCCGAAGGAGGCCGCCGAGCTGATCAAGTGGCTGACCGCCAAGGAGCAGCAGGTGAAGCTCTTCACCAAGCAGGGCTCCTTCCCGTCGAGCACGGCGGCGCAGGCCGAGATCAAGTCGGTCCAGGACCCGTACTTCAACAACGCGCCGATCGGCCAGATCTTCAGCGAGTCCGCGGCCGCGATGCCGGCCCAGGTCCTGGGCACGGACGACGGCGTGATCGGCAAGGCGTTCACCGACGCGCTGGGCGAGGTGGAGCGCACCAACACCGCGCCGGCCACCGCGTGGCAGCACGCGCTGGACAACGTCAAGAAGGCCAACGGCAACTGACGCACCGGCGATGACCGACGCCTGATCACCGGCCCCCGGCCCGTCCGGCCGGGGGCCCCGTCCGAGGACTCCCCATGGCCATCACCTCTCCCCCGGCCCCGGCCGCCGGGCGGCGCCCCGGGCAGCCGGCACCGGCCGCCGCGGCGCGCCGGTCCGGCCCGCGTGCGGCGGGGCGGCTCGCCCCGTACGGGTTCGTCGCGCCGTTCTTCGTCCTGTTCGCCGCCTTCGGGCTGTTCCCGCTGGTGTACACCGCGTACGTGTCGCTGCACCGGGTGGAGCTGCAGACCTCGGAGCAGATGGACTGGCTGGGCCTGCAGAACTACACCCGGCTGTTCGAGGACCCCTTCTTCTGGAACGCGCTGGGCAACACCTTCACCATCGGGGTGCTGTCGACCGTGCCGCAGCTGCTGATGGCGCTCGGCCTGGCGCACCTGCTCAACTACAAGCTGCGCGGGCGGACGTTCTTCCGGGTCGCGATGCTGATGCCGTACGCGACCTCGGTGGCGGCGGCGACCCTGGTCTTCGCCCAGCTGTTCGGCCGTGACTACGGCCTGATCAACTGGCTGCTCACCTCCGCCGGCCTCTCCCCGGTGGACTGGCAGGCGAGCACCTGGGCCTCGCAGCTCGGCGTGTCCGCGATCGTCACCTGGCGGTGGACGGGCTACAACGCGCTGATCTACCTGGCCGGCATGCAGGCGATCCCGGGTGAGCTGTACGAGTCGGCGGCGATGGACGGCGCCTCCCGCTGGCAGCAGTTCCGCCATGTGACGATCCCCGGGCTGCGCCCGACGATCGTCTTCACCGTGGTGGTCTCCACCATCGGCGCCACCCAGCTGTTCGGCGAACCGCTGCTGTACGAGGGCAACGCGGGCGGCGGCATCTCGCACCAGTACCAGACCCTCGGCCTCTACATGTACGAGCAGGGCTGGACCTTCTTCCACCTGGGCCGCGCGGCGGCCGTGGCGTGGGTGATGTTCCTGCTGATCGTGGTGCTCGCCCTGCTCAACGCGGCGATCGCCGCCCGGCGCAACCGTACGGACCGGTGATCGAGATGATGCTTGCCAAGCGTTCCCCCCTGCAGGGCGGCCCGCTCGCGTACGCGGTGCTGGGCACGGCCACGCTGCTGTTCGTCTTCCCGTTCTACTGGACGGTGGTGGCGGCCAGCCGGACCAACTCCGAGCTGAGCGCGGCGACTCCGGCGCTCACTCCGGGGCCGAACCTGTTCCACAACTTCGGCGAGGCGCTGCAGCAGGCCGCGATCGGCACCGCGCTGTGGAACTCGCTGCTGGTGTCCGCGGCGGTGACCGCCGGTGTGGTGCTCTCCTCGACCCTGGCCGGCTTCGCCTTCGCCAAGCTGCGCTTCCGCGGCCGCGGGCTGCTGTTGGCCGTCACCGTCGGCACCATGATGATCCCGCCGCAGCTGGGCGTGATCCCGCTGTTCATGGTGATCGTGAAGATGGACCTGCAGAACAAGCTGCCGGCGGTGATCCTGCCCGCGCTGGTCTCGGCGTTCGGCGTGTTCTTCATGCGGCAGTTCCTGATCCAGGCGCTGCCGGACGAGCTGATCGAGGCCGGCCGGGTCGACGGCGCCTCCGCCCTGCGGATCTTCTGGTCGATCGTGCTGCCGGTCGCCCGGCCGGGCATGGCCGTGCTCGGCATGCTGACCTTCATGGCCACCTGGAACGACTTCTTCTGGCCTATCGTCGCGCTGAGTTCGCAGAACCCGACGGTGCAGGTGGCGCTGAAGTCGCTCGGCCAGGGCTACGTGCCGGACCAGTCGGTCGTGATGGCCGGCACCCTGCTCGGCACGCTCCCGGTGCTGCTGGTGTTCGCGCTGCTGGGCCGGCAGATCGTCGGCGGCATCATGCAGGGCGCCGTCAAGGGCTGAGCCCGCCCCGCCCCCCGTGCATCCCCAACCACTCTCCCCGGAAGGCGACATGTCCGTCGAAGCCCTCCCCTCCCCCGTCCGCACCGGTTTCCCGGCCGGCTTCGTCTGGGGCGCGGCGACCGCCGCGTACCAGATCGAGGGCGCCGCCGCCGAGGACGGCCGCACGCCGTCCATCTGGGACACCTTCAGCCGCACGCCGGGCAAGGTCCGCAACGGCGACAACGGCGACATCGCCGCCGACCACTACCACCGGTACCGCGAGGACGTGGCCCTGATGGCCTCGCTCGGGCTCGGCGCGTACCGCTTCTCGCTGGCCTGGCCGCGGATCGTGCCCGGCGGCCGCGGCCCGGTGAACGAGGCCGGCCTGGCGTTCTACGACCGGCTGGTCGACGAGCTGCTCGCGGCCGGGGTCACCCCGGTGGCCACGCTCTACCACTGGGACCTCCCGCAGGAGCTGGAGGACGCGGGCGGCTGGACGAACCGCGACACCGCGTACCGCTTCGCCGAGTACGCGCAGGTCGCGGCCGAGCGCCTCGGCGACCGGATCGGCACCTGGACGACGCTCAACGAGCCCTGGTGCAGCGCCTTCCTCGGGTACGGCAACGGCATCCACGCGCCGGGCCGCACCGACCCGGCGGCCGCCCTGACGGCCCACCACCACCTGTTGCTGGCGCACGGGCTGGGCACCGCGGCGCTGCGCTCGGCGCTGCCCGCGGCGGCGCAGGTGTCGCTGACGCTGAACCTGGCGGCCGTCCGCCCGCTGACGCAGGACGCGGCCGACCTGGACGCGGCCCGCCGGATCGACGGTCTGGCGAACCGGATCTTCCTCGACCCGGTGTTCCACGGCCGCTACCCGGCGGACGTGCTGGCGGACACCGGCGGGGTGACCGACTGGTCCTTCGTCCACGACGGCGACCTGGCGGAGATCTCCCGGCCGATCGACTCGCTGGGGATCAACTACTACACGCCGACCGTGGTCGCCGCGGACGACCCGCAGAACCCGGCCGCCCGCCAGGACGGCCACGCCGGCGACCTCTCGCCCTGGCCCGCCGACCGCGGCGTGCGTTTCCTGCCCGCCGAGGGCAGCCGCACCGCGATGGGCTGGCCGGTCGACGCCGACGGCCTGTACGAGCTGCTCACCCGGCTGCGCGACGACCTGCCCGGCCTGCCGCTGCTGGTCACGGAGAACGGCGCCGCGTACGAGGACTACTGCGACCCGACCGGTGCGGTGCGCGACCCGGAGCGGATCGCCTACCTGCACGGGCACCTCGCCGCCGTCCGCCGGGCGATCGCCGACGGGGCGCCCGTCCAGGGCTACTTCCTGTGGTCGCTGCTGGACAACTTCGAGTGGGCGTTCGGCTACAGCAAGCGGTTCGGCATCGTCCACGTGGACTTCGCGAGTCAGCGGCGCACCCCCAAGGAGAGTGCGCGCTGGTACGCGGAGGTGATCCGGACGGGGGACCTGCCGGCCTGACGGGCCGGCCGAGAACGCCGTGCGGCTGCCGGGGGCTGTGGGGGCTCCGGCAGCCGCACGGGCACACCTCCCCCGCCCCGGGCCGGGGGCCGGGGCGGGACGTCCGGTCAGTGGGTGCGCCGCGGGTCGTGCCGGGTGGGGTTGGACGATCCGCGCATCGACTTGCTGATGCTCTTCCACTTCTTGATCCGCTCGGCGGCGAGCCGGGCGTCGCTGCGCGAGGCGATCCACTCGTTCTCGCGCTGCAGCTTGAGGTAGCTGTCCATCCGGCGCTGCGGCAGCGTGCCGTCCTCCAGTGCGGCGGCGACCGCGCAGCCCGGCTCGGAGCGGTGGCTGCAGTCGTCGAAGCGGCACTGCTCGGCGAGTCCGGCGATGTCGGCGAAGGCCAGGTCGACGCCCTCGCCGCCGTACAGGCCGACCTCGCGCAGCCCGGGGGTGTCGATGACGACGCCGCCGTCCGGCAGCGGGATCAGCTCCCGGGTGGTGGTGGTGTGGCGGCCCTTCTCGTCGACCGAGCGGGTCTCCTGGACGGCCATCGCCTGCCGGCCCGCGAGGGCGTTGGTGAGCGTGGACTTGCCGGCGCCGGACTGGCCGACCAGGGCGGTCGCGCCGTGCAGGCAGGCGCGCAGCACGTCCATGCCCTCGCCGGTCTCGGCGCTGACGGTGAGCACGGTGGCGCCCGGGGCGATCTTCTCCACGTCCTCGCGGATGAAGTCGGCGTCGTCGACCAGGTCGGCCTTGGTGAGGACGACCAGCGGTGCGGCACCGCTCTCCCAGGCGAGGGCGAGGAAGCGCTCGATCCGCCCGAGGTCCGGGTCCGCGGCGAGCGAGACCGCGATCATGACGGTGTCGATGTTCGCGGCGAGGACCTGGCCCTCGGAGCGGCTGCCCGCGGTCTTGCGGACGACCGCGGTGCTCCGGCCCAGCAGGGCGGAGACGGTGGGCAGGGGCTGCGCGGCGAGGTCGACGGCGGCCCAGTCCCCGGTGCAGGGGCACTTGAGCGGATCGGGGTCGCCGACCGGCCGGGTGTCGGCGCGGACGGTGCGCAGTTCGCCGGACTCGGGGTCGGCGAGCAGGACGTCGCACCGGCCGCGGTCGACGCGGGAGATCAGGGCGGGGGTGAGCCCCGCCTCTGCGTAGAAGGCGAACTCGGCCGCCCTGTCCTCGTTCCAGCCGTGGGCGGAGAGCGGGAGGGCGGCGGAGGTGGAGCTGGTCACGGTGGGGTGGGCCCTTCGGCAAGGGTGGCCCCGGCAGTGCGCGCCCGACGGCGCGTCAGGAAGTCGTGGAGGTCAGCCGGTGGCCACGGGGGTGGGAGTGAACGACGTACGGACGCGGGCAGCGTCCAGCGCAGCGACGGTCATCACGGTCCTCACCTCCGGGTGTGCACAGGGCTCGACGGGGGGCGGCCCTCGGCGGGCCTCCCGAACGGCACCACGGTAGCCACGGCCGGCGAGGCCGCGCCAGCGAATTTCTCCGGCGGTCTGCGGTGGCCCGGCGGCAGGTGCCGGGCGGCTCACCTGCGGGGGCGCGGATCCGGCCAAGTACTCGGGAGCCGACGGTCGTTGACGGACCCTTGACACCGGAGATTGGTCTAGTCCATCTTGGCGGTGCACGCGGCCTGCACGGCTCCCCCGCACCCCTGCGGCCGCAACCCCCATCCCCCACTGGAGGTCCTGTGCGTTCCCGCAACCGCCTCGTGGCGGCGCTCGGCGCCGTCGCGCTGGGCTCGGCCGCGGCCGTCGCCCTGCCCGCAACGGCCCAGGCGGCCAACCTGCTCACCAATCCCGGCTTCGAGAGCGGCACGCTCAGCGGCTGGTCCTGCACCGGCGGGCTCGGCTCGGTGGTCGGCTCCCCCGTCCACTCCGGCAGCAAGGCGCTCGCCGCCGCGGCCGGCGCGAGCGACACCGCGCAGTGCACCCAGACCGTCTCGGTGCAGCCCAACACCACGTACACGCTGTCCGGTTGGGTTCGCGGCAACTACGTCTACCTGGGCGTGACCGGCGGCGCCTCCACCTGGACGCCGTCCGCCGCCTCGTACCAGCAGCTGTCGGTGACCTTCACCACCGGCGCGAGCCAGACCAGCGCGCAGATCTTCACCCACGGCTGGTACGGCCAGGGCACCTACTACGCCGACGACATCAGCCTGGACGGCCCGGGCGGCGGAGGCGGCGGCGACACCCAGGCGCCGACCGCGCCGAGCGGCCTCGCCTCGACCGGCAAGACCTCCTCCACCGTCTCGCTGTCGTGGAACGCCTCCACCGACAACGTCGGCGTGACCGGCTACGACGTGTACAGCGGATCGAGCGTGGTCGCCAGCAGCACCGGCACCTCGGCAACGGTGACCGGCCTGGCCGCGAGCACCGCCTACACCTTCACCGTCAAGGCGCGGGACGCGGCGGGCAACACCTCGGCCGCCTCCAACGGCGTCACGGTGACGACCGCCGCGGGCGGCGGGGGCGGCACCGGCTTCAAGCAGGCCGCGCCCTACCTGTACCTGGGCTGGGGCGAGCCGCCGTCCGCGACCACGGTGATGAGCGCCACCGGCATCAAGTGGTTCACCATGGCCTTCATCCTCTCCTCCGGCGGCTGCAACCCGTCCTGGGACGGCCAGCGCCCGCTCACCGGCGGCATGGACCAGCAGACCGTCAACGCGATCCGGGCGGCCGGCGGCGACATCGTCCCGTCGATCGGCGGCTGGCAGGGCAACAAGCTCGGCCCGAACTGCTCGACCCCGGCGGCTCTGGCCGCCGCCTACCAGCAGGTGATCAGCGCGTACGGGCTGAAGGCGATCGACGTCGACATCGAGAACACCGACGAGTTCGAGAACACCGTCGTCCAGGACCGCATCCTCGGCGCCCTGAAGATCGTCAAGCAGAACAACCCGGGCCTGCGGACGATCCTCACCTTCGGCACCGCGACCACCGGCCCGACCTACTACGGCAACCGGCTGATCGAGCAGGCCAAGGCGCTCGGCGCGGACATCGACGTCTTCACCGTCATGCCGTTCGACTTCGGCGGCGGCGCCGACATGTACGGCAGCAGCGTCAGCGCGGCCAACGGCCTGAAGGACAAGCTGAAGACCACCTTCGGCTGGGACGACGCCACCGCGTACGCCCACGTCGGCATCTCCGGCATGAACGGCCTCTCCGACCAGCAGGAGACCACCACGCCGGCGACCTGGACGAGCATCCGCGACTGGGCCAACGCCAACCACATCGCCCGCCTCGCCTTCTGGTCGGTCAACCGCGACCGGCCGTGCGCCGGCGGCGGCGTGGCCGAGAACTGCTCCGGCATCAACCAGAACAACTGGCAGTTCACCTCGATCACGGCCGGCTTCACCGGCTGACGACCGCAGCGCCGCAGAGCCGCCCCCGCCCACCGGCGGGGGCGGCTTCCGCATGTCCGGGCAGCCGCTCCGGCGCAAATTGTTAGCGCTAACAGTCTGCCCGTCAAGCAGCCTGCGCAGCGCTTCCGTATCTATGCCCGCACGTGACCCGATGGTGACTCCAGCCCCCTTGACGGGCTTCTTGTGAGCGTTAACACTCATGTAACGCCAGGCCAGGGGCTCGACACCAAAGCCCCCGGCCCCTTCCCTGCCCCACCCCATGCCCCACCCCATGCCCCAC
>NZ_JAHTIK010000001.1:6239520-6250139 GCF_025655475.1 Kitasatospora sp. DSM 101779 | reverse complement strand
ACCCCATGCCCCACCCCCCGCTCGACCGACCCGGCGCTCCCCGCCCGCCCCGGTCGCGGCACACCCCTGGAGGAACTGTGCGGAAGCTCTCTACGGCCCTCGCCGCGGCCGGTCTCGCGCTGTCGCTGGCGGCCTGCGGCCAGAGCGCCAACGGCGTCGGCGACGGCGCGTCCAAGGACGGCGCCAAGGGCGGGCTGGTCGGCATCGCCATGCCGACCAAGTCCTCGGAGCGCTGGATCAACGACGGCAACAACATGGTCAAGGAGTTCCAGTCCAAGGGCTACAAGACCGACCTGCAGTACGGCGACAACGTCGTCGAGAACCAGGTGTCGCAGATCGAGAACATGATCACCAAGGGCGCCAAGCTCCTGGTCGTCGCCGCGATCGACGGCTCCTCGCTCACCGACGTGCTGCAGAAGGCCGCCGACGCCCACATCCCGGTGATCTCCTACGACCGGCTGATCCGCGGCACCAAGAACGTCGACTACTACGCCACCTTCGACAACTTCAAGGTCGGCGTCCTGCAGGGCACCTACATCGCCGACAAGCTCGGCCTCAAGGACGGCAAGGGCCCGTTCAACGTCGAGCTGTTCGCCGGCTCGCCGGACGACAACAACGCGCAGTTCTTCTTCAACGGCGCGATGAGCGTGCTCAAGCCGTACCTCGACAGCAAGAAGCTCGTCGTGCAGAGCGGCCAGACCGCCTTCAACCAGGTCGCCACGCTGCGCTGGGACGGCGGCGTCGCGCAGTCCCGGATGGACAACCTGCTGAGCAAGTCGTACACCACGGCCCACGTGGACGCGGTGCTCTCGCCCTACGACGGCATCTCCATCGGCATCCTCTCCTCGCTCAAGGGCGTCGGCTACGGCAGCGCCGGCAAGGCGCTGCCGATCGTCACCGGCCAGGACGCCGAGGTCGCCTCGGTGAAGTCGATCATCGCGGGCGAGCAGACCCAGACCGTCTACAAGGACACCCGGGAACTCGCCAAGGTCGCCGTCCAGATGGGCGACGCGGTGCTCACCGGCGGCAAGCCGGAGACCAACGACACCACCCAGTACGACAACGGCGCCAAGGTCGTCCCGGCCTACCTGCTGCAGCCGGTCAGCGTCGACAAGGAGAACTACGCCAAGGTCCTGGTCGACGGCGGCCAGTACACGGCCGACCAGCTCAAGTAGCCCGACCAGTCCGGGCCCGCCCGCCGCGGGCCGCTTGGAACCGGCGGTGCGGGCGGGGTGCAACCCCCAGTGCCCCCGCCCGCACCGCCCCCGTCGAAACGGAAACACCCCATGGCCGGACCTGTCCTCGAGATGCGTTCGATCACCAAGACCTTCCCCGGCGTCAAAGCCCTCTCCGACGTCAACCTCAGCGTCGCCGCCGGGGAGATCCACGCGATCTGCGGCGAGAACGGCGCCGGCAAGTCCACCCTGATGAAGGTGCTGAGCGGGGTGTACCCGCACGGCAGCTACGAGGGCGAGATCCTCTTCGAGGGCGAGCCCTGCCGCTTCAAGGACATCCGGGCCAGTGAGCAGCGCGGCATCGTGATCATCCACCAGGAGCTCGCCCTGGTGCCGTACCTCTCGATCGCCGAGAACATCTTCCTCGGCAACGAGCACGCC
Source organism: Kitasatospora sp. DSM 101779 (assembly GCF_025655475.1). Lineage (GTDB taxonomy): Bacteria > Actinomycetota > Actinomycetes > Streptomycetales > Streptomycetaceae > Kitasatospora. The sequence goes on along the minus strand of NZ_JAHTIK010000001.1, from coordinate 6,248,523 downwards.
AGGCGCGGCATCATCAGCTGGCACCGGACGCTCACCCACGCCGCCGCCCTGCTGAAGCGGGTCGGCCTGCACGAGAACCCGCAGACCCGGATCGCCGACATCGGCGTGGGCAAGCAGCAGCTCGTCGAGATCGCCAAGGCGCTGGCGAAGGAGGTGAAGCTGCTGATCCTGGACGAGCCGACCGCGGCGCTGAACGACGAGGACAGCCGCAAGCTGCTCGACCTGATGCTGGAGCTCAAGGCCCAGGGCATCTCCTGCATCATCATCTCGCACAAGCTCAACGAGATCGCCCGGGTCGCCGACTCGGTCACGGTGCTGCGCGACGGCCGCACCATCGAGACCATCCCGGTCGGCGCCGACGGCATCGCCGAGGACCGCATCATCCGCGGCATGGTCGGCCGCGACCTGGAGCACCGCTACCCCGAGCGCACCCCCGAGATCGGCGAGACCGTCTTCGCCGTCGAGGACTGGACCGTCCAGCACCCGATCGACCACCACCGCAAGGTGGTCGACGGCGCCTCGCTGACCGTGCGTGCCGGCGAGATCGTCGGCATCGCCGGCCTGATGGGCGCCGGCCGCACCGAACTCGCGATGAGCGTCTTCGGCCGCTCGTACGGGCGCTGCACCGGCGGACGGGTACTGGTGCACGGCCGGGAGGTCTCCACCCGGACGGTGCCGCAGGCGATCGGGCACGGCATCGCGTACGTCACCGAGGACCGCAAGCACCTCGGCCTCAACCTCATCGACGACATCAGCCGCAACATCACGCTGAGTGCGCTCGGCAAGGTTGCCCGGCGCGGCTGGGTGGACCGGCACGAGGAGACGAAGGTCGCCGAGTCGTACCGGGCGTCGATGAACATCAAGGCGCCGTCGGTGTTCGCCGAGACCGGCAAGCTCAGCGGCGGCAACCAGCAGAAGGTCGTCCTCAGCAAGTGGATCTTCGCCGGCCCGGAGGTGCTGATCCTCGACGAGCCGACCCGCGGCATCGACATCGGCGCCAAGGCCGAGATCTACCAGGTGATCGCCGACCTGGCCGCCCAGGGCAAGGCCGTGCTGGTGATCTCCTCCGAACTCCCCGAGCTCCTGGGCCTGTGCGACCGGATCTACACGATGGCCGAGGGCCGGATCACCGGCGAGGTGGCCCGCGCCGACGCCGACCAGGAGTCCCTGATGCGCCTCATGACCGTGAGCGCCGCCCCGCAGACCGCAGCCCCGCAGACCGCAGTATCCCGACCCGAGCAGGTGTAAGGCATGGCCCAGACCCAGACCACCCCGAAGACCCCGCCGGGCCCGGCGGCACCCGCACGGACCCGCTCCACCGGCACCGTGCTCGCCGAGGCACTGCGCGGCAACGTCCGCCAGTACGGCATGCTGGTCGCCCTCGCACTGATCGTGGTGCTGTTCCAGATCTGGACCGACGGCACCCTGCTGAAGCCGCTCAACATCACCAACCTGATCCAGCAGAACGGCTACATCCTGATCCTGGCGATCGGCATGATGATCGTCATCATCGCCGGGCACATCGACCTGTCGGTGGGATCACTGGCCGCCTTCGTCGGAGCGGCGGCGGCCGTCATGATGGTCAAGCACGACCTGCCGTGGCCGCTGGCCCTGGCGTTCGCGCTGCTGATCGGCGCGGTCGCCGGCGCCTGGCAGGGCTTCTGGATCGCCTACATCGGCATCCCCTCGTTCATCGTGACCCTGGCCGGCATGCTGCTCTTCCGCGGCGGCACCCAGATCCTGCTCCAGGGCCAGTCGATCGCGCCGTTCCCGAAGGGCTTCCAGAAGATCTCCAGCGGCTTCCTGCCCGAGGTCGGCCCGCACACCAACTACCACAACCTGACCCTGCTGCTGGGCCTCGGCGTGCTCGCCGTCGCCGTGCTTCAGGAGGTCCGCGGCCGCCGCCAGGCCGCCTCGTACGGGCTCGAACTGCTGCCGGTGGGCTTCTTCCTCGCCAAGCTCGCCGCGATCACCGCCGCGGTACTCGTCTTCACCCTGCTGCTCGCCAGCTACCACGGCGCCCCGATCGTGCTGCTGATCCTCGGCGCACTGCTGGTCGGCTTCGGCTACCTGATGCGGAACTCCATCATCGGCCGGCACACCTACGCGATCGGCGGCAACGAGCCCGCCGCGAAGCTCTCCGGCGTGAAGAGCAAGCGGGTGGTGTTCCTCGCCTTCGTCAACATGGGCGTGCTCGCGGCGCTGGCCGGCCTGGTCTTCGCGGCCCGGCTGAACGCCGGCACCCCGCAGGCCGGCATCAACTTCGAGCTGGAGGCGATCGCGGCGGCCTTCATCGGCGGTGCCTCCGCCTCGGGCGGCGTCGGCACGGTGCTCGGCGCGATCATCGGCGGTCTGGTGCTGGGCGTGCTGAACAACGGCATGTCGCTGGTCGGCGTCGGCACCGACTACCAGCAGGTCATCAAGGGCCTCGTGCTGCTCGCCGCGGTCGGCTTCGACGTCTACAACAAGCGCAAGGTCGGCTCCTGACCCCGACCCGCGACGGCTCCGCCCGGTGTGTGTGCGCACACCGGGCGGAGCCGTTTCCGTCGGTCCCGACGCGTAGCGTGGACCTCCGAGGACGGCCGCACCCGGGCGGCCGGGCGGCGGCGGGACGGCACATGGGCGGAGCACGGTCGGGCGGGGCGGCGCAGGGGCCGGTGCCGGAGGGCCGCTACCGGCTGCGCAACGTCGGCAGCGGGCTGCTGCTGGAGATCGCCGGCGGGCGCAGCGGCAGCGGGGCGAAGGCCCGGCACGCGGCGGACGACGGCAGCGAGGCACAGGTCTGGCGGGTGTCGCCGGTGCATCCGGGGGCGGGCCTGTACCACCTGGAGAACGCGGCGAGCGGCAGGCGCCTCGACGTCACGGGTGCCCGGACGGAGGACGGGGTGCCGATCCAGCAGTGGTCGCCGAACGGGTTCGGCGCCCAGGAGTGGCTGTTCGAGCGGCACGTGGAAGAGCCGGGGACCTTCACGGTGGTGGCGATCGTCAGCGGCAAGGCGATGGAGGGTGCGGCGGACGGCTCGGTGCGCCAGCGGGAGGACGCCGACACACCCGCGCAGTGGTGGCGGCTGGAGCCCGCCTGACGCGCGCCCCCACCGGCCGGTGGCAGAGGGCCCGTACCGTGGGCGCATGAGCGATCGTCAGAGCGGCCGTCCGACCCGGGCCACGGCGTACCTGGCCGCCTCGGGCGTCTTCGCGGTCTGCATGGCCGGCACCACCCTGCCCACCCCGCTGTACTCGCTGTACCAGGAGGAGCTGGGCTTCTCCGAACTGGTCGTCACGGTGGTCTTCGCGGTGTACGCCTTCGCGGTGATCGGGGTGCTGCTGGCGGTCGGCAACGTCTCGGACACCGTGGGGCGCAAGCCGGTGCTGCTGGCCGGCCTCGGCTTCGCGGCGCTGAGCGCGTTCTGCTTCCTGTTCGAGGGCGGGGTGCCGCTGCTGTGCCTGGGCCGGCTGATGTCGGGCCTCTCGGCGGGCCTGTTCACCGGCACGGCGACCGCGTACGTGCTGGAGCTGGCGCCGGCCGGCCGGGAGGGCCGGGCGGCGTTCGCGGCGACGGCGGCGAACATGGGCGGGCTGGGGCTCGGCCCGCTGCTGTCGGGGGTGCTGGCCGAGTACGCGCCCAAGCCGCTGGTGCTGCCGTTCGTGGTGCACCTGGTGATGGTGGCGGTCGCGGCGGCCGTGCTGCTGGCGCTGCCGGAGTCGGTGGCGGGTGCGCGGGGGCTGTCGGCGGCGCGGGTGCAGGGGCCGAGCCTGCCGCCCGAGGTGCGCGGGGTGTTCGTGCCGGCCGGGGTCGCGTCCTTCGCCGGGTTCGCGCTGCTCGGGGTGTTCACGGCGGTCTCGCCGGCCTTCCTGGCGCAGACCCTGGACGTGCACAACCGGGCGCTGATCGGTCTGATCGTCTTCGCGACCTTCCTGGCGTCGACCGGCGGGCAGTTGGCGGCCGGTGCGCTGGGTGCGCGGCGGGCGCTGCCGCTGGGCTGCGCGGTGCTGCTCGGGGGGCTGGCGCTGCTCGGCGGCGCGCTGCTGGCGGAGCTGCTGGCGCTACTGGTGCTGAGCGCGCTGGTCGGCGGTACGGGCCAGGGGTTGTCGCTGCGCGGATCGGTCGGCGCGGTGGCCGCGGCGGCGCCCGCGGAGCACCGGGCCGGGTCGATCTCCTCGCTGTTCGTGGTGGCCTACACCGGGATCTCGATCCCGGTGATCGGCGTGGGCGTGCTGTCCGAGCCGGTGGGGCTGGAGGACGCCGGGGTGGTGTTCATCGTCTGCATGGCGCTGCTGACGGTCTTCGCCGGGCTGTACCTGCTGCGCCGCCCGGTGCCGGGGCGCTGACGGCGCCCGAACGACGGCCGACGGGCCGCTCCCCGTGGTGCGGGGGTGCGGCCCGTCGGGCGCGGTCGGTGAGCGGGGCTCAGAGGGCCTTGGCGAGGCGGTGGTAGGCCTGGTTCCAGCGCAGTTCGCGGGTGAAGCGGCGGATGGTGGTGTCCGCGTCGATGAGGACGAGTTCGATGGCGAGCATCTCGGCGAGGTCGTCGAGCTCCTCGGCGCCGAGTGCCCGGGTGAGGACGGTGTGGTGCGGGCCGCCGGCGGTGAGCCAGGCCTCGGTGGAGGTGCGCAGGTCGGGCCGGGGCCGCCAGACGGCGCGGGCGACCGGCAGGTGGGGCAGCGGCTCGGTGGGGGCGACCACGTCGACCTCGTTGGCGACCAGCCGGAAGCGGTCGCCGAGGTCGGCCATGCCGACGACGACGGCGGGGCCGGGTTCCGCGTCGAAGACCAGGCGGACGGGGTCCTCGCGGCCGCCGATGGACAGCGGGTGGATCTCGCAGGAGGGGGTGCCCGCGGCGATGGTCGGGCAGACCTCCAGCATGTGGGCGCCGAGGATGAGTTCCTGGCCGGGCTCCAGGTGGTAGGTGTAGTCCTCCATGAAGGAGGTGCCACCGGGCAGGCCCGCGGCGGCGGTCTTGAGGGTGCGCAGCAGGACGGCGGTCTTCCAGTCGCCCTCGCCTCCGAAGCCGTAGCCGTCGGCCATCAGGCGCTGGACGGCGAGGCCGGGGAGCTGGCGCAGGCCGCCGAGGTCCTCGAAGTTGGTGGTGAAGGCGCCGAAGCCGCCGTCGGTGAGGAAGGTGCGCAGGCCGAGCTCGATGCGGGCGGCGTAGCGCAGCGCCTCGTGCCGGTCGCCGCCGGCCCGGAGTTCCGGGGCGAGGCGGTAGAGCTCGTCGTACTCCTTGACCAGGTCGTTCACGTCCTCGTCCGCCGCGGCGTCGACCACGGCCACGAGGTCGTTGACGCCGTAGGTGTTGACGGAGACGCCGAGGCGCAGTTGCGCTTCGACCTTGTCGCCCTCGGTGACGGCGACGTCGCGCATGTTGTCGCCGAAGCGGGCGAGCTTCAGGGTGGCGAGTTCGGCGCGGCCGGCGGCGGCGCGGGCCCAGGAGGCGATGCGGCGCAGCACGGCGGGGTCGGTGGCGTGGCCGGCGACGGTCTTGCGGGCGATGCCGAGGCGGGACTGGATGTAGCCGAACTCGCGGTCGCCGTGGGCGGCCTGGTTCAGGTTCATGAAGTCCATGTCGATGGTGGACCAGGGCAGCTGACGGTTGGCCTGGGTGTGGAGGTGGAGCAGGGGCTTGCGCAGGGCGTCGAGGCCGGCGATCCACATCTTGGCCGGGGAGAAGGTGTGCATCCAGGCGATCAGACCGATGCAGCGGTCGTCGGCGTTGGCGTCGAGGCAGGTGCGGCGGATCGCGGCGGCGTCGGTGAGGACGGGCTTCCAGACGACGCGGACGGGGATGCCGCCGTCGGCGGAGAGCGCGGCCGCGACCTCGCGGGACTGCTCGGCGACCTGGCGCAGGGTGTCGTCGCCGTAGAGGCCCTGGCTGCCGGTGAGGAACCAGATCTCGCGGGTGTCGGCGGGGTGCGTCATGGGGTGGTTCTCCTTCACCGGGCCGCGGGCGCGGTCTGCTGGCCGTATACGTTCTGGTAGCGGTGGTTGAGGTGGTCGATGTCGGCCTGGGCGATGGGCTGGGGTTCGCCGAGCTGCCGGGAGATGTGGACGGTGCGGGCGACGTCCTCGCACATGACGGCGGCCTTCACGGCGGCCTTGGCGTCCTTGCCGATGGTGAAGACGCCGTGGCTCTTCATCAGGACGGCGGGTGAGCGGTGGCCGCGCAGGGTGTCGACGATGCCGCGGCCGATGGAGTCGTCGCCGATGAGGGCGAACGGGCCGACGGGGATCTCGGCGCCGAACTCGTCGGCCATGGCGGTCAGGACGCAGGGCACGGCCTCGCCGCGGGCGGCCCAGGCGCTGGCGTAGGTGGAGTGGGTGTGGACCACGCCGCCGACCTCGGGCATGTGGCGGTAGACGTAGGCGTGCGCGGCGGTGTCGGAGGAGGGGTTGTGCTCGCCGGCCACGACGGTGCCGTCGAGGTCGCAGACGATCATGGCGTCGGGGGTCAGCTCGTCGTAGGAGACGCCGCTGGGCTTGATGACCATCAGGTCCTCGCCCGGGATGCGGGCGGAGACGTTTCCGGCGGTCCAGACGACGAGGTTGTAGCGGACCAGTTCCTGGTGGAGGTCGCTGACCTGGCGGCGGATCAGATCGATCGGGGAGCTCATCGGTCCTCGCTGGGGCGGTGGGCGGTCAGGGCGGCGTTGCGGATGGCGCGCAGGCGGTGCAGCTGCTTGTCGGGGCCGGTGCCGAAGTGGTCGTGCAGGGCCCGGTATTCGGCGTAGAGGGCGTCGTAGGCGTCGGCGCGGGCCGGGTCGGGCAGGTATGCGTGGCGGTCGACCCGGCCCATCGCGGCCGCGGCGGTGCGCACGTCGGGGTGGGCGCCGGCGGCGACCGCGGCGTGGATCGCGGAGCCGAGTGCGGGGCCCTGCTCGGAGGCGGCGAGCGAGACGGGGCGGCGCAGCACGTCGGCGTAGATCTGCATGAGCAGGGTGTTCTTCTTGAGGCCGCCGGCGACGACGAACTCGGTGACGGGGACGCCGCCCTCCTCCAGCGCCTCGACGATCGTGCGGGTGCCGTAGGCGGTGGCCTCCAGCAGCGCGCGGTAGATCTCCTCGGGGCGGGTGGCCAGGGTGAGGCCGACGATCACGCCGGACAGGTGGTGGTCGACCAGGACGGAGCGGTTGCCGCCCATCCAGTCGAGGGCGACCAGGCCGTGGCCGCCGACGGGCTGCTCGGCGGCCTTGCGGCTGAGGAGCTGGTGGAGGTCCTCACCGGTGGCCTCGGCCTCGGCGAGGTACTCGGCGGGGACGCCCTGGCGCAGCCACCAGGCGAAGATGTCGCCGACGGCGCTCTGGCCGGCCTCGTAGCCGTAGGAGCCGGCGACGATGCCGCCGTCGACGACGCCGCAGATGCCGGGGACGTCGGCCAGCGCCGGGCCGTTGACGACGTGGCAGGTGGAGGTGCCCATGATGGCGAGCAGTTGGCCGTTGTCGACGGCGCGGGCGGCGGGGGCGGCGACGTGGGCGTCGACGTTTCCGGCGGCCACCGCGATGCCCTCGGGCAGGCCGGTCCAGGCGGCGGCCTCGGCGGTCAGCGAGCCGGCCCGGCTGCCGAGCGGGAGCAGCGGGTGCTCCAGGCGGGTGCGGGCGAAGTCGGCGAAGCCGGGGTGGAGGGCGGCGAGGTAGTCCTCGTCCGGGTAGCCGCCGTCCTGGTGGATGCCCTTGTAGCCGGCGGTACAGGTGTTGCGGGTCTCGGTGCCGGTGAGCTGCCAGACGATCCAGTCGGCGGCCTCGATCCAGCGCTCGCAGGCGGCGTAGACCTGCGGGTCCTCCTCCAGTACCTGCAGGGCCTTGGCGTACTGCCACTCGGCGGAGATCCGCCCGCCGTAGCGGTGGATCCACTTCTCGCCGCGGGCGTGGGCGAGGGCGTTGATCCGGTCGGCCTGCGGCTGCGCGGCGTGGTGCTTCCACAGTTTGGGCCAGGCGTGCGGGCGGGCGGCCCACTCGGGCAGCTCGGCGAGCGGGGTGCCGTCGGAGCGGGCGGGCAGCACGGTGCAGGCGGTGAAGTCGGTGGCGATGCCGATGACCCGTGCGGGGTCGACGCCGGACGCGGCGAGCGCCTCGGGGACGGCGGTGCGCAGCACCTCGCGCCAGTCCTCGGGGTGCTGCAGGGCCCAGTCGGGGGGCAGCGGGCGGCCGGTGCCGGGCAGGCGCTCCTCGATGACGGCGTGCGGGTAGCCGTGGACGGCGGTGGCGAGCTCCTCGCCGTCCCGCACGCGGACGACGACGGCGCGGCCGGAGAGGGTACCGAAGTCGACACCGACGACGTAGCTGTCGCCGCCGGCGGGCTCGGCCGCACCGGTCGGCCCGGTGCCGGGCGCGCTGCCGGCCTGCTCGGTGCCGGTCTGCTCGGCCCGGGTGGGGGGCGTCTCGGTCACTGTCTCATCCTTCGTACGGGGGTGGGGAGTTCGGGCCGGCCGCCGGCTGGTCCGCAGCGTCGCGGGCCGGCGGCCGGCCGTGTTCCGCTGCCCCACCCTCATAGGGAGCGGAACGGCGGCCGCCGGGCCGGGCAGACCGAAGCGGGGTGGTTGCCGGCCGGCGGAGCGGGTGGGTCGGGCGACTCCGGATGCTGTGATTGTTAACGTTCACATTTTGGCTGTCAAGGGTGCGGGAAGGCACCGTCCGGACCTCCCCGCCCCGCGGGCCCCCTCCCCCCACCGTGCGACCGCGGCACCTCCGCCGCAGGTCGAATGCGCGATCCACGCCCGCACACGCGGTCCGGGGCCGATCCCGGCAGCCGGCGGCCCCGCCACGCATGTCGCATCCGAAGCGCCCGACGGTCCCGGGACCGGTCCGCACACCGGGCGCACCGCCGGACGCCCGTGGGGCGCGCACCGGCCGCCCCGCACCGCTCCCGGGCGCCGTTGAACACCGGGCGGCCCCCGGCCGGGATGGGCCCTCCGCGTGATCACCGACCACCCCGGAGGCCCCGATGACCGGAAACACCCCCGCCCGCTCCTCCGCGGCGCGCACCACCCTGCGGCGCGCCGCCCGACGGGC
>NZ_JAHTIK010000001.1:6225844-6239495 GCF_025655475.1 Kitasatospora sp. DSM 101779 | reverse complement strand
GCGCCGCAGCGGCCGCGGCCCTCACCGGAGCGCCGGCGCCGGCCTGCCCCGCGCCCGCCACGGCCGCCGCCTGCACGAAGGCGGTGTACGCCACCGACCGGGCCGGCAACACGCTCACCGGCCGGGGCGACCTCAGCCGCGACTGCAGCGGCACCGTGGGCGGCTACGACTACGTCAAGATCGAGCGCTGGTACGGCTGGGAGTTCATGGGCGGCAACCCGGCCGACAAGAGCGGCTCGAACACCGCGACCGCGACGGCCGCCGGCGGGTGCTACGCCTACCGCACCACGGTGGACAGCGCCGACGACATCGTCGGCGGGTACGGCGCGGGCGTGAACACCCGCCAGGTCGGTACCACCGTCGACGGGCGGAAGATCGACCGCTTCCGGGTCACCTGAAGCTCGGGCACCAGGACGTACTGCCGCTGATCGCCCACGACCCCGGCCCGCCGGTACGGCCGGCAGGTCGAGGCCGCCCGGGGCGCACGAGGTCCCGGGGCGGCCCGCCCGAGCCCCGCGGCCCGTCCGGCCGTGCGGTCAGGCGAGCCCGCGGGCCGGGCCGGTGGAGCGGCGCAGGACCATCTCCGGGGCGACCAGGACGTGGCTGCGGGCGTGCCCCACGCCGGCCACTTCCTCGACGAGCAATTCGAGGGCGCGGCGGCCCAGTTCACCGAAGTCCTGGCGGACGGTGGTGAGCGGCGGAGTGAAGTAGGCGGACTCCGGGATGTCGTCGAAGCCGATGACGCTGATTTCTCCGGGCACCGGGCGGCCCGCCTCGTGGAGTGCCCGGAGCAGGCCCAAGGCCATGTGGTCGTTGGCGCAGAAGACGGCGGTGACCTCCGGGTCGGCCGCGATCCGCAGGCCCGCCTCGTACCCGGACCGGGCACTCCAGTCACCGCTGTAGACCTGCGGCACCGGGGCGCCGGCCTCCTCCAGCGTCCGGCGCCAGCCGTCCAGGCGGTCCTGGGTCTCTAGCCAGCCGGCCGGACCGGCGACGTGGTGCACCGTGCCGTGGCCGAGGTCGAGCAGGTGGCGGGTGGCGGCGGTCGCGCCGGTGAGGTTGTCGACCGCGACCATCGGCACGCGCGAGCGGCTGCCGGAACCGACCGCGACGACCGGGACGGAGCTGGAGAGGCGGGCCACCGCACCGACCGCGGAGATCTGCGGGGCGATGACGGCGACGCCCTCGACGCCCTGGTCGCGGAGGCGGTCCACCGCCTCCTGGACGGAACGGGCGTCCAGCGAGCGGAGACTGGCCACGCTGACGAAGTAGCCTGCGCTGCGGGCGGCCTGTTCGATGCCGTCGAGCATCGAGGCCGGGCCGTAGAGCGTGCTGGCGAAGCTCACCACACCGAGCGTCTGGGAGCGGCGGGTGACCAGCGCCCGGGCGGCGGAGTTGGGACGGTAGTCCAGCTCCCTGATGGCGGCGAGCACCTTGTCGCGGGTGCCGGGCCGCACGTGCGGGGCGCCGTTCAGGACGCGGGACACGGTCTGGTGCGACACACCGGCGAGCTTGGCGACGTCGGCCATCACGGGCTGTCGGGGATCCGTCCCGGCAGTCTCACTTCCCACTCACAGCCCCCTTGTCGGCGCAGAGCCAGATGCGGCTGCAACTGTCTCACGAGTGCGGAAGGGAGTGTAATTGTTTGCGTTCACATGGCAAGCGGGAGGATGGCCGCGGCGGGAGCATGGACGGCACGGCCGGGACGGCTGCTACGGCCGGGACGGCAGCCAGGGAGAACGGGACGGCACGGCCGGGAAACGGACGCAGCACGGCCCGCACGGCCACTACGGCCGACGACGACGCAGCCCCCGAACCAGGACGACGCGACCAGGAACCGATGACCGGCCGGCCGCCACGGCCAGGACACCGCCCACGGAGAACCGGCCCACACGGCCGGGAAACGGACGCAGCACGGCCCGCACGGCCAGTACTGGCGACAATGGCACGGCCCAGGGCCGGGACGACCCGGCGGGGAGGCGGAGGCCACGTGGCCGGCACGGCCCTCGAACGCCGCGGGGGAACCTGGTCGGCCCCCGTCCAGGGCTCCCTCCGGCGCGGGGCTCCTGGGCGGGGGCCGGGTCTCACTGCCGGCCCTGCGCCGCTATGCGGCGACCACGGGCTCGGGCGCCACCGCGGCGGGTTCGACCCGCACCGCCGGCGTGACGGCGGTGTGCGACGCGCTGTGCCGGGCGAGCAGCCGGCGGGCCCGGGCGAGGGCCTGCAGGGGGTCGCGGACGCCGGTGTACACGCAGACGGTGTAGAGGGCGTCCTCCCGGCGGCGCCGGACGACTGTGTCCGGCGCGCCCACATCGGCGAGCGCGTCCAGCTCCGCAACCAGCGCACCCAGCACGACGTAGTTGATCAGCGGCATGGGTCAACTCCCTCTGTTCAAGGACGGACGGACCGGTTCCGCATCCTGCTCGCGCGGCTACCCGCCCGTTCGCACGCCAAGCCAGGCTCCTTCGAACGGATGCACGATCTTCACAGTTCCCCCACCTTGTCGACATGTCCTCGACCAATGTGCGGCCGACCGGACGCAGGGGCTCACCCGAGACACCGGCGCGCCCTCCCCGCCGGAGGGCCCGACACGTGCGGCCCGCCACATGCGGCCCCACACCTGCGGTCCGGCACGGGCAGGTGGCCGGACCGATGAACGCGGCCAGACCCGGGCAGGCAGCCGTGCGCGAACGCCGGACGCCGAAGCACTACCGGCTGTCCCAGGGCGTGCGGGGCGACTGCAGCGGTGGGACGGGGGGCATCGGGGGTGGGGGCGGCGGGTACAGCTGGTCGGGCTGGTGGACGGACTGGGGCGGGTGCGGGTGGTGGTGCGGGGAGGACCGCGGCGGCACGGTGGGGCGATCGGTGTCGGGCGGGGGCGGCGCCTGCCTGCGGCGGGCGCCGCCGCCGAGGATGCGGCGCAGCAGGCTGTTCGGCGGGAGGACCTCGGCCCAGCGCTCGGGGTACTCGGAGGGGACGCCGTCGTCGTCGTCCTCCTCCTCGTCCTCCTCGCCGCCGTCGGCGAGTCCGAGCTCGCGGACGAGCTGGGCGCGCTGGAGGGCGCGGCGGGCGGCGGCCTCGCGGACGACGGTGGCGGCGGCGGCCTCGCTGACGCGCTCGTTCTCGGCGCGGGCGTCGGCGGTCTCGACGCTCGGCCAGCGGCGGTCGATGGCGGCGTTCATCGCTGCGCCGATGAGAACGGCGAGCGCCACCACGAAGATCCACAGCAGCACGGCGACGGGCGCGGCGAGCGAGCCGTAGACGGTCGGGCCCTCGACCGAGCTGACCAGGTAGACGCGGAGCAGCACGCTGCAGACCACGAGCACGAGCAGGGCGACCAGGGCGCCGGGGATGTCCTCGCGCCAGGGCGTGTTGGCGGGGACGGCGACGTGGTAGAGCGTGGTGAGGAAGATCACCAGGAGCAGGATCGCGGCGGGCCAGTAGAGCGCGTTGACCAGCCCCGCCGAGTTGGGCAGGGCGCCGATCACCAGGCCGGGGCCGGCGACGAGCAGCGGCAGGACGAGCGAGCCGATGACGAGGGCGCCGAGGTAGAGGCCGAGCGACATCAGGCGGGTCTTGACGATGCCGCGCTTGCCGTCGAGGCCGTACATGACGGTGATGGTGTCGATGAAGATGTAGAGCGCCCGCGAGCCGGACCAGAGCGAGAGCAGGAAGCCGATCGAGATGAGGTCGGGTCGGCCGTTGTCGAAGACGCTGGTCAGCAGGGGTTGGACGATCTGGTCGACCGAATCCGGTGAGAGCACCGTTTCGGATGCCGAGACGACGTCGTTCTTCAGCTTGTCGATGGTGCCGGCGCCGAGGATGTCGTCGAGGTAGCCGAGCGTGCCGGCAAGGCAGAGCAGCAGCGGCGGGATCGACAGCAGGGTGAAGAAGGCGGCCTCGGCGGCGAGGCCGGTGACGCGGTACTCGACGCAGGTGTCGGTGGTGTCCTTGAGCAGGGCCCACAGGGTCTGGCGCCAGCCGTTGCGGCGGGCGCGGCGGCGGCGGCCTCTGCGGCGCGGGGGCCGGTCGTGGGCCTGGCCGGGGGTCTCCCGCGGATTACTGCCTGCTGCTTGCACGCCCCTACCGTACTGGGCGGTGTCCACTCCTCCGCGCACGCGCGCGTAGGGGGCTCCGGGAGGCCCGCGGACGGCCCGTCAGGGGCGCAGGAAGCGGCACCCCGGTACGATCCGCACCGCTGTGACGACGGGGTATTCACCACTCATCCCACGATGCGAAACAACCGCGTCCAAAATGCGGACGTTAGTGGACCGAGGGTCGTTCGCCGTGCGAATCTCTTGCCATGCCAAGCGCCGGAGCCACCCTAGTAGGTCGACTGCACGTCGATCTCCTCCGCGTGTCCAGCGCCATCTGTCCGGTGACCTGAGCCCTACCCCCGCCGCCACCACGGCACCGGCGCCGGCACCTCGCGAATCCCCGCCGACGCGGATGCGCGGGCGCCCTCCGGCCAGCGTCACTGCACCCTGACGCCTGCTGCAACAGCGCAGGTCAGAGCAGTTGCGTGCCCGGGGATGCCGAATCCCTCATCAGAGCCAGCTGCCTAAGGACGAGACACCATGGCCCCTACCCCCGAACCGGTCGAGCCCACGGTCGCCGGCGCCCCCGTGCGCCGCCCCGCCGCCGCCCGCAAGGTGACCCGCCACCGCGGCGAGGGTCAGTGGGGCATGGGCCACTTCACGCCCCTGAACGCCAACGAGCAGTTCAAGAAGGACGACGACGGTCTCAATGTGCGGACACGCATTGAGACGATCTACGCCCACCGCGGCTTCGACTCCATCGACCCCGCCGATCTGCGCGGCCGGATGCGCTGGTGGGGCCTCTACACCCAGCGCAAGGAGGGCATCGACGGCGGCAAGACGGCCGTCCTCGAACCCCACGAGCTGGACGCCGAGTTCTTCATGCTCCGCGTGCGCGTCGACGGCGGACAGCTGACGGTCGCCCAGCTGCGCGCGATCGCCGAGGTCTCCGAGCTGTACGGCCGCGGCACCGCCGACCTGACCGACCGGCAGAACGTCCAGTACCACTGGATCCGGATCGAGGACGTCCCGTCGATCTGGCAGAAGCTGGAGGCCGTCGGCCTGTCCACCACCGAGGCCTGCGGCGACACCCCGCGCGTCATCCTCGGCTCGCCGGTGGCCGGCATCGCCGAGGACGAGATCATCGACGGCTCGCCCGCCATCGCCGAGATCCAGCGCCGCTTCATCGGCAACAAGGACTTCTCCAACCTGCCGCGCAAGTTCAAGTCGGCGGTCTCCGGCTCGCCGCTGCTGGACGTGGCGCACGAGATCAACGACATCGCCTTCGTCGGCGTCGTCCACCCCGAGCACGGCCCCGGCTTCGACCTGTGGGTCGGCGGCGGCCTGTCCACCAACCCCAAGCTGGGCGTCCGCCTCGGCGCCTGGGTGCCGCTGGAGCAGGTCCCGGACGTCTACGGCGGTGTGATCGGCATTTTCCGCGACTACGGCTACCGCCGGCTGCGCAACCGCGCCCGGCTGAAGTTCCTGGTCGCCGACTGGGGCGCGGAGAAGTTCCGCCAGGTGCTGGAGGACGAGTACCTGAAGACCAAGCTGGTCGACGGCCCCGCACCGGCCGAACCGGTCGCCCGCTGGCGCGACCACGTCGGCGTGCACCGGCAGAAGGACGGCCGCTACTACGTCGGCTTCGCCCCGCGCGTCGGCCGGGTCAACGGCAAGATCCTCGGGCAGATCGCGGACCTGGCCGAGCAGCACGGCTCCGACCGGCTGCGCACCACCGCCGAGCAGAAGATGATCGTCCTCGACGTCGCCGAGGACAAGGTCGAGTCGCTGGTCGCCGGTCTGGAGGCGCTCGACCTGCAGGTCAGGCCGTCCACCTTCCGCCGCGGCACGATGGCCTGCACCGGCATCGAGTACTGCAAGCTCGCCATCGTCGAGACCAAGGAGCGCGGCCGCACCCTGATCGACGAGCTCGAGCAGCGCCTGCCGGACTTCGACGAGCCGCTCACCATCAACATCAACGGCTGCCCCAACGCCTGCGCCCGCATCCAGGTGGCGGACATCGGTCTCAAGGGCCAGCTGGTGACCGACGACAACGGCGAGCAGGTCGAGGGCTACCAGGTTCACCTCGGCGGCGCGCTCGGACTGGAGGCCGGCTTCGGCCGCAAGGTCCGCGGCCTGAAGGTGACCAAGGACGGCCTGGCCGACTACGTCGAGCGCGTGCTGACCCGCTACCGGGCCGAGCGCCACGAGGGCGAGCGCTTCGCCCAGTGGACGGCCCGCGCCACCGAGGACCAGCTCTCGTGAGTGAGAGAGCGGCTCCGTTCCACTGCCCGTACTGCGGCGACGAGGACCTGCGGCCCTCGGAGGCCGGGCACGGCTGCTGGGAGTGCGCCTCCTGCCGGCGGGCCTTCCAGCTGAAGTTCCTGGGCCTGCTGCGGCCCGACGGCACGACGACGAGTACGACAGGCACCGGGCACACCGAAGGGGGTGGCGAATGAGCACCACGACCGACTACGAGGCGCTGGCCACCGCGGCCGCCCGCGACCTGGAGGACGCGACCGCGCAGGAGATCCTGCGGTGGGCCGCCGACACCTTCGGCAAGCGGTTCTGCGTCACCTCCTCGATGGAGGACGCGGTCGTCGCCCACCTCGCCTCCACCGTGCTGCCCGGCGTCGACGTGGTTTTCCTGGACACCGGCTACCACTTCGCCGAGACCATCGGCACCCGGGACGCGGTGGCCGCGACCATGCCGGTCAACGTCATCACGCTCACCCCGAAGCTCACCGTCGCCGAGCAGGACGCCCAGTACGGGCCGAACCTGCACGACCGCGACCCGGACCTGTGCTGCTCGCTGCGGAAGGTCGAGCCGCTGAACCGCGGCCTCGGCGCGTACGACGCCTGGGCGACGGGGCTGCGCCGCGACGAGTCGCCGACCCGCGCCAACACCCCGGTGGTGGCCTGGGACCCCAAGCGCCGCAAGGTGAAGCTCGCCCCGATCGCCCGCTGGACGCAGGACGACGTCGACGCGTACGTCCAGGCCAACGGCGTGCTGCTCAACCCGCTGCTGTGGGAGGGCTACACCTCCATCGGCTGCTCGCCGCTGTCCTGCACCGCCAAGCCCGGCGAGGGCGAGGAGGGCAGGGCCGGCCGCTGGGCCGGCTCGGGCAAGACCGAGTGCGGCATCCACCTCTGACCAGCCACCAGACCGACGAGACCTCAGGAGACACCACCGTGACGACAGCCGACACCCTGGCCGCCGGGGAAGCCGCAGAGGCGGCCCGCGCGGCCGTCCCCTGCGAGCGCGGCGCCACCGTGTGGCTGACCGGGCTGCCCAGCGCGGGCAAGACCACCCTGGCCTTCGCCCTGGCCGAGCGCCTGCGCGCCGAGGGCCACAAGGTCGAGGTCCTGGACGGTGACGAGATCCGCGAGTTCCTCTCCAAGGGCCTCGGCTTCACCAAGGAGGACCGGCACACCAATGTGACGCGGATCGGCTTCGTCGCCGAGAAGCTGGCCTCCAACGGGGTCAAGGTGCTCGCCCCGGTGATCGCCCCGTACGCGGACTCCCGCACCGCCGTCCGCGAGCGGCACGCCGCCAACGGCACCGACTTCCTGGAGATCCACGTCGCCACCCCGGTGGAGCTCTGCGCCGAGCGCGACGTCAAGGGCCTGTACGCCAAGCAGGCCGCCGGCGAGATCTCCGGTCTCACCGGCGTCGACGACCCGTACGAGGCACCGCAGGACCCGGAACTGCGCCTGCAGACCCAGGGCCGCGCGGTCGCCGAATCCGCCGCCGAGCTGCACACCTTCCTGACGACAAGGGGCCTCGCATGACGACCGCCACGCACAGCCTCCTGGACACCCAGGAGAACCCGTACGCGCTGTCGCACCTCGACGCCCTGGAGGCGGAGTCGGTGCACATCTTCCGCGAGGTGGCGGGCGAGTTCGAGCGGCCGGTGATCCTCTTCTCCGGCGGCAAGGACTCCATCGTCATGCTGCACCTGGCGCTGAAGGCGTTCTGGCCGGCCGCGATCCCCTTCTCGCTGCTGCACGTCGACACCGGGCACAACTTCCCGGAGGTCATCGAGTACCGCGACCGCACCGTGGCGCAGCACAACCTGCGGCTGCACGTCGCCAGCGTGCAGGACTTCATCGACGACGGCCGGCTGCGCGAGCGTCCGGACGGCACCCGCAACCCGCTGCAGACCGTGCCGCTGCTGGACGCCATCGAGAGCAACAAGTTCGACGCCGTCTTCGGCGGCGGCCGCCGCGACGAGGAGAAGGCCCGCGCCAAGGAGCGCGTCTTCTCGCTCCGCGACGAGTTCGGCGCCTGGGACCCGCGCCGCCAGCGCCCCGAGCTGTGGTCGCTGTACAACGGCCGGCACGCGGTCGGCGAGCACGTGCGCGTCTTCCCGCTCTCCAACTGGACCGAGCTGGACGTCTGGCAGTACATCGAGCGCGAGGGCATCGAGCTCCCCGACATCTACTACGCCCACCACCGCGACGTGTTCAAGCGCGACGGCATGTGGCTGACCGCCGGCGAGTGGGGCGGCCCGAAGGAGAGCGAGCCGGTCGAGACCCGGCTGATCCGCTACCGCACCGTCGGCGACATGTCCTGCACCGGCGCCGTCGACTCCGACGCCGTCACGATCGCCGACGTGATCGCCGAGATCGCCGCCAGCCGCCTCACCGAGCGCGGCGCCACCCGTGCCGACGACAAGCTGTCCGAGGCCGCAATGGAAGACCGCAAGCGCGAGGGGTACTTCTAAGATGACCACCACTGCGGAGACCACCGCCACCTCGCTGCTGCGGTTCGCCACCGCCGGCTCCGTGGACGACGGCAAGTCGACCCTGGTCGGCCGTCTGCTGCACGACTCCAAGTCGGTCCTCGCCGACCAGTTGGAGGCCGTCGAGCGCGTCTCCCTGGGCCGCGGCCAGGAGGCGCCCGACCTGGCGCTGCTCACCGACGGCCTGCGGGCCGAGCGCGAGCAGGGCATCACCATCGACGTCGCGTACCGCTACTTCGCCACCGCCCGGCGCCGGTTCATCCTCGCCGACACGCCCGGCCACGTGCAGTACACCCGGAACATGGTGACCGGCGCCTCCACCGCCGAGCTCGCCGTCGTCCTGGTCGACGCCCGCAACGGCGTCGTCGAGCAGACCCGCCGGCATGCCGCCGTCGCCGCGCTGCTGCGGGTGCCGCACGTCGTCCTCGCGGTCAACAAGATGGACCTGGTCGACTACGCCGAGCCCGTCTTCGCCGCGATCGCCGAGGAGTTCACCTCCTACGCGGCCTCGCTGGGCGTCAAGGACGTCGTCGCGGTGCCGATCTCGGCGCTGGCCGGCGACAACGTCGTCGAGCCCTCGGCGCACATGGACTGGTACGGCGGCCCGACCCTGCTGGAGCACCTGGAGACCGTCCCGGTCGGCAGCGACCCCAGCAACGAGCCGGCCCGCTTCCCCGTCCAGTACGTGATCCGGCCGCAGACCGAGGCCCACCCGGACTACCGCGGCTACGCCGGCCAGCTCGCCTCCGGCGTGCTGCGGGTCGGCGACCCGGTGACCGTCCTGCCGTCCGGGCACACCACCACCGTCGCGGGCATCGACGCGCTCGGCCGGGAGACGGACATCGCCTGGGCCCCCCAGTCGGTCACCGTCCGCCTCGCCGAGGACATCGACGTCTCCCGCGGCGACCTGATCGCGGCCGGCCCCGCCCCGGTGCCCACCAAGGACATCGAGGCGACGGTCTGCCACCTGAACGAGCGGGCCCTGCGCCCCGGCGCGAAGGTGCTGCTCAAGCACACCACCCGCACCGTGCGCGCGCTGGTCAAGGAGATCTCCTACCGGATCGACATCGACACGCTCGAGCAGCGCTCCGGTGCCGACGGCCTGGAGGTCAACGACATCGGCCACGTGGTGCTGCGCACCGCCGAGCCGCTGGCGCTCGACAGCTACACCGACAACCGCCGGACGGGCTCGTTCCTGCTGATCGACCCGGCCGACGGCACCACCCTCACCGCCGGCATGGCGGGCGAGGCCTTCGACACCGTACGCGCCACCACCGAACCGATCGAGGAGGACTGGGTCTGATGCCCAGCGAGGCGTTCTCGGGCATGGACAAGGAAGGCGGCCGCATCGGCAGCGGCGTCCTCGGCAGCGGCCAGGGCGGCCTGACGCGATGTGGGGGCTGACAGGGGCTCCGACCCCCTGTCACCGGGCCGGTTCCTTCCCACAGCGGGCACCGGCCCGGCATGCCCGGCATGCGACATGCCGTCAGCACCACACCGACCGACTTCTTCCATCGGCGCTTCCCACGGCGCCCACCGTGAACGGGACGACTCCCATGGCACACGACTCCGCCACCACGCATACCTCCACCCGGTTCGGCAGCGGCCGGTTCAGACGGCCGGCCGCGGTCGCCGTCGCCGCGCTCACCGCCGCGGGCCTGCTCTCCGCGTGCAGCTACGGCTCCAAGAGCGAGGACAAGAGCGCGGCGGCGCCCGCCCCCGCCGCCTCCGGCGCGAAGCTCTCCGCGGACACCGTGAAGATCGGCTACTTCGCCAACCTGACCCACGGCACCGCGCTGGTCGGCCTCAAGGAGGGCCTGATCCAGAAGGAGCTCGGCGCCACGAAGATCAAGACCCAGATCTTCAACGCCGGCCCGACCGAGATCGAGGCGCTCAACGCCGGCTCGATCGACATCGGCTGGATCGGCCCCTCCCCCGCGATCAACGGCTACACCAAGTCCGACGGCAAGTCGCTGCGGATCATCAGCGGTTCGGCCTCCGGCGGCGTCCGCCTGGTGGTCAACCCCGACAAGATCAAGACCCTGGACGACCTCAAGGGCAAGAAGATCGCCACCCCGCAGCTCGGCAACACCCAGGACGTGGCGCTCCTCAACTACCTGGCCACCAAGGGCTACAAGGTCGACGCCGCGTCCGGCGCCGGCGACGTCAGCGTGGTGCGCACCGACAACAAGGTCACCCCGGACGCCTACAAGTCCGGCTCGATCGACGGCGCCTGGGTGCCCGAGCCGACCGCGTCCAAGCTGATCAGCCTCGGCGCCAAGGAGCTGCTGAACGAGAAGCAGGTCTGGCCGGACGGCAAGTTCGTCATCACCAACATCATCGTCTCGCAGAAGTTCCTCAAGGAGCACCCGGACGTGGTCGAGGCCGTGCTGCGCGGCTCGGTGAAGACCAACGCCTGGATCAAGGCCAACCCGGACCAGGCCAAGGCCTCCGCCAACGCCGCGATCAAGGAGGCGGCCGGCAACGCGCTGGACGCCGCGGTCCTCGACCCGGCGTGGAAGGACATCGAGTTCCTGGACGACCCGCTGGCGAACACCCTGCAGGCCGAGGCCGACCACGCGGTCACCGCGGGTCTGCTGAAGAAGCCGAACCTGGCCGGCATCTACGACCTGGCCCCGCTCAACAAGGTGCTGCAGGCCCAGGGCGGGACCGCCGTGGCGGACGCCGGACTCGGCGCCAAGTGAGCCGCACCCGATAACCCCGCGGTCCGCCCCGCCCCCGCCCAGTCGATGCCCAGTCACCGGGCGGGGCGGGGCCGGACCCCGGCCCCGAGAGCCACCAGCCAGCTGCCCGTCCACTCACGGAGGAGGTCCCCGGATGACCCCGGCACTGACCACCACGGAGCCCGCCACCACCAGCGCTGCCGACGCCGCGGCCGACCGGCCCGCCGTCCGCCTCTCGCACGTGCACAAGTCCTTCGGCCGTCCCGGTGCGGCCACCCCCGTCCTGGACGACATCAGCCTGGACGTCGCCCCCGGAGAGTTCGTCACCCTCCTCGGCGCCTCCGGCTGCGGCAAGTCCACCCTGCTCAACCTGGTGGCCGGCCTCGACAGGCCCACCGCCGGAGACATCGAGGTGCCCGGCGGCCGCCCGGCCCTGATGTTCCAGGACCACGCGCTCTTCCCGTGGCTGACCGCCGGCCGCAACATCGAACTGGCGCTGCGCCTGGCCGGCGTGCCCAAGGCCGAGCGCCGGGCCGAGGCCGAGCGGCTGCTGGAGCTGGTGCGGCTCGGCGGCGCGTACAAGAAGCGCGTCCACGAGCTGTCCGGCGGCATGCGCCAGCGCGTGGCGATGGCCCGCTCGCTCGCCCAGGGCGCCAACGTGCTGCTGATGGACGAGCCGTTCGCCGCGCTCGACGCCATCACCCGTGACGTCCTGCACGACGAGATCACCCGCATCTGGGCGGAGCGCAAGCTGTCCGTCCTGTTCGTCACGCACAACGTGCGCGAGGCCGTCCGGCTCGCGCAGCGCGTCGTCCTGCTGTCCTCCCGGCCCGGCCGGGTCGCCAAGGAGTGGCGAATCGACCTGCCCCAGCCGCGCCGCATCGAGGACTCCGGCGTCGCGGACCTGTCCGTCGAGATCACCGAAGAGCTGCGTGGGGAGATCCGCCGCCATGTCCAGCACTGACACCACCACCCTGGTCAAGGACCCGGGCACGGACACCGCGAGCGTCGAGGCCGGCCTGGACGCCCTGGACTCCGTCCAGATCCAGCGCACCCCGCTCGGCGAGGTGCTCCGCCAGAAGGTCCTGCCGCCCGTGCTCGGCGTGCTGCTCGTCATCGGCGTCTGGCAGCTCGCGTTCAGCCTGGAGCTGACCACCCCGGACAAGCTGCCCAGCCCGGCCGACGTCTGGTCCTCGCTCACCGACCTCTGGTACGAGGGCACGCTGTTCTCGATCATCTGGACCAGCGTGTGGCGCGGCATCTCCGGCTTCGTCGCCGCCGTCGTCATCGGCACCCCGATCGGCCTGCTGGTCGCCCGGGTCAAGCCCGTCCGCGCCGCGCTCGGCCCGGTGCTCTCCGGCCTGCAGTCGCTGCCCTCGGTCGCCTGGGTGCCCGCCGCCGTCATCTGGCTCGGCATCAACAACTCGGCGATGTACGCGGTCATCCTGCTCGGCGCCGTCCCGTCGATCGCCAACGGCCTGGTCTCCGGCGTCGACCAGGTGCCGCCGATCTACCTGCGGGCCGGCCGCACCCTGGGCGCCACCGGCCTGGCCGGCGCCCGCCACGTGCTGCTGCCCGCCGCCCTGCCCGGCTACCTGGCCGGCCTCAAGCAGGGCTGGGCGTTCTCCTGGCGCTCGCTGATGGCCGCCGAACTCATCGCCTCCTCCCCCGACCTGGGCCTCGGCCTCGGCCGCTACCTGGAGAACCAGCGCGAGTTCAACGACATGTCGGGCGTGCTGCTCGGCATCGTCCTGATCCTCGTCGTCGGCGTGGCGATCGACCTGCTGGTCTTCTCGCCGCTGGAGCGCCGGGTGCTGCGCAACCGCGGCCTGCTGGTCACCACCCGCTGAGGACGCCGACCATGCACACCGGTACCCCGCCCGTCCCCGCCCGCCACAGCGGGGCGGGCGGTCCCGCCCTGCTGCTGATCGCCCACGGCAGCCGCGACCCGCGGCACGCCGCCACCGTGGACGCGCTCGTCCACCGCGTCCGCGCGCTGCGGTCCGGACTCACCGTCGCCACCGCCTACCTGGACCACTGCGCACCGCGCATCCCCCAGGTCGCCGGCCGGCTCGGCGCCGCCGTCGCCGTCCCGCTGCTGCTCAACCGGGCCTTCCACGCCAAGAGCGACATCCCCGCCGCGCTGCGCGCCGCCGGCGCCGACCTGCCGCTCGCCGACGTGCTC
>NZ_JAHTIK010000001.1:6209512-6225819 GCF_025655475.1 Kitasatospora sp. DSM 101779 | reverse complement strand
CGCACCGGCGTGGTGCTGGCCGCCGCCGGCTCCTCCGACCCGGCCGCCGACGCCGCCACCCGGGCGGTCGCCGAGACCTGGCGGCGCAGCCGCGGCTGGGCCGGCGTCGAGGTCGCGTACGCCTCCGCTGCGGGCCCGCGGGTACCGGAGGCCGTCGCCGCACTGCGGGAGGCCGGTGCCGACACCGTGGCCGTCGCCCCCTACCTGCTCGCCCCCGGACTGCTGCCCGACCGGATCGCGGCCGCCGCGGACGGCGCCGACCTGCTGGCCGGGGTGCTCGGCGCCGCCCCCGAGGTCGCCGAACTCCTGCTACGGCGCTACGACGACGCCCGGCTCGCCGCAGCCGTTCCAGCCGCGCTGTCGGCCTGAGGCCCCGCTGCGGTCACTCGGCCGGGCTCATTCGGCTGCGGTCATTCGGCGAGGCCGTCCGCGGTGGCGTCCAGCTGCATCCGCTCGTACTCGCCGAGGCACGGGTAGAGGGTGCCGCAGTCGCGGCACGCGCGGGCGAAGGTGATCGTGAAGGTGGGCCGCGACTTGAATCTCCCCGGCCGGGGGAAGCGGAGCCGCATCCGCTCGGTCGCCATCGAATCCGTCGTCAGTTCCCCCACCGGACTCAGCCGCTGAGACCCGCACATCCCGCATCGCATGCCGGGCACACTACCCATCCGCCGACACGGACACGCGGGGAATCTCAGAGCCAGCGCGTCGGGTCGGTCAGGTCGATGTCGATCGGGAACGGCAGGTCGAGGGCGAGCCGCTTGCGGTGGATGCCCATGGGCGCGCAGACGCCGGTGGCGGCGTCCAGCTCGTACACGTGGACGGCGAGTTCGCCCTCCTCGTTCTCGACCCGCCAGAAGTGCCGGAAGCCGGCGGCGGCGTACGTGCGCGGTTTGACCTCGCGGTCCCGCGCCTCGGAGTCGGGCGAGACGATCTCCACGGCGAGCAGGACGTCCTCCGGTCGCTGGGTGGTCTGCTGCTCGCTCTGGGCCGATTCACGTGCCACCACCAGCAGGTCCGGCTCGGGCCTGTCCCGACGGCCGAGCGTCACGGTCATCCCCCGGAGCACGCCAGGTGAGACGGTTCGGCCGAGTACAGGCCGAACTCCAGAAGGCGGATGGCGTACAGGTGGAAAAGGGCCTGCGGACTCACGAAGACGAGGCTCCCGTCGATCAGCTCCGTGTGCGGGGGCAGATTCGGAAGCCGGTCGAGGTCGTCGGCCGTCCAGCCGCCCTCCGGCCGAACGGGCCAGGTCGGCTGCGGTGCGACGGTCATCACTGCTCCCATGGCCGGATTCTCGCCTCCCCGTCCAGCGTACCCAGCGGATTCGGACGATCACTCACCCGATCGTGGGAGGAGGGCCAGGTAGCGGGGGTCGGCGGGGTCGGCGTCGGCCCAGCGCCAGGCGTGGGCGGCGCAGGTGCGCTGGTGGGGGGTGCCGGTGGCGAGGGTGGCGAGCAGGCGCTCCTGGAGGCCGCGGGCGCCGATCGCCGTCACCAGGACGGCGGCGAGCCAGCGCGGGGAGCTCGGGTCGTCGTCGTGGACGAGGGCCTCGTGGACGGCGTCGGCGTGGGCGCGGGCGAGGCCGCGGTCTGCGGTGAGGGCGCGGTACGCGGTCTGCCGCTTGTGGCCGATGCGGTGGTACTGGGGGTAGTGCGGGTGGCGTTCGGCGAGGCGGGCGACCCGCGGGTCCGCCGGTTCGTCGAAGGGGAGGCCGAGGTCGGCGAGCAGGGCGTCCAGGGCCCGCTCCTGGAGGTCGAGCGCGTCGGCGGTCACCGGGCCTCCGGAGCAGGGTGGTCGGTGCGCATCGAGGTGAGCGCGCGCAGGCCGTCCTCGACGACGGCCGGGTCGGCGTCGCCGAACAGCGCCTGCTGGGCGATGAAGCCCTGGGCGGTGGCGATGAGGGTGCGGGCGACGTGGTCGGCCTCGGGTCCGGGCGGCATCAGGCCGGTGGCACGGTAGCTGCCGACCAGTTCGACCCAGGCGGCGCGCATCGCGGTGTAGCCCTCGTCGAGGGCGGCGGCGAGGGCGGGGTTGCGCAGGGTCTCCGTCCAGACCTGCACGATGAGCCGGGCGAAGGCCTGGCGGTCGCCCCCGGGCGGGGCCTGGTCGAACACGGCCCGCAGGACGCGGCCGAGCAGGACGTCCGGGGTGGGCGGCGGTACGGTCGCGGCGGCCTCGGCGAAGGCGGCGCGGATGACGCCGAAGGCCTCCCCCGCGATGGCAGCGACGATCTCCTCCTTGCCCGCGAAGTAGCGGTAGACGGCTCCGGCGGACAGCTCGGACTCGCGCAGCACGTCCTGCATGGAGGTGGCGTGGAAGCCGTTGCGCGCGAAGCAGCGGGCGGCGCCGTCGAGGATCTGCCGGCGGCGGGCGTCGAGGTGTGCCTGGGATACGCGGGCCATGGGCCCACCGTAAAACGAACGTTCATTCTTGACAAGCGCGACAGGCGGTCGGAGAGTGGGCCACGTAAAACGAACGATCCTTCTCTTTGAATCGAGGGGCTGCCATGTCCGCCTCCCCCGGAGCCGCACCCGCCTCCCGCCGCCTCGTCGCCGTCTGGCTGCTGGTGCCGCTGCTGGCCGCCTTCGCCCTGTGGGCCTTCGCCTGGCCCGCCTCCCGCCTCGCCCCGCGTGACCTGCCGATCGGCCTCGCCGGACCGGCCGCCGCCACGGCCGGCATCGAACAGCGGCTGGCGGCGCACCCCGGCGCCTTCGAGATCCACCACTACACCGATGCGGCCGCCGCCCGGCACGCCGTCGAGGAGCGCGAGGTCTACGGCGCCCTGGTCGCCACCCCCGGCGGCCCCGAACTGCTCACCGCCTCGGCCGCGGGCCCGACCGTGGCACAGCTGCTCCGCACCGCCGCCGAGTCCGCCGCCCCGGCCGGCACCACCGTGCACGTGACGGACGTGGTGCCCGCCCCGGCCGCCGACCCGCGCGGGGCGGTGTTCGGCGCGGGCCTGCTGCCGCTGGTCCTGGCCGGGGTGGCGACCGGCGCGGCGGTGACGGTGCTGCGGCTGCGCGGCGGCCGGGCGATCGCGGCGCTCGCCGGGGCCGCCCTGCTCACCGGCCTGGTCGGCGCCGCCGTCGCCCACAGCTGGCTGGGGGCACTGACCGGAGGCTGGTGGGCCGAGGCCGGAGTGATCGGCCTGACCGTGCTGGCCGTCGGCGCCACCGCAGCCGGGACGGCGGCCCTGATCGGCACGGCCGGCCTCGGGGTGATCGGCCTGCTGATGGTGCTGATCGGCAACGCGTTCTCCGGCGTCGCCTCCGCCCCCGAGCTGCTCCCCGCCCCGGCCGGCGTCCTCGGGCAGCAGCTGCCCCCGGGGGCGGCCGGGACACTGCTGCGGTCCGTCTCCTACTTCGACGGCGCCGGCGCGGGCGGCCCGCTGCTCACCCTCTCCCTCTGGGCCGGCCTCGGCCTCGCCGCCGTCGGCCTCACCGCCGCCCGCCGCCGCAGCCGCCCGACCGGGCAGCCGGACGAAGGGCGCGTCGGCGCAGCTGCCGTGCCGGCCTGACAGGACCCCGGTCCGGCCCTCAGATGCGGTACAGCGTGAAGGTGTCGACCGGCGTGCCGGCGAAGAGCAGGTCGATGCGCCCGTCGAGGACGTACGTGCTGCCGGCCGGGCCGGGGGTGAGCACGGTCGGCGCCGGATCGGCCAGCGGGTGGACGGTGGCGCGGGCGGTGCGCCAGCCGTCGGTGGAGCGGAGTTCGACGCGGGTGGTGGCGGCGCTGCCGCCGAGGTGGTTGGTGATGCCGTGCAGGGTGCCGTCGGGGCGGAGCAGCAGGCCGTCGAGGCCGGTGAGGGAACCCGCCGGGCCGGTGACGGGGATCCGGGCGAGCTGCTGCGGGCGGTCGATCGGCAGCCGCCACAGCGTCCCGTCGTCGTACTTGCCGATCACCAGGGTGCTGCCCTGGCGGACGATCCCGTTGAGGCCGAAGCCGCCCTGCGGCGCGGCGAGCCGGCTGTCGCGGACGAGGAGGCCGGCGGTGCCGTCGGGGGTGACCCGGTAGACGACCGGGGCGAAGGAGTCGGTGACGTACGCGGTGCCGTCGGGGCCGACGGCGAGGTCGTTGGCGAGGTGGGGTCCGCCGTCGCCGGCGGTGGCGGCGAGGTCGGTGTAGAAGAGGCGGCGGCCGGTGGTGAGGTCGTAGGCGCCGATGCCGGCGATCCGGCCGGAGCCGCCGGGGGCGGTGCGCAGGGAGACGCCCGGGTCCCCGTTGGCGACCAGGACGCGGTTGCGGGCGGCGTCGACGTGGATGCCGATGGTGGAGACGAGCACCGCGGGGTCGTCGACCAGGGTGGTGACGGTGCCGTCGGGGCGGACGGCGGAGACGGTGCCGTGGCGGAGCGAGCCGACCAGGAAGCGGCCGTGGCGGGCGTCCCAGGTGGCGCCCTCGGGGTGCAGGGTGTCGGCACTGGCGGTGATCGCGGCGGGCCGGTGGTGGGCGGGTGCGGCGGCGGCCGGCAGGGCCGGTGCGGCGGCGATCGCGGTGGCGAGGGCGGTGATCAGGAGGGCGCTGCGTGCGCGCTGGTTCATCTGTCGTCCCGTCAGGAGTGCTTGCTCGGACGGTGTCCAGCCTTCCGCCCGGTGCGGCGGCGCAGCAGTGCGTGGCGATACTGGTAGTCGGGCTACCAGGAGTCACGGGGAGGATCCATGGCCGAGGGGGACGTGCGCCGGCAGGCGCTGTCGGACTTCCTGCGGACCCGCAGGGCGTCGTTGACGCCGGCGGACGTGGGCATCGCACCGGGGGTGCGCCGCCGGACGCCGGGGCTGCGGCGGGAGGAGCTGGCGCTGCTGGCCGGGGTGGGGGTGACCTGGTACACGTGGCTGGAGCAGGGCCGGGACATCCGTCCGTCGCCGGAGGTGCTGGCGAGCCTGGCCCGGACGCTGCGGCTGGACGGGGCGGAGACGGCGTACCTGTTCCGGCTGGCGGGCGCCGGGCCGCACGCCGGGGCATCGATCGGGGCGGGTGGGGCGGACGTCCCGGAGGCGCTGCGGCGGCTGGTGGACGCGCAGGATCCGGCGCCGGCGTTCCTGATGGACGCGGACTGGGACGTGCAGGTGTGGAACGACCCGGCCGAGGCGATGTTCGGCTTCTCCGGGATGCCGCCGCAGGACCGCAACCTGGCCTGGACGGTGTTCGCGGACGGCCGGATCCGCCGCCGCACGGTGGACTGGGAGCGGCACGCCCGCCGCACGCTGGCGGAGCTGAGGGCCGCGTACGGGGAGCGGGGCGGGGCCGGCGCGCCGGCGGCGCGGCGCCTCACGGAGGTGATCGGGCGGCTGCGGGCGTCGTTCCCGGAGGCGGACCGCTGGCTGGACGAGCACCGGGTGAGCGAGAAGACCGGCTGCGAGAAGGAGGTCCGGCACGAGGTGGTGGGTGTGCTGCGGCTGGACCAGGTGGTGCTGCGCGCGCCTGGCGGGTTGCAGCTGGTGGTGGCCGCGCCGCGCGACGAGGAGACCGGGGAGCGCCTGCGGCGGCTCCTCCCGGCCTCCTCGACGGCGGCGGCCGTCTGATCGGCCCTCAGCCCTGGTGGTGGGCGGCGGCCGCGGCGAGTTCGTCGGCGGTGGAGGGCATCGGGGTGGTGATGCCGGCCCAGGACCGGTCGGCGAAGTGCAGGTCGATCCGGCCGCGCTGGAGGACGCCGGTGGGGTTGCGGTGCAGCGCCACGGCCTGCCGGGGCGCCTCCCAGTGCAGGGCGTACTGCTCCTTGAGCTGCCACAGCTTGGAGTCGTCGACAACGACGAGGTGGCGGCGGTCGGTGACGGCGAAGGTGCCGAGGGAGGACGTGCCGTCCCGCATCCGGCGGACGAACACGCCGGCCGCGCTGTGCCAGCCGCCGGCCATGCCCTCGCCGTGCCAGACGGAGTCCGGCACGGCACCCATCATCCGGTCCTCGACCGCGCCGACGGCGGCACCGACCGGGTTGACGACGGCGTAGGCGCGGCGCAGCACGTTGAACTTCTTGCCGAGCTTCTGCTCGAGTTCGCTCGGCTGCCGCCGGGGCATGAGTTCGGGCGGCGGGTACGGGATGCCGGGGGCGAGGCTGATCGAGGCTGCGCCGAGGAGCTGTTCGCCGCGCTGCAGGAAGGGCGTGACGATGTCGCGGTCGCGGTTGAGCACGGTGGGTCCTCCTGTCAGCCGAAGGCCGCGTCGAAGCGGGCCTTGCGCTCCTCCGGGGTGAGCTCCGGCTCCTGGCGGGGCTGGGCGATGCCGGTGTGCGTGCGGGCGGCGGTGGACGGGTGGGGGTTGCCGGCGATCCGGTCGTCGATCTCGTCGGCGACGATGCCGGCCCCGGACTGCACGGCCTGCTGGACGGTCTGGCCGACCGGGTCGCCGGTGAGGCCGATGCCGTGCAGCGCGGCCTTGCCGATCATCTTGGTGCCCTTCTTGGCGAGGTAGGCCGACACGTCGATCGGCTTGTTCCAGGTCCAGGGCTTCTTGGGGTTGAGGTGCGGCCGGGAGGCGATCTCCTTGAGGTCCTTCAGCTCCTCCTCGATCCTCCTGAGGACCTTGGCGAGCTTGGCGACCAGCCTGGCGATGCGGGTGGTGGCGACGGCGCCCTCCGTGGCGGCCGCGGCGGCCTCGGCCGCGAGCGAGATGCCGGCGGTGACGACGCTGAAGGCGATCGAGGCGGCGAGGGTGATGATCGCCCACTCGATGAGTTCGCGGATGACGGTCTCGACGAGGTCCTGGGCCATCCGGCTCTCGGCGGCGGCCTCGTCGAGGAGTTCGGCGGTGGCGTCCATGTCGTCCGCCTCGGCCTCCAGGGCCGTCTCGTACTCGGCGAGTTCCTGGAGGAACCGCTCGGCGGCCTCGCCCTGCCAGTCGTGGGCGAGGGCGGCGCGGTCGCGGCGCTGGTCGGCGACGACCTCGCGCAGTCCGACGGCCTGGCGGCGCCACAGCTGGGCGGCGGCCTCCAGGCCCTCGGGGTCGCCGGTGACGAACTCCAGCGGTTCGGCGAGCGGTTCGACGATGGGGCGCATGATCTCGTCGATCACACTGCCCATCGGGCTCATCCACTGGTTGATCTTGGTGTAGGCGTCGACGGCGCCCGACACAGGCCCGGTCATCACAGCCCCCTGACGATGGCGTCGAGGGAGTCCGCGGTGGCGGCCTCGGCCTGCTCGTAGTTGCGGGCGACGCCCTGGACGTGCTCGTCGATCCGCGCCATGGTGTCGGCCGCCGAGCTGATGTTCTCCACGGCGGCGTCGGCGCGCTCGGCGTAGTCGCGGCCGGTCTGCTCGGCCTCGGGCAGCTTGCCGAAGGCGTCGGTCGACAGCCGGTGGGCGCCGAGCTCGGCGCGGATGGCGCGCAGTTTCTCCGAGCGGTCCGCCGAAGTGCGGGCGAATCGCCGCAGCGCCTCCGGATCGACGCGGTACTCCCCTGACACGACGTCTCCTCCCCCGTGCAGTGCGCCCCGTTGGGCGCCGAATTGACGGAACTTCTGGTCTTGGTCATGGAAATCCCATGAACGGACAAAGAAGCTAACACACCTGTTCGCAGCAGGTGCGGAGGGCGATGTGAGGGTTGGTCGGCGATCCCGCGCGGCCCGGGAAAGGCGAAGGGGCGCCACCCGAGCCGGGTGGCGCCCCTTCGTGGACGGCGGATCAGCCGAGGTCGCGGCGCTGCCGGCCGGTGCCGTAGTTGGAGCCGCTGCGCGAGCCGGAGCCGGGCGTGGCGCGGCCGGAGGAGCGGCCGATGAAGCCGGCCGCGGTGCGGCCGTTGCCGCCGCCGTTGCCGCCACCGCCGATGCGCTGCTTGGGGCGGGGCTGGCGGGCGTTGCCGTTGGCGTCGACGTCCTTGGGCAGCGCGGAGCGCTTGCCGGGACGGCGGCGCGGCGCACCGGAGCGGGCGCCGGCGGGCCTGTCGCCGTTCTGCTCGGCGGCCGCGTCGGTGGCGGCGGCCGGCTCGGCCACGACGATGGCGACCGGCACGCCGCTGGGGGTGCGGGCGCCGGTGATCCGGCGCAGCTCGGCGTCGTCCGGGCGGACCTTGGTGACGGTGGGCCGGATCCCGGCGGTGCCCATCAGCCGGTTGACCTCGCGGCGCTGCTCGGGCAGGACGAGGGTGACCACGGTGCCGGACTCGCCGGCGCGGGCGGTGCGGCCGCCGCGGTGCAGGTAGTCCTTGTGGTCGATCGGCGGGTCGACGTTGACGACCAGGTCGAGGCCGTCGATGTGGATGCCGCGGGCGGCGACGTTGGTGGCGATCAGCGCGGTGACCCGGCCGTCGCGGAACTGGTCGAGGACCCGGTTGCGCTGCGGCTGGGACTTGCCGCCGTGCAGCGCGGCGGCGCGCACGCCGCTGGCCAGCAGCTGCTTGGCGAGCCGGTCGGCACCGTGCTTGGTGTGCACGAACATGATCAGCCGGCCGTCGCGGGAGGCGATGTGCGCGGTGGTGGCGGCCTTGTCGGCGGGTTCGAGCTGGAGGACGTGGTGGTCCATGGTGCTGACCGCACCGGCCGACGGGTCGACGGAGTGGGTGACCGGGTCGTCGAGGAAGCGGCGGACGAGCCGGTCGATGTTGCGGTCGAGGGTGGCGGAGAACAGCATCCGCTGGCCGCCCTCGGCGACCTGCTCCAGCAGCTTGCTGACCTGGGGCAGGAAGCCCATGTCGGCCATCTGGTCGGCCTCGTCGAGGACGGTCACCTCGACGTCGCCGAGGGCCACGTCCTGGCGGTTGATCAGGTCGTCGAGGCGGCCGGGGGTGGCGACGAGCACCTCGACGCCGCGGCGCACCTGGTTGGCCTGCCGGCCGATCGGCATGCCGCCGACGACGGTGGCGATCCGCAGCTGCAGCGCCTGGGCGTAGGGGCTGAGCGCCTCGGTGACCTGCTGGGCGAGCTCACGGGTGGGCACCAGGACGAGGGCGAGCGGGCGGCGGGCGACGGCCCGCTTGCCGGCCGTGCGGGCGAGCAGCGGCAGGCCGAAGGCGAGGGTCTTGCCGGAACCGGTGCGGCCGCGGCCGAGCACGTCGCGGCCGGCCAGCGAGTCCGGCAGGGTCGCGGACTGGATCGGGAAGGGCTCGGTGACGCCCTCGCGCCCCAGCGCGGTGAGCAGCGCCTTCGGCATGTCGAGTTCGGCGAAGGTGGCCGCCGGCGGGCGGGCCGGGGTGCCCTCGACGACGGTGAACTCCTGGCTCTCGGCGGCCGTGGGGCGCGCGGCGCGCGGTGCGCGCTGCACGCGGCGCTCGGCGCCGCCGCGGGGGCCGCCGCCGCGCTGGGGGCGGCCGGTGCCCGGGGCCCGGCGGGAGGTACCGCGCTGCGGGCGTGACTGATCGGTCATGCTGCTCCGTCCTGATCGGCCGGCGGGCACGGCGGTGCCGTGCGCCCGGACCTTGTGGGTCGGCCGTCAGGAGTGCGGGGCCGCCCCGGCCGTTCGGCGGCAATGGGCGAGGGCCCGCACCCGCAGGTGCGGACCCTCACTCGTCATGCGTGAGTCGGCTGAGCCGGACTCAGAGGGGGCGAATGTTCTCCGCCTGGGGGCCCTTCTGGCCCTGGGTGACGTCGAACTCGACCTTCTGGCCCTCGATGAGCTCACGGAAGCCCTGGGCGTTGATGTTCGAGTAGTGGGCGAAGACGTCGGCGCCGCCGCCGTCCTGCTCGATGAAGCCGTAGCCCTTTTCGCTGTTGAACCACTTCACGGTGCCGGTAGCCATAACCGTCTCCTCTTTCTGGGGCATCAAGAGCCTGCACCTCGCAGACCCCGAGTAGCCGCGATCCCCATCCGGAGACAAAACACCGGATAAAAACAAATGCGCCTGGCGGTTGGAACCAGCAGGCGCACACGCACGTTCATGGGAACCAAAACTGCAACTGCTTCGACTGTAGCACGGTGGCGCCCCGCAATGATCGGGAGAGTTCTCCTCGTCACACCGCGGGCGCCCCGGGATTGAACGGCCCGCGGGCGGGGCAGAAACGTCGGTTCGTGTGCCCCGCCCGCGGGCGGTCAGGGGTCGTGCGGTCAGACCCGGCCGGCCGGCTGCGGCTCCGCCTCCGGGACGGCGGGGCCGACCCGGTCGACGGCGTCCTGGTGGCCGGGCCACCAGGCCGTGCGGCCCAGCAGCGCGGTGAGCGCCGGGGTGAAGAACATCGCCATCACGAAGGCCGAGATGATGATGCCGAAGGCGATCGAGAAGCCCATCTGGCTGAAGAGCGAGTTCCCGGCCAGCAGCATCGTGCCGAAGGTGGCCGCCAGGATGAAGCCCGCCGCGGCGACGGTCGGACCGGCGTGCTTGATCGCCTGGCCGGCGGCCTCGCGCGGGCTGCGGCCCTCCTTCACCTCCTCGCGGAGGCGGGCGATCATCAGGATGTTGTAGTCGGTACCGATCGCGACCACGAACAGGTAGATGAAGATCGGCAGCATGAACATCAGGCCCGGCTCGCCGCCGATCCTCTGGAAGATCAGCGAGGTGGCGCCGAGGGTGGCGCCGAAGCCGAGGCCGACCGAGGCCATCAGGTACCAGGGCGCGACCAGGCTGCGGAGCTGGAACGCCAGGATGAGCAGGATGAGCAGCGCGGCGACCGGGAAGACCAGCTTGTAGTCGTGGGCCATCGCGGTGTTGATGTCCTTGAGGACCGACGTCTGGCCGCCGACCAGCACCTTGGTGCCGCTCGGGGCGGCGCCGTGGGCGGTCTCGCGCAGGCCGTCCATGGTGTCGATGGCCTTGTTGGTCGCGGGAGCGTCCTTGAGGACCACCGTGATGTCGGCGGTGAGCCCGTCCTTGCTGAGGCTCGTCCTGTCTGCGGGCACCGCGGCGACACCGGGGGTTCCGGCGAGCGCGGCGCGGTAGGTGTCCAGGCCGGCGGTGTCGAGCCTGGCACCGCTGGTGGAGGCCAGGTAGACGTGGCTCGGGTCGGCGGCGCCGGCCGAGAAGGCCTTCATCATCCGGTCCTGGACGACCATCGACTCCTTGGTCTTCGGCATCGAGCCACTGGTGAGATCGAAGGTGCCCTTGTAGCCGAGCGCGGCGACGGTCAGGGCGACCAGCACCAGACCGGAGGCCAGTGCGGCGACCGCCGGGCGGCGCTGCACGCCGCCGCCGAGCGAGGCGAAGCGGGTGCCCTTGGACTGGCGCATCCAGTGCTCGGGGAAGTCGCCGGCCGGGCGCGGGCCGCGGGCGCCGCGGACCAGCCAGTCCAGGTGGCGGCCGTCCCAGCGGAGCCACTCGACGACCCGGCGGAAGAGCACCCGCTCGGGGACGACCGAGAGCACGGCCGGGACGAGGGTGACCGAGGCAAGGGCGGTGACCGCCACGGCGATGGCCAGGGACGGGCCCAGCGCGGTGAACATGCCCAGGCTGGAGAGCACCAGGACGGCGAAGGCGACGACGACGGCGCCGGCGGCGGAGGCGATCGCCTCACCGACCCGGCCGACGGCGTTGACCACGGCCTCCTTGCGCTCGTCCCCGGCCCGCAGCCGCTCGCGGTAGCGGAACATCAGGAACAGGAAGTAGTCGGTGCCGACGCCGAAGAGCACCACGATGAGGATGGCGGACATCGAGTTGTCCGACTTCAGGCCGAACAGCTTGCCCGCGTAGCCGATCAGACCGTTGGCCACCATCGAGTAGACGATGATCGACAGGATGGGCAGCCAGGCGACGGTCAGGCTGCGGAAGATCAGCCAGAGCGTGAGCAGGATGATCACGAAGGTGCCGACACCGATCAGGGTCTCGGCGAGCTTGGAGGAGTCCTGCTGGTCGAGGATGCTGGCGGCGGGGCCGCCGAGCAGCATCTTGACCGGGGTGTCGGCCGTCAGTTCGGCGCCCGCCTCACGCAGTGCCTTGGCCGCGTCCGCGGCCTCCGGCTTCTGCAGGACCTTCTTGTCGATGGCGATCATCGACATGCCGAAGGTGCCGTCCTTCGAGTAGGACTTGCCGACCGGCAGGACGGTCTCCACCGACGTGATGTGCTTGGCACCGAGGCCCTTGACGGTCTTCTCGGCGGTGGCCTTGTCCGCCTCGGTCAGCTTGCCGCCGTCCTTCCGCTCGAACACCGCGTAGGCGCCGGGCGAGAAGTTCGCCGGGAAGGCTTCGGACTGGAGCTCGCTGGCCTGGACCGACTCGTAGTGCTTCGGGAGGAATTTGCTCTCGTCGGTCTGCGCGGTGATCGTGGGGGCCGTGGAGATGATCGCGACGGCTGCGATCAGCCAGGCCCCGATCACCCACCAGGCCCGCCTGACGACGAAGTCTCCGATTCGGTGGAACATGCTCGTGATGCCTCCTGGGCATGGTTCACCGCAGCCCTCGGGGGACGGAAACCGGGCAACGGCAGGACCGGCCCGGGAAAGTTCCCTAGCCGGTCGGCAGGCAAGTACGTGTGGGAGCATCCTAAGCGATGCCACTAGCCGGTCGGCAGGTAACCCCGCCCCGAGTGGGCACCCCTAGGGGGTACCGGCTGCTTCCCCCGACCATCCTGACCTGCGCGCTCGCCGTGCACCTCCTGCTCCGGGCGGATTCGCCTCCCCCTCAGGGTGGAGCCGGATCCCGACCCCGAGGAGGAGCGCGGGGTGGGGAAAACCCCACCCCGGCCCTCGGGGCAGGCCCAGGGTCGACTCACCCGCCAGCCGGATACTCCGTCAACTCCCCGCTCCCTAGGGTCGTTCCAGCAGCCGGGAACACCGGCACCAAGCTCCGGCGGACCGCACCCGCCGCTCTCCCTGGGGGACCAGTGACACCCAAGCTCGGCCTCGCCGCCGCCATGGGCGCGTGGAGCGCCAGACACCGCAAGACGGCGGTGTTCGGCTGGCTCCTGTTCGTCGTCCTCGCCGCCTTCCTCGGCGGTGTCCACGGCAGCACCAAGGTCACCGAATCCGAGATGATGCCGGGCGAGGTCACCCGCGCCGCGAAGATCCTCGACGAGGCCGGGATCAAGACCCCGGCCGGCGAGACCGTGCTCGTCCAGAGCGCCGCACTGACCGCCGACGACCCGGCCTTCCGCGCGGTCGTCGACGAGGCCGCCGCCGCGGTGAGGGCCAGCGGCAAGGCCGCCGATCTGCGCAGCCCGTACGACACCGGTGCGGTCTCCGCGGACCGGCACTCCGCGCTGCTGCAGTTCACCGTGGCCGGGGAGGACCGCGAGAAGGCCGTGGAGAACGTGCCGACCGTGCTCGACGCGGTCGCGGCGGTGCAGGCGAAGCACAAGGACCTCACCGTCGAGGAGTTCGGCGAGGCCAGCTCCGGCAAGTGGTTCCAGGACCAGTTCAAGAACGACTTCCAGCGCGCCGAGTGGACGGCCGTCCCGCTGGCGTTGGGCATCCTGCTGATCGCCTTCGGCGCCCTGGTCGCCGCCGTGCTGCCGGTCGTCCTCGCGCTCACCGCCTTCATCGCCGCCGGCGGACTGGTCGCCCTCTCCAGCGGCGTGCTGCACACCAGCGACGACGCCAGTTCGGTGATGCTGCTCGTCGGCCTCGCCGTCGGCGTCGACTACTGCCTCTTCTACCTGCGCCGGGAGCGCGAGGAGCGGGCCGCCGGACGCGACGCCGCCACCGCGCTCCAGGTCGCCGCCGCCACCTCGGGCCGGGCCGTGCTGGTCTCCGGCGTCACGGTGGTCGTCGCCATGGCCGGTCTCTTCCTCACCGGAATCGCCGACTTCCAGGCGATGTCCTTCGCCACGATCATCGTGGTGATCACCGCCGTGCTCGGCTCGCTCACCGTGCTGCCCGCGCTGCTGTCCATGCTCGGCGACCGGGTCGACAAGGGCCGCCTCCCGCTGCTGCACAGGCTCCGCCGCAGCGAGGCCGCCGCCGGCGGCCGGGTCTGGAACGCCCTGCTCACCCCGGTGCTGAACCGGCCGCTCGCCGCCACCGTCCTCGCCGGCGGCCTGCTGCTCGGCCTCGCCGCACCGCTGCTCACCATGCACACCGCCAACCTGACCTTCCAGCAGCAGCTGCCCGCGGGCAACGCCCTGGTCGCCACCTCGCAGCGGATCGAGAAGGCCTTCCCCGGCAGTCCCGCCCCCGCGCTGGTCGTGGTGAAGGCCCGCGCGGTCGACTCCCCCGAGATGAAGCAGGCCCTCGCCGACCTGAAGACCCGGGCGCTGGCCACCGGGAAGATGCACGAGCCGATCCAGGTGACGGTGCACAGCGCGCAGAACGTCGCCCTGGTCGACATCCCGCTCGTCGGCACCGGCAACGACACCGCCAGCACCGAGGCGCTCGAGGCACTGCGCACCGACGTGGTCGCGAACACGGTGCTCAAAGTGCCCGGCACCGAGGCCCCGGTCACGGGCAGCACGGCGGGCTCGCACGACTTCAACGAGCAGATGTCCCACTCGATGCTCCCGGTCTTCGGCTTCGTCGTCGCCTTCGCCTTCCTGCTGATGCTCTGCTCGTTCCGCTCGCTCGGCATCGCGCTCACCGCGGTGGTGCTCAACCTGCTCTCGGTCGGCGCCGCGTACGGCGTGCTCGCCCTGGTCTTCCAGCACGGCGTGGGCGCCTCGCTGTTCGGCACCGCCGGGGTCGGCGCGGTGGAGTCCTGGGTGCCGCTCTTCCTGTTCGTGATCCTCTTCGGCCTGAGCATGGACTACCACGTCTTCGTGGTCTCCCGGATCAAGGAGGCGCACGACCGGGGCCTGGCCACCCGCGCCGCCGTCTCCTACGGCATCCGCTCCACCGCCGGTGTGGTCACCAGCGCCGCGGTGATCATGGTCGGGGTGTTCGCGGTCTTCGGCACGCTGTCCATGCAGTCGATGAAGCAGATGGGCGCGGGCCTCGCCGTCGCGGTGCTGATCGACGCCACCGTGATCCGCGCGGTGCTGCTGCCCGCCGTGATGAGCCTGCTCGGCGAGCGCAACTGGTACCTGCCGCGCTGGCTGAACTGGCTGCCGAACCTCTCGCACGGCGAGTCCTTCCCGCCGGTCACCCCGGCCGCACCCGCGCCGGCCGGCCTGCACCTGCCGGACGGCCAGTCCGCCGGCGGCGCCCGGGTCTGACCTCCCGCGATCGACCGCCCCACGGCCGGGCCCCGCACCACGCGGGGCCCGGCCGCCGTGCGCCAGGATGGTCCGGACCGCACCGAGGAGCCCGCCGTGACCGCCTTCGACGAAGCCCGCGCCCGCAGCCTGCTGGCCGGGGCCTGCCGCACCGCCGGCCTGCCCGCACCGGACGGCGCCCGGCTGCTCGCCCTCGGCGAGAACGCCGTGCTCGACCTCGGCTCCCCGGCGCTCGTCGCCAAGGTCGGCCGCAGCCCCGCGCTGCTGCCCCGCGCCGTCCGCGAACTGGCCGTCGCCGACTGGCTGGACGCCGCCGGCATCCCGGTCGTCCGGCCCTGGCGCACCGCGCCGGTGACCGCCGGCGGCCACCCGGTCACCTTCTGGCACCGGCTGCCCGCCCCCGTCCGCCCGGCGCGGACGGCCGACCTCGCGCCGCTGCTGCGCGCCCTGCACGCGCTGCCCGTCCCCGAGGGCCTCCTGCTCGGCCCCCGCGACCTGCTCGCCCCGGTCGACGGATGGCTCGCCGCAGCGGCCGGTCACGTCGACCCGGCCGACACCGCCTTCCTGCGCGCCCGGAAGGAGAGCTTCGTCACGGCCGCGGCCGCGCTCACCCCCCACCTCGCACCCGGCCCGGTGCACGGCGACGCCCTCCCCCGCAACGTCCACGTCGGCCCCGGCGGTCCCGTCCTGCTCGACCTGGAGAACGTCAGCCACGACCTGCGCGAGCACGACCTCGTCGTCCTGGCGCTCAGTCACGACCGGTACGGCGTACCGGAGGAGGAGTACCTGGCCTTCGCCGCGGCCTACGGCTGGGACGTCCGGGACTGGGACGGATTCGCCGTTCTGCGCGGCGCCCGGGAGACGGCGAGCGCCGCCTGGGTCGCCCAGCACGTACCCGGCAACCCGGCCGCGGCGGCCGAGTTCCGCCGCCGGGTGGACTCCTTGCGCAACGGGCAGGCCTCCGTACGCTGGTATCCGTTCTGAGACCCGACAACCGGGTCCGTTCGTACACGACGACGGAACCGGCGGTCCGCGCCTGACGTCGTCCCCGGCACCTGCCCCCACCCGGGGTGGCCGGTACGACGTCAGGAGTCGTCACCATGCGGATTCCCCGCCCCCGATCCCGTCGAACCCTCGGTCTCGGCCTCGCCGCGCTGCTCGCCCCGACCGTGATCGCCGCCTGCGGTTCGGCCACCCACGCCCACACCCGCAACGCGAGCGCCGACGGCGCCCGCACCACGGCCGCCGCCGTCACCCCGCGCGACACCGCCGCCACCAGCGGCTCGCCGTCCGCCGGGAGCCCCACCCCGACCGTCCCGGCGCAGCGCTCCGCGCCGCCCTCGGCGAGCGCCCCGGCCACCACTGCGGC
>NZ_JAHTIK010000001.1:6180210-6209487 GCF_025655475.1 Kitasatospora sp. DSM 101779 | reverse complement strand
CGGCGCAGCGCTCCGCGCCGCCCTCGGCGAGCGCCCCGGCCACCACTGCGGCGCCGGCCACCGCGGCGCCCGGCAGCAGCAGTGCGGCGCCCTCCGCGCCGAGCGCCTCCGCGAGCCCGTCCTGGCACACCCCGGGCAGCAGCCCCACCCGCAGTCACCAGATCATCCGGTCCACGGAGAGTGGCGGCCGCACCGTCGCGCTGACCTTCGACGACGGCCCCGGCCCCGCCACCCGACCGATCCTCGACCTGCTGGCGCAGTACCACGCCAAGGCGACCTTCTGCATGGTCGGCAACGAGGTCGACCGGGACCCTGCCGCCGTCCGCCTCGTCCTCGCCGGCGGGCACCGGCTGTGCGACCACACCGTCGACCACCCGCAGCCGCTGCACGGCCGCAGCCACGACCAGCAGGTGCACGAGATCGCCGACGCCAGGGCAACGATCCTGCGGGCCGCCGGTCCGGGCGCCGAGGTGCCGTGGTTCCGCGCCCCCGGCGGCGACTTCACCGCCGAGAACGAGCAGATAGCCGCCGACCACGGCATGCGCTCGCTCGGCTGGTCGGTCGACCCGCGCGACTGGGCCAGGCCCGGCGTCCCCGCGATCGTCGCCAACGTCCAGCAGCACCTGCGCCCCGGCGGGGTGGTGCTGATGCACGACGGCGGCGGCGACCGCAGCCAGACGATCGAGGCGCTGCGCCAGCTCCTCCCCTGGCTGGTCGCGCAGGGCTACACCTTCGACTTCCCGGCCGGCGGCTGATCCGGCCTCGGGGCCGGCGGCCGGCCTGCGGTCAGCCGGCCGCCGCCGCGGCGGGCCAGGGCACCACGGGCCAGGCCGGCTCGATCCGGGCCTGCGGGTCCGAGGTGCGGCGCAGGTACTGCTGGAAGGAGGCGGCCTGCTCGGCGGCGGCCCGCACCTGGAGCGCGTGCAGATCGGCGAGCGCGACGCCGCCCACCGCGGGGAAGACCTCGCCGAGCCGGCGGGCCACCCGGGCCGCGGCCACCGCGTCGGCCCCGGCCTGGTGGGCACCGTCCAGCACCACGCCGTAGTGCTCGCACAACGCCTGCAGATTGCGCTTGCCGCGGCGGTAGCGGTCGGCGTGCTTGTCGAGCACCAGCGGGTCGATGACCGGCGCGGGAGTGCCGCCGAGCCGCGCGGAGAGCGGGCTGACGCCGTGTCGGCGGCACTCGCGGTCGAGCAGCGACAGGTCGTAGCGCGCGTTCATGATGACCAGCGGGGTGCCGGAGCCGAGCCCCTCCGCTATCGCCCGGGTGATCTCCTCGACGGCGCCGGCCGCGGCCACCCCGCGCTCGCGGGCCTGCGCGGTGCCGATGCCGTGGATGGCGGTGGCCTGGGCCGGGATGGGTATGCCCGGGTCGACCAGCCAGTGCTGCTCCCGCGAGACCGTGCCGTCCGGCTCCAGCCGCACGAGGGCAGCGGTGACGATCCGGTCGTTCTCGATGTCGGTGCCGGTGGTCTCCAGGTCGAAGGCCAGCAGGCCGGCGGCGAGCCAGCTCATCGCGGGCCCCCGGCCGTGCCGCGGTCGTGGTGGGCGGGTGCGGTGGGCGTCCCCCTCCGGGTCGTCATCCGGCGCTCCTTCCGTCGCTCCTGCCGTGACGGGGACCATCATCGCCCGCACCAGTG
This sequence comes from Kitasatospora sp. DSM 101779, assembly GCF_025655475.1. GTDB lineage: Bacteria > Actinomycetota > Actinomycetes > Streptomycetales > Streptomycetaceae > Kitasatospora. Next base: position 6,207,847 of record NZ_JAHTIK010000001.1, on the reverse strand, counting down.
ACAGCCCCGCCGGTAGGGGCGACCGGCGGGGCACGGCGGGGTGCGGCGACGTGTCGGGGGCGACCCGCCGGACGGCAGGTCGGGCGGTGCGTCAGACGGTGCCGAGCAGGCCGCTGCCGAGCCAGCCGCTCTCGTCCGGCACACCGGGCAGCACGAAGAAGTAGCCGCCGCCGGTGGGGGCGAGGAACGCGGCCAGCGGCTCGCCGTTCAGCCGCTGCTGGACGGCCTCGAACTGCCGGGCGACGTCCTGCTGGTAGCAGCAGAACATCAGTCCCATGTCGAGGTCGCCCGCCGGGTCGACGCCGCGGTCGTAGTTGTAGCCGCGCCGCAGGATGCGCGAGTCGGCGGTCGCGGCCGTCCGCGGGTTGGCGAGCCGGATGTGCGCGTCGAGGGCGATCACCGCGCCCGACGGGTCCTTGCCGTAGGCCGGGCTGTCCTGCTCGGCGGTGCCGCCCAGCGGTGCGCCGCTGTCGCGGTGCCGGCCGACGATCCGCTCCTGGTCGGCCACCGGCAGGCCGTCCCAGGGTTCGACCCGCATCCGGATGATCCGCAGCACCTGGTAGGTGCCGCCCGCCGCCCAGGCCGGCTCGTCGCCGTCGGCCGCGACCCAGACCAGACTGTCCATCAGCCGGTCCGAGGCGGTGTCGGGGTTGGAGATGCCGTCCTTGAAGCCCTGCAGGTTGCGCTGCGCACCGTCCGGGCGGGCCCCGTTCTGGAAGCCGTCGATCCGCCAGAGCGGCCGCAGCGCGCCGCGGGTGCGCCGGGTCAGGTCGCGCAGGGCGTGCAGCACGGTGTCCCGGTTGTCGGCGCAGATCTGCAGCGACAGGTCGCCGTGCAGTTCCGGGCCGAGGTCGTCGCCGGGGAAGGCCGGCATCGGGGTGAGGCGCCGGGGGCGGGCGGCCGCCAGGCCGAACCGGTCGTCGAAGAGCGAGGCGCCGACGCCGACGGTGACGGTCAGTCCGTCGGCGAGGACGTCGGTGCCGAGCAGGCAGGTGTCCGACGGCGGCTCGCCCGCACCGGACGGCGCCGGGGTGCCGCCGGCGGTGAGGAAGCGGATGCGGTCGGTCAGGGTGCGCAGCAGCACTTCCAGGGCCGGCCGGTCGGGGGCGGTGACCTCGGCGGCGAGGAAGGCGGCGAAGCGCTGGGCGGGCGTGGTGACGCCTGCCTGGTGCGGGCCGTGGAAGGGGACGGCGTCCCGGCGGACGGCTGCCGCGGCGGCCGCGGGCTCGCTGCCGAGGACCGGTCCGGCGGCGACGGCGGCGCCGGCGGCGAGGGTGGCCTTGACGAAGCTGCGGCGGTCGGGGGCGGCAGTGGTGGGCTCGGTCATCGGGGGTCTCCGGTGTCGGGCTGCGGTGGGGGCGCGGCAGCCGGCCGTCACGGCCGCTTCGCACACGGTCCAACGCTGCGGCGCACCACCCCGGGCCGCACCCCGGACGACCCCGCCGATCCGCCGACCGGCCGCACCGGAAGGTCGGACCGGGCGTCAGGGGCGCGCGGGTGAGTCGGCCCCGGCCCCGGCCGCCGGGGCGTCAGGACACCGCGCGGGAGTCGCCCCAGCTGCCCTCGAACTCCTCGCGGTAGACCTCCAGCAGCCCCGGTTCGGTGCCGCCCGGCTCCTGGCCGGCGCCGCCCCGCAGGACGATGGCGGGCGACTCGATGCCGCGGGCGCGCCGCAGGTAGGGCTGGACGACCCCGATGTCCCCGGAGCGGCGACGGCCGCCGGTCTGGCCGGTCACCCGGGGACCCTCGACCAGGTAGGCGGTGAAGCGGGGCATCTCGTCGAAGACCCGGATCTCGAAGCCGCCCGGGTCCCTCAGCCGGGCCCGGACCCGCCGCACGTGCATGATGTTCATCTCGATGGACCGCCCGAGTTCGCCCCGGCCGAGCCCGAGTTCGCGTTCGCGCCGGCGGACGGAGCTGCTGGCCGGGTTGAGGAAGAGCAGGCGGACCCGGCAGCCCTCGCCGGCCAGCCGCACCAGCCGCTTGCCGGTGTAGTTCTGGCAGAGCATGCCGAGGCCGATGCCGACCGCGTCGAGCCGGCGGGCGCCGTCGAGCAGGTCCTCGACCGGGAGTTCGCGCTGCAGGCGGACCCGGTCGGGGTGCACCGCGACGACGTCGGCGTAGCGGCCGGCGACGAGTTCCTCCACGACGTCGGCGGGGACGCCGCCCGCGCCGCCGTCGAGCAGGCTGAGCAGCCGGGCGGCGGCGCGCTCGGTCTGGTCGAGGACGGTCTGCGAGAGGCTGCGGTTGCGGGAGACGACGTGCCGGGCGACCTCGAGTTCGTCGAGGGCGAGTTCGACCTCGCGGCGGTCGAGGACGTACGGCTCGAAGCAGGGCCAGTGCTGGACCATGAGTTCGCGCAGCTGGGGCAGGGTGAGGAAGACCAGCGGGTCGTCGTCGGCGGGGTCGAGGAGGTAGCCCTTGCGGCGGCTGACCTCGCGGACGGCGCCGGCCCGCAGCACCCACTCCTCGCCGGCCGGGCCGGCCGCGGCGGTGACCCAGTCCTCGCCGTGGGCGGGGGCGTAGACGGGGCGCAGCGCCTCGTCGACGAGGGCCCGCAGGCGCTGTTCGACGAGGTTGAGCCAGACGTAGGCGCGGCCGGTGAGGCGGACGCGGCGGTAGGCGTGCTCCCACTCGAGGGCGGTCCAGCCGAGCGGGGCGCCGTCGCCGGGGGCCGGTCCGGCGGGCCGGCCGGGGAGGCTGGAGCGGATGACGACGGTCGGCGCCTCGCTGCGGCCCGGCTCCGGCCCGTCGAGGCCGTCGCCCCGGCCGTCGGCGGGGAACCCCATGCGCTACCTCACCTCTCGGCCGTCGCTCGTACCGGGCGCCGGACCGTCCACTGACAGCGTCTCCAACCATGGCGGCCTTGGCAGAGCCTGTCTCCGCATGGGTCGGCGCTGCGCGCCGCCGGACGATCAAGGATACTGCCCGCTCCGGGCGGGACGCAGCCTGTTGACGGCACAACAATTCGAGGGGAGGGCGGGCGACGGGCCCGAGCGCCGGGTTTTCGCGCCACGGACACCCGTTCGGGCGAACAACAGGTGAATGGGTTCGGTCGGCGGGCGGGGGTTGGGGAGTATGCGACATGTGCCGTGCGTCACGTCACGGACGGTCCGCACATGCCCGGGGTCCTCTCCGGGCAGATCCGAGGGAGCGCCAGTTCCCCCACGGAGCAAGGAAGTTGAGGTCCCTCATGCAGGTCTGGCCAGGGCAGCCTTACCCGCTCGGCGCCACGTACGACGGGGCCGGCACCAACTTCGCGGTGTTCTCGGAGAGCGCCGACCGGATCGAATTGTGCCTGCTGGAGGAGGACGGCTCGGAGACGGCGATCGAGCTGCGGGAGACGGACGCCTTCGTGCGGCACGCGTACCTGCCGGGCGTCCAGCCGGGCCGGCGGTACGGGTTCCGGGTGCACGGCCCGCACAACCCGGGGCTGGGCCAGCGGCACAACAGCGCCAAGCTGCTGCTGGACCCGTACGCCAAGGCGATGAGCGGGGACATCGACTGGGACGAGTCGGTCTACGGCTACCACTTCGGCGCGCCGGAGCGCCGCAACGACCTGGACTCGGCGCCGCACACCATGCACTCGGTGGTGATCAACCCGTACTTCGACTGGGGCACCGACCGGCCGCCGCGGACGGACTACCACCGGACGGTGCTGTACGAGGCCCACGTGAAGGGGCTGACCCGGCTGCACCCGGAGATCCCGGAGGAGATCCGCGGCACCTACGCGGCGCTGGCACACCCGGCGCTGATCGAGCACCTGGCGAAGCTGGGGGTCACCGCGATCGAGCTGATGCCGGTGCACCAGTTCGTCCGGGACCACCGGCTGCGGGACCTGGGGCTGTCGAACTACTGGGGCTACAACACCATCGGCTACTTCGCGCCGCACGCCTCGTACTCCTCGACGGGGGACCGCGGGCAGCAGGTGCAGGAGTTCAAGTCGATGGTGAAGGCACTGCACGCGGCGGGGATCGAGGTGATCCTCGACGTGGTGTACAACCACACCGCGGAGGGCAACCACCTGGGCCCGACGCTCTCCTTCCGCGGCCTGGACAACGCCTCGTACTACCGGCTGGCGAAGGACCGCCGGTTCTACGAGGACACCACCGGCACCGGCAACAGCCTGCTGATGCGCAGTCCGCACGTGCTTCAGATGATCATGGACTCGCTGCGGTACTGGGTCACCGAGATGCACGTCGACGGCTTCCGCTTCGACCTCGCGGCGACCCTCGCCCGGCAGTTCCACGAGGTCGACCGGCTGTCCTCGTTCTTCGACCTCGTCCAGCAGGATCCGGTCGTCTCGCAGGCCAAGCTGATCGCCGAGCCGTGGGACCTGGGCGAGGGCGGCTACCAGGTCGGCAACTTCCCGCCGCTGTGGACGGAGTGGAACGGCATGTACCGGGACACCGTCCGCGACCTGTGGCGCGGCGAGAACGCCGCCCTGGCCGAGTTCGGCTCCCGGCTGACCGGCTCCTCCGACCTCTACCAGGACGACGGCCGCCGGCCGATCGCCTCGATCAACTTCGTCACCTGCCACGACGGCTTCACCCTGCGCGACCTGGTCTCCTACAACGAGAAGCACAACGAGGCCAACCACGAGGGCAACCGGGACGGCGAGTCGCACAACCGCTCGTGGAACTGCGGCATCGAGGGCGAGACCGACGACGAGGCGGTGCTGGAGCTCAGAGCCCGCCAGCAGCGCAACTTCATCGCCACCCTGATGCTCTCCCAGGGCGTGCCGATGCTCGCGCACGGCGACGAGTTCGGCCGCACCCAGCAGGGCAACAACAACGCCTACTGCCAGGACAACGAGCTCACCTGGGTCGACTGGCCGAAGGGCGGCGCCGCCGCGCAGCTGCTGGAGTTCACCCAGGGCATGATCTGGCTGCGCCGCGACCACCCGGTGTTCCGCCGCCGCCGCTTCTTCCACGGCAGGCCGGTCTCCGGCACCCACGACGACCTCACCGACATCGCCTGGTTCACCCCCGGCGGCGAGGAGATGACCGACCAGGACTGGAAGACCAGCTACGCGAAGTCGCTGACGGTCTTCCTCAACGGCAACGCCATCTCCGAGCCGGACCGCCGCGGCGGCAAGATCGTCGACGACTCCTTCCTGCTGCTGTTCAACGCGCACTCCGAGCAACTGGAGTTCACCGTGCCGGCCGGGCACGGTGAGGCCTGGCAGCTGGTCGTCGACACCGCCCGGCCCGTGCTGCCGGCCCGCGGCACCGGCACCCGGGTCAAGGCCGGCGACTCGCTCTGGCTCGCCGACCGCTCACTGATGGTGCTGCAGCGACCCGCGTGACGGCCGGGGCGCAGGTGACGGCCCGGGTGGGCCATTCGTGCCACCCGGGCCATAGCCGCGCCCGGCCCAGGGTAGGGATCACCCCATGACGTCCGCCGCCGCACACCCACCGACGGCCAGTTACCGGCTCCAGCTCCAGCCGGGCTTCACCCTGCGCGACGCCGCCCGCGCCGTGCCGTACCTGGCCGCGCTCGGTGTCTCCCACCTGCACCTGTCGCCGCTGCTGGAGGCCGCCCCCGGCTCCACGCACGGCTACGACACGGTCGACCACAGCCGGATCAGCGAGCAGCTCGGCGGGGAGGCGGCGCTGCGCGCGCTGGCGGACGAGGCCCACCGGCACGAGCTGCGGCTGATCGCCGACGTGGTGCCCAACCACATGGCGCTGCCCGTCCCCGAGCAGCTCAACCAGCCGCTCTGGCAGGTGCTGCGGGACGGCCCGGACTCCGCCTTCGCCACCTGGTTCGACATCGACTGGACGGCGCAGCCCGGCCCGTCCGACGCGCCCGGCCGCGGCCGGCTGCTGCTGCCGCTGCTCGGCGACCGGCTCGGCTCCGTGCTGGACCAGCTGGTGGTGGACGGCGAGATGCTGCGCTACCACGACCACGCCTTCCCGCTGCGCCCCGGCACCGGGCACCTGCCGCTGCCCGAGCTGCTCGACCGCCAGTGGTACCGGCTGGCCTGGTGGCGGCTGGCCAGCAGCGAGCTGAACTACCGGCGGTTCTTCGCGATCAACGACCTGATCGCGGTCCGGGTCGAGGTGCCGGAGGTGTTCCGGGCCACCCACGAGGTGCTGCTGCGGCTGCACGGCGAGGGCGTGCTGGACGGCTTCCGGGTGGACCACCCGGACGGGCTGGCCGACCCGCGGGGCTACCTGCGGCGGCTCGCCGAGGCCACCGGCGGGGCGTACACGGTGGTGGAGAAGATCCTCGCCGGGGACGAGCGGCTGCCCGCGGACTGGCCGTGTGCCGGCACCACCGGCTACGACGCGCTGCGCCGGATCGACGGAGTGCTCACCGACCACGCGGGCGCCGAGCGGCTGGTCGCCGCCTACCAGCGGGACGTCGCCGACCGGACGACCGCGGCCGAGGCCGCGCTGCGCGGCCGGGCCGAGCTGACCCTCCCGGACGGCGAGCTGGCCGCCGAGGTGGACCGGCTGCTGCGGCTGGTGCGGCGGATCGGCACCGCGGACAGCTCCCTCGCCGACCACCCGCAGCCCGCGCTGCGGGACGCCCTGTGCACCCTGCTCACCGAGCACCCGGTGTACCGGCCGTACGTGGTGCCGGGCGAGGAGCCCCCACCGGAGGCCGTGGCACACCTGGCCGGCGGTACCGAGGGCACCGCGGACCGGCTGCTGCGCGACCTGGCGCTCGGCCGGCTCGGCCGCAGCCCGGAGAAGGACGAGTTCTGCCGCCGGTTCGCCCAGACCACCTCGGCGGTGGCCGCGAAGGGCGTCGAGGACACCGCCTTCTACCGCTGGAACGCGCTGGTCTCGCTGAACGAGGTCGGCGGCGACCCGGGCCGGCCGGGTCTCAGCCCGGGGGCGTTCCACCGCTGGTGCGCCGACCGGGAACGGGACCGGCCCACCGGGATGACGGTGCTGTCCACCCACGACACCAAGCGCAGCGCGGACGCCCGGGCCCGGCTCGCCGTGCTCGCCGAGCTGCCCGACGCCTGGGCCGCCGAGTGCGCCGCCTGGACGGCCGCCGCCGGGCCCTGCCCGGACCGCAACACCGCCTGGCTGCTGTGGCAGACCCTGGTCGCGGCCTGGCCGATCGGCGAGGAGCGGCTCGTCCAGGTGGTGCTGAAGTCCGCCCGGGAGGCGAAGCTGCGCACCTCCTGGACGGCCCCGGACGAGACCTTCGAGCGGGTGCTGACGGCGTACGCGCGCGGTGCGCTCGCCAATGCCGGGCTCTGCCCGCGGATCGCCGGCTTCGTGCAGTTGCTCGCCCCGTACGCGCGTTCCAACACCCTCGCCGCGGCGCTGCTGCACCTCACCGTGCCCGGTGTCCCGGACCTGTACCAGGGCAGCGAGGAGCCGCTGTACACGCTGGTCGACCCGGACAACCGGGCGCCGGTGGACCTCGGGGCGCTGGCGGTGCGGCTGACCGACTCGGCGGCCGACCGCGGCGGCGACCTCGCCCGCGAGAAGCTCCACCTGACCACCACCGCGCTGCACCTGCGGCGGAGCCTGCCGCTCGGCCCGTACCGGCCGCTGGAGGCCACCGGCCGGACGGCGGCCCACCTGCTCGCCTTCTTCCGCGGCCCCCGGGTGATCACCGCGGTGACCCGGCTGCCGTACGGCCTGCAGCGGGCCGGCGGCTGGGGCGACACGGTGCTGGAGCTGCCCGAGGGCCGCTGGACGGACGAACTGACCGGCCGGCACTACGAGGCCGGTCCGCTGCCGGTCTCCTGGCTGCTGGAGCGCCACCCGGTCGCACTGCTCACGGAGGGCCGTTGACCACGTACCGCGTATGGGCACCCGAGGCGGACATGGTGGAGGTGGAGGTCGACGGGCGGCCGCACCCGATGGCCCGCGAGGGCGACGGGACGAGCGGCTGGTGGCAGGGCGAGGCGCCGGACGGCGACTACGGCTTCCGGCTTGACGGCGGCCGGGCGCTGCCCGACCCGCGCTCCCCGCGGCAGCCGGACGGCCCGGACGGGCTGAGCCGGGCCGTCGACCACGCCGCCTTCCACTGGTCCGACACCCCGTGGCGGGGCCGCCCGCTGCCCGGCAGCGTGCTGTACGAGCTGCACGTGGGCACCTTCACCCCCGCCGGGACCTTCGAGGCGGCGGCCGAGCGGCTGGACCACCTGGTCGACCTGGGCGTGGACTTCGTCGAGCTGATGCCGGTCTGCCCGTTCCCCGGCCGGTACGGCTGGGGCTACGACGGGGTGTCGCTCTGGGCGGTGCACGAGCCGTACGGCGGCCCGGACGGGCTGAAGCGCTTCGTCGACGCCGCGCACCGCAAGGGCCTCGGCGTGGTGCTCGACGTGGTGCACAACCACCTCGGCCCGTCCGGCAACTACCTCCCGGTGTACGGGCCGTACTTCACCGACCGGCACCACACGCCCTGGGGCTCGGCGGTCAACCTGGACGCGCCCGGCTCCGACGAGGTCCGGCGCTACCTGATCGGCAGTGCGCTCGCCTGGCTGCGGGACTACCGGATCGACGGGCTGCGGCTGGACGCGGTGCACGCCCTCGTCGACGACCGGGCCCTGCACTTCCTGGAGGAACTCGCCGTCGAGGTCGAGAAGTTGGCGGACGCCACCGGGCGCCCGCTGTTCCTGGTCGCCGAGTCCGACCTCAACGACCCGCGCACCACGACGCCCCGGCAGGCCGGCGGCCTGGGGCTCACCGCCCAGTGGAGCGACGACTTCCACCACGCCCTGCACACCCTGCTGACCGGCGAGTCCGGCGGCTACTACGCCGACTTCGCCGCCGACCCGTACGCGGCCTGCGCCAAGGCGCTGACCAGCGGTTTCTTCCACGACGGGAGCTGGTCGTCCTTCCGCGGCCGCTCGCACGGCCGGCCCTTCCCCACCGCGTACGGGCACCGGCTGCTCGGCTACGCGCAGACCCACGACCAGATCGGCAACCGGGCGGCCGGCGACCGGCTCTCCGCGACCCTCTCCCCCGGGCGGCTGGCCGCCGGCGCGGCGCTGGTGCTCACCTCGCCGTTCACCCCGATGCTGTTCATGGGCGAGGAGTGGGGGGCGAGCACCCCCTGGCAGTACTTCACCGACCACACCGACCCGGCCCTCGCCGAGGCCGTCCGACAGGGCAGGCGACGGGAGTTCGCCGCGCACGGCTGGCAGCCCGAGGACGTGCCCGACCCGCAGGCCCGCTCCACCGTGCTCGGCTCCACCCTCACCTGGGCCGAGCGCATCCAGGAGCCGCACGCCGGCCTGCTCGACTGGTACCGGCGCCTGATCCGGCTGCGCCGCGCCCACCCCGAACTCACCGACCCGGACCTCGGTGCCGTCCGGGTCGACCACGACGCCGCCGACCAGTGGCTGGTGGTGCACCGCGGCCCGTTCCGGGTGGTCGTCCACCTCGGCACCGAGGCCCCGCGGCGGATCACCCTGGACGGCGCCTACACCCAGACCCTGGCCCTGTACGGCGACTGCTGGCCCGAGTCGGACGGCTCCCTGCACCTCGCCCCGGAGTCCACGGCGGTGGTCCGGGTCGGCTAGGCCGGAGCAGCGCGTCAGTCCGGCTTGCAGACGACGAACCGCTTGTACGGGTGGCGGCCGGGGCGGTCGCCGATCTCGCGGCAGGCGGCCTGCAACTCGTGCAGGTCGGCGACGGAGAGCTCCAGCGGGGGCTCGTCCGGCTGGAAGGTCGTGCCGAGCGGGTAGTCGGTGCCCGGCTCGGTGGTCATCTCGATGTGGCAGCCCAGTACGTGGGTGACCTCGTGGGTCGCGGCGAACTCCACCAGGCGGTCGACGGTGCGCACGAAGGCCGGCCAGTCACCGATGTACAGGCGGCCCGGGTAGACGGTGTCGCCGGTGAGCAGGAAGCCCGTCCGCGGGTCGTGGTAGGTCACCGACGCCGCGTGGTGGCCCGGGGTGGCGAGGCACTCCAGCACCCGTCCGCCGAGGTCCAGCGTCCGGCTCTCCTCGCCGTGGAAGCCGAACCAGGCGAGCGCCTCGCCGGCCGGCACCAGCTCGGTGTCCGGCCGGTCGGCGAACTGGCCGTCGCCCGCCGTGTGGTCGCCGTGTCCGTGGCTGTGCAGCACCAGCAGCGGCAGGCCCGGGCCGCGCCGCTCGATCAGCTCGTCGACGGTGCGGCGCAGCGGCAGGTGCGCCGGATCGGCGGTGGCGCCGGTGTCGATCAGGACGGCCCGCTCGGTGCCGAACAGCAGGTACAGGAACGGCGCCTCGTAGTGGACGGCCTTGTTCTGCCGCAGGATGTACGTCGCCTCGTCGACCTCGTGGACCTGCAGGTCGGGGTCGGTGTTGTGCTTCGAGGACGTCGACCCGTGGATCCAGCGGACGTCGAGCGGTGCGCGGTGTTGCGCGTTCATGGCATCCCCCTTCGTCCGCGAAGCTACCAGGGACCGGGGGCGTTCAGCGCAGGAAGGCGGCGATGCGGGCGCGCAGGCCTGCGCCGTCGAGCCCGTAGGCGGCGAGGTGCTCGGGGATCGAGCCGTAGTGGCGGTGCTCCTCGCGCGGGACGCCGAGGCCGAGGACGCGGTGCGGCAGGTCGGCGAGGGCGTCGTGGGCGGCGCCGGCGGAGGTGCCGGCGAGGTAGGGCTCGACGAGGACGACGTCCGGCCGGTCGCCCGCGGCGGCCCGCAGTCCTGCGGCGTCGAACGGCCGGACGGTGGCCGCGTACAGCACGGTGAGGTCGAGGCCCTCGGTGGCCTCCAGCACGGCGTCGAGCATCGGGCCGACGGCGACGACCGTGCCGCGGCGGCCGGTGCGGACGGACAGCAGCCGGCCGGGTTCGACGGGCCGGGCGGTGTCGTTCCGGTGGGCGGAGAGCCGCAGGTAGACCAGGCTGTCGCCGTCGGCGGCGGCGTGCCGCAGCAGGGTCTCGGCCTCGTCCGGGTGGCCGGGCACGTGGACCGTCCAGCCGGGCAGAGTGTCCAGCAGGGCGACGTCCCCGGGCGCCATGTGGGTGCGGCCGCCGGCCGGCCAGTCGTACGAGCCGGCGGCGCTGACCAGCACGGCGCCGACGCCCTGGTGGACGAGGTCGAGCTTGACCTGCTCCCAGGGCCGCTCGATCAGGAAGCTGGCGAAGGTGTGGGCGATCGGGCGCAGGCCGGTGAGGGCGAGTCCGGCGGTGACGCCGATCTGCAGCTGCTCGCGGATGCCGACGTTGACCACCCGGTCGGGGTGGCGCGCGGCGGCCGGGCGGAAGGAGTCGGCGCCGATGTCGGCGAGCACCAGGGCGAGCCGCGGGTCGTGGTCGAGGAGTTCGGTGGTGACGGCGGCGAAGCGCTCGCGCATGGTCTCCATGGCAGGGGCCTTTCTCGGTGGTGGGGAGCGGTCAGTTCTTGGGTTCGACGCGGGCGACGACCGCGTGCGGGCGGCCGGGGTGCGGGGCGGTGAACGCGGCGTGCAGGGCCTCGTGGTCGCGGCCGTCCACCGTGGCGGTGGACCAGCCCTCGACGGCGAAGCGGGCCTGGATACCGCCGCGCCAGCCGTGGGTGGCCGAGGAGTTGTCGATCACCACGGTGTGCAGCCGGTCCAGGCCGGCGGCGCCGGCGAAGGCGATGGCCTCGTGGTTGCTGCCCTCGTCCAGTTCGGCGTCGCCGATCAGCACCCAGACCGCCGGGTCGGTCAGGCCCTGGGCGCGCAGGCCGAGCGCGGTGCCGGCGGCGAGCGGCAGGCCGTGGCCGAGCGAGCCGGAGGCGATCTCGGCACCGGGCACCAGCAGCCGGTCCGGGTGGTGGCCGAGCGGGGAGTGGTAGCCGCCGAAGCCCGGCAGGACGGCCTCGTCCAGGAAGCCCTTGGCGGTGAGGACGGCGTAGTAGGCCATCGGGCCGTGGCCCTTGGAGAGCAGGAAGCGGTCGCGGGCCGGGTCGTCGGCGGTGTCCGGCCCGACCCGCAGCACGCGGTCGTAGAGCACCCAGAGGGCGTCCAGGGTGGAGGTGGCGGCGGGGCCGTGCTTCTCGTCGCCGGTCATCAGGGCCATCAGGGCGGGCAGGTCGGCGAAGCCGTACGGCCGCCGGCCGGTGGTTGCGGTGGTCATGCCGACCAGCGTGCAAGGTGAAGTCGACTTCAGGTCAAGCGGCTATCCTCGGCCGCATGGGACCGACCCGGCACGACCTGCTGACCATCGGCCAGCTCTCCGCCCGCAGCGGCCTGGCCGCCTCCGCGTTGCGCTACTACGAGCGGATGGGGTTGATCCACGCCGAGCGGACGGCCGGCAACCAGCGCCGCTACGCCCGGGCCACGCTGCGGCGGATCGCCTTCGTCCGGGCGGCGCAGCGGGTCGGCCTGTCGCTGGACGAGGCCCGCGCCGCCCTCGACCGGCTGCCGGAGGACCGGGCGCCGAGCAGCGCCCAGTGGGGCGCGGTGGCCGCGACCTGGCACGAGCGGATCGACCGGCAGATCGAGGAACTCCAGCTGCTGAAGCGCAAGTTGACCGGGTGCATCGGTTGCGGCTGCCTGTCGCTGTCGCGCTGCGCGCTGTACAACGCGGGCGACCGGGCGGCGGCGGCCGGCCCCGGAGCGCGGTACCTGCTGGGCGACGCACCGGGCCGGGACGCGGCCGAGGAGGCCTGAGGGCGCGTCGTCCCGGTACGCACCACCGCCGGCAAGCCCCGGCCGGATCGGGCGTTCGGGGGCCGGGAGCGCGCGCCGCCCGTCTATGCTGCCCCGGTGAGAGTCGAACGGCTGCGGGGAGACGGGTCATGACCGAGCATCAGGACATATCGCTGGACTGGATGTCCGGCACCGGCGAACCGCACGCACCGGTGGACCTGCGCCCGGAGGTCCCGCACCCGGCCCGCATGTACGACTACTACCTGGGCGGCAAGGACAACTTCCCGGCGGACCGGGAGGCGGCGGAGAAGGTCCTGGCGCTGAGCCCCCTGGTGCGGATCAGTGCACTGGCCAACCGGGCCTTCCTGCAGCGGGCGGTGCGCCACCTCGCCGAGGCCGGGGTGAAGCAGTACCTGGACATCGGCACCGGCATCCCGACCGCGGGCAACACCCACCAGACCGCGCAGCTGGTACACCCGGACGCCCGGGTGGCGTACGTGGACAACGACCCGATCGTGCTGGTGCACAGCCGGGCGCTGCTGGCCGGCTCCGGCCGCGGCACGGTGACGGTCACCCAGGCCGACCTGCGCGACCCGGAGAAGATCCTGGCCGACCCGCAGGTGCGCGAACTGCTGGACCTGGGGCGGCCGGTGGCGCTGCTGCTGTTCGCGGTGCTGCACTTCGTCGACGACGCCGACGACCCGTACGGCATCGTGCGGACGCTGGTCGACGCGCTGCCGCCGGGCAGCCACCTGGCGCTCTCGCACGGCACCGCGGACTTCGTGCCGGCCTCCGAGGCCGAGAAGGGCCCGGCGATCTACCGCAACGCCACCGCGCAGCTGAGCATGCGCACCCGGGAGCAGGTGCTGAGGTTCTTCGACGGCCTGGAGCTGCTGGAGCCCGGCCTGGTGACGGCCCCGCTGTGGCGGCCGGACACCGTGCCGTCGGCGACCGACGCCGAGGTGGGCATCTGGGCGGGCGTGGGCCGCAAGCCCTGAGCCGGACGCCGCGGCGCCCGTGCCCCGCTCGGGGTACGGGCGCCGCGCGGCGGCTACTTGACGGATCCGGCCATCGCGCCCTGCACGAAGTAGCGCTGGCAGGAGAAGAAGACGGCGACCGGCACCAGCAGCGACAGGAAGGCGCCGGGGGCGAGCACGTCCAGGTTGCTGCCGAACTGCCGCATCTGGGACTGCAGCAGGACGGTGAGCGGCTGGGAGTCACTGCCGGCGAAGACCAGCGCGACCAGCATGTCGTTCCAGACCCAGAGGAACTGGAAGATCGCCAGCGAGGCGAGGGCGGGCAGCGCGAGCGGCAGGGCGAGCCGGCGGAAGACCCTCCACTCGCCGCAGCCGTCGATCCGGGCGGCCTCCATGATCTCCTGCGGGATCTCCAGGAACTGGTTGCGCAGCAGGAAGACGGCGAACGGCAGCCCGTAGGCGACGTGGAACAGCACCACGCCCGGGACGGTGCCGAACAGGCCGATCGCGCCGAGCAGCCGGGCGACCGGCACCAGGCCGATCTGCACGGGCACCACCAGCAGGCAGACGACCACCAGGAACAGCCAGTCCCGGCCCGGGAATTCGAGCCAGGCGAAGGCGTAGCCGGCGAGCGCCGCGAGGGCGACGGTCAGCGCGGTGGCGGGCACCGAGATCAGCACGGTGTTCCAGAACGCGCCGAGCACCTCGCCGCCGCCGAGCAGGGCGGTGTAGTTGTCGAGGGTGAGCCGGGCGGGGTGGGCGAGCACCGTCCACCAGCCGGAGGCGGCACTGTCCTCCTTGGGCCGCAGTGAGGTGAGCAGCAGGCCGACGGTGGGCATCAGCCAGAGCGCGGCGGCGACGAGCAGCACGGCCTGGACGGCGCCGCCGCGGGTGCGGGCGGCGATCCGTGCGGCGAGGCGGGGCCGCGGCGGCCGGGCGGACCCGGCGGAACGGCCGGGGGCGGGCCGGGTGAGCAGCTGGGTCATCGGGTGCTCCTGCGGAAGCGGCGGACGTTGAGGACCATGGCGGGCACCACGAGCAGCAGCAGGAGCACGCCGAGGGCGCTGCCGAGGCCCTGGTCGTTGCCGCCGCCGAAGGAGACCAGCCACAGGCGCAGCGCGAGCACGCCGGCGTCCTGCTGGACGGGGCCGGGGGCGACGACGAAGACCAGGTCGAAGATCTTCATCACGTTGATGACCATGGTCACCAGGACGACGCCGAGCACGGGGGCGAGCTGCGGCACGGTGATCCGGCGGAAGATCTGCCACTCCCCCGCGCCGTCCATCCGGGCGGCCTCCAGGGTCTCCCGGGGCAGGTTGGCGAGGCCGCCGGCGATGACCACCATCGCGAAGCCGGCCCAGATCCACAGGTAGGCGCCGATGATCGCCGGGGTGACCAGGCCGGGGCCGAGCCAGGCGAGGCCGCGGTAGGGGGCGGCGAAGTTCGCGGCGGGCAGGTCGACGGTGCCGCTCGGGTGCCCGGGGAAGGCGAAGGAGCCGTCGGCGGCGGTGGTGGCGGTCGCGACCGTCCGCTGCCCGTCGAGGAGGCGGACGGTGACGCCGGGCAGCCCGCGCTCGCCGGGGTCGATCGTGCCGGGGGTGCCGCCGCCGGGGGTGACGTCGAGCCAGACGGTGCCGTGCACGCCGCCCTGCGCGCCGGCGGCGGGCGCGGCCGCCGGCTTCGCCGCGGCGGGCAGCGCGGCGGGCTTGAGTCCGACGAGCGGCACGGCGACGGCGGTGCCGGGCGGGGCCGGGGCGGCGCGCACCGCCCCGCCGGAGGTGGTGGCGGGCCCGCCGGGGCGGGGCCGGGCGCCGGGGTAGGACGGGTCGGGGTCGAAGGTGTCGTGGACGGCGACCGCGGCGGCGTTCAGCACGCCGCGCGCCGGGTCCTGCTCGTAGACGAGCCGGAAGGTGATGCCGGCGGCGAGGAAGGAGATCGCCATCGGCATGAAGACCAGCAGCCGGAAGGCGGTGCCCCAGCGGACCTTCTCGGTGAGCACGGCGAAGACCAGGCCGAGGCCGGTGACCAGGGCGGGCGCGACGGCGACCCAGATCGCGCTGTTGCGCAGCGCGGTGAGGGTGGCGTCGTCGGTGAACGCGGTGCGGTAGTTGCCGAGCCCGACGAAGCCGGTGCCGGGTGCGTCGTAGAGGCTGCGGACCACGGACCAGCCGATGGGGTACAGCACCAGCGCGCCGAGCAGGGCGAGGGCGGGCAGCAGGAAGACGGGGGCCAGGCCCCGGCGCCGCAGGGCGGCGCCGGAGCTCCGGGGACGGGTGGGTGTCCTCATGGGAACGTCAGCCCTTGTACGCGGCGGCCGCGGCGGCTTCCAGCCGCTGGGCGGTGCCGTTGACGTCGGCGGGGTTCGCCAGGAAGTCCTGCAGGAGCTTCCACTCGCCGCTGCCCTGGGTGCCGCCGAAGGCGGCGGGGGCCTGGTCGGAGAGGTCGAAGCGGAAACCGTCGGCGGCGGCGATCAGCGACGCGGCGGTCTGCCGGGTGGTGTCGTCGGGGTAGGCGGCGGGCTTGACGGCCTTGTTGGGCGAGAGGAAGCCGCCGGCGCCGGCCCAGACCTCGCCGGCCTCGGGGCTCGCGAGGTACTGCAGCAGCTGCTGGGCGGCGTCCTTGTGCTTGGCGTCCTTGAGGACGACGGCCGCGTCGCCGCCGCCGACCACCGGCGGCCTGCCCGTGCCGACGGCCGGGAAGGGGAAGAACTTCGCGTCCTCGCCGACCTTCTTCTTGAGCTCGCCGGAGACGACGGCGCCGACGAAGTCGCCCTCGTAGACCATCGCGGCGGTGGGCTTGTCGCCGAACACGGCCTGGACGGACTCGGGGAAGTCGGTCTGCAGGGCGCCCTTTCCGCCGCCGGCGACGAGCTGCGGGTCGCCGAAGACCTTGCCGAGGGTGGTGAGGGCGGCGACCACGGTCGGGTCGGTCCAGGGGATCTGGTGCTTGGCCAGCTTGTCGTAGTTCTCCGGGCCGGCCTGGGAGAGGTAGATGTTCTCGAACCAGTCGGTGAGCGGCCAGCCGGCCTCGCCGGCGACGGAGAAGGCGGGCAGTCCGTTGTCCGACAGGGTGTGGCCGGCGGCGAGCAGCTGGTCGAAGGTGGTGGGCGGCTTGACGCCCGCGGTGTCCAGGGCTGCGGGGCTGTACCAGACGGTGGACTTGTGGGCGGCCTTGAAGTACAGGCCGTAGAGCTTGCCGTCGACGGTGCCGTAGTCGGCCCAGATCTTGGCGAAGTCGCGGTGGAGGCTGTCGGCGACGGCGGGGGCGAGCGGCTCCAGCCAGCCCTTGCGGGCGAACTGCTGGAGGACGCCGAGCTGCGGCATCATCACGACGTCCGGCGGGTCGCCGCCCTCGATCTTGCTGCCGACCAGGGTGGAGACGTTGTCGCCGGTGGAGATGTAGACGGTCTTGGCGCCGGTCTTCGCGGTGAAGGCGTCCAGCACCTTCTGGAAGTTCTTCTGCTCGACGCCCGTCCAGGCGGCGGCGACGCTGACGGTCTGTCCGTCGAGGGACTTGGCGGAGGCCTTGTCGGCCGCGGTGCCGGAGGCGGTGCCGCCGCTGCCGCAGGCGGTGGCCGTGGCGGCCAGGCCGAGGGTGGCCGTCAGGGCGACGGCCGCTCGCAGGGATCGCATGGTGGTGTCCTCTCGGTCGGCGTCCGGCCGTGGCCGGGTGCCGTTCGGGGGTGGGGCCGGCCGTGGGTGGCCGGGCTGCCGGTGGAGGAGTGCCGTGGGTGCCCGCTCCGCCGGGCCGCGGATGCGTGGCGCGGTGGTCGGCGGAGCGGGCGCGGCCGCGGGTGGGGCGGCCGGTGCCGCGCGGGGAGGCAGGTCGCGCGGACGTCTCTGGGGTGGCCCGCCCCGCGGGCGGGAGGTGTCGCGGGGCGGGCCGGTGGCCGCTGCTCCGGAGGGATCCGGGGCGACCGGGGCCGCGGGTGTGGGCTCACGGCCCGTTCGGGGGGGCGGCGGAGGGCAGGTGACGGAGTGTCAGAGTGTGGCCGCGCCGGCCGCCCACCAGGCGGCGGTGCCGGCCGGCAGGGTGCAGGGCGGGCAGGGGCCGCTGGCGAGCAGCGGTTCGCCGTCGACGGGGGCGAGGGCCGGCTCGTCGCCGAAGTTGACGGCGCACAGCAGGCCGTCGCCGCGGACGAAGGCGAGCACGCCGGGCGGGGTGTCGATCCAGCGCAGGGTGCCCTCGCCGAGCTGCGGCAGGACGCGCCGCAGGTGCAGCGCCTCGCGGTAGAGGTGCCAGGCGGAGCCGGTGTCGGCGAGCGCGCGTTCGGCGGTGTGCGCGGCGAAGTGGGCGGGCTGCGGCAGCCACGGCTCCTTGCCGCCGTCGGGGGAGAAGCCGAACGGCGGCTCCTGCCCGGACCAGGGCATCGGGATGCGGCAGCCGTCCCGAATACCGGTGCGGCTGCCGGTGCGGTGGTAGATCGGGTCGGTGAGCACCTCGTCGGGCAGGTCGTCGACCTCGGGGAGGCCGAGTTCCTCGCCCTGGTAGAGGTAGGCGGCGCCGGGCAGGGCGAGCATCAGCAGGGCGGCGGCGCGGGCGCGGGCGGCGCCGGCCAGCGGGTCACCGGCGTGGAAGCGGCTGGTGGTGCGCACCTGGTCGTGGTTGTTGAGCACCCAGGTGACGGTGGATCCGGTGGCGGCGATGTCGTGCACGGCTGCGTCGATGACCCGGTGCCAGTGGGCGGCGTCCCAGGGGGCGTGCAGCAGGTGGAAGAAGAACGCCTGGTGGAGTTCGTCGGGGCGCAGGTAGGCGGCCTGTTCGGCGGCGGTGGGCACGGAGGCCTCGCCGACGAGCAGACGCTGCCGGCCGTCGCGGGCGGTGTACTCCTCGCAGACGGCGCGCCAGCGGCGCCAGATGCCGTGCACCTCGGGCTGGTTCCAGGCGAGCGGGTTGACCGAGTCGCGGGTGCGCTCGTCGGCCTCCGGGTCGGGCGAGTCGGGCAGCTCGGGGTGCTTGAACAGGCCGGCCGCGACGTCGATCCGGAAGCCGTCGGCGCCGCGGTCGAGCCAGAAGCGCAGGATCCGCTCGAACTCCGAAGCCACCTCGGGGCGGCGCCAGTTGAGGTCGGGCTGCTCGGGGGTGAACAGGTGCAGGTACCACTGGCCCCAGGTGCCGTCGGCCTCGCGGATCCGCGTCCAGGCGGGGCCGCCGAACATCGCCCGCCAGTTGTTGGGCGGCAGTTCGCCCTTCTCGCCGCGGCCGTCGGCGAAGTGGAAGAGGGCCCGCTCGGGGCTGCCGGGTGCGGCGCGCAGCGCGGCCTCGAACCACGGGTGCTCGCGGGAGCAGTGGTTGGGCACGATGTCGAGGATCAGCCGGAGGCCGAGCAGCCGGCAGTCCTCGGCGAGCAGGTCGAAGTCGTCGAGGGTGCCGAACAGCGGGTCGACGGCGCAGTGGTCGGCGACGTCGTAGCCGTGGTCGTGCTGCGGGGAGGCGTAGAACGGGTTGAGCCAGACGCCGTCCACGCCGAGGCGCTTGAGGTACGGGAGGCGGGCGCGGACGCCGGCGAGGTCGCCGACGCCGTCGCCGTCGGAGTCCTGGAAGCTGCGCAGGTAGACCTGGTAGACGACCGCGTCCCGCCACCACGGGCGGTCGGGGCCGGCAGCCGGCGGGGCGGTGAGCACGGCGTGGGCGGGCACGGCCGGTGGATCGTCCGGGGTGGGGGACGTGAGCATTCGTCACCTTCAGGAAGGACACGGCGGGGCAGCGCCGCAGAGGTCGCACAGGGTCCCGCAGGCGCCGTCCGGGCCGCGGGGATACATGCATGTTAGGTAGCAGGACAGGTGCCGTCCAGAGCAGATTCACCGGCAATGTGCGGACAAATCTCCACATTCAGGTACAAAAGAAGGGGCCCGGATACTTAACAAGTAAGTATCCGGGCCCCTGGCGGACCACCTCGGAGGTCAGCCGGAGATCGACTTCAGGTCCGCCGCCATCCGCGCCACCGCCTCGTCCGCGCTGCTGCGGCCCAGCAGCGCCTCGTACGCCGCCGCGCTCACCGCGAGGCTCACCTGCTGGTACTCCGGCGAGGCCGGCCGGCGCACCGCGCCCTCCAGCGCCTGCCGCACCACCGGCAGGTACGGGTGGCGCCGCACCAACTCGGCATCGGTGTACAGGTCGGCGCGGACCGGCGGCAGACCGCCCTCGGTGAGCACCCGGCGCTGCACGTCGCGCCCGGTCAGGAAGCGGATCAGGTCCCGGGCCGTCCGCCCGTGCCGGGAACGGGAGTTGACCGCCAGGTCGGAGCCGCCCAGCACCGAGGTGCCCGGGCCGTCCGGGCCGGGCAGCGGCACCACGCCGAACTTCCCGGCCACCGCCGAACCCGGCCCCTGGGCCTGCGGGTACACGTACGGCCAGCAGCGCAGGAACAGCAGCCGGCCGTCCTGGAACGCCTGCCTCGACTCCTCCTCGCGGTAACCGAGCGCCGCCCGCGGTATCCAGCCCTCCCGCACCCCGCGCGCCAGGAACTCCAGGCCCGCCCGGGCCTGCGGGGAGTCCACCGCCACCGCACCGCGGTCGTCCAGCAGCCTGCCGCCCGCCGAGCCGACCGCCTCCGCGACGTTCACCGTCAGCCCCTCGTACGGCAGCAACTGCCCCGCGTAGCCGTCCAGGCCGTGCCGCGGCGCCACCTCCCGGGCGAGCCGCTCCAGCTCCGGCCAGGTGCGCGGCGGCTGCACACCCTCCGCGGCCAGCACGTCACTGCGGTAGTACAGCAGGCCGACGTTGGTGGTGAACGGCACCGCGTACAGCCGGTCCCGCCACCGCCCGGTGCCGACCGCCGCCGGCAGCAGACCGGCCGGCGCCATCCCCGTGTCCAGCGGCGCGATCCAGCCCTTCTCGGCGAACTCGGCCGTCCACACCACGTCCAGGTTGACCACGTCGAAGCGGTCGCTGCCGCGTGCCAGGCCCTCCGCCAGCTGCGCCCGGACCTCGTCCGCCGCGTCCGGCAGCTCCACCAGCGTCGCCCGCTCGCCGGGATGCCCGGCGTTCCAGCTGTCCAGCAGGCCCTGCAGGTAGCCGGCCCGGTCCCGGCCGGTCACCAGCGTGACCGGCCCGGTGCCGGACGCGTCCGTCTCATCGGCGCCGTCGGGCAGCGAGCAACCGCCCGCCAGCAGCACGCCGGCCAGCACCCCCGCCAACTTCCCCAGACTCCGACGGCGCACCGAACCGACCTCCACTCCGCCCGCCGATGGGCGGGACCGCCCGCCTCGCGTACCGTGTGACCGGGCCGAACCAGCCGGGCCGCGTCGCGGACGACAAGCCATTGACGACAGAGTATGCCCGGGCGAACGAAGGGAGGGGAGGGTCCGAGTGCGGCTACCGCTGCTCGCGCTGCTCGCCAAGGAGCCGGCGCACGGCTACGAGCTGAAGCAGGCCCTTGAGCAGACCTTCGGCGCGGCGTACCCTCGTGCGAACATCGGCCAGGTCTACGTCACCCTCGGACGTCTGGAGAAGGCCGGCCTCATCGAGGGCCGGGACGTCGCCCAGGACGGCAAACCCGACAAGCGCGTCTACGCCATCACCGACACCGGCCGCCAGGAAGTGGCCAAGTGGCTCAGCGAGCCCTCCGAGGGACCGCGGGTCCGCGACGAGTTCTTCCTCAAACTCGTGCTGGCCCCGGAGACGCAGCTGGCCGACCGGCTGACGCTGATCAACAACCAGCGCCGGCACTATCTGAACGTCATGCGCGGCCTGAACCGGATGGCCGCCGAGGAACGCGGCAACCAGGTCTCCCAGTTGCTCATCGAGGGCGCCGTCCTGCACCTGCAGGCCGACCTCGACTGGCTGGAGCGCTGCCAGGAGGAGCTCACGTGACGGACCAGGACACCGCCGTCCCGGTTTTGCGCGCCACCGGACTCGTCAAGACCCACCGGGCCGCCCGCGGCGGCGCCGAGGTCAGGGCCGTGCGGGGCGTCGACCTCGGCGTCGGGCGCGGCGACTTCGTCGCCGTCACCGGCCCCTCCGGCGCCGGCAAGTCCACCCTGCTGCACCTGCTCGCCGGCCTGCGCCGCCCCGACGCCGGCGAGATCCACCTCGACGGCCGGCGCGTGGACACCCTCCGCGAGGCCGACTGGGCCGTGCTGCGCCGCCGCCGGATCGGCATCGTCTTCCAGACCGGCAACCTCGTCTCCGACCTCACCGTCGCCGACAACATCGAACTGCCAGCCCTGCTCGCCGGCCACAGCGCCCGGGCCGCCCGCGAACGCCGCGAGGAACTCCTCACCGACCTCGGCCTCGCCGACCGGGCCGACGCCGCCCCCGCCGCCCTCTCCGGCGGCGAACGCCAGCGCGCCGCCCTCGCCCGCGCCCTCGTCAACGACCCCGACCTGCTCTTCGCCGACGAGCCGACCGGCAGCCTCGACAGTCGCAGCGCCCGCGAGGTCCTCGCCCTGCTCACCCGCCACCACGCCAAGGGCCGCACCATCGTCCTCGTCACCCACGACGCCCGGGTCGCCGGCAGCGCCGACCGCGTGGTCAGCCTCTTCGACGGCCTGATCACCGACGACGCCCGGGTCGACGACACCCCGCCCGCCCGGGGCATCCGCGACGTCCTCGACCTCGGAGGCTGAGCCCGTGCGCGCCGCCCTCCGCTGGATCCGCGCGGACCTCGCCTCACACCGGCTGCCCGCGCTGCTCGTCGTACTCGCCACCGCCGGCGTCTCCGCCGCCCTGCTGCTCGCCGGCGCCCTGCTCAACAACGTCACCGGGCCCTGGCAGCGACAGTTCGCCCGCGCCGACGGCGCCCACGTCTGGATCGAGACCCGCACCGACCACGCCGACACCGCCCTCGCCCGGCTGCCCGGCGTCACCGCCGTCGGCGGACCGTACGACACCACCACCGCCACCCTCACCGGCCGCAACGGGCGGCCCGCCACCGGCCCCGAACTGCCGCTCTCGCTGCGCGCCACCGACCCCGGCCCGCCCGCCGTCTCCGCCCCGCTGCCGGTGGCCGGCGGCCCCCTCGACGCCGCCCGCCCCGACGGCATCGTCCTGGAGCACTCCCTGGCCTCCGCCGCCTGGGCCCGCCCGGGCGACCGGCTCACCCTGCGCGGCCCCGACGGCCGCAGCCACACCCTCACCGTCCTCGGCATCGCCGACAGCCCCGACCGCGCCCGCTACCCCGACCTGCGGCCCGGCCTCGCCTGGGTGCTGCCCGGCACCCTCGGCACCGTCCAGCCCACCGCCGCCCTGCGCGGCCACGCCGTCGGCCTGCGCCTCGCCCACCCCGCCGACGCCGACTACACCGCCCAGCGGGCCGTCACCACCCTCGGCGGCGACGTCACCCGCGTCGCCACCTGGACCGACGCCCGCGACTCCCACGAACGCGAGAGCCGACCGGCCGGCCTGCTGCTCGGCCTGTGCGGCCTCGCCGCCCTCGCCGCCGCGGCCCTCGCCGTCGCCGGCGCCGCCGCCGGCCGGATCAGCTCCCGCCTCGGCGACATCGCCACCCTCAAGGCCCTCGGCTTCACCCCCGCCGGCATCGCCCGGATGTTCGTCGCCCAGCACCTGCTGCTCGCCGCCGCCGGACTGCTGATCGGCGGCGCCGGCGCCCTCACCGCGGCCGCCCTGCTGCCCGCCCTCGCCCCCGACCCCGGCGTCACCGCCACCCCCTGGGCACTCGCCCGGGCCGTCTTCGGCAGCGGACCGCTTGCCCTGCTCGCCGCCCCCGCCTGCCTGGTCACCGTCGCCGCCGCCTCCGCACTGCCCGCACTGCGGGCCGCCCGGATCCCCGCCGTCCCGCCCGCCGACGGCGAACCCGCGCAGGACCGGCCGCCCCGCCCCGCCCGGCTCGCCCTGCTGCGCCGGCTGCCGCCCGCCCTGGTCCTCGGGGTCCGCGGCGCCGTCCGCGGCCGGGGACGCACCGCCACCGCCGCCCTGCGGATCGCCGTCCCCGTCCTCGCCTGCACCCTCGCCCTCACCGCCTGGTCCACCCTGGACGGGCTCGGCCGCACCGCCACCGCCGGCTCCGCCGCCGCCCTCACCGTCCGCGCCGCCGGACCGGACGACCCGCTGCCCGCCGCCCTCGCCGCCGACCCCGCCGTCTCCGGCGTCCACCCCGGCGCCGACCGCGAGGCACTCGCCCCCGGCCAGTCCGCCACCTTCACCCTGCGCGCCCTCGGCACCACCGACCGCCCCTACCCGTTCGACGTCGTCGAGGGCCGGCCCGTCCACGCCGTCGGCGAAGCCGTCGCCGGACAGGGCGCCCTCGACCTCCTCGGCATCCGGGTCGGCCAGTGGGCCCGCGTCACCACCGACGGCACCCCGCGGATCCTGCACGTCGTCGGACGCGTCGTCGAACCCGACCGCGGCGGCCGCATCGTCTCCACCGGCCTCGACACCCTCGCCGACGCCACCACCCCCGACCCCCGGCCCGACTACTGGGCGGTCACCCTCCGCCCGGGCGCCGACGCCGACGAGGTCTCCACCGGCCTCGCCGCCGCCTTCCCCGGACGCCTCGACGTCCGGCCCACCACCGCACCCTTCGCCGGACTCGCCACCGTCCGCGCCGCCGTCGTCGGCCTGGTCGCCCTGCTCGCCCTCATCACCCTCGCCGAACTCCTCACCGTCGCCGCCGTGGCCCTGCGCGCCCACCGCCGCGACCTCGCACTGCTGCGCACCATCGGCGTCACCCCGCGGCAGGCGATGGCCCTCGTGGTCACCCGCTGCGCCACCGTCGCCCTCCTCGGCGGCCTGCTCGGCGCAGCCCTCGGCGTACCGCTCGCCCTCGCCCTGATCGACGCCCAGGGCGCCGCGACCGGCGTCGGCGCCGGACTCGCCCACCCGCCCTCCGCCGCCGCCCTCACCACCCTGGTCACCGCAGCCGTCCTCGCCGCCGCCGCCGCAGCCGCCCTCCCCGCCCTCAGGGCCGCCCGCGAACCCGCCGGCGAAGTCCTCCACCGCATCTGAGCGGGGACCCACTCAGGGACGCGGGGAAACTGCGGGGCTCACCACAGGGCCGCGGGGAAACTGCGCACCTCGGATGCAGGCCACCGTACGAACCAGCGGTCGGCCCTGGTCCGTCAGGACCGGCACTCCCGAATTGGGCTGTTCTCCCCCGGCCTTCGGCCGTGAGGTGCCCCCCACGCGCCCCTGGGGTGAGCCCTCCTGTCAGGCTTCCCAGATGCCTGCGAAGAGCTGGTCGAGTCGGTCGTCGCCGATCGGCGGTTCGGGGAGCGGGTGGGCGGCGCGGGTGCGGAAGCCGTCCAGCAGCAGGGCGAGATGACGCCGCCACAGCCCCGGCCGCAGGCCGTCCGCGGCGGGCACCGCCCGGCAGAGCGGCCCGAGCAGGAACAACAGGTCCGTCGCGACGACGTCCCCCCGCATCGTGCCCTGCTCCTGCGCCCGGGCGACCAGGACGCCGACGGTCTCCGCGTTGCGGTGGCTCATCTCGGCGAGTACCGGAACGGTCGGAATCGCCATGGTCACCAGGTCGTTGATGCCGCGGCTGGTGGCGACGAGTTCGAAGATCCGGGTGAAGTAGCCCTCGATGGCCGTCCAGGCGTCCTCGACGGCGAGGGCGTCCTCGCCGGCCTCGGCGAGGACGGTCGCCGCCGTCCGGAAGACCTCGCCGATCAGCTCCTCGCGGGTCGGGAAGTGCCGGTAGAGGGTGGCGTTGCCGACCCCGGCGCGGCGGGCGATGACGTCGAGCGGGGCGTCGAGGCCGTGTTCGGCGAAGACGTCGGCGGCGGCCGCGGCCAGCGCCTCACGATTGCGCCGCGCGTCCCGCCGCCGCGGTGCCGGCCGCTGCCCCTCTGCCACGCGCCCACCCTAACAACCGGGACCGGCGAACTCCCCCTGCCAGGACCCTCGCTGCCAGTGGCGCCGCCACTCGCCTGGACGGCCCGGAAACCTCGGAGGAGCCGGGCGGGCGGGAGGCCGCCGCGGCGGCGCCCGTCAGGCCCGGGCGGCGGTGAGCTGCTCCCAGACCTGACGGACGCGGGCGGTGAGGTCCTCCAGCGAGCCGCTGTTGTCGATGACGACGTCGGCGACGGCGAGCCGGTCCTCGCGGGTGGCCTGGGCGGCCATCCGGGCCTCGGCCTCGTCCTCGGCCATGCCGCGCAGCCGCACCAGCCGGTCCAGCCGGATCTCGTCGGGCACGTCGACGACGAGGACCTGCTGGTAGAGCGGGGCGAGGCCGTTCTCGGCGAGCAGCGGGACGTCGTGCACGACGACGTCCTCGGGCCCGGCGGCGGCCTCGAGTTCGGCGGAACGGGCGCGCACCAGCGGGTGGACGATCGCGTTGAGCGCGGCGAGCCGCTCGGGGTGTCCGAAGACGAGCCGGCCGAGGGCGGGGCGGTCGAGCGAGCCGTCCGGCTGCAGGACCTCGGGGCCGAACTCGGCGACGACGGCGCGCAGTCCGTCCGTTCCGGGGGCCACCACCTCGCGGGCGATCAGGTCGGAGTCCACGATGACGGCGCCGAGCGCGGCGAGTTGCCGGGACACCTCGCTCTTGCCCGCGCCGATCCCGCCCGTCAGTCCGATCCTCAGCATGGCGCCTAGGCTACCGCCCGGTCACCTGCCGCCGCAGACCGCTCCCCGCCGGCGCCCGGCCGGTCGCCCCGCTGTTCCCCGGTCGCTTCCCCGGCCGGTCACCGCCGGGCGAACACGGATCGAACATCCGGCGGCAGGACGGCGAATTGCCGGCTCACGGGGGTACCGGGCGGCAGGTCGCGGGCGCGCGAGTGGTTAGGGTGCCGGGGATCGTCCCACCGAGAGGAGCACCGATGTCCCCCACCTGGCCCGCCGGCCCGAGGCGAGTGCTGGTCGTCGGCATCGACGGCGTCCGGCTCGACCTGCTGCCGTCGCTGCACACCCCGCACCTGGACGCGGTGGCCGAGGCCGGCTTCCTCGCCGGGGTGCAGGTGGACGAGGCGACGCCGACGATGTCCGGGCCGTGCTGGGCGACGGTCGTGACCGGTGTGGGGGTGGCCAAGCACGGCGTGTTCGGCAACCACTTCGGCGGCAACCGGCTGGACGTCTTCCCGGACTTCACCACCCGGCTCGCGGCCGTGCACCGGCGCCGGACCTTCGCCGCGGGCGGCTGGGAGCCGCTGTTCCTGGCCCGCAGCGGCGGTCCGCTGTTCGCGGCGCCCGGACGGCTGTCCTACATCGCGCCGCTGGAGGACACCCCGGAGGCGTGGGAGGTCTGCGACGAGCGGGTGACCTCCGAGGCCGAGTACGTGCTGGGGCGCAGCGACGACGACCCGCAGGCCTCCTTCGTCTACCTGGGCGCGGTCGACGAGACGGCGCACTTCCTCGGCTGCGGCGAGGAGTACCGGCGTTCGGTGGAGACGGCGGACGCCCGGCTCGGCCGGCTGCTGGCCGCGGTCCGCGGCCGTGCCGCGTACGCCGAGGAGGAGTGGACGGTGATCGTGGTGACCGACCACGGGCACCTCGACGGCGGCGGCCACGGAGGCCGCACCGACCTGGAGCGCACGGCCTGGATCGCGGCCTGCGGCCCGGGGATCGTCCCGGGCGGGCCGGTGCTGCCGCTGCACCACACCGATGTGGCGGCGCACGTGTACGCGGCGCTGGAGATCGTGCCGGACCCGCACTGGACGCTGGACGGCCGGCCGTTCACCCCGGCGCCAGAACCGGTCGCGGCCATGGCCTGACGGGTCGTCACAGCGCCTGCACGAGGTGGGCCGAGACGACCACGTTGCCCTGGTAGCCGGTGGCGCGGGTGTAGCCGCCGCCGCAGGTGATCACGCGCAGCTCGGGCCTGGCGGTGGCGCCGTAGACCCGGCCGGCGGGGAAGCCGGCCTTGGGCAGCACCTCGACGGAGTCGACCGCGAAGCGGGCGGTGCTTCCGTCGGCGCGCAGCACGTCGAGGGTGTTGCCGCGGTGCAGAGAGCCGAGCGCCCAGAAGACGGCGGGGCCGCGGTCGGTGTCGACGTGGCCGACCAGCAGGGCGTTCCCGGTGCTGCCGGGGGCGGTACCGAGGCGGTACCAGCCGGCGAGGTTGCGGTCGCCGGCCGGCGGCACCTGGAGTCCGCCGGCGGCGTCGAGGCCGACGCCGGCGACGGGGGCGTCGACGCCGATCGCCGGGATGCGCAGCCGGGCGGGCAGGGAGAACGGCATCGCGGCCGGTCCGGTTGCGGCCGGTGCCGTCCCGGCCGCCGCCGTCGGCGCGGCG
>NZ_JAHTIK010000001.1:6172429-6180198 GCF_025655475.1 Kitasatospora sp. DSM 101779 | reverse complement strand
CGCGGCGAGGGCCGCGCGGGCCCCGCGGGTCGGGGGTCGTCGCACCGTCGGCGCCTCCTTCGACGGTCGCCCGGTCAGGCCCGGGCGGTGTGCCGACGGCGCAGGACGAGTGCGCCGCCGGCGAGGCCGGCCGCGAGTAGGGCCCCGCCGGCGGCAGTCTCGACCGGGTCCACCCCGAGGATGCCCCCGCCGCCTCCGGCGAGGGAGGGGCCCTTGGGGACGGGCGCGGTGGTGGTGGGGAAGAGTTCGGGGCCGCAGGTGACGGCGGCAAAGGCGCCGCCGACGGTCACCTCGACGGTGTCGGCGCTCTTGGTGAGCACCTTCGTCCCGGCGGCGGTGGTGAAGCTCGTCCCCGGCGCGCCGGGGACGTGCTCGCCCTGGGCGTCGACGACGCGGACCTCGCCGACGCCGGCGCAGGCGACGACGTCGCCGTTCACCAGCTCCAGACTGCCGCCCTCGGTGCGGCCCTTGAACGGTGTGGCCGCGCCGCCGTCCGCGTACGCAGCACCCGCACCGGCGGTGAGCATGGCCAGTACTCCGCAGGCCACGGCGGCGGCCGCACCCGCCCTCGTCCCGATCGACATCCGTCCTCCTTGCCCGTGGAACCGCGACGGTTCCGCGGCTCCCTGCGCCCACAGGGTCCCGGACAGAAGAGGGACATACCACCGCCAATCGGGTGGTTATGACGACAACTCACATAATCCGCTCACGAATTGTCAGGTCGGCGGCAGCCCCGCCGGACCGGCCGGACGGCACCACCGGTCAGCCGAGGTCGAGCTGCTCCCCCGCGGCGAGCTGCGCGAACGGGGCCCCCGCCCCCGGACCGCCCTCGCCGAGCAGGCGGCCGTGCACCATCTGCCCCACCTCGCTGAGCACGGCCTCATGGATCGCCAGCGCCCGCCCGGGGCCGGCCTCCCGGACGTAGTCGATGAGCTCCGAGACCTTCGCCCAGGGGCCGGCGATCGGCAGCAGCAGGGTGTCCACCGGGTGCGGCGGCACGGTCAGCGCGTCACCGGGGTGGAACAGCCGCCCGTCGAGCAGGAAGCCGATGTTGCCGACACGCGGGATGTCGGGGTGGATGACGGCGTGCCACTCCCCGTGCACACTCACGCCGAGGCCGTCGATGTCGAAGGCATCACCCTCGCCGACCACGGTGACCCGCGTTCCGATGCCCTCCAGCTTCGCGGCCACCGCACCGTTGGCCCAGATCCGCAGGCCCGGCCGGGCCTCGACGGCGGCCCGCAGCCGGCCCTCGGCGAAGTGGTCCATGTGCTCGTGGGTGATCAGGACGGCGTCGGCGCCGAGGGTGGCGTCGGCCTCGGTGAACGCCCCGGGGTCGATGACGACGGTGGTGCCCTGGTGTTCGATGCGGACGCAGGCGTGTCCGAACTTCGTCAGTCGCATGGGTGAAATAGTACAGCAAGACTGTGCAGTTTGCCTGTGTGAATTTCCCGATAGCATGATCCCCATGGACGAGGTCGACCCCCTGGAACTGGCCGCAGAGCTGCGCACCGCCATCGGCACCCTGGTGCGCACCCTCCGGCCCGGTGACGAACTGCCGCAGAACCAGGCCGCCGTCCTCGGCTGGCTGGTCCGCGAGGGCCCCCGCACCACCAGCGAACTGGCCACCCTCCAGCGGGTGCGCCACCAGTCCATGGCCCGCACCGTCGCCCTGCTCGGCGAGGCAGGCCTGGTCGAGCAGCGCCCGCACGAGACCGACGGCCGCAAGCTGCTGATCACCGCCACCGAGGCCGGCACCGCCGCGCTGCACGCCCAGCGCGCCCGCCGCGAGGGCACCATCGCAACCGCCCTCACCGAGCGGCTCACCCCGGAAGAACGCCGCCTGCTGCAACAGGCCGTCCCCCTGCTGCGCCGGCTGGCGTAAAGGGCAACCACCCAGGGGCGCGGGGAGGGCTCTCCCCAGGGGCGCGGGGAACTGCGCAGTCCGGGGGTGGCGCACCGACGCTCAGCGCCGAGCCCGGATTCGTACGGTGGCCCGCATCCGAATCGCGCAGTTCCCCGCGCCCCTGATTCATGCCCCTGCGCCTTGAAGACGCACCCCTGCCTGCGGCTCGCGGAGGTGCCCTCACCCGAACAGGCGCATGCCGCAGGGCCGGCCTTCGCGTTGGGCAGGCCGCCCGCATCCGCGCTTTCGAAGGGACGCCGCCATGAACCCCGTCCGCACCGCCCTGGTCCTCGCCGCCGCCGTCTGCGGCCTGCTGCTCGGCTCCGCCGGCGCCGCCTCGGCCTGCGGCCCGCTGGACGTCGCGGCCGGGCTGGCCCCCGGCTTCGGCAACGCCTGCGTCAACCGCTGACCGGACGGCTCCGCCCGGGCCCGTGACCCGTCAGCGGGCCAGTGCGACCTGCTCCGCCTCGGCACGCTGTCCGGGCAGCACCGCCCGCGCGCCGAGCGGCGGCAGTTCCACGTGCTCGCTCAGGCCGATCCTGCGGTGCAGCTTGCGCAGCGGCGCGGGCGCCCACCAGTTGAACTCGCCGGCGAGGCTCATCGCGGCCGGCACCAGCAGGCACCGCACCAGGGTGGCGTCCACCGCGACGGCCACCGCCAGCGCGATGCCCATCTGCTTGACCATGAGCATCTGCCCGGCGGCGAAGCCGGCGAAGACGATCACCATCAGCAGCGCCGCCGAGGTGATGATCTTGCCGCTGCGCTGCAGGCCGAGCTGGACGGACCGGGTACAGCCGTGCCCCTGGTCGTACAGCTCCTTGATCCGGGAGAGCAGGAAGACCTCGTAGTCCATCGAGAGGCCGAAGGCGAAGGCGAAGACCAGCACCGGGACGAAGGTCTCCAGCCCGCCCGAGGGGGTGAAGCCGAGCAGGCCGCTGAACCAGCCGTGCTGGAAGACCATGGTGAGCGCGCCGAGCGAGGCGCCCAGCGACAGCAGGTTCATCAGCAGCGCCTTGACCGGCATCACCACCGACCCGGTCATCAGGAACAGCAGCACCAGGGTGCCGAAGGCGACGAGGCCGAGCGCCCAGGGCCCGCGGGTGGCGACCTCGTGCTGGAAGTCGGCGACCGAGGCGGCGTCACCGGTGACGTAGGTGGTGAGCCCGCCGCGGTCGGCCCGCAGCTCGCCGACGACCTTCTTCGCCCGGGCGCCCTGCGGGTCGCCCTTCACCAGGACGTCGACGGTGGTCAGGCCGTCGCCGACCGGGGTGACCGCCCGGACGCCGGACACGCCCGGCAGCTCGGCGACCACGTCGTCGGCGTACGCCTGGGCGGTCTTCTGGTCGCTCTTCACGACCACGGTGATCGGCGCGGCGGCCTGGTCGGGGAAGCGCTGCGCGACGGTGTCGGCGACCTGCCGGGAGGCGAAGGACTTCGGCAGCACGTCGGCGCCGGAGCTGCGCGGGTGGGCACCGAGGAAGGGCGCGCCGGCCGCGGTCAGCAGCGCCACGCACACCAGCATCACCGGCAGCGCGCGCTTCTGGACGCGGCGCACCGTCCGCGAGAAGAAGCCCTCGTCGGGCACCGGCTCGGTCGGCGCCTTGATCCTGCGGCCGACGAAGCCGAGCAGCGCCGGGACGAGGGTGAGTGCGGCCGCGGCCGCGATCACCACCACGCTCACACCGGCCACGCCGACCGCCCGGAAGACCGGACTTGTGAAGACGAACAGGCCGGACAGGGCGACCGCGACGGTCAGCCCGGAGAAGGCGACGGTGCGCCCGGCGGTGGCCGCGGTGCGCTCCACGGCCTGGGCGACGGTGGCGCCGTGGCCGCGCTCCTCGCGGAAGCGGTTGACCATCAGCAGCGCGTAGTCGATGGACAGGCCGAGGCCGAGCACGGTGGCGATCGGCAGCACGCTGGTGTCGATGTCCATGATCCGGCTGAAGCCGAACATGGCGAGCAGCGCACCGCCGACCGAGGCGATCGCGCCGATGCCGGGCAGGCCTGCCGCGGCGAGGCCGCCGAAAACCAGCACCATGACGATCAGGGTCAGCGGGAGGGTGACGATCTCGCCGAAGCGGGTGTCCTTCTCGGTCTGCGCCTTGACCTCCTGCTCCAGCACGAGGTCGCCGCCGACGGTCACATGGGTGCCGGCCGCGTCGATCGCGTCGAGCCGGTCGGCGACGGCGCCCAGCTGCTCCGGGGTGGAGGCGTCGGCCATCCGGACGGCGACCAGGCTCGCCCGGCCGTCCGCGGCGGCCATGCCGGGGGCGCCCGAGTAGGCGTCGGCCACCGAGACCACGCCGGGCAGGTGGGATATCTCGGCGGTGGCGGCGGTGACCGCGGCCCGCACCTTCCCGTCGGTGACCGGTGCGCCGTCCACCACGGCGGTGACGGTGCCCTTGACCGGGTCCGCGGCCTGGACGGCGGCGGTGCCGCGGGCGGCCTCGGAGCCTCCGGAGCCGCCGCCGGCGACCGTCCCCTCGAAGACCCGCCCGCCGATCAGCACGCCGGCCGCGAGGACGAGCGCCCAGAAGGCGAGCACCCAGCGGCGGTGGCGGAAGCACGCCCGGCCGAGGGCTGCGAGTCGCCCGCTGACACGGTGGTCGGCGGGCGCGGGCAGGGCGGCGGGCGAAGGCGATGCGGCAGCGAGGGGATTGCGCATGAAGGAGCCTTTCGGGCAGTTCCCCTCAATGTAGGCGCTAAGTCCGATTCGTCCTATAGAGGGACGATGAGCCTCATCTCACAATTCCTGTGACGTAAACGACACATAAGAAATACCGGACAACAAAGACGGAACCCCCGCCCGGTCAATGCCGGGCGGGGGTTCCGCCTACTGCTCAGCCCTCAGGCTGCGCGCACTGCGATCAGCTCTGGCCGCCGGCCAGCTTCTCGCGGAGCGCGGCGAGCGCCTCGTCCGAAGCGAGAGCGCCGGAGCCCTCGTCGCTGCTGGAGGAGTACGAGCCGCCACCGGAGACCGGGGCCTCCTCGCCGGCCTCGGCGGCAGCGGCGGCGTCGGCCTCGCGGCTCTTGATGACCTGGGCCTGGTGCTGCTCGAAGCGGGCCTGGGCCTCGGCGTACTGCCGCTCCCACTCCTCACGCTGCTTCTCGAAGCCGGGCAGCCAGTCGTTCGCCTCGGGGTCGAAGCCCTCCGGGTAGATGTAGTTGCCCTGGTCGTCGTAGGACGCGGCCATGCCGTACAGGGTCGGGTCGAACTCGACCGACGCCGGGTCGGCACCGAGAGACTCGTTGGCCTGCTTCAGCGAGAGGCTGATGCGACGACGCTCGAGGTCGATGTCGATGACCTTGACGAAGATCTCGTCGCCGACCTGGACGACCTGCTCCGGGATCTCGACGTGGCGCTCGGCCAGCTCGGAGATGTGGACCAGGCCCTCGATGCCCTCGTCGACGCGGACGAACGCACCGAACGGAACCAGCTTGGTGACCTTGCCCGGAACGACCTGGCCGATCTGGTGGGTGCGGGCGAACTGCTGCCACGGGTCCTCCTGGGTCGCCTTCAGCGACAGGGAGACGCGCTCGCGGTCCATGTCAACGTCGAGAACCTCGACGGTGACCTCCTGGCCGACCTCGACGACCTCGGACGGGTGGTCGATGTGCTTCCAGGACAGCTCGGAGACGTGCACCAGGCCGTCGACGCCACCCAGGTCCACGAAGGCACCGAAGTTGACGATCGAGGAGACGACGCCGGAGCGCACCTGGCCCTTCTGGAGGGTGGTGAGGAAGGTCTGGCGGACCTCGCTCTGGGTCTGCTCCAGCCAGGCACGGCGGGACAGGACCACGTTGTTGCGGTTCTTGTCCAGCTCGATGATCTTGGCCTCGAGCTCCTTGCCGACGTACGGCTGGAGGTCGCGGACACGGCGCATCTCGACCAGCGAGGCCGGGAGGAAGCCGCGGAGGCCGATGTCGAGGATGAGACCACCCTTGACGACCTCGATGACGGTACCGGTGACGATGCCGTCCTCTTCCTTGATCTTCTCGATCGTGCCCCAGGCGCGCTCGTACTGCGCACGCTTCTTGGACAGGATGAGACGACCCTCCTTGTCCTCCTTCTGGAGAACCAGGGCCTCGATGTTGTCGCCCACGGAGACAACCTCGTGGGGGTCGACGTCGTGCTTGATCGAGAGCTCGCGGGACGGGATGACACCCTCGGTCTTGTAACCGATGTCGAGGAGCACCTCGTCACGGTCGACCTTCACGATGACGCCCTCAACGATGTCGCCGTCGTTGAAGTACTTGATGGTCTCGTCGATCGCCGCGAGGAACGCGTCCGCGTCGCCGATGTCGTTGACCGCAACCTGCGGGGTGGTGCTGACAGAGGTGTCGGTGGGGCTCGTCATTAGGAAAAGGGCTCCGGTACGGACATGAAGTCGTAGGTAATGCCACGCGGAGGGCCCGTATCGCTCCCACCGAAAGCCGGACAGCCAAGAACACGGCGCACCGGCCCCCATGAGAAATCCTGAAGGACAGGTGTCCGTCTTGCAGACCGTGGGGTCTTCGACAGATGCGAGCGCGACCTGCTCCGTCCGAGGCGCGCAGGCCCGCAGCGCAACTTGTAGCATACGGGGACAGCCGGGCACGGTCAACGCGAAGAGCGTCGAGACCGGTGGAGGCCGGGATGGATCAGGCCATATCCTCCGATAGCGCACCAGAACGGCGGCTGTCGCAGGGGGACGTCCCCGGATGCCACCACCCCGACCCGGTCCCGTACGGAGCCGGTTCACGGCAGCGGCGCTTCCGCACCCCACACCCTACGCGACGGGCCTCAGCATCGTGACCACCACCCCCGACCACCTCGCCGACGACCAGGGCCACCACGGCGGCGACGAGGACGACGCCGTGCGGCGCTCGGCCGGCGCCGGCGAGTCCAGCCGGGCCAGCCGCCACTGGTGGGACCGCAATGCCGACGAGTACCAGGACGAACACGGCGCCTTCCTCGGCGACGACCGATTCACCTGGTGCCCCGAGGGCCTCGACGAGGCCGACGCCCGGCTGCTCGGCGACCCCGCCGCGCTGAAGGGCCTCGACGTGCTGGAGATCGGTGCCGGCGCCGCCCAGTGCTCCCGCTGGCTCGCCGCACGCGGCGCCCGCCCGGTCGCCCTCGACATCTCCTTCCGCCAGCTGCAGCACTCCCGGCGGATCGACCTCGTCCGCGGCAGCGAGCCGGTCGCCGTCGTCCAGGCCGACGCGGCGGTGCTGCCCTTCGCCGACGGCTCCTTCGACCTCGCCTGCTCCGCCTACGGCGCGGTGCCCTTCTCCGCCGACACCGCCGCCCTGATGCGCGAGGTCCACCGGGTGCTGCGGCCCGGCGCCCACTGGGTGTTCTCGGTGACCCACCCGATCCGCTGGGCCTTCCCCGACGAGCCCGGCGTCGAGGGCCTCACCGCCACCGCCTCCTACTTCGACCGCACCCCCTACGTCGAGCAGGACGAGCAGGGCCGCGCCACCTACGTCGAGCACCACCGCACCCTCGGCGACCGGGTGCGCGAGCTCACCGCCGCCGGCTTCCGGCTGCTCGACCTCGTCGAACCGGAGTGGCCCGAGGGCCACGACCAGGAGTGGGGCGGCTGGTCGCCGCTGCGCGGCCGGCTGATCCCCGGCACCGCGATCTTCGTCGCGCAGCGGGGCTGACCGCCGGTGCGTCCCGCTGGCCTCGAACTGCCCGTCCGCACCGCCGTCCCGTCGCTGCAGCGCGCCCTCGCCGGGCACGGCGCCGCCGTGCTCGCCGCGCCGCCCGGCTCCGGCAAGACCACCCTCGTCCCGCTCGCCCTCTCCGGGCTGGCCGACGGTCTGCCCGGGCCCGCGCGCCGCGTCCTGGTCGCGGAGCCGCGCCGGCTCGCGGTGC
>NZ_JAHTIK010000001.1:6170104-6171658 GCF_025655475.1 Kitasatospora sp. DSM 101779 | reverse complement strand
TGGTCGCGGAGCCGCGCCGGCTCGCGGTGCGCGCGGCGGCCCGCCGGATGGCCTGGCTGCTCGGCGGCGCCGTCGGCGAGCAGGTCGGCCTGACCGTCCGCGGCGAGCGGCGGGTCGGGCCGCGGACGGTGGTCGAGGTGGTCACCACCGGTGTCCTGCTGCAGCGGCTGCAGCGGGACCCGGAACTGCCGGGCGTCGACACGGTCGTCCTCGACGAGTGCCACGAGCGGCACCTGGACGCCGACACCGCGCTCGCCTTCCTGCTCGACGTCCGGGCGGCGCTGCGGCCGGAGCTGCAACTGGTCTGCGCCTCCGCGACCTCCGACACCGCGGCCTGGGCGGAGCTGCTCGGCGGCGCGCCGGTGGTCGAGGCGCACGGTCTCTCCCACCCCGTCGACGTGGTGTGGGCTCCCCCGCCGCGCGCCGTCCGGCCGCCGCACGGCACCCGGACCGATCCGCTGCTGCTCGACCACGTCGCGGCCACCGTCCGCCGGGCGCTCGCCGAGCGCGAGGGCGACGTGCTCTGCTTCCTGCCCGGCGTCGGCGAGATCGCCGGGGTCGCCGGACTGCTCGGCAGCGGCGCCGAGGTGCTGCAGCTGCACGGGCAGGCCCCGCAGGCCGTCCAGGACGCCGCGCTCACCCCGGGCGGGCGGCGCCGCGTCGTGCTCGCCACCTCGGTCGCCGAGTCCTCGCTGACGGTGCCCGGGGTGCGCACCGTCGTCGACTCCGGGCTCGCCCGGGAGCCGCGCACCGACCACGCCCGCGGTCTCGCCGGTCTGGTCACCGTCCGCGCCTCGCTCGCCGCCGCCCGGCAGCGGGCCGGCCGGGCGGGCCGCGAGGCCCCGGGCACCGTCTACCGCTGCTGGGCCGAGGTCGAGGACGCCCGGGCGCAGCCCTTCCCCACGCCCGAGATCGCTCTCGCCGACCTCACCGGCTTCGCTCTGCAGGCCGCCTGCTGGGGCGACCCGGATGCCCGCGGCCTCGCCCTGCCCGACCCGCCGCCGGCCGGTGCGATGGCCGCGGCGCGCGACACCCTGCGGGCCCTCGGCGCCGTGGACGCGGACGGCCGGGCCACCGACCGCGGCCGGCGGATCGCCCGCACCGGACTGCACCCCCGGCTCGCCCGCGCCCTCCTCGACGGCACCGAGCTGGTCGGCGCCCGCCGCGCCGCCGAACTCGTCGCGCTGCTCTCCGAGGAGCCGCCGCGCGCCCTCGGCGACGACCTGCTCGCCGTCTGGCGGAGCGTGCGCGGCGCCGACGACCCGTACGCGCGCCGTTGGCGGGACGAGACCCGGCGGCTGCGGCAGGACGGCGGCGGGACCACCGGGGTGACCGACGAGGCCGCGGCCGGGCTGGTCGTGGCGCTCGCCCACCCCGAGCGGATCGCGCGTGCCCGCGGCGGCGACCGCGGCTACCTGATGGCCTCGGGCACCGCCGCCGAGCTCGGCCGGGGCTCGCTGCTCTCCGGCGCCGAGTGGCTCGCGGGCGCGGGGGCCGCCCCCCCCGCGGGCTCGCCGTCGGCCCGGGGGCAGCGGGCCGCCGCCCCCGACGCGG
>NZ_JAHTIK010000001.1:6149287-6170079 GCF_025655475.1 Kitasatospora sp. DSM 101779 | reverse complement strand
AGCTCGGCCGGGGCTCGCTGCTCTCCGGCGCCGAGTGGCTCGCGGTCGCGGTGGCCGACCGCCCGGCGGGCTCGCCGTCGGCCCGGGTGCAGCGGGCCGTCGCCCTCGACGAGGCCACCGCGCGACGGGCCGGCGCCGCCCTGGTCACCGAGCGCGAGGAGGTGCACTGGTCGGCCCGCGAGGGCGGGCTCACCGCCCGGCGGGTCGCCCGGCTCGGCGCGGTGGAACTCACCGCGGTGCCGCTCACCGACCCGGACCCGGTGCTGGTGCGGGCCGCCCTGATGGACGGGCTCGCCCGCGAGGGCGTCTTCGCGCTGCTGTCCTGGCCGCCGGCCGCGGAGGGGCTGCGGGAGCGGCTGGCGTTCCTGCACCGCGTGCTCGGCGACCCGTGGCCGGACGTCTCCGACGGCGCACTGCTGGAGCGGGCCGGGGACTGGCTGGAGCCGGAGCTCTCCCGGGCCCGGCGGCGGGCCGATCTCGGCCGGATCGACACCACCGCCGCCCTGCAGCGGCTACTGCCCTGGGCGAGCGGCGAGGCCGGGCGGCTGGACGAGCTGGCGCCCGAGCGGCTCACCGTGCCGAGCGGCTCGAAGATCAGGGTGGACTACTCGGGCGAGCGGCCCGTGCTCGCCGTGAAGCTCCAGGAGCTGTTCGGCTGGCAGGCGGCCCCGGCGCTGGCGGGCGGGCGCGTCCCGCTCACCGTGCACCTGCTCTCCCCCGCCGGCCGCCCGGCCGCGGTCACCGGCGATCTCGCCTCCTTCTGGCGGGACGGCTACCGGGCCGTCCGTGCCGACCTCCGCGGCCGCTACCCCCGCCACCCCTGGCCGGAGGACCCCACCACCGCCGAACCCACCCGCCGGGCCAACCCGCGGCGGTGAGGCGCCGTCAGGCGGTGCCCGCGACCGGGGCGGGTTCCCAGGGGCGGAACCACGGGTCGGGCCACTGCTCGGCCGCCGCCATCAGCGGGTAGAGGGTGGCTCCGTCGAGGGTCTCGCGGATGATGTCGGCGTGCCCGCCGTGCCGGGCGGTCTCCTC
Source organism: Kitasatospora sp. DSM 101779 (assembly GCF_025655475.1). Taxonomy (GTDB): domain Bacteria; phylum Actinomycetota; class Actinomycetes; order Streptomycetales; family Streptomycetaceae; genus Kitasatospora. The sequence goes on along the minus strand of NZ_JAHTIK010000001.1, from coordinate 6,169,044 downwards.
GATGAGGTGCAGCAGGACCCACCGCACCGACCAGGCCTCGACGTCGGCGGGGAACCACGGCAGGCCCTTGGGGACGGGCACCGGCCGGCCGAGGTCGGGGAGGCCGGCGACGATCTCGTCCGTCTCGGCGGCGGCTGCCGCGTAGTCGGCGAGCACGCCCGCGAGCGTCTCGCGGGGCCCGAGGACGAAGTCGGAGGCGTCGTCCTCGTCGGCGGCCCGCTCGGGGCCGCGGCGCCGCTGCAGGACGAGGTCCATCCAGCCGCGCTCGCAGCGGGCGGCGTGCTTGATCAGTCCGGCGATGCTCAGCTCGCTGGCGGAGGGCGCCGACGTGGCCTGCTCGTCGGTGAGCCCGTGCGCGGTGACGCGCAGGCACTGGCGCTGCTGGTCGAGGTAGGCGAGCAGCGCGTGGCGCTCGTCGGTGACGGGTGGGACGTGTCCGGGCATGCCAGGGTGCCTCTCGGGTGGGTCGGATCGGCCGCGGAGCGGCGCGCTCGCCCGCAGGGACGACCCTCCCGCCCGACGGCGGGGCAGGTCAAGACGGATCGCAAAGAATTTCTGAAAGTTGCAGCAAGGAATTTCGGTTGCCGGCCGGAGAGCCGTCACGGGGTGCGGGGCAGCGGGATTCCGGTCTTCACCGGGTCACAGGTCATGATCTCCCCGGCCGGATTGGTGGCGCAGCCGGTGGCGTGGGTGGTGGTGCCGCCGTCGTTGTGCGGGTCGTCGGTGCCGGGGCTGATCCGCCAGGGCGGCGTCGAGGTGGCCCGGCGGGTGGTGGCGGCTTTGGGTGCCCGTGATGGGGTCACCCGGGGCGATGCGGCGCCGGTGGGGGACACGGACGGGGAGGGCGTCGGCGGGGACGGCGCCGCCGTGGTCGCCGACAGGGCCGACGGGGGGGCGGAGGCGGCCGGCACCGGCGGCCCGGCCGCCGGCGGGTGCTCCGACCCGCCGGAGAGCGCCCAGGCGCTGCCGCCGACCGCCAGCAGCGCGACACCCGCCCCGGCGCCGATCAGTACCCGGCGCCGGCGGCCCGCTCTCTCGTCCTGGTCCATCTCCGCACTCCTCTGCGATCTTGAATCGGGGTGCGCGGAATCTAGGCCTTCTCTCTCGGATCAGCGCGCGGCGGTGGGCGCCCGGCTGGGCGGGCCGGCGGATCGTCCTCGTACTGGACCGTCCGTGGACGGTTCGCCGGTGCGTCCAGGCTGGGGACACCTCCCGGCCCCCTTGGGACGGGCGGAGATGCCCGGCGCCGCGCGCCCGGCAAGATCCGAAAGAGAAGGTCTGGACAGGACCGGGCCGCCCGCCGCAACGGGGGCGGCCCGGTCGGTCGGTCAGTGGGCGGCGGCCTCCCAGTCGGGGCCGTCGCCGACCGAGACGTCGAGCGGGGCGCGCAACGGGTAGGCGCCGGCCATCTGCTCGCGGACGAGCGCCTCGACCTGCTCGCGCTCGCCGGGCGCGACCTCCAGCACGATTTCGTCGTGCACCTGGAGGAGCATCCGGGTGCCGAGGCCGGCCTCGGTGAGGGCGCGGTCGACGTTCAGCATGGCGATCTTGACGATGTCGGCGGCGGAGCCCTGGATGGGGGCGTTGAGGGCCATCCGCTCGGCCATCTCGCGGCGCTGCCGGTTGTCGCTGGTGAGGTCGGGCAGGTAGCGGCGGCGGCCGAGCAGGGTCTGGGTGTAGCCGACCGCGCGGGCCTCCTCGACCACGTTGTGCAGGTAGTCGCGGACGCCGCCGAAGCGCTGGAAGTAGGTGTCCATCAGGCCCTGGGCCTCGGCCGGCTTGATACCGAGCTGCTGCGAGAGGCCGTACGCGGAGAGGCCGTACGCGAGGCCGTAGGACATCGCCTTGATCTTGCGGCGCATCTCGGCGTCGACGGCGTCCCGGGCGACCTCGAACACCTGGGAGGCGACCGTGGTGTGCAGGTCCTCGCCGCTGAGGAAGGCCTCGATCAGGGCCTCGTCCTCGGAGAGGTGGGCCATGATGCGCAGCTCGATCTGCGAGTAGTCGGCGGTGAGCAGCGACTCGTAGCCCTCGCCGACGACGAAGGCGCGGCGGATGGCGCGGCCCTCCTCCGTGCGGACGGGGATGTTCTGCAGGTTCGGGTCCTGCGAGGAGAGCCGGCCGGTGGCGGCGACCATCTGGTTGAAGGTGGTGTGGATGCGGCCCTGCGGGGAGACCGTCTTGAGCAGGCCCTCGACGGTGGTGCGCAGCTTGGCCTGGTCGCGGTGGCGCAGCAGGATCACCGGGAGCTCGTTGGTGGTCTGGGTGGCCAGCCAGGTGAGCGCGTCGGCGTCGGTGGTGTAGCCGGTCTTGATCTTCTTGGTCTTGGGCAGGCCGAGCTCGCCGAAGAGGATCTCCTGGAGCTGCTTGGGCGAGCCCAGGTTGAAGGGGTGCCCGGCGGCCGCGTGCGCCTCGTCGACGCAGCGCTGGATCTCGGCGGCGAACTGGGACTCCAGGCCGGTGAGCCAGTCGCGGTCCGCGGCGATGCCGTAGCGCTCCATCCGGGCGAGCAGCTCGGCGATCGGCAGCTCCATGTCGTGGAACAGCTCGGCGGCGCCGACCTCGGCGAGCCGGTCGTCGAAGAGCTCGGCGAGGTCGAGGATCGCCCGGGCCTGGACCATGAGGGCGCGGGCGGCGGCGCCGGAGTCCTCGTCCGGGGCGTCGAAGGAGAGCTGGCCGGTCTCGGCCGCCGCGGCGGGGGCGAGCGAGCGGGCGAGGTACTCCTCGGCGAGGACGTCGAGGGTGAAGGTGCGCCGGCCGGGCTTCTCCAGGTAGGCGGCGAGGGCGGTGTCGGCGGTGACGCCGCCGATCCGCCAGCCCTGCTCGGCGAAGGCGCGCATGACGTGCTTGGCGATGTGCAGCGCCTTGGGGTGGTCCGGGTCGGCGAGCCAGGCGGTGAAGGCCTGGTCGTCGGCCTGGTCGAGGGCGGCCGGGTCGAACCAGGCGGCGGTCTCGCCGGCGGCGAGGGCGACCTCCTGGACGCGGCCGGTGCCGAGGGCCCAGGTGTAGACGGCGGCGATCGCGGTGCGGCCCTTGCCGTGCTCGGCGAGCCAGGCGGTGAGCGCGCCGGGTTCGGTGAGCAGCTCGCCGTCGACCTCGGGGCCGGCGACGGTCTCGGGGGCCTCGGTCTCGGCGGCGCCGGCCGGGTCCATGGCGTAGACCCGCTCGCGGAAGTTCGGGTTGCGGAACTCCAGCGACTCCATGATCTGGCCGACGGCCGGCTTGTCGAAGGGCCGGCGGGCGAGGTCGGCGACGCCGAGCGGCAGGTGGACGTCGCGCACCAGCTCGGTGAGGATCCGGTTGCGCTTGACCGAGTCGAGGTGCTCGCGGAGCTTCTCGCCGATCTTGCCCTTGACCTCGTCGGCGCGGGCGACCAGCTCGTCGAAGGAACCGAACTGGTTGACCCACTTCGCGGCGGTCTTCTCGCCGACGCCGGGGATGCCGGGCAGGTTGTCGGACGGGTCGCCGCGCAGCGCCGCGAGGTCGGGGTACTGGGCGGGGGTGACGCCGTACTTCTCGGCGACCTTGTCGGGCGTGTAGCGGGTGAGCTCGGAGACGCCCTTGGTCGGGTAGAGCACGGTGACGTGCTCGCCGACGAGCTGCAGGGAGTCCCGGTCGCCGGTGACGATCTGCACCTCGAAGCCGTCGGCGGCGGCGGCCGTGGCCAGGGTGGCGATGATGTCGTCGGCCTCGAAGCCCTCGGCGGTGATCCGGGGGATGCCCATCGCGTCGAGCAGCTCGCCGATCAGGCCGACCTGGCTGCGGAACTCGTCCGGGGTGGCCGAGCGGTTGGCCTTGTAGTCGGGGAACTCGACGGAGCGGAAGGTCTGCCGGGACAGGTCGAAGGCGACCGCGAGGTGGGTGGGCCGCTCGTCGCGCACCGTGTTGGCCAGCATCGAGGCGAAGCCGTACACGGCGTTGGTCGGCTGCCCGGTGGTGGTGTTGAAGTTCTCCACCGGCAGCGCGTAGAAGGCCCGGTAGGCCATCGAATGCCCGTCGAGCAGCATCAGCCTGCGCTGCCCGCCGCCCGCCGCGTCCTTTCCTGCGTCCGGCACAGCCTTGCCCGCACCCTGCACAGCCACGTCAACGTCCGTTCCTGCCGGTTCCTCTGCCACGCCTCGATCCTAGGGCGCGGCACCGACACGGTCCGCCACTGCGCCGGGGCGGCGGCGGTGTCGGGGCCGACCGCCCTGGCGGGCCGGGGCCGGTCGTACGATCACAGACAGCACGACGACGTGACCCCCACCGGCAGGAGCACCATGACCGACGCGGCCCCCGTAGTACTGAACGTGCCCCAGGACGTCCTCGACCACTTCGCGAAGCTCGGGGTCAGCCCGGAGACCTTCTCCGGCGGGCACCTGGGCGAGAAGCTCGGCATCCGGATCACCGAGGCCTCGCCGGACCGGGTGGTGGGCACGATGCCCGTCGAGGGCAACCAGCAGCCGTACGGGCTGCTGCACGGCGGCGCCTCGGCGGCGCTCGCCGAGACGCTCGGGTCGATCGGCGCGATGCTGCACGCCGGGCCGGGTCGGTACGCGGTGGGCGTCGACCTCAACGCCACCCACCACCGGTCGGCGACCTCCGGCCTGGTGACGGGTGTGGCGACGGCCGTCTTCAAGGGCCGCACCGCCGCCACCTACGAGATCGCGGTCACCGACGACACCGGCAAGCGGATCACCAGCTGCCGGCTGACCTGCATGCTGCGCGACCTGTAGCGCCGGACCCGCCGCGCGCCGTCCCGCCGCGCACCCGCCGTTCCCCGGCGGGTGCGCGGCGGTTGCGTTCGGGATCCGTTTGGGCACGGCCGGTCGGGGGCAGATCCTCCCGGACGAGGGGGCACCAGCATGTCCGGCGCACGGCACGGCGGAGCCGAACCCGGCGGTCACGGATACCTCGGCCCGATCGAGCCGGCCGAGGGGACCGAGGCACCGCCGCCCCCGCCGCTGCCCTTGCACCGTTTGCTGAGCAGACGTCAGAAGGTCGCGCTCACCGTGGTGTTCGCCGCGGTGGTCGCGGTGCTGACGCTGCGCCACCCCGGGCGCGATCCGACGCCCCGGCCCGCGGCCGAGGTGCCGCCGGTGCCCTCGGTCGTCTCGCACCTGCACTACGCCGGGCCGGTGTCGCCGCCGGCCGGGCCGGGGCGGGTCTTCGCGCTCCGGGTGTCGGCGGAGGCGGACCGGCCGTTCGACGTGGTCGCGGTCCGTCAGAGCTATCCCGGCCTGTCCGTCGTGGTGACGGGCGGACTGCCCGTGACCGTCACCCCGGAGCGGCCTGTGCTGCTGACCGTGGAGTACCGGGTCACGGACTGCGCGGGGGCACCGCCGGACGCCGGCATGCCTTTCCTCGATGTAACGCTGCGTAACACGCGCGCAATCGAGACCGTGAGCCAGATCCTCGGCACTCAGTACGCCCGCGACCTGTCCGAAAGGCTTCATTCGGCGTGCCCGATTTCCGGTTACCGGACGCAGGTGTCCGCACACGCAGTGACGAACACTCATGTCCGATAGTCGAACACCGCCGGTAGCAGGCGTTTTCCTGTACGACACCGTTTCGGTGGGCGAGACGACACTTAGCAGCCCGCGCAGAACGGGGCGCGGATGACCAATATTCGAGATTTTCGAAGAGGTCCGCATAACAAGAGAATCACAGCATGTCCGCAGGTCTGCCGGAGCCTGCCGAAGCCGTTCTAGAGTCACGGCCAGTCACCGCGCCAACCGATCGGGCCAGGCCCCCAGCGCGCGACCCGGCACCGCCACTCCGGCGCACTGCCTACCTGATCCAGAAGGGGAACTTCGTGCGTAACCGTTCTCTGCTTGTCGTGAGCATCGCAGTCGTCGGAGCTCTCACCGTGTCCGCCTGCGGTTCCCGCGGTGAGAAGTCGAGCGCCAGCGGCGACGCCGGCGGCACCACCGTCACCATCGGCGTCGACGCGCCGCTGACCGGTCCGCTCTCCGCCCTCGGCCTCGGCATCCAGCACTCCGTCGAGCTGGCCGCCAAGATCGCCAACGACAACAAGGAAGTTCCCGGCGTCACCTTCAAGGTGAAGGCCCTGGACGACAAGAAGTCGCCCCAGGAAGGCCAGCAGAACGCCACCGCCCTGGTCGCCGACAAGAGCGTCCTCGGCGTCGTCGGCCCGCTGAACTCCGGTGTCGCCCAGTCGATGCAGCAGGTCTTCGAGTCGGCGAGCCTGGTCGAGGTCTCCCCGGCCAACACCAACCCCGCCCTGACCCAGGGCGAGAAGTTCGAGACCGAGAAGAAGCGCACCTTCAAGACGTACTTCCGCACCGCGACCACGGACGCCATCCAGGGCCCGTTCGCCGCGCAGTACGCCTACACGGACCTCGGCAAGAAGACCGCCTACCTGATCGACGACAAGAAGACCTACGGCGTGGGTCTGGTCGGCGCCTTCCAGAAGGAGTTCACCAAGCTCGGCGGCACCATCAAGGGCCAGGACCACATCGACGAGAACAACCTGGACTTCTCGGCCGTGGTCACCAAGGCCAAGGCCGCCGGCGCCGACGTCATCTACTACGGCGGCGAGTACCCGCAGTCCGGCCCGCTGTCCGACCAGCTCAAGAAGGCCGGCGTCACCGCCCCCGTCTTCGGCGGCGACGGCATGTACGACCCCGAGTACATCAACAAGGCCAACAAGAACGCCAACGGCGACTTCGCGACCTCCGTCGGCGCCCCGGTCGAGTCCCTCGACTCCGCCAAGAAGTTCGTCGCCGACTACAAGGCGGCCGGCTACTCCGACCCGTACGCGGCCTACGGCGGCTACTCCTACGACGCCGCCTGGTCGATCGTCCAGGCCGTCAAGGCCGTCGTCGCCGACAACGGCGGCAAGGTCCCGTCCGACGCCCGCGCCAAGGTCGTCACCGCGATGAGCAAGGTCAGCTTCGACGGTGTCACCGGCAAGGTCGGCTTCGACGAGTACGGCGACGCCGTCAACAAGCAGCTCACCGTCTACACCGTCAAGGACGGCGCCTGGGCGGTCGCCAAGTCCGGCACCTACGCCGGCTGACCCACCCCCGGTTGATCCACGGCCGACCCACACGGCCGCATCCGGAGCAGCACGCAACAGAACGAACCACCGGCGGGGGCGCTGAGAACCAGCGTCCCCGCCGTCCCACAACGGTTCGTCCCCACCCCGCAAGCGAACCCCACCCCGAATCCACTCGGAGGCCCAGCGGTGCACGAACTGCCGCAGCAGCTGGCCAACGGCCTGATCCTCGGCTCCCTCTACGGGCTGATCGCGATCGGCTACACAATGGTCTACGGCATCGTCCAGCTCATCAACTTCGCCCACGGCGAGATCTTCATGACCGGTGGGTTCGGAGCCCTCACCACATACTTGATCCTTCCCCCCGGCACCGGACTCTGGCTCGCCCTGCCCCTCATGCTCCTGGGCGGCGTGCTGATCTCCGTGATCGTCGCCGTGGCCGCCGAGCGCTTCGCCTACCGCCCGCTGCGCGGTGCCCCGAAGCTCGCCCCGCTCATCACCGCGATCGGCCTCTCCCTCGCGCTCCAGCAGGTCGTCGAGCAGTTCTACCCCGGCGCCAAGTCCGGCCGCAGCTTCCCGCAGCTGCCCGGCGGCCCGTACCACATCGGCAGCGTCACCCTGCAGCCCGCCGACATCTTCCTCTTCGTCGCCGCCCCGCTCTGCATGGGCGCGCTCGCCGCCTTCGTCGGCAAGACCCGCACCGGCCGCGGCATGCAGGCCACCGCGCAGGACCCCGACACCGCGAAGCTGATGGGCATCAACACCGACCGCATCATCGTGATCGCGTTCGCGCTCGGTGCCGCCTTCGCCGCGGTCGCCGCCGTCGGCTGGGGCCTGCGCTACGGCCAGGTCTCCCCCACCATGGGCTTCCTCGCCGGCCTCAAGGCCTTCACCGCGGCCGTCCTCGGCGGCATCGGCAACATCTACGGCGCCATGCTCGGCGGCCTCGTCCTCGGTGTCGCGGAGGCCCTCGCCACCGCGTACATCCAGGAGATCCCCGGCATGCACCAGCTCGGCGGCGGCTCCTGGGCCAACGTCTGGGCCTTCGTCCTCCTGATCGTCGTCCTCCTCGTGCGGCCACAAGGCTTGCTCGGTGAGCGCGTCGCGGACCGAGCCTGAGGAACGGAGCAGCCACCATGACCACCACCAAGAGCCCCGCCCTCCCGCTGCCGCTCCCGGCCGCCAAGGCGCTCGTCCTCGCCGGCGGCCTCGCCACCGCCGCCTCCACATTCATCCACTGGACCTGGACCTCGGAGTTCCCCGGCGACCTCACCGTCGACGGCTACCCCGGCGGCCTGCAGATCCTCACCCTCGCGGCCGGCCTGCTGATCGCCCTCTTCTCGCTGCCGCTGTACGGCGTGAAGGGCACCCGCTGGCTCACCCCCGCCGGCCCCAACGCACCGGTGCTCGTCCTCGGCGCGGCCGCCGCGGCCACCACCTGGTTCACCCTGATCGCGATCGCCACCGAACTCGGCGGCCTCGCCAACCTGGAGCCCGGCGGCTGGATCGCCGGCGTCGCCTCCCTGCTCCCCCTGATCGGCGCCCTCGGCCTGCCGCAGACCGGCCCCACCGTCGGACTCCCCTCCTCCGGCGGCGTTCTCGCCATCACCCGGCACTACCTGGGCTCCTTCACCCGCCTCGTCGGCCCGAACCCCGACCTGGCCCCCGTGAAGCCGCTCAACCGCTGGGTCGAGACGCTGATCATCATCGCGGTCGCCGGCCTCGGCCTGACCGTGTTCACCTACGGCATCGTCACCGAGTACGGCGAGCTGTTCATCGGCTTCCTCATCCTCACCGCGCTCGGCACCTGGGCCCTGATGCGCGCCGGCCTCGTCTCCCGGCTCACCGCCCTCACCGCCCGCCACCGCGGCACCACCACCGCCGCCGCCTTCGCCGCGGCCGCCGCCTTCCCCTTCACCCAGAGCGACGACCACTTCGCCTCGGTCGGCGTCAACATCCTGATCTTCGCCACCGTCGCGCTCGGCCTGAACGTCGTCGTCGGCCTCGCCGGCCTCCTCGACCTCGGCTACGTCGCCTTCCTCGGCGTCGGCGCCTACGCCGCCGCCCTGGTCTCCGGCTCCACCAGCTCCCCCGTCGGCCTGCACCTGCCCTTCTGGGGCGCCGCACTGGTCGGCATGGCCGCGGCCCTGGTCTTCGGCGTCGTCATCGGCGCCCCGACCCTGCGGCTGCGCGGCGACTACCTCGCCATCGTGACCCTCGGCTTCGGAGAGATCTTCCGCATCGCGGTCAACAGCCTCGACGGCGTCTCCGGCCCCAAGGTCACCAACGGCCCCAACGGCATCCGCAACATCCCCGACCTCGACATCCTCGGGTTCGACTTCGGCCAGGCGCACACCTTCGGGTCCTTCACCCTCGGGCGCTTCGCCAACTACTTCCTGCTGATGCTGCTCGTCACCGCGTTCGTCGTGACGGTCTTCAGCCGGGCCAACGACTCCCGCATCGGCCGCGCCTGGGTCGCCATCCGCGAGGACGAGACCGCCGCGCAGGCCATGGGCATCAACGGCTTCAAGCTCAAGCTGCTCGCCTTCGCCCTCGGCGCCGCGCTCGCCGGCCTCGCCGGCACCGTCATGGCCCACGTCAGCTACAGCGTCGTCCCCGACCCCTACCAGTTCGCCGGCGCCGTCCCGCCCAACAGCGCCTTCCTGGTCGCGGCCGTCGTCCTCGGCGGCATGGGCACCATCGCCGGCCCGCTGCTCGGTGCCACCCTGCTCTACCTGATCCCGGAGAAGCTCGTCTTCCTGAAGGAGTACCAGCTCCTCGTCTTCGGCATCGCGCTCGTCCTCCTGATGCGCCTGCGGCCCGAGGGCCTCATCGCCAACCGCCGCGCCCAGCTCGAGTTCCACGACAAGGACACCGACACCGCGGCCCCGGCGGAGACCGACGACGCACCCGCCAGCACCGACCCCGGCAGCACCGCCGGCCTCACCACCGCAGGGGCGTGAGACACACCATGACCACCCAGACCGTCCCGGCCCCCCGCCCCGAGGGCACCGCGGCCGCCACCCCCCTGCTCGAAGCCAGCGGCGTCGTCATGCGCTTCGGCGGCCTCACCGCCGTCAACAACGTCGACCTCACCGTCAACACGGGCGAGATCGTCGGCCTGATCGGCCCCAACGGCGCCGGCAAGACCACCTTCTTCAACTGCCTCACCGGCCTGTACGTCCCCACCGAGGGCACCGTCCGGTACCAGGGCACCGTCCTGCCGCCCAAGCCCCACCTGGTCACCTCCGCCGGCATCGCCCGGACCTTCCAGAACATCCGGCTCTTCGCCAACATGACCGTCCTGGAGAACGTCCTCGTCGGCCGCCACACCCGCACCAAGGAGGGCCTGCTCTCCGCCCTGCTGCGCGGCCCCGGCTACAAGAAGGCCGAGGCGGAGGGCCGCGAGAAGGCCATGGAACTCCTCGAGTTCATCGGCCTCGACCACAAGGCCGACCACCTCTCGCGCAACCTCCCCTACGGCGAGCAGCGCAAGCTCGAGATCGCCCGCGCCATGGCCAGCGAGCCCGGCCTGCTGCTGCTCGACGAGCCCACCGCCGGCATGAACCCGCAGGAGACCCGCGCCGCCGAGGAGCTCGTGTTCGCGATCCGCGACAAGGGCATCTCCATCCTCGTCATCGAGCACGACATGCGGTTCATCTTCAACCTGTGCGACCGCACCGCCGTCCTCGTCCAGGGCCAGAAGATCGTCGAGGGCGACAAGGAGACCGTCCAGAACGACGAGCGCGTCATCACCGCCTACCTCGGTGCGCCCCTCGAGGGCGCCACCGACACGGCAGCAAGCACGGAGGCAGACCAGTGACAGCTCTTCTCGAGGTCGAGGACCTCCGCGTCTCGTACGGCAAGATCGAAGCCGTCAAGGGGATCAGCTTCTCCGTCAAGCAGGGCGAGGTCACCACGCTCATCGGCACCAACGGCGCCGGCAAGACCACCACCCTGCGCACCCTCTCCGGGCTGCTGAAGCCGACCCAGGGGAAGATCACCTTCGACGGGCAGGCGCTCTCCACGGTGCCCGCCCACAAGATCGTGTCGCTGGGCCTGGCCCACTCCCCCGAGGGCCGGCACATCTTCCCGCGCATGAGCATCGAGGAGAACCTCCTCCTCGGCGCCTTCCTGCGCAAGGACTCCGCCGGCATCACCGAGGACGTCGAGCGCGCCTACGCGCTCTTCCCGATCCTCGGCGAGCGCCGCAAGCAGGCCGCGGGCACCCTCTCCGGCGGCGAGCAGCAGATGCTCGCCATGGGCCGCGCCCTGATGTCCCGCCCGAAGCTGCTCATGCTGGACGAGCCCTCCATGGGCCTGTCCCCGCTGATGATGCAGAAGATCATGGCGACCATCGTCGAGCTCAAGGCCTCCGGCACCACCATCCTGCTCGTCGAGCAGAACGCCCAGGCCGCGCTCTCGCTCTCCGACCGGGGCTACGTCATGGAGACCGGCCGCATCGTGCTCACCGGCACCGGCGCGGACCTGCTCCACGACGAGTCCGTCCGCAAGGCCTACCTCGGCGAGGACTGACCCGGCGCACGCAACAGGAGGCCCGGCCGCATCAGCGGCCGGGCCTCCCGGCGTTCCCGGTGCGCGCCCCCGGGGCGGTGTCCTGTCAGCCCTCGCCCTTGCCCGCGTCGGCCTTCTTGCGGTCCTGCGCCTCGCCCTCCTCGATCACGGCCTGCGCCACCGCGGCCATGGTCATCCGGCGGTCCATCGAGGTCTTCTGGATCCAGCGGAACGCGGCCGGCTCGGTCAGCCCGAACTTCGTCTGCAGCACGCTCTTCGCCCGGTCCACCAGCTTGCGGGTCTCCAGCCGCTGCGAGAGGTCCGCGATCTCCTCCTCGAGCGTCCGCATCTCGGTGTAGCGCGAGACCGCCATCTCGATCGCCGGCACCAGGTCGCTCTTGCTGAACGGCTTCACGATGTAGGCCATGGCGCCGGCGTCGCGGGCGCGGTCGACGAGCTCGCGCTGCGAGAACGCCGTCAGCATCAGCACCGGGGCGAGGTGCTGCTCGTGGATCCGCTCGGCCGCCGACAGACCGTCCAGGACGGGCATCTTCACGTCCAGGATCACCAGGTCAGGCTTCAGCTCCTCGACCAGCTTCACCGCCGTCTCGCCGTCCCCGGCCTCACCGACGACGGTGTATCCCTCCTCCTCCAGCATCTCCTTGAGATCCAGGCGGATCAGCGCCTCGTCCTCGGCGATGACGATTCGGGTGATCTGGGGCGAGTCGATCTCAAGCGGCTGGGGCTGCTCGTCGGCGGTGCTCACGGGGCTCCTTGTTCCGGCGGGGTGCTGCATGCACGAGCCTACCTAGCTGCGGCATCAGACGCGCACAGGGTATCCTGCTCACGCCCAGCCGAGCCGGGTTGGTGGAACGGCATACACGGATGTCTCAAACACATCTGCCCGAGAGGGCTTGCGGGTTCGAATCCCGCACCCGGCACCTTTGATTCCTTGCGATTCGCAGGCGTTACCGCCAATTCGGCAGTTTCACCATCACGGGTGAGTTCGTCCCCTTCCACTCCGCGCGCGAACCTCCCGGCCGCATCGTGGACACATGACCGATCCCACGGTGAGCGAGCAGGCCGTCCGGCTGCTGCGCGAGGGCGTGCCCAACGCGGAGGTGGCCCGCCGACTCGGGGTGCCGCCCGGCACCGTCGCCTGGTGGAAGCACCGGGACAACGCCCGCCGCGGAGAACTGCCCGGCCGCAAGCGGTCGACCTGCCCGCACTGCCACGGCGACCCGCTCGACACCGCCGCCTACTGCCACCTGCTCGGGCTCTACCTCGGCGACGGCCACATCCTCCATCCTCCGCGCCAGCGGGCACCGCATCTCACCATCACCTGCGACGACCGGTGGCCCGGCGTCATGGACTCGGTGGAGCAGGCGATGCGGCGCGTCCTGCCCAACAACTCGCCGTGCCGCGTGCGGCGCGAGGGCTGTCACGACGTCAAGGTGTACTCCACCCACCTGGTCTGCCACTTCCCCCAGCACGGGCCGGGCCGCAAGCACGAGCGCCGGATCGTCCTGGAGCCCTGGCAGCAGGCCGCCGTGGACGCCCACCCGTGGGAGCTGCTGCGCGGGTTGCTGCACTCGGACGGCTGCCGGATCACCAACTGGGCCACCCGCACGGTCGGCGGCACCGTCCGCCGCCATGAGTACCCACGGTGGTTCTTCACCAACACCTCCGCCGACATCCTGCGCATTTTCACCGACACCCTCGACGCGGTCGGCGTCGAGTGGCGGGCGTCGGTGCCGCGCCCCCGGGGCCAGGTGAACGTCTCGGTGGCGCGGCGGGCCTCGGTGGCGCTGGTGGATGCGCACGTCGGCCCGAAGTGGTGACCCCCGGGTGCGGGGCGGGTCAGCCGACGGGGCCTGCGGCCGTGACGCCGGTGACGTGGAAGACCGCGGTGGCGGGAGTGCCGTTGTGGTCGGGGTCGGTGACGGTGAGGGTGTAGTCGCCGTCGGTGGCGCCGCTGAAGACGAACCAGGCGGCCTGGTTCTGACGGGTGGGCCGGTCCGGGTAGATGGCCTCGATGGGGGCGCTGCTGGGGCCGACCTCCTGGCCGCCGGGCAGGCGCAGGCGGAGGCTGTCGCCGCTGACGGCCATGCCGGCGGGGCCGACGGTGCCGGTCATGTCGTAGGTGAGGTAGAGGGCGCGCTCGCCGAGCTTGAGGGGGGTGTTGGCGGTGTCGGCGCGCAGTTGGGCGCTCTTGAGGGTGAGGGCGAGTCGGCCGCCGGTGACGGTGTGGCCTGCGGGGAGGGCGAGGTCGAGGGGCTTGAGGTCGGCGGCGGTGCGGCCGCCGGTGCCGAGCGGGAGGATCGCCTGGTTCTGGCCGGGGTCGCCGAGCACGAAGGAGGCTCCGTCGAGGGTGAAGCCGGCGGGGGTGGTGAAGGTGATCGGGAGGGTGTTGCTCGCGCCGGGGGTGGGCGGGACGGCGGTGCCGTGGTCGCCGGCGAGGGGCGTGCCGTTGACGTCGACGGAGAGGGTGGGCCAGTCGTTGACGGGGGTGGTGCGGAAGGTGTTGGTGACGGTGGTGGTGAGGACGAGCCGGCCGCCGGTGGTGTCGGTGGCGGGCGTGGTGGCGGCGGTCTTGACGTCGAAGCGCAGGCCGCCCCAGTAGACGGTGCGGCCGATGGTGGTGGTGCCGGCGGCGCTGCCGGCCGTGGTGTGACCGGCGGCGGTGGCGGCGCCGGTGGCGGTGGCCTTGGCCGGCGGCGCGGCAGGGCTGTTGGTGCCGTCGGGGGTGCACGCGGTGGCGAGGCCGACGGCGAGGAGGACGGTGGCGGTGGCGAGGGCATTGGCTCGTGCGGTGCGGGGTCTCGCGGTGCGGGGTCTGGCGCTGCTGCTCATGGTCGGTGCTCCCCTTCGGGCGGCCCTGCTGCCGGGCCGGTCGAGGGGAACGTACCCGCGGCGGGTGGGCGGGAGGCGGGCTGTCACCGGATGGGGACGGTTCCGGTGCGCCGTCGGGGTGTTCGCAGCGGCGGTGTGACGGTGCGGCCCCCACCGGGGCGGGGGCCGCGGGTGAACGGGCTGCCTCAGTTGTCGAGTTCGCCGACGTGGTGGACGCGGACGAGGTTGGTGGATCCGGCGAGGCCGGGGGGCGAGCCCGCGGTGATGACGACGATGTCGCCCTTCCGGCAGCGGCCGAGGCCGATGAGTTGGGCGTCGACCTGGGCGACCATCTCGTCGGTGGTGGGGACGAACGGGCCGAGGAAGGTCTCCACGCCCCAGGTGAGGGCGAGTTGGCTGCGGACGGCGGGTTCGTAGGTGAAGGCGAGGACGGGGATGGGCGAGCGGTAGCGGGTGAGGCGGCGGGCGGTGTCGCCGCTCTGGGTGAAGGCGATGAGGTACTTGGCGTGCAGGAAGTCGCCGATCTCGGCGGCGGCGCGGGCGACGGCGCCGCCCTGGGTGCGGGGCTTGTTCCGTTCGGTGAGCGGGGGGAGGCCGGCGGCGAGGACGTCCTCCTCGGCGGCCTCGATGATGCGGCCCATGGTGCGGACGGTCTCGACGGGGTACTTCCCGACGGAGGTCTCGCCGGAGAGCATGACGGCGTCGGTGCCGTCGAGGACGGCGTTGGCGACGTCGGAGGCCTCGGCGCGGGTGGGCCGGGAGGCGTGGATCATCGAGTCGAGCATCTGGGTGGCGACGATGACCGGCTTGGCGTTCCGCTTGGCGAGCTTGATGGCGCGCTTCTGGACGACGGGCACCTGCTCCAGGGGCATTTCGACGCCGAGGTCGCCGCGGGCGACCATGATGCCGTCGAAGGCGTCGACGATGGAGTCGAGGGCGGCGACGGCCTGCGGCTTCTCGATCTTGGCGATGACGGGGATCCGGCGGCCCTCCTCGTCCATGATGCGGTGGACGTCGTCGGCGTCGCGGCCGCTGCGGACGAAGGAGAGGGCGACGATGTCGGCCCCGAGGCGGAGTGCCCAGCGCAGGTCGGCGACGTCCTTGTCGCTCAGCGCGGGCACGGAGACGGAGATGCCGGGGAGGTTGAGTCCCTTGTGGTCGGAGACGAGGCCGCCCTCGAGGACGGTGGTGCGGATGCGGGGGCCGTCGACGGCGGTGACCCGGAGGCAGACCCGGCCGTCGTCGACGAGGACGTGCTCGCCGGGGAGGACGTCCTCGGCGAGGCCGGCGTAGGTGGTGCTGCAGAGGTCGCGGGTGCCGGGGACGTCCTCGACGGTGATGGTGAACTCGTCGCCGCGTTCAAGAAGTACGGGTCCGTCGGCGAAGGTGCCGAGCCGGATCTTCGGGCCTTGGAGGTCCACGAGGATGCCGACGCTGCGGCCGCTCTCGTCGGCGGCCTTGCGGACCCGGTGGTAGCGCTCCTCGTGTTCGAGCCAGGAGCCGTGACTGAGGTTGAACCGGGCGATGTCCATGCCGGCCTCGACCAGGGCCTTGATCTGGTCGTACGAGTCGGCGGCGGGCCCGAGTGTGCAGACGATTTTTGCTCGGCGCATGCCTGTAGAGCGTAGGGATTACCGGGGCGTAACAACGGTGTTCCGGCGGGCTGCCTTGCGGCTGTTGCAGAAAGTTTTGATTAACAACCTGACACAACGTGAGCTTTGGCGCTGTGAGATCGAGTTGGCGCCCGGAGCGGTCGTCGCCGACCTGCGGGAACGCGTCGGGCGGCCGGGGTCCGTGGCCGGGAGAGGGGGTCGGAGGGTGAGTCGGGTCGCAGCGGGTTGACGGTGTGTCGGGCCGGCGGCGGACCGGCCGGAGTCATGTCGAGGTCACCGACATCTCACCTGTCCGCAACGTCGGGGGGCTGTCGCGGGGGGCGATTTGGCGGCAGACTTCTCCGCGCGTTTCTCTACGCGCGTCACCACCGGTCGGCGGCACCGCCGCCGACCGTCCGTCACCGCCCCACGCTGGAGTCCTCCATGCCCCTGAACCGCCGTGAGTTCGTCTCGCGCTCGGCCGCCACCGCGGCCGGCGCCGCCCTGGCCGGCGGTCTGCCGGTCGTCGCGGCCGCCCCGGCCGCCGCGGCCCAGGGCGGGGACGACGCCCGGAAGGCCCCGCAGAAGCAGAGCTTCACCGTGATGGGCACCACCGACCTGCACGGCCGGGTGCTCAACTGGGACTACTTCACCGACGCCGAGTACGACGACAAGGCGCACAACGACGTCGGTCTCGCCAAGATCTCCACCCTGGTGAAGCAGGTCCGCGAGGAGAAGGGCTGCCACCGCACCCTGCTGATCGACTCCGGCGACACCATCCAGGGCACCCAGCTCGCCTACTACTACGCCCGCGTCGAGCCGATCACCGCCAAGCGCCCGCCGCGCCACCCGATGGCCGCCGCGATGAACGCCATCGGCTACGACGCCGCCGCCCTCGGCAACCACGAGTTCAACTACGGCATCCCGCTGCTGCGCGCCTACGAGGAGCAGCTGGACTTCCCGCTGCTCGGTGCCAACGCGCTGTACGCCAAGAACGAGCGGCCCGCTTTCGATCCGTACGTCATCAAGGAGATGCACCTCGGGCACGGCCGTCCGCTGCGGGTCGGCATCCTCGGCCTGACCAACCCGGGCATCGCGATCTGGGACAAGGCCAACGTGTCCGGGAAGATGGTCTTCCCGGGGATCGTCGAGGCGGCGAAGAAGTACGTGCCGCGGATGCGCGCGGCCGGCGCGGACGTCGTCGTGGTCTCCTCGCACTCCGGTGCGGACGGCGCCACCTCGTACGGCGACCAGCTGCCCTGGGGCGAGAACGTGTCGGCGCAGCTCGCCGAGGAGGTGCCGGGCGTCGACGCGGTGCTGGTCGGCCACGCGCACAAGGAGATCCCTCAGCGGCTGGTGGTGAACAAGCAGACCGGCAGGAACGTGGTGCTGTCCGAGCCGCTGTGCTGGGGCCAGCGGCTGACCTGCTTCGACTTCGAGGTGGAGTTCTCGCGCGGCTCCTGGCACGTCACCTCGGTGAGCTCGCGGGTGCTGAACTCCAACACGGTGCCGGAGGACCCGGCGATCGTGAAGCTGATCGCGGGCCAGCACAAGAAGGTGGTCGCTTACGTCAACCAGGTCATCGGCACCTGCAAGACCGAACTGTCCATCGCCGAGGCGCCGTTCAAGGACGTGCCGATCATCGACCTGATCGGCCGGGTGCAGGCGGACACGGTGAAGGCGGCGCTGGCGTCGACCGAGTACGCGAGCCTGCCGGTGCTGGCGCAGGCGGCGCCGTTCAACCGCACCGCGGTCATCCCGGCGGGCGACGTGCGGCTGCGCGACGCGGCGGGTCTGTACATCTACGAGAACACCCTGGAGGCGCGCATCCTGACCGGCGCGCAGATCAAGGACTACCTGGAGTTCTCGGCGCGGTACTTCGCGCAGTTGGCGCCCGGTGTGCCGGTGGACCTCGGCACGCTGACCAACGCCGGCTCCACCCCGGACTACAACTACGACTCGGTGTACGGCGTCTCGTACGACATCGACGTCGCGCAGCCGGTGGGTTCGCGGATCGTCGGCCTGTCGTTCAACGGTGCGCCGATCGACCCGGCCGCACAGTTCGTGCTGGCGGTGAACAACTACCGTGCGGGCGGCGGCGGCAACTTCCCGCACGTGGCGGCGGCGAAGCAGGTGTGGTCGAACTCCGACGAGATCCGCAACACCATGATCGCCTGGGTGAAGGCCAAGGGCGTCATCGACCCGGCCGACTTCGGCGGCGTCTCCTGGCGCCTGGTCCGTGCGGGCGTGCCGCTCTTCTAGGTCGCGCGCCGCTGTTCCGGGGCGTCTTCCGCGCCCCCGTCCGTTCCGGTCCGTCCGGTGCGGGTGGGGGCGTCGCCGTGCCTCCCTCGGCCCACGCGTCGCTCGGTCCGCGCACATCTCGTCGAGGAAGGCGTCGAGGACGCCGAGGTAGGTGTCGATGTCGGCGGTGTCGTGGGCGAATCCGGCGTGCGGGCCGGAGGAGCCGATGGCGTCCCAGACGCCGCGGTTGGCGAAGTAGACCCGTCGGGCGTCGGTGAACAGCGGGTCGAGGCCGGCGTCCGCCTCGCGGGCGTTGCGGGGCAGCTCGGGTCGCAGGCGGTAGCCGGAGCGGGCACCCAACCGGTGGGCGCCCACGGCAGTCCGCGGCTGCGGGCGGCGGCCTCGATGCCGTCGGCGAGGCGGTCGCCGAGACCGGCGATCCGCCGGTGCTCGGCCGGGGTCATCAGTTCGGTGAGGACGACGCCGGCCCAGGCCGGGGACAGCGCGTTGGCGTACGGCGTGCCGCCGAGCGCGATCCCCACGATGTCGCCGAGTTCGTCGGCGAGCTGGGCGGCGAGCTGGGTGGCGACCAGGTCGGCGAGTTCGCCGGTCATGCCGAGGGCGCCGATCGGGATGCCGCCGCTGATGCCCTTGCCGCCGGTGACCATGTCGGGCGCGATGCCGTAGCGGGTGACGGCGCCGCCGTAGCGGTCGAACTGGGTGTGGGTCTCGTCCATCACGAGCAGCGTGCCGTGGCGGGTGCAGGCCTCACGGAGCCCGGGCAGGAAGCCGGGTTCGGGCAGGACGGTGCCGCAGTCGTGGAGCACGCCCTCGATCAGCACCGCCGCGCAGCCGTGACGGCTCAGGACCCGCTCGGCGGCGGCGAGGTCGTTGAAGTCGACGACGGCGATGTCCGGCGGTGCGGCCAGTCCGGTGCACCGGCACCAGGCCGGAGCCGTCGTCGGTCCAGAGCGTCTCCTGCAGCTGGCCGTGGTGTTTGCCCGCGAACAGCGGCACACCCCGCCGGCCGGTCGCCACCCGGGCGATCCGCAGCGCCTCGGTGTTGGCGTTCGACGCGGAGAGGCTGAACTGCCACTGCGGGAGACCGAAGCGCAGCCGCAGCTGCTCGCAGACGGCGAGCGCGGGCTCGGACGGCGGGAACGGCTGGACGCCGCGGGCGGCCTGGGCGGCGACGGTCTCGGTGAGCCGCGGGTGTGCGTAGCCGAGGACGGTCGACATGTCGCCCACGTCGAAGTCGAGGTAGTGGTTGCCGTCGACGTCGGTGAAGTGCGGCCCGTGGCCGTGGGTGACCCACAGCACCGGGGTCCGGTAGAAGCCGGCCATCCACTGCATGGGCACGCCGCCGGGCATCCGGGTGCGGGCCCGGACCGTCAGGGCCAGCGAGCCGGGCACGCGGGCCCGGAAGGCGGCGTCCTCGCGCTCGCGGATCGCCGTCAGGGCGCGGCGCTGCCCGGCATCGGGGGCGGGGGCTTCGGTGTCCATCGGCGTCCCCTTCGTGCTCGCGGCCGCAGCGGCCGGGCGGGCCCGCAGGAGCG
>NZ_JAHTIK010000001.1:6128146-6149275 GCF_025655475.1 Kitasatospora sp. DSM 101779 | reverse complement strand
CGGCCGGGAGCGGGTCAGGCACGGCGGCGGACGGTGGAGGGCGGCGTGAGTTCCTGGCGGCCGCCGGTGGCGAGCATCCGGACCTCGTCGCGGTCGCTGATCTCGGCGCGGACGATGCCGCTGTCGTCGGTGTACACCGGGTGACCGCCGGGGCCGAGTGTGCCGGTGGGGTGCACCACGACGATGTCCTCGGTGTCCTGGCCGGGGTGCGGGAACGACAGTTCGTACTCGGTCATGGGGCACCTCCTCGGGCCGCGCGGGTGCGGGACCGCTCACCAGTGTCGCGCCGCGGGACGGTCCGCGCGCCCCGGGAGCGGGGGCGGAACCCGTCGGCGGGGTGCTGCGTCCCACTGCCGTTCGGTTGGTTCGTACCGGTAGGGGGTCCTCGGATGCGCAGGGGTGTGGTGGCGGCGGCGCTGCCGGCAGTGCTGGTGGTGTGGGTGCTGGCGGGCTGCGGCAGCACGGTGGTGCGCGGCGGCCCGGCGGAGGGCGGCGCCACGGCGGACGCGCCCGCGCGGCAGCGGGCGGCCGAGGTGGCGGCGGCGTGGCCGGGGTCGGCGCAGGAGAAGATCTGGAAGTCGGGCTACTACCCGGTGGGCGTACCGGCGGAGTGGCTGCCGCAGGACGCGTTCCACAGCGGTGCGGACAAGGACGCGTACCAGTCCGGGCGGCTGGTGCTGGCGGGCGGGCTGCCGCAGACGTTCTCGGGGCTGACCCAGGTGCGGTGGGCGGACGGTTCGCAGCTGACGCTGCCGCTGCGGTCGGCGGATGCCGTGTTCCGGTCGCTGACGGAGGGCAGGCCGGGGTGCAACGACGGCTGTGAGCGGCCGCTGAAGGTGACGGGCGCGGAGCCGGGGACGCGGGAGGTGTCGACCAGCCGCGGGCGGGCGGAGATCCCGGTGTGGCGGTTCCGGATCGCCGGGTACGCCGATCCGTTCACCTACCCGGCGGTGGAGTCGCAGCAGCCGCCGTCCGGGCCTGCGAAGGAGGTGCCGGGGGCGCGGCCGGCGGCGTTCTCGTCGGTGTCCGCGGACGGGCGGACGGTGACGGCGGGGGTCGCGCACGGCAGCTGCGAGCGGGTGGAGCGCACCGAGGCGTACGAGACGGGCGCGGCGGTGGTGCTGATCGCCCGGGTACGGTCGACGGTGCCGCCCGGGACGGTGTGCGACCTGGCGGCGCACGTCTCGCCGGCGCAGTTCCGGCTGGCCGGCCCGCTGGACGGCCGGGTGGTGCTGGACCTGGCCACGGGCGCACCGCAGGTGCCGACGGGGGCCGTGGACGGCGGGCCGGCGCGCGGCCAGGACGGCGGTCAGTAGGAGACCGTTCCGGGCCCTGGAGTGGCGGGCCGGGCGGGGGCAGGATCGGACCCTCTGCGAGAAGGGGCGGTGGTTCTTCGTGTGGCGTACCGAGCGGCTGGTGCTGCGACTGTGGGAGCCGGGGGACGCGGCGCGTGCCCTGGACCTGTACGGGCGGTGGGAGGTGGCCCGCTGGCTGGGGGCGCAGCCGCGGGTGCTGGCGGACGAGGCGGAGGCGCTGGCGCTGATCGAGCGGTTCCGGGGGCGGTCGGCGGACCCGCGGTACGGGGTGTGGGCGGTCGAGCGGGCGGACACCGGGGTGGTGGCCGGTTCGGTGCTGCTGGTACCGCTGCCGGACGGGGACGGCGAGGTGGAGGTGGGCTGGCACTTCCACCCGGACTCCTGGGGCCGGGGCTTCGCCACCGAGGCGGCACGGGCCGCCGTGGCGAAGGGCTTCGCGGACGGGCTGCCGGAGATCCGGGCGGTCGTCCGGCCGGGCAACGAACCCTCGGCAGCGGTCTGCCGCCGCCTGGGCATGGAACCCCTGGGTCGCACCACCCGCTGGTACGGCACCGAACTGGACGAGTTCCTGCTCGACGCGGGCAACCACTGAGGGACGCTCGGGGCGGCACCTCAGGGGCGCGTGGGGGCACCTCCCGGCCGAAGGCTGGGCGGAGACCTGCGCAATCCGAGGAGGGTGGACGGCGGCGTAGATCGGCCCACCCGGACATGCACGTTTCGCCCCATCCGCAGTGCGCAGTTCCCCGCGCCCCCAGTCGGTACCCCCATCAGGTGGGTGGGCGGCACCTCAGGGGCGCGTGGGGGCACCCCCCGGCCGAAGGCTGGGCGGAAACCTGCGCAATCCGAGGAGGGTGGACGGCGGCGTAGATCGGCCCACCCGGACATGCACGTTTCCCCCATCCGCAGTGCGCAGTTCCCCGCGCCCCCAGTCGGTACCCCCATCAGGTGGGTGGGCGGCACCTCAGGGGCGTGTGGGGGCACCTCCCGGCCGGAGGCTGGGCGGAGACCTGCGCAATCCGAGGAGGGTGGACGGCGGCGTAGATCGGCCCACCCGGACATGCACGTTTCGCCCCATCCGCAGTGCGCAGTTCCCCGCGCCCCCAGTCGGGTACCCCCATCAGGTGGGTGGGCGGCACCTCAGGGGCGCGTGGGGGCACCTCCCGGCCGGAGGCTGGGCGGAAACCTGCGCAATCGGGAGGTGACTCTCCTGCCGAACCCGGCCCACCCATGGCCCGAACGGTGGCCCATCCGCAGTGCGCAGTTCCCCGCGCCCCCAGTCGGTACCCCCATCAGGTAGGGGGCATCACGTCAGGGGCGCGTGGGGGCACCTCCCGGCCGGAGGCTGGGCGGAGACCTGCGCAATCGGGAGGTGACTCTCCTGCCGAACCCGGCCCACCCATGGCCCGAACGGTGGCCCATCCGCAGTGCGCAGTTCCCCGCGCCCCTGGTCGGCGTGCGGTGGCCCTCCGATCCAGCCTGCGGCCAGGTCGCGCAGTCGGGCGAGGGCGTCCTCCGCGGAGGTGAGGACGGAGATGTGGCCGTCGTCGGGGCGGATGGCGGCCGCGGAGGCGATGTCCCGGCCGGGGCGGGGTGTGGAGGCGCCGTAGCCGGGGCGGCCGTGGGAGACGAAGCGGATGCCGAGCCGGGTGGCGGCGGGCAGCAGCGGCTCGGGCGGTGTGCCGAGGTTGGGCGTGCCGTGGGGCCGGACGACGGTGAGGGCGGCGTCCGCGGGCCCGCTGTCGTAGGTCCGGAGGGTGCGACCGCCGGGCAGGGCGAACTGATGGTCCGTCATGGCGCGTACGCTGCCGGCCGGGGCCGACAGCGGGCCCCGGCCGGTGTGCGGGTCAGAACGGGAAGCGGCTGCGGCCGTGCTGGATGGAGATCCACTTGACGGTGGTGAAGGCCTCCACGGTGGCGTCGCCGTTGAGGCGGCCGAGGCCGGAGTTCTTCTCGCCGCCGAAGGGGACGATCGGCTCGTCGGCGATGGTGCCGTCGTTGATGTGGATCATGCCGGTCTCGATCCGCTGGGCGAAGCGGACGCCGCGCTCGATGTCGCCGGTGTGGACGGCGCCGCTGAGGCCGAACGGGGTGTCGTTGGCGATCTCGACGGCCTCGTCGTCGCCGTCGAAGGGCACCACCACGACGACCGGGCCGAAGATCTCGCGCCGCAGCACGGGGGCGTCGTGCGGGACGCCGGTGAGGACGACCGGGTCCATGAGGGTGCCGACGGTGGTGCCGCGGAGCAGCACCTCGGCGCCGCCGGCGACGGCCTCGTCGACCTGGGAGGTGATGGCGTCGGCCTGGGCGGAGTTGATGAGCGGGCCGATGTCGGTGGCCGGGTCCTGGGGGTCGCCGACGGTGAGGGTGCGGATCTTGGCGACGAACTTGGCGGTGAACTCGTCGAGGACGGAGCGGTCGACGAGAACGCGGTTGGCGGCCATGCAGACCTGGCCCTGGTGGGCGAAGCGGCTGAAGACCGCGGCGTCGACGGCGTAGTCGAGGTCGGCGTCGTCGAGGACCACGAGGGCGCTGTTGCCGCCGAGTTCGAGGACGGTGCGCTTGAAGTGGGAGGCGGCGACGGTGGCGACGTGCCGGCCGACGGCGTCGGAGCCGGTGAAGGCGATGACCTTGGGGACGGGGTGCTCGATGAAGGCGTCGCCGATCTCGGCGATGTCGGTGAGGACGACGTTGAGCAGGCCGGCGGGCAGGCCGGCGTCCTCGAAGAGCTTGGCGATCAGGGTGCCGCCGGTGATCGGGGCGTCCTGGTGGGGCTTGAGGACCACGCCGTTGCCGAGGGCGAGAGCGGGGGCGACGGCCTTGAGCGAGAGGAACAGCGGGAAGTTGAACGGGCTGATGACGCCGACGACGCCGACCGGCAGGCGGTAGAGGCGGTTCTCCTTGCCGTCGACCGGGGAGGGCAGGATGCGGCCCTCGGCGCGCAGCGAGAGCTGCATGCACTCGCGGAGCATGTCCTTGGAGAGGGAGATCTCGAAGGCCGCCTTGAGGCGGGTACCGCCGAGCTCGGCGATGATCGTGTCGGTGATCTCCTGCTCGCGGTCCTCGAGGAGCCGCAGGGCGCGCTCGAAGACGAGGCGGCGGGTGTACGGGTTGGTAGCGGCCCAGGTGCGCTGGGCGCGCTGGGCGGCCCGGTACGCCTGGTCGACCTCGTCGGCGGTGGCGACGGTGATGGCGGCGAGCTTCTCCCCGTCGTAGGGGTTGATGTCGACGATGTCCCACGAGCCGCTGCCGGGGCGCCACTGGCCGTCGATGTACTGCTGCGACAGTTCCGTGAAGTGAGACATCCGCTGCCTTTCGGTGAGGTCCGCCCTCGCGACCGGATTTGACGGAACCTCATCCTACTGACCGACGATCAGATGTCCTGGAGAACGGACCGGAGAAGGGCGAGTGAACGCTCGGGCGACAGGCTCGCCGCACTGAGCCGGCGCAGCGCTGCGGCGTACTCGGCGACCTCGGCCGGCCGGTCCAGGTAGAGGGCGCTGGTGAACTGCTCCAGGTAGACGACGTCGGGCAGTTCGGCCTCGGTGAAGCCGAGGACGGAGAACGCGCCGGCCTCGGCGCCGGGCAGGTCGGTGCCGAGCGGCACCACCTGCAGGGTGACCTCGGGGCGGGCCGCGGCGTCGATGAGGCGCTGCAGCTGGCCGCGCATCACCTCCGGGCCGCCGCAGGGACGGCGCAGCGCGGCCTCGTCGATGACGGCGTGCAGGGCGGGGGTGCGGCCTCCGGCGAGCAGTTGCTGGCGGCGCATCCGGACGGCGACCCGGCGCTCGACCTCCTGCGCGGTGGCGTGGTGCCGGCCGAGCAGGACGACGGCGCGGGCGTACTCCTCGGTCTGCAGCAGCCCGGGGACGAACTGGATCTCGTAGCTGGCGATCGAGGCGGCGGCCTCCTCCAGGCCGAGGTAGGTCTGGAACCAGGTCGGGACGACGTCCTCGTAGCCGTGCCACCAGGAGACGGCGTTGGCCTCGGCGACCAGGCCGAGCAGGGTGGTGCGCTCCTCGCCCTGGTCGACGCCGTAGAGGGTGAGCAGGTCGGCGACGTCGCGCTCCTTGAAGCCGACCCGGCCGAGCTCCATCCGGCTGATCTTCGACTCCGACGCCCGGATCGAGTAGCCGGCCTCCTCTCGGGTCACGCCGCGGGCCTCGCGCAGCCGCCGCAGCTGGGAGCCCAGCAGCAGCCGGTGCGCGGTCACCCCGCCGCCCGTGTGGAGCATGCTCATCGCGCCGACCTCCGTGTCCGGTGGGGCAGTTGCCCGTCGGGCGCAGTCTGCCACCAGGGTCGGACAGCGGGAAGGGCGCGCCGCGCCGCTCCCAGCCGATTGCCAGGAAAGCCGTGGGGCGCACGCGTGGTGCGGGCCGTCGGCATGCCGACGGCGGGCGTCGGCGGGCCCGAACAGCAGGCAGCGCCTGCCCCCAACTGGTCGGGGAGTGGGCAGGCGCTGCAACCGCAGGATCCCGGCGGCTCTGGCGGGTCGCGGTGTTACTGCAGCCGGAGTTGTCTCCGGTAGTTACGGGGTGTCAGACCACCAGGGGGCGGTCCGTCGGGCGGATCGGGGCGGGCAGCGGGGTCTTGCCGCCCAGGTACTTGTCCACCGCGGCTGCGGCGGAGCGGCCCTCGGCGATCGCCCAGACGATGAGCGACTGGCCGCGGCCCGCGTCACCGCAAACGTACACGCCCTCGACGTTGGTGGCGAACTTGCCGTCACGGGCGACGTTTCCGCGGTTGTCCAGCTCGACGCCGAGCTGGTCGACCAGGCCGTTCTTCACGTCGGTGCCGGTGAAGCCCATGGCCAGGGTGACCAGCTGGGCCGGGATGGCCCGCTCGCTGCCGGGCACCTGCTCGAACCGGCCGTCCTTGAACTCGACCTCGACGAGGTGGAGCTGCTGGACGTTGCCGTCCTCGTCGCCGCTGAAGTGGGTGGTGGAGACGGAGTAGATCCGCTCGCCGCCCTCCTCGTGCGCGGAGGTGACCTTGTAGGTCATCGGCATGGTCGGCCAGGGCTGGTGGCCGGGGCGCTCCTCGCTGGGCCGCGGCATGATCTCCAGCTGGGTGACCGAGGCCGCGCCCTGGCGGTGGGCGGTGCCGACGCAGTCCGCGCCGGTGTCGCCGCCGCCGATCACGACCACGTGCTTGTCCTTGGCGCTGATCGGGGAGTCGACGTAGTCGCCCTCCTGCACCTTGTTGGCGAGCGGCAGGTACTCCATGGCCTGGTGGATGCCGGCCAGCTCCCGGCCCGGGACGGGCAGGTCGCGGGCGGTGGTGGCGCCGGCCGCGATGACGACCGCGTCGAAGCGCTCGCGCAGCTGCTGGCCGGTGATGTCCTCGCCGACGTGGACGCCGGTGCGGAAGCGGGTGCCCTCCGCGCGCATCTGCTCGATGCGGCGGTTGATGTGCCGCTTCTCCATCTTGAACTCGGGGATGCCGTAGCGCAGCAGGCCGCCGATGCGGTCGGCGCGCTCGTACACGACCACGGTGTGGCCGGCCCGGGTGAGCTGCTGGGCGGCGGCCAGGCCGGCCGGGCCGGAGCCGACGACGGCCACGGTCTTGCCGGACAGGCGCTCCGGGACCTGCGCGGCGACGCCGCCGCGGTCCCAGGCCTTGTCGATGATGGTGACCTCGACGTTCTTGATGGTCACCGCGTCCTGGTTGATGCCGAGGACGCACGCCGACTCACAGGGCGCCGGGCAGAGGCGGCCGGTGAACTCCGGGAAGTTGTTGGTGGCGTGCAGGCGCTCGATGGCGCCCGTCCAGTCGTCCCGGTAGGCCAGGTCGTTCCACTCGGGGATGAGGTTCCCGAGCGGGCAGCCGTTGTGGCAGAACGGGATGCCGCAGTCCATGCAGCGGCCGGCCTGCTTGGTGATGATCGGCAGGAGGCTGCGCTCGACGTAGACCTCGTTCCAGTCCCGCAGACGGACGTCCACGGGACGGCGCTCGGCCAGCTGCTTCGGGGTGGTCAGGAAGCCCTTCGGGTCAGCCATGTGCCGCCTCCATCATCTTGCGAGTGGTCTCGGACTCGGAGAGCCCGTCGCGCTCAGCGGCATCCTTGGCGGCGAGCACAGCCTTGTAGTCGGTGGGCATGATCTTGGAGAAGCGGGAGACGCCGCTGCCCCAGTCGGCGAGGAGTTCGGCGGCCACGGTGGAGCCGGTCTCCTCGTAGTGCTGCTGCACGGTCTCGCGCAGCCAGTCGCGGTCCTTGGCGTCCGGGGCCTCGATGCCGACCATGCCGCCGTTGACGTTGGCCGGGCGCAGGTCGAGGACGAACGCGATGCCGCCGGACATGCCCGCCGCCAGGTTGCGCCCGGTCTCGCCGAGGATCACGACCCGGCCGCCGGTCATGTACTCGAGGCCGTGGTCTCCCACGCCCTCGACGACCAGTGTGGCACCGGAGTTGCGGACGGCGAAACGCTCGCCGGCCTTGCCGCGCAGGTGGACGCGGCCGCTCGTGGCGCCGTAGCCGATGGTGTTGCCGGCGATGACGTGGTTCTGCGCGTCGGCGCCGATGGCCGCGGCGTCGCGGGCCGGGCGGACGACGATGACGCCGCCGGACAGGCCCTTGCCGACGTAGTCGTTGGCGTCGCCCTCCAGCCGCAGGGTCACGCCCTTGGGCACGAAGGCGCCGAACGACTGGCCGGCGGAGCCGGTGAAGGTCACGTCGATGGTGCCCTCGGGCAGGCCTTCGCCGCGGTACTTCTTGGTCACCTTGTGGCCGAGCATGGTGCCGACCGTGCGGTTGACGTTGCGGATCGGCAGCTGGATCCGGACGGCCTCGCCGCGCTCCAGGGCGTCCTCGGCCAGCTCGATGAGCTGGTTGTCCAGGGCCTTGTCGAGCGAGTGGTCCTGCGCGGTGGTGTTGTGCAGGGCCGCGCCCTCGGGCAGCTCGGGCACGTGGAACAGCGGCGCCAGGTCGAGACCGGCGGCCTTCCAGTGGCCGATCGCGGCCTCGGCGTCGATGTGCTCGGCGTGGCCGACGGCCTCCTCGATCGAGCGGAAGCCCAGCTCGGCGAGGATCTCGCGGACCTCCTCCGCGATGAACTCGAAGAAGTTCACCACGAACTCCGGCTTGCCGGAGAAGCGGTCGCGCAGCACCGGGTTCTGGGTGGCGACGCCGACCGGGCAGGTGTCCAGGTGGCAGACACGCATCATGATGCAGCCGGAGACGACCAGCGGGGCGGTCGCGAAGCCGAACTCCTCGGCGCCCAGCAGGGCGGCGATGACGACGTCGCGGCCGGTCTTCAGCTGGCCGTCGGTCTGCACGACGATCCGGTCGCGCAGGCCGTTCAGCAGCAGGGTCTGCTGGGTCTCGGCGAGGCCGAGCTCCCAGGGGCCGCCCGCGTGCTTGAGCGAGGTGAGCGGCGAGGCGCCGGTGCCGCCGTCGTGGCCGGAGACCAGCACCACGTCGGCGTGCGCCTTGGAGACGCCCGCGGCGACGGTGCCGACGCCGACCTCGGAGACCAGCTTCACGTGGATGCGGGCCTCGGGGTTGGCGTTCTTGAGGTCGTGGATCAGCTGAGCCAGGTCCTCGATGGAGTAG
This sequence comes from Kitasatospora sp. DSM 101779, assembly GCF_025655475.1. Classification (GTDB taxonomy): domain Bacteria; phylum Actinomycetota; class Actinomycetes; order Streptomycetales; family Streptomycetaceae; genus Kitasatospora. Next base: position 6,140,410 of record NZ_JAHTIK010000001.1, on the reverse strand, counting down.
ATGTCGTGGTGCGGCGGCGGGGAGATCAGGCCGACGCCCGGGGTGGAGTGCCGGGTCTTGGCGACCCACGGGTACACCTTGTGGCCGGGCAGCTGGCCGCCCTCGCCGGGCTTGGCGCCCTGGGCCATCTTGATCTGGATGTCGTCCGCGTTGACCAGGTACTCGCTGGTGACGCCGAAGCGGCCGGAGGCGACCTGCTTGATCGCGGAGCGGCGCTCCGGGTCGTACAGGCGGTCCGGGTCCTCGCCGCCCTCACCGGTGTTGGACTTGCCGCCGAGGCGGTTCATCGCGATGGCGAGGGTCTCGTGCGCCTCGCGCGAGATGGAGCCGTACGACATGGCGCCGGTGGAGAAGCGCTTGACGATCTCGGAGACCGGCTCGACCTCGTCGATCGAGATCGGGGTGCGGTCCTTGGCGTCCAGCTTGAACAGGCCGCGCAGCGTCATCAGGCGCTCGGACTGCTCGTTCACCCGGGAGGTGTACTGCTTGAAGATGTCGTACCGCTTGTTGCGGGTGGAGTGCTGCAGGCGGAAGACGGTGTCCGGGTCGAACAGGTGCGGCTCGCCCTCGCGGCGCCACTGGTACTCGCCGCCGATCTCCAGCGCGCGGTGCGCGGCCGGGATGCCGGAGGCCGGGTACGCCTTGGCGTGGCGGGCGGCGGTCTCCTTGGCGATCTCGTCCAGGCCGATGCCGCCGAGCTTGGTGGTGGTGCCGGCGAAGTAGCCGTCGACCAGCTCCTGGGAGAGGCCGATCGCCTCGAAGACCTGGGCGCCGCGGTACGAGGCCACGGTGGAGATGCCCATCTTCGACATGACCTTCAGCACGCCCTTGCCGAGCGCCTTGATCAGGTTCTTGATGGCCTTCTCGGGCTCGACGCCCTGGATGAAGACGCCCTGGGCGACCAGGTCCTCGACGGACTCCATCGCCAGGTACGGGTTGACCGCGCCGGCGCCGTAGCCGACCAGCAGCGCGACGTGGTGGACCTCGCGGACGTCGCCGGCCTCGACGATCAGGGACACCTGGGTGCGCTGCTTGGTGCGGATCAGGTGGTGGTGGATCGCGGAGGTGAGCAGCAGCGACGGGATCGGCGCGTGCTCGGCGTCCGAGTGGCGGTCGGAGAGGACGACGATGCGGGCGCCGTCGGCGATCGCGGCGTCGGCCTCGGCGGCGATCTCTGCCAGGCGGGTGGCGAGACCGGCGCCGCCGGTGGAAACCTTGTACAGGCCGGACAGTGTGACGGCCTTCAGGCCGGGCTGGTCGCCGTCGGCGTTGATGTGGATCAGCTTGGCCAGCTCGTCGTTGTCGATCACCGGGAAGGTGATGCCGACGGAGCGGCAGTGCGAGGGCTGCGCGTCGAGCAGGTTGCCCTCGGGGCCGAGGTTGCTCAGCAGCGAGGTGACGAGCTCCTCGCGGATGGCGTCCAGCGGCGGGTTGGTGACCTGCGCGAAGAGCTGCACGAAGTAGTCGAACAGCAGGCGCGGCTTCTCGGAGAGCGCGGCGATCGGCGAGTCGGTGCCCATCGAGCCGAGCGCCTCGGCGCCGGTCTTGGCCATCGGCGCCAGGATGACGCGCAGCTCCTCCTCGGTGTAGCCGAAGGTCTGCTGACGGCGGGTCACCGAGGCGTGGGTGTGGGCGATGTGCTCGCGCTCGGGGAGCTTGGCGAGCTGGATCTGCCCGGCGGCGATCCACTCCTCGTAGGGGTGCTCGCCGGCGAGGGCGGACTTGATCTCCTCGTCCTCGACGATGCGGCCCTCGACCGTGTCGACCAGGAACATCTTGCCGGGCTGCAGGCGGCCCTTCTTGGCGACCCGCTCCTGCTCGATGTCGAGCACGCCGACCTCGGAGGAGAGGACGACGAGGCCGTCCTCGGTGACCCAGTAGCGGGCGGGACGCAGGCCGTTGCGGTCGAGGACCGCGCCGACCTGGGTGCCGTCGGTGAAGGTGACGCAGGCCGGGCCGTCCCAGGGCTCCATCAGGTTGGAGTGGTACTGGTAGAAGGCGCGGCGGGCCGGCTCCATGGTGGCGTGGTTCTCCCACGCCTCCGGGATCATCATCAGCACCGCGTGCGGCAGCGAGCGGCCGCCGAGGTGGAGCAGCTCCAGGACCTCGTCGAAGGAGGCCGAGTCGGAGTGGTCCGGGGTGCAGATCGGGAAGATCCGCTCCAGACCCTGCCCGTTCGCGTTGGCGGGGATGAGGTCGGTGGCGAGCTGGGACTCGCGGGCGGTCATCCAGTTCCGGTTGCCCTTGACCGTGTTGATCTCGCCGTTGTGCGCGACGAAGCGGTACGGGTGGGCGAGCGGCCAGCTCGGGAAGGTGTTGGTCGAGAACCGCGAGTGCACCAGGCCGACGGCGGAGGCGTAGAGCCGGTCCGACAGGTCGGGGAAGAAGGGCTCCAGCTGGCCGGTGGTCAGCATGCCCTTGTAGACGATGGTGCGGGCGGACAGCGACGGGAAGTAGACGCCGGCCTCGCGCTCGGAGCGCTTGCGGACGACGAAGGCGACCCGGTCGAGCTCGATGCCGGCCTTCTCGCCGTGCGAAACGAAGAGCTGGCGGAAGCGCGGCATGACCGAGCGGGCGGTGGCGCCGAGCAGGTCCGGGGTGACCGGGACGTCGCGCCAGCCGAGGACGGTCAGGCCCTCCTCGGCGGCGACGGCCTCGATGGCGGCGACCGCGGCGGCGTCGGCGGCGTCCTCGTCGGGGAGGAAGGCGATGCCCACCGCGTAGGAGCCGGCGGCCGGCAGCTCGAAGGAGACCTTGGAGCGCAGGAAGGCGTCCGGGATCTGGGTCAGGATGCCCGCGCCGTCACCGGAGTCCGGCTCGGCGCCGGTGGCGCCGCGGTGCTCCAGGTTGCGCAGGACGGTCAGTGCCTGGTCGACGACAGTGTGGTCGGCGATGCCGGTCAGCGTGGCGACGAAGCCGACGCCGCAGGCGTCGTGCTCGTTTCGCGGGTCGTACAGGCCCTGAGCAGCAGGTCGCGCATCCGGAACGAGCGCGTACGGGCGGTTGGCCTGCGCGGGCTCGTTGGCGGAGTGCATGGATGCAGACAGCATCGGCTCTCCCGTCGTCGTCTTGTGGCTTGGGAGCACACCGTCCGGCCGGGGGCCGGAGGGGCTTGGTGCATTAAGGGACGACGTTGGCCCTCTGCGATTTTTCGTGCAGGTTACATGATGCCGGAGATCTTGCGAAGTGGAACAAGGCGTCCACATGGCGGACATAACCCGCAGGTCAGCGGCGGTTACCGGTTAGTAGGACCGGCCCGGTGCAACGCGCAACGGTGCGCGTGTTTCCACCAGTGTGCCCAACGGTCGCGCGGGTGAAACAGAGCCGAAACGCCCTGTCCATGCACGCGTCGACACCACTCCTGCGATTCCATCCCTTACGGCCGAACGCCGGAATGGAATCGAGGGCCGGAAGCCGCCGCGGCGAGCGTAGAACAGGCACGGACCACCGGCCCATGTGTGGAACGTCACCCGCCGCACGGCATATCCATGCGGTGCGCTGTGGCATCACACGAGCTGCGGCATCGCACGAGGTCAGCCGAGCTGTCCGCCGATCAGCCGGCCCAGCAGGAAGGTCAGCCCGGCGGCCGCACCGCCCAGCGCCAGCTGCCGCAGTCCGCTGAACCACCAGCTGCGCGCGGTCACCCTGGCGACCACGGCGCCGCACAGGAACAAGCCCGCCGCGGAGGCGATCAGGGCCGGCCAGAGCGCGGCGGCGCCCAGCAGGTACGGCAGCAGGGGCAGCAGCGCGCCCAGCGCGAAGCAGGCGAAGGAGGAGGCGGCGGCGACCAGCGGCGAGGGCAGGTCGTCCGGGTCGACGCCCAGCTCCTCACGGGCGTGCACCGCGAGGGTCTGCTCCGGATCGCGGGACAGCTGCCGGGCCACCTCGTGCGCCAGCTCCGGCTCGACGCCCTTGGCCACGTACAGCTGGGCGAGTTCGGCGAGCTCGCCGTGCGGGTTGCGGCGCAGCTCGATCCGCTCGGCCTCGATCTCCGCCTCCACCAGCTCCCGCTGGGAGGCGACCGAGGTGTACTCCCCCGCCGCCATCGAGAAGGCGCCGGCGGCGAGACCGGCCAGGCCGGTGAGGATGACCGCGCTGCGGCCGGCGTCGCCGCCGACCACGCCGCTCACCAGGGCGAGGTTGGAAACCAGGCCGTCCATCGCGCCGAAGACGGCGGGCCGCAGCCAGCCCCCGTTCACGTCGCGGTGGTGTCCCTCCTCGGGGATCCGCGGCTTCGGCTCCTCGGTGGCGGTCGGGTGTATCGCGGTGCTCATGGGTCGGGCCCCCCTGTCGGACGTCCCCCTGCACAGCCGGACACGGCGCCGTCGCCGTGGGCCTGGGCAGGGTTGCCCGCAGGGCTCTACGCATCGAACGTAGCCCGTTGACCTGCGACTTTCCAGCAAAGTAAGGCTGTCCGAACATGCCGGCGGCCGCCCTCCACGCGGGGTGGCGGGCGGCCGTCGGGCAGACGTTCGGGCAGGTCAGACGGGCTGCTCCGGGGCGGCGTCGGCCGGCGCGGCGGTGCGCTCGGCGCCGCTGGCGCTGTCCGAGGAGTGGGACGGGTCGTCCTCGGCCGTCTCGGCACGGGCCGCCGGGTCGATGGAGTCCGGGGCCTCCCGGCCGGGGCGCAGCCGCGCGGAGACCACCAGGTAGGCCACGGCCGCCACGAAGACCACGATCGAGGTCCAGTCGTTGAGGCGCAGGCCAAGGATGTGGTGCGCCTCGTCGATGCGCAGGTACTCGATCCAGAACCGGCCGACGGTGTACGCGGCGACGTACAGGGCGAAGGCCCGGCCGTGGCCGAGGGTGAAGCGGCGGTCGGCCCAGATGACCAGCAGGGCCACGCCGATGCACCAGAGCGACTCGTACAGGAAGGTGGGGTGGAAGACGCCCTCGATCAGGGTGCCGTCCGACTCCACCTTGTGGATCTCCAGGCCCCAGGGCAGCGTGGTCGGCTTGCCGTACAGCTCCTGGTTGAACCAGTTGCCCCAGCGGCCGCAGGCCTGGGCGAGCGCGATGCCGGGCGCGATGGCGTCCGCGTAGGCGGGCAGCGGCACGCCGCGGCGGCGGCAGCCGATCCAGGCGCCGACCGCGCCGAGCGCGATCGCACCCCAGATGCCGAGGCCGCCCTCCCAGATCTTGAAGGCGTTCCACGGATTCTTGCCGTCGCCGAAGTACAGCTGGTGATCGGTGATCACGTGGTACAGCCGGCCGCCGACCAGGCCGAAGGGCACGGCCCAGACGGCGATGTCACCGACGGTGTGCTTGGCACCGCCCCGGGCGACCCAGCGCTTGCTGCCGAGCCAGACCGCGACGACGACGCCGATGATGATGCAGAACGCGTAGGCGCGCAGCGGGACCGGCCCCAGGTAAAGGACGCCCCGCGACGGGCTCGGGATGTATGCGAGATCCATGACAGGGTCGACGCTACCGTGTCCCGGCCGCCGGATCGGCACCGGCGCGGGTCACAGCTTCCGAACGGTCGCGGGGCGGCCCGGGCGGCCGACCGGTCAGGGGGTGGCCGCGGCGCTCGGGGCCTGGGCGGCCGGTGAGCCGGTGGTGCCGAGCTTCTTGCCCTGGTTGGCCTCGTCGACCCACTTCACGAGGTTCTCCGGGGAGATCTGCTCGTCGCCCTTCTTCGGGTAGATCGGGGTGCCGTTCAGGGTCAGGGTCGGCGTGGACTTGAAGCCGGACTTGTCGAAGTCCTGCTGGACGGCGGAGACCCAGTCGCCGTAGGTGTTGTCGTTGACGCAGGCCCGGAAGGCCGGGGTGTCCAGGCCCGGGACCTGCTTGGCGAGGTCGATCAGGGCCGCCTTGTCGCCGTAGGTGTCGGCGGTCTCCGGCGGCTGGTTCTTGTAGAGGACGTCGTGGTAGGCGCGGAACTTGCCCGCGTCCTGCGCGCAGGCGAGGGCGTTGGCGCCGTACTTGGAGCCCTTGCCGCCGAGCGAGCGGTCGATGAACGACACGATGTGGTAGTTCACGGAGAGCTTGCCCGCGTCCTGCAGTTCGTTGACCGTCTGGACGAAGGACTGCTCGAAGCTGCCGCAGGCGGGGCAGCGCGGGTCCTCGTAGACGGTGAGCACGGAGGGGGCGTCGGCGGCCCCCGAAGGGATGACGAGGTTCTTCTCGCCGATGGTGCCCGTGGGGGTGGCGGTCGGCGTCTCCGGCGTGGAGCGCTCGTTCTGCACGATCACGCCGGTGACGACCGCGGCGGCGATCACGGCGATCGCGACGGCGCCGACGATCAGCTGCTTCTTGCGGCGGCCGCGGGCCTCGTCGGCGGCCCGCTGCTGCAGCATCCGCTCGCGGGCCGTGCGCTTTCCTTCTCGGTTCTTGTCGCTCATGGGTGCTGTTTCCAAGGCCGTGTCCGGGTCGTCGGAGGGATGCGGGGTGTCCCCGCGGGGTCGGGTTCCGGCGGGACGCCGGGCGGGGCGGGTCAGGCGGCGGCGAGCCAGGAGTCGACGGAGAACTTCGTCCTCGGCCGGAAGACCAGCCAGAGGGCGAGCAGGAGGAACCCGGAGTCGCGGAGGATCTCCTGGAAGTACTCCGTCTTGGAGGCGTCGATCGCGCCGCCGCCGCCGAAGCAGCCGCAGTCGATGGAGATGCCGCGGGCCCAGGCCGAGGCGATGCCCGCGATGAAGGTGAGCAGCAGCAGGGCGGAGACCGCGGCGACCAGCCTCGTGCCGAGGCCGATCAGCAGCAGCAGGGCGAGCGCCAGCTCCAGGAACGGCAGGCCGTAGCCGACCGGCTTGACCAGCGACTCGGGCAGGATCTCGTAGGCGCGGACGGCCTGGGCGGCCTCGGCCGGATCCGCGACCTTGGCGAGCCCCGCCCAGCCCCAGACCACCGCGAGGCCGAGCCGGGCGGCCAGCCCGATCCATTCGGTGGCCGGCCCGGAGAGCATCCGGCGGAGCCCTCCGTCGGCGTGCGGCCGGATCGTCTGCGGACTTGCCATGGCTCTCCCCCTGGGCATGTGCGGCTCGGTGCGGCGGGCCGCGGCGGGCGGCCCCTGACGGATGAACCGTAGAGGAAGAAGTACGGTTCCTCCGCATTGACGAATTAAGCCGAAAGGGTGAGATTTTCGCCGCTGATGTCCGGCTTGTTCTACCGGGTCTGACGATCCGTCCGGCCGCAGCGGCCCGCCGGCGTGTCGGCGGCGGCGGCCGGTCGCCCGTCCGGGCCCGCCGCCGGGCCACCGAGCTCGGCGAGGGCCGCCGCGGCGGCGAGGCAGGCCCGGGCGTCCCGGGCCGCCTGTTCGGCACCGCGTCTGGCCAGCGCCTGTCCGGCCGAGGTCTGCACCCCGAGGGCCGCTCCGAGGGCGAGGGCGGCGGCCGCCGCGCGGATCAGGACGGCACGGTGCAGGAACGGCACGGGCGGGCCTCTCGACGGTCGGGGCGGTTGCAGGGTGCACGAACCACGGAGTGCGGACGGCACCGTCAACCCGTCCCTCCGCTCAACGCGGGTCAATCGCACCCGATGCGCCGAGCACCCACTCTCCACTCGTCCGGGTGAACCGCACGCGCGACGGGAGCACGTCGCCGAGCGTCCGGGTACGCCGGCGGCCCGCCGCCTCACGGGAGGCGACGGGCCGTCGGTCGGAGCGGGCCCGGGCTACCGGCGGCGCACTCCGGCCGCGAGGTCGGCGGCGAGCGCCCGCACGGCGTCCAGGGCCGCGACGTCGTCGCCGTCGGCGTCCAGGATCCTCTGGACGAAGGCCGAGCCGACGATCACGCCGTCGGCGAAGCCGGCGACCTCGGCCGCCTGCTCGGCGGTGGAGACGCCGAGGCCGACGCAGACCGGCAGGTCGGTGGTGGCCCGGGTGCGGGCGACCAGGTCCTCGGCGAGGTTGCCGACCTGGGCCCGGGTGCCGGTGACGCCCATGACCGCGGCGGCGTAGACGAAGCCCGAGCCGGCCGCGGTGACCTCTGCGAGGCGGGCGTCCTTGCTGCTGGGGGCGACCACGAACACGGTGTCCAGACCGTGCTCGCCCGCCGCCTTGCGCCACTCCTCGGACTCCTCGACCGGCAGGTCGGGCAGGATGCAGCCCGCACCGCCGGCCGCCGCCAGGTCGGCGGCGAACCGGGCGACGCCGTAGCGGTCGACCGGGTTCCAGTACGTCATGACCAGCACCGCGGCCCCGGGGTGGGCGGTGGAGACCTCGGCGACGGTGTGCAGCACGTCCTTGATCCGGACGCCGCCACGCAGCGCGATGTCGTCGGCGGTCTGGATGGTCGGGCCGTCCAGCACCGGGTCGGAGTGCGGCAGGCCGACCTCGACGACGTCGCAGCCGCCCTCGATCAGGGCGTTGATCGCGGCGATGCCGCCGTCGACGGTCGGGAAGCCGGCCGGCAGGTAGCCGATCAGCGCGGCGCGGTCCTCCGCCTTGGCCGCGGCCAGGGCGCTGCTGAGCTTGGATGCCATGGTCAGTTGCCCTCGCCGCTCTCGGTGGTCGCCTGGTCGTAGAGGCCGAAGTACTCGGCTGCGGTGTGCATGTCCTTGTCGCCGCGGCCGGAGAGGCTGACCAGGATGGTCGCCTCCGGGCCGAGCTCGCGGCCGAGCTCCAGGGCGCCGGCCAGCGCGTGGGCGCTCTCGATGGCCGGGATGATGCCCTCGGTGCGGGACAGCAGGCGCAGCGCCTGCATGGCGGCGGCGTCGGTGACCGGGCGGTACTCGGCGCGGCCGGTGTCCTTCAGCCAGGCGTGCTCGGGGCCGACTCCGGGGTAGTCCAGGCCCGCCGAGATGGAGTGCGACTCGATGGTCTGGCCGTCCTCGTCCTGCAGGACGTAGGTGCGGGAGCCGTGCAGCACTCCGGGGTCGCCCTTGGTGAGGGTGGCGGCGTGGCGCGGGGTGTCGGCGCCCTCGCCCGCGGCCTCGCAGCCGATCAGGCGGACGCCGGTGTCCGGGATGAACTCGTGGAAGATGCCCATCGCGTTGGAGCCGCCGCCGACACAGGCGACGACCGCGTCGGGCAGCCGGCCGGTGCGCTCCAGGACCTGCTCGCGGGCCTCGACGCCGATCACCCGGTGGAAGTCGCGGACCATCATCGGGAACGGGTGCGGGCCGGCGACGGTGCCGAACAGGTAGTGGGTGGAGTCGACGTTGGCGACCCAGTCGCGGAACGCCTCGTTGATGGCGTCCTTGAGGGTGCGGCTGCCGGACTTCACGGCGACGACCTCGGCGCCGAGCATCCGCATCCGGGCGACGTTCAGCGCCTGGCGCTGCGTGTCGACCTCGCCCATGTAGATGGTGCAGTCGAAGCCGAACAGCGCGCAGGCGGTGGCGGTGGCCACGCCGTGCTGGCCGGCGCCGGTCTCGGCGATGATCCGGGTCTTGCCCATCCGCTTGGTGAGCAGGGCCTGGCCGAGCACGTTGTTGATCTTGTGCGAGCCGGTGTGGTTGAGGTCCTCGCGCTTGAGCAGGATCCGCGCGCCGCCGGCCTCGGCGGAGAACCGCCGGACGTCGGTGAGCGGGCTGGGCCGGCCGGTGTAGTCCTTGAGCAGCGCGTCGAGCTCGGCGGTGAAGGCCGGGTCGGTCTTGGCCTTCTCGTACTCCTCGGCGACCTGCTCGACGGCGGCGACCAGGGCCTCCGGGATGAAGCGGCCGCCGTAGGCGCCGAAGTAGCCGCGCGCGTCCGGGACGTGGGCGCCCGGCAGGTAGTCCTTCTCGGACATGGTGAAGCGTCCTTCTGGGTCGATGGAATGGCAGGCGGGGGCGGCCGGTCAGCGGCCGCGCGTCCTGCGCCATCGACGGCCCGGCACCTGCCCGGGCTCGCAGCCGATCACGTAGCGCACCCGCCGCCCGAGCACCCGGCGTGCGGGCGCGCGGCAGCCGCGCGGGCGGCAGCCGGGGGCGAGGCGGGAGGCGAGTTTCACGGCAGCGGTCAGCCCTTGTGGCGGAGGGCCGGGTGGGCGCCGGCGGCGACCAGGTCGGCCACTGCGGCCTTCGGGTCCCTGCCGGTCACCAGGGACTCGCCGACCAGCACCGCGTCGGCACCGAGGTTGGCGTACTGGATGACGTCGAGCGGGCCGCGGACACCGGACTCGGCGACCTTGACGATCCCGGCCGGGATCGCGTCGACCACGTTGCCGAAGGTGTTGCGGTCCACCTCGAGGCTCTTGAGGTTGCGGGCGTTCACACCGATGATCTTCGCGCCGGCGTCCACCGCGCGGGCGATCTCCTCCTCGTCGTGCACCTCGACCAGCGGGGTGAGCCCGATCGACTCGGCCCGCTCGACGAGCGAGACCAGGGCCGGCTGGTCCAGGGCCGCGACGATCAGCAGCGCGAGGTCGGCGCCGTGCGCGCGGGCCTCCCACAGCTGGTACGCCGTGACGATGAAGTCCTTGCGGAGGATCGGGGTGTCGACCGCGGCACGGACCGCGTCGAGGTCCGCGAGGGAGCCGCCGAAGCGGCGCTGCTCGGTCAGCACGCTGATCGCGGCGGCGCCGCCGGCCGCGTAGTCCAGCGCCAGGGCGGCGGGGTCGGCGATCGCCGCCAGTGCGCCCTTGGAGGGGCTGGAGCGCTTGACCTCGCAGATCACCCGGACGCCGTCGCCGCGCAGCGCGGCCACGCCGTCCTTGGCCACCGGCGCCTTGGCGGCGAGCTCCTTGAGCTCGTCCAGGGACACCCTGGCCTGTCGCTCGGCGAGGTCCTCCCGGACCCCGTCGATGATCTCGTCGAGCACACTCACGCGAGCGCCCCCATGTCGTCTGCTGGCTGGGTGCCGGGAGGTGCGGAGGAATCCGGACCCGCCCGGCCTGGCTGTGCGGTCAAAAACCTCGGGGGCGTTTCGCACGAACCGGTGAGGATGGTGTGCGGATGCGCCCCCGTTGGCCCTTCGATGGTATCGGGCGCAGAGGGCGCAGGGCGCATCCGCCCGGCGCGCGTCTCGCGGAGCGGACCACGTGGCGGTGGGCGGACGGCGCCGGGCGGCGGGCGCGCCGGTCCGTGCCGGCGGCGGCAGGAGGGCAGGTCAGACCAGTGGCGGTGCCAGGCCGGCGCCGGCGGGCAGGTTGCGCAGCACGGTGAAGACCGCCAGCAGCACGGCCAGCAGCACCGTCTGCGGGAGGGTGACGGCGAACCTCGGCGGCGCGCCGCCGGTGAGGGCGGCCCACAGCCAGCGGAGCCAGAACACCGCCGCGGCCGCGGCCAGCACCATGACCAGCAGGTTGTCGTGGCCGGCCGCGTTCAGGTCCCCGTGGGTCAGCGCGTGCACGCAGCGCAGGCCGCCGCACCCGGGGCAGAACCAGCCGGTCGCCTGCAGCACCGGGCAGGTCGGGTAGTGGCCCGGCGCGTTGGGGTCGACCGCGGCGACGTACGCGGTGGGCAGCCCGACGGCCACCAGCGCCGCCAGCGGGCGGGCCAGCCGGCGGCCGAGCGGGGCAGGGAGGACGGGAGCGTTCACGCCGCCGATTCTCCTCCCCCGTCCGCCGCGTCCGGCGCAGGGCCGCGCGGTACCCGTGGCGTGCCGGACGTGCGCGCGCCCCCGGTCACGGCGGGTGACCGGGGGCGCGGCGCTGCGGCGCAGGTGTCAGGCGGCGCTGACGGGGGTGCGCTCCTCGGCGGCCGGGGCGGCGGCGGGGGCGAAGTGCGGGCTCGGCTGCTTGCCCATGCCGGCCATCGACATCGCCTTGCCGACCACGCCGGCGGCCACCACGATCACGAGGCCCACGACGACGAGCAGCACGTTGGGGATGATCATGGCGACGCCGCTGACCGTGAAACCGATGAAAGCGATGGTCACGCCGGTCCAGGCGGCGGGAGTGTGGCCGTGCGCTGCTGCCGACATCTGTTGGTGCTCCTTGTTCTCCGGATCCCGGCCGCGCACCTCGGGGTGCCCGACGGGTTGACCCTTCCATTGTGCCGGGCCCTCACGCCCGTCCCCAAGGCGGGCCCCGGGTCAGTCGGTGGGATCTTCGCCACGGTCGAGGGCCTTCCACAGCTCTGCGGACCGGTCGGTGGGCCGCGGCCTGGCGGCCGCCGTCGCGGTCGGCGCCTCGTAGCGGGCGCCCATCGCCGGCCAGCTGCGGCCGGACCGGACGGTCAGCAGGCCGGCCAGGGCCAGCAGCACGCCGCCCGCGGCGGCCACCCAGGGCCAGAAGGTCCGGGTGATCTGCTCGGCCTGGGCGCCGGCCAGCGCGAGGCGTCCGGCGGCCTCCGCGTCCAGCCCCGCGGTGTCGGTGGCGCCGATGACCGCGCCGGCGACCACGCCGAGGCCCGCCACCACGGCGAGCACGCCGACCGCCGTCCGGGCGGCGCCGCGGACGG
>NZ_JAHTIK010000001.1:6127110-6128121 GCF_025655475.1 Kitasatospora sp. DSM 101779 | reverse complement strand
CCCGCCCCCACGGCGAGCACGCCGACCGCCGTCCGGGCGGCGCCGCGGACGGCGAAGACCGCGACGGCGGCGGCCAGGCCGGCCAGGGCGAGCCCGGTGGGCAGGCCGGTCAGCCGGGAGCCGGTGGCGCTGACCGCGAGGCGGCCGCCCGCCGTCCCGGCGACCACGCCCTCGGCCCAGGTCCGGCCGGTGGAGGTCAGGACGAGCAGGGCGCCGGCCGCGGTCAGCAGCAGCATCAGGGCGAGCGAGCGGCGGTCGGTCTTCGGTGCGGGAGAACTCACCCGACCAGTGTCGCCGACGTGCCCCGCGGGCCGGACGGCCGGGTCCCGGTGCAGGCTCAGGAGGGGCGCTCGGACGGTCGGTTCGGTGGCGCGTGGGGGTATCTCCCGGCCGAAGGTCGGGGGGGGGGAGAACCGCGCAGTCCGGGAGTGGTGATTCTGACGAATCCGGCTCACCCCTGGTCCGCACCGTGGCCCGCACCCGGATTGCGCGGTTCCCCGCGCCCCTGGCGGTGCGCCATGGGGAGACTCGTCAGGCCGGTTCGCGGGGGAAGGTGCCGGTGGCGACGACCAGCGTCCGCCCGGCCAGCTGCACGGGCAGGTCCTCGCCGAACGGGACCCGCTCGGCCAGGTGGTAGGCGCCGGCGGGCTGCGGGTCGGAGTGCACGGTGCAGACGCCCTCGGCCGGGTCGACCACCACGTACACCGGGACGCCGTGCCCGGCGTACCGGCGCAGCCGCTCGACGAAGCCGCCGTGCGGGCCGGCCGCGGGAACGACCTCCAGCACCGCCTCGATGTCCGGCCATGCCCAGTGGCCGCGGCCGTCGGGCCGCGCGCCCTCGACGACCACGACCAGGTCGGGGGCGCGGCCGGGACGTGCGCCGGGGAGGTCGAGCGCCGCGTCGGGGACGGCGCCGCCGCGGCCCGCCAGCTGGTCCTCGACCTGCCGGGCGGTGTCCAGGACGATCGCCCGCCGGGCCGCACCGCGGGGGGTCACGACGGCCCTCCCGCC
>NZ_JAHTIK010000001.1:5942436-6127085 GCF_025655475.1 Kitasatospora sp. DSM 101779 | reverse complement strand
GGCGTGGGCGGCGCGGCGGGCGCGGTCATGGCGGTGGCGGTCATGGCGGCGGCCTCCCTCCGCGGGATCGACCACCTCACGATACCGGCGGGCGCAGGGTGTTGGCCGTGGCCACGGCGCGCAGCACGGCGGCGGCCTTGTTGCGGCACTCGGTGTCCTCGGCGTGCGGGTCGGAGTCCGCGACCACCCCGGCGCCGGCCTGCACGTAGGCGGTGCCGTCGCGGAGCACGGCGGTGCGGATCGCGATCGCGGTGTCCGAGTCGCCGGCGAAGTCCAGGTAGCCGACGCAGCCGCCGTACAGGCCGCGGCGGGTGGGCTCCAGCTCCTCGATGATCTGCATGGCGCGCGGCTTGGGGGCGCCGGAGAGGGTGCCCGCCGGGAAGCAGGCGGTGAGCACGTCGAAGGCCGTCCGTCCCTCGGCGACCCGGCCGGTGACGGTGGAGACGATGTGCATGACGTGGCTGTAGCGCTCGACCGACATGAAGTCGACGACCTCGACGCTGCCCGGCTCGCAGACCCGGCCGAGGTCGTTGCGGCCGAGGTCGACCAGCATCAGGTGCTCGGCGCGCTCCTTGGGGTCGGCGAGCAGCTCGGCGGCGAGCTCGGCGTCCTCGTGCGGGGTGGCGCCGCGGTGCCGGGTGCCGGCGATCGGGTGCAGCATCGCCTCGCCCTCGCTGACCTTGACCAGTGCCTCCGGGCTGGAGCCGACCACGTCGAAGCCGCCCTCCGCGGTGCCGTCCGGCCCGGGGAAGCGGAAGAGGTACATGTACGGGCTGGGGTTGGTGGTGCGCAGCACCCGGTACACGTCGAGCGCGGAGGCCGGGCAGGGCGCCTCGAAGCGCTGGGAGGGCACGACCTGGAAGGCCTCGCCGGCCCGGATCCGCTCCTTGATCGTCTCGACGGCCGCCCGGTAGGGCGCGCCGCCGAACGGCGAGTGCGCCTCGGCGGAGGTCGGGGTGAAGGTGGCCAGGCCCGGGTCGACCGGCTTGAGCAGGTCGGCCTCCATCGCGTCGAGGCGGGCCACCGCGTCGGCGTACGCCTCGTCGACGCCGCTCGCCAGGTCGTTGTGGTTGACCGCGTTCGCGATCAGCAGCACCGTGCCGTCGACGTGGTCGAGGACGGCGAGGTCGGTGGCGAGCAGCAGGGTGAGCTCGGGCAGCCGCAGGTCGTCCGGGGTGAGGTTCGGCAGCTTCTCCAGCCGGCGGACGACGTCGTAGCCGAGGTAGCCGACCATGCCGCCGGTGAGCGGCGGCAGGCCGTCGTCGGTGTGCCGCGGGGTGTGCAGGGTGGCGAGGGCGGTGCGCAGCACCTCCAGCGGGTCGCCGGTGGCGGGGATGCCGACCGGCGGGGTGCCGTGCCAGCGGGCGGCGCCGTCCGGGTCGGCGGTGAGGGTGGCGGCGCTGCGGACGCCGACGAAGGAGTACCGGGACCAGCTCTGGCCGTGCTCGGCCGACTCCAGCAGGAAGGTGCCGGGGCGCTCGCCGGCGAGGCTGCGGTACAGGCCGATCGGGGTGAGGCCGTCCGCGAGGAGCCTGCGGGTGACGGGGATGACCCGGGTGTCGGCGGCGAGCTTGCGGAAGGCCTCGAGATCCATGGGAGCGGGCACCGTTCGGAGGAGGAGGGGCGGGCGGGCTGCTGGCAGGTCGTGCGGGTGCTCGGCGCGGCTGCTTGGTGCGGGTGCTCGGTGCGCGCGTGGAGCCGGGGAAAAGGCTAGCGAGCGACGGGCAGCACGTCGGCGTCGAAGCAGGTGCGGTCACCGGTGTGGCAGGCGGCGCCGGTCTGGTCGACCTTCACCAGCAGGGTGTCGCCGTCGCAGTCGAGTGCGACGGAGACGACCCGCTGGACGTGGCCGGAGGTGTCGCCCTTCACCCAGTACTCGCTGCGGCTGCGGCTCCAGTAGGTGCAGCGGCCGGTGGTCAGGGTGCGGTGCAGCGCCTCGTCGTCCATCCAACCCAGCATCAGCACCTCGCCGGTGTCGTACTGCTGCGCGATGGCGGGGAGCAGGCCGTCGGCGGTGCGCTTGAGGCGGGCGGCGACGGCCGCGTCCAGGGCGGTGCTGCCGGGGGCTGCGGGAGTGGTGGACATGCGGACCATTCTCGCAGCTCCCGTCCGGCGCGGTGATCAGTGTTCGGGGAGTGGTCGGCCCGCAGCCGGTTCGGGGAGCGCGGCTCGGGGGGAGCGGGCGGTCAGCCGCGGTCCGGGCTCTCGCAGCCCTCCGGCCAGACCACCCGGACGTCCAGGCCCGCCCGCTGCGCCTGTGCCACCACCCGGGCCGGTTCGCTGCCGGGGCGGCCGTCCCAGACCGCGATCAGCTCGTCCACCATGCCGACCAGCGCCGGGCCGGTGTCCTCGCCGGGTCCGCCGGCCTCGGCCGCGGCCAGCCGGTGCACGGCGTTCGCCGAGTTCAGCAGTCGGCGGCGGGTGTCGCGGCAGCCCTCCCCCGTGAAGGCGCCGGCCCGCGCCTCCACTGCGGACAGCACCACCTCGATCCGTCCGCCGTGGTCGAGGACGGACTGCGCGAACCAGGTGTCCGGCCCGGGCCTCAGCCGGCCGATGCCGACCAGGTCGTAGGCGCCGTGCGCGGTGACGAGTTGCCAGAGTGCGCCCCGGACGAGCATCTCGGTCAGGTCCGAGAGGCTTTCGTGCCCGATGATTCCGACTCGCATGAGAAGTTGACCCCTTGAACGGGTCGTGCCGCCCCCAGCGTACCCACCGCTGGCGGGCCGGCGGCGACCGATGCCGCAGCAAGCAGCAGACGGGCTCATCGGGAGCCGGGAACGAGGACGGGATGATCGTGGCCTTCTCCGTCACGCCGCTGGGCGTGGGCGAGGACGTCGGTGAAGCGGTGGCCGCGGCCGTGAAGGTGGTCCGCGACAGCGGGCTGCCCAACCGGACGGATGCCATGTTCACCAGCATCGAGGGCGACTGGGACGAGGTGATGCCGGTGGTGCGGGCGGCGATCGAGGCGGTGAAGGCCTACAGCAACCGGGTCAGCACCGTGATCAAGATCGACGACCGGGCCGGGGTGAGCGGCGGTCTGACCGCCAAGGTCGAGAGCGTGGAGCGGCACCTCGCGGCGCTGGAGGAAGGCGGCGGCGAGTAGCGGTGATCCGCTGACGGCCGGCCCCGCGGCGGGCCAGAATGGGCGGTGAGCCGAGGGGGTCGGGGTGGAGCAGGGGCGCAGGCGGGCGGCCGTGGTGGTGGCCGCCGCCGTGGTGGTGGCGGTCGTGCTCGCCGTGGTGCTGTGGCCGGACGGCGGCCACCGGGCGGCCCCTCCCCCGCCCGCCCCGAGCAGCGCCCCGCCCAGCCCGTCGCCGAGCCCCACGAAGAACCTGCCGTACCCGTGGTTCACCCCCGGGACGTGCCTCGACCATCCGCAGCTCAGCGAGGTGATCACCCGCGCCGAGGCGCGGCCCTGCGAGCAGCAGCACGACGGCGAGGCGATCGCCGACGTCCTGCTCCCCGAGGGGCTCACCAGCGACGTGCAGATCGGGCGGGCGATGCGGGAGCTGTGCGCGGCGCCGCTCGCCGAGTGGCAGCAGCGGCAGGGCGGCGGCGGGCCGTACTACGGCTTCCCGCTGGGGCCCTACCTGCAGTACTACAAGCAGGGCATGCGGGACGCGACCTGCACCATGACCGTCAGCAACCGCCAGCACGGCCCCAAACTGACGGGCCGTCTGCGCTGAGGCACGGCCCGGGGCAGCACGAACCGGACGGGGTGCTGCCGACGGGCTGCCCGTTCACATCCGGACGAGGCCGAGCTGGCGCATCATCGACATGTTGTCCCAGTTCCACCAGCCCTCGCAGGCCATCCCGTCCCGGAAGCGGAAGACGGTCATGCCGGTCATCTCGACCCGCTTGTGGGTCGCGGGCAGGCCCATGAAGTCGCCCTTGTGCATGCCGCTGAAGCTCCACATGGTGGCGACGCGGTCGCCGTCGGCCATCTGGCTGTCGATGGTGAAGTTCATGTCGAAGGCCTCGAGGTAGCCGGCGCACTTCGCCTTGATGGCCTCGCGCCCCACGAGGTCCGCCTCGTCGGCGATGTCGTGCTCGCGGTAGTCCTCGGTGAGGAGTTCGTCGAGGACACTGAGGTCGCCGGCGGACATTCGCTGCATCAGCTGCCGCACGGCGGCCTTGTTGAGCTGGTCGTCGCGGACGATGTCGAGGTCGGTGAAGGTGGGCGGCTCGTCGCAGAGCGCGACCATCTCGTGGAAGATCCGGTCGGTCTCGGGGAGTTTCGAGTTCCGCATCGCCTCCTCGTAGGACGGGAACTCGACGATCTCGACGACGTGCCGGGCGTCCGAGCGGTCGGCGCCGACCATCGAGTGGGTGGCCGTGCGGCGGCCGCGGGTCTGCTCGATCCAGCTGTCCATCAGCCGGTTCAGGTCGTCGACCTTGTCGGTCCTGCACTCGATGAGCTGGACGAACGTCATGATGCACCTCCGGGTGGCTCCGCCCCCTGGCCATGATCGTCCGCCGACCGCCGCGCCCCCGGATTCTTACGATCCTCCCGCTCCGCCCCGCCGGCAAGGCGCGCCGGGGCGCACCCCTAGGGTGGTGGGCATGACGAAGTATGCGCGGGGGGAGCGGGAGCGGCTGGCGGACCTGCTGGCGGCGGCCGGGCCGCAGGCGCCGACGCTCTGTGCGGGGTGGACGACCGCGGACCTGGCGGCGCACCTGGTGCTGCGGGAGCGGCGGCCGGACGCGGCGGCGGGGATCAGGATCGGCCCGCTGGCCGGGTGGACGGAGAAGGTGCAGCGCGGCTACGCCCGGCGCCCGTACGAGGAGCTGGTCGGGCTGTTCCGGTCGGGTCCGCCGGCGCTGTCGCCGTTCGCGCTGCCGGGGGCGGACGAGGCGGCCAACCTGGTCGAGTACTTCGTGCACGCGGAGGACGTCCGGCGGGCCGGCGAGGGGTGGCGGCAGGAGGAGGTCGCGGCGCCGCTGGCGGACGCGCTCTGGCAGCGGCTGCCGATGCTGGCCCGCTTCGAGGCGGGCCGGAAGACCCCGGTGCGGCTGGTGCTGGAGCGGCCGGACGGGCGGAGCTGCACGGTCGCGCACCGGACGGGGCCGACGGTGCACCTCACCGGCGAGCCGGGCGAGCTGGTGCTCTTCGCGTTCGGGCGCGGGGCGCGGACCTCGCTGTCGGTGCGGGGGGCGGAGACCGCGGTGGCCGCACTGCGGCGCGTGCTTCCGCTGCCAGGACCGCGCTGAGCTGCGGTGACGCGGCCGGTCCGGCGAGCGCCGCGCGATTGTCAGTGGCGCCGGTCACACTGGCTGGTGGCCAGGGCGTAGCGCCTCCGCGCCCGCGGAGCGGCCCGGCCACGACCCTCGAAGGGGCGCACCACGATGCTCACCACGGAGTTCCGGACGGGCTCTCCCTGCTGGCTCGACCTCGGGAGCCCGGACATCCCCGCGACCGCCGGGTTCTACGGCACGGTCTTCGGCTGGACGTTCCAGTCGCTGGGCGAGGAGGCCGGCAACTACGGCTTCTTCCAGCAGGAGGGCAGGACGGTCGCGGCCGTCGGCCCGCTGACGGAGGAGGGCTCGTCCCCGGCGTGGACGCTGTACTTCCGCACGCCGGACGCGGATGCCACCGCGAAGGCGGCCGAGCAGCACGGCGGCACCGTCCGCGCCGAGCCGTTCGACGTGATGTCCAACGGCCGGATGGCGCAGCTGTCCGACCCGGCGGGTGTGCAGTTCGCGATCTGGCAGGCGGGCGAGACGCAGGGCCTGGACGCCGTGACCGACGCCAACACCTTCTGCTGGGCGGAGCTGCACACCGCGGACCCGGCCGCGGCGACGGCGTTCTACCAGGCGCTGTTCGGCTGGCGCACGGAGACGGTGGAGATGCCGGGGATGGCGTACACGGTGTACTCCACGGCGGAGGGCGGCAGCGAGCGGGAGACGTCGTTCGGCGGTGTCGCGCCGTTGCAGAGCCCGGACGAGCCGGTGCGCTGGGTGCCCTACTTCGAGGTCACCGAGGTGGACGCGGTGCTGGCCCGGGCCGAGCACGCGGGCGGGCAGGTCGTGATGCCGGGCATGGACGTGCCGGGCGTCGGCCGGCTGGGCTGGGCGACGGACCCGCACGGCGCGGTCTTCGCGATCATCAAGAGCGACATGACGTGACCGAGATGCCGTGACGGCGGGCCGGCGTCCTCCGGCCCGGGCGCGTCGACGACCGGCGGGCCCGGGCCGGAGGAGCGGCTCGGAGGAGGGGTTCAGCGGACGGGGTGGCCGGTCTGCCGCAGGGCGTCCTTGACCTGACCGATGGTCAGGTCGCCGAAGTGGAAGACGGACGCGGCGAGCACCGCGTCGGCACCGGCGTCGACGGCCGGCGCGAAGTCGGCGAGCTTGCCGGCGCCGCCGGAGGCGATCACGGGGACGGCGACGTGCTTGCGGACGGCGCGGATCATCTCCAGGTCGTAGCCGTCCTTGGTGCCGTCGGCGTCCATCGAGTTGAGCAGGATCTCGCCGGCGCCCAACTCGGCGGCGCGGAAGGCCCATTCGACGGCGTCCAGGCCGGTGCCGCGGCGGCCGCCGTGGGTGGTGACCTCGAAGCCGGAGGGCGTCACGGTGCCTGCGGGGGTGCGGCGGGCGTCCACCGAGAGGACGAGCACCTGGCGGCCGAAGCGCTCGGCGATCTCGCGGATCAGCTCGGGGCGGGCGATCGCGGCGGTGTTGACGCCGACCTTGTCGGCGCCGGCCCGCAGCAGCTTGTCGACGTCGTCGGCGGTGCGGACTCCGCCTCCGACGGTCAGCGGGATGAAGACCTGCTCGGCGGTGCGTCGCACCACGTCGTAGGTGGTCTCCCGGTCGCCGGACGAGGCGGTGATGTCCAGGAAGGTCAACTCGTCGGCACCCTGGGCGTCGTAGGCCTTGGCCAGCTCCACCGGGTCGCCGGCGTCGCGCAGGTTCTGGAAGTTGACGCCCTTGACGACCCGCCCGGCGTCGACGTCCAGGCAGGGGATGACACGTACTGCGAGGCTCACTGCTTGCCTTCCAAGGAGGTTGCCAGTCCGGGACGGTGGGCCTCGATCTCGACCTCGACCATCATCCGGGAGTCGATCAGGCCCTGGACCACGACCATGGTCGCCACCGGGCGGATCGCGTCGAAGAGCTTCTTGTGCGCCCGCCCGACCTCGTCGCAGTCCCGGACGTGGGTGATGAACATCCTCGTGCGGACGACGTCGTCCGCGGAGAGTCCGAACTCCGCGAGGGCCTTGAAGGCGACCTCGAACGCGGCGAGGGTCTGGGTGTACGGGTCGCCCTCGTGCTGGACCATGCCGCCCTCGAAGGCGGTGGTGCCGGCGACGAGGACGGTGTCCCCGACCGCGACGGCCCGGGAGTAGCCGAACTGGTCCTCCCAGGGGGAGAATCCGGACACCCGCAGCGAGCGTTTCGCGGCCGGCCCGGCGGCGGAGCCGCCCGCCGGTGAACCCTCGGTCATCGGGACACCGCCTCCAGGGCCTCTTCGAGGGTGAACTTCTGCTCGTAGAGGGCCTTGCCCACAATCGCGCCCTCGACACCCTCGCCGGTCAGGGTGGCGATCGCGCGCAGGTCGTCCAGCGAGGAGACGCCGCCGGAGGCGACCACGGGCTTGTCGGTGGCGGCGCAGACGTTGCGCAGCAGCTCCAGGTTGGGGCCGGTGAGGGTGCCGTCCCGGTTGACGTCGGTGACGACGTAGCGGGCGCAGCCCTCGGAGTCGAGGCGGGCGAGCACCTCGTAGAGGTCGCCGCCGTCGCGGGTCCAGCCGCGGCCGCGCAGGGTGGTGCCGACGACGTCCAGGCCGACGGCGATCTTGTCGCCGTGCTCGGCGATGACCTTGGCGACCCACTCGGGGGCCTCCAGGGCGGCGGTGCCGAGGTTGACCCGGGTACAGCCGGTGGCGAGGGCGGCGGCGAGCGACTCGTCGTCGCGGATGCCGCCGGACAGCTCGACCTTGATGTCGAGGCGGCCGGTGACCTCGGCGAGCAGGGCGCGGTTGCTGCCGGTGCCGAAGGCGGCGTCGAGGTCGACCAGGTGCAGCCACTCGGCGCCGGCGTTCTGCCAGGCCAGGGCGGCGGCGAGAGGCTCGCCGAAGGAGGTCTCGGTGCCGGAGGCGCCCTTGACCAGGCGGACGGCCTGGCCGTCGCGGACGTCGACGGCAGGGAGCAGTTCGAGGCGGCTCATGTGTTCGACCTTCGGCTTCAGAGGGTGGTGACCCAGTTGGTCAGCAGGGCGGCGCCGGCGTCGCCGGACTTCTCGGGGTGGAACTGGGTGGCCCAGAGCGGGCCGTTCTCCACGGCGGCGACGAACGGGTGGCCGTGGGTGGCCCAGGTGACCAGCGGGGCGTGCAGCCGGGCGCTGTGGACCTCCAGCTCCCACCGGCGGACGCCGTAGGAGTGGACGAAGTAGAACCGGGTGTCGGCGTCCAGGCCGGCGAACATCCGGCTGTCCTCGGGGGCGTCGACGGTGTTCCAGCCCATGTGCGGGACGATCGGGGCGTCCAGCGGCTCGACGGTGCCGGGCCACTCGTCGCAGCCCTCGGTCTCGACGCCGTGCTCGACGCCGCGGGCGAAGAGGATCTGCATGCCGACGCAGATGCCGAGGACGGGGCGGCCGCCGGCCAGGCGGCGGCCGATGATCTGCTCGCCGCGGACGGCCTTGAGCCCGCGCATGCAGGCCTCGAAGGCGCCGACGCCGGGGACGAGCAGGCCGTCCGCGTCCAGGGCGGCCTGGAAGTTCGAGGTGACGGTGACGTTCGCACCCGCGCGTTCGACGGCGCGCTGGGCGGAACGGAGGTTGCCGGAGCCGTAGTCGAGGACGACGACGTTCTTGGCCATGGGGGTGGGGATCCAGTCTCTCGAGGCCGGCTACAGACGCATGGCGCCGGCGGCCAGGCACAGGACGGCGCCGATCGCGAGCACCGCGACGACGCCCTTGGGCAGCTTCTGCTTCCAGAACGAGATCACGCCACCGGTCAGGAAGAGGCCGACGAAGATCAGTGCGATCGCGGACTTGCTCACAGTGCGCCCTTGGTCGAGGGGAGGATGCCGGCCGCGCGCGGGTCGCGCTCGGAGGCGTAGCGCAGCGCGCGGGCGAGCGCCTTGAACTGGCACTCGACGATGTGGTGGGCGTTGCGGCCGTACGGCACGTGGACGTGCAGCGCTATCTGCGCCTGCGCGACGAAGGACTCCAGGATGTGCCGGGTCATGGTGGTGTCGTAGGTGCCGATCATCGGCGCCATGGTCTCCGGCTCGGTGTGCACCAGGTAGGGGCGGCCGGAGAGGTCGACGGTGACCTGGGCGAGCGACTCGTCGAGCGGGACGGTGCAGTTGCCGAAGCGGTAGATGCCCACCTTGTCGCCGAGCGCCTGCTTGAAGGCGGCGCCGAGCGCGAGGGCGGTGTCCTCGATGGTGTGGTGGGTGTCGATGTGCAGGTCGCCGTCGGTCTTGACCGTGAGGTCGAAGAGGCCGTGGCGGCCGAGCTGGTCGAGCATGTGGTCGTAGAACCCGACGCCCGTCGAGATCTCGGTCTTCCCGGTGCCGTCGAGGTCGATCTCGACGAGGACCGAGGTCTCCTTGGTGGTGCGTTCGACGCGGCCGATACGGGACATTCGGGGTTACAGCTCCTTGATCACAAAGCGGACGGCGTCCAGGAAGGCGTCGTTCTCGGCGGGGGTGCCGGCGGTCACCCGCAGCCACCCGGGGACGCCGTTGTCGCGGACGAGGACGCCGTGGTCGAGGATCGCCTGCCACACGGCGTGGGTGTCGGCGAAGCGGCCGAACTGGACGAAGTTGGCGTCGGAGTCGGTGACCTCCAGGCCGAGCCCGCGCAGGGCGTCGACCAGGCGGTCCCGTTCGGCCTTGAGCTGTGCGACGTAGCCCAGCAGGGTGTCGGTGTGCTCCAGGCAGGCCAGTGCGGTGGCCTGGGTGACCGCCGACAGGTGGTAGGGCAGCCGGACGAGCTGCACGGCGTCGACCACGGCCGGGTCGGCGGCGAGGTAGCCGAGCCGCAGGCCCGCCGCGCCGAACGCCTTCGACATGGTGCGGGAGACCACCAGATTGGGGCGGCCCTCGATCAGCGGCAGCAGCGAGTCCCGGTGCGAGAACTCCACGTACGCCTCGTCGACGACCACCAGGCTGGGCCGGGCGGCCTGCGCGGCCTCGTACAGGGCGAGGACGGTGTCGGCCGCGACGGCGGTGCCGGTCGGGTTGTTCGGCGAGCAGACGAACACGACGTTCGGCCGGTGCTCGGCGATGGCGGCGCGGGCGGCGTCGAGGTCGATCGTGAAGTCCTCGTTGCGCGGGCCCGAGATCCAGCCGGTGCCGGTGCCGCGGGAGATCAGCGCGTGCATCGAGTACGAGGGCTCGAAGCCGAGCGCGGTGCGGCCGGGGCCGCCGAAGGTCTGCAGCAGCTGCTGGAGGACCTCGTTGGAGCCGTTGGCGGCCCAGACCTGCTGCCGGGTGACGGCATGGCCGGTGGTCCGGGTGAGGTAGGCGGCGAGGCCTTCGCGCAGCTCGACGGCGTCCCGGTCGGGGTAGCGGTTGAGGTGGCGGGCGGCCTCGGCGACCCGCTCGGCGATCCGGGCGACCAGCGGCTCCGGCAGCGGGTACGGGTTCTCGTTGGTGTTCAGCTGGACGGGCACGTCGAGCTGGGGGGCACCGTACGGGGACTGTCCGCGCAGTTCGTCGCGGATGGGGAGGTCGTCGATCCTCAAGAGTTGGGCACCGTCCAGTCGAAGCGGGCGCGGATGGCGTCGCCGTGGCCGGGCAGGTCCTCGGCCTCGGCCAGGTTGACCACGTGCGCGGCGACGTCGGCCAGCGCCTCGCGGGAGTAGTCCACGACGTGGATGCCGCGCAGGAAGGACTGCACGGACAGGCCCGAGGAGTGGCAGGCGCAGCCGCCGGTCGGCAGGACGTGGTTGGAGCCGGCCGCGTAGTCGCCGAGCGAGACCGGCGCGTACGGGCCGATGAACACGGCGCCCGCGTTGCGGATCCGGGCGGCGACGGCGCGGGCGTCCCGGGTCTGGATCTCCAGGTGCTCCGCGGCGTAGGCGTTGACCACCTCCAGGCCCTGCTCCAGGTCGTCGACCAGCACGATGCCGGACTGCCGACCGGCGAGCGCGGTGGTGACCCGCTCGCGGTGCTTGGTGTTCGCGACCTGGGTCTCCAGCTCGGCCTCGACCGCGGCGGCGAGCGCCGGCGAGTCGGTGACCAGCACGGAGGCGGCCATCGGGTCGTGCTCGGCCTGGCTGATCAGGTCGGCGGCGACGTCCCGTGGCGAGGCGGAGTCGTCGGCGAGGATGGCGATCTCGGTCGGCCCGGCCTCGGCGTCGATGCCGATCCGGCCCTTGAGCAGGCGCTTGGCGGCGGCGACGTAGATGTTGCCGGGGCCGGTGACCAGGTTGACCGGGCGGCACTCCTCGGTGCCGTAGGCGAACATGGCGACCGCCTGGGCGCCGCCGGCCGCGTAGACCTCGGTGACGCCGAGCAGGGCGCAGGCGGCCAGGATCGTCGGGTGGACGGATCCCCCGAACTCCTTCTGCGGCGGGGAGGAGACCGCGATGCCGGGCACGCCGGCCTCCTGCGCGGGCACCACGTTCATCACCACGGAGGACGGGTAGACCGCGAGGCCGCCCGGCACGTACAGGCCGACCCGGTCGACCGGCACCCAGCGCTCGGTGACCGTGCCGCCCGGCACCACCTCGGTGGTGTGGTCGGTGCGGCGCTGCTCGCGGTGGACGAGGCGGGCGCGGCGGATCGACTCCTCCAGCGCGGCGCGCACCTTGGGGTCGAGGGTCTCCAGGGCGGCGGTGATCCGCTCCTCGGACACCCTGGTGGACTCCAGCTTCACGCCGTCGAAGCGCTCGGTGATCTCGATCAGCGCCGCGACCCCGCGATGGCGTACGTCCTCGCAGATCGGCCGCACCGTCTCCAGGGCGGCCTCGACGTCGAACTCGGCACGGGGCAGCAGGTCGCGCGGGTCCGAGACGGAGCCGCGCAGGTCGATTCGAGAGATCACAGGGCCCAGTGTAAGGAGTGGCCGGAAACGGCGGCCGCGCATTTCAGTCCGTGATACGAAGGCCGAGACGGCCGGGGATCACCAGGGGGGACGATGGCGGACGGGGCACCGGACGGCTGGACGGACACGGAGCAGCGCCTGTGGGACGCCTTCCGGCACGGCGAGGTGCTCGACCTGCGCGCCGGAAAGGCCGAGGACGACGACCCGGCGGGCTCCGGCGACTGGGGCGCGGAGCGGACCGTCCGCGCCGAGGTACTGGCCCGGCTGCTGCTCTCCGGCCCCGCCCCCGCACCCGGGCGGGTCGCGGCGCTCAAGCTCAACGGCGCGTACGTCACCGGCCCGCTGCTCCTGGCCGGCGCGTCCCTCACCCACTACATCGAGCTGCACGGCTGCCGGTTCGACACCCGGGTGCTGCTCTCCGAGGCCCGGGCCGGCACGATCCGGCTGATCGGCTGCCTGATACCCCGGCTGGACGCCTCCCGGCTCTCCGCCGACGGCGACGTGCACCTGGCGCGCTGCGTGGTGCCGCAGGGCATCCGGCTCACCGACGCCCGGATCGGCACCGACCTGCTGCTCAACCAGGCCGTCCTCGGCGCCGACCGGCACCACCGGGCGCTCTCCGCCGACGGGCTCACCGTCCACCAGGACCTGGAGGCCGAGCGGATCGAGGTGCACGGCGAGTTCGGCATCCGCACCGGCCGGATCGGCGGCCGGCTCTCGCTGCGCGGCGCCCAGCTGCGGATGCGCGACCCCGGCCGCAACTGCCTGAACCTGGCCCGCACCACCGTCGGCAACACGCTGTACCTGACCGGCTCGGCCGACAACCGCTGGACGACCTCGCCCAGCGAGTACGCCTACGGCTACGGGCCGCCGCACGAGCCCGGGGCCGCCGTCACCCCGTTCCGCGCCTGGGGCGGGGTGCGGCTGGTCGACGCCCGCTTCGAGCAGGCCTGCCTGATCCACGAGGCCGAGTTCCACCTCTCGGAGGGGCAGGAGCTGTCGCTGCGCCGGATCCGGACGCCCGAGCTGCGGTTCGCCTGCAAGAAGGCCCCCGACGGCACCGTGTCGCTCTCCCGGGCCCAGGTCGGCAACCTGGTCGACGCCCCGCGGTCCTGGCCCGGCGCCGGCCTGGTGCGGCTCACCGGCTTCACCTACGAGTCGCTGCGGCCCGCGGAGCCGTTCGGCGTCGCGGAACGGATCGCCTGGCTGGAGAACTCGCTCGGCGAGTACCAGCCGGAGCCGTACGAGCAGCTGGCCGCGGCGCTGCGCCGGGACGGCCGGGACGAGGACGCCCGGGAGGTGCTGTACGCCAAGCAGCGCCGCCGCCGCGCCGCCCTGCCGGTGCACGCGCGGCTGTGGGGGCTGCTGCAGGACGTCACCGTCGGCTACGGCTACCGGCCGGGCCGGGCCGCGCTGTGGCTGCTGCTGGCCTGGCTGCTCGGCACGGCGTACTTCACCGAACACCAGCCGCAGCCGCTGAAGGCCGACGAGCTGCCCACCTGGGACGCGGCGCTGTACACCCTGGGCAGGCTGCTGCCGGTGGTCGACCTCGGGCAGGGCGGCTGGAACCCCGACCGGCAGGGCCAGTGGGTGGCCGCGGGCCTGGTGCTGACCGGCTGGATCCTGGCGACCACCGCCGTCACCGGCGCGACCCGGCTGCTGCAGCGCGGCTGAGGCCCGCTCTGCGGCAAAAGGGCGCGGTCGCCGGGGCCTGCGGCAACTACGCTGTGCGCCGTGACAGAACGGCTGCCGCTCTTCCCGCTCAACACGGTCCTCTACCCGGGCCTGGTGATGCCCCTGCACGTCTTCGAGGAGCGCTACCGCCGACTCGTCGCCGATCTGCAGAAACTGCCCGAGGAGGAGCCGCGCCGCTTCGGCGTGGTCGCCATCCGGGACGGCCGCGAGGTCGCCCCCGTCCGCGAGCACGAGGGCCCGGCCGGGCCGCTCGACGGGCTCGGCACCGTCACCGGCGACCCGCGGGAGGCGCTGTACCGGGTCGGCTGCGTCGCCGACGTCACCTCCCTGCGGAGCCGCGCCGACGGCCGGTACGAGCTGCTGGTCACCGGCACCACCCGGTTCACCGTGGAGTCCGTCGACGCGAGCGGCCCCTACCTCGTCGCCGAGACCCGGCCGCTGGACGAGCCGTCCGGCCAGGGCTCCGGCGCGCTCGGCGCGGTGGTCGAACGGGCCTTCCACGAGTACCGCAAGCGCCTCGCGGGCGCCAAGGAGGCCACTCTGGCCGGTGACATCGAGCTGCCGCTCGACCCGCAGGCGCTCTCCTACCTCGTCGCGGCGGCCACCGTGCTGCCCGCGCCCGTCAAGCAGGAGCTGCTGGCCTGCCCGGACACCGCCCAGCGGCTCACCGTCGAGCTGGAGCTGCTGCGCCGGGAGACCGCCCTGCTGACCTGGCTGCCGTCGCTGCCCGCCGCGGACCTCACCCGCCAGGCCTTCAGCCCCAACTGACACCGGCCCGCACCCGACCGCACCGGACCCCACCCGAGAAGGCAGCCGATGGCGAAGAAGACGAAGAAGGGCGGCCAGGGCACGCCCGCAACGGTCGCACTGGAGGCCGCGGGCGTGGCGTACACCGTGCACGCCTACGACCACGACCCGGCCGCGGCCTCCTACGGCGGCGAGGCCGCCGAGCTGCTCGGCATCCCGGCAGGCCGGGTCTTCAAGACGCTGGTCGCCGACGTCGACGGCGCGCTGACCGTGGGCATCGTCCCGGTCTCCGGGCAGCTCGACCTGAAGGCGCTCGCCGCCGCGGTGGGCGGCAAGCGGGCGGCCATGGCCGACCCGGCGGCCGCCGAGCGCAGCAGCGGCTACGTCCTCGGCGGCATCTCGCCGCTCGGGCAGCGGCGGCCGCTGCGCACCGTGCTGGACGATAGTGCGCTCGGCCACCCGACGGTCTTCGTCTCGGCCGGCCGCCGCGGCCTGGAGGTCGAACTGGCCCCCGCCGACCTGGTCTCGCTGACCGGCGCCCGGACGGCGCGGATCGGCCGCTGACCCTGGCGTCAGTCGCCGCGCGGGTGCTCCGGACCGCCCGCGGCGCGGCCGTCCTTCGGGGCCTCGCGCAGGGCGTCGTGCGGCCGGCCGTCATGGACGTGACCGTCGTGCGGGTGACCGTCGTGGACGTGAGCGTCCGTGGGGTGACCGGCCTCGGGGCGGGGCCAGGCCCAGTACGGCGGCGGGTCCTCCTCGCGCTTGCCGAAGGCGGCGGACAGCACCAGCAGCACCACCATGGCGGTCATCGGCCAGACGAGCAGTGCGCCGTGCGCACCGAGCTCCAGCGGGGCGCTGAACCGGCCGCCGTTGCCGACCTGCCGGGCGTGCGCGACCAGGTCGGAGGCGGGTCCGAGCCTCGTGCCGAGCTGCCAGCCGATCACCGCGCCGGCCAGGCCGCCGACGGCGAGGCCCACCGCGACGGCGATCCCGCCGCCCCGGCCGCGGGTGAACAGGAAGGCCGTCAGCGCGGTGGCCAGGCCCGCACCGAGTCCGAGCAGCGCGAACACGCTGTCGGCGCCGGCCCGCTGCTCGCCCTCCGGGTCCGCGTACAGCAGCTGGTCGCCCTTGACGACCAGGCCGACCCGGGGCGCCAGCCACAGCCAGAGCAGGCCGAGCACCACACCGAGCAGCGCGCCGCCGACCGCGATCAGCGCACCGAGTCGCACCTCGGGCAGCAGGGCGCGCTTCGGCCGCTCCGGGCCGACCGGCGCCGACGGCGGCGGGGCGAAGGGGTCGTGCGGGGCGTACGGGTCGGCGCCCGGGCCCGTCGGTGTGTTCGGTGCGGTCACCCGGCCATCGTTTCACGACCGGCGCCGGTGCGGTCGGGGCGGGCGGCCCCGGTCCGGTCGGCGCCGGCGGGTCAGCGGGTGGCCCGCCGGTACGCCCAGGTCGCCGCGGAGAGCGAGCAGAGGCCGACGGCCGCGCAGACGCCCAGGTCGCCGAGGACGGCGGCCCAGTCCGGGGCGGGGTCGAAGGTCCGGGCGAACGCCTCCACGCCGTAGGTGGAGGGCAGCAGGTCGCGCAGCCACTGCACCGGCCCCGGCAGGTTGCCGGCCGGCAGCACGCCGAGCAGCAGCGCGGCGGACATCCCGAGCTGGCCGAGCAGGGTGGCGATCTCCTGGCGCCGGGCGAGCAGGCCGCAGGCGGCGCCGAGTCCGGACAGGGCCGCGCCGGCGAGCGGCACGACCGCGAGCAGCACCCAGAGGTTGCGGGCCGGCAGGTCGAACAGCCAGGCGCCGGCCGCGGCGGTGACCAGGGTGCCGGGCAGGGTGAAGGAGGCGTAGGCGCCGGCCGCGCCGAGCACCACGGCGGCCGGCGGCACCGGCAGCGTCGCGTAGTGGTCGAGTCCGCCGGTGGCGCGCAGCTTCCCGAAGTACTGGGCGAGCAGGTTGAGCGCGACGAAGGCGACCACCAGCACGGCCGAACCGGCGACGACGGCGTGCGCGGCCGGGTTGCCGCCGCCGTCGACGACGCCGCGCATCATCACCAGGATGCCGAGCGACTGGAAGGTGGCGACGAACAGCAGCGGGATGCGGGCGACCTTGGCCCGGGCGAGCTGGGCGCGGTACACCGCGGCGAGCGAGGGCAGCAGCCGGGCGGCGGGGGCCAGCTCGGCGGGGGTGGCGACGGCGGGGGCCGGGGTGTCGAGGAGCGTCACTTGGCGAGTCCTTTGTGCCGGCCGCCGAGCTTGAGGTAGGCGTCCTCCAGGCTGGGGGTGGCCAGGGTGAAGTCGTCGAGCGCGGCGAAGGCGGCGCCGCCGGTGACCGCGGCGACCAGTTCGCGGGCCTGCTCGGGGGTGGTGCGGACGGTCCAGCGGCGGCCGGTGCGCTCGGCCCGGGCGGCGAGCTCGGCGACGGCGGGGACGTCGAGCGGGGCGTCGGTGCGCCACACCAGGTCGAGCCGGACGTCGCCGTCGACCAGGGCCTTGAGGCCGCCGGGGGTGTCGCAGGCGATGACCCGGCCCTCGTCGACGACGGCGACCCGGTCGAGCACCGTCTCGGCCTCGATCACGTTGTGGGTGACCAGCAGCACGGTGGTGCCGCGCTCGGCCCGGCGGCGGTCCACGGCGGACCAGACGGCGCGCCGGGCGACCGGGTCCATGCCGGTGGTGGGCTCGTCCAGGACGAGCAGCGGGCGTTCGCCGACCAGGGCGGCGGCGAAGCAGGCGAGGCGGCGCTGGCCGCCGGAGAGCTTGGCGAGCGGACGGCCGGCCAGCGGTTCGAGGCCGAGTTCGGCGAGCACCTCGGCGGCCTCGGCGCGGGCCCGCGTGCGGCCGAGGCCGCGCAGCCGTCCGGTGGTCTCGGCGGCGAGGGAGACGGTGAGCTCGTCCAGCGCGGTGGACTCCTGGCCGAGGTAGGCCAGCAGCCGGGCGGCCCGCTCGGGGTGGCGGACGATGTCGTGGCCGAGGATGTCGATGCTGCCGGCGTCCGGGCGGAGCAGGCCGGTCAGCTGGCGCACCAGGGTGGATTTGCCGGCGCCGTTCGGGCCGAGCAGGCCGAAGATCTCGCCGCGCCGCACGGTCAGATCGATCCCGGCGTTCGCGGGGACCTCGGCGGCCTTGGCGCCGCTGCCGGTGCGGTAGGTCTTGGCAAGGCCTCGGACGGTGCAGCAGGCCGGACCCGGAAGGTCGTCCCGGGCCCGCGGCGGGGCCAGGGGTGCCTGCCGGTCGGTGTCGCTCACGCGAGAGAACTTTACGCTCCGCGGCACCCGAACCGGGCACGGGGGCCGGTCGGGGCCGGTTCCGGTCGGTACGGCTCCGGCTCGCGGTGGCGGGCCCGCGGCGCCGGATCGCGGTGGCGGGCCGGGGAGCCGGGGAGGTGGCCGGGACGAGCAGGAGGTGCCGTGGGGGCGCAGCCGGGCGCCGCGGCGGTCCCTACCGGCGGCGGGGCCGGTGAGCACGGACGCGGAGTCCGGGCCGGGCAGCGGCGAGCCGGCCGGGTGGCGGGCCCGGTGGTGGGCGTGGTCGCCGCGGTCCTGGTACTGCTCCCCGTGGTGCGGATCCACCTGGCGCAACGGCTGTCCGCTGCCGCACTGCGGACGGCGGCCGGGTGCGGGGAGCCGCCGTCAGTCGTCGGCCGTCGCCGTGCGGCCGCCGGGGACGCGGACGGCGAGCTCCTTCCAGAAGCCGTCCCGGATCGCGTAGCGGTCCGCCTCGTCTATCTGGTCGTCCTTGTGGGCGAGCAGGCCGAAGCGGGCCGCGTAGCGCAGCAGCTCACCGTCGAGGCGGTGCGGGATGCGTGGGTAGTCCGTCCACAGCACGGCGAGCCGGTCCGCCGCGCCGAACCGGTCGATCCAGCGGCGGGCGAAGACCTGGCCGACCTCGCCGGCGTCGCCGCCGACACTGGTGATGTCCTCCTCGCGGTCCGCCCAGCGCTGGGCGGAGGTGGTGAGCTGGGCCAGGGTGGGCAGGCCGTCGCCGGCGGTGGCCGAGGTGTCCGCGGGCGGCCGGTCGACCCAGCCGCGGTCGGAGGTCCAGCGCAGCACCGGCCCGCCGTGCGCGGTGGCGGCCGCCCGGTCGGCCGGGAGCCGCTCGGCGGCCGAGCGCACCGCGAGGTCCTTCGGGGTGGGCACCACCTTGAGCGCGGCGGCGGGCTGCGGGCGGCCGGCCGCGGCCGGTGCCTCGGGCTGCTCGGGGGCGGCGGCGAGCAGACCTGCGATCCGCGGCGCCGCACCGGGTGCCGGGAAGGGCGCGGGCACCTCGCGCAGCCGTACCCACTGCTCCATCCAGGCGCGGTCCAGGACGCGCCGCTCGTCGGCCTCCGCGACGAGGTCCTCGGACTGGTTGAAGTCGCCGTCGGCGGCCTGCAGCGCCCACAGGTGGACGGCCACCCCGTGCTCCTTGGCGGACATCACACCCGGCAGGAGATCGCCGTCGCCGGTGACCAGCACGATGTCGGTGCAGGCGTGGTTGCGGGCGAGCTCGGTGAGCTCGGCGTGCATCGCCGCGTCGACGCCCTTCTGCACCCAGCGGCCCTCCGCCCGGGTGAGTGCGCCCAGCCGGACGGTGACCCGGGGCAGCACCCGCAGCCTCCGGTGCTCGGGCAGCGGACGGCGTTCGGGCGCGGCGTCGAACCAGTAGACCCGCAGCAACGGCAGGCCGGTCTCGGCCTCGGCGCGCTCGCGCAGCGCGGCGATCAGCACGGTGTGGTCGACCGTCACCCGGGACCGGGCGGGCTCGCCGACCAGCAGGCTGGCGGCGGCGCCGAGCAGGTAGCCGGCGTCGACGAGGACTACGCAGCGGTCCACGTCCGCTCCTCTCCTCCGGTGACCCCCGGTGGGGCGGGGGCGGGCCCGCCAGCGGGGCGGGGGATTGGGCTGTGCTTACCCTCGGATCCGGCGTCGAACCGCCGCCGGCCGACCGGGCCGTGCCGGAGCACCCCCGGCCTGCGGCGATACTGGTGGGATCATGCGGAAGACTTCCTGGGCCCTGTGCGCGGCCGCGACCGGGGCGGCGGTGGCCGTGCTGGCGGTACCCACCGTCACCACCGACCGGTCCCACGGCGACACCACGATCACGTCGATCAGCGTCAACGGCGGACGGCCCGTCCTGCTCGGACCGCAGAAGGCGATGACCTTCCCGCTGGTGGTGGAGGCCCGCGACGACTCCGGGATCCGCACGGTCGACCCGGTCGGCGTGTGGGGGCCGAACTACGGCGTGCTCCGGGTGAGCCCGATGCACTGCACCGCCTCCTCGGCGACCGCCTCGGTGTGCCGCGGCACGGTGACGGTCGACCCGGCGGAGAAGCAGATCTTCAACGACGAGGCCGGCACCTGGTTCGTCGACCTGCAGGTGAAGGCCAACGACGGCGACCGCTACGTGGCCAAGACGGCCGGCGGCTTCTCGCTGAAGCGGGCGTCCAAGCTGTCCGGCTCGGGCGTCCCGGCGAAGGCCGCGAAGGGGCAGCGGATCACCGTGCAGGGCTGGCTGGCCCGCTCGTTCTGGACGGACAACCGCTTCCACGGCTATGCGGACGGCGTCGCGTACCTGCAGTTCCGCCCGGCGGACTCGCACCGCTGGACGACGGTCGCCGAGGCCGTCTCCACCGACTCCGGCACGGTGGAGGCCGACGTCGCCGTGACCGGGCCGGGCGACTTCCAGTGGTACGCACCGGGCGACAAGTGGACCGGCGACGCCGTCTCCCCGGAGATGCCGGTCGCGCTCCGCTGACAAGGACGGCACGCGGGACGGCCCCGCCCCCGTCGCAACGGGAGCGGGGCCGCCGGGTGTGCCGTACGGACCGGCCGGGTCAGCCGCGGAGCTCGGCGGCGACCAGCTCGGCGATCTGCACCGCGTTAAGCGCGGCGCCCTTGCGCAGGTTGTCGTTGGAGAGGAACAGCGACAGGCCGTTGTCGACCGTCTCGTCCACCCGGATCCGGCCGACGTAGGTCGGGTCCTGGCCGGCCGCCTGCAGCGGGGTCGGGATGTCGGTGAGCTCGACGCCGGGCGCGCCGGTCAGCAGCTCCACCGCGCGCTCCGGGGCGACCGGGCGGGCGAAGCGGGCGTTCACCTGCAGCGAGTGGCCGGTGAAGACCGGCACGCGGACGCAGGTGCCGGAGACCTTGAGCTCCGGGATGCCGAGGATCTTGCGGCTCTCGTGGCGGAGCTTCTGCTCCTCGTCCGTCTCGTTGGAGCCGTCCTCGACGATCGAGCCGGCCAGCGGGACGACGTTGAAGGCGATCGGGCGCTTGTAGACGCCCGGCGCCGGGTACTCGACCGCGGAGCCGTCGTGGACCAGCGCGGTCGCGCCGTCCACCACCTTCGACGCCTGGTCGTGCAATTCGGACACGCCGGCCAGACCGCTGCCGGACACCGCCTGGTAGGTGGAGACCACCAGGGAGACCAGGCCGGCCTCCTCGTGCAGCGGGCGCAGCACCGGCATGGCGGCCATGGTGGTGCAGTTCGGGTTGGCGATGATGCCCTTCGGGCGGTCCGCGATCGCCTGCGGGTTGACCTCGGCGACGACCAGCGGCACCTCGGGGTCGCGGCGCCAGGCGGAGGAGTTGTCGACGACGACGGCGCCCGCGGCGGCGACCTTCGGGGCCAGCGCCTTCGAGGTGGAACCGCCCGCGGAGAAGATCACGATGTCGAGGCCGCTGTAGTCGGCGGTGGCCGCGTCCTCCACCGTCACCTCGGTGTCCTGCCACGGCAGCGTGCGCCCGGCGGACCGTGCCGAGGCGAACAGCCGCAGCTGCTCGACCGGGAAGTCCCGTTCCGCCAGGATCTCGCGGACGACGCCGCCGACCTGGCCGGTGGCCCCAACGATGCCGATCCTCATTGCGTTTCCTCCATGTCGTGCTCGATCGGGTTGTGCTTGATCGCCGTCCGCACCCTGCCATCATGCCTTGTCACCGGCCCGGCCCGTCGCGGCGTCCCACGGTGTGGGCGGCGGCGCGGGACGGCCCGCGGCCCGCGGCCGGGAGCCCCTGCGGGTTCGGTGCGCGGGCTCCGCAAGATGTACGGGTGCGGTCGGCGCGGACGGGGATTCGTCCGAAAACAATTCGTTGCCGAACATGCGGCCGGAGCAGCGCCCCCAGTGGCAGTGCCTCAGGGGCGCGGGGAACTGCGCACGTCGGATGGGGCTCACCGTACGCATCCTGGTGTCACCGAGTCACGTCGGCGAGGCGGTCGAGGGCGGTGGCGACGGCGGTCGGGCTCGCGGGGAGCAGGGGCAGCCGGACGTCCGGGGTGGGGATGCGGCCCTGGGCGTGCAGGACACCCTTGACCACGGCGGGGTTGGGTTCGGCGAAGGCGGCGCGGGCGAGTGCGGCCAGCCGGTGGCCGAGGCCGCGGGCGCGGTCGGCGTCGCCCTTGCGCCAGGCGTCGGCCAGTTCGGCGTACTGCTCGGTGGCCAGGTGCGCGGAGGCGAGGATGCCGCCGTCGGCGCCGATCGCCATCAGCCCGGAGAGGTGGGTGTCGTCGCCGGCCAGGACGCCGCGCTGCCCCTGCCCGAGCAGCTCGACCACCGCGTCGTCGATCCCGCCCGCCGCATACTTCACCCCGGCCACGCCGGGCAGTCCCAGCACCTCGGCGAGCGTCCCGGCGTCGAGCTGCTGCCCGGTGCGGTAGGGGATGTGGTAGACGATCAGCGGGACGGGGCTGTGCGCGGCGAGGTGCCGGAAGTGCGCGAGCACCCCGGCCGGGCCCGGGCGGACGAAGGCGGGCACGGTGGCCAGCGCGGCGTCGGCCACCCCGTCGAGGGCGGCGAGCGCCTCGGCGGTGCGGCGGGTGTCTCCGCCGCCGACGCCGACCACCAGCGGTGCGCCGTGCGCCCGGCAGACCGGGGCGACCGTGTCGAGGACGGTGCGCTTCTCCGTCTCGTCGAGCGAGCCCGGTTCTCCGGTGGTGCCGAGGGCGACCAGCCCGGCCGCACCTGCGGTGAGCAGGTCGCCGGCGAGCCGGGCCAGGGCGTCCGCGGCGACGGTGCCGTCGGCGGCGAACGGGGTGACGAGGGGTACGTGAATCCCGTGAAGGTCCATGCCGTCGAGCCTGACGCCCCGGCATCGTGCAGGTCCAGTTCACATTTCCGAGGCTTCTCGTAAGCTGAGCCGATGCTCGACGTCCGCCGCCTGCGCCTGCTGCGCGAACTCGCCCAC
Source organism: Kitasatospora sp. DSM 101779 (assembly GCF_025655475.1). GTDB lineage: Bacteria > Actinomycetota > Actinomycetes > Streptomycetales > Streptomycetaceae > Kitasatospora. The sequence goes on along the minus strand of NZ_JAHTIK010000001.1, from coordinate 6,104,483 downwards.
CACGGCACGATCGCCGCGGTCGCCGAGGCGCTCGCGTTCAGCCCGTCCGCCGTCTCCCAGCAGCTGTCCGTGCTGGAGCGGGAGGCGGGGGTGCCGCTGCTGGAGCGGACCGGGCGGCGGGTGGCGCTCACCCCCGCCGGACTGAACCTGGTGCGGCACGCCGAGGCGGTGCTGGAGCGGCTGGAGCAGGCGTCGGCGGAGCTGGCGCACGCGCGCCGCGGGCTGGCCGGGCCGCTGCGGATCGGCACCTACCCGTCGGCGGCACGGGCGATCGTCCCGGCCGCCCTGGCCGGGCTGGCGGCCCGTCATCCCGGGCTGGAGCCGATGGTCACCGAGGTCGACCCGGCCGCGGTGGCGGCGGCGCTGCGGGCGGGCGAGCTGGACGTGGCGCTGGTGCACGAGTACGACCTGGTGCCGGCCGAGCCGGAGCCCGGACTGGCGTTCACCCAGCCGGTGTTCACCGAGCCGATGTACCTCGCGGCGCCCGCCGCGGGCACGGTCGCCGAGCACCGCGGCTCGCCGTGGATCATGGCGCCGTCGGGCACGCTCTGCCATGCGATGACGCTGCGGGCCTGCCAGAGCGCCGGGTTCACCCCGCGGGTGCGGCACCACGTGGACGACTTCACCACCGTGCTCGCCCTGGTGGCGGTGGGCCAGGGCGTCGCGCTGGTGCCGCACCTGGGCACCGTGCCCGCCCCGCCGCAGGGTGTGGTGCTCACCCGGCTGCCGATGTACCGGCGGACCCGGACGGCCTTCCGCGCGGGGGCCGCCGCCCACCCTGCGGTGGCCGCCTTCACCGCGGCCCTGCACTCGGCCGTGCCGGCGGAACTGGGCGGCGGCGTCCCGCACCTCTGAGGGCCGGGCGGCCGGGCGTCAGCGGGGCTTGCGGGCGTCGACCAGGCTGCGGGCCGAGTGCGCGACGAACGGGCCGTCCGACTCGATCAGCGCGTGCAGGTCGCGCAGCCGGTCGCGGTACCGGTCGACGGAGAAGTCGGGCACCATCCAGATCACCTTGCGCAGGAACCAGACCACCGCGCCGATGTCGTGGAACTCGATCCGCAGCCGCTCGGTGCGCAGGTCGACGACCTCCAGCCCGGCGGCCTCGGCGGCGGCCCGCTCGTCGTCGGGGTGACGGCCGCGCAGGACGGACTCCGGCAGCGGGCCGAGGAAGTACTCGACCAGTTCGAAGACGCTCGCCGGGCCGACGTGCTGGGCGAAGTAGCTGCCGCCGGGCCGCAGCACCCGGGCGATCTCCGCCCAGCGCGGCACCACGGGGTGACGGCTGGTCACCAGGTCGAAGGCGGCGTCCGCGAAGGGCAGCGGCGGATCCTCGGGGGCCGCGACCACCACCGCGCCGAGCGGGTGCAGCAGTGCGGTGGACTTCGCGAGGTTGGGCGGCCAGCCCTCGGTCGCCGCCATCAACGGCGGGAAGGGGGCGGCCCCGGCGAGCACCTCGCCACCGCCGGTCTGCAGGTCCAGGGCGGCGCCGACCTGCGCGAGCCGTTCGCGCAGCAACCGCTGGTAGCCCCAGGAGGGGCGCTGTTCGGTGGCGCGGCCGTCGAGCCAGGAGAAGTCCCAGCCGTCCACCGAGGCCGCCGCGGCCTCGGCCACCAGGTCGTCGAAGGTTCGTGCCATCCCCCGATCCTCGCGCGGCGGGGGCGGCCGGGGCCACTGCTTATCGGGCGGTCACGCCACGGGCGCTACTCTTCGCGCATGGCAGAGCTGATCAACGAGGACGTGCCCGGCCGCTACGGCCCCGAGGCGACGGTCGAGGTCGAGGCGTACGAGGTCGGGCCGGTCCGCACCGAGTACTCCCCGCGGCACGACGGCGACCCGGACCCGGGCGAGATCGTGTGGACCTGGGTGCCCTACGAGGAGCGGGACGGCCGCGGCAAGGACCGTCCGGTGCTGGTGGTGGCCCGCGAGGAGGGCGGCAGCCTGCTGGCCGTCATGCTCTCCAGCAAGGGCCACGACGGCGACCGGGACTGGGTGCCGATCGGCTCCGGCCCGTGGGACAAGTCCGGCCGGGACTCCTGGGTGGCGCTGGACCGCGTCATGCGGGTGTGGGACGGCGGCATGCGGCGCGAGGCCTGCGCCCTCGACCGGGCCCGCTTCAACCTGGTCGTCGACAGCCTCCGCCGCCGCTACCGCTGGCGCTGAGCCGCACATCGGCGGGGGTGGCCGGTCGCCGCCCCCCCCGCCGATAACGATTCGCCGATCCCCGCCCCCGCTCCCGGGCGCCCTCAGTACAACTGGCGTACGACCTATCACCGGGAGCCCGAACACGTGAGCACCAACCACCCGTCCGGATACGGGTATCCGACGGACCCTCAGCAGAACCCCTATGCGCAGCAGGCGGGCCACCAGCCGCCGCCCGCCCCGGGCTACGGTGCGCCGCCGCCCCCGCCCGGGCCGCCCGGCTACGGCCCCGGTGCGTACGGGCAGCCCGGCAGCACCGCCCCCGGGTACGGCGCACCCGGCTACGACATCCCCGGCCAGGGCACTCCCGGGTACGGCACTCCCGGATACGGCGCACCCGGGTACGGCGCACCCGGGTACGGGCAGCCGCCGCAGGCGCTGCCGCACTGGCTCACACCGGCCGGCCCGCCCGGCGTGCCGCAGGCGCCGGGGAGCCGTGTCCTGGCCCCGCCCGGGGAGCGCCTGGTGGCCCGCCTGATCGACCTCGCGATCCAGCTGATCCCGGCCGTCATCCTCTACGCCCTGCTCGGGGAGTGGCTCGGGAACTTCTTCGTCGGCCTGCTGGCCTTCGCGTACGAAGCGGCGCTGATGGTCACCCAGCACGGCCAGACGGTCGGCAAGAAGGCGATGAGGCTGCGCGTGGTGGACGCCGCGACCGGCGGCCGGCCGACCGACAGCGCCCTCTGGGGACGCTCGGCCGTCGCCACCGTGCCCGGCGCCGTGTACTGCATCGGATGGCTGTTCGAGATGCTCGACGCGGCGTGGCAGCTGTGGGACAAACCGCTGCAGCAGTGCCTGCACGACAAGGCCGTGCGGACCGTGGTGGTCAAGGAGGGCTGACGGGCCCACCACCGCCCGGGGGCGCAGTTCCCCGCGCCCCCGGGCGGGCCTCTCAGACCGCCAGGCAGCTGGGGCCGAGGAGTTGCTTGAGGTCGCCGAAGAGGGCCGGGTCGGACTTCACCCGGTGCCGGTCCAGCCGCAGGACGGTGGTCTTGTTCCGCCCCTCCAGCCGCAGCCGGACCTCGGTGGTGCCCTTGTGGTGGGTGAGGACCTCGCCGAGGCGGGCGACCAGCGGCGGTGTGATCCGGCCGCTGGGGATGTTGATGACGATCGGTGCCTCGGCGTGCGCGTTGGAGAGGTCCGGGACGGACAGCTCCATGCCCATCAGCCGCGGCACGTCCTCCCGCTTGTCGAGCTTGCCCCGGACGAACACCACGGCGTCCTCGACGAGTTGCGAGGAGACCAGCTGGTAGCTGGCGGGGAAGAACATGCAGTCGATGGAGCCCGCGAGGTCCTCGACGGTGGCGATCGCCCAGGCGTTGCCCTGCTTGGTCATCTTCCGCTGGAGGCCGGAGATGATGCCGCCGATGGTGACGATGGCGCCGTCGGGGCGCTCGGCGAGGTCGGCGACGGCGCAGTCGGCCTTGTCGGCGAGGACGTGCTCGATGCCGTGCAGCGGGTGCGAGGAGACGTAGAGGCCGAGCATCTCCCGCTCCTGGGTGAGCAGGAAGGACTTGTCCCACTCCTCCTCGGAGAAGACCACGTCGAGGCCGAAGCTCGGCTCGTCGGAGACGGAGTCGCCGCCGAACAGGTCGAACTGGCCCTCGGCCTCCTTGCGCTTGACGCCGACCACGTTGTCGATCATCGGCTCGAACTGCGCGGTGAGACCCTTGCGGGTGTGCCCGAGGGAGTCGAAGGCGCCGGCCTTGATGAGGGATTCGACGGTGCGCTTGTTGCAGACCACCGACTCGACCTTGTCCAGGAAGTCCGGGAAGGAGGCGAACTTCCCCTTGGACTTGCGGGTGCGGATCATCGACTCGACGACCGGTCCGCCGACGTTGCGGATGGCGGTGAGGCCGAAGCGGACGGTGTCGTTGCCGTGCGGGGTGAAGTCGGCGTCGGACTCGTTGACGTCCGGCGGCAGGACGCTGATGCCCATCTTTCGGGCCTCGTTGAGGTAGACCGCGGACTTGTCCTTGTCGTCCTTGACCGAGGTGAGCAGGCCGGACATGTACTCGGCCGGGTAGTTGGCCTTGAGGTAGGCCGTCCAGTAGGAGACCAGTCCGTAGCCGGCGGTGTGGGCTTTGTTGAACGCGTAGCCGGAGAAGGGGACGAGGACGTCCCACACGGCCTGGATCGCGGCGTCGGAGTAGCCGCGCTCGCGGCAGCCCTTCTGGAAGGGGACGAACTCCGCCTCCAGGATCTCCTTCTTCTTCTTGCCCATGGCGCGGCGCAGCAGGTCGGCCTGGCCGAGCGAGTAGCCGGCGAGGATCTGCGCGGCCTTCTGGACCTGCTCCTGGTAGACGATCAGGCCGTAGGTGGGCTCCAGGATCTCCTTGAGCGGTTCCTCCAGCTCCGGGTGGATCGGGGTGATCTCCTGCTGGCCGTTCTTGCGCAGGGCGTAGTTGGTGTGCGAGTTGACGCCCATCGGACCGGGGCGGTACAGCGCGAGGACGGCGGAGATGTCCTCGAAGTTGTCGGGCTTCATCAGGCGCAGCAGCGAGCGCATGGGGCCGCCGTCGAGCTGGAAGACGCCGAGCGTGTCGCCGCGGGCGAGGAGTTCGTAGGTCGGCTTGTCGTCGAGGGGCAGATCAAGCAGGTTGATCTTGATGCCCTTGTTCTTCTCGATCGCCTTGACGGCGTCGTCCATGATCGTCAGGTTGCGCAGGCCGAGGAAGTCCATCTTGAGAAGGCCGAGGCCCTCGCAGGTGGGGTAGTCGAACTGCGTGATCGTGACGCCGTCGGTGTGCCGGGTCCAGACCGGGATGTGGTCGGTGAGCGGTTCGGCGGACATGATGACGCCTGCGGCGTGCACGCCGGGCTGGCGGATCAGGCCCTCGATGCCGCGGGCGGTGTCGATGACCTTGCGGACGTCCGGGTCGGTCTCGTACAGGCCGCGGATCTCGCCGGCCTCGCTGTAGCGGGGGTGCGAGGGGTCGGTGATGCCGGAGAGCGGGATGCCCTTGCCCATGACGTCCGGCGGCATCGCCTTGGTGATCCGGTCGCCCATCGCGTACGGGTAGCCGAGGACGCGCGAGGAGTCCTTGATGGCGGCCTTCGCCTTGATGGTGCCGTACGTGACGATCATGGCGACCTTGTCGGAGCCCCACTTCTCCGTCACGTAGCGGATCACGTCGCCGCGCCGGCGCTCGTCGAAGTCGATGTCGACGTCGGGCATGGAGATGCGCTCGGGGTTGAGGAAGCGCTCGAAGATCAGGCCGTGCGGGATCGGGTCGAGGTCGGTGATGCCCATGGCGTAGGCGACCAGCGAGCCGGCGGCCGAACCACGGCCCGGGCCGACCGCGATGCCCTGGCTTTTCGCCCACATGATGAAGTCGGCGACCACGAGGAAGTACGCCGGGAACCCCATCTGGATGATGGTGTCCATCTCGTACTCGGCGAGCTTCTTGTGCTCCTCGTCGTAGCCGCCCGGGAAGCGCCAGTCCATGCCCTCCCAGACCTTGGACTTGAAGAAGTCCGCCTCGGACTCGAAGCCCTCCGGGATGGGGAAGCGCGGCATGAGGTTCTTGAACTCGAACATGCCTGCGGTGTCGACGCGGGAGGCGACCAGCAGCTGGCTGTTGCGGCAGCCCTCCTGCCAGGCGTCGGAGGTGTCCAGGCCGTACATCTCGGCGGCCGACTTGATGTAGTAGCCGGTGCCGTCGAAGCGGAAGCGGTCCGGGTCGGAGAGGTTCTTGCCGGTCTGCACGCAGAGCAGCAGGTCGTGCGCGCCCGCGTCGCTCTCGGTGGTGTAGTGCGAGTCGTTGGTGACCACCGGCGGGATGTTCAGCTTCTTGGAGATCTCCAGGAGGCCGTCGCGGACCCGCTGCTCGATGTCGAGCCCGTGGTCCATCAGCTCCAGGAAGTAGTTCTCGGCGCCGAAGATGTCGCGGTAGTCGGCGGCGGACTTCAGCGCCTCGTCGAACTGGCCGAGGCGCAGCCGGGTCTGCACCTCGCCGGAGGGGCAGCCGGTGGTGGCCATCAGGCCGGCCGCGTGCTCGGCGATGATCTCCTTGTCCATCCGGGGCCACTTCACCAGCCAGCCCTCGGCGTAGGAGCGCGAGGTCAGCTTGAAGAGGTTGTGCAGGCCCTCCTTGTTGCGGGCCCAGATGGTCTTGTGGGTGTAGGCGCCGGACGCGGAGACGTCGTCCTTCTTCTGGTGCGGCTGGCCCCACAGGATGCGCTTGGTGTTGGAGCGGGACTCCGGGGCGACGTACGCCTCGATGCCGATCACCGGGGTGATGCCGGCGGCGGTGGCCTGCTTGTGGAACTCCGCGGCACCGTACATGTTGCCGTGGTCGGTCATCGCGACGTGGGTCTGCCCGAGCCGCTCGACCTCCTTGAACAGCTGCTTCAGCCGGGCGGCGCCGTCCAGCATCGAGTACTCGGTGTGGACGTGCAGGTGCGCGTACGGCTGGTCGCTCAAGGCGGGGCCTCCGGAGTCTCGGCATGATCGGAACCGGGCGCGAAACAGGTAAGGCCCGAGCCACCCTCAGGGCCCGGACCACGGCTTCCGCGTCGCGGCACCGAGTCTAGTCCCCTGCCGCAGGTGTCCCGTGCGTCGCCACGGATGCGCATGCTTCCCTCACTTTCGGGCATCGGGGAGGCACGGGTGGCCACCCGGGGTTCCGGCCCGGCCGTGCACGCCGATAGCCTCGGGCGCACTGACGTGCGAGGAGGGGTTCCATGGCATTCGGCCCGGTGGTGCAGCAGCGCTCGCGAGGCGGGGGGCTGATCGCGATCGGCGTGCTGATGCTCGTCCAGCTGGCCTCCGAACTCGGCGTGCTCGCGTACGACGTCGCACAGAAGGGCCCCGGCTACCTGCTGACCGCCGTCGGCCTCTCCTACGCGGAGTACGTCGACGCGCCGGTCGGCTTCTTCGGCTACGACACTGGGTACTGCGTCGCCCTGACGGCCCTCGCGATCGGTGCCTTCACGGGCGGGCGGTGGGTCCGCCCGGCGGCCGTGGTGCTGACCTCGGTGACCGGTTTCGCCTCCCTCACCCAGGTGCTCAACCAGGTGGTCTTCGAGGCCTCCCGGCGGACCTTCGCCGAGCCGGTCAGCCACCTGTGGCTGAACATGACCCTGCTGCTCACGGTGGGGATCGCGATCGCCGTCGCCGCCGTCGTCGGTGCGACCCGGCCGGCCGCCCCGGCCGCGCCCGCCCCGGTAGCCTTCCACCCGTACGTCCCGGCGCAGCGCCAGGCCCACCCGCCGATACCGCCGACGCCGCCCGGCCCCCCGTCGGCGCCGCCCGCGCCGCCGAACGCCTGAACCGCACCCGGCCCGCCGCGCGTCCTTCCCCTGCGGACCGGACAGCACCACCGATGGGACACCACGCCATGCCCGACCAGACCACCGTCGCCCACCGCGAGCCGGAGCGCGCCGAGACCGTCCTGCGGGTCTTCGACGACGCCTTCGGGGAGCTGCTGGCGCAGGACCCGGCCGCGTTCCGGGTGAAGTTCCGCAAGATGGCCGCCTCGGCCTTCGCCTTCTACCGGGGCACCGCCGCGCTCTTCTACGCCGACCTCACCACCGGCCCGTACCGGGAGTACGGCGCGCGCTTCCTCGACGAGCGGACCGGCCGGGTCTGGATCCACGGCGACCTGCACGCCGAGAACTTCGGCACCTACCTGAACGCCGAGGGCCGGCTCGTCTTCAACGTCAACGACTTCGACGAGGCCTACGTCGGCGCCTTCACCTGGGACGTCCAGCGGCTCGCCGCCAGCCTCGCCCTGATCGGCTACGCCAAGGCCCTCTCCGACGACACCATCAGCGGCCTGGTGCGCACCTTCGCCGCCGCCTACCGCCGCCAGATCGCGGCGCTGGCCGGCGACGGCGACGCCGCCCAGTTCACCCTGGACACCGCGGACGGGCCGATCCTCGACACGCTGCGCCGAGCCCGGCTGCAGACCCGGGTCGAGCTGCTCGACGCCGAGACCGTGGTCGAGGGCTGGGACCGGCGGTTCCGGATCGGCGGCGGCGCCTTCCAGCTGGACGCGGACACCCGCGCCGAGGTGCTGGCCGCCTTCGACCGCTACCTGGAGACCCTGCCCCCCGCCTCCCGCACCCGCCCGGACGCCCTGCGGGTCAAGGACGTCTGCGGCCGCCGCGGCATCGGCATCGGCAGCGCCGGCCTGCCCTCGTACAACCTGCTGCTGGAGGGCCACACCGACGCCCTCGAGAACGACGTGATCATCTACATGAAGCAGGGTCAGACCCCGGCCGTCTTCCGGCACGTCACCGACCCCGCCATCCGCGGCTACTTCGAGCACGAGGGCCACCGCACGGTCATCTCGCAGCGTGCCCTGCAGGACCACAGCGACCCGTGGCTCGGGTACACCACCCTGCACGGCCGCGGCCAGCTCGTCGCCGAGGTCTCCCCGTACGCGGCCGACCTGGACTGGACGGACCTCAACGAGCCGGACGACCTGCGCACCGTCACCGAGTACCTCGGCCGGGCCACCGCCACCATGCACGCCGCCGCCGACGAGTCCTCCAGCGGCCACAGCCTCGTCCCGTTCTCCACCGAGCACGCCATCGACAAGGCGATCTCCGCCGACGAGAACGGCTTCACCGAGATGCTCGTCGACTTCGCCCACGCCTACGGCGACCGCGCCCGCCGCGACCACCAGCTCTTCGTCGACCTCTTCCGCAACGGGCGCATCCCGGGGCTGTAGCGGCTCCCGGACGTGAGGAGGGCCCGGGGGCCCGGCGCATGCGGCGCCGGGCCCCCGGGCCCTCTGGTGTTGCTGTCGCCGGATCAGTACTTGGCGAACCAGCCCGTCAGGTCCACGATGGCGTGGCTGTGCGTGGCGTGGTTGTACAGGTCGATCTGACCGCCGCCCGTGGCGACCGTGGCGTGGGCCGAGAGGAGCTGGCCCGCGGAGAAGTTCAGCGAGCTGGACGTCGGGCGCGTGGTGCCGTGCGCGAACAGGCTGAAGAACCCGTCGGCGTCACTGCCGGTGGTGGTGGCGTTCACCACCACGGCGTCCGCGGTGGCCGGCAGGTTGCCGATGGTGGTGACCTGCTCGTAGGCGAGCGGCGCACCGTTGTTCTGCCGGGTGTCCAGCAGACGGCTCGGGCTCATCGGGTGGAACAGCTCGGTGGCGCTGGGGCTGTAGTAGCCGACCAGGTCCACGATCGCGTTGGTGTTGCCGCCGGAGTTGAAGAGACTGATCTTGCCGCCGGCGCCGATCGGCACGACGGCCTGGTTGGAGATGATCGCGCCGGGCGTGAAGTTGACGTTCGAGGTGCTCGGCCGGGTGGCACCGGTCGGGTGCGCGATGAAGAAGCCGCTCGCGGTGGACTGGACGGCCGTGAGCGTCACGACGGCCGCGGTGGCGTCGGCCGGGATGCCGTTCAGGCCCGTGATCTGGACGTCCTTGGTGGCACCGGCGCCGAGCGGACCGCCCGCCGAGCGGGTGTCCAGCAGGCGCACCGGAGTCTGCGGGGCGTACTTGTTCGGCGAGGTCGGGCTGTAGTACCCGGCGACGTCGACGATCGCGTCGAAGTCATTGGTGTTCGTCCACAGGACGACCGTGCCGTCCGGGCCGACCGGCGCCGTCACCAGGTTCGCGACGGTCTGGCCCGCCGCGAAGTTGACGGATGAGGTGGTGGGCTTGGCCTTGTCGTCCGGCCCGACCGCCACGAACCCGGCAGTCGACGGGTTCACCACGGTCACGTTGAGGAGCACGGCGCTGGCGCCCTGCGGCAGCTTGAACGGGCCGGTGCTGTTGGGACCCAGCTTCAGCACCTTCTCGTTGCCGCCCTGTCCCGCCACCGGAGCCCAGGTGCGGCCGCCGGCCGAACGGGTGTCCATGATGCGGGTGGGGGTGACGGGAGTGAACCCGGACGCCGGGTAGATGCCGGCCTTCTCCTGCAGCCATGAGGCCAGGTCGTCGACGCGGGTGTCGTAGGCGCCGCTGTGCTCGGTCTCCGCGCTGTCGAGGCAGCCCTTCTGCCAGGACCGGCTGTTGACGGCCACCAGCTCGTAGCGGAACTGGTGCTGGCCGACGGCCGCGTCAGGGGTCAGGTCGATGCTCTTCACGGCCGGGCCGCCGGCGGCACCCTTGCAGACCGGTCCGTTGCCGGAGCCCGGATCCGGGGACTTCGGGGCGAGGTCGATGCCGGTCGGAGCGACCGCGCCGACCTGCATCACCGAGCTGCGGCCGAGGTCGTGGGTCCAGTCGTCGGCCGTGCGCTCGAAACCGCCGACCGTCAGCAGACTCCCCGCCGCCGGGGCGGCGGTCGCGATCGGCATGGGTGTCACGTCGCGGATCGGGGTGGCCAGGCGGGCCAGCACGAGATCGCGGTCGGTGCGCGGAACCAGCTCCACGACGTCGTAGGCGGACGGCAGCGGAGGATCGCTCAGCCGGATCCGGGAGATGGTGGCGGTGGTCTTGTCCGCAGGCGCTCCGGCAGGCACGTCGATGCCCTGCTCCGGCTTGTCGACGAAGCAGCTCGCGGCGGTGAGGACCCACGACGGGGCGACGAGGGTGCCCGAGCAGCTGCGCTTGTCCCCGACCCCGATCCGCACCATGGTCTCGAGCGGGTCGGTCCGGCCGGGAAGCGTTCCGTGCTCGGGAGTCGGACCGGCGGGGACACCGGCCACGGCACCGGTGACGCGCATTTCGAGCAGAACGGACCGGGAGGCCGGGTTCGACCCCGCCTCGCCCACGCCGACGGCGGTGTCCGCGGGCACGTCGACCGTCTGGGCCTTGCCGTCGGTGGTGAGGCTGGCCTGCAGCGTGCGGCCGGTGGTCTCCAACCGGAACGTTTCGGGCACGTTCAACGCGAGGTAGCCGGTGGAGTACGGCGCGGCGAAGCACATGCGCTTCATGGCGTCGGAGCGGATGGAGCGGGCCCAGACAGCCACTTGGTGCGGCGAGGCGCACGAGGTGTAGGTGATGTGCCCATCGCCCCGGACCAACGTCGCGCCGGTGGTCTGCAGGATCTCCTGGGCGCCCGGATAGGCGCCGTCCTCCACCGCGAAAGGCGCCCCGGCGTTGGCGGCCGGCTCGGAGGCGGCGGCGAAGGGAGCAGGTGCACCGAGAACGGCCACGGCCAGCGCCGCAGCCGTTGCCGGAAGCCACCGGCGTATACGTGGAGCCATTGACTCACTCTCAAATCGGAATGCGCTCTTCCGCATTTATTGCATCGCGGAGGAACCGTTGCAATCACCGGATCATAGCGGCCCCTGCAATCGACATTTCATCAGGATGACGTTACTGGACGAATCATGACGAACAGTCACTGGAGCGGCCGGCGGTCACCCACTGATTCGACTGCGACTCGGCAGACTTGCCATCATTCCCTGCCGGTCGTTCCGTCCGGCCCTGCCGACGAGGAGGATTCTTTTGCGTCTCGACATATTCCGGACCGTGGGACACGGGAGGAGGTTCGTGGGCACACGCGGCGTGGGATGGGTCGTGCCGCTGGCACTGTTGGCCGGGCTGCTGTCGGCCGCGCCCGCAGCGGCGGACGACCCGGCTCCGGCCGGGCTGGGCGCCACTGACCGCGGGAAGGTCGTGCAGTTCTGGCAGGACGGCGGACCGGCGGTCAAGGCGGCTGCCGAAGCGGCCCTGGGCGCCTCCGGCCAGGACGCGGTCGGCACGTTCCTGTCCTCCGGGCGGGCCGCGGCCCAGGAACAGGACGACCGGGAAGCCACCCTGCAGATCGTCGCCCAGGGCGGCCGGGCTCTGCGCGAGGCCGCGCAGCACGCCCTGGCGGGCAACGCGCAGGACCTGGACGCGTTCCTCAAGGACGGCTGGCAGAAGCCCTTTCAGGAGGACCAGCTCGTCGAGGCCACCCGGATCGGCAACACCGGCGGCCGGGGGCTCAAGGAGGCCGCGAACGCCGCACTGAACGGTTCGGTCGAGCAGGTTCAGACCTTCCTGAACCAGGACCAGTACGGGCTGCGGGACACGGACGCCCTCGTCCGGCTGACGCAGATCGAGGGCGCGGGCGGTCCCGCAACCAAGCGCGCAGCCTCGATGGCCATGAACGGGTCGATCGAGGACGTCCGCGAGTTCCTGGCGGTCGGTCAGTACGTCTCGCGCGCACACGACCAGGAGTACGCGACCGTCGAGCAACTGGTCGAGCAGGCCCGAGCCGCCGGTGAGCAGGCCGAACGCGAAGCGGACGCGGCCAAGGACGCCTCCGCGCGTGCCGTGGCCTCGGCCCAGCTGGCAAGGGCCGCAGCGGAGCGTGCTGCCGAGGAGACCCGGGCCGCGAAGGGCGATGCCGCCCGGGCCATCGAAGCCAGTCGACGCGCGGCCGAGGCGACCCGACGCGCGGCGGACGCCGCCCAGGCGGCAGTGAGCGCGGCCCGCAAGGCCACCGCGGCCGCCCGCCTCGCCCACGTGACAGCCACCAACGCAGCCTACGCGGCCGCCGGTGCGGCCGAGGCCGCCAGCAAGGCGCTGGACGCGGCCGCGGCCGGTGCCGTCGATGCCGCCACGATCCACCGCGCCGAGGTCGCGGCCCAGCAGTCCGCCCTCGCCGTGCAGTGGGCGGACCGCGCGAGCATCGCGGCGAACGCGGTGAACCAGATGGTTCCCGCCCTCAAGAACCTGACGACCGACCTGAACGCGGCGCTGAAGGCCGCCGACGAGGCAGGTGACCTCGCCACCCAGGCGGGGGCGTCCGCCGCAGAGACCAAGGCAGCCGCGGCATCGGCCCGCCGTTACGCCGCGGAGGCCACCCGTGCTGCCGGCGCTGCCGAAACCCTGGCCTCGGAGGCCGGGAAGGCAGCGGCGGAGGCCCGGGACGCCGCGCGGTCCGCGTCAGCTCGCGCCGGAGCGGCCGCTGAAGCGGCCCGCCAGGCGACCTCGCACGCAGGTGATGCAGCAAAGGCCACCGAGCAGGCCCGGATCCACTCCGAGGCGGCGAAGGCCGCGGCGGACGCCGCAGCAGCCGCGGTCCAGCAGGCGATCACCGTCGAGGCCAAGGCCCGGAAGGCGGACGACGAGGAGCTCACCGCCCGCACCGTGGCCGGCCGCAACCAGGCAGAGGACCTGTCGGCGGCGTACCAGGTGTCGCAGCAGGAATCGGTTCGCGTCCAGGCCGAGACCAAGAAGCTGGACGAGGAGGCCGTCCGCCTTGCCGGACGGGCCGCCCAGCCCGATGCCAAGTTCGCGGACGTGGTTGCCGACGGCCGCCGCGTGGCCGTGGCCACGATGAAGGTCGGCGGCTCATGGAGCCGGGCGGCGGCCGAGTTCGCCCTGGCCGGCTCCGACAACGCCATGGCCGCCTACGCGCGAACCGGTTGGCAGACCGCCCGCCAGAGCGACGAGCGCGATCAGGTCCGGAACATCGCCCTCACCACACCGTACGACGCGGTGCGCGCCGCAGCGAAGGAGGCGTACAAGGGCGACAGCGCCAAGGTCCACGCCTTCCTCGAAACTGGCCAGCACAATGTCGCGTTCACCGACTACCAGGTCGAAGTCAGCCGCATCGCCCAGAACAGCGGACCTGATGTCAAGAAGGCTGCCGGCACTGCACTGAATGCCGGCAACGCCAAGGCCCTGGTCGAATTCCTCACCGTCACCCAGTACAAGGCCAGGGAGACCGACGACCGAGTCCTGGCGGCAGCTCTCGCCCAGAACGGCACTCCCGAGGTGAAGGCCGCTGCGGAAGCAGCCCTCGTGAGCCCACCCGGAGTACTGCGCACCTTCATCGAAACCGGCCAGCACCAGGCACAACGCCAGGACCAGTTGACCGCGATCCACGTGGCCCAGGTCAAGCAGGCCATCGCCGAAGCGGCCGACGTGGCCGCCAGGGCACGGCAGAACGCCAACGACGCCGCCAAGGCCTATGCGGTGGCACGCAGCGCCAAGACCGAGGCCGACGACTACGCGGCCAAGGCCCAGGCAGACGCGAACGACGCCGCGAAGGCGGCCAAGGACGCCCAAGCGGCTGCTGCTGAGGCCGAGAAGTCCGCCAAGCAGGCCGCCGAGTACGCGAAGACTGCCGGACAAGCCCGGCGCAGTGCCGTCGCCAGCGCGAACCAGGCTACGCAGTCCGCCAGTTGGGCTCAGGCCAGTGCTGAATCCGCGGCAGAGAGCGCCGGCAGGGCCTACGCTGCCGCCGCCGCCGCACAGCTCGTCGCCGAACAGGCAGGCCAGGATGCCAAGACTGTCAACGGCATATTCAACGACGCGCTCGACCACGTACGACAGGAGGAGCAGCAGCGGCAGTGGGCCGCGGAGTTCGACGCACGCCTGCGCGCCCACATGCTCTCGAGCCTCCCGCCGTGGATGAAGGGCATCATCGCCTTCAACAGTCTGCCCCTGGACAAGAAGCTCCAGGTCGCGATCGAGATGGCACACCTCGGACTCGACCTGCTCGGATCCCTCCCCCTCCCAGCCGTGAGTGTTCCGGCCAACCTGGCCAACTGCGGGACCTATGGCATGGAAGGGGCGATGGGCGACCAGGACAAGTACCTGGACGCCGCACTGTCCTGCGCCTCGGCCGTTCCCCTCGAAGGGTGGGGCACCCTCGGCGCGAAGCTCGAACGATGGGGCGCAAAGACCTCGAAGATCAGCGAAATGCTGCAGAAGGTCTGGCGCCAGGCGAACGCTGTCCCTCAGTGCTTCACCCCCAACAGCTTCCCGGCCGGCACCAGGGTCATGCTCGGGAATGGCACCAGCCGCCCGATCGAGGAGGTCCGTGTCGGGGACCAGGTGATGGCCACCGATCCGGCAAGCGGCGCGACACAGCCGCAGCGGGTCGAGGGGACTATTCGAACACCTGATGACCGGAACTTCACCGACATCACCCTCGCCGACAGCGCTAACAGCACCATCACTGCCACGGATCACCACCCGTTCTGGTCCGAGAGCCGGCACGTGTGGCTCCAGGCCGCAGATCTCACCGCGGCCGACACGCTCCGGACCCCTGACGGCCGAGCCGTCAAGATCGCCGCCGTCCGGAACTGGACGACGTCGCAACCGGCGTACAACCTCACGGTGGGTGTTGCGCACACCTACTACGTCTACGCCGGTCTCACCCCGCTACTCGTTCACAACAACGACGATCTCTGCAAGATCGGTGAGCATCTCGTCCTCGGCATCAACCCGTACTCGGACGCGTTGGCGAGCGATCTCAAGGCACGTACGTACAACCTGGGCGACTACGGCAAGCCCTTCCCAGGCGGTGATGGTCGCCCTATCTGGATGGTCGGCGTCGAACGGGCACTGGAAAACCCCGGAGTGGACATCACCGTGACACTCGATGGTGTCGAGGGCGCGAAGACGGCTGACGAGGCCCTGGCCAAGCTCCTCGAACGCGGCCGGCCCCTGGTCGGCCCCAATTGGGAGCTCGCCACACAGGGCGGCAATGGAACCGCGTGGGAGGTTGCAATTCTCCGACTCAAGGTCATTACGGGCCAGCGGCCCTGGACAAAGATCAAATGGTACTGGGACAAGAAACCCGCGAAGATCACCAAGCCTGATTGGGCCGATCCGATCGACTGAGCAGCCGGGCCACCCGCAGGCTTCCGCGGGTGGCCCGATCCATCGGCTCCGCCGTCAGCTCAAAGGCGGAAGGTCGTCCGGAGTTCCGTCGACAGCCGGACCGCAGCCGACGGGGAGGTTGTCCCTGACCATTCGGACGGCCTCATCAGCAGACAGCACCTCGCCGATCGTGGAGTTCCCCGGTTCGTGAAGCCGCATCACCCTGAAACCGGCGGACCCGTTCGGAAAGACCGACGGAAGGTCGCGCGACCAGGGAAACCTGGTGCACCGGCTGAACTGCAGCGAGCCGTGACTCACCATGGGGAACAGCGACCTGATGACGTCGTCGGCGTAAGCCGCCTCAACGAGGGCCTTGTCGATGAGATCCGGACTCAGCGCCCGTATCGCATTCCATGCTTCCGCCACCGGATCCGGCTGGGCTTCCGATCCTTCGCTCATACGGTTTCGGCCAATCTGTGGGATTCATTGTGTTCGCACTCTGAGGATATCGGCCGAGGGATCCCGTGACCTCCAAAGCACCGCGACAGGAGCATCCGATGGCTGGTCGGCGCGGGCACGGCCGAGGTCCCGTGGACGAGGCCGGGACCCTGCCGAGCAGTGAAGGCGGCGGCGCCATCCCTCGCTCCGCCCCTGGTCCTTCAGTGCAAGCCGAGCCGGGAACACGTACGCCTTCAACGCCGGATCAGGTCCGGTTCCGGTTTCGGCGTTCGGTCTCGGCGAGGAACGTAGCGCACCCGCGGTCGGCGGTCCGGTCAGGTCAGGCGCAGCTCCCTGCGGACGACGAACCGCAGCCCGGAGTACGTCGCGTCGACGGCGCAGACCTTGGTGTCCACCAGGCCGGTGGGCAGGGCGACCTCGCGCAGGACGTCCTCGGTGAGGTCGGTGGGGATGCGGGAGGCCTTCTTGGGCCAGGCGATCCAGAGGCCGGCCGCCGGGCGCATGGCCGCCCTCAGCCCGGCGAGGCGGGTGGTGAGGTCGGCCCGGTCGGCGGGGAACCAGAGGGCGGTGTCGAAGGGGGCCTCCCGGTCCGGACGGTGCTGGATCAGCAGGCCGTCCGGGAGACCGGGGATCGCGAAGCCCTCGGGGGCGTCGGCGAGCAGCAGGGTGTGGCCCGGCCGGATGCCGAGCTTGCGGGCGAGCGGGGTGCCCGAGTAGCCGGCCGCGGCGGGCACCGTCAGCCGTCCAGCTCCGCGAGGAACGCCAGCACCGTCGCCCAGGTGCGTTCGGCGGCCTCCTCGTCGAAGTCCGGGAGCTCCGGGTCGGTGTAGATGTGGCCTGCACCGCGGTAGCGGTGGACCTCGACGTCGGCGCCGGCCTTGGTCATCCGCAGATACCAGGCGTTCAGCCAGTCCTCCGGCTCGAACGGGTCGGGCTCGGCGACGTGCAGCTGGACGGCGACGGAGGTGGCGGCGTCGTCCCGGATGTCGGAGGTGCCGTGCAGCAGGACCAGCCCGGCGGCGTTGGTGTCCGCGAGGGCGAGGTTCTGGGCGAGGGCCGCACCGAGCGAGAGGCCGGCGTAGACCAGGCCGGGGCCGCCCTGGCCGAGCAGCGGGGCGGCGGCGTGGACGGCGCGGCGCAGCAGTTCGTCGGTGGTGATCTCGTCCTTGTACGCCATGCCGTCCTCGACGGTGTCGAAGACCCGGCCGTCGTACAGGTCGGGGGTGTGCACCTCGTGCCCGGCGGCGCGGAGCCGGTCGGCCGCGGCGTGGACGGCCGGGCGGAGTCCGTAGGCGGAGTGGAAGAGGACGATCTGGGCCACGGGGTGCTCCTGCGTGCTGGGAGACGTGCTCGGGGACGGTGCGATCTCCCATGATCCCCCACGGCGCCGACAAAGCGCGGGCCCGGCCCGCCGGGGTGCGGCGGGCCGGGCGCGGGTGCCGGAGGGCGCGGTGTCAGGAGGTCTCGACCCAGACCCCGTCGAAGCCCTGCTTGGCGTACAGGCTGACGAAGTTCCAGCCGGCGGGCGGGTTGGTCACGGTGAGCGTCTCGGTGGTGCCGGGGCCGGCCGACTTCGCGGTGTACGCGGTGTTGGTGGCCCAGTTGGCGTTGCTGTAGTAGAGGTCGGCGTCGCCGGTGCCGCCTCCGCTGGTGACGGTGAGGCGGGCGGTGCCGGCCGGGACCCACAGGTAGAGGTAGCGGTGGTCGCCGGTGGGCGAGGCGAGGTTGCTGCGGCGGCAGCCGGGCTCCAGCCGGCGGGTGTCGGGGTCGGTGCACTCGGGGCGGCCGCAGCCGGTGGGGGTGCAGGTGCCGAGCCAGCGGTCGAAGTCGGCGTCGTAGCGGGTGCCGATGGTGCCGGTGAGCAGGGTGCGGGCGCCGGCCCAGTCGCCGGTGCGGTAGCGGGCGAGCAGGGTGTCGACGTCGGCGCGGTGCGTCTCGATCACGTAGCGGACGGCCAGGTAGCCCCAGTTGTAGATCCGGGTGGAGTCGGCGTTGTCGTAGGTGGTGTCGAAGAGGGTGCTGAGCCGGTAGGTGTGCTTCCCGGCCTGGGTGAGGGCGTCGGTGTAGACGGCGCCGCGGTAGGAGTAGGACACGTACTCGGCGAAGCCCTCCACCCACCAGATGGTCGGGGTGCTGGTGCCGGCCGCGAAGTCGCCGTACATGTCGAACCGGCCGTCGAGGTAGTGGGTGTACTCGTGGTTGAGGTTCCAGATCTGGAAGTCGGGGCGCAGCCACTCGGCCTCGTGGGCGATGAAGCGGGGCTGGTTGCCGGCGGCGGAGGGGTCGCCCTCCAGGTACATGCCGCCGTTGTCGGTGCTGATGCCGTAGATGGCGCCGGCGTAGGTGCGGTAGTCGGTGCTGGAGTCGAAGACGACGACCTCGATGGTGGTGTTGCGGTCGCCGGCGACGGGGCCGTTGTCGCGGACGATGCCGTGCACGTAGGCGTCCTGACCGGCGAGGCTGGTGCAGGTGGCGGTGAGCTGGTCGGCCGTCATCTGCTGGGCGAGGATGCGGACGCTCGGGCTGCAGGTGCGGGTGACGGTGAGAACGGCGGTCTTCAGGCGGTTCGCCAGGTCGCAGGTGCCGTAGTAGGCGCACTGGGCGGCGTCGTACTCGGCGGCCATGTCGGCGAGGCCGACCCAGAGCTGGGCGGTGGGGCCGGTCATGGCGGTGCGGCCGAGCAGGTCCTTGACCAGCGGGCGGACGGCGGTCTGGAGTTCGGTGTGCTGGAGGAAGCGGGCGAGTTCGCGGCCGGCGTTGGAGACCAGGTAGCCGCGGTCGCCGCCGAGCATGCCGAGGTGGGCGCTCGCGAAGGCGCCGAGGGTGTCGAGCACGCCGTGGTCGGCTGCGACGGCGGCGACGAAGTCGGCCGACTGGTGGCCGCGCCAGAGCACCGTGTAGGTGTTGTTGACGGCGTTGAGCATCCACCAGGAGGCGTCGTAGCGGGTGTCGTAGTCGGTGAGCAGCCGCCGGACGACGGCGAGGTAGCGGGCGTTCTCGCCGGAGCTGTCGATCAGGGTGACGGCCTCGGCGAGGGTCTGGCCGTTGGCGTCGGTGACGTCGCGGGAGTGCGGGGCGGCGAAGAAGGCGTCCAGGGCGGCGCGGATCGAGCCCTGCAGGGCGGTGCCGTAGCTGCCGACGTCGCCGGAGTGGTACCACTGCACGTAGTAGCCGGCGCGCAGGTAGAGCACCAGCTGGGCGGCGGAGGTGCTGTTGTCACCGGGGTAGGCGGTGGAGACGTCCCGCAGGGCGTCGGCGACGGAGACCATCTGGGCCTCGCGGAAGGCGCCGCGGGCGTCCGTGCCGGTGAGGGTGAACAGCGTGTTGATGCAGCCGGTGTCGGCGGCCTTCACGGCCTGGACGAGGGCGGCACCGGTGCGGCCGGTGAAGTCGCCGACCGAGCAGGCGGCGGCCGCGGTGCGGGGTGCGACGGAACGGGACTCGGCGGTGCGGGGCTTGTCCCGCCGGGTGGCGGCGGCGTCGTAGGCGGGCTGGGGCGCCCGTTCGGCCGCGTCGGGGACGGCGGCGCCGGTCGCGGGGGCCTCGGCGGGGGCGAGTGCGGTGCCGGGCCGCTGGACGGTGGCCGGCCGCGGGGCGGGACCGGGCCGGGTGGTGGTGGTGCCGGGGTGCTGCGGGGTGTTCGGGGCGGCCTCGCTCTCGGTGGAGAGCAGCAGTCCGAGCGTCAGGCAGCAGACGACGGCGAGGGCGAGCCATCGCAGGGCGCGCAGGGGTGAGGGTATCCGGGAGGTGTGCACGTGGGGGCCTCCGGGCCTGGTGAATCGGCCGCGTGGGGGCGGCCGTTGACGGTGACGGGCAGGGCGGAGCGGTCCGCACGGCTCCGCTGTCCGTGAAGGTGTGACATGTACAATTGCACGCGTCACATGGCATGGGAAGTCCTCACGCAGGCTCAAGTTCTCTTCGCGGACGCCCAGTTGGGCTTGAGCTGCAGTAAAGCGGCGTGGACATGAAGAGTCAGGGAATAGTCGTCCCAAAGTATGGACATCTGATTACCAGCCAGTAGCCTCTGACGCTGTGACAGAGACCACCGACTCCGTGTCCCCCGCCGTCGCCCGGCCGCGCCGTCGCCGCGTGCTGAAGGCCGCCGCCCTCACCGCCGGTGCCGCCGTCCTGCCGATCGCCGCGGGCACCGCGCCGGCCACCGCCGCCACCGTCCCGCAGTTCCTGCACGGCGTCGCCTCCGGCGACCCGCTCGCCGACGGCGTCGTGCTCTGGACGAGAGTGACGCCCACCCCGGACGCCGTCCCGGGCTCCAACGCCGGCCCGGCCACCGAGGTCGTCTGGCAGATCGCCACCGACAAGTCCTTCACCTCGGTGCGTGCCAGCGGCACGGTCACCACCGCCGCCGCCACCGACCACACCGTCAAGGTGGACGTCCGGGGCCTGACCCCCGACACCGTCTACTGGTACCGCTTCACCGCCGGCGGGGCCTCGTCCCCCGTGGGCCGCACCCGCACCGCGCCGGCCGCCGACGCCGCCCTCGACCGGCTGCGGCTCGGCGTCGCCTCCTGCGCCAACTGGGAGGCCGGCTACTTCTCCGCGTACCGCCACCTGGCCGCCCGCGGCGACCTCGACGTCTTCCTCTTCCTCGGCGACTACATCTACGAGTACAAGACCGGCGAGTTCTGCGCGGCCGGCAAGGTCGTCCGCCCGCACGAGCCCGCGCACGAGATCACCACCCTCGCCGACTACCGCACCCGGCACGGGACGTACAAGACCGACCCGGACCTGCAGGGCCTGCACGCGATCGTCCCGACCGTCGCCATCTGGGACGACCACGAGTTCGCCAACGACGCGTGGGCCGGCGGCGCCGAGAACCACACCCCCGGCACCGAGGGCGACTGGTCGGCGCGGATGGCCGCCGCCAAGCAGGCCTACTTCGAGTGGATGCCCGTCCGCCCGTCGATCGCCGGCACCACCTACCGCCGACTGCGCTACGGCAAGCTCGCCGACCTGCACCTGCTCGACCTGCGCTCCTTCCGCTCCCAGCAGGTCAAGGTCGGCAACGGCGACGTCGACTCCGCCGACCGCACCATGACCGGCCGCGCCCAGCTCGACTGGCTGAAGTCCGGCCTCTCCGCCTCCGACACCACCTGGCGGCTCATCGGCAACGAGGTGATGATCTCCCCCGTCGCCTTCCTGTCGCTGCCGGACTACCTGCTGCGGCCGATCGCCAAGCTGCTCGGCCTGCCCGGCGAGGGCCTCGCGATCAACCCGGACCAGTGGGACGGCTACACCCACGACCGCCGCGAACTCCTCGGCCACCTGAAGAACAACGGCATCGACAACACCGTCTTCCTCACCGGCGACATCCACTCCGCCTGGGCCGCCGACGTCCCGAACGAGGCCGCCACCTACCCGGCCTCCGGCAGCGTCGCCACCGAGTTCGTCGTCACCTCGGTCAGCTCCGACAACATCGACGACTTCCTCAAGGTCGCCCCGCAGACGCTCTCGCTCGTCGCAGCCGCGGCGATCCAGGCCGCCAACCGCCACATCAAGTGGGTCGACCTCGACTCGCACGGCTACGGCGTCCTCGACATCACCCCGCAGGCCGTGCAGATGGACTACTACATCCTCTCCGACCGCACCCGCAAGGACGCGACCACCAAGTGGACCCGCTCCTACCGCACCCGCACCGGCACCCAGCAGGTCGAACGGGTCTGGTCCCCCGTCAAGTGACGCCCGCGCCCGCCCGCGGCAGGAGAGACCGTGGGCGGGCGCCCCGTCAGGTGCCGCACCCGCCACCCGCCTTCACCGTCGTCCTCTGCGGCCTGGCGGCGCTGGCCGCGGCCGCCGTCATGGCGCTCCGGGGGCGAAGCGGGCGAGCAGGTCGCCCGCGGTGAGCCGCTCGACCTCGGCCGGTGCGGCGTCGAAGGGGCCCGGGTAGAGGCGGTAGGCCGCGCCGGAGAGCTTCTCGGGGGCGGGGACGTCGCCGTCCACCAGGGCGACGAACGCCCGTGTGCCGGCGAGGCGTTCGGTCGGAGTGCCGGGTCCGGCGGGGTCCGGGTCCGCGAGCGTCCGCAGCCGGTCCGCGAAGGCGGTGACCGGCTCGCCCGCCCTGCGCCGCCAGGCCCGGACGCCCGTGCCGTCGCGGCCGCGGACGAGCACCTCCTCGGCGCCGGCGGCGGCCTGTGCGCAGGCGAGGTCCCACAGGGTGGCCCGGTTGCCCGGGGAGAAGTGGTCGAGGACGTCCCGGGAGAGCCGGCCGACCTCCTCGCTGTACCGGCGGACGCTGTGGAAGCCGCCGTCCGCACCGGTGTTGAGGTCCGTCCAGGTGTAGCGGCGGTCCGCCAGGTCGACGATCATCGGGACGCAGACCTTGGCGTCGCCCATCAGGTCGAGCCGCTGCCGGACGGCCTTCGGGTCGTAGTGGCCCGCGCCGCGGTCGGCCGCGGACAGCTGGATGAAGCCGGCGAAGGCATCGGTGAGCTGCTCGAAGGCGACGTCGTTGTAGCTGAAGACGATCATCACCGCGTACCGGGTGCCGTCGGCGGCGAGCCGGCCGAGGTCGAGGTCGACGAACTCGGTAGCCCCGTGCGGCGGCGGCGCCGAGACGAAGTCCCCTGAATGGACGGCCGCCCGGTCGCCGTGCACCAGCGCGGTGTAGTCGCACAGGCCGGTGAACCGCCACTCGGCGTCGTACAGCGCGACCGACAGGTCGAGGTCCACCCGCAGGTGCTCGGGCTGCATCCAGTGCAGGAAGAGCCGCAGGCGCTCGCCCGCCGGGAGGCGCTGCCGGCTGCCGCGCGGGACGGCGACCAGGGTCTTCGCGGCGGCCCGCTCGGCGAACGGCACCACCAGGTCGGCGAGGCACTCGTCGATCAGTGCGAGGTCGTAGCGCTCCCCCGTGCACCGGCGCAGCAGCTCGGCCTCGACGGCGTCCACGACCGGGCGGGCGAGTTCGGCCGGGACGACGGTGCCGTGGTCCTCCCGGGCGTGGGCCAGGGAGACGGTGCCGCGCGGGAAGTACAGCCGGCGCTCGCCCTGTTCGCGCCGTCCGCGCAGGCGTCCGTAGGCGCCGAGCAGCGGGCCGGGGGCGGCGGCGCGCAGGGCGTCGGTGACGGTGCGCAGCACGTCCGCGGGCAGCGGTTCGCCGGGAGCGGTGGTGGCCTGCACCCGGAGCAGGTGGTGCAGGCGGCGGGCCAGTTCACCGGGCCGGGCGGCCAGTGCGCGGGTCGCGCCGGCGACATCCCCGGCGGCGAGCCGGGACTCGACCCGGCCGGCGAAGCCGGTGAAGCCGAGCTTCGTGCGCCCACCGGACTCCACCACCCGCAGCGGGTACGGCGGTTCGGCGAACCCGGTGCCGACCGGGTACTCCCGCAGGTCGGTCTCGCGCAGCAGCGCGAAGGCCGCGGCGACCGACGGGTAGCGTCCCCGGTACTCGTACGGGTGGAGCAGTTCGCCGGCCCGGAGCCAGGCCGAGCGGTGGCGGCGGAGGTCCTCGGCGAGGTAGGGCAGCGGCAGGCCGTCGAGGATCGCCAGCAGGCCGCGGCGCAGCGGGCGGGGCAGGTTGCGCAGCCGCAGGCGCCGGGCGGTGGCGGGCAGCAGGTCGGGCTCGGCGCCGGACCAGGACCAGAGCAGCCGCAGGACGTCGGTGGCGGTGTCGATCCGTTCGGCGAGCACGGGCAGGGCGCCGTCCGGGTCGCGGCGGAGCAGTGCGGTGAGGACGACCGCTTTGGTCTCGCGGACGGGGATCTGCGCGGGGAGGCGTTCGGGCAGGTCGTCGGGGGCGAGGGCGAGCAGCGCGGCGAGGTCCTCGCGGTCCTGCGGGTCGAGCGGGGTGCGCCGGGAGAGCAGTCGCGTCAGTTCGGCCAGTGCGACGTCGAGGGTCTCGCCCTCGGCGAGGCGCAGCGGGCGGAGTGTCTGCTCGCCGCCGAACTCCTCGGCGGCCTTGCGTCCGGCGGGGTTGTCCTCGCCGAGCCAGGGCCGGTCGGCGAGCGGGGCGGCGCACAACGGGCAGTGGCTGCCGCGTCCTTCGGCCAGCAGGCCGTCGTGGCAGCCGGGGCAGAGCAGGTGCGCGCACGGGGCGAGGGCGCCGATGCCCGCCTCGGCGCCGGTGCGGCCGCAGTGGGCGCAGGGCTGGCGCGGCTGGTTGAGCAGGAAGGCGCGGATGCTGCGCGAGTAGAGGATGTGCGCGTGGTCGGGCACCGCGTCCGGGAAGCGGTGGAACAGGGTGAGGTGCCGGCGGTCGGCGCCGAGCCGGTGGTCGATCCGTGCGAGCAGTCCGGTGCCGGTGGCGGCCAGTGCGGTGGGCGAGAGCCGGGCGAGGGCGGCCCGCAGGCCGGCGGTGAGCAGGTAGCCGCGTTGGGCGAGGTCGGCGTCCAGGGCGACCAGGCCGGCGGTGCTCCAGGGGTCCGCGACGGGCAGCAAGCCCTCGGTCGGGACACAGACGGCTCCGCGGCGGCGGAGCAGGAACGAATCGAGGTCGACGTCGACGGCAGCCGAGGCGACTCGGGTCATACGGAGAATCCCCCGAGGGATGCGAAGGCAGGAGAGGAAGAGGGGGCGGAGAGGGGGTGCGCTGGTTCTTTTCGGAGAGGAAGGAGAAGGAAGCACGCCGCGGAGCCGCCCGCACGGCGACCCTAGTGCAGCCCCGGCCGGGCCTGCCAGTGATTTAACGGCCCCTGCCCCGCATAGCGTTCACTCTCCATCCATTGCAACGAATCCCATCCGGTGCATTGCATTCGATTCAGGGCCGTTGCAATGATTTCCCGTCATTAACCTGCCATGATGCCAATTTTGGACAGTCCCATCGTTGCCTGATTCGCGAATGCAACGTAGCGTTTCCGCCATCGGAAACAGCCAGTCCAAGGAGAGCACCATGCAGAAGTTCGCCACCGCCGGCCCGGCCGCCGTCGTCCTGGACATCCCCGCGGGACGCATCCGCATCGTCGCCGCCGACCGGCCCGACACCACCGTCGAGGTCCTGCCCGCGGACGCCTCGAAGAGCCGCGACGTGAAGGCGGCCGAGCTGATCGAGGTCGCCCACCACGACGGTGTGCTGCGGATCGAGGCCCCCACGGCGAAGAACCGGATCCTCGGCACCTCCGGCTCCGTCGCCGTGACCGTCCACCTGCCCACCGGCTCCCGCATCGAGGCCAAGGGCGCCGCCGCCGAGTTCCACGGCACCGGACGCCTCGGCGACGTCACCGTCGAGATCGCGCAGGGCTCGGTCGAACTCGACGAGGCGTCCGCCGCCCGACTCACCCTCCAGTCCGGCGACGTCCGGCTCGGCCGCCTCACCGGCCCCGCCGAGATCAGCACCCAGCAGGGCGACCTCCGTATCACCGAGGCCGTCCACGGCGCCCTCGTGCTGCACACCCTCTCCGGCGGGATCGAGGTCGGCGTCGCCCGCGGCGTATCCGCCTCGCTGGACGCCGGCACCGCCCACGGCCGGATCACCAACGCCCTGAAGAACACCGACGGCGCCGACGCCGCCGTGACCGTCCGCGCGACCACCGCCCACGGCGACATCACCGCCCGCAGCCTGTAAGGAGGAACACCCGCCATGACCGACCTGGCCATTGCAGCCGACGGGCTGCGCAAGTCCTACGGCGACAAGACCGTCCTCGACGGCATCGACCTGGCCGTCCCGGAAGGGACGATCTTCGCCCTGCTCGGCCCGAACGGCGCCGGCAAGACCACCGCCGTCAAGATCCTCTCCACCCTCGTCACCGCCGACGGCGGCACCGCCCGCATCGCCGGCCACGACCTCACCACCCACCCACAGGCCGTCCGCGCCACCATCGGCGTCACCGGCCAGTTCTCCGCCGTCGACGGCCTGATCACCGGCGAGGAGAACATGCTCCTCATGGCCGACCTGCACCACCTCCCCAAGCCCGAGGGACAACGCGCCGCCACCGAACTCCTGGAACGCTTCAACCTCACCGACGCGGCGAAGAAACCCGCCTCCACCTACTCCGGCGGCATGAAACGCCGCCTCGACATCGCCATGACCCTGGTCGGCGCACCACGGGTCATCTTCCTGGACGAGCCGACCACCGGCCTCGACCCCCGCTCCCGGCACACCATGTGGCAGATCGTCCGCGAGCTGGTCACCGGCGGCGCCACCGTCTTCCTCACCACCCAGTACCTGCAGGAGGCCGACGAACTCGCCGACCGCATCGCCGTGCTCAACGACGGCCGGATCGCCGCCGAAGGCACCGCCGACGAACTCAAACGACTCGTCCCCGGCGGACACATCCGCCTCCGCTTCACCGACCCCACCGCCTACCGGTCCGCAGCCTCGGCCCTGCACGGGGCCGCCCGCAACGACGAGGCACTCGCCCTGCAACTGCCCAGTGACGGCAGCCAGCACGCCCTGCGCACCGTCCTCGACCGACTGGACACCGCCGGCATCCAGGCCGACGAACTCACCGTCCACACCCCCGACCTCGACGACGTCTTCTTCGCCCTCACCGGCGACGCCACCCTCCCCCACCAAACCCAGGAGCCAGCCCGATGAGCACCGCCTCCCTCGCCGTCCGCGACTGCGCCACCATGCTGCGCCGCAACCTCCTGCACGCCCGCCGCTACCCCTCCCTGACACTGAACCTGCTGCTCACCCCGGTCATGCTGCTGCTGCTCTTCGTCTACATCTTCGGCAACACCATGAGCGGCGGTGCGGGCCGCGACACCTACATCGCCTACATCGTCCCGGGCATCCTGCTGATGACCATCGGCTCGACCACCATCGGCACCGCGGTGTCCGTCTCCAACGACATGACCGAGGGCATCATCGCCCGCTTCCGCACCATGGCGATCCACCGCCCCTCGGTCCTCGTCGGCCACGTCCTCGGCAGCGTCCTGCAGTCCGTCGTCAGCGTCCTGTTGGTCGGCGCCGTCGGCTTCGCCATCGGCTTCCGCCCCACCCACGCCACCGTGCCGGAGGGACTCGCCGCCCTCGGCCTGCTCGTCCTCTTCGCCACCGCCCTCACCTGGATCGCCGTCGGCATGGGCCTGGTCAGCCCCAACGCCGAAGCCGCCAGCAACAACGCCATGCCGCTGATCCTGCTGCCGCTGCTGTCCAGCGCCTTCGTCCCGCTGCACTCCATGCCGGGCTGGTTCCAGCCGGTCGCCCAGTACCAGCCGTTCACCCCCGCCATCGAGACCCTGCGCGGCCTGCTGCTCGGCACCGGCATCGGCAACAACTGGTGGATCGCCGTCGCCTGGTGCCTCGGTCTCTCCGTCCTCGGCTACCTCTGGTCGACCTCGACCTTCAACCGCGACCCGAAGTGAAGGCCGGGACCACGCGGGCGGCGCACACCGACACCCGGTCGGAGTGCGCCGCCCCGGCGGCGTGACCGGGCCGGGCGGTGCGTCAGGAGACCACGTCCTTGCGGGCGAAGCCGCGGAAGGCGAGGGCGAGCAGGACGACCGCGTAGGAGACGGAGAGTGAGACGCCCTGGATCATGCCGCCCCATTCGAGGTGGGGTTGGAGGGCGTCGGCCCAGGCGTACTGCCAGTGGGCCGGGAGCCACTCGCGGAGGTCGCCGAGGGCGGTGACGGCGTCCAGGACGCCGGTGATGATGGACAGGAAGACCGCGCCGCCGACCGCGCCGAGCGGGGCGTCGGTGGCGGTGGAGAGCCAGAACGCCAGGGCCGCGATGACGAGTTCGGCGAGGATCACGTAGCAGACGGCCAGGCCGAGCCGGGGCAGCGCGGTGGCGGCGGGCAGGCTGGTGCCGGTCGGCAGCTTCAGGTCGCCCCAGCCGTAGGCGGCGGTGCCGACGGCCAGGCCGACCAGCGGCAGCAGCACGATCGCGGCGGCGGAGAACACCAGCCCGACGGTGAACTTGCGGGCCAGCAGCCTGGCCCGGGGCACCGGCGCGGCCAGCAGGTAGCGCAGCGAGGACCAGCCGGCCTCCGAGGCGACGGTGTCGCCGCAGAAGAGCGCGACCGGGATGACCAGCAGGAATCCGGTGCCCATGAAGAGCAGGGTGGCGGCGAAGTTCGGCCCGGAGGAGGTGGCGAGCTCGATGAAGGTGGTGCGGTCCGGCCGGTCGGGGGTGCCGCCGATCTGGAACGCCGCGAGGATGACGAACGGCAGCGCGGCGAGCAGCCCGCCGATCACCAGAGTGCGCCGTCGCCGCAGTTGGCGGACCGCCTCGACGCGCAGCGGCAGGGTACGGCGGGCGGTGTAGCCCGCCGCCGACTCCGCGGCAGGAGCGGGTGCGGTGCTGCTCATGCCGGGCCTCCGATCAGGGACAGGAAGGCGTCCTCCAGGCGGCGCTGCGGGCCGACGCCCGTCACGGGCACCTCCAGGCGGACGAGTTCGACGACCAGCCGCGCGGCGCTGCCACCGTCGTCGAGGCGGACGAGCAGGCCGCCGTCGACCGCCTCCGCCGAGACGACGCCGTCGAGCGCGGCGAGCTTGCCGGCGGCCGCCGCGAGCTCCTCGCGGCCGTGGCCGGGCGCGGTGGAGACGAGCAGCTGCTCGCCGCCGCCGACGATCTCGCCGACGGCTCCGGCGGTGACCAGCCGGCCGCGGTCCATGACGACGAGGTGGGTGCAGCTCTGCTCGACCTCGGACAGCAGGTGGCTGGAGACGATGACGGTGCGGCCCCCGGCGGCGTAGCGGATCATCACCTCGCGCATCTCGCGGATCTGCGGCGGGTCGAGGCCGTTGGTCGGCTCGTCGAGGATCAGCAGGTCGGGCAGCCCGAGCATGGCCTGGGCGATGGCGAGGCGCTGCCGCATGCCCTGGGAGTACGTCCGGACGGCACGGTCGAGGGCCTCGCCGAGGTCGGCGATGGCGAGTGCCTCGTCCAGGTGGGCGTCCTCGGCGGGGCGGCCGGTGGCCTGCCAGTACAGCTCCAGGTTGGCGCGGCCGGTGAGGTGCGGCAGGAAGCCCGCACCCTCGACGAAGGCGCCGACCCGCGACAGGACGGGCGCCCCCGCCCGCACCGCGTGCCCGAAGATCCGGATCTCGCCCTCGTCGGGGCGGATCAGGCCCATCAGCATGCGCAGGGTGGTGGTCTTGCCGGCGCCGTTCGGGCCGAGCAGGCCGAGCACCTGGCCCTGTTCGGCGCGGAAGGACAGCTCGCGCACCGCGTACCGGTCGGCGGCGCCCTTGTAGCGCTTGCTGAGGCCGGTGATCTGCAGCGGGACGCCGGCCAGCGCCGGGTCGGCGGGCAGCTGCGGGCGGCGCCGGCGGCGCAGCAGGAGCAGCCCGGCCGCGACGGCGACGGCGAGCAGCGGCAGCACCCAGACCCGGGCGGGCAGCGGGGCGGCCTCGGTGTGCAGGCCCGCGACGGTCGGGACGGTGACCGGCCCGGCGGCGGAGACGGTGTAGGTGGCGGGCTGCGCCGGGGAGGCGTAGGCCAGGTCGGTGGAGGCGAGGACGAGCCGCAGCCGGTGCCCGGCCGGGAAGGAGTGGTCGACGGCGGGAAGCGCGATCTGCACGGTGCGGCCGCCGGGCGCGTCGGCACCGGTGACCCGCAGCGGTGCGACGAGCTGCTGCGGCAGGGTCTGCTTGCCGTCCGCGCCGAGGTCGTAGAGCTTGGCGAAGAGCACCGCGTCGGGCCGGTCGGCGTGCACCGTGACGGAGACCCGGGCCTGCCCGGTGAGGTCGAGCCCGGCGGTCAGCGGGTCGGAGTCGAACGCGGCGTACTGGCCGGGGAAGTCGAGGGCGAGGCCGCTGCCGAGGGCGGCGGCCTGGGAGAGCGCGCCGATGCCGGGGACGGTGGAGATGTTCGGCGGGGCGCCGCCGGGCGGGTTGGCGATCGTCTGCTCGCGTCCGGCGAGCTCGACGGTGCGGGTGGCGGTGCCTCCCAGGCCGGGGTACGCGTCGGCGTCGGCACCGCGCAGCACGGCCTGGAAGCCGGTCGAGTCGACGCCGCCGGTGCGGGTGACCCGGAAGGCGGGGCCGGTGCCGGTGGACTTGCCGGCCAGGTAGTGGTCGAACCAGGCGGTGACCCGGGCGTCGGTGCGCTCGCTGCCCTCGGTGCCGCCGTCGTGGCCGCCGGCGAACCAGTCGACGGCGACGGGGGCGCCGTTGGCGGCGACGGCCTTCGCGATCCGGTCGCCCTGGTCGAGCGGGAAGAGCGAGTCCTGCTGGCCCTGGACGACGAGGGTGGGCACCTTGATCCGGTCGGCGACCGAGGACGGACTGGACTTGTCCAGCACCGCGACGGCCTCCGCGTCGGGACGGCCCGCCGCGGCGACCCGGTTGTACATGGCACAGAGTTCGTCGAGGAACCGGCCGCAGCCGACCGTGCCCTGCTGACCGTCCGTCTGTCCGTCCGGCTGTCCGTCCCTGGGCGCGCCGGAGGACCCGCCGGTGGGTGCGCCGGCCGAGCCGGTGGTGAAGAACAGCCCGGCCCAGAGCTTCTTGAAGACGCCGTCGGCGGCGGTGGAGCCCTGGGCGGCCTGCGGGAAGAGCGCGTCGGCGAGGTTCCACCAGGTGATGCCGGCGGCGACCGCGTCGATCCGCGGGTCGTAGGCGGCGCCGAGCAGGGCGGCCCCGCCGCCGTAGGAGGCGCCGGTGATGCCGACCCGCGGGTCGCCGGCCCTGTCGAGCTGCACCTCGGGCCGCTTCGCGAGCCAGTCGACGAGCCGGGTGACGTCCCGGATCTCGCGGTCCGGGGCGTCCAGGCCGATCCTGCCGCCGGAGTGGCCGAAGCCGCGGGCGGACCAGGTGAGGACGGCGTACCCGGCGCGGGCGAGCTGCCGGGCCCGGTCGCGTTCGCCCTCCTTGGAACCGCCGAAGCCGTGCGCCAGCAGGATCGCCGGGCGCGGCGAGGTGCCGGTGGTGAAGAACGAGGTGTCGATGCGGACGGTCGCGCCGCCGCCCGCTGTTTCGGGCATGTCGAGGAAGCGGTCCTCCTGGCGCACCTCGGGCCCGGAACCGCCGGCGGCGGTGCCGATCGCCCCCACGACGACCAGCACCGCCGCAACCACCCATGCCACCAGCGCACGCCGTCCCAGCCGGCGGTGGCGCCGGGCCCACCCGAACCCCATGGCCACCGACCCTAACCCCGTTCCGGGTAGGGAGCCCGTAAAGGGCGCGATCACGTCATCCACGGCGGTCGTTCGGATGCGGCCCGAGGGACGTCAGGCCGTCCTGACGGCCATGAGCAGGCCGGTCGACCAGGCGAGGCGGACGGTCCGGAGGGCCGGGTGTTCCGTCAGGTGTCCGACGATCCGTCGGACGGCGGCGGTGTGTTCGGCGGGCCAGTCGGGCAGCGGCAGCAGGTCGTCGATCAGGTAGGTGCCGCCGGGGGCGACCAGCTCCAGGGCTCGTTCCGGGTGTCCGCGGCCGGTCAGGAGCAGGTGCAGGTGCAGGTGCAGCCAGGAGATCCACTCGTCGGTGTCCGCGGGCCCCGGCTCCACGCCGAGCCGTTCGAGGTGGTGGATGTCCTCGGCGAGCGTGCCGGCCGGTACTCCGGCGGGCCAGCACACCGCCATGGCGTCCAGCAGGTCCTCGCGCGGTGTGCGGGCGAGGAAGGCCGGCTGCTCGATCAGTCGGGGCAGCTCGGCCGGGTCGTACGGCCGCGGCTCCGGGCACGGGCCGTCTCCGCCCGGGGGGACGGGCAGGACCTCCCATCCCGAGGGCGGCGCCGGGGTGTCCTCGCCGGTCCCGGCGACCACCCTGACCCTGCCGGCGCTCAGCAGCGCCTCCACCAGCAGGCCGACGATCCGGCCGGGCTGTGCGCCGGGGTGGTGGCGGCCGGCCCGGTGCACGTCGATCAGCAGCACCGTGGCCGTGCCCCGGACGCGTCCGATCAGCTTCGCCAGTGGGGCCGGCCGCTGTCCTCGGTCACGGGAACACCGAGCCCGGCGAGGACGTCCACGGCGACCGCCCGCGCCGACCGGCCGGCGCAGTCCACGGTCACGACCCTGCCCGGCAGCCGCGCGGCAGCCGCCCGCAGCGCGTCACCGGAACCCGGGACGGCCAGTGCGTCGCCCGGCTCCGCCCCTGCGACCCACTCCAGGACCAGGTCGACGGTACGGGGACGGTTCATCGGGTGCGTCCGCTCAGAGCAGGCCGTCCCACATCTGCTCGACGACGACGGCCCACCAGTTCTCCGGGTCCTGGAAGACGGTCGGGTCGAGGGCCGCCAGCTGCCGCTGGAAGGTGTCGGTGGCGTCGGCGGCGGCGTGCGGGTCGAGGCCGCGGCGGGCCGGCCGGTGGGCCGCGAGGAGGGCGAGGCAGCGCACGTACGCCGAGAGGTCGCGGTTGACGTAGCGGCCCGTCCCGTTGTCGGGGTCGACCGCCCAGATACGGCCGACGCCCTCGCCGGTGCCGGTGCCGCCGTCGCCGCACTGCACGGCGAGGAGGGCGTGCCCGTCGGTGCCGATCAGCACGTACTCGGCGAGCACCGCGCGG
Source organism: Kitasatospora sp. DSM 101779 (assembly GCF_025655475.1). Lineage (GTDB taxonomy): Bacteria > Actinomycetota > Actinomycetes > Streptomycetales > Streptomycetaceae > Kitasatospora. The sequence continues at coordinate 6,072,020 of NZ_JAHTIK010000001.1, read as the reverse complement.
GCGGCGTCCGGGACGCGGCTGCCGCGGCCGGCCGCGTCGAGGTGGGCGGAGACGTCGGGCAGGCCCGGCAGCAGCGTGAAGAAGCCCTCGACCCGGGTCGGCAGGCCGGCCCAGACCAGGGTGGCGCGGGCGGCCTCCGGAAGCGCGGTGGCGGCGGTGTCGTCGGCGTCGAAGCGGTGCACGCCTTCGGCGCCGAACTGCTCGGCGAGGCGGCGGCCGAGAGCGGCGTCCCGCTCCGGCGCGGCGGCCTCGGCCCCGCGCGGGAACGGCGCCCGGTTGGGGTGCGGCGGCAGCGGCCGGCCGGCCTCGCGGAAGAGCTGCTCGGTGGCGTCCGTCAGGGCACGGACGGCAGCGGCCCGGCGGTTGAACCGCGGACCGTAGTCGTGGCCGTAGGAGAAGGCCGCGACCGGCAGTTCGGCGAGCAGTGCGGCGGCGCAGTAGCCGCCGGGCAGCTCGCAGGGCCGCAGGTCGCAGTGGACGGTGAGGACGTCCTCGGGCCGCACGCCCTGCTGCTGCAGGGTGCGCCAGGCCTCCAGCTCGGGGTGGCCGCCGCCCGGGGAGGACATCCGGAACAGCGTCTGCTCCTTGCCGTCCGCGTCCCGGTAGGTCAGCACGGCGGTCGCCCCGGGACCGGTCGCGAGCGGCCGGTCGGGGTCGTAGCTGCCGGCGCCGAGGCTGTCGCGGTACAGCTGGACGACCTCCTCGACCGGCACCGACGGCCAGGTGGTGAGCCTGCCGGTCTCCCGGTCGACCACGGCACTGGCGGAGCCGATGTCGGCGGGCGCCCGCCGCCCGCCCTCGGACGCACCGGCCCCGGCCGCCTCGGCCTCCGCCCAGACCACCCAGCCCAGGTCGAACTCGTGGACGCCGACGGTGCGCCACTGCTCCTCGGGCCGGTCGCCGTTGATCCACTGGTGGGCCGCCTCGACGGCCTGCGCGCGGGTCGTCACGCGGTCGTTCTCCTTCAGGACCGGGGCCCGGGGGCCCGGTGGTTGGGGGTACGCACTGCTGTCGCGGCCCGGCTCACACCGGGGCCGACGAGGTGATCCGCAGGGCGCTCAGCCCGGCGGCGTCGGCGAGCAGCAGCACACCGTCCGGGGTGACGTCGGCACCGCCGAGCGGGCCCGCGGAGAGGAAGACCCCGACCGGGTCGCCCTCCTCGCGCGGCCACAGCCGCACGTAGTCGCCGCCGATGCCGAGCCGCACCGGGCAGGCCGCCCGCTGCTCCTCGGTCAGCGGCGTCAGCTGCTCGCCGGGGACGTCGACCGGCTCGCCGGTCGGCACCGCGTGGACGGCGAGTCCGGGCTCCGCACCGGCGACGCGGGCCGCCACGACGGTCGCGCCGTCGGGTGCGGTCGCCGCGGTCAGCGCGGTGACGCCCGGCAGCGGGCGGGCCCACAGGGTCCGCCAGGGCAGGTCGAGCCCGAAGTCGGGGGCGGGCAGGCCGTCCTGGCGGCAGGCGTGCTCCAGCAGCGCGGCGCGCAGCAGCGGACCGGCCTCGGTGCGGGTGAACAGCGGCGCCAGCCGCAGCCAGGTGCGGGCGAGCGGCGGCAGCTCGGTACCGGCGGCCGCCAGGTGCTCGACGGCGGCCCGCAGCCGGACCTGCCCGGCGTGCACCAGGAAGCCCGGGTCGGCGAGCAGTTCGGGCAGCGTCCCGGCCTCCAGGGCGTGCCCGGTGAGGTGCTCGCGCACGTACGGTGCGGCGTGCTCCCACCGGCCGGGCCCGGCCGGCAGGCCGTTGGTGAGGACGGCGGCGATCCGGCGCTGCGCCTCGCGGACGGTCGAACCGAAGCGTTCGCGGAGCTCGGCGCCGATCTCCGGGTGCACCAGGCGCACCGCGGGGTCGTCGCGTTCACCGACCAGTTCGAAGAACGGCAGCAGCAGGGCCTGGCCGTCGGCGAAGGCCTTGGACAGGTCGCGGCCGGCGACCGCGGAGGCGAGCGGCGCCCAGAGCAGGAACGGCACGGCCTCGCCGTCGCCGGCCAGGGCGAGCGGGGCGAGCAGCCGGCGCAGCGTCAGCTCGTCGGCACCGCAGCGCTCGGCGTGCTGGTCGAGGACGTCACCGACGCCGGCCGGGAGCTCCACCGGACCGTCGGCCGGGGCGGCGCGCAGCGACCAGGCGGCGAGCCGCACCACCAGCGGGCCGGTGGCCCGCGCGGCCAGTTCGCCGGCGAGGGCGGGCCGGTCCAGCATGTACTCGGCCTGCCGGACCAGGGCCTGCGGGTCCGCCCAGGGCGCCTCGTCCAGGTCGATCACCTGCAGCTGCCCGGCGGGGATCCGCTCGGCGAGCCAGGCGGCCTGTTCCTTCGGCACGTCGGCGAGCATCCGCACCCACGGCGAGAGTGCCAGCGGCAGCAGGACCTCGGCGGCGACCCGCCCGGGTTCGCACAGGGCGCGCAGCGGCCCGGCCCGGTCGACGTCCGGGACGACGAGGGCCGTGGCGGTGGTGCGCTCCTCGGCGAGCCGGTCGAGCAGGTCCTCGGTGCGGTCGACGTCGAGGCCGAGGACGTCGGCGGCCGTCCAGAGCAGCTGGGCCGCGGTGAGTCCGTCCGGGTCGCAGACCAGCGGTGGCGGCGGTTCGGCTGCGGGCACCGTGGCCGGGTCGAGCGCGCCGAGGTCGATCCGCTCGCGGGACGCGGGGTCGCACAGCATCAGGAAGCCGGTGAGCAGCCGGGACCTGCCGGAGCCCGGACGGCCGGTCAGCAGCACCGTCCGCGGGGCCGACGGCCCGGCGGCGTGCCAGGCCGCGAGTGCGCGCAGCGCCTCGCCGCGTCCACCGACGTGGGGGTGCGGCTGGTGGGTCGTCGGATCGTTCACCTGGTCGTCTCCGGGCTCGTGCCGTACCGGGGTGGGGTCACTCGAAGTCCTCGCGGTCCTGGAAGACCTCCTGCCAGAAGGTGGAGGAGGCCGTCACCGGGTCGAGCTCCTCGGCCCACACCCGCAGCGCCCGCTCGGCGTCGGCCAGTTCGGCAGCGGTGGCGCCGTAGTAGAACGACGCGTAGAGCCGGAGCAGGGCGGCGAACTGTTCGACGGAGGAGGCGACCGGGCCGCTGTCGTAGTCGCCCTCGTACCGGTCGGGGTCGTACAGGCCGACCCGGCCGGTGGCGCCGTCCACCACGATCAGCCGCTCCAGGTCCTTGGCGATCAGGTAGCAGAACTCGCCGCGGTCGTCGCCGTCCTCGTCCCCGTCCCGGAAGTCCTCGGTGCGCAGCTCGCCGAGGCCCTCCTGCGCGAGCACCTCGCCGCTGAGGTCCAGCAGCGGGATCCGGACGGCGGGCAGGCCGACCTCGGTCAGGAAGCGGCGGGTCGGGCCGTGCTCCAGGCCGTCGGGGAGTTCGGCCGGGTCGGCGGACCACAGGCGGTCGGCGCCGAACCGGTCGGCCAGCCAGCCGCGGGTCACCGTCCGGGCTGCGCCGGGCAGCTCCGCCGGGGCGACCCGGGTCGTCACGTCGTCCTCGGCGGGCATCGGCCAGACCGGGGTCGCCGCGTCGTCGAGCACGGCCGCGGCCTCGTCGATCTCGACGGCGTAGTACCCCCAGCCGCCACCGAGGACCGCGAGCGCACCCGTCCGGACCGCCTGCCCGATCTGCTCGTGGCAGACCGGGAGTGCCTTCGCCCCGCCCTCCCAGCCGTCCGGGCCGTTGGTCGCCCCCTCGCCCGGCCGCGGCAGGTCCGCGGGCAGCAGCGGGACGTAGTCCTCGGGGAACTCGTCGTGCGCGTACGGCCGGTAGAGCTTCGGCCCGGCGACCGGCTCGCCGGTGCGCAGGTCCACCGCGTACTCGTAGAAGCCCTCCTCGTCGTCGGGCTCCATCCGCTCCATCCGCGCCAGTACGAAGGCCTCGTGGGCGAGGACCAGCTGCTGCCCGTCGCGCTCCACCAGCTGCAGTCCGGTCACCCGGCCGCCGGGGGCCGAACAGGCGGCCCGGGCGCCCGGCGGGACCCAGCGCGACCAGACCGTGCGCCAGGGCAGCCGCGGCGCGGCCGCCACCAGGGCGGCGGCGTCCTCGGACCGGCCGTGGCTGACGAGCAGCAGGTGCAGCCAGGAGAGCCACTCCGCGCCCTGTTCGGCGCCCGGCCGCACGCCCAGCCGGTCGAGGTGGTGGATGTCCTCCGCGAGGGTGCCGGCGGGCACCCCGTCGGGCCAGCACTCGGCGATCGCCGCCAGCAGCTCCGCCCGGCCGACCCGTGCCAGGAACTGCGGCTGCTCGATCAGCACGGGCAGTTCGCGCACGTCGAAGCCACCGGTGGGGCCGGGGGTCTGGTCAGGGCCGGGGGTCATGGCGCCTCCATGGGTGGGACTGGTCGGCGTTGGTCTCTGCGGTCGATTGTCACTGCTGCGGCGGGACGTACTGGTTCGGGGTCCGGTTCTTGTCCAGCTCGCCGCTGACGGCCATGTCGTACCACAGGTCGCCGAGCCGGTTGAGGTGATCCTGCATGTCCTGGTCCATCCTGGCGGCTGCCGCCTCCCGTTCGGCCGCGGTGTCGTGGCCGTCCTCCATGTCGCCCTTGCGGTAGCCGACGCCGTAGCCGACCTCGGTGTCGGGCATCGACTCGGTCAGGAAGCGTGAGCAGTGCCCGTGCCCCGAGCTCTGCCCGCAGGGCTCACGTTCCGTCCAGAGGGTGGACACCGTGTAGTTGCCCGCCTCCGCACGCTGGTTGAGCCGCTCCATCCAGCGGCCCATGTGCGGCTCCGAGTGCTCGGGCTGCATGCCGGCCTTGCCGGGCGGCAGCGAACTGTCCACGACGTAACGGACCTTGCCGTCGCTGCCGACCACCTCGATCGCGGCGTAGTTCTTTCCGCTGAAGTCCGGCCGGTGGTCCCCCCTGACGTGCGCGATGGTCTCCCTCCGGATCGCGAGCTCCACCTGACGCTCGGTCAGGTGGGCCTTCTCCGGGTGCAGCTCACGGTAGCGCTCGACCATGTGCTCGCGGACCAGCCGGGCCGGGGTCGGCCCCTCGGGCTTCTCGCCCTCCTTCAGATCGCGGTGCAGGTTGCCGCGCGCGCCCTGCCAGAAGTCGTGGGTCTGGTGCGTCGCCACGCCTCGGGAATCGGCGTCGGTGTGATGCTCGTCGTTCTGCTGCTTGCCGGCCTCCCAGTCCGACATGCCCGAACGGTCGTGGTCGTCGCGGTAGTGGTACGGGTCGGTGGCGTGCTCCGGGCTCGCACCCACCGCGTGCTGCTGGTGGTAGGCCAGGCTCATACGGCCCAGGCTCGCCACGACCGCCCCCTGCTCGCTCGGCTGCAGGTCCTTGAAGCCGTGCAGCTTCTTCTCGATCTGCTCCTTGTCGAAGGCGAGCTGGAACTCCTCGTCCGGCTTGTCCTTGTTCTCCTTGTTCTGCCGGGCCGTGTCGGCGGTCTCCTGGAGGAAGTCGCCGAGCGACCTGTCCTCGAACCTGTCCCGCAGGAACCCATGGGCGATGTCCAGGTCGGACTGCTGCACATCGGCGTTCTCGCGGCGGCGCAGGGTCTGCTGTTCCTCGTCGCCGAGCATGTTGTAGTGCGTGTGGTCGTCCGGCTGAGCCTCGTGGTACGGCGTCGAGCCCTGGCGGTCGTCCGTCGGTGTGGCGGCGTCCGAGGTGGTGGCGTCGTCCGGGGTCGTGGTGTCCGGCGTGTGGCCGTGCCCGGAGTCCACCTCCATGTCGTCGGGGTTCGGCTTCTGCTTCTTCTTCGGCGGCCCGGCCTCGGCGTCCGACTCCGTCCCGTCCTCGTTGTGCTTGGTCTTGCCGGCCGGGTCCGCGGGCCGGCGGTCCGCGGAGTCGCCGTTCCGGCCGGGATGGTCGGCCCGGTCGGGGTGGTCGGCGCCCTCGGTACGGTCCGGACGGGTCGTGGAGTCGCCGTCCCGGTCCGGACGGGTGGTGGAGCCGGCGTTGGAGTCGGAGGGACGGTGGTCGGACGTGATCGGGCGGCGGTCGGCGTCGAGCGGGATCGCGAAGACGCCGTGGTCGCCGTTGTGGATCGGCTTGTCGCTGCGCGCCCCGGTCTGGTTGTCGAGGTAGACGATCTTGCCGTTGTGGTTGACCACGTTCCAGGCGTGGGCACGGCCGTGCGCGTCCTGGGTGACGATGACCGCCTGCGAGCCGTGACCGGACTCGCGGAGGGTGTCCTCCAGCCGGTGGAACGCCTGGTCGCCGTTGCCCAGGTCCCGGAACGGCGCACCGAGTTGGCGCTCGGCACGGTCCCGGCCGCCCCGCTCGCCGTCCGGGCTGCCGTCGTCCGTGCGGGCCGCGGCGGCGCTCGGGTTGCCGCTGTAGGTGTCGGCGCTGGACAGCGCCACGTCCAGGCAGTTGTTGTCGCGGCCGGGCTCGCGGTGCCCGTCCCCGTTGACCGCCCCCGGCCAGTCCCCGTACGGGTCCGGGTGGCGCTGCGGGGTGCCGTCGGGGTTGCGCGGGATGCGCCGCTCCAGCTCCTGCTGGTGGTGCTCCTCCACCCGGGCCAGGCCGCCGGGCGTGTCGTACGGGCGGCTGTCGGAGAGCGGGCGCTCGTGCGGGGGTGTGTCGGCGTCGGGGCGACCGTCCTGATCGGTGTGGGAGTCCGTGTCCTCGGGCCGGTCGTGGTCGTGCCGCTCGTCGGCCCTGCCGTGATCCTCGGGCTTGCCGTGGTCGTCGGCCTTGGCCTGCTCGTCACCCTTGCCGTGGTCCTCGGGCTTGCCGTGGTCCTCGGCCTTGCCGTGGTCCTCCGGGCGGGTTTCCGAGGCGTGGTCGGCGCGGGCGCTGTCCGGGGTTCGTGCCGGGCCGTCGCCACCCGGACGATCTCCACCCGGACGATCGGCGTCCGGGCGCGGCACGGCACCGGTCGGACGGTCGGTGGAGGGCCGCTGGTCGGCGGTACGCGGGTCCGCGCTGCGCGGGTCGGCCGTCCGGGGGTCCGGACGCGAGGGCCGGTCGGCATCGGGGCGCGGAGCAGCGGACGGACGGTCCGTACCGGGGCGGTCCGTGCCGGGCTGGCGGCCGAGGCCGGTCGGACGGTCGCCGTGATCCGGGCGGCCGGAGGACTGGCCGGGCACAGTGGCCGGACGGTTGGTCGACGGTCCGTCACCGCCGGTGGCCGGATGGGGCACGGGACCGCCCTGCCGCGGCGGGGTGCCACCGGACGGCGTACCCGAGCCGGGCACGCCGGCCCCCGGAACGGGCCCGGTCGCGATCGGGCCGGTGGCCGTGGGAGTGCCCGCGTTCTGGCCGGACGGGCCGGGCTGACCGGACGTCGCGTCCGGACCGGCGGTCGGGGTGTGGGTCGGCGGGGCGTCGGCGACCGCCGTGGAGGCGGTCTCGACCGTGGCGCGGTGCGGCCCGTCCGAGGAGGAGGGGGCCGGGCGCGAGTGGTCCGGACCCGCGGACGGCACGCCACCCGACGGGATGACCGCCGACGGCAAGTGCGGCACGCCGCCGGCCGAAGGCACTCCCCTGCCCTCGCCCGTGCCGTGCGAACCGGACGTCGGATCGGGGGTCGGCGTGTTGCCGGGCGTGCGGTGGTCGGGCACGGAGTCCGGCGCCGGGCCGGAGCGGTCCTGCTGGGACGGGATGTCGCCGCCCGGCCTGGCCGGACCGCCGTCGGAGGCGTGCGCGGGCGCCGGGGTGGCGTCCCCGCCGCGCACCGGGCCGTACGAGGGCGTGCCGTGGTCGCCCCCGCCGTGCGAGGGCGTGGACGCCCCGTCGTCACCGCGCACCGGCCCGTACGCGGGACGGGAGTCACCGGAGTGCGCGGGAGCGGGAGCGGAGTCGGGGGTCGGGTGGGCCGAGGCCGGCCCCGGACGGGAGTCCGGCGTGCCGTGCGACGGCTGTCCTTCCCCGGTGTGCTGCGGTCCGCCGTGGGACTGCGCCGGGGCGGGGGTGGCATCGGGAGTGGAGTGCGCCGATACGGGCCCGGGCCGGGGAGTGTCCGCACCGGACCGGTCCGCATGGCCGTCACCGGCACGCGCAGGCCCGTCCGAGGACTCGTGATGACTCGGCGCAGGCCCGTCCGAGGCCGGCGTCGACCGCCCGTCCGAACCCGTGTGCGCCGGAGACGCGTCCGCACCATCGTGCCGCGCCGGCGCAGGCCCGTCCGAGGCCGGCGTCGACCGCCCGTCCGTACCCGTGTGCGCCGGAGGCGCGTCCGCGCCATCGTGCCGCGCCGGCGCAGGCCCGTCCGAGGCCGGCGTCGACCGCCCGTCCGTACCCGTGTGCGCCGGAGGCGCGTCCGCGCCATCGTGCCGCGCCGAACCAGAGCCATCCGAACCCGTGTGCGTGGGGGAGCCGGTGTCGGGGCCGGAGGAGGGGGTGTGCGAGCCGGACGGCGGGGTGCCGTCACTGCCGGACGGGGTGTGCTGGGCTGCCGGCGCGGGCGCCGGGTCGGAGCTCAGCCGGGTGCCGAACGGGTCGAGCGGTGTCGAACTCCGGTTGCCACGGCCGTCGTTGCCGTGCTGGGTCGAGGACCCGCCGTCACTGCTGCTGTTGTGGGACCCGGAGTCGCCGCTTGTCCCGGACGAAGCGCCCGAGGAGGTGTGGTCGGTGCCGGTGCTCGCGTCCCCACCGCTCGGCCGCCCGCTTCCTGACGAACCGCTCCCCGACGAACCACCACTGGACGAGCCGCTGCCGGTCGGGTTCGAAGACCCGGACGAGCCGGAGGAGTTCGAGCCGCCGGACGATCCGCGGTCGCCCGAGGAACCGGAGGACCCGGAGGAGCCGCCGGATTCGGGCGAGTGGGACGACCCGGAACTACCCGATGAGCCAGAGGAGTTGGAGGAGCTCGACGACCCGGAGTCCCCGCCGCTCCCGCTCTCGCTCCCGTTACCGCTCTCGCTGCCGCCGCTCTCGTGGCCGCTGCCGCCGTCGCCGTGGCTGCTGCCGTGTCCGGCCGCGTTGTCCAGGTGGTGCCGGGCCGCGCCGCCCGCCCGCGAGCCGAGCCCGTCCTTCAGGGACTCGCCGAAGGTCTGCTTCCAGTTCTCCGCGGAGGACTTCCCCTCCTCCCAGCCCTTCTTCACCGTCCGGCCGAGGTCGTAGCCGTCCTGCGCACCGAAGCCCTGGTTCACCGTCTGCGCGATCAGATCCTTGATCATCGCCTGGACGGCCGACACGATCGGATCCTTCAACGTCTCCATGATCGCCTCGATCAGCGCATCACGGAGCTCCTTCAGCAACCGGCGGACGATCATCTTCGTCGCCTGCGTCGCCCCCAACGCACCGACCTCGGACAGACCGAACGTGAACGGCGCCGCCGCCTGCGCCGCAATGATCTCCGCCGCCAGGATCACCAACTGCGCAATCACCGCGATCTTGCACGTGATCACGATCACCGCAGCAGCCTCGAACGCCGCCGCGATCAACCGCGCAGCCTGCGCCGCATCCGCGAGATACCCGTCCCCACCCGTCGAGAACTTGTCGAACGCCTTCCCGAACGCATCGACCGAATCACCCGAGTTCGCCGACCGCACACTGTTCGCAGCCGACAACGCCCGATAATTCAACTCATCGACCTGATCCGCGAAATCACGCCACACCTGGGCGCACTCACGCATCTTGTCCTCGTCCGCCTTCGGCCAGTCGAAGCCGAGCATCTCCAGGACCCACTCAAGGCCGTCCGGCAGCATCAGCGACACGAGTCAGTTCCCCCTAGCGGATTCCCGCGCCTTCCGGACGCAGGAGTGAAGAAGACGGACGGTCAGCAGGCGGGCGCGCGCCCGTCACACCTGCGGGCGGTACATGGTGTGGATCTCGTTGCCCAGCGCGTCCGTTCGGCCGCCGAGGGCGTCCAGCCGGCCGGTCGTGTCGGCCTCGTTCGCCGCATGGCTGTCGGCCATCACCTGGAGCTTCTGGCCGATCTCGCCGAGCCGCTGCGCCAGCGAGTCCATGGACTCCTGCATGCCGTCACGCAGGCCCTCGTAGACGACGCCGAACTTCTCGCCGAGGTCGTCGTCTCCCCACGGGGGCTCGCTGCCGCCCTCCAGGGCTTCCAGCCGGGACTTCATCCGGTCGGCCGCCTCCTGGAAGTCCTTGCCGACCGACTCGAGGTTCCGGCCCTGGGACCGCAGGTTCTCCTCGTCGACGATGATCTGCTGCGCCACCGAACTCCCCGTCCCCCGTACGACTGCGACAACTGCTGGACCGTGCGATGCGAACCGGTCCGGCTGTCCCACTACCCGTCAACCGCATGATCCTACGGTGCGACGGCGGGCCGACGTCACCATGGGCGGCCACTTCGCACGACCCCCACCTAACCGGAATCATCCACCCCGCTTGAGTCCGACACGCCTCAGGAATGCACCTCCACTGTCAGGTGCGGCGACAGTGCCCGCAGGAAGTCTGGTGCGTCGAAGAGCCGGCCCGCGGAGGCGACGCCGACCGTCCTGGTCCGTCCGGTCAGGATGCGGTCGACCGCCTCCACCACGAGCGGTGCCGTGACGGCGTAGATGTCCTGTCCCCGTGCCACGGCCCGCCGTTCGCTGCTGCCGGAGCGCACCACGACGTCGACGAGGAAGGTCTGCGCGGAGCGCCCGTGTTCGTCGGCCGCGGTCGGCGCCGGCGTGTCCGGGGCGGCGAGGTCCCCCGCCGCCTCGACCGTCATGTAGGTGCGCACGTCTTGGACGGCCAGGTGGCTGGGCACGGTGACGACGTCGGCCATCGTGAACTCCCCGACGACGGGGCGGGTGCCCAGCGGGTCGGGGAAGGCCCACTCCACGAGCGGAGCGTCGTCCCGGCGGTACTCCAGTCGCCCGTCCGCGTAACGGACCCGCCGGCCGTCCCGCCGTTCCCGGGAGACCGCGCCCGCGGCCCGCGTCCCGGCGGTGGGGTGCCAGTTGCTCAGCCCGTACGCGACGTGCACCTCGTCGGCCGCCGTCCGGTCGCCCAGCGCCGCGGTGACGAGCAGGTCACCGAGGCCGCCGAAGAAGGCCATCGCCGGGACGACCACCGTTCCCGCGGCGCGGGCGCGGTCCGCGAAGTGCGTGAACGTGTCGAGGTTGGCCTCGATCTCGGCCGCGACGTCCACGTACGGGATCCCGGCGCGCAGGGCCGCCTCGATCACAGGGGCCGCGGTCACGGCGAAGGGCCCCGCGCAGTTGACCACGGCCGCCGCGCCGGCCAGCGCCCGGTCGAGCGAGACGGGGTCGTCGACCGACGCGGGACGCACCTCCAGACCGGGTTCGGACACCGCGAGCTCCGCCAGCTTGCCCGCGTCGCGCCCCGAGAGCACCGGCACGTACCCCCGCTCCCGCAGCCGCGCCACCACGAAGCGCCCGGTGTGCCCGTACGCGCCGAACACCGCCACCGTACGTCCCGATCCCATGGGTCCTCCCGGACTCCGCTGGACCCCGCCGGTCTGCGGCGGTCCGTCACCGACATCCTGGCGGGCGCGGGCACCGCACCACGAGTGTCCGGAACGACACGACCCGTACACTTCCGGACATGGGCACTGTCGCACTGGCCGTCACCGACGGGATGCTGCACTTCGAACTGTCCGTGGCGTACGAGGTCTTCGGGAGCGGGGCGGTCGGCGGGGCGGCCTCCTGGTACGAACTCGCCGTCTGCGGGCCGGAGTCCGTGCGGGTCGGCCGCTTCCGGCTGGAGCCCGACCACGGCCTCGACCGGCTCCCGCTGGCCGACACCGTGATCGTCCCGGGCTGGGCCGACGTCGACGTGGCGCCGCCCGCCGACCTGGTCGACGCGGTGCGCGCGGCCCACGAGGCGGGCGCCCGGGTGGCCTCGCTGTGCACGGGTGCGTTCGTGCTGGCCGCCGCCGGGCTGCTGGACGGACGGCGCGCGACCACGCACTGGGCGCACACCGGGCTCCTGGCCGCCCGCCACCCCCGGGTGGCGGTGGATCCGGACGTCCTGTACGTGGACAACGGCAGTGTGCTCACCTCGGCCGGCAAGGCCGCCGCCCTGGACCTGTGCCTGCACCTGGTCCGCCTCGACCACGGCTCGTCGGTCGCCAACGCGGTCGCCCGCCGCCTGGTCGTACCGCCGCACCGGGACGGCGGCCAGGCCCAGTTCGTCACGACCCCGGTGCCCGCGCCGGACAACCACCCGCTCGCCGACCTGTTCCCCTGGGTGCTCGAACGGCTCGACCGGCCGCTGACCGTGGAGGACCTGGCCCGCCGGGCGCGGATGAGCTCGCGCCACCTGGGCCGCCACTTCCGATCGGTCACCGGCACCACCCCGCTGCAGTGGCTGCTGACCCAACGCATCCGCCACGCCCAGGAGTTGCTGGAGACCACCGACGACAGCGTGGACACCGTCGCCGCGGCCACCGGCATGGGCACCGCCACGACCCTGCGGCGGCACTTCAACCGCACGGTCGGCGTGCCCCCGGACACCTACCGCCGCACCTTCCGCACCCGGACGGCGACCGGCCCGGACGCCAACGGCCAAGCTCCTCAGCGTCCTTGACGTCGCCGGGCCGGCATCCGTCCGCCCTCGACCCGATCCATCCGGTAGAAACCGGAGATGACGACCGGAGTCCTGGACCCCGTGGACCGACTCCTGGCCGAACACGCCTGCGGGCGTCTGCTCATCGACTTCCCGCACCGCCTCGACCTGGGCGAATCCGCCTCCGCTGCCGAGCTGTTCACCCGCGACGGAGTCTGGGAGTGGCCGGCCGGCAAACGCCGCGTCGAGGGCCCCGAGGCCTGCGGAGCTACTTCGCCTCCCGGCCCGCCGACCGCCTGTCCCGCCGGCCGTGCAGCAGCGTCCTGGTCGACGTCCACTCGCCGACCACGGCCACCGCCACCTCCTACTTCACCACCTACCGGGTCGACGGCTGGACGGGCGGCATGCCGCCGCCCCGACTCCCCGCCAACATCGGCCACTACGAGGACACCTTCCGCAGGACGGACGGCCATTGGCTGCTCGCCACCCGGACCGTCCACCTCCCCTTCGGCGGCCCGACGGAGCGGCTCGCCACGCCCGAGAAGCCCCTCGACCGAGGCTGACGATCCGTCTCTCGCAGTACTGCCCGACCGAGAGCTCCTTCACCTCCAGGATCCGGGAGAACTCCCGCTTGATCGACTCCCCCCGCTCCGGGGCGAAGGACGACAGCGTCGACCGAACCCGCGGGAGGTGGTGGAACGCCGCCTCCACGTTCAGGTGGGCCTGGAGGAGGCCTGCGAGATCTCCCTTCTCCCCCGTCACGGCCTCGGTCACCGCCCGATCCGGCTCAGCTGCCGGGGATCTGTACGCGCAGCGCGCTCAGCCCCGCGCTGTCCGCCACCAGGACGATGCCGTCCGGCGTGACATCGGCTCCGGCGAGTGGAGCGGTCGCGGCGAAGACGGCCAGCTGCCCGCCCTCCGCCTGCCAGATGCGGAGGTAGTCGCCACCGACGCTCAGTCGCAGGGCACAGGTCCCGCGGTCCTCGTCCGACGGCCGGACGAGCTGAGCCGGGTCGCCGTCCAGCGGCTCGCCGGTCTGCGCGTGATGGGCGACCAGTGGCTGTTCGCCTCCGGGCAGGTTGGCCACCACGGCCGGGGTGCCGTCCGGGCCCGCTGCGGCGGTGATCCCGGCGATCCCCACCAGCGGCCTGTGCCAGAGCGTGTGCCAGGGAAGGTCGACACCGAACTCGGAGACGGAGAGACCGTCCAGGCGGCACCCGTGCTCCAACAGGCCCGCGACGGTACGGGGGTCCGCCTGGGTGCGGGTGAACAACGGAGCCAGGCGCAGCCACGTCCGCCCGACGGCCGGCAGCTCCGCACCGGTGCCGGCGAGGTGTTCGGCGGCTGCGCGGAGCACGACCTGGTCGGCATGGACGAGGAAGGCCGGGTCGGCCATCAGCTCCACCAGTACACCGCCTTCCAGTGCGTGGCGGATCAGGCCGGTGCGAGCGTACGCCGACGCCCCGGACCACCGCCCGGGCCCCTCGGGGAGCCGGGCCAGCAGGGCGTTGGCCATCCTGCGGCTGCTCTCGCGAACGGTCGTGCCGAACCGCTCCCGCAGTTCGTCGGCCAGGGCCGGGTGCCGCAGCCGGACGGCGGGCTCCGAGCCGTCCGCATCGTCGTCTCCGTCGAGCAGGTCGAAGAAGGGGAGCAGGAGTGCCTGACCGTCGGCGAACGCCGAGGCCAGGTCCTTGCCGGCCACCGCCGAGGCCAGCGGCTCCCACAGCGAGAACGGAAGGGAGGCCCCGGCGCCGGCGAGCGCCAGCGGGGCGAGCAGCCGGCGGAGCGTGAGTTCGTCGGTGCCGCAACGCTCGGCGTGCAGGTCGAGTGCGTCCCCCACCGTGGTGGGGAAGCCCACTGCCGGGCCGTCGGGCACGGCCAGCAACGACCAGGCCGCCAGTTCCACGACCAGCGGCCCGTCCGCGTTCCGAGCGATCGCCTCGGCCGCGTCCGGCAGGTCGACCATGACGGCAGCCTGGAGCCGCAAGGCATCCGCGTCCGCCCACGGCTCCTCGTCGAGGTCGATCACCAGGAGGTCCTCGGCGGGCAGCCGCTCCGCCAGCCACTCGGCCTGCGCCCGGGGCACGTCGGTGAGCAGCCGGATCCCGGGCGCGAGCGCCAAGGGCAGCAGGACCTCCTGCGCGGCGCGGGCCGGACCGTCCGGCTCGCGGAGGACACCGGACCGGTCCACGTCGGCCACGACGACAGGGACGGGGAGTTCCTGCGGCTCGGCGAGCAGCGCGTACACGTCCTCTGTCCGATCCGCGTCGATTCCGAGCTCGTCGGCGACCAGCCACAGCAGCTGGGCGGGCGTCAGCTCGGCGGCCACGAAGACCGGTGGCACCGGCAGGCCTTCCGCCGGCACGGTGTCCGGCTGGAGGGCGTCGGTGTCGATGAGCTTGCGGTACTCCGGATCGCAGAGCATCAGGAAGCCGGTCAGCAGGCGCGAGCGGCCGCTTCCCGGTGTCCCCGTGATCAAGACGGTGGTCGGGGCACCTACGTCGGCGAGCCATGACGCCAGGGCCCGGAGCGCAGGCGCTCGCCCGCCCAGGTGAGGGTGCGGCTGGTGGACTGGCTGGGAGGTCAAGGTCGGGCTCCAAGACTGTTGCAGTGGGACGAGGTACCTGCGAAGCGCTACTCGGGGCCCTCCTCCCACAGCTCGATGAGGCTCGGGGAGAAGTAGGTGTGCTCCCAGAAGCCGCCCTCGGCCGCGGCGGGGTCGACCGTCCCGATCCATCGGGCGACGTCCTGCTCGAGGTCCACCGAGTCGTGGACGCCGAGCAGCACGGGCACCGACAGCACGACCCGGTGCAGCAGCACGATCCGGAGCAACTCCGGCAACCCGGAGGCCATCAGGGACGGCAGGTCCGCGGAGTCCTCGCAGAACACCGCTCCAGTGCGGCCGTCGAGCAGCAGCGGATCTCCGCGGAAGTCGCCCAGCCCCTCCAGCAGATGGGGACGGCCCTCGACCGGGACGAGCCCGCCGGCCGTCGGCGCGACCGTCGACAGGGCCGGGTCGTCCACCTCCGGCCACCCCACCTCCGTGAGGAACTCCCGGGTGGCGGAGTGCTCGAGCGTGTCCGGCAGCAGTTCGGGCGCCACCGGACGGCAGGCACCGGCACCGAACGCCACGTCCTGTTCCAGCTCCGTCCGGCTCAGGGGCCCGGTGAGGGACACGTCCGGCGCGGGCCACTGCGCCCGCGGGGTGACCCCGTGCCCGTACCAACCCCGTGGCACCTGCGGCAGACCTGCCACCAGGTCGTCGTGCACCAGGGCACCGAACAGACCGCACCGCCCCATGAACACCCACATCGTGCCGTCCACCGGGTCCGAGGGCGTGCACTGCACGGCGTGCTCCACCGACTCCCCTGCCCATGGCAGCTCGGAGACCGCCTCGTACTGGAGGCCGAGACCGGCGGAGCTCCACTCCCCGTCCGTGTGCAGGGCCGTGCGGCCCGAAAGGTCCTTCTCCCGGGGGAGGACGTTCTCGTGCACCTCGGTGTCCACCCCGCCGAGCTTCTCGCCGGTGCGGACGTCCCACAGCTGCTCGAACACCGTGCCCCAGTCCTCCTGGGACTCACGCCGGGTGGCGACGGCCGGCCCGTCCGGACCGTTCACGAGGCAGAGTTCGTCCTGCGCGAGTTCCTCCGGCTGCCGAGGCGCGTACCCGCTCGGCCACTGCCACCGGGACCACACCGTCCGCCACGGCAACCGCACCCGCGCCGCCACCGCCTGCGCAGCCTCGCTCAACCCCCGCCCCACCAAAGCATGGTGGACCCAGGACAGCCACTCCTCGTGGCTCGCCGGCGCGGCCAACCCCTCCAGCAGCACACAGTGCAGATCACCCGCGACCGAGCCCAGCGGCACACCCTCCGGGTACGCCAGCGACAGCCCCAGCCCCAGCCCGTACCAGCCGGACTCCACCAGAAAATCCGGATCGGAGAGCCACTCCTCCAACTCCCCCGCCAACGCCGCATGCACCGGCCACGCAGCGTGGAGGTAGGCCGCAACGGCCTCGGTGGTGTCGCCGTTGTCGGACCGGAGCTCCACGAGGACCCGGTGGAGCGCACGCTGCTGCACGCCGTTCAGTGGCAGCCGGGCCCGGACGGCCCGGTGTACAGCCCGGTCCACGAAGCCGACCGTGCGGCCTTCCAAACTGATCTCGGGTCGGGAACCCGCGAACTCCGTCAGCCGCTCGATCGGCACCGGCCGGGCCGTCAGGGCGGCTGCGAACGCGCGCCACACGTCCAGGCTCGAGCGCGAGGGCTCCAGGGCCGCCGCTGCGGCGAGCCACAACAATTCATCGGGATCCGCGGGAAGTTCGTGCTGTCCGATCTGCCCCGAACGGTCGGCGACCGCCGGCGCGGCGATCGACACCCGCCGCCCGAGGAGCCCGAACGCTGCTTCGCGGACCCAGGACGCGATGCGTTCCTGGTCCTCGGAACTCGTCAGCGGACCTGCGGACTCCACCCGTTCCAACTGCAGGGCGACGTCGGGCGCAATGGCGCCGGCCGCCCGTACGGCCGCTGCGATCACCGCCTCGAGGCTCCGCCCGGCACAGTCGACGGTAACGGGAACGGTCTGGGAGGAGTCGTCGTTCGTCACTCGGCAATCCTATGCATCTGCGCTGCCGTCCCTCCGAATACCCATGCGCATCCACAGCACTTCGATGTTCCGCATGTACCAGCGGGTGTCCGCCTTCTGGCCCTGCACCGCGTTCTGGTGGACGTTTCCCGCGGACATCTTTCCGGCGCGGTAGCCGATCGAGTAGCTCACGTCCACGCTCGATAGTGAGGGCGAGTTGCGGATGTAGATGGAGCAGTCGTTCGTGCCCTTGATGCCGCCCGTCCTACCACCACCGGACGAGCGCCCGCAGGGCTCCCGCTCGGTGTAGAGGTGGACGGCCTCCATCGGATTCTTGCCGGCTGCCACCCGCGCCTTGTTCACCTCGTCGAAGTACTTGCCCACATGGGGTTCGGAGTGGTCCTCGTGCTCCTTGGCGGTACCCGGCGCGGAGCTGTCCACGACGTAGTGGGTCTCTCCGCTGTCCGGATCCTTGACCTCCAGCACAGCGAAGTTCCGCCCGCTCATGTCCAGAGCGTTGCCCGTCCCATTGGTGGTCTCCCGCAAGTAGGCGGCCCAGGAAGTCCCGACCTCACGGTTCCCGAAACCCTTCACCATCTCGTTGTAAATATTCCTCGCGGGGCTCTTGCTCGTACCCCACATGTCGAACTTCTTGTGGAAATGGGCTCCCCACGAGCGACCCTCCGGCGGACGCGGGGAATTCGGGTTCGACCACTCGTAACCGTCGGGTCGGCCACCGAGTGCGTAGCCCACCGCGTTGCCCCGGTGGAAGTCGACGTTCATCCGGGCGAGGACGGCGACCACGGCACCGCGCTGGCTGGGATGGAGATCGGCGAATCCGTCGAGCGCATGTACGAGCTCGGTGTGGGTGAACCCACGGGGAACGTTCTCTCCCTTGAGGGTGTTGCGCTCGGCGGACTCGTCGAACAGCTTCTGGAGGGAGCCGTCGCGCTCCCACGCCTCCAGGGCTGCGAACGCCTTGCTCGGATCCGTCTGCTGTACGTCCTGGCCCTCGCGCAGGGTCTTCTGCGAGGGGTCCGCGAGCCGTCCGTGGTGCTCGTGCTTCTCGTCCTGCTTCGTGCCGTACTCGGCGGAGCCCTCGACCTCGTCCCGTGCGGTGACCTTCGGCTTGCCCGGGCCTTCGGGGTCGGTCGCCGTCTTCGGCTTCTTGGCGGCCGACCCGTCGTCGCCCTCATGGTCGAGTTTGTGCTTGGTGCCGGCAGCCTCCGCCGGGGCGCGGCGGTCGGGACGGCTGTCGGTCCGGGTGTGACCGGACCGGCCGGGGTCGGTGTGCGGGCTCGCGGGGCGGCGGTCCGGGCTCAGGGGGATGGCGAAGACGCCGTGGTCGCCGCTGTGGAGAGGCTGGTTGGAGCGGCGGCCGGTCTGGGCGTCGATGTAGGTGATCTTGCCGTTGTGGTTGGCGGCGTTCCAGGCGTGGGCGCGGCCGTCCGCGTCGCGGGTGATGATGACGGCCTGCGAACCGTGGCCCTCGCGGCGGAGGGTGTCCTCCAGTCGGCGATAGGCGTCCTTGCCGTCGCCCATGTCGGAGAACCTGGCACCGAGGGCGTTCTCGATGCGGTCGCGTCCGCCGCGCTCACCACGGTCCGAGGGGTTGCCGTCCGCGTCGTGGTCGGGGGTGCGGGCGGCCGCCGGGGTCGGGTGCCCCGAGTAGGTGTCGACGGTGGCCAGTGCCACGTCGACGCAGTTGTTGTGGCGCCCGGGGGCGTCCGGGTCGCCGTTGATGGCGCGCGGCCAGTCGCCCTCCGGGTCGGGATGCCGCTGCGGCTTGCCGTCGGCGTCACGCGGGACGGAGTTCTCGACCCGCTCGCGGTCGTGGTGGCTCGGCTCGACCAGACCGCCCGGGCTGCCGTGCGGACGGTCGGCGGTGGCCGGACGGTCCGGGTCGACCGGCTTGTGGTCGGGTGTCGTGTGGTCGGGACTGTCGTGGTCGCCCGGCTTGTGGTCGGGTGTCGTGTGGTCCGGGGCGCTGTGCTGGGGGTTGACCTTCGGCGTGTTCGCACCCTCGTCGCCATGCCGGTCCGCCTCGGGGAGACGGTGTTCCGGCGTGCCGGTCGGACGATCGGCGGCCGGGCGGTCGGCACGCGGGTCCGGACGCGAGGTGGCGTCGGGACGCGGTGTGCCGGTCCGCGGGTCGGGACGGCCGGCAGCGGGCTGCCGGCCCAGGTTGGTGGGGCGGTCGGTGCGGTCCGGGCCCGGGTTGTTCCGCTGCCCGGGGAGGGTGGGCCGGTCGGCGTTCGGGGTGCCGGTGGTGGGGCGGTCGGTGCGCGGCGTGTTCGCGCTGCCCGTGCCGGACGTCCCGGTGGTCGGCGGGACACTTGCACCGGGGCTCACCGGGCCGGGGTTCACCGGGCCCGGGTTCTGGGACGGCTGGCCCGTGGACGGCGTTGCGGCGCTGTCCGGGGCGGGCGTACCGGGCGTATGGGTCGGCGGCGCATCGGCGACCGCGGTGGAGGCGGTGTGGACGGTCGCCCGGGGCGGACCGTCCGAGGACGGCGTGCGGGAGGCGTCGCCGGCCGGGACGTGCGGCACCGAACCTGCATGCGGCGGCACCGCCGAACCGGAACGTTCCTGCTGCGGGGCGCCCTCCTCGGCCCGCGGGGTTGGCTCGTGGCGCTGCAGCGGCGCCTCGTGCCCGGGGCGGCCGGCCTCCGGACCGTTGTGGGACTGGGCCGCGGTACCCGCCGGGGCGTCCCCGCGCACCGGACCGTACGACGGGGACGGTCGCCCGTCGCCGTGGTGGGACGGGCGACCGGACGGCTCGTCGCTGCCGCGCACCGGACCGTAGGACGGAGCGGTGGTGTGCGCATCGGCGGCATGCGGCTGAGCCGGCTGGGCGTGCGCGGGCGTCGGGCCGGCGTCCGGGGAGGGACGGGACGACGGGGAGCCGGCCTCGTGGCTCGGCGTCGGCGTGCGGGACGAATCGGGCGCGGCGTGGGCGGAGACCGGACCGGGCCGGGTGGCATCCGTACCCGCGTGCGACGGGGTGCCGCTGTCACCGCCGTGGTGCGGACCGGCGGAAGGCGCCGCCTCGGACCGTCCGGCCGGCGTACCGCCGGGGGCCGGGGTCGGCGCGGGAGCGGGCGAACTGTCCGACGCGGTGTGGGCGGAGACCGGGCCGGGCCGGGTGGCGTCCCCACCCGGGTGCGGGGCGGTACCGCTGTCACCGGCGTGGGGCGTGCCACCGTGGGCCGGGGCCGGGGATCCGTCGCCGGCGTGGTGGGACGCAGGGGTCGGGGCAGGAGCGGGAGCGCTGTCGGGCGCCGGGTGCGCGGTGGTCGGGCCGGGCCGGGTGGTGTCCGCGCCGGAGCGGTCCGCGGGGGCGTCTCCGTTGTGTGCGGGTCCGTCCGGAGAACCGTCGTGGGCAGGAGGGTTGGGCCGACTGTCGGTACCGGTGTGCGCGGGCGGCGCGTCCGCCCCGCGGCCGTTACCCGACGCCGGCACCGGGCCGTCCGAGCCGGGCGCCGGCCGGCTGTCCGTACCCGTGTGGGCGGGCGCAGCCGTGTCCGCGGCGGGGGCGGGCGCGGAGTCGGAGCTCAGTCGCGTGCCGAAGGGGTCGAGCGGCGTGGCGCTGCGGTGGTCGCTCGCAGGTGCCGGGGCCGGCGCCGGCCGGGGCGTGCTCTCGCTCCGGTTACCGGTGCCGCCCTCACCGCTGTTCCCGTTGTCGACCGAGGGAGTGTGGTCGGCACCACCGTTGCCGGAGTCGCCGGACGAGTTGCGCGAGCCACTCGGCGAGGACCCGGACGACGACCCCGACCCGTGCGAGCGCGACGTCCCGGTGCTGCCCGAGCCACCCGACGTGCCCGACGAATCCGAGGAACCCGACGAGCCCGAGGAACCCGACGAGTTGGACGACGACCCGGAGTCTTCGCCGTTCCCGTTCCCGTTCCCGGTCCCGTTCCCGCTCCCGTGCTCGCCGCCGCCCTCGTGGCCGCCGCTTTCCCCGTGCCCGGCCGCACGGTCCGCATGGTGCCGGGCGGCGCCACCGGCTCGCGAGCCGAGCCCGTCCTTCAGGGACTCGCCGAAGGTCTGCTTCCAGTTCTCCGCGGAGGACTTCCCCTCCTCCCAGCCCTTCTTCACCGTCCGGCCGAGGTCGTAGCCGTCCTGCGCACCGAAGCCCTGGTTCACCGTCTGCGCGATCAGATCCTTGATCATCGCCTGGACGGCCGACACGATCGGATCCTTCAACGTCTCCATGATCGCCTCGATCAGCGCATCACGGAGCTCCTTCAGCAACCGGCGGACGATCATCTTCGTCGCCTGCGTCGCCCCCAACGCACCGACCTCGGACAGACCGAACGTGAACGGCGCCGCCGCCTGCGCCGCAATGATCTCCGCCGCCAGGATCACCAACTGCGCAATCACCGCGATCTTGCACGTGATCACGATCACCGCAGCAGCCTCGAACGCCGCCGCGATCAACCGCGCAGCCTGCGCCGCATCCGCGAGATACCCGTCCCCACCCGTCGAGAACTTGTCGAACGCCTTCCCGAACGCATCGACCGAATCACCCGAGTTCGCCGACCGCACACTGTTCGCAGCCGACAACGCCCGATAATTCAACTCATCGACCTGATCCGCGAAATCACGCCACACCTGGGCGCACTCACGCATCTTGTCCTCGTCCGCCTTCGGCCAGTCGAAGCCGAGCATCTCCAGGACCCACTCAAGGCCGTCCGGCAGCATCAGCGACACGAGTCAGTTCCCCCCAACTGACCGACCCGTCCGGCCGAGGGGCCGGGTGCGGGTGAACGAGAACAAAGCACAGCACGAACGACGAACAGTCAGATGATCCCATTCGTCACACTGACACGCCGGCGCCCCTCGCCGCCGGAAAGATCCCTGGTCAGCGCTGTCGGGACCGACCCTTCACCGCCCCCGCACGAACACCGCGGCAACCCTGCACGCGCGGACCTGACCAAACCCGCACGCGCGGACCGGACGGCCCGTCACTTCCGCCGGTCGTCGCGCTTGGCGGAGCCGTTCTCCGCCTCCTCCTGCTCGCGGACCATCTTCTCCGCACGCTCCTCCGACCTGCGTCGGTCCTCCGGCGACAGGTGCTCGGCGGCGTCGTGGATCTCGCCGAGCCGGGCGCTGATCGCGTGCATGTAGCGGTCGGACTCGATGACGTCCTTCATGCCGATCCGGCCGCTGAGCACGCTCTTCGCCATCTCCTGCAGCTCGGGGCCGACGTTGGAGTTGTTGGCGAGGGTGCGCAGTGCCTTGTGCAGCGAGGCGGCCTGGGTCGGGTTGTCCGCCACATCCAGCAGTTCGTCGTCGCCGATCTCGCGCTCTTCGGCCATGGCGGCCACCTCCCCGTCGTCCTCAACCCTGGACTTCACCTGGACCGCGGCGGCCAAGACCGGTCGGCCGCAGTCGGTTTCGTCGTGCGATCATATGCAACCGTTCGGAGTCGACGGTGCCTGACGGTAATCTCGGCCGGAGTCCGCTACCACGGAGGAGTCGTCGTGATCACCCAGGAGCAGGCCCTCGCCGCAGCCGACCGCTGGCTGAACGGCGATGCGCCGGCCGAGCAGCGCCGTGCCGTCCGCCACCGCGAGTTCGGTCTCGGCTGGGTGGTCTGGGCCGCGCCCGCGCCGCTGGAGCGCGACCCCGTCACCGGGGAGCGCCGCCCGCCGGCCGACCTCGGCGACGCCTGCGGCGTGGTGGACCGGGAGACCGGCGAACTCACCGTGTGGCCGTCGATCCCGGTGGACGAGGTGATCCGCGCGTACGAGGCCAAGCACGCCGAGCGGGCGCGGCGGAACGACCCGCCCGCCACCGGCCCGGGCAACACCGCCGTCGCCACCTACGTGAACCCGGCCGACGGCCAGGAGGTCATGCTCTACCGCAACTCCGGTCCGGGTCTGCCGCCCGCGGAGTACCAGCTCGCCGCCGAGCTCGACCGGCTCGGCGTGCCGGCCGGGAACGTGGTCGCCGTCCACACCGACCTGCGCCCGGCCACCCTGCCCGGCGGGTACACCGCCGCCCTGCTGGAGCGCGCCTTCCCCAACGCGAGCGTCTCCTGCTCGCACACCTACGGGATCTTCGCCGACGAGCGGGCCGAGGGCGCTGCCGCGCTCACCCTGCACGCCGAGCGGGTCGCCCGTCTCGCGGGGCAGCCGCTGCCCCCGAGGCCGCACCGGGTGCCGGCACCGCAGCCGGGCGAGGTCGAGCCGGCCGCGCCGGTCCGTGACGTGGCGCTCGGTCGCCGCCTGGCCGAGGTGTTCGGCGAGGTCGTGCGGTACGACGCCGACGACATCGCGGGCAGCGCGCTGCCCGAGCCGGCCCGTTCCGCGCTGACCTGGGCGGGGTTGCCCGCCGACGTGCCGCTGTTCTTCGCCGCCGACCGCCCGGACGCCCCGCCGGCCGGCGGTCTCCTGGCCGACCTGCGCGCCCACCTGACGGCCGCGGGCACCGAGCTGGAGGATTCGCTGCTGGACGTCCTCGCGGGCTGGACGAGGATCGGCTCCGACGGGCTGTGCATCGTCGCCGTGCAGTGCGCGGGGGCCGAGCAGGACCTCGGCTCGGTGTGGGCCGTCAACCCGCGCACCGGCAGCGGACGGTACGTCAGCTCCTCCCTCTCCGGCTTCCTGCGCGGCCTGGACGCCCTGGTGACGGCGCGTGCCGCGATGCGCGGACTCGACCCGCTGGCGGCCGGTGCCGCGGTCGCCGCGCTCCAGACGGAACTCGCCGGGATCGACCCGCGGGCCTTCCACAAGGACTCCACCTGGTGGAACGTGGTCGTCGAACAGATGTGGCACGGCCTGTTCTGACCGGTCGGAGGCACCGGGGGGACGCGCGCTCAGGAGAGCTCGACCCGTACCAGCGCGGCGGCCAGCGCGGGCAGCTCGGGTCCCGGCACCAGGGCGCCCAGGGAGTCGCCGTCGCTCGGCAGGCCGAGCGAGGCGGCGGCGTCCCGCGCCCGGCGGTCGAAGGACGGACGGAGCTCCGGCCAGATGCCCTGGGCCTCGCGGCAGAAGATGTCCGCGCCGACCGGCCCGATCCGGGGGAACTCCTGGAGCAGCCGGTGCATCTCGGCGGGGTCGCCGCCGGCCTCGCCGCGCAGTCGGCGCAGGTCTCCGCGCCACCGGTCGAGGAGCAGCTCGGCGCCGCGGCCGAGGGCGGTGGCAGTGCTCTCGTCGTAGCGGACGTAGTGGGCGCGGCCGAGGGCGTCGACCCGGTCCTGCCAGTCGGAGGCGGCCATGGCCCTCGGGGTGCGCAGGCCGGCCCGGAAGAGTTCGCGGGCGGCGGCGGTCGCGATGTCGGCGTGGATCCGCGTGGAGCAGAGCACGGTCAGCACCAGCAGCTGGTAGAGCGGCGCAGGCTTGTCACGCAGGGTGATCCCGGCCTCCCGCGCGTAGGTCTGCCCGCGCTCGCGCAGCAGGCGGGCCGCCGTCTCCACAGCCTCGCTCACGGGGGCGCGCCTACCCCGGTCCGCCGGTTCGAACCACACGCCGCCGACGCAACGGGAGCCCGGCCGGAGTCAGCCGGCGGTCAGGCGCACCAGGCGCCGCCGGTGCGGCTGGCGCGGGCCTCGACGGTGTAGCCCTGCTCGCCGGCGAAGGCCCAGGCCACCGCGAGGTGGGCGGTGGCGCCGTCGACCTGCTTGGTGAAGCAGAGCCCGATCCGTTCGCCGCCGGGGTCGGTGTGCCAGGCCGGTTCGTCCGGGTCGGGCGGGGCGGGCTGCCAGCCGTTCCGCGCGGCGGCGGCGCGGTAGTGGGCGACGACGTCCGCCCGCCGGGCGGGCTCGTCGTACCCCTGCCCGTAGAACGCGAAGCGGTCGTCGTCGTCACAGCCGGCGAACGGCTCGCCGTCGGCCTGCGCGTCCTGCTGCGCCCCGAGTGCCCGCACTTCGGCGGCCATCGGTTCCTGCAGGCGGCGGTCGGCGAAGGTGCAGCCGTACAGGCCGCCGTCGAGCGCCCAGTACCCGCCGCCGACGACGAGCGCGGCGAGCACGAGTCCGCCGAGGACGAGCGACGCTCCCGCCCGAAGATCGTTCACGGGCGGGAGCGTAGTGGCCGGCGGGTCACGCGGGAAGGGCGGCGGTCAGAACACCCGGACCATCGTGCGGTGCGGGATGCCGGCGTCCTCGTAGACCGGGCCCTCGGCGGTGTAGCCGAGGCGCTCGTAGAAACCGAGGGCCTGGACCTGGGCGTGCAGTTCGAGTTCGCGGGCGCCGCGCTCGCGCCCGGCCCGCTCGATGGCGCGGACGAGGTCGGCGCCGAGGCCGGTGCCGCGGGCGGGCTTGCGCACCGCGAGGCGGCCGAGCAGGACACGGCCCTCGATGCCGGTGAGCTTCAGGGCGTCGACGCCGTGGATCAGGCGGCCGGTGCCGAGGCCGGTGCCGTCGGGGGCGACGGCGAGCAGGTGCACCGAGGTGGCGTCGAGGTCGTCGTACTCGAGCTCCTCGGGGACGTCCTGCTCCTCGACGAAGACCTCGCGGCGGACGAGCCGCACCTGGGCGAGGTCGGCCTCGCTCGTCGCGATCCGGATCTCGACGGCGGGCCGGACGGTCGCATCGGCCATGTCAGCTCTCCGCGGCGATGATGTCCAGGGCCTTCTGCAGGTCGGCGGGGTACTCGCTGCGGAACTCCACCCACCGGCCGTCGGCAGGGTGCTCGAAGCCGAGCTGGACGGCGTGCAGCCACTGGCGGGTGATGCCGAGGCGCTTGGCGAGGGTCGGGTCGGCGCCGTAGGTCAGGTCGCCGACGCAGGGGTGGCGCAGCGCGGACATGTGCACCCGGATCTGGTGGGTGCGGCCGGTCTCCAGCTTGATGTCGAGCAGGGAGGCGGCGCGGTAGGCCTCGATGAGGTCGTAGTGGGTGACCGAGGGCTTGCCGTCGCGGGTGACGGCCCACTTCCAGTCGCTGCTGGGGTGGCGGCCGATCGGGGCGTCGACGGTGCCGGTGAGCGGGTCGGGGTGGCCCTGGACGAGTGCGTTGTACCGCTTCTCGGTGACCCGGTCGTGGAACTGCCGCTTGAGGTCGGCGTAGGCGCGCTCGGACTTGGCGACGACCATGAGGCCTGAGGTGCCGACGTCGAGGCGGTGCACGATGCCCTGGCGCTCCGCGGCGCCGGAGGTGGAGATGCGGTAGCCGGCCGCGGCGAGCCCGCCGATGACGGTGGGGCCGGTCCAGCCGGGGCTGGGGTGCGCGGCGACGCCGACCGGCTTGTCGACGAGGACGATGTCGTCGTCGTCGTGGACGATGCGCATGCCCTCGACGTGCTCGGCGACGATCTGCACGGGGGCGGCCGGGGCCGGGATCTCGACCTCCAGCCAGGAGCCCGCGGTGACCCGGTCGGACTTGCCGGCGACGGAGCCGTCGAGCGTCACCTTGCCCTCGGCCGCCAGTTCGGCGGCCTTCGTCCGGGAGAAGCCGAACATCCGGGCCAGGGCGGCGTCGAGTCGCTCGCCCTCCAGGCCGTCGGGTACGGGAAGGCTGCGGGTCTGCGCTGCGATACTCACTCGTACGAGTATGCCGGACGGCGGGGGGCTGCCCGACCGTCCCGGACGCGGTCCGCCCTGCGGGCGCGGGGCCTGCAGGGCGTCGTTGTCGGGCTCTCACACGGCCGCGGTCACTCCGCGCGGTCGCCGGTGCCCTCTCCGCCGTCCTGCGCGGCGGTCTGCCTGGCGCTCTGGTGGGTGGTGCCGTCCGGGTTGGAGCCGCGGAAGGACAGCAGCACCACGAGGATGCCGCCGCAGACGATCGCCGAGTCGGCCAGGTTGAAGACCGCGAAGTGCTGGACGGAGATGAAGTCCACCACGTGGCCGCGGAACACGCCGGGCGAGCGGAACAGCCGGTCGGTGAGGTTGCCGAGGGCGCCGCCGAGCAGCAGGCCGAGCGCGATCGCCCAGGGCAGGCTGTGGAGGCGGCGGGCGATCCGCCAGATCACCACGATCACGGCGGCCGCGATGGCGGTGAAGACCACCGTCATCGCCTGGCCCATGCCGAAGGCGGCACCAGGGTTGCGGATCACCTGGAAGGTCATGACGTCGCCGATGACCTCGATCGGCCGGCGGCCCTCCAGCCGGGCGACGACCAGCAGCTTGCTGCCGAGGTCGATCAGGTAGGCCAGCAGCGCGACGGCCAGCAGCACGCCGATCCGGCGGCGGCGGACGCTCCGGGCACCGCTCGCCGCGGTGGCTCCGGCCGCGGCGGTGCCGGGCTCGGAGGCGGACTCGTCCACGGCGGTCTCCGGCTCGTGCGGCACGCGTGCGGTGGGGACGGCTTCGTCCTGCGTCTGGGGGGAACCTGGAGTGCTGATGATCCGCTCCGCTGCCGTGTACAAGAGGACCGGCCCGAGGCGGGCCGACCTGGGCCGGGGTTACGGGGACGAGCGTACGGCACTCGGCGGCCGGACCGCCCGTTCCCCGCCACCCCGGACGGGCCCTACCTGCGCTCCTGCTTGGCCTTGCAGCTGACGCAGAGCGTCGCCCGCGGGAAGGCCTGGAGCCGGGCCTTGCCGATCGGCTGGCCGCAGGACTCGCAGATGCCGAAGCCGACGCCCTCCAGGCGGGCGAGCGCCCGCTCGGTCTGGGCGAGGCTGTCGCGGGCGTTGTTGGCGAGGGCGAGCTCGCTCTCGCGGTTGATGTTCTTGGTGCCGGCGTCGACCTGGTCGTCGCCCGCACCGTCGTTGGAGTCGCGCATCAGGCCGGTGATCGCGGCCTCGGAGGCCTCGATCTCGGCGCGCAGGCGCTCCAGGTCGGTGTTGAGCTCGGCGTGCAGCTCGGCCACCTCGGCCGACGTCCAGGCGTCCTCGCCGGGGCGGACGGGCAGCTCGGCCGGGTCCACCGACTCGGCTCCGCCGCTCCGGGCGCCGGAGCCCGCCGGAACATGGGTGCGGCTGGACGCCGCCCGGCCGGTGGTGGTGCTGGTCTTACGCCGTGCAGTGCTCACGGTCCCCTCCCCTGGGTCGCCTGCCACAGCCTCCCGCGTCCGCTTGGTGGCGGTACGCGTGCCAGTTGCTCTCTCAGCCATGGCTTTCGACCTCATTTACGAATGATGCGAACCGCCGGTTCCCGGCGGTTTCTGGTGCCGGAAAGATAAACCTCATCGAATCCGGTCACAACATGACATACCGGCGTCAGATCCGATCCCACTCGGGCAGCCTCTGCCGCCGCCGGTGCCCGGGTGCTGACCCTGTTGTGCCCAGATCGCCACCGGCTAATCGCCACCGGCCGACGGCGGCCCGCCCCGCGCGGTACAGGTGCCGCAACCGGTTTGCCACGGCCGATACACTGGCCTGGCAAGGCGCAGATGGGACGAGTACCGCTGTACGCAGCCACCAGCGACCCGGGGACGGTGCGAGCCCGGGGGTGTGCACGGCGCGAAGATCACCCCGGAGCCGCCGGAAGAACGGCCGTCCGACCAGCTCGGGAGGCCCAGTAGAACCGGCAGCAGACCCAAACAAGAGGGTCGCGGGCCAATCCGGCCGCGGCCAAGGAGGGTGGTACCGCGGGACGGCCTGCCGTCTCGTCCCTCCGTCGGAGCCAGTCCACGCATCCGTCGGAGGTAGACGCCAGCGATGAGCACCTACAACCCCGTCCCCGCGCAGGTCGACCTGCCTGCGGTCGAGCACGGCATCCTGTCGTTCTGGCAGGACAACAAGATCTTCCAGCGCAGCCTGGAGCAGTCCGAGGGCCGCCCGGAGTGGGTGTTCTACGAGGGCCCGCCGACCGCCAACGGTATGCCCGGCGCCCACCACATCGAGGCCCGCGTCTTCAAGGACGTCTTCCCCCGCTACCGGACGATGAAGGGCTACCACGTCGCCCGCAAGGCCGGCTGGGACTGCCACGGCCTGCCGGTCGAGCTCGCCGTCGAGAAGGAGCTCGGCTTCTCCGGCAAGCAGGACATCGAGGCGTACGGCATCGCCGAGTTCAACGCCAAGTGCCGCGAGTCGGTCACCCGGCACACCGACGAGTTCGTCAAGCTCACCGAGCGGATGGGCTACTGGGTCGACCTCGACGAGGCCTACCGGACGATGGACCCCTCCTACGTCGAGTCGGTCTGGTGGTCCCTCAAGCAGATCTTCGACAAGGACCTGCTGGTCCAGGACCACCGGGTCGCCCCCTGGTGCCCGCGCTGCGGCACCGGCCTGTCCGACCACGAGCTGGCCCAGGGCTACGAGACCGTCGTCGACCCCTCGGTCTACGTCCGCTTCCCGCTGACCTCCGGCCCGCTGGCCGGCGAGGCCGCGCTGCTGGTCTGGACGACCACCCCCTGGACGCTGGTCTCCAACACCGCCGCCGCCGTGCACCCCGAGGTCACCTACGTGGTGGCCACCGACGGCACCGAGAAGCTGGTCGTCGCCGAGCCGCTGGTCGCCAAGGCCCTCGGCGAGGGCTGGGAGACCACCGGGCAGAGCTTCACCGGCGCCGAGATGGAGCGCTGGACGTACGACCGGCCGTTCCAGCTGGTCGAGATCGAGAACGCGCACTTCGTGGTGAACGCCGACTACGTCACCACCGAGGACGGCACCGGCATCGTCCACCAGTCCCCCGCGTTCGGCGCCGACGACCTCGCGGTCTGCCGCCGCTACGGCCTGCCCGTGGTCAACCCGGTCGAGGCCGACGGCACCTTCGCCGCGGACGTACCGCTGGTCGGCGGCGTCTTCTTCAAGAAGGCCGACGAGACCCTCGTCGCCGACCTGCAGGCCCGCGGCCTGCTCTTCCGCCACCTGCCGTACGAGCACAGCTACCCGCACTGCTGGCGCTGCCACACCGCACTGCTGTACTACGCGCAGCCGTCCTGGTACATCCGCACCACCGCGGTCAAGGACGCCCTGCTCCGGGAGAACGAGAACACCAACTGGTTCCCCGAGAACGTCAAGCACGGCCGCTTCGGCGACTGGCTGAACAACAACATCGACTGGGCGCTCTCCCGCAACCGCTACTGGGGCACCCCGCTGCCGATCTGGCGCTGCGACGAGGGCCACCTCACCTGCGTCGGCTCGCTCGCCGAGCTCTCCGAGCTCACCGGCACCGACCAGAGCGGCCTCGACCCCCACCGGCCGTTCATCGACGACGTGACGTATCGCTGCCCGCAGTGCTCCGGCACCGCCGTGCGCGTCCCCGAGGTCATCGACGCCTGGTACGACTCGGGCTCCATGCCCTTCGCGCAGTACGGCTACCCGTACCGCAACAAGGAGCTCTTCGAGAAGCGCTACCCGGCGCAGTTCATCTCCGAGGCGATCGACCAGACCCGCGGCTGGTTCTACACGCTGATGGCCGTCGGCACCCTGGTCTTCGACAAGTCCTCCTACGAGAACGTGGTCTGCCTCGGCCACATCCTCGCCGAGGACGGCCGGAAGATGTCCAAGCACCTGGGCAACATCCTCCAGCCGATCCCGCTGATGGACCAGCACGGTGCCGACGCCGTCCGCTGGTTCATGGCCGCGGGCGGCTCGCCCTGGTCCGCGCGCCGCGTCGGCCACGGCACCATCCAGGAGGTCGTCCGCAAGACCCTGCTGACCTACTGGAACACCGTCGCCTTCCAGGCCCTGTACGCGCGCACCGCCGACTGGGCGCCCTCCGCCGCCGACCCGGCGCCGGCGATGCGGCCGCAACTCGACAAGTGGGTGCTCTCCGAGCTCAACACGCTCGTCCGCGAGGTCGACCTCGCCCTGGAGGCCTACGACACCCAGCGGGCCGGCAAGCTGCTGTCCGCGTTCGTCGACGACCTCTCCAACTGGTACGTCCGCCGCGGCCGCCGCCGCTTCTGGCAGGGCGACGCCGCCGCGCTCGCCACCCTGCACGAGGCACTGGAGACCGTCACCCGGCTGATGGCCCCGCTCACCCCGTTCATCACCGAGCGGGTCTGGCAGGACCTGGTCGTCCCGGTCACCCCGGGCGCCCCGTCCTCCGTCCACCTCGCGACCTGGCCGACCTCCGACGAGACCCTCGTCGACACCGACCTCTCGCGGAACATGGCGCTGGTACGGCGCCTCGTCGAGCTCGGCCGGGCCACCCGCGCCGAGTCCGGGGTGAAGACCCGTCAGCCGCTCTCCCGCGCACTGATCGCCGCGCAGGGCTGGGACGAACTCCCCGCCGACCTGCGGGCGCAGATCGCCGAGGAGCTCAACGTCTCCACCCTGGAGTCGCTGGCCGGCGTCGGCGCCTCGCTCGTCGACACCACCGCCAAGGCCAACTTCCGGGCCCTCGGCAAGCGGTTCGGCAAGGGCGTCCAGGACGTCGCCAAGGCGGTCGCCGCGGCGGACGCCGCCGTCCTCGCCGCCGAACTGCGCGCCTCCGGCACCACCGGGGTCGAGCTGAACGGCGAGCGGATCGAGCTCTCGCCGGACGAGGTGATCATCACCGAGACCCCGCGGGAGGGCTGGGCCGTCGCCAACGAGTCCGGCGCGACCGTCGCCCTGGACCTCGCGATCACCCCGGAGCTGAAGCGGCTCGGCATCGCCCGCGACGCCATCCGCCAGATCCAGGAGGCCCGGAAGAACTCCGGCCTGGACGTCGCCGACCGGATCGTCCTGCGCTGGCGCGCCACCACCGAGGAGACCGCCGAGGCCATCGCCGAGCACGGCCCCCTCGTCGCCGACGAGGTCCTCGCCGTGGACTTCGCGGCCGGCGCCGCCGACTGGGAATCCGAGAGCTTCACCGACGACTCCCTCGGCCTCGCCTTCCAGCTCCGCAAGGCCTGACGGGTCCACCCGACTCGACGGGTCAACCAGGAGGGGCGCGGGGAACTGCGCAATTCGGATGCGGGCTTCCTTCCGAATCGCGCAGTTCCCCGCGCCCCTGTTTGTCGCCGGCCGCGCTCGCAAAGGAGCCCGCATCCCCATTGCGCGGTCCCCCGCGCCCCCGAGGGGGCTCCCGGACAGACGAGGGCGCCCCCGCCGTGACCTTGGTCACAGTGGGGGCGCCCTCGATGTGAGTGGTGCTTAGTTGTCGCCGTCCTCGTCGATGAGGAAGCCGCGCATGGGCGCCGGTGCCTGCTGCATCGGCTGCGGCGGCTGCGGGCGGACCGCGGCCATCGGCTGCGTCATCCCGGCGGGAGCCATCTGTGCGGCACCGCTGCCGCCGGCCTGGCTGCCGAAGCTGGAGCCGCCGCCGCCGAAGGAGTTCCCGCCGAACGACTGGCCGTTGCCGCCGAACGACGGCTGGTTGCCGCCGAAGGAGGGCTGGCTGCCGAAGCTCGGGCTGCTCACCGAGGAGGTGGCCGGCGACATCGACGACGCCGCCGGGGGCAGCGAGGCGGTGGCCGGGATCCGCGGCGGGGCCAGCGAGTCGTCCGCCTGCGACTCCAGCTGGCGCAGCTGGGTCTCCAGGTAGGACTTCAGGCGGGTCCGGTACTCGCGCTCGAAGGCACGCAGGTCCTCGACCTTGCGCTCCAGCGTGGCGCGGGCGGACTCCAGGGAGCCCATGGCGACGCGGTGCTTCTCCTGCGCGTCCCGCTCCAGGGCGTCGGCCTTGGCGCGGGCGTCCCGCTCCAGGCCCTCGGCGCGGCTGCGGGCCTCGCCGACGATCTTGTTGGCCTCGGAGCGCGCCTCGGAGATCGCCTGGTCGGCGGTCTGCTGGGCGAGGGCGAGCACGCGGGCGGCGCTGTCGCCGCCGGGCTGCTGCTGCGGCTGGCCCATCGGGCCGCCGAGCGGGCCGCCCATCGGCTGGCCCATGGGGCCGCCCATCGGCGCGAGCTGCTGCTGGCCGCCCATGGTCTGGCCCATCGGCTGGCCCATGGGGCCGCCCATCGGCTGCAGCATCTGACCGCCCATCGGCTGGACCAGCTGCTGCTGGCCGCCCATGGTCTGGCCCATCGGCTGCGGCTGGCCCATCGGCTGGGGCTGGCCCATCGGCGGCTGCCCCATCGGCTGCGGCTGGCCCATCTGACCGGCGCCGGGGCCGGGCGGGAGGGCGGGAGCGCCGGAGGGCAGGCCGAGGGGCTGGTTGCCCATCTGCTGCTGCGGGCCGCCCATCTGCTGCGGACCGGGGCCCTGCTGCTGGCCGGGCACCGGGGGACCGGATATGGCGGCGGGCACGGGGGCACCGGCGGGACGGGCGTCCTGCACCGGCTCCTTGCGCATGTTGGCCTGGTTCTGCGCGGCGGCACGCGTGGCGGCTGCCAGCTTGGCGCGCAGGTCCTCGTTCTCGCGCAGCAGGCGGGTCAGCTCGGCTTCGACCTCGTCGAGGAAGGCATCGACCTCGTCCTCGTCATAGCCTTCGCGCAGCCGGACGGTCGTGAACTGCTTGTTCCGAACGTCCTCGGGGGTCAATGGCATCTCTTCACCTCAACGTGATCGTCGGCACTCCGGAATCCTGTCGCATCGCTCACAACGACAGGGACCGCACGAGCGAGATCAGGACATACACAATGATCATCAGTACGAAGAAGGACAGGTCGAGCGCCACGCCCCCGAGACGCAACGGCGGGATGAAGCGCCGAAGAAGCTTGAGCGGCGGATCCGTGACAGTGTACGTGGCCTCCAGGACCAGGACCATGGCCCTTCCCGGCCGCCACGAGCGCGCGAACTGGAAGACCCAGTCCATCACGAGGCGGAAGAGCAGGATGAGCAGGAAGACTGTCAGCGCGTAATAAAGCACCGCCCCGACGATCCCCATCTCGTCTCCCTCTCCTGGTCATCAGCCCGTCGGTGACGCACTGTCGATCGGTCCACACGTAAAGTCGTGGCCGGGTCAGCTCTGGTTGAAGAACCCACCCTCGGCGATCCGAGCCTTGTCCTCCGCCGTGACATCGACGTTAGCAGGAGACAGGAGGAACACCTTCTGTGTCACGCGCTCGATACTGCCGTGCAGACCGAAGACGAGTCCAGCCGCGAAGTCTACGAGTCGCTTGGCGTCCGTGTCGTCCATCTCGGTCAAATTCATGATCACAGGTGTGCCGTCGCGGAACTGTTCCCCGATGGTACGGGCCTCGTTGTAGGTCCTCGGGTGCAGCGTGGTGATGCGGTAGGGCTCTCGTTCGTTCACTACCTTGGGCATGATCACCGGGGCGCTCTTCTCCAGGTTCTGGCGGCGGTCGGGTGTGATGGACGACACGGGCGCCATCCGCGGCGCCTCCTGCCGGATCGGGACGGCGGCCGGGACGGGCTGCGGCGCGATGTGCGCGACCGGCGCGGGCGCCGGGCGCTCGGCGGCGGCCGGGCGCAGGTCCTCGGTGCGGCCGGTGCGGATCGGCTCGGGGTCCGCGTCGTAGTCGTCGTCGGGGTCGTACCCCTGGCCGTCGTACGTCTCGTCCTCCACGAGGCCGAGGTAGACCGCCATCTTGCGCATTGCGCCGGCCATGCTCCTGTCTCCTCCGCTCTGTGGTGGATCGGCTCCGACTCCGGCCTCGGCCTGCGGTCCCCGCAGCGGTCCGGGCTCGCCGGACCGACGGCCCGTCAGGCCGTGAGGATTCTGCGGAGATGCGATCCACGAAGTTTTCGCTAGCGCGCTGGAACTGCTGCTAGGTTCTGTCCTGTTTTGTCCTGCAGTCTGATCTACTACCCGGTGACGTTACCCGAGCGGTGACCGCACACCGAGTACCGCCGTACCGACGCGTACATGTGTCGCTCCGGCTGCCACGGCCTGCTCCAGGTCCCCGCTCATGCCCGCGGACACCATCGTGGCAGTCGGATGGCTCGCCCGTACGGCGCTTGAGATTTCCGCCAGTCTGGCGAAGGCGGCGGCCGGGTCGTCGGCCAGCGGGCCGGCCAGCGGAGCGACCGTCATCAGGCCGTCGAGCCTCAGGCCCGGTGTGCCGGCGATCAGGTCGGCCAGCGCCTCCACCTCGGACGGCGCCACCCCGGCGCGGTGCGCGCCCTCCCCGGCCTCCTTGTCGAGCGCCACCTGCACCAGGCAACCGAGGGGCGCGCGCCCCGAATTGAGCACCGCCGCGGAGAGCGACCCGACCAGCCGCGGGCGGTCCACGGAGTGCACCAGGTCGGCGTACCGGACCACGGAACGGACCTTGTTGGTCTGCAGCTGGCCGACGAAGTGCCAGGTCAGCGGCAGGTTCACGCACTGCTCCGCCTTGGGGGCGGCGTCCTGGTCGCGGTTCTCGGCCACGTCGCTGACGCCGAGTCCGGCGAGCAGGGCGGTGTCCTCGGCCGGGTAGGTCTTGGTGACCACGATCAGGGTGACCTCGTCGCGGGCCCGGCCGGCCGCCGAGCAGGCGTCCGCGATCCGCTTCTCGACGACGTCGAGGTTGGCGCCGAGCTGCTCGAACCGCTCGCGCTGCCGCTCGTCGAGGGCGGCGGAGAATTCGGCGCCGCCGGGGAACGGTCCGTAGATGTCGTTCGTCATGAGTGTTCGGGGCCCAACCAGACGTAGCTCGCGAGCCGACCGGTCCGCTGCTCGCGGCGGTAGGAGTAGTGGTCGTCCGACTCGAGGGTGCAGACGTCGGAGCGCACCACGTCGGTGACGCCCGCCTCGGCGAGCTGGGCGACGACGCCCGCGGCGACGTCCAGCGCGGGCGTGCCCCAGGAGGTCTCGGCGCGTGCGGCGGGGACGATCGCGGCGACCTCGTCGCGCAGTCCGGCGGGCACCTCGTAGCAGCGCCCGCAGACGGCGGGGCCGAGCACGGCGGTGATCCGGGCCGGGTCGGCGCCGAGCTCCGCCATGGCCCGCACCGCGGCCGGGACGACGCCCGCGGCGAGCCCGGGCCGGCCCGCGTGGGCGGCGCCGACGACGCCCGCGGCCCGGTCGGCGAGCAGCACGGGCGTGCAGTCGGCGGTGAGCACGGCGAGGGCGAGCGGGCGGTCGGTGACCACGGCGTCGACGGTGGGGGCCTGCCCGGCGGGCTGGCGCTGCGTCACCACGGCGACGTCCGCGCCGTGCACCTGGTTCATCCAGACCACATCGGCCGGGTCGAGGCCGAGCTCCCGGGCGGCGATCTCCCGGTTGCGCCGGACGGCGGCCGGGTCGTCCCCGACCGCGCCGCCGAGGTTGAGCTCCCCGTACGGCGAGGTGCTCACCCCGCCCCACCGAGTGGTGGAGGCGAAGTGAGCACCGTGTCGACTGATGTGAGGAATCACGTGCGAGACGTCTACTTCAGGAAGTCGGGCACGTCGAGCTCCTCGGCGGGGCTCTCCACGTACGGCTGGCGGGCGGGCTGCACCTGCGGCGGCACCGGCGGGACGGCCGGGGCGATCCGGGCCGGCACGTCGGTGGGGCGGTCGGAGTCGTCCGAACGCGAGGTCACCGAGCCGATCCCGTAGGAGGGCCGGGTGGCCGGGCGCTCCGGGGCGCTCGCGGGCGGGGTGGAGGAGGAGGCCTTGACCACCGGCTCGCGGACGATCGCCGGCGGCTGGCCGCCGTCGAAGCCGGCCGCGATGACGGTGACGCGGACCTCGTCGCCGAGGGCGTCGTCGATGACGGCACCGAAGATGATGTTGGCCTCGGGGTGGGCGGCCTCGCTGACCAGCTGGGCGGCCTCGTTGATCTCGAACAGGCCGAGGTCGGAGCCGCCGGAGATGGAGAGCAGCACGCCGCGGGCGCCGTCGATGGAGGCCTCCAGCAGCGGAGAGGAGATCGCCATCACGGCGGCCGCCTTGGCGCGGTCCTCGCCGCGGGCGGAGCCGATGCCCATCAGGGCGGAGCCGGCGTCCGACATCACGGACTTGACGTCGGCGAAGTCGAGGTTGATCAGGCCGGGGGTGGTGATCAGGTCGGTGATGCCCTGGACACCGGAGAGCAGCACCTGGTCGGCGGAGCGGAAGGCGTCGAGCACGCTCACCTGGCGGTCCGAGATGGACAGCAGGCGGTCGTTGGGGATGACGATCAGGGTGTCGACCTGCTCGCGCAGGGCGGCGATGCCGTCCTCGGCCTGGTTGGCGCGGCGGCGGCCCTCGAAGGTGAAGGGGCGGGTGACCACGCCGATGGTGAGCGCGCCGAGGGAGCGGGCGATGTTGGCCACGACGGGCGCGCCGCCGGTGCCGGTGCCGCCGCCCTCGCCGGCGGTGACGAAGACCATGTCGGCCCCCTTGAGGACCTCCTCGATCTCCTCGCGGTGGTCCTCGGCGGCCTTGCGGCCGACCTCGGGGTTGGCGCCGGCGCCGAGGCCCCGGGTGAGTTCACGGCCCACGTCGAGCTTCACGTCGGCGTCGCTCATGAGGAGGGCCTGCGCATCGGTGTTGATCGCGATGAACTCGACGCCCTTGAGCCCGACCTCGATCATCCGGTTGATGGCGTTGACACCACCGCCGCCGATTCCGACGACCTTGATGACTGCGAGGTAGTTCTGGGGTGCTGCCACGTCGAAGGCCTCTCGCCTCGAATTTCCGGGTCGGCTCCCCTTGTCGCGAAGGCCGACGGATGTCGATGGGTGGGAAGCGCGCGCTTTCGGTGCTGGTATGTCCGAAATGCCGACCGCCGACCCGAACCCTAAACTTGAGGTTTAGGGTTGTAGCTGCAGCTGTGTCACTTCACCGTTGGACACAGCCCGGTGACACAGGACAGTAGGTCGCATCCGGTCGGTGTTCAACGAACACGCCGAGCTTCCCGTTTTTCTTTTGAGCCTATGTGATCATCGACTCCCCGGCGAAACCGGGGTGACCACCAAGGGTCGGACCGGAGCCTCGGCGCCGTCAATACCGCCCCTTGGGGAAGAACTTACCGGATCATCCCGACACGGCCGGGGCATCCGGTGCACTCACGTCGTAATTGGCGGCTTTCCGACCGAGCAGTGCGGCCAGCACCCGGGCCTTGCGGCCGGTCCGCTCCGGGCTCCCCCAGCGCACCGTCGCCCCGCCTGCGAGCTGCAGCCGGATGTCGTCGTAGCTGTGCACCTGGACCGCGCCGGCCTTGCCGGCCAGTTCGGCGGGCAGCCCGGCCGCCACGGTGATCGCCGCCCGCACCAGGGCCGGCCGGTCGAACAGGTCCAGCGCATCGTTCGCCTGCTGACTGAGCTGCAGGTCCACCACCGGCACCCCGGCCGGGGCGGACGCCTCGGTGGCGAAGGTGAAGCCCCCCGCATCCACCTGCGCGAACTTCCCGTCGTCGGTGCGGACGGAGGCGACCGCCCGACGCTCCGTCACCTTGACCCGCAGGGTGTGCGGCCAGCCGCGCCACACCTCGGCCTTCGCCACCCGGGGCAGCGCCTCCACCCGCTTGCGCGCCTCGTCGAGGTCGACCCGGGCGAGCGGTCCGTGCCGCAGCCCGCCGAGCGACGCCGCCACCTCGTCCCGGCCGAGCCCCCCGCTGTCCAGGCCCTGGACGGCGACGGAGCGCACGTCCAGGGCCGAGGAGAGGAACACCGTCCAGCCGAGCAGGCCGGCCACCAGCGCACCGAGCACGCACAGCACCGCGATCCCCCGCCGGGAGAGCCGCAGCCTGGTGGCCGGCGCGGGCGCCGGGTCGGCGGGGTCAGCCACGACGACGGCCGCCCCGGGAGGCCTCGATCGCCTCGTAGACCATCCGCACCAGCAGCTCGTCCGCGTCCCGGCGGCCGAACTCGGCGGCCGAGCGGCTCATGTCCCACAGCCGCGCCGGGTCGGTGAGCACCGGCAGCACGTTCTGCAGCACCCACTCCGGGGTCAGTTCGGCGTCGTCGACCAGCAGGCCGCCGCCGGCCTTCACCATCGGCTGGGCGTTCAGCCGCTGCTCGCCGTTGCCGATCGGCAGCGGGACGAAGGCGGCCGGCAGGCCGACCGCGGCGAGCTCCGCGACGGTCATCGCACCGGCCCGGCAGAGCATCATGTCGGCCGCGGCGTAGGCCAGGTCCATCCGGTCCACGTACGGCACCGGCCGGTAGGGCGGCATGCCGGGGATGTCGTCGACCTGCGGCAGCTCGTTCTTCGGGCCGACCGCGTGCAGGATCTGCACCCCGTACTGCTGCAGCCGCGGGGCGATCGCCTGGACGGTCTCGTTCAGCCGGCGGGCGCCCTGCGAACCGCCGGAGACCAGCAGGGTGGGCAGCCGCTGGTCGAGGCCGAAGTAGTGCCGGGCCTCCGGGCGGACGGCGTTGCGGTCCAGGGTCGCGATGGTGCGGCGCAGCGGGATGCCGATGTACCGGGAGTCGCGGAGCTTGGAGTCCGGGGTGGAGACGGCGACGAAGTCGGTGTAGCGGGCGCCGATCTTGTTGGCCAGGCCCGGACGGGCGTTGGCCTCGTGGACGACGATCGGCACGCCGGCGCGCTTGGCGGCGAAGTAGGCGGGCATGGCGACGTAGCCGCCGAAGCCGACCACCACGTCCGCGTTGACCCGCTCGATGACGTCCTGGGCGGCGCGCACGGTTCCGCGCAGCCGGCCCGGGACGGTGATCAGCTCGGGGGTGGGCTTGCGGGGCAGCGGAACGGCGGGGATCAGCGCCAGCTCGTAGCCGCGTTCGGGCACCAGCCGGGTCTCCAGGCCGCGCTCGGTGCCGAGGGCGGTGATCCCGACGGAGGGGTCGTGCCTGCGGAGCGCGTCCGCGAGCGCCAAGGCCGGTTCGATGTGACCGGCGGTCCCGCCGCCGGCGAGTACGACATGCACCGAAATTCACCGCTCCCTGCGCGCCGGACGTGCGGCCGGCTTGCGCGCTGTGGTTCGTCGTCGTGGCACCACCCTGGCCAGGAGTGTCCCGGCCCGGGTGGGGTTCCGGGCGGCCAGGGCCGCCTTCGCCCCCGGAGTGCTGCGCGCGAAGCTGACCAGCACGCCGACGGCGCACAGGGCCGACAGCATGGCGGACCCGCCGTAGGAGAACAGCGGGAGGGGGACGCCCGCGATGGGCAGGAGTCCCAGTGCCGACCCCAAGTTGACCATGGCCTGCGCCATGATCCACGTGGTGGCGGCTCCCGCGGCATACCTGACGAAGGGGTCCTTCGTGCCGATGGCCACACGGATACCCGCGTAGCCTAGTGCCGCGAAGAGACCGAGCACCGACAGCGTCCCCACCAGACCGAGTTCCTCGCCGGTGGCGGCGAAGATGAAGTCGGTGTGGGCCTCCGGCAGCTGGCCCCACTTCTCGACGCCGGCGCCGAGTCCGGAGCCGAAGGGGCCGCCGGCGGCGAAGGCGTAGAGGCCGTGCAGGGCCTGGAAGCAGTTGATGTTCGGGTCGGGTTTGGTGACGCCGATGCAGGCCAGCCGGTCGAGCCGGTGCGGCACGGTGATGATCAGCGCGGTGCAGGCGACGACGGCGATGCCGAGGGTGGCGGCGAACAGCCGCAGCGGTGCTCCGACCATCCACAGCAGCCCGAAGAGCATCGCCACCAGGACCATGGTGGTGCCCATGTCGCCGCCGAGCATGATCAGCATCATCAGGAGCACGGTGCCGGGCACCAGCGGGACGAGCAGGTGCTTCCACTGGTCGAGGGTGTGGGTGCGGTGCTTGCGGGCGAGCAGGTCGGCGCCCCAGAGCACCAGGGCGAGTTTGGCGAACTCGGAGGGCTGGACCTGGAAGAAGCCGAAGCTCAGCCAGTTCCGGTTGCCGTTCACCATCACGCCGATGCCGGGGATCGCCACCAGGAGCATGCCGGCGATCACGGCGAGCAGCAGCGGGTAGGCGAGCAGCCGCAGCGCCTTGACCGGGGTGCGGGCGAGCAGCACCAGCATGACGGCGCCGAGCATGGTGGCGACCAGCTGCTTGCGGAAGAAGAAGGTGATCGGCAGGCGGTGCTCCATGACCAGGATCTGGGAGGAGGAGAACACCATGACCAGGCCGAGCACCACCAGCAGCATGGTGGAGCCGAGGATCAGGTAGTACGGGGTGAGCGGGCGTTCCAGCATCCAGCGCACCCGGGCGCGCAGGGCGCGGAGCCGGGTGACCGGGGTGGCGGCCTTGAAGGTGGTGGTGGTCGCCGAGATCAGCTGGAGGCGGGCGGAGCCGCGCTCCGGTGGGGCGGCCGTTCCCGCCTTGCCCTCACCGGACACCTGCTCCCCCTGTCTCTCCCGCGCTCGGGCCGGACGGCAGCTGGTGCCGTCCGGCCTGTTTCCGCTATTCCATCAGGTCCAGGACCGCGGCGGCGAAGAGGTCGCCGCGTTCGCCGTAGTTGGTGAACATGTCCATCGAGGCGCAGGCGGGTGCCAGCAGGACGGTGTCCCCGGGCTCGGCGAGCGAGGCCGCCGTCCGGACGACGTCCGCCATCGCCTCGGCGCCAGTCTGGCCCGCGGCGGCTTCGACGACGGGGACATCCGGGGCGTGTCGCAGCAGCGCCTCGCGGATCAGCTCGCGGTCCTGGCCGATCAGCACGGCCCCCCGGAGGCGGTCGGCGGCGGCCGCCACGAGCTCGTCGAAGGTCGCGCCCTTGGCGAGTCCGCCGGCGATCCAGACCACCGGTTCGTACGCGGCGAGCGAGGCCGCCGCGGCGTGGGTGTTGGTGGCCTTGGAGTCGTCGACGTAGGTGACCCCGTCGACCTCGGCGACCCGCGCGATGCGGTGCGCGTCGGGGCGGAAGGCCCGCAGGCCGTCACGGACGGCCTTGGCGTCCACGCCGTAGGCGCGGGCGAGCGCGGCCGCGGCGAGGGCGTTGGCGATGTTGTGCGGGGCGGCCGGCACGACGTCGGAGACGGAGCCGATCTCGGCCGCGTTGTTGGCCCGGTCCTCGACGAACGCGCGGTCGACGAGCAGGCCGTCGACGACGCCGAAGTTCGACAGGCTCGGGGCGTCGAGGCCGAAGCCGATGGCCCGGCAGCCCTCCTCGACGTCGGCCTCGCGGACCAGCGCCTCGGTGGCCGGGTCGGCCAGGTTGTAGACGCAGGCGACCTTGTTGCCCTCGTAGATGCGGCCCTTGTCGGCGGCGTACGCCTCCATCGAGCCGTGCCAGTCGAGGTGGTCGGGCGCCAGGTTGAGGACGGCCGCCGAGTGCGGGCGCAGCGAGGGCGCCCAGTGCAGCTGGTAGCTGGAGAGTTCGACGGCGAGGACGTCGTAGGGCTCCTCGGCGAGCACCGCGTCCAGGACGGAGACGCCGACGTTGCCGACGGCGGCGGTCCGCTCTCCCGCCGCCGTGAGGATCGAGGCGAGCAT
The DNA here is from genome assembly GCF_025655475.1 of Kitasatospora sp. DSM 101779. Taxonomy (GTDB): domain Bacteria; phylum Actinomycetota; class Actinomycetes; order Streptomycetales; family Streptomycetaceae; genus Kitasatospora. The sequence goes on along the minus strand of NZ_JAHTIK010000001.1, from coordinate 6,030,183 downwards.
CTGGACGGTGGTGGTCTTGCCGTTGGTGCCGGTGACGGCCAGCCAGGGGGCGGGTTCTCCGGTCGCCGGGTGCGGGCGGCGCAGCCGCCAGGCGAGTTCGACGTCGCCCCAGACGGGGACGCCGGCCTGCTCGGCGGCGACGAACAGCGGGCTGTTCGGCGGCCAGCCGGGCGAGGTGACGATCAGTTCGGTGCCCTCGGGGAGGGTCGCGCCGTCGCCGAGGCGGACGGCGATGCCGGTGAGGTCGGCGGCCTTGGCGCGCAGTGCGGGGCCGTCGCCGCCGTCGACGACGGTGACGTCGGCGCCGAGGTCGCGCAGCACCCGGGCGGCGCTGACGCCGGACAGGCCGAGGCCCGCCACGACGGCCCTCAGGCCGTTCCAGTCGGGGTTCTCCGTCATCCGGCCACCCATCCTGCGTAGAAGAGTCCGAGGCCGACGGCGACGCACAGGCCCTGGATGATCCAGAAGCGGACGACGATGAGCACCTCGCTCCAGCCCTTGAGCTCGAAGTGGTGCTGGAGCGGCGCCATCTTGAAGACGCGCTTGCCGGTCATCCGGAACGAGCCGACCTGGATGATCACGGACAGGGTGATGATCACGAACAGGCCGCCGAGCAGGGCCAGCAGCAGTTCGGTGCGGGAGCAGATGGCGAGGCCGGCGAGGGCGCCGCCGAGGGCGAGCGAGCCGGTGTCACCCATGAAGATCTTGGCGGGCGAGGTGTTCCACCACAGGAAGCCGAAGCAGGAGCCCATCAGGGCGGAGGCGACGACGGCGAGGTCGAGCGGGTCGCGGACCTCGTAGCAGCTCGCGGTGGCGGTGATCATGTGGGCGCAGGTCTGGCCGTACTGCCAGACGCCGATGAAGACGTACGCGCCGAAGACCATCACCGAGGCGCCGGTGGCGAGGCCGTCGAGGCCGTCGGTGAGGTTCACGCCGTTCGACATCGCGGCGATCATGAAGTAGGCGAAGATGACGAACAGCACCGGGCCGATCGACCACTTGAAGTCGTTGACGAACGACAGGCTGGTGGAGGCGGGAGTCTGTCCGCGGCTGTCGGCGAACTGGAGCGACAGGACGGCGAAGGCGAGGCCGACGAAGGACTGGCCGAGCAGCTTCGCCTTGGCCCGCAGGCCGAGGGAGCGACGCTTGACGACCTTGATGTAGTCGTCGAGGAAGCCGACCAGGCCCAGACCCGCCGTCAGGAACAGCACCAGCAGACCGGAAGCCGTGGGCGACTCGCCCGTTATCGCCTTGGTGGCGAAGTAGGCGATCAGCGTCGCCAGGATGAACGCGATGCCGCCCATGGTGGGGGTGCCGCGCTTGCTGTGGTGGGCCTTGGGGCCGTCGTCGCGGATGTACTGGCCGTAGCCGTGCTTGGCCAGCAGCTTGATCAGGGCGGGCGTGCCCAGCAGCGACAGGATCAGTCCGATGCCGCCGGAGAAGAGGATCTGCTTCACTGAGCGGCCCCATCGGCGAGCAGGGCCTCAGCGACCTTCTCCAGGCCGGCCGAACGGGAGGCCTTCACCAGCACCACGTCCCCAGGCTGCAGCTGACTGCGCAGCAGCTCGATCGCCGCGTCCGCGTCGGACACCAGCACCGACTCCTCACCCCACGAACCTTCGTTCCTCGCGCCGAGTTCCATGCAGGCCGCCTCGCGTCCGCCCACCGCCACCAGCTTGGTGACGTCGAGCCGGACGGCGAGCCGCCCGATGGCGTCGTGCTCGTCGAGGCTGTCCTCGCCGAGCTCCCGCATCTCCCCGAGCACCGCGAAGGTGCGGCGGCGCTCCGGGCCGCGGCCGGCCATCGACACCAGCGCCCGGAGTGCGGCCCGCATCGAGTCCGGGTTCGCGTTGTAGGCGTCGTTGACGACGGTGACACCGTCGGCCCGGTCGACGACCTCCATGCGCCAGCGGGACAGCGCACCCGCCTCGCTGAGCGCTTCGGCGGTGTCGTCGACGGGCATCCCGAGCTCCACCGCCACCGCTGCGGCGGCGAGGGCGTTCGAGACGTGGTGCTCACCGTACAGGCGCAGGTTCACGGGTGCGGAACCGGCTGGGGTGATCAGCGTGAAGGACGGCCGTCCGGTGGCGTCCAGGCGAACGTCGGCTGCACGGACGTGGGCGTCCCGGCTCTCGCCGAAGAGCACGACGCGGCCCTTGGTGCGGCTCGCCATCGCCCGCACCAGCGGGTCGTCGGCGTTGAGGACGGCGACGCCGTCGGCGCCGAGCGCCTCGACGATCTCGCCCTTGGCCTGCGCGATGCCCTCCTTGGAGCCGAACTCGCCGACGTGGGCGCTGCCGACGTTGAGGACGATCGCGATGCTGGGCGGGGTGATGCCGGTCAGGTACTCGATGTCGCCCTTGTGCCGGGCGCCCATCTCCAGCACCAGGTGCCTGGTGGCGGGCTCGACCCTCAGGGCCGTCATCGGGTGCCCGATCTCGTTGTTGAGGTTGCCGGGCGGGTAGACGGTCTCGCCGCGGCGCTGCAGCACCTGGGCGATCAGGTCCTTGGTGCTGGTCTTGCCGGAGGAGCCGGTGAGGGCGACCACGGCGGTGCCGGTGGCGCGCTCCACGACGGCGCGGGCGAGCCGGCCGAGGGCCGCCACCACGTCGTCCACCAGGATCGCGGGCACGCCGACCTGACGGGACGCCAGCACCGCGACGGCGCCGGCCCCGATCGCCTTGGCGGCGTAGTCGTGCCCGTCCACCTGCTCGCCGACCACGGCGACGAACAGGCCGCCGGGCTGCACCTGGCGGGAGTCCACCACGACCGCCCCGGTCACCACGGTCTCGGGGTCGGCGCCGTCGAGCGTGCCGCCGACCGCCGCGGCGGCCTCGGCGAGGGTCAGTGCGATCACGGCTGCTCTCCTTCGGGGGCCTGCTCGGGGCGGGCGGTGGCCTGCTGGGGGCGGACGGTCCGCGCGATGGCCTCGCGCAGCTCCTCACGGTCGTCGAACGGGCGGACCTCGCCCTTCGCGTACTGGCCGACCTCGTGGCCCTTGCCGGCCACCAGGACGGTGTCCCCGGCGTGCGCCCGGGCGACGGCGTGCCTGATCGCCTCGGCGCGGTCCGGCACCACCAGCACCTCGCCGCGCTCCTCCTCGGGCACCTCGGCGGCGCCGGCGAGCATCGCGGTGAGGATCGCCAGCGGGTCCTCGGAGCGCGGGTTGTCGCTGGTCAGCACGGCGGTGTCGGCGATCCGCGCGGCGATGGCGCCCATCGGGCCGCGCTTGAACGGGTCGCGGTCGCCGCCGCAGCCGACGACCACGTGCAGCCGGCCCTTGGTGACCTCGCGCAGCGACTCCAGGACGGCCTTCAGGGCGTCCGGCTTGTGCGCGTAGTCGACCACGGCGACGTACGGCTGGCCGGCGTCGACCCGCTCCAGGCGGCCGGGCACGCCGGTCGAGGCGGCGACCCCGGCGACCGCGGAGTGCAGCGGCACGCCGGCGGTGACCAGGGCGGTGATCGCGCCGAGCGCGTTGGCCACGTTGAACGGGCCGGGCAGCGGCACCGAGGCGTCCGCGGCGGCGCCGTCCGGGCCGACCACGCGGAAGGTCGAGCCGGCCGGGCCGAGCTGGACGTCCACGGCCCGCCAGTCGGCCTCCGGGTCGCCCTTCGCGGAGAAGGTCACCACCGGGATCGGCGCCTCGCCGGCCAGCCGGCGGCCGTAGGCGTCGTCGAGGTTGGCCACCCCGCGGCGGGCCTTGTCGGTCTGGAAGAGCCGGGCCTTGGCCCGGTAGTAGTCCTCCATGTCCGGGTGGAAGTCGAGGTGCTCGGGGGTGAGGTTGTTGAACAGCGCGACGTCGTACAGCACCCCGTCGACCCGGCCGAAGACCAGGGCGTGGCTGGAGACCTCCATGACCACGGCGGCCGCGCCGCGCTCGCGCATCACCGCGAGGACGGCGTGCAGGTCGGTGGACTCGGGGGTGGTGCGCTCGCTCTTGATCCGCTCGCTGCCGACCCGCATCTCGACGGTGCCGATCACCCCGGGCAGCAGGCCGCCGCCGCGCAGTCCGGCCTCGACCAGGTAGGAGGTGGTGGTCTTGCCGTTGGTGCCGGTCAGGCCGATCATCAGCAGCTGCTCGCTGGGGCGCCCGTACACCGCGGCGGCGAGGTGGCCCATCGCACCGCGGACGTTGTCCACCACCAGCAGCGGCGCACCGGCGTCCCGGGCGAGCTCGGCGCCGGCCGGGTCGGTCAGCACGGCGACGGCGCCCGCCGCCACCGCCTGCCCGGCGAAGGCGGCGCCGTGGTGGTTGGCACCGGGGAACGCCACGTACACGTCGCCGGGGCGCACCGCCCGGGAGTCGTGGGTGATGCCGGTGACCCCGGGGCCCTCTGCGGGCGCCAGGCCCAGCTGTCGGGCGACCTCGGCGAGCGGCAGCGCCGCCGGGCTGGAGGGGCGGGGCGGGCTCGCGGAGATTTGATCGGGTTTCGGCACGGCGGGCAGGGTATCGGCCGAAGGGCCTCCAGGGCCAAACCGGGCGGGGGTGCCCCCGTCGTTCCGCTCCGCCGGGCGCGGATCGCTGCTGCGGTGGTCGGGGGCGTCGTTCATCAGGGCTTCCAGTCGACGGGCAGGTTCGGCGCCTCGCTGCCGCTGGGCGCGACCCGCAGGGTCTTCAGGGCGAACTCCATCACCTGCTTGAACACCGGGCCGCACAGCTGGCCGCCGAAGTGGCCGTTGACCGGGTCCTGGATCACGCAGGAGACGGTGACCCGGGGCTGGTCGGCCGGTGCGAAGCCGATGAAGGAGGCGGTGTACCCGGAGTACCGGCCGGTCTTCGGGTCCACGCGGTTGGCGGTGCCGGTCTTGCCGGCCACCCGGTAGCCGGGGATCGCGGCCTTGGTGCCGGTGCCCTGCTCGTCGGTGACGACGGACTCCAGCATCTCGGTCAGCGTCTTCGCGGTCGCCTCGCTCACCACCCGGGTCTGCGCGCCGGGCGGGGACTGGGTGTAGCGGCCGTCCGGGCCGGTGGTGCCCATGACCATGCCGGGCGCGACCCGCACCCCGCCGTTGGCGATGGTGGAGAACACCGAGGTGGCCTGCAGGGCGTTGACCGACAGGCCCTGCCCGAACGGGATGGTGTACTGCTGCGAGCCCTTCCAGTCCTCCGGCTTGGCGAGGATGCCGCGGGTCTCGCCGGGGAAGCCGAGTCCGGTGGGCTGCCCGATCCCGAACTTCTGCAGGTAGCCGCCGAGCACCTGGTTGGCCTGGGCCTGGTCCTTGCCCAGGTGCTCGGCGGCCTCGATGGTGCCGATGTTGGAGGACTTGGCGAGCACGCCGGCCAGCGTCAGGTACCAGGTCTCGTGGTCGACGTCGTCGTGGAAGACCCGGTCGGAGCGCTGCAGCGTGTTGGGCACCGTGACGTGGGTGTCCCAGGTCGCGGTGCCGGTGTCCAGCACCGCGGCCATGGTCATCAGCTTGGCGGTGGAGCCGGGCTCGTAGGCGTCCTGGACGGCGGCGTTGCCGAGCTGCTCGGGCCGGGCCGAGGCGAGCTTGTTCGGGTCCAGGCCGGGCGAGGTGGCCATGGCGAGGACCCGGCCGGTCTTCACGTCCTGGACGACGACGTAGCCCTTCTCCGCCCCGGCGTTGGCGACCTGGTCGGTGATGGCCCGCTGGGCGGCCCACTGGATGTCCTTGTCGATGGTCAGCCGCAGGTCGGTGCCGGGCACCGGCGCCTGCATGCCGCCGCCGGAGCCGGGCACGATCCGCCCGCCGACCGAGGCGTAGGTGGAGCGCCCGTCCACGCCGGCCAGGTCCTTCTGGTACTGCAGCTCCAGCCCGCCGGTGCCGGTGCCCTCGGCGTTGACGAAGCCGACCAGGTTTCCGGCGAGGTCGCCGGCCGGGTAGACCCGGCGCTTGCTGGGCGACCAGACCACCCCGGCGAGGGTGTTGGCGCAGGCGGTGTCGACCGCGGTCCGGCCCCCCTTGTCCACGGGCTTGCCGAGCAGCTGGCGCTGCCCCCGGCAGGCCTTGGTGTCGGCCTGCTTGGCCAGGTCGGCGCGCAGGTCGGCGATCCTGTTCTTCGCCTCCGGGGTCTGCCGGGGGGCGAGCAGCGCGTACCGGCTCTTCGGGTTTTTCGGGTTGAGGTGCAGCAGCCCGGCGATCTTCTCCTTGGGCACGCCGAGGATCGGCGCGAGCAGCGCGGCGGCCTGCTCCGGCGCGTCCGGGACGTGGGTGGCCTCGGGGGTGAACAGCGTGGGGTCGGCGGTGATGTCGTAGGCGTCGACGGTGGTCGCCAGGACGGTGCCGTCGCTGGACGTTATCGAGCCGCGCTCCGCGGACAGCACGACCGGCACGTACTGGTTGGCGCCGGCCTCGGAGGCGAGCGCGTGCGAGTCGAGCAGCTGCAGCTGGACGAGCCGCCCGGCGAAGACCGTGAAGACGACGACCAGCGCGATGCCGGCCAGCCGCAGCCGCTTGCGCGGGTCGGCGAGGCGGATCATGCGCGGCTGCGGGCGGGCCGCGGGACGCTGCGGGCGGCGGGCCGGATGGGCGGCGCGCGGGTCGGCGGCACGGCCCCGGTCGGGGCGCGGGGGTGTCCGGCGGGCCTGGTCGGCGCTGCGCGGGCGGGGGGTGCGGGCCCGGTCGGCGGGTTTGCGGCCGGGCTCCCCGGGGCGGTGCGGGCGGCGGTCGCCGGGGCCCTGCGGGCGGCGCGGTGTGCTCATCGTCCGCTCCCGGGGTGCGGGGCCGTCGAGGTGGGAGCGGCCGGCGGGGCGGGTGCGATCTGCACCCCGTCGTCGCCCGCACCCGGCGACCGGGACGCCGTTCCGGCCGCGGCGGAGGGATCACCGGACGGGGCCGAGGGGGCGGCGGAGGCGTCCTCGGGCCGCTTGACCGGCGGGCTGTCCTGGGCCTGGCCGGGCTTGCCGAGCACCTTGCCGTCGTCCTGCAGGAAGGCCGGGCCGCCGCCGGGCACCATGCCCAGTTCGCGGGCGCGGCGGGCGAGTGCGTCGGGTGCGGCGTTCTGGTCGATCTGCGCCTGCAGGCCCTGCTTCTCGTCGGTCAGGTCGGTGGTCTGCTTCTTCAGCCGGGACAGCTCGAAGGAACCCTCGTTGAGGGCGGTGTTGAGCATCAGCAGGCCGAGCAGCCCGGCCGAGAGCAGCACGACGATCAGCACGGCGAACGGTGTCCGTCCGCGGACCGACCGGGTCTGCGGGCGGGCGGTGATCCGCCCCCGTCCCGTCTGCCCCGGGAGCGCGCCGCTCCTTCGGGTCCGACCGCCCCGCCCGCCCGCGGGCAGCAGGGGCCCACCGCCGGCCACCGGCACTGCGCCCTCCCTCTCGCCGTTCCTCGCTCGCCGTCCTCCCCGGTCAGCGCCGGGTCGCCCTGATCCTCTCCGCCACGCGCAGCCGGACGGGCGCGGCGCGCCGGTTCTCCTCGATCTCCGCCTCGGTGGCCAGCTCCGCGCCGCGGGTGTGCAACTTCAGCCAGGGCTGGAGTTCCTCGGGTACGAACGGCAGCCCGGGCGGAGCGGTGGACGTGGCGCCGGCCTGGAAGTACTGCTTGACCAGGCGGTCCTCCAGGGACTGGTAGGACATGACCACGATCCGGCCGCCGACCGCGAGGCGCTCCAGTGCGCCGGGGATCGCCCGGTCCAGCACCTCCAGTTCCCCGTTGACCTCGATCCGCAGGGCCTGGAAGGTGCGCTTGGCCGGGTTGCCGCCGGTGCGCCGGGTCGCCGCCGGGATGGCGTTGCGTACCAATTCGACGAGACGCGCGCTGGTGGTGAACGGTTCCTTCTGCCGTTCGCGGACGATCACCGAGGCGATCTTCCCGGCGAACCGCTCCTCGCCGTAGACCTTGAGGATCCGGGCGAGGTCTCCGTGGCTGTAGGTGTTGAGGACCTCGGCGGCGCTCAGGCCGCGGGTCTGGTCCATCCGCATGTCGAGCGGGGCGTCCTGGGCGTAGGCGAAGCCGCGGTCGGCCTCGTCCAGCTGCATCGACGAGACGCCGAGGTCGAACAGGACGCCGTGCACCTCGGGGATGCCCAGGTCGTCGAGGACCTGCGGGATCTCGTCGTACACGGCGTGCACCAGGGTGGCCCGGTCGCCGAAGGGGGCCAGGCGCTGCGCGGAGAGCTCCAGCGCGGCGGGGTCGCGGTCCACCGCGACCAGCCGGGCCCCGGGGAACTGGGTGAGGATCGCCTCGCTGTGGCCGCCGAGGCCCAGGGTGGCGTCGACCACCACGGCGCCGGGCGCGGAGGCCGCCGGGGCCAGCGCGTCCATGCAGCGCTGCAGCATCACCGGGACGTGCTTGGGTGCCGGACTCTCGTTGGACATCGCGCGGTGGCGCCCTTCCTCGGTGCGGCCGCCCGGGCCCGGACGGCTGGCCCCATTCTCGCCCACCGCCGGAGCGGATCCGGCCGCCGGGGCGCGGACCGCCCGGACGCACGCGGCCCGCGGTCCCCGCCCGCTCGCCTGGGGAAGGTGACCGCCCGGCACCGGGGAAGGTGCGCCAGGAGGCACAGGAGCGGGTGGAGGCCGCGGGCCGCGTACGGGAGCGCCCCGGCTGCCGGCCCCGAGGGGGCGTCGGCGGGGCGCGGGGGCCGTGCTCCACTGCGCCGCCAGACTATCGCCCGCTCACGCCGAGTCAACGCTCCCCGACGGAGCGCCACCCGGGCGGCGGTACGGACCGGCGCAGGTCACGGCCGTCGTGTCCCGAGCGGGCCGGCCGGGCGCACCGCGGCGGCCCGCGCCGGGCATACCGGGAGGAACGGCGCAACCCACCCGGCCTGCGGCGCAGCGCGGCTATGGACTCGATCACAGCCCGCGGCCGCCCGCACCACGGCCCCGGGATTCGGATTACCTTCGTCACCATGACAGTGACCCCCGACCGGCCCGTGCCGAATGCCGCTGCCAGTCCCACCTCCGACATCATCGACCGCTTCGTGGCGTCGAACCGCGAGTACGCAGTCGAGTTCCGCGACGGCGGCATGGACGCCCGACCCGTGCAGAAGGTGGCCGTGGTGGCGTGCATGGACGCCCGCCTCGACCTGTTCGCCGCGCTCGGCCTCGAGCTCGGCGACGCGCACATCATCCGCAACGCGGGCGGCGTCGTCACCGACGACACCATCCGCTCGCTCACCATCAGCCAGCGTGCCCTCGGCACCCGCTCGGTGGTGCTGATCCACCACACCGGCTGCGGTCTGCTCGGCCTCACCGAGGACTTCCGCCGCGAGCTGGAGGCCGAGGTCGGCCAGCGCCCGCAGTGGGCGGTGGAGGCGTTCGTGGACCTGGACGGCGACGTCCGCCAGTCCATGCAGCGGGTCCGTACCTCGCCGTTCCTGCCGCACACCGACGACGTCCGCGGCTTCGTCTTCGACGTCCACACCGGGCTGCTCCGCGAGATCGTCTGAGTTCGCGTCCGCCCCGACCGGGGCGGACGACCGCTCCCCACCCGGCCAGCGTCGTCCGGGTCCGCTCCCCGAACGGGCTCCCGTCCCGGGCGTCATCGGTGTCGGGACGAACCGGGACACTGCACGCGTCTCGCCCGCCCGAGTGACTTCCGGCCGTGCGACAGGGAAGAATGCCCGTGCAGGCCCGGCCCCGATCCACCCGGGGCGGCCCGCCGCACGCCCACCGCCCGTGCCACTCCTCGCCGGACTCGCACGCCCGCCCGGGCGGTGCGCCATCGGTGCAGCCGGCCGCCTGAGCCGGCACAAGTGGTCCACATGGGAGCGAACGGGTGACGACCTACAACACGCAGGGCACGGCGGGCGCGACCCGTTCCGACGGTTTCGCGGCCCGCAGGCCCGCGGGGCTCCAGGAGCTGGGCGCGGTGGCCGAGCGCATCCGCGCGTCGGTGGAGAGCGTCATCGAGGGCAAGCCGGAGGCCGTCCGGATCGCGCTGACCGTACTGCTGGCCGAGGGCCACCTGCTGCTGGAGGACGTGCCCGGCGTCGGCAAGACCATGCTCGCCAAGGCGCTGGCCCGGTCCGTGGACTGCACGGTGCGCCGCATCCAGTTCACCCCGGACCTGCTGCCCTCGGACGTCACCGGCACCAACGTCTTCGACCAGCACCAGCGGGACTTCGAGTTCCGGCCGGGCGCGATCTTCGCGCAGATCGTCGTCGGCGACGAGATCAACCGGGCCTCGCCGAAGACCCAGTCGGCGCTGCTGGAGTCGATGGAGGAGCGCCAGGTCACCATCGACGGCACCAGCTACGAGCTGCCCTCGCCGTTCATGGTCGTGGCGACCCAGAACCCGGTCGAGATGGAGGGCACCTACCCGCTGCCCGAGGCCCAGCGGGACCGCTTCATGGCCCGGGTGTCGATCGGCTACCCCAGCGCCGACGCGGAGTTCGCGATGCTGGACGTGCACGCCGGCGCCAACCCGCTGGAGGACCTGCAGCCGGTCGCGCACGCCGCCGACATCCTCAAGCTGATCGAGGTGGTCCGCTCGGTGCACGTCGCCGACGCGGTGCGCCGCTACGCGGTCGACCTGGTCGCCGCCACCCGCTCCCACCCGGAGCTGCGGCTCGGTGCCTCGCCGCGCGCCACCCTGCACCTGGTGCGGGCCGCCCGGGCCGCCGCCGCGCTGGAGGGCCGCGACTACGTGGTGCCGGACGACGTGCAGGGGCTGGCCGTGCCGGTGCTGGCGCACCGCCTGCTGCCGACCGCCGAGAGCCGGCTGAACCGGCGCACCGCCGAGCAGGTCGTGCTGGACCTGGTCGCGCGGCTGCCGATCCCCCGTCCGCTGGGGCGCGGCTGACGTGGCCGCGGGCGAGAACCCTCCGCCGCAGGCCGGGCAGGCGCCGCACGGACTGCGGTCGGGGCTGCACGGGCTGACCACCCGCGGGCGTTCCTTCCTCGCCGCCGGGATCACCGCCTCGCTGTGCGCGTACGTCTTCGGGCAGGACGCGCTGCTGCGGGTCGGCGTGCTGCTGGCGGCGCTGCCGCTGGCCTCGGCGGTCTGGTTGCTGCGCACCCGCTACCGGGTGGCGGGCGGCCGCCGGCTGTCCCCGCACCGGGCGCCGGCGGGCCAGGAGGCCCGGGTGCACCTGCGGCTGGACAACGTGTCCCGGATGCCCACCGGTGTGCTGATGCTGGAGGACCGCGTCCCGTACGTGCTCGGGCCGCGGCCGCGGTTCGTGCTGGACCGGGTCGAGCCGCACGGCTACCGCGAGGTGTCCTACCGGGTCCGTTCGGACCTGCGCGGCCGCTACCCGCTGGGTCCGTTGCAGCTGCGGCTGTCCGACCCGTTCGGGATGTGCGAGCTGGGCCGCTCGTTCAACGCCTCCGACGTGCTCACCGTGGTGCCGCAGGTGGTGCCGCTGCCGCCGGTGCGGCTGCCGGGCGAGCGGGCCGGGCACGGCGACACCAACGCCCGCGCGCTGGCGCTGGCCGGCGACGACGACGTGATCCCGCGCGAGTACCGGCACGGCGACGACCTGCGCCGGGTGCACTGGAAGTCCACCGCGCGGTACGGCGAGCTGATGGTCCGCCGCGAGGAGCAGCCGCTGCGGGCGCACGCCGCGGTGCTGTTGGACACCCGGGAGATCGCGCACCGCGGCACCGGGCCCGGCTCGTCCTTCGAGTGGGCGGTGAGCTGCGCCGCGTCCGTCGGCGTCCACCTGGTGGACCGCGGCTACCGGACGCGGCTGGTCACCGACACCGGCCACGCGGTGCCGTCCGCGGGCAACCCGGCCAGCACCACGCCCGCCGAGGCGAACGGGCTGCTGCTGGACGAGCTCGCGGTCGTCGACCACTCCGACGGCGGCGGGCTGGCCCGCGCCGAGGAGGTGCTGCGCGGCGGCGAGGGCCTGCTCGTCGCGATCGTCGGCTCGCTCGACTCCGAGCAGCTGGAGCGGCTCTGCGGGCTGCGCCGCCGGGCCGCCGGCGCGGTGCTGTTCCTGCTCGACACGGCGACCTGGGCGGGCCTGCGGCACCTGCTGCCGAACACCGGGGACGGCGCCTTCGAGGAGCAGCAGAAGATGCTGCGGCGGGCCGGCTGGACGGTCCTGCCGGTGAAGGCCGGCGCCTCGCTGCCCGAGCTGTGGCGTTCGGCCGACCGCACCGAGCAGTCGAGCCCCTACCGAGACGAGGTCGGCGCGTGACCACCCGGGCCCGATTGACGATCAACGCGGCAACGGCGACCGCGCTCACCTCGCTGTGCCTGCTGCCGCTGGTCACCACGCACGGCTGGTTCGTGCAGGCCCTCCTGCTGGTGGCGGTCGCGGCCGCGGCCGGCGCCGGGCTGCGCCGGCTGGCCGTCGCCGGCTGGGCGGTCACGCCGCTGCAGCTGCTGATCGTCCTATACGCGCTGATGCTGCTGTCGGTGCGCCGGTCGATGACCTGGGGGCTGCTGCCCGGCGGGCGGGCGCTCGACGCGCTGAGCTCACTGCTCACTCAGGCCGGCACGGACCTCGGCCAGTACGCGGTGCCTGCGCCGGACACGGCGGGCCTGCGGCTGGTGCTGGTCGGCTCGGTCGCCCTGATCGCGGTGCTGGTGGACGCGCTGGCGGTCACCCACCGCCGGGCGGCGGCGGCCGGTCTGCCGCTGCTGGCGCTGTACTCGGTGGGCTGCGGCCTGTCCGGGGTGGGCTCGGGCTCGTGGATCTGGTTCCTGCCCGCGGCCGGCGGCTACCTGCTGCTGCTCCGCGCGGAGGGCCAGGACCGGCTGTCGCGCTGGGGCCGGGTGTTCAGCGGCACCGGCAAGGCGACGAACACGCCGCCGGTGCACAACGGGCACCGGGTCGGTGTGATCGCGCTGGTGCTGGCGGTGGCGGTGCCCGCGTTCCTGCCGCAGGCGGGTCTGGGGCTGGTCGGTGCGATCGGCGGCAGCGGCTCGGGCACCGGCAGCGGCTCCGGGTACCGGGTGACCTCGCTGAACCCGGTGGTGGCACTGACCGAGAGCCTGCACCGGACGGACCCGGTGCCGCTGCTGCAGTACCGCACCACCGCGCAGTCGGTCGGCGAGATGTACCTGCGGATCGGCGCGCTGGACGAGTTCAACGGCGTCGACTGGCGGTTCTCCCCGCAGAAGCTCCAGCAGCGGCCGGAGCCGCTCCCGAAGCCCGCCGGCCTGTCCTCGGCGGTCGCGGTCACCCAGGCGAGCACCCATGTGGCGATCTCGGAGAACCTGCGGACCGACTGGCTGCCGGTGCCGTACCCGGCGAGCTCGGTGTCGGTGCAGGGCAACTGGCGGTACGAGCCGGACACCCGTACCCTGGTCGGCGCGGACGGCCAGAAGACCGACGGCCTCACCTACGACGTGACCAGCCTGGACGTGCGGCCGACCGCCGAGCAGCTGCGCTCGGCCGGACCCGTCCCGCCCGACCTGCCCGGGCGGTACCTGCAGCTGCCGGACTCGCTGCCGGCCCAGGTCGCGAAGACGGCGCAGGAGGTGACGGCGGGCAAGGACAACGCCTTCGACCGGGCGGTGGCGCTGCAGGACTGGTTCACCTCGCCGCAGTTCCACTACGACACCGACATCGAGGCCGGCACCGGCACCAACGCGATCCTGAAGTTCCTGCAGGACCGGCGGGGCTTCTGTGTGCACTTCGCGTCGACCATGGCCGCGATGGCCCGGACCCTCGGCATCCCGGCCCGGGTGGCGATCGGCTTCACCCCGGGCAGCTCCAGCGACGGCGCGGTGTACGTCGTGCGGTCGACCAACTACCACGCCTGGCCCGAGCTGTACTTCGCGGGCACCGGCTGGGTCCGGTTCGAGCCGACGCCGTCGGCCGGGCAGGGCGCGATCGTGCCGAACTACACCCGCCCGGAGACCGCCCCGTCGGCCGGCGCGACCACCGCGCAGCCGAGCGACCAGCCGAGCGACGCCGCTTCGGCCTCGCCGGGTGCGACCAACAGCTGCGGCGCCGGCCACCGTGCGGAGGACTGCTCGGACCAGCAGACCGCCGCAACGCAGACCGTGCAGGGCGAGCCGTGGTGGCTGTCCTGGCGGGCGCTGGCGACGTACTCGCTGGTGGCGCTGGCGCTGGCGCTGCTGGCGGTGCCGGCGCTGTGGCGGGCGAGGCTGCGGCGGCGCCGGCTCGGAGCCGGACGGCACCTGGCGGGCGCCGAGCGGAAGGCGCTGAGCGACGCGCAGGTGCTGGCCGCCTGGCAGGAGCTGATCGACTCGGCCTGGGACCTCGGCATTCCGCCGGACGACGCCAGTACGCCGCGCCGCACCGTGGCGCGGATCGCGCAGCTCGGCTTGCTGGACGGGCAGGCGCAGGCGGCGGCGGGCCGGGTCGCGCTCGCCACCGAGCAGGTGCTGTACGCCCGGGAGACCGGGCCGGTGCCGCCGCTCGGCGCGGACGTGCTCGCCACCCGTGACGCGCTGCGGGCCTCGGTCGGCCGGTACGGCCGGCTGCGGGCGGTGCTGCTGCCGCCGTCGGCGGCGCGCCTGTGGTGGCGGGCCACCGAGCGGGTCGGCGCGGTGCAGCAGGCGGTGCGCGGCCGCTTCGACGCACTGGCGGGTGCGGTCCGCGGGGCCGTACGCCGGGTGCTGCGGCGCCCGCCCGAGGAGGACGGCCGGTCCTGACCGGCCGCACTCCCGATCGCCGGAGAACGGCGCCGGGGGCGGACAGTCCGGTGAACTGTCCGCCCCCGGCGGTGGTCGCTCGTGGTCCAGAGGTCCTAGAGGCCGTCGTGTTCGTCGCGGCGTCGTTGCCAGCGCTGTTCCATCCGGTCCATCACGTTCGCCTTGCGGCGGGGAGCAGGGGATGCCTTGGGGCCCGATCCGTGCCCGAGGGCACCGCGCCGCCAACCGGTCACGGCGAGGACCGCGCAGCCAAGCATCACCAGGAAACCGATCACGCTCACCCAGATCAGCTGGGCGACCATGCCTCCCATCAGGAGACCGACGCCAGCCACGAACCCTGCGGCGGCCAGGTAGACCCTCCGACGGGTGTAGGTGCGCAGGCCGGTTCCCTCAAGCGCTGACGCGAATTTGGGATCTTCGGCGTACAGCGCTCGCTCCATCTGCTCGAGCAGTCGCTGCTCGTGCTCCGAGAGCGGCACGGAGTCCTCCTACTCGTCGGTCGCGGGGCGACCGGTCCGCCACCCCTGGGCCTGATCCTGTGTGGTCCATATGCCCCAGGCGTTCGGGTGTCATGCTTTCCGGCTTTACCCAGATCATACGGTCCACAGGGCCTGTACGGGGTGGTCGTGGACACGTGCCATCGACCACTTCGGAGCCGCCCTGCACCGGTGCCAACGCGCCTGCCCGCGCACAAGTGCCCGGATCATCGGAATCTCCGCAGACCAGGGCCGCCCGGGCGGCCCGGCGGCGGGCTCAGACGAGGGCGGCCAGCAGGTGGAGCTGGGTGGCGACGGCGTGGAAGGCGGGGTCCTCGGCGGCGGCCAGCTCCAGCTTGAGCAGGGCCTCCATCGCGCCCGGTTCGGTGTCGACGAGCACCCCGGGGACGAGGTCGGCGAAGACCCGTACACCGTGCACGGAGCGAACCTGGAGGCCGGCCGCGGCGGCGAGGCCGGACAGCTCCTCGCCGGTGAAGCGGCGCGGCATCGGGTCGCCGGCGCCCCAGCGGCCGTCCTCGGCGTCCAGGACCGTGCGGGCCTCGACGAAGTGGCCGGCCAGCGCGCGGGCGAGCACCGCGCCGTTGCGGTTGGCGGCGAGCAGGCTCACCAGACCGCCCTTGCGCAGCGTGCCGGTGAGGCTGCCGAGCGCCTCCGCCGGGTCGTCGACGACCTCCAGCACGCCGTGGCAGAGCACCGCGTCGGCCGAGCCGGCCTCGACCACCTCGGGCAGCGTCTGGGTGTCGCCCTGCACCGCCCGGACGAGGTCGGTGACACCGGCCTCGGCGGCGCGCCGCTCCAGCGCGAACAGCGCGTCCGGGCTCGGGTCGACGACCGTGACGCGGTGGCCGAGCCGGGCCACCGGCACGGCGAAGTTGCCGGTGCCGCCGCCCGTGTCGAGGACGTCCAGCACCGGCCGGTCGAGCTCCGCGGCGCGCTGCTCCAGGGCGGTGCGCAGCACCTCCCAGACCACGGCGGTACGCAGGGCACTGCGGGGACGCGTCGGGTACACGGCGGGGCTCCTCGGTACTGGGATCGATCACCGAACGCCACCACCTTAGGCCCTGCGCCGCCCGCCGACGGGCCCCGAGCACCGCGGGCCGGTGCGGGGCCCTGCGCCGGTCACTCCGCCAGCGGTAAGGGCTGCTGGGGGACGGCCGGACCGAGGCCGAGCAGGCGCTCGACGATGCGCAGGTACAGGCCGGTGTTGCGGATCAGGTCGTCGGCGTCGCGGGCGGTGGCGGCGGTGCGGATACCGGCCTCGGCGGCGGCCCTGCGCCGTGCGCCCGCGGCGAAGTAGCCGGCCCACTCGGCGAGCTCGGGCGCGACCCCCGGCAGCAGCTCCCAGGCGCTGCGGATGGCCTTGCGGCGGCGCGGGTGGGGGTCGGGCCGGCCGCGCACGGCGAGCACCGCGGCGGTGGTGCGCAGCGCGGCGAGGTGGGCGGTGGCGTAACGCTCCAGCGGGTCCGGCAGGCTGCGGGCGGCGGTGAGGGTGCGGTGGGCCTGGCGGAGCAGGTCGAGGGCGGCGGGCGGGGCGTCCGCGCGCCGCACCACGGGGTGGACATCGGCGGCGCGGGTGCGTCCGGCGGGCAGGGTGTCGGCGACAGGGTGGCGGGTGACGCGCTCGGGGCGGCTGATGGTCATGGTCTCCCCCGGTCCGATGCGGGTGCCCGGACCGGGCGGCCCGCGCCCCTCCAGCGTGGCAACCGCCACTGACAATCCCGGGTGCGAACGGTCCGGCCGGGGCGCGGGGGGCCACGGTGGCAGGAGATGCGGCGGGGGCGGCAGTCCCGGGCCGGACCGGCACCCCCGTCGCCGTCCGGCCGGGCGCTGCCGCCCCGCACGTCTGCCGGAGGCCGTTCCCCCGGCCTCCGGTCCCCCGGTCGGGCCGTCCCCCCGGACCGCGCTCCGCCGCCCCGTGCCGGCGGTGCGCGGCCCCGATCGGCCCGTGCAGCGCGACCGGGCCGGCCCGCCGGTCCCCCACTGGCGGCGGATGGCCCTGTCGCATCCCGGGCGGTGTGTTGCGGTTGCCCCGCCCGGCGCCCACCACTATGGCGTCCCCGCAGGTCAGGTGGCATCCGTCGGCGTACTCATTCGCGGACCTGAGTATCCGTACTCAGCCCCCCGGCGGGCGGCCGGCCCGGGAACCGGCGGGCCGTGCCGCGCGTCCTTGCAGCACCGGTACGGTACGTCCCGACCGCCCGGGTGTCGGGCGGCCCTGCCGGAGGGGAGCAGAGTTGAGCATCATCCCGTTGATCTTCACCAGCGGCTGGGCGAGCGGTGTCAACGCCTACGCCGTGGTGCTGCTGCTCGGCCTGTTCGGCCGGTTCGGCGGCGCGGAGTCCGTGCCGCCCGCGCTGGAGCGCACGGACGTGCTGATCGCCGCAGCGGTGCTGTTCCTCTGCGAGGCGGTCGCCGACAAGATCCCGTACGTGGACTCGGTGTGGGACGTGGTGCACACCGTGATCCGCCCGGCCGCGGGCACGGTCGTCGGCGTGCTGATGGCGAGCAACGACCCGGGGTCGCTGAGCGAGGTCGCCGCGGGTGCGCTCGGCGGTACGACGGCGCTGGTCAGCCACGGCATCAAGGCCTCACTGCGGATGGCGGTCAACACCTCGCCCGAGCCGGCCTCGAACATCGTGGTCAGCCTGCTGGAGGACCTCTCGGTGGCCGGCCTGGTCACCCTGGCGGTCTTCCACCCGTGGGTGGCTGCCTCGGCGGCCGCGGTGCTGCTGGTGGTGGGGGTGCTGCTGGTCTGGTTCGCGGTGTCCCGCATCCGCCGCTTCCTCCAGCGCCGCCGCGAACGCCGCGCCGCCCGGGCCGGGGCCACCGCCCAGCCGCAGTACTGACCCCCGTAGGGGCGCGGGGGAACCTGTGTCGGCTGCTCCCGGCTTGCCGCGTGCACCGCCCCGGACCGCGTAGTCCCCGCGCCCCCGAGTGGTCACCCGGAGCTCCCCTGCACCGACCGCGTGCCGCCGTCCGGAGGTTCGCCCGTAGGATCGGCTCCCATGGCACGGATCGTCATCATCGGCGCAGGCATGGCCGGACTCGCGGCAGCGGCCCGGCTCGGTACCCTCGGCCACCGGGTGACGGTCTGCGAGGCCGCCCCGACGTACGGCGGCATGGTCGGCCGGTACGAGCGGGACGGCTTCGCCTTCGACACCGGGCCCGGTGTGCTCAACCTGCCGGCCGTCTACCGCGACCTGGCGCTGAAGAGCGGCCGTGAGCCGCTGGAGCAGCTGGTCGAGCTCGTCCCGGTGGAACCGGAGAGCCGGCACCTCTTCCCGGACGGCACCGACCTGGTCCTGCCGAACGCCTCCCGCGGCGGCGTCGCCAGGGCGCTGGACGCCGCCTTCGGCGCCGGGTCCGGCGACCGCTGGGGCGAGGTGATGAACCGCGGCCGGGCGGTGTGGGAGGCCACCCGCCGCCCGCTGATGGAGGAGCCGCTGCCCGAAGGCCGGCTCGCCGACCCGTACCCGCGGCCGCCGCGCCGCGGTCCCGCCAAGTGGCTGCCGCGCGGCTCGTACAGCCTCGACGACGTGGCCCGCCGCGAGCTCGGCGGCCACCCGGGGCTGACGGCGCTGCTCACCGAGTACGCGACCCGGTTCGGCCTCGGGCCCGACGCCCCGGCCGGGGCGACCGTGCTGGCGTACATGGAGCAGTCCTTCGGCGTCTGGTACGTCCGCGGCGGTATCCGGGTGCTGGCCGACGCGGTGTTCCGCCGCTGCGAGCAGCGCGGGGCCGAGTTCCGCTTCGGCACCCGGGTGACCGAGGTGCTGACCGCGGGCGGCCGGGCCTGCGGGGTGCTGACGGCCGACGGCGAGCGGATCGACGCCGACCTGGTGCTCTCCTCCTCGCCCGACCCGGGCCTCGGGTGGGAGAAGCCGGGCAGCGGCCTGGGCCGGGTGCGGGTGCTGCTCGCGCTGCGCGGGGCCCGGCCGGAGGGCACCGTGCACCGGACGGTGGTGCACGCCGAGGGCGCGGGCTGGGAGACGGAGGCGCTGCTCCACGGGGACAGCGTCCCCGAGGGGCCGACCGTGCAGGTGCTGCGGCCGGACGACCCGTCGCTGGTCCCGGACGCCGGCCACGAGGCGGTGACCCTCACCGTCACCTGCGGGGTGCAGGAGGGCGACGACCTGGACGCCTACGCGGGCCACCTGCTCGACCACCTGGCGAAGTCCGGGCTGGACCTGCGCGAGCGGGTGCTCTGGCGGGAGGTGCGGTCCACGGAGTGGGTGCCCGTCCCCTCACTCGCGGGCGGCACCCTCAACCCGCCGAACGGGACCCGCGTCCCGGGGCTGTACCGGATCGGCGGCGGCGCCCACCCCGGCGGCGGGCTCGCCCGGGTCGGCATGTCCGCCTCGATCACCGCCGGGCTGGTCGGCCCGGCCTGACCCGGCCCACCGCTCAGCCCTGCTGCTGGTAGTCCCAGGTCTGCTGCTGGTAGTGGCCCTGCTGCTGCGGGACGGCCGCCTGCTGCTGGTACTCCCAGCCCTGCTGGTAGTAGTAGCCCTGCTGCTGGGCCTGCTGCGCCTGCTGCGCCTGCTGGGCGGCGAACTGCTGCGCGGCGTACGGGTCCTGCTGGTCCCAGCCGTAGACGGCCTGCTGGGCGTGGGCGACCTGCTGGCCGTACGGGTCCGGCTGCTGGTACTGGGCGTAGGCGGCCTGCTGCTGCGCCGCCCACTGCTGGTCCCAGCCGTAGCCGGCCTGCTGCTGCGCGTACGCGTCCTGGTAGACGGGCTGCTGCGGGACGGCCTGCTGGGTCCAGGCCGGCTGCTCCTGCTGCTGGTACGCCTGCGGCTCGGCGTAGACACCGTCGGCGGCGATCTCCTCGACCTCGGTGTACGCGGCGAGGGCCAGGTCGGGCTCGACCGGGCCCACCGCGCCGACGACCGGCGGCTCGGGCAGCGCCGTCTCCGCGGCCCCGGCCGCACCGCCGGTGGCGGCGCTCAGCAGCGGGACACGGGCCAGCGGACCGGGCAGGCTGCCGTCCGGGCCCCGCAGCGACCAGCCGGCGACGAAGCCGCGCTTCACCGAGGTGGTCACGAAGAACTGGCCGACCGCGAAGGCGGCCGCGCCGATGCCGATGACCAGCACCGACTGCAGCCGCATGCCGCCGACCACGGTGAGGAAGCCCGCGAGGGCGACGCCGCGCCACACCACCGGGGCGCGGTTCTGCAGCAGGAGTTCGGCGATCAGCCAGAGCGCGACGACCGCGAGGGCGGCGTACAGCAGCAGGTACCCGATGCCCATCCCGCTACCTCCACTCGCGCGCGCCGCATGTGCGGGCGACTGTACAGGCTGCGGACGAACACCACTGCATCCGTGACGGGACCGGTCTCAGCGCCGGTGCAGGCCGAGGTTCTGGTAGATCTCCAGCGTGGAGGTGGAGTGGTTGAGGGTGATGAAGTGCAGGCCCGGCGCGCCCTCGGCGAGCAGCCGCTCGGACATCGCGGTGGCGTGCTCGATGCCCACCGCCCGCACCGCCTCCGGGTCGTCGGCGACGGCCAGGAAGCGGGCCTTCAGCTCCTCCGGGAAGTCGGAGCCGGACAGCTGCGGGAAGCGCTCCAGCTGCCGGATGTTGGTGACCGGCATGATCTCCGGGATGATCGGCGTGGTGCAGCCCGCCGCCGCGACCCGGTCGCGCAGCCGCAGGTAGTCCTCGACCTCGAAGAACATCTGGGTGATCGCGTAGTCCGCGCCGGCCCGGCACTTGGCGACGAAGTGGCGGATGTCGTCGTCCCAGTTCTCCGAGCGCGGGTGCATCTGCGGGAAGGCGGCCACGCCCACGCAGAAGTCGCCGATCCCCTTGATCAGCTCGACCAGCTCGTAGGCGTAGGTGACGCCCTCCGGGTGCCGGACCCACTCGCCCATCGGGTCGCCGGGCGGGTCGCCGCGCACCGCGAGCACGTTGCGCACGCCCTCGTCGGCGTACTGGCCGATGATGTTGCGCAGCTCGGCCACCGAGTGCTCGACGGCGGTCAGGTGGGCGACCGGGGTCAGGGTGGTCTCGGTCGCGATCCGGCCGACCATGTTGACCGTGCGGCTGCGCGAGGAGCCCCCGGCGCCATAGGTCATGCAGACGAAGTTGGGGTCGAGCGCCTCGACCCGGCGGATCGCGTCCCAGAGGCGGCGCTCGCCGACCTCGTTGCGCGGCGGCATGAACTCGAACGAGAACGACCGGTCACCGGCCGCCAGCAGATCCCGGACGGTCGGCGCGTGGTCGGTCCGGGTGGAGGGGATGCCGAGTGCCATGGTGGCAGGCTAGCGGTCAGCCGCGGAGGGTGACCAAACGTAGTCCACTGAATGAGACGTGCACGTGGGACACGGCGTCACGGGGCCACCCGCCGGTCGCGGTCCGCCGGGTCGGAGCACCGATTCGGGACGGGGACGGCCGCCGGATAGGCTGATTGTCAGCCCAATGATCCGGAGTCCCACCGTGCCCTCCCCCACCAGCCTGCCGGCCAACCCGATCGACCGTGAGGCCGTGCGCGACCGCGTGAACGCAGCGCTCGCCGCGTTCATGGACGGCCGGAGCACCCTGCTCGCCGGCATCTCCCCCCAGCTCGGCCCGGTCTCCGAGGCACTGCGGGACTTCCTGCTCGACGGCGGCAAGCGGCTGCGGCCCGCCTTCTGCTACTGGGGCTGGCGCGGTGCCGGCGGCTCCGCCGACCACCCCGGCATCGCCGACGCCGCCGCCGCCCTCGAACTCCTCCAGGCCAGCGCCCTCGTCCACGACGACCTCATGGACCGCAGCGACACCCGCCGCGGCCTGCCCTCCGTCCACCGCCGCTTCGAGGGCCTGCACCGCGAGCACGGCTGGCGCGGCGACCGGGAGCAGTACGGCGCCAGCGCCGCCGTCCTGCTCGGCGACCTGCTGCTGATCTGGTGCGACGAGCTCTTCCAGAGCTCCGGGCTGCCGGACGACGCGGTGCGGGCCGCCAAGCCCGTCTTCGACCTCATGCGCACCGAGGTCATGGTCGGGCAGTACCTCGACGTCCTCGAACCGGTCGCCGGGGACTCCGCCGACGCAGGGGCGCTCGACCGGGCGCAGACCGTCCTGCACTACAAGTCCGCGAAGTACACCATCGAACGGCCGCTCCAGGTCGGCGCCCTGCTCGCCGGCGCCGGACCCGAACTCGTCGAGGCCTACGGGGCGTTCGGGCTGCCACTCGGCGAGGCCTTCCAGCTCCGCGACGACCTGCTCGGCGTCTTCGGCGACCCTGCGGTCACCGGCAAGCCCGCCGGGGACGACCTCCGCGAGGGCAAGCGGACGCTCCTCGTCGCCCACGCGATGCGGGGGCTCGCGCCCGCGGACGCCCGGCACCTCGACGAGCGGCTCGGCGCGGCCGACCTGACGGCCGAGGAGATCCCCGTCCTGCGGGAGCTGGTGGAGCGCAGCGGCGCGGCCGACCGCGTCGAACGGCGCATCGAGGAACTCCTCGAACAGTCCCTCGCCGCCCTCGACGCCGCCCCCCTCGCCGACGGCCCCGCCCGCCCCACCCTCCTCGCCCTCGCCGAAGCCGCCACCATCCGCAAGCACTGAGGAACGGCTTGACGTAGGGGAGGCACAAAAGGGGCGCGTGGGGGCACCTCCCGGCCGAAGGCTGGGGGAGAACTGCGCAGTCCGGGAGTGGGTCGCCGTACGGAACGAGGCTGGGCCCTGATCCGCACGGTCGCCCACATCCGCATTGCGCAGTTCCCCGCGCGCCCCTGATGGGCTAGCTTTCGCGGATGCGCCGGGCCAGGGAGGCCGCTGCCGCGCCCGGGTCCTCGGCGGCGGTGATGGCGCGGACGACGACGATCCGCCGCGCCCCGGCCGCGAGCACCTCGTCGAGGTTGGTCTCGTCGATGCCGCCGATGGCGAACCACGGACGGTCCGTCACGGCCTTCGCCGCGTAGGAGACCAGGCCGAGGCCGGGTGCCGGGCGGCCGGGCTTGGTGGGGGTGGGCCAGACGGGGCCGGTGCAGAAGTAGTCGACGCCGGCCTCGGCGATCGCCGCGTCGACCTCGCTCTCGGCGTGGCAGGACCGCCCGATCAGGACGTCCTCGCCGAGGACGGCCCGGGCCGCCGGCACCGGCAGGTCGTCCTGCCCGAGGTGCAGCACCTGAGGACCGGCGGCGTGCGCGACGTCCGCGCGGTCGTTGACCGCGAAGAGCTTGCCGTGGCGGCGCGCCGCGTCGGCGAAGACCTCCAGGTACTCCAGCTCCTGCCGGGCCTCCAGGTTCTTGTCCCGGAGCTGGACGATGTCCACGCCGCCCGCCAGCACGGCGTCGAGGAACTCGGCCAGGTCGCCCTGCTCGCGGCGGGCGTCGGTGCACAGGTAGAGCCGGGCGTCGGCCAGTTGCTCGCGCGGGTCCGGCATCAGAGCGCCATCGCCTGGGCGCGGCGCTTGACCTCGGTGGCGCGGTTCTCGTGCAGGGCCTGGATGGGGCTGCCGGGCAGCGACGGGTCCTCGGTGAAGAGCCACTCGAGGATCTCCTCGTCGCTGAAGCCGGAGTCCCGCAGGACGGTCAGGGTTCCGATCAGGTGCTTGACCGGGCCCTCCGGCGTGATGAACGCGGCGGGCACCTGCAGCGACTTGTTCTCCCCCCGGCGGACGGCCAGCAGGGTGTTGGACTTCACCATGTTGCGGACCTCGGTGACCTGCACTCCCCACAGTTCGGAGATGTCGGGCAGGTACATCCAGGCTGGGACCAGGGCGTCAATCTTGGGATCGATCTCACTCACGGCACCAGACTGCCACCTGCCGGGCCCCGCGCGCACGCAGCCCGCACCGTCCGCCCGGTACCGATGGCGGATCGTGACCGGACGACCGCCCGGGGCGGCGGCCCCCGGTGGGCGCGGCTCAGGCCGCGGCGGCCTTCAGCGGGACGGCCGGGTCGGCGGCGCGGGCGCGGTCGAGCGGGGTGCCCCGCTCGATCAGCCGCTTGGCCTGGTTGAGGTCGCGGGGCCGGTCCACGGCGAGCAGGGCTACGGGGGCGCCGCCGCGCAGCCACAGCACCGACCAGGTCGGCTCGTCCGGGCTGCCGCGCCACAGCAGTTCGTCGGCGTCGGCGTGCCGGCCGGCGTACTGGACCATGCGGCCGAACTGCTCGGACCAGAAATACGGCACCGGGTCGTAGGCGGCGTCGGAGCCGAGCAGCGAGGCGGCCGCGGCGGCGCCGGACTGCAGGGCGTGGTCCCAGTGCTGGACGGTGAGCCGGGTGCCGGAGCGGCGCGAGGGGTACGAGGTGCAGTCGCCGGCCGCCCACACGCCGGGGGCGCTCGTGCGCAGCCGCTCGTCGACCAGGACGGCGCCGGCCGCATCGAGGGCGACGCCGGAGCCGGCGAGCCAGCCGGTGGCCGGACGGGCGCCGATGCCGACGACGACGTGGTCGGCGGCGATCCGGCCGCCGTCGGCGAGCAGCAGGCCGGCGGGTTCGACGGCGGCGACGCCGGTGCCGCAGCGCAGGTCGACGCCGGCGTCCGCGTACCAGCGGGCCATCAGGGCGCCGAGTTCGGCGGGCAGGGCGCCGGGCAGCGGGGCGGGGCCGGCCTCGACGACGGTGACCTGGCAGCCGAGCTGCCGGGCGACGGTGGCGGTCTCGGCGCCGATCCAGCCGGCGCCGACCAGGGCGAGCCTGGTCCCGGGGGTGAGGTCGGCACGCAGCGCCAGGGCGTCGTCGAGGGTGCGCAGCAGGCGGGCGCCGGCGGCGCCGGGCAGGGTGGTGGCCTCGGCGCCGGTGGCGATCACCAGGGCGTCGTGGGCGAGCGGGCCGGCGTCGGTGTGCAGGACGCCGGGTTCGAGGCCGGTGGCGCGGCGGCCGAGCAGCAGGTCGACGCCGAGCTGCTCCCAGTCGATGTCGAAGGCGGTGGAGTCGCTCTTGCCGAGCAGGACGTCCTTGGAGAGCGGCGGCCGGTCGTACGGGCGGTGCGGCTCGTCGCCGACCAGGGCGACCGTCCCGCGGAAGCCGCCCTGCCGCAGGGCGAGGGCGCACTGGGCTCCGGCCATGCCGGTGCCGGCGATCAGGACGCGGTCCGTTCCGTTCAGCTCTGCCACGGCGGCCACCCTATCGGCCGGGGTGTCCAGCCTGTGTACGCCCTTTCGGGGTGGGCGACACGCGGCGTTATGGTGGGTGCACACCACACGGGAGCCCGGTGCACCGGGCTGAGAGGCGGGCTGGAGCGGCCTGCGACCGTCCGAACCTGATCCGGGTCATGCCGGCGAAGGGAGAATCAGCGACGTGGCACGGTCCCATTCCGACGTGCTGGTGGTCGGCGGCGGCATCATCGGGCTCGGCGTCGCCTGGCGGGCGGCGCAGCGCGGCCTGGCCGTGGCCCTGGTCGATCCCGTGCCCGGCGGCGGCGCCGCGCAGGTCGCCGCGGGCATGCTGGCGCCGGTGACGGAGCTGCAGTACGGCGAGGAGCCGCTGCTGCGCCTGGGCATGGCGTCGAACGAGAGGTACGGGGCGTTCGCGGCCGAGCTGACCGAGGCGACCGGCCTGGACACCGGCTACCGGCGGACGGGCACCCTGGCGGTTGCGCTGGACGCGGACGACCGCGAGGAGCTTCGCGAGCTGCACGCCTTCCAGGCCCGGCTGGGCCTGGACTCGCAGTGGCTGACCGGCCGGGAGTGCCGCCGGCTGGAGCCGATGCTGGCGCCGGGGGTGCGCGGCGGTCTGCTGGTCACCGGGGACCACCAGGTGGACGGGCGGCGGCTCGCCCGGGCGCTGGTGGTGGCCTGCGAGCGGGCCGGGGTGGTGCTGCACCGGGCGTCCGCGGTCGAGCTGCTCGTCGAGCACGGCCGGGCGGCCGGGGTGCGGACCGACGGCGGCGACGTGCTCTCGGGCGGGCAGGTCGTGCTGGCCGCGGGCTGCCGCAGCCACCTGCTGCCGGGCCTGCCGGACGGCGTGCTGCCGCCGGTGCGGCCGGTGAAGGGCCAGGTGCTGCGTCTGCAGGTACCCGAGGCGTACCGGCCGTTCCTGTCGCGGAACGTGCGGGCGGTGGTCCGTGGGCAGCACATCTACCTGGTGCCGCGGGCGGACGGTGAGCTGGTGATCGGCGCGACCAGCGAGGAGCAGGGCTTCGACACCACGGTGACCGCCGGCGGGGTCTACGAACTGCTGCGGGACGCGCACGAGTTGGTACCGGGTCTGACCGAGCTGCCGCTGGTGGAGACCGGTGCCGGGCTGCGTCCCGGTTCGCCCGACAACGCGCCGCTGCTCGGCCCGACCCTGCTGCCCGGGCTGGTCGCCGCCACCGGCCACTACCGCAACGGTGTGCTGCTGACGCCGGTGACCGCCGACCTGCTCGGCGAGTACCTGGCGACCGGGAGCGTCCCGGAGCTCGCCGCCCCCTTCTCCCCCGACCGTTTCCACTCGAAGGCCCTCGCATGCTGAACACCGATCCGGTGCCCGTCCCCCTGACCGTCAACGGCGAGCCGCGCGAGCTGCCCGCGGGCACCACGCTGGCCGAGGTGGTGGCCCGGGTGTCCGCCGCGAACACCGGTGTGGCGGCGGCGGTCAACGAGGCCGTGGTGCCGCGCGGCGCCTGGCCGGCCACGGTGCTCGGCGCGGGCGACCGGGTGGAGATCCTCACCGCCGTCCAGGGAGGCTGACGATGGCCGACGACCTGTTCACGATCGCGGACACGGCGTTCACCTCGCGCCTGATCATGGGCACCGGCGGCGCCCCCAGCCTGGACGTGCTGGAGCAGGCGCTGCAGGTGTCCGGTACCGAGCTGACCACGGTGGCGATGCGCCGGGTCAACGCCTCGACCCAGGGGTCGGTGCTGGACGTGCTGACCCGCAACGGGATCCGGGTGCTGCCCAACACGGCGGGCTGCTTCACCGCCGGCGAGGCCGTGCTGACGGCCCGTCTGGCCCGCGAGGCGCTCGGCACCGACTGGGTGAAGCTGGAGGTGATCGCGGACGAGCGGACGCTGCTGCCCGACCCGATCGAGCTGCTGGACGCCGCGGAGACCCTGGTCGACGACGGCTTCACGGTGCTGCCGTACACCAACGACGACCCGGTCCTGGCACGCAAGCTGGAGGACGTCGGCTGTGCGGCGATCATGCCGCTGGGCTCGCCGATCGGCTCGGGCCTGGGCATCCGCAACCCGCACAACTTCCAGCTGATCGTGGAGAGTGCGGGTGTGCCGGTGGTCCTGGACGCGGGCGCGGGCACCGCCTCCGACGTGGCGCTGGCGATGGAGCTGGGCTGTTCGGCGGTGATGCTGGCCTCGGCGGTGACGCGGGCTCAGGACCCGGTGCTGATGGCGGACGCGATGAAGCGGGCCACCGAGGCCGGCCGGCTGGCGTACCGTGCGGGCCGCATCCCGCGTCGCTTCCACGCCGAGGCCTCCTCCCAGATGGCCGGCCGCGCCCACCTGGACACCCGCGAACACCCGGCGTTCTAGGGAGCACCTCCGGCGGCGCATGTCTCAACATCGGCACAACCGCGCCGCGGGCGGCGCTGTCCCGGGCCGAGGGTCACCCCTGCGTCCTACACTCCTCGGGTGGACATGACGCTCGACGACCCCCTGATCGGTGCCCTGCTCGACGGCCGGTACCGGGTTGATCGGCGCATCGCCGTCGGAGGCATGGCCACGGTGTACCGCGGGACGGACACCCGGCTGGACCGGGTCGTCGCGCTGAAGGTGATGCACCCCGCGCTGGCCGCCGACGGCGGCAACGAGTTCACCGGCCGGTTCATCCGCGAGGCGAAGGCCGTGGCTCGGCTGTCCCACCCGAACGTGGTGAACGTCTTCGACCAGGGCGCGGACGGCCGGGCGGTGTTCCTGGCGATGGAGTACGTGCCCGGCCGGACCTTGCGCGACCTGCTGCGCGACCGCGGGGCGCTGTCGGCGCGGGCCGCGCTGGACATCCTGGAGCCGGTGCTGGCGGCGCTCGGCGCGGCGCACCGGGCGGGCCTGGTGCACCGGGACGTCAAGCCGGAGAACGTGCTGATCACCGACGGCGGCATGGTGAAGGTCGCGGACTTCGGCCTGGTGCGGCTGCTGACCGGCACCGAGGGCGCCGGCGACGCCGTCACCAGCACCACCTCGACCGGCACGGTGCTCGGCACCGTCTCCTACCTCGCGCCGGAGCAGATCCGTCAGGACGGCCCGACCGACCAGCGGGTCGACGTGTACGCGGCCGGCATCCTGCTGTACGAGATGCTGACCGGCGCCAAGCCGCACACCGGCGAGAACGCCATGCAGGTGATCTACCGGCACCTGAACGAGGACGTCCCGGCGCCGTCGCTGGCCGCGCCGGGGGTCGGCCGCGAGCTGGACGCCATAGTGGCCGCCGCGACCGCCCGCGACCCGCAGGCCCGTCCGTGGGACGCGGTGGAGCTGCTGGCCGCGCTGCAGCGGGCCCGCCGGGCGCTCACCCCGGCCCAGCTGGACGCCGAGCCGCCGGCCTCGACCCGGCCGACCCCGCAGTACCCGACCGGCGAGATCACCGCGGTGGTCGACCGTCCGGTGGAGCGCACCAGCGTGCTGGACGTGCCGGCCGATCTGCTGACCCCGCCGCGGCCGTACGACGAGACGGCACCGGCCCGCCCGCCCCGGGCGCCGCGTCCGCCGCGCTCACGCGCCCCGCTGGTCTGGGGTGCGGTGATCGCGGTGGTGCTGCTGCTGGTCGGCGGGGCGACGTACCTGCTCTCGGACGGGCTGTACACGACGGTGCCGACGGTGCTCGGGCAGACCGAGGCGCAGGCGGTGGCGACGCTGGACAGGGCGGGGCTGCGCGGTACGTTCAGCCAGCAGTTCAGCGAGACCGTCAAGGCCGGGCAGGTGATCTCCACCGATCCCGGGGTGGGCGCGCGTGCCCGCAAGAGCGATCCGGTGAAGGTGCTGCTGTCCAAGGGCCCGGACCGGGTGCCGGTGCCGTCCGTGGAGGGTCTGCCGCTGGAGCAGGCCCGCAAGGCGCTGACCGATGCCAGGCTGACCCCGGGGACGACCCGGGAGGAGTTCGACGACGACGTGCCCGAGGGGTCGGTGATCAGCGTGGAGCCGGGCGTCGGCACCTCGGTCAGCCCGAACACGCCGGTCGCTCTGGTGGTCAGCAAGGGCATGCAGCCGGTGCCCGACGTGGTCGGCCTGAGCAAGGACGACGCCGCCAAGGCACTCACCGACGCCGGCTTCAAGGTGCAGGCCACCGGACTGAACCTGTTCGGCGGCAAGGTCACCGGGCAGGCGCCCAAGGCCGGCACCCCCCGCGCGCAGGGCAGCACCGTGGTGATCAGCTTCGGGCTGTTCTAGGACTGTCTTCACGGGCGTACGGATGCCACAGAGGGGCGCGTGGGGGCACCTGAATTGCCCCTCCGAGCGGCTCGGCGGGGACGGCCGTCAGCGCAGCGGCCCGTCCCCGGGCTTCTCCTGGTAGGAGTAGCGCTGCTCGGCCCACGGGTCGGCGAGGTTGTGGTAGCCGCGCTCCTCCCAGAAGCCGCGGCGGTCGGCCCGCATGTACTCGACCGCACGGACCCACTTGGGGCCCTTCCAGGCGTACAGGTGCGGCACCACGAGGCGGACGGGGAAGCCGTGCTCGACGGTGAGCGGCTCGCCGTTGCGGTGGGTGGCGAAGACGGTCTGCGGGTCGGTGAAGTCGGCGATCCGCAGGTTGGCGCTGTAGCCGTACTCGGCCCAGACCATGACGTGGGTGACGCCGGGGGCCGGCGGCACCAGGTCGAGGACGGTCTTGGCGGCGACGCCGCCCCACTCGTTGCCGAGCATCGAGAAGCGGGTGACGCAGTGCAGGTCGCCGCGGACGGTCACGCGCGGCAGTGCGTGGAAGCCCTCGAAGTCCCAGCGGTGCTTCTCGGCCGAGGCGGTCGCCCCGAACACCTGGAAGTCCCAGCTCTGCGGCTTGAAGCGGGGCACCGGTCCGTAGTGCAGCACAGGCCAGCCGCGCTGGAGGCGCTGGCCGGGAGGGAGTCGAGGGTCGGACGGCTGCGGTGGTTCCGGTTCGTGCTGACCCATGCCTCCATGGTCGCAGACGGCGGGCGGTACGCGTTGCGCGCCCCTCACGCACGCCCCCTCCATCGAACCCGCACATCGGAAAATCGGACATAACTCCTAGATGGGGGTAAGTGTGAACTTACTGGAAACCATGCCCGCTCCAGTGCCACGATGCGGGCAAGCGACGGACGGCTATCAGGAAGGCACGCCATGCAGGGCGACCCCGAGGTCATCGAGTTCCTCAACGAGCAGCTCACCGCCGAGCTCACTGCCATCAACCAGTACTTCCTGCACGCCAAGATGCAGGAGAACAACGGCTGGACGAAGCTCGCCGCCTACACCCGGCACGAGTCCTTCGACGAGATGAAGCACGCGGAGACGCTGACCGACCGGATCCTCTTCCTGGACGGCCTGCCCAACTACCAGCGGCTGTTCCACGTCCGGATCGGCCAGACGGTCAGGGAGATGTTCGAGGCCGACCGTCAGATCGAGGTCGAGGCCATCGACCGGCTGCGCCGCGGCATCGTCGTCATGCGGGCCAAGAACGACGTCACCTCGGCCAACATCTTCGAGTCGATCCTCGCCGACGAGGAACACCACATCGACTACCTGGACACCCAGCTCGAACTGCTGGAGAAGCTGGGCGAGCCGCTCTACCTGGCACAGCTCATCGAGCAGCCGGAGAGCTGAGACGCCGACCGGCGCATGGCGCGCGGCGGCGGGCGGGAACTAGGCGGCTTCGAGACCGCGCTCGGGCGCGGTCTCAGCGGCGGAATCGGCCAGCCCCAGCTTTGCGGCCAGCCTGGCCGTCGGGCACGGGCGGGCGCCGTGCTCCCCGAGCAGGGCCTGGATCCGGCGGACGCAGGAACCGCAGTCGGTGCCGGCCTTGCAGCCCTTGGCTATCTGCCGCGGAGTGACGGCGCCGCCGTCGATCTCCCGCTTGACCTGGGCCTCGGTGACCGCATGGCACATGCACACGTACATCGGCGGCTCTCCCGGGCTGGTGTTCGTTGATCGGCAAGGTTCGCCTTACCTCGCTAAGCCTTACCTTACCCAAGGTACCCGCAAAGCAAAGCCCCTCCGCTCCCGGTGGCCCGGAAAGCGGAGGGGCGTTTGTCACATTGCGATCATCGCGGGCGCCGGCCTCACTGGTTGCGGTACATCTCCGCGACCAGGAAGGCCAGGTCGAGCGACTGGCTGCGATTGAGCCGCGGGTCGCAGGCCGTCTCGTAGCGCTGGTGCAGGTCGTCGACGAGGACCTCGTCGCCACCGCCCACGCACTCGGTGACGTCGTCACCGGTGAGCTCCACGTGGATGCCGCCCGGGTGGGTGCCGAGCGCGCGGTGCACCTCGAAGAAGCCCTTGACCTCGTCGAGCACGTCGTCGAAGCGGCGGGTCTTGTGGCCGGTCTCGGCCTCGAAGGTGTTGCCGTGCATCGGGTCGCAGATCCACACCGGCTGGGCACCGGAGGCGGTGACCTTCTCGACCAGGGCGGGCAGGTGCTCGCGGATCTTGCCCGCACCCATCCGGGTGATGAAGGTCAGCCGGCCCGGCTCGCGGTCCGGGTCGAGCCGGTCGATCAGGGTGAGCGCCTCGTCGACCGTGGTGGTCGGGCCGAGCTTCACGCCGATCGGGTTGCGGATCTTCGAGGCGAACTCGATGTGCGCGTGGTCCAGCTGACGGGTGCGCTCGCCGATCCAGACCATGTGGCCGGAGACGTCGTACAGGTCACCGGTGCGCGAGTCGGTGCGGGTCAGCGCCGTCTCGTAGTCCAGGATCAGCGCCTCGTGCGAGGAGTAGAACTCGACCGTCCGGAACTCCTCCGGGGCCACCCCGCAGGCGTTCATGAAGGCCAGCGCGTTGTCGATCTCCCGGGCGAGCTGCTCGTACCGCTGGCCCGACGGCGAGTTGCGCACGAAGTCCTGGTTCCAGGCGTGCACCTGGCGCAGGTCGGCGTAGCCGCCGGTGGTGAAGGCGCGCACCAGGTTGAGCGTCGCGGCGGACGCGTTGTACATCCGCTTGAGCCGCTCCGGGTCCGGGATGCGCGACTCGGGGGTGAAGTCGAAACCGTTCACCGAGTCGCCGCGGTAGACCGGCAGGGTGACGCCGTCCCGGGTCTCGGTCGACTTCGAGCGCGGCTTGGAGTACTGGCCGGCGATCCGCCCGACCTTGACCACCGGCACCGACGCGGCGTACGTGAGCACGGCCGCCATCTGCAGCAGGGTCTTCAGCTTGTTGCGGATCTGCTCGGCGGACACGCCGTCGAACGCCTCGGCACAGTCGCCGCCCTGCAGCAGGAAGGCCTCTCCACGCGCGACGGCACCGAGCCGGGCGCGCAGCTGGTCGCACTCGCCGGCGAAGACGAGCGGCGGATACGAGGCGAGGTCCGCAAGGGTCTTGCGCAGAGCCTCTTGGTCCGGCCATTCGGGCTGCTGCGCCGCGGGCAGGGACTGCCAGGAGAAGGCAGCCCCGTTTGTCTCAGTTGTCACGGTCACGAAGCAAGGCTACGGGGTGTGACAAGCGAATTGTGCCCGCCGCCCGATGGGTGAGACGGGTGATGGACATTTCGGTGAGCGACTTCACACCGCCGGGGCATCCGCTACGCTCGTCCCCGTGACCGCACCGCACACCTTCTCCTGGTGGTGGGCCAGCCCGATGGGCGGCCCACAGCTCGCGCGTCCCTAAGACGACACGACGGCCGCCCCTCGGGGCGGCCGTCTGCGTGTTCCGAAGGAGCAGGCGGCCCTCCCGCGAAGAGCGACCGACCCGCCCGCCTCCCGGAAGGAACGCCGTACCGTGACCCGCCCTGCCGACCTGGTCGCCCGTCTCACCGCCCCCGGCGCCCCCGCGTTCGCCCTGCTGCACCGCCGCGCCCCCCGGCTCGCCCCGGACACCGTCGAGGTGCTGATCGGCACCGTCGGCGTCCACGACACGCTCGCCGACCTCCCGGTGCCGGACGGCGCACCCGCCGGCGGCCCCCGGCACGACCTGCTCGCCCTCGTCCCCTACCGGCAGATCCGCGAACGCGGCTTCGACGCCCACGACGACGGCACCCCGCTGCAGGCGCTCGCCGTCGAGGAGCAGCACGCCCTCCCCCTCGACGAGCTGCTGCCCGCGCTGCCGCAGCGTCCCGTCCGGCTCACCGGCGGCGGCTTCGACATCGCCGACGAGGAGTACGCGGAGATCGTCCGCCGCGTCATCGAGGACGAGATCGGCCGCGGCGAGGGCGCCAACTTCGTCGTCCGCCGGGACTTCCGCGGCCGGCTGGA
The DNA here is from genome assembly GCF_025655475.1 of Kitasatospora sp. DSM 101779. Lineage (GTDB taxonomy): Bacteria > Actinomycetota > Actinomycetes > Streptomycetales > Streptomycetaceae > Kitasatospora. The sequence goes on along the minus strand of NZ_JAHTIK010000001.1, from coordinate 5,996,983 downwards.
GGGCTTCGACACCGCGCTGGCGCTCACGCTCTTCCGGCGGCTGCTGGAGCAGGAGCGGGGCGCGTACTGGACCTTCCTGGTGCACACCGGGGACCGGGTCCTGGTCGGAGCGTCGCCGGAGGTGCACGTTCGGCAGTCCGGCGGCACCGTCGTGATGAACCCCATCTCCGGCACCTACCGCCACCCGGCCGGCGGCCCGACCGTCGACTCCCTGCTGGACTTCCTGCACGACCCCAAGGAGCTGGAGGAGCTCACCATGGTGGTCGACGAGGAACTCAAGATGATGTGCACCGTCGGCGACCTCGGCGGGCAGGTGCTCGGCCCCCGGCTCAAGGAGATGGCCCACCTCGCGCACACCGAGTACGAGCTCCGCGGGCGCACCTCGCTGGACGTCCGCGAGGTGCTCAAGGAGACCATGTTCGCGGCGACCGTCACCGGCAGCCCGGTGCAGAACGCCACCCGGGTCATCCGCCGCTACGAGGCCACCGGCCGCGGCTACTACTCCGGCGCGCTCGCCCTGATCGGCCGCTCCGCCAGCGGCGGCCAGCAGCTCGACTCCCCCATCTGCATCCGGACCGCCGACGTCGACCCGGCCACCGGGGAGCTGGTCGTGCGGGTCGGCGCCACCCTCGTCCGGCACTCCGACCCGCACTCCGAGGTCGCCGAGACCCACGCCAAGGCCGCCGGCGTGCTCACCGCGATCGGCGCCCGCCCCGCCCCGCCGAGGCCCGCCGGCCGCGGAGCGGGCCCGCGCCTCGCCGACGACCACCGGGTGCAGGCCGCCCTCGACGCCCGCCGGGCCGGCCTCGCCCCGTTCTGGCTGCGGATGCAGCAGGGCGCCGAGCCCATCGAGGGCCTGGACACCCTGGTCGTCGACGGCGAGGACACCTTCACCTCGATGCTCGCCCACCTGCTGTCCTCGCTCGGACACCGGGTCACCGTGCTCCGCTACGACACCCCCGGCCTGCGGGAACGGGTCGCCGCCCACACCGGGCCGCTGGTGCTCGGCCCCGGCCCCGGCGACCCGGCCGACCCCGCCGACGCCAAGATGGCCGTCCTGCGGCCGATCGTCACCGACGCGCTGGCCGCCGTCCGCACCGGCGCCCGCACCGCGCCGCTGCTCGCCGTCTGCCTCAGCCACCAGCTGCTCTCCGCCGAACTCGGCCTGCCGCTGGGCCGCAAGGCCGTCCCCTACCAGGGCGCCCAGGAGACCATCGACCTGTTCGGCACCCGCCGCACGGTCGGCTTCTACAACACCTTCACCGCCCGCTGCGACGCCGCCGCCGCCGCACGGCTCGCCGCGGAGGGCGTGGAGGTCGCCCGCGACCCGCTCACCGGCGACGTCCACGCCCTGCGCGGGCCCGGCTTCGCCGCCCTGCAGTTCCACCCCGAGTCCGTCCTCACCCGCGAGGGCGTCGACATCGTCGCCGGACTCCTCGGCGCCGCGGCCCCCGTCCCCGGCTGACCGCCCGCAGGCAGGGGCCAAGGGCCACAGGGGGCGCGGGGAACTGCGCGCGTCGGAAGTGACGGCGCCGCACCTCCGTCCCGCGCAGTTCTCCCGCCCCCGGGTGGTCCCAGGGCGATCGGCCCGCGGCACACCGTCCGGCGGACCGCCTCCGCGGCGCAGCCTCCGGACCACGCGGCGCACGAGCGCACCTCGGCCGACGGCGGCCCGACCGTGCTGCTGCTCGTCGAGCACTGCTGAGCCCGCAGGCTCCTAGCCCTGGCTCAGTTCGTCGTCCAGGCCCTGCTCGATCGCGTAGCGGACGAGTTCGACGCGGTTGTGCAGCTGGAGCTTGCCCAGGGTGTTCTGCACGTGGTTCTGCACGGTGCGGTGCGAGAGCACCAGGCGGTCGGCGATCTGGCGGTACGACAGCCCCTTGGCGACCAGCCGCAGCACCTCGGTCTCCCGGCCGGTCAGCTGCGGGGCGGCAGGAGCCGCGGCGGGGGCGGGTTCGGTGGCCAGCCGGCGGAACTCGCCGAGGACGAGGCCAGCCAGGCCCGGGGTGAAGACCGGGTCGCCGAGCGCGGTGCGGCGGACGGCGTCGATCAGCTCGTCCCGGCCCGCGGACTTCACCAGGTAGCCGGTGGCACCGGACTTGACCGCCTCCAGGACGTCGGCGTGCTCGCCGCTCGCGGAGAGCACCAGCACCCGGGCGGTCGGGTCGTGCGAGACGATCCGCCGGCAGACCTCGACCCCGGGCAGCGCGGGCAGGTTGAGGTCGAGCACGACGACCTGCGGGGTGGTGGCCAGGGCCCGGCGGACGGCCTCCTCGCCGTCGCCCGCGGTGGCGACGACGGCGAACCCGGCGTCGGCGAGGTCCCTGGAGACGGCGTCCCGCCACATCGGGTGGTCGTCCACGACCATGACCCGCACCTGATCCGACATCACTGCCCCTTCCTGGGGACCCGCATCTCGACCTCGGTGCCCTCGCCGGGCACCGAGTACAGCTCGGCCGTACCGCCGAGGTCGCGCAGCCGGCCGCGGATGGACTGCGAGACGCCGAGGCGTCCGGCCTGTTCCGCCTCGCCGAGCCGCCCGGCGGCGAATCCGGCGCCGTCGTCGCGGACGGAGACGGTGACCGCGTCCGGCTCGTCCTCGACGAGGATCCAGGCCCGGGCGTCCTCCCCCGCGTGGCGGCGGACGTTGTCCAGGGCGGCGCCCACCGCGGCGGCGAGTTCGGCGGCGGCGTGTGCGGGCAGCAGCACGGGGGTGCCGGGCGCGGAGACGGTGACCCGCTCGCCGGCGTGCGGGGCGATCAGCTGCCGGAGGTCTCGCTCGGCGGGTGGCGGCTCGTCGACCGCCTGGGCGGGCAGCGGTCCGCCGGTCATCAGCGCCCGTAGGGCGCGTTCCTGTTCGCCGGCCAGCCGGCCGAGGTCTCCGAGGTCTCCGAGGTCGCCCTCGCGGCGCTGGACGAGGGCGAGCACCTGGAGGACGCCGTCGTGGATGTCCCGGGAGAGCCGCTCCCGTTCGCGGGTGGCGGCCTCGACCTGGAGCGCCCGGGTGAGCACCGCCTCGCTGGCGCGCGCGAGTTCGATGACGTAGCCGATGGCGCAGCCGGCCACCATCAGCAGCACGATGTTGTGGATGTTGTCGGGGGTGATGCCGCCGTGGCCGAGGATGTTGGCGAGGCCGACGACGGTGGCGGCGAAGGCCGCGGGCTTCCAGCCGCCCTTGCCGGCGAAGCCGAGCACGGTGCCGGCCGCCCAGATGGTGGGCAGGGTGGGGGCGCCGGCGTGGATGCGCTCGGGCTTGTCGATGATCCCGCTCATCACGATGCCGGTGACGGCGAACGCGAGGTCGGTGCCGAGCACGTACCAGGTGCAGCGCTGCGGGCCGGCGAAGGCCCGGGAGCTGGCGAGCGTCCACAGGGTGAGTGCGCCGAAGTAGATCCAGCCGGAGACCGGGTGGAGGAAGTCGTTGAAGGAGCTGAGGTAGCGCAGGATCGCGTAGCTCAGGGCGAGCACCCGGAAGTAGCCGATCGCCCGCCACAGCGGCATCTCGACGGACATGCCGCCGACGGTCAGTGCGCCCGACCGCTGCACCGCGGCCGCGACGGTACCGAACCGCCGGGTCGCGAGCCCGGCTCTGTGGTCCTCCGCCATCTGTCCCCCCGACCCCGGCCTGCCCTACTCGGGCTTGTCCTGCTGCTCCTGCTGCTCCTGCTGCTCCTGCTCCAGCCGCGCGGCCTCCTCCTTGGCGGCCTTCTCGGCCTCCTTCTCGGCTGCCTTCTCCGCCTTCTGCGCGGCACGGCGCTCCGCGTCGGCGCGCTTCTTGTCCTCGGTGATCTGGCGCTTGGCGGCGGTGGCGTAGATGTCCACGTACTCCTGGCCGGAGAGCCGCATGATCTCGTACATCACCTCGTCGGTGACGGAGCGGAGGATGAAGCGGTCGTTCTCCATGCCGTGGTAGCGGGAGAAGTCGAGCGGGCGGCCGATCCGGATGCCGGGGCGGATGCCGAAGTTGGGGACGACCTGGCCGGGCGGCTGCACCTTCTCGGTGTCGATCATGGCGACCGGGATGACCGGGGCGCCGGTCTGCAGCGCGACCCGGGCGAGGCCGCCGACCTTGCCGCGGTAGAGCTTGCCGTCGGGCGAGCGGGTGCCCTCCGGGTAGACGCCGAACAGCTCGCCGCGCTCCAGCACGGCGACGGCGCTGCGGATCGCCGCCTCGCCGGCGCCGCGCACTCCGGACCTGTCGACCGGCAGCTGGCCGACGCCCTTGAAGAAGGCGGCGGTCAGCTTGCCCTTGAGGCCGGGGGTGTTGAAGTACTCGGCCTTGGCGATGAAGGTGATCCGGCGCTTGATCAGCGCGGGGAAGAAGAAGGAGTCCGAGAAGGACAGGTGGTTGCTCGCGATGATCGCGGGACCCTCGTCGGGGATGTTCTCCGCGCCCTCGATCCACGGCCGGAAGAAGATCCGCAGCAACGGCGCGACGATCATCTTCATCAGTCGGTAGAACAACCCGGGCCTCCTGTTGTGCGGACCGGTCGATCCTAATGCCCACGGCCGCGCACGTGTGCACCGGCAGGCCCGTGAAGCGGCGGCTGCGGCCCTGTACGGGCCGCCGCGCGCGTGGGACGATGCCGATCCGGGTACCCGCGGGTAGCCGCTGCGCTCCCTCCGGCCTCGTCCGGCGCCCGCGTTCCCGTCCGAGATCACGTCCGAGATCACGTCCGAGATCACGTCCGAGCGAAGGAGCTCCGAGGATGCCGCTGCTGCCCGGTGCAGAACCGTTTCACCACAAGGGCGGGCCGGTCGGCGTGCTCCTCGTCCACGGCTTCACCGGATCGCCGCGGTCCATGCGGCCGTGGGCCGACCACCTCGCCGCCGCCGGCCTGACCGTCGCGCTGCCGCTGCTGCCCGGCCACGGCACCCGCTGGCAGGACATGCAGCAGACCCGCTGGGAGGACTGGTACGCGGAGGTCGACCGCGAACTGCGGGCCCTGCTGGACGGTTGCGAGCAGGTCTTCGTCTGCGCCCTCTCCATGGGCGGCGCCCTCGCACTGCGGCTCGCCGCACGGCACGGCGACGCGATCTCCGGCATCGTCCTGGTCAATCCGTCGGTCCGCTCGGACAACCCGGCGACCGTCCTGCTGCCCGCCCTGCGGCACCTCGTCCCCAGCCTGCCCGGCATCGCCGACGACATCGCCCTGGAGGGCGTCTCCGAGTACGGCTACGACCGCACGCCGCTGCACGCGGCCTGGTCGCTCTCCCGCCTCTGGCGCACCGTCCAGGCCGAACTGCCCGCCGTCCGGCAGCCGGTGCTGCTGCTGCGCAGCCCGCAGGACCACGTGGTCTCCCCGGCCAACTCGGAACTGGTGCTCGCCCGGATATCCTCGACGGACGTGACGGAAAAGCTGTGCGAGCGCAGTTACCACGTCGCCACGCTGGACCACGACGCCGGGATGATCTTCGAGGAGAGCCTCGAATTCGTCCGCCGTCTGGCGCCGGCGGCCAAGACCGATGCGACGACCGATGCCGAGCACCACCTGGGCTGAAGGGCCGGTAGTGAACGAGACCAGCAAGGCGGGCGGCGGCGAGGAGCTGCCCGAGGACGGCACCGCGAAGCCCGGACAGGACCAGGAGAGGTCCGCCGGTTCCGAGCCGCCCGCCCGGCGGCCCGCGGCCGGCAGCCAGGCCGAACAGGACGCGATCTTCGCCGCCCTGGTCGCGCAGTTCGACGACCCCGTCGACCTGACCAACCCGGACTGGCCGGAGATCGAGAACCTCCGCGCCCAGGAGCCCCCGGCCGCGGACTCCTTCGACGAGTTCGCACCCCGGCCACGGCCGCGACCCGGACCGACCACCCCCGAGCAGGTGGCCGGGCCGGCCTCCGGCCCGCGCGACTACGAGGTCCAGGAGGACCCGGACGAGGGCCACTTCGTCCCGCCGGAGCCCCCGCCGCTGCCCAAGGCCGACACCACGGCCAAGTTCGCCTGGCTCGCCGTGCTCGGCGGCCCTGCCCTGCTGCTGATCGACACCGTCGTCTGGCACGAGGTGGCCGGCTGGCCCGCCTGGGTCGGCGTCACCGCCTTCCTCGGCGGCTTCGTCACCCTCGTCGCCCGGATGAAGGACAAGGACGACGACGAGCCGGAGGACCCGATGGGCGGCGCCGTCGTCTGACCGCCCGCCCCGAGCAGTGGCCGCCGCCCGCCCGTAGCCTGGAAGGGCAGGAGGCGACGGCCATGGCACGGATCGGCACCCTGGTGGGAGCGGCGGCGTTATCAGTGGCGCTGGCCGCCGCGGGCTGCAGCAGCCACTCGGTGGTGACGGCCCCCGCGAGCAGTCCGGCGGGCAGCCCGGGTGCCGGCTCCGGCGGATCTGCCGGGTCGCCGAAGTCGGCCCAGGTCGGGGACACCCTCGAACTGGCCGGCAACGAGCAGGGCGCCCGGATGGCCGTGACGGTGACGGCAGTGGCCGACCCGGCGACCGCGGCGAACTCCATCTCCACGCCCGGCACCGGCGAGCGGTTGGTCGCCGTGCAGTTCCGGCTCCAGAACATCGGCTCGGCGGTGTACTCCGACGCACCGGCCAACAGCGCCACCGTGATCGACGAGCAGGGGCAGGGCTTCAACACCGCGGTAGGCGCCGAGGTTACGGCCGGGCCGGGGTTCCCCGCCGGGGTGCACATCGCCCCCGGGGACAGTGCGCTCGGCTACCTCGCCTTCGACGTCCCGGCGGACTCCCGCCTAGCCAGGGCCCAGTTCACCCTGAACTCCGGCTTCGCTGCGCAGACCGGTCAGTGGGTGCTGCCGGTCGCCCCGGCGACCTCCGCCCCGGCCGCCACGGCCACGCAGACCGCGACCGTCACCGCCACGGCCGCCGCGAGCCCCCGGCCGACCGCCGCTGCACCGCGCCAGGTCGTCGAGGACTACTACGCCGCGATCAATGCCCGTGACTACGCCCGCGCCTGGGCCCTCGGCGGCCGAAACCTGGCACCGAGCTACGGGCAGTTCGTCAACGGCTTCGCCGGCACCGCGGCCGACGTCCTCACCGTCACGGCCGTCCACGGCGACACCGTCTCCGTCCTCCTGGACGCCCTGCAGACCGACGGCACCCACCGCCACTACGCCGGCACCTACACCGTCCGCAACGGCGTCATCGTCGCCGCCACGGTCCACTGAGCCGACCGGCCCCCGGCCGCGGCCCGGCCCTGTGTCCCGGCCCGCGGCTCAGTCCCGTCTCTCGGCCCCGGCGGGGATCCGCACCACCGCCACCACCGGCAGATGGTCCGTCGCCGCCAACAGGTCCGCCGCCGAGACGCCCGGCAACCCCTGCGGCACCCCGCAGGCCAGGACCTCCACGCCGGGCGTCGCGAAGACCGCGTCGATCCGCTGGTGGGGGTCGGCCGGGACGGAGGTGAAGGTGCCGCCCCAGGGGGCGACGGTGTGGGCGTCCTGGTACTCGGCGGCGAGGCGGCGCCAACCCGGGCCGTCGGGGTGCTCGTTGAAGTCTCCGGCGATGATGCCGTGCTCGCCGGGGTCGAACTGGCCCGGGAGCAGCGCGAACTGGCGGAGCCGTTCGGCCGGGTCGAGGGAGAGGTGGCAGCTGGTCACCGCGAACGGGGCCGAGCCGCCCACCCGGAGCAGGGCGGTGGCGAATCCGCGGGCGTGCAGCCCGCGGGTCTTGGGCAGCAGCCGGTCCCGGACGGCGAGGACCTCGACCCGCAGCTTTCCGAGCAGCAGCGGTCCGGCGGCGATCCGGCCGCCGCCGGAGAGGATGACGGTGCCGGTGCGGTGGGCGAGCCGGGCGGCCTGCTTCTCGGGCCGCCAGTACCGCGGGGACTCCTGGATGCAGACCACGTCCGGGTCGCAGGCGCGGATCACCCGCACGAGGGCGTCCCGGTCGTCCCGCAGCGAGCGGACGTTGTAGCTGAGGATGCGGACCCGCTGGGCGCCGTCGGGTTCGGCTCCGGAGTCGGGCAGGGCGGCCGGCCCGGTCGGCGGCACGGGTCCGGGGGCTGCGGACGGCTGCTCGGCAGGCATGCCGGTCATGCTAACGGCGAGGCCGGGGCCGTTGCCCGAGCCTCGCCGTCGAAGAGCGGACGAGCCGTCAGCTCCGCGGCGCCGTCAGACGCGGGCCAGGTCGGCGGCCCCGGCGATGCCGGCGGCGGAGCCCATGGTCGCGAGCAGGACCTCGGCGCGCGGACGGTGCGCGCCGCCGGTCAGGTAGGTCTCGAAGGCCTCGGCGACCGGGTCGAGCAGCAGGCTGCCCGAGTCGGAGACGCCGCCTCCGAGCACGAAGACGCCCGGGTCGAACAGCGCGGCGAGGTCGGCCATGCCGCGGCCGAGCCAGTCGGCGAGCTCCGCGTAGCACTCCAGGGCGAGCGGGTCGCCCTCGGCCGCGGCCTCGGTGATGTGGATGCCGCGGATGGTCTCGGCGACGAAGTCGTTGAGCTCCAGCATCCGCTTGCCGGCGATCGGGTCGGCGGCGGCCTTCTCGCGGCCGTAGCGGCGCAGCGCGCGGCCGGAGCCGTACTGCTCCCAGCAGCCCTTGCCGCCGCAGCCGCAGTCCAGGCCGTCGGGGACCATGTTGAGGTGGCCGATCTCGCCGGCGACGCCGAAGCGGCCGCGGTGCATCCGGCCGTCGAGGACGATGCCGCCGCCGATGCCGGTGCCGACGGTGATCAGGACCATGTCCTCGTAGCCGGCCGCGGCGCCGAAGCGGAACTCGGCCCAGGCGGCGCAGTTGGCGTCGTTCTCGACGACGGTCTCCAGGCCGGTGAGTTCCTCGATGCGCTGCTTGAGCGGCTCGTTCTCCCAGTCGATGTTGGGAGCGAAGATCACGGTGGAGCGGTCGCGGTTCACGAAGCCGGGCGCGCCGACACCGACGGCCGCGACCTCCGGGTACTCCTCCTTGAGCTCGCGCACAGCCTGCGCGATCGCGTCGACCGCCCACTGGGGGTCGGCCGGGGTGGGCACCCGGGTACGCGCAAGGATTTCGCCGGTCTCGTCGACCACGCCGGCCGCGATCTTCGTCCCGCCGACGTCGACGCCGATGGTCAGAGCCATGTGTCCCTCAGCTATTCACTCGTTCCCGCTGAGCGGAACGGTACCCGCTGACCGGTGCTTCCGTACACACCGCGGCCTACATTAACCGAAGACATTTTCCGGATTGCCCGGTGAGCTGCGTTCAGAAGTCGTAGACTTCGCCGCTTTGAGTGATGCGTGAAGGCGCCACAGTCACCTGGTCTGACCTGCGGCTTCACTACTTGTCGGTGGCCCCGTCGAGGTCGATGCGCTCGGCCTCGGCGTGTCCGGCACCGGCCCAGCGCCGTTCATGACCTGAGACGGCTGCGCGGTACGCGGCGAGCAGTTCGCCGCCCGCGGCGGCGAGATGTCCGTACACCTCGGGGTTCTGCTCGCGCAGCCTGGTGCCGTAGTCCTGGGCCTTGCCGCCGAGGGCGAGGGCGAACCTCCGGACCTCGTCGACCAGCGGCCCGAACTCCGCGCCGAAGCCCTGCCCGGCCGTGCCGTCCGCCTTCTCGTCCGCCATCCGGCGACCTCCTCCGTGCGTCCTCGGGGCGTCCTCGGGGCGACGTCGCGGTGACGTCGACGCGTCGCGGGTCCGCTGCCGAGCCGTCCGGCCGGGACCGGCCGGGATCCAGACGGTACCGGACGGCGCATCGAGGGCCGCCCGGCGCACCGGACGCACTCCGGGCGCGCGCGCCCCTGCACGCGCCCTTTCCACGCAACGACCGACCGGCGCGCGGAGGGCGGACCCGCGCGCTCGGGCCCGGGGCGATCGGCCAGCCGTACGACCGGTCAGCCGCGCGCGGGCCAGAGGGCGGGGTCCGGCGCGAACCGCACCGACAGCACCCCGTCGTGCAGGCCGGCGCCGCTCACCGTGCACCGCCGCAGGGCGGAGGGCAGCGGGAGCAGCCGGCGGTGGCCGCCGGCACCGACGACCAGTTCGTCGCCGCGGCGCACCAGTTCCAGTCCGGACCGTTCGGCGCCGGGCAGCGCCAGGTGCCAGACCAGGAGCCCGTCCTCGGCCAGCCGGTCCTCGACCCACGGCCCGGGGGCCTCGCCGGGCTCGGGCGCGCCACCGGCGTACAGCTGGTCGGCGATCCCCTCCAGGGCGACCTCGGGCCACTCGGCGGTGAGCAGCGGAATCTCGCCGAGGCCGGCGGCCAGGTCGGCGAGGCGCTCCTGCTGGCGGGCGGCCCGGCCGGCCAGCCAGGGGTCGGGCGAGGCGGCCGCCGCGGTCGGCAGCACCCGGTGGGCGACGACGGCGTCCAGCCGCCGGCCGTACAGCGCGAGGCCGGACCGGATGCGGCGCAGCTCCCCGGTGCCGTGTGCGTCGGCGTCCACGACCAGGCGGACGGAGGTGCCGGGCGCCTCGATCACGGCGCGGGCCTCGGCGAGGGCGGCGCAGGCGGCGGTCCGGGCCTCGAACAGCCAGTCCGCGGGCATCGGCACCCCGGCGAGCGCGGCCAGCAGCGGGCGCAGCGCGCGGGCGGCCTGGCGCTGTTCGGGCAGCAGCCGGTCGAGGTAGCGGACGAGTTGCTCGGGCAGGGCCAGGGTGGCGAGCAGGTCGGCCGGGGGCGGGGCGGCCACCACGACCGTCTCGGCGTCGGCGGAGCGCAGGGCCCGGAGCAGCGCGAGCTGCCGGGTGCCGGGCAGCGGGGTGAGCTCCTCGGGGTCGAGCGGGTCGGCACCGAGCAGGTCGAGGGCCGGGGCGAGCCGGGCGCCGAAGCCGTCGAGGGCGCTGCGCAGGGCGGCCTGCTCGTCGATCCGGGCGGCCGAGAGCCGGTCGGCGCAGGGCGTGGGCTCCGCGGTGAGGCGGGTGTCCAGCAGGTCGTCGACGGCGCGGTGCGGGTCGTCGGCGGCCAGCAGCAGGGTGCGCCGGCCGGTGCGGGCGCTGTGCAGGGCGGTGGCGGCGGCGACGACGGCCGAGCCCTCGCCGGTGACGAGGACGGTGCGGGGTGACACCCGGCGTCAGCCCTCGACGCGCTTCTTCAGGCCGGCCAGGGCCCGGTCGATGATGACCTTCTCCGCCTTGCGCTTGATCATGCCGAGCATCGGGATCTTGACGTCGACGGCGAGCTGGTAGGTGACCTCGGTGCCGCCGCCCTTGACCGCGGCGAGGCTGTAGGAGCCGTCGAGGGCGCGCAGCATCTGGCTCTTCACCAGAGTCCAGCGGACCTCGCGGTCACCGTCCCAGGTGTAGGCGAGGACGTGCTCGTCGCGGATCGCGCCGGCGTCGAGCACCAGGCGCACCTCCGAGCCGCGGCCGTCCGCGGCGGTGCTCAGCACCTCGATCTCCTTGACCTCGCCCGTCCACTCCGGGTAGGCCGCGAAGTCGGCGATCGCGGCCATGACCTCGGCCGGGGTCGCGTCGATGATGATGCTCGACCTGGTGTGCTCCGCCATCACGGCCCTCCGCGTCTGTTCAGATGTGCGCCCAGGGCAGGCTATCGCGCCCGCAGGTGCGCGCCGGGCGCCGCCCTGGGCACCGGGGCTCGCGGAGGGGTCGCGCCGGGCTTCCGACGGGCTCGCGCCGCCCGGCGGACGCGCTCGGGCGGGGCGGCCCGGCCCGGTCCGGAGGCCGGGGAACGGCCGTCCGCACGGGTGCGGGGGCTGGCGACACGTCGGGCGACGGCTGTCGTAAGGTGCGAGACGAAAGATCCCGACTTGTTCTGCGCGGTGTGACTCTTCGAACAACGGAGCCGACAGCTCTGGTCGAATCCGGCTACCGAGCAGTAACGTCCTGCCGTCCCGCAGCGTCGCAGACGAGGAGCAGTCTTGCTCGAGTTCAGCCTTCCGGCCCGCTACCAGGTTCCGAGCGGCGGAAACCTCTCCGACCTGATCCACCAGAACGCCGAGCAGCACCCCGGCGTCGCCGTGATCAGCCGGAAGGTGGCCGGGCAGTGGCAGGACCTGACCGCGGCACAGTTCCTCGCCGAGGTCCACGCGGTGGCCAAGGGCCTGATCGCCTCCGGCGTCGAGCCGGGCGACCGGGTCGCGGTGATGTCCCGCACCCGGTACGAGTGGACGCTGCTCGACTTCGCGATCTGGTGCGCGGGCGCCATCACCGTGCCGGTGTACGAGTCCTCCTCCGCCGAGCAGGTGCAGTGGATCCTCGGCGACTCCGGCTCGGTCGCGGTGGTCACCGAGACCGCGGGCCACGCCGCCGTCCTCGCGGAGGTCCGGGACCACCTCCCGCAGCTGCGGCACGCCTGGCAGATCGAGGACGGCGCCGTCGCCGCCCTCACCGCGGCGGGCAGCGACGTCACCGACGCGACGGTCGCCGAGCGCCGGGCCGTCCCGGACGCCGACACCATCGCCACCGTCGTCTACACCTCGGGCACCACCGGCCGCCCCAAGGGCTGCCAGCTGACCCACGGCAACTTCCTGGCCGAGCTGGGCAACGTCACCACCCGCCTGGAGCCGCTCTTCCGCACCGGCGAGAGTTCCGTCCTGCTCTTCCTGCCGCTGGCGCACGTGCTCGGCCGGATCGCCGAGATCGCGGCCGCCATCGCGCCGATCAAGCTCGGCCACGTCTCCGACATCAAGGACGTCACCGCCGAGCTCGGCTCCTTCCGGCCGACCCTGATCCTCGGCGTGCCGCGCGTCTTCGAGAAGGTCTTCAACACCGCCCGCGCCAAGGCCCAGGCCGACGGCAAGGGCAAGATCTTCGACAAGGCCGCCGACACCGCCATCGCGTACAGCCGCGCACTGGACGCCGGCGGCGCCGGGCTCGGCCTCAGAATCAAGCACTTCGTCTTCGACAAGCTGGTGTACGCCAAGCTGCGGGCTGCCCTCGGCGGCCGGGCCACCCACGCCATCTCCGGCGGCGCCCCGCTCGGCGAGCGGCTCGGCCACTTCTACCGCGGCATCGGCTTCACCGTCCTGGAGGGCTACGGCCTGACCGAGACCTGTGCGGCCACCGCCTTCAACCCGCACGACAAGCCGAAGATCGGTACCGTCGGCCAGCCGCTGCCCGGCTCCTCGGTGAGGATCGCCGAGGACGGCGAGGTGCTGCTCAAGGGCCCGCAGATCTTCACCGGGTACTGGAACAACCCGCAGGCCACCGCCGACGCCCTGCAGGACGGCTGGTTCGCCACCGGCGACATCGGCTCGCTGGACGACGAGGGCTACCTCACCATCACCGGCCGCAAGAAGGAGATCATCGTCACCGCGGGCGGCAAGAACGTGGCGCCCGCCGTGATCGAGGACCGGATCCGGGCGCACGCCCTGATCGGCGAGGTCATGGTGGTCGGCGACCGCAAGCCGTTCATCGGCTGCCTGATCACCGTCGATCCGGACTTCTTCGGCAAGTGGAAGGAGCTCAACGGCAAGCCGGCCGGTGCCACCCTCACCGACCTCGCCCAGGACGCCGACCTGCTGGCCGCCGTTCAGGCCGCCGTGGACGACGGCAACCAGGCCGTCTCGCACGCCGAGGCCGTGAAGAAGTTCCGCCTGCTCGACACCGCCTTCACCGAGGAGAGCGGCCACCTCACGCCCTCCCTCAAGCTGAAGCGCAACGTCGTCCTCAAGGACTTCGCCGCCGACGTCGAGGCCATCTACCAGCGCTGAAGCGGCGACCACCCGGGGGCGCGCGGGTACCCGCGCTCAGGGGGCCGGCGCGCACAGCGGCGCGGGGAACTGCGCAATCCGGGGCGGGCCCACCTTGTCGGACTCGGCCGACTCGAATCAGGGGCGCGGGGAGCTGCGCGTATCGGAAGGCAACGGTCTGCCTCTCCCGATTCGCGCAGTTCTCCCCCGGCCTTCGGCCGGGAGGTGCCCCCACGCGCCCCCGTGGGCGCGCCCTGTTCGCGGGGTTGCCCGGCTAGGCCAGCAGCCCCGTGAGCCGCTGCGCCAGCAGGTCCCAGCGCCAGGAGCGCTCCACCCAGCGCCGTCCGGCCTCTCCCATCGTCCGCCGCAGCTGCTCGTCGTGCAGCAGCCGCACGATCCGCTCCGCGGCCGCGGCCGCCGACCGCCCCGGCACCACGTACCCGGTCTCCCCCTCCAGGACGGCGTCCGGCGCCCCGCCGGAGTCGCCGGCGACGACGGGCAGCCCGGTCGCGGAGGCCTCCAGGTAGACGATCCCGAGGCCCTCGACGTCGAGCCCGCCCCGCCGGGTGCGGCAGGGCATCGCGAAGACGTCGCCCGCGCCGTAGTGGGCGGGCAGCTCCTCCCACGGCACGGCCCCGGTGAAGCGGACGGAGCCGGCGACCCCGCGGGCCTCGGCGAGCTTCTCCAGGTCGCTGCGGTAGGGCCCGTCGCCGACGATCAGCAGCACGGTGTCGGGAACCGCCGCGAGGATCTGCGGCATGGCCTCGATCAGGGTGTCCTGGCCCTTGCGCTTGACGAGGCGGGAGACGCAGACGACGACCGGCCGGTCGCTGAGCCCGAGCCGGGCGCGGATCGCGTCGCCGCCGGAGTCGGGCCGGAAGGTCTTCTCGTCGACGCCGGGCGGCAGCTGCACCATGCGCTCGGCCGCCTCGGGGCCGACCGCGTCGGCGATCCGGCTGCGGGTGTACTCGCCGAGGTAGGTGAGGGTGTCGGTGCCGGCGCCGATCCGCCGCAGCAGCTGGCGGGAGCCGGGCAGCTGGGCCCAGGCGGCCTCGTGGCCGTGGGTCATGCCGAGCAGCCGCCGGGCGCCGGCCTGCCGCAGTGCGGGGGCCATCAGGCCGAGCGGGGCTGCGGCGCCGAACCAGACGGAGCCGCAGCCCTCGGCGCGGAGGATCTCGGCGGCCCGCCGGGTGACCCGCGGGGTCGGGACCATCATCTTCGTCCGGTCGCGTATCACCGGGAACGGCTGCCGGGCGTCGAACTCGGCGACCTCGGTGCCGTCGCGCCAGGTGGAGGCGTACACCACGATCGAGCCCGCGGGCTGGCGGACGGCCATGTTGTGCACGAACGCCTGGATCCCGCCGGGCCTCGGCGGGAAGTCGTTGGTGACGATGAGGGTCTTGTGCATGCCACGGCTCGCTCGGTCGGGGGTTGCATGGTGCAGAGGTCGGTGATCCGTACCATAGGTCAACACCACGGCCCGCCGGGAACGAAGGATCACAGCGCAACCGTTTCCGGTCCGGGCCGGTCCTATGTGCCGGGGCCCCGTTGCGCGGGCGCCACCGCGACCGGCGTCACGAGTCGAACGAGGGAGCGCAGTGGAGTTGGCCCCGACCGGGCGCACCGGCAGCACCAGCAGCACCGAGCGCCTCGCCCTGACCGGCTCGCCGCCGCCCGCACCGGCCGGCGGCGCGCTGTGGGCGCTCGGGCTGTCCTGGGTGGTCACCCGGGTGCTGATCGTGCTGATGGCCGTCGGTGTGCTGCGGATCTCGGGCACCGACGTGAGCTCCGACATCTCGGTGATCTACCACGGCTGGTACGAGGTGCTGCGGACGGGCACCTTCCCGCTGGACGACGTGACCTGGCAGTACCCGCCGGGTGCGGCCCTGGTGATCCTGCTGCCGGGCGTACTGCCGTGGTCGTACCTGGTGTCCTTCTTCGTGCTGTGCGGCGTGTTCGACGCGCTCACGGCGGGTGCCCTGATGCGGGTCGGCACCCGGCGGGGCCGCAGCTTCACCGGTGCCTGGATGTGGGTGGCGGGTGTGCCGCTGCTCGGTCCGACGGTCTACTGCCGGTACGACATCATCGTCACCGCGCTCGCCGTGGGCGGTCTGCTGCTGGTGCTGCGGCGGCCGGCCCTGGGCGGCTTCCTGCTGGGGCTGGGCGGGCTGGTGAAGGTGTGGCCGGTGCTGGCGCTGGCGGGCACCCCGCGCGGGCGGCGCACCCGGCGGGCGTGGACGGCCGCGGCCGCGACCGCGGCGTCCCTGGGCTTCCTGCTGACGGCGGGGATGAACGGCGCCTTCGAGTTCCTGAAGTTCCAGAAGGAACGCGGGATCGAGGTGGAGTCGCTGGGCGCGCTGCCGCTGCACTTCGCCAAGCTGTTCGGCGCCTGGGACGGCCAGGTAACGATGAACTACGGCTCGCTGGAGATGCTCGGCCCGTGGGTGCCGGTGGTCTCCAAGGTCTGCGTGGCCGGCACCCTGCTCGGCTTCGGCTGGCTGCTGCTGTGGCGGCTGCGGGCGGTGCGCTGGCAGCCGTCGACGCCGTACGACGCGGCGCTGGCCGCACTGCTGGTGTTCACGGTGACCAGCCGGGTGATCAGCCCGCAGTACCTGGTGTGGCTGGTGGGCCTGGCCGCGGTCTGCCTGACCGTGCGCGGCACCCGGCAGAAGCCGGTGGCGGTGCTGATCCTGGCGGCGACGGTGCTGACCACCGTGGAGTTCCCGATCCTGTTCGGCGCGGTGCAGCACAGCGAGCCGTGGGGCGTGGCCGTGCTCACCGCCCGGAACCTGCTGCTGCTGGCGGCCACGGTGCTGTCCTGCCGCCGGCTGTGGCGCTCCACCCGCGGGCCGGACGCCCAGGCCACCCTGGTGCTGCCGCCGGAGCCCCCGGTGAAGGGCTACCCGGTGCGTCCCGGCATCGCGTACGAGCAGGCGCTGCTGGACGACCTGGACCGCCCGGTGGGCCGGCCGGCGCCCACCTCCTGACCGCGCACCCGCCCCGCCCCTCCGCAACTTGCTGAAAGGCCTTGCAGGCATGCCCGCGGGGCTGGCAGCATCGTGCGCTGTCACCGATGCCGCCCGTGGAGGTTCCGCATGCCCGACGACCCCGACCTCGACGTTCTGGTGGTGGGCGGTGCGGGCGTGGACACCATCGTCCGGGTCGACCGGCTGGAGATCCCCGCCGCGTCCGACGGGCTCGGGGTGCCCCCGGTGCACGACTACGCGGGCCACACCGGCAGCGGGGTCGCGCTCGGCTGCCACCGGCTGGGCCTGCGCACCTCCTTCCTCGACTTCCTCGGCGACGACCCGCAGGGCGAGCTGGTGCGGGCCGCCTTCCGCCGCGCGGGCCTGGACTTCCACCACCTGGTCTCCCCCGCAGGCACCCCGCGCGGGGTGAACCTGGTGGACGCCGACGGGCTGCGGTTCTCCTTCTACGACGGCCGGCACCCGGCCGACCTGCGGCTGCCCGCCGCGTTCTACCTGCCGTTCCTGGCGCGGGCCCGGCACGTCCACCTGTCGATCACCAACGTCAACCGGGACATGCACCCGGACATCGAGCGGATCGGCGCCACCAGCTCCACCGACCTGCACGCCTGGGACGGCGAGAACGAGCACCACCGGCACTACGCCCTCCGCTCCGACCTGGTCTTCCTGTCGGCCGCGGGCTGCCCGGGGCGGCACGAGGAGGTCATGCGCTCGGTGCTGGCCGAGGGCCGGGCGCGACTGGTCGTCGCGACCGCGGGCGCAGCGGGCAGCTACCTGCTGGAGCGCGGCGGCGACACCGTCCGGCACGTGCCGCCGGTCGACCCCGGGGCGCCGGTGGTCGACAGCAACGGCGCCGGCGACGCCTTCGTCAGCGGCTTCCTGGCGCGCTGGCTGGCGGGCCGCCCGGTGGCCGAGTGCATGCTGGCGGGCTCGGTCGCGGGCGCGCACGCCTGCACCGCGGCGGGCACGCACAGCGCCCTGATCGACGGCGAGGGCCTGGCCGCCGGTCTCGCGGCCGCTCAGCGGCGCAGCTGACGCACCAGCTCGGCCGCCCAGGCCTTGGTGAAGGCGGGCAGGTCCAGGCCGAGCTCGGCCTTGAGGACGCTCTCCAGCCGGGCGGGGTCGCCCATCGCGCCGACCGCCCGGTAGAGCGCGACGAGGCGCTGCGGGCCGAAGCCGTGCGCGACCATCTCGCAGGCGAGCCAGGCCTGCTCGTAGGCCTGGGCGATGCCGGCGGCGCCGGCGGCGAAATCGGTGTCGGCGGGCAGGGCGGTCGGCACCCGGCCCGCGGCCACGTCGCGGGCGAGCTCGGGGGCGATCTGCCGGGCGGTGCGCCCGGCGCCGCGGTAGCCGGTGTAGTCGGCGACGCCCTCGGAGAGCCAGAGCGGCGTCCAGCTGCGGGTGGCGGCGCGGGTGGCCACGTGGGTCGCCTCATGGGTGATCACGACCTGCCGGCCGAGGTCGCTGAGACCGCGGAAGGCCTCCGGGTTGACCATGATCCGGTCGGCGGGGGTGGCGGCGGGTTCGCCGCCGGCGGCGACGGTCACGGCGGCGATGCCCTGGTAGGAGCCGGCGGCGACGTCGAGCATCCGGGCGAACTGCGGCTCGGTGGCCGGGGTGAGGACGAGCAGTCTGCCGGGCCAGTCGCTGCCCCACAGCTCGGAGACGGCGGGTACCGCCTTGTCCGCGACGGCGGCGAGGCCGGCGAGCTCCTCCGCGCCGCCGAGGCCGAGCACCAGGCAGTGCTCGCCCTGGGCCGCCCGGACCTCGCCCAGGTCCCAGAGGGCGGCGCTGCCGTCCGGCTCGTCGGCGGAGAGCAGCCAGCCGGCCGGGCCCGGGTCGAAGGTGAGACGTCGGGAGAGCACCGCGGGGTGCTCGTCGGCGCCGCGCAGCCGGTGGGCGAGGCCGGCGGTGACGGTGATCCGCCCGTCGGCGCCGGGTTCGGTGATGCCGCTGATCCGGTACTCGACGGCGGCGAAGGGCACGGCGGCGAGCCGGGCGGCGGCCTGCTCCTGCGCCGTCCGGGCCGCGGGGGCGACTCCGGCGAGCAGGGCGGGCCGGTCGGCGCGCAGCAGAGCGCGGGCGCGGGCGGCGAGCAGGTCCTCGACGTGGGCCCGGACGCTCGCCCTCGGGGCGTCCCGCGGGAGCAGTTCGGCCCGGGGACCCGTGGTGGGCAGGGCCCGGGGGACGGAGAGCTGGGCGAGGCCGCCGACGGCGAGCAGCAGGGCGGTGCGCCGGGAGACCCGGCCACCCGCGGGCAGCAGGGAGCGGCCCGCCGCAGCGGGCCGGGGCAGGTCGGTGACCAGGGGTTCGGCCTCCCCGCCGGACGGGCCGGGCTGCCGGTGGTAGGTGCTCAGACCCGCACCACCCCGCTGACGGGCATGGCACTGACGCTCTCGTAGCGGACCCGGGCGCCGGGGTACGGGGCGTGCACGACCACACCGCCGCCGGCGTACATGCCGACGTGGTGCATGTCCTTGAAGAAGATCACCAGGTCTCCCGGTCGCGCCTCGGCCAGGCTGACTCGCCGCCCCGCGTGTGCCTGTGCCTGCGAGGTGCGCGGCAGGGTGACTCCGGCCTGCCGCCAGCTCCAGTACATCAGACCGGAGCAGTCGAACGTGGAAGGGCCGGTGGATCCGTAGACGTAGGGCGAGCCGATCCTGCTGATCGCGGCGGCCAGCGCGGCGGCCGCACGGTCGGAGGAGGGCGGCTGGTCGCCGAGGTCGATGCGGTCGGTCCCACGGGCCGCGCGGCGGGCGGCGTCGGCGGCGTCGTCGGCGGCCAGCCGGGCGCGTTCGGCGGCGGTGAGGCCGCCGAGCAGGCGTTGGGCGTCACCGAGCCGGCGCCGGACCTCCTCCCTGTGCTCGGCCAGCGAGCGGCGGACGTCCTCCAGCTCGGCGAGCTTGGCGGTGGCCTCGGCGCGGCGCTGGTCGAGCCGGCGCTGCCGGTCGAGCACCTGGTGCAGGGTGTCGGCCTGCCGGGTGGCGGCCTGGTCGAGGGCGCGGGCGCGGGTGAGGTAGCCGGCCGGGTCGGACTCGAGCATCAGGCGGACGGACGGGTCGAGCCCGCCGTCGCGGTACTGCGCGGCGGCTGCGGTGGCGAGGTCTCCGTAGAGGCCGTTCAGCTCGTCCTGGCCGACGGCGACCTGCTCCTGCAGGTGACTGGCCTCGGTCTGGAGGCGCTTCTGGTCCTCCCCCGCGGCGTTCGCCCGTTCGCTGGCCTGCTCGGCCTCCTCGTACAGCCGGTCGACCTTCGCCCGGACGTCGGCCGTCCGCGGGGAGGGGTCGGCGGGGGCGCCGAGGGCCGCGGTGCCGACGGTGGCGCCGACGGCCGTGGCCGCCGCGGCCGTCAGCACCAGGGCCCGGGCGAGGGTGTGGCCGCCCGGCAGTTGGGGGCGTCGGTGCGCGGACATGCGGCGGCGGCTCCGTTCCTGCGGACGGACGGCCGCCGCCGCCCCGGTCGGGCGGCCGTCCTCGCGGACATCCGGGGGCAGACGTTAGCGAGTCACGCCGAGCTAGTCCAAACCCTGCCATCGCCGAATATTTGACCTTCAATCGGACATTCTGCCGAACGGGCCGCCCCACGCGGCAACGGCCGCGGGCCCGGCCCCACAGGGGGAGCCGGGCCCGCGGGAGCCGCCGGACGGGCCGTCAGACCCGGACGATCGCCGAGATCGGCATGGCCGTGGCCGAGACGTAGCGGACGACCGCGCCGGTGTGCGGCGCGTGGATCACCTGCCCGCCGCCCACGTACATGCCGACGTGGTGCTGGTCGCCGTAGTAGATCACCAGGTCGCCCGGCTTGGCGTTGGCGATGTTGGTGCCGATGTTGGTGCCCGCACCGGCCTGGGACTGCGAGGTGCGCGGGATCGAGACGCCGGCCTTGCCGTACGCCCACTGCATCAGGCCGGAGCAGTCGAAGGTGCTCGGGCCGGTCGCACCGTACACGTACGGGGCGCCCAGTGCGGACTTGACGGCCGCGATCGCCTTGGCGGTGTACGAGCCCGACGGCACGTCGACGCTGCCGAGGTCGGGACGGGCGGTGTCCCGCGAGGCGCGGTCCGCGGAGGACTTGGCCTCGGACGCGGTCTTCGCCTCGGCCGCGGCGAGCTCGTCCTTCTCCTTCTGGGTGAGGGTGTTCAGCAGGGCGCTGGCCTTGGCCAGCTTGCCCTGGAACTCCTCCTTCTTGGCCTTCAGCGCGCGGGTGCTGGTGTCCAGCTCGGCCAGCTTGTGCTCGGCCTCGGCCTTCTGGCCGTCCAGCTTGGCCTGCTCGGCCTTGAAGGACTTCAGGGTGTCGGCCTGGGTGGCGCTCATCCGGCTGACCGCGCCGGCCTGGCCGAGGAAGTCGCCCGGGTTGCTGGAGAGCATCAGCTGGACGGTCGGCGAGATGCCGCCGTCGCGGTACTGCTGGGCGGCGACCTCCGCGAGGCGACCCTGGACGCCGCTGACCTGCGCCTGCTGACGGGCGACCTGATCCTGCAGCTGGGTGACCTGCTTCTGCAGGTCCTGCTGCTTCTGCTCGGCCGCGAGGTACGCCTCGTTCGAGGCCTCGGCCTGCTCGTTGAGCTGGTCGACCTGCGCCGCGACCTGCTCCTTGGTGGGTGTCGGGTCCGCGTGCGCACCGGTCTGCGAGGAGAGTGCCACCGCAGTGGCGGCTGCCGCAGTCAGGATCGAGGCACGGGTACGGCCGACGGGCTTGGGACGACGATGGGACGCCACGAAGGCGGACTCCTTCTTCCTCACACCGCCTACCGGGTGAGCTGACGGGTTCGGGCCGGAAGCATTGCCCTACGACGCCTCACGCCCGCGCCCGCCCGTCCGCGGTCCGACCGCGGCCCGGCCGGCGCGGCCGACCTGACGCCGATTCACCCCGGGGGAAACGTGGTTCCCCGGCTCCGTTCGACAGCGCCCCCGCAGGGGCTCCCCGTGGACGGTCGGGACCGTCCTGCTGCGTCGCGGACTCGGCGGCGACCACCGCCGTCGCCCGGGTTGGGCGAACCACTGTGCGGTGATCCGTGGGGACGACCCTAGTAACCGATCCGTGATCCGTTCAAATCGTTGTCAGAAAAACGACGGGGAAATGTTGTCGTGAAAATGTGATTGCGACCGCCCGTGACCGGCAATCCACGCTCGGATGACGAGACGTCACCCCCCAAGGGGACGAAAGCTACGCCCGGGCGTGTCGGAGATCACACGGTGATCACGACGCGCCCGGGCGTGTCATGCGGCATCAGAAACGCCGCAGGTGAGGCTTATGTCCGATTTGCTACTGGGCGGTCAGACGCGGCGGATCGTCTTGATCGGCAGGGTGTCGGCGTTCATCACCTTCACCACGTCGCCGGTGTGCGGCGCGTGGACGACGAGGCCGTTGCCGATGTACATACCGACGTGGTGCGCGTCCGAGTAGTAGATGACGAGGTCACCCGGCTGGGCGTCGGCCAAGGAGGGGACCCGCGTGCCGACGCTCGCCTGCGACTGCGAGGTGCGCGGCAGCGAGACGCCTGCCTTGGCGTACGCCCAGACCATCAGACCGGAGCAGTCGAAGGAGTTCGGGCCGGTGGCGCCCCAGACGTACGGGGTGCCGCGCTTGCCCATCGCCGCGGCGACCGCGGTGGCGGCGTAGCCGGAGGCCGGCGGCAGGTTGGTGGTGTCGAAGCGGCTGGCGTCGCGCGAGGCGCGGTCGGTGCCGAGGATCGAGGCGCGCTCGGCGGCGGTCAGCGTGCTCAGCAGGCTCTGGGCCTCGGAGAGCTTCTTCTGGACCTCGGACTTGGCATCGTTCAGCACCTGGGTGGAGCGGTCCAGCTCGGACAGGATGGCCGCGGCCTCCTGCTTCTGTTGGTCCAGCCGGCGCTGCTGGTCCCGCAGGCCCTTCAGCGTCGAGGCCTGGGTGTCGGTGGCCTGCTCGTTGCTGGACGCCTTCTCGAGGTAGTTGTCCGGGTTCGAGGAGAGCATCAGCGCGACCGTCGGGTCGACGCCGCCGGTGCGGTACTGGTCGGCCGCGACCGCGGACAGGCCCGACGCCACCTGGGAGAGCTGCTCCTGGCCGCGGGCGATCTGGTCCTGCAGCTGGTCGGCCTGCTTGCGCAGCTGGTCGGCCCGCTCCTTGGCGCCGTTGTACTTCTCGGCCGCCTGCTCCTGCTCCTCGAGCAGCTTGTCGACCTGGACCTTCACCTCGTCCTTGCTCGGCTTGGCCGGCGCGGCGTGTGCCGCGGCCTGGGCCGACAGGGCGACCGCGGTCGCGGCGGCAGCGGTGAGCACGGATACCCGCGCGCGGCTCGGCTGCTTGGGACGGCGGTGGGAGGCCAAGGGACTAGCTCCTTCTTCCTGCTGGACTCACCCGATCGGGTGTACGTCCGGAAAATAGGTTTGACGCCAGACCCTAGTGAAGATCCGCCTCCTACGCCACTCCCGTGTTGGGCGAACTTGGCGCCGAGCGCTGGATTTCACCACCCCGACACAACCCCGCCACCCGGCCCTCCACCTGGGCCGACGGCCCGTCAGGGCCGGGCGAGCCGGTTGAGCAGCAGAATCGACGCGACCGGGCGTGCACCGGCCTTCCGAACGCCGTCCGCGACCTCCCGATCCGTGGAGACCACCACGACCGGCCGGCCCTGCGGCTCGGCCCGCACCAGGCGGCGGATCAGTTCGTCCGCGGTCTCTCCCGTCCGGCTGAAGCGCACCCGGACCCCGCGCGGCGGCGCCATGATCACCGGGACGTCGAGGTCCTGCCCGTCGAAGACACAGGTCACCTCGGCCTGGGTGCGCTGCGCGAGCATCGCCAGACCGCCCAGCAGCCGCATCCGCTGCTGCTCCAGCGGCAGCGTCGGATACCCGGTCTTGGTCACGTTGTAGCCGTCGACGACCAGGTGCACCTGAGGAATCGCCAGCAGCTGGTCGAGCAGTGCCGGGTCGTCCTCCGCCAGCCCGCGGCGCGCCACGTCGTGCGGGTTGGCCGAGCCCGGCTCGACCGCGTCCACCAGATCGGCCGGGCGCAGCTGGGCCACCGGCAGCGCCAGCTCGCGCTGCAGGCCCTGCGCCGACTGCAGCACCGTGTCGAGCAGCAGCCGCAGCCGCATGTCCTCCACGCTGCGGCCCTCGCGGGCCGACCGCCGCCCGGCCTCCGCGGCCGTCTCCAGCTCGGTGATCCGGTGCCGCAGGCGCCGTGCCTCGCCGTCCGCCGCACTGCGCTCGGCCGCCGCGGCGGCCCGCGCCGCCTCCAGCTCCGCCAGCAGCTTGCGGGCCTCGGCCTGCGCCCGCCGGGTGTCGCTCTCCAGGCTCCGGACGCGCTTGCGCAGCGACTCCGCCTCCCGGCGGACCCCCTCCGACTCGGCGCGCTGCCGGTCCAGGTCCGCGCGTGCGGCGGTGCGCACCTCGGCCAGTTCGGCCTGCAGCTTCTCCACCACCCGGGCGGCCTCGGCCGCGGCGCCCTCGGCATCCGCCCGCTCGACCTCGTCGCCCGCCTCGGACACCAGCCGGCTCCAGCCGGCCGGGCGCAGCAGGTAGGCGGCGGCGGCCACGTCCATCGGGTCGGCGGCGGCCGGTACGGCGCCGGACTCCAGCGCCTTCACCAGGTCGGGCTGGCCGAGCCGCAGTCGATCGGCTATCCGGACGCGGAAGACCGGTTCCGCGTCCAGCGCCGCGGCCAGCGCGGTCGCCGCGTACTTGGCCCGCCGGGCGGGGGTGAACTTGGCGTACGGACGCAGTCCCGCGGGCAGTTCGCCGGACGGGATGGCGCCGAGCGCGTCGGCGGCGATGCCCACCACACGGCGGCGGACCCCTTCGGGCAGTGGCCGGTCCAGTTGCTCGGACGGTGCGTCCCCGGCCGCGGGCTGCTGCCCGGCCCCGGCGGCGTCCGGCAGCTCCGCGTCCGCAGCGGGCTGCTGCCCCTGCGGCTCGGCCGGCCCGCTCGCTGCGTCCACCACGTCCTCGGCTCCGATTCTGCTCTCCGGGCCCGCGCGGCCGGTGGCCGCTGCCCTCGAAATGCACCGCTCTGTGCAATTGTCCCGTCTACCGTGCCCAGCCGGGCACCGCGCCACACACCCCGGCGGCGCCACGGGCTCCACCGGGGTGTGTCGGCATGCTGCGGCTCAGGCCTTCGGCTCGTCCTCGGCCGGCTGCTCGGCCGCGTCGGCACCGGGGCGGGGCACCAGCTCCACCTGGTCGACGGCGTTGCACCAGCGGCAGCGAACCGACTCCAGGGTCTCGCTGAGCACCTCGGTCTCCTCCACCTTCGACTCGCCGCCGAGGTCGAAGTGCAGGTACTCCACCACCCGGGCCGAGCGCGTCACGTCGAAGCGGGTGAGGTTCCCGCAGAGCGTGCAGCGCCAGCGAGTATCGGCGGTGGGGGCGGCGATGGTCATCGGAGGTCCTCTCGGATGGTCCCGGGTCCGGTCCTCCAAGCCTATTGCGTACGGCTCTTCCGGCGGTCACCGGTCCTGAGGGGCGGACAGGTCACCCGCTTGCAGCACCGGGCGGTGTCACCGCGGGTGCACCGAGGAATGCTCGCTGTCATGGCCGTCCCCGCCCCCGTCCCCGCTCCCGTGCGCGCAGCGGCGGGCCGGGCCGCCGCCGCGCCGGCGCGCGCTCCGCTTGTCACCTACGCGCTGATCGCGCTGAGTGCCCTCGTCCTGCTGGCCGGCCCGAGCTTCGGACTCGACCCGCGGTACGGCACCGGCAACGCCCGTGTCTGCGCGGAGCAGCGCTTCGAGCAGCACTGGGGGGCCGTCCCGGCGGAGCTGCTCTCCAACCGGCCGCTGGACGCCGGCCGGCTGGCGGCACTGCCCCCGGCGGTGCCGGGCTGCACCGTCACCCCGACCCCGCACAAGATCCCGTTCCTGTCGGTGCTCAGCTCGCTGTTCGTCCACGCCGGCTGGCTGCACCTGGTCGGCAACCTGCTCTTCCTCTACGTTTTCGGCCCCGACGTGGAGGAGCGGCTCGGACGGCTGCGCTTCCTCCTCTTCTATCTGGGCATCGGCTACCTGGCGACGTACGGCTGGGCGCTGGCGGAGTCGGACTCCGCGGAGTCGGTGCGGGCGCTGGTCGGCGCCTCCGGGGCGATCGCCGGGGTGCTCGGCGGCTACCTGCGGCTGTACCCGCGGGCCCGGGTCACCGCGCTGGTGCCGGTGCTGTTCTTCCTGCCGCTGCGGTTCCCGGCCTGGCTGGTGCTCGGGCTGTGGTTCGCCCTGCAGTGGTGGCCGGTCGGCCCGTCGGTGCCCGGTGTGGCCTACCTGGTGCACGTGATCGGCTTCAGCGCGGGGTGGCTGCTCGCACGCCCGGTGCGGCCCCGCACAGGGCAGACGCGCCGCCTGACGGCGGATACGCTGGGCGGAACCCCACACACAGGAGCCGAAGAGTGATCACCGCGATCGTCCTCATCAAGACCAGCGTCGACCGGATCCCCGAGATCGCCGAGGCGATCGCCGCGATCGAGGGCGTCAGCGAGGTCTATTCGGTGACCGGCAGCTACGACCTGGTGGCGATGGTCCGGGTCCGGCAGCACGAGGACCTCGCCGAGGTGATCCCCGGTCAGGTCAACAAGGTCCCGGGCGTCGAGCACACCGAGACCCAGATCGCCTTCCGCACCTACTCCCAGCACGACCTGGAAGCCGCCTTCGCCCTCGGTCTGGACGAGTAGCAGGGGGGAAGCCCATCAGGGGCGCGGGATACACCTCAGGAGCGCCCCGACGTCTCAGACGGCCCGGCCGGTGTCGGCGACGCAGCGGCCGCCCTCGTTGCGGTAGGACCAGCGGGCGCCGTCCGTGACCAGCTCGCGGACGGCGGCCAGGAAGCGGTCCACGTGCTCCTCCGGGGTGCCCGCGCCGAAGCTCACCCGGATCGCGTTCAGGCTCCGCTCCCCCGGCAGCGACGGCTCCGGCGCGCCGCAGGCGGACGGCGCCGCCTCCTCCCCGCCGAGCAGGGTCCGCACCAGCGGGTGCGCGCAGAACAGGCCGTCCCGCACGCCGATGCCGTACTCGGCGGAGAGCGCCGCGGAGAAGTGCGAGCTGTTCCAGCCGCGGACGACGAAGGAGAGCACGCCGACCCGGGCCGACCCCTCGCCGAACAGGTTGAGCACCTTGACCTCGGGAATCTCCGCGAGCCCGGTGGTGAGCCGGTCGACGAGCGCCTGCTCGCGGGCCTCCAGCACGTCGAAGCCGGCCTCGGTGAGCGCCCGGCAGGCGGAGGCGATGGCGTAGGCGCCGATCACGTTCGGCGAGCCGGCCTCGTGCCGGGCCGGGCCGGTGTGCCACTCGACGGCGACCGAGCCGTCCGCCTCGCGGGCCACGGTGCGGCTGGCTCCGCCGCCCGCCAGGTAGGGGTCGGCCGCGTCCAGCCAGTCGCTGCGGCCGGCGAGCACACCGGCGCCGAACGGCGCGTACAGCTTGTGGCCGGAGAAGGCGACCCAGTCGACGCCGAGTTCACGGACGGACAGGCGGTGGTGCGGGGCGAGCTGGGCTGCGTCCAGCACCACCCGGGCGCCGTGCCGGTGGGCGGTCTCGGTGAGTTCGGCGATCGGCCACAGCTCGCCGGTGACGTTGGAGGCGCCGGTGACGCACAGCAGGCGCGGTCCGTCCGGGGACCCGGCGGCGAGCGCGGTGTCCAGGGCGGCGACCGCCTCGGCGTGCGAGCGCGGGGCGCGCAGGTACTCGACCGTCAGGCCGGCGTGGCGCCAGGGCAGCAGGGAGGCGTGGTGCTCGGTCTCGAAGGCGAGGACCCGGGTGCCGGCGGGGACGGCCCCGGCGAGCAGGTTGAGCGAGTCGGTGGTGGCGCGGGTGAACACCACCTGGTCGTCCTCGCGCAGGTCGAGGAAGTCGGCGACGGTGCGGCGGCTCTGCTCGAACTGGTCGGTGGAGAGCTGCGAGAGGTAGCCGGCCCCGCGGTGGACGCTGCCGTAGTAGGGGGCGTAGGCGGCGACGTCGTCCCAGACCCGCTGCAGGGCGGGGGCGCTGGCGGCGTAGTCGAGCGCGGCGTACCCGACCTTCTGACCGGTGGCGAGCGGCACCTGGACGTCGTGGCCGAGGACGGCGAGGGGGGCGCAGAGATCGGTCGAAATCGACATGAGGATGCACTCCTTCACGGGGTGAGGACCCCGGGGATGCATCGCCGGAAGTCCGCGCTTGCCACGCGGACGGTTCGCCGCACGGCCCGGTCCTCACCCAGGGCACCCCGCCACGGACGGAGGGTTGCCGGACAGCAAGCTGGGGCTTGACGCTGCCACTCATGACCTGTGCAGGACTCTAGGTGACCGCTGTGCAACCGGTCAAGCACGGTCGGGCGCGCGGGGTACCCGGCCTTCGGCCGGGAGGTGCCCCGCGCGCCCTCGGCGGCTCCGCTACTTGTTGGTCGCCTCGGCCCAGCGCTTGAGCGTGGCCTCGGCGGCGCCGGAGTCGATGGCCGCGGCCGCCCGCTCGATCCCGGCCGCGAGCTGCTCGGTGAGCGGTGCGCCGGTGAGGTCGAGTGCGGCCAGGGCCGCCGCGGTGTTGAGCAGGACGGCGTCCCGCACCGGCCCCCGCTCACCGGCGAACAGCCGCCGTGCGACGCCCGCGTTGTGCTCGGCGTCGGCCCCCCGCAGCGCCTCGATCCCGGCGAGTTCGATCCCGACGTCCCGCGGGTCGAAGTCCGTCTCGGTGACGGTGCCGTCCTTGACGATCCACACGTGCGAGGTGGTGCAGACGGTCAGTTCGTCGAGGCCGTCGTCGCCGCGGAAGACCAGGGCGGTGGCACCGCGCCGGGCGAAGACGCCGGCGATCAGCCCGGCGAGCCGGGTGTCGAAGCAGCCGACGGCGTGCGAGGTGACGTGGGCCGGGTTGGTCAGCGGGCCGAGGATGTTGAAGGCGGTGGGCACGCCGAGTCCGGCCCGCGCGGTGGCCGCGTGCCGCATCGCGGGGTGGAACTTCGCCGCGAAGCAGAAGGTCAGACCGACCTCCTCGGCCACCTCGGCGACCCGGCGGGCGCCGAGGTCGAGGCTGATGCCGAGCTTCTCCAGCACGTCGGAGGAGCCGGAGGCGGAGGACGAGGCCCGGTTGCCGTGCTTGACGACCTTGGCGCCGGCCGCGGCGGCGACGATCGCCGACATGGTGGAGATGTTGACGGTCTTCGCGCGGTCGCCGCCGGTGCCGACGATGTCGACGGCCGGGCCGGGGATGTGCAGCGGCTCGGCGTGCGCGTACATCGCGTCGACCAGGCCGGCGATCTCCTCGACCGTCTCGCCCTTGGCCCGCAGCGCGACCATGAAGCCGGCGACCTGGACGGGCGAGGCCTCGCCGCTCATGATCTGGTCCATCGCCCAGGCGGTGTCCGTCTCCGCGAGGTCCTCGCCGCGCAGCAGTGCCGACAGGACGTCGGGCCAGGTGCGGACCACCTGCACGGGGTCCTTGCCGCCGTTCGCAGGGTTCACGTTCACCATGGCCGACTCCAGCTCTCATCGGTAGTGCGCCGATACAAGGGACGGAGTCAGCCTAGCGAGCGGCGGCGGGCGGCCGCGCCGATCCCGCCGCCCCTTCTCTCCTGCTGAGACGGGTGGTGCCGCGGCCCGTCAGCGGTGGGCGGGCGTCCGCTTGGCGATCCGGGCGCGGAGCAGGGTGGCCGCGGCCTCGGCGAGGGCGACCGGGTCGACGGGCTGCGCGATGGCGGCGTCGGCGCGGCTCCAGGCGGCGAGCCAGGAGTCCTGCGGCCGGCCGATCAGGACGAGCACCGGCGGGCAGCCGTAGATCTCGTCCTTGAGCTGGCGGGTGAGGCCGAGGCCGCCCGCGGGGACGGCCTCGCCGTCCAGCACGCACAGGTCGACGCCGCCCCGTTCGAGGGCGCGGAGCACCGCCGGGGTGGTGGCGCACTCCAGGTACTCGACGGCGGGGAGGTCCGCGGCGGGCCGGCGGCCCAGCGCCAGGGTGACCTGCTCGCGGGTGTTGCGGTCGTCGCTGTAGACGAGAACGGTGAGCGTCTCGTCGGTCGTGTGCGCCATGGGCCCTGCTCCCGGGTGCTCGTCCTCTTATATGTGCCGCTCCGAACGGCCCAGTGTGATCCGGACCACGTTCACCTCCGGATGCTACTCCGGCGGGGCCGTCCCGGTGAGTACCTGACGCGATCTCCCTCAAGCCGCCGCGCCCGGGATCTCACCCGCGCGGGGTACTCCGTGTCACCCACCCCGAACAACCGTCAGAAAACGGACACCCGGGCGGAGCAGCGCCGCACGTCCGCGCAGGCCAGGCCCAGGGGGGCGTACCGCACGCACCGGACACTCCGAGGAGCACCCCCCGGCGTGAAGACGGAATAAGGGACC
Organism: Kitasatospora sp. DSM 101779; assembly: GCF_025655475.1. GTDB lineage: Bacteria > Actinomycetota > Actinomycetes > Streptomycetales > Streptomycetaceae > Kitasatospora. Next base: position 5,967,198 of record NZ_JAHTIK010000001.1, on the reverse strand, counting down.
GACATAATGTCCGTCGTGGCGACAGCAACAGCAACAGAAACCGGACACGCGCACGGAGCGGTCAACAGGCCGAACCTGGTCAGCGTCGGAACCATCGTCTGGCTGAGCTCCGAGCTGATGTTCTTCGCGGCCCTGTTCGCGATGTACTTCACGCTCCGCTCGGTCATGGGCTCAGAGTTCTGGACCGAGAAGGCGGACGCCCTCAACGTGCCGTTCTCCTCGGTGAACACCACGATCCTGGTGCTCTCCTCCCTCACCTGCCAGCTCGGCGTCTTCGCCGCCGAGCGCGGTGACGTGAAGAAGCTCCGCTCGTGGTTCTACATCACCTTCGTGATGGGCGCGATCTTCATCGGCGGCCAGATCTTCGAGTACACCGAGCTGGTCAAGGTGGACGGCCTTTCGCTGTCCTCCGACCCGTACGGCACGGTGTTCTACCTGACCACCGGCTTCCACGGCCTGCACGTGACGGGTGGTCTGATCGCCTTCCTGCTGGTCCTGGGGCGGACGTACGCCGCCAGGCGGTTCACGCACGAGCAGGCCACCGCCGCGATCGTGGTGTCGTACTACTGGCACTTCGTCGACGTCGTGTGGATCGGCCTGTTCGCGACCATCTACCTGATCAAGTAAAGGCTGATCAGGTCGCTGGCCGCCGGCCGGAGAGCACCCGCCCCGCGCGGGAGCCCCGCCGACAGTCCGCCCCGACCCGGGTACCGGCCCCGAGCAGACCGGTCCCACGGGCGCAGCCACCCAGCCGACCAGATCCTGACACCGGGGTTAATCCGTGAAAAAGCTCTCCGCACGACGGCGCCACCCACTGGCGGCGCTGGTCGTCCTACTTCTCGCCCTGGCGGCCACCGGGGGGCTGTACGCCGCGTTCGCGCCCGCCGAGAAGGCGCAGGCCGACACCTCCGCGCAGTCGCTCGCGATCGAAGAGGGCAAGAAGCTCTTCGCCGTGGGCTGCTCCTCCTGCCACGGCCTCGACGGCCAGGGCAGCTCCGACGGCCCGAGCCTGGTGGGCGTGGGCTCCGCCGCGGTCGACTTCCAGGTCGGCACCGGCCGCATGCCGGCCCAGCAGAGCGGCGCCCAGGTGCCCTCCAAGAAGGTCGTCTACTCCCAGGCGCAGATCGACCAGCTGGCCGCCTACGTGGCCTCCCTCGGCCCCGGCCCGGTCGCTCCGACCAAGGAGCAGTACACCTCCACCGACCCGAACGACGTGGCCAAGGGCGGCGAGCTCTTCCGGACCAACTGCGCCCAGTGCCACAACTTCGCGGGCAAGGGCGGCGCCCTGACGAAGGGCAAGTACGCCCCGACGCTGGAGAACACCTCCCCGAAGCACATCTACGAGGCCATGCAGACCGGCCCGCAGAACATGCCGTCGTTCCCCGACACCACCATGCCGGAGGAGCAGAAGAAGCAGATCGTGGCCTTCGTCAGCCACACCAACGACGAGCCCAGCCCCGGCGGCCTGTCCCTGGGCAGCCTCGGTCCGGTGACCGAGGGTCTGTTCGGCTGGATCTTCGCCCTCGGTGCGCTCATCGTGACCGCGATCTGGGTCGCCGCCCACACCACCAAGGCCAAGAAGTCATGAGCCACGAGATGTCTGACGAGAAGCTGCCGGAGTCGCACGGCTCCGAAGGGCACGAGGCCGCCGTCCACGGCGACCCGTTCGCCGACCCCGGTCTGCCGGCCCACGAGCCGCGCCGGACCGACATCGACGAGCGCGCCGCCAAGCGCGCGGAGCGGCAGGTCTCCCTGCTGTTCATCGTCTCGATGCTCGCCACCGTGGGCTTCATCGCCTCGTACGTGGCCATCGACATCGACAAGATCGTCTACATCTTCCCGCTGGGCCACGTCAGCGCGCTGAACTTCGCGCTCGGCATGACCCTCGGTGTGGCGCTCTTCTGCATCGGCGCGGGCGCCGTCCACTGGGCGCGCACCCTGATGTCGGACCACGAGATCCCGGCCGAGCGCCACCCGATCGAGGCCGACGACGAGCTGCGTGCCGACGTCATCGAGCAGTTCAAGACGGGCGCCGCGGAGTCCGGCTTCGGCCGCCGCAAGATGCTCCGCAACACCCTGATCGGCTCGATGGCCCTGGTGCCGCTGTCCGGTGTGGTGCTGCTGCGCGACCTGGGCCCGCTGCCCGAGGACAAGCTGGCGCACACCGGCTGGGAGGTGGCCACCCCGGCCAAGCCCCTCAAGCTGATCAACATGAACACCAACGAGCCGATGAAGCCCGAGGACATCGTCACCGGCTCGCTGACCTTCGCCAAGCCCGAGGGCCTGGAGGAGGACCAGGAGTTCTTCCAGGAGCAGATCGCCAAGGACGCCCTGATGATCATCCGGATCGCTCCGGAGGACCTGAAGGACCGGAAGTCCGCGGACCTCGGCTTCGAGGGCATCCTCGCCTACTCGAAGATCTGCACCCACGTCGGCTGCCCGATCAGCCTCTACGAGCAGCAGACGCACCACGCGCTCTGCCCCTGCCACCAGTCGACCTTCGACCTGGCGGACGGCGCGCGCGTCATCTTCGGCCCGGCCGGCCACCCGCTGCCGCAGCTGAAGATCACCACTGACGAGAAGGGCTTCCTGGTCGCCACCGGCGACTTCCAGGAGCCCGTCGGCCCGAGCTACTGGGAGCGGCCGTGAGCACCGCGAACAGCGCCACTTCCGGCGCCTCCAAGCCGGCCAGCACCCGCGCCAAGCCCGCGAACAAGTTCGAGGCTGCCGCTGACTGGACGGACGGACGGCTGGGTATCTACACCCTCGCCAAGTCCAACCTGCGCAAGATCTTCCCGGACCACTGGTCCTTCATGCTGGGCGAGATCTGCCTCTACACGTTCATCATCATCATCCTGACCGGCGTCTACCTGACGCTGTTCTTCAAGCCGAGCATGGCCGAGACCGTGTACCACGGTACGTACGCCCCGCTCAACGGCATCCGGATGTCCGAGGCCTACGCCTCGACCATGGACATCAGCTTCGAGGTGCGCGGCGGTCTGCTGATCCGCCAGATCCACCACTGGGCGGCGATCGTCTTCGTCGCCGCGATGCTGGTGCACATGATGCGCGTCTTCTTCACCGGCGCGTTCCGCAAGCCGCGTGAGATCAACTGGCTCTTCGGCGCCGGTCTGCTCTTCCTCGGCATGTTCGACGGCTTCATGGGCTACTCGCTGCCGGACGACCTGCTGTCCGGTACCGGTATCCGCTTCATGGAGGGCGCGATCCTGGCGGTGCCGCTGGTCGGCACGTACCTGCAGTTCTTCCTGTACGGCGGTCAGTTCCCCGGCACCGACATCGTGCCGCGGTTCTTCACCATCCACGTGCTGCTGATCCCGGGCATCATGCTGGGCCTGCTGGTGGCCCACCTGATCCTGGTCTTCTACCACAAGCACACCCAGTTCGCGGGCCCCGGCCGCACCGAGAAGAACGTCGTCGGCATGCCGCTGATGCCGGTCTACATGGCCAAGGCCGGTGGCTTCTTCTTCCTGGTGTTCGGCGTCATCGCGGCCGCCTCGGCGATCGCGACCGTCAACCCGATCTGGGCGTACGGCCCGTACCGCCCCGACCAGGTGTCGACCGACGCCCAGCCGGACTGGTACATGGGCTTCTCCGAGGGCCTGATCCGCGTCATGCCGGGCTGGGAGATCCGCGCCTGGGGCCACACCCTGAACCTGGGCGTGTTCATCCCGCTGATGGTCTTCCCGCTGGTCCTGATGGCCATCTGGGTCTACCCGTTCATCGAGGCCTGGGTCACCGGCGACAAGCGCGAGCACCACATCGCCGACCGCCCGCGCAACGCCCCCGTCCGCACCGGCTTCGGCGCGGCCTGGATCAGCCTGTACGTGCTGCTGCTCATCGGCGGTGGCAACGACCTGCTGGCGACGCACCTGCACCTGTCGATCAACTCGATCACCTACTTCGTCCGTGTCGGCTTCTTCGTCGTCCCGGTGCTGACCTTCTTCATCACCAAGCGGTGGTGCCTGGGTCTGCAGCGCCGCGACAAGGACAAGGTGCTGCACGGCCGCGAGAGCGGCGTCATCAAGCGCCTGCCGCACGGTGAGTTCGTCGAGATCCACGAGCAGCTGCCGCAGGACAAGCTGTACAAGCTCACGGCGCACGAGCAGCCGCAGCCGCTCGAGCTGCCGGCCGAGGTCGACGAGAACGGTGTGGCCCGCAAGGCCGGCCCGATCGCGAAGACCCGCGCCAAGCTCTCCGAGGCCTTCTACGGCGAGGGCGGCCAGATCGCCAAGCCGACCGCCGAGGAGCACCACGAGATCACCAGCGGCCACGGCCACCACTGATCCCGTAGAGATCGCCACAGCCCGAGGGCCCCTGCCGAACCCGGCAGGGGCCCTCGGCCTTCGCGTACCCGGGGCGTGCACCCGGGCGCACCCCGGGCCCGCCGTCCGGGGCCCTGTCACAATGGGCGCGTGCAGCTGACCATCGATCACACCGCCGCCACTCCCCCGTACGAACAGGTGCGGAGCCAGATCGCGGAGCGGGCCCGCAGCGGGGAGCTGCCCGTGGGCCTCAAGCTCCCCACCGTCCGGGCGCTGGCCGAGGAGCTGGGGCTGGCGGCGAACACCGTCGCCCGCGCGTACCGGGAGCTGGAGGCCGACGGGGTGGTGGAGACCCACGGCCGGCGGGGCACCACGATCGCCGCGACCGGGGACAGTGCCCACCGGCTGGCGGCCTCGGCGGCGGCCGAGTTCGCGGAGCGGGTGCACCGGCTGGGCCTCGGCCCGGAGGAGGCCCTGGCGGCCGTTCACACGGCCCTGCAGGTGGCCTACCGCGGCTGAGGGCCCGGCCGGTCGGGCCCGGGGGTCAGAGCTGGGGCTGCATGTCCCCGGAGGCCTGGACGGCCGTGTCGGCGCTGCCCACGGTGGAGACCTGGGCGCCCGTCGCCGAGTGCTTCACGTAGTCCGTCCAGTTGATGTTCCAGTCCCCGTAGCCGTTGCCGAACGGCTCCATCTCGTGGCCGAGGCTGTTGACGACCTGGACGATGTCGCCGACCCGGGTGTTGTCGAAGAACCACTTGGCGTTCTCCGTGCTCATCCCGGTGCAGCCGTGGCTGACATTGGCCTTGCCCTGGGAGCCGACCGACCACGGGGCCGCGTGCACGTACTCGCCGCTCCAGGTCACCCGGGTGGCCCATTCCACCTGCAGGTCGTAGGAGTCGGCGCTGCCGGCGGCGATGCCGATCGTCTCGCCGCTCATCCGGACGGTGGCCTCCTGACCGAGGACCACCTTGATGCCGTTGCGGGTGTCGAAACCCGGCTTGCCGGTGGTGACCGGGATCGTGCGGACCACTTCGCCGTTGCGGCGGTACGTCAGCTCGTGGGTGGCGGCGTCCACGACGGCCTCCACGCGGTCCCCGGTGCGGAAGGAGAGGCTGCTCGGCTCGCCGCCGTACAGGCCGTCGGATATCGCGGCGCCGGTGAGGTCGAAGGAGAGCTTCACCGTGGCGTTGGCCGGCCAGTACTGCTCGGGGCGGAAGTGCAGGTTGCTGTCGTCCACCCAGTACCAGGCGCCGGTCACGGCGGGCTGGGAGGTGACGGTGAGGCCCTGCTCGACCTCGCGGCGGGCCGCGGGGTCCTTGACCGGGGCGGAGAGCTTCACCGTGAGCGGCTGGCCGACGCCGTAGACGCCGCTGCCGGAGGAGTCCGGGCCGAGCTGGGCGGTGAGCAGGTTCTTCGCGGCCAGCGTGCTGAACGCGGTGGTGGTCTCGCCGCGGCCGCCCTTGCCGTCGTCGGCGGCTATTCGGGCGGTGTAGGCGGTACCCGCCCGCAGCCGTCCGGTGGTCTGCCAGCTGCGCCCGTCGTCGGCCAGCTTCCCGGTCACCAGCCGGCCGTCCGGGCCGGTGACGGTGACGTCCGTGAGGGTGCTGCCGGGTTCGGCGGTCACCGTGAAGGGCTTGGCGGGGTCCACCCGTTCCCCGGCCGAGGTCCGCACCAGTGGTGCGGCGTCGACCGTGCGGGTGACCGGCCCGACCGACTGGTCCTGGCCTCCGGACGAGCAGGCCGCGATCGGGGCCAGCAGGATGAGGGCCGTTATGCCGGCCTTGCCGTGTGCGAGTCTCCGACAACCGTTCACCGGTGCCTCCGAGGTCTCCCGACGATGTACCAGAGCCTAGGAACGGCCGGGAGCGGTCAGCACCCCGGAGACGGCACCGTTGGACCGGGCGGGTGAGGCGGCGACGGAGCGTGAGTGCGGGCACGGCGAAGGGCCGGGCTCCCCCTCGGGGGTGCCCGGCCCCAGGCCTGACGTGCCGGAACCTACTGGTTCTGGTCCTCGCCGCGGTAGAACTCGAAGACCCAGCCGTAGATGCCGACCAGGATGATCGGCAGCGACCACCAGAGCAGCCACCAGCCGAAGATCACACCGAGGAAGGCCAGCGCGCCGCCGATGGCCAGCGCGAGCGGCTGCCAGCTGTGCGGGGCGAAGAAGCCCACCTCGCCGGCGTCGTCCGCGACCTCGGCCTCGGGGTTGTCACCCGCGCCGCTGTCCACCCGGCGGGCGGTGAAGGCGAGGTAGTACCCGATGAAGGCGCACAGGCCGAACGCCAGGAACAGCGCGGTGGTGCCGGCCGGCTCCTTGGACCACAGACCGTAGACGACGGCCATGATCAGGATGAAGGCGGCGAAACCGCCGAAGATCTTGCCCTGCTCCTTCATCAGGCGTCGCCCTCCTTCTTCTTGTCCAGCTGCGGACGGTCGTACTGCGCCGGGGTCACGCCCGCGAAGTGCTTCGCCGGCTCACCGTGGTTCTCCAGGTAGTCCAGCGCGGCGATCTCCGGGTGGTGCAGGTCGAACGCCGGGGATTCCGAGCGGATGCGCGGCAGCGTGAGGAAGTTGTGCCGCGGCGGCGGGCAGGAGGTGGCCCACTCCAGCGAGCGGCCGTAGCCCCACGGGTCGTCGACCTCGAGCTTCTCGCCGTACTTGGCGGTCTTCCAGACGTTGTAGAGGAACGGCAGGATCGACAGGCCGAGCAGGAACGAGCCGACGGTGGAGACGCTGTTCAGCGTGGTGAAGCCGTCGGAGGCCAGGTAGTCGGCGTAGCGGCGGGGCATGCCCTCCGCACCGAGCCAGTGCTGGACGAGGAAGGTGGTGTGGAAGCCGATGAACAGCGTCCAGAAGGTGATCTTGCCGAGACGCTCGTCGAGCATCTTGCCGGTCATCTTCGGCCACCAGAAGTGGAAGCCCGCGAACATCGCGAAGACGACGGTGCCGAAGACCACGTAGTGGAAGTGGGCGACGACGAAGTACGAGTCCGAGACGTGGAAGTCGATCGGCGGGGAGGCGAGCAGAACACCCGTCAGACCACCGAAGAGGAACGTCACCAGGAAGCCGATCGTCCACAGCATCGGGGTCTCGAAGCTGAGCGAGCCCTTCCACATGGTGCCGACCCAGTTGAAGAACTTCACACCGGTCGGGACGGCGATCAGGAAGGTCATGAAGGAGAAGAACGGCAGCAGCACCTGGCCGGTGACGTACATGTGGTGCGCCCACACCGTCACGGACAGACCGGCGATCGCGATGGTGGCCGCGATGAGGCCGGAGTAGCCGAACATCGGCTTGCGGCTGAAGACCGGGACGATCTCCGACACGATGCCGAAGAACGGCAGCGCGATGATGTAGACCTCGGGGTGGCCGAAGAACCAGAACAGGTGCTGCCACAGCATCGCGCCGCCGTTGGCGGGGTCGAAGACGTGGGCGCCGAACTTGCGGTCCGCCTCCAGGGCGAACAGCGCGGCGGCCAGCACCGGGAAGGCCAGCAGGACCAGGACGGCGGTCAGCAGGACGTTCCACACGAAGATCGACATGCGGAACATCGTCATGCCGGGCGCGCGCATGCAGATGATCGTGGTGATGAAGTTGACCGCACCGAGGATCGTGCCGAAGCCGGAGAAGGCCAGGCCCATGATCCACATGTCGGCGCCGACACCCGGCGAGCGGACGGCGTCGGACAGCGGCGAGTAGGCGAACCAGCCGAAGTCGGCGGCGCCCTGCGGGGTGAGGAAGCCGGCCACCGCGATGATCGAGCCGAACAGGTACAGCCAGTAGGCGAACATGTTCAGACGCGGGAAGGCCACGTCGGGGGCACCGATCTGGAGCGGCATGATCCAGTTCGCGAAGCCCGCGAAGAGCGGGGTGGCGAACATCAGCAGCATGATCGTGCCGTGCATGGTGAACGCCTGGTTGAACTGCTCGTTCGAGAGGATCTGCGTCCCCGGACGGGCGAGTTCGGCGCGCATGACCAGGGCGAGGATGCCGCCGATCAGGAAGAAGGCGAACGAGGTCGCCAGGTACATCGTGCCGATCGTCTTGTGGTCCGTGGTGGTGAGCCACTTGATGATCGCGTTGCCCCGCTTGCCGACACGGGCGCTCTTGCCGGCCGTGACGCTCCCGGCGCCCCCGCCGGCCGCGGCGGGCTCGTTGAGGATGGTCACTTCTCTTCACTTCCCGTGGTCTTCTCGCCGGCGCCGAGGATGCCGGAAGGCACCGCGCCGGACTGGCCCTTGGCCCGAAGCTCCTTCAGGTGCTGCTCGTACTGGTCGTGGGTGACGACCTTGACGTTGAACAGCATCCGGGAGTGGTCCTGGCCGCAGAGCTCGGCGCACTTGCCGGCAAAGGTGCCGAAGGAGGTCGGGGTCACCTGGAACTTGTTCACCACGCCCGGCACGACGTCCATCTTCATGAGGAAGTTGACGGGCCAGAAGTCGTGGATCACGTCGTTGGAGGTCAGGACGAACTCCACCGACTCGTTGATCGGCAGGTAGAGGGTGGGCACCTCGGCCGGGGTGCCGACGTCGTACGCGGCGTTGGTGTTGGCCGGGTCCGGGATCTCGGTGTTCTCGTAGTTGAACGCCCAGTTCCACTGGAAGCCCACCACGTTCACCACGTGCTGCGGCTTCGCGCTGACCGCGGTCAGGCGCGTCTCGTCGCGGGCGACGAAGTAGAAGAGCACCGAGACGATGACAAGGGGGACCGCGGTGTACAGCGCCTCGATGGGCACGTTGTACCGGGTCTGAGCGGGGATCTCCACCTTGGTGCGGCTACGCCGGTGGAAGATCACGCTCCAGAGGATCAGACCCCACATCAGTGCGCCCACTGCCAGCGCCGCGATCCACGAGCCCTGCCACATGTGGAGGACCAGGGGGCCTTCCTCGGTGACGGGCGAGGGGAGGCCAAGCCTGGGGAGGTCGTTGGCCGAGCAGCCGGTGGCGGTCGCGATGACGAGGCCCAGTGCCAGCGCCTGAGGCAGCTTCCGCCGCATCGTGCGCCGCGGCGAGCGGTCGGAGCCGTTGGGACTCACGTAGCGCCTTCCCGAAGTCTCGCCCGCGATCGCGCCGCCTCCGGGAGTGCTGTGCGCCTCCCCGGCGACCCGGCCACGGGCACGGTTTGAATGCTTATGCGGGCCAAACGCTACTGCATCCTTATGCGGCACTCACGAGCAGCCCCCGCTAACGCGCCGCCCGCCTACCCGATCAGCCCCGGCAGGCGTTCCGGTGCAGGTCATAGTAGGCATCCGAGGGTCCCACACCCGATCGGGGGACCTCACTGCGACACGCGGGTGACGGTGCGTCGCACCGGACGAATGCGGCGAAATCGGGCGCTGGCCCGGCCCCGGACCCGGCGGGGATAGCGTGGGAGGGTGTCGTACTTCGATGTGGCCTCCACCGCACCCCTGCACCCCGTCGCCCGGCAGGCGCTGAACGCGGCGATCGACGAGGGGTGGGCCGACCCGGCGCGGCTCTACCGGTCCGGTCGGCAGGCCCGGATGCTGCTGGACGCCGCCCGGGAGGGCGTCGCCGCCGAGCTCGGCGCGCGGGCGGACGAGATCTCCTTCACCGCGAGCGGCACCCAGGCCGTCCATCTCGGCATCCTCGGCGCCCTGCGCGGCAACCGCCGGCGCGGCGCCCACCTGGTGCACTCCGCGGTCGAGCACTCCAGCGTGCTGCACACCGCCGAGCTGCACGAGGCCCAGGGTGGCGAGGTGAGCGTCGTCCCGGTCGACCGCCACGGACGGGTGAAGGCCACCCAGTTCGCCGCCCGGTTCCGCGAGACCACCGCGCTCGCCGTACTGCAGAGCGCCAACCACGAGGTCGGCACCGTCCAGCCGGTCGACGAGGTGGCCGCCCTCTGCGGCAACGTCGGCATCCCGCTGCTGGTGGACGCCGCCCAGAGCGCGGGCCGGCTGCCCGTGCCGCACGGCTGGTCGCTCCTCGCCGCCAGCGCCCACAAGTGGGGCGGGCCGGCCGGCGTCGGCGTGCTCGCCGTCCGCAAGGGCGTGCGCTACGCCTCCCCGCTGCCCACCGACGAGCGGGAGCGCGGACGGGTGCCCGGCTACGTGAACGTACCGGCGATCGTCGCGGCCGCCGCCTCGCTGCGCGCCGTCCGCGCCGAGGCCGAGCAGGAGAACGCCCGGCTGCACGCGCTGGTGGAACGCATCCGCGCCCGGGTGCCCGCGCTGGTACCGGAGGTCGAAGTGGTCGGCGACCCGGTGCGACGGCTCCCCCACATCGTCACCTTCTCCTGCCTGTACGTGGACGGCGAGGTGCTGCTCGGCGAGCTGGACAAGGCCGGGTTCGCCGTCTCCTCGGGCTCGTCCTGCACCTCCTCCACGCTGACGCCGAGCCATGTGCTGGCGGCGATGGGGGTGCTGACCGAGGGCAATGTGCGGGTCTCCCTGCCGTACGGCACCGCGGAGGAGGACGTCGAGCGGTTCCTCACCGCCCTGCCCGAGCTGGTCGCCGCGGTGCGGGCCCCGCTCGGGCTCGACCTGCAGCTGCCCACGGCGGAGCCGGAGCCGGTGGTGGAGCCGGCGGGCGGAACGGAGCCGGAACCGGCGGGCGGAACGGAGGCACTGGTGGTGGACGCCCTCGGCAAGCGCTGCCCGCTGCCCGTGATCGACCTCGCCCGGCGGATCGGCGAGGTGCCGCCGGGCGGCACCGTCGTGGTGCTGGCCGACGACGAGGCGGCCCGGCTGGACATCCCGGCCTGGTGCGGGATGCGGGCCCAGGAGTACCTGGGCGAGGCCCCGGCCGCGCGGTACGGCGCCGACCGGGGCACGGCCTACCTGGTGCGCCGGGCGGACTGAGCGTCCGCCCGGCCGCGACCGGGCGGGGTCAGGCCAGCTTCGCGCGGACCTCGGCCGCCGCCTCGTCGCCGTACGCGGCGGCGAAGCGGTCGGTGAAGTGGGCGCGGCGCAGCTCGTACTCCTGGGTGCCGACGGTCTCGATCACCAGGGTGGCCAGCATGCAGCCGACCTGGGCGGCGCGCTCCAGGCCGAGGCCCCAGGACACGCCGGCGAGGAAGCCGGCGCGGAAGCCGTCGCCGACACCGGTCGGGTCCGCCTTGCGCTCCTCGGCCGGGCAGCCGACGGTGATCGCGGGCTCGCCCTTGCGCTCGATCCGGACGCCCTTGGGGCCGAGGGTGGTGACCCGGGTGCCGACGCGGTTCAGCAGCTCGTCGGCGTCCCAGCCGGTCTTGGACTCGATGAGCGCGGCCTCGTACTCGTTGGTGAAGAGGTACGCGGCGCCGTCGACGATCTCGCGGATGTCGTCGCCCTCCAGGCGGGCCAGCTGCTGGGAGGGGTCGGCGGCGAAGGCGTAGCCGCGGCTGCGGCACTCCTGGGTGTGGCGGACCATCGCCTGCGGGTCGTCGGCGCCGATCAGGACGAGGTCGAGGCCGCCGACGCGGTCGGCGATCGGCTTGAGCTCGATGTTGCGGGCCTCGGCCATGGCGCCGGTGTAGAAGGAGGCGATCTGGTTGTGGTCCAGGTCGGTGGTGCACATGAAGCGCGCGGTGTGGCGCGTCTCGGAGATGTGCACGGAGGCGGTGTCCACGCCGTTGCGCTCCAGCCAGCTGCGGTACTCGTCGAAGTCCGCGCCGGCCGCGCCGACCAGGATCGGGCGCAGGCCCAGGACGCCCATGCCGAAGGCGATGTTGGGGCCGACGCCGCCGCGCCGGATGTCGAGGGTGTCGACCAGGAAGGAGAGCGAGACGGTGTGCAGCTGCTCCGCGACCAGCTGGTCGGCGAAGCGGCCGGGGAAGGTCGTCAGGTGGTCGGTGGCGATCGAGCCGGCGACGGCGATACGCACGGGAGTCTCCTCGGGTGGCCTGGTGGCGGCGGTGGCCTGATGGCGGCCGGAAGCGGTGGTGGACCCACCTACGGTACAGCCACGCCGGCCCGAAACCCGGACGACCCGAACCGGTACTACCCCGCAGTAGCCCTGGTGGGGCGCACCGCGGCGGCCTAGGGTCGCACCACGGGGGCCGGTCGGCCGGCCCCCGGCCATGCGTGCCGTGGCGACGAGGCCGCGGCCCGGCGATCGGAGCGATGACAGCGATGATGCCCACCCAGCCCCCTGCTCTCCGTCCGGGCGCCCTCGGCGGCGAGGTCGACTTCGAGAGCCTCGACGCCCTGGTCAGCTCCTCGCGCCGGCTCGGCCGGTTCTGGCCGCCGCTCGCGGCCGGCCCGCAGCCCGCCGCCGCCCGCCCGGCGGGGGTGTCGGTGCCGTCCGGCGCGCAGCAGCTGGTGGCGGCGATGGCCGACTACGGGAGCTGACGGCCTCCCGCGGTCCGTCCTCCCGGATCACGCTCCCGCACGGGGGTGGAACCGGATTCCTCCGGGGCACGTCAAACCGGCGCAGCACCGCTTCGGTGGCGGTTCGCTGGACCCTCGGGAGGAAGTCGCACCATGGACGCAAGGACCGCAGTCGTACCGTTCGGGGCCGCTCGTCGGCGGCGGGCCGCCGTGCTGGCGGCAGGGGTGGCGCTCGTCATCGGCGGGGTCTCCGCCTGCGGGTCGCAGACGTCGACCGGAGCGGGTGGTGCGCCGTCGGCGCAGCCGACGGCGAGCGCCTCGGCCTCCGGCGCGCCGGCCTCGCCGAGCCCCTCCCCCAGCCCGTCCGGCGCGGGCAGTGCGACCCCGCAGCCCGGGCAGCCGACCCAGCCGGGCATAGCCGTCGGCGAGCCGACGCCGACCGCGGCGAGCATGCCGGCGATCAGCTACACCGTGGAGGGCGGCACGCACCTGACCGTGTACTTCTACGGCGGGATCTGCGAGCAGTACGGGCTGAAGGCGGACGAGCAGGCGCCCGGCCTGGTGCGGGTCCGGGTCACGGTGGAGAAGCCGGCGCCGCGCGGCCAGGAGTGCCCGGCGCTGGCGAAGAAGGAGTCGGTGTCGGCGCAGCTGGCGCAGCCGCTCGGCGACCGCAAGGTGATCGACATGACCTCCGGCACCGGGCTCACCATGACGGGTGACGTGCCGGGCGGGCCGCGCTGACCCCGGTCCGCCGAGCAGGATCACGGACGGAACCGCCGGAGGGCGGCCCCGGTCTCGGGGCCGCCCTCCGGCGGTTCGCTGCTGCTGTCGCTGCTGCGGGTGCGGCTCAGCTGAAGGAGTCGCCGCAGGCGCAGGAGCCCGTGGCGTTCGGGTTGTCGATCGTGAAGCCCTGCTTCTCGATGGTGTCGACGAAGTCCACGGTGGCGCCGCCCAGGTACGGGGCGCTCATGCGGTCGGTGACGACCTTCACGCCGCCGAAGTCCTTGACGACGTCGCCGTCCAGCGAGCGCTCGTCGAAGAACAGCTGGTAGCGCAGGCCGGAGCAGCCGCCCGGCTGCACGGCGACGCGCAGCGCGAGGTCCTCGCGACCCTCCTGCTCGAGCAGGCCCTTGACCTTGGCCGCGGCGGCGTCGGTGAGGATGATGCCACTCTCGACGGTGGTCTCGTCCTGGACGGTCATGCTTACTCCCGGTCTGTGACGACAGTGTGCCGCCAGTGCCAACCGGCGGCCGCCCGGATTCATTTCCGGTCGGTGGTGATTCCGGGAGGCGTTTTCGCCGCCCGCACCGCTACGTCTCCCATGCTCGCACACCGGCGGACCGTGCTCGGCGTCCGATCTCGGCAAACCGCCCGCGGCGGGTCCGGTCGGGGGCCAGGATGAGATGCGTGATCATTCGGCCGGTCAGGGACAGTGCCGCGGACGCCGCCGCCGTGCGGGAGGTGGCCGCGGCGGCCTTCGGCGGGCCGGCCGCCACGGTGCGGCAGGACGCGCCGGACGTCCGGGCGGTCCGGCACGAGGCGCGGACGCGCCACCTGGTGCGGACCGACCCGCAGGGGTGCTGGCTCGCCGAGGACGGCGGACGGACGGTGGGGGCCGCGCTGTCGCTGCGCCGCGAGGGGCTCTGGCTGCTCGCCGTGCTGGTGGTCGACCCGGCGGTGCAGGGCAAGGGGGTGGGGCGGCTGCTGCTGCAGCGGGCGGCCGCGCACGGGCGGGGCTGCCTGCGGGGGATGCTGTGCGCCTCGCCGTCGCCGGCCGCGGCACGGAGGTACCGGCTGAGCGGGTTCACGCTGCACCCGGCGATGCAGCTGCAGGGGCCGGTCGACCGGGCCGGGCTGCAGGACCCGGGCGACCTCCCGGTGCACCCCGGGGGGCCGGGGCAGCTGCACCTGCTGGACTCGGTGGACCGGCGGCTGCGGGGCGCCGCGCACGGGCCCGACCACGGCTTCATGCTGGCCCACTTCGAGGAGCTGCTGGTGGCGGACTCGCTGGCGGGCAGCGGGTACTGCTACCGGGACGGCGGCGAGGTGAAGCTGCTGGCGGCGACGTCGAAGCGGATCGCGGTGCGGCTGCTGCGGGAGGCGCTGGCGCGGGTCCCGGAGGGGACGGACGCGCTGGTCGAACACCTCACCGCCGAGCAGGAGTGGGCGGTCGACGTCGGCCTGGAGGTCGGCCTCACCGTCGGCACCCGCGGCTACGTGGCCCTCCGCGGCATGCGGCCGCCGGTGCCGTACCTCCCGAACGGAGCGTTCCTGTAGGGGGCACGCGCAAGCGGGAGGTGCCCCCACGCGCCCCTGGCGTTGTGCCACTACTCCATGGTGGCGAGGATCTCCTTGACCATGTCGAGGGTGGTGCCGGGGTGGAGGAAGGCGAAGCGGGCGACGGTCTCGCCGTCCCAGCCGGTGGGGGTGACGAAGCCGATCTGGTCGGCGAGCAGCTGCTGGGACCAGCGGTAGTAGTCCTCGTGGGTCCAGCCGGTGCGGCGGAAGCAGACCGCGGAGAGCTGCGGGTCGTGCAGCAGCTCCAGGTGGTCGGTGTCGCGGATGAGCTGCGCGGTGTCCCGGGCCAGCGTGAGGCCGGTCTCGATGGCGTCGGTGTAGGCCTGGGTGCCGTGGACGGCGAGGGAGAACCAGAGCGGCAGGCCGCGGGCGCGGCGGGTGAGGTGGTACGCGTAGTCGGTGGGGTTCCACTCGTCGCCCTCGGTGTGCAGGACGTCGAGGTAGGAGGCGTCCTGGGTGTGGACGGCGCGGGCGAGCTGCGGGTTGCGGTAGAGCAGGGCGGCGCAGTCGAAGGGCGCGAAGAGCCACTTGTGCGGGTCGACGACGAAGGAGTCGGCGTGCTCGATGCCGTTGTAGCGCTCGCGGACGGAGGGGGCGAAGAGGCCGGCGCCGCCGTAGGCGCCGTCGACGTGGAACCACAGGCCGCGCTCGCGGGTGACCTCGGAGAGGCCCTGGAGGTCGTCGACGATGCCCTCGTTGGTGGTGCCGGCGGTGCCGACGACGGCGATCACCGTCTCCGGGTTCGGGTCGGCGGCCAGGGCGGCGCGCAGGGCCTCACCGGTGAAGCGGCGGTCGACGGTGGGGACGACGAAGGCCTCGACGCCGATGATGTTGAAGGTGTTCTTGACCGAGGAGTGCACCTGGTCGGCGACGGCGATCCGCAGCCGGGCCTCCGGCCCGACGCCCAGCTTGCGGCGGGCGGTGTCGCGGGCGACGACGAGCGCGGAGAGGTTGCCGGCGGAGCCGCCGGAGACGAAGGTGCCGCCGGCGGAGGCGGGGAGCCCGGCGCGGTCCGCTATCAGGCGCAGCACCTGGTTCTCGGCGGCGATGGCGCCGGCGGCCTCGAGCCAGGAGATGCCCTGGAGGGAGGCGCAGGAGACGACCATGTCGAACAGCAGTGCGGCCTTGGTGGGGGCGCAGGGGATGAAGGAGAGGTAGCGGGGGCTGTCGGCGGAGATGACGGCCCGGGAGAGCTCGTGGTCGTAGAGCTTGAGGACGTCGCCGGGGTCGTTGCCGTGCTCGTTGAGGAGGCCGGCGAGGTGGGTGCGCAGGTGCTCGCCGTCGCCGGGGTGGTCGAGGGGGACGGGGTTGTACTGCAGCCGCTCGCGCATGTAGTCGAAGACGAGGTCGACCAGCTGGTTGTCGGGCTGGTGCATGCGGTCGGGGGCTGCGGACACGGTGGTCCCTCTCGTTCTGGCTGCGGGGTGCGGCGGGCCGGTACGGGTGGGGTTCCTGGGGCGTACCGGACACGATCAGCGTAGGCAGCGGCGCTCGGTCGGCGCGCGTCGGAACGGGGCCGCGCAGGCAGGTTTCGTGCGTGTTCGACGGGGGTCGCGCAGCTTTCCTGCGTGGCGTGCCGGCGGGCCGCCGGGGCCTGGCGCGGGGGCGTCAGCCGATGAGGCGGGAGAGGACGACGGAGCTGCGGCTGCGCTGGACGCCGGGCTCCTTGCGGATGCGTTCGATGACGGCTTCGAGGTGCCGGGTGTCGGCGGCGCGGAGGTGGACGAGGGCGTCGGGGTCGCCGGTGACCGTCCAGGCGGCGACGACCTCGGGGAACTGGCGGAGGCTGGCGAGGAGCTCCTCGGGGCTGGTGCGCTCGCGGCAGTAGATCTCGACGAAGGCCTCGGTCTGCCAGCCGAGCAGGGCCGGGTCGAGGACGACGGTGAAGCCGCGGACGACGCCGCGGGCGCGGAGCCGGTCGATGCGTCGGCGGACGGCGGTCGCGGAGAGGTTGGCGAGCAGGCCGATCTCCGCGTAGGAGGCGCGTCCGTCCTTGCTGAGGTGTTCGAGCAGGAGCCGGTCGGTGTCGTCGAGCGGCGCCCCGCCCGGGTCCGTGGGTCGGTGCGTGCTCATGGCTGCGGGCTCCACTGGTGGTGCGTGTGAGGGCGGTGGGGGCCGTCGGGGTGGGACGGCGCACCGCCCTATTCTGGCGGACCCGTGCGGTCAGTCCACCAGCAGCACGATCTTGCCGCGGGTGCGGCCCTCGGCGTTGAGGGCCTGGGCGGAGGCGGCCTGGGAGAGCGGGAAGGTCGAGGCGACCGGGACGCGGAGCTTTCCGGCGTCGGCGAGGCGGCCGAGTTCGGCGAGGTCGGCGGCGTCGGGGCGGGCCCAGACGTAGTGGCCGCCGCGGGCGGCGACGCCGTAGTCGGTGATCGAGGCGATGCCGGAGGGGTCGCGGACGAGCTGGGCGGAGATCTCGACGGCGTCGCCGCCGATCAGGTCGAGAGCGGCGTCGACGCCGCCGGGGGCGAGCGCGCGGACGCGGTCGAGCAGGCCCTCGCCGTGGGCGACCGGTTCGGCGCCGAGTTCGCGCAGGTAGGCGTGGTTGCGTTCGCTGGCGGTGCCGATGACCCGGGCGCCGTGGGCGGTGGCGATCTGGACGGCGAGGCTGCCGACGCCGCCGGCCGCGGCGTGCACCAGGACGGTCTGGCCCGCGCGGATGCGCAGCGTCTTGACGAGGGCCTGGTGGGCGCTGAGTCCGGCGAGCGGGAGGCCGCCGGCCTGGGCCCAGTCGAGCGAGGCGGGCTTGCGGGCGAGGGTGCGGACGGGTGCGGCGACGAGCTGGGCGTAGGTGCCGTGCTCGGCGGAGTCCTTGCGGACGTAGCCGACGACCTCGTCGCCCGGGGCGAACTCGGTGACCCCGCCGCCGACGGCCTGGACGACGCCGGCCATGTCCCAGCCCATGATCAGCGGGAAGTGGACGTCCATGATGCCGTCGAGGTGGCCCTCGCGGAGCTTCCAGTCGACCGGGTTGACGCCGGCGGCCTTCACCCGTACCAGGACGGAGTCGGGGCCGACCTTGGGGTCGGGCACGTCGGTGTACTCGACGACGTCGGGGCCGCCGTACTGCCTGATCACAATGGCCTTCATGCTCCAAGACAACGCGATGACGGCCCGATATCGGTTCGGCCACGCCGGGAAGGCTCCGATCCGGAGAGCGGTTCTCGTCACATCGACAGAACGTCCATCGTCAGAGTGACGCTAACGGGTTATCATAGATAGCGTCAGATAGACGAGAAGGCCCCGCGGTACCACCGCAGCTCGGCAGGGGCCGGAAGATCGGCCGCACAGGAGGGCACCCGCCCGTGACCACCACCACCGAGACCTACGGCGTCGACCCCTCTCCGACGCCCCTTGCGCTGCTGCTGCTCGGCCGCGAGGCCGACCCCGCGAGCGAGCGCGGCGTCGAGTGCCCCGGCGACCTGCCCGCCGCCTCCGACCCGGACCTGGTCGCGCGGGCCCGCGCCGCCAAGGAGCAGCTCGGCGACCGGGTGTTCATCCTGGGCCACCACTACCAGCGCGACGAGGTCATCGAGTTCGCCGACGTGACGGGCGACTCCTTCAAGCTGGCCCGCGACGCGGCGGCCCGCCCGGAGGCCGAGTACATCGTCTTCTGCGGCGTGCACTTCATGGCCGAGTCGGCGGACATCCTCACCTCGGACGCCCAGCAGGTCGTGCTGCCGGACCTCGCCGCGGGCTGCTCGATGGCCGACATGGCCACCGCCGAGCAGGTCGCCGAGTGCTGGGACGTGCTCACCGACGCCGGCATCGCCGACGTGACCGTGCCGGTCTCGTACATGAACTCCTCGGCCGACATCAAGGCCTTCACCGGCAAGCACGGCGGCACCATCTGCACCTCCTCCAACGCGAAGCGGGCGCTGGAGTGGGCCTTCGAGCAGGGCCAGAAGGTGCTGTTCCTGCCGGACCAGCACCTGGGCCGCAACACCGCCGTGCTGGAGATGGGCTTCTCGCTGGACGACTGCGTCCTCTACAACCCGCACAAGCCGAACGGCGGCCTGACCGCCGAGCAGCTGCGGAACGCGAAGATGATCCTCTGGCGCGGGCACTGCTCGGTGCACGGCCGGTTCAACCTGGACTCGGTGAACGAGGTCCGCGAGCGGATCCCGGGCGTCACCGTGCTGGTGCACCCGGAGTGCAAGCACGAGGTCGTCACCGCGGCCGACATGGTCGGCTCGACCGAGTACATCATCAAGGCGCTGGACGCCGCCGAGCCCGGCTCCAAGTGGGCCATCGGCACCGAGCTGAACCTGGTGCGCCGCCTCGCCAAGGCCCACCCCGACAAGGAGGTCGTCTTCCTCGACCGCGCGGTCTGCTTCTGCTCGACCATGAACCGGATCGACCTGCCGCACCTGGTCTGGGCGCTGGAGTCGCTGGTCGAGGGCCGGGTGCCGAACGTGATCACGGTGGACCCGGAGACCGAGAAGTACGCCAAGGCGGCCCTGGACCGGATGCTGGCCCTGCCGTAACGCTCCGCCGCGCCGCCGCAGGCGGTCCGCAGCACGCCGAAGGGCGGGCACCCCACGGGGTGCCCGCCCTTCCGGTGTCACGGGACCTACTCCGGCAGGCCGGGGATCAGGCCGTCGCCCTCCGTCCGCAGCATCTCGCGGACCTCGTCGATGGTCGCCTCCGCGTCCGGGAGGATCAGGTCGGACGGCTCCAGGGACTCGACCGGCAGCGGGCTGCCGAACTCCTTGACCGCGCCCAGCAGCGCGTCGAGGGCGGCCTTGAACCGCTCGCCGTCGCCCGACTCCACCGCCTTGAGCAGGTCGTCGTCCAGCTCGTTGAGCCGGTTCAGGTGGCTGTCGCCGACCTGGAACTGCCCCTCACCCATGACCCTCATGATCATGCCGGCGCGTCTCCCTGTCCGGGTTCGTGGTGCTGTCCGGTGTTACTTGTTGTAGTTGATCTTCGACGAGTCCTGCTGCTGGCCCTGCTCGATGGCCTGCGGCGCGGCGGCGGGAGAGCCGCCGGTCAGCTCGGCCTTCATCCGGGCCAGCTCCAGCTCGACGTCGCTGCCGCCGGCCACCCGCTCCAGCTCGGCCTCGATGTCGTCCTTGCGGCCGAGGCCGCTGGCGTCGTCGAGCGCACCGGAGGCGAGCAGCTCGTCGATCGCGCCGGCCCGCGCCTGCATCTGCGCGGTCTTGTCCTCGGCCCGCTGGATCGCCAGGCCCACGTCGCCCATCTCCTCGGAGATGCCGGAGAAGGACTCGGCGATCCGGGTCTGCGCCTGGGCGGCCGTGTACGTCGCCTTGATGGTCTCCTTCTTGGTGCGGAAGGCGTCCACCTTGGCCTGCAGCCGCTGGGAGGCGAGCGTGAGCTTCTCCTCCTCGGCCTGCAGCTGCTGGTACTGGGTCTCCAGGTCGGTGATCTGGGACTGCAGGTTCGCCTTGCGGGTGAGCGCCTCGCGGGCGAGGTCCTCACGGCCCAGCGAGAGCGCCTTGCGGCCCTGGTCCTCGTACTTCGCGGACTGCTGCTGCAGCTGCGTCAGCTGCAGCTCCAGGCGCTTGCGCGAGGTGGCCACGTCGGCGACGCCGCGGCGCACCTTCTGCAGCAGCTCCAGCTGCTTCTGGTACGAGTAGTCGAGCGTCTCCCGCGGGTCCTCCGCACGGTCCAGTGCCTTGTTGGCCTTGGAGCGGAAGATCAGCCCCATACGCTTCATGATTCCGTCGCTCATGGGCCTCGGGTGCCCCCTTCTACGGGCCTGCGAATTCCGTCTCGTAACACGTCGAGTCTATGTGCAGCGAGCTGGTCGCCGCAGTGCACGAGCTGCAACAAGACTGCTACAGCCGCACACTGCCGGTCATCGTCCCTGGGATGGAGCCGACCCTGAGACCATGATCCGCCCCGGGGAGGGCGCCCCGTACGGGACACGCCGTCGATCGATATCCGTTCGTGCCGACGCTCGCTGCGGAAAGCACCCGGCCAGCACGTACGCTGGGGGTGTGTTCCGACGCCGTGATGAAGCCTCCTCCGCCGCGACCGCGCTGGCCGAGCAGGACGAGAAGACCCCCCGCGACCCGCAGGCCAAGAAGGGCCGCCCGACGCCGAAGCGCAGCGAGGCCGAGGCCAGCCGGCGGACCAGGGTGACCGTGCCCAAGGACCGCAAGGAAGCCGCCCGGCAGTCCCGCGAGCGGATGCGCGCCGAGCGCGAGAAGCAGCGCACCGCCCTGCTGGAGGGCGACGAGCGCGCCCTGCCGCCCCGTGACAAGGGCCCGGTGCGGCGCTTCGCCCGCGACTTCGTCGACTCCCGCTGGTCGCTCGCCGAGTTCTTCCTGCCGTACGCCGTGGTCGTGCTGGTGCTCAGCATCGTCCGGGTGCCGGCCCTGCAGCTGCTCTCCACGCTGCTCTTCGTGGTCTTCTTCGTCCTGGTGATCCTGGACTTCGCCCGCCTCGGCCTCGGTCTGCGCAAGGCCCTGCGCGAGCGCTTCCCGAACCAGAACACCCGCGGCGCCGTCCCCTACGGCCTGATGCGCACCCTGCAGATGCGCCGACTGCGGCTGCCCAAGCCGCAGGTGAAGCGGGGCGAGCGGCCCTGACCGCGGAGCCGGTCCCGCCGCCCTGGGCACTGCCGGTGCAGCCGGACCAGCCCGGGCTGTACGCGCTGCCCGGGCAGGGCCTCGGCGGCCACGACCGGCTGCCGGCCGTCGGCGGAGGCGGCCGGCACGCGGCCGCTCCCTGGCCCACCCGGCAGGGCGGCCTGCGCAGCATCGTCCGCGAGGAGCTGCTGACCCGGCAGCTCGCCGAGCAGCTGGCCGGCCGGACGGGGCTGCGGGTGCTGGACGTCGGCTGCGGGCAGGGCACCCAGACCGTTCGGCTGGCCCGCGCCGGACACGTCGTCACCGGAGTCGACCCGGACCCGGTCACCCTCGGCGCCGCGCAGGCCGCGGTCGCGGCCGAGCCCGCCGAGGTGCAGGGGCGGGTGCGGCTCATCGGCGGGGACGGGCACGCCTGCGGGCGGTGGTTCCCGCCGCGCTCCTTCGACGTCGTGCTGTGCCACGGCGCCCTGATGTATCTCGCCGACCCGGACCCGCTGCTCGCCGCGCTCGCCCGGGTGCTCGACACCGGCGGCGTGCTGTCGCTGCTCGTCCGCAACGCCGACGCGCTGGCCATGCGCCCCGCGCTCGCCGGCGACTGGCGGACCGCCCTCGCCGCCTTCGACTCCTACCGCTGCACCGACCGGTACGGCGTGCCCGCGCGGGCCCACCGGCTCGCCGAGCTGACCACCACGCTCTCCGGCATCTCGGTGCCGCTGCGGCACTGGTACGGCGTCCGGGTCTTCACCGACGCCGCCCCGGACGAGGCGGCGCCGGTCGACGGCCGGCAGCTCGCCCAGCTCCTCGACGCCGAGGAGCGGGCCGGCCGGCAGGACCCGTACCGCCAGGTCGCCGGCCTGCTCCACCTCGTCGGCGCCAAGTAGCCGGCCGGGCAGCGACCTTCCGAGGGCTAGCCCTCGTGCAGGCTCATCGAGTAGATCTCGCGGTCGTCCTCCAGCAGGACCGCCCGGTCCACGCCGTCCGCCAGCAGTTGCTTCCAGGTCTCGCCGATCCACGACTCCGCGTCGCCCTGGCCGGGGAACTCCTCCTGGCCGTTGGGCTGGTCGACGCTGGTGCCGTCCTGCTGCTCGAACCGCCACGTCCACACCATGTGTCGGACTCCTCCCGCTCGGTGACCTCGACGTGCGCACACTAGCGTGCCCGCCCGGCCGCTCCCCATACCCCGTGCGGCAGGATGATCCGCATGGCACTCCCCCGCACCCTCGTCCTCGGCGGCGCCCGCTCCGGCAAGTCCACCCGCGCCGAGCTGATGCTCGCGCCGTACGAGGACGTGCTGTACGTGGCCACCTCGGGCACCCGGGACGGCGACCGGGACTGGGCGGACCGGGTCCGCCTGCACCGGGAGCGCCGGCCGGCCTCCTGGCGCACCGCCGAGACCTGCGACCTGGAGGCGGTGCTCGCCGACCGGGACGACACCGCCCCGGTGCTGATCGACTGCCTGGCGCTGTGGCTCACCGCGGTGATGGACGAGCACGGCGCCTGGTCCGACGACAGCTGGCACGACGGCGGCGAGCGGGCGGTGCAGCGGCGCTGCGACGACCTCGCCGCGGCCTGGGCGGCGACCCGGCGCCCCGCGGTCGCGGTCAGCAACGAGGTCGGCATGGGCGTGGTGCCCGCGACCGCGGCCGGACGGCGCTTCCGGGACACCCTGGGACGGCTGAACATGGCGGTCGCCGATGCCTCCGAGCAGGTGCTGCTCGTCGTGGCCGGGCAGGTGCTGACCGTCAAAGCCGGTGCCGTGTAGCCTTCCGAGCGATGGACACGACCGTGGATCTCGACAGTTTCTCCTCCCTCGTCGAGCGGCCCGACGAGGCCGCCCGCAAGGCCGCCGAGGAGTACCGGCAGCAGCTGGGCCTGCCGCCGGGCGGCCTCGGTTCGCTGGAGGAGCTCGGCGCCTGGCTCGCCTCCGTCCAGGGCGCGGCCCCCGTCCGGCCGGTGGCCGCCGCGAAGGTGCTGCTGTTCGCCGGCGACCACGGCGTCGCCGGGCTCGGCGTCTCCCGGCCCGGTCCCGGCCGGAGCACGACCGCCCGGGTGCACGCCGTGCTGGAGGGCACCGCCCCGGTCGCACTGCTGGCCCGCCGCTACGGCGCGGCCGTCCGGGTCCTCGACATGGCGGTCGACGCCGACCCGCACGAATTCCCCGCCGAGGTGTCGCAGTACCGGGTGCGGCGCGGCTCCGGCCGGATCGACGTCGAGGACGCGCTGACCGCCGAGGAGACCGTCCGGGCGTTCCGGGCCGGCATGGCGGTCGCCGACGAGGAGGCCGACGCCGGCACCGACCTGGTGCTGCTCGGCGACATCGGCACCGGCTCCACCACGGTCGCCGCGGTGCTGGTCGGCGCACTGTGCGGCACCGACGCCGCCGCCGTCACCGGGCGCGGCTCGGGCATCGACGACCGGGTGTGGATGGTCAAGTGCGCGACCGTCAGGGATTCGCTGCGCCGGGCCCGGCCGGTGCTCGGCGACCAGCTCGCACTGCTGGCCGCGACCGGCGGCGCCGACTTCGCCGCGATCACCGGCTTCCTGCTGCAGGCCGCCGTGCGGCGGCTGCCGGTGGTGCTCGACGGCGTGGTGTCCGCGGCCTGTGCGCTGGTCGCCCAGCGGATCGCCTTCCGGGCGCCCGAGTGGTGGCGGGCCGGGCAGGACACCGGCGAGCCCGCGCAGGCCAAGGCGTACGACCGGCTCACCCTGGCCCCGTTGCAGCAGCTCGGCGTCCGGGCCGGCGAGGGCGTCGGCGCGCTGCTGGCGCTGCCGCTGCTGCAGGCCGCCTCCGACACCCTGGCGGAGCCCGGCGACGTGCCGGCCGCCGTGAAGGCCGAGCCGCGGCCGCCGGCGAAGCTGCCCACCGCGGCGGAGCTGCTGGGCCTCGGCTGACGTGCCGGACGGGCTGCGCTTCGCCTTCGGCACGCTCTCGGTGCTGCCGGTCCGGGTCGACCGCTGGGACCGGCCGACGGCCGGCCGTGCGATGCTCGCCGCGCCCGTGGTCGGCGTGGTGCTCGGCCTGCTCGCGGCCGGCGCGGGGACGCTCGTGGCGTGGCGGGCGGGCGGCCTGCTCGGTGCGGTGGCCGCGATCGGCGCGCTCGCCGCACTGACCCGGGGCCTGCACCTGGACGGTCTGGCCGATGTCGCCGACGGCCTCGGCAGCGGCAGGCCCGCCGAGGACGCGCTGCGGATCATGAAGCAGTCGGACATCGGGCCGTTCGGCGTGCTGACGCTGCTCCTGGTGATGCTCGGTCAGATCGCCGCACTGGCCGGGCAGTTCGACTCCTCCCTGGGCCGCGGCGCGCTCGCGGTGCTCACCGCCGTCCTCGCCGGGCGCTGCGCGCTCGCCTGGGGC
>NZ_JAHTIK010000001.1:5938259-5942424 GCF_025655475.1 Kitasatospora sp. DSM 101779 | reverse complement strand
GCCGGGGCGGCCGCGGTCACCGCGGGCTGCGCGCTGCTGCTCGCCGCGGCCGGTGCCGGATACGGCCGGCAGGCCTGGGTCTGGCCGGCGGCGCTGGCGGTCGGCCTCGGCTGTGCGCAGCTGCTGCTGCGCCGCTGCGTGCGGCGGCTGGACGGGATCACCGGCGACGTGCTCGGTGCAACGGCGGAGACCGCGGCCACCGGGGCACTGGTGGCGCTGGCGCTGATCGGCACGGTCTGAGCGGGCCGCACGGGCCGGGTGCGGGGGCGCTCTCGCGGCGCCCGGTTCGCACGGTTCGTCACACCGTGTACGCCCGGCCCGCCGGTGGCGGGCGTGCCCTGGCGCCGCGCGGTCCCAGCATGCGGACTACCATGCGGGGTGCACCGTAGCCCTGCGCCCGTTTCCCCGCGGAGTCAGCCGGGGTTATAGCCGGTACGGCACACCCCGAGCCGTCGCCGGCCGTGGACCGCGAAAGAACAGGACGCATCGTCGTGACAACACTGTCTGTGAGCACCTCCTCCGCCGCAAGCCTGCGCGCGGACGCCCTGGTGGTCGGCGTGGCGAAGGGCCCCAAGGGCCTGGTGCTCGCCCCCGGCGCCGAGGCCGTGGCCGAGGCGTTCGAAGGCACGCTGGCCGAGGTCCTCTCCACCCTGGGCGCCACCGGTGCCGAGGGCGAGGCGGTCAAGGTTCCGGCGGCCGCCGGTCTGAAGTCGCCGCTCGTGCTGGCGGTCGGCCTCGGCGACGCGTCCGAGGACGGCTTCGCTGCGGAGGCGCTGCGCCGGGCCGCCGGTGTCGCCGCCCGCACGCTGGCCGGCGTGAAGAAGGCCGCGCTGGTGCTGCCCGCCGAGTCCGCCGAGGCGATCGAGGCGGTCGCGCTGGGCGGCCTGCTGGGCTCGTACGCCTTCGGCACGTACAAGGGCGAGAACGGCAAGGCCCCGGTCGGCGAGCTGGTCGTGCTGGCCTCCCGCAAGGGCAGCAAGGACGCGAAGGCCGCGGTCGAGCGCGCCGCCGCGCTCGGCGAGGAGATGAACCGGGCCCGCGACCTGGTCAACACCGCGCCGAACGACCTCAACCCGAAGTCCTTCGCCGCGATCGCCCAGGCGGCCGGCAAGGAACACGGCCTCAAGGTCGAGGTGCTGGACGAGAAGGCGCTGCTCAAGGGCGGCTTCGGCGGCATCCTCGGCGTCGGCAACGGCTCCGCCAACCCGCCCCGGCTGGTGAAGGTGGCCTACACCCACCCGAAGGCGAAGGCGTCGCTGGCCTTCATCGGCAAGGGCATCACCTACGACTCGGGCGGCATCTCGCTGAAGCCGGCCGGCCACAACGAGACCATGAAGTGCGACATGGCCGGTGCCGCCGCGGTGTTCGCCGCCGTGGTCGCCGCCAAGCGCCTCGGCCTGCAGGTCAACGTGACCGCGTGGCTGGCGCTGGCCGAGAACATGCCGTCCGGCACGGCGACCCGCCCCGGCGACGTGCTGCGGATGTACGGCGGCAAGACCGTCGAGGTGCTGAACACCGACGCCGAGGGCCGCCTGGTGCTGGCCGACGCGATCGTCCGGGCCGGCGAGGAGAACCCGGACGTCATCGTGGACGTCGCCACCCTGACCGGCGCGATGGTGCTGGCCCTGGGCACCCGCACCTTCGGTGTGATGGCCAACGACGACGAGCTGCGCACCCGCCTGCACGAGACGGCGACCGCGGTGGGCGAGCAGTCCTGGCCGATGCCGCTCCCGGCCGACCTGCGCAAGGGCATGGTCGAGTCGACGATCGCCGACCTGGCCAACATGGGCGAGCGGATGGGCGGCGGCCTGGTGGCCGGCCTGTTCCTGAAGGAGTTCGTCGCCGAGGGCATCGACTGGGCGCACCTGGACATCGCGGGCCCGGCGTTCAACGAGGGCGGCCCGTTCGGCTACACCCCGAAGGGCGGCACCGCGAGCGCGGTGCGCACCCTGGTCCGGTACGCGGAGGACGTGGCGGCGGGCGTCTGACGCTCCCCCGATATGCACGGAGGGGTCCGGTGCCCGGTGGGGCACCGGACCCTTCGGCGTTTTCCTATTACCAGCCGGTAATACACCGGGGGTGGCGGAGGCCACATTCCGAGACGGTGTTCGCCGCGGGCGAAACCGTCTTCCGCAGAGCGGAACCGGCGCGGGAGCGGGCCGCCGCAGCCGTCCCTCTCCGAGCCGTCCGCACTGCTGTGAGCTGCGGCGATACCCACCCGTACGGGGCATTCGAGTGACCCGCGGCGGCCGGGCCGCGGCCTCCGGGGCGGCCCCGGACACCAGTCGCCTCGAACAAGTGCAAAGATGTATTTCCGGCACGACTGGGCGCCTCACAAAGGCTTCCCACACCACCGGACCGCGACCGGCCCGGCGAACCGCACCCCTTTGCATGGAGGACGTGACGTGGCGAACGACGCCAGCACCGTTTTCGACGTTGTCATTCTCGGAGGCGGAAGCGGCGGTTACGCCGCGGCGCTCCGCGCCGCCCAGCTCGGCCTGAACGTCGCGCTGATCGAGAAGGGCGAGCTCGGCGGCACCTGCCTGCACCGCGGCTGCATCCCCACCAAGGCTCTGCTGCACGCGGCCGAGGTCGCCGACGAGACCCGCGAGGCCGCCGAGTTCGGCGTCCTGGCGACCTTCCAGGGCATCGACATCAAGGGCGTCCACAAGTACAAGGACGACGTGGTCTCGGGCCTCTACAAGGGCCTGCAGGGCCTGGTCGCCTCGCGCAAGGTCACCTACATCCAGGGCGAGGGCCGGCTGTCCTCGCAGACCTCGGTGGACGTCAACGGCCAGCGCGTCGAGGGCCGCCACATCGTCCTCGCCACCGGCTCGGTGCCCAAGTCGCTGCCCGGTCTGACCATCGACGGCAACCGGATCATCTCCTCGGACCACGCCCTCAAGCTCGACTACATCCCGAAGTCGGCCGTCATCCTCGGCGGCGGCGTCATCGGCGTCGAGTTCGCGTCCGTGTGGAAGTCCTTCGGCGTCGACGTCACCATCGTCGAGGCCCTGCCGCACCTCGTCCCGCTGGAGGACGAGAACTCCTCGAAGCTGCTGGAGCGTGCCTTCCGCAAGCGCGGCATCAAGTTCGAGCTGAAGGCCCGCTTCTCGGGCGTCGAGTACACCGAGAACGGTGTCCGCGTCTCGACCGAGAACGGCAAGCAGATCGACGCCGACGTGCTGCTGGTCGCCATCGGCCGCGGCCCGGTCTCGGCCGGCCTCGGCTACGAGGAGGCCGGCGTCGCCATGGACCGCGGCTACGTCCTGGTCGACGAGTACCTGCGCACCAACGTGCCGACCATCTCGGCGGTCGGCGACCTCGTCCCGACCCTCCAGCTCGCCCACGTCGGCTTCGCCGAGGGCATGCTCGTCGCCGAGCGCCTGGCGGGCCTGAAGGTCGTCCCGATCGACTACGACGGCATCCCGCGCGTGACCTACTCCAACCCGGAGGTCGCGTCCGTGGGCCTGTCCGAGGCCAAGGCCGCCGAGCAGTACGGCAAGGACAAGATCGTCACGCTCAAGTACAACCTGGCCGGCAACGGCAAGAGCAAGATCCTGAAGACCGCCGGCGAGATCAAGCTCGTCCAGGTCAAGGACGGCGCCGTGGTGGGTGTCCACATGGTCGGCGCCCGCATGGGCGAGCAGGTCGGCGAGGCCCAGCTGATCTACAACTGGGAGGCGCTGCCCGCCGAGGTCGCGCAGCTCATCCACGCGCACCCCAGCCAGTCCGAGGCCCTGGGCGAGGCGCACCTGGCGCTGGCCGGCAAGCCGCTGCACGCGCACGACTGATCCGCGGCACCCCCTTAGTTGTCCATTCCTGTACGCAAGACTTGATAGGAGTCGCTGAAACCATGGCGGTCTCAGTAACACTGCCCGCACTGGGCGAGAGCGTGACCGAGGGCACCGTCACCCGCTGGCTGAAGGCCGAGGGTGAGCGCGTGGAGGCCGACGAGCCGCTGCTCGAGGTCTCCACCGACAAGGTCGACACCGAGATCCCGGCGCCCGCGTCCGGCATCCTCGCGTCGATCAAGGTCGGCGAGGACGAGACGGTCGAGGTCGGTGCCGAGCTGGCCATCATCGACGACGGCTCGGGCGCCCCGGTGGCCGCTCCGGCCCCGGCCGCGGAGGCCGCTCCGGCCGCCGCCCCGGTCGCCGAGGCC
>NZ_JAHTIK010000001.1:5925839-5937766 GCF_025655475.1 Kitasatospora sp. DSM 101779 | reverse complement strand
GGCTGCTCCGGCCCCGGTCGCCGCCGCCCCGGCCCCGGCCGCGGACAACGGCGACGCCTACGTGACCCCGCTGGTGCGCAAGCTCGCCGCCGAGCACGGTGTGGCCCTGTCGGCCGTCGCCGGCAGCGGCGTCGGCGGTCGTATCCGCAAGCAGGACGTGCTGGCCGCCGCCGAGGCCGCGAAGGCCGCCCAGGCCGCGCCCGTCGCCGCCCCGGCCGCCGCCCCGAAGGCCGCCGCCGCTCCGTCCGCGCTGCGCGGCCAGACGGTCAAGATGACCCGCATGCGCAAGGTCATCGGCGACAACATGATGAAGGCCCTGCACGAGCAGGCCCAGCTCACCAGCGTGGTCGAGGTGGACGTCACCAAGATCATGTCGCTGCGCGGCAAGGCCAAGGACTCCTTCCTCGCCCGCGAGGGCGTGAAGCTGTCCCCGATGCCGTTCTTCGTCAAGGCCGCCGCCCAGGCGCTGAAGGCCCACGCGGTCATCAACGCCCGGATCAACGAGGCCGAGGGCACCATCACTTACTTCGACACCGAGAACATCGGTATCGCGGTGGACTCGGAGAAGGGTCTGATGACCCCGGTCATCAAGGGTGCGGGCGACCTCAACATCGCCGGCATCTCCAAGAAGACCGCCGAGCTGGCCGAGAAGGTGCGCAACAACAAGATCACCCCGGACGAGCTGTCCGGCGCCACCTTCACCATCAGCAACACCGGCTCGCGCGGTGCGCTGTTCGACACCGTCATCGTGCCGCCGAACCAGGTCGCGATCCTGGGCATCGGCGCCACCGTGAAGCGCCCGGTCGTCATCGAGGCCGACGGCGGCACCGCCATCGGCATCCGCGACATGACCTACCTGTCGCTCTCCTACGACCACCGCCTGGTGGACGGCGCGGACGCCGCCCGCTACCTGGTGGCCGTGAAGGAGATCCTCGAGGCCGGCGAGTTCGAGGTCGAGCTCGGCCTGTAAGGACGGCGCCGCACCCGCGGACGCACGCACGGCGGACCCCCGCCCCGGGACACCGGGGCGGGGGTCCGTGCTTTCGCCCGCTCGCCTCCGGCTCGGGGCGGGGATCCGTGCTTTCGCGCCCCCGGCGGCCCGCTCCACCCGTCCTCGTCGCGCCTCGCATGCATTGGCCGGGGTGAGCGTGGATGCTGGAGCGGTGATGTACGAGACGGACTTCTGGCAGCTGATCGACGAGACCCGCGAGGCCGCGGCGGGCGACCCGGACGACCAGGCCGACGCGCTGGTCGACCGGCTGGCACAGCTCACCCCGGACGACGTCGTCGACTTCGCCCGGCTGTTCGAGGCCCGGTTCCAGCGGGCCTTCACCACCGAGCTGTGGGCCGCCGCACACCTGATGCTGGGCGGCGCCTCCGCGGACGACTTCGACTTCTTCCGGTGCTGGCTGATCGGCCAGGGCCGCGAGGTGTACGAGCACGCGGTGCACGAGCCGGACGAGCTGGCCGTGCTGGTGCCCGACTTCGACGAGGAGGAGGACGGCGAGGCCGAGGACCTCGGCTACGCCGCCGACGAGGCGCACGAGCAGCTGACCGGACTGCCGCTGCCCGACCTCGGCCTGGCACCGCAGGACGACCCGGAGGGCGCGCCCTTCGACTTCGAGGACGACGGCATCATGGCGAAGCGCTTCCCGCGGCTGTGGGAGCGCTTCGGACGGTGAGACGGGTGCCGGCCGCCGCCCGTGCGGCGGCCCCGGCCGGCACTGCGGTGCCGGCCGGGGTGCGGCTCAGGCTCCGCTGCCCGAGGTGGTCGAGCGGATGCCGCTGACGATCGCGTCCAGCGTGGCGGGCGTGGGCGCCTGCGGGTCCTCGTCCACGCCGCCGTGCATCACCACGAAGCCGCTGCCGGTGGTGTCCGGCACGGCCACCAGCAGCACGTAGCCGGAGGCGCCCTGCTTCGGCGTGACGTGCCAGCGCACCGCGTAGCCGGTGGCACCGGCGACCGCCATCGGGCCGGAGGTCAGTTCGTCGTGGCCGGTGAGGTCACCGAAGACCCGCGGGGCGTACAGGGCCATCTGGGCCTTCGCCACGGTGGCCGCGTCCGAGCCGGGCACCGACACCGTCTCGACCGAGAACTGGCCGCGGATGCACTGTGACTCCATGCCGCAGTCGTACGGGCCCGTGACCTCGTAGACGGAGCTCGCGCCGCTGCTGGCGTGCACCGTCCAGCCGGCGGGCCGCGGCACGCGCCAGCCGTGCACCACGTCGGTCATCGTGCTGCCGGAGAGCGGCGGCGTGCTGCTGCGCGGGCTCGGGCTGGTCCGCGGCAGGCTCGGGCTGGTCCGCGGGGAGGCGGAGAAGCTCACGGGCGGCGGCGCCGTCACCACTGGCGGATCGTCGTCGCCGCCGGAGGCCACCAGCACCACGGCGGCGACCACCGCGAGGGCCAGCACGCCGGCGGCGATGCCGATGATCAGGCCGTTGCGGTTCTTCGGGCCGGACGCCGCCGACGGGTAGGCGTACGGCGCGCCGGGCTGCGGGTAGCCGTACTGCCCCGGCTGCTGCTGCGGGTAGCCGTACCCGGGCTGCGGGACGGCCTGGCCGCTCCAGGCCTGGGTGGGGGCGTCGGCGATCTGCGCGGGCTGCGGGGCCGCGGCGGACTGGGCGGGGCGGACCTCGGCGGTCCAGGCGTTGCCGTCCCACCAGCGTTCCTGCGCGGTGCCGCCCGGCCCGGGCTCCGGGACCGGGTACCAGCCGGGAGGAATCGAAGTGCTCACGGCCGTACGGTACCGGTCCCGGGGCACGGCCCGGCAGGGGCGGCAAGGTCACGACTTGAACCGGTCGGGCGCCGACACCCTCCTGGCGGCACGTCAGCCGGCGAGCGGACGGCCCATCCAGACGTCGTCCACGTAGACGCCGTCCAGCAGGAACTCCTCGCGCAGCACGCCCTCCACCGTGAAGCCGCAGCGCTCGTACAGGCGGCGGGCGGGGGTGTTGTGGCCGAGCACCCGCAGGGTGATCCGGCGGGCCCCGGCCGCGGCGGCGGTCCCGCAGGCGGCTTCGACCAGGGCACGGCCGACACCGTGGCCGCGGACGCCGTGGTCGACGGCGAGGCCCTGGATCTGACGGACGTGGCGGTTGCTGGCGAGCGGGGTCGGTACGGCCTGGCGCACGTATCCGACGACGCGGCCGCCGACTTCGGCGACCAGGTAGCCGTCGGGGGTGTGCTGCTCGTCGAAGAAGGCGGTGCCCTCGGCGCGGCGGGGAGCCACCTCGCTGAGGACGGACCAGACGGCGCGGTCGAGTGCGGCGAGTTCGGCGTCGTCCTCGGGGCGGGCGGGACGGATCGTCAGATCGTCGGACGGCATGACGGTCATGGTAGGGCGTGGGGGTTCCGGGGCGGTCGGGGCGGGTGACGGTGCGGCGTGCGCCCTTCCGGCTCTCACGGTTCCCGAGCGCCTGACGGGTTCGCCCCGAACGACGGAGAGGCGTGACGGGACGGCACCCGGGGAGCTGGGAGGATGGGGGCATGCGCATCGCGGTGACGGGTTCCACGGGTCTGATCGGTTCCGCTCTTGTCCGCTCGTTGCTCGCGGACGGGCACGAGGTGGTACGGCTGGTGCGGCAGCGCAGCCGGGTGGGACGGCAGCCGGACGGCACGGTCGGGATCGGCTGGAACCCCCATCTGCTGCAGATCGACGCGGCCGGGCTGGAGGGCACCGACGCGGTGGTGCACCTGGCCGGTGCCGGGGTCGCCGACCGGCGGTGGACGCAGGCGTACCGGCAGGAGATCCGGGACAGCCGGGTGCTCGGCACGGAGACCGTGGCGGGTGCGCTGGCAAAGCTCAAGCGGCCGCCGAAGGTCCTGGTGAGCGCGTCCGCGGTCGGCTACTACGGCCAGACCGGCGACCGGGTCGTCGACGAGGGGTCACCCGCCGGGGACGACTTCCTGGCCCGGGTGTGCGTCGAGTGGGAGGCCGCCGCCCGGCCCGCGGAGGACGCCGGGATCCGGGTGGTGCACCCGCGCACCGGGCTGGTGCTGTCCGCGCGCGGCGGTGCGCTCGGGCGGATGCTGCCGTTGTTCCGGCTGGGGCTGGGCGGGCGACTGGGATCGGGCGGGCAGTACTGGAGCGCGCTGTCGCTGGCCGACGAGGTGGCCGCGATGCGGTTCCTGATCGACCGTGCGGAGCTGTCCGGTCCGGTCGACCTCACCGGTCCGCGTCCGGTGACCAACGCGGAGCTGACGGAGGTCCTCGGGCGGGTGCTGGGGCGGCCGACGCTGCTGGCCGTGCCGGAGCTCGCGCTGAGGACGGTGCTCGGCGAGATGGCCGTCGAGGTGGTGGGCAGCCACCGGGTGCTGCCGGAGCGGCTGTTGGCGGCCGGATTCCGGTTCCGGCACGCCGAGCCGGAGTCGATGGTGCGGGCGGCGTTGCTGGACTGAGGGGGCCGGCCGGAATCCGGGCGGGACTTGGGCGGAATCCGGGCGGGACATGGGCGGGAACCAGGCAGGACTGAGAGGGTCCGGTTCCGGGTAAGCGCCCCCGTACGTGGGGCGGACCCGGTCCGCCCACCCGGCGCACAGGGGCGCACGGTTGCAGACGGAGGGCGCGCCGTCGCGCCCTCCGTGGCCGTGTGCGCCCGGCGCCGCCGGATCGCCGCTGGTCCGGCGCACGCTCGGTGACCGGGCCCCTCCGCAGTGCCACCACGACCCGGCGGCGCGGCCCGATTCCACCGGGCGTGCCGGTCTGATCAGCACATTGACGGGGCATCACGTTTGACGGACCGTACCCGGCAGCCCACTGCCCGCCTCGGCCGGAGCTCCCACGGGCCCGGCCGCCGCCGCGCGGGCCCGGAGGCCGCCGTCAGGGAGGGAGCACACCCGTGCCCGCATACGACTTCATCCGCCGTTCCCGCCAGCCGTCCGACCCGGACGTGGTCGTGGTCGGTGCCGGCCTCGCGGGCCTGGCCGCCGCCCGCGCGCTGACCGGACAGGGCCTCAACGTCCAGGTCCTGGAGGCCGCCCGGCGCATCGGCGGCCGGATGGCCTCGGACGAGCTGGACGGATTCCGGCTCGACCACGGCATCCACCTGCTCAACACCGACCACCCGGAGCCCGCCCGCCGCCTCGACCTGGACCGGCTGGACCTGCGCCCGCTGGCACCGGGCGTGCTGGTGCACAGCGCGGGCCGCCGCTACCGGGCGGGCGTCCCGCAGCAGGCGGCGGGGCGAGGGGCGCTCGGCGGCGCGCTGGGCAGTCCGCTCGAACGGGCCCGGCTGGCCGCCGCGCTGAACCGGCTCGCGGCCACGCCCGTCCCCCGGCTGCTCGCCCGGCCGGAGACCACCGCGGCCCGCGCGCTGGCCGACCGCGGCCTCGGCGGCCGGACCGTCGACGGCTTCCTGCGGCCGCTGCTGGGCGCTCTGCTGGGCGACCGTTCGCTGACCACCAGCAGCCGGGTGGCCGACCTGGTGCTGCGCTCGTACGCCCGGGGCCGGCTCTGTCTGCCCGCCGGCGGGACGGCGTCGGTGCCGGCGCAGCTGGCCGAGGGCCTGCCGGCCGGCACGGTGCGGACCGGGGTGTCCGTCACCGCGGTGTCCGCGGACGGCGTGGAGACCGCCCGGCACGGCCGGGTGGCCTCGCAGGCCGTGGTGCTGGCCTGCGACGCGCGGTCGGCGGCCGCGCTGCTGCCCGGCCTGCGGCTGCCGGACTTCCATCCGGTCACCACCTACTTCCACGCCGCGGACCGCTCGCCGCTGGGCGAGCCGGCGCTGCTGCTGGACGCCGACCGGTCCGGGGTGGCGCACACGCTGGTGCTCAGCGACGTGCACCCCTCGTACGCACCGGCCGGGCGGGCGCTGGTGGCGACCACGGTGCTGGGCCGGCGGGGCTACGACATCGGCGGCCCGGCCGGCTTCGAGCCCGTGGTGCGCCGACGGCTGGCCGAGCTGTACGGCACCTCCACGGCCGGGTGGGAGTTCCTGAGCGTCCGCCACGCCCCGGACGCGGTGCCGGCGATGCCGGCCCCGCACCACTTCCGCCGGTCGGTGCGGGTGCTGGCGGGGCTGTACGTGTGCGGCGACCACCGGGACACCAGCAGCGTGCAGGGCGCCCTGGTATCGGGCCGTCGGGCCGCCCAGGCGGTGCTGCGCGACCTCGGGCTGGAGACGGCGGTGCGGTCCTCCGACGTGGCGGCGTGACCGTGCCCGTCCGGCGGCCCGCCCGCGGGGCGGGCCGCCGGACGGCGCTCAGATCACCCCGGCCTGGCGGGCCGCCTCCTCGAAGGCCCGGACGGACGGCGTGGCCCGGTAGGGGGCGAGCCGGCGGTGGAAGTCCCGCAGGTACTCCACCGTGCGGGCGGACCGCATCTCGCCGGCGGCCCGCAGCGACTCGCCCGCCATCGTGCAGGACTCCTCGACCTCGCCCATGCCGAGCCGTGAGGTGGCCAGCACCAGGCGGCAGAGGATCCGGCTGCGGGCGTAGGCGGGGGCACGCAGCCGCAGCGACTTCTCGGCGTGCTGGGCGGCGGGGCGCCACTGCTGCAGGTCGCGGTAGCAGTGCGCGAACTCGTCGGCCAGCTGGGCCTCGTCGAAGTGGCGCGACCAGGACGGTGCCTCGTCGCCCGGCCGGGCGGTGGCCAGCGCCCGCTCGCAGCGGACCATCGCCGCGGTGCAGGAGCGGACGTCGCCGAGCAGTGCGTGGCCGCGGGCCTCGGCGGCGTGCATCAGTGCCTGGACGACCGGGGCCGCCGTGGCGCCGACGCCCTGCTGGGCGACCCGGGCGAGCTGGATCGCCTCCCGGCCGTGGCCGAGGTGGACGGCCTGCTGGCTCATGGTGGTGAGCACGAAGCCGCCGAGCACGCGGTCCCCCGCGGCCTGGGAGAGCCGCAGCGACTGGACGAAGTACCGCTGGGCGAGGCCGTGCGCGGCGATGTCGAAGGACGTCCAGCCGGCCAGCCTGGTGAGGTCGGCGACGGCGCCGAACAGGGCCCGGCCGATCTGCTCGCCGTAGCGGCCGCGCAGCATCGGCTCGGCCTCGCTCTCCAGGTAGCGGACCAGGGCCTGCCGGGCGTGGCCGCCGCCGTAGGCGTGGTCGAGCGCCCGGAAGAGGTCGCCGACCGCGCGGATGGCGGCGATGTCGCCGCGGCCGACCCGGACGGCCGGGCGGGAGTCCCGCCCCGGGGTGTTCTGCTCGGCGGCCTCGGTGCCGGGGAGCGGCCGGCGGGCCTGCTGCGGGACCCGTCCGGGGACGGGCCGGGCCGGGCCGCGGACGGTTCCGGGGGCGGCGGGCCGGGTGCCGGCCAGCTCCTCCGGGGGCAGCGTGGTGGCGTCCCGGGCGACCCGCTCGTCGGTGCGGCCGATCAGCCAGTCGCGGCTGGGCACGACCAGGCCGGCCGGGGTGAAGGCGATCTTGCGGAGTTCGGCGTACGGGCCGTTGTCCTTGCGCCACATGGAGGCGACGATGTCGACGGCCTCCTGCGGTGTCTCGGCGAACTCCAGTCCGGCGTAGACCGGGGCGCAGGCGTCGAGTCCGACGTCCTGGGCGGTGAGGCGGCGGCCGAGCCGCCGGGTGAAGACCTCCGCGATCAGCGCCGGGGTGGCGCCGCGGGGCTGCTGGCCGCGCAGCCAGCGGGTCACCGAGGTCTTGTCGTAGCGCAGGTCGAGGCCGTGCTCCAGGCCGAGCTGGTCGACCCGGCGGGCCAGACCGGCGTGCGAGAAGCCGGACTCCTCGATGAGCGCGGCGAGTTGCGGGTTCTGCGTGCGGTGGTTGCCGGTGGCGCTCTCCACCGGGCGGTCGTCG
The DNA here is from genome assembly GCF_025655475.1 of Kitasatospora sp. DSM 101779. Classification (GTDB taxonomy): domain Bacteria; phylum Actinomycetota; class Actinomycetes; order Streptomycetales; family Streptomycetaceae; genus Kitasatospora. Next base: position 5,930,010 of record NZ_JAHTIK010000001.1, on the reverse strand, counting down.
TCTTCGTCGGACACCTGCGGAGGGGCCCCGGCCTGCACTTCGTGCGGGTCGAGCGCATCGAGCGGTCCGAACGCCGGGCTGTCGGTCACAGGCCGTTGGGGCATATCAGTCAACACCTCTCGAGCGCCGCTCCGGTCCCCCCGGTTTACGGGCGACGCCCCCTGTCGGGAATCGGCGTGACAGTAGCGAGCATTCGGGCGCTATGGGTCGATTCGGGCGTGCAATCCTCCGAACGGGTGATGCAAGGGCGCCCGTTACGGGGAAGCGGGCGCACGCAGGGTTTGGCTTGCACCACCGGTGCGCCTGTGGTCCGACCATGGCGTCGGAACACATCCGCCGGCGCATGCCTGTGTCGTTCCCACACATGGGAGCGGGGGCGGCGGGTTCCTACCGTTCTCGGCCATGGACACCACTTCAGCCACCGCCCCGCCGCCGGCCCTGCACGGCCGCACGGCGCTGGTCACCGGAGCCGCCTCCGGGATCGGCCGGGCCTGCGCCGAGGCCTTCGCCGCGGCCGGCGCACGGGTGTACGTCGTCGACGTCGCCGCCGCCCCGGCCGAGGAGCTGGCCGGGCGGATCGGCGGAGTCGCCGTCGTCGCCGACCTCTCCGACCCGCAGGCGGTGGAGGCGCTGCCGGACGACGCCGACATCGTCGTCAACAACGCCGGGCTGCAGCACGTCGCCCCGTTGCACGAGTTCCCCACCGAGCGGTTCGCGCTGATCCAGCGGGTCATGGTGGAGGCGCCGTTCCGGATCATCCGCCGCACCCTGCCGCACATGTACGGCAACGAGTGGGGACGCATCGTCAACATCTCCTCGGTGCACGGGCTTCGCGCCAGCGCCTTCAAGTCGGCGTACGTGACCGCCAAGCACGGGCTGGAGGGGCTGAGCAAGACCGCCGCCCTGGAGGGCGCCCCCTACGGCGTCACCAGCAACTGCATCAACCCCGGCTACGTGCGCACCGCCCTGGTGGAGCGGCAGGTCGCCGCCCAGGCCCTGGCGCACGGCATCCGCGAGGACGAGGTGGTGGAGCAGATCATGCTCGACCGCACCGCCGTCAAGCGGCTGATCGAACCCGACGAGGTCGCGCAGCTCGCGCTCTGGCTCTGCTCGCCGTCCGCCTCGTACATCACCGGCGCCAGCCTGCCCGTGGACGGCGGCTGGACGGCGCACTGAACGGCCCCCTCCCGCCCCCCGTCCCACGGGCCCCCGCCCGTACCCGCCCGCACAGCCCCTCCCCCGAGAACAGGTGACCCCCATGGCCCACTCTCCCGATGTCGCGAGACCAGGCTCCCCGCTCTGGAAGGTGGTCGGCGCCAGCCTCGTCGGCACCACCGTCGAGTGGTACGACTACTTCCTCTACGGCACCGCCGCCGCCCTCGTCTTCGGCAAGGTGTTCTTCCCCGACAGCGACCCGCTGACCGGCACCCTGCTCTCCTTCCTCACCTACGCCATCGGCTTCGCCGCCCGTCCGCTGGGCGCGCTGGTGTTCGGGCACTTCGGCGACCGGATCGGCCGCAAGCGGCTGCTGGTGCTGAGCCTGCTGCTGATGGGCGGCGCGACCACCCTGATCGGCTGCCTGCCGACGTACCGCCAGATCGGCGTCGCCGCGCCGCTGCTGCTCACCGCGCTGCGGCTGGTCCAGGGCTTCGCGCTGGGCGGCGAGTGGGGCGGCGCGGTGCTGCTGGTCTCCGAGCACGGCGACCGGGCGCGGCGCGGCTTCTGGGCGTCCTGGCCGCAGGGCGGCGCCCCGGCCGGCAACCTGCTGGCGGCGGGCGTGCTGTCGCTGATGACGGCGACCCTGTCGGACGAGGCCTTCCTCTCCTGGGGCTGGCGGGTGCCGTTCCTGCTGTCCGCGGTGCTGGTCGCGGTCGGCCTGTGGATCCGGCTCGCGGTGGACGAGTCGCCGCTGTTCAAGCAGGCGCTGGAGGCGGCGAAGGCGCGGAAGTCCGTCGAGCAGCCGCCGCTGGTCGCGGTGCTGCGCAACCACTGGCGGGACGTGCTGGTCGCGATGGGCGCCCGGATGGCCGAGAACATCTCGTACTACGTGATGACCACGTTCGTGCTGGCGTACGCGGTCGGGCACGTCCACCTGCCGAAGCAGACCGCGCTGAACGCGGTGCTGATCGCCTCGGCGGTCCAGTTCGCGCTGATCCCGCTGTTCGGCGCGCTCTCCGACCGGATCGGCCGCAAGCCGGTGTACCTGGCCGGCGCGGTGGGCGTGGGCGTCTGGGCGTTCGTCTTCTTCGGCATGGTCGACACGAGGTCCTTCGGCGCGCTGGTCGCCGCGATCACGATCGGCCTGGTCTTCCACAGTGCGATGTACGCCCCGCAGGCGGCGTTCTTCTCCGAGCTGTTCGCCACCCGGATGCGGTACTCCGGCGCCTCCATCGGCGCCCAGTTCTCCTCGGTGGCGGCCGGCGCCCCCGCCCCGCTGATCGCCACCGCGCTGCTCAAGGACTACGGCAGCTCGACCCCGATCGCGGTGTACGTGGCGATCGCGGCCGCGATCACCGTCCTCGCGGTGCTCTGCTCCCGGGAGACCCGCGGCGAGGACCTCGCCGACACCGAGCCGGCCCGCGAGAGCGTCCCGGTCGGCTGACCCGCCGGTGCGGCCCGGGGCGACTCCCCCGCCCCGGGCCGCAGCGCTCCCGGACCGCACGGATGAATGGCACGATGGCCCGCACCATGAACGAGCCCACCGAGAGCGCCGCCCCCGCCCTGCGCCGGCTGATCGACCTGCTCGCCTCCGGCGCGGCCACCGAGGACTTCGCCGAGGTGCTCTCCGAGGCGCGCCGGCAGGGCGCACCCGCCGCCGTGCTCGCCGAGATCGACGCCGCCGCCTGGCAGGCCCTGCGGGTGCACCGGACGCTGCGCCAGCACCGGCGCCGCGAAGCGGAACTGACCGCGCTCTTCGACACCGCCGGCGACCTCGCCGCCTCCCGCGACCTGGACGCCGTCCTGCAGGCCATCGTCCGTCGGGCCCGGATGCTGCTCGGCACCCACACCGCGTACCTCACCCTCCCCGACGAGGAGGCCGGGGACACCTACATGCGGGTCACCGACGGCTCGGTCTCCCAGCTCTTCCAGACCCTGCGGCTCAGCCTCGGCGACGGCCTCGGCGGCCTGGTCGCGCAGACCGCCCGCCCGTACGCCACCCCCGACTACCGCACCGACGAGCGGTTCCACCACACCGGCACCATCGACGCCGGCGTGCTGGACGAGGGCCTGGTCGCGATCATCGGCGTTCCGCTGCTGCTCGGCGGCCGGGTGATCGGCGTGCTGTTCGCCGCCGACCGCTCCCCGCGGGCGTTCTCGCCGGACGAGGTCGCCCTGCTGTGCACTCTCGCCGCGCACGCCGCCGTCGCCCTGGACACCGCGAAGGCGCTCGCCGACACCCGGGCCGCGCTCACCGACCTCGCCGCCGCCAACCACGTCATCCAGGCGCACGCCGCCGCCGTCCAGCGCGCCGAGCAGGCCCACGACCGGCTGACCGACCTGGTGCTGCGCGGCGCCGAGGCCGCCGACGTCGCCGCGGAGGTCGCCACCCTGCTCGACGGCGAGGTCGCCGTCCACGACACCGAGGGGCACCCGCTCACCGGCCGGCCCGGCCCGGACGGGGCGGGCCCGCCGCGGCACCCCGCCGACGCCCTCGCCGACGCCCTCTCCGCCTCCCGCGCCGAGGGGCGCGCGGTGCGCCGCGGCGAGGACTGGGTCTGCGCCGCGCTGGCCGGCCACGACCTGCTGGGCGGTCTGGTGCTGCGCGGCCGCGCCGACCTCGACGACGCCGACCGGCGGATCTTCGAACGGGCGAGCGTGGTCACCGCGCTGCTCCTGCTGCTGCGGCGCTCCGTCGCCGAGACCGAGAACCGCGTCCGCGGCGAACTCCTCGCCGACCTGCTCACCGCGCCCGACCGCGACCCCGCCGGCCTCACCGCCCGCGGCCGCCGGCTCGGCGTCGACCTGGGCCGCCGGCACCTCGTCCTGGTCGCCGAGGCCGACCCCGCCGACCGCTCCCGGCTCGCCGGGGCCGCCGCCCGCTACCTCTTCGGCACCCGCGGCATCAGCGCCGAACACGGCGAGGCCGTCGTCCTGCTGCTGCCCGACGACGGCACCCCGCCCGACCGGGCCGCCGCGGACGCCGCCGACCGCCTCGCCCGGCTCGCCGGCT
>NZ_JAHTIK010000001.1:5909909-5925814 GCF_025655475.1 Kitasatospora sp. DSM 101779 | reverse complement strand
GTCGGCGCGGGCGGGCCCGCCGCGGGGCCGGCCGCGCTCGCGGCCGCGCACGGGGAGGGGGTGCGGTGCGTGCGGGCCCTGCGGGTGCTCGGACGCGAGGGCTGCGGGGCCTCCGCCGCGGGGCTCGGCTTCCTCGGTGTCCTGCTCGGCGACGGGCACGACGTCGCGGGCTTCGTCGGGGCCGCACTCGGACCGCTGGTCGCGTACGACGCCCGGCGCGGGACGGAGCTGGTCCGCACCCTGCGGGCCTACTTCGACTGCGGCGGCAGCCTCACCCGGGCCAAGGACGAACTGCACGTCCACGTGAACACCGTCGTGCAGCGGCTGGACCGGATCGAGGTGCTGCTCGGCCGCGACTGGAACTCCCCGGAACGGGCCCTGGAACTGCAGCTCGCGCTGCGCCTCCAGCTGCTGGCCGGGGACTGACGGGGGCAGCGGCTTCGGGGGCCGACCGGCTCCTTCGGGGGCAGGCGTACAGTGACCGGGTTGGTCTCGAACGCCTGGCAAGGAGCAGCGGTGAGCGAGGACGTACGGTTCGTGACGATGGGGATCGGCGAGGGCGCCGTCCCGTACCCGGAGGCCTGGGAGGAACAGCAGCGGCTGCACGCGCTGCGCGTCGCGGACGAGATCCCGGACACCGTGCTGCTGCTGGAGCACCCGCCGGTGTTCACCGCGGGCAAGCGCACCAACCCGGAGGACTACCCGCTGGACGGCACCCCTGTGGTGCAGGTGAACCGGGGCGGCGAGATCACCTGGCACGGGCCGGGCCAGCTGGTGGGCTACCCGATCGTCAAGCTGCCGGACCCGGTCGACGTGGTGGCGTACGTGCGCCGTCTGGAGGAGGCGCTGATCCGCGCCTGCGCCGAGGTCGGGGTGGCGACCTCGCGGGTCGAGGGCCGCAGCGGGGTGTGGGTGCTCGGCGAGGACATCCCGGACGCGGTGGTGGACCCGTCACAGGTGGTGGAGATCGGCAAGCTGACGCTGCGGATGGGACTGCCGCTGGGGATCGACCCGCGGCTGGCCGGTCCGGAGTACGCGCCGTCGAACGCGGGCCAGCGGGGCGACGACCGGAAGCTGGCGGCGATCGGCGTCCGGGTGGCGCGCGGGGTGACGATGCACGGGTTCGCGCTGAACTGCGACCCGGACATGACGTGGTTCGACCGGATCGTGCCGTGCGGGATCCGGGACGCCGGGGTGGGGTCGCTGTCCGGGGAGCTGTCCCGGCCATTCGGCGTGGCGGACGCGCTGCCGGTGGTGCAGAAGCACCTGGCGGAGGTCTTCGCGGAGCTGCCGGAGCCCGCGGCCGCCCGCTGAGGGCGGGAATCTACCAGTCAGTAGCCATGTTGCCCTGCGATTGAGGGGCAACAGGCCCGGTACAGGCGATGAAAGCACAGGCGTACCCTGGGGGTACCCCGTCTAGTTCTAGGAGTTGCACGTGTCCGCTGTCGCGCCCGACGGCAGGAAGCTTCTCCGCCTGGAGGTCCGCAACAGCGAGACCCCCATCGAGCGGAAGCCCGAGTGGATCAAGACCCGGGCGAAGATGGGCCCGGAGTACAACGCCCTCCAGTCGCTGGTGAAGAAGGAGGGGCTGCACACGGTCTGCCAGGAGGCGGGCTGCCCCAACATCTTCGAGTGCTGGGAGGACCGCGAGGCCACCTTCCTCATCGGCGGCGACCAGTGCACCCGCCGCTGCGACTTCTGCCAGATCGACACCGGCAAGCCCGCCGATTTCGACCGGGACGAGCCGCGCCGGGTCGCCGAGTCCATCGTCACGATGGACCTGAACTACGCCACCATCACCGGTGTCGCCCGTGACGACCTGGAGGACGGCGGCGCCTGGCTGTACGCCGAGACCGTCCGCCAGGTGCACGCGATGACCGCCGGCCGCGAGGCCGGCCGCACCGGCGTGGAGCTGCTGATCCCGGACTTCAACGCCGTCCCGGAGCAGCTCGCCGAGGTCTTCTCCTCCCGCCCCGAGGTGCTGGCGCACAACGTGGAGACGGTGCCGCGGATCTTCAAGCGGATCCGCCCGGCCTTCCGCTACGAGCGCTCGCTGGACGTCATCACGCAGGCCCGCGCGGCCGGCCTGGTCACCAAGTCCAACCTGATCCTCGGCATGGGCGAGACCCGCGAGGAGGTCAGCCAGGCGCTGGCCGACCTGGTCGGGGCGGGCTGCGAGCTGATCACCATCACCCAGTACCTGCGGCCCTCGCTGCGCCACCACCCGGTGGAGCGCTGGGTGAAGCCCCACGAGTTCGTGGAGCTGCAGCAGGAGGCCGAGGAGCTCGGCTTCGCCGGTGTCATGTCGGGTCCGCTGGTGCGGTCCTCCTACCGGGCGGGCCGGCTGTACCGGCAGGCGCTGGAGCACCGCGAGCGCACGGCGGTCTGAGACCGGCCCGAGGGTCTCGCACGGGGCCGCACGAGGGTCGTGCCGGAAGCTTCGGAGGGCGGCGGGCGGGAGCCCTGCCGCCCTCCGGCGTACCTGCGGCGCGGCCGTCTTGCGGTCGTGCGGCTTTCATGCGACTTTGACCGGCAGGTCACCGATCGGTAACACCTGCGGGCGACCCTGGAAATCGTCAGCCGTCCGCCGGTCCTGAGGGGAGCTGTTGAGCATGGGGGCAGTGAGCGGAGCGCAGCGCGGCCTGCTGCCGGCGCGGATGCCGTCGGTGGGCGGCGCCCTGCGCTATGCCGAGAGCGTGCTGCTGGCCGGCGGCCAGCGGCAGGCCCGCCGCAACGCCTGGGCGGCCGTCTGCGAGAACCGCCGGCACGCCGCCGAGCGGGAGCTGGACGCGGGCGCGGCGTCGCCGCTGCGCCGCCGTTCCTGAGACACGTCGCGGGCCCTGTGTCCGGTGCCCTTCCCGGTGCCGCGCGGGGCTCCCGCGGGTCCGTACGGGCGGGCAGCGGCCGGGCGGGGGCACCGCCCTTGGATAACCCGCCCCCCCGGCACGTACCATGAGCCCTATGGCGAGGGAAACATCCGAAAACCCCGGGCGGCTGCAGCAGATCCGCACGGCGTACACCATGACCAAGAAGGTCGACACCAAGATCGGCCTGATCATCGCCGCAGTCGGCCTCATCACCTTCGGCGTGTTCCTCGCCATCGGCTTCGCGATCGGGCACCCCGTCTACCTGGGCATCCTCGGCTTCGTCGTGGGCTTCCTGGCGGTGGCGGTGGTCTTCGGACGCCGGGCCGAGCGAGCCGCCTTCGGGCAGATGGAGGGCCAGCCGGGCGCGGTCGCTGCGGTGCTGAACAACATCCGGCGCGGCTGGAACGCGAACCCGACACCGGTCGCGGTCACCCGCAGCCAGGACGCGGTCTACCGGGCGGTCGGCCGCCCCGGCATCGCGCTGATCGGTGAGGGCAACCCGAACCGGGTGCGTCCGCTGCTCGCCGCCGAGAAGAAGAAGATGGCCAAGGTCGTCGGCGACGTCCCGGTGCACGACATCATGGTCGGCAACGGCGAGGGCGAGATCCCGCTGAAGAAGCTGCAGGTCCACCTGATGCGGCTGCCGCGCGCGATCACCCCGGCCCAGGTCACCGAGACCAACGACCGGCTGCGCGCGCTGGGCGACCTGCTCTCCCGCGCGCCGATCCCCAAGGGCCCGATGCCCAAGGGCGCCCGGATGCCCAAGGGCGGCCAGGTCCGCTGACGCCCCACCCCCACCGACACCACGGCCCCGCCGCGAATCCTCGCGGCGGGGCCGTTCGACGTTCCGGGCCTCGGCGGGCCCTGGCGCCGGGTGTCAGATGCGGACCTCGACGGTGCCGACGGCCTTGTCGTGGAGGCCGCGGGTGTCGCGGTCCCAGATCGCGGCGGGGACGATCAGGCAGAGCAGCAGGGTGCGCAGCAGCACCTGCGGGATGGAGGCGCGGGCGCCGTCCAGCCGGACGACGCGCAGGCCGAAGAGCCGCTTGCCGATGGTGGTGCCGCTGGTGGCGAGCAGGACCACGGTGACCACGTAGAAGAGCGGGGTGGTCCACAGGTTGGCGCCGGCCTGGTCTCCGCGGGAGAGCAGGCCGTAGGCGACGAGGCTGCAGAGCCAGCCGTCGACGAACAGGGCGCCGAGGCGCCGCCCGGGGCCGGCGACGGAGCCGGGGCCCTCCTTCGGCAGACCGAGGCGCTCGCCGCGGTGGCCGAAGTCGGCGCCCATCTTCTCGGCGGCGGCCTTCGGCCCGTCCAGCCACGATCCCAACGCATCTCTGGTGTCCACGAAATCCACAGTATCCGGGCTTCACGTGCGATCTTCGGCGGCCTCCCCCGCCGTGCGCGGCACCTGCCGGGGCAGCCCGGACAACGAATGGCCGGTTTGGGCGTTTTGCGCTGGCCCGTATGACTTTGCCCACACTCGGGGCGCCGCTGGTTAACATGCAGAGGACGGGGAAATCACCAACCGGAAACGGCCGGCTCCTACGGTGGGCCGGACGCAGCTGAGGAGGATGGATGTTCACCAACGCCGACGAGGTCAGGCAGTACATCACGGACAACGACATCAAGTTCGTCGATGTCCGGTTCTGCGACCTGCCGGGCGTCATGCAGCACTTCTCAGTGCCTGCCTCGACCTTCGACCCGTCCGAGATCCTCATGTTCGACGGTTCCTCGATCCGGGGCTTCCAGGCCATCCACGAGTCCGACATGGCACTCGTGCCCGACCTGGCGACGGCCCGGCTGGACCCGTTCCGCTCCGAGAAGCACCTCAACATCAACTTCTTCATCCAGGACCCGATCACGGGCGAGGCCTACAGCCGCGACCCGCGCAACGTCGCCAAGAAGGCGGAGGCCTACCTCGCCTCCTCCGGTATCGCCGACACCGCGTACTTCGGCCCGGAGGCCGAGTTCTACGTGTTCGACGAGGTCCGCTACGAGACCAGCGCGAACGCCTCGTACTACCACATCGACTCGATCGCCGGCGCCTGGAACACCGGCCGGATCGAGGAGGGCGGCAACCGCGGCTACAAGGTGAAGTACAAGGGCGGCTACTTCCCCGTACCGCCGGTGGACCACTTCGCCGACCTGCGCGCCGAGATGTCGCTGGAGCTCGCCGCCGCCGGCCTGCAGGTCGAGCGGCAGCACCACGAGGTCGGCACCGCCGGCCAGGCGGAGATCAACTACAAGTTCAACACCCTGCTGCACGCCGCCGACGACCTGATGCTGTTCAAGTACATCATCAAGAACGTGGCGTGGCGGAACGGCAAGACCGCCACCTTCATGCCCAAGCCGATCTTCGGCGACAACGGCTCCGGCATGCACGTCCACCAGTCGCTGTGGACGGAGGGCTCCCCGCTCTTCTACGACGAGCAGGGCTACGCCGGCCTCTCCGACACCGCCCGGTACTACATCGGAGGTCTCCTGCGGCACGCGCCGTCGCTGCTGGCCTTCACCAACCCCTCGGTGAACTCCTACCACCGCCTGGTGCCGGGCTTCGAGGCGCCGGTCAACCTGGTGTACTCGCAGCGCAACCGCTCCGCGGCGATCCGCATCCCGATCACCGGCTCGAACGCCAAGGCCAAGCGCATCGAGTTCCGCGCACCCGACCCGGCCTCCAACCCGTACCTGGCCTTCGCCGCCATGCTGATGGCCGGCCTGGACGGCATCAAGAACAAGATCGAGCCGCTGGAGCCGGTCGACAAGGACCTCTACGAGCTGGCCCCCGACGAGCACTCCGCCGTGCCGCAGGTGCCGGCCTCGCTGGGCGCCGTCCTCGACGCGCTGGAGGCCGACCACGAGTACCTGCTCGCGGGCGGGGTGTTCACCCCCGACCTGATCGAGACCTGGATCGACTTCAAGCGCACCAACGAGATCGCACCGATCGCCCTGCGGCCGCACCCGCACGAGTTCGAGCTGTACTTCGACCTGTAGGCCCTACGGCGTGCCGCCGGCCCCCGTCCTCCGTCCCGGGGCGGGGGCCGTGGTGTGCCCGGCGGCGTCCAGGGTCTCGCGCAGGCGGCCGCCGTGGGCGGTGAGCAGGCGGGCGGCGTCGGCGGGGGCGAGACCGGTGAGCAGGGTGAGGATCGCGGGCTTCACCTCGCCGCCGGCGGCGTCCAGGGCCCGGTCGGCCGCCTCGGGGGCGGCGCCGGTGGCGAGCGCGACGATCCGGCGGCAGCGGGCCCGGAGCTTCTCGTTGGTGGCCCGCAGGTCGACCATCAGGTTCCCGTAGGTGCGGCCGAGCCGCACCATGGTGATCGTCGAGACCATGTTGAGCACCAGCTTCTGCGCGGTCCCGGCCTTCAACCGGGTCGAGCCGGTGAGCACCTCCGGGCCGACCACCACCTCGATCGGGTGCTCGGCCGCCTCGCCCAGCTCGGAGCCGGCGGTGCAGGCCAGGCCGACGGTCAGGGCGCCGCGCGCCCGGGCGTGCTCGACGGCCGCCACCGCGTACGGCGTCCGCCCGGAGGCGGAGACTCCGATCACCGCGTCGTCCGCGGTCAGACCGATCCCGTCGAGGTCCGCGACGGCCAGCTCGCGGCTGTCCTCGGCGCCCTCCACGGCGTTCAGCACCGCCTCCGGGCCGCCGGCGATCAGGCCGACCACCAGCGCAGGATCGGTGCCGAAGGTGGGCGGGCACTCGGCGGCGTCCAGCACCCCGACCCGCCCGGCGGTACCGGCCCCGGCATAGACCAGCCGCCCACCGCGGGCGAGCCGTTCCGCGATCGCGTCCACCGCCGCGGCGATCTCCGGCAGCCGGCGGCCGACCGCCTCGGGCACCGTGCGGTCCTCGCCGTTCATCAGCGCGGCGATCTCCAGCGTGGGCAGCAGGTCCAGGCCCGCCAGTTCGGGGCGGTACGCCTCGGTCGCCAGGGTGTCCAGCCGGGCACGGAGGTCCTCCGTCACGGCGCACCGCCTTCCGTGGTCGTGGTGGGCGCGGGAGTGGGGGCGGGTCCGGTGGTCGTGGGTCGGGCCAGCCCTGGCAGGGTCTCCTGCTCGCCCGCGACGACCCGGACCGGATCCTGCGGTCCACGGCACTCGCGGCCGAGCCGCAGCATCCGGGAGAGCGGGTCGTGCAGCAGGCGGCCGCAGCGCCGGCACCGGACGCGCTCCGGCAGCCGCGGCGGGACGGGCGGGATCAGGGCGGGCTGGGACATGCGCCGATTCTCGCGGTAATCCGGTCGCCGCGGCACCGCCGGGCCCGGAAGAATCCCCCGCATGTCCGCCACACGCCGCACCACCCCGACCGTGTACGTCTCCGTGGACGTCGAGGCCGACGGCCCGATCCCCGGCCCGTACTCGATGCTCTCCTTCGGCGCCGCCGTCGCCGGGCACCACGACGCGGACGGCTTCCGGCGGGCCGGGCGGCAGGCCGCCGGCTTCTACCGCGAGCTGCGGCCGGTCTCCGAGCGCTTCGACCCGCGGGCGCTGGCCGTCTCCGGGCTGGACCGGGCGGCGCTGCAGCGCGGGGGCACCCCGCCCGAGGCGGCGATGGCATCGTTCTGCTCCTGGGTGGAGCAGGTGTGCACCGGCCCCGACGGGCAGCGGTACCGGCCGGTCATGGTCGGCTACCCGGCGCCGTACGACTGGCTGTTCCTGTACTGGTACCTGATGGAGTTCGCCGGGCGCAGCCCGTTCGGGCACTCCGGGTGCCTGGACATGAAGACGCTGTACGCGGCCCGGGCCGGGGTGCCGTTCGCCGGGATCGGCAAGCGGTCGATGCCGGCCTCGCTGCTGCCGGACCTGCCGCACACCCACCACGCCTTGGACGACGCCCGCGAGCAGGCGGAGCTGTTCGCCAACCTGATGGAGTGGGCGGGGCCGCAGGGCTGAGTCAGGCCGTGCGGACGGGCAGGCTGCGGTAGCCGCGCAGGACGAGGCGGTCCCGCCGCTCGGCGGGCCCGGCCGGGGCGAGCGCGGGGAACCGGGCGAACAGCGCGGGTAGCGCGATCTGGCCCTCCAGTCGGGCGAGTTGAGCCCCGAGGCAGAAGTGCGGCCCGCCGCCGAAACTCAGCGGGTGGCTGTCGCGGCGGGTGGGGTCGAAGCGGTCGGGCCGCTCGTAGCGGGCCGGATCCCGGTTGGCCGCGCCGAGCAGCAGGAAGACGCCGGTGCCGGCCGGCGCGGGGACGCCGCCGACGTCCAGGCCGTCGGCGAGGGCGATCCGGGAGGTCAGCTGGACGGGCGAGTCGAAGCGCAGCACCTCCTCGGTGAGGCCGGCCGGGGTGACGGTGCCGGCCCGCAGCCCGGCGGCGGCCTCCGGACGGTCGAAGAGCAGGGCGACGGCGTTGCCCAGCAGGTTGGTCGTCGTCTCGAAGCCGGCGACCAGCAGCAGCACCAGGTTGGCGAGCAGCTCGTGGCCGGAGAGCCGTGCCGGCTCGGCCGCGGCGACCTGTACGAGGGCGCTGACCAGGTCGTCCTGCGGGTGGGTGCGGCGGGCGGCGGCCAGCCGGGTGAAGTAGTCGGACAGCTCCTCGGCGGCCTCGTCGGCGGCGGCGAGCTCGCTGTCGTCGGTCATCAGCTCCAGTGCGGCGGTGAGGTCGGAGGCGAGGCCGCGGAAGCGGTGGCGGTCCTCCTCCGGCACGCCGAGCAGCTCGCAGACGACGCCGACCGGCAGCCGGAAGGCGAAGCCGTCCATGAAGTCGACCGGGCTGCCGTCGGCGCCCTGCGCGGCCATCGCGTCGAGCAGCCGGTGGACGGCGGCGGTGACGGCGGGCTCCAGGGCGGCGACCCGGCGGGCGGTGAAGACGGACGCGATCAGCGAGCGCATCCGGCCGTGGTCCGGCGGGTTGCGCTCCAGGATCGAGCGGCTCAGCAGGACCTTCGCCGGGTGGTCGGCGAATCCCGGCTCGAACGCCTCGCGCTGCACCGGGTCGGGCATGCCGAAGGCGGGGTTGCGCAGCACCTGGTCGCAGGCACGGTGGCCGACGGCCATCAGCATCCCGGGGCCGCAGTGCGCTACCGGGCCGAGGCCGTGCGCCAGCTCGTACAGCGGGTACGGATCCGCCCGCCCGGCCGGGCCCACCAACTGCTCGATGATCGCTTCGCCGTCCATCCCCCGACCTCTCCCTCGGCGTCCTGCGGGTACAACCTTCCGGTGCGGGGCGGGAGTTCCCGGGCGGGTGCGGGATCACCCGCGGGAGTGAGCGGGCCCGGGTTCGCGGCGGCCGGAGCGGCGGGGTCGGCGCGGGTGCCGTGTCCCGGGGCGGCGGACCGCCCTCGCTAGGCTGGCGGGATGGAGATCTGGATCAACCCGCGCTGCAGCAAGTGCCGCAGCGCCGTCGAGGACCTGGACGCGGCGGGCGTCGAGTACACCGTGCGGCGCTACCTGGAGGAGCCGCCGACCCCGGCGGAGCTGGCGGACGTGCTGTCCCGGCTGAACCTGGAGCCGTGGGACATCACCCGGCTCGACGAGGCCGCGGCCAAGGGGCTGGGCATGCGGCAGTGGCCGCGCGAGGAGGCGGACCGGGGCCGCTGGATCGCGGCGCTGGCCGAGCAGCCGATCCTGATCCAGCGCCCGATCATCACGGCGGACGACGGGCACGCCGTGGTGGCCCGGACGCCGGAGGCCGTCCGCTCGGTGCTGCCGCAGTAGCGGACTGCCGCAGTAGCGGGTCGTCGCAGCCGCGGCCGGCGGAGCGGCGCTCGCCGCAGCGGCGGTTCAGGTCCGCTCGAAGCGGCGGACGCCCATGCCCCGCCGCCAGGACCGGATCACCAGCCGGTCGCCCTCGACGGTGGTGAGGACGACCTCCTCCGGCTCCAGCCGGAAGGCGTGGAAGGGGCCGGGCGGCGCCTCGGCGAGGTCGCCCTCGTAGGCGGCGAGCTCGGCCGGGTCGGTGATCTCGACGGCGGTGCCGGAGACCTTGGCGTCGCCGTCGTCCATCGACCCGTCGCCGGGGTTGCTGTGCAGGGCGAAGCGGCCGTCCCGGCGCAGGTCGAGGGCCTTCACCGCGCCGTCCATGGAGCCGACGGTCAGGTCGGCGCCGATGAACCGGACCTCGGTGCCGCTGACCCGGGGCGCGCCGCCGCGCCGCAGGGTGGCCAGCACGTGGTGCCTGTTCGCCTCGAACCGGGCCCGCACCAACGGGGCGAGATCCGGCGCTTCGTACTCGAAGTCCTGCCAGGTCGTCATGGTCCCCAGTCTGGCAGCGGCCGCTGCCAGACTGGGGACCATGACGCAGACGTACATCGCCTTCCTCCGCGCGATCAACGTGGGTGGGCGCACGGTCACCATGCAGCGGCTCCGCGAGCTCTTCGAGGAGCTGGACCTGGCGCGGGTGCGGACGTACATCCAGAGCGGGAACGTCTTCTTCGAGGCGGACGGGGCCGACCGGGCGGCGCTCACCGCGCGGATCGAGGAGCACCTGGAGCGGTCGCTGGGCTACCCGGTGCCGACGGTGCTGTGCACGCTCGACGAGCTGGAGGCGATCGTCGCGGCCGACCCGTTCGCGGGGATCGAGGTGACGCCGGAGCTGCGGCTGTGCGTGCTGTTCCTGTCCGAGCCGCTGCCGGCGGAGCTCGCCCCGCCGGCCTCCTCCCCCAAGGGCGACTGGGAGCTGGTGGGCGCGGTGCCGAACGCCGCCTTCGTGGTGCTGCACCTGCGCAACGGCCGGCTGGGCGGCAACCCGGCGACGCTGTTCGGCAAGGCGTACGCCGGGACGGCCACCTCGCGGTTCTTCCACACCACCGTCAAGATCCTGGCGGCGGCGAAGAAGTGACCCGCCGGCGGCCGCCCGGGGCCCGTACGCCGTCGAGGGCACGCCTCAGCGCAGGGCGGGAACGGCCGGGGCGGGCAGGCGGGTGCCCGTGGTGCCGAGGCCGGTCGGGCCCAGCGGAACCCGGACCGGGGGCGGGGCCGCCGGGACGGCTGCGGGCGGCCTGGGACCGGTCGGCGGCTGCGGGAGCGCCGGGCGGTGGTGGCGGGCGAGGTCCTCGTCCGTGTAGCGGCGGCACTCCCGGTGCCAGGTGAGCACGGCGGCCATCCAGTCCTGCAGTTCGGCGACGTAGCCGTCGAGCACCGCGCGGGCGGCCGCGTCCAGCTCGAAGTCGTCGTGGAGCTGCGGCAGTTCGTGGTCGGCGACGTGCTGGAACTGGCTCAGCCGGGACTTCATGAGGTCGTGCACGATGCCGAGCGCGGTCGGGTGGTCGCAGTCGAAGAAGTTCTGCGTGACCAGGACCAGGTTGTGCACCTCGCCCTCGTACTCGACCTCCTTCCGGTACGAGAAGACGTCGTTGACGAGCATCGCGTAGTCCGCAGCGGCGTTCTCCAGGGCCAGCATCGAGGCGTGCCGGTGGATCTCGTCGGGGACGCTGCTGCCGTGGCCGAGACGGGCGAGGCTCATGGTGAGGTCGGCGCCGAAGGTGAGGCGGCGCATCTCCAGGTAGTCGACCGGGTCGGGGATGCGGTTCTGCGCCTGGTTGAGCATCTCCCAGAGCCAGGAGTCGAGCATCTTCTCGACCGCGGCGCGGAAGCTGCGGCGGGCGCCGTCGTCCATCGGCCCGGCGGTGCGGGTCCACAGGTCGGCGAGGCCGCGCTCCAGGCCGTCGAGCGGGACGGCGGCGGCCGGCCCGTCCAGTGGCATGAGGGCGAGCAGCCGCTCGTTGCGCCGCCTGGCGCCGGCGAGGTCGCGGGCGGCGCCGTGCACGGCGGGGTACAGGTCGTCCGCGTAGGTGCCCCAGGTGAGCCAGCCGGAGGCCAGGTCGAGCTGGTCGGGGCCGGCGTCCGGGGCGATGCCGGCGGCGCACAGGGCGAAGTCGAAGTCGACCAGTTTCTCCTCCGTCCAGACACCGGGGACGGGGTCGATCAGCTGCACCTGCCGGACCCAGTCGACCAGGCGCTGCCGGGCACCTTCCAGGCCCGGGTTGAGCCTGGTCGGGTAGGGCATCTCGAAGTCCGGCACCGGCGTGGGGCCGACCGCGCGGAACGGGGTGTGGCCGAAGCTGCGGGCCCGGGCCGGGCCGACCAGGCCGCGCAGCGACTTGAGCAGGTCGGCGGCCTGGGTGCCGACGCCGGTCGGGCCGGGCAGGTCGGGGGTGCTCTCGGCCGCCGCGCCGCCGCCGTTCATGTAGCGGCTGGAGCGCATGTGCCACTCGTGGCCGCCGGACTGCCAGTCCTGGAGCCCCTTGACGTACTTCATGACCTCGGCGGCCCGGCCCGCGTCGAGGCCGTGCTCGGCGAAGAGCAGCGGGAGTTCGGTGAAGACGGTGTTCTCGAACTGGTGCAGCCGGGAGGTGAGCAGGTCGTTGACCCGCTCGGCGGCCTCCTGGGTGGAGCAGCCGAGGAAGGTCTCCAGCACCAGGACGCCGTTGGAGAGCTCGCCCTCGTCCTCGACCTCGCGCTGGTAGGAGAAGAGGTCGTTGCGCAGATGGACACCGTCGGAGAAGGCGTCGCGCAGCACCCGCATCGGGCGGGAGGCGGCGATCCCGGCGGGGACCTCGGCGCCGACGGCGTGTTCGACCAGGCCGGCCGACCAGGGTGCGCCGCCGACCTTGCGGCGCATCTCGATGTACTCGACCGGGTTGGAGATCCGGCCGGCGTTGATGTTGGAGAGCTCCCACATGGACTCGTTGAGCAGGTGCTCGGTGGACTCCCGGAAGCGCTCCCGCCAGTCGGTGGACATGCCGGGCACGGTGCGCAGCCAGAGGTCGGCGAGGCCGGCCTCGACCGGGTTGGTCGGCTCGGGCGTGCCGTCGGAGAGGTCCATCGGCATGAAGGCGGGCAGCCGGTCGAGGTAGGCCTTGCCGCCCTTGCGGTCCTGGGTGCGCTTGAACAGCTCCAGGAAGTGGTCGTCGAAGAAGAAGACCCAGACGTACCAGTCGGTGACGAGGGCGAGTTCCTCGGCCGAGCAGTCGGGGTGGGTGTAGGCGCACAGCAGTGCGTAGTCGTGGGAGTCGAGGTCGTGCTCCTCCCAGACGCCCGAGCCTTCCAGCATCCCCATGCCGCGGGCCCACCGCTTGGTGTGGGCGCGGGCGTGGTCGAGGTGGGGGTTGAGCGTCGCCGGGTGCGGGACGTAGAAGTCCGGGAGCTCGAAGGGTTGTGGCACTTCCGGGTCGCCTTTCCTGGGCCGTCCGGCGGTCCGGTCGGTTCGTCCGGGCCGGCGGTCATGATCGCGGCGGAGTCTGCCCGAGCCGCGGCGGCGACACACCGTCGGCGGAGCGGGCACGGAGGCACGGACACGCGGTGCGCGCCGGGCGTGAACCACTGCCGACCCAGCGCGCATTGGATGGCGAGCGCCCCTTCGGAGGTCGGCGAACCGGGCCCGCTCCGGTCAGTGCGGGAAAACCCGAGGTGGGCGCTGTGCGGGCAGCCCGTCGCGGAACTCCTCGACGGCCGAACTGATCTGCCGTGTCAGAACGTCCGTTCGATCCGGTCGGGGTACAGGTGCCGCCTGGCGAGCGCCTCCACCGTGACACCGGGCCAGAGCGTCATCAACGGGTTGACGAACAGTTCGCCGCCCTTCGTCCGCTCGGCGAACCGGACGTCGCCGAACTCGCCGCGCAGCGCGGCCGCGACCGAGCCGTGCACGATGCTGGGGTGCTCGCAGGACGCCCGCGCGTGCTCGACGGCGTCCAGGTAAAGCGCGCCCTCCCGGCTCTCCCTCGGCAGTGAGAACGCCCCCGGGTAGCCGCCCGCACGGTCGAGTGCGGCGAGGTTCTCCAGCACCAGCGCGTGGTCGACCCCGTGGTACGCGTCGATGCCGAAGCCGAGGCCGGCCACCAGCCGGGTCGGGACGGGCGCGAGGCCTGCGACGGCGCGAGGCTGGCCGTGTCCTCCCCGGGCGTGCCGAGCCCGGCCTCGTCGCCGCGCATCAGGATGTCCCCCCGTCCACCGGCAGCGCCGCGTCGACGCCGAGGTGGCCGGTCAGCGCCCGGTAGGCCGCGCGCAGCGGCCGCACGCCGACGGAGGCGATGGCCCGGACGGCGTCCGGCATGCCGTGCAGCCGCAGCCAGCGGGCCGGGGTGCGCTCCGGGAAGTACCGCTCCGCGCTGCGGGTGTCGGGGCGGATCTCGGCGACGTCCGGTGCGAGCCGGACCTCGGAGTCCAGGCCGTACAGGTGGCTGAAGGAGAGGTTGGCCAGGTGGACCTCCTTACCCGCGGCGCGCGGGGCGAGGGCGATCGGCAGTCCGGCGTAGACGTCGAAGCCGCCGCCGGCCCCGGCGACCAGGATCCGGTCGGCGGCCCTCAGACGGGTGAGCAGCGGCGGCTCGAACAGTGCGGGAGCGGCCATCCGGCGGACGGTACCGGCGCGTGCCCGGGCGGGGCGCGCGTTCTGCCCCCGACCTGCTCCCGACAACCCGCCGGGTACCCCTGCCGGACTGGAGAGGAGATACCCCCAGGGGTACCGTGGAACGGGAAGGGACGGCAATGTTCTTCATCGACACCATGGAGCTCACCGGCCTCGGCAACCGCTCCTACCTGGCGGGCGGCAGGAGGGCCGCCGTGGCCGTGGACCCGCCGCGCGACGTCGACCGGCTGATCGCCACGGCCGCCCGGCACGGCGTGCGGATCGCGCTGGTGGTCGAGACGCACGTGCACAACGACTACGTCACCGGCGGCCTGGAACTCGCCCGCCTCACCGGCGCCCGCTATCTGGTGCCCGCCGGCGCCCGGGTCTCCTTCGACCGCGTTCCGGTCGAGGACGGCGACGTGCACCCGGTGGACGCGGGCCTCGCCCTGCGGGCCGTCGCGACCCCGGGGCACACCCCGCACCACACCGCCTACGTGCTGGAGGAGGGCGGCCGCCCGGTCGCCGCCTTCACCGGCGGATCGCTGCTGATCGGCACCGTCGGCCGCCCCGACCTGGTGGAGCCGCGGCTCACCGAACGGCTGGCCCGGGCCCAGCACGCCTCCGCGCACCGGCTGGCCGACGGCCTGCCCGACGCCACCGTGGTGCTGCCCACCCACGGCTTCGGCAGCTTCTGCGCCGCCGGACACGCGGACGGCGCCTCCACCGGGACGACCATCGGCGCCGAACGGGCGCGCAACGACGCCCTGGTGAAGGACGTCGACACCTTCGTCGCCGAGCTGCTGGCCGGCCTGGACGACATCCCCGCCTACTACGCCCACATGGGCCCGGCCAACGCGGCCGGCCCGGCACCGGTCGACCTCACCCCGCCCCGGCAGGCGGACGCCGCCGAACTCGCCGCCCGGCTGGCCGCCGGCGAGTGGGTGGTCGACCTGCGCAGCCGGGTCGCCTTCGCCGAGGGCCACCTGGCCGGCTCGTTCAACATCGAGGGCACCGGCAGCCTCGCCACCTACCTGGCCTGGCTGATCCCCTGGGGCAAGCCGGTCAGCCTGCTCGCCGCGACGCCCGAGGAGGTCGCGGCCGCCCAGCGCGAGCTGGTCCGGGTCGGCATCGACCGGCCCGCCGCCGCGGCCACCGGCGGCCCCGCCGACTGGACGCCCGAGGGCGAGCAGCCGCGCTCCTTCCGCCGGGCCGCCTTCACCGACCTTGCGGCAGCCCTCGCCGCCCCGCCGGCGAACCGCGGACGCCCCGTCGTGCTGGACGTCCGCCGGACCTCCGAGCGGGCCGGCGGCGCGGTCACCGGGTCGCTGCACATCCCCGTGCACCTGCTGCCCGGCCGGATCGGCGAGGTGCCCCCAGGGCCGGTCTGGGTGCACTGCGCCCGCGGCATGCGAGCCGCCATCGCCGCCTCGCTGCTGGACGCCGCCGGGCGCGAGGTGGTCGCCGTCGACGACTCCTTCGACAACGCCGTCCGCGCCGGACTCACCGGCCCGCAGCGGAGCGGCGACACCGCGACCGCCTGACCGGCGGACGCACGGCGTCGACGCCGGACGTATTGTCAGGTGCGCGCCAAGTAGGCTCGCCGCTCCGGCCGAGGGCCCCGGGCGTGCCGCACCGCACGCCCACGGCCCGGGCCGCCCCGTCACCCCGTCACCGACGGCCGAGGAGGCGCCATGCCCACCCCGCCCATCCGCACCACCGACCCCGGCCGGCCGACGCCCGCCGAGGCACACCGGCC
>NZ_JAHTIK010000001.1:5850502-5909680 GCF_025655475.1 Kitasatospora sp. DSM 101779 | reverse complement strand
GGGCTGGACTGGGCGGTGATCGCGCCGTTCGCGGGCGCGGCGCTGCTGGCCGCCCGGGACGGCCGGCGCCTGGCGCGCCGCCTCTCGGCGCCGGTGCTGCAGCGGGCCTTCGCCGTCCTGCTGCTGGCGGTGGCGGCGTTCATGCTGGTCGACGCCGTGACCTGAGCCGCGCCCCGGCCTGCGGTCGGGCCGGCGGGCGGAAGGGCCTCCCCGGTCCTGGCCGGAGCTGCCGCCGGCCACGGCGCCGCTGCGGGCCGGTGGCGACGGTCGCGGACCCGGTCCGGTCGAGCGCCCCGGAGGCCGCGGCGAGCCGGGTGAGGACGTCCTCGCGGTACCGTCCCTCCTCGATCGTCCGGGCGATTCCGGCGGTGCGCCACCGGCCGCAGCACAGCAGGGTGATCGGCGTCAGGGCAGCAGCACGGCCTCGATCCCGGCGACGACCACGGCGAGCCCGCGCTCGAAGCGCCGCTCGAAGTCGTCGAACAGGCCTCTGCCTGCCCGCGGACGTCCGCACGGCGCGGGTCGCCGAGGGGTGGGGCGAGGGCTACCTGCTCGTCCGGCCGGACGGCTGCATCGGGCTGGCGACCGCGGACGCGGCCGAGCTCGGCCCGTACCTGGCGGCACTGGGCACCGCCTGACCGGACGTCAGCAGTCCCGGCCCCACAGCTGCTCGGAGCAGCGGGCGTAGGTGGCCCGCCAGTGCGGCCAGTGCCGGGCGGTGGCGTCGTCGCAGTCGGCGATCAGCCGGTCGATCTGGGCCTCGTCGACGCCGTCGAGCAGCCAGACCAGGGCGTCCGAGGAGGCCGGGCCGTCGGCGGCGCGCAGCAGGTCGAGGAGTTCGGGCAGGGTGCCGATCCGCGAGCCGGCCGGGAAGATCCCGGCCATCCGCGGCAGCAGCTGACGCTCCTCGATCCGCAGGTGGGTCTCCAGTCGCGCCGCCAGCTCCTCGACCGCGTAGGCGACCGGCCAGGTGCTGGCCGGGTCCCGGGTGGCGATCCGGACCAGGGTGGTGACCCGGGTGAAGGAGTGGTCGAGGTTGTGGTGGTCGGCCTCCAGCCAGTTGAGCAGCAGCCGCAGCTCCGGGGCGAACCGGCGCAGCAGCGGCCACAGCCGGGTGTCCTGCTGCTCGTGGTGGCAGGTGATCATGGCGGTCATGAAGTCCCAGTGCCGCTGCAGGGCCTGGGCGGCGGCCTCGTCACCGGGCTGCAGCAGGCGCAGCGCGTTGGGCAGCCGGGCGAGGTCGCGGCGCAGCGCCGCGTGCACCAGGCGCAGGCCGGCGAACGGGATGGGCTCGACGTCCGGCATCCGACGCTCCGCGAGCGGCTGGGCGGGGACCTGTGGGGAGTCGACGGGGAGCAGGTGGCAGGACATGGCGCTCTCTTCGCGGCTGACTGGGGCTGGAACGGCTCCGGCACCGCGAGTGGTGCTCGGCCTGGGGCTCCAGCGTGCGGAAAGCCCATCAGAGTCGAATCAATGACCGATTGACGCGCAGGTCAGCGGGGTGATCGGGACGTTCGAACGATCCGGTCGATCGCCGCGGGCCCGCGCGCCGGGGTGCCCCGGCGCCCGGGCGGGCGCGCTGCGGCTGGAACGGCGCGGGCCGGCGGGCTGCGCCCGCCGCCGGAATGGAGTATCCCGCTCCACGGTGCCCGGCGGGGGCTGACTCGCCGAATTCGTACACGCCGTATGCGGGCCGGCGGAGCCCAGACGGCACGTCAGTCGGCCTCCGGTCCCGCGAGGTTCTTGCTGAGCCACTGCAGGGTGTCGGGGATCATCTTCTTGAAGTCGGAGGTGAGGTGCTTTCCGCCGGGCTGCTCGTAGTACTCGACGGTCAGTGGCGGCACCGCCTTCTTGACCCAGGCCTTGACCAGTCCGGTCTCGTACGCGTTGGAGCCGCCGGCGGTGGCGAGCATCCGCACGTCCGCCTTGCCCTGGGCGACCAGCTGGCCGGGGCTGTTGGCCAGGCGGTCCTGCTCGTGGCCCTGCCAGAGCGGCGAGTCGGGGTTGAAGTAGCCGTCGATCGGGACGGCGGCCTTGAACGTCTCGGGGTGCTGCAGGGCGAGCTTGGCGCTGCAGAACGCGCCGGTGGAGGCGCCCATCAGACCCCAGCCGTCGCGGCCCTTGACGGTGCGGAAGTTGGCGCGGACGAAGTCCGGGATGTCCTCGGCCATCCAGGTGCCGATCTTCGGCTGGCCCGGGATGTCGGAGCACTCCAGCGCCTTGGACTCGCTGGAGTTCAGGTTCTGCACCGGCATGATCAGGATGAACGGGTGGGCCTTGCCCGCCTTGGACAGCTCGGCGTCGATCTTCTGGATCGGCAGCTGGTTGTCCGTCCAGGTGTTGTAGCCGGCGCTCTGCCCGCCCGCGTAGAGGGTGAGGACCGGGAAGCCGTGGTGCGCGTACGCCGGGTCGTTGTACTGCGGCGGCAGCCAGACCCAGACCTTGCCGCTGACCCCGGACTTCGGGCCGTTCAGGGTGGTCATCATGATCGGCCCGGCCTCGGTGTCGCGGACCTTCTTCAGGTCGGCGGCCGGCCCGGTCGGCATCAGCACCTTCGTGGGCTTGGGCGGCGGCGTGGGGCTCGCGGGCGCACTGGACGCGGCCGGCTTCGCCCCGTCCTGCGAGTTCGACGGCCCGCCGGAGCTCCCGCAGCCGGTCAGGGCGGCGGCCAGAGCGGCCACGGCGGTGCCCGCGAGCAGGGTACGGGTACGGACGGCCCGGCTGCGGGCGCGGGAGGGCTGGGGCTGCACGTTCGATCTCTCCGACGGTGGGACGCCCCGGGGCGGCCGGACGGCCGCTGCCCCGGGCGGGGCCTGGCCGGGGCGCGGCCGGATGGCCCCGGACACCCCGGAACGGCACGGCCGCCCGAAGGGCGAACGTCCGTGCCGCTCGTGATCCTATGACGCCGGCCTGCGCGGACCTGGTTGCGACAGGGCGGGCAACCGGCCGTCCGGCGGGGGCGTGACCCCGCCGGACGGCGGGGTACGGGAGGTTGCGCCAGCCGGACCCCGCCCGGACGGTCGGCGTGTTGGCGGCTTCGACGAGTGACACCGGCCGGCCGTCGACGCGATCATCAACGGACGCGGGGAGTGCCGCGCGGCCCGATCCGCAGCACGCCCCGGACCGCCGCCGAACCGAGGGAGCACCCGTCGTGCCGCAGCAGATCGCCGTCGTGACCGGGGCGGGCAGCGGGATCGGCCGGGCCGTGGCCCTCGAACTGGCCGCCGCCGGCTGGCTGCCGGTGCTCGCCGGGCGGCGGGCCGAGCCGCTGCGCGAGACCGCGGAGCTGGCCGGCGGCGGCGCGGTGGCCGTGCCGACCGACGTCACCGACCCCGCCGCGGTGGACGCGCTGTTCGCCGAGGCCGCGGAGCGCTTCGGCCGGATCGACCTGCTGTTCAACAACGCCGGCACCTTCGGCGCGCCCACCCCGGTCGAGGACCTGGCGGTGGAGGACTGGCGGGCGGTGGTCGACCTCAACCTGACCGGCGCCTTCCTGTGCGCACAGGCCGCGTTCCGGCGGATGAGGGCACAGCGCCCGCAGGGCGGCCGGATCATCAACAACGGCTCGATCTCCGCCCACGTGCCACGGCCGCACTCGATCGCCTACACCGCCACCAAGCACGCCGTCACCGGCCTCACCAAGTCGCTCTCGCTCGACGGCCGCCCGTACCGGATCGCCTGCGGCCAGATCGACATCGGCAACGCCGCCACCGACATGACCGCCACGATGGCCGCCGGGGTGCGGCAGGCGGACGGGCGGATCGCACCCGAACCGGTCATGGACGCCGCCGACGTCGCCCGCACCGTGCGGCACATGGCGGAGCTGCCGCTGGAGGCGAACGTCCAGTTCGCCACCGTGATGGCCACCACGATGCCGTACATCGGGCGCGGCTAGGCGGTTCGACGGCTCGGGGCACCAGCGGTGGTGACGCCTACATGACATGAGAGCGCTCTCACGCAGAGAGTGGCGCCATGCGAGGGAACTGTCAACCCGTCACGTCGACCCGCGAACGACAAACCCGACTTCCCGGCTGATGTTTCTTCAGTTATTGACACCAATCGCCGGCCGCCGGTACCACTTTCGAGAGCGCTCTCATCAAGTCATCGCACGGTCCCCCTCCGTCCCCCACCCCACGAGAGGCACACCCATGCGGCTCAGACCACGCGTTCGGCACCTGTTCACCGCGGCCGGACTCCTCGGCCTGCTGGCCACCGGCCTGGCGGGCACCATGAACGCCGAGGCGAGCGTGCCACCGGCCCCCTCCGGCTGGACCCAGGTGTTCGCCGACGACTTCAACGGGCCGGCGGGCTCGGGCGTCAACACCACCAACTGGCGCTACACCACCGGCACCTCCTACCCCGGCGGGCCGGCCGGGTTCGGCACCGGCGAGATCGAGACGATGACGTCCAGCACCTCCAACGTCGCGCTCGACGGCAACGGCAACCTGCGGATCACCCCGGTCCGGGACGGCGCGGGCAACTGGACGTCCGGCCGGATCGAGACCAACAGGTCCGACTTCCAGCCGCCGGCCGGCGGCAAGCTGCGGATCGAGTCCCGGCTGCAGATGCCGAACGTCACCGGCGCCGCCGCGAAGGGCTACTGGCCGGCCTTCTGGGCGCTCGGCGAGCCGTTCCGCGGCAACTGGTGGAACTGGCCGGGCATCGGCGAGATCGACATCATGGAGAACGTCCAGGGCCTCAACAACGTGTGGGCCACCCTGCACTGCGGCACCAGCCCGGGCGGGCCGTGCAACGAGACCACCGGCATCGGCGGCCAGCGCGCCTGCACCCCCGCCTGCCAGAGCGGCTTCCACACCTACGCGGTCGAGTGGGACCGTTCGACCAGCCCGCAGCAGCTGCGCTGGTACCTGGACGGCGTGCAGTTCCACACCGTCAACTCCGACCAGGTGGACGCGACGACCTGGAACAACGCCACCAACCACGGCTTCTTCGTCATCCTCAACGTGGCCATGGGCGGCGGCTTCCCCGGGGCCTTCGGCGGCGGACCGGACGGCGGCACCGTCTCCGGCGTGCCGATGGTGGTCGACTACGTGAGCGTGTGGCAGTCCGGCGGCGGCAGCACGCCCACCCCGACCCCCACACCCACACCCACCACGCCGCCCGGCAACCGGGACGCCTACGGCCCGATCCAGGCCGAGTCCTTCGACGGCCAGTCCGGCACCGCCACCGAGACCTGCAGCGAGGGCGGCCAGGACATCGGCTGGCTGGCCAACGGTGACTGGGCCCAGTACAAGGGCGTCAACTTCGGCTCCACCCCGGCCACCCAGTTCCTCGCCCGGGTCGCCTCCGGCGCCGGCGGCGGGGTCAGCGGCCTGGTGGAGGTCCGCCTCGACAGCCGCAGCAACCCACCGATCGGCTCCTTCGCGATCGGCGACACCGGCGGCTGGCAGAACTGGCGCACCGTCCCCGCCAACATCTCCGCGGTGACGGGCACCCACGACGTCTACCTCACGTTCACCAGCGGCCAGCCGGCCGACTACGTCAACGTGAACTGGTTCGACTTCGGGCACTGACGCCATGGCCCCGCGGCCGCGCCGCCGCCCTGTCAGGGGCGCGGCGGCGCGGCCGTGCGGGCGCGCGGATCACTCGTCGTGCGAGTGCCGGTAGCACGGCACCGGGCCGTCGGGGTCGAGCCGGTAGACGCTGGTGGTGGGCCAGTACTGGCCGGCATCGGTGGCGGGGAGGTCGGCGCGCAGGACCATGCGGAGCGAGGGCGGGGGCGCGAAGGCGTGGACGCGCTTCAGATGGCCGTCCCAGCGGCCGCCGCAGAGTTCGAGGTCCAGGATCGCGAAGGTGGTGGGGGTTGTGGTCACCCCGGCGATGCTGGCAGTCGGGGGCGGAGCGGAGCGGCGGGACGGCCCGCACTCCACTCCTTCGGGGGGTTTCGCCGCGGCAACCGTGACGGCCGCCGCACCACGGGGGTGCGGCGGCCGTCCGGGTGGGGCCGGTGTCGGGTCAGGTGTCAGCTGCGGAAGGTGTCGTTCAGGGTGACCGGGCCGCTCGCCGGGACGGTGGCCGTCCGGTTCGCGCCGCTCTCCCAGGTGACGTTCCCGCTCGCGTCCTTGCGGATGTACTTGTACTCGAACGCGGTGCCGGCGGCCATCGCGACGTCCAGCTTCCAGACCGGGTAGCTCGCCGAGGAGAGCAGCAGGGCGGAGCCGGTGTTCCAGTTGCCGAGGGCCGCGTTGTTGCCGACCACGTAGATGTTCTGGCCGACCGTGGTGGTGGCGTTGACGGCGAACGAGGCCCCGGTGGTGCCGGAGGTCGGGGTGCCGGTCGGGGTCGCCGTCGGGGTGCTGGTGGCGCACGGGTCGCCGCTGCCGACGACGCCGTCCTTGACGGTCACGTTGCCGGTGCCGAGCGCGTAGTTGGCGCTGTTGTTGTTGTCCCAGGTGCCGGAGCCGTTGTTGAAGGTGGCGGCGAGGCCTGCCGCGCTGCCCAGGTCGGCGGTGTACTTGACCCAGCCGGTGCAGGCGGCGGTCATCGCGACGCCGGGCACGGTCGTCCAGGTGCCGCCGGTGGGCGCGTAGTGCAGGTAGTAGGCCGACCAGTTCCTGTCGGTGGAGTAGAAGACGGTCGCGCTGTTGCCGCCGGTGGGCGTGGCGGTCGGGGTCGGGGTGGAGGTGGGCTGGCCGCCCGCGCCGACGTAGATCGCGACGGCGTCGCCCGCGCCGATCGTGGCGGTGAACTTCCCGTCCGAGCCGACGGTGTAGCTGGTGCCGGTGCAGCCGCCGGAGACCGGGTCGCCGTGCTGGACGTCGCAGTAGGTGCCGGCGGGCAGCGAGGTCTGGAAGGTCTGGGTGATCGAGGAGGACTCGCGGTTGATCGCGACGAAGCCCTTGCTGCCGCGGCCGAAGGCGATCGCGTTGTTCCCGTTGGACCACCAGTTGGTCATCGCGGTGCCGGAGACGGCGTTGCGGAAGCCGACCATGTTGGCGACCTGGCGCCAGGCGTGGGTGCAGTTCCAGCCGTCGCTGTAGCAGGCGTTGACCGTGCCGCCGTTCGGCGGGCCGTCGTCGTTGGTGGTGAAGGCGTAACCGGAGTAGACGTTCGGCGAGCCGTACGGGTGGGCCAGCATGAAGACGTTGGCCAGCGTGTAGGCGGAGCCGTACTTGTAGTTGAGGGTGGAGCCGTTGCGCTCGGTGTCCCAGTTGTCGACGAAGGTGCGGGCCTGGTTGCTCGCGAGCAGGCCGTTGCCCCAGGAGGACAGGTCGGAGATCCTGCCGCCGTTGAAGGCGCTCTTCAGCCAGGTGCCGGAGCGGAACTCGTCGACGTCGCCGAGGCCGGTGTACTCGGACGGCTGGATCGGCTCGCCGGCGCCGTAGATGACCTCGGTGACCCAGTAGGCGTTCGGGTTGCTCATCCTCGCCTTGATGCCGGACAGGTCGGAGGCGGCCATGTGCTTGGCGGCGTCGATCCGGAAGCCGTCCACGCCGAGGGTGAGCAGGTCGCTCAGGTAGTTGGCGATGGTCTGCTGGACGTAGCCGGAGCCGGTGTCCAGGTCCGCGAGGTTGACCAGCTCGCAGTTCTGCACGTTGGAGCGGTCGCCGTAGTTGCTGATCGCCTGGCGGCAGGTGTGGAAGTCCTGGTCCTGGTAGTAGCCCGGGTAGTTGTACTTGGTGTAATTGGTGCCGCCGGTGCCCGTCCCGGAGCCGGCCGACATGTGGTTGATCACCGAGTCGGCGATCACCTTGACGCCCGCCGCGTGGCAGGTGTTCACCATGGACTGGAAAGCGGTGCGGTCGCCGAGGCGTCCGGCGATCTTGTAGCTGACCGGCTGGTACGAGGTCCACCACTGGGCGCCCTGGATGTGCTCCTGGGGCGGCGAGACCTCGACGAAGCCGTAGCCCTTGGGGCCGAGGGTGTCGGTGCAGGCCTTGGCGACGGAGTCGAACTTCCACTCGAAGAGGGTGGCGGTGACGTCCTTGGTGCTGGGCGGGGTGGCCTCGGCGGTGGGGGCGATCGACAGACCGGCACCGATCGAGAGGGCCAGGGCGGCGGACGCGGTGAGTGCGCCGATCGCGCGGCCTCTGCGGCCCGCGCTGACGGTGGTGACCACGGTGTCTCCTGGGGCTGGGTGGGGGTGAGCCTGGCCGCCCGCGGCGCAGGGGTGTGGCGGGCGGTGGCGCAGGAGTGGTGCGGAGGGTGGGGGCGCGACCGCGATACGCCGTCTGCGCGGAACCCGCCCTGTCGTTTTCTGCAAGACCGTTGAAACTTGCAGGAAACTTGCAACGCACCGAAGGTACGACCGGGGTGAACGGAGCGTCAAGAGAGTGGAAGGCAACGAATCGGACTCACCGGTAACATCCGCGAACTCCCGTGATACCTCACACCTGGCCCGCCGCATCTAAGAGGGGGAAGCCAACAACACCGACACTCGAACGCACCGGGGGACGACGGCATGGAGAGAGCACTCGACTTCGAGGAGTTCGCGAGCTCCCGCACGCGCAGACTCTTCCAGGTCGCGTACCTCATGTGCGGGGACTGGCACCAGGCCCAGGACCTCGTCCAGACGGCGCTGGCCAAGATGTTCGCCGTCTGGCCGCGACTGCGCCGACGGGAGGACGAACCCGGGCTCGACGCCTACGCCCGCACCGTCCTGCTGCGTACCTACCTCTCGCAACGCCGCCTCAAGCGCTCCACCGAGGTCGTGCTCGCCGAGATGCCCGACAACCCTCAGCCGGCCGGCCACGGCAGCGACCTGAAGCTCACCCTCGCCGCCGCACTCGGCCAACTCCCGCCCCGCAACCGGGCGGTGGTCGTCCTGCGGTACCTCGAGGACCACAGCATCGAGGCGGTCGCCGACATGATGGGCATCTCCGCCGGTGCGGTGAAGAGCCTCAACACCCGTTCCCTGGCCCGACTGCGGGAGATCCTCGGCGAGGACCGCGAACTCCTCTTCCGGCTCTGATTCCGGCTCTGATCCCTCCCCGCCCGTTCACAGCTCCCGGAGTGCGCACCATGGACATCGAAGACGACCTCAGCAGGCTGCTCGGCGCAGGCGCCGACCAGATCCACGTTCCCGTTCAGACCATCGTCGCCGAGGCCACGAGCCGCGGCCGCAAGCTGCGCCGCCGCCGGCGGATCACCCGGGCGGCCGGAGCGGTCGCCGCCGTGACCCTGCTCACCGGCGGGGTGGCCGCGTTCGGGCCCGACACCTTCAACCGCTCCCAGGCACCCGCGACGAACGCCCCCAGCGCCTCGGCCCTGTCCGTCCTCGGCCCGACCGACCCCCCGGTGAACGGCAAGGTCGCCATCACCGGGGCGGGCCTGCTCGGCGTCTTCGCCTCGCTGCTGCCCGACTCGACCCGGTTCAGCACCTACGGCGGGCACGCCACACCCAACGTGGCCATGCTGCAGGTCGACGTGGACTTCGGCGACCACCTGCCCAGCACCGTCTTCGTGGAGCTCAGCAAGGAGGGCCCGGTGGGCGACGTCTGCCACCAGCCCCACGCCACGCACAGGCTCGCATGCGTGGACCTTCCGGGCGGGGCGAAGCTGTACGCGGAGACCGCGGGGGGCGACGCACTGCCGGGCAGCTACCGTATGGTGGTCAAGCGACCGGACGGCTCCTCCGTGGAACTCTCCGTGTTCAGCGGCCAGATGCGTGCCGCCAACAGCGCGCAGCCGTTCGTCCACAACCGGCAGCAGCCGCCGAAGGGCCAGGCCTTCTGGGCCGAGGTCGCCAAGTCCCCGCTGTGGGACTTCCGGATCCCGGTCGAGATCGCCAAGGACGGTGCCAACCGGGCGTCAGCCCTCCAGTGAGTGCCGGGCCGGGCGGGGTCAGACCGCGTCCGGCCCGCGCTCGCCGGTGCGGACGCGGACGATCCCGTCCACCGGCACGCACCAGACCTTGCCGTCGCCGATCTTCCCGGTGCGGGCGGCGGCGACGATGGTGTCCATCACGTCCTCGGCGTCCTCGTCCTCGACGACGACCTCGATCCGCACCTTGGGCACCAGGTCGATCCGGTACTCGGCGCCGCGGTACACCTCGGTGTGGCCGTGCTGGCGCCCGTAGCCGCTCGCCTCGGTGACCGTGAGCCCGTGCACCCCGCGCTCCTGCAGCGCGGTCTTGACCTCGTCCAGCTTGAACGGCTTGACGACGGCGGTGATCAGCTTCATGCGGTGGCGGCCTTGTCGGACGGGTGCTGTGCCAGCACGGTGGCGTGGGCCGTCGTGCCGTGACCCAGGACGCCGTGATCGTACGCGCTCTCGGCGTGCACGGCGAGGTCCAGACCGGTCAGTTCGTGTTCGGCCGGGGCCCGGAAGCCCATCAGCCGGTCGATCGCCCTGCCGATGCCGTAGGTGGCGCCGAACGCGTACGCCCCGACCGCCGCCACCGCCAGCAGCTGCTTGCCGATCAGGGTGAAGCCGCCGTGCAGCAGGCCGACCGGGCCGCCGGTCATCACGGCGGAGGCGAAGACGCCGATCAGCACGGTGCCGATGACACCGGCGACCAGGTGGACGCCCACCACGTCCAGCGAGTCGTCGTAGCCGAAGCGGAACTTCCAGCTGACCGCGTAGGAGCAGACCACACCGGCGGCCAGGCCGACCGCCAGGGCGCCGAGCAGGTCGACGCTGCCGCAGGAGGGGGTGATCGCGACCAGGCCGGCCACCGCTCCGGAGGCCGCGCCGAGCGTGGTGGCGTGGCCGTCGCGGCGCTTCTCCACCAGCAGCCAGCCCAGCAGGCCGGTGCAGCCGGCCGCCTGGGTGTTGAGCAGGACGGCTGCGGCGGTGCCGTTGGCGCCGAGCGCGGAGCCGGCGTTGAAGCCGAACCAGCCGAACCAGAGCAGGCCGGCGCCGAGCACCACCAGCGGCAGGTTGTGCGGCCGCATGGCCTCCTTGCGGAAGCCGAGGCGCGGGCCGAGCAGCAGGGCGAGGGCGAGGCCGCTGGCGCCGGAGTTGACCTCGACCACGGTGCCGCCCGCGTAGTCCAGGGCGCCGAGCCTGGACAGCACCCAGCCGTCGGGCGAGAACACCCAGTGCGCGACCGGCACGTAGACCAGCAGGGTCCAGGCGGCGGTGAAGGCCACCCAGGAGCCGAACCGGGCGCGGTCGGCGATCGCTCCGCTGATCAGCGCGGCGGTGACGATGGCGAAGGTGAGCTGGAAGGTCGCGAAGAGCAGCGTCGGCACGTGGCCGGTCAGGCTCGCCGGGGTGATGCCGGCCATACCGAGGTGGTCGAGGGTGCCGATGACGCCCCAGCCGCCGGCGTCCGGGCCGAAGGCGAGCGAGTAGCCGGCGACCAGCCAGACCACGGTGACGACCGCGATCGACACGAAGCTCATCATGATCATGTTGAGCACGCTCTTGGTGCGGACCATGCCGCCGTAGAACAGCGCGAGCCCGGGGGTCATCAGCAGGACGAGCGCGGTGCTGGCGAGCAGCCAGGCGGTGTCGCCGGTGTCGAGGCCGGCCGTGGAGTCAGCGAGCAGCATGCGGAACCTTCCCGTGCGGCGCGCCTGCGGGTGGTGGGGGCGCGCCGGTCGGGAGAGTCTGTCCGGGCCGTATTTCCCGCTGCGGACACCCGTGTTTCCGCGGTGTTTCGTGTTGCGCGGGGGTTTCCGGAGTCTCACAGCGTGGACGACCGGCGGGAAACGCACGAGGGCCCGGCCGCAGGATGCGGCCGGGCCCTCGCGGACTACCGGATCAGAGTCAGCCGGTCTGGATCGAGGTGTCGTCGATCACGAAGCTGGTCTGCAGCGAGGAGTCCTCCACGCCGTTGAACTTCAGGGTGACCGACTGGCCCGCGTAGGCCGACAGGTCGATCGTCTTCTGGCTGTAGCCGGTCGCCTTGTTGAGGTTCGAGTACGAGGCGACGGTGGTGCCGTTGACCGTGACGGTCAGCTTGTCGTACGCGGTGGAGGTGGTGGTCTCCGCCGTGTCGATGTGCAGCCAGTAGCTCAGGGTCGCCTTGCAGCCGGCCGGGATGCTCACCGTCTGGGACAGGCTGTCCGTGTGGCTGGAGCCGTAGCCGTCCAGCCAGGCCTTCCAGGAGCCGCTGTGCGAGGCCTGGGAGGCGGAGTTGTCGATGACGCCGCTGGTGGAGGTCCAGGTGGTGGCGCCGGACTCGAAGCCGGCGTTGCCGAGCAGCTGCGCCGGGGTGCAGGTGCCGCCACCGCCGGAGTTGACCGTCCAGGTGAAGCTGGTGGTGCCGGTCTTGTTCGCGGCGTCCTTGGCGGTCACGGTCACGTTGTAGGTGCCCGCGGTGGTGGCGGTGCCGGTGATCAGGCCGCCGGAGCTGATCGACAGGCCGGTCGGCAGGCCGGTGGCGCTGAAGGTCAGCGGGGCGGTGCCGCCGCTGGCCTGGATCTGCAGGCTGGCGGTGCCGTTGAGGGCGGTGGTCTGGTTGCCCGGGTTGGTGACGGTGACCGTGCCGCTCGGCAGCGAGCCGACGTTGACCGCGGCCCAGGCGGTGGCGACCGCGTTGTACTCGGCGCTGCCGTTGCCGTAGAGGTCGGTGGCGGCGTTCAGCGTCGCGGTGCGGGCGGCCGCGTAGTTGGTGGTCGAGGTCATGTAGACGCTCAGCGCGCGGTACCAGATCTTCGCGGCCTTGTCCCGGGTGATGCCGGTGACGGCGATGTTGTTGACCGTCGGCGAGTTGTAGCTGACGCCGTTGATGACCTTGGCGCCGCTGCCCTCGGACAGCAGGTAGAAGAAGTGGTTGGCGACGCCGGACGAGTAGTGCACGTCCAGGTTGCCGACGCCCGAGTACCAGGAGTCGGCGGAGCTGCCGTCCTTGGAGGGCTTGTCCATGTAGCGCAGCGGCGTGCCGTCGCCGTTGATGTTGATGAGCTCGCCGATGAGGTAGTCGGGGTTGTCCGACGGGATGTTGGCGTAGAACTCGACCATGCTGCCGAAGATGTCGGAGGTGGCCTCGTTGAGGCCGCCGGACTCGCCGGAGTAGTTGAGGTTGGCGGTGTTGGCGGTGACGCCGTGGCTCATCTCGTGGCCGGCGACGTCGAGTTCGGTCAGCGGGGCGTTGTTGCCCGAGCCGTCGCCGTAGGTCATGCAGAAGCAGCCGTCGTCCCAGAACGCGTTCACGTAGTTGTTGCCGTAGTGGACGCGGCTGTAGGCGCCGACGCCGTCGCCCTTGATGCCGTTGCGGCCGTGGACGTTCTTGAAGTAGTCCCAGGTGGTGGCGACGCCGAAGTGGGCGTCGACCGCGGCGGACTCGCCGTTGGAGGCCTGGCCGTTGCCCCAGGTGTCGGTGGACTTGCTGTAGAGGGTGCCGGTGCCGGAGGTGCCGTGGTTCAGGTTGGTGGTGTAGCCGTTGCCGCGGGCGCCGTCCTTCATCTGGTACGTCGAACCGGACAGCGTGGTGCCGATGGTGACGTTGCCGACGAAGACGCCGGTGCCGGTGCCGGTCTTGATGCCCTCGAACTTCTGGATCACGTTGCCGGTGGAGGCGTCGGTGACGACGTGCATCCTGCTCGGGGTGCCGTCCGACTCGGTGCCGGAGACGACGGTCTCCCAGGCGAGGCGCGGGGAGCCGTCGGCGGCCCAGACGACCAGCCGCGGGGCGGTGTCGAGGGCGGAGCCCGACTCGGCGGCCAGCGCGGCGGCCTGGGCCTTCGGCGCGGCCAGCTTGGGCGTGGTGTTCACACCGGTCAGGGCGGCCTGGGTGGCCTTGTCCACGCTCTTGGTCGCACCGGCCGCGGTCTGGTGCACGACCAGGTCGCCGCCGAGCACGGGGAGTCCGGCGTAGGTGCGCTCGTACCGCAGGTGGCGGGTGCCGTCCGCGTCCACGATCGCGTCCTTGACGACGAGCTTCTCCTGGGCGCCGAGGCCGAGCGTCTGGGCGACGGCGGCGCTCGCCTGGCCGGCGTCGGACAGCAGCTGGGCGCGGTTCACGGCCGCCTGCGGGGCCACGGCGGAAGGCGCGGTGGGCGCGGCGTTGGCCACGACGGGGATGCCGGTCACCAGCAGAGCAGTGGTGGCCGCCAGCGCGGCCATACTCACCCGGGCAGGGGTGTAGCGGGACATGCGGACTCCTTTTCCGACCGGTCGCGGGGTCACGAGCGGTGGAGAGAACCTGGGCCGCGGGGTTGCGGCGCAGCGGGGGCCCGAACCGGTGGGTGCGCGGCGCGGGTGCGGTGCAAGTGGGGGCCGTGCAGGTGGTGCGGAGGCGCTTTACATGTCGTTGGTGCGGCCGCACCGGGGGTGGGGGACCAGTCCGTCTGCGGCCGGAGGAATCGTGGCAGCAAACGGCCGATGAATGACAGATGCATGCCACCAGATTGGCCAAGAAACGCCAACGGGCGTTAACGCCTGACGGGAAGTCGCCTCGGGCGGCTCGGCGGACCTCCGCCGCGCCGCGGCGCGGCCCGCCGGCGGCCGGATCGGCCCCCACCGGCCGCATGGCCCTGGCCGGTGGGTGTGCGAACCCGTTGCTGCGTACCTGACATGATGGGCCATCACGCCGCCGGGAGGTGGTTTTCAGCCAAAACGAAGGGGCTCCGCATGGCTGCGGAGCCCCTTCTCGCTACGGACGTTCCGTCAGTGCTGGACGAACACCGCCACCGTGCGGGCCGGCACCGTGAAGGTGCCGGTGGCCGGGTCGAAGGCGGACTGCTTCACCACCGCGTCGGCGCCGCCGGCCTGCACCGCGTGCAGCGCCTGGGCGGTGCCCTTGAGGGCGGCCAGGGTCTGCTGCTGGGCGGTCGGCGTGGGGTTGAAGACCACGGTGATGCCCTTCTCCGCACCGCGCAGGCCGGTGCCGTCCAGGTGCATGGTGATCACACCGGGCGCTTCCCCGGCCGTGCCGGAGAGCGGGAAGGACAGCCGCTTCTGCACCTCTGCGGCGGTGCTCAGCGAGAACAGCGGCGAGGACTGCCGGATCCGCAGGAACTGCTGGTACATCGAGGTCGAGGCCTTGGTCTCGTTGCAGCCGACGGCCAGCTTCGGGTCGGCCAGCAGCGACTTGGCGGTCGACCACATCGACTTGTTGTCGGCGGCCATCGGCAGGCCCCGGCCCCAGCCGTTGCCCTGGGTGCAGTCCCAGTGGATGGCGTTGAACCAGTCGCCGGAGTCGAAGGAGTTGGCGTCCAGCGACTTGGAGCGCAGCACGTCGCTGCCGGCCTGGGCGAAGCCCGGGCCCTGGCTCAGCGCGGTCAGCGAGAGGCCGAGCGCCTGCATCCGGGCCCGGTCGGCCGGCGAGGTGCCGGCCGGCAGCTTGTAGGCGAGGGCGTCGAACAGGTCGGCGTTGTCGTGCGCGTCGAGGTACTCGACGGCCTCGCCGGGCTGGGCGGCGTAGCCGGTGGGGGCGCCGTTGTAGTCGACGGCCTTGCCGGTGACGGTCTTCCCGTTGGTGTCGGTGAAGGAGTAGCCGGCCAGGTTGCCGGTGAGGCCGACCTTGACCTGGTCCATCTGGTGCAGCAGACGGGCCTTCTGCTCGGCCGCGGTGCCGTTGTCCGCCGAGCCGTTGGGGTCGGTGAACAGGCCGGAGGCGAAGCCCTGCTGGGGCGCCGAGGAGAGCATGTAGTTGCCGCCGCGGGCGGCGTCGCGGATCCGGTCGTTAAAGGTGGCGATGCCGGTGCCGGCCATGTTGGTCTGGGTGGCCTGGACGAAGCGGGCGTCGTTGGCGACGACGCCGAAGTTCCAGCCTTCGCCGTACAGGAAGATGTTCTTCCCGTCGACGCCGTCCTTCTGCGGGGTCAGGGCGCGCAGCGCGGACTGCACGTCCAGCATGGTCGACTTCGGGTCGAGGCCCATCAGGTCGAAGCGGAAGCCGTCGACGCGGTACTGCCGGGCCCAGGTGACGACCGAGTCGACGACCAGCTTGTTCATCATGGCGTGCTCGGGCGCGGTGTCGGCGCAGCAGCTGTCCGTGGTGACCTTGCCGGTGTCGCCGAGCCGCTGGTAGTAGCCGGGGACGATCTTGTCGAGCACGGAGTGCTCGGCCTGTCCGGCGGCGGCGGTGTGGTTGTAGACCACGTCGAGGACGACCCGCAGGCCGGCGTCGTGCATGGCCTGCACCATCTGCCGGAACTGCACGGTGCGGGCGGTGCCGTTGGGATCGGTGGCGTAGGAGCCCTCGGGCACGGTGTAGTGCAGCGGGTCGTAGCCCCAGTTGTACGCGTCCTCGGCCTGGACGGCGGCGACGCACTCCTGCTGCTTGTCGCTGTCGGCGGCGAGCGAGGCCAGGTCGCAGGCGGGCAGCTTCTGGTCGGCGCGGTTCTCGCGGATGGTGGCGATGTCGAAGGTCGGCAGCAGGTGGATCGTGGTGACGCCGGCCTTGGCGAGGTCGCGCAGGTGCTGCATGCCGGCCGAGGTGGACCGGGTGAACGCCAGGTAGGTGCCGCGCTCGTCGGCCGGCACGGTGGTGTCCGCGCTGGAGAAGTCCCGGACGTGCAGCTCCTGGATCTGCTGCTTCGCGGCCGGGATCGCCGCCGGGCTGCGGTGCTGGTCCCAGCCCTTGGGCTTGGTTCCCCGGTCCGAGAGGTCGGCGACCAGGCTGCGGGTGGAGTCGGTGGAGAGCGCCACGGCGTACGGGTCGGTCACGGTGTTGGTCACCACCTGCTGGACGCTGGGCGCCCAGACCTTGACCTTGTACGTGTAGTACTTGCCGTCCAGATCGTCGTGGTCGCGGGTGAACGACCAGATGCCGGTGGCGTCGTCCCGCTTGAGCGGCACGTTCTTCGGGGTGCCGCCGGTGGCCTTGTCGTAGAGGTCGACGGAGACTTCGGCGGCGGTCGGCGCCCAGAGCGAGAGGGTGACCTTGCGGGTGTCGTCGCCGAACCAGCCGCTCTCCTTGCGGCCGCCGTAGACCGGGCCGAGCTGGGCCTTGGCGGCCTTGGCGCCGTACAGGTCGTCGAGGACGCCGGGGATCTGCACGCCGGTGGCGGCCAGCGCGGCGCCGTTCGGCAGGTGCTCGGCGAAGACCAGCTGGCTGCGCAGGGCGTCGGTGATCCGGCCGGTGTCGCGGCTGTCGACGGTGAAGGCGCGGTAGCCGGCGAGGTGCGGGAACGCGGCCTTCTGGGCGTCGGTGAGGGTGCCGGGGTTGAGCCGGATCCAGCGGCCGGGCTTGCTGAGCACGCCCTTGTCGACGGTGATGCCGCCGGCCGGGTCGAAGATCAGCTGGGCGCTGGTGCCGCCCTTGAGCGCGGCGTCGCCGGCGCCGTAGTTGGCGGGCACCACGACGGTCTTCGCGTCGATCCACTGGGCGCGCGAGGAGGTGAGGTCGAGCTGCGAGGAGGTGCCGGCGGCCTGCGGCAGCAGGTACCCCTCCTGGCCGCCGACGATCCAGATCTCGCGGCCGCTGGTGGCGAAGTTCAGCGACTGGTCCTGCGGCAGGTCCTTGTCGTTGCCGTTGTGGACGATGTAACTGAGGCTGGTCGCGCCCTCGGCGAGCGGCACCTCGAAGACCGCGCCGAACGCGTCCCTGCGGGTCGGCATCAGCGGGCTGCCCCAGTCGGTGGGGTTGGCCGCGCCCGTCCAGTCGTGCAGGCCCCAGCCGTCGTACTTGCCGTCCGCGCGGTGGTAGTGGATGACCGCGGTGTTCTCCTTCACCGGCACGGCCGGGTCGGGGTCGGCGGTGCGGACGGCCGGGTCGCCCTCCTTGATCCACACCTCGCCGGTGGTGCCGAGGTCGATGTGGCGGTCGGCGTCGACGTCCTTGGTGCCGTTGTTCTCGACGACGAAGCCGACGTCGGAGGCGCCGGACTTCAGCTTGACGTAGGCGAAAGCACCGTAGGCGTCGCGGCCGACGAAGCCGTGCCCGTCGGGCCAGGTGGTGGACTCGCCGTCGGCGAGATCGCCCCAGGCGTAGAGGTTCCAGCCGTCGTAGTCGCCGTTCTTGCGCTGGTAGTGCACGACCGCGTAGGGGCGGGAGGTGGAGCTCGGGGCCTGCTGCGGTACCGGGGAGCCGGTGGTGAAGGAGCCGGTGGTGGAGGCGAGCCGGCCGGCCGAGTCCTGGACGACGGCCTTGTAGCGGACGACGGTGCCGGGGGCGGCCGCCGAGACGTCCTGGGTGACCTTGAAGGCGCCGTTGTCGGCGGTGCCGAGGACCTGCCACGGGCCGTTGCCCACCTGCGCGGCGAAGGTGACCCGGTCGAAGCCGGTGCCGGGCACCTGGGCACCGACGGTGACGGTGCCGGTGGAGCCGTCGGCGGGCGCCTGCAGGGTGATCTGCGGGCCGGCCGCGGGCTTGGCGAGCCTGCCGGACGCCTTGTAGACCACCGAGGACATCGGCGGCACGGTGACGGTGAGCTTGCGGTCGGCGCCGGTGGTGGCCTTGGCGCCGGCGGCCGGGTACACCGACCGGAAGTCCATGCCGGCGGAGTAGGTGTCCAGGGCGACGGTCTTCGGCTCGGCCGCGTTGTTCACCGCGACCAGGTACTCGACCTGCTGCTTGGCGTCGATCCGGGAGAAGGCGTACACGCCGGCGCCGTCGGCGGCGTACCGCTCGATCTGGGCGCCGTCGGCGAGCGCCGGGTGGGCCTCGCGCAGCGAGGCGAGGTCGGAGATGCCCTCGTAGAGCGCGCCGTGCCTGCCGTAGCGGTCGGTGGAGCCCTTGCTGCCGCCGATGACGTTGTCGGCGTTGTAGGAGGGGGTCCTGGAGGCGAACATGTCCTGCCGGGCGTCCTTGTCGCCGCCCGCGCCGGTGAAGCCCTGCTCGTCGCCGTAGTAGACGACCGGCTGGCCGCGGGTGAGGAACTGCAGCTCGTTGGCGAGCAGGTCCTTCTTCAGCAGCAGGTCCTGGCTCGCGCCCGGGTTGTCGCTCTGCAGGAAGCTGCCGAAGCGGCCCATGTCGTGGTTGCCGAGGAAGGTCGGCAGCTCGTACGCGTCGGTGGCGCCGGTGGTGTAGCGGTAGTCCTGCGCGTACAGCTCGGCGAGGGACTTGGCGGAGCCGTTCTGCGAGACGAACCGGCGGGCCGCGTCCTGGAAGGCGAAGTCCAGGGTGGCCTGCAGCTTGCCCTTGGTGACATACGGCGCGGTGACGGACGGGTCGGCGGAGTAGACCTCGCCGAACATGAAGAAGTCCTTGTTGCCGCGCTGGGCGGCGAACTGCTTGAGCGCGGGCGCCCAGTTCTGCCAGAACGCCATGTTGACGTGCTTGACGGTGTCGATCCGGAAGCCGTCGACGCCGGCCTCGGCGACCCAGGTCTGGTAGATCTTCTTCATGCCCTCGACGACCTTGGGGTTCTGGGTGTCGAGGTCGTCCAGGCCGGAGAAGTCGCCCTCGGTGGAGGACTCGCCGACGAAGGTCGAGTTGCCGCGGTTGTGGTAGAGCGAGGGGTCGTTCAGCCAGGACGGGGTCTTGGCGTTCGCGTCGGCCGGGGTGCGCAGCACCGGGCTGTAGGGGAACGAGTCCTTGGTGATCCTCGGCCAGGCGGTGCCGGCGTCGGCGACGGCCGTCTCGTCGACCGGGTTGCCGTCCGCGTC
Organism: Kitasatospora sp. DSM 101779; assembly: GCF_025655475.1. GTDB lineage: Bacteria > Actinomycetota > Actinomycetes > Streptomycetales > Streptomycetaceae > Kitasatospora. The sequence continues at coordinate 5,890,273 of NZ_JAHTIK010000001.1, read as the reverse complement.
CAGGGTCGGGTAGGCGCCGGCCGAGCGGTAGTCGTAGGTGTGCTCGGCGAAGTCGACGACGTCGGCGGTGTGGTTGGTGATGACGTCGAAGAAGACCTTGATGCCCTTGGCGTGCGCCTTGCGGATCAGCTCCTTGAGCTGGTCGTTGGTGCCGAAGTGCGGGTCGACCTGGGTGAAGTCGGTGATCCAGTAGCCGTGGTAGCCGGCCGAGGCGTCGGCGCCGGTGCCCTGGACGGGCTTGTTCTTGAATATCGGCGCCATCCAGATGGCGGTGGTGCCGAGGTCCTCGATGTAGTCGAGCTTGTCGATCAGGCCCTGCAGGTCGCCGCCGTGGTAGAAGCCCTTGTCGGCGGGGTCGAAGCCGTTGTCGAGGCGGCCGCCGGTGATGCCCCCGGTGTCGTTCGCGGTGTTTCCGTTGGCGAAGCGGTCGGGAAGGACGAAGTAGAACTGCTCCCGCGTGAGGTCGTGCCGGCCTGCGGTGGCGGCGAGCGCGGCGTCGGAGGGCGGGGCGGGCGGGGCCGCGGCGGCGGCCAGCGGAGCCGAACCGAGGGTGGCGGAGATCAGGGACGCGGCCAGCAGGACGGCTGCTCGGCGGGGTCTGCGGTACGGGGTGGTGCTCCGAGAACGGCGGGGCTGAGCATCGGCCACAGCGGGCTCCCTTGGGGCGGCTCGTTCGTCATTGAGTTGAGGTGGCGTGGACGCTAGCGCGCTGCAAGATGTTTCAGCAAGATGCTGAAAATGTTGCAACCAACCTCTTGACCGAACCGTTGCGAAGGCCGCAGAGTCGTACGTGCGCCCGGGAAGTACCGCCGGATGCCGGGCGCGTTTCACGGGGATTGCCGCCCGTCGGGTCCGGACGACCCGGTCCGGTGCCTGACAGCACCCGACGGGCTCCCCCGTGAACCACACCGCCCCCGGACGCCCGGGTCACCCCGGTTCGACCCCTGTGATGCGCACACGCAACAATGGATTGCATGCGTCCCCCCAGGCTCACTCCCCCTCCATCCGCAGGGGGACAGCCGGTGAAGAATCCCCGACCAGAGGATGAGCGGACGGCCACGGGACGTCTGGCAGACTTCTCGTCCATGGGGGAACCGACCGAGATCCACGCAGCCGACGCCGACCGCGCCGGCGCGGCGTCCACCGGCGGTTCCGTCCCGGGCGAGGGCGTGCACCGCAGGACCTCGCTGCCGGACGGAGCCACCAGCGCCGCCCGTACGCGCTCCGCCGCGCTCCGCGCGCGGGTCCGCACCCAGCGCAGCTCCCCCGCCCGGCCCCGGCTCTGGTTCGAGCTCGCGCTGATCGGCATCAGCTACTGGCTGTACTCGCTGGTGCGCAACGCCGTCCCCGAGCAGGCCTCGATCGCCCAGAAGCACGCCGACTGGGTGTGGCGCTTCGAGCGCGCCCTCGGCGTCGGCATAGAGCGGGCGGTCAACCACACCGTCGACCGGGCCGAGTGGTTGATCGTCGGTATGAACTACTACTACGCGACCCTGCACTTCATCGTGACGATCGGGGTGCTGGTCTGGCTGTACCGCAGACATCCCGGCCGCTACGCGGCCACCCGCACGGTCCTCTTCGTGACCACCGGCATCGCCCTGGTCGGCTTCTACTGCTTCCCCCTGGCACCGCCCCGCCTGATGACCGGCGGCGGCTTCATCGACACCGTCGCCGTCCACCACACCTGGGGGTCGATGGCCTCCGGTCCCGCGGCGCACGTCTCCAACCAGTACGCGGCGATGCCCTCGATGCACATCGGCTGGTCGCTCTGGTGCGGTCTGACCATCTTCTTCCTGGCCCACCGCACCTGGGTGCGGGTGCTCGGCCTGCTCTATCCGGCGGTCACCCTGGTCGTGATCGTCTCGACCGCCAACCACTTCTGGATGGACGCCGTCGGCGGCGTGCTCTGCCTCGCGGTCGGCTTCCTGGCCGCCCGGCTGGTCTACCACGTCTGGGCGTACCAGCTGCCGAGGGTGCCGGGCGGGCCGCGCCCTCAGCCGGTCACCGTGCCGGTGCACTGGACGACGCCGGTCGGCGCCGGCCGCAACTGACCGCGGGCCTCACCCGGCCGTGGGCCGACGGCCGCGGCCGTCACGGACCGTAGAACAGCCGCTCCACCACCGCGCGGGCCCGCCGGGTCGTGCGCCGGTAGTCGTCCACCAGCTCACCGGAGTGCCCGGCGCCGTAGCCGAGGTAGCGGGCGACCCCGGCGAGCTCCCGGGCGTCGCCGGGGAAGCTGTCCCCGGGCCGGCCGCGCACCAGCATCACGGCGCTGCGCACCCGGGAGGCCAGCACCCAGGCGGTGTCCAGCACCAGGGCGTCCTCGTGCGCGACCAGCCCGGCCCGGGCGGCCTCCGCGAGCGCGGCCCTCGTCCGGGTGGTGCGCAGCCCCGGCAGCTCGTGGCCGTGCTGGAGCTGGAAGAGCTGCACCACCCACTCGACATCGGCCAGACCGCCCCGGCCGATCTTGGTGTGGGTGGTGGGGTCGGCGCCCCGCGGCAGCCGCTCGGACTCGATCCGGGCCTTGATCCGCCGGATCTCCACCAGGTCGCGGTCCGGCACGCCACCGCCCGGATAGCGCAGCGGGTCGATCAGCGCCCGGAACCGCTCCCCCAGCCCGGCGTCGCCGGCCACCGGCTCGGCCCGCAGCAGCGCCTGGCTCTCCCAGACGTGCGACCACCGCCGGTAGTAGGCGGCGTAGGAGGCGAGGGTGCGCACCAGCGGGCCGTTGCGGCCCTCGGGGCGCAGGTCGGCGTCGACCAGCAGCGGCGGTTCGGTGGAGGGGGCGGCGAGCAGGGTGCGCAGCTCGTGGCAGACGGCGTGGGCGGCCCGGGCGGCGTCCTCGTCGAGGGCCTCCAGCACCGGCTCGTGGACGAGCAGCACGTCCGCGTCGGAGCCGTAGCCGAGCTCGTGGCCGCCGAAGCGGCCCATCGCGATGACGGCGATCCTGGTCGGCAGCTCGCCGTTGCGGGCCTCCCAGCCGGCGATGCAGGCGCGCAGGGCGCCCTGCAGGGTGGCCGCGTTCAGGGCGGTGAGCGCCTCGGCCGCGGTGTCGAGGGCCTCGGCCGGGTCGTCGCCGAGCCGGCCGAGCACGTCGGCGGCGGAGGTGCGGAAGAGTTCGCGGCGGCGGACGGCCCGGGCCGCGGCGACGCCGGCGGCGGCGTCCCCGGCCCGGCCGACCGCGGCGAGTATCTCCTGCTCCAGCGCGGCCCGGCCGCGCGGCACCAGGCCCTGCGGGTCGCCGAGCATGGCGACCGCCTCGGGCGCGCGCAGCAACAGGTCCGGGGCGAGCCGGCCGGCCGACAGCACCCGGGCGAGCTGCTCGGCTGCGGCGCCCTCGTCGCGCAGCAGCCGCAGGTACCAGGGGGTGCGGCCGAGCGCGTCGGAGACCTGCCGGAAGTTGAGCAGTCCGGCGTCCGGGTCGGCGGAGTCGGCGAACCAGCCGAGCAGGACGGGCAGCAGGGTGCGCTGGATCGCGGCCTTGCGGCTGACGCCGGAGGCGAGGGCGGTCAGGTGGCGCAGCGCGGCGGCGGGGTCGGCGTAGCCGAGCGCCTCCAGCCGGGCCTTGGCGGCGTCGGCGCGCAGGCCCGCCGCGCCGGCGGGCAGCTCGGCGACGGCGTCCAGCAGCGGCCGGTAGAACAGCCGCTCGTGCAGCCGGCGGACCTCGACGGCGTGCCGCCGCCATTCGCGGTGCAGGGCGGCGACCGGGTCGGCCCGGGTGTCGTCGTTGATCAGGACGGCGAGCGAGCGGGCCAGGCGCCGCTGGTCGGCCTGGCCGGTCGGCATCAGGTGGGTGCGGCGCAGCCGGTGCAGCTGGATGCGGTGCTCCATCGCGCGCAGGAAGCGGTAGGCGGTGTCCAGGGAGGCGGCGTCGGCCCGGCCGACGTAGCCGCCGTCGCTGAGCGCCTGCAGGGCCTGCAGGGTGTTGCCGCTGCGCAGCGCGGGGTCGGTGCGGCCGTGCACCAGCTGGAGCAGCTGGACGGCGAACTCGACGTCGCGCAGACCGCCGGGGCCGAGCTTGAGCTGCCGGTCGAGCTCGGTGGCGGGGATGGCGTCGACGACGCGGCGGCGCATCTGCTGGACGTCGGCGACGAAGTTCTCCCGGGCGGCGGCCTGCCACACCAGCGGGGCGATGGCCTCGGTGTAGGCGGCGCCGAGCTCCATGTCGCCGGCGACCGGGCGGGCCTTGAGCAGGGCCTGGAACTCCCAGGTCTTGGCCCAGCGCTGGTAGTAGGCGAGGTGGCTGGCGAGGGTGCGCACCAGCGGCCCGTTGCGGCCCTCGGGTCGGAGGTTGGCGTCGACCGGCCAGATGACGCCCTCGCCGGTGGTGTCCGAGCAGATCCGCATCAGCCGGGCGGCGAGCCGGGTGGCGGCCTGCATCGCCCGGTGCTCCTCGGTGCCCTCGCCCGGCTCGGCGACGAAGATCACGTCCACGTCGGAGACGTAGTTGAGTTCGCCGCCGCCGCACTTGCCCATGCCGATCACGGCGAGCCGGCAGGCGGCCGCGGCGGCCGGGTCCTCGTCGGAGGCGATGTCCAGGGCGGTCTGCAGGGTCGCGCCGGCGAGGTCGGCGAGTTCGGCGGAGGTCTGCGACAGGTCGGTGGTGCCGGTGAGGTCGCGGGCGGCGATGGCGAGCAGGCAGCGGCGGTAGGCGGTGCGCAGCACGTCGGGGCGGCGGGGCGGGTCGGCGGCCCAGACCCGCTCGGCGAGGGCGCGGCGGAACTCGGCGGCGCCGGGGTGGATGTCGCGCTGCTCGAAGCTGACCAGGGCGTGCCAGTCCTCGGGGTGGCGGGCCAGGTGGTCGCCGAGGGCGGCGGAGGCGCCGAGAACGGCGAGCAGGCGGTCGCGCAGCGGTTTGGCGGTGGTGAGGGTGTCGCGCAGGGTGTGCCGTTCGGGCTCGTCGAGGGCCTCCAGCAGGCGGGCGAGGCCGGACAGGGCGAGGTCGGGGTCGGCGGTGGAGCCGAGCGAGTCCAGCAGCAGGGAGTCTCCGGCGAGGCCGGTGAGCGCCGGCTCGGCGAGGCGCGCGACGGCGGCGTCCGGGTCCTCGAATCCGCGCCTGACCAGCCGGACCTCCAGGCGGCTGGTCCGGCCGCCGGTCCGCTCCTCCACCGCCATGGCCCCTCCGGTACGGCGCTCCGAGCATCCGAACATGCAGTACCTACGAGCCTAAGGGCCGCACGACCCGATAGCCCGCACGGGCCCGGCCGAGGTGAGGAACTCCGGCGGCGGCCCCATGGTGGGAGCACGGCGACCCTGCCACGATCGGAAAGCCCGATGTTCCTGCGCGTACTGACCTCGGCCGCACTGCTGTGTTCGGCGGCCGCGGCCCCCGCCGCTGCCGCGGAGCACCCCTCGACCACCGTGCTGGACGATTCCTTCCGCACACTCGACCTCGGCCCCGGCCGCCCATGGGGCTGGCAGAGCGCCGCGTACGCGCAGTGCACGTCCAACCCCGGCCACTACAAGCTGGACCACCTCACCACGACGGCGCTCAGCACGGCCCGCGGACACCTGACGATCACTGCCACCCCGCGGGCCGACGGGCGGTGGAACACCGGGCTGCTGACCACCGGCGACTCCTGCGCATCTGGCGGCACCGGCGCGCAGATCCGCACCGGCGGCCTGCTGATGGCCCACGTCCGGCTGCCCGCCGCGGGCTCGGGCACCTGGCCCGGGCTGTGGACGTGGCGCGACGGCCACAACGAGCTGGACGTCTTCGAGTGGCACGCCGACTTCCCGGGCACCATCGAGTTCGCCAACCACGTCCTGCCGCCGGGCTCGGGTGCGCTGTACTCGGGGCCGGAGATCGGTGCGGGGCGCTGGCTCTGGGTCGGGGCACGCTTCGGCGCCGACAGCGTGGTCTGGTACGTCGGCACCGACCTGGACCACCTGGTCCGCGCGTACGAGGACGGGCTGGGCGTCGGCGGGGACTTCGCCGCGTACCCGATCCTCAACCTGGCGGTGGACGACGGGAACTTCCACACCCCGCCGCGGGGCTCCCGGCCGGCGACCATGGAGGCCGACCGGCTGGTCGTGATGCAGCCCGCCCCAAACTGGCTGCCGTAGGAGTCGTCCGGTCCCGTCCCCGGGACAGGCCCTGACCGTCCGCCGCGGCCGCCGGCCGGGAGGCCGACGACCACGGGCGGACGGGCGGGTGGGCCGCCCTCGGGCTCAGCGGCGCGGGAGCAGTCGCATCAGCGCGGCGCCCGCCATGGTCAGCGTGAACGCCGCCACGAGCAGGCCCATCGAGTTCACGCCGGTCGCGGCCAGCGTTCCGGCCGTACCGGCCGCACCCCAGGTTGGGAGCTGTCCGTACATGTTTTCCTCCTCTGGTCCGCCGGGCGGCGGCACGTGGTGAGCGGGTTCCTTGCGGACGACGGTGCGTTCGCTATGTCGCGCACCATCGCTGTTCTCTCTTCCATGCGAACCTCCAGAGCGCCTGGACGTAGATGCAGTGCTGAATGACGTCGTAGACGAGTTCCACGACCAACGTGAGGACCAGGAGGTGGGCGCGCCAGCCGGCCTTCCGCGCGGTGACGACCTTCTCCAGGACGAAGACGAGCCCCACGCACGCCCAGAGGGTCGACAGCTGGGGCCAGCCGAAGAGCAGCGTGGTGAGGAGCATGTAGCCGAGGTACATGAACATGAAGAGGACGGAGAGCGCCATCAGGAACTGGCGCAGGATGTACGGCGCCGTCACCCGCGTCCAGCCGTAGTCCCGCAGGTTCTCGAGTGCGCCGCGCTGCCAGCGCAGGCGCTGCTGCCACAGCCGGGGGACGGTCGGCATCACCTCGGTCACCACCTCGCAGCCGGGCGGCGAGACCGTGCGGTAGCCGAGCGTGCGGACGGCCTTGGTGATCTCGTCGTCCTCGGTCAGTGACGACACCGAGTAGTAGCCGGTGCCGCCTCCGAGCCGGCCGGAGCGCCGGGCCCGGTGGATCTCGCGCAGGACACCGGCCCGGAACAGGCTGGCGGTGCCGGTGAGGACCTCCGCCCGGTAGCGCTTGCGGGCGATCGAGATGGCGTACCGGTGGAACTCGATCCGCTGCAGGACACCGAGCAGGCCGCCGCCGGGCTCGCCGTAGAAGATCCCGCCGACGCCGCCGACGCCCTCGGTGGAGGCGTCCACCGCGGCCCGCAGGAAGCCCGGGTTGAGGGTGGTGTCGGCGTCCTGGACGAGCACGAGGTCGGTGTCGGCCAGCTCGGGTTCGAGCCGGGCGAGGGCCTGGTTGAGTGCGCCGGCCTTCTTGTCCCGGTTGTCCGCGGTGCTCATGACCTCGGCGCCGAGCACGGCGGCGACCAGGGCGGTGTCGTCGGTGCAGTTGTCGCAGACCACCACCGTCCGGTCGGGCGCCGGGGACTGCCGCCTCAGCGCGGCGAGGGCCGCTCCGATCCGCTGCGCCTCGTTGTGCGCGGGGATCAGGGCGACGATCAGCGGCTCCCGGCCGGACGGGGGCACGTCGGGCGTGGCCGGGCCGGTCAGGGCCAGGTCGGCTGGGACCTGCTCGGCAAGGATGTTCATCGGGTCCCGATCGCGTGGTTCGGACGGGTGGACGGGCGGCCGAGGTCGGCCGGATTTTGAGATTAGATGCCGAACGCCCGCCCGGAAACCTATGGAATGCCCGAGTCCTGACAGTTCACCCGCCCAGTCCAACCCCGTTGACCCGACCTGCGGACAGCACACGAACGCCGGTGTGGCGAGGCCCCGGGCGGAATCTGACGGCCGATTATCGTGACGGCACATCGAGGCCCGCCGAGGGTCGGCGGCCGGTACGAGAGCAGGCGGCGCACATGGCGATTCTGCGGTCCCGCGGTCCCCTGCTCGGGGTGCTGCTGATGCAGACGGTCCTGACGCTGGGTCTGGCGAACTCGGCCCCCGCGGACGAGGCCGCCCACCTCTACGGCGGCCACCGGCTGCTGGACCACTTCGCCGGCGGTCTGCCGCTCGACGACGACTACGACGCCCGCCTCGCCGGGCTGCCCTACCTCCACCCGCTGCTCGCCGCCTGGATCGACGGCGCCGGCGGGCTCGCCGCCGCCCGCGCGCTCGGACTGCTCTGCACCCTCGCGGCGACCTGGCTGGTCCACGCCACCGCGGCCCGGCTGTTCGAGGAGCGGGCGGCGTTCTTCGCCGCCGCCCTGCTCGGGCTCTCCGCCCCCGTCCTGTGCGCCGGCAACCTCGCCACCTCCACGGCGCCCGCGCTGGCCCTGCTCGCAGCCTCGCTCCACTGCGCCGTCCGCTCCGCCGACCGGGAGAGCGCCTCCGCCGCCGCCCCGGTCCTCGCCTTCCTCGCGATCGCGACCGCCTATCCGTCCTGGCTGTTCGTGCTGCCCGTGGCCGCAGCCGAGGCGGCGCTCGCGGCGCGGCAGCTCGGCCCGCGCAGGGCGGTGCGACGCGGCGCCCTGTTCCTGCTCCAGACCGCCGTACCGACCGCGTGCGTGCTCTTCCTGACCGCGCTGTACGACGGGAACAGCGTCCTGCGGGGCATCGCCGGGGCGCTCGCCCGGGACGGGGAGGAATCGGCCGCGCAGGTCGCCGCCCTGGCCGTGGACTGCACAGGCGCCGTCCTGCTGCTGGCCCTGGTCGGCGCGGTGCTGTACACCCGCGGGGCCGACCCCGAGCACGGCCGCCCCACCGGCGTCCGGGCCCTGCTGGGCGCCGCACTGACCGGGGGCGCACTCCTCACCCCGCTCACCGCCCTGTGGCGGCACAGCGCCGAATCCCTGGAGACGAGCAGCGTCTTCGGACTCCTGCTGGCCGCACCGGCCGCGGGCCTGCTGCTGGCCCGGATCTCGCACCACGGCACCAGGTCGGCCGCAGCCGCCGTGGCCCTGCTCGCTGCCACGGCCGGCACTGCCGGCTGGGTCTCCCAGCAACTGTTCACCCGCTGGCCCGACACCCGGCCCGTGATGGCCTACCTGCAGCCGCAGGCCGGCCCGGCCGAGACCATCCTCACCGGCAACGCCGCCGTGCCCCGCTACTACCTGTACCCGGCGCCCGCGCACACCGCGGTCGTCAGCACCTCCGCCGCGCCCCCGTACCGCACCCCTTCCGGACGGCCGCCCACCAGCGCCGACTCCTGGCGGCAGACCGTCGAGGACCACCGCTTCACCCGCATCGTCCTGGGCGGCGGCTTCCCCGACCAGGACCGCCGGCTGGCCGCCCTCCTCACCCCGAACGGCTACCGCCGCACCCGGACCTTCCCCTTCCACAGCACCGCCTGCAGCTCCGTCCCCTTCGCCTTCCCCGAGACCTCCGGCACCTTCACCGTCTGGGAACGGAGCTGATCCCGCCAGGCCGGCGGCCACCGGTCCCGTCCCCTCCGCTCCGCCCCTTCCGGTCTCGCGTCGGAGTCACTCGCGCGGACCGGTGTCGCGCGCCGCCTTCACCATCCCGAGCAGGGCGACGGCCAGCACGCCCGCCACGACCGGCAGCCGCCACCACCAGCCCGGCCCCACGGCCGGCACCGGCACCGTTCCGAACACGACCAGGGACGACAGCAGTGCCGTCGCCCACACCCAACGCCCCCGGCCCCGAGCGGACTTCAGACGCGTCCGGGCCACCGGCCACATGACCGCCGGCAGCGCCGACAGCCCGGCGTACAGCAGCCCCACGGGTTGCACCAGGGCCGGACCCACCAGGTCGTCCCGGTCGAGAGCGCCCGCCGGAGTGGTGTCCACGGCCGCCGCGGCCGCCGCGGCCCCCGCCGCCACGACCAGCCAGACCCCGGCCCGGCCCAACGCCCGTCGCCGTGCCGTCACTTCACCCCTCCGCGGCCCTACCGACGGTGCTCCCGGCGGTGTCACCCGCGGTCTCACCAGTCGGACTCGGCGATGACGGGGAGCCCGGCCTCGAGCATCCGCGCGACCACCAGGTCGGCCAACTCCTCGTTGCAGATCGGCCAGAGCATCGGACGGTCGCCGGTCCGTACGGGCAGGTAGCATCCCTCGCCGACCTCCCACAGGGCGTAACTGTCGCGCTGCGTCGTCCACATGGGCTCGTAGCTGCTGAGATCGAACTCGGACACCGGGTACACCTCCACCGCGAAACCACCCGCTGCGGCCCGCTCGCCGCCTTCCCCTTTCCACACCGGTGCCGGACAGCCCCCCGGCCGGCACGGAATCCGACCTCGGCCTGCCCGACGCCCCGCCGGCCGGGCTCGTGGCTACGCCACCTGCAGGCAGTCGCGCCCGGACGTCCCGGCGCTCGACAGGTACGTCCCGGCGGCCCCGCCCCCGGCGACGCTCAGCAACTCCATCCCGTGCCGGCCGCCGGGACCGTAGCCCAGCTCGGTGAGCCTGCGGCACAGCTCCGAGGCCTGCGCGTGGTCGGCGCCCGCCACCGCACTCACCATCAGCGAGCGCCGGGGCAGGCCGGACGGCGAGGGCTGCACCAGCACCGTGCCGTGGGCCACGCCCGGCAGGCAGCGGACCTCTTCCGGAACGTCCTCCCGCACCGCACCGGCCGCCGTCTCGGCAGCCGGCTCCTCCGAAGCACCCGGCGAGGCCGACGCCGCACACGAGGGCCGCGCCCCGGCAGGGGCCGGCGCCTGCGGGGCCCTCCGCCCGGCGTCCGCCGCCTCCCCGTCCGCCCGGCACCCCGTCACCGCCACCAGCCCGGCAGCCGCCACGGCCGCCCACGCCAGTCCCCGCACGCGCATTCCCCGCCCCCGAGCCCGCTCGAACCAGCGATGATCATATCGACGCCGGCGAGGTGCCCTCAGAACCGCACTCCGCACCCGGCGGCCCGAGCCACCGCGAACGCCGCCCACCCGGCCCGCTCCCCTTCACCGCTGTCTCGCCACCGCCGACCGCACCCGGGCCGCCCGCCGACGGATCAACACACGGCCGCACCAGCAGATCGCCACCACCAGCAGCACCGCGGCAGCCACCCGCCCCCGCACGCCCACCCACCCGAGCAGCAGCCGCACCGCGCCACCGATCACGCCCTTCACCAGCAGGGCCAACAGCTTCTCCATGCGCGCACCCTAGCCACCCATGCTGCCCGCCGACCCACCCCCCTGCCCCGGGGACGGGTGCCGCAGCGCCGAAAAAACGCCCCTCGGGCCGACGGATGCGATCCGTCGACCCGAGGGGCGTCGCGCTGTCCCGACCTGCGGTTACAGCACCTGGAGGTTCTTGCGGAGCTCGAACGGGGTGACCTCGGAGCGGTACTCCTCCCACTCCTGGCGCTTGTTGCGCAGGAACTGACGATGCCCCATGCCAACCTGCGACCCTGCCAGCCAACCAGCTCCGCCCTGCTTCGGAGCCGTCGACACCTATCGGCGGTGGTCGGCTTGGGCCAGCCTGCCACGGCCCACAGACGGCCCAGGATCGGGCCTCTGCTTTATAAGGCTTGACGTACGACCCCCGGGCTGAGCTGCGCGCTCCCCGGCCACCGCACCGCCGGCACCCACAACTCACCGCCACGTACCGCCCGATCTGGCACGCCTATGGCACGGCCATATCGTCCGACCTGTTCCTACTTGTACGGCCACATGGACTAACCAACTAGGCATATCTACACACCTTCAGGATGTCCTAGTTTGGCGACATCTGTGAGCCGTAGTGCGCAACAGCCAGCCCGAGAGGCATCCACATGAATGGACAGGCGGTGGCAAACGTCGCGGCATTTGCCGCCCTAGGGCTCAGCTTGACCACCTGGTTCGCTACGCAGCGCCGCCAACGGCGAGACCTCTTCTTGTCGCTCCATGAACGACTAACTTCTCGGGAATTACAGACTGGACGTCGAATCATCTGGGATAAGATCCGGAAGCCGGATGACGCAAATAATCTGGAAAGATCAAGTCCCGAAGAGTTTCGTCAGGCCGTGATTGCTCTGGGAATGTTCGACATCTTGGGTCTATATGTAGAGAAAGGCTACGTGGACAGGAAAATTGTCATGCAGGAATGGGGGTCAATGCTTGCCCGCACCTATTGGCATGGGAGGCATATGATTACAGATCGTGAACCAACCGCCGGGTGGCGACAGTGGCCGCACTTCGAGCGCCTGGGCCAGGAGGCCCTAAATTGGCACAACCAATCGGGTCGGAGCACAACCATCTGGGGCTGACTCCGCAATATTTAGATTCCCGATCGGGTGGAGCCGCCCGCATCCAGCCACGATGGGTTCTAATCTCGGCACCCTCCCGGCCGCACCTCGCGTGCGCGGTCGGCCGCCGAAGTCAGGCAGAGACGGGAGCGACGGCGAGCGGCCTGGGACGCGCGCTGGCGCGCCGCGAGTGCCCTTGATGAAGTAGCGGACTCGTAACGACTTCCTCGCTGCCAGCCAGGCAGTGCCCGCGTGCACGTGGGTGGGGGTCAGCGACTCGACAGCCAGGCCCCCGACCGGAGCCTCCAGCGCAGTGTTACCGATCCTGGCACGCCTGTTCTCCAGGACGGCAACCCTCTTGGCTGCCGGGCTCCCTGTCACTGCGGTGTCACACAGGCCCTGGAGGCAGCACGAAGTCGATCTATTCCTCGCCCCCAATATCCCCAATTGTATGCCCCCTCTGCGCAAAAGCTCCACGTTGATATTTAACCTTGCATGACTTATATCCATCATGAAACATGACCACTGCCCGAATATTGCCCCAGTTGGGAAAGTGGGCCACTCTGTAGATTTTCTTTGGGCGAACCCTCGCAGTTCTACCTCGCCTAACTTTCGGCCAGAATGTCTCGCGCGAAGCAAGAATTAAGCAGTTTTCCACAGGCCATGTGGTGGCGAACGTCTCGGAGCCTGGCCCCGGAATAGAGAGGGGCCTGTCCAGCGCCTGCCACAGCCCATTTGCCATTCCATCCGGGTACGAGGACAAGTGGTAAACATCTTTCGACCGACGCAGAATCTTCAAAAGCCTCGGCCGCCCACGCGTCGCCAGTCCTACGTGAGTGATCTCGGCAGGAATCCTACCCTTGTTGACAACTCTTATATGGATCGAGTTCTGATCGTCGAACTGGCAGCTCATTTTGACCCTTGGGCCACTACGGAAGAACACCCACCATGTCGCGACCACCAGCAGAAGCGTGGCCGCCCCGGTAGTCCCGGAGGATACGGCGACGACCAGATCCGTACCACTGCTGCCGCCTTCCGACCAGAGCATGCCTAGCCGTCACAGATTATGCAGGAACAGTCAATCCAATCATTCTCGCCCGTCCCACCACTCGATAAGCATGGATGTGCAGGCCTTGAATTAAAGCACTTCAACCTTCGGTCGGGGGTTAACACGGGATAGCAATGCCTATTATCCGAGTAGACTCCCCGAATCTCCTTCCAAGCCCCCTCGCCACCGCTATACAGATCTGCCCGAACCGCCCTAAGGGTCAAGTTATTTCGAGGGCGAGGCAATGGCGCATACATCATGACGCTACTGCCGGGGAGAGAATCATTAGGGTAGATTGCGACGCGGTAATCATTCGGTATTTGCATAGCCTCCATCCACTTTGAGGGCATTTTTGCAGGATGACTCGCGGCACCCTCCAGGGTAAAATTAAACGCCTTGCGGGGGACTAAGATCAATTTGGCCGCGTCAAGCAATTTCACATCCGCTTCCTCAAATCCAGCCGGCGGGGCGGGCCACGGCTCTTTAAGGTTGACTCGAATATCGAGCCTTCTGAGCATCTCACGCATCGTCAGCCTGCGAGAGCCCACCGGGTCATCAAATGCAACAATCGATATGCCAGTCCTGCGAAATATATTCGTGGATTCAGCCATGCCAGCCTCCCTCCTGTCCCAGGATCGCATCCAACGAGCCGGGTGCAACCTGGGCCACCGAGCACTGTCGGCCCCAATCCTGCGATGAGTGTGCGAGCCAGCAACTAGGAGGCGAAGCGGTTTTGGCCGGTGTCCTGTCTGGTCTGGGGTCGGGCATGATCGGGGGACCGCAAGCTCGCCGGCGATCTCGGGCAGGCTTTGGGCCTGCCCGCAATGTGGCCGACTGCCCCGGCCTTGCTCGACGCGGGTCGCGGTCCGGGAGACGTGGGTAAACCGCATAGCCGCCCGCCCCCTAAGAGGTCATCTCATTTGGGTGCGTGAGTAGACTCCGGGCGTGCTGATCGTGGAGCGTCTGGTGCCGGACGAGTTGTGGGAACTGTTCCAGTTGGTGGTGCCGGAGGCACCAACACGTCCGCAGGGTGGTGGTCGGCGTCGCCACGGGGACCGTGAGGTGCTGGCGGCGATCGTGTTCGTCGCGACCTCCGGCTGCACCTGGGCCCAACTGCCGCCGTGCTTCGGTCCGTCCGGGCCGACCGCTCATCGCCGCTTCACCGAGTGGAGCAAGGCTCGGGTATGGGCGAAGCTCCACCGGGTCGTCCTGGACGAGCTGGGCTCGCGGGGCGAGCTGGACTGGTCGAGGTGCGCAGTCGACTCGGTGAACATGCGAGCCCTGAAAAGGGGGAGCTGACGGGTCCGAATCCTGTGGATCGGGGCAAGTACGGGTCGAAGATCCACCTGCTCACCGAACGTACCGGTTTACCCCTGTCGCTCGCGATCTCCGGGGCCAACGTCCACGACAGCCAGGCCCTGATCCCGCTGACCGACGCCATCCCGCCGATCCGCTCGCGGCGCGGCCCGCGGCGACGCAGGCCCGGAAAGCTGCACGGCGACAAAGCCTACGACCACCGGTTCATCCGCTCCTACCTATGCAGACGGCAGATCCCGGCCCGCATCGCCCGCCGAGGCGTCGACTCCTCCACCCGGCTCGGCCGGCACAGATGGGTCATCGAGCGGACAGTGGCCTGGCTCGGCGGCTTCCGTCGGCTCCACCGCCGGTACGAACGCAAGGGCGAACACTTCGCCGCCTTCGCCAGCATCGCCGCAGCGCTCATCTGCCATCGCCGACTGTCCAAATGAGATGACTTCTAAGCCACCGTGCTGCCCCGTCCTGGCGGTCGCGCCGGGAGCGGGCGTCAGCCCGCAGATCCGGCGTCGGCCGCCTCGGGCGGAGCAGCACGGTGGCTGTCACTGCGTTGTCACTGGCATCCTCGCAGGTCAGCCTCCTTACAGTGACAGAGTGACAGGTGTGACACTCGGCCGGTACACACAGGTGTCACCGCCAGCGGTTAGAAGACTCAAACTGTGGTCAGCCAAGAGGCCCCGTCTGTCACCAGGCGGGGCCTCTGTCGTTTCAGCCCCCATTGTGGGGCGGCTATATCTACGGCTGCCTTACCCCACTCAGGGCGGTCAGGTGATCAAGGTAGGCCTGCGTGCCCGGCTCGCCTCCATATTCCTTGCTGACCACGCTCGCGAGTTCTCGGCTGACAGCCAAGAGAGACGGAAGCGACTGCCGTTCACCCCTCAGACCGCGTTTGAGATCTAGGTGTATGGCAGTCGTCAGGCCAGCAGTCGGATGCCCGGGGCCTGGGTATCGATGGCTAGGGTCTTCACGCAGTGGGCACAGGCCGTGTTCACCGGGCGAACCATGTTGCTCTGGAGGCTGAAGGAGCCTGTCTCTTGCGATTGGGGACAACGATATCCCACGTACAGACGGACCCACGGGGCGCTTGTGGGCGCAGTCGCCAGCCGGTTCCGCTTGGTGTCGCGGAACGGCGCCCACCAGTAGTCGACGACGGACCGGAGTATCAGCCGGTCTTGTCCCTGAGTGATGTCGAAGCTGGCGATGCGGGCCGCAGCTGGGTGTTCCGATTCCTGGTCCCCTGTGCAGACCGCCCTTTCCTCACCGAACTCGAAGTGGGTGGTACGTCCGGTGCGCTCGCAGATGAAGCAGTCCAGGCTCAGTTGGAGCTTCTTCTGCCAATGAAGGTTGTGGAACTGTTCGCTCCGGAGCGGGTCGAGCAGCTCAGCAGTGATCTCAACGGTTCGCAGCACCGTGTGATCATCCCAGACGGGTGGAACATGCCGACCGTCACGGGGTGAGGTAACGCAAGGGTGTTCGGCCGGAACGAACCACCGGACCTTTCCGGGTTAGACGGCGGACCATGATGCCGATCATCGCCCAGCGGATCATCGTTTCGGAGCGAGCCGGGCTGGCCTCGTAGTCCCGGGCGAGACGGCGGTGGGCGGTGAGCCAGGAGAAGGTGCGCTCGATGGCCCACCGCTTGGGCTGGACCTGGAAGCCACGCTGGTCGGGAGCCTTACGGACGATGTCCAGCTCGCGGCCGAGGATCCGAGCGGTCCAATCGACCAGGCGGCCGGCGAAGCCCTGGTCGGCCCAAAATTTCTGGATCCGTGGGTGGTCGAGGCGGGCCCACAGCAGTGGGCGGCGGGCACCGTCCCGGTCCTGGATGCTCGCCGCCACAACGTGGACCGCAACGAGCAGGCCGAGGGTGTCGGTGACCAGGAAGCGCTTGCGGCCCTTGATCTTCTTGCCAGCGTCGAAGCCCCTAGTAGCGGCAGGCACGGTGTCGGCGGTGCGGACGGATTGCGAGTCGATCAGCCCGGCGCTCGGCTCGGCGTTTCGCCCGTCGGCCTCGCGTACCTGTCCGCGCAGGGCGTCGTGGACGCGCTCGACGGTGCCGTCGTCGTGCCACCAGGTGAAGTACCAGTACACGGTCGGCCGGGGCGGGAAGTCCTTCGGCAGCTGCCGCCAGGCACAACCGGTCCGCACCACGTAGAAGATCGCGTTCACGATCCGCCGCCGCGGGTGCTTCTCCCGTCGACCGCCCTTCGGACCCACTCGCGCCGGCGGCAACAACGGCTCCACCAGCGCCCACTGCTCGTCCGTCAGGTCCGACGGATACCCACCCCCAGAACCACTCACACAAAGCTCAACGACCCCGCCAGCCCCACGGCACGGCAGATCTCAAACGCGGTCTCACAGATCCTCTCACCCCAACGGCGCACCCAAAGATGCATGCAAACTAAATAAAGAATATCCTCCCAGCAAGAATATTTAAAGCTCACAACAGGGGTCAATGGGGATGTCAAAATCAAAGACAGGGGATCTAGTTAAGGAGATTCTTCAATATATAGCCGCCGGCATCGCAATCGCCATAGCAGTCGCGGCAATTTCCCTCCTTTTCAACCATTCAGAAGCGCCAAATTACTCCCCGTCATACCCCACTGAGGCCCCCTCAATATCAAATCAAGTTACGCTGCAGTCGGCAATCGTCGAAGATCGAAATAGCCTATTTAATGGAATTCTCCTCTATGCGCCACTAGATCCAGTCAAGGTAGGGACCGACGAAGAGCTCAAAGTTACCCTAATCGCAACCGGCAACAACCCGGTAGCGAGGTTTCCGGACAGCCTGATCGTAGGCAGCCGGGAGCTAAAAGTTGGCGGGACAGAAGAGGCGATATTGTCAACGCGAGACAAGATTGACATCCCGCCAATCGGCCCCACCAAGGGCCTAATAGGACAGCCGGGCGATAGGGTCGAGTGGAGATGGACCATCACCCCTCGGGAGGCCGGGAATTCCATTCTCAACCTCACCATCGTCACCTACCAGGGATCTACCAGCAACCCCCTATTTGCGACAAATCCACCGATCGAAATTAAAATTACCGCAAAGAATACCTGGAAGAATCGGCTAGCCGAATTGAAGGGCTGGGTGATCGGTGCATCCACAGTGATAGCGGCAATCGCAACGATCCTAGCTTTCTTTCGCGAGCCAATTTTTGGAAGACTCGCGAGGCGCAGAAGAGGTGTGGACCCCGGAGAAGATTCAAACGGAAACCAATCTACGGAGAGGTAGATGAAACTCGCCATGGCGCCATATTCGATGAATCTCCGCCACCAAATAGGCCTCTTCCATTCCAGGCCTAAAGAGTCAATGACCGATGCCTCTAGGCGCATCCCTCAGCGACACGTGATGCCACTCGCTCGACTGGATCCTCCATAGAATGTCAGGGGTTGATCGAGTGCGAAATAGGGCTCCCCAGGAAGGGGCGACGTCAATACGTACATCTTGAGGCCCCAGACGCGACCCCTCTCCGAAAACGGTTCCGGGCGTCGCGTGAGGACGGCGTGCACGCGCTGCGGCACTTCAACGCCTCGGTGCTGCTCGACTCCGGCGAGAGCGTCAAGGCGCTCAGCGGGTACCTCGGGCACACCGACCCGGGTTCACGCTCCTGGTCTACCCGCACCCGATGCCGAGCAGCGACGGCCGCACCCGCCGGGCCGTCGACGCGCTCTACGACGCCCTCGGATGGTCCGCCGCTCCGCAACCCCACGGCCCAGAGACGGCCCAGGAGGGACAAAACCCCTGAAAACGCCCCTCGGGCCGGCGGATCGCATCCACCGGCCCGAGGGGCTTCTTGCGTTTTATACTCGCTCTGACCTGCGGTTACAGCACCTGCAGGTTCTTCCGCAGCTCGAACGGGGTGACCTCGGAGCGGTACTCCTCCCACTCCTGGCGCTTGTTGCGCAGGAAGAAGTCGAAGACGTGCTCGCCCAGGGTCTCGGCGACGAGTTCGCTGCGCTGCATCAGGTCGATGGCCTCGCCGAGGTTCTGCGGCATGGGCTGGATGCCCAGCGCACGGCGCTCCGCGTCGGAGAGGGCCCACACGTCGTCGTCGGCGCCGGCCGGGAGTTCGTAGCCCTCCTCGATGCCCTTGAGGCCGGCGGCGAGGGTGACGGCGTAGGCGAGGTAGGGGTTGCAGCCGGTGTCGAGGGAGCGGACCTCGACCCGGGTGGAGCCCTGCTTGCCGGGCTTGTACATCGGGACGCGGATCAGCGCGGAGCGGTTGTTGTGGCCCCAGCAGATGTACGAGGGGGCCTCGCCGCCGGCGCCGGCGGTGCGCTGCGAGCCGCCCCAGATGCGCTTGTAGGAGTTGACCCATTGGTTGGTGACGGCGGCGGTCTCGGCGGCGTGCTTGAGCAGGCCGGCGATGAAGGAGCGGCCGACCTTGGAGAGCTGGTACTCGGCGCCGGACTCGTGGAAGGCGTTGCGGTCGCCCTCGAAGAGGGAGACGTGGGTGTGCATGCCGGAGCCGGGGTGGTCGGAGAACGGCTTGGGCATGAAGCTGGCGTGCACGCCCTGCTCCAGCGCGACCTCCTTCATGACCAGGCGGAAGGTCATGATGTTGTCGGCGGTGGAGAGTGCGTCCGCGTACCGGAGGTCGATCTCCTGCTGGCCGGGGGCGCCCTCGTGGTGGGAGAACTCCACCGAGATGCCCATCGACTCCAGCATGGTGATGGCCTGTCGGCGGAAGTCGTGGCCGACGCCGCGCGGGGTGTGGTCGAAGTAGCCGGACTGGTCGGCGGGGATCGGCGCGGTGCCGTCGCCGGGGAGGTTCTTCAGCAGGAAGAACTCGATCTCCGGGTGGGTGTAGAAGGTGAAGCCCAGGCTGGAGGCCTTCTCCAGGGTGCGCTTGAGCACGTACCGCGGGTCGGCGAAGGACGGGGAGCCGTCCGGCATGAGGATGTCGCAGAACATGCGCGCGGTGCCCGGGGTCTCGGAGCGCCACGGCAGTATCTGGAAGGTGGTCGGGTCCGGCTTGGCGATCATGTCGGACTCGTAGACCCGGGCGAAGCCCTCGATCGCCGAGCCGTCGAAGCCGATGCCCTCCTCGAAGGCCTGCTCCAGCTCGGCGGGCGCGACTGCGACCGACTTCAGGAACCCGAGGACGTCGGTGAACCACAGCCGGACAAAACGGATGTCACGCTCCTCGAGCGTGCGAAGCACGAACTCCTGCTGCTTGCCCATGGGGACAGTCTCACCTCTGCTCTTTACGTCCGTGTTACGCCCGGCGGCGGCGGGCGGTGGCCGGAGCGGCGCTTGGTCCCGCGACCGATCCCATCATGGCGGATCATCGCCGGGCGTCCACCCCTGGGTGGCCGCTGACCACAGGGTGGACGGCGGACCCGAGGGGCACCCCCCGCGACATAACGTCAGTTAGACGATTACACTCGTGGCCATGCCGAATCTGCGTCTCGCCCTGTGCCAGAACGACCCCTGGGTCGGCGACATCGCCCGCAACAGCGACGAGGTGGTGCGCTGGACCCGGCAGGCCGCCGACGCGGGCGCCCAGCTGGTCGCCTTCCCCGAGATGGCCCTGACCGGGTACCCGGTCGAGGACCTCGCCCTGCGCGGCTCCTTCGTGGAGGCCTCGCGCTCCGCCCTGGTGGAGCTCGCCGCCCGTCTGCGGGACGAGGGCCTGGGCGAGGTGCCGGTGGTGGTCGGCTACCTGGGCCGCTCCGACCACGACTCGCCGCGCCTGCACCGCCCGGCCGGCTCCCCGCAGAACTGCGCCGCGGTGCTGCACCGCGGCGAGGTGGTCACCCGCTTCGCCAAGCACTACCTGCCCAACTACGGCGTCTTCGACGAGTACCGCTACTTCGTCCCCGGCGACCACCTGGTGGTGCTGACCCTGCACGGCGTCGACGTCGCGCTGGCGATCTGCGAGGACATCTGGCAGGACGGCGGCCGCGCCACCGCCGCGGGCGAGGTCGGGGCCGGCCTGCTGCTGGTGGTCAACGGCTCGCCGTACGAGCGGAACAAGGACGACGTCCGCCTGGACCTGGTGCAGCGGCGGGCCGCCGAGGCGGGCTGCACCCTCGCCTACCTGAACATGGTCGGCGGCCAGGACGAGCTGGTCTTCGACGGCGACTCGGTGGTGGTCTCGAAGGACGGCGAGGTACTCGCCCGGGCCCCGCAGTTCGAGGAGCGGCTGCTGCTCACCGACCTGGAGCTGCCGGCCGCCTCCGCCGAGCACACCGACGGGCTGATCCTCACCGACGGCCTGCACCTGGTGCGGGTGGACCTGGGCGGCGGGCCGCTGCCGGCCCCGGCCGAGCCGGTCGCCGCCGAGATCGCGCCGCGCCTGGACGACGAGGCGGAGATCTACGCCGCGCTGGTCGAGGGCACCCGGGCGTACGTGCGCAAGAACGGCTTCAAGTCGGTGCTGATCGGTCTCTCCGGCGGCATCGACTCGGCGCTGGTCGCCGCGATCGCGGTCGACGCGGTCGGCGCGGAGAACGTGCACTGCATCTCGATGCCGAGCCGGTACTCCTCGGAGCACTCCAAGGACGACGCGGCCGAGCTGGCCCGCCGCACCGGCCTCAACTTCCGCACCGTGCCGATCGCCCCGATGTTCGACGCCTACATGGGTTCGCTGGGCCTGACCGGCCTGGCCGAGGAGAACCTGCAGTCCCGGCTGCGCGGCACGCTGCTGATGGCGGTCTCCAACCAGGAGGGCCACATCGTCCTCGCGCCGGGCAACAAGAGCGAGCTGGCGGTCGGCTACTCGACCCTGTACGGCGACTCGGTGGGCGCGTACGGGCCCATCAAGGACGTCTACAAGTCGCTGATCTTCCGGCTGGCGAGGTGGCGCAACGAGGCCGCCGAGGCCCGCGGCGAGGTGCCTCCGATCCCGGAGAACACCATCAGCAAGCCGCCGTCCGCGGAGCTGCGGCCGGACCAGGTCGACACCGACTCGCTGCCCGACTACGACCTGCTGGACACCGTGCTCGACCTGTACGTCGAGGGCGACCTCGGCCGGGACGCGATCGTCGCCAAGGGCTTCGCGCCCGAGGTGGTGGACCGGGTCGTCCGGCTGGTCGACACCGCCGAGTACAAGCGCCGGCAGTACCCGCCGGGCCCGAAGATCTCGGCCAAGGGCTTCGGCCGGGACCGCCGCCTGCCGATCACCAACCGGTGGCGCCGCGGCTGACGACCGGGGCGCGCCGGGCGGGCGGCTCAGCCGAGCGAGGCCTGCCAGGTCCAGGAGGTGCGCCGCGGCCGGCCGCTCAGGGCGGCCCGCCCGGTGCACCAGAGCAGGACGGCGGCCGGTTCGCCGGGCGGCGCGTCCGGGAAGAGCCGGGCGAGCACCGCGGCGCAGAGCGCGGCCGGCGGGTGCCACTCGGCGCGCAGGCCCCGGGTGATGTCCCAGGTGTGCAGCAGGGTCTCGGCGACGCCCATGGCCGCGAATCCGGACGGGTCGCACGGGCCCCAGTGCCAGGCCCTGGCCTCCGGCCCGCTGACGGCGAGCGCGCCGACCAGCAGCCCGCCCGCGGCCCGGACGACCTGCAGCACCTCGTCCACCGGGGCCTCCCGGCGGACCACCAGGTCGAAGGGCAGGTAGCTCTCGCGGGGCCGGGCGGCGAGCTGGCCGGCGTAGGCGAGCAGGTCGTGCGCGACGTGCACGGCGGTCTCTCGGCACGTCCAGGTCAGCGGCCCGGCCTGGACGGACCAGTCGTCCTCCTCGTGGAGGACCAGCACGTCCAGCGCCGCGGTGAGGGCCCGGTCCACGTCGCGTCCGTCCATGCCAGCCATCGTCGCACGGCACGGCGGAACGCGGACCCCGCGCCGCCGCCGACGACGGCGGCGCGGGCGGCGTCAGTACCGGTAGGTGGCGGTGACCGCGCGGTGGTCGCTGCCGTCGGAGGGCAGCACCCGGGAGTCCGTCGGGGTCAGCTTGCCCTTGCTGAGGATCTGGTCGATCCGGGCCATCGGGAAGGCGGCCGGCCAGGAGAAGCCGAAGCCGTCGCCCGCGGCGCCCTGCGCGGAGCGCATCTGCGAGGTGATCGGTGCCAGGCTGCGGTCGTTCATGGTGCCGTTGAGGTCGCCGAGCAGGATGACCTTCTTCAGCTGCTCTGCCTCGATGGCGTCGCCCAGGGCCTGCGCGCTGTGGTCGCGCCGGCCGGCCGTGAAGCCGCTCTCCGACTTGACCCGAACCGACGGCAGGTGGGCGACGTACACGGCGAGCGGGCCCTGCGGCGTGGTGACCTCGGCTCGGAAGGCGCGGGTCCAACCGATCTTGATGTCGACCTCCCGGACGTCGTCGATCGGGTAGGTGGACCACAGGCCGACGGTGCCCTGCACGACGTGGTGCGGGTACCGGGCGGCCAGCCCTTCGGTGTACACGGCGGCCGCGCTCGGTGCGATCTCCTCCAGCGCGACGATCTCGGCGCCGGAGCCGTTGAGCAGCTTCAGGGTGCCGGCGGTGTCGCTGTTGGCGGCGGCCACGTTGTGGGTGAGCACGGTGAAGTCGCCGCGGCCGCCGCCCTTGTCGGTCAGCAGGCCGCCGAAGAGGTTCAGCCAGACGATCGCCGGCAGCAGCACCGCGGTCAGCGCGGTCGCCGAGCGGCGCCACAGGCCGACCGCGAGCAGCACCGGCACGGCCAGGCCCAGCCAGGGCAGGAAGGTCTCCAGCAGGCTGCCCAGGTTGCCCCAGCGGTTGGGGACGGCCGCGTGGAAGGCCAGCAGCAGTGCGGTGAGAACGGCGAGGCCCGCGGTGACCCAGCCGCGGCGCGGGTCCAGCCAGCGGCGGCCGCCGGCCGGTGGGGCCGGTGCGCCGTCCGCTGCTGCCACTGCCTCGTCCGCCTGCACCATGCGCCCCGCTCCTCCGCACCCGGCGTCTCGTTCCCGCCGGGATGGTCCGTGCCCGTTCCGGCCGCGCCGGGCGGGAGTGTGCGGCAGGTCGGTGGGACCCGCCGCACACTCCCGGTCGTATTCTCGGCTCAGCCTATGACGGCAGGGACGCGCGAGTGCCCCGGAAGGTTGCGGCACGCCCCGGATCAGCGGGAACGCCCTCCGGACGGCTGTGCGCCGACCCCGTTGAGGACGGCGTCGACCATCTGCTCGGCGAGGTCCGGGTCGTCCAGCGGGGCCTCGTCCCAGAGCACGGAGCGCAGCAGGATCGGGCCGATGACGATCTCGCAGACCAGCTCGACGTCGAGGTCCGAACGGAGGACCCCCTCGTCGACGCCGCGGCGGACGATCGCGCGGGCGAGCTCGCGGCGGGGCTTGACCACCTGCTCCTGGTAGGCCTCGCGCAGCTCCGGCCAGGCGTTCATCTGGCTGAGGGCGGACTTGAGCATCCAGCGGGAGCGCTTGGCGAGGCCTCGCTTGCGCATGTAGTCGACCATGCGGACGAGCTCCTCGCGGACGGTGCCGCCGCTCGGCTCGGGCAGCGGTGACTCCAGCCGGGCGACGACCTCGACCAGCAGGGCCTCCTTGTTGGGCCAGCGCCGGTAGATGGTGGCCTTGCCGACGCCCGCGGCGGCCGCGATCCGTTCGATCGACAGCTCCGACAGGCTCTTGCCGGACTCCATCAGGTCCTCGACGGCGGCGAAGATGGCCTGCTCGGCCGCCTCGCTGCGCGGGCGGCCCCGGCGCGGAGCGCAGAGCTCCGCGGCGGGGCCGTCCTCGCCTGCGCCGCATGCCGAGACGGTCGGTTCGGTGTGCATGGCGCCATTCTCTCCTGATGTGCTCGGACCCCGGTGACGTGCTCAGACCCTGGTCGGGCGCGGCTCGCTGTCGGCCGGGGTGCCGTCCGCGACGGGGCCGGCGGCCGGGGCGGCCGGGGCCCTGCCGGGCAGCAGCACCAGGGCGAGCACCACGCCGAGGGCGGTGATGCCGGCGGAGAGGCCGGCGACCACGTGCATGGCGTGCACGAAGGCGTCCTCGGCGGGGGCGACCAGGCCCGGCGTCCGGGTGCGCTCGGCGACGGCCAGGGTGGCCTCCAGGGACTCGCCGGCCTTGTCGCGGATACCGGCGGGGAGCTTGTCCAGGTGGTCGCTCATGCCGTCCCGGTACACGGTGGACAGCACCGCACCGAGCACGGCGACGCCGAGCGAGCCGCCGACCTGGCGGAAGGTGTTGTTGATGGCGGAGCCCGCGCCGGCCTTCTCGCGGGGCAGCGAGCCCATGATGGCGACGGTGACCGGAGGCATGACGTGGGCCATGCCGGCGCCCATCACGAAGCCGATGACGACCAGCACCCAGATCGGCGTGGTGGTGCCGAGCAGCAGGTAGCCGAGGAAGCCGACCACGATCAGGGCCATGCCGCCGGCGCAGGTGGCGCGGACGCCGAAGCGGTCGACGACCAGCCGGGCGCGGGGGGCGAAGGCCATCTGGGCGGCGGCCAGCGGCAGCATCAGCATGCCGGACTGCAGGGCGCTGTAGCCGCGGACGCTCTGGGTGTAGAAGACGCCGAAGAAGGAGACGCCCATCAGTGCGAAGAAGACCACGCCGATGACGACGACCGAGGCGGAGAACACCCGGTTGCGGAACCAGGTGACGTCCAGCGCGGGGTGGGCGGTGCGCCGCTCGAAGAGGACGAAGGCGGCGAGGGCGACCAGGCCGATCAGGATCGGCACCCAGGCGCCGGTGGCGGTGAAGTCGGCGAGTTCGCCGCCCTTGATGATGCCGTAGATCAGCGCGACCAGGCCGATCACGGAGAGCACCACGCCGACCGGGTCGAGCTTGCCGGGCTTGGGGTCGCGCGAGTTCGGCACCAGGATCGACATGGCGACCAGGGCGACGATCACGATCGGCACGTTGACCAGGAAGACCGAACCCCACCAGAAGTGCTCGATCAGCAGGCCGCCGGTGATCGGGCCGATGGCGATGGCGAGGCCGACCGCTCCGGCCCAGATGCCGATCGCCTTCGGCTGCTCCTTGCGGTCGAAGACGTTCATGATGATGGCGAGGGTGGCGGGCATCACGAAGGCGCCGCCGAGGCCCATGACCGCGCGGAAGGCGATGAGCTGGCCGGGGCTGTCGGCGACCGCGGAGAGCAGCGAGCCGAGGCCGAAGACGGCCATGCCGCCGAGCAGGGACCACTTGCGGCCGAGCCGGTCGCCGAGCAGGCCGGCGGTGAAGAGCAGGCCGGCGAAGACCAGGGTGTAGGAGTTGATGGCCCACTCGAGGTCGCTCTGGCTGGCGCCGAGGCCGGTGGGGGCGGGCTGGGCGATCGTCTTCATCGCCACGTTGAGGATCGAGTTGTCGAGGACGACGACGAGCAGGGCGAGGATCAGGGTGCCCAGGATCGCCCAGCGTTGGCGGTGGACTGCTTCGGGTGTGCCCGGTGTGCGCGGAGGCGCGGCGGTGGTCATGGCGTGGTTTCCCCGTCCGTACGAAAAGAGCCTGTGCGGACTTACGAGCCGATGGCGTCTCGTAACCCGTTCGGCTCAAGCGTAGCCCGTTTTTCGATACGAGACGGACCCGTATCGCAAAGTCTGGGTAAAGGGTTCCGGACCGGGCGGCGAGCAGAGGGGGACGGACGGCCCGTGCCCCGGGTCTTTGCGGCGGGCGGGCGGCGTGCAAGCATGGGAGCAGATCCGGGGACGCCGTACGGCGCCACGAGACGACAACCCTTCAGGAGCCTGTTCGATGAACGCTTCTCCGCTTCAGCCTGCCCCGTCGCAGGAAGGCACCGTGCTCTACGGCGGCATCACCAACCGGCGCGTGACCGTGCGCGACCTGGCCAGGGCCAAGCAGCAGGGCGAGCGCTGGGCGATGCTGACCGCCTACGACGCGCTGACCGCCGGTGTCTTCGACGAGGCGGGCATCCCGGTGCTGCTCGTCGGCGACTCGGCCGGCAACTGCCACCTCGGCTACGAGAACACCGTGCCGGTGACCATGGACCAGATGGTGATGCTCTCCGCGGCCGTCGTCCGCGGCACCAAGCGGGCCCTCGTCGTCGGCGACATGCCCTTCGGCTCGTACCAGGAGTCGCCGGCCCAGGCGATGCACAACGCCGCCCGCCTGATGAAGGAGGCCGGCGTCGGCGCGGTGAAGCTGGAGGGCGGGGAGCGCAGCGCCCGTTCGATCGAGCTGCTGGTCGAGGCCGGCATCCCGGTGATGGCCCACATCGGCCTCACCCCGCAGTCCGTGCACGCCTTCGGCGGCTACCCCGTCCAGGGCCGCGGCGACGAGGCCGCCCACCAGCTGCTGCGCGACGCCAAGGCCGTGCAGCAGGCCGGCGCCTTCTCCGTGGTGCTGGAGGCGGTGCCCGCCGAGCTCGCCGCCCAGGTCACCGAGCAGCTGGCGATCCCGACCGTCGGCATCGGCGCGGGCGTCGGCACCGACGCCCAGGTGCTGGTCTGGACGGACATGGCCGGCATGACGGCCGGCCGGGTGCCGAAGTTCGTCAAGCAGTACGCCAACCTGCGGGCCGTCCTCGGCGACGCCGCCCGCGAGTTCGCGGCCGAGGTCACCGCGGGTACCTTCCCGGCGCCCGAGCACAGCTTCAGCTGACCCCGGCACAGCCTGCCGGCCGGCCGACGGCACCGCACCGGCTGACGCAGCGCCACGGCGCACCCGCCCCCGCGGCGGGTGCGCCGTCGGCGTACCGGGGCGCCGACAGCGGATCGTCAGCGGGGTGACAGTGGGGTGACAGCGGACGGCGGCGGCCGGACCCGCGCTGGCAGTCGGACGACAGAGCGGCGACAGCGGGCCCGGGCAGTCTGTGGGACATGACACCGATCGCCACCGCCCCGAACGACCGGGGGCCCCGCAACCACGCCGTGGAGGTCCGCGGCATCGTCAAGACCTTCGGCGCCACCCGTGCGCTCGACGGCGTCGACCTGACCGTCCGCGAGGGCACCGTGCTCGGCCTGCTCGGCCCGAACGGCGCCGGCAAGACCACCCTGGTGCGGATCCTCTCCACCCTGATGAAGCCGGACGCGGGCACCGCCGTCGTCGGCGGCTACGACGTGCTGCGCCAGCCCAAGCAGCTGCGCCGCACCATCGGCCTCACCGGCCAGTACGCCTCGGTGGACGAGCTGCTCTCCGGCTACGAGAACCTCTACCTGATCGGCCGGCTGCTCGACCTCTCCGCCAAGGAGTCCAAGGCCCGCGCCGGCGAGCTGCTGGAGCGCTTCTCGCTCACCGAGGCCGCCAAACGGCCCGCCAAGACCTACTCCGGCGGCATGCGCCGTCGTCTCGACCTCGCCGCCTCGATGATCGGCCGCCCGAAGGTCCTCTACCTGGACGAGCCCACCACCGGCCTCGACCCGCGCACCCGCAACGAGGTCTGGGACGAGGTCCAGCGGATGGTCGCCGAGGGCTCCACCGTGCTGCTGACCACCCAGTACATGGAGGAGGCCGAGCAGCTCGCCCACGAGCTCACCGTGATCGACCGCGGCCGGGTCATCGCCGCCGGCGGCATCGAGGAGCTCAAGACCCAGGTCGGCGGCCAGACGCTGCAGGTCCGCCCGCTGCACCCGGCCGAACTGCCCGAGATGGCCCGCTGCCTGCACGAGGCCGGCGTCGCCGCCACCTTCTCCGCCGACACCGGCCTGCTCTCCGTGCAGCTCACCGGCGAGGACCAGCTCACCGCCGTCGTCGGCGTCCTCGGCACCCGCGGCTTCGGCATCGCGGGCATCGACACCAAGCTCCCCAGCCTCGACGAGGTCTTCCTCGCCATCACCGGCAAGCCGTCCGCCCCCGCCGCCCCGATCCTCGACAAGGAGCCCGTGGCATGACCGCCGCCACCCTCGCCCCCGCCACCGCCCACGCGGACGACCCGCGGATCGGCCTCGCCGGACACCTGCGCCACGTCGGCGCGCTGACCCGCCGCAACCTGATGCGGATCAAGGCCGACCCGGAGTCGATGCTCGACGCGCTGCTGATCCCGATCATCTTCACCGTGCTGTTCGTCTACGTCTTCGGCGGCGCGGTCTCCGGCAGCCAGCACGACTACATCCAGTACATGATCCCGGGCCTGCTCGGCACCACCGGCCTCAACCTGGCGATGGCCGTCGGCACCGGACTGAACAGCGACTTCCAGACCGGTGTGATGGACCGCTTCCGGACCCTGCCGATCGGCCGGGCCGCGGTGCTGCTGTCCAAGATCGTCGCCGAGACCTGCCGCGGCCTGGTCTCCTTCACCATCCTCATCGGCTTCTCGATGATCCTCGGGCTGGAGATCAAGACCGGCTTCCTGCAGCTGCTGGCTGCGGTCGGCCTGTCCCTGCTGTTCGGCATGTCGATCGTCTGGATCTCGATGCTGCTCGGCATGTCGCTGCGCAGCGCCCAGGCCGTGCAGGGCGTCAGCATGCTGGTCATGATGCCGCTGCAGTTCGGCAGCTCGATCTTCGCGCCGACCACCACCATGCCCGGCTGGCTGCAGGCCTTCACCGAGTACAACCCGCTGTCCGCGCTGGCCGACGCCTGCCGCAACCTGATCAACGGCGGCCCGCTCACCCACTCGGTGACGATCGTGCTCGCCTGGTCGGTGGCGATCACCGCCGTCACCGCGCCGCTGGCCGTGGCCCGCTTCCGCAAGCGGACCTGACGCCGCGCCGGACTTCCGCCCGGCACGGCGTCAGAAGGCGCCGGGGTCGTCCATCAGGGCGGCCGCCTCCGAGAGGGTGAGGCGGCCGCCCTCGGCGTACCCGGCCTCGTACGCCTCGGCGCCGAGCAGGCCGGTCAGCACCTGCGCCATGCGGTCGCGCTCCCGGCGCTCCATGTACGAGCCGCGGCTGCCGTGCAGGGCGTCGTGGGCGCCGAGCAGCACGGCCGCCCGGCCGGCCGCGGGCCGCGGGTCCTCCTGCTGCTCGGCGAGCGCCAGCACGATGCCGGTGGCCGGCAGCATCAGCATCACCGCCATGTGCTCGGCGAAGGCGGTCGCCCCGCCGGGCACGCCCTTCATCTCCCGGCGTCCCACGGCGAGCAGTTCCAGGCCGCGCGGCGCGTCGCCGGCCCGGGCGGTGACCCAGCCGCGGATACAGGCGACGATGCCCTCGAACACCCCCGGCACGATCGGCCCGAACGCCCGGTTGTTCATCTCCAGCCGGTCGAGCTCCGCCAGCGCCCGGGCGTACTCGCCGCGCTGCGTGAGGATGTTGCAGAGCACCAGCCGGCCGTAGAGCATCGTGCCGTCGGCCGCGTGGTTGGCGGCCCGGACGGACTCCAGCGCCTCGCGGATCCGCCGCTCGCCGTCGGCCTCGTCGAACTCGAACAGCGCCTCGCCGAGCCGGACCTCCAGCAGCGGCACCTCCTGCCAGGCGCCGAGCTCGGCGGCGATCTCGATGGCCTGCCGGTAGGCCTCTGCCGCCCGCAGTCCGTCGCCCTGCTTGGCGGCGTTCTCGGCCTGCGCGGAGAGCGCCTCGGACATGCCCCAGCGATTGCCGAGGCGGGTGAAGATGTCCAGCGCCTCGGCGCTGTCGGCGACCGCCTGGTCGAGGCCGCCGACCCAGTCGTTGAGCAGCCGGGCCCGCAGTTGCAGGGCGAAGGCGAGATCCAGCGGGCGGCCGTACCGGCGGCAGCCGTCGACGGCGTCGTCCATCGTCTCGCGCATCCGGTCCAGCTCGCCGGAGAGGAAGACCGCGAACACCCGCAGCAGCGCCGGGAACCGGTAGGACTGCGGCAGGTCCGGGGTGTAGGTGGCCAGCACCCGGTTCGCCAGCTCGATCGCGGCCGGGTCGCCGATCGCCGCCATGTTGCCGGTGAACAGGTCGACCAGGCGGTGCAGTTGGACCTGCCGACGGGCCTCGTCCAGCATCTCCTGCGGCAGCGGCGGCGGCGCGTCCAGCGGGTCGGCCTCCAGCGGCACCGGCTTCGGCGCGTCGTCGGCGTAGGCGTCGGGGCCGAGCGCGCAGACCGCGTCGTACCACTCGCGGGCCTCGCGCCGGTTGTCGCGCAGCGACCAGAACCAGCTCATGCCGAGCACCAGGACGAGCGCCTCCTCCTCGTCGCCGAGCTCGACGGCGGTGCGCAGCGCGGCGCGGATGTTCTCCTGCTCGCCGTCGAGCTCGGCGAGCCGGTCGATCTGCTCGTGCCCGTGGATGTGGTGGTCGGCGATCCGGACGAGCTCGCGGAAGGAGCGGACGTGGCGCTGCGCGGCGCCGTCGCCGCCGGCCTCGGCGAGCTTCTCGGCGGCGTACTCGTGAATGGTCTCCAGCATCCAGTAGCGCGGGCCGTTCTCCAGGTCGGCGACCACCAGGGACTTGTCGACCAGGGAGAGCAGCAGGTCGGCGACGTCCTCGCGGCGTACCTGCGTGCCGTCGGCGACGACCTGCTCGGCGGCCTCCAGGGTGCAGCCGCCGGCGAAGACGGAGAGCCGGCGCAGCACGGCGCGTTCGCGTTCACCGAGCAGGTCCCAGCTCCAGTCGACGACGGCGCGCAGGGTCTGCTGGCGGGGCAGCAGGGTGCGGGAGCCGGCGGTGAGCAGGGCGAACCGGCTGTCGAGGCGGTCGGCGAGCTGGCGCGGGGTCAGGCCGCGCAGCCGGGCGGCGGCGAGCTCGATGGCGAGCGGCAGGCCGTCCAGGCGGCGGCATATCTCGGCACAGGCCTCCGGGTCCTCGGCGGGGTCGAAGCCGGGCCGGGCGGCGGCGCCGCGTTCGGCGAGCAGGCGCAGCGCGGCCGGGTCGGGCAGCGGCTCGACCGGCAGCACGGCCTCGCCGGGGACGCCGAGCGGCTCCCGGCTGGTGGCGAGGACGGTGAGCCCGGGGCACTCGGCGAGCAGCCGGTCGGCGAGTTCGGCGGCGGTCTGCACGAGGTGCTCGCAGTTGTCGAGGACGAGCAGCATCCGGCGCGGGGCGCAGTGCTCGACCAGCCGGCGGACGGGGTCGCTGCGGCGGGCGTCCATCACCTCGGCGACGGCGCCGCCGGTGTGCAGCACCGTCTCGCGCAGGCCGAGCGCGGCGGCGACGGCGCCGGGGACGGCCAGGGAGTCCTCCAGCGGGGCGAGCTCGACCATCCACACGCCGTCCGGCCAGGAGCCGCCGCGCTGGGCGGCACGGCCGGCCTCCACGGAGAGCCTGGTCTTGCCGGAGCCGCCGGGGCCGGTGAGCGTGGTGAGCCGGCCCGCCGTCAGGGCGCGGCCGAGGGCGGTGAGATCGCCGTCGCGGCCGACGAAGCTGGTGAGCCGGGGCCGGAGGTTGCCGGCCGCGGCAGTCGGCACGGCCGGGACGGTCAGGACGGCGGCGGCCGGTGCGGGCGCCGGGGCCGGTGCGGGCGCCGCGGCGGGTGCCGGTACGGCGGCCGGTGCGGGCGCCAGCAGTTCGGCGTGCAGGGCCCGCAGCTCCGGGCCGGGGTCGGTGCCGAGCCGGTCGGCCAGGATGCGGCGGGTGTCCTCGTAGCGTTGCAGGGCCTCGGCGGTGCGGCCCTCGGCGCGCAGGGCGCGGATCGCCAGCGCGTGCAACTGCTCGTCGAGCGGGTGCAGTTCGCAGAGTTCGGCGAGTTCGGCGGTGAGGTCGGCGGTGTTGCCGAGGGCGAGGTCGGCGGTGATCCGGTGCCGCCGGGCCTCCTCGCGCCGGGCCTCCAGCCGGACGGCGGGGCCGGCCCGGTCGGGCAGGTCGGCGAGGGCCGGGCCACGCCACAGCGCGAGCGCGCTGTGCAGCCGGTCGGCGGCCTCCTGGTGGTCGCCGGCGGCGAGGGCCCGGCGGCCGTCGGCGGCGAGCCGCAGGAAGTCGTCGGCGTCGGTGCGGCGACCGGTCAGCCAGTAGCCGGCCGGCCCGGAGCCGATCTCCTCGCGGCCGATGGTGCGGCGCAGCCGGCCGACCAGGGTCTGCAGGGCGGCGGAGGAGTCCTGCGGCGGTTCGTCGCCCCACACCTCGTCGACCAGCAGGTCGGCCGGGACGGGCCGGCCCTGGCGCAGGGCGAGCGCGGCCAGCAGGGCGC
Organism: Kitasatospora sp. DSM 101779; assembly: GCF_025655475.1. Lineage (GTDB taxonomy): Bacteria > Actinomycetota > Actinomycetes > Streptomycetales > Streptomycetaceae > Kitasatospora. The sequence goes on along the minus strand of NZ_JAHTIK010000001.1, from coordinate 5,858,023 downwards.
GCAGCCGGGCTCCGCCGAGCGGTACCGGGGTGCCGTCGTCGTGGTGGGCCGTGGTGGTGCCGAGGATGCCGTAGTGCACGGGCCCATTCTGGTCGACGGGCAGCGCGGCGGGCGCACGGATATTCGCACCGGTGGAACCGTGGGCGGGTGCGGTGCGTTCTTCGGTGACGGCTTGTCGCGGTCGCGAGCCGCGCGGCATGATCGTCCCCTGCCCGCCCCCGGCCATCCACGGAGCTTTCGCACCATGACCTTCGCCACCACGCAGCGCCGCAGCGAGGAGAGCCGGATCAGCCCGGTCTTCTGGGTGCTGCTCGCGACCCTGGCCACCTCCGCGTGGGCGGTGGTGAGCGGTTTCGGCAATCCCCGCTTCGGGGTGTTCCTCTTCGTGGTGGCGGGCTGGATGGTCTCGCTCTGCCTGCATGAGTACGCGCACGCGCGGACGGCCCTGCACAGCGGGGACATCACCATCGGCGCCAAGGGCTACCTGACGCTGAACCCGTTCAAGTACGCGCACGCGCTGCTGAGCTTCGTGCTGCCGGTGATCTTCGTGATCATGGGCGGTATCGGCCTGCCGGGCGGTGCGGTGTACATCGAGCGGCACCGGATCCGCGGCCGGCTCAAGCACAGCCTGATCTCGGCGGCCGGCCCGCTGGTGAACGTGGTGATCGGCATCGGCCTGCTCGTCCTGGTCAGCTCCGGGGTGTTCGACGACCCGGCGCACCCCGCGGTGCTGGACGGCCGGGAGCTGATCGTCTCGGCCTTCCCCGCGGCCCTCGGATTCCTGGCGTTCCTGCAGGTCAGCGCGGCGCTGCTGAACCTGCTGCCGGTGCCCGGCCTGGACGGCTACGGCATCGTCGAGCCCTGGCTGTCGCTGAAGACCCGCCGCGCGATCGAGCCCTTCGCGCCGTACGGCATGCTCGCGGTGTTCGTGATCTTCTGGCAGACGGCGGCCAGCCGCTGGTTCTCCGAGCTGGTCTTCGCGATCACCGACCTGTTCGGCGTCTCCAAGGCCTACCCGGTGGTCGGGCAGTTCCTCTTCCGCTTCTGGGAGTGACGCGGAGGGCCCGGAGCTGCCGGCCCTGAGCCGCAGCTCCGGAGCTGCCGGTCTAGAGCTGCTGCTCGGCGCGGGCGGCGGCCGCGGCGCGCTCGTGGCGGTCCTTGCGGATGTAGTACCAGGCCATGTTCGAGGCGACGCCGGCCATCAGCACCCAGATCACGCCGAACCAGTTGCCCTCGACGAAGGAGACGACGGCGGCCGTCACGGCGAGCACGAGGACGATCGAGGCGAGCAGGGCGTTGCGGGGCATGGCGGGACTCCTGGGTGGGGGCACCGCCGGCCTGGGCCGGCGGCAGCGGACACCCCATTCTCACCGACCGGCGCCCGCGCGGCGGCCGAGGCCCCCTCCTGCGGGCCGTCCGGACCTGCGGGAGGGGACCTTCGGCGGCCGTTCGTCCGACCGTCGGTCCCCTCCCCCGAACGGCTCAGACGTCGGTGATCCTCAGCCCGGCGTGCGCCTTGTAGCGGCGGTTCACCGAGATCAGGTTGGCGACCAGCGACTCGACCTGGTGGGCGTTGCGCAGCCGTCCGGCGAAGATGCCGCGCATGCCGGGGATCCGCTCGGCCAGCGCCTGCACGGTGTCGGTGGCGGCGCGGTCCTCGCCGAGCACCATCACGTCGGTGTCGATCTCCTCGATCGAGGCGTCCTGCAGCAGGACCGCCGACAGGTGGTGGAAGGCGGCGGTCACCCGGGAGGCGGGCAGCAGGGCGGCGGCCTGCTGGGCGGCGCTGCCCTCCTCCGGCTTGAGCGCGTAGGCGCCCTGCTTGTCGAAGCCGAGCGGGTTGACGCAGTCCACCACGATCTTTCCGGCGAGTTCCTCGCGCAGGGCCGCGAGGGTGGCGGCGTGGCCGTCCCACGGCACGGCGACGATCACGACGTCGCTCTCCCGGGCGCACGCCGCGTTGTCCGCGCCGCGCACGCCGAGTCCGAGCTCCTCGGCGGCGGCCACGGCCCGTTCGGCCGTCCGGGAGCCGATGACCACCTGCTGGCCGGCCTTGGCCAGCCGGTAGGCGAGGCCGCGGCCCTGGTCGCCGGTGCCGCCGAGGACACCCACGACGAGCGAGGACACGTCGAGCGGAGCGGGGGCCGCCGCGGCGGCGGGATTCACCGATTCGGGTTGCGTCATGGACAAGATCCTGCCAAAGCCCCGGCCGCTCCTCCATGCTGTGCCGCATGGACGCGGTGAGACTTTCCGCACTGAGCGCGACCTTGGCCGGCAGCGGCCTGCTGGACGTCACCCGGGCCTTCGGCGGCGCCCTGCACCGATCGGTCACCCGGCGTACCGCGGCGGGCCTGCTGCTGGTCGGCACCGAACGCTACGAGCCGTGGCACCTGGCCGCGCACCTGGACGAGGAGGCGGCCTGTTCCGGCGTCGCCGGTCTGGCCCCGGTGCTGGTGCGGCACGAGGTCCCGGCGGCGGCCCCGGCGCACCTGGCGCACGGGCTGCGGCGGCTCGGCGAGGCGCCGCGCGGCAGCACCGTGCTGGTGGTGGCGCCGCACGAGCCGGGCGAGGGGCTGCTGGAGCGGGTCGAGGACGCGCGCCGCGGCGGCGCGACGGTTCTCGCCCTGGACACCGGCGACGCCGAACTGGGCGCACTCGCCCACGAGCGGCTGGCGGTGCCGGTGGCCGGCGAGGGCCCGTTCGACCTGGTGCAGCACCTGGTCGGCGCGGCCGCCTCGGCGCGGCCCGCCCGGGGGCTGCGCAGCCGGCTGGCCGGGCTCGCCGGGCGCCTGGTCGCGCCGCCGGTGCTGCGCTGGTGACCGCGCACCGCGGATCGGTGGTGTACGGCCGGTAATTCGGTTGCCTGCGGTGCCGGGCCGACCGAGGATGGCCGACCGTGACTTCCGAACCACCGCCACCGCCGTCGAAGCGGCTGCGCACCGCCCTGCGCGGACTGCTCCCCGACACCGCGCCCTGGCGCAGCTCGCGGGACTTCCGGCTGCTCTGGAGCTCGGGCTGCGTCAGCAGCCTGGGCAGCTTCCTCACCTACGTCGCGGTGCCGCTGCAGATCAAGGACCTCACCGGTTCCTCCTTCCAGGTGGGCCTGGTCGGCGCGGTCGAGCTGGTGCCGCTGGTGGTGTTCGGCCTGTGGGGCGGAGCACTCGCGGACGCGATGGACCGGCGCCGGCTGGTCCTGCTCGCGGAGGCCGGGCTCGGCCTGCTGAGCGCGCTGCTGCTGGTCAACGCACTGCTGCCGCAGCCGCTGCTGTGGCCGATCTACGTGGTCGCCGCGCTGGTCGCGGCGGTGGACGGGCTGCAGCGTCCGGCGCTGGACTCGCTCACCCCGCGGATCGTGCCGCACGAGCAGCTGACGGCCGCCTTCGCCCTCAACTCGCTCTACCGGAACGTCGGTTCGGTGGCCGGGCCGGCGCTGGCGGGTGTGGTCGTGGCGGTCGCCGGGGTGCAGACCGCCTTCGCGCTGGACGTCGCAAGCTTCGCGGTCTCGCTGCTGCTGCTCGCCCGGATCCGCGCGGTGCCGCCGCCGTCCGGCGCCGAGCGGCCCTCGCTGCGGGCGGTCGCGACCGGCGTGCGGTACGCGTGGAGCCGCAAGGACCTGCTCGGCACCTACGCGATCGACGTCTGCGCGATGCTGTTCGCCTTCCCGGTGGCGATCTTCCCTTTCCTGGCCGCCGAGTTGGACGCAGGCTGGGCGCTCGGCCTGCTGTACGGCGCCTCGGCGGCCGGTGCGCTGGCCGTCTCGGCGACCAGCGGCTGGACCTCCCGGATCCATCGGCACGGCCGGATGCTCGTCCTCGCCGCGCTCGGCTGGGGCGCCGCGATGACGCTCGCCGGCCTGACCGGCCACATCTGGCTGGTGCTGCTCTGCCTGGCCGCGGCCGGCGGCGCCGACCAGATCAGCGGCATCGCCCGCTCCACCCTCTGGAACCAGTCGATCCCGGACGAACTGCGCGGCCGGCTCGCCGGGGTGGAGCTGCTCAGCTACTCGGTCGGCCCGCAGCTGGGCCAGGTCCGGGCCGGCGGCGCGGCCGGACTGATCGGCGTGCGCGGCGCGATCTGGAGCGGCGGCGCGGTCTGCGTGGTCGGCGTCGCGCTGCTGGCCGTGGCGCTGCCGAGCCTGCTCGCCTACGACGACCGGACGGACCCCAACGCGGCGGCCGTGCGGGCCGCGGCCCAGACCCGCGACGCCGACGGCCGGGAGCCGGTGCCGGCGGCCTGACGGCGGATCGGCCGCGCCCGGCCCGGCCCGTCAGTCCTCGTCGGCGTCCTTGGACGGGCCGTCGTGCCAGCGCGGGTCGTTCTGCCACTCCCGGTTGCGTTCGGCGGCGATCTCCAGCGCCGCGGCGGCCTCGCCGGGGGTGGCGTACGGGCCGAGCCGGTCCTTGGCCGGGCACTCCGGGCCCTCCTCGACCTTGCCGTGCTTGATGCAGTAGAACCACTCGCCGGGCTTGCCGGTGGCCTTGCGGCCGAATCCCATGGGCATGAGAGCTGCTCCTGTTCGCTTCGTCGTCCCGGGATGATCCTTTCCCGGCGCCGCGCCCGTACACACGGGGCACCCCCGCCCGACGCCCGTACGGCGACCGGGTCGGCAGGGGCCCGGCGGATAGACTCGCGGCATGGCTCTCGTACCCGGCACCGTGTCCCCCACCCGCAAGGTTCCCGCGCACATCGCGCGCCCGGAGTACGTGGGCAGGCCCGCGCCCACGCCGTACACCGGCCCGGAGGTGCAGAGCGCCGAGACGGTCGAGAAGATGCGGATCGCCGGCGGGATCGCCGCCCGGGCGATGGAGGAGGCGGCCAAGCTCATCGCGCCGGGCGTCACCACCGACGAACTGGACGCGGTCGCGCACGCCTACATGTGCGACCACGGCGCCTACCCGTCCGACCTCGGCTACCGCGGCTTCCCGAAGTCGATCTGCACCTCGATCAACGAGGTGATCTGCCACGGCATCCCGGACTCGACGGTCCTTCAGGACGGCGACATCGTCAACATCGACGCCACCGCCTACATCCACGGCGTGCACGGCGACCTCAACGCCACCTACCTGTGCGGCAACGTCGACGAGGAGTCCAAGCTGCTCGTCGAGCGCACCCGGGAGGCGCTCAACCGGGCGATCAAGGCGGTCAGGCCGGGCCGGCAGATCAACGTCATCGGACGGGTCATCGAGTCCTACGCCAAGCGCTTCGACTACGGCGTCGTCCGCGACTTCACCGGCCACGGCATCAACACCTCGTTCCACTCCGGCCTGATCGTCCCGCACTACGACAGCGAGCGGGCCACCGAGGTGATCAAGCCGGGCATGACCTTCACCATCGAGCCGATGCTGACCCTGGGCACGTACGACTACGACATCTGGGAGGACGGCTGGACGGTCGTCACCAAGGACCGCAAGCGGACCGCCCAGTTCGAGCACACCCTGGTGGTCACCGCCGACGGCGCGGAGATCCTCACCCTGCCGTAGGACTTCACCGGGACGGACGGGGCCGCGGATTTCCGTTATCCGCGGCCCCGGGTGCGATCTCCCAGGGCAAGGAGCACCACCCACCCTCGCGCCGTCCGTCCTGCCCTCCCCCGGGCCGCCGGGCGGCACTGCCCCCGGGAGCACCGTCCATGACCCTCGACCGCAGATCCCTCGGAGCCGTCCTCGCCGCGCTGACCGCCGCCGCCTCACTGGCCGCCTGCGGGCCGGCCGACTCCTCCGACGGCGCGACCGCCGCCGCACCGGCGAGCACCACCGCGGTGGCCCAGGACCTGCCGGCGCCGCTGCCGAGCCCGACCTCCGCCACGCCGACCACCGCGAGCCCCTCGGCGAGCGCGGCGCCCAGCCGCTCGGCCACCGCGGCCGCGTCCACCCCGGCCGCCGCCGCCAAGCGCGTCTCGCTGGCCGGCTACAACGCGTCCGCGAACGCCCAGAAGGAGATCGACGGGGCCCTCGCCCTGGCGAAGTCCGACGGCCGACGCGTGCTGCTCGACTTCGGCACCAACGAGTGCGGGGTCTGCCGGGCCGTCGACGGGCTCTTCGCCAAGAGCCGGATCCGCAGCACCCTGGACGCCTCGTACCACGTGGTGAAGATCGACCTGGAGAACAACCGGACCAACATGGCGATCCTCGGCCGCTACGACAGCTCGCACGGCTTCAGCACCCCCGTGATCATCGTCGTCGACGCCAAGAACTCGGTCGTCACCAACACCAACCGGACGGGCCTGCCGAAGCTGACCGAGACCGGCTTCGACGGCTTCCTCCGCCAGTGGGCGAAGTGACGGCGCCCCGGCCGGGCCGGACGTGGACGGCCGTGCTCGCGGCCGGGCTGGTGCTCGGCCCGACCGCCGGCTGCGCCTCCACCGCCCGCCCGGCGGCGGCCCCGTCCTCGGCGCGGTTCACCGAGAACGGCGTCACGGTCGACCTCTCCGTCGACCGGTGGGACGGCTCGGCCGGCACCCTGAGCGCCGTGTTCACCCCCACCGCGGCGGGCTACCACCTCTACAGCCTCGACCTGCCGCCCGGCGGCGTCGACGGCATCGGACGGCCGATCGCGCTACGGCTGCGCGGCGGCCTGGAACAGACCGGCCGGCCGGCCACCGGCTCCCCCGTGCACGACCTCCAACTGCCCGGCGGGCTGCCGCCGGTACCGGTCTACCCGGACGGCCCGGTCACCGTCACCCTGCCCGTGCACCGCGCCCACGAGGGGCCGGCCACCGTGCTGGTCGGCTACGCCGCGTGCAGCGAGACCAAGGGCTGTCTGTTCCCCGTCGACTCCCACCCGGTCGAACTGACCGTCGACGACGGCTCGGTGCGGTTCGCCGCCCCCGGCCGGGCCACGCCGAGCAGCTGACCGCGCCCCCATCCCCGCGGCCGTACCGGGCCCCACCCGGTACGGCCGCCGGCCCGAACCCGGCACCCGGACGACCCGGCACCCCGACAGCCCGGACGACCCAGTAACCGGACGACCCAGTAACCGGACGAACACACCCATGGACAGACCGATGCAGGACTCCGCGCCGCCGCCCGCGGAGGGCGCACCCGCCCGCCGTTCCCACGGGCCCGCCGACCGCCACCGGGCCGCGGTCCTCGGCTACGCACGCCTGTGCTGCCCGGACGAGGCCACCGCCCGCCGCCTGGTCGACGAGGCCTCCCGCAACCTCCCCACGGCCGGCGCGCGGCGGCCGCACCTGGTGGCCGCGGTCCGGTGCACGGCCGCGCTGTGGGCGGACACCGGACGGGCGGCCGACCTCTCGGACGGCTTCCGCGCCTGGCTGCACGCCGCGGCCGCCCACCACCCCGGGCCGGACCTCGCCGGCGCCCTGGCCGCCGTCGAACAGGACGCGCCACTGCTGCAGGCCTTCCGCCGACTGCCCGAGCACCGGCAGGAGGAGCTGTGGCACGGCCTCGGCCCGGACGGGGACCTGCGCCCGCCCGCACCGCCCACCCGCACCGCCCTCTTCGACACCTACCTGCAGGTGTACGCGGCACGGGTGCCCGCCCGGGCCTGCCGCCAGCTGGT
>NZ_JAHTIK010000001.1:5847462-5849977 GCF_025655475.1 Kitasatospora sp. DSM 101779 | reverse complement strand
GCAGGCGGGGCGGGCGGGGCGGTCGCAGGCTGGAGGTGGAGTACGGGCCGACGGCGAGGTGTGTGGTCGATGGACGAGGCGCAGGGGCTGGAGCGGGTCTCGCAGCGGGCCGCGGAGGCGGCGCAGCACGTGGAGGCGGTGCGGCAGCAGTCCGGCGAGGAGCTGCGGCAGGCCCTGGCCGGGGCGAAGGAGACCGCCGGCAGGCGTGGCGGGCCGCCGCACGAGGCCGCGGCTGACACCGAGGAGCACACGGGCCCGACCTGGCACCACCTCCGGGAGAGCTGGCACCGGCACGTCGGCGCGGTGCGGGACCGGGCGTCGGAGCGCGAGGCCCGGCACGACGTCGGGGTGGCCCGGCGGGAGGCCGACTACGCCGAGCGCTACGCGCTGGAGGCCGTGGACTTCGCGCTGGAGGCGGTCGACGAGGCCGAGTACGCGGCGCTACGGGCGCTGGAGGCCCGGTTGGAGGCCGAGGAGGCGGCAGGGCTGGGCGGCGCGCCCGAGCCGTAGCCGCACCGAACCGGCCTCCCCGGCCGGAGGGTTCGCGCCGCGGTCCGCGGTGCCTGGTGCCGCGTCAGGCACTAGCCGATCAGCCACTGCTCCTCGGCGACGGCGCCGACCTCGGTGCAGGCGTCGGTCAGCACGTCCAGCACCCGCAGCGGGTCCGGCAGCGGCTGGTCGGGGCCGCGCAGCCAGCGCACCTCGGAGCCGTCCGGCAGCGCGGCGGGCGGCAGCAGCGTGTACGAGCCGCGGCAGTGCCAGCGCAGACCGGGGTGCTCGGACATGGTGTCCGGGGTGGAGTCGAGGGCGCTCGTCCACCACTCGTCCTCGTCGGCGGGGGTGCCGCGGGTGGCGGTGAAGAACAGGTAGCGGTCGTCGCCGACCGTGGCGACCGGGCCGTGGACGCCGCGCTCCTCCAGCCGTACCAGGGCGAGGCGGCCCGCCTCGGCGGGGACGTCCAGCACGTCGTGGACGCGGCCGGTGGCGGTGACGAAGTTGGCCTGCGGGTCGCGGGCGAGCCAGCGGGCCAGTTGCTCGGCGTCGGTGGTCGCCTGGGTCTGCCAGGCGAAGGAGACGGGGTGCTGCGCCGGTGCCGGACAGCCGACCCGGTCGCAGGAGCACCGGTGCCCCGCGGGGTGGGCCGCGGGTGCCAGCGGGAAGCCCGCGCGCACCGCGCCCAGCAGCAGGTCCAGCCTCGCAGCCGCTTCCCCGCCCGTGACCGGACGGTCCTGCCGCCGCTCACGCCGCCACCAGGTCGTCCACCTGCTGCTGGCTTCCATCGGGCCCCTTCCGCTCTGCCGTGACCTGCCGTGCCTGGTGCGGCACGGCGAACGACGCACCGTCCGACGCAACAACGGCAGGTGCCCGCTGCTTCCCGGGGCGCCCGTCGGTCGCATCCGCCGCGGCCGCGGCCGGGATCACCGGGGCGGCCAACGCCCGGGGCACGATACGGAGTTCGAGAATGTACAACTCGGCGGACGGACGCGACGACACGCGCCTCGCCCGGCCCGTGCGGGCCCGCGGACCCGGGCCGAACCCGGAGGCGTACAGAGCAGGATAAGGGTGCGGACGGCCCCGAAATGACCGGGGGCGGTGCTGCGCCGGTCACACCGGCTCCACACCGCCTCTGCCGGTCCTGCACGCGGGGGGCCTTTGACCTGCGCCCGAGAGCGCCCGGCGCACGCCGCGTACTCTGGGAAGCGTGAAGAGCGCGGAGACCGAATTCGTCGGCGGGCCCCTGGACGGCAGGGTGCTGCCGATCATGCTGGGGTCGTTCTGGACGATTCCGAAGGTCTACCGCGTGCCCGTCCCGGCCACGGAGGGCCTGCCCGCCGTGACGCTGGTCTACCGGCGGTCGAAGGTGTTCGGCACCAAGGGCTGGCGCTGGCGCTACGAGTACGACGCCGAGGCCTGAGGCAGTCCGGGCACGCCCCCCGGCGCGGAACGCGCCCCCGAGCACGATGCCGCCCCGCCGCGGCGGGTGCCGCGACGGGGCGGTGCGGTCGGCCCCTGGACGGGTCAGACCTGCTCGTCGGCGAGGATCAGGTACAGCTTGCGCTTGGCCTCGTTGAGGACGGCGAGCCCCTTGGCCCGCTGCTCCTCCGTGCCGGTCAGCATGACCTGGCGGATCGCGTGGTCGACGGCGCCCATCGCGGCACCGACCTCCTGGACCGCCTCCCAGTCGACGCCCCGGCCGGCCTCCTCCCACGGGGACTCCGCCCCCGCCTCGGCCTCGGCCCGGCCGGCCTCGGTCAGCTCGAACAGCTTCTTGCCCGAGGACTCCTGAGCGACGATCAGCCCCTCCTCCTCCAGGAGCTGGAGGGTCGGGTAGACCGATCCGGGGCTGGGGCGCCACGCACCGCCGGTGCGCTCGCCGATCTCGGTGATCATCTCGTACCCGTGCATCGGCCGCTCCTTGAGCAGCGCGAGCAGTGAGGCGCGGACGTCGCCCCGGCGCGCACGGCCGCCGCGGCGGCCCGGACCGCGACCCCAGCCGCCGCCCCGCGGGCCGCGG
>NZ_JAHTIK010000001.1:5844414-5847038 GCF_025655475.1 Kitasatospora sp. DSM 101779 | reverse complement strand
CGCGACCCCAGCCGCCGCCCCGCGGGCCGCGGCCGCCGTGACCGTGCCCGCCGTGGCCGGGGAAGTGCCCCGGCCCGCCGAAGCCGTGTCCGAACGGGCCGGTCCCCGGCATCCCGGGGCCGCCCGGCGGCACTCCGGGCGGACCGAACGGCCCGAACGCGAACCGCCTCTCAAAGCCCTCGCCCGGCATTCCCCCGCCGGGCACCGGACCGCGGCGGCGTCCTCCTCGGTTCCGCCTTCCTTCACGCATGATGCGCACCACCTTTCGTCCGTGATGCCTCCCCCGAAGCATCTCGATAACTCGACGATATATCGGTGACTGTCGCCCGTCAACGGTTCCCGACAGTCGGTCCGACAGGGGCCCGATGGTCGAACCGGTGGCCGTGCCGGCGGACGCGGGAAGGCGGGGGCGCGGGAGGGCACAGCGGCGGGAGCCGTGGACGCGGCTGCAAAGCAGGACCCTTGACGAACCGTCGGAATCAGCGGCGGGGCTTGAGCATCCGCAGCGTCCAGCCCTCGCCGGCCGGGTCGAGCGGGCGGGTGGCCAGCTTGAAGAGGCGCTCGGCGCGCTCGTAGGAGAGCCGCGCGCGGCCGGTCTCCGGGCAGAGGTCGGCGGGGGCGGCCGCGCGGCCCGGGCCCGGGCGGCGGTCGGTGAGGAAGAGCGGGCCCCGGGTGCGTCCGGCCAGCAGCTCCGGCAGCAGCTGGGCCGTGCCGGAGCGCCACACCACCCGGGTGCCGCCGGTGCGGGCGCTGCGGTCGCCGAGGTCGAGGTCCTGGACGTCCAGCGCCAGGACGGCCCGCACGGACGCGGCGGACTCGTGCAGCAGCCGCCACAGGACGCGTTCGCGCCCTGCCACATCGGGCCGCGCCCAGAGCCGTTCGAGCTGCTCGGGAGTGATCGCGGCGGTCCGGCCGGCCGGTTCGGGCCGCCGGTCGAGGCCCGCCGCGAGGTCGTCCAGCGCGGCCCAGGCGCCGAACGAGCGGACGGCGGCCCGGTGCCGGTTCCAGGTCCGCGGCGCGGCCGTGCCCCAGGCGGCGGCGAAGACCCCGGCGACCCGGTCGGCGGTGAGCGAGCCGAGCGGCAGGTCGTCGCCGAGCGCCAGTCGCAGCCGCCGCAGGGTCTGCCCGTACGAGCGGACGGTCGCCGCGTCCAGGTCGTCCCGGTCGAGGAACGCCCGGGCGGTGGTGCCGAGAACGGCGGGCGGCGGCCCTGCGGGCGACGCGGCGGCGGCCGGCAGCGCGCCCGCACGGCGGTCGAGGAAGGCGCGTTCCGCCGCATTGCGGGTGAGGGCGGCGGCCCGCCGGAACTCCAGCCGGGCCTCTTCCGTGCGGCCGAGCCGTTCCAGCAGGTCGCCGCGGACGCTGGGCAGCAGGTGGTAGTCGCGCAGCGCCGGGTCGGCGGTCAGCTCGTCGGCGAGGTCGAGCCCGGCCTGCGGTCCGTACGCCTTGCCCACCGCGACGGCCCGGTTGAGCCGGACGACCGGGGTCGGCAGCAGCCGCTCCAGGGCGGTGTAGAGCGTCGCGATCTGGCCCCAGTCGGTGGCCTCGGCGGTGGGCGCCTGCGCGTGGCAGACCGCGATCGCGGCCTGCAGCACGTACGGACCGGCCGGGCCGCCGCACTCCCGGGCGCGCAGCATCGCGGTGAAGCCGCGGCGGATCAGCAACTGGTCCCAGCGCCCGCGGTTCTGCTCGTGCAGCTGGACGGGCTCGCCGGACGGCCCGGTGCGCGCGGCCGAGCGGGACGCCTGGATCTCCATCAGGGCGACCAGGCCGTGCACCTCGGCCTCGTACGGCACGGCCGCGGCGAGCAGACGGCCCAGCCGCAGCGCCTCCAGGCAGAGGCCGGGCCGCATCAGGTCGTCCCCGCCGGTCGCCGAGTACCCCTCGTTGAAGACCAGGTAGACGACCTCCAGCACCGAGGAGAGCCGGTCGGCGAGTTGATCGCCGGCCGGCAGCTCGAACGGCACCCGCTGCTCGGCCAGCGTGCGCTTGGCGACGGCGATCCGCTTCGCCACCACCGCTTCGGGGACGAGGAAGGCCCGGGCGATCTCCGCGGCCGTCAGACCGCCGATCAGACGCAGGGTCAGCGCGACGCGGGCCTCCGTCGGCAGCACCGGATGGCAGGAGACGAACATCAGGCGCAGCACGTCGTCCCGGTCGTCGGCCGGCTCGGCCTCGCCCGACTGCCTGAGCTCGTGGGCGAGTTGCTCGTGCCGCCGCTCCAGCCGCCCGTCACGGCGGATGCGGTCGACGGCCCGGCGCTTGGCGATGGCGGTCAGCCACGCACCCGGGTTGTCGGGGACGCCGGACTCCGGCCACTGTTCGAGGGCGGCGACCAGGGCGTCCTGGGCCAACTCCTCGGCGAGGCCGACGTCGCGCACGATTCCGGTGAGCGCGGCGATGATCTTCGCCGACTCGAGTTTCCAGACCGCGTCGATCGTGCGGTGGACATCCGGCACGGCCACGATGACAGCACTCGCCCCGGCCGCTCCGCAAACCGGGAGGGGCCGGGGCGAGTGCCGGGCCGGACGCCGGGGCGGATGCCGGCCGGGTGTCGGCCGGGTGTCGGGCGCGCGGGACGGCCAGGGGGGCGGCCAGGGGGGCGGTCAGGGGGCGGCCAGGGG
>NZ_JAHTIK010000001.1:5781324-5844389 GCF_025655475.1 Kitasatospora sp. DSM 101779 | reverse complement strand
GGGGGGCGGCCAGGGGGGCGGTCAGGGGGCGGCCCGGGGGGCGGTCAGGGGGCGGGGCGGTCAGGGGGCGGTCAGGGCCCGAAGACCTGCTGGACGATGCTCTCGCCGTCGCCGACGATCCTGCGGAAACGGCGAGCCAGCTCGATCGCCTCCTCCTTGGAGCGGACCTCGACCAGCGCGAAGCCGGCCACGGCCTCCTTCGCCTCGGTGTACGGCCCGTCGGTGACGGTGATCTCGTCGCCGGAGGAGACCAGGCGGACGCCGCCCGGCTCCAGGCCGCCGGTCGCCAGCAGCACGCCGGCCGCGGTCAGCTCCTCGATGAACGCGCCCATCTCGGCGAAGAGCTTCTCGTCGGGGGCCGCGTCGGTCGGCTTGGTGGTCATCAGGAAGCGCATGGGGTCTCTCCTCGGTCCGGCGGGGCCTGCGGCGCCGCGATCTTGTTCTGCCACCACGTCGAACGAGGCGATGTGACAGGGAACAGCCTCCGTTCCCTGTCACATCGGCGAGTCGACGTGGTGGCAGAACAGCTCGGCACCCACCGCCCGGAGGAACCGCCATGACCGCCGCACCCACCGTCGCACCCGTCCGTACCGACCACGCCGCCGGCGCCGACCGCACCCGCGGCGCGGCCGGCGGCGCTCCGGGTGTCCGCGCCCTGCTGCTCTGCGGAGCGGTCGCCGGCCCGCTCTGGGCCGCGGTCGCACTGACCCAGGCCGCCACCCGCACGGGATTCGACCTCACCCGCCACCCGCTGAGCGCTTTGAGCAACGGCGGCCTCGGCTGGCTGCAGATCACGAACTTCCTGATCGCCGGCGCCCTGACCGTCGCCGGGGCGGCCGGACTGCGCCGCACCCTCGCGGGCAAGCCCGGCGGCCGCTGGGCACCCCGCCTCGTCCGTACCTACGGCCTGGGCGTGATCGCCGCCGGCGCGCTCGTCATGGATCCGGCCGGCGGATTCCCGGTGGGCACGCCCGACAGCATGCCGCCGAGCCTGAGTTGGCACGCCGTCGGACACCTGCTGGCCGGCACGGTCTCCTTCACCGCCCTGATCGCCGCCTGCTACGTGCTCGGCCGCCACTTCGCCCGCACCGGCAGCCGCGGCCGCGCCGTGGCCTCCCGCGCCGCCGGCACCGCCCTGCTGATCGGTGACGGGTGGGCCATGACCGGCGGCCCGGCCGGCTCGCTCACCCTGGCGATCGGCGCCATCACCGCGATGGTCTGGGTCTCCGCCGTCGCCGCGGACCGCCTCCGCTGACCGCCCCCGCACCGACCGACCCTGCCACGGCACCCGCCGCCGCCCCCGCACCCGCATCCGCACCCGCACCCGCACCCGCACCCGCACCCGAAGGACGATCGACATGCCCACCACCACCGTCGCCCAGTACCTGGACTCCCTGCCCGCCGCCCAGCGCGACATCGCCGACCTGCTCCTGCCGCTCGTCGAGGCGGCCCTGCCCGGCGCCGGCGCCGTCTGGCACGGCCACCCCGTGTGGAGCCTGGGAGCCGCCCCGGGCAAGAACCCGGTCTGCTTCGTCAAGTCGTACGGCAGCCACCTGACCTTCGGCTTCTGGTGCGGCCAGGAGATCGCCGACCCCTCCGGCCGGCTCGCGCCCGGCTCGCGGACCATGGCCTCGGTCAAGCTCCGAGCCGCCGACGAGGTCGACGCGGAGCTGTTCGCCGGCTGGCTGTCCCGGGCCCGCAGCCTGGAGCGGACCGCCGCCTGAGTCCCGCGCGGGATCCACCCGGTGCGCCGGGCGGACGGCGCAACCGCACCCCGGCGCGCCGCCTCCGCCCGGCGCAGTCGCGTCCCCGGCCACGGGCGCCGGCACCGTGACCTGGTGTCATCCCCGCTGCGCCGAGCGGCGACACACCGGCGGCCGGCGGGACGCCCCGCAGGCCGGGCCACGCACTACGGTGGCGCCATGGCCGCCGAACGAGACCTCTCCGCCCTGCTCGCCGGGCTGCACCCCGCGCTGAACCCGGGACGGTACGTGTACTGCACCCTGCCCGGCAGGGTGCCGCCCGGTCTGCGCCCGGTGGTCACCGTCGCCGAGGAGGAGGGCGTCACGGTCGTGGTGCCGCAGGAGGAGGCGGACTCGCTCGGACTGCACTACGAGTTCGTCGCCGGCTGGATCACCCTGCGGGTCCACTCCGCGCTGGAGGCGGTCGGCCTCACCGCCGCGGTCGCCACCGCGCTCGCCGAGCACGGCATCAGCTGCAACGTCGCCGCCGGCTTCCACCACGACCACCTGTTCGTGCCGGCCGCCGACGCCGAGCGGGCGGTGCGCGCCCTGGAGAAGCTGTCGGCCGGTCAGGGGTAGTACCGGGCCGGGGAACCGGTGACCGGGGAGCGGACGCCCGTACGCGGGTAGGTACCACCCGTACGACCTGATCCGCTCCACCGGGAACGGAGGACGCACGTGACCACCACCCCCTGGACACCCGCGGCCGCGGCCGCCCTCGCCGACGCCCTCGACCACGCCGTCCTGGACCGCGGTGTCCCCGGCGGCGTGCTCGTCCTCGGCACCGCCGACAGCACGGAGGCGGCGGGCCGCACCGTGGCCGCCCGCGGCGCCGTCGCCCCCGAGTGCGGTCCGGCCGCACCCGACGACCGCACCCGCTACGACCTCGCCTCACTCACCAAGATCGCCGCCACCTGGGCGCTCACCGGCCGCGCCCTGGCCGCCGGCCTGCTCGACCTGGACGAGCCGCTGCGCGCCCGCTTCCCGCAACTCCCCTCTCCCGGAGGATGGCTGACCGCGCGGCAGTTGCTCGCGCACAGCGCCGGCCTGCAGCCCGAGACCCGGCTGGACCGCTACCTGCACCTCGACCGCCCGCTCGCCGAACTCCTCTGCGCCGAACAGCTGGTGGCCACTCCCGGCACCGAACACCGCTACATCAACCGCGGCTACGTACTGCTCGGGCTGCTGCTCGCCGACGCCCACGGCAGCCCGCTGGACGCCCTCGGCGACCGCTACTGGCGTGAACTGGGCATGCACCGGACCGAGTTCGGCCCGCTGCGCCGCTCGCCCGAGGTGGCGCCGACCGAACAGCGGCTGCGCGGCGCACCGCGCACCTGGGGCATCCCGCACGACCCCAACGCGGCCCTGCTGAACGGGATCGCCGGCCACGCCGGGGTGTTCTCCACCGCCGCCGACCTCGCCGTCTTCGCCGAGCACCTGCTGACCGCGGGCGACCCGTGGCTCACCGCCAGCCTGCGGCCGCAGATCGCCGTCGAGGCCGGCCGCTCGCGCGGGCTGGGCTGGCTGGTCACCGACACCGGCGCCGCCTACCACCACGGCTACACCGGCACCAGCCTCTACCTCTCCCCCGGGCTCGGCCGCTACGCCGTCCTGCTCACCAATGCGGTGTACCACGGCTTCAGCGGCAGCCGGCTGACCCCGCTGCGCGACCGCATCCTCGCCGCGGTCACCGCGCCCTGAGCCGGACGCGCCGTACGCCGGGAACGCGGTGCCCGCACCGGCACACGGCCGGTGCGGGCACCACGGGCGGGCCGGTGGGGCGACCCGCCCCCGACGGCTCAGCCGCAGCCCACCCAGGTGGCGTGGGCCGGGTCGAGCGCGTTGGTCACGTGGTGCAGCGAGGTCGGGTCGAAGGCGATCAGGACGTGCTCCGAGAGGTCGATCAGGCAGCTGTCCTGGATGGTGATGTTGTCGACGTTCGGCCCGCTGAGGAACTGCGTCCGGTACGGGGTGACCACCTCGTCGAAGACGGTGGAGATCACCGTGTAGTGCACCCCGGGCACGGTGTCCGGCAGCGAGGAGAGCTTCTGGTTGAACGCCGAGCCGACCACCTGGTCCCTGCAGGCCGGGCAGGCGGTGTAGATCAGGTCGGCGACCCCGGGCAGGTACGGGGCGAGGTTGGCGATGCCGGAGAGCGTGGTGCCGTGGTTCGACGGTGCGAGCGCCACCAGCTTGTCGACCTTGGCCGCTCCGCCGAGGAACTTCAGGTAGTAGTTCGGGATCATGCCGCCCTGCGAGTGGCCGACGATGTCGACCTTGGCCGCTCCGGTGTACGACCTCACCAGGTCCACGAACCTTCCGAGTTGGGCCGCGGACTCGGCGGCCGGGCCGAGCCCGCCGATCGGCAGCAGCACGCCGCTGCCGGAGGAGGTGACGCCGGGGACGGTGCCGTAGTCGAGGGCGAAGACGCAGTAGCCCTTGCTCTTCAGCAGCGGCGAGAGGACCAGCCAGTTCTCGAACCGGTTGGCGAAGGTGCCGTGCACCAGGACGACCGGGTTGGGGTGGGCCGCCGTGGGGCGGCAGTTCCAGTCGTTGGCGCCGGGCGGGGAGGCGACGGTGTCGCCGTCGGGCGGGGCCGCAGCGGCGGGTGCGGTCTCGGCGGCGACGGCGGCGGACGCTCCTCCGCCGAGCAGGGCGGCGGCCAGCAGGGCGGAGCCGAGGGCGCCGACGAGCCTGCGGCGGAAGGTTCTTGCGGAGAAGCGGAGAAGTGGGGTTCTCAACTGTTGCCTCCACACCAGAAGTTTGTTACCAACAGGTAACCGGGAGTGCCTCCATGATGGGGTCGCCGCACCGGACCGGCCCTCGGGCGTTCCCCAGACCTGGACGGTGATTTCTGTGAGCAGTCACAACGCCCCGGCGCAGGTCACGGGGTGGCACGTCCCGACGATCGGCGGCGTCCCCGCGGACCAGCGGCTGCTGGCCGCCCTGCCGGAACTCGTCCGGGCGGTGCTCGCGGCGCTGCTCGACGCCCTGCCCACCTACCGGCGGCTGCCCCGCGAGCAGGTCGACGGCGAACTCGCCCGCACCACCGAGCGCCGCGTCCGCGCCCTCGCCCGGACCGTCCGCACCGGAGAGCCCGCCCCGGACGAGGAGTTCACCACCGTCCGCCAGACGGCCGCCCGTCGCGCCGAGGAGGGGCTGCCGCTGGACGCCGTCCTGCTCGCCCACCACATCGGCCTGGAGGTCTGCTGGGAGTGGATGACCCGGCAGGCCGGCGACGGCGACACCCCCGGGCTGCTCACGCTCCACCGGCTCCTGCTCGACCATCTCCGCCAGGTCACCGCCGCGGCCGGCGCGGGCTACTTCGAGGAACGCCGCACCATGGTCGACGAGCGGCACGCCGCCCGGAACGCCCTGCTCGGCGCCCTGCTCGACGGCACCCCCGCCGACGAGGCCGCCGCCCGCGCCGGCCTGCGGCTGGCACCCGGGTACGCGGTCCTCGTCCTCGCCGTCGCCGACCACCCCGACGAGCACGCCGACGGCGTCGACCGGACGGTGGCCGGCCGCCGCAAACTCCGCCGCCTGCGCGCCGAACTCGACCACCGCACACGCCATTCGGCCCTCTCGGTACTCGCCGCCGACGGCGGCCTGGTGCTCGTCCCGCTCGGCACCCGGCCGGCCGACCTGCCCGCCGCCGACTGGCACCGCCTCGCGGACACCGTCGCCGCGACCGCGCGGGCCGCGGGCGCCCCGGTGCTCGCCGCGGGCGCAGCCGCGGAGCCGTCAGGTGTCGCGGCCGCCGCCGCCCTCGCCTACGAAGTCCTGGACGTGGCCCGCGCCTTCGGCCGCCCGCCCGGCCTCTACCGGCTGGACGACCTGCTGCTGGAGTACCAGCTCAGCCGCCCCGGCCACGCCAGACCCCGGCTCGCCGCCCTGATCGAACCCCTCCACGGGGCGGGTGAGTTGCTCACCACCCTGCGCACCCACCTGGCCGGTGGCCTCAACCGCCGGCACACCGCGAACGCGCTCCACCTCCACCCCAACACCGTCGACTACCGCCTGCGCCGCATCGCCGCCCTCACCGGCCTCGACCCGGCCCGCCCCGCCGACCTCCTGCGCATCACCGCCGCCGTCGCCGCCCACGACGCCGAACGGGCGTGACCCCCGGACGGCCTCCGCCGGTCACGGCTTCGTCATCGCCTTGCTCCACCAGCTGTGGCGCTGGGCAGGGTGCCGGCACAGCACCAGCAGAGGGGGGCACATGGGCTTCATCAACCAGGCCAAGGGGACCACCGCGGGCAAGGAGTCGGCCGATGCCTACATCCGCGGCGACTCCGTCTTCGTCCGGAACGCCATCGAGGCCGACAAGAACAGCCTCCCCACTGGACCGATGGTTGGCACGGCCGAGCAGATCCGGGCCATCGAGGCCGCCGGCTGGACCCTCGCCAACCTCGCCGTCGGCGAGGGCAAGACACCCGGCGGGGAGCGCATCGCCCTTGCCATGCTGTTCCGTCGCAGGGCCTGAGCGACGTGGCGGGAGGCGAGGTCATGGCCGCGCCTTCCACCACTGCCGTTCTCAAGGGCGCGATCGCCCGGAACGACGGCCGCCGGCACCTGCCTCACACGCGCTCCGGGTCCGCGTCGGCCGCCGCGGGCTCCTCGGACTCCCAGCGCAGCAGGTCGCCCGGCTGGCACACGAGCACCTCGCAGAGCGCGGCGAGCGTGGCGAAGCGAACCGCCTTGGCCCGGCCGTTCTTGAGCACCGCGAGGTTGGCGGGCGTGATCCCCACGCGGTCCGCGAGCTCGCCCACGGACATCTTCCGCCTGGCCAGCATCACGTCGATGTCGACGACGATGGGCATCAGATCACCTCGTCCAGCTCGGCCTTCAGCTGCGTCGCCTCGACGTCTCGCGCGACGGCCTGGGCGAGCAGCATCCGCAGCACGAGCACGATGAGCGCGACGCCCAGGATCGCCACGCCGATCCCGGCCATGATGACGGTGACGCCCGGATCCTCCCGCTGGCCCGGTGCGTTGATCGCCGTGACCGCGAACCAGACGAGGGCGGCCGCCACGATCGCACCGATCACGCCGTCCACGTAGCGGAAGGCGGCGTGGGAGAACACCGTCCCGCGGCGCACCATCGCCACCAGGCGCCACACGCAGACCAGGGCGACCTGGGCCGTCATCAGGCCCAGGATCGTGACCACGCGAAACGCGGTCAACGGCAGCGTCCCGCCCTCCGGGTCGTTCCCGCTCACCAGCACCCACACCATCAGGACCTGCACGAGCACGGTGCCCGCGAACACCACCGCGAGCACAGCGCGCAGCGCACCCACTGTCAGCTTTCCCACTGCCCATCCTCCCATCGAATCGCGATGGGAATCTATCGATTATCGATAGGGTGAGCAAGGGGGCGGAGGCAGATCGGCCGGGCAGGTCATCACGATGGCGTCCGGCCTGCCGGCGGCCGCACCCGCCGCCCACCGCAGGCCCGGCCGACCCCTCGCCGCACCCGCCCGCCGGCCGACCGGCACGTGCCGACGCGGAATCCACGGCCCCGAACGGCCCATTCAGTGCAATTGCACCGATAACCCCAGGGTGCCACGGAACCACCTGTGGAATTCGAAGCCGCGACCACGCATTGCGGGCCCTCAAGTGATCACGTCGACCGCCGGCGCCATCAGTCAGTCGGATTGTCCGAGTTAGCGTTTGCGTGCTGCAACCTAGTGAAAACGTAGAATTCTGCAGCTTGAACTTCGCCGGAGTTCCGAAGAGGCTGATGGATGACATCCGGTGAAGTGGTCGCGCACACGACGAGGAGCACCGCGGCAGTCGGGCAAGGCGGCGGCGCGTGCCCGACAGTCGACGGATCGGCTGCCCCACCGGGCACGTGGGAGCGGCGCGCACTCGGCCCGAACGCTGCCCGGGCGGCGCCGGTCACACCAGGACGCCACGCGGACAAATGGAAGGTGAGTTTGTGACTCAGGTAATCGTGGTCGGCGGCGGGCCGGCTGGTTCGACCGCTGCCGCGCTGCTGGCCAGGGCGGGAATATCGGTCACCCTGCTGGAGAGGGCCACATTCCCGCGGTACCACATCGGGGAATCCTTCTCGACTTCCTGCCGCGTGGTCCTCGACTATCTCGGAGCGCTCGAAAAGGTCGACGCCCGAGGCTACACGTCGAAGACGGGCCTGCTGGTGCGATGGGGGCAGGAGAAGGACTGGTCCATCGACTGGACCGCCCAGTTCGGCCCCGACGTACGGTCCTGGCAGGTGGACCGCGACGATTTCGACACCGTGCTGCTCGACCACGCGAGCGAGAGCGGCGTCCAGGTCGTGCAGGGGGCTCATGTC
This sequence comes from Kitasatospora sp. DSM 101779, assembly GCF_025655475.1. Classification (GTDB taxonomy): domain Bacteria; phylum Actinomycetota; class Actinomycetes; order Streptomycetales; family Streptomycetaceae; genus Kitasatospora. The sequence continues at coordinate 5,836,332 of NZ_JAHTIK010000001.1, read as the reverse complement.
CACCGGGTCCTCTTCGACGGTGACCGCGCGACCGGTGTGGAGTGGACAGCGCCCGGCGAAACGGCCAAGCAGATCTCACGGGCCGACTTCGTCCTCGACGCCTCCGGCCGGGCCGGCCTCATCAGTGCTCAGCACTTCAACAACCGGCGCCCTCAGGAGATCTTCCGCAATGTGGCGATCTGGGGGTATTGGGAGGGCGGTGAACTCCTGCCCGGCAGCCCGTCCGGCGGCATCAACGTCATCTCCTCGGACGACGGCTGGTACTGGGTCATCCCGCTGCGGGACAACCGCTTCAGCGTCGGGTTCGTCACCCACAAGTCGCTCTTCGTCGAGCGCCGCAAGGAGTTCGACTCGATCGAGGACATGCTCCTGAAGGTGGTCGACGAGTCGCCCGCCGTACGGGAGATCCTGGCCAAGGGCACCTTCCAGCCCGGAACCCGGGTGGAGCAGGACTTCTCGTACGCCGCCGACAGCTTCTGCGGCCCCGGCCACTTCCTGCTGGGAGACGCGGCGTGCTTCCTCGATCCGCTGCTCTCCACCGGTGTTCACCTCGGGATGTACAGCGGACTGCTCGCGGCGGCCTCGGTCGTGGCGATCACCGACGGCGACGTCAGCGAGCACGAGGCGCTCGCCTTCTACGAGTCGTTGTTCCGCAACGCGTACCAGCGCCTCTTCACCCTTGTCGCCGGCTTCTACCAGAAGCACGCCGGCAAGGACCGCTACTTCGCGCTGGCCGAGACCCTGGCCCGGCAGGAGCCGGAGCACTGGCACTCCTCGGAACAGTCGTTCGGTGAGATCACCGCGGGCCTGACCGACATGCGTGAAGCTGCGGACGCAGCGGCCCGGGGCCGGAAGCCGATCCAGGAGATCATCGAGAAGGCGGCGACCGGAGAGCCCTCACCGGTGCAGCAGCTGCTCATCGCCGCGGCGGTGGCGCAGGCGCGGGCCCAGGGTGACACCGAACCCGGCGCGCGTCTCACCGCGGCACCGGGCGTCATCGACGCCAATGACCTCTACGACGCCGTGAGCGGCCTGCACCTGGTCATGCAGCCACGGCTGGGGATACGGTCCGTGGCTTCCCAGAAGCAGGGTCACGACGCGGCGCCGGTGCTTCCGTAGTCGCCCACCGGACGCGTCCCCGGCGGTAGGCGGGGCGTCGACACGGTGGTCGACCGCTCCGCGCCGGTGGCCCGCCCACGGTCCACCGGCCGCCGGTGGCGCTCCGACGCCGGCACGTACACCTGCGCCTCGATCGACCGACTGCCCTCTGCGCCAGCTGCTCTCGGCGCAGGGGGCAGCGCGGGGACCGGGCCAGCCGCGGGCATCGTCCGGACTGCCCGGCCGTCAGCTCCGACCCCAGATCGGCCGGCCGTCCGTCGGCGCCGTGCCCGCCCGAATGAGCCGTGCACGGGGACCCGAGCGCGCAGCGGCGTCCCTCCCGCGCTCGCCACGAGGCCCGGATCGCGACGCCCCAAGGGCGCACCCGTGTGTTCGGGCGCCGCCGGTGCGGGGGCGCATCATCCTGACGACCGCTCAAGAGGAGCCAGCAGACCGTGACCAGTTTCCAAGTCCAATTGGTCTTCATCGATCTGGCACTGATCTTCGGCCTCGCACGAGGCCTCGGCCGTCTCGCGGCACTGGTGCGGCAGCCGCCCGTGGTCGGCGAGATCATCGCGGGAGTGCTGCTCGGCCCGACGCTGTTCCACGGCCAGATCGCTGCCAGGCTCTTTCCGGCCGACATCCGGCCGCTGCTGACCGGAGTGTCCTACGTCGGCGTCGCCCTCTTCATGTTCCTCGTCGGCATGGAACTCGACGCCGGTAGCCTCCGCGGCAGGGGCAGGATCACCGCCGGAGCCGTCGTGGGGTCCACCGTGGTCCCCTTCGTCCTGGGGACAGTCCTGGCGCTCACCGCACTCCGCTCCCACCAGGGGCAGCACGGCGCCGCATTCGCGGTCTTCATCGGCCTTTCGGTGTCGGTCACCGCGTTCCCCGTCCTGGCCCGCATCCTTGCCGACCGGGGCCTGGCCAGGACGGCGCTCGGAGGCATCGCCCTGTCCACGGCGGCGGCGGTCGACGTCCTGGCGTGGGTGGCACTGGCCGCTGTCCAGGCGGTGGTGAGCGGCGGCAGCAACCACTGGCGCGTGCTGCTCTTCCTGCCCTACGTACTGGCGATGTTCCTGGTGGTCAGGCCCCTGCTGCGCCGCCTGCCCGGGCCCGTGCCCTTCGTCGCCGCGGTGGCCGGGACCCTGCTCTCGGCCGCGGCCACCGAGGCGATGGGCATGCACTTCATCTTCGGCGCCTTCCTCTTCGGCACGGTGATTCCGCGCAGCAGCACGCCCGCACCGCGCGTCGCGCTCCACGAGCGCACCAGCCAGATCACCGCGCTGCTGATGCCCGTCTACTTCGTGGTCGCCGGCCTTCAGGTCGACCTGGGCAGTCTGGACCTCGCTCAGGTCGCGAGTCTCTGCCTCATCCTCCTCACCGCCTTCCTGGGCAAGATCGGCGGCACCTACCTGGGCGTGCGCACCCAGAACCTGGCGCCGCGGCCCGCCGCCGCCCTCGCCGTCCTGATGAACACCCGGGGCCTCACCGAGCTGGTGATCCTGGGCGTCGGCCTCCAGCTCGGACTGCTCGACCGGAACCTCTACTCCCTGATGGTCGTCATGGCGCTGGTGACCACGGCCGCGACCGGCCCGCTGATCGCCCGCCTCTACGCAGGCCCTCTGGAGATCCCGGTCCCAGCCGCTCCGGCCAGCAGCCCGCGGGATGAGCTGCAGCCGCTGCGCCAGAGGCGTTGATCACCCGCTCACGGCAGATGGGGACGGGTCGACGGCGACGGGTTCGGCACCGCGCCCGGGCGGCGTGCACCACGCCTCGTCCTCGTCGGGGCCGAGCCGGCCGGGGCGCTTCCGGACGGCGCGGCCGTCGATGTGGCGGACAGGACCGGGGCGGCGTCCGCCAGCTCCCCGGCCGGGCAGGGATCAGCGAGATACACCTGGGCGCCGTCCCCGCACACGGCGGCGAGCAGCCCTGCACGCCGGCCCCCTCCCCCGCACCGTCGGCCGGGAAGTGCGCGAGCACGTTCCCCGGGTAGGCGCCGGGTCCGACCCGTCACCATCCGGCGTGGCCGCCGAGAACCGACGGGTGGTCACCGCCCCCGGACCTCCGCCGACGTGCCCGGGCCGGCCCGTCGACCGATGTCGAAGGTCGAGCGACCCGCGCTCTCGGCCCTTGCCTGCGCCGCAGACCGCGACCGGTCAGACGAGGCGGGCGAGGCTGGCTGCGATGCTGTCCAGCACTCGGGCGAGGCCGTACTGGAAGCGTTCGTCCGGCTCCATGTGCGGAGTCATGGTCTCGGTGAGTACCCGGGTGAACATCGGGTACTCACCGGTGGCAACCAGTTGTTGCGCATACGGCCTGCTCTGCCGCATCCACTCCGCCATGTCCACCTTGGTCCTGCGCGTTTCCTCCAGCCAGCCGACTTCGTTGCGGACGAAGCTCTCCACGTAGCTGTTGTACAGGCCGATGAGGCTGAGCAGCTCGTCGACCTGAAGGTCGAACTCGGCGAGCGTGCCGAGCACGAACTCCTGCTGGCGCAGCGAGTTGGGCCCCCAGATCGGGTGGCCGTGCGTCCACGCGGTGGCGAGCCAGGGGTGGCGGAGCCACAGGGCGCGCTTCTCGTTGGCTGCCGTCACCAGCGAGCCCCGCCAATCGGGGCCGGGTCGTTCCGGCAGCCGGGTCTCGCCGATCACCTCGTCGACCATCAGCTCGACGAGGTCCTCCTTGCTGGGAACGTAGTAGTAGAGGGACATCGCCCCGGCGCCGATCTCGGCCGCGATCCGACGCATGGAGGCCGCCTCCTGCCCCTCCGCGTCGGCGATCCGGATGGCGGCGCGCACGATCTGGTCGCGGCTGAGCGTCCGCCGCGCCCGCGCGGTCCGCCGGTCCGCCGGCTCCGGACGCATCCAGATGCTCAGGGGTTCGTTCTCGTTCATCGCACGCTCCACTCGCTCTCTGTCGTACAGCGTACCAACTGTGCTACGCTCATTTTTCGTACGGCGTACGAAGATGCTCGGACAAGGATGTGAGGCGCCATGCCAGACGGAGATGTCGTTGCGATCGGGGCTCCCCCCGTGGCGCCGGCCAGGCCGGTGCCGAAGCGCCGCGGTTTCGGCGTGCTGGCCGTGCTGCTCGGCTTGACGCTCTCGATGCTGGACCAGGTCATCGTGGGCACGGCGCTGCCGACGATCGTCGGTGAACTCGGGGGACTCAACGAGCTGTCCTGGGTGGTGACGGCCTATCTGGTGGCCAGCGCGGCGGTGATCCCGATCTGGGGCAAGCTGAGTGACCTCTACGGCCGCCGGGGCGCCTTCCTCACCGCGATCGTGGTCTTCCTGGCCGGTTCCGTGGGCTCGGGCCTGGCGCAGAGCATGACCCAGATCATCGCCTTCCGTGCGCTGCAGGGTCTGGGGTCGGCCGGCCTGATGGTCGGCACCTTCACGCTCATCGGCCACCTGGCGACCGGACCGGCCGACCGGATCAGGATGCAGACCATGATCGGCGTCGTCATGCCGCTCGCCATGGGCACCGGGCCGATGCTCGGCGGTCTGCTCACCGAACACGTCGGCTGGCGCTGGTCGTTCTTCATCAACGTTCCACTGTGCCTGGTCGCGCTCGCGGCCGGCGCCGTCGGCATTCCACGCAGCCCGCGCCGCCCGAAGGTCAGGATCGACCTGCTCGGCAGCGTGCAACTCACCGGCGGCATCGTGGCGCTGACCCTGCTGCTCAGCTGGGCGGGTACCCGGTACGCGTGGGACTCGGCCCCGATCATCGGGTTGGGCGTGACCGCCGTCGTGCTCCTGGCCGCGCTTCCGCTGGTCGAGCGGCGGGCAGTGGAGCCGATCCTGCCGTCGCGGCTCTTCCACACCCGCGACTTCACGCTCGCCCAGGTGCTGGGCCTGCTGGTCGGCGCCGGCCTGCTCGGCGCCCTGGTGTACTTCCCGCAGTACCTGCAGCAGGTGCTGGACGTCTCACCCACCACCAGTGGACTGCTGCTGCTGCCGTTCCTGATCGGCATGATCATCATGGAGCTGGTCGTCGCCCGGCTGGCCGTCCGCACCGGTCCACTGAGGCTCCACTCGGTGGTCGGCGCGATCGTTGCGGTGGTCGGCGTCCTGTTGTTGCTGCTGCTGGGCACGGGGACCGGCCTCGTCGCCGCCACTCTGCTGCCGTTGACGGCCGGGCTCGGCATCGGTGTGCTGATGCAGAGTTCGCTGATCATCTCGTTCGCCTGCCAGACCGATCAGCGCGACCTCGGCGCGGCGAGCGGACTGATCAACCTGTTCCGTGCGATCGGCGGCTCGTTGGGCGTCGCCCTGCTCGGCTCGCTCTACACCAACCGGCTGGAGCACGTCCTCACCGACCGACTCGGCCCCGAGGCTGGCCACGCCCTCGCCGCGGCCAGCGGTCAAAGCACTCCCGCCGAGATCCGCGCCCTGCCCACGCAGGTTCACGAGGCGTTCCAGGCCGCCGTCGTGGCGGGTCTGCACAGCGTGGTCATCGGGATGACCGTGATCGGCGTGCTGGCCCTGGTGACGTCGTTCTTCTTCCGGCGCCGCCTGACCGTGCCCGGCCAGGCGGGCCAGGCGGGCCAGGCCGGAGGAAGCCGCGACCGGAACGACGCGCCGACCGCACCCGACGCCGGGTAGCGGTCGGACACCGGGTCGAGCGCGTACGCCCGCCGCAGATCACGATCTGCGGCGGGCGTACGCGCGTCCTGCCGATGGCGGCGCCGCGGCTGCCCGGCCGACCCGGCTCCGGTGACGGGTGGCGGCCGGCCCGCGGACGGACGCCTGCCGCCGACGGCCGCCCGACCGAATAGCGGAGATTTAGCGAAATCTTAGTCAGTGAGCGCTTGAGTTCTTTCACATCTTCGAAGAGGCTGCTCTGCGGGGTGCGCCGAGCCCTTGTCCAGACGTGCCGAAGAATTGCGGCGCAGAGAAATTCAGGAAGGTTCGGTCCGACCATTGCGGAAGCGGATCGCGGCTGACCGCACAGGCGTACTCGTCCAGAATCGGAGATCACATGAGCACTCGGGCGCGACTGCGTGAAACATGGACGATCACGTCGGGCAGAGCGCCGGACACCGTCGTACGGTGCGGCTCGACCGACACGGTTTACGTCCAGCGCTATGTGGCGGTTGCGTTCTTCTTCGAGCGGACCGTGGACGAGGAGCGCCTGGCGGACGGTCTTCGCCGGGCGCTCGACCTCGTGCCGGTCTACGGGGGGCGTCTCCGCGCCGGCCCCGACGCGCTCGAGATCGTCTGCTCCGACGCCGGAGTGCCCATGACGGTCCTCGATGTCGACGCGTCCCTCAGCGACGCCGTCCTGGAGGCGACACGGCCGGACTGGGGCCTGGTCGACCGGGTCGACGTCATGGGCGAACCCCTGGAACAGCGCCCGCTCCTGACGGTGCGCGTCTGTCGGCTGGCCGACGGCGCCACGACCCTGGGGTGCACCTGGAACCACACGGTCGGCGACATGGGCAGCTTCATGCAGTTCATCCGCGTCTGGTCGGCGCTCGTCGAGGGGACAGCACCGCCAGAGGTGCTCGTGGTTGATGACCGGGAAGGCCACCTGGACCGCATCCTGGCGCAGGAGGGTTCCGGCCATCCGGCCTGTCCGCCGCTGGATCGGGGCGAGCCGGCGGGGCAGGGGCACCGGATGCCCGTCGTGCAGGAGGCCAACGGAACCGTTCAGATCCACTTCGCCGATGACGAAGTGCGCCGGATGCGGCAGCTGTTCGGCGGCCAGTCCCCGCGCCCCCTCTCGTCGAACGACGTGCTCTGCGCGCACCTGGTGACCGCGTTCCGGGACATGGCGGCGGATCCCGTCCCGTGGAACCTCTCGGTGCCCGTCGACCTCCGTCCCCGTCTCGGCGTTCCGACCGGGTTCCTCGGCAATCTCGTCCAGTCCATGTTCCTCCCGTGTCCGCCGACGGGAACGGCTGACGTGCTCGCGGCCCGCATCCGGTCCGGGCTGGACGACTTCATGCAGTCACATCTCTGCATGCGGTCCGACCGCGCCTTCGCCGGACCCGTCGGACGATCCCGCCTCCACCGCTGCGCTCCCGTGGCGTTCGACCCCGCACACCGGACGTTCATCATGACGAACTGGACCCGGATGGGCGTGTACGAGGTCGCGTTCGACGGACAGCGCCCGGCCGTCTTCAGTCCGGTCGTCAGCTCGCGGGCTCCGCTGTCGTGGTTCGGCTTCCTCGACCGAGGGTTCGGCGACGCGGGGTTCCTGCTCACCGCAGTGGTCCCGGAACGGCTCGCCGAACACCTGCGGAGTCCGGAAGGCCGAGCGGCGATCCACCGCTACGGCGACCCGGCAGCGGAGCGTCCGACAGGTTCCGTGCGCGTACCGGACGCCATCTGACGGCGGGCGACGGTCGGACCTAGCGTTCGCGCACCGCAAGCTAGTGAAAACATAGAATTCCTCGACTTGAACTTTGACGGAGTTCCGAAGAGGCTGTTGGACAACATCCGGAAAAATGGTTTCAGTAATGCGAACTGGAGGCGGTCATGGCGGTTGTGACGCCAGACGAAAAGCAGCTCATCAAGGGGATCGTCTGCGACATTCTGGAGCTCGAGAGCGACGAGATCACCGATGACAGCCTGTTCGTCGAGGACCACGACGCCGATTCGATGAGGCTCATCGAGATCCTCTCCTCCCTCGAACTGAATCTCAAGGTGACCATCGAGCAGTCGGAACTCTCCCGGATGGTGAACCTCCAGGGCGTCTACGAGGTCGTCGGGAACACCGCTCGATGAGCAACGTCGACTCGGCGGGTTCCGGCCTCGCCATCGTCGGGTGGGCGGTGACCTCGCCCTTCGGTATCGGCCGGTCGGTGTTCTCCGAAGGACTGGCAGCCGGGCGCTCCACCGAGCGGGCGATCGAGCAGGGGCAGGGGCCGGCCGGGACGGCGTGCCTCGTTCCGGAATTCGACTCGCGGGCCGTCCTGGGGAAGAAGGGCACCCGGATGATGAACCGGGTGACCGGGATGGCGGTCTCGACCATGGGGGACCTGCTCCGGGAGGTGAGCGGCCACCGGCTCGATCCGGACACCACCGGACTGGTCCTCGGGACGACCGTCGGAAGTGCGCAGAGCACCATCGACTTCACGCGCGGCTCGCTCACCGGCGAGCGGCCCTTCCATGTCGAGCCGGGCCTCATCCCCTACGCGGTGATGAACGGGGCGGCCGGACAGTGTGCCATCTGGCACGGGGTCAAGGGACCGAACGCCACTCTGGCCGCCGGCCGCTCGGCCGGCCTGCTCGCACTCAACTACGCCCGCCGACTCCTGCTCACCGGCCGGGCGGGAACCGTACTGTGCGGCGCTGCCGAGGAGTACTCGGTGGCCCGCGCCTGGATCTCCGAGCGCAGCGCCGGAAACGATGCCCCCGGCGCTGTGCTCGGTGAAGGTTGCGCGATGTTCGCGCTGACCGCCGAGCCCACCGACGAGCCGCCGCTCGCCACCTTGCTCGCGGTGAAGGCCATGACCTGCAGTGACGGGGACTGGTATGCGACCATCCGCCGATGCATCGAGCAGACGGTGGCGGCGGCCGGCGTCCAGCCCTGCGACGTGTGGATGGCCAGCCCCTCCGGCGCCGCCGGCGCGGCCGGGCAGGCCGAGCGTGCCGCGCTCGGTGATCTCTTCGAGGTCGGCGACCGGCTGGTCTCCATCACCGAGCTGGTCGGAGAGACTCACGCCGCCTCGGGGGCCTTGCAGCTCGCGGCAGTGCTCGGTCTGGCCGAGCGGAACCCGGAATCCGCCCAGCGGCTGGCCGTGGTCACCTCGACCGACGAGAGCGGCACCGTGGCGGTCTGCCTGCTGCGGCTGTCCTGAACCGTTCCCGCGCCGGTGGCCGGGTCCTGCCGCGGTGTCCTGCTGTATCGCGTAGTTCAGATGCCCGAGGCCCCGGGTCGGGTCAGGCATGGGAGGGTTGAGACGGACATGGGTGATGTGCTTGCCGCGCATGCGCGGCCTGCCAGTGACCGGGTGGTGATCACCGGGCTCGGCGTGTTCTCCAGCATCGGCATCGGTGTGGAGGAATTCGCCGCAGGACTGCAGGAGGGCCGCAACGGCGTCACACCGATCTCGGTGTTCGACACGGCCGGGTTCGCGCACGCCAACGGCTGCGAGGTGCTCGGCTTCAAGCCGGAGGAGTGGCTCGAGCGATGGACCGTGGACGAGCTCGGGCGGACCAGCCAGTTCGCGGTCGCGGCGGCCCGGATGGCGGTGCGCGACGCCGGGCTGACGGACGACGGTCTGCGTGAGCGGCGGGTGCAGATCTCGATCGGCACCACCGACGGCGAGTCGCAGGACCTGGACCAGTTGGCCATGACCTGGGTGGAGTCCGGGCCCCAGAACTGGGATCCGGGGGTGACGCGACGGGTCGGGGCCGGACAGCTGTCGGCGGCGGTCGCCTGGGAGTTGGGGCTGTCGGACGCCGAGGCGCTGACCCTGGCCACGGCGTGTTCGGCGGGGAACTACGCCATCGGCATGGGCTTCGACGCGATCCGGGTCGGCGACGCGGACATCGCCCTGTGCGGTGGGGCCGATGCGATGTGCCGGAAGTCCTTCACGGCGTTCTACCGACTGGGCACCATCGCGCCGGACTTCTGCCGGCCCTTCGACCGGGACCGTCAGGGAATCCTGACCGGCGAGGGCGCCGGCGTACTGGTGCTGGAGCGACTGGACTCCGCCCTCGCCCGCGGGGCACGGATCTACGCCGAGGTACTGGGATACGGCCTGAGTTGCGACGCCTACCACCCGGTGCAGCCCGAGCAGTCGAGCATCGCGCGCTGCATGCGCTCGGCCCTTTCGGACGCCGGTGTTCGGCCCGAGGAGGTGGACCTCGTCTCCGCGCACGGCACCGGGACGAAGACCAATGACGTGACCGAGTCCCGTGCGATACGCGAGGTGTTCTCCGGGATGCCGCCGCGCACCGTCTCGCTGAAGTCGATGCTCGGCCACACCATGGGAGCAGCCAGCGCGCTGGGGGCGATCGCCTGCTCACTGGCCATCACCCACGGGTTCGTCCCGCCGACGATCAACCACCGGGAGACCGATCCCGAGTGCGAGATCGACTGCGTGCCCAACGAGTCCGTCCCCGCCGATCTGCGGGTGGTGCAGAACAACGGCCTGGCCTTCGCGGGCAACAACGCGGTCGTCGTGCTCGGCAAGCATCGGCCTTCGGCGTGATGTCCGCCGACGGGCTTCCGGTCGACTGGTAGAGGAGGGCATGCCCGATGAAGTATTTCGTCCTGGGGAAGACCGGTCTGAGGGTCTCCGAACTCTGTTTCGGTGCGGGCACCTTCGGCGCCGGCGGCTGGGGAGCGCCGAAGGAGGTTGCCGGCCGACTGATCGATCTGTACGCCGAAGCGGGCGGCAACTTCCTGGACACCGCCAATGTGTACGGGGGCGGCCAGTCGGAGACGTACCTCGGTGAACTGCTGGACGGCCGACGGCACGAGTTCGTGCTGGCGACGAAGTACAACGCGATGACCCGACCGGGAGACGTGAACTCGGCAGGCAACCACCGGAAGAACCTGGTCGACTCGCTCGAGGCGAGCCTGCGCCGGCTGAAGACCGACCACGTGGACCTGCTGTGGCTGCACGCGCGTGACGGCTTCACACCCGTCGAGGAGGTCATGCGGGCCCTGGACGACCAGGTGAAGGCCGGAAAGGTGCTCTACGTCGGCGCCTCGAACTGGCCGGCCTGGGAGATCTCCAGGGCCAACATGCTGGCCGACCTCCGCGGCTGGTCGGCCTTCGCGGCGCTCCAGATCCGCTACAACCTGCTCGAACGCACCCCGGAGCGGGATCTCCTTCCGATGGCGCGCGGCTGTGGGGTCAGCTCGCTCGCCTGGGGGCCGCTGGCGGAAGGCCGGTTGACCGGCAAGTACCTGCGAGGCGAGACGGGCCGCCTCAGCGCGGAGAACTGGGCAGGAGACGCGCAGCGCGACGACGAGATCGTCCGCGAGGTCGTCAAGATCGCCGCCGAGGGCGGGTGGACGCCCGCCCAGGTCTCGCTCGCCTGGCTGCGCAGTCGTCCGGGAGCGGTGCATCCGATCCTCGGCGCGACCACCGAGGACCAGTTGCGCGACAACCTCGCGTGCCTGGACGTCCGGCTGGGCGAGGCGGAACTCGCCCGCCTCGACGAGATGAGCCGGGTCGACCTCGGGGCCCCTCACGAACAGCTGCGCCTCCCCAAGTTCACCACGTCCTGCTACGGCGATCGGTGGCGGGACATCGCCGATCTGCAGGGCCGGGGGCTGGCCGATCTCCGCTGAGGAGCAGAACGCGAAAGCCGTTCCGGAGGGACGGCCTCCACGGAATCTGGAGTACTGATGCGAATCCTCTTCGTCGCCGCCGGCAGCCTCGCCACCGCGTTCGCGCTCGCCCCGGTCGCCACGGCCGCTCGCAACGCGGGCCATGCCGTCATCATGGCCGCCAACGACGACGTGGTACCGGCGATCACGGGTGTGGGTCTGCCCGCGGTGTCGGTCTCGTCCCAGCCGATCGGCCACTTCGTCCACACGGACAGGTCGGGCCGGAAGGCGGAGATCCCCACCGTGCCGGAGGAGCAGATCCCTTTCACGGGACGCTGGTTCGGGCGGATGGCCGCCGCGTGGCTGGGCCCGCTCAGCGAGCTGGCCCGTGGCTGGCGGCCCGATGTCATCGTGGGCGGCACGATGTCGTACGCCGCCGGCCTCCTCGCGGCCCGGCTCGGTGTCCCGTACGTGCGCCACGCCTGGGACGCGATCGAGGCAACGTCCATCGATCACGGAGCGGTTGAGGAACTCGCGCCGGAGCTGGCCGAGTTGGGGTTGGACTGGCTGCCGGAGCCGGAGTTGTTCATCGACGTCTGTCCGCCGAGTCTGCGGCCTCCCGAGTCGCATCCGGCGAAGCGCACCATGGGGATGCGGTGGGTCCCGGTCAACGGGCAGCGACAGCTGGAGCCTTGGATGCTCGCCCGGCCGGAACGGCCGCGACTGTGTCTGACCACCGGCAGCCGCGTGGCGCACGACGTGGACGAGCACGACATCCGGCGCCGCTCGTACGACTTCCTGCGCGCCCAGGCCGTCGCCCTCCGGGAACTGGACGTCGACCTCGTGGTGGCCGCGCCCGACAAGGCCGGCGGGGCCCTGCAGGCGGAGGTCCCGGGTGTGCGGGCCGGATGGGTGCCGCTCGACGTGCTGGCACCGACATGTGACGTGATCGTGCACCACGGAGGGGGCACCACCAGCCTGACGGCGATGACCGCCGCGGTGCCACAGGTCGCCGTTCCCCAGGGCGCCGTCCAGAACCTCGGCGCGCAACGGCTGTCCCGGTACGGGGCCGCCGTCACCCTCTTCGGCACTGACGGATCACCCGAAGCGATCGTCGGTGCGTGCCGGGAGATCCTGGGCGATTCCTCGTACGCCGACCGCGCCCGCGCACTCTCCCGGGAGATCGCCGAACTCGCTCCGCCCTCCCGAGCGGTGCACGCCATGGCCGAGCTGGTCTAGGAGGTAGCGATGGAGATCATCGGCCGGGGATTCCTCGCCGGGCACCTTGCGCCTCTCGCCCACGAGCACGCCGACGCCGTGGCACTGGCCGCAGGGGTCTCGTGGGCGAGCGGCACGTCCACCGCCGACTTCGAACGCGAGCGCCACCTGTTCCACCAGGTGCTGGACCGCTGCCGAGCGTCGGGCCGGACCCTGATCTTCTTCTCCACGGCCTCCGCCGGCGTCTACGGCGCCGACCGGCCCGGCCGCGAGGACGACGCGGTCACCGCTCGCAGCGCCTACGGGGCACACAAACTCGGCATGGAGCGGGAGCTGCTCGAGTCCGGGGCCGACTTCCTGGTACTGCGGCTGGGTCACCTCGTCGGCCGCGGCCAGCCCGCCCACCAGCTGCTTCCCACCCTGGTGGCGTCCCTCGGCACCGGGCGGATCGCGATCCAGCGCCACGCCACCCGGGATGTGATCGACGTCGCGCATGTGGTCGCCGTCATCGACCTGCTGCTGCGCCGCGGAATCCGACGGGAGACCCTCAACGTGGCGTCGGGCACGGCCGTGCCCGTGGAACACGTCGTCGACCATCTGGAGTTCCGGCTCGGCCTCTCCGTCGACAGGCGGTACGAGGACACCGGGACGTCGCACCTCGTGTCGGTCGACAAGCTGCACTCGCTGCTGCCCGAGGTCCGCGGATTCGGCTTCGGTCCCGCCTACTACCGGACAGTGCTCGACGCCTACCTCGCCGGGACGCGGGGCAGTGCGGAGCCGGCCCCGTGACGCCACGGGTACGGATCGGGATCATGGGCTGCGCGGACATCGCCCGGCGTCGGATGCTCCCGGCGATGGCGGCGGCGGACGACATCGAAGTCGTCGCGGTCGCGAGCCGGACCGGCCCTCCGGCGGAGGAGCTGGCCGGTGCGTACCAGTGCCGCCCGGTCACCGGGTACGACGGGCTGCTGGCGCTTCCCGAGGTGGACGCCGTGTACGTTCCGCTGCCCCTGGCCCTGCACTCCCGATGGGTCGAGGCCGCCTTGCACGCCGGTAAGCACGTCCTGGTGGAGAAGCCGTTGACGGCGGACCCCGGGGAGACCCGGCGGCTGCTGGACCTGGCCTCCTCGCGTGGACTGGTGCTGATGGAGAACGTGATGTTCGTCCACCATCACCGGCACGACGCCGTCCGCCGCCTGCTGGAACGCGGGGCCATCGGTGAACTGCGGTCCTTCCATGCCGACTTCACCGTCCCACGGCTGCCGGACCAGGACATCCGGTACCAGCCGGAGCTGGGCGGTGGGGCGCTGTGGGACGTCGGCCTGTACCCGGTCCGGGCAGCGATGCACTTCCTCGGCGACGACCTGGAGGTGGTCGGTGCGGTGCTCGGTGCGAGCCCGGGACGTCGGGTCGACACCGCGGGAGCCGTGCTGCTGCGGCGGGGCGGTGTCACGGCACAGCTGACCTTCGGGCTCGAGCACGCCTATGCCTCGCGCTACCAGCTGTGCGGCAGCACGGGACGCATCCGGGTGGACCGTGCCTTCGCACCGCCCGCCGACCACGTTCCGGTGATCCGGGTCGACAGCGGTGGCAACAGCCGGGAGATCCGGCTCGCACCGGACGATCAGGTGCGCAACAGCCTCAGGGCGTTCACCGCGGCTGTGCGCGCGAGGAAGGCGGACGACGCGGTGGTTCACAGCTGCATACGCCAGGCCGATCTGCTGGCACTGGTGAGTGAAGGAGGTTCTTGGAAATGATCACCTTGGAAGCAGTCGAATCCTTCTTCCCCGACCGCACGGTCACGGTGGAGGAGCGAGCGGCCGAACTCGGGCTCAACCCCGCGCAGACGCACATGTTCCGCAGGATCCACGGGCTCGATCGGATGCACTACGACCCGGATCTGAGCCTGTACGACCTGGTGCTTCCGGCGGCCAGGAAGGCCCTGTCGCAGGTCGATCCCCGGTCCGTCCGATACCTGATCTACTGCCACGCACTCCACGGCGGGCGCAGCGTGGGGCCGGAGACCGCGCAGGACATCAAGCGGCTGCTGGGCCTGGAGAACGCGACCACGTTCGCGCTGACCCAACAGAACTGCGCCATCACGCTCAGTGCGATCGACGTCGCCGGTACGCTGCTCCGGGCGGACGGGGATCCCGAGGCCCGAGCACTGGTGGTGACGGGCGACAAGCCCCGCCACCGGGCGGCGCAGCTGGTGATGAACACCTGCGTGGTCGGGGACGGATCCGCTTCCGCCCTGGTGGCCTGGAACGGCTCGGGAACGGCTGTCCGCTCCTTCGTGACGAGGACCAGGGGCGAGTTCTCGGACGGCATGATGAGTTCCCCCGCGCTGATCAGGGCCGAGTCCGAGATGCGGCCGCGCCTCATGGTCGAGGTGATGCGGGAGGCGGCGGACCGCGCGGGCTGCACGCTGGACGACATCCAGGTCGTCATCGCGCCCAATCCGAACACCACTCTGTGGCAGGACACGATCAAGGACGAGGCTCTGCGCAGCAAGTTCTTCTTCGACAACATCCCGCGCTACAGCCATTGCCTCGCCTCGGACGTCCTCATCAACTACGTCACCCTGGGCGAAGAGAAGCGCTTCGAACCGGACCGTCCCGCCATGTTCGTGGCGATCGGAGTCGGTATGACCTTCTCCGCCATGGTCTTCACACCGTCGTCGAACACGGGGGGACCCCGGTCATGACCTTGCGACTGCGCACCGCCGTGTCGGTGCTGACACCGTCCGCCCCCGCGCCGGCGTCCCGCCTCGGGGCCCCCGACGGTGGGGACGATGCCGTCGTCGAGGTCGGCGGGACGCCGGACCACGAACCTGACGGGCAGCCCGCTCCGACGGGCCACGCGCGGCTGGTCGACCTGCTGGTCGACCAGGTGCCCGAGGCCGACACGGGGCCGGACCTGGTACTGCTCGCCTACGCACGGCCGGAGGCCAGCGGGTTCAAGACGGTGGCCTCGTACCTGAACATGCGGACCGGCGGTGACGCGCACAGCCTCGCACTCTGCGGGCAGGGGCTCGGCGCCCCGTTCAGCGCGGTGCGGGTGGCCGGCGCGTACGAACGGACCGGACAGAGCTCGAAGTCGCTCCTCGCGATCCTCGACTGCGCGCCGGCCGACGCCGCGGACCGACCGGACGCCTCCCCCGCCGACTCCGGGGTCCTGCTGACCTTCGACACCGGCTCCGGAGCCGGGGCCGTCGACACCGTCGTCTCCGTCGGGTCCGCCGAACTGGCGTCCCGTCTGGCCGAACTGGTGCCGGAAGGCGGGCGGCTCCTGGTGGTGCTCGGGCCGGGAGGCGATCCTGGCGCCGTCCCGGCGCAGGGCGCGGATCTGCACCGTGCCTCCGGCGAGGGTCACGGCACGGGCGTGTGGTCGGCGCTGGTGCAGCACTGGACGGAGTGGGAGAGCGCCTACCCGGTGGTCGTTCTCTGCGACACCGATCCCGGTTCGGACACGAGTCATCTGCTGGTGCTGCGTGCCGCGGCGGAGTAGCGAAGGAGTGGCGGTGGAGTTCACCGATGCCCAGCTTGCCGAACAGCCGGTCGGCTACTGGACCGGAGCCGTCAGGACGGCGGTCGTCCGCTACATCAACGCCAGGCTGGGGGAGCTCGGTCTGACGCAGCCGCACTGGTGGGCGATCTACCAACTGGGCGAGAGCCGCCGGCGGTTGACTCGTGACGAGCTGCTGACGCTGGTGTCGCAGCAGCGTCCGTACGTGGACGTCTCCGCTCTGGAACCGGCCATCGACGATCTGCTCGGCTCTCAGCGGTTCGGCCTGGACGGAGCGGGACGGCTGGGCCTCACCGAGGCCGGCACCGACCTGCGGGACCAGGTGCTGGTCCTGCTGCCCGAGGTGCGCGCACGGATCCACGACGGCATCAGCGAGGAGGACTACGTCCTCGTCGTCAAGGTGCTGCGTCGCATGCTCAGCAACATCGGCGGCGACACGGGCTTCGATCAGGCGGGATGAGGAGGACACTGCATGACGATTCTGGTGACTGGAGTCCGTGGGAACGTCGGGAGCCGCGTCGCCCGGAAGCTGGTGGCCGGCGGCCTGCCGGTCAGGGGCACGGCGCGTGACCCGGCGGCGTCCGGAGTGCCGGACGGCGTTGAGGTCGTGCACGCCGAACTGACCCGGCCGCAGACGCTCCGGGGCGCGCTCAAGGGCGTCGAGAAGGTGTTCCTCTACACCGTTCCCCAGGGCATCGACGGCTTCGTCGACGCCGCCCGCGCCGCCGGTGTCCGACACGTGGTGCTGCTCTCGTCGATCGCCGTGACCTGGGCGGACCGGGACCGGAACCCGATCGCCCGGATGCACCTCGGTGTCGAGGAGCCGCTCCGGGCGTCGGGGATCGGCTGGACGTTCATCCGGCCGGAGGCGCTGGCGACCAACGCGCTGGCCTGGGCGGCGGAGATCAGGACGGACGGCGTCGTGCGCTGCCCCTATCCGGGCTCGTACACGGTCCCGATCCACGAGGAGGACGTCGCCGACGTAGCGGTCAGGGCGCTCACCACGGACGGCCACCGGTCCGCCGCCTACGCGCTGACCGGCCCGCAGTCGCTGACCCAGCAGGAGCAGGTGGCGCTCATCGGGGAGGCGCTGGGCCGCGGGACACGGTGCGAGAGGATCCCGCTGGACGTGGCCCGGGCGGCGATGGAGCGCGTCTATCCGGCCGATGTGGTGGAGACCGTTCTGGCCGCCCAAGCAATGAGTGACGGTCGGCCGGCCACGGTGCTCGACACGGTCGAAGCCGTGACCGGCCGCCCCGCGCGGACGTTCGCGAGCTGGGCGGCCGATCACGCCGCCGACTTCCGCTGACGAGCGGCCGCCGCAGGTTTAGTGCGGACTGACGTTGACCTAGCGAAAGCTTAGAGAGTTCTCGCTTGTACTTGTCCGCGCCCGCGAAGAAGCTATTCATCAGCGTCCGGTGACGCGATGACAGAGGCGCTCCGAATTCCGGCCCCTGGCGTGGGCCCACTGCGTGCCGTGTTGTCCCTGAATTCTCGGTTCACGGCGATTCCGCATGCCTGCCACCACCCGGGGACCTCGCTTGCTCGAACAACGGAAGGACATGGGAATGGACGCGCAGGTCATAGTCGTAGGCGCCGGCCCCGCGGGGCTCATGCTCGCCGGTGAACTGCGGCTCGCTGGCGTCGAGGTCGTCGTTCTCGAACGCCTGGCGGAACCGACCGGAGAGTCTCGCGGTCTCGGCTTCACGGCGCGCACCCTGGAGGTGTTCGACCAGCGCGGCCTGCTGTCCGGGCTGGGTGACATCGAGATCACCGACCTGGGCCACTTCGGCGGGCTGCCCGTGGACTTCAGCATTCTCGGGCCGGCGCACTCC
Source organism: Kitasatospora sp. DSM 101779 (assembly GCF_025655475.1). Lineage (GTDB taxonomy): Bacteria > Actinomycetota > Actinomycetes > Streptomycetales > Streptomycetaceae > Kitasatospora. The sequence goes on along the minus strand of NZ_JAHTIK010000001.1, from coordinate 5,818,411 downwards.
GGCGGTGTCAAGGGTGTTCCCCAGGCGGTCACCGAGACCATGCTCGAGAAGTGGGCGGTCGAACTCGGGGCGGACATTCGCCGGGGCCATGAGCTGCTCGCGCTCGGCGACGAGGGCGAGTACGTCGAGGTCGAGGTCGCCACCCCCGAGGGCCCTCGGCGGCTGCGCGCGGACTATCTCGTGGGCTGCGACGGCGGGCGGAGCACCGTCCGCAAGGCCGCGGGATTCGACTTCCCCGGCACCGACCCCACCATGGAGATGTACCTGGCGGACGTGCGGGACTGCGACATCACCCCGCGCATGATCGGCGAGACCGTGCCCGGCGGGATGGTCATGGCCGGCCCGCTGGGGAACGGCGTCCACCGGATCATCGTGTGCGAGCGCGGGACCCCGCCGCGCCGGCGAGACCAGCCGCCCTCCTGGGAGGAGGTCTCCTCGGCTTGGCAGCGGCTGACCGGCCAGGACATCAGCGGCGGCACGCCGGTCTGGCTCAGCGCGTTCGGGAACCCTGCCCGGCTGGTCACGCAGTACCGTCGCGGACGCGTGCTGCTCGCCGGTGACGCCGCCCACATCCACCTGCCTGCCGGTGGCCAGGGCATGAACACCAGCATCCAGGACGCCGTCAACCTCGGCTGGAAGCTCGCGGCAACGGTGAACGGAACCGCCCCCGAGGGACTCCTGGACACCTATCACGCGGAGCGGCACCCGGTCGGTCGACGGCTGCTGATGAACACCCAGGCGCAGGGTCTGCTGTTCCTCAGCGGAGCGGAGATGCAGCCGCTTCGGGAGGTGATGAGCGAGCTGATCACCTTCGACAACGTCAGTCGCCATCTGGCCGGGATGGTCAGCGGACTGTCGATCAAGTATGAACTCGGCCCCGGGGAACATCCGCTGATGGGCCTCCGGGTCCCCCACGTGGAGCTGGTCGGCGAATCCGGCAGGACCAGCACGACCGAGCTGCTCCACCCGGCACGAGGCGTCCTGCTGGACCTCGCCGACGACGACGCCCTGCGGGCGGCGGTCGAGCCGTGGTCGGACCGGGTGGACGTCGTCACGGCGGTCGTGCACGGGCCCGCGGACGGGAACCCGCTCGCACCGGCCGACGCGATCCTCGTCCGCCCCGACGGCCATGTCGCGTGGACCGCCCCCGGACCCGTTCCGCCGGCCGAGGCACTGGCCCGGTCCTTCGGCGCTCCGCGTTCGCGTTGACGAGCTCAGCCCCGGCAAGGCATCGGGGCACAGCCAAGGAGACAACACTATGCACAGCACCCTGATCGTGGCTCGGATGAGCCCCGGCGACGGCAATGAGGTCGCCCGGCTCTTCTCGGAGTTCGACGCCACCGACATGCCGCACCTGATGGGCACTCGCCGCCGCCAGCTGTTCTCGTACCGGGGCCTGTACTTCCACCTGCAGGACTTCGACACCGAGGCCGGCGGTGACGCGATCGAGGCGGCGAAGTCGCATCCGTCGTTCGTACGGATCAGCGCAGACCTCAAGCCCTTCATCCAGGCCTACGACCCCGACACCTGGCGCTCTCCGGCGGACGCGATGGCACAGCGCTTCTACCACTGGAGCGCGCAGTGAGGCGACGGGTCGCCATCACCGGCATCGGTGTCATGGCACCGGGCGGCATGGGCGTCAAGAACTTCTGGAGTCTGCTGAGCGAGGGCCGGACCGCCACCCGGGGGATCACCTTCTTCGATCCCGCGCCGTTCCGTTCCCGGGTCGCCGCGGAGATCGATTTCCACCCCGAGGAACACGGACTGACGCCGCAGGAGATCCGCCGGATGGACCGGGCCGCGCAGCTCGCGGTGGTCGCCACGCGTGAGGCGGTGGCCGGCAGCGGGATCGATCTGGCCGCCACGGACCCCCATCGGACCGGCGTCACCATCGGCAGCGCCGTCGGCGCGACCACCGGGCTCGACCAGGAGTACCGGGTCGTCAGCGACGACGGCCGGTTGGAGCTGGTCGACCACCGGTACGCGGTGCCTCACCTCTACGGCCACTTCGTCCCCAGCTCCTTCGCCGCCGAGGTCGCATGGGCGACCGGGGCGGAGGGGCCGAGCACGGTGGTCTCCACCGGCTGCACCTCCGGGCTGGACGCCATCGGCCACGCCGTGGAACTGATCCGTGAGAACAGTGCCGACGTGATGATCGCCGGCGCGACGGATGCGCCCATCTCACCGATCACGATGGCCTGCTTCGACGCGATCAAGGCCACCACGCCGTACAACGACGACCCCGGGCGGGCTTCCCGGCCCTTCGACCGGACCCGCAACGGCTTCGTCCTCGGCGAGGGTGCTGCGGTCCTCGTTCTGGAGGAACTCGGCCGGGCACAGCGGCGCGGCGCGCACATCTACGCGGAGATCGGCGGATACGCCTCCCGGTGCAACGCCTTCCACATGACGGGGCTGCGTCCCGACGGGCGGGAGATGGCCGAGGCCATCAGGGCCACCCTGGACGAGGCACGGTTGAACCCTTCGGACATCGACTACGTCAATGCCCACGGCTCCGGCACCAAGCAGAACGACCGGCACGAGTCCGCCGCCTTCAAGCTGAGCCTCGGCGATCACGCCTACCGCGTTCCGGTCAGTTCGATCAAATCGATGATCGGGCACTCGCTCGGCGCCATCGGATCCCTCGAGATCGCCGCCTGCGCACTGGCCATGGCGGAGAACGTGATTCCCCCAACGGCCAACCTGCACAACCCCGACCCCGAGTGCGATCTCGACTACGTGCCGGTGTCCGCCCGGGAAGCACGACTCGACCGAGTGCTCAGCGTCGGCAGCGGCTTCGGCGGCTTCCAGAGCGCCATGGTGCTCACCCGTCCCGAGAGGAATACGGCATGACCGTGTCCGTCGTCGTCACCGGACTCGGCATCGCGGCCCCCAACGGGCTCGGCGCGGCGGACTACTGGGCCGCCACCCGGGCCGGCCGCAGCGGCATCGGCCCGGTGACCCGGTTCGACCCGACGGCCTATCCCGCCCGCCTGGCGGGAGAGGTGCCGGGATTCGTCGCGGCCGACCACCTTCCGGGTCGGCTGCTCCCCCAGACCGATCACATGACCCGGCTCGCCCTGGTGAGCGCCGACTGGGCCCTCCTGGACGCCGGAATCCGACCGGACGATCTCCCGGAGTTCGCCGCGGGAGTGGTCACCGCGAGCTCGGCGGGCGGATTCGAGTTCGGGCAGAACGAGCTGCGGGCGCTCTGGAGCAAGGGCAGCCAGTACGTCAGCGCGTACCAGTCGTTCGCATGGTTCTACGCCGTCAACACCGGCCAGATCTCGATCCGGCACGGACTGCGCGGTCCCAGCGGCGTCCTGGTCAGCGACCAGGCCGGCGGGCTGGACGCGATCGCGCAGGCACGCCGCCAGATCCGGCGCGGGAGCCAGGTGATCGTTTCCGGCGGAGTCGACGCCTCCATCTGTCCCTGGGGCTGGGTGGCGCAGCTGACCAGTGGGCGGCTGAGCAACGACGACGACCCGACCACGGCCTACCGTCCGTTCGACGCCGGGGCGAGTGGCCATGTGGCGGGCGAGGGCGGTGCGCTGCTCGTCCTGGAGGACGAACGGGCAGCCCGCGCACGGGGTGCACGGGTGTACGGGCGGGTCGCCGGCTACGGCACCACGTTCGACCCCAGGCCCGGAAGCGGCCGCGAGCCGGGGCTGCGCCGAGCCGTCGAGATCGCTCTCCTGGACGCCGACCTGACACCTGGCGACATCGACGTGGTCTTCGCGGACGCCGCCGCTGTTCCGGAACTCGACCACATCGAGGCCCGGGCCCTCACGGAGGTCTTCGGCCCGCGTGGCGTCCCGGTCACCGCGCCGAAGTCGATGACCGGACGGCTGAACTCGGGCGCCGGACCGCTGGACGTGGCAGCCGCGTTGCTGGCCATCCGGGACGGTGTGATTCCGCCGACCATCAACGTCTCGCCCCGCGTCGACCTCGACCTCGACCTGGTCACCGGGGAGGAGCGGGTGGCACCGCTGCGCTCGGCCCTGGTCCTGGCGCGCGGGTTCGGCGGCTTCAACTCCGCGCTGGTGGTGACGGACGCGCGCTGAAGGCCCGGACCCCATGACGTACGCACTGACATCCAGGAAGGACACAAGGACATGCCGAACACCGAGTTCACCATCGACGACCTGAGGCGCATCCTCCGCGAGGGCGCGGGGACCGAAGAGGGGGTCGACCTCGACGCGGACATCCTCGACACCGACTTCGAGGAGCTGGGCTACGAATCGCTCGCGCTGCTGGAGACGTGCGGCCGGATCGAGCGCGAGTACGGAGTCACGCTCGACGACGACGCGCTGGCCGGGGCCCGGACGCCGCGAGCCCTGCTCGGACTCGTCCACAGCCACCTCGCGACCGTTCACGCCGGCTGATCGACACAGGAGAAGACATGCCTCAGCAGGAGCGGCGGGTGGCCCTGGTCACCGGTGCCACCAGTGGAATCGGGCTCGCCGTGGTACGGACCCTCGCAGGCCGGGGACACCGGGTCTTCCTCTGCGCACGCAGCGCGGAGAACGTGAAGACCACCGTCGAGGAACTGCGCGCGGAGGGCCTGGACGTCGACGGGACCAGCTGTGACGTGCGATCGACCGAGGAGGTCAAGGCCTTCGTCGCCGCTGCCGTCGCACGCTTCGGCCCGGTGGACGTGCTGGTCAACAACGCCGGTCGCAGCGGCGGCGGGGTGACCGCCGAGCTGACCGACGAGCTGTGGGCCGACGTGATCAACACCAACCTCAACAGCGTGTTCCTGGTCACCCGCGAGGTGCTCACCGCCGGCGGCATGCGCGAGAAGGCGAGCGGACGGATCATCAACATCGCCTCCACCGCGGGCAAGCAGGGCGTCGTGCTGGGGGCGCCGTACTCGGCCTCCAAGCACGGCGTCGTCGGATTCACGAAGGCGCTCGGCAACGAGCTGGGTCCGACCGGAATCACCGTCAACGCGGTCTGCCCCGGCTATGTCGAGACCCCCATGGCGGAGCGTGTCCGGCAGGGGTACGCGGCCGCGCTCGACATCTCCGAGGCAGCCGTCCTCGAGAAGTTCCACGCCAAGATCCCGCTCGGTCGCTACTCGACCCCCGAGGAGGTGGCGGGGCTGGTGGGCTACCTGGTCTCGGACACCGCCGCCTCGATCACTGCGCAGGCACTCAATGTCTGCGGAGGGCTTGGCAACTACTGAGCAGCAACCGAGCGCAAGGAGGCACCATGTCCGACCGGGAAATCAGCCGGGTGGAACACACCGTCGAGGTGGACGCACCGGCGGCCGACGTCTACCGCCTGCTGGCGGAGATCGAGAACTGGCCGAGGCTCTTCCACCCGACCATCCACGTGGAGCACGTCGAGCGGGGTGAGCACACCGAGCGGATCCGGATCTGGGCCACGGCCAACGGCGAGGCCAAGAGCTGGACGTCCCGCAGGCGGCTCAGTCCCGAGGACCTGCGCATCGACTTCCGCCAGGAGGTCTCCACCCCGCCGGTGGCCGCCATGGGCGGGGCGTGGATCATCGAGCCGGTCTCCGACCGCACCTGCCGGGTCCGGCTGCTGCACGACTACCGGGCCGTGGACGACGATGCGGAGGGCCTCGCCTGGATCGACCGGGCGGTGGACCGCAACAGCCGTTCCGAGCTGGCCGCGCTCAAGGCCAGTGCCGAGATGGTGGTCGGGGCTTCGGACGACCTGTTGCTGTCCTTCCAGGACTCGGTGCGGATCGACGGCTCGGCCAAGGACGTCTACGACTTCCTCGACCAGGCGAACCACTGGACCGAGCGGTTGCCCCACGTGGCGAAGGTCGAGCTGACCGAGGACACCCCCGGGCTGCAGGTGCTGACGATGGAGACGCTGGCCAAGGACGGCTCCGCACACACCACCAGCTCGGTGCGCGTCTGCTTCCCCCACCGGCGGATCGTCTACAAGCAGACCGTCGTCCCCGCGTTGATGACCCTGCACACCGGCTACTGGCTGCTGGAGGAGGACGACGAGGGCGTCCTCGCGACCTCCCAGCACACGGTGGTCATCAACGTCGAGAACATCGCCGCGGTCCTCGGTGACCGGGCCGGCGTCGCGGAAGCCCGGCAGTACGTGCAGGGTGCACTGAGCGCCAACAGCCGGGCCACCCTCGGGTACGCCAAGGACCACGCCGAGCGTCGGGCCTGACAGCCATGCCGGAGTCGCAGACGGATGTGCTGGTCGTCGGGGCCGGGCCGGTCGGACTGATGCTCGCCGGTGAGCTGCGGCTCGGCGGGGCGCGAGTGATCGTTGCCGAGCGGCTGCCCGCGCCGACCACGGAATCCCGGGCGTCCACCCTGCACGCCCGCACCATGGAGATCGTCGACCAACGAGGCCTGATGCCGGAGCTGGGCGAGGTGGCCCGCGACGGCACAGGGCACTTCGGCGGCATCCCGCTCCCCCTCGGCGGGCAGCCGAGCCGGTACGCCGGACTGTGGAAGGTCCCGCAGACCCGGATGGAGGAGATCCTCGGCGCGTGGGCGACAGGGCTGGGGGCCGACGTGCGCCGCGGCTGGGAGCTGACCGGCATCGACGAGGACGCTGAAGCCGTGACCGCCGTCCTGCACCACCGGGACGGCTCGCAGACCCGCCTGCGGGCCCGGTACGTGGTCGGATGCGACGGGGAGAAGAGCACTCTCAGGGGCCTGGCCGGGTTCGAGTTCGTCGGGACCGCCGCCGGCCGGGAGCTGATCCGGGCCGACGTGGCGGGAATCGACGTGCCCGACAGGAGGTTCCAGCGGCTGCCGAGGGGGCTGGCCATCGCGGCACGCCGCCCGGACGGGGTCACGCGCCTGATGGTGCACGAGTTCGGCCGGCCCGCGGTGTCCCGCAGCGCGGAGCCGGACTTCGACGAAGTGGCCGGCACCTGGGCGAGGGTCACCGGCGAGGACATCAGCCGGGGCACGCCCGTGTGGATCAACTCGTTCGGTGACGCCAGCCGTCAGGTGACGCAGTACCGTCGTGGCCGTGTGCTGCTGGCCGGTGACGCCGCGCACGAGCAGATGCCCGTAGGTGGCCAAGCCCTCAACCTGGGCCTGCAGGACGCCGCCAACCTGGGCTGGAAGCTCGCGGCGACGATTCGCGGCTGGGCACCTCCGGGCCTCCTCGACAGCTACCACGCGGAACGTCACCTGGTCGGCTCCCAGGTGCTGTCCGACATAGCCGCCCAGGCCGCACTGCTGCTCGGCGGGCCCGAGGTGGAGGCGATCCGCTCCGTCATGAGCGGTCTGCTCGGGCTCGAAGCGGTACGCGACCGATTGGGCGCGGGGATCAGCGGGGTCGGGATCCGGTATCCCGTGGACGCTGCCGACCACCCGCTCCTGGGAGCACGGCTGCCGCACGTCGAACTGGTCACCGAGGCAGGCGCGTCCACCACTGGCGCGCTGCTGCGCTCCGGGCGGGGACTCCTGCTCGACCTGGCGCCCGAGTCGTCCGGCCACGCAGGACTGCGGACGGTTGCGCAGGACTGGGCCGACCGGGTGTGCGTCGTGGCCGCGGAGCCACGACCGGGTGACACCGCGGTGTCGGCCCGCGCCGTCCTGGTCCGCCCCGACGGGCACGTGGTGTGGGCCGACGGCGGCGAGCAGCGACTGCGGGACGCACTGGCCCGCTGGTTCGGCCTCCCCCGGCCCACCCGACGGTGACATCCCCCCTTTTCCGGCCGGGCTCCCGTGCGCTGCGCACGAGGTCGCCGGCCTCATTCGACGAGGAGAACTCCTGTGAAGCGACTTGCTGGTAAGACCGCCCTGGTGACGGGTTCGAGCCGCGGCATCGGCCGCGCAACGGCGACGCGGCTCGCCCGTGACGGGGCGACCGTCGCCGTGCACTATGCGAGCAATGCCGACGCGGCCAAGGAGACCCTCTCCGCCATCGAGGCGGAAGGGGGGCGGGCCTTCCTGGTCCAGGCGGAACTGGGCGTGCCCGGCGATGTCGACACCCTCTTCCGGGGCCTGACGGCAGGACTGCGCGAGTTCACCGGGAAGGAGGAGCTGGACATTCTGGTGAACAACGCCGGTGTGATGGGCGGGGTCAAGCCGGAGGACCTCACTCCGGAGACCTTCGATCGGCTGATCGCGGTCAACGCCAAGGCGCCGCTCTTCCTGACCCAGCGTGTCCTGACGGTCATGCCGGACGGCGGGCGCATCATCAACATCGGTACCGGTCTGCTGCGTTACGCCAACCCGGACGAGGTCGCCTACGCCATGAGCAAGGGTGCGCTCGACCAGATCAGCCTGCACCTCGCCCGGCTCCTGGGCCCGCGGAACATCACCGTCAACACCGTGTCGCCCGGCATCACCAACAACGGCAGCCCGGTCTTCGACATCCCGGAGGCTCGCGAGTTCATGGCCAACATGAACGCCTTCAAGCGGATCGCCGAGCCCGAGGACGTCGGCGACGTCGTGGCCTTCCTCGCCTCCGACGACGCGCGCTGGATCACCGGCTCGTTCATCGACGCCAGCGGCGGCACGCTGCTCGGCGGCTGACGACCTGCACGGACCCCAGCACGTACGGGCCGGCCGAACGGGTCGGCCCGTACACCCCGTGCGGACGCACTCACCGCGGACGCACGGTCCCTGTCCCCCTCGCCTCGTGACGGGAGAGCCATGTCACCAGCACGTCTCCGCCTCGCCGTTGTCCTCGGAAGCACTCGTGAGGGGCGCCTGTGCCCGACGATCGCGTCCTGGTTCGCAGGGCAGGCTCGCCAGGTCGACGCGTTCGAGGTCGACGTCGTCGATCCGGCCGGCCTGGACGTTCCGGTGGCGCTGTCGCCGCAGCCGCCCGTGCAGGTGCGGGAACTGGGGAAACGGCTGGAGGCCGCCGATGCCTTCGTGATCGTCACGCCTGAGTACAACCACAGCTTTCCGGCGCCCCTGAAGTCCCTCATCGACTGGCACTACGTCCAGTGGCGGGCCAAGCCGGTGGGATTCGTGTCCTACGGGGGGCTGGCCGGGGGCCTGCGGGCGGTGGAACAGCTTCGGCCCGTCTTCGCCGAGCTGCATGCCACGACGATCCGCGACACCGTCAGCTTCCACAACGCCGCCGACCTGTTCGACGATGCCGGCGAACCCCGCGAGCCGGCCGGCTGCACCGCGGCCGCCAAGGTCATGCTCGACCAACTCACGTGGTGGGGCGATGCGTTGCAGCAGGCCCGGCGGGAACACCCGTACCGGTACTGATCCGATGACAGCGCCGACCACGCCCTGCCCGCCACCGGCCGCCGCATCGACGGAGAGAGGAGTGGACCTCTGGCTGGTGCGGCCCGACCGCCTCTCGGACCGGGACGGGCTCGCCGCGCTCGACGAGAACGAGAGGCGCCGGGCGGAGTCCTTCCGGCGGCCCGCGGACCGCGCGCTCTACGTCTCGGCCCACCTGGCACTGCGCCGCCTGCTCGCGGCACACCTCGGCAGTACGCCGCAGGAGGTGCGCATCGTTCGGGACCGAGGTGGCCGGCCGATCCTTCCCGGCGACTCGCCCCCCGTTCACTTCTCGCTGTCCCACAGCGCCGGGCTCGCGCTGCTGGGTGTGGCGCCCGTGCCGATCGGGGTGGACGTCCAGCGGATACCTTCGCTGTCCACCGTCGACCTGTGCAGCCCGCGCTTCCACCCGGCGGAGCAGGCCGAGTTGGCGGCCCGGCCACGGTCCGCCAGAGCGAGGTACTTCACCTGGCTGTGGACGCGCAAGGAGGCGTACCTGAAAGGGATCGGCGTCGGTCTGCGACGCTCGCTGGCCGCCGACTACCTGGGGGCAGGCGGACCGGCGGCTCCCGCCGGCCCGGCGGGTTGGACGGTGGCGGACGCGCCGTGCGAGGACCACTACGCGGCATCCGTGGCCCTCCTGACCAGGGCCTCGCTTCCGGTCACCCTGCGCCGGCTTCCAAGGAGTGTCGACCATGACTGATGTCTCATCCCCCACCGTGATCTCCACGGCCGGGACTTCGCGCCATCGGGTGGCGGAGTTGAACGCTCTCCGGGAGCGGGTCCGGCGTGGTCCGAGCGAGAAGGCCACCGAGGCCCAGCACGCGAAGGGCAAGCTGACCGCCCGCGAGCGGATCGACCTGCTGCTGGACGAGGACTCCTTCCACGAGGTGGAGCCGCTGCGCCGGCACCGCGCGCAGGGCTTCGGCCTGGAGGCGAAGAAGCCGCACACCGACGGCGTGGTGGTCGGCTGGGGCACCGTGCACGGCCGGACGGTCTTCGTCTACGCACACGACTTCCGGATCTTCGGCGGCGCACTCGGCGAGGCCCACGCGCAGAAGATCCACAAGATCATGGACATGGCCATCGCGGCCGGTGCTCCGCTGGTGTCACTGAACGACGGCGCCGGCGCCCGCATCCAGGAGGGCGTCACCGCCCTCGCCGGCTACGGCGGCATCTTCCAGCGCAACACCAAGGCCTCGGGCGTGATCCCGCAGATCTCGGTCATGCTCGGCCCCTGCGCCGGCGGCGCCGCCTACTCCCCCGCGCTCACGGACTTCGTGTTCATGGTCCGCGAGACCTCGCAGATGTTCATCACCGGCCCGGACGTCGTCCAGGCCGTCACCGGCGAGAAGATCACCCAGAACGGCCTCGGCGGCGCCGACGTCCACTCCTCGGTCTCCGGCGTCTCCCACTTCGTCTACGACGACGAGCAGTCCTGCATCGAGGAGGTCCGCTACCTCCTCTCCCTGCTGCCGCAGAACAACCGCGAGATGCCGCCGGCCAGCGCCACCGACGACCCGGTCGAGCGCCGCAACGAGAGCCTGCTCGACCTGGTGCCCGCGGACGGCAACCGCCCCTACGACATGCGCAAGGTCATCGAGGAGGTCGTCGACCACGGCGAGTACCTGGAGATCCACGAGCGCTGGGCGACCAACGTCATCGTGGCCCTGGCCCGGATCGACGGCCACGTGGTCGGACTGATCGCCAACCAGCCGCAGTCACTGGCCGGCGTGCTCGACATCAACGCCAGCGAGAAGGCCGCACGCTTCGTCCAGATGTGCGACGCCTTCAACATCCCGATCGTCACCCTGCTCGACGTCCCCGGCTTCCTGCCCGGCGTCGACCAGGAGCACGGCGGCATCATCCGGCACGGCGCCAAACTGCTCTACGCCTACTGCAACGCCACCGTGCCGCGGATCTCGCTGATCCTGCGCAAGGCCTACGGCGGCGCCTACATCGTCATGGACTCCCGCTCCATCGGCGCCGACCTGTCCTTCGCCTGGCCGACCAACGAGATCGCCGTGATGGGCGCCGAGGGCGCCGCCAACGTCATCTTCCGCCGCGACATCGCCGCGGCCGAGGACCCCGAGGCGATGCGCGCCCAGAAGATCAAGGAATACAAGAACGAGCTGATGCACCCGTACTACGCGGCCGAACGCGGCCTCGTCGACGACGTCATCGACCCGGCGGAGACCCGCCAGGTGCTCGCCGCCTCGCTCGCCATGCTCCGCACCAAGCACGCCGACCTGCCCAGCCGCAAGCACGGCAACCCACCGATGTAGGGGAGGCCTTGATGGCCGACGTCATGCTCGACGCCATCCGAGTGGAGAGAGGACAGCCCGGACCGGAGGAGCTCGCGGTTCTCACTGCCGTCCTCCTCGCCCGGATCCGCACCAGCGGCCCCGACCGGGCGGCGGACGCCGGCAGCTACCGGGACACCGCCCGCTGGCGCCGCCTGGAGCGCGTCAACGGCTTTCAAGGGCCCCGCAGTTGGCAGACGGCTTCCTAGCTGCGCGGCCCGCCCGCCCCTTGCCCGTGAGGACCACCCACCATGCATTCACCGCCCGTCTGGACCGGGCAACTGCGTCCTGCGACGCACAGCCGTTCCAGGCTCGTGGTCTTCCCCCACGCCGGCGCGGGGCCCCAGACCTACGCACGCCTGCTGTCCGGCCTGCCGGGCGACGTCGAGCTGACCGGGGTCACCCTTCCCGGGCGGGAGCGCCGTGGCGGTGAATCGCCGACCGGACCGCTCTCCGCCGCGGTCGAGGGAATCAGCGGCGAACTGGCGGCCCTTCCGCCGCTCCCCACCCTCTTCTGGGGTCACAGCATGGGCTCCCTGCTCGCCGTGACCGTCGCGGCACACCTCCCCGGCTCGTGCGCCGCCCTCGTCCTGACGGCCGGGATCCCGGGGCCCGACGCGCTCGACTTCGCGGTTCCTCTGGACTCACCGGAAGGGCTGGAGCTGATGTTCAGCCGGCACCGGCTGCCGCTACGGGCCCTGGACGCCGGCAGCGACCACTCCCGAGCCGATCACGTGCTGGCCCACGACCTGGTGCTGGCCCGCAGCGCCCTCCTCGGGCTGCGGGGTATCCGTCTCGGCCTGCCGCTGACCGCCTATGCCGGTGCCGATGACCCGCTGGTTCCCGCGTCCACACTGCCGGGGTGGCGCGACTTCACCACCGGTCGCTTCCGGTCCAGGACCCTGGCCGGCGGCCACTTCTTCCCCTTCCTCCCGTCCAACGGGCGTTCACTCCTGGCAGACATCGCCGACACACTGCGGTCCTCCGCCCCGGCCGGGAATCCAACGAGAGGAGTTGTCCGGTGAGCATCAAGGCCCCCTACCAGGGAGCTTTCACTCCGGTGCGCGAGGAGGTCACGGCCTTCGATCTGCCGGTGACCGGGCGGATCCCCGACGAACTGCGGGGACGCTACCTACGCATCGGTCCGAATCCGCTGCGCCTGGACGATCCACGCCTCAACCTGTTCCTCGGGGAGGGCATGGTCCACGGGGTGCGGCTGCGGGACGGCCGGGCCGAGTGGTACCGGAACAGGTGGGTCCGATCCGCCGCCGTGGCAAGGGCCTTCGGGGAGAAGGTGCGCCGGGGCTCCCGCTTCGCGGGATCGGATTTCGCCCCCAACACCCATGTGATCGAGCACGCCGGACGGATCCTCGCCCTGGTCGAGAACGGCTTCCGGCCGTACGAGCTGACCGAGGATCTCGACACCGTCGGCCCGTGCGACTTCCGAGGCACGCTCCCGGCGGGATATGCGGCGCACCCCAAGCTCGACCCGCACACCGGCGAACTCCACGCCGTCGCCTACGCGACGCGTGCCGAGTTCGTGCAGTACTCGGTGCTCTCTCCTGCCGGCATGGTCACACGGATCGTGAACATCCCCGCGCCGCACCGCCCGGTGATGCACGACTTCGCGCTCACCGGCAGGTACGTCGTCCTCTACGACCTGCCGGTGGTCAACAGCCTGGTCGCCGCGGCGTCCGGGGAACCCCTGGTGTACGACTGGCGGGAGAGCCGGGGAGCCAGGATCGGGCTCCTGCCGAGGCACGGGACCGAGGTGCGCTGGTTCGAGATCGCCCCCTGCTGGGTCTTCCACACCGTGAACGCCTACGACAACGGCGATCGTGTGGTCGTCGACGTCATTCGCTACCCCCGCATGTACACGGGCCTCCGGCTGGACGGCAATTCCCTGCCCACGCTCGATCGCTGGATCATCGACACGGTGAGCGGCAAGGTCACGGAGACCCGCCTGGACGACCGCGCCCAGGAGTTCCCCGGCGTCAACCCCGCTGTGGTCTCGGCCCCTCACCGCTTCGGATACGCGGCCGTGGTCCCCGACATGCACTCCTACTTCGGTCCCGACGACGACGTGGAGGGCCTGCCCGATCAGGCGTACGGCGATGCGCTGCTCAAGCACGACTTCTCCGCCGGAACCACTGCGGTCCGCTCCCTGGGCCGCGGCCACTACACCGGTGAGCCGGTCTTCGTCCCCCGCGCGTCCGCGGATGCGGAGGACGAGGGCTACCTGCTCGCCTACGTCCACGACCCCGACCGCGGCGCCAGTGATCTCGTCATCCTGTCCGCGCAGGACTTCACGGGTGAGCCCCTGGCCACCGTGCATCTGCCCGCCCGGGTCCCGCTCGGATTCCACGGGAGCTGGATCGCCGACCCGGCCTGACCGAAACGGAAGGTCCCTTGCCACGCACATCCGCTCCGGAGCGACCCGAGGAAGTCGTCGCTCGTCTCCGCGCCGCCTGTCGCACCGGCCCCAACCGTTCGCTGGAGTGGCGGACCGAGCAGCTCACTCGGCTGCGGGCCCTGTTGCGCGACCACGTGGAGGATTTGGCCGCGGCACTCCACACCGACCTGCGCAAGAGCCGGACCGAGGCGTACGCGGCCGAGATCGGGTTCACGATCCGCGAGATCGACCACATCCTGGTGAACCTGGAGGAGTGGCTGCGGCCGGTCCCCGTGGCCCTGACCGGCTGTCCTCCCGGCTCGACGGCCCACCTCCAGTACGACCCGCTGGGAGTCGTGCTGGTGATGGCGCCGTGGAACTATCCCGTACAGCTGCTGCTCGTCCCGATCGCGGGTGCGCTGGCCGCCGGCAATGCGGTGGTGGCCAAGCCCAGCGAGGTGGCACCCGCCTGCTCCGCGCTCCTGGCCCGGCTGATTCCGCGGTACCTGGACACCGGTGCGGTCGCCGTGGTGGAGGGCGGTGTGGCGGAGGCCACCGCCCTGTTGGCCCAGCGCTTCGACCACGTCTTCTACACCGGGAACGGCGCGGTCGGACGGATCGTCATGCGTGCTGCGGCCGAGCACCTCACCCCGGTCACGCTGGAACTGGGCGGCAAGTCCCCGGTGTTCGTCGACCGCGGGACGAGTCTCGCAGCCACGGCGACGCGGCTGGCCCGGGCCAAGTTCGCCAACGCGGGCCAGACCTGCGTCGCTCCCGACTACGTGCTGACCGACCCCGGGACGGCGCGGGCGCTGGAGGTCGAGCTTGCCCGGACACTCGAGAAGCTGTTCGGAACCACGCCGGAGACCTCACGCGGGTACGGACGGATCATCAATGTGCAGCACTTCGACCGCATCGTCCGCCTGCTCGACTCCGGCCGGATCGCCGTCGGTGGCGGCCACGACCGGGAGAGCCGGTTCATCGCGCCGACGGTGCTGGCCGAGGTGCCGGCCGATTCGCCGGTCATGCAGGAGGAGATCTTCGGGCCGGTCCTGCCGATCGTCGAGGTGTCCGGGGTGGACGAGGCGATCACCTTCATCAACGCGCGGGACAAGCCGCTTGCGGTCTACGGCTTCACCGACTCCGCGGAAATCCGGCGCCGTCTGGCCGAGGAGACGGCCTCGGGCAGTGTCGTGCTCGGCCTGCCGATGGCGCAGGTCCTGGAGCCGGGACTGCCGTTCGGCGGGGTGGGGCAGAGCGGGACGGGCAGCTACCGGGGCGCGCACTCCCTCGCCGCCTTCAGCCATCGCAAGACCGTGCTCGATGTGCCGGGACGCTGACCCCGGCGCTTCCCGCGACCGGCTGCCCGACGGGCCCGGTAGCGGCCCGGTAGCGGCCCGGTAGCGGCCCGGAACCACACTCCTGGTGGAGATCTCATGTCGTGACTGTGTTTCGGGGCCTTGTGGCTGTTCGCAATCCTCGCACGAAATCAAGTGCCGAATCCGGGCAATTCAACCTCCGTCCGGCCCGCAACCGGCTCCGGACCGACGCGATCACCCATGCGTCCGAGTGGCTCCAGCCCCGCCGGACCCGGATGACCAGCGACAACACTCCCCCCGACAGGTGTCGGCCCCCCTCCGGAGCCGTGGAACCGGCGTCAAGCCGACGCGGCAGCCGGATCCCCCGTGCCCCCATGACAGAAACACCGAACCACCCAAACTGAACAGTCCGCCGGCCAAACCAAACAGCCTGTCGAACCGGCGGCCCGTCATACAAGATCGAGACTAAGCCGACTTAGTGCGCTGCTAGAACTGAGCTGCTTGTTCGCCTGGTTACCGATCCCTATGATCGAACTCGTGCGATATCAGTGAGCGCGTCGAAGCGGACTGCGCCGGTGAGCCGACCTCGCTGGTCCGGCAGCGGGAATCGGTAATGCCCGCCGATATTCGCTGTTCCCGCGATGAATCGCATGTCCGGCGAAGCATTCAAAGGGGGGCAGGAGCAGTGAGGATGCAAGGCAGCCTGCTGGCGATCAGCGATCTTCACGTCCGCTACGAGGACAACAGGAGAATCGTCGAGACGCTGCGCCCCGAGTCGGATCACGACTGGCTGCTGGTCGCAGGGGATGTCGGTGACACGGTTGCGGACATCGAGTGGGCGCTGTCGCTGCTGGCCGACCGCTTCGAGAAGGTGGTCTGGGTCCCGGGCAACCACGAGCTGTGGACCCCGCCCGACGACCCGGTGCAGCTGCGCGGTGAGGCCCGGTACCGCTACCTCGTGGAGCTGTGCCGAAGGCTCGGCGTCATCACTCCCGAGGATCCGTACCCGCTCTGGGAGGGCACGGGCGGTCCAGCCGTGATCGCACCGCTCTTCGTCCTCTACGACTACAGCTTCAGGCCTGCCGGCGCCCGCGACGCACAGGAGGCACTCGCCCTCGCCGAGGACGCCGGGGTGATCTGCACCGACGAGTTCATGCTGCACCCCGACCCGTATCCGAGCCGGACCGCCTGGTGCCGTGCGCGCGTCGAGATCACCGAGGCGCGGCTGACCGCCGTGGACGAGACGCTGCCCACCGTCCTGGTCAACCACTTCCCCCTGGTGCGCCGGCCCACCAGGGTGCTTCGGCATCCGGAGTTCGCACTCTGGTGCGGCACCGAGGCCACTGCGGACTGGCACCGCAGATTCCGTTCGGCGGCGGTCGTCTACGGCCATCTGCACATCCCCTCCCTCATCCACGAGGACGGGGTGCCGCACCACGAGGTCTCGCTCGGCTACCCCCGGGAGTGGCAGCCGCGCCCTGCCGCACCGGGCCGGTTGGTCCGGATCCTCCCCGAGGCGGCGGCCGTGCGGAGTGGCGGATGATCGAGCAGCTGCTGGCGCCGCCGGTCGTGGCCGTCCAGGCCTTCACCGACCCGGTGGATCCGCCCGTGCTCTTCGCCGAGGAGCAGGCCCTGATCACCCGGGCGGTGGACAGCCGGCGACGCGAGTTCGGCACGGTACGGGCGTGTGCCCGCACAGCTCTGTCCGCACTCGGAGTCGCTCCCGTGCCGATCCTCCCCGGACCACGAGGCGCACCGGCCTGGCCCGACGGCGTCGTCGGCTCGATGACCCACTGCGCGGGCTACCGGGCCGCCGCGGTCGCGCGCGCCGCCGACCTGGTGACGATCGGCCTCGACGCCGAGCCCCACCGGCCGCTGCCCGGCAGCGAACTGGACGTCATCGCCCTTCCCGAGGAGCGGACCAGGCTGTCCGATCTGGCGGCCCGGAGACCCGGGACCTGCTGGGACCGGCTGCTGTTCAGCGCCAAGGAGAGCGTGTACAAGGCGTGGTTCCCGCTCACCAACCGGTGGCTGGACTTCGAGGAAGCCTCGATCACCTTCGATCCGGATGCCGGGACCTTCCGGGCCCGGTTGCTGGTACCGGGCCCGGTCGTCGCCGGGGTTCGAGTGCCCGGGTTCGACGGGCGCTGGCTGGTCCGGAACGGACTCGCCCTCACGGCGATCACCGTGGCCACCGGCGGCACAGCGGAGATTTAGCGAAAGCTTAGTCAGTGGGCGCTTGAGTTTCCCTCAATATTCGAAGAGGCTGCTTACAGGGTGCGCCGAACCTTTTTAAAGTCGTCGCATTATGGGCGGCGGTGAATTCAAGGAGGATCGGCACATGGCTCCTGTCGCGATTGTTGCCGACGGAAACCAGGAATCGAGTTCTGCCTTCGCGATGCGATTGGCAGAGCTCGGCTGGGACGTTGCGGTACTCTGCCGGGACAGCACCGCCGGTACGGAGACGGTCAATCGCGTACGGGGGACCGGACGACAGGCGCTGGCCGTCGAGACCGATGTGACCGATTCCGTTTCGGTCGATGCCGCCCTCGGCCGGGTGTGCGCCGAACTGGGTGAGCCGAATGTCCTGGTGAACACTGTCACCACCACCGTCCGCGGTCCGCTGAGCCGGATTTCCGACGATGACTGGCTCGCAGCGACCGGGCTCCCCCTTCGAGGACTCTTCGTCACCAGTCGGTCGGTGATCGATCCCATGATCAGGCAAGGCTGGGGACGCATCATCAACATCGCGGCCCTTCCCGCTTCCGTGGCGAGCGGGCCGCACCACCACGCAACCGTGCTGGCCGCCGTCGAAGGCTTCACCAGGACGATCGCGCTGGAGCTGCAGGCCTTCGGGATCACGGTGAACGCCATCGCGCCCGCGACTCCCGCAGCGGAGGTCCGAACCGGTGCCGGCCCACACGTCACCGACGCGGCCGGGCCGCGGTACGCGGCGCAGATCGCTGCGGCGGTGCCGTTCCTGGTCAGTGACGGGGCGTCATCGGTGACCGGTCAGGTCATCCACGTGGGCGACGAGGAAGCGGCCTGAACCTCGCCCCGTCAGCTGGATTGGAGAATGTGTTTTGCAAGGCAACGAGCATTATGTCCGCCAGATCCTGAGCGCCTTCCGAGCCAACCCTTCCGGCGTACCGCTCGTCCACCGCGACGTGCCCACGACGGCCGGCGACCTGGCCGACTCGGTCACGTCGGCGGCCGCGGTGATGCGCACGCACGGTGTCGGGGTGGGCAGCGTGGTCGGCATCCTGACCGACCCGAACACCCCGGCGACGCTGGTGTCGCGCTACGCCGCGAATCTGCTCGGCGCCACGGTGGTCCACCTTGCCGGTGTCAACGCCGTCGATCCCGCCGACCGGCTCTCGACGGACCGTCAGGGGAGCATCGTGGCAGAGGCAGCGCCCTCGATGATCACCGTTGACGACGCCAATCTCGGCCGCGCGCGGGCGGTTTGCGGCACGACGGCGATCCGCCCCGTGCTCGCCGGGTTCGGCGACCTGGGCAGCGACGTCGTCGACCTGACGGCCCTTCCCTCGGACGCCTTCCAGCTCGAGGCGGCGCGCAGCGGTGACATCGCCGTGGTCACCTACTCCAGCGGCTCGACCGGCCGGCCCAAGGGAGCGAGCTGGTCGTTCAGGGTGAAGAACGAGATGGTCACGGCGTCCGCCGTCCGGGCACAGAAGGCGACCAGCCTGATCACCGCGCCCCTGACCCACTCCAGCGGGTTCGCCGCCGACGATGTGATGGTTCCCGGCGGCACGGTCGTGCTGCTGCCCGGCTTCGACGCGGCAGAGGTCCTGCGGACGGTGGCCCTGCACCGGGTCAACCGACTCGTGCTGTCCGCTCCGCAGCTGTACGCGCTGGCCGACCATCCGGACACGGCGCGGACCGATCTGTCGAGCGTGCGCGACTTCTTCTACACCGGCCTGCCCGCCTCTCCCGAGCGACTGGCGGTGGCCGCGAAGGTCTTCGGGCCGGTGCTCATGCAGGTCTACGGCACGATCGAGACCAACATGATCAGCTGGCTCCTGCCGCACGAGCACGGAGACGACACCCTGCGCGCGACGGTGGGACGTCCGCTCGAATGGCTGCAGGTGACCATCCGGGATCCGCAGGACGGCCGGACGCTGCCGACCGGCGAGTCCGGCGAGGTGTGCGTCAACTCGCCCTGGTCGATGGACCATTACTGGAACGATCCTGAGCAGACCGCGCGCACCGTCCGGGACGGATGGATCCGCACGGGGGACATCGGGCATCTCGACGACGCGGGCTATCTCCACCTGCACGGCCGGATCGCGGATGTGATCAAGGCGAATGGGATCAAGGTCTTCCCGGCCGCGGTCGAGCGCGCGCTGCTGGCGCACCCCGCTGTCGCGGAGGCGGCGGTTTTCGGGGCCGAGAACGCCGACCGTCTTGAGCGCATCTGCGCCACGGTCGTCCTGCGTGAGGGCGCAGAGGTCGCTCCCGACGAACTGCGCAAGCACGTCGACGGCCTCCTCAGTGCCAACCATGCCCCGGCCGACATCGAGCTGCGGAAGAGCCTGCCGCTCATCGGCGTCGGGAAACCGGACAAATTGCGGCTCCGCGCGGATGCCTCGGCGCGTTTCGCGGCCGCCCACGGCGAAGAAGAGTCCTGAGATGACGGAGAACAACATGGCCATGGTTCCCGGCAGTGTGGTGTCGTCCCTCGACATCGAGGGCTCCGTCGACGAGGCCGCGCTCGCCGTCGCCGCTGCCGTGCTGGCGAAGCGTCACCCGGTCTCGGTCGCGGGTCTGTCCTGGCGCGCCGTCGACCTGAGCGAGTTCGACGCGGTACGCCGCCGGGCCGAGCTGGACCGGATCGAGTCGGAAGAGGGCGTGGCCCCCGGAGTCCCGCTCCGCCTGACGTTGGTACGGCTGGGAGCCACCACCCACCGGCTCCGTCTGACCAGTGATCGCGCGGTGCTCGATGCCCGATCCCATCGCATGCTCCTCGGCGAACTCCTCGACTGGTACGTCAAGCCCCTCGAGGTGGCCGACCTGGCCGTGCCGACGTCCACCGACGACTACGACGCATGGCTGGCCGAGCGGGACCGTGCCGCTGCCGAACGGACCTGGCGCGAGTGGCTCGCCGAAGCGGACGAACCCACCCTGGTGGCTCCGGCGGTCCCCGCCGGGAGGCCGTCGCCTCCGGAGCGAGTCGTCCGAGAACTCCCGGCCGGGGCCGGAGCCCGGGTGATCACCCGGGCGCGTGACCACCAGTTGTCGCTCACCGCGGTGGTCCAGGGTGCGTGGGGACTGCTGCTGGGCTGGCTGACCAACCGTCGCGAGGTCGTCTTCGGTGGCATCCACGCGGAGCCTTCGAGGTTTCCCGGCACCGAGTCGATGGTGGGTGGCTTCTGCGACGTCCTGCCGGTGGTGGTGCGGTGGTCCGCGGGCGAGCCGCTCGTCGAGGTGCTGTCCCGGGTGGAGCAGGAGCAGGCGCGCATCGCCGAACACGCGCCCCTCCGCGCGGCGGAGATCGATGCCCTCGCCGGCCGGCAGCGGCTCTTCGACACGGTCGCGGTGCTCGAGGACGGGGATCCCGACCCGGCCCGGTACCTCGGCGCCCTCCCTGAGCTGCGCATCGTCGCGGCGGAGCAGCACGAGGACTTCGGCGCCGCCGTCGCCCTCGTCGTCCGTCGCACCGATGACGGGCTGCGGCTGGTACTGGACTTCCGCCCGGATCTGTTCGCACGCGCCGAAGCCGAACGGGTGCTGGACGTCCTGTGCCGGATCTTCGAGGCGATCGCCGACGAGCCCGAACAGCCCGTCGGCCGGGTGCAGATGCTCGACGGCGACGAGCGCCACAGGATCCTGCTCGCCTCCGACAACACCGATCGGACCGTGCCTGCCGTCACCCTGGCGGACCTGGTGGAGCGCAGGGTCGGGCGCAGCCCGGGAAGCACCGTGCTGGTCTCCGGCGACGAGACCCTCTCGTACGACGAGCTGAACCGTCGTGCCAACAGGCTGGCGCGCTTCCTTGCCGACCGGGGTGCCGGACCGGAGCAGCTGGTGGCCCTGGCCCTTCCGCGCTCGATCGAGATGGTGGTCGCGATCCTGGCGGTGGCCAAGACGGGCGCGGGCTTCCTGCCGATCGACCCCGGCTACCCCGCTGATCGCGTCGCCTACATGGTGGCCGACGCCGGCCCCGTCCTGCTGTGCACCACCCGGGCGGCAGCGGTCGGGCTGCCGCAGGGGCCTCGGCACATCGTGCTGGACGATGCCGTCGTCGTGGCCGAGACCGACCGACTGTCCGACGAGAACCTCGGTGATCGCGACGGCGGGGGTCCGCCGTCGACCGCAGGACTCGCCTACGTGATCTACACCTCCGGATCCACCGGGAAGCCGAAGGGTGTCGCGGTCACCCACGCCGGTCTCGCCAACCTCGCGGCGGCCAAGGTCGAGCGGATGAACGTCGGTCCGGAGAGCAGGATCCTGCAGTTCGCGTCCCCGAGCTTCGACGCCTTCCTGACGGAACTCCTCGCCACCGTCGACGCCGGGGCCACGCTGGTCATCCCGCCTGCCGCCGTTCTGGTCGGCGACACCTTGTCGGACGTCCTCATCGGCCGACGGATCACCCACGCGGTCCTTCCGCCCGTGGCCGCGGCCAGCGTGTCCCCCGAGACCCTGCCGGAGCTGCGGTCCCTCGTGCTCGCCGGCGAAGCCGCCTCCGCCGACCTCATCGGGCGCTGGGCGACCGGCCGTCGAGTGATCAATGCCTACGGCCCGACCGAGGCGACCGTGTGTGCCACGATGAGCGAGCCGCTGTCGGCCGCCGCGACGCCGCCGATCGGCGGGCCCATCGCCGGCGCAGCGTGCTACGTGCTCGACCAGGCGCTGCGCCCGGTGCCTTCGGGTGTGCCCGGCGAGCTCTACGTCGCCGGTGCCGGACTCGCGCGCGGCTACCTCGGGCGACCGGCACTGACCGCTGAGCGTTTTGTCGCCAACCCGTTCGCCGCGGACGGCTCCCGCATGTACCGGACGGGTGACGTGGTCTCCTGGCGGCCGGACGGGGCCCTCGACTTCCTCGGCCGCGCTGACGAGCAGGTGAAACTGCGCGGGTTCCGGATCGAACTCGGGGAGGTGGAGGCCGCCCTCGCCGCGCACCCCGCAGTCGACCGGGCCGTCGCTGTGATCCGTGAGGACCGGGCCGGCGCACGGCAGATCGTGGCCTATCTGATCCCCGCCGGTGCCGCGCCGACCACGGCGGAGCTTCGCCGGCACGCCGGACGTTTCCTGCCCGACTTCATGGTTCCGGGCGCCTACGTCCTGATCGACTCGCTTCCGCTGACCCCGAGCGGCAAGCTCGACCGTCGGGCACTGCCGGCGCCGGCCGTCGAGCCCGGATCGACCGGGCGGGCTCCCGCCTCCCCGCAGGAGAAGGCGCTGAGCGAGATCTTCGGCGAGGTGCTCGGTGTGCCCCCGGTGGATGTCGACAGGAACTTCTTCGAGCTCGGCGGCACCAGCATGGTGGCCATCGCCGTGATCCAGAAGGCCCGGAAGGCCGGTCTGGCGATCTCGCCGAAGGACCTCGTCATGAACCCGACCGTCGAAGCGCTTGCCGCGGTGGCGGTCAGTGTCGACCGGGCACCGGCACGCGCGGCAGCTCCGACGGACGGAAACGGAAGGTAAGACGATGACCGCACAACCGGTAGTCCCGCCGCACGAGCTCGAGAACATCGATCTGGCAGACCCCAGGCTGCACGCGGAGAACGATCTCAGTGAGGTGTGGCGCCACCTGAGGGAGGAGCGTCCGTTCTACTGGCAGCCCCCGCGTGGTTCGCAGCCCGGCTTCTGGGTGGTCACGCGCCACGCCGACGCCACCGCCGTGTACAAGGACCGGGAGAACTTCACCGCCGAGCAGGGCAACGTCCTGCCGATGCTGGTCACCGGCGGCGACTCTGCCGCCCGTACGATGCTGGCGGTGACCGACGGCGTCCGGCACACGCAGATGCGCGCCATCCTGACGAGGGCGTTCTCGCCGCGGATGCTGATGAAGATCAAGGACACCCTGACGAGGACGGTCGACCGGCTCCTGGCCGATGCGGCGGCCGGCGGGAACTGCGACTTCGCGACCGACGTGTCGGGCAACGTCCCGCTCGCGGCGATCTGCGACCTGCTCGCCGTTCCGGAAGCGGACCGCAGGTACCTGCTCAACCTGACCGGCCACGTGCTGAGTTCGGACTACGCCGACGCTCCGGCCGAGGAGGGCGCGGTGGCCAAGAACGAGATCCTCCTGTACTTCGCCGACTTGGCGGAAACTCGCCGGGGCAGCGACGAGACGGACGTGGTGAGCCTGCTGGCCAACAGCACGATCGATGGCCGGCCGCTCAACGCTGCCGAACTCATGGCCAACTGCTACGGGCTGATCATCGGAGGTGACGAGACCGGCCGCCATGCGATCACCGGCGGACTGCTCGCACTGATGGAGCACCGGGACCAGTGGCAGGCGCTCAAGCGGGGAGAGGCGGATCTGAAGACCGCCACGGAAGAGGTCTTGCGGTGGACGGTGCCGCCTCTGCACGGCGGCCGCTACGCCACCGCGGACACCGTGGTGAACGGCGATCAGCTCATCAAGGCCGGCGAGATCGTCAGTGTCTGGTTCGCCTCCGCCAACCGGGACGAGCGAACCTTTCCCGACCCGGACAGGTTCGATCTGAACCGCACCCCCAACAAGCACCTGACCTTCGCCACCGGCTCGCACTACTGCCTCGGTCACTTCCTCGCTCGCATGGAGGTCGAGGCGGTACTGGACGGACTGCGCCGCACCATCTCCGATTTCGAACAGACGGCGCCCGAAAAGTGGATCTACTCGAGCGTCCTGCAGGGGATGAGTTCGTTGCCGGTCTCCCTCAAGGCCGATGACGGCCACACGCCGCAGCCGGTCTGACGGTCGCTCAACAACACCCGTGGAAAGGTACAGGCCATGGCCAACCCGTTCGACGATGAACACGGCGCCTATCTGGTGCTGCGGAACGAAGAGGAGCAGTACTCGCTGTGGCCCGAGTTCGTGGACGTTCCGACCGGGTGGCGGATCGTACTGGGGCCGGACAATCGCTCGGCATGCCTCGCGCACATCGAATCCGCATGGACCGATCTGCGCCCGAAGAGTCTGCTCCGCCCGTAGGAAGGCCACCGGTCCGGGCAGCGTCCGGATCCAGCCGGCGTCCGGCGGGATCACGGCTCGATCCGCACCTGCAGGACCGACAACCGCCGACAGCCACGCAGAGGAAGGAGCGCACATGGGCCTCGCCGCCGACACTGTCGCCGTCGTCACCGGAGCAGGACGGGGCATCGGCGCGGCCACGGCCGAGCGCCTCGCCCTGGAGGGTGCCGCCGTCGCCGTCGTCGAACGGATCGAGGCGGACACCGCCGCCACCGTCTCGTCGATCCGCGCGGCCGGCGGCCGGTGCGTCGGCATCGGTTGCGACGTCGAGGACACCGGCCAGGTGGAGGCCGCGATCGACCGCACGGTCGAGGAGTTCGGCCGCCTGGACGTCCTGGTCAACAACGCCGGGGTCACCCGGGACAACCTGTTCTTCATGATGAGCGACGAGGACTGGGACACCGTCATCGACGTGCATCTGCACGGCGCCCTCCGGACGGCCCGCGCAGCGCTGCGGCACATGGTGCGACAGGGCTCGGGGCGGATCGTCAACCTGAGTTCCGTCGCGGCACGGGGCAACCCGGGTCAGGCCAACTATGCGACCGCCAAGGCCGCCGTGCAGGGACTCACCCGCACCCTGGCGGTCGAGCTCGGTCCGTACGGGATCACGGTCAACGCGGTGGCCCCCGGGTTCATCGCCACCGCGATGACCGACGACACGGCCCGCCGGCTGGGCACCGACCCGGTGCGGTTGCGGGAGCAGGTGGCATCGAGGGTGCCCCTGCGCAGGGTCGGTTCGCCGTCCGACATCGCCGGCGTGGTGGCGTTCCTGGCCGGTGCGGACGCGGCGTACCTGACGGGCCAGACCATCTACGTGGACGGAGGACCGCAGTAGCGCCGGTTGGGCGATTATCGGCCATACCTGATGTTCGTTCAAGATCAAATGATGTTGACACCCAAAAGATCCGCTGTAAACTGGGCAAAACTGGTGCTTCTGGCCGATTGACGACGGAGCGTTCGGTCGTTATAGGACGGAGCAGCGGCGCAACCAGAAAGCGGGGGATAATGACGCAGGTGCTGATTGTTGCCGATGATCTTGATTTCGCCGAGGAGCTGGCGGAGGGGCTGGGGAGCAAGGGGTTCCAGGTTCAACAAGAAAGCGACATCCGTCCGGCACTTGAAAAGAGCAGGAACGTCGATGCAGTGCTGCTCGACCTCACCCTCTCGGATGTCGACGGGTTTGAGGCGTGCCGGGCCCTTCGGGCCACTTCTCATGTGCCAGTCATTGTCATGGGCCTGCAGGACGACGAGTTCGACCAGGTGCTGAGCTTCAAGCTGGGAGCCGACGACTACGTCGTGCGGCCCTGCAGCCTGCGCAAGTTGGCTGCCCGGATAGAGGCGGTCAACCGACGCGCCCGAAATTCCTGGGGGCTCCCGGCCGAGCCGGAGGACGAGATCCACGAGTTCGGCCCGATCCGCATCGACATGAACCGCCGGATGGTGCTGAGAAGCGGCCGCGAGGTCATGCTGACGCGTAAGGAATTCGACGTCCTGGCGCTGTTGGCGACGAATCCGGGCCGGGTGTGCACGCGCGAGCAGATCATGAGCGAGGTCTGGGGGCACGACGGCGCCGGAGACACACGGACGCTGGGTGTCCACATGACGGGACTTCGCAAGAAGCTGGGGATGCCGATGCTCATCGAAACTGTGCGCGGGGTCGGTTTCCGACTGGCCGTCCACAGGGCGTCGGAGGGCGAGGCGGCCTGAGCCGGTCCGCCCACGCGCGGTTGCCGCGCCCGAACGGTGAATGAATCTCCTGACACGACAGCTGATGACAATGGCGCCATCAGCTGTTCAGGCGATGACCGCCCGCCATAACCTAGTAAAAAATTAGAGAACCGCTGCTTGTGCTCTGCGGCAACTCCTACGAGGCTGTTTTCGTAATGTCCAGTGGGATGAGTCCCGACTGGGTCGACGACAGCGGGGAGCTGCATGATGAGCCACAGCGTTCGGCGTATCGCCCTGGTGACGGGAGGATCGCGCGGAATTGGCCGGGCCGTGGTACTGCGATTGGTCAACGATGGGTTCGATGTGGCGTTCTGCTATCAGCGCGGGTCGGAGGCCGCCAGCGACCTGGAAAAAGTCGCGGCTGAACTCGGCGGGCGGGTTTCGCACCGCCAGGTAAATGTAGCAGATGCGGCACAGGTACGGGAATGGGTACTCGACGTCGAGAACTCCCTCGGGCCGATCGACGTGGTGGTGACTTCCGCCGGAATCGTGCGCGACGGGCCGCTGGTGATGATGCCGGACAAGGACTGGCAGGACGTCATCGATGTCAATCTCAACGGCACATACAACGTCTGCCGGGCCGCGG
The DNA here is from genome assembly GCF_025655475.1 of Kitasatospora sp. DSM 101779. GTDB lineage: Bacteria > Actinomycetota > Actinomycetes > Streptomycetales > Streptomycetaceae > Kitasatospora. The sequence goes on along the minus strand of NZ_JAHTIK010000001.1, from coordinate 5,791,675 downwards.
TATTCGGAATGCTGAAGCGGAAGTCCGGATGCATTGTCAATATCTCTTCGGTGGCAGGCGTGCACGGAAACTCGACCCAGGCGAACTACTCCGCGTCGAAGGCCGGAATCATTGGATTCACGAAGGCCCTCTCGAAGGAGGTCGGCCGGTACATGGTCCGCGTGAATGCGGTGGCTCCCGGCTACATCGAGACCGACATGGTGGCCGGGATCTCCGACAAATTGCGGAGCAAGGCCGTGGCCGGCGTCTCACTGGGCCGGATGGGCCAGCCCGATGAGGTGGCCGACGCGGTCTCGTACCTGGTGACGGCCGACTACGTCACCGGCTCGGTGCTGCAGATCGACGGCGGCCTTTCCATCTGACGTCCTTACACGAGGAGTACAGGTATGAGCCCCACCAAGACCCTGCGCACGGAGCGCTCCGCCAGGGAGTCCGCGGACACTGGCCGCCGTTTCACGAGGTCGGCGTCCCTGCTGGATTCCACGGTGACCTCGAACGACGTCTTCCACCGCTGGTTCGCCGAGCAGCGGGTTCGCAACCGGTTCGAAGTCAACCGCATACCGTTCAAGGAGCTGCGCGGCTGGCAGTTCCACCCGGACACCGGGAACCTGGGCCACACCAGCGGCCGGTTCTTCACCGTCGAGGGGCTCCGTGTCGAGACGAACTGGGGACATCACCCCTCGTGGGCGCAGCCGATCATCAATCAGCCGGAGATCGGCATCCTCGGAATCGTCGTCAAGGAGTTCGACGGTGTGCTGCACTGCCTGATGCAGGCGAAGATGGAACCCGGGAATCTCAACACCATCCAGCTCTCGCCGACGGTCCAGGCCACGCGCAGCAATTTCACCGGTGTGCACGGCGGACGCGGGATCACCTTCATCGAGTACTTCAGGGACCCGGAACGCGGTCGAGTACTCGTCGACTCGCTGCAGTCCGAGCAGGCCTCCTGGTTCCTGCGCAAGCGCAACCGGAACATGATCGTCGAGGTCACCGAGGAGGTTCCCCCGCACGAGGACTTCGTCTGGCTGAGTCTCGGTCAGATCCACCAACTGCTCTCCCGGGACAACATCGTCAACATGGACGCCCGGACCGTGCTGTCCTGCATCCCGTTCGATGCACCCAACGGTCCCGCCCGATGGGGCTCGGCCGGCCCGTTTCGGGAGGGCCTGGTGCGGTCGATGTCGGCCGACCAGGGCTCCCTGCACAGCGCGGGCGAGATCCTGAGCTGGCTGACCGACCTCAAGACCCGGCACTCGCTCGTCCAGCGCAGCGTGCCTCTTCAGGAGGTCGAACACTGGCATGTGTCCGCCGACGTGATCGGCCATGAGACGGGCAAGTACTTCACCATCATCGCGGCCGATGTCCAGGCCCCCAATCGGGAGGTCTCCAGCTGGACCCAGCCACTCCTGGCGCCCGTCGAGTGCGGCCGGGTCGCGATGATCGTCCGTCGGATCGACGGCGTACTGCACCTCCTGCTCCGAGCCCGGCTGGAAGCGGGAGTGCTCAACGTCGCAGAACTCGGCCCGACGGTGCAGTGCCTGCCGGGCAACTTCCGCGGCCTCCCGGAGGAGCAACGCCCGCCCTACCTCGACCTGGTGTTGGGGGCCGAGCCGGAACAGCTCCGGTACGACGTGGTGCAGTCGGAGGAGGGGGGTCGCTTCTACCACGCAGAGAACCGCTATCAGATCATCGAGGTCGGAGAGGAGTTCGAACTCGAGGAACTCCCGGGATTCCGATGGATGACAGCGAATCAGATGACCCTGCTGCTGGCACACAGCAACTACCTGAACATCCAGGCCCGCAGCCTACTGGCCGGCCTGCACACCATCTGGTGACCGGTGACCGCTCCGGCCGAGGGCGCCCACCGGCTCCGGTCGAGTCACCGGGTCCGTACGGCACAGGTGCATCCCCGATGCGGCGCCGGTCAACCGACGGAGAGTCGGCCGTCGAAGGCGATGCACGAAGACCTGGGGCGCCGGGTTCCGGAGCACGATCCAGCCTCGTTCGGGAGGCCCCGCAGGCACGGACGACCACCCCGACGTTCCGTTCACGCTCTCGACGGCGCCGGTCGTGCAGAGGGTGCGCCGGCCCGGTGGCCACCTGGCGGAACGGCACGGCCCCGGCCCGGCCGGCTTCCCGCTCGGGGATCGTTCTGCTGCCCGACCCGGCAAGCCCCTGGTACGGCGGATGGAGCCGGCCTGTACCGCCAGACAGGGGCCACCTCCGGGAGCCCTCTCACCGCCACACGATCGCCACAGGGCAGCCGGAAACAGGCCGGGAAAGGCTCGATCAGGCAGGAGTACGAACGTCCTCCAGCGGACATGCAAAAGGCCCTCTGACCTGCATATTCGCAGGTCAGAGGGCCTTCCTCGGCTAGGCAGCGGACGAGTCGGCCTGTACGCCGGGTTCTGTCTCCCGGGTTGCTTGCGCGGCCCGGGGAGGCGGCCATCCATCTAGGGCTGCCGTTGCCGACAGCCTCGTGCGGTCCACCCGCGGACTCGGGCGAGCAGCCCTCGGACATCCGCGCACGGCACCCCGAGGGGCACCGATCTTGACCTTGCTCCAGGTGGGGTTTACCGAGCCGGCCGAGTCACCTCGGTCGCTGGTGGTCTCTTACACCACCGTTTCACCCTTACCCTCCGCCGAAGCGGTGGGCGGTCTGTTTTCTGTGGCACTGTCCCGCGGGTCACCCCGGGTGGGCGTTACCCACCACCCTGCTCTGTGGAGCCCGGACGTTCCTCGGCGAGCCCCGTGAGGGACCCGTCGCGACCGCCCGGCCGGCTCGTCCGCCGTAGTGGTCATCGTAGCCGCTCGGGGGCCCCGCCCGGCACACCGGCCCGGCCCGGGTCGAGCCGGGCGGCGACCCGTGCGGCGCTCGCCGCGGCCCGCGGGGTGGTGGTCACCAGACCCAGTCCGATCACGGCGAGGCCGAGCGCGGTGACGATCCACCAGCCGGCGTGGCTGGCCTCCGCGAATCCGGTGGCGACCGGGCCGACCAGCGCCGAGGTGACCACCGTGCCGATCACCGCCACGCCGAGCGACTGGCCGACCGAGCGGCTGGTCGAGGCGACCGCGGCGGCCACCCCCGCCTGGGCGAGCGGCATGCCGGAGACCGCCGAGTTGGTGATCGGCGCGTTCACCAGCCCGAAGCCGAGCCCGAACAACGCGTAGGCGCCGAGCACCAGCGCCGGCGGCGAGTCCGCGGCGACCCTGGTCAGCAGCAGTCCGCTGGCGGCCAGCGCCGCGCCCGCGCAGACCAGCGGCATCCGCGGCCCGGACCGCCCGACGATCCGCCCGGACACCGGCGCGAAGACCAGCATCATCACGGCCATCGGCAGCGTGAACAGCCCGGCCTGCACCGGGTCGTACCCGCGCACCTCCTGCAGGTACAGCGCATTGAGGAAGAGGAAGCCGCCGAGCGAGGCGAAGGCGCAGACCGCGGTGACGGTGGCGCCGCTGAACGGCACACTGGCGAAGAACCGCGGGTCGATCAGCGGCTCGCGCACCCGTGACTCCCACATCGGCAGCAGCACGAGCGCGCCCAGCGCCACCCCGGCCAGCGTGAGGATCAGCGGGGACGTCCAGCCGTGGCCCGGTCCCTCGATGATCGCGGCGGTGCCGCAGCCGAGCAGCAGCAGCATCAGCACCTGCCCGACCGGGTCGAGCCGGCGCGGCCGCGGCGAACGCGACTCCGGTACATACCGGACGGTCAGTGCGAAGGCGGCGAGGCCGATCGGCACGTTGACCAGGAAGATCGCCGGCCATCCGGCGCTGTCCACCAGGAAGCCGCCGATCAGCGGGCCGAGCGCCATGGAGATGCCGACCACACCGCCCCAGACACCGATCGCCTGGGCCCGTTCGCGCGGGTGGGTGAAGGTGTTGGTGATGATCGACATCGCCACCGGGTTGAGCATCGAGCCGCCGACCGCCTGCAGGCTGCGGAAGGCGATCAGCCAGCCCAGGCCCGGCGCGAGGCTGCACAGCAGGGAGCCGAGGACGAAGACCAGCAGGCCGATCAGGAAGATCCGCCGCCGGCCGACCCGGTCGGCCACCGAGCCGGAGAGCATCAGCAGCGCGGCGAGCACCAGGGTGTAGGCGTCGATCACCCACTGCAGGCCGGAGGCGGGTGCACCGAGGTCGTGCTGGACGGCCGGCAGCGCGACGTTCACCACGGTGGTGTCGAGGCTGACGATGAACAGACTGAGGCAGCAGACCGCCAGGACGAGCAGGCGGCGGCGCCGGTCGCCCGCGGGGGCGGGCGGACGGACGGCGGGGTCGTCCCGGCCGGGGCCGGGCGACGGCGGGACGGGTCGGCTCAGGGACACGGGCGGCTCACACGGGTGCGAAGCGGACGGTTCGGGTGGCGGGGTCGGCACTGGTGAGGCGGACGCGGATGCGTTCGCCGAGCGGCAGCCCGGGCCCCTCGCCGTCGCACGTGGCGACGACGGCGGGATCGGCGAGCTGAACGGTTCCCCGGGCGGGCCGCCGCTCGTCGACGTCGATCACCACGGCGTCGAAGTCCTCGCCCTCGCGGCCGCGCAGCACCTCGGCCTCGATCAGGTCGACGCAGGCCCGCTCGACCTCGTGCGCCCGCCGGTCACCGCGCGCCATGTCCCCGGGCACGTCGAGCAGCTCGTCGCGGACCCAGCCGGGCACGTCGGTGCCACCGGCCACCGCCAGGCAGATCTCCTGCGCGTACCGGTCGGCGAGGCGGCGCAGCGGCGCGGTGCAGTGCGCGTACGGCGCGGCGAGCGCGGCGTGGCCCGGGTCGGCGGGCGGCGGCACTCCCCTGGCGGCGTCGAAGGCGTGGTAGCCGGCGCCGCGCAGCAGGCCGGTGCACTCCTCCAGGAAGGCGGCGTTGCGGGTGTCGGTGGGGTCGAGCGAGCGGATCAGCTCGGGGTAGGGGGTGGACCCGGGCCAGTCCACGCCGAGTGCGCGGGCGACCCGGCGCAGCCGGGCGTAGGCGGCCTCGGGGGCGGCGGGCAGGGTGCGGAGCAGGCCGATGCCCGCGTCCAGCATGAGGTCGGCGGCGGCCATGCCGGTGAGCAGGGAGATCTGCGCGTTCCAGGCGTCGGCGGGACACGGGGTGCGGTAGGCGAGCCGGTAGCCGCCGTCGGCCGGCTCGACCTCCTGCTCCGGGACGGGCAGGCTGATGCCGCCGCGGGCGGCCTCCTGCTGTTCGCGCAGCCGTCCGACCTCGGCGAGCAGCCGGAGCTGCTCGTCGGCCGTGCCCGCGTTGAGCGCCTCCTGGACGCCGGCGTAGTCGAGTCTGCGGCGGGAGCGGACCTGGGCGCGGCGGACGTCGGCGAGCACCACGGCGCCGTCCGCGTCGAGGTCGATCTGCCAGAGCAGGGCGGGGCGCAGCCGGCCCGGCAGCAGACTGGCCGCGTCCTCGGAGATCCGGGGCGGGTGCAGCGGCACCCGCACGTCCGGGAAGTACAGGGTCTGCACCCGGCGGCGGGACTCCGCCTCCACCGCCCCGCCCGGCACGACGAACGCGCTGACGTCGGCGATCGCGTAGTGCACGCGGTAGCCGCCGTCACGGCGGGCCAGGTGCATCGCCTGGTCGAGGTCGCGGGAGTCCGGCGGGTCGAGGGTGAAGAGTTCCACGTCGGTCGCGTCGGCGTCCGGCAGCCGGGGCACGGCGGCCGCGCGGTCCGCCTCGGCGAGCACCTCGGCGGGCCAGTCGGTGCGGATCTCCAGCCGGCTGCGCAGCTCGGCGAGCTCGGTGTTGATCCGGGCGGTGTCGGCGGTGCGGACACTCAGTTGTCGACGTGGCATGACCGCAGCGTAAGGGGGCGGGCAGCGGCGGGCCCGTCGGGCGCGTCCCGTCCGGTGGTCAGGGGCGGTGAGTCCGCGCGGCAGGGAGTTGACGGGCGGCGGGAACAGCGGGTGGACGGCTGCGGGGCGGGCCGCCGGTCGCCAGTACAGTGGCGGGGACGTCCGCCACAAAGTGTTGAGGAGTGCCGCCGTGCTGGTCCTGTTGCCGCCCTCGGAGGGGAAGGCCGCGTCGGCGGAGGGCGCCCCGGTCGACCTGGACGCGCTGTCCCTGCCCGGGCTGACCGCGGCACGGCGGGCCGTGCTCGACGCGCTGGTCGGACTCTGCCGCGGCGACGAGGACACCGCGGCCCAGGTGCTCGGCCTGTCCCAGGGGCTGCGGGGCGAGATCGCGCGCAACGCCGGGCTGCCCACGGCCGGGGCCCTGCCGGCCGGCGAGGTGTACACCGGCGTGCTCTTCGACAACCTGGGCCTCGCCAAGCTCGACCAGGAGGCGTTCGAGCGGGCGGAGCGCACGCTGCTGGTTTTCTCCGGGCTGTGGGGCGCCGTACGGATCGGCGACCGGATTCCGCCCTACCGCTGCTCGATGGGGGTGAAGCTGCCGCCGCTCGGAGCACTCGGGGCGCACTGGCGGGCCGCCACCGCGGAGGTCCTGCCGGAGGCTGCGGGTGAGGGTCTGGTGCTCGACCTGCGGAGTTCCGCGTACGCGGCGGCGTGGAAGCCGGCCGGGGAGGTCGCGGGGCGGACGGCGACCGTACGGGTGTTGCACGAGCGCGAGGTCGGCGGCGAGCTCAAGCGCTCGGTGGTCAGCCACTTCAACAAGGCCACCAAGGGCCGCCTCGTCCGGGACCTGCTGAACGCGGGCGACGACCCGGCCACCCCCGGCGAACTCGTCGACGCCCTCACCGCCCTGGGCCACCGCGTCGAGGTCCCCGCCCGCGGCACCGCCCGCCGCCCCTGGCAGCTCGACGTCGTCGTCAACGAGATCCACTAGGCGAAGCGGCCGTCCGGGGGCGGGACTGCGCAATCGGGGCAGGGCCGGACCTGCGAAGTACGCCGGCCCCGGCTTGCGCAGTTCCGCCCCCGGCGCCCTGACTGCCCTCGCCGGACCTGCAGAGTCGGCCAGCGCCCCTGACGTGCTGCCCCCTGACCCGCTCCTACCGCAGGTGGCCGGTGTCGTTGAGGAGGCGCAGGGAGGCGTTGCCGTCGGCGTAGTACTGGACGGCGCAGAGGGAGGCTGCGGAGAGCTCCATCCGGTAGACCGCGTCGGGCGGGGCGCCGAGGGCGAGGCGGACGAGGGTCTTGATCGGGCTGACGTGGGAGACGACGAGGACCGTCCGGCCGGGGTGGCGGGCGATGATCTTGTCGCGGGCGACGCCCGTCCGGTGGGCGAGGGAGGCGAAGCTCTCGCTGCTGCCGGTGGGCTTGGCCTTGCTGGAGGCGAGCCAGGCGTTCAGGTCGTCGGGGTACTGCTGCTGGACCTCGCCGAAGGTGAGACCCTCCCAGGCGCCGAAGTCGAGCTCCCGCAGGCCGTCCTCGATCCGGACCTCCAGGCCGAGCCGCCGGGCGACCGCCTCCGCGGTCTCGCGGGTGCGCCGCATCGGGGAGCTGACGACCGCCTGGACGGTGCCGCGGGCGGCGAGCGCCTCGGCGACCCGGTCGGCCTGCCAGCGGCCCTTCTCGGAGAGCTCGGGATCGGTTCCGCCGCTGCCGGAGAAGCGCTTCTGCGGGGTGAGGGCGGTCTCGCCGTGCCGGAGCAGGACGAAGGTGGTGGGGGTGCCGAGGTCGGCGGGCGCGGCCCAGCCGGCCCGGGGGGCGGCGGGTTCGGGCAGCGGCTCCTCCAGCGGGGCGGCCGGGACTGCGGAGGCCGCGGCGGCCCGCGGTTCCCACTGCCGGCCGGCCCGGCCGGCGTCCATGGCCTCGTTGGCGAGCCGGTCGGCGTCCTTGTTCCGCTCGCGCGGGATCCAGGTGTAGGCGACGCGGCCGCGCGGGAAGACGGTGCGGGCCTCGGCGGCCAGCGGCTGCATGTCGGGGTGCTTGATCTTCCAGCGGCCGGACATCTGCTCGACGACGAGCTTGGAGTCCATCCGGACGTCGACGGAGGCGTCCGGGTCGAGGCCGTGGGCGGCCCGCAGGCCGGCGATCAGGCCGCGGTACTCGGCCACGTTGTTGGTGGCGTGGCCGATGAACTCCGCGGCCTCGGCGATGATCGCCCCGGTGTCGGCGTCGCGGACGACGGCGCCGTAGCCGGCCGGCCCCGGGTTGCCCCGGGAGCCGCCGTCGGCCTCGACGATGAACCTGCGGGGGGACACGCCGATCAGACGCCCGACTCGGCGGTGCGCACCAGGATGCGGCCGCAGTTCTCGCAGCGGACGACCGCGTCGGCCGGCTCCGCCTTGATGGCGTTGAGGTCGGTGATGGCGAACTCGACCCGGCAGCCCTCGCAGCGGCGCTGCTGGAGGCGGGCCGCGCCGACGCCGCCCTGCTGCTCGCGCAGGCGGGTGTAGAGCTTGAGCAGGTCGGCGGGGATGACCTTGGCGACGGTCTCACGGTCGCGGGTGGTCTTCTCGACCTCGGCGTCGATCTCGCCCCAGGCGGCGTCACGGTGCTCCTCGGCCTCCTTGAGGACGACCTCGGAGTGCTGCAGACGGGCCGTCAGCTCGGTGACCCGGCTCTGGGCGGACTCCAGGCGCTCCATGACCTCCAGGACGACGTCCTCCAGGTCGGACTGGCGCTTGGCGAGCGAGCCGATCTCGTGCTGGAGGTTCTCCAGGTCCTTCGGGGAGGTGACGGTGCCGGAGTCCATCCGCTGCTGGTTGCGGGCGGCGCGGGCGCGGACCTGCTCGACGTCCTGCTCGGCCTTGGTCTGCTCGCGGATGGTGTCGGAGAGCTGGGCCTGGGCGGCGACGACCAGGTCCTTGAGTGCGGTGTGGTCGGCGCCGGCCTTCTCGATCTCGGCGAGCTCGGGCAGGGTGCGGCGCCGGTGGGCCAGCTGGTCCAGGCGGGAGTCGATGGCCTGCAGGTCGAGCAGGCGGATCTGGTCGGCGGGCGCGGCGTTCAAGCGGGAAGCTCCTGTGTGAATCGATCAGGTGTCAGGCGGTGTACGGCATGGGGGCGTGCCCCGTCCACGGGTCGGTGACCAGGTCGGAGACCTTCGTCTCCAGCTGCCAGCCGTGCTTGCCGGCCGCCTCGGTCAGGGACCGGGCGGCGAGGTTGAGCCAGGGCCATTCGGTGGCCCAGTGGGCGGCGTCGACGAGGGCGATCGGGGCGGCCTCGGACGCCTCGGAGGCGGGGTGGTGGCGCAGGTCGGCGGTGACGTAGGCGTCGACGTCCGCGGCGCGGACCTCGGCGAAGAAGCTGTCGCCGGAGCCGCCGCAGACGGCGACCCGGGAGATCGTCCGCTCCGGGTCGCCCGAGACGCGGACGCCGGTGGCGGTGGCGGGCAGCCCGGCGGCGACCTGCGCGGCGAAGGCGGCGAGGGTCATCGGCTCGGGCAGCACGCCGATCCGGCCGCCGCCGCGGCGGCCGGCCGGGTCGGTGGGGTCGGGGACGAGCGGGCCGGTGACGCGCAGGCCGACCGCCTCGGCGAGGGCGTCGGAGACGCCGGGGTCGGCGTGGTCGGCGTTGGTGTGCGCGACGTGCAGCGCGATGCCCTGCCGGATCAGGGTGTGCACGACCCGGCCCTTGAAGGTGGTGGCGGCGACGCTGGTGGTGCCGCGCAGGTAGAGGGGGTGGTGGGTGACGACCAGGTCGGCGCCCCACGCGGCGGCCTCGTCGACCACCGCCTGCACCGGGTCCACCGCGAACAGCACGCGCCGGACCTCGGCCTCCGGGTCGCCGCAGACCAGCCCGACGGCGTCCCAGGACTCCGCCCACTGCGGCGGGTACAGCTCTTCGAGCGAGGCGATCACGTCGGACAGTTTCGGCACCTGTCGAGACTACCGCGCCCGGCGGGCGCCCCGGTCCGCGCCATTCGGCAGCGGCCCGCACAGCTGCGCGTCAATCCGCGCGCGGCGGCACGCGATCGGCCCTGCGGCCGGTCCGCGGCGCACGTCGTCCGGGGTGCGCTCCGGAGCGCCGGGCCCGGTCCGGTCGCACTCCGGCGCCCGCGCACGACCGGAATCGGATCCGGATCACCCTTATGAGTGAAGTGACCCGGGCTGCGTTGAGTCACACCGACCACGAAAGTAACTTCAGTTCCGCGAACGAGAGTTGCCCTGACCTGGGGGGTCGGGAAGGGCGCCGGACTCCGGCCCGGGCCGGGCGAGTGGCCCGCGGACGGTCCGGCAACCGGGCGGCTCTCGTCACTTCCAGGACGACCGGGCCGCGGTGCAGGAGCAGTGGGCACCCGCGGCGTCGACACGAAGGGGTGTGAAGCGATGGGGGCGGGCACACCGCTGCGTTCGGCCTCGGTGGCGGGGTCGGTCGGTGGCGGGCCGGATGCGGACGGCACGGCACTGGAGGTCGTGCGGACGGCCGAGGCCGGTGCGCGGGGGCAGGGAGGCGAGGGCGGCCGGGCGGCCGCCCTCGAGGTCCCCCGGCGCACCGGCCGGCCGTCCGCGCCGGCGGATCG
>NZ_JAHTIK010000001.1:5776053-5780906 GCF_025655475.1 Kitasatospora sp. DSM 101779 | reverse complement strand
CGGCGGGACGGCCCGCCGGCTCACCCCCGTCGTGCTCGGCCTGACCGCCGACTCACCCGCGGACCGCTGGCCGCCGGAGCGGGCGCTGGCCGCGCTGGCAGTGCTCACCGGTCCGCCGTCCCCACCCTCCCCGGGCGGCGGCACGGGCAGCTGACCCGCCCGCGCGCCGCCCGCCCAGCCCCCCGTACGGATCAGGAGAGCCGCCGATGAGCACCGTTGCCCGGAGCGCCGCCCAGGCGCTGCGCCGGTTCGGCTTCACCTTCGCCGCCGACGGCTCGCACGCCGCCTGCCTGGCCGCCGGGCCGGACGGCGGCTGGTACGCCGAGAGCTGGCGGCTGCCCGCCGACGGCTCCCCCGCCGACCCCGTCCCGCTGCCGCCGCCCGGCGGAGGCACCGAGAGTCTGCGCTCCCAGCTGGTCGCGCTCCCCGACGGCCGGGTGCTGGTCTGCCGGCACGACGGCGAACGGCACGACCTCGTCCTGCTGTCCGCCGCGCCGGACGGCCGCGAGCAGCAGCTCGCCCGACTGTGGCTGCCCGGGCTGCGGCTGCTGCCGCAGCCCGGCGGCGGGGCGGTCGCGCTCGGCACCGACGGGCGGCCGGTCACCACGGTCTGGCGGATCGTCGCGGACGGCTCGCCGCCCGCGCAGGTCGCCGAGCTGCCCGGGATGTACGGCGGCGGCGTCTGGCTGGACACCGCCGGACGCCTGCTGGCCCTGGACCGGGTCGCCGCCGGCACCGTGCGCACCGTCGTCCTGGACCTCGAACTCGGCGCGGTCACCCCGCTGCTGGAGATCGCCGAGGTCAGCAACGACCGGCTGGTGCTGTTCGACCCGGCGAGCGGCTTCGGCCTCGTCCGCAGTGATGCGCCCGGCGCCGACCGGCTCGGGTGGGCGGTGCTCGGCGGCTCCGACCCGGTCCGCTTCCCGGAGTGCCTGCACCTGCCCGGCCCGGTGCCGCGGCCGGTCGCCCTCGCCCCGGGCGGGGCGGCCGATCCGCGCGTCGTGCTGCAGCTCGACCACGGTGCGGCCACCGCCCTCGCGCTCTGGCAGCCCTCCACCGGCCGGCTGGACCGGCTGCCCGCCCCGCCCGGCCGGTTCGGCGAGATCGGCCACTGGTCTGCGGCGGGCCTGCGGATCCCGTACTCGGCGCCGGACCACCCGGCAGCCCTCGCCACCGTCGACGTGGACGCCCTGCTGGCGTCCGGCGGCTCGGGCACCCCGGGGGCCGTCCCGCCGCCGCTGCCGCTGCAGCTCGCCCCGCTCACCTCCGGTGCCCTCCACGGCGACCAGCCGCCCGGGCCGGCCGGCGCGCACCCGGCCGGCTGGCGGGTGGACGGCTCCGCCGAACCGGGTGACGGCGGCAGCTGGCACGCCGCCCGGCCGGTGCACCTCGGCGGACCGGCCGGCCCGCTGGAGGCCGTGGTGTACGGCGGCGACTCCTGGCTGGCCGCCCCGCACCTCGTCCTCGCGCTGCACGGCGGCCCGGCCGACGCCTGGCGGCTGGAGTTCGACCCGGTCCTGCAGCGGATGGCCGGCCGCGGGTCGGCCGTGGTCGCCGTCAACCAGCGCGGCTCGACCGGCTACGGGCCCGAGCACGAGGCCGCGATGCACGGTGCCTGGGGCGGCCCGGACCTCGACGACGTGCTGCACCTGCTGGACGGGCTGGCCGAGCAGCGCGCCGCCCTGGGCCTGGAGCCGCCCGCCCTGTTCGGGGTGAGCTACGGCGCGTTCCTCGCCCTGCTGGCCGCCGCGCACGCCCCGGCCGGGCACCTCGCGCGGTGCGCGGTGGTGGCGCCCTTCCTGTCCGGTGCACGGCTGCTCGCCGAGGCCGCCGAGCCCGTCCGGGCGATGTGCGAGCGCCTCGGCGGCGAGGCCGAGCCGCAGGACGCCCGCGGCCCGCGCGACGTGCTGCAGCTGGCCGGACGGCTGACGGCGCCCCTGCTGGTCGTGCACGGCGACCGGGACGAGGTGGTGCCGGTCGGGCAGTCGCGCACGCTCCGTCACGAGCTGCTGCGGCTCGGCCGGACGGAGGGCACCGACTTCCGGTACGTGGAGGCCGCCGGAGCCGGCCACGACCTGCTGGCCGAGGAGGGCGCCGCCGTCCTGCACGAGCTGCTGGCGGGCTTCCTGCGCACCGGCAAACCGGCCTGACGGCCCGCGCGGGCGCCACCGAATCGGAGTGTGCCGTGCGCGGGCAGTGACCGCCCCGATAGGCTCGTGCCCGATCCGGCCGCTGCGGCGGCCGGGGTCCCGGGCGCCGAACGCCCGGGCGGCCGGGCCGCCCAGTGCCCGGCCGGACGACGCTGCAACCGCAGTACCGCACCGCACGGAGAAGACAGAACCTGATGTCCGACACCCTCACCGACACCACCGAGCACGACCGCACCGCGCCCGGCGCCGACGAGGCCACGGCCGAGGACAACGGGCACGGCCGCCACCGTGGCACGACGGCGGCGGACGACCGCGCCGACGCCGACCCGCACGGCCGGCACCGCCGCTGACCTGCTCGAACGGCTGTGGCCCGGGGCTCCTGCCCCGGGCCACGGGCGTTTCTGGCCGGGTCGCGGTCAGTCGAAGGTGACCACGGTGCGCAGCCCCTCGCCGCGGCGCATGCCCGCGACGGCCGCGTTGACCTCGGCGAGCGGCACCCGGCGGGTGACCAGTGCGGCCAGGTCGAGCCGCCCGGCCCGCCACAGCTCGACCACCCGGGCCGCGGTGCGGGCCACGTCGCCGCCGCCGTACAGCGAGGGCAGCACCCGCTTCTCGTTGAAGAACAGCTCGCCGAGGCTGAAGGAGACCCGGTCGTCGCGGGCGCCGGCGCCGACCACCACGACGGTGCCGCCGCGCCGGGCGGCGTCGTAGGCGGCGCGGACGGTCTCCGAGCGGCCGACCGCCTCCACCACGCAGTCGTAGCCGCCGAGGGCGAGGCCCTTGGCGGCGGCCCGCAGCTCCTCCGGGGCGAGGGCGTCGGTGGCGCCGAGCGCGAGGGCCTGCTCCCGGCGGGAGGCGACCGGGTCGACCACGGTGACCCGGGCGGCGCCGCTGACCAGTGCGGCCTGGACGGCGGCCGCGCCGACCCCGCCGGCGCCGAGCACGGCGACGGTGGCGCCCGGCTCGACCCGGGCGGTGTTCACCACCGCGCCGAAGCCGGTGGTGACGCCGCAGCCGACCAGCGCGGCCAGCTCGAAGGGCAGGTCGGCGGGCACCTTCAGCACGGCGTCGGCGGCGACCACGGCCTCCTCCGCGAAGCTGCCGGTGCTGTAGAAGCCGTACGCGGCGGTGCCGCCGCCGAAGCGGAAGGTCGGCTCGGCGAGCCGCTTGAGGCTCGCGGTGCACAGGTGGGTCTCGCCGCGGGTGCAGAACCCGCAGCGGCCGCAGGGCGGCATCCAGCAGAGCACCACCCGGTCGCCCGGGGCGAGGCCGGTGACGCCCTCACCGACCTCGGTGACCTCGCCGGCGCCCTCGTGGCCGGGTACGAAGGGGGCCGGCTGCGGCAGGACGCCGCTCATCGCGGAGAGGTCGGAATGACAGAGCCCTGCGGCGCGCATCCGGACCCGCACGGTGCCCGGCCCGACGGTGACCGTCTCCACGTCGTCGCGGACCTCCAGCACGTCCTGGCCGGTCTCGTGCAGGATCGCTGCGCGCATCGGTGCTCCCGCTCCCCTCGTCGCCCTCGTACCCCCGCGTGCCGGGGGCCCTCGACGGCACGAGCGTACGGGCGCCGGGCGGGGACCCGGACGGCCGCAGGCCCCGGGGGACGGGTGCCGGGCGCGGACCTGGGCGGCCGGCGGGCCCGGAGCGTCGGGTAGGGTCCGCTGCACCCGTCCGTCCGGCCACCAGGGAGCACCAGCATGACCGACCGCCACGACGCGCCCGGCGCGGCCCGCCCGGAGCCCGAGGTGCTCAAGGCCTTCGAGTCGGCGACCGGATTCATGCCCGTGGACGAGGGCCTCGCGCTGTACGCGGCGGCGGTCGAGGCCGCGGAGCGCACGGGGCTGCCGGTGCTGGAGATCGGCACGTACTGCGGCCGCTCGGCCGTCCTGCTCGCGGACGCGGCCCGGCGCACCGGCACGGTGGCGCTCACCGTCGACCACCACCGGGGCTCGGAGGAGCAGCAGCCGGGCTGGGAGTACCACGACCCGACGCTGGTCGACCCGGAGGTCGGCCGGATGGACACCCTGCCGGCCTTCCGCCGGACGCTGTTCCACGCCGGGCTGGAGGACCACGTGGTGGCGCTGGTGGGCCGCTCGCCGCAGATCGCCGGGCTCTGGGGCGGCCGGCTGGCGCTGGTCTTCATCGACGGCGGGCACACCGACGAGCACGCCACCGGCGACTACGAGGGCTGGGTGCCACACCTGGCCGAGGACGGCCTGCTGGTGGTGCACGACGTCTTCCCGGACCCGCAGGACGGCGGACAGGCGCCGTACCGGGTGTACCTGCGGGCGCTCGACGAGGGCTTCGAGGAGGTCTCGGTGACGGGCTCGCTGCGGGTGCTGCGGCGGACCGCCGACCGATGAGCGCCGGCCGGCCGATCGGGCCGGCCGATCCGACCGGCGGCCGGGCGCCGCGGGCACGATCCCGGTCGCTCCGCCGTCGTACGACACGGCGGTACCACCGGGTGCCGTGCCGCGGCGCACCCGCGGTCTGTACGGTGTCGGACAGCAGTCGAACGGCTGGGCACGGCGCGGTGGGTGCAACGCGACTACGCAGCGGGGCGAGGGCAGGGGAATGACGGATCAGGACAACACGCCGCCGGCGGTCTGGGACCCGACCGCGCGCGGCGGTGCCGGCGGCTGGGTGCGGCGCAGGCCGGCGCCCGAGGGTGCCCCGCCGTCCCCGGCCGGTGCCCCGGGC
>NZ_JAHTIK010000001.1:5768333-5775910 GCF_025655475.1 Kitasatospora sp. DSM 101779 | reverse complement strand
GCGGAGGGGCAGGCGAAGGCGCTGGACGGGCTGCTGGCCCGCGGCGAGAGCGCGAAGGCGCCGATCGGCAGCGCGGTCGCGAAGGTGACGAGCTGCCCGGACAAGTCGGAGATCACGAGCGCCGCGCAGGTCTTCGACGACGGTGCCGCGCAGCGCGACCAGCTGGTCGCCGACCTCGGCAAGCTGGACCTCGGCGCCCTGCCGGGCGGCGCGGAGGCCGCGCAGACCCTGAAGTCCGCCTGGCAGACCTCGGGCGACATCGACCGGGCGTACGCGGCCTGGGCCCGTACCGTGGCGAGCCAGGGCTGCTCCGGCAGCGCCGCCCCGAACACGGCGGACAAGAAGCGCGCCAACGACCTCAATCCGCAGGCCACCCAGTCCAAGAAGGACTTCGTGGCGAAATGGAACGCCATCGCGAAGACCTACGGTCTGACCGAGCGCACCTGGGACAGGATCTGAACCACCCGTGACCGGCACCACCAGCGACCCCCAGTACCCGGAGCGCCCCCGCCGCGCCCGCCGCCTCGGCATCGCCGTGCTCGTCTGCACGGTGCCCGCGCTCTGCGCGGGCGGCTGGTTCGGCTGGCAGGCGCTGGCCGACGGCTCCCGTCCGGCGGCCGCGCCCGCCGCCTCGGCCGGCACGGCTGCTGACCCGGCTCCGGAGCCCGCCCCGTCGGAGCCGGCCCCCGCCTCCTCCCCGGCGGCGGGCGGGCCCGCGCCGAGCGCCTCGGCGCCGACCGGCTCGGGGCCGTTGAACGGCCGCACGGTGCTGCTGGACCCGGGGCACAACCCGGGCAACGCCAAGCACACCACCGAGATCAACCAGCAGGTGGACATCGGCAACACCCGCAAGGAGTGCGACACCACCGGCACGGCGACCAACGCGGGCTACAGCGAGGCCGCGTACACGCTGGACGTGGTGCACCGGGCGCGGGAGATCCTGCGGCAGCGCGGCGCCAGCGTGGTGCTCACCCAGGACGGCGACCGGCCGTTCGGGCCGTGCATCGACGAGCGGGCCCGGATCGGCAACCAGGCGAAGGCGGACGCGGCGGTGTCCGTGCACGCCGACGGCGCGCCGTCCGGTGCGCACGGCTTCCACGTGATCATGCCGGGGAAGGTGATCGCGGGGCAGGCCGACACCTCGGCGATCGTCGACCCCTCGCACCGGCTGGGCGTGGAGCTACGGGACGCCTTCCGGCAGGCGACCGGCCAGCCGTACGCCGACTACATCGGCAAGGACGGCCTGGACACCCGTACGGACCTGGGCGGCCTCAACCTGTCGCGGGTCCCGAAGGTGTTCATCGAGTGCGGCAACATGCGCAACGCAGCGGACGCCCAGCACATGACGGACCCGCAGTGGCGGCAGAAGGCCGCCGAGGGGATCGCGGA
Organism: Kitasatospora sp. DSM 101779; assembly: GCF_025655475.1. Taxonomy (GTDB): domain Bacteria; phylum Actinomycetota; class Actinomycetes; order Streptomycetales; family Streptomycetaceae; genus Kitasatospora. The sequence goes on along the minus strand of NZ_JAHTIK010000001.1, from coordinate 5,774,521 downwards.
GGCGGTGACCGCCTTCCTGGCCCCGGGCTCGTGACGGCGCGCGCGGTCCGCGGGGCCGCTCCGGCCCGCCCGCCGGTCGTACGCTGACCTGGAGTCACGGCGATTTGGCAACGAAATCGGGGGTATCCCCCGGGGCGCTGTGCACAGCGAACGGCCCGGGCCCTAGGCTCTAGCAGTCCGGGGACGTCCCGTACCGGTCAGCCGACCGCCCCGACACGCAGTCCACGACACACCAACGAGGGGAACGTTAGTGAATCTGCGCGCTCTCACGCGGGGAGACGCCGCCGTCGCAGGTGCGGCCGTACTGCTCTTCATCGCGTCCTTCCTGCCCTACCTGACGGTCGAGTTCTGCATCGCCGGCCGGTGCACCTCGGACAGCCAGAACGCGTGGAAGGCCTCGCTCTTCCCGATCCTGCCGTCGGCGTTCCTGCTCGGCATCGTCGCGGCGGCGCTGATCCTGGTGCACCGCCTGCAGGGCGAGGCCTCGGCCACCCGGCAGGTCCTCGGCCTGCGCCTGGACCAGTGGGGCACCGCGCTGTCGGTCGCGACGCTGTGGTCGGCGCTGTGGGCGATCGGTGGCGGCGGCGACGGCGTGAGCCACGGCTTCGGCGCCTGGCTCGGCCTGCTGGCCGCGCTGGTGCTGGCCGGTGCCGCGGCCGCGGGCCCGCTGGTGCCGGCCCTGCAGGGGCCGCTGCTGACGGACAAGCCGGCCGTGCCCGCCCAGCAGGCGTACCAGGCGTTCCCGCAGGGGGCGGGCCAGCCCGGCCAGTACGGCTACCCGCAGGCCGGGCAGCCGGGCGCCGTGCCGGCCCCGGGCTTCGGTGCGGAGCAGCAGCAGGCCGGCGGCTACGGCTACCCGGGCGCGGCCCAGCCTGCCCCGCAGCCGGTGCAGGACGCCGTCCAGGCCGCGCCGTTCCAGCAGTTCTGGTTCGCGGTTCCGGCCGTCCGCCAGCTGGCGAACAAGGAGAACCCGGCGGGTCCGCCGGTCGGCGAGCTCGTTCCGGGCACCTGGTACCTGGCGGTCGAGCAGCGCGGCGCGGCGCTGGTGGCGCAGCTGCCGGACGGTTCGCACGGCGTGCTGGCCGACACCTCCGGCATCCAGCGCGGCTGACGGAGCGGCACGACGTCGAAGGGGCGGTACCCGGCCGGGTACCGCCCCTTCGACGTCGTGCGCGCAATTCAGCAGCAGTCGTTGACGACCAGTCCGGCGGGCAGGCCCTCGCCGCCGAAGACGGCCACCGTGGCGTGGTCGCCGCCGAGCGCGGCGACGGCGAGCAGCAGAGCGCCGGCCGTCCAGGTGGTGCGCTCCTCGGGCCAGATCGCGTCGTCCTCGAAGACGTAGCCCGTCCAGTAGGAGCCGTCGGTGTGCCGCAGGTGCTGGATCCAGCGAAGTATCTCGACGGCGCGGTCGGACTGGCCCACCGCCCAGAGGGCGAGGGCGAGTTCGGCGCTCTCGCCGCCGGTGACCCAGGGCCGGTCGCTGACGCAGCGCACGCCGAGGCCGGGGACGACGAAGCGGTCCCAGTCGCGGGCGATCCGCCGTTCGGCCTCGGCGCCGCGCAGTGCGGTGCCGAGCACGGGGTAGTACCAGTCCATCGAGTAGCGGTCCTTGTCGAGGAACCGCTCCGGGTGGTGGGCGATCGCGTGGCGCAGCCGTCCGGCGGCCAACTCCCAGTCGGGCTGGGGCTCTTCGAGGTGCTCGGCGATGGCCAGGCCGCACCGCAGGGCGTGCAGGATCGAGGAGGAGCCGGTGAGCAGCGCCTCGTCGGGGGCGGTGCCGTCCTCGTCCTGGCGCCAGGCGATCGGTCCGCCGGGCAGCCGCAGGCCGACGGTGAAGTCGAGCGCGCGGCGGACGGTGGGCCAGATCCACTCCAGGAAGGCGTCGTCGCCGGTGGCCAGGTGGTGGTGCCAGGCGCCGACGGCGACGTACGCGCAGAAGTTGGTCTCCTTGGCGGCGTTGGTGACCTCGCCGTCGGGGCCGCCGTGGCCGTAGGAGTAGCCGGCGTACCAGGAGCCGTCCGGGTTCTGGTGGTCGACCAGCCAGCGGTAGGCGGCCTCGGCGGCGGCGTGCTCGCCGGCGGTGTCGAGGGCCATGGCGGCCTCGGTGTGGTCCCACGGGTCGAGGTGCCCGCCGTGGAACCACGGGATCGCGCCGTCGGCCTGCTGGTCGGCGAGGATCGAGCGGACGGTGGCGACGGCCTGCTCGGCGTCGAGGACGCCGTCGAGCAGCAGCGCCTCGGGGACGGCCGCGGTCACTTGCCGTCCCGGTGCGGCTTGGAGGCGTACACGACGAAGCTCTTGCCGATCACCGGGTTGAGGGCCTTCTCGGCGGCCTTGGTGAGGCTGCTGATCACCGGGGTGCCGACGATGTCCCAGACCAGCAGCTGGTGGTAGGCACGGACGGGCAGCGCCTTGTCGTTGTTGACGCCGACGGCGCACTTGATCCACCAGTACGGCGAGTGCAGGGCGTGCGCGTGGTGGGTGCCGTAGGGCTCCAGGCCGGCCTCGCGGACCTTGCCGACGAGTTCGTCGCCGCGGTAGATGCGGATGTGGCCGCCCTCGACCTCGTGGTACTCGTCGGAGAGCGCCCAGCAGATCTTCTCCGGCAGGTAGCGGGGCACGGTGACGGCGAGCAGGCCGCCCGGCTTCAGCACGCGCACCATCTCGGCGAGCACGCCCTTGTCGTCCGGGATGTGCTCCATGACCTCGGAGATGATGATCCGGTCGAAGGTGTCGTCGTCGAAGGGCAGGTTGAGCGCGTCGCCCTCCATGGCGGTGGCGGAGGCGCCCGCCGGGGCCTCGCCGGCCTGCTCCATCGCCGCGAACCACTTGCGGACCTCGGCGATCTCGTCGCCGTTCTGGTCCAGGGCGACGACGTTCGCTCCGCGCCGGTAGGCCTCGAAGGCGTGCCGGCCCCCGCCGCAGCCCAGGTCGAGCACCCGGTCGCCGGGGGCGAGCGGGAAGCGGGAGAAATCGACGGTCAGCACTGCGGGGCTCCCATTCGTTGCTGCTGTACTGAAGGAGGTGGGGCGAAGCGTCAGGGGACGTAGCGCCAGCCGCGGCCGGAGCGGGCGCGCCGCCCGGCCCCGGTGGCGACGGCGGCGCGGTAGCGCTCGGCGGTGAGCTCGGCGGCGCGCTGCCAGGTGAAGTTGGCCAGCACCCGCTCGCGGCCGGCGGTGCCGAGGCGTTCTCGCAGCGCGGGGTCGTCGAGCAGGCGGCCGAGGGCGGCGGCGAGCGCGCCGGCGTCGGCGGGCGGCACGGCGAGGCAGGTCTCGCCGTCCTTGCCGGACACCTCGGGGATGGCGCCGCCGGTGGTGGCGACCAGCGGGGTGGCGGTCGCCATGGCCTCGGCGGCGGGCAGCGAGAAGCCCTCGTACAGCGAGGGGACGCAGGCGACCTCGGCGGAGCGGTACAGGTCGACGAGCTCCCGGTCGGTCAGCCCCGTCCGGAAGTCGATGTGCTGCTCCAGCCCGAACCGGCGGACGGCGTCGGCGACCGGCCCGTCCTCCTTCTGCGGCTTGCCGACGACGACCAGGTGGGCCTCGCGCTCGGTGCGGACCTTGGCGAGGGCCTCGACGAGGTGGACGAGGCCCTTGAGCGGGACGTCGGCGGAGGAGGTGGTGACGATCCGTCCGGGCACCGTCGCCACCGACGGGTCGGGCGACCAGAGCCGGGTGTCGGCGCCGATCGGCACCACCGAGACGGCGTCGGGGGCGACGCCGAGGTGCTCGACGATCTCCGCGGCGGAGCTCGCGGAGACGGTGATGACGTGCTCCAGGCGCGCGGCGACCCGCTTCTGCATCCGGGTGAAGGCGTACCAGCGGCGCAGCGAGAGCCGCTTGACGGCGGTGGTCGCGGCCTCCAGCTCCAGGCGGCGGTCCACGGTGATCGGGTGGTGGACGGTGGTGACCAGCGGGAAGCCGTGCCGCTCCAGGCCGAGCAGGCCGTAGCCGAGGGTCTGGTTGTCGTGGACGACGTCGTAGCGGCCCTTGTGGCGGGCGAGGAACTGCCGGGCGCGCAGCGAGAAGGTCAGCGGCTCGGGGAAGCCGCCGGTGCGCATGGTGAGGAACTCCAGCACGTCGACCGGGCCGCGGTACTCGGCGAGCGCCGGGGTGCGGAAGGGGTCGTCGGCGCGGTAGAGGTCGAGGCTGGGCAGCTCGACGAGCCGGACGGAGCCGGGGCCCTCGACCTCGTCGAGGACGGGGAACGGCTGGGCGCCGATCACGTCGACGTGGTGGCCGAGGCGGGCGAGCTCGCGGGACAGGTGCCGGACGTAGACGCCCTGGCCACCGCAGAACGGGTCGCCGCGGTAGGAGAGCAGGGCGATCCGCAGCGGTCGCGGCGACGCGGTCATGCTGGTCCCCTTGTCCCTACTCAACCCGGCACGGCGGCCACAGCGGCTAAAGTAGATCACGTTTCACGGTGGAGTGTGTCATCGTCGTCGGGCATGTGAACAACGAGAGACCTCGAAGATACCGGCCCGTAGCTTCGTGGTTCGGGCCGGGGATGGTGATTCACGCCACGTGCCCGGTCCCGTCCCGTCGACGCCCTGGGGGCTGTGTTGACCGTGTCCACCACTGCCGGCCGCCGGCTCTCGCCGCGCCAGGCCGAGCGGCGCCGCGGGATCCTGCGCGCCGCCGCCGCGCTGGCCTCCCGGGGCGGCTGGGAGGCCGTCCAGATGCGTGAGGTCGCCGAGGACGCGGAGGTCGCACTGGGCACGCTGTACCGCTACTTCCCGTCCAAGGTGCATCTGCTGGTGGCGGTGATGGAGGAGCAGCTGCGGCAGCTGAAGGAGCAGGTGAGGCGGCATCCGCCGACCGCGGCGGACCCGGCGGGGCGGGTCGCCGAGACGCTGACGCTGGCCTTCCACGCGCTGCAGCGCGACCCGCGGCTGGCCGAGGCGATGGTGCGGGCGCTGTCCTTCGCGGACCGCTCGGTCGGGCGGGAGGTGGACGCGGTGGCGGACCTGACGTCCGAGATCGTGCTCGCCGCGGCGCGGCTGCCCGGCCCGCCGACCGCGGAGCAGCACGCGGCGCTGCGGGTGGTCGGGCACACCTGGCACGCGACACTGCTGAGCTGGCTCTCCGGCCGCAGCTCGCTGGCCGAGGTGCGGTCCGACCTGCACACGGCGGCCCGCCTGCTCTCCCCGGCGGGGTGACGACGGCCAGGGGCGCGTGGGGGCACCTCCCGGCCCCCTGAGGAGCCGCCTCGGGCGGAGGGCCTAGAACTGGAACGCGTTCTACCACTGCTCCTGCGAGCGGCCCGCGGGTGCCCGTTAGAGTCGGGGCGCACGACAACTCCATCCGCCCCTCCCGGGGGAAGCCGGTGCGAATCCGGCGCTGACCCGCAACCGTGAGCCCGCCCGGCGGGCGAGCCGGACTGCCCGGGGCCGGGGGCGAGCGGCCGGCCGGGCGTGGCACGCCCGGTTCCGTCGAGGTCTACGGGCAGCCCCGCCGGGCTGCTGCACCGCTCACCGAAAGGCTCACCCTCACATGCTCACCGCCGCCCGCCTGGGCGCCTCCGCACTGGCCGGCCTGCTGCTGGCCGCCGGCGCCGCCGCCCCGGCCCTGGCCGACACCCCGGCGCCGTCCCCGGTCACCCCGCCCGCCGCGCTGTACGGCAAGGGCGACCCCACCTACGACGGTGTGTGGCGCCAGTCCCTGGCGCTGACCGCGCTGGCCTCCGCGAAGGTCGTCCCGGCCGCGTCCGCCGTCTCCTGGCTGACCGGCCAGCAGTGCGCGGACGGCGGCTGGCCGTCCTTCCGGGCGGACGCGGCCGCGGCCTGCGACCCGAAGACCGAGGACAGCAACGCGACCGCCGTCGCCGTGCAGGCGCTCACCGCGCTCGGCGGCCACCAGGACGCGGTCGCCAAGGGTGTGGGCTGGCTGAAGGCGAACCAGAACGCGGACGGCACCTGGTCGTACAACCCGGGCGGCCCGGGCGACGCCGACTCCACCGGCCTCGCGGTCAGCGCGCTGACCGCCGCGCACGCCGACCCGGCGCAGGTCGCCAAGGCCGGCCGCAGCGCCCTGGACGGCCTCGCCGGCTTCCAACTCGGCTGCCCCGCCCCGGCCCCCGAGCGCGGCGGCTTCGTCTACCAGCCGGGTGCCGACGCCAAGGCGAACGACCTGGCGACCGGGCAGGCCGCGCTCGCCGCCGCCGGCGGGGCGCTGCCGGTGGCCACCACC
>NZ_JAHTIK010000001.1:5764129-5767325 GCF_025655475.1 Kitasatospora sp. DSM 101779 | reverse complement strand
CGGTGGCCACCACCGACCGGGTGGACGCCGCGCCCGCCGCCCTCGCCTGCCCGGCGGGCACCGCCGCTGCGGCCGTGCCGGCCGCACAGTCCGCCGAGGCCGCCTCCGCGTACCTGGTCGGGCAGCTGAACGCCAACGGCCAGCACCTGATGCTGACCACCCCCGGCGCCGAGCCGGCCCCGGACCTGAACGCCACCTCCTGGGCGGTGCTCTCGCTGGTCCGCGCGGGCCACCCGCACCAGGCCGCGGGCGCCGCCGACTGGCTGGCCGGCAACGGCTACGCCTGGGCCGCGAAGGGCAAGAACGGCACCGACCCGGCGGCCGCCGCGACGCTGCTGCTGGTCGCGAAGGCCGCCAAGCTCGACCCGTACAACTTCGGCGGCACCAACCTGGTGCAGCTGCTGGTGGACTCCGGTCCGAAGCCGGCCTCGCTGCCGTCGGCGGCGGCCTCGGCCGCCTCGGCCAACCCCGACGGCACCGCGGCGCCCGGCTCCGGCATCGCCGACGGCGAGGACAACGGCGGCTTCTCGCCGATCTGGCTGGTCGGCACCGGCCTGGTGGTCGGCATCGGCGGCGGGCTGATGATCAGCCTCAACCGCCGCCGGCAGGCCGCCGCGGCCGCCGCCGCGAACACCCCGGCGAAGGACGACGGGCAGCAGTGACCAGCGCGCTGCGCCGGACGGCGGCGGCCCTGCTCGCCGCCGTCCCGGCCGCCCTCCTCGTGCTGCTGCCGGCCGGCCCCGCGCAGGCCGCGGACTACCGCTACTGGTCGTTCTGGAAGTCGACCGGCGGCGCCTGGGCGTACCAGCAGCAGGGCCCGGCGGTGTACGTGCCGGCCGACGGCGCGGTCGACGGCTGGCGGTTCGCGCTGAGCCCGGACGGCGGGAAGGAGGCCGCCCGGCCCGGCACCGCCGGGGACTTCGCCGCGCTGTGCGCCGCAACCCCGGCGCAGCAGGGCCGCAAGCGGGTCGGCGTGGTGCTCGACTTCGGCACCCCCGCCGACGCCCCGAGGGGCGCGGGCACCTTGCCCGCCGCCCGGACGGCCTGCGCCTCGGTACCGGCCGCCGCCACCTCCGCCGAGGTGCTCGCCGCCGTCGCCCCGCCGCTGCGCTACGACAGCGCGGGCATGCTGTGCGCGATCGCCGGCTACCCGCGGGCCGGCTGCGGCGAGGCGGTGGACGCCGGGGCCCCCGCCGCGTCCGGCTCCCCGTCCGGGGGCACCGGCCTGACCGGCCCGGTGCTCGGCGGCGCCCTCGTCCTGCTGCTCGGTGCCGGCGCCTGGTGGCAGCTGCGCCGCCGCCGCTGACGACGTCCGGAGACCGCCGTGCCACGAACCCGCACCGCCGCGCGCCCCGCCGTCGGCCCGCGTCACCTGCACCCCGGGGCCTGGTGGCTGTGGGCGCTCGGCCTCGCGGCCGCCGCCTCCCGCACCACCAACCCGCTGCTGCTCCTGCTGATCGGCGCGGTCGCCGGGTACGTCGTCGCCGCCCGCCGCGGCGACGAGCCGTGGTCCCGCTCGTACGGGGCCTTCCTGCGGCTCGGGCTGCTGGTGCTGGGCATGCGGATGGCGTTCACCGTGCTGCTCGGCTCGCCCGTGCAGGGCACCCACGTGCTGCTGACCCTGCCGCAACTGCCGCTGCCGTCGTGGGCGCAGGGCGTCCGGGTGGGTGGCGCGATCACCCTGGAGGGCCTGCTGTTCGCCCTGTACGAGGGGTTGAAGCTGGCCGTGCTGCTGGTCTGCGTGGGCGCCGCCAACGCGCTCGCCTCGCCGACCCGGCTGCTGCGCGCCCTGCCCGGCGCCCTGTACGAGGCGGGGCTGGCCGCGGTGGTCGCGATGACCTTCGCACCGAACCTGGTCGCCGACGTGCGGCGGCTGCGGGCCGCCCGCCGGCTGCGCGGCCGGGACGACCGCGGCGTCGCCGCCCTGCTGAGTGTCGGGCTGCCGGTCCTGGAGGGCGCGCTGGAGCGCTCGGTCGCGCTCGCCGCGGCGATGGACACCCGCGGCTTCGGCCGCACCTCCGACGTGCCGCGCCGTCTCGCCCGGGCCACCGCCGCGCTCACCCTGCTCGGCCTGCTCGGCATCTGCGCCGCCCTGTACGGGCTGCTCGGCGCGGCCGGCAGCGGCTGGGCGCTGCCGGTGCTGCTGCTCGGGCTGGCCTCGGCCGGTGCCGGGCTGCTGCTCGGCGGCCGGCGCAGCCTGCGCACCCGCTACCGGCCCGACCCGTGGGCCGTCCGGGAGTGGCTGGTGGCCGGTTCGGGCGTCGCCGTCGCGGTCCTGACGATCTGGTGCTCCGGACGGTACCCGGCGGCGTTCGCCCCGTCCGTGGTGCCGCCGGAGATCCCCTCCCTGCCGTTGCCCGCCGTGGCCGCCGTGCTGGTCGGCCTGGTGCCGGCGGCTGCCGCCCCCGTCCCGCCCCGGAGGAGCTCGTGATCACCTTCGAGCAGGTGTCGGTCACCTACGCCGACTCCGCCGAGCCCGCGCTGACCGGGGTCGACCTGACCGTGCCGGAGGGCGAGCTCTGCCTGGTCGTCGGCCCGTCCGGCTCGGGCAAGTCGACCCTGTTGGGCACGGTCAGCGGGCTCGTCCCGCACTTCACCGGCGGCACCCTGCACGGCCGGGTCACCGTCGCCGGACGGGACACCCGCACCCACCGCCCGCGGGACCTCGCCGACGTCGTCGGCACCGTCGGCCAGGACCCGCTGGCGCACTTCGTCACCGACACCGTCGAGGACGAACTCGCCTACGGCATGGAGTCGCTGGGCCTCGCCCCGGACGTGATGCGGCGCCGCGTCGAGGAGACCCTCGACCTGCTCGGCCTCGCCGACCTGCGCGACCGCGCCCTCACCTCGCTCTCCGGCGGCCAGCAGCAGCGGGTCGCGATCGGCTCGGTGCTCACCGTCCACCCCCGGGTGCTGGTGCTGGACGAGCCGACCTCCGCGCTCGACCCGGGCGCCGCCGAGGAGGTGCTGGCGGTGCTGCAGCGGCTCGTCCACGACCTCGGCACCACCGTGCTGATGGCCGAGCACCGGCTGGAGCGGGTCGTCCAGTACGCCGACCAGGTGCTGTTGCTGCCCGGCCCCGGCCGGGCGCCGGAGCTCGGCGAGCCGGCCGCGATCATGGCGCACTCCCCCGTCCACCCGCCGGTGGTCGCCCTCGGCCGGGCCGCCGGCTGGTCGCCGCTGCCGCTGTCCGTCC
>NZ_JAHTIK010000001.1:5736634-5764104 GCF_025655475.1 Kitasatospora sp. DSM 101779 | reverse complement strand
GTCCGTCCGCGACGCCCGCCGCCGCGCCGCCGGCCTGCGCACCCGGCTCGCCGAGCACACCCCGCCCGCGGCCACCGCACCGGGCGGCGAGGTGCTGGCGGCCGTCGACCGGCTGGTGGTGAAGCGCGGGCCCGTCCCGGCACTGCGCGGCATCGGCCTGGAGCTGCGGGCCGGCGAGGCCACCGCGCTGATGGGCCGCAACGGGGCCGGCAAGTCCACCCTGCTCGGCAGCCTGGTCGGGCTGCACGCCCCGTCCGGCGGCACCGTGCGGGTCGGCGGTCTCGTCCCGCACAGGGCCCGGCCGGCCGAACTGGTCCGGCGGATCGGCCTCGTCCCGCAGGAGCCCCGCGACCTGCTGTGCACCGAGAGCGTCGGCGCCGAGTGCGCCGCCGCCGACAGGGACGCCGGCGCCCCCGCCGGCACCTGCCGGGCCCTGGTCGCCGGGCTGCTGCCCGGCCTGGCCGACGACCGGCACCCGCGCGACCTCTCCGAGGGCCAGCGGCTCACCCTGGCCCTGGCCGTGGTGCTCACCGCCGCGCCCCCGGTGATCCTGCTGGACGAGCCGACCCGCGGCCTCGACTACGCCGCCAAGGCCCGCCTGGTGACGGTGCTGCGCGGCCTCGCCGAGGCCGGCCACGCCGTGCTGCTGGCCACCCACGACGTCGAGCTCGCCGCCGAACTCGCCCACCGCACCGTGGTGCTGGCCGACGGCGAGGTGGTCGCGGACGGACCGACCGCCGAAGTCGTCACCGCCGCACCGGCCTTCGCCCCGCAGATCGCCAAGGTGGTCGCCCCGGAGCCGTGGTTGACGCTCGGTCACATCACGGACGTGCTCGGGGAGGAGCTGTGAGCGCCCCGGCCGGCCCGGCCCCGCTCGGGCGGCGCTCGGGACCTGCGCTCGCCCTGCTCTCGGCGATCGGCGTCGCCGCGTTCGGCTGGCCGCTGCTCGCCTCCCCCGGCTCCGACCTGGTCGGCCACTCCGCCGACGCGCCCTGGCTGTTCGCGCTGATGCTGCCGCTGCTGCTGGCCGTGGTGGTCGCCCAGATCTCCGAGGGCCGCTCGGCGGGCGGCGGCGCCCCGGGCCTGGACGCCAAGGCCGTCGCCCTGCTCGGGGTGCTGGCCGCGGCGGGCGCCGCACTGCGGCCGCTCGGGGCGGGCACCGCCGGCCTGGAGCCGATGTTCTTCCTGATGGTGCTGGCCGGCCGGGTGCTCGGGGCGGGCTTCGGCTTCGTGCTCGGCTCGGTGTCGATGTTCGCCTCGGCGCTGCTCACCGGCGGGGTCGGCCCGTGGCTGCCGTTCCAGATGCTCGCCATGGGCTGGGTCTGCCTGGGCGCCGGGCTGCTGCCCGGCACGGCCGCCCTCCGCGGCCGGCGCGAGCACCTGCTGCTCGCCGGCTACGGGGCGCTCGCCGCGGTGGCCTACGGCACGGTGATGAACCTGCAGGGCTGGCCGTACATCGCCGGGCAGGCGAGTTCGATCGCCTTCGTCCCGGGCGACCCGCTGTCGGCGAACCTGCCGCGCTTCGCCCTTTACTGCCTGACCACCTCGCTCGGCTGGGACCTGCCCCGGGCCGCGCTCACCGCGGTGCTCTGCCTGACGGTGGGCGGCCCGGTGCTGCGGGCACTGCGGCGCACCACCCGCCGGGCCGCGTTCGGCGCCCCGGTGGCCTTCGCACCGCCGGCCGGGGCGTCCGCGGTGGCGGACGCCGACGAGCCCGCCGAGCAGCACTGAGGGGGTACGGCCGGCGGCCGTACCCCCTCACCGTTCGGATCCCGTCAGGCCTTCGGCCCGGCGGACTGCACCACCTCGAAGGACCACAGCACCGAGTCGCTGGCGGCGGGCCGCTTCGGCGCCTCGCCACCCTCGGCCGGCGGACCCTGGCGGTGCGCGGCCTGCATCGGCCCCTCCATCCAGGCCTTGAACGCCTCCTCGCTGGCCCACCGGGTGTACACCAGGTACTGGTCGGTGCCCTCGACCGGGCGCAGCAGCTCGAACCACTCGAAGCCGTCGGAGTTCTCCACCGCCCCGGCGCGGGCGGCGAACCGCCGCTCCAGGGTCTCCCGCATCTCGGCCGGCACGGTCAGCACGTTGATCTTCACTACGGACATGCCTCCCATCCTGCACCACCTCACACCCGGACGGCGGTCAGGCCCCGGCGCGTCCGGAGAGGACGAGCGCCCAGCCGAGGCAACCGAACGCGGCGGTGTTGAGCACCGCGCGGACGGTGTTCCAGCGGACCCAGGTCTGCTCGAAGGCGGCCCGGACGGCGGCCGGATCGGTGAGCGAGCCGGGTTCGCCGGCCGCGGAGAGCCGGTCGTTGAGCGGCACGTTGACCGCCATGGTGACCACCAGCACCACCAGGTAGAGCAGGGCGGCCGCGGCGATCCACGGCAGTGCCGGCCGGCCGGCGCCGCCGAGGTGGAGGGCGCCGGCCGCGACGGTGAGCAGCAGGGCGCCGACGAAGGCGGCGGCGAACCAGCCGTTGAGGATGGCGGTGTTGATCCGCTGCATCGCCTCGACGAAGGTGCGGTCGCCGCTGCGCCCGAGACCCGGCATCACCGAGCAGGCGAACGCGTAGAAGAGGCCCGCCATCAGTCCCGTCGCGACGGTGGCCGCGAGCAGCAGTGCCGTTGCCATGGGTCGCACCTCCGAATCCCCCCGTGTCCGTGTCATACCGTCAAGTCAACCGGCACCCAGCCCCGGTGCCCATGGCCGAGGAGCTCACCCGCATACGCACGCGTCCACGCCACACGGCGCAGCCGCGCAGGGCAGGCATGCAGGGCAGCTACCCGGGGCGCGGGGAACTGCGCAATGGGATGGGGGCCCACTCGGCCGTTCGCGCCGGCGGGAATTCGGACGGACATCGACGCTGAAGGTCGAACCCATCCGAATGGCGCAGTTCCCCCTCAGCCTTCGGCCGGGAGGTGCCTCCACGCGCCCCGGGCCGCTCCTAGGCTGGACGCATGGACGCAGTCGACGGACTTGCCGGATTGCTCGCGGCTCCACGCGCGCAGGGTGCGTTCCTGCTGCGTTCGGTGCTGGCTCCCCCGTTCGCCGTGGCGGTGCGCGACGAGGCGCCGCTGACGGTGGTCAGCATGGTGCGCGGCACGGCCTGGATCGTCCCCGCGGCCGGCGATCCGGCCGCGCTGGCGCCCGGTGACCTGGCGATCGTGCGCGGCCCCGAGCCGTACACCGTGGCGGACCGACCGGACACGCCGGTAGGGGTGGTGATCCACCCGGGGCAGGTGTCCACCGATCCGCAGGGCGTCCCGCTGTGCGAGGAGATGGACCTCGGCGGGCGCTCCTGGGGTGAGCGCGCGGACGGTGCCACGGTGATGCTGACCGGCACCTACCAGCTGCGCGGGGAGGTGAACGGGCGGCTGCTGCGGGCGCTGCCGCCCGTCGCGGTGGTGCCCGCGGACGCCTGGTCCTCACCGCTGCCGGCGCTGCTCGGCGAGGAGATGGACCGCGACGCGCCCGGCCAGGAGGTGGTCCTCGACCGGCTGCTGGACCTGCTGCTGATCACGGCGCTGCGCGAGTGGTTCGCCCGGCCGGAGGCGGCCCCGCCGCGCTGGTACCGGGCGTACGGGGACCCGGTGGTGGGGCGCGCGTTGCGGCTGCTGCACCGGCGGCCGGCCGAGCCGTGGACGGTGGCTTCGCTGGCGGCCGGGACCGGGGTGTCCCGGGCGGCGCTGGCGCGGCGCTTCACCGAGCTGGTCGGCGAGCCGCCGATGGCGTACCTGACGGGGTGGCGGCTGGACCTGGCGGCGGACCTGCTGCGCGAGCCGGAGGCGACGCTCGCCGCGGTGGCCCGACGGGTGGGCTACGGCAGTCCGTTCGCGTTGAGCAGTGCCTTCAAGCGGGTGCGCGGGGTGAGCCCGCGGGAGCACCGCGCGGGCTGATCCGGCCGCCGTGGCCGGATAAAACCGCTCGCCGCGGCGGCGGCCCGCTGCCTACCGTGCCCGGATGACCCTGGAGATCGCACCCGGCGCCGACCGGGACACCTGGCTGCCCGCCCACCTGCAGCGGCTCGTCGACCGCTACCTCGCGGCGGGGCTCTCCGCCGCGGCCGCCGGGCGGCTGGCCGAGCAGCAGCGCGAGCAGGCCGGGACGTGGACGGTCGCCGACATCCGGGAGGACGGCCGTACGGTCGGGTCCGTCGCCGTGGCGGTGGCCGACCGCGAGGGCACCCCGGTGGGCCGGATCGGCGAGGTGTGGACGGTGCCGGGGTACGAGCGGCTGCGCCCGGCCGCGCTGGACTGGGCCGAGCGGTGGTGCGCCGAGCGTGGCGGGAACCGGGTCGAGGTCCGGGTGACGGGAACGGACCCGCTCTTCGACCGGTACACGGTGCGCGGTCAGAACCGGGTGAAGGAGCTCTCCGCGGCGTCGGCGGAGCAGGGCTCCGTGACGGCCCGTCCGATGACGGCCGAGGAGTACCCGGCCTGGCGGGCGCAGCAGGAGGACGCGTACGTGTTCGACATGCTCCGCTCCGGCTCGCACACGGAGCAGGAGGCCCGGGCCAAGTCGGCGGCGGACTTCGCACGGATGCTGCCCGAGGACCTGGCCACACCCGGCCACGCGCTGCTGGTGCTGGAGGCCGAGGGGCGGACGGTCGGCACCGGCTGGCTGCACCACGGGTTCCTGCCGGGCGTCACCTTCGGCTGTTCGCTGGACGTCCTCCCCGAGGAGCGGGGGCGGGGCTTCGGCCGGGCCGCGATGGCGGCGGGCGAGCTGGCGGCGCTGGCGGCCGGCGACGGGATGCTGATGCTCAACGTGTTCGGCGGCAACACCGTGGCGATGCAGCTGTACAGCACCGCCGGGTACCGGGTGCTGGAGGAGGGCCGCTCGCGGGACGTCAGCGGCGGCGCCGGGGCCTAGCCCTGGCTCACCGCGAGGACGGCGGGGCGTCACCGACCCTTCATCCCGGCCGTTTCGGCACTAAATAGGACAAGGCCACCGCCCGTCACAGGACCTCCCTGTCATACCCGTGCAACCTCCTGCATAATCGGGCGCGTTCGTCACACCGACCGAGGAGGACCGGCCGATGCCGGGAGAGCTCTGCCCGCTGTGCGGCACGGTCCGGACGGCCGTCGGCTGCGCGTGCGCCTCCTCGTCCCCGGATGCCACCGAGACGGCCGTGCTGCCCCACATGGAGGGTCCGCCGCTGGTCAGACCCTACGTCGCGGCGGGCGGCGGCCACGGCCGGACGTATGCCGGGCCCGGCCCGGACCCGTTCGCGACGACCCTGCTGCCGCCGGCCCCGCCCGCGGCGCACCCGGCCGCTCCTCCGCCGCCACCCGCCGCGCCGCCGTCCGTCCCGCCGCAGCGCCCGGCTCCCGTGGGGCCCGGCGGCGACCTCGGTGTCTTCGACTTCCACGGCACGCCGCAGCAGCGGCCGGGCGGCCGGGCCGAGCGGCGCGAGCGTGCCCAGCTGGTCGCCGGCCGGCGCCGTACGGCGATCGTCGCCGCCGGTCTCGGCATCGCGGTGGTCGGCACCGGTCTGGCGCTGGCCCTGTCGCCGTCCTCGGACAAGCCGAACCTCGACCAGGCGCTGCCCGCGCCCTCCGGCACCCTCGACTCGGCGCCGCCGGACAACGGGCAGCCGGAGCCGACGGCGACCGCGAGCGCCTCCACCACCAGGAAGTCCTCGGCCTCCCCGACCCGCACCGGCACCGGCACGGCGACCGCCAGCCGGGCTCCCGTCGCCGCGCTCAGCCCGGCCGGGACGGCGTCGGCGAGTGCCGGTGCCGCGCCGCCGGTGGCGCCGAGCACCTCGGCGGCCGTCCGGGTGCTGAAGGCGGGTGACTCGGGCACGGACGTCCGCGCGATGCAGCAGATGCTGATCACCGTCTCCTGCGGCGACCTCAACGTCTGGTTCGCCACCGGCACCTTCGACTCCTGGACGCAGTGGGTCCTGAGCGAGTTCCAGCGGGACGCCCGGATCAAGGGCGACGAGCGCAACAACACCCAGTACGGCCCCAAGACCCGGGCGGCACTGGAGAAGGCCTCGGCCGACCCCCACTGCTGACCGGCCGCCGGGCGGGCGGACGCTCAGGTGGGCACCAGGCCCCGGCCGACCAGTTCGAGCACCAGCACCACCGCGGCGGACTCCACGGCGAGCAGCGCGACCAGCACGAACAGCTGCACCGCGCCGGCCTGCACCGGGGACGCCCCGCCGAGCAGCATGCCGACGAAGGCCCCGGGCAGCGTGACCAGGCCGACCGTGCGGGTCTGGTCCAGCACCGGGACGAGCGCGGTGGCGGCGGCCGTCCGGCAGACCTCCAGCCGGGCGTCGCGGTCCTCGAAGCCGAGCGCCAGCGCCGCCTCGACCTCGCCGCGGCGGGTGCGCAGCTCGTCCAGCGCCCGCCTCCCGGCCAGCGAGGTCGCGGTGAGCCCACCGCCGATCAGGATGCCGGCGACCGGGATCAGGGCGATCCCCTTGTGCGGCAGCAGCCCGGTGGCGAGCAGCAGCACGAGCACCGGCAGCACCCCGGCGCCGATCGGCAGCGCGGCCCACGCCCAGCCCGGGCCGTCGGTCATCCGCCGGCCCGCCGTGCGCACCGCCACCGCGAACATCAGCAGCACGAACAGCGCCGAGGTCCCCAGCGAGCCGACCACCCAGGAGATGACCAGCGCCACCGCGCCGAGCTGCACCGCGGCGCGCAGCCCCGCCCGGAGCACGGCGTGCCCGTGGCCGAGCCGCCCCCGGCCGGCCACCGCGACCGCCGCGGCCAGCAGCAGCGCGAGCTCCGCGCCCAGCAGCCAGGTGACCGGCAGCAGTTGCCCGACCGGCGCGGCCACCGGTCAGATCCAGCTGGTGAACCACATCCGGTCCTGCCAGTCCGACATGGGGATCACCTCCGCCGTGTACAGCGGGTAGAAGTACGCGAAGCAGCCGACCACCGCGAACACCACCAGCCCGGCACCCGCCCCGCCCCAGATCCTGCGCCGCCGGCTGCAGCCCGCCGGGCCGAGCATGGCGCCGAGCATCTGGGCGACCGCCAGGCACAGGAACGGCACCAGGATCACCATGTAGAAGGAGAAGATCGTCCGCTCCTGGTAGCCGAACCAGGGCAGATAGGTCCCGGCGACACCGGCGAGGATCGCGCCGGAGCGCCAGTCCCGCCGGAACGCCCAGCGCCACAGCGCGTACGCGAGGGCGAAGCAGGCGGCCCACCACAGCAGCGGGGTGCCGAGCGCCAGGATCTGCGAGGCGCAGCCGCCGCTCGACGTGCAGCCGTCCTGGCCGTCGGTGAGCTGCTGCCAGTACATCGACACCGGGCGGCCCTGGACGAGCCAGCTCCACGGGTTGGACTGGTAGGTGTGCGGCGAGGTCAGGCCGGTGTTGAAGTCGTACATCTGGGCGTGGAAGTGCCACCAGCCGCGCAGTGCGGACGGCACCCAGGTCATCGGCACCTGCGGCAGCGGGATGTCCACCACGGGGGTGCGCGGCATCGACAGCCCGGCCCGGTGGTCGGCCCAGTGCCGGTCGAAGCCGCCGTCGCTCGCGAACCAGCCGGACCAGGAGGCGACGTAGACCAGCGCCGCGGCGCCGACCGTGGAGAGCAGGCCGGGCAGCAGGTCGCGGCGGAGCAGGCTGCGGGTCGGCCGGTGGGCGCCGGCCCAGCGACGGCCGGCCCGGTCCCAGAGCAGGGTCAGCACGGTGAACACCAGCAGGACCTGCAGGCCGTTCCACTTCACCGCGGCGGCGCAGCCGAGCAGGGCGCCGGCTCCGATCCGCCAGGGCCGCAGGCCCAGGCGGACCTCGTCGGCGGCCCGGCCGCCCTCGGCGCGGGCCGCGCCGAGCACCTGCCTGCTGCGGTCCCGGTCGACGAGCAGGCAGCCGAAGGCGCCGAGCACGAAGAACATCGACACGCCGTCCAGCAGGCCGACCCGGCTCATCACGAAGTGCAGGCCGTCGACCGCCATCAGCAAGGCCGCGGTGCAGCCGAGCAGGGTGGAGGAGAAGAGCCGACGGCCGATCCGGGCGAGCATCAGCACCGAGAGGGTGCCGAGCAGGGCGACCATCACCCGCCAGCCGAAGGGGTGCAGGCCGAACGCCCACTCGCCGAGCGCGATCACCCACTTGCCGAGCGGCGGGTGGGCGATGAACGCGGGCTCGGCGGTCAGCGGGATCTTCTGCGGGGAGGAGAGGATCTCCCTGTTGGCGAGGTCCGGCCAGACGCCCTCGTAGCCCTGGTGCAGCAGCGACCAGGCGTCCTTGGGGTAGTAGGTCTCGTCGAAGACGAAGGCGTTCGGCTTGGCGAGGCCCCAGAAGCGCAGCAGTCCGGCGAACAGCGCGACGGCGATCGGGCCGAGCCAGTCGGCGTGCCGCAGGGCCCACGGCAGCGCACCGCGCCGGACGGCCGGCGGCCGGGCCGCGGCGGGGAAGCCGGTGGCCGGTGCATGCTCGGTGACTGCCGGATGCGCCATGGTCTTCCGCCGCTCCTCGCTCGGTGTCGCGGCGGCCGCGGCGGTCGCGGGCTGACGGGTCGCAGGCCCGGACTGGCGCTATGTCGCCTTTGTCGGAGAGATCCTAGCCCGGCCGCGCGGCCCCGCCGTCCAGCGCCCCGCGGTTTGACCCTCGACCTGGTCGAGGGGGCAGAGTCGGCGGTGTGGACAGCGGACTTCACAGCATCGGCGAGACCGCCCGGCTGAGCGGACTCAGCATCAGCGCCCTGCGCTTCTACGACGGCGCGGGCGTGTTCGGCCCGGCCCGGGTCGACCCGCAGACCGGCTACCGCTGGTACGCGCCGGAACAGCTCGCCGACGCCCGGCTGATCGCCCGGCTGCGGCGGGTCGGCATGCCGCTCGCGGACGTCTCGCGGGTGCTGGCCGGCCGGCCCGGCGAGGCAGCGGCCGCCCTGGACGCGCACCTGCGCCGTCTGGAGGAGGGCCTGGCGGACGCCCGCCGCGAGCTGTCCACCGTCCGACACCTGCTGGAGCTGAGGGAGAAACCCGTGCAGACCACCCGACTGACCCTGCCCGCCGCCGAGCTCGCCGCCGCCCTGGACGCCGTCCGCTTCGCGGTCGGTCTCGAACAGCACCGCCGGGTGGCGGGTGTGCTCTTCGAGGCCGACGGCGCGGTGCTGCGCCTGGTCGCCACCGACCGCTACCGGCTGGCCGTCTCGGAGGCCGCGCCGCGCACCGTCGAGGGGCCGTCCGTCGCCGTGCTCGCGCCGACCGCCTTCGTGGACGGTCTGCGCGGCCTGCTCGCCGCGGTGGGCGACGGCGTGGCCGAGCTGACGCTGGCCGAGGGCGCCCTGACCGCCGTGGCGGCGGGCCGTGAGGTGACCGGCAGTCCGGTACCGGCCGACTTCCCGGACTACCGTCCGATGCTGCGTCTGGAGCCGGTCCACCGGGTGGAGGTCGCCGCGGACGTGCTGCGCGACGGTCTCGGCGCCGCGCCCGTCCGCACCGAGCGCCGGGACCAGGACGGCGTGGACTTCCCCGTCTCGGAGCTCACCGTCTCCGCCGACGGCGTCCTCACGGTCGGCGGCGGTGCGGCGGCGGAGGACGGCCTGTGCGTCCGGGTCAACCGCGACTTCCTGCTGGAGGCGGTCGGTGCGGGTGCCCGTGGCCAGCTCGTGCTGGAGCTCGGCGGCCCGGTCGCCCCGCTGGCCGTCCGCTTCCCCGACCGCGCGGGCACCTTCTCGCTGCTGATGCCCACCGCGCCCTGACGGCCCGGGGCCGTCCCGCGGACTCCGGCGCGCGGCCGTTGGGCCGAATCGCACGTGGTGCGCCGAATCTGTGGAGACCGGGGCGAAATGGTCGGGCATATGCCGATCACTCCCTACGGTGGTTCCGCCGCCCGCGGCACCCGGTCCGCCGTCCGGGCCCGCGCAGGGGCACCACGACGAACAGGAGTCCTGCATGGCCGCTCACCCTCCGTCAGCCGCTCGCCCGTCCGGCCCTCCGTCCGGGGGCGGTACCACCCGCCCCGGCCGGCCCGCCCGCCACGGCCGTCGGCGGCCGGGCCGGCGATGACCCCTCTGGTCGACGCGGCGACGCGTCACCCGACCCGCCGCGACCGCCCGCCGTGCCGGGACCGCGGACGCTGGGAAGGGTGCCGGGCGATCAGCTGGCGGGCCAGTTGGTCGAGGCAGATCGCCGCCGCCACGGGAGGCAGCCCGGCGACGATGACGTCGGGCAGGGTCTGCGCGACACCGCAGACGCAGAGCCCGGTGGCGACAGCGGAGAAGGCGAGGACGACGCTCCAGGCGTGCAGCGCGCGCCGGCCGTCGAGGGCGGCCCGGAGCACGGACAGGCAGCCGGCGAGCCAGGGCCCGTAGACCACGACCGGCCACAGCACGGCCAGGCCGCCGGGCACCCGGGCGAGGGCGAGGTCCTGCAGCGGCGCGTAGGACAGCACCCAGCCCAGCACGCAGACGACCGTCACCGCGACGGCGAGCAGGGTGCGGAACAGCTCGCCGAGGGCCTCCTCGCGCCGCGCCTCGGCGGCCCGCACCCGGCGCCGCCTCCGCGGGGTGCGCGGCGGAGGCGCCGGGGCGGACTGCGGCCGGGGATCGTCGACCGGCGCCGCCTGCCCCGGCACGAAAACGCCGGAACTCCAGGCACCGGACATTTCGACGGTCGGCGCCGCGTACCATCCGGCGTCCGCGACGATCGGTCCCGCCACCCCGTCGCAATGCCCGCCGGGACCGGAAAACAGCGGGTCATTTCCATACGGACGAAAGAATTCCAGCAGTGGGTCATGCACGGGGCGGCTCATTCCCCGGCGCAGCCGCGGAATGGCCTGCCGACGGCGCCCGGGGGGCGTCGACGGCCACGAGGCCCGGGGGCTGCGGGGCACTGCAGGGAACGGCGAACCGGCTTTCCAGGCGGCGCAGCGTCCGGAGGAAGTCGGCGAGGATCCGGGAACAGTGCCACAGGACGACGCGCCGGCCGTTGCGCACCAGGTAACCGGTCTCCACGTCGCCCGCGGCGTTGTGCCGGTCCGGGACGAAGAGCCAGGCCCCGAGGCTGCAGATCGGATCGCGCTCGGGGCTGTGCGGGGTCACTGGGTCAGGCATGGGAATCACACCACGGTCAACGAAGTGATCTTCCACCCGGGTGTGGGGAATTCGGGCGACATTCCGTATGAACGCTTGCGCTCGCTCTCCGGATGTCCTCGCGGGTGGTGCGCGACGAGCATATGCGCGGGCTGCTCTCTGAATTTTCCCATCCGTGCGGCGCGCACCGGAGTTGCGCCGCGCCCCGCTCTCCGAAATTACCCGGACACGGTACATGGAGGAACGTTTCATCTGATTACGATCTTCAAACCGGTGCTGTATGGTCACTCTCTTGCAACGGACCATTGCGAATTCTTAGCCGATGTGGCCGGCAAGCCTGCGCGTAGGGGGTTTGGGTTGCTCAGCACGAACGAATACCAGGATGTCCGGCGGCTCCACGGCCAGGGGTGGTCGATCTCGGCCATCGCCCGGCACCTCGGACGCGACCGCAAGACCGTCCGGAGGTACCTGTCCGGGAACCGCAAGCCCGGGGTGCGCACCCGGGCCGAGGACGTCTTCCTCTCCTTCCACCCGTACTGCCGCCTGCGCCTGGCGGACGACCCGCACCTGCCGGCGACCGCACTCTTCGACGAGATCACCGATCTCGGATACCGCGGCGGCTACTCGACGTTCACCCGCGCACTGCGCAGACACCGGCTGCGGCCGCCGTGCAGTCACTGCCACCCCTGCGCCCCCGGCGGCGGACCGGGCGGGCCACCCACCGACCAGGAGGAGATCCGGTTCGGCTGGACGGACCTCGCCGACGCCCGGCCCGGCTGGGACGGCAGTGCGAAGGCCCACCTCCTGACCGGCTCGCTGCGCCACGCCGGCCGCTGGCGCGGCGTCCTCCTCGACAGCGACGACTTCCCGCAGGTGCTGGAGGCCGTCGACCACCTGCTGCGACGGCTCGGTGGCACCGCCCCGCGCTGGCGGTTCGACAGCGCGGTGCCCGTCCGGTGCCCGGCGACCGGCCGGCTGGCCAAGGAGTTCGCGACGGTCGGGCGGTACTACGGGGTCGAGATCGAGCTGGAGACCGCCGGACCCACCGCCGAGGAGGCGCGGCGCGCCGCGGCCGCCGGGCAGCACTGGCGCAGCGTCGTCGACGACCTCGGCCCGCGCGCGGCACAGCAGATCCTCGACCGCCTGGCGACGTGGTCCGACGACCGGCTCCCGGCCGACGAGGGCGCGCCACATGCCGCCCCGCCGCTGGAGCCGCTGCCGCCGGCTCCCTTCCCGGCCTGTGTGCGGACTCTCCGCACGGTCGACCAGCGTGGGCTCGTCCACTTCCGCGGCAACCGCTACGCCGTGCCGCCGGACCTCGCCGGGGCGCTGGTGGAGGTCCGCCACCGGCTGGACGAGTCAGGTCTGTCGATCACCGCGGCGAGCGGGGCGGTCATCGCGCGCCACTCGCTGGCGCCGCGCGGGGCCGGCCGGACAGTGGTCGACGGTGGCTCGGTCTTCGTGCTGGAACGCCCGCCCCGGCTGGTCCTGCCCGGTTCGGCGGGCTGCCCGGCCACCGGGGTCCGTAGCCCGCTGTCCGCGGAGGCGTCCGCCGAGGCCGAGGCGCTGCGCCGGCGGTACCACCGCCCCGGTCCGGCCGCGCCGGTGCGCCGTCCTTCGGGCGCCCCACTCCCCGGCTGACCGCTGCCGACCCGGCCTCAGGCTGCCGGCCTGATGTTGTGGTTGAAGTGGAAGACGTTCGCCGGGTCGTACTCGGCCTTGACGGCGGCCAGCCGGGCGAGGTTCTCGGCGCCGCGGCCGGCGGCGGCGCGGTCCTCGCCCTCGTCGCCGATGAAGTTGAGGTAGACGGCGCCGATCGACCAGGGCGCCATGTCGGCGCAGACGGCCTTCGTCCAGCTGCGGCCGCGCTCGTCGTCGGCCGGGTCCTCCCAGACGGCGAACGGGTGGACGGCCCAGGAGGCGGCCCGCCACGGGACGGGCCACTCGTGGCCGGCGGCCGCGACCGCGCCGCCGAGGGGGAAGACGATGTGCTGGCTCGGCGAGGGGACGATCATGTCCTGGGCCCGGGCGGTGTAGGCGTCCGCGGCCTTGTCCGGGAATCCCGAGAGGTACTCGGCCGACCAGTAGTTCCGGAATCCGGGCGGGTCGTCGAGCATGCACTGCAGGTCGACGTACGGGATGTCGGTGACCACGTCGGCCGCGTGCCCGAGACCGAGCATCGGCGCGAAGGCCGGCCGGGCGCTCTCCAGGTCGCCGGCGTAGGTGAGCAGGACGCCGACCGCATGCTGGCCGACCAGCGCCGGCGGCACGAATTCCTCCGGCGGCGCGGTGAGGTGGATGAAGGCACCGCCGACCTCGTCGGGCGCGGCGTCCATGGCGTCCCGGTAGGCGCGCAGCACCTCCAGGCCCTTGGCGGCCTCGAAGAGCAACAGGGCGATGGAGAAGCCGGGCAGCGGGTGCAGGCCGAAGGTGAACTCGGTGACTACGCCGAAGTTGCCGCCGCCGCCGTGCAGCGCCCAGAAGAGTTCGGGGTTCTCCTGTGCACTGGCGTGCACCCGGCGGCCGTCGGCGGTCACCAGGTCGGCGGCGAGCAGGTTGTCGCACATCAGGCCGAAGCGGCGCTCCAGCCAGCCGGAGCCACCGCCGAGGGCGAAGCCACCGATGCCCGTGGTGGAGGCGCGGCCGCCGGTGGTGGCGAGGCCGTGCGGCTGGGTGGCCCGGTCGAGGTCGCGCATCAGGGCGCCGCCGCCGACCCGGGCGACCCGGGCGTCCGGGTCGACCTGCACCCCGTTCATCCGCCGCAGGTCGAGGACGAGGCCGCCGTCGACCAGGGCCTGCCCGCTCACCGCGTGACCGCCGCAGCGGACCGCGATCTCCAGGCCGCGGCTGCGCCCGAAGGCCAGCGCCGCCGCGACGTCGGCGGGTCCGTCGCACTGGGCGATCACCGCGGGCCGGCGGTCGATCATGGCGTTGTGGATGGTCCTCGCCTCGCCGTAGGCCTCGTCGCCGGGCAGCAGCACCCGGCCGGCGAAGCCCTCGGCCAGTTCCTCCGGGCGCAGACCGCCGTTCGCTGGGGAAGCCATGGTGAGCCGTCCTTCCGGCCGGGGCGGAGCCGCCGCGGCCGGCGGCCCCGCTTTCGACAGTAGGCCGGACGGGTGAAGGCCGCATCCGAGCCGGATGCGGCCTGACAGCGGCTCAGGCCGCGGTCTGCAGCTCCCGCACCATCGGCCGGACCTGCGCCACCGCGAGGACGGCGTTGTCCTGCGCCGGCGTCAGATGACCGCGCAGCCGCACCGCCAGCAGCACGATCAGCACCGTGCAGGCGGACATCGCCAGCAGGTACAGCGGCCAGGTGCCGGCGCCGACCAGCAGCACGCCGACGGCCGGGCCGACCGCGATGGCCATCTGCTTCACCAGGGCGTGCGCGGCGTTGTAGGTGCCGAGCAGCCGGGCCGGGGCGAGGTCGGCCACGATCGGGCCCAGGGTCGGCGCGAGCATGGACTCGCCGACGCCGAACAGCGCGTACACGGCCACCACGGCGACGGTCGCGGCGAGCGCGTCCGAGCGGACCAGGCCGGCCACCAGGGCGGCCGTCCAGGCGCCCAGCCAGACCAGGCCGGCGGCGGCCATCGCGGTGGTGCGGCGGCGGCGCTCGGTGAGCCGGACGACGACCATCTGCAGCAGCACGATGGTCAGGGCGTTGGCGCCGATCGCGATGCCGAGCACGGACGGCGCGGTGCCGACCGTGTCGGTGGCGAAGGCGGCGACACCGGACTCGAACTGCCCGTAGCAGGTGAAGAAGATGAGCCCGGCGAGCAGGCAGAGCCGCAGCATGGCCTTGTCCTTCACCACCGCGCGCAGGCCCTGCCCCGCGCCGCGCCCGGCGGCCGGGACGGGCTCCGCCTGCGGGATGCGGGCGGTGCCGGCCACCAGGGCCAGGCCCAGCAGGGTGAGCGCCTCGATGGTGAACAGCCGGGTCAGGCTGGCCGGGTCGGCGGGGTCGACGATCTGGCCGCCGACCAGGGCGCCGATGCCCATGCCCAGGTTGACCAGGGTGAACTGCAGGGCGAAGGCCCGCGAGCGGCCCGCGCGGCCGGTGCTGCGCACGATCATCGTGGCGAGCGCCGGCTGGCATGCGGTGATGCCCGCGCCGAAGAGGAACGAGGCGACCAGCAGGGTCGGCGCGGTGGCGGCCTGTCCGAAGGCGTAGGCACCGCCCGCGGCGAGCGCGGCGCCGGCGAGCAGCACCGGGCGCGGCCCGTAGCGGTCGATGCCGCGGCCGGTGAACGGCAGGACGGCCAGCGCGGCCAGCGCGAAGACGGTGAACACCATCCCGGCCGCGAACGAGCCCAGCCCCCGCACCTGGTCCACGTACACGAACATGTACGGCATCGTGAACCCGCTGCCGAACGCGCTCAGCGCATTGCCGATCTGGACGCGGCGCAGCGGGCCGCCCGCTCCGTCCGCCCGCCGCGCCCACTGCTTCACCGTGCCGGTCACCGTGCACACCCCTTTGTCGTCGCGGAAGGTTGAACCCTTCCTGCTTTAATCCTGCAAGATTTCAGACCTAAAATCTAAGTCTTCGAAGACTCAGGTGTCAAAGGCTTAACAGCTGCACCATGCGTGGGAGAATGACGGCCATGAGCACTCGCAAGCCGGACGAGCCGGCCGCCTCCGAGATCGGCATCGCCGAGCAGGTGGCCCTCTACCAGCGGGAATTCCCCACCGTGGACCCGCAGGTCGAGACGATCGTGTCCACGCTCTCCCGGCTGTCCCGCCGGATGAACGTGGCCTACAGCCGCCAGCTGGCTGTGCTGGGAATCACGTCCGCCGAGTGGGAGGTGCTCAAGGCCCTGGTCTTCGCGGGCAGCCCCTACCGGCTCGGCCCGAGCGACCTCGCCAAGCGGCTGGGCCTGACCCCGGCGGCGATGACCCACCGGATCGACCGGATGGTCGCCGACGGCCTGGTCACCCGCGAGCGCGACGAGGCCAACCGGGTCCGGGTGATCATCGAGCTGACCGAGCCGGGCCGCGACAAGTGGCTGGAGCTCATGCGGATGGCCGCCGTCTTCGAGGCGGACCTGCTGCAGGACATCACCGGCGACGACCGGGGGGCGCTCTCCGCGATGCTCGGCCGGATGCTGCGCCGGATCGAGCTGAGCCAGCCGGACGCCCTCGGCCGCACCGAGGACCTGGACTGACCGGCACCCGCACGCACGGAACGGGGACTGCCCCGGACGGAGGTTCCGTCCGGGGCAGTCCCCGTTCAGCTCGGGTGGTGCGGGATGGTTCGGGGCGGTGCGGGTGGCTGTGGGTCGCGCGGGTCAGCAGGCGCCGTTGTCGGTCCAGACACCCCACTGGCCGCTGAGGGTCGGGTCCTCGCCCTGGGTCCACCACTTGTTGGTGTAGTTGTGGCCCTTCCAGGAGACCTTGGCGCCGGCGGTCGCGTAGACCGTGGCGGAGTTCCAGCTCGGGGCGGTGCAGGTGCCGCCGGTCGGGCTGGCCGAGGTCGAGGGGGAGGTCGACGGCGAGGTCGACGGGGAGGAGCTCGGCGAGGCCGAGGAGCTGGGCGAGGAGCTCGGCGAGGCGGAGGCGGTCGGCGAGGTGGTCGGCGCCGGGCAGGAGGCGGCGGAGCCGTTGGTCGCTGTCACCATCGTGTCGAAGAGCGAGGTCTGGGTGCCCAGGTCGTACAGCGAGAAGGCGAAGGAGCCGCCGAGGCCGTTGCAGTGCGCGTAGTCCAGCTTGGCCTGGATCGACTTGGCGTTCTCACCCGTCCAGAAGGTGGTGCCGTCGTAGAAGTACGAGGTCTTCGCCGCGTCGTCCCAGTAGGTGTTGGCCGCGTTGCCGACGAAGCTGCTGAGCTCCTTGTACATCTGGATGCCCGCGACGTTGCCCGACATCGCGGCGCCCGGGGCCGGCCCGGTCGCGCTCTGGAACAGGCCGTGGTTGGCGCCGGCGGTGACGCCCGTCCAGCCGCGGTAGTAGAACGGCACACCCATGTTGATCTTCTTGGCGGGGAAGCCGCCGGGGATGCCGTACTGCGGGTCGCCGACCGTCCACGCCTTGACGGCGTTGTCGATCGAGTACTTGCCGGTACCGCCCGGGACGGGGGTCATCGGGTCGCTCGGGTTGGTGTAGATCGGCGCCTGGTGGTTGGTCGGGCCGGTCTTGTCCCACGCGCCGTGCATGTCGTAGGTCATGACGTCGAGGAAGGTCAGGTACTGGCCGAGCTTGTCGGTCTCGACGTTCTTGATCTTGTCCTGGCCGGCGCCGACCGCGGCGGAGAGCGCGTAGCTCTTGCCGTCCGCCCTGCCCTGCGCGTCGAGCTGGGAGCGCAGCTCCGCCATCAGCGCGGTGAAGTTCTGCTTGTCGTTGGGCGAGGCGTGGTTGCCGGTGTGGCCGCCGCCGCCCGGGTACTCCCAGTCGATGTCGAAGCCGTCGAAGACGCCGGCCGCGGAGCCCGTGCCGCCGAAGCCGCCCTGCACGGGCAGGTTGCCCTTGATGAACATGTCGACGCAGGAGGAGACGAACTTCTTGCGCGCCGCGTCGGTGGCCGACACGTCGGAGAAGTACTTGGAGTAGGTCCAACCGCCGATCGACAGCAGCACCTTGAGGTTCGGGTTCTTCGCCTTCAGCTTCTTCAGCTGGTTGAAGTTGCCGACCAGCGGCTGGTTCCAGGTGTCGGCCACGCCGTCCACGCTGGTCCCCGCGTCGAAGGTCTTCTGGTAGTCGGCGTACGCGTCGCCCGCGCCGTCGCCCGCGTTCGGGTCGTCCTCGTTCTGCGAGGCGGCCTTGGTGGCCTCGAAACAGCTGAGGTTGGTCGGGTCGATGTTGGCGAAGTCGTAGATCAGGTAGTCCAGCTTGGAGGCCACGCCGGTGTCCTGAACGGTCTTCAGGTAGTACGCGTTGGAGTAGATCGACCACTGGTCGAAGTACGCGACCTTGATGCCGCCCGAAGTGGCGGGCGCGCCGGTCGAGTTGGTGGGGGCGGCCTGGGCGCTGGTGCCGGTCAGCGCGAGCGCGCCGCCGAGCAGCAGGGAGGCCGCGGTGCCCGCGGCGAGGAGGCCCAGGCCGCGGCGGCGGCGGTGCCCGCTCGGCCGCGGCCGGGACGGAACGGAACGAAGCATGGCTGCGTGACTCCTGGTTGTGGGGGCGATCCCGCCGCGCCCCGGGGAAGTCGCGGTGGGTGGGACCACCACGTCAGGGGCATGACAGGGGAATCGAACGTTGGCCTGCACACGAGAAGAACCAGGGGCGGGGAGATGCGCCGAACCGGTGCCGACGGCCCGAACCGCCGGCACCGGCCCAGGGGCTCCCTGCACCTGGCCACAAAAATGGACTAGACCAAACGCCCCGTCAAGGGTCGTCTCCTGGGTTTGAGGTGCCCTTAAGGTTCCGTTGGGAGACGGCTCAGTACCGCACCGCCCGGCTCACGACCGCCTTGACCTGACCGCTCAGCGCACGGTTGCTCGTGGCCGTGGCCTGCGCCGTTCCGCCCGCGGGGACCTCCGGAACGGTCACCACCACGGTGTCCAGCCGGTTGCCGCTCGCGTCCTGGAAGTCGACCTGCACGAGGTACTTCTGCGGGTCGCTCTGCTCATTGGCAACGGTGATGGGTACCTCCACCTTGCCGTCCGAGGAGGTCACCGGGGTGCCCAGCTTCACGTCCGCGGCGGCGTCCAGCCCACCCGTGATGTCGGCCACCGCCGAGGAGGCCGCCGCCTCCGCGGAGGCCACCGCGGAGGCGGCGGAGGAGGCGAGACTGCCGGCGGACGAGGCCAGTTCGGAGGCCTTCGAGCCGATCGCGGCCGCCGCCGAGGAGGCGGCCGAGGACGGCGAGGAGTCCGACGAGCACCCGGACAGTGCGGCACCGCCCAGCACCACGGCGGAGCCCAGCAGGGCTGCGGAACGGATCTTGAGGTTCATGGATTCTGCTCCTGGTGGGAACAACGGCTGTCGCGGGCACGGGCTCGCGCGGCCAGGTCCGGTGGGACCGCCGCCGGTCAGGACAGACCGGCGCCCTCCTGCATGGCGGCCTGCTCGATCTCCCGGATCTCCCGGCGCCGCACGGTGTCCTGGCGGCGGGTCACCACGGCGGCCGCCCCGATCGCGCTCGCGCCGAAGGCCAGCAGTCCGATCCACGGCCGGTCCAGCACGTGGCCGAGCGCGTGGTCCAGCGAGTAGCGGCCCGCCCCGGAGATGCCCAGGGCCAGCCCGCAGGTGCCGAGCAGACCCGGGTACTCGAAGCCGCCGCCCATCGCGAAGAAGCCGGCCGGGGCGTGCACGGCGATCGCCCCGGCCATCGTCCCGGCCACCACCGAGCCGGCCACCGGCGTGGCCAGGCCGAGGACGAGCATCGCCCCGCCTCCGGCCTCGCCGAGCCCGGAGGCGATGGCGTTGGGCCGGCCCGGCTCGTAGCCCATGTGCTCCATGGCCTGGGCGGTTCCCTCGATCCCTCCTCCGCCGAACCAGCCGAAGAGCTTCTGCGCGCCGTGCGCGAACATCACCCCGCCCACGGCGGCGCGCAGGACGAACAGGCCGAGGTCCTTGCGGTGCAGACTGGTCATATGGGGCCCCTGGGTCGATGGCGGCACGTCCTCTCCATCCCAGCCCACGGGCCGAGGCCGCTCGACCCGGGACCGCCATCCGGGCGAACCACCGAGGAGCGCCATGTCCGCGCCGGCCACACCCGTGTTCCACCTCGACGGGACGGAGGTCACCGACGAGCGCACGCTGTTCACCGCGCTCGGCGCGGCCCTCCGCCCTCCGGACGGCTACTACGGCAGCAACCTGGACGCGCTCGCCGACTGCCTGCGCGGCGGCTACGGCCCCGAGCCGCCGTTCGTGCTGGTCTGGCACGCCTCCGCACTCGCCGCCTGCCGCCTGGACCGCCGGGTGCTGCTGGCCGGCCGGGAGTGCAGCTACTTCGACGCGGTGCTGGACGTCCTGAAGCAGGGCGGCGTCACCGTGCAGCTGCACTGACGGTCCGTGACGGGCACCCGGGCCGCCGTTACGCAGCCGGGACACTCCGCGCAGAACCGGGCCGCCGATGCCGTGCGTGATCACGGCCGACACCCCGTGACCGGCGACCCGCAGGAGAACCCGTGATCCACCGCACGACCGCCACGACCCGCACGGCGGCCGCCGCCGCTGCCGTCCTCGCCCTCGCCCTCGGCGCGGTCGCCTGCGACGACGGCACCACCGCGACCGGAACCGGCGCCCCGGCCCCCACCGCCGCCGCGAGCACGGCGGGCACGGCGCCCACCGGGACGTCCGGGCCGGGCTCGGCGGCCGGGACGGGCGGCACCACGGCGCAGGCCGGCGCCGACCGCTGCCACACCGCCGACCTCAAGGCCGACGTCCAGATCCAGGACGCCGGCCGGGCCATGGTGATGCTCACCAACAAGGGCAGCCGCAGCTGCACCGTCAAGGGCTACCTCGGCTACGGTGGACTGCTCGCCGACAACTCCCGGACGGACACCGCCACCCACCGGGTCGCCAAGCCGGGCCCGCCGGTCGCCGTCACCCTCAAGCCCGGCACCACCGCCTTCTCCGGGCTCTCCTGGAGCAGCTGCGACAAGGCCGACGCCTCCTGCGGCGTGCTCGCCGGCCTGGTCGTCACCCCGCCGGACGAGACCACCCAGCTGACCGCCACCGTGCTCGGCACCGACGGCAAGCCGGTCGTGCAGTTCCCCGTCGCGAAGGCCGGTTTCACCGTCGGCACCCTCCAGCCCTCCAACCAGGGCGTCCTGCTCGGCTGAGGCCGGCGGGACGGGCCGCCGGCGCGCCGGTCAGAAGAACGTCCGGACCAGGTCGACGACGCGGGGGCGGTCCGCGTCCGCGTCGTCGAGCACCGGGATCATCGTCCAGCGGTCGAAGGCCGTACAGGGGTGGGAGACGCCCAGGCGGACGACGTCGCCGACCGCGACCTCGGCGTCCCGCAGGTAGGTGTGCTGGTCGTTGAGCGCGCTCACCGTCGCCCCGGTCAACGGCTTGCCGCCGCGGACCTTCTGCGGCGCCGGCAGGCCCAGGTCGACCGGCAGGTCGCGCTTGCCGGCGTCCAGCAGGGCGAGGCCCGGCTCCGGGGCGGACACCACCCGGGCCCAGCCGTGCAGCGCGGCACGCAGCGGCTCGCCGGCACCGCGGCGGCCGAACGGCGAGATGCCGCGGTAGAAGCCGTCGTCGTGGGCGAGGTAGGCGCCGGCCCGGACGACCACCCGGGTACGGGCGTCGGCGAGCGGCGCGAGCTCCTCGGCGACGGTGTCGAAGAAGGCGCTGCCGCCGGCCGTCACCCAGACCTCGTCCGCCTCGTCGAACAGGCCCTCGCCGGCGAGCTGCCGGTGCAGCTCGGCCATCCCCCGCAGGTAGCCGGTCACGGCGGAGAGCGAGGCCGGGGAGGCGTCCGGGCCGAGCGGGCCCTCGTAGCCGCTGACGCCGGCCAGCCGCAGGCCCGGCGCGGCGTGCACGGCACGCGCCACCTCGACCGCCTCGGGCAGGGTGCGGCAGCCCGTGCGGCCGCCCGGGGCGCCGAGCTCCACGCAGACGTCGACCGGGGCCGGCGCGCCGCGCAGCGCCTCGGACATCAGGGCGACGGCGCGGGTGGAGTCCACCCAGCTCGCGAAGCGGAACTCCGGGTCGGCGGCGAGCTCGGCGGAGAGCCAGCGCAGACCGGCCGGGTCGAGCAGGGTGTTGGCCAGGTGGATGCGGCGCAGGCCGAAGGCGCGTCCGACCCGCAGCTGCGGCAGGTTGGCGAGGGTGATCGCGCAGGCGCCCGCGTCCAGGTGGCGCTGCCACAGGGCGGGGGCCATCGAGGTCTTGCCGTGCGGGGCGAGACCGACCCCGGCCTGCTCGCACCAGACGGCCATGGCGCGCAGGTTGTGGTCGAGGGCGGCGGCGTCCAGGGTCAGCAGCGGGGTGCCGAGGCCGTCCAGCCCGGGGGCGGTGGCGAGGTACTCGGCGACGGTCAGGCCCCAGGCCTCGGCGGGGATCGCCTTGAAACGGAAGTCCAGCCGCTCCCCGGCCAGTTCGGCCACCCTCGCCCGGTCGATCAGCTCCATCGCGCCTGCCGCCCTCTCACCGCGCCCGCAGCGTTCCGGGCGTCCGCCGAGCAGCCTATGCCGTCCCCCGCGGTGCTACGGCGCCACCACGGGGCGCCAGGGGACGGGGCTGGAGAGGATCATCGAGCTGGCGGGCTGGCCGTAGGCGGCGAGGCGGTCGATGAGCTGCTCGAAGGCGACCATGCCGGGCACCCCGACCAGCAGGGTGCAGCAGGCGCCGCCGGTGACCCGGTGCAGCTGGAAGACCTCGGGCCAGCGGGCCACCTCGGGGTCGCGGAGCACGCAGTGCGGCCCGTAGCACTGCATGGTGACCAGGGCCATCACGTTGAGGCCGGCCCGGGCGGGGTCGATGTGCGCGTGGTAGCCGGTGATCACCCCGTCGGCCTCCAGCCGGCGGACCCGTTCCGCGACCGCCGGGGCGGAGAGTTTCACCCGCCGGGAGAGCTCGTTGTAGGAGAGCCGGGCGTCGGCCTGGAGTTCGGCGATCAGCAGCCGGTCGACGGCGTCCAAGGCGACTCCCGGGGTCGGGTTTGCGTTCGCAAAGCGGATCGGGCTCAAGACCTTGCGGTCATGAGGCCGGGGCGCGGTTTCGCTGCCCGCCGCCCATTCAAGACGGAACGGATGCCGCCGCACAATGGTGACCCCCACGATGGGAGTGGGACGAACCAGGACACACCAGGAGGAGTGCCATGGGCGGGGACACCGTCGACCGGCCGAATCTCGCCTTCGCACCGCAGGGGGAGCCCGGCAACGGCACCCCGTACGCGCGCTACGTCATGCTGGACGTGCTGCACAGCCTGCAGCAGCCGCGCAGCAAGGTGCCGGCCGAGTACACGTTCATCGTCACCACCCAGGTGATGGAACTGCTCTTCGACCTGCTGCACCGCGAGTGGGTCGCCGCCCAGCACGCGCTGCGCGAGAACGACCTCACCGGCGCCGTCGACGCGCTGCGCCGCGGCACCCACATACAGGACGTGCTGGTCAGCTCCTGGGACCTGCTCGCCACCATGACGCCCGCCGAGTTCAACTCCTTCCGCGAGGTGCTGGGCGAGGCCTCCGGCTTCCAGTCCTCGGCCTTCCTGCGCCTGGAGTTCCTGCTCGGCAACAAGGCCGGCTCGCTGCTGCGGATGTACGAGGACTCCCCCGCCGTGCACACCGAGCTCACCGCGGCCCTGCACGGCGCGACCCTCTACGACGACGCGCTCGCCCTGCTCGACCGCCGCGGCGTGGCGGTGCCGCACGAGCCGACCGCCGGCCGGCACCGGCACAGCGCCGAGGTCGAGCAGGCCTGGCGCCGGGTCTACACCGACCCGGAGCTGGCCGAGCTGGCCCGGCTCGGCGAGGCGCTGCTGGACACCGCGGAGCGGGTCACCCGCTGGCGCCAGCGCCACCTCTCCTCCGTCAAGCGCACCATGGGCGCCAAGCCCGGCACCGGCGGATCCAGCGGCCTCAACTGGCTCAAGCAGTCCGCCGACCAGGACATCTTCCCCGAGCTGTGGACCGTGAGGAACGAACTGTGACCACCCGCGAGCACTGCGCGGCACTGGACGCCGCCGATCCGCTGGCCGCGCTGCGCGGCGAATTCGCCCTGCCCGAGGGCGTGCTGTACCTCGACGGCAACTCGCTCGGCGCGCTGCCGAAGGGCACCGCGGCCCGGGTCGCCGGCATGGTCGAGCACGAGTGGGGCGAGGGCCTGATCCGCAGCTGGAACGAGGCCGGCTGGTTCGCGATGCCGCACCGGCTCGGCGAGCGGCTCTCGCCGATGCTGGGCGCGGCCCCGGGCCAGGTGGTGGTCTGCGACTCCACCTCGGTCAACCTCTTCAAGGTGCTCGGCGCCGCGATGCGGCTGCGGCCCGGCCGGGGCACGCTGCTCGCCGAGCACGCGGCCTTCCCGACCGACCTGTACATCACCGAGGGCGTCACCGGCCTCTTCGACGGAGCCCGCACCGTACTGCTGCCGCGCGCCGCCGACCTCGGCGAACACCTCGGCGAGGACACCGCCGTGGTGGTGCTCTCGCACGTCGACTACCGCACCGGCGAACTGCTGGACATGGCCGCGATCACCGAGCGGGTGCACGCCGCGGGCGCCCTGATGGTCTGGGACCTGTGCCACACCGCCGGCGCCCTGCCGATCGAACTCGACGCCTGCGGCGTGGACTTCGCCGTCGGCTGCGGCTACAAGTACCTCAACGGCGGCCCCGGCGCACCCGCCTTCCTGTACGCCGCGCAGCGCCACCAGGCCTCGGCCGCGCAGCCGTTGAGCGGCTGGTTCGGCCACGCCCGGCCGTTCGCCTTCGAGCCCTCGTACGCGCCGACCGAGGGCATCGGCCGCTTCCTGACCGGCACCCCGCCGCTGCTCGGCATGGCCGGCCTCGACGCCGCCCTGGACGTCTGGGAGAAGGCCGACCTGGCGCAGGTTCGGGCGACCTCGCTGGCGCTCACCGACCTGTTCCTGGAGCTCGTCGAGCCGCTCGGACTGGAGTCGGTCACCCCCCGCGAGCACGCCCTGCGCGGCAGCCACGTCTCGCTGCGGCACCCCGACGGGTACGCGGTGATGCAGGCGCTGATCGCCCGCGGGGTGATCGGCGACTTCCGCGCCCCCGACCTGATGCGCTTCGGCTTCACCCCGCTCTACCTCTCCCGCACCGACGTCTTCGACGCGGTACGGCACCTCGCCGAGGTGCTGGAGAGCGGCGAGTGGCGCGAGGAGCGGTTCAGCCGCCGGGGCGCGGTGACCTGAGGAAGGCGTTCTCCAGGCCGTCCCAGTTCAGCGGGCGGCCCGGGGGGATGCGGGTCTCGTGCGCGACCTGCACGATCCGGGTCGCCAGCCGGTGCACCGCGAGCTCGTACAGCTCGCGGCGGCCGGCGGCCCGGGCCAGCGCGTACAGGCCCTCGCTCTGGTACTCGGGGCCCAGGCTGCGGTGGTTGAAGCGCAGTTGGCGGGCGGCCGCGGGCAGCTCCGCCGAGGGCACCGGCAGCCAGATCACCGGGACGATCCCGCTCGCCTGCACCGCCGAGCGCTCCGCCGCCCTGGCCGCCCGGCGGGCGAAGCCGTACCACTCCCGGCCGCAGCGCTCGCTGGCGAAGTAGCGCGGCGAGTACAGCGGGACGAAGACCCGGCAGCTGGCGAGCGCCTCGGTGATCTGCCAGCGGGACCAGCTGTCCAGTTCGGGGCTGCGGTCGACGAAGCCGGGCGGCACCGCGGACGGCAGGTCGGTCAGCTGCAGGACCTCCTCGCAGAGGTCCTGGAAGAGCCGGTCCACCGTGCGGCCGCCCGGGCCGCCCGGGTGGCTCAGGAAGAAGTAGGGTCTGGGCGCCTCCGGGCCGGCCGGCTCCTTGCGGTGCGTGCCCGAGTGCGAGGGGGTGCGCGACTCGACCGGCCCGCCGTGGAGTTGGGCGTTGCGGGCGAGCACCAGCGGCCGGCCGTCCCGGGGCGGCCAGATCCTGGTCACCGGCGGCGCCGGCGGGGTGGACTGCAGGGCGATCTCCAGCAGGTGGTGGACGGTCAGCTGCGGCGCGCCGTCCGGGTCGCCGGTGCGGATCGCGGCGGCCAACCGGCCGGCCACCGAACGGTCCACCGGGTGGCGGAGGTTGACCACCTGGAAGCTGCCCGGGTCGACCGCCACCGGGCCGCCGGCGACCGGCTCCGGCGGCACGCTGCGCGAGCCGTCCAGGATCAGCAGCCGCCGCGCCGCCCGGCCGCCGGCGACCGTCTCCACCACCGCCTGCCAGTCCAGGCCCGGCCGGTGCACCCCGCCCCAGCGGCCGGCGCCGACCGCCACGCCCAGTTCGTCTCCCGGGCCGAGCGGGCCGCCGACGTGCACCACCAGGGTGTCCTCGGCCTCCTGCACGGCCCGCTGCAACGCCCGCTGGAAGCCGTCCGGGTCGTCCTCGCCGAGCCAGATGTGCCGCCGGTCCAGGCCCACCAGCGCCGGGTCGACCAGGGCTTCGGCGAGCGCGGCGAGATCGCGCAGCGCGGTGTACTCCTGTTCCTCCAGCACCTCGCCCGGCGCGCCGCGCGAGGTGGTCAGCAGCAGCACGGCGCGGGAGCGCTCCGGGTCGGGCAGTGCCGCGGGCTCGGGCGGCAGCGGGGCGGGCGTGTCCTCCTCGCCCGGCCGAGCCGTGCCCTGGTCCTGCTGTTGGTCCGGCTGCTGGTCCGGCTGCGCCCCGGTCCCGGTGTCCGGCGGGTGCGTCCCGGCGACCGGGCCGGCCAGGGTGAACACGGGTGCGCCGGTCACCCCGAGCAGCCGGGCGGCCTCCGGGCTGACCAGGGCGAACGGCCGGGTGTCCAGCAGGGTCAGGGTGCCGCCGCCGGCCGTCTCCACCCAGGCCGGGAAGGTGCCGGCGCCCGTCCGGCCGGGATCACCGATCCGCCCGCCGACCCGGATCAGCAGCTCCAGCGCGTGGTGCGCGGTGGACCGCGGCAGGGTGTGCAGCAGCAGCTCGCGCACCCCCGGGCGGAAGGCGAAGTAGCCGGGCCGGCCCTGCTGTTCGCGCAGCAGGCCGCTGACCACCACCTCGGCCAGGTGCTGCGGCTGCGGCCGGGCCAGCCCGACCTGCTGGAGCAGCCGCATCACCGGCAGGGCGGGCGTGGTCAGCGCGGTCATCCCGGCGAGGGTGAACGCCTCCCGGGAGGCCGTCGCCCGGAAGCGGACCACCAGTTCCTCGGCGGTCAGCTCCTCCGGGTCCGGCCCGGCCTCGACGGCCCGGCCCGCGGGGTTCGCCGCCGCGCCGACCATCAGCGCCGCGCCGACCACCTGGCCGCCGGTCGGACTGCCCACCAGCTGCGCCCAGTTGGCCAGCCAGTCGGGGCCGGGCTCCAGCACCGGGACGGCCGGCGCGCCGCGCCCGGGCGGGGCGTCGGTGAACGGCGCGAAGGTGTAGGCGGCGTCGGGTGCCCCGGCCTCGGTGGCGGTGAACACCCCGGGGACGGCGGGCACCGCGGTCAGCGGCCAGAGCCGTTCGGGCAGCGGTTGGACGACCGCCACCGGCAGCCGCCGGGCGAGTGCGTGCAGGGTGCGGTGCCAGCGGTCGCCCGCCGGGCCGGAACGCCACTGCGGGCCCATGCAGTCGCTGATCACCAGCACCGCTGAGCGGCCCTCGGCGATCCGGCGGTGGGCGAGCCTGCCGTCCGGGAGCAGCCGGCCGGAGGTGACCTGGCGGAAGGCTCCGGTCTGCTGGAAGAGCGTGCGCAGTTCGCGGGCGAGCGGCCGCCAGAGGGTCATCGTCGGGCCGAGGTCGAGCACCAGGTGCAGGTCGAGCCAGCGTTCGGTGCTGGGCCGCAGCACGGGCAGCCACTGGACCGGGCCGGGCTCGCGCAGCGCCTCGGCGATCCGGTCGGCGGTGGCCTGCTCGTCGAGCAGGCGGCGGCGCTCGTCCGGGACGAGCCGCTTGAGCGGGCGCAGGGCGCGCTGCAGCGGCAGCGGGCGGGCCAGCATCG
>NZ_JAHTIK010000001.1:5728467-5736609 GCF_025655475.1 Kitasatospora sp. DSM 101779 | reverse complement strand
GGGCCGGCCGCCGCGGTCGGGGGCGGGCAGGTGCAGGGCGGTGCGCGGTCCGGTGCCGTCCGGGCCGGGGGTGTGCTCGGTGCGGTGGCGGGGGCGGTGGCCGCCGGGGGTGCCGGTGGCCGGGCGGTCGGTGCGCGGGGCGGCCCGGCCCGCGGTGTCCGTGCCGGTGCCGCCCTCGGTGCCGCGGGCCGCCAGCCAGAGCAGTTCGGCCAGTTCGACGGGCGCCCGCGGGGCGAGGCCGAGTTCGGCGAGCAGGTCGGTGAGGCGGTCGAGGGCCGCCGGGTCAGAAGACATCGTCGTCCTGGCCGCGGCTCAGGTAGGGCATCACCTGGGCGGCGAGCGCGGCCCGGTCGGCGGCGTCGCCGAGTTCGGGGCGGGAGGTGAGGTAGATGGCGTTGAGCAGCTGGTCGGTGGCGAGTTCGCCCTCCTCCCGGCGGGCGAGGAAGACGTCGAGGATCTCGGTGACCAACTGCCGGTCGGAGTCCGGGAGGTGGGAGTGGACGATGGACTCCAGCTCGGTGCCCTCGGGGCGGCGCAGCTCCAGCACCACGCAGCGGCGCAGGAAGGCCGCGGGGAACTCGCGTTCGGCGTTGGAGGTGAGCACGGTGAACGGGAAGGCCCGGCAGCGGACCCGGCCGGAGCGGACGGGCGCGCGGCCGGTGCCGTCGGCGGTGAGCACGTGCGCCTCGGGCTGCTGGGGCGCGGCCCGGACGAGTTCGTCGATCTCGTACTGGCCCTCCTCCAGGATGTGCAGCAGGTCGTTGGGCAGGTCGAGGTCGCCCTTGTCGATCTCGTCGATGAGCAGCACCCGGGGCCGCCGGTAGGGCAGCAGGGCGGTGCCGAGCGGGCCGAGCCGCAGGTGCTCGTCGAGCGAGGCGTCGGGGGTCTGCGGGCCGGAGCGGTTGGCGGCGTAGAGCCGGGAGAGCGGGTCGTACTGGTAGAGGCCGTCGCGCAGGGTGGTGCGGCTGGTGATGTTCCAGCGGAGCACCGGGCCGAGGCCGAGTTCACGGGCGACCGCGTACGGCAGGCTGGACTTGCCGCCGCCGGGCGGGCCGGTGACCAGCAGCGGCCTCCTGAGGTAGAGCGCGGCGTTGACGAGTTCGACGGTCTCGGGGGTGGGGCGGAAGGTCGCGGCACGGTGCCGGGCCGGGTCGGGGACGGGGTCGGCGGGGCCGTCGGGCTGCGGCAGCAGCGGCCCCCCGTCGAAGTCGCGCCAGGGCGGCGGGGCGGGCAGCTCGGCGATGCCGTCGTGCGGCTCGTTGACGCCCTGGTAGATGCGCTTCAGCGGCATTGCTCTCCTGCTCCTGCTCACTCGTCGGGGCCTTCGGCGGTCCGGTTCTCACTCGGGGCCCGCGGCGTGGGGCGGCGGTGCGGTCGGGACGACGCGGTAGGGGCGGTGGGGGCCGGGCAGCACCGCCGGGTCCTCCCACAGCAGCACCAGGCCCGCCGCCCAGTGCTGCGAAGGGTCTGCCGCCTCCTCCGCCTCGTGCCGCAACTCCCTGACCCGGCGCGGCAGGTCGGCAGGTGCGACGTCGGCCAGTTCCTCCGCCAGTCTGGCAAGGAATCGCTCGTTGCGGCAGGTCCGGGTGTGCGTGTGGTCGGCGGTGCAGGCCTGTCCGGGCCACAGCACGGCGGGGACGCCGGCCCGCAGGGCGGCGGCCAGCAGCGGTTCGTACGGTGCGCCCCTGGGCGGGCCGGGGAGGGCGGGCAGCTCGACCCGCTCGGGCGGCCTCAGACGGTGGTAGAGCCTTTTGCCGTCCGGGAGTTCGGTGCAGCGCAGCTGGTGCAGCCGGGTACCGGTGGCGGCCCGCAGCGGGACCCATTTGAGTTCGAGCTGGCGGCGGGCGGCGGGGTCGGCACGGCGCTGGGAGTCGACCACGACGACGGCGTGGTCGGCACCGAGCGGGCCGTAGTCGGTGCGCCGGCGCGCCCAGCCGTGCACCGGCTCGGTGAGCCACTTGCGGGGCAGCGAGAAGATGACGAGTTCCGCGCCGTCCGGCTCGAGGCGGCCGAGTTCGTGGTCGATGCGGTCGCGGACGGCGTGCTTGAGGCGCAGCCGCGGGACGGTGCGGGTGTCGGCGGCGCCGATCCGGCCGTCGCGGACGGCGGCGACCGCGACGTGGAACATGGCGGGCCCGGCACCGCTCGGGGCGATCTCGACCAGGATGGGCCGCCAGCGTTCACGCCGGCGCCCGGCGGCGGGAGCGGTGTCGCGGTGCCGCTCCAGCCAGTCCAGCAGCCCCTCGCGCAGGGCCTGGTCGCTGTGCGCCTCGGCGACGTGGTGGGCGAAGTGGACGACCGGGTGCGGGCCGTGCGGCGGCCGGGGGACCTCGGCGAGCAGGTACCAGCCGGCGTCCCAGAGGGTGGCGGGGCGGCTGGGCGGGTCGGGGCAGCCGAGCGGTCCGACGGCGGCGCGGTAGAGCTCCAGCGGGTCGGCGGGCGGCGGGCCGGCGCCGAGCAGCAGCCGCAGTCCGCGCACCGCGTGGGCGGGGAGCGCGGCGCCGGCGAGCCGGTCGGCGAGCTGCGGGACGTACCGGGCGGCGGCCTCGGCGGGCAGCATCTGGCCGAGCCGGGCGGCCGGTCGGCTGCGGTCGTCGGGGCCGCGCGGCACGCCGAGGGTGTCGAGGGCGGCGGTCACCAGCCCGGCCACCTCGCCGGTGGCGGCGATCACGACCGGTCCGCCGCTGAAGCCCGGGGAGAGCGGCATGCCGGTGCCCTCGTGCTCCAACTGCACCAGTTCGCCGGCGATCCGGAAGCCGCCGCGGGTCAGCCGGATCTCGCTGCTGAGGCCGGTGTCGTGGCCGGCCGGGAAGCCGTAGGCGACCAGGGCGGGTGCGGGCGGCCCGGCCCAGCGGTGCAGCGGCGCGAACGGGGCCGGCGCGGCGGTCTGCGCAGGGACGGGCTGGTGGAGTTCAAGGACGGCCACGTCCCCTGCGCCGCCCGGGAGTTCGGGCCAGGGGCCGCGCAGT
The DNA here is from genome assembly GCF_025655475.1 of Kitasatospora sp. DSM 101779. Lineage (GTDB taxonomy): Bacteria > Actinomycetota > Actinomycetes > Streptomycetales > Streptomycetaceae > Kitasatospora. Next base: position 5,733,640 of record NZ_JAHTIK010000001.1, on the reverse strand, counting down.
GCGACGGTGCCGGTGAGCGGCGGCAGGTCGGGGTGGGCGACCAGCCGGACCTCCGCCTCGTGGACGCCGTGCACCACGTGGGCGCAGGTGAGCACCTCCCGGTCGGAGATGAGGATGCCGGCGCCGGTCAGCGGCCCGGCGGGCCCGGCGGTGTCGATCCGGGCGAGCCAGCGGACGTCCTGCATCGGCACGTCCGGTCAGTGCCCCGCCCGTTCCCCGGTGGTGCCGGGTGACCAGGAGAGCTTGACGGTCAGGTGCGCGTCGGCGGCCGTGCGGGCGATCAGGGCGCCCGCCTCGGCGGAGAGTTTGACGCCGAACTCGATCTCCACCGCGTCCGGCCGCAGGCTTCCGTCGCGCAGGACGGCGAGCGCGGCCTCGGCGGCGGCGCGGACGCCGCCCAGCGCGTGCTCGAAGGTCTCCGAGGCGCGGACGACGGCGTCGCCGCTGCCCCGCCCGACCGGCTGCATCCCGTACGCCGCCGGGGTCTGGGAGGTGCTCTCCACCCGGACCACCGCGCCGTCGGCCGTCAGGAACTCCACGTAGTGCGACATGGGCACTCCCCACCGTGTCAAGCCGTACTGTCAGCCGAATTCCTTGGCGATGGTCGCACAGCACAGGCCGTGGCGCAGCGGTTCCGGCGGGGTTGACATCAGTAATCTTCAAGGAACATGACAATTTGTCAGGTTGATCCGCCTGTGCCGACCCGGCCGGATCCCGCCGGACGCGGGGAGCGCCCGGCCGGCCGGTCAGTAGGGTGGTACGACCGGAGCGAGGAGGGCGAACGGGTGGACGGGACGGCCGGCGGGGCACTGGTGGCGGTCGCGGGGAGCGCCGAGGTACTGACGCTGCCCAGCCTCGGCGAGGAGTTGCTGACCCCGGTCGAACGGGAGCGCGCGGCACGCTTCCACCGCGAGCGGAACCGGCTGGACTTCGTCGCCGCGCACCTGCTCGTCCGGCTCTGTGCGGCCCGACTGCTGGGTGTCCCGGTCACGGAGCCGGTGCTGGAGCAGTACTGCCCCGACTGCGGGCTCTCCGGGCACGGCGTGCCCGCGCTGGCCGGGCTGCCCGGCGTGGGGCTGAGCCTGTCGCACACCGAGGGCGTGGTCGCCGCGGCCGCCGGGCCCGCGCCGGTCGGCGTGGACGTCGAGCTGCCGGGCGGCCGGAACGGCACCGCCGACCTGCACGAGCGGGTGCTGGGCGGCGCCGAGTCCGCCCTGGTGGCCGCACACCCGGACCCGGACGGGGCCTTCCTGCGGCAGTGGGTCCGCAAGGAGGCGATGATCAAGATCGGCCGGGCGAGCCTGGACACCCTCGCCTCCGTCGACCTCTCCGCGCTGCCGCTGGACCCGCCCGGTCCCGGCCCCGCCCTGCACCGCCACGAGGACCTGCACCTGCTGGACTGGACGGCCCCCGGGAGCGGGGCGCTGGTCGCCGCGGTCAGCACCCGGCCGGTCCGACTCCTGGAGGCGGACGGCCTGCGGGCCCGGGGGTGACGGCCTGCGGGCCCGCGGACGTCCAGGGGTGTCCGGAGGCGTCCGCGTAAGGGGTGTTAGCGTCGGCGACGGCCGCGCCGGACCGCATCCGCGCAGGTCCGCCCATTCCTCCCCGCCGCGCGAAGGACGACTTCCCCATGGCCAAGTTCCTGCTGAGCCTGCACGTGCTGGCCTCGGTGCTGTTCATCGGCCCGGTCGCGGTCGCCGTCAGCATGTTCCCGCGGCGCGCGGCGGCGGCCCTGGGCACCGGCACGGACCAGCCGGTCGCGGCCGCCTCGGTGCGGCTGCTGCACCGGATCACCCAGGTCTACGCGCTGCTCGGGATCGCCGTCCCGCTGCTCGGCATCGGGGTGGCCCAGGTGATGGACGTCCTCGGCCAGAGCTGGCTCATCGCCTCGATCGTGCTGACGGCGCTGTCGGCCGGCTCGCTGCTGCTGTTCGTGGTGCCCGCCCAGCAGTCCGTGATCGACACGCTGGACGCGGAGGCGGGCACCCCCGCCGCCCACTCCCGCGGCGACGACCGGGAGCGGGCGGAGCGCGGCCTGAAGCTGCTGCCGATGACGGCCGGCGTCTTCAACCTGCTGTGGGCGGTGGTCGTGGTGCTGATGGTCATCCGACCGGGGTCGACGACGGGGGCCTGACCTCCACCCGTCCGGCACCCCTGATCTCCAGGCCTTCGAGCAGTTCCAGGGTCGCGGCGGCCACCGCCGCGACCGCCTGCTCGAAGGCCTCCCTGTTGTGGGCGGCCGGCGCCCGGAAACCGGACACCTTGCGGACGTACTGCAGGGCCGCGGCGTGGACGTCGTCGGTGGTGACCTCCGGCATCTCCGGCGGCCTGAGCGTCTTGATCGATCGGCACATACCCCCAGTCTGCCCCGCCCCGCCCGCCCCGCGGGCCGTCATCGGCGGATCGGGCCGGGCAGGCGCACGCCGGCGCGCTTCACCGCGCGGGCGACGATCGCGGTCTCCGCGCGGGTGACCCCGAGCGGACCGAGCACGTCGGTGGTGAACCGGAACAGGGCGGCGTGGTCCTCGCAGAAGACGGTGACCATCAGGTTGGCCGGGCCGCTGGTGGCGAGGACGCCGTGCACCTGCGGGTGGCCGGCCAGTGCCGCGCCGACCTCGGCCAGCCGGCCGGGCGGCACGTCCAGCCAGAGGTTGGCGTCGACCGCCATGCCGAGCAGCCGAGGGTCGACGGTGGCGTGGGTGCGCAGCAGCCCTCCGGCGGCGAGCCGGTGCAGCCGCCGGCGGACGGTCGACTCGGGCGCACCGGAGGCTGCCGCGAGGGAGGCGTGCGACCGGCGCGCGTCCCGGCCGAGCAGGTCGAGCAGGGCGCGGTCCAGCGCATCGGTGGCGGGCGCCGCGGTGGTCGGGGCGGGCGGGGCGAGGGCGACGACCTGCTCGGGGGCGAGGTGGCCGGAGTGCCAGTGACCGGCGTCCGCGAAGGCGTGCAGCACGGCGTGCACGCCGGTCTCCAGGACGGCTCCGGTGGCGGGGAGTTGGCCGTGGATCAGGCGGTCGCGGGAGCCCGCGTCGGTGAGCACGACGGCGCCCACCTCGCTGCCGCCGAGCATGATGTCGACGAACGGCACGTCCGGGCGGGCCGCCAGGGCGTGCGCGATCGTCTCCACCTTGCCGCGCAGGACGCGGACCCTCAGCAGCAGGGCGCCCACCGCGCGGTCCCGCACGTCCGGCATGAGGACCACGGTGACGGTGCCGCTGCCGAGCAGCCGGGCGAGACGCCGGGTCACCGTCCGGGCGGAGACGCCGAGCACCTCGGCGATCCGGCCGGTCTCGGCACGGCCGTCGATCTGCAGGGCGCAGACCAGCCGCCGGTCCAGCTCGTCCAGCCGGCTGTCCGGATCCACCGTATCGAGGTCCACTGCTGTCCGATCTCCGTCGTCACTGGCCGATTGAGAGTCTCGGTCCGCCGTGATCACGGTACTCCTTCTGCATGGCCGAACCGGCCACGACCGAGAGGAGCCACCCCGTGGAGAAGACGCTGTCCGGGACGATCGACGCGGTGCACGCCGTCGGCGACCGGCTGGCCGCCCTGCAGAGCCCGGAGCCGGTGCCCGCGACCGGCCTCGCCGAGGCGATGACCGCCTTCCGCGCGGTGGACGCACCCGCCGCCGCCCTGCTGCGCGAGCGGCTCACCGCGCTGCGGCCGTCCGCCCGGTGGTACGGCGACGAGCTGGACGGCGCGGTGCCCACCGAGGGCGAGTGGTGGGTGTGCGACGCCACCGACGGCGCCGTCCAGTACCTCGGCGGACTGCCGCACTGGGCCGTCACCGCCACCCTCGTCCGGGACGGCGCTGCCGTGCTCTCCGTGGTGCACGCGCCCCGCCAGGACGCCACCTACACCGCGCTGCGCGGCGGCGGCGCCCACCTCGACGGCCGGCCGATCGCTCCGCTGCCCCGCACCCTGCAGGTCGCGGTGGCGGCCACCGCCCAGCCGCCGACGGTGGCCGGAGACCCGGTCGCCCGGCGGCGCGCCGGCGAGTCGCTGACGGCGATGCTGGGCGGTGCACTGGCCGTCCGCAACCTCGGCCCGACCGCCCTGCAGGTGGCCCAGGTCGGCGCCGGGAACCTCGGCCTCTTCTGGGAGTACGGGCAGGACGGCACCAACCTGCTGCCGGGCGCGCTGATCGCCGCCGAGGCCGGGGCGGTGGTCACCGACACGGCGGGGCGGCCGTGGACGCCCTCCGCGGACGGCTTCCTGGCGGCCGCCCCCGGGGTGCACGCCGAGGCACTGGCGGTGCTGGCGCAGGTGCGGTGAACGCCGGGACGGCCCGGCATCAGTCCCCGGGGCTCATCAGGGTGCGGGTCAGCGGGGTACGGGCGAGCACCAGCACGCCCGCCACGATCAGCGCGACGCCGACGGCCTCGGGGACCAGCCAGAGGCCGGCGCGCAGCGTCTCCTCGTACAGCAGAACGCCCAACAGCAGGCTGACCCCCGCGTCGCCGAGGGTCAGCGCCGGCTGCGAAGCCACCAGGGGGCCGGACTGCAGGGCGTTCTCCAGCAGGTAGAGCGCCCCGACGCCCGCGACGGCGAAGCCGTAGGTCTGCCAGGCGGTCAGGAAGGCCGCCAGCCCGTGCTTGTCGAGCAGATGGGTGGAGGACTTGATGAGCGCGGCGGTCAGCGCGTTGCCGACGGCCGCCGCGCCCGCCAAGCAGGCGGCGCGGACCCCGCCGGGCGGGCGGCGCAGCGCCACCGCGCAGAGCACCGCGATCGCGGCGCCGCAGCCCGCGAGTGCCGGGATCCAGCGGGACATCGGCACGTGCATGGTGCCGGGGGTCGGCGCGGCGGCTCCCAGGGCGAGGCCGAGGCCGACCACCATGCAGGCGACGGCGGTCCAGGCCCGGCGGGAGAGGTTCCGGCGGGACATCACCGAGGCGATGACCAGCGCGAACGGCAACTCCAGGACGAAGATCGGCTGGACGACCGAGAGCGCCCCGCGGGCCAGCGCCACGGCCTGGAACAGCGCGGCCGCGGTCACCGCGGCGATGCCCGCCAGCCAGACCGGGCGGCGGGCCAGATCGCGTAGCAGGCCGAACCGGAAACCGGAGGAGCGCGGCACGGTCTGCGCGGCCCGGTGCTGCAGCACGGTGGCCAGGGCGTTGCTGATCGCGCCGCACAGGGCGAACAGGACGGGGAGCAAGGCGGGCGGTTCCCTTCA
>NZ_JAHTIK010000001.1:5661669-5728455 GCF_025655475.1 Kitasatospora sp. DSM 101779 | reverse complement strand
ACCCCGCCCAGCGGCTCAGCCCCCCGGGCAACCCCCACCCGAGGACGGCTACCCGCCCACCCCGAACAACCGCGCCGCATTCCCCCAACACACCGCCCGCAGCCACCCGTCCCCCAGACCCAGGCCGGCCAGCACCTGCAGGGCGTGCCCGTACCCGTACGGGATGTTGGGGAAGTCGGTGCCGTGCAGGATGCGGTCCTGCAGGTCGGCGAGGCGGGGTCGCAGGCCGGGCGGGAAGGGGGCCAGGCGTTCGGTGAAGTCGGTGAACGCCATGGTGGTGTCGAGGTGGACGTTCGGGTGGCGGTCGGCGAGGTCGAGGAAGTCGGCGTACTCGGGCAGGCCCATGTGCGCCACGACCAGGTGCAGTCGGGGGTGGCGGGCGAGTACGGCGCCGATCGGCCCCGGCCCGGTGTGCTTGCCGGGGGCGGGGCCGGAGCCGCAGTGCGTGACCACCGGGGTGCCGCTCTCGGCGAGCAGGCCCCAGACGGCGTCCAGCCGCGGGTCGGCCGGGTCGTAGGCCCCCACCTGCACATGGGCCTTGAAGACCCGGGCGCCGCGGTCGAGCGCCGCCGCCACGTACCCGGCAGCGCCGTCCTCGGGGTAGAAGGTGGCGGTGTGCAGGCAGTCGGGGGTGCGGGCGGCGAAGTCCGCGGCCCAGGCGTTGAGCCAGGCGGCCATCGCGGGCTTGTGCGGGTAGAGCATGGCGGTGAACGCACGGACGCCGAACTCTCGGAGGGTGTCGATGCGTTGCCGTTCGTCGTGCCGGTAGGCGATCGGCCAGGGCCGCCCGGTGAGCGGCCCGGCCGCGTCGAAGTACGCCCACACCTTGTCGAGCACCCGCTCGGGCATGAAGTGGGTGTGGACGTCGATCAGCCCGGGCAGTCCCAACTGCTGCCAGAAGGACCGGACTTCGTCGGCCTCGGTCACCGCCGGACGGCCCTGTCGAGGATCGCGGCGGTGTCGGTGCCGGCGGGCAGGGTGCCGAAGGCGAGTCCGTGGTCGCCGCCGAGCCGGGAGGCGCAGAAGGCGTCGGCCACGGCAGGGTCGCCGTACCGGACGAGCAGCGAGCCCTGGAGGGCGAGGGCCATCGACTCGACGAGCCGGCGGGTGCGGTACTCGAGGTCGGTGAGGTCACCGAGTTGCTTGCGCAGGGCGGCGACGGCGGCGTCGAGACGGCGGTCGGCGCCTGCGGCGGCGTCGAGTTCGGCGAGGAAGGCATCGACGCTGGCGGGGCGGCGGGCCATGGCGCGCAGCGCGTCCAGGGCGGCGACGTTGCCGGAGCCCTCCCAGATGGAGACCAGCGGGGCCTCCCGGTAGAGCCGGGGCATGCCGGACTCCTCGACGTAGCCGTTGCCGCCCAGGCACTCCAGCGCCTCGGCGGCGTGCGCCGGGCCGCGCTTGCAGACCCAGTACTTGGAGACGGCGAGGCCGAGGCGGCGCAGCAGGGTCTCCTGCTCGTCACCGGCGAGGGCGGCGTCGGTGGCGGCGGCGAGCCGCATGGCGACGACGGTCGCGGCCTCGGACTCGACGACGAGGTCGGCGAGGACGTTGCGCATCAGCGGCTGGTCGACCAGGGCGGCGCCGAACGCCCGTCGGTGGGTGGCGTGGTGGAGGGCGCGGACGGTGCCGTAGCGCATGCCGGAGGCGGCGCCGATGGTGCAGTCGAGGCGGGTCATGTTGACCATCTCGATGATGGTGGGGACGCCGCGGCCCTCCTCGCCGACCAGCCAGCCGGTGGCGCCCTCGTACTCGATCTCGGCGGAGGCGTTGGACTTGTTGCCGAGCTTGTCCTTGAGCCGCTGGAGGCGGATCGGGTTGCGGCTGCCGTCGGGCAGCACCCGGGGCAGCAGGAAGCAGCTGAGTCCGCCGGGGGCCTGGGCGAGGGTGAGGAAGACGTCCGACATGGGCGCGGAGGTGAACCACTTGTGGCCGGTGAGCCGGTAGCTGCCGTCGGTGTGCGGGACGGCGGTGGTGGTGTTGGCACGGACGTCGGAGCCGCCCTGTTTCTCGGTCATCGACATGCCGGCGATCAGGCCGCGCTTGGTGCTGGGCTCGCGCAGCCCGAAGTCGTACTCCCGGGCGGAGAGCAACGGTTCGTAGCGCTCGGCGAGGTCGGGGGTGGCGCGCAGGGCGGGCACGGCGGCGTAGGTCATGGAGATCGGGCAGGTGTGGCCGGCCTCGACCTGGCCCCAGACGTAGAACTTGGCGGCGCGGGCGGTGTGCGCGCCCGGGCGGCGGTCGGCCCAGGGGGCGGCGTGCAGGCCGTACCGGACGGCGGTGTCCATCAGCCGGTGCCAGTACGGGTGGAACTCGACCTCGTCGACGCGGTGGCCGTAGCGGTCGTGGGTGCGCAGCACGGGCGGGTTCTCGTTGGCCAGGCGGCCCCAGGTGTCGGCCTCCTCGGAGCCGGCGAGGCGCCCGAGTTCGTGGAGTTCGTCCTCGGCCCAGCCGGCGCCGGCCCGGTGCAGGGCGGCGAGCAGCGCCGGGTCGGCGGCGACGTCGTGGCCGTACGGGTCGGGGACCTGGTTGGTGACCTCGTGCGTCGGCATGCCGTCCTCCTGGGCGGGGGTCTGGGTGTATGCGGGCTTCGGTGCTCTGGCGGTCTGCGGCTTCGGGGATCAGCGGGCGGTGCGGTGCGGCGGCGCGTCCTCGGGGGTGCCGAGGGCGCGCAGGGCGAAGGCGGTGAGTGCGGGGATGGTGTCGCCGGGGTCGCCGCCGGCGGCGAGCGGTCCGACGAGCGCCTCGCCGATCGCGCCGACCAGTGCGGCGGCGGTCAGTTCGGCGTCCTGGGGCGGGAGTTCGCCGCTCTCGACGGCGTCGACGATCTGCGCGGCGATGAGGTCGCGGAAGGCCCGGCGGAAGACCAGGCGCTCGGCGTCGACGACCGGGTCGGCGGGTTCGGCGAGCAGAGCGTAGGCGCGGCGGGGGGCCTTGAGCGCCCGGGCGGCGAAGGTCTCGACGACGGCGGCGATCCGGCGCTGCGGGGTGGACTCGCGTTCGACGGCCGCGGTGACGGCGGCGACCTCCCTGCCGACGACCGTCCGGAAGAGCTCGACGGCGAGGTCGGACTTGCCGGCGAAGTGCCGGTACATGGAGCCGGTGGCGATCCCGGCGCGTTCGGCGACGGCGGCGACCGAGCAGCCCGCGTAGCCCCGCTCGGCGAGCAGGGCGACGGCCGCCCGGAGCACGGCGTCGCGCTGGGCGTCGAGCCGGGCCTGGACGGCGGGGGTGCGTCGGTATGCCATGTCAAGCATTGAAGCACTGATTCACTGCTTCGAGAAGAGCGGCCGCGCCCGGCCCGCCGACCCCGGGAACGCCGTGAGGGCCGCCCACCGGTCGGCGGGCGGCCCTCGGGGAGGGGGCGGCAGTTGGCTTTCGGGCCCGCGGGGGCGCGGGCGGTCCCGCTACGGCTTGGGGAGCGCGCAGCCGGCGCGGTTCAGGTCGAGTACGTTGCCGGCGGCGAAGCAGGCGGGGATGAGGTAGGTCTCCTCGGCGTAGTTGATGCCCTTGCGCACCGTCACCGCGCCGTTCTGGTCGACCTCGCACGGGTTGTTCTCGGTGCAGCGCTCGCCGTCCTCGTTGCCGGTGTTGTTCACGGCGACGACCTGGCCGGTGGCGGTGTCGACGACCGGGGAGCCGGAGGTGCCGCCGATCGTGTTGCAGCTGGAGGTGTAGCGGACGGAGTCCTTCCAGGTCCAGCCGCCCTCCTTCAGCCGGTAGACGAAGCCGTCCACGCTGCAGGAGTAGATCTTCTTCCAGTACCCGGAGACCACCTTGATCGAGGCACCGGCCGCGGGGTGGCTCGCCGAGAGGGTGAGCGGGGCGATGCCGTAGCGGGACTGGACGGCGGCGTAGGTGCTGGTCAGCTGGTAGAGCGTCACATCGGTGTCGGTCATGGTGCTGTAGACGACCTTGTTCGCGCGCAGCGTGCCGAGGCTGCCGCCGGAGGAGTTGAGCAGGGTGAAGCTTCGGCTGGACGAGCGGTTGGTGATCACCTGGCCCGGCGAGGGCATGCCGGTCTCCAGGCAGTGGCCGTTGGTGAGCACCAGGGCGGGGTCGGTGGAGACCGAGCCGGGCAGCCGGACGACCGAGCCGGAGCAGTTGCTGAGCGCCACGGTGCCGGCGAAGTTGACGGTGACGGCTGCGGCGCCCTTGGTCGCGGCCGAGGCGGGGGCGGCACCGGCCAGCGCGGTGGCGCCGCCGAGCAGCAGGGCCAGGGACGCGCCGATGAGCGGCTTCTTCATGGGAGGGCCTCTCGAAGTGGGGGTCCTCCAAACCTGGCGTGTCCATGACGTCACGTCAATATGCTTGTATGAATTACCGGTTACGGCAACTGCCTGCCGCGCCGGGCAGGCACCTCAGGGACACCGGGGGCACCTCCCGGCCGAAGGCCGGGGGCAGAGTTGCGCCATGCGGACGCGGCGATCGAACCGATGACGGGCGACCCCGGAGCGGAACGCGCACCCGCCCCCACACTGCGCAGTTCCCCGCGTCCCCGGTCCAGCAACACCGCATGCTGCGAAGCGCCCCCGACACGGGGCCGGATGGCCTCGGCGCCCCGATGCGGACGCCCCCGGGCCTCAGCCCTCGTCGAGCCAGTGGCGCCGACCCGTGGTGATCAGCCGCAGCTGGGTGCGGGCGGTGCGGGCGATCCGCCCCTCCCCCGCCGGGCCGGCCTCCAGGAAGGCGGCGGCGGTCGCCACCATGTGCTCGACGTAGAGTTCGGCGAGCATCCGCACGTCCGCCGCCGGCCAGCCCTCCGAGGCCGGCTGGGCGCCGAGACCGGCCGCGACCTCCTCGGCGAAGCGCTCGAACTCGGCGGCGATCGCCTCCCGGACGGCCCGCACCCCGCCGTGCCGCTCGCGCGCCAGGAAGCGTACGTGCGCCCGGTGCTCGCGCACGTGGTCGGCGATCAGGTCCACCGTGCGGTCGATGAGCTGCTCGGAGTCGCCGGACTCGGCCAGCACCCGGCGGATCATCCCGTGCAGGCTGGCGAGCGACTCCTCGACCAGGACCACGGCCAGTTCGGACAGGTCGCGGAAGTGCCGGTAGAACCCGGCGGGCGAGAGCCCGGCCTCCCGGGTCACCTCCCGGACGCCGATGCCGCTGAGGTTCTGGTGCTCCAGCAGGCCGAGGGCTCCGTCGAGGAGGGCGCGGCGGCTCTGCTGCTTCTGGGCCTGGCGGACCCCGGGGGTGTGACTCACATCATTCAGTAAACAACCGTTTGCCGACTTTTGCGAGCCCCGAAGCGCGTACGATGGAGAAGTCGGCGAACAGTCGTACACCGAATCGGCCGCCGACCGGGGAGAGGACACCTGCCGTGAGCCTTCTGATCGTCATCGTCGCCATGGGCCTCCTCGCGGGGGCCGCGATCCACACCTCCATGCCGGTCTTCCTGGCCGCCTCCGCAGCGATCGCGCTGTGGCTGCTCGCCTTCGGCGCCCGCGAGCGGCTCGCCCGCGCCCGTCACCGCTGACACCCCCTCGACCTCCCACCGGAGTCCTGCCATGGAACAGTCCGTCACACCCCGCACCACCGCCGACGGCGACCAGATGGCCGTCGCCTCCTTCCTGCTGGCCCTGCCGGGGCTGCTGCTCTTCAACCTGGTGCTCGGCCCGGTCGCGATCGTGCTCGGCACGCTCGCCCTGGTCCGCGGTACGCGGCGGCGCGGCCGGGCTCTTCTCGGCATCGCGCTCGGCGTCGCCGACCTCGCCGTCCTCGTAGCCGTGACCCTCGCCGGGCACGGCACCGTCTGGCAGCTCGGCGTCTGACGGAACGGCGACGCACCCGGTCCCGCCCCCTGCGGCGGGACCGGGCGCGTGCCCGTGGACGGCCGACCGTCAGGAGGTCGGAGCCGTCCACTTCTGGTTGGCCGCGCCGGTGCAGGTCCAGATCTGGATCCGCGCACCGTTGGCCGAGCTGTTGTCCGTCACGTCCAGGCACTTGTTCGCCGCCGGATTGACGAGGTCGTGCGTCGACGGGCTGTACGCCCACTGCTGGGCGCCCGTCCCGTTGCAGTCGTAGAGCTGGGTCTTGGCGCCGTCCGCGGTCGAACCGGAGGCCACGTCCAGGCACTTGCCGAGGGCGCGGACCGTCCCGTCGGTGCCGACCGTCCAGCTCTGGGCGCCGGTGCCGTTGCAGTCGTAGAGCTGGACGGCCGTACCGTTGGCGGAGTTGCCGCCCGCCACGTCCAGGCACTTGCCGGCCAGGCCGGTGATCCGGCCGGTCGCGCCACCGCCCCCGCCCTGGGCGCCGGCCCAGGTGAAGGTGGCGGAGGTCTTCGCGGGCAGGTTGTAGCTGAAGTTCTGGCCGCCCCACACCACCCGGACGGTCTGCGCACTGCCGCTGTCGTTGTACGCGACCAGCGCCTTGGAGCCGTCCGGGTTCTGCCAGGCCACGTTCGGCACCGCGGAGTTGGCGGTGGAGGCGATCCGGTACGCGCCCGGCTTCACGAACTTGGTGAGGTGCCCCATGGTGTAGTACTCGACCGTGTAGTCCACCTGGCCGCTGCGGGAGTCGCCGTTGTGCACCGTGACGAGCCCGGTGCAGGTGCCGCAGCCGCCGTAGTGCGGACCCATGTTCTGGTCGACGGCGAGGCTCCACTTGGTCACCGACTTACCCCAGTTGCGGGTGTAGTCGATGATGTTGCGCATGTCCTCCTGCTGCTGGTTGCCGATCCAGGTGCCGCCGGAGTGCTCGGTGTCGAAGGCGTCCACCGTCGGGTACTGGTTGTGCACGGTGGTCTGCGCCGAGACGTCGCCGCCGTAGCCGTGCCAGGCCATGCCGCCGAAGTTGGGGTGGGTGCGGATCGCCGCGTCGTCCATCACGGGCGCCGCGTAGCCGTTGTACTGGTCCCAGTTCCAGTCCAGGGCCAGGACCTTGGTCGGCAGGCCCGCGCCGGCCAGCGCCGGCAGCAGGTCGTTCTTGGTGAAGTAGGCGAGGCCCGAGCCGTTCCAGCTCATCGAGGGGTATCCGGCGCAGCAGGTGGGCTCGTTCTGCACCGTCACGTAGTTCACCGGCACGCCCTGGGCCTGGTACGCCTGGAGGTACTTGACGAAGTACTGGGCGTAGGCGCCGTAGTACTCGGCCTTCAGCCAGCCGCCGTTGAGGTTGCCGCTGTCCTTCATCCAGGCGGGCGCCGTCCACGGCGAGGCCATGGTGGTGAGCGCCGGGTTGAGCTGCTTGGCCTGCTTGGTGAGCGGCAGCACGTCGGCGAGGTCGTGGCCGATGGTGAAGCCGTTCAGCGCCGGGTCGACCGAGCCGGCGGGCTGGTCGTCGTAGGTGTAGCCGTAGCGGGCCAGGTCGGAGGAGCCCATCGGGTTGCGCAGGAACGACAGCCCGATGCCCTCGGTGGGCGAGAAGAGATTGCGCATGGTGGCGTCGCGGGTGGCCGCGCTCAGGGCGCCACTGCTGTTCATCAGCCAGGCGGCGGTGTCGGTGAACGAGGCGCCGCCGCCGGTGAACTGCTGGTAGCGGGTGGACTCGTCGACCGAGATCAGCTGGCCGCCGCTGCCGGAGCCGGAGGTGAAGGTGAAGGCGGCCTGCTGGGCGAGGCCGCGGGTGACGTGCCGTCCGCCGGCGTCGTCGGTGGTGGTGAGCCAGACGTTGACGGTCTCGCCCGCCGCGTGTGCTCCGGGCGCTGTGGCCAGCAGACCGGTGGCGGCCAGGGCGCCGGAGAGCAGCGCGGCGGCCGCCCGGCGCGTGCGGGCGGCATGGTGGGGTGGGGGCCAGGCCATGATCGGATCCGCCTTCGGTGTGGGGGTGGGTGGGACGGATGGGCGATGTACGACTGCCGGCCGGCGGTCCAGATTCAACTCCTGATGACTCATCACCGTCAAGAAGCTGGTCTGAACCAAATCTCCGTCAACTCATGAACGCAGGAGAGCGGTTGCCCAATGATCAAGTGCCACGAGTTGACGGGACGTCTGACAGGAAAGTTTCCAGTTGACTTGACGTGACCACCACCGGACTAGTTGACTCCAGCTCCCGTCGCCCCCACCGAGCGGAGGACCCATGCACCGTCGCCACCGGCGCCGCCGGCTTCCCGCGGCCGCCGCGCTGCTCGCCCTCGTCTGCGCGATACCCGTCGGCCTCAACGCGACCGCCCCGGCTCCCGCCGAGGCCGCGCCGACCGCCTTCGCCCACCCCGGCGTGCTGCTCTCCAAGTCCCAGCTCGACTTCGTGCGGGCCGAGGTGCAGGCCGGGGCTCAGCCCCGGAAGAGCGCCTACGACCAGATGCACGCCAGCAAGTACGCCTCGCTGAGTCGAACTCCCAAGCCCCGCGCGGTGGTCGAGTGCGGCTCGTACTCCAACCCCAACTACGGCTGCACCGACGAGCGCGAGGACGCGCTGGCCGCGTACACCCTCGCCCTGGAGTGGTCGATCACCCGGGACACCCGTTACGCCGCCAAGGCCGTCCAGATCATGGACGCCTGGTCCGGCACGATCAAGGACCACACCAACAGCAACGCCCCACTGCAGAGCGCCTGGTCGGCCTCCACCTGGCCGCGGGCCGCCGAGATCATCCGGTACACCTACAACGGGTGGCCCGCCGACAAGGTCGACCGCTTCGGCGCGATGCTGCGCAACGTCTACCTCCCGAAGGTCGTCAACGGCTCACGCTCCAACGGCAACTGGGAGCTGAGCATGACCGAGGCCACCATCGGCATCGCGGTCTTCCTCAACGACCGGACGGTGTACGACAAGGCGGTCGCCACCTTCCGCAACCGGGTGCCCGCCTACATCTACCTCGCCTCCGACGGCTCCCTGCCGAAGACCGTGCCCGGCAGCGGCCTGGACACCCGGGACGAGATCGTGAAGTACTGGCAGGGCCAGTCCACCTTCGTCGACGGCCTCACCCAGGAGACCTGCCGCGACCTCACCCACACCGGCTACGGCCTGTCCGCGATCGCCCACGTCGCCGAGACCAGCCGCATCCAGGGGCAGGACCTCTACCCCGAGGTCGCCGACCGGCTGCGGCACGCCCTCGGCTTCCAGTCCAAGTTTGAGCTGGGCACCGCCGTCCCGTCCTGGCTCTGCGGCGGCAGCCTCTCCCAGCACATGGGCCCGGTCACCGAGGTCGGTTTCAACGCCCTGCACAACCGTCTGGGTTACGGCATGGACAACACCCAGAAGCTCACCGAACAGCGCCGCCCCGCCGGCACCGACAACCTGTTCACCGCCTGGGAGACCCTGACCCACGCCGGCAACCCGTCCTGAGGCGGCCCCCTAGGGGCGCGGAGCCACCCCCACACCCGGTCGGCCGCGCCGGCGTCCCGCATCCGCCGGACGGACTCGGGGGTGAGGTGCCGGCCGAGCACGTCGAGGGCGGCGAGCCCCTCGGCCAGTACGGCGGGGTCGTCGGTGCCGAGCGCGGCGGCGACGGCCGGGTCGACGGGTGCGGCGGCGGCCGGCGCCGAAAGCTCGGAGACCTCGCGGCCTTGCGGACGAGGGAGCGGCGGCGGGCGGCCGGGTCGGTCTCCGTGACGACCGACCCGGCCGCCCGCTGATCCAGAAGGAGGGATCCCGGTCGGCTCACAGCGGGTTCGTGATCACCAGGGCACGACGCCGTCGTCCTCGAAGAACGAACCGGTCGGGCCGCCGTCGGGCAGCGTGGCGAGCCGGATCGCCGTGGCCGCGCCCTGTTCGGGGGTACGGGGGCCGTGGAAGCCGGTGAAGTCGGTGGCGACCAGGCCCGGGCAGGTGGCGTTGATCAGGATGTTCGTACCGGCGAACCGCCGGGCGTACTGCAAGGTGAGGGCGTTGAGGAAGGACTTCGACGGCGCGTAGGCCGCCATGATCGGACCGACCTCGATGTCCGGGTCCGCCTGCCGGGTCAGGGAGCCGACGCTGCTGGAGACGTTGACGATGCGCGGCGAGGCCGAGCGCCGCAGCAGTGGCAGCATCGCGTTGGTCACCCGGACGACACCCATCACGTTGGTGTCCACGACAGTGCGGAGCACCTCCAGATCGAGCACGGTCGGGTCCTGCACCCACCCCGGGCCCATCTCGCCGGAGATGCCGGCGTTGTTGACCAGCGCGTCCAGGCGGCCGGCCCGTCGTTCGATCAGTTCTGCGGCATCGGTGACGCTCTGGCCGTCGGTCACGTCCAGCGGTACCTCGAAGGCGTCCACGCCGAGGGCGCGCAGCTTGCCGACGGCGGTTTCACGTCGGGCCGCGTCACGGGCTCCCACGCCCACGCGGCACCCGAGGCCGCCCAGCCCGGCCGCGATCTCGTACCCGATGCCCTTGTTCGCGCCGGTCACCAGCGCGATCATCGTTTCGCTCATGCCGATGATGGTGGCTCGCGGCCCAGTGGCGCGGCCAACACCGATCCGGTGCCCTGTCATACCCGTCGGGTATCACCGCGTATGCTGCGGCCGTGGACACCCTGGAAACCCGCGAGTTGAGGTACTTCGTGGCCGTCGCCGAGGAGTTGCACTTCGGGCGCGCCGCCGAGCGCCTCGGCATGGCTCAGCCGCCGCTGTCGCGGGCGATCCAGCAGCTCGAACGGCGCCTCGGGGTCTGCCTGCTGGAGCGCAACCGCCGCGGTGTCCGCCTGACCGGTGCCGGAGAGGTGCTGTTGCAGGAGGGCCGGGCGGCCCTCGACGCGACCGCTGCCGCCGCCCGGCGCACCCGGCGCGCCGGCGGTGCCGACAGCCCTGGTGGTCCCCGCGATCAGCTGGTCCTCGCGGTGAAGGCCGCCGCGTCCCACGACCTGCTGCGCAAGCTCCTCGACGCCTACGCGGCCGAACCCGGCAGCGCCGAGGTCGAGGTGCTGCTGTGCGGCATGTGCGAGCAGGAGGAGCTGCTGCGCGACGGACGTGCCGATGTCGCGCTGATGCACACGCCGTGGAACTCCCTCGCCGGATTCGACAGCGAGGCACTCACGACCGAGGGGCAGGTCGCCCTCCTGCCTGCCGGGCACCCGCTGGCCGCCCGCGAGGCCCTGTCCCTGGCCGACGTCAGGGACGTCCCCGATCTGCCGCTCGCCCGCTGGCCCAGCCACGGCACCTACGCCCCCGGCCCGGGCCCCGAGATCCACAACCAGACGCAACTGGCCCAACTGATCGCCCTCGGACGCACCGTGGCGGTCGTCCCCGACTCCGCCCGTTCCTGGCTGTGGGCCGAGCACGCGGCCGTCCCCTTGACCGACGCGCCTCCCGTCGTGACCCACATCGCCTGGCCCGTGCACAGCCGCTCCGTCGCCCTGGCCGGCCTGATCCGCACGGCGGCGCGGCTATGACCGGGTCCCGCCCCCAGCTGCCACCATCCGTCAACAACCCGGTGAGGGCCTCGAATTCGTCTGCCGCCGTCATCCGTGCAGGCCACACCGCCTGCTGCGGTCTCGGCCCGCGGGCTCGGGCGAGGGCGGCGGCCGGCGCGGCGAAGGCGACGGTGATCACGGCGACGCGAACGCAGTGGTAGCGGTCCCAGCGGTTCGCCTGCTCCTTCCGGTCCGCGGGTCGGTTCTCGGAGGTCCGCGTCTTGCTCCGGTTGTTGATCGGGACGAGGAGCAGGACCGACATGACCACACCGAGGACCGGCGCACCGGCCGTGACGACGAGACCGGCGCCGTGGCCACCGGCCTTCGACCGCGACGCCCACAGGCAGCGCAACACCGTCGAACGGTGGATCAACCGGCTGAAGAACAGGCGAGGCCCGGCCACCCGCGACGAGAAGACCGGGCCCCAACTCCCCCGTCCGCGGCGAAGGCCGCCCGGGCGAGGGTTCGCCCGGGCGGCCCGGAGGGTGATGCGGGTGGGATCGGGGCCCGTCGGCCTCAGCCGGCGAGCGGGCGGACGGCGGTCGGGGCGTGGCCCGGCTCGGTGGCCAGGTCCTCGAACTCGACCACGCTGGCGATGTCGGTGCCGCTCATCGCGATGTTGGTGACCCGCTCCAGGATCGCCTCGACGACGACCGGGACGCGGAACTCGGCGGCGAGCTTCTTCGCCTCCTCGAAGGCCGGCAGCAGCTGGTCCGGCTCGGTGACCCGGATCGCCTTGCAGCCGAGGCCCTCGGCGACCTTGACGTGGTCGACGCCGTAGACGCCCAGCTCCGGCGAGTTGAGGTTCTCGAACTCCAGCTTGACCTGGAAGTCGATGTCGAAGTTCCGCTGCGCCTGGCGGATCAGGCCCAGGTACGAGTTGTTCACCAGGACGTGGACGTAGGGGATCCGGTGCTGGGCGCCGACCGCCAGCTCCTCGATCATGAACTGGAAGTCGTAGTCGCCGGAGAGCGCGACGACGGGGGTCTGAGGGTCGGCGGTGGCGACGCCCAGCGCGGCCGGGACGGTCCAGCCGAGCGGGCCGGCCTGGCCGCAGTTGATCCAGTGCCGCGGCTTGTAGACGTGCAGCATCTGCGCGCCGGCGATCTGCGAGAGGCCGATGGTGGTGACGTACCGGGTCTCCGGGCCGAAGGCGCGGTTCATCTCCTCGTAGACGCGCTGCGGCTTGAGCGGCACGTTGTCGAAGTGGGTGCGGCGCAGCAGGGTGGCCTTGCGTTCCTGGGCGGCGGCGGCCCAGGAGCTGCGGTCCTTGAGCACGCCGGCGGCGCTGCGCTCCTTGGCGACCTCGACGAAGAGCTCCAGGGCGGCGGCGGCGTCGGAGGCGATGCCGTAGTCGGGGGCGAAGATCCGGCCGATCTGGGTGGGCTCGATGTCGACGTGCACGAAGGTGCGGCCCTTGGTGTAGACGTCGAGGCTGCCGGTGTGGCGGTTGGCCCAGCGGTTGCCGATGCCGAGGACGAAGTCGGACTCCAGGAAGGTCGCGTTGCCGTAGCGGTGCGAGGTCTGCAGGCCGACCATGCCCGCGTTGAGCTCGTGGTCGTCCGGGACGGTGCCCCAGCCCATCAGGGTCGGGACCACCGGGACGCCGGTCAGCTCGGCGAACTCGACGAGCAGGTCGGAGGCGTCCGCGTTGATGATGCCGCCGCCGGCGACGATCAGCGGGCGCTCCGAGGCCTGCAGCAGGTCGATCGCCTTCTCGATCTGGGCCCGGGTGGCGGTGGGCTTGTAGACCGGCAGCGGCTGGTACGTCTCGGGGTCGAACTCGATCTCGGTCATCTGGACGTCGATCGGCAGGTCGATGAGGACGGGGCCGGGACGGCCGGAGCGCATCAGGTGGAAGGCCTGCTGGAAGACGCCGGGGACCTGCGCGGCCTCCAGGACGGTGGTGGCCGCCTTGGTGACCGGGCGGGCGATCGAGGCGATGTCGACCGCCTGGAAGTCCTCCTTGTGGATCCGGGCGACCGGGGCCTGCCCGGTGATGCACAGGATCGGGATCGAGTCGGCGATGGCCGAGTACAGGCCGGTGATCATGTCGGTGCCGGCCGGCCCGGAGGTGCCGATGCAGACGCCGATGTTGCCGGGGTTGGCACGGGTGTAGCCCTCGGCCATGTGGGACGCGCCCTCGACGTGGCGGGCCAGCGTGTGGTGCACGTCCCCGGCGGCCTGGAGGGCGGCGTAGAAGGGGTTGATCGCCGCGCCCGGCACGCCGAACGCATTGGTCACGCCCTCGCGCTTGAGGATCTCAACTGCCGCGCGGGCGGCTGTCATTCGAGGCATCGGCTTCTCCTGCCCGAGCGGAAGTTCCGCGATGTGGAATGATGATTCTGAACTGCGGAATCAAACTAAGCCGGGGGCGCCGAGGGCGTCAAGGTAGGTTTCAACAGATCGTTGAAGACTTCGGCGGGGGCGGCCCGGCGGGCACCACAATGGGAGGGGAGAGGGGGCGAGCCACATGCCGTACATCGCCGTCAGTGCGCTGAGCCACGAGGGCCTGGTCCGCGACCACAACGAGGACAGCCTGGCCGTGGGGCCGTGGACGCTCTGCGCCACCGTCACCGAGAGCCCGCAGACACTGCTCTTCCCGCTCGGCGGGACGCCCGTCGTGGTGGCGGTGGCGGACGGGCTCGGCGGCCACCCGGCCGGCGAGGTCGCCTCCTCGCTCACCGCCCGCCGGCTCGCCGCGGCCGGCACCGCACTGCGCTCCGAGGACGACGTCCGCGGCGAGCTCCGCTCCTGCAACGCCGTCCTGTACGACGCCGCGGACGACGACCCGGACCTCACCGGGATGGGCACCACCGTCGCCGGACTGGTGCTGAGCGCCGAGCAGGTCCTGGTGTTCAACATCGGCGACAGCCAGGTCTTCGAGATCGCCGGACCACCCGGCGCGCCCGAGCTGCGGCTGCTCAGCACCGACGACAGCCCGCCGCCCCCGCCCGGCCGGCGTACCACCAACATCGTCACCAGCACCCTCGGCGGCACCGTCGTCCGCCGCGAGGTCGAACCGCACCTGCGCCGCCTGCCCGCCGCGGTCGGCGCCCGCTACCTGGTGTGCAGCGACGGCCTGACCGACCCGGTGCCGCCGGAGGAGCTGGCCGCCGTCCTCGCCGGCGAGGACGACCAGCGGGCCGCCTTCGAGCTCTGGCGGGCCGCGATCGAGGCGGGCGGGCCGGACAACATCACCCTGGCGCTGGTACGGATCGACGAGTGACCGGGCCGTGGCCGCCGAGCGGGTGAACCATCGGGATCGCGATGGATGCCATCGGAGGATCTATTGGCCCGGACGCCGGTCGGCGGCCTAGCGTCGAGGGAAAGCCGAACGAAGGAGTGACCGCCGACATGGCGAAGATCCTGTTTGTGATGACCGGCGCCGACCACTGGACCCTGGCCGACGGCAGCAAGCACCCCACCGGTTACTGGGCGGAGGAGTTCCTCACCCCGTACCGCACCTTCACCGCCGCCGGGCACGAGGTCGTGGTGGCCACGCCGGGCGGCGTGCAGCCGACCGCGGACGCCGCCAGCCTGTCCGCCGGCGCGCTCGGCGGCGAGGAGAACGCCGCCGAGGCGGCCGCCGCGATCGCCGCCGCCGAGCCGCTGCGGCGCCCGATCGCCCTGACCGACGTCGACCTCGCCGACTACGCGGCCGTCTTCTACCCCGGTGGCCACGGCCCGATGGAGGACCTCGCCGTCGACGCCGACTCGGGCCGGCTGCTCACCGCCGTGATCGACGCCGGGCTGCCGCTCGGCGTGGTCTGCCACGGCCCGGCCGCCCTGCTGGCCGCCGTGCGCCCGGACGGCACACCGACCTTCGCCGGGTACCGGCTCACCGGCTTCAGCAACGCCGAGGAGCGGCTCGCCGGCCTCGCCGACCGCGCCCCCTGGCTGCTGGAGGACCGTCTGGTCGCGCTCGGCGCCGACTACGCGGCGGGCGAGCCCTGGGCGCCGCACACCGTCACCGACCGCACCCTGCGCACCGGCCAGAACCCGGCCTCGTCCGGCCCGCTGGCCGAGGAACTGCTGAACGCGATCGGCTGAGGTACCGGCCCCGGCAGTCCCGTCGGGGCGACACAACTGCTTGACATCATCAAGCAGACGGGCGGGAGCCGGCCATCGGCTCCCGCCCGCGGCGCACACACCCTCCGTCGGTGTCCCGCCGGTCAGCCGACCGGCACCTCCAGCACCGCCTTGCGGTGGCTGAACGCCTCGATCGAGTACCGGCCGTGGTAGCTGCCCATGCCGCTCTCCCCCACCCCGCCGAACGGCAGGTCGGAGACGGTCAGGTGGGCCAGCGGCAGGCCGAACCCGAGCCCGCCCGAGGAGGTCTCCTCGGCGAGCCTGCGCCGGGTCTCCTCCGACGGGCTGAACACGTACAGCGCGAGCGGCTTGTCCCGGTCGTTGACGAAGTCGATCGCCTCGTCGAGGTCCGCGACCTCGACGACCGGCAGGATCGGCCCGAAGATCTCCTCCTGCATCACCGGCGAGTCCGGCGACACGTCCGCGAGCACGGTCGGCGCCAGGTAGCGCCCGGCCCGGTCGTGGCCGCCGCCGACCACCGTCCGGCCGGAGTCCAGCAGTGCGGCGAGCCGGTCGAAGTGCCGCTCGTTGACGATCCGGCTGTACAGCGGCGATGCCGCCGGGTCCTCGCCGTACCGGGCCCGAACCGCGTCGGCCAGCAGCGGCTCCAGGGCGCGGGCGGTGGCCGGGTCGGTCAGCACGTAGTCCGGGGCCACACAGGTCTGGCCCGCGTTGAGGAACTTGCCCGCCACCAGGCGCTCGGCCACCACCGCGAGGTCCGCCCCCGCGTCGACGAACGCCGGCGACTTGCCGCCCAGTTCGAGGGTGACCGGGGTGAGGTGCTCGGCCGCGGCCCGCATGACGACCCGGCCGACGGCGCCGTTCCCGGTGTAGAAGATGTGGTCGAACCGCTGGGCCAGCAGCGCCGTGGTCTCCGGCACCCCACCCTCCACCACCGCGACCGCCCCGGTGTCCAGGTACGCGGGCAGCAGCCGGGCGAGCACGGCCGAGGTGGCGGGCGCCAGCTCGCTGGGCTTGGCCACCACCGCGTTGCCGGCCGCCAGCGCCCCGGCGACCGGCGCCAGGAGCAGCTGCACCGGGTAGTTCCACGGCGCGATCACCAGCACCACGCCGAGCGGGTCGTACTGCGTCCGCGCCTGTGCGCCGGCCAGCCGCTCGGGCACCGGGGCGTCCTCCGGCCGGAGCCAGTCCGCGAGGTGCTCCAGGGTGTGGTCGATCTCCCGCACCACGAAGTCGACGTCGGTGCGCATCGCCTCCTGCTCGCTCTTGCCCAGGTCGGAGCCGAGCGCCGCGGCGAGCTCCGGCCCGTTCTCGGTGAGCAGTGCGCGCAGCCGGTGCAGCTGCCCGGTGCGCCAGGACAGCGGCCGGGTGAGGCCGGTGCGGAAGGTCGCACGCAGGCGGGCGACGAGGTCGGCGGGCTGCTCGGCCGGACGGTCGTTCATGGGGTCCTCGCAGGGAATGGTTGATATCCTCAACTACCTGCTGTCAGGAAACGCCGGTTACTTGAGGATGTCAAGTGAATCCAGATGCGTCGGAGCTGGTGGAGCCGCTCGCCCGCGTGGTCCGCGGCTACTACGACGACCTGGCGGCGGTCGCCGGCCGGCACGGGCTCAGCACCACCCAGGCCCGTGCGCTCATCGCCCTCGACCACCCGCTCAGCATGAGCGCGCTCGCCGAGCACCTGGTCTGCGACGCCTCCAACGCCACCGGGCTGGTCGCCCGGATGGAAGCCCGCGGACTGGTGGCGCGGACCCCCTCCCCCGAGGATCGCCGCAGCAAGACGGTGCACGCCACCGGGGACGGGCACCGGCTCGCCCGGTCCCTGCGCGCCGAGATGCACACCGTCCACGGCGCCCTCGCCGGCCTCACTCCCACCGAGCGCGGCGCCCTGCTCCCGCTGCTGCACCGGCTCGGCGAACTGCTCGGCCGGCCGCAGGACTGAACGCGCGCGGCCGGCGCCGGGGAACGCCCCGGCGCCGGCCGTCGTCGCCGTGTGCCCTGCTACTGCTCAGCCCGCTGCCGCCTCCTGCTCGGCGTGGAACCGGGCGACCGCCGCCTCCGTCCGCGGCAGACCCACCAGCGGCTCGCCGACCACCCGGCCGGCCACCTCCACCGCCGCCACCACCACGGCCTCGCGCAGCTCGGCCTCGGCGATCACCCGGCTCGCGGCCAGCTGCACCTGCGCCGCCGCGACGAGTTCCTCCCGCTCCCGCAGCGCCTCCGCCCGGGCGGCCGCCACCAGGGCCGCGCCCTTCTCGGCCGCCTCCTGCCGGATGCGGGCCGCCTCGTGGCGGGCGGCGTCCAGCTGTGCGCGGCGCTCCTGGCCGAGCTCCAGGGCCTCGTGGCGGATCCGTTCCGCCTCGGCGAGCCGACCCCCGGTGGCCTCTTCGCGCTCCGCGAGCGTCCGTTCGATCCGCGGCAGCACACGCCCGCCGAGTATCCGGAACAGGAAGAAGAAGCAGATCAGACCAATGACGAATTCCACCGGGTTCGGCTCGAGGGGTCCCATGCCCCGAACCTACCCATGTCCCGTACGGGCATGCGACTGACTTTCCGTCAGCAACGGCCCGCCGCGGGGCCGCCGGAGCCCTCCGCATCCGGCATGCGTGGCCTGACCTGCGTCCGGCCGGTTCCGGGGCATCATGTCCCCAGGCGAAGGGAGTGTCCCGTGTCGCAGCAGACCGACGCCTCCGACCGGCCGTGGTGGCACCGCGTGGTGCCCGCCGTCCCGGGCCTCGCCGTGCTCCGGCACTACCGGCGCGGCTGGATCCGCGGCGACCTGCTGGCCGGCGCCACCGTGGCGGCGTACCTCGTGCCCCAGGTGATGGCCTACGCCAGCGTCGCGGGCCTGCCGCCGGTGGCGGGCCTGTGGGCGATCCTCCCGGCGATCCTCTGCTACTCCGTGCTCGGCTCCTCCCGGCTGCTCTCGGTCGGCCCCGAGTCCACGACCGCGCTGATGACCGCCACCGCGATCGGCCCCCTAGCCGCCGGCGACAGCTCCCGGTACGCCGTCCTGGCCGCCGCCCTCGCCGTGGTCGTCGGCCTGCTGTGCGTGGTGGCGTGGGTGGCACGGCTCGGCTTCGTCGCCGACCTGCTGTCCCGGCCCGTCCTGATCGGCTACCTGGCGGGCGTCGCCCTGATCATGATGGTCGACCAGCTGACCAAACTCACCGGCGTGGAGACCGAGGGCGAGGGCTTCTTCCCGCAGCTGGTGTCCTTCGTCGAGAACCTCTCCGACCTCCACGCGGCGACGGTGGTGTTCAGTGCGGCCGCACTGCTCTTCCTCTTCGTCGTGGGCCGGTTCCGGGGAGTCCCGGGACCGCTGCTGGCACTCGTGCTGGGGACGGTCGTGGTCTCGGCCTTCGGCCTGGAGGACCACGGCATCAAGGTCATCGGCACGATCCCGCCCGGCCTGCCCAGCCCCGCGTTCCCGAGCCTCTCCGACCTGTCCCAGCTGGTGCTGCCCGCGCTCGGCGTCCTGCTGGTCGGCTACACGGACGTGATCCTCACGGCACGCGCCTTCGCCACCGCGGGCGACGGCACCCGGCTGGACGCCAACCAGGAGCTGCTGGCACTCGGCGCGGCGAACGTCGGCTCCGGCGTACTGCACGGCTTCCCGGTGAGCAGCAGCGCCAGCCGGACGGCACTCGCCCAGTCCGCGGGCGGCCGCACCCAGGTGTACGCGCTCACCGCGGGGCTGGCGGTGGTGGCGGTGCTGCTGTTCTTCAGCTCGCTGCTCAGCCACACCCCGACGGCCGTCCTCGGCGCCCTGGTCGTCTACGCGGCCGTCCGTATGATCGACGTGGCGGGCTTCCGCCGGCTGCTCTCCTTCCGCCGCGGGGAGTTCCTGCTGGCGCTCGGCTGCCTGGCGGGCGTCCTCGCCCTGGACATCCTCTACGGCGTGCTGGTCGCGGTGGGCCTGTCCATCGCCGAACTGCTGACCCGGGTGGCACGCCCGCACGACGCCGTCCTCGGCACGGTGCCGGGGCTCGCCGGCATGCACGACGTCGACGACTACCCGGCCGCCCGCACGGTGCCCGGCCTGGTGGTCTACCGCTACGACTCGCCGCTCTTCTTCGCCAATGCCGAGGACTTCCGCCGCCGCGCCCTGGCCGCCGTCGACGACCAGCCCGACCCGGTGCACTGGTTCGTCCTCAACGCCGAGGCCAACGTCGAGGTGGACATCACCGCCCTGGACTCCGTCGACTCGCTGCGCCAGGAACTCGCCGATCGCGGCATCGTCTTCGCCCTGGCCCGGGTCAAGCAGGACCTCCGCGATGAACTCGACGCCTACGGCCTCACCGCCTCCGTCGGCGAGGACCGCATCTTCCCCACCCTCCCGACCGCCATCGCCGCCTACCGGGCCTGGGCCGACAGCAGCGGCCCTTAGGCCCTCTCCCTCGGATCCCGCCGGGCCTCGCGTCGCACCCTGCGAGGGGGACATCCCCCACCAGCGACGGCAGCGCCGCCAGAGGCCGACTGTTCCGAGAGACCGAGCAGCGCGGCGATCTGGTACATCGGCAGGTCGCTGGTCTCCAGGTACCGACGCGCGGCGTCGCCGATGCCGCGACCGTCGACACCGCCTGGAAGATCGGCACCGGCGCCATCGTCGACCCCTTCGAGATGATCGACAGGATCGGTCTGGGCCCCGCGCACGCCATCGCCACGGCTATGCCGGACGGCCGGGGGCGGCGTTCGCCCGTCACCTCGAGACCGAGTGCCTGGCCAAGGGCACGTTCGGCCTGGAATCCGGTGAGGGCTTACACACGTACGGACCGACCGGCGCATGACGGCACCGGGTACCGGGCTGCCGCGCTACCGGAACGATACGGTGATCATGAAAGCCTGAGGCGGTGGGAGTGCGCCGACGTGCCGGCATTCCGGCGCGAGCCGGGGTGCCGGCACGTCCGCTCCCGGAGCAGTCCAAACCACCGTCCAGCCCCGGGGAAGCAATGTTCTCTGTCCGCACAGCACTTGTCACGGCATCAGTGGCGATGTCCGCCGTTCTCGGCGGGATCGTCGCGGCCTCCCCGGCGAACGCCGCGATCACGGTCAACACCAACACCGACTGCGACGCCCAGTGCATCGTCCTCTACTTCAACACCGGCTACGCCGGCTCGCACACGGTGATCCACTCCGACACCCCCGACAGCGGCGAGGGCATCTACAACCTCGAGGGGTACACCTTCCTGAGCAGCGGCAACGGGAAGGGCCAGGGCCTGAAGAACAACGCGGCCTCGGCGAAGGCCCGGATCTGGGGCATCAACTCCAGCGTGACGGTGTACTACAACAGCGGCTACTCCGGCCCCTGCGACAAGTTCGCCAAGGTCGAGGGCCCGGCCGCCTACCAGCTCAAGAACACGTACAACGAGAACGCGTCGGTGTTCTTCCGGAACAAGACGGTCAACCAGAACTGCGCCGACTTCGGCTGATCCGGATCCCGGATCGACGGCGGCCGCGCCCTCCGCGCGGCCGCCCTGTTCTTCGTGGAGATGTGCGGTGACTGTGGGAAGACGGCGTGCGCGGGCCCGCGCACCACGCGCTCTGGTACTGGTCGCGGCCGCGCTCGCGGCGACGGCCGCCTGCTCGGCGGCCGGGGACGGGCCGGGCGGTGGGCCTGCCGGGCGGAGCGCGGCCGGCGGCCCCTCGGCGGCGGCGCCCTCGGCGACGGCCGCGGGGCGGATCTCCCTGCCCATCGACCGGTTCACCCTCACCGCGGACGAGTCCTACGCGGTCGAGCGGGCCAAGGTGCTGCTCACCAACGAATGCCTGCGGGGGTTCGGCCTCGACTACCGGGTGCCGGAGAGCCCGCCGCCGACCGCGGAACCCTCCAGACGCTACGGGATCGCGGACCGCGAGGCCGCTCGCGACCGCGGGTACCACCTCCCGGCGTCGACCGGCCGGAGCGGCGCACCCGCCGCGGAGCCCACCGAGACACAGGCCGTGGTCCTCCTCGGCACGACCCGCGCGGGAGAGCCCCGGTCGACGACCGCCGACGGCCGCCCGATCCCGCCCGGCGGCTGCTACGGGGAGGCCGAGACCCGGCTGGACGGCGGAGCCCGTCCGGAGTCCGACATCGCCGCCGCGTCGGCCGTCGACACGGACAGCTACAAGCAGTCCCTGGAGGACCCGACGGTAACGGCGGTCTTCCACTCCTGGTCGGCCTGCATGGAACGCCACGGCCACCACTACGAGAGCCCGATCGCCTCCGTCGGGGACAAGGCCTTCGACACCGCGGAACCGACCCCGCGGGAACGGGCCGTGGCACTCGCGGACGTCGGCTGCAAGACCGAGACGGGCCTGCTGCAGACCTGGACGGCGGCCGAGTCGGCGATCCAGACGCGGATGATCGGGGAGAAGTCCGCCGTCCTGGACCGGCTGACCGCCTTCCAGAAGCGCAAGATCACGACCGCCCGCGAGGCGATCGCCCGCCTCGGCCGGTGATAGGCCGGTGGGCAGCAATCCGGTGGGCGTCGCAACCGACGTTCCGCCGGGGCGGGCGGGAACCGCGGGGCGGCGCAGCGAGTCGACCTGTACGTGTCCCAGTCGCTTTCCGTGACCGAGACGGCCTCCGGGTCCGGCGACGCCGGGACGGTGCTCGCCGGCCTCGCCCTCCTCGGCCCCGTGCTCGCACCGGCCCTGCTCCTGCTCTGTGCGGTCGGGATGGTGCGCGCCCGGCGCGACCGGCCGCCGCACGGGGACGCCGGCCTGCTCGTCCGGCTCTCCCTCATGGGTCTCTGCGTGGCGTACGGGGCGTTCAGCACGGGTCTGATGTCGGGTCCGACGTGGATGTCCGCGCGCGAGTACTGCGGCGCCCGGGGCTTCCCCGCGGTCGGGATCAGCACGCGGATGTTCCCGGTGAGCGTGCGCTGCGGACCGGACGGCGAGCTGGTGCCGTCCTGGGTCAACCCGGTGCTGGTGGGCGGTCTGGTGCTCGCGCTGGCCGCCCTCGGCGCGGCCGCCGTGGCGGCGTACCGCTCGCGCCGGAACCGTTGACGTCGCTGATGTCGGCCACCGATGTCAAAAGCCCCGGACCGGGAAGGGTCCGGGGCTTTCGCGGTGTTCACAGCCGGTGGGCGCAGACGGTTTCGAACCGCCGACATCCGCCTTGTAAGGGCGGCGCTCTACCGCTGAGCTATGCGCCCGTGTCGCGGCACACGGGGGTGCCCGGGTGCACGACGGAGGCCTAGCGTACCTGGTCCGGGGGGTTGCCCGCCGCCACCGTCCGGATGGCGTCGGACGGCGGGTCCCGGGCGGTGGGGGCGATCGGGAAGAATGGGCCTGGATCAGGCGTACGAGCAGCAGGGAGCGCGTGGTGAGGGTGGCCGGCGGTGGCGGCGGGCGGGGCGGCTGGTGGCGTCGGGGCGAGGGTGCGCGGGCCGAGGCGGTGGCTGCCCGGGACGCGG
This sequence comes from Kitasatospora sp. DSM 101779, assembly GCF_025655475.1. Taxonomy (GTDB): domain Bacteria; phylum Actinomycetota; class Actinomycetes; order Streptomycetales; family Streptomycetaceae; genus Kitasatospora. The sequence continues at coordinate 5,705,730 of NZ_JAHTIK010000001.1, read as the reverse complement.
CGCAGCAGACCTTCTACGAGCTCGACTCGGCGCAGCGCGACGCCCAACTCGCCCTGGAGACGATCCGCTCCGCGGAGGACGGCGCGGCGGCGGGCCGGGCGCAGGCCGACTTCCAGGCGCTGACGGCGCGGATCAACGAGGTGACGGTCGGCTACTTGTCGGCGCTGGACGCGTACGACCTGGAGGATCCGGAGCTGGACGCCTCCGCTGCGGGCCGGGCCCGGCGGCAACTGGACCAGGCCAAGCGGGACCTGGAGGCGCAGCGGACGGAGCTGGACGCCTTCGTCCAGCGCTTGCAGCCCCTGGTGCAGCACGCGGAGTCGCAGCTGATCCGGGTGACGCCGGCGGTGGAGAAGGCCCGGCAGGCACTGCTGGCGGCGACGACGGCGCTGGAGCAGGTGCGGTCGGCGGGGCTGAAGGCGGACGACCTGGCGGCGCGGCTGGCGGAGCTCGGCCCGGAGCTGACCCGGCTGAACGAGGGGGTGGCCCGGCACGGGGTGCAGGCCACTCTGCAGCGGGCGGAGGACGTGGCGCGCCGGGCCGGTGCCGTCCGCGACCAGGCGGAGCAACTGCCGCAGCGGGCGAAGGAGATCGATCGGCGGGTGGCGAGCCTGCGGACGCGGGTGCAGGCGCTGGAGACCCGCGGGGGCACGGTGGAGCCGGCGTTGAGCGAGCTGCGGCGGCGGTTCTCGGTCTCCTGCTGGCAGGACCTGCAGCGGGTGCCGGCGCAGACGGCGGAGGCGGTGGCGACGGCCTCGCGGAAGCTGGACGAGGCGGCGCGGGCCCGTGACGAGCAGCGCTGGGCGGACGCGACCGGCGCGATCGGGGCGGTGCGGGCGGTGCTGGAGACGGCGGAGGGTTCGGTGACGGCGGTCAACGACCGGCTCCGGCAGCTGAACGAGGTCTCGCACGACCCGCACAAGGAGATCGAGCGGACGCGGTTCGCGCTGCGGGACGCCCAGCGCCTGGCCATGGCGGGCCGTCAGACCCCGGACCCGCGGCACGCGGCCCCGCTGGACGCGGCGGTGGCGCGGCTCGACCGGGCGGTCTCGGCGCTGGAGGAGGCCGGTCGGCACCCCGACTACTGGCACTTCCTGACCGAGCTGGCGGCGGTGCGGGAGACTGCGGCCGGGGTGGTGGCGATGATCCGGGGGCCGCGTTGACGGGCCGCCACGGACGTGACCCAGGCCACATTACTCACCAGTAACTTAGTGCTAGAGTCGCGCCCATGGCACGCAAGCGCACGCTCTCCGCAGCCACCTTCCGGCGCGGCATCAACCTCTGGCCGCCGTTCCTGTTCGCGGGCATCAAGGTGCTGGCCGTCGACGACGCCTTCCGCAGCGCGAAGGTCCGGCTGCGGCTCGGGCGGCTGAACCGCAACTGGGTCGGCACCCACTTCGGCGGCTCGATCTTCGCGATGACCGACCCGTTCTGGATGCTGCTGGTGATGCAGAACCTCGGCCCGGACTACTACGTCTGGGACAGCGCCGCGGAGATCGACTTCGTCTCCCCCGGCCGTGGCGACGTCTTCGCCGAGTTCGTCCTCACCGACGACCGCCTGGCGGAGATCCGCGAGCTGACGGCCGACGGCAGCAAGGCCCTGGTCTGGTTCGACACCGAGGTGCTGGCGGCGGACGGCTCGGTGGTCGCCCGGGTCCGCAAGCAGGTCTACGTGCGGCCCAAGCCGGAGCGCACCCGGCCCGAGCGGGGCGAGCGGGCCGAACGGGCCGAACCCGTCGGTACTGCCGTCTGAGCTGCCGCCTCGGTACCCTGCCGCTATGCCTCGCTACGACTTCCGCTGCCGCTCCTGCGGAGCCACCTTCGAACTCCGCCGCACGATGGCCCAGGCCAACGACCCTGCCGTCTGCCCGGAGGGCCACGCCGACACGGTGAAGCTGCTCTCCACCGTCGCCGTGACCGGCACCGCGGGCGGCGGCGCCGCCGCGGCCCCCGCCCCGAGCGGTGGCGGCGGCGGTTGCTGCGGCGGCGGCTGCTGCGGCTGACCCCGGAAAGGGGCCGGATCGGGGCCCGGCCGACGGCCCGGCCCCGATCCAGCCAGCCCCGATCCAGCCGGCCCCGATCCAGCCGGCCCCGATCGAGACGGCCTCGGCCGGCCCCGATGACGCGGCCCCGATGACCGGTCAGGCCCGGACGGCCGCCCCGGCCCGGACGCGCTCCAGCATCCGCCGGACGATCTCCTCGCCCGCCGCGACGCCGACCTGGGTGAGCGTCGTGACGCCGGGCGCCGCCCAGCCGGTGTCGGCGAGTTCGCCGTGACCGGGCCGCCAGCCCGCGTCGGCGGCGAGCAGCAGCTCCGCGTCGAGCAGCGAGTCGCCGGCGGTCAGCACGGTGGCCGCGCCCGTCCGGCGCTCGACCTCGGCGAGGGCCTCGCTCTTGGTGAGCGGGGCCGGCACCGCGTACACCTTGCGGCCCTGCAACGAGACCGTCCAGCCGCGCTCGGCGCACCAGCCGGTGAGCTCCTCCAGCCAGCCCTCGGGCAGGTCGGCGCGCTCGACGACGAGGTAGGCGAAGAGGTCCTCGGCGACCCGGCGCTTGTGCGTCCACTCCGGGTCCGCGCTGATCGCCAGGTGCTCGACGACCTCGGCGAGCGGGGCGCTGGCGGCGGAGAGCCGGGAGCGCACCTCGGCGTGCCAGTCGCGGTCCCAGACGCCGTCGACCAGCACGTGGCCGCCGTTGGCGCAGATCGCGTACTTCGGGATCCACCCCGGTGTCGGGCCGGGCAGGTTGACCCGCTCGTACTGGGCCCGGGTGCGGGTGGTCGCGGGGACGAAGACGGCGAACCGGGTCAGTTCGACGAGCAGCTCGGCCGCCTGCTCGGTCATGAACGAGAGCGCCCGGCCGTCGTTGACCTCCACCGAGAGCAGCCGGGGGGCGAGCCGGTCCGGCACGTCCAGGGCGAGGGCCCGGTTGGAGTAGATCAGGGTACGGTCGAGGTCGCTCGCGACCAGGAACTGACTCGGCTGCTGATTCGGCATCAACTTTCCTTCGTGAGAACTTCGCCGCCCTCGGCGGCGGTCACCGCCGTGCCGTCGGCGCCGGTCGCCCCGCGGGTGTAGCGGGGGTGGATCAGGCCCACGCAGGAGTACGGCAGGTCGTCCACCTCCTCCACCGGGACGCCGCGCTGTGCGGCGAGCAGCCTGACGTGGTCGAGGTCGGCTCCGGTACCGCGCCGGGCCAGCACTCGCCAGGGCACCCGGCGGAGCATGACGCGGGTGGTCTCGCCGACCCCCGGCTTCACCAGGTTGACGTTGTCGATGCCGTACTCGGCGCTGATCCGCTCGACGGCGGCCCAGCCCTCCCAGGTGGGCGTGCGGTCCTCGGTGGCGAGGGCGTCGGCGGCCGCGACGGCCTCGGCCCGGACGGCCGGGAAGTGCGCGGCGACGGCGGTGAGGAAGTCGTTCGAGACGTCGGCGACGGCGAGCTCGCGGTAGAACTTGGCGCCGTGGAAGTCGTCCGGGCCGATCAGGTCGGGGCGCAGCACGGTGCGCGAGATCAGGCCGGAGACGGTCGAGTTGAGGCAGGCGGACGGGATGAGGAAGTCGTCCCGGGTGCCGTAGGTGCGCACGCAGCGGCCGGGATCGGCGAGCACCGCGAGGTCCGGGTCGAAGCCGGTGCCCTGCAGCGCGTCGGCGAGCTCGCGGGTGATGGCGCCCTTGCCCGTCCAGCCGTCGACGAAGACCACCGAGCCGGCGTCGTGGTGGGCGGCGAGGTGGCGCAGGGCCACCGGGTCGATGCCGCGGCCGCGCACGATGGAGACGGTGTAGTGCGGGACGTCCAGGCCGTGGGCGAAGCCGAGCCAGCGGCGGATCAGCACGCCGACCGGGGTGCCGGCCCGGGCGAGCGAGGCGAGCACCAGGCCGCGGCCGCGCTCGCGCAGCAGCGTCTCGGCGACGGTTCCGACGGCCAGCGCGATCCGCTCGCCGGAGGCGGTGAGCGCCTGCCGGTACAGCTCCTGGTACTCGGGGCTGGGCTGGTACTCGATCGGCAGCGACTCGGCGTAGTGGGCGCCGCCGGACTGCACGGCCTCCTCGCGCTCCTCGGTCGGCGCCTCCAGTGCCACCCCGGAGAGGTCCTTGAGCAGCCAGATCACGTCCTCGGCCGGGTACGAGGAGAACGCGGGGCCGAACAGCGGCGCGGGCAGGGTGGTCGTCATGGTCGCCTTACGTGGGGAGGTGCGCTGTCGATGGTGGGGGACGGAGGCGTCAGCGGGGTGACCCGGGCCGGTACGCGGGGAGAACGGCGAGCACCACCTGGTCGGTGACGGCCCGCAGCTGGCGCAGCAGGGCCTCCTCGCCCTCGTGCAGGGCGGCGGTGTCGCCGGGGGTGTCGACGACCAGGACGATCGCGTCGAAGCGGCGGTCGGGGTCGCTGCCGGGGGCGACGTTGTAGGCGTACCGCTCGGTGGAGCGGTCGGCCGGGTCGTCGTGGGCCGGGAAGGCCAGCCGGGTGCGGATCGCGTAGCCCGGGTCGTCCACGGCGAGCACCGGCGAGCGGGTCGTCGTGGAGAAGCGTACGCGGTCGCCGCCGAGCCGGTCGGCGAGCGCCCCGGCCAGGCGCAGCGGCGCGTACATCAGCTCCTCGAAGCCGAGGACGAGGATGCGGCGGCGGTCGGCGAGCAGGTCGGCGAGCGGCGCGGCGAGTCCGGGCAGGGCGGCGTCGAGGCGGCGGCGGTGGTCGGCGGTGAAGCCGTGCCGGCCGCCGTCGGGCAGGTCGGCCGGCCAGTCGAGGGCGGGCCGGTGGACGGGGGCGAGCGGCCCCTCGGGCAGCGGGACGGCGGCGGGCTGCGCGTCGACGATCTCCTGCGCGCGGGTCAGCACGTCGGAGGGCAGCCGGACGCCGCCGACCGCGGTGGCGACCAGGTCGACGCGGGCGCCGAGCTCGGCGGCGGCCTTGTCGAGGCGCTCCCGGTCTGCCTCGGTGCGCAGGTCGACCAGGGCGACCACCACGTACCGGTCGCGGGGGTGCGCGGCGTGCAGCGCGCGGACGGTGTTGAGCACGGTGTTGCCGGTGGAGAACTCGTCGTCGACCAGCACCAGCGGCCCGTCGCCGGCGAGCAGGCCCGGGTCCTCGGGCAGCAGCAGGTGCGAGGTGGCGTGCGAGTGCTCCTCCTCGAAGCCGCCGACCGGCTCGACACCGTCGACCGGGCGGCGGGTGGAGTGCAGGTACGGGGCGTCCAGGCCGTCGGCGACGCTGTGGCCGAGCGCGGTGGCGGTCTCCGCGTAGCCGAGGACGACGGCCCGGGCGGCGTCCTCGGGGCCGAGCAACTCGGCGACCCGGCGGCCGAGCTCAAGGCCTGCGCCGTGCACCACGGCGGGGTGCTGCGGCACGTGCTTGCCGAGCACGTGCGAGACCAGCAGGTGGGCGCGGCGCGGGTTGCGCCGCAGGGCGAGGCCGATCAGCTCCCGCAGCTCCGGCGAGCCGGTGAGCCCGATGCCGAGCCGGTCGGTGACCCACTGGCCGGTCCACGGGGCCGGGGCGGGGTGCTGTGCGGTCAAGGCTCCTGCTTTCGGTGGTGCGGCGGTGCGGTCGTGCCGGGGTGCGGGTCGTGCGGCAGTGCAAAGGTGCCCAGGGTATGCAAGGGAGCCGAGGGTACGGCCCGGTCAGCCGCAGAGGCAGGCGCCCAGCAGCTCGGCGAAGCTGACGTCCTCGCGGGCCACCCCGAAGACCTCGGCGCGCAGCAGCACCCGCTCGGCCCAGGCCCGGTGCGGCTTGGCCTCGTTCATCTTGTTGGTGTACGCGGAGCGCAGCACCCCGCCGCCGTCTCGGCTGAGGATGTCCTGCGCGTCGGAGTACTCCTCGTGCGTGACCACGGAGAGCGCGTGCACGGCGGGCACGTGGCTGGGGTGGATGCAGGTCTTGCCGAGCAGGCCGTTGGCGCGGTCCAGCTCGATCTCCCGGATCAGGCCGTCCAGGTCGTGCTCGATGATGCGCTGCCGGACGCCGTCGGCCGGCGGGTGCGCCTCCGCGAACGGGGTGCGGCGCAGCTGCGGCTTGAACATGCGCTCCTGCACCGGGAAGTACTCCCAGACCGGGCCGGTCACGGTGTACCCGGTGCCGTCGGCGCGGCCGAGCACGTTCACCACGTCGCCAATGACACCGGCCACCAGGGCCACGTCGTAGGCGGTGAGGTCGGGCGAGCGGCGCAGTCCGTACGCGGAGCACAGGTCGGTGACGCCGAGCCGGACGGCGAGGATGCGCTCGCGGTGCTTGTCGAGCAGCCGGGCGATGGCGAAGAGCTGCTCGCGGCGGGTCTCCAGGTGGGCGAGCTCGGGCGACTCCAGCACGGGCATGGCGAACAGCCGCTGGCCGGAGCGCTCCTCGGCGGCGGTGAGCGCCTCCAGGAAGGCGCCGCCGCTCTCCTCGGTGAACTTGGGCACCACGTAGCCCGCCAGCAGCCGGACGGCGGGGCCGAGCCGCGCGGTGAGGTCGGTGATCTGGGCGGCGGCGCGGACCCGGACGAACAGCAGCGGCAGCCCGGTGTCGCCGGCGGCGGCGAGCTCGCCGAGCTGGGCGACGAGGTTCTCCTCGGCGGCGGGCACCTCGTGGTCGGCGATCGCGTCCTCGAGGCAGAGCACCATGGAGAGCACGCCGCGGGCGGCCTGCTTGCGGATGTCGGCGGCCAGCGTGCTGCGGGTGGCCGGGCTGTAGAGGGTCGCGCCGAGCGCGGTGGAGAGCACGGCGGGGGCACTGCCCAGGTCGAAGTCGACCGGCTGGTGCAGGAAGAGCCGTTCGCGGACGTCGTCGGCGAGGTGGCCGAAGTGGCGCAAGCTGCTCTCCCTGCGATCGTGGTGGCGGGGCCCGGTCACCGGGCGGGATTGGGCTGACGTCCCGACAACAGGGACGAACAGCGGGGCCCGATGGTTTCGCGGGTGGGGGCGGCGCGGTCGCCCTCGCGTCCGCCGCGTCGCGTTCGCCGAGGTGGGTGGTGTACCGGGAGCCGTTGGCCGCTAATCGTACGGTCCTTCAGGGCTTTGCAAAGACCTGAAACATCGAATTCTCGGAAGGTTACCCGGTGCGACACAAAACCCCCCTCCGGGCCTGTGGCGGCCCGCATTGTCCGCGGAGGGCGGGGCCGGGCAGGATTGGGGCATGACGCACGTGATGGCGAAGGGCGCCAACATCCCGCTGACGGCCACCGCCGTCCGCGCCGTGCTGCGCTGGTCGGCGACGCCCGGTGCACCCGACGTGGACGTCTCCGCGCTGCTGGTCGCCGCCGACGGCAAGGTCCGTTCGGATGCCGACTTCGTCTTCTACAACCAGCCGAGGCACCCCTCTGGCCTGGTGCGCCACCTGCCCAAGCAGCAGGCCGGCACCGGGGACGAGGTGTCGGACACGGTCGAGATCGACCTCGGCCGGCTGACCGAGGACGTCGACCGGGTGGTGCTGGCGGGCTCCTCCGAGGAGGGTTCCTTCCCCTCGGTGCCGCGGCTGCGGGTGCTGGTCTTCGACGCCTCGGCCGGCGAGGGTGCCGAGCCGCTGGCCGAGTTCCCCGTCACCGACAGCGGCGACGTCACCGCACTGGTGGCCGGCGAGTTCTACCGGCGCGACGGCGGGTGGAAGTTCCGGGCGATCGGCCAGGGGTACGCGACCGGCCTGAGCGGGCTGGCGACGGACTACGGCATCGCGGTCGAGGACGGCGAGGAGGTCGCGGACGCGCTGCCGCCGGTGGGCGGGCCGCCGGCGCCCGAGCCGGCCGAGCTGCCGGAGGAGCCGGACATCTACACGCTGGCGCCGGCCGCTCCCCCGGCGGCCCCGGTGCCGCCGCCGCCCAGTACCCCGCCGACCGTGGGCACCCCCGCCGCCCCGGCGCCCGCCGGGTACGGCTACCCGCAGCCGGCCGCCGCCCAGGCCGGCGGCTACGGCTACCCGCCCCCGCAGCAGCAGCCCCAGCAGCCGACCGGCGGGTACGGCTACCCCCAGCAGCAGCCGGGGTACGGCTATCCGCAGCAGCAGCCGGCGCCCGGGTACGGGTACCCGCAACAGCAGCCCGCCCCGCAGCCCCAGCCGCCGGCGCCCGCCCCGCAGCCGACGGGTGCGCCGGGCTTCGCGCTGCCGCCGCAGGGCCCGCAGTTCCAGCCTCGCTGACCGCCGGGGGCGTGCCGCCCGCGCGGCGCGCCCCCGGTTGCGTCAGGTCGGGCCCCGGGCCGCCGGCCGGCTCAGGCGGCCGGCCCGGACGGGCCCTTGTAGCCGCGCTGCCACTGCATGCCGAAGCCGTACAGCCGGTCCAGATCCGACTGGAATCCGTGCACGTAGCGGACCTCGCGGCGGACGGTGAGCTGCCCGTCGCCGGAGTTCTCGATCAGCACCACGGCGCAGGAGCGCGCGGCGGGCGCCCGCTCGTCCAGCTTGATCTCGATCCGCGGACCGGTCTGCGGCACGATCGTCACGGTCGCGTGGGTGTGGCCGAAGGCGGGCGTGTCGTCGTAGATGTAGACGAAGATCAGCAGCCGCCGGAACTGGTCCTTCTTCTCCAGGTTGACGTACATCGTCTCGCCGGACGGGGCGCCGTAGACGTCGTCGCCGCTCAGCTTGATGTACGGCGGCCGGTTGAGGTCGCCGAAGTAGCCGCCCAGCGGCTGGACGACCCCGCGGCTGCCGTCGGCCAGCTCGTACAGGCAGGCCAGGTCCAGGTCGACGCTGACCGGCGCCCGGTCCAGCGACTGGGGCGCCATCGGGCGCAGGTTCCGCAGGTCGAACAGGTTGCGCAGACCGCCGCCCCCGGACGGGCGATCGGCCGAACGGGTGGTCCAGTGCAGGTTCACGTACAGATACCCGGTGGTCGCCGCCGCGCCGGTCAGCGCGTGCTGCGGTTGGGACTTGGTCAGCGTGACCTTGAACTGCCCCCCGGAGTCCACCCCTCTGCGATCCCCCTTGAGGAACTCCCAGACCGAGACCATGGCGTCCGCCCTCCCCCTCTCCCGGCCGTCCGGCCGGTGATCACCCTCCGTCGTGCACCGTGCTCGTATCGTCCCATCAGAGCCATACCCCAACGGCGACGATGAGCCACCGTCAGTCCTCCGCCTGGCGGGCGATCGCCGCCTCCCGTACCATGCCGGGCCGTTGGACGCGATATCGTCGGTGCCGCACAGGAGTCTCCGACGTCCCGTGCGGTGGCGTCCACGACGCCCCGTCAGGATCCCGACCCGCCCGGGCCGCCTCCTGTGCCCGACCGCGTTCCATCCCCCCGTCCTGCGGAAATTCGAGGCCCGACCCACGATGAACCTCTCCTCCATACAGCTGGTATGGGCCGTCATCGGCGGCGCAGCCCTGCTGTTCACCGCCGTCCTGGTGGCCGTGCTGCGCGTCAAGAACAACAAGGTCGACGAGAACACCGACTCCTGGGAGCGCAGCGAGGAGCGCCGCCGCCGCAAGGAGGCGGTCTACGGCGGCGCCTCCTACGTGCTGCTGTTCTGCTGCGCCGGTGTCGCGGCCGCGCTGTCCTTCCACGGCCTGGTCGGCTTCGGCCAGGAGAACCTCGGCCTGTCCGGCGGCTGGGAGTACCTCGTCCCGTTCGGCCTCGACGGCGCCGCGATGTTCTGCTCGGTGCTCGCCGTGCGCGAGGCCAGCCACGGTGACGCGGCGCTCGGCTCGCGCCTGCTCGTCTGGCTGTTCGCGGTCGCCTCGGCCTGGTTCAACTGGGTGCACGCCCCGCGCGGCGGCTCCCACGACGGCGCCCCGCAGTTCTTCGCCGGCATGTCGATCTCGGCCGCCGTGCTGTTCGACCGGGCGCTGAAGCAGACCCGCCGGGCGGCGCTGCGCGAGCAGGGCCTGATCCCGCGGCCGCTGCCGCAGATCCGCATCGTCCGCTGGCTGCGCGCGCCCCGCGAGACCTACGCCGCCTGGTCGCTGATGCTGCTGGAGAACGTCCGCAGCCTGGACGAGGCGGTCGAGGAGGTCCGCGAGGACCGGCAGGCCAAGCAGGAGGCGAAGCTGCGGGCCCGCTCGGCGGACCGCCGCGAGCGCGCCGAGCTGAAGGCGCTCGCCCGCTCGCAGGGCGGCGTGCTCTCCCGTGCCCGCGGCGGCCGCCAGGTGCCGGCGCTGACCGCGGCCGGCGCGGGCGAGTCCTCCGCTACGGAGCCTGCTCTAGCCGACGAGGACCCGATGGCCAAGGTCGGCCCCTCCGCGCTGGAGCCCGCCGCCCTCACCGCCGGCCGGCGCCCCCGCGCCGCCGTCGGCAGCTCGTCCAGCATCGACCTGACGCTGGACGAGGACACCCTGGCGATGCCGAAGCTGGACTCGCTGGAGCGCAAGCTCCGTGCGATCGAGCAGCAGCTCGGCTGACCCCGGCGACGCTGCTCCCGGCGGCGCCCCCGGCAACCGCGAAGGGCCCCGTACACCGAGGTGTGCGGGGCCCTTCGCGGTACCGTGCGCGGATCGGGCCGCGTGGACCGGCCGTCGGATCAGACCGATGTCGTCTCCGGCTCGGAGGTCTCCAGCGCCTGCTCGCGCCGGTTGCGGACCACCGAGGAGGCGAGCGCCGCACCGATGAAGCCGACGCCGATCAGGCCGGTGACCAGCTCCGGGATGTGGTACTCGATCGAGGCCAGCAGGATGAGCGCCAGCGCACCGATCGCGTAGTGGGCGCCGTGCTCCAGGTACACGTAGTCGTCCAGGGTGCCCTTGCGGACCAGGAAGACCGTGAGCGAGCGGATGTACATCGCGCCGATGCCCAGACCCAGGGTGATCATGAAGATGTCCTGGGAGATGGCGAAGGCGCCGACCACGCCGTCGAAGGAGAACGACGCGTCCAGGACCTCCAGGTAGAGGAAGAGGAAGAACGCGGCCTTGCCGCCGACCTGGACGATCGACTTGCCGGTCTTCTCCGCCTCCTCCTCGGCCTCCTCCTGCGCCTCCAGGCCGGACTCGAAGACGCCGGACAGTCCGTTGACGGCCAGGTAGGTGGCAAGGCCCATCAGGCCGGCCAGCAGGACGGTCTCGGCGTGCTCGGCCGCGAAGAGGCGGGCGGAGAGGGCGAGGACCACCAGCGCGATGACCGAGGAGAGGGCGTCCAGCTTGCCGATCCTCTCCAGCGGCTTCTCCAGCCAGCGCAGCCAGTTGAAGTCCTTCTCCTCGAAGATGAAGTCGAGGAAGATCATCAGCAGGAAGATGCCGCCGAAGGCCGCAATGGCCGGGTTGGCCGCCTCGAGGTAGTCGGCGTAGGTCTGGCCGTTGTAGGTCTTGGTCGAGTCCAGGGCGAGCTCGATGACCGTGCCCGGCGCGAGGTGGGCCGTCAGACCGACCACCAGCAGCGGGAAGATCAGGCGCATGCCGAAGACGGCGATCAGGACGCCGACCGTCAGGAAGATCTTCTGCCAGAAGGGGTTCATCCGCTTCAGGACGGTGGCGTTGACGACCGCATTGTCGAACGAGAGGGAGATCTCGAGGATCGAGAGGATCAGCACGACGCCGAACCCTTCGGCCCCCCAGATCAGGCCGGCAGCAAGGAGGCCGACGATCGTGATGGCGAAGGACCATCCGAATGTGCGGAGGAACACGGGGTCAGTTACCTTTCGAATTCATGTCCACGGGCGTGTTTTTCGGCGGCGGACTTTACTGCACGTTTACTCCGAAATCCAGGGCGATGCCGCGCAGGCCCGAGGCGTAGCCCTGACCGACGGCGCGGAACTTCCACTCGCCCTGGTAGCGGTAGAGCTCGCCGAAGATCATCGCGGTCTCCGTGGACGCGTCCTCGGTGAGGTCGTAGCGGGCGATCTCGCGCCCGTCCGTCAGGTTGACCACGCGGATGTAGGCGTTGGACACCTGGCCGAAGTTCTGGATCCGGGCCTCGGCGTCGTAGATCGACACCGCGAAGACCACCTTGTCGACGTGGACGGGCACCAGGTCGAGGTTGACCTGCACCACCTCGTCGTCCCCGTCGCCGTCGCCGGTGAGGTTGTCGCCCTGGTGCTCGACCGAACCCTCGGGGCTGCGCAGGTTGTTGTAGAAGACGAAGTACTCGTCGCCGAGCACCCGGCCACCCGCGCAGAGCAGCGCACTGGCGTCCAGGTCGAACGGTGCGCCGGTGGTCGAACGGGCGTCCCAGCCCAGGCCGATCTGCACCTGCGTCAGGTTGGGCGCGGCCTTGCTCAGCGAGACGTTGCCGCCCTTGGCCAGCGTGACACTCATCTGGATTTCCTCCCAGTCCCCCCGTCCCCGGGGCCTCTCTGCCGGGCCGGCTCCGGCCAGCGACCGGCACGACGGGACGTACCCCAGATCTACGCCCCCGCACCGTCGCACGATCCCGCGCACCGGCCTGAACTTCCTGAACTACCCGACCGCACCCGCCGCGGACAGGCAGCGGACAGGCAAGCGGCCGGGGCCGGTACGGGAGTGCACCCGTACCGGCCCCGGCCAAGAGTATGCAACCGCCTCCGCGGTCAGACGTTCACGCCGAAGTCCTGCGCGATGCCGCGCAGGCCGGAGGCGTAGCCCTGGCCGATGGCGCGGAACTTCCACTCCGCGCCGTTGCGGTAGAGCTCGCCGAAGACCATGGCCGTCTCGGTGGAGGCGTCCTCGGAGAGGTCGTACCGGGCGATCTCGGCGCCGCCGGCCTGGTTGACCACGCGGATGAAGGCGTTGCGCACCTGGCCGAAGTTCTGCTGGCGGTTCTCCGCGTCGTAGATCGACACCGGGAAGACGATCTTGGCGACCTCGGCCGGGACGCCGGCCAGGTTGACCTTGATCTGCTCGTCGTCGCCCTCGCCCTCACCGGTGAGGTTGTCGCCGGTGTGCTCGACCGAGCCGTCCTGGCTGGTCAGGTTGTTGAAGAAGACGAAGTCGGCGTCGGAGCGGACCTTGCCCTGGTCGGTGCAGAGCAGGGCGCTGGCGTCCAGGTCGAAATCGGTGCCGGTGGTGGTGCGGACGTCCCAGCCGAGGCCGACGATCACGGCCGTCAGGCCCGGGGCCTCCTTGGTGAGGGAGACGTTGCCGCCCTTGCTCAGGCTGACACCCACTAGTCCTCCAAAGGTGCGGGAGGCACGTGCTGGTGCCCCCGGTGGTGCGGGTCCGGGCCACCCCGTGCGGGGCACCCGTCCTGCCAACGGCCCGATCGTAGTGCCGGGTTCCCCACCGGCCCGCCAGGAAAACCCGGCGCGTCGGACAACCGTCCGAACGCGCCGGGCCGGGGCGGGACGCCCCCTCGGAGTCAGAGCGCGCCGAGGGCGGCCAGGTACTCCTGCTCGTCGCGGGCGTCCGGCAGCCCGTTGACCACGGACCAGCGGACGGTGCCGGCCTTGTCGATCACGAAGGTGCCGCGCACCGCGCAGCCCTTGTCCTCGGCGAAGACGCCGTAGGCGCGGGAGACCTCGCCGTGCGGCCAGAAGTCGGACAGCAGCGGGTAGTCCAGCCCCTCCTGGTCCGCGAAGACGCGCAGCGTGAACGGCGAGTCGTTGGAGACCGCCAGCACCTGGACGTCGTCGTTCTGCAGGCGCGGCAGCTCCTTCTGGATCGCGCACACCTCGCCGGTGCAGACACCGGTGAAGGCGAACGGGTAGAAGACCAGGACGACGTTCTTCTCGCCCCGGAAGTCGGAGAGCTTCACCAGTTCGCCGTGCTGGTTCTTGAGCTCGAAGTCCGGAGCCTGGGTGCCGACCTCGATGGCCATGGATGGGACCTTCCTCGTCGTGGTGCCGCGGCCGCGGAGCGCGACCTCGGGACAGGGGCATCCTCGCATCCGTCCGGGTGGTTTCCGCCGTTCGGGTGAGCCCGGCCCCATGGTTGCGCCCTCGGTGAACATCCGCACCGGCGGCGGCCACAACATGGCACGGCGCACCGAAGGGCCCCGCTGGAGGATGCTCCAGCGGGGCCCTTGACGGTCGTTCCGTAGGTCAGCGCTTCCCGGAGCGCGCGGCCTTCGGGGTGGCCAGGCGGGTTCCGGCCCAGTCCTTGGCGATCGCGACCGAGCTGGTCTGCGACAGGCCGGCCGTCTTGGCGGCGTCGGCGATCTCGTGCGCCTCGACGTGGCCGTCGCGGCCGGTCTTGGGCGTCAGCAGCCAGATCAGACCACCCTCGGCGAGGTACTCCAGCGCGTCGACGAGGGCGTCGGTGAGATCCCCGTCCTCCTCGCGGTGCCACAGCAGGACGCCGTCGGCGACGTCGTCGTAGTCCTCGTCGACGAGATCGCTGCCAGTGATGTCCTCGATGCCCTCGCGGAGCTCCTGGTCACAGTCTTCGTCGTACCCGAGCTCCTGGATGATCTGGCCCTCTTCGAAGCCGAGACGAGCTGCCGGGTTGGACTTGTCCGCGGGGTCCGCGGTCGCGCTCACGGGAATAACCTCCAGTATTCGGCTCGGCGTCCATGCCGAGGCTGTGGGCGTAGTCCACACGTGCGCGGCGGTTCGCGCAAGTACCCGACACCCGATCCCACCCAAAGGTTGACGTGGGGAAGGGGGACACGCCGAGTGACGTGTCGCGAATCACACCCGTTTGCCCTTTCCTGCCCCGACCAATCATGCTTCGCCCCCCGGCCCAGGTCCAGCACCCGCCGCACACCTGCCCGAGATGCGAACGGCATTCGGGGTCACTGCTCCGGCGGGCGTAAAGTCTCCTGTTGGCCCTCAGCCCGACCGCCCTTCCGGGCGGGAGGGACCCAGGTCGGACCACCTCTTCGTAACACCACACCCGGGGGTGCGCAGAACGGGCGACGAAGCCCGCCGCACACCCCCCGACCGGCCCGCCCACCAGGCGGAACGGTTACCGATCGGTAGAGATGACGGATCTCCGAGTCGCGGTACACGATGGAGGCGGCGCGACACACCTCAGTTTCGACCGACAGTGAAGGAACAGCGTGGCTTCCGGATCCGATCGCAACCCGATCATCATTGGCGGCCTTCCGAGTCAGGTCCCGGACTTCGATCCCGAGGAGACCGCGGAATGGCTGGAGTCGCTCGACGCGGCCATCGACGAGCGGGGGCGTGAGCGCGCCCGCTACCTGATGCTCCGCCTGATCGAGCGCGCCCGCGAGAAGCGTGTCGCCGTGCCCGAGATGCGCAGCACGGACTACGTCAACACCATCGCGACCAAGGACGAGCCGTTCTTCCCCGGCAACGAGGAGATCGAGCGCAAGATCCTCAACGCGACCCGCTGGAACGCGGCCGTGATGGTCTCCCGGGCGCAGCGCCCGGGCATCGGCGTCGGCGGCCACATCGCCACCTTCGCCTCCTCCGCGTCCCTGTACGACGTGGGCTTCAACTACTTCTTCCGCGGCAAGGACGCCGAGGGCGAGTCCGGCGACCAGATCTTCTTCCAGGGTCACGCCTCCCCCGGCATCTACGCCCGCGCCTTCCTGCTGGACCGACTCACCGAGCAGCAGCTCGACGCGTTCCGCCAGGAGAAGTCGAAGGCCCCCTACGGCCTGTCCAGCTACCCGCACCCGCGGCTGATGCCGGACTTCTGGGAGTTCCCGACCGTCTCGATGGGCCTCGGCCCGCTCGGCGCGATCTACCAGGCCCGGATGAACCGGTACCTGGAGCACCGCGGCATCAAGGACACCTCGAACAGCCACGTCTACGCCTTCCTCGGCGACGGCGAGATGGACGAGCCCGAGTCGCTCGGCCAGCTGTCGCTCGCCGCGCGCGAGGGCCTGGACAACCTGACCTTCGTGGTCAACTGCAACCTGCAGCGCCTCGACGGCCCGGTCCGCGGCAACGGCAAGATCATCCAGGAGCTGGAGTCGCAGTTCCGCGGTGCCGGCTGGAACGTGATCAAGCTGGTCTGGGACCGCAGCTGGGACCCGCTGCTCGCGCAGGACCGCGACGGCGTCCTGGTGAACAAGCTGAACACCACGGTGGACGGCCAGTTCCAGACCTACGCCACCGAGACCGGCGCGTACATCCGCGAGCACTTCTTCGGCGGCGACCTGCGCCTGCGCGCCATGGTCGAGAACATGACCGACCACGAGATCCAGCACCTGGGCCGCGGCGGCCACGACCACCGCAAGGTCTACGCGGCGTTCAAGGCGGCCCGCGAGCACAAGGGCCAGCCGACGGTCATCCTCGCCCAGACGGTCAAGGGCTGGACGCTCGGCCCGAACTTCGAGGGCCGCAACGCGACGCACCAGATGAAGAAGCTGACGGTCGAGGACCTGAAGCGCTTCCGCGACCGCCTGCACCTGCCGATCACCGACAAGCAGCTGGACGAGGGCTACGCACCCTACTACCACCCGGGCCGCGACTCGGAGGAGATCCAGTACATGCACGACCGCCGGCGCGAGCTCGGCGGCTACGTGCCGACCCGCAAGGTGCGTCCGCGCAAGCTGGAGCTGCCCGGCGACGACGCGTACAAGGCGGTCAAGAAGGGTTCCGGCAACCAGACCATCGCCACCACCATGGCGTTCGTCCGGCTGCTCAAGGACCTCATGCGGGACAAGGGCATCGGCAACCGCTTCGTGCCGATCGCGCCGGACGAGTACCGCACCTTCGGCATGGACTCGCTCTTCCCGTCCGCCAAGATCTACAACCCGCTCGGCCAGACCTACGAGTCGGTCGACCGCGAGCTGCTGCTGGCGTACAAGGAGTCCCCGACCGGCCAGATGCTGCACGACGGCATCTCCGAGGCGGGCTGCACCGCTTCGCTGATCGCCGCCGGTTCGTCCTACGCGACGCACGGCGAGCCGCTGATCCCGGTGTACGTCTTCTACTCGATGTTCGGGTTCCAGCGCACCGGCGACCAGTTCTGGCAGATGGCCGACCAGCTGGCCCGCGGCTTCGTGCTCGGCGCCACCGCCGGCCGCACCACGCTGACCGGTGAGGGCCTGCAGCACGCCGACGGCCACTCGCACCTGCTGGCCTCGACCAACCCCGGCGTCGTCGCGTACGACCCGGCGTACGGCTACGAGATCGCCCACATCGTGCAGGACGGTCTGCGCCGGATGTACGGCTCCAGCGAGGAGTTCCCGAACGGCGAGGACGTCTTCTACTACCTCACCGTCTACAACGAGCCCATCAAGATGCCGGCCGAGCCGGAGGGCGTCGACACCGACGGCATCCTGAAGGGCCTGTACCGGCTCAAGGGCGGCGAGGCGGGCGCGATCCCGGCGCAGATCCTCGCCTCCGGCGTGGCCGTGCCGTGGGCCCTGGAGGCCCAGCGCATCCTCGCCGAGGAGTGGAACGTCAAGGCCGACGTGTGGTCCGCGACCTCGTGGAACGAGCTGCGCCGCGACGCCGTCGAGGCGGAGGAGTTCAACCTGCTCCACCCGGAGGAGCCGCAGCGCGTCCCGTACGTGACCGCCAAGCTCCAGGGCGCCGAGGGCCCGTTCGTCGCCGTGTCCGACTGGATGCGTGCGGTGCCGGACCAGATCTCGCGCTGGGTGCCGGGCGCCTGGCAGTCGCTGGGTGCGGACGGCTTCGGCTTCGCCGACACCCGCGGTGCGGCCCGTCGCTTCTTCCACATCGACGCGCAGTCGGTCGTCCTCGCCGTGCTCACCGAGCTCGCCAAGCAGGGCAAGGTCGAGCGCAGCGTGCTGAAGTCCGCGATCGACCGCTACCAGCTGCTCGACGTGGCCGCGGCCGACCCGGGCGCGGCCGGCGGCGACGCCTGATCCGCTGATCCGGTCCGGAGGGCCGGCCGCCCCGCAGGGGGTGGCCGGCCCTCCGGCGTTCCAGGCTCAGGTCACGGTGAAGGTGTTGAGGACGGTGGAGAACTGCTGCCGGGTGACCGTCCAGTCGTCCTCCGGCGAGGCGGCGTAGATCGCGTACTCGGTGCCGTCCGGGGCGATGAACGCCTGGTCGATCGCGTGCCGCGGGTTGCCCTGCCGGTCGGTGGAGGTGAACTCCCAGAGGGCGCCCTCGCGGCCCTGGTAGACGTTCGGCTGCAGGACGATGCGGACGTAGTCGGGCTGGGCGGAGACGGTCTGCTCCAGTTCGAGGAAGTGCGCCTCGGGCGACCGGGTGGCGCCGGGCGCGACGCCGAAGCGCAGCAGGTGCAGGCCGCCGTCCGGGGAGTAGTCGATCTGGCCGCCCGACTCGCTGCGGGTCCAGCCCTGCGGCACGGCCACCCGGAAGCCGGCCGGGTCGTCGCTCCAGCGGAAGCCCGCCGGGGCGGGAGTGCCGGTCGGCGTGGGTGTGGGGGTGGGTGTCGGGCTCGGGGTGGGAGTCGGCGTCGGCGTCGGCGTCGGGCTGGGCGTCGGCGTGGGCGTGGGCGTCGGCGTGGGGGCGGCGGCCGACGAGGAGCCCGCGGCCGAGGACGGGCCGGGCTCGTCCGAGCCGCCGAGCAGGGCGAACGCCACGCCCCCGGCCACCGCGGCCGCCACCAGCACGCCCGCGGCGATCAGCCAGGCCCGCCGGTGGCCGTGCGCAGGCCCGGACCCGTCGGCGGGCGGCTGCGCCGGTTCCGCGGCTGCCGGCTCCCCGGACGGCAGGGCGGCGGCAGACAGCGCGGCCGGGGCCGGGACGGGCGTCGGCGGGGTGGCCACGGTGGGCACGCCCAGCACCGGAGTGACCCGCTCGGTGGGCGGCGGTTGGACGGCCCGCGGCCGGCCGCCCGCCAGTTCGTGCAGCATCGCCAGCGCCTCGGGCGCGGTGGGCCGCTCGGCCGGGTCCTTGCGGAGCAGCGCCTCCAGCACGGGCGCCAGCGGGCCCGCGTTGCGCGGCTCCGGCAGCGGGTCGGCGACCACCGCCTGCAGGGTGCTCATGGTGGTCGTCCGGTGGAACGGCGACTGCCCCTCGACCGCCGCGTACAGCGTCGCGCCGAGCGACCAGAGGTCGGACTCGGGGCCGGGCCGGTGGCCGGTGACCCGCTCCGGGGCCACGTAGTCCGGCGAGCCGACGATGTCGCCGGTGCGGGTCAGGCCGGGGGCGCCGGCCAGCACGGCGATGCCGAAGTCGGTGAGGACGGCCCGGCCGCCGCGCTCCAGCAGGATGTTGGCGGGTTTGACGTCGCGGTGCAGCACCCCGTGCCGGTGCGCCTCGTCGAGGGCGCCGAGCACCTGCTCGCCGATCCGGGCGGCGTCCTTGGGCAGCAGGGTTCCCTCCTCGGCGACGACCTCGGCGAGCGAGCGGCCGTCGATCAGCTCCATCACGATCCACGGCCGGCCGGCCTCCTCCAGCACGTCGTACACGGTGATCACGCCGGGGTGCTTGAGCATCGCGGCCGCGCGGGCCTCCTGCTCCATCCGCGCCCGGACGGCGGCGAGGTCCTCCTCGGGCAGGCCCGCGACGCTCAGTTCCTTCACCGCGACCTGGCGGGCGAGCTTGTCGTCCCGGGCCACCCAGACCGTGCCCATGCCGCCCCGGCCGAGCCGCCGCCCGAGCCGGTAGCGCCCGGCGAGCAGCCGGCCGTCCGCGTCGTCCGTGCCGTGCGCGCCGTCCGTGCCGTGCGCGCCGTGCTCGCCGTTCGGGTCGTCCGCCCCGCCGTCCGCGGGGGGCCCGCCGCCGTCCGCTGGGTCCATCGCCGTCCCCTGTGCCCCGTCCGAAATCCGTCCCGCCGCTCCGGCCGGACGGCCCCGCCGGCTCCCAGTCTGGGCCCGGTGCCCCGGCCCGGCGACCGGGAGCGCCGGGCCGGCGACGCAGCGCACCCGGCCGGGAGCGGACTCCCGACCGGGTGCGAGGGCGTGCTGCCCGGGGCTGCGCAGGAGTGCCGCGCAGGGTGTGCGGGCCTCAGATGTGGACGGCCGGACCGGCGTCGTTGGCACCGCGCTTGGTGAGCAGGCCGAGCCCGGCGGCGGCGAGGGCCACCACGGCGGCCACCACGAAGGCGAGCGACATGCCGCTGACGAAGGAGGTGTGGACGGCGTTCGCCATCGCGTCCACCGCCTGCTGCGGGGTGCCGGCCGGGGCGGGCGGGGCGATGCCGAGCTGGGCGGCCTGGTTGAGGCCCTCGGCCTGGGCGCCCTGGACGGGCGGCAGGCCGGCCTTCGCCCAGTTCTGCGGCAGCACGTCGGTGACCTTGGAGGCCATCACGGCGCCGAGCACGGCGGTGCCGAGGCTGCCGCCGACCTGCATCGCGGCCTGCTGCAGGCCGCCGGCCACACCGGAGAGCTCCAGCGGGGCGTTGCCGACGATCACCTCGGTGGCGCCGACCATGACGGGGCTCAGGCCGAGGCCCATCAGCACGAACCAGAGCGACATCACGCCGGTGCCGGAGTCGGTGGAGAGGGTCGACATGCCGAGCATGGCGGCGGTGGTGAAGAGCATGCCG
This sequence comes from Kitasatospora sp. DSM 101779, assembly GCF_025655475.1. Taxonomy (GTDB): domain Bacteria; phylum Actinomycetota; class Actinomycetes; order Streptomycetales; family Streptomycetaceae; genus Kitasatospora. The sequence goes on along the minus strand of NZ_JAHTIK010000001.1, from coordinate 5,685,576 downwards.
GCGACGATCGGGATGCGCGGGCCGAGCTTGCCGATCGCGGCACCGGCGACCGGGGCGCCGACGATCATCATGCCGGTCATCGGCAGCAGGTGGACGCCGGCGTCGACCGGGGCCATGCCGTGCACGTTCTGCAGGTAGAAGGTGACGAAGAAGACGCCGCCGAAGAAGGCGAAGGCCATCAGCACCATGAGCAGGGTGCCGGCCGACAGCGGCACCGACCGGAACAGGCTGAGCGGGATCAGCGGCTCCTCGGCCTTCGTCTGCCAGAAGGCGAAGACGACCATCGCGAGGACGGCGCCGCCGAGGAAGACCAGGGTCGCCGGGTCGCCCCAGCCCCAGACCGGGGCCTTGATGATGCCCCAGACCAGCATGAACATCGCCCCGGAGAGCAGCACGATGCCGGGGATGTCGAAGGACTTCGCGGCGTTCTCGGTGCGCACGTCACGCAGGATCCACAGGCCGAGCGCCAGGGCGATCAGGCCGACCGGGATGTTGATGAAGAAGACCGACTCCCAGTTGACGTGCTCGACCAGCAGGCCGCCGACGATCGGGCCGGCCGCGGTGGAGGCGCCGATCACGCCGCCCCAGATGCCGATCGCCATGTTGAGCTTCTCGGCCGGGAAGGCGCCGCGCAGCAGGCCCAGCGCGGCGGGCTGCAGCAGCGCGCCGAACAGGCCCTGCAGCACGCGGAAGAGGATGACCGTCCGGATGCTGCCCGCGAAGCCGATCGCGGCGGAGGTGGCGGCGAAGCCGGCCGCGCCGACCAGGAAGGTCGACTTGTGGCCGAACCGGTCGCCGATCTTGCCGGCCGTGATCAGGAAGACCGCCAGCGCCAGCAGGTAGCCGCTGGTGACCCACTGGATGTCGGCGGGCGAGGCGCCGAGGTCCGCCTGGATGGCCGGGTTGGCGATGGCGACGACGGTGCCGTCGAGGGCCACCATCATCACGCCGACCGCGACGGTGAGCAGGGTCAGCCAGGGGTGGCCCTGGAGGCCCCGGGAGCCGGTCGGCGGGGCGCCGGCGGACTGCGGCGGGGTGTCCGCCTTCCCGGTCTTGACGACGGACGAACTCATGCTGCCCTCCGGGGCTTTCGGACGAGACGAGGGTGACGTGCTGCGTGACGTGGGCGACGTGGCGCCGCGGGCCCACCCGTCCCCACGGCTGTCCGGCCGCACGGCGCCACTCGCGGGAACATTATGTCAGCTACTGACATTCGGCAATTCATGTCGTACGTCTGGCACTGACATATGGCAGAGCGGCTATCGTGGTATCCGTCCCGCTCTGCCAGGAAAGGCGCCCTGCATGGCCCTGCCGCTCACCCCCTCCCGCACCGGACAGCCGGCCTCCGACTGCCGGGTCCTCGGACTGCGCGAGCGGAAGAAGCAGCGCACCAGGGACTCCCTGGTGGCGGCCGCCCACGCCCTCTTCCTGCGGCAGGGGTACGCCCGCACCACGGTCGACGAGATCGCCGCGAGCGTGGACGTCTCGCAGCGCACCTTCTTCCGGTACTTCGCCAACAAGGAGGAGGTGGCCCTGGCCGTCCTCGCCGACGCCGAGGACTACTTCGTCGACTGCCTGCGGCGCCGGCCCGCCGCGGAGACGCCGCTGCAGGCGATGCGGGCCTCCATCACCCAGGCCTGGCAGGTGCTGAGCCGGGACGAGGGCAGCGGGCCGGGCGGCGTGCAGGCCGCGCTGGAGCTGATCGACCTCATCGAGTCCACGCCGGTCCTGCTCGCCGCCCACCTGCGGCGCACCATCGAGCAGGAGGGCGTGGTCACCGCGATCCTCGCCGAGCGCGAGGGCCTCGACCCCGCCACCGACGTGCGGCCCCGGGTGCTGGCCGCCGCCTTCGGCGCCGTCGTCCGGGTCTCCCACCTGTCCTGGACGGCCGACACCGCCGCCCACGCGGCCGGCCCCGACGGCATGATCGCCATCATCGAGCGCCACCTCGACCAGCTCGGCCCCGCCCTCGCCGGCCCGTGGCGCAACTGACCCACCGGGGACCGCCCAAGGGCGCGCGGGGGCACGTCTAGGCTGGACCGCATGGTGACGTTCGATCAGTTCCTGGAGATGGGGCTGGCCCTGCCCACGGCCACCGAGCGGCTGACCTGGGAGACCGAGGTGACCCTGCGGGTCGGTGAGAAGATCTTCGCCATGGGCGCCCCCGAGTCCGGCCGGGTCCGCGTCAAGGCCTCCAAGGACGAACAGGCCGCCCTGCTCGCCGCCGATCCGGAGACCTACGCGGTGGCCCCGTACGTGGGCCGGCACGGCTGGGTGCTGGTCGAGCTCGGCCGGGTCGGCGCGGACGAGCTGCGCGAACTGGTCACCGAGGCCTGGCGCAGCACCGCACCCAAGGGACTGGTCCGGACGTTCGACGCCGAACGGGCAACCTGACGCCACGCCAGGTCCCTCGTGTGTGTGACCCATCGCACGGTTTAGACTCTGCTCACCCCCAGCTCGGGCGTTCTACCCTGGCTGGCACAGCAGTCGTACCACCGTCGGGCCACGCCCGCTGTCACGGTCACCGGCCCGAGGGAGAGTACGCCCATGCAGCGCAGGCGGGTCAAGCGCATGCTGATAGGCGCGTTCGCCGCCTCCGCCGTCCTGCTGGACGCCGGAGCCGCCGCCGCCCAGGCCGCCGCCTCCAACGAGCAGGTGGCGATCACCACCCCGCCGGCCGGCAGCGCCGCCTGGGTCGAGGACGAGTCGCTCGGCCGCGCCCTGCCCGACCCGGCCACCGCGGACGCGCCCGCCGTCGCCGCCTTCTTCGCCGGCCTGACCGAGGCCCAGCAGGACCGCCTCGCCGAGGTGTATCCGCTGGTGGTGGGCAACCTCGACGGGGTACCGGTGGGCCTGCGCTACCGCGCCAACCGGATCGCGATCACCGAGGAGGTCGAACGGGCCCGGGAACGCGCCGCCGACGACCGCCTCACCCCGGTCGAGCGCGCGGCCGCCGCCGTCCGCGCCGACGACACCGAGCGGCTGCTCAAGCCCGGCCGGCAGATCCTCGCCTTCGACCCCCGCGGCCGCGGACTGGTCAGCGAGGCGTACGGCGACCTCACCACCGCCGACCGGATCTCCGTCCTGGTGCCCGGCTCGGACGCGGACCTCGCGCACTTCGACCAGACCGCCGACCCGTTGCGCTCGGTGACCGGCATGGCCCGCGCCCTGCTCGCCGAGGAGCACCGGCAGTCCCCCGGCAGCCGTACCGCCGTGATCGCCTGGACCGGTTACGTCACCCCCTCGGGGCTCGGCCCCGACGCGGTCACCTCCCGGCTCGCCGAGGCCGCGGCGCCGCGGCTGCTGCGGCTGCTGGCCGGGCTGCGGGAGACCGGCAGCGCCACCCTCCCGCCGACCCTGTTCTGCCACTCCTACGGTTCGGTGGTCTGCGGCACCGCCGCCCCCTCGATCCACGGCTCGGCCCCGGCCGACGTGGTGGTCTTCGGCAGCCCGGGCATGGGTGTGCAGACCTCGACCGAGCTCGGCCCGGGCGTGCGGGTGTGGGCGACCCGCAACCCCACCGACTGGATCGGCAACGTCCCGTACCTGGAGTTCGGCGGCTTCGGGCACGGCGCGGACCCGACGACGCAGGAGTTCGGCGCCGTCGAGGTCTCCTCGCAGGGCTCCAACGGCCACACCGGCTACTTCGCGGACGGCACCCAGAGCCTGCACAACTTCGGCGCCATCGCCCTCGGCGACTACCGCGACGTCACCCGCCGCCAGCCCTAGAGCTCGTCGTCGAAGGCGCACGGGAGGTCGGTCAGGGGCGCGTGGGGCACCTCCCGGCCGAAGGCCGGGGGAGAAGCCCCTCGTCGGTTCCCATGCGCCCATGAGGACGCGCCGTGGCGCCCTTCTCCGGCGGCCCGTACAGGGCGAGCGCCTCGGCGGCCGCCCGGCGCAGTTCGTCCCGGACCTCGGGCGGCGAGACCACCTCGACGTCGGCTCCGAAGGCCAGCAGGGAGCGGGCCGCGGGCAGCGCCCGGAAGCCGAGCACCGTCTCCAGCCAGGCGCCGTCGCCGACCGGCACCACCGGGGCGAGGACGTGGTTGGCGTGGATGCGCAGCACCAGGTCGGCCCGCTCACGGCGGATGCGGACGGCGGCCTCGACCTCGTCGGGGATCCGCTCGACCTGTTCCCGCAGGTTCTCCCACACCTCGGCGAGCTGCCGGCCGGGCCGCCGGCGCACCGGGTCGTCGAGGACCTCGGCGGTGAGGATCCGCTCGGCGCGGAACAGCCGCGGCGCTCCGTCCAGGTCGGCCACCAGGTACCAGACGCCCGCCTTGTTGACCAGGCCGTACGGGTCCAGGGTGTAGTCGCTCGGCCCGTCCGCGCCGCTGTGGCGGTAGCCGAGCCGCAGCCGCCGGTCGGCGAACACGGCGTTCTGCAGGGCTCCGAGGTCGACCCGGACGGCGGGCTCGGAGCGCAGCCAGCGGGCCGGGTCCACCAGGATGCGTTCGCTGGTGCGTTCGGCGGCCGGGCGGTGCGGTGCGGGCAGTGCGGCCATCACCTTGCGCAGGGCGGAGCCGATCGCCTCGCCGAGGCCGAGCGCCTCGTGCGCGCCCTGGGCGGAGAGCACGAACAGCGCGCGGGCCTCGTCGCCGGTCAGGCCGGTGACGTCGGTGCGGTAGCCGGGCAGCAGGTGGATGCCGCCATGCCGGCCGCGCTCGGCCCAGACCGGGACGCCTGCCGCGGAGAGCGCCTCGACGTCCCGGTAGACGGTGCGGACGGAGACCTCCAGCCGGGCGGCGAGCTCGGGGGCGGTGACCCGGCCGCGGGTCTGCAGGAGCAACAGGATCGACAGCAGTCGGTCGGCTTTCACCAGCCGAAGAATAGAACCTGACAGGGGATGTCAGGTATTGCCGGGAGAGTGTCCGCCGTCAGACCGTCCCTCCCGACGAGGAGTTGTGCCATGGACACCACCGCAGACCCCCGCCCGCCGTACCTGCGCGCGCTCGGCCAGCTGGAGAAGCTCGCCACCGCCGTCACCCCTGAGATGCTGGAGCAGCCGACCCCGTGCAGTGCGTACGACCTGCGGGCGCTGCTCGGCCACACCGTGGGCGGGGTGCACCGAAGCGCGTACACCGGCGAGGGCGGCCGGGGGATGGACGTGGCCACCGCGGTGGGCGCGGTCGCGGACGACGACTGGGCGGGGGCGTTCGGCCGGGCCCGGGAGCGCTGGGCGGCGGCCTGGCGGGAGGACGCCGCGCTGGAGCGGGTGGTGGAGGTTCCGTGGGGGCGGGTGCCGGGGCGGCTCGCGGTGGGCGGCTACCTGGTGGAGGCCGTCACCCACTCCTGGGACATCGCGCAGGTGGTCGACCCCAGCGCCGCGCTGGACGAGGAGCTGGCGCACCTGGTGCTCGGCATCGCCCGGCAGGTGCTGCCGGCCGAGGGCCGCGGCGAGGGCGTGCCGTTCGGCCCGGTCCAGCCGGTTCCGGACGGCGCCGGGACGTACGCGCGGATGGCGGCCTGGATGGGCCGCACGGTCTGAGCCGCGGTGTCCCGGGGAGGGGCGGCCGAGCCGCGGGCGCGGCCGCCCCACCGGACTACTCGCGGCCGGCCGAGGTCGAGGACATGTCGGCGTAGCGGTTGCCGGTCACCAGGCCCGCGATCGGCTCCAGCTCGGCGAGCTCCTGCGCGGTCAGCCGCAGCTCGGCCGCCGCGACGTTCTCCGCGAGCCGGCTCCGCTTGCGGGTGCCGGGGATCGGCACCACCGTCAGTCCGTGCACCTCGGCCCGCTGGTGCACCCAGGCCAGCGCGACCTGCGCCGCCGTGGTGCCGCGCTCCGCGGCGATCTTCTGGATCGGCGCCACCAGGGCCGCGTTGCCCGCCGCGTTCGCACCGGAGAACTGCGGGTGGTAGCGGCGGTAGTCGTCCGCGCTCAGCTGCTCGGCGGCGGTGAACGCGCCGGTCAGGAAGCCGCGGCCGAGCGGCGAGTACGGCACGAAGGCGACTCCGAGCTCGGCGGCGGCGGGGACGGCGGTGCGCTCGACGTCCCGCGAGAAGATCGACCACTCGGACTGCAGGGCCGCGATCGGGTGCACCGCGTACGCCTCGCGCAGCTCGTCGCCGGTGACCTCGGAGAGGCCGAGGTGGCGGACCTTGCCGGCCCGCACCAGCTCGGCCATGGCGCCCACCGACTCGGCGAGCGGCACCTGCGGGTCGCGGCGGTGCATGTAGTAGAGGTCGATCACGTCGATGCCGAGCCGCTGCAGCGAGGCGTCCACCGCACTGCGGATGTACGCCGGGTCGTTGCGCACGCCCCGGTACGTCGGGTCGTCGGCGCGCCGCTCGATGGCGAACTTGGTGGCCAGCACGACGCGGTCGCGGTTGGCCCGGACGAAGGGGCCGACCAGCTCCTCGTTGCGGCCGGAGCCGTAGATGTCGGCGGTGTCGAACAGGGTGACGCCCAGGTCGAGCGCGGAGTCCAGGGTGGCCAGCGCCTCCTCGGTGTCGGTCGGGCCGTAGAACTCGCTCATTCCCATGCAGCCGAGGCCCTGGATGCCGACGACCGGGCCGTTGGTGCCGAGCGGTGCGGTGGGGAGGGTCATGCGCTCTTCTGCTTCCTGCCGGACGCGTCCGCGGGGGCGGCGCCGGCCGAGGGGCCGGTCGCGCCGTCGCCGGGGATGCTGGACGAATAGAGGTCGATCTTGTGGTCGAGCACGGCGAGCGTGGCGTGCAGATCCGCGATCCGCTGCCGGACCTCCTCGCGCTGCGCGACGAGGATGTCGTGCCGCTCGCCCATGGTGTGGTCGCCTTCCCTGACCAGCTCCACGTAGCGCAGCATGTCCGCCACCGGCATTCCGGTCAGCCGCAGCCGGCCCAGGAAGGCCAGCCGGGCCAGGTCGGCCCCGTTGTAGCGGCGCTGCCCCGAGTGCGAGCGGTCCACCGGGTCGAGCAGGCCGATCCGCTCGTACCAGCGCAGGGTGTGCGCGGTCAGGCCGGTGGTCGCGGAGACCTCGCTGATCGTGTGCCACTCGCTGCGCACCGGCCCGGCCGGCTCGACCTCGTGCGTGCAGGCGAGCGGATCGGCGAGAACGGGCGCGGAGCGGACGGGCGGTGCCACGGGAGGCCTCCTCGGTGGTCGGCGACGGCTACGACGCTACTGAGTTGGAGTGCACTCCAAGCAAGCCTGTCACGCGGCGGCACCCGGCGGGCGGCTATGGTCGGCGCATGCAGAGCTTGCGGATGATCGAGGACTGGCCGGTGCCGAACGCGGCGGCGGCGGTGGTACGAGGCGCGGACGGGGCGGTGCTCGGCGCGCACGGGACGCAGGAGCACCTGTTCCCGCTGGCGTCCGTGACCAAGCTGCTGTCCGCGTACGCCGCTCTGGTCGCCGTCGAGGAGGGCGTCTTCGAACTCGACGACCCGGCCGGGCCCGAGGGCTCGACCGTCCGTCACCTGCTCGCCCACACCTCGGGACTGGCCTTCGACGAGCACCGGGTGATGGCCGCGCCGGGCACCCGCCGGCTCTACTCCAACGCCGGTTTCGACGTCCTCGCCGACACCCTGGAGAAGGCCTCGGGCATCCCGTTCGCGCAGTACGCGCAGGAGGCCGTCTTCCGGCCGCTCGGGATGCACGCCACCCTGATCAACACCGCGCACCGGGCACCGGCCGGCGCGGGCGGCCTGTCGACCGTGGCCGACCTCGTCCTGTTCGCGGCCGAGCTCCAGGCGCCGCGGCTGCTCGACCCGACCACCGTGCACCGGGCCACCCGCGAGGTCGCCTTCCCCGGCCTCGGCGGCGTTCTGCCCGGCTTCGGCCACCGGCGGCCCAACGACTGGGGGCTCGGCTTCGAGATCCGCGGCACCAAGGACCCGCACTGGACGGGCACCACCAGCTCGCCGGGGACCTTCGGCCACTTCGGCCAGTCCGGCACCTTCCTCTGGGTCGACCCCGCCGCCGGCGTCGCCGCGGTCGCCCTGACGGACCGTGACTTCGGCCCCTGGGCCGCCGAGGTCTGGCCGATCTTCACCGACGCCGTCCTCGCCGATCTCCGCGGCTGAAGCAGGACCGCGCGGGGTGCACCACCAGACGCGTGGGGGGCACCGTAGTGACACGGGCCGAGCCCGTACTTGTACGGCGGTCCGCATCCGAGGTGCGCGGTTCTCCCCCAGCCTTCGGCCGGGAGGTGCCCCCACGCGCCCCTGTGGCTGCACGATCGCCTTTGAAGACACGCCGTAGGGGTGCACCCGGCTCCCCGCGTCCCGGAGTGGTCGGCCCGGCGTCAGCCGAACTGCAGCGGTGAGTGCATCTCCCACAGCAGGAGTTCGGCGCCGTCCGGGCCCGCGGTGGGGTCGGTGAAGGCGTCGCCGGTGATGCGGACGGAGTCGCCCGGTTCGAGGGAGCGGCCGGCGCCGTGCGGGCCGGGGACGGTCCGGTAGCCGAGCGAGCCGGCGGTGAGGTGGACGTACCGGTAGGGCGCCTCGGGAAGGGCGGGCAGCGGCTGCCACGGGCCGGCGCTCACGAGGTACAGGGCGGCGTCGGAGCGGCGCAACCGCAGGGCGTCCGACGCCTCGTCACGTGCCAGACCGGAGGCGAGCAGGGTGAGTCCGTCCTCGGCGGGTTCGACCCGCCGCAGGCCGTACGCGGGGGGCGTGCCGAAGGTGTCCGGCTGCAGCCACATCTGGACGAAGCGGACGGGCACCGTGGCGCCGCCGAGGTTGCGTTCGGTGTGGCTGGTCCCGGAGCCGGAGCTGAGGTGCTGGACCATGCCGGGCCGGACGACCCCGGCGTGCCCGTCGGCGTCGCGGTGGGCGAGCGCGCCCTCCAGCACCCAGGTGAGGATCTCGGTGTCGCGGTGGCGGTGCTCGTCGAAGCCCGCGCCCGGGGCGAGGGTCTCCTCGTTGCAGGCGAGCAGCGCGCCGAAGTGGGTGTTCTTCGGGTCGTAGTGCCCGGAGAAGGAGAAGGAGTGCCGGGTCTCGATGCCCTCGGCCGGGGTGGAGCGGTAGCGCTCGGGCGCCCGGCGGAGGTCGGCACGGCCGCGGTCTCGGGTCTCGGTCACCCGCTCACGGTAGCCGGTACGGCCCGGCGGGTGGCCGGTGCGGCCCGGCGCGCCGGGTACGACCGGCGGGGGGTGTGCACGAGCACGGCGTGCGGTGAGGCAGTCTTGTTCCTGTGCCAGCCGCTTCAGCAGAACCCGACAGCGCAAAGCCCGACAGCGCAAAGCCCGACAGTTCGAGGGCCGACAGTACGAGGGCCGACAAGAAGGCCACCGCCCGCAAGGCGGTGCCGGCCGGGGAGTCGCCGCGCCCTCCGAGAGGGGGTCGGCTGACCGCGCAGGAGCGCAGACTGGCAGCCGAGCGGGCCGAGTTGCGCTCGGCGACGCTGAAGCGGCTGGAGAAGTCCTCGGGCAAGCTGGCGACCGCGGCGATCGCCCGGATGGACGACCAGCTGTCCTGGTACCGGCGGATGCCGCCGGAGCACCGGTCGTGGATCGGGCTGGTCGCGCAGGCCGGCATCGCGGCGTTCACCGAGTGGTACCGGCATCCGGAGGCGCCGCAGGCGATCTCCACGGACGTGTTCGGGACGGCGCCGCGCGAGCTGACCCGGGCGATCACGCTGCGGCAGACCGTGGAGCTGATCCGCACCACCATCGAGGTGATGGAGGAGGCCATCGAGGAGGTGGCCGCCCCGGGCGACGAGGCGGGGATGCGCGAGTCGGTGCTGGTGTACGCCCGGGAGATCGCCTTCGCGACGGCCCAGGTGTACGCACAGGCGGCGGAGGCCCGCGGTGCGTGGGACGCCCGGCTGGAGGCGCTCGTGGTGAACTCGCTGCTGTCCGGCGACGCGGACGAGGGCGTGCTGTCGCGGGCGGCCGCGCTGGGCTGGGGGTCGCCGAGCCAGGTGCGGGTGGTGATGGGCAGCGCCCCGGACGGGGACAGCGAGGCGGTGGTCGAGGCGATCCGACGGGCCGCCAGGTACGCCAAGCTGCAGGTGCTGACGGGGGTGCTGGGCCGCCGGCTGGTCGTGGTGGTGGGCGGCGACAAGGAGCCGGTGCACACCGCGAAGGCGCTGATCGGGCAGTTCGCGCCGGGCCCGGTGGTGGTCGGTCCGAGCGTGCCGGACCTGCTGTCGGCGACGCGTTCGGCGCAGGCCGCGGCGGCCGGGCTGCGGGCGTGCGCGGCGTGGCCGGACGCGCCGCGGCCGGTGCTGGCCGACGATCTGCTGCCGGAGCGCGCGCTGGCCGGGGACCAGGCGGCACGGCGGCAGCTGGTGGAGGAGATCTACACACCACTGGACGAAGCGGGGTCGGCACTCCTGGAAACGCTGAGTGTCTACCTGGAGCAGGCGTCCTCGCTGGAGGGGGCGGCGCGGATGCTCTTCGTCCACCCCAACACCGTGCGCTACCGGCTGCGTCGTGTGACTGACGTCACGGGCTATGCTCCCTCGGACGTGCGCTCGGCGTTCACCCTGCGCATCGCCCTTGCGCTGGGCCGTCTCGGAACGGTCGCCGACCAGGCCTGACCGCGCTGTAGGGACTGCACAACCCGGCGTGCTTTTCTTCGTTGTCGTCGCCTACCCGTCCACGGGTGCCTGGCGAGAGAGGGTTGAACCGTGCTCGTAATCGTCGCCCCTGGACAGGGTGCTCAGACCCCCGGATTCCTCAGCCCCTGGCTCGAGCTGGACGGCGCCGCCGACCGGCTGCGGCAGTGGTCCGAGGTCGCCGGTCTCGACCTCGTCCGCTACGGCACCGAGGCCTCCGAGGAAGAGATCAAGGACACCGCGGTGGCCCAGCCGCTGCTGGTGGCCGCCGGTCTGCTGACTTCCGCCGAGCTGTTCGCCGGCTCCGACTTCCGCTCGGTGGTGGGCGGCGTGGCCGGCCACAGCGTCGGCGAGATCACCGCGGCCGCGCTGGCCGGCGTGCTGAACGCCGAGGACGCCCTGGTGTTCGTCCGCGAGCGCAGCCTGGGCATGGCCGAGGCCGCCGCGGTGACCGCGACCGGCATGACCGCCGTCCTCGGCGGCGAGCCGGACGTCGTCGCCGCCAAGCTCGCCGAGCACGGCGTGACCGCGGCCAACAACAACGGCGGCGGGCAGATCGTCGCGGCCGGCACCCTGGAGCAGCTGGAGGCGCTGAAGGCGGACCCGCCGGCCGGCGCCCGGCTGATCCCGCTGAAGGTGGCGGGCGCGTTCCACACCGAGCACATGGCCCCGGGTGTGGCCCGGCTGGAGAAGCTGGCGCCGACCCTGACGGTGGCCGACCCGGCCGTCGCGTACGTCTCCAACAGGGACGGCGGTGTCGTCGCCTCCGGGGCCGAGGTCCTGGCCCGGCTGGTGTCGCAGGTGTCCAATCCGGTCCGCTGGGACCTGTGCATGGAGACCCTCCAGCAGCTCGGCGCGACGGCAGTGATCGAACTGTCGCCCGCCGGCACCCTCACCAACCTGGTCAAGCGCAACCTCAAGGGCGTGGCGACGCTGGCCCTCAAGACCCCTGCCGATCTCGACAAGGCCCGCGGGCTGGTCGCCGAGCACGGCGCTCAGGAGAACAACGGATGACAGCGCCCCAGATCAAGCCGGCCACCGGTGCCGCGTACTCGCGCATCCACGGCGTCGGCGGCTACCGCCCCGTCCGGGTGATTCCCAACGCCGAGGTGCTCAACTGGATCGAGTCCTCGGACGAGTGGATCCGCACCCGCAGCGGCATCGCCGAGCGCCGTTGGGCCGGCCCGGAGGAGACCGTCGCCGAGATGTCGGTGCAGGCCGCCGGCAAGGCGATCGCCCAGGCCGGGATCAATCCGGAGCAGATCGGCGGCGTGATCGTGGCCACCGTCTCGCACCTGAAGCAGACCCCGGCGATCGCCACCGAGATCGCGGACCGGCTGGGCTGCGGCACCGCCCCGGCCTTCGACATCTCGGCCGCCTGCGCGGGCTTCGGCTACGGCCTGGGCCTGGCCGACGGCATGGTGCGCGGCGGCGGCGCCGAGTACGTGCTGGTCATCGGCGTGGAGCGGCTGAGCGACCTGACCGACACCTCCGACCGCTCGACCGCCTTCATCTTCGGTGACGGCGCGGGCGCGGCGATCGTCGGCCCGTCCGAGACCCCCGGCATCGGCAAGGTGATATGGGGCTCGGACGGCTCGCAGCGCGACGTCATCTCGCAGACCCAGGCCTGGGACACCGCGTTCGCCAAGGAGGACGCCGTCAACGGCGTCGGCGACGAGGCCAAGTGGCCGGCGCTGCGGATGGAGGGTCAGTCCGTCTTCCGCTGGGCGGTCTGGGAGATGGCGAAGGTGGCCCAGCAGGCGCTGGACGCCGCCGGGATCACCGCCGACCAGCTGGGTGCCTTCATCCCGCACCAGGCGAACATGCGCATCACCGACGCCATGATCAAGGCGCTGAAGCTGCCCGAGTCGGTGCCGGTGGCGCGCGACATCGCCGAGACCGGCAACACCTCGGCGGCCTCCATCCCGCTGGCGATGGAGCGCATGCTGGAGAGCGGCGAGGCCAAGAGCGGCGACCTCGCGCTCATCATCGGCTTCGGGGCGGGTCTCGTGTACGCCGCCGCAGTCGTTACTCTCCCCTAGGCGTCACTCTCCCAGGGCGCCCGCGCCCCCCTGAAAACCCGCGACGGTCCGCCGGACCGCTCGCTGTCAACACCCGAAGAGGAGCAGCCGCTATGGCTACCAAGGACGAGGTTCTGGAAGGTCTCGCCGAGATCGTCAACGAGATCGCCGGCATCCCGACCGAGGACGTCGAGCTCGACAAGTCCTTCACCGACGACCTGGACGTCGACTCGCTGTCCATGGTCGAGGTCGTCGTGGCCGCCGAGGAGCGCTTCGACGTGAAGATCCCGGACGACGAGGTCAAGAACCTCAAGACCGTCGGCGACGCGGTGGACTACATCCTCGCCAACAGCTGAGCCCGCGGCCGGCCAGTCCGGCTGCCTGCGGTCGGCCGGGGCGCACCCAGCCCCGGCCGGCCGGTCCCCCCACGGCCCCTCCGCCACCCCTTGCACACGTGAGAGAAGAAGAACCAGTGACCGCTGAAAACCGCACCGTGGTAGTCACGGGTATCGGCGCCTTCACGCCGCTGGGCGGCGACGCCGCCTCGTTCTGGGAGGGCCTGCTGGAGGGCCGTTCCGGCGTGGGCGCGCTGACCGAGGAGTGGGCCGCGGACCTGCCCGTCCGGATCGCCGCGCGCACCGCGGTGGACCCGGGTGACGTGCTGCCGCGTCCGCTGGCCCGCAAGCTGGACCGCTCGGCGCAGTTCGCGCTGATCGCCGCCCGCGAGGCCTGGGCCGACGCGGGCTTCGACACCCCGGCCACCGACGAGTCCTCGAAGCTCGCGCCCGAGCGCCTGGGCGCCGTGATCGCCTCCGGCATCGGCGGTGTGACCACCCTGCTCGACCAGTACGACGTGCTGAAGGACAAGGGCGTCCGCAAGGTCTCCCCGCACACCGTCCCGATGCTGATGCCGAACTCCCCCGCGGCCAACGTGGGCCTGGAGGTCGGCGCGCGCGCCGGCGTGCACACCCCCGTCTCCGCCTGTGCCTCCGGCGCCGAGGCGATCGGCTACGCGATCGAGATGATCCGCACCGGCCGCGCCGACGTCGTGGTGGCCGGCGGCACCGAGGCGGCGATCCACCCGCTGCCGATCGCCGCGTTCGCCAACATGATGGCGATGTCCAAGAACAACGACGAGCCGCAGCGCGCCTCGCGTCCGTACGACAAGGCCCGGGACGGCTTCGTCCTCGGCGAGGGCGCGGGCGTCGTGGTGCTGGAGTCGGCCGAGCACGCGGCCGCCCGCGGTGCCCGCGTCTACTGCGAGGCCGTCGGCCAGGGCCTGTCCTCGGACGCCCACCACATCGCCCAGCCGGAGCCGACCGGTGCCGGTGTCGCCCGGGCGATCGCCGACCTGTTCGAGCGCAGCGACCTCGACAAGGCCGAGATCGTGCACGTCAACGCGCACGCCACCTCGACCCCGCAGGGCGACACCGCCGAGGTGAAGGCCCTCTCGAAGGAGCTCGGCGAGCACCTGGAGCACGTGGCCATCTCGGCGACCAAGTCGATGACCGGCCACCTGCTGGGCGGCGCCGGCGGCATCGAGACCGTGGCGACCGTGCTGGCGCTGCACCACCGCACGGCCCCGCCGACCATCAACGTGGACGACCTGGACGACGACGTCCAGGCGGACATCGTCCGCGGCGAGCCGCGCGAGCTGCCCGCCGAGGGCCGGATCGCGGCGCTGAACAACTCCTTCGGCTTCGGCGGCCACAACGTGGTCCTCGCCTTCCGCACCGTCTGAGAATCGCTCACTCGGCACAGGTAGCGGCAACAGGAGGGGCGCGGGGAACCGCGCGGACCGGCAGGGCGAGGCATCCGCCCGAACGGTCCGCGCGGCCCCCGCGCCCCTTCGGCGTGCGTGGGTGCCGTTGCTCAGACCACCTGGTGCAGCCAGCGGACGGGAGCGCCCTCGCCGGCGTAGCGGAAGGGTTCGAGCTCGTCGTCCCAGGGCTTGCCGAGCAGCCGGGCGAGTTCGGCCTCCAGGTCGCCGCCCTCGGTGCGGGCGCGCAGCAGCACCGCCCGCAGCCGGTCCTCGGGGATCAGGATGTCGCCGTGGATGCCGGTGACGGCGTGGAAGATGCCGAGGCTCGGGGTCGAGCTGTAGCGCTCGCCCTCCGCGCTCGCGCAGGGGTCGCTGGTGACCTCGTACCGGATGAGCTGCCAGCCGCGCAGGGCCGAGGCCAGGCGCGAGGCGGTGCCGGGCTCGCCCTGCCAGGAGAGCTCTGCACGCCAGTGCCCGGGCGCGGCGGGCTGGCGGATCCAGTCGAGGCTGACCCGCACGCCGAGCACGCCTGCGACCGCCCACTCGACGTGCGGGCACAGCGCGCGGGGCGCGGAGTGGATGTACAGGACACCACGTGTCGTCACCGGGACCTCCAGGCTGTGGACGAGGGTCGCCTTCCCCAGCTGCCTCGTGCCATCCGCCGGCAGGTGCTGATGACCACCGTGAAGCTCAACTTACTCGACATTAGGTAATCAAATTGAGCAAAACGGACAAGCTTTCACCCAATGCTAGTCGAATCCCCCATGAGGTCCACCCCCTTGCACCCGCTCTCCCCCGAACGGACCTATTCCGTCCGGGGGCGCACCATCACCCGCCGCAGGGACCGGTGCTGACGCCCTGTCGGACTTGCGACCAGGCCGTTCGCACCTCCCGGGCCGACGGGCCGATACGCCGACCACCCCCGCGGGCGACGGCCCGCGGGGGTGGTGGTGAGGCGGCGTCAGCCGGTCAGAGCTTGACGACCATCTTGCCGGTGTTGTCCCCGCGGAGCAGGCCGAGGAAGGCCTCGGCAGTGTTCTCGACGCCCTCGACCACGGTCTCGTCGTAGCGCAGGCTGCCGTCCTTCAGCCAGCCGGCCACCTCGGCAACGAACTGCGGCTGCAGGGCGGCGTGGTCGCGCACCAGCATGCCGCGCAGGTTCAGCCGCTTGCCGATGGCGAGCGCGAGGTTGCGCGGGCCGGCCGGCGCGGAGGTCTCGTTGTACTGGGCGATGGCGCCGCACAGGGTGACCCGGCCGTGCGGGTTGAGGGCGCCGATCGCGGCCTCCAGGTGGTCGCCGCCGACGTTGTCGAAGTAGACGTCGATGCCCTCGGGAGCGGCCTTCGCGAGCTGCTCGGCGACCGGGCCGTCCTTGTAGTTGAAGGCGGCGTCGAAGCCGTACGAGCCGGTCAGGGTGGCGACCTTCTCGGCGGAGCCGGCCGAGCCGATGACGCGGGCGGCGCCCTTGAGGCGGGCGATCTGGCCGACCAGCGAGCCGACCGCGCCGGCCGCGCCGGAGACGAAGACGGTGTCGCCCTCCTTGAAGGAGGCGACCTCCAGCAGGCCCGCGTAGGCGGTGAGGCCGGGCATGCCGAGCACGCCGAGGTAGTACGAGAGCGGCGCGAGGGCCGGGTCGACCTTGACGCTCTGCGCAGCGGGCAGCGTGGCGTACTCGCGCCAGCCGAGGCCGTGCAGCACGGCGTCGCCGACCGCGAAGCCCTCGGCGGCGGAGGCGACGACGTAGCCGACCGCGCCGCCGTCCATGGCCGCGCCGATCGCGAACGGCGGGACGTAGGACTTGACGTCGTTCATCCGGCCACGCATGTACGGGTCGACCGAGAGGTAGGCGTTGCGGACCAGGATCTCGCCCGGACCGGGCTGCCGGACGGGCGCCTCGACCAGTGCGAAGTCGCTCGGAACGGGCCGGCCGACGGGGCGCGCCGCCAGGTGCCACTCGCGGCCGGTGGTGGGGATCGCCTGCTCTGCCATTGCTGCCTCCGTGGTGCATCCACCTGAAAGGTTGAGTTACTGAAGCAATCGTGGACACGAATAGTTCAGGTTGTCAAATGTTCAGGTACAGTGGAGGGCATGGAGACGCAGCAGCCGCCCACGGACCCGGTCACGCTGGAGGTCACCGACCTCATGGCGAACCTGGTCGGAATCTTCCACCGCGAGTACGAGGAGGCCGCCGCCGCCCGCTCGCTCACCGGCGCCCAGGCCAAGGTGCTCGCCCTGCTGCGGCGCGGGCCGATGCCGATGCGCCACATCGCGCAGACCCTGAGCTGCGAGCCGTCCAACATCACCGGCATCGTCGACCGGCTGGAGTCGCGCGGGTTCGTCACCCGTGAGGCCGACCCGCAGGACCGCCGGGTCAAGCTGGTCGCCGCCACCGGCTCCGGCACGGCCGCCTCGGTGGAGCTGCGCGAGTCGCTGCACTTCGCCCGCGAGCCGCTCGCCGCCCTCGACCCCGAGGAGCGGATCCAGCTGCGCGACCTGCTCCGCCGGATGCTGGCCGGCGCGGTACCGCCCGCCTGACGGGCGCAGCACCTCACGCAGGGGGCGACCCGATCGGTTCCGGACCGGAAACGGCCGTATCCGATCGGGTCCGCGTGTAACCGAACGGCCCGCCGGGCCGTCTCAGTGGTGGGGGCACACAGGAGTGCCGGCCAATACCCTTCCGGGCCGGGCACGGCCGTACAGAGAGCAACTGTGTGATGACCGACAAGAGCGGGCCGGCCGCGGCCTCCCGCGGGACGGGCCGCCGCCTGGCGCGGATCGCCGGCGCCACCGCAGCCGTCCTGGTCCTGGCGACCGCGGGCGCGGGAGCCTGGTTCTACCACCGCCTCGACCAGAACATCAGCACCTTCTCCGCGGACGGCATCGCCACCAGCCGGCCCCCGGCCGGCCCCACCGCCGCGGGCGGCGGCCGCCCGGTCAACATCCTGCTGCTCGGCTCCGACACCCGCTCCGACGGCAACGGCGACCTCGGCGGCGGCGACGAGGGCGTCGGCCACTCGGACACCGCGATCCTGCTGCACGTCTACGCCGACCACAAGCACGCGGTGGGCGTCTCCATCCCCCGCGACACCCTGGTCACCGTCCCGCCGTGCAAGCTGCCGAACGGCACCTGGACGAGCGAGCGCCTCAACCAGATGTTCAACTCGGCCTTCACCGTCGGCCTGTACCCGCAGGGCAACCCGGCCTGCACCCAGAACACCGTGGAGGCGCTCACCGGCCTGCGGGTGGACCACACGGTCGTCGTCGACTTCAAGGGCTTCGCCGCCATGACCGACGCGGTGCACGGCGTCGACGTGTGCGTCCCCAACGACGTCGACTCCTACGGCATACACCTCACCAAGGGCCGCCGGACGCTCAGCGGCCAGCAGGCGCTCGACTACGTCCGGGCCCGGCACGGCTTCGGCGACGGCTCCGACATCGGCCGGATGAAGCGCCAGCAGGCCTTCCTCTCCTCGCTCATCAAGAAGATCCAGGGGCGGGGCTTCGACCTCACCACGCTGCTGCCGCTCGCCGACGCCGCGACCCGCTCGCTCACCGTCGACCAGGAGCTCGGCAGCGCCATGAAGCTGGCCACCTTCGCCCAGTCGCTCCAGGACATCAAGCTGGCGGACATCTCCTTCGTCACCGTGCCCTGGGAGTACGCGGGTGCCCGGGTCGCGCTCGTCCACCCGGACGTCGACACCCTCTGGGAACTGCTCCGCCAGGACCGCACCCTCGACGGCCGGGCCACCGCACCGGCCACCACCGCAGCCCCCACCGCTGCTCCGGCGACCACCGCGACGCCCTCCGTCCCGGCCGCGCCCACGCCGTCCCCCTCCCCGTCCTCCGCCGTCCCCGGCCAGACCGGCGCGGCCGGACCGGATGCCACCGCCGTACCGGTCACCGTGCACAACGCCTCCGGCGCCACCGGCACCGCGGGCCGCGCCGCGACGGCGCTGAAGGCGCACGGCTACCGCGAGGTCGTGCTCGGCGCCAACACCAAGGGCCGGACCACCACCACGGTCGGCTACTCGTCCGGCCACAAGGCCGCCGCCGAACAGCTCGCCGCGCTGTACCCGGGTGCCACCGTCCGGCCCGACGCCGACGCCGACGGACTCGTCCTGACGCTCGGCCAGGACCACGCGTCCGGCGACACCTCGGGCCCGGTCGTGCTGCCGAGCGGAATCCCCACCGGCATCTCCTCGAACACCCGGCCCGCCGACAGCGACCTCTGCGCCGACCTCAGCTACGGCTGACCGCGGAGCCCGGCGGCGGCGCAGCGGCACCGTCCGGCAGTCCGGTGACCACCAGGGTCACCCGGCTGCCGGGCGGCAGCACCGCCGTCCCGGCCAGCCCGTACACCGCCTGCAGCGCCTTGGCCACGTACCGGCGCTCCACACCGATCCCGTGCCGCTCGCCGAAACCGGCCGCGAACTCCTCCAGCGCGGCGGGCACCTTCCCGTACCCGCCGCCGTGGTGGCCGTGGTCGATCCGCCAGTTCGCGAAGGTCCGCCCGTACGCCGCCCGGTGCAGCGCGGCCACCTCCTCCTCCAGGTAGCCCTCGCCGCGCAGCACCGCCACCCCGAGCGCCCGTGCCCCGGGCGGCAGGCCCGCCGCGATGCCGGCCAGGGTGCCGCCGGTACCGACCGCGCAGCACACCGTGTCGCGCTCGTCCAGGTCGCCGAGCTCGGCCGGCAGAGCCACGGTACCCCGCACGGCCAGTGCGTTGGACCCGCCCTCGGGCAGCACCAGGCAGCGCCCCCACCGCCGCACCGTCGGCCGGCCCCGGTCGCGGACGAGCTCCCGGTAGGCGCCGCGGGTGACGAACTCCAGCTCCATCCCGTCGGCCTCGGCCGCCGCCAGCGAGGGGTTGCGCGGCCGGTCGGCGAGCTCCTCGCCGCGGACTATGCCCACCGAGGACAGCCCGAGCGCTCGGGCCGCGGCGGCGGTGGCCCGCAGGTGGGTGGAGTAGGCGCCGCCGAAGGTGACCAGCCGGGTGTGCCCCTCGGCGAGCGCGTGCTCCAGATTGGGCGTGAGCTTGCGCCACTTGTTGCCCGGCACCGTCGGGTGCAGCAGGTCGTCGCGCTTCAGCCGGAGTTCGACGCCGGCCCGGGCCAGCACCGGGTCCTCGACCGGGGTGAGCGGGGTCGGCAGGTCGGCTGGCAGCAGCATCCCGCCAGGATAGGGGCCGCCGTCAGGCCGGGCGGGTGGAGCTCAGGTGGGCGAAGACCACGACGTTGTCGGCGTAGTCGTGGGTGGCCCGGTTGTACTCGCCGGCGCAGGTGATCAGCCGCAGCTGGGCGTCCGGGGTGTCGCCGTAGACCAGCTGGTCGGGGAAGGCGTTCTTGGCGAAGGTCTGCACCGAGTCGACGGTGAAGACGGCGACCGAGCCGTCGGCGCGGGTGACCTCGACGGGATTGCCGGGACGCAGCACATACAGCATGAGGAAGACCGCCGGGCCCTTGGTGGTGTCGACGTGCCCGGCGACCACCGCGGGGCCGCGTTCGCCGGGGGTCGGGCCGTCATTGTACCAGCCGACGAGGTTGCGGTCGTCGGCCGGCGGGGCGGCCAGGCCGCCGGTCGGGGTGAGACCGAGCTCGGTGAAGGGGGCCTCGACGAAGAGCTGCGGGATGCGCAGCTTCACTGGCTTGGAACGGGACATCACGGGCGTGGCCGGGGTCGTCCGGGAGGGCGGCGCGGTGGGCACGGGGCTCGCACTGGCGACGGCCGCCGGACCGCCGTCGACGGAGCGGGGGGCGGCGGGGGTGGTCTCCACGGACTGGTACATGACGAACACCCCGACGGCGGCGAGGCCCATCGCCCAGCGCAGCGGGCTGCGGCCGGGGTCCTTGCCCGCGGGCCCTTCACCGGTGCCGGATGTCTGCTGGCCCATGACGGCCGCCTCTCACGGGGTGCTGCGGGTCCTGCTGGTCCTGGGGAAGGACGCGTCCGGCCGTGCCCGGCTTCCGGGGCGGGTACGGCCGGACGCGGCCGGTGGGCGGCGGGTCCGCGGGGTCGGACCGCGCCGCAGGGGGTGGTGCTACCGGGCCGGGATCAGGCCTCGGATCCGCGGCGGCGGCGCAGGGCGACCGTGCCGACGCCGAGACCGCCGGCGAGCAGCGCGGCGCCGGTGGCCAGGCCGCTGCCCGAGAGGGCGATCCCGCCGCCGCCGGTGTGGACGCCGCCGTGCGGGGCCTTGTCCGCCCAGGAGCCCTCGGCCGTGGTCTCCTTGCCGGAGTCCTTGCCCTCGGACTTGCTCTCGGACTTGCTGTCCGACTTGCTCTCGTACTTCATGTCGGACGTGCTCTCGGACTTGCTGTCCGACTTCGTGTCGGCCTTGTGGTCCTCGGGCGCGGACTTCTGCTCGGCGGTCGAGCCGGGTGCCTTCTCGGGAGCCTTCTCGACGGGGGCCTGCTCCTGCCACACCCTCTGGTCGTCGCTCCCGGGACCAGTGGGCGGGTCGGCGTAGGCGGCCGGGATCGCGATGGCCAGGGCGGCGGCGCCGGCCGCTCCGGCGAAGAGGATGCGCTTGGGCAGCATGGGGGTTTTCCTTCCGGCGCCTCCGTGCGACAGCCGGCCTCGGTGCCGGCGCAAGGGATCGCGGACGCGCCGTGACCACCGTGGTTCACACACCGTCAGACCGCCACCGCAGGTCGTGGCCGTGCGAGGGGTCCGCGGACCGTCACGCGGACGTCCCGCCAGCGTGCGCCGGAGTGTCGCGACCGGGGCGGCACGGGTCCGTCCGGGGCGGCCACTGGGCCGTTGGGGTGTAGCTGCGGGAATCGGCGCGCCATCGCTGCAGCCTCGGGCATGCATCCGTCATGCTGTCACATCATCAGATCATGTCCCGCCGGCTGTTGCTGAGCGTCGCCGGGATGGGCCTGCTCTCCGCGGCCGGGTGCCAGCTGGCCTCGCACGACGGCGGCGACGGAGCGGTGCCGGCCGGCGTCCTGCCCTCCGAGCCCGCCTCTCCCCCGGGGTCGAGCGCACCACCCGCGCCCCCGTCCTCCTCCGCCGCGGCGAGCCCCGCCTCGGGGCCGGTACCCGCGCAGCCCCGCAAGGTGAGCAATCCGCTGTTCTCGCTCGCCGCCGACGACCGGCTGGTCGCGCTCACCCTCGACGACGGACCGGACCCGGTGCACACCCCCGTCGTCCTGTCGATCCTGGAGCAGTACCGGCTGCGCGCCACCTTCTTCCTGATCGGCGAGAACGCCGCCCGGCAGCCCGCGCTCGTCCGCGAGATCGCCGCCCGCGGCCACCACATCGCCAACCACACCTGGAGCCACCCGGACCTGCGGGGCATCCCCGACAGCACGGTCCGAGACGAGCTGCTCCGCACCTCCGACCTGCTGGGGAACACCACCGGCCGCACCCCCACCTGGTTCCGGGCCCCGGGCGGCGACTGGTCCGACGCCTCCCTGCGGATCTGCGCCGAACTCGGCATGCGTCCCATGGGCTGGTCCGTCGACCCCCAGGACTGGGCCCGCCCCGGCACCTCCCTGATCACCCAGCGCGTCCTGCAGACCATCGGCCCCGGCTCGATCGTCCTCAACCACGACGGCGGCGGCGACCGCTCCCAGACCATCGCCGCCCTGCGCACCTACCTCCCCGTCCTCCTCGACGAGGGCTACCGCTTCACCGCCCCGAAGTAGCCCGCACTCCAGTCCCCGGACGCCCGCATCGGCCACTGTGCGGAGCGGCTCCCCGTCCAGCCCGATTCCGGCATGCGCACGGCCGGTGCCGCCCTCGACCCGCCTGCCACCGGCCCGAAAGGCTCCGAGGCTCTGCTGCAGCCCGAGGACGCGGTTCTGCCTGCCCTGGGCTCCGGCGGACACCGAGCGCTGAGCCCACGGCCTCGAGGAGCGGGAGCAGTCGCACCGGAACTCTCCGACACGGTACGGGCGGAGGGCAGTGGGTGACGGTTCGCCAGCCGATTCGGATCCCTGTCCGGCAGCGGCCCCGACCGACATGCACGGGCGGGTGAATCCCGGCGTGGTGTGCGGCCCGCGGGCCGTGCGGTGCTCTAGAGTGAGAGTCGCCGGCCTGGGTGTTTCGCCTGGTCAGGCACCCTTCGGGGCTGACCGGCCGTCGGGTCGGAGGTAGGGCGGGTGGGACTCGAACCCACGACCAAGGGATTATGAGTCCCCTGCTCTAACCGGCTGAGCTACCGCCCCCCGATCCGGCCTGCCGCATCGGCGCGAAGGCCCTTGCAGCAGCAGACGGCCCCTCAGGGCCGTCACCGGCAGCATAGCCGGTCGATCAGTCGGAATGCGCGCCGGGTGCGCATCCGGGTACGCCCGCGCACTCCCGCCGCTGCCGCCCGCCGCCCGTGACGCCCGGTGGCCGGCCCCTCCGCCATCTCTGGCGCGCCCCGGCAGGGTCCTGATTAGATCTTGAAGGGGCCGGCATCCGCGGCTCGGCGGCGAGGGAAGCGAGACAGGCTGATGGCAGGCAGGCGGCGCACCGGTGCCCTGGCACTGCTGCTGGCGGCCGTCGGCTGGGCGACCGCCTCCTGCGCCTGGCCCGGGGGCGGCCCGGACACCCCCGGCTCCCACCCGGCCCCACGGGACCCCGCGAGCGACCGGATCGGCGCGCTCTTCCTCGGCAGCGCCGACGGCCCCCGGATGTGCACCGCGAGCGTGGTCAGCAGCCCGCGGCACAACCTGCTGGTGACCGCCGCGCACTGCGTGGAGACCCTCGACCGGGGACGCGAGGAGGGCCTGGTCTTCGCCCCCGGCTTCCGGGACGGCCGCACCCCGCACGGCGTCTGGCCGCTCACCGGGATCACCGTGGACGAGCACTGGACGGACTCCGAGGACCCGGAGTACGACGTGGCCTTCCTCACCGTCGCCGACGTCGACGGGCAGGAGATCGAGGACGTGCTCGGCGGCAACCGGCTCGGCACCGGCCGCGGCTTCGGCCTGCCGGTCTCGGTCACCGGCTACCCGAACGACAGCGAGGAGCCGATCACCTGCACCACCCGGACGGCCTCGCAGAGCCCCACCCAGGAGAGCTTCCGCTGCACGGGCTACAGCGTCGGCACCAGCGGCAGTCCCTGGCTCACTGAGGACGGCTCGGTGGTCGGCGTGATCGGCGGCTACCAGCAGGGCGGCTACGAGGACGAGGTCTCCTACAGCGTGACCTTCGACGACCGGGTGGCCGCGCTCTACCGCCGGGCCACCGCCTGAGCCCGGCGGGCGACCCGGCCCCCGGCCCCCGATCTCCCCCGGCGGGGCCCGGGAAACACGAAAGCCCCCCGGCTGTGCCGGAGGGCCCTCGCTCTGCGCTGATCACCCAACACTCCGGGTGAAGCTCCCCCAATTGGACTCGAACCAATAACCTGCCGATTAACAGTCGGCTGCTCTGCCAATTGAGCTATGGGGGAATGCTGTTACTGCAAACGAACGGGCGGCCGCAGGGGCCGTCCGGAGCTCCCCCAATTGGACTCGAACCAATAACCTGCCGATTAACAGTCGGCTGCTCTGCCAATTGAGCTATGGGGGATCGAGCTTCCGCCTCGACCCCCGGTTCTCCCGGGTTCTCGGCGCTCGCTGCGGGACATACATTAGCGCACTGAGGGGGGTGGTCCGCCAATCGCTTTCCCCCGGCCACCGCGGCAGCCGCCCGCGGGTGGGCCCCGCCCC
>NZ_JAHTIK010000001.1:5629686-5661644 GCF_025655475.1 Kitasatospora sp. DSM 101779 | reverse complement strand
CCCGCCCCGCCCGGCGCGCCCCGCGCGCGGCCGTCCGCCCCGCCGGGGATGCTGGTGCCACGGCGGCGCCCCCGCCCCGCGGGCGGCTGCCGACGGGGCGGTTCGCCGCCGGGCACGACGGGTAGGCGCAACGCGGCAGACGACCGTGTGGAAGGGCGGAGAGCAGAGCATGTGGAAGGTCACGTTCATCGTGGGGGTCGGGGTCGGCTACGTCCTCGGCGCCAAGGCGGGCCGGCAGCGGTACGAGCAGATCGTCCGGACCGCCCAGAAGGTCTCGCAGAATCCGAAGGTCCAGGACGCCGCGGGCAAGGCCAAGCAGCAGGCGGGAGCGGTGGCCGGCAAGGCGGCCGGCGCGGTCGCGGACAAGGTCGGCGACAAGCTGCCGAACGCCGTCACCGACCGGGTCTCCGCCTTCCAGCGCAACCACGCGACCGACGACAGTTGGGGCACCGTCCGCCCGTAGCGCACGGGCGGACACCGGACCTCCGCGGATCCTGTACCGACTGGGCAACACTTGACGCGGCGGGCCGCGATCGGGCCGCCCGCTGAGGCATGATCCCATCATGGCCATCGTTGCGGGCATCGACAGCTCCACCACTCGCACCAGGATCGTCGCGTGCGACGCCGAGACCGGCGCCGTCCTCCGGGACGGCAAGGCACCGCACCCGCTCCCGGAGGGGGCCGACGCCCGCGGCACCGAGGTGGACCCGCAGACCTGGCTGCACTCGCTCGGCGACGCGGCCACCGGCGGCCTGCTGGAGGGCGTCACCGCGATCGGCGTCTCGGCCCAGCAGCACGGCCTGATCGGGCTGGACGCCGGCGGTGTGCTCGTCCGGCCCGCACTGCTGTGGAACGACCCACGCTCGGCCGGTGCCGCCGCCTCGCTCATCGACGCGCTCGGCGGCCCGGCCCCGTGGGTGGAGGCCATCGGCTCGGTGCCCTCCCCCACGTACACGATCGCCAAGCTGCGCTGGCTGGCCGAGTTCGAGCCGGTCTCGGCCAAGCGGATCGCCGAGGTGCTGCTGCCGCACGACTGGCTGGTCTGGCAGCTGCTCGGCCACCCCAGGCGGCGCACCACCGACCGGGGCGACGCCTCCGGGACCGGCTACTGGTCGCCCGTCACCGGCGAGTACCGGCAGGACCTGATCAAGCTCGCGCTCGGCCACGAACTGCAGGTCCCGGACGTGCTCGGCCCGGCCGAGGCCGCCGGACACACCCCCGAGGGCCTGCTGATCTCGGCCGGCACCGGCGACAACATGGCCGCCGCGCTCGGCCTCGGGCTGCGCCCCGGCGACGCGGTCGTCTCGCTCGGCGGCAACGGCACCGTCTTCGCCGTGCACGAGCACGCCGTGGTCGACGTCACCGGCGCCGTCTCCTCGTTCGCCGACGCCACCGGCCGCCACCTGCCGATGGCCGGCACCCTCAACGCGGCGCAGGTGCTGCGGTCGACCGCCGCGATGCTCGGCTGCGACCTGGAGGCGCTCAGCGACCTCGCGCTGCAGTCCTCGCCCGGCGCGTACGGCCTGGTGCTGCTGCCGTACCTGGACGGCGAGCGCACCCCGAAGCTGCCGCACGCGGCCGGCACCCTGACGGGCCTTCGGGCCGAGTCGATGGGCCCTCAGCACCTGGCCAGGGCCGCCGTCGAGGGCATGCTCTGCAACGTCGCCGAAGCGGTGGACGTGCTGCGCGCGAACGGTGTCGCCGTCGGCCGGGTGTTCCTGCTCGGCGCGGTCGGGCGGCTGCCGGCCGTGCGGGAGGTGGCCCGGCAGCTGTTCGGCGTGCCGGTGCTGATCCCGCCGCCCGGCGCGCACGCGGCGAGGGGCGCCGCCCGGCAGGCCGCGTGGGCGCTGGCCGGCACCCCGGAGCCCCCGGAGTGGGAGCTGCCGGAGGTGGTCGTGCTGACCCCTGACCCGGACCAGGACCTGCCGATCGGCACGGCGGTGCGCCAGCAGTTCAAGGCCGTCCGCGAGCAGATCCACCCGGAGACGGCGGCCGGCTGAACGCCCAGGCGGCCGGGGCCGTGGCGGTCAGTCGAGGTAGGCGCGGAGCTGCTCGGCGTAGGCGTGCGCGCGGAGCTTGCCGAGGGCCTTGGACTCGATCTGCCGGATGCGTTCCCGGGTGACGCCGAACAGCGCGCCGATCTCCTCCAGGGTGCGCGGCCGGCCGTCGTCCAGGCCGTAGCGCAGCCGGGCGACCTGGCGCTCCCGCTCGCCGAGGGTGGCGAGCACGGCGTCCAGGTGCTCGCGGAGCAGCAGCAGGGCGGCGCTCTCCGCGGGCGACGCGGCGTCGGCGTCCTCGATCAGGTCGCCGAGCGCGACGTCGTCCTCCTCGCCGACCGGGGTGTGCAGCGAGACCGGCTCCTGGGCGAGCCGCAGCACCTCGCGGACGCGCTCCTCGGGCAGTTGCACCGCCAGCCCGACCTCGGCCGCGGTGGGCTCCCTGCCCTGCTCCTGCAGCATGGTGCGCTGCACCCGCAGCACCCGGTTGATCTGCTCCACCACGTGCACCGGGACGCGGATGGTGCGCGCCTGGTCGGCGAGTGCCCGGCTCATCGCCTGGCGGATCCACCAGGTCGCGTAGGTCGAGAACTTGTAGCCGCGGGCGTAGTCGAACTTCTCGACCGCGCGGATCAGGCCGAGATTGCCCTCCTGGACGAGGTCGAGCAGGGTCAGGCCGCGGCCGACGTACCGCTTGGCGACCGACACCACCAGGCGGAGGTTGGCCTCGATCAGGCGGCGCTTGGCGATCCGTCCGATCACCACCAGGCGGTCGAGGTCGCCGGCGAGGGTGCCGTCCAGCGGTTCGCCGTCGGCGGCGGCGCGGTCGAGGGCCTCCTCGGCGAACAGGCCGGCCTCGATGCGGCGGGCCAGCTCGACCTCCTCCTCGGCGGTGAGCAACCGGATCCGGCCGATCTCGCGCAGGTACTGGCGGAGCAGGTCGGCGGAGGGGCCGGTGGCGTCGTCGAGCGCCGGGAGGCGGGCCGCGGTGTCGGACTCCTCGGCCTCCTGCTCGACCACCGCGGCGGCCGGGCCGGGCGCGTGGGGGCCGTCCTCAACGCCGGGCGGGCCGGCCTGCGGGGGCACCCGGCCCTGGGTGTCCGGCGGGCCGGCGGCGCGGTCGTGCACGGTGCCGTCGTCGCGGACGACGGCCTGGGGCCGACGGGCTGCTGCTAGCTCCACGGGAATCCCTTCGGGCCGCGCGCGGCAGCTGGGGGACGCCGCGCCACACGGGACTGGGATACCCAGGAGTGTGGGCCGCGCCACACGCGGGGCCGAGAAGATGTACGGACAGCGAGGGCAACCCGTCAGGGGCGCGGGGAACTGCGCAGTCCGGGTGCGGGCCTCATGGCAGCGACGGGCCGGTCATGATCTGCGATGCGGGCCGGATCAGAGTTGCGCAGTTCTCCCCCCGGCCTTCGGCCGGGCGGTGGCCCCCACGCGCCCCCGAGTGGTTGGCCCGTGTGCCTCGCAGGACCGTCCTAGAGCGCCGCGGCGCCGCGGGAGCGCAGCTGGTGGCCGTACTGCTGGAGGGCGTACAGCTCGCTCTGGACGGCGTTGACCTCCTCGGCGGAGGCGCGGCTGCCGAGCCGCTGGAGGTGGGCGCGGGCCTCGGCCACGCGCCGGTCGACGGCCTGCAGTCGGAGCTTGACCAGGAACTCGCCCGCGTAGACCTGGTCGGCCTTCCGGCGGGAGCGGATGGGCTCGACGGTCAGTTCCAGGACGAGGCGGCGCACCTCGTCGTCGGGGCAGGCCTCGCGGACGGTGCCGGTGAAGTCGGGCAGCGCGGCGCCGTACGCCGTGCCGCCGGCCTGGCCGATCGCCCGGCGAACGGCCTGGTAGGGCGGGGTCGGGAACTCGTCCTCGCCGTACTGGTCGAACGCGGGGCTGACCAACTCCGGGTGCTGGAGGGCGAGTTTGAGCAGCTCACGCTCGACGAACTGGGCCGGGTCGCGCGGGTTCAGCCGGTAGGAGGGCGTGGGCGGGCGGACGGGCTGCGGCGCGGCCTCGGCGCGGCGGGCCCCCGGTCGGGTCTGGCCGTTCTGCTGGTTCTCGCGCTGCCAGCGGGCGAGCTGGCCGATCCGGCGGACGACGAACTGCTCGTCGAGGATGCCGAGCATGCCGGCCAGCTGGACGGCGTACTCGTGCTGGATGGAGCGGTCCTTGATCCGGACGATGATCCGCGAGGCCTCCTCCAGCGCGACGGCGCGGCCCTCGGCGGTGTCCACCCGGTGCCGGGCGACGGCCTGGCGGAGTGCGAACTCGAAGAGCGGGACGGGGTTCTCGATCAGTTCGCGGACGGCGTCGTCGCCCTTGGCGAGGCGCAGTTCGCACGGGTCCATGCCGCCGGGGGTGATGGCGATCGAGGTGCGGGCGGCGAACTTCTGGTCGTCCTCGAAGGCGCGCAGGGCGGCCTTCTGCCCGGCGGCGTCGCCGTCGAAGGTGAAGACGGTCTCGCCCCGCCCCAGACCATTGGCGGTGTGGGAGGTGTCCATCAGGAAGCGGCGGATGACCTTGATGTGCTCCTCGCCGAAGGAGGTGCCGCAGGTGGCCACCGCGGTCTCCACGCCCGCGAGGTGGCAGGCCATCACATCGGTGTAGCCCTCGACGACCACGGCCCGGCCGGACTTGGCGATCTCCTTGCGGGCCAGGTCGATGCCGTACAGCACCTGGGACTTCTTGTAGAGCGGGGTCTCGGGGGTGTTGAGGTACTTGGGTCCGTTGTCGTCCTCGCGCAGCCGGCGGGCGCCGAAGCCGATGACCTCGCCCGCGGTGTCCCGGATCGGCCAGACCAGCCGGCCGCGGAAGCGGTCGATCAGGCCGCCGCGCTGGCCCTTGGAGGCCAGCCCGCCCAGCAGGATCTCCTTGTCGCTGAAGCCCTTGCCGCGCAGGTACCGGACGAGGTGCTCCCAGCCGGCCGGGGCGTAGCCCACGCCGAAGCGCTTGGCGGCGGTCTCGTCGAAGCCGCGCTCGGCGAGGAAGCGGCGGCCGATCTCGGCCTCCGGGGAGGCGAGCTGCTCCTCGTACCAGGCGGCGGCCGCCTTGTGGGCCTCGACCAGGCGGGTCCGCTCGCCCTGCTGGTGGCGCGGCGAGTAGCCGCCCTCCTCGTAGCGCAGGGTGATGCCGGCCTGGGCGGCCATCCGCTCGACGGCCTCGGCGAACGAGCAGTGCTCGATCTTCATCAGGAAGGAGATGGTGTCGCCGGCCTCGCCGCAGCCGAAGCAGTTGAAGACGCCCTTGCCGGGGTGGACGTAGAAGGAGGCGGACTTCTCGTCGTGGAAGGGGCAGACGCCCTTCAGCTGCGCACCGCCACCGTTGACGAGCTGCACGTAGTCGCCGACGACGGCGTCGATCGGCAGTGCGCTGCGCACCGCCTGCACGTCCTCGTCCCTGATCCGCCCGGCCACCCGTGAAGTGTAGGCGACCGGGCGGGAACGGAGGGGTCAGCGGTGCCGGATCAGCCGGGCGTGCAGGGCGAGGGCGGAGGCGTCGGTGAGGGTGGCGATCTGGTCGATCACGGCACGCAGCGCGGCCCGGTCGTCCTCGGCCTCCTCGTGAACGGCGGCGAAGACCGGGTCGAGGCCGTGCGGGGCGCTACGGGTGAGGGCGTCGGCGAGCTCGGCGATGACGATCCGCTGCCGGGAGCGGAGCTGGGCCTGCTCGTCGCGCTGCATCACGTAGCGGACGGCGACGGCCTTGAGCACCGCGCACTCCAGCCGGACGGGGCGCGGGACGACCAGCTCGGCGCCGTACCGGGTGAGCCGGCCGGGGCCGTAGCGGGCCCGGGTGGCCTGCTCGGCGGCCAGGCAGAACCGGCCGATGAGCTGGGAGGTGAGGTCCTTCAGTCCGGCCCGGGCGCGGGCGCTGCCGTCGTAGCTGCGCGGCCACCACTCCTGCGCCTGGAGGCGGTCGAGGGCCTCGGCGAGCTCGGCGGGGGCGGCGTCGGGGGCGTACCGCTCGGCGATCTTGAAGAGTTCGGCGCGCTCCTCGGCGGAGCGCAGCGCGTCCGGGTCGATGTGGCCGGCCTGGAGGCCGTCCTCGACGTCGTGGGTGGAGTAGGCGACGTCGTCGGACCAGTCCATCACGGTGGCCTCGAAGCACTTGCGGCCGTCCGGTGTGCCGGCCCGCATCCAGCGGAAGACCGGCAGGTCGTCGCCGTACACGCCGTACTTGGTGGAGGACGGGTCCGCGGGGTGCCGGCCGCGTGCCCACGGGTACTTGGTGGCGGCGTCGAGTGCGGCGCGGGTGAGGTTGAGGCCGACGCTGCGGCCGGGCCGGGGGGCGAGCCGGGTCGGGCTCTCGTCGGCCGGGGCGAAGCGCTTGGGTTCGAGGCGGGTGAGGATGCGCAGCGACTGGGCGTTGCCCTCGAAGCCGCCGCACTCGCGGGCGGCCTGGTCGAGGGCCTCCTCGCCGGTGTGGCCGAACGGCGGGTGGCCGATGTCGTGGGCGAGGCAGCCGGTCTCGACCAGGTCCGGGTCGCATCCGAGGGCGGCACCGAGCTCGCGGCCGACCTGGG
Source organism: Kitasatospora sp. DSM 101779 (assembly GCF_025655475.1). Lineage (GTDB taxonomy): Bacteria > Actinomycetota > Actinomycetes > Streptomycetales > Streptomycetaceae > Kitasatospora. The sequence continues at coordinate 5,655,131 of NZ_JAHTIK010000001.1, read as the reverse complement.
CGCACTCCAGGGAGTGGGTCAGTCTCGTCCGCGGGAAGTCGCTCTGCAGCGGGGCGACCACCTGGGTGGTGCCGGCGAGCCGGCGGATCGCGGCGGAGTGGAGCACCCGCGCGCGGTCGCGCTGGAAGGCGGTGCGGCCGGGGCGCTTGTCCGGCTCGGGCACCCAGCGGGCCTCGGCGTTGGGGTCGTACGGCGTGGTGTCGTCCATATACCCGTCACGGTACGCCCGCTGACCGACATCCAGGGATGCGCCGCGCTACGGCCGGGCGGCCAGGAGTCGGCGCCATCGGGGCCGTTCGGTGACCGGGCAGGCGGCGGCGAGGACGGTCACCGGGACGGCGGCCCGGGAGGGCCAGACCGCCCAGGCGCCGGCGACCGCGGCGGGCTGGAGCAGGACCAGGCCGACGGTGACGTACCCGGGGACGGGGACGAGCACCTGTTTCTTGTCGCCGGGAGTGGCGAGGAGGGTCGGCGGGCCGATCAGCACGAGGAGCGCGGCGGCGGAGAGCCTGAGCGGGACGCCGGCGAGGGCCCAGGGGGCGGCGACCCCTGCGACGAGTTCGGTGAGGAAGCGCAGGGCGTCGGGGAGCCGGGCGGAGGCGGCGGGGCCTCCGGCGGAGAGGGCGTCGGCGCCTGCGGGGTAGGCCATGGGCCAACTCTCGTACGGCGGTGGGGGATGACGCATCGTCCAATGTTGCAGAGAACCCTTTGCAGAGACTCCTCTGCATTGTACGGTGGAGCCATGACCGCACCCGAGAACCAGCGTCGGATCGACGCCCGCAGCCTGCGCGCCCTCGCCCACCCGCTGAGGGTCCGCATCCTCGACGCCCTCTCCGCCGAGGGCCCCGCCACCTCCGCCCGGCTCTCCGAGCGCCTCGGCGAGAGCACCGGCACCATCAGCTGGCACCTGCGCCTGCTCGCCGAGCACGGCTTCATCGAGGAGGACACCGGGCGCGGCACCCGCCGGGAGCGGTGGTGGCGCCGCGTCCGCGGCAGGAACGTGCTCAGCACCACCGACTTCGCCGACGACCCCGAGGCACGCGACGCCGCCGCGGTCTACCTCCAGGAGATGCTGCGCGGGCAGTTCCGGCGGGTCGCCGACTCGCTGGCCGCCGAGTGGACGGGCGAGTGGCGCGGTACCGGCTCCATCAGCGACTGGAACAGCCTCGTCCTGACCCCCGACCAGCTCCGGGCACTGAGCGAGGAGTTGTCGCAGGTGGTGGCCCGCTACGCCACCGACCCCGACGCCGGACCCGATCCGCTGGCCCGCCCCGTCGTCGTGCAGATCCAGGCCGTCCCGCGGGCCGAGGGCGGTGCCGCATGAGTGCCGCCGGCCGCCGCGGCGGACTGCTCCGCCGCCACCGCGACTTCCGCCTGCTCTGGGGCGGCGAGACCGCCAACCGCTTCGGCTCCGCCGTCACCGGACTCGCGATGCCGCTGATCGCCGTCACCGCGCTGCACGCCACGACCTTCCAGGTCGCGCTGCTCGGCGCCGCCGGCTGGCTGCCCTGGCTGGTCCTCGGCCTCCCGGTCGGCGTCTGGGTGGACCGGATGCCGCGCCGACCGGTCATGCTGGCCTCCTCGGCCGCCTCGCTGGCGCTGCTGCTCACCGTGCCGGCGGCCGCCGCGGCCGGCGCGCTCACCCTGGCCCAGTTACTCGCCGTCGCGGTCGGCACCGGCACCGCCGGCGTCTTCTTCCAGACCGCGTACACCGCCTACCTGCCCGGCCTGCTCGACCCGGCGGACCAGGCCGAGGGCAACGCCAAACTGCACGGCAGCGCCTCCGCCGCCGGCATCGCCGGACTCGGCTCCGGCGGCCTGATCTCCCAACTCGCCGGACCGGTCGGCGGCCTGGTCGCCAACGCCGCGACCTTCGTGTTCTCGCTGTGGTGCACCGCACGGATCAGGCACCGGGAGATCCTGCCGCCGGCCCGCGAGCGCTCGCTCCCGCGCGAGGTCCGCGACGGACTCGGGCTGGTCTTCGGCGACGTGTGGTTCCGGACCCTGACGCTGTGGGGCGCCGCCGCCAACCTCGCCCTCACCGGCTTCCAGTCGATCCTGGTGGTCTTCCTCGTCCGCGAGGTGCACCTGCCGCCCGGCGCGGTCGGCAGCCTGGTGGCGGTCGGATCGGTGGGCGGCATCGCCGGCGCGGCCGTCGCCCGGCGGGTGGCCGCCGCGATCGGCACCGCCCGGGCCATGCTGGTGTTCGAGATCGGCCTGCCGCTGCTGACGCTGCTGGTGCCGCTCACCACGCCGGGCGCAGGGCTGGCGTGCTACCTGGTCGGCGCGTTCGCGGTGTCCGCCGGGGTGGTCGCCGGAAATGTCGTCAAGTCGACGTTCCAGCAGCAGTACTGCCCGCCGGAGCTGCTCGGGCGGCTCAGTGCGAGCAGCTCGGTGCTCAACTTCGGGGCGATTCCGGTGGGTGCGGTGCTCGCCGGGCTCCTCGGCACCGAACTCGGCCTGCGGCCGGCGATGTGGATCATGACGGCCGGGGTGCCGCTGGCCGGGCTGATCCTCTGGTGGTCGCCGGTACGGCGCTGCCGGGACCTGCCCGCACGGGTGCGGGGCGCCGTGGTGGCGGGGAGCCCGGGTCAGGAGCGGTGCGCGGCCCGCTGACGCGGGAAGGGACCACCGCCGCATCGGGCGCCGGAGGTCGGGGTGGTGGAGGTCTGAGCGGGCGGGCTGCGCGGGCTCGGCCGGTCGCGCAGGTCCCCGCGCCCCTGAGGCAGCACCCGATCGGTCGGGAGGGGCAACGGGGTGGTGGGGGTGGGAGGTGACGGTTCGCCTCGCGGGTGGCCGGGTCGCGCGGTTCCCCGCGCGCCTGATGGGCGAGCCCTTGCAGGCGGGCGCTCCGGTCAGGCCGCGATGGGGAGCAGCCCCGGGACGCCGGCCCGGTAGCGGTCCAGGACGAGGCGGACGACCGCGTCGTGGGCGCCCAACGGGGCGGCGGCGACAGGGGCGCCGGCGGCGGCGGCGAGCCGGGCGAAGTCGCCGGGGGCGGTGAAGTAGCCGGCCACCGCGGGGCGACGGCCCTCGGCGCTGAGGCGGGCGACGGTCTCGGCCACGCTCGGGCCGCCGGCGGCGACGTACCCGGGGTGGACGGGCACGCCGAGACGGAGTGCGAGGAGCCGGGCCTGTTCGGCGGTGTCGAGGGCGGCCGCCGGGTCGCGGGAGCCGGAGGCGGCGAGCACCACGGCGTCCCGCCCGTCGGCGCCGCGGCGCCAGCCGGCCTCGGCGAGCCGGGCGGCCAGGGCCTCGGCGAGCAGCGGGTGCGGGCCGAGCGGGGCGGCGACCGCGCCGGTGACCTGCGGGGCTGCGGCGAGCGCGGCGGGGACGTCGACCTTGGCGTGGTGGCCGCGGCTCAGCAGCAGCGGGACGAGGACGGCCGGTCCGCCGAGGCTGTCGAGGACGTCGGGGAGCAGCGGCGCGTTGAGGCCGAGGTGGCCGAGCCGGACGTCGAGTTCGGGTCTGGCGGCGCGCAGCCGGTCCACGAGGCGGGCGATCTCCGCTCCGGCGGCGGGGTCCCGGGAGCCGTGCGCGACCAGGACCAGGGCGGGGCGGCGGGCCGCGTGCAGGACCCGCACCGGCCGCGGCGGGACGGCGGCCCGGACGGCCGCGGGGGCGGCGGACGCGGTGGAGGCGGCGACGAGCGTGGGGATCGGCGTCATACCGTCCAGCGTCACCCACGGCTGTTTCCCCGCCGTTGCCCGGTGGTCACGAGTGGTTTCCCGGGCCTCACCGGCCGCCGGAGGAGCTGGTGAGGGGCGCGGGCACCCGCCTCACAGCCGGTCCGGCGGCCGGTGAGGGCGGTGTGCGGGGGCCGTAACCTGCGGGCCGCGGCGGCGAAACAGCGCCGTAGCACGGTGGTGGGCATGAACGATGCCGCCACCGACACCCACTGCCCGTACTGTGCGCTGCAGTGCGGAATGGGGCTGCGCCGCACGGACGGGCCCGTCCCGGTCGCCGTGGTGGAGCGGCCCGGCTTCCCGGTGAACCGGGGGGCACTCTGCGGCAAGGGTACGAACGCCGCCGCGGTGCTCGCCCCCGGCACCCGGCTGACCACCCCGCTGGTGCGCACCGGCGGCGAGCTGCGTCCGGCCTCCTGGGACGAGGCGCTGGACCGGATCGCCGGGGCGGTGACGGCCACCGCCGCCGCCCACGGCAGGGACGCCGTCGGGGTGTTCGGAGGCGGCGGGCTCACCAACGAGAAGGCGTACCTGCTGGGCAAGTTCGCGCGGGTGGTGCTCGGCACCTCGGCGATCGACTACAACGGCCGGTTCTGCATGTCCTCCGCGGCGGCCGGCGGCATCCGGGCGTTCGGCCTGGACCGCGGGCTGCCCTTCCCGGTCGAGGACATCCCCCGGGCGGGCTGTGTGATCCTGGTCGGCGGGAACCCGGCCGAGACCATGCCGCCGTTCGTCCGCTACCTGCGCGAGCTGCAGGAGAACGGCGGGAAGCTGATCGTCGTCGACCCGCGGCGCACCCGGACGGCCGAACTCGCCGACCTGCACCTCGCCCCGCGGCCCGGCACCGACCTGGCGCTGGCACTCGGCATGCTGCACCTGGTGGTCGCCGAGGGCCGCACCGACGAGGCGTTCGTCGCCGAGCGGACCAGCGGCTGGGCACAGACCCGCGCGGCCGCGATGGCGCACTGGCCGGAGCACGTCGAGTCGGTGACGGGGGTGCCGCTGCCGCACCTGCGCGAGGCGGTGCGGATGTTCTGCGACGCGCAGACCGGCATGGTGCTGACCGCCCGCGGCCCCGAGCAGCAGGCCAAGGGCACCGACACGGTCAGCGCCTGGATCAACCTGTGCCTGGCCACCGGCAACGCCGGCCGGCCGTACGCCGGGTACGGCTGCCTCACCGGCCAGGGCAACGGCCAGGGCGGCCGCGAGCACGGCCAGAAGGCCGACCAGCTGCCCGGCTACCGCAAGCTGGACGACCCGGCGGCCCGCGCGCACGTCGCCGCGGTGTGGGGCGTCGACCCGGACTCGCTGCCGGGGCCGGGGCGCAGCGCCTACGAGCTGCTGGACTCGCTCGGCACGGACGTGCGGGCACTGCTGCTGGCCGGCTCCAACCCGGTGGTGTCGGCGCCGCGTTCGGCGCACGTGGCCGAACGGCTGCGGTCGCTGGACTTCCTGGCCGTCAGCGACGTGGTGCTCTCCGAGACGGCGGCGCTGGCGGACGTGGTGCTGCCGGTCACCCAGTGGGCGGAGGAGACCGGCACGATGACCAACCTGGAGGGCCGGGTGATCCTGCGCCGCAAGGCGGTCGAGGCTCCGGCGGGGGTGCGCAGCGACCTGGAGGTGCTGCACGCGCTGGCCGGGCGGCTCGGCCACGGGGAGGGCTTCCCGACCGAACCCGAGAAGGCGTTCGACGAGCTGCGCCGGGCGTCGGCCGGCGGCCCCGCGGACTACGCGGGGATCAGCTACGAGCGGATCGAGGCCGAGCAGGGGGTGTTCTGGCCGTGCCCGTCGGCGGACCACCCGGGCACCCCGAGGCTGTTCCTCGACCGGTTCGCGACGCCGGACGGTCGGGCCAGGTTCACCGCGGTGCACCACCGTCCGGCGGGTGAGGAGCCGGACGAGGAGTACCCGGTGCGCCTGACCACCGGCCGGGTGCTGGCGCAGTACCAGTCCGGTGCGCAGACCCGCCGGGTGGCCGAGCTGAACGCGGCCGCGCCCGGTGCGTTCGTCGAACTGCACCCAAGGCTCGCCGAGCGGCTCGGGGTGCGCGACGGCGAGCAGGTGGCCGTGGTGAGCCGACGCGGACGGACCGTCACCCCCGCGCGGCTCACCACGGCGATCCGTCCGGACACGGTGTTCATGCCGTTCCACTGGCCGGGCGCGGCCAATGCGAACGTGCACACCAACCCGGCACTCGACCCGGTGTCCCGGATGCCGGAGTTCAAGGCGTGCGCGGTGCGGCTGGAGCGGTGCGAGGGCGGCGGCTGACCGGAGGGGCCGGGCGGCTGTCCGGTTCCGGCCAGCCGCAGCGCGGCACCGGGCTGCCAGGATGGTGCCGCCCCCGCACCGAACTCCTCCCCCGGGAACCGTCCATGGCGCTGCCCCACGGGCCGCTCAGCCACCGCTACCGCGGCGAGCACCCCGTCCGCACCCTCCTCTACCTCTTCCGGCCCGACCGGCGGCGCGTCGCCCTGGCCGTCGTCGTGTTCTTCGCCAAGCACGCCCCGGTCTGGCTGCTGCCGCTGATCACCGCGAACATCGTGGACGTGGTCGTCCGGCACCGGCCGGTCTCCGTGCTGTGGTGGAACTCCGCGGTGCTGCTGGTGATCCTGCTGCTCAACCTGCCGCTGCACCTGCTGTACGTGCACTGGATGCACGGCTCGATCCGGCGGACGGGCACCCGGCTGCGCTCGGCGCTCTGCCACCGGATGCAGCAGCTGTCCATCGGCTACCACTCGCGGGTCAGCGCCGGCGTGCTGCAGGCCAAGGTGATCCGCGACGTCGAGGGCATCGAGAACGCCTCGCAGCAGACCGCCGACAACGGTCTCGCCGCGATCGCCACCCTCACCGGCGGCCTGGTCGTCATCGGCGTGCAGACCCCGGCCTTCCTGCCGGTGTTCGTGGTGATCGTGCCGGCGGCGGCGCTGCTGGTCGTCCGGCTCCGGGAGCGGCTGCGCAGCCAGAACGAGTCCTTCCGGCAGGAGGTCGAGCAACTGTCGTCGCGGGTCGGCGAGATGACCACACTGATCCCGATCACCCGGGCGCACGGCCTGGAGCACACCGCGCTGCGCCGGGTGGACCGCACCCTCGGCCGGGTGCTGGACGCGGGGCTGCGCCTCGACCTGCTCAACGGCCGCTTCGGCTCGCTCGCGTGGATCCTGCTCAACGCGATCGGGGTGGGCTGCCTGGCCGGCTCCGCGCTGGTCGCCTACTACGGCTGGCTGGACGTCAGCCCGGGCGCGGTGGTGATGCTCAGCGCATACTTCTCCAGCCTGACCGGCTCGGTCACCACCCTGCTGACGCTGACCCCGCAGCTCGGCAAGGGACTGGAGTCCGTCCGTTCGATCGGCGAGGTGCTGCAGGCCCCGGACCTGGAGGAGAACTCCGGCAAGGCGGAGGTCGCGCAGGTCACCGGGCGGATCGAGTTCCGCGGTGTCGGGCACACCTACCCGGGCGGCGAGGAGCCCTCGGTGAGCGGCTTCGACCTGACCGTGCGGCCGGGCGAGACGATCGCGCTGGTCGGCGGGTCCGGCGCGGGCAAGTCGACGGTGCTCAACCTGCTGATCGGATTCCTGCGGCCGACCGAGGGCCGGATCCTGCTGGACGGCACCGACATGGAGCAGCTGGACCTGCGCAGCTACCGCACGTTCCTGTCCGTGGTGCCGCAGGAGTCCATCCTGTTCGAGGGCAGCATCCGGGAGAACGTCACCTACGGCCTGAAGGACGTGCCGGAGGAGAGGGTGCGGGCCGCACTGCGGGACGCCAACGCGCTGGAGTTCATCGACCGGCTGCCGCAGGGCCTGGACACCGTCGTCGGCGAGCGCGGCGCCCGGCTGTCCGGCGGCCAGAAGCAGCGTCTCGCGATCGCCCGCGCGCTCATCCGCGACCCGCGGGTGCTGATCCTCGACGAGGCGACCTCCGCCCTGGACTCCCGCTCCGAGGCACTGGTGCAGCAGGCGCTCGCCCGGCTGGTCGCGGGCCGGACGGTGTTCGTGGTGGCCCACCGGCTCTCCACGATCAGGAACGCCGACCGGATCGTGGTGATGCACCACGGCCGGATCGCCGAGATCGGCTCGCACACCGAACTCCTGCGCAGCGGTGGGGCGTACGCCGGGCTGCAGGCCGCCCAGCTCGCCTGACCAGGGGGCTCACACCCGGCTCCGCGCGCCGCTGAGGTCGACTTTCCGCTCGTGAAACAGAGCGGCCCCGGCCGGGTAACTTCCGGGAAGCATGCTCAAGGGCATGACAGCGACGGACAGCACAGCGGAGCCGCGGATCGTGGTGATCGGCGGCGGCATGGCCGGTCACCGGCTCGCCCAGCAGCTCACCGCCCACGGCGCACGCCGGGTGACGCTGCTCGCCGAGGAGGAGCACACCCCCTACAACCGGGTGCTGCTCGCCGAGGTGCTGGCCGGACGCTACGCCCGGGACATCGCAGCCCTGGCGGCCCTCCCTGCGCAGGTGGAGTGCCGCCGCGCCCGGGCCGTCCGGATCGACCGCGAGCACCGCGTGGTGCAGTGCGACGACGGCGCCGCCGTGGGGTACGACCGCCTGGTCCTCGCCACCGGCTCCAACCCGGTGCTGCCGCCGCTGCGCGGCCTGTTTGACGACGCTCTGACCGGCCGCGAGAGGCACGAACTGCCCGCCGGCGTCTTCGCCTTCCGCACCATGGCCGACTGCGAGCTGATCGACCGGCACCTGCCGGGCGTCCGGCAGGCCGTGGTGGTCGGCGGCGGACTGCTCGGGGTGAGCGCCGCCCGGGCGCTCGCCGCCCGCGGCGTCCAGGTGGTGCTGGCCCACCAGGGCGAGCACCTGATGGAGCGCCATCTCGACGAGGAGGCCGCCGGACTGCTCCGCGCCCACCTCGCCGAACTCGGCGTCGAGGTGCACACCGAGTGCCGGGTGCGCTCCGCACTCACCGAGGACCGCCGGATCACCGGCGTCGAACTCGCCGACGGCTTCCGACTGGACGCCGAACTCCTCGTCATCGCCACCGGGGTGCGGCCGCGCACCGGCCTCGCCGCCGCGGCCGGCCTGGAGGTGCGGCGCGGCATCGTCGTCGACGACCGGCTGCGCACCTCGGACCCCGCGGTCCACGCCGTCGGCGACTGCGCCGAGCACCGCGGCACCGTCTACGGCCTGGCCGGCCCCGCCCTCGCACAGGCCGACCACCTGGCCCGGCTGCTGTGCGGCCAGGACGCCCCCTACCGGGGCAGCCGGCTGCTCACCCGGCTCACCCTGGCCGGCCCGGACTCGGCGCCGCTGGACCTCGCCGCCTTCGGCGAGACCTCGCCCGCCGGCCCCGGCGACCGGGTCGTCCGGCTCGCCGACGCCAGCCGCGGCACCTACCGCAAGGTCATCGTCCGCCGCGACGAACTGGGGGGCGAGCGCCTGATCGGCGGCGTCCTGCTCGGCGACCTCGGCACCGTCGGCGACCTCGCCGGCACCTGGGAGGGCGACGAAGCCCTGTCCGCACACCCGCTGCACCTGCTCACCACCCAGAGCACGACCCCCGGAGGGCCCTCCCGATGACCACCAGCCCGATGACCACCAGCAAGCCGACCGTCGTCCTGGTCGGGTACGGCATGGTCGGCCACCGCTTCCTGGAAGCCCTCGCCGACAGCGGCGCCGCCGACCGCTACCGGGTCGTCGTCCTCGCCGAGGAGCCCCGGCACGCCTACGACCGCGTCGCCCTGACCTCGTACTTCTCCGGCAGGTCCGCCGACGACCTGCTGCTCGCCGAGGAGGGCTTCGCCGACCGGCACGGTTTCGAGGTGCACCTCTCCTCCCCCGTCGCCTCGATCGACCGGGACGCGAAGACCGTCACCACCGCGGCCGGCCACACGGTCGGCTACGACACGCTGGTCCTCGCCACCGGCTCCTACCCGTTCGTACCGCCGGTCGACGGCAAGGACGCCGAGGGCTGCTTCGTCTACCGCACCATCGAGGACCTGGAGGCCATCGAGGCGTACGCGGCGACCGCCAACGTCGGCGCGGTGGTCGGCGGTGGCCTGCTCGGTCTGGAGGCGGCCGGCGCGCTCAAGGGCCTCGGCCTGGAGACCCACGTGGTCGAGTTCGCGCCGCGGCTGATGCCCGTCCAGGTGGACGAGGGCGGTGGTGAGGCGCTGCGCCGCACCATCGAGGAGATGGGCGTCGTCGTGCACACCGGGGTCGGCACCAAAACCGTCGTGGTCGAGGACGGCAAGGCCCGTGGCATGACCTTCACGGACGGCTCCGAGCTGGAGACCGACCTGGTGATCTTCTCGGCCGGCGTCCGCCCCCGCGACCAGCTGGCCCGCGACTGCGGCCTGGACGTCGGCGAGCGCGGCGGCATCGCCGTCGACGACTTCTGCAAGACCTCGGACGAGAACGTCTTCGCCATCGGCGAGTGCGCGCTCGCCGTCGACGGCCGGGTCTACGGCCTGGTCGCCCCCGGCTACGAGATGGCCCAGGCGGTCGCCCAGCAGCTCGCCGACGAGGCCTGCAAGCCGTTCACCGGCGCCGACCTCTCGACCAAGCTCAAGCTCCTCGGCGTCGACGTGGCCAGCTTCGGCGACGCCTTCGGCACCACCGAGGGCTCGCTGGACGTCGTCTACTCCGACTCCCGCTCCGGCATCTACAAGAAGCTCGTCGTGACCGCCGACGGCGCGCTGCTCGGCGGCATCCTGGTCGGCGACGCCGAGGCCTACTCCTCGCTGCGGCCGCTGGCCGGAACCGGCAACCCGCTGCCCGTCCCCGCCGAGTCGCTGGTCCTCCCGGCCGGCTCCGGCGCCCCCGTCTCGCTCGGCTCCTCCGCGCTGCCGGACGACGCGGTGGTCTGCAACTGCCACAACGTCACCAAGGGCCAGGTCCGCTCGGCCGTCACCGAGCACTCCTGCACCACCGTGCCCGAGGTCAAGAAGTGCACCAAGGCCGGCACGGGCTGCGGCTCCTGCATCAAGCTGCTCTCCACCATCGTCACCGACGAGCTGGAGGCCTCCGGCGTCGAGGTCGACAAGGGCCTGTGCCCCTGCTTCGCGCACACCCGCGCCGAGCTGTACGAGATCGTCCGGGTCAAGCGGATCGCCACCCACCGGCAGCTGCTCGCCGAGCACGGCCGCGCCCCCGAGGGCGCCGAGGGCTGCGAGGTCTGCAAGCCGACCGTCGGCTCGATCATCGCCTCGCTCGCCCCCGAGCTGGAGGCCTCCGGCCACATCCTGGACGGCGAGCAGGCCGCGCTGCAGGACACCAACGACCACTTCCTGGCCAACCTGCAGAAGAACGGCTCCTACTCGGTCGTGCCGCGCATCCCCGGCGGCGAGATCACCCCGGAGAAGCTGATCGTGATCGGCGAGGTCGCCCGCGACTTCGGCCTCTACACCAAGATCACCGGCGGTCAGCGGATCGACCTCTTCGGCGCCAGTGTCGACCAGCTCCCGCAGATCTGGTCCCGCCTGGTCGCCGCCGGCTTCGAGTCCGGACACGCCTACGGCAAGTCGCTGCGCACCGTGAAGTCCTGCGTCGGCTCGACCTGGTGCCGCTACGGCGTCCAGGACTCCGTCGCGATGGCGATCCACCTGGAGCTGCGCTACCGGGGCCTGCGCAGCCCCCACAAGCTCAAGTCGGCCGTCTCCGGCTGCGCCCGCGAGTGCGCCGAGGCCCGCGGCAAGGACTTCGGCGTCATCGCCACCTCCAACGGCTGGAACCTGTACGTCGGCGGCAACGGCGGCGCCACCCCGCGCCACGCGGACCTGCTCGCCCAGGACCTCGACGACGAGCAGTTGATCAGGCTGATCGACCGCTTCCTGATGTTCTACATCCGCACCGCCGACCGGCTGGAGCGCACCTCCACCTGGCTGGAGCGCATCGAGGGCGGCCTCGACCACGTCCGCGACGTGGTGGTGAACGACTCGCTGGGCATCTGCGCCGACCTGGAGGCCCTGATGGCCAACCACGTGGCCGACTACCAGGACGAGTGGGCCGCCACCCTGGCCGACCCGGACCGGATGCGCCGCTTCGTCTCCTTCGTCAACGCCCCGGGCGTCCCGGACCCGAGCATCCGGTTCACCCCCGAGCGCGACCAGATCAAGCCCGACCTGGTGCTCCTCGCCACCGAGGAGGAGCTGCTCGCAGCCCTCGACCCCGACAACGCGCTTCTGGAGACCCGATGACCACCGTCGCCACCACCACCCGCGTCGAGCTGCTGACCGGTCGGTCCTGGACCACCGTCTGCGACTGGGAGCGGCTCGTGCCCGGCCGCGGCGTCGCCGTCCTGCTGCCGGACGGCACCCAGGCCGCCGTCTTCCGCGACCACGCCGACCGCCTCTACGCGGTCGCCAACCGCGACCCGTTCACCGGCGCGTACGTGCTCTCCCGCGGCCTGGTCGGCTCCACTGCGGACGGCCGGGTGTACGTCGCCTCGCCGCTCCTCAAGCAGCGCTTCGACCTGGCGACCGGCGAGTGCCTGGACGACGAGACGGTCCGCATCCCGGTGCACACCGCCCGGCTCGGCGACGTCTGAGTCCCGCAGGGCGCCCCGCGGCCGCTCCGCCCCCTGATCGGCCCCGGCCGTCCGCAGTCCCTGCCCTGACCCGCGGACGGCCGGTGCTCCGCCGAGGGGCGTTCCGCCGTACGGGCCTGCCGTACGGGTCTGCCGTACGGGTCTGCCGTACGGGCCCGGCTCAGCCGCGGACGGCCGCCAGGACGGCCTGGGCCATCCCGCGCTCGCCCCGGGCATTGGGGTGCAGCGGCGCGGCGCCCGCGGCCGGCAGGGCGGGCTCGATCCAGCGCTCGGCCTCGCCCGCGCACATGTCGTGGCCCGCCGACGCGGCGGCGGTGTCCACGAAGACCGCCCCGGCAGCGGCGGCGCGCTCCCGCAGCATCCCGTTCAGCTGCTGCTGCTTCTCGGTGAGGAAGGCCAGGTCGGCGGCGGCGAAGCCGTCCCCGAGGGTCTCCCGGCAGGCCGCCGGATCGGCCGGCAGCAGGGCCGGGTAGCCCACCACGTACACCCGTGCCGAGGGCGCCCTGCGGTGGATCTCCGCGAGGACGCCGCCGACCTTCCCGCCCGCCGCGGCGACCTGCTGCTGCACCTCGTCCGGGCCGCCGCCGGCCGCCGTGTAGACCGCCCGGCAGGCCGAGGGCGCACCGCCGGTGGCGGTGTCGGCGCCACCGGCGGCCAGGGTGGACCGCAGGCTCTCCCGCGCGCAGCGGGTGATGACGTCCATGAAGCCGGCGTCGTTGCCGCCGATCCCGACCGTCACCAGCCGGGTGGTGCCGGTGAGGGCGTCCAGCTGCGGCGGGTTGGTGCCGTCCGCGGTGCGCTGCGGGGCGGTCAGGTCGCCGGTACGGGCGCCGCTGCAGCTGACGTCCCGGAAGCCCGCCCCGGTCAGCCCGAGGCCCGTGGCGACCAGGGCCGGGTAGTTCGCCCCGGACCGGGCACAGCCCGCCGGGGTGCCGCTCTGCGGCGGCACCTTCAGCCCCGAGGTGTAGGAGTCGCCGAGGGCGACGTACGGACCGGCCGCCGGCGGGGAGACCTGCGGGGACGACGCCCCGCGGGACTGCTGGTGGGCCTGGTCCGACGGCCCGGCCGGCGGTGCCGCCCGCGAGCCCCCGTCCGTGCCGCAGCCGGCCGCCGCCAGCAGCACCGGCAGCAGGGCCGCCGCCAGGGCGGTACCACCGCCGTCGCGCCGTCGTGCCATGAAGTCCCCCCGGGTCCGTTCCTGGTCGTCCCAACGTACGGGACGGCCGCGACAGCTCCCGGGCCCCGGAGTGCCCGTGTCGCACGGGCGCTTCGGGTGTCGACGGTGCGGAGCGAGCCGGCGGCCGGTGCGGGCTGCCCCGGGCTGGGTCCGGCTCAGGCGGCCGGTGCGGCCCGGCGCCTCACTCCGTGTCGCGCTCGTGCTCCGCGAGGAACTCCTCGAAGCGGCGGCCCAGCTCGTCCGCCGACGGCAGGTCGGTGGCCTGGGCGAGCAGGCTCTCGCGGCTGTCCGCGCCCGCCACCGCGTCGTACTGGCCCTCCATCCCCTGGATGGCGGAGCGGAGCTCGCCGTCGCCCTGCTCCAGCTGCTCCTCGATCTCGGCGTACACCTCGTCCACCCGCAGCCGCAGGTCGGTGCCGGGCAGCACCAGGCCGGTCGCGGACTGCACCGCCTCCAGGATCTGCACCGCGGCGGCCGGGTAGGCGGAGCGCGCGATGTAGTGCGGGACGTGGACGGCGAACCCCAGCACGTCGTGCCCCGCCTCGGCGAGCCGGAACTCCAGCAGCGCCTGGGCGCTGCCCGGCACCTGCGCCTGGTCGAACCAGCGGGGGTAGCCGGGGGCCAGGTCCATCCGGGTGCCGTGCGGCGTCAGACCGACCGGGCGGGTGTGCGGGACGCCCATCGGGATGCCGTGGAAGTCCACCGCGAGGCGGACGTCGAACTGATCGATCAGGCCGCGCACCGCGGCGGCGAACAGCTCCCACTCGGTGTCCGGCTCGGGGCCGGAGAGCACCAGGAAGGGCGCGCCGACCGAGTCGTGCACCAGCTGGAGCAGGATCTCCGGCGGGTCGTAGTCCGTCCAGCGCTCGCGGTCGAACACCATCGCGGGGCGCCGGGCGCGGTAGTCCACCAGGCGGTCGTGGTCGAACCGGACGACGACCTGCGGCGTGCCGTGCTCCAGCAGGTGCGAGACGACCTGGGTGCCGGCCTCACCGGCGTCCATGAACCCCTCGAAGTGGTACAGCAGCACCAGCCCGCCGCCGGCCTCGGCCGCGGCCTCCTGCGCCGCGGCGACCGCCTCGACACCCGCCGGCTCCAGCGCGTACAGCTCCTTGGGATCACGCACGGCGCACCCAACCCCGTTCCGTCTCGTCACGTCGTTCGTTCGGGGCCGCCCGTTCGTCGGCGCCGCCCCGGCAGGCGTCGCGCGGACGCCCGTCGATCACTCCAGCGTGCCCGGGGCCGCGGGAATTCCCGCTGCCGCCGCGTGTCTCCACCCCGCTTGCAGAATATTCTCACTTCGGGCCGAAACGGCTGGTGGAAAGCGTCCGGACGGCTGTTCGGGGGCCGCCGGACGCCCGTCACGGCGTACCCCCGACACGCGCACGCCCCCGATCTCGTGCCGCGAAGTGACGCACCGCCTTCTTGCGGGTATCGTCCTCTCGCTGCCTCGCACCGTCGCGTCGTCGCCGCGCCGTCCGTGACGTCGTCGGCCACGCCCCGACCAGGTGTGTTGCCAGTCATCCTCTGCGCACCTTGCCTTCACTTGGCCGCCTGCTTCCCTTCGTGCTCTCGTCTCTCTCTCGGCCATCTCGCGGACGCACACTGTCCCCTCGCCCATCCCGCCGGTCCGGGTCGTCGACCCGTTCCCGTTCCGGCACCGCGCTGCCCGCCTCCGGGCCGTCGCTCCCCGCCGCCCGACCGGCCCCGCCGGCGTGCGCCGACGGTGCGGCGGAGGCCCCGGAGCGGGGCGAAAGACCAGACCCTCGACGCCGTGACCCCGGACCGAGGGACCCTCCGACCGCCGAAGGACCGAAGGATTCCGTGCCCGTTCCCGTCACCCTCATCGGCCGCACCGTGCGGCTGGAGCCTCTCGCCGAGCACCACGCGGAGGCACTGGCCGAGGCAGGTGCAGCGGACCGTACGACCTACGCCTTCACCCCCGTCCCGCACGGCCTCGAAGCGGCCAGGGAGTACATCGGGCGTGCCCTCGCCGACCAGGCCGCGGGCCGGTCGCTGCCGTTCGCGACCGTGAGCACCGCGGACAACCGGGTGGTCGGCTCCACCCGGTTCCTGGAGCTCGACTACTGGCAGGGCCCGCTGGTGTGGCCGCCGGTGCCGGGCGTGCCGTTCGGCGATCCGCGCGAGGCGGTGCCGGACGCCGCCGAGATCGGCAACACCTGGCTGGCCCCGTGGGCCCAGGGCACCGGCATCAACAGCGAGGCGAAGCTGCTGATGCTGCGCCACGCCTTCGAGGAGTGGCGGGTGCAGCGGATCTCGCTCCGCGCGGACGCCCGCAACCTGCGCTCGCGCGCCGCCATCGAGCGGCTCGGCGCCACCTGCGAAGGGGTCCGACGGGCCCACTCGCGCGGCCTGGACGGGGTGGTCCGCTCGACCGCCTTCTACTCGATCCTGGACGAGGAGTGGCCGGCCGTCCGCGACATCATCGAGCTGCGGATCGCCGCGGCCACCTCGCCGAGCGCCCCGGACCCGGCTCTCAACCAGGAGTGCCTTAGACACGGCGGTCCGCTGATCCCCGCCTGACGGCCGGGCCGGTCGACCCGGCCCCGGCCCGGCTCGGCCCGGGCGCCGTGTGTGCTCGGGCCCGGTCTGCCGTGTTCGGGCCTGCCGTGTTCGGGCCTTCGGTGGTCGCGCCTGCCGTGTTCGGACCGGTTACGCGGCGTCGTCCGGTTCGGGGGTGCCGTCCGGTGCGGGGGCGTACGGCGGGCGGTCGGTGCGGCGGCGGGCCAGCTCCCGGACGTCCTCCGGCAGCTCGGCGACGTCCACCAGCATCGGCAGCAGCGAGGCGTCACCGGTGAGGGCACGGAAGCAGCCCGCGACCGTGACGCCGTGCCCGGGCCGGTGCACCACGGTGACCGGGTCGCCGGCGCTGATCGACCCGGGTTCGACCACCCGCAGGTAGGCGCCGGGCAGCGCCGCCTCGGTGAACCGGCGCAGCCAGCGGCGCTCGTCCAGCCAGTACGCGAAGGTCGCGCACGGGATCCGCGGCACGGCGACCTCCAGCAGCACCTGCGGGCCGATCCGCCAGCGCTCCCCGATCAGCGCCCCGTCGACGTCCAGCCCGGCGGTGGTGAGGTTCTCGCCGAAGCTGCCGTTCGGCAGCTCCCTGCCGAGCTCTGCCGCCCACCGGTCGAGGGCCTCCCGGGCGTAGGCGTACACCGCCTGGTCGTCGCCGCCGTGGTGGCGGGTGTCGAAGATCCGGTCGCCGACCAGACCGCTGTGCAGCCCGGTGTGCTTCGGCCCCGGGGCGCGTACCTCCACCGGGCGGTCGACCGGGCGCTTGTCGATCCCGGTGCCCCCGGTCCCGGGCTTCGCCGGGTTGGGACGCGGGCGGGCCAGATTCACGGAGAGCAGTGTCGCCATGCCGCGCAGCGTAGGCGCGACCGCCCGGCACCGCAGCCGAATATCGGCAGCCCGTGCCCGCCGAGTGGGACCCGCTGACGGAGCGCCAGCCCCGGTTCTGTCGAGCCTTTCTCACGGACCGTCAGGCGGGGGCCCGGGCGGACGCCGCCCGGCCGGACCGCTTACCCTCGTGGGTCGGGGTGGAACGGACGAGGGGGACCGGATGAGCTACCACCGCAACAACTGGCGCCAGGTGGCGGGGGCCGCCGCGCCCTTCGTCCCGGGCGGCCGGGCGATCCTGGGCACGGTCGACGCGGCCAACCGGCTGATCGACAAGGCCGACCGGCGCACCATCCCGTACGTGCGCGGCGGCCGCCCGCTGGTGGAACTGCCGTGGCAGCCGCCCGGCCCGCCGCCGGACCCGCACCGCGCCGACGCCGTCGGCCGCCAGGTCTGGGACCTGCTCTTCTCCAATGAGCAGCGGTACGGCGCCCGCGCCCTGCTCGACCACATCGGCAACCTGCTGATGCCCCTGCCGCCCGCCGAACTCGACCTCGTCGTCCGTCGCTTCGGCCGACAGGGCCTGGACCGCTGGGACGCCCTCACCCACGTCAAGGACGCCGACGGCCGGTCCGCGTACGACTGGCGCCGCCAGCAGGAGCTGTTCGGCTGGCTGCTGCGCTCGGTCAGCCCGTACGCCGCGATGCTGATCGGCAGCGCGATGCCGTGCAGCCAGCCCGAGTACGAGCCCGGCTGCGGCTGCGGGGACCACGGCTGGGTGCTGCCGCAGGGCCCGTTCGCGCAGGTGGACGGCGCGTACTTCACCGAGCGGTGGCAGCGGGTCTCCGGCTCGACCGAGGCGATGAGCTGGCAGGACGTGGACCAGGGCAGGTTCGGCACCTGCTGGCTGCTGACCAGCGTGCAGGCGGTGATCCAGGCCAATCCGCACCACGCCCCGCGCCACCTGCGCCAGGAGGCGAACGGCACCGTCACCTGCACCCTCTACGACCAGGGCCGGCCGGTCGACATCACCGTCGTGCCCGACCTGCCCTACGGGCACGGCGTGCTCTGGGGCGCCAAGGGCCACAGCGACGACGCCCGGTACGCCGAGACCTGGCCCGGGTACTACGAGAAGGCCGCCGCCCGGTTCTACGGCGGCTACCCGGCCATCGCCGACGGCGGACACCCCAGCGACGGACTGAGCCTGCTGACCGGCCGCCCCTCGCGCGAGGGCGAGATCGACCTCGCCAACCCCTGGCTCTGCCACGAACTCGCCGACCGACGGGCCCGCGGCCAGGCCCTCACCGCCAGCACCCACGGCCGCGGCGACGACCGCGAGCGGCTGCACGGCGGACGGCTGGCCGCGAGCCACGCCTACTTCATCAAGGACGTGGACGTGGCCGGCGGTCGGATCTGCCTCGGCAACCCCTGGGGCGACGGCGCCGACCGCCGGATGTGGGAGTGCTGGCTGACGCTCCAGGAGATTCCGTCCTGCCTGCGGCGGATGAACGCGGTCGACACCTGGTAGCCGGCCGGGCGATCCGGCCGGCCGCTCCGGCGATACCGGTCTGCCGGACAGGCGGGGGTCAGAGGAGGGCGACTGCCGCCACCAGGTCGGCCGGGTCGTGCGGTGAGCGGGCCGGGTGGGCCTCGGCCAGCGCCGACACCGGCCGCCAGCCGGTCCGCGGCAGGGCCTCCACCATGACGTCGAGCACCCCGTGGCCGGAACGGCCGTCCCGCAGGTGGAGCACACCCTCGGCGGTGTGCATCAGCAGCGCCCCCGTCCGGTCGCGGAGGGAGGTCCTGATGCGCTGCCAGTCCCGGTCCGTCCAGCGCAGGTCGGGGAGCTCGACCGGCCTCGGCAGCACGATCCGAGTGCCGTCGGACGGACCGGGGCCGCCGTCCGCCGTGCTGCCCGCCACCCCGTCCGGCACACTGCCCGGCGCCGGAGTCGCCCAACCCGGCAGCGTCTCGCGGGCGGCCAGCCAGGCGGCCGGAATGCCCTCCGCGCCGGTGTGGGCGGCGACCACCCCGCCGACGATGGCGGCCGTGGTGTCGACGTCGCCGCCGGCGGTGACGGTGTCCCAGATCGCGGCCGGGTAGTCGTCCAGGTGCCGAGCGGCCGCCCAGAGCGCGAACGGCACGGTGTCCGCCGCGCTCACCCGGCTGCCGTTGCCCAGCACCCTGGCGGCGGTGTGCGGGTCCTCGACCCCGGCCAGCCCGATCGCCTCGCCCAGCCCGTCACGGACCGCGCCGCGCGGTGTGAGCCGCCGGACCTCGCCCAGGAAGTCCTCCGCCACCGGCCGCTCGGTCCGCAGCCGGGCCCGAGCGGCGAGCGCCGCGGCCACCGCGACGGCGATCGCACCGTCCACGGCCTGGGCATGGGTGTGGGTGATCACGGCGCTGTCCGCCGCCGGGCGGACCGCCGCGCAGGGGTCGTCGGCGTGGGCGGCGCCGAGCGGCGCGACCCTCATGGCCGCGCCGTTCCCGTACGAGCCCTGGCCGTCGAAGAGCTCGGCGGCCAGCCGGCGGGCGTCGCCGCCCTCACGGATCAGCCGGAGCATCCGGTTCGCGGCCGGCCCGTAACCGCGGTCGAAGTCGTGCCGGCGGGCGAAGGCGTGGGTGAGGTCGAAGGTGTCGATCCGGCCGCGCTCGGTGAGGACGGCGTGCACCGAGCAGGCCATCTCGGTGTCGTCCGTCCACGGCCACCTGCCCGGCGGAGCCTGCCGCCGGTCCAGGTGGGGCCGGTTGGCGGGGACGAAGAACTGGGCGCCGAGCGCATCACCGACGGAGAGGCCCTGCAACGCGTCGAGCGCCGCGGCGAGGCGGGGATCGGGTCCCGGCCGGGCGGCCGGGTGGTGATCGGTCCGGTCGGCGGACGGGGTTCGGTCGGCGGACCGGGCGTGATCGGTGGGCGGGGTTCGGTCGGTGGACGGCGTGCGGTCGTCGGGGTCGCCGGGACGGGCGGGCTTGGTCATCACGGCCATGGTGGCAGGTGGTGCGGACGGTCGACCAGGGCCTTTCCGGTCGCAGCGGTCCCTTGCACCCGGCCCGGGTCGGTGATCCGGGGTCCGAGGTTCGTGGTCCATGGCCCGTGGTCCGACTTCCTGGCCGGGAGGCCCGGGCTCAGCAGCGGGGGTCGATCTCGCGGAAGCTCGCGTAGTGGTCGGACGTCCAGTAGCGTTCGCCGGCCGTCCCGGTGACGATGCGCCGGGTGCCGCGGTCGTCGGACTCCGGGGTGACCACGGTGTACTCGTGGTAGTAACCGGTGGTGTGCCGGGGCAGCAGGCCCTCCCGGTTCTCGAACACGACCCCGTCCGAGCGGTACGGGTACGGGCCGCCCTCGGCGATCAGGACGAGGGTGCGGTCGGCCTGGGCCGGGAGCCGGGTCCGGCAGACATCGGCGATCGCCGGATCGCTCGGCAGCCACACCGGGCCGGCGCCGCTCTTCGTCGGGGTGGCCGCGGTCGCGGTCGGCCGGCCGGCGGTGGCGGTCCGGGTCGCGGACGGGCGGGGGGCGGGGCCGGACACCGGAGCGGTCGGTGCCGAGCCGGTCGGCGCCGGTCCGGTGGCGGTGCCGCCCGGTGTGGGACCGGTGGTGGGATTCCTCGTCGAACCGGTGCGGTCGCTCAGGGCGTAGGCGGCCGCCGCAACGATCGCGAACACCAGCAGGACGGCGACGACGATCACGTGGTTTCGGCTGGTCATGGCGGACAGCTTGCCCGGTCGGCCGAGCGCGCCGGGCCGAGCTTCGCGCCGCTCTCACCCGTTCGGCCGCAGACGGAGTATCGGGGCGGCGACCGGTCCCGCGGCGCGGGTCCGGGCTGCGGGGGCCGGCTAGGGGAGCCGAGCCGCGGGGCGGGCTGCGGGGGCGGGCTACGGAAGCCCGGCTACGGGGGCGGGCTGTTGCGGCCAGGTCGTTGGAGCCGGGGGTACGGGGTCGGGCTGCGGGGACGCGCGGGTGCAGTAAGGCCGCCGGGGCGGGAACGGACCCCATTGTCCGTTCCCGCCCCGGCTGCTACGTCCGACGGCTCTCCTGCGCCGAGCTCCGTCGAACGCCCCTCCCCTGCGGAGGGGGTGTGCGGTCAGCGATGGGACCGCGCTGCTTCGTGTCAGCGCGAATCGCTGCCCGCCGTCTCGATGGCGGCGCGGCCTGCCTCCAGGCGCGCCACCGGGATCCGGAAGGGAGAGCAGGACACGTAGTCCAGCCCCACCTCGTGGAAGAAGTGCACCGAGTCCGGGTCTCCGCCGTGCTCGCCGCAGACGCCGAGCTTGAGGTCGGGCCGGGTCGCCCGGCCGGCCTCGGCGGCGTGCCTGACCAGCGAGCCCACGCCGTCCCGGTCGATGGTCTCGAACGGGCTGACCCCGAAGATGCCCTTCTCCAGGTAGGCGGTGAAGAAGCTGGCCTCGACGTCGTCGCGGGAGAAGCCCCACACCGTCTGGGTCAGGTCGTTGGTGCCGAAGGAGAAGAACTCCGCGGCCTCGGCGATCTGACCGGCGGTCACCGCGGCACGCGGCAGCTCGATCATGGTACCGAGCTTGATGTCCAGCTGGACGCCGGTGGACTGCGCGACCTCGGCGAGCACCCGCTCGCACTCGTCGCGCACCAGCTCCAGCTCCTGGACGGTGCCGACCAGCGGGATCATCACCTCGGGGCGCGGGTCGCCGCCGGCCAGCTTGCGCTCGGCCGCGGCCTCCGCGATCGCCCGGACCTGCATGCCGAACAGACCGGGGATGACCAGGCCGAGGCGGACGCCGCGCAGGCCGAGCATCGGGTTCTGCTCGTGCAGCTTGTGCACCGCCTGCAGCAGGCGCAGGTCGTTCTCGTTCGGGTCCTTGCGGGCCTCGGCGAGGGCGACGCGCACCGACAGCTCGGTGATGTCGGGGAGGAACTCGTGCAGCGGCGGGTCCAGCAGGCGCACGGTGACGGGGAGCCCGTCCATCGACTGGAAGAGCTCCAGGAAGTCGCCCTTCTGCAGCGGCAGCAGCGAGGACAGCGCGAGCTCGCGGTCCTTGTCGTTGTCCGCCAGGATCAGGTGCTCGACCTCCTTGCGGCGCTCCTCACCGAGGAACATGTGCTCGGTGCGGCACAGCCCGATGCCCTGGGCGCCGTACCGGCGGGCGCGGTTCGCGTCCTCGGCGTTGTCCGCGTTGGCGCGGACGGCGAGCCGACGGCGGACGTCGGCGTGCGCCATCAGCCGGTGCACGGCCTGGACGAGCCCGCCCTGGACGTCGGCGCCCGCGTGCAGGGTGCCCTCGAAGTACTCGACGACGGGGGACGGCAGCACCGGTACCTCGCCCAGGTACACCTTGCCGTTGGCGCCGTCGATGGAGACGATGTCGCCCTCGTGGACGACCTGGCCGCCGGAGGTGGTGAACTTGCGGTTCTTGGTGTCGACCTCCAGCTCCTCGGCGCCGCAGACACAGGTCTTGCCCATGCCGCGGGCGACGACGGCCGCGTGCGAGGTCTTGCCGCCGCGCGAGGTCAGGATGCCCTCGGCGGCGATCATGCCCTCGAGGTCGTCCGGGTTGGTCTCGCGGCGGACGAGGATGACCTTCTCGCCGGAGCGGGACCACTTGACGGCGGTGTAGGAGTCGAAGACCACCCGGCCGACCGCGGCGCCCGGCGAGGCCGCGATGCCGAAGGCGACCGGCTTGGTCTCGGAGGTCGGCGCGAAGCGCGGGAACATCAGCTGGGCCAGCTGACCGCCGGTGACCCGGTGCAGCGCCTCGTCCAGGTCGATCAGGCCCTGGTCGACCAGCTGGACGGCGATGCGGAAGGCGGCGGCCGCGGTGCGCTTGCCGACGCGGGTCTGCAGCATCCAGAGCTTGCCGCGCTCGATGGTGAACTCGATGTCGCAGAGGTCGCGGTAGTGCGTCTCGAGCGTCTGCATGATGGTCATCAGCTCGTCGTACGACTTCTTGTCGAGCTGCTCGAGGTCGGCCAGCGGCAGGGTGTTGCGGATGCCGGCGACGACGTCCTCGCCCTGGGCGTTCTGCAGGTAGTCGCCGTAGACGCCCTGGGTGCCCGTGGAGGGGTCACGGGTGAAGGCGACGCCGGTGCCGGAGTCCTCGCCGAGGTTGCCGAAGACCATGGTGCAGACGTTGACCGCGGTGCCGAGGTCGTTCGGGATGCGCTCCTGGCGGCGGTACAGCCGGGCGCGGTCGCCGTTCCAGGAGTGGAAGACGGCGTAGATGGCGAGGTCGAGCTGCTCGCGCGGCTCCTGCGGGAACTCCCGGCCGGTCTCGCGCTGGACGATGCCCTTGAAGGTCTCGACCAGGCCCTTGAGGTCCTCGGCGGTGAGGTCGAGGTCGTTGGCGGTGCCCTTGGCGTGCTTGGCCTCGTCCAGCGCCTCCTCGAACAGCTCGCCGTCCACGCCCAGCACGGTCTTGCCGAACATCTGGACCAGGCGGCGGTAGGAGTCCCAGGCGAAACGCTCGTTGCCGGACTGGGCGGCGAGGCCGGTCACCGAAGCGTCGGACAGGCCGATGTTCAGAACGGTGTCCATCATGCCGGGCATGGAGAACTTGGCACCCGAACGCACTGACACCAGCAGCGGGTTGTCGTGCTGCCCGAGCGTCTTGCCCATCCGGGCCTCGAGGGCGACCAGGTGCTTGCTGATCTCCTCGTGCAGCGAGGCGGGCTCGCTGCCCGTCTCCAGGAAGACCTTGCAGGCCTCGGTCGTGATGGTGAACCCCGGAGGGACGGGGAGACCCAGGTTGGTCATCTCGGCCAGGTTCGCACCCTTGCCACCAAGAAGATCCTTGAGGTCCTTGTTTCCTTCGGTGAAGGAGTAAACAAACTTCTGCTTCGCCGCCACGGGTCGGTCTCCTCGCACACGGTTGCCCTGACGCCGGAGAACATACCCATTTCAAAGGCGCTTTCGTGCCGCCAATAGGCCGTACGTGCTTGAGAACCACTCAGGACCCAGCAGATCGAATGCCCGAGCAGGCATTCACCTATGTTGCCGAAATCGTCCGGTTGACGCTAGCTATCGTTCAAGTAGTGAAGGCATCGAAACCTGAAGATCACACGAACCGGACAGAGAGTGATGGCCGATCGTCGACTCTGTTGCCCCGGCTTGATTTCCTGCAGCCAGTGGTGCCGATCAGACCGAGACCCCTTCGGGAAGCGATTCACGTTGTCGAGGCCTCTCGGCGACCTGACCGGCCGTCAACCACTCAGACTATGTGGCAAGCGTCACGAACGCATCTCAGCCTTCGGGCGCCCATGATCGCGCGCTTCATGACTTTGAGTAGCCACCTCCGTGACTTGACGTAACCAAAATCTGCCAGAAAGGAGCCCCCTTGGCCAGATCGGACAAGAGGGCTGGTCCGGAGCGGCAGATGGCCAATCAGGACCCATTTCGCCTCGGCGTACAGATCATCCGCCAGATGTGTCCGATTCGGCGTCAACGGAGGGCACTGCGCAGTCGTACGGATCGTCCAACCAGCCCTCCGGCAGCACCACCCGGTTGTTGCCACTGGTCCGACCGCGCGGACCGTCCGCACCGGCGGGCCAGATCTGCGCCTGGTCGATCTGCTCCAAAAACTCAGCCAACTCGGCGAGGGAGGAGGCGTTGGCCAGCCGGACCCGGAGTTCGGACCCGACCGAGAAGCCCTTCGTGTACCAGGCCACGTGCTTGCGGAAATCGATCACGCCACGGGCCTCGTCGCCGAGCCACTCACCAAGCAGCTGGGCGTGGCGCACCATGGCCCGGGCGACCTCGCCGAAGGTCGGACGGGCGTAGTCGACGTCACCCTCGAAGACCGACACCAGGTCCTTGAAGAGCCAGGGCCGGCCGAGGCAGCCACGGCCGACCACGACGCCGTCGCACCCGGTCTCGCGCATCATCCGCAGCGCGTCGTCGGCCGACCAGATGTCGCCGTTGCCGAGCACCGGGATGTGCGCCGGGACCGACTCGCGCAGCCGGGCGATCGCCGACCAGTCGGCGGTGCCGCCGTAGTGCTGGGCCGCCGTACGGCCGTGCAGGGCGATGGCCGAGACCCCCTCCTCGGCACCGATCCGGCCGGCGTCCAGGAAGGTGAGGTGGTCGTCGTCGATGCCCTTGCGCATCTTCATCGTCACGGGCAGGTCGCCCGCGTTGGCGACGGCCTCGCGGAGGATGTCCCGCAGCAGGTTGCGCTTGTACGGCAGCGCCGAGCCGCCGCCCTTGCGGGTGACCTTCGGGACGGGGCACCCGAAGTTCAGGTCGATGTGGTCGGCGAGCCCCTCGTCCGCGATCATCCGGGCCGCCTTGCCGACGGTGACCGGGTCGACGCCGTACAGCTGGATCGACCGGGGCTTCTCGCTCGGGTCGAACTTGATCAACTGCATGGTCTTGGCATTGCGCTCGACCAGGGCCCGCGTGGTGATCATCTCGGAGACGTACAGCCCCTTGCCTCCGCTCTGCTCACGGCACAGCGTCCGGAAGGGAGCGTTGGTGATCCCCGCCATGGGTGCCAGCACGACCGGCGGCCACACCTGCATCGGGCCGATGTTCAGCGGCGCGAACTCGGCGCCTGCGGCGGACGCAGGCTGGGTGGGCTCGCCGGTGGCTTCGGCGGCCCCGACGGTGTCGGGTGTGCTGGGGGTGGTGGTCATGCGCGGCAGAGTCCTCGGCTGATGGGATTCGGGACTCTCCATTGTCCCCCACCCGAGTGGCGGCCCTGCCGGGCTCGGGTGGGGGTGGGCTGGGGTGGGTGGGCTGGCGTGGGG
>NZ_JAHTIK010000001.1:5553977-5629661 GCF_025655475.1 Kitasatospora sp. DSM 101779 | reverse complement strand
GGTGGGTTCCGGTGGGGCTGCCTCCGGGTGGGTCGGGCTGGGGTGTGGGTGGTGTCAGGTGGTGGACTTCGCCACGCTGATCTGGCCGGCGCTGGTGGCTATGTCGATGTGGTGGGTGGAGGTGTCGGATCGCAGGCCGGGGTTGATGTCGACTGCGCCTGAGGTCGTGCGGTGGTCGATGTGGTAGCCGGAGGGGTCGGCCGGGAGTTCGAGGCCGACCTGGCCAGAGGTAGCGGTGACCGTGACGTCTTCCGGTGGGCGGGCGAACACGAGGAGGAGTTGCCCGGAGGTCAGGACGGCTCGGATGCGGCTGGAGGCCAGAGCCTCGCCGGTGATCTGTCCCGAGGTGGCCTTCGCCCAGACCGGGCCGCTCACCGCATCGAGCCGGATCGCCCCCGAGGTCGTCTCGACCCGGATTTCGCCGGACACCCCGCGGGCGGTGAAGCCCCCGGACGTGGCCCGTGCGTGCACCGGCACCCCGGCCGGAATGCGGATGGCCAGCAGGAGTCCACACCCGAAGGGGTCGGTGTCCAGCGGCCCGACGACGGTGCCGCAGCGCACGGATATTCGGAGAGTCCCGTCGTGCAGGCTCTGGTCGACCAAGGGCGGCCGGAGTGCCCAGTCGGCCGTTTGGTCCACGGTGACGCGGTCCGGGGCGCCGGCCTCGACCCGGACCTGGGCACCCGCAGCATTGAGCTCCACCGCACTGACCGGCTCGAGGAAGGTCCGGGTGGTCGTGGTCGTCCGGTACCCCATGGTGCCCCAGGCCATTCCAGCCCCGGCGAGAACGGTGAGGGTCAGCACGATGATCGCGACGGCGCGCCAGGCTCTGCGCTCGCGTTCGCTGCCTGCCGCATCGGCCCGGACACGGTGGGAACCGGCATGGTCCGTGACGGGGCTGGCCGCCACCTCAACCCACCTCGAGGAAGCGGAGGACTGCGAGCACCCTGCGGTGGTCGGCATCCGTCTGCGGTAGGTCGAGCTTCATCAGGATGGCGTTGATGTGCTTCGCCACGGCGCTGTCGCTCACCACCAGCGAGGCGGCGATGCCGGCGTTCGACCTGCCTTCTGCCATGAGTGCGAGCACGTCTCGCTCGCGCGGAGTCAGCTTGCGCAGAGGATCGCGATCCTTGCGGACGAGAAGTTGTGCGACCACCTCGGGGTCGAGTGCCGTACCGCCGTCGGCCACGCGTTGAAGCGCTTCCAGGAAGTCGTCGACGTTGGCGACGCGCTGTTTGAGCAGGTAGCCCACGCCGCTCGTGTTCGCCGAGAGCAGGTCGGCGGCGTAGCGCTCCTCCACATATTGGGAGAGCAGCAGGACGGCAATGCCGGGCCACTGCCGGCGGATCATCAGTGCGGCCTTGACGCCCTCGTCCGCGAAGTCCGGTGGCATCCGCACATCGATGATCACGATGTCTGGTTTGTGCTCCTCTACTGCGGCCAGCAGGGACTCCGCGTCGCCGACCGCGGCCGGGATCTCGTAGCCGACGGATTCCAGCACCTTGATGAGACCGACCCGTAGGAGAACGGAGTCTTCAGCAGTCACAGCTCGCACGGAAGCTCCACAGTGAGAGTGGTGGGGCCCCCGAGGGGGCTGATGACAGTGAGCGTGCCGTCGACCGAGGCCGCTCGTTTCCGCAGGCCCGTCAGGCCGCTTCCTCGGGAAGGATCAGCTCCGCCGATGCCGTCGTCTCCGACGACTATGCGGAGCCGGTCGCCGACTCGGCGGACGGAGAGCTCGACCCGGGATGCCCGTGCGTGCTTGGCCGCGTTGGTCAGCGCCTCCGACACCGTGAAGTAGGCGACTGCCTCGACCGCGGGTGCCACGCGTCCCTGGAGGTCGACGTTCATGCGGACCGGAACCGGGCTCCGGGCGGCAATGCCGGACAGTGCCGCATCCAATCCGCGGTCCTCCAGGACGACCGGGTGCAGGCCGCGGACAAGGTCCCGCAGTTCCTCGATGGCTGCCTGGGCCTCCTCGTGCGCCTCGGCGATGACCTGCATGGCCTCCGGGGGGATGTCGGTCAGTGTCCGACGGGCGAGCCCGAGGTTCATGGCGAGGGAGACCAGGCGTTGCTGGGCACCGTCGTGGAGATCCCGCTCGATCCGGCGTCGCTCAGCATCTGCCGCGTCCACCACCCCGGCCCGGCTGACCGCGAGCCGCTCCACCCGTTCTTCCAGCACCTCGGCCCGGTTGCGGCCGAGGAGCGTGCGGGCGGTCCGTTCGTCAGTGCGGGCGATCCAGGCGAACGCCCATGGTGCGAAGAAGAGCAGAGCCGCACCTGCAGCAGTGATCCATCCGCCATCGGTCGTCCACCCGGCCCCAGGACGGAGCGGTCCGTCGGGTGGCATCGCCCAGATCCAGGCGAAGAGCGTTGCCATGACGAGACCGGCACCCCAGACCGCCATGACGAGGAGGCCGGCGGTTGCGAACAGCGGCGCGACGAACCCGTGGTACAGCGTCTGGCGCCATGTCATCCCGGCCCGCAGCCGCCTCGCCCACCCCGCGTCGGGCGGCAGTCGGCTCGGCACGTCCACATCGCGCAGGACACGGAGACGACTTCGCTGAGCTGTCGTCAGCAGGTCGGAACAGAAGGGGAGCAGAAGCAGGAGAACGAGGGCAGACTTGGCGTCGAGGAGGACGAGGAGGGTCGGCAGGCCCAGGGGGACGCCCGCCGCCACGAACAGGACGTCCCTCCTGGCAGCCGCCGCCCAGGGAGCGCGCCGAAGAAGGGGCACGAGAGGGCTGCGGAGCTCGGAATCGGACATGGCGGAAAGAGTAGTTGGCGCGCGATCGGCTCCACCATGAACTGCTCTTCACTGTTGATGGTGTAGCTGGCTTCACCATGAATAGTGAAGGGTGCGCCAACGACAGGCGCAGCCGCAGGCCGCGAATGTTGTCGGCATGACGAACAACGTGACGAACAACGTGACGAGCAGCCCGACCAGCAGCCCGACCAGCAGCCCGACCAACAACGCACCGAACCACATGGCCAGCTGCACGGCAGACCGCACGGCGGACAATTGGCCTGACAACACGGCCGACAACACGCGGTACGGCCCGGCGACTTCGGCGGTGCGCGACGCGGACGGCACCGCACTGGGCGTCACAACGGGGTCGCGGCCGGCTGGGACCGACGTGCACGGGTTCCTGGCGGACGCACCCGGGGAGCCCGGCCGTGGTCGCGACCGCGTGTCACCGCGGCGGAGCCGGGTCCCCCCGCCCACCGTCCGCCGGTCCCTGGCCTTACCGATACTGGGGCCCTGGTCGGTCCGGGGCTCCGCCGGACCGGGGCGCCGAGCCACGCTGGAGGTCTACGAGCACGGCGAGTTGATCGACGTGCTGGTGACGTCGTCCTTGGCGGACGGCGTTCTCCGGGGCGCACGGCGACGGCCGGGAGACGGCCATCCCGGCGCCTTCGCCTGGGGGCGGTTGTGCCCGGAGGGGTCACCTCCCGCGGTGGTCTTCACGCGTGGCCGGCGGGCCAGTCAGCGGGTTCCCGGCGGGGTGACCACCGTGTTGGGCGCGTTCTGGCTGGCCTGGTGCGCCGCACCCGCGACGGGTGTCCTGGTGAGCGGGTCGGGCTGCCCACCGATCAGGTTGCGGGCGGGGGTTGCCGCGTGAGCCACCATCGACTGCTCGTCGTCTGCGGGATCGTTCTGATCCCTTGGGCTGCGGCCCTGGCTTCCGCGCGCCTCGGGGGCTGGGCCCTGCTCGACGCGGCCGAAGCGGCCGCTCTGCTCGCAGCAGGCCTACGACCGGGCAACCGCGGTACGGCCTCGCGCTCGGCCGCGTGCCTCGCAGGGCTGCTGCTCGGCCTGGACGCCCTGCTCGATGTCTCGACTGCCGCCATCGGTCCCGAGCTGGCGGCTGCACTCACCATGGCCCTTGCTGCCGAGTTGCCGCTCGCACTGCTGTGCCTTCTGCTCGCGGCCGACCGTACGGCCTTCGGGGACGCAAGCGGCCGTACCCGTCGGACACCCTCCGGTCTGCGCCTCGCGATCGGCGTCTCGATGCCACGATGGCCGGGCTTGCCGATCCGCCGAGGCGCACTGCCGGTTCCTCCGCCGTTCCCCGCATCGCCCCACTCAGGAACGGGCCGAAAGAGCCTCCAGCCTGCCCCGCGTCTCCTCGTCCTGCGGCGTGTAGGCGACAAGCCTCGGGCCGGGCCGCGGGCCGAGCCAGAGATTCGTGTACTCGAAGCGCATCAGGCCGACGTCGGGCACCAGGAAGCGCTTCAGACCGTTGCCGAGGCCGGCGACCTCGTGCTGCTGCCACATCTCCTCGAACTCCGGCGAGGCCTTGCGCAACCGGTTCAACAGTGTCTTCCATGCCGGCTCGGCCCCGTGATCGGCCATGGCGGTACGGAACTTGGCCACCATGGCAGGGCGTGCCTCCTCGATGTCGACGAGGCTGCGCTGGAACTCGGAGCCGGTGAAGGCCAGCCACATCAGGTTGCGGTCCTCGAACGGGAGGGCGTCGAGGTCGCCCGCAATCCAGGTGTAGGCGCGGTTGTAGGCGAGCACGTCGTAGCGGCTGTTCAGCACGGCAGCCGGCATCGGCTCCAGTTGGGCGAGGAGCATCCGCGCAGCCGGTGTGACGGTGGCGCATTCGACGATCGGCGCGGGATCCTCGGCGCCGGCCAGCACGAAGAGGTGGGCGCGCTCCGTTGGGTCGAGCATCAGCGCCCGGGCCACCGACTGCAGCACCTGGGCGGAGACCTGGATGTCCCGTCCCTGCTCCAGCCAGGTGTACCAGGTGACTCCCACCGTGGCGAGGTGCGCCACCTCCTCACGGCGGAGGCCCGGTGTACGGCGGCGCCCCGTCTCCGGCAGGCCCACCTGCTCCGGCGAGATGCGCTCACGGCGGCTGCGGAGGAAGGCCGCCAGTTCCTGCCGCCGGGCGGCAGCCGGAGCGAGTTCGGCCTCGGCGCCGCCCGCCGCGGTCACCGCCGGCGCCGTCTTCGTCGGCCCGGTCCGCCGGCCCCGCGCTGTACGGTCGGCCGGCCCAGGAGCGGTGCTACGCGATGCGGCACCCGCGCCGGCCCCACGTCCGGCGGCCGGGCGTCCGGCAGCCGCGGTCCCGCCGGCCCTGGCTCCGTCGACCCCGGCTTGGGCAGCAGTGGCGGTGCCGGGCCCCTGGGCGGTTGCCGTCGATCGGCCTGTGGAGGCAATGCTTGTAGCCATGGGTACCAGGATGCTCCTCCACACATCCTGTTGCCAGGTAGTCGTTATACCTGGATAAACCCTGTCTGGTACCAGGGTGTCGTCAGGCGGATTGTAGGTGCCGTGACTCAGCAACTGACGCTTCCACGGACCACCTCCCCCGCCGGTCGTGCCACCGATGCCCCCACCCTGGGCGTCGCAGGCCTCGTCACCGTCCTGCTCGGCGCGTTTCTGCCGATGCTCGACTTCTTCATCGTCAACGTCGCCCTGCCCACCATCGACCACGACCTCGCTGCGGGCCCTGCGGTTCTGGAGCTGGTCGCCGCCGGCTACGGCATCGCCTTCGCGGTGCTGCTGGTCCTGGGCGGCCGACTCGGTGACGCGTTCGGCCGGCGTCGCCTGTTCGTCGCCGGTGCAGCACTGTTCGCCTTGACGTCCCTGGCCTGCGGCCTGGCGCCGACGGCCTGGACGCTGGTGGCGGCGCGCGTGGCGCAGGGGGCGTCCGCGGCGCTGCTGCTCCCCCAGGTCCTGGCGACCATCACGGCCGCCAGCAGCGGAGCCCAGCGCGCCCGGGCCCTCGGGATCTACGGCGCGGTCGGCGGCATCTCCGTCGTGATCGGACAGGTCCTCGGCGGCATGATGGTCGCGGCGGACCTGTTCGGAAGCGGCTGGCGCGCCGTGTTCCTGCTCAACGTCCCGTTCGCCCTGCTGACGGCCGTCCTCGCCGTCCCGTACGTCCCGGAGACCCGGGCGAGCCGGGCCGCGGGCGTGGACGTGCCCGGCACGGTGCTGCTGACCGGCACGCTGCTCTCCCTCTTCGTCCCGCTGATGGAGGGTCGGGCCGTCGGCTGGCCGCTGTGGACATGGCTGCTGCTCGGTCTGTTCCCGCTGCTCGCCGCCGCCTTCCTGACCGTGGAGCGCAGGGCGGAGCGGATGGGGCGGACACCTCTGGTGCCGCTGTCGCTGCTGCGCATACCCGAGATGCGACGCGGGCTCGGCATCGCACTGCCGTACTTCACCGGCTTCGGCGGCTTCATGTTCGTGGTGGCGATCCTGCTCCAGCACGGTCTCCGGCTCGGTCCGGTCGCCGCCGGCTGGGCGCTGGTGCCGATGGCCGCGGGGTACTTCACGGCCTCCCTCTCCGGTCCACGCCTGGTGGGCCGGTTCGGCAGCCGCGTCATCACGGGCGGCGCCGTGATCCAGGGGATCGGACTGGCCACGCTGCTGGCTACTGTGCTGGCGGACTGGACTCACTTCTCGCCGCTCCGGATGCTCCCCGGTGTCGCCCTGGCGGGCATCGGGCAAGGCCTGGTGGGTACTCCGCTGTTCCGCGTCGTACTGTCCAAGGTCCCTGCCGAGCGGGCGGGTGTCGGCAGCGGCGTGCTGGCGACCACCCAGCAGTCCAGCCTCGCCCTCGGTGTCGCCACACTCGGCACGCTCTTCCTCGCGGTGTCACCCACCATGGGCTTCGCGCACGCACTGGCACTGGTGCTCGCCATCCAGTTCGGCGGCTCGGTGATCATCGCCGCACTCAGCATGCGGCTCCCGCGCTCGGTCGCCTGACCTGCGCGGGCGGCGGAAACGGTGGTGTTCCAAGGGTGCGGAAAACCGGAAGCAGAGTGTCGGCCGCGGGTGGGAGCATGGCGTCATGACGACCACGGAACCCACCACGCCGGCCGACACCCGCACCCGCGAGCAGCTGGTCACCCTGGTCGCGGCGGGCGCCCAGCCCAAGTACCTGCTCTTCTGGGGCCACCGGCCGGAGCCCGACGGCCGGATCGGTCCGGGGTCGCTCAGCCAGTGGTGGCCCGGGGAGTTCACGGTGGACGGTGTCACCTACCGCTCCGCCGAGCACTGGATGATGGCCGGCAAGGCCCGTCTGTTCCAGGACGAGCAGACGCTTACGCGCATTCTGGCCGCGCCCACCCCGGGAGAGGCCAAGAAGCTGGGCCGGCTGGTCCGGGGCTTCGACGAACAGCGGTGGGTCGCCGAACGGTTCGAGCTCGTGGTCGCCGGCAATGTGGCCAAGTTCGGGCAGGACGAGGCTCTGCGGAACTACCTGTTGGGTACCTCGCAGCGCGTACTGGTGGAGGCCAGCCCGCTCGACCGGCTCTGGGGCATCGGCCTGGCGGCGGACAACGAACGGGCAGCCCGGCCGCACGAGTGGCGCGGCCTCAACCTGCTCGGTTTCGCACTGATGGAGGCACGGGCCCGGCTCACCGCCTGACGCCGTCCCCGATCGGGATCCCCCGTCCGTTCCCGGGTGCTGCCTTCGTCGGCAACCCGCACAGCGCAAACGATGACGCCGGAACGGACCAAGACCGGTCGGACCAAGACCGGTCGGGCCGGGTCCGGTCGGGCCGGGTCCGGCCGCCGTGCCAGGCCGCACCGCACCGCGCCGTGCCGTGCCGGACGACCGGTGGATGCGTCGAGGTCTGCGCCCCCGCACTGCGCCAATTCTTCCGACAACTTCAACCCCCGCCACCTGCAACGTCATTCGCCGAAAATCGGCGGACTCACGCCTGTAACACCGACGCCGTATGGCTTGGTGAGGATGGCCCGAGGCAGGGCCAGGGGGCCGGCTGGGCGGCACCGAGGCTGAGAGGCTGGTCGGACGAGGGATGACAGTGCAGGAGCTGGGGCCCACGGCAGCGGACATCCACATGCTGCGGACTGAGTTGGACGAACTGCTCCGGGCTAGGCAGTACGCGGCGCAGAGGGAGCGACGGCTCGCCGAGGCGGTGCAGGCGGCGAGCCAACCGGACCGGGCGCACGGCTACGCCCAACCGCAACAACAGCCGGACCCGGAACTCCTACGGCGCCTGGCCGAGGCCCAGTCCCTCCGGGAAGGACTGGGCACCCGCTGCCTCGAACTGAGCGAACGGCTCCTGGCGCTGGAGGACCTTGTCCGGCAGAACGGCGGTGTGCCCCAGCGCGGTTACCGTGAGCCGTACGCCCAGGGCGGCACCGGGCAGCAAGACGCGGTTCCGCGCCAGCAAACGGCGGGAAGCCGTCCCTCCCCCACCGGCACCGGTGATCACCACAACACAGGTTCCCCGCAGACCGGTTCACGGCCACCGATGCCCACCGCAGGGCCCCCGACACCGGCACCACCCGCCCCGCCGGCTCACGCAGCTCCACCGGCTCACGAGCCCCCGCCCCGCGCAACTGCGCCGGCTCACGCGACTCCGCTGCCTCACGCAACCGCGCCAACAGCCGGGGCTGCGGCCGAACCGGCAACCGCACCGAGGCCCGCGAAGCGCAAGCGTCCCACCGGGGCCCGCTTCGGCGGTGCGTTCCTGGACGAGTCTGAGCCGGTCCAGTTGTCCGCGTCCGAGTATGCGGCGGCCGAGGCCGAAGGAGTGGCTCCGCCGTCCGCACCCGTGGCGACACCTGTCCGCGGGGCCCGCTTCGGCGGTGTCCGAGGTGCCGCCCCCGACGCCACCGGGCATCGGCCCGCACCCGCCGCCAACGAACCAGCCGCATCGGCTGCATCGGCTGCATCGGCTGCATCGGCTGTGCCGGCTCCGCCGTCCGCGCCCACTCCCCGACCCCGCAGTGCCGGGGAGCTGGATTCGCTCGCCACTCGTATCGGCGAGCTGCACGGCCGCGGTTCGGCGCACGAGTCGGCGGCCGTCGTGGCGCAGGCCGCAGTGACCCTCGGACCGCAGGACGTGGCCCGCCTCGCGGGTCTGCTGCGGGCCCGGGGACCCTACGGAGCGGCGGGCTACCTCGTCCGCGCGACCGCGCACGGCTCGCCGGACCAGGCGGCGGGCACCCTGGCCGAGCTCCGCCGGGTGGGGCTGGCGGACGAGGCGAACGAACTGTTCCACGCCCTCTGGGGCGTGCCGGGCTCGGCACTGCCGGCGCTGCTCGCGGCGTTGGAGCGGGCAGGACAGGCCGCCGACGGACAGACCCTGCTGTGGGAGTGGGCCTCGGCCCCGCCCTCCGAACTGGCCTCCCTGGCCTGCGGTTTGGCCTCGGTCGGGCGCAGCGGCGACGTCCGGCATCTGCTGCGGCAGGTCGCGGGGCGGCCGATCGCCGATCTGATCGCCACTGTCGAGCAGTTGGCCCTCCCCGGCGGTGCGACGGCGACGCAGGACGGGGGAGCCGGCCCGGCCGCCCTGCAGCTGGCCGCCCTGCTGGTGCGTGAGACGGCAGGACTGCGCTCGCCGGGCGACCTCGCCGAACTGGGGAGCGCACTGCTTCCGCACCGCGAGCTGTACCAGGCACTGCTCGGCGCGGTAGCCGTGCTGGAGGAGAGCCGTGCGCGCGGCGCGCTGGCCGCCCTCCGTTCGGCCGGGCTGCCGACCGCGCCATCCTCGACCCGTACCCGCGGCCGCCGTTGACGCCCCCGACGCAGGCTTCCCGCGACCCGGGCGGACCCGACCCTGACGTACTCGACCCGGACGTACCCGGAACAGACCCCGCCGCCCTGACACCGCCGCCCCGACACCGCCGCCCCGACACCGCCGCCCCGACGCCGTCGACGCTGGCGCCGCTGACACACCCGCGGCCGAACAGGCAGCCCCGTCCACGAACCACGGGAGACGATTCGGCCCCCTTGCCGCAGGGTTCTGCGGCAAGGGGGCCGAATCGAAGGATCGGGAAGGCCGACTCAGGTCACCGGACCGGTTCCGAGATACCGAGGTACCAGGAACCCGAAAGTACCGGGAGGACCGAGGTCAGCAGCCCATCAGGCGGGCGGCCAGGTAGGACTTCACCTGGTCGAGGGAGACGCGCTCCTGGGCCATGGTGTCGCGCTCGCGCACGGTCACCGCGTTGTCCTCGAGGGTGTCGAAGTCGACGGTGACGCAGAACGGCGTGCCGATCTCGTCCTGGCGGCGGTAGCGCTTGCCGATGGCGCCGGCGTCGTCGAAGTCGACGTTCCATGCGGTGCGCAGGTCGGCGGCGAGGCCGCGGGCCTTCGGCGAGAGGTCGGCGTTGCGGGAGAGCGGGAGCACCGCGACCTTGACGGGGGCGAGGCGCGGGTCGAGCCGCATGCCGACGCGCTTCTCCATCTGGCCCTTGGCGTTCGGGGCCTCGTCCTCGAAGTACGCGTCGATCAGGAAGGCGAGCATGGCGCGGTTGAGGCCGGCTGCCGGCTCGATGACGTACGGGAAGTAGCGCTCGCCGGACTCCTGGTCGAAGTACTTGAGGTCCTGGCCGGAGTGCTCGCTGTGCACGGCGAGGTCGTAGTCCGTGCGGTTGGCGATGCCCTCGAGCTCGGAGAACTCGGTGCCGCCGAAGTTGAAGCGGTACTCGATGTCGACCGTGCGCTTGGCGTAGTGGGAGAGCTTCTCCTTCGGGTGCTCGAAGAAGCGCATGTTCTCCTCGCGCAGGCCGAGGTCGCGGTACCAGTTCCAGCGCTGCTCGAGCCAGTACTCGTGCCACTTCTCGTCCTCGCCCGGCTTGACGAAGAATTCCATCTCCATCTGCTCGAACTCGCGGGTGCGGAAGATGAAGTTGCCGGGCGTGATCTCGTTGCGGAAGCTCTTGCCGACCTGGGCGATGCCGAACGGCGGCTTCTTGCGCGAGGTGGTCTGGACGGCCTTGAAGTTGGTGAAGATGCCCTGCGCGGTCTCCGGGCGGAGGTACGCGAGGCCGGAGCCGTCCTCGACCGGGCCGAGGTGCGTCTTCAGCATGCCCGAGAACTCCTTGGGCTCCGTGAAGGCGCCCTTGTTCCCGCAGTTCGGGCAGTTGATGTCCGCGAGGCCGTTGGCCGGCAGCTTGCCGTGCTTGGCCTCGTACGCCTCTTCGAGGTGGTCCGCGCGGAAGCGCTTGTGACAGGAGAGGCACTCGGTGAGCGGGTCGTTGAAGGTGGCGACGTGGCCGGAGGCCTCCCAGACCTCCCTGGCGAGGATCACCGAGGAGTCGATGCCGACGACGTCCTCACGAGCGGTGACCATCGTCCGCCACCACAGGCGCTTGATGTTCTCCTTGAGCTCGACGCCCAGCGGACCGTAGTCCCAGGCGGCGCGGGTACCGCCGTAGATCTCGCTGCAGGGGTAGACGAAGCCACGGCGCTTGCTCAGGCTGACGATCGTGTCGATCTTGTCGGCGGCCACAGTGCTCTCTTCAGTACGACGGCACGGTCTGGGCGCGGCTGGTTGCGCGCACCCGAATACCTCAGGTTACCGGGCTCGGGGGTGGTGCAGTCACATCAGTATCGGCCGCACCGGATGTTCCCTCGGCGTTACCGCGGCCCCGCGGAGCCCGTCGCACCCCCCTCCGACGGGCACGGCGCCGGTTCATCCGTCCACCCGTGGCGGCTCTCCACACCTGCGCAGGTCGGCGGCCACTCCCCCGGCCCACGCCGGCCCACCCGCACGGCGGCGGCCGCTCACCCAATCGGGTGAGTTGACAATCATTTCCACATAAGATGAGAATGGTTGTCATGACGCTCCCTCGACCCACCGGCGGCAACCGCCGCCCCGCCAAGGCCGTCGCCGTCGCTGCCACCGCCCTCGCCGCCGCACTCGCGCTGACGGCCTGCGGCGGCACCAGCAGTGCGCAGGACGCCGGCGGCAGGCTGACGGTGGTCGCGTCCTTCTACCCGATGGAGTTCCTCGCCTCGCAGATCGGCGGCGAGCACGTGAAGGTGACCGATCTGACGGCCGTCGGCGTGGAGCCGCACGACCTCGAGCTCACCGCCAAGCAGGTCGGCGCCGTCCAGAAGGCCGGCGCCGTGCTCTACCTGAAGGGGCTGCAGCCGACGGTCGACAAGGCGGTCGCCCAGTCCCACTCCCAGCACATCGTCGACGCCACGGCCTCCTCCCCCCTGGTCGACCACCACCTCGACGAGGGCGGCGAGGAGGCCGACGGCCACGGCCACGAGCACGGCGGCCCGGCCGGCGACCCGCACATCTGGCTCGACCCGACCCGGTACGCGGCGGTCGCCAAGGCGGTCGGCGCGGAGTTCGCCGAGGCCGACCCGGCGCACGCCGCCGACTACGAGAAGAACACCGCCGACCTGGTCACCCGACTCACCGCGCTGGACAAGGAGTTCCAGGACGGCCTGAGGGATTCGAAGACGAAGGCCTTCGTCACCAGCCACGCCGCCTTCGGCTACCTCGCCGACCACTACGGCCTGGAGCAGATCGCGATCAACGGGGTCGACCCGGAGGCCGAGCCCAGCCCGGCCCGGCTCGCCACGATCCAGCGGGCGGCCCGCGAGCACGGCGTCACCACCATCTTCTTCGAGAGCCTGGTGAGCCCCGCGCTCGCCACCAGCGTCGCCAAGGACCTGAAGCTGCAGACCGCCGTGCTGGACCCCATCGAGGGCATCAAGGGCGGCAAGGGCGACTACTTCTCCGTGATGCGGCAGAACCTGACCAACCTCCGGGCGGCGCTCGGCGCCACCAGCTGACGGGACACCACGCCATGAGCCCAGTCCTCCCCGAGCGCACCACCGCGCCCGACTCAAGCCCCGCACCCGAAGCAACCACCGCGCCCGACTCAAGCCCCGCACCCGAAGCAACCACCGCGCCGGAAGCAGCCACCGCACCCGACGCAACCACCACGGCCGACGCAGCCGCCGACGCAGCCCCCGGTGGGCAGCCGCCCGCCGTCCGTCTCCGCGAAGCGGTCGCCTCCGTTGGCGGCCGCCCGGTGCTGCGCGGCGTCGACCTCACCGTCCGCCCCGGCGAGGTGGTGGCCCTGCTCGGCGCCAACGGCTCGGGCAAGTCGACCACCGTCAAGGCGGTGATCGGCGGCGTCCCGCTGGACCGCGGGCACCTGGAGCTGTTCGGCACCCCGTACCGCTCGTTCCGCGACTGGCGCCGGATCGGCTACGTGCCGCAGCGCACCACCGCCGCCGGCGGCGTTCCGGCGACCGTCCGCGAGGTGGTCTCCACCGGACGCCTGCCGCAGCACCGACTGCTGCCCTTCCGCCGGCGCGACCGCGCGGCGGTCGACCGGGCGCTGGCCGCGGTCGGCATGCTGGACCGCGCCGAGGACGGCGTGGCCGGGCTCTCGGGCGGCCAGCACCAGCGGGTGCTGATCGCCCGCGCCCTGGTCGGCGAACCGGACCTGCTGATCATGGACGAGCCGATGGCCGGGGTGGACGTCGCCAGCCAGCAGGTGCTCGCCGACATCCTGGGCCGGGAGGCCGAGCGCGGCTGCGCCGTCCTGCTCGTCCTGCACGAACTCGGCCCGCTGGAGCCGCTCATCGACCGCGCCGTGGTGCTGCGGGACGGCTGTGTGGCGCACGACGGCCCGCCGCCCCAGGGGGTCGGGCAGCACGCGCTGCCCGGTCACGACCACGTCCACCCGCACGCCGACGACCACACCCACACCCGAGGACTGCTCGCATGATCGAGATGCTCCAGTTCGACTTCATGCAGCGGGCGCTGGTCGCCGCCGTGCTGGTCGGGATCACCGCGCCGGCCGTCGGCGTCTACCTGGTGCAGCGGCGCCAGGCGCTGATGGGCGACGGCATCGGGCACGTCGCCCTCACCGGCGTCGGCCTCGGCTTCCTGTTCCAGACCAGCCCGGTCTGGATGGCCGTCCTGGTCTGCGTGCTGGGCGCGGTCGTGATGGAACTCGTCCGCTCGCGCGGCAACCAGCGCGGCGACATCGCCCTCGCGATGCTCTTCTACGGCGGCATGGCCTGCGGAAAACTGCTGGTCAGCGTGAGCGCGCAGGCCGGCAGCGGCAACCTGGAGAGCTACCTGTGGGGCTCCATCCTCACCGTCGGCCCCGAGGACCTCGCGACCATCGCGGTGCTGGCCGCCGTGGTCGTGGCCGTCACCTTCGGGCTGCGCCGTCAGCTGTTCGCGATCTGCCAGGACGAGGAGTTCGCCCGGGTCACCGGCATCCCCGTCCGGCTGCTGAACCTGCTGCTGGCCGTGATGGCCGCGGTCACCGTGACGGTGGCGATGCGGGTGGTCGGCCTGCTGCTGGTCAGCGCGCTGATGGTCGTCCCGGTGGCGGCGGCGCAGCAGGTGACGCGCTCCTTCCGGGCGACCCAGGCGGCGGCGGTCGGTCTCGGCATCACCGTGGCGGTGCTCGGTGTGGCGGGCTCGTACCAGGCCGACGTGCCGTCCGGTCCGGCCATCGTGCTGCTGGCCATCGCCGCCTTCGCCCTGCTGGGGGCGGTGGCCGGGCCGTTGTCCCGGCGCCGGCACCGGGCGGCGCCGGACTCCGGTCCCGAGGTCTGCGACGTGGTGCTGCCCGCCCAGTCGGCGGGCCGGGACGGCACCGCTCCGGGCCGGGAGGGGGCGTCCGCGGGCCGGGACGGACGGCGTGAGAGCGAGCCGTCCGCGGGCCGGGGGCTGGCACAATGAGGTGCGACAGCATCCCACCCCCAGGAGGACCCACGGTGACCACCGCAGGCCCGA
Source organism: Kitasatospora sp. DSM 101779 (assembly GCF_025655475.1). GTDB lineage: Bacteria > Actinomycetota > Actinomycetes > Streptomycetales > Streptomycetaceae > Kitasatospora. The sequence goes on along the minus strand of NZ_JAHTIK010000001.1, from coordinate 5,615,154 downwards.
CGCCGCGAGCCCGATCCACTCGGCAGCGAGCCGCCGTCTCGGCGGCGCTGGACGAGATCGAGGACTTCCGCAGCGCGCAGGAACTGCACGACATGCTCAAGCACCGGGGCGACTCGGTGGGTCTGACCACGGTGTACCGCACGCTCCAGTCCCTCGCCGAGGCCGGTGAGGTGGACGTGCTGCGGACGGCCGAGGGCGAGGCGGTCTACCGGCGGTGCAGCAGCGGGCACCACCACCACCTGGTGTGCCGCAGCTGCGGTGCGACGGTCGAGGTGGAGGGCCCGGCGGTGGAGCACTGGGCGAACGCGGTCGCCGCCGAGCACGGCTTCAGCGACATCGCGCACACACTGGAGATCTTCGGTACCTGCGGCAACTGCGCGCAGAAGGCCTGACCGGCACCACCGCGGGCACAGCTTCACCACCACCGCACGTACAACCGCGGACGCAACTGCAACAGCACGAGGCCCGGGTCCTTCCGACCCGGGCCTCGCCGCGCATCCGTGTGTATCCGTGTGTGCCCGTGTGTGTTCGCGGGCCGCCCGCTCAGCGCTGGGCGGGCACCTCGGCGGGGGAGGCGGTCTCCTGCTGCACCTCGTTGGGGATCGCCCCGCCGAAGCGGCGGTCGCGCCGCGCGTACTGCTCGCAGGCGCGCCACAGGTCGCGGCGGTCGAAGTCCGGCCAGAGCACGTCCTGGAAGACGAACTCGGCGTAGGCGGACTGCCAGGCGAGGAAGTTGGAGGTGCGCTGCTCGCCGCTGGGGCGCAGGAACAGGTCGACGTCCGGCATGTCGGGGTAGTACAGGTACTTGGCGAAGGTCTTCTCGTTGACCTTCTTGGGGTCGAGCCGGCCGGCGGCGACGTCGCGGGCGATGGCCTGGGCGGCGTCGGCGATCTCGGCCCGGCCGCCGTAGTTGACGCAGAAGTACAGCGTCATGGCGGTGTTGTCCTTGGTCTGCTCCTGGGCGACCTGGAGCTCCTGGACGACGCTCTTCCACATCTTGGGCATGCGGCCGGCCCAGCGGATGCGGATGCCCATGGCGTCCATCTCGTCGCGGCGGCGGCGGATGACGTCCCGGTTGAAGTTCATCAGGAACTTCACCTCTTCCGGGGACCGCTTCCAGTTCTCGGTGGAGAAGGCGTAGAGCGAGAGGTTCTTGACGCCGATCTCCAGGCAGCCGCGGAGTACGTCGAGGACGACGGCCTCGCCGACCTTGTGGCCCTCGGTGCGGGGCAGGCCGCGCTCCTTGGCCCAGCGGCCGTTGCCGTCCATCACGCAGGCCACGTGGTTCGGCACCAGCTCGCCGGGGATCTTCGGCGGCCGGGCGCCGCTCGGGTGCGGCGCCGGGGTCTCGTACACCCGCTGCTTGCTGCCGAAGAGCCGTCGTGCTGCCATGCTCACTTCTCCACGTATCTCATCGAGCGGATGCCCCGCTCCAGGTGCCACTGCAGATATGCGGCCACCAGCCCGCTGCCCTCGCGCCAGTACCGCGGCTCGCAGGAGTCCGCCGTCTGCCAGTCCCCCGACAGCAGTGCGCCGAGCAGGACCAGTGTCTCAGGGGAGGGTACGGCACTTCCAGGGACCCGACAGTCGCCGCAGAGCACGCCGCCCGCCTGGAGCGAGAAGAAACGGTTGGGTCCGGGCAGGCCGCACTTGGCGCACGCGTCGAAACTCGCGCCGTAGCCGTTGACCGCGAGGGAGCGGAGCAGGAAGGCGTCGAGCACCAGGTGCGGCTCGTGCTCGCCCGCGGCGAGGGTGCGCAGGCCGCCGACCAGGAGCAGGTACTGCTGGACGGCGGGCTCGCCCTCGTTCTCGGCGAAGCGCTCGGCGGTCTCCAGCATGGCGGTACCGGCGGTGTAGCGGGCGTAGTCGCCGACGATCCGGCCGCCGTAGGGGGCGATGGTCTCGACCTGGGTGCACAGCGGCAGGGAGCGGCCGACCAGGTCGCTGCCCCGGCTGAAGAACTGCACATCGACGTGGGAGAACGGCTCCAGTCGGGCGCCGAACTTGGACTTGGTGCGGCGCACGCCGCGGGCGACGGCGCGGACCCGGCCGTGCTGCCGGGTGAGCAGGGTGATGATCCGGTCGGCCTCGCCGAGCTTCTGGGTGCGCAGCACCACGCCGTCGTCGCGGAACAGGCTCATGCGGCGGCACTCCGGGCGACGGCGGCGGGCAGTATGGGCATCCCCCCATTCTCGCGCACGCCGGCCGGGCTTCGGGCGGACCCGCACGGCGGGGCCGAGCGGCGGGGCCGGACGGGCCGGCGGGGCCGAGGCCGCCGAGCCGTGTGCGGGCAGCCGTGAGCCCGCACCGGGGCCGGGGGGTTGCCCTGTCGGTGCGGGACACGGCGGGCCCGGGAGGGGGGAGTCGGGCCCGGTCGGGGGCGCGGCCCGGGAGACCGGCGCGCGAGGGATGGTGCTGCAGCGGGAGTCCGGACGGACAAGAGGACGACAGGACGACAGGACGGGAGCCCGGACGAACGGACGCCGGCTCGGGAAGGGTGGACGAGCGGGGGACGGGGGCGCCCGGCGTCAGCGCGGGGCGCGGGTGGCGGCCTCCAGCAGGTCCTCGACCCGCGGGGGTCCGATCCGCAGGCAGCGCCCGACCGCGGCGAGGGCGGCCCGCTCCTGCGGGAGGTAGCCGCCGTCCGCCAGGGCGATCCAGGCGCCCTGCATGACCAGGCGCTCGCGGCCGGCCGGTGCCAGGTGCGGGGCGAGCGGTTCGAGGGCGGCGTGGAGTTCGATGGCGAGGCCGCCGGCGCCGCTGGCGGCGGTGTCGTCGACGTCCTGGGGTTCGCCGCCGCTGCGGCCGGTCAGTGCGGCGAGGGAGGCGAGCACCTGGGCCTCGCCGCAGTCCTCGAAGCCGGCCTCACGGATGAGGGCGCAGGCGGCGTCGCGGCCGGGCCGGCTGCCGGAGCCGCCGGCGGCGAGGACGGCGAGGGCGACGGTGTACTGGGCGTCGCGGAGCATCGCGGCGAGCCGGACGGAGGTGAGCTGCTCCAGCGCCTCGACGCCGTAGCGGCCGTGACAGCTGGTGCACTGCACGCTGCCGATGACGGGGCCGAGCGGCAGGACCGGGGTGCCGAGCAACCGCAGCCACCGCCGGCCGTGCTGTCGGCGGTAGTTGCGGTCGCCGCCGCAGCCCGGGCAGAAGAAGTCACCGAGGACGTCAGTCCGCCAGCGAGGACGGACACCCCACAACCCTGTCACGGCGCCACTCCCCAGACATGGCAGGCGGCCTGCACGTCTGCGGGCAGGTCACGCGACCGGACTCCGCTGGCCGTCCCACCGACCCCGGTTCCGGTGCGTCGATGTTGCCACGGTTACGGGCACGTGTCAGCACCCCGAACGGGTGCCGGGACGAAAAAATGTGGCGCAGGACACACGGGGTGGCGGGTGGGGCCGGACGGCCCGGAAACGCGGCGAGGGGCCGCCCCTGCGGGCGGCCCCTCGTACACGTCGCTTCGGGGTGTCAGCCGCGCTGCGCGCGGTTGACGGCGCTCACCAGAGCCTTCAGCGAGGCCAGCACGGTGTTGCCGTCGATGCCGACGCCCCACAGCACCTTGCCGTCGACGGCGCACTCGACGTAGGCGGCGGCCTGGGCGTCGCCGCCCTCGCTCAGCGCGTGCTCGGCGTAGTCCAGGACGCGGACGTCCAGGCCGATGCCGGCCAGGGCGTCGACGAAGGCGGAGACCGGGCCGTTGCCGGATCCGGTCAGCGCGGTGCGCTCGCCGTCCACGACGGCCTCGGCGTGCAGCACGTCGCGGCCGTTCTCGGTGGTCAGGCTGCGCGGGCCGTCCAGCGAGATGCGGCCCCACGGGTTCTCCGGGGTGGGCAGGTACTCGTCCTGGAAGACCGCCCAGATCTCGGCCGGGGTGACCTCGCCGCCCTCGGCGTCGGTCTTCGACTGGATGTTCTTCGAGAACTCGATCTGCATCCGGCGCGGCAGGTCCAGCTTGTGGTCGTTCTTCAGGACGTACGCGATGCCGCCCTTGCCGGACTGGCTGTTGACCCGGATCACGGCCTCGTAGGAGCGGCCGACGTCCTTCGGGTCGATCGGCAGGTACGGGACGCCCCAGGTGAAGTCGGCGACCGGGACGCCGGCGGCGGCCGCGTCGGCCTCCAGGGCGTCGAAGCCCTTCTTGATGGCGTCCTGGTGGGAGCCGGAGAAGGAGGTGTAGACCAGGTCGCCGGCGTAGGGGTGGCGCTCGGCGACGCCCATCTGGTTGCAGTACTCGGCGGTACGACGGATCTCGTCGATGTCCGAGAAGTCGATCATCGGGTCGACGCCCTGCGAGAACAGGTTCATGCCGACGTTGACCAGGTCCAGGTTGCCGGTGCGCTCACCCTGGCCGAACAGGCAGCCCTCGACGCGGTCGGCGCCGGCCATCACGGCCAGCTCCGCCGAGGCGACGCCGGTGCCGCGGTCGTTGTGCGGGTGGGTGGACAGGCAGACGAACTCGCGGCGGGACAGGTTCCGCGACATCCACTCGATCTTGTCGGCGTAGACGTTCGGGGTGGACCGCTCGACGGTGGTCGGCAGGTTCAGGATGATCTCGCGACCCTCGCCCGGCTGCCAGACGTCCATGACCGCCTCGCAGACCTCCAGGGCGAAGTCCAGCTCGGTGTCGATGAAGATCTCCGGCGAGTACTCGTAGCCCAGGACGGTCTCGTCGCCCAGGATCTTCTCGGCGTACTCCATCACCAGGCGGGTGCCGTCGACGGCGATCGCCTTGATGTCGTCCTTGCTGCCCTTGAAGACCACCCGGCGGAACAGCGGCGAGGTGGCGTTGTACAGGTGGACGGTGGCCCGGGGGGCGCCCTTCAGGGACTGCACGGTGCGCTCGATCAGGTCCTCACGGGCCTGGGTCAGCACCGAGATGGTGACGTCCTCGGGGATCGCGTTCTCCTCGATCAGGGAACGCACGAAGGCGAAGTCGGTGGCACCGGAGGACGGGAATCCGACCTCGATCTCCTTGTAGCCCATGCGCACCAGCAGGTCGAACATCTTGCGCTTGCGGGCCGGGGACATCGGGTCGATCAGGGCCTGGTTGCCGTCCCGCAGGTCGGTGGACAGCCAGCGCGGGGCCTGCGTGATCACCTTGCTCGGCCAGGTGCGGTCGGGCAGGTCGACGGTGCCGAAGGGTACGTACCGGTGGAACGGCATGCCCGAGGGCTTCTGCTGCACCGTGTGTGCCGTGATCGGGGTGGGGCGGTCGATGAACGCGCGGGCGACGGACGACTGCTCGGTCATGGGGTGACTCTCGGCTTCCATGTCGATTGCGGGCTGATCGGGGCTTGGACACCCGAACTCGGCCGACTGGTGTGCCGCATCCAGAAGGGCGCAACACGACTCCCCGCGGCGAGGGAGCCGGCCTCCGATGGACTAAAGGCCCTCGCCGCGGCAGCTAAGAAGAAGCAGCCCGTAACGCATGATGTTCCCCAGCGTAACCCAGCTCATCGGGCACACGAAGTGAAGCCCGCCACGATTCCACCCACTGAGACGGTTCGTTTTCCGCAAGGGTGGTGACAAGTCGTCATGGATGCGTCACCCTGGGCGACATGGCTGCGACTTCCGCGTACCCGTGCTGCGCCATCGTCCCGCCCCACGTCCTCGACCGACTGGCCGAACTGGGCCACGCCCCGGCCCGGCGCTCCGTGGCCATCGACACCGCGCTGCGCGCGCAGCGACTGCTCGCCGGCCCCTCCGCCGGCGCCGCGCCCGAGCGGTTGTCCCGCACCGTCGCCGATGCCGGCCACGGCGAGAGCCTGCCGGGCCGCACCGTCCGCGCCGAGGGCGACGGTCCCGTCCCCGACGAGTCCGCCAACCGCGCCTACGACGGCCTCGGCGCCACCTTCGCGCTCTACCGCGAGGTGTACGGGCGGGCCTCGATCGACGACGCCTGGCTGCCGCTGGACGCCACCGTCCACTACGGCGACCGCTACGACAACGCGTTCTGGAACGGCAGCCGGATGGTCTTCGGCGACGGGGACGGCGAGATCTTCGTCGACTTCACCGCCTGCCTGGACGTCATAGGCCACGAACTCACGCACGGCGTCACGCAGTTCACCGCCGACCTGGAGTACCGGGACCAGCCCGGGGCGCTCAACGAGTCGCTCTCGGACGTCTTCGGCTCGCTGGTCAAGCAGTACGCGCTCGGCCAGCGGGCCGAGGAGGCGGACTGGCTGATAGGCGCCGGACTGCTCGCCCCCGGGGTGCGCGGGGTCGCCCTGCGCTCCATGAAAGCGCCCGGCACCGCCTACGACGACGAGCGGCTCGGCACCGACCCGCAGCCCGGGCACATGGACGGCTACGTCCGCACCCGTCGCGACTCCGGCGGGGTGCACATCAACTCCGGCATCCCCAACCGCGCCTTCTACCTGGCCGCGGTCGCGATCGGCGGCCACGCCTGGGAGGGCGCCGGGCGGATCTGGTACGACACCCTCACCAGCGGCCGGCTCTCCCCCACCACCGGCTTCGCCGCCTTCGCCCGGGCCACCGTCGCCACCGCCGCCTCGCACTACCCGCGGGTGAGCGGTGTCGCGGACGCGGTGGCCCGTGCGTGGTCACAGGTGGGAATCAGCACAACCTGAGGTACGGGTGGACTCTGTGAAAGACCTCGGCAAAGCCCAGCCCTGCGTAGCACACTGACAACCATGCGTATCCAGGTCACCAGGACCGGCGGCTTCGCCGGCCACGCCAAGCACGCCGAGCTGGACACCGCCGCGCGCCACGACGCACCGCACGTGCACGCACTGGCCCGCGAGGCGATGGCCGGCGGGCTGCGCGCGCCCTCGTACGGCGTCCCGGACGGCTTCCACTACGAGATCACGGTGGACGGCCGCACCGTGTACTGCGCCGACCCCAAGCTGACCGACTCCCAGCGCGAACTGGTCGGCCTGGTCCTGCGCGAGGGCGCCTGACCGCCCGTGGCGCGTCCCCCGGGCACGTACGCCCCGGGGGGAGGTGCCTCGGCCGAAGCGGCCGTTGACGTAGTCCCCGCCATCAGGGTGGAGGCGGTGTAGATCAACGGCGGGTTGAGCGGGTCGTCCGGGTCTACGCCGTCCACCCTCAGCAGCGGGATCCAGCCGAGGTTGGCGGCCAGCCACCTGGCGGTGGGGGTGAGCTCGCACTGCAGCAGGACGAAGCCCCCACGCCGTAGACGACGCCGGGCGCGCGGCCATCAGGCCGACCAGGCCGACCAGGGTGCGGCGCAGTCGGCGGGGCGCGTACTCGCGATGTAGAGGGCACCGCCGAGGGCGAGGGGCAGTGCCGGGCCGACAGCGATGCCGCCGATGAACACGGTGCCGAGCAGCACGGCGGCGATGCCGAACTGGCCACGGCCGCCGTCGGGGTTCCAGTTCTCGACGGTGAGGATGCTGAGGCCGGCGGTGCGCAGCGCGTCGGTGGCGCGCACGGCGAGGTGGCCGCCGGCGGAGAGATCACCACCAGGACGAAGGCGCCGCTGCCGCGGGCGGCCCAGGCGGGAAGAGGCGGTCGGCGAGGCCGGCGTCGGCGTGCAGGGTCCGCGGGGCGTCCGGTGCGGGGGCGGCTGCCGACGCCGCGGCCGGGTCGGCGGCGCTCACGCGGTGCTGCGCGGGCGGAGGGCGGACGCGGTGTGGGCGAGCAGCGCGGGCTCGGCGCTGCTGGCGCCGGCGAGGAAGCGGGCCAGGCTGTCCTGGCACTCGCGCTGCCGCCGGTAGGCGCGGGTGGAGCAGGCGACGGTGCGGCCGTCGAGGTCGAGCCGCCAGCGCCAGAGCTGGCCGTGGTCGACGGGGGCGATCGAGGGGCGGCCGCGGTCGAGGCCGAGGCGCAGGCTGTCGATGGCGGTGAGGCAGCCGGGTACGTCGCGGAACGGCTCGCCGCCCTGCCCGAGGTGGCGGTTGTTCGCCCCGAGCAGCCGCCATACGGCGTCACCGCCGACGGTGCCTGGTCGGGCGGGTCTGCTGACGATCAGGAACCTCGGCTGTCCCATGCCGTTCTTCGCCTTCCGGAGCGCTGTTGCCGGAAGAGACCGTCTCGGTCCCCGAGGGACGAGCAGATTCGCCCACATGAAGGACGGACACCGGTCGCGTGAACGGACGGTGGGCGCAGCCTCCACGACTCGCACACCGTACGTGCGCATCCGATGGCTCGTCAGTCGGAGTCCGGCCCTGGAGGGCCCCGGTCGGCGGGCGGTCGGCGGCGCTGCGGCCGGCCTCCACGGTGTGACACCGGGCCGGGTGCACCACGCCCGGGCGGCGGCCTCCCAGGTCTGCACGGCGCACGGCGGGACGGTCACCCGGGCGGTCGCCACCTCGCCGGGCGCCGCCTCCACCACGGCGGATCCGGCCAGGTGGCGGTCGGGTCGGCTGCGGTCGGAGCCGTCCGGGGCGAGGTACAGCTGGACGGTCTCGCGGCCTGGCCGGGCGCCGGTGCTGCGGGCGCTGCAGGACGCCGGCTCGGACGTCCCCGGTGACGCCGCCCTGGTCGGCGCCGACGACCTGATGCCGGCCCGGCTGCTGCGCCCCTGACCGCGGTGCGGATGGGCCTGCTGCCCGGCGACGGTTCGCCGCGCCGGTCGTTCGCGGGTCCGCCTGGCCCTGCCGCACTGGTCTGCCGGGCGCGCGCCCGGCAGACCAGTGCGGCAGGGCCAGGAAACGGCGACGGCCCGCCGGCGCGGTGCCGGTGGGCCGTACGGGGCTGCGGGGCGGCGGCTCAGAAGCCCAGCTTGCGCAGCTGCTTCGGGTCGCGCTGCCAGTCCTTGGCGACCTTGACGTGCAGGTCGAGGTAGACGGGTGTGCCGAGCAGCGCCTCGATGTGCTTGCGGGCGGTGGTGCCGACGTGCTTCAGCCGGGAGCCCTTGGCGCCGATGACGATCGCCTTCTGGCTCTGCCGCTCGATGTACACGTTGGCGTGGATGTCGAGCAGCGGGCGGTCGGCCGGCCTGCCCTCGCGCGGGAGCATCTCCTCGACGACCACGGCGAGCGAGTGCGGGAGCTCGTCGCGGACGCCCTCCAGGGCGGCCTCGCGGATCAGCTCGGCGACCATGATCTGCTCGGGCTCGTCGGTCAGGTCGCCGTCCGGGTAGAGCGGCTGGCCCTCGGGGAGCAGCTTGGTGATCAGGTCGCCCACCAGTGCGACCTGCTGGTCGCCGACGGCGGAGACGGGAATGATCTCGGCCCACTCGATGCCGAGCTCGGCGCCGAGCTGGTGGATGGCGATCAGCTGCTCGGCCAGCCGCTTGGAGTCGACCAGGTCGGTCTTGGTGACGATCGCGACCTTGGGGGTCTTGCGGACCTCGGCGAGCTCCTTGGCGATGAACCGGTCGCCGGGGCCGAGCTTCTGGTCGGCGGGCAGGCAGAAGCCGATCACGTCGACCTCCGCCCAGGTGGAGCGGACGAGGTCGTTGAGCCGCTCGCCGAGCAGCGTGCGCGGCTTGTGCAGGCCCGGGGTGTCGACCAGGACGAGCTGTGCGTCCGGGCGGTGCACGATGCCGCGCACGGTGTGCCGGGTGGTCTGCGGTCGGTCGGAGGTGATCGCGACCTTCGTCCCGACCAGGGCGTTGGTCAGGGTCGACTTGCCCGCGTTGGGACGGCCGACGAAGCACGCGAACCCGGAGCGGTACGGGGAGGAAGGGGCATTCATGGGCACCATTCTCCCTGATCACCGACGGCCGGACGGACGCTGCGCCGGGGCCGCGGCTCAGCCGGTCTTCTTGCCACCGGTCAGCGCTCCGACCAGGACGAGAACGAGCAGCACGAGCGAGCCGATCAGCCAGTAGGGCGAGCCGGTCTCCCGCCAGCGGCCGAAGCCCATGACGGTGAGCAGCAGCCCCGCGAAGAACGCCAGTACGCCCATGTCCCCTCCCCCTGCCCCCGAACCACCCCGCCCGATCAGACTATCGGCCCCGGGGGGCGGTCCCTCAGGGGCGCGTGGGGGCACCCGACGGCCGAGGGGCCGGGCGGTGCCCCCACGCGCCCCTGCCTGGGCGACCGGGTCAGCGCGCCCCGGTACGGCTCCGCAGGGTGCCGTCGGGGCCGGCCAGCAGCAGCGGGGTGCCGGCGCCGCCGAGGTCGCGCACGGCGGCGAGGTCGGCCTCGGCCGGGGTGTCGGCCTCGGTGACCACCGCGGCGGCCTCCAGGCCCTTGGCCCCGCTGGCCACGGCCATGGCCACCGCGGTCTGCAGCGCGCTGAGGCGCAGCGACTCCAGGGCGACGCTGCCGGCCGTGTAGGTGCGGCCGGTCTCGTCGCGCACCGCGGCCCCCTCCGCCACGCCGTTGCGGGCGCGGACGGAGCGGGCCAGGGTGATGATCTTCTTGTCCTCGGGGTCCAGTTCGGTGATCTCACTCATGGGCCCTGAGCATAGGCGGGCGCCCCCGCGCCGTTCGCGCCGGACCGCGGGGCGGACGCCGCCCGTTCAGCCGTCGGCCTCCGCCAGCAGGGCGCCCCGGCCGGCCGGGGCGAACAGCGCGAGGGCCTCGTCGATGCGGCGCAGCACGGCGGCGTCCAGGGTCACCCCGGCCGCCGCGGTGTTCTCGGCGATGTGGGCGGGGGTGCGGCTGCCGGGGATCGGCACCACGTGTTCGTCCTGGTGCAGCAGCCAGGCCAGCGCCAGTTGCCCGGGGGTGAGGCCGAGGTCGGCGGCGATGCCGCGCAGCGGGGCGTAGCGGTCGTTGTTGGTCCGCAGGTTGGCCTCGTCGAAGCGGGGGATGTGCCGGCGGAAGTCGTCCTCGCCGAGCTGCTGGACGGTGCCGGTGAGGAAGCCGCCGCCGAGCGGGCTCCAGGCGACCAGGCCGGTGCCGAGTTCGCGGGCGGCGGCCAGCAGCTCCGGGTCGACCGGCTGCCACATCGACCACTGGGTCTGCACGGCGGCCACCGGGTGGACGGCGTGCGCGGCGCGCAGCTGTTCGGCGGTCACGTTGGAGAGGCCGAGGTGGCGCACCAGTCCGGCGGCGACGAGGTCGGCGACGGCGCCGACGGTGTCCTCGAGTGGCACCTGCGGGTCGGGGAAGTGCGGGTAGTACAGGTCGATGACGTCGGTGCCGAGGTTGCGCAGCGACTGCTCGGCGTAGCCGCGCACGTACTTCGGCTCGGCGTTGACGGCCAGCTCGCCGAAGGCGTAGCCGACCGGGAAGGCATGCGGTTCGGCGCCCTCGGGGATCCGGAAGCCGAACTTGGTGGCGATCACCACCTCGTCGCGGCGGCCGGCGACGGCCCGGCCGACGAGGGCCTCGTTGTGGCCGTCGGCGCCGTAGCCGTCGGCGGTGTCGATCATCGTGGCGCCGGCGTCCAGCGCGGCGTGCAGGGCGGCGACGCCCCGGTCGTCGTCGGTCCGCCCGTACATGCCGGGCGAGAGCACCATGGCTCCGAAGCCGACGGGTGCGGTCCTCAGCCCTCCGAGTGAGCGCTGGCTCATCCGTCCCCCTCCGTGGTGGTGTGCGGTCGGCGCCCACCCTCCCCCGGAATCCGACGGTCCGTCAAAGTCTTTGCCGGGCACGCCGAGAGGCCGGGACGGCTGGCATCCCGGCCTCCCGCTGCACTCGGTGGCCGACGGCCGGATCAGTGGCCGATCGGGTTGGGCGGCCCGGGCTTGAGCACCTTGACGAGGGTCTGCGGGCCGCTGGGCGCGGTCTCCGGGCCGCTGTGGCGCTCGCGCCAGTACGGGTTGTCATGCGGCAGGTGGCTGCTCACTCTGCCGTACATGCCGAAGGTGACCACCGCGAAGCCGAAGGCGAAGCTGAACACCACGTTGGGGATCTGGAAGGCCAGCCGGTTGGCGCTGCTGTCGAGCACCATGAGGCCGACGAAGCCGGCGAGGATGAACAGCACCCCGACGATCATGTTCAGGGTGGACGCGAAGTTGCCGCCGATCACCGCACCGATCATGAGGATGGCGCCGACCACGATCGACAGCACGCTGAGGGCGCCGTTGCTGGACAGGCCGAGGGTCTCCTTGCCGTCGGTGTCGAAGAACCCGACCTGGTCGACGAGGCCGAGGATGCCGAAGACCACCAGGAACACTCCGCCGAGGCCCGCCGTCCAGCGGTAGATCTGGGCGAGCCTGTGGTCCACGGGAAGTTCGTCTTGCAGTTTCATCTGCTGCCTCCGCCGTACGTCAGCCGTGGCCGTGGTAGTCGCGGTGGAAGGGAATCTCGTGGAGGTAGAGCGAACCGCACTGCTGGCAGGTCCGCAGCCCCGTCCCCCAGTCCGTCTCCGGCCTGGTCTCGGCATCGGGTTCGATCGTGGCGCCGCACATGCCCTCGGCGGGGTTGGCGGTCCGGACGATGTGCCACCTTCTCACTTCGCCGGACCGGCCCGCCGGGCCGTACTCCGCGCGCAGTTGGTGCGTCATACCCTCCATGGTGCAAACGCCCGGGCCCCGGCGGCAAACGCGGCGGGGTCCGTGGTCGCACGAACGGCCGGTCCCCCGGATGCGGGGGACCGGCCGTCGGCGCGGTGGGCTGGGGTCAGCTCTGCTGGTCGGCGAGCTCGTCCTCCGGGTCCTCGACGGCCCGGACGGGCGCGGCGACGACGGTGTCGATGCGGTTGCGGCGGCCGGCCGAGCTCTCGGCGCTCAGCCGGATCGCCACCAGGTCGGTGGCCGTCTCGTCCGGGACGGGGATGTCGCAGGAGGAGCCGGGGATCGGCACCCGCCCGAGGTGCTTGGCGAGCAGGCCGCCGACGGTCTCGACGTCCTCGTCCTCCAGCTCCAGCCCGAACAGCTCGCCGAGGTCCTCGACCAGCAGCCGCGCGGTGATCCGGTACGAGCCGTCGCCGAGGTCCTCGACCGGCGCGATCTCCCGGTCGTACTCGTCGGTGATCTCGCCGACGATCTCCTCCAGGATGTCCTCGATGGTGACCAGACCGGCCGTGCCGCCGTACTCGTCGATCACGATCGCCACGTGCGAGCGCATCTGCTGCATCTCGCGCAGCAGGTCGCCGGCCGGCTTGGAGTCCGGGACGAAGACGGCGGGCCGCATGACCGTGCCGACCTGCTCGGACTCGGCGTCCCGGTTGACGTGGGTGCGCCGGATCAGGTCCTTGAGGTAGACGATGCCGACCACGTCGTCCTCGTTGTCGCCGACCACCGGGATCCGCGAGAAGCCGGAGCGCAGCGCCAGGGTGAGCGCCTGCCGGATGCTCTTGTGGCGCTCGATCATCACCAGGTCGGTGCGCGGCACCATCACCTCGCGGACGATGGTGTCGCCGAGCTCGAAGACGGAGTGCACCATGCGGCGCTCCTCGTCCTCGATCAGGTCGTCCTTCTCGGCGAGGTCGACCAGGGCGCGCAGCTCGGCCTCGGAGGCGAACGGACCCTCCTTGTAGCCCTTGCCCGGGGTCAGTGCGTTGCCGACCAGGATCAGCAGCCGCGGGATCGGCCCGAGGATCCGGGCCAGCGGCAGCAGCACGAAGGAGGCGGCGGTCGACGTGGTCAGCGGGTGCTGGCGGCCGATGGTGCGCGGCGAGACACCGACCGCGACGAAGGACACCAGCACCATCACGGCGATCGCGGAGAGCACCGCCTGCCAGGTCTTGTCGACGTTCCGGACGAAGACCACCGTGACCAGGACGGCCGCCGCCATCTCGCAGGCCACCCGGATCAGGGTGGCCAGGTTGAGGTAGCGGATCGGGTCGGTGGCCACCGTCAGCAGCCGGGCCGAACCCTTGCGGCCCGCCCGGACGGCCTCCTCGGCGCGGAACCGGGAGACCCGGGAGATGCCGGCCTCGGCGCACGCGGCGAGCCAGCCGACCACGACCAGCAGCAGAGCCCCGACGAGGAAGCTCGTACTATCACCACTCACAAGCGGCCGGCCTTCAGTGGACGGTCGGCGCCGGGGAGATCCCGGACAGGCCGCGGCCGGAGCGCCAGTCGTCCAGGATGCGCTTCTGCAGCCCGAACATCTCCTTCTCCTCGTCCGGCTCCTCGTGGTCGTAGCCGAGCACGTGGAGCACCCCGTGGACGGTGAGCAGCTGCAGCTCCTCGTCCATCGAGTGCTGCGAGGGGGCGGCCTTGCCCTGCTGCTGGGCGACCTCGGGGCAGAGCACGATGTCGCCGAGGAGGCCCTGCGGCAGCTCCTGGCCCTCCTTGCCGGGACGCAGCTCGTCCATCGGGAAGGACATCACGTCGGTGGGCCCGGGCAGGTCCATCCACTGGACGTGCAGCTCCGCCATCGCGTCGCTGTCGACGAGGATCACGGAGAGCTCGGACTGCGGGTGGATCCGCATCTTGTCGAGGGCGAAGCGGGCGACGTCGAGGATGGCTTCCTCGTCGACGTCCCACCCGGACTCGTTGGCGATGTCGATCGACATGGAGGGCTTGTGACTCAGCTTTCGGTGCGGTGGGACTGGCGTTGGGACTGACGCGGGGCACGGGCGCCCCGGCGCTGGACGGGCTTGCGGTCGGTGCCGGTCTGGTCGGCCTCCTGCTGGGCGTCCCAGCGCTCGTAGGCGTCCACGATCCGGCCGACCAGCTTGTGCCGCACCACGTCGGTGCTGGTCAGCACCGAGAAGTGGATGTCCGGCACGTCGGCGAGGATCTCCTGGACGACCTTGAGGCCGCTGCGGGTGCCGCCGGGCAGGTCGATCTGGCTGGTGTCACCGGTGACCACCACGCGCGAGTTGAAGCCGAGCCGGGTCAGGAACATCTTCATCTGCTCGGGCGAGGTGTTCTGGGCCTCGTCGAGGATGATGAAGGCGTCGTTGAGGGTCCGGCCGCGCATGTAGGCGAGCGGGGCGACCTCGATGGTGCCCGCGGCCATCAGCCGGGGGATCGAGTCCGGGTCCATCATGTCGTGCAGCGCGTCGTAGAGCGGGCGCAGGTACGGGTCGATCTTCTCGTAGAGCGTGCCGGGCAGGAAGCCCAGCCGCTCCCCCGCCTCGACGGCGGGCCGGGTCAGGATGATCCGGTTGACCTCCTTGGCCTGCAGGGCCTGCACGGCCTTGGCCATCGCCAGGTAGGTCTTGCCGGTGCCGGCCGGGCCGAGGCCGAAGACGATCGTGTGCTTGTCGATCGCGTCGACATAACGCTGCTGGTTGAGCGTCTTGGGGCGGATCGTACGGCCCCGGTTGGACAGGATGTTCGCCGTGAACACCTCGGAGGGCGCCGGGTGGTTCGGGTCCTCGGCGGCGCTCCTGAGCATGGCGATGGAGCGCTCCACGGCGTCCTCCGTCAGGGGTTGGCCGGTGCGCAGCACCAGCATCATCTCGTTGAAGAGCTGCTCGACCAGCCTGACCTCGGAGCGGTCGCCGGTGGCCGTCACCTCGTTGCCGCGCACGTGGATGTCGGTCTGCGGGAACCCCTGCTCGATCACTCGCAGCAGCGAGTCGGCCGCACCCAGCAGCGTCACCATCGGGTGCTTCTCGGGGATCACGATCCGGGTGCTGGCCGGCGCCTCACGGCGCGGCTGTCCGTTGGTGTGGGTCTGCGGTGTGTCACTCATGGGTCGGCGCTGCGGCCTGCCTCATCCCAATCCGTCATCTCGGGGTGCAGCTCGGGGTGTCCGAGGTCACCAGGGTACGCCGCACGGGCCCTCTCCCGGAGGGCAGGGGCGGCACGTCTCCGCCCGCGGCGGCCGGTTTCGATGGTGGGCCACACGTCCGGACCGCGCGAATGGTTTTCCCGTCCCGGCCGTGCCCGCGGGCGGCCTCCGGGACGTCACCGGGGTCCGGCGCGTTTGGGTGGTCGCCTCAGGGGCGCGGGGACCTGCGCAATCCGGGGTGGGTGTCACGACAGCACGGGCCGAGCCGTGATCTGTACCGTGACCCGCATCCGCACCGCGCGGTTCCCCGCGCCCTTGTGGCGCACCCATGTCGTGTGAAGACACACCCTAGGCGCGGCGGCGGGGGACCGGGACGCGGGCCAGGTCCTCGGCGATCACGATCTCCCCGTCGAAGTGCTTGCGAGCCTCGGCGAGGTGCTGGTCGAGGACGGGGTAGCGCTGCGAGAAGTGCGTGAGGACAAGGGTGCGCACACCGGCCTCGGCCGCGACCCGGGCGGCCTGCGCCGCGGTGAGGTGGCCGTGCTCGGACGCCAGGTGCTCGTCGGCGTCCACGAAGGTCGCCTCGATCACCAGCATGTCGGCGCCCTCGGCGAGCTCGCCGACGCCGTCGCACAGACGGGTGTCCATCACGAAGGCGAAACGCTGGCCGGGCCGCGTCTCGCTGACCTCGTCCAGGGTGACGGTGCGGCCGTCCAGCTCGACCCGGCCGTGCTGCTGGAGCGCGCCGACCGCGGGCCCGCGCAGGCCGAGGGCGGCGAGCCGCTCGGGCAGCATCCGGCGGCTGTCCGGCTCGGTGAGCCGGTAGCCGAAGGACTCCACCGGGTGCGACAGCCGGGCCGCGGCCAGCTCGAACGGCGCGCCCGGGGCCTCCAGCGGCCCGGGGTCGAGGATCGGCCGCTGCCGCAGCTCCGCCGTCTCGTGGAAGGCCGAGGCGTACCGCAGCCGGTCGAAGAAGACCTGGCCGGAGGCCGGGTAGTAGGCGTCCACCGGATGCGGCACGCGGTCCAGGTTGATCCGCTGGACGACGCCGGCCAGGCCCAGGCAGTGGTCGCCGTGGAAGTGGGTGACGGCGATCCGGGTGATCTGGGTGGCGGATACGCCGGCGTGCAGCATCTGCCGCTGGGTGCCCTCGCCGGGGTCGAAGAGCAGGCCCTCGCCGTCCCACCGCAGCAGGTAGCCGTTGTGGTTGCGGTGTCGCGTGGGGACCTGGCTGGCGGTGCCGAGGACGACGAGTTCGCGCTGGGACACTTCAGACCAGGCCCTCGCGCAGCTGCACCCCGCCGAGCACGTGGAGGTGGGCGTGGAAGACCGTCTGGCCGGCGCCGGAGCCGGTGTTGAAGATCATCCGGTAGCCGTGGCCGTCGATCTCCTCGTCCTCGGCGACCCGGGCGGCCTCGGTGAGCAGCTGGGCGGTGATCTCCGGCTCGGCGGCGGCGAGCGCGGCCGCGTTCGGGTAGTGCACCTTCGGAATCACCAGGACGTGCGTCGGCGCCTGCGGGTTGATGTCCCGGAAGGCGACGGTGCGCTCGGTCTCCCGGACGACGGTCGCCGGGATCTCCCCCGCCACGATCTTGCAGAACAGGCAGTCGGGCTGGGCCTCGCCGGCCATGGCGGTCTCCTTGCGGGTGCACGTTCCTGACGGTCCGCAGCCTAGCCGAGCTGCGCACTCCGCCGCGGCGGCCGCGGGTCCGGCGCGGGGGCGGGCGGCCGGTGCCGCACTCCCCCGCGCCGTTCGCGCTACAGCTCGGGCAGCGGCGGCGGGGTCTTCGCCGGCCGCTCGGCGAGCGCCTCCAGCGCCAGCCGGACGCCCTCGGCGAGCTGGGGGTCGCGGCCGGCCGCCCAGTCCTGCGGGGCGCAGTCCACCACCACGTCCGGGTCGACGCCGTGGTTCTCCACGCCCCAGCCGTAGCCCTCCAGCCAGAAGGCGTACTTGGGCTGGGTGATCGAGGTGCCGTCGACCAGGGAGTACTTGCTGTCGATGCCGATCACGCCGCCCCAGGTGCGGGTGCCGACCACCGGGCCGATGCCGAGCGCCTGGATCGCGGCGTTGACGATGTCGCCGTCGGAGCCGGAGAACTCGTTGGCGAGCGCCACCACCGGGCCGCGCGGGGCGTCCCCGGGGTACGGCTCGGGGTTGGCCAGGTCGCGGCCGCGGTCCCACCCGACGATCCGCCGGTTCAGCTTCTCGACGATCAGCTGGGAGGTGTGGCCGCCGCGGTTCTCCCGCAGGTCGACGACCACGCCCTCGCGGGCGAGCTCGACCCGCAGGTCGCGGTGGAGCTGCGCCCAGCCGGAGCTGACCATGTCGGGCACGTGCAGGTAGCCGAGCCGGCCGCCGGAGCGCTCGCGGACCTCGGCGCGGCGGCCGGCCACCCAGTCGTGGTAGCGCAGCGCCTCGTCGTCGGCGAGCGGCACGACCACCGGGTGCCGCGGGACGCCGTCCTTGCCGGCCACGGTCAGCTCGACCGGCTGGCCGGCGGTGCCCGCCAGCAGCGGGGCCGGGCCGGCGACCGGGTCGACCGGGCGGCCGTCGACGGCGAGCACGGCGTCGCCGGGCCGGACGGCGACGCCGGGCGCGGCGAGCGGCGCACGGGCCCGCGGGTCGGAGGACTCGCCGGGCAGGATCCGCTCGACCCGCCAGACGTCGCCGTCGCGGACGAGGTCGGCGCCGAGCAGGCCCTGCCGGCGGGCGGCCTCGGTGCCGCGGCCGGGCGGGGTGACGTAGGCGTGCGAGGTGCCGAGCTCGCCGACCGTCTCCCACAGCAGGTCGACCAGGTCGTCGTGGCTGCCGAGGCGGTCCACCAGCGGGCGGTAGCGGTCGAGGACGCCCGCCCAGTCGACGCCGTTCATGTCCGCGCGCCAGAAGTTGTCGCGCATGACGCGGCCGTTCTCGTCGAACATCTGCCGCCACTCGGCGGACGGGTCGACGGTGACCCGCAGCCGGGCGAGGTCGACGTCCACCTCGTCGTCCTCGCCGGCCTTCTGGTCGGCGGGGACGATCCGCAGCCGGGCGTCGTCCAGCACGGCGAGCCTGCTGCCGTCGCCGCTGACCGCGAACGCGTCCAGGGCGTGCACGAGCTCCTCGGCGCGGCGCCGCTTGAAGTCGAAGCGCTCCAGCACGGGCCGCGGGTGGTCGTCCTCCAGCGAGGCGGCGGTGTCGCCGAGTTCGCCGAGCAGCGGCATCCGCGTCCAGACCACGCCCTCCTTGGTGGCCCGCAGGCTGCCGAAGGAGCCGCCCTCCACCGGGAAGGCGAGGATCCGGTCGGCGATCCCCTCCAGGTCGACCCGCGTCCGTACGGTCGTCTCCTCGCCGTCGGCGGCGTCCTTCGCGTCCTTCGCGGCCTTGCCGGCCCCGCTGTCGTCGTCCTCGGCACCGACCGGTCGGCCGGCCCGCTGCGGTCCGAACGGCGACGGGGTGTCGGCGGCCAGGGTGATCAGGTAGGGGCGGCAGCCGGTCGGGAAGGACAGGTCGAAGGAGTGCGAGTCGTACACCGGGTCGAAGTTGCGGACCGAGAGGAAGGCCAGGTGCTTGCCGTCCGCGGTGAACGCCGGCGCGTAGTCGACGAAGCGCTGCGGGGTGGCCTCACTGACCGTGCGGCTGGTCAGGTCGGCCAGCATGATCTGGCGCAGCGACCAGGCACCGAGCGCCGGGCTCGACCAGGCCAGCCAGCTGGAGTCCGGGCTGAACGCCAGGCCGGTGACCTCGCCGTTCTCGCTGCGGGCGAGCTCGTGCACGGTCCCGTCGGAGAGCGCGACCAGCAGCACCCGGCCGTCGTGCGAGGCGACCGCGAGCTGCTTGCCGTCGGGCGAGACGGCCAGGTCGAGGACGCGGCCGAGCCGGCCGGCCGCCAGCCGGCGGCGCTCGGCGCCGAGTACGACGGGCGCGAACTCGATCGCGTCGTCGCCCTCGGCGTCGGTCACCCAGACGACGCCCTGGCCGCCGTCGGCGCCGGGCACCACCCGGGCCAGCCGGGCGCGCACCCCGGGGGTGGCGTCCAGGACCCGGGCCGGGCCCTCACGGTGGGTCAGCCAGTGCACGGTGCCGCGGACGACGACCGCGCCGGCCCGGCCGGTGCGGTCCGGCGCGACCGACTCCAGCCGGCCCGCGGCGGAGACCGGGTGCGGCTGGCGGCGGGTGCGCGGGCCGGCCGGCCGGATCTCCAGTCGGCGGGGCTCGGCGCCGTCCAGGTCGTCGAGCAGCCAGAGGTCGCCGCCGCTGTGCCAGACGACCCGGGTGCCGTCGGTGGTGGCATTGCGGGCGTAGAACCCGCCGTCGGTGTGCCGCCGCAGGTCGGAGCCGTCGGGGAGGCTGGAGTACAGCTGCCCGGTGCCCTCGTGGTCCGACAGGAAGGCGATCCTGGAGTGCTGGGGCCCGCCCACCCACAGCGGCGAGTCGATGTTGCCGTCGAGACCGGTGTGCAGCCGCTCGAAGTCCCGCTCGCCGATCCACAGCTTGCCGGCGGTGCCGCCGCGGTAGCGCTTCCAGTGCGCGGGCTCCCGGCTGAACGCCGACAGCAGGAGCACGCGCTCGCCGCCCGGCTCGAACGCGAGCCCGCCGACCGGCCCGTACGGCAGGCGGGCCGGCTCGCCGCCGTCCAGCGGCAGCGCGAAGGCCCAGGTGCGGCGCAGGGTGGCCTGGCCGGCGGTGGTCACGGCGACCGGACGGCCGTCGGGCGTCCAGCCGCGCAGCGCGGTACGGGCGCTGCCCCAGTGGGTGAGGCGCCGGGACGGGCCGCCGTCGGTGGGTGCGACGTGGACCTCGGGCGCGCCGTCCCGGGTGGACGTCCAGGCGACGTGCCGGCCGTCCGGGGAGAAACGCGGGTGGCTGACCGGGGTCTGGTCCGCCGTCAGCCGCCAGGCCCGGCCGCCGTCCAGCGGTGCGAGCCAGACGTCGTCCTCGGCGACGAAGGCGACGAGGTCGCCGTGCAGGTGGGGGTGGCGCAGGTAGGCGCCCTCGAAGGTGCTCTGCGGTTCGGTCACACCAGCACCCTAGGCACCGCCCGCCGGCGCCGCAGGAGGTTTCTTCTTGAGCGTACGAGCCGGCCGGCCACCGGTGTCCGGACGGGCCCGCGGGCGGCCGTCCGCACCGGCCGGGGTCGGGGCAGGCCGGCGGGTCAGGACCAGCGGCCGGTGCGGCCCAGCAGCAGGGCGCCGGCCGCGACACCGGCCGTGGAGGTGCGCAGCACCGACGGACCGAGCCGGTACGGCGCCGCTCCGGCCGCGGCGAACGCGGCCAGCTCGTCCGGCGAGACGCCGCCCTCCGGGCCGACCACCAGCACGATGTCGCCCTCGTGCGGCAGCGCCGCGGTGGCCAGCGGCTCGGCGCCGTCCTCGTGCAGCACGGCGGCGAAGGCCGCGGCGGCCAGCACCGGGGCGAGCTGACGGGTGGTCATGAGCTCCCCCACCTCGGGGAAGCGGAGCCGGCGGGACTGCTTGCCGGCCTCCCGGGCGGTGGCCCGCCACTTGGCGAGCGCCTTGGCCCCCCGGTCGCCCTTCCACTGCGTGATGCAGCGGGAGGCCGCCCACGGGATCACCGCGTCGACGCCGACCTCGGTCATCGTCTCGACCGCCAGCTCCCCGCGGTCGCCCTTGGGCAGCGCCTGGACGACGACGATCCGCGGGCCGGGCGCGGGCTCGGTGCGGACGGCGTCGACGGTGAGGTCCAGCGCGTCCTTGCCGTGCACGGCGGCCACCGTGCCGTCGACCCCGAGACCGGCCCCGTCGGCCAGCGTGATCGCCTCGCCGACCTCCAGCCGCTTCACCGCGACGGCGTGCCGCCCCTCCGGCCCGTCCAACCGCACCACCGCACCCGGCACGGCCCCGGCCAGCGCCGCACTCTCGACGACGAACACCGGCGCGGTCATGAGGGGTCTTCCTTACGAGTGTGGAGTAGGACAGGGGCGCGGGGAACTGCGCAATTCGGATCGGGCTGCCGTACGAACCAGGGGTTGCCCCTGATCGTGCGGCGACCCGGCCCCGGACTGCGCAGTTCTCCCCCGGCCTTCGGCCGGGAGGTGCCCCGCCGCGCCCCCAGTGGTCGGCCTAGCGCCCGTTGAAGGCGTCCTTGAGGCGGGAGAAGAGGCCCTGCTGGCCCGGTGCGAACTGGCCGGACGGGCGCTCCTCGCCGCGCAGCATGGAGAGCCGCCGCAGCAGTTCCTCCTGCTCGGGGTCGAGCTTGGTCGGCGTCTGCACCTCGACATGCACTATCAGGTCGCCCCGGCCGCCGCCGCGCAGGTGCGTGATGCCGCGGCCGTGCAGCGGGATCGACTGCCCGGACTGGGTGCCGGGCCGGATGTCGACCTCCTCCAGCCCGTCGAGGGTCTGCAGCGGCACCTGGGTGCCGAGTGCGGCGGCCGTCATCGGGATGGTGACGGTGCAGTGCAGGTCGTCGCCGCGGCGCTGGAACACCGCGTGGCTGGTCTCGGCGATCTCGACGTAGAGGTCGCCGGCCGGGCCGCCGCCGGGGCCGACCTCGCCCTCGCCGGCCAGCTGGATCCGGGTGCCGTTGTCGACACCGGCGGGGATCTTGACGGTGAGGTTGCGGCGGGCGCGGACGCGGCCGTCGCCGGCGCACTCCGGGCAGGGGGTCGGCACGACGGTGCCGAAGCCCTGGCACTGCGGGCAGGGGCGGGAGGTCATGACCTGGCCGAGGAAGGACCGGGTGACCTGCGAGACCTCGCCCTTGCCGCGGCACATGTCGCAGGTCTGCGCGGAGGTGCCCGGCGCGGCGCCCTCGCCGGAGCAGGTGGTGCAGGTGACGGCGGTGTCGACCTGGAGTTCCTTGGTGGTGCCGAAGGCGGCCTCCTCCAGGGTGATCTCCAGGCGGATCATGGCGTCCTGGCCGCGGCGGGTCCGCGAGCGGGGGCCGCGCTGGCCGCCGGCGGCGCCGAAGAAGGCGTCCATGATGTCGGAGAAGCCGAAGCCCGCGGCGCCGAAGCCGCCCGCACCGGCGCCACCGCCGCCGTTCGGCGACAGTGGGTCGCCGCCGAGGTCGTAGACCTGCCGCTTGGCGGGGTCGGAGAGGACCTCGTACGCGGCGTTGATCTCCTTGAACCGCTCCTGGGTCTTCGGGTCCGGGTTGACGTCCGGGTGCAGTTCGCGCGCGAGGCGCCGGAACGCCTTCTTGATCTCGTCCTGCCCCGCATCCCGTCGGACGCCGAGTACCGCGTAGTAGTCCGTGGCCACCAAATGCTCCGCTTGTTCCGCTTCTGGAAGTGCTTGCGTCCGACCGGCTGCGCCGCTTGGCGCAGCACGCTGTTACGACTCGGCCAGGATCTGACCCACGTACCGTGCCACCGCTCGCACCGCCCCCATTGTGCCCGGGTAATCCATCCGGGTCGGACCGATCACACCCAGCTTTGCCACGCTCTGGTCGCCCGAACCGTAACCGACGGAGACCACGGACGTGGAATTCAGCCCCTCGTAGTCGATCTCGCGGCCGATCCGGACGGTCATCCCGGACTCCGCGGTCTCACCCAGCAGGCGCAGCAGCACCACCTGCTCCTCCAGCGCCTCCAGCACCGGCTGGATGGTCAGCGGGAAGTCGTGCCCGAAGCGGGTCAGGTTGGCCGTGCCGGCCAGCATGATGCGCTCCTCGTTCTGCTCGGCGAGGGTCTCGAAGAGCGTGGCGAGGACGGTGGAGACGACCGGCCGGTCGGCCTGTTCGAAGGCGTTCGGCAGGTCCTCCAGCGTCGCGGGGACGTCCGGCAGCCGGCGGCCGGCGGCGTTGGCGTTGAGCTTGGCCCGAAGGTCCGCGAGGACGGTCTCGCCGACCGTGCCGGGGCAGTCGACGATGCGCTGCTCCACCCGACCGGTGTTGGTGATCAGGACGAGCATCACCTTCGCGGGTGCCAGTGCGACCAGTTCGATGTGCCGCACGGTGGACCGGGTCAGCGACGGGTACTGCACCACGGCGACCTGCCGGGTGAGCTGGGCGAGCAGCCGGACGGTCCGGGCGACGACGTCGTCGAGGTCGACGGCGCCCTCGAGGAAGTGCCGGATCGCGCGCCGCTCGGGCGCGGTCATCGGCTTGACCTCGGCCAGCCGGTCGACGAACAGGCGGTAGCCCTTGTCGGTGGGGATACGGCCGGCGCTGGTGTGCGGCTGGTGGATGAAGCCGTCCTCCTCCAGCGCCGCCATGTCGTTGCGCACCGTCGCCGGCGAGACGCCGAGGTTGTGCCGCTCGACGAGTGCCTTGGACCCGACCGGCTCCTCGGTGCCCACGTAGTCCTGGACGATCGCCCGGAGCACGGCGAGCCTGCGCTCGTCGAGCGGGCGCACGCCAGCACGCGTGTCGATGAGACGCTCGTCCCTGCGCTCGTTGGCCACGGGGCACGCACCTCCGTCTTCGCCCGTTGGACCTGGTGACCGATCCGATCCCTGGCACTCCGGAAGGCAGAGTGCCAGATTCGTACCTGCCAGTGTAAGGCCCACCCCCGACGGCAGGAACGGGCCTCCCGCGTGATCCTCGACCGATTCCCCGGGCCGCGGGCAGTGCCCGGTGCGCCGGTGAGTGGCAGCATCGAAGGCAGCGAGCTACCGAAGGAGCAGCGATGTCGTCGACACGGCAGCACTCCCGCTTCGCGCCGGACCGCGGCCTGACCGGCCGGATGGTCACGACGATGTTCCTCATCGGCCTGGTCTACGTGGGGTTCACCGGGCTGCTGATCGTCATACTGCGCGGCGCCTGGCCGCTGATCCTGCTGCTGTCGGGCGGGCTGTTCGTCGTGCAGTTCTGGTTCAGCGACAAGATCACCGAGAAGGCCATGGGCGCCCACGAGGCGTCCCCCGAGGAGTACCCGCAGCTGCACGGCACGATCGACCGGCTGTGCGCGCTGGCCGACATGCCGAAGCCCCGGGTGGCGGTCGCCCGCAACGACATGCCGAACGCCTTCGCCACCGGCCGCAACCCGGAGAAGGCGGTGGTCTGCGTGACCACCGGCCTGCTGCGCCGGTTGGAGCCGGAGGAGCTGGAGGGCGTCCTCGCGCACGAGCTGTCGCACGTGGCGCACCGGGACGTGGCGGTGATGACGGTGGCCGGCTTCCTCGGCGTGCTGGCCGGCGTGACGACCCGGATCGCCCTGTACGGCGGGTTCCTGGGCAACAACCGCAACAGCAACGACCCCAACACGGCGATCGCGCTGGTGATCGTCCCGCTGGTGAGCATGGTGGTGTACGCGCTGAGCTTCCTGCTGACCCGGATGCTGTCGCGCTACCGGGAGCTGGCGGCCGACCGTTCGGCGGCCCAGCTGACCGGCCGGCCGAGTGCCCTGGCCTCGGCGCTGACGAAGGTGACCGGGCAGATCGCGGCCATCCCGACCGAGGACCTGCGCAAGGCCCAGCCGTACAACGCCTTCTACTTCGCCCCGGCGCTGAGCGCGCGGGACGCCGCGACCCAGCTCTTCTCCACCCACCCCTCGCTGGAGAAGCGGCTGGAGCAGCTGGCCCGGATCTCCGCCGAGCTCGGCCGCTGACGGCCGGAGAGGACCGCTCATGGGATTCCTGGACGCGCTGCTGGGCCGGAGCAAGCCGGTGAAGCCGGACCTGGACCAGCTGTTCGGCATTCCGTCGGCCGCGCTGACCCTGGAGGCTGCGGCCGGGTTCCGGCCCACCGGGCTGGGCTCGGTCTGCTTCGCGGCGGTCGAGGGCGGCGCCTTCGAGGAGGTGAAGCAGCAGGTGCGGGCCCTGCTTGACGCGGACACCGGCCGGGGCGGCGTCCCGGTGGAGGCCTCCAGGGACGACTACGGGTACTCCTGGCTGCTCGCCCGACACACGCCCGAGGAACTGCCGGACCTGGTGAACGACCTGCACGCGGTCAACAGCGAGCTGGAGGCGCACGGCTTCGGCCCGCAGCTGCTCTGTTCGCTGGTGGTCTTCCGGGACGCGGAGGGCCGCTCGCTGGCGCTGGTCTACCTCTACAAGCGCGGCACGTTCTACCCGTTCGCACCGATGCCGGGCGGCGGCGAGAAGCGGAACAGCCCGTTGGAGCTGCAGGTGAAGGCCATGCTCGGGAACGACCTGCGGCTGGAGTCGGACCTGTCCCGCTGGTTCCCGGTCTGGGGCGCCCCGGGCCTGGCCGACTGACCGCGCGGACGCCCCCGCACCGAGCGCCCGGACGCTCCGGCACCGCGTGCAGGGGCTGTCGGGGGCGCGGGCGCGGCCCGGCGCGCCGTACGCCGGACGGGGGATGAGCGGATGTCAGGGCTCGTAGACTCCCGTCCATGCGCAGCAGGCAGTACGGCCCCGATCTGACCCCGCCGTGGAAGCGGAAGCAACCGGCCCCGGAGGTGCCCGCCGAGCGGGACCTGGTGGTCGAGGAGGCGGCGACCGGCTTCTGCGGGGCGGTGGTGCGCTGCGAGAAGACGGCGGAGGGGCTGACGGTCACCCTGGAGGACCGCTTCGGCAAGCACCGGGTGTTCCCGATGGTGCCGCGCGGCTTCCTGCTGGAGGGGCGCGTGGTGACCCTGGTACGGCCCTCCGCGCCGGCTCCGGCCGCCGGGCCGCGGCTGACCGCCTCCGGGTCGATCGCGGTTCCGGGGGCGCGCGCCAGGGTCGCCCGGGAGTCGCGGATCTACGTGGAGGGGCGGCACGACGCGGAGCTGGTGGAGCGGGTCTGGGGCGACGACCTGCGGATCGAGGGCGTCGTCGTGGAGTACCTGCAGGGCGTGGACGACCTCCCGGCGATCGTGGCGGAGTTCGCGCCCGGCCCGGGCCGCCGGCTCGGCGTACTGGTCGACCACCTGCTGCCGGGCACCAAGGAGCACCGGATCGCCGAACGGGTCTCCGGCGACTCGGTGCTGGTGGTGGGCCACCCGTACGTCGACGTCTGGCAGGCCGTGAAGCCCGCCGCGGTCGGTGTCGAGGCATGGCCGCAGGTGCCGCGCGGCGAGGTGTGGAAGGAGGGCGTCTGCCGCCGGCTGGGCTGGCCGGTGGACCCGCCCGCGGCCTGGCGCCGCATCCTCGCCTCGGTGCACTCCTATCGGGACCTCGACCCGGCCCTCCTCGGCCGCGTCGAAGAACTGATCGACTTCGTGACCGCGACGGACTGAGACCGGCCCTCAGGGACGACCACTCAGGGCGCGTGGGGGCCGGCCCCTTCTGGTCCACGAGGTTCTAGTCCACGAGGTCGCGGACGACGCCGTCGGCCAGCAGGCGGCCGCGCAGGGTGAGGGCGGCCCGGCCCGCGGTGTGGGCGTCGGCGTCGAGCAGTCCCTCCTCCAGGGCGCGCCGGGCGGCCTTGCGGCCGTCCTCGGTGAGCAGGTCGAGCGGGCAGCCGTCGACCAGGCGCAGTTCCAGCAGGATGCGCTCGACCCGGCGGTCCTCCTCGGCGAGCACCTCCCGGCCGAGGGCGGGGGTGCGCCCCTCGGCGAGGGCCTGGGCGTAGGCGGCGGGGTGCTTGGCGTTCCACCAGCGGACGCCGCCGACGTGGCTGTGCGCGCCGGGGCCGGCGCCCCACCAGTCGGCGCCGGTCCAGTAGAGCTCGTTGTGCCGGCAGCGGCCCTCGGGGGTGGTGGCCCAGTTGGAGACCTCGTACCAGGAGTAGCCGGCGCGGCTGAGGGCGTCCTCGGCGATGAGGTAGCGGTCGGCGTGCACGTCGTCGTCGATCATCGGGAGTTCGCCGCGCCGGACGCGGGCGGCGAGGCGGGTGCCCTCCTCGACGATCAGGGAGTAGGCGGAGACGTGGTCGGGGCCGGCGCCGATCGCGGCGTCCAGGGAGGCCCGCCAGTCGTCGTCGGACTCGCCGGGGGTGCCGTAGATCAGGTCGAGGTTGACGTGGTCGAAGCCGGCCTCCCGGGCCTCGGCGACGCAGGCCTCGGGGCGGCCCGGGGTGTGGTGGCGGTCGAGGACCTGCAGCACGTGCCGGCGGGCGCTCTGCATGCCGAAGGAGATCCGGTTGTAGCCGCCCTCGCGGAGCTCGGCCAGGTACGCGGGGCCGACGGACTCCGGGTTGGCCTCGGTGGTGACCTCGGCGTCCGGGGCGAGCCCGAACTCCTCGCGCAGCGCGGCGAGCATCCGCACCAGGTCGCGGGCGGGCAGCAGGGTGGGGGTGCCGCCGCCGAGGAAGACGGTCCGCACGGGCAGGTCGGTGTCGCCGAGGACCTTCCGGGCGAGCCGGATCTCGGCGATCACGTTGTCGGCGTACGTCTCCTGCGAGGCGACCGCGCCCGAGGAGCGCAGTTCGGTGGCGGTGTAGGTGTTGAAGTCGCAGTAGCCGCAGCGGCTGGCGCAGTACGGCACGTGCAGGTAGAAGCCGAACGGCCGGGTGCCGAGCCCGGTGAGGGCGTGTGCGGGCAGCGAACCGTCGGACGGCACCGGTTCGCCGTCGGGGAGTGCGGAGGGCATACCCCCCATTGTCCCGTACGGCTCGGGTTGCCCCGGAGCCGTACGGGACGGCGGGCGTCAGGCCTCGTTGGACCCGGCGTACATGTCGGTGATGGCGTCGGCGTACTCGCGCTCGACCACCGGCCGCTTGATCTTGAGGCTCGGGGTCAGCTCGCCGTGCTCGATGTCGAGGTCGCGCGGCAGCAGGGTGAACTTCTTGATCGTCTGCCAGCGCTGCAGCTCGCCGTTGAGGCGCTTCACGAAGCCCTCGATGAGCTCCTTGGTCTCCGGAGCGGCGACCACCTCGGCGTAGCTCTTGCCGGCCAGGCCGTGCTCGGCGGCCCACGGCATGAGCACGGTCTCGTCCAGGCCGATCAGCGCGGTGCAGAAGTTCCGCTGGTTGCCGATGACCAGGATGTTGCTCACGAACGGACAGATGGCCTTGAACTTGCCCTCGACCTCGCTGGGTGCGACGTACTTGCCGCCCGAGGTCTTGAACATGTCCTTCTTGCGGTCGGTGATCCGCAGGTAGCCGTCCTTGTCGAGCTCGCCGATGTCGCCGGTGTGGAACCAGCCGTCCGGCTCCAGCACCTCGGCGGTCTGCTCGGGCAGCTGGTGGTAGCCGCGCATGACGCCGGGGCCGCGGAGCAGGATCTCGCCGTCCTCGGCGATCCGGACCTCGGTGCCGGGCAGCGGCAGGCCGACCGTGCCGACGCGCGTCGCGCCGTCGCGGTTGACGGTGGAGCCGGCCGAGGTCTCCGTCAGGCCGTAGCCCTCCAGGATCGGCACGCCGGCGCCCATGAAGAAGAAGCCGATCTCGGGGGCGAGCGCGGCGCTGCCGGAGACCGAGCCGCGCATCCGGCCGCCGAACGCGGCGCGGATCTTGGCGTACACCAGCTTGTCGGCGAGCTTGTGCTGCAGGCTCAGCGCGAACGGCGCGGAGGCCGTGCCGGTGGCGATCTGGTTGGCCTGGGTGGTGCGGGCGTAGTCACGGGCGACCTTGGCCGCCCACAGGAAGATCTTGTACTTGGCGCCGCCCTCGGCCCGGGCCTTGCCCGCGATGCCGTTGTAGACCTTCTCGAAGATGCGCGGGGCGGAGGCCATCAGGGTCGGCCGGATCGCCGGCAGGTTGTGGATGATCCGGTCCACCCGACCGTCCACCGCCATCACGTGGCCGGTGGCGATCTGGCCGGAGATCAGCGTCTTGCCGAAGACGTGCGACAGCGGCAGCCACATGAACTGCACGTCGTCGGCGCGCAGCAGCCCGCTCTGCTCCTGCGCCAGTCCCTCGTAGGACCAGCAGTCGTGCACCAGGCGCACGCCCTTGGGGCGGCCGGTGGTGCCGGAGGTGTAGATGAGGGTGGCGAGCTGCTCGGGCTCCAGTGCGTCGACGGCCTTGTCGACCGCGTCGGGGTGGTCGACGAGGTAGGCGGCGCCGCGTTCCTCCAGCTCCGCCAGGGTGAGAACGGTCAGGCCGGCCGTCTCCGGCTGCCCGGCGGGGGCGTCGAAGAGGATCACCGTTTCGAGGGCGGGCAGCTCGGCCTTCCGGTCGACCGCCTTGGCCAGCTGCTTCTCGTTCTCGGCGAACATCGCCCGACTGGCCGAGTTGGCGAGGATGAACGCCGTTTCGTCCGCATTGGTACTGGGGTACACGGTGGTGGTGGCAGCGCCGGCGCACATGTTCCCGAGGTCCGCGATGATCCACTCGACCCGGGTGGTCGAGGAGACCGCCACGCGGTCCTCGGCCTCGATACCGAGCGACATCAGGCCGGCCGCGACCGCTCTGACCCGCTCCGCGGTCTGCGCCCAGGTCAGCGAGCGCCACTGCTCGGCACCGGGCGCGCCGTCGGCGGCATGCTCGTCGACCGGCACGGGGTACCGGTAGGCCTCACCGTCGGGCGTGGCCTTTACCCTGCTGAGGAAGAGATGGGCCACGGAGGGCGGACGCCGCTCGATCATGGACTGCACGGAACTCAACGAGGACCTCCGGGGGGCGGGTGGCCGAGGGTGAGGGACGGGCGGCCGTGGGGGCGACCGGGCCCGGCCCGCCTTGTTAACCAGCAAGTAACAAGAACCAGGCAGCAGCCTAGGGCGTGATCGGCCGTTCCGTAAGGGGGTCCGGACAGCTGGCACACCGCCGGAGCTGCAGTGCAGGAGGATCCGCCCCGGCGACTGAGGCGGTCCTAGCACGAAATACCCAGTCGCGAGTAGACCTAAATGAGGATGCGCGCATCCGCGTCGAGGACGAGAGTGTCACGGTGCTGATCAGACTGTTGCGGGCCCATCTGGGGCCCTACCGCCAACCGATCCTGCTGCTGGTCCTGCTCCAGCTCGTCTCCACCATCGGTGCCCTGTACCTGCCCACGCTGAACGCCGACATCATCGACAACGGCGTGATCAAGGGCGACACCGGCTACATCCTGCAGATCGGCGGCGTGATGATCGCCGTCTCGCTCGCCCAGGCCGTCTGCTCGATCTGCGCCGTCTACTTCGGCGCCCGGACGGCGATGGGCATCGGGCGGGACCTCCGTGCCACCGTCTTCGACCGGGTCCAGGGCTTCTCCAGCCGCGAGCTCGGCCAGTTCGGCGCCCCCTCGCTGATCACCCGCACCACCAACGACGTCCAGCAGATCCAGATGCTGGTGCTGATGGCGTTCACCCTGATGGTGGCCGCACCCATCATGTGCGTCGGCGGCATCGTCATGGCGCTCAACCAGGACGTCCCGCTCTCCGCACTGCTGCTCGCCGTCGTCCCGCTGCTCGGCATCGTCGTCGTCCTGCTGGTCCGCAAGCTGCGCCCGCAGTTCCGCGGCATGCAGCAGCGCATCGACGGCGTCAACCGCATCCTGCGCGAGCAGATCACCGGCATCCGGGTGATCCGGGCCTTCGTGAAGGACGGTCACGAGCAGGAGCGGTTCGGCGGCGCCAACCAGGACCTCGCCGAAGTGTCGCTCCGCGTCGGCCGCCTGATGGCGTTCATGTTCCCCGCCGTGATGTCCGTGGTGAACATCTCCAGCGTCGCCGTGCTCTGGTTCGGCGCCCACCGGATCGACAGCGGCGGCATGCAGATCGGCGCGCTGACGGCCTTCCTCTCCTACCTCATGCAGATCCTCATGAGCGTCATGATGGCCACCTTCATGTTCATGATGGTGCCGCGCGCCGAGGTCTGCGCCGAGCGCATCCAGGAGGTCCTCACCACCGAGTCGAGCATCGCGGCCCCCACCGCCCCGGTGACCGAGCTCGACGGCCGCGGCCGGCTGGAACTGCGCGACGTGGAGTTCCGCTACCCCGGCGCCGAGGCCCCCGTGCTACGCGGCATCGACATCCTCGCCCGCCCCGGCGAGACCACCGCGATCATCGGCTCCACCGGCTCCGGCAAGTCCACCCTGCTCGGCCTCGTCCCCCGGCTCTTCGACGCCACCGGCGGCCAGGTGCTGGTCAACGGCGTGGACGTCCGGGAGATCGACCCGACCCGGCTGTCCGAGGTCATCGGCGTCGTCCCGCAGAAGCCCTACCTCTTCTCCGGCACCGTCGCCTCCAACCTCCGCTACGGCCGGCCCGAGGCCACCGACGAGGAACTCTGGGAGGCGCTGGCCACCGCCCAGGCCAAGGAGTTCGTCGAGAAGTTCCCGGAGGGCCTGGACGCCCCGATCTCCCAGGGCGGCTCCAACGTCTCCGGCGGCCAGCGCCAGCGCCTGGCGATCGCCCGCGCGCTCGTCCGCAAGCCGGAGATCTACCTCTTCGACGACTCCTTCTCGGCCCTCGACTACGCCACCGACGCCAAGCTGCGCCGGGCCCTGGCCACCGAGACCTCCGACGCCACGGTCGTCATCGTCGCCCAGCGGGTCTCCACCATCCGCGACGCCCACCGGATCATCGTCCTCGACGAGGGCGCCGTGGTCGGTATCGGCACCCACCACCAGCTGATGGCCGAAAACCCGACCTACCGGGAGATCGTCCTCTCCCAGCTCACCGAACAGGAGGCGGCGTGACCACCCCCGGTCAGAAGCCCCGCAGCGCCTCGCAGGAGGCCGCCGCCCGGCGCGGCCCGGCCGGCCCCGGCCGCTTCATGGGCGGCCAGGGCGCCGAGAAGTCCATGGACTTCAAGGGCTCCGGCCGGCGGCTGCTCGGCACGCTCCGCCCCGAACGCCGGCTGCTGGGCGGCGTGCTCGCGCTCGGCGCCGTCAGCATCGGCTGCGCGGTCGCCGGCCCGTACGTCCTCGGCCGCGCCACCGACCTGATCTTCGCCGGCGTGGTCGGTTCCCGCTTCCCGGCCGGCATGTCCGAGCAGCAGGCACTGGCGGAGCTCCGGCACGACGGCCAGGGCGGCATCGCCGACGTGCTCTCCACCGTGCCGTTCACGCCCGGCCAGGGCATGGACTTCGACGCCATCGGCACCGTGCTGCTCTGGGTACTGGCCATCTACGTGGTCTCCGCCGTCTTCGGCATCCTCCAGGGACGGCTCGCCACCACCGCCATCCAGCGGGCGGTCTTCCGACTGCGCGCCGACGTCGAGGCGAAGATCGCCCGGTTGCCGCTCAGCTACTTCGACCGGCAGCCCCGCGGCGAGGTGCTCAGCCGGGTCACCAACGACATCGACAACATCGGCCAGTCCATGCAGCAGACCACCGGCCAGGTGGTGAACTCCCTGCTCACCATCGTCGGCGTCCTGGGGATGATGTTCTGGATCTCCCCGCTGCTGGCCGTGATCGCGCTGATCTCGGTGCCGCTGTCGGTCGTGGTCGCCGCCCGGGTCGGCAAGCGGGCGCAGCCGCAGTTCGTCGCCCAGTGGAAGACGACCGGCGCCCTCAACGCGCACATCGAGGAGATGTACACCGGGCACACCCTGGTGAAGACCTTCGGCCGCCAGAAGGAGGCCGCGGAGATCTTCCGCCGCGAGAACGAGGCACTCTGCAACTCCAGCTTCCGGGCCCAGTTCATCTCCGGAATAATCCAGCCGGCCATGATGCTGATCGGCAACCTCAACTACGTGCTGGTCGCGGTGGTCGGCGGTCTGCGGGTGGCGAGCGGTGCGCTCTCCATCGGCGACGTGCAGGCCTTCATCCAGTACTCCCGGCAGTTCAGCCAGCCGCTCACCCAGGTCGCCTCGATGGCGAACCTGGTGCAGTCCGGCGTGGCCTCCGCGGAGCGGGTCTTCGAACTGCTCGACGCCCCCGAGCAGACCCCGGAGCCGGCCATGCCGGAGCGCCCCGCCGAGCTGGCCGGACGGGTCGCCTTCGAGGACGTCGCCTTCAGCTACGAGCCCGAGAAGCCGCTCATCGAGAGCCTGTCGCTGAAGGTCGAGCCCGGCCAGACCGTCGCCATCGTCGGCCCGACCGGCGCGGGCAAGACCACGCTGGTCAACCTGCTGATGCGGTTCTACGAGGTCAGCGGCGGCCGGATCACCCTCGACGGGGTCGACATCGCCGCGATGTCCCGCGAGGAGCTGCGCTCCGGCATCGGCATGGTGCTCCAGGACACCTGGCTGTTCGGCGGCACCATCGCCGACAACATCGCGTACGGCGCCGCGGGCGCCACCCGCGAGCAGGTGGTGGAGGCCGCGAAGGCCGCACACGTCGACCGCTTCGTGCGGACCCTGCCGGACGGCTACGACACCGTGATCGACGACGAGGGCACCGGCGTCAGCACGGGCGAGAAGCAGCTGATCACGATCGCCCGGGCGTTCCTCGCCCAGCCGTCCATCCTGGTGCTGGACGAGGCGACCAGCTCGGTCGACACCCGCACCGAGGTGCTCATCCAGAAGGCCATGGCACGGCTGCGCACCGGCCGCACCAGCTTCGTGATCGCGCACCGGCTCTCCACCATCCGGGACGCCGACGTGATCCTGGTGATGGAGAACGGCTCGATCGTCGAGCAGGGCTCGCACGACGAACTGATCGAGGCGGAGGGCGCGTACGCCCGGCTCTACCAGGCGCAGTTCGCCGAGGCGGTGGCCGAGGTCGACTGAGCCCTCGCCGCCGCGGCGGGCGTCTTGATCGTCGGGGGAGATCCGGGGTCGCCGGACCTCCCCCGACGTGTGTCCGGGGCCCGGTGCTGCGGGGCTGCTGCTGCCGTGGGGCGCTGTTGCAGCGGGTGCTGCCGCCATGGGCTCTGCCGTTGTGGGGCAGGTCATGGCCGCAGGTGCGGCGGACGTCCGACCTGCTCGGGGAAGATCGCGCTAGCGTGGCGGGGTGACCGACACCGATGCGGCGCTCGCCGACCCGTTCGAGACCCACCGGCGCTACCTGGGCGCCGTCGCCTACCGGCTGCTCGGCTCGGTGGCCGACGCCGAGGACGTGCTGCAGGAGGCGTGGCTGCGCTGGCAGTCCGCCGACCGGGCCGCGGTGGCCGAGCCCCGCGCGTTCCTCTCCACCGTGGTCACCCGGCTCTGCTACGACCAGCTCGGTTCGGCCCGGGTGCGCCGCGAGGAGTACTACGGCGAGTGGCTGCCCGAACCGCTGGTCGCCGACGAGTCCTCCCCCGCCGACCTCGCGGAGCTCGGCGAATCGGTGTCGATGGCGGTGCTCACCCTGATGGAGCAGCTCAGCCCGGCCGAGCGCGCCGCCTTCGTCCTGCACGACATCTTCTCGGTCGGCTTCGACGAGATCGCCGCCACCCTGGAGCGCAGCCCGGAGGCGGCCCGCCAGCTCGCCTCCCGGGCCCGGCGGCGGGTCAAGGACGGCAGCCGCCGGAGCACCGTCGATCCGGCCGAGCACCGGCAGGCGGTGAGCGCCTTCGCCGCGGCCACGGCTGGCGGCGACCTCCAGGCGCTGCTGGCGGTGCTCGACCCGGACGTCGTCTGGCACTCGGACGGCGGTGGCGTGGTCAGCGCGGGCGTGCGGCCGATCGTCGGCGCGGACCGGGTCTCCCGGCTGGTGGCTGGCCTGGTGGCGAAGTTCATGACCGCCGAGGCCACGGTCGCCTTCGCCCAGGTCAACGGCGAGCTCGGCCTGGTGATCCACTCCTCGCCGGGCGTGGTGGCCGGCGTGATCGCCTTCACCGTCACGGACGGCCGGATCGCCGAGGCGTACGTGGTGGTGAACCCGGAGAAGCTCACGCACGTGAAGTGAGCGTGCCCTCCCGTGCGGGGAGAGGCCCTTTGTGCGGAAACGGCGGAGGCCGCCGCCCGGTCGACCCGGGCGGCGGCCTCCGCCGTTTGCAGTCTGCTGCCGCTACTTCTTCTCCTTGGGGGCTTCCGCGTCGGTGGACAGCGCGGCGATGAAGGCCTCCTGCGGGACCTCCACCCGGCCAACCATCTTCATGCGCTTCTTGCCCTCCTTCTGCTTCTCCAGCAGCTTCCGCTTGCGGGAGATGTCACCGCCGTAGCACTTGGCGAGGACGTCCTTGCGGATCGCACGGACGGTCTCGCGGGCGATGACCCGGGAGCCGATGGCGGCCTGGATCGGCACCTCGAACTGCTGACGGGGGATCAGCTTCTGCAGCTTGCCCGCCATCATGACGCCGTAGTTGTAGGCCTTGTCCTTGTGAACGATCGCGGAGAACGCGTCCACCGCGTCACCGTGCAGCAGGATGTCGACCTTCACCAGGTTGGCGGACTGCTCGCCGATGGGCTCGTAGTCCAGCGAGGCGTAGCCGCGGGTCTTGGACTTCAGCTGGTCGAAGAAGTCGAAGACGATCTCCGCGAGCGGCAGGGTGTACCGCAGCTCGACACGGTCCTCGGAGAGGTAGTCCATGCCCTGCAGGCTGCCGCGGCGGGACTGGCAGAGCTCCATGATCGCGCCGACGAACTCGTTCGGCGCCAGGATGGTGCCGCGCACCACCGGCTCGAACACCTCGGCGATCTTGCCGGTGGGGAACTCGCTCGGGTTGGTGACGGTGTGCTCGGTGCCGTCCTCCATGACCACCCGGTAGATCACGTTCGGGGCGGTGGAGATCAGGTCGAGGTTGAACTCGCGCTCCAGGCGCTCCCGGATGATCTCCAGGTGCAGCAGGCCGAGGAAGCCGCAGCGGTAGCCGAAGCCGAGGGCGACCGAGGTCTCCGGCTCGTAGACCAGCGCGGCGTCGTTCAGGCGCAGCTTGTCGAGGGCGTCGCGCAGCAGCGGGTAGTCCGAGCCGTCCAGCGGGTAGAGGCCGGAGAACACCATCGGGCGCGGGTCCTTGTAGCCGCCCAGCGCCTCGGTGGCGCCCTTGTGCATGGAGGTGATCGTGTCACCGACCTTGGACTGCCGGACGTCCTTCACACCGGTGATGATGTAGCCCACCTCGCCGACGCCCAGGCCGTCCGCGACCTTCGGCTCCGGCGAGATGACGCCGATCTCCAGCAGCTCGTGGGTGGCGCCGGTGGACATCATCGCGATGCGCTCGCGCTTGGTGAGCTGGCCGTCGACGACACGGACGTAGGTGACCACGCCGCGGTAGGAGTCGTAGACCGAGTCGAAGATCATCGCGCGGGCCGGGGCGTCCTTGACGCCGACCGGAGCGGGGATGTTGTCGACGATGTGGTCCAGCAGGTCCTCGACGCCGAGACCGGTCTTGGCGCTGACCTTGAGCACGTCCTCCGGGTCGCAGCCGATGATGTGCGCGATCTCCGCCGCGTACTTCTCGGGCTGGGCGGCCGGCAGGTCGATCTTGTTGAGGACCGGGATGATCGTGAGGTCGTTCTCCAGCGCCAGGTAGAGGTTGGCGAGGGTCTGCGCCTCGATGCCCTGGGCCGCGTCGACCACCAGGATGGTGCCCTCGCAGGCCGCCAGGGAGCGGGACACCTCGTACGTGAAGTCCACGTGGCCCGGGGTGTCGATCATATTGAGGATGTGCGTGGTACCCGCGTTCGCGCCGGTCTTCGGCGCCCACGGGAGGCGGACGGCCTGCGACTTGATGGTGATGCCGCGCTCGCGCTCGATGTCCATGCGGTCGAGGTACTGGGCGCGCATCTGCCGCGGGTCGACAACACCGGTGATCTGCAGCATCCGGTCGGCGAGCGTCGACTTGCCGTGGTCGATGTGGGCGATGATGCAGAAGTTGCGGATCACCGCCGGGTCGGTCCGGCTGGGCTCTGGCACATTGCTGGGGGTCGCGGGCACCTTGGTCCGATTCTCCGTGTGGTCCGGGGGCCGGGGTGTCCGGGTCATCGCTGACCGGCTTCCCGGGGACCGGACGGTCTCGTCCGATCGATAATGGCTCTCCCTATCCTCCCACGAGCCCGAGGCGCTGTGGCGGCGAGCCGGGTGGGGGCCGCTCGGGGACCGCGTGGGGCCGCTCGGGGCCCGGGGTGAACGCCCGAGTGGAACCCTTGGGGTGAGCGCCTGCGTGTGGCCGGGGTGGGCCTGAACGGGCCTTCCGGACGGTGCGCGGATCCGGAAGGATGGCCGTCCATGATCCTCGAAAGTGCGCTGCTGGACGTCCGCCCCGGCGAGGAGGAGGCCTTCCTCGCCGCCTTCGCCGAGGCCCGGCCGCTGATCGCCGTCCAACGCGGTTTCCGCTCGCTGGAGCTGCGACGCTGCCTGGACGAGGGGGCCACTTCCCGCTTCCTGCTGCAGGTGGAGTGGGAGACGCTGGCCGACCACACCGAGGGTTTCCGCGGATCCGCCGAGTACCGGCGGTGGGGGGAACTACTGCACCACTTCTACGAGCCGTTCCCGGTGGTGGAGCACTACGGGGACCCTGTGCTCACGGCACAGCCGGTCCGGCCGTCGGACCGGCTATCAGACGGGTGACAAGGGCGGGATCTGGGACTCGCAGGGGTAGGGGGCAGGAGCCGGGACGGGGACGGCGGGCGCGTTCGTCCTGGCCCCGGCAGGCTGTCCGCCGCGACGGGGGCCGTCCGCCCTGGAGTGACCGTCCGCCCGGTGCGACTGCCCGCACGGTGTGGCCGCCCGGCCGGTGTGACCGTCCGCCCGGTGTGACCGTCCGTCGCGGCGGGGCGTCCGGTTTGGGGACGGTCGACCGCCCCTGGTAGCGTGGGGCGCTGCACCTGGTTTCGGCATGCCCTCTCAGCTGGTCCGGAGCCGCTTCGGTGCAACCGTCGAGACCGTTCCACACAGACTGAGGCTCATTCGTGGCGAACATCAAGTCCCAGATCAAGCGCAACAAGACCAACGAGAAGGCGCGCCTGCGCAACAAGGCCGTCAAGTCCTCGCTGAAGACCGCGATCCGCAAGGCCCGCGAGGCTGCTGCCGCCGGCGAGAACGAGAAGGCCACCGTGCTGGCCCGCGAGGCCGCCAAGGCCCTCGACAAGGCCGCCAGCAAGGGCGTCATCCACAAGAACCAGGCCGCCAACAAGAAGTCGGCGATCACCAAGCTGGTCAACGCCGCCTGATTTTCGCGGACGCCGTGCCGCCCCTGGCGGTGACGGCACCCCGGGCACGACCCGGAGGTCGGCGCGATCGCGGCCCTCTACCCGCTCCCGCCGACCACCCACCTCTCGGACCGCACCGGCCCTCTACCCGGAGCTCCGAGATGCACGACTCCGTACCGCACGCGGCCTGCGTTCGCCACGCGGGTGCGGTACACACAGCTCCACCGAGGAGCCGGCCCGCCGGCACCTCCCCGATTGCCCGTCCGGTCCCCACCGGGCGGGCAATCGGCGTTTCAGCCCTCGACCCGATCGGTCTCGACGAGAAGGTCGGCCTCGGACGGGAGGATCTGGCGGCGGAGCTGGTACGCGGTGCGGCCGAATGGCGACTCTCTGTCACGACCCACTGACCGGTATGGTTCGGTCCTACCATCTCGCCGGACGGCCACTGGGGGCTCCGATGTCGACACCACCGCCGCCACCGCACGCCGGGGCCTCCCGCGCCACCGGACCCGGCCCGTACGGGCCCGGCCCCTACAGCGGATTCGGCGGCGCGGTCAGCACGGCCGGACCCGGTGGGGTTGCCGGACCGGGTGGGATCTCCGGCCCCGGCGGGGTGACCGTACCCGGCGGGGCGACCGGGGCCGGTGTGGCTGCTCCCGGCGGCGGGGGTCCCGGGGCAGGACGTCCGAACGGGGGCGGTGCTCGAAGAGGGCTGTTGTGGGGGGTGGGTGGCGTCCTGGTCGCGTCCGCCGTGTGGGCCGCCGCAGTGCTCACCGTGCCATCGCTGGTGGCCACCGGCCGCAAGGCACCGGGCACGGGCCCGTACCACCTGGTCAGCGACATCTGCACGACGGCCAAGCTGGCCTCCTTCGAGCAGCTCTACCCCTCGCAGTACGGCAAGCCGTACCACTACGCGACCCGGCACCCCGCCCTCGACGACATGTACTGCAGCCAGTACCTCAAGAAGACCGGGGCGGACACCGACTACGTGTCCCTGTACGTCGAGGCGCAGCTGCACAAGGCCGTCGACCCCGAGCCCGAGTTCGAGGCGCAGCGGTCCGGGCTGCAGCAGCGGAAGTACCAGATCACCTCGGTACCCGACCTCGGGCAGGAGGCGTACCTCGGCTACCTGGACGATCCGAGCAGCTCGGACTCCAGCTGGCACTACCTCACCCATGTGCTGTACGTGCGGGACCGTGGCCTGACGTACTACCTGAGCTGGTCGGGGTCGTTCCAGGAGGGCAAGACGACGGCACCCGACCGGGAGCAGATCCGGCAGGCACTGGTGGTCGACAGCCGGGCGGTGCTGCGGGCGCTCGGCGGCTGATTCGGCGGCAGGGCCAGCGGCGGCGCCTGATCGTTCGCGTGAGCGGGACGCCACCCGGCTACCGCAGGCCGCGGGCACGGACGAGGGTCAGCATGGGGCCGTCGCCAGTACTTGCCGGTACTGCCGGTCCTGGCAGTACCGGCGGTACCGCCGGTCTCCGGTACTGTCGGGCGCCCCGGAAGGGGCCGGTGTCAGTACTGGCGGGCGCCTGAGCGGGCCGCGCGGGCGACGGCGACCACGGCACGTTCCAGGGCGTAGGCCGGATCGTCGGAACCGCCCTTGACGGCGGCGTCCGCCTCTGCGACAGCGGTCAGGGCGGCGGCCACACCGTCGCCCGTCCACCCGCGCATCTGCTGGCGGACGCGCTCGACCTTCCACGGCGGCATGCCGAGCTCGCGGGCCAGGTCGGCCGGGCGCATCGATCGGCCGGCGGTGGCCAGTCGGCCGATGCTCCGGACGCCGGAGGCCAGCGCATAGGTGATGCCGGTGGGCGGCTGGCCCACCGCCAGTGCCCAACGAAGCCGTTCCAGCGCCTCCGCCGCGCGGCCGGTCACCGCGAGGTCGGCCACCTCGAAGCCGGTGGCCTCGGCCCGGCCGCTGTAGTACCGGGCGACCGCTGCTTCGTCGATCGTTCCCTCGATGTCGGCCGTCAGCTGACTGCATGCGGCTGCCAGCTCGCGAAGGTCGCTGCCGAGTGCATCCAGCAGTGCCTGGCAGGCCTCCGGCCCCGCCGAGCGGCCGAGCTGGCGGAACTCGTTGCGGACAAAGGCGAGTTTGTCGCTGCTTTTGGTCAGCTTGGGGCACTGGACCTCGCGGGCGCCGGCCTTCTTCGCCGCGTCCAGCAAACCCTTGCCCTTGGCGCCGCCGGCATGGACGAGGATCATGATCACCTCGTCGGCGGGCGATTCGATGTACGCCTTGACCTCCTTCACCGAGTCGGCGGAGAGGTCCTGGGCGGCCCGGACGACGATCACCTTCCGCTCGGCGAAGAGCGAGGGCGTGGTCAGCTCGGCGAGACTGCCCGGCTGCAGAGCACCGGGCGCGAGGTCCCGGACGTCGGTGTCGGCGTCCGCGGCTTTGGCGGCGGCCACCACCTCGGCCACTGCGCGGTCGAGCAGCAGCTCTTCCTGGCCGACCGCGAGGGTCAGCGGGGCGAGCAGGTCGTGGGGTGCACTCTTCCTGGCCATCGCGTACCAGGATCGCACGGGGCGGTGACACCCCCGGACCGTACGGCCCCGGGGCCGGTTGCAGAATGGTGCGGTGATCAAGAACCATGCCCGCCAGCTACTCGTCCTGCCCGACCGCGACGCCGCCGAGGAGGCCCGCGAGGACCTCGTCGCCCGCTGCCCGGACCTCGATGACCCTGAGCTCGTCCGGGATGCGCTTGCCGGTGAGGACGATGCCGAGGACGCCCAGTGGCTGCTGGTGTTCGAGGCCCCCGAAGACGGCTGGACCCCTGCCCAGCTTGCAGAACTCGACACCGTGGCGGATGCCCAGGACGGCTGGCGCGAGGAGGACTGAGGGGTGAACCGTGTACTGGTGGGTGGGCGGCTTGAGGGCGGGCAGGCGGGTGGGCCAGGGGTGGATCCAGGGGCGAGGGCTGGCCGAGACGACTGACGGTGCCGGCTGATGGTGGGAGCTGGCACAGTGCGCTGACGGGGCCGGCCGAGGGAGTCCGGGGCCGGCTTGGGCCGGCGTCGCCCGCATGCTCCGTGGCGGTCATGTCCGGCAGGGGAAGGGTGGTATCGGCAGACCCTGGCTACCCGCGGTCCTGTCGCCCCATCATGGGGATCATGGAGATGGACCGCCGTGAGCTTGCAGACTTCCTTCGCCGCTCCCGCGAGCGGCTGAGCCCTCAGGACGTCGGGCTGCCGGGCGGCTTGCGTCGCCGTACCCCTGGCCTCCGCCGCGAGGAGGTCGTGCAGCTCGCCGGTATGTCGGCCGACTACTACACGCGCCTGGAGCAGGCTCGCGGCCCGCAGCCGTCCGTCCAGATGCTCACCGCGCTCGCCCGGGCGCTGCGTCTCTCGGAGGACGAGCGGGACCACATGCACCTGCTGGCGGGCCACCGGCCGCCGGCCGGGCGGCAGGCCGGGGAGCACGTCCGCCCGGCTCTGCTCCATCTGCTGGACCAGTTGAAGGAGACGCCGGCTCAGATCGTCAGCGATCTCGGCGATCTGCTCGCCCAGAACGCCATGGCCACCGCGCTCTTCGGCAGTGTCTGCTCGCTGCGCGAGGACGAGCGCAACGTGGTCTGGCGCTGGTTCACCGACCCGACGGTCCGCCAGGCGTACCCGGAGGAGGAGCGCGACCACTGGAGCCGGGTGCATGTCGCCGACCTGCGGGCCGCGGTGGCCCGGCGGTCCCGGGATGCCGTGGCCGAGGCGCTGGTGACTCGGATCGCCGGCGCGAGCGACGAGTTCGCCCGGCTGTGGGAGCTGCACGAGGTGGCTGTGCGCCGGACCAGCCGGATGTGCGTGGTGCACCCGACGATCGGCCCGATCAGTCTGGACTGCGAGACGCTGCTGACGCCGACCGAGGACCAAAGGCTGCTGCTGTTCACGCCGGCACCTGGTACCACTGCGGCCGGATGCCTGGAGTTGCTCCGAGTGGTCGGCACCGAGCGCTTCGACGCCACCGCGCGCGGGTCGGCCACGGAGCACGACGAGGTCCGGTGACGCCCGGGGCGTGATCCTGTCGGAGCCACCCGGTGCTGACGGGTGGGGTGAGGCCGTGCGGGGGACGGTCACCCAGGGCACGGTCATTCGGGGCACCGTCATCCGGTACACGATGCTGTCGGCGGCGCAGTTGGTCATGGCAGGTCAGCTCCGGTGGAGGTGGGGGTGGGTGGCCACCTGCAGGTGACGGTGGCCTCCGAGGACGGCCACGTCTCCGGCCCGGTCGGTTCGCAGCACGGTGGCGCCGAGTGCGGTCAGCCGGTCGACGGTGTGCGGGGCCGGGTGCCCGTACGGGTTGTCTTGGCCGCAGGAGATCAGTGCCAGTGACGGGCGCAGCGCACTGGTGAGGTCCCAGTCCTGGTTGGCCGAACCGTGGTGGGCCACCTTGAGGACGTCGACCCGACCCGGCGGGCCTCGCTGCAGGAGTGCCGCTTGGGCGGGTGGTTCGAGGTCGCCGAGCAGGGCGAGCCGTAGCCGGTCCCCCGGCGGACCCACGGTGGCGAGCAGTGCGACGCTGGCGTTGTTGGCTCCCGGGGTGGCCGGTCCGAGGGTGTCGTCAGGCCAGAGGACGTCCCAGGCGAGGTACTCTCCGGCGGTGCGGTGCTCCCCGCGGCGGGCCTGCAGTACCGGGATGCCTGCGGCCGAGGCCCATCGCAGCACACGGGCCTGCTCGCCGGGTGGCGTGCCCAGCAGGGTCACCTGGAGCGCAGCGACCGTGCGCCCGCGCAGCACACCGGGCAGACCCTCGACGTGATCGGCGTGGAAGTGAGTGAGGATCAGCAGCGGGATCCTGGTGATGCCGAGTTCGCGCAGGCAGTTGTCGGCGGCTGTCGGGTCCGGACCGGTGTCCACGACCACGGCGGTGTCGGCGCCGGTCGGGAGCACGGCCATGTCGCCCTGACCGACGTCGCACAGGGCCAGGCGCCAACCGGCAGGCGGCCAACCGGTGGCGATCCGGGTGACAGCGGGCGGACGCAGGAGGACGGCGGCGAGGGCCAGCACGATGCAGACTGCCAAGGCGGTTCGGATCCGGCGAGGGGCAGCGCGCCGCACTGCCAGCAACGGGGGTACGCCCCAGCACAGGGCCACGATGGTGGCGGCCAGCAGGAGTACCCCCATCAGGCCGTCGGGCCAGTCCAGCAGCGCCCCGGGCACCGCGGCACCGTGTCGGGCAACCGCCGCCAGCCATCCGGTGGGAACGGCTGCGAGGTCCGCGAGCAGGCGGGCTAGGCCCGGGGCGAACGGTGCCACTGTCAGCGCCGCGAAGCCGAGCAGGGTGGAGGGGGCGACGGCTGCCTCGGCGAGCAGGTTGCAGGGGACGGCCACCAGGCTCACCCGCGGCGCGAGCAGGACGGTGACCGGGGCACAGAAGGCCTGGGCGGCCGCGGTGGCGCCGGCTGCGGTGGCGAGGGTCGTCGGCCAGCCTCTGCGGCACAGTGCCTCCGTCCAACGCGGGCCGAGGGTGAGAAGTCCCGCGGTGGCGAGGGTGGAGAGCAGGAAGCCGTAGGAGCGGGCGAGGTAAGGGTCGAGCAGCATCAGGAGCAGGACCGCTCCGGCGAGGGCCGGTACGCCTTGGCGGGGACGTCCGGTGGCCAGGGCGAGCAGTCCGAGGAGGCCGGTGGCGGCCGCTCTGAGGACGCTGGGCTCGGGACGGCA
Organism: Kitasatospora sp. DSM 101779; assembly: GCF_025655475.1. Classification (GTDB taxonomy): domain Bacteria; phylum Actinomycetota; class Actinomycetes; order Streptomycetales; family Streptomycetaceae; genus Kitasatospora. Next base: position 5,571,438 of record NZ_JAHTIK010000001.1, on the reverse strand, counting down.
GACGGTCACGAAGGCGAGTGTCAGGCCGGTGCCGACGAGCGCAGTCGTCCGAATGGACAGGCCGAGCAGCCCGGCCAGGCCGCCGCGGCCCTCTTCGTCCTCCCTGCGTGGTGCGCCGAGCAGGACGGTGAGGAGAATCGCGAGATTCCCTCCGCTGACAGCGGTCAGATGGCCGAGGTCGGTGGCTCGGAAGGCTTCGCGAAGGTCGTCGGGGAGACGCGAGGTGTCACCCACCACCAGACCCGGCAGGAGGCCCCTGATGTCCGGCGACAGGTGGTCGGAGGCCTCACGGAGGCCTGTTCGCAGCCGCGCCGCGAGCTGCTGCGACCGGCCGGGCGGAGCCAGCACGTGCGGCGGGCCCAGGGCCACGAGTCGAGCTGCCGAGTCGTGGTCGCGCTCGCCGGGGGCGGTGGCGCGGACGTCTGCCGACACCCTGGTCGAGGGGACGAGTCCGCGCCAGGCGGCGATGTCCTGGGCCCGGACGAGCACGGTGACCGGTGTGTGCACTGCGACGGCTGAGCGGTCGGGATCGGTGGGGAATCGCACCCGGTCCACCACTGCGTCGAAGGTCAGTACGGCCTGCCCCGGCGCGGTGCCGTGGACTCGCCCGGTCCGTGCTGTCGGATCGCCGGCGACAGTGAGGTCCACCGACAAGTAGACCGGGGAAGGCTCCTCGACATCACGGGCTTCGGTGCTGGCACCCGGTGAAACAGGGGCGGTCGGCGAGCCCGGGACCGTCGCTGTGGCGGTGGCGGTGGCGGTGGCTGTGGCAGTGGCGGTGGCAGTCGGCGCCGTCTCCGTGTCCGGTGCGGCTGTGCCGTTCGGCAGCGCCGCGTCGCTCGTTGACGCTGTGATACGCGGTGGGTCTGCCGCCCGCGACGGGGTGGCGGCTTGCACGGTGAGGGACGGTCGGACGAGATCGGGGATCGGGCCGCGGTGGAGATCTGCGGTGTGCAGGACGGTGGTCAGCGTGGCCGCCGCCGCTGAGAGCAGGACAGCGGCGGCCATCGGAGCGATTCCTCGTGCGCCGCCGACCGCACGTTTCCGGAGCAGGAACAGGGCTGCCACAGCAGCGACAACGGCTGCGACGACAAGGGGCTGGTGAAAGGTCGGCGCCACCGCGAGCACGGCGGAGGTCACTGCCCAGGCGGTGAGCGCAGGCAGAAGCAACCGCAGATCCGTCGTCCGTCCGCTCGGCCCGACCGAGTCACAGGGACCGGAGGACTGGGCGCCTGCCCGGGCCGACGGGTCGACAGCCGGGGCGAGGGTGGCAGCGACCACGGCACCTCCTTTCAATGCGGGCGGTGTTCTCGGTGGGGCGGTGGCTCGTGCAGGGGCCCGGTGTGGTCGGCTGCTGAAAGAACACGTAGCTGACCTGCTCTGATCGGGAAATGTTGCTGTCAGAGCGTCAGCAGGCCCTTGATGTCGTCGAACTTGCGCTGGCCGATGCCGGGCACCTGGCGGAGCTGGTCGACGGAGCGGAACGGGCCGTGCGCCTGGCGGTACTGCAGGATCCGTTGGGCGAGCGTCGGACCGACCCCTGGCAGGGTGTCGAGCTGCTCGGCGGTCGCCCGGTTGAGGCTCACCAGGCCGCCCGTGGTGGTGCCCGGTGCTCCCTGGCCGACCGGCAGGCCGACCAGGATCTGCTCGCCGTCGCTGAGCACCCGGGCGAGGTTGAGGGAGTCGGTGTCGGTGCCGGGGAGGGCTCCCCCGGCGGCCCGCAAGGCGTCGGCGACACGCGAGCCGGTCGGCAGGGTGCGCAGGCCCGGGTGCTGGACCTTGCCCGCCACGTCCACCACCACGGTGGGCGCCGGCGCACCGTGCGGGGCCGTTGTCCCGGCCACCGTGGAAGACGGCGGGCCACCCGTGGCGGACGCAGCACTGCCACTCACAGTGGGGACAGCCACCGGCTCCGGGCGGCTCAGCCAGAAGTGCTGGACGGCGTAGCCGACCGCAAGTAGGAGCAGTGCCGCCAGACCCAGCGCGGCTCTTCTGTCCAGCATCAGCCCGGCCGGCAGGGAGAAGGCGAGCCGACGGGCCGAGGGCGACTTCGGGAGGTCGGGCGGGACGGTGAACGGGTCGGCCGCAGCACCGAAGGGCGAGGAGGTCTCCGGCGGCGGCAGCCCTGCACCTGGAGCGGGGACGTACGGTCCGTCCCGTACTGCTCGGCGGCGGGGCGAGCGTCCTGTGCCCGGAGACGCGTCGGAGCCGAACCTGCGGGCGGCGAACCGGTGCCCGCTCGACGGACGGTCGCCCCGGGCACCGGGCGCCACGGCCACGGGCGCAGCCACGGTGTTCGCAGCGCCCGCGGCACCCGCCGCGCCGGGTGCGGCCGACCTTGCCTGTGTTGCCGGGCCGGTCGGCGGCCCGGAGGCCATGGTGTCGGCGCCACCCCCGGAGGCACCTACCCGCGTTTCTCCGGAGGTGCCGGTGGGTGTGCCGGCCGCAACGCGCGAGGGACCACTGCGCAGCGCTGCGGAGAACAGCGCGGCCAGTCGCCGGCGGACGGTCTCGGTCGTCTCTCGGCGCCGTGCTGCGCCGCGGGTGGTGTGCTTCATGCGAGGAAGGTACGGACGCCCGGGCTCCCCCGTGCACACCATGCCGCCGGCCTGTGGATAACTCCAGGGTGTGGACAACTCCCTTCCCTCACAAGGGTGAAAAGGAAGAGGCCGGGAACCTGCCGGGCGGCGCCGTTCGTCAGCCGGGTCGGAGCCGTTGCGAGGCGGAACCACGATGGGGCAGAGCCGCGCCGCAATCTGGTGCAGCGGCGACGGAGGGCGCGGTCACGGCAGCGAGCACGGGACGGCAACGAGGACGGGACGGCAGCGAGGGCCGACTCCTCTTCGAGCCGGAGCTGCCGCTTCGTCAGCGCGGCGACACCACAACGGCCAACAGACCGGGCCCGACGTGGGCACCGATGACGGCGCCGACCTCGCCCACGTAGAGGTCGCGCAGGCCTGGCACCCGCTCCCGGAGGCGCTCTGCGAGCGGCTCCGCACGGTCCTCGGCCGCAAGGTGGTGGACAGCGATGTCGACCTCGGATTCGCCGGCGCGTTCCACGGCGATCTCCTCCAGCCTGGCGATCGCTCGTGACGCCGTTCGGACCTTCTCCAGCGGTTCGATCCGGCCGCCGGCGAGGTGGAGCAGCGGCTTCACCGCGAGGGCCGAGCCGAGCAGTGCACGGGCGGCGCCGATGCGGCCGCCGCGGCGCAGGTGCTCAAGCGTGTCGACGTAGAAGAAGCCGCTGGTCAGCGAGGACCGGCGGACGGCTTCGGCGGCGGCCTCCGCGGGCCCGAGGCCGGCTTCGGCGGCCTGCGCGGCCGTCAGCACGCAGTGACCGAGGGCCATGCCGACCAGTCGGCTGTCGACCACCTCGACCGGGATGTCCGCCCCGGCCGCGGCGAGCTTGGCGGCCTCGTACGTACCCGAGAGTTCGGAGGAGATGTGGACAGAGACGACACCTGTGGCGCCCGCTTCGGCGGCCGCCCGGTAGGCCGTGGCGAAGGTCTCCGGGTTGGGGCGCGAGGTGGTGACCCTGCGCTTGGCACGCAGCGCCTCGGCAACGTCCTTGGGCGAGATCTCGACACCTTCGGTGAGGACCTCGTCGCCCACCACGACCGAGAGCGGGACCACCTCGATCCGATGGCGGTCGACGACGTCCTGGGGCAGGTAGGCCGTGGAATCGGTGACAAGGGCGAGGTGGCCGGGCATGAGCCGGAGGTTACTCCGCGACCGGCGCAGATGACAGCGCAGGACGCCGACAGCGTCGCCCCGCACCGGCGCCGGCCCGGCCACGAAGGTACCGGACCGATGGCCCCGGACCGGCAGGAGTCTTATGCCCCACCGGTGTTCGGCTTGCGCAGTCGGTCGGCGAGCCGGTTGAGGGGCTCCCCCAGGCCGAGCACGTCCTCGGCCCGCAGGCGGTTCCCTGCGGTGAGACCCTTGCGCTGGGTCTCCTCGGACCGGGCAGCCGCGGTCCCGCCGGCAGCTGCGGAGACACCGTCCGACTGCGCACCGGTGCCGCGGGCGCCGGACCCCGCCCCGGTGCCGGCGCCAGCCGCCGAGGCTGCTGCACCGGCGCCATCCGGATCGCCGGAGCCGTCCACCCGGTCCCAGTGCCGCAGCGCCCCTGCTTCGTTCTCGCACTCGCGGCCGAGCCGGGCCAGGTCGTCGTCGGCGAAGCGGCGCATGCGGTCCTGCGCCGCCCACCGCATGGTCTCCGCGGCATGGGTGATCCGGCCGGCGCGCTCACGAAGCTCGGGCAGTTTGGTGGCCAGCCGGGCGCTGTCGGGCTCGCGCTCGAGGATGCGCATCTCGCGGTCGAGCTCAGCGGCGTGGGCGTCGAGCCGGTTGAGCAGCTGGAGGGACTCGGCGAGCTGGCTGTCCTCGGCGAGGCCGGACTCCAGTACCTGCCGAGTGGCGTCGAGGGATGTGCGCAGCGACAGGCGGACGGCGGCGAGCTGGCCCTGGGAGCCGGGCTTGGTGAAGGTCTTCGCACGCAGGGCCGCGTTCTCCACGGCGCGCCGTGCATGGGCCTCGTGCCGCTCCACCTTGGCGGCGACGGCCTTGGCCGCCTTGACCGTGCCGACGACGGCCATGACTGCGGCGGCCACCAGGAACAGCATCACCAGGGCGATCACCACGCCGATCGCGTCCATCCCTACCCCACCTTCCGCGGTGCCCACCGGCCCCGCTCGCCGGACGCGGCCCGCGCGGCCGCCCTGGAATATCCACGGTAGCCGCCGAACGGGTCAAGCCGGACCTTGGATGCTGCGCCCGCCCAAGAGATCAGGGAGAGCTCAGGGGCCGGGTCCGGGGAGTTCCGGGGCCGTTCCCGATGGCGGATGCCTCACCGAGGACAGCAGTTGTCCTCATCGGCTGCCAGGATGGCCCCATGCTGGAGACCTCCGCTCGTCTGCTCCGTCTGCTGTCCCTGCTCCAGGTCCGCCGCGACTGGTCAGGGGCGGACTTGGCCGACCGGCTCGGTGTCGACGTCAGAACGGTTCGACGGGACGTCGACAAGCTGCGAGGGCTGGGCTATCCCGTGGACTCGACGCCGGGCACCGCGGGAGGCTACCGACTCGGTGCGGGGGCAGAGATGCCGCCACTGCTCCTGGACGACGACGAGGCCGTCGCGGTGGCCGTGGGGCTGCGGACGGCGGCGGGCGGCACGGTCTCCGGTATCGAGGAGTCCTCGGTGCGGGCCTTGGCGAAGCTGCTGCAGGTCATGCCCTCCAGGCTGCGGCACCGGGTGGATGCGTTGGCCGATGCAACGGTGGCCATGCCGGGGTACGGGCCGGTGGTGCAGGCCGAAGTACTCACCGCGATCGCCGCCGCCTGCCGGGCGCACGAGCGGCTGCGTTTCGACTACCGCACGCACGACGGCGACGAGAGCCGCCGGGATGCCGAACCGCACCGGCTGGTGCACTCCGGCACCCGCTGGTACCTGGTGGCCTGGGACACCGCGCGGGCGGACTGGCGGAACTTCCGCGTCGACCGGATCACGCTGCGCCCGCCGCACGGGCCCCGGTTCGTTCCGCGGGATCCCCCGGAGGAGGACATCCGCCGCTGGGCGTCCTGGGAGGTCGCTGTAGGCCAGTACCGCTACCAGGCCCGTTGCACGGTGCAGGCACCGGCCGAGGAGGTCGTCGCGAAGACCACGCCGACCTCGGCGATGGTCGAGCCCATCGACGAACGGAGCTGCACCCTGCGCGCGGGCTCCAACTCCCTGGACGGACTGGCACTCCACCTTGCCCTGCTGGGGTACCGGTTCACCGTCCACGAGCCACCGGAGCTCGTGGCGCACATGGCCGCCCTGGCCGACCGCCTGCACCACGCTGTCCCGCCGACCGCCGAGGAGTGAGCCGAAGGCGTACTTATTGCACACCCCGTCCCCTGCCCCGGCTGTCGCTCAGCCCGCTCCTCGCCCCGGTCTCCACCCCCGCATGCATCCCTGTCTCCGTCCCTGTACGCATCCCGACACACATGCCAACGCGGATCCCTACCTGCATCTCTACGTGCATTGCTATGTGCACCCCTACGTACATGACGACACGTGGCCCGATGCCCATCCCGACATCGCCCGCGCATCGACCGGGAAACACCCGGGCCGGGCGCCCCTGGTGGGGAGCCCGGCCCGGGAAAGGTCGGTCGGCGTCAGCCGGTGACGATGTTCACCAGCTTCGGTGCGCGCGCGATGACCTTGCGGACCTGGGCGTCGCCCAGCGCGGCCACCACGGCCGGGTCGGCCAGCGCCAGCGCCTCCAGCTCGGCGTCGGTGATGCTCGGCGCGACCTCCAGACGGGCCTTGACCTTGCCCTTGATCTGGACGACGCAGGTCACCGTCTCGTCGACGACGTAGGCCGGGTCGGCGACCGGGTAGTCGGCGAAGGCCAGCGACTCGTGGTGGCCCAGGCGCTGCCACAGCTCCTCGGCGATGTGCGGCGCCAGCGGGGCGACCATCAGCACGATCTGCTCGGCCACGCTGCGCGGGGTGGAGCCGCGCTTCACCAGGAAGTTGTTCAGCTCGATCGCCTTGGCCACGGCCGTGTTGAAGCGCAGCCCGGCCATGTCCGCACGGATGCCGTCGATCGCCTTGTGCAGGGCGCGCAGGGTGGCCTCGTCCGGCTCCTCCTCCGTGACGACCAGCTCGCCGGTGGTCTCGGAGACGACGTTGCGCCACAGCCGCTGCAGGAAGCGGTACGAGCCGACGACGGCGCGGGTGTCCCACGGGCGGGAGACGTCCAGCGGGCCCATCGACATCTCGTACAGCCGCAGGGTGTCCGCGCCGTACTCGTCGGCGATCTCGTCGGGGGCGACGGCGTTCTTCAGGGACTTGCCCATCTTGCCGGCCTCGCGCTTGACCGGCTCGCCCTGCCAGAAGTACGAGCCGTCGCGCTCCTCGACCTCGGCGGCGGGCACCGGGAAGCCACGCGCGTCGCGGTAGACGTCTGCGGTGATCATGCCCTGGTTGAACAGCTTGTGGAACGGCTCGACGGAGGACACGTGGCCCAGGTCGAACAGCACCTTGTGCCAGAAGCGGGCGTACAGCAGGTGCAGCACCGCGTGCTCGGCACCGCCGACGTACAGGTCCACGCCGCCGGCCGGCTTGTCGGCGGTGGGGCCCATCCAGTAGGCCTCGTTCGCCGGGTCGACGACCTTCTCGGAGTTGGCCGGGTCGATGTAGCGCAGCTCGTACCAGCAGGAGCCCGCCCAGTTGGGCATGGTGTTGGTCTCGCGGCGGTACTTCTTCGGGCCGTCGCCCAGGTCCAGCTCGACCTCGACCCAGGCCTCGTTGCGGGACAGCGGGGTCTTCGGGGTGGAGGCGGCGTCGTCCGGGTCGTAGGTGTGCGGCGAGTAGTCCTCGACCTCGGGCACCTCGACCGGCAGCATCGACTCGGGCAGCGCATGCATGGCGCCGTCCTCGTCGTAGACGATCGGGAAGGGCTCTCCCCAGTACCGCTGGCGGCTGAACAGCCAGTCGCGCAGGCGGTAGTTGACGGTGCCCTCGCCGATGCCGCGGTCGGCCAGCCAGCGGGTGACGGCGGCCTTGGCGTCCACGACGCTCAGGCCGTTCAGCGACAGGTCGTCGTGGACCGAGTTGACGATCACCGAGTCGTAGGTGTCGAAGGCGTCGTCCCAGGTGTGCGGGTCCTCGCCGCGTCCGTCGGTGGGCTCGACCACGCAGCGCATCGGCAGACCGAACGCGCGGGCGAAGGCGAAGTCGCGGTGGTCGTGGGCCGGGACGGCCATGATCGCGCCGGTGCCGTAGCCCATCAGCACGTAGTCGGCGATGAAGACCGGGACCTGCTCGCCGCTGACCGGGTTGGTCGCGTAGGCGCCGGTGAAGACACCGGTCTTGATCTTGGCGTCGACCTGGCGCTCGACGTCCGACTTGGCGGCGGCCTCGGCGCGGTAGGCCGCGACGGCCTCGGCCGGGGTTGCGGCGCCACCGGTCCAGTCGGCAGGCACGTCCTCGGGCCAGGCCGCCGGAACGATCGCGTCGACCAGGCCGTGCTCAGGTGCCAGCACCATGTAGGTGGCACCGAACAGGGTGTCCGGGCGGGTGGTGAACACGGTGATCGCCTCACCGCCGGGCGCTGCGAAGTCGACCCGGGCGCCCTCGGAGCGGCCGATCCAGTTGCGCTGCTGCAGCTTGATCGCCTCGGGCCAGTCCAGCTTGTCCAGGTCGGCGATCAGACGGTCGGAGTACGCGGTGATCCGCATCATCCACTGGCGCAGCTTGGACTTGAAGACCGGGAAGTTGCCGCGCTCGGAGCGGCCGTCCGCGGTGACCTCCTCGTTCGCCAGCACGGTACCCAGCCCGGGGCACCAGTTGACCGGCACCTCCTTGGCGTAGGCCAGCCGGTACTCGCCCAGCACCTCGTCGCGCTCGACGACCGACAGTTCGGACCAGGCGCGGCCGCCCGGCACCTCGCGCTCACCGGACTCGAACTGCGTGACCAGCTCCGCGATCGGGCGCGCCTTGCCGGCCGCCTCGTCGTACCAGGAGTTGAAGATCTGCAGGAAGATCCACTGCGTCCAGCGGTAGTAGTCCGGGTCGATCGTGGCGATGGAGCGCCGCGAGTCGTGGCCCAGGCCCAGCCGGCGCAGCTGGCGCCGCATGTTGGCGATGGCCGCCTCGGTGGTCACCCGGGGGTGCTGGCCGGTGGCGACGGCGTGCTGCTCGGCGGGCAGGCCGAAGGCGTCGTAGCCCAGGGTGTGCAGCACGTTGTGGCCGGTCATCCGCTGGTAGCGGGCGTACACGTCGGTGGCGATGTAGCCCAGCGGGTGGCCCACGTGCAGACCGGCACCGGACGGGTACGGGAACATGTCCATGATGAAGCTGTGCGGCTTCGCGGCGACGTCGCCGCCCGCTCCCTCGGCCAGCGGACCGACCGGGTTGGGGGCGTTGAACGTCCCCTCCTTCTCCCACAGGTCCTGCCAGCGGGACTCGATCTCGGCCGCCAGCGCGGCACCGTAGCGGAAGGGCTCGGAAGCGGCCTCGGCCGCGCCGGAAGCAGGGGTCGTCGTCTCGCTCATGGTCCTTCGGGCTCCGTCGTCATCAGTGGCGAACCAGCGGCACACACTCGGAACAGCACGTACTCGGAAAGCAAAAAACCCCTCGCAGGAGGGGTCGCCACGCCGACTCCGGCCTCGGGCCGGTCCTGGTCAGCGCGGCCGGCTAAGGAGCAGGCGCACGGTTCGCATGGGGTCAGGGTACCGCAACGGCCCGTACGCCCTGCCGGACATTCCACCCGTGGGCCGCCGGCAGGCAGCCGCGGGCCCGGGCACACCGTGCGCAGGTCGGTCCGTTCACAGGGCCCACCACCGGCCGGGACACACACCAGGCAGGGGCACACCGCACGCCAGGTCGCACCGCACGCCAGGTCGCACCGCAGGCAGGGTCAACACCGCGGGCATGGTCGCACCGCAGGCAGGGCGCGGCCCTCACCCAGAAGCGCATCCTCACCCCCGCAAGCGCAACCTCACCTCGCAAGCGGCCGCTCTCGCTGCGCGCAGCGCCTCACCCCGCGAGCGGTACCTCCTCCCGCACGGCCGCATCGAAGGCACGCAGCGCCCGCGCCACCCGGGCGGACTGCATGCCGGCGGCGAGCAGCCGCGCCTCGTCGGCGATACGGGCAGCCTCCTCGCGCTCTCCGGTCCGCCGGTACGCCTCCGCAAGCCGGACCATCAGCAGGGCCCTGGTCCGGGCACGCTCGGCCGGCAGTGCGGCGACCGCCTCGCCGAGCATCCGCTGGGCGCGTTCGAAGTCCCCGAGGAAGAGGTGCATCTCCCCCACCATGCCGGCGAGGTCGGCGCGCTCGTGGGCGTGGTCGTCGGCACCCTCGAGCGCCTGGAAGGCCCGCTCGGCAACGGCCTCGGCGCTGATCTGTTCGCCCTTGCGACCGTGGGCGCGGGCGATCCGGCCGAGTTGCAGCGCCCGTTCACGGGGGGTCAGCACCTCGTCGGCGGCGCGCAGCGCGGTGGAGAGCATGGCAACGGCGTCCAGACCGCGCCCGCCGGAGTTGTACGTCGCCTGCACCGCGAGGCAGCCGACCACGCCGACTCCGAGCCGCGGATCGCCGGAGACGTGTGCGGCGCGCAGCGCGGCGACGAAGGCGCGCTGCGCCGCGGCGTCGTTGCCCATGTCGTAGTTGGCCCAACCGACCAGCCGGGCGAGCCGTCCGGCGGCGCCGTAGAGTTCGCGGCCGAGTTTCTCGTCGTAGGCGCCGAGTTCCAGGAGCTTGCCGACCATGGCGAGTTCGGCCTTGGCGAGGTCGAGGATGAGGCCACCGCCGTAGGCGCGTTCCAGTCTCCGTTTGCTCTCGTAGGAGAGCCGGAGGTCGGCGAGCTGTTCGGGGGCGATGCGCAGGGCGCCGGCGCCGCCGGTGACCTCGGGCGGCGGGGAGGCCCAGTGCCTGGCCGCCTGTTCGAGTTCGTCGCCGCGGAAGAGGTCGGTCAGCCGGACGGGGGCGGCGTCGGCTCCGGCCTCCCGGAGGGCGGTCTGCGCGGTGTCGGCCGTCCAGGCGTCGGTGAGCAGCCGCGGCGAGAGGATCTTGGCACCGCGGCCGCTGCCCATGCGGCCCCACAGTTGCTCGTAGGTGACGGCGATGCCGACGGCTCGGCCGAGTACCTCGCAGACGGTCTGGTCGTGCGGGGCGCGCGGCACCATGCCGCGGTCTCGCCACTTGTAGGGCGCGGTGGCGCTGATCGCCAGGCCGGCGGGCAGAACGGCGTTCACCTCGCGGGCGAGCCGCTCGGGGCTCCACCCGAGCTGGTGGAGTATCCGGGCGAGCTCTTCGTTCCGTTTGCGCACCAGGTCGGCCATGTCTCGACCGTAGCGGGCCGGGAGGTCCCACGGGTGAAGACGGCCGCACCTACCGGGGAACGGCGAAGGGCCGCTCCCGGAGGGAACGGCCCTTCACTTACTGTGGAGCTATGGGGAATTGAACCCCAGACCTCTTGCATGCCATGCAAGCGCTCTACCAACTGAGCTATAGCCCCTTGCTGCGGCCCCCGGCGATCTCCCCCGGCGACACGCACCACTTTACACGGTTACCGGGGTGCTTCCCTAATCCGTTTCGGGCCCACCCGGCGAGGCCCGCCCGAAACCCCGCACCCCAGCCCGCGCCCGCGAGCACCCGCCGCCCAAGGCCCGCCACCCGCCGCCGCTGCCCCCGCGACCGCACGCTCTGCGGCCCACGCCCCGCCGCCGAATGCTCCGCAGCCAACGCCCCAGCGGCCCAGCGGCCCAGCGGCCCAGCGGCCGAACGCCCGCGACCGGAAGCGTGAGCCCGCCCGCGGCGCGGGCGACCGGCAGGCGCGGGCGACCGGCAGGCTCAGCCGCGCCGCGGCCGGCTCCGCCGCCACACACTCCGCAGCAGCGCCGCGGCGATGCCCGCGGCCACCACCAGCACACCCCAGTACACCGGGTCGGCCCGGGACTCGTCGTCCGCCCCGAGGGCCCCGCCGAGAGCGAACAGCAGGAACAGACCGGCAACGAGCGTGAGCACCATGTTCACGGCGAGCTGCACCGGCGACGAGCGGACGGCGGTGCCCGCGGCCCCGGCGGGGCCGGACGTGGACGACCTGGTCGACCGGGACGGCCGGGCGGGCGTCGGCCGCGACGGTATCGGCCGCGGCGGCATCCGGACGTACGCGGGGTGCGGCACCGAGGCGTCGATCGAGGCGAGTGTGTGGGCGTCGACGGCGAAGCATCCGGGTTCGATCTCGATGCAGATGCCGTCGGTGCCGATGAGTCGCCGCCCGCCGTCCGGCCAGGCGAGGTAGGCGGCGCAGGCGTCGTACCGGACGGTCGCGGCCTCACCCTCCCGGAGGAGGCTGACACCGGCCCGGCCGACCACCAGGTCGGGTCCGCCGGACTCGTGGGAGCGGTGGCGGCTGCCCTCGACCGCGTCGGCGGAGTGGAGCGGCGCCTCCGCGTAACCGGCCCAGTCCGCGCGACGTCCGGCGGGCACCCGCAACAGACCGTTCCCGAGCGCCTGCTGAGCGACCGTCCGGACGTCCTCGGCGGTGACGGCGGCGAGTTCGGCGCGGATCTCGTCGGGGGTGCGCAGGGGCAGGTCGAGCAGCAGGTCGGCGGCGCAGCCGGGCAGGCGGGCGGGGTCCGCGTCGGGGGCGGCGTGCGCGGCGTCGGCGCGGCGGCGCAGGGCGTCGAGGGTGTCCGGGTCGACGCCGGCGACGGCGAGCCTGGCCAGCACGTCGACGAAGCCGCCGAGCACGGCGTCCTGCTGCTCGGGCAGGGCGTCGGCGAGGGCGGTGACGGTGAGGATGCCGTCGCCGCGGTCCGCGTGGTCGGCGCCGGCGGTGTAGGAGAGGCCGCCGTCCTGCCGGAGGTCCTGGAACAACTCCCGGTCCAGGCAGGCGGTGTAGAGGTCGGCGGCGGCGGTCCTGGGCAGCAGGGTCTCGAACAGGACCTGTCGCTGTCCGGCGGCGAAGTAGGCCGGGGTCACGGGCAGGGCGGACGTCGGCTGCGGCGCGGGCATCCGGCGGCCGGGGCGCAGCGGCAGCCGCAGGTCGTCCGGGATGCGTTCGCCGGCGATCCACAGGGCTGCGTTCTCGCGGGTGAACCAGGTGTCGGCCCAGTGCTGGACGGTCTGCGGGTCGAGGCCGGGCACGCCCCACTCGGGGTAGCTGACCAGACCGTGGCCCTGGGCGCCGTACCGCCACAGGCCGGTCGCCTCGGCGGCGCCGGTGCCGCGGCCGGCCTCCTCGGTGCGCAGGATCGTCTTCTCGGTCTCCAGGCGGTCCATCGGCAGGGCGGTCAGCGACTCGCAGACGCATCGCAGGAAGGCCCGGATCTCGTGGTCGTCGCCCTCCAGCAGGAAGTGGGTGTGCAACTGCCCGGTGGCGCCGTTGAAGCGGTGCACCTGGACGCCGCTGCGGTGCAGGGCGAGGTGTTCGACGAGGTGGGTGATGCCGGTGCGGGCGAGGGTCTCGTCGGCGCGGCCGACCCGGAAGACCAGGCCTGCGGCGGTGCGGCCGGGTCGCGGGGCGTGCAGGGCCGGTACGCCGTCGACCTCGAAGCGGTGGATCACGGCTCAGCCTCCCAGGGCGCGGTCGCGGTGTTCCCGGAAGGTGCGTTCCGGGGTGTTGTCGAACCACTCCCACGGTTCGGTGCTGCCGTACGGGCCCATGGCCTGGAAGTGGGTCCGGGCCGCGGCCCGGTCGCCGCCGAGGGAGGCGAGCAGGGCGAAGGAGCTGTGGGCGGTGAGCCTGCCGAACCGGATCCGGCAGTCGGGGTGCAGGACGGAGCCGTGGGCGGCCTCGGCGAGCTCGTGGCGGACGTCGGCGCGGGCGGCGTACGCGTTCCGCTCGGCCCGCTCGAAGGAGGCGGCCCGCTCCGCGTGGTACATGGCCAGCAGGGCGCCGTTGAGGCTGCCGGGCGGTGCGGCGCGGAAGCTGTCGCGGGCGAAGGCGTGGGCCTCCTCCCAGCTGCCGCCCCACTTGGGCAGCAGTTGCTGGAGCAGGCTGCGCTGCCCCGCGTAGTGGTGCGGCGAGACACGGGCCAGGGCTCGGTACCGGCGGCGGGTCTCGCTGATGCCCAGGGAGATCCCGCGGGAGATCGTCATCCGCAGCATCCAGGCGAGCGCGTCGCCTCGGTCGCGGGCGACGGCGGCGATGAGCAGTTGCTCGGCCTCGTTGAGCCGGGCACGGAACTCGCGCCAGCCCTCGGGGGTGACGTCCTGCGCGCGCCGGGTGGTACGGGCCTGCCAGCCGACGTGGATCAGCCGGTCGGCGAGCAGCGCGGTGGCCAGCGGATCGCCGGGACGGTGGCCGAGCGCCTGACGCAGCAGGTGCTCGGCGCCGGGCACTCCGGCGACCTGACCCGAGAGCAGGAGCAGCCCGTACTCCTCCCGGCATTCGGCGAACACGGCGCAGACGGCGGGCCAGTCGCCCCGCTCTGCGGCGTTTCGGACGGTGCCGGCCTCGGGGAGCGCGGCGGCCGGGTCGAAGAGCGGTTCGGTGCTCATGGGCGGCGATCGTAAGCGGCTGTCGGAGGAGCTGGCTGCGGGACCGATGGGTGCGAACCCTTACGAATCCGGGCAAGTCGTCGGCCGCTTGACGAAGAATTTACGGAACATATGACTCCGCTTGTGCTGGAACATCCATAGGCTGCCCGGCGATGACCGGCCATCAGGCCGGTCGCGCACCGAGGAGTACCATGAACAACCGCCGCAGGAACCAACTGCTCAAGGCCGCCGCACCGCTGCTGATCGCCGACGAGCAGGTCGAGTTCGCCACCCTCACCAAGGTGGGGACGGTCTCCGCGGCCCGCCGCCTGGCCACCACCGCCGTCGTGGGTGTACTGACGGCCGGTACGGTGACCGCGATCGCCACCCCTCGTCCGGTGTACCTGGCGCTGACCGACCGGCGACTGCTCTTCTTCGGCGTCGACCAGCTCGGCGGCAAGCCCGACAAGCTGGTCATGGCGCTCCCCCGTGAGGCGGTCACCGCCTCCCCGGCCGCCAAGGCTGCCTTCGGACTTCTGCTCACCACGCACCTCTCGGTCGCGGGCGAGGAGCGGGAGCTGAAGCTGACCTTCGCCACCGCCCTCCGTGCGGACGGCCGGGAGCTGCTGAGCCGCCTCCCCGTCACCGCCTGACCGCTCCCGGACAGCGGACCGCCGCGCGCGATCCGTCGCGCCCGGTGCGTCACGCCCGGTCCGTCGCGCCGGGTCCGTCACCCCCCGGCCCCGTGCCCGGTCCGTCGTACCCGCAATCGGCCGCCCCAGGGCCGCCGCCGGGGGGTACGACGGGCCGGGCACCGGTCTCACCCCGCGCGCCCCGCCCCTCCGCTCGGTCCGGCCGACGCCGTCCGCCCTGCCGATGCCGTCCGCCCTGCCGAGGTTGTCCGCTTGGTCGGTGACGTCCGCCCTGCCGATGGCGTCCGCCCGGCCAGGGCGGCGAGACCGGCCGCCCCGGCCAGCGCGCCGCCGATCACCGCCGTGGTGACCAGCAGGGCATGCCCGGAGTCGCGGGCGGGCGCCGGGTACGAGACCGCGCCGAGGAAGACCGTGCCGAGCAGCGTCACCCCGATCACCTGGCCGAGCTGCAGCACCGTCACCATCACACCGCTGGCGTCGGCGGCGTCCGCAGGGTCCACTCTCCCGAGCGCCCGGGCGAACAGCGGACTGTACGCGCAGCCCGCGGCCACCCCGGTCACGGCGAGCACCGCCTGCACGACCGGGCCGACCGGTCCTCCCCCGCCCAGCAGCAGCCCGACCAGCATGTATCCCGGGGCGACCACGGCCAGGCCGAGCACCGGAAGCACCTGGTGGAGGCGCAGCGGCATCCGCTGCCACAGCAGGCTCGCCGCCCCGAATCCCACCGAGACCGGCACCGAGAGCAGTCCCGCGCGCAGCGCGCTGTGGCCGAGGCCGGCCTGCTGGTGCATCGCGAACGCGAACATGAAGCCGGCGAACCCGGCCATGATCAGGAAGATCGACCCGGCCGCGGGCAGCAGCCCGGGCGCCCGCAGCACCCGCCCCGCGATGAGCGGCTGCCCGCCGCGCACCGCCACCCGCCGTTCCACCGCCGCGAAGACGGCGAACAGCACGGCGCTGCCGGCGAGCATCGCCCAGCCCCAGGCGGGCCAGCCGAGTTCGTGCCCGAGCACCAGCGGCACCACCAGCAGGCCGAGGGCGGCCGCCAGGGTCAGCAGCCCGGGCAGGTCGAAGCCGCGGCCGGCATCGCCGGGGAGCGGCGGCAGCAGCCGGCCGGAGGCCGCGAAGAGCACCAGGCCGAGCGGGACGTTGACCAGGAAGACCGGCCGCCAGCCGGTGCCGAACAGGTCGGCGCTGACCAGCAGCCCGCCCACCACCTGTCCGATCGCGAGGCCGCCGGCCAGCACCGCGGAGTAGAGGCCGAGCGCCCGCACCCGGGCGGTTCCGGTGAACAGCCGCTGGATCACGCTCATCACCTGCGGCACCATCAGGGCCGCGCCGACGCCCTGCGCGACCCGGAAGCCGATCAGCCAGCCGGTGGCGGGGGCGAGTCCGCAGGCCAGCGAGGCCGCGGTGAAGCCCGCCAGTCCGTACCGGAACATCCGGCTGTAGCCGAAGCGGGCGCCGAGCCGGGCGCCGGTGATCAGCAGGACCGCGTACGCGACGGTGTAGCCGGCGATGACCAGTTGCAGGGCGGCGCCGGAGGCGTGCAGGTCGGTGCGGACGCTCGGCGCGGCCACGTTGACCACCGAGACGTCGAGCAGGGCCATGAACTGGCCGGAGAGCAGCAGGCCGAGCACCGCCCCCGGCCGACCGGCACCCCGCGGGGCAACCGGAGCGACCGGAGGCACGGGGGCAACCGGGGGCACAGGCGCAGGAGCCGTGGGGGAAACGGGGGAAGCAGGGGAAGCAGGGCCGGGAGTCGCGGGGTCGGGAGTCCGTACGTCCGTCATACCGGGATCGTCGTCGGCCGCCGGTACCGGTGGTTAGAGCCTGCCGATCCTGGTACCGGCAGCACCTGTCGGCGGCGGCCGCGGTCGGCGACGATGGGGGCATGACCGTGCCGGAACCGGACACCCTCGCCGAGCCCCGCAGGGACCTGCGGCGCGAAGAGCTCGCCAAGTTCCTCCGCGCCTGCCGTGCCCGGGTGCGGCCCGAGGACGTCGGCCTCCCGCCCGGCCTGCGGCGCCGCACACCGGGCCTGCGCCGGGAGGAGGTGGCGCAGCTGGCCGGCCTCGGGGTGACCTGGTACACGTGGCTGGAGCAGGGCCGCCCGATCAACGCTTCCGAGCAGGTGCTGGCTGCGGTGGCCCGCACGCTGCGGCTGGACGCCGCCGAACGCGACCATCTGTTCCGGCTCGCCGGGGTGCGGCCGCCGTCGCCGGCCGAGCCGGACCACCCGGAGTTCGACGGCGCCACCCAGGCCGTCCTCGACCAGCTGAACCCGCTGCCCGCGGCGCTCTGCAACACCCGGTTCGACGTGCTGCGGCACAACGCCGCGTACGAGGCGCTCTTCCCTCGGGCCACCCGGCCGGCCCGGCCGGGCGAGCCGCGCAACAACATGTGGTGTGCGTTCACCGTGCCGGACTGCTGCAACCCGTTCCTCAACCGGGACGAGGAGCTGCCCCGGATGGTCGGGGTGCTGCGCGCGGCGTACGGGCGGCACCTGGGCGAGCCCGCCTGGGAGGCCTACGTGCGGGACCTGTCGGCGGCCAGCGGCCGTTTCCGGGAGCTGTGGGCGCGGCAGGAGGTGGCACCGCCGCGGACCACCCTCAAGGTCTTCCGGCACGCCGGGGTCGGTGTGCTGCACGTCCGGGCCTCGTACCTGACCGTCCCGGACCGGCCGGAGGTGTACCTGGTCGTCTACACCCCGGAGGGGCCGGAGGACCGGCTCCGGCTGGAGCGGATGGCGGCCGAGCCGGCCGGCGTCCGGCCGGAGTGCCCGCACGGCGCGCCCGGGTCGGAGCGCACGCGGGGCGCCGCCTGAGCGCG
>NZ_JAHTIK010000001.1:5537503-5553952 GCF_025655475.1 Kitasatospora sp. DSM 101779 | reverse complement strand
GCCGCCGGCGCGGCCCGGCAGGCCCGGCAGGCCCTGCAGGGCGGGGAGGCCGCCGGGTGAACGACGGAGGCCGCCACCCCGCTGGGGGGTGGCGGCCTCTCGGACTGCTGTGGAGCTATGGGGAATTGAACCCCAGACCTCTTGCATGCCATGCAAGCGCTCTACCAACTGAGCTATAGCCCCGCGACACGAACGGCCTCGGGCCGCTGGTGCGGAGTGGAGCTATGGGGAATTGAACCCCAGACCTCTTGCATGCCATGCAAGCGCTCTACCAACTGAGCTATAGCCCCGCAGTCCGTGTCGTCCGCCTCCCTCTCGGTCGGCGTCCTCGCTGCGAACGAGGAAGACTCTAGCCGGTCAGGGCCCGAACTGCGAAATCGTCTGCCGGTGCCGGCTCAGGTCTCGTCGCCGATGACCGGCTGCGGCAGGGTGCCGGCGTTGTGCTCCAGCAGTCGCCAGCCGCGCACGCCCTGGCCGAGCACCGACCAGCAGCAGTTCGACAGGCCGCCGAACCGCTCCCAGAGCTCCGGCTCCAGGCCGAGCAGCCGCCCGATCATGGTGCGGATGGTGCCGCCGTGCGACACCACGACGAGCGTGCCGTCCTCGGGCAGCTTCTCGACCGCGGCCAGCACCACCGGGACGGCCCGGTCGGCGACCTCGGCCGCCAGCTCGCCCCCGCCGCGGCGCACCGGGTGGCCCTGCGCCCACGCCTCGTACTCCTCCGGGTAGCGCGCCCGGATCTCGGCGTTGGTCAGGCCCTGCCACTCACCGGCGTACGTCTCCCGCAGGCCCTCGTGCCGGTGCACCTCCAGACCGGTCACCTTGGCCAGCTCGGCCGCGGTGCGGGCGGCGCGCTGCAGGTCGGAGGAGACCAGCAGGTCGGGCTTCAGGCCGGCGAGCAGCCGGGCGGCCCGCTGGGCCTGGAAGATGCCCTGGTCGGTGAGCGGAATGTCGGTGCTGCCCTGGAACCGCGATTCGAGGTTCCAGGAGGTCTGGCCGTGGCGCCAGAAGACGATGCGCGGTCCCCGCGCGGCGCGGCTCAGCTCTCGTCCTCGGCGACCGCGTTGCCGGCGGCGTCGGTGCGGGCGCCCTCGGGCCGGTTGCGGGTGGCCAGGGCGTCGGCCGGCAGCGGCAGCTCGGGGCAGTCCTTCCAGAGCCGGTCGAGGGAGTAGAAGGAGCGCTCCTCGGAGTGCTGGACGTGCACGACGATGTCCAGGTAGTCGAGGAGGATCCAGCGGCCCTCGCGCTCGCCCTCGCGGCGCACGGGCTTGACGTCGAGCTCCTCGCGGAGCTTGTCCTCGATCTCCTCGGCGATGGCCCGCACCTGGCGGTCGTTGGCCGCGGAGGCGATCAGGAAGGCGTCGGTGATCGACAGCACGTCGCTGACGTCGAAGGCGATGATGTCGTGCGCCAGCTTCTCGGCCGCCGCCTGTGCGGCGACGTTGATAAGTTCCTGGCTCCGGTCAGTGGCAGTCACGGTGTTCTTCCGGCTCGGCTACTCGTTTTCCCCTCCAGGATCTCACGAACGCCCCGGGCCCCCGATCGAATTGACCGGGGGCCCGGGGCGGCGCCGCGTCGGGGCGCGGGCCGGACTACTGCGCGGGCGGCTGGCCGGTCGCCTTCGGGTCGGCCGTCTTCTGGTCCGCCTTCTGGTCGGTCTTCTGGTCGGGCAGCCCCTTGTAGTCCTTGCCGAGGACCACCACGAGGTCGGCGTTCTGCGGGTCGGTGACCTTCTTGACCGCCTCCGGCTTGAGCCCGAGCGCACCGGCCAGCGTCTTCGCGGCCTCGGCGCGGGCGTCGTCGGTGTAGCGGATCTCACTGGTCGCCTGCACGGTGCCGGCCTTGCCGCTGCTGGGCACGACCTCCATGCCGGTGTTGGTGATCTGCACCGACGCGGACTCGGCGGCCTTGTCCTGGCCGGAGGCGTTGAGCACCGACACCCGGGCGGTGCCGCCGGCCGCGGTGGCGTTCTTGATCGTGCCGCCGAGGACGTCCTTGACCTGCCGGCCGGCGGTGGCCTCGTCCAGCGTGCCGTCCGGCTTGGCCTTGAGCAGCTGGGTGCCGAGGTGCCCGTCCTTGCCGTGCAGGGCGAGCTGG
Source organism: Kitasatospora sp. DSM 101779 (assembly GCF_025655475.1). GTDB lineage: Bacteria > Actinomycetota > Actinomycetes > Streptomycetales > Streptomycetaceae > Kitasatospora. The sequence continues at coordinate 5,551,855 of NZ_JAHTIK010000001.1, read as the reverse complement.
ACGAGGACACCGGCCAGCGCCTTCTCCGGCAGCGAGGGGTCGAGCACCGCGTTCATCCGGTGCACGTCCACGGTTGCCTCGTCCAGGTCGGTCGGCATGGCGCGCAGCACCGCCTCCATGACCTGCCCGAACCTGGCCAGCTGGGCGTCACGGGTCTCGCCGGGGGCCTGCAGCGTGGCGTAGGCGACGGCGGCCTGGCCGTTGAGGCTGACGCCCTTGCCGGCGGAGGCGAGCACCTTGCCGTCGGCGGCCTTCACCTCGGCGTTGGTGTCGACCTTGATGCCGCCGAGCTGGGCGACCAGCAGGGTCAGGTACGGGGTGTCCAGCCGCCAGGTGCCGGCGACCGGGGCGCCGAGCACGGTGGCCAGGCCCTCGCGGGTGCCGGACGGGCCGACGTCGTCCATGCCCTTGCCCACCGTGGTGACGGTCGAGTCGTTGGGCAGCCGCAGGGAGTCCGGGATGAGCAGCACGGTGCCCTTGTGCCCGGAGGCGTCGTTGACCAGCAGCGCGGTGCTGACCTTGCCCTGCAGGTCGCGCAGGTGGACGACGTTGACCTGGCGGCCGCCCGCGGCGGCCGCGGCGGAGCCGCCGGAGTCCCGGCCGGTCCACCACATCCAGCCGCCGACGCCGCCAGCGACGATCGCGCCGGCCACGGCCAGCCCGATCAGCCGGTTGCGCAGCCGGCGGCGGCGCTCGGCGCGGACCTCGCTGCGGGACTCGGCGAACTTCAGCCAGTCGATGACGTCCTCGGACTCCTCCGCCTCCTCGTCGACGAAGGTGAACTCGCCGGTGGCGTAGTTGTCGCCGCCCGCGGCGGGCCGCCGGGTCTGGCGGCTGCCGCCGACCTGCTCGGAGGGCTGCGCGGGCCTGACGGGAGCGGCGGGAGCGGCGGCGCGGGCCGTCGCACCGGCCGCGGCAGCGGCGACGGCGGCCGTGGTCGCCGCGGAGACCTGCTGGAGCGGCGGCTGCTGCACCGGGGGCCGCCGCGCGGGCTGCTGGCCGGGCTGCTGCTGCGGGGCGGCGCCCTGCTGGTACGGGTCCTGCACCCAGCCCTGCTGCCCGCCCTGGCCGGCGTACGGGTCCCAGCCCTGCGGCTGCTGCTGGTGCTGGTGCTGGTGCTGCTGGTAGTACGCCTGCTGGCCCTGCTGCTGGTACGGGTCCTGCGGGTACTGGCCCTGCTGCGGGTACTGCCCGTGCTGGGGGGAGGCGCCCTGGCCGTACGGGTCCTGCTGGTAGGCCTGCGGCTGCTGCTCCTGGTAGCCGGCGTACGGGTCGTAGCCGTACTGCTGCTGGCCCTGCTGCTGCGGCGGCTGCTGCTCCTGGGGCCAGCCCTGGGGATCGTAGGGGTCGTAACCCTGGCCGTACGGGTCCTGCTGGTAGCCCTGCGGCCCTCCGCCTGCGGTTCCGGTCACGCCGTCCCTCCCGGGATCAAGGCTGGGCCGGCGCGTAGAGCGCCCGCTTGTGGATGTAACGCACCACGCCGTCCGGGACGAGGTACCAGACGGGCTCGCCCTTGGCGACCCGGTTGCGGCAGTCCGTGGAGGAGATGGCCAGCGCCGGCACCTCGACCAGGGAGACCCCGCCGACCGGGAGACCGGCGTCCGAGAGAGTGTGCCCCGGGCGGGTGCAGCCGATGAAGTGGGCGAGCTCGAAGAGTTCGTCGGAGTCGCGCCAGGAGAGGATCTGCGCGAGCGCGTCGGCGCCGGTGATGAAGAACAGCTCGGCGTCCGGGTGCTGGGCGTGCAGGTCGCGCAGGGTGTCGACGGTGTAGGTGGGGCCCTCGCGGTCGATGTCGATCCGGCTGACCGAGAACTGCGGGTTCTCCGCGGTGGCGATGACCGTCATCAGGTAGCGGTCCTCGGCGGGCGTGACCTGGCGGTCGGACTTCTGCCACGGCTGCCCGGTGGGCACGAACACGACCTCGTCGAGGTGGAAGGCGCTCGCCACCTCACTGGCGGCGACCAGGTGCCCGTGGTGGATCGGGTCGAAGGTACCGCCCATCACGCCGAGGCGCTTCCGCGCCCTCGGCGCACCGGTGCTCCCGGCCTGCTGTCCCATGCCGCCACACCTTACGCGACGCCCGTCACGGGGCGGCAAGCTGCCCGGAGAGGTCCGCGGGAGGGAGCGCGCAGCTTCTGTGCAGGCGCTCCCCCGGGGCGGCCGGCCGGCTCAGCGGTCGCGGTTGAAGCGGGTGGTCAGGAAGAGCAGCAGCAGCAGGATGAACAGCGCGGACCCGCCCGTCAGGTACGGGTTGAGGCTCTCGTGGTTGCCGCCCTCGGCGAGGTGGGTCAGGGCGGGCAGTGCAGCAGTGCTCATGGTCGGCAGGACCTTCTCGGCTCGGGGGCGGACGAGGGTGCGGGCCGTACGGCCTGCGGGCTCATCGTACGGGTGGGCGCTGCGCAACCGCGCGGCGGCCCACCGCGTCTGACCCCTCGTAGGTGCCGGGCCCTGCCGGGTCCTACCGGGGCCGCCGCGCGGCCGCCGGGCGGCTCAGTTGTCGCGGCCCGCGCGGACCAGGATCCAGGCCAGCAGACCCACGCCGACGATGGAGCCGATCACGATGATCCGCAGGAACAGGCCGGGGCCGTTCTCGCTGGAGATCGGGCCGGCCAGCTGCGCCAGGGTGGCAGGGGACATCGGGGGTGCTCCTCTCGCTCCGGATCTCGCTCCGGACGACCAGCGTAAGCCGGGGCGTTCCGGACACGCGCCACCACCCCCCGGGCGTACGGTGGACCGCCGGGGACGAGTACGCGCGCACGGACGTTGGAGCCAACAGCAGCGGGGGCCGGCCGGGGGCCGGTGCCGGCGACGACCAGGAGGTACTCACAGATGACCGACTTTTCCAAGGACGGCGGCAAGACGCCCAGCCGCCGCCGGCAGCGCTTCCCGGAGATCTCCACCCGGGCCTGGGAGCACCCGGCCGACCGCTCGGCGCTGGTGGCGCTGCGCAAGCTGAGCGGCTTCGACGACGTCCTCAAGAAGCTCGCCGGCCTGGTGTCCGAGCGCAGCGTCCGGCTGATGTTCCTGGCCACCGCGGTGAAGACCTCGGAGCGTCAGTTCCCGGAGCTGTACGCGATGGTGCGGGACGCCGCCTACGTGCTGGACCTGGAGAAGGTGCCGGACCTGTACGTCACGCAGGACCCGGCGGTCAACGCCATGTGCATCGGCATGGAGACGCCGATCATCGTGCTGACCAGCGGCCTGGTGGAGCTGCTGGACGAGGAGGAGCTGCGGGCCGTGGTCGGCCACGAGGTCGGGCACGCCATGTCCGGTCACGCGGTGTACCGGACGATGCTGCTGATCCTCACCAACATCGCGGCCCGGATCGCCTGGCTGCCGCTGGGCAACCTCGCCATCATGGGCGTGATCACCGCGCTCAAGGAGTGGTTCCGCAAGGCCGAGCTCTCCTGCGACCGGGCCGGCCTGCTGGCCGGGCAGGACCTGCAGGCCTCGATGCGCGGCCTGATGAAGCTGGCCGGCGGCCACAACCTGGCGGAGATGAACGTCGACGCGTTCCTGGAGCAGGCCGAGGAGTACGAGCGCGCGGGCGACCTGCGCGACGGCGTCCTCAAGCTGCTGCAGGTACTGCCGCAGACCCACCCGTTCGCGGTGGTCCGGGTCGCCAAGCTGAAGAAGTGGGCGGAGAGCGACGAGTACCGATCGATCCTGGCCGGCGCCTACCCGCGCCGCGGCGACGACCCGCAGACCTCGGTCGGCGCCCAGTGGAAGGCCGCCGCGGACTCCTACTCGCAGTCGGTCAAGGAGAGCAAGGACCCGCTGATGGGCCTGCTGCGGGACGTGGCCGGCGGGGTCGGCACGGTCGGCGGCAAGCTGCGGGACACCTTCGCCGGCGCCCGCTCGGGCGGCCCGGCCGGCTCCGACGGCACGGACACCGCGGAGGGCGACGGCCGGGAGTAGCACCGGTGGGAACGGCACCGGCGGCAGCGGCACCGGAGTGACACCGGGCGGGTGCCCGGGCCGGCCGTCCGGGCTCACTGCCCGGCGGCCGGCTTCCCGGTCAGCGGTCCGAGCACCCCGCACACCTGCCAGGCCGGCCGGCTGCGGTCGCCCGGGTCGACGGCCTGCGGGCCACCCGCCGTGCTGCCCGCCAGCAGCGGCTGCAGGTAGCTGCTCATCGGGGCGCCGCAGGAGGCCGGCCCGGCCTGCACCACCGCGTCGACCAGCCGCAGCCGGTCCGAGCTCAGGTCCAGCCGGTCGAAGGCGAACCGCAGCTCCCGGCGGACGCTGAAGAGGCTCACCGGCCCGTCCGAGGTGCCGGCCGCGCGCACGGCGTAGACGAAGGTGTGGTCGGTGGTGATCTCCAGCGTCCCGCTGTCGGCCTCGCCGACCCGGACGGTACCGGAGGTCCGCACCGCGTCCTCGGCCAGCGCGACCTTCCCCGGGTCGAACCGGACCAGCCAGCCGGTGGCGGCGTGGTGCTGGTCGTCCTGCGGGCTGTTCACGCTGTCGTCGTACTGCGACTGCTCGCCGGGTGTGACCAGGGTCCGCACCTCGGCCGTCTCCCCCTGGACGAGGGTGGCCGGGGCCAGCGCGGACGCGGTGAGGTAGCGCTGCACCACGGAGAGCGCCCGGTTGACGTCCGACCTGGTGAAGTGCGCGGTGGCGGCGCCCGCGGGCAGCGCCAGCCCGGTCGACCCCTCCCCGTACGCGGCGGGCAGCGCCGCGAACGGGTGCTCCGGATCGGTGACGGCGGCCACCGGCCCGGTCGGGCTCAGTGCCACCAGCGAGGTGGTCAGCTGGTTGCCGGACGGCGGCGCGGCCTGACGGTGCGGCGAACTGACGCCGAAGTACACCGCGGCGGCGAAGGCGAGGAAGACGACCAGCAGCAGCGCCACCGCCTGCCGGGGCAGCGTGCCGAAAGGACCGAGGCCGACCCGCGGACGGGTCGCCCGGTACGTCCCGCCGAGCCGTTCCTGGGCCGACAGCTCCTGGATCCGGGCAGCCCGGACGAACGATTCGTCGAAGACGACGGACCGGAACTCGTCATCGCTGCCGGAACCGCCCTCGGGCGCACCCTCCGGAGGCTCGCGCGGGTCACCCATAGCACCAGGGTAGAACCGGCCGGGCCAGGCTTCGACCGGCCGCGGGCAACTTCCGCCCGGCGTCCCGGCGCCGTCTCGCCACCGGACGGCTCAGCCGCTCAGCAGCGCCACGGCGCTGGGCAGCGGCACGGCCGGCGGCGAACCGGGCGTGCTGCTCGTGCCCACCTCCGGACGCCGCGGCGACTCGCCGGCCCCGCCGGCCCCGCGGTAGATCGCGGCCGCCGCGACCGCCACCACGCCGACGCCCATGACCACCGCCAGCACCCAGGCCACCGGCCGGTGCCAGCGCTGCTGCGCGACCTGGCGCCCGTCGTGGCGCAACGGCTCCCAGCCGACCGTCCGGGACCACCGGGCCCGCCGGCGGGCCCGGTCGGTGCCGGACCACGGATCCGGGTACAGCCGGTCGTCGTCCAGGCCCCGCGGGTGCGGGCGCAGCTCCAGCGGCAGTACGTCGCCGGTGCCGGCCATCTCCGGCGCGGTCAGGTCCCAGGGCCGGACCGGGACGGCGGAGTCCGGCTCGAACCGGGCCTCGGCGGCGGCCAGCTGCCGCTCCAGGGCGCTCGGCTCGTGCACGGCCGCGGACCGGACGAAGGCCTCGTCGAACACCACGGTGGCGAACTCGTCGTCCGCACCACCGTGGTCGGCGCCGTCGGGGTACGGCGAGCCCCCCACATCCTCAGCCACGGGATTCAGCGTATTACCGGGCGGGCGGTTTGTCTGGGGCTCCTGCCAGTTGGCCCGACCGCCCGGAGCGCCCGCCGGTCGGCTCAGGAGCCGACGGTCTGGTGCGCCTCGCCCCGGACGTGGCCGTCACCAGTGACGATGTACTTGGTGGAGGTCAGTTCGGGCAGTCCCATCGGGCCGCGGGCGTGCAGCTTCTGGGTGGAGATGCCGATCTCCGCGCCGAAGCCGAACTCACCCCCGTCGGTGAACCGGGTCGACGCGTTGACCGCCACGGTCGTGGAGTCGACCAGCTGGGTGAAGCGCCGGGCGGCGGCCTGCGAGGTGGTGACGATCGCCTCGGTGTGGCCCGAGGACCAGCGGCGGATGTGCTCCACGGCGGCGTCCAGCGAGGGCACCACGGCGGCCGCGATGTCGTAGGAGAGGTACTCGGTGTCCCAGTCCTCGTCGGTGGCCGGGACGGCGGTCACGGCGGTGCCCTCGGCGGCCTTCAGCACCGCGTCGTCGCCGTGCACCGTGACGCCGGCGCCGGCGAGCGCCTCCAGGGCGAGCGGCAGGAAGGCGTCGGCGACGTCCTGGTGGACGAGCAGGGTCTCGGCGGAGTTGCAGACGCTGACCCGCTGGGCCTTGGAGTTCAGCAGGATGCCGACGGCCATCGCCAGGTCGGTCTGCGCGTCGACGTAGACGTGGCAGTTGCCGGTACCGGTCTCGATCACCGGCACGGTGGAGCCCTCGACCACGGTACGGATCAGCGAGGCGCCGCCGCGCGGGATCAGCACGTCCACCAGGCCGCGGGCGCGCATCAGCTCCTGCACCGAGTCCCGGCTCTCGCCCGGCACCAGCTGGATCACGTCGGCGGGCAGGCCGGCCGAGGCGACCGCGTCGCGGAGCACCGCGACCATGGCGGTGTTGGAGCGGTAGGCGGAGGCCGAGCCGCGCAGCAGCACGGCGTTGCCGGACTTCAGGCAGAGCGCGGCGGCGTCGACGGTGACGTTGGGGCGGGCCTCGTAGATGATGCCGACCACGCCGAGCGGCACCCGGACCTGCCGGACGTCGAGGCCGTTGGGCAGGGTGTAGCCGCGCACGACCTCGCCGACCGGGTCGGGCAGGCCGACCACGTCGCGGACGTCGGAGGCGATCGCGGCGATCCGCTGCTCGTCGAGGCTGAGCCGGTCGACGGTGGACTCGGGGGTGCCGGCCTCGCGGGCGCGGGCGACGTCCTCGGCATTGGCGGCGGTGATCTCGGCGCTCCGGGCGACCAGCGCGTCCGCGATCGCCAGCAGCGCGGCGTCCTTGGCGCTGCGCGGGAGCGGGGCGAGCGCGGCGGCCGCCTCACGGGCTCGGCGCGCGACGGCGAGAACGGGGCTGTCGGTGGTGGCGTGGTCGCTGGTCATGCCTGAAGGGTAGCGACTCACGGCCGCCGCCCCGGCCCGCATTTCGTCGGCTGAGACGCGGGCCGCGGCGCGGCAGGTCAGTACGGGTGCACACCGCCGAGGTGCGGCGGCGGGTCACCGAAGCCCTCCGCCACCCGCTGGTGGTAGGTGGCGCGGTCGACGACCTCCAGGCCCACGATCTCCCACGGCGGTAAGTTCGCGGACGCCTTGTGCTCGCCCCACAGCCGCAGCGCGATGGCCGCGGCGTCGTGCAGGTCCCGGGCCTGTTCCCAGTACCGGATCTCGGCGTGGTCGGCGGCGTAGCGGGCGGTCAGGAAGAAGGCGTGGTCGTGGGCCAGCCGCTCCAGGCCGGCCCGGAGTTCGGCGATCGGGGTGGCCCGGCCGGCCACCGACAGCACGACGTGCCAGAGCCTGCCGTGCTCCTCCGCGCCGCCGTCGCCCTCGTCGTGCGGGTGCAACTCGCCGACGGCCCGGGGTGGTTCGCCGGACGGGTCGCCGTCGGCGCGGCCGCCCGCGATACTGGTGAGCCGCCGCGCGGACGTCTCCCCGGGCAGTGTTCCCGGGCGCCTGCTTGCCATCGGCGGCCTCCTGTTCGGCGACGTCCCCTGCGCGGGGGCCGCCCGCTGGGCCGGCCCCCGGTGGCCCCGTCAGCCGCGCAGGACGACCAGGTCGTCCCGGTGGACGACCTCGCGCTCGTACGCGGCACCGAGCTCCTGGGCCAGCTCCCGCGTGGACCGGCCGAGCAGACGGGGCAGCTCCCTCGCATCAAAGTTGACCAGTCCGCGGGCGACGATGTGGCCGTTTTCGCCAAGAAGGTCGACGGGATCACCCGCCGTGAACTCGCCCTCGACCTTGGTCACACCGGCCGGGAGCAGGGACTTCCCGCCGAGGACGACGGCGTCGACGGCACCGGCGTCGAGGTGGAGTGCGCCGCGCGGGGTGGAGGCGTGTTCGAGCCACAGGAGCCGGTCGGCGGAGCGGCTGCCGGTGCGCAGGAAGAGCGTGCCGACGGGCCGGCCGGCCAGGGCCTCGGCGGCGTGGCTGGCGGCGGTCAGCACGACGGGGATGCCGGCGCCGGTGGCGATCCGGGCGGCCTCGACCTTGGTGACCATGCCGCCGGTGCCGACGCCGGCCTTGCCGGCGCTGCCGATCTCGATGCCGTCGAGGTCGTGCGGGCCGCGCACGGTGTCGATCCGGGTGGTGCCGGGCTTGGCCGGGTTGCCGTCGTAGAGCGCGTCCACGTCGGAGAGCAGCACCAGCAGGTCGGCGCGGACGAGGTGGGCGACCAGCGCGGCCAGCCGGTCGTTGTCACCGAACCTGATTTCGGCGGTGGCGACGGTGTCGTTCTCGTTGACGACCGGCATGGCGCCCATCGCGAGCAGCTGGTCGAGGGTGCGGTAGGCGTTGCGGTAGTGCGAGCGGCGGCTGGCGTCCTCCGCGGTCAGCAGCACCTGGCCGACCCGGATCCCGTACCGGGCGAAGGAAGCGGTGTAGCGGGCGACCAGCAGGCCCTGGCCGACGCTGGCGGCGGCCTGCTGGCGGGCCAGGTCGGAGGGACGCTTGGCGAGGCCGAGCGGCGCGAGGCCGGCCGCGATGGCGCCGGAGGAGACCAGGACGACGTCGGGGGCGTCCGGGCGGGCGCGGACCTTGGCGAGCGCGTCGACGAGCGCGTCGACCCGGTCGGCGTCCAGGCCGCCGGCCGCGGTGGTCAGTGAGGACGAGCCGACCTTCACGACGATCCGCCGCGCGGCGAGGACGTCCTGCCGCAGTGTCTGACCCGTCATCAGTGTCCTCCGGTCGTGCTGGATCGAGCCCGCTGCTCGGTCGCAATCTACGCGATCCGCGCAGCGGGCCCGTCGGGATGTCAGCTGGCGGACGCCGGGACTCAGTAGTCCTCGTCGTCGCCCTCGATGGCCTGGCGGCCGGAGGAGAGCGCCTCGAACGCGCGGAACTCCTCCTCCGCGGCGTCCCGGCCGCGCTGGCGCTCGCGGCGGCGGTCGACGGCGGGCCGCTGCGTCTCGAAGCGGTGGTCCTCGCCGCGGCGGCCGAGCATCTCGGCACCGGAGGCCATGGTCGGCTCCCAGTCGAAGACGACCGCGTCGTCGTCGGGGCCGATGACGACGGTGTCGCCCTCGTGGGCGCCGACCTTCCAGAGCTCCTGCTCGACGCCGAGGCGGGCCAGGCGGTCGGCGAGGTAGCCGACGGCCTCGTCGTTGCTGAAGTCGGTCTGGCGGACCCACCGCTCCGGCTTGACGCCGCGGATGCGGTAGGCGCCGTCCTCCTCGGTGATGGTGAAGCCCGCGTCGTCCACGGCCTTCGGACGCAGCACGATCCGGGTGGACTCCTCGACGGGCTTGGCGGCGCGTGCCTCGGCGACGATCTGCGCCAGGGCGAAGCTCAGCTCGCGCAGGCCCTTGTGGGCGAGCGCGGAGACCTCGAAGACGCGGTAGCCGCGCTCCTCCAGCGAGGCGCGGGTGAGGTCGGCGATGTCCTGGCCGTCCGGCACGTCCACCTTGTTGAGGGCGACCAGGCGCGGCCGGTCCTCCAGGCCGCCGTACTGGGCGAGCTCCTCCTCGATGGTCTCGAGGTCGGTGAGCGGGTCGCGGCCGGGCTCCAGGGTGGCGCAGTCGAGGACGTGCACCAGCACCTCGCAGCGCTCGACGTGGCGCAGGAACTCCAGGCCCAGGCCCTTGCCCTGGCTGGCGCCGGGGATGAGGCCCGGCACGTCGGCGATCGTGTAGACGGTCGAGCCGGCGGTGACCACGCCGAGGTTGGGGATCAGCGTGGTGAACGGGTAGTCCGCGATCTTCGGCTTGGCGGCGGAGAGCACCGAGATCAGCGAGGACTTGCCGGCGCTCGGGTACCCCACCAGGGCGACGTCGGCGACGGACTTGAGCTCCATCACGATGTCGCGGGCCTCGCCGGGCTCGCCGAGCAGGGCGAAGCCGGGGGCCTTGCGGCGGGCCGAGGCGAGGGCGGCGTTGCCGAGGCCGCCGCGGCCGCCGGCTGCGGCGACGAAGCTGGTGCCGTGGCCGACCAGGTCGGCGAGCACGTTGCCCTTCCTGTCGAGCACCACGGTGCCGTCCGGCACCGCCAGGACGAGGTCCTGGCCGTCGGCACCGGTGCGGTTGCCGCCGGCGCCCGGCTTGCCGTTGGTGGCCTTGCGCTTGGGCGAGTGGTGGTACTCGAGCAGGGTGGTGATCTGGCTGTCGACGGTGAGGATGACGCTGCCGCCCTCACCGCCGTTGCCGCCGTCGGGCCCGCCGAGCGGCTTGAACTTCTCCCGGTGAACGGAGGCGCAGCCGTGGCCTCCGTTACCCGCGGCGACGTGCAGCTCGACGCGGTCCACGAAGGTGGTCATGGGTGTGCCTCCAGTACGACGGAAAATGGGGTCCTGCGGTAAAGCATGAAGGGTGGACCGGAACATTCCGGCCCACCCTTCACGACGAGTCCTGACGTGGGGTCAGACTCAGGCCTCGACGGCCACGATGTTGACGACCTTGCGGCCGCGGCGGTTGCCGAACTGCACGGCACCGGCGGTCAGCGCGAACAGGGTGTCGTCGCCACCGCGACCGACACCGGCACCCGGGTGGAAGTGGGTGCCGCGCTGGCGGACGAGGATCTCGCCAGCCGAGACGACCTGGCCGCCGAAGCGCTTCACGCCGAGGCGCTGGGCGTTCGAGTCACGGCCGTTGCGGGTAGAGCTTGCGCCCTTCTTGTGTGCCATCTCGCTATCCCCTTACTTGCTGACGGAGTCGATGCTCGTGATGCGCACCGCGGTGTACTTCTGGCGGTGACCCTGACGACGGCGGTAACCCGTCTTGTTCTTGTAGCGAAGGATGACGATCTTGTCGCCCTTGGTCTCCTCGACGACCTCGGCGTGCGCCTTCACGCCGCCGAGCACCCACGGGTCCGAGGTGACGGCGTCACCGTCGACGACCAGGACGGTCGACAGCTCGACCGAGTCACCCGGCTTGGCCTCGATACGGTCGATCTCCAGCACGTCGCCCACGGCGACCTTGTGCTGGCGGCCGCCTGCGCGAACGATCGCGTACATGCGGTACCTGCTTTCTGTACTCGGTCGGAACTCACCGATGCCAGCCCCTGGGTACGGACACAGGGGCCTCCCCCTGCGCCGCGGGGCGGTGCCGGGAGGTGAGGTGCTCGGGAGCATGGCGTAACACGCCGAAGGTCAAGAATACGGACCGGCCTGCTCGGGGGCAAACCGGGCCCTACCGGGCCCGGGGCGGCGCGTCGGCCGCCCCGGGCGCGGGGCGTTACTCGGCGGCGCCGTCACCTTCGGCGGCCGCGGCCTTCTTGGCCGCCGCGCTCGTCCGCTTGGTGGCGGTCTTGCGGGCGGTGGTCTTCTTGGCCGCGGTGGTCTTCTTCGCGGCCGTCGTCTTCTTGGCGGCGGTCTTGCGGGTCGCGCGCTTCTTCGGCGCGGCCTCCGCGGCCTCCTCCTCGACGGGTGCCTCCGCGGCCTCGACGGCGGCCTCGGCAGCCTCCGCGGCCTCCACGACGGCCTCGACGGCCTCCGCGGCTTCGGCAACGGCCTCGGCGGCCTCCACGACGGCCTCGACGGCAGTCGGCTCCGCGGCGGGCTCGGCGGCCTGCTGCTGGGCGGCGTTCAGAGCGGCCTCCATCGCGGCCTCGGCCCGGGCCTGCAGCACGACGATCTCGGCCTCGGCCGGCGAACCCGCCGGGGCCGTCGCCTTGCGCACCGCGCGGCGGCGGGTGCGGCCCGCGGGGGCGGCGACCGGCTCGGCGGCCTCCTCCACGGCCTCGGCCGGAACCTCGGCGGCCACCGCCGGCTCCGCGGCCCGCACCTCGACGACCTCGAGGTCCTCGACGACCTCCACGGCCTCGGGCGCCTCGGGCAGCTCGACGCCCTCCTCCGGGGCCTCGGTCACGGCCGCGGCCTCGGCCTGCGGCTCGGCGTGGGCGCCGCCCTTGCCGCGCCGACGGCGCTTGCCGCCGCCCGCCTCGCCGGCCGCCGGGGCGGCACCGCCGCCGCCGTGGGTGTGCGGCTGGTCCATGTGGACGATGACGCCGCGGCCGTTGCAGTGGACGCACGGCTCGGAGAAGGACTCCAGCAGGCCCTGGCCGACCCGCTTGCGGGTCATCTGCACCAGGCCCAGCGAGGTCACCTCGGCCACCTGGTGCTTGGTCCGGTCCCGGCCCAGGCACTCCAGCAGGCGGCGCAGCACCAGGTCGCGGTTGGACTCCAGCACCATGTCGATGAAGTCGATCACGATGATGCCGCCGAGGTCGCGCAGCCGCAGCTGGCGGACGATCTCCTCGGCCGCCTCGATGTTGTTGCGGGTGACGGTCTCCTCGAGGTTGCCGCCCTGGCCGACGAACTTGCCGGTGTTGACGTCGACGACGACCATCGCCTCGGTCCGGTCGATCACCAGCGAACCGCCGCTCGGCAGCCAGACCTTGCGGTCCAGCGCCTTCATCAGCTGCTCGTCGATCCGGTAGGTGGCGAAGACGTCCACGTCCGAGGTCCAGCGCTGCAGGCGCTCGGCGAGGTCCGGGGCCACGTTGGAGACGTAGTCGTGGATGGTGTTCCACGCGTCACTGCCGCTGACGATGACCTTGGTGAAGTCCTCGTTGAAGATGTCGCGGACGACCCGGACGGTCATGTCCGGCTCGCCGTAGAGCAGCACCGGGGCGTTGCCGGAGGCGGCCTTCTTCTGGATGTCCTCCCACTGCTGCTGCAGTCGCTGGACGTCCCGGGTCAGCTCCTCCTCGCTGGCGCCCTCGGCGGCGGTGCGCACGATCACGCCCGCGTCGTCCGGGACGATCTTCTTGAGGATCTGCTTGAGGCGGGCCCGCTCGTTCTCCGGCAGCTTGCGGCTGATGCCGGTCATCGAACCCTCGGGCACGTAGACCAGGTAGCGGCCGGGCAGCGAGATCTGGCTGGTCAGGCGGGCGCCCTTGTGGCCGATCGGGTCCTTGGAGACCTGCACCAGCACCGACTGGCCGGACTTGAGGACCGACTCGATCCGGCGCGGGCCGCCGTGGCCGCCCAGCGCACCGAAGTTGACCTCACCGGCGTAGAGCACCGCGTTGCGGCCCTTGCCGATGTCGACGAAGGCGGCCTCCATCGACGGCAGCACGTTCTGGACCTTGCCCAGGTACACGTTGCCGACGTAGCTGGTGGCCTGCTCCTTGTTGACGTAGTGCTCGACCAGCACGCCGTCCTCGAGCACGCCGATCTGGGTGCGCTCGCCGTTCTGGCGCACCACCATGACGCGCTCGACCGACTCGCGGCGGGCCAGGAACTCGGCCTCGGTGATGATCGGCACCCGGCGGCGGCCCAGCTCGCGGCCCTCGCGGCGGCGCTGCTTCTTGGCCTCCAGGCGGGTGGAGCCCTTGATGGACTGCACCTCGTCCGGGTCGAAGGACGGCTCGGTGGAGCGGCGGCGCGGCTCGCGCACCTTCACCACCGTGCGGACGCCGTCCTCGGTGGTCTCGGCCGGCTCCCCGGCACCCTCACCGCTGCGGCGACGACGACGGCGACGGCGGCGCGAGGAGGACAGCCCGGCGGCGAGATCGTCGTCGTCCTCGTCCTCCTCGGGCTCGCCCTCGCCGGAGGCGTCCTCGGCGGTGGTCTCGTCCTCGGCCTGCGACAGCTCGGCGGCCTCCGGCTCCTCGGCCTCACCGCGGCGGCGGCGACGGCCGCCCCGACGGCGGCGGCGGGACGGACGGCCGTCCTCCTCCCACTCGCCCTCCTGCTCGGGGCCCGCCTCGGGCGCCTCGGGGGCCTCCTTCTCGGCGGGGGCGACCTCGGCGCGGACGGGGGGCTGCACCCGGGCGGGGGTCTGCACCCGGACGGGGGTGCGGACCCGGCGACGGCGGCCGACGCCACTGTACTCGTACTCCTCCTCCGCACTGCCGCCCTCGTCCGCAGCGGCTGGCGCGGCGGACGCAGCGGGCGCGGCGGGAGCGGACGGCGCGACGTACGGCGCGGGCTCCTGGAAGACCGGGGCCTGGAAGAGCGCGGTGGACGGGCGGACGGCCCGACGGCGCACCCGGTGCGAGGACTCCGGCTCGGGCTCGGCGGCGGGTGCCTCGGCCTCGGCGGCTGCGGGCTCCTCGGCGGCCTCGGCCTCGGGCTCCTCCTCGACCGGCTCGACCGGCTCGGCCTCGGCGGCTGCGGGCTCCTCGGCGGCCGGCTCCTCGGCGACGACCGGGGCCTGCTCGACCAC
>NZ_JAHTIK010000001.1:5495635-5537359 GCF_025655475.1 Kitasatospora sp. DSM 101779 | reverse complement strand
GGCGGCGCCCTGCGGGGCACCGGCCGGGCGCGAGACCGCGCGGCGACGGCGGCGCGGCGGGGCCGCGGCGGAGCCGTCGGCAGGGGTGTCGGCCTGTTCCGCAGCGGACTGCGGTTCGGTGTTCTCGAGCATGCGGGTGGATCTCCCGTCAGGCCCCCGGGCTCCGCATCCGGGCACGGCTCGACACCTGGTTCACGGCCGGCCACGGTATGGCGTGCCGGCTTCCACGGTGCCGCCGTGCGGACGCGAGGCCGCACAGGAGCTCATAGTCTCGCTCGGCGCCCCGCACGGTGCGGGATGCCGAAAGTCTTCTGGCGTACCAGTCTTCTCGTTGTCCAGGTCGGGCCGCGGGGCCCGGCTGCGTGCGACGACGCTCGCTCCCCTGGGAAGCCGCGGGGACCGGGGAGCCACGGCCCGGTGGTGAGCCCTGGCTCCCTGCCCACTCGGCGATCGGCGAGGCGCGCGGCCCTGCGGCCGCTATCGGCCTGCCGGGGCCGCGGCGCGATCGAGCGCCAGCGGGTCGGTCACCGTGCCGGTCTCCTCGTCGAGCGGCCCCTGCGCCAGCCTGGTCACCTCAGCGGGGACCGGCGGCGCCAGGTCGGCCGTCGCACGGAGACCGGACAAAACGTCGTCGGGTCGTACGGCGGGTGTGGCATGTCGTACTACCAGCCGCAGTATCGCACAGGGTGAGCCCGGACGAACATCGTCGGCACGCTCTGTGCCAGTGTCGTTACCATCGCCGACCTGCGACGGGAGTACCTGCAGCGCCGAAACGGCCCCACGGGCGTCGAACACCCGCACGCCGTTCTTGGTCGTGCGCTGCACCTCGACGGCCTCCTCGGCCAGGAAGGCGGCGACCGCGCGGGCCGCCTCGTCCCGGTCGACGCCGGCCAGCCGCAGCTGCCACTCGGAGGCCTCCAGGCGCTCGACGAAGTTGGCCGTGCGGACCTCGACGGCGTCCACGATGTCCAGGCCGGGCGGCAGCGACTCGTCGAGCTGGGCCCGGAGCTCCTCCGGGTCGCGGGCCTCGGCGAGGCCGATCTCCAGGTACTCCGCCTCGCTGGCGACGCCGGTCGGGGCCGCGTTGGCGTAGGAGACCTTGGGGTGCGGGGTGAAACCGGCGGAGTACGCCATGGGAACGGCCGAGCGGCGGAGCGCGCGCTCGAACGCCCGCTGGAAGTCCCGGTGGCTGGTGAAGCGCAGACGGCCGCGCTTGGTGTAGCGGAGACGGATGCGCTGCACCGTCGGCGCGGGCGGCGGACCGTCGGGCGTGCGGCGTGCCAGGGCTGCTCAGTCCTTAGATCGGTGTCCCGTCCGGCCGTACCGGCCGGTTGCTTGTCAGGACAAGGGTACGCGCCCGGGCCCACCGCCCGGACCGGGTCACCCCACCAGGGCCCGCCGGACCTCCCGCAGCACCCGCGCGACCTCCACCCTGGCCGGCCACCACACCTCGCGGCGCAGCCAGCGGCAGGGCCGCACCACCAGGAACTGCCAGATCCGCCCGCCGATCCGCCAGGCCCGGGCGATCGCCCTCCCCACCTCGCGGAGCACCGGGTACAGCACCACCCGCCACAGCCACCCCAGCGGCACCGCCACCAGGACGCGCAGCACCCACCCCGTCCCCCGCGCGACGGCGGTGAGCAACCACACCAGTGCACGGGCGCACGGCTCCAGCACGTACCGCCACAGCGCCGCGAGCGGGACCACCACCAGGTAGTGGCCCAGCCGGGCCAGCACGGTCCACAGCACCCGCCCGGCGGGGGCCAGCACCTGCCGTCCCAGCCAGGCCAGCGGGGCCCACAGCAGGGTGCGGCCGATCCAGGCCAGGGCGTGCCCGCACGGCACGAGGACGTACCGGTACAGCTGAACGAGCGGCCAGCCGACCGTCCAGTACAGGAGTCGGCAGACCTGCACCACGAGCCACCCGAGCGCCCGGCCGCACGGTCGCAGCACGGCAGCCAGCAGCAGCTCCCACAGGAAGCGCAGCGGCACCACCACCAGCAGCGCGAAGACCCGCGCCGGCACCCGCACGAACGCCACCAGGCACCCCTCGGCGGGTCGCTCCTCGGTCATCTCTCCCCCTCGTCAGCGCGACGGCCCTCCCCGGCAGGTACGCCGGGGAGGGCCGTCGGGTTGCGCTGCGGTCCTACGACTTGACCACGGTCAGCGGCAGGAGCTTCTTGCCCGTGGGGCCGATCTGGATGTGCGTGTCCATCTGAGGACACACCCCGCAATCGAAGCACGGGGTCCAGCGGCAGTCCTCGACCTCGACCTCTTCGAGGGCGTCCTGCCAGTCCTCCCAGAGCCAGTCCTTGTCGAGGCCGCTGTCCAGGTGGTCCCAGGGCAGCACCTCCTCGTAGCCGCGCTCGCGGGTGGTGTACCAGTCGACGTCGACGCCGGTGCCGGCGAGGCCCTTGTCGGCGCAGGCCATCCAGCGGTCGTAGGAGAAGTGCTCGCGCCAGCCGTCGAAGCGGCCGCCGTCGTCGTAGACGGCGCGGATGACGGCGCCGATCCGCCGGTCGCCGCGGGAGAGCAGGCCCTCGACGATGCCGGGCTTGCCGTCGTGGTAGCGGAAGCCGATGTTCTTGCCGAACTTGCGGTCGTGCCGGATGGAGTCGCGCAGCTTGGCAAGGCGGGCGTCGGTGTCCTCGGCGGACAGCTGCGGGGCCCACTGGAAGGGGGTGTGCGGCTTGGGCACGAACCCGCCGATGGAGACGGTGCAGCGGATGTCGTTGCCGCCGGTGACCTCGCGGCCCTTGGCGATGACGTTCTTCGCCATCTCGCCGATCTGCAGGACGTCCTCGTCCGTCTCGGTGGGCAGGCCGCACATGAAGTACAGCTTCACCTGGCGCCAGCCGTTGCCGTAGGCGGTGGCGACCGTGTTGATGAGGTCCTCCTCGGACACCATCTTGTTGATCACCTTGCGGATGCGCTCGCTGCCGCCCTCGGGGGCGAAGGTGAGACCGGAGCGGCGGCCGTTGCGGGAGAGCTCGTTGGCCAGGTCGATGTTGAAGGCGTCCACGCGGGTGGACGGCAGCGACAGGCCGATCTTGTCCTCGGCATAGCGGTCGGCGAGGCCCTTGGTGACGTCGGCGATCTCGGAGTGGTCGGCGCTGGACAGCGAGAGCAGGCCGACCTCCTCGAAGCCGGTGGCCTTGAGGCCGCGGTCGACCATCTCGCCGATGCCGGTGATGCTTCGCTCCCGCACGGGGCGCGTGATCATGCCGGCCTGGCAGAAGCGGCAGCCGCGGGTGCAGCCGCGGAAGATCTCGACCGACATCCGCTCGTGGACGGTCTCGGCGAGCGGGACGAGCGGCTGCTTGGGGTAGGGCCACTCGTCGAGGTCCATGACCGTGTGCTTGGAGACCCGCCACGGCACGCCGGGGCGGTTGGGCACGACGCGGCCGATCCGGCCGTCCGGCAGGTACTCGACGTCGTAGAAGCGCGGCACGTACACGCCACCGGTCTTCGCGAGCCGCAGCAGCACCTCGTCGCGGCCGCCGGGGCGGCCCTCGGCCTTCCAGGCGCGGACGATCTCGGTCATGTCGAGGACGGCCTGCTCGCCGTCGCCGATGACGGCGCAGTCGAGGAAGTCGGCGATCGGCTCGGGGTTGAAGGCGGCGTGGCCGCCGGCGAGCACGATCGGGTCGTCGAGGCCGCGGTCCTTGGACTCCAGCGGGATGCCCGCGAGGTCGAGCGCGGCCAGCATGTTGGTGTAGCCGAGCTCGGTGGAGAAGGAGAGGCCGAACAGGTCGAAGGCCTTCACCGGGCGGTGCGCGTCGACCGTGAACTGCGGGACGCCGTGCTCCCGCATCAGCGCCTCGAGGTCGGGCCAGACGCTGTAGGTGCGCTCGGCGAGCACGCCCTCGCGCTCGTTGAGCACCTCGTAGAGGATCATGACGCCCTGGTTGGGCAGGCCGACCTCGTAGGCGTCGGGGTACATCAGCGCCCAGCGCACGTCGCAGGCGTCCCAATCCTTGACGGTCGAGTTGAGCTCGCCGCCGACGTACTGGATCGGCTTCTGGACGTGCGGGAGGAGGGCCTCCAGGCGTGGGAAGACCGATTCGACTGGCATGCGGTGAGCCCTTTGGGTCGTGGACGGGGACGACCCTCAAGGTTACCGGACCCGGCTGCCCGTCCTTCCCGGCCGGAACGCGCCGGTGCCGCGGCCGGGAACGGGTCGGCGCCCGCGACGGCGGTGGCCGTCGGGGCGCCGGCCGGGGGCGGGTGCGGCTGCCGGGTCAGATCCCTATCGGCCGCTGGGAGCGGACGGACTGGAGCAGTCCGACGGCGACCCAGACGGCGAACATCGAGGAGCCGCCGTAGGAGACGAAGGGCAGCGGGATGCCGGCGACCGGCATGATGCCGAGGTTCATGCCGATGTTCTCGAAGGCCTGGAAGGCGAGCCAGGTGATCACGCCGGCGGCGAGGATCGTGCCGTAGAGGTCGGTCGCCTGGCGGGCGATCTTGCAGGCCCGCCAGAGGATGACACCGAGCAGGGCGATCAGGCCGATGCCGCCGACGAAGCCGAGTTCCTCGCCGGCCACGCTGAACACGAAGTCGGTCTGCTGCTCGGGGACGAACTGGCCGGTGGTCTGGAACCCGTGGAACAGGCCCATGCCGGTGAGTCCGCCGGAGCCGATGGCGATCCGGGCCTGGGCGGTGTTGTAGCCGACGCCGGCCGGGTCGAGCGAGGGGTTGGCGAAGGCGGCGAAGCGGTCGATCTGGTACTTGCTGAGCACGCCGAGCTTCCAGATGGCGAGCGCGCCGATCGTGCCGGCCCCGATGAGGCCGAAGACCCAGCGGCGGGCTGCGCCGGAGGCGAGCAGGACGCCCATGATGACGACGCCCATCACCATGACCGAGCCGAGGTCGGGCATCAGCATGATGACGCCCATCGGGACCGCGGCGATCACCAGGGCCTGCACGACGCTGCGCGAGGAGGGGAACTCCCGTTCGCCGGCGTCGACCCGGGCGGAGAGCACCACCGCCATGCCCATCACGATGGAGAGCTTGGCGAACTCGGCGGGCTGCAGTGAGAAGCCGCCGCCGAACTGGATCCAGGAGTGCTGGCCGTTGATGGTGGAGCCGAGCGGGGTGAGGGTGGCGGCGAGCAGCAGCAGGACGCCGAGGTAGACGAACGGCACGGCGGTGCGCAGCCGGCGTGTCCCTATCCCGACGGTGACCGCGCAGAGCACGACGCCGACCAGGGTGTTGGTGAGGTGCCGGTAGAGGAAGTACTGCGGGTCGCCGTGGGTGAGGTTGTCGCGGCCGCGGGTGGCGGACCAGACGAGCAGCGAGCTGCCGAGGGAGAGCGCCAGGGCGGAGAGGACCATGATCCAGTCCATCCGGCGCAGCGGCGAGTCCTTGGCCAGGGCCCTGGCGACGGAGCCGCGCCGGGGAGTGAGCCGGACGGTGCGGTACGAGCCGTAGGAGGTCATCCGCGGCTCCTTCCGGTGGCGCGGGCGGGCTCCAGGGCGGCGAGCGCGAGGACGGCCGGGGCGCGGCTGCCGGTGGCGGGCGCCGGGTCGAGGAAGGCGCGGTCGCCGGGGGCGTCGTAGGAGGCCTGCTTGATGATGGCGGTGCCGTCGGGGTTGAACTTGGGCAGTTCGGCCTGCGGCTTGGGCAGCAGGGCCTTGTTGTTGTCGATGGCGCCCTTGTCGTCGACGCCGTAGAGCGCCTGGTAGATGCGGCGTACCGAGTCGCCGGAACCGCCGGAGCCGGTGCCGCCCTGGCTTATCGTCATCACGACCGCGTAGTCGCCGCTGTAGGTGGTCAGCCACGAGGTGGTCTGCTTGCCGGCGACCTCGGCGGTGCCGGTCTTGGCGTGCAGTTCGATCTTGCCCTGGGGCCAGCCGGCGCCGACGAACTTCCAGGCGGCGGTACCGCTGGTGACGACGCCCGCGGTGGCCTGGTCGATGTAGTCGAGCAGCTTGCCCTGGGCGGGGATCTTGCCGTCCTCGTGGGGGGCGATGTCGCGGACGAGCTTGCCGTCCGGGCTCATGATCGCCTTGCCGATGGTCGGCCGGTAGAGGGTGCCGCCGTTGGCGAGCGCGGAGTAGATCCGGGCCATCTGGAGCGGGGTGACGAGGGTGTCGCCCTGGCCGATGGCGAAGTTGACGGCGTCACCGGCGCGCATGACGTTGCCGTCCTGGCAGTTCTCGCGGGCGATCTCGTCGGCGTACTCGTGGCCGCCCTTGGCCGCCTGGGCGCACCAGGCGTCCTTGTTGGCGTCGAAGAAGGCCTGCTTCCACTGGCGGTCCGGCACACGGCCGGCGACCTCGCTGGGGAGGTCGACGCCGGTCTTGGCGCCGAGGCCGTACTGGTGGGCGGTCTTGGTGAACCAGTCGGCGGGGTTCTTCGGCTTGATGCCGCCGTCCTTCAGCCACTGGTCGTAGGACAGGTAGTAGAAGACGGTGTCGCAGGAGATCTCCAGGGCCTTCTCCAGCGAGATGTCGCCGAAGCTCTCGCCCTCGAAGTTCTTGAACTCGCGGCCGCCGATGGTCATGCTCGGCGGGCACGGGTAGTGGCCGTCGAGGGAGTAGCCGGCCTGGACGGCGGCGGTGGTGGAGATGACCTTGAAGGTGGAGCCGGGGGCCGACAGGCCCTGGATGGCCCGGTTGATCAGCGGGTAGTTGGAGCCCTTGTCGGTCAGCGCCTGGTAGTCCTTGGCGGAGATGCCGCCGACCCAGAGGTTGGGGTCGAAGGTGGGGGCGCTGGCCATGGCGATGATCCGGCCGGTGTGCACGTCCATGACGACGGCTGCGCCGGAGTCCGCCTCGTAGTTCTTGTGGGTCTCCTTGTCGTAGACCTTGCGGGCGTCGGTCATGGCCTGCGCCAGCTGGTCCTCGACGACCTTCTGCACCCGGGCGTCGATGCTGGTGACGAGGTTGTTGCCGGACTGCGCGGGGACGGTGCCGGCGCTGCCGATGACCTTGCCGAGGTTGTCGACCTCCAGCTTGTCGATGCCGGTGGTGCCCCGCAGGTCGTCGTCGTAGACGGACTCCAGGCCGGCCCGGCCGATCTGGTCGCTGGGCAGGCGGCGTTCGCGGCCGGTCTTGTCGGCGGTGCTCGTGACCTCCTCGTCCGTCACCGGGGAGAGGTAGCCGAGCACCTGGGCGGCGCTGGCGCCCTCGACGCCGGTGTAGCGGCGGACGGCGGTGGGCTGGGCGGTGACGCCGGGGAAGTCCTCGCGGCGCTCCATGATCTGCATGGCCTGCTGGGTGGTGGCCTGCTGGGTGACCGGGATCGGCTGGTAGGGCGAGCCGTTCCAGCAGGGCTTGGGCGTCTTGGCGTCGCAGAGCCGCACCTTGTCCTGGACCTCCTTGGGCTGCAGCCCAAGGACGCCGGCGAGGCGGGTCAGCACGGCCTTGCCGTGGTCCTTCTGCTGGAGCAGGGAGGTGCGGCTGACGGAGACGACGAGCTTGGTCTCGTTGCCGACGAGCACCCGTCCCGAGGCGTCGAGGATCTCGCCGCGGACGGCGGGCTCCACGACCTCCCGGATGTGGTTCCCTTGCGCCTGGGCGGCGTACTGGCTGCCGGTCCGGATCTGCAGGTACCACAGCCGCCCGCCGAGGGTGGCGAGCAGCGACAGCACCAGGATCTGCAGCACCACCAGACGGATCGTCACCCGTTGGGTGCGTCCGGTCTCCGGGATGTTGCTCACTGGGGGGACTCCTCCTGGGGGTCTGCGGGGCGTCAGGGACGGCGGGCGAGGCCGAGCGACCGCTTCTTGCGCGGGCTCGTCGGCATCGGCGAGGACTCCCGGGTGGTCTTGTAGCGGGCGAGGCTGCCGAGGCCGGACGCGCCCGGGTCCTCGGTCTCTGCGCCGGAGCCGCCGTGGTCGAAGCGGCGGGCGAGCAGCATGACGGCGGGCACCACGAAGGGCGCGAGCAGCACGTCGTACAGCAGGGCGCTGAACACCAGGCCGGCGAGGCCGACGTGGCGGGCGGCGGTGTCGCCGACCAGGGCGCCGACCGAGGCGTACAGGCCGGTGGAGACGACGGCCGCGACGGCGACCACCATCAGGGCGCTGACCGCGGAGCGCTGCCGGCCGCCCTCGGGGCGGAGCAGGCCGGCGGCGTAGCCGACCAGGCAGAGCACCAGTGCGTACCGGCCGATGGCGTGGTC
Organism: Kitasatospora sp. DSM 101779; assembly: GCF_025655475.1. Classification (GTDB taxonomy): domain Bacteria; phylum Actinomycetota; class Actinomycetes; order Streptomycetales; family Streptomycetaceae; genus Kitasatospora. Next base: position 5,529,229 of record NZ_JAHTIK010000001.1, on the reverse strand, counting down.
GGAGGGCGGGGCGAGGTCGGCGAGCAGGCCGGCGGTGAAGCCGGCCAGGCAGCCGCCGGTCGGGCCGTAGACCAGGGCGAGGCCGACGACGACGAGCATCAGCAGGTCGGGGGTGGCGCCGGGCAGCTGGAGCCGGCCGAGCACGCTGACCTGGACGACCAGGCCGAGCAGCAGCAGGACGGCGGAGAGCAGGATGCGCTTCGGACGCACGGTCAGTTCCCCCCTGCGGGTGTGGAGGCGGCGGTCGGCTGCGCGGGAGCGGCGGCCGGCGGGTTCGCCGCGGCGGCGGACGGCTTGGGCGGCAGCACGCCGTCGCGCGGGTCGCTGCGCGGCGGTACGACGACGACGCCGACCAGGTCGAGGCGGGTGAACTGCACGTAGGGCTCGACCAGGATCGTCTTGGTGAGTTCGCCCGGGGTGGCCTGGACCTCGACCACCCGGCCGACCGGTACGCCGGGGACGAACGGGCGGCCGCTCTGCGAGCCGAACGTGACGACCCGGTCGCCGGCCTTGACCTGGGCGCGGCCGTTGAGCAGCTGGACCCGCATCGGGCTGCTGCCCTGGCCGGCCGCGAAGCCGATCTCGTCGCTGCCCTCCAGCCGGGTGCCGGCGGTGAAGCCGGGGTCGGAGGCGAGCAGCACGGTGGCGGTGGTCGGGGCGACGGTGGTGACCCGGCCGACCAGGCCCTGGCCGTTGATGACGGTCATGTCGCGGGTGAGGCCGTCGTCGCTGCCGGCGTCGATGGTGATCGTCCAGGAGAAGCCCTGGGCGGCGCCGATCGCGATGACCTGGGCGGCCTTGATGGTGTATCCGCCGTTGCCGGCCGTCCGCAGCAGGTCGTCGAGCTGCTTGGTGCGGCCGGCGGCGGTGTCGGAGGAGGCGAGCCGCTGGCGCAGCTCGGTGTTCTCCCGGGTGATCTGGTCGAGGCGCTGCTGGTGGGTGGAGGCGTCCCGGACGGCGCGGATGGTGCCGGCGACCGGGTCGACGAGGCCGGAGGCGCCGCGCTCGACCGGGCCGAGCAGGCCGGCGGCCGCTCGGCGGGCCCCGCCGAGCGGGGAGTCCTCGCCGCCCTTGATGTCGACGGTGATCAGGGCGAAGGCGACCGCGACCAGCAGGATGAGCAGTAGTCGGCTCTCTCGTGTGTCCCTCACGGTGCTGGAGCGCCCCTTCGTTCCCTGGTACCGGTTGTTCAGTTGGAGATGTGACGCGGTGTGCGCCGTTCGGCCCCCGCGGGAGGGGTCAGCGGCGCGGCTGGGCGTCCAGGACCTGCTGGAGCGCCTCGAACTCCTCGACGCACTTGCCGGCGCCGAGGGCGACCGAGTCCAGCGGGTTCTCCGCGATGTGGATGGGCATGCCGGTCTCCCGGCGGAGCCGCTCGTCGAGGCCGCGCAGCAGTGCGCCGCCGCCGGTGAGGACGATGCCGCGGTCCATGACGTCGCCGGCGAGCTCGGGCGGGCACTGGTCGAGGGTGGTCTTGACCGAGTCGATGATGGAGTTCACCGGCTCGTCGATGGCCTCGCGGACCTCGGCGGCGGAGATGACGACCGTCTTGGGCAGGCCGCTGACGAGGTCGCGGCCGCGGATCTCGGCGTGCTCGTCCTTCTCGCCCTCGAGCGCGAAGGCGGAGCCGATCGACATCTTGATCTGCTCGGCGCTGCGCTCGCCGAGGAGGAGGCTGTACTCCTTCTTGATGTGCTGGACGATGGCGTTGTCCAGCTCGTCGCCGGCGACCCGCAGGGACTGCGCGGTGACGATCCCTCCGAGGGAGATGACGGCGACCTCGGTGGTGCCGCCGCCGATGTCGACGACCATGTTGCCGGTGGGCTCGTGCACCGGCAGGCCGGCGCCGATCGCCGCGGCCATCGGCTCCTCGATGATGTGCACCTGGCGTGCGCCGGCCTGGGCACTGGCCTCGATGACGGCGCGGCGCTCGACCCCGGTGATGCCGGAGGGGACGCAGACCACGACGCGCGGGCGGGCCAGGTAGCGGCGGCGGTGGATCTTGAGGATGAAGTAGCGGAGCATCCGCTCGGTGATCTCGAAGTCGGCGATCACGCCGTCCTTGAGCGGGCGGATGGCGACGATGTTGCCGGGCGTGCGCCCGATCATCTTCTTCGCCTCGGCGCCGACCGCGAGGATGCCGCCGGTGTTGGTGTTCACCGCGACGACCGACGGCTCGTTGAGGACGATCCCCTTGCCCCTGACGTACACCAGCGTGTTGGCAGTGCCGAGGTCGATCGCCATGTCACGGCCGATGAACGACAGATTGTTGGCCATGGGGTGTGCAGTGCCTTCCCGAGCTCGGTGTGCATGTGCGGGGAGTGGGCCGATCGCGCGCGCCCACGACAGGGCTGACATCAGCTGAGCAGCCGTACCGGGCCCATGAGTTGCGTCCATCGTAGCCAGGCCCGCTCACCGCGAACGGCGAGGTACGGCATGCTGGCCATTCTCCGGCGGCCGATGTGCTCTTCCCGGGATTGGGACGCCGTGTCGGCGCTTGGGGTTCCGCCTTTTCGGGGCGGGTTCCGGCGGTTGCACCTGGTCGGGCCAGGGCGGTTGCGCCCGGCCCGACCTGGGCGTATGTCAGACCTGGGTCGGTCCTGCGTCAGGTCCGGGTGGGTCCTGTGTCAGGTCTTCGTCAGGCCCGCGTCGGGGCTGTGGAGGTCAGGCGTGCGAGGGGAAGAAGATCTTGATCTCGCGCTCGGCGGAGGCCTCCGAGTCCGAGGCGTGGATCAGGTTCTCGCGGGTGATCGTGGCGTAGTCGCCGCGGATGGTGCCCGGGCCGGCCTGCAGCGGGTCGGTGGCACCGGCCAGCGCGCGGATGCCGGGGATGACGTTCTCGCCCTCGACGATCAGGGCGATCGACGGGCCGGAGGTCATGAACTCCAGCAGCGGCTCGTAGAACGGGCGGCCGACGTGCTCGGCGTAGTGCTGCTCCAGCGTCGCCCGGTCGAAGGTGCGCAGCTCGAGGGCGGCGAGCCGCCAGTTCGCCTTGCGCTCGATGCGGCTGATGATCTCGCCGGCCAGGCCGCGCTGGACGGCGTCGGGCTTGAGCAGGACGAGAGTGCGCTGGGACACGGTGCAGCTCCTGGGGATCGGGTTCGGCACGGTGGGTTCGGCCACCGCAGACACTACCCTGAGGCCGCGGCCCGCCGATGCGAACGGGCCGCTCAGCGGGGGTTCAGGCGGTCTGCGAGGCCGCTGCGGCCCGGGCCGCCCTGATCGCGTCGACCTTGCGGCCGTAGTGCACCGAGCACCACCACAGGGCGGCGAAGACCGCGCCCAGCCCGAACATGGTCGGCAGCACCAGGCCGCTGGCGATCAGGCCGATCTGCAGCACCCAGCCGACGGCCACCGCGCCGGGGCGCTCGATCATGCCGCAGAGCAGCACGCACAGCACCATGGCGGTGCCGCTGACGGCCCAGATCGTGCCGGTCGGCACGTCCGACAGCGGCATCGCGACCAGGCCGGCGAACATGATGAGCAGGGCCTCGCCGATGAGGGTCGAGGAGCAGAGGGTCCGCATCGGGTGCTACTTCCTTCCGAACAGCAGGCGCGCCTCGCCCACCGTGATGACCGAGCCGGTGACCAGGACGCCGGCGCCGCCGAGGTCCTCCTCCTCGGCGAGGGTGACGGCCGCGTCGATCGCGTCGTCCAGCCGCGGCTCGACCTGCACCCGATCCTCACCGAAGATCTCCACGGCGAGCGCGGCCAGCTCGTCGACCGGCATCGCCCGGTGGGTGGAGTTCTGGGTGATCACGACCTCGGCGAGGATCGGCTCGAACACCTCCAGCAGACCGGAGACGTCCTTGTCGCCGCTGGTGCCGATCACGCCGACCAGCTTGGTGAAGCCGAAGGCCTCGCCGATCGCGGCGACGGCGGCCTCGGCGCCGTGCGGGTTGTGCGCGGCGTCCAGGATGACGGTGGGGCTGCGGCGGACGATCTCCAGGCGGCCCGGCGAGGAGACGCCGGAGAACGCCCGGCGGACCTTCTCGGTGTCCAGCTGGCCGCCGGCGGCCGCGCCGACGCCGAAGAACGCCTCGACCGCGGCCAGCGCGAGGGCGGCGTTGTGCGCCTGGTGGGCGCCGTGCAGCGGGATGAACACGTCCTCGTACTCGGCGCCGCCGAGGCCGCGCAGGGTGACGAGCTGGCCGCCGATCGCGACCTCGCGGCGGATCACGCCGAACTCCATGCCCTCGCGGGCGACGGTGGCGTCCACCTCGACGGCCCGCTTGAGGATGGTCTGCGCGGCGTCCAGCTGCTGCTGGGCGACGACGGCGAGCGCACCGGGCTTGATGATGCCGGACTTCTCCACCGCGATCTCGCCGGTCGTCCCGCCGAGCTTGTCGGTGTGGTCCAGGCCGATCGGGGTGATCACGGCGACGGCCGCGTCGATGACGTTGGTGGCGTCCCAGGAGCCGCCCATGCCGACCTCGACCACGGCGACGTCCACCGGGGCGTCGGCGAAGGCGGCGTACGCCATGCCGGTCAGCACCTCGAAGAAGGACATCGCGATGGGCTGGCCCTCGTCGACCATCCGCACGTAGGGCTCGATGTCGCGGTAGGTCTCGACGAACCTCTCGGCGCTGATCGGGGCACCGTCCAGGCTGATCCGCTCGGTGACCGACTCCACGTGCGGGCTGGTGTAGCGGCCGGTGCGCAGCTCGAAGGTGTTGAGCAGCTGCTCGATCATCCGGGCGGTGGAGGTCTTGCCGTTGGTGCCGGTGATGTGGATCGAGGGGTAGGAGCGCTGCGGCTGGCCGAGGATGTCCATCAGCGCCTCGATGCGGTCGAGCGAGGGCTCCAGCTTGTTCTCCGGCCAGCGGCCGGAGAGCTCGGTCTCCACGGCCCGCAGCTCGGCCTCGGGGCCGGTGGCCCCGGCGTCGGAGGGGCGGGTGGTGTACGGGTTCTGCTCGGCCTTGTCGCTCACGGGGCCAGTCTACGTAGCGTCCGGGGGCTGTCCGGCGCAGGCTCCCCGGCCCGGTGGGGCGGGGCCGGGGAGCCTGCGCCGGGGGGCTCAGCGGTGCGCCGGGAACTGCACGACCTGCTGGTAGGTCGGCCGGTTCTGCCAGGTGGACTTGGGGTCGGTGACGCCGCCGAGCGGGCGCTGGACGATCGAGTCGGCGCACCACTGGTCGCCGGCCGAGCAGTCCGTGTCGCCCGGGTAGACCTGGGCCGGGGTCTGCGCCACGGCCTTCTTCAGGCTGTCGAGCAGGGCGGTGCGGCAGGCCGCGAGGTCGCCGCCGCCGCAGAACGGGCGGGCGAGCGGTCCCGCCACCGGGTCGCCGAGGACGTGCCGCAGGTCCTTGTCGACGTAGCTCCACCAGCCGTACTGGAAGGCCGAGCCCTTGTGCGGGATGGACTCGTTCGCGCTGGCGGTGCCGTTGGTGGGGCCGGTCTGCCCGCCGGAGGGCGACTCGTTGATCTGGACGGCGCCGGTGAGGGCGGTGAACAGGGCGTCGCCGAGGCCGGGCCGGAAGACCGCGTCGGCGAGCAGCGGCCACCAGGCGTCGATGGTGCGGATCGCGTCGGCGTCGGCGTAGGCGTGGCTACCCGGTGAGGTCTCCCGGCGCTGCCCTCCGGCGGCCCGCCACGTCTCCAGTCTCTGCACGGCGGTGGCGAGGGCCGGGTCGGTGACGGGGGCGCTGCGGACGACCCGGAGCAGTTCGGGCAGCACGTCCTCGGCGCGCAGGTCGGCGAGGGCGGCGGACTCCATGGCCTTGGCGAGGGAGACCCGGCTCGCCTTCCCGCCGCCGGCGATCAGCGCCTTCACCCGGTCGTCGAGCAGGTTGCCACGGTGCACGGAGCCGTTGCCGAAGCCCGCCGCGGCGAAGCCCGCGGCCTGCTTGTTGTTCCAGGAGACGTAGTAGTCCTGGTCGACCGACTGCGGGTGCTCGGCGGGCGGGGTGTACCGGGCGGTGTTGGCGGCGGGGTCGAAGTCGCGCCACTCGTAGGCCGGCTCGGCGCGGACGGGCAGACCGCCGTCGACTCCGGTGGCGCGCACCGGGTTGCTGCCGGAGTTGTAGTACGCGATGTCCCGGGAGTCGGCGTAGAACCAGTTGAAGGTGTAGTTGATGTTCTGCGCGGCCTGCTGGAAGCTCGCCGCGTCGTGCACCACGCCGGGGTCGTTGAGCATCTGGAAGCCGATGATGGAGTCGGCCTCGTGGCGGTAGGTGGAGCGCAGCGTGGTGAAGGCGACGGGGGCGCCGGCGACCGTGCCGCGGGCGGTGACCAGGCCGTAGTTGGTGCGGTTCATCACCAGGGTGTAAGAGCCGGCCGCGGTGGAGTCGGCGGTGGTCGGCTTCCAGGAGTTCTTCCGCTCCAGCCGCTCCATGGCCAGGCACTGGCCGTGCCACAGGTAGTGGTCGGCCGTCAGGCTCGCCGGGCTGCCGTCGGTGGTGCAGAGCGGGACGGCGTAGGTGTCGGTGATGTCCTGTCCGGCGGAGGTGGCGCTCCAGGCGTAGTCCTGGCCGCGGCCGAGCTGGACGTAGAAGCCGAGGCCGGCGAAGGCGGCGCCGCGGGCGCTGATGCCGGGGCCCTGGATCTCCTCCAGCATGAGCAGTTGCGGGGCGAAGTAGCCGGTCTGCGGGCCGAACACGGCGACGGGGTGGCCGTCGTCGGTGTGGGCGCCGGAGACCAGTAGGGCGTTGGACATGCCGTGCTTGGCGGTGAGCAGGTTGCCGGGCAGCAGGCCGGGGGCGGTGGTCGCGCTCTGGGTGCCGGTGCCGGTGGCGTCGTAGATCATCTTCTCGGGGACGACCGAGCCGGGGTCGGGCAGCGCGGTGCCCTGCGGGGCGTCGGGAGGCAGGGCGTACGGGAAGCGCTGGCCGTCGTGCAGGGTGAGGACGGCCTCGGGGTCGTCCGCCTCGCGCAGCGAGGACCAGAGCCGGTCGCCCTCGGCGGTGCCGTAGCGGGCCTCGGCGGCCAGCCGGACCTGGGCGGAGGCGAGTTCCCCGCCGCCGCCGGAGCCGAACAGGGCGCCGACCACGGAGGCGAGGGCGACCAGGTCGGTGAGCTTGAACGGTTCGATGCCGCCGGCGTTGGTCACGGCGTCGATGTGGCCGGTGAGGTCGTACTCGCCGGGGAAGTACCGGCCGTCGTAGGACTCCCGGACGTACTGGTTGATGCCGTCGAGGTAGGCGCCGGCGTCGGCGAGGGCCTGCCGGGCGCGGTCGCCCTGGCCGGCGATGGCGTCGATCTGGCGCTGGAGTTCGTCCTCGGTGTACGGGGCGGCCTGCCAGAAGCTCTGTTCCAGCTGCCGGTTGGCGGCGGCGCCGCCGGCGAAGCCGGAGAGCTGTCCGCGGCCGACGTGCCGGAAGAGGTCCATCACCCAGAGCCGGTCCTGGGCGGCGGCGTAGCCGGCGCCGAACTCGGTGCCGTAGCGGGTGGTGCCGGTGATGTGGGGGACGCCGGTGGCCTTGTCGCGGACGATGGCGACGTCGGCGCGCGGGCGGGCGGTGGAGGCGACCTGGTCGGCGGGGACACCGAAGGAGGCGTCGTTGAAGAAGCTGCGCAGCTGGGCCTCGGTCAGTTGCGGGTAGGCGCCGGCGAGGTTGGCGTAGGGGCCGAGCTGGTCGTCGGTGTGGGCGGGGCGGGAGCCGAAGACCTTGTTGAGCAGGATCTCGGCGAGGGTGGCATTGCCGTTCTCGCCGGGCGGCAGGACGTCGAGGCATTTCCCGCCGCAGTAGTCGCCGGGAGCATAAGGGGCGGCGGCAATGGGGGCTTCTCCGGCGGCTGCTGCCGCGGTGGGGGAAGCGGTGGGGGCGAATACGGCCAGCAGGGCTGCCGCGAGGATGGCGGCGGCGAATCTGCGCGGGTGGGGGCGTCGTTGCATGCCGGCTCCTCGGTCGAGTTGCGGATGCGTTGCGGTACTCGACGGTAGGGGCCTTGCTGACATTCTGCCTAGTAGCGTGCATGCCACAACCCGCTTGCGGGCATGCGGTTTTGCCCGCCCTTGGCGGTTCGGCCGGATCAGCCGTGCCGGGCCTCCGGCACCTGCGCGGCCCGGCCTCCGTGCCGGCGGCGCAGCTCGGCCGCGATCTCCGCACCCTCGCCCTCGGGAAGCAGCGGCAGCATCATCGCGACGGCCTGCAGCATCCCGCCGAGCAGGTAGGTGGTGTCGGGGGTGGCCGCGACCAGCGTGCGGACGGCCGCGACGTCTCCGGTGCCGACGGCCTCGACCAGCCGGGCGGGGTCGGCGGCGTCCTCGTCGAGCAGCACGCCGGAGGTGTCCGCGGGGGCACGGCGGGCGAGCGAGCGCAGCACCCGGTCGGCGGCCTCGGGCGCGTACGCCTTGCGGACCGCCTCGGCCGCGATCCACACCAGCAGGGTGGCCACCTCGCGCTCCACGTGGTCGGCGAGGAGCCGGTCCAACTGCGCGTCGAAGGACAGCTGGTTCCCGTGCCGGAATGCCAGCAGCAGGGATGCCGCCCGGGCCTTCGCCGTCTCGACCTCGTGCTGCGGCAGTTCGTCGGCCAACTCCGTGGTCACCGCCATGACGTGCCCTCCCGTCAGTCGCACACCCGAATGGGGACATCTGCACACCGTACACATCCCAACTCCGAACACCGGTGGAACGCGCGCACGCACAAACGGAGATAATGCGCCAGACAAACGGTCACCGGGATTCATCGGCCCACTGTCGGACGCACACGATGAAATACCGCCGAACGGACTATCAAGAACGGCGCAGAATATACCGAATGGCGGATTTCACGCCGGTCCGGGCGGTGCACCGGCCGGGGCGTGCGGCGACGTTGGAGGGTGGCCCGCCCGTCCTCTGGGTATTGGGAGGGCGACGGGGGACGGCCGTCGCCGCCTGCCGCCCGGACCACCCCGGCGGGTGCGGACGGCCGTGCGGTAGCGTGCCCGGATACTCGCGCGGGCAGCCGTGCGGGTACTGACGAGGATTACGCCAAGTTCAGGCCGCGGAACGCCGTGGCGGGGGAGATCGATTTCGATGTACGGCCAGGGTCAGCAGTATCCGCAGGGGCAGCCGCAGCAGCCGTACGGCCAGCCGCAGTACGGGGGCGCCCCGCAGCCGCCGGCGTACGGCGCACCGCAGCCGCCCTCCTACGGCTACCCGCAGCAGCCGCCCGCCCCGCCGTACGGCGCCCAGCCCGGCTACCCGCAGGCTCCCGTGCCCGGGCAGCCGCAGCCCTACGGCGCACCGGGCGGCTACCCGCCGCCGACCCCGCCGAAGAGCAACACCGGTCTGGTGATCGGCCTGGTGATCGGCGCCGTGGTGCTGATCGGCGGCGGTCTCGCGGTCTGGGGCCTGTCCGGCAGCGAGGGCGGCAGCAGCACCAGCGGTGGCACCGGCGGCACCGGCAGCACGGGCGGCGGCACGGTCGCCTCCGCCGCGTACAAGCTGGAACTGCCGATGTCCCTGCCGGACGGCCACACCCAGCAGAAGGCCACCTCCGCCCCGGCCACGCCCGGCCCCGACGGCCAGAAGCCGGCCTGCTCGGACGGCACCGCCGTGGCCGGCAGCTACACCAAGGGCCAGACGGACATGGTGCAGGTCGTCGGCTGCTACGGCTCGGTGGCGACCCCCGAGCTCGTGCTCGTCGCCCTGGAGGCCGAAGCGGTGAAGCCGAAGACGCTCGCCGGTACGACCGTCACCAGCACCTGGAAGACCCGGCCGACGGAGTACCCGGCGGGCAGCGCCGGTGCGCCCGGCGCCAAGCTCAAGTGCGGGGTGCTGACCACCAACGCCACCAAGACCGCCGCCGGAAACACCGTCTGCTTCTGGGCGGACCGCTGGACGGCGGGCGAGGTGGTCTTCGCCGACCTGAGCTTCACCGGGAAGGCGCCGATCACGCCCGCCGAGGCCGCGGTGAAGGCCGCCGCCATCCGCGGCGCCGTCGAAATCAAGAAGTAGCCGTAGCGCCGGCGAGGCTGCCGGCCGGGAGCACCGGCCGGCAGCAGCCGGTCCCGGCCGGCCGGCCGACACCGGCCGGTCGGGAAGCAGCCAGGGCCGACCCCGTCGAAAGGACCTCCGGTGTCCGAGCAGAATCCGTACGGCGGCCCGCCGCCGTCCCCACAGCCGTACGGGGCGCCGCCCCCGCCGCCCGCCCAGCCCGGTTTCGGCCCCCCGCAGCAGCCCGGCTACGGCTACCCGCAGCAGCAGCCCCCGTCGCCGTACGGGCAGCCTGCCGGCTACGGGGTGCCGGCCCAGCAACCCTGGGGCGGCGGGGTCGTCCCGCAGCCGCCGAAGTCCCGCAAGACGCTGTGGGTGGTGCTCGGCTGCGTCGGCGGCGCCATCCTGCTCGGCGGCGGCCTGGCCGGCTACTTCGTCTATGACGTGACCTCAAAGACCGACAACTACCGGATCTCGCTGCCGAGCTCCTTCCAGGGCCTGCCGCGCGAGGACTCCAACCCGCTCGCCCAGAAGCTGGAGTCCGGGCTCAACGGCTCGCTCGGCAAGGGCAGCAACGCCTGGTCGCCGACCCCGGTCAGCACCGTGTACACCGACCGGCAGAAGGTGGTCGCGGTCTTCGGCGGCTACGGCACGGTGCTCTCCCCCGGCAGCCAGATCGACGACTTCTACACCAACTTCGAGAAGGGCGCGAGCAGCCAGGGCACCACCTTCAGCGGACGACGGGACTTCGAGCCGGGCCCGCTCGGCGGCCGGCTGAGCTGCGAGGTCATGCACGCCCCGACCGAGGACGACAGCCTGTGCGCCTGGGCGGACGGCTCCACCTTCGTCGCCGTGCTCACCGGCGAGGTCGACCAGGACTCCGATGTGGACCTGGACGCCGCGGCGGCCGCCGCCCGCGCGCTGCGGCAGATCGCCGAGGTGCCCAAGTAGCGCCCTCCCCCTGACGGGACAGGTCGGCGAACGACAGCACGGCGAAGGCCCTGCACCGCTTCCGGGTGCAGGGCCTTCGCCGTGTGTCGCCGTGAGTCGTGGCGGCGGAGCGTCAGGCGCTCTTCTCGCGGCGCTCGCGCTTGATCATGTCGCGCGGCACGAGGGTCGGGATGGCGTGCTTGGAGACGACGTCCCCGGTCACGACCACGCGGGCGACGTCCTGGCGCGAGGGCACCTCGTACATCACGGACATCAGCACCTCCTCCATGATCGCGCGCAGGCCGCGGGCGCCGGTGCCGCGCAGGATCGCCTGGTCGGCGATGGCCTCCAGCGCGTCCCGGGTGAACTCCAGCTCCACGCCGTCCAGCTCGAAGAGCTTGCGGTACTGCTTGACCAGCGCGTTCTTCGGCTCGGTGAGGATCTGCAGCAGCGCCTCGCGGTCCAGGTTGTGCACGCTGGTGATCACGGGCAGACGGCCGATGAACTCGGGGATCATGCCGAACTTCACCAGGTCCTCCGGCATGACCTGCCGGAAGTGGTCGCTCGCGTCCGACTCCCGCTTGGAGCGGATGGTCGCGCCGAAGCCGATGCCCTTGGCGCCGGCCCGGCCCTCGATGATCCGCTCCAGGCCCGCGAAGGCACCGCCCACGATGAACAGCACGTTCGTGGTGTCGATCTGGATGAACTCCTGGTGCGGGTGCTTGCGCCCACCCTGCGGCGGCACCGAGGCGGTGGTGCCCTCAAGGATCTTCAGCAGCGCCTGCTGCACGCCCTCGCCGGAGACGTCGCGGGTGATCGACGGGTTCTCGCTCTTGCGGGCGACCTTGTCGATCTCGTCGATGTAGATGATCCCGGTCTCGGCCTTCTTGACGTCGTAGTCCGCCGCCTGGATCAGCTTGAGCAGGATGTTCTCGACGTCCTCGCCGACGTAACCGGCCTCGGTCAGCGCGGTGGCGTCCGCGATGGCGAACGGCACGTTCAGCATCCGGGCCAGGGTCTGCGCCAGCAGGGTCTTGCCGGAGCCGGTGGGGCCGAGCAGCAGGATGTTGGACTTGGCCAGCTCGATGGCGTCCTCGCGGCCGTTGCCGGCCCGGCCGTTCTCACCGGCCTGGACGCGCTTGTAGTGGTTGTAGACCGCGACGGACAGCGCCTTCTTCGCGAGGTCCTGGCCGACCACGTACTGGTCGAGGAACTCGTAGATCTCGCGGGGCTTCGGCAGCTCCTCGAAACGGACCTCCGAGGACTCCGCGAGCTCCTCCTCGATGATCTCGTTGCAGAGGTCGATGCACTCGTCGCAGATGTAGACGCCAGGCCCGGCGATCAGCTTCTTCACCTGCTTCTGCGACTTGCCGCAGAACGAGCACTTGAGCAGGTCGCCACCGTCTCCGATGCGTGCCACGAGGTGCTTCCCCTTCGCCAGGGGCCCCGCAGCTCTCCGGGGCCTGGTGCTGTGGACCGGCTGCGCCGTCGGCGGTCGGTCTCGCTATCCGACGGTACTCTGCCGAGCCGGTGATTCCGCCGACTTCGACAGCTCTGCCCTACGCCCTGGGCGAATTGATACCGAACAGAAGCCGTCTCACGGGCATGGGCCCATACTGCATTGTGCCCGTCCGGCCGCCTCGACCGGAACGGATCGGGGCGGGGCGTACGTCACTGTCGCGCGCCCCCGTACCGTCCGGCACTCCCGCACCGGTGGTTCGTGAGGAACCGACAGCCGCGCACGGCCCCGCCCCCGAAGCCGCGAAGGCTCAGCCCGTCAGCGAGGACTTGCGGGTCGAGATGATCTGGTCGATCAGCCCGTACTCCAGCGCCTCCTCGGCGGTCAGGATCTTGTCGCGCTCGATGTCGTCGCGGACCGTCTCGACCGGCTTGTTGGAGTGCTTGGCCAGCATCTCCTCCAGCTGCTCGCGCATCCGGAAGATCTCCTTGGCCTGGATCTCCAGGTCGGACACCTGGCCGCGGCCGGTCTCGGTGTACGGCTGGTGGATCAGGATGCGGGCGTTCGGCAGCGCCATCCGCTTGCCCGGGGTGCCGGCCGCCAGCAGCACGGCCGCGGCGGAGGCCGCCTGGCCCATGCAGACGGTGGTGATGTCCGGCTTCACGTACTGCATGGTGTCGTAGATGGCCGTGAGGGCCGTGAACGAGCCGCCGGGCGAGTTGATGTACATCTGGATCTCGCGGTCCGGGTCCATCGACTCCAGGCACAGCAGCTGGGCCATGATGTCGTTGGCCGAGACGTCGTCCACCTGCGAGCCGAGGAAGATGATGCGCTCCTCGAACAGCTTGGCGTACGGGTCGTACTCGCGGATGCCCTGGGAGGTGCGCTCGACGAAGCGCGGCACGATGTAGCGGCCCTCGGCACGGGGGCCCTGGAACTCGCCGCGCGGCGTGTAGGGAGTGTTCATGGGGTGTTCGGTCCTCCGAAGCGTGCGGTCTGGAAGTCTGGGGCCGGCCGTCAGGCGGTGAAGCCTGCGCCGGTGCCGCCGCCGCCGGGGACGTCCGCGGCGCTGTGCATGATCTCGTCGATGAGGCCGTACGCCTTGGCCTCCTCCGGGGTGAACCAGCGGTCGCGGTCGGAGTCAGCGGTGATCTGGTCGAAGCTCTGGCCGCTGTGGAAGGCGATCAGCTCGGACATGCGCTTCTTGGTGCGCAGCAGCTGCTCGGCCTGGATCCGGATGTCGGACGCCGAACCGCCCAGACCGGCGGAGGGCTGGTGCATCAGGATGTTGGCGTTGGGCAGCGAGAAGCGCTTGCCCTTGGCGCCGGCGGTGAGCAGGAACTGGCCCATGGAGGCCGCCATGCCCATCGCGATGGTCACCACGTCGTTCTTGATGTACTGCATGGTGTCGTAGATCGCCATGCCCGCCGAGATCGAGCCGCCCGGGGAGTTGATGTACAGGAAGATGTCCTTCTCCGGGTCGGCGGCCAGGAGGAGGAGCTGCGCGGTGATCTTGTTGGCGATGTCGTCGTCGACCTGCTGGCCGAGGAAGATGATGCGCTCGTTGAGCAGCCGGTTGTAGACCTGGTCGCCCAGGCCGCCGAGCACGTCACCGGCGGCGGCGCGCGGCGCCGTCAGGCCATCCATCTGCATCTGCGGGAACGTCACTTAGCCACCTGCTCAGTCGATCTGCGTGTGTGTCGCTGTCCACCGACCCTAACGCGCAGGCCGCGACTCAGAATCCCCCACGCAGAACTGTTCGCTGTGAGCGCAGGGTGTGCGCGGAAATACGGGGCCGCCGGTGTCGCGGCCGGGCTCCCGGGGTGTCACGGCCGCCCCGGCAGAGGCCGGCGGCGGAGGCACGGGGCCGAGGCAGGCTGCGGACGGGCGACCGGACAGCAGTGGCCCGGACACCGTGCGGTGTCCGGGCCACTGCTGTCAGCGGGCTGAAGATCAGGCCTCGGCGGACTCGTCGGCGACCTCGACGGTCTCGACGGCGTCGGTGGCCTCGGTCTCGTCCTCGTCGTCCTCGAAGGAGACGGTCTCACCGTTGCTGTCGGTGACGGTGGCGGCCTCGACGACCAGGGCCAGCGCCTTGCCGCGGGCGACCTCGCCGACCAGCAGCGGAACCTGGCCGCCCTGGACGATCTGCTGGGCGAACTGGTCCGGGGTGAGGCCCGAGCCGGCGGCGCGACGGATGAGGTGCTCGGTCAGCTCCTCCTGGCTGACGTTGAGCTCCTCCTTCGCGACGATCTCGTCCAGGACGAACTGGGTCTTGATGCCCTTCTTCGCCTGCTCCTCGGTCTCCTTCTCGTAGTCCTCGACGGACTTGTCCTGGGTGGCGAGGTAGGTCTCGAGGGTCATGCCCATGGGCTCGAGCTGGTGGTGCTCGAGGTTGTGCTTGCGGGTCTCGACCTCGTCCTTGAGGAGCTTCTCCGGGTACTCCATCTCGACCCGGGTCAGCAGCTCGTCCAGGACCTTCTCCTGGGCCTGGGTGGCCTGGTCGAACTCCTTCATGCGCTCGAGGCGCTTGCGGGAGTCGTCCTTCAGCTCGTCCAGGGTGTCGAACTCGCTCGCCAGCTGGGCGAACTCGTCGTCGAGCTCGGGGAGCTCCTTCTCCTGGACGGTGGTCACGGTGACGGTGACCTCGGAGCTCTTGCCGGCCTGGGTGCCGCCCTTGAGCTCAGTGGTGAAGGTCTTGGACTCACCGGCGGACAGGCCGATCACGGCGTCGTCGATGCCGTCCAGCAGGCGGCCGGAGCCGATCTCGTAGCTCACGCCGGTGGCGGTGCCGTCCTCCGGCACCTCGCCGTCGACCTTGGCCTCGAGGTCCACGACCACGACGTCGCCGGCAGCGGCGGCGCGCTCGACGTCCTTCACGGAGGAGAAGCGCTCGCGGAGCTGCTCCAGCGACTTCTCGACGTCCTCGTCGGCGACCGAGACGGCGTCGACGGTGACCGAGATCTCCGAGAAGTCCGGGAGGGTGATCTCCGGGCGGACGTCCACCTCGGCGGTGAACTTCAGGTCGCCGCCGTCGGCGATCCGCTCCACGCCCTCGATGTCGGTGATCTCGGGCTGGCCGAGGACCTCGATCTTGCCCTCGTCGACGGCCTGCGTGTAGAAGCGCGGCAGGGCGTCGTTGACGGCCTCCTCCAGCACCGCGGCACGGCCGAAGCGCTGGTCGATGACGCGAGCCGGGATCTTGCCCTTGCGGAAGCCCGGAACCGTGACCTGCTGGTTGATCTTCTTGTACGCCGCGTCGAGGCTGGGCTTGAGCTCCTCGAAGGGCACCTCGACGGTGAGTCGAACCCGGGTCGGGTTCAGAGTCTCGACGGCGCTCTTCACGGTTTGGTCTCCTATGGGCTTGCGGTCAGGTTGTCTCCGCCCGACGTCCCCGGCCAAACGGCCGGTCGGTCGGGCGAGACGGGCGATGGGCGATTGGGGCTGCATCTCCCGTACGGGGGTGGACGGTGAGCGTGACTCCTCGCCCTCGGGCGGCTGCCGCCTGTGTGCATGCCACAGGTACTACCGCCATCGGCCCATCCTACCGGTACCACGAAAGCAACAGGGCCCCGCCCGCCTGACGAGACCCTGCCGAAAGCGTCGGGGTGACCGGATTCGAACCGACGGCCTTCCGCTCCCAAAGCGGACGCGCTACCAAACTGCGCCACACCCCGTAGTGCCGAAAGAGAGAGTACACGCCGGTCCGCTGCCTCCTCGCCGTAATATCAGCAGGCACCGGAGCGAAAGCGGTGTGCATTCGGCCGACCCGACCAGGTAGGCTGGCCCCCGTTCCCGAGGCCCGCACCGGCCGAGGGGCGACGTGCCGTCAACGCACGTACGCGGGCGTAGCTCAATGGTAGAGCCCCAGTCTTCCAAACTGGCCACGCGGGTTCGATTCCCGTCGCCCGCTCCACAGCAAAGGCCCCAGCTCAGCGACATGATCGCGGAGCTGGGGCCTTTGTCGTCTGAGGGGATTTCAGGGCGTCGTGCCCCTCGCGTGCCCCTTCGGATCGGCCGTGCCCTTCCGTGCTCTCGGACGGGCCTTGCTCACGAGTTCGCTGACCGCCCGGGCGATCGAGCGCTCCCGCTCCGCGGTGGCGTGCTGATAGATCAGCGCGGCCCGCGCAGTGCTGTGCCCCATCCTCGCCATGAGCTCCCGGGTGCTCGCCCCGGTCGAGGCAGCGAGGGTGTTCCCGGTGTGCCGAAGATCGCGGAAGCGAAGACCGGTCACGCCCGCCCCGGCGCACGCCCTGCGCCACAGCCGATTGAAGTGGTTCCGCCGCGGCATGACGCCCGTAGGCCCGACAAACACCTTCCCGTCGCTCCCCTGCTCGGCGAAGAGGCCCAGGTGTTGCCTCACCTCGGCGAGGATCACCTCGGGGATCGCCACCGTCCGGACGCCGGCCGCGGTCTTGGGCAGCTTGGTGATCCGCTCCCCATTGGGCAGCTCGGCCACGGACTGACGGACCCGGATCGTGCCGAGACCCGGGTCGACGTCCCGCCGGCTCAGCCCCAGCAGCTCGCCCCACCGCAGCCCGCAGAAGGCGGCGAGCAGCACGAGCACCCGGTACCGCTCCCCGATCTGCCCGGCGACGGCATAGACCTCGGCCACCGTGGCGATCGGCCGCTCCGGGGTCTCCTCCTTGCTGCCTCCCTTGATCTGGCACGGGTTGCGCCGGATCAGCCGGTCGGCGACGGCGGTGTTCAGCACGGCCCGCAGCAGGGCGTACGACTTGGCCACCGTCGAGGCCCCGACGCCGGCGGACAGCCGAGCGGCGCGCCAGGCCCGGACGGCGGCCGGGGTGGTGTCGGCGACGGGAGTCCGTCCGAAAGTCGGCGCCAGGTGGAGACGGAGCAGCGTCTCGTACAGCTGAACCGTGCGCACCCCGAGGCCCCGCTCGGCGATCCAGGCTTGGGCGAACGCACCGAAGGCGATCTTCCCGGCATCAGGGTCGGACCACTCCCCCGCCCGCAGCTCGGTCTGTGTGGCGGCGAGCCAGTCATCGGCCTTCCGCTTGGTGTCGAAGGTCTCCGGGGCAGCACGGAGGACGCCGTCCGGTCCGATGTAGCGAGCCTGCCAGCGCCCGGAGGGCAGCTTGCGGACCCGGCCGAAGGCACGGCGGCCGGCCATCAGGCAGCCACCCCCAGCCGGGAGCGCCGGACGGGCGGACGAACGGTGCCCGCTTCGATGAAGGCCGCCAGGACCGATGCCCTGATCCGGACGTGCCGGCCGACCTTCACGTACTCGATGCGCCGCTCCTCGATCAGGCGCCGCGGGAAGCGCACCGTGGTCCCGAGGACGTCGGCCACCTCCTCGACGCTCAACAGCCGGTCAGCCATGGGTCGGTTCTCCTTCCGTTCCGGGTGCGGGTTGCAGTGCTTGGGCGAGCCAGGCTTCGCCGCGGGTGAGGCCGGTGCCGGCGAAGGCCCAGTGGGAGAGGACGAGGGTGGTCTCCTCGGTCGCCGGGGTGTCGGGGCCGTGGAGATGTTCGAGGGCTTGGGCGCGGCGCCAGGCGGCGCGGGCATCACGAAGCGCGCCGAG
The DNA here is from genome assembly GCF_025655475.1 of Kitasatospora sp. DSM 101779. Taxonomy (GTDB): domain Bacteria; phylum Actinomycetota; class Actinomycetes; order Streptomycetales; family Streptomycetaceae; genus Kitasatospora. Next base: position 5,511,433 of record NZ_JAHTIK010000001.1, on the reverse strand, counting down.
GGTGGTGGAGTAGCGGCGGGTCTTGGTGGAGAAGTGGCCGCGGAAGCCGAGCATGTGGGCCCAGGCGCGGAGGCGGAGGTCGGCGAGTTCGGGGCGGTTGCCGAGGGTCCAGCAGGTGCGGATGAGGCGGCGGGCGTGTTCGGGGATGTAGAGGTGGATGATCTCGGCGATCAGGCGCACGGGGCGGTCGAGGGTCCCGGTGGCGGTCTCGGCGCCCTTGGTGGCGTATTTGGCGATGTAGGCGGCGACGGCCCGTTCGGTGATCTGGACCGGGCCGGTGAAGTCGGCGCTGCGGATGGTGCGGATGTCGAGCTGGGTGCCGAAGGCGAAGCGGTGCTCGCGGCCGTCGACCAGGGGGCCGGGGATGTCGGTGCGGCGGGCGGCGGCCCGGATCGCATCGGTCAGCAGCTCGGGGGTCGCCCAGTCCGGGGGTGGGGTGTCGCCGCCGTCGGGGCCGTCGAGGCGGATCACGGCGTGGAAGTGGATCGCGCCGCGCTTTTGGTACTCGGCGACCTTCCCGAAGGAGATCCGGGCGTGCTCGCGGAAGGCGCGTTGGGTGAGTCCGGCGCGCTTGGCGACCTCGCGGCGCAGGTGGATGGAGAACCGGGCCCAGAGCTTGCCGGCGTGGGCGTTCCATAGCACCGCCTGCTGGTAGTCGTAGCGGTCCGGGTCGAGGGGTGAACCGAGGGCCGGGTCGTTGACCGGGTGCTCGATGCCGCAGCGGCAGCGGCCGGAGGTGGGCCGGTTGTGGACGGGGCCGAAGCTGGGGGCGGTGAAGGTGGCGAACACCCGCGGGTGCGCGGCCACGGTGGCCGGGGTGCCTTTGCCGCCGGTCAGTCCGGCGGTGATCAGGTGGAAGGTGTCGCGGCGGTAGGTCTCGGTGCAGGACGCGCACCGGGTGGTGCGGCGGTTGCCGCAGCGCAGCAGCAGGTTGCCGGCGGGTAGGTCGGAGGATTCCAGGTGGTGCAGGACCTCACCGGCGGTGTTGGTCTCGGTGCGCCAGCCGGTGAGGCGGATCGGGGTGGTGCAGCCGGCGAGCGCGGAGAGCTGGCGCATGAGGGCGGGCATGGTGCCGAGTCGGGCGAGGCCGAGGAGATCGGCGACCGGGGGTAAGGCGGTGGCGGTCAAGGGAGTCACCTCCGGTGAGTGGCCGGCCCCGAAGCCGGGTGGTTGGTGGCTTCGGGGCCGGACGGTCAGGACGGGTCGGGGGCGGGCTTGGTGTGCTGGTCGGTCCAGGTCTCGGCGCAGACCTTGTGGACGGGCTTGCCGCGGTCCGAACGCAGGTTGGTGGGCCGCTCACAGACGCCGCAGGGGGCGGGCTTGTTGTCCCAGTGCCGGGCGTCGCGCCAGTTGAGGAGCGCGCCCATGTCTCAGGCCCGGGCGGTGGCGGTAGGACGTCGCACGGGGAGGTGACCAGTGCCGTGGCAGGTGCGGCAGTCCGCGGCGATCGTCACGCGGGTGCCGTCCGGGTGCCGGGTGCCGGTGGCGATGGCGGCGCGGGCGAAGCCGTCGCAGGCGGGGCAGATCGGGGCGTTGGCCTGGCTGTGCTGGGGCATGATGAAGGTCTCCTTCGTGGGCTTTGGGTTCGTGGAGGGGTGAGGTCCTCGGGGCGGGATGCTTGGCGGCTTTGCCGTCCCGGGGACCGGTCTTGCTAGCGGCGGCGGGAGGTCCGGCCGCCGGGCTTGTGGGCGTACATGTCGCGGTCCGCGGCGGCCAGCGCGTCGGTGAGCGACGGGACCGGCAGGCTGGCCAGGTGGCAGACGCCGACCGAGGCCCCGACCGGCAGCTCCAGGCCGGCCACGAACGTTCGCCTTGTAAGGGCGGCGCTGAGCGCTTCCAGCCGGTCGGCGGAGTCGAGGGCGACGGCGGCGAACTCGTCTCCACCGAGGCGGGCGGCCAGGCCATTGGGTCCGCACCAGGCGGTGAGCCGTTCGGCGGTGGCGGTGAGGACGGCGTCCCCCGCGGCGTGGCCGTGGGTGTCGTTGACCTTCTTGAAGTCGTCCAGGTCGACCAGCAGCACTGTGGTCCGGTCGGGGTGGCTGCGGATGAGGCGTTCGGCGCGGGTGGTGAAGCCGTCCCGGGTGAGCAGGCCGGTCAGCGGGTCGCGGCGGGCGGTGGCCAGGCGGCGGGCGAGCCAGGTGCCGTGGGTGGTCCAGCCGAGCAGCGGGACGCCGGCGGCGAGGATCGGGGCGAGGTCCATCGGTGCAGTTCCTCTCGAAGGGGTGCGGAACCGCGGGGCGGGATGCTTGGCGGCTTTGTCGCCCCGAGGCCCGGTCAGATGCCGAGGGACAGTGCGCGGGCGGACGCCCGGTCGAGCAGGTGGTGCACGTCGGCCTGGCGGGTGCCGGGCGCGTCGTTGAATCGGTCCGGGGAGGCGTGGGGTCGTCCGGTGGCGTGGAGGACTTCCATCAGCTGGACCCGGCCGCGGAGGACGGTGGTGGGGGTGCCGTAGCCGTGGGCGAGGACGGCGGCCTGGGCGCCGAGGAGGCAGACCCGGCCGGTCTCGTCCCACAGGCGGCCCTGGGTCCAGCCGAACGCGGTCATGTACCGGGAGGCGAGCTGCAGGTGGTCGGCGATGGTCACCGGCACGGGCCGGGCCGGGCGGCGGGTGAGCCGGTCGAGGAGCGTCGCGGTCGGGGCCGGGTATCCGGCGTTCCAGGGCCGGAGGGTGGCACCGAGGGGGCAGACGTACGGGACGGCCAACTGGGCGGCGGCGGGGAGGGTAGCGAGGTAGGTCTCGATCTCGGCGACGAGGGCGGTGACCTCCGGGGTGAGGGCAAGCGGGGCGGGTAGCAGGAGAGCGGCGGTCATGGCGGGCCCGCTACTTGCCGGTGACGGCGGTGACGCCGGAGCGGGTGGTCTGGTCGATGGCCGGGGCGAGGAAGGTTCCGGCGACGTAGAAGCCGAAGAGGGCGATCAGGGCGGCGACCCACATGCGGATGCCGAGGAGCTTGACGGCGGTCCAGGCGAGGGCGCCGAGGACGACGACCAGGGGCAGGGTGACGTTCACGGTGGGTGTCTCCTGTCAGCGGACGGGGCAGTGGTGGGTGCGGGCGGCGATCTCGGCGGCGGCGCGGGAGTCGTAGTCGGCGGAGAAGCCGCAGCGCGGGGCGGTGCAGGCGGCGGTGTGCTTCTCGCGGCCGCGGCCGTCGTAGTAGGTGGCGACCTGCACCGGGCCGATGCGGATCACGTTGCGGGGGCGGATCGGGCGAGGCATGACGGGTTCTCCTGTCAGGCGAGTTGGGCGGCGATGGCGTCGGCGAAGTGCGGCGGGACGCCGAGCCGGGCGCGGAGGGTGTCGGTGTCGATCGGCTCGCCGGTGCGGGCGCGGTGGTCATCGGCGACCTTGCGGGCGTGGTCGACCAGCGCGGCCGGCACGGCCAGCGGCGGTGCAGGTGCCGGGGTAGGCGGCAGAGCGGGCAGCGGCTCGGGCACGGTGACGGCTTCGGGCGCGGGCTCGACCGGAGCTGCAGGCGGCGCCGGTTCGGCTTCGTAGATCGGGAGTTCGGGATCGGCGTCGATGGCCGGGGCGTCCGGTTTGGCGTGCGGGGTGGGGCTGTGGGCGAGGAGGGTGCCGCCGAAGAAGGCGAGCGCGGGCCACCCGGCGACGAGGATGCGAAGCCACGCGGGGACGTGGACCAGGTCGAGGAGTCCGGCGGTGGCGACGTTCGCGCCGAGCGAGGCGGCCAGGGCGATGCCGAACCAGGTCCAGGCCGAGCCCGCCGGGCGGCCGGCGGCGCGAAGGGTGCGCATCCGGCGCCAGGCGGCGACGAGGAGCAGGTCGACGGAGACCGGGTAGGCCCAGGCCTTCCAGTCGTGCTGTCCGGCGGCTTCGGCGATGTCGTGGAGGTGGGCGAAGGACAGGGCGCCGGCGATGGCGGCCTGGATCAGGACGGCGTCCGGGCGTGGCAGTCGCATGGTCCGTTCTCCCTTCGTGGTTGGTAGGTGGACGGGACGGGTAGTCCGTGGTCGTGGACGGGGAGGCGAAGGCCTCCATCGCGGTGAGGTAGGCGGCGGTTTCGGCGGCCAGCTCTCGGGCGAAGGCGAGCTGATCGGCAACCGAGGCGCGGTCGTCTCCCGCGATGGAGAGCCTGAGGCCGCCGCAGGCGACGGACAGGATCGGGGTCCGCTGCTGTCCGTAGGCGTGGCACTTCACCCAGGACGACCCGTCGAAGTTGAAGGAGATGGAGCCGGACATTGGCGGTCCTCTCATGGCTGTTCGGGCATGGCGGGGTAGGGACGTGACGTGGGAACGGCCGCGCCGCCCGACGGGGTTGCGGTGCTACTGGGCGGCGGTGCCGGTGCCGAGGCAGGTGGGGCACAGGACCTCGACCTCGCCGGCAGGGCGGGACTTCTTGCCCCGGCCGACGGTGTGGGTCTCGCGGACCCAGCCCTCACCGGCGCAGCCGGGGCACGGGGGCGGGGCCTGCTTGGTGCTGGTCTTCCTGGCGGGCATGACCGTTCCTTCCGGGTTCGGGCATGGCGGGGTAGGGACCTGGCGCGGGGCGGTCGCGCCGACCGGTGGGCAGGGGGTGTTAGTCGGTGGCTGGCTTCGGGACGAGCCGGGGCGGCGCCGCGGGCTTCGGCGGGACCACCACGGTCTGCGGGGCCGGGATCGCGGGGCGGAAGGCGGCGAGGGCGGGCAGGTCGGGGACCAGGTGGGCGTGCTCGCGGCAGATCCGGGCCGCGTCGGCCAGCGACAGGTCGGGGGTGCGGATGCGGGACCAGCCGCCGGAGGTGTCGCCGGCGACGGCCAGGCCCGGGGTCTCGGGGGCGATCTGCGTCGAGGCGAGGACGGCATCGGGTGAGATGTCGCCGAGTCCCATGTCGGCGGTCTGCCGGTCGTTCACCCGGTGGACGACCCGGCCGGTGAGCTGGGCACGGAGCATGGTGGCGCCCTTGCCCAGCTCGGAGCCGAACCGCTGCCCGCAGACCTCCAGGAACATGCCGGCCGCGCGGCCGATCTGCGCGAGGCGGATCAGTTGGGTGACCATGTGGTCGTGCCGCTCTTCTTCCCTGCGGGTGGCGACGAGGAACAGCTCGGCGACCTCGTCCACCAGCAGGACCAGCGGCACCGGCCGCAGCTCGGCGGGCAGACCCCAGATGTCCGAGGTGATGTCCTCCACTGGCACCGAACCGGGGATGCCCTGCTGGCGGCGGATCAGCTCGTAGCGGTCCTCCATCTCGCCGACCAGCGCATCCAGCAGCGCGGATGCCTGCTCCGGGTCGGTGGCCAACGCGGACAGCCGCGGGGCGAACGGCGCCTGCTCGACACCGCGCTTGCAGTCGATCCCCGCCAGGGCGACCGGCCGCCGGGCGAGACCGGCGATCAGGTTCCGCATGAACACCGACTTGCCCGACAGGGTGGCGCCGAGGTTCAGGCCGTGCGGCACCGCCCGGTAGTCCCGGACGAACGCCGTCCCGTCCTCTCGCAGCGCCACCGGCACCACCAGGTCACCGGCCGGCAGGCGGCGCGGCATCCGCACGGTGCGGAGCACGTCGAAGCCGGTCATCCGCAGCTCCACCACACCGGGCTTGAGCACCGCCACGTGGACGGAGTGCACGCCCCAGGCGTGCCGCAGGCGTTCGGCCGACGCCTGGACGTCCGCCGGTTCCTGCCCCGGGGCCAGCCGCAGCCGAACCCGCAGGCCGGTCGAGGTCGGCCGGACCATCAGGATCCGCGGCGGGACCGGTCGAATCTCCCGGCGGGTGGTCGCCCGCATCAGCAGGACCCGCAGCCGGGACGGCTCCACCGTCAGCCCGCAGGCGTCCATCGTGCTGCCGTAGGTGGCGGAGAACCGCACCGCCGCGACCGGCAGACCAACCGCCGCCCAGAACAGCGCCGGCGCCTTGACCCGGGCGTACGCCGCTCCCCCGGCGAGGGCCGCCGCGGGGGCGGCCAGCTCGGCGAGCGTCAGCAGCTCGGACATGGTGATCAGCCCCGGGCCGGCGCCGGGACGAGCGAGGTGATCGCCGTCGCGCGGAAGGAGATGCCGTGCCGCTTCTGACCGTTGAACTCGTTCTCCCAGTCCCGCGCCTTCAGCCCGGTCACCGCGACCACCGTGCCCACCGTCAGACCCTCGCTGATCCCGGTCTCCGGCACCGACACCGTGTAGAGGCTCGCCTCACCGTCGTCCGCGATGGTCAGGCCCACCGTCAACATCCGCGCACCGGTCTCCCGGTCGATCGCGATCTCACCGGTCTGCTTGTTCACGACCTTCGGCGCCGGCGGGACGACCACGAAAACCACGGCCGTCGAAGTGTCGATCTTGAACGTAGCCATGCGGCAACTCTCCTCTAGAAGAGGCGATCTCATGCACTCATGTACATGAGTTGATGAATAGAAGAGTGCCTGACTCCTGTACATGAGTCAACCCGCTGCGGGAAGAATCCTGCAGCGGGTTGCGGAAGTTGATCGTCCGTCAATCGCGCGCGGCGAACCTGTAGTCGAGAACGAACTGGTCAGCCGCCATCACGGTGTCACAGACCTCAACCACACGACCGGCCGCCGTCGTGGCGTTCCGCACCAGATGGATGACCGGCGAGCCGGGGCTCAGCGCCAGCGCCGAGGTCTCCGCCTTGGTAGCGAGCCGGGCCCGAACCGTCTCGGTGAACTCGGCGAGAGAGTGACCGTGCTCCTCCAGGCGGGCATAGATCCCACCGCCCCCAGGGTTCTCGGCGAACATCTCCGGGATGTCCTTCACCACGTCCCACGGCAGGTAGGAGGTGGCTTCCTCGGTGGGCGTGCCGTCGCGGAAGTAGCGCCGCTTCCGAGCGAGCACCTTCGTGCCGGCCGGGACCGCCAGGCGCTCCGCGATCTCCTCCGGAGCCTCCACCGGACCGACGAAAAGGACATTCACCGACGGGGTACCGCCGGACTGCTCGGCCTCAGCCAGGTAGGCAGCCTTGCCGGCCAGCCGGTGAGCCCGGCGGAAGCGATCCGAGGACTTGCGCTGCACCGGGGGCCGAGAGCGAACGAAGGACCCTCGCCCGTGGTGGGTCTCGATCAGCTGGGTCGTCCGCAGCTCGGCAACGGCCTTCCGAACGGTGCCGGACGCCACCCCGTAGCGCTCCATCAGCTCGGACTCACTCGGAACGGCCGCCCCGGGGGCCAGGACTCCCGAACGGATCTGCGCGGCCAGGTCATCCGCGATCTGCAAATACTTCGCTTTGGCCGTCGAGGCCGCTTCGCCGCTCGCCATAGTCCTTAGGGTGCTCCTATTCTCCTGTACATGAGTAGCAGTCCCGCAGTTCAAGCGTCAACGCCGCTCCACTCCGTGTCGGTGGCCGGTGTTGTCGTCCGCGAGGACGGCCGAATCCTCGCCATTCGACGTGCGGACAACGGCACGTGGGAGCCGCCCGGTGGCGTGCTCGAACTCAGCGAGACCGTCGAAGACGGTGTCTGCCGCGAGGTCTTCGAGGAGACAGGCATCAGGGTTCGCGTGGAGCGGCTCACCGGCGTCTACAAGAACATGACCCGAGGCATCGTCGCCCTGGTCTTCCGGTGCCGGCCCGAGGGCGGCCAAGAGCAGCTCTCCGAGGAGTCGACCGCAGTCGACTGGCTGACCCCGGACGAGGTGCGCGCCTCGATGGGCGAGGTGTACGCGGTCCGGATCACCGACGCGCTCGAAGACGAGGCTCCCCACATCCGTGCACATGACGGTCGCACCCTGGTAGCCGCCGCGAGCTGAGCCTCATCGTGCCCAGGTGCGGCTGTCTCGCGCGACTGTGTAGACGCGCTCCACCTGCTCGGCAGACATCCGAGGTGTGCGGCCCGAGAGGCGGCGATCCGCCTCCCTCCCGTCCAGGAGGAGCACAGGCGCCAACTCGGACGTCACCGTGATCGATGCCGCTCCGAGCACGGCAATCACGGGTTGCACGGGCACCTCGAATCCGCACCGTCCCGATAAGAGCCGACTGACCCGCGCCCCCTCCCGCTGGCTGATCGGGACGTACTGCGTAGAGGACCGGTTCACCGTCACGGCATGGTCGCCCTGCCATACCGCGGCGCCACGATGATGCTTGGTGTTGACGACGAACACGCCCGGCAGGCCGATGACTAAGTGATCAATATCAGCGCCTCCGCTCGGCGGCTGCACCGAGTGCAGGACCTTCCAGCCATCCCGACGGAGCCGGTTGAGTCGGCCACCGACGAGCCGTTCACCTCGCAGGCCGACCGCCCATGAATGCGCCGACGTCGTCTCCCGACTGAGCCAGTAGGCGAAGCGGCGCTTCCACCAGGACGGCTCCTCTTCGGCGATCTTCCGCCGTAAGGCATCCCCGGGCTTGTTGAGCGCCAGGTCCAGGCTGCCGCCCTCCGCGGCCGAGGGTGGTTCCGGCATGGCCTGCGGGGGTGCCTGCACCTCCGGCGTCAGACCGGCCAGACGTGGGGTCAGCACCCGTACCACAGCAGCGCGGTCCCGTTCGTCTGGGACCTCGATCCTTCCGGTGGCGAAGTCGTACCAGCCAACGGCCTGCTCAGCGCCCTGCCGGTTCACGTACAGCCGGTCATGCCCATACCGGCGCCAGCGCCGGACAGTGAACTCGCCGTCCATCCCCACCCCCGAGGCAACGATCACTCAACGCTCCAGCTCAACATGCCAGCCAGCAGGAGCCAAGACCGCCTTCGGCCATCGGTCGGTAGGCAGGAGGGGATGCGTAAAAACCTTCTCTACGGGTTCAAGGCGCCTCGCTCCGCTCGGCGGGCGGGGCGGGCGAAGCCCACGGGGAAGGCACATCACGGCGGGATCGGAGATCACCGGCGAGATTCCCGGCCTCCTGGAACTACTAGACGTAGCCTCACAATGTTCGGGGTGCCGCGCCTGCGGCGCGGCGGCGCCGGCCGTCCTCCGGCGCGCGCCCCGCCTCCTGTCTTCGCCCCGGCTGGGGCTTCGCCGTCGTCGGCCGCGCCCACAAGGGGCGAAGAGCTAAGGCCGGGGCAAAGACGGACAGGTCCAACTTCCACCCCCACACGGGCGGAGGACGGCGCAGAAGGCACAGCTCAGAACCAGGCCCGTCGGGGCCGGGGCGGGCGGCTCCGCGGTTTTACCCACCTGTCCGGACTGGGACCCGCGTCGAGCAAGAACGGGGGGCCACTCGGCCACATTGCGGTCAGGCCCAAAGAGCCCTGACCGAGTCGCAACAGCTTACGGCCCCCCGATCATGCTCGACCCCAACCCGAACAGGACACCGGCCAAAACCACTCCACCCCCCGTAGCATCGAGAACGCCCATCGACAGCTCATGCCACAGTACCCACCGACCTCGAGCACCTACAGAAGCGGTAGCTCGCGCTGGACATGGTGGACGAGACCCGATTCTGGAACGTGCACGTTCCGCCGGCCATCGCGGACGCCAGCAATGTGGTTATGGGTATCTCGGCCATCATTAGCACCCAGACGGAGTCCGCGCGACCGTTCATCCCGCCCTACAGCGAGACCGAACGGCCACCGGTCATTAGGTATCCGAATCCGCCGAACCGCGTGAAGGCCCCGATGGAAGGGACTGGGTGAAAGAGCAACATCAGGGGCGCAAACGCGAGTAGTCACGGTTCGTCACACTGCGGATCCACCCCGCAGGCGGCCGCGAGGTCCGTAACACCACCAAGGCATCGAACTGCCCGAGTGCCGGCCACTGTCCGAAGGCCCAGTGAAAGAGGCCGAGCCGGTGCGGTTCTGGCTCTCTGATCTACTCACCGATACTCCTGGTGATCGCTCGCTCCGCTCCACCAGGCTCTGCTGGCGAATCGAGCACGGCTACCGGGATATGAAGCATGCGCTGGGGATTTGCCCACTAAGGCCACCTTTAACGGCCGCCCTGGCCATACCTCTACATCCTGCGGAGGCTGGCCATGACCGCAAAAGAACCAGCAGCCGCCTGAGCCTCTACCAAGTCGTCCGCAAGCCTCAGCTACTCCTTGTTACCTTGCCATAGCACCAACCTGGCCCAACTGAGGTGCCGGGAGCACTGTTCACGGCTGACCGGAGTCGCCGGACCAGCCTTGGAGTGGCCACTCGACCCGGGAATGGGGAGAGATTCATGGGATGAAATACTCTTTCAAATGCCCTAGCCCATCACAATACGTGACACACGCGACCAACGTTACAGCTAGCGCAGGCATCAGTCCGATGCTGCCCTTGACAGTCGGCGGCCCGGAGCGTAGCAGTAGAGGGAGAAGCCTACCAAATCCGCGCCGGCCCTCCCGCGACGGACGCTTGGCGGCGGCATTTCCGATCGCGCCGCACCGGCCTTTTCGCGAATCCAAAAGCCGCCACGGAAATTGCCATGTGCCCATTCGTTGCACAGATTCCTGCCAGATTAACCGACGATATCCTATTCGAGCAGAAGGATTTCCGGACAAGTCTGGAGAGTGTCGCTTCACACATTGCGCGACCCTGCGCCAGTGGCGCCCCTTCGCCACCCATGGTGTTTGCACTTTACGGCCGATGGGGCGCGGGTAAGTCCACCGCCCTCCGGGTACTGGAGCAGATGGTCGAAGAAAAGGTAGAGGCCGCTAACGCGTCTGACCGCTTCAGCAGGACATGGTACGAGGCGCCACTGTGGGAACGAGTGGAGGACGTCCGGGCGAGCCTTGCCTATGAAATCGTAAATGGCCTCACGGAAGGTGACCCCACGCTCCTCTCGGAATACCTTTACATCATCGCAGGAATGGAATCTAATTCCCCGTTGATCATGCCTAATGATGTTCCACTTCGATCCTCCCTCCAGGGAGCTATGGTATTCCAGCGCATACTCCAGAGCTACTCAAATGCCCCACCATTGCTGGAGCAATGGATGCGTCAGTGTGCCGACAGAATGGTCGCCGACCGCCTGAGCGAGACGGGCCCGGGTCCAGGTCGCGAGGGAAGCCACAGCCAGCGAGTCCACGTGGTTCTCGTGGACGACCTGGACAGGTGCCGCAAGGGCTTCACTGCCGACTTGCTCGCAGCGATCACGCAATGGCTGAGCCCAAATCAACAGAATCTGTTCTTCGTCATGGCCGCCAGCCGTGAACATCTCGTCGAGTCAGTACGTGAGCACCTCTTGCTCGGGCCCCGCTATCCGGAGCAGGCCTTGGAAAAGTACGTTCATCTCGGCGTGGAGGTACCCACTCTCCTGTCCTCTCCCGGGGATGTGGCGGAGTACCTGATCGGACTCACGAAGAAAATACCTAGTGTCAGCGGGGACGGCGACCTAGGGGAAAGGTTCAAAGAACTGGAGCAATTCCTGGCCGAGTCCGGCCGACGGTACCCGAACTGCCTCCTCGCTCCGCTCCTAAAAGTCGACGTTAATCTCACACCGCGGTCGGCCAAGCATCGCTTCAACACCTTCCTCGCCCAGTTCAAGCCTCAACCCGGCGTGCCGCTGTCGCCGGCCGACGTCAAGCAATGGGTGATGCGAGCGTTCTGGCCGAACTTCTGGTGGAGGTATTCCTGGAGCCTGAACCTGCAGGCGCAGACCACCGGACCGGAGCAACGCGAGCAGCTACGGCAAGTCAACCAGCTGACGGAGCAGGTCGATCAGCTCATCGACCTGGGTCGGGCGATCTCCGGCTTGTGGGAACTCGGCGATACCGAGCTCTGGCCCGCCTTGAAAACACTCGCGGACCAACGCGGCGCGGACCTCACCGATGTCGATCCGCAGCTGCTGCTCTACATCAACGCGGCGCCGGCTTGGCAGCCGCCTCCGCCCCCTCCTCTACAGGACGACGGCGAGAGTGATGGCGGAGGAGGACGAGGAGGGGAAGGAGGAGCTGGCTGGCACGGACTTCAGGGGATGCACACCTCAGTGGACGCCACTCGCCTGGGGTCAAACGTAAACGAACCGGCTGGATCGCTGGAGAATCAGGCCTTCCTGCTGTACCTCAAGGCCAACCAGGCGGAAGATGACGGCCGACTCGAACAGGCGAGAGCTGCGCTGGAGGAGATCAGACAGCTGACCCAGCAAACCGACTTCCCCAGCCATGCTGCGGCCACAGTTGGAAACTCTGCCCTCATCGCCGCTCGGGTGGCTGGCCAGGAACTGGCGTTGCAACTCCACCGAGCGGCCATGCGCCTCGCCCCGGGCCACTACAACATCATGCAGAACTATGCGGATTTCGTCCTGAAGCGAAAGATATCCGATGAGTACTCGGTCGTCGACGAGACCCTCAGGCGGCTGCTCAACGAAGGTGCCCATCATCGCCCGGAACGAACCCAGGCGCTCGTATTCCGGTTTGCCCGCGTCCGGAACCATCCCATACCGGAGGACCAGATCGATGCGGAAGTTCGGAGGATTCTCACGGGAATCGATTCCAACCCCTCCCTAGGGAACCTCTACGAGGCTATCGACACACTCGTCGAGCTCGACCAGCCCGAGGCTGTCCGGGAGGCGGCTCGCAGGGTTGCGGAGGCTGCTAGGTCCGACCATGTTCGCTACGCCGCGCTTCGGTTTTTCGCAGACTCGCTGGCATCCGACCAGGCCCGGCAAGCGAGCGATGTCTACCGATTCCTACTCTCTACCGGACTAGCCTGCCTGCCCGATAGCGACATGGATGGTGTAAACCACAATCTCGCAGTTTCCCTGTCGCAACTCAAATACATGAACATCGCAGCGATGCTCTGGGAAGACGTCTACCGGAATTCCCCGCACGACGATACGGTCCGCCGGTCCTTCGCGATCCACCTAAATGACATGAACCGTCAGGCCGCGGCCGAGGCCGTACTGCTCGGCCAGGAACTGGACCCACTCGGACTGGAGCCGGAGGCCCTTCCCGATCGCCTCGACCCGGACACCGAAGCCTGGTGGGAGCAGCTCGATCACACTCCCCACGCGCCCTGCGCATCAGTGGCTGCCAAGGAGGACAAGTAACGTGAGTGTGCAAGCTGCCAAAAAAACCTTTGAGACAACCAGGAAACGGCCGAACTGGATCCTCTCTGCCATCGTGACCGTCACCGGTGTACTGCTGCTGTGGGCGGCCGCAGTAGTGGAAGCCTACTGGCAGTCCATCTTCATCAACGTCGGTGCCGCCCTCCTGCTCTTCGCTGCACTGGCTCTGCTTCAGGATCAGCTGATGAGGAAGACGGAGGCCGCTAACGAGATCCTAAGGAAGGATCAGGAAGAGCTTTACAGCATCCTCCATGGCCAGCTCCCAGTGACTCCACAAGCGCCGCTGCCGAGGCAGGTGCTCGTTGACCAGGCTGTGAGTCGCACAGGCCGCGCCATCCTACGCGCTGGCTTCATTCAGGACCTCGGCCGGCATGAGGGCGCGGGTGCCAGTGACACCCTGTTCTTTGCAAGTCCCGACGGCCAGCGCACCTGGGAGCTCGGCTGCGGCCCGTCGCTATTCCATGTGCTCCTACTCGGCAACGGCCAGGCCCGAACATGGCCTCCGAATGGACGGGCGGGCGCGATTCTCCGCCAGGACGGCGACCAGCTGTCATCGAAAGACGAACGACTGCTCATGGCCTTCGAGAGTGAGGCCTATCGTCTGATCCACGAAATGGTCAATTTGCCGTGAAATGGCCCAGTTACATCCTCGGCCTGGGGACTGTCCCGGTCACCAGCGGTCAAGGCCGCCGACGCCGCCCCTGTTAGGTGATTCGGACACTGGTCTCGCTGTAACCCTGCAGCCAGGCATGGCAACATCTCATCGTTCAGAATCTCCACCGCCCACACGTACCTGGCACTCCATGACCTTCGGCGGTGATCCCCACACGCCATGCGGCGGCCTGCCTGGGATCAATCGACTCCGGACGGTCCTTCTTTCAGGGCTCAGGGCCTGCTCCCGGGCACACCGCGCGTGGCCAACATGCTACTCACGGGCCCACATCACTGCATCAAGAATGCTCCTGCTCGATCGAGGCGACTTCGAACCAGCCTGCGACGCCTTAGCGTCGGATCAGCCGATTTTCCTGATTCCTGATGATCATGTATGGGTTAAAGCATGCCCAGTAGCCGTTCTACGGACCCCAGGGGCAATCGAGAGGCCTTCGGGGCTGCTGGCCCGAGTAGCGGGCATAGGAGCAGCTGTGCCCGCTCCGTGCCCCTTGCATGCCCGTTCGGCCAGGAACCGGCGGGGAGGTGCGGGGAACAACGGCAAGGCGCCCCGCTCCCCCGCAGGTCAGCGAGTCGCCAGCTCAGCGGCAGTGCGGTGCCGGCGTCTTCCAAACTGGCCACGCGGGTTCGATTCCCGTCGCCCGCTCCAACGTCAAGGCCCCAGCTCAGCGACATGATCGCGGAGCCGGGGCCTTCGTCGTCCGAGCGGGCTTCCGTGCGCCGTGCCCGTTGCGTACCCCTTTCGGGCGGGGGGCGTGAGGTGGGTCGCGGCGTCAGGCGCGCGCCCGTGCGGCCCCTCGAGAGTGTGGTCGAACCGCCGCGGGGGCGACGCGGTCCGGACCACGGCCCCGGTTGCACGGCGGTCTCGCCGAGTCGGGGCCGTTGACCTGGTGGTGCCCGGTCAGCCCAGGTAGTGGCGGGTGACGGCGGCGGCGACGGCGTTGAAGTCGAGCCAGTCGCGGGAGGTGGAGTCGCCTCCGTTGTCGGAGCCGACGGTGTTGTCGCCGCCCACGTTGAAGATGTCGTCCCCGGCCACCTGGTTCTGGTCGCCGACGATGTTCTTGGTCGCCGATGACGAGGGTGCGGTGCTTGCGGGGCGGCTGCGGCGGTTGCCGCCGGCAGGCGGGCGGCGACGGCGACGGCGAGCAGGACGGCGGCGCGCTTGAGTCCTCGGGGCATGGCTCTTCCGCGACGAGGTTGTCGTGTCTGCGGCGGTAGGTCGCACCGGGCGTGCGTTCGGGAACGTTCGGCCGGTCGGGGGCGTGGTGCCCGCCGGGCCGGACCGCCCGGGAGGCCGCCGCACGGGCGCCCGCCGCCAGCGGTGAACTGCCCCTGTGCCAGGGGCGGTTGGGAACGGCCGAGGCCCGGCCCCGGGATCGTGGGATCCCCGGGCCGGGCCTTCGGATGCGGCGCGGTGTGCCTCAGCGTCGTTGCGTCGGCATGGTGCGCGTCGGCGGCGTGCGTCAGACGCGGACACCGTGGGCGGCGAGGTACGCCACCGGGTCGATGTCGGAGCCGTACGACGGGGTGGTGCGGACCTCGAAGTGCAGGTGCGGGCCGGTGACGTTGCCGGTCGCGCCGGAGAGGCCGATGATCTGGCCGGCGGTGACGGTCTGGCCGACCGAGACCTTCAGGGCCGAGAAGTGGGCGTACTGCGAGTACTTGCCGTCGGCGTGCTTGATGACGACGTTGTTGCCGTACGCGCCGCCCCAGCCGGCCTCGACGACGGTGCCGGCGGCGATGGCGTGGATCGAGGTGCCGGTGCTGACGGCGAAGTCGACACCGGTGTGGTAGCCGCTGGACCAGTTGGAGCCGGCCTTGTGGTACGGGGTGCCGAGGGGGGCGGCGACCGGCGCGACGTAGCCGGAGGCAGCGGCGGCGGGCTTGGCGGCCTCGGTCTTCGGGGCGGCGGCCGGCTTCGGCGCGGCGGGCTTGGCGGCCTCGGTCTTGGGGGCGGCCGGCTTCGGCGCGGCCTGGACCGGGGTGCGCTTCTCGGAGCGGGAGGCGGCCGCGGCGGGCTTGGCGGCCTCGGGCTTCGGGGCGGCGGCCGGCGCGGCGTGGCCGCCGACGGTCAGCTTCTGGCCCGGGAAGATCAGGTTCGGGTTGCCGCCGATGACCTGGCGGTTGTCCTGGTAGAGCTTCTTCCAGCCGCCGTCGACGTGCTGCGCGTTGGCGATCTTGGACAGGGTGTCGCCGTGGACGACCTTGTAGGTGGCGTCGGCGGCCGGGGCGGCGGCCGGAGCCGCGGCGGGGGCCTCGGCGG
>NZ_JAHTIK010000001.1:5408450-5495585 GCF_025655475.1 Kitasatospora sp. DSM 101779 | reverse complement strand
GGCGCGGCGGCCGGGGCGACGGCGGCCGGAGCGGCAGCCGGGGCGGCGTGGGCGCTCGCGGCGGAGGCGGCGGTGACGGGGATGGCGATGGCGGCGGCGGCCACACCGGTGGCGACGGCGACGCGGGACAGACGGGTGCCCAGAACGGACATGCGGGTGTTCCTCTCCGACGCCTGCGAGGTGAGCTGTCGGGTTCGGGCGGGGAGTTCGCCCGGTCGCGAAAGTGACGCGACTTCACCCCAAGCCGTCCCGGATCACCGGGTGCGGCACTTACCTTGGGTCCCCCGCTCCTGCCGTGCACGGAAGGGTGCGTGACCCCGGACGGCGGCAGGACTCGGCGTTCCGCCCGGTGGCCCGCCCAGCCGGTGCGGCCGGGCAGGCTCCGAGGAAAACCGATGGGCCCCTCCCGAGGCAAGCTCCCCGTCCCGGGAGGCCCCCGGGAGCCGTCCCGGGGGTGACGCTCCGCCCGCCACCGGTGGGCGGAGCGCAGTCGCCGCAGTGACCGTACGTGTCCGGATCATCAGCGGTCAGGCAAATCGGACACCCCCCGTGGCGGCCCGCTCGCGGCCCGGCACGGATCATGGCCCGCCCGGTGACGCTGGTCACCCGGGGGGCCGATAGCCTCGCTCCCGATCGGTGTTCGACCCCTTTTCGAGCGAGGAGCCCCCGGGTGCGCGCGCAGTCCCGACTGGACGTGATCCAGCGCAGCGTCGTCCGGGAGATGGCCCGGTTCGGTCAGCGGTTCACGGTCGAGGGCAGTGTGGTCCGCGGGCCCGGGACGACGGCCGTGGCGGTCCGCGAGCACCCGGGCGAGGGCGGCGGCAGCGGACACGTGGACCTCGGTTTCGCCTTCGACGTCGGCCGCGCGGACGGCCCGGTGGTGTGGGACTGCACGGCGGGCCTCGGCCGCACGGAGGAGGAGCGGCTGGAGAGCGCGGTGCGGATGTGGGCGACCACCACCGCGGCGGCCGTGGTGGAGCTGCAGGAGGGCCGTGGGACGCACGGCGACCACGTCCGCCCGGCGCTGCTGCCGGGCTGGCAGGCCGTGCAGGGGCCGGCCGCCGTCTTCGGCTTCGACAGCGAACGGCTGTCGGAGTGGCTGGCCGGCCACCAGTTGCTGCCGGAGCTCGCAGGTGCGCTGGCGCCGGAGCTGTCGTCCGGGTGTGCGGAGCCCGCCGTGACGGGCGTGAAGCTGTTCCTCGGCGGCCGGGCGGGCGAGGACGTCGCCGAGGTCCGGGTCAACGGCGAGGTCTCCGAGCCCGCTTCGGCGGCGCTGCGCGCGCTCGGCTGGCCGCGCGGCGAACGGCTCTGCTGGGCGCGGCTGTTCGTCCTGCTGGTGCCGGAGGGACGGCCTGCCGGGGAGCTTCCGCCGGCAGCGGTCGGCGCGGCCGGGGACGCCGGCGTCACCGGGCCCGCTGTGGTCGCCTCGCCCGCCGCGCGGCTCGGGGTGCTGGCCCGGTGGCGGCGGGCCCGGGCCGGACGGTAGGACCGGGCGGCTCGGGACGAAGACGCCCGACCAGAAGGCAGCCCTACCGAAAGGCAGCCCTACCGAAAGGCAGCCCTACCGAAAGGCAGCCCTACCGAAAGGCAGCCCTACCGAAAGGCAGCCCTACCGAAAGGCAGCCCGCGGCCCGCCCGCTGCGCGGGGTCAGCCCGCGGGGGGATCGGTCCGCGGGGCCGTCAGCTCGCGACGGAGGAGATGGTCTTCGCCAGCTGGTTGAGGAAGTCCTGGATCGGCCGGGCCGCCGTGGACTGGCTCACCATGAAGCCGAAGAGCGCCGCGATGATGGCGTGGCTGGTCTTCAGCTGCTTGTTGCGGATGAAGATGACGACGATGACGCCGAACAGGAACAGCGCGGAGACGGAGAAGGCCACCCTGACTCACTTCCTCAATCTGTGGCAGGGGTTCGTGCTGGAACCCCGTGTCGGAACCGGACCGCGGCCTGCGCCGACCGTCCCTGGCACGAGTCGACCGATCCCACCGCCGTGGAGGCGTCCGCGGCGCCGGTGACGCCTGCTGTCTGCCGCACCTCTCGCCCCCCGTCCCCCGAGCATCGACCAGCCCACCCGGACTCAGTGTGGTCGTTCGTGCTGCCTGCGTAAAGGACTAGCCGGGAGCCCGGAGCGAAGATCCTGCCATGTGAGACGAATTTCCGCCGACCGAGACGATAGTCGATGTCTTCTGACGAACCGTCGGCGGGGGCGGGGTGGAACGCGCCACAATGGCCAATCGGCAGGCCCGCGGCCCGTGATCCACCGGGTGAAGGGGTTGTCGGGATTGGCCGAAGATCACTCCCGGGGGTTGACAGGCATTACTGGCGCCACACCAGCAGCACGGCGCGGTCGTCGTTGACGTCCTTGGCGACCGATTCGATGAGGCGTCCGGCGGCACCGCGGAAGCCGTTGACGACGAGTCGGTCGGCCTCGCCCATCAGCCGGTCCATGCCCTCGGCGAGGTCGCGGCCGGGGATCTCGACCATGCCGTCGGTGCACAGCATCAGCACGTCCCCGCAGTCGAGCCGGCCGCGCAGGCCCTCGAACTTGGCGCCGTCGTAGATGCCGAGCAGCGGCCCCTCCTCGGACTCCTTGGCCTCCCAGACGCCGGTACCGCCGTGCCGCTGCATGCCGGGCAGGTGGCCGGCGGAGAGCAGTTCGTACTGGCCGGTGTCGAGGTCGAGCACCAGGTGGACGGCGGTGGCGAAGCCCTCCTCCCATTCCTGGCGGAGCAGGTAGCCGTTGGCGGCGGGCAGGAAGTCGTGCGCGGGCAGCGAGCCGAGCAGGCCGCCGAAGGCGCCGGAGAGCAGCAGCGCGCGGCTGCCGGCGTCCATGCCCTTGCCGGAGACGTCGGCGAGGACGACCTCCAGGGTGCGGCCGCCGGGACCGGTGCGGGCGGCGACCACGAAGTCGCCGGAGAAGGACTGGCCGCCGGCGGGGCGCAGCGCCATGTCCGCGGACCAGCCGTCGGGCAGCCGGGGCAGCTGGCTCTGCACCCGGAGCCGTTCGCGGAGGTCGAAGAGCATGGTGCCGCCGCCGCGCCAGGGCACGCCGACCCGGCTGCGGAACTGGGCGAGCAGCAGGCCGGCGACACCGACCGCACCGACGACCAGGGCGGCGCCGGGGGTGACGCCGTAGACGTAGGCGTCGGGGTTGTCGCTGGCGACGCGCTCGCCGGTGTGGATGAGCGACTCGGTGGACAGGCCGACCGCGGCGGCGGCGTACAGCAGGACGAGGGTGCCGGGGCGCAGCAGCAGGGAGCCGGCGAGGACGGGGAGCACCAGGGAGGTGGGCGGCACCCAGGCCGGGATCCAGATGTTGAGGACGACGAGCAGCGGGACGGCGGCCAGGAAGAGGGCGAAGGCGAGCCAGTCGGGGGCGGCGCCGCGGAAGTAGTCGACGCCGGTTCGGCGCATGGTGCGGCGGGCCCGGCGGAGCCTCGTGCGCAACCGGGCCGTCACGGGCTCCCTGGCCGCGCGTGCGGTGGGGCCCGTCGCAGTCGTCCGGGGCGGGGTGCCCTGCGTGCTGCCAGCCATGGGGTCCGACCTTATCCACGGTTACGGGTCGGCGTCGACGCCTGCGCCGGGGCTGCGCGGGCGCCCGGGTGCTCTGCGGCGGGTTTCGGCCGGGTGGTGGGAGTGCGCCGTCGTTCGCGCTCCGGGGGCGCGCGGCGGCGTTCGGGCGCCGGGCGGTGACGGCCCGGCGGTAAGTCGGTCGCACACGGCCGGCACCGGGTGCGAGGGTGGGCGGTATGACGACAGGTGACGCCGGTGCGCTGACGGTCCGTCCGCTCGCCGCGGAGGAGTGGGACGGCTGGTACCGCCGGCTGGAGATCGCCTTCGGCGGCGAGGAGGAAGCGGCCGAGGAGCGCGCGCTGTACCGGTCGCTGACCGAGGTCGGGCGCTCCCTGGTGATCTGCGACGGCGAGGAACCGGTCGGCGGAGGAGGGGCGTTCAGCTTCCGGATGGCCGTGCCCGGCGGGGCGGTCCTGCCGGTGGCGGGCGTCACCATGGTCGGCGTCCTGCCCACCCACCGCCGTCGCGGCGGGCTGACGGCGCTGATGCGGCGGCTGCTGGACGACGTGCGGGCCGCGCGCGAGCCGCTGGCGGCGCTGACGGCCTCGGAGCCGGGAATCTACGGCCGGTTCGGGTTCGGGCGGGCGACCTGGCGGATGGCGGTGACGGTGCCCTGCCATCGGGTGTCGCTGCCGGTGCCGGACGACCCGGCGCTGCGGTTGCGGCTGGCCGACCCGGTGGAGGCCTCGCCGGCCTGCGAGGAGCTGTACGCCGCGCTGGTGCCGCTGCGCCCGGGCCGGCTGGAGCGCCGCCCCGGCTGGGAGCGGCATCCGCTGCTGGACGTGCCGTCCTCGCGGGACGGCTTCTCGCCGCGGCAGTGCGTGCTCGCCGAGGACGCCGAGAGCGGCCGGCTGCTCGGCTACGCCCGCTACTCGGTGAAGGTGGACTGGTCGGCGGCGGACAACGCGGTGGGCCGGGTGAAGGTGCGGGACGTCGAGGCGCTGACGCCTGCGGTGTACGCGCGGCTGTGGCGGTACCTGCTCGACATGGACCTGGTGGACACGGTGGCGGCCGGGAACCTGCCGGTGGACGATCCGCTGCTGCACCTGGTGTCGGACGTGCGCCGGCTGGAGCCGCGGCTGAGCGACGCACTGCACCTGCGGGTGGTGGACGTGGGTGCGGCGCTGGAGTCGCGGGGCTACGCGCAGCCGCTGGACGTGGTGCTGGAGGTGGCGGACGGCTTCTGTCCGTGGAACGCGGGCCGCTGGCGGCTGCGCAGTGCCGGTCCGGGTCGGGCGACGAGCTGTGTCCGTACCGGGGCTCCGGCCGATCTGGTGCTGGACGTCCGGGAGTTGGGGTCCGCCTATCTCGGCGGGGAGACGCTGGCGGCGCTGGCCCGGGCCGGCCTGGTCACCGAGCTGCGGGAGGGGGCGCTGGCGCAGGCCTCGCGGGCCTTCGCCTCGGACGTGGCGCCCTGGTTGCCGCACGGGTTCTGACGGCCCGTGCGGCCCAGGTGGGTCGGAGGGTCGGTCAGCCCTGGGGGTGGTGGGCCGGGATCGGCGGGAGTTCGCCGGTGGTCTCGTACTCGCTCAGCATCTCGATCCGGCGGGTGTGCCGGGCCTCGCCGCTGTACGGGGTGTTGAGGAAGATCTCGACGAACTTGGTGGCCTCGTCGAGGGTGTGCATGCGGCCGCCGACGGAGATGACGTTGGCGTTGTTGTGCTCGCGGCCGAGGGCGGCGGTCTGCTCGCTCCAGGCGAGTGCGGCGCGGACGCCCTTGACCTTGTTGGCGGCGATCGCCTCGCCGTTGCCGGAGCCGCCGATCACGACGCCGAGGGCCTCGGGGTCGGCGGCGGTGCGCTCGGCGGCGCGGAGGCAGAACGGCGGGTAGTCGTCCTCGGCGTCGTAGATGTGCGGGCCGCAGTCGACCGGCTCGTGGCCGGCCCCCTTCAGCCACTCGACGAGGTGGTTCTTCAGTTCGTATCCGGCATGGTCGGAGCCCAGGTACACGCGCATGACCATGAGTGTGGCATGCGCGTGCACCGGGCTGCGGGAGGGGGCGGGCGCGCGCCGGTCCGCCCCGGTCAGCGGGTGCGGCCGAGGAGCTTCCAGGCGAGCGGCAGGGCGCCCATGGCGAGGACGGCCTTGAGGGCGTCGCCCACCAGGTAGGGGTAGAGGCCGAGGTCGGCCGCCTCGGCGAGCGGGACGTGCAGGGCGGCGGCCAGGTAGGGCACGCCGACGGCGTAGATCGCGAGGTTGCCGAGGACCATGGCGCCGGCGGTGCGCAGCGGGCTGCGGTCGGCGCCGCGGCGGGCGAGCGCGCCGGTGAGGCCGGCGGCGAGGACGAAGCCGAGGACGTAGCCGAGGCTGGGCATCGTCCAGCCGGAGGTGCCGTCGGCGAACCAGGGCAGGCCCGCCATGCCCGCCAGCAGGTAGAGGCCGAGGGAGGCGACGCCGCGGCGGGCGCCGAGGGCGGTGCCGACGAGCAGGGCGGCGAAGGTCTGGCCGGTGACCGGGACGGGCGAGCCGGGCACCGGGACGGACAGTTGGGCGGCGAGGCCGGTGAGGGCGGCGCCGCCGGCGACGAGGGCGAGTTCGCGCACCTGGCCGCCGAGGCGGGTGGTGGCGCGGGGCAGCAGGTCGGCAAGGACGGGGGTGCCGGGGGTGCCGGGGGTGCCGGTGATCGGCGCGGCAGTGGCCATCGGAGGGCTCCGCTTCTGCTCGGCGGTCGGATTCGATCGGTGACCGGTGATCAGTGAACAGTTGTGAACCTACGCTCCGGTACGCGTACCGACGGCCGCCGTCTCCGACAAAGCGTCAGGCCCGGCCTTTGTGGGGTCCCGCCTGCGGCACTCCCGCCGCGTCCCGGTGCCACCGTGAGATGTCCGGCACGCAGCGTCACCACAGTGTCCGAATTGCGGTCTCTCGCCGCGATTTCTTGGCGTGTCCATCCGGCCTGCCGAATAGTGGACAACTCGTTCCGATATCCGACGAACTCTGGATGCGCCGATGACGACCACCCCCACGCCCACCCTGGAGCGGCAGGCCACCGAGCCCGCCGCCGAGGGCACGCTGGCCGCGGGCCTCAAGCCTCGCCATCTGTCCATGATCGCGCTCGGCGGCGTGATCGGTGCCGGCCTCTTCGTCGGCTCCGGCGCCGGCATCGCGGCCGCCGGCCCGGCGATCATCCTGGCGTTCGCCGTCTCGGGCATCCTCGTCATGCTGGTGATGCGGATGCTCGGCGAGATGTCCGCCGCCCGTCCGGCCAGCGGCTCCTTCTCGGTGCACGCCGAGCGGGAGATCGGGCCGTGGGCCGGTCTGACCGTCGGCTGGATGTTCTGGACGCTGCTGTGCGTCGGTGTCGCGGCCGAGGCGATCGGCGCCTCGCACGTGATGCAGGGCTGGTTCCCGGGTGTGCCGCTGTGGGTGTGGGTGGCCGTCTTCATGGCCTTCTTCTGCGCCAGCAACCTGGCGGCGGTGAAGAACTTCGGCGAGTTCGAGTTCTGGTTCGCCGCGATCAAGGTCACCGCGATCGCCGCGTTCCTGGTGATCGGCGTCCTGGCCATCGCCGGCGTGCTGCCCGGCACCGACTCCCCCGGCACCGCCAACCTGACCGGCCACGGCGGCTTCCTGCCCCACGGCACCACCGGCCTGGTCACCGGCCTGCTGGCCTCCGTCTTCGCGTACGGCGGCCTGGAGACCGTGACCATCGCCGCCGCGGAGTCCAAGGACCCCCGGCGCAGCGTGGCGGGCGCGGTGCGCACCGCGATGTGGCGGATCGGGCTGTTCTACGTCGGCTCGATGGTCGTGATCGTCACCCTGGTCCCGTGGAACGACTCCTCGATCCTCAGCCCCGGCCCGTACGTGGCGGTGCTGAACAGCCTGGGCATCCCGGGCGCCGGCCAGGTCATGAACGTCGTCGTGCTGATCGCCCTGCTGTCCGCGATGAACGCCAACATCTACGGCTCCTCCCGGATGGCGTACTCGCTGGTGCAGCGCGGCCAGGGCCCGAAGGCGCTGGCGAAGATCGGCGGCGGGGTGCCGCGCCGGGCCGTGCTGGCCTCCTCCGGCTTCGGCTTCCTGGCGGTGCTGCTGAGCTACTGGTGGCCGGACACCGTCTTCACCTGGCTGCTGAACATGGTCGGCGCCTCGGTGCTGGTGGTCTGGGCGTTCATCGCGGTGGCCCAGCTGCGGATGCGGCGGCGGCTGGAGCGTGAGGCGCCGGAGCAGCTGTCGGTGCGGATGTGGGCCTTCCCGTACCTGACCTGGGTGGCGCTGGTCGGCATCCTGGGCGTGCTGGCGCTGATGCTGCTGGACGACAGCAACCGGATCCAGCTGTACTTCACCGGCGGTCTGGCGGTCGCGCTGGCCGTGGCCGGCTGGATGAAGCAGAAGCGGGCCGTGACGGCCTAGGACACGGGTACGACGGAGGGGCGCGGGTAACCCGCGCCCCTCCGTCGTACCCCTCTGGCGTCCCCCGCCGGGGTCCTTACTCGAAGGACGGGCCGGCGGTGCGAGTGCGCTTGATCTCGTAGAAGCCGGGGGTGGCGGCGACGAGCAGGGTGCCGTCCCAGAGGCGGGCGGCGGCCTCGCCGCGCGGGGTGGGGGTGACCACCGGGCCGAAGAAGGCGATCCGGTCGCCGTCCGGGCCGTCGACGGCGATCACCGGGGTGCCGACGTCCTCGCCGACCAGCGAGATGCCCTCGCGGTGGGAGGCGCGCAGCGCCTCGTCGTAGGCGTCGGTGTCGGCGGCGTCGGCGAGCTCGACCGGCAGGCCGGCCGCCTCGAGCGCGGCCTCGATGGTGGCCCGCTCGTTCGGCAGGCCCTGGTTGTGGAAGCGCAGGCCGAGCTCGGTGTAGAGCGGGCCGAGCACCTTGTCGCCGTGCGCCTGGGCGGCGGCGATGAGCACGCGCACCGGTCCCCAGCCCTTGGCGAGCAGCTCCTTGTACTTCTCGGGCAGCTCGTCGCGGCCCTCGTTCAGCACGGACAGGCTCATCACGTGCCAGCGGGTGTCCACCGGGCGCAGCTGCTCGACCTCCAGCATCCAGCGGGAGGTCATCCAGGCCCAGGGGCAGATCGGGTCGAACCAGAAGTCGGCGATCTTGCGGGAATCGGCAGTCGTCACGGACGGCGTCCTTCGGTCGGCGTTCGGGTGCATGGGTGTACCCCGCGGTGCCAACCGTGCGACGGCCCGGTTGATTCCGTGCGCACCACCCGGTGCTGTGCCCGGGCCGCGCGGGGCGCGCGTGAAAGGATGCCCCCGGCCGGGCCCACCGGCGCGGCCGTGCAGATTTCCTCACACCGTGCGATCCGGACAAAGGAGTACCGCCGTGCCGGGCAAGAACCTGAGCCGCGAAGAAGCCCAGCAGCGGGCCGAGTTGATCCAGGTGGAGGGATACCGCGTCGCGCTGGACGTCTCCTCCGCGGCCGACCCGGCGGTCGACGTCTTCCGCTCCACCACGACCATCGCCTTCAGCTGCTCCGCGCCGGGCGCGGACACCTTCGTGGACCTGCTGGCGCCGGCCGTCCGCTCGGTGGTGCTGAACGGCCGCTCGCTGGACCCGGCCGAGGTGTTCGACGGCGCCCGGGTGGCGGTGCCGGGTCTGGCCGAGCAGAACGAGCTGGTGGTCGAGGCGGACTGCGCGTACAGCCGCACCGGCGAGGGCCTGCACCGGTTCGTCGACCCGGCGGACGGCGAGACCTACCTGTACACGCACTTCGAGCCGGCCGACGCCCGCCGGGTGTTCGCGAACTTCGAGCAGCCGGACCTGAAGGCCCCGTTCTCCTTCACCGTGACCGCCCCGGCGGCCTGGGACGTGTACGCGAACGCGGTGCACGAGGAGGTCACCGCGGACGGCAGCGGCACCCGGACGTGGCGCTTCGCCCCGACGAAGCCGATCTCCACCTACCTGACGGCGGTGGTGGCCGGCCCGTACCACGTGGCCCGCGACCACTACGGCCGTACCCTGCCGGACGGCACCCGGCTGGAGATCCCGCTCGCCGCGACCTGCCGCCGCTCGCTGGCGCCGTACTTCGACTCGGACGAGATCTTCACCGTCACCAAGCAGGGCCTGGACTTCTTCCACGACGAGTTCGACTACCCGTACCCCTTCGGCAAGTACGACCAGTGCTTCGTCCCGGAGTACAACATCGGTGCGATGGAGAACCCGGGCTGCGTGACGTTCCGTGAGGAGTTCGTCTTCCGCTCGAAGGTCACCGAGGCCGCGTACGAGGGCCGGGCCAATGTGGTGCTGCACGAGATGGCCCACATGTGGTTCGGCGACCTGGTCACCATGAAGTGGTGGGACGACCTGTGGCTGAAGGAGTCCTTCGCGGACTTCATGGGCTCGTTCTCGCAGGTCGAGGCGACCCGCTACCGGGCAGTGTGGATCACCTTCGCGAACCGCCGCAAGGCGTGGGCGTACCGGCAGGACCAGTTCCCGACCACCCACCCGATCACCGCGGACATCCGGGACCTGGAGGACGCCAAGCTCAACTTCGACGGCATCACTTACGCCAAGGGCGCCTCGGTGCTCAAGCAGCTGGTGGCGTACGTCGGCCGTGAGCCCTTCCTGGCGGGCGCCCGGGCCTACTTCAAGCGGCACGCCTACGGCAACACCGTGCTCACCGACCTGCTGGACGCGCTGGAGGAGACCAGCGGCCGCGACCTGACCGCCTGGTCGGCCGCGTGGCTGCAGACCTCCGGGGTCAACACCCTCACCCCGCAGCTCACCGTGGACGCCGACGGCCGGATCACCGAGCTCGCCGTCGTCCAGGACGGCGGTGTCCTGCGCCCGCACCGGGTCGCCGTCGGCCTGTACGACCGGGACGAGACCGGGACGCTGGTGCGTACCGCGCGGATCGAGCTGGACGTGACCGGCGGCCGGACGGTGGTCGCCGACGCCGTCGGGCTGCAGCGACCGGCCCTGGTGCTGGTCAACGACGACGACCTGACGTACTGCAAGGTCCGCTTCGACGAGGGGTCGCTGGCGACGCTGCGCGCCGCCCTCGGCGACGTCCGGGACGACCTGGCCCGGGCGCTCGCCTGGTCCGCGGTGTGGAACCTGACCCGGGACGGTCTGATGCCGGCCCGCGATTACGTGGCGCTGGTGCTGGACTTCGCCGGCCGGGAGTCGGAGATCGGGGTGCTGCAGTCGCTCCACCTGCAGGCGCAGACCGCGCTCGACCTGTACGCCGACCCCGAGTGGCGCGAGGAGGGCGGCCGGCTGCTCGCCGAGTGCGCCGTCCGGGAGCTGCGTGCGGCCGCGCCGGGCAGCGACCACCAGCTGGCCTGGGCGCGGTTCACCGCTGCCGTGGCGCACGGGCCGGAGCAGCTGCGGCTGGTCCGCGGCCTGTTGGAGGGCACCGCCCGGATCGACGGGCTGGACGTCGACCAGGAACTGCGGTGGTCGCTCTGGCTGGCGCTGGCCGCCGCCGGCGCGGCGACCGGCGAGGAGATGGAGCGGGAGCTGCAGCGGGACAACACCGCGAGCGGCCGGCGCCAGCTCACCCAGTGCCTCGCCGCGCTGCCCACGCCCGGTGCCAAGGCCGCCGCCTGGGCGGCCGTCGTGGACTCGGACGAGCTGCCGAACGCCCTGGTCGAGGCCCAGATCGCGGGCTTCGCGCAGGCCGGTCAGCGGGAGCTGACGGCGGCGTACACCGAGCCGTACTTCGCGATGCTGGAGGACGTCTGGAAGCAGCGCTCGATCGAGATCGCGATGCGGATCGTCGGCGGCTTCTTCCCGAAGTACCAGACCGAGCAGAAGACCCTGGACGCGGCGGACGCCTGGCTGTCGGAGCACGAGGACGCCGCGCCGGCGCTGCGGCGTCTGGTGATCGAGTGCCGTGACGACCTGGCACGGGCCCTGCGGGCGCAGGCCTGCGACCGGGGCTGACGGAAGGCCGACGGGTCCTGCTACTTGAGGGTGGCCGAGGTGAGGCCGGCCTGGACCTGGCGCTGGAAGGAGAGATAGACCACCAGCACGGGCAGCATGGCGATCGTCATGCCGGCGAACAGGGCCGGGGCGTCGCTCTTGTAGCCGGACTGGAAGGCGAGGTTGACCAGGCCCTGGGCGAGCACCGAGTGGTCGGCCTCGCCGGCCGTGGTCGGCTGCATCAGGGTCACCGGCAGGATGTACTGGTTCCACTGGCCGAGCACGTTGAAGATGCCCACGCTGATCAGGCCGGGCTTGGCCATCGGCACCATGATCTGGAAGAACGCCCGGGTGTGCGAGCAGCCGTCCAGCATGGCCGCCTCGTGCACGGCGGTCGGCAGGGTCCGGAAGAACGAGTACATGAAGAAGACGGTGAACGGCAGCGAGAACGCCACGTACACCAGGATCAGGCCGAGGTAGCTGTTCAGGCCGAGCAGCGGGGTGATCTCGCCCAGGTTGCGGACCATGAAGAACAGCGGGACGAGGGCCAGGTACACCGGGAACATCGCGCCGGCGACGAACAGGTAGTAGATGACCTTGTTGCCCCGGAACTCGTAGCGGGCCAGCACGTAGGCGGCCATCGAGCCGAGCAGCATCGTCAGCGTCAGCGATCCGGCCAGGACGATCAGGGTGTTGACGAAGAATCCGCCGATGCCCTTCTCCCAGGCGCGGCCGAAGGCGTCGAACTTGAAGGCGTCGGGCCAGCTCCAGGCGGAGCCGTTGATCTGGGCGTCCGTCTTGAAGGAGCCGAGGACGACCCAGGCCAGCGGCAGGATGATCATCACGGCCCACAGGGCGAGGAAGCCGTGCGAGAAGACGTTCAGCACGCCGCCGCCTTCGGCGAACCGCTGCGGGCGGTCGGCGGGCCGGCTGCCGCTGCGCTGGCCGGGGAGGCTCGCGGCCTTGTCGAGAGTGCTCATATCGCCGTCCCCGCTCAGTACTCGATCTTGTCGCGCTTGGTGACCCAGAGCGAGACGATGGTCAGGATCAGCGTGAAGAAGAAGATCACCACGCCCATGGCGCAGGCGTAGCCCGCCTCGCCGTTGCGCAGGAAGCTGCGCATCAGGTACGTGGAGATCAGCTCGCTGTGGTGGTCGGGGCCGCCGCCGAAGTAGGCGCCCGGGGTGATGCTGGAGACCAGGGCGAAGGCGTCCATCGCAACGATCGCCAGGTACACCCAGGCGGTCTGCACGGTCTCCCAGAGCAGCGGCAGGGTGATCCGGAAGAAGGTCTGGCCGCGCTTGGCGCCGTCCAGCAGGGCGGCCTCGTAGATGTCCTTGGGGATCGACTGCATGGCCGCGGAGAACAGCACCAGGTAGAAGCCGACGCCGGACCAGACGAGGACGGCGAGCACGCACCAGAGCACCATGTCCGGGTCGGACAGGAACTGCACCGGGTCGGTCGCCGAGGCCAAGCCGAGCTTGATCAGGACGCCGTTGGCGAGGCCGCTGCCGTCGGTGCGGTAGACGGCGCCCCACAGGACGGCGAGGATCGCGATCGACAGCACCTGCGGGAAGAAGAAGACCACCTTGTAGAAGCCGGCGCCGCGGACGCCCTGGACGCCGCCGGTGCCGGTCTTCCCGCCGACGTTGAGCATGAAGGCGAAGAAGAGCGCGATCAGTATCGTCACGATCGGCAGCAGGACCAGCAGCAGCAGGTTGTGCCACAGCGCCCCGCCGAAGACCTCGTCATCGAGGAGTCTCGTGTAGTTGTCCAGGCCGATGAAATCCATCTCCTGGCTCGCCCCGGACCAGTTGGTCAGGGAGTATCCGAAGGTCTGCGCGTACGGCCAGAGCACCAGGCCGACGTACAGCACGATCGGGAGGAAGAGGAACCCCACGATGAAGGGGTACTTGCCGTGACGCATCGCGGTCACTTCTCCTGTCCGTCAGGCGGGCGCACCGGGGGCGGTTCGGGGCCCCCGGTGCGCTGTTCGAGTCCGACCGGTCAGGCGGTCTTGTTCTTGGCGGCCGACTCCTTGGCGCGCTTGATCCACTCCGCCGGAGTGATGCGCTTGGCCATGAGCTCGCCCGAGGCGTTCTGCAGGTCCTCGTCGAACTTGGAGGCGGTGTTCGGGTACTGGAAGTTGAAGGTGTTCGTACCCGCGGCCTTCAGGGCGACGACGGTGGAGGCGGTGCCCGGCTTGAGCTGCACCTCGGGGCCGACGCCGTCCTTGAGGCAGGTGAGGCTGTTGGCGGTCTGGGCGAACTTGCCCGAGGCCTCCTTGGTCAGCATGATGCGCAGCAGCTCCAGGCCGCCGGCCACGTTCTTGGCCTTGGCCGGGACGATGAAGGGCTCGCCGGCACCGGCGCGGATCGCCTCGAAGGGCAGCTTGTCGCCGGGGAGCGACGGGATCGGCAGGAACTTCATGTCGAAGTCGGCCGGGGTGGTCGGCAGCTGCTCGTTCTCCAGCCAGGAGCCGGAGGGGATGAACGCGGCCTTGTACTGGTTCCAGGCGGTCTGCGACTCGGTGTGAGTCATGCCGTTGGTGCCGGGCAGCAGGAAGTCCTTGTCGACGACCTGGAAGAACGACTCGACGACGGTCTTCACGGCCGGGTCGTCCCAGGCGGTGGCGTCGAGGCTGTCGATCCGCTTCATGAGGTCCAGGCCGCCCTGCTTGGCGATCATGTCCATCATGACGACGTTGATGTAGTACGGGTACTTGCCCTGGTGGGCGAGCGGGGCGATGCCCTTGGCCTTGATCTTGCCGCAGAGGTCGATGAACTCGGCCCAGGTCTTCGGCGCCGTCCAGCCGTTGTCCTTGAAGAGCTTGCCGGAGTACCAGAAGCCCCAGACGGTGTAGACGTAGGACAGGTTGTAGACCTTGCCCTTGACGGTGCCGGACTCGATCGTGCCGGGCATCAGGACGTCGCGGATCTTCTTCGACGGGTCGTCGATGTACGGCGCGTCCAGCAGCGGGGCCAGGTCGGTGAGCTGGCCGGAGTCGGCGAGGACGTCGAGCTTCATCTGCTTGGCGCCCGAGTCGTCGATGACGTCCGGCGGGGAGCCGGCGTTGAAGCGCGGCTGGAGCTTGCCGGTGACGTCCTTGTCGGCCTGGTGGTTGATCTTGGCGCCGGGGTAGCTCTTGGCGTAGATCTCCTCGAACCGCTTGGCGTACTCGTTGCCGTAGCCGCCGTCGAAGATGAAGACCTCGAGGCCCTCGCCGTCCTTAACGCCGAACGGGTTCTTCGCGTCGGTCAGGTTGTAGCCCGCGGCGCCCTTGGCGCCCTTGTCGCTGCTGCCGCCGGTGCCGCCGGCACACGCGGTGAGCAGGGAGCCGCCGGTGGCAGCGAGCACGGCGATGCCGGCGGCGCGCTTGAAGATGTCCCGGCGGTTGTACTCGGTTGCAGAGCCCATGAAGTGTGCCCCTAGCCCCTCGATGTCCAAGAAGATGGTGATGCCGCGGGGTATGACGAGATGTCAATTCCCGGTCTTTCAGGCCCGCCTAGCGGCAACTGCGCCGGTCAGAGGCGTGCGGTCGATGCGCACAGGTATAGTCCACTGTTCACCCTCCGGCAATAGTCGGGCCGCTGGATGGGTCAGGTTGGGAGTCAAAGCGTTGCGGGCGGTGCAGCATGTGCAATGCGCAGGGAGCCTGCCCATTGCGGCCGCCCGACCGGTACCGAGAAGGTAGCGCGTTCTTGCGCGTTTGAACATGGAAACGCGCAGCTTCGCGCATCGACGAACCGAAATCGTGATACGTGAAGCTGCGCGTCGCCCGCGGCCGGAAGCCGACCGCCACCGCAGGACCGTTACCTGCCGGCCGTCACCTCCGGCCCGTCATGTGCAGGCCGTTATGTGCAGGCCGCCGCCCGCGGGCCCCCTACCCGCGGACGGCCCGCCCGTCACCTCCTCAGACCGGCGTCCAGGGCGGCGACCAGTGTGCCCCGGGCGTCGTCGCTGTCCAGCGACCAGGCCATCACACCACCGAGGCCGTTCGCGGCGACGTAGCGCGCCTTGCGGGTCAGCAGATCGGGTGTGTCGTACGTCCAGAACTCGGTGCCGTCGTACTTCCAGGTCGCCCCGTGCCGCCGGTCCTCGTGGACGGTGCCCGGCAGGTCCTTGATCCGGTTCCAGGGCAGGTTGCCGCCCTGCGCGAGGCCGGTGGCGCTCTGGTAGAGGCCGGCCCGGCCGCCGTCCGGCACGCCCGTCCAGCCGTAGCCGTAGAACGGCACGCCGAGCACCGCCTTGGCCGCGGGCAGGCCCTTGGCGAGGTAGTGCCGCACCACCCGGTCGGCGCTGTAGGCGGCGTTCGCCCGGGACGGGTCGGCCGGGTCCGAGTAGAGGTTGGCCTGGTGGTTGGTCGGCCCCTGGGCCTCCCAGGGCCCGTGCAGGTCGTACGTCATGAGGTTGAGCCAGTCCACCGACCCGGCGACCCTGCGGACCTCCAGCCGGTCGGCCTTCTCCTCGCCCGCCGGGACGGCGGCGGTCAGCAGGTAGTGCGCGTGCCTCTGCCGGCCGAGCGCGTCCAGCTGGCGGCGGAACTCCTGCATCAGCAGGGTGTAGTTCCGGCCGTCCTCCGGGCGGACGACGTTGCCGGGGTCACCCCCGCCGCCGGGGTACTCCCAGTCGATGTCGACGCCGTCGAAGACGCCTGCGCCCGCGCCCGCGCCGCCCTCGGCCGAGCCGAGCTGCGGCAGGTCGCCCTTGAGGTACAGGTCGATGCAGGAGGAGACGAACTTCTTGCGGGCCGCGTCGGTGGCGGCGGCGTCCGAGAAGTACCTGGACCAGGTCCAGCCGCCGAGCGAGATCACCGCGCGCAGCTGCGGGTTCTTCGCCTTGAGCTTGCGCAGCTGGTTGAAGTTGCCCTTCAGCGGCTGCTCTGCGGTGTCGGCGACGCCGTCGACCGCCTCCTCGGCGCCGACCGGGCGCTGGTAGTCGGCCCAGGCGTCGCCCACGCCGGCGGCGTTGGCCTCGAAGCAGGTGCCGTCGGCGGAGACGTTGCCGACGGCGTAGTTGAGGACGGTGAGCTTTCCGGCCTGGCCGGAGTCCTGCACCTTCCTGGCGGAGAAGCCGCCGTAGACGCCCCACTGGGTGAAGTAGCCGACCCGCTCGCCCCTGAGGCGGGGGCCGTGGTCGTGGGCCTGTGCGGCGGTGGGTGCGGCAAGTGCGGCGGCGACTGCCATCGCGAGGACTGCGGAGGTGCGTCTGGGCATGCCGTGGCCTTCTCTGAATCGGCGTCAATTGGTCTGAACCAAGCCGAGAAAGAGGTTTAGTCCACTGGGGCCGGTGCGCACAAGGGGGCGGTCACGGGCGGGCGTTGGCGCAGTGCGCCGGAGGCGGGCGACGGGAGCGGCTCTCAGAGCCGGAAGGCGAGCACCGGCAGACCGTCCCCGGACAGCCCGGCGAGGCCGGCAGGACGGCCGGTGACGGCCAGCAGCAGGGAGAGCGTCGAGCCGACCACCTCCGGGCCGTCCCCGGCGCTCCAGGAGGTGTCGGCGGCCCGCCGCAGCCCGGCGGGCCTGCGCCCGCCCCCGATCAGGACGTTGGAGCGGAGGTAGAGGTCGGCGCAGCGGGTGAGCGCCTTCGGCGGGTAGGCGCGGGTGATGCCCAGCGGGCGGCGGATGTCCTCGGCGTGCACCACCGTCTCGCCGAGCCAGGTGCCCGTCAGGCCGGGCGGGTGGCCCACCGAGTCGAGCTCAGCCTCGAAGGCCGCCACGGTGGCGGCGGGCAGGTTCTCCGACGGTCGGTACGCAAGATCTCCCGGGCCGTCATCACCTCGGACCGGAAGCCGCCCGGGCCATCTTGAGGAGGACCCCGGTGGGCTCATCCAGGCCGCCGCCATGTGCGCCGGCGTGTCGCGGACGCTCCGCCCCACGCACAGCGACTCCGCCATGCACCGCTGGTGAGGCTCCGGACGTCCGCCAGCGGGGCCCGCCGTTCGGCGTGGACGAGATCACACGTCCGATCGCGTCGCCATGCTTCCGTGCTACTACGGCGACGGCCGGGCCGCACCCCCGCGCAGGGGGTACGGCCCGGCCGCTCGTGCGCCTACTGCGGGACTCAGCCGATCAGGCTGCGCAGCACGTACTGCAGGATGCCGCCGTTGCGGTAGTAGTCCGCCTCACCGGGGGTGTCGATGCGGACGACCGCGTCGAACTCCACGTCCCCGGCCTTGACCTTGACGGTCTTCGGGGTGCGGCCCTCGTTGAGCTCGGTGACACCGGTGATGGAGAAGGTCTCCTCGCCGGTCAGGCCGAGCGTGTCGGCGGTCTGGCCCTCGGGGAACTGCAGCGGCAGGACGCCCATGCCGATCAGGTTCGAGCGGTGGATGCGCTCGTAGGACTCGGCGACGACGGCCTTCACGCCCAGCAGCGCGGTGCCCTTGGCGGCCCAGTCGCGGGACGAGCCGGAGCCGTACTCCTTGCCGGCCAGGACGACCAGCGGGATGCCGGCGGCCTGGTAGTTCTGCGAGGCGTCGTAGATGAACGACACCGGGCCGTCGGCCTGGGTGAAGTCGCGGGTGTAGCCGCCCTCGGTGCCCGGCGCGATCTGGTTGCGCAGGCGGATGTTGGCGAAGGTGCCGCGGATCATGACCTCGTGGTTGCCACGGCGCGAGCCGTAGGAGTTGAAGTCACGCTTCTCCACACCGTGCTCGGTGAGGTACTGCGCCGCCGGGGTGCCCGGCTTGATGTTGCCGGCCGGGGAGATGTGGTCGGTGGTGACCGAGTCGCCCAGCTTGGCCAGGACGCGGGCGCCGGCGATGTCGGTCACCGGGCTCGGGGTCTTGGCCATGCCCTCGAAGTACGGGGGCTTGCGGACGTAGGTGGACTCGGCGTCCCACTCGAAGGTGTTGCCGGTCGGGACGGGGAGCGACTGCCAGCGGTGGTCGCCGGCGAAGACGTCCTGGTAGCCCTTGTCGAACATGTCCTGGTCGATGGAGCTGGCGACGACGTCGGCGACCTCCTGCTCGGAGGGCCAGATGTCGGCGAGGAAGACGTCGTTGCCGTCCGCGTCCTGGCCGAGCGCGTCGCGGGTGATGTCGACGTTCATGTTGCCGGCGAGGGCGTAGGCGACCACCAGCGGCGGGGAAGCCAGGTAGTTCATCTTGACGTCGGGGTTGATCCGGCCCTCGAAGTTGCGGTTGCCGGAGAGCACCGAGACGACCGCGAGGTCGGACTCGTTGACGGCGGCCGAGACCTCCTCGGGCAGCGGGCCCGAGTTGCCGATGCAGGTGACGCAGCCGTAGCCGACCAGGTTGAAGCCCAGCTTCTCCATGTACGGGAGCAGGCCGGCCTTCTCGTAGTAGTCCATGACGACCTTGGAGCCGGGCGCCAGGGTGGTCTTGACCCAGGGCTTGACGTGCAGGCCCTTCTCCACGGCCTTCTTCGCCAGCAGGGCGGCGCCCAGCATGACGGAGGGGTTGGAGGTGTTGGTGCAGGAGGTGATCGAGGCGATCACGACCGCGCCGTTGTCGATCTCGTAGGACGAGCCGTCGGGGGCGGTGACGGCGGTCGGCTTCGAGGCCTCGGCGGAGTAGGTCGGCAGGGCCTCGGCGAACTTCTGCGCGGCCTCGGCCAGGACCACGCGGTCCTGCGGGCGCTTCGGGCCGGAGATCGACGGGACGACGGTGGAGACGTCCAGCTCCAGGTACTCGGAGTAGACCGGCTCGACCGACGGGTCGTGCCAGAGGCCCTGCTCCTTGGCGTACGCCTCGACCAGGGCGAGCTGCTGCTCGTCGCGGCCGGTGAGCTTGAGGTAGTTGATGGTCTCGGCGTCGATCGGGAAGATCGCGCAGGTCGAGCCGAACTCCGGCGACATGTTGCCGATGGTGGCGCGGTTCGCCAGCGGGATGGCGGAGACGCCCTCGCCGTAGAACTCGACGAACTTGCCGACCACACCGTGCTTGCGCAGCATCTCGGTGATGGTGAGCACCAGGTCGGTGGCGGTGGTACCGGCCGGGAGCTGGCCGTTGAGCTTGAAGCCGACCACGCGCGGGATCAGCATGGAGACCGGCTGGCCGAGCATCGCGGCCTCCGCCTCGATGCCGCCGACGCCCCAGCCGAGCACGCCGAGGCCGTTGACCATGGTGGTGTGCGAGTCGGTGCCGACGCAGGTGTCGGGGTAGGCCTGGCCGCCCCGGACCATGACGGTGCGGGCCAGGTGCTCGATGTTCACCTGGTGCACGATGCCGGTACCGGGCGGGACGACCTTGAACTCGTCGAAGGCGGTCTGGCCCCAGCGCAGGAACTGGTAGCGCTCCTTGTTGCGGCCGTACTCGATCTCGACGTTCTGGACGAAGGCGTCCGGGGTGCCGAACTTGTCGGCGATGACGGAGTGGTCGATGACCAGCTCGGCCGGGGCCAGCGGGTTGATCTTGGACGGGTCGCCGCCGAGCTCCTTCACGGCCTCGCGCATGGTGGCGAGGTCGACGACGCACGGCACACCGGTGAAGTCCTGCATGATCACGCGGGCCGGGGTGAACTGGATCTCCTCGGACGGCTCGGCCGTCGCGTCCCAGTTGCCCAGCGCGCGGATGTGGTCGGCGGTGATGTTCGCGCCGTCCTCGGTGCGGAGCAGGTTCTCCAGCAGGACCTTGAGGCTGTACGGCAGCCGCTCGGAACCCTCGACGGCGGAGAGCTTGAAGATCTCGTACGACTCGTCGCCCACCTGCAGCGAGCTGCGGGCGTCGAAGCTGTTCGCGGACACGACTGACTCCTTCTGGGTCCACTCGATGGTAAGGTAAGCCTTAGCTAAGCCCACCTCGCCGATGTGGAAGGCGTGCGGCTCTCGGCAACTATCTTGACGTCAAGATAAATGATAGTGCGAAGTTATCTCGATGTCGAGATAAACCATAGTGCATGGCTGCGTCCAAACTTCACCCGGCGATGCCCCTGCGCAACCGCAGCAGGTCAGCCCCGGCGACGCGAACGCGCGAACCACAGCAGGGCCAGCACCCCGGCCACCACCAGGGCCCCCACCACGACGATCACCAGCGGCCCGGCGGAATCCGCGGGCTCCGGCGCGATGTCCGCCAGCAGCACGGTCGTTGCGTTCACGAGAGGTCCTTTCGACGGTCGGACGGCGCCGCCGGGGCGAGCCCCGCCACCAGCAGCAGGAGAACGGGGAACTCCAGGTAGGCGTGGTAGCTCGCCACCGCCGCGTACAGCGTCTTGCCCTGCGCCCAGTCGGTGGCGAAGAGCACGGCGAGCGCCGCCCCCGCGCCGGCACCGAGCAGCCAGGCCCGGCGGCCGCGCAGCAGCGGCACCCGCCGCTCGAAGGCCGCCGAGGCGTCCGGCGCGTGCCGCGGCAGGAACCACACCCACACCACGTAGTGCATGGTCTGCAGGAAGGCGAACACCGCGACGAAGCGCAGCCCGGCCGAGGTGTGCAGCCAGGCCGGCGGCGTGTACGCGGCCGCGAGCCGCGCCACTCCCCCGTCGGCCGGGGCCAGTACGCCGTCCAGCGCCCCGAGCAGCAGCAGCGCCGGCACCAGCAGGACCCAGCCGCACTGCACCGCCAGGAACACCGCCCGGCCGCGCGGCAGACGGCGCGACCACTCCCACAGGAACACCAGCGGCACCAGGTTGTGCAGGTGCGCCAGCACCACGAAGTGGTACGCCGGGAAGGCCAGCGAGAGCGCGGCGGCGGCTCCGAGCACCAACACGGCCGCGGCCAGCGCGGCCGGACGCCCGCGCAGCACCTGCAGACCGGCCGCCGCCAGCAGCCCGTACGCGAGCAGGATCTCGGCGGCGTGCGGGAGGGGTCCGGGCGGCAGCAGCCGGCAGACCACGATCCCGGTGATCAGCACCAGCAGCAGACGGAGGAACCGCCCGGCCAGCACCTGCTCGAAGCGCCCCGAGACGTAGCGCAGTTCGAGCACGTTGTGCAGGATGCCGAAGGTCGCGAGACCGAGCACCGCCAGACCGGCGGGGGCCCGCAACGCGAACGTCAGGGCGACCGCGGCCGCCAGGACGAACCCGGCCGTCGGCAGGGCCGCGCCCGCCGTCCGCACCGCCGGTACCGCGCCCACCGCCATGCCGTCCCCTCCCCCGGCCGTGCCGCCGTCCCGCCCGTGGCACCATCACGCGCGTGCCGTATCCCCTGGCCCTCGCGCTCACCCTGCTCGTCGAAGTGCCGCTGTACACCGCGGCGCTCGGCTCGCTCGGCCGCGTCCGCCCTGCCCGGGCCGCCCTGACGGGGGCCGCGGTGAACGGTCTGACGCATCCGGTGCTCTGGTGGTCGCTCCGGCATGCCGCCGCCGGGCCCGCCGCAGCCTACTGGACGGCCTTCGCGCTCGCCGAGGTCTCGGTCTGCGTCGTCGAGGCCGTGCTGGCCGGACTCCTGACGGCGGACCGGGCCGCACCGGCGGCCGGCCCGGGCGGCCGCTCCGGCAGCGCCCGGCCGCTGCCCTGGCCGCTGCTCGGCGGGGCGGCGCTCACCGCCAACGCGAGCTCGGTCCTGGTGGGGCTGCTGGCCGCGCGCTGAACGGGACCGGACACCGACTGAACGACCGGACACCGAACGGGACCGGGCACACCACAGGTCCGCGGTCCTGCCGCGGTGCCCGGGCGGCTACCGTGGAGCCGAGCCGGCGGCACGACGGGCCGATCGGACGGAGCGACAGCCCGGGGGCAGCCGAAATGATCGTGGTGGACGCGTCCGCACTGGTGCTGGCACTGGCCGACGAGGGGGAACGCGGCCGGGCGGCACGGGCCGAACTGGCCCGGGACGACGACTGGGCCGCGCCGGACCACGTGCTGATCGAGGTGATGCAGTCGCTGCGCGGCCTCCACCTCGCCCGCGAGCTCACCGCCGAGCAGGTCGCCCGGATCGCCGACCGGCTGCCCTCCCTGTCCGTCCGGCGGTTCGACGTGACGCCCCTGCTCGGGCGGATCTGGGCGCTCAAGGACAACCTCACGCCGGACGACGCCGCCTACGTCGCCCTCGCCGAGCAGCTCGGGGCGCCCCTGGTCACCGCGGACCTGCGGCTGATGCGGGCCAGCGGACCGCGCTGCGAGATCCGCGGCATCCGCCCCGGGCCGGTCCCCGCCACGGCCGGTGGCGACGGACCTGCCACCGTCGACCGCCCGTCCGGGAACGACCGCTCGTCCGGGTGACCCGGCGGCACGGCGCCGTGCACCGGGCGCCGCGGGCCGCCACGGTGGGGTGCTGGCCCCGCCCGGCGCCCGTGCGCCGCGGCCCGTCGAGAGGTGCGCCGATGCCCGTCCCGTTCACCGCCGCGCTGCCCGCCCTCCTGCTGCTGCCCGCGCTCGGCGGGCCCGGCACAGTGGTCGAGGCGGACTTCGCGCCGGCCTCGGCCTTCGTCCCGCCGGCCGCGATCAGCCACGCCCCGGACGTCGTGCCGTACGGGGCCCACGTCCGGGTGACCGAGGCCCGCAGCGGCACCGGGACGGCCGTCACGCTGGAACTCGCCGGGGCGGCACCCGCCACCGAGCTGGCCGCCCACGTGCACACCGGCCGCTGCGAGGCGGACCCGGCCGCCTCCGGCCCGCACTACCAGGACGCCGCGGACCCGGTGCAGCCCTCCACCGACCCGGCCTACGCCAACGACCGCAACGAGGTGCGGCTCGCCCTGCGCACCGATGCGCACGGGGACGCGGCGGCGCGGACCGCGGTGCCGTGGCGCTTCCGGCCGGGCGGGGCGCGGTCGCTGGTGCTGCACACCGTGCACGCCGAGGGCGCCCGTGCCGCGGGCGCCCGGGTGGCGTGCGTGAACGTCGACTTCTGAGCACCCCGGACGGCCGGTCCGCCCGGGGGCGGTCAGCCGCCGAGGGTGGCGACCAGGACGGCCTTGATGGTGTGCAGCCGGTTCTCCGCCTGGTCGAAGACCACCGAGTGCGCCGACTCGAAGAGCTCGTCGGTGCACTCCAGCTCGGTCATGCCGGTCTCCTCGTACATCTGGCGGCCGATCTCGGTGCCGAGGTCGTGGTACGCGGGCAGGCAGTGCAGGAACTTGACGGCGGGGTTGCCGGTCAGGCGGACGGTGTCCATGGAGACCTGGTAGGGCTTCAGCAGGGCGATCCGCTCGGCCCACACCTCCTTGGGCTCTCCCATGGAGACCCAGACGTCGGTGTAGAGGAAGTCGGCGCCCGCCACGCCGTCCGCCACCGACTCGGTGACGGTGATCCGGGCGCCGGTGGTCGCGGCGAGGTCCTGGGCGGCCTTCTGTACGTCGTCGGCCGGCCAGAGCTGCCGCGGGGCCACGATCCGTACGTCCATGCCGAGCAGGGCACCGGTGACGAGCAGCGAGTTGCCCATGTTGTTGCGGGCGTCGCCGAGGTAGGCGAGGGAGACGTCGCCGAGCGGCTTGGCGCAGTGCTCGCGGACGGTGAGCACGTCCGCGAGCATCTGGGTCGGGTGCCACTCGTCGGTCAGGCCGTTCCACACCGGGACGCCGGCGTGGGCGGCCAGCTCCTCGACGATCTCCTGGCCGTGGCCGCGGTACTCGATGCCGTCGAACATCCGGCCGAGCACCCGGGCCGAGTCCCGGATGGACTCCTTGTGGCCGATCTGGGACCCCGCCGGGTCGAGGTAGGTGGTGGAGGCGCCCTGGTCGTGGGCGGCCACCTCGAAGGCGCAGCGGGTCCGGGTGGAGGTCTTCTCGAAGATCAGGGCGATGTTCTTGCCGCGCAGCCGGGGCTGCTCGGTGCCGGCGTACTTGGCGGCCTTCAGCTGGGCGGCGAGGTCCACCAGGAAGCGGAACTCCTGGGGAGTGAAGTCGAGCTCCTTGAGGAAGTGCCTGTTCCGGAGGTTGAACGCCATGCCGGGCTCCTGGGTCGTCCGATGGTGAGACGGGAAGTGTATACGACCACCGGAATTTGTATGCAGTGTCGGCGGTGTGATGCGGGCGACCCGGCCCGCCCCCGCGGGTCGCGCGGGGGCGGGCCGGACGGCGTCACGGGGACGGCGGTCGCACGCACGGGCAGGT
The DNA here is from genome assembly GCF_025655475.1 of Kitasatospora sp. DSM 101779. Lineage (GTDB taxonomy): Bacteria > Actinomycetota > Actinomycetes > Streptomycetales > Streptomycetaceae > Kitasatospora. Next base: position 5,471,250 of record NZ_JAHTIK010000001.1, on the reverse strand, counting down.
CACAGCCGCGGGTCGACCGGCTCGGACTCCAGGGCGAGCACCGCGAAGACCGGCTCGTGCACCCGCCAGAGCGGCTCGCCGGCGGCCAGCCGGTCCAGCGCCTCGAGGCCGAGGGCGTACTCGCGCAGCGCCAGCGAGCGCTTGTGCCCGAGGAAGCGCTGGCGCAGCTGGTCCAGGTACTCGGTGTAGTCCGGACCGTAGATGATCCGCAGGTACTCCCGGCCGCGGACCTTCACACCCGGCTGCACCAGGCGCCCGCCGGCGTCCCGGACCAGCGCGGCCAGCGGCTTGACCACCATGCCCTCGCCGCCGGCCGCGGTGAGCTCCTCCCACCAGGCGATGCCGGCCGCGACCGAGGCCTCGTCCGTGGTGTCGACGACCAGCCGGCCGGTGCGCTGCAGGATCGGCTCGTCGGGGTCGTCGGCGTCGACCAGCCGGTCGATCCAGGCGAGGTGCCGGTCGTGCGGCAGCACGGCGAGGTTGGCGCCCTCCGCGGCCAGCAGCTGGAACGGGGCGAGCCTGATGCCGCTGAGTCCCTCGGTCGGCCAGCAGTAGCGCCGGTACGCCGCGGTGAAGGCCTCGGCGTCGAGCGCGCGCTGCCGCTGCCGGGCCGTCAGGTCGGCGACGTCCAGGCCGCGCTCGGCGGCCCGGTCGAGCGCGTCGAGCACCTGCGGCAGGGCGGCGCCGGCGGCCGCGCCGACCGCCGCGTACTGGCGGCGCAGCAGCTCGGCGGCCTTCAGCGACCACGGCATCAGCTCGGCGTCCAGCAGCAGCCAGCCGGTGGCCAGCTCGTCGAACAGGCCGGCCCGCTCGGCGGCGGCCCGCAGCCGGGCCAGCACGGCGGCGGTCAGCTCCTCGTCGCCGAGGAAGGCACGGCCGGTGCGCGTCCAGATCGCACCCGGGCCGGCCAGGCCGAACCGCTTCTCCAGCGCCGACCCGTCCCGGGCGACCAGGACGACGGCGCGGGAGCCCATGTGCTTCTCCTCGCAGACCACCTGCTGCACGCCGTCGTGGCGGTAGGCGAAGAACGCCTCCTCCGGGTGCTCCAGGTAGCCCTCGCGCCGGGAGGTGGCGGAGGGCGCCATGGTCGGCGGCAGGTAGGCGAGCAGCCGCGGATCGAGGGCGAAGCGGCTCATCACCTCGAGCGCCGCGGCGGCGTTCTCCTCGCGGACGGAGACCCGGCCGTGGTGCGCCGTCTCGACGATCCGGCGGCCGGCCACGTCGGCCAGGTCCAGCGGACGGCCCTCGCGGCCGCCGGGCGCGTCGCTGTGCAGCGGGCGGACCGGGGCGTACCACTCCTGCTCGGCCGGGACGGTGACGAGCTCGCGCTCCGGGTAGCGCAGCGCGGTGAGGTGCCCGCCGAAGACGCAGCCGGTGTCCAGGCAGATGGTGTTGTTGACGAAGCTCGCCGTGGGCGTGGGGGTGTGGCCGTACACGACGAGCGCCCGGCCGCGGTACTCCTCGGCCCACGGGTAGCGGACCGGCAGGCCGTACTCGTCGGTCTCGCCGGTGGTGTCGCCGTAGAGCGCGTGCGAGCGGACCCGGCCGGAGTTGCGGCCGTGGTACTTCTCGGGCAGGCCGGCGTGGCAGACCACCAGGGCACCGCCGTCCAGCAGGTAGTGGCTGACCAGGCCGCGCATGAACTCCCGGACCTCGGCCCGGAACTCCTCCGGCTCTGCGGCGAGCTGGTCGATCGACTCCTGCAGGCCGTGCGAGACGGTGACCTTGCGGCCGTCCATGTGGCGGCCGAGCTTGTTCTCGTGGTTGCCGGGCACGCAGAGGGCGTGGCCGGCCGCGACCATGCCCATCACCAGGCGCAGCACGCCCGGGGTGTCCGGGCCCCGGTCGACCAGGTCGCCGACGAAGACCGCGGTGCGGCCCTCGGGGTGGGCGGCGTCGACGGCGCGGCCGCTGTCGTCGCGCTCGATCCGGTAGCCGAGGCGGACGAGCAGGGTCTCCAGCTCGGAGCGGCAGCCGTGGATGTCGCCGACGATGTCGAACGGGCCGGTGAGGTGCCGCAGGTCGTTGAACCGCTTCTCCGGCACGATCTCGGCGGCCGCGACCTCGGCCTCGCCCCGCAGGACGTGCACCTTGCGGAATCCCTCGCGCTCCAGCCCCCTGATCGAGCGGCGCAGCTCGCGCTGCTGGCGCGGCAGGACGTGGGCGGGCAGCTGCCGGTCCGGCCGCCGGCTGTTGCGCTCGGCGCAGACGGCGGTCGGCACGTCCAGCACGATCGCGATCGGCAGCACGTCGTGCTCGCGGGCGAGCCTGATCAGCGCCTTGCGGGACTCCGGCTGGACGTTGGTCGCGTCGACGACGGTGAGCCGGCCGGCCGCGAGGCGCTTGCCGGCGATGTAGTGGAGCACGTCGAAGGCGTCGGTGGACGCCGACTGGTCGTTCTCGTCGTCGGCGACCAGGCCCCGGCAGTAGTCGGAGGAGACGACCTGGGTCGGCAGGAAGTGCCGGCGCGCGAAGGTCGACTTGCCCGAGCCGCTGGTGCCGATCAGGACGACCAGCGACACGTCGGTGACGGGCAGTCGGCGGACGGGCTGCGCGGCCTCGGCGGCGGTTGCGTCGGCGGTATCGGCGGTGTCCGAGGCGTCGGCCGTGCCGGTCGCGCCGGCGGTGTCGCTGGTGTCGGCGGTGTCCGCGGGCAGGCCGTCGTCGAAGGAGCCGCCGGTGGGCCGGACGTCGGAGGTCATCGGGTCACGCTCCCTTCAGGGGCATTGTCGGTGGTGGCCGTGCGGAACAGGGCGAGCTGGGTCGGCGCGCCGACCTCCTCGTCGACCGGTCCGACCGGCCGGAGGACGACCGTGTAGCCGTAGGTGCGGGCGACCCGCTCGGCCCACGCGGCGAACTCGGCCCGGCTCCACTCGAAGCGGTGGTCGGAGTGCCGCACGTGGCCGGCCGGGAGGGTCTCCCAGCGGACGTTGTACTCGACGTTCGGGGTGGTGACGACGACGGCCTGCGGACGGGCGGCGCCGAAGACGGCGTACTCGAGGGCGGGCAGCCGGGGCAGGTCGAGGTGCTCGATCACCTCGGACAGCACCGCCGCGTCGTAGCCCTTGAGCCGGGTGTCGGTGTAGGTGAGCGCGCCCTGGACCAGGCGGACCCGGGCGGCCTGGCGCTCGCTCATGCGGTCGAGCCGCAGCTTGCGCTCGGCCGCGGCCAGCGCCCGCGAGGAGACGTCGACGCCGAGCACCTCCGTGACCCGGGCGTCCTTGAGCAGGTCGCCCACCAGCTCGCCCTGGCCGCAGCCGAGGTCGAGCACCCTGGCGGCGCCGGTCTCGGCCAGCGCGGCCAGGATGGCGGCACGCCGCTGCACCGCGAGCGGGACCGGCCGCTGCTCGGCACCCGGCTCTGCCACGGCCTGCTCGGCCGCCTCCGGCTCGACTGCCTTCGGGGTGCCGGTGGTCGAGGCGTCGCTGCCGGGAGCGTCGGCGGTGCCCGTGCCCGTGCCCGAGTCGTCGGAAGCGAGGTCGTCGGAAGCGGGGTCGTCGTCGACGGCGTTGTCCAGCTCTTCGGCCTCGCGGTCGTCGGCCTCGGCGAGTCTGGCCAGGGCCAGCCGCTCCATGGCCAGCCGGGTCAGCGACCAGCGGCGGGCCAGGTAGCGGCGGGTGATCACGGCGAGCTCGGGGTGGCCGGCCAGCCAGCCCTCGCCGGCGGCGAGCAGCTTGTCGACCTCGTCGGGCGCCACCCAGTAGTGCTTGGCGCCGTCGAGCACCGGCAGCAGCACGTAGAGGTGCTGCAGCGCATCGGCCAGACGCAGCTCACCGGTCAGCTCCACCCGGACGTAGCGGGACTCGCCCCACTCGGGGAAGGCCTCGTCCAGCGGAACGGCCACCGCGTCGACCTGCCACCCGAGCGGCTCGAAGAGCCGCCGCACCATCGCCGGACCGCCGCCCTCGCCACCGCCGCCGGTCGCCGGGACCGCGGGAAGCGTGATGCGCAGGGGCATGGCCAGGTCGGCCCGGCCGGGCAGCTTCTCGCAGACGCCCTTCATCGCCGACCGGAAGACCGTCCGCAGCGCCACCGCCAGCAGCGAGGACGCGGCGTACGGCCGGTCGTTCACGTACTGGGCGAGGGCGAGGTCGGGCGAGCCGGACCGGCCCCGGCCCCGGCCGCGGCCCTGGCGGACCAGCGCGACGGGGTCGATGTCGAGGAGCAGGGCGGCCGTGCACCGATGCTCGGTGGCTTCCGGGTAGAAGACGTGCGCCACCCCGTGCGAGGTGGAGAAGCGCTGCACCTTCTCCGGGTGCTTGTGCAGCAGGAAGCCCAGGTCAGTGGCCGGGCGATCGGCTGTGGCCGTGGTGGAGATCGAGATGAACACCCGGTCGAGTATCGCCGACGGCTGATCGCCCGGTCACCGGATTTTGCGCTGCTGCGCAAGTCCTGGGCGGGCCCGGGTGCCGGCCCGCCGCGAAGGCGGTCCGTGCGTCGGCCGGAGCACCTCCACGGACACCGGCACTGGCATCGGCACTGGCATCGGCGCGGGCATCGGCGCGGGTGCCGGTGCACGCGTCGGAGGGGGCGCGCGGGCACCCGGTCGCGATGTCCGCACGGTGAGCGCGTTCGGCACGGCCACCCCCGATTCGTTAACGTGCACGATGTGACTGCTGAAACCTCCTCCCTCGCACGCGGCGCCGTCGCGGCCGGCCTGGCGACGATCGCCGCCGACGGCACCGTCCTGGACACCTGGTTCCCCGCGCCCGAGCTGACGGCCGAGCCCGGCCCGGCGGGCACCCTCCGGCTGACCGCCGAGCAGGCCGAGGCCGAACTCGGTACCGGCGCGGCCGAGGCGCTACGCGGCGACGCCCGCCGCGGCGTCGAGGTCGTCGCCGTGCGCACCACCATCTCCTCCCTGGACGACAAGCCGCTCGACGCGCACGACGCCTACCTGCGTCTGCACCTGCTGAGCCACCGTCTGGTCAAGCCGCACGGGCAGAACCTGGACGGCATCTTCGGTCTGCTCGCCAACGTCGCCTGGACGAGCATCGGCCCGGTGCCGGTGTCGAACGTGGAGCAGGCCCGCCTGGCGGTCCGCGCGCAGGGCGGTCAGCTGGCCGTGTACGGCGTGGACAAGTTCCCGCGGATGACCGACTACGTCGTCCCGACAGGCGTGCGGATCGCCCACGCGGACCGCGTCCGGCTCGGCGCGCACCTCGCCGAGGGCACCACCGTGATGCACGAGGGCTTCGTCAACTTCAACGCCGGCACGCTGGGCACCTCGATGGTGGAGGGCCGGATCAGCGCCGGTGTCGTGGTCGGCGACCACAGCGACATCGGCGGCGGCGCCTCGATCATGGGCACGCTGTCCGGTGGCGGCAAGCAGGTCGTGTCGGTCGGCGAGCGCTGCCTGCTCGGCGCCAACGCCGGTATCGGCATCGCGCTGGGCAACGACTGCGTGGTGGAGGCCGGTCTGTACGTGACCGCCGGCACCCGGGTGACCACCCCGGACGGCAAGATCGCCAAGGCGGTCGAGCTCTCCGGCCAGGACAACCTGCTGTTCCGCCGCAACTCGCAGAGCGGTGCGGTCGAGGTCATCGCGCGGTCCGGCTCGTGGGGCGGCCTGAACGCGGAGCTGCACGCGCACAACTGATCTCCTGTGCTCCTGGCGGGCCCGGGCGGCGTACCTCTGTGTACACGGCCCGGGCCCGCTGCCGTTCGAGCAATGGCGGCGGCGGTCCGCGGCTGCCGACGGGCCGTGGCGACGCGCCGCGGATGCCGACCGGCCGGCGGACGCACCGACGGGGTGCCGTCGCTCGGCCCTAGCCGAGGCCGGACCCGGGTCGCAAGCCGCGCTCACCCGCGGGGCTGACCCGGTGGCGCTCTTGGACCTCAACGAGTGGTCCCCGGTGACCGCCTGCGGGCGGGGGTCGTTGGACGGGCGGCGCCGCTATCGGACGCCGCACTGCGCACCGTCGAGCTGGAAGGGCACCCCCATGTCCGAGCCCCTGTCCGACTCCCTGCCCGAGCCGATCCGCGACGCGTCCGACGGCGCGTACGACCACGCGGCCGATCAGGCGTCCGATCACGCGTCCGGAAGCCTCGCGCATGACCTCTCCGCGGCCGCGGCGTCGAAGGACCTGCTGCAGCAGATGGAGGAGCTGCTGGCGACCGTCAGCGCGAGCCTGGCCGGGCTCGGGGCCGATCTGCGGTCCTCCGCCGCCCAGGTCGGAACACCGGACGACGAGGCGCCCCTGCCGGACGCTCACGGCTGACCCGCCGCCCCGGCAGCCGCCCCGACCGGCGGGCCGAGGCGGACGGAGAGCAGAGGGCCGAACCGCTCCGACGGATCCTCCTGGGCGGAGACGCCCCTGCCGAGCGGCAGGTCCGCCGACGGGCCCGACAGCGCGTCGGCCGCACGGCCGGTCGACACGTCGGACACGCCCTCGTCGAGGTACTCGGGCCCGTCTTCCTCGGGCGGCGGGAGGCCTTTCTCGCGGCGGACGGCCCGGAGCAGGTCGGCGGCCACCTCCTTGCAGTCCGCGCCGGCGTCCACTCCGTCGATGCAGCGCCAGTAGACGCTCTCCGCGTCGGCCCCGCAGGCGAGCACGACGAGCGCCTCGGCCACCTCGTGCAGCAGGAAGCAGAGTTCGCACAGGACGGGGTCGAGCTCGCCGAGGTCGTCCAGCCGTCGGGCCCGGCCTCCGGCCCAGTCCGTGCCGGGCGGGCCGAGTGCGTCGAGGGTGTCGAGGGTGTCGGGAACGGCCGGCGGATCGTCGAGGCAGCCCGCCGCGTGGGCGCCCGCGTCGCAGAGCAGCTGGCCGAGGGCACCGATTTCACCGGCGTCCTGCTCCGCGATCCGGGCGCCGACGGCCTCGGTGAGCAGCCCGGCCTGACGGGCCTCCAGCAGCACGTCCTGTGCCGTCCTGGCCTCGGCCAGCGCGTGCCGGGTCGTCTTGATCAGTCGCAGCGCGTCCATGACCGCCGCTCCCCTCGCTCGCATCGGACCGCCGTTGCCGACGGTGTGTCTCGACGCAAGCGTGCTGGCCTGCCCTGCCCTCCCCGGCCCTCCGCCGCGAACCTGTGGACAACCCGCCCCTGTGGACAACCGGGCTCACCCCCACGAGGGATGCCCCACCCCACATGAGGGACTCAGCCGGTCCGATCGTCCGACGAATCCCCGGCCGAAGCCGCAGGCGCACCGCCGGAGGAATCCGCAGCCGCACCCCCGAGCGGCCCCCCGGAGGAGTCCGCACTCGCCCCCTCGGCCGGAGCCGGCGCGCGCTCCGGCACCGGGAAGCGCTTCTCGTTGCGCTCGATCTTGGCCGCCAGCGCCTCCGCCGGATCCACCCCCACCACGCTGCAGAACTGCAGCAGGTAGGCGAGCACGTCCGCGACCTCGTCCCGGACCCGGTGGGCCCGGTCGGGGTCGGCCATCACCGCGTCCGCCTGTTCCGGCGTCAGCCACTGGAAGATCTCCAGCAGCTCGCCGGCCTCCACGCTGAGCGCCGCGGCCAGGTTCTTCGGGGTGTGGAACGGCTGCCAGCTCCGCGCTGCCGCGAACTCGTCGAGGCGCCGGCTCAGCCGCACCAGTGCGTCCTCGCCCGTCGTCGGCCCCCGGTGGGCCACGGGGCGGCCGGGGGCGGAGGTGTCGGCGTGGACGTGGTTCTCGTTGTCGCTCACGTCCCCAGGTCTACCCCGTCGGCGTCGCCCCGCCCGGCCTGTTGCGGGACCCGCGGCGGCCGGTCCGGCAGGACGAGCACGCTGTGGCCGGTGGCCGGGTCGCGGCGGCATTCGACCAGGTCCAGTCCCTCCACCTCGGCGGTGGCGGCCGGCTCCTGCAGCGCGGCCAGCAGCCGGACGTCGCCCTTGTCGCAGACCTCGCGGGCGACCCGCAGCAGCGAGGCGACCTGCTCGGTGCCCAGCCCGGCCCCGAGGTCCTCGGCCAGGACGGTCAGCTGCCGGTGCGCGGAGGGCACCTCGGCCGCGGCGTCCACGTCCAGCACCCCGGCCCCGGTGAGCAGCACCGCCGCGAACGCGAGCAGCCGCAGCATCCCGTCGGAGGCCTGGTCGGCGCCGGTCCGCCCGAGCACCCCCTCGTCGAAGACGGCCATCAGCCGCTGCTGGGCGTCCTCGCCTCGGCGGGCGACCTCCAGCCCGAGCAGCGGGTGTGGTGCGGCGGCCTGGACGGCCTTGAGGAGGCGCCCGTAGCGGCGGCTGCACTCGTTCTCCAGTCGGGCGAGCACCGCGGAGATGTTGGAGGCGGTGCCGACCAGCCGGGCCTGTGGTTCGGGCCTGGTCCAGCTCCGCATCGCGGCGGGCACCGGGTGCAGCGGGAAGACCTCGCGCAGGGCGGTGAGCAGCTGCTCGGTGGCGGCGAGCACCTTGCGCTCACCGGGCGAGGAGCCGGCCACCCGGAGCGGGATCTGAGCGGTGATCAGGCTGTCGCTGGGGAAGGGCGCCCGGATGTCACCCTGCCGGGTGTCGTTGTGCCAGGTGACGTTGACCCGGCCCTGGGCGATGTCCTGCTCGCCGGTCTCCACCAGGGTCTCGCCCGCGAGGGTGAGCCACTCCCTGGCCACCCGGACACGGCCGTCGGTGCGGACGACCAGCTCCAGCCGGATCGGTCCGGCGCAGGAGCGGACGGTGCAGCCGAGGATGATCGCGTTGCGGCCGTGCGGGACGCAGCCCATCAGTCCGCCGCGCACCGGTCCGGCGAGCGGGCCCACGGTGCCGCCGACCCCGTCCAGGGAGGGCCCGATCTCCTCGCCGATCGCCAGCCGGGAGAGCACCGCCAGGGCGTCCAGCGCGTTCGACTTGCCGACGCCGGACGGGCCGTGCAGCACGGTCAGCGCGGAGAGCGGCAGGGTGGTGCGGCGGTAGGACTTGAAGGAGGTCAGCCGGAGTTCCTCGACCGCAGGGCGGCGGGTGGGACGGGCGATCGGGGCTGCGGGAGCGGCGGCTTCGCTGGTCACCCGGGGGACCCTAGCGGCCGGAGAGCCAGACGAAACGTCCCTGCTCGGGCCGGTTCACACGAACGGCTCAGCATTCGCACACCGCCCCCACCGCCTCCGCGGCTGGTCCACGCGGCACCGGCCGAGCGCGCTCCCGCCGCCCCGGCCGAGCAGCCGTCCGGACGCCCCCGCCGAGCCGCCGTCCACCACCCCGACCCCACGCGCTCCCACCGCCCCCGCCGAGCAGGACCCGGCGGGACGGCCGACGACGCGTCAGCCGTACACCGCGAGCTGCACGGAGCCGGTGACCTCGACCGGCTCCGGCAGGGCGGCGAGTGCGGCGGCGAGCCGGTCCGGGCCGGTGTGCCAGGCGTTGGGGCCCATGCCGACGACCGCGGCGGCGTCCCGGTGCGAGAGGCGCAGGGTGAACTCCACCTCGGTGCGGTCGATCAGGCCCAGCCAGGGGCTGAGCTTCTCGTCGATCCGGCGTTCCTTCTCCTCGTCCACCGACAGCAGGCCGAGGCCGGAGACGAGTTCGCGCAGGTGGCGGGAGGTCGGCGCGACCAGCAGCAGGCGTCCGCCGGGGCGCAGCACGCGGCGGATCTCGGGGCCGTTGCGCGGGGCGAAGACGTTGAGGACGAGGTCGGCGCAGTCGTCCAGCAGCGGCAGCGGGCGCCAGGCGTCGCAGACCACGGCGCCGATCCGGGGGTGGGCCTTGGCGGCGCGGCGCAGCGCGTACTTGGAGATGTCGAGGGCGGCGCCGGCCGGGCCGTCGAGGCGGTCGAGGACGTGCGCGAGGTAGTGGCCGGTGCCGGCGCCGAGGTCGGCGACCAGTCCGTCGGAGAGGTCACCGGGCGCGGCTGCGGCGGCGTCGGCGAGCGCTTCGGCGACGGGCCGGTAGTGGCCGGCGGCGAGGAAGTCGCTGCGGGCGGCGACCATCTCCGCGGTGTCGCCGGTGCCGGTGTGCGCGTCGCCGGGGAGCAGACTGACGTAGCCCTGCCGGGCCTGGTCGAAGCTGTGCCCGGCGGGGCAGCGCAGGGTGCGGCCGTCGAGGGCGAGGTGCTGCGCGCAGTGCGGGCAGGCCAGGTGGGGCTCGATGTCCTGCAGCAACGTGGCGTTCCTCGTGGGGCTCGGGGGTGGTCCCCAAGCCTAACGAGTCGGCCGGTGGGCGCCCGACGCGTCAGTCGGTGTCGTCCTCGTCGTCGTCCCCGCCGACCTCTTCCTCCTCGGGCTCGTCGACGACCCAGGCGGAGAGCCGTTCGGCGACCCCGCTGACCCCGATCTTGCCCTCGCGGATGCCGCGGGCGAGGCTGCGGACCTCGCGCGCGGTGGTGGCGACGCTGCAGCCGCTGGCCACCAGGTAGGCGTAGGCGACGGCGGTGGCGAACAGCTCGTTGTTCCGCTCCAGCGAGGGGATGCGGATCAGCTGGTGCATCAGGGCCGCGGCCCGGTCGTGCGGTTCGGGGTAGACGGCGATGTCGAAGATCTCGGCCTGGTGCCGGGCGACCGCGGCCAGCAGTGACCCGTAGTCGGTGACCTGGGGGTCGCCCGGGGTGTACTGCTCAGCGGTCATGAGCAGCCACGAGAGGTCGACCTCGAGCTTCAACGGCGCACATCCTGGGCGCCCGGCTCTCCGAACTCGGCCAGGAAGGCCGTCTCGTACTCCTTCATGAACTGGGCCGCGGTGTCCACGAAGAGCCGTCCGGCCTCGCCCATGTCCTGCTGGACGAGCCGTTCGATGTACTGGTTCATGCTGATCCCCTGCTGCTCGGCCCGTTCCCGGGCCATCTCGGCGGTGGTGGCGTCCACCCGGACGTTGAGTTGTTTCTTGGCCATGAATTCAAGCTAGCGCTGGGGTGCTAGCACAGCAAGGGCGCAATCCGGCCGCCTCGCCGTACCCGCTCCCCTCAGATGTCCGTTCGCGCCCCACCGGAAACCAGCGCGGTGGCACGATCGGCCGGCCCCCGCCCGCAACGCCCCCGACCTGCGCCGACCGCCGCCGGTGAACGGCCGCCCCCGCCACGGCGTCACCCCGGCGACCGGGGGGCGGCACACGCGTGTACGGCGAATTCCCGCCACCACCACGTGGAACGGGACCCTCCGGCCCCGGAACGCCGATCGGCGGGCACCGGAGTCTCCTCCCGTGCCCGCCGATCGCAACGTCACCGCCGGCGGCGGCCGTTACGCGTCCGCGCCGCGGTCCTGTCCGAAGCCGTCGCCGGAGCCCTCGCCGACCGGCTCCAGGATCGCCACGCACTCGAAGTGATGGGTCATCGGGAACAGGTCGAAGGCGCGCAGCGAGACCGGCCGGTAGCCGCCCGCGCGGAAGAACGCCAGATCGCGGGCGAGCGCCGCCGGGTCGCAGGCGACGTACGCGATCCGGCGGGCCTCCAGGCCGACCAGGTGCGCGACGGTCTCGCGGCCGGCGCCGGAACGCGGCGGGTCGAGCACGATCAGGTCGGTGGCGGTGATGCCGGTGCGCGGCAGCAGGGTCTCCACCCGGTCGCACTCGATCCGGACGTTCTCCAGCGCGGCCAGGTTGTGCCGGGCATCGACCACGGCCTGCTTGGACGACTCGATGCCGAGCACCGCGCCGTCCTCGCCGACCCGGTCGGCCAGCGCACCGGCGAAGAGTCCGACGCCGCAGTACAGGTCGAGGGCCATCTCGCCCCACTGCGGGTCCAGTCCCTCCAGCACCGCGTCGACCAGGGTGTCCGGGGCCTGCGGGTGGATCTGCCAGAAGCCGCCCTCGGAGACCCGCCAGGTGCGGCCGGCGGCCCGCTCGCGGACGAAGGTCCGGCCGTGCACCCGGTGGAAGAGGCCCTGCTCGTCGACCCGGGAGATGGACACCGGCCGGTCGAGCTCGACCAGCGGCAGCTGCTCGCCGGGGCGCGGCCGCAGGATGACCTGGCGGTCCGAGGAACCGGTCGCGGCGACCGCCTCCACGGCGGCCACGCCCTCCCAGTCCCGCGCCTCGACGCCGAGCTCGGTGACACCCTCGGCGGCGATCAGGCAGCGGTCGATCGGCTGGACGTCGTGCGAGCGGTGCCTGCGCAGTCCGGCCCGCCCGGTCTCCGGGTCGACGGTGTACTGGACGCGGGTGCGCCAGGCGGGCACCTCGCCGGGCGGCAGCTTGCCGCCGACCGGCTCCACCGAGCCGTCCCAGCCGGCCTCGGCCGGGGTCAGGCCGGCGAGCTTGGCGAGCTGCTCGGTCAGCACCTGGGCCTTCAGCTTGCGCTGGCCGCCGGGCGTGACGTGCTGCCAGTCGCAGCCGCCGCACTTGCCGGGGCCGGAGAACGGGCAGGGTGCGGCGATGCGCTCCTTGGCGGGCTCCAGGACCTCCACGGCGTCGGCGCGCAGGAAGCGGGACGTGGTGGTGCCCTCGGTGATCTCCGCGATCACGCGCTCGCCGGGCAGGGTGTGCCGGACGAACAGCACCCGGCCCTCGTGCCGGGCGACGCAGTGGCCGCCGCCGTGCGCGACCGGGCCGACCTCGACCTCGTAGCGCTCGCCGACCAGCGGGTCGCCGCTCGGCACCCTGGGCTTCGGCTCGGCCTTGGGCCTGGACGCCGCCCCGGACGACGCCTTGGACGCGGCCTTGGGAGCCCCGGGCTTCGACTCGGCGGCGCGCAGCGCCTTCGGCGGGCGGACGGTCTGCTTGCGCGGCCGCCGGCCCTTCGAGCCGGCCGGCTGCTCCTTCGCGCCCGCACCACGACCCTGCGGGGCCGTGCGCTCGTCCACGGGCGCCTCCTCGCGCGGGGCGCGGGGCGCGGTCTGGGCGGTGTAGCCCTCGCGGTCGGTGGCCGCCGGGCGGGCGGACCGGTTGCTCCACTTGGGGTGGGCCACCTGGCCCGGTCGGCCGCCGGAGCGGCCGGAGCGGCCGGCCGAGCCGCCCGATCGGGGCGGGTTGTTGCGGGTCACGGTGATCCGTCCTTGTTGCCGGTCCGGGTGGTGTCGGAGGTCTCGAACGGCCGGCCGGTCTGGTGGCGGGGCTCGCCGCGGCGGACTGCGCCCGGCGCCGACCAGGCCTTCTGCGGCTTGCGCCGCTCGGAGGACTCCAACTGCCAGGGTACGGAGGTCACCATCACGCCGGGCTTGAACAGCAGGCGGCCCTTGAGGCGCAGTGCGCTCTGGTTGTGCAGCAGGTGCTCGTACCAGTGGCCGACCACGTACTCCGGGATGTAGACGGAGACGACGTCGCGGGGGCTGCTGCGGCGCAGGTTCTTGACGTAGTCGAGGACGGGGCCGGTGATCTCGCGGAACGGCGAGTCGAGGACCTTCAGCGGCACCTCGATGCCGCGGGCGTCCCAGTCCTTGCGCAGCGCCTCGGTGTCGGCCGGGTCGACGTTGACGGTGACGGCCTCCAGGGTGTGCGCCCGTGCCAGCCGGGCGTAGGCGAGCGCGCGCAGGGCGGGCTTGTGCAGCTTGGAGACCAGGACGATGGCGTGCACCCGGGTGGGCGGCGCGACGTCGTCGGGCTCCTCGGCGGCGACCAGCTCGGTGGAGACCCGCTCGTAGTGGCGGCGGATCGCCTTCATCATCACGAAGAGCACGACCATGGTCGCGATGGCGATCCAGGCATGGCTGATCTTGGTGGCGAGGACGACGATCAGCACGGCCATGGTCATCACCAGGCCGAAGGTGTTGATGGCCCGGCTGCGCTGCATGTGCGAGCGCTTCTTCGGGTCGGTCTCGGTGCGCAGCAGACGGGTCCAGTGCCGGATCATGCCGGACTGGCTCATGTTGAACGAGACGAAGACGCCGACGATGTAGAGCTGGATCAGCCGGGTCGGGTCGGCGTCGAAGGCGATGATGAACAGGATCGCCACGCCGGCCAGCAGGATGATGCCGTTGGAGAAGGCCAGGCGGTCGCCGCGGGTGTGCAGCTGGCGGGGCAGGTAGCGGTCCTGGGCGAGGATCGAGCCGAGCACCGGGAAGCCGTTGAAGGCGGTGTTGGCGGCGAGCACCAGGATCAGGCCGGTCACCGCGGCGACGAAGTAGAAGCCGGGCGTGAAGTTCGAGAACACGGCCTCGCTGATCTGGGCCAGCGCGGTCTTCTGGTGGTAGTCGGCGCCGGCGCCGACGAGCTGCTCGGCCGGGTCCTCGGCCATCTGCACGTGGGTGAGGCGGGCCAGCCAGATGATGCCCATGAACATCACGACGGCGATGGAGGCCATCAGCAGCAGGGTGGTCGCGGCGTTCTTGCTCTTGGGCTTCCGGAAGGCCGGGACACCGTTGGAGATGGCCTCGACACCGGTGAGCGCGGCACAGCCGGAGGAGAAGGCCTTCAGCAGCAGGAAGACCATCGCGAAGCCGGCCAGCGAGTCGTTGCCGGGGGTGGCCTGGAGGTGGAATCCGGAGCTCTCGGCGCTCATCGTCTGGCCGAGGGCGGAGCGGATCGCACCCCAGACCACCATGCCCATCACGCCGACCATGAAGGCGTAGGTGGGCACGGCGAAGGCGCTGCCGGACTCGCGGACGCCGCGCAGGTTCATGCCCATGAGCAGGATGACCACGACGACCGACAGCGGCAGTTCGTAACCGCGCAGCGACGGTACGGCGGAGACCACGTTGGCGACGCCGGAGGTGGTGGACACGGCGACGGTCAGCACGTAGTCGACGAGCAGGGCGCTCGCCACGACCAGGCCCGAGTTGGGGCCGTGGTTGACGGTGGCGACCTCGTAGTCGCCGCCGCCGCTGGGGTAGGCGTGCACGTTCTGCCGGTACGACGCCACCACCGCGAGCATCACGATGGCGACGACGACGCCGATCTGCCAGGAGAAGTGGATCGCGGACGCCCCTGCGATCGACAGCGTGAGGAGGATCTCCTCGGGGGCGTAGGCGACGGAGGACAGCGCGTCCGAGGCGAACACGGGCAGCGCGATCCGCTTGGGCAGGAGCGTCTCCCCCAGCTTGTCGCTGCGGAGCGCTCGCCCGATCAGGATGCGTTTCGGAAGATCGGCAGGCATAGGCACATCAAGGAATCGTAGGGGCTGCCGACACCTGCTCCGACGACCGGTGCCCCCTCCGTCGAGACTGTGTTCGGCGGACCGGCTAGCGTGTCGGATGAAGAGTTAGCGGGCAACACCCTGGTTGCCCCAGCTGCCGAGGTCGAAGGCCCCGACGACGATTCACCCCCGGAATGCGGGGGTGCGGAAGGATGATGAGCGGTGTTTGCGCAGGTCATGACCCCAACGGACCGGGTGAGGTAGCGTCCCGTGCACATCGTCATCATGGGCTGCGGACGCGTGGGCTCGGCCCTCGCGAGAGCGCTCGAGAAACAGGGTCACTCGGTGGCCGTGGTGGACCAGGACCCGACGGCGTTCCGCCGTCTCGGCGCCGGGTTCAACGGCCGGAGGGTGACCGGCGTCGGCTTCGACCAGGACACCCTGCGGGAGGCGGGCATCGAGGAGGCGGGCGCCTTCGCCGCCGTCTCCAGCGGTGACAACTCCAACATCATCGCGGCGCGGGTCGCCCGCGAGAACTTCGGCGTCGAGCACGTCGCCGCCCGGATCTACGACCCCCGCCGTGCCGAGGTCTACCAGCGGCTCGGCATCCCGACCGTGGCCACCGTCCGCTGGACGGCCGACCAGATGCTGCGCCGGCTGCTGCCGAGCGGCGCCGAGCCGCTCTGGCAGGACCCGAGCGGCAGCATCCAGCTCGCCGAGATTGCCTATGCCCACAGCTGGGTCGGGCACCGGCTGAGCGCCATGGAAGAAGCCGCGGGCGTGCGGGTGGCGTTCGTCACCCGGCTCGGCGAGGGCGTGCTGCCCACGCCGCAGATGGTCGTCCAGGAGGGCGACCTGGTGCACGTGACCCTGCGCCGGAGCGAGCTGGACGCGGTCGAGGCCGCGTTCGCGAAGGGCCCCGAGGAGGGTGGTCACTGATGCGTGTCGCCATTGCCGGGGCCGGTGCGGTCGGCCGCTCGATCGCAGGCGAACTGCTGGAGAACGGCCATGACGTCCTCCTCATCGACAAGAACCCGAACTCCATCTCGGTCGAGCGCGTGCCGATGGCCGAGTGGCTGCTCGCCGACGCCTGCGAGATCACCTCACTGGACGAGGCCGCCCTGCAGCGCTGCCACGTGGTGATCGCCGCCACCGGCGACGACAAGGTCAACCTGGTCGTGTCGCTGCTCGCGAAGACCGAGTACGGCGTGCCGCGGGTGGTCGCCCGGGTCAACAACCCGAAGAACGAGTGGCTCTTCAACGAGTCGTGGGGCGTTGACGTCGCCGTCTCCACCCCCCGCCTGATGTCGGCGCTGGTCGAGGAGGCCGTCAGCGTCGGCGACCTCGTCCGGCTGATGCGCTTCAGCCAGGGCAACGCCAACCTGGTCGAGCTGACCCTCGCCGCCGACACCGAGCTGGTCGGCACCCGGGTCGCGGACGTGCCCTGGCCGGTGGACACCGCCCTGGTCACGATCATCCGCGAGGGCCGGGTGCTGGTGCCGGGCAAGGAGGACACCCTGGAGGCCGGCGACGAGCTGCTGTTCGTGGCCGCCCAGGAGCGCGAGGAGGAGCTGGAGAACCTGCTGTCGGCGGGCTCCGGCGCTCAGTAGCGGACGCGGAGGCACGGAGAAGGGGCCGCACCCGGCGGGTGCGGCCCCTTCTCGTCACTCCGTGTCCGTCTGCGCCTTGATCGGCGGCGGCGCCTTCAGCAGGATCTGCCAGGTCACGTACATCGCCAGCAGCATCGGCGGGATGCCGAGCGCGACCTTGAGCCAGCCGAGCAGGTTGACGTTCCCGGTGAAGTACAGCGGGAAGAGGATCACCGGCTTGATGCCCATGATCACCACCCAGGCCCAGGTCGCCTTGGTGTACGCGGCGAGCCGGCCGGGGTTCTGAGTACGCCAGGTGAACATCTCGCCGGTGATCGGGCCGAGCATCACACCGATCAGCGGCCAGCGGACCAGTGCGGACACCGCCAGCGCCACGCAGTAGCCCACGCTGTAGAGCAGGCCGGGCAGGTAGAAGTTCTCCGCCTTGCCGGTCTTCATCGAGATCCAGGCGCCGATCGCGACGCCGAAGACGCCGCTGAACGCGTGCTGGATGGTCTCCCGCTTCGCCAGCCGGACCACCACGAAGAGGGCGCTCAGGCCGAGCGCCGACCACGCGGCCGGGGCGACCTGGTGCGTCACGTTGAAGGCGATGATGAAGACCAGGCCCGGCAGGGTCATGTCGATCATGCCGCGGACCCCGCCGAAGGCCTTGATCACCGTCTCGGCGGCCTCCTTGGAGGCCGCCGCGTCGTGCGCCGCCGTGCCGGGCTCGGGCGCGGGGTCGTGCGCCACGGCCGGCTCGATCCCGCTGGGCAGGTCGGCGGTGCGGGCGGCGGACTCGCCGCCGGGAAGGTTGCTCACGCTGATTCGCTCCCGTGTCCGACCGGACGCAGCTCGTAGCGGGGGTTGAACAGCACGCGGCGCCCGCGTGCATGGCTGATCCGGCCGGAGGCGATGAGCCGCCGGCCCGGTTCTATGCCCACGATCGAGCGGCGGCCGAGCCAGACCACGTCCAGCGCGTCGCTGCCGTCGAATAGTTCGGCCTCCAGGGCCGGCACGCCCGCCCGCGGGCGGATCGTCACGGTGCGCAGGGTGCCGGCCACGGTGACCACCTCACGGTCCCCACAGCTGGCGATCGGGGTGCATCCCGACTCTGCGGTGTCCTGACGCAGCTCCTCGGCCTCCAGTTCCTCGGTGGAGGAGGTCAGCCGGTTGAGCATGCGGCGGAAGCGGCCCTGCGGCTGGTCGCTGCGGATGTCACCACTCATGTCGGAAAGGCTACCGGGTGGCGGGGCCCGCGCGGCAGGGCCGCAGGTCACAGCGGACCGCCGCACCGGCCGGCCGACCGTTCCACGGGCGGGACGGCCCGCCCACCGGCGCATCCGGCCGGCCCCGCGCCGCCCGTGCGCGCCGGTGCTACGGCAGGACGGCGGCCCGGACACCGCTTCACGCCGCCGCCACGCCCGTGCAACACCCCGCTGCGACCATCGACCGCATGCTCTCCCTGGTCGCCTCCCCCGCGTTCGGCCGAGCCCCCCAGCCCGCCGAGGGCGGCGGCGCCGGGGCGGTGCTGCGCACCGTCCTGGTGCGCGGCGCGCTGACCCGCCCGGCACTCGGCAGGGCCACCGGCCTCAGCGCCGCCGCCGTCTCCCGGCACACTGCCGACCTCATCGCCCTCGGCCTGCTGCGCGAACTGCCGCCGCCCGACGGACCGCCGCGGGCCGGCCGGCCCCGGCTGCCGCTCGACATCGACACCCGCCACCACCTCGCCTGCGGCGTCCACATCGGCGTGCCCTGGATCACCTTCGCGCTGCTCGACCTGCGCGGCCGGGTCGTCGCCCACGAACGCCTCCCCCGGCACGGCGACGCCGCCGCCGTCCTGCGCACCATCCGCAGCCACCTGCCCTCCTTCACCGCCCGCCGCGCCGCCGGACGGTCCCTGCTCGGCGTCGGCGTGGTCACCGGCGGCTGGGTCGACTCCGAACGCGGCGTCGTCGTCGAGCACGCCCCGCTCGGCTGGCACGACGTGCCCGTCCGCGACCTGCTCGCCGGAGTCACCCGGCTGCCCGTCCACGTCGACGGCCACGCCCGCGCCCTCGCCCGGGCCGAGCTCCTCTTCGGCGCCGGCCGCGACGCCACCGACCTCGTGCAGCTCTTCGTCGGCAACGTCGTCGACGCCGCGATCGCCACCGGCGGCGGCGTCCTGCAGGGTCGGCGCTCCCGGGCCGGCGACATCGGCCACCTGCCGGTCCCCGGCTCCGCCGAGCCCTGCCCCTGTGGCCGCACCGGCTGCCTCCAGGCCACCGTCTCCGACCGCGCCCTGGTGCGCCGCGCCCACCGGCTCGGCATCGTCCCGCAGCCCGACCTCGACCTGCTGCTCACCCGCGCCGCCGCCGGCCGTACCGACGCCCTGGAACTCTTCGAGGAGCGGCTGCGGCTGATCGCCCCCGCCGCGGCCCTGCTGCTCGACGTCCTCAGTCCGGAGGTGCTCGTGGTCAGCGAGGCCGGGCTCGCCGTCTCCCCGCACCTCGCGAACGTCCTGCACGAGGAGGTGAACGCCCGGGCCCGCCCGGAACCCGGACAGCTGGTCACCGCGGGCTCCTTCGGACTCGACCTGCTGGCGGTCGCCGCCTGCGCGGGCGTCCTCGACAGCGCGTACCGGCGGCCGATGGAGCTGCGCACCGCCCGGGCGTCCTGACCCTGCCCGGACGGCCCTGCACAGAGCCGCGGCCAGCGCGCCCACCCATGCCCCGACCAGTGCGAACGGGCCGTCAACGCCGCATTAATTCCGCCGGGCCGACGAATCGTTGTCCGCCCGCCGGGCCGCCCGGAGGATGGGAGACACCCCCCAGTCCCCTCCTCCGAGCCGGAGCCCTCCGCCATGCCCGAGAACGACCGCCAGCTGCACTTCAACCTCTTCCTCATGGGCGTCGGCCACCACGAGGCCGCCTGGCGCCACCCGCGGACCGACCCGGCGCAGGCCGCCGACATCGGCCACTTCCAGAACCTCGCCCGCCAGGCCGAGGCGGCCTCCTTCGACTCCGTCTTCCTCGCCGACGGCGTCGAGGCCCGCTCGGACGGCGGCTGGGGCCTGATCAGCCACTTCGAACCGTTCACCCTGCTCACCGCACTCGCCGTGGTCACCGAACGGATCGGGCTCATCGGCACGGTCTCCACCGGCTTCTCCGAGCCCTACAACCTCGCCCGTCAGTTCGCCTCGCTCGACCACATCAGCCGCGGCCGGGCCGGCTGGAACATCGTCACCTCGGCCGGCGACCGCGCCGCCCAGAACTTCGGCCGCAACGCCAACCAGGAGCACGCCCTCCGCTACGAACGGGCCGACGAGTTCCTCGACGTCGTCACCGCGCTCTGGGACAGCTGGGAGGACGGCGCCCTCCTGCTCGACCGCGCCACCGGTGCCTTCGCCGACCCCGACCGGGTGCACGAGATCGACCACACCGGCACCCACTTCCGCGTCCGCGGGCCGCTCAACATCCCGCGCAGCCCGCAGGGCCACCCGCTCCTCGTGCAGGCCGGCTCCTCCGGCAGCGGCCGGGCCTTCGCCGCACGCTGGGCGGAGGCCGTCTTCACCGCGCAGCAGACCCTCGCGGAGGGACAGTCCTTCTACACCGACCTCAAGCGGCAGGCCGCCGCCGCGGGCCGCGACCCGCGGACGGTGAAGATCCTGCCCGGCGTGGTGCCCGTGATCGGCTCCACCGAGGCCGAGGCCCGCCGCCTCGACGAGGAACTGGACGCCCTGATCAGCCCCGCCCGCGCCGTCTCCGTGCTCTCCGGCGTCCTCGGCGTCGACCTCACCGACCACCCGCTGGACGCCCCGCTGCCCCCGCTGCCGCCGGTCACCGAGATCAACGGCGCCAAGAGCCGCTTCGAGCTCGTCCGCGACCTCGCCGAACGGGACGGACTCACCCTGCGGCAGCTGATCGGCCGACTCGGCGGCGGCCGCGGCCACCAGGTCGCGGTCGGCACCCCCGAGCAGATCGCCGACCACATCGAGACCTGGTTCACCCAGGGCGCCGCGGACGGCTTCAACGTGATGCCGCCGATCCTCCCCGACGGCCTCACCGACTTCGTCGAGCAGGTGCTGCCGATCCTCCGCAAGCGCGGCCTCTTCCGCGAGGGCTACGCCGGCCGCACCCTGCGCGAGCACTACGGCCTCCCTCGCCCCACCGGCCGCTGGTCCACCGCCGCCTGACACCGCACCCACCCACCGCGGGGCGCAGCCGGACCCACCCCGGCTGCGCCCCGCGGTGCTTCCTGCCCCTCGGCGGCAAGCAATCAGCGCGGGGACTATCAGGGGCGCGGGGAACTGCGCAATCCGGATGCGGCCCACCGTGTGGATCAGGGCTTGGCCCATGCTGTGTGATGCCCACCCCGGACTGCGCAGTCTCCGCCGGCCTCCGGCCGGGAGGTACCCCCACGCGCCCTGAGTGATCCCCGGCTCCTGAGGCGAAGCGTCGACACCGCCGCGTGCCCCGGCACGGCTCCGCCTTCCCGCCCTGCGCAGCAGCCCTCGACACGGAACACCCCACCCGTCCAGGTCCGTTGGCATCCTGGGGGTGTGGCGCGGTGTCCGCTCCCACGGACGAGGAGGCGGGGATGACGGACCGGAAGTCGCTGGTGCTCGGCGGGGGCGGGTTGGCGGGGATCGCCTGGCTGACCGGGTTGTTGGCCGGGTTCGAGGCGGAGGGTGTCGCCGTGGCCGGTGCGGCGGACCAGGTGGTGGGGACGTCGGCGGGCGCCACCGTGGCGGGCCAGCTGGCGAGCGGCCTGCCGCTCACCGAGCTCTACCGCCGGCAGAGCGAAGCCGCGCTGCAGAACGCCGAGTTGACCCCGGACCCGGCCGCGGTCGCCGCGCTGACCGCGGCATGGGGGAAGCTCCTCGAGGAGACGGTCGACCCGGTGGAGCTCCGCCGGTCGGTCTGCGAGATGGCGCTGGCCGCGGAGACGGTGTCCGAGTCGGCCCGCCGGGAGGTGATCGCCGCACGGCTGCCGCGGCACGACTGGCCGGCGTGGCCGCTCACCCTGGTGACGGTGGACGCCGACACGACCGAGGACGTGCTGGTCGACCGGGCGGCCGGGGTGGGCCTGGTCGACGCGGTGGCGGCGAGCTGCGCCGTCCCGGGGATCTGGCCGCCGGTCACGGTGGACGGCTCCCGGTACGTGGACGGCGGCGTCCGCAGCTCGGCCAACGCCGATCTCGCCGAGGGCACCCGGGTGCTGGTGCTCGCGCCGCTGCCGGACGAGGCGCTGACCGCCCAGGTCGCCGCGTTGGAGGCGCGCGGTGCTGTGGTGCTGGCGGTGACTCCGGACGAGGCGTCCGCGGCCGCGTTCGGCGTGAATCCGCTCGACCCGGCGGTTCGGACGCCCGCCGCGGTGGCCGGCCTCGCACAGGGCCGCCGGATCGCGGGGCAGGTCGCGGAGGTGTGGGGCAGGTGACCGCGCCCGGCCGCGCCGGGGGGCGGTGTGCCCCCGCGGCGCGGCCGGTTCGGTCTCGGTCAGTGGCCCGGCTCAGCCGGTGTAGTGCGCGGCGTCGTCGCCCTCGATGATGTAGCTGGGCTCGCCGCTGACGCCGACCGGCACGTCGCCGGCGACGGTGACGCGGTGCAGCCGGCGCGGCAGGTCGTCGTAGTCGTCCGGGGCGTAGTGCTGGGTGGAGCGGTTGTCGAAGAGCACGACGTCGCCGACCGACCAGCGCCAGCGGACCACGTTCTCGGGCCGGGTGACGTACGACTGCAGGGTGCGCAGCAGGTCGTGCGAGGCGGCGGTGGGCAGGCCGAGGATGCGCTCGGCGAACCCGCCGATGAACAGGCCGCGTTCGCCGGACTCGGGGTGGACGCGGACCACGGGGTGGGCGGTGCGGTAGGTGCGGGAGGTGAAGACGGCGCGGCGCTCGGCCTCGGCGTCGTCGAGCGCCTTGCCCTGTGCGTAGTCGTAGTCGTTGGTGTGGACGGCCCAGAGCCGGTCGGCGAACTCCCGCAGCTGCTCGGGGAGGTCGCGGTAGGCGGCCTGGGAGTCGGCGATCAGGGTGTTGCCGCCGTAGGGCGGGACGACCAGGCTGCGCAGCGTGGACGCCTTGGGCGGGGTGCGGACGAAGGTGACGTCGGTGTGCCACTGGTTGGCGCGTCCGCCGTCCTCGCTGTCGACGGCGAGGACGTTGGGCTGCCCGTCGAGCGAGGGCACGGTCGGGTGGGCGGTGGTGAGCGGGCCGAAGTACCCGGCGAAGCGGGTCTGGCCCTGGTCGTCGAGGTGCTGTCCGCGGAAGAACAGCGCCTTGTGCGCGACCAGCGCGTCGTTGAGTGCGGTGACGGTCTGCTCGTCGAGCGGCTGGGAGAGGTCGATGCCGGTGATCTCGGCGCCGATCCGGCCGCCGACCTTGTGGAGCTCGAACGCGGTCATGGGTGTGCTCCTCTTCGTTCGTGGGTCGGGAGTTCAGGAGGTGATGGGTGCGGTCCCGAAGGCGGGGCCGATGGCCTGCAGGGCTCCGGGAGTGCGGCCGTGGCCCCAGCCGATGCGGGCCCGGTAGCTGCCGAGGAGTCCGGAGTCGGCGAGCTCGTCCTCGTGGTGCGGGACGGGCTGCGGCCGGGTGCGCGGGTCGACGTACAGGGCGTCGACGGGGCAGTTGGCCTCGCAGTGGAAGCAGGTCTGGCAGTCGTCCTGCCGTGCGATCACGGGGATGCCGTCCGTGCCGCGGTCGAATACGTCGGTGGGACAGACCCTGATGCACTTGTCGCAGGCGATGCAGCGGGCGGCGGAGACGAGTTCGATCACACGGGCTCCTTCACGGGTCGGGTCCACACCTCGTCCAGGCCTCCGGTGGCGATCCGGTGGTGCTGGGCGGGGTCCTGTTCGGGGAAGTCGAGTCGGCGGGCCATGCCGCGGCTCTCGGTGCGGGCGAGCGCGGAGCGGTACATCCAGCGGGCGTTGGCGGCGAGTGCGGCGGCCTGCCGGGCGCGGATCGCGTCGCGGCCGTCGCCGCGCAGGCCGGAGCGCAGCTGCCGCCAGGTGTCGTCGAGCACCCGGAGCGAGGCGGTGAGGGTGTCGCCGTGCCGCAGGTAGTTCTTGTCGTACGGCAGGACTTCGCCCTGGACGGCGGCGATCACCTCGCGGTGGTCGACGCCGCCGCGGCCGGTCGGCCGCAGTCCTGCTCCGCCCGCGGCCCGGACGGCCCTGGTGTGGGCGGCGCGGCCGAGCCCGAGGGCGTACCGGGCGGCGCCGGTGCCGGCCCAGCTGCCCGAGGACATCGCCCAGGCCGCGTTGTGGCTGCCGCCGCCGGTGAAGCCGCCGCAGATCTCCTCGCGGGTGGCGGCGTCGCCGGCCGCGTACAGGCCGGGCACGGTGGTGCGGCAGTCCTCGCCGGCGATCCGGATGCCGCCGGTGCCGCGGACGGTGCCCTCGGCGAGCAGGGTGATCGCGAACCGCTGGGTGAACGGGTCGATGCCGAGCCGGTCGAAGGTGAGGAAGAAGTTCGGCTGGGCGAGCCGCATGGCCTGCCGGTCGGCCGGGTCGGCTCGGTCGAGGGTGCAGTACACCTTGGCGCCGAGCAGTTCCCGGGCGATCACCGAGCGGCCGCCCTGGCTGGCGGCGCCCTCCAGCACGCTGCCGTCCTCCCGGTAGAAGGTGGCGAAGGAGTAGAAGGCGGTCTTGGTGACGGAGGTGTGCTCGGGCGCGATGCCGTAGGCGTTGGAGAACTCCATGCCGGAGAGTTCGGCGCCCGCTTCGGCCGCGTAGAGCGCGCCGTCGCCGGTGTCGGTGTCGGTGCCGAGGGCGCCGCTGAGGAAGGCGCAGCCGCCGGTGGCGAGGACGACCGCGCCGGCCCGCACCCGGTAGGGGTGCCCGGCCTGCCGCCGGTGGCCGGCCGCGCCGGCCACCGATCCGTCGGCCGCGGTGAGGAGTTCGGTGACGGGGCTGTGGTCGAGGATGCGCACCCCGGCCCGGCGGGCCCTGATCCGCATCCGGCGCATGTACTCCGGGCCCTGCAGTCCGTTGCGCGGCTGACGGCCGTCCGGCGCGGTCGGGAAGGGATAACCGCCGCTCTCCGCCAGCTCGTTGATGTTGGCGTAGGTGCGGTCGAGGACGCGTGTCATCCAGCCGCGGTCGGCGAGGTACCCGCCGAGCCCCTCCCTGCTGGCCATCGCGGCCTCCCGGGCGGCCGGGTCGGGCTGCACGTACCAGACTCCGGTGCCGCCGGTGGCGGTTGCGCCGCTGGTGCCGCAGTAGCCCTTGTCGGCGAGGACGACGTCGGCGCCGGCCCGGGCCGCGTCGAGGGCTGCCCAGGTGGCGGCCGGCCCACCGCCCACCACCAGGACGTCCGCCGTGAGTTCCTGTGTCTGCCCGCCCATCCGTCAGCTCCCCACCGGTGCGCGCCAGGCGGTGAAGTGGCGCTCCAGGGCGACCAGCAGCTGGTTGAAGAGCACGCCGATCACGGAGATGGTGACGATTCCCGCATACATCTGCGGGATGGCGAAGTTGAACTGGGAGGCGTTGATCAGGTAGCCGAGCCCGGCCTTGGCGCCGACCATCTCGGCCGCGACGAGGACGAGGATCGAGACCGCGCCGGCCAGCCGGATTCCGGTGAACACGGTCGGTACGGAGGCCGGCAGGATCACCTTCTGGAAGAGCCGGAACGGCGAGAGGTTCAGTGAACGGGCGAGCCGCAGCAGGGTCGGGTCGACGGTGCGGACGGCGCTGATGGTGTTCAGCAGCACGGGCCAGATGCACGCGTAGAGCACGATGGAGATCTTGGAGGTCTCCCCGATCCCGAGGATCAGCACGAACACCGGCAGCAGTGCCAACGCGGCGGTGTTGCGGAAGAGTTCGAGCAGCGGGCTGAGCAGGTTGGCGATCGGCCGGTACCAGCCGATCAGCAGCCCCAGCGGCACGCCGATGGCGACCGCGAGGCCGAAGCCGCTGAGCGAACGGGTCAGGCTGGCCTGGGTGTTGGTGGCGAGCTGGCCGCTGTCCAGCAGGCCGAACCAGGCGTCCACGACCTCGCTGAACGGCGGCAGGAAGGTCGGGTCGACGAGGTCCAGCTGCGGCGCGGCCTCCCACGCCGCGAGCAGCACGGCGATCGCGACGGTCTTGGTGAGGCCGGTCAGCAGCAGACCGGGCAGCCGGGACGGTCGGCGCACGGTACGCCTGCCCTCCCTGGGCTGTGCGGCCGGCGCCTTGGCGGCGGGCGGCCTGGACGTGGTGAGGACGGGCGGTGCGGACGGGCGGACGTCGGTGCTCATACGGCGCTGACCTCTCTCTCCAACTGCTGGGCGCGGCTGACCTCGTCGTGCAGCAGACTCCAGATCTCGTGCCGGTAGCGGGCGAACTCCGGGCTGGAGCGCAGGTCCTGGGCGGCGCTCCGGTCGCCGAGGTCGATCGGGACGACCTGCTTCACCCGGCCCGGGCGGGAGGTGAGCACGGCCACCCGCCCGCCGAGGTAGACCGCCTCCTCGATGCCGTGGGTGATGAAGAGGACGGTCTTGCCGGTCTGCTGCCAGATCCGCAGCAGCTCGTCCTGCAGCGATTCCCGGGTCTGGGCGTCGAGCGCCGCGAACGGCTCGTCCATCAGCAGCACTTCGGGGTCGTAGGCGAGGCTGCGGGCGATCGCGACCCGCTGCTTCATGCCGCCGGACAGCTCGTGCGGGTGCCGGTCCTCGAAGCCGTCGAGGCCCACCAGCGCCAGGTACTCCCGTGCGCGGGCGGCACGTTGGCGTCTCGGCACGCCGATCGACTCCAGGCCGAACTCGACGTTGCCCTGGGCCGTGCGCCACGGCAGCAGCGCGTACTGCTGAAAGACGGTGGAGCGGTCGGGCCCGGGTCCGGCCACCGGGCGGCCGTTCAGCAGGATCTCGCCCGAGGTGGGCTCGGTGAGGCCGCCCAGCAGGTCGAGCAGGGTGGACTTGCCGCAGCCGCTCGGCCCGACGAGCACGGCGAACTCACCGGCGGCGATGTCGAGGTCCACCCGGTCCACAGCCGTGAAGTCGCCCTCGCCCCGGACCTGGAACACCTTGCTGACGGAACGGAAGGAGATGTCGGCGCTCATCGCTCAGCTCCTGCTCGGGGAGGGGCTGGCGGCCGCGGGGTAGCCGTTGAACTCGTTGGTGTAGAGGTCCGCGGGCTTCACCTGTCCGGCCTTGATGTCGCCGTGCTCCACCAGCCAGTCGATCCAGATCTTGAACTCCTCGTCGGTGATCCGGCCGCCGGTCTCCGCCACACCCGCGGACTTCCAGTACTTCAGTGCCGCGGTGTCCTCGTTGCGACCGCGCTTCTTCACGATCTCGACGCTGCGGGCGATGACCTCCTCCCGCGGCGTGGTCCTGGTCCACTCGATCGCCTTGGCCACGCCGGTGACGAAGGTCCGCGCGGTGTTCGGGTTCTGCTTGAGGAAGCGGTTGGTGATGACGTACGTCCCGGCGCTGAATTTGCCGAGCAGGTCGTAGTCGCTGAACAGCGGCCGGATGCCGCCCGCGGCCAGCGCCTTGTCCCGCAGGACGCCGCCCAGCACGCCGACCTCGATCTGCTTCTGGCGGAGGGACTGGTCGGTGTTGACCGGCGGCACTACGATCGGCTCGACCTTGGCGATCTCCGCCGGCGAGAGGCCGTTGCGCTGCAGGTAGATGTCGAGGATGGCCTCGCTGTGGGCACCGAGGGTGTTCATCCCGACCTTCTTGCCGAGCAGGTCGCGGGCGGAGCGGATCGGACTGTCCTGCAGCACGTAGAAACCGTTGTACGCGCCCTCGTCGACGCCGTAGTAGCTGATGACCGCCTTGACCGGGGCGCCGGCCGCTATGAGCTTCACGACCGCGCCGTTGAACGCACCGCCGAAGTCGATCTGGCCGGTCGCCGCGGACTGGATGTCCTGCGGTCCGCTGATGGTGTTGCCGACCCACTCGAGCTTCACATCACCGAAGTAGCCGAGGTCCTCGGCGAGTTCGGGAAGGGTCACCTGCCCGGCCCAGCCCTGGTATCTGAGCTTCTTGGTCTCGGAACCGGAGCCGGCTGAGGCGGTGGCCCGGCCGCAGGCAGCGGCGGCGACCCCCACGGCGGCGAGCGCGAGGAACTGGCGACGGGAGGTGGCGGGCATGGCAGAGATCCTTTGCGGGAAGGGCGGCACACCCCACCCCCGGAGACGGACGACACGGAGCCGGCAGCGGCCGGACGGCATGCGGGAACCCGCCTGGGGAGAGCGGTGACGCAGAACGTGCGAGGTGAGGTGAACGACCGCGGTCGACGCGAAGGCCGCAGGGGCGGTCGGGAGAGCGGAGCCCTGGTCCGCCGGAAGGCGGGGGGAGGCTCAGGTGAGGCCGGCAGAGGCGGCGCGCGCCGTCATGGCGCGGTGGCAGGCCTGCCCGTCAACGGCAGGCGGCACAGATGGCGCTGGCGTGACGTCGGAGATCGACGTGCAGGCGCCCTACGAGGCTCTCGGCTTGGCTCACGCTCTCAGCGTTCCAGCCGGCCCGTTCCCGGGTCAACGAATGTTCCAGGCCTGCAAGAAACCTGTCGTACCGTCGACACACGCCGGCCGGGGAACCGGGTCCGGACATGCGAGAAGCCCCGCCCGGTGTCCCCGGGCGGGGCTTCTCTGAAGAATTGTTCGGCGGCGTCCTACTCTCCCACAGGGTCCCCCCTGCAGTACCATCGGCGCTACGAGGCTTAGCTTCCGGGTTCGGAATGTAACCGGGCGTTTCCCTCGCGCTATGACCACCGAAACACTATGAAACTCTCCGACACAGACATGGCCTGTTCGTGGTTTCAGAACCAACACAGTGGACGCGAGCAACTGAGGACAAGCCCTCGGCCTATTAGTACCGGTCAACTCCACCCATTACTGGGCTTCCATATCCGGCCTATCAACCCAGTCGTCTACTGGGAGCCTTACCCTCTCAAGGAGGTGGGAGTGCTCATCTCGAAGCAGGCTTCCCGCTTAGATGCTTTCAGCGGTTATCCCTCCCGAACGTAGCCAACCAGCCATGCCCTTGGCAGGACAACTGGCACACCAGAGGTTCGTCCGTCCCGGTCCTCTCGTACTAGGGACAGCCCTTCTCAACACTCCTACGCGCACAGCGGATAGGGACCGAACTGTCTCACGACGTTCTAAACCCAGCTCGCGTACCGCTTTAATGGGCGAACAGCCCAACCCTTGGGACCTACTCCAGCCCCAGGATGCGACGAGCCGACATCGAGGTGCCAAACCATCCCGTCGATATGGACTCTTGGGGAAGATCAGCCTGTTATCCCCGGGGTACCTTTTATCCGTTGAGCGACGGCGCTTCCACAAGCCACCGCCGGATCACTAGTCCCTACTTTCGTACCTGCTCGACCCGTCAGTCTCACAGTCAAGCTCCCTTGTGCACTTACACTCAACACCTGATTGCCAACCAGGCTGAGGGAACCTTTGGGCGCCTCCGTTACCCTTTAGGAGGCAACCGCCCCAGTTAAACTACCCACCAGACACTGTCCCTGATCCGGATCACGGACCCAGGTTAGACATCCAGCACGACCAGAGTGGTATTTCAACGGCGACTCCACAACAACTGGCGTTGCTGCTTCACAGTCTCCCACCTATCCTACACAAGCCGAACCGAACACCAATATCAAGCTATAGTAAAGGTCCCGGGGTCTTTCCGTCCTGCTGCGCGAAACGAGCATCTTTACTCGTAATGCAATTTCACCGGGCCTGTGGTTGAGACAGTCGAGAAGTCGTTACGCCATTCGTGCAGGTCGGAACTTACCCGACAAGGAATTTCGCTACCTTAGGATGGTTATAGTTACCACCGCCGTTTACTGGCGCTTAAGTTCTCAGCTTCGCCCGACCGAAATCGGACTAACCGGTCCCCTTAACGTTCCAGCACCGGGCAGGCGTCAGTCCGTATACATCGCCTTACGGCTTCGCACGGACCTGTGTTTTTAGTAAACAGTCGCTTCTCGCTGGTCTCTGCGGCCACCCCCAGCTCGGAGTGCAAGACTCTTCACCAGGGCTGGCCCCCCTTCTCCCGAAGTTACGGGGGCATTTTGCCGAGTTCCTTAACCACAGTTCACCCGAACGCCTCGGTATTCTCTACCTGACCACCTGAGTCGGTTTGGGGTACGGGCCGCCATGAAACTCGCTAGAGGCTTTTCTCGACAGCATAGGATCATCCACTTCACCACAATCGGCTCGGCATCAGGTCTCAGCCTCAATGAGTGACGGATTTGCCTATCACTCGGCCTACACCCTTACCCCGGGACAACCACCGCCCGGGCTGGACTACCTTCCTGCGTCACCCCATCGCTCACCTACTACCACCTTGGGCCACCGGCTCCACCACTCCCCTTCACCCGAAGGATCCGAGGCGGCTTCACGGGCTTAGCATCAGAGGGTTCAGCGTTGGCGCTTCAAAGCGGGTACGGGAATATCAACCCGTTGTCCATCGACTACGCCTGTCGGCCTCGCCTTAGGTCCCGACTTACCCTGGGCAGATCAGCTTGACCCAGGAACCCTTGGTCAATCGGCGCAAGAGTTTCCCACTCTTGTATCGCTACTCATGCCTGCATTCTCACTCGTGAACCGTCCACGACTCGATTCCTCGGCCGCTTCACCCGGCACACGACGCTCCCCTACCCATCACAGCCTCCGTTGGGAGTATTGCTGCAATGACACGACTTCGGTGATGTGCTTGAGCCCCGCTACATTGTCGGCGCGGAATCACTTGACCAGTGAGCTATTACGCACTCTTTCAAGGGTGGCTGCTTCTAAGCCAACCTCCTGGTTGTCTCTGCGACTCCACATCCTTTCCCACTTAGCACACGCTTAGGGACCTTAGTCGGTGTTCTGGGCTGTTTCCCTCTCGACCATGGAGCTTATCCCCCACAGTCTCACTGCCGCGCTCTCACTTACCGGCATTCGGAGTTTGGCTAAGGTCAGTAACCCGGTGAGGCCCATCGCCTATCCAGTGCTCTACCTCCGGCAAGAAACACGCGACGCTGCACCTAAATGCATTTCGGGGAGAACCAGCTATCACGGAGTTTGATTGGCCTTTCACCCCTAACCACAGGTCATCCCCCAGGTTTTCAACCCTGGTGGGTTCGGTCCTCCACACGGTCTTACCCGCGCTTCAACCTGCCCATGGCTAGATCACTCCGCTTCGGGTCTTGGGCATGCAACTCAAACGCCCTATTCGGACTCGCTTTCGCTACGGCTACCCCACACGGGTTAACCTCGCTACACACCGCAAACTCGCAGGCTCATTCTTCAAAAGGCACGCAGTCACAGTCCGAAGACTGCCCCCACGGCTTGTAGGCACACGGTTTCAGGTACTATTTCACTCCGCTCCCGCGGTACTTTTCACCATTCCCTCACGGTACTATCCGCTATCGGTCACCAGGGAATATTTAGGCTTAGCGGGTGGTCCCGCCAGATTCACACGGGATTTCTCGGGCCCCGTGCTACTTGGGAGATGAGCAAGCAAGCCGCTGATGTTTCGTCTACGGGGGTCTTACCCTCTACGCCGGACCTTTCGCATGTCCTTCGACTACACCAACGGTTTCTGACTCGCCGACCGGCCGGCAGACCGATCAAGCTCATTCCCACAACCCCCCGAGCGCAACCCCTGCCGGGTCTCACACGCTCAAGGTTTAGCCTCATCCGGTTTCGCTCGCCACTACTCCCGGAATCACGGTTGTTTTCTCTTCCTGCGGGTACTGAGATGTTTCACTTCCCCGCGTTCCCTCCACTTACCCTATGTGTTCAGGTAAGGGTGACAGCCCATGACGACTGCCGGGTTTCCCCATTCGGACACCCCCGGATCAAAGCTCGGTTGACAGCTCCCCGGGGCCTATCGCGGCCTCCCACGTCCTTCATCGGTTCCTGGTGCCAAGGCATCCACCGTGCGCCCTTAAAAACTTGGCCACAGATGCTCGCGTCCACTGTGCAGTTCTCAAACAACGACCAGACACCCACCATCCACACCCGAGAGTGCATCAAGTGGAGCCGGCATCCACGAGGAAACCTTCGTTCCCTCAGGACCCAACAGCGTGCCCGACCCGAACAGTTCACATCACGCGTTCCACGCCGAAGCAGTACTAGCGTCCATGACTCTGTCCGTGCCGAATAGTCAACGTTCCACCCATGAGCTAGCACTCCGGAACACTCGTCCGAAGCTGCTGTGCGCTCCTTAGAAAGGAGGTGATCCAGCCGCACCTTCCGGTACGGCTACCTTGTTACGACTTCGTCCCAATCGCTGGTCCCACCTTCGACGGCTCCCTCCCAAGGGTTAGGCCACCGGCTTCGGGTGTTACCGACTTTCGTGACGTGACGGGCGGTGTGTACAAGGCCCGGGAACGTATTCACCGCAGCATGCTGATCTGCGATTACTAGCAACTCCAACTTCATGGGGTCGAGTTGCAGACCCCAATCCGAACTGAGACCGGCTTTTTGGGATTCGCTCCGCCTCACGGCATCGCAGCCCTTTGTACCGGCCATTGTAGCACGTGTGCAGCCCAAGACATAAGGGGCATGATGATTTGACGTCGTCCCCACCTTCCTCCGAGTTGACCCCGGCAGTCTCCTGTGAGTCCCCGACATTACTCGCTGGCAACACAGAACAAGGGTTGCGCTCGTTGCGGGACTTAACCCAACATCTCACGACACGAGCTGACGACAACCATGCACCACCTGTACACCGACCACAAGGGGGCTGATATCTCTACCAGTTTCCGGTGTATGTCAAGCCTTGGTAAGGTTCTTCGCGTTGCGTCGAATTAAGCCACATGCTCCGCTGCTTGTGCGGGCCCCCGTCAATTCCTTTGAGTTTTAGCCTTGCGGCCGTACTCCCCAGGCGGGGAACTTAATGCGTTAGCTGCGGCACCGACGACGTGGAATGTCGCCAACACCTAGTTCCCAACGTTTACGGCGTGGACTACCAGGGTATCTAATCCTGTTCGCTCCCCACGCTTTCGCTCCTCAGCGTCAGTAATGGCCCAGAGATCCGCCTTCGCCACCGGTGTTCCTCCTGATATCTGCGCATTTCACCGCTACACCAGGAATTCCGATCTCCCCTACCACACTCTAGCCTGCCCGTATCGAATGCAGACCCGGGGTTAAGCCCCGGGCTTTCACATCCGACGCGACAGGCCGCCTACGAGCTCTTTACGCCCAATAATTCCGGACAACGCTCGCACCCTACGTATTACCGCGGCTGCTGGCACGTAGTTAGCCGGTGCTTCTTCTGCAGGTACCGTCACTTGCGCTTCTTCCCTGCTGAAAGAGGTTTACAACCCGAAGGCCGTCATCCCTCACGCGGCGTCGCTGCATCAGGCTTTCGCCCATTGTGCAATATTCCCCACTGCTGCCTCCCGTAGGAGTCTGGGCCGTGTCTCAGTCCCAGTGTGGCCGGTCGCCCTCTCAGGCCGGCTACCCGTCGTCGCCTTGGTAGGCCATTACCCCACCAACAAGCTGATAGGCCGCGGGCTCATCCTGCACCGCCGGAGCTTTCCACCAACCCCCATGCAGAGGAAGGTCGTATCCGGTATTAGACCCCGTTTCCAGGGCTTGTCCCAGAGTGCAGGGCAGATTGCCCACGTGTTACTCACCCGTTCGCCACTGATCCACCCCGAAGGGCTTCACCGTTCGACTTGCATGTGTTAAGCACGCCGCCAGCGTTCGTCCTGAGCCAGGATCAAACTCTCCGTGAATGATTACCCGTCATCGGGTGCACACTCGCGTTGAGCGGCACGGCGACCACCGGAATAGGCGGCCCCGCGCACTGCGTCCTCGCTGTGTTATTTCAAAAGGAATCTCCAACCGATCGATTGCCCGACCGGCCGGGGATGTCAACATATCTGGCGTTGACTTTTGGCACGCTGTTGAGTTCTCAAGGAACGGACACTTCCTTCGGACCGCCTTCCAGCGGACCCTCCGGGCGTTTCGCTCTTTCGTGTTTCCAGCTTATCAGATGTTTTCCGCTCCGTTTTCCGGAGTCTGTTTCATCGGATTGGCTTTCGCCTTTCGGCGCTCCCGAACTCTATCAGAGTTCTTTCACCGGATTTACCGCCTCGAACTGAATTCGAGCGGTGCCGTCCGGCAGTGGGGCAACCCGGAGAACATTACGCCCCGGGTCGCCCCACGTCAAACCTGGCCGGTCGGGTCTCAGACCTCGACCACGACCGGGAGGATCATCGGCCGGCGGCGGTAGTTGTCCGCCACCCACTTGCCGATCGTGCGGCGCACCAGCTGCTGCACCTGACGGATCTCCAGCACGCCGTCGCCCGCCGAGCGGGTGAGCGCCTCCTCCAGCTTCGCGACGACCGGCACGAACGCACTGTCGTCGATGCCGGAGCCGCGGGCCTGGATGGTCGGGCCACTGACGATCTTGCCGTTGGTGGAGTCGACCACGACGAAGACGGAGATGAAGCCCTCCTCGCCGAGGATGCGGCGGTCCTTCAGGGAGGCCTCGGTGATGTCGCCGACCGAGGAGCCGTCGACGTAGACGTACCCGGCCTGGACCTTGCCGACGATCCGGGCGACGCCGTTCTCCAGGTCGACGCAGACGCCGTCCTCGGCGATGACGACCCGGTCCTTCGGCACGCCGGTGAGGATGCCGAGGTCGGCCGCGGCCCGCAGGTGACGCCACTCGCCGTGCACCGGCATCAGGTTGCGCGGCCGGCAGATGTTGAAGAAGTACAGCAGTTCACCGGCCGAGGCGTGGCCGGAGACGTGCACCTTGGCGTTGCCCTTGTGGACGACCTTGGCGCCCCAGCGGGTCAGGCCGTTGATCACCCGGTACACGGCGTTCTCGTTGCCCGGGATCAGCGAGGAGGCGAGCACCACGGTGTCGCCCTCGACGATGCGGATCTGGTGCTCCCGGTTGGCCATCCGCGAGAGCGCGGCCATCGGTTCGCCCTGCGAACCGGTGCAGATCAGCACGACCTTGTCGTCCGGCAGGTCGTCCAGGGTCTTCACGTCGACGACCAGGTTGCCGGGGACCTTCAGGTAGCCGAGGTCCCGGGCGATGCCCATGTTGCGGACCATCGAGCGGCCGACGAAGGCCACCTTGCGGCCGTACTCGTGCGCGGCGTCCAGCACCTGCTGGATGCGGTGCACGTGGCTGGCGAAGGAGGCCACGATGATGCGGCGGTTGGCGTTCGCGAAGACGTTGCGCAGCGCCGCGGAGATGTCCCGCTCGTGCGGGATGAAGCCGGGGACCTCGGCGTTGGTGGAGTCCACCAGCAGCAGGTCCATGCCCTCCTCGGCCAGCTTGGCGAAGGCCGGGAGGTCGGTCAGGCGGCCGTCCAGCGGCAGCTGGTCCATCTTGAAGTCGCCGGTGGCGACGACCATGCCGGCCGGGGTGCGGACGGCGACGGCCAGGGCGTCCGGGATGGAGTGGTTGACGGCGATGAACTCGCAGTCGAAGGGGCCGATGCGCTCGCGCTCGCCCTCCTTCACCTCCAGGACGTACGGGCGGATCCGGTGCTCGGCGAGCTTGGCCTCGATGAGCGCGAGGGTGAGCTTCGAGCCGATCAGCGGGATGTCCGGGTTCTCCCGCAGCAGGTACGGGACGGCGCCGATGTGGTCCTCGTGCCCGTGGGTCAGGACGATGCCGTCGACCTTGTCGAGGCGGTCCCGGATGTAGGTGAAGTCCGGGAGGATCAGGTCGACGCCGGGCTGCTCGTCCTCGGGGAAGAGGACGCCGCAATCGACGATCAGGATGCGGTCCCCGTACTCGAAGACCGTCATGTTGCGGCCGATCTCGCCGAGGCCGCCGAGCGGGGTGATGCGGAGAGCGCCCTCCTTGAGTGCGGGAGGTGCGCCGAGTTCGGGATGCGGGTGGCTCAAAAGACTCTCCTCACGACGCACGCCACATGCCCGGGATCGTCCGGCGACATATGGCGTGCGTCCATCGTTGGCTTCCTACGTATCAGGTGCCTCCGCGCCTTCGGTCCGGTCCAGCGGCAGGCCCTCGGGGGCCCGGCGAGCCGGGGCGCGCACGTCTGTGTCTGTTAGAGGTGTACCCCGCCGGCGGCCAGATCCTGCTTCAGTTGCGCAATCTCCTCCGTGGTGGCGGAGACCAGCGGGAGGCGCAGCGGGCCCGCAGGGTGGCCCTGCAGGGTGAGCGCGGCCTTGCTGAGGATGACGCCCTGGGTGCGGAAGATGCCGGTGAAGACCGGCAGCAGGGACTGGTGGACGGCGGTGGCCTTGGCGGTGTCGCCGGCGGTGAAGGCCTCGATCATGGCCTTGAGCTCGGGCGTGACCACGTGGCTGACGACGCTGACCACGCCGACGGCGCCGACCGAGAGCAGCGGCAGGGTCAGGATGTCGTCGCCGGAGTACCAGGCGAGGTCGGAGCGGGCGATCGCCCAGGAGGCGGCGCCGACGTCGCCCTTGGCGTCCTTGTTGGCGACGATGCGGGGGTGCTCGCCGAGCCGGACGAGCGTCTCGTGGCTCAGGGCGACCCCGCTGCGGCCCGGGATGTCGTAGAGCATGACGGGCAGCTCGGAGGCGTCCGCGATGGCCGTGGTGTGCCGGTACAGGCCCTCCTGCGGGGGCTTGCTGTAGTACGGCGTGACCGCGAGCAGGCCGTGGGCGCCGGCCTGCTCGGCCTGGCGGGCGAGCTCGACGCTGTGGTGGGTGTCGTTGGTGCCGACGCCCGCCACGATGTGCGCGCGGTCCCCGACGGCCTCCACCACGGCGCGGACCAGCTGGGCCTTCTCGGCGTCGCTGGTGGTCGGCGACTCACCGGTGGTGCCGTTGAGGACGAGGCCGTCGTTGCCTGCGTCCACGAGGTGGGCGGCGAGGCGCTGGGCGCCGTCGAGGTCGAGCCCGCCGTCGGCGGTGAACGGGGTGACCATCGCGGTCAGGACCCGGCCGAAGGGCGTCTGGGGGGTGGAGGTCGGAGCCATGCGTCCAAAACTACTCGTAGGCCACTGGGGGGCGGTCACGCCGGTCCACGGTTCGGACAGAATCGTGCGAGGTCGGCGGCGGGCCGTGGGGGTCGGAGCATGGGATTCCGGTGCTGCCCGCTCGGGGGTTCGGGCAGCACCGGAATCCGTGCTCCGAGCGTAGGGAGCGGGCGGAACCGCTGCAATCCGGACATGCCGGGCGGGCCGCCCGGATGCCCGTCTTCGCAGGTCAGGGGGCGACTCGGCCGTGTGCGTCGAAGGCCGCACGGGTGAGCGGCATCAGCTGCCCCCAGAGCTCCTCCATCTGCTCGGCGACCATCTCGATCTCCCGCTGCGGGAAGGACGGCACGGTGGCGTGCTCGTTCTTGGTGCGCAGCGACAGGAAGTGCATGAGCGACCGGGCGTTGCAGGTGGCGTACATCGAGGAGAACAGGCCGACCGGGAGCACCGCGCGGGCGACCTCGCGGGCGACGCCGGCGGCGAGCATCTCCTGATAGGCGCGGTAGGAGGATCGGTAGGACTCCTCCATGGCCTCGGTGGTGACCTTGTGCTGCTCGACGGTGCCCTCGACGAACTCGTACCGGCCGGGCTTGCCCTGCTGGACGAGGCGGCGGTCCGGGCCGGGGACGTAGAAGACCGGCTGCAGCTCGCGGTAGCGGCCGGACTCCTCGTTGTAGGACCAGCCGCTGCGGTGCCGGTGGAACTCGCGGAAGACGAAGATCGGCGCGCTGATGAAGAAGGTCATCGAGTTGTGCTCGAAGGGGGTGCCGTGGCGGTCCCGCATCAGGAAGTTGATCAGGCCCTTGGACTTCTCCGGGTCCTCGCCGATCGTCTCCAGGGACTGCTCGCCCTTGGTGGACACGCGGGCGGCCCACAGGACGTCGGTGTCGGTGGCGGCGCTGCGGACGAGTTCCACCGTGACATCGCTGCGGAAGGTGGGGGCCAGGTCGTCGCTCACGCGGTGCTCCTCGTTTCGGTGGTGGTGCTGTGCAGCTTGATGGCGTGCTGCATGGCCTTGCGGGCGCGCGGGGTGTCGCCGGCGTCGGCGTAGGCCACGGCGAGGCGGAAGAAGACCCGCCAGTCGTGCGGGGCGGCCTCCGCCTCGGCCTTGCGGCGGGCGAAGACCTCGTCGGCGGAGGCCCGGTCGATCCGGCCGCCCGTGGTGCGGCGGAGTTCGTCGACGGGCAGGCCGCCCTCGGCCTCCAGCTCGCGGGCGAGTTGCTCGCTGGCCCGTCCGAAGCGGATGGTCTGGCGCAGGAACCAGATGCCGATCGGGGGGACGACGAAGGCGCAGAGGCCGAGGCCGATGCCGAGCGGCTTGCCGGTGGCGACGAGTTGGACGCCCTCCCCCACGCAGAGCAGGGAGACCACGACCAGGGCGGCGGCGAGCAGGAAGAAGCCGGTGCGGGAGGTCATGCGGGGCTCACAGGTCCAGGAAGTGTTCGAGGCCGAAGGTGAGTCCGGGGGTGTCCACGACCTTGCGGACGCCGAGCAGGATGCCCGGCATGAAGCAGCTGTGGTGCAGCGAGTCGTGGCGGATGGTGAGGGTCTCGCCGGTGTCGCCGAAGAGGATCTCCTGGTGGGCGAGCAGGCCGCGCAGCCGGACGGCGTGCACGGGGACGCCGTCCACGTCGGCGCCGCGGGCGCCGGGCAGCTCGTGGGTGGTGGGGTCCTGCTGCGGGGCGCGGCCGGCGTCCTTGCGGGCGGCGGCGATGAGCTGCGCGGTGCGGGTGGCGGTGCCGCTGGGGGCGTCGGCCTTGCGGTCGTGGTGGAGCTCGACGACCTCGACGGACTCGAAGTACTGGGCGGCCTTCTGGGCGAACTGCATGCCGAGGACGGCGCCGATGGAGAAGTTCGGTGCGATGAGCAGGCCGGTGTCGGGGCTCTCGGCGAGCCAGCCGCCGACGGTGGCCAGGCGCTCGTCGGTCCAGCCGGTGGTGCCGGTGACCACGTGGATGCCGTGGTGCAGGGCGAAGTCGAGGTTCCCCATGACCGCGTCGGGATGGGTGAGCTCGACGACGACCTGGACACCGGCGTCGGTCAGCTCGGTGAGGTCGGAGCCGCGGCCGAGGGCCGCGACCAGCTCCATGTCGGGGGCGGCGTCGACGGCCTTGACGGCCTCGGAGCCGATCCGTCCCTTGGCGCCGATCACGGCGACGCGCAGTGTCATGCGGTTTCCTCCTGGGCGAGCAGCTCGGCCACGGCCGCCGCCCGCTTGGCGTTGATCGGACCGATCAGGGCGAGCGACGGACGGTGGGCCCCCAGCACATCACGGGCGACCGCCCGGACGTCGTCCAGGGTCACCGCCGCTATCTTCGCCAGCATGTCGTCCACCGAGAGGTGGGTGCCGTAGCAGAGCTCGGCCTTGCCGATGCGGTTCATCAGCGAGCCGGTGTCCTCCATGCCGAGCACGGTGGAGCCGGAGATCTGGCCGATGGCGCGCTGGAGCTCCTCCTCGGTGATGCCGTCGGCGACGACCTTGGCGAGCTCCCGGCGGCAGATGGACAGCACCTCCTCGACCCGCTTGGGCTGGCAGCCGGCGTAGATGCCGAAGATGCCGCTGTCGGCGTAGGAGGAGGAGTAGGAGTAGACGGAGTAGGCGAGGCCGCGCTTCTCCCGGACCTCCTGGAAGAGCCGGGAGCTCATGCCGCCGCCGAGGGCGGCGTTGAGGACCCCCATCGCCCAGCGGCGCTCGTCGTGGCGGGGGACGCCGGGGACGCCGAGGACGAGGTGGGCCTGCTCGGTGGGCCGGTTGAGGACCTCGGTGCGGCCGGCGGTGCGCAGCGCCTTGACGCCGCGGCGGACGTCGGCGGGGTGGCCGGTGGAGCGGGCGAGGACGGGCGCGAACGCCTCCTCGACGAGCTTGACGACCTTGCGGTGGTCGAGGTTGCCGGCGGCGGCGACGACCAGGTGCTCGGGCTTGTAGCGGCGCTTGTAGAAGCCGGCGATCTGGTCGCGGGTGAGGTTGGTGACGGTCTCCTCGGTGCCGAGGATCGGACGGCCGAGCGGGCCGTCGCCGTAGATCACCTTGGCGAAGAGGTCGTGGACGACGTCGCCGGGGTCGTCCTCGGCCATGGCCATCTCCTCGAGGATGACGCCGCGCTCGGCGTCGACGTCCTCGGGGCGGACCAGCGAGCCGGTGAGCATGTCGCAGACCACGTCGATGGCGAGCGGCAGGTCGGTGTCGAGCACCCGCGCGTAGTAGCAGGTGTTCTCCTTGGCGGTGAAGGCGTTCATCTCGCCGCCGACGGCGTCCAGGGCCGCGGAGATCTCGAGGGCGCTGCGCCGGGCGGTGCCCTTGAAGAGCAGGTGCTCCAGGTAGTGGGTGGCGCCGTTGAGGACGGGCGTCTCGTCGCGGGAGCCGACGCCGACCCAGATGCCGAAGGTCGCGGAGCGGACGGTCGGCAGGGTCTCGGTGACGACCCGCAGGCCGCCGGGGAGGACGGTTCGGCGGACGGTGCCGGCGCCGTCGATGCCCTTGAGCAGGGTCTTGGTGGTGCCGGGGCGCTGCTGTGCCGCGGAGGCCTGAGCCACCAGGGTGTACCTCTCGATCGGGGAAGAACAGGGTGCGGCCCGCACGCCTCGGGGGCGTGCGGGCCGCGGGAGGACTACCTCGTCACTCGGTGCGTCACTCGGAGGCGGCCTCGCCGCCCTCCTCGCCCTCGATCACGGGGACGAGGGAGAGCTTGCCGCGGGGGTCGATCTCGGCGATCTCGACCTGCACCTTGGTGCCGACCGCGAGCACGTCCTCGACGTTCTCCACGCGCTTGCCGCCGGCGAGCTTGCGGATCTGCGAGATGTGCAGCAGACCGTCCTTGCCGGGCATGAGAGAGACGAACGCGCCGAAGGTCGTGGTCTTCACCACGGTGCCCAGGTAGCGCTCGCCGACCTCCGGCATGGTCGGGTTGGCGATCTGGTTGATCGTGGTGCGGGCGGCCTCGGCGGCCGGACCGTCGGAGGCACCGATGTAGATGGTGCCGTCGTCCTCGATCGTGATCTCGGCGCCGGTGTCCTCCTGGATCTGGTTGATCATCTTGCCCTTGGGGCCGATGACCTCACCGATCTTGTCCACCGGGATCTTGATCGTGATGATGCGCGGGGCGTACTGCGACATCTCGTCCGGAGTGTCGATGGCCTCGTTCATCACGTCGAGGATGTGCAGGCGGGCGTCCTTGGCCTGCTTCAGCGCGGCGGCGAGCACCGACGCCGGGATGCCGTTCAGCTTGGTGTCGAGCTGGAGGGCGGTGATGAAGTTGCGGGTGCCGGCGACCTTGAAGTCCATGTCGCCGAACGCGTCCTCGGCGCCGAGGATGTCGGTCAGCGTGACGTAGTGGGTCTCGCCGTCGATCTCCTGGGAGATCAGGCCCATGGCGATGCCGGCGACGGCGGCCTTCAGCGGCACACCGGCGTTCAGCAGCGACATGGTGGAGGCGCAGACCGAGCCCATCGAGGTGGAGCCGTTGGAGCCGAGCGCCTCGGAGACCTGGCGGATGGCGTACGGGAACTCCTCGCGGGAGGGCAGCACGGGCAGGATCGCCCGCTCGGCCAGCGCGCCGTGGCCGATCTCGCGGCGCTTGGGCGAGCCCACGCGGCCGGTCTCGCCGACGGAGTACGGCGGGAAGTTGTAGTTGTGCATGTAGCGGCGGCGCGTCTCCGGGGAGAGCGTGTCGAGCTGCTGCTCCATGCGGAGCATGTTCAGCGTGGTGACGCCCAGGATCTGGGTCTCGCCGCGCTCGAACAGGGCGGAGCCGTGGACCCGCGGGATGGCCTCGACCTCGGCGGCCAGGGTGCGGATGTCGGTGACGCCGCGGCCGTCGATGCGGACCTTGTCCTTGATGACGCGCTCGCGGACGATCTTCTTGGTCAGCGCGTTGTAGGCGGCGCTGATCTCCTTCTCGCGGCCCTCGAAGTCCGGGAGGAGCTTGTCCGCGGCGACTGCCTTGATGCGGTCGAGCTCGTTGTTGCGCTCCTGCTTGCCGGCGATGGTGAGCGCCTGGGCGAGCTCGTCCTTGACCGCGGCGGTCAGGGCGTTGAGCACGTCGTCCTGGTAGTCCAGGAAGACCGGGAACTCGCCGGTCGGCTTGGCGGCCTGGGCGGCCAGCTGGGCCTGGGCGGCGCAGAGCACCTTGATGAACGGCTTGGCGGCCTCGAGGCCGGCGGCGACGATCTCCTCGGTCGGGGCCTCGGCGCCGTCGGCGACCAGCTTGATGGTCTTGTCGGTGGCCTCGGCCTCGACCATCATGATCGCGACGTCGCCGTCCGGCAGGGCGCGGCCGGCCACGACCATGTCGAAGACGGCGTCCTCGAGCTCGCTGTGGGTCGGGAAGGCGACCCACTGGCCCTTGATCAGCGCGACGCGGACGCCGCCGATCGGGCCGGAGAACGGCAGGCCCGCGAGCTGGGTGGACGCGGAGGCGGCGTTGATGGCCACCACGTCGTAGAGGTGGTCCGGGTTGAGCGCCATCACGGTGACGACGACCTGGATCTCGTTGCGCAGACCCTTGACGAAGGACGGGCGCAGCGGGCGGTCGATCAGGCGGCAGGTGAGGATGGCGTCCTCGGAGGGCCGGCCCTCACGACGGAAGAACGAGCCGGGGATCCGGCCCGCGGCGTACATCCGCTCCTCGACGTCCACGGTCAGCGGGAAGAAGTCGAAGTGCTCCTTCGGCTGCTTGGACGCGCTGGTCGCCGACAGCACCATGGTGTCGTCGTCCAGGTAGGCGACGGCGGAGCCGGCGGCCTGACGGGCCAGGCGGCCCGTCTCGAAGCGGATGGTACGGGTGCCGAAGCTGCCGTTGTCGATGACGGCCTCGGCGTAGAACACGTTCTCTTCCACCTGGAAGATCTCCTCTTTCGTACGTCTCCGGTGGAGCGCCCCCCAGCGTCCGCCTGCCCGGCCCTGCGGGCCGGTCTTCGATCGAAGCCCCCGGGCGTCTGTCGACGACTCCCGGCGGCCACTACCGAGGACCGGCGCCTCTCGGCTTGCCTGGTCGGCGGTCGCGTGTGGACGCTCCCCGGATGCGGGCGGCCTCCGTTTGAGGCCTGCGGCCCGCGCAGGGTGTCGGTCCTGCCCGGTGCCGTCCGCGCGGTGCGCGGTCGGGCACTTACCCGGGCATGCCCTTCACCTTACAAATTCACACCCTACCGAGCACGGCTTTACCACGCGTGTGGCAGCGGTTCTCTCGCCCGGGTGCGGTTCCGCGCGGTGCGTTCGCGCGGATGCAGCGAGGGGCGGCCCCCCGGGAAGGGGAGCCGCCCCACGAAGCGGTGTCAGCGAGCGCCGCCCGCGGCGCCGCGGCGGATGCCGAGGCGGTCGACGAGGGTACGGAAGCGCTCGATGTCCTTCTTGGCCAGGTACTGCAGCAGGCGGCGACGCTGGCCGACCAGGATCAGCAGACCACGACGGGAGTGGTGGTCGTGCTTGTGGGCCTTCAGGTGCTCGGTCAGGTCCGAGATGCGGCGGGAGAGCATGGCCACCTGGACCTCGGGGGAGCCGGTGTCGCCCTCCTTCTGGCCGAACTCGGCGATGATCTGCTTCTTGACGTCGGCGGCGAGAGCCACGGCATCTCCTTCGGGGTGGCCGAGTGATCCCGGTAGACGACACAGGATCTGACAGAACTCGGACTGACCAAGAGTACCAGCGCCCGCCGGCGTCCCCTGTCGCGGGGCTCCGGCGGGCGCGGGATCGGGTGCGGCGGCGTCAGCTGGTGGCGCCGCGGACCAGGGCGTAGATGTTCAGCACGGCCAGCGCGAGCGGGACGAGCGAGATCAGCATCAGGCCGTCCACCATGTCCAGGATGCGCCCCCAGAAGGGGGACACGCCGAGACGGGGGACGATCAGCGCGATCGCGGTCAGCAGCGCGGCGCCCACCGCGATGGAGGCCGACAGCCAGACGGTGCGCAGGTCGAGCGAGCTCTCCGTGCCGCCCTGCTGCAGCTGCTCCAGGATGAACAGCGGGGTGTGCAGGGAGAGGCCGAGGACCAGCAGGCCGAGGCCGATCAGGCCGGCGATGGTGAGGCTGAAGACCTGCGCGGTGTAGCGGAAGAGCCGGGCGCGCAGCATGGTCGAGATGCCGACGGCCAGGGCGAGCAGCTCGGCGAAGGCGGAGTCGCTGAAGCCGAGCACGGCGCAGGCGCCGATGACGGTGGCGGCGCAGCCGCCGACCAGGCCGACGAGGACCTCGTGGCCGCGGCGGGCCTGGTGGGCGATCCGCTCGTACTGGACGGTCTCGGCGCGGCTGGTCTCCTCGCCGTAGGCGCTGCCGCGGGTGCGGGTCTGGCCGGGCGGGCTGAATCCGACGGGCAGGCGGGCGAAGCGGGCGGAGAGGGCCGGCAGGAAGCCGACCGCGGCGACCGCGGCGACGCCGGTGACGGCGGCGATGTGGGTGGCCGGGGTGCCGTCGAGCAGCACGGCGGCGAAGGTCGACAGGGTGCCGGCGGCGGCGAGGAAGGAGGAGGCCACGAAGACCGAGTCCTTCTCCGGCAGCAGACCGACGAGCAGCACCGAGACGACGAGGACGGCGACGCAGCCGACGAGGAACTGCAGCCGGCCGGGGCCGTCGCCGGCGTTCGCGACCGGGACGGCGCCGGAGCCGGCGATCAGGGCGTGCGGCAGGGCGCCGAGGCCGAGCGCGAGGCCGGCCGCGTGGTCCTCGTAGACCCGGGCGCGGATGCCGGCGAAGGTGACCAGGACGACCGCGGTGACGCCGGACAGGATGCCGGGCAGGCTGTGCATGTCGTGGCGCAGGTCGGAGAACCACAGCGCGAAGCCGAGCAGCACCAGCATCACGGTGGCGCCGATCAGGCCGAAGGCCCGCATGAGGTCGGGGCTCCAGAACCGGCGGTCGGCCTCGACGGCGCTGGCGACGGCGTCGGCCACGTCGTCGTAGACGGCGGGCGGCAGCGACTCCGCGAACGGGCGCAGGCTCAGCAGGTCGCCGTCGCGGACCTGCTGCGCGGCCAGCGGCAGGCCGCTGTC
The DNA here is from genome assembly GCF_025655475.1 of Kitasatospora sp. DSM 101779. Classification (GTDB taxonomy): domain Bacteria; phylum Actinomycetota; class Actinomycetes; order Streptomycetales; family Streptomycetaceae; genus Kitasatospora. The sequence continues at coordinate 5,426,987 of NZ_JAHTIK010000001.1, read as the reverse complement.
GAGCACGGTGCCGTCGCGGCGGACGAGGTGGAAGCCGGTGGGTGTGCCGTCGACCTGGGTCTGCCCGGTGAGGCGCAGCACCTCGGGGTAGATGTCGGCGAGCGGGACGTCCTCCGGCAGGGCGACGTCGATCCGGCTGTCGGGTGCGACGACGGTGACCCGGCAGAAGCCGGTCGTTGCACTGGCACTCATGCGGCCACCTCCGCGAGCCCGGAGGCCGCTCCGCGCAAGGCGCACCTCTTGACTGTCCGCTCGCTCACCGGCGCTCCCCCTTGTCGGATTTGCCTGCTCGTCAGCTCTTGGTTCGGTTGCGCCCTCCTGCCGGCCGGTCCGGAACTGGCACGGACCGGGGTGGAGTTGGCGCGGCGTTACCCTACCGCCCGCGGAGGGGCGGGTGCGGGCTGGCCCCCGCCCGGAATTCGCCGCCCGCCGTGGGGGGCGGCGAATTGCCGTGCAACGGTGTGCCGTTGTGGAGGGGATTCGACGATTCGTACCGGAAATCTCCTCGGCTGACCCCGTGGTCGAATCGTCCCGGCCGCCCAGTAGGATCGGCCCCTGCGCAAGGCGTACGGGGGCCGGCTGGTGCAGCAACCCTCTGATGTGCGTCTGCGGTCGGCGGAGCGGGGGCGGCGTCATCGCACGGGGCGCCCTCACCCGTACGTAATCGGTGTGCGTGAGGGTTGGTGCCAGTGAGCGAGCGAAGCGAACGGACCGTCAAGAGGTCCGGGTTCCGCGCAGCGGCCGCCGGGCGGAGCGGGGCGGTCGCATGAGTGTGGTGACGGTGAAGCGTCCGCCGCGGGCGTTCCCGCCCCCGGTGCCGGACGAGCCGGTGGAGCTGGTGGCCCCTCCGGAGCTGCCGCGGTCCGGTGGCGAGGACTGGATGATGTCCTTGCTGCCGCTGCTCGGTATGGGCGGTTCGGCGGCGTTCTTCTTCTCCCCCGGCGCCCAGGGCCCCATGAAGATCATGGGTGTCCTGATGGTGGCGTCGACCGCGGGCATGGCGGTCGCGCAGATCGTCAAGGCGCGCCGCGGCGGCAACGCGGGCACCGCGGACGAGCGGCGCGACTACCTCAAGTACCTGCAGCAGATGCGCCGCCAGGTCCGGCGCACGGCCGAGCGGCAGCGCGGTGCGCTGCTGTTCACCCACCCTGAGCCGGACCAGCTGTGGTCGATCGTGGCCGAGGGGCGGCGGCTGTGGGAGCGCAGGCCCACCGACCAGGACTTCGCGCAGGTGCGCCTCGGTACCGGTCCGCAGCAGCTGTCGAGCCCGATCGTGGCGCCGCAGACCGCTCCGCTGGACGAGCTGGAGCCGCTGGCCGCCGAGGCGATGGGCACGTTCATCAAGTCGCACGGCACGCTGCAGGACCTGCCGCTGGCGGTCTCGCTGCGCGCCTTCTACCACATCACGGTCTGCGGCGACCCGGACACCGTGTACGGCAACGTCCGGGCGATGGTCGCCCAGTTGACGACCCTGCACTCGCCGGACGACCTGATGGTCGCCGTGGCGGCCGCGCCGGGCGCGGTCGACGAGTGGGAGTGGGCGAAGTGGCTGCCGCACACCCAGCACCGCAAGGAGAACGACGGCGCCGGTTCGCGCCGCCTGATCGCGACCGGCCTCGGTGAGCTGGAGGAACTGCTCGCCAAGGAGCTGGACGGCCGCAAGGGCTTCTCCCGGGACAACGTGCCGAGCGCCGACAAGCCGCACCTGATCGTGGTCATGGACGGCGCCGCGGTGCCGCACGACTCGATCCTGGCCGGCCCGGACGGCGTCGAGGGCGTCACCGTGATCGAGGTCGTCCCGGGCGACCTGGACGAGCCGAGCGGCCACCTGGTGATCACGGTGGGCAAGGACAACCTGCTGCTGGAGTCCGCCTCCGGCGCCTCGTACTCCGGCCGGCCGGACACCCTGTCGGCGTGGCAGTCGGAGGCGCTGGCCCGCCAGCTGGCGCCGTTCCGGGTGTCCGCGGGCGGCGACGACGGCGACCCGTCGCTGGTGTCGATGGACTTCACCGAGATGATGAACACCGGTGACCCGGGTTCCTTCGACCCGGCCCGGCACTGGCGGCCGCGTCCGATGGCGGAGAAGCTCAAGGTGCCGCTGGGTGTCGGCCAGAACGGCGAGTACGTCTGGCTGGACATCAAGGAGGCCTCGCTCCAGGGCATGGGCCCGCACGGCATGTGCGTCGGCGCGACCGGTTCCGGCAAGTCCGAGGTGCTGCGCACCATCGTGCTGGCGCTGGCGGTGACGCACTCCTCCGAGGTGCTGAACCTGGTCCTCGCGGACTTCAAGGGTGGTGCCACCTTCGCCGGCATGGCGGAGATGCCGCACACGGCGGCCGTGATCACCAACCTGGAGGGCGAGGCGACCCTCATCGACCGCATGCGCGATGCGATCGAGGGCGAGATGAACCGCCGCCAGGAGCTGCTGCGCGCGGCGGGCAACTACGCCAACATCAACGAGTACGAGCGGGCCCGTGCGGCGGGTGCGGCGCTGGACCCGCTGCCCTCGCTGCTGATGATCATCGACGAGTTCTCCGAGCTGCTCACCGCGAAGCCGGACTTCATCGACCTGTTCATCCAGATCGGCCGCATCGGCCGTTCGCTCGGCATGCACATGCTGCTGGCCTCGCAGCGCCTGGAGGAGGGCAAGCTCCGCGGTCTGGACACCTTCCTCTCCTACCGCCTGGGTCTGCGCACCTTCTCGGCAGCCGAGTCGCGGGCCGCGATCGGCGTCCCGGACGCCTACCACCTGCCGCCCATCCCCGGTGTCGGCTACCTGAAGTTCGGCTCCGACGTGATGGAGCGCTTCCGGGCCGCGTACGTCTCCGGCCCGTACCGGCCGCCGGGCCAGCAGCGGACCAGCGGCGGCCAGGTGATCACCGCCCAGCCGGTGCTGTTCACCGCCGCCGAGGTGCCGGTCGTGGAGCCGGTGGTCGAGGAGGTCGTCGAGGAGGTCGAGGAGATCGACGACTCGCTGCTCGACACCATGCTGGACGTCTTCGTGCAGCGCATGATCAGCCAGGGCCCGCCGGCCCACCAGGTGTGGCTGCCGCCGCTGGAGGAGGCGCCGAGCATCGACGGCCTGGTGCCGCCGCTGCAGGTCACCGCGGAGCGCGGTCTGACCTCGCCGGAGTACGGCGCGCTCGGCCGGCTGGTGGTGCCGGTCGGCATCGTCGACAAGCCGCGCGACCAGCGCCGCGACGTGCTGTACCAGGACTTCTCGGGTGCGGCCGGCCACGGTCTGATCGTGGGCGGTCCGCAGTCCGGCAAGTCCAACATGGTGCGCACCCTGGTGTCCGGCTTCGCCGTCACCCACACCCCGACGGAGGTGCAGTTCTACCTGCTGGACTTCGGCGGTGGCGCGTTCGGCGCGCTGTCCGGCCTGCCGCACGTCGGCGGGGTCGCCGGCCGTCTGGACGTCGAGAAGGTGCGCCGTCTGGTCAGCGAGGTGCACGGGGTGCTCAACCGCCGCGAGGAGCTGTTCCGCACGGCCGGCATCGACACCGTCGCCACCTACCGCTCGCGCCGCGCGGCCGGCCAGCTGCCGGACGAGCAGTTCGGCGACGTCTTCCTGATCATCGACGGCTGGCTGACCTTCAAGCAGGAGTACGAGGTCCTCGAGCCGGTCATCAACGACATCGCGCAGCGCGGTCTGACCTACGGCGTGCACGTCGTCGTCACCGCGGCCCGGTACGCGGAGGTGCGGCCGGCGCTCAAGGACCTGCTGCAGAACCGCACCGAGCTGCGCCTGGGCGACTCGATGGAGTCGGAGATCGACCGCAAGGTCGCGGTCAACGTCCCGGCGGGCTCGCCCGGCCGCGGTCTGACCGCGTCGAAGCTGCACTTCCTGTCCGGTCTGCCCCGCCTGGACGGTTCCTCGGCGACCGAGGACCTGTCGGACGGCGTGGCCGACCTGGTGGCGCAGATCGACGCCGCCTGGACGGGCCCGCGCGCCCCGCAGGTCCGCATGCTGCCGGCCGTCCTGGACGGCAACGCGCTGCCCAAGGGCTTCGAGCACCCCGAGCTGGGCGTGGCCTTCGGCGTGGACGAGGTCGAGCTCGCGCCGGTCTTCGTCAACTTCGAGAGCGACCCGCTGTTCATCGTCTTCGGTGAGAGCGAGTCCGGTAAGTCGGCGCTGCTGCGGATGCTCGTCAAGCAGATCACCGAGCGGTACACCCCGGACCAGGCGGGCATCGTGGTCGGCGACTTCCGCCGTTCGCTGCTCGGTGTCGTCCCGCAGGAGTACCTGGTGGAGTACGCGGCGGCGGCGCCCGCGATGTCGGCGGCCGTGGAGATGCTCCGCGGCGCCTGCTCGCGCCGCCTGCCCGGCCCGGACGTCACGCCGGAGCAGCTGCGCAACCGCAGCTGGTACAGCGGCAAGGACATGTTCGTGATCGTGGACGACTACGAGCTGGTCGCCACCTCCTCGGGCAACCCGCTGGCGCCGCTGGCCGAGTTCCTGCCGTTCGCCCGCGACATCGGCCTGCGCGTGATCATCGCCCGCAGCGCCGGTGGTGCCGGCCGCTCGCTGTTCGAGCCGGTCATGCAGCGTATGCGCGAGCTGGGTGGCCAGGGCGTGCTGCTCTCGGGCGACAAGAACGAGGGCGCACTGCTCGGCACGGTCAAGCCGCAGCCGCTGCCGCCGGGCCGCGGTGTCTTCGTCTCCCGGCGGATCGCCGCCGGCCAGACCGTCCAGACGGGCTGGCTGCCGACCCCGCAGTAGTGACCTTGTGTGACAGGAAGGGCCGGACTCCACGGAGTCCGGCCCTTCCGGCGTTCCAGGCCGTGGACGGTGCCAGAACGTTATCTACTTTTTTGCCGCATCCGGCTGCGGTTCCCGTACCGGTCGCGGCGGCCTCCGGAGCCCCGAGAGGCCACCTTCAGCCATGAGAGTGAACTGGACCACAGCCTTCGATTCACTGGCATTAGCCTGTCATTCACCTTTGATTCAATCTTCATCCATCCGAGTTGACAGAACGGACAAAGGTGAGCTTTGGCACACCGCACGACTGGTTCGCATGTTTATGCGGCCTGCGGCAACGGATTCCGAAGCCGATCGCGCGTTGACGATGGCAAAACGTCGCGGTTCCATGGCGTCTCGGGAGCGACCGAAAACCACGTCAGCGAACGCCCGTCGGAGGCGATACCGCTCCCACCCCCAAACCCCTCGCACGTCGATCGGATGCCCCATGACCGACACGCTTCGCCCGCCACTCGCAGTAGCCGAGACTCCGGCGGATGGCGGCCCCAAGAAGCTCACCCGTTCGATCGGTGTCGTGGGTGGAACCCTGCTCACGCTCTCCTGTGTGACGCCGGCCTCCTCGCTGTTCGTCATCGTGCCCGAGCTGTTCTCCTCGCTCGGCACCTTCACCGCCATGTCGATCGCCATCGGCGCGCTCATCTGCATCGCGGTGGCCTTCTGTTACTCCGAGCTCGGCACCCTCGTCCCGAGCGCCGGCGGCGAGTACGCCATGGTCGGCACCCTGGCCGGGCGCTTCGCGGGCTGGCTGGTGTTCATCCAGTCGCTGATCGTCGTGATGATCGTGCCCTCGCTCATCGCCATCGGCACCGCCGACTACCTGGCCCCCATCGTCCACCTGGACCCCCGCTGGGCCGGCGCGGCCGTCATGATCGCCGCCACCGTCGCGGGTCTGCTGGACCTGCGCGCCAACGCCTGGATCACCGGCATCTTCCTCGTCCTCGAGGTCATCGCCGCCGGTGTGGTCGCCTTCCTCGGCTTCGGCCACGCCGAGCGCGGCGCCGGCAGCCTCTTCCACGGCTCGGTCGTCACGGACGGGGCCACCGGCGTCGTCGGCCTCGGCGCGATCGTCGCCGCGATGGGCACCGCGCTCTTCGTCACCCAGGGCTTCTCCACCGCCATCTACCTCTCCGAGGAGCTGGAGAACCCCCGCCGCAACGTCGCCCGCACCGTGCTGTGGACGCTGGCCCTGTCGGTGGTCATCATCATCCTCCCGGTGGTCGCGATCACCCTGGGCGCCCCGGACCTCGCCGCGCTGAGCGCCGGCAACATCTCCGAGCTGGTCACCGGCTGGAGCAACTCCGCGGTCGGCACCTTCATCAGCCTCTGCGTCGCCCTGGCGATCATCAACGCCGGCATCGTCATGGTCATCCAGAACTCCCGGGTGCTGTTCGCCTCCGGCCGCGACAAGGCCTGGCCGGAGCCGGTCAACCGCGCCTTCGGCACCCTCAACCGGTTCAGCGCCCCCTGGGTCTCCACCCTGGCCGTCGGCGTCCCCGGCGCGGTGCTCTGCTTCGTCCCGCAGGAGCAGCTGACCAACATCACCGGCGTCGCGGTCACCGCCCTGTACCTGCTGGTGGCCGTGGCCGCGCTGTTCTCCCGCCGGGCCCACCACAAGCACGCGCCGGCCTGGCGCCAGCCGCTCTGGCCCGTCCTGCCGGTCCTGCTGACCGTCGGCCTGGTCTACCTGCTGACCCAGCTCGACGTCACCGCACTGAAGTGGACCGGCGCCATCACCGTCGTCGCGAGCCTCTACTGGCTGTTCTACCTGCGGCCCCGGCAGGCCGACCGCTGGGTGATCACCCTGCCCGAGGACGAGCAGGTCTGACCCGGCCCCCGGCACCACGGAAGCGGCCCGGCCCCCTCACCAGGGGGCCGGGCCGCTTCCGTCCGTCCACGGGCGCTCAGCCCTCGCGGCGGCGCCGGTGGTCGCGCAGCACGACCGAGCCGCCGGCCAGCGCGGCCACCGCGAGCACGCCGCCGCCGAGCACGAAGGTGCCGGTGCGGCGGTCCCGGTCGGCCTGGGTCTCGGCGAGGCCCAGCGGCTGGGCCACGACCGGCGCCCGGTCGATGGCGACCTTGGGGTCCTCGTGCGCCTCGGGGAGCTGCTCGTCGCCGCTCTGCACGGCCTTGACCGGGTCGACGACGCCCCAGCCGATGAACTTGTCCGCACCGCGCTGGGTGCGCTGGGCGGTCTGCTCGATCCGGGCCCGGATCTGCGCCGCGCTCCAGTCCGGGTAGGCGCCCCTCAGCAGCGCCGCCACCCCGGCCACGTACGGGGCGGAGAAACTGGTGCCGTTGTCGACGCACTGGCCGCCGGCCGGCACCGTCGACAGCATGTCGACGCCCGGGGCGGCGATGTCGACGAACTGGCCGTACTCGGAGAACGGGGCGCGCTCGTTGTTGCGGTCCGAGGCGCCCACGGCCAGCACCGACTTGAAGGCGGCCGGGTAGGTGTCGCCCTCGCGTCCGTCGTTGCCGGACGAGGCGACGACCACCACACCCTGCTGCTCCGCGGCCTTCACGGCCGTCTCCAGCTGGTCCTTCAGGGCGAAGTCGCTGGAGTCGCCCTCCGCCCGGACGTCCTGCGAGATGTTGATGACGTCGGCGCCCTTGGTGATGGCCGCGCCGATCGCGTCGATCAGGCTCTGGACCGAGCCGCTGCCCTGGTCGTCGTTCTGCTTGATCGAGAGGATCGCGGCCTCCGGCGCGAGGCCGACGAAGCCCGTCCCGGTGATCGGCTTCGCGGCGATGATGCCGGCGACCTTGGTGCCGTGGCCGACCGTGTCGGTCTTCCCGTCGTCCTTCTGGCCGGGCTGCTTGACGGGCAGCAGCGAGCCGCCGTCCTCGACCTTGCCCGCGAGCTGCGGGTTGCGGTCGTCCACGCCGGTGTCGATCACCGCGACCTTGACCGGCTCGCCCTTCTTGCCGCCGGGCCCGTCCTTGGCGAACTTGCCCGTCCGGCCGTCCTTCCAGAGCTCGTTCAGCAGCACCCGCTGGAGCGCCCACGGGGTGCCCTGCACGTTCTCGGACGGGAACTTGCACTCACCGGCCGCGGCTATGCCGATCGGCGACCAGCGCGGCGCGCTGTCCGAGGCGGACGGCGTGGGCGTGGGCGCGGCGGCGTACGCCGGACCCGCGGCGAGCGACCCGACCACCCCCAGCACCACTGACGCGGCGGCCGCCCTGCGGAACGTACCCAACGACACCTGTCTTCCCCTCATGATCCCGATGCCGTGCGCGTGGTCAGTACGCGCGAGGGGCGGGCGCCCGGTCGGACGCCCGCCCACTGTCGCCGTGTCGCACGGCGGCGGAGCCTCAGTTCCAGACGCCCGCGTTCTTCTGCTCGGTGGCCTGGTAGCTCTGGGCGGCGTTGTCCAGCGAGGTGGCGATCTGGCCCAGGACCTGCTGGAGGTCGGCGGCCTTGGCGTCCCACTCGTGCTGGCGGGCCTGGTAGCCCTCCTGCGCCGAGCCCTCCCAGCTGGCCGCGATGCGCTGCACGCCGGCCTTCAGCTCGTCGAGCTGCGACTGGATGCGCTGCGCGGTCTGGCGGACCTCCGACGACGCGTTCTGGATCGTCGAGAAATTGACGAGAATGTGGTCACCCATGGTGTCTCCTAGTCGATGGAATCGGCGCGGCCCGGTGCACGGACCGCACTACGGCCGAGGTCCTGCGGACCCGAGAACTCAGTGACCGAGCCCGGACATCGAGGACTGCTGCTCCTGCTCCGTCTGCGCGTAGAGCTTGGTGGTCGCCTCGATCGCCTGCTTGATCTCGTCGAGCACCTTGTTGAGCGCGGTCGCGTCCTCGTTGAACCGGGTCTGCATCTGCTGGTAGGCCTGGGCCGCCTGGCCCTGCCAGCCAGCCTTGATCGAGTCGACCAGCGCGTTGAGCCGCTGAATCTCGCCCTGGACCTGCGCGTTCACCTCACCGATGCGGTTGGCGAAGGCATTCATTTCCTCAGCGGTCGTCTTGAACTGACCAGCCATGATCCACCGTCCCCCATGAGACAGACAATTGCTTCGGATGGTCCTGGTACGGCCCACCCGGTGACACCACGTTGCGGTGTCCCCAGCACTTTAGCCGCCGTTTGCAAGCGGCCCAACACCGGAGTGCCGGTAGTTACCAGACCATGACACGGCCTACCGGACACCTGCACTGACGGACCATCACGCGGTCTGCGCGGTCTCCGCGGCCTTGGTGCTCAGCGATCCGCCGGCCGGCACCAGGATCGACCACTGCAGCGGAACCCGGCCCGACACAACGGACTTGTAGCCGAGACGGGCCTGCGCACCGTTCTCCTCGTCCTTGGCCTGCGGCTGCTGCGGCGCCTCGCTCGGGGCGGGCGAAGGGCCGTTGCCGCCGTCGTTGTTGGCCTGCAGCGAGTACCGCAGACCGGTCTCGGTGATCAGGAAGGTGGTGCCCGAGGTGTCCTGGTTCCCCGGGCCCGCCTGGCCGTCCACCGCGCGGTACAGCAGGCCGTGGCCGGGCGTCACATGGGCGCTCGCCGAACCCAGCGTGACCTTGGCCGGGTACTCGGTGTGCGCCCACACTGTGCGCTTGGGCGCGCCGTTGTCGTAGCCGGCGAAGGTGCTGCAGATCACCGAACGGGTGCCCTTGGGGCCGACGTTGAGCGGCGGCTGCGGCTTGGCGTCCGGCAGGTTGGTCGTGTCGAGGATCTTCGGGCTGACCTTCCCAGCCAGGTCGGCGTGGTCGCTCGGGGACATCTCGGCGGCCTTCGGGCTCGCGCCGCCGTAGGCGACGCCGAGCGCCGGGTCGTTGCGCATCAGCTCGGCCTGGAAGGGCGTCACCTGGTAGAGGCTGTCCTTGCCGACCGAGTAGTAGGTGTTCTGGAAGACCAGCAGCCTGCCGACGTAGGCGTCCTCGGTGTTGGTGAGCTTGACGTTGGACTTCGTCCTCACCGTGGTCAGGTCGGGGTTCTTCGGGAACTGGACCACCTCGCCGGACTCCAGGGTGTCCAGCCAGGCCTTGGTCACCTGCTGCGGATCGACGTCGACGCCGAACAGTCCCGACTCCAGGGCGGCCCGGTCACGGGGCGGCAGGTTGAGCTGGCCCACCGCGTGCTTCACGCCGTTCATGTCGACCAGGAACTTGCTGGGGGTGTCGTCCTTCTTCAGCGGCGGCGCCTGGACGTAGAGCCCCTGGCCCTCCTGCAGCACCGTCGCCGGGTCGGAGAGGGTCTTCGCCTCGTCGCCGGCCGCGATGAACACGGCCTGGTTGATGCCCGCCTGGGTCTTGTCGACACCGGGCCGGTCGCAGACCGACCACAGCTTCGTCTCACCGGCGTCGGCGGCCGAGGGCAGCTTGTCCGGGGCGTACGGGATACCGATGGTGGCGCCGTGGTTCTTGTAGTTGTCCAGCACCTTGTCGGCGACCTGGACGACCTTGGAACCGGCCGGCAGCAGCAGCTTCGCCGACGACATGTTGAGGACCTGGTGCAGCACCTTCTCGTGGCTCTGCGGGTCCTCCAGCACCACGTACCGGGTGGTGGAGTCCTTGCCCTGGATGATGTTCTTGCCGTCGTCCCAGTTCAGCGGGGCACTGGGCTTGATGACGCCCCACATGCCGAAGCCCGCCACGGCGACCGCGGCGACGACGAAGCTCGGCAGCACCGCCCGCACCGGGCGCGGCGCGTCCTCGTCGTTGCCCCCGCCGCCGGGCTGCAGGAACGCCCCCACCGTCCGCCGCCGCGCGAAGTTGTACGCGTTCAGCTCGTCCCTGCGTGATGCCATGCTCCCCGTCTCCCCTGTGAAGTCCGCGCCTGTCCTGCCGTCAACGCGCGTTCGCCGTGCGTGAGTCTGCCACCCGGCGGGCACCGACTGCGCCGAACCCTCTACGATGCCGCAGCAGACGGTGAGTACCGTAACGGGTACGGTTCACCGCCCGGCCAGCCGGGCCGTGACATCTGATCAGAGAGGGTCCATCGGGGGATGCCAAGCCAGACCGCTCCAGCTCGACGCAGCGCCTCGCACGGCCGCCGGCAGGGCGGCCGGGGTGCCGACCCCGGCGGTCGTCGGGCCCGGTCCGCGGCCCCCGCGACCGGGCCGGTACCGCTGCGCGTCCATCCCCGGCCCGGGCTGCTCGGCGGCCGGATCCGGCTGCAGCAGCTGGTGCTGCTGGAGGTCGCCGCGGCCCTCGTCGCGGTGGGGTGGACGATCGCCCCGGCGATGGCCGGCGCCTTCGCCGTCCCCGCCGTCCTGCTCCTCGTGGTGGCCCTGCTGCCGCTCGGCGGCCGCAGTCTGCCGGAGGCGCTGCGCGTCCGCTCGGCGATGAAGGCCCGCCGCAAGGAGGCGCAGTACAACGTGCCGCCGCCGGGCACCGACCCGGCGCTGGCACCCGCGCTGGAGGTCGAGCCGGCCCTGCGCACCTGCACCCACGCCACCGAGACCGACCTCGGCGACGGCCGTCCGATCCGCCGCGAGACCGGCATGGTCGGCGACGGCACGTTCTACACCTCGGTGCTGCTGGTGCAGGCCAAGGACCAGCCGCTGCGCCCGGTGCGCACCGCGCTGCCGCTGCCGCTCGACATCGTGTGCTCGGCCCTGCAGGTGGACGACATCGGCCTGGAGTCCGTCCAGCTGGTGCAGCACACCCAGCCCGCACCGGCCCCGCACCTGCCGGACCAGTCGCTGGCCGCCCGCGCCTACCAGCAGCTCCAGGACGGCACCGCCACCCCGGCGCTGCGGCTCACCTGGGTCGCGCTCAAGCTGAACCCGGAGACCTCCTCCACCGCGGTGCTCGCCCGCGGCGGCGGCGAGGAGGGCGCCCGCAAGACCCTCCAGCGGGTCACCGACCAGCTGGCCGGACGGCTCAACGCGGCCGGGTTCACCGCCACCGTGCTGGACGAGCGCGAGCTGATCGCCGCGCTGGCGATCTCGATCTGCGCCAACCCGGTGGCCGTGGCCGGCCGCCAGGGCAGCGGCGGTGGCGGTGCGGCCGCCCGCCGCACCCAGGAGAGCAGCAAGTTCTGGCGGATCGACGACCGCTGGCACAGCACCTTCTGGATCTCCAAGTGGCCGCAGCTCAGCCGGCCGGGCGGCACGCCGGGCCGGATCTCCGCGCCGGACCTGGTCAACCTGGTCACCGGCACGCCCGCGCTGGCCAGCACCTTCAGCCTGACCGCCAGCCGGGGCACCGGCGGCTCGGTCGCACTCAGCGGCCACGTCCGGGTCACCGGCCGCAGCGAGAGCGAGGTCGCCCAGGTGGGCCGCCTGATGGAGTCTCGGGCGCAGAGCGCCGGCGTCGGCCTGACCCGCCTCGACCAGGAGCAGGCGCCGGGCCTGCTCGCCACGCTTCCCCTGGGAGGGACGTCCTGATGGCCTATCAGTCCTACCCCACCCAGGCGCCGCAGCCGGCCGCCGAGCCCTCGCGCCCGGTCCGGATCCGCCCCGGCTTCGGCCTGCGCGGCCCGCGCCGCGAGAAGCACGTGCTCACCACCGAGGACCTCGCCGCGCTGTCCTTCCCGGTCGGCGACGACGGCGTGGTGATCGGTGTCGACCCGCACCAGCAGCCCGCCGTGATCGGCCTGTTCCGTCCGCACGCCTACGACGTGGTGCTGGTGGGCGGTGTGTGGACGGCGCAGGTCATCGCGCTGCGCGCCGCGGCCACCGGTGCCCGGGTGGCCGTGGAGACCGGTCGTCCGCAGACCTGGGCGCCGATGGCGCAGGCCGCCGGCGGCGGCCAGCCGTGCGTGACCGTCCACCAGGTGGGCCGGCTCGGGCCGCAGGGCGCGTCCGTCGCCTCGCCGGTGCTGGTCGTCCGCGACCTCGGCGCCCGTCCCTCGCGCAGCCGGCTGTCGGCCGCGCCGTGGCAGACCACGCTGACCCTGCTGCCGTACCTCGGCCCGAACGCGAGCCGGGTGCTCAACTCGGCCGACCTGGTCGGTGTGCAGCGCATCTCGCCGCAGGAGGCGGAGATCGTCGCGCGGATCCTCTCGCTGGGCGACCAGGAGGTCGCCTCGCTGCCGACGCTGGGCGACAACATCACCCTGTGGGCGACCCGGATGCGGAAGCAGTACGTCATGACCAACCCGGTCGAGGCCGAGGCCCAGGTGCTGGGCGGCCCGCGCCGGATGGACTGACAGCACCTCACGGCACGGACGGCGGTCCGTGCCCGAAGCGGCCGGCACGGACACCCGTGTCGGCCGCCACCGTTTCGAGCGGTCACGGCCGGGGACGGGGAGGCAGGGAACACGCATCGGACGTTCACCCTTTGGACGGTTCCCGGTGCGACGATCCGCCGTGTCCGCCGCGGCCCGGCAGCCGGTACCGCCTTCAGGTGACCGCGGATCACGTCCTAGTCTTGATGCCCGACCACCGCCAACAGCGGCGACGAAAACGAGGGAGCCCCAGTGAGCAGCGATCGGGACGGCGTCTACGTCGGCGACAACGCGGCGGAGGACGACGACGACTGGTCGGACGAGCCCGACTACGCGCCCCCGTCCTGGTACACGCAGAGCGCGGCTCCGGCGCAGCCCGCACCGGCGCCGTCGCCGTCGCCACCGCCGGCCGTCCAGCCTCCGGTGGTGCAGCCACCGGTCGCCGTCCAGCCTCCGGTGGCTCAGCCGCCCGCGCCGGTGCCCGCTCCCGCGCCGCCCGCGGAGTCGGTTCCCGCCCCGGCTCCCGTGCCCGCGCCCGCTCCGGCGGTCGAGCAGGCTGCGCCGCAGCCCGGCCCGGCCGACGTCGCGGTCGCGGAGGCCGTGGCCGCCCCGGTGCCCGCTCCTGCCCCGGTGCAGCCCGCGGCAGAGCCGGTGGTGCCCCCGGTGGAGCCGATGGTGCCCGCGGTGGAGCCGGTGGTGCCCGCGGTGGAGCCGGTGGTGGAGGTGCAGTCCGCCGCGGTGCCGCCTGCGGAGCCGGTCCCCGCGCCGGCCCCGGTGCCCGCTCCTGCGCCCGCTCCCGCTCCCGAGCAGCAGGCCGCGCAGCCGTGGCCGCCGGCGCCCCAGCCGCAGACCCAGCAGCCGCCGCAGCAGCCCGGCCCGTACGCCCCGCCGCAGCAGCCGGTGCCGCCGGGCCCGCAGCCGTACCAGCAGACCGGTGCGCCGCAGCCCGGGCCGTGGCCGCCGCAGCAGGGTGTTCCGCCGGTGCCCGGCCCCGCGCCCGCGCCCGGTCCGGCCCCGACGCCGGGCCCCGCCCCGGTGCCCGGTCCGCCGGTCGACCCGCGGACCGGTGGCTGGCCGCAGCCGCCGGCGTACCCACAGCCGTACCAGCAGCAGGGCGGTGTGCCGCAGGCCCCGGCCGCGTTCCAGCAGGCGGGCCCGCAGCAGGCACAGGCGCACGGCGCCGCGCTGGGCTACACCGCGGCGGTCGAGCTGTCCTCGGACCGGCTGCTGCGGGGGCAGCCGAAGGCCCAGCGCCAGCAGCCGCGGTTCCAGTTCGGCGGCAAGGCGGCGCAGGCCGACCGGGCGCGCAAGCTGGAGATCATCCGGACGCCGGTGATGAGCTGCTACCGGATCGCGGTGATCAGCCTCAAGGGCGGTGTCGGCAAGACCACGACGACGACCTCGCTGGGTGCGACGCTGGCGAGCGAGCGCCAGGACAAGGTCATCGCGATCGACGCCAACCCGGACGCCGGCACGCTCGGCCGGCGGGTGAAGCGCCAGACCGGCGCGACCATCCGCGACCTGGTGACGGCCATCCCCCACCTGCGCAGCTACATGGACATCCGCCAGTTCACCTCGCAGGACCTGCACTCGGGCCTGGAGATCCTGGCGAACGACGTCGACCCGGCGGTCTCCACCACCTTCGACGACTCGGACTACCGCCAGGTCATCCAGACCCTCGGCCAGCACTACCCGATCATCCTGACCGACTCCGGCACCGGTCTGCTCTACAGCGCCATGCGCGGTGTGCTGGACCTCGCGGACCAGCTGATCATCGTCTCCACACCCAGCGTGGACGGTGCCTCCAGTGCCTCGACCACGCTGGACTGGCTCTCCGCGCACGGCTATGCGGACCTGGTGCAGCGCAGCATCACGGTGGTCTCCGGGGTCCGCGAGACCAGCAAGATGATCAAGGTCGAGGACATCGTGGCGCACTTCCAGACGCGCTGCCGCGGCGTCGTGGTGGTGCCGTTCGACGAGAGCCTGGCGGCCGGCGCCGAGGTCAACCTGGCCATGATGAAGCCCAAGGTCCGCGAGGCGTACTTCGAGCTGGCCACCCTGGTCGGCGAGGACATCGCCCGCACCCAGCAGGCCCAGCAGGCCGCCTGGGCCCAGCAGCAGGGCTACGGACAGCAGATGCCTTCGCAGCAGCAGCAGCCGTACCCGCCGCAGCAGGGCTACCCGCAGCAGCAGCCGCAGCAGCAGGGCTACGGCTACCCGGGGCAGCCCGCGCCGGGCGCGCCGTGGGCCCCGCAGCCGGGCCAGCAGCCGCCGCCCGGCTGGGGCCAGCAGCCGCCGGCCCAGCCCGGGGCGCAGCCGCTCCCGCAGGAGTGGCAGCAGCCGCAGCAGCCGGGGTACGGCTACCCGCCGCAGGAGGGCCAGCAGCCCCCGCCGCCCGGGTACGGCTACCCGCCGCCGCAGAACTGAGCCCGGCAGCGCGCAGAACGCCGCAGGCCCCCGACAGCACCTGTCGGGGGCCTGCGGCGTGCTCGGCCGCCGTCAGCCGGCGGTGTCGGTGAGCACGCGGGCCTGCTTGACGTCGTCGGCCATCCGCTCCAGCAGGGCCTCGATCGAGTCGAACTTCTCCATGCCGCGCAGGTACGCGAGGAAGTCGACGGCCACGTGCAGGCCGTACAGGTCGAGGCCGACCCGGTCGATGGCGTAGGCCTCGACGGTCCGGGCGGTGCCGTCGAAGGTGGGGTTGGTGCCCACCGAGATGGCGGCCGGCATGCGCTCGCCGTCGGCGGTGAGCCAGCCCGCGTAGACGCCGTCGGCGGGAACGGCGCTGTGCGGCACGGTCTCCACGTTGGCGGTGGGGTAGCCGAGTTCGCGGCCGCGCTGGGCGCCGCGGACGACCACGCCCTCGACCCGGTGCGGGCGGCCGAGCACCTCGGCGACGCCGGTCATGTCCCCGGCGGCGACCAGCCGCCGGCACAGGCTGGAGGAGAACGCCTCGCCGTCGCCGGCGCTGCCGCTCACCTGCAGGTCGAGCACCTCGACCTCGAAGTCGTCGGCACGGCCGAGCTCGGTGAGCAGGGCGACGTTGCCGGCGGCCCGGTGGCCGAAGCGGAAGTTCGGGCCTTCGACGACGGCCTTGGCGCGCAGTGCGTCCACCAGCACCGACCGGACGAAGAACTCCGGTGACTCCTGGGAGAATTCGAGGGTGAACGGCAGGACGAGCACGGCGTCGACGCCGAGCCCTTCGATCAGTTCGGCCCGGCGCGGCTGCGGGGCGAGCAGGGCCGGGTGGCTGCCCGGCCGGACGACCTCGCTGGGGTGCGGGTCGAAGGTGACGACGACCGACCTGGCGCCGAGCTCGCGGGCCCGTTCCACCACCCGCTCGATGATCAGCTGGTGGCCGCGGTGCACACCGTCGAACGATCCGATGGTGACGACGCTGCGCCCCCAGTCCCCGGGGATCTCCTCCAGGCCACGCCAGCGCTGCACCTGACCGCTCCTTGTTCCTCTGCCGCGCCTCGGGAGGCGCTCGAACACTCAACCCGAACCCCTATAGCGTGCCATGAGCCCGTCCCTGCTTCGGCACCGGAATGGCCTCGGCGCGGTGGGCGGCCCGTTCGGCCTCGGCTGCGGCGTACTGCGGGTCCCGGCCGGCGGCGGCGAGCTCGCGCAGCCGGGCGGTGAGCGGGCCGTCGGGCGGCGGTGGTGCGGTGTCCGGCCAGTCGGCGAGCAGCCGGGCGAAGGCGGCCGTCCGCCCGGCGGCCCGGACGAGGGCGGCGTCGGCCGCGGGCCAGCGTCCGGCGATCCGGCGGACCAGTGCGCGGGCCCGGTCCGGCGTGGTGCGGGCACAGCCGTCCGCGAGCCGGTCGAGGGCGGCGCCGAGCACCACGGGGTCGCGCTCGGCGGCGAGCAGGGCGTCCAGCAGGGCGTCCCGGGCGGGGGCGTCGGGTCCGCCCTGCGCGGCGAGCACCGTGGCGAAGACCTTGCGCACGGTCGCGGGGGCGGTGACCGCCTCGGCGACCAGCGGCCGGGCGTCGTGCCCGGCGGCCAGCAGGACCTCCAGGTGGGCGGCCAACTGCCCGGCACGCTCCGGGTGTTCGCGCAGCTGCCGGGCGGCGAGCAGAACCCCCTCACGGACGGTGCGGGGGTCGGTGGCACCGGCGAGCAGGCGCAGTCCGTCGGCGACCGGGGCGGCGGGGGCGGCGAGCCTGCGCCGGACGGCGGCCAGCACGGCCCCCGGGTGGTCGTCCAGCGCGGGGGCGAGGGCGCCCGCCCCGAGGAAGGGGTCGTCGGCGGCGTAGGCGTCGAGGGCCCTGGGCAGGTACTCGGCCCGGTCCTCCGGGTCGAGCAGCAGCAGGGCGAGGGCCGCGCCGTGCAGGGCGGGCTCGTCCTCGCGGCCGAGCAGGGTGAGTGCGGTGAACCGCAGCAGCCGCCGACCGGCCGGGCTGGCGTGCGGGGCGGTGCGGAGCGCGTGCACGGCGGCGGCGATGTGCCGTTCGGGGCGCGGGTCGTGGCTCCAGCGGTCGACGGCGCGGCAGAGCGCGGAGGGCTCGTCCTCGGCGAGCCGGGCGAGCAGCGCGTCCGCCCGCGGGTGTGCGGCGGCGGCCAGGGTGTCCGTCAACTCGTCGACGGCCAGGCTGCGGTGGGCGTGCAGCAGGTCGTGGGCGAGATCGGCGACCGTGGCGCCGGTGCCGTCGGCGAGCGGGCCGGTGTCGGCGAACCAGGCGCAGAGCAGCGGTTGGACGGTGACCGGGTCGGCGGCCAGCAGCGCGGCGGCCGCGGCCCGGTGCGGTCCGCCGGGCGGGTCGGTGCGGACGAGGCCGCGCAGGTGGTCCAGCCGCTCGGCCGGGGTGAGCGGCAGGGCGGCCCACCAGGCGGGGGTGAACGCGGGGTGGCCGGCCAGGCGGGCCAGCAGCGCCCGGTGGGTGCCGGGCCGGGGCAGTGCCGGCAGCACCGCCGCGAGCAGGCGGGCGGCCCACCAGGCGGCCTCGCTGCCGGGGGCGGCGGTCTCCAGGGTGTGCTGCAGCAGCTGCAGGTGTCCGGCCAGGGCCGGTTCGTCGCCGTTCTCGGCGCACCGGCGCAGCGCGGCGGCGACCGGGCCGAGCCGGTGCCGCGGCACCCCGTGGCCGGTCGGGTCGCCGTGGGCGGCCCCGCCCGGCCGGTCGGCCGTGTCGTCCTGGGCGGGGCCCGGGTCGAGCAGCAGCCCGAGGGCGCGGCCGAGGTCCAGGTGGCGGCCCTGCAGCCAGTCGGCGTGGTCCTCGCGGGCGAGCCGGTGGCCGCCTCCGGCGGCGACGAACAGGCCCTCGGCGAGCACGGCAGGACCCCAGCCCCCGGTGGTCGGGAAGAGGCGCTCGAACTCGGCGGTGGTCAGCCCGGCGTGGCCGGCGCCGAGCAGCAGCCTGACGGCCTCGTGGACGCGACCGGCGAGGGCGGCGGCGGTGCGGCGCAACCGTCCGGTGTCCTCGCCGCCGAGCGGCGGTGCGCCGCGGCGGTGGGCTCCGGGGCGGCGGTCCTCGGCGGCCCGGATCCGGCGGGCGGCGCGCAGGCAGAGCAGGTCGAGGTGGGCGGCGTAGAGCTCGCCGCGGCCGGCCGGGGTGCCGTGCAGACCGGCGGCGCGGAGTTCGCCGGCGGTGCGCAGCGCCTCGGGGTGGCGGGCGTCGGCGGGTGCGAGGGCGGCCGGGGCGGCGCCGTGCCGGCGGG
>NZ_JAHTIK010000001.1:5401802-5408212 GCF_025655475.1 Kitasatospora sp. DSM 101779 | reverse complement strand
GGGCGGTCGGCGTCCGCGCAGAGCCGGGCGGCCCGGTCGGCGGCGGGGGCCGGGACGGCGAGCCGGGCCGCGGCCCCGGCGAGGGCGCGGGCGACGGGGTCGGCGAGCGAGGTGTCGCCGGGCGCGAGGTCGGCGCCGCGCAGCCAGAGGGTGGGCAGCGGGCGGGGGCCCGCGGTGCGGCGCACGGCCAGGGCGGCGAGTTCGGTGCTGCGCCCGCTGCCGGGAGTGCCGACCAGGACGGTGAGCAGGTCCTCGGGCTCCTCGCCGGTGAGGCCGTCGGCCCGGTCGGTGCGGTCGGCGGCCAGCTCGGCGATCCGGGTGGGGCCGGCGACGGCGGCGTGCAGCTGGGCGGCGGCGAGCTGCAGCACGCCGGCGAGGTTGAGTGCGGTGCCGTGCGCGGGGACGCTCTCGGCGTTGCGCCGCAGCAGCCGGTGCAGGCCCGCGCCGGTGAGCGGTGCGGCGGCGACGGTGTCGGGGCGCTCGCCGCGCAGGGCCGGGGCGAGGACGGCGAGGACGGCGCCGGTGGCGGTGTCCAGGACGGGTGTGCCGGGCAGTGCGGCCTGCGGCGGCAGCGTGAGCACCAGGGTGCCGGGCACGGCGTGCAGGCCCTCCGGCAGCAGCAGCGCGGCCGTGCAGCGGCCGGCCAGGCCCACGGGGTGGGGGCCCGCGGACGTCTCTCCCGGCGCGGGGGGCCGGAGCAGGGCGAGCTGCCGTCCGTCGGTCCGCTCGGCGTCCTGCGCGACGGAGAGGGCCGGCCCGGGCGGGCGGCCGTCCTCGGGGTGGAGCAGGGCGAGGCCGAGTTCGGGCAGCAGTTCGACGGCGGCCGGGCCGAGCGGCCGGAGGGTGCCGTCGGGCAGTTGGAGGGCCAGGGCCGCGGGGCCGGCGGCGGCCTCGAGGGCGGTGACCACGGTGCCCTGCGGGTCGGCGGTGAAGCCGAGGCCGCGCAGGCGGCCGGTCTCGTCGCGGATGCCCACCAGGGCCTCCGCGGGACGGGGCGGCCGCAGTCCTGCCGTCGCCCCCGGCTGGTGTCTGCCCGCCATCCGCGCCGCCCCTCCCGCCGGGTCAGCCGGCGGCCGGCCCGGCCGCCGTACTCACCGCGGGGATTCTGCCCCCGGCGGACGCCGCACCACCCTGCGCGCGCCGTTCACGACACCGGTTCACTCCGCGCGCTCGCCCGAAAGGGTGAGCACGCGGAGCGGACCGGGAGCAGCGGAGTCGAGGAAGGCGCAGCTCAGCCGACGAAAACGGCCACCGGACGGGCGTGGCCGCCCTTCTCCTCGACCAGGGCGAGGAAGCGGCCCTCCGGGTCGAAGACCGCGATCGGGCCGTCCGTGCCGAGGCCGGGGGCCTTGAGCCGCATGCCGTGCGAGAGCTGTTTGGCCTGCTCGGCGTCGATGTCCCAGCGGGGGAAGGCGGCGGCCGCCGCGTCGGCGATCGGCAGCACCTCCAGCTTCTCCTCCAGTTGCTCCAGGGTGCGGGCGTGCTCCAGGCCGTACGGGCCGACCTTGGTACGGCGCAGCGCGGTGAGGTGGCCGCCGACGCCCAGGGCCTCGCCGAGGTCGCGGGCGAGCGCACGGATGTACGTGCCGGAGGAGCACTCGACGGTGACGTCGAGGTCGATCACCGGGGTGCCGTCCTCGGCGACCGCGGCCCGCTGCTCGTGGACGGTGAAGGAGTGCACCGTGGTGGGCCGGGCGGCGAGTTCGAAGTCCTCGCCCTCGCGGACCCGGGCGTAGGAGCGCTTGCCGTCGATCTTGATGGCGGAGACCTTGGACGGGACCTGCATGATCTCGCCGGTCAGGGCGGCGATCCCGGTGTCGATCGCCTCCCGGGCGACGCCGTCGGCCGGGGTCGAGGCGGTGACCTCGCCCTCCCGGTCGTCGGTGATCGTGGTCTGGCCGAGCCGGATCGTCGCCTCGTAGGTCTTGCTGGTGAGCATCAGGTGGCCGAGCAGCCGGGTGGCCCGCTCGACGCCGAGCACCAGCACGCCGGTGGCCATCGGGTCGAGGGTGCCGGCGTGGCCGACCTTGCGGGTGCCGGCCAGCCACCGCAGCTTGGCGACCACGCCGTGCGAGGTGATGCCCTCCGGCTTGTCGACGACGACCAGGCCGTCCGGACCAGTGCCCTTGCGCTTCATCGGTTCTTTCTTCGGGAGGGGTGCGACTTCGAAACGGGGTGCCGCTTCGCAGCGGAGGGATCAGTCGGGCAGCGCGGCCCGGAAGCGGGCCACCACCGTCCCGACGTCCTCGCGGGTGGCGAAGCCGGCGGCGTAGACGTGTCCGCCGCCGCCGAGTTCGGTGCAGGCGGCGGCGACGTCCACGGCGCCCTTGGAGCGGCAGGAGCCGCGCAGGGTGCCGTCCGGGTCCTGCTTGAGCACGAGCGCGACCTCGGCCTCGGCGGGCCGCCGGAGCACGTCGATCAGGCCCTCGATCTCCTCGACGGTGACGCCGAACAGGGCGAGCTCCTCGTAGGGCACCCACGTCCACACCAGGCCCCGGCCGCCGACCGCGTCCGGTTCGAACACCGCGCGCCCGAGGGCGCCGGCGAGCACCTTCAGGTAGCCGAAGGAGGAGGTGTCCCAGAGCTGGCGGGAGATCAGGTCGTGCCGGATACCGGTGGCGAGCAGCCGGGCGGCGAGCTCGTGGGTGGCCGGCGTGGTGGCGGCGTACTTGAAGGAGCCGGTGTCGGTGGCGACGCCGGTGTAGAGGCAGGTGGCGAGCGCCTGGTCGAGCGGGACGCCGAGGCGGCGCAGCAGTTCGTCGACGAGCACGGCGGTGGCCGGGGCGCACGGGTCGATCAGGCGGTGGGTGCCGAAGCCCGGGTTGGAGGCGTGGTGGTCGAGGACGACCATGACCGGGGCGGCGAAGGCCTTGTCGCGGAGCAGGCCGAGGCGGCCCTCGGAGGCGACGTCGAAGCAGAGGACCAGCTCGGGCACGTCGGGGACGTCCGCGGCGGGCACGATGAGGTCCTGGCCGGGCAGGAAGGACAGCGACTCGGGGACGATCTGCGGGTCGTCGCCGAAGGAGACCCGGACGCGGTGCCCGAGCGAACGCAGCGCCAGGCCCGCGGCGAGCGCGGAGCCCAGGGCGTCGCCGTCCGGGTTGATGTGGCAGATCAGGTCGATGTCGGTGGCCCGCCCGATCTCCGCCACGACGCGCTGCCACTCGTGGTCGAGGCCGGAGGCCTCCGTGCGTGGCCCCGGAAGCACCGCGAGGGCAGGCTCCACCGTGCTGGTGGTGCCCGCCCCCGCGGTACCGGCCGCCGTCGGCTCGCCGGTCATGCCTACTCGTCCTCGTCCGCGTCGTCGTCGCGGGCGCTGCTGCGGTACGGGTCCGCCTCGCCGGCGTAGCTGGCGCCGGCGGCGGCGGTGCGCACCGCCGCGTCGGACTGGCGGGCCCGGTCGAGCAGGTCGTCGATGTTCTTGGCGTTGTCCGGCAGCGCGTCCGCGACGAAGGTCAGGGTGGGCGTGAAGCGCACCCCGGTCTGGCGGCCGACCTCGGAGCGGAGGACGCCCTTGGCGCTCTCCAGGGCGGCCGCGCTGGCCTGACGCTCGGTCTCGTCACCGTAGACGGTGTAGAAGACGGTGGCCTCGCGCAGGTCCCCGGTGACCCGGGCGTCGGTGATGGTCACGTAGCCCAGTCGCGGGTCCTTGATCCGGCGCTGCAGGGTCTCGGCGACGACCACCTGGATGCGGTCGGCGAGCTTGCGCGCCCTTGCGGTGT
Source organism: Kitasatospora sp. DSM 101779 (assembly GCF_025655475.1). Lineage (GTDB taxonomy): Bacteria > Actinomycetota > Actinomycetes > Streptomycetales > Streptomycetaceae > Kitasatospora. The sequence continues at coordinate 5,404,490 of NZ_JAHTIK010000001.1, read as the reverse complement.
CGGTCACGTTGCCTCCTCGTGCGTTGGGCCCGGTACCCGGGTCGGTCGCGCACCCGGCGGGGCCCCTGCCCCAACGTACCTGCCCGCGCCCAGCCTTGTGGGCGCTCTCGGTCCTGATCGGTGTGACGGTGGCGACTCCCGCTCCCGCGGGGGCGCCCCGGCCAACCGGTGGTCACTCATCGTCGTCGTGGTGGTACCGCCTCCGCGCGGAGAGCAGCATCACCTCGGGGCGGCCGGCGACGAGCCGCTCACAGCTGTCCAGGATCTCGGTGACGTACGAGGCGTCCCCGGAGACCACCGCGAGGCCGATCTCGGCCCGGCGGTGCAGATCCTGGTTCCCGACTTCGGCAGCGCACACGCTGTACTTGCGCTGCAGTTCGGCCACGATGGGCCGCACGATCGAGCGCTTCTCCTTCAGCGAGTGGACGTCACCCAGGAGGAGGTCGAACGTGAGTGTTCCTACGAACATGTGTGACAGGTCAGAGCCGACCTGGAGGCCTCGAAGAGATCCCTGCTCGGGGATGTACGAGGACCCTACACAGCGAGACCGGGGCCGGTCGACGGGTTATGCACCCGTCGGCCGGCCCCGGACTGTGAGCCGTTACGAGCGCGGCTTCTCGCGCATCTCGTAGGTCTCGATGACATCGTCGACCTTGATGTCGTTGTACGAGCCCAGGGTCACACCGGCCTCGAAGCCCTCGCGGACCTCGGTCGCGTCGTCCTTGAAGCGGCGCAGACCCTCGATGTTGAGGTTCTCCGCCACGACCTTGCCGTCGCGCAGCAGGCGGGCCTTGGTGTTGCGTCGGATGACGCCCTCGCGCACCAGGACACCGGCGATGTTGCCGAACTTGGAGGAGCGGAACACCTCGCGGATCTCCGCGGAGCCGAGGCGCACCTCCTCGTACTCGGGCTTGAGCAGGCCCTTGAGCGCGGCCTCGATCTCCTCGATCGCCTGGTAGATGACCGAGTAGTACCGGATGTCGACGCCCTCGCGGTCGGCCGCGGTACGGGCACGCCCCTCGGCGCGCACGTTGAAGCCGATGATGATGGCGTCCGAGCCCATCGCCAGGTCCACGTCGGACTCGGTGATGGCACCCACACCGCGGTGCAGGATCCGGAGCTCGACCTCCTCGCCCACGTCGAGCTTGACGAGGGCGTCCTCGAGGGCTTCGACGGAACCGGAGACGTCACCCTTGATGATGAGGTTGAGCTTCTCGATGGAGCCGGCGGCCAGGGCGGCCTCCAGACCCTCGAGCGAGACGCGGACACGGCGCTGGGCCATGGACGCGTTGCGGTCGCGGGCGGCGCGCTTCTCGGCGATCTGGCGGGCGGTGCGGTCCTCGTCGACGACGATGAAGCTGTCGCCGGCGCGGGGCACCGAGGTCAGACCGAGGAGCAGGACCGGACGGGACGGGCCGGCCTCGGTGAGGCTGTTGCCGTTCTCGTCCAGCATCGCGCGGACGCGGCCGTAGGCGTCGCCCACGACGATCGAGTCGCCGACGCGGAGCGTGCCGCGCTGGACGAGCAGCGTCGCCATGGCGCCGCGGCCCTTGTCCAGGTGGGCCTCGATCGCGATGCCCTGCGCGTCCTGCTCCGGGTTGGCCCGGAGGTCGAGCGAGGCGTCCGCGGTGAGGACCACGGCCTCCAGCAGCTGGTCGATGTGCAGGCCCTGGCGGGCGGAGATGTCGACGAACATGGTGTCGCCGCCGTACTCCTCGGCCACCAGGCCGAACTCGGTCAGCTGACCGCGGACCTTGGTCGGGTCGGCACCCTCGACGTCGATCTTGTTGACCGCGACCACGATCGGCACGCCGGCGGCCTTGGCGTGGTTGAGCGCCTCGATCGTCTGCGGCATGACGCCGTCGTTGGCCGCGACCACCAGGATCGCGATGTCGGTGGACTTGGCACCACGGGCACGCATGGCGGAGAACGCCTCGTGACCCGGGGTGTCCAGGAAGGTGATGCGGCGCTCCTCGCCGTTCACCTCGGTCTGCACCTGGTACGCACCGATGTGCTGGGTGATGCCGCCGGCCTCGCCCGCCACCACGTTGGTCTTGCGGATCGCGTCGAGCAGGCGGGTCTTGCCGTGGTCGACGTGACCCATGACGGTCACGACCGGCGGACGCGGCGCCAGCATCTCCTCGTCGCCCTCGTCGGCACCGAAGTCGATGTCGAAGGACTCGAGCAGCTCGCGGTCCTCGTCCTCACGGCTGACGATCTCCAGCACGAAGCCCATCTCGCCGGCCAGCAGCTCGAGGGTGGCGTCGGAGACCGACTGGGTCGCGGTGACCATCTCGCCCAGGTTGAACATCACCGAGACGAGCGCGGCCGGGTTGGCGTTGATCTTCTCGGCGAAGTCCGTCAGGGAGGCACCGCGCGACAGGCGGACGGTCTGTCCGTTGCCGCGAGGAAGCATCACACCGCCGACGGACGGGGCCTGCATGGCCTCGTACTCCTGGCGCTTCGCCCGCTTCGACTTGCGACCACGGGCCGGACGGCCACCGGGGCCACGGCCGAAGGCACCCTGCGTGCCACCACGGGCACCCGGGCCGCCGGGACGGCCGCCGAAGCCACCGGGACGGGCACCGCCGCCGCCGAAGCCGCCACCGCCGCCGGCACCGCCACCCGGACGGGGGCCGCCGAAGCCGCCGCCCGCCGGACGCGAGCCCGGACCGGCCGGACGACCGG
>NZ_JAHTIK010000001.1:5398042-5401090 GCF_025655475.1 Kitasatospora sp. DSM 101779 | reverse complement strand
GGGAGTGGGACGGGGGCCCGGCGTCACCGTGGGACGCGGGCCGGGGGTGGGCGCACCCGGCTTGGGTGCAGCCGCGCCGGCACCGCCGGCGGGCTGGGGCGCCGCGGGCTTCCGCGGGCCAGGCTTCGCGGAGGAACCACCGGCAGGCGGCGTCGCTCCCAAAGCGTCAGTCAACTTGCGAACGACCGGCGCCTCGATCGTCGAGGACGCCGAACGCACGAACTCACCGAGCTCGGTGAGCTTGGCCATGACGGCCTTGCTCTCCAAGCCAAGTTCCTTGGCGAGCTCATATACCCGGACCTTAGCCACTTCGCTCCTGTCTATCCGTCCGGGGTCATCGTCCGCCGGACTGTCGCTACTTCATGGGCGTACTCATCGCGTACTCATCGAGTGCTCATCGCAATCTCGACCTACTTCCATCTCGCGAGGTACCTGACGTTTCGCACCGCACACGACGAACGTGTGCCGTGCACTTCCTGCGGTGCTCCGCCGCGCCTGAGGACTCAGGACACCGGGGCCGCGCCCGCCCGCTGCTCGACGTATGACCGCAGTGCATCGGTGTCGAGCGGACCCTGGAGCCGGAAGGCCCTGGGGAACGCCCGACGGCGGACCGCGAGGTCGAGGCAGGCGGGATCGGGATGCAGATGTGCACCCCGCCCCGGCAGTGCGCCGCGGAGATCGGGGACGCACATGCCCTCGACCGCCACGACACGCAGCAGCTCATGCTTGGCCGCGCGCTTGCGGCAGCCCACGCAGGTGCGTTCAGGGCATGCGCGGACATGCGTCCGGCCAGACAAGCTCAAGTCTACCCCTCCGAAGGGACATGGCGCCGCCCCGCCGATCTCCGCGGGACTGCTACAACGCCGACTACTGGTCCGCGGATTCCCCGGCGGGGGCCTCGGTGTCCGGTCGGATGTCGATCCGCCAGCCCGTCAGACGGGCGGCCAGGCGGGCGTTCTGGCCCTCCTTGCCGATCGCCAGCGACAGCTGGTAGTCGGGCACGATCACCCGTGCGGAGCGCTGCGCGTAGTCCACGATCTCCACCTTGGTCACCCGCGCGGGGGACAGTGCGGCGGCGACCATCTCGGCCGGGTCCTCCGAGAAGTCGACGATGTCGATCTTCTCGCCGTGCAGCTCGGCCATCACGTTGCGCACCCGGCCGCCCATCGGGCCGATGCAGGCGCCCTTGGCGTTCAGGCCCTGCTTGCGCGACCACACCGCGATCTTGGTGCGGTGGCCGGCCTCGCGGGCGATCGCGGCGATCTCGACCGAGCCGTCCGCGATCTCCGGCACCTCCAGCGCGAAGAGGCGCTTCACCAGGTTCGGGTGGGTGCGCGAGAGCGTCACCGACGGGCCGCGGACGCCGCGGCGTACGCCGACCACGTAGCAGCGCAGCCGGGTGCCGTGCTTGTACTCCTCGCCGGGCACCTGCTCCTGCGGGGGCAGGATCGCCTCCAGCTTGCCGATGTCGACCAGGATGTTCTTGGGGTCGTTGCCCTGCTGGACGACACCGGTGACGATGTCGCCCTCCTTGCCCGCGTACTCGCCGAAGGTCTGGTCGTCGGCCGCGTCCCGCAGGCGCTGCAGGATGACCTGCTTGGCGGTCGACGCGGCGATCCGGCCGAAGCCGCTCGGGGTGTCGTCGAACTCCTTCGGCTCGACGCCCTCCTCCAGCTCGGCGGAGTCCTCCAGCGCCCAGACCGTGACGTGGCCGGTCTTGCGGTTCAGCTCGACCCGGGCGCGGCGGCGCGAGCCCTCGGTGCGGTGGTACGCGATGAGGAGCGCCGACTCGATCGACTCGACCAGCAGGTCGAACGGAACGCCCTTCTCGGTAACCAGCCCACGCAGGGCGCTCATGTCGATGTCCACGGCTACGCCTCCTCTTCTCTCTTCAGGTTCATGATCGGGGCCGAACCCCGACTACGCGTCGTGCGCGCCGTCGTCGCCGGCGTCGTCGGCCTCGTCCGCGATGTCCTCGCCTGCCTCGTCGAGCAGCGCCTCGTCCTTGCGGTTGAACTCGACCTGGACCCGGGCCTTGGCGACCTCGGCGAAGGCCAGCCGGCGCTCCTTGGGACGGCCGCGCCCCTTGACCGGCTGCACCTCGACGAGGGCACCCTCCTCGTCGCTCCCCAGCACCCGGGCGATGATCTCGCCGCCCTCGACCAGCTGGATCTTCGCCAGCCGGCCCTCGGCCCTGGCCCAGTGACGGGGCAGCACGAGCGGGCGCTCCGCACCCGGCGAGCCGACCTCCAGCAGGTACGGGGCACTGCCCATGAGGTCGGAGTCGTCCAGCACCCGGCCGACCTCGCGGCTGAATTCCGCGATCGCGTCGAGGTCCACGCCGCCGTCGGCGTCCACGTCGATCTGGACCTGGCGGCGGCTGCCCGCCTGGGTGATCCTGAGGTCCTCCAGGTCGAGGCCCGCCTCGGCGGCCAGGGGCTCCAGCAGCGCACGCAGCCGGTCGATCTGGGGGGTGCTCATCCGGGTGACTCCTCGGCCGCGTCTGCTGTTGTCAGGTGCTAACTCACGGCGCAGCCTATCCGGTCCGCAGGGCAACCGCCGATTCCGACCGTGCCGCCCCCCGGGTGACAGCAGAGCCTGCGAGCAAGCTCACACTCCGCCGATCGGGCCCGCCCGCCCGTCCGGCGCCGCGGGAGCCCTGAAATGATGCACGGTGACCTCACGGTGACCCAGGGGCGCGGCCCCGCGAGACGAGCGGGAGCGTGCCGATGCCGTCCCCCACCCGGCGGACCGTCCTGGTCCTCGGCGCGCTGGCCGGCGCGCTGCTCGCGGCCGGCTGCACCGAGGACCACCGGGACGCCGACCGCACGGCCCGCCCCGACCCCGACCTCCCGCTGCGCGTGCGCGCGGTGGCCGCGACCGACCGCCTGCTCACCGACTACGACGCGGTGATCACGGGCCCGGGCGCCGCCGACCGGGCGGCGGTGCTGCGCGAGCTGCGCGCCGACGTCGAGGAGCACCGGGCCGCACTCGCCGCGGGGCTGCCGACCACCTCGCCGTCCGGCCCCCGCCCGTCCTCCGCCGGAG
>NZ_JAHTIK010000001.1:5343136-5397134 GCF_025655475.1 Kitasatospora sp. DSM 101779 | reverse complement strand
CCGGCGCGGTGGCCGCCCTGCAGGCCGCGCTGGCCGCCGAGCACGCCGCCGTCTACGGCTACGGCGTGGTCGGTGCCCGGATGCCGGCCGGCCCGCAGCGGGACGCAGCCCGCGCCGGATACGCCGCCCACCAGGCCCGGCGGGACGCGCTGCAGCGCGAGCTCGACGGGGCCGGGGCCACCCCCGCGGCCGCCGCGGCCGGCTACCGGCTGCCGTTCGCGGTCGCCGACGCCACCGCCGCCGGGCAGCTCGCCGCGCACATCGAGACCCAGCTGACCGCGGTGTGGGCGGACGCCGTCGCCGGTACCACCGGGGTGCTGCGGCAGACCGCCGCCACCGCCCTGCGGGAGACCGCGCTGCGCGCCGCGCAGTGGGGGGCCGACCTGTCCGCGCTGCCCGGCCTGCCGGACGGGGATGCGGCCGACGGGGCGAGCGGCACGCCGAGCACGAGCGCGTCGGCGAGCGGCTGACCAGCGGCTTCCTGCCGATGGCCGACAATGGACGGGCCGCAACACGGTGCGGCGCACCGAACGAGAGGCCACCATGTCGGCACTGCCAGGCCAGCAGATCACCGTCCCCGAGCGGCTCGCGGACACCGTGCAGGCCGTGGCGGGCGAGGAGGGGCGGGTGTGGCTGTCCACCCTGCCCCAGTTGGTCGCCTCCCACCTGGACCGCTGGGGCCTGACCCTGGAACGGGTCGCCGACCCGGGCGGCCCGATCAGCCTGATCGGCTTCGTGCACCGGGACGACGACCTCGCACCGGCCGTCCTCAAGGCCGGACTGGTGACACCGGAGACCGACCGGGAGCACGCCGCGCTGCGGCACTGGGCGGGCCGCGGGGCCGTGCTGCTGATCGACGCCGACCCGGAGGCCGGGGTGCTGCTGCTGGAGCGGCTGCACGGTGACATCCCGCTGCGGTCGCTCGCCGAGTCGAAGGCGATGCTGGAGGCGACCGGTCTGCTGCAGCGGCTGTGGGTGCCGCCCGCCGAGGGCCATCCGTTCCGGCTGGTGGTGGACGTGGCCGCCGAGCTGTCCGGGCGGATCACCCAGCGGCGTGCGCTGCCCGGCGCGGAGGCCGCCGGGGAGCTGATCGACGAGGCGCTGGAGACGGCCGCCGCGCTGGCCGGGTCCGAGCCCGAGCGGTTCCTGCTGCACGGGGACTTCCACCACGGCAACGTGCTCGCCGCGGACCGCTCGCCCTGGCTGGCGATCGACCCGAAGCCGGTGGTCGGCGAGCGCGCCTTTGACCTCGCCCGGCTGGCCCAGGACCGGATGGACACCCTGGCCGGCTCGCCCGGCCCCCGGGCGGCCGTCCGGCGCCGGCTGCAGCAGCTCTCCGGCGCACTGGAGGTCGACCGGGACCGGCTGCGCGGCTGGACGCTCTTCCGCACCGTGGAGGCCGGCCTGGCGAGCCTGTCGGCGGGCGACCGCGCGACGGCCGAGCTCTACCTGGAGTTCGCGGCCTGGCTCTGAACCGCGGCGAGCGGCAGCCGCGCCCCCATCACCGCGTACGGGCGGACGGTGTTCGGGAAGCGCACCGCCCGGGCGAGGTCCCGGTAGCCGAGCGAGCGGTACAGTCGCCGGGCCGGGGTCTCGGCGTCGATCGCGGACAGGATGCTGCGGTCCTTGCCGGAGCGGTCGCACAGGCCGCGGATCAGCGCGCTGCCGAGGCCGCGTCCCTGGTAGCCGGGCAGCACGTGCAGCTCGGTGACGGCGAAGACGCCGTCCAGCCAGTCGCCGTACCCGCCGGCCTCCAGATAGGGCTGGATGACGGTTGACCACCAGTGCTCGCGGGAGTTCGGCATGCCGTAGCCGAAGCCGACCAGCCGGCCGCCGCTCATCGCACCGAGGGCGAGCACACCGGGCTGCTGGGCGTGCCGCCCGACGATGTGCAGCCGGACCGCGACCTCTTCGGGCGTCAGCCCGAAGGCGAGCGCCTGGACCTCCAGCGCGTACGGCGCCCAGGCCGCCAGGTCGATGGCCTCGATCGTCACGTCGGTGAGCTGCTCCATGACCGGGACGTTACTCCTCGAAGGTCCGCCGTGACCTGCGAAGACCGGGATCCGCCGGCGCTCAGAACAGGACGCTCATGAAGGCGCCGACCTCGGTGAAACCGACCCGTTTGTAGGCGGCCCTGGCACGCAGGTTGAAATCGTTCACATAGAGCGAGACGACGGGGGCGACCTCGCGCAGCGCGATGTCCAGGACGGCGGCCATGCCGGTCTTGGACAGGCCCCGGCCGCGGTGCTCGGGGGCGACCCAGACGCCCTGGATCTGGCAGGCGCCCTCGGTGACCGCGCCGACCTCGGCCTTGAAGAGCACCTCGCCGTCCTCGGAGAAGCGGGCGAAGGAGCGGCCGGCCGAGACCAGTTCGGCCACCCGGGCCTGGTAGAGCAGGCCGCCGTCGCCGGCCAGCGGCGAGATGCCGACCTCCTCGGTGAACATGGCGACGCAGGCCGGCATGAGCGTCTCGATCTCGTTCCGCCGCACCCGGCGGACCAGCGGGTCCGGCTCGACCTCCACGGAGGGGGCGCTGGCGGCCATCAGCGGCTGGTGCGCCCGGACGTCCCGGGCGGGGCCCCAGCTGCGCTCCAGCAGGGCCCACAGGTCCGCCGTGGGCCCGGCCGGGCCGACGATGGAGGAGCAGCGGCGGCCCTGTCGCCGGGCGCGCTCGGCGAAGGCCCGGACGGCCTCCGGTCCGGCGTTGACCAGGACGAGGTTGGCGCCGGCGTAGCAGAGCGATTCGAGCCGCCCGTCCTCGCCGTACCAGCCCCACATCTCGCCGCCGAGCCGCCACGGGTCGAGGCCGACCGCCTCGACGCGGGTCGCGACGAAGGCGTTGGCCACCGGGTCCCGGTGCAGGACCTCCAGCGCGTCGTCGAGATCCGGGGCGTCGAGCACGCGGGTGGCCGCCAGGGCCCGCGCGACCTGGAAGGGTCCGGGGAGCATCACACCTCGATCGAGCACGGGCACCTCACTAGACACGCCCCACGGGAGTTCTGCCGCACCCTACTCCCCCGGGCGGCGCGGCAGGGAACACGAGGGCCGTCCGTACACCCCCGCCGGCCCCCGGGCGGGGGTGCGGGGGTCGTGCGGACGGCCCCGGAGTCAGCGTTGGCTACCGGGTCACTCGGCGGCGACCACGACGGGGGCGCCGGACTCGACGCCCTGCTCCTGCATCTGCTCGGCCAGCTTGAGGGCCTCCTCGATGAGGGTCTCGACGATCTTCGACTCGGGGACGGTCTTGATGACCTCGCCCTTGACGAAGATCTGGCCCTTGCCGTTGCCGGAGGCGACGCCGAGGTCGGCCTCGCGGGCCTCGCCGGGGCCGTTGACGACGCAGCCCATGACGGCGACGCGCAGCGGCACCTCCATGCCCTCGAGGCCGGCGGTGACCTCCTCGGCGAGCTTGTAGACGTCGACCTGGGCGCGGCCGCAGGACGGGCAGGAGACGATCTCCAGGCCGCGCTGGCGCAGGCCGAGCGACTCCAGGATCTGGTTGCCGACCTTGATCTCCTCGGCCGGCGGGGCGGAGAGGGAGACCCGGATGGTGTCACCGATGCCCTCGGCGAGCAGGGCGCCGAAGGCGACGGCCGACTTGATGGTGCCCTGGAAGGCGGGGCCGGCCTCGGTGACGCCGAGGTGCAGCGGGTAGTCGCAGGCGGCGGCGAGCTGCCGGTAGGCGTTGATCATCACGACCGGGTCGTTGTGCTTGACCGAGATCTTGATGTCGCGGAAGTCGTGCTCCTCGAAGAGCGAGCACTCCCACAGCGCGGACTCGACCAGGGCCTCGGGGGTGGCGCGGCCGTACTTCTCCAGCAGTCGCTTGTCGAGCGAGCCGGCGTTGACGCCGATCCGGATCGGGACGCCGGCGTCCTTGGCGGCCTTGGCGATCTCGCCGACCTTGTCGTCGAAGGCCTTGATGTTGCCGGGGTTCACCCGGACCGCGGCGCAGCCGGCGTCGATCGCGGCGAAGACGTACTTCGGCTGGAAGTGGATGTCGGCGATCACCGGGATCTGCGACTTCTTCGCGATGATCGGCAGCGCGTCGGCGTCGTCCTGGGAGGGGACGGCGACCCGGACGATCTGGCAGCCGGAGGCGGTGAGCTGCGCGATCTGCTGGAGGGTGGCGTTGACGTCACTGGTCAGCGTGGTGGTCATCGACTGGACCGAGATCGGGGCGTCGCCGCCGACCGGGACGTTGCCGACCATGATCTGACGCGAGTAGCGGCGCTTGGCGAGCGGCTTGAGCGGCAGGGACGGAATACCGAGCGAGATCGCGGACATGTGCGCAGGGTTCCCCTGGGTGAGGTCGGTGAGCCGGCCGGTTTGCTCTGGCCGGGCCGGGTGCGTCGATGAGGCCGCACCCGGCACACAACGGTACGGCACGCCCGTGGGCCCCAGCACATCCGGCAGTGCCGCGCCGGGCCGGGCGGGCGGTGGGCGGTCAGTTCAGCTTGACCGGGTTGACCACGTCGGCGGCCATGACGAGCACGGTGAAGCAGATGAAGACGGTGGCCACGACGTAGGCGAACGGCATCAGCTTCGCCACGTCGAAGGGGCCCGGGTCGGGGCGCTTGAGCAGCCCGGCGAGGCGGCGGCGGACCGACTCCCAGACCGCGCCGGCGATGTGGCCGCCGTCCAGCGGCAGCAGCGGCAGCATGTTGAACAGGAACAGCGACAGGTTGATGCCGGCCAGCAGCTGGACGAAGAAGGCGATCTGCTGGGTGGCCGGGATGTCCATCGCGAAGACGTCGCCGCCGAGGCGGGCGGCGCCGACCATGCCGATCGGGTCGTCGGTGGAGCGGGGGGTGCCGTCGACGACGGCGTGCCACAGGCCCGGGATCTTGCCCGGCAGGGCGACCAGCGAGGAGACGCCGTGCTCGGCCATCGAGTACATCTCGTCGGTGGACTCGCCGAGGCTCATCCGGACGACGCCGGTGGTCGGGGTGAAGCCGAGGAAACCGGCGGTGACCGGGGCGCCCTTGACGGTGCGGCCGTCCTTGTCGACCGGGTTCACCGTGTTGCTGGTGATGGCGGCGGTGAGCGTGAGCCGCTGGCCGCCGCGCTCGACGACGATCGGGACCTGCTTGCCGGGCGACTTGCGGATGTCCGCCTGGAGCTGCTTGTAGCTGTGGATCTCGTCGCCGTCGAAGGAGACGAAGCGGTCGCCGGCCCGCAGCCCGGCCAGGTTCGCCGGGGACTTCGGCGCGTCGGCCGGGCAGGTGTCGGTCGGCTGGCCGGCCTTCACGACGCACTGGCTGACGGTGGAGACGGTGGGCACCGCCGTCTGCACGCCCATGCCCATGAACAGGAACAGGAAGAGCACCACCGACAGGATCAGGTTCATGAACGGGCCGGCGAACATCACGATGACCCGCTGCCAGGGCTTGCGGGTGTAGAAGAGCCGGTGCTCGTCACCGGGCTGCAGCTCCTCGTAGGAGGCCTCCCGGGCGTCCTCGATCATGGTGCGCCAGGGCGAGCTGCTGCGCTTGGTGATCCGGCCGTCCGCGCCCGGCGGGAACATCCCGATCATCCGGATGTAGCCGCCGAGCGGGATCGCCTTGATGCCGTACTCGGTCTCGCCCTTCTTGCGCGACCACACGGTCGGGCCGAAGCCGACCATGTACTGCGGAACGCGGATCTTGAACAGCTTGGCGGTGGAGAGGTGCCCCAGCTCGTGCCACGCGATCGAGAACAGCAGCCCGATCAGGAAGATCAGGATGCCGAGCACCCACATCAGATTGCTCACCGCTCGCCCTCCGCCATGCCGTCGTCGCTCCGCTCGCCGCCGTCGTGCTCTCAGCCCGCCGCCAGCTCGCGGGCCCGGGCGCGGGCCCAGTCCTCCGCCTGGAGGACGTCCGCGACCGTGAGCGAAGTTCCCCGCGCGGGGGTGCCGTGCTCGGCGACGACCTTCGCCACAGTGTCCACGATTCCCGTGAAGGGCAGCCGGCCGCCGAGGAAGGCGTCCACGCACTCCTCGTTCGCCGCGTTGAAGACCGCGGGGGCGGTGCCGCCGAGCGTACCGACCTCGCGGGCGAGCGAGACGGCCGGGAAGGCCTCGTCGTCGAGCGGGAAGAACTCCCAGGTCGCGGCCTTCGTCCAGTCGCAGCCGGGGGCGGCGTCGGGCACCCGCTCCGGCCAGCCGAGGCCGAGCGCGATCGGCATCCGCATGTCCGGCGGGCTGGCCTGGGCGAGCGTCGAACCGTCGGTGAATTCGACCATCGAGTGGACGACCGACTGGGGGTGCACCACCACCTCGATCCGGTCGAACGGGACGTCGTAGAGCAGGTGCGCCTCGATGACCTCCAGGCCCTTGTTGACCAGGGTGGCGGAGTTGATCGTCACCACCGGGCCCATCGCCCAGGTCGGGTGGGCGAGCGCCTCGGACGGAGTCACCCCGGCCAGCTCGGCCCGGCTGCGGCCGCGGAACGGGCCGCCGCTCGCGGTGACCACCAGCTTGCGGACCTCGGCCCGGGTGCCGGCCGCCAGCGCCTGGAAGAGCGCTGCGTGCTCGGAGTCCACCGGCACGATCTGGCCGGGCGCGGCCACGGCCTTCACCAGCGGGCCGCCGACGATCAGCGACTCCTTGTTGGCGAGCACCAGCACCCGGCCGGCCTCCAACGCGGCCAGGGTCGGCCGCAGGCCGATCGAGCCGGTGATGCCGTTGAGCACCGAGTGGCACTCCATGGCCGCGAGCTCGGTCGCGGCGTCCGGGCCCGCGAGGATCTCCGGCAGCGGGCGGCCCGCGGCCCCGGCGGCGAGTGCCTCGCGCAGCGCCGGGACGGCGCTCTCGTCGGCCACCGCCACCGTCCGCACGCCGAGCTGCAACGCCTGCTCCGCGAGCAGCGCGACCCGGCCGCCGTTGGCGGACAGCGCCACCACGCGGAAGCGGTCGGGGTTGCGCAGCACCACGTCGATGGCCTGGGTGCCGATCGAGCCGGTGGAGCCGAGGATCACGAGCTCCCGCGGACCGTCCGGGTCCTTGACCGCCGGGGTGAAACGGAGCTGGGGGTGGGCGAGCGAGTTCATGCCCCCATTGTGTCGTGCGGTGGGTGGTGCCTGACGCAGGGTTGTGCGGTACGGCCTACTTCCAGGCCCAGATCTTCCCCACCGCCTTGCCGTCCGCGCCGACCTCCCACTCGAAGGCGCCCGCGACGCCCCTGAGGTCCGCGAACTCGGGCGAGTCGCTGCTGTAGACGATGGTGCCTCGCCAGCTGGTGCCGCCGCCCTCGGTGAAGCGGCCGACCCCGCCGCCCTGCCAGGAGGCGTGCGCGCCGGTGGGGCTCATGATGACGCCCTGCCCCTCGCCGTACAGGGTGCCGTCGGGACGCAGCCGTCCGGTGTAGCTGCCCATGTCGTTGACGGTGACGCCGAGCAGTTGTCCCGTGCCGGTGAACGAGGTCTCCACGACGGGCGGCAGCCCGTGGTCACTGCGGACCACCCGCTGGCCGGTGATCTGTGCCTGTTCCTCTCCGATGAGGTCGCCGAGCATGGTCGACCTCCCTTCCTCCCCTTCCGGACTACGCCCCCTCCCGGGGGCTGTCAAGGCGGGGCCGACCGGCCCGGGGACGCGGAAACGCCCCGCCACCGGGAGCCGGTGACGGGGCGTCGGGTCGGCCGGACATCGACCGTCCGTAACTGTCCGGGCCGTCAGAGGTCCAGGCCGGTGAGCACCAGGACGCGCTCGTAGGTGAAGTCCTCCATCGCGTACTTGACGCCCTCACGGCCGACGCCGGAGTCCTTCACACCGCCGTAGGGCATCTGGTCGGCGCGGTAGGACGGCGCGTCACCGATGATCACACCGCCGACCTGCAGCTCGCGGTGGGCGCGGAAGGCGGCCTGCACGTCGTGGGTGAACACGCCGGCCTGAAGGCCGAAGGCGGAGTCGTTGACCGCGGCGAAGGCCTCGTCGGTGGAGTTCACCTTGTGCAGCGAGAGCACCGGGCCGAAGACCTCGGCGGTGGCCAGGATCGCGTCGTCGGAGAGGTCCGCGACCACGGTCGGGGCGTAGGCGGCACCCTCACGGACGCCGCCGGTGAGCACCTTGGCGCCCTTGGCGACCGCGTCGTCCACCCAGGACTCGACGCGCTTGGCGGCGTTCTCGTCGACCAGCGGGCCGACGTCCACCGAGTCGTCCGACGGGTCGCCGGTGACCTGGTCCTGCACCTTGGCGACGATCCTCTCCACCAGCGCGTCGTAGACGGCGGCGTCGGCGATCACACGCTGCACCGAGATGCAGGACTGGCCGCCCTGGTAGTTGGAGAACATCGCGATCCGGGTCGCCGCCCAGTCGAGGTCGGCCTCGGAGTTCCAGTCGGCGAGCACCACCGCGGCGGCGTTGCCGCCGAGCTCCAGGGTGACGTGCTTGCGCGGCACCGAGTCCATGATCTGGTAGCCGACCTTGTCCGAGCCGGTGAAGGAGATGACCGGCAGGCGGTCGTCCTGCACCAGGGCCGGCATCTTCTCGTTCGGCACCGGCAGGACGCTCCAGGAGCCGGCCGGCAGGTCGGTCTCGGCGAGGATCTCACCGAGGACGAGCGCCGAGATCGGGGTCGCCGGGGCGGGCTTGAGGATGATCGGGGCGCCGACCGCGATCGCCGGGGCGACCTTGTGCGCCACCAGGTTCAGCGGGAAGTTGAACGGGGCGATGCCCAGCACCACGCCCTTGGGGAAGCGGCGCACCACCGCGAAGCGGCCCGTGCCGCCCGGGTCGGTGTCCAGGCGCATGGTCTCGCCGTTGGTGCGGCGCGCCTCCTCGGCGGCCCAGCGGAACACCGAGACGGCACGGCCGACCTCGCCGCGCGCCCACTTGATCGGCTTGCCGTTCTCGGCGGTGATCAGGCGGGCGATCTCCTCGGTGCGCTCGGCCAGCCGCTTGGACACGTGGTCCAGGGCGGCCGCGCGGACGTGCGCGGGGGTCGCGGCGAAGACCGGCGCGGCGGCGGCCGCGGCGGCGACGGCCTCCTCGACCTGCGCGTCGGTCGGGACGCTGACCTTGCCGACCAGGCTGCCGTCGAACGAGTGGCGGACCTCGAAGTCCGACTCGCCGCTCGCCCGGCGGCCGGCCAGCCAGAACTCATGGGTGGTGGTCACGGTCGTACCGGCCCTTCCCTCGATTGGTGGATACCAGCCCACGGTAGGGCGGCCGGAACACCAACCGGATTGGACACCGCGGAGTGGATCCGGCCGACGGCCGTACACAGTGGCGCGTTGCGGAGTCCGGGATCACCCTCCGCGGATCACTCCTCGCCGGCGCGCAGCGCGAGCCACAGCTCCATCCGGACGTCGGTGTCGTCCAGCGAGCGGCCCAGCAGTTCCTCGACACGGCGCATCCGGTAACGCAGGGTGTGCCGGTGCACGCCCAGGTCGGCGGCGGCCGCGTCCCACTGGCCGTGCCGGGACAGCCAGGCGCGCAGGCTCGCCACCAGGTCGCCGCGGGCCGTCCGGTCGTGCTCGCGCAGCGGCCGCAACAGGCCCTCGGCGAAGGCCGTCACCGCCTCCTCGCCGAGCAGCGGCAGCAGCGAGCCGGCACCGACCTCCTCGTGGTCGACCGAGCGGCGGCCGCCGCGCAGCGCCACCGCGAGCGCCCGCTCGGCCTGCGCGTACGCCGTACCGGCGTCGTCCAGCGAGGTCGGCGCGGAGACGCCGAGCGCCAGACCCTCGTGCTCCTCGACCGCACCCAGGCACGCGCGGTGGGCGGCGCCGTTGTCCTGCGCCAGCACCAGCAGCCGCGGCCCGTGCGGGCCGTCCTCGCGGGAGACGAGCAGCCGCTCGCCGACCCGGCCGCCGGCCTGCTCGGCCCGGTCGCCGAGCTCGCTCAGCGCCTCCGCGGCCTCCGGGCCGTTGCCCGCGCCGGCCACCATCACCCGGGCCTCGCCCTCCGGCAGGCCGCCGAACAGGCCCGCCGACACCTGCCGCGCGGTCGCCACCTCGCCCGACAGCACCATGTGCAGCAGCGCGGCGCCCATCCGCTCCTCGGCCTGCCGCAGCTCCCGCGACCGCTCCAGGGTCAGCGTCAGCAGCGCCACCGCGGCGTTCAGCACGTACCGCTCGGTCGGCGTGATCCGGTCCTCGGTGCCCACCGCCAGGAAGCCGCGCGGGCGGCGGTCCGCCCCGAGCGACTGGACGACCACGAAGTCCTCGTCCGCGGTGTCGATACCCGGCGAGCGGCCCTGCAACGCCGCACTCGACGGCGCCGGGCGGCGGCGCAGCCGGTCGACCTCGGCCGCCAGCCGGCCGGCCCGGCGGGCCGCCCAGTCCGGCGCCACCGCGGAGAGCGCGCCCGACCCGTCGTACAGCGCCGCCCAGCCGCCGAGCCGGGCCGCCAGCCGGCGGACCACCGCCGTCGTGCCGTCCTTGCCGAGCGCGGCCCGGGTCAGCTCCTCCTGCGCCTCGAAGCTGGTGGTCACCGCCTCGTACTGCTCGGCCGCCAGCGCCGCCGAGACCGCCTTGCTGATCGCGATGAACGGCGTCGCCTCCGGCACCCGCAGCAGCGGCAGGCCGCGCTGCGCCGCCGCCTCCACCAGGGCGTGCGGCACCTCGGTGTGCGAGAGGCCGACACCCAGACCAAGCCCGACCACCCCGGCGTCGGCCAGCCGGTGCACGTACGCCTGCAGCCGGGAGGCGGCCTTGCCCAGCTTGATGCCCGTGGTGAGCAGCAGCTCGCCGCCCTCCAGAAAGGGCGTCGGGTCGTCGAGTTCGCTGGTGTGCACCCAGCGGACCTGGCGCTCCAAGTGGTCCGCCCCCGCCAGCACGGTCAGATGGAGCGCGGTGTTGCGGACGACGGAGGCGAGTGTGGGGGGCATGGCACCTTCGCTGGTACGACACGGTCGCTCCGTTGCGACCGCGCAGGTGAGGGGTTCGGGGGGCTGACTCCATTATGTACGCCCCGGACAAGCGGCAGCACGGAATCCTCCGCGGCGGAGTCAGCGCCACGACCTGCGCCACCCGGGGATCCGCGCGAACCGGGCGGCCGTCAGTCCCGCAGGTCCACCAGCAGCGGCGGGACCTGGTCCCCGTCCACGGTCGTCAGCGACACCACGGCGTGCCCGCTCGGCAGGGCGTGCGCCAGGTCGGACGGCGACCAGCGGTGCCGCTCGACGTCCCGGGTGGTCACCGACTCGGTCTGCGCGGTCGTCCCGGACAGCGCCTTGCGGCCCGCCCTGGCGGCCTTGCGGACCAGACCGCCGGAGGTGTCCGGAGTGTGCGTCACCGCGGTCTCGGTGACCAGGTGGGTGCCCCAGGCCTCGGAGAACAGCCGGCCGTCCCACGGGGCGATCCCCGGGAACGCCATCCGGCAGCCGACCGCGCCGAACAGCGGCGCCCGCAGCGGCTCCGGCAGGTCCACCAGGGTGCGCAGCAGCAGCACGGCGCCCGCGTTCGCCGCCCGCATCCGCTGCAGCCCGCGGACGATCTGCGCATCCACCGCCGCGGAGGCGTCGTCCACCACCAGGCCGGCGAACAGCGAGCGCTCGGTGCGCGCCGAGGCGGCCTGCACGAACTGGGCGACCACCAGCCGCGACAGCATCCGGGCGACCTCCGGGTGGCTGCGCTCCGGCAGCTTCACCCGGACCCGCAGCGGGTGCTCCAGCGCCCGCATCGCGAACGGCGGCAGCGCGTCCGGGCCGCCCGCGAAGCTGCGTGCGAAGACTGGGCGGTCCAGCAGCGCCAGCCGGTCGGCGAGCAGCGTCCCCGGGTCGTCGACCCGGCCGTGCCGGCTCTCGCGGTGCTGCAGGTCGGCCTCGTGCACGGCCAGCCGCCCGGCCGCGTGCAGCGCCTTGCGCAGCACCGCCCAGGCGTCCTGGTCACCGCCGAGCAGCGCCCGCAGCTCGCGCACCCCCGGGTAGCGGCCGTATGCCGCGTGGTACGGGCCGACCACCTGCTGCAGCGCGGTGCGGGCCGTCTCGGCCCGGGCGGCCAGTTCGTCCGGCAGCAGTGCGTCGGCCAGCCGGGCCGCGGCCTCGTCCGTGTCGGTGGCGGCGCCGTACAGGTCGAGGCCGTACGGGGAGCCCGGGTCGCCCGGCGCGATCACCACGTCGTACCAGGCGTCCGGGCCGAGGTCGGACTCGGCGGCGCCGATCACCACCGCGCAGGCGGCACCGGCGAGCGCCTGCAGGCAGAGCGCCTCGGCGACCGGGCGGGCCAGCCGGGCGGTCTTGCCGGTGCCGGCCGGGCCGACCGCCAGCAGGGAGGTGCCGAGCAGCTGCGGGTCCAGGGCGAAGCCGGCGCTGCGGTGGGCGGGCGGGTTCTTCACCACGTTCTGTGCGGTGCCGAGGCGGACCTGACGGGTCAGCAGGTCGTGCCGGCCGCTGCGGCCCGGCAGGTCACGGGCCTCGGAGGGGTGGGCGCAGGCGGCGGCGCCGCGCACCTCGACCTGCTCGGCGAAGGCCGGCAGCAACTCCGGGTCCGCCAGCACGGTCTCCCAGGCGTGGCGGATCCGCGCGTAGTCGACGTCACCGACCGGCTCGCCGTCCAACCGCCCCGCGGCCTGCGGCGCCGCAGCCCGCAGTTCGGCCCACGGGTCGGTGGTGAGGGGGGCTTCGGCGTCCGCCGCGGGCTCCTCGTGGGTGACGGTCCTGGACAGCGCCGGTGCGACCCAGCGCCGCCACACCTCGGCCCAGCGGCCCATCGATCCGAAGATCATGAACACCCCGATGAGCACGGCGACGTTCACGGCCAGGGCGATGAGGAAGGAGACGACGAACGAGCTGGGAATGGTGAGGCCGACAGCCGTGAGCAGGCTCTGGATCAGCGGCACGCCCTGGAGGTACACCACGGTGCCGACGGCGAGGTTGAGGGCGGCGCGCAGGAGGAGGGGGCGGGCGGGGACGGCGGCCTGTTCGGCGCGGGTCTCGTCGTGGGGGCGGTGGCCGAGGCGGAAGATGCCGGGCGCGGCCGCGGGGCGGGGTTCGGTCGCCCAGGCGGCGAGGTCGAAGGGGAGGGTCCGCTGCGGGGGGACGGCCGACGTCCGTTGCGCCTGCGGCGCCTGCTGCCCCCGAGTGCCGTCCAGTCCCATCCCGGCCCCACTCCCTGTCCCACCGCCGGCAATGCCATACCCATGCCGCCGGTCCGGCGACACGCCCGCGCTCAATGTAGTGGAGCAGGGGCGCGTGTTCGCTGAACCGGGCGCGCTGGCCGCGCCGGACAATTCGGACGACGCACTGCTACCGAGTGGCGCATGCCCGGGCCACGGGCGCGGTCGTAGCCTTCGAGGACCGAGCACTGAGATATGGAGAAACCCGCCATGAGCGCTGCAACCCCGCTCCCGCAGGAGCGCCGCCTGGTCACCTCGATCCCCGGCCCGAAGTCGCAGGAGCTGCAGGCCCGCAAGCTCGGTGCGGTGGCCGCGGGTGTCGGCACCACCCTCCCCGTGTACGTGGCCCGCGCCAACGGCGGCGTGCTGGAGGACGTGGACGGCAACAGCCTGATCGACTTCGGTTCCGGCATCGCCGTGACCAACGTCGGCAACAGCGCCGAGGCGGTCGTCGCCAAGGCGTCCGAGCAGCTCGCCGCGTTCACGCACACCTGTTTCATGGTGACCCCGTACGAGGGCTACGTGGCCGTGGCCGAGCAGCTGAACGAGCTGACTCCGGGCGACCACGAGAAGCGCACCGCGCTGTTCAACTCCGGCGCCGAGGCCGTCGAGAACGCGGTGAAGATCGCCCGCGCGTACACCAAGCGCACCGCCGTCGTGGTGTTCGACCACGGCTACCACGGCCGCACCAACCTGACCATGGGCCTGACGGCGAAGAACATGCCGTACAAGCAGGGCTTCGGTCCGTTCGCGCCGGAGATCTACCGCGTGCCGGTGGCCTACCCGTACCGCTGGCTGACCGGTGCGGAGAACTGCGCCGCCGAGGCCGCCGCGCAGGCGATCGACATGATCAACAAGCAGATCGGCGCCGAGAACGTCGCGGCGATCATCATCGAGCCGATCCAGGGCGAGGGTGGCTTCATCGAGCCGGCCAAGGGGTTCCTGCCGGCGATCGTGGAGTACGCGAAGGCCAACGGCATCGTGTTCGTCGCGGACGAGATCCAGACCGGCTTCTGCCGCACCGGCCAGTGGTTCGCCTGCGAGGACGAGGGCATCGTCCCGGACCTGATCACCACCGCCAAGGGCATCGCCGGCGGTCTGCCGCTGGCCGCCGTCACCGGCCGCGCCGAGATCATGGACGCCGCGCACGCGGGCGGCCTGGGCGGCACCTACGGCGGCAACCCGGTGGCCTGCGCCGCCGCGCTCGGCTCGATCCAGACCATGAAGGAGCTGGACCTCAACGCCAAGGCGCAGCACATCGGCGAGGTCATGCTCGGCCGTCTGCGGGCCATGCAGGAGAAGTTCGACGTGATCGGCGAGGTCCGCGGCCGCGGCGCGATGATCGCGATCGAGCTGGTGAAGCCGGGCAGCAAGGAGCCCAACCCGGAGGTCACCGCCGCCGTGGCGAAGGCCTGCCACGCCGAGGGCCTGGTGGTGCTGACCGCCGGCACCTACGGCAACGTGCTGCGCTTCCTGCCGCCGCTGGTGATGCCGGAGCACCTGCTCGCCGAGGGCCTGGACATCATCGAGGGCGCCTTCGCCGGCGTCTGACGCGCCCGGGGCGGTGGACAGCGCCCCGCAGCGAGCGGCCCGGTCCGACCAGGACCGGGCCGCTCCGCGTCCACCCGCGGACCGTCTGCGGACTGTCCGCCGCTCGGGTGCCCGTGGGACGGGTACCGCAGCGTGGAGGTTGTACTCCCGCTGGTGAAGATGCTGTGCGAAACCACTTGCGCATCTCTGCTGGGCACTGCCTTTGACGTACTGTCGTGACAGATGGACAGCGAGCCACGACCCTTAGCGACACCTCCTGCCGCCCAGGCACCGGCGGCAGAGCATCCAGACCGATCGACCGACCGCCAGGCCCACACCCCCCGGGCCGCGCGGAGCGGCGATCACCTCGGCCGCCCCGGAGCTCTCCCCCCTGCTCCGGGGCGGCTTTCGTTGCTTGTCGTGCCCACGACGCTCGCGGTGCTGCTGGTGCTGATCTCCTGGCAGGTCGCGACCGACGGGCCGCTGCTCGGACTGGACACCGGGACGCGGCACGCCGTCCACGAGCTGCGCCGCGCACTGCACAGCACGCTGGTCAACCACCTCGGCGCCGGCCTGTCCGACCTGGGTGGCGCGGTGCCGGCCGTGCCGGTCCTGCTGGGTGCCGCGGGCCTGGCGGCCGTGCGCCGTCGCGACGCGGCGCCGAGCCGCTGGTGGCTGCCGCTGCCGCTCGCCGCGGCGGCCGCGGTGCTGATCCCGCTGCTGGTGGTGCCCGCCAAGGCCTGGTTCGCCCGCCCGGGTCCGTACGGGCTCCCGCTCGCGCCCGACCAGTGGGGCTGGTACCCCTCCGGGCACACCGCGACCTCGGCGATCGCCTACGGGACGGCCGCACTGCTGCTCGGCGGGACGCTCGCGGCGGACGCCCGGCTCGTGCTGTACACCTGCACCGCCATGCTCTGCCTCGGGGTGGGGGCGGGCCTGGTGTGGAGCGACTACCACTGGCTGCTGGACGTGGTCGCCAGCTGGTGCCTGGCCGGACTGCTGCTGTGGGTGGCGGCAGCGCTGGTGCGGCGCGCACTGCCACGGGTACCGGCCGACGGGGAGCGCCCGCCGCCGCACTGGGGATCCGGCTGACCGGTCCCGCACACGGCCGGTGCGGGCGGCTGTCGACGGGCGGCTGCTGGCTAGCGGCTGCCGGCGGCGGTTCAGCCGGCGGCCGGGGGCTCCTCCTGGTTGCGGTGGACGAGGCCGGGCTCGCCGTTGTCGCGGTGCCACTCCACGACCAGTTCGTCGCGGGCACCGAACCGGACGAGGTGGCGGCCCACCACGTCCTCCAGGTCGGCGAGGCGGTCGGCCTCGCCGTCGACGACCAGCAGCAGGCCGTCGGCCTCCGCGGTGAGCGCGGCGGTGCCGTAGGAGAAGGTGACGGTGCCGCGACCGGTCTCCTCGGACCAGTCGGCGGTCACCCGGCGCCCGAGGTGGGCGGCGAGCTGCTTGCCGTAGCGGCCGGGGCGGTCGGTGGCGACACGGGCTTCGGATCGGGACACGGGATCTCCAGGGTTCCGGGACACGGGATCGAGGGGGCGCTCCGCGCACGCGGACGCCCGAGGACGCGGGCCCGCCGGGCAGGCACCGGACCGTCCACCACTACGGTAAACCGAATAGTGAGCCTTACTCAACAAGTTTTGGGGTGCGCCGCACCGATACCCTGGCCCCGCCCGCCCCGGGCCGGGCCGGGGCACTCCGAGCCGGGAGCCCGCCATGACCACGCCGCCGACCGCCGACACCGCCGCGGAGCTCGCCGACGCGCTGACCCGGGCGATGAAGCGGATCCGGCGGCAGACCATGCACCGGCTGGAGCCCTACGGCATCACCCCTGCGCAGGCCCGCGCGCTGCGCACCCTCGCCCACGCCCCCGGCTGCGGCGAGGAGGCCGGCGCCGCTCCGATGCGGCTCAGCGACCTGGCCGACCGGCTGCGGATCGCGCCGCGCTCCGCGACCACGGTGGTGGACGCCCTGGAGGACGCCGACCTGGTCTCCCGCACCCCGGACCCGGCCGACCGCCGGGCGGTCCGGGTGGTGCTGACCGATGCGGGCCGGGCCGCGCTCGACCGGATCGGACGGGTCCGCCACGAGGTCGCCCAGGAGTACTTCGAGCCGGTCAGCCGCGCGGAGCAGGAGGCTCTGCTGCGGGCGCTGCGGGCCGCCGAAGCAGCATACGAATCAGCGCCGCCGACCGGTCGGCCCGCAGGGCGGTGAGTCCGATCCCGGCGATCACCAGGACGGCAGCGGCACCGGCGAGCGCACTGAACCGCTCGCCGAGCAGCAGCCAGGACGAGGACATCCCGAACACCGGAACCAACAGCGAGTAGGGCGCCACCGCGGAGGCGTCGTACCGGCGCAGCAGGTGGCTCCAGGCGACAAAGCCGAACAGGGTGGAGACCAGACCGACGTAGGCGATGGCGCCGATGCCCGCCGCCGAGACCCCGGCGAGTGCCCTGAGGTCGGCCTCCGGCCCCTCGACCAGCAGGGACAGCGCGAGCAGCGGCAGCGGCGGCACCGCGCTGACCCAGACCATCCAGCGCAGGGCGTCCGCCGGGGCGGCTTTGCGGGTCAGCACATTGGACAGCCCCCAGAACGCGGCCGCCGCGATGACCAGCGCGAACGCGCCGACCGGGCCGCCGAGGCCGTGGTCGGCGGCGGCGAGGGCGATGCCGCCGAAGGCCACGGCGAGGCCGGCCGTCCGCTGCCCGGTGGGCCGCTCGCGCAGCAGCACGGTCGCGAACAGCGCGGTGAACACGGCCTGGCTCTGCAGTACCAGGGAGGACAGCCCGGCCGGCATCCCGGCGTGCATCCCGAGGAAGAGCAGTCCGAACTTGGCCACGCCGAGCGTGCACCCGACCGCCGCCACCCACGTCCAGGCGACCCGGGGCGGCCCGACGAAGAAGACGGCGGGCACGGCGACGACGGCGAACCGCAGCGCGCAGAAGAGCAACGGCGGAAAGGTCTCCAGGCCGATGTGGATCAGCACGAAGTTGAGGCCCCAGACGGCGGCGATCAGCACCGCAAGGCCGATGTCGCGCGGGGCCATGGCGGCACCGGCCGGCGCGGCGGCGGAAGAGCCCGCGCTGACGGAGGAGCGTGCGGTGACGGAGGAGCCTGAGGAGACGGAGGAACCTGAGGAGACGGACGGGCCGGGGACGGAAGCGGTGGTCGGTGGCATGGACCGAGCCTGGCGGGTGAGCACTGTTCAGCACCAGCGATGAATTCTGAACCGAACCGTTCAGCAACGCTTTACCATGGCCTTCATGTTGGATCTCGGCAGACTGCGGGCGCTGCACGCGGTGGCGGTGCACGGTTCGGTCGGCGGCGCGGCGGCCGCCCTCGGGTTCACGGCCTCCGCCGTCTCACAGCAGATCTCCAAGCTGGAGCGCGAGACCCGCACGGTGCTGCTGGAGCGCCAGGGCCGCGGTGTGGTGCTCACCGACGCGGCCGTGCGGCTGGCCGACACCGCCCGCCAGCTGCTCGCCCTGGTCGAGCAGGCCGAGGTGACGCTGGAGGAGCGGCGCGGGCAGGCGGTCGGCCGGCTGCTGGTCGCCTCCTTCGCGACCGGCGCCCGCGGGGTCATGCCCGGCGCCCTCGCTGACCTGCGGGAGCACTGCCCCGACCTTGACGTCCGGCTGCTGGAGACCGACCCCTACCTGGCCGTCGACCTGGTCACCCGCGGCGAGGTCGACCTCGCCCTCGTCCAGGACTGGCCGACCGTGCCGCTCCCCGTGCAGGACGGCCTCTCCCGTCTGGACCTCGGCCTGGACCCGGTGGACCTGCTGCTGCCGGCCGGGCATCCGCTGGCCGCTCTCGACACCGTCCCGGTGGAACGGCTGCTCGGGCAACGGTGGATCAGCGTGCCGCCGGGCAACATCTGCCACGACTGGCTGGTGCGCACGCTCCGCGAGGCCGGCGAGGAGCCCGACGTGCTCTACCAGGTCGGCGAGTTCGAGACCCAGATCGCCCTGATCCGGGCCGGGCTCGGGCTCGGCCTGGTGCCCCGGCTGGGCCGCGCCCCGCTGCCCGACGGGGTGGTCGCCCGCACGGTCTCCCCCGAGCCCACCCGGCGGGTGTACGCGCTGTGGCGCACCCAGGCCTCCCGTCGCCCGGCGATCACGGCGGCCCTGCGGGCGGTCCGCGAGCAGTGGACCCTCGTCGAGGCGGCCTCCGCCACGGCGGTCACGGGCGCGTCCGGATAGTCGGCCACGCCCGGCCCGTGGCCGAACCCGGGTTCAGTCGGCGAAGCCGATCACCAGCCACATGAAGCCCACGCCGAGCAGCGTGCACAGCAGCGTGGTGCGGGAGGGGTGCGGGCTGTGCGCCTCCGGCAGGATGTCCGAGGTCGCCAGGTACAGCAGGAAGCCGGCGAAGAAGCCCAGGTAGAGGCCGAGCACCTCGACCGGGATCGTGAAGAGCAGCGTGATCGCCGCACCGGTCACCGGGGCCACCGCGTCGGCCGCCAGCAGCGTGAGCGCCCGCCTGCGGTCGTTCCCGTACATCCGGGTGATCGTGTACGTGTTGAAGCCGTCCGCGAAGTCGTGCGCCACCACCGCTATCGCCACCACTGTGCCCACCGTGGTGCCCGCCTGGAACGCGGCCCCGATCGCGAACCCGTCCATCAGGCTGTGGCCGACCAGGGCTCCGGCCGCGGTCAGGCCGATGCCCTGCCGGGCGTGGTCGTGGTGTCCGTGGCCGTGCGTGTGGGCGGCGTACTCGCCCTCGTGGCTGCGGTGGATGGCCACCGCGCGCTCGATGATGTGGATGGTCAGGAAGCCCGCCGCGAACATCAGCAGCGCCTGCGGGACGCCGTGGATCTCGTCCGGCGCGGCACGGACCGCCTCCGGCAGCAGGTCGAACGCGACCACCCCGAGCATCAGCCCGGCGGCGAACCCGAGCACCAGGTGCCGGCGGTCGCCGGTCCGCTGGGCGACCCAGCCGCCGACCAGCGTCATCAGGAAGGCCGCGGCGGCGACGAGGACGGCGGTCACCGGTCGGCCCCCTGCACTCGCGGCGGCGGGAAGGGCGCGTATCGGTGCGCAGCTGCGGGCACGGGCACGGGTCTGGGCACGGGCACGGACACAGGTCTGGGCGCGGACACGGGTCTGGGCGCGGACACGGCGGGCGGACTCAGCCGTCGGTGGCGGCGAGGTAGGCCGTGGCGAGCTGGGGCGAGCCCTCGACCGCCCAGCCGTGGCCGATCGCCGTGACATCGAGCTCGCGCCCGCCGGGCAGGACCACCAGCGGACGGTCGTGTTCGTCGAGCCGCCAGACCGTGCCGGGCACGCTCCGGTGCAGCACCGTGCCGAGGTACAGGCCGGCGTCGTTGCCCAGCCACTCCGAGACCTCCGGATCGTCGCGCCAGCGGGGCAGCAGTTGGTCGAGCTGGGTCAGCGAGGTCACACCGTCGTCGAGCCGCACGCCCGAGTCGTCGGCGAGGTCGCGCAGCAGCCCGCACTCGGCGAGGAGGGCGGCCATGGTCGGCTCGTCCGGCTGCGGCGGGATGCCGCCCGGGTGGTGGGCGTGCCGGGCACGCCACCTGTCCAGGAACCCGATTCCCATCCCTCCAGACTGACAGGGCCGCGGTGTCGGTGCAGCGGGCCGGCTTCCCGCCGGGTGCCGGGGGCGCTCAGCCCGCTGCCAGGGGCAGGCCGAGATGCGTCCGGGACAGCTCCCGCACGCCCTCGCCGTCGATCAGGTGGATACGCCGGTATCCCTCCTCCGCGGCCAGGTCGAGCGCCGCCTCGCCGAACATGCCGGTGGTCAGGCGCAGCCCGCGCTCGGCCCCCTCCTCGCGGACCGCCTCGGCGAGGGTGCGCAGCTCGTCCTCGCCCACCGGGTCGGTGTTCCGGGACGCCCAGACCACCCAGCGGCCCGGCAGGGCACTGCCCCGCGTGCCCTCGGCGGTGGCGACCAGCCCGAACGGCCCACGCAGCCGCACGCTCCAGGAACCGAGCCCGCCGCGGGTGAGCAGCTCGCGCACCAGCTGGGCGAACTCGTTGGGGGACAGCTCGGCCGCGGAGGGCACCGTCGCACCGGCGGTGCCGTTCGGCACCACCGGCACCGGCCCGTACGGGTCGGGCGTGACCACGGCGGACAGCTCGCGCAGCCGCAGGAGCGCCTCGTCGTGTTCGGCGTCGGCGTACACGCCCGGGGCCGGCTCGTCCTCGTCCACCGACGTGGGCCCGGCACCCGCCGGGTCGGCCACCAGGCGGGTGCGGGCCAGCGCATCGCGGTCGGCGTCCACGCTGAGCAGGCAGAGCGGGTCGGCGCCGGGCCGGCGCAGCCAGCCGTTCAGCACCACTCCGGCGAGGATCCCGTCGGTGTCCACCGCGTCGGCGGCCTGCAGTGCGCGGAGCGCCAGGCGGGCGGTCAGGCGGAGGTAGTCGGAGGACCGCTCGGCCGGGGCCCGCGGGACGGGCTCGGGCGTGCCGTCCTCGGCGAGCCGGTAGCCGGAGAGCGAGGGCACCACGTCGAGCGGCGGCAGGTCGAGGTCGAGGACGGCCGTCCGGGTCAGCGGGCGGAACAGCGCCCGGCAGGGGGACGGGATGTCGCGGGTGGCCACCTCGGCGGCGGCGAGGGCCCGCTCCAGCAGCGACTCCACCGCGGCCGGTTCGGACAGCCGGTAGGCGCGCCGGCACTCCTCCAGGCTCTCGTTGTACTCCCGCACCGCCCGGGCCTTCGCCTGCTCGGCCTGCTCGTGGGCGGTTCGCGCGGCCTGGGCCTCGGCCGCGGCGCCCTCGGCCTGACGGGCCCGCCACTCGCGCAGGTCGCGCTGGTGGCGCAGCCGGGCCTGGGCGAGCTCGCGCTGGTAGCCGGAGTCGAGCAGTCGGCGGGAGACCGGCTCGTCGGGGTCGGCGGCGGGGGGCTGCGGCGGGGCGTAGTCGGCCCAGCGCGGCTCCGCCTCGGCCGGCGGGAGGTCTGCGTCGGCCGGGAAGGGCCGCGGTTCGTAGCTGCGCAGCTGGCTCTCGAAGTCCATCGCGGAGACCGGGAGCGCGGCACGGCGGAGCAGGTCCGCGAGGTGCTCGTGCTCGGCCTGCACGGTGAGGGTCCGATGGTGCGTCAGGGCGGCCGCGCGGGCGTGCACGGCGACGGTGTCCTCCTCCGACGGACCGTCGGGGACCTCCGCGCCGAGGTCGCGGAAGAGCGTGGTGAGGAAGCCGGCCTGCAGCGGCTCGGCCGTCTCCGGGAAGGCCTGGGTTGCGGATGCCCGGGCCGAGGTGGTGGCCGACTGGGTACCGTCCGGGCGGCTGTCGGGTGAATGCTGCATCAGCGGTCGATCCCCCACTACTACGTCACTGAGCCACTACGTCACTGATCGTCCGGCGAGATCGCAGGGCCCGGACCAGCCCGCACGCGCTCGCAGGGGCCGCTCGGCCGCGGCCCCTGCGCAGCATTCTCCACCGTTCGGATGCAATGGTCAGCCAACAGCGGGAGTTGGCCACCGCAGCACACCGACCGAGCCACCCGTGGGGGTACCTGTCGGCCACCGTGTTGCCGCTGCGGCGGAACCCGGTGGGTCGGCCGGGGTCAGGTGGGGTCGGAGTGGGTGCTGTGTCGTCTGTTCCCGGTCTTCTGGTTCCTCTCCGTCGGTGGGTCAGTTGGTGCGCGTGTTGGTGAGGTGCTGTCCGATGTAGCCGACGTAGATGCGGCCGCTGCCGGAGCAGTCGTCGAGGTAGTGCAGACGGGGGGCGGTCGATCCGCCACCGATCCGCAGGTGGGCACCCATGAAGGCGCGTCGGGAGGCGTCCACGCAGGACGGCACCGGCAGCATCCGTTCCCGCTTCCACTTGGCGTGGCTCTCGACCGTGCGGGACTCCCAGCGGACCGCCTTGCGCGGCGGGAAGTGGTGGCAGCCGGGCGGTGTGTGCTCGCACCACGCCTTGAAGTCACCGCCGGCCTCGCCACGGACGGCCGCCGCCGCGTACTCCTGAAGGGCCGTCAAGCCGTCCCAGGCGAGGCGGGCCCAGCCGGCGCCGTCGGGCTGCCCGTCCAGCGCGACGGTCTCCTTCTCGTCCCCGGTGAACTGCAGCAGCGGGAACTCCGCGAAGCGGCAGACCAGCTCCCCGAAGCTGTCGGGCACCAGCTCCTTGTCCGTCGCGACGTCCCTGGCGAGGCGGGCGAATGCTGCCTCGGCGGGAGCGCGCAGGGCGGCCGTCGACCGCGGACCCGACTCCTCCAGGGCGGCGATGAGGGGTGCCGGGACCACGCAGAGTCGGCTGCCGGACCGGACCGGGCGCTGACCGGTGCGGCGGCGCCGCTCGTCGACCCGGGGACGCGGGGCCTCGGGCGCCGTCCCGGAGCGCACGGGCTGCCGGTGCTCCGCCGGCACGACCAGCGGGGGCACGGCGGCCAGCGCCGACGGCTGCGGGATCGCGGCGGCGATCTGCCGGGGCTCGCGGGCCAGCAGGCCGGCCGCCCGGCGGGTGTCCTCCGCCATCCGGCGGGTGGCGAGCACCTGGTGCCGTCCGGCGTCCGCGCGGGACGCCGGGTCGACCTCGGGGAGGTAGGTGCGCATCGCTCCGCCGTACACCTTGTGGAACTCGAAGGCGACGTTGAACAGCGGCAGCGCGGCGTGGTCGAGGACGTGCAGCGAGGCCAGGCCCGTGAGCTGGTGCAGGACCGGCTGCACCTGCTCGGCGAGCCACTCCTCCAGCGGCGTGGACGGGGGCACGCTGACGACGACGGCGGCCAGGCGGCGCTCCGGGTCGCAGAGCTGGTCGATCAGGTCGTCGACCTCGGCAGCGGTGACGACCCGGGGCTGGACGGTCAGCGGTGCGGGACCGTCGTGGGCGTCCAGCAGGGGCAGCAGGGTCCGTGCGACCTCGGGCACCGGTACCCGGCCCGGACTGCGCACCGGCGGGCCCGAGGTGAGGTGCTCCGCCTCGAGCCGGAGCACCACGGGCTCCTGGACCTCGGAGTCGGTCTCCGCCCGTTCGCCGCCCGTCGGGGCGCCCGGGTCGGCACGGGTCGTGGTCGAGGTGGTGGCGACGGTGACGGTCAGCAGGTGGGTGCGGTGCGCACCGTCCGGAGTGCGCAGTCGGCGGCGGGCGTAGCGGCCGACGGGGCCGACCGGATGTGCGGCATCGGGACCGGGGACGGCAGGGGCAGTGCCGGCCGGGCCGGCAGCGGGATCGGGGTGGCCGGAAGGGTCGGATTGGCCGGAAGGGTCGGATTGGCAGGCAGGGCCGGATTGGCTGACGGTGGCGGAAGCAGTGGCGGGGAAGAGTGCGGCCGGTGTCCCGATGGACCCGGGCAGTGGCCCGGCGTCGCGGTCCAGGAGCACGCGCTCACCGAGTCTCAGCCGTTCCGCCCTCGGGGACCGGCCCACCGGCGGGGGCTCGTCGTGGCCCTCCTGCTTGAGCCAGGCGCCGAGCGCCTCGTCCACCAGGGAGAGGACGTCGTCGAAGGGCAGCGTCGTGGTGAGGGTCGTCCGATACGGGACGGCGCGTCCGGGCTGGTCGGCCTGCCTGGGCAGGCCCGGTGTTTCGGCTTGGCGGCCGGAGGTCGGGGCGTGGTCTGAGGTCATGCTCGGTACCTCCCGTGGTGCAGGGGTCGGGTCTGCGGTCCTCCATCGATGGGGTGGATGTCCGGCGTCGACCGGCGGGTGCCGGCGCGACGTCCTTGTGCTGGAAACGGAGACGCCCGGAGCGGAAGTTCCGGCTCCGGGCATGGTTAATTCGTTCGAGTGTCACTCGATCGGCAGTTCGCGGTAACTCCATCCGGCCGCCACCGCGCCGGAGGAACCGCCGGTGGCCTCGGCGAGCCAGGCGTGAAAGTCCGTCACCCCGGCTTCCGGCACCCCCACTTCGATCCGCACCCCGGCCGCCTCGTAGGCCAGGTCGCGCACCTCGTACCCCGCCGTGCGCAGGTCGTTCTCCAGCCGTCCGGCCTTGGTGTGGTCGGCCGACACGGTGAACAGCGCCACCGGGCGGCGTTCCAGCAGGCCGACGGCGTCCACGGCCTCGGACACCGCGCCGCCGTACGCCCGGACGAGTCCTCCCGCGCCGAGTTTGATGCCGCCGAAGTAGCGGGTCACCACCGCCACCGTGTCGGTCAGGCCGCGCCGGCGGAGCACCTCCAGCATCGGCACACCGGCCGTTCCGCTCGGCTCGCCGTCGTCGTTGGAGCGTTCGCGCCGCTGGTCGTCGCCGACCACGAAGGCGGTGCAGTTGTGCCGGGCGTCCCAGTACTGCTTGCGGACGGCGGCGATGAAGGCCTGCGCCTCGTCCTCGTCGGCGACCCGGGCGAGATGGCAGATGAAGCGGGACTTCTTGATCTCGATCTCGTGGCTGCCGGAGCCCCGGACGGTCAGGTACGGCTTCGGGCTGGGCTCCGACATGGCGGGACGGGTCTCCGGGACGGTGGGCGGCGGCGGACGGCGCGGGACCGCGGTGCCGCCGCGGCGCACCGGTCGTCCCGCACGGGGCGTGCCGCCAGCCTAACGCTCCGGGAACGGCACCCGTCCGCGCCGTTCCCGCCGCCGGCTCCGCCCCCCCCGGCGAACGGCGCCTACGGCGTCGGGCGCTGCCGGTCAGCGTCCGGCGAGGGCGTCCAGGGCGGCCCGGTCGAGGCCGGTGAGCCGGACGACCTCCGCCGGGTCGACGGCTCCGCAGTCCAGGCCACGGAGCAGGTAACCACTGAGAGCGCGGGCGGTGGCCGGCTCGTCCATCACGTCGCCGCCGGCCTTGGCGACGTAGGCGGCGAGCCGGGCCGCGGCCGCCTCCAGGCCCTCTCGGTAGAAGGCGTAGACCGCGGCGTACCGGGTCGGCAGGTGCGCCGGGTGCATGTCCCAGCCCTGGTAGTAGGCGCGGGCCAGCGAGCGGCGGACGAGGCCGTGGTGCAGCCGCCACGCGGCGTGGACCTGCTCGGTGGAACCGGTGGGGATGACGTTGGTGGAACCGTCGGACAGCCGTACGCCGGTGCCGGCCGCGGCGACCTGCATCACCGCCTTGGCGTGGTCGGCCACCGGGTGGTCCATGCTCTGGTAGGCCGCGCTGACCCCGCAGGCGGCGCTGTAGTCGAAGGTGCCGTAGTGCAGGCCGGTCGCACGGCCCTCGGCGGCGTCGATCATGCGGGCCACCGTCGCGCGGCCGTCCGGGCCGAGGATCGCCTGCGTCGTCTCGATCTGGATCTCGAACCCGATCCGGCCCGCGGGCAGGCCCGCCTGCCGCTCGAAGTCCTCCAGCAGCCGGACCAGCGCCGTGACCTGCTCGGCGTAGGTCACCTTCGGCAGGGTCAGCACCAGCCCGTCGGGCAGGCCGCCCCCGGCGAGCAGCGTGGCGAGGAACAGCTCCAGGGTGCGGATGCCGCGGTCGCGGACGGCCGCCTCCATGCACTTGATCCGGATTCCGATGTACGGCGGGGCGGTGCCCGCGGCCACTGCCTCGGAGACCAGCCGGGCGGCCCGCACCGCGGCCGCGTCCTCCTCGGCGTCCGGCCGGGGGCCGTACCCGTCCTCGAAGTCGATCCGCAGGTCCTCGATCGGCTCGCGCTCCAGCTTGGCCCGGACCCGGGCGTGCACATCGGTGAGCAGGGCGTCCGCGGGGACGCCGAGCGCCTGCGCGAGCTGCGCGGGAGTCGCGGCGTGCGCGTCGAACGCCTCCAGGGCCTGGCGGCCCCACTCGCCCACGGTGCCGGCACCGAAGGCGTCCGCCGGGACGTACACGGTGTGCACGGGCTGCCGGCTGCCGGAGTCCCCTGGATAGCGGCGGGCCAGCTCGGCGTCGACCGGGGCCAGCAGTGCGGCCACGGCTGTCCGGGCCGCGTCGGAGAACGAGGCCCCACCTGCGGGAACGGTGCCGTCCAGCTCGACCTGCGCCATCAGATCTCCTCCACGACGCACCGGCCGCACACCGCACCGGTGCTTCAACAAATTGTTGAGGCGACGGTAGTGTTCGCCGCGCCGGGGCGTCAATGGCGCACCCGCCGGTCGGAGCCGGCCGACGGGCTCTGGAGTTGTGGTGATGCACGGTTGCGCCGGTGGCCCGGAGCGTGCCCGCGGGCGGGACTGCCGGGCCGGCCGCGACCCGGCTGCGGACGGCTGCACGCAGCCGGCGGCGACCCTACTCCCGGCCGGAGCTGACGTAGCGGTTCTGCAGCTGGGCCCAGATGCGGTTGACGTCCGCCGGGTTCACCGAGCCGTCCGGGCGCGAGCCCGTGACCCCGTAGTGGGAGGTGAGGAACTCGGCGAGGCTCTGCGGGTCGGGCTGCTGCTCGAAGGTGTCGATGTACGAGATCAGCGCGTCGAAGCAGAGGTCCGGGTCGAGCGGGTCGGCCCCGGAGCGGCGGCCGCCCTGCGGGCCGGCGGGGTCGACGCCCTCGGCCTCGAAGTCCAGCTCCGCCAGCTCGGCGCGGTCCGCCTCGGCCTGGTCGAACGGCAGCGGCTCCGCCACGGCCTCCTCCCGCGGGAACCGCCGCACGTCCTGCTGGAGCTGCTCGGGCTCGGCGTGGACGGTCTGCTCCAGCCGGATCGGACGACCGAGCCGGCCAGGAGACACCTGGCCGGGAACGGGACGGGCCGCACCCTGCTGGGGCATGCCCTGAGGACGGACCGCCGCAGCGGGCACCGGACGGGCCGGGCGCTCGCCCTGGGCCGCCGGGCCGCCGAGGACCTGCGGGCCGGACGGCGGCAGGTCGCCCATCGGGCCCGCCTGGGGCCCGACCGGCCGCGGCGTGCCCACCCGCGGCGGCTTGAACCACGGGGACATCCGGGCGCCCGGCGCCTCGATGTCGTCGGAGGGCTGCGAGTAGCTGCGGACCGCGCGGGCCATCCAGACGTTGGCCTGGGCGGCCTCCGGCTCGGAGACCGGGGTGCTGTCGTGCTCCGGCTCCTGGGCGTCCCGCAGCCGGACCGCGGCCAGCTTGGCCAGGGTCGGCACCGCGACGGCGGCCGACACCGCGGCCGGGCCGGCGGCCGACACCTCGCCCTTCGTCACCTCGAGCGGACCGTCGATCCGGTCGAGGATGCCCGGGTCGAGCGGCACGCCGTACTTGGCCAGCTTCAGCGGCAGCAGGGCCTGGAAGGGGGCGGAACGGCGCCAGCCGCGGCCGTACCGGAACCTCAGCTGCGCGCGGTACACCAGCCGGTTCTGCTCCAGCCGGACCGTCTCGTCGTAGGAGCGGAGCTCCCACAGCTTCATCCGGCGCCAGAGCCGGAAGGTCGGCACCGGCGAGAGGACCCAGCGCATCAGGCGCACCGACTCCATGTGGCGGTCGGCGGTGATCGCCGCGATCCTGCCCACGGCGTGCCGGGAGGCCTCGACGACCACCACGAACAGCACCGGGATCACCGCGTGCATCGCCATGCCGAGTGCATCGCCCCAGGACGCCGCCGCGTTGAAGGCGATCGTCGCGGCGGTGAGCAGCCAGGCCGTCTGCCGCAGCAGCGGGAAGGGTATGCGCAGCCAGGTCAGCACCAGGTCCAGCGCGAGCAGGACCACGATGCCGGCGTCGACGCCGATCGGGAAGGCGTAGGAGAAGGCTCCGAACCCCTTCTCCATCGCAAGTTCGCGCACCGCGTTGTACGAGCCGGCGAAGCCGATGCCGGAAATCAGACAGGCGCCGGCGGCGACCACGCCGAGGAGGGCCCGATGAGCGCGAGTGAGGGATGGGCGTGCCATGTAGTAGATCAACCCCTGGGGACCGGCTGCTGCCGTAAGCGACCGTTACTGCCGAATCCACCCTCGGCCCGACACGGGGTCTCCGTGCTGTGGACCGTCTCGGCCCACCGGATACTACTCGTACACGCGTTTCATCACGCCTCCCACCCGGACGCCGGTGTCCGCTGTGGTGTGCCGTTGAGGTGCGCCAACACCGC
The DNA here is from genome assembly GCF_025655475.1 of Kitasatospora sp. DSM 101779. Taxonomy (GTDB): domain Bacteria; phylum Actinomycetota; class Actinomycetes; order Streptomycetales; family Streptomycetaceae; genus Kitasatospora. The sequence continues at coordinate 5,368,746 of NZ_JAHTIK010000001.1, read as the reverse complement.
CAGCACACGGCGGTTGGCGTCCTCGGCCGGTGCCAGCTCCAACTTCGTGAAGATATTGGCAATGTGTTTCGCCACCGCGCCGTCACTGACGGTGAGTCGGGCGGCGATCGCGGAGTTGGAGCAGCCCTCCGCCATCAGTTCCAGCACCTCCCGCTCCCTGGGCGACAACCGCTGGAGGGGGCCCGAACCGGCCCGGCTCTCCATCAGTTTGGCGATCACGTCCGGATCCATGGCCGTACCTCCTGCCGCCACCCGGCGGACGGCGTCGACGAACTGCTCGGCGTTGAACACCCGGTCTTTCAGCAGGTACCCGACACCGCCGGAGCCGTCGGCCAACAGCTCCCGCGCGTAGAGCTGTTGGACGTGCTGCGACAGCACGAGGACCGGAAGGCCGGGGACCTGGCGCCGGGCGGCGAGCGCCGCCTGAAGCCCCTCGTCGGTCAGTGTCGGGGGAAGCCTGACGTCCACCACGGCGACATCGGGCTTCTCGTTGAGCAGGGCCTCCAACAATTCGGGGCCGGTCTCGACCGCCGCCGCGATGGTGAAGCCGTGCACCTCCAGGAGCTTGATCAGCCCTTGTCGAAGGAGGTAGAGATCCTCTGCGAGGACAACGCGCACGGCAGCTCCATGGTGATGGTCGTCGGCCCGCCGGGCGGGCTGCTCAGCGAGAGCGTGCCATCGAAGGTACCCAACCTGCGCTCGATGCCGCGCAGCCCACTCCCCCGTCCGGGCTGGGCGCCCCCACAGCCGTCGTCGGTGACCGTCACCCGGAGCAGGCCGGCCCGGTGGAGGATGTCCACCCAGACCTGACGGGCACCCGAGTGCTTGGCGGCGTTGGCGAGCAGTTCGCTGATGCAGAAGTAGACGGCCGCCTCCACCGGAGGCTCGGGCCGCTCCGGCAGGCAGACGGTGACCTCCGTGGGCAGCGGGCTGTCCAGGGCCAGGGAGCGCACCGCATCGCCCAGCCCGCGCTCGGCGAGCACCGGCGGGTGGATGCCCCGCACCAGGTCACGCAGCTCCTGGAGCGCCTTGGCGGACGACTGCCGGGCCTCGGAGAGCAGCTCACGGGCCGCCGCCTGGTCGGTCTCCATCAGGTGCTCGATCGTGCCGAGGGTCATGCCGATCGCCACCAGCCGTGCCTGGGCCCCGTCGTGCAGGTCCCGCTCGATCCGGCGGAGCTCGGCCGCCTGACTGCCCAGCGCATCCGCGCGAGTCAGCGTCAGCTCCTCCACGCGACGCTTCAGCTGGGTGTTGCTCGCCCGCCTGCCCGGCTCCAGCACGCGCGCGGCCACGTCGAGGTGCGCCCGCAACGCGTACGGCGTGATCAGCAGGCCCACCACGGCCACCAGGACGCCGAGCAGGAGCGATATGACGGAACTCAGCGGACGGCTGCTGCCCAGGTCTCCGTCGACCACGGCGGCGAACGCGAACACCACCCCACCACCGAGCATCAGGACGGGCGGCACCAGGAAGAACGTCGCGGACCAGGGGTTGAGAAGCCACCAGATCGCGTCCCGCCGGGTCGCGGCGTCCCGCACGCTCCAGTGCACGAAGCGGGCCACCCGGGCCACGCCGTGCCGGCGGTGGTACGAGAACCCCGTCCACCAGTGGCCGCGCTCGTCCCGCTCCAGGGGCGGCATGGGCGAGTACTCCGCCCGGACCCTGATGCCGCACCAGCGCCGGATCTGCGCCCGCGTCCAGCCCGCGCTGCGACGGGAGCACCAGTACGCCGCCACCACACCGGTCACAGCCGCCGCCAGGAGCACGCCCACCGGCCCGGATGCCGGGGCGTCGAGGTACTGGTCCACCACGATGCCGGTGAAGAACACCACCAGGAACGGGACGACGACGCTGAAACCGGCACCGGCTGCGACCACCAGGGACCGGCCCACTGCCAGGACCGAGTCCCTGAGCCGCGCCGGTACGGCACGGCCGGCAGCCTTCATGTCTTCAAGGGGGGTTGTGGCTGCCACAGGGCTTGCTCCTGACATCGACGGGCTGCGGGCGATGGCATCAGTTTCATGGCTGACCCCATCGCAGCACATTGGCTGTGCCACCCGTCTTTGGGGTGGACCTAGCACCACCCTGCCCGGCCGGCCGGAACCGGGTCCGGGAATGCGAGAAGCCCCGCCCGGTGTCCCCGGGCGGGGCTTCTCTGAAGAATTGTTCGGCGGCGTCCTACTCTCCCACAGGGTCCCCCCTGCAGTACCATCGGCGCTACGAGGCTTAGCTTCCGGGTTCGGAATGTAACCGGGCGTTTCCCTCGCGCTATGACCACCGAAACACTATGAAACTCTCCGACACAGACATGGCCTGTTCGTGGTTTCAGAACCAACACAGTGGACGCGAGCAACTGAGGACAAGCCCTCGGCCTATTAGTACCGGTCAACTCCACCCATTACTGGGCTTCCATATCCGGCCTATCAACCCAGTCGTCTACTGGGAGCCTTACCCTCTCAAGGAGGTGGGAGTGCTCATCTCGAAGCAGGCTTCCCGCTTAGATGCTTTCAGCGGTTATCCCTCCCGAACGTAGCCAACCAGCCATGCCCTTGGCAGGACAACTGGCACACCAGAGGTTCGTCCGTCCCGGTCCTCTCGTACTAGGGACAGCCCTTCTCAACACTCCTACGCGCACAGCGGATAGGGACCGAACTGTCTCACGACGTTCTAAACCCAGCTCGCGTACCGCTTTAATGGGCGAACAGCCCAACCCTTGGGACCTACTCCAGCCCCAGGATGCGACGAGCCGACATCGAGGTGCCAAACCATCCCGTCGATATGGACTCTTGGGGAAGATCAGCCTGTTATCCCCGGGGTACCTTTTATCCGTTGAGCGACGGCGCTTCCACAAGCCACCGCCGGATCACTAGTCCCTACTTTCGTACCTGCTCGACCCGTCAGTCTCACAGTCAAGCTCCCTTGTGCACTTACACTCAACACCTGATTGCCAACCAGGCTGAGGGAACCTTTGGGCGCCTCCGTTACCCTTTAGGAGGCAACCGCCCCAGTTAAACTACCCACCAGACACTGTCCCTGATCCGGATCACGGACCCAGGTTAGACATCCAGCACGACCAGAGTGGTATTTCAACGGCGACTCCACAACAACTGGCGTTGCTGCTTCACAGTCTCCCACCTATCCTACACAAGCCGAACCGAACACCAATATCAAGCTATAGTAAAGGTCCCGGGGTCTTTCCGTCCTGCTGCGCGAAACGAGCATCTTTACTCGTAATGCAATTTCACCGGGCCTGTGGTTGAGACAGTCGAGAAGTCGTTACGCCATTCGTGCAGGTCGGAACTTACCCGACAAGGAATTTCGCTACCTTAGGATGGTTATAGTTACCACCGCCGTTTACTGGCGCTTAAGTTCTCAGCTTCGCCCGACCGAAATCGGACTAACCGGTCCCCTTAACGTTCCAGCACCGGGCAGGCGTCAGTCCGTATACATCGCCTTACGGCTTCGCACGGACCTGTGTTTTTAGTAAACAGTCGCTTCTCGCTGGTCTCTGCGGCCACCCCCAGCTCAGACCGTAAAGGTCATCACCAGGGCTGGCCCCCCTTCTCCCGAAGTTACGGGGGCATTTTGCCGAGTTCCTTAACCACAGTTCACCCGAACGCCTCGGTATTCTCTACCTGACCACCTGAGTCGGTTTGGGGTACGGGCCGCCATGAAACTCGCTAGAGGCTTTTCTCGACAGCATAGGATCATCCACTTCACCACAATCGGCTCGGCATCAGGTCTCAGACTACGTGCAGGGCGGATTTGCCTACCCTGCGTCCTACACCCTTACCCCGGGACAACCACCGCCCGGGCTGGACTACCTTCCTGCGTCACCCCATCGCTCACCTACTACCACCTTGGGCCACCGGCTCCACCACTCCCCTTCACCCGAAGGATCCAGGACGGCTTCACGGGCTTAGCATCAGAGGGTTCAGCGTTGGCGCTTCAAAGCGGGTACGGGAATATCAACCCGTTGTCCATCGACTACGCCTGTCGGCCTCGCCTTAGGTCCCGACTTACCCTGGGCAGATCAGCTTGACCCAGGAACCCTTGGTCAATCGGCGCAAGAGTTTCCCACTCTTGTATCGCTACTCATGCCTGCATTCTCACTCGTGAACCGTCCACGACTCGATTCCTCGGCCGCTTCACCCGGCACACGACGCTCCCCTACCCATCACAGCCTCCGTTGGGAGTATTGCTGCAATGACACGACTTCGGTGATGTGCTTGAGCCCCGCTACATTGTCGGCGCGGAATCACTTGACCAGTGAGCTATTACGCACTCTTTCAAGGGTGGCTGCTTCTAAGCCAACCTCCTGGTTGTCTCTGCGACTCCACATCCTTTCCCACTTAGCACACGCTTAGGGACCTTAGTCGGTGTTCTGGGCTGTTTCCCTCTCGACCATGGAGCTTATCCCCCACAGTCTCACTGCCGCGCTCTCACTTACCGGCATTCGGAGTTTGGCTAAGGTCAGTAACCCGGTGAGGCCCATCGCCTATCCAGTGCTCTACCTCCGGCAAGAAACACGCGACGCTGCACCTAAATGCATTTCGGGGAGAACCAGCTATCACGGAGTTTGATTGGCCTTTCACCCCTAACCACAGGTCATCCCCCAGGTTTTCAACCCTGGTGGGTTCGGTCCTCCACACGGTCTTACCCGCGCTTCAACCTGCCCATGGCTAGATCACTCCGCTTCGGGTCTTGGGCATGCAACTCAAACGCCCTATTCGGACTCGCTTTCGCTACGGCTACCCCACACGGGTTAACCTCGCTACACACCGCAAACTCGCAGGCTCATTCTTCAAAAGGCACGCAGTCACAGTCCGAAGACTGCCCCCACGGCTTGTAGGCACACGGTTTCAGGTACTATTTCACTCCGCTCCCGCGGTACTTTTCACCATTCCCTCACGGTACTATCCGCTATCGGTCACCAGGGAATATTTAGGCTTAGCGGGTGGTCCCGCCAGATTCACACGGGATTTCTCGGGCCCCGTGCTACTTGGGAGATGAGCAAGCAAGCCGCTGATGTTTCGTCTACGGGGGTCTTACCCTCTACGCCGGACCTTTCGCATGTCCTTCGACTACACCAACGGTTTCTGACTCGCCGACCGGCCGGCAGACCGATCAAGCTCATTCCCACAACCCCCCGAGCGCAACCCCTGCCGGGTCTCACACGCTCAAGGTTTAGCCTCATCCGGTTTCGCTCGCCACTACTCCCGGAATCACGGTTGTTTTCTCTTCCTGCGGGTACTGAGATGTTTCACTTCCCCGCGTTCCCTCCACTTACCCTATGTGTTCAGGTAAGGGTGACAGCCCATGACGACTGCCGGGTTTCCCCATTCGGACACCCCCGGATCAAAGCTCGGTTGACAGCTCCCCGGGGCCTATCGCGGCCTCCCACGTCCTTCATCGGTTCCTGGTGCCAAGGCATCCACCGTGCGCCCTTAAAAACTTGGCCACAGATGCTCGCGTCCACTGTGCAGTTCTCAAACAACGACCAGACACCCACCATCCACACCCGAGAGTGCATCAAGTGGAGCCGGCATCCACGAGGAAACCTTCGTTCCCTCAGGACCCAACAGCGTGCCCGACACAAGACCATCACCCATCGCGTTCCACGCCGAAGCAGTACTGACGAAAGCTCATGCCCTGTGCCGAATAGTCAACGTTCCACCCATGAGCTAGCACTCCGGAACACTCGTCCGAAGCTGCTGTGCGCTCCTTAGAAAGGAGGTGATCCAGCCGCACCTTCCGGTACGGCTACCTTGTTACGACTTCGTCCCAATCGCTGGTCCCACCTTCGACGGCTCCCTCCCAAGGGTTAGGCCACCGGCTTCGGGTGTTACCGACTTTCGTGACGTGACGGGCGGTGTGTACAAGGCCCGGGAACGTATTCACCGCAGCATGCTGATCTGCGATTACTAGCAACTCCAACTTCATGGGGTCGAGTTGCAGACCCCAATCCGAACTGAGACCGGCTTTTTGGGATTCGCTCCGCCTCACGGCATCGCAGCCCTTTGTACCGGCCATTGTAGCACGTGTGCAGCCCAAGACATAAGGGGCATGATGATTTGACGTCGTCCCCACCTTCCTCCGAGTTGACCCCGGCAGTCTCCTGTGAGTCCCCGACATTACTCGCTGGCAACACAGAACAAGGGTTGCGCTCGTTGCGGGACTTAACCCAACATCTCACGACACGAGCTGACGACAACCATGCACCACCTGTACACCGACCACAAGGGGGCTGATATCTCTACCAGTTTCCGGTGTATGTCAAGCCTTGGTAAGGTTCTTCGCGTTGCGTCGAATTAAGCCACATGCTCCGCTGCTTGTGCGGGCCCCCGTCAATTCCTTTGAGTTTTAGCCTTGCGGCCGTACTCCCCAGGCGGGGAACTTAATGCGTTAGCTGCGGCACCGACGACGTGGAATGTCGCCAACACCTAGTTCCCAACGTTTACGGCGTGGACTACCAGGGTATCTAATCCTGTTCGCTCCCCACGCTTTCGCTCCTCAGCGTCAGTAATGGCCCAGAGATCCGCCTTCGCCACCGGTGTTCCTCCTGATATCTGCGCATTTCACCGCTACACCAGGAATTCCGATCTCCCCTACCACACTCTAGCCTGCCCGTATCGAATGCAGACCCGGGGTTAAGCCCCGGGCTTTCACATCCGACGCGACAGGCCGCCTACGAGCTCTTTACGCCCAATAATTCCGGACAACGCTCGCACCCTACGTATTACCGCGGCTGCTGGCACGTAGTTAGCCGGTGCTTCTTCTGCAGGTACCGTCACTTGCGCTTCTTCCCTGCTGAAAGAGGTTTACAACCCGAAGGCCGTCATCCCTCACGCGGCGTCGCTGCATCAGGCTTTCGCCCATTGTGCAATATTCCCCACTGCTGCCTCCCGTAGGAGTCTGGGCCGTGTCTCAGTCCCAGTGTGGCCGGTCGCCCTCTCAGGCCGGCTACCCGTCGTCGCCTTGGTAGGCCATTACCCCACCAACAAGCTGATAGGCCGCGGGCTCATCCTGCACCGCCGGAGCTTTCCACCAACCCCCATGCAGAGGAAGGTCGTATCCGGTATTAGACCCCGTTTCCAGGGCTTGTCCCAGAGTGCAGGGCAGATTGCCCACGTGTTACTCACCCGTTCGCCACTGATCCACCCCGAAGGGCTTCACCGTTCGACTTGCATGTGTTAAGCACGCCGCCAGCGTTCGTCCTGAGCCAGGATCAAACTCTCCGTGAATGATTACCGGCTATCCGGTGCACACTCGCGTTGAGCGGCACGGCAACCACCGGAATAGGGTGATCCCGCGCACTGCATCCTCGCTGTGTTATTTCAAAAGGAATCTCCAACCGATCGATTGCCCGACCGGCCGGGGATGTCAACATATCTGGCGTTGACTTTTGGCACGCTGTTGAGTTCTCAAGGAACGGACACTTCCTTCGGACCGCCTTCCAGCGGACCCTCCGGGCGTTTCGCTCTTTCGTGTTTCCAGCTTATCAGATCCGAGTCCGTGCTCTTCACCGACTTGCTTTCTTCACCGCTTTGTCGGAACCGGCCTGACGACCTGTCCGACGTTTCAAACCTTAGCCGATCCCCGCTCCGAAAAGCGAATCGGCCTCGATCCGAAGTGCAATTCCTATAAACAGGCACGCCGAATTCGCACAGGGGCGCGACAAGACGCGACCCGGTGAGGATCTGGAAGTGGTGTTTCAAGGGATTGGCCGCTCCGGGACCGTCCGCGCAGACGCGTGTCCGGTGCTCCCTGTCGAGCGACTAGGAAACAGTACGCCCATCGGCGGCCGCAGGCAAATCCGGCACGCGAACCAGCCAGCTGCAGGCGGCACGGCCGGCCTTCACGTACTCGCCGTTGGGGTGGTCGTTGGCGGCGATCCGCAGCGCGGCGGCTTCGTGGTCCTGGCCGCCACCGGTGTGCCGGTCGGTCAGACGGCGGTGGCGGAGGTCGTCGTCGGCGTCGACGTACCAGAGCTCGCGGCACAGGGCGCGGACTGCCGACCACGGCGCCTCGGGAGCTGCGAGGTAGTTTCCCTCGGTCACCACGAGGCGGGTGTGGGGCCTGATGACGTGGCGGGCGGCGACGGGCTCGTCGAGGGTCCGGTCGAAGTCCGGCACGTAGATGTCGTGGAACCGCTCTGCGGTGACCCGCTGGAGCAGCGCGACGTAGCCGCCCGCGTCGAATGTCTCGGGTGCGCCCTTGCGGGCCCGCAGGCCGAGGCGGTCGAGTTGTGCGTTGGCCAGGTGGAAGCCGTCGAGGGGGAGGTAGGCGGCGGCCTCCGGGCCCTCCTGGCGGACGACCTCCTCCACCAGGTGCCGGGCGAGGGTCGACTTGCCGGCCGCGGGCGGGCCGGCCAGGCCGAGGATCACGCGCCCGCGGCCGCTGCCGGGACCGCGCAGCAGACCGAGCGCCCGCGCGACGAGCGCTTCCGGTGCCGCGACCTCGGATGCCCCGGAAGCCCCGGCGGCGGGAGGGGTGTGCGGGGGACGGCCGCCCGCCGCCGTCCGACCGTTCTCCGACGTGTGGCCTCCGTGTACGTCAACGTGCATGGCCGCACCCTACTCAGCCGGGGCGCCCGGAGCACCGAACCGCGCGACCGCGGCCGGGCCGTCACGAGGGCGGTCCGCTCGGGCGGCGGACACGAGGGCGGCCCGCTCAGGCGGGGGTCTCGTCGACCACCGCATCGCCGAACACCGGTTCGTCGAGGGTGAGGGTGCCGGCGTCCGCGTCCAGGACCGCGGGGACGCCCAGCGGGACGGTGAGGCTGCTCGGGCCGTGGCCGAAGCCGAGCTCCCAGATCACCGGGACACCGAGCGGTGCGAGCCGGTCGAGCATGACCTCGCGGACCGGCCCGGGTGGACCGCAGCCCTCCCAGGAGCCGAGGGCGATGCCGGCGACGCCGTCCAGTGCGCCCGAGCGGAGCAGCTGGGTGAGGGTGCGGTCGAGGCGGTAGGGCTGCTCGTTGACGTCCTCCAGCAGCAGGATGGTGCCGGCGAAGGAACGGCGGGCGGTGGGGGTGCCGCGGTCGGTGGCGAGCAGCGCGGCGCAGCCGCCGGCGGTGGTTCCGGCGGCCCGGCCGGGGACGAGGGGCTCGGCGGTGGCGGAGGTGAGGACGCGGGTGGTCGCGGGCTCGAAGAGGGTGCGCCGGAGGTGGTCGGCGGTGGCGGGGTCGTCGAGAAAGGCCGCCGCGGTGCCCATCGGGCCGTAGAGGGTGGGGAGGCCGAGGCGGAGGTCGACCGCCTCGTGGAGCACGGTGATGTCGCTGAAGCCGACCAGGATCTTGGGCGGTGCGGCACGCAGGGCGTCCCAGTCGACGAGGTCGACCATGCGCTGGACGCCGTAGCCGCCGCGGGCGCAGACGACGGCCGAGATGCCGGGGTCGAGCCAGGCCCGTTGGAAGTCGGCGGCGCGGTCGGCGTCGGTACCGGCGAGGTAGCCGTGGGCGGGGTGGCGGTCGAGGAGGTGGGCACCGGGCATGACGTGCAGGCCCCAGGAGCGGAGGAGGGCGGTGCCGGCGGCGAGGCGCTGCGGGTCGATCGGGCCGCTGGGTGCCAGCAGGGCGACGCGGTCGCCGGTGGTCAGCCGTCGCGGACGGCGACGCGGGCCCGCGACCGGCAGATCCGCGGCGGGCAGAGACCTGGCCGGCAGGGACGCGGCCGGTACGGATGGGGCGGGCAGAGGCGGGCCGGCCGGCCGGGGGGCGGGGTCGTGGCCGTCCGCGGCACTGCCGGTCGTCAGCTGATCCATCGACAGGTCCTCCCCCGTGGTCGCAGGTTCGTCTGCTCACGGTATTCCCCGGTGCGGGGATGGACCGATCCACCCCCGCACCGGGAATGCCGCCGTTTCACACGGTGCCCATCGCCTCGCGGACCTCGGCGAGGGTGCTGTCGGCCACGGCGTTGGCGCGTTCGTTGCCGGCGCGCAGCACCTCGCGGAGGTGTCCGCGGTCGGCGGCGAGCTCGGCACGGCGGGCCCGGTGCGGGCGGAAGTACTCGTTGACGGCCTCGGTGACGAGCTTCTTCAGCCGGGCGGCGCCGCCGTCGCCGATCTCCTCGGCGACGGCCTCGGGCGCGCGGTCCTGGCAGAGGGCGGCGAGCTGGAGGAGGCCGGCGACGCCGGGGCGGTTTCCGGGGTCGTAGGTGATGCGGCGGTCGGCGTCGGTGGTCGCGGCGCGCAGGAGGCGGGCGGTCTCGTCCTCGGTGGCGCCGAGCGGGACGGCGTTGCCGCGGCTCTTGCTCATCTTGCCGCCGTCGGTGCCGAGCAGCAGCGGGGCGGCGGAGAGCAGGGCGTCGGGTTCCGGGAAGACGGGTGCGCCGTACCGCTCGTTGAAGCGCCGGGCGACGGTGCGGGTGGTCTCCAGGTGCGGGAGCTGGTCCTGGCCGACGGGGACGAGGTCGGCCTTGCAGAAGAGGATGTCGGCGGCCTGGTGGACGGGGTAGGTGAACATGAGCCCGCTGACGGTCGTGCGGCCGGAGTGGGCGATCTCGTCCTTGACGGTGGGGTTGCGGCCGAGTTCGGCGACGCTCACCAGGCTGAGGAAGGGCAGCAGCAGCTGGTTGAGGGCGGGTACGGCGCTGTGGGCGAAGACGGTGGCGCGGTCGGGGTCGACGCCGGCGGCGAGGTAGTCGAGGACGAGGTTCTCGGCGTGCTCGGCGAGGTCGTCGGCGCGGTCGCGGTCGGTGAGGACCTGGTAGTCGGCGACGACGAGGAAGAGGTCGACGCCTAGGCGCTGCAGTTCGACACGGTTCTGCAGGGTGCCGAAGTAGTGGCCGAGGTGGAGCGGGCCGGTCGGCCGGTCCCCGGTGAGGATGCGGTGGCGCTCGGGGGTGCGGCGGATGCTGTCGACGGTGGTGATCACTGAGGTTCTCCTCGGGCGGCGGGCGGGCGGTGGCACCGTCCGCCGGGCGTTGCCGCCCGAGGGTGGAATGCACCAGGGCCGCCCGTACGGACGGCCCTGTGGTCATGCGTGAGGGGTGGCCGTCCTAGGACGGCCACCAGTTCAGGCACGACTGACGCTTCATGGCACCAGGGTACGGGTGAGTCCGGCCTTTCTCCGCACGGGTTTTCGGCCGGCACCGCGCCGCGGGCCGGCCGGGACGGCGGAACGGGTCCGTCCGCCGCCGACACATGGTGGACCGCCCTGGCTCCCAAGCGCGGTGTGCGGCAGGATCGTTCGTGCCGCAGACCGAAGGGCCCGCACCCATGACCCCGCTCGACCCGCCAGCCTCCGACCGTTCCTCCGACGCTCCCGTCCCCACGGCGACAGGCCCCACGGCGACAGGCCCCACGGCGACAGGCCAGGCAGCGACAGGCCAGGCAGCGGCCGGAGCCGAGTCGGCCGACCCCACGGCGGCGAGGCTGCTGGCGGGGCTGGCGGCCCGGCTGCGCGGGGCGTACGAGCGGGGCACGCACCCCGCCGACCTGGCGGCGGCATGCCACCGGTCGGAGGCGGAGGTGCGCCAATTGCTGGCGGCGGCCGGGGCGGACCTCGACGCGGCCCGACCGGTGCGCAACGCCTTCGGTGCCCCCGCGGGCCCGCCGGACGACCCAGCCGACAGCGGTCGGCAGTTGCGTCAGGCGCGCCGACCGGTGCCGTCGCGGCGGTTGCGGCGGCTGCACCCGCGTCCGCCCGAGCGGCAGGAGCTGTGGCACCCGGCCGGCGGGGGCGGCCTGGCGCAGGAGGGCGGCGAGCCCGGGGACGGGCCGCCGCTGGGCATATTGATCGGCGGATCGTCGTCGGCGCCGAGCGAAAGGGCACGGCAGCCCGAACGGGTCGAGGCGCGGCCGGTGCGCCTGGGCACCGGCACCTGCCTGGTGGTGCTGCCGGCCTGGCGGGAGGCGATCGCCGTGGCCGTGCCGACCGAGCGCCTGCTCGCCTCGACCGGGCTGGCCCTCGAGGAGTTGGCGGGCGCGCGCCTCTCGGTACTGATCAATCCGGAGGCGCTGCACGACCGCGATCTCGGGCTGCACGGCTGGCGGGCGGACCAGCCGCACTGAACCGGTCGGCGCCTGACGCACGGTGTCCCGTCGTCAGTTCAGCGGCTCCCGGGAGCAATCACCCCGCGGTGGTCCGGAGCGGCTCGTCGGGACGGCTGTTCGGCGTGCCGTGCGGGACGTGGCCCAGGTGCACTGGCCCGACGGCACCGACGACGCCACCGCGCCCGTCGGAGGCGGCGGCCAGCAGCGCCGGCAGTTGCGGCGGCCAGAGTGCGTCGGCCTCGGGTGAGGCGAGCTCCTCCGGGCTCCACCAGCGCCATTCGAGGATGCCGTCGGCCCGGTGCACCCCGCTGACGTCGCCGACGGGTCCGCGGCGCGGGCCGGTGGCCAGGTAGATGTGCTCGTGCTGGTGGACGGGGATGCCGTGCCAGGTGAAGTCGTGCTCCCAGGTGCACAGCAGGCTGCCGGGTTCGATGTCCGTCCAGCCGGTCTCCTCCTGCAGTTCCCGTAGCGCGCCCGCGGTCGGGGTCTCGCCCTCCTCCAGTCCGCCGCCCGGTGCGGTCCAGTGCACGCCGACCTCGACGTTGTCGCTGCGGAGCAGGAAGACGGCGCCGTCCGGGGCGAGGACGACCGTGCGGGCCGCGGCCCTCGGTGTGCGGCTGCCCGCCGTACCGTCAGGGCGAGTGTTCGGTGCGCCCGGTGGGCGTCCGAGGAGCCGGCCCAGCACGGGGCCCAGGAGTCGTGGCAGCTTCGGCATCGGATCACCGTGGCACGCACCGCCCGGGGTGTCGACCGGTATTCGGGGCGCGGCGGCCGGTCCCGGCCATCCGCCGGCCGGGGTCGACGGACCCGCACGCGGACGGCGTGTGCGCGGCGGCGCGCGCGGTGCGGTCCGCCGTACCCTGTGGGCCATGACCACCCCGGCCGTCCTGGTGCCCGCCGATCCGCTGTCGCCGCGCAGGCCCGACCCGCACTACGTGTGGGAGGCGCAGTTGGTGCGCGACCTCGGCGGCACCTGCGTGCTGCTCGACCACGACGCGCTGCTGGCGGGCGACGCGGAGGCGGCGGTGCAGCGGGTGCCGGCCGGCGTCGGACCGCTCTGGTACCGCGGCTGGATGGTCCCGGTGCCCGCGTACCAGGACTTGGCGCGGGTGCTGGCGGCGCGGGGAGGAGTGCTGCTGACCACGCCGGCCGGATACGGGGACGCCCACGAGCTCCCCGGCTGGTACGGGGTGTTCGAGGGGGCGACGCCGGAGAGCCGCTGGCTGCCGGGTGCGGCCGCGCCGTCCCGGGAGGAGCTCGCCGCGCTGGCGGGGCGGCTCGGCGGCGGGCCGGCGATCGTCAAGGACTACGTGAAGTCCCGCAAGTACGAGTGGGAGGAGGCCTGCTTCGTCCCGGACCTCGCGGACACCGACCGGCTGTACGCGGTGGTGACCCGGTTCGTGGAGCTGCAGGACGGAGCACCGACCGGCGGGATCGTGCTGCGCCGGTACGAGGAGTTCGTCCGGGACGCGCAGGGGCGGGCCGAGGAGGCACGGGTCTGGTGGGTGGACGGTGAGCCGGTGCTGCGCGGCGCCCACCCGGACGCGCCGCCGGGGCCGGCCCCGCACGCGGACCTGTCGGTGGTCGGGCCGCTGGTGCACACGCTGGGCTGTCGGTTCGTCACCACCGACCTGGCGCGGCGGGCGGACGGTTCCGGCTGGCGGGTGGTGGAGGTCGGCGACGGCCAGGTGAGCGACCTGCCGAGGGGTGCCGACGCGGCCTCGCTGTACGCCGCGCTGCTCGCGGTCTGACCCGGCCGGCGGCCGGCACGCCCTGCGGACCCCGGTGGGGGTCCGCAGGGGCGGCGGTCAGCCGACCGGGGTGGCGCGGCCGTCGGAGACGAAGGCCTGCCAGAGGCGGTGGTAGGTGCCGCCCGCGGCGAGGAGTTCGCCGTGGGTGCCGTCCTCGACGATCCGGCCGTGGTCGAGGACGACGATCCGGTCGGCGCGTTCGGCGGTGGTCAGGCGGTGTGCGATGACCAGGGTGGTGCGGCCTCCGCTGAGACGGTCGGCGGCCTGGTTGACGGCGGCCTCGCTGGCGAGGTCGAGGGCGGCGGTGGCCTCGTCCAGCAGCAGGATGTCGGGGTCGACGAGTTCGGCGCGGGCGAGTGCGACGAGCTGGCGCTGGCCGGCGGAGAGGTTCCTTCCGCGGGGGGCGACCTCGTGGTCGTACCCGCCGGAGAGGCCGAGGATCATCTCGTGCGCGCCGACCGCACGGGCCGCGGCCTCGACCTCGGTGCGGGTGGCCCCGGGGCGGCCGTAGGCGATCGCCTCGTGGAGGGTGCCGGCGAACAGGTACGCCTCCTGCGGGACGACGCCGAGCCGGTGGCGGTACTGGGAGAGGTCGTAGCCGGTGATGTCGGTGCCGTCGACCCGGACGGTGCCGGAGGTGGCGTCGTAGAACCGGGCGACCAGCTTGACCAGGGTGGACTTGCCTGCGCCGGTCTCGCCGACCAGGGCGACGGTCTGGCCTGCCGGGATGTGCAGGTCGATGTCGGTGAGCACGTTCGGCAGGCTCGCGCCCTCGCCGTTGTAGGCGAAGCCGACGCCGTCGAGCCGGATGTCGCCCTTGAGGCGGGTCACCGGCACGGGCGGGTCCGCCTCGGGGGTGCTGGTCGGGGTGCGCAGCAGTTCGCGGATCCGGCCGAGGCTGACGCTGGCCTGCTGGTAGCCGTCGAAGACCTGGGAGAGCTGGTTGACCGGGGCGAAAAACAGGTCGATGTAGAGCAGGTAGGCGACCAGGGCGCCGATGGTGAGGGTGCCGTCGTCGACCCGGGCGGCGCCGACGATCAGGACGAGCGCGGAGGCGACGCTGGAGAGGAACTGGACGAACGGGAAGTACAGCGAGATGTAGAGCTGGGCGCGGGCCCGGGCGTCCCGGTACTCCAGGCCGCGGGCGACGAAGCGGGCGGTGTTGACGTCCTGCCGGCGGAAGGCCTGGACGATCCGCATGCCGGCGACGTTCTCCTGCAGGTCGGCGTTGACGGTGGAGATCAGGTCCCGGGAGATCTGGTACTGGGTGGTGGACTTGCGGCGGAAGACCAGGGTGGCCACGACCAGCACGGGCAGGACGGCGAGGACCACCAGGGCGAGGCCGGCGTCGAGGATCAGCAGCGCGGCGAAGATCCCGAAGAAGGTGAGCAGGCTGACCACCGCGGTGACGACGCCGGTCTGCAGGAAGGTCGAGATCGAGTCGACGTCGGTGGTCATCCGGGTCATGATCCGGCCGGTGAGCTCGCGCTCGAAGTAGTCGAGGCCGAGCCGGTTCAGGTGGGCGAAGATCTTCAGCCGCAGGGTGTAGAGGACGCGCTCGCCGGTGCGGCCGCTGACCCTGGTCTCGGCGCTCTGCACCAGCCAGTCCAGCAGGACGACGACCAGGGCGCCGAGGGCGGCGACGGTGACGCCGGTCATCGCGGCCTTGCTGACGCCGTCGTCGATGCCGTGCCGGATCAGGATCGGCAGGGTGAGGCCGGCGGCGGTGTCCAGGGCGACCAGCAGCAGGGCGAGGGCCAGCGGGCCGCGGAAGGGGGCGAGCAGCCGGCGGAGGCTGAAGCGCATGTCACCGGCCTCGGCGTCCTCGACCCGGATGTCGGGGGTGTCGGTGGCGGGCTGCAGGGCGGCCACCTTGGCGAGGAGTTCGCTGTCGGCGGCGGGCTTCTTCGCCGCGGCGCGTTCGCCGCTCTTCGCGGCCTCGGTGCCCTCCGCCGCGGTGGCGCCATTGGCGCCGACGGTCGCGGCGGTGCCGCGGGCGGAGGCGTCGGCGGCGTCCGGATCGGTGATCAGTGCCCGGTAGAGCGGACATCGGTCGTCCAGCTCGCGATGGGTGCCGACGTCGACGAGGCGGCCGCGGTCGAGGACGGCGATCCGGTCGGCGAGCTGCAGGGTGGAGCGGCGGTGCGCGATGAGCAGGGTGGTGCGCCCGGCCATGACCGAGCGGAGCGCCTCGAAGATCTCCGCCTCGACCTGCGGGTCGACCGCGGAGGTCGCGTCGTCGAGCAGCAGGATGCGTGGGTCGGTGAGGATGGCGCGGGCCAGCGCGATCCGCTGCCGCTGGCCGCCGGAGAGGGTGAGTCCCTGCTCGCCGACCCTGGTGTCGTAGCCGTCCGGGAGCTCGCGGATGAAGCCGTCGGCCTGGGCGGCGCGGGCGGCGGCCTCGATCTGCTCGTCGGTGGCCTCGGGGTGGCCGTAGGCGATGTTGGTGCGGACGCTCTCGGAGAACAGGAAGCTCTCCTCGGGCACGATGCCGATGGTGGCGCGCAGCGAGTCGAGGGTGATGTCGCGCAGGTCGTGCCCGTAGAGCCGGACGCTGCCGGCGGTGGGGTCGTAGAAGCGCGGGACGAGCTGGGCGACGGTCGACTTGCCGGAACCGGAGGCGCCGACCAGGGCGAGGGTCTCGCCGGGCTCCAGGCGCAGGCTGAGGCCGTCGAGGACGGGGACGGCGTCCTCGTGGCCCTCGTAGTGGAAGTCGACGCCGTCGAGTTCGAGGGCGGCGGTGCCGGGTGCGGGCGCGCCGGGCTCGGCGGAGCCGGGGTCGGTGTCGGCCGGGGTGAGCGGCCGGGCGTCGGGGCGTTCCCGGACGTGCGGGCGCTGGTCGATCAGCTGGAGGACGCGTTCCACGCCGGCCCTGGCCTGCTGGCCGACGGTGATCACCATGGCGAGCATCCGTACGGGGCCGGTCATCTGGGCGACGTAGGTGGAGAAGGCGACGAAGGTGCCGAGCGAGACCTGGCCCCGGACGGCCAGCCAGCCGCCGAGGGCGAGCACGGCGACCTGGGCGAGCGCGGGGACGGCCTGCATGGCCGGGGTGTAGCGGCTGTTCAGCCGGATCGAGCGGAGCCGGGCGGCGTACAGGCCGCGGGAGGCCTTCTCCAGCTTGGCGCGCTCCTGGGCCTCCTGGCCGAAGCCCTTGACCACGCGGACGCCGCCGACGGCCGCGTCGACGACACCGGCGACCGCGGCCGCCTCCTGCTGGGCGGCCCAGGTGGCCGGGAAGAGCCGCTTGCGGCTGAGGGCGGCGCACCACCAGAGGGCGGGTGCCATCACCAGGGCGATCAGGGTGAGCGGCAGCGAGAGCCAGAGCATGACGGCGAGGGACATGCCGAACATCACCAGGTAGCCGGTCATCATCGGCAGCATCGAGAGCAGCCCGTTGATGAGCTGCAGGTCGGAGGTGGCGCGGCCGACGACCTGGCCGGTGTCGAGGCGGTCCTGGCGGCGGCCGTCGAGCCTGGTCAGCGAGGTGAAGAGGTCCGCGCGCAGGTCGTGCTGGACGTCGAGGGCGAGCTGTCCGCCGTAGTAGCGGCGGATCTGCGCGCAGAGGAAGACCACGGCCGCGGCGAGCAGCAGCACGACGGCCCAGGGGGCGAGCGGGCGGGTGTGGGCGGTGATGACGTCGTCGATGATCAGCTTGGTGATCAGCGGGACGACGGCGCTGACGGCCATGCCGACGAGCGAGGCTCCGAAGGCGAGCAGGACGCTCTTGCGGTAGCGCCAGGAGTAGCCGCCCAGTCTGCGCAGCCAGCGGGACTCGTCCGGGGTGTCGGGGCGCCGTGCTCCGAACCGGCGGCGGCGCAGGGGGGTCCTGCCGGGGCGGCTGCGCTGAGGATCAGCCTCCCGGGAAATCTCCGCAGTAGAACCATGAGTCTCAGGCATATTTAGGGATACTAACCATTCGGCTCGACCGCCGTCCATCGCCTTTCGACGGACGCCCGGGAGGCTCAACGACAGGGGGGACGCGAAACCTTCCCGCCGTCTCCCAGGGTCGCCGATCCACCCCCGAGGGCGCACGGGACGCCGGACCGGACGGCCCTCGGGCGCTGGTCCTACACCCCACCGCGGGGGATGTGGGCCCGGCGGCCCTCGCTACGCCGCCCGGGCGGCGGCGCTGTCCGCGGCTGCGGCGAAGGCGCCCTGGGCGAGGCTGTGGAGCAGTGCGGCCATCGCGTCGCGGGGCAGGCCGGAGCGGTCCGCCTGTCCGGAGTGCGGGGCGGCGCTGTGCGGGGTGGAGTTGAGCAGGCCGAACACCGCGTGGACGGCGGCCCGGGCGAGCGGCTCGGCGCCGGGGGCGGCGAGCGGCGGGAAAGCCTCACGGACGACGCCGACCCACAGTTCGACGTAGCCGCGCTGCAGTCGGCGGACGCGGCGGCGGTCCTCCTCCTTCAGATGGAGCAGTTCCCGGTCGTGCAGGATGATCAGGTCGCGGTCGTCCAGGGCGAAGTCCACGTGGCCGCCGATCAGGGCGTCCAGCGCCCCGGCCGGCCCCCGGGCGCTGCCGGCCTCGCCGGCCCGCCGCCGCCCCTCCTCCAGCAGGCGCTCGCTGATGCCCACCAGGAGGTCGGCGAGCATCGCGTCCTTGCCGGCGAAGTGCCGGTACAGGCCGGGGCCGCTGATGCCGACCGCCTTGCCGATCTCGTCCACTCCGACGCCCAGGAAACCGCGGGCGGCGAAGAGCCGCGCGGCCTCCTTGCGGATCTGGTCGCGGCGTGGGAGCGCGGAGGCTGCTGGCACGTTCGGCATGCTGCCCATCGTAGACAGCCGCGTTATCGACGGTTAACCTGGCCGCAGGAGTTAACGCTCATTAACTTTCGGGCGGCGGACCATCCGTTCGCACGCCCACTCGGCTCCGAGGGCAAGGGAGCTCTTGGGATGGTCCTCTCATCCATTGGATCCGCCGTCGGCCCGGCGGCCGGCCCGTTCAGCGGCCCGGCCGCCGGCACCGAACCGCGGCACGCCCTCCGGGGCGCGGCCGCCGCGCCGGCACCGCGGCTGGAGTCCGCCGCCGACCCCGGCTCGGCCGCCTACCGCGCCAACGAGGCCGCCCACCGGGAGCTGGTCGACGAGCTGCGCGGCAAGCTCGCGACCGCCGCGCTCGGCGGCGGCGCCAAGGCCCGGGCCCGGCACACCGCGCGCGGCAAGCTGCTCCCCCGCGACCGCGTCGACACCCTGCTCGACCCGGGTTCCCCCTTCCTGGAGCTGTGCCCCCTCGCCGCCGACGGCCTCTACGACGGCGCCGCTCCGGCGGCCGGTGTGATCGCCGGCATCGGACGGGTGGCCGGCCGTGAGGTCGTGGTCGTCGCCAACGACGCCACCGTCAAGGGCGGCACCTACTACCCGATGACGGTCAAGAAGCACCTGCGCGCGCAGGAGGTGGCCCTGGAGAACCGGCTGCCCTGCGTCTACCTCGTCGACTCGGGCGGCGCCTTCCTGCCGATGCAGGACGAGGTCTTCCCCGACCGGGACCACTTCGGCCGGATCTTCTACAACCAGGCCCGACTCTCCGGCGCGGGCATCCCGCAGATCGCCGCGGTGCTCGGCTCGTGCACGGCCGGCGGCGCCTACGTGCCGGCCATGAGCGACCAGGCCGTGATCGTCCGCAACCAGGGCACGATCTTCCTCGGCGGCCCGCCGCTGGTGAAGGCGGCGACCGGCGAGGTCGTCACCGCCGAGGAGCTCGGCGGCGGCGAGCTGCACTCGAAGACCTCAGGCGTCACCGACCACCTGGCCGAGGACGACGCGCACGCGCTGTCGATCGTCCGCACCATCGTCGCCGGGCTCGGCCCGCGCACCCCCGCGCCGTGGCCGCTCGCGCCGGTGGAGGCGCCCGCGGTGGACCCGGCCGGCCTGTACGGCGCGGTGCCGGTCGACCCGCGCACCCCGTACGACGTGCGCGAGGTGATCGCCCGGCTGGTGGACGGCAGCCGCTTCGCGGAGTTCAAGGCCGAGTACGGGCCGACCCTGGTCACCGGCTTCGCCCGGATCCACGGCCACCAGGTCGGCATCGTCGCCAACAACGGGGTGCTCTTCGCCGAGTCGGCGCTCAAGGGCGCGCACTTCATCGAGCTGTGCGACCAGCGCGGCATCCCGCTGCTCTTCCTGCAGAACATCACCGGCTTCATGGTCGGCCGGCAGTACGAGGCGGGCGGCATCGCCAAGCACGGCGCCAAGATGGTGACGGCCGTGGCCTGCACCCGGGTGCCCAAGCTGACGGTGGTGATCGGCGGCTCGTACGGCGCCGGCAACTACTCGATGTGCGGCCGGGCGTACTCGCCGCGCTTCCTGTGGATGTGGCCCGGTGCCAAGATCTCGGTGATGGGCGGCGAGCAGGCGGCCTCCGTCCTCGCCACCGTGCGCCGCGACCAGTTCGAGGCGCAGGGCGAGGACTGGCCGGCCGAGGCGGAGGAGGAGTTCAAGCGCCCCGTCCGCGAGCAGTACGAGCGGCAGGGCAGCGCCTACTACGCCACCGCCCGGCTCTGGGACGACGGCGTGATCGACCCGATGGAGACCCGGACCGTCCTCGGCCTGGCGCTCACCGCCTGCGCGAACGCACCGCTCCCCGAGCCCCGCCCGTACGGCGTCTTCCGCATGTGACCGGTCGGGCCGGGCGGACACCCGCCGCCCGGCCCGACCCGGCCCCGCCGCGCACCCCGCGGCACCGCACCCGCCGGCCAGGCCGGCCCCGCCGCACCCGCGCCGCCCGACCCGCCACCGCCGCACCGGCAGCGCCATCCCTCGACCCGGAGGAAGACCTCCCATGTTCGACACCGTTCTGGTCGCCAACCGGGGTGAGATCGCCCTCCGGGTGATCCGCACCCTGCGGCGGCTCGGCATCCGCTCCGTCGCCGTGCACAGCGACGCCGACGCCGACGCCCCGCACGTCCGCGAGGCCGACCTCGCCGTCCGGCTCGGCCCGGAGGGGCGCAGCGACAGCTCGGCGGCCGAGACCTACCTGCGCACCGACCTGCTGCTGTCGGCCGCCCGCCGCACCGGCGCGCAGGCCGTGCACCCCGGGTACGGCTTCCTCGCCGAGAACCCCGGCTTCGCCCGGGCGTGCGCCGAGGCCGGGCTGGTGTTCATCGGCCCGCCGCCGGCCGCGGTGGAGCTGATGGGCGACAAGATCAACGCCAAGGAGGCCGTCCGCGCCGCGGGCGTGCCGGTGGTGCCCGGCAGCAGCGGCGGCTCGCCGAGCGACGCCGAGCTGGTCGCGGCCGCCGAGGCGATCGGCTACCCGGTGCTGCTGAAGCCGTCCGCGGGCGGCGGCGGCAAGGGCATGCGGCTGGTCCGCGACCCCGCCGACCTGCCGACCGAGATCGACGCGGCGCGGCGGGTGGCCCGCACCGCGTTCGGCGACGACACCCTGCTGCTGGAGCGCTGGGTGGACCGGCCGCGCCACATCGAGGTGCAGGTGCTCGCGGACGCCCGCGGCACCACGGTGCACCTCGGCGAGCGCGAGTGCAGCCTGCAGCGCCGCCACCAGAAGCTGATCGAGGAGGCACCCTCCGTCCTGCTCAACGAGGAGACCCGGGCGGCCATGGGTGCGGCGGCCGTGCGGGCCGCCGAGGCCTGCGGCTACACCGGCGCCGGCACGGTGGAGTTCATCGTGCCGGGCCTGGAGCCGGGCACGGAGGCCGCCGAGGGCGTCCTGGACTTCTTCTTCATGGAGATGAACACCCGCCTGCAGGTGGAGCACCCCGTCACCGAGCTGGCGATCGCGGTGCGCACCGGCGACGGCGCCGAGCCGCAACGGCTCGACCTCGTCGAGTGGCAGCTGCGGGTGGCGGCCGGCGAGGCACTGCCCTTCGGCCAGGACGGCATCGCCTTCCAGGGCCACGCGATCGAGGCGCGGATCTGCGCCGAGGACCCGGACCGCGACTTCCTGCCGACCGGCGGCCGCATCCTGCGGCTGGACGAGCCCGTCGGCGAGGGCATCCGGGTGGACTCCGGCGTGGCGGCGGGCACCGAGGTCGGCAGCCTCTACGACCCGATGCTCGCCAAGGTGATCGCGTACGGGCCGGACCGGCCGACCGCGCTGCGCCGGCTGCGGGCCGCGCTCGCGGACACCCGGATCCTGGGCGTCACCACCAACACCGGCTTCCTGCGGCGGCTGCTGGCCCACCCCGAGGTGGCCGCGGGCCGGCTCGACACCGGGCTGGTGGAGCGGACCGCTCAGCAGACCCCCGTCCTGCTGAGCTCCCCCTACACCCGCACCGGTGCCGACGCCGCGACGACCCCCCGGGACGGGGACAGCGCGGACCTGCTGCCGATCGCCGCGGCGATCGCCCGGCAGCTGGACCTCGCCCCGGCCGTCGCCCCCGACGGCTGGACCGACCCCTTCGCCGTCCCCTCCGGCTGGCGCCTGGGTGGCGGCGCCGCCTGGACGGCCCACCGTCTGCGGCTCGCCGGCCACGAACCGGTCACCGTCCTGGTGCGGCCGACCGCACCCGGCTCGGTGGCCGAGGCCGCCGGCAACCCCGCCCCCGGCGCCACCGGCCTGCAGGTGCAGGTCGGCGACGGACCGGTGCGGCAGGCCACGGCCCACCGCTCCGGCGGCCGTCTGCAGGTCTCCCTCGACGGCCTGCAGACGACGTTCGCACACACCACTGACAACGGGCCCGCGGGCCGCGTCGACTGGCTCGCCGTGGACGGCGACGCCTGGGCGGTCCACGCGTACGACCCGGTGGCGGACCGCGCCGCCGCGGGCGGGGCCCACCACGGCGCGCTGACCGCGCCCATGCCGGGCACCGTCACCGTGGTCAAGGCCGCGGTCGGCGAGCGGGTGAGCCGCGGTCAGACCCTGCTGGTCCTGGAGGCCATGAAGATGGAACACGTGATCGCGGCGCCGCACGACGGCACCGTCAGCGAGCTGCGGGCGGCCGCCGGCGCGACCGTCGCCATGGACGAGCTGCTGGCCGTGGTCGCACCGGCCGAGGGCGAGGGCGGGCACGCCGAGGTGACCCCGTGACCGCGGAGCAGGGCGGGACGGCGGCGGAGCCGGGCGTGCTGGAGCTGGGCCTGCCGGACCCGGTGCGCGACCCCGCGCTGCCGGCCCGGGTACGGATCCACGAGGTCGGCGCGCGGGACGGCCTGCAGAACGAAGCCGGGCTCGTGCCGGTCGAGGTGAAGGCCGAGTTCATCACCCGGCTGGCCGCCGCCGGCCTGCGCACCGTCGAGGCGACCAGCTTCGTCCATCCGAAGTGGGTGCCGCAGCTGGCCGACGCCGAGGAGCTGATGCCGCGGCTGTCCGGCCTGGCCGGGCAGTACCCGGGCCTCCGGCTGCCGGTGCTGGTGCCCAACGAGCGCGGCCTGGACCGGGCGCTCGCCCACGGCGCGGCGGAGGTCGCGGTCTTCGCCAGCGCCACCGAGACCTTCGCCCGGCGGAACCTCAACCGCTCCGCCGACGAGGCCATGGCGATGTTCCGGCCGGTCGTGGCCCGGGCCACCGCCGCCGGCGTGCCCGTCCGCGGCTACCTCTCGATGTGCTTCGGGGACCCGTGGGAGGGCCCCGTGCCGGCCGCCCAGGTGATCGGCCACGGGCTGCGCCTGCTGGAGATGGGCTGTGCCGAGCTGAGCCTCGGCGACACCATCGGCACCGCCACCCCGGGCCAGGTCACGGCGCTGCTGACCGGTTTCGCCGAGGCCGGGGTGCCGATGGACCGGCTCGCCGTGCACTTCCACGACACCTACGGCCAGGCGCTGGCCAACACGCTCGCCGCGCTGCACTGCGGGGTGACCGTGGTGGACGCCTCGGCCGGCGGCCTCGGCGGCTGCCCCTACGCGAAGAGCGCCACCGGCAACCTGGCCACCGAGGACCTGGTGTGGATGCTCCACGGCCTCGGCATCGACACCGGCGTCGACCTCGGCGCCCTGGCCGCCACCAGCGGCTGGATGGCCCGTCAGCTCGGACGCCCCAGCCAGTCGCGGACCGTCCGGGCGCTGCTCGGCCCGTCCGCCTGACACACCCCGTCAAACCGTCGTCACCGCGGCCCGACCGGCCGCGATCCAGGAGGATCCCCATGCTCGACCACCGGCTGAGCACCGAGTACGAAGAACTGCGACGGACCGTCGAGGAGTTCGCAAACGACCGGGTCGCGCCGAAGATCGGCGAGTTCTACGAGCAGAACGAGTTCCCGTACGAGATCGTCCGCGAGATGGGCGAGATGGGCCTGTTCGGCCTGCCGTTCCCCGAGGAGTACGGCGGCATGGGCGGCGACTACTTCGCCCTCGGCATCGCCCTGGAGGAGCTGGCCCGGGTCGACTCCTCGGTCGCGATCACCCTGGAGGCGGCCGTCTCGCTCGGCGCCATGCCGGTGTACCGCTTCGGCACCGAGGAGCAGAAGCGCACCTGGCTGCCGAAGCTGACCTCGGGCGAGATGCTCGGCGCCTTCGGCCTCACCGAGCCCGAGGGCGGCTCGGACGCCGGTGCCACCCGCACCACGGCCCGCTACGACGAGGCGACCGACGAGTGGGTGATCAACGGCACCAAGTGCTTCATCACCAACTCCGGCACGGACATCACCGGCCTGGTCACGGTGACCGCGCTGACCGAGCCTTCCACTCGTTCGGGTGAAGACGGGTCAACCCTCTCGCCCACGCGGGAGATCTCGTCCATCATCGTGCCGACCGGGACACCCGGGTTCCAGGTCTCCAAGAAGTACTCCAAGGTCGGGTGGAACGCCTCCGACACCCGCGAACTCTCCTTCACCGACTGCCGCGTCCCCGCGGCCAACCTGCTGGGCGAGCGCGGCCGTGGCTACGCCCAGTTCCTGCGCATCCTCGACGAGGGGCGCATCGCCATCGCAGCCCTCGCCACCGGCCTGGCCCAGGGATGCGTCGACCAGTCCGTCGCCTACGCCGGTCAGCGGCGCGCCTTCGGGCGGCCGATCGGCGCCAACCAGGTCATCCAGTTCAAGCTCGCCGACATGGAGATGCGCGCCCACACCGCCCGCCTGGCCTGGCGGGACGCCGCATCCCGGCTGCTGCACTCCGAGCCGTTCAAGAAGGAGGCCGCGATCGCGAAGCTGTACGCCTCGGAGGCCGCCGTGGACAACGCCCGCGAGGCCACCCAGATCCACGGCGGGTACGGCTTCATGAACGAGTTCCCGGTCGCCCGGTTCTGGCGCGACTGCAAGATCCTCGAGATCGGCGAGGGGACCTCGGAGGTCCAGCGGATGCTCATCGCGCGAGAGCTCGGTGTGACCTCCTGACCCGATCGGGCCGATCACCCCGACGGCGCGTCAGGGGATGACGATCACCGGGCGGTTGGCGCGCCGCGCCAACCGCCCGGACACCGAACCGAAGACCTTGCCGAGCAGGCCGCGGGTGCTGCCGACGACGATCGCGTCGGCGGCGTACTCGCGGCCGACCTCTTCGATCTCGTGGCAGATGTCGCCGCCGCGCTCGACCAGGATCCACGGCACGCCGGCGAGGAAGTCCGCACAGGCCAGCTCCAGGCCGAGGATCTCGGTGCGGTGGTCCGGCAGGTCGACGAAGACCGGCGGCTCGCAGCCCGCCCAGACCGTGGCCGGCAGCCGGTTCGCCACGTGCACGATCACCAGGCCGCACTGCGACCGGCGCGCCATGCCGACCGCGTAGGCGAGTGCGCGCTCGCTGGACAGCGACCCGTCGAAGCCGACCACCACGCCGTGCTGGAACACCGGGTCGCAGGCCCGGGCCGGCTGGTCCTTCAGCAGGTGGTCGCCGTCGCCCTCGGTGCGGCCCGTCAGCGGACCGGGCCCGTCACTCATCGGGCGTCCCCCGTCCGCTCCGGCGCCCCGGGCCGCGCCACGGCCGCCGCTGCCCGGCACCGGGCCGCCCGGGCCCGCAGCGCCCGCTGCGGCG
>NZ_JAHTIK010000001.1:5341633-5343111 GCF_025655475.1 Kitasatospora sp. DSM 101779 | reverse complement strand
CCCGGCACCGGGCCGCCCGGGCCCGCAGCGCCCGCTGCGGCGCCGTGTGCCCCCGTCCGGCGCCGCACCGACAGCGGCCAGGTGCGGAGGGCGACTGCGCGGGCTGCGGCGAGTGCGGCCCTGCGGGCCTGGGAGCGACCGCCGACGGGCCCGCCGTGGACCGGCAGCGCACCACCGCCGGCGGCATCCGCACCGGCGGGTACGGGAGGCTCAAAACCAGCCATCGCTCACAGCTATTCGAGGAGGACGGGCCGACGGAGCGCAACAGCGCCGTCGGGGCAGCAGGCCCACTCACGGCACCGAGCCGATCTCCGCCGAGCACCACTGAACGCGACCTGTTCCTCTCAGAGTACGACGAGCGCGGAACGCGGCCCAGCAGTCGGACCCCGGTGGGCCGAGGTTCCCGCAAACGGACCACGTGCGCCGCACTTTGTGCGCCCCCCGCGCACGCCGGCCGTCGGCCACCGGTCACGGAGGTTCCCAGGAGCTTGACCGACAACCCCCGATTACGCAACAGGCCGAACACACAACGTGATCCGACCGTCATCGAGAGATACCGGGGCGGTCGCACGAGGCGCCGGAGCGGTCACCGGACACTGCGCCGGGGGCGATGGACACAGGTCCCACCAGGACATCTGCGCCCCGTCCGCCCCATCAGTCACAGCCGCGGCGAAACATCGCGTTCGGCCACCGGTCCGTCACCGTCCGGATTCGGCCAATCCATCTCGCGGACAGGTCGACGATTGGCAATTGCCACGTGCATACGCGTCCGCACTGGCAGCATGCTCGACATGCCGCTGCTCCTGTTCGACCTCGACAACACCCTGCTGCCCAGGGACGCCGCCTACCGGGCCTGGGCCCTGGACTTCCTGGCCGAACACCGCCTGCCCGCCGCCGACATCGACTGGTTCACCACCATCGACGGCTCCGGCTATGTGCCGCGCAGCACCGTACTGGGCGCCGCGAAGCGCCGCTACGGCCTGGACCACTCCATGGACCTGTTGCTCGCCCACTACCGCCGCGGCATCAACACCCACATCCACTGCCCCGCCACCCACGTCGACGCGCTGCACGCCGCCCGTGCCTCCGGCTGGACCCTCGGCATCGTCAGCAACGGGGGCACCAAGCCCCAGTTGGAGAAGATCCGCCGCACCGGCCTCGACCTCCTCGTCGACGGCTGGGTCGTCTCGGAGGAGGCCCGGTGCGTGAAGCCGGACCCGCTCATCTTCGAGATCGCCGCCCGCCGCTGCGGGGTCGCGCCCTCCCCCGGCTGGGAGGCCAACACCTGGATGATCGGCGACCACGGCCCGGCGGACGTCGCGGGCGCCGAGGTCGCCGGACTGCGCAGCGTCTGGCTGCACCTGGGCCGCCCGTGGGCCGAGCAGGGCTACCGCCCGACGCTGAGCGCCGCCGGGCTGCCCGAGGCCGTCGGGCTCGTCCTCGGCGCCCGCGGCGCGCCCACCGCCGACACCGTCCGC
>NZ_JAHTIK010000001.1:5337534-5340296 GCF_025655475.1 Kitasatospora sp. DSM 101779 | reverse complement strand
CACGCGGGCACCGGCGGGCCCGGGAGGGCCGGCGGCGACGCCGCGGGCCGGGCGGCCGCCGCGGCGCCGGTGCAGACGCGCTTCGCCGTACCGCCGGCGGCCATCGGACCGGTCGCGGCGGCAGCCGGTTACACGGTCATCGACGACGGGGTCGCCGGGTAGCGCCACCAGCGCGCGACGCCGTGCTCGGTGAAGCCGAGCCGGCGGTACAGCGGCTCGCCCAGCAGGGTCGAGGTGAGGGTGGCCACCCGGTCGGGGTGGGCGGCCAGGGCGGCCGCCACCAGGGCACGGCCGATGCCGCGGGAGCGGTGCTCGGGCAGGGTGGCCACGGAGTAGACGCCGACGGCCGTGCCGTCGTCGTAGCTGACGCAGGCCCCGGCCGGGCAGCCGTCCACCCGGGCCAGCCACGCGCGGTAGCCGGGGGCGTCCAGCAGCCCGGGCGGCAGCATCGCGCCGCGGACCACCGGCAGCCGGGCGGGCATCGGGAAGCCGTCGACGATGACGCGCTCCACCGCGGCGAGCTCCTCCGGCTGCAGGGCCCCGACGACCGTGAGCCGGCCGGCCGGCTCACCGCGCCGCCCCCGCGGGGAGGCGGCG
Organism: Kitasatospora sp. DSM 101779; assembly: GCF_025655475.1. Taxonomy (GTDB): domain Bacteria; phylum Actinomycetota; class Actinomycetes; order Streptomycetales; family Streptomycetaceae; genus Kitasatospora. Next base: position 5,339,699 of record NZ_JAHTIK010000001.1, on the reverse strand, counting down.
GCGCCGGGCCCGTCCGCGGCCGTCCCGCCGCCGGGCTCACGCACCATCACCGCCTGCCCCAGGGAGGCCTCGCAGCCGTGCGGGCGGAGGTCGAGCAGGCCGTACGGGTCCTCCAGGCAGAGCCGCGCCGTCCGCCACTGCCGCAAGACGCCGAGCAGCTCCTGCTTGAGCGCCGCGGGTTCGGCGTACGGGCGGGTGACGACGAGCCGGTGGACCTCGGCCTCGCCCTCACAGCGGACCGCGGTGAACATTGGGGCGCGGACGGACTCCCAGCCGTGCACCCCGGCCTGGATCAGCCAGAAGCCGGCGGCGTTGTCGTTGGCCAGTTCGAGCCGGCTGCGCGTGTCCATGGGGTGACCCTAGCGGCCGGCCGTGTCCCCCGGCGGGGGCTGCCCCGCCCTGCGCAGAAGGGCTCGCACCGGCGCACGGGCGCGTCCTGTGCGCCCCGTTTCGTACCGCCTGTTTTCGGCCAATTTCGGCGCGGTGCCCGGCTGTTGGCAAAAGCCCCAGCCCAGGGCCACCGGTGGGGGCGGCGGGTCCACAGGTGCCCGGGATCGGTCGTGCGACAACCAGCCAGCGTTGCGCCCGCCCCCTTCCCAGAGGGGTCGACGGGTGCCACGCTTCGTGATCGAATGCATCACGCCAAATTGCCATGTCGACATAGCGTCGGATGGTGAACTTGTCACAACAGCAACGGTCCACCCAGTAGATTCGATCTTGGCGGGCAGTGCCGCACCACCACACCACACCACCGAGGGGGCTGGAACGCCTTGAGCAGGGTGAGCAGGAGCGACGCGGGTCCTGACGGCGGTCAGCCGCCGACCGGCATCCCGGGCCGGTCCGCCAGAGCTGACGGGTCGGCAGCCCGTGCCGCCGCCCCGCGGCGCGCACCCTCCCCGCTCACCGGTTCGCCGCTGCCCGGCCAGGCCGGCCCGCACGGCGGCGTCCCTTCCGGCAGCACCTCCCTGACGCCGGGTCACCTCGCCTCCCCGGCCGGCTCCCCCGTCACCTCCGTGCCGCACCAGCCCCAGGGCGCCTTCCCGTCGCACGGTCAGTTCGGCTCCGCCCACTCGAACTTCGCCGGCTCGCCGGCCGACGGCGGTGCGGCGGCCGGGCACGGCGCCCCGGCCGTGCTGTCCGCGCTGCACCACCCCGCGCCCGCCCGCAAGCTGTCCGGGCGGCGGCGCCGGGAGACGGTGGCCGTCCTGATCTTCGGCGGGGCACCGATCTTCGAGAGCTCGATCCCGCTCTCGGTGTTCGGCGTGGACCGGCAGGACGCGGGCGTGCCCCGCTACCGGCTGCTGGTCTGCGCCGGCGAGGAGGGCCCGCTGGCCACCACCGGCGGGCTGACCCTGACCGCCCCGTACGGCCTGGAGGCGCTGTCGCGGGCCGGCACCATCGTCGTCCCGGCCTGGCGCTCGATCTCCCAGCCGCCGCCGGTCGAGGCGATCGCCGCCCTGCGCAAGGCCCACCACGAGGGGGCCCGCATCATCGGCCTTTGCACGGGCGCCTTCGTCCTGGCCGCGGCCGGGCTGCTGGACGGCCGGCCGGCGACCACCCACTGGATGTACGCGCCGACACTGGCCAAGCGCTACCCGCGGGTCCATGTCGACCCCCGCGAGCTGTTCGTGGACGACGGCGACGTGCTCACCTCGGCCGGCACGGCGGCCGGCATCGACCTCTGCCTGCACGTGGTGCGCACCGACCACGGCGCCGAGGCGGCCAATGCGCTGGCACGCCGCCTGGTGGTGCCGAACCGCCGCAGCGGCGGAGGACAGGCCCAGTACATCGACCAGTCTTTACCCGAAGAGATCGGCAACGACCCGCTGGCCGAGGTGGTCACCTGGGCCCTGGAGAACCTCAACCAGCAGTTCGACGTCGAGGTACTGGCGGCCCGCGCGTACATGAGCCGTCGCACCTTCGACCGCCGGTTCCGGACGCTCACCGGCAGCGCCCCGCTGCAGTGGCTGATCACCCAGCGGGTGCTGCAGGCGCAGCGGCTGCTGGAGACCTCGGACCTCTCGGTGGACGACGTCGCCCGGCGCTGCGGCTTCCGCTCGCCGGTGGCGCTGCGCGGGCACTTCCGCCGCCAGCTGGGCGTCTCCCCCGCCGCGTACCGGACGAGCTACCGGGCCCGGCGGCCCGCTCCTGCGCCGGCCCCGGCC
>NZ_JAHTIK010000001.1:5328799-5335776 GCF_025655475.1 Kitasatospora sp. DSM 101779 | reverse complement strand
GGCCCGAGCCCTCCGCGGCCCGCGGGGCCCGGCCGGGCGGCCGGTGCCGTTCCGGGCCGCGGGCGGCGCCGCGACCGGTGCCGGCCTCAGGCCGAGTCCCGCACCACCAGCTCGGTGGCGAGCACCACCTGCCGCCGCGCGCGGCCGCGTTCGGCGATCTCCTCGAGCAGCAGGCGGGCCATCGTCCGCCCCATCTCCTCGATCGGCTGCCGGACGCTGGTCATCGGCGGGTCCGTGTGCCGGGCCACGATCGAGTCGTCGAAGCCGATCACCGCGACCTGGTCGGGCACCCGGCGGCCCGCCGCGCGCAGCACCTGCATCGCGCCCGCGGCCATCAGGTCGGAGGCGCAGAACACTCCGTCCAGGTCGGGCCGACGCTCCAACAGCTCACGCATCGCCAGCCGGCCGCCCTCCTCGGTGAAGTCGGCGAGCCCGACGAGTTCCTCGTCGTACGGGCGGCCGGCCTCCTCCAGGGCCCGGCGGTATCCGCCGAGGCGGGCCTGGGCCACCTCCATGTCCAGCGGACCGGTGATGGTGGCCACCTGGCGGCAGCCGCGGCGCAGCAGGTGCCGGACGGCCATCCTGGCCCCGCCCGCGTTGTCGGCGTGCACGTAGCTCAGCGGCTCCAGGTCACCGCGGCGGCCGGCCAGCACGGAGGGGATCTCCAGGCTCTCCAGGATGCTCGGCAGCGGGTCGTCCTGATGCACGGAGACGAGGAGTACGCCGTCCACCCGCTGCGCGGTCAGATAGGCCGAAAGTCGTTCCCGTTCGCGCTGGTTGCGGACCAGGATCAGCAGCAGCTGCATGTCGGTCTCGGCGAGCTCCGCCGAGACGCCGCTGATGATGTCGGAGAAGTAGGGCTCGGAGAAGAGCCGGGTCTCCGCCTCGGGCACCACCAGGGCGACCGAGTCGGTGCGCGAGGTGACCAGGGTGCGGGCGGCCCGGTTGGGGACGTAGCCGAGTTCGGCGATGGCGGCCTGCACGGCCTCGCGCGCCTTCTCGCTCACCCGGGGCGATCCGTTGATCACCCGGGACACCGTGCCGCGCCCGACCCCGGCCAGCGCGGCCACCTCCTCCAGCGTGGGGCGCGCGGAGCTCCTGCCGCCCGCCCCGGCGCCGCCCAGGGGCCCTGCGGGGGGCTGTGCGGTCTGGCTCATCGCTCACCTCTTGGAAGTCCTCGTGGCGCCTTGCGGGCCGATTGCTGCTCATTGTGGCCGGTTTCGGCCGCCGGGGAACCCGCGGAACGACCGCGCTCCCCCCGACCGTACGCGGAGGTCCGCGCGGGCCGGCGGCCGGTGTCGCCAGGACACCGTTTCGCGACTCCTAGGACACGCTCCGGCAACGGATACGACGTCAGCCCTTGACACCCGGCCCCGCGACGAAGGAACCTTCCGGCATGCGCTGTGGGAGCGCTCCCACACTCTAGTGGTGAATCGCCCCCGGCAACAGCGCCCCCGCCCCGGTCCGACGGGCACCTCCGACGGACCACCGGCACCGGTCTCCCACGGTCGGCACAGCCGCGACCGGCCCGCACGCCCCGGCAACGCCCGGGAAACCCGAAACACCCGGGCAACACCCCGGCAGCAGCACCGCATCACCCTCCACAGCCGCACCGCACCACCCACGCGCAGCACCACCCGATGCCCCACCCGGAACAAGGAGAACGCCATGCGCACCACGTCCCGCCCCCGCAGAGCGGCCGTCCTGGCCACCGCCGTCATCGCCTCGTCCGCACTGCTGCTCACCGCGTGCAGCAGCAGCGGCGACAAGGGCGGGTCGGACGGCGCCTCGTCGGCCGCGGGCGAGAAGATCACCCTGACCGTCGGCGACTTCGGCACCTTCGGCTACAAGGAGGCCGGCCTGTACGACGAGTACATGGCCGCCCACCCGAACATCACCATCAAGGCGGACACCACCCAGGACGGCCAGAAGTACTGGGACGCGCTGACCACGCACCTCGCCTCGGGCAGCGGCCTCTCCGACATCCAGGCCGTCGAGGTGGGCTACATCGCGCAGGCCACCGGCACCCTCGGCGACAAGTTCACCGACCTCTCCAAGACCGAGGGCGTCAACGCGGGCGCCTGGCTTCCGTGGAAGTCGAAGCAGGCCACCACCGCCAAGGGCGCGCTGATCGGCCTCGGCACCGACATCGGCCCGATGGCCGTCTGCTACCGCAAGGACCTCTTCCAGCAGGCCGGCCTGCCGACCGACCGCACCGAGGTCGCCAAGCTGTGGGCGGGCGACTGGTCGAAGTTCGTGGACGCGGGCAAGCAGTACCAGGCCAAGGCCCCGGCCGGCACCTTCTTCACCGACTCGGCGAGCGGCCTGTTCAACGCCGCGCTCTCGGCCGAGACCCAGCAGTACTCGGACGACTCCGGCAAGCTCGTCTACAAGGACAGCGCGGGCGTCAAGAAGGCCTGGAACGTGGCCGTCAGCGCCTCGCAGGCGAAGATCAGCGCGGGCCTGCGCCAGTTCCAGGACAACTGGAACTCCGCGTTCGCCAACGCCAAGTTCGCCACCGTGGTCTGCCCGTCCTGGATGACCGGCATCATCAGCAAGTACTCCGGCGACTCCGGCAAGGGCAAGTGGGACATCGCCGCCCCGCCGGTCGCCTCCAACTGGGGCGGTGCCTTCCTGACCGTCCCGAAGGCCGGCAAGCACCAGAAGGAGGCCGCGGCCCTCGCCGCCTGGCTGACCGCGCCGGAGCAGCAGGCCAAGGTCTTCACCAAGGTCGGCAACCTGCCCTCGACCACGGCCGGCCTCGAGCTGCCCACCGTCCAGAGCGCCAAGCTCGACTACTTCGGCGACACCCCGACCGGCCAGATCTTCGCCTCCACCGCGAAGAGCATCCAGCCCGCCCCGATCGGCGAGCAGGACGGCACCGTCAAGACGATCATCACCGACAACGGCATCCTCGACATCGAGGAGCACGGCACCGACCCGGCCAAGGCCTGGGCGAACGTCGAGAAGCTGGTCGACGACAAGGTCAACGGCTGACCGACCCGCCGGACCGGCGACAGACCGGTCCGCATCGCCCGGCCGGGCTCCGTGCCCGGCCGGGCGCCCGCACCACCGCCGACAGCCACTCCCGGGAAGGACCTACCCAGTGGCCACCTCCATCCGAGCCGCGGCCGAGGACGGCTCGGCGCCGACCACCGCACCCGGCGGCCCCCGCACCCCGGCCGCCCCGCAGCGCTCCGCCTGGCGCTCGCGCCTCTACCGTCTCGACCTCAAGGCGTCGCCGTACGCGTACATCGCACCGTTCTTCCTCTGCTTCGCGGCGTTCGGCCTTTTCCCGCTGATCTGGACGGGCTGGCTCTCGCTCCACCGCGTCGACCTGCTCAACCAGGACGTCATGGACTGGCGCGGCACCGGCAACTACACCCGGCTCTGGGAGACCGACCAGTTCTGGACGGCCCTGCGGAACACCTTCACCATCGGGGTGATCTCCACCGTCCCGCAGCTGCTGATGGCCCTGGGCCTGGCGCACCTGCTGAACTACCGGATGCGCGGCCGCGGCTTCCTGCGGGTGGCGGTCCTCGCCCCGTACGCGACCTCGATCGCCGCAGCGACCCTGGTCTTCGTCCAGCTGTTCAACCCCGACTACGGGATGATCAACTGGCTGCTGTCCATGGTCGGCATCGACCGCACCGACTGGTACTCGGACACCTGGCCGTCCCAGATCGCCATCTCCACCATCGTCACCTGGCGGTGGACGGGCTACAACGCGCTGATCTACCTGGCCGCCATGCAGGCCGTGCCCAAGGACCTCTACGAGGCCGCGAGCCTGGACGGCGCCTCGCGCTGGCAGCAGTTCACCAAGGTCACCATCCCCTCGATCCGCCCCACCATCCTGTTCACGGTCATCGTCTCGACGATCGGCGCCACCCAGCTGTTCGGTGAGCCGCTGCTCTTCGGCGGCGGTGTCGGCGTCAGCGGCGGCTCCGCCCACCAGTACCAGACCCTCGGCCTCTACATGTACGAGCTGGGCTGGCCCAGCCGTCAGCTGGGCCGGGCCTCGGCGGTCGCCTGGACGATGCTGCTGATCCTGCTGCTGATCGGTGCGGTCCAGACCCTGATCGCCCGCCGCAACCGCACCAAGCTGGGAGGCTGAACCATGGCCGTCATCTCCACCGCCCCGCTGCGCCGGCGGCTGCGCCCCGGTGCCGGCGACCAGGACAAGGCCGGGCCGGTGACCTACGCGGTCCTCGCCATCGCCGCCGTGGTCTCGCTCTTCCCGCTGTACTGGACCTTCGTCGCCGCCAGCAACACCGGCGAGCGGGTGGCCCAGTCGCCGCCGCCGATGCTGCCCAGCGGCGAGCTCTGGACCAACATCACCACCGCCTGGAACCAGGCGGACATGGGCAAGGCACTGCTGAACTCCACCGTCGTCGCGGGCTGCGTCTCGCTCTCCACGGTGCTGTTCTCCACCCTCGCCGGCTTCGCCTTCGCCAAGCTGCGGTTCCGCGGCCGCAACGCGCTGCTGACCCTGGTCGTCGCCACCATGACCATCCCGCCGCAGCTCAGCGTGATCCCGCTGTACCGGATCATCACCGACCTGAACTGGGGCAACCAGCTCAAGGCGGTGATCCTGCCCTCGCTGGTGGCGGCGTTCGGCGTCTTCTTCATGCGGCAGTTCCTGCTGGAGGCGCTCCCGCTGGAGCTGATCGAGGCCGCCCGGGTGGACGGCGCGCACAGCCTGCGGATCATCTGGCACGTCGTACTGCCCATCGCGCGTCCCGCGATGGCCGTCCTGGGCATGCTGGTGTTCGTGCAGTCCTGGAACGACTTCTTCTGGCCGTTCGTGGTGCTCACCCAGCAGAACCCGACCGTCCAGGTCGCGCTGTCCTCCATCGGCGGCGGCAGCGGCCACGACATCAACCAGGCGGTGATCATGACCGGCGCACTGGTGGGGACCCTGCCCCTGCTGCTGATCTTCGCCGTCCTGGGCAAGCACATCGTCGGCGGCATCACGGCCGGCGCGGTGAAGAGCTGACCCGCCGTCCGTCCCGTCCCACACCTGACTATGGGAGCGCTCCCGTATGACCGTCACCGATCCGCACACCCCGGCCGACCTCGCGGCCGAGGACCGAGCCGGCGCCTTCCCGCCGGGCTTCGCCTGGGGTGCGGCCACCGCCGCCTACCAGATCGAGGGCGCCGCAGCCGAGGACGGCCGCACCCCCTCGATCTGGGACACCTTCAGCCACACCCCCGGCAAGGTCGCCAACGGCGACACCGGCGACACCGCGGTCGACCACTACCACCGCTTCCGCGAGGACGTCCGGATGATGGCCGACCTCGGCCTCACCGCCTACCGCTTCTCGCTCTCCTGGCCCCGCATCCAGCCCACCGGCCGCGGCCCCGCCGTCGAACGCGGCCTCGACTTCTACCGGGCCCTCACCGACGAGCTGCTCGCCCACGGCATCACCCCGGTCGCCACTCTCTACCACTGGGACCTCCCGCAGGAGCTGGAGGACGCCGGCGGCTGGCCGAACCGCGAGACCGCGTACCGCTTCGCCGAGTACGCCGGCATCGCCGCCGAGGCCCTCGGCGACCGGATCGGCATCTGGACCACCCTCAACGAGCCCTGGTGCAGCGCCTTCCTCGGCTACGCCTCCGGCGTGCACGCCCCCGGCCGCACCGACCCGGGCGACTCGCTGCGCGCCGCCCACCACCTCAACCTCGGCCACGGCCTCGCCGTCGGCGCCCTGCGCGCCGCGCTGCCCGCCTCCGCCCAGCTGGCCGTCTCGCTCAACCTGCACGCGGTGCGTCCGCACAGCGCGCACCCCGGCGACCTGGAGGCGGCCCGCCGGATCGAGGCGGTCGGCAACCGGATCTGGACCAGCCCGATGTTCAAGGGCCGCTACGACGAGGACCTGCTCGCCGACACCGCCCACCTGGTCGACTGGGACACCCTGGTGCAGCCCGGCGACCTCGCCGAGATCTCCCGGCCGCTCGACCTGCTCGGCCTCAACTACTACAACCCGACGCTGGTCTCCTCGGTCGAGAACGCGAAGAACCTGCCGCGCCACGACGGGCACGGCGAGAGCACCTTCTCGCCCTGGCCGGGCGCCGACGACGTCGCCTTCCACCTCGCACCCGGCGAGGTCACCGCGATGAACTGGCCGATCGACCCGACCGGGCTGTCCGACTCGCTGATCGCGCTGCACCACGAGTTCGGCCTGCCGCTGATGGTCACCGAGAACGGCGCCGCCTTCGAGGACGAGGTGTCCGCCGACGGCAGCGTCCACGACCCGGAGCGGGCCGCCTACGTGAAGGGCCACCTCGGCGCCGTCTCCGACGCGATCGCCGCCGGCGCCGATGTCCGCGGCTACTTCCTGTGGTCGCTGCTCGACAACTTCGAGTGGGCGTACGGCTACGAGAAGCGCTTCGGCATCGTCCACGTCGACTACGACACCCTGGTGCGCACGCCCAAGACCAGCGCCCGCTGGTACTCCGAGGCGATCCGGACCGGCCGTCTGGACCACGGCGTCCCGCCGCGCTGATGACGGTGCGTCACCACGCCGCGTGACTCCGACCGGGTTCGCTCGTTCTCCTCTCACGTGCGACACCGTCACGCGGCACCACCGCGGCCCGACCGCCCCACCGGCGGACCTCCCCGCCGGAACGTCTGCCGACGGGCCGGAAAGCTGGCGGCCGGCGGCGCACTCCTCGCCCAGCTGTGGGGGTTTGGGCCGGGAATCTGCGACGCCGCAGCCGCCGAAGGGCCGGGGCCCGGCCTGATCGACCAGGTCGGCGCCCCGGCCCTCCTCCACCGCCTCGGCGGGGACACCGTCCCCGCCGTCGAGCAGCAGACCGGGCCGGTCGAGGAGGTGCTCCGGGACCGGATCAGGGTGGACGGCCTCCCACTGCCGGGACAGGCCGCCACCGTGCCCGACGCCTTCGCCATCGCCGCCGTTCTGCTCCCCGCCGTCTCCCCGCCACCGCGGGGGGACGGCGGTGCCGCTTCCGCCCCC
>NZ_JAHTIK010000001.1:5275131-5328660 GCF_025655475.1 Kitasatospora sp. DSM 101779 | reverse complement strand
CCTGCGGCACGGCCGGCAGCCGCCGCCGACGCCCGCGGGACCTCCGCCGAGCGGCCCCGGCCCGCCGCGGGCGAGGACGCCTTCGGTGCCGCGCCCACCGTCCGGGCCGAGGGCGCGGACGCCGTCGCGGTGGCCGTCCCGATCCTGGCGGGGCTGCTGCTCACCGCGCTCGCCACCTACAAGCACCGCGGACTGCCCAGCGGGCACTGACGGACGCGGGCACAAAAGGCCCCCAGGGTCCAGAGGGTGCGGCCGGATCAGTGGAAGACGCCCGGCGGGGGCGCCGGGGAGGGGACGGCCGAGGCGTCCGTGACCGCAGCGGCTCCGGCCGTGAAGTCGGTCAGGGCGCGACCGTGCTCGACCCGGCCCAGGGCCGCGTCCGAGGCGACCTTGCGGCCCAGCTCCTCCAACGGCAGCGGCGCCGTCCCGGCCACCAGGATCAGGTTCCCGAACCGGCGCCCGCGCAGCACCGCCGGGTCCGCCACCAGGCACACCTCCGGGAACACCGCCAGCAGGGTCGCGGTCTGGGCCCGGGCGAAGGCCAGTGACGAACCGTCGGTGAGGTTCACCACCAGCCGCCCGCCGGGGGCGAGCGCCCGGGCGGCGAGCGCGGCGAACTCCACGGTGGCGCAGTGCGCCGGCACCCGCGCGCCGGAGAACACGTCGGCGACGACCAGATCGGCGCCGCCCTCCGGGGCGCGCTCCAGCACCGCCCGGGCGTCCGCGCCGCGCACCTTGATCTGCCAGCCGCGCTCCAGCGGGAGTTCGGTGCGGACGAGCCCGGTCAGCGCGGTGTCGATCTCCGCCACCTGCTGACGGGAGCGCGGGCGGGTCACCGCCACGTACCGGGGCAGCGTGAGGGCGCCGCCGCCCAGGTGCAGGGCGGTGATCGGGCGGCCGGGCGGCGCGGCGAGGTCGATCAGGTGGCCGATCCGGCGCTGGTACTCGAAGCCGAGGTGGGTCGGGTCCGCCAGATCGACCAGGGACTGCGGGGCTCCGTCCAGCAGCAGCTGCCAGGCCCGCGGCCGGTCCCGGTCGGGCCGCAGCTCGGCCGTCCCGGAGTCCACCCGAACCGTCAGCGGCCCCTGCCGGTGGCTCCGCCCGTCCGCCCCCGTCGTCTCCGGCGCCGCCTCGGCTCTGCCCCTGCCACGTCCCATGCACCCATTATCGACGTGCACCTCCGGCTCGGGGCACGCCACCGGGGCGCGGGCGGCGCGGTGCACCACCGAAGCCGCCCCGCGCGTCGGCTCGCCTCAGAAGGGGCCGAGGCCGCCCGCGGTGAGGGTGCAGGCGGCTTCGCAGAGGGCCGAGCGCAGCACCCACGCGTCCGTCGGCCGGGCCAGCGCCTGCGGTCCCGCCGGTGCCATGATCCAGCGGGGGTCGGTGGCGGGCAGCAGGACAGCGCCGGGGCTGCAGGAGCTGCCGGGGAGGTGCCAGGCGCGTGAGGTGCCGGCGGGGACGAGGAAGGAGACGGCGGCGCCGCCGCGGCTCTGCAGGACGGCGCCGCAGGCACCGCGGAGCCGCAGGATGTCGACGGCCTCCAGCCCGTGCCGCACCGAAACGGTGACGGTGTCGTAGCCGACCCCGGCCGCGCCCCGGGCGGCCGGCTGCCCGGGGCGGGCGCCCGTGGTGCCGCCCCCGCCGGCCGACCGGGTGCCGTCCGTGCCCTCCGGCAGCAGGGCCGGGGCCACTCCGGCGGGCAGCCCGGGGACGCTCGGCCTGCGGTGCTGCGGTGCTCGGGCGGCCATTGGGGACCTCCTGTCGTCAGGTCGGACGCCCCGGCCCGATCGCGTGGGGGGACGGGATGCGGGGCTTCCACGTAACAGGACAACGCGGGGAGGGCACGCAAGGCCACGGGCGCGTCTACAGCAAGACATGGCATTTCATGGCAGAACCCGGCACCGCCGTACGGTTCGTCCGCATTTGCCCCACAGGGTTCCCCTCACTCGCCGCATCCGGTCGGTGACTGCCGGTACTGTCGTGGCGGCACCGAGCGGCCCCCCACCGGCCCTCAGGCGCGGCATTCGCCGCGGCGCCACCCTGCACGACTCTCGGAGCGCAGCCATGGCAGCCAGGAGTCCCGGCGGGCCCAGGCCCGAGCCGGCCGTCCCCAACACCGTGATGCGCGAGCTGCGCGGCGACCTCTCCCCCGGGGAGTTCGCCACCGCGGTGCGCCGGGCGGCACGGGAGATCGGCGAGCACGTGTCCTGTGACGCGCGCTACGTCGGCCGGGTCGAGTCGGGTGAGATCCGCTGCCCCAACTACGCCTACGAGCGGGTGTTCCGGCACATGTGGCCGGGCCGGTCGCTGGCCGACCTGGGCTTCGTGCCGCGGACGTCCCTCCGCGGCCGCCCGGTGGAGGCCGCGGCGCCGGCCGGGCCCGCTCCCGGCGTTCCGCACCACTGTGACGAGGAGAACGACGACGTGCACCGCCGTACGTTCCTGACCGGCGGTCCGACCGCCCTGGCGGCCGTGCTGGGCCTGGACGGCGCCGACCCGGCCGCCGCCTTCGCCGGGCCGTCCCCGCTGCCCGTGCCGGCGCCCCGTCGGGTGGGTACGGCCGAGATCGAGGGGGTCGAGCGGGCCGTCCGGGAGATCCGGCGGCTGGACGACGCGCAGGGCGCGGACGCCCTGTTCGAGCAGGCCGGGCAGTCGCTGCGCAGCGCGTACGTGCTGCTGAACGAGGGGCTGTACTCGGCCTCGGCGGAGCGCCGGCTGCAGTCGAGCGCCGGTGAACTGGCGATCTCGGTGGGCTGGTTGGCGCACGACTCGAACCGGCTCGCGGACGCCAGGTCGTTCTACTCGGAGGCGCTGGCCAGCGCGCGGATGGCGGGCGACGCGGCGCTGGAGGCGCACGTCTTCTGCAACAGCGCCTTCCTGGCCCGGGACGCCGGGCGGCCGCGGGAGGCACTGCGGGCGGCGCAGGCCGGGCAGGCGGCGGCGCGGGGGCTCGGGTCGGACCGGCTGCTGGCGCTGCTGGCGCTGCGCGAGGCCGGCGGCTGGGCGGTGCTGAGGGACCGTCCGTCCTGCGAGCGGGCGCTGGCGCGGGCGTCGGCGCTGTTCGAGCGGGGGCCGTCGGAGGCGGACCCGGAGTGGATGTCGTTCTTCGGCGACGCGGAGCTGGCCGGGCTGCAGGCGCAGTGCTGGTCCGCGCTGGGCGAGTGGGAGCTCGCCGGGCGGCGGGCGGAGCTGGCGATGGCCCTGCAGGAGCCGCAGTTCGTCCGCAACCGGGCGCTGTACACGGCGGAGCTGGCGCACGACCGGCTGGGCCTGGGCGACCTGGCGGGGGCGGCGGAGCACGGTTGCGCGGCGGTGGCGCTGCTCGGCGGAGTCCGCTCGGCGCGGATCCGGGCGATGCTCGCGGGCACCGCCGGGCGGCTGCGCGGGCACCGCGCGGTGCCGGAGGTGGCGGACTTCCTGGCCGTGTACGACGGTGCGATGGGGGCGGCCTGACGGTCCGTGCGGGACGGACCGTCAGGTGCGGCCGTCAGTCGAGGTGGCTGTGGTCGTTCCAGATCTCGACGGCGGGCAGGCCGTACTCCCAGGAGAGCACCGAGAGGGCGGCGGTGCCGAGCTTGAAGCGCTGGGCGTTCTCGGGCGCCAGGCCGAGCCAGCGCGCGGTGAGGATGCGCAGCAGGTGGCCGTGGGCGAAGAGCACCACGTCGCAGTCGGCGGCGTGCATGGTGGTGGTCTCGGGGTGCGGCACGCCGTGGGTGCCGCGGAGTTCGTCGAGGAAGCCGTCGACGCGGGCGGCGACCTCGGAGAGCTTCTCGCCGCCGGGCACGCCGTCGCGCCAGATCAGCCAGCCGGGCTGCTCGGTCTCGCGGATGTCGTGGCCGGTGCGGCCCTCGTACTGGCCGTAGTCCCACTCCATGAGCTCGGGGCGGTCGACGGCGCGGGCGCCGAAGCCGGAGAGTTCGGCGGTCTCGCGGGCGCGGGAGAGCGGGCTGGTGTAGACGACCGCGTCGGTGAGGCCGTTCCAGGGGTCGCGGGCGAGCCGCTTGCCGAGGGCGCGGGCCATCGCGCGGCCCTCCTCGGTGAGCGGCACGTCGGTGCGGCCGGTGTGCCGGCCGGTGGCCGACCAGGCGGTCTCGCCGTGGCGGACGAGCACGATGCGGGCGGGCATGGGTGGACTCCTCGCAGCAGGGTTCGCGGCGGCCTGCTCGCCATTGAGGGCCGGGTCACCATGATCCCGCACCCCGCGGCCACCCGCCGGTGGGGGCCTGCCGGGGCCGGTGCGGGACCGTCCAGGGCGGCCGATCCGGAGGTCCCGCCCCCGATTGTCGGTGGCGGATGCAACACTGGGCCGCACCATGAACGTCTCGCTCCTGGGGCAGTCAGAGCCGCTCGCGCAGCGGCTCTCCGAGCTGCGCGGCCGGGCGCCGCAGCGCAGTCTCGACGCCCGCGCCCTCGCCGCGCTCGCCGCCAATCCGGGCTGCCGCCGCCGCTCGCTGCTGGACGCCGCCGGCGTCGACAAGGGCGCCGTCGCCCGGCAGTTGGGGCGGCCGGCGCCGTTCGGCCAGTCCCCGTTCGCGCTCGCCCGCGGCAACGTCTTCGAGGCCCGGCTGAAGGACGACGGCTACGCGGCCCTGCTCGAACCGCTCCGCCGCCACCTCGGCCTGCCGGAGGAGAGCGGCACCGCGCTCGCCGTGCCGGACCTGCTGCGGCGTTCCTCGCCGGCCGTGCGCGCGGAGCGCACCCGGGAGGCGCTCGCCGAGGCGGCGGCCGACCCCTCGCTCTGGACCTTGCTGGACCACCCGATGCTCCGGCTGACGGTGGCCGGCAGCCCGGCCCACTTGGAGCCGGACGCGGTGCTGGTGCACGGCGGCCGCTGCACGGTGGTGGAGATCAAGTCCTTCCCGGTGCTGGACGGCTCCGCCGACCCGGCCAAGGTCGGCGCCGCGGCCCGCCAGGCGGCGGTGTACGTGCTGGCGCTGCAGGAGACGGCGGCGGCGCTCGCCGGGGTGCCGGCCGAGTCGGATCCGTACCGTGCGCAGGAGCTGCCCGGCAGTCCGTCGACGACGGTGCTGCTGGTCTGCCCGAAGGACTTCTCCAACCGGCCGACCGCGGCCGCGGTGGACGTCCGCCGCGAGCTCGCCACCACCCGGCGTCAGCTGTCCCGGATGACCGGCATCGGGCAGCTGGTGGCCGCCCTGCCGGAGGGCACCAGCTTCGACCTGGTGCCGGACGAGGGCGGAGCGCCGACCCGGCCGGCCGAGGAGCTGGCGGCGGCGGTGGGCTCCGTCCCTGCCGCGTACAGCCCGGACTGCCTCTCCACCTGCGAGCTGGGCTTCCACTGCCGTGCCCAGGCCCGCTGCTCGGACGCGGTGGACCAGCTCGGCCGCGGGGTGCGCGGCGAGCTCGGCTCGATCCGCACGGTCGGCGCGGCGCTGGCCGCCGCGCACGCGGGGCCGGGCGACGGGACGGCGGACGCGGAGGCCGACGAGGCCTCCGCCCGGCTGCGCTACGCGGCCGCGCTGCGCGCCGAGGCCCTCGGCCGGGCGGCCCGGTGAGCCGCGCGATCCGCCGGCGGTGGGGCCGGTGAGCCTGCTCTCCACGCTGGCCCGGCTGCAGGCCGTCCGCAGCGGGCGGGCCGAGCCGTTGGCCACGGTGCGCCACCGCCACCTGTCGGAGCGTCCGATGGTCGTGGTGCCGCTGGCCGCGGCGGGCGAGGCCGGTGCGCCGCTGGCGGTGATGCTGGGCACCGACCGGGAGGCTCCGCGGCTGCACATCGTGCCGCAGCCGCTCAACCGCGACCAGCGCTTCGACTTCCTGGCGCGCTTCGGCGCGGACCTGCTGCCGTACCTGGAGTCCTTCGCCGACGAGGTGGAGCACGTCGAGGGCACCGAGCGGGACGCCGGGACGGGCGAGCGGACCCCGGTGGTGCGGGAGCTGTGCGCCGACGCGCCGCAGCTGATCGTGCCGAACACCGGCTCGGTGCAGCACCTGGCGCTGATCGGCCGCTCCACGCGCTTCCGCCGTACCGCGGAGGACGCCGATCCCGGCCCCTACCCGGCACCCACCCAGGTGCCGCTGCTGGGCCGCTGGCTGACCCACCTCACCGATCGGGCGCAGGTGCCCGGGTCCAGCCTGCTGCTGCCGATGACGGCGCTGCTGTCCCGGCACTGGGCGACCGGGCAGAGCCACCTCGAGGACCAGCACCTGGCCGCCCTGCTGGCCTGGCACGTCCCGCCGGCCGGGCTGACCGGCGCGGAGGCCGCCGAGCGGGCGGAGAGCGAGCGGGACGCGCACGGGCAGCTGGTGCGGCCGTCGGCCGGTCCGGCCACCGACCCGAAGTTCGACGAGCTGGTGCTGGCGCCCGCGATCGCCCGGCACGACGCGGCGCTGGCCGCGGCCCGGGCGGCCGCCCCCGCCGACGCCGCGCGGGCGGAGCTGCTGGTCAAGCGGGCCGCCGAGCAGCTGCACGGCGTGCTGGAGCAGGTGCTGCTGCCCACCTGGGCGGACGTCTGGCAGGGGCTCGACCTGCTGCGGGCGCTGCCGGAGGGCGGGCACGTCGCGGAGCGCTGGGAGGGCGACCGCTGGTCGTTCACCGGCCACCGGGACCGGCTGGCCGCCGGCGAGCCGCCGCAGCCCAAGCAGGACGACGCGGTGACGGCCGCCCGCAAGCTGGCGCAGCGCGAGCGCGAGCAGGTCCGGCTGGAGGTGCAGGAGGCGCTGGACGATCCGCTGGCCATGGCCGAGCACCGGCTGGCCGGCGAGGCCTTCGCGGGCGAGGTGGTCGCGGTGGTGCCGGAGTACGACACCTCGGGCCGGTCGGCGAAGCCGCGGCCGCTGCTGGTGGTGCACACCGCGGACCGTCCGCATGCGGACGCCGGGCGGGAGGTGCACCGGGTCGGCGCGGCGACGCCGCAGCGCGGGGTGGTCGCGGGCTTCGACCCGGACGGGGGCACCGTCACGGTGCGGGTGGTGTCGGGGATGGGCCGGCGCAAGGAGCCGGAGCCGGGCAGCCTGCCGGAGGTCGGCGAGCGGGTGGTGTTCACGCTCTTCGAGCTGACGCCCCGCCAGTCGGCGCCGCTGCCGGACCCGGAGGACACCCCGTGGACGCACGGCGGCCCGCCCGGCGCCGCCCCGATGTCGGCGAGCAGTACGGAAGAGTGGGAATGACCGCGGGCATGACTGCCGATCAGGCGCCCGGCGCCGTGGCCGACGCCGCCGTGGCGGCCATCCTGGAGGCCTCGGTGCGGCCGGCACCGGGTGCGCCGCGCGGGGTGGTGGTGGACTCCCCGCCGGGTGCGGGCAAGTCGACGCTGGTGGTGCGTGCGGCGCGGGAGCTGGTGGCCTCCGGCGAACGGCTGATGATCGTCGCGCAGACCAACAGCCAGGTCGACGACCTGGTGGACCGGCTGGCCGCCAAGGGGCCGGACCTCAGCATCGGCCGACTGCACGCGGGCGACTCCCGCCCGGCGCCGGAGGCCCTGCGGCACGGCAACGTGACGGCCTCGGAGAAGGTCGCCGACCTGCTGGAGCACGACGTGGTGGTCTCCACCGCGGCGAAGTGGCAGTGGGTGCGCACCGAGGCGCCGTGGCGGCACGCGATCGTGGACGAGGCGTACCAGATGCGCTCGGACGCGCTGCTGGCGGTGGCCCGGCTGTTCGAGCGGGCGCTGTTCGTCGGCGACCCCGGCCAGCTGGACCCGTTCACCGTGGTTGGCACCGACCAGTGGGCGGGGTTGTCGTACGACCCGTCCAGCAGTGCGGTGGTGACGCTGCTGGCGCACAACCCGGCGATCCGGCCGCACCGGCTGCCGGTGTCCTGGCGGCTGCCGGCCTCGGCGGCGCCGCTGATCTCGGCGGCGTTCTACCCGTACACGCCGTTCCGTTCGGGTACCGGGCCGGGCGAGCGGCGGCTGGCGGCCGCCGTCCGGGCGGACGGTTCGCCGGTGGACGCGGCGATCGACGAGGCGGTGGAGAGCGGCTGGGCGCTGCTGGAGCTGCCCGCGCGGCACACGGTGCGGACGGACCCGCAGGCGGTGGCGGCGGTGGCGGCGGTGGTCCGGCGGCTGCTGGACCGCGGGCTGACGGCGCACTCCGAGCAGGGCTCCGCCCCGGTGGCGCCGGGCCGGATCGCGGTGGGCACCGCCCACCGGGACCAGGCGGCGGCCGTCCGGCAGGCGCTGGCCGCACTGGACGTGCCGGTGGACCCGGCGGCCGGTCCGGCGGTGACGGTGGACACCGCGAACCGGCTGCAGGGCCGCGAGTACGACGTGACGGTGGTGCTGCACCCGCTCTCCGGGCGGCCCGACGCGACGGCCTTCCACCTGGAGACCGGCCGGCTGTGCGTGCTGGCCTCGCGGCACCGGCACGCCTGCATCGTGGTGGCCCGGGCGGGGATCGCCGAGCTGCTCGACGAGCACCCGTCGACCGAACCGGTGCAGTTGGGAGTGGCGGTGAAGTTCCCGGACGGCTGGGAGGCCAACCACGCGGTGCTGGCGCACCTGGCCGCGCACCGTGTGCCGTTGTCCTGACGGCGGGCACCGGCCGGGTCGGGGGCGCGCCGCAGGTGACATGTGCGCCCCGACCGGGAATAGCGACCTGGTGCACACCGTTCCGCTACCGGCCGCCGCCGCGCGACAATGGACGACGGCCCTTTCCTGCCACCAGCGTCTCCGGAGGTGTCCGTCCATGCCCGATCCCCATGCGCAGGCGTCCGACCAGAGCGGTGTCCCCGCGCAGGCCGCCCCGGGCCAGGGCACCCCTGCACGTCGGTTGCGGCCGGCCCAGCTGCTCTTCGAGCCGCAGGCCGACGAGCCGGAGCAGGAGCGTTTCTTCGATCTGGAGTCCATCGACGATCCGGCCGAACTGCTGCGCCGCTCCACTGAGTTGGCCCTGGCCTTCCGGGCCGCCGCGGAGCGCGCCACCGACTTCCAGGCGATCGCCGCCGCGCAGCTCGCCGACACCCGCCGCTTCGACGCGCTGTCCCCGGCGGAGATCGCCGCCCGCGCGGACTGGACGCCCGACTACGCGGTGCGCATGGTCGAGTACGGTCGCGGCCTCCAGAAGCAGCGCAGCGCGGAACACTGAGCCGCCCCCCGGCGCGGCCGAACCGGGCCCCTGGCATATGCGGCCGGTAAGGGTACGCCGCGGTGCGGGGCGGTGTCCGGCGAACGCCGTTTTCCGCCCGTTCCGGCGGCGGCAAGGTCCACGCTGCTGGGGTGGACATCTGGACGTATCAATCCGTGGAGTACGTCACCGTCGCCGGCGAGGCCTGGCTGGCCTCCGCCAGCGAGTACCCGCGCTCCATGAGGGCCCTGTGGGAGGCGCGCCCCTGGGCATCCACCGTGCTGCCCTGCGGCCGCGCCTTCGACGTGATCAGCATGCCGTCGCTGTTCGGCCGCCGGGTGCTGGACGAACTGTGGTCCTCCGGCCCGGGCTGCGGCCCGGTCGCCGCCTTCCGCGGACGCACCCTGCTGTTCGTCCAGCCGGGCGCGGCGACCCGGCTGCGCACCCTGCTGGCCTGGGAGGAGTGGGCGCGCGACGTCCCGCCGCTGCTCTGCCACGGCAAGGGCGACGCGGTGACCGTGCCGCCGGTGCAGCGAATGGTGGACGCCCCGGACTCGCCCGGGCTGGGCGCGGGCCGCTGGATCGTCGCCCCGGACTCCCGCGAACCGTGGCTGCCGGGGGCGGCCGTGGTGCTGTGGGCCTGCGTCCGGGCGGCGCGGGGCGAGGCCCGCGCGACGGCCGCTCCGGCACTCCCCCGGGCCGCCGCGGAGGAGCCTGCCGGAGCGCTGCACCCGGCTCCGTCGGCCTGAGCCCGCCCGGCGGTATCCGATTTTGGCTCCGCCCCGGGCCGCTGCTAGAGTCTTCCACGTCAGCAGGCGCCGCTAGCTCAGTTGGTTAGAGCAGCTGACTCTTAATCAGCGGGTCCGGGGTTCGAGTCCCTGGCGGCGCACAGACGGTCGAAGGCCCTCCGCGAGAGCGGGGGGCCTTCGGCGTTCCGTGGTACGTCCACGACTGCTACCCTCGCGGTCCATGGCGCCCGACGATCCCGCGCACAGTACGCCGCCGGGCTGGGAGGAGTGGCTCCGCGCCGAGCTCGAGGGCCTGGAGGCGGCCGCGCTGCGCGCGCACCGGATCGCCGTGTGGCGCCACCGGGTGCTGGTGGCCCTGGCGGTGCTGGGCGGGGCGGCGCTGATCGTGCTGCTGGCGCTGGTCCCCCGCTCCGCCGAGCTCCGCCGCACCCCTGCACCGCCGGGCCCGGCGACCGCCACCGGATCGCCGCACACCTCGGCCGGGCCGACGTCGCCGCCCTCGGCCTGCTGCCCGTCGGACCTGCCGGGCGGCTGCCCGAACTGCTGGACGGCGGGTCGCTGACCGGTCGTCAGGAACTGATGCGTGTCTTCAAGGCGTGAGGGTGCCTCAGAGAGGCACGGGGAACTGCGCAATGCGGATGCGGGACACCGTGCGGAACAGGGGTGAGCCGGATTCGTCAGGAACGCCACTCCCGACCGGAGGTGCCCCCAACGCCCCTGGACCGACCGGCCAGCACCGGCAGAAACACGCCGCGGGGCCGCCCCGACCGGGACGGCCCCGCGGCCCGCGGGCNCAGCGGCCGCGCAGTGTCCGGTAGCGCGCGACGAGCTCGGCGGTGGAGCTGTCGAGCTTCTCGGTGCCCTCGCCGGTCAGCAGCACCGGCTCGATCCGCTTGGCCAGCACCTTGCCCAGTTCGACGCCCCACTGGTCGAAGGAGTCGATGTTCCAGATCGCGCCCTGGACGAACACCTTGTGCTCGTAGAGCGCGACCAGCTGGCCGAGCACCGACGGCGTGAGCTCGGCGGCCAGCACGGTGGTGGTGGGGTGGTTGCCGCGGAAGGTCTTGTGCGGCACCAGCTCGGCCGGTACGCCCTCGGCCGCGACCTCCTCGGCGGTCTTGCCGAAGGCCAGCGCCTGGGTCTGGGCGAAGAAGTTGGCCATCAGCAGGTCGTGCTGGGCGACCAGGCCGGGCGGCAGGCTCTCGACCGGCTTGGCGAAGCCGATGAAGTCGGCCGGGATCACCTTGGTGCCCTGGTGCAGCAGCTGGTAGTAGGCGTGCTGGCCGTTGGTGCCCGGGGTGCCCCAGACCACCGGACCGGTCTGCCAGGTCACCGGCCGGCCCTCGCGGTCCACGGACTTGCCGTTGGACTCCATGTCCAGCTGCTGCAGGTAGGCGGTGAACTTGGAGAGGTAGTGCGAGTAGGGCAGCACTGCGTGCGACTGCGCGTCGAAGAAGTTGTCGTACCAGACGCCGAGCAGGCCGAGCAGCAGCGGCACGTTCCGCTCCGGCGGGGCCGTGCGGAAGTGCTCGTCGACCAGGTGGAACCCGTCCAGCATCTCGCGGAACTGCTCCGGGCCGATGGCGATCATCAGCGAGAGGCCGATGGCGGAGTCGTAGGAGTAGCGGCCGCCCACCCAGTCCCAGAACTCGAACATGTTGGCGGTGTCGATGCCGAAGTCGGCGACGCCCTGCGCGTTGGTGGAGAGCGCGACGAAGTGCTTGGCGACCGCGTCGGTGCCCGCGCTCAGCTCGGAGAGCAGCCAGTTCTTCGCGGAGACGGCGTTGGTGACGGTCTCGATGGTGGTGAAGGTCTTCGACGCGACGATGAACAGCGTCTCGGCGGCGTCCACGCCGACTAGCGCCTCGTGCAGGTCGGCGCCGTCCACGTTGGAGACGAAGCGGACGTCGATGCCGCGGTCGGTGAAGGAGCGCAGCACCTCGTAGGCCATGGCCGGGCCCAGGTCGGAGCCGCCGATGCCGATGTTGACCACGGTGCGGATGCGCCTGCCGGTGTGGCCGGTCCACTCGCCGCTGCGGACGCGGTCGGCGAAGGCGGCCATCTTGTCGAGCACCGCGTGCACGGCGGGGACGACGTTCTCGCCGTCGACCTCGACCACGGCGTCGCGCGGGGCGCGCAGCGCGGTGTGCAGGACGGCGCGGTCCTCGGTGATGTTGATCTTCTCGCCGCGGAACATGGCGTCGCGCAGGGCGGCGACGCCGGTGGCCTCGGCGAGCTCCCGCAGCAGGGCGAGGGTCTCGTCGGTCACCAGCTGCTTGGAGTAGTCGACGTGCAGGTCGCCGACGGTCAGGGTGTACCGGCTGCCGCGCTCGGGGTCGGCCTCGAACAGCCCGCGCAGGTGCTGCTCGCCCAGCTCCTCGCGGTGCTTGGCCAGCGCGGCCCACTGGGGCGTGCGGTCCAGGGGGATGCGAGAGCCGGGACGGTTCTCCGACATCGGTTGCTCCTTGAATCATCCGGATGCGATACCTGCAGGGCCCGGCGGGAGGGTGCGCGAGGTCCGGCGGCAGCGTGGTGCTTGGCGCCGACTCCGTTGACGGCCTTGCCCGCGGCCAGCCTATCCCCGGGCGGCCCGCTCACTTGCGCGCCGAGCGGAGGTCGAGCTCGCGCAGGACCCGGTCGGCCATCTCGGGATCGCCGCCGGGTTCCCCACGGGCCGTCAGCACCTCCCGGCGGGAGGCGGCGATCATCTCCTGCTCGACCTCGGCCGCCTGCCGCCAGCGGGCGAGGCGGCGCTTGGCCTCGGCGGCCTCGTCCTCCTCGTACCGCTCGGGGTAGAGCCGGGCGAGCCGGTCGTGCTGGCGTTCGCGGAGGCGGTCGACGAGTTCGGCGGGCAGGCGGCGCTCCTCCTCCAGTTCCTCCAGCCGGTGCAGTCCCGCCTTCGCGGCCCGCCAGCGCAGGACCCGCAGCGCCTCGTCGTGGACGTCGGGGTGGTCGCGCAGCCCGAGCAGCCGCACCAGCCAGGGCAGCGAGAGTCCCTGCACCAGCAGGGTGAACAGCACCACGGAGAAGGCGACGAAGACGATCTCGCTGCGGGCGGGGAAGGGCCCGCCGCCGTGCACGGTGAGCGGCACCGCGAGGGCGAGCGCCACGGTGGCGACCCCGCGCATCCCGGACCACCAGAGCACCACCGTCTCGCGCCAGCTGATCGGGGTGTCCTCCTCGCCGTGGGTGAGCCGCTCGGAGATCCAGGCGGCGGGCAGCAGCCACAGCAGCCGGACGAGCACCACCGCGGCGATCACCCATGCGGTGTCGCCGAGCATGCCCCGCCAGCTGGAGCGGACGTCGGCCAGCACGGTGCTCAGCTCCAGGCCGATCAGGCCGAAGGCCACCCCGGTGATGAGGATCTCGACGATCTCCCAGAAGGCGTTGCCGACCAGCCGGAAGGACACGTCGTCCGCGTCGGCTGCCCGGTCGGCGAGATACAGCGCGCAGACCACCACGGCGAGCACGCCGGAGCCGTGCGCCTCCTCGGCGAGGGCGTAGGCGGCGAACGGGACGAGCAGGTTGAGCGCGACCTGCTGGGTGGGGTCGTCGAGTCGGCCGGCCAGCCAGGTGTTCAGCCAGCCCAGGGCGATCCCGAGGACGACGGCGACCACGGCGGACAGCACCAGGCGCAGGGCGGCGTCCGCCGTGGAGAAGTGGCCGCTGACCACCGCCTCGATGGCCAGCGAGTAGATGACGATCGCGGTGACGTCGTTGAACAGTCCCTCGCCTTCCAGCACCGCGACCAGGCGGCGCGGCAGGCCGACCGAGCCGGCCACCGCGACCGCCGCCACCGGGTCGGGCGGCGAGACGAGCGCGCCGAGCGCCACCGCTGCGGCCAGCGGAAGGCCGGGCACCCGCCACTGGAAGACGGCGGCCACCACGGTGGTGGTGGCGGCGACCAGGGCGACCGCCAGCAGCAGGATCGGCCGGATGTTGGCGCGGAAGTAGCGGACGGAGGAGCGCCGGGCCACCGCGAAGATCAGCGGCGGCAGCACCAGCGGCAGGATGAAGTCCGGGTCGACCCGCACGTCGGGGATCTGCGGGACGAGTGCCATGGCCAGGCCGAGCAGGGTCATCAGCACCGGCTGCGGCACGTGGATGCGGCGGGCCAGCGGCATCGTCACCACGGAGGCGAGCAGCACCAGGAACAGCAGCGACAGCTGGGCCACCCATCCACTCCCTGTGTCCGTACACCCCGGTGTCCGTGCGACATGCGGCCCCCTACCCCGCAGATCAGCATAAATGTGACAAAGCACCCGCCCGGCGCGGCTCGCCGGGTGCGGGGACGGGAGCGGAAACGGGAGGTCGCCGGTGCGGGCGCTGGAGTACCCGGGGCCCGGCGGTGCGGCCTGCACCGCGCGGACGGTCGAGGCGGTGGTGCCGCGACCGGGCCCCGGGCAGGTCCTCGTCCGGGTGGAGGCGGCCGGTCTGCCACCGGTCGGCGGTACGCCGGCCGGGGTGCCGGGCACCGAGTTCGCCGGGGTGGTGGTGCAGCTCGGCCCGGGCACGTACGGCCTGGAGGTCGGCGACGAGGTGCTCGGGCACTGCCCTTCCGGTGCGTGCGCCGAGTACGCCGCCGCGGACGCCGACCGGGTGGCCCACCGGCCCGCCGCGCTGCCCTGGGCCGAGGCGGCGCTGCTGCCGGTCACCGCCGCGGGCGTCCGGGAGCACGCCGCGCTGCGGGAGTCCGGCGCCGTGCCGATCGGCTACGGGGCGCAGCTGGCCGAGCGCGTCCGGGCGGCCGCCCCGCAGGGCGTGGACGCGGTGCTGGACGCCGTCGGCGCGGGCACGGCCCCGCTCTGGCCGGAGCTGGCGGGCGGCCCGGAACGGGTGGCCTCGCCGGTGCCGCCGGTCGGCCGGACGGTCGGCGCCGCCGAGTCCGCCGAGCTGGGCGAGATGGTGGAGCTGTGGGAGGAGGGCGCCTTCCGACTGGTGCCGGACACCGTCCTGGGACTGGAGGAGGCCGCCGCCCACCGGCCGCCGGGCGCCGGGACGCTCGCGGTGGTCGTCCCCCGGACCTGATCCCGTCTCATCTGTCGGTGCCCTGTGGTTCACTGCGGGCATGGCCGACTCGCAGGACACGCTCGCCTTCGACTCCGCCGAGGAGTTCGAGGCCTGGCTCGACGCGCACCACGACTCCTCCCCCGGGATCTGGCTGAAGCTCCGCAAGAAGGCCCCGGGCGTCACCTCGCTGGACTACGCCGGGGCGCTGGACGCCGCCCTGTGCTTCGGCTGGATCGACGGGCAGAAGCGCTCCTTCGACGACCGGTACTGGCTGCAGCGGTTCACGCCCCGCACGGCCCGCAGCCGGTGGTCCAAGATCAATCGGGCGAAGGCGGAGACGCTCGCCGCGCAGGGCCGGATGCGTCCGGCGGGCCTCGCCGAGGTCGAGCGGGCCCGGGCGGACGGCCGCTGGGAGGCCGCCTACGACAGCCCGCGCTCAGCGACCGTGCCGGAGGACCTGGCCGCGGCCCTGGCGGCCGTGCCCGCCGCGGCGGAGAACTTCACCGCACTGGACGGCGCCAACCGGTACTCGATCCTCCACCGGGTGCAGGAGGCCAAGCGGCCGGAGACCCGCGCCCGGCGGATCGAGAAGTTCGTGGCCATGCTGGCCGCCGGGGAGAAGCTGCACTGAACGGCAGGTGGATACGGATGTGCGTCCGACCTGCGGGAGCGTGTATGGTTGTCCACGTCAGCAGGCGCCGCTAGCTCAGTTGGTTAGAGCAGCTGACTCTTAATCAGCGGGTCCGGGGTTCGAGTCCCTGGCGGCGCACAGACGGTCGAAGGCCCCTCGCGGAAGCGGGGGGCCTTCGGCGTTCCCGGGACCGTTCCGGGGACGAAGGCCGCCCCTTGTGGCGCGCCCATGACCTCTGACGGCGCTCCCTACGTGCCGGAGGCGACCAGGGCTCGGTGGAGGTCCTCGGTGGCGGCCGTGCGGCCGAGGGTGCGGGCGGCGAGCCAGGCGGCGGCTCCGGCGGTGCTGCCAGCGGTGCGGACCTCGGCGGCGGGCCAGCGGGCGGCCACGCCCGTGCGGACGGCGTCGGCCAGCGGTGTGCCCGGGCCGAGCACCCCGCCGGCCAGCACCACCGGCCGGGCCGAACCGGCCGGGCGGACGGTGCCCAGGGTGGCCAGCAGATGGCCGGCCGCCTCGTCGACCAGCCGCTTCGCCTCGCTCTCCCCGGCGGCGGCCGCGTCCAGCACCAGTGGGGCGAGTCGGGCCAGCCGGACGGGCGGCTCGGCGTACACCGCGCCGAGCAGGGCGGCCCGCAGGCCGTCCCCGGAGGACCGTCCGGCGAGGGCCTCGGCTGCCGCCGCCGCGGTGCCGGTGAGCGGCCGGCCGGCGTCGACGGCGGCGAGCGCGAGGCGGACGGCCTCCCGGCCGAGCCACTGGCCGGAGCCGAGGTCGCCGAGCAGCCAGCCGTGGCCGTCGGCGAGCCGGACGGGGGTGTGGTCGCGGACCTCGGCGGCGACCGCGCCGGTGCCGCCGATCAGTACGGAGCCGTCCGGGCTGCCGGTGCCGGCGGTGTAGGCGAGCGCGAGGTCGCTGGTGGTGCGCGGGGTGACGGTGAGTCCGACCTCGGGCCAGAGGCCGTCGAGTCCGGGTTCGGCGACCAGGGCGCCGGCCAGGCCGACCACGCCGGCCGCGACCTCGGACGGGTCCAGGCCGGCGAGTGCGGCCCGCACGGTGGCGCCGACCGCCCTGGCGGCGGCGGCCCGGCCGTGCGCGACCGGGTTGGCTCCCTCGCCGCGGGCCCGGCCGAGGACGCGGCCGTGCAGATCGGCGACGACCGCCCGGCTGCCGGTGCCGCCGGCGTCGAGGCCGAGGACGAGCGGGCCGGTCATGGGCTCTCCCTGGTGGTGGTCGGGCTGCCCCCATGATCGGCCGCCGTTCCGGGAGGCGTCAACGACGCCGGGCCCGGGGCGGTGGCTCCGCCCCGGGCCCGGTGCCGAGGGTCAGCCGAAGTAGGCGTCGAAGTTCTTGGAGAACTCCTGCCCGCCGAAGCGGTCCCAGTTGATCGACCAGGTCATCAGGCCGCGCAGGTTCGGCTGCGCGCCGCTGCGCGGGACGTAGCTGCCGCAGTTGACCGTCCTGGTGAGGCAGTCCAGCGCCTTGTTGACCTCGGCCGGGGCGACGTAGCCGTTGCCGGCGTTGGTGGTGGCGGGCATGCCGATGGCGACCTGGGAGGCGGCCAGCGGGGGGAACACGTTCGCCGTGTTGCCGGCCACCGGGAAGCCCTTGAGAAGCATGTCGGTCATGGCGACGTGGAAGTCCGCCCCGCCCATCGAGTGGTACTGGTTGTCCAGGCCCATGATGGAGCCCGAGTTGTAGTCCTGGACGTGCAGCAGGGTCAGGTCGTTCCGCATGGCGTGGATGACCGGCAGGTAGGCGCCGGCCCGCGGGTCCTGGCCGCCCCAGGGGCCGGATCCGTAGTACTGGTAGCCGAGTTGGACGAAGAATGTCTCCGGGGCCATGGTCAGCACGAAGCCGGACCCGTACTTGGCCTTGAGCGTCTTCAGCGCCGAGATCAGGTTGACCACCACCGGGGTGGTGGGGTTCTTGAAGTCGGTGTCTCCGGTGTTCAGGGAGAGCGAGTGGCCCTCGAAGTCGATGTCGAGGCCGTCCAGGCCCCACTTGTCGATGATCGCGGAGACCGAGGAGACGAAGGCGTCACGGGCGGCCGTGGTGGTGAGCTGGACCTGGCCGTTCTGGCCGCCGATCGAGATCAGCACCTTCTTGCCCTGGGCGCGCTTGGCGGCGATGGCCGCCTTGAAGTCGGCGTCGGACTCCACGGTCGGGCACTCGGTGGCCGGGCAGCGGTTGAACCGGATGTCGCCGGAGGTCACCGAGGTGGGCTCGCCGAAGGACAGGTTGATGACGTCCCAGGAGGCCGGCACGTCCGCCATCCGGGTGTAGCCGGCGCCGTTGGCGAAGCTCGCGTGCAGGTAGCCGACGAGGGCATGCGCGGGCAGTCCCCCGCCGGGCGGCTGGGTGGTCGGCGGCTGGGAGGTGGGCGGCTGGGACGTCGGGGGCTGCGAGGTCGGCGGCTGCGAGGTCGGGGGCTGAGAGGTCGGCGGCTGGGAGGTGGGCGGCTGCGAGGGCGCGCCCGGGCCGTCCAGCGAGATGTCGTCGGCCCAGTAGGTGCCCTGGCCGTACCAGCCGTGGGTGAAGACGGTGGCGCTGGTCTGGCTCGCGCCGGTGGTGAAGCTGACGGTTAGCTTCTGGTAGGCGCCACCGGTGCTCGGCGTCCAGGTCGAGGCCCCGCCGTCGACGCCGAGGTAGACGTAGGCGCCCTTCACCCAGGCGCTGAGCGTGTAGGCGGTGTTGGGCGCGACCCCGACGGTCTGCGTGCACTGGGCGTTGTCGCTCGCCGAGGCGGCCCCGGCGAGGGCGTAACTGCCGGTGTGGGACTGGCCGGTGACGACGCTGCCGGTGCCGCCGGTGCAGCTGAACGGAGCGAGCGAACCACTCTCGAAGCCGCCGTTGGCCAGGAACTCGCCGGCGCTGGCGGAGTTGGCGAGGCCGACGGTCAGCGCGACGGCGCCGGCCGCGGCGACCGTCCAGGCGGTGACCGCGGCGAGCATGCGGCGGCCGGGCGGTGCGGCGTGGGAGGGTCTTGAGGTAGCGCGCATGTGGGGGATGCTCCTGCCGTGGGACAGCCGTGAGACATGGGGGTGTCCAGGCGCGGTGGGGGCCGGCCGGGCGTGC
This sequence comes from Kitasatospora sp. DSM 101779, assembly GCF_025655475.1. Lineage (GTDB taxonomy): Bacteria > Actinomycetota > Actinomycetes > Streptomycetales > Streptomycetaceae > Kitasatospora. Next base: position 5,310,177 of record NZ_JAHTIK010000001.1, on the reverse strand, counting down.
AGCCGCCGCGGCAGGAGGCGCCGCATTGGACTGGACCACTCTTGGACTAGACCACTGAAGCGGAATTCCCGCGGCCCTGTCAATGGAGTCGGCGCACCGTCAGGGCCCGTCGTCGCAGGCCGAGTAGGGCGGCGGGTTGCGCGGCCCCCCGGGCGGCCGAACCATGGAGAAGTGTCCGGATATCTCAGGTACCCCCACGTTCGCGGTGATCTGCTCACCTTCACCGCGGAGGACGACGTGTGGGTGGCACCGCTGCACCCGGACGGCAGCGTCGGACGCGCCTGGCGGGTGAGCTGCGACCGCGTCCGGGTCAGCCACCCCCGGCTCTCCCCCGACGGCCGCACCGTCGCCTGGACCAGCTGGCAGGCGCTCACGCCCGAGGTCTGGACGGCCCCCGTGGACGGCGGCGAGGCCGTCCGGCTCACCTTCTGGGGCAGCCACGACACCCGGGTCCGCGGCTGGCTGCCCAACGGCCAGGTCCTCGCCGTGACCTCGTACCACGAGCCCTTCGCCCACTACACCTGGGCGTACGCGCTGCCGCCGGACGGCGCCCCCGGCCGCCGGATGCCCTGGGGGCCGGTCAACGACGCCCAGGTCGGGCTGGAGCACACCGTGCTGCTGACCTCGGCCGCACCGCACGGCCCGGCCTCCTGGAAGCGCTACCGCGGCGGCGCCACCGGCCGGCTCTGGCTCGACCACGGCGAGCTGCTGCCCGGCCACACCGGGCACCTCGCCTCACCGATGCCGGTCGGCGAGCCGGACGACCCGCGGATCGCCTTCCTCTCCGACCACGAGGGCGTCGGCAACCTCTACTCCTGCCGCCCCGACGGCTCCGACCTGCGCCGGCACACCGATCACGCCTCCTACTACGCCCGCGAGGCGGCCTCGGACGGCACCCGGATCGTCTACCAGCACGCCGGCGACCTCTGGCTGCTGGACGGCCTGGACTCGCCCGCCCCGCACCGCCTCGACGTCCCGCTCGGCGGCGCCCGGGCCGGCCGCCGCCCGTACCAGGTGTCGGCGGCGCTGAACGTCAAGGACCTGGTCTGCGACCCGACCGGCCGGGCCGGCGTGGTCAACATCCGCGGCAGCCTGTACTGGCTCACCCACCGCGAGGGCCCGGCCCGGGTGCTCGCCGACACGCCGGGGGTGCGGACCCGGCTGCCGGTGCTGCCCGCCTTCGGCGGCCACGTCGCCTGGATCACCGACGCCGAGGGCGAGGACGCCGTCGAGATCGCCCCGCTGCCGTCCCGCGGCAGCGACGGCGGCCCGTCCCGCCGGATCGCCGCGGGCCGCATCGGACACGTCCAGGAGCTGTCCGCCGCCCCCGACGGCCGCCATCTCGCGGTGGCCACCTCGGACGGGCGGCTGCTGCTGGTCGCCACCGAGGGCGGGGACGTCCGCGAGGTGGCGTCCTCGCAGTTCGGGCCGGTCAGCAGCCCCGCCTTCTCCCCGGACTCGCAGTGGCTCACCTGGTCGCAGCCGGTCGCCGGGCGGTCGCTGCGGGCGATCCGGCTGACCCGGGTGGACACCGCCGAGCGGATCGTGGACGTCACCGGCGGCCGGTTCGAGGACGAGCACCCCGTCTTCACCCGGGACGGCCGCTTCCTGGTCTTCCTCTCCTGGCGCGGCTTCGACCCGGTGCACGACGTGCACACCGGCGACATGTCCTTCCCGCTCGGCTGCCGCCCGTACCTCGTCCCGCTCTCCGCGGAGACGCCGTCCCCGTTCGCCGCCCCGGTGGAGGGCCGCCCCGCGGTCGGGCTGGACCCGGACGAGGCCACCGGCGACGGCACCGTCACCGTCGACCAGGACGGCCTCACCAAGCGGCTGGTGCCCTTCCCGGTCACCGCGTCCAAGTACTCGGCGACCGCGCCCGTCCGCGGCGGGGTGCTCTGGCTGCGCTGGCCGATCTCCGGCGCCCTCGGCCAGACCTTCGCCAGCCCCACCGACACCTCCGGCAAGCCCTCGCTGGAGTACTTCGACCTGGCCCACGGCACCCGCTCGACCGTCGCCGACCAGCTGGACGGATTCTCGGTCTCCGGCGACGGCGGTTCCGTCCTGGTGTTCTCCGCCGGCGTGCTCAAGCTCCACCCGCTGCCGCTCGGCTCCCCGATCACCGTCGACCTGCGGCGGATCACCCACATCGTGCACCCCGCCGCCGAGTGGCGGCAGGCCTACCACGAGGCCGCCCGGATCGTCCGCGACCAGTTCTGGGACGAGGACATGTGCGGCCTGGACTGGCCCGAGCTGGTCGCCCAGTACGAGCCGCTGCTGGAGCGGATCGCCGGCCCCGACGACTTCGCCGACCTGCTGCGCGAGCTGCTCGGCGAACTCGGCACCTCGCACGCCTACGTCACGCCCTCGCGGCGCGGCGAGGGCCCGCAGCTGCTCCAGCAGCCGCTCGGCCTGCTCGGCGCGAACGCGCACCGCGACCCGGACGGCCGCTGGCTGGTCGACCGGATCCTGCCCGGGGAGTCCTCCGACCCGCGGGCCCGGGCGCCGCTGGCCGGCTTCGGCATCCAGAACGGCGACGAGCTGATCGCCGTCGACGGCCGGCCGCCGGACCCGGTGCGCGGCCCGGGCCCGCTGCTGGCCGGCACCGGCGGCACCACCGTCGAACTCACCCTGCGCTGCAAGGACTCCGGCCGGATCCGGCGGATCGCCGTCACCCCGCTCACCGACGAACGGCCGATCCGCTACCAGGACTGGGTGGTGAAACGCCGCAAGCTGGTCCGCGAACTCAGCGACGGCCGGTGCGGCTACCTGCACATCCCGGACCTCGGCGGATCCGGCTGGGCCCAGTTCAACCGCGACCTGCGCAGCGAGCTGGCCAAGCCGGCGCTGATCCTGGACGTCCGCGGCAACGCCGGCGGCAACGTCTCCGAACTCGTCCTGGAGAAGCTGAACCGCCGGGTGCTGGCCTGGGACTTCACCCGCGGACGGCACCCGGTGCGCTGGCCCAGGGACGCGCCGCGCGGCCCGCTGGTCGCCCTGGCCGACCACGCCACCAGCTCCGACGGCGATGTGATCATCGCCGCCATCAAGCTGCTCGGGCTCGGCCCGGTGGTCGGCACCCGCACCTGGGGCGGCGTGGTCGGGATGACCGGCCGGCACGTGCTCGGCGACGGCACCCAGATCTCGGTGCCCAAGAACGCGTCCTGGTTCACCGAGGGCATCGGCTGGTCGGTGGAGAACCACGGCGTCGAACCGGACGTGGAGGTGCTGCGCACCCCGCACAGCTGGGCCCGCGGCGAGCACACCGACCTGGCGGCCGCGGTCGAGCTGGTCATGGAGCGGCTGGCGGAGCACCCCGCGGCCGTGCCGCCGCCGGGCAGCACGCCCCGGCCCGACCTGCGGCGTCCGCCGCTGCCGCCGCGCAGCTGACGGGGCGCGGGACAGAGCGCACACGGAGGGGCACGGCCGGCGGCCGTGCCCCTCGGGTGCGGATCGGTGTTCGCGGTCGGGTCGGTCAGTCCCAGGGATCGCCCTCGGCGGTCATGTCGGCCGCCGCGCGGCGGTCGTCCTCCATCTGCTCGGCCTGGTGCTGGGCTTCCATGCGGCTCTTCTCGGCGGTGTCGCCGAAGGCGTCGGCGGCCTCGTCGTGGGCGAGCGCCGCGCGCCCGGCCGGGTCGCCCGACTCGTGCGCCTTGTGCCGGAACCTGTCGAAGATGCCCATGTCTTCCTCCTCGCGTGCAGTCCGACCCGGGCTCCCTCACTGTCACACTACGCCGCGGGGCATGCCACCGGGAGCGCCAGCACCGCAGGCGGCGGAACGGGCGGGTGTCCCCCGTTCGGCTCAGCCGGAGACGCTGGCGGCGCCGGTCTCCAGGTGGCCGGTGAACCGCTGCGACCAGGTCGGGTCCGAGTCCACCGTCACCGTGAAGTCGTACCAGCCGTTGTTGTAGGCCACCGCGTTGAAGAAGTCCGAGGCGGTGCCGCCGGCCGGGACGGTGTACGTCCACGGTCCGTCGGTGCGGTAGTTGGTGGAGGTGACGGTGAAGGTGACCGGCGCGGTGGCGGTGTTGGCGAAGGCGAACCAGAGCGCCAGCCTGCCGGTGGTCGGGGCGTTGGCGTACGAGGCGGTGACCGAGACCAGCTTGCCGGGCTTGGTGGCGTCGCCCTTGAAGCGGCGCAGGAAGCGGTTCGGGCCCACCACGCTCAGGTCGTACGGGCCGCCGCCGAAGCCGGTACCGCAGTTGAAGAAGTCGCTGGTGGAGCCGCCGCCGTCGACGGTGTACTGCCAGGGGCCGCCGCTGCGGTAGGCGTTGGCGTAGGCCGCGAGGTGCGCGGCCCCGGTGGCGCCCGGGTTGGCCATCGCGATCCACACCTTCATCACGCCGCCGGAGCCGAACTCCAGGTGGTCGAGGTTGGCGTTGGGCTGGTAGGGCAGCGCGCGCGCCGGGCGGGTGCCGGGCTCCTGCTGGGGCAGCTTGTTGTCGACCGGCGCCGGGTTGGGCAGCGGGCCGCAGGCAGCGAGGCCGATGGTGGCGTCGGTGTTGGGCAGCGCGGGCAGCCCGTACACCGGATTGGCGAAGTCGAACATGCCGGTGAGGTCGCCGCAGACCTTGCGCCGCCAGGCGCTGATGTTGGGGCAGGTGGCGGGCCTGCCGATGGCGGCCGTCCACCTCTCCAGGAAGCGCAGCACCGAGGTGTGGTCGGAGACCTCGGAGCTGACCCAGCCGCCGCGGGTCCACGGGGATATCGCGATCAGCGGGACACGGAAGCCGAGGCCGATGTTGGTGCCGTTGTAGAACTCGCCGGCGGTGCCGGCCGGGGCCGCCGGCGGCGGGACGTGGTCGAAGAAGCCGTCGTTCTCGTCGTAGTTGAGGAGGAGGACGGTGGAGTCGAAGACGTCCGGGTCCGCGTGGAGCGCGTCCATCACCATGTGCACGAAGTGCGCGCCGTCGGCCGGGGTGGCGTACGGGTGCTCGGAGGAGGCCTGGTCGGGGACGATCCAGGAGACCTGCGGCAGGGTGCCGGCCACCACGTCGGCGCGGATCGCGGCGGCGATGTCGTCCGGGGTCTTCCCGGTCTTCTTCGGGACGGATCCCATGCCCTTGACCGCCAGCGGGCTGCCGGCCGGGGCGGAGCTGAACTGGGTGAAGTAGGCGAGGGCGTTGTCACCGTAGTTGTCGGCGGCGTTCTGGTAGACCTTCCAGGTCACGCCGGCCGCCTCCAGCGCCTCGGCGTAGGTCTGCCAGCGCAGGCCGGACTCGTCGCCGCCGTCGTAGGCCGGGCCGCCCGCGGTGCCGGCCGGGTCGATCATGCCGGACCAGTGGTAGGTGCGGTTGGGGCCGGTGGCGCTCAGCACCGAGCAGAAGTACGCGTCGTTGACCGTCCAGTTGTCGGCCAGCGCGTAGTGGAAGGGGATGTCGGCGCGGGTCAGGTAGCCCAGCGTGCGGACGTTGCCCTTGGCGGAGACCCAGGAGTCGAGCTTGCCGCCGTTCCACGCCTTGTGCTGGTCGGACCAGGCGTGCGACAGGTCGCCGTTGCACTGGGCGAGGCGCTCCGGGTCCGCGCCGCCGGCCGGCTTGGTGGCGCTGAACTGCCACGGGTACTGGCGGCCCAGTCCGTTCGGCTGGTTGAAGACGCTGTAGCCGCCGGCGATCTGGACGGCGCTGCGGTCCGCGAAGCCCCGGACGCCCTTCAGCGTGCCGAAGTAGTGGTCGAAGCTGCGGTTCTCCTGCATCAGGATCACGATGTGCCGGGCGTCGGCGATCGTGCCGGTCGTGCTGAGGCCGGCCGCCGAGGCCCGGGTGGTGCCGCCCAGCGCGGTGGAGGCCACCGCGGCTCCCGCCGCGGCGCTCGCCGACAACGCCATGAATTTCCTGCGACTCAGCTCAGCCATCGGGCCGCCGTCCCTTCGGTGATGATGTCCGGTGATGTTGTATGAACACGTTGCCGTGCCATCGGTCGCGGAGAATCGTCACGCAGGGCGGGGCGCCATGGCCATGGCCGTGCCGGAAGTTTGACGGACTGTTCGCCGCCGCGTCGCCCGGCGGACGGACGGTGAACGGGGATAACGTGGTGGGCATGCGCATCGTCATCGCCGGTGGACACGGCCAGATCGCCCTCCACCTGGAACAGCTGCTGGCCGACCGCGGGGACACTCCGGTGGGACTCGTCCGGCGCGCCGAACACGCCGACGACCTGCGGCAGCGCGGCGCCGAACCGGTCCTCTTCGACCTGGAGGCCGGGGACGCGAAGACTCTCGCCGATGTCCTGGAGGGGGCCGATGCGGTGGTGTTCGCGGCCGGCGCCGGGCCGGGCAGCGGCGCCGCCCGCAAGGACACCGTCGACCGCGCGGCCGCCGTCCTGCTCGCCGACGCCGCCGAACTGGCACACGTCCGCCGCTACCTGATGATCTCCTCGATGGGCGCGGACGCCGCCGCACCGGACGGCCCGGACCCGGTGTTCGGCGCCTACCTGCGCGCCAAGGGCGCCGCCGACGACGACCTGCGGCGGCGCACCGCCCTGGACTGGACGGTGCTGCGGCCCGGCCCGCTCACCAACGCGCCGCCCACCGGCCTCGTCCGGCTCGGCGAGCACATCGAAAGCGGCCCGGTGCCGCGGGCGGACGTGGCGGCGGTGCTGGCCGCCCTGCTGACCGAGCCCGCACCGGCGGTCGGCCGGACGCTGGAGCTGACGTCGGGCGACCGCACGATCGCCGAGGCGCTCGCCGCGCTCTGAGCGTCCCGGCGCCCTGAGGGGCCGCTCAGTCCTTGACGGTGATGCCGAGGGCCTGGGCGAAGAGCGGGGCCAGATCGAACAACTGGCCGGTGTTCAGGACGGCACCGGAGAGGCCGAGGTGGGCGTCGGGCAGGCCCAGCGCGGCCGCTCCGCGCAGGTCCACCTTCGCCATCCGGGCGCCGGCGAACCGGACGCCGTCCAGGGTGGAGCCCGGCACCGACACCGAGGTCAGCTTCGCCTCGCCGAGGTCGACGTCGCGCAGCAGGCAGTCCTCGAAGACGACGTCCCGCAGGACGGCGCCGCGCAGGTTGACCGCCTCCAGCTTGCAGCCGCGCAGCACCACCCGGCGCAGCGCCGAGCCGTACCAGGAGATCCCGGCGAGCACCGAGCCGAGGAGCGTCGCGTCCTGCCACTCGCTCTCGGCGAGGTCGGTGCCGACCAGCCGGCAGCCCTGCAGCCAGACGTCGTTGAAGCGGGCATCGCGCAGACCGGTGCCGTCCAGCTCGACCCCGGTGAAGGCGCACTCCAGGAAGCCCGCGCCGAGCGCCCGGCCCTCGTACGTGCCGCCGTCGAAGTGCACCGTGTCGTAGCGCTCGTCGCCGTACAGCCGGCCGGTGTGCGGGCTCAGCAGCTCGGCGTACGGAAGGTCGGCGAGCTGCTCGGGAACGGCTGGCATGGCGGAAGGCCGATCTGTGCGGGGACGGACTGCTGGCGCCATCCTGGCAGCCGCCACCGACAGCCGCGGCGCCCGGCGGCCGGGCGGCCCGGGCGGCGGAGCACGGGGCCGAACCGCGCATCACGCCGCTTCAGGCGGGGCGGCGGTCGAGACGGCGGGACCGCAGGGCGATGCCGACGGCCACGGCGGCGGCGGCGACCAGGCCGGCCGCGAGGACGGCGTCGCGGCCGAGCGCGGTGCAGGCGAGCACGGCTACCGCGGCGGCCGGCAGCACCGTCTGCTCGGCACCCTGCTTGAAGTGCCGGGACTGCAGCAGCCAGACGGCGAACAGGTAGAGCGCGGCCGGCACGGTCACCGCCGCGGCGGCGGCGGCCGCCCCGATGTGCGCCCGGTGCACGGAGTACTCCACCGTCACCTCCAGACCGGCGCCGATCGCGGCCGCCGAGCCGAGCAGCAGGTAGTGCCCGTAGCCCCAGAGGAACGCCTGCCGGTTGGAGCGGAGCCGCCCGTGCACGGGTTCGGCGAAGTAGATCCACCAGGCGGCGAAGCAGAGAAGGACGCCGCCGGCGGCGATCGGCAGCAGGTCGTCGATCGCCTCGTGCTCGTCCAGCGCGGTCTGCACGGCGAGGGTGGCGGCGGCGACCGTCTCGCCGAGCACGATCAGGGTGAACAGGCCGTACCGCTCGGCGATGTGGTGCGGGTGCCAGGTCGTCTGCGCGCTGCGCTCGGCCAGCACCGGCACCGCCAGCTCGGCCAGGATGCCGAGTGGGATCACGTACGGGTAGGCGCCGTGCGGGACGAGCAGGATCAGCCCCCAGCCGATCTGGCAGAGGGTGATGCCGAGGGCGTAGCGCAGCGCGACGGTGCGGGCCGCGCCGGTCTCGCAGGCGGCAGCGCGCAGCCACTGGGTGACCATGGCGAAGCGCATCAGCACGTAGCCGACCACCGAGAGAACCAGGTCCTGGTCCTGGAACATCCGGGGCACCCCGGCCGCGAGCACCAGCACGCCGGTGATCTGCACCAGGGTGGTGAGGCGGTACGGGACGTCGTCGACGTCGTACGCGGAGGCGAACCAGGTGAAGTTCATCCAGGCCCACCAGATCGCGAAGAACACGAACAGGTAGCGCGCGACGCCGGTGGCGGCGTGACCCTCGGCGAGGGCGTGCGCGAGCTGCACCCCGACCTGGGCGACGGCGACCACGAAGCAGAGGTCGAAGAAGAGCTCCAGCGGCGTGGCGGTGCGGTGCGGTTCGCTGCGGGAGCGCGGGGCCATCCGCCGCACCGGACGGGTGTGCTGGAGGTGGGCGGGGGTGCCGGCCGCCGCGGTCGGCGGCCCGTCCGCTTCGCTGGTCATGGTGCCGCCTTCGGGGAGTCCGGACCGGGTTCTCCCCCGTGATCCTGGCATTCCCGCAGGCCGAGCGCACGCATCCGGGGAGACGGCACCTCCGCACGCTCCGCCGTCAACCCCCGGCTGACGCCGGAGTGCGCGAACCGGGTGACAGGACGGCGCGGCGCGGCGTGTGCCCGTCGAGGTGTCCCGTTCTCTCCCGGTTCGCCCGCTAGATTCCCTGGCGACTGGAACGACGACATGGGCGGTCTGCGGGCAACGCGGAAGGTCAAGGCGGAGGGCGGAACACGGGGGCGGTCTCTCCGCACGGCCCCGCGCGCCGCACCCGCCTCGTGATCACCGCGCTGCCTGCCGGCGCGCGGTCGCCGCTGCACGGTCGTCGCCGGGTGGCCGTCAGGGCGGCCGGCCGCGACACCTGGTGACCGGGCCGTCACGATTTCCGTTCCGCCCGCCGCGGCGTGTAGTGTTCCGCAGGTCAGCAGGCGCCGCTAGCTCAGTTGGTTAGAGCAGCTGACTCTTAATCAGCGGGTCCGGGGTTCGAGTCCCTGGCGGCGCACAGACGGTCGAAGGCCCCTCGCGGAAGCGAGGGGCCTTCGGCGTTCCCGGCACGGCCGCGGCCGCGGGCGGGGCCGGCTGCGGGTGGTGCGGGGCACCGCTGTGGACCGTGTATTGTTTTCCACGTCAGCAGGCGCCGCTAGCTCAGTTGGTTAGAGCAGCTGACTCTTAATCAGCGGGTCCGGGGTTCGAGTCCCTGGCGGCGCACAGACGGTCGAAGGCCCCTCGCGGAAGCGGGGGGCCTTCGGCGTTCCCGGCACGGCCGCCCGGCACTGCCCGGACCTGCGGGGAGTCCCCGGCACGGCACGGGTCAGCGGCGCAGCAGCCGGTGCAGGGAGTCCTTCACCGCGGCCGTGAAGGACTCGCGCTGCCCGTCCTCCAGGAGGTCGAGCGAGAGGTACGGGTTGAGGTCCTCCAGCTCGACCAGCAGCAGTTCCCCGTCGGCGGTGCGGCAGGCGTCGACGCGCTGGATGCCGTGGTCGATGGTGTTCCAGTCCACGAAGTGCCGGGCGAAGGCGAGGTCCGCCGGGCTCGGGCGGTACGGCGCGAGCTGCCAGCGGACGTCCTTGTCGGGCGTGTACAGGGCGTACTGGAACTCCCGGTCGACGAAGTAGAAGGACACCTCGTAGCGGAAGTCGATCCGGGGCTGGAGGAGCATCCCGCCGGCGGCGGCGATCGCGGCGATCCGGTCCGGGCCGACGATCTCCAGGCCGATGGAGTCGGCGCCGAGCTTCGGCTTGGCCACGTACGCCGCCACGTCGGGGAGGCGGTCCAGGTCGCCCGGGGCCTCCGCGGTCGGGATGACCGGGTGGCCGCCGGCCGACAGGTCGAGCAGGTACTGCTTCCCGGCCATGTCCGCACGGCCGGTCAGCTCGTTGAACACACGGGTGCCGCGCTGCAGCGCCTCGGCCCGGAAGGCGTCGTACTGCTCCTGGTAGTGCAGTACCGGGCCGCTGTTGCGCACCACGACGCCGTCGAAGGAGTCCATCAGACCGGCCGCATCCAGCGGGTGGCACAGGGCGACGGCGAAGTCGGTGCGCAGCGCGGCGGAGAGGTGGGTGTCCTCGTCTCCGTAGCGCCGGCCGCGGGCCGGGTAGGTGAGGTCGGTCACGTACAGGATGCTCGGGCGGGCCATGGTGCTCCTCGTGCGGGCGGGTCCGGGCACCCTACCTGCCCGTATGTGGCGGGGCTGCGGGCGAGGAGGGCGCCGCGGCGGCACCGGCGGGCCGGCGGGTCGGCCGCCGCGAGGTGAGGGAACGGTAAGGAAAAATGGGACATAAGTCCCTAACGGCTGACAAGTCGATCAGGCAGGGTGGGACGGTCCATGCCGTCCGACGGGTGAGCGACCTTTGCGGGGCTCGCAGGAAGGGAACTCCGGTGCCCCGTACTTCGCAGCAGAGCGGTTCCGGCGCGCCCCGCGGGCGGTGGTTCGGCCGCCGGACGACGCAGCGGCGCAGCGGCTGGCGGCGGCTGGTCCCGACCTGGCGGACCGCGCTGGCCGGCTCGGTGGCGGCGGTACTGTTCGCGGTCGGCCTGTTCGCGCTGGGGCTGACCCTGGTGCAGGTGCCGGACGCGCACGCCGCCGCGACGGCGCAGAGCAACACCTGGCTGTACTCCGACGGCACACTGATCGCCCGGACCGGGCAGACCAACCGGCAGAACGTGCCGCTCGACCGGATCTCCCCCGCCGCCCGGCACGCGGCGCTGGCCGCCGAGGACCGCAACTTCTACCACGAGGGCGCCGTCAACCTGCAGGGCCTGACCCGGGCCGCGTTCAACACCGCGACCGGCAAGGCCACCCAGGGCGGCTCGACGATCACCCAGCAGTACGTCAAGAACACCTACCTCAGCCAGAAGCAGAGCGTCACCCGCAAGGTGAAGGAGCTCTTCATCGCGATCAAGGTGGACGCGACCGAGAGCAAGGACGACGTCCTCGCCGGGTACCTGAACACCGCGTACTACGGCCGCGGCGCCTACGGCATCCAGGCCGCCGCGCAGGCCTACTTCGGCATCGACGCGGACCGGCTGGACGCCGCCCAGGGCGCCTACCTGGCGGCGCTGCTGAACGCGCCCAGCGCGTACGACGTCGCCACCGCCACCCCGCAGGGCAGGCAGAACGCGACGAACCGCTGGAACTACGTGCTGGACGGCATGGTGCAGGAGCACTGGCTGTCCGCCGAGCAGCGGGCGGCCACCGCCTTCCCCGAGGTGGAGCAGCCCAAGAGCGCACCCGGCCTCTCCGGGCAGGCCGGCTACCTGGTGGCCGCCGCCACCGACTACCTGACCTCGCAGCACGTCCTGAGCGACGCCCAGCTCGCCCAGGGCGGCTACACCGTCACCCTCAGCGTGGACGCCGAGCGGGAGCGGCAGCTGCGGGCCGCCGTGCGCAGCCAGCTCACCGACAACCTCGACCCTGCGAAGCGCAAGAAGGACGCCGACGCCCAGGCCGGCGCCGTCTCGCTGGACCCGAGGACCGGGGCGGTGCTCGCGCTGTACGGCGGCAGCGACGCCACCGAGCACTGGATCGACAACGCGACCCGGCAGGACTACCAGGCGGGCTCCACCTTCAAGGCGATCGCGCTGGCCGCAGCGCTGGACAGCGGGGCCCGCACCCAGGCCGGCCGCCGGATCACCGCCGACACCGTCTACGACGGCACCAGCGGGCGGTCCGTCCGCGGCGGCACCGGCACTCCGTACGCCCCGCCGAACGAGGGCGGCAAGGACTACGGGCAGATCACCCTCCAGCAGGCCACCGACTGGTCGGTCAACTCGGTCTACGCGCAGCTCGCGCAGGACACCGGGCTGGAGACCGTCCGGAGGACGGCCGTCGCGATGGGCCTGCCCGCCGACACCCCGGGGCTGGCCGCGGTGCCGTCCATCCCGCTCGGCGCGGCCACCCCCAGCGTGCTGCAGATGGCCGGGGCGTACGCGGCGCTCGACAACGACGGCAAGCAGATCACCCCGTGGCTGGTGAAGTCCGTCGGGGTGGAGGGCGAGCAGGTGCCGCTGCCGGCGCACAGCACCACCCAGGCGGTCAGCCCGGAGGCGGCCCGGGCCGCCACCGCCATGCTGCAGGGCGTCGTCGACGACCCGGGCGGCACCGGCTGGCGGGCGGGCGCCCTGAACCGGCCGGTCGCGGGCAAGACCGGCACCACGGACAACTCCCGGTCGGTCTGGTTCGTCGGCTACACGCCCGAGCTGGTGACGGCCGTCGGGCTGTTCGGCCAGGACCCGGCCACCGGGGCCCAGGTCACCCTGGACGGGGTCGGCGGTACCGGCGAGGCCGCGGGCGGCCGCTACCCGACGCTGATCTGGACCGCCTACATGAAGGCGGCGCTGGCCGGCGAGCCGGTCTCCGACTTCCCGGCGCCGAAGCAGGTGCGCACCCGGCCGGCCGAGCCGTCGCCGACCGGCAGCGCCTCCGCCTCCCCGTCCACCGCCCCGTCCTCGCCGGCCGCCAGTGCGCCGGCGGAGGACGCCGCCACCGAGCGGCCGGAGCGCCCCTGGGCGTCGAAAGGCGCCACCGTGCCGGGCGCGGGCCGCCCCGGCACCGGGGCCGGTTCCTCGGGCGGCGGGACGGACTCGGGCAGCACCGGCGGCGGGGGCGGCCTGTTCGGCTACGGCTCGGGCACCGGGACGGGGTCCGGCTCCGGCGGGACGGGGTCCGGTTCCGGGAGCGGCTCGGGCTCGGGCGGCTCGGGCTCGGGCGGCTCGGGCTCGGGCGGGACGACCGCCGGCAGCGGCGGGACGGGTACGACGACGGGCACCCGGGGGTAGCCCGGCCAGAGCGGCGGCGGGGGCGCCGGCCGGAGCGGCAGCGGGGGGCGCCCGGGCCGGCCAGGGGTGTCGTCCCAGGTCCCTCTGGGTGTCCCGGCGCCGACCGGGCCGGCGGCGCACAGGACCATGAAGTGAGATGGCGCCTTACCAAGTCCGTCCACGGGCTGGCACAATGCGTCGGTGCGCAGCTCCTCCCCCTCCCCGGCCCGCGGCATCGGCTCGCTCGGCCTCTCCCTGGCCCTGGTCTCGGCCTTCGCCTTCGGCGGCTCCGGCACCGCCGCGAAACCGCTGATCGAGGCCGGCCTCTCACCGCTGCACGTGGTGTGGCTGCGAGTGACCGGCGCCGCCGTGGTGCTGCTGCCGCTCGCGTACCGGCACCGGGACGCCGTCCGCCAGCGCCCCGGTCTGCTGCTCGGCTTCGGCCTGCTGGCCGTGGCGGGCGTGCAGGCCTGCTACTTCGCGGCGATCTCCCGCATCCCGGTCGGTGTCGCGCTGCTCATCGAGTACCTCGGGCCGCCGTTGCTGCTCGGGTACGTGAAGTTCGTGCAGCGCCGTCCCGTCTCGCGCGGCGCCGCGATCGGCGCCGGTGTCGCCGTCACCGGCCTGGCCTGCGTGGTCGAGGTCTGGAACGGGCTCGGCTTCGACGCGCTCGGCGTGGTCTTCGCCCTCGGCGCGGCCTGCTGCCAGGTCGGCTACTTCGTGCTCGCCGACGCCGGCCGCCGCGGCGAGAAACCGATCGACCCGATCGCCGTCAGCGCGTACGGCCTGCTCATCGGCGCCGTGGTGCTCACCGCCTTCACCCGGCCGTGGGAGGCGGACTGGAGCCTGCTCGGCGGCCGGGTCGCCATGAACGGCCACAGTCTGCCCGCGGTGCTGCCCGCCGCCTGGATGGTGCTGGTCGCCACGGTGCTCGCCTACCTGACCGGCGTGGTCGCCGTCCAGCACCTGTCCCCGCCGGTCGCGGGCGTGGTCGCCAATCTGGAGGCGGTGGTCGCGACCGTCCTCGCCTGGGTGCTGCTCGGCGAGCACCTCGGTGCACCGCAGCTGCTCGGCGGCCTGCTGGTGCTGGTGGGCGCCTTCGCAGCCCAGACCAGCAAGCCCGTCTCCGAACCGGAGCGGACGGTGGCCTCGGGCGGCCTGTCCGACCGGGTCGCCCGGACGGGCGAGGACGGGGACGGGGACGAGAAGGGAAACGGGGACGGGGGCGGGGACGTCCAGGACTCGCCGAAGGACGCCGTCCGGGGATCCGCCTGACCGTGCCGGTCCTGCCCGACCGAGCCTCGGCCCGGCCGGGCAGGTCCGCCCGGCCGGCCCGCCGTCAGCGGCCGGACCAGCCGAACCAGTCGACGTGTCCCAGCGGCCACACCACGGCGGCGGCCGGACCGACCACGTTCGCCACCGGCACGGCGCCGTCGCCCGGCCCGTCGCGGTGGTACCGGGAGTCCGCCGAGTTGCTGCGGTGGTCGCCCTCCACCCAGAGGTACCCCTGCGGCACGGTGACCGGGCCGAAGTCCAGCCCCGAGCAGGAGTCGTCGCCGGCGTGCAGGTACGGCTCCGCCACCGGGTGCCCGTCCACGCGCAGCACCGTCCCGGCGCACTGGACCGTCTGGCCGCCGGTCGCGATGACCCGCTTGACCAGGTAGTTGTCGTCCTTCGGCGGCAGCAGGCCGACGAAGCTCAGCACGGCGTCGAAGGCGCCGGGCAGGCTCCCCGAGGACTCGGGCTGGTTCGGCAGCCAGCTCCCGGGGTCGCGGAAGACCACCGGCTCGCCCGGCTTCGGCTCCCACCCGGTGAGCACCGCCAGCTTGTTGACCGCCACCCGGTCGTGGACCCGCAGCGTGTTCTCCATCGAGCCGGACGGGATGGTGAAGACCTGGAACAGACAGGTCTTGATCACCAGCGCCACCACCAGGCCGACGGCGGCCATCACCGGCAGCTCCACCCACCAGGGCCAGCGGCGCCGGGGACGGCGGCCACTGCCGCCGTTGGAGCCGGTGCCCGTGCTGGTGCCGGTGCCGTGGACGGCGGTCGTGCCGGTGGGACCGTCCGGGCGTCCGGAGGGCTCCGGGCCCGTCGACGGCTCCGCGCCGGGGGTGCCCACATAGCTGGTCATCTGCAGTGCCACCCTCCGCGCCATCGCTGGGCCGCGCCGGGCCCGGCGGGCCGGCTCGGCGACTGCCCCGCCGGTGGCTCGAGATCGCCGGTCGAAGAGAACAGCACGCTAGCGCCGTGCACCGCCCACGGGAAATCCCGTCTTTAGCCGCAGCCGACATCCGGACAGGGGTTCGGCGGAGCGGCTCGAGCGGAGCGGCTCTGCCGGGCGGCTCGTGCGGAGCAGTGGACAGGCAGCGGCACAGCGTGCGGCGGGCCCCGGTCAGGAACGGGCGATGGCCTCGTGGTGCCGGATCACCTCGGCGATGATGAAGTTCAGGAACTTCTCGGCGAAGACCGGGTCGAGGTGCGCACCGGCGGCCAGCTCGCGCAGGCGCGTGATCTGCTCCCGCTCCCGGGCGGGATCGGCTGCGGGCAGCTTGTGGTCGGCCTTCAGCCGGCCCACCCGCTGGGTCGCCTTGAAGCGCTCGGCCAGCATGTGGACGACGGCCGCATCGATGTTGTCGATGCTCTCGCGCAGGCTGGTCAGCTCGGCGCGGACCGCCTCGTCGACCTGCGCCATCGCCTCGGCGGCGTCCGCGGCGGCGACATCGGCGGCCACGGCGTCGGCGGCGGGGTCGGTGGGCTGATCGGTCATCGGATGATCGCTCCGGAGCTTGCTGGGCTGGACGGGCCCGGCGGCCGGAAACCGGCGCAGGCCTCGGCAAATCTAACAGGGGGCACCCCCTGAACTCCCACCGTTCGGACCAGTCGTCCACCATCCGGACATTGCGCCGGCCCAGCGTGGCGGGTGCGACGGAGCACCCGCTCGGGCGGACAATCGCCGCGTAGGCTGGGCGCGGCACCAACAGGACGTGACGACCCAGCAGTTCTCCCAGCACAGGAGGTACCTGATCGTGGCAACCACCCGTACCGCGCACACCGAGTGGGAAGGCAACCTGGTCCAGGGCAGCGGCCTGGTGACGTTCGACTCCTCCGGTATCGGGGACTACCCGGTGTCCTGGCCGGCCCGCGCCGAGGCCCCGAACGGGAAGACCAGCCCCGAGGAGCTCATCGCCGCCGCCCACTCCGCCTGCTTCTCGATGGCCCTCTCGCACGGCCTCAGCGGTGCCGGCACCCCGCCCACCAAGCTGGACACCCGGGCCGACGTCACCTTCCAGCCCGGCACCGGCATCACCGGCATCCACCTGACGGTCACCGGCCAGGTTCCCGGCCTCGACGAGGCGGGCTTCGTCAAGGCCGCCGAGGACGCCAAGGCCAACTGCCCCGTCAGCCAGGCCCTCACCGGCACCACGATCACCCTCACCGCGACCCTGGCCTGACCCGCGACACGCCGTGGGTGACAGCGCTCCCAAAATCGTCGGAACGCTCCCACGCCCCGACTCCGGGACGCCCACCGCCGGCGCACCGGGCATCGGTTCGTCCGGTCACACACCGGACGAGCAGGCCGTATGCGCACTCGCCCCCGTCCGCCGCCCTTCCGCGGCGGCCGGGGGCGATACCGTGTCCGCTCACGCGCCGTCAGAAAGCCGACGAATCACCCTGGCGGCGGTCGCCGCCGAATCTCCGTGACGCCTATGATCGGCGGCGGTGGCCCGACCCGAGGGGTTCGATCGAGGGGTTGGATCGGACGAGGGCGTGGACCGCCGTGGACACGGACAACTGCACTACGGCAGCCGTCCGGATCAGCGGGAGCAGCGGACGGGAGCATGCCGTGCCGGGGCGAAACGAGGGGGTCGACGCACACCGCACGGGTGTGCGGCCCGAGGAGTTGAACCGCGCGCGCCACGGCCGCCCCGAACCCCCGCTCGCGCCGCCCGGGCGCCCAGAGCAGCACACTGCGGAGCGGTCGGCCACCGGCGCGCAGGGCGTCCACGTCGGGCCGTCGGCGGCGCAGCCGGCGACCGAACCACCCGTGCCGGTCGAGCCGTTGCTCTCCTGTCCCACCTGCGCCGGGCCGGTCGGCGGCAGTACGGCGCGCCTGCTGGCCGCTCTCCGGGCGAGTGAATCCCGGTTCCGGGCGGCGTTCGCGGACGCGGGCATCGGGATGGCCCTGATCGACGCGGGCGACCGGATCATCGAGGCCAACCCCGCGTTCGCGGCGATGCTGGGCCGCGAGCCGTCCGACCTCGCCCGCACCCACATCCACGAGATCATCGAGCCCGAGGACACCCCGCGGCGCCTCTACCGCGACCTGGTGCACGGCAGGCGGGACCGCCTGCGGGTCGAGAAGCGGCTGAAGCACCGGGACGGCCGCTCGGTGTGGAGCAAGGTGACCCTCTCCCTGATCCGGGACGGCGCCGGGCATCCGCTCTACACCCTGGCCATGGTCGAGGACGTGACAGAGCAACGGCTCCTCGGCGACCGGCTCGCCTACCAGGCCCTGCACGATCCGCTGACCCGGCTACCGAACCGGACGCTCTTCTTCGAGCGGCTGGAGGCCGCGTTCCTCGCCGTCGGCGCCCGGACGGACCGCGGCCGGACGGAGCCCGGAACGGGTGCGGCGGCCGGCCAGGTACCGTCGGGCAGCGCCCGACCGGAAGGTGGCGGCACCACGGGCGGCGGCCTGCTCACCACGGCCGCGGCAGCGCTCAACGGCATGTCGGGTCCGCCGCTCAACCGCGTACCGGGACGCGCGCCGAACGGTGCCGCGGACCGGCCGGCGAACGGCACGCCGAACGGCACGGGGCCTGCGACGGGGCCGGCGACGGGGAAGACCGCCGGGTCGGGGACGGTGAAGGGCACCGGCGCTGCCGGGTCCGCCAACGGCTCCGGTACACCCGGGTCCGCCAACGGTTCGGCGAACGGCTCAGCCGGCGGCGCCGGGCAGGGCGTTGCGAACGGTGCTGCAAACAGTGCTGCAAACGGTGCAGCGACCGGCGGGGCGCCGGGTGGCGTTCAGACCGGAGGCGTTCACAGTGGAGGCGTTCAGACCGGAGGCATTCAGACCGGCCGGGTGAGCGCCGGCAAGGTGCAGGTCGGTGGAGTGCAGGCAGCGGACGGGGAGCGGCATCCCCGGATCGGGCTGTGCTACCTCGATCTCGACGGCTTCGCGGTGATCAACGAGACGCTCGGCCACCACGTCGGCGACCAGTTGCTGGTCGCGGTGGCGGGCCGGCTGGAGAACGGTTTCGCTCGGGGTGACCGGCAGCTCGTCGCCCGGCTCGGCGGTGACGAGTTCGCCGTCCTGATCACCGACAGCGAGGGCTCCGAGCAGCTCACCTCGCTCGCCGGCCGGCTGATCAAGGCGCTGGAGAAGCCGTTCGAGATCGGCGGCCACCGGCTGGCCGTCACCGCCTCGGTCGGCGTGGTGGAACGTCCGGTCGAGGGCACGTCCCCCACCGACCTGCTCAAGGACGCCGACTCCACGCTCTACTGGTCCAAGGCCGACGGCCGGGCGCGGTGGACGCTCTACGACCCGGCACGCGGCGCCCACCAGCTGACCCGACAACTGCTCTCCACCGCGCTGCGGCCGGCCTTGGAGCGCGGCGAGTTCATCGTCGAGTACCAGCCGCTGGTCGGGCTCTCGGACGGCCTGGTGCACGGCGCCGAGGCACTGGTCCGCTGGCGGCACCCGAGGTATGGCACCCTCTCCCCCGACCGCTTCATCCCGCTGGCCGAGGAGTCCGGCGCGATCGTGCCGCTCGGCAAGTGGGTGCTGGAGGAGTCCTGCAGACAGGCGAGACGCTGGCTGGCGGAGTTCCCGGACGCGGACACCTTCGTGAGCGTCAACCTGGCCGCCCGTCAGATCTGGGACTCCGACGTCGTCGCGGACGTGGCGGAGGTCCTCGATCGGACCGGTCTCCCCGCCGGACTCCTCCAGCTGGAAATCACCGAGAGCGCCCTGCTCGGCCCGGGCGGGCGCCCCATCCAGGCCCTCCAGGCCCTCGCCGACATGGGCATCAGGATCGCGATCGACGACTTCGGCACCGGCTACTCGAACCTCGCCTACCTCTCCCGGCTGCCGGTGCACGTCCTCAAGCTCGACGGCACCTTCGTCGAGGCCTTCCGCGACGCCGGCACGACCGGCCTCCCCGGCGGCCGCTCCGCCTCGCCCGACCCCGACGGCGCCCGCGCCCGGCGTACCGAGGCGGACGAGCAGATCGTCGGCGCCATGGTGCAGCTCGCCCACGCCCTCGGTCTGACCGTCACCGCCGAGGGCATCGAGAACGCCGCCCAGGCCGAACGGCTCCGGCTCACCGGCTGCGACACCGCCCAGGGCTGGTACTTCGCCAAGCCCGGCGACGCCGAGATCGTGGCGGACATGCTCCGGGAGTGCCTGCCCGACTGATCGGACGGCACCGCCACCGGTGGCCCCGGATCACCGGGCCTGGATCACCGGGTCCGGATCAGTGGTCGGCGGTCAGCCCATACGCCTCGGCGATCAGGCGGTACGAGCGGTGGCGGGCCTCGTGGCCGTGAATGTGCGAGGTGACCATGAGTTCGTCGGCGCCGACCCGCTTGCGGAGGATCTCCAGGCCGTCGGCCACCTGCCCCGGGGTGCCGAGGACGACGTTGCCGAGCCAGCTCGCCAGGAAATCCGCCTCCATCTCGGTGTAGGGGTGGGCCTCGGCCTCGTCCGGGGTGGGGATCAGCCCGGGGCGGCCCTGGCGGAGCCGGAGCATGGCGAGGCCTGCGGAGCGGGCCAGGCGCAGCGCCTCGGCCTTCCGGTCGGCGGCGACCGCGCTGACGCCGATCAGTGCGTACGGCTCGTCCAGGACGGCGGACGGCCGGAAGGTGCTGCGGTAGAGGTCCAGCGCCGGAACGGTGTTGGACGCGCTGAAGTGGTGGGCGAAGGCGAAGGGCAGGCCGAGCCGGCCGGCCAGGCGGGCGCTGAAGCCGGAGGAGCCGAGCAGCCAGATCGGCGGGCGGGCGTCGCTCTGCGGGACGGCACGCAGTCGCGCGTACGGGTGGCCGTCCGGGAAGTCCCCGTCGAGGAAGTGGGTGAGATCGGCCAACTGCTGCGGGAAGTCGTCGGCGCCGTCGGAGAGTCCGCGGCGCAGCGCCCGGGCGGTGGCCTGGTCGGTGCCGGGAGCCCGGCCGAGGCCGAGGTCGATCCGGCCGGGGTGCAGGGCCTCCAACAGGCCGAACTGTTCGGCGATGGTCAGCGGGGCGTGGTTGGGGAGCATCACCCCGCCGGAGCCGAGGCGCAGGGTGCGGGTGTGGGCGCCGAGGTGGGCGAGGAGCACCGCGGGGTTCGAGCTGGCGACGCCCGGCATGCCGTGGTGCTCGGCGACCCAGAAGCGGTGGTAGCCCCAGTCCTCGGCGGCCCTGGCCAGCTCGGTGGTGGCGGCGAGGGCGTCGGCCGGCGAGTGGCCCGCGCCGACGGTGGCCAGGTCGAGGATGGAGAGCGGGGCGGGCGCGGACCCGCGGGCGTGTCCGCGGACGGGGTCGGCTGCCGCCGCCTCCGCGTGGTTCTGTGTTCCACCTGTGTGCTCGCCGCTCATGCCGCCCGTCCTCCTGGTCGCTGCGGGTCCCTGGTCGCCGGTCGGACGACCGACGACGGGGGACAACCCTGATCCGGGCGGACGTGTTCCCTCGTTCCCGAACCGATCGAACGCCGGGGCGGGCAGCGGTGGCGACTTCATGCCAGCGCGGGAAGTCGCCAGTTCCTGATGTCGCGTCAGGTGCGACCATCGGGCAAAGTTGCTCATCAGTGCGGTGCATGCATCACCGCGCTCCTGACGAAGACCACCGGGCTGGACCAGCACCGATGGTCCCCGCGAGCCCCCGGAGCGGCACCCCGCCCCGGGGGCTCGTGCCATGTGTGCACGACGGGGGTGCCGAGATCCGCGGTGACGCCCACGCCGACCACAGGCCGGCCGTGAGCCGCGCCACACGGGGGGTGCTTCATGGCATGAAAGTTCGACTCGCTAGCGTTACTCCCTGCAGCACTGCTCTCCCCCGGGCGGTCTGGAGGGAGTTCGACCTTGGACGCCGCAGCCGTACTCGGCCCGTCATGGATATGCGCGCTGGCGCTCTGCGCCGTGCTCGGTGACGCCTTCCTTCCCTTCCTGCCGAGCGGGACGCTGGTGATCCTCGCGGTGCTCCGCACCTCCGAGGTGGACGGCGCACCCCTGCTGCTAGGTCTCGGGGTGGCCGTGGCCTCCTTCCTGGGCGACCTCCTGCTGCTGAACCTGGCCCGGCGCGGCGCTCCGGCCGTACGGCGGCGCCTGGCGCGGCGCCCCGAGCTGGCGACGAGCGTGGAGCGGATGCAGGCCAGCCTGGCGCAGCGCACCAGCCGGGCCGCGGCGGTCATCGTGATCATTGCCCGGTTCGTCCCGGCCGGCCGCACCGTCCTCGACCTCGCGGTCGGGCACTCGCCGGCCTCGTCGCGGGTCTTCCTCCGCTGGTCGGCTCTGGCGGCTGTGGTGTGGGCCGCGTACATCGTCAGCCTGGGCTGGCTCAACAGTCACTGGTTCGACACCGCCTGGCTGAGCCTGGCCGTGTCGTGCGCGGCCGCAACGCTCATCAGCGGCAGCATCGCCCGGGTCGTCCGGCGCCGGCGTCGGGCCGCGGCGGCCTGCTGACCGCTCGGGTCGCCGGCCACGTCCGGCCCGTTCGCCGCAAAGGACCTCTCTGACCTCGCGTCGGCCGCGCACGGGTCGTGCAGTCGCTGCGCGTGGGTCGTGTGCGGGCCACGCAGACCACCCGTGGGCCACCTGCGGGCAGCGCGCGGGCAGCGCGCGGGCAGCGCGCGGACAGCCGATCGACTGACCGCCCGTCCGACGATCTGTTTCAGGACCGCAACAGTCCGGTCGACAGCGGAGCCACCATGGGTATGACCTGCGTGATGGCGTGGGGGTGGACAGGCGCGCTGTATCGACCTGAGCGCTCATGACATCCTTGAGCAGGAATACAGATCAATTGTCCGATTATGTCGGCGCCGTCCGGATGCCTCCTGGGTGTCCGGACGTCTGCTGGGTGCGGGCACCACGCGGGTAGGGGAGACCATGAGCAGCATCTCGCGCAGGGCTGTGCTGAGTGCCGGGGCGGCCACCGCGGCACTGAGCGCTGTCGCCGCCTGTGGCAGCGGCGGCGGGGCGAACGGCAAGGGCTCGGGGCCCGGCGGCGGTTCCGGGGACGGAGCCGGCAGCACCTCGACGGCCAAACCCGTCAAGGGCACGCCGCTCGGGGACGGCTCGACCTCGGACACCGGCGCCCAGCCGAACCAGCCCAAGCCCGAAAAGCTCAAGCCCGGTGAGCAGCCGCCGCAGTTCGTGGTGTTCTCCTGGGACGGCGCAGGTGCCACGGACGACGGACAGTTCAGCCGCTTCCTGAAGATCGCGGAGGAGCACAAGGCGTCGATGACCTTCTTCCTCTCCGGCATCTACACGCTGCCGAAGGAGAAGTCGAGCCTCTACCACCCGCCGCGTCACCCCGTCGGCGCGTCGGACATCCCGTTCCTCTCCGCGAACGCCGTCCGCAACACCGTCAAGCTGATCAGCCAGGCCTGGCTGGCCGGCCACGAGATCGGCACCCACTTCAACGGCCACTTCTGCGCGCGGCAGCCCGACGACGGCAACGCCGTGAACAAGTGGACGCCGGAGGACTGGGAGAACGAGATCCAGCAGGCCGTGTCGTTCGTCACCCAGTGGAGGACGAACACCGGCTTCACCGACGTCGACCCGCTGCCCTTCGACTACAAGAAGGAGCTCATCGGCGGCCGCACGCCCTGCCTGCAGGGCCAGAAGGGCCTGCTGCCGACCGCGGCGAAGCTGGGCTGGAAGTACGACGCGAGTTCGCCCGGCGGTCTGCAGATCTGGCCGCAGAAGGTCCAGGACGGGAAGATCTGGGACTTCCCGCTGCAGGGCATCCCGTTCCCCGGGCACAGCTTCCAGGTGCTCTCCATGGACTACAACATCCTCGCCAACCAGTCGCACGGCTCGACCAAGGGCGACCCGTCGAAGCACGCGGAGTGGCGGGCCCAGGCCCGCGACGCCTACGTGGCGGGCTTCAACCGGGCCTACACCACCAACCGGGCGCCGCTGTTCATCGGCAACCACTTCGAGCAGTGGAACGGCGGCATCTACATGGACGCCGTGGAGGACACCATCAAGGAGATCGCCAGCAAGCCGGACGTCCGGCTGGTCTCCTTCCGGCAGTTGGTCGAGTGGCTGGAGGTCCAGGACCAGTCGACGCTGCGCAAGCTCCGCACCCTGGGCGTGGGCAAGGCGCCGACGGGTGGCTGGGGGAGCTTCCTGGGGACTGCGGGCTGAGCCGGCCCCTCCCCTGCCGATCTGCCGTTGCCGGCTGTCGGCCTGCCGTTGCCGGCTCGGGCCGTCCCTGACGGTTCCGAGCCGGCAACGGACTTCTCCGCAGGTCAGTCGGTTGCTGCGCCGTGCAGCAGCCGGTCGATCACGGCGTCGGCGCCGTCCGCCCCGCCGATGATCGAGTAGTGGTTGGTACCGGGGACGGCGGCGGCGGGGACGCGGGCTCCGTCCAGGCCGGCAGCCCCGAGTCGCGCAGCGTCGTAAAGTCCCTGCGGTTCGTCGAGCAGCCCGCGTTCGGCCCAGAGCAGTTCTGCGGGGCAGGGCAGTTGGTGGACGGCGGCAGCGGCCTCCTTGTCCAGCAGCACCTCACGGCCGTCCTGGTGGATGGCCTCGGGGACGCAGGAGGAGCGGAGTTCGGGCTCCGTCCCGATGAGGTCGCGCTGGGTGTAGGCGTCCATGCGGGCGGTCCAGCCGCCGGTGAAGGCGGGGTGGGCCTGCCAGAACTCCCGGTAGGCCTGCCGGTCCGGGAAGGTCATGGACAGCCGGGCGAGGGCGGGGCCGAGCACGGCCGCCAGCGCGTCGTCCTCGTGGACCCCGGCCGGCAGTGGGAAGCTCACGGCTCCGTCGACCAGCAGCACCCGGCTCACCAGCTCCGGGTGGCGCACGGCGGTGAGGGCGCAGACCCACGCCCCCATCGAGTGCCCCACCAACTGGACGGGGCCGAGGCCGAGGGTGCGGACGACGGCGGCCACGTCGTCCGCGTGGCGGGCGAGGCCGAACGGTCCGTCGACCGCGCGGCTGTCCGCCCGGCCCCGGAGGTCCGGCGCGACCAGGGTGAGCCGGCCGGACAGCCGGTCGGCGATCTCGCCCCAGGCCAGGGCGTTGGCGGTGATGCCGTGGACGGCCACCACCGCGGGTGCGTCCGGCACCCGGGCCGGCCAGCACAGGACGGCCAGGTCGCCTCCGGGCACGGGGACGGACAGTTCGTCGTGCACGGGTCCTCCGGAGATGCTCACGCTGCCTCATTTCCACGGATTCGAACAGGCAAGGCCGAGCCGGCGCGGGCGGCACGCAGACGGGCGGGCAGTCTAGCCAGGCCGCCCGGCAGGAGGTAGACCACGAGGACGAACAGGCCCCCGAGCAGGAAGAGCGGCTGGGAGAGCGGCACACGCAGCGCGGCGGGCAGGTCGGCCACCGCGGAGGAGTTGGCGAGGTCGCCGAGGCGGTGGCCGGCCCAGGTGTAGAGGAGGCCACCGAGCAGCGGACCCCAACGCGTGCCGGACCCGCCGAGCACCACCATGACCAGCAGGGCGAGGGTGGCGTCGGACGTCGCGGACTGCGGGGTCGCGCCGCCGGTCAGCAGCAGGTGGACGACCCCGCCGGCGCCTGCCAGGGCCCCGGCCACGACGAAGGCGATCAGCTTGTAGCCGTACGGCCGCAGGCCGAGGACCTCGACGCGCCGCTCGTTCTCCCTGATGCCGGCCCAGACCCGGCCGATCGGCGAGCCGACGGTGCAATGGACGATCGCGAGGGTGAGGACGAGGTACCCGAGGGCGATCCAGTAGAGGTTGGCGGTGTTGCCGATGCCGACCAGCGAGGACGGCAGCAGGTCGGCGGGGGCGGCGCGCCCCTCCTCACCGCCGGTGAGGCCACCCGGGTTGCGTTGGACGAGGATCGCCCCGGCCTGCGCGAAGGCGAGGGTGACCATGGAGAAGCCGATGCCGGTGACCCTGAGGCTGACCGCACCCAGCAGCAGGGCGAGCAGCGTGGCGCAGGCGATGCCGACGGCGGCGGCCGGCAGGAGGGGGAGGCGGAGTTCGAGCATGGCGAGGTCCGTGCAGTAGAGACCCGCGGCGAAGTAGAGGGCGTGGCCGAAGGAGAGCAGGCCCGTCCGGCCGAGGAGCAGGTCGTAACCGGTGGCCAGGGCCCCGTAGAGCAGGCACAGGGCGATCAGTTGGAGGCTGCCGGGGCTGCCGAGCGGCCCGTCGAGGAGCCCCGGAACGGGAAGCGCACTGTATGGGGCGACAAGGAACAGGATCAGCAGGGCGATCGGCCACCAGCGTAGTGCGCGACGGAGCGCAGTCGAGCCATCACCGAATGATTCACCTGTTCGAGGGATGGTGCGCCCCCGTCCGGTTGTTCCAGAATCTCCGTCAGAAGTACCGCCGGGCCCTGTGACTGTGACGCCCGTCGGGCTCTCGGTGCCCGTGATCGAGGATTTGGTGGTCACGCGAGCCTCCCGGTGAGTCCGCGGGGCCGTACGAGGAGAAGTACGGCGAGGAGTACGACGACGGAGAGATCGCCCAGCCCGGCGGCGGTGTAGTAATTGGCGAACTGCTGGACGAGGCCGACTGCGGCCGATGCGACGGCGGCACCGGTGACCGAGCCCATGCCGCCCATGACGACCACGACGAAGGCGAAGATCAGAAGACCGGTGCCCTGACCGGGGTTGACCGAACCGAAGTAGAGACCGGCGAGCGCGCCGCCGAGCGCGGCGGCGGCTCCGCCGATGGCGAAGACCAGGGTGAACGCGCGACGCACATCGATACCGAGGGCCGTGACCATGGCGCGGTCCTCGACACCGGCCCGGACGACGAGGCCGTACCGGGTCCGGCTCAGGAAGAGCCGCAGCAGCACCAGGACCACGAGGGCAGCGCCCATCAGGACGAAGCGGTTGACGGGAACGACCGCACCGAGCAGCGAGACGGTGCCGGCGAGTGCGGCCGGCGGTTGGAAGGGACGGGCGTCGGCGCCCCAGATGCCCATGATCAGGGCGGGCAGCGCCAGGCCGACGCCGACGGTGGCCAGGATCTGGTCACGAGGGCGACTGTAGAGGGGCCTGATCACGGCCAGTTCGAGCAGAACGGAGGCAGCGGTACCCGTCACGGTGCCGAACAGCACGGCCCACCAGAAGCCGGCCCCCGCCTCGGCGGAGGCCCACCAGGCCGCGTAGGCGCCCACCGACAGCAGGGCTCCGTGGGCGAAGTTGAGCACGTCCATCAGACCGAAGATCAGCGACAGCCCGGAGGCCACCAGGAAGTAGAGAGCGCCCAGACCCAGACCCGTACAGACGAGGAGGACGACGGTGTTCATGTGGAGGTCACCTCCGTAACGGATTCGACGGGACGGGCCGGGCCATCGGCCCCGGTCTGCTCGGCGGCGGCAGAAGCGCGCCTGCTGCCGACCCCGAGCAGCCGGCGCGAGGCCTCCTCGTCCGCCAGCAGTTCGGCGGTGTCGCCCTGGTGGACGGTTCGGCCGTCCGCGAGGACGGTGCAGCGGCCGGCCAGCCGCCGCACCAGTGCGAGGTTCTGCTCGACCAGCAGGATCGGCACCCGTTCCGCCGCTCGGGCCAGCACCTCGGCCACCTCCGAGACGATCTTCGGGGCCAGCCCCTTCGTGGGCTCGTCGGCGATGATCAGACGGTTGCGGTTGAGCAGGGTGCGGCCGATCGCCACCATCTGCTGCTGGCCCCCGGAGAGCGTCCCGGCCGCCTGTCGGGAGCGCTTCCGCAGTTCCGGGAAGAGCTCGTGGACCAGGTCGTAGGCGGGCTCGGCATCGCGCTCGGCCAGCCGGAGGTTCTCGGCGACGGTGAGACCGGCGAAGATGCCGCGGTCCTCCGGGGCGTAGCCGATGCCCTGCCGGACCACCAGGTGCGTCGGCAGGACGGCCAGTTCGACGCCGCCGAACAGGAGGCTGCCCGTTCGTGGCACCAGGCCCATGATCGCTTTGGCGGTGGTGGTCTTGCCCGCGCCGTTGCGGCCGAGCAGGGCGGTCACACCCGTGGGAGCGACGTCGAGGTCCACGCCGTGCAGGATGTGCAGACCGTCGATGACCACCCGCAGGTCCCGCACCGCGAGGAGCGGCGCCGGCGCCTCAGCGGCGCCAGGCACCTGTCCGTTCGCTGCTGCCTTCCGATCCTGCGTCAGAGAGGAGTCGTCCGTCACAGCGCCTCACCCAGGTAGGCCTGCTGCACGGTGGGATCCGCCATCACGGCGGCAGGCGTGTCCAGTGCCAGGAGGGTGCCGTGGTGCATCACGGCGAGCCGGTCGGCGAGGCCGAGCAGGACATCCATGTGGTGTTCCACCATCAGCACCGTCCGGCCCGACTCCCGGTGCACCGAGCGGATCAGTTCGGTGAGGGCGGGCACCTCCTCCGCGCTGACGCCGGCCATCGGTTCGTCGAGCAGGATCAGCCGGGGCTCCGCGACCAGCAGCACGGCCAGTTCGAGCTTGCGCTTCTCTCCGTGCGAGAGGGCGTTCGCCAGGGTGTCCGCCCGGTGCCCGAGGTCGGTGCGCTCCAACGTCTCGGCGACCTGCGTCGTGTACCGGTCGGCCCGGCGCCAGAACCGGTACGAGGCGGCCGGTCCGGCGGCGGCCTGCGCGGCCAGCCGTACGTGCTCGGCAACCGTCATCCCACCCCACAGTGAGGAGGTCTGGAACGTCCGCCCGATCCCGCGCCGGGCCCGTGCGTGCACGGGCTGGTCCGTGATGTCCGACCCGTCCAGCTCCAGCCTGCCGTGGCTCGCCGGGTAGATCCCGGAGATCAGGTTGAAGAGGGAGGTCTTGCCCGCACCGTTGGGTCCGATGAAGGCGACGAACTCGCCCTCCCCCACGGTGAAGGAGACGTCCTCCACGATCGGCGCCCCCCGGACCGACCAGCCGAGCCCCGCCAGCCGCAGGACCGGGGCCTGGCTCCGCCCCACGGCCGCACTCCCGCCCACCGGTTCCGGGATACCCACCGAGCCGCCGGCCGCGGCCGGTCCGGGGACGCCCACCGAGCCGCCGGCCACGGCCGGTGCCGAAACGCCCACCGAACTGCCGGCCCCCGACGGTCCGGCGCCGGCGGCGGGCTGCCCCGGGCCGGGCCGGGATGCGGATGGCTGCTTCACGATCAGCCCACCATCGCGAGAACGGGCGGCGCCACCTGCTCGGCGGGGAGGACCTTCTCCACGGTGGGCTTGGCGGCGGCCCCCGTACCGGTCAGGCGCACCTGGAACATCGGCTGCAGCAGGGCGTGGTCCTCGGCGCGAACGGTGAGATGGCCCTTCACACCGTCGAAGCTCCACCCCTCCAGCGCCTTCACCAGTGCGGCGGTGTCGTCGGCGGAGCCCTTGTTGGCCTCGATCGCGTGGACCACCATCTGAGCGGCGGTGAAGCCGTCGGGAGTGAAGATGTCCGGCTTGCTGCCGCCCTTGACGACGGACTCGGTCATCGCCTTCTCGATGTCCGTCCCGGCCGCACCGGCGAAGTAGTGGTTCAGGAAGGAGATCTTCTCGCCCGCAGCTCCGAAGAGCGGGTACGAGGCGGCGAGGTCGAGGCCGGTGACCACGCGGGTGGAGGAGAAGACGTCCTGCTGGTTGAGCGAGGTCCACAGGGCGGCGGCGGTCTCACCGGCCCAGGCGACGAACAGCAGGTCGGGCTTGGCGGCCTTGGCCTGGGTGGCGAACGGGGTCAGGTCGGTCGCGCTGGGCGGGGCGAGGACGGCGTCGACCGTGGCGCCCTCCTTGCCGAGGACGGCCTTCACGGCGGCCACGTTCGCCTGCCCGAAGGCGCTGTCCTGGGCGAGCACCGTCACCTTCTTGCCCTTGGCGTCCCCCACGAACGAGGCCGCGGTCAGGGTGTCCTGGTATGACTGGCGGCCGGAGCGGAAGGTGTACTTGTTGAGCGCGGTGACCTTGTCGGCGGCGGCCGGGCCGCTGATGAAGAGCACCTTGTTCTGCGCGGCGAAGGGCGCCACCTGCAGGGCCACGCCGGAGGCGGTGGAGCCGGCGAGGATCTTGTAGCCCTTGCCGATCAACTCTTTGGCGCCGGACACCGCCTTGGCGGGGTCGCCTGCGTCGTCCTGCTCGACGAACTCGATCGGGTGGCCGTCCACCGCGCCGGTGCCCTTGGTCGCGTAGTCGAGGCCCGCCTTGAAGCCCTCCAGGTACTGCTTGCCGTACGCGGCGAGCGGGCCGGTCTTGGAGTAGAGCAGGCCGACCTTGACCGGGCTCGACGCCCCGGCGCCGCTCCCGCTCGCGGTGTCCGTCCCCGCCGTGCCGGCCTTGGCGCAGCCGACCGCCAGCACACTGCACGCTGCCAGGACGGCGACCCGGCGTCCGAGGCGCCGCGAGCCGCCCGAGACTCCGCGCGCTCCGGAAGCAGCCGTGGACGCGGCCGGGGACGCGGCCGGGGCTGCACCGAGGGATCTGACGCGGAGAAGTGCTGAGTTGCGCATGGCGGCCGGCTCCTGGGGGATCGCTTCGGGGTGGATGCCGGAACCGTAGGAGTGCGGCCGGTCCGGGGACATATGGCCGCACGACGCACCGACCGCCTCGGCTGTGTGGCCCTCAGCCATGTCGGAGCGCCGCGGGGCGACCCGTGTGGCGCGACCCCATGGGCGGCGCGCACCGAATGTCGGGCACCGCCATGGAAGGGACCGCGTCCCGGGGCGAGTGTGGAGGAGCCCGACCGGCCCCGGCAGGTCCGCCGACCACGCCGAACCACCGTCAGCACCCGCTCCCGCGCGGCCTGACCACCCATCCCGAAGGACCGGGCGAACCGCGTGTCCCGACGGGTCTGCCGACCAGGCGCTCGCCCACCCTTCTGTCGATCCGCGAGCCTCCGATCGACGGGCCGCCCGGTCCGTCGGTCGGGCACCCGGCCATCCGTTGGGTCGGGCACCCGGCCACCGGACACCCGGCCGTACGACCTCGGACAGCAGCAGCCCCACACCCACACCCACACCCCCGCGTCCACCCCCGCCCCCCAGTGAGGTGACCCCTTGGACAAGGTCCTTGACTCCCCCGACCGCGCGGTCGAGGACATCCCGGACGGAGCGACTCTCGCCGTCGGCGGATTCGGCCTCTGCGGCATCCCGAGCACCCTGCTGGGCGCGCTCGCGGCGGCCGGCACGTCCGGGCTGCGCATCGTCTCCAACAACTGCGGCGTCGACGACTGGGGCCTCGGCCTGCTGCTGCGCGCGGGCCGGATCGCCCGGATGACGTCCTCGTACGTCGGCGAGAACAAGGAGTTCGCCCGGCAGTACCTGAGTGGTGAGCTGGAGGTCGAGCTGACCCCACAGGGCACGCTGGCCGAGCGGCTGCGCGCCGGGGGTGCCGGCATCCCCGCCTTCTACACCCCGGCAGGCGCGGGCACGCAGGTCGAGGAAGGGGGTCTGCCCTGGCGGTACGCCGTCGACGGCTCGGTGGCGGTCGCCTCGCCCGCGAAGGAGGTCCGCGAGTTCGGCGGCCGACGCTACCTGTTGGAGGAGGCGATCACCGCGGACTTCGCGCTGGTCAGGGCCGAGGTGGCCGACCGCCACGGCAACTGCGTCTTCCACGCGGCCGCCCGCAACTTCAATCCGCTGTGCGCCACCGCCGGGCGGGTCACCGTGGTCGAGGCCGATCTGATCGTCGAACCGGGCGAGCTCCCGCCGGACGCGGTGCACCTGCCGGGTGTCTACGTCGACCGGGTCGTCGCCGCCGATCCCGCGGACCGCCGGATCGAGCGCCGCACCGTCCGCCCGATTGCCCAGGAGGCCTGACCATGCCCGCTCCGCACCACCAGAACCGGCACCAGAACCAGCACCAGAAGCAGGACCAGGACCGCCGCACCCCACCGGACGCGGCACCGCTCGCCCGCACGGGCGGGCTCGACCCCCGGGACGCGCTCGCCGCCCGGGCCGCCCGGGAGCTGCGCGACGGACAGTACGTGAACCTGGGGATCGGCCTGCCGACCCTGATCCCCAATCACCTCCCGCCCGGCGTGCACGTCGTGCTGCACTCGGAGAACGGGATCCTCGGCGTGGGGCCGTACCCGCAGGAGGGCACCGAGCACCCGGACCTGATCAACGCGGGCAAGGAGACGGTGACGGTCGAGGCCGGCGCCTCCTACTTCGACTCGGCCTTCTCGTTCGGCATGATCCGGGCGGGCCGGATCGACGTGTCCGTTCTCGGCGCGATGCAGGTGTCCGCCTCGGGCGACCTGGCGAACTGGATGATCCCCGGCAAGATGGTCAAGGGCATGGGCGGCGCCATGGACCTCGTGCACGGCGCACGCCGGCTGATCGTGGTGATGGAGCACACCGCCAAGGACGGTACACCGAAGATCGTCGACGAGCTGTCGCTCCCGGCCACCGGCCGGGGCGTGGTGCACCGGATCGTCACCGACCTCGCCGTGCTCGACGTCACCCCGCACGGCCTGGTGCTGATGGAGGTGGCCGCCGGCCGTACGGTCGAGGAGGTCCGCGCCGCCACCGAGCCGCCGCTGCGCCTCTCCCCCGGGCTCGCAGCCGACACGCGGGTCACCGCCGGTACCCCCACCGCCCTGGTCTGAGCCCCGCAGCCACAGCCGCCCCGAGCGCCGGGCCCCTGGACCCGCGGCAACAACCGGTACCACCCTCGAAGACGCGGAAGGCCGGCCGCTCGCTGCCCTCACAGCGTACGGCCGGCCCTCCCGTACGCCGGTCAGTCGTTCAGGTTCGGGATCGTCCAGTCGATCGCCTCGGCGCCGAAGCCCTCCAGCGCGGCGTTGATCTGCGAGAACGGCTTGCTGCCGAAGAAGAGCTTCGCGGACAGCGGCGACGGGTGCGCACCCTGCACGACGACGTGGCGGGTGGTGTCGATCAGCGGCAGCTTCTTCTTCGCGTAGTTGCCCCACAGCACGAAGACGCAGGGCTCCTCGCGCTCGCTGACGGCCTTGATCACCGCGTCGGTGAACTTCTCCCAGCCCTTGGCCTTGTGCGAGTTCGGCTCGTGCGCACGCACCGTCAGCACCGCGTTGAGCAGCAGGACGCCCTGCTCCGCCCAGTGCATCAGGTAGCCGTTGTCGGGGGCGGGGATGCCGAGGTCGGCGTCCATCTCCTTGAAGATGTTGCGCAGCGACGGCGGGGTCTTGGTGCCCGGCAGGACGGAGAAGCTCATGCCGTGGGCCTGGCCGTCGTCGTGGTACGGGTCCTGACCGAGGACCAGCACGCGGACCTTGTCGTACGGGGTCGCCGCCAGCGCGGAGAACTCCTGCCCGCTCGGCGGGAAGACCTGGTGCTCGGCGCGCTCGCCGGCCACGAAAGCGGCCAGCTGTGCGAAGTACGGCTTGCCGACCTCGTCCGCGAGCACGTCCTGCCAGGACTCGGGCAGCTCGAAACCGGCGTCCACGGCCGCCTCAGCCAGATCCGTCACGACAAACCTCCCACCGACCGCGCCGCACTGCGCAGCGGTCGCCTCCGACGTACGACTTCCTACGACCCTGAACGCTACACACCCGGACCGACAACCCGCTCCGCCCGCCCGCCTCCCCGCCGGATCCCCGGTGGATCGACCGGGAATCCACACCGGTCACGCCGCAGGGTGCTAAGCCTCGGCCTCCGCTCGAAGGCCGGCCCGGCGTACCCGCACGTGCTCGACCCCGTTGAGTCCGACGAGCACGACCGCCAGTGCGGTCAGGGCGGTGAGGGCCGGCAGGTCCGGCATGAGCGGCAGCAGGACGAGGACGAGGACCGCGGCCACCAGTCGGGTCGGCGAGACCTTGCCGAACATCATCCAGCGCGTGTAGCTGAACGACAGCAGGTAGAGCACGCAGCCGCCGTACAGTAGCGCGACGGTACCGAGCCCGAGCGCGTGGGCCGGTTCGGCGACGGTCTCGCCGAAGCCGACCGCGACGGCGATGACACCGGCGATCAGCACTAGGTGGCCGTACGAGAACACCCAGCGGATCATGTCGCGGCGGGAGGCCGCCGTCTCCACGGCGAACCGCATGGCGTCCGAGGCGAAGCCGAAGTAGAGCCACCACAGGGCGCAGGAGATGGCGAAGGCGACTGCCACCGACAGCAGTTGACCGGTGTGCAGGCGGGAGTCGGCGACCGGTCCGCCAATGCCCACGATGGACTCGCCGAGCGCCACGAGCAGGAAGAGCCCGAAGCGCTCCGGCAGATGGCCGGGGTGGTAGTTCACGACGGCCAGGCGGCGGCGGAAGACCAGTGGTGCGGCCAGGTCGCAGCAGGCGCCGGCGGCCCACAGGGTGGTCCGGGCGGGGCCGTCCACCGTGCCGCCGAGGAGCATCAGCGGGCCGCTGACGGCGACCCCGACGCCGTACGGGCCGGTCCAGGCCCCGCGGATGCCGCGGACCAGCCACAGCAGGACCAGCCGGGCGGCCCAGTAGCCGGCGCCGAAGAGCAGTCCGCGGGCCCCGTAGGCGCCGGGCAGGGCGAGGGCCATGAACAGGCCGCAGAGGCCGACGCCGAAGATCCCGATCCGGTCGCGCGGGGTGTCGACGTCGCGGATGTTGGCCTGCACGGTCGTCCCGACCCAGCACCAGTACACGGGCGCGAAGGCCACCAGCGCCCGGCCCGCCCCGGCCCAGTCGTGGTGGTGGTGCAGCAGCTGGGACACCTGGGTCACGGCGAAGACGAAGACCAGGTCGAAGTAGAGCTCCGCCCAGGTCACCCGCTTCTCGTCCACCCCTCCCGACGTCTCCGCCACGTCCCGCGAACCCGAGGCGTCCACCACCCCGGACACCACTTCCGCCGCCACCCCGGACACCACGCCCGAGTCGGCCGGCTCCTCCTGTTCCATCCGCGGTCTTCCCACTCCTGTTGCCCGTTCCACTGCTCCCCCTCGGGCTCGAACGACACCGCCGCCGCGGCGCCGGCCCGAGAAGGCCCGCCCGCGGCGGCGGTGCGACTGCTGAATCCGGTCTAGATCTCGTCGATCAGGTCGGCGATCGACTTCACGACGCGCGTCGGCCGGTACGGGAACCGCTCGACGTCGGCCGGTGAGGTGAGGCCGGTCAGGACGAGGATCGTCTCCATGCCGGCCTCCATGCCGGACACCACGTCGGTGTCCATCCGGTCGCCGATCATCGCGGCGGTCTCCGAGTGTGCCCCGGCGGTGTTGAGCGCCTCACGCATCATCAGCGGGTTGGGCTTGCCGACGAAGTACGGTTCGACGCCCGTCGCCTTGGTGATGAGTGCGGCGACGGAGCCGGTGGCCGGCAGCACGCCCTCGGTGGACGGGCCGGTCTCGTCCGGGTTGGTGCAGATGAACCGGGCACCGCCGTTGATCAGCCGGATCGCCTTGGTGAGCGCCTCGAAGCTGTAGGTGCGGGTCTCGCCGAGCACCACGTAGTCCGGGTCCTTGTCGGTCAGCACGTAGCCGGCCTGGTAGAGCGCGGTGGTGAGACCGGCCTCGCCGATCACGTACGCGGTGCCGCCGGGCCGCTGGCTCTTGAGGAACTTGGCGGTGGCGAGGGCGGAGGTCCAGATGCACTCCTCCGGTACCTCGAGGCCCATGCCGGCGAGGCGGGCGCTGAGGTCGCGCGGGGTGTAGATCGAGTTGTTGGTGAGCACCAGGAACGGCTTGCCGGACTCCCGGAGGCGGCGGAGGAACTCCTCCGCGCCGGGGATCGGCGTGCCCTCATGGATGAGGACGCCGTCCATGTCGGTCAGCCAGGACTCGATGGGCTTGCGGTCTGCCACGTGCGTGTCTCCCGAGGTCGTGCGGTGGTCGTACGGAACTGCACCCCTCCGCCCGGCGCCCGCTGCGGGACTTCCGCGACGTGTGGGGGTCCTACTGGCTGCCCCAACGCGACCAGCCTAATCCGCACACCTGCCCGGCGGGGAGCACGTTTCGACCAGCGGACTCCACTCCGGCCGCCGCACCTCCCCCGGCGCCGCATCGCCCGCCCGGCCGCGCGCCC
>NZ_JAHTIK010000001.1:5272549-5275119 GCF_025655475.1 Kitasatospora sp. DSM 101779 | reverse complement strand
CTGGCCGCCCGGCCGCGCGCCCCACCCGCACCGTCCGCACCGCCCGCACCGTCTGCACCGTCTGCACCGCCCGCGGCCGAGCCGCCGGACCCGCGGTCCGGCCGCCTCAAGAACGCCTTAAAGACCCCATAACAGCACTGATCACCCGTCAGTCCGCCCATCGGCAGTGGTTAGCGTGCTGGCACAGCGTCCCCGACCCTCGATCCAGGAGCGCCACCATGTCCGCTCGTCCCTCCGCCCGCCGCCGGGTCACCGTCCTCGCCGGCACCCTCGCCGGCCTGGCCCTGTCCGGCACGCTCGGCACCGGTACGGCCGCCGCGCACGGCTCGATGCAGAATCCGCTGAGCCGGGTCGAGGGCTGCTACCTGGAGGGCCCGGAGCACCCGAAGTCGGCGGCCTGTGCGGCGGCGATCGCCCGCGGCGGCACCCAGGCGCTGTACGACTGGAACGGCGTGCGGATCGGCGACGCCAACGGCCGCCACCAGCAGCTGATCCCGGACGGCAAGCTGTGCAGCGCCAACAACGCCGAGTTCACCGGCCTGGACCTGCCCCGCGCCGACTGGCCGGCCACCAATCTGACGGCCGGCGCGCCGTTCACCTTCCGGTACCGCGCCACCGCGCCGCACCGCGGTACCTTCCGGCTGTACGTCACCAACGGCACGTACGACCCGGCCAAGCCGCTCGCCTGGTCGAACCTGCAGTCCGCCCCGTTCCTGACCGTCACCGACCCGCAGCTGGTCGACGGCCAGTACGTGCTCCCCGGCCGGGTCCCGGCCGGGCTGAAGGGCCGCCAGCTGATCTACGCGATCTGGCAGCGCTCGGACAGTCCGGAGGCCTTCTACTCCTGCTCCGACGTGGTCTTCGACGGCACCGGCAAGCCCGCCGGTACGGCCCCCGTCCCGCCCGCCGGCAGCGGCACCCCGCACGTCCACGACTCCGCCCCCGTCACCACCCCGACCACCGCCGGCACCGGGACGGGCGCGGGCGCCAGTACACCCGGAGCAGTGCCCGCCGCGGCGACCGGTGCCCCCGCCGGCGCCGGGACGGGCGCTCCCTCGGCCACCGCCCCCGGCACCCCGGCGTCCTCCGGGACGCCCGCCGGCACCGAGGCCGTCCCGGCCGGGCAGCAGCTCGCCCAGACCGGTACCGACCGCTCCACCGGCCTGATCGCCGCCGTCGGCACGGCGTTCGTGCTCTCCGGCGCCGCGATGGCCGTGCTGCGCCGCCGCAACCGCGCCCGCGGCACGCACGCGCGCTGACCCGGCCGGCCGGCGCGGCCGTGGTTGAGTGGGGAGCATGACCAGCGCGCCCCGCACCCCGTTCCGCGTCGGCCTGATCGGCTACGGCCTGGCCGGTTCCGCCTTCCACGCCCCGCTGATCGCCACCACCCCCGGACTGCAGCTGGTCGCGGTGGTCACCGCCAACCCGGACCGCCGCGACCGGCTGCGCCGCGCCCACCCCGGCGCGCAGCCGCTCGACACTCCGGCCGACCTGTTCGACCGGGCCGAGGACCTCGATCTGGTGGTCGTCGCCTCCCCCAACCGCACTCACGTGCCGTTCGCGGAGGCGGCGGTCGCCGCCGGCCTGCCTGTCGTGATCGACAAGCCGCTCGCGGGCTCCGCCGTCGAGGCGGCCCGGCTGTGCGACGCGGCGGAGCGGGCCGGGGTGCTGCTGTCCGTTTTCCAGAACCGCAGGTGGGACGGCGACTTCCTGACCGCCCGCCGGCTGATCGGCGAGGGCGCGCTCGGCCGGGTGCACCGTTTCGAATCGCGCTTCGAGCGGTTCCGTCCCAAGCCCAAGCCCGGTTGGCGCGAGCTCGCCGACCCGGCCGAGGTCGGCGGCACCCTCTACGACCTGGGCAGCCACCTCGTCGACCAGGCGCTCACCCTGTTCGGCCCGGCGGAGTCGGTGTACGCGGAGGTCGACACCCGCCGCGACGGCGCGGTGGTCGACGACGACGCCTTCCTCGCCCTCACGCACGCCTCCGGGGTCCGCTCCCACCTGTGGACGAGCGCCGTCGCCCCGGTCGGCGGCCCCCGTCTGCGCGTCCTCGGCGACAGCGCCGGGTACGTCAAGTTCGGCATGGACCCGCAGGAGAACGACCTCAGGGCCGGCTGCACCCCCGGCGACGGCTACCCGTGGGGCGCCGACGACCCCGCCGCGTACGGCACCCTCGGCACCGACGAGGGCGCGGAACGCATCCCCACCGACCCCGGCGACTACCCCGCCTACTACGCCGGCATCACCGCCTCGCTGGCCGACGGCGCCCCACCGCCGGTGGACCCCCGGGACGCCGTCGCCGCCCTCGCCGTCCTGGAGGCGGCCCGCACCTCCGCCGCCACCGGCAGCGTCGTCCGCCTCGGCTGACCCCGCCCGCGGCCACGGCCCGCGAGCCCGAGAGCCCGCGGACCGCCGGAACGCCGGAACGCCGCGGGGCCGGCCGCGGATCGCGACCGGCCCCGTGGGGTGTCATCCGCCCGTCAGCGGGCGTACGGGTTGCCGCCCGGCGGCGGGGTCTGCCCCTGCGGCTGCGGGTAGCCGCCCGGAGCCTGCGGCTGCTGGCCGTACGG
>NZ_JAHTIK010000001.1:5266794-5268900 GCF_025655475.1 Kitasatospora sp. DSM 101779 | reverse complement strand
GCCCCGACCGCGAGAACGACCGGCCCGACGGACCCGGCACGACGCCCGGCAGGCCCGGCACCCGCCGCGACCGCCGCCGGCTGCGCCGCCGCGCCCGCCGCGACCACCGCCGCAGCCTCCCCCGCTGGCGCCGCACCGTCCCCACCTGGCGCACCTCGCTGACCCTGCTCGGCGGCGGACTGCTGCTCTCGACCGGCGCCTTCGCCGCGCTCTACCTGGCCGTGCCCGTCCCCGACCCCAACGCGCACGCCCTCGCCCAGAGCAACGTGTACTACTACGCCGACGGCACCACCGAGATCGCCCGCACTGGCGCCGTCAACCGCGAGGACGTCACCCTGGACCAGGTCCCCGCCCACGTCCGGGACGCCGTCGTCTCCGCCGAGGACCGCACCTTCTTCCGCAACCGCGGCATCGACCTCAAGGGCATGGTCCGCGCCGCCTGGCAGAACGTCAGCCACCTCGGCCAGGGCGGCCGCGCCTTCCAGGGCGGCTCCACCATCACCCAGCAGTACGTCAAGAACTACTACCTGACGCAGGAGCAGACTCTCACCCGCAAGGCCCGCGAACTGTTCATCTCCCTCAAGGTCGACCGGCAGGACAGCAAGGACGAGATCCTCACCGGCTACCTCAACACCAGCTACTTCGGCCGCAGCGCCTACGGCATCCAGACCGCCGCCCGCGCCTATTTCGGCACCGACGCCGCCCACCTCGACCTCGCCCAGGGCGCCTACCTCGCCGCCCTGCTGCAGGCCCCCAGCGCCTACGACGTCAAGACCGCCACCCCCGCCAACCGCGAGAAGGCCGTCGCCCGCTGGAACTACGTCCTCGACGGCATGGTCTCGCTCGGCTTCCTCGACCCCGCCACCCGCGCCGCGACCGCCTTCCCCCAGGTCCTCGACCCGCAGCCGGCGGGCGGCCTCGAAGGCCAGGCCGGCTACCTCGTCGACATCGCCGACGACTGGCTCACCCAGACCGGCGTCCTCGACACCGCCACCCTCAAGGCCGGCGGCTGGCGGATCACCACCACCTTCGACAAGAACCGCCAGGACGCCTTCGTCAACGCCGTCAAACAGGAACTCACCGCCGAACTCGACCCGGCCGAGCGCCCCCGCACCGACACCGACGTCCGCGTCGCCGGAGCCTCCGTCGAACCCGGCACCGGCCGCATCGTCGCCGCCTACGGCGGCCCCGACTACGCCGTCCAGCCCTACAACGACGCGCTCCGCCAGGACAACCAGGTCGGCTCCACCTTCAAACCCATCGACCTCGCCGCCGCCCTCGAAGGAGACCGCACCACCCAGGACGGCAAGCCCATCACCACCCAGACCCCGTACGACGGCACCAGCGGCCGCCTCGTCGTCGGCGGCCCCACCCCCTACGCCCCACCCAACGAGGACAACGAGAACCACGGGCAGATCACCCTGCGCGAAGCCATGATGCGCTCGGTCAACTCCGTCTACGCCCAGCTCGGCATCGACGCCGGACTCGACAACGTCCGCCGCACCGCGATCCGCCTCGGCCTGCCCGACAGCCTCCAGGGCATGGACCCGGACCACAGCTCGATGACGCTCGGCACCGCCACCCCCAGCGCCCTCGACCTCGCCGCCGTCTACGCCGCCCTCGCCAACCACGGCCAGGCCATCCGCCCCTGGGCCGTCACCGCCCTGGAACGCCCCGGCACCGGCGACCGGCCCCTACTGCCCGCCCACGAGGCCACCACCGCCGTCAGCCGCACCAGCGCCGACGCCGTCACCGACGTGCTGCGCGACACCGTCGGCCCGCGCGGCACCGGCGCCACCGCCCAGGCCCTCGGCCGGCCCGCCGCCGGCAAGACCGGTACCACCGACGACAACCGCTCCGCCTGGTTCGCCGGCTACACCCCCGAACTCGCCACCGTCGTCGGCCTGTTCCGCGAGGACAAGAAGACCCACGCCAAGGAGTCGCTGGCCGGCACCGCCGGCTACGAGCGGGTCAACGGCGGCACCTTCCCCGCACGGATCTGGACCTCCTACATGGCCGCCGCGCTCGGCGGCAGCCCGATCAGCCAGTTCGACCTGCAGCCCGGCCCCGGCAACACCGAACCGCCCACGCCCAGCCCCCCGCCCC
>NZ_JAHTIK010000001.1:5259042-5266769 GCF_025655475.1 Kitasatospora sp. DSM 101779 | reverse complement strand
CACCGGTGCCGGCCGTACCGCCCGCGCGGCCCGCGCCGACGGTGCTGCCGCCGCCACTGCCACCGCGGCCGCCGCCGAGGCCACCGCCTCCGCCGAGGCCTCCGAGGCCGCCGCCGGGCAGGCCGCCGCCCGGCAGGGGGCCACCACCGCCGAGGTTCCCGCCACCGGGCAGGCCGCCGCCGGGCAGCGTGCTGCCACCGCCGGGCAGGTTCCCACCGGGCAGGGTGGGGTTCGGCGAGGTCGGCATCGTCGGTGCGTGGTCGATGCCGGTGCTCGGCATCTGGCCGGGGTACGGCATGGTGTGCACCGGGCCAGGCCCGGTCGGCACCTGGTGGACCGGCGGCGTCGTGGGCACCGTCTGATGGCCGGACGGCGGCGTCCACGTGGGCATCTGCGCCGGTCGGCCCGAACCGCCGGTACCGCCGCCGACACCGCCGGTACCGCCGCCGACGTCCACGTTCTGTCCGCCGTCACGAGTGGTGGCACCCGGCACCGACGGGAACTCCGGCGGCTGCGCGGAGTTCAGCCGGGTGACCGACTGGTCGTAGGACTGCCCGAGCTTGGCCATCTGCTGGATCGCGTCCTGGTGCGCCTGGTCGACGCGCTTCCGCGCGGCCTGCGCCTGCTCCTCGGTGACCCAGTCGGAGTCGACCATGCCGGCGACCTTGTCTGCCGCCCAGCCGCCGACCACGTTGCCGATGCCGGGCATCGCCATGCCGCCGGCGATGAAGCCGCCGACGCTGACCGCGGTATTCGGCTGCGCCTCGTACCGGCGGACGATCTCCATGTCGGAGGTCGGCACGTCCGGCATGCTCGACTTGACCTCGCTGAGCGTCTCGCCGGCGGTCGCCATGTAGGTGCCAGCGTTCCGCGAGTAGTCGGCGAGCTGCATGGTGGACTTGGAGACGTTGCCGCCCCAGGTCTTGAAGCTGTCGGCCGCCTGGCCCTCCCACTCGAGACCGCTCATGTGGGCGTGCAGCTCGTTGCTGATCTCGTCCATCTTCTGCGCGGCCATCAGCAGCCGCTGGCCGACCTGCATGACGGCCACCGGGTCGGCGCTCTCGATCATGGCCACCAGCTGCTCGTGGCTGGCGCCGCCGAAGTCGTCGCCGTCGCGGTGGATCCTGACGAATCGCTTCTCGGTCATACCTCACTCCCCCTCTCCGCTGCCGGAGCCTTCATCAGTACGAACCCTGCTGGGTGCCGGTGGCCGGCTGGGCTGCCGGCTGTGTGTGCGCGGCAGGCTGGGCGTAGCTGCCGCCGCCCGCGGCCGTACGGCCGACGCCGGCAGAGGACGCCTGGGTCTGCTGGTCGGCCTGGTTGAGGATCGTCTGGAACTTCTGGCGCTGCTCCTCGTCGGAGTTCGCGTAGCCGCGGGCCGCCATGTCGATGCTGGCGCTCATGGCCTCGATCTGCAGGGAGAGCGTCCTGGACAGCTGCTCCAGGTTGGCGTGCACCGTGGCGTAGGCGCTCATGAGGCTGCCGGCCTGGCCGAAGTTCTGGCCGAGCTGCCAGGACTGCAGCTGCTGCTGGGAGACCTCGCCGTGACTCGCGGGCGAGCCGTCGAGGTCCTTGAGGATCGCGTCGACCTTGTTCTTGAAGGTCTGCAGGTTCTCGACCTCGACCTTGACGGCCTGGGCGCCGACCTGGCCGGCGAGGGCCTTGGACTGGGCCACCATCGCGGCCGTCTGAGCTGCCGTCACCGTCGAGACGACGTTGTAGAAGATGCCGGACGTTCCGCCGCCGCCACCGCCGCCGGAGTCCGCCGCGTTCACCATCGTTCAAACCTCCCCCGTGTCCGACCGGCCCCGCCGCGGCCTGCCGTACCACCACATCTCTCCGACCCCCGGAATCAGGGTCCGTCACCGTCCGGTCGGTTGTGCGCACCGATGGGCGGCAGCAACCCCCACCCGTAACATAGCGGCCCGCGCGGACGGCCCGTCAGGGGGCCCGGAGGCCCGGCGGGGTATCGGTACGCACTTGTCACCGGACACTCACAACATCCCCGCCCCGGCATCCTGTTCCCGCCCCCTCGCCCCTCCTCGGACCTGTCCCCGGGCCCCGGTCCGACTTCTCGCCGGGCCGGGGTTCAGGACGCGGGCGGGCGCCGGGTCAGCGCTGCCAGCCGGCCAGGTGGGCGTCGATCTCTGCGGCGAGCCGGGCCTTGCCGGCCTGGTCGAGGAAGGAGGCCTCGACGGCGTTCTTGGCGAGGGCGGCGACGCCGGCCTCGTCGAGGCCGAGCAGCCGGGCGGCGACGGCGTACTCGGTGTTGAGGTCGGTGCCGAACATCGGCGGGTCGTCGCTGTTGACGGTGACGAGCAGGCCGGCGTCGACCATCTGCTTGATCGGGTGCTCCTCGATCCGCTCGACGGCGCGGGTGGCGATGTTGGAGGTCGGGCAGACCTCCAGCGCGATCCGGTGCTCGCCGAGGTGGTCGAGCAGCGCGGGGTCGTGGACGGCCTGGGTGCCGTGGCCGATCCGCTCGGCGCCGAGGTCGCGCAGGGCGTCCCAGACGGTCTGCGGGCCGGTGGTCTCGCCGGCGTGCGGGACGCTCCGCAGGCCGACCGCCCGGGCCCGGTCGAAGTAGGGCTTGAACTGGGGGCGGGGCACGCCGATCTCCGGGCCGCCGAGGCCGAAGCTGACCAGGCCGTCGGGGGCGAGGTCGACGGCGAGCCGGGCGGTCTCCTCGGCGGCGGCGAGGCCGGCCTCGCCGGGGATGTCGAAGCACCAGCGCAGCACGACGCCGAGCTCCTTCTCGGCGGCCTTGCGGGCGTCCTCGATCGCCTCCATGAAGGCGACGTCGGGGATGCCGCGGTTCACCGAGGAGTACGGGGTGATGGTGAGCTCGGCGTAGCGGATGTGCTGGCGGGCCATGTCCTCGGCGACGCCGTAGGTGAGGGCGCGGACGTCCTCGGCGTCGCGGATCAGGTCGACGACGCTCAGGTACACCTCGATGAAGTGTGCGAAGTCGGTGAAGGTGAAGTACTCGGCGAGCGCCGCCGGGTCGGCCGGCACCTTGCTGCGGCCCTCGTGGCGGGCGGCGAGCTCGGCGACGACCCGCGGGGAGGCGGAGCCGACGTGGTGCACGTGGAGCTCCGCCTTCGGCATGCCGGCGATGAACGCCTCGATCGGGTTGCTGCCTTCGGTCACCACAGACGCTCCTTCGCGGGTCGATCAGACTCTGCATGCTATCCGCCGGGTTATCCGCCGAGCGCCACCGCGACGGTGTGGATCACCAGCCCGGCGGCGGCGCCGACCACCGTGCCGTTGATCCGGATGAACTGCAGGTCGCGGCCGACGTTGGCCTCGATCTTGCGGGAGGCGTCGTCGGCGTCCCAGCCGGCGACGGTGTCGGAGATCAGCGCGGTGATCTCCTCGCGGTAGGTCTCGACGACGTACTCGGCGGCGTCCTGCAGCCAGCCGTCGGCCTTCGCCTGCAGCTTCGGGTCGGTGGCCAGCCGGCGGCCCAGCGAGCGCAGCCCGTCCCGCAGCCGGCGGCGCAACTCGCTCTGCTCGTCCTCCGCGGCACCCAGCACGAGGGTGCGCACGGCCGCCCAGGACGAGGCGATCAGGTCCTGCACCTCGGGCCGTTCCAGCAGGTCTGCCTTGGCGTGCTCGACCCGGGCGATGGTGTCGGGGTCGTGCTGCAGCTCGGTGGCGAAGTCGGCGAGGAAGTTGTCGATGGCGCCGCGGGCGGGGTGCTGCGGGTCGTCGCGGATGTCGGTGACGAACCGCATCAGCTCCTTGTAGACGCGCTCGCCGACCTGGTGGTCGATGAACTTGGGCGTCCAGCCGGGGGTCTTGCGGGTCACCCGCTCGACGATGTCCTCGTGGTGCTCGGCGAGCCAGTGGTGGACACGGACGCTGACCAGGTCGACCACGCCGTGGTGGCCGCCGTCGGCGACGACCTTGCCGAGCAGTCGGCCGGCCGGCTCGGCGACGGGGGTGGCGGCGGCCCGCCGGGTGACGGCCTCGGCGACGACGGCCTGCACGTCCTCGTCGCGCAGGACGGCGATGACGCCGCGCAGCGCGGCGGCGGCCTCCCGGGTGACGCGTTCGGCGCTGCCGGGGGCGGCGAGCCACTCGCCGAGCCGGCGGGAGATGCCGATGGCCTCCAGCCGGGCCCGGACCACCGGCGGGGAGAGGAAGTTGTCGCCGACGAAGTCGCCGAGCGACTTGCCGAAGGCGTCCTTCTTGGTCGGGATGATCGCGGTGTGCGGAATCGGCAGGCCGAACGGGCGGCGGAACAGAGCGGTCACCGCGAACCAGTCGGCGAGCGCGCC
Organism: Kitasatospora sp. DSM 101779; assembly: GCF_025655475.1. Lineage (GTDB taxonomy): Bacteria > Actinomycetota > Actinomycetes > Streptomycetales > Streptomycetaceae > Kitasatospora. Next base: position 5,262,486 of record NZ_JAHTIK010000001.1, on the reverse strand, counting down.
GACCATGCCCGCCTCGGCGGCGGCCGCGACGTAGCCCGCCCATGCCCCGGCCCCGGCGGCGGAGGCCCAGGTGGCCAGGGCGAAGACGACGGTGGCGAAGGCCAGCAGGCCGGTGGCGATGGTCTTCATCCGCCGTACGCCGTGCCGCTTGCGCTCGTCGGCCTCGGTGAAGCTGACCCCGGTGGGAGGTCGGGAGGCCGTTCCGGTTCTCTGTTCGACGCTCACCCCGACAGTCTGCCCCGCGCCCGCCGTCCTGATCGCGACACCGTGCCGGGCGGCGTGATCGGGACGGCGGGGCCGGCGGCCGGGCGGCTCAGCCGATGGCGACGCCCGCGTACATCCGGGCGATGACGTCCTCGATGGCGGGTTCCCGGACGGACAGGTCGGCCAGCGGGTAGCGGGCGGCGATCGCGGCGACGATCGGGGCGGCGCTCTCCCGGGCGGGGAAGGCCAGCCACTGGCGCGGCCCGTCGACCCGGACGGTGCGGGCGCCGGGCACCAGGATCGGCGGCCGCGCCTCGGCGAGGTCGACGACCAGGGTGCGTTCGCTGTCGCCGGCGGCGTGCAGGCCGTCGAGGTCGCCGTCGTGGACGAGCCGCCCGTGGTCGATCACCATGACCCGGTCGCAGAGCTGCTCGATGTCGACGAGGTCGTGGGTGGTGAGCAGCACGGTGGTGCCGCGGCTGCGGTGGGCCTCCTTGAGGAAGGCGCGGACCTTGGCCTTGCTGACCACGTCGAGGCCGATGGTCGGCTCGTCGAGGTAGAGCACCTCGGGGTCGTGCAGCAGGGCGGCGGCGAGGTCGCCGCGCATCCGCTGGCCGAGCGAGAGCTGCCGGACGGGGGTGTCGAGGAGGGCGCCGAGGTCGAGCAGGTCGACGCAGCGGTCGAGGTTGGCGCGGTAGCGGGCGTCGGGGATGCGGTGGATGCGGCGGGCGAGCTCGTAGGAGTCGCGCAGCGGGAGGTCCCACCAGAGGGTGGTGCGCTGGCCGAAGACGACGCCGATCCGGCGGGCGAGAGCGGTGCGGTCGCGGGCGGGGTCGACGCCGGCGACCCGCAGCCGGCCGGAGCTGGGGACGAGGATGCCGGTGAGCATCTTGACGGTGGTGGACTTGCCGGCGCCGTTGGGGCCGATGTAGCCGACGCACTCGCCGGCGCCGACGGTGAAGCTGAGGCCGTCGACGGCGTGCACCTCGCGGCGGGCGCGGCGGAACCGGCCGGCGCGGGTGCGGACGGTGAAGCTGCGGCGGACGTCGTCGAGTTCGATCAGGGCCATCGGGTTGCTCCTTCTTCTCGGCGTGGTGGTGGGCGCGGGGCCGGTTCAGCTGCCGGCGCCCTGGTAGGCGCGCAGTCCGGCCCGCCAGGCGAGGGCGGCGGCGAGCACGCAGAGCGCGGCCGCGGCGGGCGAGGCGTACTGGAAGGCGGCGGGCAGGCCGAGCGGGTCGGGCCTGCCGAGGATGTGCAGGGCCGGCAGCCAGTTGACGAAGGCCAGCGGGACGCCGAAGACGGTGCCGGCGACGAGCTCCTTGGCGAAGACGGTCGGCGGGTACTGGAGCAGGGTGGCGCCGCCGTAGGTGAGGGAGTGCTGCAGCTCGCCGGCGTCGCCCCACCAGAACTGCAGGGCGGCCCCGGCGACGAAGATGCTCGCGAAGATGACGCTGCCGCAGACCAACAGCACCGGGACGAGCAGGATCCGGTCGGCCGTCCAGTGCACCGGCAGTGCGGTGAGCGACCAGCCGAGGACGGCGGCGGCCTGGAGGGGCCGGCCGAGCCGGCGCAGCGAGAAGCGTTCGGCGCAGACCTGGGCGAGGGCCGGGGCGGGCCGTACCAGCATGGTGTCGAGGGTGCCGGTGCGGATCCGGTTGCCGAGCGCGTCTACGGAGCCGACGAAGAGGTTGGCGGTGCCGAGGGCGAAGGCGGAGGTGCCGTAGAGGAAGCCGAGTTCGGGCAGGGTCCAGCCGCCGAGGGTCGCGGTGTGGCGGAACATCAGGACGACGACGAGGAAGTCGAGGGAGGTGGTGGCGAGGTTGGCGAGGAGCATCAGGACGAAGGAGGTCCGGTAGGACATCGAGGACCGCGTCCACATGCCGGCCATCAGCCACCAGGCGACCACGGCCCAGCAGATGCGCGCCCAGCAGGCGCGCGCCCACCCGGCGCGGACGGTCCCGGGCCCCGGGCGCTGTGCGAGGTGGAGCTCAGCCACCCTGCACCACCACCTTGCGCACGGCGAGCGCGAGGGCGAGCCGTCCGGCGGCGAAGAGTACCGCGGCCCAGGCGAGTTGGCCGGCGAGTCCGGTGGCCACCGCGGCGCCGGTGCGGTGCTGCACCAGGATGTCGACCGGGGTCTGGATCACCGCGGCCCAGGGCAGGGCGGCGGCGAGGCTGCCGAGCCATCCGGGGAAGAGCCCGATCGGCAGCAGCATGCCGGAGAGGAACATCGCGACGACCAGCACGACGGCCCGCACCCCGTCGGAGTCGTGCAGCCAGAAGCCGGTCAGCACGACCAGGAAGCGCAGGCCGAAGCTGACGGTGACGGCGAGCGCCACGGAGACCAGGAAGACGGCCCACACCAGCGGCGACGCCGGCAGCCGCAGGTCGAAGGCGAGGGCTCCGGCGAGGGTCGGCAGGGTGCCGCGGGCGAGCAGGTGGAAGGCGGCGCGGCCGAGGTCGGCGGCGAGCCACCAGCCCTGGAAGTCGACCGGGCGGTGCAGGTCGACGGCGATGTCGCCGGTCCGCAGGCGCTCCTGCACGTCGTCCTGGAAGCCGCCGCCCCAGACGGCGACGGTGACCAGCAGCGCCTGGCTGATCCAGATGTAGGTGACGGCCTGGGCGGTGTCGTAGCCGCCGAGGCCGGGGCGGGCCTGCCACAGGGCGAGGAAGGTGTAGGCAAGGATGAAGCCGAAGACGGTGTTGGTGACGGTGCCGGCGAGGGTCGCGGCGCGGTAGGTGGCGTAGCGGCGGAAGGCGCCGGCGGCCACCGCGAGATAGACGGCTGTGCCGCCGCCCTCCTGCCGTCCGGTCTGCACTGCCATCGCCATGATGTCTCCTTGTCGACTTTTCGGCCCGCAGTCGTGCACGGGCCGGTACGGGCGCACGCCGAGCAGCCCGCACGCGGACGCGCGGGCAGCCCCGATCGGCTCCGACCGGGCGCACCCCGGGGGTCCGGAGCGGCGGGCGGAGCTGAACGGTGTCTCAGCAGTCTGCGGTTGTCACCTTTCACCGTAGCGCCGGGCGCGGGCCCGCGCAGGCGAATTCCGGCACGCCCGAGCCGACCGGCCAAAACACCTGATTACGGGTCAAATCGCCCATAATCACCCCATGACCCGAGCGCAGCGAGCCAACAACCCGGCGGGCAACAGCCACCACCGCCCCGGGCAGGACACCGCCACGCGCACCGATCCGCCCGCCCAGCGGGGCACCGCCGCGGCCCCCGACGCCCCCACCCGG
>NZ_JAHTIK010000001.1:5233631-5259030 GCF_025655475.1 Kitasatospora sp. DSM 101779 | reverse complement strand
GAGGGCCCCGGCCCTGAGCCGCACCCCGCCCGGCACCGACGACGCCCCGGACCGCACACGCGGTCCGGGGCGTCGTCACACGTCCGCGCGCGTCACAGGTACAGGCCGGTCGACCCCTCCGCGCCGGACAGCCGCTCGGACGCCACCGCATGCAGGTCGCGCTCGCGCAGCAGCACGTACGTCGCCCCGCGGACCTCGACCTCCAGCTTGTCCTCCGGGTCGTACAGCACCCGGTCGCCCGGCTCCACCGTCCGCACGCTCTGGCCGACCGCCACCGCCTCGGCCCAGGCGCAGCGCCGGGACAGCTCCGCGGTCGCCGGGATGAGGATGCCGCCGGTGGAGCGTCGCTCGCCCTCGCCCGCGTCCGCCTTCACCAGCACCCGGTCGTGCAACATCCTGATCGGCAGCTTCTCCCCCAGCCGGTCGTGCCGGGGCTCCTCGTGCCGCGCGCTCTGCTCGTCGTTCTTGCTCACGCACCCGACCGTACCCGCCCGGCGGCCCGCGGGTGCACGGCGGGCCCGCAGGTGCCCGCCATCCGGAACGGGTCCGGGACACCGCCGCGACACCACCGGGACACGGCTCCGGCTCCCCGCCCCACGGCGCGGGGAGCCACCGGACACGGAGAAGGGCCGGACACGGAGAAGGGCCGGGACGCGTCCGCGCCCCGGCCCGACCGACCTGCCTCAGCCGCGCCGCCGCTTGCGGGCGGAGGCCAGCAGCAGCACCACGCCGACGCCGACCAGCGCGGCCGGCACCACCCGCTCCGGCCGCGGCCGGCCCTTCTCGTCGGTGAAGCCGGCCTTCACCTGCTCCAGCGCCCCGCTCGCCGCCACGTACGCCCGGCCGACCTTCTGCTCGACGGCGCCGAGCATCCGCGCCTTGGTCTGCGCCGCGACCGTCGCGGGGTGCACCCGCATCGCCAGCTCGTCCAGCGTCGTCGCGAGCCGCTCACGGGCCTGCGCGATGTCCGCCTCGATCTGGGCCGTCGTTCGCGCCGCCTTGTCCTTGCTCGCCTGGGCCACGAGAGCCACCCCAATCACTGATGCTGTCCTGTGCGACACGCACAGTCTGTCAGCTCCCCCCACGCGCCGCGCAGCACCACCCACCGAGCGGGGTAGGTTTGCCGGGGTACGACCACCCGTCCAGCACGAGGAGAGATCCACCGTGAGCGAGCGCCTCAAGGCGGGCGACACCGCCCCCGCCTTCACCCTGCCCGATGCCGACGGCAACCAGGTGTCCCTCGCCGACCACCTCGGCCGCAAGGTGATCGTGTACTTCTACCCGGCCGCCCTCACCCCCGGCTGCACCACCCAGGCCTGCGACTTCACCGACAACCTGGAGGTCTTCGCCGGCGCCGGCTACGACGTCATCGGCGTCTCCCCCGACAAGCCGGAGAAGCTCGGCAAGTTCCGCGAGAAGGAGAACCTCAAGGTCACCCTGGTCGCCGACGAGGACAAGTCGGTGCTGGAGGCCTACGGCGCGTACGGCGAGAAGAAGCTGTACGGCAAGACCGTGGTCGGCGTGATCCGCTCCACCGTCGTCGTCGACGAGGAGGGCAAGGTCGAGCACGCGCTGTACAACGTCAAGGCCACCGGCCACGTCGCCAAGCTGCTGCGCGACCTGCGGATCGGCGCCTGACGCTCCATGGGCACCGCACCGCGGCGGGCACCAGGTCTCCCGGTGCCCGCCGCGGCGTTCTGCAGGGGCGGGTGGGGGCCGACGGGGCGTCACCTTGTCACCGTCGTGTTCCGAAGGGGTCGTGGGAAGGACAAGACCCGGCGGACGCGCACCGCGCACCGCTAGCGTCGGCGGGCATCGGGCCGAGCAGCCCGAGCCCTCCACCCACCCGGGAGACACCGTGCCGAGCAATGGATCCCGCACCGCCCGCACCCTCCTCGCCGCCGGCACCCTGGCCGCCGCGCTGGCCCTCACCGCCTGCGACCCGGAGGCCGGCCCCGGCGCCGACACCGCACAGGCCGGCAGCCCCACCACCGCCGCCCCCACCACCGCCGCACCGGACAGCCCCACCGCCGCACCGTCGGCCACGGCCAAGCAGACCGGCAAGCCGGGCGGCGGCAAGCACACCGTGATCTCCGTGCAGCACGCCGCCGGGCTCACCAAGTCCAGCGGCGACGGCGCCATCAGCGACGTCCCGGTCGACCCGGGCGAGATGCGCGACGGCATGAACCTGGTGGTGGAGAACTACGACCGGGCCGGCCAGACCTCCGGCCGCCGGATCCTCTTCGTCGGCGTGGACAACGTCCCCGAGGACACCAACAAGCGCCGCGAGCACCTCTGGCGCGGCCTGATCGACTACGCCGCCGGCAACGGCTCCACCGGCACCCCCGGCACCGGCACGGCCTACGCACCCGGCCCGCTCGGCGGCAGCCTGGAGTGCCTGCCGTACGGCGCGGACGCACTGTGCGGCTGGGCCGACTCCTCGACCGCCGCCGTCGCGCTCTTCCCGCAGTCCTCGCCGGCCCAGGCCGCCAAGCTGTTCGCCTCCATGCGGGCCGACCTGGAGCAGTAGCCGGGCGAACGCAGCGGTGGCGGCCGACCCCCCGACCGGGTCGACCGCCACCGCCGTTCCTCACCTCAGGTCAGTCAGCACGGACCGAGGTCGTTCCACACCCCCCACTGGCCGGTGGTCGACGGGTCCTCGCCCTGGGTCCACCACTTGTTGCTGTACCGGCGGCCCTTCCAGGACACCGTGGTGGTGGTGGCGTAGACGGTCGCCGCGTTCCAGCTCGGCGCCGTGCAGGTACCGCCGGTCGGGCTGGCCGAGGTGCTCGGCGAGCTGCTCGGGGAGGCGCTCGCCGAGGCCGACGGGCTGGCCGAGGACGAGCCGGAGGCCGAGGGGCTCGGCGACGAGGTCGCACCGGTGCTGCCGCGGGTCAGGTCACCGGTGAGGCCGTACAGCGTGCCGCCGACGTTGACCGTCCAGTTCGCCGGGGTCGAGACCGGCAGGTAGTAGACGAAGTCCACGTCGATCGAGGCGCCCGGCGCCAGCGACTGCCAGCTCGGCAGCTTCACCGAGACGCGGTTGTACACGCCCTTCAGGCCGCCCACGTTGTTCGCCGCGGTGTGGTCCTGCCGGATCACCGCCAGGCCGAAGCCCGACTGGTCCTTGGCGTTGCCCGGTGCCGAGTTGGCGTAGTCGAACTGGAACTCGGTGCCGCCCGGCAGGGTCAGCGTCGAGTTGTTCACGATGTGGATCTTCGGGTTGATCGGGTAGTTCGAGTCGCCCAGCGCGAAGTTGGTGAACGACACGTCGATCGGCAGGGTCTGCTGCGGCAGCGCGGTCGTCGAACGGGTCGCACCGTACGCCGAGGCCGCCTTGAACTTGTCGTACATCAGCGAGGTCAGCGTCGAGCCCTGCACGTACTCGCCCTTGCCGCCGTTCGCGGCGGCGTCCCACGTGTAGTCGCCCGCGAGCTCCCAGATCATCGCGCCGCCGGCGCCCTGGTTCACCACGTAGTCGGCCTTGGCGCCCACCGACTGCTCGTCCTCGGTGGACAGGAACACCTTCTTGCTGTCGTTCCACAGCCACGGCGCCACCAGCTGGGAGCTGTAGTTGCGGGTGTAGGAACCCTGCAGCGCGGTGTCGGTCAGCCCGTACTTGGAGAGGTAGTCCGGGACGATGCCCTTCTCCAGGTTCTTGGCGTGCCACATCGGGTTGGAGCCCGCCGGGGCCTCCTTGCCGTTGTCGTCCAGGTCGTGCCACAGGTTGTCGATGCCCACCGCACCGTCACCGCACGCCGTCAGACCCGAACCCGCCGGACAGGTCGACGTCGACGCCGTGCCCCACAGCCCGTTGGTACCGCCCGTGACGTTCTTGAACCCGCGGGTGTAGTACGGCAGGCCGATGTTGATCCGGCCGGCCGGCATCGCACCGCGGAAGTAGTGGTACGCCCAGTCGGTGTTCAGGTAGCCGATGCCGCCGTACTGCGAGGTGCCGTACACGTTCGCCGCGGCCAGCTCGGCGTCCTTGCCGTCGTCGTACAGCGAGGCGTTCGGGCCCACGTACTTGTTCCAGGCACCGTGCAGGTCGTACGACATGATGTTCACGTAGTCCAGGTACTGCGTCACCTGGAAGGTCTCCATGCCGCGCAGCAGGTAGCCGGAGGACGGCGCCGCCACCGACAGCATGTAGTACCTGCCGTCCGCGGCACCCGCCCGGTCGAGCCGCTCGCGCAGCGTCTTCATCAGCGCCGCGTAGCCCTTGACCAGCGAACCGCGCTTCGCGTTCGAGATCGTGGCGTCCAGCGGGTTGCCGGCGTCCTTCATCGAGGTCGGGTACTCGTAGTCGATGTCGACGCCGTTGAAGCCGTACTTCTTGACGAAGTCGACCGCCGAGTCCGCGAAGGTGTTGATGCCGGCCTGGTTGACCGAACCGTCCGCGTTCACCGTCATCGAGTAGAAGCCGCCCGAGGAGACGCGCTTGCCGTCGTCTCCGAAGTAGCCGCCCGTCTCGGCCCAACCGCCCACCGAGATCAGGGTCTTCACGTTCGGGTACTGCTTCTTGAACTTCGTCAGCAGGTTGAAGTGGCCCTTGTACGGCAGGCTCGGGTCCATCTCCGCACCGGCCACGCCCGGGAAGGTCATCCCGGTCGCCGCATTCGTCGGCGAATCCGTGCCCACCGACAGCCTGTTGTCGCCGCCGACGTGGCCGAAGGCATAGTTGAGGTGCGTGACCTTGTCCCACGGGATGTTGTTGACCAGGTAGGCGGGGGTGCCGTCCTGCCCGGTGCGCCAGCCCGTGAAGTAGCCGATGATCCGGCGCTGGTGGTCGGCGCCCATCTTCTCGCGGCCCGCGGCGTCGTAGACGTCGCAGTAGGGGACGTCCACGCCCGGGGTGGTGTACATGCCGTCGGGACGACAGGACTGGTTGTCGGCGGCCGCCTGCGAGGGCGACGCACCCAGCGTCGCCAGCAGCAGGCCGGCCAGGCCCGCGGCCGCCGTGGCGGCCGCCGCCGCCCGTCGGCCGGAGGCCCGGCGGGTACCGACGGCAGGGGGACGCTGCGCCGTCAGGGTTCGGTTCAACACTCGGTCCTCCAGGAGAGAGTGTCGCGGCGCACCCGGAGGGGGTGTCGGGCGCGCAAGTGGGGGAGGGTCGGACACACCGCAGCCGACGCACCGTCAACCACCCGGCCGCCGAACCACAGAGTGCGCCGAAGCTATGTGGTCTGGACCATCCTGGTCAATAGGTCTGTACCAATAGACCGTTGGGCTCCCCCCGTGCCCCCCGCCCCTCCCGATCGTTCCCAGACCGGGGGACGGGTACCGAACACAGGAACCCGCAGGGGGCACACACATGCAGGTCAGACACACCCGCGAACTCCTCGCCACGACCGCGCCGGAGGTCTCGTCCATCGACGAGATGCTCGTCGCACTGGGCGGGGAGCCCGAGGCGTACAACCGCCGGTACCTACGGAGCCAGCTCAACCTCCACGGAGTGGACACCTCCCACTTCCGGGCGAGGGGCGTCGTCTACACGAAGGAGCGGCTGGAGGAGGCGGTCGCCGCATGCCACAGCATCGCCGGGGTGGTCCGCTACCTCGGCCAGCGCTTGTCGGGAGGTACGCAGCAGCACGTCGGACGGCGCATCAAGGCCTTCGGGATCGACACCTCGCACTTCACGGGCCAGGCGCACAACCGGGGCCGACGCTCCGGGCGGCGCCTGCGGCCGGAGCAGGTACTCGTCCAGCGGCCCGCGGACGCCAAACGGCTGCCGGGCATTCGGATCCGCCAAGCCCTCCTCGAGATGGGCCTCCCCGAGGCATGCGCGGAGTGCGGCACCGGCCCGGTCTGACGAGGGCGCCCGATGACTCTGGAGGTCGACCACGTCAACGGCGACTGGTCCGACAACCGCCCCGGAAACGTCCGGCTGCCCTGTCCGAACTGCCATGCCACGACCGACACCTCCTGCGGACGGAACAAGAACCGCCGCAGCCTGCGCGCCGGCTGAGCGGACCACCCGCGCCACGAGCACAAAGGCGCTGTCGTCACCGCGGAGGCAGCCCCTAGACTGTGGCCATGCGGCCGTGGCGTAACGGGCAGCCGCGCTGGTTTTAGGTGCCAGTGGAGGAAACTCCGTGAGGGTTCGAATCCCTCCGGCCGCACGGACCACAGAAACGAAGGCCCGCCGGAAGAACTCCGGCGGGCCTTCGGCATCCCGTGCGTCAGCCGAGGAGCTCGCGGACGACCGGCGCCAGGGCGCGGAAGGCCTGGCCGCGGTGGCTGATGGCGTTCTTCTCGGCGGGGGTGAGTTCGGCGCAGGTCCGGGTCTCGCCGAGGGGCTGCAGGATCGGGTCGTAGCCGAAGCCGCCGTCGCCGGTGGGGGCGGTGCGCAGGGTGCCGAGGAGTCGGCCTTCGACGACGCGTTCGGTGCCGTCGGGGAGGGCGAGGGCGGCGGCGCAGGCGAAGTGGGCGCCGCGGTGGGGTTCGGCGATGTCGGAGAGCTGGGCGAGCAGCAGGTCGAGGTTGGCGCGGTCGTCGCCGTGCTTGCCGGACCAGCGGGCGGAGAAGATGCCGGGGGCGCCGCCGAGGACGTCGACGCAGAGGCCGGAGTCGTCGGCGACGGCGGGGTGGCCGGTGACCTTGGCGAGGGCGTGGGCCTTGAGGAGGGCGTTCTCGGCGAAGGTGACGCCGGTTTCGGGAACGTCGGGGATCTCGGGGTAGGCGTCGGCGCCGACGAGTTCGACGTCGAGTCCGGCGTCGCCGAGGATGTCGCGGAGTTCGGCGACCTTGTGGCGGTTCCGGGTGGCGAGGACGAGGCGTCGTGCAGTCATGCGGCCCACCCTAGCGAGCGGTCGCACGGTCGGGGGTGTCAGCCGGTGCAGGCCTTGCTGAGGTTGCCTGCGGCGTCGCCGAGCGGCTTGAGGTCGGGGACCTGCTTGTTGTCGATGGCCTGCTGGGCCTTGTCGACCTGGGTCTGCAGGTCGGTGACGGCCTGGGAGACGTCGGTGTCGCTGGAGTTGCGGCTGATCTGGTCGAGGTCGTTCTTGAGGGTCTGGAGGGCCTGTCCGGCGGCGTTGGGGTCGTTGGCGGCGTTGTTGAAGGCGTTGCCGGCCTGGGCGACGTCGTTGGTGATGCGGACGGCGGTGTTGCCGCAGTCGAGGGCCTTCTGGGCGGCGGAGCAGCTGACGGCGCTGAGTGGGAGGAGGAGGACGAGGCCGGCCGCGGCGAGGGTGGCGGAGCGGGTGAGGCTGTCCGGCATCGGGTGTCCTCCGTCGTGTGGTGGGCGCGTGCTGGGTCCGTGGTGTGGGACGGCTGGTGGTGCGCTGCCGGTTCCGTGGTTCCGCCGGGAACGCTACGGGCGCGGGCGCGCCGTGTACAGGATGCGCGCCCGCGGCCCGGCGGGGGGTCAGTTCTCGAGGTCGCGGAGTGCTTTCCGCTGGATTTCATCGAGTTCTGCGCAACCGAGGGTGCCGAGGTCGAGGAGTTGGTCGAGGAGGGCGCGGTCGAAGGGGGCGCCTTCGGCGGTGCCCTGCACTTCGACGAAGCGTCCGTCGTCGGTGCAGACGATGTTCATGTCGGTTTCGGCGCGGACGTCTTCTTCGTAGCGGAGGTCGAGCATGGGGGTGCCGTCGATGATGCCGACGCTGACGGCGCTGACGCCGCCGGTGATGGGGTTGCCCTTGGCGCGGAGGAGTTTCTTGTCGCGGGCCCACGCGACGGCGTCGGCGAGGGCGACGTAGGCGCCGGTGATGGCGGCGGTGCGGGTGCCGCCGTCGGCCTGGAGGACGTCGCAGTCGAGGACGATGGTGTTCTCGGCGAGGGCGCGGTGGTCGACGACGGCGCGCAGGGAGCGGCCGATGAGGCGGCTGATCTCGTGGGTGCGGCCGCCGATCTTGCCGCGGACGGATTCGCGGTCGCCGCGGGTGTTGGTGGCGCGGGGGAGCATGGAGTACTCGGCGGTGACCCAGCCTTCGCCGCTGCCCTTGCGCCAGCGGGGGACGCCTTCGGTGACGCTGGCGGTGCAGAGGACTTTGGTGTCGCCGAAGGAGACGAGGACGGAGCCTTCGGCGTGCTTGCTCCAGCCTCGTTCGATGGTGATGGGGCGGAGCTGGTCGGGGGTGCGGCCGTCGATGCGTGACATAGGTACCGAGCGTAGCCGTTGCGGGGTGTGGTGCGGCCCGCCGTCCCGGTGGGGGCGGCGAGCCGCGGTCGGCGCGGTGGCCGGTCAGTCCATCATGTCTTCGATCTCGCCGGCGATGGGGTCTGCGTCGGTGCCGATGACGACCTGGATGGCGGTGCCCATCTTGACGACGCCGTGGGCGCCGGCGGCCTTGAGGGCGGCTTCGTCGACGAGGTCGGGGTTGACGACTTCGGTGCGCAGGCGGGTGATGCAGCCTTCGACCTCTTCGATGTTGTCGATTCCGCCGAGGCCGGCGACGATCTTCTCTGCCTTGCTGGCCATGTGTGTCTCCCTGTGTGTCGGCGGTTCGGCGGGTGGTGTCGGGTGCCGTGCCGCTCGGTGCGGTGGTGCGGTGGTGCGGTGGTGCGGTGTGTGCCTGTGCGGTGACGCGGGTTCAGCTTCCGTGTCGGGCGGCGGCGCGACAAGCATTTCCCGTTTGGGGGTGGTTTGCCACGTCAGTCCACTTTTGGCCCATTTTGGCGCGCATGGATGTGCGGCCGGGCCCGAGGATGGCGATCATCGGGCTGCCGCCCGGCACCCGCCCGCTCCCCCAGGTGGTCTACACCAATAGTAGGTGCAGTGCCGGGGCGGCGGAACGGGCCCCCGGGCCGAGCCGTGGACCGCACGGGGAGGACTCCCATGAGTACAGCAGGCACGGCGCCCGCACCGACACCGTGGTGGCAGAACTTCTACGGCGGGCTGCAGAAGATGGGGCGCAGCCTGCAGCTCCCGGTGGCGGTGCTGCCGGCGGCCGGCATCCTGAACCGGTTGGGCCAGGACGACGTGTTCGGCAAGGACGGTCTCGGCTGGGACAACGTGGCGAAGGTGTTCGCGGCGGCGGGCGGTGCCCTGCTGGACTCCAACCTGGGCCTTCCGCTGCTGTTCTGCATCGGTGTGGCGATCGGCATGGCGAAGAAGGCGGACGGGTCGACGGCGCTGGCGGCGGTGACGGGCTTCCTCGTCTACTACAACGTGCTGCGGGCCTTCCCCGACCGGGAGCAGTGCGCGGGCACGGTTCAGGGCAACCAGTGCATCGATTTCTCGGCGCACACGTCGAGTGCGGCGGTGTTCCAGAATCCGGGGGTGCTGGGCGGGATCCTGATCGGTCTGATGTCGGCGTGGCTGTGGGTGCGGTTCCACCGGACGAAGCTGGTGGACTGGCTGGGCTTCTTCAACGGCCGCCGGCTGGTGCCGATGATCACGGCGGTGGCGGGGCTGGCGCTGGCCTGTGTGGGGTTGTGGGTGTGGCCGCCGATCGGGCGGGCGATGACGGACTTCTCGCAGTGGCTGGCCGATCTGGGTTCGGGCGGTGCGGGGATCTTCGGTGTGGCGAACCGGGCGCTGCTGCTGATCGGCATGCACCAGCTGATCAACACCTTCGTCTGGTTCCAGTTCGGCGAGTTCCACAAGCCGGGCACGGACGAGGTGGTCCACGGTGACATCCCGCGGTTCCTGGCGGGCGACCCGACGGCGGGGCAGTTCACCTCGGGGTTCTTCCCGATCATGATGTTCGCGCTGCCGGCGGCGGCGATGGCGATCGCGCACTCGGCGAAGCCGCACCGGCGCAAGGAGATCTACGGTCTGATGACCTCGGTCGCGCTGACCAGTTTCGTCACGGGTGTGACCGAGCCGATCGAGTACTCCTTCGCCTACATCGCGCCGGGCCTGTTCGTGCTGCACGCGCTGCTGACGGGTGCGTCGATGGCGGTGACCTGGGCGCTCGGCGTGCACGACGGCTTCAGTTTCTCGGCCGGCCTGATCGACTACGTGATCAACTGGGGGCTGGCCACGAAACCGTGGCTGATCATGCCGATCGGCCTGGCCTTCGCGGTGGTCTATTACGCGCTGTTCCGGTTCGTGATCGTCCGGTTCGACCTGAAGACGCCGGGGCGCGAGGACGACGACCAGGTCGAGGACGTGACCAAGGCCTGAGAGGCATTTGTTGCGCAACTCGCCAAAATGGCGAATGACCGAGCGCAGTCAAGATCGTCGATCCGCAACAAGGTTTCGATTTCATAGCGCTTCCCACCTGCGGCGCTTTCCGGGGTTCCCCCCTCCGTCAGGCGCGTGTTAAAAACTGGTCTACACCACTCGTGGTGTAGACCAGTTCGCGAGTCGGCCCCCGATGCACCCCCACCGACCCGCCCTGCCGTTAGGAACCACCCCATGAGTACGACTGCGCAGGCACCGGCGCCCGCCACGGCACCGGCACCCTCCCCGATCAAGAAGATCGGCCAGAGCACGATCCAGGGCCTGCAGAAGATCGGCCGCAGCCTCCAGCTGCCGATCGCCGTGCTGCCGGCCGCGGGCCTGCTGCTCCGTCTCGGCCAGGACGACGTGTTCGGCAAGGACGGCCTCGGCTGGGACAAGGTCGCCGCGGTGTTCAGCACGGCGGGCGACGCCGTGTTCAGCAACCTCCCGCTGCTCTTCGCGGTGGGCATCGCCATCGGCTTCGCCAAGAAGGCCGACGGCTCCACCGCGCTCGCCGCCCTGGTCGGCTTCCTGGTGTACAAGAACGTGCTCACCGCGTTCCCGATCACCGAGGGGCACATCGCCGACGGCAAGTGGGTCGCACCCACCTACCAGAACCCGGGTGTGCTCGGCGGCATCGTGATCGGCCTGCTCAGCGCCGTGCTCTGGCAGAAGTTCCACCGCACCAAGCTGGTCGACTGGCTGGGCTTCTTCAACGGCCGCCGCCTGGTGCCGATCATCATGGCCTTCGTCGGCACCGCCGTCGGCGTGGTCTTCGCGCTGGTCTGGGGCCCGGTCGGCGACGCGATCGGCAGCCTCAACGACTCCCTGATCGGTGCGGGCGCCTTCGGTGCGGGCGCGTTCGGCCTGATCAACCGCGGTCTGCTGCCGGTCGGCATGCACCAGTTCGTGAACTCCTACGCCTGGTTCCAGACCGGTGACTACACCAAGGCCGACGGCACCGTGGTGCACGGCGACCTGACCCGCTACTTCGCGGGCGACCCGACCGCCGGCCAGTTCATGTCGGGCTTCTTCCCGATCATGATGTTCGCGCTGCCCGCCGCCGCCCTGGCCATCGCGCACGCCGCCCGCCCGGAGCGCCGCGCCGCGGTGATGGGCATGATGATGTCGCTGGCACTGACCTCCTTCGTCACCGGTGTCACCGAGCCGATCGAGTTCGCCTTCCTCTTCATCGCCCCGGTCCTGTTCGCCATCCACGCGGTGCTGACCGCCGTCTCCATGGCCGTCACCTGGGCGCTCGGCGTGCACGCCGGCTTCACCTTCTCGGCCGGCCTGATCGACTACGGCCTCGGCTTCAGCAAGGCCACCCACCCGCTGCTGATCATCCCGATCGGCCTGGTGTTCGCCGCCCTGTACTACGTGCTCTTCCGCTTCGCGATCACCAAGTTCAACCTCAAGACCCCCGGTCGCGAGGACGACACCGAGGTCGAGGACGTCACCAAGGCCTGACGCCCCTCCCCCACCCCCGTACGGACCCCGCCCCGCTGCTCAGGGCGGGGTCCGTCGCCACGTCCTGGCAGTGTGAGGCAGGGCGGCGTGAGGCAGGGCGGCGTGAGGCAGGGCGGCGTGAGGCAGGGCGGTGTGAGGCAGGGCGGTGTGAGGCAGGACACAGGGAACGTCCGGCCCGGGCCGCTCCTCCTTCTGCGGTGACGGCCCGTCGACGGGACGGCGCCGACCGGCCGACCCGGCCGACCGAAGCGAGGGGGAACCCGTGGACCGCGCCGTGGACCGCACCGCGCAGCGCACCGGATCGGCGGTGGCCGGGCTGCTGGCCGCCGACGCCGCACTCCACCTGTACTGGGCCACCGGCCTCACCTGGCCCGCCGCCGACGGCCGGGCGCTCTCGCAGGCCGTCCTCAACGCCGACGTCCCGTTCACGCCGCCCGTGGTGCTGCCGCTCGCCGCACTGCTGCTGGCCGCCGCGGCCGCGGTGCTCGCCCACGCGCACAGCCTCGGCGGGCCCCGCACCGCCCGGCTCTGCCGGCTGGCCACGGCCGCCGTGGCGGCCGGGCTGCTGCTCCGCGGCGCGGCCGGACTGGTGTGGGCCTGCGGCCTCGGCACGGACCCCGGCAGCACCTTCCACCTGCTCGACCTGGTGCTCTACACGCCGCTCTGCCTCGGTTTCGGCGCGGCGGCGGCCCGGACCGCCGGGCTCGGAGCGCGCCGACCGGTGCGAGACTTCCGCCGTGGCTGATCCCGACGAGCGCTCCCGCGGCGTGGCGCTGGCCCGCGCCGCCCGGCGCGGGGACACCCTCGCGATGAGCGACCTGCTCGACCACCTCACGCCCCACGTCGGGCGGATCTGCGGACGGATCTGCGGTCCCGCCGCCGCGGCCGGCCGCCAGGACGCGGTGCAGGAGACGCTCACCGCCGTCTTCCGGGGCCTGCGCTCACTGCGGGACGTGGACGCGCTCTACGGCTGGGTCCGGGTGCTGGCCGTCCGCGAGGCGGTGCGGGTGGCCCGCCGGGACGGCCGGGACACCCCCGCCGAACTCGCCGCACTGCCCTCGCCCGGGGACGCCCAGCTCGCCGCGGACATCCGGGACGTGCTGAGCCGGCTCACCCCCGAGCACCGGGCCGTCCTGCTGCTGCGCGATGTCGAGGGCCTGGACGAGCGCGCCGCCGCCGGGCTGCTCGGCATCCCCGAGGGCACCGTGAAGTCCCGGCTGCACCGCGCCCGGACCGTATTCCGAAGGATGTGGACGGCATGACGACGGACGACCCGACGGCCCCGCTGGACCCGGTGCGGCGGCTGCACGTGATGGCCGCGGGGATCCGCGGCGCCCGCGTCACCGAGGGCGTGGTCGACGCCCCGTTCGACCGGGTGTGGTCGGTCATGGGCGACCTGGAGGGCGAGTTCGGCCGCTTCCAGCCGGACATGCGGAGCGTGCGCGTGCTCCACCGGGACGGCGACCGGCTGGCGGCCCTGGCGCGCAGCCGGTACGGGATGCGGGCCCGGTTCGACGGGGTGATCCGACCGGGCTGGTGCTGGTTGCAGAGCCGGTTCCTGGTCGTCGGGATGGCGGCCGTCGCCGACGGGACCGGCGCCACCCGGGTGGCGCTGACCGGCGGCGTCCGGGTGCCGGGCCGGGCGGCGCTCGTCCCCCTGGGCACCCGGCGCGAGCCGCGGCTGGCCCTGGCCCGCCTGCAGCAGCGGGTGGACGGGAGGGCCTGACGGGGCACGTATTCCGGTAGCCGCTTCAGGGGCGCCGGGGGACCTCCCGGCCGAAGGCCGGGGGCGGAACCCTGCAGTCCGGGAGCGGCGGTTCTGACGGATCCGGCCCACCCCCGGTCCGCACGGTCGCCTCGCCCCCGCGCTCCCGGCACGCTTCATATCCAGCCGAGGCGGGCGGCGTGGACGCCCGCCTGGAAGCGGCTCTGGGCGCCGAGGTCGGTGGTGAGGTCGGAGACCAGGCGGCGCACCGTGCGCTCGGAGATCTCGAGTTTGCGGGCGATCGCCTGGTCGGTGAGGCCGGCCGCGAGCAGGCGGAGCACCTCGCGGTGGCGGTCGTCGGGCACCGGGCGGCCGAGCAGGTCCGGTGGCACCCAGGCGGCCGTCCAGAAGTACTCGAAGAGCTCGCGGACCACCGCGAGCACGGCCTCGTCCCGGACGACCAGCGCGGTGTCCGGGGCGCCGCCGGGTGCGGGCAGCACCGCCATGGTGCTGTCCACCGCGATCAGCCACAGCGGCAGGGTGTGCGCGACCCTGATGCCGGCGCCCGCGGCGGTCAGCCGCTGGATGTGGTCGAGCACGTCCGGGTGGTGCAGGGCGGCCGCCGGGTAGACGGTGCGCAGCCGGACGCCGTGGGCGAGGGCGATGCGTTCGCGGGCGAGTTTGCCGTCGAGGGCGGTGCGGGAGTGGTCCTGGCCGGGGCGGAGCGAGAGGACTTCGGTGCGGGCGCTGTGGGCGGCGTCCTCGAGGAGGGCGGCGATGCGGTCGGCGCCGTGGACGAGGTGGCGGGTGCCGCTGTCGTCGGTGTCGGTCTGGGCGGGCAGGTAGCGGGTGTGGAGCCTTTCGACGGTGTCGCGGGTGCGGCGGACGGCGGTGAAGAGGTCGGCGAGGTGTCCGTCGGCGTCGGCCAGGAGGTGGCGGACGGCGGTGGCGACGGAGACGGCGGTGAGTCCGCTGCCGGTGGCGGTGGTGGGCCGGAGCAGTCCGAGGTTGCGGAGTTCGCCGAGTGCGGTGTCGAACTCGGTTTCGCTCCAGCCGAGTTCACCGCGCAGTTCGGGCAGCGGGCGGCTCGGGTCGGTGCGCAGGCGGCGGTAGAGGGCGGTGCTGTGCTCCACGGCGGGGACGATAGCCATCCGGGTGGTGGGCGACCGGTGAATTCCACCATCCGGGACGGCGGCTCCGGTCCCGGCCATGGCCGGTTCTGCCGCCTGCGGGGCGGGCCGTGCGGGGCTGTGCCGGGTCAGGATGGCGGCATGACGATGGCGGAGGCTTCGACGATCTGGTTCGACGGTGCGCTGGTGCCGTGGCGGGACGCGCAGGTGCATGTGCTCACGCACGGCCTGCACTACGGGACGGGGGTGTTGGAGGGCACCCGGGTGTTCGGGACGGCCGACGGGCCGGCGGTGTTCCGGCTGGAGGAACATCTGCGCCGGCTGGTGCGCAGTGCGCACATGCTGCGGATGCCGTTGCCGTACGGGGTGGAGGAGTTGGCGGCGGGCACGGTGGAGCTGCTGCGGGCGAACGGTCAGGGCGCCTGCTACGTCCGGCACTTCGCGTTCCTCGGGGACGGTTCGATGGGGCTGGACATGCGGGGGGTGCGGACGAGGACGGTGATCGCGTCCTGGGAGTGGCCGGAGCAGCGGCCGCCGGGTGGGCTGCGGTTGAAGACGAGCAGTTGGCGGCGGACGGATCCGAACAGCGTGCCGCCGGCGGCGAAGGCGACCGGGCCGTACCTGAACTCGGTGCTGGCGCGGCGGGAGGCGACGGACGCGGGGTACGACGAGGCGCTGCTGCTGGCGTCGGACGGCTCGGTGAGCGAGTGCAGTGCGGAGAACGTGTTCGTGGTGCGGGACGGGGTGCTGCGGACGCCGCCGGTGGCGGCGGGTGCGCTGGAGGGGATCACCCAGGACACGGTGCTGGTGCTGGCCCGGGACCTGGGGATCGAGGTGCGGGTGGAGCGGCTGCTGCGGTCGGACCTGTACGCGGCGGACGAGGTGTTCGTGTGCGGGACGGCGGCGGGGGTCGTGCCGGTGGTGTCGCTGGACGACCGCGGGCTGCCGGCGGCGCCGGGCGGGGTGACGAAGCGGCTGGCCGAGTTGTACGGGGCGGCGGTGTCGGGCGAGGAGCCGCGGTACGGGCGCTGGCTGACCCGGGTGTGAGCGGGTCGTAGGAGCGGGGGCTGCGCGGCCGGGGGCCCCCGGGGCGGCCTGCCCCTGGCGGGGCGCCCGTCAGGGCAGGTCGTAGACGGCGCCGGGGTGGGCGATCTCGACGGGGCCGGGGAAGGCGGCGGCGGCGTCGCGGCGGTTCTGCTCGGCGTCGGTCCACGGCGGGATGTGGGTGAGCAGGAGGCGGCCGACGCCGGCGGCCGCGGCGTGTTCGCCGGCCTCGCGTCCGTTGAGGTGGATGGCCTCGAAGGTCTCCTTGCCGTCGGTGTAGGCGGCCTCGCAGAGGAAGAGGTCGGTGCCGCGGGCGAGGTCGACGAGGTCGGCGCACTCGCCGGTGTCGCCGGAGTAGGCGAGGGAGGCGCCGCCGTGCTCGATGCGGAAGCCGTAGGCCTCGGTGTCGAGGTGGTTGACCCGGGCGCTGGTGATGCGCAGCGGGCCGAGGTCGAAGGTGCGGTTGCCGAGCGGGCGGAAGTCGAAGACCTCCTTCATGCCGGGTTCCTCGGGCATGTCGTAGGCGCGGGCGAGGCGTTCGGCGGTTCCGTGCGGTCCGTAGACGGGCAGGGGCGCGGGGCAGCCCTCGACCCGGTAGTTGCGGGCGACCCAGTAGGCGCAGAGGTCGATGCAGTGGTCGGCGTGCAGGTGGCTGAGCAGGACGGCGTCGACGTCGTAGAGGCCGGTGTACTTCTGCAGGGCGCCGAGGGCGCCGTTGCCGAGGTCGATGACCAGGCGGAATCCGCCGGCCTCGACGAGGTAGCTGGAGCAGGGCGACTCGGCGGACGGGAAGCTCCCCGAGCACCCCACCACGGTCAGTTTCATGCCGAGCCCCTCCGCCGCCCCGATGGGTCATGGTCCACGCCGGCGGGGCACTGCCTCTCGGTAGTGGTGCGCCTTCGCGTTGTCGAGGGTAAGGGGCGCGCGGCACTTTGCCCCCGTCTCCGTGCCGCGCTGTGGCTGGAATCACCAGAACGGGCCGGGCCCGGTGGCGGGCGTACCGGGGGCGGTGCGGGTACGGGCGCGGGGCGGTGCGGGAACGCCGTCGGCGGGTGGGGCGGGGGCGCGGCACCCGTGCGGGTGCCGCGTCCCGGCGGTGCTCAGGCCCAGAGCTGGCCCTGCAGCGCCTCGACCGCGGCCTCGGTCGATTCGGCGGTGTAGATGCCGGTGGAGAGGTACTTCCAGCCGCCGTCGGCGACGACGAAGACCACGTCGGCCCGCTCGCCGGCCTTCGCGGCCTTGCGGGCGACGCCGATCGCGGCGTGCAGGATGGCGCCGGTGGAGACGCCGGCGAAGATGCCCTCCTGCTGGAGCAGCTCACGGGTGCGCCGGACGGCGTCGGCGGAGCCGACGCTGAAGCGGGTGGTGAGCACCTCGGCGTCGTAGAGCTCGGGGACGAAGCCCTCGTCGAGGTTGCGCAGGCCGTAGACGAGGTCGTCGTAGCGGGGTTCGGCGGCGACGATCTGCACGCCGGGGACCTTCTCGCGCAGGTAGCGGCCGACGCCCATCAGGGTGCCGGTGGTGCCGAGACCGGCGACGAAGTGGGTGACGGTGGGGAGGTCGGCGAGGATCTCGGGGCCGGTGGTCGCGTAGTGCGCGCCGGCGTTGTCGGGGTTGCCGTACTGGTAGAGCATCACCCAGTCGGGGTGCTCGGCGGCGATCTCCTTGGCGATCCGCACGGCGGTGTTGGAGCCGCCGGCGGCCGGCGAGGAGATGATCTCCGCACCCCACATGCGGAGCAGCTCGCGCCGCTCCTCGCTGGTGTTCTCCGGCATGACGCACACCATGCGGTAGCCCTTGAGCTTGGCGGCCATGGCCAGCGAGATGCCGGTGTTGCCGCTGGTCGGCTCCAGGATGGTGCAGCCGGGGGTGAGCCTGCCGTCGGCCTCGGCGCGCTCGATCATGTGCAGGGCCGGGCGGTCCTTGATCGAGCCGGTGGGGTTGCGGTCCTCCAGCTTGGCCCAGAGGCTCACCAGGCCGTCGGCGTTCCCGGGCACGGCTGCCGACAGGCGCGGCAGCCGTACCAGCGGGGTGTTGCCGACGGCCTCGAGAGGGCTGTCGTAGCGCATTACTTCATGCCGCCGGCGACGGCGGGGAGGATGGTGACGCTGTCGCCGTCGGCGAGGGCGGTGCTGATGCCCTCGAGGAAGCGGACGTCCTCGTCGTTCAGGTAGACGTTCACGAAGCGGCGCAGCTCGCCGGCGTCGAGGAGGCGCTCGGCGATGCCGGGGTGGCGGCTGTCGAGGTCCTGGAACAGTTCGCCGAGGTTGTTGCCGGTGCCTTCGACGGCCTTGGCGCCGTCGGTGTACGGGCGGAGGATGGTCGGGATGCGGACCTCGATGGCCATGGCTGCGCTCCTGGGGAGGTGGGTCGGGTGGGCCGCCGCACGCGGCGCGGCAGGGGTGACGGCCCCGGGGCGGCCGGGGCGGGCTGGCGGTGCCGAGTCAGTGGGCGTCGGCGGTGCCGGGACAGATCGCGCTGGCGAGCCGGCACAGGTCGACGTGCAGGCGCGCCACGAGGCGGATGCCTGGGGCCTGGTTGCTCACATCGACGGAACGCATGGGCTCATCGTATAGATTCCCGCCCCCGCAGCGGCATCCACGTCCCACGATCCGGATGGTTTCGTTTCCCATGTCGAGATTGCGGCCCGCCTGCGGCCGGTCCGGGCCGGTCGGCGGGCCGTGCGCCACGGCGGCCGGTCAGGCGGAGTACTCCTCGACGACCTGGACGTCTTCCTCCGTGATCACGCCGTCCACGATGCGGAACGAGCGGAACTCGTACGGGTCCTCGTCGCCGTTGCCCTCGGCGGTGGAGACGAGCACGTAGTGCGCCTCGGGCTCGGAGGCGTAGCTGACGTCGGTGCGCGAGGGGTAGGCCTCGGTGGCGGTGTGCGAGTGGTAGACGACCACCGGGACCTCGTCGCGGTCGTCCATCTCCCGGTAGAGCTTGAGCAGGTCACCGGAGTCGAACTCGTAGAAGGTGGGCGAGCGGGCCGCGTTGAGCATCGGGACGAACCGCTCGGGCCGGCCGCTGCCCTCGGGGCCGGCGACCACACCGCAGGCCTCGTCCGGATGGTCGGCGCGGGCGTGGGCCACGATGCGGTCGCGCAGTTCTCGGGTGATGGTCAGCATGCGGCCAGGATAGTCACGGCCGGTCCCGGGTCAGGGTCCGGGACCGGCCGTCGTCTCGACTGCCGGACGTCCGGCGGACGTCCGGCGGATCAGCGGCCGGCGTCCGCGTCCTGCTGGTCGCGCTGGTCGCGGTCGGTGCCGTGGACCGCCTCGGGGCGGGTGCGGGCGAGCACCAGGTAGCCGGCGGTCAGCAGGGCGGCCCAGACCGGGAAGACGTACAGCGAGATCCGGGCGTCCTCGTCGAAGCCGATGAGCACGACGACCAGGACGAGGAAGGCGAGCGCGAGGCGGCTCGGCCACGCGCCGCCGGGGGCCTTGAAGGTGGGGGCGGGCAGCCGGCCGTCCTGCCAGGCCCGGCGGTAGCGGATCTGGGCGACCAGGATGACGGCCCAGGTCCACAGGCCGCAGACGGTGGCGACGGAGGTGACGTACTCGAAGGCCTTGCCGGGCGCCAGGTAGTTGAGCACCACGCCTACGCCCATGAGCAGGCAGGAGACGGTGATCGCGGCGGCCGGGGTGCGACGGGCGTTGAGCGCGGTCAGCTTGCCGGGGGCCTGGCCGCGGAGGGCGAGGTCGCGCAGCATCCGGCCGGTGGAGTACATGCCGGAGTTGCAGGAGGAGAGGGCGGCGGTGAGCACCACGAAGTTGATGACGGAGGCGCCGGCGGGGATGCCGACCTTCTCGAAGGCGGCGACGAACGGGCTGACGCCGGGCGCGAACTCCTGCCACGGGACGAGCGAGAGGATGACGACCAGGGCGCCGATGTAGAACAGCGCGATCCGCCACGGCAGGGTGTTGATGGCGCGCGGCAGGGTGCGGGCCGGGTCCTCGCTCTCGCCGGCGGTGACGCCGACGAGTTCGACGCCGAGGTAGGCGAACATGACGATCTGAAGGGTCATCACGGTGGCGCCGAGGCCCTTCGGGAAGAAGCCGCCGTCGGCCCACAGGTGGGTGACCGAGGCGGTGTCACCGGCGTCGGAGAAGCCGAGGGTGAGCACGCCGACGCCGATGAGGATCATGCCGAGGATCGCGGTGACCTTGACCATCGAGAACCAGAACTCGATCTCACCGAAGAGCTTCACCGAGATCAGGTTGGCGCCGTAGAGCAGCACCAGGAAGGCGAGCGCACTGGCCCACTGCGGGACGCCCGGCGCCCAGTACCGCACGTACACCGCGGCCGCGGTGGTCTCGGCCATACCGGTGACCACCCAGAACAGCCAGTACGTCCAGCCGGTGACGAAGCCGGCGAACGGGCCGAGGAACTCCCGGGCGTACTCGGAGAAGCTGCCGGAGACCGGGCGGTAGGTGAGGAGTTCGCCGAGCGCGCGCATGATCACGAAGATCACCAGGCCGGCCACCGCGTAGCTGAGGATCAGGCTGGGGCCGGCCTTGGAGATGGCCGTGCCGGCACCGAGGAAGAGGCCGGTGCCGATGGCGCCGCCGATGGCGATCATCTGGATCTGGCGGCTGCCCAGTCCGCGGGCGTAGCCCTCCTCGTCCGGCTCGGTGTCGATCACCTCGTCGTAGCGCTGATCGGCCATGGGCGTACCGTCCTCGGGTCGTGGGGAGGTGAGAAGTCGTACCACGGCGCGCCCGGATACCGGTGCTCATCTGAGCGTTAATTGAGCATGTCATGTCTGGATTCGAGACGATGTGCCCGAAATGCCGCACCCCCGGGTCCACATGGTGGACACGGGAGTGCGGGTCCCCCGGGAGTGACGCGGCGTCAGCCGGCCATGGCCTCCAGCAGCGACTCCTGCATGCCGCCGAGCCAGAGGTAAGCCATCACCAGCGGCTTGCGCGGATCGCTGTCGGGCAGCGCGTACAGCCCTTCCTCGTCCTCCTCGGTGACGTCCAGTCGGGAGCCGAGGGTGAGCCGCAGGTCGTTGAGGGCGCCCAGCCAGCGCGGGCAGTCCGCGGCCGGGACGGTCAGCACGCCGCCGTCGCCGCCGAGCCCGTCCAGGGCGCGGACCACGCTCAGCGCGTCCTCGCGCTTGCGGGCCCTCAGGTCCAGCTCGGTGTAGCGGCGGAACTCGCCCGCCATCGCCCTGGTCTCGGTGTCGGCGGGCTCGCCGGGCTCGCCGTAGGCGTCGGGGAAGAGCCGGGCCAGCGCGGGGTCGGCCGGGGCCTCGCTCGGCCCCTCGGCGAAGAGCGCGGCCAGCGGGTCGTCACCGACTCCCCCGGGGCCGGGGCCGATCAGCTCCAGCATCTGCACCTCCAGCGACCGGAGGATGGAGGCCTCCACCTCGTCGAGCGCGATCGCCGCGGCGCCTTCGCCGGCGGTCTCGAACAAGCCAGCCATGAGTCCTGAATCAGCCCCGTTCACGTGTCGGTGGATCTCGGTGTGTGGTGTCGCGACCGCTGCGCCGACCCTGCGGGCCGGCGCACGCCGCCCGACCGGGCGGGCCGCCGCGCGTCAGTCGTGCTGGAGGGTGGCCCAGAGCCCGTAGCCGTGCATCGCCTGCACGTCGCGCTCCATCTCCTCGCGGGTGCCGCTGGAGACGACGGCGCGGCCCTTGGTGTGCACCTCCATCATGAGTTCGCGGGCCTTGTCCTTCGGGTAGCCGAAGTAGGCCTGGAACACGTACTGCACGTAGCTCATCAGATTCACCGGGTCGTTGTGGACGATGGTCACCCACGGTGTGTCCGGTTCCACCACGGGCAGGCCTTCGACCTCCGGGCGCTCGATCTCGACCGGCGCGACACTCACGACTGGCTCTCTCCTCTGCAGCTGACCGGGGTGAAGGCGCGTCTCCCCTGCCCTCATGCTTCCATCCGGGGGACTTCCGAGCGAATCCGGGTCGACATCACTCCGGAGAAATCGTCAATCTGACGCTAAGTGGTAGTAGCATCATCGGCATGGACGCCATCACCGCGCACCGCTCCACTGCGCTGCTCACCGACCGTTACGAGCTGACCATGCTGCAGGCCGCCCTGCGCAGCGGTGCCGCGCACCGCCGCTCGGTTTTCGAGGTGTTCACCCGACGCCTGCCGAACGGCCGCCGCTACGGTGTGGTCGCCGGTACCGGCCGGGTCCTCGACGCCGTGGAGAGCTTCCGTTTCACCGGCCCCCAGCTGGACTGGCTCTCCGACCAGCGGGTGGTGGACGACGCGACCCTGCGGTTCCTCGCCGACTACCGCTTCTCCGGCGACATCCACGGCTACCCCGAGGGAGAGGTGTACTTCCCCGGCTCGCCGCTGCTGACCGTCGAGGGCAGCTTTGCCGAGGCGGTGATCCTGGAGACGCTGGTCCTCTCCATCCTCAATTACGACTCGGCGATCGCCGCCGCGGCCTCCCGGATGACCGCCGCCGCCGGCAATCGCCCGGTGATCGAGATGGGTGCGCGCCGCGCCCACGAGGCCGCCGCCGTCTCGGCCGCCCGCGCCGCGTACATCGCCGGCTTCAGCGCCACCTCCGACCTGGAGGCCGGCTTCACCCACGGCATCCCCACCACCGGAACCGCCGCCCACGCCTTCACCCTGCTGCACGACTCCGAGCGGGACGCCTTCACCGCGCAGGTCGAGTCGATGGGCCGCGGCACCACCCTGCTCGTCGACACCTACGACCTGGCCGAGGCCGTCCGCACCGCCGTCGAGGTCGCCGGCCCCGACCTCGGTGCCGTCCGCATCGACTCCGGCGACCTGACCCTGCTCGCCCACCGGGTGCGCCGCCAGCTCGACGACCTCGGCGCGCACAAAACCCGGATCATCGTCACCTCCGACCTGGACGAGTACGCCATCGCCGCGCTGGCGGCCGCCCCGGTCGACGGCTACGGCGTGGGCACCAGCCTGGTCACCGGCAGCGGCCACCCCACCTGCGCGATGGTCTACAAGCTGGTCGCCCGCGAGAGCATGCCCGGCGGGCCGCTCGTCCCGGTCGCCAAGCGCTCGGCCGGCGGCAAGACCAGCACCGGCGGCCTCAAGTGGGCCGCCCG
This sequence comes from Kitasatospora sp. DSM 101779, assembly GCF_025655475.1. Classification (GTDB taxonomy): domain Bacteria; phylum Actinomycetota; class Actinomycetes; order Streptomycetales; family Streptomycetaceae; genus Kitasatospora. The sequence continues at coordinate 5,236,504 of NZ_JAHTIK010000001.1, read as the reverse complement.
CCGGCCCGACGGGGACGGCGTCGCCGAGGCCGAGGTCGTCGGCACCGGCCCGGTGCCCGCCCAGCTGGAGCCGCACCTGCTGCACGTGCCGCTGGTCCGCGGCGGCGAGATCGTGGGGCGCGAACCGCTGGAGGCGGCGCGCGAACGGCACCGGCGCGCCCTCGCGGCACTCCCGATGTCGGCCACCCAGCTGTCCAAGGGCGATCCGGTGATCGTCACCGAGCTGCTGAGCGGCGCGACCGCCGCAGGGTGAGCCCGCCGGGCCTTCCGCCGCTGCGCGTCACTCCCTACAGTCTTCTCGGCACCACCACGGCCTCCACGCCACCACCACGCCACGCCCGTGGTTCCGTCCCCGGTTCCACGCACGGCCCCACCCCCGGCTCCACCCGCACCGTCCGAACCGCCCGACCCCCACCGCGGCCCGCCGCGGACCGCCCACACCGAGAGAAGCCAGCCATGCACCGGGCCCTGATCGTCGTCGACGTGCAGAACGATTTCTGCGAAGGCGGCAGTCTGGCCGTGGGCGGCGGCGCCGAAGTGGCCGCCGCCATCACCGACCTGATCGCGGACTCCTCCCCCGGCTACACCCACATCGTCGCCACCCGGGACCACCACATCGACCCCGGGACGCACTTCGCCGAGGACCCGGACTACGTCACCTCCTGGCCCGCGCACTGCGTGGCCGGCACCGAGGGCGTCGGCTTCCACCCCAACTTCGCCCCCTCGGTCACCTCGGGGGCGATCGAGGCGGTCTTCGACAAGGGTGCGTACGCGGCCGCGTACAGCGGCTTCGAGGGCCGCGACGAGAACGGCGGGACGCTGACCGACTGGCTGCGCGCGCGGAAGGTCACCGAGGTCGACGTGGTCGGCATCGCCACCGACCACTGCGTGAAGGCGACCGCCCTCGACGCCGCCCGCGAGGGCTTCGCCACCCGGGTGCTGCTCGACCTGACCGCCGGCGTCGCCGCCGGCACCACCGAGGCGGCCCTGGCCGAACTGCGCTCCGCCGGAGTCGAACTGACCGGCAGCCCCGTCCTGCACTGATGCGCGGCCCGTGCGGCGGCCGGGGCGGTCAGCGGTCGGTAACCACCAGCTCGACCACGTCCGCCCCGCCGGCCCGGAAGGCCTCGCGGAGCTCGCCGCCGACCTCGTCCGGCTCGGCGGCGACCCGCGCGCCGGAGACGTACACCACCCGCACCCCCAGGTACTCCATCCGGTGCTGCTCCCCGCGCACCCAGGCGGCCTCGCCCTCGCTGACGCAACGCAGCTCGGAGTCGACGGCCACCGCCACACCGGCCTCCGGCCAGTACAGGTCGGGCACCGCCACGTAGGTGCCGCCGCGCATCCGCAGCTCGGGGCCGACCAGCGGGACGGGCAGCAGCCACTCGTCCACCAGCTCACCGATCCGGGCGAGCACCGACTCCCGTTCCATGGCGAGGAGTTCGTCCAGGGTGGCGCGCACCCGGGGCTCGGTCAGCAGCCCGGCCTCGCCGAGCTCCTCCACCAGCTCCCGCAGGGTGCAGCCGCCCTCGGTACGCGTCACCGCCTCGCGGAGCATCGCCCGCAGCAGCGCCGGACGGACGGCCCCGCTCTCGAAGGCCCCGGTGTCCGTCCACTCACGCACCGCGTCCGCCGCGGCGCGCGCCACCGGCGCGCAGGCCAGTCCGTGCACCGAACGGGCCACCAGCTCCCGGCCGGTGCGCAGGATGCGGACGGAACCGGCGTCCTTCAGACGCCGCTGACGGGGCACCAGCACCTCCACCCCGGTGACGGCGGGCAGCCGGGGAACCGAGGCGAAGCCGTAGAGCGCCAGCGCCGCCGCGCCGGTGATCACGGCGCCCTCGCGGCCGCCCTCGTCCCGGCCGTTCTGCGCCGCGTAGAGCAGGGCCGCCCACATCCGCTGCTCGGGGGTCGGGTCGCCGTCCTGGAGCAGGTAGACGCGGGGCAGCATCCGCTGCCACGGACCGCCGCGCCGGCAATGCTCGGTGACCACCCGGGCGGGCACGCCGCGCGCCCGCAGCTGGCTCGCGGTGACCACGTTCTGCTGACGCCGCGCCAGCTCTTCGAGGGAGAGCGGCTGGGAAGGAATCCGGTAGCTCATGCCGACACCCTCCCCAACGCCGCCACAATCGCACGCCCGACTTGACGACCTGTTACCCAACCGTCGCGAAAACGGGACGGCTCCGTCCTAAAGTCCCCATACCCTCACCCGTTCGACGTATAGGACGTTCACTCGAATGCCGGATTAGGTCGGACTTGGGGCATGACGATCCGTTTTTCATCGAATCGGCACATCAACGATCATGGAGTTGGGGCACCCCGGTGATCAGCAATTACTGACCCAGAGTGACCAAGGCCATACGGTGGAGCACCACCCGCCGACCACCGGCACCCGTCGGATTGCCTACCATCGGCTCATGCCACGTGACGAGATCCCCGGCCTGCGCGCCGCCCAACTGCGCCTCGGCCGTCTGCCCGGCTACGTCCGCCGGCCCGACCTCGCCCGCCGCAACAGCGCGGACGGCCACACGTACAAGAAGGGCTGGGAGGTCCGCTTCACCGCCCGTACCGAGGCCGAGATAACGGAGATCCGCGATCTGGTGATCGCCGCCGGGTTCGCCCCGGCCCGGCCGTTCTTCAAGGGCCATCAGCTGATCCAGCCGGTCTACGGCATCGCCGCCGTGCAGGCCTACCTGGCCGCCCGGGAGGCCTTCGAGGAGCTCGGCCGGGCCCGCGCCGCCGGTGCCGGCGCCGTCGAGGCGGACGCCCCCGGTCCGGTGGGCCGCGCGGGTGCGGTGCCGATCCCCGAACAGGTCTGCCGCGAGGCCGCGGCCCCGGTCGCCGCGGCCGCCGCTGCGGCGGCCGCGGCCGGG
>NZ_JAHTIK010000001.1:5199821-5233606 GCF_025655475.1 Kitasatospora sp. DSM 101779 | reverse complement strand
GGCGCTGGCGGCGAACAGCGCGGGCACGGCGGCCCCGGCCGGTGCGGCGCCGGCCGGAGCCTCCGTCTGCGAGCTGTCCGGCGTCCAGGTCGCGGTCGGACCACGGGCGGGCGGACGCGGCCGGCACACCGCCGGCAGCGGCGTCAGCGCAGCCGGTCGTACGTCCTGAAGGTGTAACTCGCGTCGTACGACAGCAGGTTGCCGCCCGTCGCCGGCAGTCCGAGCCGGTGGGACAACAGCCCGGTCAACGGGCCGCAACCCTCCGGCGCGGGGGCGGCGAAGGTGTCGTCGTACGCCGAGAAGTGGATCAGCGGCGGGTTCCGGGAGACCCACTCCGAGGAACCCGCCCGCTTGAAGTGCAGGCCCACCGGCGTGCTCCGCCCGACCTCACAGCCGGCCGGCAGCAGCGGGCCGGAGAGCCGGAAGCGCATCTGCATGCTGCCGGTGTAGAAGTCCGAGGCGCCTCCGTAGTCCGCCTCCAGCGACAGCCCGAGCACCGGGCTGCGGTCCCCGGCCGGGGTGCCGGTGAGACCGCCGGGCACCGCGACCGGACCGCCGCCGTGCCAGGCGCCCCAGACCTGCCCGGGCGCGCCGTCCGCGAGCGGGCCCTCGGCGTGCACCATCATGATCGGCCGCAGCACCGGGAGGTCGGCGGCGCCGAGGTGCAGCTTCGGGGTGGCCAGGTGCACCTCGCACCGCCAGCGCGCGGGGTCGACGCCCTGCGGGAGCTCCGGGCAGTCGGCGTAGCCGGCCTCCAGCGCGGCCAGTTCGGCCTCCGGGGTCGGGGCGGCCGCCGTGCCGGCGGACGCTGCCCCGACGGCCGCAATGCCCGGTAGGGCAGCGTGCGCGGTGTCAGGAGCGTTCACGGTGTCAGGAGCGTTCACGGTGTCGGTGGCGTGCGCCGCCGCGGGGGCGGCCAGGGCGAGGCCGGCGGCGGCGAGAGCGGTGAGGGCCGCGACCCCGGCCCGGCGGCCCCTGCGGGGTCGGACGACGCCGGAGGGGGTGCCGCCGGACCGGGGTCCGCCGGGTCGCATGCTGCGGGTCGGAGGCTGCCACGAAAGGTGTCGGATTCCATGACGGTCAGCCTGCTGCCCGGGCCTGTCCGGCTGACATCGGTGAGAGCCCGGACCGCGCCCGGACGCCACCCTGACGCCGCATCAGGGGCGGCCCCGGCACGGCCCTGGCGCCGTCAGGCCGGAGCCGCCCGGGCCGCCGCAGGCTCCACGGGCTCTGGGGGCTCCGCGGTGTCGATGTGGACAGTGGCCGCGACCAGGCGCGGCAGGGCCTGCTTCAGCGCCTGCTCGGCGGCCTCCGCGACCCGGTGGCCCTCCGCCACGGTGAGCGAGCCGTCGACGGCCACCTCGGCCTCCGCGCGCAGCGCGTGGCCGACCCAGCGCATCCGCAGCGCACCCACCCCGCGGACGCCGTCCACCTCGCGCAGCCCGCGCTCGGCGGCGTCCACCAGCGCGGGCTCGACGCCGTCCATCAGCCGGCGGCCGACCTCCCGCACCGAGCTGCGCAGGACCACCAGTATCGCCGCCGTGATCACCAGACCGACCAGTGGATCGGCGACCCGCCAGCCCAGCGCCGAACCGCCCGCGCCGAGCAGGACGGCCAGCGAGGTGAGCCCGTCGGCGCGCGCGTGGATTCCGTCCGCGACCAGCGCGGCCGAACCGATCCGGCGGCCGGTCCGGATGCGGTAACGTGCCACCCACTCGTTGCCCAGGCAGCCCACCACCGCAGCAGCCGCCACCGCCCAGAGGTGGCCGACCTGTTGCGGGTGGAGCAGCCGGTCGACGGCGGTCGCGGCGGCCAGCACGGCGGACGCCGCGACGGTGGCCACCACGGCCACCCCTGCGAGGTCCTCCGCCCGTCCGTAGCCGTAGGTGAAGCTGCGGTTTGCGGCACGGCGGCCGAGCAGGAAGGCGATGGCGAGCGGGACGGCGGTGAGCGCGTCGGCCACGTTGTGCACGGTGTCGCCGAGCAGCGCGACCGAGTCCGAGAGCAGCACCACAGCCGCCTGCAGGACGGCGGCGAGGGCGAGGACGAGGAGCGAGATCCACAGGGTCCGCAGCCCGTCGGCGGAGGTGTCCATGGCCTCGTCGACCTTGTCGGAGGCGTGGTGGGAGTGCGGGCGGAGCAGGTGGCCGAGTCGGGCGGGGACGCCGCGGCCGTGGGTGTGGTGGGGGTGCGCGCCGTGATGGTCCGTGCCGTGGCCGTGCGGGTCGTGATGGTGCGCGTCGTGATGGTGCGGGTCGTGATGGTGCAGGTCGTGATGGTGCTCGTGCTCGTCGAGTTCGTCGTGGCGATGGTGCTCGTGGGGCTGGTGGAGCTCGTGGGGGCGGACATGGTGAACATGGTGGTCCTGGAGGCGGGTGCCGTGGGGGCCGGAGTCCTGGGGGCGCGCGTCGCGGAGGTGTGCGTCCGGGAGGTGCGCGGCGGAGTCCTGCGGCGCACGGGTGTACGGATTCGGGCCGCACGGATTCGCGGCATGCAGATCCCCTGCGCCCGAGTCCCCGGCGTGCGGGTCCCCGGCGTGCGGGTCCCGGGTGTGGGCGTCCCGGGTGTGGGCGTCCCGCGAGGGGTGCGGGTGATCGGATGGATGCGCCAGATCCGTCATGCGCCCCACGGTCGCACATCAACACCGCTCCAGCCACTACCGCTCTACCCTCCGTGACCAGGTGCGATACCCTCGCACCTGCCGGAGGCCCCGACGCCACTGCTGATTGACCGTCACATCACAGCGCGCCCAGGCCGGTTCCCGCACACATCGGCGGGACTTGTCACCCAAAGCAGCTGCGCGAGGGCCTAGAGTGAGCACCGGGCTCCCCTTCCGACGCGACCAGATCGAGAGGCTGATGTGACTGATCGTCATGTCCCTGCCACGGCATCGATCAGCCCCGCCGCCGACGCCGGTCTGGCAGCCATGCCCCTGGAGTTCACGGCGTTCTGCGAACTGCACCGCCCCCGGTACCTGAGTTACGCCCGGGTCTGGTTCCACGACCCGTCCGCGGCCGGCCGGGTGGTCGACCAGGCCTTCTGCACACTCGCCCAGGTGTGGCCCGAGGTCCTGGGCAGTTCCAACCCCACGGCGATCGCCTGGCAGATCCTGCGGAGCACGGTCGCGGAGTGCGAGCGGCCGAACAGCGAGCCGCTCGCCGAGCACCGCCCCGCACCGGCCGACGAGGACCTCGCCATCCTGCACTACGTGGTGGGCCTGGCCGCCCCCGAGATCGCCGACGTGGTGGGTGCGGAGACCGCCAGCGTCGCCGGGCAGCTCCGCCACGCACTTCGCCGGATGCCTCAGGAGTGGTGACCGGCGGCGTTCCGATCCGGTGATCCGAATCACCGCATGCCCTACTGACGGACGGTGTCGCGCGGGCGAATGATGATCTCCAGTCGACCGGACGGAGAACCCACGTGTCCATCGAGCACACCGTCGCCGTGTTCGAACAGCAGGCCACCGCCTGTGCCGAACTCGGCTCCCCGCTCTACGCCGCCCTGCTGCACCGCGCTGCGGCCGACATCCGCGACGGCGGACCCTGTGCGGCCGCCGTCGCCGGCCACGAGGACGCCGCAGGGCCGCAGGCCGTCGCGCTGCGGCTGCTCGGCGGCGTGCACGCCCTGGTCCTCACCGGCCGGGCTCCGGACCTCGCCGCCCATTACCCGAGCGCCGGCGGAAGCACCGACCCGGCGCGGCCCGATGCCGCCTGGCCCGCCTTCCGGCAGGCCGTCGCCGACCACATGCCGTGGGTGCGGGACTGGCTGACCCGGCCCCCGCAGACCAACGAGGTCGGCCGCTCGAACATGCTGATCGCCGGCCTGCTGCATACCCTGGGCGACCGGCGCCTGCCGATCCGGCTGCTCGAACTCGGTTCCAGCGCCGGCCTCAACCAACTGGCCGACCACTTCCACTGTTCCTCCCCCGGCTACTCCTGCGGGCCGGCCGATTCGCCGGTGCAACTGCCGGACGCCTGGCGGGGCACTCCGCCCTCCTGGCTGCCGGCCCGGGCCGAACCGTTGGCCTTCGCCGAGCGCCGCGGCTGCGACCTCACCCCGATCGACCCTCGGTCGGCAGACGGGTCGCTCGCCCTGCGCGCGTACGTGTGGCCCGACCAGCCGGCCCGCACGGCGCGGCTGGAGGGGGCGCTCCAGCTGGCCGCGGAGGTGCCCACCCGGGTCGACACCATGGGCGCCGGTGACTTCCTGGCCGACGCCGAAGTGGCCGAGGGAACGCTCACCGTGGTCTGGCACTCGATCATGCGCCAGTACGTGCCCGCGGACGAATGGGCACGCGTGGACACGGAGTTGGCGCGGCTGGCCGCGTCCTCCTCACCCACGGCACCCTTCGTGCACATCGCCTTCGAGCCGCGGCGGATCGGCGACCGGCACCGGTTCGTGCTGGCCGTCCGGAGCGGCGGCGGACCGGTGGAACTGCTCGCCGAGGCCGCCCCGCACGGGCTGCCGGCCTGGCCCGCCGAACCGGACTGGACGACGGACTGAGGCACCGCGGTCCGGCGGACGCCGCAGGAGGCGGCGAGCCGGGCTCGTCCGCCCGGCCTGCCGTCGCCGAGGCCGCCGACGCTGTGGCCGCCGGGGACAACGACCGCCCGGGACGACGACCGCCGTCGCCGTGGCCGCCGTCGCCACCGGCCGGGCGCCGGGAACGGCAGCGGGGCGGCGCGGGTCAGAGGCGGACGCCGGTGACGTCGTACAGGTGGTGCACCGGGTCGTGGATCAGGTACTGCGCGAAGGTCTCCACGGTGAACCGCGCGCCGTCGCTCCGCAGGCCGGTGCGCTGCCACTGCTCGCCCGACACCCCCGCGAAGGACTGCGCCAACTGCTCGGCCGCGGTGGCCAGCTCGGCGCTCACGGTGGCCGGGTCCTGCTCGGCGTAGCGATCGGCGACCGCCGTCTCGTCCTGGTCCCAGTTGGCGAAGGCCGGGGCGTCCTCGGTCAGCATCAGCAGGAGCCGCCGGTCGAAGAGACGGAAGACGTCCCGGACGTGGCAGGCGTACTCCAGCGTCGACCAGACCTCGGGCCTCGGGCGGCGCCGCAGCTCGGCGGGGTCGGCCGCGAGCAGCCGCTGCCACTCGGCGGCGTTGGCGCGCACCATGCCCGCCACGGCCTCACGGGCCACGGCCGGGGTGTCCAGCCCGCAGTCGTCGCAGGAGCGCTCGAGGACCCAGGTCCAGTCCTTGGTGTCAGGAGTGATCATGCACCCAGGATGCCGTCGGCCTCTCCCGCCCCACCAGTGGCGGGAACGCCAGCCGCCGCCAAGATGCTGCCAACGGCCCCGCCGTACGCCGCGCAGGTAGCACGGATCTCGTCCCGGTGCTCGCGCGTCGGGGTACGGGCGGCGTCCACGAAGTCGCCGGAGAGGTCGGCCGCGGGCAACGGCCGGATCTCGCGCGCCCATCTCGCCCCGGCCGCACTGGTCGAGGCGGGCCGGTCGGCCGGTCGGCCCGCCGGCCGTTGCGGTGTGCCGGCCGGCCCACAACCGTGCGGCAGAGAAGGTGCGGGGGACACGGCCCATCAGGAGGTGCTCGTTCATGGCTACATGTCAGCACGGTTCGGGCGGGCTCGACCGAACTCGTTGCCGGCCTGTGGATAACTCCGCTGTTCCGAAGATCCTTCATTCCTTCGAGTGATCCCGACCGGGTCCGGGCGCGTCCTCCGACGGCAGGGGCCGGGGCGAGCGGTCGGCGGGCAGCGGTCGGCGGTCGGCGGTCGGCGGTCGGCGGTCGGCGGTCGGCGGTCGGCGGTCGGAAAATGCGTTGCACCAGGCCGAGGGCCTCCACCGAGAATGGCGAGGTGAACGTCCCTGCCCCTGACACCTGGTCCATCGCCCCCGCGCCGGTAGGCGACCCCGACTGCCGCGCGGTGCTGCACGCCTACCTGGACGAGCTGATCAGCCGCTACTACGGGAGGCCTGCCGAGGAGACGGAGATCGCCCACGAGGTCGGCGACGGCACCGACCTGTCGGGCGGCCGCGGTGTCTTCCTGCTGGCCAGGGCCGGGGCGGCACCTGTGGCCTGCGCCGGCGTCCGCTGGCTCTCGGCGGACACCGGCGAGCTCACCCGGGTGTTCGTCACGCGGTCCGCCCGCCGCGGCGGCGCCGGGCGGCGGCTTGTCGGCGCCGCGGAGGAGACCGCACGGTCCCGTGGAGTGACGCGCATGCTGCTCAACACCCGCCGCGACCTGACCGAGGCGATCGCCCTGTACACCCGCCTCGGCTACCGCCCGACCGATCCGTACGGCGACGACCCGTACGCCGAGATCTGGCTCTCGAAGGAGCTGGTATGACCGGCGCGACCGAGCACGACACCACGGCGGCGGAGGCCGCACCGGCGGCCCCCGCGGGCATGACCATCCGCGCGGCGACCCCGGACGACTGGCCCGCGATCTGGCCGTTCCTGCGCGACATCGTCGCGGCCGGCGACACCTACACCTGGCCGCGGGACATCTCCGAGGACGAGGCCCGCGACATGTGGCTCAAGCGGCCACCGGGCCGGACGGTGGTCGCCGTGGACGCCGACGGCACCGTGCTCGGCAGCGCGGAGACGCACCCCAACCAGGGCGGTCCCGGCTCGCACGTCGCCAACGCCGGGTTCATGGTCGACCCGCGCCACGCCCGGCGCGGGGTGGGCCGCGCCCTCGGCGAGCACGTCATCGCCCAGGCCCGCGCCGACGGCTACCGCGCCGTCCAGTACAACGCCGTCGTAGCGACCAACCACCGGGCCGTGGCGCTGTGGAAGTCCCTGGGCTTCGAGACCGTCGGCACCGTCCCCGAGGGCTTCCTGCACGCCGAACTCGGCTACGTCGACCTGCTGGTGATGTACCGCAGGCTCTGACTCCCGCTGCCGGTGGCCGTCGGGCGCTCGGCCGGAGGCCCGCAGATGTTCAGCCGGCCAGCGCAGCCCGGAGCCGGAGGGCCAGCCGGTCCATCTCCTCCGGCTCGACCGCGGCAGCGGCGTCCTTGCCGAGCAGACCGAACACCCGCGGCCCGCGCAGTTCCTCCGGCTGGTCGGGGCTGCGCGGCACGACGTGGAAGTGCACGTGAGCGAAGCCCTCTGCCTCGGCGAACTGTGCCACGTACGTCTTCGCACAACCCGTCACCTCGGCGAGCGCCCTGGAGAGCCGGACCTGCCAGAGGCCGAGGCTCGCGGCCTCCGCGTCGGTCAGCTCGGCGATCGCCGTGACGTGCCGCCGGGGCACCAGGACGAGCCACCCCGGCAGGGCGGAGCCGAAGGCGTGGGCGACCCGCCAGTGCTCGTCCCCGCCGATCAGCTCACGCGGAGGCAGGCCTTCCGGGTCGCCGTTGCGAACACATGTGTAACAATCCACGGCTGCGAGCCTAGTCCGGCAGCAGCCGTCCGTAATCAACGATTGTGGAAAACCGGGCGGTTCAGCTGGTGGTGCCGTCGTCCTGAACGGCGCAGATCGCGTCGATCGCGGCCTGCCCGAGGCCCGGGAACGCCGACGACAGCATCGCCTTGCAGACCGCCGCCTCCTCGGGCGTCTTGGGCCCGTCCGCGAAGGCCGGCGCCGGGGCGGCGAAGACGGTGGCGGCAGCGGAGAGCGCGAGGACGGCGGAGAGCTTCTTGAACATGTGACGGCCCTTCGAATCGCTGGGGACAAGTAGTCCACCAGTACCCGAAGGGCCCTCGTGACCTGCGAACCTTCCGCCGTTCGTAGGCGTGTCAGCGGTAGGGCGTGCCGCCCGCCGGAGGCTGCTGCGGCGGGTGCTGCTGGTACGGCTGCGCGGAGCCGTACTGCTGCGGCTGGCCGTTGCCCTGGCCCGCGTAGGAGGACTGCTGCGGCTGCCCCTGACCGGCGTACGGCGCCTGCTGCTGCGGCGGGAACTGCTGCGCGCCAGGCCCGTACGGCGGCGGGGTCGGCGGTACGAAGCCGCCACCGCCGCCACCGTTGCCACCACCGCCGCTGCCGTTGCCGTTGCCGCGCGAGCGGCGGACCAGCACGATCACACCGCCGATCACCACCAGCGCCAGAACGCCGACGATGGCCAGCACGTAGACCGGGATACCGCCGTCGTCCTTCGCGGCGGAGCTGCTGTCGGGCGAGGTGCTGTTGCCCGGGGCCGGCTTCGAGGCGCCGGAGGACGGCTTGCCCGACGGGTCCGCCTGCGACTCCACCCGGGTGAGCAGCGGGTTCTCCTTCGGCCCGTTGTCGACCGCGGGGTTCGGCGCGAGCGCGCCCTTGGCGGAGGCGATGCCGTAGCCGTACTTGTTGTTCGGGACGGTCGACTTGTCGGGCGGGGCGACCGCCGACTTGATCATCCGGTTGATGACCTGGCCCGCCGAGAGGTTCGGGTACTTCGACCGGACGAGCGCGGCGATGGCGGAGACGTAGGCAGCCGCTCCGGAAGTGCCGTTGCCCTTGCCGTAGCTGGAGGCCGACTTGGCGGTTGCGCTGTAGATGTCGACGCCGGGTGCGGCGAGGGTGACCTCGGGACCGGTGTTCGACCTGGACCAGATGTTGCCCCGTTGGTCCACGGCTCCTACCGAAACAACGCCGGGAAACGCGCTCGGGTACTCAACAGGATGGTCTCCACCCGTGTTTCCCGCAGAGGCGACTACCACCACGTCCTTCTCGACGGCGTACTTGACGGCGTCCCGCACGCCAGCCTCGGCGCTCGAACCCGAGATCGACATGTTGACGACCTTTACGCCGTGATCAACGGCATACCTCAGGCACTCGGCAAGGTTTCCGGAAACCATGCTCCCACTGTCGACATCGAAGGTGCCGATGCGAACGGGAAGGATCTTCGCCTTCGGCGCAAGGCCCATCACCCCGGCCTGCTCGCCGTGGCCGTGCCCCGCAATCAAGCTGGCCATGGCCGTTCCGTGACCGACCTTGTCAGTCTTGTAGTCCAATCCCTCGCCGGAACAGTCCGTGCCGGGAAGCACCTGCCCCGTGAGGTCCTGGTGCTCGGCGACGCCGCTGTCAATGACAGCTACGGTGACACCGTCGCCCTGGCTGATGGGCCAGACATCCGTCGTGGCGTGGTAGTTGATCAGTGGCCATTGGCCTTCACGGACGGTGTCCGCGCCCGCCGGTGCAGTGCTGATCCCCCACACGAGGGCGCCCGCAGCGAGCACGGCCATACCCCGCATCGGTCGGTTGGTCGTCAAGCCGTCGTCACCTCGTCCGTCCGGTGGGCGCCTCGTCGCCAGGGGTGGCAACGAGACGCCCGATCAGCTGTGGGCACACCTCGGGGTGCTGGGGATCATTCCACCACGTTGGGATTGGCCCGATCCCCTGACGCCCAGGTCTCCTCGTCCTCGACGAGGTAGTCGGGACGCCGCTTGTCGTCCTTCTTGTCCTTCTTCTTACCGGCCTGCGATCCGGGCATGCCGTGGCCCTGGCCACCCGCTCCGGCCGCGCCCTGGCCGGGACGGCTGCGTCCGAGACCCGAACCGCCCTCGGTGAAGGAGCCTCGCCCCGCGCCGCCCGCGCCGGGCTCGCCGATCACGCCGCCGCCGCGCCGGGCGAGGCTGCCGCCCGCGCCGCCCGCGCCGCCACCGGCCGACCGACCGCCTGCGCCGGAGCCGAGGCCATTGCCACCGCCCATTCCGCCGGCGCCGAAGGCGTTGCCACCCCGGCCGAGACCGCTGCCAGTACCACCGGAGCTACCGCGGCCGAGGCCCGTTCCGCCTCCGGCGCCGCGGCCCCCGCCGCCGAGACCGGCGTCGATGACTCCGCCACCGCCTCCGTGCTGCCCCCCGGCGGAGCCGCCCGGACCAACCTGACCGGCACCAGCACCGGGGCCGCTCGTGGTGGGAGGCCGGTTGGTGACGGTGGCGCCGTCGATGCCAGTGCCTGGCCCGACCGGAGTCGGGGTCTTGGGCTTGGGCGTGGGGTTGGCCGTGCCACCGCTGATGCCGCTGTCGGTGATGCGGGTCGTCGAGGTCTTCGGAGACTGCGGCGAGGACGTCGAGGAAGACCGACGGACTGTGGCGGCACCCGATCCCGTGCCCGAGCTGGAACTACCAGCGAGACCCAGCCCGCCGCCGACCAACAGGCCGCTGATGGCGGATGCCGCGGACGAGTCTGGCGGCTGGAGGTCCTCAATATCCTCTCGACCCACACGGGTCGGCGGCTTCAGGTTAGACGTCGCCACGCGGTACTTGGCCGCCAGCGTCTCCATGACCGCGACCGCCTGGGCCTTCTTCTCGTCGGCGACGGCGGTCCGGGTGTCCTCGTCGCTGACGCCGACGGCGGACTTGGCCGTGTCGCTCAGTGCGTCGCCGGCCTTGTCCCAGAAGCTCGGCTCCTCGGGCATGTCCCGCTTGGCGGTGTCGATCGCCTCGGACATCATCTGCATGGTCTGCGCAGCGTCGTTGGCGTATGCCGCCGCGTTGTTGACGGCGTTGGAGAGCCTGGTCATCTTCGAGTAGAAGGCGTCGCTGGTCTCGCCCTCCCAGGAGGACGTCGCGTCCGCCGAAGCGGTGTTCAGAGCCGTGCGGATCTGCTTGAGCGTGTCGGCGGCCTTGCGCCAGGGGTCGCTGGCCGCCATGACACCGCCGGAGTCCATCGACTGGACCATGCTCCGCATGTCACCGTGGCTGTAGCCGTTGAAGTTCGTGTATCCGCTCATGCTCGGACGCCTTCCGTCCCCGTCCCGAAATCGGCCTCAAGCTGGCTGTCCCTGTTCAGGACATCGTTCACTACCACGACGGTTGCGGGTCTCCGCTACCTGCCGGCGAGCTGCCCGTGGGACCCTTCGGGCCCACTGCAGGCGCGGCGGTGGTGCTCGACCGGTACGACGCCGTGACGGGCGTGGCGGTGCTGCCCACCGACCAGCCGTCGGAGTTGACCTTGAGGGAGCGGGAGGTCTCGTGCTCCTGCTCCTCGTAGTTCCGTGCCGTCAGCTCGGCCTTGTGCTGGGCTTCCTCGATGGCCTGCTGAAGCGCGTCCAGGACTTCCCGCAGGCTGTCCCGCATGTCCTGGTACCTGGCGTGCAGTGCCTCGGCCTCGGGGAAAGTGCCGAACGCACTGCGGCTGACCCCGCTCTGGCTGTGCACCCGGGAGCCGCCCGCGGCGGACTCGAACTCGCCCAACAGTCCCCGTACCTGCGACGCGAAGGCGCGCAGGCCGTCCACTTCCACGCGGTAACCGGAACCGCTCCCCGTGCTCACGTCTTTCGTGCCTCCCCCGTACTTCCTGGCGTCATGACCCGGGTCCTGACCCTTATGTCTAACACATGCCACGTCGGGCCAAAACCAACCCCTCACGGCGCGGGCCGGGCCTCCCGGCTGACCTGCAGTGGCAGCGGGGGCCGCGAACTGGCGCTCCGTCAGGCGACGGCGGCGGCCAGCGCGCGGCGGCAGAGGGAGTCGGCGCGCCGGGTGGTCTCGGGGAGACGGAAGGAGGGGGTGAGGGCGAGGGTGGTCTCCACCGCTTCGGCCAGCCCGATGCGGTGGCCGACGGAGACGAAGACCGGCTTGACCCCCTGCCGGGTGCGGACGGCGCGGCCGACCTCCTCGCCGGCGTCCATCAGCGGCGACCAGGCGCCGCGTTCGGGCCCGGGCGGCAGGTGGGTGAACGTGAACGGGGTCTTGGCGACGCCGATGGTCCGCAGGCCGGTGTGGACACCGAGGTGGCTGGCCAGGCCGAGGCGGCGGGGGTGGGCGAGCCCGTACCCGTCGCAGACCACGAGGTCGGGCTCGTGCTGCAGGCCGGCCAGCGCCTCCAGGACGGCCGGGAGTTCGCGGAAGGCCAGCAGGCCGGGGAGGTAGGGGAAGGCGACCGGGCCGACGGCCGTGAACTCGTCGACGACCTCCAGGGTGTCGTAGTCGAGCAGGACGGCTGCGGCGGCGACGACGTCCCGTTCGTCGTCGTAGGCCACGTCCACGCCCGCCACCAGGGAACCCGCCGCGGGCGCCGGCCCGGTGGCGGACACCAGTGGCCGCAGGCGCTGTTGGACGGCGAGTGCCTCGGCTGCCTCGACCGGCCAGTCGGCGGGAACGCTCACAATCTCCCCCAGGTGTCATGACGGTGTTCCGACGATCACCGTACCGACCGCGGGCGGGCAGGGGCGCAGCGCCGTGGCATCGGGGGCGGTCGGCCGTGAACCTGTGCGCCCCTCATGCCCGGCATATGCGGGATTACGCTGGACGTAGAGGTCCGCCGTGCTGGGTAGACCTCGGATGGACCGCTCCCGAGGTCCTGACGACCGGGCTCCCCCACCGACTCCGCATGAAGGACTGACCGCCATGCCGCGTCCGACTCTCCCTCAGATCTGCACCGGCACCTTCACCGTCGTCGCATCGGCCGTCGCCCTGCTGGCGGTCTCCGGGTCCACGGGCGTGTTCGAGGTCGCGGTGCTGGTGGCCTTCGCCGTGGCGCTGGGGACGCTGGCGACGGCACTGCTGATGACACTCTCCGCCCAGCGACGCCCCGACCACGGCGCACCGAGCCCGGCAGAGCCTGCCCGGGCCGATACCGCCCCGGAGGCGGCGGCCGTACCGGGGCCGCGGCCGGAGTACGCGGGCCGGTCCTGACCAGCGGCCCCACTCCACCTGCTTCCGCGGGCTGCGGCCGGTCCTGACCCCGGCGGCGGCCCGCGGATCGTTCCGTCGCCCCTCCCCGCGCTCCACCGTCCGGCCCGCCCGAGCGGCCGTCAGATCGCCGTGGAGACCACGACCGTCTTCGCGGCCTTGTCGTGGATGCACTGCCGGTACGGCTTGTCGAAGACGCCGAACAGGCCGTCGATCGGCCACCAGAGTCCGCCGCAGCAGATCAGCGCGGGGACGACGAACACCGCGGCCCTGGTCCAGGCGGCCGCCGGACTGGGGACACTGCCGTCGACGAGCATGGCGACCCGCACCTTCATCAGCTTCTTGCCGAGGGTCTGGCCGTCCCGGCTGAGCATCAGGCCGCCGTAGACCAGCCAGAGCAGGTATCCGAGCCAGGTGGCGCCGACCCAGCCGTCCTGCTTGCCGAAGCTGGCGAACGGGACCACCAGCGCCACCGCGACCGCCTCGACCAGGACGAAGTCCACCAGCGCGGCGACGATCCGGTTGGGCCAGGTGCCGAGCGGCGGCATGCCGGGCACCGGGCCGGCACCGGGCGCCGTACCGGGGGTCGGTGGCGGTGCCGCGCCACGGCCGGGGCCCGCCCCGAAGCCGGGCGGCGGGGCACCGTAGGTCCCCGTGTACTCGCCGGGGGCGTCGTACGGACTCCCCGCCGGGGGCGGGGGCGGCGGGGGCGCGCCGTACGGGTCGGACGGCGCACCGGACGGCGTGCCCTCCTGCGGGGGCTGCTTGTCGAAGGAGGGCTTGCCGCCCCCTTCCGGCTCCTGGCCTGAGGGGTCATTGGTGCTCATGCACCGAGTAGAACATCGGGGATGCTACGAAATCGGCATATTCGGTACGTTTTGACGGGGTTGCCGAGTGCCCGGCACCCCCGCGTTCGCGCCGACGGCGCGCCGGGCGGCGACCTCCGATCAGCCCTTCACGACGCGGGTGGCGGCCGCGCGGTCCTGCCAGCCGCGGCGGGTCCGCCGGTCGAACAACGGCCACAGCAGACCGATCGGCATCAGTACGGACAGCTGCCTGACGACCCATCGCACCAGCGACCGGCCGAAGGAGGGCGGCGCGCCCCGCCCGCTGCCCGCACCGCGGACGGCGACCACCCGGATCCGCACGAGCCGCTTGCCGAAGGTCTGGCCGGTCCGGGTCGTCGGCAGCACCTCGTACAGCACGCCGAACACCACGAGGACGCCGATCAGGACGCCCACCTTGCCCAGGACGACGCCGTCGACCAGCCACACCCGCACCTCGTGACCGGCCAGTGCGGAGGCCGTCCGCGCCTGGTCGAGCTTCTCCCGGACGTGCGCGACGGCCGCCGTGCCGAGCGGCACCCCGGCGGCCGCCGCCACCACCAGGACCAGCAGGGAGTCCACGATGCGCGCGGCCAGTCGGCGGCCGAGCCCGGCCGACTGCAGCGGAACCGGCTTCGGAACCGCCTTGCGCGCCGCCGCAGCCGGACGCTGCCCGGCCGCGGTCTGCTGGGACGGACGCTGCCCGGGCGAGACCTGCTCGGCCGGACGCCGGCCCGGCGCGGGCCGGTCGGCGGCTCGCGCCCCGGTCTGCTCCGCAGGTCGGGCCTCCGGAACACGGGAGGCCGCAGGTCGGGCAGCCGCCGGACGGGCACCTGCAGGCCGGGCAGCTGCCGGCCGGGTGGGTGCGGGCCGGGCGGTCGCCGAACGGGCTGCCTCGGGCCGGTGCACCGTGGCAGACGTCTCCGGGGACACCCGCTCCTGGTGCCCGTCCGGTTCGGGGGCCGCATGGGGCTGCTCGCCGGACTCCGGCTCCGACCGCTCCGCGGGGGGCGCCGCCGGAGCAGGCTCGCCCGTCTCGGCCGTCTCGGCCGTCTCGGCCGCCGCGGGCACGGCGGACTCGGCCCCGACCGTCGACCCGGGCGCCGGCTCGACCCTCGGCTCGCCCGCCGGCGCGGCCTCGAGCGTCGGCAGCGTCTCCGGCTCCTCCACCACCGGCGGCTCGGGAACCGTCGCATGCACCTCGGCCGCCCGGGCTTCGGGAGCGGCCGTCGCGGCGGCCGGGACAGGTGCCTTCTGCAGCGTGTGCACGGCCCGGACGGGGGCCGGCGCCGGGAAGGACGGGGGCGCCGCCACATGGTCCACGCCGGCGGCAGCGGCGTCCGCCTCGGCTCCGGTCGGCAGGACGCCCCACGACACCCAGCGCGGGGCCGCGCCCGTCTCCAGCAGGCCGTGCTGTGCCCCCGGGTCGGCCTGCCATCCGGAGCCGCCCGACCGGGCCGCGGGGATCCGCTCCTCCGACTCCTCCGCCGTGGGCGGCTGCTCCGCCGGGGGCAGCGCCTCGGACGGCACCGAGCGGGCGGGCGGTACCGCGAACGGCGAGGGCACCAGTGCCGGCGGGACGGGGCGCAGCGCGGGCTGCTCGGCCCGCAGCGGCTCGACGTCCGCGCGGGGGCGCAGTTCGACCTCGGCGTGGGCGGCCATCACGAACGAGGCCCCGGCGGACGTCTCGTCGAAGTACACCGGGCCGGTCTGGGTGTCCGAGGCCGAGAGCGGCGGGGACGGCCAGTCCGGCAGCGACGGCGTCGCGGGTGTCGGCACCCCTGCCTCGCCGGGCGCGGCCGGTACGGCAGCGGCGGAGGGCCCGGGGCCGGCCGGCGGCGGCACGGGCGCCTGCGGGACGGGGGCGTGCGGCCTCGGAGCCTGCGGGACGGCGGTCGGCGGGGCGGTGGTCGGCGGGGCGAGCGGCGGGGTCTGCCGGCTGACGATGCGCGGCGGCTCCAGGACCTCGCCCTCGGCGGGCGCGGGGCGGGTGGTGCCGGGGACCCACCCGGTGCCACCCCAGTAACGGACGAAACCCGGGATGGACGGGTCCGGGTAGTAGCCCGGCATGGGGCCGACGGCGGTGTCCGCGGCGCCGCCGTTGGGTCGGTCCGTCATGCGGTTCTTCTTTCGTGGCAGCGCCGAGGGCGCTTGGAGCGCAGGCGGACAGTCGCCAGGCAGTCACAAAGGGTAGTACTTCCGTCCCGCCCTTCCCGTGGGTTCTCGGGAAAAACACTCCTTCCCGAACCGGTGTAAGAGCGCGCGGGCTGGTCGCTCTCCTCTTCCGAGGGGCCGAACGGCGGCCCGGTCGAGCGGAGAGGATCCGGCCATGGAGCAGACCCCGAGCGTGGTGGAACTGGAACTGGACGTGGAGCTGGTGCTGTCGCCGGAGCGCAGCGTGCCGCTTCCGGCCCGGCTGTCGTACGGCAGCCACGACCCGCTGGCGGTGCACGCGACCTTCCACCTCGACACGGGCAACCCGGTGACCTGGGTGTTCGCGCGGGAGCTGCTGGTGGAGGGGACGTTCCGGCCGTGCGGGCAGGGCGACGTGCGGATCTGGCCGAAGCGGTCGGGGCGGCGCGGGGTGCTGTGCGTGGCGCTGAGCTCCCCGGCCGGGGACGCGCTGCTGGAGGCGCCGCTGGCACCGGTGGCGGGGTGGCTGGAGCGGGCGCACCGGCTGGTTCCGCCGGGCGGCGAGCTGGCGGCGCTGGACATGGACCACTGCCTGGCCGAGCTGCTGGCGTGAACGGTGGGCGCGGGCGGCCCCACGGCCGAGTGAACGGCCCACCGGCCGCCGGGCTTCACGCCCGGGTGAACGGGCCCGGCGGCTCCCCCGTGAGCCGCCGCCGATCGGACGGGAGGACCGCGCCGGCCCGGACGGCCACGGCACGCCGCGGGGGCATGCCGAAGCCGCACGGGCCGGCCCGGCCGCAGCCACCGGCGCGCGTGGGAGCACCTCTAGTCTCCCCGCGCCCCTGAATCGACCACTGGGCACTTTGAGGACGCGCTCTAGCTAGGCCCGGACGCGTCCCTCGGAGCGGCGGCCCTCCGAGCGGCGGCCGTCGGCCCAGGAGCCGGGGCGCTGTTCGGGCAGTCGCAGCAGCGGCTCACCGGCGGCGCGGCGGCGCGCCGCGACCCGGGCGGCGGCGACGGCCAGGAAGCCGACGCCGGCCAGCGGGTAGACCGCGGCGGGGGCCTGGGCGAGCGGCGCGAGGTGCAGGTCGAGGTCGCCCTTGTGCGGGACGACCCACATGGCGAAGGAGAGGAAGGCGAGCAGCGTGGCGCCGAGGATCGGCCGCCACCGCAGCCGCCGGACGGTGGCGGGCCGGGAGCGTTCGTGGGCGGCCTCGGCGGCGAGCAGGACGAGCACCGGCACGCACCAGACCCAGTGGTGGGTCCAGCTGATCGGCGAGATGAGCACGGCGGTGACCGCGGCGCAGCAGATGCCCCAGGCCTCGCCGCGGGGCAGCCAGCGGGCGCTGCGGTGGGCCCAGGCGGCAGTGGCGAGGCCGGCGACGGCGACGGTGGCGCCGGCGAGGGTGGCCAGGGTGCCGGGGTCGGCGGTGTGCAGCAGGCGGGCGACGGCGCCGCGGACGGACTGGTTGTCGACGATCTCGGTCTTGCCGACCCGGCTGGAGTCGTAGAGGTACTTCGTCCAGAAGCCCCAGGTGGCGTTGGGCAGCAGCAGGGTGCCGAGGGCGACGGTGCCGAGGAAGGTGAGGCCGGCGGTGAGGGAGGACCGGACCCGTCCGGTGATCATCAGGTAGACGGCGAAGAGGCCGGGCGTGAGCTTGATGCCGGCGGCGATGCCGATGGCGACGCCCTTGGGGAGGCGGCGCAGCAGTCCTGCGGCGGGCTTCCCGTCGGGGCGGTTGAGGTCCCAGAGGATCAGGCAGGCCAGGACGAGGTTGATCTGGCCGTAGCGCAGGGTCGTGAAGACCGGTTCGAGCCAGACGCCGAGGCCGGTGACCAGCAGGATGCCGATCGGGCGCAGTTCCCGACGGGGCCAGCCGACGAGTTCGAAGGAGAGGTGGGCGAGCACGCCGAGCAGGACGACGTTGCCTGCGGTGACGGCGACCCGCAGGACGCCGATGCCGAACCAGGTGGTCGGCACGAAGAGCATCGCGGCGAACGGCGGATAGGTGGCGGGCAGGTTCCACTCGGTGACCCGCAGCGCGTAGAGGTCCTGGCCGTGGGCGACGGCGGCGCCCTCCGCCCGGTAGACGATCATGTCGACCATCGAGGTGCCGACGAAGTGCCGGACGGTGGCGTAGGCGAGCAGCGAGACCACGGCGAGGGCGGCGGCCGCGGTGAGCGGGCCGCGCGGGGCCTCGCGCAGCGCCTGCAGCGGGGCCCGGAGCAGGGCGGGGAGCTGCTGCCGTCCGGTGTCCGGGGTGGGTGGGGACTGCCGTTCGGGCTGTCGGCCGGCCGTCCGGTCGGCCTCTCGCACCGCTGTCACGTTCTGCTCCGTCCGCCGGTGAACCAGCTAGCGACACTACCCGACGTGTCCCGCGGACTCCCAGGCCACGACGGCGGACGGCCGCCGCTCCGCAGGTCGGAGCGGCGGCCGGGCACGGGCGCGGCGGCGCCCTCCGGCCCCGTGCTCCGGAGGGTGCCGCCGTGTTCCGCGGCCTGCATGCGGGCGGACGGGCGCCGCGCGCGGTCGCGGGGTCGGTCAGCCGGTGTAGGCGCCGAAGGCGCGGGTGAAGGCGAGCGGCTGCTGGTCGATGCTGCTGCAGGTGGCGTCGGCGAAGGCCTTGGCACCGCCGGGGCAGGCCTTGTCACGGGTGCCGGACCACATGGCCAGCCAGGCGAGGTGCTTGGTCTTGGCGAACTCGGCCAGCTGGGTGGCGTCGGCCACGGTGAAGACCTCGCTGGCGACGTCGTTGACGCCGATCATCGGGGTGACGGCGGTCTTGGCCCACGCGGCGCTGTCGGAGAGGCCGAGGACGCTCTTGATCTGGGCCTGGGTGGCGGTGGCGGCGTCGATGGCGTACTTGCCCATCCGGCCCTGCGGGTTGGGGGCGGCGCCGTCGCCGTAGTCCATCGCCATGATGTTGACCGCGCCGACCTGCACGCCGTTGTCCTTGGCGTTGGCGACCAGGTTGATGCCGTCCTGGGTCAGGCCGCTGGGCAGGGCGGGCAGCGTGAAGGAGACGTCCAGGGCCTTGCCCTTGCCGGCGGCGGTGCGCTGGAGCTGGGCGATCGCCTGGGCGCGCCGGGTGTTGGCGGCGGTGTTGGCGAGTGCGCCGCCCTCGACGTCGAAGTCGACCTTGGTGAGGCCGTACGCGTCGACGGCCTTCTGGTAGGCGGTGGCGAGCTCGCCGGCGGAGGAGCAGGCGGTGGCGAGTTCGCTGCCGTTGGCGCCGCCGAAGGAGACCCTGACGTCGCCGCCGGCCGCGCGGAGCGCGCCGATCTGGGCGGCCACCGCGTCGGTGGTGAGGTCGCTGACGCCGCCCCACTTCGGGGTGCAGCCGCCGCCGGAGACGACGAAGGCGAGGGTGTACTGCTTCACGCCGGTGGCCTTGGCGGTGCCGACCAGGTCGAAGGCCGGGTAGAGCGAGGTGTCGACGTAGGGGGCGAAGCGGCCGCCGCCGGGGGTGCCGGTGCTGGTGGGGGTCGGCGAGGCGGTGGTCTTCGTCGCGGTGGGGGTCGGGGTGGCGGTCGGCTTGGGGGTGCTGCCGGTGGGGCTGGTGCTCGGCTTCGGGGTGGCGGTGGTGGGCCGGCCGGAGGGGGTGGGCGCGGGGCCGGTGCCCGTGCTGCAGGAGACGTCGTTGATCAGGCAGTGGCCGGGTTCGGCCTGGGCGCCGCCGGAGCCCTGGACGACGAAGCCGACGTCGACGGTGCGGCCGGGCTCGATCCGCTTGTTCCAGGACTCGGGCTTCACGGTGACGTGCTGGCCGGAGGCGGTGTAGCTGGCGTTCCACAGCGAGGAGATCTTGGCGCCGGCCGGCAGGTCGAAGCTGAGCGTCCAGCCGTCGATCGCGGCGGAGGTGGTGTTGCTGACGACGTACTGGCCGGTGTAGCCGCTGTCCCAGGTGCTGGTGCGGCTGTACACGGCGCCGAGCGAGGCGGCGCTGGCGGACGAGGCGAGGGCCGCCACGCCGCCCGCGACGATCACGGTGGCGATCGCGGAGGCTCCGAGGACGGCGCCCTTGCGGCTGCGACGGCGGTGGCCCTGGCGTCGGACGGGCTGGCTCGGCATGGTCGGGTACCTCCGCTGAGAGGGGTCGGACCGGGCCCTGACCGACCCGGCGCCGCCGACGCTACCGGCCCGTAAACCCGGTGAATCCGCTGCTCAGGAAGGGGTGAGCCTCTCTTAGGGAGCTCTTAAGGCCGGTGGTGCCGGACCGGCCCGCCCGCCCGCCGTCCCACTGCTCGCCCCCGCCGCCCCGGCGCAGGCCGTCCCGCTGCCGGCTGCCGCTACTCGACCCCGGCGGTGCGGCGGCGGCCGGGCCGCACCCGCCGCCGCCGGCCGGCGCGCGGGGTGTCGCCGGACGGGCGGGTCTGCAGGCGCAGCCGGATCTCGGCGCCGCCGAGGCCGGCGGAGCGTCCGAGGGCGAGGTCGCCGCCGGTGGCCTCGGTGAGCTTGCGGACGATGTCCAGGCCGAGGCCGGTGGAGCCCTCGCCGCCGTGTCCGGCGCCGCGTTCGATGGCGGCCTCGGGGTCGGTGAAGCCCGGTCCGGCGTCGCCGACCAGCACGATGACGGAGCTCTCGGTGGCCAGCACGTCGACGGAGAAGGCGGTGCCCATCGCGGTGTGCCGGAAGACGTTGCCGAGCAGGGCGTCGACGGCGGCGGCGAGGTCGCCGCGCTGCACCGGGACGTGGACGGGTGCGTCGGCGCCGGCGAGCTGCCAGGGCCGGCCCTCGTCCTCGGCGAGCGCGGACCAGAAGCCGACCCGTTCGCGGATCACCTCGGCGGCGTCGCAGCCGAGTTGGACGGCGGGCGTCTCGTCGCGGCCGCGCCGGGCGGAGCGGATGATCTGGTCGACCTCGCGTTCCAGCTGGGCGACGGCGTGCCGGGTGGCGTCGGCGGCGTCGCCGCTGCCGAGCGAGGCGGCGTTGAGCCGCAGCACGGTGAGCGGGGTGCGCAGCCGGTGCGAGAGGTCGGCGGCGAGTTCGCGTTCGGCGGCGAGCAGGTGGACGACCCGGTCGGCCATGGCGTTGAAGGCGTGGCCGGCCTCGCGGAGTTCCTCGGGGGCGCCCTTGGCGCGGTCGCCGTCGACGGGCACCCGGACGGCGAGGTTGCCGGCGCCGAGCGAGCGGGCCGCGCCGGCGAGGCGGCGGGCCGAGCCGACGATCCGGGCGCCGAGCCGGTCGGCGACCAGTACGGCGATCGCGACCAGGGCCAGGGCGACGAGCGACAGCACCAGCCAGGCGGTGCCGACGCCGCGGCTGAGGTCGGCCTCGGCGACGTACACCTCGACGACGGCGATCCGGCCGCCCTCGACGGCGACCGGCTGGAGGAGTGCGAAGCCGCCGGCGACGTGGACGGTGAAGGCGCGTCCGCTGCCGTCGCTGCGGTCCCCGCCGGCGGTGGCGAGGTCGGCGGCGGCGGCCCGGCCCTCGCCGACGATGCCGCCGGAGGGCAGGTGGACGGCGATCCGGTCGTGCGCGCCGGCGTCGGTGGAGGCGACGGCGCGGGCGATCGGGTCCTGGTCGGTGGTGATGGCGAGGGCCGGGCCGAGGGCCGCGGCCTGCCGTTCGGCGGCGGTGAAGGCGCGGTCGCTCGCGGTCTGCTGGACCATCAGCCCGAGCGGGATGAGGAAGGCCAGCGCGACCATCGTGGTGCCGGCGACGGCGGCCTTGACGAGGGCCCAGCGCAGCGAGCGGGTGAAGCGGGGTCTCGTGGCGGGGGCGGTGTCCGCGGCCGTGGCGTCCCCGCCGGTCGGCCCGGTGCCGGGGGGTGTCATGTCAGGCGGCCCACCGGGTCGGCGACCGATCCGCTCGGGGCCTCCAGCCGGACACCGACGCCGCGGACGGTGTGCAGGTAGCGGGGCCGGGAGGCGGTCTCGCCGAGCTTGCGGCGCAGCCAGGACAGGTGGACGTCGATGGTCTGGTCGCCGCCGTAGGTCTGGCGCCAGACCTCGGCGAGTATCTCCTTGCGCGGCACGACGACGCCGGGCCGGGCGGCGAGGAAGGAGAGCAGGTCGAACTCGCGGCGGGTCAGGTCGAGCGGCCGGCCGTCGAGTGCGGCCTCGCGGCGCTGCACGTCGATGGCGAGTCCGCCGACCCGGAGCACCTGCGGGGCGGGGGCGCTGCCGACGCCGAGGCGGCGCAGCACGGCCGCCATCCGGGCCGTCAGGTGCTCGGGGGAGAACGGCTTGACGAGGTAGTCGTCGGCGCCGGCGTTGAGCAGGCGGACGATCTCGGCCTCGTCGTCGCGGGCGGTGGAGATGATGACGGGCACGTTGGTGAGGCCGCGGATCATCTTGAGCGCCTCGCTGCCGTCGAGGTCGGGCAGACCGAGGTCGAGGATGACCAGGTCGCAGCCGACCTGGGCGACCTCGCGCAGTGCCTCCAACGCGGTGCCGACGCTGCGCACCGCGTGGCCGGTCTCGGCGAGGTGTCGGATCAGCGCGGAGCGTACGAAGGGGTCGTCCTCGACCACGAGCACTGTTGCCATGGCCCTGCACGGTACGGCATGGGGCCCCCATTGGTCTGTACCTCGGGCGTTATGCGTTGATTGCCCGTGCTCCGGCGCGGACGTTTCACAGCGTTGCCGCAACCTTTCACAGGATTGCCGGGCCCGGGGCGCTGCGGCCGCTCCGGATGCGGCAGGATGTGCGGACGATGCGGAGCGGACTGGTACAGATCGGCGCCTGGGCGGTCGCCACCGGAGCGGCGGTGGCGCTGTCCTGGTACGGCGTGCACACGGTGCTGACCGAGGCGGGTTTCGAGCGGCCGCAGGCGGTGCCGCTGCCGTCGGCGACCACGCAGGCGGCGGCGAGCCTGCCGCCGGCGGCCTCGGCGACGGACTCGGGGTCGACCGCGCCGGCCGACCCCTCGCCCTCCGCGTCCTCGGCACCGCCCTCGCCGTCGGTGGCGCCGACCCTGCCGAGTCCGATCCGGTCGGCCTCGCCGACGGTGAAGTCGGCCTCGCCGTCCTCGGTGCGCAGTTACCTGGTGCCGGGCGGCCGGGTGGCGCTGGACATCCACCCGGACCGGGCGGAGCTGGTCTCGGCGACCCCGGACGCGGGCTGGCAGGTGCAGGTCTGGAACGGCGACCACTGGATGCGGATCGATTTCTCCAAGGACGACAAGGCCAATTCGGTGTTCGTCACCTGGAACGGCCATCCGCCGGACGTCCAGACCGTCGTCCGCTGACGCCCTGTCCGTCGGGCTGTCCCGGTGTCCGCAGCGCGGCCGGCGGGGCGACGTAGCCGGGGAGATAGGGGCCGGTGTAGCCGGTCCGGTCGACCAGGGTGTGGCGGACGGGTCCGCCGGTGCCGATGGCGGCGAGCACCACCGTGCCGTGGCGGTCGCTCAGTTCGTAGGGTTCGGTGACGGCCAGGGCGCCGCGGTCGACGGCGTAGTCGAAGGCCCAGTGCACGTCGGGCACCCGCAGCGCGACCTCCAGGACGCCTTCGCCGTGGTCGGCCAGGTGGCGGGCGAGCCGGCCGCGGGCGCCGGTGGCCGAGCTGAGCACCCAGCGGGCGCCACCGGCCTCCAGGACGTAGGAGCACAGGTGGGGGTTGCCGGTCTCCGGTCCGGTGTAGGCGGTGCAGTGCATGCCGAGGGCGTCGCGGTAGTGGTGGGCGGCCCGGCGGGCGTCGCGGACGGCGAGGACGAGGGCGTCGGTGGCGGCGACCGGGCCCGCCCCGGGGGGCGGCGGCGCCTCGGGCGAGGCGCAGGGGCGGGCGGCGTAGCGGGCGTTGGCGGTGTGCGCGGTCATGGCGAAGCCTCCCCGGGTCGCCCCGGGGACGGTTCGGGGGCGGAGCGGCCGCCCGCCGGGGTGTGCAGGAGGGTGACGTGGCTCCCCCGGGCGCGCAACTGTTCCGTTTCCTCCTGGGCAAGGTGCCCCGGCGGGCCGGAGAATGGCCGCACCCACTGGACAGATTGCCCACCGGGACGACCGACCGTCGGCCCGGGCCGGCGGACGGAGCGGTTGTGCACTCACCCAACGACGCGATCGACGCACTCGACGGAAAGCTGATCAGGCTGCTGAGCGAGGAGCCGCGGATCGGTGTGCTGGAGTGCTCCCGGCGGCTGCAGGTGGCGCGCGGCACGGTGCAGGCCCGGCTGGACCGGCTGCAGGCGCGCGGGGTGATCGGCGGTTTCGGCCCGCAGGTGGATCCGGCGGCGCTCGGCTACCCGGTGACGGCCTTCGCGACGCTGGAGATCTCGCAGGGTCAGGGCAGTGACGTGCGGGCCCATCTGGCGGCGGTGCCGGAGGTGCTGGAGCTGCACACGATCACCGGGCAGGGCGACATGCTGGTGCGGATCGTCGCGCGGTCGAACGCGGACCTGCAGCGGGTGATCGACCGGGTGGTGGGCTTCGACGGGATCGTCCGGGCGTCCACCGCGATCGCGCTGGAGAACCCGGTGCCGTACCGGATCCTGCCGCTGGTGGAGCAGGCCGCCCGGGAGTGAACCGGGGCGGCCCGGAACGGCCGGTCCGGTGCGGTGTCAGCAGCTGGGCACGGAGCCGCCGCTGTCGAGGGCGTCGAGCGCGGCGACGGCGGAGGCGAGGGTGGCCACCGGGACCAGCCGCAGGCCCTGCGGGGTGTCGACCTGGGCGTCGGAGCACTCCGAGGCGGGGACGAGGAAGACGGTGGCGCCGTCCCGGGCGGCGGCGCGGGTCTTGAGGGCGACGCCGCCGACGGCGCCGATCACGCCCTGGTCGTCGATGGTGCCGGTGCCGGCCACCACGCGGCCGCCGGTGAGGTCGCCGCCGCGGCCGTTCCCGGCGATCTTGTCGATGATGCCGAGGCTGAGCATCTGGCCGGCGCTGGGCCCGCCGATGTCGCCGAGGTCGATCTTCACGGTGACCTGGGAGGGCGACAGGTGGAGGTAGGAGAGCGCGGCCGTGGTGGCGCTGTCCTGCGACTCGGCCATCTGCTGGGCGGTCTCCTGCTCGGCCTTGCCGGGGTTGTCCTCGGGGTAGACGGCCTCGGTCGGCAGTACCGCCTCGTCCGGGCGGATCCAGGCCCGCAGGGCGTCACGAAAGCTGATCTTCTCGCCGGCGTTGGTGGCGGAGATGGTGGTGGCGAGCAGCTTGCCGCCGGTGGTCCGCACGGGGGTGCCGGTGACGGTGATGACCGGCACCCCGTTGTAGCTGCCGAGGGTGTCCGCGGTGACGCCGGGCTGGGTGAGCGTGAACGGCAGCGGCACGAACGCCGTGACCCCGAACAGCGCGAGCACCAGGGCGGTGCACAGCGTCAGGGCGCGGGTCTTGGGGGCGGTCAGGGCCGTGGGCAGCTTCGCAGGAGACACATCCCGCATCGAACCACACCGGCGGGGCGGCCGGCCCCGCGGAGCGGGGTCAGCGCAGCGCGTCGGCGACCTCGGTGGCCGCCTCGACGACGCGCGGGCCGACCCGCTCGGGCACGAGGCCGTTCAGCATGACGACGCCGACGCTGCCCTCGATGCCGCTGAGGCCGACCAGGGCGGCCGCGGCGCCGCTGGCACCGGACTGCTCCTCCGCGCGGGTGATCACGAAGCCCTGGTCGGGGCGGCGCTGGTTCGGGAAGCCGCGCGCCTCCAGGATGGCGCGGCCGGCGGCGCTCTCGTCGAGCGGGTGGCGCAGGCCCGTCCGGTAGGCGACGTGGAAGTCCGTCCAGCTGGGCTCGACCACGGCGACGGCGAGCGCCTCGTTGCCGTCCACCAGGGTGAGGTGGGCGGTGGCGCCGAGGTCCTCGGCGAGGCTGCGCAGGGCCGGCAGGGCGGCCTCGCGGAGCAGCGGGTGGACGCGGTGGGCGAGGCGCAGCACGCCGAGGCCGACTCTGGCGCGGCCGCCGATGTCGCGGCGGACGAGGCCGTGCTGTTCCAGGGTGGCCAGCAGCCGGTAGACCACGGTGCGGTTGACGGCGAGCCGGGCGGCGAGCTCGGTCACGGTCAGGCCGCGCTCGGAGTCGGCGAGGAGCTTGAGGACCCGGACACCGCGGTCCAGGGTTTGGGAGGTTTCGGCAGTCACGACGCGCAAGTCCTTTCCGCGGCGGGCACCGGCGCCGGCGTGGGGCTCGGGCCGGGACGGAGGTGTCACGCGCAGGTGGGTGTCCGCGCTGGAGCAGCTGGCTCGGCGCCATCGACGAGGGCACAGCTCCGCGGTGCTCTTCTCGGGGTGGGGGTGGTCCTTCGAGCGAGCGTGGGGAGAAGGTAGTGAACTCTGCGCGCGCTGCGGAAGTAGTTGTCCAAAATTCGGTCATCATCGACGCAAAGTCGAGACACAAATACGGACATTAAGCCCACATTTCAGGCCCGGAATGGCGCATGCGTTCGATATCTGACCGGACTCCGGACACGGCCGCCCCCGGCCGGGGCGTTCAGAGCAGGTTCCGGCCGACCGTCCAGAGCGCCGCCGCGGCCAGCAGGGCGGCGACGGTGCGGGGGCCGAGGCGCAGCCGCCAGGTGCGGCCGGCCAGGCCGTGCCGCAGCCGGACGAGGTACCAGGCGGCGACGAAGGGCAGTGCGAGCAGCAGGGCGGCGTTGTCGTGCCAGGCCGCGGGCAGGTCGCCGTGCAGCAGGTCCCAGGCCATCCGGGTGCCGCCGCAGCCGGGGCACTGCAGGCCGGTGAGGCGGTGGAAGGGGCAGAAGGGCAGGGCCTGCCCGGGCAGGTGGGGGTCGCGGGTGTAGAGGTACCCGGCTCCGGCGAGGCCGGCCGCGAGCAGGCCGAGCGGTCCGGCCGCCGGGTGCCGCAGGGCCGTGGCGCGACGACGGACACCCCCGTCCCCGCGGTGCGCGGGGCGGGGGTGCTGCCGGGTCCGGGCCGGACGCACGGTCAGGCGCGCAGCTTGCGGCCCTGGGCGTCGGTGCGGGTGTCGCTGACCAGGAAGATGATGCCGTCGATCAGGGCCCAGAAGCCGAGACCGCCGCAGGTGAGCAGCTGGGCGACACCCATGCCGACGTGGCCGGTGTAGAAGCGGCCGATGCCGAAGCCGCCGAGGAAGATCTGCAGGAGGCCTGCGACGACCTTGGACTTGTCGGACAGCTCGGGGTTGTGGGCGGTGTACGCCACGGGTGACTCCTCGTTCGATGCACGGCCGGCCCGCCGTGTGGGACGGCTGGGTCTCGGCATGTGGGACGGGGTGCCGGTCCGCCACCTCGTGGAGGTTCGTACCGGCACCGGGCACGCGGAAGATTAACGGATCATGTGACCGCATGTCTCCACACTTTCTTTGCCAATTCGGGAGACTCGCCCGAACCCCCGTCACCCCGAGGGGGCGTCAGCCCTTCGCCCACTCCCGGATCCGCGCGATCCGCGCGGTCAGCTGGTTCGCCGTGGCCTGCGCGGTCAGCGGCCCGCCGCACTGCCGGCGCAGCTCGTTGTGGATGGTGCCGTGCGGCTGGTTGGTGCGGTGGTGCCACGCGGCGACCAGCGCGTTCAGCTCCTTGCGCAGCTCGCGCAGCTCCTGATGGGTCACCACCGGCCGCTGCTCGGCGGGCAGTTCGATCAGGTCGGCCTCCTCGGCCGGCTTGGCCTTGGAGCGCTGGATCTGCCGGTGCTGGCGCTTCTGCAGCAGCATCTGCACCTGGTCCGGCTCCAGCAGCCCCGGGATGCCGAGGTAGTCCTCCTCCTCCTCGCTGCCCGGGTGCGCCTGCATGCCGAACTCCATGGCGTTGTACAGCACCCGGTCGAAGACCGCGTCGCTGCCCAACGCCTCGTAGGAGAACTCCTCGCCGCCCGTGTCCGGCCCGTCGTTGGCCTTCTCCGCCTCGGCGAGCAGCCGGTCCTCCTCGTCGAAGAGGCCGTCGCCCTCCTTCTTCGGCCGGTCGAGGACGTGGTCGCGCTGCAGCTCCATCTCGTTGGCGAAGCCCAGCAGCATCGGGATGGTCGGCAGGAAGACCGAGGCCGTCTCGCCGCGCTTGCGGGCACGCACGAAGCGGCCGACGGCCTGGGCGAAGAACAGCGGCGTGGAGATCGAGGTGGCGTACACGCCGACGCACAGCCGGGGCACGTCGACGCCCTCGGACACCATGCGGACGGCCACCATCCAGCGCGAGGTGCCTTCCGAGTAGTCGGAGATCCGCTTGGAGGCCTCCGCCTCGTCGGAGAGGACGAGGGTGACCTTCTCGCCGCTGATCTCGCGCAGCATCTTGGCGTAGGCGCGGGCCACGTTCTGATCGGTCGCGATGACCAGGCCGCCGGCGTCCGGGATCGCCTTGCGGACCTCGGTGAGCCGCCGGTCGGCGGCCTGCAGCACGCTCGGGATCCACTCGCCCTGCGGCGAGAGCGCGGTGCGCCAGGCCTGGGCGATCAGGTCCTTGGTCATCGGCTCGCCGAGGCGGGCCTCCAGCTCGTCGCCGGCCTTGGTGCGCCAGCGCATGTTACCGCTGTACGAGAGGAAGATCACCGGGCGGACGACGTGGTCGGCCAGCGCGTGCCCGTAGCCGTAGGTGTAGTCGGCGACCGATTTGCGCAGACCGCCGGAGTCCGGCTCGTACTGGACGAACGGGATCGGGTTGGTGTCCGAGCGGAACGGCGTACCGGTGAGCGCGAGCCGCCGGGTGGCGGGCTCGAAGGCCTCGAAGCAGGCCTCTCCCCAGGACTTCGAGTCACCGGCGTGGTGGATCTCGTCCATGATGACGAGGGTCTTACGGGCCTCCGTGCGGTTGCGGTGCAGCATCGGGTTGACCCCGACGCCCGCGTACGTGACCACGATGCCCTGGTAATCCTTGGAGAGCGGACCCGAGGAGTAGGCCGGGTCGAGCCGGATGCCTATCCGGGCCGCGGCCTCCGCCCACTGCTTCTTCAGGTGCTCGGTCGGTGCGACGACCGTCACCTGCTGCACCAGGTGGTTGTGCAGCAGGTAGGAGGCGAGGGTGAGGGCGAAGGTGGTCTTGCCTGCGCCCGGGGTGGCGACCGCCAGGAAGTCGCGCGGCTGCTTCTCGATGTACGTGTCGAGCGCACCCTGCTGCCAGGCCCGGAGCTTGCCGGCCGTGCCCCAGGGGGCACGGCCGGGGAAGGCCGGCGACAGGTGGTGCGAGGCGTTCGACGTGCCGGCCGGGCGGACGGGCGCGTGCGGCGAGGCAACGTCGGAGAACAGCGGCGACATCGGGGAGGCGGCGGCGGTACTCACGGGCTCCGGAGGGGATCGTCGCAGGTCAGGGCGGTCTTCACGGCCCCAGCCCGCTGTCGGGCGGTGGTCGGACAACCAGCCCAGCCTACCGGCCCGCGCCGGTTCGCCCGGTCAGGCTCGACCGTCGTGCAGCGCCCGCAGCCGCTCCGCGATCACCCCGACATCGGTGACCCGGCCGGCCGCCACGGCCACCACCAGGTCGTACGCCGCGTCCTGGTCGACCCCGGCCATGTCGGCGCCCGCCAGGTCCAGCAGGACGACCGCGCCCATCCAGGCGGTCCGCTTGTTGCCGTCCACCAGGGGATGGTTCGAGGCCACCGCGTGCAGCAGCGCGGCGGCCTTCTCGAAGGTGCCCGGGTAGACCTCCACCCCGAACATCCCGGCGGACGGCCGGTGCGCGGCGGAGTCCAGCAGGCCGGGCTCGCGCAGTTCTGCCGGGCGGCCCCCACAGGCGAAGACGGCGAGCTCCAGCAGCTCGGCGCTCTCCAGGCGGTTCACTCCCCCAGCCTCCTCAGCAGCTCGGCGTGGCACTCGGCGTACTTGGCGCCGAGGCGGCGGATCTCGGCGCGGCGTTCCCGCCCGGACTCCCGGTCCTGCGCGCTCTCCTGCTCCCGGCGGTCCCCGGCCCGCTCCACGGCGGTCTGCTCCGTCATGGCCGGGACGCTACCGGTGGCGCGCCCGTCCCGGTACCGGGTTTCGGGGACGGCGGTGACCGGGCTCACACCGCTGTCCGGGTAAGGGCAGACCCCTCCCCCGCTCTCCCCTCCCGACCGGCCGCACCCCGGCCGTCACAGAATCCACACACGTCACACGTTCCGCCCGCGAACTTCGGGGCAGGACGACACCGGGAGGAACCGCCATGACAGCTGCGCCCATCGTCGTCGAACAGGTCGTCCAGGCCCGCCTCTTCGTCACCACCCACCGCACCGCCGTGCTGCGGGTCGCCCTGCGCTACCGGTCGGACGACCCGCTGGCCGTCCGGATGGCGTTCCCCGCCGAGTTCTCCCTGGACGGCACGCCGCTGCCCGAGGCCCCGCCGGAGGTCGAGTGGGTCTTCGCCCGGTGGCTGCTGGCCGCCGGCCTGGACGCGCCGAGCGGCATCGGCGACGTGCACCTGCGGCCGGCCGCGTCCGGGCGCACCATGCTGGAGCTGCGCTCCGCCGAGGGCGTGGCCCTGCTCCAGTTCGACGGCGCCCAGCTGCGGCACTTCCTCGCGGAGACCCACCTCGCGGTGCCGGAGGGCGACGAGGCGCTGCTGCTCGACGCCGACCGGGCCCTCGCCGAGCTCCTCGGCTGAGGGCGGCCCCGGGCGGCCTCAGGCGGACAGCTTGCGCATCAGCCGCACCCCCTGCCCCGGGGTCATGTGCGGCAGGTAGGCCTTGCCGATCGCCCGGGTGATCGCGGGCAGCGCCGCCGGGTCCGGGTAGACCATGTACATGGGCCGGTACTCGGGCTGGAACTTCGCCTTGAAGGCGAGCAGCGAGCGGAAGCCGTAGACCGGCTCCAGGACCTTGCCCATCCAGTCGAGCATCCGCTGCAGCGCGCTCTGCGGCTCGCCGCGGTCCGCACGGGCCAGCGGCGCCCCGGAGAGGCTGAGGAACCGCGCGCCCTCCTCCTTGAAGCCGAGCGCGGCCGAGGCGATCAGGAACTCCATCACCCCGCGGAACCCTTCGGAGCGGCGGCGCATGAAGTCCAGCGTCCAGCCGACCGGCTGCCCGCCCTCGTAGACCGGCATCCAGCTGGTCAGCCCGTGCACCGTGCGGTCGCCGTCCACCGCGACGAGCATCCGCACCGCCGGGTCGTCGAGCTCGGCCAGCCCGCCCAGGGTGAAGCCCATCTCGGGCAGGCCCTTGTCGGAGACCCACTCCTCGGAGATCGAGCGGATCTGGTCGCGGATGCCGATCGGCGCCTCCCGGTAGGTCCACCACTCGGCGGTGATGCCCTGCTTGCCGGCCTTGTTCAGCGAGGTCCGGATGACTGCCACTTCTTGCCGGTGAAGGCGAGGTCGGGCAACGGCACCACGGTGTCCTCGGCGACCTGCAGCGAGCGCCAGCCGAGCTGCTCGGCGGCCTGCTGCGCGTCCGCGGAGACGCTGTAGAAGCAGGGCGTCCAGCCCCGGGTGTCGCAGTAGCGGGCGAAGCCCGCGACCGCCCGCCGCCGGGCCCCCGGCTCGCCGAACGGGTCCCCGGTGGTGAGCGCCACGGTGGCGATCACCCGGTACGGCACCGCGGCCCGCCCGCCCCCGTCGAACCAGTAGTGGTTGCCGTCCCAGGTGGAGATGAAGGAGAGCGTGGAGCCGCCGTACTCGGTGAGCAGCGCGCGGGCCAGGGCCGCGTCCTCGGCGTCGGCGTGCACCACCGGGCGGCGGAAGGCCACCAGCAGCGCGGTCAGCGCCACCGCCCAGAACACCAGGCCCACCGCGATCTCCAGGGCCTGCGCACCGCCGCCGGCGGCGACCGGCCGGTCCGGCAGCAGCAGGTGTTGACGGTGAGGGCGGTCAGTACGCCGGCGACAGCCGCGGCGAGCACGGCGGCGGGCAGCCGGAGCGGCCACCAGCGGGGTGCCGGCACCAGGACGAGCAGCAGCAGCGCGGCGCTGCCGGCGACCAGCAGGGTGCAGGGGACGACGCCGGTGGTGATCGGCCAGTCGAGCGGGTTCCAGGAGGCGAGGCTGCGGTCCACGGTCTGCTCCCCGTGCCGGTCAGGCCGCGGCGGCGCGGACGAGGTGGGCGTAGACGACGACGTTGCCGTCGTAGCCGTGCTGCCGGGTGAACCCGCCGCCGCAGGTGATCAGCCGCAGCTGGGCGTTGGGCGCGGCGGCGTAGACCTTCCGGTCGGGGAACTCCGCCTTCGGGTAGACCTCGACGCCGTCGACGGCGAAGTACGCGGTGGTGCGGTCGGCCCGGGCGATCTCCACCTGGTCGCCGCGGTGCAGGGTGCCGAGCCGGTAGAAGACGGCCGGGCCGTCCGCGGTGTCGACGTGGCCGGCCAGCACGGCGGTGCCGCTCTCGCCGGGGGCGGTGCCGGCCGCGTACCAGCCGGCCAGGTTGTCGTCGTCCTCGGGCGGCGGCTGCAGCCGGCCGTCGCCGTCGAGGGCGAGGCCGGTGACGGGGGCGTCGACGCCGGCGCCGCGGATCCGGATGCGGGTCGGCGCGGCGCGGGGCATCGGCGGGGCGACGACGATCGGCAGTCCGAGGGCGTCGACACCCTGTTCGGCGGTGGGCAGCGGGGGCAGGATGCGGCCGCCGCCGTGCAGCATCCAGGCGCCGAGCACCAGGGCGGCGCCGGCCGCCAGCGTGCCCGGCCAGGGGCTCCTGCGCTGTCCGCCCAACCCGTGCTCCCGTCCGTCGGCCCGCCCTGCGCGGCCCGTCTCAAGTGAAGGGCCGTCAGCCGCCGGGAGCATCCGCCGCTGCCCCGCCCGGGTGAGGGTCGGGCCGGCGGCGGCGCACGGCGGGCATCCGCGGACGGGTGATGAAGCCCTCGGCCACCGCGTTGGCCAGGCCGATCGCGAACAGCTCGGTGGACTTCTCGTAGAGCAGGTAGCGGGGCTGCCAGTCGGGGCGGTACTTGGCGTTGGCCCGGTACAGCGACTCCAGCTGCCACCAGCGGGAGAGGAAGCGCAGCACGGCCCGCCACAGCCGCAGCACCGGCCCGGCGCCGAGCCGGCCGCCCTCCTCGAAGACGGCCCGGAACATGGCGAAGTTCAGCGAGACCCGGGCGACCTGCAGCTCGCCGGCGGCGCCGCGGAGCAGCAGCTCGGTGACCATGAACTCGACCAGGCCGTTGTCGGACTCCCGGTCACGGCGCATCAGGTCGAGGGAGAGTCCGTGCTCGCCCCAGGGGACGAAGCTGAGCAGGGCGCAGGTGCGGTCGTTCTCGTCCCGGCACTCGATCATCAGGCAGTCGCCGTCGGCGGGGTCGCCGAGCCGGCCGAGCGCCATCGAGAAGCCGCGTTCGGTGCGGCCGTGCCGCCAGGCGTCTGCGAGCCGGATCAGGTCGGCCATGTCGCCGTCGGGGATGTCGCGGTGGTAGCGGACGACGGCGCGGTACCCGGCCTTGCGGACCCGGCCGTGCGCCTGCCGCAGCGGGCGCATGGCGCGGCCCTCCAGGGTGAAGCCGGCGGTCTCGACGACCGCCTCGTCGCCGAACTCCAGGGCGCGCAGCCCGGCGACCCGGGTGTAGGCGGTGGCGGCGGTCTCCCCGGCGCCGGTGACGGCCGGGATCCAGCCCTGCTCGCGCAGGTGGCGGTGCCAGACCTCGATCGCCTGCGGCCAGGCCTCCGGGTCGCCGATCGGGTCGCCGGAGGCGAGGGCGACGCCGTTGACCACCCGGTGCAGCACGGCGGCCTTGCCGGACGGGGACCAGCAGACCGCCTTGTCGGGGCGGAGCGCGAAGTAGCCGAGCGAGTCGCGGGCGCCGTGCCGGGCGAGCAGGTCGCGCAGTCGCTGCTCGTCCTCGGGCTGCTGCTCGACGTGCCCGCGCGGGGAGCGGAACAGCACCCGCAGGGAGATCAGCAGCAGGGCGGCGCCGAACAGGTTGATCCCGAGGTCGACCCAGCCGGGCACGTCCACGTCGGCGACCTGGACGACTCCGGAGAGGGTGAGCAGCCGCAGCAGCACGTACAGCGAGGCGTCGCCCCAGTCGGGCGGGGTGTCGGGGTAGGTGGCCCGGACGACGGCGGCGCCGAGCACGGTGAGCAGGGCCCCGCCGGCCACCAGGACGACGGCGGCCAGCACCACGTTGCCTCGGGTGCCGCGGGCGGTGAAGACGGGCCGGCCGATCAGCAGGGCGGCGAGCAGGGCCACGGTGATCAGGGCGGAGATCCAGTTGAAGGGGTGTTCGCTGTAGTCGACGTAGGCGAGTGCCCAGGCGAACAGCGCGGTGTAGATCGCCACCAGCACGGTGGTGACCGTCCAGGCGGCCCGCTTGCGGCGGCGGAGCATCACGGCGAGCAGCCCGGCGAAGAGCGCGCCGGTGAAGCCGGAGGCGACCAGGACGGGGGTGAAGAAGTCCCCGCGGTTGGCCCGTTGGACCTGTTGGCGGAAGGGCTCGATGAGTCCGGCGACCAGGTTGAGCAGCGCGACCACCCGGACGTACCACTCGGCGCCGGTGGCGAAGCGGCGGCGCCAGGCGGGCACCGGCGGCGCGGGCCGGCGCCCGGCGGCGGGGGCGCCGGCGGGTGCGGGTGCCTTGCCGTG
>NZ_JAHTIK010000001.1:5198153-5199302 GCF_025655475.1 Kitasatospora sp. DSM 101779 | reverse complement strand
GGGCCGGGGCCGGGGCCGGCTCCGCGCGGGGGGCCGGTGGCGCGGGCGCGGCGTCACCTGGTGCGGCGCCGGCGGGTGCGCTCTCGGCGTCGGGGGCGCCGGCCAGCACGTTGTAGAAGGAGGTCTTGGCGGCGACGATCCGGCCGTGGATCCGGGCGTCCCGGCGTTCGGCACGGGCCATCCGTTTGGGCCGGGTGCGGTAGCGCCAGCGCGCCCAGGGGCTCTGCGGCCGGGCCAGCCGGACGGCTCCGACCATGGCCAGCGGCGGCAGCATCACGCCGAGCAGGCCGGTCCAGATCTTGCCCTTGAACAGGCTGATCCCGACCAGCAGCAGCAGGATTCCTGCGCCGACGAACTGTCCCGCCGTCAGCCGGGAGCTGAAGCCGCCCAGCGGCAGTTCGCCGATCAGCAGCAGGGCGATGACCGCGACCGCCAGGATCACCGCGTCCACGGACTTGCGGCCCTGCTCGCTCCAGTAGACGTCCTGCAGGTGCAGGACGAGCGCGAACTCGTCGAGCACCAGGCCGGCGCCGATGCCGAAGCCGAGGGCGAGGACGTTCCACAGCTGTCCGCCGTTGCCGCGGACGGTGAACGCCCCCACGCCGCAGATCAGCACCAGGGCCTGGCCGAACACCACGTGGTGGATGTGCAGGCCGCCGGGGGTGACGTTGCCGGGCCACCAGCTGGTGCCGCGCCGGATCATCCGGACGCTGAAGCGGATGAAGAGGAAGGAGGCCAGCAGTCCCACCAGCAGCAGGAACAGCGGCTCGCGTCCGGTGTCGACGATCCGGTGCCGGTACGCGTCGAGCAGCGACTGCCACATGGCGTACGGAACCTCCGGGAGGCGGCTCGGCTGGACGGTTCCACCCATCTGACGACGGCTCAGCCCCGCTCCGCCACTCGATGGCGCGTGCGATGGTCCGAACGGGCGAGCGTTTCGGGCGACCCAGCACGGTTCACTCCGCGTTCCCCGGCGGGGACGCTCCGACGTGCCATGCTGTGGGCCGCACCCACCCCCGGACCGTCCATCCGACTGTCGGACTGTCAGTCCGTGCGGTCCCGCTGCGAAACCCCACCCGAACGGAGACGACCATGGACGCTCTCTCCCGCAGGACCCTGCTGGCCGGCGGTGCCGCCACCGCGGCCGCG
>NZ_JAHTIK010000001.1:5166082-5198059 GCF_025655475.1 Kitasatospora sp. DSM 101779 | reverse complement strand
CTGCGCGAGCGGCGGCGGCCGGGGCGGCGAGCAGGCGGGCCCGCCCGTCCGGGCCTCGGGAGCGGTCGACGGCAACGGCTCGGGCACCCCCAAGCCGCCCGCCTCGCTGATCGGCGACGGGTCGACCTCCGACTCCGGCCCGCAGCCGCACCAGCCGGAGGCGGTGCCGCTGGAGCTCGGCGAGCGCCCGCCGCAGTTCGTGGTGTTCTCCTGGGACGGCGCCGGCGAGCTCGACAACGGGCTGTTCTCCCGGTTCCGGCAGCTCGCCAAGGACCACGACGCCAAGATGACGTTCTTCCTCAGCGGCATCTACACGCTGCCCGAGTCCAAGCGGGACCTGTACCGGCCGCCGCAGCACCCGGTCGGCGCCTCCGACATCGGCTACCTGAGCGACGAGCACATCCGGGAGACCATCAGACAGGTCGGCGACGCCTGGCTGGAGGGCCACGAGATCGGCACCCACTTCAACGGGCACTTCTGCGGCCCCACCGGCGGCGGCCGCTGGTCGCCGGAGGACTGGGACAGCGAGATCGAGCAGGCCATGGACTTCGTCATGAACTGGCGGACCAACACCGGCTTCACCGACCTGCCGCCACTGCCCTTCGACTACCGCAAGGAGCTGATCGGCGGCCGCACCCCCTGCCTGGAGGGCCAGCGCGGCCTGCTGCCCACCGCCGCCAAGCGGGGCTGGAAGTACGACAGCAGCGGCCCCGGCGGCCTCCAGGTGTGGCCGCAGAAGTTCCAGGGCGGGGCGCTGTGGGACATGCCCCTGCAGTCCATCCCGTTCCCCGGGCACAGCTTCCAGGTGCTCTCGATGGACTACAACATCATGTACAACCAGTCCGGCAACAGCACCAAGGGCGACACCGCCCGGTTCGGCGCCTGGCAGACCCAGGCCCGCGACTCCTACCTGGCCGGCTTCGAGCGCGCGTACACCACCAACCGGGCGCCGATGATCATCGGCAACCACTTCGAGCAGTGGAACGGCGGCATCTACATGAACGCCGTCGAGGAGGCCCTCAAGGGGATCGCCGGCCGGCCCGAGGTCCGGCTGGTGTCCTTCCGGCAGCTGGTCGAGTGGCTGGAGGCACAGGACCCGGCGGTGCTGCGCAAGCTGCAGTCGCTGGCGCCCGGCGAGTCCCCGGCCGGCGGCTGGAAGTCCTTCCTCGGCGGAGCCGCCCAGGCGGCGCCCTCCTCCTGAGAGCAGAACCGTTCCGCCGGGGCCGTCAGCCCTCGGCCGGCGCCGGGACCTCCGCCGCGGCGACGGCCTTGCGCGCCGCACCGGTACGGCCCGACACCAGGGCGCCCAGCAGGGCCACCCCGGTCATCACCAGGAAGATCACCGCGAACGGGCCGGCCGGCGCCGTCGCGCCCTCGGCGGCCGCCACCGAACCGCCGCCGAGCCCGGCGAACAGCACGCCCGCCAGACCGATCAGCAGCACGTTGCCCAGCGCGTCGCTCAGCTGGATCGCCGCCGAGTTGGCGCCGGTGTCCTCCGGCGCCGACAGCTTCATCATCAGCACGCTGATGCTCGCCACCGCCAGGCCCATCCCGACGCCGCCGACCGACCAGGCCACCGCCGCCGTCCAGGCCGGCACCTCGGGCACCAGCACCAGTGCGGCGCCCGCGATCGCCACCGCGGTCAGCACGAAGCCCGCCCGGATCAGCGCCTCCCGGTGCCGGTCCGCCCACGGCCTGCCCTGCAGCCAGGAGCCGAACGCCCAGGACAGGCCGCCGCTGGTCAGCGTCAGGCCGGCCAGGGTCGGCGACAGGTGCCGCTGGGTCACCATCATCAGCGGGACGAAGGCCTCCGCCGCGAAGAACGCGCCCGCCGCGACCCCGCGCAGCAGGATCACCGTCGGCAGGCCGCGGGCCGCCCGCAGCGTGCCCGGCGGCAGCAGCCGCACCACGGCCGGCAGCAGCAGCGACGCGCCCAGCACCGCCGGCACCAGGCCCAGCAGGTCCAGGCGCTGGCCCGCGTACTGCAGCAGCCCGGCGCCGAGCGCCGCCAGCGCCGCGCACCAGGTGCGGCGGCGGTCGAAGGGCGCGGGCCGCAGCGGCGGCTGGGCGCGCTCCGCCCGGCGCAGCGCCGGGCCCATCACGGCGAGCGGCAGCAGGATCAGCACGGGTACGGCGAGGAACACCCAGCGCCAGCCGAGGTGCTGGGTCACCGCACCGGAGACCAACGGGCCGACGATGGACGGCAGCACCCAGGCCGCCGAGAACGCCGCGAACACCGACGGCCGCAGCCGCTCCGGGAACGCCCGGCCCACCACCACGTACAGCGCGACGATCACCAGACCGCCGCCCAGCCCCTGGATCGCCCGGCCGGCCACGAAGGGCCACATGCCGACCGCCGTGCCGGCCACCACCAGGCCCGCCCCGAACACCGCGATGCCGGTGAACAGCGGCGCCAGCGGCCCCCGCCGGTCGCACCACTGCCCGGAGACCACCAGGGCGAACAGCGTCGTGGTGAAGTAGCCCGAGAAGGCGAAGGCGTACAGGCCGAGCCCGTCGAGCTGCCGGGCGGCGACCGGCATCGCCGTGTTCACCGCCGTCGCCTCGAAGGCGAGCAGCAGCACCACCGAGACGATCCCCAGCGTCAGCGCCCGGTACGGCCCGCTCATCACTCCCCCGGTGTCGGGGGCGGCATCGGGCACGGGGTCAGCGCGGTCGACCGGGGTCGAGGAGGAGGTGGTGGCCATGCCTGCCATCGTAAGGCGCTCGACGCCCGGTGACTCCTGACCATGAGTCGGTGATCAACCGGGACCTCCGACCTAGGCCGCCCATGCCCTACGCCTCAGTGCAGCACCTTCAGCACCTTCAGGCCGAGCACGCCGCCGAGGATCAGCAGCAGGCAGGTCACCCGGGCAGCGGTCATCGCGTCGCCCAGGGCCGCCATCCCGTACAGCGCCGTCCCGACCGCGCCGATGCCCACCCACACCGCGTAACCCGTACCCAGCGGGATGCTCCGCATCGCGTACGCCAGCCCGCCCATCGACAGCACCAGCGCCACCGCGAACACCGCGCTCGGCACGGGTCGCGAGAACCCCTTGGCCGCCTCCAGCGACACCGCCCAGACGGTCTCCAGCACGCCCGCCATGATCAACACCAGCCACGCCACGACGGCACCTCCGCAGTAGGGGCAGCAGCTCTGTCGCTGCCGCCGCAGTACCGCGCCGTCTTGTCCTGCCGGGTACGACGCACCTCGTCCGGGGCGCACGATCACGCCACCCCTCGAACGTAACACACGACGACACACGGAATTCATACACGAATATTGACGCGCCCCTCCCCACTCCCCCTAAGATGAATTCATCAGCACGACGGAGACCCGAATACCGGGCCACCGGCCACGACAGTGACGACAGGAGTCGGCCATGAACAGGAAGACGGCGGCGATCGCAGCGCCCCGCACCTGTGCCGCCTGTTGTCCCGGCTGTCGCTGTTCCCGCGCCTGACGCGCGCCACATTCCACCCCTCTCCGGACGGGCCCGTACCCACGGGTATCTCCGTCGCCCCGGCCGTGTGCCCGAGTGGTTCAGGGAGCCGCCTGCAAAGCGGTTTACGTGGGTTCAATTCCCGCCACGGCCTCCATTTCCGCGGCACCGGACGGCGAATTCCGCCGCCCGGTGCCGCAGCATTTCCTTTTACGCCCGACGGCCCGTCCAGGCTTTTCTTCGCTTTTCTCCGCGCATGCGAAACGGCGCGGGCCGCCCCGTTGTCCGGGGTGGCCCGCGCCGTCGGGTGCGGGACGGTCAGTCGATCACCGGCGGGTTGGCGGAGCCGCCGCGCCAGGTCTCCTCGTCCTCGACCAGGTAGTCGGGACGCTGGCCGTTGTTGTTCTTGTCCTTCTTCTTGCCCGCCGCACCGGGGCCGCCGTGCATGCCGCCGCCGGGGGCGCCGTTCTGGCCGGCCCGGCCCTTGCCGATCCCGGAGCCGCCCTCGGTGAACGTCCGGCCGCCGGTGCCGCTCTTGGCACCACCGATCACCCCGCCACCCCGGCGCACCAGACCGCTGCCGCCCTTGCCGCCGCCGGCACCGGCACCCTTGCCGCCGGCACCGCCCAGGCCGGGCATGCCGCCCATGCCGGGCGTGCCCTGGCGACCGGCGCCCCCGGCACCCGTACCGCCCGCGCCGCTGCCGCCCGTCCGGCCGCCGGCACCGCCGCCGGGACCGGTGGCCCCGCCGCGGCCCGCACCGGACGTACCGCTGCGGCCGGGCAGCGACCCGCCGCCGAGGCCGCCCGGGATGTAGCCGCCGCCCCCACCGAGGCCGCCGCCACCGCCCAGGCCACCGCCGCCACCGAGACCGCCGCCCCCACCGGGAGTGTTCGGCAGCGTGCCGATGCCACCGCCGCCGGGGGTCGGGTGCGTCCCGACCGGCGGCAGGCTGTCGATCCCCGTGCTCGGCGGAACGACCGGGTGGGTCGGAGTCGGAATCGTCCCCGGCGGGACATCGCCCGGCAGCGGGGTCGGCACGTGCGGCGAACCCGGGACCGTCTGCTTCGGCCCCTGCGGGTCGACCTGTCCCGGCTTGTCCGACGGGTGCTCCGGGACGCCGTTCGGGTACTTCGGCGTCGGCGGCGGCGGCGAGACGGTGTTCGGCGGGACCGGGTTCTCGGGCTCCGGCGGGAAGGGCTTCTTGGGATCGTGGATGTTGCCCGTCTCCGGCGGTCGCATGTACCCCGCCGCCTGGTCGAACTGCGGCGCGAGGTGCTCCATGACGCCGATGGCGTACTGGTGGGAGATCTCGGTCGCCGAGAGCTCGCTGTAGTTCTTGTTGACCGCGCTGATCCGGTCCATGCCGCCGGCCACGTCGGCCTTGAACTGGGCGTCCGAGCGGCCGAAGCCGTCGCCGACCAGCTTCGCACCGCGCTCGAAGGTGCTGGGCACCTTGATCTGAGCCATGGTGGCCTTGCTCTGCTGCAGGGCGTCCCCGGCGAACTTCATCGCCGCGGAGGTGTTCTGCGCGTGGGCTGCGGTGTTGGTCATGCTCGTCTGGAGGGTGGCCGCCCGCTTGGTGAAGCCGTCGGCGGCCGCTCCCTCCCAGTTGGCGGTGGCGTGCTGCACCGCCCGCTGCAGGTCGGCGACGGCCTGCTCCAGCTCCTGGTGGACGTTGGTCCAGTGCTGGCTGACCTCGTGCAGCCGCTCGGGCTTGGAGTGCTCCAGCATCCGCTTGAGCGGGATCAGGTCCTCGTGTTCGAACTGGGTCATCTCACGCCCTCCCGGTCTGCATCGACCTCGCAGCGGCGACGAACTCGTCCTCGCGCGTCCGGTAGGCGGTGTTCACCGCGTGCGTCTTGTCTCCGAAGTCGTTGATCAGCGAGTCGAGTTCCTGGATGTGCTGGCTCAGGAACTGCTGCATCTGCGCGTGGGCGGCGAAGAGCTTCTTCGCCTGGTCGAAGTTGGCACCGAAGTCGTCGCTGACGAGGACGGTGTTGTACTTCGCCTTGTTGCCGCACTCGCTGAGGCCCTGCTGGAGGGCCCTCAGTCGCTTCACGACGGCTTCCAACTCGTCCGTGTTGACGCGGTATCCGTCGGCCATCTCACTCCTCCCCCTGGAGTCCGTACTTCCCCGTTGTTGCTGCACCCCGTGCGCAACGGGGCATGACGCCCTGACAGGGCGTTCGATCGTATCGCCTCTAGGCCGTGTACTGACACAGCGTCATCGCGGCGGGTTACCGCCCTGGTAGGGGTTCTGGTACGGCTGCTGCTGGGGGTACCCGGGAGGCGGCGGCTGGGTGCCGTAGGGCTGCTGCGCGGGCGGCCAGCCGGGCGCCGCACCGTAGGGCGCCGCACCGTACGGGGCCTGGCCCTGCGGGGGCACCGGGGCGGCCTGCGGCCGGCGGCGGCTGCGGGTCACCGCGACGATCACCACGACGAGCAGCACCGCCATGACGGCGAGGGCACCGA
The DNA here is from genome assembly GCF_025655475.1 of Kitasatospora sp. DSM 101779. Taxonomy (GTDB): domain Bacteria; phylum Actinomycetota; class Actinomycetes; order Streptomycetales; family Streptomycetaceae; genus Kitasatospora. The sequence goes on along the minus strand of NZ_JAHTIK010000001.1, from coordinate 5,192,144 downwards.
GCACCATCAGCGGGGTGATGCCACCGCCGACGGAGGACTTGGTCACGGGCTGCGACACCGGCGCGTTCGACGCGGTACCGGGCGCGGCCACACCCTCCGGCTTGGTCAGCGGCCCTTCCTTGCTGCCCGCCGGGATGTCCATGGTGAGCGCCTCGTAGGGGCGGATCACGCCGTACCCGAAGTGCGGGTCCGGGAGCTTGGCGCCACCGGCGGACGGCGGGACGGCAGCCGACTTGGCCAGGCGGTTGGCCACCTGGCCCGCGGTGAGCTGGGGGAACTTGGCCCGGACGAGCGCTGCGGCGGCGGACACGTACGCCGTCGCGTCGGACGTTCCGTCCGCGAGGCAGTACTGGCTGGACCCGCACTTGCCCGCGCTCACGATGTCGACGCCGGGTGCGGCCAACCGGACTTCGGGCCCGGAGTTGGAGCTCGACCAGACCTCGGAGGACTTGTCCGCAGCTGCCACGGCGAGGACACCCGGCAGGTTCGCGGGGTTCGCCACCGCTCCGCCGGTGTTCCCCGCGCCGGCCACCACGAGGACGTCGTGCTGGTACGCGTAGGCGACCGCACCCTGCATCTCGCTGTTGGCGACGGAGGCCGCCTGGGAGATGTTGATGACCTTGGCCCCGTGGTCGACCGCCCAGCGGATGCCCTGCGGAATCACGTCCAGGGCATTGGCGTCGCCCTTGTAGACGGGGAGGATCCTCGCCCCGGGCGCCAGGCCCACGACACCGGCGTTGGCACCGTGCCCGTGGCCGGCGATGAGGCTCGCCATCCCCGTGCCGTGGGACTCCGTCGGCTTGGTGTTGAGGTTCTGACCGCTCTCGTCGTAGCCGGGCAGGACCTGGCCGGTGAGGTCGGGGTGGGTGGCGTCGACGCCGCTGTCGATGACGGCGACGATCACGTTGTCGCCCTTGCTGACGGACCAGACCTTGTCGAGCTTGAAGTACTGGTTGGCCCACTGACCGTCCCGGACCTGGTCCGCGGACGCCCCGGGGGCGGCCGTCAGCAGGAGTGCACCTGCCAATGTCGAGGCGCCGAGCACCCGCATGGCCCTGGTCAGCGTCATCACTACCCCGTCAGTCGTCTGCTGCTGCCCGTACGTTGTCGCAACGCCCCCGCGTGCACAGGGCGCTCCGATCGTATCGTCTGTCCGGGCGTGGACTGACGCAGCATCGGCCGGCCGGCACGCCGCGGGGCGCGACGCGGACGGCCGGTCAGACGGCGGCGATGGCGTCCTCGGGGAGGATCGGCAGGCGGCCGACCGGCATGCCGGTGGCGGCGCGGACGGCGGCGGCCACCGCCGCGGGCGCGACCACCGCGGGCACCGCGCTGACCGCCTTGGCGCCGAAGGTGGCGACCACGTCGCGCTCCTCGACCAGCGCGGCGATCCGGATGTCGGGCGTGTCGAGCGCGGTCGGCAGCCGGTAGCCGGAGAGCGAGGCGTTGACGGGCCGGCCGCCCTCGGTGCGCAGGTTCTCCATCAGGGCGAGGCCGACGCCCTGGGCGACGGCGCCCTCGATGCGGTCCTCGATCTGGCGGGGGTTCAGGGCGCGGCCGACGTCCTGCGCGACGGTGACGTCCACCACCCGGACGGCGCCGAGTTCGATGTCCACGTCGACGACGGCCCGCATCGCGCAGAAGGCGATGGAGACGAAGGCGTCGCCCTGCCCGTTCTCGTCGAGCGGCTCGGTGGGGTGCGGGCGGCACTGGGCGGTGGCCCAGAGCTCCTTGCCCTCCAGCGCCTCGGCGACCGGCATGCCGAGCACGCCGTCGTAGGAGGTGATCTTGCCGTCGGCGATCGAGAGCAGCTCGACGGACATGCCGAAGTTGGCCGCGATCGGCTGCAGCAGCTGGTGGCGGACCATCAGCGCGGCCTTCTCGACGGCCCCGCCGGACACCCAGGTGTGCCGGCCGCGGGCGGAGGGGCCGGCGGCGGCCTGGTCGCTGTCGACGGGGGCGACGTACACCTCGGAGACGCCGAGGACGCTCTGCACGATCTGCCGGGCGAGGGTGGCGAAGCCCTGGCCGGCGTCGACGGCGGCGCAGATGACGGTGGCGTGGTCGCCGCTGACCCGCACCGTCGCGGTGGAGACCTCGTCCTCGCCCTCGGCACCGAGCATGTGCACCATGCCGACGGCGTAGCCGATGCCGCGGCGGACGGCCGCCGGGTCTCCGGCGCCGCCGGGCCCGCCGGGGAGCAGCCAGTCGGCCTCCGGGTCGTCGACCGGGAGGGCGGGCAGCGGGAGTTCGGTGACCGCGTCGAGCAGCGCCTCGACCGGGGCCGGGCAGGTGACGGCCTGGCCGGTGGGCAGCGGGTCGCCGGTGGCCATGGCGTTGCGGCGGCGGATCTCCAGCGGGTCGATGCCGATCTGCTTGGCCAGCTGGTCGAGCTGGGACTCGTAGGCGAAGCAGGTCTGCAGGGCGCCCTCGCCCCGCATCCGGCCGGCCGGCGGGTTGTTGGTGCGCACCGCCCAGGCGTCGACGAAGACGTTGGGGCAGGTGTACGGGCCGACGGAGAAGGCGGTGGCGGCCGCGAGCGTCTCGGCGGAGACGTCGGCGTAGGCGCCGCCGTCGAGCAGGATCTGCGCCTCGACCTTGACCAGCTTGCCCTCGGCGTCGGCGTGGTGGCGGTAGCGCAGCAGCGCGGGGTGCCGGGAGGTGTGGGTGTGGAAGGACTCCTCGCGGGTGAGGGTCATCTTCACCGGCCGGCCGGTGCGCAGGGCCAGCAGGGCGAGCAGCACCTGGAAGGAGAGCGCCTCGCGGTCGGTGGCGGCGCCGGGGACGCCGGTGACGACGGTGCGCACCCGGTCGGGGTCGAGGCCGAGGCAGGCGGCGGTGCGGTCGCGGTCGCCGTGCGGGTCGGTGGTGGAGAGGTGGAGCTCGACGCCGCCGTCGGGGCGGGGCACGGCGAGGCCGGCCTCGGCGCCGATCGGGGCCGGGTCCTGCCGGCCGACCTGGTAGAGGCCCTCGACGACGAACTCGCCGACGGCCTCCGGGTCGCCGGTGCGCAGCGGGAGGTGCCGGAAGAGGTTGCCGTCGGGGTGCAGCGGCGGGGCGTTGAAGGCGGCCTCGGGGTCGGTGACGGCCTCCAGCGGCTCGTACTCGACGGCGACGAGGGAGGCGGCCAGCCGGGCGGTGTCCGGGGTCTCGGCGGCGACGGCGGCGATCGGCTCGCCGTGGTGCCGGACGACCTCGGAGGCGAGGACCGGGCGGTCGCCGGGGGCCGGGCAGGAGGCCAGGTCGGTGGCGGTGACGACGGCGTGCACGCCGGGCAGGGCGAGCGCGGCGGAGGTGTCGACGGAGACGATCCGGGCGTGGGCGTGCGGCGAGCGCAGCACGGCGCCCCAGAGCAGTCCCTCGGCCCACAGGTCGGAGGCGTAGGGGTAGATGCCGAGCGCCTTGGGGAGGGCGTCGGTGCGCAGCGGGGAGCTGCCGAGGCCGAACGGTTCCGGCGCCGGGGTGTCCTGCTCGGTGGGCGCGGTCATGCGTTCTCGTCCTCGGGGAGCCTGATGCCGTGGGCGGGGGTGGTGCCGTCGTAGCCGGCCGGGCCGGCGTGGCCCGGGTGGCCGTGGCCGGCGGCGGTGTCGTAGCCGGCGGCGGGTTCGTAGACCGGGCTGTCGTAGCCGACCGGGCCGACGTAGACCTGGCCGGTGTCGTAGCCGCCCTCGTAGACGGGGGCGCCGTCGTAGTGGGCCTGCTCCGGCAGCGGGGTGCCGTGCGGCGGGGTGGCGCCGTAGGGGGCGGTCTCGTAGGAGGTGCCGTGCGCGGGCGTCGGGATGTACGGGGTGCCGTGTGCGGGCGTGCTGTCGTGGGCCGGTCCGTCGTGGGCGATGCCGTGGGCGGGGGTGGCCTCGTAGAGCCCGGTGTCGTACGGGGCGGCCTCGTAGCCGGGGGCCTGGGCGGGCGCCGGGACGTAGCCGAGGTAGCCCTCGGCGGGCTGCGGCGGCTGGTAGTAGCCGGTGTCGTAGCCCCCGTCCGGGGCCTGGGCGGGGGGCTGCTCCGCGGCCGGGGGCCGGTGGGCGGCGGCGTACTGGTCGGCCTCGACCCAGAGCTCGGAGTCGGCGTAGAGCGGGAGTTCGCCGGCGAGCGGGAGGTCGGCGGCGGACTGCTGGCCGGCCGCGGGGGCGGGCGTGCCGGCGGTGTCCCCGTCGGCGGGGGCGGTCGCGGCGGCGGGGCCGGCCTGTTCGGCGGCGGCCTCGGCGGCGGCGAGGTCGGCCTCCAGCTCGGCCTCACGGGCCTGGGCGACGGTCTGCACGGCGGCGAGCACGCCGCGGTAGCCGGTGCAGCGGCAGAGGTTGCCGCACAGGGCCTGGCGGGCCTCGACGTCGGTGGGGCGGTGGTTGCGCTGCAGCAGGTCGTGGACGGCCATGGCGAGGCCGGGGGTGCAGTAGCCGCACTGGACGGCGCCGGACTCGGCGAGTGCCTGCTGGACGTCGCTGGCGGTGCCCGCGCCGGAGAGGCCCTCGACGGTGGCGATCTCGCTGTCGGCGGCGAGCGCCGCGGGCACCAGGCAGCCGGCGACCAGCTGGCCGTCGACCTGGACGGTGCAGGCTCCGCACTCGCCCTGCTCGCAGCCGTCCTTGGCGCCGGCCAGGCCGAGCCGCTCGCGGAGCACGTAGAGCAGGCTCTCGCCGATCCAGGCGTCGTTGACCGGCCGTTCGAAGCCGTTGACCCGCAGCGTGTACGAGGCGCAGGGGCGCACGTCGCCGAGGCCGTTGAGTTCGTCCGTCACTTCAGCGCCCTTCCCAGTGCCCGGCGGGCCAGCACCGCCACGGTACGCCGCTGGCGGACGAGGGTGGCCGCCACCCCCTCGCCGGCGCCCTCCAGGGCGGCGTCGGGGATGCAGGCGGCGGCGACGTACTCGCCGAAGGCGGCGAGTGCGGCGGGGTCGATGGGCTGGGCGCCGTCCTCGCCGCGGACGTCCCAGTCGATGCAGCCGGCGACCCAGGCCTCGGCCTCGTGCGGGCGCAGCGGCACGGGGGCGACGGCGCCGACGGCGCAGCGCACGGCGCGCCGGGCGGGGTCGAGGACGAGGGCGACGGAGGCTGCGGCGCGGGCGGGGCCGCTGCGACCGCCGGCCTTGAGGAAGACCTGGGGGGCGTGCAGCAGCGGGACGCGGACCCAGGTGAGGAGCTCGCCGGGGCGCAGCGGGTCCAGGCCGGTGAGCAGGTGGGTGACGGGGACGTCGCGGGTGGCGCCGGAGCGGGCGAGGGTGGCGGTGGCCTCCAGCGCGGCGAGCACGGGCAGGGTGTCGCCGGCGGCCGCGGCGGTGGCGATGTTGCCGCCGAGGGTGCCGACGTTGCGGACCTGCGGGGGGCCGGCGGTGCGGGCGGCGTCGGCGAGGGCGGGGATGAGGGCGGCGAAGTCGGGGCGGTCCATCCGGGCGTGGGTGAGTCCGGCGCCGAGCACGGCGGTGCCGCCGTCCTCGTAGCGCCAGCCGCGCAGCTCGGTGATCCGGCCGAGGCCGATCAGTGCGGCGGGGCGCAGCCGGCCCGCGTTGACCGCCTCCATGAGGTCGGTCGCGCCGGCCACCGGGACGGCTCCCGGGGTCGCGGCCAGCGCGTCGACGGCCTCGTCGACCGAGGCCGGCAGCATGATCGTCCGGTTCACCAGGATTCCACCGTGCTCCACTTGCTCATCAACTGCCCTGCCCTCCCCACCGGCAGTGCGGCCTGGCCCGTAGGGTACGGGCGATCGGGCCGGGTTGGGCAACTCTGGCACACAATCCCGGGTGATCACTTGCCGGGTGACCGAGCGGTAAGGGCAATACCGGACGAATCAGGCCACAAAACGCAGCGAACCGGAAGGCCTTCGCCCGGATGTTCATCGGATATTGACCTGACGCGGCAGCAGGTCGGGCGGGGTCTCCCGGGTGCGGACACCCCCGCGCACACGATTGACGCGCGCGGGGGCGCGGCGGCGTCAGGGGCCCTCGGCGGGCCGTCCGGCGACCCCGGGGCGGCGCTGCCAGGGCTGCGGCCCGCCGGGCGGCCGGTACTCGACCCCGAGGGCGTCCAGGCGCGGGTAGTGGGCGGCCATCCGGCGCTCGAAGTCGGCCCAGTCCCGCTCGGCCGGGTCGCGCGGCAGGTCGGACCAGGCGACCTCGGCGAACGCGGCGAGCCGCGGGAAGGCCCGGTAGTCGACGTCCCGGGCGCTCGTCATGAACTCGGTCCACAGGTTGGCCTGGGTGCCGATCACCCGGGCGGCCGCGGCGCCGTCCAGCTCCGGCGGGACGGGCTCGAAGCGGTAGACGTCCTCCAGGGTGCGGACGTAGCCGACCGGGATCGGCTCGTCCTCGCCCGGGGCCTGCCGGTGGTCCAGGTAGACGTGCTGCTCGGGGCACATCACCACGTCGTGGCCGGCCCGGGCGGCCGCGATGCCGCCCTCGTAGCCGCGCCAGGAGGAGACGGCGGCGCCGGGCGCGAGACCGCCCTCCAGGATCTCGTCCCAGCCGATCAGGCGGCGGCCGCGGTCGGCGAGCCAGCGGTCGAAGTGGCGGATGAACCAGCTCTGCAGCCCGTCCTCGCCGTCCACCCCGAGCTCGGCGATCCGGGCCTGCGCGGCGGGGCTGGCCCGCCACTGGTCCTTGGGGCACTCGTCGCCGCCGAGGTGGACGAACTCGGACGGGAAGACCTCCAGGACCTCCTCCAGCACCTCCTCGAAGAACCGCAGGGTGGCGTCGGAGACGTTCAGCACGTTGGGGTTGATCCCCCAGTCCGTCCAGACGCCGAGCGCCGAGGTGTCCACCGCGTCGGTGTTGCCGAGCTCGGGGTACGCGGCGATCGCGGCCTGGGAGTGGCCGGGCAGGTCGATCTCCGGCACCACGGTGATGTGCCGCTCGGCGGCGTACGCGACGATCTCGCGCAGGTCGTCCTGGGTGTAGTGACCGCCGTGCGGGCGGTCGTCGCGACGGCCGGCGGAGCGGTAGCCGACCATGGACCGCTCCCGCCAGCCGCCGACCCCGGTGAGCCGCGGGTGCCGCCGGATCTCGATCCGCCAGCCCTGGTCGTCGGTGAGGTGCAGGTGCAGGACGTTCAGCTTGTGCGCCGCCATCAGGTCGAGGAAGCGCAGGACGTCGGCCTTGGGCAGGAAGTGCCGGGCGACGTCCAGCAGCACGCCGCGCCAGCCGAACCGGGGGGCGTCCTCGATCTGCACCGAGGGCAGCACCCAGTCGGCGCCGGGCAGCGGGGCACGGCGGTAGATCCGTGGGTCGAACAGCTGGCGCAGCGTCTGCGCGGCATGGAACAGGCCGGGGCCGGCGCCGCCGCGCAGGGCGGCGCCGTACTCGTGCACCGACAGCGCGTACGCCTCGGGGCCGCCCGACGCGAGCAGCTCAGGGTCGGTCCGCAGGGTGATCGTCTGCCGCAGCAGGCGGCCCTGCTCCGGGGTGCAGGCGTCGAGGGCGAAGCCGGTCGCGGCGGAGAGCTCGGCGCGCAGCCACCGGGCGACGGACTGCGCCGCCGGGTCGTCGGCGGCGATCCTGGTCCCGGGGTGCAGCCGGAAGCTCCAGGGGCCGGGCGCCCCGTCGTCGGCCTTCAGGTGCCGTGGGGCGGGGATGAGGTCCATACGGGCCATCCTGCCCCGCCGCCCGGCAGTGGTACAGACCACTGCCGGACCGGCCCCGTACTACTTGTCGTCGCCGCCGCCGTCGCCGCCCTGGCCGAGACCCTCGAAGATCTCCTTGCACATCGGGCAGACCGGGTACTTCTTCGGGTCGCGGCCCGGGACCCACACCTTGCCGCAGAGCGCCACCACGGGGGACCCGGAAAGGGCGCTCTCCATGATCTTGTCCTTCTGGACGTAGTGCGCGAAGCGCTCGTGGTCGCCGTCCCCGTGGGACACCTGGGGAACGGGCTCGACCAGGGTGCCGGTGCCGAGTCCGCGCTCGGGCTCAAGAGTGCTCATGGGTGCCAAGTCTATGGGCGCCGCTCCGAAGCGGGCCAGTAGCGCACCGGACGCCGGGGGCGGCCGCCGGGCTCAGTTCATGGTCGGATCGTCCGGGTAGGTGGCGAGCATCGCCAGCGGGCCGCGCTGGCGGCGCAGCACCGACCGCCAGAGCCGCTCGGGCTCGGGGCTGGAGACGTCACCCGGCTCGCAGTCGACGAGGTACCAGGCGCCCTCGGCGATCTCCGCCTCCAGTTGCCCGGGCGACCAGCCGGAGTAGCCGGCGAACACCCGCATCGCACCGAGCTCGCCGGCCAGCACCTCGGGCGGCGCCTCCAGGTCGACCAGGCCGATCGCGCCGTGCACCCGCCGCCAGCCGATCGGCTCCCCGTGGCCGGGCTCGCCGGGCACCACCGCGATGGCGAGCGCCGAGTCCAGGGCCACCGGGCCGCCCTGGAAGACGACGGCGGGCTGGCCGGTCAGGTCGGCCCAGCCGTCCAGGACGGTGGAGACCTCCACCGGGGTGGGCCGGTTCAGCACCACCCCGAGCGCGCCCTGGTCGTCGTGGTCGAGCAGCAGCACCACCGCTCGCGCGAAGTTCGGGTCGGTGAGCACGGGCGTCGCGACGAGCAGTCGGCCGGTGTGGGAGAGGGCCGCGGTCATGTCCACATGATCCCGCAGGACGGGCCGGGAGGGGCGCCCAACACGAAACCTCCTCGCCCCGTCCCCGCAGGCCCGCGGGTCGCGTCCGCACCACCCGGACGGCCCTGCGCACGGGGCGCCGAAGAGCCGCCGCAGCCCCTCCGGAGCATGATCACCAAAGGGGCACACGGGAACCAATCGCCCACCCTCTACCATCTATGGATGGTGGAAGGGCTTTCGCCGACGGTGGAAGGACCTTCCACTCGCGTTTCCCCCTGCCCCGCAGCCGAAAAAACCCCCTGCGCACCCCGGATTGCGAGAACGATGACCGACGACCTCCTGCTGGTCCACGGCGGTAACCCGCTCGAAGGCGAGATCCAGATCCGCGGTGCCAAGAACCTGGTGCCTAAGGCCATGGTCGCCGCACTGCTCGGCCAGGGCCCCAGCCGGCTGCGCAACGTGCCGGACATCCGCGACGTCAAGGTCGTCCGGGGTCTGCTGCAGCTGCACGGCGTGACCGTCCGCACCGGCGACGAGGACGGCGAGCTGATCCTCGACCCCTCGCACGTCGAGAGCGCCAACGTCGCCGACATCGACGCGCACGCCGGCTCCTCGCGCATCCCGATCCTGTTCTGCGGCCCGCTGCTGCACCGGCTCGGCCATGCGTTCATCCCGGGCCTGGGCGGCTGCGACATCGGCGGCCGGCCGGTCGACTTCCACTTCGAGGTGCTGCGCCAGTTCGGCGCCACCATCGAGAAGCACCCGCAGGGCACCTACCTGGTCGCCCCGCAGCGCCTGCACGGCACCAAGATCGAGCTGCCCTACCCCTCGGTCGGCGCGACCGAGCAGGTGCTGCTGACCGCGGTGCTCGCCGAGGGCGTCACCGAGCTGCGCAACGCGGCCGTCGAGCCGGAGATCGTCGACCTCATCTGCGTGCTGCAGAAGATGGGCGCGATCATCTCGATGGGCACCGACCGCACCATCCTGATCACCGGTGTGGACGAGCTGGGCGGCTACAACCACAAGGCGCTGCCGGACCGCCTGGAGGCGGCGTCCTGGGCGTGCGCCGCGCTGGCCACCAAGGGCGACATCTACGTCCGCGGGGCCCGCCAGATCGAGATGATGACCTTCCTGAACACCTTCCGGAAGGTCGGCGGCGCCTTCGAGGTCGACGACGAGGGCATCCGCTTCTGGCACCCCGGCGGCGAGCTCAAGGCGATCGCCCTGGAGACCGACGTCCACCCCGGCTTCCAGACGGACTGGCAGCAGCCGCTGGTCGTCGCGCTGACCCAGGCCAACGGCCTGTCCATCGTCCACGAGACGGTGTACGAGTCGCGGCTCGGCTTCACCGGCGCGCTGAACCAGATGGGCGCGCACATCCAGCTCTACCGCGAGTGCCTCGGCGGCACCCCCTGCCGCTTCGGCGCCCGCAACTTCCGGCACTCCGCGGTCGTCTCCGGCCCGTCCAAGCTGATCGGCTCCGAGCTGGTCATCCCGGACCTGCGCGGCGGCTTCTCGTACCTGATCGCGGCGCTGGCGGCCGAGGGCACCTCGACCGTGCACGGCATCGACCTGATCAACCGCGGCTACGAGAACTTCATGTCCAAGCTGCGGGACCTCGGCGCCCACGTCGAGCTCCCCGCCGAGCAGCCGGTGACCGTCTGACGGGCTGCCCACGGGCGCACGAACGCCGATGGCCGGCCTCCCCGAGGGGGAGGCCGGCCATCGCGTTGTCCGGGCTGTTGCCGGGGCTCAGGCGCCCTTGGCGGCTTCCTTCAGCTTGGAACCGGCGCTGACCTTGGCGCTGTAGCCGGCCGGGATCTGGATCGGGTCGCCGGTCTGCGGGTTGCGGGCGGTGCGCGCGGCGCGGTGGGTCCGCTCGAAGGTCAGGAAGCCGGGGATGGTGACCTTCTCGTCACCCTTGGCGACGACCTCACCGACGACCTCGGCGAAGGCGGCCAGCACGGCGTCGGCGTCCTTGCGGGTCACCTCGGCGCGCTCGGCCAGCGCGGCCACCAGCTCACTGCGGTTCATGTGTACTCCTGTGGTCTGTTGCTTGCGGTGTGCGGGGGCCCCATCGGTCGCCCCCTCCGGGGGAACCCGGATGGGCCGCTGGTCCGCACACTGGTGCTCGTTCAGGCGAGGGGTGGTCAGGGGCCGGGCTCCGGCCCCGGAGCGCCGCAAACCGCCCGCCCGGGTACGAATCCTGCCCCGACCGGCACTGAGAAAGCCAATCGGCCACCGGCGGTGTTGACCCGAACCGAGCCCGCCCGGCGGAGGTGTGACGCTCCGTCGGCTCCGGAGGACCGGAGCGGGCGGCGGTCGGGACGACACGCCGGAAACCCGGGAGGGACGTTCCGTACTTGTCGGACACGCCACCCCCGTGCAGGGCTACCGTACGCCCTGGCACCGACAAGCCCAAACACGCCCCTTCCCCTTGTGTCGCAAGGGGAAGGGGCCGGTCCGGCGCCCGGCGCGTTGTTCGCACACCTGAGCGGTCAAGAACGACACTCCGGTCAGATGCCGACAACCGGGAAGGAGGAGGTGTCGAGGGTGCCCACGATGCCCGCGGTCGGCCGCACCGGAACGGCCTCCTGGCCCTCCCGCGCGGCCATCGCGACCTCGCGCACCGCGGCGGCGACGGTCTTCGCGACGTCCGGGTGGAAGACGCTCGGGATGATGTAGTTGGCGTTGAGCTGGTCGTCCGCGACCGTGGTGGCCAGCGCCCGGGCGGCGGCGATCATCATCGGGGTGTCCACCGTCCGGCTCTGCGCGTCCAGCAGGCCGCGGAAGACGCCCGGGAAGACCAGCACGTTGTTGATCTGGTTGGGGAAGTCGCTGCGGCCGGTGGCGACCACCGCGGCGGTCTGCCGGGCCACTGCCGGGTCGACCTCCGGGTCCGGATTGGCCAGCGCGAAGACGATCGCGTCCTCGGCCATGGTGGCCAGGTCGTCGCCGTCCAGCACGTTCGGTGCCGAGACGCCGATGAACACGTCGGCGCCGGCCACCGCCTCCTTGAGGCTGCCCGTGCGGCCGGAACGGTTGGTGTGCTCGGCGATCCAGCGCAGGTTGTCGTTGAGGTCCTCGCGGCCGAGGTGGACGACGCCGTGCACGTCCGCCACCGTGGCGTGCTCCACGCCCGCGGCCAGCAGCAGCTTGAGGATCGCGGTGCCCGCCGCGCCGGCGCCGGACATCACCACCCGGATGTCGGACATCCCCTTGCCGACCACCTTCAGCGCGTTGGTCAGCGCCGCGAGGACGACGATGGCGGTGCCGTGCTGGTCGTCGTGGAAGACCGGGATGTCCAGGGCCTCGCGCAGCCGGGCCTCGATCTCGAAGCAGCGCGGCGCGGAGATGTCCTCCAGGTTGATGCCGGCGAAGCCGGGAGCGATCGCCTTCACGATCGCGACGATCTCGTCCGCGTCCTGGGTGTCCAGGCAGATCGGCCAGGCGTCGATGCCGGCGAAGCGCTTGAAGAGGGCCGCCTTGCCCTCCATGACGGGCAGCGCGGCCTTCGGGCCGATGTTGCCCAGACCCAGCACCGCGGAGCCGTCGGTGACCACCGCGACGCTGTTGCGCTTGATGGTGAGGCGGCGGGCGTCCTCGGGGTTCTCGGCGATCGCCATGCAGACCCGGGCGACACCCGGGGTGTAGATCATCGAGAGGTCGTCGCGGTTGCGGATCGGCAGCTTCGAGGACATCTCGATCTTGCCGCCGAGGTGCATCAGGAAGGTCCGGTCCGAGACCTTGCCGATGCTGACGCCGTCGATCGTCCGCAGCTTCTCGACGATCTCCTCGCCGTGGGCCACCGACGCGGCGGCGACCGTCACGTCGATGCGCAGCGACTCCAGGCCGGAGGCGGTGACGTCGAGACCGGTGACCGAACCCCCGGAGGACTCGACGGCCGTGGTGATCGCACTGACGGCGTTGCCCCGCGCCGGGACCTCCAGCCGCACCGTGATCGAGTTGGAGACACTTGGCACCGTCGCCATCGACGTCCTTCTTCCGTCCGCTCTTGAGGGCTATCCGATCTCGATCGTCGCACTTACCGGTCGGTAGCCAGAAATTAAGTTCATTGAGTGTGCAGAACCCACAAACGGCACGGCCCCACCGCACTGGGCCGGTCGTGTGCTCCGCCGAAAATCTCCCGCCACGGCCTTGGCGTCCCGAGCCGATGCGTTACATTGGACGGGACACCGGCTCGATCCAAGCCCCCGGGCCCAACCTTCGTCGCTTCGAGCGACCACTTGCCGCGAGGCGAGCATGGCGGGTCGGTGTCATTGACATGAGAAGGCCCCCACCTCCGGGTGGGGGCCTTCGTCGTACCGCGGCCGCAGGTGCTGCGGTGCCGGCGTTCCGCGTGGCCGGCCGGGCGTACCCGGCCGGCCCCCGCGTCAGCCGCGCAGCAGGGCGGGCACGCCGTCGGCGTCCGGCAGATCGTCCGGGCCGGAGAGCACGGTGAGCCGCTGGGTGGCCCGGGTGAGCGCCACGTACAGCACCCGCAGGCCCGCCTCCGACTCCCCCGCGATGCCGGTCGGATCGGCCACCACCGTCGCGTCGTACTCCAGGCCCTTGGCCTCCAGACTGCCCAGCGCCACCACGCGGTCGCCCAGGCCCTTCGCCCAGCCGGCCGCCTCCTCCCGGCGGTCCATCGGCACCACGACCGCCACGGTGCCGTCCACCTCGCCCAGCAGCCGTTCCAGCTCCGCCCGGGCGGCCCGGCCGAAGGCCTCCGCCCCGGCGTCCCGGACGGCCGCGAACCGCGGCTCCACGCCCGTCGAGCGCACCGCGCTCGGCGACGGCGTGCCCGGCGCCGCCAGCGCCAGCACCTTCGCCGCCACCTCGGCGATCTCGGCCGGGTTGCGGTAGTTCACGGTCAGCGTGTGGCGGCGGCGCGGCTTGCCGGACAGCACCTCGTCCATGGCGGACTGCGCCTCCTGCGGGAACGGCCAGGAGGACTGCGCCGGGTCGCCGACGATCGTCCAGGTCGCCATCCGGGCCCGGCGGCCGATCATCCGCCACTGCATCGGGGTGAGGTCCTGCGCCTCGTCCACGATCACGTGCGCGTACTCGGTCCGCTCCACCGGGACGCGCTCGCGCCGGGCGTAGGAGCGTTCCGCGTAGGTGGTGACCTCGTCCAGTCCGGAGAGCATGTCGACGGCGTCCACCTCGCGCACCTTCGGCCGGGCCGGCTCGCCGAGCAGCACCTGCAGCTCGTCCACCAGCGCCACGTCGTGCGCCGACAGCCCGCCCTCGCCGCGGGCGTCCAGGTGCCGCCAGGAGGCCGCCAGCAGCCGGGCCTCCTCCGGGGTCACCGCGCGCCGGGCGATCCGGTTGGTGTGCCGCGGGTGGCGCAGGGTCGCCAGCACCCGGCGCGGGGTCACCGGCGCCCACCAGGCGTCCAGGAAGTCCAGGAACGCCGCCTCGTCCGAGACGTACTCGTCGAAGGCCTCCCGCTCGTCCTGGCGCTGCTCCCGCTCGAAGTGGTTGGCCGGCTTCGGCAGGTGCCGGGTGACGTCCTGCCACAGGGCGTCCAGCAGCAGCCTGCGGGCCCGCGGACGCAGCAGGTTGAGCGGCGTGCCGCCACCGCCGACGACGGTCGCGCGCAGCGCCTTCAGACGACCGGCGTCCAGCCGCAGCGCCTCGCCGCGGGCGAACACCCGCAGCTCGGTCGGCGCGTCCAGCTCCAGGGCCGCCCGGGCCGCCCGGCGCAGCAGCTGGACCATCCGGGCCGAACCCTTGATCCGGGCCGTCTCCGGGGTGTCGTAGCGCTCCGCCTCGATGCCGTCGACCAGGCTGCCGACCGCCCTGATCGCCACCTGCCCCTCCTCGCCGAGCGAGGGCAGCACGCCCTCGGTGTACGAGACCAGCAGCGGGGTGGGGCTGACCACCAGGATGCCGCCCGCGTAGCGGCGGCGGTCCTGGTAGAGCAGGAAGGCGGCCCGGTGCAGGGCGACGGCGGTCTTGCCGGTGCCGGGGCCGCCGGTCACCAGGGTGGCGCCGGCCGCGGCGGCCCGGATGACCTCGTCCTGCTCCTTCTGGATCGACGAGACGATGTCGCGCATGGTGTGGCTGCGGGCTCGGCCCAGCGAGGCCATCAGCGCGCCGTCGCCGACCACGGCGAGCTCCCGGCCGTCCAGCGTGGGGGTCAGGTCGGGGCGCAGCAGGTCGTCTTCGACGCCGATCACCTTGCGGCCCCGGGAGCGGATCACCCGGCGGCGGATCACCCGGCCCGGCTCCAGCGGGGTGGACCGGTAGAACGGCGCCGCGGCCGGCGCCCGCCAGTCGATCACCAGCGGACCGTACTCGGCGTCGAGCACGCCGAGGCGGCCGATGTGCAGGGTCTCCGCGACGGCCGGGTCTGCCGGGTCCATCGGGGTCTGCGAGGGGATGCCGTGCTCCTCGGGCGCATCGGCCTGCTGGAGGTCGATCCGGCCGAACAGGAAGTCCTCGAACTCGCTGTTCAGGCGCTGCAGGTGCGCACCGGCCCGGTAGACCTGGGCGTCGCGCTCGGCGAGCGCGCCGGGGGTGCCGACCTGCACACGCTTGGCGGCGTCCTCGAGGATGTACTCGGCCTCGGCGAGCTTCTCCTCCAGGCGCCGGTAGACGGTGTCGAGGTGGCTCTGCTCCTCGGCGATCTCGCGGTCGCGGACGGAGTCGGTGGTCTCTGGTGTGGTGTGCATGGGCCTCGGGGGGTACGGCGCGGGCGGGAGCGGCGGACGGAAGATCCTACTCCTTGCCGCCCGCCTCCGACCGCCGGGACCACCCCGGTGCACCATGACAGCGGCGCGTGGGGGCACCTCCCGGCCGAAGACTGGGGGGAGAACTGCGCAGTCAGGATGCGGCCGACTCTGCGGACCGGGGAGTCGGAGTCAGGGGCGCGGGGAACTGCGCGGTCCGGGGCGGGGCATCCTTACACACCAGGGCGTGCCCGTGGTCCGTAGGATGACCGCCCCCACACTGCGCAGTTCCCCGCGCCCCTGACTTCGCTAGCCCCGGACTGCGCAGTTCTCCCCCGGGCTTCGGCCGGAGGTGCCCCCGCGCGCCGCTGAGGTACCCGCGTTCTATGCGTCGCCGTACTTGGTGCCGGGGTCGGCGACGGGGTCGACGGCGAGGCGGTAGCCGCGTTTGACGACGGTGGCGATCAGGCGGGGCGTGCCGAGGGCCGCGCGCAGGCGCGCCATCGCGGTCTCCACCGCGTGCTCGTCGTCCCCGCTGCCCGGCAGCGCCCGCAGCAGTTCGCTCCGCGGCACCACCCACCCCGGCCGCCGTGCGAGCGCCCGCAGCAGCGCCATCCCGGCCGGCGGTACCGGCCGCAGGTCGCCGTCGACGAGGGCGGCCTGGCCGCGCAGTTCGAGGGTGTGTCCGGCGACGGCGAGTCGGCGGGCCCGGTCGGGGAGCCGGGCGGTGAGGGTCTGCACCATGGCGCCGAGCCGCATCCGTTCGGGCCAGACGGTGGCGATGTCGAGTTCCTCCAGCGGGGCGGCGGTGACCGGGCCCACGCAGACCGGCAGGACGTCGCGCCGCAGGGCGTGCAGCAGCTCGGCGGTCTGGCCGCGTTCGGCGGCGCGGTCGAGCAGGCCGAGGGCGGCGGGGGCGGAGGTGAAGGTGACGGCGTCGAGGGAGCCGTTGCAGGTGGCGTCGAGGAGGCGGTCGACGGGGCCGAGGTCGAGCGGCGGCAGCCAGCGGTAGACGGGGACCTCGACGACCTCGGCGCCGGCGGCCACGAGCGAGTCGACGAAGTCGCGCAGCGGGGCTCCGTGCAGCTGGACGGCGATCCGGCGGCCGTCGACGCCCTGGTCGAGCAGCCGTTCCAGCACCTCGACGGAGGACTCCGACTCGGCGGACCAGGCCTCGCGCAGTCCGGCGGCGCGGATGGCGCCCTTGGCCTTGGGGCCTCGGGCGAGCACGGTGGCCTTGCCGAGGCCGTGGACGAGGTCGTCGAACAGGCCCCAGCCCTCGGCGGCCTCGATCCAGCCGCGGAAGCCGATGCCGGTGGTGGCGACGGCGATGTCCGGCGGGTCGGCGATCAGGGCGCGGGTGGCGGCGAGGAGTTCGGTGTCGTCGGCGAGCGGGACGATCCGCAGGGCGGGCGCGCGCAGCACGGTGGCACCGCGGCGCTGGAGGAGGGCGGCGAGCTCGTCGGCGCGGCGGGCGGCGGTGATGCCGATGGTGTAGCCGGCCAGGGGCGGGGCGGTGTCCTGCGACGGTACGAGGGCGGCGGTCGCGCCCGCTGTGCGGTCGGCCATGGGCTGACGTCCTTCGTGGAGCGCCCCGGGGCTGTCGGCGGGCCTCGGGGGCGTGCCGCTCGCTTCGGTCCCTGCGGGGCCGTGGCGGACGGCGGGTGGGTGGGTGGACGGTCATCGTCCCGTCCCGGGGTGTCACCGCCGGGTCGGTCCGATTTCAGGGTTGTTTCGCAGGTGAGGGCCGGTCCGCGGGTGCGGACCGGCCCTCGGGGGCGATCAGACGCGGGCGAGCGCCGGGGCCGGGGTGTCGGCGGGGGCGGCGCTCGGGCGGCGCAGGTAGACCGCCCAGGTGAGGGCGAAGCAGACCGCGTACGCGGCGAGGAAGGAGACGAAGGCGGGGGTGCCGCTCTTGGTGGTGAGGAAGGACTGGCGGAAGGCGAGGTTGATGAACAGGCCGCCGAGGGCGCCGACCGCGCCGATCACGCCGATCGCGGCGCCGGACATCCGGCGGGACCAGGCGGCCGCGCCCTCCGGGGTGTCACCGGCGGCGATCCGGTCCTGGCCCTTGGCCTCGAAGATGCCGGGGATCATCTTGTAGGTGGAGCCGTTGCCGATGCCGGCGAAGACGAAGAGCGCGATGAAGCCGACGAGGAAGACCGGCAGCGACTTGATCGAGGAGGCGTAGGTCACCACCGAGGCGGCGGCGGCCATCGCGACGAAGTTCCAGAAGGTGATCCGGGAGCCGCCCCAGCGGTCGGCCAGCCAGCCGCCGACCGGGCGGATCACCGAGCCGAGAAGCGGGCCGATGAAGGTGAGCTGGGCGGCCTGCAGCGGGGTCCGGCCGAACTGGTTCTGCAGGACGAGGCCGAAGGCGAAGGAGAAGCCGATGAAGGAGCCGAAGGTGCCGATGTAGAGCACCGACATCAGCCAGGTGTGCTTCTCCTTGAGGATGGCCTTGAAGGTGCCGGTGTCGTTGCTGAGCTGGGCCAGGTTGTCCATGAACAGGGCCGAGCAGAGCGCGGCGACGGCGATCAGCGGGATGTAGATGCCGAGCGCCAGGCGGGGCGAGGTGGCGCCGGCCCAGGTGATCACGCCGAGGCCGATCAGCTGGATGACGGGCACGCCGATGTTGCCGCCGCCGGCGTTGAGGCCGAGCGCCCAGCCCTTCTTCCGGAGCGGGAAGAAGGCGTTGATGTTGGTCATGGAGGAGGCGAAGTTGCCGCCGCCCACGCCGGTGAGGGCCGCGACCACCATGAAGGTGGTGTAGGAGGTGCCGGGGTGCATCACATACGCCGCGGCGATGCTCGGGACGAGGAGCAGCAGCGCGGAGACGATCGTCCAGTTCCGGCCGCCGAAGCGGGCGACCGCGAAGGTGTAGGGGATCCGGACGAAGGACCCGACCAGGGTGGGCATGGCCACCAGGAAGAATTTGCCGGCCGGGTCGATGCCGTAGCCCTTGCCCATGAAGAGGACCATGACCGACCACAGGCTCCAGATGGAGAAGCCGATGTGCTCGGAGAACACCGAGAAGATCAGGTTCCGGTTGGCCGTTTTACGGCCGGTGCGCTCCCAGAATTCGGTGTCCTCGGGCCGCCATTCCTGGATCCAGCGGCCGCCTGTTCTGCGCTGGGCTGTTTCGCTCATCGGTCTCCCCTTGCATGCCGGTGCCTGCCCTGCCCGTGCTGTCATCGATGACGCTAGGAGCCCATGGTTTCGGGATCGTTGTGGTCTGTGAAGCCTGCGGAACCGTCCTCTCACTCGCCGCCAGCGGCCGGTGTGAGGCCCCGGAGACACACGAAGGCCGCCCTCCGGAGCGGAGGACGGCCTGGGTGCACATGGGATGGTGGAGATGCCGGGAATCGAACCCGGGTCCGATGGAGTGGATTCAGGACTTCTCCGAGCGCAGTCCGCTGTGCTTTTCTCGGCCCCGGCAGTCACGCGGACAAGCCGCCGACGGGCCCAGCTGCTGTTTGGTTTCCCCTCCGCCCCCGCAGCCGGGGCGGACGGTTGAGTTCCCTAGATTATGCCAGGGTCCGGGTCGGGAACTCCCCGGTCTGACACCCTATTCGCTCGCTGATCAGGCAGCGAGAGCGAACTGCGGGGTATCGCGCTTGGTGTTGGCGATTATTTTTTTGCGACACGTGGTTAACGAGATCATTGCCGCGTTCCTCGGCTCGCTTCTCCTGTTTCGACTACCACCGTCGAAACCGATCATCCCCATGTTGATTTGACAAACAGCTCCGGTGGGCGAGCCCTCCGGCGGTGTGAGTGCCATGGTACGCGGTCGGCCCCCGGAGGGTCCAGCGCATTACCGGGCGGCGGGGCGCGGGCCCCTCGGCGGGGGTCAGACCGCGCGCTGCTTGCGGCGGGCCGCGGCGATGGCGCGGTCCGACTCACGGCGGTCCTGCTGCTCGCGCAGGGTCTGCCGCTTGTCGTACAGCTTCTTTCCGACCGCCAGGGCGATCTCCAGCTTGACCCGTCCGTCCTTGAAGTACAGGGAGAGCGGGACGAGTGTGTGGCCGGTCTCCTTCACCTTCGACTCCAGCTTGCGGATCTCCAGCTTGTGCAGCAGCAGCTTGCGCTTGCGCTTCGCCGAGTGGTTCGTCCAGGTGCCCTGCGTGTACTCCGGGATGAACAGGTTGTCGACCCAGGCCTCATGCCCCTGGATGTAGGCGTACCCGTCGACGATGTTCGCCCGGCCCTCGCGGAGGGACTTCACCTCGGTACCGGTCAGCACCATGCCGCACTCGTAGGTGTCGAGGATGGTGTACTCGTGCCGCGCCCGCTTGTTCTGCGCGATGACCTTGTTGCCCTTTTCCTTTGCCATAGCGCCGACATTCTCGCACCTCGGCGCGGTCGGGGGCAGCCCTTTTGCGCGGGGGCGGCGGGCGCGCCGCGGCGGCGGGCCGTCCGCGCCGTGGCGGCCCGGTGCGGTCAGCGGCGCGCACCCAGGCCCGCGAGGACGTGCAGGGCGAGGTCCGCGGCTCCCCCGGGGCCGGCCGCGACGTCGGGCTGCAGACCGGCGCCGTCGGGCGAGCGGCCCTCGGGCGTGTAGTAGCGGCCCACGGTGAGCTCCAGCACGCCGCCGTCCGCCAGCCGGCTGGGCTGCTGCACGGTGCCCTTGCCGAAGGTCCTGGCCCCGACCAGGACGGCCCGGCAGCGGTCCTGCAGGGCGCCGGCGAGCAGTTCGGCGGCGCTCATCGTCCCGGCGTCCACCAGCACCACCAGCGGGGTGGCGGTGTCCCCGCCGGGGGCCGCCGTGAGCTCGCGCCGCACCCCGCGGGACTCGTAGGAGGCGACCGGCCCGCCGTCCAGGAAGACCGAGGCGGTGGCGACGGCCTCGTCGACCAGGCCGCCGGAGCTGCCGCGCAGGTCCAGCACGACCGCCCGGGCCCCCTGCGCCGCGATCCGGACCTGCTCGGCCACGCCGCTGGTGAAGGCGCGTACCGCGATCCGTGTCACGCCGTCCGGCAGCCGCTCGACGCCGACCTCCTGGGCGGCCAGTAAGGCCCGCCCGAGCACCACCTCGCGTGGGGCGGCGGAGCCGCGCGAGACGGTGACCGCCACCGTGCGGGCCTTCGGGACGCCGGCGCTGCCGCGCAGCCGGGCGACCACCTCCGTCACCGGCAGGCCGTCGGCCCGGGCGCCGTCGACGGCGACCAGCCGGTCCCCGGGGACGATGCCGGCCCGGGCGGCCGGGCCGCCGGGCTGCACGGCGGAGACGGCGGTCGAGCCGTCCCTGCTGCGGTCCACCGAGAGCCCCACGCCGAGGTAGCGGCCGCGGACGAGGTCCGCGTACTGGTCCGGGCTCAGGTAGGCGGCCCAGCGGTCGCCGCTCGCGTCGACCAGGGCCTCGGCCTGCTGCGGGCTGAGGTCGGCACCGGTGACGTCCCGTCCGGCGGCGAGCTGCTCGGCCGCGTCCATCGAGGGCGGCAGCGGCACCGTCAGCGGCTCGCCCCAGGCGCCGCTCGCGGCACCGGCCATCAGGACGACACCGAAGACCAGGGTGAGCGTGGCTCCCTGGCGTACCCGGCGCGGACTTCCCGACATGCGACGGAGTCTAGGCGGCGCGGCCCCGACGGGGCGACGGAACGCCCCGGTACGACGGAGGCGGCCCCGGACGGCGCAGTGCCGTCCGGGGCCGCCCGGGACCTCGCGGGTCAGACCTTGAGGTACTTGCGCAGGGTGAAGAAGGCCGCGATGCCGGCCATCACCATGCCGACCACGACCAGCAGCGGAATCACCGTCAGGACCGAGGACAGGCCGATGAACTGGATGAACAGCACCCGCTTCGCCAGCCAGTGCTGGACGAAGAAGTGGCCGAGCAGCAGCAGGCCGGAGGCCATCACGGCGCCGAGCAGGGCGGACACCGCGGCCTCCGCGATGAACGGCATCTGCACGTAGAAGTTCGAGGCACCGACCAGGCGCATGATGCCGGTCTCGCGCCGTCGGCTGAAGGCCGACACCCGGACGGTGTTGACGATCAGCAGCAGGGCCACGAAGAGCATCAGCACCATGATGACGAAGGCGGCGGTCTGCAGACCGTTCAGCAGGCCGAAGAGGTTCTCCAGGATCCGGCGCTGGTCGTCGACCGACTTCACGCCGGGCTTGCCGGCGAAGGCGCTCTGGATGACGTCGTACTTCGTCGGGTCGCTGAGCTTGACCCGCCACGACTGCGGCATCGCCTCCGGACCGACCGCCGCGAGCAGCGGGTTGTCCGGGTTCGAATCCTTCCAGTGCTTGTAGGCCTCGGTGGGGGTCTCCAGGGTGGCCTTCTCCACCAGCGGAGTCATCTTGTCGAGAGCGGCCTTGACGCTGTTCACCTGGTCGTCGGTGGCCGCGCCGCTGGCGCACTGCGCCGAGGCCGCCGCGTCGAACTTGGTGCAGAACGAGATGCTGACCTCGACCTTGTCGTACCAGTAGCCCTTCATCGAGTTGACCTGGTCGCGGACCAGGAGGCTGCCACCGGCGAGGGCGAGCGAGAGCGCGACACTGACGATGACCGCGATGGTCATCGTCAGGTTGCGGCGGAGGCCGATGCCGATCTCCGAGAGGACGAACTGGATGCGCATGATTCTCTCAATCCAGGGTCGGTGCAGGCGGGGCGGTCAGGCGTGACGACGGGCGGCTAGTTCTGGTAGCCGTACACGCCGCGGGCCTGGTCGCGGACCAGCAGCCCCTTGTCGAGTTCGATCACGCGCTTGCGCATCTGGTCGACGATGGCCTGGTCGTGCGTGGCCATCAGCACCGTGGTACCGGTGCGGTTGATCCGGTCGAGGAGCTTCATGATGCCGACCGAGTTCTGCGGGTCGAGGTTTCCCGTGGGCTCGTCCGCGATCAGCAGCATCGGGCGGTTGACGAAGGCCCGGGCGATCGCCACGCGCTGCTGCTCACCACCGGAGAGCTCGCCGGGCATCCGGTCCTCCTTGCCGCCGAGGCCGACCAGGTCGAGCACCTCGGGCACCACCTTGGCGATGGCGCTGCGCGGCTTGCCGATGACCTCCAGGGCGAAGCCGACGTTCTGCGCCACCGTCTTGTTCGGCAGCAGGCGGAAGTCCTGGAAAATCGTGCCCAGCTGGCGCCGCATGTGCGGCACCTTCCAGTTGGACAGCTTGCCGAGGTCCTTGCCCAGCACGTGCACGGCACCGGTGCTGGGGCGCTCCTCACGCAGGCAGAGCCGGAGGAAGGTCGACTTCCCCGAGCCGGACGAGCCGACCAGGAAGACGAACTCGCCCTTCTCGATCTCCAGCGAGACGTTGTCCAGGGCAGGACGGTTCTGCTTGGGATAGGTCTTGGAGACGTTGTCGAATCTGATCACGGCTGCATCACGGAGGCCATCCTAGGTGGGCCCGCCCACGCCCCGGACCGGGAGCGGCGGTCGAAGCGGCATCCTCCCCGACCGCTCCAGGTCTGGGACCATACGCGAACCGCGGCCCGACCCGCAGTCCCGGGTCGGGTACTGACCGCTGATTCGTCGGAGATTGTTCCTGTCTGTCCCGAATTGGAAGGCGGGATTTGTGCGCGCTATCTCACAATCGCACCGGGGAACGCCCCCGCTGCGGGGGCCGAGCGCCCGCGAACCTGGCACAGTGGAGAGACGGACGGAACCATCGGCCCGTCCGGTGCGTTTGCAGTGACAGCAAGGAGGAGATCGCATGACCTGCGACCATCTGGTGTGCGCCAACTGCAACGGCCGCGTGAGCGAGGGCCGGTGCCCGGTGTGCCGCGCCAACCGTGCCCGCATGCAGGAGCAGCAGGGTCCCTTCGCCGCACTGACCCCGGCGACCCTGCTGGCCCTGATCGCGGCACTGTTCGCGGTGGCCCTGATCGCCCGGCAGGCGCTGGCCTGAGACCAGGAACGCCCGAAGGCCCCCGGAGCCGAAGCTCCGGGGGCCTTCTTCGTCTGTCTGGAATCAGCCGGCGCTCTCGCGCCGCGATCAGCTCGCGGTCTCGCGCTGCAAGCGCCGGCGGATGCCGGCCTCGATGCTGTGCCGGACGTTCACCTCGCCCGGCATCCGCACCCGATCAGCTCGCGGTCTCGCGCTGCTTGCGCCAGCGGATGCCGGCCTCGATGAAGCCGTCGATGTCGCCGTCCAGGACGGACTGCGGGTTGCCGACCTCGTGCTCGGTGCGCAGGTCCTTGACCATCTGGTACGGGTGCAGGACGTAGGAGCGCATCTGGTTGCCCCAGGAGCTGCCGCTGTCCTTGAGCGCGTCCATCGCGGCCTTCTCCTCCTGGCGGCGCCGCTCCAGCAGCTTGGCCTGGAGGACGTTCATCGCCGAGGCCTTGTTCTGGATCTGCGAGCGCTCGTTCTGGCAGGAGACCACGATGCCGGTCGGCAGGTGGGTGATACGCACCGCGGAGTCGGTGGTGTTGACGCCCTGGCCGCCGGGGCCGGAGGCGCGGTACACGTCGATGCGCAGGTCGCCCTCGTCGATGTCGACGTGGTCGGACTGCTCGACGACCGGGAGGACCTCGACGCCGGCGAAGGAGGTCTGCCGACGGCCCTGGTTGTCGAACGGCGAGATGCGCACCAGGCGGTGGGTGCCCTGCTCGACGGAGAGGGTGCCGTAGGCGTAGGGGGCCTTGACGGTGAAGGTCGCGGACTTGATGCCGGCCTCTTCGGCGTACGAGGTGTCGTAGACCTCGGTCGGGTAGCCGTGCCGCTCGGCCCAGCGCAGGTACATGCGCATCAGCTGCTCGGCGAAGTCGGCGGCGTCGACGCCGCCGGCCTCGGCACGGATGTTGACCAGGGCCTCGCGGGCGTCGTACTCGCCGGACAGGAGGGTGCGGACCTCGAGCTCCTCGACGGCCTTCTTGACCGACTCCAGCTCGGTCTCGGCCTCGGCGCGCGTGTCCGCGTCGTCCTCGTCCTCGGCCAGCTCGAACAGGACGGCGAGGTCGTCGACCCGGCCGCGCAGGGTCTCGAACTTGCGCAGCTCGCCCTGGAGGAAGGAGAGCCGGCTGGTGACCTTCTGTGCGTTGGCGACGTCGTCCCAGAGGGTCGGGGCGGCTGCCTCCTCCTCCAGGGTCGCGATGTCGGCCCGGATCTTGTCCAGGTCGAGGACGGCCTCGATCGACCCCATGGTCGTCTCGAGGTTCTTGAGCTCTTCGGAAGGATCGACGGCTGCCACGCCCTCAAGCGTAATGGTTCGCGGAGACCGTTCGGCTACACCGGGGGGCCGGGGGCGGCCGAGGGCCCGTGGTACAGGGCGTGCGCGGCCCCCGCGGCGGGCGGTTCGGCGGCGAAGGCGCTGTACGCGGCGGCGGCGCCGGCCAGCAGCAGCACGGTGGCGATCAGCACCGCGAGCATCCGGCGGCGGCGCACCAGCCGGCGGCGCCGGTGGCTGGTGGCGGGGGCGGCGGAGCGCTGGGCGCGGGACTCGGCGGCGTAGGAGGCGAGCTCCTGCGGGGAGGGCCGGCGCAGGCTGGTGTGGGTGTCCCGGGTGGAGTCCGGCGAGGGGGCGGGGACGAGCGGCACGGCGGGGCCGCGCCGGCGCCGGTGGGTGCCCGTCCCGGCGTCGACCTCGGCGTACACGGCCTCGCCCGGGGTGGGCACGTCCTCGACCGGGCCGCGCTGGGCGGGGACGGCGAGCGGCGGCAGGCCCGCCAGGACGGGCAGCTGCTCGCGCAGCCGGGAGGCGAGCTCGGCGGCGCGCAGCCGGGACGCCGGGGCCTTGGCGAGGCACTCGGAGATGATCCGCCACAGTCCGTCCGGCATGCCGGGGACGGGCGGGACGCTCTCGGTGACGTGGCGGCGCAGCACGGCGCCGGTGTGGCCGCCGCCGAAGGGGGTGAAGCCGGCCAGCAGCTCGTACAGCACGGTGGCGAGGGCGTAGATGTCGACGGCGGCGCGCGGCTCCAGGCCCTCGATGATCTCGGGGGCGAGGTAGTCGGGGGTGCCGATGATCCGGGTGGCGCGGGTGCGGCGGGGGGCGTCGACCAGGCGGGCGATGCCGAAGTCGGTGAGCTTGGCCCGGGGTGCGCCGCCGGGGCCGGGCGGGGCGGCGAGGTCGAGCAGCACGTTCTCGGGCTTGACGTCGCGGTGCACGATGCCGGCGGCGTGCGCGGCGGCCAGGCCGTCGGCGACGTCGGCGATCACCGAGGCGGCGGCGAGCGGGGAGAGCACGCCCTCGCGCTCC
Organism: Kitasatospora sp. DSM 101779; assembly: GCF_025655475.1. Classification (GTDB taxonomy): domain Bacteria; phylum Actinomycetota; class Actinomycetes; order Streptomycetales; family Streptomycetaceae; genus Kitasatospora. Next base: position 5,166,786 of record NZ_JAHTIK010000001.1, on the reverse strand, counting down.
AGGCGGGTGCGCAGGTCGGTGCCCCGGACGAGGTCCATGACCAGGGCGAGGTCGCTGCCGTCCACGACCATGTCGTGCACGCCGACCACCCGGGGGTGGTCGAGGCTGGTGAGGGCGGCGCGCTCCTGGACGAAGCGGCCGACCAGGACCTGGTCGGAGGCCAGGTCCTCGCGCAGCAACTTGACGGCCACCGGCCCGTCCGGGCCCTCGCCCAACCAGACGGTGCCGGCGGAACCCCGGCCGATCACCTGGTGGACGGTGTAGCGGCTGCCGATCTTGCGTGCCAATGCTGCTCCGTGGGCTCGGTAGGTCGGTGCTCGACGACCAACCTACGCGCCCGGGGGCCCTCCGGGGGGCGCCGAAGGGCCGTCGGGGACGGTCGAATCACGGAAAATTCGTGAATTGTCGACAAAGCGCCAAAATCGCCCCCTGACGGACCGTCGGCTCACTGCCCGCCGTTCAACCCGCTGATCCAGTCGCTCACGCTGCCGAACCAGCCCTTGACGTGCTCCCAGTACACCGGCAGGTCGGTGAAGTTCCACAGCGCCACCGCGGCGACGGCCAGGATCAGCAGCACCATCAGGCAGCCCTTGAGGCAGCCGAGGCCCGGGATGTACATCCGGTTGCGGCTGCGCGGCCGCGGCTCCCGGCGCGGGGCGGGCTCGCGGCGCTGCGGCGCGGGCGGCTCGGTGCGCCGCTGCGGG
>NZ_JAHTIK010000001.1:5150848-5166057 GCF_025655475.1 Kitasatospora sp. DSM 101779 | reverse complement strand
CTCCTGGCGGCGCTGCGGGGCCGGCGCGGGCTGCTGCGGCGGCGGGTACGCCTGCGGGGCCGGCGCGGCCTGGTAGGGCTGCGGCTGGGCCTGCGGGGGCTGCCGGTAGCCCTGCGGGGGCTGCGGCGGGTTCTGCCGGGCCTGGTACGGCGGCGGGGCCACCGGCGGGCGCTGGGAGTAACCGCCCGACCCGCGGCCGTTCTGCGGCGGCTGCGGGGGCCTGCCCTGCGGTGCCGGGTAGGGCTGCGGGGCCTGGTACGGCTGCGGGGCCTGGTAGGGCGGCGGGGCCTGGTAGGGCGGCGGCGCCTGGTACGGCTGCGGGGCGACCTGCGGGCGGTCCAGCTCCTCCGGGTCGAAGTAGCCGATCTGGGTCTGCTGGTTGCGGTCGCGGGCGGCGCGCAGCTGGGTCTGCCACGGGTGCGGCGCCTCCGGCTCGACGGCGGGCGCGCCCGGGGGCACCGGCGGCATCACCCGGGTGCGGTCCGCCCCGCCGGCCGGCGGCGGCGTGGCCATCACCTGGGTGCGGTCCTCGGCGCCCGGTGCGGCGGCGACCACCTGGGTCGCGGCGCCCTGGTCGAACCCGCGCGAGGGCAGCACCTGGGTGGCGTCGGCGGAGCCTGCCGGCAGCGGGTTCACCGCGGTCGGCGCGGGGGCGGCCAGGGCCGGGTCGGTCACCAGCAGGTCGCCGACGGCCAGCGCGGCCTCGACCGCGGCGGGCGAGGAGTGCACGCCGATCCCGGCGGCGACCACCCGCAGCGCCTCGGCCAGCGCGACCGAGGTCGGCCGCTCGGCCGGGCTCTTGCGCAGGCAGCGCTCGATGACCGTCCACAGCGGCTCGGGCAGTGACCGCGGGCGCTCCGGCTCCTGGGCGAGGTGGGCGTGCAGCACCGCGATCGGGCCGTCGCCCTGGAACGGCGGCCGGCCGGTGACCAGCTCGTAGAGCATGATGCCGGCGCCGTACACGTCGACCGCGGCGGTCTGCGGGCGGCCCTCGGCGGACTCCGGGGCGACGTACGCCGGGGTGCCGACGAACTCGTGGGTGCGGGTGATCCCCGGGGAGTCGGCGAGGCGGGCGATGCCGAAGTCGGTGAGCATCGGGTGCATCTGCTCGGAGCCGTCCGGACCGGCCGTGGTCGCCAGCAGCACGTTGGCCGGCTTCAGGTCGCGGTGGACGATGCCGTCGGCGTGGCTGACCGCCAGCGCGTCGGCGATCTGCGCCATCAGCAGGGCGCCGGCGATCGGGCTGAGCGGGCCGTTGGAGCGCAGGTAGCGGAAGAGGTCCGGCCCCTCGACGAGGTCCATCACCAGGGCCAGCAGCTCGCCCTCCACCACCAGGTCGCGGACCCGAACGATGTTCGGGTGGCTCAGGCGCAGCAGCACCGACCGCTCCCGCAGGAAGCGCATCACCACGTCGGGGTCGGTGGCGAGCTCCTCGCGCAGCACCTTGACGGCGACCGCGCGGCCCGGCTCCAGGCCCGGAACGGCCGCGTCGTCGCGGACCCGGCCGCGGAAGACCGTACCGGTGGCCCCTCGCCCGAGGCTCTCCTCGATCAGATACTTGCTGCCGACCGGCCGCACCTGTGACTCCTGTGGTCGCTCGTCCTCGCTGCCCGGAGGTCGGACAGGTGGCCACGATTCCGCGGTTTTCGCAAACTCTAACGGTGCCCGGGCGGCTTGCCGAGGCGAGCGCACCGCGAGCTGCGCGGAAGTCTCGGGGGCGCCCCCTAGGGGACGTCCGGGCTGACGTGCCGTCGGCCCGGCCCGGGCGATGATCGCAAGATCGTCAAATCCGGTACCGTGCCCGGACTGTCGCTCCAGGGTGGCAGGATGGCAGGCACCACACGTGTGCAGAAGGGACCCGGGCGAGATGCAGATCCGGCTCACCGTCCTTCGACCGCGCAGCGGCCCGGCCGGCGCCGGATCGTCCACGGACGTGCTGGTCACGGCACCCTCCGGCACGGCGCTCGGCGCAGTCGCCGGCGCGCTCGCGGGCGCGGCGGGCGTGCGCGGCCCGCGCTCCGCCACGCACGTACAGCTGTACGCCGGTACGGAGCGGGTGGACGACCAGGCGCTGCTCGGCCGTCCCCCGCTGATCGACGGCGCGGTCCTCTCGCTCGGCGAACCGGACCCGGACAACGGGCCCGAGGAGCTGCCCGCCGCCGCCGAGCTGCGGGTCGTCGGCGGCCCCGACGCGGGCGGCGTCCACCGGCTGCACGGCGAGGAGATCAGCGTCGGCCGCTCCAGCGAGGCCGACGTGCCGCTCGACGACCCGGACGTCTCCCGGCTGCACCTCGCGCTGCACCTGGCCGACGGAACGGTCTCCGTCCGCGACCTCGATTCCACCAACGGCACCCTGCTGGACGGCCGGTGGCTGCGCGGCGACGCGGCCCAGCTGCCCGACGGCGGGCTGGTCCGGCTCGGCGAGTCGACCCTGCAGATCGCCCGCCCGGAGATCCGGGGGAATTCCGGGTCGCGGCCGGCCGTCCCGGACGGCGACGGCCACCTCCAGCTCCCCGACCGGCCGGGCGCCCGGGCAGCCGCCTCGGCGCCCCCGCCGCCCTCGCAGGCCCCGCACGTCCCAGGTGGCCGACCCGGCCGCCCTGCTGCTCACCGCGCTCGGCCCCGGCCCCCGGCTGTGGGAGCGCACCCCGGCCCACCCGGACGCGCTCGCCGTCCGGCTCGGCACCGCCGACCGGCCCGGCGGTCCGGGCACCGCCCCGGGCACCCTGCTGCCCGCCGTCCCGGTCACCGTCGACCTGCAGACCGCCGGCAGCCTCGGCCTGGCCGGGCCCCGACCGCGGCTGACCGGGCTGGCCCGCGCCGTGCTCGCCCAGCTCGCCGTGCTGCACCCGCCGAGCGGCCTCGCCCTGGTGGTGGTCGCCGCCGACGAGCAGCGCGCCGCCGACTGGCACTGGACGATGTGGCTGCCCCAGCTGCGCCCCGGCCAGGGGCAGGACTGCCGCCTGCTGGTCGGCTTCGGCCCCGAGCAGGCGGAGGCCCGGCTCGCCGAGCTGGCCGCCGCCTCGGGCGGCCCGGAGGCCACCGTCCTGCTCGTCGACGGCGATCCTGGCACCCCGGCCGCCCGCGAGGGCCTCGACCTGCTGCTCCGCCAGGGCCCCGCCGTCGGCGTCTTCACGGTCTGTCTGGCGGAGTCCGACGGGGAGCTGCCGGCCGGTGTCGGCGCCCGCGCCGCGGTGACCGGCGAGGTCGCCACCCGGCTGACCGTCGACCTGCCCGCGGGCGGCACCCGGGAGCGGATCGAGGACGTCGCGCTGGACGCCGTCCCGGCCGCCTGGGCCGAGCGGCTCGCCCGGGCGCTCGCCCCGCTGCGGGAGGCCGCCCCGGCCGCCCGCGGCCCGCTGCCGGACGCCCTGCGCCTGCTCGACCTGCTGCGGCTGGAGGCCGTCACCCCGGCCAAGCTCTCGGACCGCTGGGCCGAGCTGCCGGACGGCGCCGGCGCGGCCACCGCCCTGATCGGCACCGCCCGGGACGGCCTGTGCACCGTCGACCTCGCCGACGCCGAGGCCTTCGACGGCAACAGTGCGGAGGGCGGCCCGCACCTGCTGATCGGCGGCGCGGCCGGCTCCGGCAAGACCGAGCTGCTGCGCACCCTGGTCGCCTCGCTGGCGGTCGCCGAGCGCCCGGAGCGGTTGGAGATCACCGTGGTGGAGTCCCGCTCCCCCGCCGACCGGGACCAGTCGGCGGGCCTGCGGGCCTGCACCGACCTGCCGCACGTCACCGCCCACCTGGACGCCGCCGCGGACCCGCGGCAGGCCCTGCTCACCGCCGAGGCCCTGCTGGACGAGCTGTCGCGCCGTGAGGCACTGCTCGGCGGGCGGGACTTCACCGCCTGGCACACCGCCCGGATACTCCGCAAGGCGCCCGCCCTGGTCACCGCGGGCGGTTCGACCGGGGCCGCAGCCGCGGCCGCGGCCGCCCGGGTGGTCGAGCAGCGGACCGCGCCGGACGCGGCCGCCGCGCAGCGGGTGCCCGCCCGGATGGTCGTGGTGGTCGACGACCTCGACGCGCTGTACGCGCCGACCTCGCCGGCCGGCCGGCCGCTCGCCCGGGCGCTGGCCGCGGTCGCCGAGCGCGGCGGCCGGCTCGGCGTCCACCTGGTCGCCGCGACCGGCGCGCCGGAGCGGACGGCGGGCACCGAGATCGACGAGGCCGCCCAGCTGCGGATCGCGCTGCGCACCGACCACCCCGCCGAGTCCGACCAGCTGATCCACCTGCCGGACGCCGCTGCCCTGCCGGAGGAGACGCCGGGCCGCGGCTACCTGCTGCGCCCGGACGGCGGGGTGACGGCCTTCCAGACCGCCCGCGTCAGCGGCCGGATCCCGCGGACCTCGACGCTGCGGCCGACGGTGGTGGCGGTGGACCCGATGCAGCTCGGCCTGCCGCCCACCCGCCGCCCGGTCCGCGAGCTCGGCAACGGGCCGACCGACCTCGCCCTGCTCGCCAGCGCCCTGCAGCGGGCCGCCGCCCAGGGCTGAGCGGGCCGCCCGGACAGGGCGCCCAGGAGGCGTCCTCAAAGGCGCTCAGTGGTCGGTTCAGGGGCGCGTGGGGGCACCTACGAGGCGTCCGTGCACCTTTGAAGAGACGCTCTGGCCGCCCCAGCGTGCGGCGGCCGCGGCCGGCTCCAGCTCGGTGGGCCGGCGGTCGCTGCCGCGTTCCCGCAGCAGCTCGCCGGGCAGGCTGTAGCGGGGGGCGGTCTGCAGGCCGCCGCGCTCGGCGTGCCGGACGATCTCCTCGACCAGCGAGGCGGCCATCCGCAGGCGGGGCCCGCGTGTGGGGATCTCCTGGCCCTGCGCGCCGGTGACGAACCCGGTGGCGCGGCCGAAGTCCGCGGTGACGCCCCGCCGGGCCAGGTACGCCAGCGGTCCGCGGCGCTCGGCGATGCCGGGCGAGGAGTGCCCGACCCCGTGCCCGGTGAGGAGGACGGCGGCCATGTCGGCCCCCTCCACCTCGAACCGCTGCACGCCCTCGGCCGTGGCCGAGGTGCCCGGGTCGCGCAGGGCGCAGGCGTGGAACAGCAGCTCGGGGTCGAAGTCGGTGCCGGGCCGGACGCCCTCGTGCTCGGTGAGCAGCATCGCGAAGAGGTAGCTGCGAAAGCTGTGGTTCGCGACGGGCTCGGTGACGTGGGCGCGGACGCGGTCGGCGGTCGGCAGCGCCGTCGGCGTGGTGGGAAGCCCGGGAACCGGCGTCATGGGAGCGACCGTAGCCAGCGGGACTGATCCGCCGTCAGTGGCGGGGCTGCCACTCCTCGTCAGGATCGTGCCACGGCGCCGCGGGCCGGCCGGTGACGGGCCGGGACGCGCGAGGGGCGCGGAGAACCGGATCGGTTCCCCGCGCCCCTCGTCAGCCGGTCAGCGGCCGGTGCGCAGCAGGGTGCGGATGACCCGCATCGCGACAGAGAGGCTGGACAGCTCGTAGTTGTCCGAACCCCTTATGTCGTCGAGCGTGGTCTTCGCGCGGCTGAGCAGGGTGCCGTTGAGGTCCGCCCAGGCCTTGTAGCGGTCCTCCGGGGAGGAGCCGGCGGGGCCGCAGGCCAGCACGTCCGCGGTGAGCGCGGAGTGCGCCGCGAAGAGGTCCTCGCGGATGGCGGCGCGGGCCATCGAGGACCAGCGGTCGGTCCGCGGGAGCTCGATGATGCGGTCCAGCAGGTAGGTGATCTGCAGGCGGTCGGCGAGGTCGTAGTAGAGCTCGGCGACCTCCATCACGTCGGAGTCGGAGCGGTCCGCGACGCCGACGATGTCGAGCGTCGGGAACGCCGAGGAGAGTCCGGCGATCCGGTTGGCCAGCTCGTCCGGCACACCGGCGGACGCGAGCTCCTCGTAGACCGCCTCGAACCAGGCCAGGTCCTCGCCGCGGAGCGGCTTGGGCAGGCTCTCCCAGACCTGGTTGACCCGGTCGTGGAAGAACTCGATGGTGCCGGCGATGTCCAGCGGCTGGCGCCGGTTGTTGAGCATCCAGCGGGTGGCGCGCTCGACGAGCCGGCGGACGTGCAGGCGCATCTTGGTCTGCACCCGGGCCGCGACCTTGTTGTCCAGGCCCTCGATGTCGTCCCAGAGCTGCTCCAGGCCGAAGACGGCACGGGCGGCCGCGTGGGTGCGGGCGATCTCCTCCATCGTCGCGCCGGTCTCCTCGCGGAGCCGGAAGGCGAAGGTGCAGCCGCCGCGGTTGATCGTGTCGTTGACGATCAGGGTGGTGATGATCTCGCGGCGCAGCGGGTGGTTGTCGATCGCCTCGGCGAACCGGGCCCGCAGTGCGCTGGGGAAGTACAGGTGCAGCGCGTCGCGGAAGTACGGGTCGTCGGGCAGGTCGGTGGCGAGCAGCTCGTCGGCCAGCGTGATCTTGGTGTAGGCGAGCAGGACCGACAGCTCGGGCTGGGAGAGCCCGCGGCCGGCCTGCTGGCGCTCGCGGATCTGCTTCTCGGTGGGCAGGAACTCCAGGGCGCGGTCGAGCTGCCCGTCGGCCTCCAGCCGGCTGATCATACGGGCGTGCACGTTGACCATGCTGGGGGCCTGCGCGACGGCGTTGGCGAGCACCACGTTCTGCGCGTAGTTGTTGCGCAGCACCAGACGGCCGACCTCGTCGGTCATCTCGGCGAGCAGGGCGTTGCGCTGCTTGACCGTCATGTCGCCGTCGGCGACCACCTGGTTGAGCAGGATCTTGATGTTCACCTCGTGGTCGGAGGTGTCGACGCCGGCCGAGTTGTCGATGGCGTCGGTGTTGATCCAGCCGCCGGTGCCCTCGGGGCCGCCGCTCGCGGCGAACTCGATGCGGCCGAGCTGCGTGCAGCCGAGGTTGCCGCCCTCGCCGATGACCCGGGCGCGGACCTGGTTGCCGTTGACCCGGATCGCGTCGTTGGCCTTGTCGCCGACCTCGGCGTTGGTCTCGGTCGAGGCCTTGACGTAGGTGCCGATGCCGCCGTTCCAGAACAGGTCGACGGGCGCCTGCAGGATCGCCTTCATCAGCTCGGCCGGGGTGAGCTTGGCCGCCTCGACGCCGAGCCGCTCGCGGACCTGCGGGGAGAGCTGGATGGCCTTCGCGGTGCGCGGGAACACGCCGCCGCCCGCGGAGATCAGCGACTTGTCGTAGTCGTCCCAGGAGCTGCGGGGCAGGTCGAACAGCCGGCGGCGCTCCGCGTAGGAGACCGCGGCGTCCGGGTTCGGGTCGAGGAAGATGTGTCGGTGGTCGAAGGCGGCGACCAGGCGGATGTGCTCGCTGAGCAGCATGCCGTTGCCGAAGACGTCACCGGACATGTCGCCGATGCCGACGACGGTGAAGTCCTCGGCCTGGGTGTCGACGCCGATCTCGCGGAAGTTCCGCTTGACGGACTCCCAGGCGCCGCGGGCGGTGATGCCCATGCCCTTGTGGTCGTAGCCGGCCGAGCCGCCGGAGGCGAAGGCGTCGCCCAGCCAGAAGCCGTACGACTCGGCGACGCCGTTGGCGATGTCCGAGAAGGTCGCGGTGCCCTTGTCGGCGGCGACGACCAGGTAGGTGTCGTCCTCGTCGTGGCGGACCACGTCGACCGGGTGGACGACCTCGCCGCCCTTCAGGTTGTCGGTGATGTCGAGCAGCGCCGAGATGAAGGTCTTGTACGAGGCGACGCCCTCGGCCAGCCAGGCATCGCGGTCCACCGACGGGTCCGGCAGCTGCTTGGCGACGAAGCCGCCCTTGGCGCCGACCGGCACGATGACGGTGTTCTTGACCATCTGGGCCTTGACCAGGCCGAGGATCTCGGTGCGGAAGTCCTCGCGGCGGTCGGACCAGCGCAGGCCACCGCGGGCGACCTTGCCGAAGCGCAGGTGGACGCCCTCGACGCGGGGCGAGTACACCCAGATCTCGAAGGCCGGGCGGGGCGCCGGCAGGTCCGGGATCGCCTTCGGGTCGAACTTCATCGACACGTAGGAGTGCCAGTCGCCGTCGTCGGCGTGCTGGAAGAAGTTCGTCCGCAGGGTGGCCTTGATGAGGTGCAGGAAGGAGCGCAGGATGCGGTCCTCGTCGAGCGAGACGACCTCGTCGAGCGCGCCGTCGAGCTCCTCCATGAGGCCCTCGGTCAGCTCGTCGGCGCCCAGCCGGTGGCTGGGGCTGAGCCGGGCCTCGAACAGGTTCACCAGCAGGCGGGTGGTGTGCGCGTTGTTGCGGAGCGCGTCCTCCATGTAGTCCTGGGAGAAGGTGCTCCCGGCCTGGCGGAGGTACTTGGCGTAGGCGCGCAGCATCATGGCCTGGCGCCACGTCAGGCCGGCGGTGAGGACGAGGCCGTTGAAGCCGTCGTTCTCGGCGCGGCCCGTCCAGGTGGCCGAGAAGGCGTCCTGGACGCGCTCGCGGGCCTCGTCGGTCAGCTCGGTGGCCTCGCGCAGCCGCAGGCCGAAGTCGTACACCCACGCGGTGGTGCCGTCGGAGCGGCGCAGTGCGTACGGGTGCTCGTCGAGAACCTCGACGCCCAGGCGCTGCAGCACCGGCAGGACCTCGGTGAGCGAGATCGGGCCGCCGACGCGGTAGATCTTGAAGCGGCGCTCGTCGTCGCCGGCGCCGACCGGCTGGTACAGGTTGAGCCGGAAGTCGCCCTCGCCGTGCAGCGCCTCGATCTGCTTGAGGTCGGCGACGGCGGTGCGCGCGGTGAAGTCGGCGCGGTAGCCGTCGGGGAAGGCGTTGGCGTACTTGTGGGCGAGCTCGGCGGCGCGCTCCTCGCCCAGCTCGATGTGGAGCTGGTCGTTGAAGCCGTCCATCCAGAACCGGGCGGCCTCGGCCAGCTTGGCCTCGATCCGCTCGACCTCGGCGTCGGTGAGCTGCGGCAGCTCGGCGCCGGGGGCGACCCGGACGACGAAGTGCAGGCGGGTCAGGACCGACTCGGTGGCGTACACCGTGTAGTCGATCGCGTCGCCGCTGAGCTCCTCCTTCAGGATCTCGGTCAGGCGCAGCCGGATGCGGGTGGTGTAGCGGTCGCGCGGCAGGTAGACCAGCGCGGAGAAGTAGCGCCCGTACTCGTCCTGGCGGAGGAACAGCCGCAGCCGGCGGCGCTCCTGCAGGTAGAGGACGTTGGTGGCGATGGCCTGGAGCTCCGCCGCCGGGGTCTGGAACATCTCGTCCCGGGGGAAGGTCTCCAGGATCTGCAGCAGGTCGCGGCCGTCGTGGCTGTCGCCGGAGAAGCCCGAGGTGGTGATGACCTCCTGGACCTTGCGGCGGACGACCGGGATGCGGGTGACCGACTCGGTGTACGCGGCGGAGGAGAACAGGCCGAGGAAGCGGCGCTCGCCGACGACCTCGCCGTTGGCGTCGAACCGCTTGACGCCGACGTAGTCGAGGTAGGCGGGGCGGTGCACGGTGGCGCGGCTGTTGGCCTTGGTCAGCACGAGGAGCTTCTTCTCGTGCGCCTTGGCGCGGACGGGGGCCGACAGCCGGCCGAAGGCCTCGCTGACCGGGTGGTGGTCGCTGTCGTGGCTCAGCGGGTCGGCGCGCAGGATACCGAGGCCGGTGCCGGCGACGGCCTTGAGGACCTCCTCGCCCTGGTGCTCGACGAGGTCGTACTCGCGGTAGCCGAGGAAGGTGAAGTGGTCGTCGGCCAGCCAGCGCATGAGCTCCCAGGCCTCGCCGACCTCCTGCTCGGGCAGGTGGGCCGGGGGCTGCTCGGCGAGCTCGTCGGCCAGGCGCAGCGCGGAGTCGCGCATCTTGGACCAGTCCTCGACGACCTCGCGGACGTCGCCGAGGATGCGGCGCAGGTTGGTCTCGATGGAACGGAGGTCGGCGCGGTCGGTCTCGCGGTCGATCTCGATGTGCATCCAGGACTCGACGATCGCGTCGGCGGGCCACTCGGTGCCGGCGGCCTGGCTGCGCGAGCAGGCGTCGACGTCGAGGATCTCCAGCAGCTTGCCGGTGATGTCGCGGCGGACGGCGAGCTGGGGGTGGACGACGAGGTGGATGCCGCGGTCGAGGCGGGTCAGCTCGTTGGTGACCGAGTCCACGAGGAAGGGCATGTCGTCGGTGACGACCTCGACCACGGTGTGGCCGCAGCTCCAGCCGTTCTCCTCGACGGTCGGGGTGTGCACCCGGACCTCCGCCGTCCCCTGCGGGCGCTTGAGGCCCAGCCGGTAGTGGGAGGCGGCCGCGCCGTAGACGTCGACCGGGTCGCGGTCGACCAGGTCCTCGGGCGCGGTGTGGAGGTAGTAGTGGTGCAGGTACGCGGCCAGAGCGCCGTTGCTCAGACCCTCCCCTGGCGCCGCTCCCCCCACCTGGCTGTTCTCAGCGGCTGCTGCTGCCTTGGTGAGCAGTTCGGCCTTGGCTGCGTCCAGCTTGGTCTGCATGACTGTTTGGCTCCTGTCGCGCGCCGTTGCGTGACTCGGTGATGGCTGGGTGTGCACCGCCGGGTCTGTCCGCAATACTCCCGTATCCCGGGGGCGAAAACCGCTCGTGCCACGCATGAGAAGCCCTGCACCTGGGTACGACAGCTCGTTTGGCCAGCGGGGGAAGGCCCCGGCGACGCCAGTCAGCCTAACCTGATGAAACGAAGGTGTCAGGGGACACGGAGGAGCAATCCTGCAGGATGCCGACGCCCTACTGGACACCTTGTCCAAACCGGCGGGTCACTTCGTGTCAGCCCCTGTCAGCTGTTTCCGTCCCGTCACCCCGGGTGCATCCGGCTGTCGCCGGCGGGCGGTGCGAAGGTCTCCTCGACCGTCCGGGCCGACGTCCAGCGCAGCAGGTCCGGGGCGGTGCCGACCCTGCCGCCGGCACCGCCCGGCCCGTCGTTGACGTGCAGGCCGGCGGCGGCGAACCGGAGCCGGTCGACGGCCTGCGCGGTCGCGTACCGGTCCCGGGCGAGCACCGAGCCGGCCGTTGCCTGCGGGGTGTCGGTGCACACCCGGTGCAGGGCGGCTTCCCAGTCCGCGTCCTCGTACACCTGGACGGCGAGGACCGGTCCGGGGCACTCCGACCGGAGGACCTCGCTGCGGCCGCCGGTGCACTCCAGCACGGTCGGGCGGACGAACCAGCCGATGGCGTCGTCGTACTGGCCGCCGGCCGCGAGCTCCACCCCGGGGTCGTGCCCGGCCCGGTCGACCGCGGCGCGGGTCCGCTCGTAGGCCGATCCGTCGATCAGCGCACCCATGGCGGTGCCGAGGTCGGTGACGTCGCCCACGGCCAGCGCGTCGACCTCGGCGAGGAGGTCCGCGCGGATCCGCCGCCAGAGGGTGCGCGGCAGGTGGGCGCGGGCGATCGCCGAGCGGTTCTGCCCCTGGTACGCGAAGGCGCCGTGGAGCAGCGCGGGGCGCAGCAGGTCCGGGTCGGCCGACGGGTGGGCGAGCAGGAAGCCCTTGCCGCCGGTCGCGCCGGCGATCCGCGGGTGGTTGCGGTAGCGGCCCAGGTGGGCGGCGATCTCCGTCCACAGGCTGTGGAAGGTCTCGGTGGCGCCGGTGAAATGCAGCCCGGCGAGGGCGGGGCTGGCGAGCGCGACCTGCGTGGGCGCCCGGCCGTCGCCGGTGACCAGGTTGACCACGCCGGGCGGCAGTCCCGCCGCCTCCAGCAGCCGCATCAGGTGGTGGGCGGCGAGGGTCTGGGCGGGCGCGGGCTTCCAGACCACGGTGTTGCCCATCAGGGCGGGGCCGGTGGCCGCGTACCCGGCCCGGGCGGTGGAGTCGAACCGGGTGAGGGCGTAGACGAAGCCGTCCAGCGGCCGGTGGTCGGCGCGCCGCCACGTCCCGGGCGGGGACTCCGGCTGCTCGGCGAGGATCCGCCGGGCGGCGTGCACTGCGGACCGCCAGAGGTCGGCGAGGGCGCAGACGGCGTCGAGCTCGGCCTGCCGGGCGGTCGTGGACTGGCCGAGCACCGTGGCCGCGGCGATCGTCTCCCGCCAGGGTCCGGCCAGCAGGTCGGCGGCGCGCAGGAGGACGGCGGCCCGCTCGTCGAAGGGCAGTGCCCGCCAGTCCGGGGCGGCGGCGAGCGCGGCGTCCACGGCGAGCCGGGCGTCCTCGTGGGTGGCGTTGCCGAGCAGGCCGAGCCGGGCGGCGTGGTGGTGCGGCTGGACGACGTCGATCCGCTCGCCGCCGCCGAACCGCTGCTCGCCGGCGATCGTCATCGGCAGCGGGACGGGTTCGGCGGCGAGCTCGTCCATCCGGCGTTCCAGCCGTTCCCGCTCGGGGCTGCCGGGGGCGTGGCCGCGCACCGGCTCGCTGACGGGGGCGGGGACCCGGGTGACGGCGTCCAGGGGCATGCGGGGCTCCGCTCGTTCCGGTGACGGCTGCCCCACCAGGTTGACCGCCGCCGGCCGGATCCGGGCCCGTCGACACGCCTGGCCGCGGCCGGCCCCGACCGGCCGCGGCCAGCAGGGGCCCGGCAGGCGCCGGGCCGGGTCAGCCGGTCAGCTCCTCGGCCACCGCGACGGCCTCGGCCAGCGAGTCCACCACCGGCACGCCGACGGCCTCCAGCTTCTCCCGGGTGTGCGAGCCGCCGGTGTACAGCACGGCGTGGATGCCCGACTCCAGGGCGGCCTGCGCGTCGTCCGCGGCGTCGCCGATCAGCACCGTGCGGGCGGCCTGCAGGTCCGGGCCGAGCGCGGTGAGGTGGGCCGCCAGGAAGCCCGCCTTACGGCCGCCGGAGGCACCGGTGCGGCCGTCCACCCGCAGGAACCGGTCGGTCAGCCCGAAGGCGTCCACCACGGGCACCAGCCGCTCGTGCTCGTACATCGACAGCAGCGACTGGCTGCGGCCGGGCCGGGCCGTCCAGCCGCTCAGCAGCTCCGGGACGCCCTCGGTGAGGCCGCAGCCGGGGCTGAGCTCGCGGTAGCGGTCGTGGAAGGCGTCGTCCAGCGCCTCCCACTCGGACTGGCTGGGCACCCGGCCGAGCAGCCGCTGGTAGAAGCGCGGGATCGGGATCTCGTAGAGCTCGCGGTACTCCTGCAGGCTGAGCGGGGCCAGCCCGACGGTCGCGAAGGCGGCGTTGCTGGCACCCAGCACGGCCTCCATGTCGTGGAAGAGCGTGCCGTTCCAGTCCCAGACGATGTGCGTGCGCATCCCAGGAACGCTACCTGCCGCAGCCGACGGTCAGGCCAGCAGGCCCGGGATCTCCTGGGTGGCGAACCAAAGCAGCTCGTGGTCCTCGGCGCCGTCGACGGTGAACTGGGCGTCCTCGTCGCCCTTGTCGGCGGCCTCGATCGCGGCGGCCGCTGCCGCCACGTCGGCGAGCACGTCCGCGTCGGCGACGTCGGCGTGCACCGCGGCGGCCTTGGCCAGCGGCACCGGGCCGTGCAGCACCACCCGGCCGAGCGAGGCCTGGTCCTGGTACTCGTCGCCGGCGAACGCGCCGACCGCGGACTCCGCGACCTCCACCGCGAGGACGACCCGTCGGCGCGGCGCGTCCGGGTCGGCCGCCAGCAGCCGCAGCGAGGCCTGCGCGGCACGGTTCAGCGCCGCGTACTCCAGCTCCTCGATGTCGTCGCTGACGTACCACTCGCGCAGCGCGGGGGTGACGGCGTAGGCCGCGACCTGCTCCAGGACGCCGCCGGGGTGCGCCGCCGCCAGGCCGGTCAACGTGGTGGGCACGTACACGCGCATCGCTGGCACTCCGCTCCTCGGGGTGATGTCCTCGGTCGTGCGGACCGTCGGGCCGCGACCGCCGCGCCCCCAAGGATACGGGCCCGGTGATCACCGCACGGCCCGGACGGCGGAGAGCCCGCGCACCGGTCGGTCAGCGCGCCGCGCCGAGCGCCGCGAGGGTGGTGCGCAACGCCGAGTCCAGCACCTCGGGCCGGCGGGCCGGGTCCATCATGTTGGGGCCCATCACGGCCAGGTCGGCCAGGGTCGGGGCGAGCAGCTGCACCCGGGTGCCGGAGGCGCGCAGCAGCCGGGCCTCGCGCATCATCTGCCGGGTGACGGTGCGCCGGTAGCGGCTGACCAGCTGGGCGAGCATGCCGCGCGGCCGGTCCCGGGCCCGCCACTCGCGCAGCGCGGCGACCGCACCCCGGCCGGGCTCGGCCCGGCCCTCCGGGTGCAGCCGCAGGGCCATCGGGGCGAGCACGTAGATCTCGTCCAGGCCGCGGCCGACCATCAGGTCCGCGTTGGTCGCCGACCAGCAGCCGCCGTCCACGTACGGGCCGCTGCCGTCCACCTCGACCGGGGCGAACCAGCCCGGGATCGCGCAGGACGCCATCACCGCGTCGGCCATCGGTGCGGGCGGGGCCCCCGCGTCGCCGAAGACCACCCGGCGGCCGCTGCGGTAGTCCACCGCGACCACCCGCAGCGGTGAGCCGTCCGGCCAGCCGTCCCCGCCGGGCAGCGCGCGGACCAGCTCGCCGACCGGCGCCACCGAGCCGCGGCCGGGCGGCACGACGGCGGACACCATCGTGAGGAAGGGGTAGTCGCGCGGGTGCCGGACGGCGTCCCGGAGCAGGCCGGGCGAGCCGATGCCGGGCCCGGGCCGCAGCGGCATCGCGCCGCCGGCCGCCGTGTCGTAGTCGAACTCGACGCCGGCCAGCGGGCCGGTGGTGATCGGCAGCCCGCGCTGGTGGTCGCGGAGCTCGGCCGGCCGGACGCCGGCCGCGAGCAGGGCCCCGAGGATGGCCCCGGCCGAGGTCCCGAGCAGCACGTCCGCCGAGCCGGGCCGCCAGCCGGTGGCCTCCTCGACCGCGCACAGCGCACCGACCGTCCACGCGGCGCCGAGCATGCCGCCGCCGCCGAGCACCAGCCCGCGTCTCGGTCCGCCCGCCCCGCGGGCCGCGGCAGGTTCGCCGCCGGTGGTCACCTCGGTCGCCATGCCGCCTCCCTGGGGTCGTCCGACTGCCGATCCTCCGCCCTACCCGGCGGTAGATCCGGTCGCCCGGCCGCCGCGCGGCGAGGTTTTCACCTGTCCCGGCCGTACTCCTTCGTGCACCGCCGCACCTTCCCGCACGTCAACCGGCCGCCCCGGGAGCAGCTCGGCCGGCCCGGCGGCCCGGGCCCGTATCACCCGGATAGGTGACACGGCGGTAGTCGTCCGGCCGGCGCGGGAGAGTCCTTGAGCGCCGCCGCGGGCGGTCGATAGCAACAGCAGCGGCACCCCGCCGGAACCCGCCCGACAGGAGGTCGGCCGATGGCCGAGCACTGCACCACCGCCCCCGCCCACGCCGCGCAGCACGCCGCGGACCGCGCCGCGCTGCCGCTGGTCCGGCCGCTGGTGCACGTGCCGGGGCGGGTGCAGCCGCGCCGGCCCGTCCGCCACCCGCACCCCGGCCG
>NZ_JAHTIK010000001.1:5143982-5150823 GCF_025655475.1 Kitasatospora sp. DSM 101779 | reverse complement strand
GGCGGGAGCTCCCGCGGTGACCCCCGGGTCGCGGCCGCCGCGGCGGCCGCGGTCGGAGTGCGCGCCCTCCCGCGGGGCCGGGCAGGGCGATCTTGCGCTCCGCTTCGCACACCGGCTGGTCGAGGTGCTGACCGGGAACCGCCCGGTGGGCCAGTTGCAGCGGCACAGCACACTGCAGGGCTACCAGCAGCTCGCCGCACTCGTCCGGACGGGCCCGCTGCGGCCGCGCGGGCGCGCCCCGCAGACCCGGCTCGGCCGGGTGTACGACTCGGCGCCCGCGCCGGACGCCCTGGAGGTGTGCGTCCGGGTGGAGTTCGGTCCGCGCCACCACATGGTGGCCTTCCGGCTGGAGCGGCACCGGCGGACCGAGCAGTGGCAGTGCGCGGCGGTGGAGGCGCGCTGACCGCGGCCGTACCGGGGAACGCCGCAGGGCGCCGCCCCGGTCGGGGTGCGGCGCCCTGCGGGCGGTGTCGCTGCGGGTCAGCCCTTGCGGCGGCGGCCGCGGCCGGCGGCCTTGGCGGCGCGGCGGCGCTCGGCGCGGGTCATGCCGTCGCCCTCGTCGGCCGCGGCGTCGTCGAAGTCGCCCTCGATGACGGTGTCGTCGCCGTCGACGGTCGGCGCGGTGTAGTGCAGCCGCTGGCGGGCCGGGGCCTCCAGGCCCTTGGCCTTGATCTCCGGACGGGCGTCGCTCTTCTCCAGGACGACGGCGTCCTCCGCGACAGGCACCTCCTCGACCTGCTGCTCGACCTGGACCTCCAGGTTGAACAGGTAGCCGACGGACTCCTCCTTGATGCCCTCCATCATGGCCGCGAACATGTCGTAGCCCTCGCGCTGGTACTCGACCAGCGGGTCGCGCTGGGCGTAGGCGCGCAGCGCGATGCCCTCCTGGAGGTAGTCCATCTCGTAGAGATGCTCGCGCCAGCGGCGGTCCAGCACGGACAGCACCACGCGGCGCTCCAGCTCGCGCATGATCTGCTCGCCGAGCTGGTCCTCGCGGCGGCCGTAGGCGGCCTGGATGTCCTCCTGGATGGTCTGGGTGAGGAACTCGGGGGTGAGCCCGGCGGTGCCGCCGGCCTCCTCCTCCAGCTCGTCCAGGTCGACGCCGACCGGGTAGAGCTGCTTGAGGGCCGTCCAGAGCTTCTCGAGGTCCCAGTCGTCCTCGAAGCCCTCGCCGGTGGCGGCGGTGACGTAGGCCTCCACGGTGTCGTCCATGAAGTGGCCGACCTGCTCCTGCAGGTCCTCGCCCTCCAGGACGCGGCGGCGCTCGCCGTAGATGACCTCGCGCTGGCGGTTGAGGACCTCGTCGTACTTGAGGACGTTCTTGCGGATCTCGAAGTTCTGCTGCTCGACCTGGGTCTGCGCGGAGGCGATGGCGCGGGTGACCATCTTGGACTCGATCGGCACGTCCTCGGGCACGTTGGCCATCGACAGGACGCGCTCGACCATGCCGGCCTTGAACAGGCGCATCAGGTCGTCGCCGAGCGACAGGTAGAAGCGGGACTCGCCCGGGTCGCCCTGGCGGCCGGAGCGGCCGCGCAGCTGGTTGTCGATCCGGCGGGACTCGTGGCGCTCGGTGCCCAGCACGTACAGGCCGCCGAGCTCCTGGACCTCCTCCTGCTCGGCCTTGACGGCCTCCTTGGCCTTGTCCAGGGCGCTCGGGAAGGCGGCCTCGTACTCCTCCGGGGTGTCCTCCGGGGTGATGCCGCGCTGGGCGAGCTCGGCGGCGGCCAGGTGCTCGGCGTTGCCGCCGAGCATGATGTCGGTGCCGCGGCCGGCCATGTTGGTGGCGACGGTGACGGCGCCCTTGCGGCCGGCCTGCGCGACGATCTGCGCCTCGCGCTCGTGGTGCTTGGCGTTCAGGACCTCGTGCGGGATGCCGCGCTTGCGCAGCTCCTGGGAGAGGTACTCGGACTTCTCGACCGAGACGGTGCCGACCAGGACGGGCTGGCCCTTCTCGTGCTTCTCGGCGATGTCCTCGACCACCGCGGCGAACTTCGCCGGCTCCGACTTGTAGATCAGGTCGGGCTGGTCGATGCGGCGGGGCGTCTTGTTGGTGGGGATCGGCACCACGCCGAGCTTGTAGATCTGGTGGAACTCGGCGGCCTCGGTGGTGCCGGTACCGGTCATGCCGGAGAGCTTGTCGTAGAGGCGGAAGAAGTTCTGCAGGGTGATGGTGGCCAGCGTCTGGTTCTCGTTCTGGACCTCCACCCCCTCCTTGGCCTCGATCGCCTGGTGCATGCCCTCGTTGTAGCGGCGGCCGGCCAGGATGCGGCCGGTGTGCTCGTCGACGATCATGACCTCGCCGTTGATGACGACGTAGTCCTTGTCGACCTTGTAGAGCTCCTTGGCCTTGATGGCGTTGTTGAGGAAGCCGACCAGCGGGGTGTTCACCGACTCGTAGAGGTTGTCGATGCCGAGGTAGTCCTCGACCCGGCCGACGCCCTCCTCCAGGATGCCGACGGTGCGCTTCTTCTCGTCGACCTCGTAGTCGCGGTCGCGCTTGAGGCGCTGCACCAGCTTGGCGAAGTCGTTGTACCACTTGGTGGCCTGGTCGGCCGGGCCGGAGATGATCAGCGGGGTGCGGGCCTCGTCGATCAGGATCGAGTCGACCTCGTCGACGATCGCGAAGTTGTGGCCTCGCTGGACGAGCTCGTCCTGCGCCCAGGCCATGTTGTCGCGGAGGTAGTCGAAGCCGAACTCGTTGTTCGTGCCGTACGTGATGTCCATCCCGTACTGGCGCTTGCGCTCGGCCGGCGTCATGTTCGCCAGGATCACGCCGACCTCGAGGCCGAGGAAGCGGTGCACCCGGCCCATCCACTCCGAGTCGCGCTCGGCGAGGTAGTCGTTGACGGTGATCAGGTGCACACCCTTGCCGGTGAGCGCGTTGAGGTACGCGGGCAGGGTGCCGACCAGGGTCTTGCCCTCGCCGGTGCGCATCTCGGCGACGTAGCCGAAGTGCAGCGCGGCACCGCCCATGATCTGGACGTCGTAGTGGCGCTGGCCGAGCACGCGCTTGGCCGCCTCGCGGACGGTCGCGAAGGCCTCGGGCATGATGTCGTCCAGGCTCTCGCCCTCGGCGAGCCGGGCCTTGTACTCGTCGGTCAGCGCACGAAGCTCGTCGTCGGTGAGGTTGACGAAGTCCTCTTCGATCGAGTTGACCTGGGCGGCAATCCGCTGCAGCTTGCGAAGGATCTTTCCTTCGCCTGCGCGCAGGATCTTGTCGAAGACGGACACGTGAGCGGGCTCCTTGCCTGGATCGGCTCTGGACGACAGTCGGCGAGACCTACCCCACCGTACGGGCCATCGTATGCGAGGAGGCCAAGCCGCCGGGAGGTCCGTCAGCACGGTATTCCTGTGTCACCCGCAGGGGCAAAGCACTGTGAAGCACCGGCCCCGGGGCAAAACGGTCACCGCACCGCCTCCTCCTCGACAACCTCCGGCGGGGCCCCCGGGTTCCCGGCGGCCCGCCCGTTGTCGGCGCCGGGGCCTACGCTGCCCGGCATGACCGTCATGCTCTCCGCCGACCAGGCCCGCCGGATCGCCCTTCGCGCCCAGGGGCTCCTGGGCGCCCCGGACCGCCGCGGCGGGGTGCGCGGGGTGCTGCGGCACCTGGGCGCCGTCCAGCTGGACACCATCTCGGTGCTGGCCCGGTCGCACGAACTCGTCCCCTACGCCCGGCTCGGCGCGGTGGGGCGCCCCGCGGTCGAGGGCGCCTACTGGGGTTCGGAGACGACCTTCGAGTACTGGTCGCACGCGGCCTGCATCCTGCCGATGGAGGAGTGGCCGCTGTTCGCGTTCCGCCGGCGCGCCTACCGGGACCGCGGCAACCTCTGGGGCCACCAGGTCTCCCCGGAGACGTACCGGTCGGTGCTGGAGCGGCTCCGCGCCGAGGGGCCGCTCACCTCGACGGGCCTGGGCGGCGCGAAGCGCACGGCGGAGTGGTGGGACTGGTCCGACACCAAGATCGCGGTGGAGCGGGCGCTCGCCTTCGGCGACGTGGTGTGCACCGAGCGGCGCGGCTGGAAGCGGGTCTACGAGGCGGCCGAGCAGGCCGTCCCGGCGGAGCTGTTCGAACTGGACCTGCCCGACGAGGAGTGCCTGCGGCGGCTGGTCGCGCAGGCGGGCGCAGCCCTCGGGGTCGCCACCCGGGCGGACCTGATGGACTACCACCGGCTCAAGGGCGCGCAGGTCGACGCGGTGCTCGAGGCGTCCGGACTCGTGCCGGTGCAGGTCGAGGGCTGGCCGGCGGCGGCCTGGGCCGATCCGGCTGCGCTCGCCTCCGAGCCGCGCGGGCGGCACCGCACCACGCTGCTGTCCCCGTTCGACTCGCTGATCTGGGACCGCGCCCGCACCGAGCGGATCTTCGGCATGTCGCACCGGCTGGAGGCGTACACGCCCAAGCACAAGCGGGTGCACGGCTACTTCGCGATGCCGCTGCTGGCGGGCGGCCGGCTGGTCGGCCGGGTCGACCCCGCGCGCGAGGGCAGCACCCTGGTGGCGCGTCAGATCTCCCTGGAGGGGCCCAAGTACGTCGCCCCGCTCGCCGAGGCCCTGCGCGAGGCGGCGTCCTGGGTGGGCTGCGACGCCGTCCGGGTGGAGCTGCTGGCGGACGAGCGGCTGCGCCCGGCCCTGGAGAAGCTGCTGTGAGGCCGGCGGCCGGCGCTCAGCCTATTTCGAGGATCTTCTCGCGCATGGCGTAGACCACGGCCTCCATCCGGGAGTGCAGCTGCAGCTTCTCCAGGATGTTGCGGACGTGGTTCTTCACGGTGTTCTCGCTGATGAAGAGCTCCTTGGCGATCTCCCGGTTGTTCATCCCGGTCGCCACCAGCTTGAGCACCTCCAGCTCCCGGTCGGTGAGCCGTGGTGCGGGCACCAACTCCCGGTCGTCGGAACGGCGTTGGATCATCGACTTGAACTCGGTGAGCAGCTTGGCCGCCATCGAGGGGCTGATCTGCGACTGGCCGTCGGCGACCGCGCGGATGGCGGTGGCCACCTCGTCCGTGGAGATCTCCTTGAGCAGGTAGCCGGTGGCACCCGCCTTGATCGCCTCGTAGAGGTCGGCCTCCTCGTCGCTGATCGTCAGCATGATGATCTTCGCGCTGGGCACCACGTCCTTGATCGCGGTGCAGGCCTCGATCCCGCTGCGGCGGGGCATCCGGACGTCCATGAGGATGATGTCCGGCAGCAGGTCGGCGGCCTTGAGCACGGCCTCCGCGCCGTCCCCCGCCTCGCCGATGACCCGGATGTCCTCCTCCTCGGCCAGCACGATCTCCAGACCGCGGCGGAAGAGGGCGTGGTCGTCGACCACCAGCACCCGGATCGGTTCGGCGCGGTGGCCTCCGTAGCCCGACGGACCGTCGGACCCGCCGTCCGCGCCCAGGCCACGCGCACCCCGGCCGATGGGCTCGCCCATCCGCTCCTCCCCCCGGTCGCCGCTCGATGTCGGCTCCATCATTCCATGACCGCAGGGGCGTTGATCACCCTCCGACACCGGACCGCCCAGCTGGGTGACCCCGGCGGCGCGGGCCGCCGGGGTCACCGGTCGATCGATCTGCCGTACGGCCGACGGGACGGGATCAGTCCTCGTCGAGCGCGTTGATCGCGCCGCCGGCGCCTCCGCCGATCGCCGTCGCGTCCTCCTTCAGGTGGATGACGCCGTAGTGGTAGCCGTGCCGGCGGTACACCACGCTCGGCAGGCCGCTGTCCTTCTCCACGAACAGGTAGAAGTCGTGGCCGACGAGTTCCATCTCGTACAGCGCCTGGTCCAGCGACATCGGTGCTGCAGGGTGCGTCTTCTCGCGGACGACGAGCGGTCCGTCGCCCTCCACCTCCAGCGATCCCATCATGGTCTTGCGGGCCGACCCGTTGACCGGGCCCTCGGTCTGCTCCGTCGCGGGCAGGTTCGCCAGCGCGGCCGTCGCCGCGGCGACGCTGACGGGGGTGCGGCCGTTGCCGCCCTTGTGCACCCGACGCCGGTCCGCGGACTTGCGCAGCTGGGCGTCGAGCTTCGCCGAAGCCAGGTCGAGCGCCGCGTACGGGTCGCTCGCGGCGGCCTCGGCCCGGATCACCGGGCCGCGGGTACGGAGAGTGATCTCCACCCGCTCGGACCGGTCGGCCTGCCGCGGGTTGTGCTCCTTGGACACCTCGACGTCGAGGCTGATCACCTTGCCGTCGAACTTCTGGACCTTCTCCAGCTTCTCGGCCACGTGCTCGCGGAACCTCTTGGGCACCTCGGTCTTGCGGCCCTTGACGACGATGTCCACGCAGAACTCCGATCCCTTGTGCTGTCGCCGATCCGGAACGCACCCGGACCGGACTGAGACCCAGCCGGACCAGCCAGTCCGCCACCAGCCCCCCACCTTCGCCGGGAGCGGCGAACCCGACTGGCCCTCACCTCACTTCCTCCCCACCAGGAGCGCTTGAAACCCCCTGTGTGCCTTATGGAACACCTCGCTCGGGGATTCCGCCTCCCCAGTCGAACACCGTGGCGACACCGAACGGGCCGTCCAGGTGTCACCCTCTGTTTACCTTCCATGGAGTGAAACAGGGGTGAACGACTGGACAACACGCGCCGGGCCGCCCACCGTATGGCCCAGTCCCCGACCCGGCAAGAGTCCGTACGGCACTCCCGGCCGGGCCGGATGCCCCGTTCGTGCACGTCGTCCGTGCCCCGCGCGCCCGGGAGGCGCCCGTGACCACGCCGTTCGCCGCCGGCCTCCTCGACACCGGGCTGCTCGACCTGCTGCTGCCCGCCCGGTGCGCGGGCTGCGGCGGCCCCCGTGGGCAGCTCTGCCCGGCCTGCCGGGCCCGGCTGACCTGCGCCGGCGCCGGGCCGGTCGAT
>NZ_JAHTIK010000001.1:5136141-5142888 GCF_025655475.1 Kitasatospora sp. DSM 101779 | reverse complement strand
GGGCGGCCGGCTGCCCGCCGTTCGCCGCGGCCGCGGTGGCGGCGACGCCCCGCAGGCCGGCCGGGTCGGGCCCGGCCGACCGGGGTCAGCCCGGGTAGCCGAACGAGGCGGCCGGGTGCCCCTGCAGCGCGATCTCGCGCCACTGGTTGCCCTGCAGCCGGAAGATCCGGTGGTCGCTGGAGTAGGCGATCACGGGCGGCACACTCTCCCCCGCGCGGCTCTCCGAGGCCGACACGGTGGTCATCGACTCGCCGCCCTGCAGCGGGGAGTCGGCGGCCTGCGAGCCGTCGGTGCCCACGTAGTTGAGCAGTTGCAGCTTGCCCTGCTCCTTGCCGAGCACCAGCAGCTGGTCGGTGTCCGCCCAGGACACCGAGGCGACGTCGGTCAGCAGCGGGGCGACCGGCCGCAGCCCGGTGACCCGCACCCGCGGCGAGCCCGCCGTGCCCTCGTGCACCACCAGGCCGATCTGCAGCGAGCGGCGGCCGGCGGCGTCCTTGAGCACCAGGGCGATCCGGGTGCCGTCGGAGGAGATCCGCGCGTCCTGGACGGTGCGGTCGGCCAGGCCGTCGACCTGGGCGGCGACGGACTTGCGCCCGCGCACCATGTACAGCTGCGGCGCGGCCGGGTCGCGGTCGACCACCCAGAGGTTCTGTCGGCCGTCCCAGCTGGGCGAGGCGAGGCCCTGGCCGGGCTGGGTGCCGTGGCCGGTGACCACCGGGTCGCCGAGCTTGTCGCTCTCGCCGAAGCCCGTGACGTACAGCGAGCGGCCGTCGGCCCCGATCACGGCGGCGCCGGAGCCGTCGCGGCGGACGGCGACCTCGCCGATCCTCGGCTGGCCCTGCTGCGCGGCCTGGCCGAGCGGTCCGGCCACCGGCCTGCCCGGCCCGTCGCCCTGGAGCAGCAGCAGCTGCCCGGTGTCGAGCTGGTAGTACGGCGAGGCCCCGGCGGAGCCGGCCAGGCGGCCGGGGGCGGACTCGGCGGCCTCGGCGGCCGTCACCGAGCAGCCGCCCTTGGCGCCGGACAGGTCGACCCGGTCCAGCTGGGCCTTGCCCTGCTGGTCGGCCAGGGTGTGGAAGAGCTGGGTGGCCATCTGCTTGCAGGTGCTCTGCCGGCCGCCGAAGTCGGCGACGTCGACCCGCACCGCGGCGGCCCGGCTGTCGTTGACGGAGACGGCGCCCTCGATGTGCACGCCCTCGAAGGCCGAGTAGACGGCCGGGGCGAGCCACTGCGAGGGGCCGGCCGCGAGCGCCTTGGCGGCGGCGGTCAGCGGGTCGGTGCGGCGGCGCAGGTAGATCGGGTCCGGCACCATGACGGGCGGCGTGGCGCCGTCCGCCGAGGGGTCGGAGGAGACGTAGAAGTAGCGGTGGACGGCCCGGTAGGAGTTGCGGAAGTTGGTCTGGTCGACGATCAGACCGTCCGGCAGCCGGTCGATCCGCCACTCGCCCTTGTCCGGGCCCTCGCTCTCCTTCACGAAGGTGAACTGCTGCCGGTACGCCTCGTCGGAGACCACCCGGTAGGAGTGGTCCTCGTCCAGCTCGGCGACCTTGCTGCCGGTCACCGTGATCGTGGTGGTCTCCGCGGCGGCGACCGTCTGGTCGCGGTGCGGGGTGGCGGCGAGGACGGCGACGCCGGCCTGCGGGTTCCAGCGCTTGCCGGCGGAGGCCGTCAGGTACTTGAGCGCTGTCTCGTAGTCCTTGGCCTCGTCCGCACTGGACGCGGCCAGGAAGCCGGCCAGCAGGTCGCGCGGGTCCTCGCCCTTGTGCGGGGGCACCGGGAAGACCCGGACCTGGAGGTTCTCCGCGCCGCTGCCCTGCGGGATCTCGACCCGCTCGGGCGGGCCGTCCGAGGGCATCGCGGCGCAGCCCGCGGCGAGCAGGACGGCGAGGCCTGCGCAGACGGCCCTGGCGGAGCGCAGGTCAGCCCTCACGCTGGTCGTCGTCCTTCGCACGCTGCGGCCTCCGGGTGTCGGCGGTGTCCGGGCCTTCCTGGGGCGGGAGCGCCGGACGTCCGGGCCCGCGGTCGACGACGACCTGGGCCCCGGTGGCACCGTATCCCGCGGCCACGGTGCGGACGTCCGAGGGGTCGGCGATCGGGGCGGCCTGCGGCCGGCCCAGGCCGGGGCCGAGCGAGAGCACGCCGCCGAGGCCGCTGCCGAAGCCGGTCTGGCCGCCCTCGGGGGTCTCGGGGGTCTCCGGGGTGTCCTGGTCGGCGGCGTCGGCCGCGGTGAGCGCGGTCGCGCCGCCGGGGCGGACGGCCCGCCGGTAGGGCGCGCCGGGCGACGCGAGGCCGCGGTTGTGCCGGGAGTCCTCGGGCTCCAGCCGGAACGGCGCCCGGCTGATCTCGCCGCCGCGGGTGCGCGGCAGGGTGAGCCGGAAGTGCGAGCCGCCACCCGGCTCGCCCCAGGCCTGCAGCCAGCCGCCGTGCAGGTGGGCGTCCTCGACGGCGATGGACAGGCCGAGGCCGGTGCCGCCGGTGGTGCGCACCCGGGAGGGGTCGGCGCGCCAGAACCGGTGGAACACCCGGGAGGCCTCGCCCGGCTTCAGGCCGATGCCGTAGTCGCGGACGCCGACCGCGACCGCGCCCTCGCCGGCGCCGAGCCGGACGACGACGTCGCGGCCCTCGCCGTGCTCCAGTGCGTTGACCACCAGGTTGCGCAGGATGCGCTCGATCCGGCGGGAGTCGACCTCGGCGACGACCGGCTTCTCGGCGCCGCGGACGATCACCGCGCTGCCCTTGGCCTCCGCGAGCGGGTCCGCGGCCTCGACCACCCGGGTCACGATCTCGCGGAGGTCGACCGGCTCGGCGTCGAGGATCGCGGCGCCGGCGTCGAAGCGGCTGATCTCCAGCAGGTCGGCGAGCAGCGACTCGAAGCGGTCCAGCTGGTCCTGCAGCAGCTCGGCGGAGCGGGCGGCCATCGGGTCGAGGTCGTCGCGGCTGTCGTAGATGAGGTCGGCGGCCATCCGCACGGTGGTGAGCGGGGTGCGCAGCTCGTGCGAGACGTCGGAGACGAAGCGGCGCTGGACGCGGGAGAGCTCCTCCAACTGGCGGATCTGCGTCTGCAGGGCGTTGGCCATCCGGTTGAAGGACTCGCCGAGGCGGGCGATGTCGTCCGTGCCGGTCACCTTCATCCGCTCCTCCAGGTGGCCGGCGGCCAGCCTGGCGGAGATCCCGGCGGCCATCCGCACGGGCGTCACGACCTGGCGGACGACCAGCCAGGCGATGCCGCCGAGCAGGATGACCACGAAGACGCCGGCGGTCGCCAGGGTGCCGGTGACCAGACCGAGGGTCTTGGTCTCCTGGCCGAAGGAGAAGACGTAGTAGAGCTGGTACGGGGTGCCGTCGGGGCCGGTGAACTGCTTGCCGATGACGAGCCCGGGCTCGTTGTACGAGGGGCTGCCGTCGTCGGTGGAGCGCTGGATCTCGGTGGTCTGCTGGTGCGGGGTGCCGGGCTCGGCCGCGACCTCGTCGCGCAGGTCCTGGCTGATCGAGTCCGGGACGATGTTGCCGGAGTACCAGGCGCCGCGCAGGGCGGCGCTGGGGGCGCTCTCCTGCTGGCCGGTGGAGGGCACCAGGGCGATCACCGAGTAGACGCCGGTGCCGCCGCTGGCGAGGTCGGAGACCTGCTTGATCAGCCAGGTGCCGACCTCGTCCCGCGAGGGGTCGCTGCCGGTGCTGCCGGCCTTGGCCTGCAGGTTGATGGCCTCGTTGATCTTGTCCTGCTCGATCTGGAAGCCGCCCAGCGCCTGACCCTGCGCCGCGTGCTTCTTGGTGTCGAGCAGTCCGGTGCGCACCTGGGCGACCACGACCACGCCGAGCACCAGCACCACGACGACGGAGAGCAGCAGCGTGGCGGCGACCACGCGCAGCTGGATGGAGCGGCGGTACAGCGCGATCAGGCGCCGTACCGGCCGCCGGAACTGACGGATCACCTGGGCGCAGAAGGCGGCCGGGCCGCGGCGGCGCCGCCGGCCCTCCGTGGTCGAACTCAGCACGCTCCCGCGCACAGCAGCCTCCCCGCCGGCATCGGTGCCCGACGGGGAGTCGTCAGCCTCGTACTGCACCACTTAGCTGGGCCCCGCCTTGTAGCCGACGCCGCGCACGGTGACCACGATCTCGGGGCGCTCCGGGTCCTTCTCGATCTTGGAGCGCAGACGCTGGACGTGCACGTTCACCAGACGGGTGTCGGCGGCGTGCCGGTAGCCCCAGACCTGCTCCAGCAGCACCTCGCGGGTGAACACCTGCCAGGGCTTGCGGGCGAGCGCGACCAGCAGGTCGAACTCCAGCGGGGTCAGCGGGATGCCGCGGCCGTCCCGCTTCACCGAGTGGCCGGCCACGTCGATGACGAGGTCACCGATGGTCAGCTGCTCGGGGGTGGGCTCCTCGGCGCGGCGCAGCCGCGCGCGCACCCGGGCCACCAGCTCCTTGGGCTTGAACGGCTTGGTGACGTAGTCGTCGGCGCCGGACTCCAGGCCGACGACGATGTCCACCGTGTCCGTCTTCGCCGTCAGCATCACGATCGGGATGCCGGACTCGGAGCGGATCTGGCGGCAGACGTCGATGCCGTCCCGCCCCGGCAGCATCAGGTCGAGCAGCACGAGGTCGGGCTTGGTCTCCCGGAACGCGGCTAGTGCCTTGTCCCCGTCGGCGACGAAAAACGGTTCAAAACCCTCACCACGCAGCACAATGCCGAGCATCTCGGCCAGTGCGGTGTCGTCATCGACGACGAGGACGCGTCCCTTCATGACTCCATCTTCTCATTACCCGATTGTGACCTGCCCCACAGCCCGGTCCGGGACCCGGGCCCGGGTGATCCGACGGCCCGGCGGGGCACCGCCGGACCGCAGGTCGGGGCCGTTCGCACCGACCGTTGTCGATCAGCAACGGGATACCCCTGGGGCCGTTGCCGCCACCATGGCACGATGGGCGGCGCAGCAGCGGATTCCGGCCGTACGCCGTACCCGACCGACCGACCCGGACGTCCGGGCCCGGGGCCTCGGAGCCCGCGGACCGTAGGACAAGGAGCCTCGATGACCGACACCCCGGGCTGGGCGTCGCCCGGTTCGCCCGAACCGCCCCGTGACGACGTCCGGCCGCCGGCCGGTCCACCGTCCGGCGCCGTCGGCGACGCCACGGGCGGTCCCGGTCCGTACGGCGGAGCGTACGGCAGCATTCCCCACCAGGGCCAGAGCGGCGGCACCCCCGGCCCGGGACAGTACGGCGGCGGCCCCGGCACGGACCAGTACGGCGGCCCCGGCCAGTACGGCGCCCCGGGCCCGTACGGCGGCGCTCCCGGCGGCCCGGGCCAGTACGGCGGCTGGGGCGTGCCGCTGAGCCCCAAGCCCGGCGTCGTCCCGCTGCGCCCGCTCGGCGTCGGCGAGATCCTCGACGGCGCGGTCACCACCGTCCGCAGGCACTGGCGCTCCGCCCTCGGTCTCTCGCTCGGACTGGCCGCCGTCCAGCAGGTGCTGTCGGCCCTCGGCCAGTGGTGGG
This sequence comes from Kitasatospora sp. DSM 101779, assembly GCF_025655475.1. GTDB lineage: Bacteria > Actinomycetota > Actinomycetes > Streptomycetales > Streptomycetaceae > Kitasatospora. The sequence goes on along the minus strand of NZ_JAHTIK010000001.1, from coordinate 5,137,398 downwards.
CCTACGAGCGGCCCGGTGACGCCACCGAGATCGTGGCGCTGCTCGCCCCGGTGCCGCTGGAGGTGCTGATCGGCGTCGTCGCGATCGGCATGCTGACCATGGTGGTGAGCAAGGCGGTGCTGGGTCAGCAGGTGACCCTGCGGGAGGCCTGGCAGACGGCCCGGCCGCGGCTCGCCGCGCTGACCGGCCTCACCCTGCTGACCGGTCTGATCGCCGCCGCGCCGTTCGTCCCGGGGATCGCGCTGCTGGTGACGGGGATCGTCGACGACCTGAACGAACCGGTGCTCGGGCTCGGCCTGATCCTGCTGCTGGCCGCCCTGCCGCTGGCGCTCTGGCTGACCATCGGACTCAGCCTCGCCGCGCCCGCCCTCGTCCTGGAGCGGCAGGGCGTGATCGCCGCGATGGCCCGCTCGCGGCGGCTGGTGCGCGGCTCCTGGTGGCGGCTGTTCGGCATCAACGTGCTCACCCGGGTGCTGATGGGCTTCGCCTCCAGCATGATCCTCATGCCGTTCACGATCGCCGCGGTGGCGGTCTCCGGCGGCATCACGAGCAACACCGACAACCCGATGGCGGTCGCGCTGCCGCCGCTCGGCCTGCTGATCGTCGCGATCGGCAGCACCATCGTCGCGACTTTCACCATCCCGCTCGGCGCGGCCGTCAACGTGCTGCTCTACATCGACCAGCGGATCCGCCGCGAGGCCCTCGACATCGAGCTGGCCCGCGCCGCCGGCCTGCCCGAGTACGGCTCGGCGGGCTGGTCCGGGCAGCCGACTCCCCCCGGGGCCTGAGCCGATGCCGTACTGGGGGGTGGGGGTCGCGCCGACGCGCGTCCTCGCGGACGGGGCTCCGGTCACCGTCCCGCGCGGGCCGGCCCGGGACGCCGCCCGCGACGAACTGCTGAACCCGGCCTACCACCGGCACGACCCGAGCCTGGTACAGCGCGCCACCGCCTGGCTGGACGAGCAGATCGGCCGGCTGTTCGGCAAGGTCGGCGAGTCCGTGGCGGGCGGCGGCACCGGCGTGGTGCTGGCCGTGCTGCTCGTCGCGGTCGTGGTCGCCGCCGTCTGGTGGCGGCTCGGCGCGCCCCGCCGCGAGGCCCGCAGCGGCGCGGCGCTCTTCGCTCACCGCGGCCCGCGCACCGCCGACCAGCACCGCGCCGAGGCCGCCGCCCGCGCCGCCGCCGGGGACTGGCCGCAGGCCGTCCGCGAGCAGATGCGCGCGGTGGTGCGGTCCCTGGAGGAGCGGACGGTGCTGGAC
>NZ_JAHTIK010000001.1:5001369-5135158 GCF_025655475.1 Kitasatospora sp. DSM 101779 | reverse complement strand
CCGGGGGCCGCGCCCGCCTCTACCGCAGGGCGAACGCCCGCGGCCACGCCGCCGACGCACTGCGCCGCGCCGTCCGGCACCGGCTCGCCCCGGTGCTCGGCGTCCCGGTCGCCGCCGGCGAGCCCGACCCGGCCGCCCTCTGCGCGGCCGCCGCCGGCCGCCTCGGCCGCCCGTCCGCCGACCTGCAGGCGCTGCTGTACGGCGGTCCGCCCACCGACGACGCCGCGCTGCTGCGGCTCTCCGACGACCTCGACGCCCTGGAAAGGCAGGTACGACAGCCGTGACCGAGCAGCCCGCTGCCAGCACGACCCTCACCAAGACCGGCGCGCCCGCCGACGCCGCCCCCGGCCCCGCCGAGGTCGACGCCCGCACCGCGCTCACCGCGCTGCGCGACGAGATCGGCAAGGCCGTGGTCGGCCAGGACGCCGCCGTCACCGGCCTGGTCGTGGCCCTGCTCTGCGGCGGCCACGTACTGCTGGAGGGCGTCCCCGGCGTCGCCAAGACCCTGCTGGTCCGCACCCTCTCCACCGCGCTCAGCCTGGAGACCAAGCGCATCCAGTTCACGCCCGACCTGATGCCCGGCGACGTCACCGGCTCGCTGGTCTACGACGCCCGCACCGCCGAGTTCTCCTTCCAGGCCGGCCCGGTCTTCACCAACCTGCTGCTCGCCGACGAGATCAACCGGACCCCGCCGAAGACCCAGGCCTCGCTGCTGGAGGCCATGGAGGAGCGCCAGGTCACCGTCGACGGCGAGCCGCGCCCGCTGCCGGAGCCGTTCCTCGTCGCCGCCACCCAGAACCCGGTCGAGTACGAGGGCACCTACCCGCTGCCCGAGGCCCAGCTCGACCGCTTCCTGCTCAAGCTGGTCCTGCCGCTGCCGAGCCGCGACCAGGAGTACCAGGTGCTCGCCCGGCACGCGGCCGGTTTCGACCCGCGCGACCTGGCCGCCGCCGGCGTCCGCCCGGTCGCCGGCCCCGCCCACCTCGCCGCGGCCCGCGAGGAGATCGCCAAGGTCACTGTCGCGCCCGAGGTGCTCGCGTACATCGTCGACCTGTGCCGGGCGACCCGGCAGTCCCCGTCGCTGTCCATCGGCGTCTCCCCGCGCGGCGCGACCGCCCTGCTCGGCACCTCCCGCGCCTGGGCCTGGCTGGCCGGCCGCGACTACGTCACCCCCGACGACGTCAAGGCGCTCGCCCTGCCGACCCTGCGGCACCGCATCCAGCTGCGCGCCGAGGCCGAGATGGAGGGCACCACCGCCGACTCGGTGATCCAGGCGGTGCTGGCGCAGACGCCCGCCCCGCGCTGACCCGCCGACCGGCCCGCCCCCCAGCACACCCCGAGGAGCCCCTCCCATGGCCCTGACCGGCCGCACCGCCCTGCTCGCCGCGCTCGGCGCGCTCGCCGTCGGCCTGGTCGCCCCCTCCTGGGCGGGAATCGGCACCGTCACCCTGCTGCTCCTACTGGCCGTTGCCGCCGACCTGGTGCTCGCCGCGCCCGTCCGCTCCCTGCGGCTGACGCGCGACGGCGACACCCGGGTCCGGCTCGGCGACACCGCCCAGGTCCGACTCGCCGTCACCAACCCCTCCGGCAGGCCGCTGCGCGCCCTCGTCAGGGACGCCTGGGCACCGTCCGCCTGGCACCCCGGCACCTCGTGGGCGAACTCCCGGCACACCGTCACCGTCCCGGCCGGCGAACGCCGCCGGCTCACCACCGTCCTCGGCCCGACCCGGCGCGGCGACCACCACGCCCACCGGGTGACGGTGCGTTCGCTCGGGCCGCTCGGTCTGGCCGCCCGCCAGGGCGCCCACCAGGTGCCCTGGACGGTCCGCGCCCTGCCGCCCTTCGCCAGCCGCAAGCACCTGCCCTCCCGGCTCGCCCGGCTGCGCGAACTCGACGGCCGCACCTCGGTCCTGACCCGCGGCCAGGGCACCGAGTTCGACTCACTGCGCGAGTACCTGCCCGGCGACGACGTCCGCTCCATCGACTGGCGGGCGAGCGCCCGCCGCAACACCGTCGCCGTCCGCACCTGGCGCCCCGAACGCGACCGGCACATCCTGATCGTCCTCGACACCGGCCGCGGTTCCGCCGGCCGGGTCGGTGACGCCCCGCGCCTGGACGCCGCGCTCGACGCCGCCCTGCTGCTCACCGCCCTCGCCACCAAGGCGGGTGACCGCGTCGACCTGCTCGCCCACGACCGGGTCCGCCGCACCGCCGTGGTCGGCCGCTCCGCGGCCGAGGTGCTGCCGGCCTTCACCGATGCGATGACCGCCCTGGAGCCCGCCCTCGTCGAGACCGACCTGCGCGCGCTCACCGCCGCCGCCCTGCGGATGTCCCCGCACCGCTCGCTGATCGTGCTGCTGACCGGACTAGACGCGGGCGCCACCGAGGACGGACTGCTCCCCCAGCTGCCGCTGCTGACCAAGCGCCACGAGGTCGTGCTGGCCTCCGTCGCCGACCCCCGGCTGGACGAGCTGGCGACGGCCCGCGGCACCCTGGACGCCGTCTACGGCGCGGCCGCCGCCGAGCAGACCCGTGCCGACCGCCGCCACACCGCCGAGCGCCTCACCCGGCACGGCGTCACCGTCCTGGACGCGCCGCCCGCGGCGCTGCCCCCTGCCCTCGCGGACACCTACCTCGCCCTCAAGGCCGCCGGCCGGCTCTGACCGCCTCCCGCAGCCTCTCGGCGGTCTGCTCGTCGGCCGGCAGGAAGGCCTCCAGCATCAGTTCGGCGAGCGTCACATCGGCGGCCGTGGCGAACGTCGTCACCGTGGTGATCAACCGCAGCTCGCCGTCCCCGAACCGGAGCCGGAGCGGTACGGCGAAACCGAGCCCCTCGGGGTCCTCGCCACCGGCCGGAACGTACCCGGCGAGCTCCCGCTGCAGTGCGGCGAGCGTCTCGTCCCCGCCGAGCTCGGCCCTGCGCTCCAACCTCAGCAGGATGTGCCGCGACCACCCGGCGGGATTGGCGATCCGCGGCGCCATGCCCCGCGGGTGCAGCGCCAGCCGGTACACATTGGCACCCGGGGCGAAGAGCTCCGGCGCCGCACCCTCGGTCAGGACGGGGAACGCCTCGTTCGCCGCGACCAGGTTCCCGTGCCGGTCCACCACCACGGCAGGGTACGGGAGATGACCGGCCAGCACATGGCCGAGCGCCTCCCGGACGGGCGCCAGGTCGGGCGCCTGCAGACCGCTGTCGGCGAACTCCGGCGCATAACCGGCCGTCAGCAGCAGCGCATTGCTCTCCCGCAAGGAGAGCTCCAGCGACTCGGCGAGCCGCAGCACCATCCCCCGGCCCGGCGCCGAGCGACCGCTCTCCATGAAACTGACGTGCCGCTGGGTCGTGCCCGCCCGGATGGCCAGATCGAGCTGGCTCAGATGCCGGCGGGACCGGCGCTGGCGCAGTGCCTTCGGGAAGTCCATGCCCCGAGTCTCCGCACTCCGGCCGCGGACGTGCCATTCCCCACGGGGAATTGAGGCCGTTCCGCGCGTCGGGCCAACCTGGACGCATGCAGAACGACCACACCAGGATCGGCGTCCTCCTCCCGACCGGACAGGCCCAGTGGGGCGGGGGCACCGACCCGCGTGGCCTGATCACCTTCGCACTCCGCGCCGAGGAGCTCGGCTACGACTCGCTCTTCGCCAACGACTCGCTCCTCACCCCGCGGATCGAGACGCTGACCGTGCTGTCCGCGCTGGCCCCCGTCACCCGACACGCCTCCCTCGGCACCGGCGCCCTGCTGCCCTTCCTCCGCCGCCCGATCCAGGTCGGCCACGCCCTGGCCTCCCTCGACCTGCTCTCCGGCGGCCGGCTCCTGGTCGCCGTCGGCGCCGGATTCCCCGGCCGCTTCGGCCGCCCGCTGTACGAGCTCTCCGAGGTGCCGTGGGCGGACCGCTTCCGACGCCTCGACGAGACGGTCGCCCTCTGGCGCCGCCTCTGGGCGGCCGAAGCACCGTTCTCCTTCCACGGCGAGCTGCACCACTTCGACGACATCCCGCCCTCGGTCCGTCCGTACACCCCCGGCGGCCCGCCCGTCTGGCTCGGCGGCGCCACCCCCGCGGCCCTCGCCCGCACCGGTCGCCACTACGACGGCTGGCTGCCCTATCCGCCGGACCCGGCCGACTACCGCGAGGGTCTCACCGTGGTGCGCGACGCAGCCACCGCAGCCGGCCGCAGCCCTGACGCCGTGACGCCCGCCCTCTTCGTCTCCGTCCTCGTCGACGACGACCCCGCGCGAGCCCGCGCCCGCATGGACGCCTACGCCCGCAGCACCTACGGTCTCCCGCTCGACGAACTCCGGACGATCCAGGCCGTCCTCACCGGCCCCGCGCCCGAGGTCGCCGCCGGACTCCGCCGCTATCTCGACGCCGGCGCCCGCCACCTCGTCCTCCGCCTCGGCGGCCGGACGCTCACCGAGCAATCCGAGCAGCTGGAACGGATGGCCGACATGAGGCCGGCACTCGGCTGACCGTTCCGGCCCGGAAAATGCGAGAAGCCCCGCCCGGTGTCCCCGGGCGGGGCTTCTCTGAAGAATTGTTCGGCGGCGTCCTACTCTCCCACAGGGTCCCCCCTGCAGTACCATCGGCGCTACGAGGCTTAGCTTCCGGGTTCGGAATGTAACCGGGCGTTTCCCTCGCGCTATGACCACCGAAACACTATGAAACACATCGAACAACCGACACAGGGCCTGTTCGTGGTTTCAGAACCAACACAGTGGACGCGAGCAACTGAGGACAAGCCCTCGGCCTATTAGTACCGGTCAACTCCACCCATTACTGGGCTTCCATATCCGGCCTATCAACCCAGTCGTCTACTGGGAGCCTTACCCTCTCAAGGAGGTGGGAGTGCTCATCTCGAAGCAGGCTTCCCGCTTAGATGCTTTCAGCGGTTATCCCTCCCGAACGTAGCCAACCAGCCATGCCCTTGGCAGGACAACTGGCACACCAGAGGTTCGTCCGTCCCGGTCCTCTCGTACTAGGGACAGCCCTTCTCAACACTCCTACGCGCACAGCGGATAGGGACCGAACTGTCTCACGACGTTCTAAACCCAGCTCGCGTACCGCTTTAATGGGCGAACAGCCCAACCCTTGGGACCTACTCCAGCCCCAGGATGCGACGAGCCGACATCGAGGTGCCAAACCATCCCGTCGATATGGACTCTTGGGGAAGATCAGCCTGTTATCCCCGGGGTACCTTTTATCCGTTGAGCGACGGCGCTTCCACAAGCCACCGCCGGATCACTAGTCCCTACTTTCGTACCTGCTCGACCCGTCAGTCTCACAGTCAAGCTCCCTTGTGCACTTACACTCAACACCTGATTGCCAACCAGGCTGAGGGAACCTTTGGGCGCCTCCGTTACCCTTTAGGAGGCAACCGCCCCAGTTAAACTACCCACCAGACACTGTCCCTGATCCGGATCACGGACCCAGGTTAGACATCCAGCACGACCAGAGTGGTATTTCAACGGCGACTCCACAACAACTGGCGTTGCTGCTTCACAGTCTCCCACCTATCCTACACAAGCCGAACCGAACACCAATATCAAGCTATAGTAAAGGTCCCGGGGTCTTTCCGTCCTGCTGCGCGAAACGAGCATCTTTACTCGTAATGCAATTTCACCGGGCCTGTGGTTGAGACAGTCGAGAAGTCGTTACGCCATTCGTGCAGGTCGGAACTTACCCGACAAGGAATTTCGCTACCTTAGGATGGTTATAGTTACCACCGCCGTTTACTGGCGCTTAAGTTCTCAGCTTCGCCCGACCGAAATCGGACTAACCGGTCCCCTTAACGTTCCAGCACCGGGCAGGCGTCAGTCCGTATACATCGCCTTACGGCTTCGCACGGACCTGTGTTTTTAGTAAACAGTCGCTTCTCGCTGGTCTCTGCGGCCACCCCCAGCTCAGACCGTAAAGGTCATCACCAGGGCTGGCCCCCCTTCTCCCGAAGTTACGGGGGCATTTTGCCGAGTTCCTTAACCACAGTTCACCCGAACGCCTCGGTATTCTCTACCTGACCACCTGAGTCGGTTTGGGGTACGGGCCGCCATGAAACTCGCTAGAGGCTTTTCTCGACAGCATAGGATCATCCACTTCACCACAATCGGCTCGGCATCAGGTCTCAGACTACGTGCAGGGCGGATTTGCCTACCCTGCGTCCTACACCCTTACCCCGGGACAACCACCGCCCGGGCTGGACTACCTTCCTGCGTCACCCCATCGCTCACCTACTACCACCTTGGGCCACCGGCTCCACCACTCCCCTTCACCCGAAGGATCCAGGACGGCTTCACGGGCTTAGCATCAGAGGGTTCAGCGTTGGCGCTTCAAAGCGGGTACGGGAATATCAACCCGTTGTCCATCGACTACGCCTGTCGGCCTCGCCTTAGGTCCCGACTTACCCTGGGCAGATCAGCTTGACCCAGGAACCCTTGGTCAATCGGCGCAAGAGTTTCCCACTCTTGTATCGCTACTCATGCCTGCATTCTCACTCGTGAACCGTCCACGACTCGATTCCTCGGCCGCTTCACCCGGCACACGACGCTCCCCTACCCATCACAGCCTCCGTTGGGAGTATTGCTGCAATGACACGACTTCGGTGATGTGCTTGAGCCCCGCTACATTGTCGGCGCGGAATCACTTGACCAGTGAGCTATTACGCACTCTTTCAAGGGTGGCTGCTTCTAAGCCAACCTCCTGGTTGTCTCTGCGACTCCACATCCTTTCCCACTTAGCACACGCTTAGGGACCTTAGTCGGTGTTCTGGGCTGTTTCCCTCTCGACCATGGAGCTTATCCCCCACAGTCTCACTGCCGCGCTCTCACTTACCGGCATTCGGAGTTTGGCTAAGGTCAGTAACCCGGTGAGGCCCATCGCCTATCCAGTGCTCTACCTCCGGCAAGAAACACGCGACGCTGCACCTAAATGCATTTCGGGGAGAACCAGCTATCACGGAGTTTGATTGGCCTTTCACCCCTAACCACAGGTCATCCCCCAGGTTTTCAACCCTGGTGGGTTCGGTCCTCCACACGGTCTTACCCGCGCTTCAACCTGCCCATGGCTAGATCACTCCGCTTCGGGTCTTGGGCATGCAACTCAAACGCCCTATTCGGACTCGCTTTCGCTACGGCTACCCCACACGGGTTAACCTCGCTACACACCGCAAACTCGCAGGCTCATTCTTCAAAAGGCACGCAGTCACAGTCCGAAGACTGCCCCCACGGCTTGTAGGCACACGGTTTCAGGTACTATTTCACTCCGCTCCCGCGGTACTTTTCACCATTCCCTCACGGTACTATCCGCTATCGGTCACCAGGGAATATTTAGGCTTAGCGGGTGGTCCCGCCAGATTCACACGGGATTTCTCGGGCCCCGTGCTACTTGGGAGATGAGCAAGCAAGCCGCTGATGTTTCGTCTACGGGGGTCTTACCCTCTACGCCGGACCTTTCGCATGTCCTTCGACTACACCAACGGTTTCTGACTCGCCGACCGGCCGGCAGACCGATCAAGCTCATTCCCACAACCCCCCGAGCGCAACCCCTGCCGGGTCTCACACGCTCAAGGTTTAGCCTCATCCGGTTTCGCTCGCCACTACTCCCGGAATCACGGTTGTTTTCTCTTCCTGCGGGTACTGAGATGTTTCACTTCCCCGCGTTCCCTCCACTTACCCTATGTGTTCAGGTAAGGGTGACAGCCCATGACGACTGCCGGGTTTCCCCATTCGGACACCCCCGGATCAAAGCTCGGTTGACAGCTCCCCGGGGCCTATCGCGGCCTCCCACGTCCTTCATCGGTTCCTGGTGCCAAGGCATCCACCGTGCGCCCTTAAAAACTTGGCCACAGATGCTCGCGTCCACTGTGCAGTTCTCAAACAACGACCAGACACCCACCATCCACACCCGAGAGTGCATCAAGTGGAGCCGGCATCCACGAGGAAACCTTCGTTCCCTCAGGACCCAACAGCGTGCCCGACACAAGACCATCACCCATCGCGTTCCACGCCGAAGCAGTACTGACGAAAGCTCATGCCCTGTGCCGAATAGTCAACGTTCCACCCATGAGCTAGCACTCCGGAACACTCGTCCGAAGCTGCTGTGCGCTCCTTAGAAAGGAGGTGATCCAGCCGCACCTTCCGGTACGGCTACCTTGTTACGACTTCGTCCCAATCGCTGGTCCCACCTTCGACGGCTCCCTCCCAAGGGTTAGGCCACCGGCTTCGGGTGTTACCGACTTTCGTGACGTGACGGGCGGTGTGTACAAGGCCCGGGAACGTATTCACCGCAGCATGCTGATCTGCGATTACTAGCAACTCCAACTTCATGGGGTCGAGTTGCAGACCCCAATCCGAACTGAGACCGGCTTTTTGGGATTCGCTCCGCCTCACGGCATCGCAGCCCTTTGTACCGGCCATTGTAGCACGTGTGCAGCCCAAGACATAAGGGGCATGATGATTTGACGTCGTCCCCACCTTCCTCCGAGTTGACCCCGGCAGTCTCCTGTGAGTCCCCGACATTACTCGCTGGCAACACAGAACAAGGGTTGCGCTCGTTGCGGGACTTAACCCAACATCTCACGACACGAGCTGACGACAACCATGCACCACCTGTACACCGACCACAAGGGGGCTGATATCTCTACCAGTTTCCGGTGTATGTCAAGCCTTGGTAAGGTTCTTCGCGTTGCGTCGAATTAAGCCACATGCTCCGCTGCTTGTGCGGGCCCCCGTCAATTCCTTTGAGTTTTAGCCTTGCGGCCGTACTCCCCAGGCGGGGAACTTAATGCGTTAGCTGCGGCACCGACGACGTGGAATGTCGCCAACACCTAGTTCCCAACGTTTACGGCGTGGACTACCAGGGTATCTAATCCTGTTCGCTCCCCACGCTTTCGCTCCTCAGCGTCAGTAATGGCCCAGAGATCCGCCTTCGCCACCGGTGTTCCTCCTGATATCTGCGCATTTCACCGCTACACCAGGAATTCCGATCTCCCCTACCACACTCTAGCCTGCCCGTATCGAATGCAGACCCGGGGTTAAGCCCCGGGCTTTCACATCCGACGCGACAGGCCGCCTACGAGCTCTTTACGCCCAATAATTCCGGACAACGCTCGCACCCTACGTATTACCGCGGCTGCTGGCACGTAGTTAGCCGGTGCTTCTTCTGCAGGTACCGTCACTTGCGCTTCTTCCCTGCTGAAAGAGGTTTACAACCCGAAGGCCGTCATCCCTCACGCGGCGTCGCTGCATCAGGCTTTCGCCCATTGTGCAATATTCCCCACTGCTGCCTCCCGTAGGAGTCTGGGCCGTGTCTCAGTCCCAGTGTGGCCGGTCGCCCTCTCAGGCCGGCTACCCGTCGTCGCCTTGGTAGGCCATTACCCCACCAACAAGCTGATAGGCCGCGGGCTCATCCTGCACCGCCGGAGCTTTCCACCAACCCCCATGCAGAGGAAGGTCGTATCCGGTATTAGACCCCGTTTCCAGGGCTTGTCCCAGAGTGCAGGGCAGATTGCCCACGTGTTACTCACCCGTTCGCCACTGATCCACCCCGAAGGGCTTCACCGTTCGACTTGCATGTGTTAAGCACGCCGCCAGCGTTCGTCCTGAGCCAGGATCAAACTCTCCGTGAATGATTACCCGTCATCGGGTGCACACTCGCGTTGAGCGGCACGGCAACCACCGGAATAGGCGGCCCCGCGCACTGCGTCCTCGCTGTGTTATTTCAAAAGGAATCTCCAACCGATCGATTGCCCGACCGGCCGGGGATGTCAACATATCTGGCGTTGACTTTTGGCACGCTGTTGAGTTCTCAAGGAACGGACACTTCCTTCGGACCGCCTTCCAGCGGACCCTCCGGGCGTTTCGCTCTTTCGTGTTTCCAGCTTATCAGATCTGCACCCGGCCGTTTTACCGGCCGTTTGTTTCTCGGATTCCCGCTGGGGGGATTTCCTTCGACTTCGCACAGAAGCTTATCAAAAGCTTCGGAGTGCTCAGTCCCGGGATTTGTCTTCGCCGGGTGGCGGTCCGAACGGACGCTCTGCCCTGGCTCGACGGTGTCGTAGACACTACGCCTGGATGCGGCCGTTGTCCAGCCGCTCCCAACCGTTCAAACCTACTAGCCCGCCAGATCCACGTCAATGGTCTTCGGGATGATCAAGAGCGTACCAGGCGCGGGACGGGTCTCAGGCCGCGACAGGCTGGAGGTCGGTGCGGTCGGCGGCCTCCACGTCGCCGACCTCGCCGGAAGCGGCGGCGCGGCGGCCGAGCACCAGGGCGTACAGCAGGAAGAGCACCTCGACGACGGCGCCGATGGAGATCCGGGCCCAGGTGGGCAGGCCGGAGGGCGTCACGAAGGCCTCGATGGCACCGGTCACCATGAGCACCACGGCCAGGCCGATGGCCATGCCGATGGCCGCCCTGCCCTCCTCGGCCAGGGCGGCGGCGCGGGTGCGGCGGCCGGGGTCGACGATCGTCCAGCCCAGGCGCAGGCCGACGCCGGCCGCCACGAAGACGGCGGTGAGTTCCAGCAGGCCGTGCGGGAGCAGCAGGCCGAGGAAGAGGTCGAGGCGTCCGGCGGAGGACATCAGGCCGAGGCCGATGCCCAGGTTCATCACGTTGCCGAAGAGCACCCACAGCACGGGGATGCCCAGGAGGACGCCGAAGACCAGGCACTGGGCGGCGACCCAGGCGTTGTTGGTCCACACCTGGAAGGCGAAGGAGGTCGCCGGGTGCTCGGAGTAGTAGGCCTCGAAGCCACCGCCGGGGCGGGTCATCTCGCGGAGCTGCTCGGGCGCGCCGAGGCTGGCGCGGACCTCGGGGTGGCTGGAGACCCACCAGGCGATGAGGGCGCTGAGCAGCAGGGAGAGGACGCCGACGGGGATCCACCACCAGCGGGCGCGGTACAGGGCGGCCGGGAAGCTGACGGTGAAGTAGCGGCCGGCGTCCCGCCAGGAGGAGGTGCGGGCCCCGGTCACGGCACTGCGGCCGCGGGCCACGAGGGTGGTGAGGCGGCCCTCCAGGACGGGGTCGGGGGCGGTCGTCTGGACCTGGGCGAGGTGGCCGGTGGCGCGCTGGTAGAGCGCGATGAGTTCGTCGGCCTCGGCGCCGCTCGGCCTGCGCCGCCGGCTCAGGGTTTCCAGTCGGCGCCACTCCTCCTGGTGCGAGGCGACGAAGACGTCCAGGTCCATGCGGCTCACTTCCACGGGGCGGCGAGGGCGGGGGCTGGCCTAGCTTGCCAGAGGCGGGCGGCCGTATGTTTGGCCGCCGGGGATCACGAACGGAACGGATGGGGGGACGCGGTGAGCGACCTGGTGACGGGCGAGGCCGTCGTCCTGGGGCTGCGGGCGGCGAAGGTGCCCAGTCGGGCGCTGGCTATCGCCCTGGACCTGGCCGTGGAGACGGTGGCGCTGATGGTCACCGGCACGGTGGTGCTCGCCGCGCAGCCGGCGCTGGACGAGGCGGCCGCCGCGGCGGTGGTGCTCGGCCTGAGCGTGTTCTTCCTGCTGGGGCTGCCCGTGCTGGTCGAGACGCTGTCGCACGGACGCTCGCTCGGCAAGCTGGCGCTCGGTCTGCGGGTGGTACGGACGGACGGCGGACCGGTGCGCTTCCGGCACACCCTGGTGCGGGGGCTCGTCGCGGTGCTGGAGATCCAGATGACCTTGGGCGCGGTGGCCGTGATCAGCTCTCTCGTCTCTCCGCAGGGACGGCGGCTGGGTGACGTCTTCGCGGGCACCCTGGTGGTCCGGGAGCGGCTGCCGCAGGCGGCGCGGGCACAGTCGGCGGTGCCGCAGACGCCGCCGGCGCTGCTGCACGCGATCGGCGAGCAGTTGGTGGCGCTGGACTTCTCGGCGGTGCCGGACGGCCTGTGGCTGGCGGTGCGGCAGTTCCTGGGCCGGCTCGGCCAGCTCGACCCGGCGGTGGCCGCGGGGATGGCGGAGCGGCTCGCGGCCGACTTCGCCGGGCGGACGGGCCGCGCCGTGCCGTACGGCGTGCACCCGGCCGCCTACCTGTCCGCCGTCCTCACCGAGCGGCATCGGCGCGCGTGGGAGCGGGCGGGCGAGGCGGCCCGTCGTCAGCAGGCCTTCGCCCCCGCTCCCCCGGCACCGGCACCGGCTCCTCCCGCTCCCGGGGCCCAGCAGGCCCCGTACTCGCCCCACCCGCAGCCGGTGCCCCCGACGCCCCCGACTCCGCAGGTGCCCCAGGCACCCCAGGCGCCGTCGACGGGCTTCGCCCCGCCGGCCTGATCGTGACTGATCGGGGCTGACCGGCCGGGCGCCGGCCTCAGCCGGTGAACCGGTCCGGCCAGGTGTTGGGCGGGGACTCCAGCTCCTCCAGCTCGATACCGGGTGCGGAGAGCACGACGTCTCCGGCGATGTGGACGGTCCGCTGTTCGCCGGTGGCGAGGTCGGCGACCGTGTAGCGCTCGACGAGCAGTGGCCCGCTGTCGGTCTCGTGCGTGTCGACGCCGGCCAGCTGCCAGCCCTGGTCGACGGTGCGCGGGGCGAGGACGGGCTCGGTGAGCGCCACCAGCCGTACCCGCATGCTCGCCCCGGCCTCCAGGCGCAGCATCCGGGCGGTGGCGACCAGGAAGGCCGGTGAGGTGCCGGTGAAGCCGTGGGCCCGGTCGTGGCCCTCCACCGCGCTGTCCCCGGCCGGGTCGTCGGCGGCGGCGCGGACCCAGGCCACACCGTCGACCGCACCGCCGCGGACCTGCCAGCCGCCCGCCCGGAGTTCCATGCGCAGCGGACGGCAGCGGGAGTCCAGGGTGAGGTCGGTGGCGGCGAGGACGCTGCCGTCGGGCGCGTAGGTCTTGGAGACGTACCGCCAGCCGGCCGGTCCCGGGGCGCAGCTGAAGCGTTCCTCGCCGATCAGCGCGGGGCCGTGGCCGGCGGGGCCGGTGTCGGTGTGCAGGGAGTAGCGGCCGTTGGGCATGGCCCGAAGCCTACGTGCAACCCCTTCCGGTCCGTCCGGCCGTGGAGACGGCCGTGCGCCCGGTGCCGGGAGGCACCGGGCGCACGTCGTGGTGCGGGCGGCCGACCGGGGTCGGCGCGGGCCGGGATCAGTAGCGGTACTGCTCCGGCTTGTAGGGGCCCTCGACCGGGACGCCGATGTAGTCGGCCTGCTCCTGGGTGAGAGTGGTGAGCTTGACGCCGAGGGCGTCGAGGTGGAGGCGGGCGACCTTCTCGTCCAGGTGCTTCGGCAGGACGTACACGCCGATCGGGTACTGGGCGGTCTTGGTGAACAGCTCGATCTGCGCGATGGTCTGGTTCGCGAACGAGTTGGACATCACGAAGGACGGGTGGCCGGTCGCGTTGCCGAGGTTCAGCAGGCGGCCCTCGGAGAGCACGATGATGGTGCGGCCGTCGGCCTTGCGCCACTCGTGGACCTGCGGCTTGACCTCGGTCTTCACCACGCCGGGGAGCTGGGCGAGGCCGGCCATGTCGATCTCGTTGTCGAAGTGGCCGATGTTGCCGACGATGGCCTGGTGCTTCATCCGCTCCATGTGGGAGGCGAGGATGATGTCCTTGTTGCCGGTGGTGGTGATGAAGATGTCGGCGGTGTCGACGACGTCGTCCAGGGTGGCGACCTGGTAGCCGTCCATCGCGGCCTGCAGCGCGCAGATCGGGTCGATCTCGGTGACGATGACGCGGGCGCCCTGGCCGCGGAGCGACTCGGCGCAGCCCTTGCCGACGTCGCCGTAGCCGCAGACGACCGCGACCTTGCCGCCGATCAGGACGTCGGTGGCGCGGTTGATGCCGTCGATCAGCGAGTGGCGGCAGCCGTACTTGTTGTCGAACTTCGACTTGGTGACCGAGTCGTTGACGTTGATGGCCGGGAACAGCAGCTTGCCGTCGCGGTGCATCTCGTACAGGCGGTGGACGCCGGTGGTGGTCTCCTCGGTGACGCCCTTGATGGTGGAGGCCATCTCGGTCCACTTGGCGGGGGACTCGGTGAGCGTGCGGTTGAGCAGCTCGAGGATGATCCGGTACTCGTCGTTGTCGGCGGTGGACGGGTCCGGGGCCTCGCCGGCCTTCTCGAACTCGACGCCCTTGTGGATCAGCAGGGTGGCGTCGCCGCCGTCGTCGAGGATCATGTTCGGGGTCTGGCCGTTCGGCCAGGTGAGCGCCTGCTCGGTGCACCACCAGTACTCCTCCAGGGTCTCGCCCTTCCAGGCGAAGACCGGGACGCCGGCGGGGGCCTCGACGGTGCCCTCGGGGCCGACCGCGATCGCGGCGGCGGCGTGGTCCTGGGTGGAGAAGATGTTGCAGGAGGCCCAGCGGACCTCGGCGCCGAGCGCGGTGAGCGTCTCGATGAGAACGGCGGTCTGCACGGTCATGTGCAGCGAGCCGGTGATCCGGGCGCCGGCCAGCGGCTGGGAGGCCGCGTACTCCTTGCGGATCGACATCAGGCCGGGCATCTCGTGCTCGGCGAGCTGGATCTCCTTGCGGCCGAACGGCGCCAGGGAGAGGTCGGCGACCTTGAAGTCACCGGTGGGAAGGGACGACATGCGGGATGCTCCTCGCTGCGTGGGGCCTGTGTACGGGTGTGCTTGGCCGCAGAGCGGCCATCGGTCGGCACTCTGCTGCGCGGCACAATCCGTCGGAGGACCTCTCTCCCTCGACCGGGGCGCCGGCCCCGATCGACCGCCATCAGCAGCGACGTTTGGCTCTGGGGACGAATCTACACCGAGCCGCCTGCCGGGCGGCCGGGCCACGAGCAAGCCGGCCACGGTTTTCGGCCGCCCCGCGCCTTCGGTGCGCGGGGCGGCCGGGGTGTCGGACCGTCAGTGCCGGTCGGGGCCGGGGCCGCCCGGGGTGGCCTCCGGGTCGGGGCCGGCGGCGGCCTTCTCGGCGCTGTAGATGTCGGGCTCCAGGTAGATGGCGCGGGCGATCGGGACTGCGCGGCGCACCCGGGCCTCGGCGGCGTCGATCGCGGCGGCGACCTGGGCGGCGGTGTCCTCGGCGTTGACCGCGATCTTCGCGGCGATCAGCAGCTCCTCCGGGCCGACGTGCAGGGTGCGCATGTGGATCACGTCGGTCACGGTGTCGTGGTCGACCAGGGCGTCGCGGATCTCGGCGACGACCTCCTTGTCGGCGGACTCGCCGATCAGCAGCGACTTGGTCTCGGACGCGAGCACCAGCGCGATGACGATCAGCAGCAGGCCGATGCACAGGCTGCCGATGCCGTCCCAGACGCCGTTGCCGGTGACCACGGTCAGCGAGACGCCGAGCAGGGCGAGCACCAGGCCGATCAGGGCGCCGCTGTCCTCCAGCAGCACGATCGGCAGCTCGGGGGCCTTGGCCCGGCGGATGTACTCGGACCAGCCGAGCGCGCCCTTGGCCTTGGCGGACTCCTGGAAGGCCGTCCAGAAGGACCAGCCCTCCATCACGACGGCGAAGACCAGGACGCCGACCGCCCAGCCCCAGTCCCTTAGCTCGTGCGGGTGGATGATCTTCTCGACGCCCTCGTAGGCCGCGAACATGCCACCGAGGCTGAACAGCACGATCGACACCAGGAAGCCGTAGACGTAGCGCTCGCGGCCGTACCCGAAGGGGTGCTGCTCGCTGGCCTCGCGGGTGGACCGCTTGCCGCCGATCAGCAGCAGCACCTGGTTGCCGGAGTCGGCGACCGAGTGGACACCCTCGGCCAGCATCGACGAGGACCCGGTGAAGGCGAAGGCGGTGAACTTGCCGACCGCGATCGCCAGGTTCGCGGACAGCGCCGCGACCAGTGCCTTGGTGCCGCCTTCGGTGCTCATGCTGTGGTCCGGTCCCTCCGACTGGGCCTCTACGGCCGGTGGCTCAGCTGTCGACCGCACACAGTATCCCGCCCCGACCGGAAGGCTGATCTCCGGTCAGGGCGGGGCGGCGGTCCGTCAGCGGGCCAGGCCGAGGTAGACGGCGGCGAAGTCGGTCGGGCCGGTGAGCTCGGCGAGCGCCTGCAGCGGGTCGTCGTGGGCGCTGCTGTACTCGGTGAGCCGCACGTCGTGGGCGTCGGCCAGCCGGCGGGCGCGGGAGACCGCGAAGCCCGGGTCGGCGTCCTCGGGGCGGCCGGGCGCGTAGCGCAGCAGCACCACCTGCAGCTGCAGCGGCTCCGGCTCGTCGACGCGGTCGCGGAAGAAGTCGTCGGGGTCGGCGCCCGCGCCGAGGTGGCCGACGAACATGCCGCGGTGTTCGGTCAGGGTCCGCGGCAGCGGACCGGGAAGCGCGGGCAGGCCGGCCCGGTCGGCGAGCATCGCGGCGAAGCGCGTCGCGGCGGCGTTCGACACCGGACCGTCGGCCCAGACCAGCGGCACCGTGCCGGAGAGCTGGGCGGCCAGGCCCTTGGCGGGGTTGAGGTAGGCGGCCGAGTCGGGGCGGCAGCGGACGGCCACCTCGTCGAGGCGGTCCGCGACGCCCTGCAGGGAGCCGGCCAGGAGCTGGGCGGCGCCGACCCGGTCGGCGAGGGCGATCAGCGGGGCGAGGTGCGCCCAGAGCGCGGCCGGGTCCTCGGCCGGCAGGTCGGGCTCGTCCTCGCGGTCCTCGGACGGTTCGACCGCGCTCGGCGCGAACGGCAGCGGCAGGGCCCGGACCTGCAGCGCCGCCTCGGCGAGCGGGCTGCCGGGCGGGGCGGTGACGGCGATCGCGCAGCCCCGGGCGTACGCCTGCTCGGCGAGCCGGACCAGGCCGGCCTCGGTGCCGGCGGCGCTGCTGACGACCAGCAGGTCGAGCGGGCCGACCCAGCCGGGCAGCTGCCAGACCAGACCGGCGGCCAGTGAGTCGGGGGTGCCCGGGCGGGACTCCGACGGGCCGAGCGGCACCACCTGGCAGGCGGTCACGGCCACCGCGGCGAGCACCTCGGCCGCGGTCAGAGCGCTGCCGTGCCCGGCGACCAGCACGGTGCGCGGCCGGCCCTCGGGCCGCAGCGAGGCCAGCCCGGCCTCGTCGGCGAGCCGGACGGCGGTGCGGATCCGGGCGCCCGCCCCGGCCAGGGCCAGCAGGGCGTGCTGCCGGTCGGCGCGCTGCAGGGCGGCCGGATCGTCGAGCAGGGTGTCGTCGAGCATGCGGCCGGCCTCCAGCGGGCTCACCGGGCGGGGGTCAGGAGGGGCGGCGGGCCTCGTCGACCAGCAGGACGGGGATCTCGTCGCGCACGGGGTAGATCAGGCCGCAGGTGTCACCGGTGCACCGCAGCTCCGGCTCGTCGCGGTCGGAGCTCTCGGCGAGCGGCGCGTGGCACTGCGGGCAGACCAGGATCTCCAGCAGGAAGGACGGCAGGCTCATGGACGTCGGGCTCCAGATTCGTGCGGTGTGCGGTGCGGCCGTGCCCGGCCGGTAGCCACACTACCGGCCGTGGCGGGGCTGCCGTCAGATCATCGGGCGCCCGGTCGCCGACGCGCCGGTGGGCCCGGTCAGGGGCTCTCGCTCAGCTGTCCGGGGAGCGCAGGACGCGCAGGTGGCCGCGGCGGCCGATCTCGCCCGACTCGGTGTCGCCGGGACCGCCCTGACGCGGTGTGCGTTCCTGCGGGCGGGCCGCCTCGCGGACGGCGTTGGCGAGCGCTTCGAGGTCGTCGCTGGTGCGGCGGACGGGGCCGGCGTCGGCGGCGAGGCGGACGACCTCCCAGCCGCGAGGCGCGGTCAGCCGCTCGGCGTGCTCGGCGCACAGGTCGTAGCAGTGCGGTTCGGCGTAGGTCGCGAGCGGGCCCAGCACGGCGGTGGAGTCCGCGTAGACGTACGTCAGCGTCGCCACGGCCGGCCGGCCGCACGCGGTCCGCGAACAACGACGTACAGAGCTCACGAGGGTGGACGGTACAGCACTCCCGGGCGGGCCGCGACGACCCACCCCCGCCGGGCGTTCCGTGTCGTCGCCGCACGGGCCACGGGGTGGTCCACTTCCGCCCGGTCAGGGACTACGCTCGACACTGATATGGACAGCCCCACACCTCCGTCACCGGCCGGTGGGCAGCGCCGAGCGCGCCACCGGGACCGGCACGGCCGCGGCCTGCGCGGACCGCTCGCACCGCCGCAGGTGCCGATCTCGCTGACCCGTTCCGAGCTGTTCGACGACTACGTCCGCGAGTCGGTGGAGCGGCTGGAGCGGCGGTGGCCGCAGCTGGTGGACGTGGAGTTCGCCGTCCAGGAGGTGCCGCTGCCCGGGCAGGAGGAGCCCGCCCCGGACGGCGTGCCGCTCGGCCGGGTCGTCCCCGCCGCGCAGGGCCGCAAGAGCCGGATCGTTTTGTACCGCCGCCCGATCGAGATCCGCGCGAAGTCACGCGAGGACCGGGCGGCGCTCGTCCACGAGGTCCTCATCGAGCAGGTGGCCGAACTGCTCGGGCTGTCGCCCGACGCCATCGACCCCCGCTACGACGAGGACTGACCGCCCCTCCGCTCAGCGCAGCACCAGACCGGGGTCGTTCTGCGCGTACGGCACGGTGACCGTGCTGTGGTCGTCCCGGAAGCCCTGCACCGTGAACATCGGAATGTCCTTCTGCGGCAGCGCGAGCATCCGGGCCGCCACCACCGGGCCGCCGGAGACCGTCTCCGCGGTGATCCCGTACGAGCCGTTCAGGCCGGCCGGCTCCAGGTTCTGGACGACGACCGTGCTGCCGGCCGGGACGTCGACCTCCTTGGTCGCCGGGGTGCCGCCGCCGGTACCCGCGGACGCGGTGAGCCGGACCTTCGCCGTACCGGAGCCCGTCGCGGTCAGGTAGACGGTGGTGGCACCGCCGCCGCGGTTGTCCGCCAGGCTGGCGCGCTTGCCGACCGGGCCGGCCGCGCTGATCCAGGCCGCGTCGGCCTTGCCGTTGTTCGACCGGTCGACCCGGACGGTGGCGATCACCGGCGTCGAGTGGGCGGGGTCGCTCGGGCTGAGCCGGATCGCGCCGGCCTCGTTGTGGTTGAACGGGCCGAGGTCCAGCGCGGCGACCATGCCCGCCTTGACGTGCAGGCTCTCCTTGCCGGCCGGGGTGAACCAGCCGTTCTTGCCGGAGATCTGGATCTTCAGGTCGGCGTCGTCGTCGGCCGGGGCGGCGACGATCAGCCGGGCCGACGCCAGCTCGGCCGGCAGACCGGGCAGCACCTGCACGGGGGCGGGCACGGCGGAGGCGGCCACCCAGTCGCCGCCCTTGCCCTCGTCGGAGACGTTCAGCGCGGCACCGACCCGGCCGTCGCGCACCACCACGTGCACGGCGAGGTCCGGCTCCACCGCCGAGGGCAGCAGGGACTTCAGCCGCACCCGCTGGGAGCTGCCGGGAGCCATGGTGATGCCGTTGGCCGCCTCGACGTCGATCGCGCCCTTCGCACCGACCAGCCGGATGTCGACCGTCGCGGGTGCGGAGTCGGCGTTGACCAGGTTGACGTAGTCGTCGCGGCCCTGGGCGGTGCTGGCGCCGGCGAACCAGAAGTCGGTACCGGAGGGCGCACAGTCCAGGCCGTACAGGCCGGCCCGGGCCTGGTCCAGGTAGGTGGTGGTCTGCGAGAGGCTGAAGCCGGGGGCGAAGCCGCCCGTGGCGGTGGCCACCGTGCCGGGCGCGGTGTCGCCGGGCGCGCCTCGGCCGGTGACCGGCACGCCCGGCTTGGCCAGCGTCAGCCGGGCGCCCGCGGCCGGGGCCGCGGAGGCACCGGCCGAGGGCTTGGCCGAGGCACTGCCGGAGGGGCTCGCCGACGGGCTCCCGGACGGCGCGGCCGAGGGCTTCGCCGCGGCGCCCGCGGTCGGCACCACGTCGGAGAGCGAGGCGCTGCCGCCCTCCGCCTTGCCGGCGGCCGGGTCGAACAGCGTCAGGTCGGTGGTGGCGAACAGGCCCTGGTGCGGCGGCGGGCAGACCAGCGTGCTGCGCTCCACCTGCGCGGTGGTGGCACCGCCGGCCGTGCCGGCCGTGGACGGGTCGGCCGGCGGGCGCAGTTCGGCGATCCCGAAGACCACGCCGAGCACGGCCACCGCCGCCAGCAGCGACCGGCCGGTGCGGCTGCCGCCGGGCAGGCCGTCGAAGCTCGGCTTCTTGATCTCGGGCAGGCTCGGCTTCTTGAGGCCGGCGGCCTTGATGCTGGGCTTCTTCATCGCGGGTCAGTTCCCCGTTCCGTGGTGGTGCGGGTGACCGCCGTTGTCGTATCCGTCCTGGTGGACGCCGTCGGGGTCGTAGTACGGCTCGCCGGTCTGCTGGCCCGGCACCCAGGGCTGCTGCTCCTGCGGGTAGCCCTGGTACTGCTGCCCGTCGTAGCCGTAGGGCGCGTACGGGTCGGCGTACTGGGTGCCCTCGTATCCGGGCTGCGGCTGCTGGTAGCCGTCGTAGCCGCCCTGCTCGTACCCCTGCTGCTGGTCGTAGCCCTGCTGCTCGTACCCCTGCGGGTAGCCCTGCTGCTCGTAACCCTGCTGCTGGTCGTACCCCTGCTGCTGCTCGTAGCCCTCCTGCTCGTACGGGGCGGGGTGGCCGCCGCCGTGGCCGTTCGGCTCCTCGGCGTCCTGCTGGTCCCAGCCGTAGGCGTCCTGGAAGCCGTTCTGGTACGGGTCGGCCTGGTAGGGGTCCGCGTAGGGCTCGTCGGTGCCCGGGCCGTCGGCGCCGCCCTGCTGCGGGATGCCCGCGTAGACGCCGGTGTCGGTCTCGGTGCCCTCGGTCTCGCCGCGCTCGGCCATCCTGCGGGCGCGGCGGCTGCCGGGTGCGGGCGGCTCGGCGGCGGCGGCGAGCGCCTGGGCGGCCACCACGTCCTCCGGCAGGTCGTCGTCCTTGGTGCTGCGCCGGCCGGGCAGTGCCATGACGAGCACGACCGCGCCGAGCAGCAACTGTCCGGCGATCCAGCCGGTGTGCGGGAGGCTGCCGGCGCGGGTGACCTCCAGCCGGCCGCCCTGTGCGGGCAGCTTGAAGGACTGGGCCCAGTCGCCGTCCAGGGTGGCGGGCTCCAGCTCCCGGCCGTCCAGGGTGGCCTGCCACTCGGGGTCGGCCTGCTCGGCGAGGCGGAGCACGCGCCCGGCCGGGCCGTCCGGGAGGTCGGTGACGATGTCGTGGGCGCCGGCCGGCAGCGGCGTGGTGCCGCCGCCCTTGGGCGCCACGACGACCGCGCGGGTGGCGGGGGCGCCGGTGACCTGCCAGATGGCGATGCCGTTGTCGCGGCTCAGCCGGGACAGGCCGGGGGTGGTGTCGAGCACGTCGCGGACCTTGGCGGTCAGCGGGTCCTTCACCTCGACGTAGGCGATGCCGTAGTCGGCGAGCGCCTTGGCCTGGTCGCCGCCGGAGCCTGCCAGCAGGCGCCCGGTGAGCCCGGTCAGGCCCCCGGTGGCGGCGGCGTCGACGGTGGCCTCGGCCTGGCCGAGGGTCAGCCCGGCGTCGCGGACCAGCGCGTAGCCGACGGCGCTGCCGTCCGCCTTGCCGGTCAGCACCAGGGTGCGGGAGCGGTCGGTGGTGCCGGCCTGCTCGGCGATGAAGGCGGGCAGCTGGGACTCGCGGGTGCGCTCCAGCGGGCCGTCGGCGCCGGCGACCGCCCACCACACGGCAGTGCCGAGCGGGGCGAGCACGGCGCTGGCCAGGACGAGCGCGGCGACCGGCTGCCGCCAGCCGAAGGCGATGCCGGAGACACGGGCGTTGGCGCCGTCGGCGCCGATCGCGGCGGCGGCGAGCAGGGCGACACCGGTCAGCAGAGTGGCCGGGCCGGCCCAGGCGGCGGTGCCGGGGCCGCCGGACGCCGGGGTGACGGTGGTGCCGGCGACCGCGACGGCGAAGACCAGGCCTGCACCGGCCGCGCCCCAGGCGGCGAGCACCGCGCGGCGCCGGTCGGCGCGCAGCAGCGCGGCGAGCGCGGCGAGCACGACGCCCGCGGAGAGCCAGACCGGCGGGGTGCCGGAGCCGCCGGGGTTGGCGAGCAGCAGGCCGAGCGGGGTGGCGGCGGGGCCGCTGAAGACGGGGACGCCGGCCTCCAGCAGCAGTCGCGAGGGGTGCGTCAGCACCTGCAGCGACCAGGGGGCGAGCACCAGGACGGGCACGCCGAGGATGACCAGCACGCGCAGGCCGAGCAGCCGCAGTGCGCTGCCGCCGGAGCCGAAGGCGCCGCCGCGCAGCACCGCGTGGACGAGCGCGGCGAGGCACAGCGGCACCGCGATCGCCCAGGCCAGCGGGACGAAGGCGGTGGAGAGGGTGAGCATGAAAACGGTCATCCAGACCGGCCGCCAGCCGGGCCGGGCGCCCTTGGCGGCGCTCTCGGAGCGGATGCCGAGGCCGGCCGCGATCGCCGCGGCGCGGGCCAGCGGCGGCAGCAGGACGGCGAAGACGGCGGTGCCGATCCGGCCCTGGGCGATCGCGCCGGTGGCGGCGGGCAGCAGCGCGTAGGTGGCGCTGGCCCAGGCGCGGACGATCTTGGACTCGATGAGCGGCCGGGAGACCAGGTACGCGCTGACGGCGGCGAGCGGCACCGACAGCACGACGATCAGGGTGAGCGCCAGGTTGGCGCTGCCGAAGAGCAGCCCGGAGAGCACGGAGAGCACGGCCAGGTACGGCGGGGTCGCGGCGGTGGAGCCGGTGCCGACGGGGTGCCAGGAGTCGGCGTACGTGTGCCACAGCCCGGCCAGGCCGTCGGAGGCCGGGAGCAGGGCGCCGCCGGAGAGGTCGCCGGTGCCGAGCAGGCTGCGGCAGGCGGCCAGGGCGAACACCAGCAGGGCGGCGAAGAGGACCGGCGCCGGGCGCCGGACGAGCTTCTTCAGCAGGACGAACTGCTCGACGACCAGGTCGTCGGCGTCGTCGTCGCCCGGTCCGGACTCGACCGAGCCGTGCCGGCCGGCGCCGTAGTCGTCGGTGCGGCCGATGCCGAGCGAGGAGATCGCCGTCTCGACGGCGAGCCGGGCGGTGGCGCCGGGGGCCGGGAAGAGGCTGCGGTCGTCGAGCGCGTCGGCGGAGCGGGTGCGCTTGCGGCGTTTGCGGGCGAGCAGCAGCCGGGGCAGCCGGATGAGCTCGTGGTTGAGGCCGGCGAGTTCGTCGAACGCCTGCCGGGGGTCCTTGCCGACGAGGTTGGCGAACACCCGCAGCAGGGTGCCGAGGATCATCCGGAGCAGCACGTAGGGAAAGAGCGCGCCACGGGAGTTGGCGAGCAGGGTGTAGACGGCGCCGGCCTTGTCGACCCGGTGCGGGTGCTCCGGACCGCAGTCGATGGCGCGCCGCTCGCGGCTGGCGGCCTCGGCGTGCCGCAGCACGGCGTCGGGGGCGACGACGACCCGGTGGCCGGCGGCGTTGACCCGCCAGCAGAAGTCGACGTCGTCGCGCATCAGCGGCAGCGCCTTGTCGAAGCCGCCGAGCTCCTCGAAGACATCGCGCCGCACCAGCATGCCGGCGGTGGAGACGGCGAGCACCGGGCGGACCTGGTCGTGCTGGCCCTGGTCCTGCTCGCGGCGGTCGAGGCCCGTCCAGCGGCGGCCGGAGCGGGCGATGGTGACGCCGACCTCCAGCAGCTGCCGGCGGTCGTACCAGCTGCGCAGCTTGGGGCCGACCACGGCGGCGGACGGGGTGGAGTCGGCGACCTGGAGGAGCCGGCGCAGCGCGTCGGTCTGCGGCTCGCAGTCGTCGTGCAGCAGCCAGAGCCACTCGGTGGGGTGGACCTCGCGCGGGCCGGTGCGGCCGAGGCCGTCGTCCTGCCGGCCCAGCGGATCGTCGTAGTCGTCCCAGCCGCCGGTGACGGGGTCGTAGCCGGAGGGGTCGAGGCTGTAGGGGAGGTCCTCGGGACGCAGCGGCGGGCTGTTGAAGACGGCCTGGGCAACGGCGTTGCCGAAGCCGGAGCGGCGGCCGAGGACGAGCGGGCCGCTCTCCGGCAGCCAGTCGCCGAGGGTGTCCTGGAGCAGCTGCGGCGAGTCGTCGGTGGAGCCGGTGTCGACGGCGAGGATGCGCTGGACCGGCCGGTCCTGGCCGAGCAGGCCGGCGAGGGCCTGCGGCAGCCAGCGGGCACCGTCGTGCGAGACGATCACGGCGGTGACGAGGTGCCGCGGGTACGCGGGCGGCCGGGCAGCGGAGAAGCCGCTCTGGTGGCTGTAGACAGTCATCGAGTTCGCGGGCCCCAGGGGTTCTTCGGCGGACGCAGCCTTCGGCGGACGCAGCCGGTGGACGACGACGGGTGGTGCGCGCGCCGTCCGGTGGGACCCGGTCCACCGGGGTGGCCGGTGCCCGCGGGGCGGGCGGCGGTGCGCGGGCGCCGGATGACGAGCATCCGGATGGCGCACCACACTAACGGCTCCGCCTCGCGGGGGCGCCGCCGGTACAGGGGAAGGGCAGGCGCGGGGACGCGAAAGCGCCCCACCGATCGGTGGGGCGCCCGGCACAGTGGGGGTTCGGTTCGTCAGACCGCGCTCTTCTTGAGACGACGGCGCTCACGCTCGGAGAGGCCGCCCCAGATGCCGAAGCGCTCGTCGTTGGCGAGGGCGTACTCCAGGCACTCGGAGCGAACCTCGCAGGCGAGGCAGACCTTCTTGGCCTCGCGGGTCGAGCCGCCCTTCTCGGGGAAGAAGGACTCCGGGTCGGTCTGGGCGCAGAGTGCGCGCTCCTGCCAGCCGAGTTCCTCTTCTTCGTCCTCTGCGATGCCGTCACCGATCAAAAGCTCAAAGAGCTCGCTCATCTGGCGCGCCTCCTCTGCCCCTCTTGGCGTCCCCGTGGTGTTGCCGTTGCCTGAGCGGCGGAACGACACGAGTGAAATTACAGTTGCGCCGCTCTGGCCCAGTCAAGCCGAGCTCTGGTATTGGGTCGAGGATTCACTCCCCGGAACCAAGCCGCTACCAATAGTGTACATATCCGGACAACCCGGACATTTGCCCCGGAGTGGACGTAACCGCCCAAAGACTTCGGGAATCTGACGTCGGGTCAGCACCGATCGACCCCGCCGGGACGGTCCGGACGATCGGGCCGCGACCTGCTCCCGATCAAGAAGACGCCCGCGGGGGCGGCCCGGTTGCCCGGGTACCGGGCTGCCTTCCCGGCGATCTTCGCATCGAAACCTAGAGGGTGATTTATCACTCCATCCGGTGGTTGGTGCCTGATCCATCCTGAATGTCCCGGAGATCGGGTTGACACCGGACCCGCAGGTGCGGTCTCCTGTCCACCATGTATCGGTTCGTCTCCCGCCCCGCCGGCCGCCAGGCCGCCCCGCGGGCTGCCTCGAACCAGCTCTGTTGTCGCCTCTGTTCCCGCTGTATCTAGGCGCACGCGTCCCACCGCGCGCCGCACACAGCCCGAACATCGAGGCCGCCCGCGCGACACGTCCCCGAACCACCGCGGATCGGCTCATCCCCCGACCGACCCCGGCCGATCCGAGGACTCCCGTGCGAATGCCCCGCCTCCGCCCGCGCAACCGCGACCGCAAGAAGAACGCACTCGTCACCGCCCGCACCGCCGTGCGCATCGCCGCCCCGCGGCACCCCTGGGCCGACGGCCTGAGCGACGTCTCCATCGCCGGCGACCCGATGGCCTTCCCCCACCTCGCCCGCACCGACCTGCCGCACCACCGGTCCGCCCCGGTCACCGTCGCCGACCGGGCCCGGCTGGTGCGCGAGATCGCCGCCGACCGCGCCCGCTGGGAGCCGCTGGTCCGCTACGACGCCCTCACCCGCTGGTACGCCCGGCTGGAGACCGGCCCCGGCTACGAGGTCTGGCTGCTCAGCTGGCTGCCCGGCCAGAGCAGCGGATTCCACGACCACGGCGACTCCGCCGGTGTGATGGCCGTCGTGCAGGGCGAGCTCACCGAGCGCTCCCTGACGGCGTCCGGCGAGGGCACCCGGGTGCTGCGGCCCGGCACCCAGCGGGTCTTCTCCGGCGGCTACCTCCACGAGATGGTCAACGCCGCGCTGGAGCCCGCCGTCTCCGTCCACCTCTACACGCCCGGCCTGGTGGAGATGAACCAGTACGGCGCCGCCGCCGTGCCGGAGCACCAGCCCGAACCGCGGTAGCCGCCGCACCGGCTGGCAGGATGGCCCCATGCGCATCGTGGCACTGGCTGGCGGAATCGGTGGGGCGCGCTTCCTGCGCGGGCTGAAGGAGGCCGTCGCTCCCGGCGACGAGATCACCGTCATCGGCAACACCGGCGACGACATCCACCTCTTCGGACTGAAGGTCTGCCCCGACCTCGACACCGTGATGTACACCCTCGGGGGCGGCATCCACGAGGAACAGGGCTGGGGGCGGGCCGACGAGACCTGGTCCGTCAAGGAGGAGATGAAGGCGTACGGGGTCGGACCGGACTGGTTCGGGCTCGGCGACCGCGACTTCGCCACCCACATCGTCCGGACGCAGATGATCTCCGCCGGCTACCCGCTCAGCGCCGTCACCGAGGCGCTCTGCCACCGCTGGCAGCCGGGCGTGCGGCTGATCCCGATGAGCGACGACCGGGTCGAGACCCACGTGCGGATCACCGACGAGCAGGGCAGCCGGGCCGTGCACTTCCAGGAGTACTGGGTGCGGCTGCACGCCGAGGTCGCGGCCGAGGCGATCGTGCCGGTCGGCGCGGACACCGCCAAGCCCGCCCCCGGCGTGCTGGAGGCGATCGCCGAGGCCGACGTGATCCTCTTCCCGCCGTCCAACCCCGTGGTGTCCGTCGGCACGATCCTGGCCGTGCCCGGCATCCGGCGGGCGGTCGCCGACGCGGCCGCCCCGGTGGTCGGACTCTCGCCGATCATCGGCGGCGCGCCCGTCCGCGGCATGGCGGACAAGGTGCTGGCCGCCGTCGGCGTCGAGGCCGAGGCCGGCGCCGTCGCCCGCCACTACGGCTCCGACCTGCTGGACGGATGGCTGGTGGACACCGCCGACGAGTCCGCCGTCGCCGCGGTCGAGGAGGCGGGCATCCGCTGCCGCGCCGTCCCGCTGCTGATGACCGACGTGCCGGCGACCGCCGCGATGGCCCGCGCCGCGCTGCAGCTCGCCGCGGAGGTGCGGGGGTGAGCCTGGAGATCCTCCCGGTCACCGGTCTGCCGGAGATCGCACCCGGCGCCGACCTCGCCGAACTCCTCGCCAAGCACGGCACCTTCGAGGACGGCGACATCCTGCTCGTCACCTCGAAGATCGTCAGCAAGGCCGAGGGACGCGTGCTGCAGGCCGCCGACCGGGAGGCCGCCATCGACGCCGAGACCGTCCGGGTGGTCGCCCGGCGCGGCCCGGCGCGGATCGTCGAGAACCGCAACGGCCTGGTGATGGCCGCCGCCGGGGTCGACGCCTCCAACACCGCACCCGGCACCGTCCTGCTGCTGCCCGAGGACCCGGACGCCTCCGCCCGCGCCCTCCGCGAACGCCTCCGGGAACTCACCGGCCGCCGGCTCGCCGTGATCGTCACCGACACCTTCGGCCGCCCGTGGCGCACCGGACTCACCGACGTCGCCGTCGGCGCGGCCGGACTGCCCGTCCTGGAGGACCACCGCGGCCGCACCGACAGCCACGGCAACCCGCTGCAGCTCACCGTCACCGCCACCGCCGACGAACTCGCCGCCGCCGGCGACCTGGTGAAGGGCAAGACCAGCGGCACCCCGGTCGCCGTGGTGCGCGGCCTCGGCCACCTGGTCACCGACGGGCACGGCGAGGGCGTCCGGCCGCTGATCCGGCCCGCCGCCGACGACATGTTCCGCCTCGGCACCTCCGAGGCGCTGCGGCAGGCCGTCACCCTGCGGCGGACCGTCCGCGCCTTCACCGACGAGCCGGTCGACCCGGCCGCCGTCCGGCGCGCGGTCGCCGCCGCGGTCACCGCCCCCGCACCGCACCACACCACCCCGTGGCGGTTCGTCCTGCTGGAGAGCCCGCGGACACGGACCGACCTGCTGGACGCCATGCTGGACGCCTGGCAGCGCGACCTGCGGGAGCTCGACGGCTGGGACGAGGAGCGGATCGCCCGGCGGACGGCCCGCGGGGACGTCCTGCGCAATGCCCCCTACCTGGTGGTGCCCTGCCTGGTCATGGACGGCTCGCACGGGTACCCCGACGGGCGGCGGGCGGCGGCCGAGCGGGAGATGTTCACGGTCGCGATCGGTGCGGCCGTGCAGAACCTGCTGGTGGCCCTCACCGGCGAGGGGTACGGCACCGCCTGGGTGTCGTCCACCATGTTCTGCCGGGACACCGTCCGCACGGTCCTCGACCTGCCCGACGACTGGGACCCAATGGGAGCCGTCGCCGTCGGCCGCCCGGCGCAGGCCCCGAAGGAACGGCCGGAACGCTCGGCGGAGCCGTTCCTGACCGTGCGGTAGCGCTCGCCGCGCCGGGACGTGCAGACCAGGGGCAGCACCTCAGGGGGAGCACCTCAGGGGCAGCACCTCAGGGACGCGTGGGGGCATCTCCCGGCCGAGGTTCGGCCCTGATCGGTCAGGAACACCACCCTCGGACTGCGCAGTTCCCCACGCCCCTGCCGTGCTCTCCGCGGGTGGGACTACCGGTGGCGGTGGTCGTTGGGGGTGAGGCGGGGGCCGTAGCGGGGGGCGCGGGCTCCGGTGAGGCCGATGAGGCGGCAGACGCGGTGCCGCTGCGGGCGGTAGGGCTCCAGCAGTTCGAGCATCTGGGCGTCGTCGCTCCGCGGCCGCCCGGCCAGTGCCCAGCCGACCATGTTCGGCAGGTGGAAGTCGCCGACGGACACCGCGTCGGGATCGCCGTTGGCCCGCTGCAGCGTCTCGGCCGCCGTCCACACCCCGATGCCGGGGACGGCGGTCAGCCGGGCGAAGGCCCGTTCGTGGTCGAAGCCGGACGCCTCCTCCAGCCGCGGTGCGAGCCGGGCCGCCCGGACGACCGTCGCGGAGCGCTTCGGGTCCACCCCGGCGCGGTGCCACTCCCAGCTGGGGATCATCGCCCAGTCGCGGGCGGACGGCGGCACCCGCAGGCCGTCCAGCGGTCCGGGCGCCGTGGTGCCGAAGTCGTGCAGCAGCGTCCGCCAGGCGCGGTAGGCCTCCAGGGTGGTGACCTTCTGCTCCAGGACGGCCGGGACGAGCGAGTCCATCACCAGGCCCGTCCGGGCGAGCCGGACGCCGGGGTGGCTGCGTTGGGCGTCCCGCAGCGGGCCGGGCGGGAGGACGAGCGCGCCGGGGTCGTCCTCGGCGCCGAGCAGCCGGGGCAGTCCGTCGAGCAGCCAGTCCGCGCCGGGGCCCCAGGCCTGGGCCTCGATCTCGGCGGAGCGCGGGGTGATCCGCAGGGTGCCGGGGCCGGCCGGGGTGCGCGAGGCGCGCCAGACCGAGCCGTCGGGGGTGGTGCGGAAGGACGGGTCGGCGGGTCCGCGCCGGAGCGGGAAGAGGGTGCGGCCGAGGTCGAGCGGGTGGCCCGGGCGCCACCGCCGTACCGTGCCCGGCATCACGCCTCACTCCCTCTCGTCCTCGGTGCCCGCCGTGCCGAGCGGGGCGCCTCGAACAATACGCCCGGCGGCGGGACGCCCGGCGCGGCGGACGGCGATCGGCCGGACCGGCCGCGGGGGCGGCGGGTCCGGCCGGTGGTCGGGGGCCGTGGCGGGCGGGGCTCACCGGCCCTGGAGGGTGGCCGCCCAGGCGCGGATGTCGCCGAGCCGGGCGTACAGCTCCTCGCCGGGGCACTCGGTGTTGAACGCGTCCCGGTGGCCGGAGATCGCGTTGAACTCCACCGAGGTGCCCTTCTTGTACTTGCTGCCGTCAGAGGCGGAGACGAGGGTCGCGGTGCCCTGGGCGTCCTTGCCGGTGAGGCCGAGCTTCCAGGCGGCGATCTGGGAGATGCCGTCGATCTGGGCCTGCGGCGCCTCGTCGGTGACGTAGGTGCCGAGGGCGGCGACGCCGGAGGAGTTGGTGTTGAAGCCGAGGGTGTGCGCGCCGAGGACGGGTTCGGCGACGCCGCCGGCTCGGCCCTCGTAGATGGTGCCGCAGCGGTCGACCAGGAAGTTGTAGCCGATGTCCCGCCAGCCGAGGCTCTGCACGTGGTACTGGTAGATCGCCCGGATGACCTTCGGCGAGTCGCCGCAGCTGTAGTCGTTGGCGGTGTCGGTGTGGTGGACGAAGACGGCGCGGACGTCTCCGGTGTAGACGAAGCCGCTCTCCCGGATCGACTCGTCGGCGCCCCAGCCGGCGCGGGTGACGATGCCGGGGCGCGGGGCCGCACCGGCCGTGCGGGGGGCCGGCTCGGCGGGCCGTGGGTCGGGGGCGGCCGCCGGATCGGCGCCGGGGTCGACGAGTTCGGCCCGTAACCCGGCGGGGAAGGGCCGGCTGCCGGCCTTGACGCGGACGGCGACGCCGTTGCTCGGGCCGACCCAGAGCGGGGCGGTGGCGCCGCGTCCGGTGACTTCGTCCGGCCGGTCGTCCTGCTCCGCCGCCAGGTCGTGCCAGGGGCTCCACTCGCCGGTGAGCGCGCTGCGGGTGCGGACCTGCACGCCGCCGTCGATGGTCTCCGACGGGTCGTCCCAGCTGACGCCCACCAGGGCGAAGGTGCCGGTGGTCCGCGGGCCGAGGTCGCGGAGGGTGTCGGGGCCGCGCAGCCCGGAACCCTCCAGGGGGATGGTGGTGACGCCGCCGGGCGAGGGCCTCGCGTGCGCGGGCACGGCGGCCAGGGTCGTCAGCAGCAGGGTGGTCGTGGTGGCGGCCGCCGCGAGGGCGGCCCTTCGTTCAAGGCGCATAAATCGGATATTGACGGCAAAAAACCTCGGCCGCCACGCCGCTCGGCCGAGGTCGACGCCCCTGCCGGACGTCCGTGCGCAGGCCGTAGGCTGGACCGCACCATGACTGCGCCCTTCGCTGCCGACGCCCGCATCCCCGCCGAGCTGCTGCACGCCTATCTGCGCCCCGGTGCCCCCGATGCCGACCCGTCCCGCCCCCTGATCACCTTCTACGACGACTCGACCGGCGAACGGGTCGAGCTCTCCGCGAAGACCTTCGACAACTGGGTCGCCAAGACCGCCAACCTCCTTCAGGACGAGCTGAACGCGGGCCCAGACGACCGCGCCGCGCTGCTGCTGCCCGCCCATTGGCAGACCGCGGTCTGGCTGCTGGCCTGCTGGTCCGTCGGGGTGACCGCCGTACCCGGCGGTGACCCCGGCTCCGCCGATCTGGTGATCAGCGGACCGGACGGACTGGAGGCCGCCGGGGCCTGTTCCGGCGAACGGGTGGCGCTCGCGCTCCGCCCGCTCGGCGGCCGCTTCCCCCAGCGCCCGGACGGCTTCCTCGACTACGCCGCCGAGGTGCCGGGCCAGGGCGACCGGTTCGCCCCGTACTCCCCCGTCCATCCGGACTCCCAGGCACTGGAGACCCACATCGACGGCCTCCCGCTGAAACTGACCGGCGAGCAGACCGTGCAGCTCGCCCGCGAGGGCGCGGCGCGGCTCGGCATCGGCGTCGGCGACCGGGTGCTGTCCACGCTGTCGTACGACGACTGGGCCGGGCTGGAGGCCGGGCTGCTGGCACCGCTCGCGGCCGGCGCCTCGGTGGTGCTCTGCCGGAACTCCGAGGGGTTGACGGCGGATCAGTGGGAGAAGCGCATCGAAGCCGAACGGGTGACGCTACGACTGGGCTGAACCCGAACGGCCGAACCCGGCCACCCGTGCCACCTGGCGGGCCCGAGCCCGCCGACGAACGCCCGCGCACCGGCGGACCCCTTCGGGGCCGTCCGAACGTGCGGGCGTTCCGCCGTTCCTGACGGTTCACCGGACCGGGTCACATCCGCTCGATGCGCGCGGACGGCGGCGCGGGCTCGTCTAGGGTTTCCGGGATGAACAGCGGACAGCGGCGTCCGGGCCTCGTCCCGGACACCTACTCCCGCGCGGCCGACCCGAGCGGCCCGCGGCGCGACGGCTCCCCGCACCTCCCGGCTCCGGGACGCCTGCGGAGAGCCTCGGCCGCCACCCCGGCCGCGGGCGGGCGGGCGGAGCTCCGCCGGGGCCGCCGTTCCGCCGAACGCGGCCGCCGCCTCGCCCGCTGGACGGGGATCACCGCGGCACTGGCGCTGATCGCCGGCTGCGGCGGCGCGTACTTCGCGTTCCGGCACTTCAACGCCAACATCGCCTCGGTGGACGTGCACGTCGGCACGGAGTCCGAGCGGCCGCAGGCCATCGAGGGCGCGGTCAACATCCTGGTGATCGGCACGGACAGCCGGGTCGGCCTCGGCCGCACCTACGGCGACGCGGGCAGCGTCGGGCACGCCGACACCACCCTGCTGCTCCACGTCGCCCGGGACCGCAGCAACGCCACCGTGCTGAGCATCCCGCGCGACCTGATGGTGCAGATCCCGGAGTGCCGCACCGGCGACCGGCGGATCCCCGGCGAACGCCGGGCGATGTTCAACACCAGCCTCGGCGAGGACGGCCGCGACCCCGGCTGCACCTGGACGACGGTCGAGAAGCTGACCGGCATCCGTATCGACCACTTCATGATGGTGAACTTCGAGGCGGTCAAGACGCTCTCCACGGCGGTCGGCGGCGTCGAGGTCTGCGCGGCCAAGAACATCGACGACCCGGACTCCCACCTGCGGATGACCAAGGGCCGCCATGTGGTGGAGGGAGAGGAGGCGCTGGCCTTCGTCCGCACCCGGCACGCCGTCGGCCTCGGCGGCGACCTCACCCGCATCCCGCTCCAGCAGCAGTTCCTCGGCTCGATGATCCGCAAGATCAAGAGCGGCGACACCCTGTCCAGCCCCACCAAGGTCTGGCACCTCGCGGACGCCGCCACCAAGGCGCTCACCGTCG
Source organism: Kitasatospora sp. DSM 101779 (assembly GCF_025655475.1). Lineage (GTDB taxonomy): Bacteria > Actinomycetota > Actinomycetes > Streptomycetales > Streptomycetaceae > Kitasatospora. Next base: position 5,102,586 of record NZ_JAHTIK010000001.1, on the reverse strand, counting down.
ACTCCGGGATCGACGACGTCCGGCGGCTCAAGGACCTCGCGCTGGAGCTGGGCAAGGTCGACACCCGGCACATCACCTTCGCCACCGTGCCGGTGCAGGACGACCCCCGGAACAAGGACCGGCTCGCCCTGCGCCAGCCCGACGCGGCCCAGCTGTTCGCGCTGGTCGCGGCCGACCGCCCGCTGGACTCCGCCGCCCCCGCCGCGTCCTCCCCCGGTGTGTCCGCGGCGTCCGCGGCCGGCGTCGGGGCGCGGTCCTCGGCCACCCCGGCCAGCCGGGCCTCCGGCCACCCGGGGCTCGGCCCGCTGCTCGACCCGTCCGAGGTCGAGGTGACCGTCCGCAACGGCAGCGGGGTCGGCCGGCAGGCCGGGCGGGCCACCGCCGAGCTCCAGGCCAAGGGCTTCAGCAAGGCGACGGTCGGCGGCAACACCCAGGCCGCGGCCGCCAGTTCGATCGGCTACCCGGCCGGCCGGGCGGAAGAGGCAGCCGCGCTCGCCGCGGCGCTCGGGCTGCCCGCCGACTCCGTCCGGCAGAGCGCGCGGCTGAGCGCCGGGGACGGCCTGGTCGTGGTGCTCGGCCGGGACTACGCCGCGCCGACCGCCGCCGCGGGGACGGGCGCCGCCGGCACCGGGCCTTCCTCCCCGGCCTCCGCCGCTCCGCTGCCGACCGCGGTGCCGAAGAACCTGCAACGCGTCCAGGCCGACGACACCGACGTGTGCGCGAAGTAGCGACCGCGGGACGCTACGTCATTTTCCGTCCTGTCACAGTCAGTTCTGTAACCTTTCGGCCGCGCGAAGCGTCCTGTCTGTAGACCGACCGGCCAGGGGGAGCAAGGGGCCGGGCCGGCACGGGGGTGCATCCGTGCCGCCTGCCCGCCGGACGGTCCGGGATCGCCCCACCGGCCGACCGGCCACGGGGGCAGGAGACTGGGCGGACCACATGACGAGCGTTGAGCCGATACCCGGCGGCCGGGCGGGCGCACGGCGGGCCCGGCAGGACGGCACGTCCCGGCGCCGGCCGCGCGGCCGGCGCTGGCTGCGCATCGTGGCCATCACCACCGGGACCACCCTGGTGGTGGGGTGCGGCGCGGGCTACCTGTACTACCGGCACCTCAACGGCAACATCCAGGCCGGCACCAAGAACCTGACGGACGAGCACGGTGCCCGCACCGCGCCGGACGCCAAGGGCCGGACCCCGCTCAACATCCTGATGATCGGCACCGACAGCCGCGGCTCCTCGGAGAACGTGGCGCTCGGCGGCTCGGCCGACGAGGCGTCCCGCCCCGGTCTGGCCGACGTCCAGATGCTGCTGCACGTCTCCGCCGACCGCACCAACGCCTCGATGATCAGCATCCCGCGCGACACCATGGTGACGATCCCGACCTGCCACGACGAGAAGGGCAAGACCTACAAGTCGACCACGCACACCCCGATCAACGAGGCGCTGGCCCGCGGCGGCCCGGGCTGTGTCCTCGGCACCTGGACGAAGCTGACCGGCCTCGACATCGACCACTACATGATGGTCGACTTCAGCGGCGTCGTCCGGATGGCCGACGCCGTCGGCGGCGTGCCCGTCTGCGTGGACCGCAACATGTGGGACCGCTACCGGCCCGGGCACGGCGGCACCGACCTCAAGCTGCCCAAGGGCACCACCAAGGTGAAGGGCGAGGACGCCCTCAAGTGGCTGCGCACCCGCGACGCCTGGGGCTCCGACATCGGCCGCACCAAGGCGCAGCACTTGTACCTCAGCTCGATGATCCGCGAGCTGAAGTCCAGCGGGCGACTGAGCGACCCCGGGCAGCTGATGTCGCTCGCCGAGGCGGCCACCAAGTCGCTGAGCGTCGACACGGGCATCGCCGACCTCAAGAAGCTCTACGACCTCGGCAACGAACTGAAGCAGGTGCCCGCCGAGCGGACGACGACGCTGACCGTCCCGGTGATCGCGGACCCGCAGAACCCGTCGGCCAAGCTGCTCCTCAAGGAGCCCGACGTGGACCAGATCTGGAAGATGCTGTACGCGGACAAGCCGCTGGACGACAAGGGCCCGGCCGCGTCCGCGTCCGCCTCGCCGAGCCCCGCTGCCGTGCCCTCGCCGACGACCGGTGCCGACGCGCCCGCGAAGAGCACGATCGCGGTCACCGTCCAGAACGGCACCGGGATCACCAACCGGGCCGGCGACGTCAAGAAGGCCCTGGTCACGGCCGGGTTCACCAAGGCGGCGACGGCGCCCGGCGGAGGCACCCGGGACACCACGAAGCTCACCTACGGCGCGGGCCAGCAGGCCAAGGCGCAGGTGGTGGCCGCCGCGCTCGGCCTGCCCGCGAGCGCCCTGGCGGAGTCCGGCACGTCGACGACGCTCAGCCTGGTGATCGGCGCGGACTGGAAGAGCGGCACCACCTTCACCGCGGCCCCGGCCCCTACCGCGCTGCCGACCTCCGTCGACGCGGACACCTCGGACAACGACAAGAACTGCATGACCGTCGTCCCGCAGGGCAACCTCTACACCTACTGACGGGTGCTCAGGCGGACGGCCCGTCCCCGCTCTCCGCGAGCGGGGACAGCAGGCCGTCCGCCTCGGCGTACCGCTCGCCGGTGCGCGGGCAGCGCCAGAGGCCCTCGCCGGCCGGCTCCAGCGGCTCGCCGGCCCGGCCGACCCACTTGATCCGGCGGGCCGGCACCCCGGCCACCAACGCGAAGTCGGGAACGTCCCGGTGCACCACCGCGCCGGCCGCGACCAGCGCCCAGCGGCCCACCGTCACCCCGGCGACCAGCACCGCGCGGCCGCCGATCGAACAGCCCCGGCGGAGCGTCACTCCGCGGGCCTGCCAGTCGTCGCCGCGCTTCAGCCGCCCCTCGGGGTCGACCGAGCGCGGGTAGAGGTCGTTGGTGAGCACCGCGGCCGGGCCCACGAAGACGCCGTCCTCGACCACCGCGGGCTCGTACACCAGTGCGTGGTTCTGCAGCTTGACCCGGTCGCCCAGGCGCACGCCCGGGCCGACGTAGGCGCCCCGGCCGATGATGCACTCGGCGCCGATCTCGGCGTGCTCGCGGACCTGCGCGAGGTGCCACACGGTGCTGCCGGGGCCGATCACGGCCCGCTCGTCGACGTCGGCCGTCGGCTCGATCCGGACGTCCGCGTACTCGCCGGTGCCGGCCGGTGCCCCCTCGGTGATCCCCATGGCGCCGAAGATAGCGGCGGAGGGCGCGGCGGGGAGGCGTTTCGCACCCACCCGACCCTGCCGGGCGGGCCGCGCTGCGGCAGCCGGCCCGGCGGGGAGGGGTCAGGCGTTCTCGGTGCGCGGGGCCATCGGCTCGGGGCGCTTGCTGGCGATCACCCGGCGGGCGAGGCTGCGCGGCGAGGTGAGGAAGCCGAAGCCCCAGCTCATGTGCATGGTCGCGAGCGCCACCGGCAGCTGGAGGCGGGCCTTGGCGGACAGCCCGCGGCCCTCCCGGACCGAACCGGCGAGGATGCCCAGCACGTAGCCGCCCGGGACGACCAGGAAGACCGGGTGCACAGCGGCACCCAGCGCCAGGCCGGCCAGGCAGGCGAGCAGCGCCGCCGGCGGGGCCAGGTAGCGCAGGTTCACCGAGCCGCGGTGGTAGCGGGTGACCACCCGGCGCCAGCGGCCGTAGTCCTTGTACTGCTTGGCGAGCGCCCGCACGCTGGGCCGCGGCCGGTAGGTGACCTTCAGCTGCGGGGTGAACCAGATCAGGCCGCCGTCCTGGCGGATGCGGTAGTTCAGCTCCCAGTCCTGGGCGCGGATGAACTCCTCGTTGTAGCCGCCCTGCTGCTCCAGCACCTCGCGGCGGAAGACGCCCAGGTAGACGGTCTCAGCCGGACCGGCCAGGCCGCCGGTGTGGAAGGCCGCGTTGCCGACGCCGATCTTTGAGGTCATGGCGGCGGCGACCGCCTTCTCCCACTCGGTCTCGCCCTCGGCGTGCATGATGCCGCCGACGTTGGCGGCGTCCATCTCGCCGAGCAGTCGGACGGCGGTCGCGATGTAGCCGGGCGTCAGCAGACCGTGCCCGTCGACCCGTACCACGATCGGGTGGCGCGAGCCGCGGATCGCGGCGTTCAGCGCGGCCGGGGTGCGGCCGGTGGGGTTGGGCACGGTCTTGACCCGCGGGTCCTCGGCGACCAGCTCGGCGGCGATCTCGTCCGTCCGGTCGGTGGACGGGCCGAGCGCGATCACCACCTCCAGATCGCCGGCGTACTCCTGTTCCAGGATGTGCCGAACGGCGGTGCGCAGGTGTCGTTCCTCGTTGAGCACCGGCATGATCACGGAGACCGCCGGCAGCTCCTCAGCAGCCTTGGTGTTCATCGCGCCCCACCGTACCGGCGGCGCCCGGGCGATGTCAGGCGAGGGGTCCTGCGGCCGGCCCGACGGGGGCCCCGCAGCTGTCCTGCGCGAGCCCGGAGCCGCCGGGTGGAGCGTTTCGCCGGGCCGGGTGACGGGCGGCGTGCCGTGGCACGGGCGGGCTCGCTGCGGGCCTACCATCCCGAAGATGCCCACCTCGCGCCGTCCCGGACCGCCGCCGCCCCGCCGCGCACGCGGGCACTCCGGCGGCCGGGGCCAGGCCGGCGCAGCCCACGGGGGTGGCGGCGCAGCCCACGGGGGTACGGGCCGCGGCCGTGCCGGGCGGGGCGGTACGGGACAGGGCGCTACGGGGCGGCAGGCCGGCGGAACAGGACGCGGCGGAGTCGGCGGCAGCGGCGCACGCGGCGCACCTCCGGGAGGCAGGCGCGGCCGCGGCGGTTCCGCTCCCCCACCGGCCTCCGGGCGGCGGCTGAGCGGCGGGTTACGCCGCTGGGGCCGCTTGGCCGCCGGAGTCCTCTCGCTGGCCGTGCTGGCCACCTCCTGCGGCGGCTGGGTGGTGCTGCACGGCCTCGGGGAGGCGATCCAGCGGGTGGACGCCATCGGGGGCGGCTCCGACCGGCCCGCCGACGACGGACTCACCACCTTCCTGGTGGCCGGGACGGACGAGCGCGAGGGCATCCCGGAGAACACCCTCAAGAACGTGCTGCACGCGGGCGGCGAGTCCTGCCACTGCACCGACACCCTGATGGTGGTGCAACTCGCCGGGAACGGCGGCCGGGCCACCGTGGTCAGCATCCCCCGCGACTCCTACGTGGAGATCCCGGCCCACCAGGACCCGGCCACCCACCTCCAGGTCCCCGCCGCCAAGGGCAAGATCAACGCGGCGTACGGGATGGGCGGCGCGCCGCTGACCGTCCGCACCGTCGAGCAGGCCACCGGGCTGCGGATCGACCACTACCTGCAGATCGACTTCCTCGGTTTCGTCAGCGCGGTGGATGCACTCGGCGGGGTCGAGGTGTGCACCGCCAAGCCGCTCAAGGACCCGTACTCGGGACTGGACCTGCCGGCCGGTACCAGCAGGCTGGACGGGGCGGGCGCCCTCAAGTACGTGCGGGCCCGGCACGTCGACGGCAGCTCCGACCTCGGCCGGATGCACCGGCAGCAGCGGTTCGTCGCCCAGCTGCTGAGGCAGGCCACCGCGCAGGAGGTGCTGCTCGACCCGGCCCGGCTCGGCACGGTGCTCGGCAGCACGCTGAAGGCGGTCAAGGCCGACAAGGGGCTCTCCACCGGGGCCCTGCTCGACTTCGCGAGCCGGCTCAAGGACCTCTCCGCCGCCTCCGCCGACTTCGCGACGGTGCCGGTGTCCGACGTGGACCACCAGGTCCCCGGGTGGGGGTCGACGGTGCTGTGGGACACCAAGGCCGCGAAGGCGCTGTTCGACACCGTCCGGCAGGGGAAGCCGCTGACCGAGCACTCCGACCCGGTGCCCTCCGTCTCTCCCGCCCCGGGGACGCCGTCGTCCGCCGCGGCCGGGACCGTCCCGGCCGGACAGATCCGGGTCCAGGTGCTGAACGGCACCGGCCTCACCGGCCTCGGCTTCCGGGTCGACGAGGAATTGCGGCGGGCGGGCTTCGCCACCACCGGCACGCCGTCCAATGCGAACGCGGTGACCGCACGCACGGCCGTCCGCTACGACCCGCGCTGGGACGAGTCGGCGAGGACCCTCGCGGCTGCCCTGCCCGGTGCCGAACTCGTGCCCGTGCCCGGTCTGGGGGCCACCCTGCAGGTCGTGGTCGGCGGCGACCACCGGGGACCGGCCGCGCCCGGCACCACGTCCTCCGCCGTGTCCTCCGCTCCGGCTCCCGCCGCAGCCCCGGCCGCGGCCCCTCCGGCGGCGTCCGCCTCCCCCGGGTCCGCGGTGGCTGCGGAGACGGGCAGCGAGATCAGCTGCAGCTGAGTGCCCGTGCGTGTCGGTGCTACAGGAAGTACCGGCCCAGGGTGATCAGCACCAGGGCGGCGAGCGAGAGCCGGTTCAGCAGCACCTGCGGGCGGCCGACCGCCGAGGCCGGCAGGACCTCGGCCGGCCGGCGCTGCGGAGAGGCGGCCGACGCGGAGACCACCCCGGCCATGAAGACCGCGAAGCCGCCGGGGTTGAGGCGCACACCGTCCACCCGGGTCGACCAGGTCCGGACGGACACCTGCTGGCCGTCCTTGAACCGCACGGTCAGCGTGCTCCCGCGTGCCGTCGCACGCTTCACCTCGTCCCAGCTCCGGCGGCGCACCCGCAGGGCCGAGGTCAGCACCAGGCCGTCGCGGTCCTGGCCGATCTGCCAGGTGAGTTCCCTGGAGAGGACGAGCAGAGCCATGAGCGCGCCGCCCAGCGGGGCCACCACTCCGCCGAACCAGGTGGGGCTCGTGGCACTGGTGGTGTGGAGAACCGACAGCACACCGAAGAACGGGCCCCCGGCACAGCGGGCCACCAGTGGCATGCCGACCACCCTGGCAGGTTCGCGTACCTCGTCCACAGGCGTGGCCTCGCCGGACGCGGCGGTCGAGCCGGCGGCCGGGTCGGCTGCGGGAGACGTCTCTGACATGCGGCGATGATGGCAGGGGCCGCTGCGGCGACTGCGGGCAGGGGCTGCAGCCGCCGGCCCGATCGCACGGTGCCGGGGACGCCGAAGGGGCCGGGCGCTCGGCCCGGCCCCTTCGGTTCCGCGGTCCCCCGTACGTACCGCGGACCCCCGTGGGTGGTGCGGTCAGTCGGTGGCGATAGCCGCCAGGATGTTCATCCGTCCGGCCCGGAAGGCCGGGAGGAGGGCGGCGAGGAGGCCGACCACCGCCGAGGCGACCAGGATGCCGACGATGGTGCCGGTCGGGACGGTCAGAATGTCCAGGCCCTGGCCGGCGAGCACCTCGCGGGAGGTGATGCCCCAGGCGAGGCCGAGGCCGGTGCCGAGCAGGGCGCCGAACACCGCGATCACCACGGACTCCAGACGGACCATCCGGCGCAGCTGACGGCGGGACAGGCCGATCGCCCGCAGCAGGCCGATCTCGCGGGTCCGCTCGACCACCGAGAGGGCGAGCGTGTTGACGACGCCGAGGACGGCGACCACGATCGCGAGGCCGAGCAGGCCGTAGACCATGTAGAGCAGCTGGTTGACCTGCTGCTGGATCAGGTCCTTGTAGCCGGCCTGGTCGCGGACGCTGATCTGCGGGTAGGCCTCCAGGGACTTCTGCAGGGCGGTCAGCGTCCGGTCGGGGTCGGCGCCGGGCGCGGCCTTGCCGTAGAGCTGGATGCTGGCGGGCAGGTCCTTCTCCGGGACGACCTTGGTGACCGTGTCGGTGTTGACGATGTAGGCGCCGGAGAACAGCGACTCGCCGGAGTCGATGATCTGGCCGACCGGCAGGGACTGGGTGCGGCCCCGGCCGTAGTCGACCTTGACCTGGTCGCCGACCTTGACCTGGTGCTTGGTGGCCCAGTCCTGGGGGACGGCGATGCCTCCGTCGAAGGCCGCGGTGAGGCTGCCGGCGGTGGTCTTCAGGCGGAAGTCCTCGGTGAACGTCCGGGTGGCGGCGACCAGCTTGGTCTCGGTGGTGGCGCCGTCCGGGGCGGTGACGTTCGCGGGCAGTTCCTTGGCGTCGGTGAGGTGGGCGAGGCCCGGGGTGGCCTTGGCGGCGGAGACCATGGCCGGGGTCAGGGCGGCGCCCATCCCCTGGCCGGCGACGATGTAGTCGGCACCGACGGACTTGTCGATCTGGGCGTTGGCCGAGCTGACCATCGAGGAGGTCACCACGGAGGCGCCGGTGACCAGGGCGAGACCGATCATCAGGGCGGCGGCGGTGGCGCCGGTGCGGCGCGGGTTGCGCATCGCGTTGCGCTGGGCGAGCTTGCCGGACGGGCCGAACAGGGCCGGCAGGAAGGCGCCCAGGACCCGGATGATGCCGGTGGCGAGCAGCGGGCCGATGACCACGAAGCCGATCAGGCTGAGCAGCACGCCGAGGCCGAGCCACTGGCCGCCGGTGGCGGCCTTGTCGGCGCTCGCGGCGGCGGCCAGGCCGGCCGCGCCGAGGCCGGTGACGACCAGGCCGATCACGATGCGGATCCGGTTGGCGGACGCCTCGGCCGGGGTGCCGTGGTCGCGCAGGGCGGCCATCGGGGAGATCCGGGCGGCGCGGCGGGCCGGGAACCAGGCGGCGAGCAGGGTGATCAGCACGCCGACCGCGTAGGAGGCGGCCGGAACCGTCCAGGTGATGTCCAGCGAGGAGGCGTCGAGGTTCATCCCGGCGGCCTTCATCAGCTGGATCAGCAGGGTGGCGATGCCGAGGCCGGCGGCCAGGCCGAGCGTGGAGCCGAGCACGCCGAGGATCAGCGCCTCGACCATCACCGAGCGGTTGACCTGCTTGCGGCTGCCGCCGATGGCGCGCAGCAGGCCGATCTCGCGGGTGCGCTGGGCGACCAGCATGGAGAAGGTGTTGATGATCAGGAAGCCGCCGACCAGCAGCGAGATGCCGGCGAAGCCGAGCATGGCGTACTTCATGAAGTTGAGGAAGGAGCCGACGTCCTTGTTGTTCTCGGCCTTCTGCTCGGCGGCAGTCTTGGCCTCGTATCCGCTGCCGAGGGCGGCGAGCGCCTGCTGCTTGAGCTGATCGTCGCTGCGGCTGCCGTCGCCGAAGAGGTCGACGGTGGTGAAGGCGGTGGTGCCGAGGAGGTCCTGCTGGGCGGTCGGGGTGTCCATGAAGGCCAGCGCCGCACCGGGATTGGTGGTCCGGAAGGTGACGATGCCGGAGATGGTGAAGTCGTAGTTGCCGCTCTTGGTGATGACGCGCAGCGGACTGCCGAGTTCGAGCTTGGCCTTCTTGGCGGTGTCGGCGTCGAGCATGATCTGGCCGGCCCCCTTGGGGGCGCTGCCGGAGGTGATGTCGACGGACTTGCGCGGGGTTTCGACCCAGTTGCCGGTGAGTGTGGGCGCACCGGAGGTCGGGCCGACCGCCTTGTTGGTCTTCGGGTCGACCAGGACCGCACTCTGGACCATGACCTGGCCGAGGGCGGTCTTCACGCCGGGCAGGCCGGCGAGCTTCTGCACGGTGTCGACGGGGACGGTGCTGGCCGCGCCGCCCTCCTGCTCGTCGGCGGTGAGCTTGTCCTTGGCCTGGCCGACGGACAGGTCGGAGGCGGTGGAGGCGAAGAGCCGGTCGAAGGTGCCGGTGGCGGTGTTGGAGAAGACGAGCGTGCCGGACACGAAGGCCACGGACAGCACGACGGCGATCAGTGAGAGGATCATTCGCCCCTTGTGGGCGAAGAAGCTCCGTAGTGAGGTCTTGAGCAGCATCGGTGCGTCCCCCGGCTCAGCTGGTGCGCTTGCCGTCGAAGCGGCGCATGCGTTCGAGGACGGAGTCGGCGGTGGGGGCGTGCATCTCGTCGACGATCCGGCCGTCTGCGAGGAACAGCACACGGTCCGCGTAGCCGGCGGCGACCGGGTCGTGGGTGACCATGACGATGGTCTGGCCCAGCTCGTCGACCGAGCGGCGCAGGAAGGTGAGCACCTCGGCGCCGGAGCGGGAGTCGAGGTTGCCGGTGGGCTCGTCACCGAAGATGATCTCGGGTCGGGCGGCGAGGGCGCGGGCGACCGCGACGCGCTGCTGCTGGCCGCCGGAGAGCTGGGTCGGCCGGTGCTTGAGGCGCCCGGCGAGGCCGACCGTCTCGATGACCTGGTCGAGCCAGGCGGCGTCGGGCTTGCGGCCGGCGATGTCCATCGGCAGCGTGATGTTCTCCAGGGCGTTCAGCGTGGGCAGCAGGTTGAACGCCTGGAAGATGAAGCCGATCTTGTCCCGGCGGAGCCGGGTCAGCTGCTTGTCCTTGAGACCGGTGATCTCGGCGTCGCCGATCCAGATGCGACCCTCGGTCACCGTGTCGAGGCCGGCCAGGCAGTGCATCAGGGTCGACTTGCCGGAGCCCGAGGGGCCCATGATCGCGGTGAACCGCCCGCGGTGGATGTCCACGTCGACGGCGTCGAGGGCCGTGACCCGGGTCTCCCCGGCGCCGTAGGCCTTGGTCACCTGGCGTGCGGAGGCGGCGAAGGCGCCCTGCCCGCCGGGCGTCTGCTGGTCATGCACGGCTTTGGCTGCCGTCGTCACTGGGTTCTCCTCGGTACGTCGTCCACCCGTCGCCCCACAGCCTGCCAACGGGGACGGGTGCTGCGACATGGTGCAGGCAGCCGTCTTGGAGGTGGGGCCAGCACCACCCCCGAAGGAGGAGCGGGCTGTAGGAACCACGTTAGGAGCGGGCGGGAACCGTCTCGTCCTCCGTCGGGAGGAAGCCGGTTGACCGGGAGATGTACGGGGTGCGGGCGCCCTCCCCCTAGGGGACCGCACCCCGGGTACCAGGGTCAGCCGGCGGCGACCAGCTCCCCGCTGCGGACGAGCGCCGCGGCGAAGGTGTCGACCACGGGCGTGAGCTGCAGTTCCGTCTCCGGTTCGAGGGCGGTGGTGCCGTCCTCCCGGGTGGTGACGTGGCGGTCCAGGACGAACCAGCCCTGGGTGATGTGGCCAGCGCCCATCGAGCTGAGCACCGGGCGCAGCGCGTAGTCCACCGCGAGGACGTGGGCGGGCGAGCCGCCGGTGGCGAGCGGCAGGACGGCCTTGCCGCGCAGCGCGTACTGCGGGAGGACGTCGAGCAGGGTCTTGAGCAGTCCGGAGTAGGCGGCCTTGTAGACGGGGGTGCCGATGACGATGCCGTCTGCCTCGGCGAACAGCTCCAGTGCCCGGGCTATCGCGGGGTCGGAGGTGTCGGCGGAGAGCAGGGCCTCGGCGGGCAGGCTGCGGACCTCGAACGGGACGACGTCGTGGCCGTGCGCGGTGAGCAGGGTGTCGACGTGGCGGAGCAGCCGGGTGGTGCGGGAGGTCGGCGACGGGGAGCCGGAGACGGACAGGACGGTGGCCATGGGTTCACCTCGGGTCGTGGCGGGCCGCTCGACGGGCGGGGCCCGGGAAGGCTGCGGCGGGGCCGCGGCTGGGGCGCGGCGGAGATCGGAAGCGGTACGGCGCGGCGCGCTCCGCCCCGAGGGGCGGAGCGGGCGGTGCGGGCACGGGGTGTCGGCGAGCGGTCAGCCACGACACAGCGAGCGGGCGACACGCAGCAGGTCGACGTGCCGCCGACGCGTGAGGATCCTTCGCTGTCCCATGGCGACGATGCAAGCACGGGCCGTTTCCGCCGGTCAAGGTTGGTTCCAGCAGGTGAACATTCCGCCGATCCGTCCGCGCCGTGCATCAAATCGGATACAAGGGGCCCCGGGGCGGGGGCCGGACAACTGCGGAGTGCCGGTTTCGGGCATCCTCTCCCACATGAACACGTGGCAGGAGGACCGCCCGGGGGGCGGGGGCGCGTACGGGCAGGGCGACGGCGGGTACCGCCAGGGCGGTGCGTCGGCCGAGCCGCCGCTGCCGCCGGAGCTCAACCCGCGCGGTGCCGGGGCGGGCGCTCCGGGCGGCGCCCAGGGGGGTCGCGGCGGCTACGGCGGTGCGGCCGTCCCACCGCAGCAGGGCTACGGCCGGCCGCCGCAGCAGGGCCGCGCCCCGGGGGTGCCGCAGCAGCAGCCCGGCTACGGGCGTCCGACGGGTCCCGGTGCACCGGGCGCGCCGGGTGCACCCGTCCGGCCCGGCGGCCCGGGCGGCCCGGGACCGGACGCGCCGGCCACGGCCTCGCGCTGGCCGCGCAGCCGGAAGATCAAGGTGGGTGCGCTGGCGCTGGTCGCCGCGCTGCTGGTGACCGGCATCGGCACCTACGTGTGGGCCGACTCCCAGCTGAACCACGAGAACGTGCTGGCCCCGTACGACAACCGTCCGGCGGCGGGCAAGGGCACCAACTGGCTGATCGTCGGCTCGGACAGCCGGGAGGGCCTGTCGGACGCCGACGAGGACGCGCTGCACACCGGCTCGGCGCAGGGCAAGCGCAGCGACTCGATGATGCTGCTGCACATCGGCGACAACGGGAACACCCTGATGTCGATCCCGCGCGACTCCTGGGTGACCATCCCGGCGCACCTGGACACCAGCGGCAGCGGCAAGACCGTCCCGCAGACGACCTCGAAGATCAACGCGGCCTTCGCGCGCGGCGGCGGCCGGCTGCTGGTGCAGACGGTGGAGACCAACACCGGGGTGCACATCGACCACTACGCCGAGATCGGCTTCGCCGGCTTCGTCGGGATCGTCGATTCGGTCGGCGGCGTGGACATGTGCATCGAGCAGGACGTCAAGGACCGGGACTCCGGCCTCGACCTGAAGGCCGGCTGCCAGACGCTGAGCGGCAAGCAGTCGCTCGCCTTCGTCCGCCAGCGGCACCAGATGGCCGACCAGGACCTCGGCCGGATGCGCAATCAGCAGAAGTTCCTGAGCGCGCTGGCGAGCCAGGCCGCGTCGCCGGCGACCCTGCTCAACCCGTTCACCTTCTACCCGATGGTGAGCTCGGGCCTGGGCACCCTGATCGTGGACGAGGACGCCGGGCTGACCGACCTCGGCTCGCTCTTCCTGGCCATGAAGGGCGTCTCCGGCGGCGACGGCAAGAGCATCACCGTGCCGATCGGCAACCCGGACTTCCGCACCCCCACCGGCGAGTCGGCGGTCAAGTGGGACGCGACCAAGTCCAAGCAGGTCTTCGACGCCTTCAAGAACGACACCCCGGTGCCGGACCTGAAGAAGTAGGCGCACCGCCGAGCACCGGCGGCGCCCGTGCGGGGCCGCGCGCCGTCCCGAGGACGGTGCGCGGCCCCGCGCGCCGGTTTTGGGGACGGTGCGTCGCCGCTCCGTCACAATGTGCCGCATGTCTCTGGTGACGTCCTTGATCTACCGCCGCCGCCACCCGCTGCTCGGCCGCCTCGTCCAGGAGGCGCTGGCGCTGTACGGGATGGAGGTGCCGGCCGCGGTGGAGATCGGGCCGGGGCTGGAAGTGTTCCACCGCGGCTTCGGCACGGTGCTGCACCCGTACACCACGATCGGTGCCGGGGTGACGCTCTACAACGGGGTCACCGTGGGCCGCGCCGACCCGTGGGTACCGCAGGAGCGGAGCGCGATGCGGCGGGTGGTGCTGGAGGACGGGGTCGTGGTCTGCGCCGGCGCGAAGATCGTCTGCAAGGAGGGTGTGCTGACGGTGGGCGCGGGGACGATCGTCGGTGCCAACGCGGTGCTGACCCGCTCCACCGGGCGCGGGGAGATCTGGGCGGGCATCCCGGCGCGCTGCATCGGCCTGCGCGAGGGGACCGGACCGCTGCAGGCCGAGCCGCACCGACGGGAGCCGCAGCGGCCCGGAACGCCGCAGGTCCCCGGCCCGGCGAGCGGGCGGCTCACCGGACGGGGGACCTGCTGAGGCCCGCGGGGCCTACGGGAGGTTGCGGGCCATGACGATGCGCTGGACCTGGTTGGTGCCCTCGTAGATCTGGGTGATCTTGGCGTCGCGCATCATCCGCTCGACCGGGTAGTCGCGGGTGTAGCCGTAGCCGCCGAGCAGCTGGACGGCGTCGGTGGTGATCTCCATCGCGACGTCGGAGGCGAAGCACTTGGCGGCGGCCCCGAAGAAGGTCAGGTCGCCGTCGGTGCGCTGGGACTTCGCGGCGGCGGCGTACGTGAGCTGGCGGGCGGCCTCCAGCTTCATCGCCATGTCGGCGAGCATGAACTGCACGCCCTGGAACTCGGCGATGGCCTTGCCGAACTGCTTGCGCTCCTGGACGTAGCCCTTGGCGTAGTCGAGGGCGCCCTGGGCGATGCCGATCGCCTGGGCGGCGATGGTGACCCGGGTGTGGTCGAGGGTCTTCATCGCGGTGGCGAAGCCGGTGCCCTCGGCGCCGATCATCCGGTCGGCGGGGATCCGCACGTTGTCGAAGTAGACCTCGCGGGTCGGCGAGCCCTTGATGCCGAGCTTCTTCTCCGGGGCGCCGAAGGAGACGCCCTCGTCGCCCTTCTCGACCACGAACGCGGAGATGCCCCTGGAGCGCTTCTCCGGGTCGGTGACGGCCATGACGGTGTAGAACTCGGAGACGCCGGCGTTGGTGATCCACCGCTTGACGCCGTTGAGGACCCAGAAGTCGCCGTCGCGGACCGCGCGGGTCTTCATGCCGGCCGCGTCGGAGCCGGCCTCCGGCTCGGACAGGCAGTAGGAGAACATGCCCTCGCCGCGGGCCAGCGCGCCGAGGTACTTGGCCTTCAGCTCCTCCGAGCCGGACAGCTGCACCGGCAGCGAGCCGAGCTTGTTGACCGCGGGGATCAGCGAGGAGGAGGCGCAGACCCGGGCGACCTCCTCGATCACGATCACGGTGGCCAGCGCGTCCGCGCCGGCGCCGCCGTACTCCTCGGGCACGTGCACCGCGTGCAGGTCGTTGCCCTGCAGCGCCTCCAGCGCCTCGCTCGGGAAACGGCCCTGCTCGTCGACCTCGGCCGCGAACGGGGCGATCTTCGCCTCGGCCAGCGACCGCACCGCGTCACGGAGCATGTCGTGCTCCTCGGCCAACCGGAAGAGGTCGAAATCCGCTCCGGAATTGCCCGCCATGTGCTCGCCCCTCGCGTGGTTAGTTACCGTTAAGTAGCAGTGTCGCCACTCATTCTAGGCGTGCCCCGGGGTTCCCCGGCAGCGTGACATGCACAACAGGCGGCCGCGCGGCTCAGCGCACGCTGTCGCCGAGGGTGTCGCTGCTGGTGCGGTGCTCGGCCAGGTACTGCTCCATGCGGTCGTTGCGCACCGCCTCCCAGAGCGTGGCCGCCGCCGGCCGGTCGAGCAGCACCACGGACTGCCCGTCCGCGGTGCTGTCGAAGCCGCCGAAGGGCGCGTTCATGAAGCGCACGCCGTCCGGGCGCAGCCCGCGCATGCTCCAGGCGAGCTCGTAGAGGTCGGTGTTGCTGAGCCGGTCGTCCACGCTGACCACGTCGCCGACGGCCTGCAGCAGACCGGTGAGCCGGGCCGGGCTGCCGAGGGTGCCGGCGTCCATGGTCTGGATCATCAGGGCGCGCAGGAAGTTCTGCTGGCGCTTGCTGCGGTCCAGGTCGCCGTTGGGCAGGCCGTGCCGCTCGCGGACGTACAGCAGCGCCTCCGCGCCGTCCATGTGGTGGGTGCCGGCGTCCCACTGGCGGGCGTCGCCGCGGGCCTCGATGGTCTGAGGGATGGTGATGTCGACGCCTCCGACCGCGTCGGTCAGCGCCCGGAAGCCGTTCCAGTCGATCACCCCGATGTGGTCGATGCGGATGCCGGTGAGGTTCTGCACCGTCTCGACCATCAGCGACGGGCCGCCCCAGGAGTAGGCCGCGTTGATCTTCGCCTTCCCGTGGCCGGGGATGTCCACCAGGGTGTCGCGGGCGAGGGAGACGATCGACGCGCTCTTCCGGTCGGCGGCTATGTGCAGCAGCATCATGGTGTCGCTGCGCTGCGCGCCGGCCTTCCAGGCCGGCGCCTTCGCCTCCGTGCCGGTGGTGGGCACGTCCGAGCGGGCGTCCAGGCCGACCAGCAGGAAGGTGGTGCCGGTGTTCGGCACGGCCGTCGGCTGCTTGTCGGCGGGCAGGGTGGGGAAGGCGCCGGGGATCCGCTCCACCGAGGACGCGTAGTGGTCGACCGTCCAGTACGCGACCCCCGTCCCGCCGAGCAGCAGGGCGAACAGCGCCACCAGCGTCCAGACCAGCACCCGGCGGGTGCGCCGCCTGCGCCGGGCCTCGCCGTCCTCGGACGGGGCCGGGCCGCCGGCCGCGTCCGCCCCCTCGTCCCCGTCGTCCGCCCCGTCCGCCCGCACGTCCTCGAAGAGGCTCAGCGGTGCCGGGCGCTCCCCCGCCGCTTCCTCGCGCTCCCTCGCTGCCATGCGCGCATTGTGCCGCCCGGTGCGCCCCCGTGGGTCCGGGTCGGGATTTCGGCAACCCGGCCGTTATCGACGGGTTCGCCGCGCGGCCGGCCCCGGCTACCATCAGTGGCTGCGGCCGCCGGTCACCCCGGGCGGCCCGGCAACCTGGACTGAAGGGGAAGCACGTGGCCCTCCGCATCACGGTGATCGGCACCGGTTACCTCGGCGCGACGCACGCCGCCTGCATGGCGGAGCTCGGCTTCGAGGTGCTCGGCCTGGACATCGACCCGGAGAAGATAGCGTCGCTCGCCGCGGGCCGGGTGCCGATGTACGAGCCCGGACTCGCCGAACTGCTGGTCAAGCACGTCCCCGGCCACGAGGGCTCGACCGGCCGGCTGCGCTTCACCACCTCCTGGGAGGAGGTGGCCGAGTTCGGCGACGTCCACTTCATCTGCACCAACACCCCGCAGAAGAAGGGCGAGTTCGCCGCCGACATGAGCTATGTCGACAGCGCCCTCGACTCGCTGGCCGTCCACCTGACCCGCCCGACCCTCGTGGTCGGCAAGTCGACCGTGCCGGTCGGCAGCGCCGGCCGACTGGCGGAGCGGCTGGCCGCCCTGGCGCCGGTCGGCGAGCAGGCCGAGCTGGCCTGGAACCCGGAGTTCCTCCGCGAGGGCTTCGCGGTCGGCGACACCCTGCACCCGGACCGGCTGGTGGTGGGCGTGCGCAGCGAGCGCGCCGAACGGCTGCTGCGCGAGGTGTACGCGACGCCGGTCTCCGAGGGCGTGCCCTTCGTGGTGACCGACTTCGCCACCGCCGAGCTGGTGAAGGCCGCCGCGAACTCGTTCCTGGCCACGAAGATCTCCTTCATCAACGCGATGGCGGAGGTCTGCGAGTCGGCCGGCGCCGATGTCGTCCAGCTGTCCAAGGCGCTCTCCTACGACGCCCGGATCGGCGGCAAGTTCCTCAACGCCGGTCTCGGCTTCGGCGGCGGCTGCCTGCCCAAGGACATCCGGGCGTTCATGGCCCGGGCCGGCGAGCTGGGCGCGGACCAGGCGCTGACCTTCCTGCGCGAGGTCGACTCGATCAACATGCGGCGCCGTTCGCGGATGGTCGAGCTCGCCCGCGAGCAGTGCGGCGGCGGCTTCCTGGGCCGCCGGGTCGCCGTGCTCGGCGCGGCCTTCAAGCCGAACTCCGACGACATCCGGGACTCCCCCGCGCTGAACGTCGCCGGGCAGATCCAGCTGCAGGGCGCTCAGGTCACCGTGTACGACCCGAAGGCGATGGACAACGCCCGCAAGATGTTCCCCAGCCTGTCGTACGCGGACTCCGCGCTGGAGGCCGTCCAGGGCGCCCACGTGGTGCTGCACCTGACGGAGTGGCAGGAGTTCCGCGAGCTCGACCCGGTGGAGGTCGGCACGCTGGTCGCCGAGCGGCGCATCCTGGACGGCCGGAACGTCCTGGACGCGACCGCCTGGCGGGCCGCGGGCTGGACCTACCGGGCGATGGGCCGGCCCGGCGCGGAATGACCGCGGCCCGGCACGGGTTGTCCCCGGCATGACGTACGGAGACGAGGCGACGGTCCGCAGGATCCTCCGGGAGTCCGGCGACACCTGGGCGGTGGTCGGCCTGTCCACCAACACCCGGCGGGCGGCGTACGGCGTCGCCCGGGTGCTGCAGCGGGCCGGCAAGCGCGTGGTGCCGGTGCACCCGAAGGCCGAGACGGTGCTAGGCGAGCAGGGCTACGCCACGCTCGCCGAGGTGCCCTTCCCGGTCGACGTGGTCGACGTGTTCGTGAACAGCGGCCTGGCCGGCGAAGTCGCCGACCAGGCCGTCGCGGTGGGTGCCAAGGCGGTCTGGTTCCAACTGGACGTGGTGGACGAGGCCGCCTGGGAGCGGACCAGGGCCGCCGGGCTCGACATGGTCATGGACAAGTGCCCGGCCATCGAGCTGCCGCTGCTCTGATCCGTCCCCCGGCTGCCCGCCCCCGCGTCTACTCCACCGGCACCGCGATGTCGCAGACCGGCTCGCCGTCGGCGACGGCGGCCCAGTCCGCGAAGTAGACCTCGCGCGGGGCCGACACCACCGTGCGGTCCTCGGACTTCGCCCACTCGAAGACCGCGTCGTAGGCCGACAGGATCTGCGGGTAGGCCACCTGTGCCTTGGTGATCGTGGTGTACGCCTCGCGGTGCGCGGGCTCCGCGCGGTGGGCGTGCGCGACGGTGCCCGCGTGCGCGGGGTCGATCGGCACGCAGACCTCGACCGGCCCGTCGCTGTCCTCGTTGACCTCGCCGTGGTAGACCACGAACGGCGCCGCGGCCACTCCGCCGTAGGCCCCCGCGGCGGCGATCAGCCGCCCGGACGCCTCCGGGATCCACACCGGCAGGTCCTCCGGCCGGGCGTGCCGCTGCTCGGTGAGCACCAGCTGCTCCGGCACCTCGCGCTCCTCGATCCGGTACATGTCCAATCTCCCTTCGCCTCCCGACAGTCGGATGCGGAGGTGCGCCGCCAGCTCGCGCTGGGCCGAGATCCGGTGCTCGACCGACTCCCAGTAGGCGGCCACCAGTTCGGCGGCGCGCGGCCCGGGCGCGGCCAGCACCTCGGCCACGGTCGCGAGCGGCATGTCCAGCCCGCGCAGCCGGACGATCAGCCGAGCCGCCGGCAGCCGGTCCTCCCGGTAGTACCGGTAGCCGGTGACCGGGTCGACCCGGTCGGGCGGCAACAGGCCCTGCCGGTCGTACAGCCGCAGCGCCTTGGCCGAGAGCCGGGCGCGGCGGGCGAACGCGCCGATGCCGAGCAGTGCTTCGTCCTCCACGTGCTCCACGCTCCCGTCTGCCCCAGGGGCAAGGTCAACCCCGGCCGTCGAGCTGCTCCAGGGTGGCGATGGACGGGCCGCGGACGGCCTGCAGTCGGCGGGCCGCCTCCTCCGCCTCGCGCAGCACCCGGACGGCGTTGTGCCAGGTCAGCTTGGACAGGTCGGCCTCGGACCAGCCGCGGCCGAGGAGTTCGGCGACCAGGTTCGGGTAGCCGGCGACGTCGTCCAGCCCCGCCGGGACGAACGCGGTGCCGTCGAAGTCGCCGCCGATGCCGATGTGGTCGATCCCGGCGACCTCCCGCATGTGGTCGAGGTGGTCGGCGACCGTGGCCGGGGTGGCGACCGGCCGCGGGTGGGCGGCCTCGTGGGCGCGCTGGCAGTCCATCGCGGCGGGGGTGGTCTCCAGCGGGTGGAAGCCGTGCGCGCGCATGTTCTCGTCCGCGGCCAGCGTCCACTCGATCGCGGCGGGCAGCACGAACTTCGGTACGAAGGTGGCCATCGCCAGGCCGCCGTTGGCCGGCAGTGCGGCCAGCACGTCGTCCGGGACGTTGCGCGGGTGGTCGCAGACGGCCCGTGCGGAGGAGTGCGAGAAGATCACCGGCGCCTCGGCGACCCGGAGCGCGGTCCGCATGGTCTCGGCGGAGGTGTGCGAGAGGTCGACCAGCATGCCGAGCCGGTTCATCTCGCGGACGACCTCCTCGCCGAAGGCGGTCAGTCCGCCCGCGGCCGGCTCGTCGGTGGCGGAGTCCGCCCACGGCACGTTGTCGTTGTGAGTGAGCGTCAGGTACCGCACGCCCAGGGTGTACAGGGCGCGCAGGGTGGCCAGCGAGCTGTCGATCGAGTGCCCGCCCTCGGCACCCATCAGCGAGGCGATCCGGCCCTCGGCGCGGGCCGCCTCCATGTCGTCCGCGGTCAGCGCAAGGCGCAGCACCGCGGGGTAGCGCGCGGTCAGGGCGTGCACGAAGTCGATCTGCTCCAGGGTGGCGCTCACCGCCCGGTCACCGGCGAAGTCGCTGCGCACGTACACCGACCAGAACTGCGCACCGACCCCGCCGGCGCGGAGCCGGCCGAGGTCGGTGTGCAGGCGGGCGCTCTGGTCGGCCGCCAGGTCGAGCGCGTCCAGGTCGTAGCCGACCTGGGAGCGCATCGCCCAGGGGAGGTCGTTGTGCCCGTCCACCACGGGGGTGTCGCGGAGCACGGCGCGGGCGCGGTCGAGCAGTTCAGGGGTCATCCCCCCGTTCTACACCGGCGCACCCGCCCGGCCCGGGCGATCGACGGGGCTCAGCCCTGGCTGCCGGCCACGCGGGCGCGGAGCTTCTTGCCCTTCTCGGTGGCCTGGGTGTTCAGCTCGGCCTGGAAGTCCACCATCCGCTCGGCGAGCTCCGGGTCGAAGGCGGCGAGCATCCGCACGGCCAGCAGGCCGGCGTTGCGGGCGCCGGCGATCGACACGGTGGCCACCGGCACGCCGGCGGGCATCTGCACGATCGACATCAGGCTGTCCATGCCGTCCAGGTACTTCAGCGGCACCGGGACGCCGATCACCGGCAGCGGCGTGACCGAGGCCAGCATGCCCGGGAGGTGGGCGGCGCCGCCGGCGCCGGCGATGATCGCCTTCAGGCCGCGGGCGTGCGCCTGCTCGCCGTACGCCACCATCTCGCGCGGCATGCGGTGGGCGGAGACGACGTCCACCTCGAAGGGGACCTCGAACTCGGCCAGCGCCTGCGCGGCGGCCTCCATCACGGGCCAGTCGGAGTCCGAGCCCATGACGATGCCGACGAGCGGAGCCTCGGGGTTGGTCATTCGGTGATCGTTCCTCGCAGGTAGGCGGCCGCGTGGCGGGCGCGCTCACGGACGTCGTCGAGGTCGTCCCCGACGACGTTGACGTGGCCGACCTTGCGGCCCGGCTTCACGTCCTTGCCGTACATGTGGATCTTGAGGCCGGGGTCGCGGGCCATGCAGTGCAGGAAGGCGTGGTACATGTCCGGGTAGTCGCCGCCGAGCACGTTGACCATGACCGTCCACGGGGCGCGCGGGCGCGGGTCGCCGAGCGGCAGGTCGAGGACGGCCCGCAGGTGGTTCTCGAACTGCGAGGTGAACGAGCCGTCCTGGGACCAGTGGCCGGAGTTGTGCGGGCGCATCGCCAGCTCGTTGACGAGGATGCGTCCGTCCCGGGTCTGGAACAGCTCCACCGCGAGGTGGCCGGTGATGTCCAGCGCACCGGCGATCCGCAGGGCGAGCTGCTGGGCCTCGGCGGCCAGCTCCGGGTCGAGGTCCGGCGCGGGCGCGGTGACCTCGGCGCAGACTCCGTTCTCCTGGACGCTCTCCACCACCGGGTAGGCGACCGCCTGGCCGCTGGGCGAGCGGACCACGTTCGCGGCCAGCTCGCGGAGGAAGTCGACCTTCTCCTCGGCCAGCACCGGTACGCCGGCCAGGAAGGGCGCGGCCGCCTCGGCCTCGTCGGCGACCACCCACACGCCCTTGCCGTCGTAGCCGCCGCGGACGGTCTTCAGGACGACCGGGTAGCCGGTGCCCTCCTCGGCGAAGGCGGTGACGTCGGCCGGGTCGGCGACGATCCGGTGGCGCGGGCAGGGCACGTCGATCGAGTCCAGCTTCGCCCGCATCACACCCTTGTCCTGGGCGTTCACCAGGGCGTCCGGGCCGGGGCGGACGGCGACGCCGTCGGCCTGCAGCGCGCGCAGGTGCTCGGTCGGCACGTGCTCGTGGTCGAAGGTGATCACGTCGCAGTCGGCGGCGAAGCGGCGCAGCGTCTCCAGGTCCCGGTAGTCGCCGAGGACGACGTCGGACACCACCTGGGCCGCCGAGTCCTGCGGGGTGTCGGCGAGGAGCTTGAAACGGATGCCGAGCGGGATGCCGGCCTGGTGCGCCATGCGCGCCAGCTGCCCGCCACCGATCACGCCGACCACTGGAAATTTTGCATTGCCCGCGAAAGTCACGCTGCCCAGGATATCCGGGCCGGTCGGAGCCGGTGCACCGGCCGTTCACCCGGAGGCGGGAGGGTAACCGGGCGCCGATGGGGCCTGTGGGAGCGAGTAGCCTGGTGGCCCGGGCCCTCGCCGCGCACGTGCGTACACGAGACGCCCGCCAGCGGTGCGCCCGCGCGGGCACCTCCCGTCCTCCCGTACGTCACTCAGGAGACACCCGGATGACCACGACCACCGCGACGAAGCCGTCGCTGCCGCAGCGCCTGCGCGGCATGTCCGGCGAGGTGATCAAGTTCGGCGTCGTCGGACTGAGCGGCGTGCTGGTCAACTTCGTCGTCTTCTGGGTCTGCATCAACGGCCTGAACCTGGCCTCGCTGCGCTCCAACGTGGCGGCGACGCTGGTGGCCATCGCCACCAACTACCTGGGCTACCGGTACTGGCTCTACAAGGACCGCGACGCGGCCTCCCGCAAGCGGGAGATCACGCTGTTCCTGGTGTTCAGCGGCGCCGGCATGCTGATCGAGACCGGTGTGCTGGGCTTCTCGGTCTACGTGCTGGGCCTGGACACGCACTTGGAACAGGTCGCCGCCAAGGTGGCCGGTCTCGCGGTCGGCACGGTGTTCCGCTTCGTCTCGTACCGCACCTGGGTGTTCAAGGCGATGCCGGAGCTGTCCGAGCCCGAGACCGCGGCCGAGCCCGAGGTGGTCACCGAGGCCGAGCTGCTGCTGGCGGCCGAGGAGCCGCACTACGTGAAGTGACGCCCCGGCCGGGCCGCGCTCAGGCGTGCGGCCGGGCGCTGTTCTCGTCCTCGTCCCGGCCGCTGCCGAGGAAGAGGGCGAACACCGGGGGCTTGAGCGAGAGCAGTTCCAGGCGGGCGCCGTCCGCCTCCGCGAGGTCGCGGGCGACGGCCAGGCCGATGCCGGTCGAGTTGCGTCCGCTGACCGCCCGTTCGAAGACCCGGTTGCCGAGCTCGGGCGGGACGCCCGGGCCCTCGTCCTGCACCTCGGCGACGACCGAGGAGCCGGTGCGGCGCACCCGCAGGGTGATGTCGCCGCCTCCGTGCATCAGCGAGTTCTCGATCAGGGTGGCCATCACCTGGGCCACCGTGCCGGGCGTGCCGATCACGGTGGTACCGCGCATGCCCTCCATCAGCAGCCGGCGGCCGGCCGCCCGCAGCGGTGCGCTCCACTCCTCGACCTGCTGCTTGAGCACCTCGTCGAGGTCGAAGGTGACGGCGGTCGGGCTGGCCGGGTCGCGCTGGTTGGTGAGCAGCCGCTGGACGACGTCGGTGAGCCGCTCCACCTGCTGGAGGGCGATCGTCGCCTCCTCCTTGACGGTGTCCGGCTCCTCGGCGAGCGCGGTGATCTCCTCCAGGCGCATGGAGAGCGCGGTGAGCGGGGTGCGCAGCTGGTGCGAGGCGTCGGCGGCGAGCCGGCGCTCGGCGGTGAGCATCCGGGCGATCCGCACCGCGCTGACGTCCAGCACCTCGGCGATCCGGTCGAGCTCGGGCACGCCGTACCGGCGGTCGCGGGGGCGCGGGTCGCCGGACCCGAGGCGCTCGGCGGTCTCGGCGAGTTCGGTGAGCGGGCGGGCGAGCCGCTTGGCCTGCCAGACCGCGAGGGCGACCGCGGCCTGGACGGCGAGCAGGGCGACGACGCCGAGCAGCAGCAGCATGTTGCCGATCTCGTGGTCGACGTCCTCGCGGGACTGCTGGACGGTCACCTTCTCGCCGCTGGCACCCTCCTCGGTGGCGGTCAGCGCCGGGCCGTCGACCGGCCGGCCGGCCGCGATGAGCGGCTGGCCGGGGATGTCGACGGTGACGAAGGAGCCGTCGGTGACCTGGGCGGCGAACTTCTCGCCGGTCACCGGTTCGCCCGCGGCGAGCCGGTTCTCGACCAGGCCGAGGACCCGCACGGCCGCGGCGTCGACCCGGTCCTCGGCGGCGTTGACGATGCTCTGCTTCTCGATGAGCGCCAGCGGGACGCAGAACACCGCGACCACCACCAGGACGACACCCAGCAGCGAGTTGATCATTCTGCGCTTCACGCCGGGGAACGCCTTCGCTCAGTCGGTTCGGTGCTTCGGTGCCGTGTGCTTCGGTGCTGCTGCGGTGCGGGCGGCCGGGGTCAGTTCTTCTCGAACCGGAAGCCGACACCGCGGACGGTGGCGATGTAGCGCGGGTTGGCGGCGTCGTCGCCGAGCTTCTTGCGCAGCCAGGAGATGTGCATGTCCAGGGTCTTGGTGGACGTCCACCAGGTGGTGTCCCAGACCTGGCGCATGATCTCCTCGCGGGTGACCACCCGGCCGGCGTCCCGCACCAGGACGCGCAGCAGCTCGAACTCCTTGGCGGAGAGGGTGAGCTCCTCTTCGCCGAGCCAGGCGCGGTGCGACTCGATGTCGATCTTCACGCCGTGTGCGCCGGTGGTGAGCTGGTCGACGTTGCCGCGGCGGAGCAGCGCCCGGACGCGGGCGAGCAGCTCGGCCAGCCGGAAGGGCTTGGTGACGTAGTCGTCGGCGCCGGCGTCGAGGCCGACCACCGTGTCCACCTCGTCGGCCCGCGCGGTGAGCACCAGCACGGGGCAGCTGCGCCCGTCGGCGCGCAGTCTGCGGCAGACCTCCAGGCCGTCCATCTCGGGCAGGCCGAGGTCCAGGACGATCAGGTCGACGTCCTCGGCGAGGCCCGCCGCCAGTGCGGCCGGGCCGTCCTCGCGGACGAGCACGTCGTACCCCTCGCGACGGAGCGCGCGGGCCAGCGGTTCGGAGATTGCCGGGTCGTCCTCGGCCAGCAGCACACAGGTCATGGGGGTGATGGTAGTCCGCTCCGGTGATCGCCAGGTGCTGTGAACTGTTTCACAGAACCGTGATCGTTACCTTGGGCCCGCCATGTCCGCGCCGAGAACCGCTTTGGAGGCCGAGGCACAGATATTTCACCATTCGATCTTCGTTTCGAAGGAAGATTTTCCGAGTTACCATCGAATGGACGACCTGTAGCTGCTGGGGCTTTACTCGGACAATACCGACGCCTGTGCACTTGTCATCCGATGTCATGTCATCGCCCCCGTACAGTGGTCCGGTCCCCGCCCGCCACCACCCCCTCGGCGGACGAACACAGGCAAGGAACCCACCACACATGGCGACTACCACCCTGGACGCCGGCATCCGTCCGGCCCCTTCCAGTGGCAAGACCTTCTTCGGGCACCCCCGAGGGCTCGCCACCCTCTTCATGACCGAGATGTGGGAGCGCTTCAGCTTCTACGGCATGCGTGCCCTGCTGGTGCTCTACATGACCGCCGCCACCACCGAGGGCGGCCTCGGCATGAAGATCGCCGTGGCGACGGCGGTCTACAGCGTCTACAACGCGATGGTGTACCTGCTCGCCCTGCCGGGCGGCTGGATCGCCGACCGCTTCCTCGGCGCCCGCAAGACCGTGGCGCTCGGCGGAACGATCATCATGATCGGCCACTTCCTGCTGGCCGTGCCGTTCTCGGCCTCGTTCTTCACCGGCCTCGGCTTCATCGCGCTCGGCTCCGGCCTGCTCAAGGCCAACATCTCGACGATGGTCGGCCACCTGTACGACGGCCCGAACGACCCGCGTCGCGACGGCGGCTTCACGATCTTCTACATGGGCATCAACCTCGGTGCCTTCGCCGCCCCGCTGGTCATCGGCACCGTCGGCCAGAGCGTCAACTGGCACCTGGGCTTCGCCCTCGCCGGCGTCGGCATGGCGCTCGGCCTCGGCCAGTTCCTGCTCGGCACCCGCCACCTGGCCGCGGCCAGCGACGTCGTGACCTCCCCGATGCCGGCCGACGAGAAGCGCGCGATCCTCCGCAAGGCCGGCCTGTGGCTGGCCGTCGCGGTCGCGTTCTACGCCGTCGTCGTGCTGAGCGGCCGCTTCACCATCGACTGGGCGATCTGGCCGCTGTCGATCGCGGGCATCGCGATCCCGGTGTTCGTCTTCGCCCGGGTGAAGCGCGACAAGGACCTCGACGAGGCCGAGCAGTCCAAGATGAGCGGCTACATCTGGTTCTTCGTGGCCGCCGCCGTGTTCTGGATGATCTACGACCAGTCCGGCTCCACGCTGAGCGTCTTCGCCGACGACAGCACCGCCTCCACGCTGTTCGGGTTCAACTTCCCGTCCAGCTGGTTCCAGTCGCTGAACCCGCTCTACATCATGGCGCTGGCCCCGGTCTTCGCCTGGCTCTGGGTGGCGCTCTCGCGCCGCGGCAAGAACCCCAGCACCACCATGAAGTTCGCCGTCGGCCTGCTGATGATCGGCGCGTCCTTCCTGGTCATGATGCTGGCGATGGCCGCCGCCGCAGGCGGCGTCAAGGTCACCCCGCTGTGGCTGGCCGTGGTCTACCTGGTCCAGACGGTCGGCGAGCTGACCCTCTCCCCCGTCGGCCTCTCCGTCACCACCAAGCTGGCCCCGGCGAAGTACGCCAGCCAGATGATGGGCGTCTGGTTCCTCGCCGTCACCGCCGGTGACTGCGTGGCCGCCATCATCCAGCTGGTGCTGGGCGACGCCACCGGCACCACCTGGTACTTCGCCGTCCAGGGCGTGGCCGCGATCGTCGCCGGCCTCGGCCTCGCGATGTACCGCAAGAAGGTCGTCCGCCTCATGGGCGACGTGCACTGACGCACCCGCCCTGACGCAGTGCGCAGCGGCCCGGCACGGATCCCCCGTGCCGGGCCGCTGCCGTACCCCGCCGACCGGCGGGGTACACCCGGGCGGAATCCCGCCGGTCGGCGGTTGTCCCGGGCGGGGCGAACCGGAAAAACTGGTCCCGACCAGGGCACAACCCTGCACGGAACGAGGGAGGGCGCGGATCGCGCCCTCCCTTTCCCGTGGCGTCCGGCTTTCCCGTGGCGTCCGGCTCTCCCGTGGCGTCCGCGTGATGCGGCTCAGACCTCGCGCACGCCGTTGCGCCAGACCGCCGCGGTCAGCGGCACGCCGGGCCGGTACGCGAGGTGCACGTGCGAGGGGGCGTCCAGCAGCAGCAGGTCCGCCCGGGCACCCACGGTGACCGTGCCGACGTCCGTGCGGCGCAGTGCCCGGGCGCCGGTCGCGGTCGCCGCGTACACCGCCTCGTCCGGGGTCATGCCCATCTCGCGCACCGCCACCGCGATGCAGAACGCCATGGAGCTGGTGAAGCTCGACCCCGGGTTGCAGTCGGTGGAGAGCGCCACGGCGGCGCCCGCGTCCAGCAGTCGACGGGCGTCCGGGTACGTGGCGCGGGTGGAGAACTCGGCGCCCGGCAGCAGCGTCGCCACCGTCTCCGACCCCGCCAGCGCGGCCACGTCCTCGTCCGTCAGGTGGGTGCAGTGGTCCGCCGAGGCCGCCCCCAGCTCCACCGCGAGCTGCACGCCCGGGCCGTACGACAGCTGGTTGGCGTGCACCCGCGGCACCAGGCCGCGGGCCGCGCCCGCGGTGAGGACGGCCCTCGCCTGGTCGCCGTCGAAGGCGCCGCGCTCGCAGAAGACGTCCACCCACTTGGCGTGCGGGGCGCAGGCGTCCAGCATCTCGCCGGTCACCAGCTCCACGTAGCCGGCCGGGTCGTCCGCGAACTCGGGGGCCACCACGTGGGCGCCGAGGTAGGTGGTCTCCGGGGTGTGCCCCGCGGCGATGCGCAGCGCCCGGGCCTCGTCCTCGACGGTCAGGCCGTAGCCGGACTTGCACTCCACCGTGGTGGTGCCCTGGCGCAGTGCCTCGCGCAGGAAGCGGGCGAGGTTGGCGTCGAGCTCGGCGTCCGAGGCGGCGCGGGTGGCGGCCACCGTCGTCCGGATGCCGCCCGCCGAGTAGGACCGGCCGGACATCCGGGCGTTGAACTCGGCGGTGCGGTCGCCGGCGAAGACCAGGTGGGAGTGCGAGTCGACGAAGCCGGGGAGCAGGGCGCGGCCGGCCGCGTCGAAGCTGTCGTCCGCGGCGGGGGCGGCGGCCGCCGGACCGACCCAGGCGATGCGGTCGCCGTCCACCACCACGGCCGCCTCCTCGACCAGCCCCAGCGGGCCCGCGCCGAGCCCGGGGTCGTTGGTGACCAGACTGCCGATGCCGGTGATGAGGGTGCTCAACGTTCGTCCTTTCGAGGTCGGTCTGGCGTGCACTGCAGGGCAGCGACACCAGGGGCGCGTGAGGGCACCTCCCGGCCGGAGGCCGGGGGAGAACTGCGCACTTCGGATGCGGCCCACGGACGAAGCGAGGTCGACCCCGTTCCGTCACGATGCCCGCTCGCGGACTGCGCAGGTCCACGCGCCCCTGAGGGGTTGCCCCCGTGCCTCAGGTCCCGAGGGAGGTGATGGCGTTGCGGAGGGCGGTGGGGACGTCGGGGACGAACTGGTGGATGCCGTCCTTGACGACGTGGCGGCCGCCGACCACCACGTGGCGGACGTCCGCCGCGGTGGCCGCGAACACCGCGGTCTCCGCCCCGAGCTGCGGCCCGGGCCCGGCGGTGCGGACGCTGTCCAGGGCGACGGCGGTGAAGTCGGCGAGCGCGCCGGCCTCGATCCGGCCCGCCTCGGGCCAGCCGAGGGAGGCGTGGCCGTCCTCGGTGCCGGCGCGGAGCAGGGCGTGCGCCGTCCAGTGTCCGCGGGTACGGGTGCGGAGCCGCTCGTTGAGCTCCAGGGCCCGCGCCTCCTCGAAGGGGTCGATGATCGCGTGGCTGTCGCTGCCGAGGCTGATCGGGCAGCCGGAGCTGGCGAGCCGGCGGGCCGGGCCGATGCCGTCCGCGAGGTCCCGTTCGGTGGTGGGGCACATGCAGATCGTGGTGCCGGAGTCGCCGAGCAGCCGGACGTCCTCGTCGGTGAGGTGGGTGGCGTGCACCGCGGAGGTCCGGGGGCCGAGCACGCCGTGGTCGGCGAGCAGGCGGGTGGGGGTGACGCCGTGGGCGGTGAGGCAGGCGTCGTTCTCCGCGGTCTGCTCGGAGAGGTGGACGTGCAGCGGCGCCTTCCGCATGGCGGCCCAGTGCGCGACCGTGGCCAGCTGGTCGGCGGGCACGGCGCGGACGGAGTGGACGGCGGCGCCGATCCGGGCGTGCTCGGTCGGCTTGAGGGCGTCCGCGCGGGCGGCCCAGGCGTCGGCGTCGCCGTCGCTGAACCGCAGCTGCGGCTTGGTGACCTCCTCGCCGAAGCCGGAGGAGAGGTAGCAGGTGTCGAGCAGGGTGATCCGGATGCCGGCCCGGTTCGCCGCCTCGACGAGCGCGAGGCCCATCGCGTTGGGGTCCTCGTAGCGCGCCCCGCCGGGTGCGTGGTGCAGGTAGTGGAACTCGCCGACGGCGGTGATGCCGGCGAGGGCCATCTCGGCGTAGACGGCGGTGGCGAGGTCGAGGTAGCTGTCCGGGTCGAGGGCGCCGGCGAAGCGGTACATGGTGTCCCGCCAGGTCCAGAAGGTGCCGGAGCCGACCTGGACGTTGCCGCGCAGCGCGCGGTGGAAGGCGTGCGAGTGCGCGTTGGCCTGGCCGGGCAGCAGCAGCCCGCCGAGCCGGACGGCGCCGGGCGGGCAGGGCCCGCTGTCGGGGGTGACGTGGCCGATCCGCCCGCCGGGCCCGACGGTGATCAGTACGTCCCTCTCCACGACGGTGCCGCTGGCGTGCGGCAGCCAGGCGTACTCCGCCCAGTACGTCAGCCCTGACATGCGAGGTCCTCCAGTACGTCGGCGAGCGCGGCCACACCCGCGAGGCAGTCGTTCTCCTCGGCGTGCTCCGCCGGGGAGTGCGAGACTCCGCTCGGGTTACGTACGAACAGCATGGCGGTCGGAATGGCCGATGCCAGGATTCCGGCGTCGTGTCCCGCACCGGTGGGCAGCACCGGCACCGGGCGGCCGTCGGCGCGGCCGATGACGCGGGCGAGCCGGTCGCGCAGCGGTCCGTCGAAGTCGACGACGGGCGTGTACGACTCGCGGGTCAGCTCGACCCGGACGCCGTCCCGCTCGCCGCGCTCGTACGCGGCCTGCCGGATCTCCTCGACGACCCGGTCGAGGGTGGCCTCGTCGGCGGCGCGGGAGTCGAGCCAGCCGCGGACGAGGGAGGCGATGGCGTTGGTGCCGTTGGGCTCGACGGCGACCTTGCCGAAGGTGGCGAGGGCGCCGGCCAGCTTGGCCTTCTTCCGCGCGGCGAGCACGGTGTTGGCGTAGGTGAGCATCGGGTCGCGGCGGTCCTCGATGCGGGTGGTGCCGGCGTGGTTGGCCTCGCCGTGGAAGTCGAACCGCCAGCGGCCGTGCGGCCAGATCGCGCTGGCCACGCCGACGCTCTGCCCCTCGGCCAGGTAGCGGCCCTGCTCGACGTGGAGTTCGACGAACGCGCCGATGCGGCCGAGGCGTTCGCGGTCGGCACCGATGGCGTCGGGGTCGTACCCGGCCTTCTCCATGGCGTCGGGCAGCCGGACGCCGTCGGCGTCGCGCAGGTCGTGCGCCTGGTCCTTGGAGAGGACGCCGGCGGTGAGCCGGGAGCCGATGCAGGCGACGCCGAACCGGGCACCCTCCTCGTCCCCGAAGTTGACAATCGCCAGCGGCTTGGTGACCCCGGCCCCTCGGGAGCGGAGTTCGTCCAGGGCGGCGAAGGCGGAGACCACACCGAGCGGGCCGTCGAAGGCGCCGCCGTCCGGCACGGAGTCC
The DNA here is from genome assembly GCF_025655475.1 of Kitasatospora sp. DSM 101779. Classification (GTDB taxonomy): domain Bacteria; phylum Actinomycetota; class Actinomycetes; order Streptomycetales; family Streptomycetaceae; genus Kitasatospora. The sequence continues at coordinate 5,072,099 of NZ_JAHTIK010000001.1, read as the reverse complement.
AGGTGCGAGCCGGTGACCACGGCGCCCTCGCCGTGCGGATCGCCCAGCCAGGCCCACTGGTTGCCGTTGCGGTCGAGTTCGTACTGCAGGCCGCGGTCGCGGGCCTGCTGCTCGAACCAGGCCCGGCATTCGGCGTCGGCGGAGTTCCAGGCGAAACGGCGGTAGCCGCCGGACGAGGCGGAGCGGCCCACGGGGAGCAGCTCCGCCCACATCCGCTGGAAGCTGTCGGTCACAGCTCGCCCATGGGGACGCGCACGCCCCGCTCGCCGGCGACCTCGACGGCGCGGTCGTAACCGGCGTCGACGTGCCGGATGACGCCCATGCCCGGGTCGTTGGTGAGCACCCGGCGGATCTTCTCGCCGGCGAGGGCGGTGCCGTCGGCGACGGTGACCTGGCCGGCGTGGATCGAGCGGCCGATGCCGACGCCGCCGCCGTGGTGGATGGAGACCCAGGAGGCGCCGGAGGCGACGTTGACCATGGCGTTGAGCAGCGGCCAGTCGGCGATGGCGTCGGAGCCGTCGAGCATGGACTCGGTCTCGCGGTACGGGGAGGCGACGGAGCCGCAGTCGAGGTGGTCGCGGCCGATGACGATCGGGGCGGACAGCTCGCCGGAGGCGACCATGTCGTTGAAGCGCTCGCCGGCCTTGTCGCGCTCGCCGTAGCCGAGCCAGCAGATGCGCGCCGGGAGGCCCTGGAAGTGGACCTTCTCCTGGGCCATCTTGATCCAGCGGTGCAGCGACTCGTTCTCCGGGAAGAGGTCGAGCACGGCCTTGTCGGTCTTGGCGATGTCCTGCGGGTCGCCGGAGAGCGCGGCCCAGCGGAACGGGCCCTTGCCCTCGCAGAACAGCGGGCGGATGTAGGCCGGGACGAAGCCGGGGAAGGCGAACGCCCGGTCGTAGCCGGCGAGCTGGGCCTCGCCGCGGATCGAGTTGCCGTAGTCGAAGACCTCGGCGCCGCGGTCCTGGAAGCCGACCATGGCCTCGACGTGCTTGGCCATCGACTCGCGGGAGCGCTCGGTGAACTCGGCGGGCTTCTCGGCGGCGTAGGTGGCCATGTCGTCGAAGGCGACGCCGATCGGCAGGTAGCTCAGCGGGTCGTGGGCGCTGGTCTGGTCGGTGACGATGTCGATCGGGGCGTCCATCGCGAGCAGCTGCGGGACGAGCTCGGCGGCGTTGCCGAGCAGGCCGATGGAGAGCGGCTGCTTCTTGTCCCGGGCGGCGGTGGCGAGTTCGAGGGCGTGGGCGAGGTTCTTGGCCTCCACGTCCAGGTAGCGGTGCTCGATCCGGCGGGCGATCCGGGAGGGGTCGCAGTCGATGCAGATCGCGACGCCGCCGTTCATGGTGACGGCGAGCGGCTGGGCGCCGCCCATGCCGCCGAGGCCGGCGGTGAGGGTGATGGTGCCTTCGAGGGTGCCGTTGAACTTCTTGTCGGCGACGGCCGCGAAGGTCTCGTAGGTGCCCTGGAGGATGCCCTGGGTGCCGATGTAGATCCACGAGCCGGCGGTCATCTGGCCGTACATGGTGAGGCCGAGCGACTCCAGGCGGCGGAACTCCTCCCAGTTCGCCCAGTCGCCGACCAGGTTGGAGTTGGCGATCAGGACGCGCGGCGCCCACTCGTGGGTCTGCATGACGCCGACCGGCCGGCCGGACTGCACCAGCATGGTCTCGTCCTGCTTGAGGTTCTGCAGGGTGCGCACCATGGCGTCGTACGAGCGCCAGTCGCGGGCCGCCTTGCCAGTGCCTCCGTAGACGACGAGCTTCGAGGGGTGCTCGGCGACCTCCGGGTCGAGGTTGTTCATGAGCATCCGCAGGGCGGCCTCCTGCTGCCAGCCCTGTGCGGTCAGCTGCGTCCCCCGTGCCGCGCGCACCTCGCGCGGGCCGCTCACCTGGTCCACCATGCCTCCGGCCTCCTTGCGGATGAATTCATTCAGGCTTACCGAGACTGAATATATCCAGTCATTCACTCGGAAGCCAGACCTCAGCACCAATCGGACCAGGATCCGTCCCGCCCCGCGCGGCGGCACGCCTCCGGAACGCGACGGCGGGCGGTGGGACCCCGTCCCGCCGCCCGCCGTGGAATCGCACCGTCAGCCCGCGCGCAGCGCCGCCAGCTGCTGCTCGAAGGGCACCACCTCGGGCTCCGCCCGGGGCCGGGGCGGGCGGAGGGCGAGCAGGTCGGCGAGCTCCCCGCCGGCCCGGGCGATCCGCGGGGCGAGCCCCTCGGCGTCGCCGCCGGGGCCCCAGTCCTCGGAGGCGGCGAACACCGCGGTCGGGGCCACGACCGCCCGCAGGTGGGCGAAGAGCGGCCGCAGTGCGTGCTCCAGGGCCAGCGAGTGCCGGGCGCTACCGCCGGTGGCGGCGATCAGCACCGGGGTGCCGGTCAGCGCCTCCCGGTCCAGCACGTCGAAGAAGGACTTGAACAGCCCGCTGTACGAGGCGCTGAAGACCGGCGTGACCGCGATCAGGCCGTCCGCGGCCTCCACCGACTCCAGGGCGGACCGCAGCTCGGGCCCGGGGAAGCCGGTCACCAGGTGGTCGGCGATCGGCCTGGCGAGGCCGCGCAGCTCGACCACCTCGACCTCCACCTCCCGCCGGCCCTCCAGCGCCGTCCGGACGGCGCCGGCCAGGCGGTCGGCGAGCAGCCGGGTGGACGAGGGGACGGACAGGCCGGCCGACACGGCGACCAGCTTGAGCGGGGCGGTCATCGGGCCTCCTCGGTGGTGTTCTCGGCGGCGGTCCGCTGCGCGAGCAGCGAGGCGTGGGTGGGGGCCTCCGGCACGCCGGCCGGCCGGCCGTTGGCGAACTCCTTGCGCAGCACCGGGACGACCTCTTCGCCGAGCAGGTCGAGCTGCTCCAGGACGGTCTTCAGCGGCAGACCGGCGTGGTCGACCAGGAAGAGCTGGCGCTGGTAGTCGCCGAAGGTCTCGCGGAAGGTGAGCGTCTTGTCGATCACCTGCTGCGGGCTGCCGACGGTCAGCGGGGTCTGCTCGGTGAACTCCTCCAGCGAGGGTCCGTGCCCGTAGACCGGGGCGTTGTCGAAGTACGGGCGGAACTCGCGCACCGCGTCCTGCGAGTTGCGGCGCATGAAGACCTGCCCGCCGAGGCCGACGACGGCCTGCTCAGCGGTGCCGTGGCCGTAGTGCGCGTACCGCTCGCGGTAGAGGTTGACCAGGCGCTGGAAGTGCTCCTTCGGCCAGAAGATGTTGTTGGCGAAGAAGCCGTCGCCGTAGTACGCGGCCTGCTCGGCGATCTCGGGGCTGCGGATCGAGCCGTGCCAGACGAACGGCGGGACGCCGTCCAGCGGGCGCGGTGTCGAGGTGAAGCCCTGGAGCGGGGTGCGGAAGCGGCCCTTCCAGTCGACCACGTCCTCGCGCCAGAGCTTGTGCAGCAGCGCGTAGTTCTCGATCGCGAGCGGGATGCCCTGGCGGATGTCCTGGCCGAACCACGGGTAGACCGGTCCGGTGTTGCCGCGGCCGAGCATCAGGTCGACCCGGCCGTCGGCCAGGTGCTGCAGCATCGCGAAGTCCTCGGCGATCTTCACCGGGTCGTTGGTGGTGATCAGCGTGGTCGAGGTGGAGAGGATCAGCCGGTCGGTGCGGGCCGCGATGTGGCCGAGCATGGTCGTCGGCGAGGACGGCACGAACGGCGGGTTGTGGTGCTCGCCGGTCGCGAAGACGTCCAGGCCCACTTCCTCGGCCTTCTGCGCGATCGCCACCATGGCCTTGATCCGCTCGTGCTCGCTCGGCGTGCGGCCGGTGGTCGGGTCCTCGGTGACGTCGCCCACGGTGAAGATCCCGAACTGCATGGCTCTCACTCTCCAGATCGTTCAGATTTCAACTACGTCGGGCTGAACGACCCTGCCGCGGCGGCTATTCCCGCCGCGTCCGACCGGCTCAGGCGGCCGCGCCGCCCTCCCAGTCGATGCCGATCTCGGCCAGCCAGGCGCGATCCCGGGCGTCGATGGCGGCCGGCTCCCGGCCGGCCCCGCCCTCGCCCTCCGGGGCCTCCCGCGGTGCCCGGGCCGGTGGACGCGGGATCTCCTGGACCGGGCCCAACCCGTACCGCTCGGCGGCCTCGGCGGCGGCCCGCTCGGCGGCGGTCGGCTCGGTGATCCCGATGTGCACGGCGGACTCGTCGCCCGCGTCCAGCACGGTGATGCCCGGGTCCGGCGGGCGGCGCAGCACGATCCGCCGGCCGCAGGTCGGACAGGACCACTCGTCGGCCCCGTCGGCCATCCGCGCGGTCGGTCTCATCTGGTGGATCACCCGCATCCCGTTCACCCCCGTCCGGCCCGCGACCGGGCCCTGTCTGGGGGATGCCCGCTCCCGGGTGGGCGCCAACCCGTCGAACCGCGCACAGTTGCCCCCGGCGCGCCACCGAGTGCCCCCGCGCACCGGGCGCGGGGCACGGCGGGCCGGGGGCGGCCGCGCGGTGACCACTCCTGCGCGGCGGCTACTCCAGGAACAGCCCGCGGGCCGCCGCCGACTGCTCGATGGCCTCCAGGCGGGCCTCGGCACCGGGGATCTCGTCGCACATGGTCTGCAGCAGCACCCGGCCGAGCATCATCGGGGCGCAGGCGGTGTCGAAGACCAGACCGGTGCCGACCGCGGCGGGCAGCATCAGGTCGGAGAGCTTGGCAACCGGCGCGAAGGCGCTGTCGGCGACCGTCACCACCGTCAGACCGCACTCCCGGGCGGTGATCAGAGCGTCCATCAGCTCCCGCGGGTAGCGGGGCAGTGCGAAGCAGGCCAGTGCGGTGGCGCCGGCCGAAGCGGCCTGCTCGATCCGGTCGGCCAGCATCGAACCGCCCTCGTCCAGCAGGCGTACGTCCGGGTGCACCTTGGCGGCGAAGTAGGCGAAACCGTGCGCCTGGGCCGAGGCGGCCCGCAGGCCGATCACCGGCAGCGGACGGGAGGCGGCGAGCAGCCGGGCCGCGCGGACGATCGGCTCCGGGTCGGCGAGCAGCTCGGCGAGGTGGCGCAGGTGCTCGATCTCGGCCAGCACCGCCTGCTGGTGCTCGTTGCGGACCGCGTCCGCGGGGGTCTCGGCGGCCGGCGCGGACTCCCCCGCTCCGAGCTCGCGCAGCTGCTTGCGCAGGGCCGGGTAGCCGTCGTAGCCGAGCGCGACCGCGAAGCGGGTCACCGACGGCTGGCTGACGCCGGCCAGCTCGGCGACCTCCACGCTGGACAGGAACGGCGCCTCGGTGGCGTGCCGGACGAGGGAGTGCGCGATCCGGCGCTGGGTGGGGGTGAGCCGGTGGCCCTCGAACAGCTGGAGGAGTCGGGCGGAGGGGCCCGCGGTACCGGTCTCGTCCAGGGCTGTCATCGGCGGTTCCTCCGGGCTCGTGAGCGCTGCGCACCGTTGGCGGCGGCGGCTTGGACGACTGTCGCGCAGTCCTGGCATACGGGCAACGGTGTTTCGCGGGTCGGGACGGACCCGGACGTCGGCCCGGTGGCGGCCGTCGTCCGCCGGTGCCGTGTCGGGGTCGCCCCCGGGGCCACCCCGAGACGGCCCTGATCCGTCCCCGAGATCGCCCTCCGGCGGTGGACCCCGGCCCGGCCCCGCGGCCAGGCTGGGCCCATGGACCTCTCCAAGGACGACCTCGCGCGCGACCTCGACGCCGCCGTGCAGACCCGCAAGGAGCTCGGCAAGGAGTACGAGGCGGAGATCGTCGACTCCTTCCTCGCGCGCCTGGACGAGCGGCTCGACGCCCGGGTCGAGCAGCGCGTGGCCGAGCGCCTCGGCGCCGCCGAGCCCGTACGGCGGCCCGGGAACCCGCAGTTCAAGGTGCAGGTGCTCTCGCTGGTGATGGGCATCCCGCTGTCCGCGATCGCCGCCGAGAGCGCCCGGCTGCCCGGACTGATCGTCTGCTGGGCGGGCATCGTCGGCATCAACATCTCCTCCGCGCGGGCCGGCCGCCGGGAGCGGCGGCGGGACGACCGGTACTGAGCCCGGCCGTCCCGCCGTGGCATCAGGCCAGCGGGCCGGCGACCCGCTCGACCGCGGCGACCAGTGCGCCGGAGGCGACCAGCGCGGCGGCGGCCTCCAGGTCGGGCGAGAGGAAGCGGTCCCGGCCGGGGCCGCCGACGCCGGCCTCGCGGGCCGCGGCGATCGCGGCGGCGGTGGCCGGGGCGAGCGGGCCGCTGCCGCCCTCGGCCCGGATCTCCAGCGCCCGGGCCGAGGCGACCAGCTCGACGGCCAGCACCCGGGTCAGGTTGGTGACCGCCTGGCGCAGCTTGCGCGCGGCCGACCAGCCCATCGACACGTGGTCCTCCTGCATCGCGGAGGACGGGATGGAGTCCACCGAGGCCGGGACGGCGAGCCGCTTGTTCTCGCTGACCAGGGCGGCCTGGGTGTACTGGGCGATCATCAGGCCGGAGTCCACGCCCGGATCGTCGGCGAGGAAGGCCGGCAGGCCGTGCGAGCGGGCCTTGTCGAGCAGCCGGTCGGTGCGGCGCTCGGAGATCGAGCCGAGGTCCGCGGCGGCGATGGCGAGGAAGTCCAGCACGTACGCGACAGGAGCGCCGTGGAAGTTGCCGTTGGACTCGACCCGGCCGTCCGGCAGCACCACCGGGTTGTCGACGGACGCGGCGAGCTCGCGCTCGGCGACGGTGCGGGCGTACGCGACGGTGTCGCGGCCGGCGCCGGCGACCTGCGGGGCGCAGCGGATCGAGTAGGCGTCCTGGACGCGCGGCGCATCGTCCTGGTGGTGGCCGGTCAGGCCGGAGCCCTTGAGCACGGCCAGCATGTTGGCGGCGGAGAGCGCCTGGCCGGGGTGCGGGCGGATCGGGGCGTGCAGCTCGGGGGCGAGCACCTTGTCGGTGCCGAGCAGTGCCTCCAGGCTCATCGCCGCGGTGATGTCCGCGGTGGTGAACAGCTTCTGCAGGTCGGCGATGGCCATGACCAGCATGCCGAGCATGCCGTCGGTGCCGTTGATGAGGGCGAGGCCCTCCTTCTCCAGCAGCTCGACCGGCTCGATGCCGGCGGCGGCGAGCAGCTCGGCGGCGTCCTTCTCGACGCCGTCGGGGCCGAACGCGGTGCCCTCGCCCATCAGCACCAGGGCGCAGTGCGAGAGCGGGGCGAGGTCGCCGGAGCAGCCGAGCGAGCCGAACTCGCGGACGGCCGGGGTGATGCCGGCGTTGAGCAGGGCGGCCATGGTCTCGGCGACCAGCGGGCGGACGCCGGTGCGGCCGGAGGCGAGGGTCTTCATGCGCAGGAAGACCAGGGCGCGGACGACCTCGCGCTCGACCACGGGGCCCATGCCGGCGGCGTGCGAGCGCACCAGGGAGCGCTGCAGCTGGGCGCGCAGCTCGGGGCTGATGTGCCGGACGGCGAGGGCGCCGAAGCCGGTGGAGACGCCGTAGACCGGGCGCGGCTCGGCGGCGAGCGCGTCGATCCGGGCGCGGGCGCCGGCCATCTCGGCGAGCGCGTCCGGGCCGATCTCGACCCGGGCGTTGCCGCGGGCGACGGCGAGGACGTCCTCGGCAGTGACGTCGGCCTTGCCGACCTGGACCAGTGGCGCGTCGGGGGCCACAGCACCGTGCATATCCATATGCACAATGAGATCAGGTGAATGGGAATCTGACAACCGCTGGCCGGACGCGTCCCGCGGCGACCGGGGGCAGGATTTCCGTCAGGACGGTGCGGTGCCGCAGGCTGGGCACGGCGGACACGGCATGCGGAGGGTCGATGGCACGGGCGACGGTACGGCGCCGGGTGGTCCGGCTGCGCGGCGACGAGGCGGGCGTGCGCCCGGACGCGCTGGCGGCCGAGGAACCGCTGGAGATACGGCTCGGCGGCGAGCCGCTGACCGTCACCATGCGCACCCCCGGCCACGACTTCGACCTGGTAGCGGGCTTCCTGGTCGGCGAGGGCGTCGTCCACCGCACCGAGCAGCTGGCCGCGCTGCGGTACTGCGCGGGCACCGACGACGAGGGCGTCAACAGCTACAACGTGGTGGACGCGACGGTGCGCGGCGACGCGGCCCCGCTCTCCGGGCACCGCAACCTGCTCACCACCAGCGCCTGCGGGCTCTGCGGCCGGGACACCGTCGAGGCGGTGCGCACGCACAGCCGCTGGCCGGTCGACCGGGACGCCCTGCGGGTCTCCCCCGCCCTGCTCTACGCCCTGCCGGAGCGGCTCCGCGCGGCGCAGCGGGCGTTCGACTCCACCGGGGGGCTGCACGCGGCCGGGCTGTTCGACGCGGACGGCAGGCTGCTGTGCGCCCGCGAGGACGTCGGACGGCACAACGCGGTGGACAAGGTGATCGGCTGGGCCCTTCGGGAGGGCCGGCTGCCGCTCACCGGGCACGTGCTGCTGGTGAGCGGGCGGGCCTCGTTCGAGCTGACCCAGAAGGCGGCGCTGGCGGGCGTGCCGCTGCTGGCCGCGGTGTCGGCGCCGTCCTCGCTCGCGGTCGAGCTCGCCGAGGAGCTCGGCCTCACCCTGGTGGGCTTCCTGCGCGGCGAGAGCGCCAACGTGTACACCGCCACGGAGCGGGTGGCGACCGGCTGACGGGCCGCCACCCGGCGCTCGGTCAGTTCCTGCGGCGCATCGCCATCACGACGACGACGATGACGATCAGGACGATGCCGAGGATCACGACGCCGATCACGATGCCGGCGACCGTGCCGAAGAAGCTCTTCTTCTTCTTGGACTTGGACTTGGACTTCGCCGTCTTGGTCTTCTGCTTGGACGCCGCCGGGGCGAGGGCGGGTGCCGCCGCCCGGCCGATCGCCCGGGCCTGGGCGGGCGCCTGGGCCGGCGCCTGCGCCGGGGCCTGCTGAACGGCTGCCGCGGGTGCGGTGCGGGGCGTCGCCGCCGATGCCTCGCCGCCGGCCAGCGCAGAGCCGCCGACCGCCAGTGCCAGTGCGAGCAGTGCCCCCGCCAACTTGGTGCGCATGGTCCCTCCCAGGTCCCCCGATGCTGTCCGGCCACTGTCGCAGCCGCGGCCCGCGGGGCACAGCCCCCGCGCGGCCCCTGTGGCCCAGCTGTGACGTACCCCGCGCGGGCCCGTCGCAGCCGCACCCGTCGGATGCCCCGCCGCGGCGGTTCCACTCCCCCAGGACCGGGGGCGCGCCACCAGGAGCGCGTGAGGGCCCCCACGCGCCCCTGACGTGGCCTCCCGAGTGCGCCTTTGACGACAGGCCCGCTAGTCCGGTGGCGGGGACGTCGGGCCGGAGAGGGCGACGGCGACCAGGGCGCGCAGGGCGGCGGCGATCTGGCCGAGCGGCAGGGTGGTGTCGTCGGCGAAGAGTTCGACCAGCCAGCCGCCGGCCGCGTTGGGGCCGCCCGCGGCGACCATCGCCTTGTAGCCGCTGACCACCATCACGGCCTCCTCGGAGGGGTCGTTGCCCGCGGCACCGGCCCGCAGGGCGAAGCCGCCGCCCCGGGCGGCCCGCCGGGTGAGCGGGTAGTGGCGGAGGTCGAACACGGCGTCCGGCGCCTCGATCTGGGCGCGCTGGGTGGCGGCACCGGAGCTGCTCGGGCCGCTGGTCATCCGGTACACGGCGTGCTGGGCGGTGCGCATCAGGTGCGAGCCCGGGGGCACGTACGAGACCCACCAGGCGACGGCGTCGAGCAGCCGGGCGGAGGTCTCGGCGACGGTGACCATCCGGGCCAGGGTGTCGGCGGGGTGGCTGGTGCGGTGGACCTCGTTCTGGTCGAGTGCGGCCAGCACGGTGGTGAGCAGCTGGCCGGGGTCGGCGCTGCGGGCGGCTCCGCGGAAACGCCGGCGGTCGCCGTTGCCGCGCTGGCCTGGGCCGCCGCGGCGGCCGTCGGCCCGGTGGTGCGGGTCTGCGGCGTCGGCGAGCAGCACCGTCGGGTCTGGCGAGAAGCCGGGGCCGTGGCTGCGGCCTGCCACCACGGGGTGGGCGGCGCGGGAGGCCTTGGCGCGGTACTGGGCGGCGTCGGCCAGCCGGAAGAGCCGGTCGGCGGTGGAGACCGGGCCGATGGAGTCACCGGTGGAGGCGACGCCGCAGGCGACGCCCTCGCCCTCGGTGAGCTGCAGGGCGCGGGCGCAGAGGTCCTCGGCGACGGCCACCACCTCGTCGGCCTTCTGGCCCTCGACGAGCAGGCAGAACTCGTCACCGCCGAGGCGGGCGGCGAGACTGCCGGGCAGTTTGGCGGCGCAGAGCGAGAGCTGGTGGGCGAACCGTTCCAGCAGGCGGTCGCCCATCTCGTGGCCGAGCTGGTCGTTGACCCGTTTGAGGCCGTTGACGTCGCAGACGACCAGGCTGACGACGGTGTTGTCGCGGTTGTGGGCCTGCAGGGCGCTCTCCAGCCGGGCGTCGACGGCGCGCCGGTTGGCGAGGCCGGTGAGCGGGTCGGTGAAGGCGAGGCGGCGCAGGTCCGCGAGGCGCTCGGTCTGCGAGAGGCCGGCGGAGATCTGGGCGGCGAGCAGGGTGGCGTAGTCGACGTCGGCCTCGTCGAAGACCGGCAGGCCGGCGCTGCGGGCGAGGTACAGCTCGCCCCAGGCCTGGCCGTGCAGGACGATCGGCGCGACCAGGCAGCACTCGCGGCCGCGCCTGCGCAGTCCGGCGGCGCGCTGCAGGCAGAAGGCGCCGGCGGCCGGGTGGTCCGGTGCGGGGCCGGGGTCGGTGTCCTCGGCGGTCTGCACCCAGGCGCGGGGCAGCCGGCCGGTCGTCCAGTGCTCGTCGAGGTAGGTGACGATCTCCGGGAAGTCGGCCACCGGGTAGGACTCGTCCTCCGGGAACTCCTCCTCGCCGGCGGCGAGTTCGCCGTAGTTGGCGAGCACCCGGAGCCGTCCGGACTCGCGGTCCCAGACGGAGACGGCGGCCATGGTGGCCTCCAGCGCGGCGGTCGCGCGGACGGCGGCGGCGCGGACGGCCTCCAGCGGCGTCAGCGCCCCGGCCATGTCGTGGGCGAGTTCGACGACCGCGCGCAGGCGCGCGTCCGGGGTGGAAGGGGGTCGGCCGGCTCCGTCCGCCGCCCTGTCCGCCTCACCGCTCAACCGGATCGCCTCGTCCCTTGGTCCGCCCTGGTGCGTATCCATCCTGGACCAAGATTATGGCGGTTTGGTAAGGCATTGCCCGGTTTGTCAAGGTGAAGTCGTGCGGGTCTGCGGCACGCGCGAGGGGCACCGCATCAGGGGCGCCCCGGGGCACTTCCCGGGAGGGTCACTCCGGGTCGTGGCTCCGGCTGAGCAGCCAGGGCTCGACCAGGCCGAGGCCGCGCACCGGGCGCCGCCACATCGGCTGCAGGTGGAAGGGGAAGCCGCCCTCGGCCTGCCGGCCCGCCGGGTCGTCCGGCACGTGCGGCGGGGCGGCGCCGGTCTGCTCCAGCGCGGTGGCGAACTCGCCGTCGACGAGCACGGCGTCCCGCGGGGCGATGGAGGTGAGCCGGCTGGCCAGGTTGACGGTGGTGCCGAAGACGTCGCCCATCCGGGAGGTGACGGTGCCGAACGCCATGCCGACCCGCAGCGCGGGCATGGTGTCCTCCTTGGCGAGCGTCTCCACCAGACAGAGGGCGATCTCGGCGGCGACCGCCGGGTCCTCGGTGACGTAGAGGATCTCGTCGCCGAGGGTCTTGACCACCCGGCCGCCCTGGCCGGCGATGAGGTCGGAGCAGGTGGTCTCGAAGGTCTCGACGAGTGAGCCGAGCTCCTCCTCCTCCAGCCGGCGGGAGAGCCGGGTGAAGCCGACCAGGTCGGCGAAGCCGACGGCGAGCCGGCCGCTGGTGATCTCGTTGTCCTCGGCGGCGTGCACCACGCGGCCGGTGACGGCGGCGAGCTGGCGGCGCCAGACGTACACCAGGAACTGCTCCAGCTCGGGCAGCAGCAGCTCGGTGAGCGGATAGGCGACCTCGGCGCGGGTGAGGCCGGGCTCGACGGCCTGGGTGAGGTTCTCCAGGAAGGTGTCCATCTGCCAGCCGGCGAGCCGGGCGGTGGTCTGGCCGGTGGAGCGGGCGACCTGGATCGCCATCGGCTCGCTGAGCAGACCGGACTCGATGAGGCCGGCGAGGCGGCGCAGGGCGATCACGTCGTTGTCGGTGAGCGCCCGGGACTGGCCGATGTCGGGGAAGCCCATCGCCCGCCAGAACCGGGTGGCGAGCTCCATCGGCACGTCGGCCGCGCGGGCGGCCTGGTAGGGGGTGTATTTGCGCGGGGCGTCGAGGATCAGCCGTTCCAGGTCCAGCGCGACGGTGCGCTCGCCCGCCCCGCCCGTGCCGTGGTCACCGTTGCCGTTGCCGTTGCCCGATTCCTCGCCTGCCACCGGTCCATCCCCGTGCGGTCGCCGCACTTCCTCTTGTCCTGCCTGTCAAGGGCGGCCGACCACCCGGGGGTAGTGGCGCGCCTCACACCGCTGCCAGGTGGAATGTTCGCACGGAATCCCGCAATCCGGGGCATCCGTCCGGATCAGGCGGAGTCCGGACGCTCCGGGCGGACGTGCACGACGTCGCCGGCGGCCACCGGGTGGCGGGTGCCGTCCGGCGTGCGCACCACCAGCCGCCCGTCGCCGTCCACCGCGACGGCCTCACCGGCGAGTTCGCGCTCGCCCGGCAGCTGTACCCGCACCGGGCGGCCGAGCGTCGTGCAGCGGGCGGTGTAGGCGGGCAGCAGCCCGCTCGCGTGCGGGTCGCCGGCGGCGGCCCGCCACTCGCCGTACAGCTCGGCGATCTCGCGCAGCAGGCCGCGCAGCAGGGTCTGCCGGTCGGTGACGGCGGCGCCGGCGAGGGCGAGCGAGGAGGCGGTGGGCACCGGGAGTTCGTCGGCGCGCAGCGAGACGTTGATGCCGAGTCCGGCGACGACGGCGCCGCCGGAGAGTTCGGTGAGGATGCCGCCGATCTTGCGCTCCTCGCCGCCGACGGTGACCTGCAGGTCGTTCGGCCACTTGAGGCCGGTGTCGAGCTCGGCGATCCGGGCGACGGTGGCGGCCGCGGCGACGCCGACCAGGATCGGCAGCCAGCCGTACCGCTCGACCGGCACACCGGTGGGCCGCAGCAGCATCGACAGGAAGAGGCCGGAGCGCGGCGGGGCGCTCCAGCGGCGCTCCATCCGGCCGCGGCCGGCGTTCTGGGCCTCGGCGACCAGCACGGCGCCCTCGGCGGCGCCGGCCCGGGCCCGCGCGGCGAGGTCGGTGTTGGTGGAGCCGGTCTCGGTGACGACGTCGAAGGAGGTCCACAGACCGCCGGGGACGACCAGGTCACGGCGGAGGGCCGCGGTGTCCAGCGGCGGGCGCTCCAGGTCCGTCCAGGGGGAGGGTCCGGCGCTCTGGCCGAGGCCGCGCAGGCCGCTGCGGCGGGGACGGGTGGGTTCGGGCTGCTCGGCGTCGGTCACCTGGCCAGCCTACCGACGGGGCCGCGCGGCGGCCGCCGCGGCGCAAGGGGCGCGGGGCCCGGCGCGGGCCCGGTGGTGGGTGCGCGGAGGGTGGGTGCGGGCGCCCCGGCCACAGGCCGTCCCATCGTGCCGCAGATGGGCGTTCCGACACACTGTGTCGCTGGCCATAACACGATTCGCGCGCGGCTGGCTACGCTACTTGGCGGTAGTCGCAGTGCCGCCCTGCCCTCATGCCGTCGTCGGCTTCGGGAGCGGCCAAGGACCAGGGAGAGCCACCTCAATGACCGAGGCGCCGTACGACCCCCACACCACCGCCGGGAAACTCGCCGACCTGCGGCGCAGGATCGACGAGGCGGTGCACTCCGGCTCCGCCGCGGCCGTCGAGAAGCAGCATGCCAAGGGCAAGCTGACGGCGCGTGAGCGGGTTGTCGAGCTGCTGGACGAGGACTCGTTCGTCGAGTTCGACGAGTTCGCCCGGCACCGTTCGACCAACTTCGGCCAGGAGAAGAACCGGCCGTACGGCGACGGCGTGGTGACCGGCTACGGCACGATCGACGGCCGTCAGGTCGCCGTCTTCGCGCAGGACTTCACGGTCTTCGGCGGCTCCCTCGGCGAGGTGTTCGGCGAGAAGATCGTCAAGGTGATGGACTTCGCGCTGAAGACCGGCTGCCCGGTCATCGGCATCAACGACTCCGGCGGCGCGCGCATCCAGGAGGGCGTGGTCTCGCTCGGCCTGTACGGCGAGATCTTCCGCCGCAACGTGCACGCCTCCGGTGTGGTCCCGCAGATCTCGCTGATCATGGGCCCCTGCGCGGGCGGCGCGGTGTACTCCCCCGCGATCACCGACTTCGTGGTGATGGCCGACCAGACCTCGCACATGTTCATCACCGGCCCGGACGTCATCAAGACGGTCACCGGCGAGGACGTCGGCATGGAGGAGCTGGGCGGCGCCCGCACCCACAACACCAAGTCGGGCAACGCCCACTACCTCGCCGCGGACGAGAAGGAGGCGATCGAGTACGTCAAGAACCTCCTGTCGTACCTGCCCTCCAACAACCTCTCGGACCCGCCGGCCTACGCCGAGCAGGCCGACCTCTCGATCACCGACGAGGACCTCGAACTCGACACCATCGTGCCGGACTCGGCGAACCAGCCGTACGACATGCACAAGGTGATCGAGCACGTGCTGGACGACGGCGAGTTCCTGGAGACCCAGCCGCTGTTCGCCGGCAACATCATCACCGGCTTCGGCCGGGTCGAGGGCCACCCGGTCGGCATCGTCGGCAACCAGCCGATGGACCTCGCCGGCTGCCTGGACATCGACGCCAGCGAGAAGGCCGCCCGCTTCGTGCGGACCTGTGACAGCTTCAACATCCCGGTGCTGACCTTCGTCGACGTGCCCGGCTTCCTGCCCGGCACCGGCCAGGAGTGGGACGGCATCATCCGCCGCGGCGCCAAGCTGATCTACGCCTACGCCGAGGCCACCGTCCCGCTGATCACCGTGATCACCCGCAAGGCCTTCGGCGGCGCCTACGACGTCATGGGCTCCAAGCACCTCGGCGCCGACCTCAACCTGGCCTGGCCGACCGCGCAGATCGCCGTCATGGGCGCCCAGGGCGCGGCCAACATCGTCTACCGCCGCGAGCTGTCCGCGGCCGCGAAGGCGGGCGAGGACGTCGACGCCCGCCGCGCCGAGCTGGTCGCCGAGTACGAGGACACCCTGCTCAACCCGTACCTGGCCGCCGAGCGCGGATACGTGGACGCGGTCATCGCCCCGAGCGAGACCCGCCGGCACATCGTCCGCGGACTGCGGGCGCTGCGCGGCAAGCGGGAGACGCTGCCGCCGAAGAAGCACGGCAACATTCCGCTGTAGTCCGTTCCGGGAGAGGATCGACCCATGGCCCCCATCCAGGTGCTGCACGGGCAGCCGACCCCCGAGGAGCTGGCCACCGTCCTGGCGGTGGTCCAATCCCGGGCCGCCGCCGCACAGGCCGCCGCCGAGGCGGCCGGCCGGGCGGGCGGCCCGGCCTCCCCGTGGCGCGACCACGCGCGGAAGATGCGCAGCATGCCGACCCCCGGCCCCGCCGCCTGGCGGACCTCCGGCTGGGCCCGCTAGCGGCCGAGCCGCCGGACGGCCCGGTGCACCCCCCTCGCGGGGCGGTGCGCCGGGCCGTCGGTGCGTCCGGCGGGAGGGTGTCCGAAGGGTCGCGCCGGTCAGCCGGCCGGCGCCGAACGGCGGCCGAGCAGGCCGTCCAGTGCCACCGCGCCCGGGCCGAGCACCGCGATCAGCAGGAACACCCAGGCGAACAGCGCGGCCGGCTCGCCGCCGTTCTGCATCGGCCAGAGCGCGTGCTCCTGATGCACGGAGAAGTAGGCGTACGCCATCGAGCCGGAGCAGACGACGGCGGCGGCGCGGGTGGCGAGCCCGAGCAGCACCAGGGCGCCGCCGACGAGCTGGATGACCGCGGCGTACCAGCCGGGCCAGGACCACGCCTCGACGGTGCCGCCGCCCCGGCCACTGGCCGGGACGCCGAACAGCGAGGCCGCGCCGTGGGCCGTGAACAGCAGACCGGCGACGACACGGAAGAGGCCCACCGCATAAGGGCGGACGGCCTCTGTTCTGACGGACGAACGGGACACGGTACGTCTCCTCGGCTGGAACCTGCGGAAACCGGGCGCCGGTCGACGCCCGGGGAGTCCCTGACCTGGTGGCGCTGACGCGTCCTCCGCCCGCACGGATCATGAACGCGACAAGTCGTCCGGACCATTGGAGGGCGGACCGCTCCCCGCGTCAAGGGTTCCGGACGGGGTGGGAGGGTTTGAGTACGCGTACTCAGGCGCCGCCCGCGACCGGGACGCAGGCTGGTGAGGTGCTCTGGTCAGACCCCCGCGACGAACCCTCCCCGGAAGCGCGGAGGGCCCAGCGGATGCTCCGCCGCGCCGGCCTGCTGCTGGCGGTCCTCGGCTTCGTCGCGGCCGTCCTGCTGGTGCGGTAGGGAGCCCTCCGGCAGGACCTGCGCCCCTGAACGGGTGCCCTCGCTCTCGCCGGTTGCCCCTAGGCTGGGCGCCATGACCGATCGCCGCACTCTCGTCCTCGCCTCCGCGTCCCCGGCCCGGCTCGGGCTGCTCCGCCAGGCCGGCCTCGACCCGCAGGTCCGGGTCAGCGGGGTCGACGAGGACGCGCTGACCGCCGCCACGCCCGCCGAACTCGCCCTGGTGCTGGCCGAGGCGAAGGCCAAGACGGTGGCCGCCGGACTGGCCGGCGGCGAGCTGGTGATCGGCTGCGACTCGGTGCTGGAGCTCGACGGGCAGGCACTCGGCAAGCCCGCGGACGCCGCCGAGGCGATGGAGCGCTGGCGTTCGATGCGCGGGCGGGCGGGCGTGCTGCAGACCGGTCACTGCGTCATCGACAGCGCGACGGGCCGGCAGTCCTCGGCGACCGCCTCGACCACCGTGCGCTTCGGCACCCCGGACGACGAGGAGGTCGCCGCGTACATCGCCTCCGGCGAACCCCTGCACGTGGCCGGGGCGTTCACCCTGGACGGCCGCTCGGCGCCGTTCGTGGAGGGCATCGACGGCGACCCGGGCAATGTGATCGGCCTGTCGCTGCCGCTGCTGCGCCGCTTGCTGGCCGACCTCGACGTGCGGATCACCGACCTCTGGGTCTGATGCCCTGCGCCCGCTCCGGTCAGCCCTGCGGCGGCGCGGTCCGGGCCAGGAAGGCGAGCACGTCGGGCAGGGCGCCGTCGGAGAGCAGCGGGGCGCCGCGGTCGGCGCCCGGGTAGATCTTGAGCTGCTCGTCCTCGGCGGCGGCCGTGTCGTACAGGCCGTGCGCGTCGTCGGCGAAGGGCCGGTCCCCCGCCTCGGCGGCGAACAGCACGGGCACGGCCAGCCGCTTGACGGCGCTGCTCGCACTGTCACCGCCGAAGGACTCGGCCGAGCTCAGCGAGACCACCGCGGCCGGCGGCATCGCCAGGTCCGGCAGCGAGCCGGCGACGATCGACCCGGTGCCGCCCTTGGAGGCGCCCACCCGTACCAGCCGGGCGATCCCCTTGGTCCTGAGGTAGCCGGCGACCTGCTGGATGTTGTCGGAGCCGTTCCCGTCGGCGGTGTGGGGCAGCACCGCGTAGCCGGCCTTGGCGAAGGCGTCCAGGTAGGGGATCCGGTCGCAGAGGGTGCCGCCGTTCTGGTGCGAGAGGACGACGGCGGTCTTCGCGCCGCCCGCGTCGGAGTCGCGGAAGTCGGCCTGCACCGGGGCGAGCCCGTCGACGGTGACCGAGCCCCTGGCGGCCTGCTCCTCGGTGAGGCGGCCGTACCTCTCGGGGCCGCTCGCGGCCGCGGCGCTTGTGCGCCGCCCGCGGAGGAGCAGCCGGCCAGCGCCGCGGCTGCCGCCGGCACGGTCGCGAGCCGTACCGCCGTGGTGGTCCGCATCACATCGACTCCCGGGGTCGGGGCGGCCGGCCGCCGCCCGACGGGGCGTCACGCCGGGGGGGGGAGCCGCAGACAGCGCCAGTAGTCCATACCAATCCCCACCGATGGGACCAAGAAGCGGAGCCGGACACTCCGCACTGCGCCCTGCGGAATCGGACAGAACCGGGGGCGAACTACTGTCGCGGCGGGCCAGCCCGGCCCCGTACCGTCCCCCGATAGGCTGACGCAGCCGTCGGCCGGAAGGAGCGGGGGACATGACCGACAGCGTCCTCAACGTGGTGCTCGGGCTGGTGGCGTCGGCCATCAGCGCGGGCATCGGCTGGCTCGCCCAGACCGTGCGCCGCCGGCGCCGGCTGGAGCGCACCCAGCGGTTCTTCGGCATGCCGGAGGGCACCGAGTGCCTCCTGGTGGTCAATCGGGACGCCGGGGCACGCGCCTCCACGGCCGTCGCACGCAACGACGTGTACGCGCTGATGGAACTCGCCGCCCTGGTGCGCGAGTGCGGGGCGCGGGCCGAGATCGTGGCGCACGACCAGGTGCGCCAGGGGCTCGGCGCCAAGGCGGAGTTCTGCCTCGGCGGGCCGTCCAGCAACAACCGGACGGCCGCCCACCTGGCGTCCTGGCTGCCCGGGGTGACCTCCGCCGCGGGGGACACCGACCTGACGATCACGGTGGGCGACACGGAGTTCCCGCTGACCCGGCCGGTGCAGGAGGGCGTGCCGGTGTACGCCCTGCTGGCCAGGGTGCACGCCGGATCGGGTGACCGCCCGGTCTTCCTGATATCCGGTCAGACCTCCACGTCCAACCACGCGGCGGTCCGCTACCTGGCGGCCAACCACCGCACGCTGGCGCGGCGGCACGGCACGGACAGCACCTTCGTCGTGGTGCTGAAGGTGGTCAACCCCGGGGCGTACGGTCCGGACGTGGTCGAGCTCGCCGCGGAGGTCACCGCCAAGGCGACCGCCAGGCCGGCGCCGGCGGCCGCCACGGCGGCGGCCTGACCGCCGTGTGGCGAAGGCCACGGGCCCGCGACAGCGGCCCGGGGCCGCTACGCGCCGCGGCGGGCCGCTGCGCGTAGCGTCTCTACCAGCGGGGTCTGCCGCTGCGTGGTCGCGTGATCACGAAATCGGGTGACGCTCCGTGTGGGCTAGCTCACCACCAGGGACTACTCGCCGGTAGTGCCCTTAGATCCCTAGACTCAACGAGGTTCAAGAAGGGAGCCACAGTGCGCAAGGTGCTCATCGCCAACCGCGGAGAGATCGCTGTCCGCGTCGCCCGGGCGTGTCGGGACGCCGGTATCGCCAGCGTCGCCGTCTACGCCGAGCCGGATCGGGACGCGCTGCACGTCCGCGCGGCCGACGAGGCCTACGCGCTCGGCGGCGACACCCCCGCGACCAGCTACCTGGACATCGCCAAGGTGCTCAAGGCGGCCGCCGACTCCGGTGCGGACGCCGTCCACCCCGGGTACGGCTTCCTCTCGGAGAACGCCGACTTCGCCGAGGCCGTCATCGCGGCCGGTCTGATCTGGATCGGCCCGCCGCCGCAGGCCATCCGCGACCTCGGCGACAAGGTCACCGCGCGGCACGTCGCCCAGCGCGCCGGCGCCCCGCTGGTCGCCGGCACCCCGGAGCCGGTCTCCGGCGCCGACGAGGTCGTCGCGTTCGCCACCGAGCACGGCCTGCCGGTCGCCATCAAGGCGGCGTACGGCGGCGGCGGCCGCGGCCTGAAGGTCGCCCGCACGCTCGAGGAGATCCCCGAGCTGTACGAGTCCGCCGTCCGCGAGGCGGTCGCCGCCTTCGGCCGCGGCGAGTGCTTCGTCGAGCAGTACCTGGACAAGCCGCGGCACGTGGAGACCCAGTGCCTGGCGGACCAGCACGGCAACGTGGTGATCGTCTCCACCCGCGACTGCTCGCTGCAGCGCCGCCACCAGAAGCTGGTCGAGGAGGCCCCCGCGCCGTTCCTGACCGCCGAGCAGAACGCGGAGCTGTACCGCGCCTCCAAGGCCATCCTCCGCGAGGCGGGCTACGTCGGCGCCGGCACCTGCGAGTTCCTGGTCTCCCAGGACGGCCTGATCTCCTTCCTGGAGGTCAACACCCGGCTGCAGGTCGAGCACCCGGTCTCCGAGGAGGTCACCGGGATCGACCTGGTCCGCGAGATGTTCCGGATCGCCGACGGCGAGGAGCTCGGCTACGACGACCCGGAGATCCGCGGTCACTCGATCGAGTTCCGCATCAACGGCGAGGACCCGGGCCGGGGCTTCCTGCCCGCCCCGGGCACGGTGACGCTGTTCGCCCCGCCCTCCGGTCCGGGTGTCCGGCTGGACGCCGGCGTCGAGTCCGGCTCCGTCATCGGCCCCGCCTGGGACTCGCTGCTCGCCAAGCTGATCGTCACCGGTGCCACCCGGCAGCAGGCCCTGCAGCGTGCCGCCCGTGCGCTGGAGGAGTTCAAGGTCGAGGGCATGGCGACCGCCATCCCGTTCCACCGCGCGGTGGTCACCGACCCGGCGTTCGCGCCCGAGGTGCACGGCAGCGACGCGCCGTTCTCGGTCTACACCCGCTGGATCGAGACCGAGTTCCAGAACACCATCCCGCCGTTCGCCGGGGCCGGCGCCGAGGGCGAGGAGGCCGAGGGCCGCGAGACCGTCGTCGTCGAGGTCGGCGGCAAGCGGATCGAGGTCTCGCTGCCGTCCTCGCTGGGCGTCGCGAGCGCCCCGGCGGCGACCGGCACCAAGGTCGCCAAGCGCCGCGTCGGCGCGAAGAAGGCGGGCTCCGCGGTCAGCGGCGACACCCTCGCCTCGCCGATGCAGGGCACCATCGTCAAGGTCGCCGTCGAGGAGGGCCAGGTCGTCGCGGAGGGCGAGCTGATCGTCGTCCTGGAGGCCATGAAGATGGAGCAGCCGCTCAACGCCCACAAGGCCGGCACCATCGTCGGCCTCAAGGCCGAGGTCGGCGCCAGCGTCAGCAGCGGCGCCGCGCTCTGCGAGATCAAGGACAACTGACCCAGCGTCAGCGGTCGGACGGCCGGCCCGCACCCCTCGGGTGTGCGGGCCGGCCGTCGGCCGTTCGGGGCCGGCCGTTCGGGTCTCAGGGCCGGCCGGTGGCCAGTGGGCGCGCCATCAGACCGGCGTGCCCGGGGCGGCGCTGGCCGGGCAGCGGGGCGCCGGGCGGTGCGGTGCGCCGCGGGCCGCCGGCGGGCGGCTGCTGGTGCGGCGTCATCGGGTGCGCAGGGCCGCCGCTGTGCACGGTCGGCTCCGCGGGCGTGCCCAGCGGGGCGAGCGAGATCTGCACCCCGCAGTCGGCGAGCGCGTCCAGCTCCCGGGCGGTCGGGTCGTGGGCGGCGGCCTGCTCGTCGGTGACCAGCCGGGTGATGGCGTCCGTCGGCACCGTCTGGAACATGGTGTCGGCACCGAGCTTGGTGTGGTCGGCGAGGACGATCACCTCCGTCGCCGCCTGCACCAGCGCGCGGTCCACGCTCGCGGACAGCATGTTGGTGGTCGACAGGCCGCGCTCCGCGGTCAGGCCGCTGCCGGAGACGAACGCCTTGGACACCCGCAGGCCGGCCAGCGACTGCTCGGCGCCACTGCCCACCAGGGCGTAGTTGGAGCCGCGCAGGGTGCCGCCGGTCATCACCACCTCGACGCGGTTGGCGTGCGCCAGTGCCTGGGCGACCAGCAGCGAGTTGGTGACCACGGTGAGGCCGGGCACCCGGGCGAGCCGGCGGGCCAGCTCCTGGGTGGTGGTGCCGGCGCCCACGACCACGGCGTCGCCCTCCTCGACCAGGCCGGCGGCCAGGTCGGCGATGGCGCTCTTCTCGGCCGCGGCGAGATGGGTCTTCTGCGGGTAGCCGGGCTCCCGGCTGAAGCCTCCGGGGAGCACCGCGCCGCCGTGGCGGCGGTCGAGCAGCCCTTCGGCCTCCAGGGCCCGGACGTCCCGGCGGACGGTGACTTCGGAGGTCTGGACGACGCGGGCCAACTCCCGGAGCGAGACCGCTCCGTTGGCGCGCACCATTTCGAGGATCAACTGGCGACGTTCTGCAGCAAACACGGAACCGACGGTAACCTGAATGACCGTCTGCTTTCAGGCGTTTGCAGCCAGTAGCCGGAAACGCTCACCTACGAGCGGCGCGCGACCGTACAATTCGCGCCGCGGACGGCTCCGCGCACGCTCGGCCGCGCGGGTGGAACGCGGCCGGAACGCACGGGGCGGCCGCCGCGGCGACCGCCCCAACTGCGTCCGGCAGGTCAGGAGTCCGAGCCCTCGCGCTTGCGGATGTGCAGCTGTCGGGCGGCCTCCGCGGTGGAGCCGGACAGCGACGGGTACACGGTGAACGCGCGGGCCACCTGTTCGACCGTCAAGTTGTTGTCCACCGCGAGCGAGATCGAATGGATGAGCTCGCTGGCGCGCGGCGCGACGACGACGCCGCCGACCACGATGCCGGTGCCGGGGCGGCAGAAGAGCTTCACGAAGCCGTCCCGGATGCCCTGCATCTTGGCCCGCGGGTTGCCGCGGAGCGGCAGCTTGACCTCGACGGCGTCCATGGTGCCGCCGGCCACGTCGGCGGCGGTGTAGCCGACGGTGGCGATCTCCGGGTCGGTGAAGACGTTGGAGGCGACGGTCTTCAGGTTGAGCGGCTGCACCGCGTCGCCGAGCGCGTGGTACATCGCGATCCGGCCCTGCATGGCGGCGACCGAGGCGAGCATGAAGACGCCGGTGCAGTCGCCGGCCGCGTAGACGCCGGGGGCGGTGGTCCGCGAGACCCGGTCGACCTTGATCTGGCCCCAGTCGTTCAGCGCGACGCCGGCCTCCTCCAGGCCCATGTCCGCGGTGTTGGGGATCGAGCCGACCGCCATCAGGCAGTGGGTGCCCTCGATGACCGTGCCGTCGGAGAGGGTGACCTCGACCTTGTCGCCGATCCGCTTGGCGCTCTCGGCGCGCGAGCGGCTCATGACGTTCATGCCGCGGCGGCGGAAGACGTCCTCCAGCACCTCGGCCGCGTCCGGGTCCTCGCCCGGCAGCACCCGGTCGCGGCTGGAGACCAGCGTGACGTCGGAGCCGAGCGCCTGGTAGGCGCCGGCGAACTCGGCGCCGGTGACGCCGGAGCCGACCACGATCAGCTCGCGGGGCAGCTCGTCGAGGTCGTAGACCTGGGTCCAGGTGAGGATCCGCTCGCCGTCCGGCTGGGCGTCCGGCAGTTCGCGCGGGTGCACGCCGGTGGCGATCAGCACGGCGTCGGCGCGCACCGTCTCGGTGGTGCCGTCCTCGCGGTCGACGACCACCTCGCGGGAGCCGTCCACCGCCTGGCCGCCGGCGCCGAGCCGGCCCTTGCCGCGCAGCACGGTGACGCCGGCCCGGGTGACGGCCTGGGTGATGTCGTGGGACTGGGCGATCGCCAGGCGCTTCACCCGTCGGTTGACCTTGCCGAGGTCGACGCCGACCACCCGGGCGGACTGCGCGAGCGGCGGGGTGTCGTCGGCGACGATGATGCCGAGCTCCTCGTAGGAGCTGTCGAAGGTCGTCATCACCTCGGCGGTCGCGATCAGCGTCTTGGACGGCACACAGTCCGTCAGCACCGCCGATCCGCCCAGGCCGTCGCGGTCGACGACGGTCACCTCCGCGCCGAGCTGGGCTGCCACCAGGGCCGCCTCGTATCCGCCGGGTCCGCCACCGATGATCACGATCCGAGTCACGAGCACCATTCTCCCGCATGCCGGAACCAAAGCCACGCCGGGGGCGTTGCCTCCCGCCCGGGCCCTCCGGGCGCCTCCCGCGGGTGCCGCCGCGGGCCCGCCCGTTCCCGCCCGGGGCAGCGCTCTCCCGTAGGCTGACGCCCATGTCGCTCTACGCCGCGTACGCCACGAACCTCGACGCCCGGCAGATGACCCGGCGCGCTCCGCACTCCCCGCTGCGCGGCACCGGCTGGCTGGACGGCTGGCGGCTGACCTTCGGCGGCGAGCAGCTGGGCTGGGAGGGCTCGCTGGCGACGGTCGTGGAGGACGAGAAGGAGCAGGTCTTCGTCTCGCTCTACGACGTCTCGCCGATGGACGAGGAGGGGCTCGACCGCTGGGAGGGCGTGCAGCTCGGCATCTACCGCAAGATCCGGCTGCGGGCGCACACCCTGGAGGGCGACATCCCGGTGTGGACGTACGTGCTGAACGACTACGAGGGCGGGCTGCCGGCCGCCCGCTACCTGGGGCTGATCGCGGACGCGGCGGAGAGCGCCGGCGCCCCCGACGACTACGTGCACGAGCTGCGCCGCCGCCCCTGCTGAGCCGCTGCCGCCGCGCGGCGCGGCGCGGCCGCGCGCCGATCCGGCGCCGCGGCCTCGTGCGATCCGACGGACCGGGGCGTCCGCAGGCGCCCTGTCACGGTATTTCCGGATGATTCCGGTAACGATCCGGCGCGTCTTGGCGGGATGGTCTACGCGCGTAGGCGAATCTTGTCTATCCTCGGTCGTGTGAACGCATCTCCTCAGTCGGTCGTCTCCGCCGACCCCTACGCCGCCGCCCGGGCCGCCGCCGACCGCCTCCGCGAGCTGACCGGCGTCGACCGCCACGACGTCGCCCTCGTCATGGGCTCCGGCTGGGTGCCGGCCGCCGACGCCCTGGGCGAGACCGTGGCCGAGTTCCCGGTCACCGAGCTCCCGGGCTTCCCCGCCCCCGCCGTCGCCGGGCACGCCGGCCGTATCCGCTCCGTGAAGATCGGCGAGAAGCGCGCCCTGATCTTCCTCGGCCGCAACCACTACTACGAGGGCCACGGCGTGGCCACCGTGGTGCACGGCGTCCGCACCGCCGCCGCGGCGGGCTGCGGGATCATCGTCCTCACCAACGGCTGCGGCGGCCTCCGCGAGGGCTGGACCCCGGGCCAGCCGGTCCTGATCAGCGACCACATCAACCTCACCGCCGACTCGCCGATCGTCGGCGCCAACTTCGTCGACCTCACCGACCTCTACTCCAAGCGGTTGCGCACCCTGTGCCGCGAGGTCGACCCGAGCCTCGACGAGGCCGTCTACGTGCAGTTCCGCGGCCCGCACTACGAGACCCCGGCCGAGGTCAACATGGCCCGGGTGATCGGCGGAGAGCTGGTCGGCATGTCGACCACCCTGGAGGCCATCGCCGCCCGCGAGGCCGGCTCCGAGGTGCTCGGCATCTCCCTGGTGACCAACCTGGCCGCCGGCATCACCGGCGAGCCGCTCAACCACGAAGAGGTGCTGGAGGCCGGCAAGGCCAGCGCCGAGCGGATGGGCGCGCTGCTCGCGAAGGTCCTTGAGCGGATCTGAGCCCGCACTGACGCAGAATCAGTAGACCGGCGGCAGGCCGCGGCACCTTCGCGGTGCCGCGGCCGCCGCCGGCCGGCCCACACCCTCGTTTGGAGCTCGCAGCATGGCGCAGGCACCCACCACCGACCTCCTCGCCCGGGCCCGCGCGTGGCTCGCGGAGGATCCCGACCCGCAGACCCGCACGGAGCTCACCGAGCTGCTCGCCGCCGCCGAGGGCCCCGACGCCGAGTCCGGCGAGCGGATCGCCTGGTCCCGGCTGGCCGAGCGCTTCGCCGGCCGCCTCCAGTTCGGCACCGCGGGCCTGCGCGGCGAACTCGGCGCCGGCCCGATGCGGATGAACCGCGCCGTGGTGATCCGCGCCGCCGCCGGCCTCGCCGCGTACGTGCGCAAGAACCCGCAGCTGGGCGACCTCGTGGTGATCGGCTACGACGCCCGGCACAAGTCGTACGACTTCGCCCGGGACACCGCCGCCGCCGTGGTCGGCGCCGGCCTGCGCGCCGCGCTGCTGCCGCGGCCGCTGCCCACCCCGGTGCTCGCCTTCGCCATCCGCCACCTCGGCGCCGCGGCCGGCGTCACGGTGACGGCCAGCCACAACCCGCCGCAGGACAACGGCTACAAGGTCTACCTGGGCGACGGCTCGCAGATCGTCCCGCCCGCGGACGTCGAGATCGCCGCCGAGATCGACGCGATCGGCGCCCTCGCCGACGTCCCGCTCGCCGAGCAGGGCTGGGAGGTGCTCGGCGACGACGTCGTGGAGGCCTACCTGGACCGCGCGGTCACCGTGCTGGAGCCGGCCGGCCCCCGCGCACTGGACGTGGTCTACACGCCGCTGCACGGCGTCGGCCGGGACGTCCTGCTCGCCGCCTTCAAGCAGGCCGGCTTCCCCGCGCCCACCGTGGTCGCCGAGCAGGCCGAGCCCGATCCGGACTTCCCGACCGTGGCCTTCCCCAACCCGGAGGAGCCCGGCGCGATGGACCTGTCCTTCCGGACGGCCGCCGCCGCTAGCCCCGACATCGTCATCGCCAACGACCCGGACGCCGACCGCTGCGCGGTGGCCGTCCCGGACAACGGCGGCTGGCGGATGCTGCGCGGCGACGACGTCGGCGCCCTGCTCGGCTCGGCGCTGGTCGCCAAGCGGGTCGGCGGCACCTTCGCCACCACCATCGTCTCCTCCACCCTGCTCGGCCGGATCGCCGCCGCCGCGGGCCTCGGCTACACCGAGACGCTCACCGGCTTCAAGTGGATCTCCCGCGCCGAGGGCCTGCGCTACGGCTACGAGGAGGCGCTCGGCTACTGCGTCGACCCCGAGGGCGTCCGCGACAAGGACGGCATCACCGCCGCCCTGCTGATCGCCGAACTCGCCGCCACCCTCAAGCAGTCCGGCCGCACCCTCACCGACCTGCTGGACGACCTGGCGCTGGAGCACGGCCTGCACGCCACCGACCAGCTCTCCGCCCGGGTCGACGACCTCTCGCTGATCGCCGAGGCGATGCACCGGCTGCGCGAGCGGCCGCCGACCGTGCTGGCCGGGCTGCAGGTCACCCGTGCCGACGACCTCACCGCCGGCTCCGCCGACCTGCCGGCCACCGACGGCCTGCGCTACTACCTGGCCGGCGAGGACGTCCGCTCGGCCCGGATCGTGGTCCGGCCCTCCGGCACGGAACCCAAGCTCAAGTGCTACCTGGAGGTCGTCCTCCCGGTCGCCGACGCCGCCGCACTGGCGGACGCCCGCGAGCGGGCCTCCGTCCTGCTCGGCGGCATCAAGCGGGACCTCGCGGCTGCCGCAGGCATCGGCGCCTGACGGCCCGGCTCCGCCCGGCGGGCACCCCGCTTCGTCCGCCGGGCGGCGCCACCATGCAAGGAGCCCCCGCCGACCTCGGGTCGGCGGGGGCTCGTGCGCGTCACGGCCCGGCCGTCAGCCGGCGGCGATCAGGGTGATCAGCGCGATCAGGCCGAGCACGGTCGGCACGATCACCCACCAGCACCAGCTGACGGACAGCTCGCCCTTCGCCTCGGGCCGGCCGGCGCACCGCTCGGCGAGCTCCTGCAGGTTCCCGACCACCTGGTCGGACCAGGCCCGGGTCGGGTCGTTCTGCCCCGGCCGGAGCGACGGCACCGGTGTGCCGTCCTTGGCGGCCCGCACCGCCCGGCGGTTCGCCGCCTTCCGCTGGCGGATCGACACCGGCACCGCCCAGACCTGGTACTTGTGGCCGCCGGCGAACAGCTCGACCGAGTACCCCGACCGCAGCCCCTCCACCTGCGACCACGGCGCGTGGATGCTGCGCAGCGGGTTGCGGACGAGCAGTCGGTGCTCGTTGGCGTACACCGCGGGGCGCAGCGTGTAGGCGATCACCGGGAAGACGAAGACCGGCGCGGCGGCGAGCGCCACCCAGGGCGTGCGGCCGGTGCCGGAGATCACGGCGTCGCCGATCAGCCAGGCGGCCACGGCGAGCAGCAGGACACCGGAGATGATGCCCGGGCCGGAGCGGTAGACGCGGTCGGCGTACTGCGGCTCCTCGGGGGCGGCGGGGCCCGGGTGGGGCGTGCCGTCGGATTCGGTCATGGGGACGATTCTGCCGCATGGGACCCGTCCACCCCAGGGACCCCGGCCGCCGGATCCGTGCGGGTCACGCCGGGCGCCGCCGGACCCGTTGCGGGTACGGCGGCGCGGGGCGCGGTCCACCGGGCGCGGGTCAGGGCGTGCGGCGACGGAGGGTGGCCGCGCCGAGGCCGAGGGCGAGCAGGGCGCAGCCGGCGATGACCGCGAGGTCCGTGACCACCTCGCTGCCGACTCCGCTGTGCACGGTGAGCCGGCCCATCGCGTCGACGGCGTAGGAGAGCGGCATCACGTCGGAGGCCCAGCGCAGCACGTCCGCCATCTGCTCGCGGGGCACGAACAGGCCGCAGAGCAGGAACTGCGGCAGCAGCACGGCGGGCAGGAACTGCACGGCCTGGAACTCGGTGGCGGCGAACGCGGAGACCAGCAGGCCGAGCGCCATGCCGAGCAGGCCGTCGCCGACCGCGACGGCGAACAGCAGCCAGGTGGGTCCGGCGACGTCGAGGCCGAGCAGGCCGATGGTCAGCGCGGAGGCGAGTGCCGCCTGGACGAGGGCGACCAGGCCGAAGGCGAGGGCGTAGCCGAGCAGCAGGTCCAGCTTGCCGAGCGGCATGGTGAGCAGCCGCTCCAGGGTGCCGGTGGTGCGCTCGCGCAGCATGGCGACGGAGGTGACCAGGAACATCACCAGCAGCGGGAAGATCCCGAGCAGGGCGGGGCCGATCCGGTCGAAGGTGTCCGGCTGCCCGTCGTACATGTAGCGCAGCAGGGTCAGCAGCACGCAGGGGACGACCAGCAGCATCGCGAGGGTGCGCGGGTCGTGGCGCAGCTGGGCGAGGACGCGGCGGGCGGTGGCGAGGGTGCGCCGGGTGTTCATCGGCCGGTCTCCACGGTGTCGGCGGTGCGGGGGGTGTCCTCGACCAGGCGGAGGAAGGCGCTGTCGATGTCGGCGGCCCCCGTGGCGGCGAGCAGGGCGGCCGGGGTGTCGTGGGCGAGCAGGCGGCCGTCGCGCATCAGCAGCAGGCGGTCGCAGCGGGTCGCCTCGTCCATGACGTGGCTGGAGACCAGCAGGGTGGCGCCGTCCTCGGCGAGGCCGCGGAAGAGCTGCCAGAGGTCCTGGCGGAGCACGGGGTCGAGGCCGACGGTGGGTTCGTCCAGGACGAGGAGCTCGGGGGCGCCGAGCAGGGCGGCGGCGAGCGAGACGCGGGCGCGCTGGCCGCCGGAGAGCCGGCCGGCGGGGTCGTTCTCGTGGCCGGTCAGGCCGACCTGGCGGATCACCCGCTCCGGGTCGCCCTTCGGGGCGCCGAGGACGGCGGCGAAGTAGTCGAGGTTCTCGGTGACGGTGAGGTCGGCGTAGACGGAGGGCGCCTGGGTGACGTACCCGACGCGGTGGCGCAGCGCGGCGTCGCCGGCCGGGCGGCCGAGCACCTCGACGGCGCCTCCGGCGGTGCGCTGCACACCGACGACCGAGCGCAGCAGGGTGGTCTTGCCGCAGCCGCTGGGGCCGAGCAGTCCGGTCACCGATCCGCGCGGGATCTCCAGGTCGAGGCCGTGCAGGACGGGGCGTCCGCCGCGGACCACGGTGAGGCCGGTGGTCCGGATCGCGGGGCCGGGCCCCGCCTTGGAATTCATCATGTGATGAGTTTTACGCCCGACACCCCGGCCGTCAAGAGAGCGGGCACGGTGGTGCAGGGCGAACCGGGGACAAACCGGGGCCGACCGGGGTGCGGACCGGGCATGGACAACGGGCCCGCCGACCAGCAGGGTGGGCGCGTGACCGCACCGGACGCCCCCGCCCAGCCCGCCGACGCCGACCCGCCGACCGACACCGACCCGAAGACCACGAAGACCCCGCAGGCCGCCGACCCCGCCGACGGCGCCGTCCGGGGCCTGCCGCTGCCGCACCTGCTGCTCGACCTGATCGCCGACGGGCGCTGGCGGCACCCGGGCGACGAGGCCCTCGCCGCCGCCCTGCCCTGGTTCGCCGACCCGGTGGAGCTGCTGCCCGACGTGGCGGCGGTGCGGCGCCAGTCCGCCTCGCTCGACGACCTCTCGGGCGAGGAGCTGGGCCCGCTCTTCCGGCAGGCCCGCGGCAGTGCCGCCGACCGCCCCGTGGAGCTGCCCTGGCTGGACGCCGAGCAGGCCGTGCTCATCGCGGTCGCCCGCACCGCCGGCGACGACACCGCACTCGCCCTCGACTACCGCACCGACCCGGCCGACCCGCGCGTGGTGGGCAGCGACATCTGGACGAACCCACAGGAGTACACCTGGCGGGTCGCCGCCCCGAGCTTCACCGCCTTCGCCACCGCCCTCGGCCTCCTGGAGCCGGATGGGCCGGCCACTCGGGGGCGCGGGGAACCGCGCAGCCCGGGAGCGGGCGCCGCAACAGCACCGGGGCACCCCTGATGCATCCGTGAGCCGGCACGGTTCTCCCCAAACCTCCGGCCGGGAGGTGCCCCCACGCGCCCCCGCGTGGCGCCCCCCTCGGAGGGACCCCTCAGGCCTCGACGAGGTACCCCTGCACCGCGCGGGCCAGCAGCGGCAGCAACTCCTCGGCCGGGGCGGAGGCCAGCGGCTCGACGGCGATCACGTACCGGGCCATGGCGAGGCCGAGGATCTGCGACATCACCAGCTCGACGCGGAGCTCCGGCTGCGGCACGTCGAGGCCGACGGCGAGTCGCGAGACCAGCTCGGTGACCATGAAGCCGCGCATCAGCCCGGCCACCTCCTCGGAGGCGGCGGCCGTCCGCAGCACGGCGAGCAGCCGGTCGCGGACGGTCGGCTGCTCCCACAGTGCGAGGACGAAGCGGGCGACCCGCTCGCCGACCTCCGCGCGGTCGCCGGCCAGCACCTGCTCGACCATCAGCCGCGGGTCGACGGGGAACTCCAGCGCGGCGAGGAAGAGTTTGTCTTTGCTGCCGAAGTAGTGGTGCAGCAGGGCGGCGTCCACGCCGGCGGCCCGGGCGATCGCCCGCATGCTGGCCTTCTGGTAGCCGCGGGCGGCGAACTCGGCCCGCGCGGCCTCCAGCACCGTCCGCCGGGTGTCCGCCCCGCCGGGGCGCCGGCCGGTCTTCTTGCGGGGTGCGGGCTGTTCGGCGGCGGAAGTCACCAGGGCATTCTTCCCGGTCACCAGGCCATTCTTCCCGCCCGCCGGGGGCACTCGGGGGCGGCGGGGTGCCACATCTCGGTCCGGCATCGAAAACCGACCCCTCCCTAGCGGATCGCTACGCGCGTAGATATGCTGGTCTGGTGACTATGTCCACTCTTGCAGCCCACGCCCCCGGCGCTGCGGGCAGCGGCCTCGCGGACGTCGCGGCGTCCGAGGCCTCGCTCCGCCGCTTCCTGCACGGCCTGCCCGGCGTCGACCAGGTCGGCCTGGAGGCTCGCGCCGCCACCCTCGGCACCCGTTCGATCAAGACCACGGCGAAGGCGTACGCCATCGACCTGGCGATCTCGATGATCGACCTGACCACGCTGGAAGGCGCGGACACGGTCGGCAAGGTGCGCTCGCTGTGCATCAAGGGCCGTAACCCCGACCCGTCCGACCCGACGACCCCGCGGGTCGCGGCGATCTGCGTCTACCCGGACATGGTCGCCACCGCCAAGGAGGCGCTGCGCGGCACCGACATCCAGGTCGCCTCGGTCGCCACCGCCTTCCCGGCCGGCCGCGCGGCCCTGCCGGTGAAGCTCGCCGACACCGCGGACGCGGTCGCCGCCGGCGCCGACGAGATCGACATGGTGATCGACCGCGGCGCCTTCCTGTCCGGCCGCTACCTGGACGTCTTCAACGAGATCACCGCGGTCAAGGAGGCCTGCCGCCGCCCCGACGGCACCTCCGCCCACCTCAAGGTGATCTTCGAGACCGGCGAGCTGCAGACGTACGACAACGTCCGCCGCGCCTCCTGGCTGGCGATGCTGGCCGGCGCGGACTTCATCAAGACGTCCACCGGCAAGGTCGCGGTGAACGCCACTCCCCCGGTGACCCTGCTGATGCTGGAGGCGGTCCGCGACTTCCGCGCCGCGACCGGCGTGCAGGTGGGCGTGAAGCCGGCCGGCGGCATCAAGACCACCAAGGACGCCATGAAGTACCTGGTGATGGTCAACGAGACGCTCGGCGACGACTGGCTGAGCCCGCACTGGTTCCGCTTCGGCGCCTCCAGCCTGCTCAACGACCTGCTGATGCAGCGCCAGAAGCTGACCACCGGACGGTACTCCGGCCCTGACTACGTGACGGTGGACTGAGACAGATGGCCAAGAACACCAAGAAGACCGACGCACCCGTGGCGCAGGCCCCCCGCGGCGGCCTCTTCACCTACGCCCCCGCTCCGGAGTCCCCGGCCGCGGCCGGCGACATCGCGACCTCGTACGGACACTTCATCGGCGGCGAGTTCGTCGACTCCTCCGGCAGCGAGGCCCTGAAGACCGTCAACCCGGCCACCGAGCAGGTGCTGGCGGAGTTCGCGCAGGGCACCGGCGAGGACGTCGACCGCGCGGTCGCCGCCGCCCGCAGGGCCTTCGCCGACTGGTCGGCGCTGCCGGGCAGCGAGCGCGCCAAGTACCTGTTCCGGATCGCCCGGATCGTCCAGGAGCGCTCCCGCGAGCTGGCCGTGCTGGAGTCGATCGACAACGGCAAGCCGATCCGCGAGACCCGCGACTTCGACGTGCCGATGGTCGCCGCGTGGTTCTTCTACTACGCGGGCTGGGCGGACAAGCTGGACTACGCGGGCTACGGCCCCAACCCGAAGCCGGTCGGCGTCGCCGCCCAGGTCATCCCGTGGAACTTCCCGCTGATGATGCTGGCGTGGAAGATCGCCCCGGCGCTGGCCACCGGCAACACGGTCGTCCTCAAGCCGGCCGAGACCACCCCGCTGACCGCGCTGCGCTTCGCCGAGATCTGCCGCCAGGCGGGCCTGCCGAAGGGCGTCGTCAACATCGTCACCGGCGACGGCCGCACCGGCGCCGCGCTGACCGCCCACCCGGACGTGGACAAGGTCGCCTTCACCGGCTCCACCCCGGTCGGCCGCTCGATCGCCCGCCAGCTGGCCGGCACCCGTACCAAGCTCTCCCTGGAGCTCGGCGGCAAGGCCGCGAACATCGTCTTCGACGACGCGCCGATCGACCAGGCCGTCGAGGGCATCGTCAACGGCATCTTCTTCAACCAGGGCCACGTCTGCTGCGCGGGCTCCCGGCTGCTCGTCCAGGAGTCGGTCCAGGACGAGTTCCTGGAGGCGCTCAAGCGCCGGATGTCGACCCTGCGGGTCGGCGACCCGCTGGACAAGAACACCGACATCGGTGCCATCAACTCCTCGGCGCAGCTGTCCCGGATCACCGAGCTGACCGACGCCGGCGAGGCCGAGGGTGCCGAGCGCTGGTCGCCCTCCTGCGACCTGCCGGGCACCGGCTACTGGTTCCGCCCGACCCTGTTCACCGGCGTCTCGCAGGCCCACCGGATCGCCCGCGAGGAGATCTTCGGCCCGGTGCTGTCGGTGCTGACCTTCCGTACCCCGGCCGAGGCGGTCGAGAAGGCCAACAACACCCCGTACGGCCTCTCCGCCGGCATCTGGACGGAGAAGGGCTCGCGCATCCTGTGGACGGCGAGCCGGCTCAAGGCCGGTGTGGTCTGGGCCAACACCTTCAACAAGTTCGACCCGGCCTCGCCGTTCGGCGGCTACAAGGAGTCGGGTTACGGCCGCGAGGGTGGCCGGCACGGTCTGGAGCCCTACCTGAATGTCGAGGCCCGAGATGTCTGATGTGTCGCTGCGTCTTGACGTCCTCAAGACCTACAAGCTGTACGTCGGCGGGAAGTTCCCGCGCTCCGAGAGCGGGCGGGTGTACGAGGTGACCGACTCCAAGGGCCAGTGGCTCGCCAACGCGCCGCTCGGCACCCGCAAGGACACCCGGGACGCCGTCGTGGCCGCGCGCGCCGCGGTCAAGGGCTGGTCCGGCACCACCGCGTACAACCGCGGCCAGGTGCTGTACCGGGTCGCCGAGATGCTGCAGGGCCGCCGCGAGCAGTTCGCCGCCGAGGTGGCCGCCGCCGAGGGCCTGGGCGTCAAGAAGGCCGCCGCGCTGGTGGACGCCGCGATCGACCGCTGGGTCTGGTATGCGGGCTGGACGGACAAGGTCGCCCAGGTCGCCGGCAACGCCAACCCGGTCGCCGGGCCGTACTTCAACCTGTCGACGCCCGAACCGACCGGTGTGGTCGGTGTGCTGGCGCCGCAGGCCGGCCACGGCTTCTCCTTCCTCGGCCTGGTGTCGGTGCTCGCCCCGGTGATCGCCACCGGCAACACCGCCGTGGTCGCCGCCGCCGCCGAGGCGCCGCTGCCGGCGCTGTCGCTGGGCGAGGTGCTCGCCACCTCCGACCTGCCCGGCGGTGTGGTCAACGTGCTGTCCGGCCGCACGGCCGACATCGCCCCCACCCTGGCGTCCCACCAGGACGTCAACGGTCTCGACCTGACCGGCGCGGTGCACCAGGACGGGCCGGGCTCGCCCGCCGCCCTGGAGGCCGCCGCCGCCGAGACCCTCAAGCGCGTCCTGCGGCCGGCCGCCGACCCGGCCGCCGCGGACTGGACCCAGGCGCCGGGCACCAAGCGGCTGACCTCCTTCCTGGAGACCAAGACGGTCTGGCACCCGATGGGCATCTGACCCTCGGGCCGCGACGAAAGTGGGATCCGCACCCTCCCGACCGGGGGTGCGGATCCCACTTTCGTCGTTGCGGGTTCCGGCCGGTCGGCGGGCAACCGTCCGTGCCGTTCCACCGGTCCAACCGGGCAGGAACGACCGGAAGGACGAAACGATGTGGGAGTTGGCCGCCGACCTGGCGGTTCTGTTCGGGGACGGGCCGGTGCGGGCGCTGCGCGCACGGCGGGCGCACCGGCGGCTGACGGCCGGGCTGCCGACCCGCATCCCGTGCTCGGTGCGCTCCGAGCGCCCGGGCTGGCCGGCCGCGTACGAGAACGGGAGCCTGCTGTTCACCCCGGGCCGGCCCACCGCCTCCTTCGGCTCCCGCAAGCACCCGTGGCTGGAGTTCGGGCTCGGCGGCGAGCACCGCGACCCTGAGCCGCAGGACTGGTTCGACCAGGACTGGGCGGCCACCGGCTACCTGCCCCCGGACGGCGGCGCGGCGCTGTTCGTCCAGGTGCACAGCCGGTACCTGACGACCACCAGGCTCGCCCTGGGCGGCCCGGTGGACGGGACGGTCTGACCGGGGCACCGCCGGGAGGTCCGTGTGAGATTGGCCCGGGGGCGTCCCGGCGGTATCGGCGGGCACCGGTGATGCGTCAGACTGGTGTCCCGTGAGTGACACCCCGCTGAACCCGGCGCCGACCCAGCGCGCCCGCGTCATCCTGCTGTCGGGACCCTCCGGATCGGGGAAGTCCTCCCTCGCCGAGCGCACCGGCCTCCCGGTGCTCCAGCTCGACGACTTCTACAAGGACGGCGACGACCCGACGCTGCCGCAGCTGCCGGACGACGGCGGCACGGACTGGGACTCGCCCGCCTCCTGGCACGCCGAGCAGGCGATGGCGGTGATCCGGGCGCTGGTCGAGGACGGCCGCGCGGACGTCCCGGTGTACTCGATCCCGGACAACGGCCGGGTGGGGGTGCGCCCGTTCGCCCTGGACGGCGCGGGCGCGTTCGTCGCGGAGGGCATCTTCGCCGCCGAGCTGGTCGGCCGCTGCGAGGCCGAGGGGCTGCTCGGCGACGCGCTGTGCCTGCGCAACCGCCCGTCCACCACGGCGTGGCGGCGCTTCCGCAGGGACGTCCGCGAGGGCCGCAAGTCGGTGCCCTACCTGCTGCGGCGCGGCTGGCGGCTGATGCGCGCCGAGCGCGGCATCGTGTCCCGCCAGACCGCCCTCGGCGCGTACGCCTGCGCCGGCCCGGAGGCCGAGCGGCGGGTCCGCGCGGTGGCGGACGCCCGGCCGGTCCGCGTCGCGGCCTGACCGGGCGCCCGGGGAGCCGTGGCGGTCAGGGCGCCGTACCGGTGAGCACCGGCCCGGCCTCGGCCCGGCCGGTGTGCTGCAGCGCGGAGTGGTGCCGGCTGTAGCCGAGGTAGACGGCAACCGCCAGAGCCAGCCACACGGCGAACATCAGCCAGGTGTCCAGCGGCAGCCCGTACAGCAGGTAGCCGCAGAAGGCGACGGACAGCAGGGGCACCACCGGGTGTCCGGGCACCCGGAAGCCGCGCTCCAGGTCGGGGGCGGTGCGCCGGAGGATCAGCACCCCCAGGGAGACCACGGCGAAGGCGACCAGGGTGCCCAGACTGGTCAGGTCGGCGAGGACGTCCAGCGGGACGACGGCGGCGAGCACCGCGACCAGTGCGCCGACGACGACGGTGCCGGCGACCGGGGTGCCGCTGCGCGGGCCGACCCGCCGGAACAGCTCCGGCAGCATGCCGTCCCGGCTCATCGTGTACAGGATCCGGGTCTGCCCGTAGAGGACCACGAGGACGACGCTGACGATGGAGAGCACGGCGCCCGCCGAGAGCAGCAGCCCGGGCCAGCCCGCCCCGGTCACGCGGGTGAGGATCGCCGACAGGCCGGCCTCCTGCCCGCCGAAGGCCGTCCACGGCTGGGCGCCGACACCGACCAGGGCGACCAGCACGTACACGGCGGTGACCACCAGCAGCGCGCCGATGATCGCCAGCGGCAGCGTGCGGCGGGGGTTCTTCACCTCCTCGCCGGCGGTGGAGACGGCGTCCAGGCCGATGAAGGAGAAGAACACCGTGGAGGCGGCCGCGCCGATCCCGGCCGCGCCCATCGGCGCGAACGGGTGCAGGTTGGCGGCGTGGAACCCGGTCGCGCCGACCACCACGAAGAGCGCCAGCACGGCCAGCTTGACCAGCACCATCACGGTGTTGACCAGCGCGGACTGCTTCGCCCCGCGGACCAGCAGCAGGCAGCAGAGCAGCACCAGGACGGCGCCGGGCAGGTTGACCCAGCCGCCGGCTCCGGGCGGGGCCGCGATCGCCTGCGGCAGCTGGAAGCCGAACAGCCGCTCGGTGAGGTCGTTGAGGTACTGGCCCCAGCTCACCGCGATCGCCGCGCCGGAGACGGCGTACTCCAGCAGCAGGCACCAGCCGACCGCGTAGGCGGCGAACTCGCCCAGGGTGGCGTAGGCGTAGGAGTACGAGGAGCCGGAGACCGGCACGGCGGAGGCGAGTTCGGCGTAGCACAGGGCGGTGAGGGCGGCGGTGACGGCGCCGATCACGAAGGAGAGCACGACGGCCGGGCCGGCCTCCGGCACCGCCGAGTCCAGGGTGAAGAAGATCCCGGTGCCGATGGTGGCCCCGATGCCGATCATGGTGAGCTGGAACAGGCCGACGGTGCGGCGCAGTTCGCCGCCGCCCTGGAGGGCACCGACCGGCTTGCGTCTGAGGAGTTGCCGGCGGAGCGTCACGTCCGATGCCATGGTGGACCTCTCGTGCAGGGGGTGGGGTTCCGGGTCAGTGCAGGTCGCGGCGGAGCAGGTCGCCGTACGTCTCCCGGCGCACCACGGCCCGGTGGCGGCCGTCGCGGCAGAAGACGACCGGGGGCCGGCGGGCGCCGTTGTAGTTGTTGCCGAGCGCGTAGGTGTACGCGCCGGTGGCGGGGACGGCGATCAGGTCGCCGGGGCGGGGGTCGCGCAGCGGGACGCCCTCGCTGAGCACGTCGCCGGACTCGCAGTGCCGGCCGACCAGCCGGACGGGCCCGCCGCCGCCCACCCGGGTCGCCACGGTGGCCTCGAACCGCTGCTGGTAGAGCGAGACTTCGAGGTTGTCGCCCATGCCGCCGTCGACCGCGACGAAGGTCGGGTGGCCGTGCTTGACGGTGACCGCCCGGTAGAGCGAGACGCCGGCCTCGGCGGTCATCGAGCGGCCGGGCTCGATCAGGATGCGGGCGGCGGCGGGCAGGGTGCCGCGGGCGCTGTCGACGAGGGCGTCCAGGTACTCGTCCACGCTCGGCGGCGTGTCGTCGTAGGTGTAGCGGGCGCCGAGGCCGCCGCCGAGGTCGTAGACGTCGAACGTGCCGAGTCCGGCGACCGCCTCGACGGCCTGCTCGAACGGCTTGGTGTCCATGATCTGCGAGCCGACGTGCACGTGGACGCCGTCCAGGCGCAGCCGGTCGCTGCCGCGCAGCCGGGCGATCGCCTCGCGGGCCTCGGGCAGCAGCAGCCCGAACTTGGAGCCGGCCTGACCGGTGGAGACGGCCGCGTGGGTGTCCGGGCGGATGTCGGGGGTGACCCGGACGAGGACGCCCTGCTCGCGGCCGGGCCGTCCGGCGAGGATCAGCTCCAGACGGTCGATGTCGTCGAAGTTGTCGACCACGATCAGCCCGGCACCGGCGTCGACGGCCATCCGCAGTTCCTCCGAGGTCTTGGCGTTGCCGTGCACGACCAGACCGGCCGGGTCGGCGCCGCCGGCCACGGCGAGGGTCAGTTCGCCGCCGCTCGCCACGTCGATGCCGAGGCCCTCCTCGGTGAGGGCCCGGTAGACGGCGGTGCACGGGAAGGCCTTGGAGGCGAAGGTGACCCGGGAGTTCGGCCAGCGGGCGGCGAGGCCGTCGGCGTACGCGCGGGCCCGGGCGCGCAGGGCGCCCTCGTCCACGATCAGCGCCGGGGTGCCGTACGTCTCCGCGAGTTCGGCCACCCGGCAGCCGGCGATCACCAGGGCACCGTCCTCGTCGAGTTCGGTGCCGGGCGGGAAAAGGCCGATCAGCTGGTCCTGCATGGTGCCCCTTCCGGGGGTGGGCTGCGGTGCACAGCCATCGTGGCGGCGGTCCGGCCGGACGTCGTTGGCGAAATCGCCTAGGGTCGTGGCATGGAGCATGCGGAATCGCCAATGGAGGGCACCAGCGAGGAGCTGTTCGCGCTGGCCAACGCCATCGCCTCGGTGACCGGCGGATCGGTGGCGGTCGAGGATCTGGACCGGCGGGTCCTCGCCTACTCCGCGCTGCCCGACCAGCGGATCGACGAGCTGCGACGGCGCGGCATCCTGGAGCGGCGGGTGCCGGACCAGGCCGAGCAGCAGGCCCAGTACCGGGCGGTGCTGGCCGCGCCCGGCGTGACGCGGCTGCCGACGCTCGCCGAGGACGAGCTGCCCCGGGCGGCGGTGGCGATCCGGGCGGGCGACCTGCCGCTGGGCACCATCTGGGCGATCGAGGGCCCGGACGGCCTGGACCCGGCCGGCGAGCGGGCGCTGCTCGACGGCGCCCGGCTGGCCGCGCTGCACATCCTGCGCCGCCGCAGCGCACAGGAACTGGAACTGCGGGCACGGGAGGACGGGCTGCGCGACGCACTGCACGGCCGCGGGCGTACCGCGGATCTGCGGTACGCGCTGGGTCTGCCGGAACGGCCGCGGCTGGTCCTGGTCGGGCTGACCCCGCTGCGGCGGCCGGACGAGGAGCCGCCCTCGGTGGTGCGGCTCGCCGCCGCGGCGGCGCGGCACTGGTCGGCCGTGCACGGGGAGGCGGCGGTGGCCGCCGTCGGCCGGACGGTCTATGTCCTGCTCGCCGAGGTCGGGCCGAGCGCCGCGCGCCGGCTGGCGGAGCAGGCGGTGGCGGCACTCGGGCCGAGCGGCGGCGGGGTGGTGCGGGCCGCCGTGAGCCGGCCGGCGGAGGACCTGGAGGCGGTGCCGGCGCTCCGGGCCGAGGTGGACGACGTGCTGCGGGTGACCTCGGCGGATCCCGGGTGCGCCGCGGTCGCCGGCCTGGCCGACGTCCACGCCCGGGTGCTGCTGGCCCGGGTCGCCGACGAGCTGGCCCGGCGCCCGGAGCTGCGGCACCCCGCGGTGGACGCGATGCTCGCGCACGACCGGGAGCACCGCACGGAGTACGCCCGGTCGGTGGCGGCGTGGCTGGACGCCGTGGGGTCGGTGGCGGTCGCGGCGGAGCGGGTCGGCGTGCACCCGAACACGCTGAAGTACCGGCTGCGGCGGGCCGGGCAGCTGTTCGGCCTGGACCTGGAGCACCCGGACGACCGGCTGTCGGCCTGGCTCCAGCTGCGGCTGGCGCTCTGAGCGGGCCGGGGCCGCACGCACGACGACGCACAGGAGCCCGGTGCCTCTCCCCGGCACCGGGCTCCTGCTGTTGCGGGGCTGCGGGCTTCCCCCGTCGGCGGCCACTCCCCCGAGTAGGCCGTCCGCGCGTCCGCGTCCCCTTCACCCGTCCCCCGACGGGAGTCCTGTTGCGTGCGGTCAGGCGACCAGCTCGCCGAAGGCGTGCACGGTGTCGCCCGTCCGGTTGAGCTGCTCGTCGTCGCGCAGCCGGCGCAGCGCGCGCCAGATGCTGCTCTTGACGGTGCCGACGCTGATGCCGAGGATGTCGGCGATCTCCGGGTCGGTGCGGCCCTCGTAGTAGCGGAGCACCAGCATGGTCCGCTGGTTCTCCGGCAGCTTGGCCAGCGCCTGCCAGAGCACGGCGCGCAGCTCGGTGCCGCCCATCGCGTCGGTGTCGCCGGCCGTCTCCGGCAGCTCCTCGGTCGGGTACTCGTTGACCTTGCGGCGCCGCCAGGCGGAGATGTGCAGGTTGGTCATGGTGCGGCGGAGGTAGCCCCCGACCGCGGCCTTGTCGGTGATCCGGTCCCAGGCGCGGTAGGTGCTGAAGAGCGCGCTCTGCAGCAGGTCCTCGGCCTCGTAGCGGTCACCGGTGAGGTGGTACGCGGTGGCGTACAGGGAGGCGCGGCGCTCGCGCACGTATGCGGTGAACTCAGCGATGCGGTCCGCCGCCTCGGCCGAGCACTCCCCCTGCGCGCCTCCCTGTCGACCGTCCTCGGCACCGGCTGCCGCGGGGGTGAGCCGCAGCAGCGTGGTGCCTGCGGCCTGGCGGGCGTCCGGCTCCCCCGAGCCGGCGCCGCGCAGGCCTTCCCCCGTCGGGATGGCCCGACCCTGACCCACCGGGAGGATCCCCCGGAGCGTCATGGTCGAGCTGCTGTCGGCCGCACTCCCCCTGTGGCCGATCCCGTACAGCTCCCCCACGTGCCCGCCGCCACTGGGGCGGTGGGCTCCGGTGCGGTGTGCGCACCCCCGTACGACCACGGCACCGGAAGCCTCGTCGGTCCGCACCTCGTACCTGGTCCGCGGGTTCGCGGTCGAACGCGCTGCGCGGACGGCCGCGTTGCGGTTCAGAAGCGTTGCGTTCATCGTGCGCCCCCATGGTCGGTACGTGCGGTTCCCCGTCGCCGTTCCCTCCGGTTCTCACCCGGTCGTTCCCGGCGACATGGAAAATCCTGCCCGCCCGTCGTCATGGCGGTGTCCGCCGACTGTCACAGGGCTGTCACAGCGTCCTGGGCCTCCCGGCACACTGCTGTCACACCCGCCCGGACGCCCGAACCTGCGCCTCCGGTTCCCGCGACCGTTCAGCAACCACCCGGGTGGGTGATCTGTGGCCCCGGGTGGGCCAGAATGAGCCCGTGCCTTTCCTGCTTCTGATCGAGGACGACGACGCCATCCGGACGGGCCTCGAACTCGCCCTCACCCGCCAGGGCCACCGCGTGGCCACCGCTGCCTCGGGCGAGGACGGCCTGAAGCTGTTCAAGGAGCAGCGTCCGGACCTCATCGTCCTGGACGTCATGCTGCCCGGGATCGACGGCTTCGAGGTGTGCCGCCGCATCCGCCGGACCGACCAACTGCCGATCATCCTGCTCACCGCGCGCTCCGACGACATCGACGTGGTGGTGGGCCTGGAGTCCGGCGCCGACGACTACGTCGTCAAGCCGGTGCAGCCGCGCGTCCTGGACGCCCGGATCCGGGCCGTGCTGCGCCGCGGCGAGCGGGAGAGCTCGGACTCCTCCACCTACGGCAGCCTGGTCATCGACCGCTCGGCGATGACCGTCACCAAGGACGGACAGGACCTGCAGCTCACCCCGACCGAGCTGCGGCTGCTGCTGGAGCTGAGCCGCCGGCCCGGCCAGGCGCTGTCCCGGCAGCAGCTGCTGCGGCTGGTGTGGGAGCACGACTACCTGGGCGACTCCCGGCTGGTGGACGCCTGCGTGCAGCGGCTGCGGGCCAAGGTCGAGGACGTGCCGTCCGCGCCGACGCTGATCCGCACCGTGCGCGGGGTCGGCTACCGGCTCGACCCGCCGCTGCAGTGACCGCCCGGCCGCCCCGGCCGTCCGCCTGTTCCCGTTCCCGTCTGTGAGACCTGTTGACTGACCCCCAGACCCCGCCGCGCCGCCGTCGTCCCTGGCGGCGGCTGCG
Source organism: Kitasatospora sp. DSM 101779 (assembly GCF_025655475.1). GTDB lineage: Bacteria > Actinomycetota > Actinomycetes > Streptomycetales > Streptomycetaceae > Kitasatospora. The sequence goes on along the minus strand of NZ_JAHTIK010000001.1, from coordinate 5,030,376 downwards.
CTCGCTCCGGGTCCGCCTGATCGCGGTGTTCGCCGCGGTCGCGCTGATCACCGCGGTGTCGGCGTCCGGCATCGCCTACTGGCTGAACCGCGACGCCGTCCTCAAGCGTGCCCAGGACACCGCGCTGAACGACTTCCGGGTCTCGCTGACCCGGAACGTCTCCGACCTGCCGCTGGAGCCCACCTGCCCGGAACTCGCCTACCTGGCGCAGCAGGTGGCCTCGTCCGGGCTCAACTACGACGTGGTGGTGACCGATCCGGCGCAGCCGGGGTGCGCGGTCTCGACCGACCCGTCGCGGTTCACCCTGCAGGACGTGCCGCAGGCGCTGCAGCGGGCGGTGGCCACCCCGCGGGAGGTCGGCGCGGGCAACCAGTACCCGTACCACCTGTACTGGCAGCGGGTGAACCTGGGCAACCGGCCGTTCCTGGTCGGCGGGACGAAGGTGGTGCCCTCCGGGCCGACGGCGTACATGTTCAAGTCGCTGGAGGACGAGCGGGCCGATCTCAACACGCTGGGCTGGTCGTTGGCGATCGCCACGCTGCTGGCGCTGATCGGCTCGGCACTGCTGGCGCAGGCCGCGTCCTCGACCGTGCTGCGGCCGGTCCGCCGGCTCGGCGAGGCCGCCCGGCGGCTCGGCGAGGGCAAGCTGGACACCCGGCTGGAGGTCGAGGGCGGCGACGAACTCGCCGACCTGGCCCGGACGTTCAACCGCACCGCGGAGTCGCTGTCGCACCAGGTGGAGGAGTTGAGCGCCCGCGAGGCGCAGAGCCGCCGCTTCGTGGCCGACATGTCGCACGAACTGCGCACCCCGCTCACCGCGATGACCGCCGTCACCGACATCCTGGAGGACGAGGCGGACTCGCTGGACCCGATGATCGAGCCCGCGGTGCGCCTGGTGGTCAGCGAGACCCGGCGGCTGTCCGACCTGGTGGAGAACCTCATGGAGGTGACCCGCTTCGACGCCGGCACCGCCAAGCTGGTCGCCGACGAGGTGGACATAGCCGACCTGATCATGTCCTGCATCGACGGCCGGGCCTGGTACGACGCCGTCGAGGTGGACGCGCCGCGCGGTATCCGGCTGATGGCCGACCCGCGCCGCTTGGACGTCGTCTTCGCGAACCTGATCGGCAACGCCCTCAAGCACGGCGGCTCGCCGGTCCGGGTGGCCGTCCGGCAGGAGGGCGACCAGGTGGTCGTCGAGGTCCGCGACAGCGGGCCGGGCATCCCCGAGGAGGTGCTGCCGCACGTCTTCGACCGCTTCTACAAGGCGGACAAGGGGCGGGCCCGCTCCGAGGGCAGCGGCCTCGGGCTGTCCATCGCGATGGCCAATGCACAGATCCACGGCGGCACCATCACGGCCGCCAACGGGGAGAGCGGCGCGGTCTTCACCCTGACCCTGCCGCACACCCCGCCCAGCCAGGAGGACGCACAGTGAGCGCGGTACGGAGGGCGGCGGCACTGGTCCTGCTGGCCGGAGCCGCGGCCGGCTGCGGCATCCGGCCGACGGCGGTGCCGGTGGACGCCGGGGCGCCCGCCAGCCGCACGGCCTGCCCGACCCCCGTGCAGGTGCCGCGGGCGGTCACCCCGACGGCGACCTCGCCGGCCGCCTCACCGGCCGCGACCGGTGCGCCGTCCGCCGCGGCGAAGAGCCCGGCGCCGCTGTTCAGCGCCACGCCGACGCCGAGCGCTTCGGCCTCGCACTGCCCCTGAACCGCCCGCGCCGTGCCGGTGGAACCGTCCGCCGCCGAGACCGCGTCCACCCGGTTGTGCACCGACATGGCACCACCACCCGCACCGGCGCAGAGGCCGGGGACGACCCGATCGAGGACGCCGAGCCGATCGATCGGACCCCGCCGCCGGAGGCGTGCCGCTTGCTGCGGACGACCGCACGGCTCCTGCTGGCCAGCTACGCGGTGCTGCTCGCCTGGCTGGTGCTGCGACCCACCACGGTGAACTGGACCTACCCGGCCAACCTGACCCCGCTGGCCTCGGTCGACCGGGCGCTCGCCCTCGGCGGCTACGAGGGGGCCCGGCAGCTCGCGGCCGGCATCCTGCCGCTCACCCCGTTCGGGGTGCTGCTGCCGATCGCGATCGGCCGGCTGCGGACGCCCTGGCTGCCGTCCTTCCTGCGCACCGTCGGGGGTGCCGCCCTGCTGGCGACGGGGCTGGAGATCCTGAAGAGCTGGACCCCGGGCCACGTGCTGAACGTCGACGACATCATCCTCGGCACGGCCGGCGCGGCCGTCTGCCACCTGCTGCTGGTGCCGGCCGCCCGCGCCCTGCTCCGGCTGCGCGCCCGCCGCCGGCACCCCGCCGTCCTCCCTGCCGCGCACCCGCACCACCGCACCTACGAACTCGCCTCGCCGGCCGCTCCCTTGGGCCGCCTCACCGCCCCGGGCGGCCCCACCGCCCGGTGACTGACACACAGGGGACGGCCTTCACCAACGGCCACGCACCGCCCTGCCATGCCCTGGCGGGGCGGCGCCTGCCCCGGCCCGCTGACGCCCGGCCCCGCACCGCGGGGTCGAGCCGCCGGCGCCCGCGCAGCGGCCCGCCGCCGCGGCCCCCGATCCCCGACAGGCAGCCTCCGCGGGCCCATTGGCGCCCCCGCCCCCGCGGTGCGTCTCGGGGGCGGCCCTGAGGGCGACCCTGAGAGGGGCGTCCGCCGCCCCGGTGAGAGGTCAGGGGCGTGGATCACTATCGGGGCTGACGTTTCCGGCGGCCCGGCCGAGCACGATGGAGACATGCCCGCCGGACGGACCGGACCGGGCCCGCGACCCGGGAGTCACACCATGAGCACGCTCGCCCGCCCCCGCCACAACCGCGTCATCGCCGGCGTCTGCGCCGGGCTGGCCAAGCGCTTCGGCCTCGCCCCGTGGACCGTGCGGATCATCTTCCTGCTGTCCTGCCTGCTGCCCGGCCCGCAGTTCCTGATCTACCTGGCGCTCTGGCTGCTGCTCCCGCAGGAGCCGTGAGGCACGGCGAAGGGCCGCCCCCGCAGTACGGGGGCGGCCCTTCGCCGTTGCTGCGCCGTGCCGTCCGGCCGCGGGCGGTGTCAGCCGCCGATGCCGGGGAGGGCGCCGCCGGGGCCCGCGCCGAGCCCGCTCACCGTGCCGAGCACGCCGCCGACCGGCGTCTTCTCCAGGCCCTGGGCACCCGGGACGGGCGGAAGGGCACGGTCCGCGGCGGCCGGGGCGGCGTCGGCGGCAGGCGCCTGCTCGGCCGGGGCGGCGGGGGTCAGCTTGCCGCCGACCTCGGGGTTGAGGGTGCCGACGGCCTGGGTGACCTCGCTGCCCCCGGGCACCTTCTGAACGGCACCGGGCACCGCGTTGGTCAGGCCGGGGTTGGTCAGCGCGCTGGTCGGGAGCCCGAGCCCGCCGGGGGCGGCGGCGGAGGCGGTGCCTGCGGCCGCGGCGGCGATCGCGACGCCCAGAGCGGCGGTGCCTGCGGCCTTCAGAGTTGCCTGCTTCATGCGTTGGTCCTCGAGTCCTCGTCGGTGCCCGTGGTACGGCCGCCCCGGGGAGCGCCCGCCGTCACACCGGGTCAGCAGTGACTGGCACACCGTAGTGAGAACATCGAATGCGGATCAACGGAGCGTCACTCACAGGAATGATTAGTCAGACAATCGGGCAGAGCGGGGCCCCGGCGACGGCCCCGCCCCGCCCCGCCCGGAGATCCGGACGCGTCCGGCCTGCCGGCTCAGGCGCCGGCGAACAGCCACTCCGCCTTGAGCTCGGCGTAGCCCGGCTTGATCACGTCGTTGATCATGGCGAGGCGCTCGTCGAAGGGCAGGAAGGCCGACTTCATGGCGTTGACGGTGAACCACTCCATGTCGCCCAGGGTGTAGCCGAAGGCGTCGACCAGGTGCTCGAACTCGCGGCTCATGCTGGTGCCGCTCATCAGCCGGTTGTCGGTGTTGACGGTGACGCGGAACTTCAGCCGGCTCAGCAGGCCGATCGGGTGCTCGGCGTACGAGGCGGCGGCGCCGGTCTGCAGGTTGGAGGTGGGGCACATCTCCAGCGGGACGCGCTTGTCGCGCACGTACGCGGCGAGGCGGCCGAGCTGCACCGCGCCGTCCTCGCCGACGGTGATGTCGTCGACGATCCGGACGCCGTGGCCGAGCCGGTCGGCGCCGCAGCACTGCAGGGCCTCCCAGATCGACGGCAGGCCGAAGGCCTCGCCCGCGTGGATGGTGAAGTGGTTGTTCTCGCCCTTGAGGTAGTCGAAGGCGGCCTGGTGCCGGGTGGGCGGGTGGCCCGCCTCGGCACCGGCGATGTCGAAGCCGACCACGCCCTGGTCGCGGTAGCGGTTGGCGAGCTCGGCGATCTCGGTGGAGCGCGCGGCGTGGCGCATCGCGGTGAGCAGGGTGCCGACCCGGATCCGGCGGCCGGCGGCACGGGCGTTGGCCTCGCCGAGCCGGAAGCCCTCGTTGACGGCCTCGACGACCTGGTCGAGGGTGAGCCCGGCCTCCAGGTGCTGCTCGGGGGCGTAGCGGACCTCGGCGTAGACGACACCGTCGGCCGCGAGGTCCTCGGCGCAGTCGGCGGCGACCTTGATCAGCGCCTCGCGGGTCTGCATCACGGCGCAGGTGTGGGCGAAGGTCTCCAGGTAGCGGACCAGCGAGCCGGAGTCGGCGGCCTCGCGGAACCACTCGCCGAGCTTGACCGGGTCGGTGGTGGGCAGGCCCTCGTAGCCGCATGCGGCGGCGAGCTCGACGACCGTCTCGGGGCGCAGGCCGCCGTCCAGGTGGTCGTGCAGGAGCACCTTGGGAGCACGGGCGATCTGATCGGCGGTGGGAATGCGGGGGCCAGTGGTGCCCGCGGTGGCAGGGATCTGCTTCTCCATTGCGGGAGTGTAGCTCCTACGCGCGTAGATTCCTACTCGGATCGCCGCGCGTCCGCCATGTCGGAACATTCCGACGCTTGACGTGTCGGAAAATCCCGACGTATGGTCCGGGCATGGCAACGGACGTCTTCGGCGCGCTCGCCAACCCCGTGCGGCGCGCCCTTCTCGCGGCCCTGCTGGAGGGCCCCCGGCCGGTCAACGACCTGGCGAGCCTCTTCGACCTCAGCCGGCCGGCCGTCTCCGAACACCTGCAGCTGCTGCGGCAGGCCGGGCTGGTCCGCGAGGAGCCCCGCGGCCGGCAGCGCTGGTACCACCTCGACGCGGCACCGCTCGCCGAGGTCGGGGACTGGCTGCATCCGTTCGAACACTACTGGCGCGACCGACTGCGCGCCCTCAGCGACCTGCTCGACGAGGAGAGACCGTGACCGACTCCGACACGATCCACTGCGACCGCTACCTTCCGCACCCGCCCGCCGCCGTCTGGCGCGCCCTCACCGACCCCGAGCTGCACGCCCGTTGGTGGGCGGCCGGTGACGTACGGCCGGTGCTCGGACACCGCTTCAGCCTGGACATGGGCCCCTGGGGCAGCCAGCCGTGCGAGGTCACCGCCGTCGAGGAGGAGCGGCTGCTGCGCTACACCTTCGCCGAGGGCAGCCTCGACACCACCGTCACCTGGCGGCTCGTCCCCGAGGGCCACGGCACCCGGCTCTTCCTCGAACACGCCGGCTTCGACCTCGACTCCCCGATGGGCCGCGCCGCCCTCGACGGCATGGGCCAGGGCTGGCCGGGCGTCCTGGAGCGCCTCGACGCCGTCCTGGCCTGACGTCCGGGGTCAGTCCCCTCAGGGGCGCAGGGGGCACCCCCTCAGTGCGTGCCCAGCAGAGCGCCCCTGCGGGACAGCACGAAGTCCCGGAAGGCCGCGGCCGGCGGTGTGAGCGGGCGGCCCGTCACCCAGGCCAGGCCGATCGCCCGCCGGGTCCGCGGGGCGGTCACCTCCAGCTCCACCACGCCCGGGCGGGGCACCAGCGCCGGTGGCAGCAGCGCCACGCCGAGCCCGGCCGCGACCAGCCCGCGCAGCGTCTCCGCCTCCTCGCCCTCGAAGGCGATCCGCGGTGCGAAGCCGGCCTCCGCGCAGAAGCCGTCGGTGATCAGGCGCAGCCCGTAGCCCTCCTCCACCGCCACGAACGGTTCCTCGGCGACCTCCGCCAGCCGGATCCGGCGCCGCCCGGCCAGCCGGTGGTCGGCCGGGACGGCCAGCGGCAGCCGCTGCTCGTCCAGGTACCGGGCGGTGAGGTCGGGTGCGTCCGGCAGCGGCGAGACCAGGCACAGGTCGAGTTCGCCGGCCCGCAGCCGTTCCAGCATCGCCGCCACATAGTCCTGCACCAGCTGGAAGCGGACCCGGGGGTGCGAGGCGCGGAAGTCCCGCAGCAGGGCGGGCACCGCCTCCGTCCCCATGGTGTGCAGGAAGCCGAACGCCACCCGGCCCGCCGCGGGGTCGGCCTCGGCCTGGGCCGCCTCGGCACCGCGTTCCAGTTCGGCGAGGGCCCGCTCCACCGAGGCGAGCAGCAGCCGGCCGGCCCGGGTCAGCCGCACCGTCCGCCCCTGACGGGCCAGCAGGTCCACGCCGAGCTCTGCCTCCAGCCGGGCCACCGACCGGGAGAGCGTCGGCTGCGGCATCCCGAGCAGCTGCGCGGCCTGGGTGACGTGCTCCAGCCGCGCGACCGCGGCGAACTGTGCCAGCTGGGGTGTGAGGCGGACCACGGCCGACTCCGGATCCAGCTCGGCCAGGCGCAGCGGCGGTGAGCTGCTGTCATGCGTCATGGCATGGATTCTGCACGATTCATGTATTGGACGCATCAGCCGCGCTGGGCCTACGTTCGAGCCATGTCGCCCGCCAGTACCGGGGCATCCGCAGCCACGCTGCCGGGTGCCCTCACGCCGTCGTCCCCTTCCACCGCCGATGCCGCCCCCGGGGCAGCCGCCGACCGCCGCCTCCGGCCCGGGGACCGCGCCTTCCGGCGCGCCAACCTGGCCCTGTTCGCCGCGGGTGTGGCCACCTTCGTCCTGCTGTACTCCACGCAGGGCCTGCTGCCGATCCTCTCCGCCGACCTCGACCTGACCCCCGGTCAGGCCAGCTGGACGGCGTCCGCGGCCACCCTGGGCCTCGCCCTCGCGCTGCTGCCCGCCAGCGCGCTCTCCGACCGGTTCGGCCGCACGGCGGTCATGACCGCCTCGATCGCCTCCGCCGCCGTGCTGGCCCTGGCGCTGCCCTTCGCCCCGGACCTCACCACCCTGGTGGTGCTGCGGGTCCTCCAGGGCGCGGCGCTCGCCGGTCTGCCCGCCACGGCGATGGCCTACCTCGGGGAGGAGGTCCACCCGAGTGCGCTGGCCTCGGCGATGGGCCTGTACGTGGCGGGCAACTCGATCGGCGGCATGAGCGGACGGCTGGTCTCCGGCTGGGCCGCGGCCGCCTGGGGCTGGCGCTGGGGCCTCGCGGTCTCGGCCCTGCTGGCGCTGCTCTCGGTGGTCGCCTTCCGCACGCTGATCCCGCCGGCCCGCAACTTCACCCCGGCCCGGGTGGACGCCCGCGCGCTCGCCCGCACCGTCGGCGGGCACCTGCGCAACCCGCTGCTGCTGCGGCTGTACGCCCTGGGGCTGCTCTTCATGGCGGTGTTCGGCGCCGTCTACAACACCGTCGGGTACCGGCTGGTCGCCGCGCCGTTCGACCTGCCGCAGTCGGTGGCCGCCTCGATCTTCGTGGTCTACCTGGTCGGCACGGTCTCCTCGGCCTCCGCCGGGAAGCTGGTCGGCCGGCTGGGCCGCCGCGGCACCCTCTACACGGCGATCGGCCTCACCACGGCGGGCCTGCTGCTGTCGCTCTCCGGCTCGCTGGTGGCCGCCCTGGCCGGGCTCGTGCTGATCACGGCCGGGTTCTTCGCCGGCCACGCCACCGCCTCCTCGGCGGTCGGCCGCACCGCCACCGAGGGCTGCGCCCAGGCCTCGGCGCTCTACCTGATCGCCTACTACCTCGGGAACAGCCTCGGCGGCACGATCGGCGCCGACGCCTACCACGCCACCGGCTGGTCCGGCGCCGCCGCCGTGGGCCTGTCCGCGATGACCCTGGCGGCCGGCATCACCCTCTACGCCACCCGCCGCGCGGTCGTCGAACGCCGCACCCTCGCCACCGCCCGGTAGCGCGCTACCCCCCGACGCGTGACCGGTGCATCAGCGGGCTACGCCCGGCTGCGGGAGATCCTCGACGGACTTCCCCCGCTGCCGGGCGTCGGGAGGGTCGAAATCGCCGAAGGGACCATCCGGCTGACGCTCCCCCCGGTGAATCGGCACGAACTCGCCGTGCTGAGGATCACCCGTCGGCTCAACGCCCGGCTCCCCTCGACACATCCGGGTTATGTCGCCCACCCCGGCGCCGATCTGGAGGACGTCGGGCTCGGTCGGCTGCGCTGCCCGGACCTCATGACGTTCACCGAGGAGGCACTGGAGAGGGAACAGCCCTCGCTCCTCCCCCACGAGGTGCTGCTCGTCGTCGGGGTCGTCTCGAAGTCCAACCCGGAGAACGACTACGAGGGCAAGGTCCGCGACTACGCGGCCATGGGCATCCCGCTCCACCTGCTCGTCGACCCCCGCAAGGGCACCGGCATCGTGCACGACGAGCCCGGGTACGCCTCACGGACGCACTTCGTCGTCGGCGACACCGTCCCCGTCGGACCCTGGCGGGTCGACACCTCGGGGCTGCTGACGTACGCCTGACGGGCAGGCGGACGCCGGCAGCCCCAGGGGCGGCGGTCAGGCGATGCGGTCGAGGACGATCGGGTTCGGGGTGAAGGCGGTGCCCTGGGGGGCGACCGTGATGCCGTCCTTGAGGGCCTCGATCGCGTAGTCGAAGCGCTCGGGGGTGTCGGTGTGCAGGGTCAGCAGCGGCTGGCCGGCCACGACGGTGTCGCCGGGCTTGGCGTGCATCTCGACGCCGGCGCCGGCCTGCACCGGGTCCTCCTTGCGGGCGCGGCCGGCGCCCAGGCGCCAGGCGCAGACGCCGACGGCGTAGGCGTCGAGGGCGGTCAGCACGCCGGAGGCGGGGGCGGGGATCACGTGCTGCTCGCGGGCGACCGGCAGCGGCGCGTCGACGTCGCCGCCCTGGGCGGCGATCATGCGGCGCCAGTGGTCCATGGCGGAGCCGTCCCGCAGCGCGTCGGCCGGGTCCTTGCCGTGCACGCCGGCCGCGTCGAGCATCTCGCGGGCCAGCGCCAGGGTGAGCTCGACGACGTCGGCGGGGCCGCCGCCGGCCAGCACCTCGACCGACTCGCGGACCTCCAGCGCGTTGCCGGCGGTCAGGCCGAGCGGGGTGGACATGTCGGTGAGCAGGGCGACGGTGTTGACGCCGGCCGCCTTGCCGAGGCCGACCATGGTGCGGGCGAGTTCCTGGGCGTCGGCGAGGTTCTTCATGAAGGCGCCGGAGCCGACCTTGACGTCGAGGACGAGCGCCCCGGTGCCCTCGGCGATCTTCTTCGACATGATCGAGGAGGCGATCAGCGGGATCGCCTCGACGGTGCCGGTGACGTCTCGGAGCGCGTAGAGCTTCTTGTCGGCGGGGGCGAGGCCGTCGCCGGCGGCGCAGATGACGGCGCCGGTGTCGTTCAGCACCTGGAGCATCTCCTCGTTGGAGAGCAGGGCGCGCCAGCCGGGGATCGACTCCAGCTTGTCGAGGGTGCCGCCGGTGTGGCCGAGGCCGCGGCCGGAGAGCTGCGGGACGGCGGCGCCGCAGGCGGCGACCAGCGGGGCGAGCGGCAGGGTGATCTTGTCGCCGACGCCACCGGTGGAGTGCTTGTCGGAGGTGGGCACGCCGAGCGAGGAGAAGTCCATCCGGACGCCGGAGCGGATCATCGCGTCCGTCCAGCGGCTGATCTCGCGGAGGTTCATGCCGTTCAGCAGGATGGCCATGGCCAGGGCCGACATCTGCTCGTCGGCGACCTCGCCGCGGGTGTACGCGTCGATGACCCAGTCGATCTGGCCGTCGGTCAGCTCTCCGCGGTCGCGCTTGGTCCTGATGACGGAGGGGGCGTCCATGGGGTCTCCAAGAGGTGCAGGGGTGCTCAGGTGCGGGAATGCGAAGAGTGCCGCGGCGGACCCGGATCGGGGCCCTCCGCGACACTCTACGCGCGTAACAACGGGAGGTGCTAGAGCCGCTCCGGCCCGAAGGCGTCGGGCAGGACCTCGTCCATGGTCTTCACCCCGGACGGCAGGTCCACCAGCAGCTCCGGCCCGCCGTGCTCGTACAGCAGCTGCCGGCAGCGGCCGCACGGCATCAGCAGGGTGCCGGACCCGTCCACGCAGGTGAAGGCGGTCAGCCGGCCGCCACCGCCGGCGTGCAGCGCGGAGACCAGGCCGCACTCGGCGCACAGGCCGAGTCCGTACGAGGCGTTCTCCACGTTGCAGCCGGTGACGATCCGTCCGTCGTCGACCAGGGCCGCCGCCCCGACCGGGAACTTGCTGTAGGGGGCGTAGGCGTGCGCCATGGCGCCGCGCGCGGCCTCCCGCAGCGCCTCCCAGTCGGGTGCCGGTGCGGTCGTCACTTGCCTTCGCCCTTGCGGTAGATCTGGCCGTCGGCCTTCGGCGGACGCAGGCGCTGCGAGGCGAGCGCGAGCACGACGAGCGTGATCACGTACGGCGTGGCGACGATCAGCGGGCGCTCCACCGAGTCGGTCAGCGCGTACCAGAGGCCGAGGCCGCCGGCGACCACCAGGCTGATGACCGCGGTGGTGTACTTGCGGCGGTAGCCGTGCCACATCGCGAGCAGGCCCATGGCGAGCGCGATGACCAGCAGCAGGACGTGGACGTTGTCCGCGTCGCGCAGCTGGAGGCTGTCGGTGAAGCCGAACAGGCCCGAGCCGACGGCGAGACCGCCCGGCATCCAGTTGCCGAAGATCATCGCGGCGAGGCCGATGAAGCCCCGGCCCTGGGTCTGGCCGTCCTTGTAGAAGTGCGCCGCGACCAGCGAGAGGTACGCGCCGGCGAGACCGGCGAACGCGCCCGAGGCGACGACCGCGAAGTACTTGTACTTGTAGACGTTGACGCCCAGCGTCTCGGCGGCGGTCGGGTTCTCGCCGCAGGAGCGCAGCCGCAGACCGAAGACGGTGCGCCAGAGCAGGAAGTAGCTGGCGACGATCAGCGCCGCGGCGATCACGATGACCACCGACAGGTCGGTGACCACGCCGCCGACGATGCCGGCCACGTCGGAGACCAGGAACCAGTGGTGCTTCTCGATGTCCTGCAGCCAGTCCGACAGCCCGGGGATGGTGATGGTGGGCAGCGAGTCGGCGGGCGGCGACTGGTTGGCGCCGGCGCCGTTCGCCACGTAGTCCCGGTAGTAGATCCGGTTCACGTAGGCGCAGATGCCCGGGATCAGCAGGTTGATGCCGACGCCGGAGACGATGTGGTCGACGCCGAAGGTGACGGTGACCAGCGCGTGCAGCAGGCCGCCGAGGGCGCCGCCGGCCATACCGGCGAGCAGGCCGACCCAGGGGTTGACCAGGAAGCCGACCCAGGCGCCGCAGAAGGTGCCGGCGACCATCATGCCTTCGAGGCCGATGTTGACCACGCCGGCCCGCTCCGACCACAGACCGCCGAGACCGGCCATCGCGATCGGGACGGCGGCGCCGAGGGCGGCGTTGATCTGGCCGGAGGCGGTCAGGCCGTGGTTGTCGGTGGCCGCGCCGACCGCGGAGACCAGGACGAGCGCGCCCGCGATCAGCAGGAGGACGACCGGCCAGGTGATCTTCGGCTTCTTGGTCGGGGCTCCCGGCGTCTTCGGCCGGGCGGTGGTGGCGGTGCTCACGCGGCAACCTCCTTGTTGGCGGCCGCGGCGGCCTGGGCGGCGAGCTCGGCGCCCACCTTCTGCTGCTGGCGCTTGAGGCCGTAGCGGCGCACCAGCTCGTAGGCGACGACGACGCAGATGACGATGGTGCCCTGCATGACGAGGACGATCTCCTGCGGGTAGTCACCGTGCAGCGGGAGCTGCGTACCCGAGACGTCGAGGAAGGCGAAGAGCAGGGCCGAGAAGGCGATGCCGATCGGGCTGTTGCGTCCGAGCAGCGCCACCGAGATGCCGATGAAGCCGAGGTTCAGCTGGATGCTCTGGCCGAAGTAGAACGAGCTCTGCAGCAGCTCCGGGATGCCGATGAGACCGGCGATGGCGCCGGAGACCGCCATGCTGGTCAGCACCATGCGCTTGACGTTGACACCGGACGCCTTGGCGGCGGTCTCCGAGCGGCCGGTGGCGCGCAGGTCGAAGCCGAAGCGGGTGCGGGTCAGCGTGAACTGGAACAGCACACCGATCAGGATCGCGACGAAGATGAATCCCCACAGGGTGCCGCCGGCGGTCTCGATCGAGAAGAAGTGGCTCGACTCGGAGACCGGGGCGGTCTGGATCGCGTTGGCGTTGGCGCTCTTCGCCGGCGCGAAGCGGCCGGGGATGAGCAGCAGGCCGACGACGGCGGTGGCGATCGCGTTCAGCATGATGGTCGAGATGACCTCGCTGACGCCGCGGTAGACCTTGAGCACGCCGGCGATGCTGGCCCACAGGCCACCGACCAGCATGGCGGTGACGAGCAGCAGCGGGATCTGGATGAACGACGGCAGGTCGACCTGGCTGCCGATGTAGGCGGCGAACAGCACGCCGAGGCGGTACTGGCCCTCGACGCCGATGTTGAACAGGTTCATCCGGAAGCCGAACGCCGCGGCGCAACCGGCGATGTAGTAGACGGTGGCCCGGTTGAGGGTCAGCACCTGGCCGTCGGACGCGGTGCCGTACCGGATCATCACGTCGAAGGCGTCGAACGGGTCCTTGCCGGAGACGGCGAGCAGGACGGAGCAGATCGCCACCGAGAGCAGGACGGCCAGCACAGGGGCGGCCAGGGCGAGGAGGATCTTCTCGCCGTCGAACCGCGAGGCGAACGAGCGCTTGGCGGGCGGGTTGGGACTGGTCATGGATTACTCCCCCGCCTGCGTGTCGTCGGCGGAACGGTCGGACGCGGCCTCGGTGCCCTCGGCGGCGGTCGCCTTCTGCTCGGCGACGGCGTCGGGCTCGGACTCGATGTGGCCGCGGGCGGCGCCGGTCATCGCGGTGCCGAGGTCCTCGGCGGTGACGGTGGCCGGGTCGGCATCGGCGACCAGGCGACCGCGGTAGATCACCCGGATCGTGTCGGAGAGGCCGATCAGCTCGTCGAGGTCGGCGGAGATCAGCAGCACGGCGAGGCCTTCGCGCTGGGCCTTGCGGATCTGCTCCCAGATCTGGGCCTGCGCGCCGACGTCCACGCCGCGGGTCGGGTGGGCCGCGACCAGCAGCTTCGGGTCGTGGCTCATCTCGCGGCCGATGATCAGCTTCTGCTGGTTGCCGCCGGAGAGGGAGGCCGCGGTGACCTCGATGCCCGGGGTGCGGACGTCGTACTCCTCGACGATCCGCTGGGTGTCCTTCCGGGCACCCGCCGGGTCGAGCAGGATGCCCCGGGAGTTGGGCGACTCGGACACGTGGCCCAGGATGCGGTTCTCCCAGAGCGGGGCTTCCAGCAGCAGGCCGTGGCGGTGACGGTCCTCGGGGATGTAGCCGATGCCGGCCTCGCGGCGGGCCCGGGTGAGCTCGTTGGTGACGTCCTTGCCGTCCAGGGTCACGGTGCCCGCGTCGAGCGGCAGCATGCCCATGATGGCCTCGACGAGCTCGGCCTGGCCGTTGCCCTCGACGCCGGCGATGCCCAGCACCTCGCCGCGGCGGATGCGCAGCGAGATGTCGTCGAGGACGACGCGCTCGATGCCCTCGGCGTCGGTCTTGGCGATCCGCAGGCCGTCGACGCGGAGCGTCTCGTCCGGCATGACGGTCGACTCGCGGCTCGCCGGCGAGGGGAGCTCGGCGCCGACCATCATCTCGGCGAGCTGCCGGGCGGTGACGGTCTTGGGGTCGGCGTCGCCCACGGTGGTGCCGCGGCGGATGACGCTGATCGCGTCGGCGACGGCGAGCACCTCGTGCAGCTTGTGGGAGATGAAGATGACGGTGACGCCCTCCGCCTTGAGCTCGCGGAGGTTGTCGAAGAGCGCGTCCACCTCCTGCGGGACGAGGACGGCGGTCGGCTCGTCGAGGATCAGGATGTTCGCGCCGCGGTAGAGGACCTTGAGGATCTCCACGCGCTGCCGGTCGGCGACGCCCAGGTCCTCGACCAGGGCGTCCGGGCGCACGCCCAGGCCGTACTGGTCGGAGATCTCCTGGATCTTCGCCTTGGCCTTGCTCCCCATGCCGTGGAGCTTCTCGCCGCCGAGGACGATGTTCTCCCACACGGTCAGGTTGTCCGCGAGCATGAAGTGCTGGTGGACCATGCCGATGCCGAGGTCGATGGCGTCGGCCGGGGTGTTGAGCTGGACCTGCTTGCCGTTGATGGCGATGGTCCCCTCGTCCGGCTTCTGCATGCCGTAGAGGATCTTCATCAGGGTGGACTTGCCTGCGCCGTTCTCGCCCATCAGGGCGTGCACGGTGCCGCGTCGCACGGTGATGTCGATGTCGTGGTTGGCCACGACGCCGGGGAAGCGCTTGGTGATGCCGCGCAGTTCGACGGCCGGTGTCGCCGTCCCCGCGCTGGGGGTGCCGCCCTGGTCGAGAGCGGGATCGGAAGCGGTGATGGCGATCTCCTGAAGTCGTCGTGCGCACCGTTGCGCCGGAGTGCCTGGTGTTCTGTCTGTGGGTGGAACGGGCGGGGCCCGGCGGGGACGCGTCCTGCGCGCCCCGCCGGGCCCTCCGGTGATGGTCGTCGGCCCCGGTGGCACCGCCGGCAGGTGGCGGTGGTCAGGAGCGTCGGATCAGTTCTCCGGGGTGGTGGGGATCTTGGTGGCGCCGGAGGTGATCGCCTGGGTGGCGGCGTCGAGCTTCGGCTGGATGTCCTTCAGGAAGCCGCCGGTCTGGGCCAGCGAGACACCCTCGGCCTTCAGGTCGAAGTTCTTGACGCCGGTCAGCGGGTTGCCGTCCTTGTACGCCTTGATGTAGTCGAAGACGGCCACGTTCACGTTCTTGACCATGGAGGTCAGGATGTTGGCCTTGTACTTCGACAGCGCCGGCTGGTTGGCCTGGTCGGAGTCGACGCCGATGGCCCACTTGCCCTTGGACGCGACGGCCTCGATCGAGCCGTTGCCGGAGGAGCCGGCGGCGGAGTAGATGACGTCCGCGCCCTTGTCCAGCTGGCCCTGAGCCGCTTCCTTGCCCTTGCCGGGGTCGTTGAAGCCGCTGAAGTCCGGCGGGGTGGTGAGGTAGGTGGTCTCGATCACGATGTTCGGGTCGACGGACTTGGCGCCCGCCTTGTAACCGGCCTCGAACTTCTTGATCAGCTCGGACTGCACGCCGCCGATGAAGCCGATGTGCTTGGCCTTGCTCTTGGAGGCGGCGGCGACGCCGGCGAGGTACGAGCCCTCCTGCTCCGAGAAGGTCAGCGAGGTGACGTTGCTCGGCTGGGTGTCGGAGGCCGAGTCGATGATCGCGAACTTGACGTTCGGGTTCTCCTTGGCGACCTTCTCGACGGCGGCCTGGTACACGAAGCCGACGGCGATGACCGGGTTGTAGCCGGCGCTGACCAGCGACTTGAGGCGGGCCTCCTTGTCGGCCTCGGCCTCACCGGTCTTGGCCTCGGCCTCGGTGACCTGGACGCCGAGCTGGTCCTTGGCCTGGTCGAGACCACGGGCGGCGGAGTCGTTGAACGACTGGTCGCCGCGGCCGCCGATGTCGTAGGCCATGCCGACCTTGACGCTGGAGGCGCCGGAGGAGGAACCGGACGAGGTGTTGTTGTCGGTGCTCTTTGCGCCGCAAGCGGCGAGCGAGGCGATGCCCAGGGAACCCGAGAGCACTACCGCGGCGAGCTTCAGTGAACGGCGCAAGGGAGTATCTCCTTCTCACACACCCGTTTGGCGTGGTCGAGCGCCACCGTAACGCGCGTAGAACACAGTTGTATTACGGCCTGCGGAGGCATTCGGGTTGTTATCAAAATGTGGTCATCTGCCAGGACGAATCCGGACAGACCGCCACCTTTGTTCAACGCGATGTCACTACCGAGTGATATTCGACCACCACAGTACGCCGATGCGTCCACGACAGGAGGGAGCCGCGCCGGACACCTGTCCGACGCGGCCCGGGTCGTACGCGTTCAGACCGTCCCGTGCTCCAGGGCGAGTGCGCAGAACAGCTCCACGCCGATGCCGATCGACCGCTCGTCCACGTCGAAGCGGCCCTGGTGCAGGTCACGGACGCCCTTCTCGTGCGGGGCCCGCACGCCGAGGCGGGCCAGCGCGCCCGGCGCGTGCTCCAGGTACCAGGAGAAGTCCTCGCCGCCGAGGCTCTGCTCGGTGTCCTCCACCACCGGGGCGCCCCCGTCGCCGAAGCAGTCGGTCATCGCCCGCTCCAGCTGCGCGATCGAGGTGTGCTCGTTGACCACCGGCGGCACCCCGCGGTGGTAGTCGAGCGTCCACTTCGCCCGGTGGGTCTCGGCGATCCGGGCGATCAGCTCGTCGAGGATCTCCGGGGCCTCCCGCCAGCCCGCGAGCTCCAGGCAGCGGACGGTGCCCTCCAGCTCCGCGTGCTGCGGGATCGCGTTGGGCGCGGACCCGGCCGCGATCCGGCCGAAGACCAGGCTGACGCCCCAGCGCGGGTCCATCCGGCGGCCCAGGGCGGCGGGCAGGTCCGCCGCCATCCGCGCCACCGCGGTCACCAGGTCGGTGGTCAGGTGCGGCCGGGCGGTGTGGCCGCCGGGACCGTCCAGCGACAGCAGCAGCCGGTCGCAGGCCGAGGTGATCGCCCCGACCTTCAGCCCGATCCGGCCGACCTCCACCTTGGGGTCGCAGTGCACCGCGAAGATCCGGCCGACGCCGTCCATCCCGCCGGCCTTGATCACGTCCAGCGCGCCGCCCGGCATGACCTCCTCGGCGGGCTGGAAGACCAGCCGCACCGGCTGCCGCAGCCCACCGGTGCGGGCCGCCTCGGCCAGCACCAGGGCGGTGCCCAGCACCACCGCGGTGTGCACGTCGTGCCCGCAGGCGTGCGCCCGGCCCGGCAGGGTCGAGCGGTACGGCACGTCGGTCTTGGCGTCGTCGATCGGCAGCGCGTCGATGTCCGCCCGGAAGGCCAGCAGCGGAGTGCCCTCGGTCGTGCCCGGCGGCACGATGTCCACCGTCATCCCCGTGCCGCCCGGCAGCAGCCGCGGCTCCAGGCCGGCCGCGACGAGCCGCTCGCGCAGCAGGCGGGTGGTGCGGAACTCCTGCCGGCCCAGCTCCGGGTGCCGGTGGAGATCGCGGCGGAAGGCGATCAGCTCGGCCTCGTGCGCCCGTACCCGGGCACGCAGGTCCCGTCCGGCGCGGACGGCGGTGGCGAGGGCGGCCCGATCGGCGGGCTGAGGATCGTTCACCTCAACAAGAGTAGGCCGGGCGGGGGGATTTGGCCCGGCTTCCCGCGAAGTCGTGCCCCTTTCGGTGCATACCGGCCGCACAGATGGGTATGACATTCCGATTCAGCCGCCTTCCCGGGTGATCATCGTCCTGTGCAACGACCCCGCCGCCGCGGGGACACGCCGAGCAGGGGACCGGCCGCCGACTGCGCCGCAGGGACGCGGCCGACCGGCGCCGACGGCGCGTCAGAAGCGTTCGACCGGCGTGTGGGTGCCCCACACGGCGCGCAGCGCGTCGCACACCTCGCCCACCGTCGCCCGGGCGGCCAGCGCCTCCTTCATCGGGTACAGCACGTTGTCCCGGCCCTCCGCGGCCCTCCGCAGACCGTCCAGGCCGCGGGCGACCGCCGGGCCGTCCCGCTCGGCCCGCAGCCGGGCCAGCCGCCGCGCCTGCTGCTCCTCGATCGCCGGATCCACCCGGAGCGGCTCGTAGGGCTCCTCGGCGTCCAGCCGGAACCGGTTCACGCCGACCACGGTCCGGGTGCCGGCCTCCTGCTCCTGCTGGAGGCGGTAGGCCGTCCGCTCGATCTCCGCCTTCTGGTGGCCCTGCTCGATCGCGGCGGCCGCGCCCCCGAGCTCCTCCACCCGGGCCATCAGCGCCAGCACCGCCTCCTCCAGGTCGTCGGTCATCCGCTCGACGGCCCAGGAGCCGGCGAAGGGGTCGACGGTGGCGGTGACGTCGGTCTCGTACGCCAGCACCTGCTGGGTGCGCAGCGCCAGCCGGGCGGCCTTCTCGGTGGGCAGCGCGATCGCCTCATCGAAGCTGTTGGTGTGCAGCGACTGCGTCCCGCCGAGCACCGCGGCCAGCGCCTGGACGGCGACCCGGACGAGGTTGACCTCGGGCTGCTGGGCGGTGAGCTGCACCCCGGCGGTCTGGGTGTGGAAGCGCAGCATCTGCGACCGCGGGTCCTTCGCGCCGAACTCCTCGCGCATGACCCGGGCCCAGATCCGGCGGGCCGCACGGAACTTGGCGACCTCCTCCAGCAGGGTGGTCCGGGCGACGAAGAAGAAGGAGAGCCGCGGGGCGAAGTCGTCCACCGCCATGCCGGCCGCGACGGCCGTGCGCACGTACTCGATGCCGTCGGCGAGCGTGAAGGCGATCTCCTGCGCGGGGTCGGCGCCGGCCTCGGCCATGTGGTAGCCGGAGATCGAGATGGTGTTCCACCGCGGGATCTCGGTCCGGCAGTACCGGAACAGGTCGGAGACCAGCCGCAGCGAGGGCCGCGGCGGGAAGATGTACGTGCCGCGGGCGATGTACTCCTTGAGCACGTCGTTCTGGACGGTGCCGGTCAGCCGCGCCGCCGGCACGCCCTGGGCCTCGCCGACCAGCTGGTAGAGCAGCAGCAGCACGGCCGCCGGGGCGTTGATGGTCATCGAGGTGGAGACCTCGCCCAGCGGGATGCCGTCGAACAGCACGGCCATGTCCTCGACACTGTCCACCGCCACGCCCACCTTGCCGACCTCGCCGGCCGCGAGCGGGGCGTCCGAGTCGTAGCCCATCTGGGTGGGCAGGTCGAACGCGACGGACAGGCCCGTCGTGCCGTCGGCGATCAGGCGCCGGTAGCGGGCGTTGGACTCGGCCGCGGTGCCGAAGCCCGCGTACTGGCGCATCGTCCACGGCCGTCCGGTGTACATCGTCGGGTAGACGCCCCGGGTGAAGGGGTACTCGCCGGGCCTGCCGACCCTGGCCTCCAGGTCCCGCCCCGCGAGGCTCTCAGGGCCGTACACCGGCTCGATCGGCAGACCGGACTCGGACCTGCGGGGCTCGGGCGGCATGGCGGTCCTCCGTGGCACGGGGCCCGGACGCGGCGGCCCGGGCGGACGGACTCTGGCCTGACTCTGCAATCTAACCGGCGGCGGCTCGCCGCGGGCGGAGGCGCAGGGGGGCACCGCCCGGCGGCGGTCCGGAGGCGGCTGGGATGATCGGTTCCGCAGACCGGAACTTCTCCCCGGGAGGGGCAATGACCGAGCAGAAGGTGGCCGTCGTCACCGGCGCCAGCAGCGGCATCGGCGCCGCGACGGCGCGGCGGCTGGCCGCGGACGGCTTCGACGTGGTGCTGACCGCCCGCCGCACCGACCGGATCGAGGCCCTGGCCAAGGAGATCGGCGGCCGCGCCCGCACCCTGGACGTCACCGACCGGGCGGCCGTGGACGCCTTCGCCGCCGAGATCGGCCGGGTCGACGTCCTGGTCAACAACGCCGGCGGCGCGATCGGCGCGGAGAGCGTCGAGAGCGGCGACCCGGCCGACTGGCGGGCGATGTACGAGGTCAACGTGATCGGCGTGCTCAACGTGACCCAGGCGCTGCTGCCGGCGCTGCGGGCCACCGGCGACGGCACGGTGCTGGTGATGTCCTCCACCGCCGCGATGGCGGCCTACGAGGGCGGCGGCGGCTACGTGGCGGCCAAGCACGCGGCGCACACCATCGCGGCCACGCTCCGGCTGGAGCTGTGCGGCGAGCCGATCCGGGTGATCGAGATCGCGCCCGGCATGGTGAAGTCCGAGGGCTTCGCGGTGACCCGGTTCCGCGGCGACGAGGACAAGGCCGCCGCGGTGTACGCGGGCGTCGCCGAGCCGCTGACCTCGGAGGACGTCGCGGACACGGTCTCCTGGGCGGTCACCCGCCCGCCGCACGTCAACATCGACCTGCTGGTGGTCCGCCCGCGTGCGCAGGCGGCCAACCACAAGGTGCACCGGGAGCTCTGAGCCCGTCCCCAGGAGGGGAGGGAGATGTCGAGCAACCGTCAACGTCACAACTTGATAGCTCGTTCGGGTGAATTCTGCCCGCTCCCTCCCCAACTGATGAGCCCTCAACTACCGTGAAGACACGGCGCGGGTGCGCTTCTCCGCGTTCCGCGGTCTTCCTTCTTCGCAGTATTCGACTCCTGCCCGGTACGCCGCGCCTCTCCGCAGCACCTACCTTTCGTCTCTGGAGCAATCCCCCTTCCCGCCCTCACGAGGAGGACCCGCTGGCCAGCGACATCCCGCCGCAGCGCTTCGACGCTTCGACGGATCCGTCCCTGCTCGGGCTGCACCGCTTCAACGAGGCCGATGCCGGCGCCGCCGAGGAGGCCCTGCTCGCCTGCTGCGGCAGCCACCGCTGGGCCCTGAGGCTCACCGCCCACCGGCCCTACCCCGACATAGAGTCCCTGCTCGCCGCAGCCAGCGAGGCCTCCTACGACCTGCGCCCCGCCGACCTCGCGGAGGCACTGGCCGACGAGAGCTGGATGCCGCAACCGCTGCTCGGCATGCGGGCCCCCGGCAGCCAGGCCGCGCACACCGCGCTCCGGGCGGCGCACGCCGCGTACGAGGCGCGGTTCGGCCACGTCTTCGTGGTCTGCCTGGAGGGCGTGGAACCGGAGGAGATGCTCGACACCGTGCTCACCTCCATCCGCACCCGGCTCGCCAACGACCCGGACGAGGAGCGGCTGGTCGCCTCCGACGAGCTGCGCCGGATAGCGCTGATGCGCCTCGCGCACCTGGTGGCCCGGCACTCCGCGGAGGCCGGCGCCCACTGATCCTGCCGCGGCCCGCCGGGCCGCCCTCCCGATGCCCCGTCCCGGTCCGACCGGGGCGGGGCTCAGTGCTGTGCTGCCCGCAGCCGTACCGCCTGGGCCCGGACGAGCCGCTCGTCCGGGGCCGGCGCCGGGTCGCCGGCCGTCCCGAGCGTGGAGAAGAGCGCGAGCGCCGTTCCGACCCGGGCGACCACGGCCCGCCGGCTGCGCGCGGAGCCGCCCGATTCATCCGTAAGGGTGAATGCGGTCATCGCGTCCACGCCCTCCGGGACGGCCGCGTCGGACCGCTGCAACCGGTGCAGCACCGACACCGGTTTCGCCGCGGCACCCTTGCCGCCGACGCCGACACCGCGGGCCGGCCCGGCCGGCGGGGTCGAGCGGAACACCGTGCAGCGGGAGAGCAGCTGGTCCAGTGCGCTGCGGACGCGCTCCGCGCCACCCGGCCCGAAGGCGAGCAGCCCCGCGTTGACGGTCTCCCGGGGGCGGCCGGCCCGGGAGGCGCTCAGGTCGGTCTGCGCGAGCGGGCCGGAGCGCGCACCGGCCGGGGCGAGCGCGTCCAGCACCGGCTGGCACGCCGGCACGTCCGCCAGCAGGCGCGCCGCAGGTGGCGCGGCGCTCCCCCGCTCCGGAGCCGCGACGGTGACCGTCCACCCGTCGCCCAGGTCCGCCGCGGTGACGGCGGCCGCCCGCAGCGCGGCGGCGTCCAGGGTGCGCCCGGCCGACCGCGGCACCCGGTCCGCGGAGGCGGAGACGGTGGTGCAGCCCGCCGCCGCGAGCAGCACGGTGCAGCACAGCAGGGCGGTCGGACGGTGGCGCACGGCGGTCCTTCGGTGGGCGCGGGCAGGCAGCGGCGGGACGTGCCGCGCACCGCAGCGCGACCGTCCGGGCACAGCCTGTCACGGTTCCCGGAACCGTTAGGCCGTGAGTGCCTGATTGATCACACCTGTGCCCCCCGGAGGCGTTTCCCGACAACGCGTCGATAGGATGCTCGCGGCCGGAGGACCGTACCCGGCCGGGCTGACCGACACCGAAGCCGGCCGAGCCCCCAATCGCTTCCGGAGGGTTTTCCGTGCCGGCTGGAACGCTGTACCGCGGCCGGGAAGGCATGTGGAGCTGGGTGGCTCACCGAGTCACCGGCGTCCTCATCTTCTTCTTCCTTTTCGCGCACGTCCTCGACACTGCACTGGTCCGTGTGTCCCCGCAGGACTACGACACCGTCATCGAGACGTACAAGAACCCCATCGTGAACCTGATGGAGTACGGCCTCACGGCCGCCATCCTGTTCCACGCGCTGAACGGCCTGCGGGTCGTGGCGGTCGACTTCTGGTCGAAGGGCGCCAAGTACCAGAAGCAGCTGCTCTGGTCCGTCGTCGGCGTCTGGGTCGTCCTGATGGCGGGAGCCTTCTACCCGATTCTGCAGCACACTCTTCGCACCTGGTTCGGGGGCTGATCCGCGATGGCCATCGAGAACTCGGACACTCTGGTCGTCCCTGCCGCCCAGGCCCACACCGGCCAGGGCCTCGGCACCGGGAACCCCGCCGACGCGTTCGTCGTCGAGCCGGCCCGCGCGCGCACCAAGAGGACGCCGCGCCGCACCCGCACCAACTTCGAGATGCTGGCGTGGCTGTTCATGCGCCTCTCCGGCGTGGTGCTGGTCTTCCTGATCCTCGGCCACCTGCTGATCATGCTGGTGCTGGACGGCGGCGTCTCGAAGATCGGCTTCGCGTTCGTCGCCGGCCGCTGGGCCTCGCCGTTCTGGCAGGGCTGGGACCTGCTGATGCTGTGGCTCGCCATGCTCCACGGCGCCAACGGCATGCGGACCGTCATCAACGACTACGCCGAGAAGGACTCCACTCGGCTCTGGCTGAAGACCCTCATGGGCGCCGCCGCGGTGTTCACCGTGCTGCTCGGCACCCTGGTGATCTTCACCTTCGACCCGAACATCTAATCGGCAGAGCCAGAGGCGCTTACCCCCATGCAGATTCACCAGTACGACACGGTCATCGTCGGCGCCGGCGGCGCGGGCATGCGTGCGGCCATCGAGTCGACGCAGCGCAGCCGCACCGCGGTGCTGACCAAGCTCTACCCCACCCGGTCCCACACCGGCGCGGCCCAGGGCGGCATGTGCGCCGCCCTCGCCAACGTCGAGGAGGACAACTGGGAGTGGCACACCTTCGACACGGTCAAGGGCGGTGACTACCTGGTCGACCAGGACGCCGCCGAGATCATGTGCAAGGAGGCCATCGACGCGGTCATCGACCTGGAGAAGATGGGTCTCCCCTTCTCCCGCACCGAGCAGGGCCGGATCGACCAGCGCCGCTTCGGCGGCCACTCCCGCAACCACGGCGAGGCCCCGGTCCGCCGCTCGTGCTACGCGGCCGACCGTACCGGCCACATGATCCTCCAGACGCTGTTCCAGAACTGCGTCAAGCACGGCGTCGAGTTCTTCAACGAGTTCTACGTCCTCGACCTGCTGATCAACGAGGGCCGTACCGCCGGCGTCGTCGCCTACGAGCTGGCCACCGGCGAGATCCACGTCTTCCAGGCCAAGGCGGTCGTCTTCGCCTCCGGCGGCACCGGCAAGATGTTCAAGGTCACCTCGAACGCGCACACCCTGACCGGTGACGGCCAGGCCGTGGCGTACCGCCGGGGCCTGCCGCTGGAGGACATGGAGTTCTTCCAGTTCCACCCGACGGGCATCTGGCGCATGGGCATCCTGCTCACCGAGGGCGCCCGCGGCGAGGGCGGCATCCTCCGCAACAAGGACGGCGAGCGCTTCATGGAGCGCTACGCGCCCGTCATGAAGGACCTCGCCTCCCGTGACGTCTGCTCCCGCGCGATCTACAGCGAGATCCGCGAGGGCCGCGGCTGCGGTCCGGACGGCGACCACGTCTACCTGGACCTGACGCACCTTCCGCCGGAGCAGCTGGACGCCAAGCTGCCGGACATCACCGAGTTCGCGCGCACCTACCTCGGCATCGAGCCCTACACGGACCCGATCCCGATCCAGCCCACCGCGCACTACGGCATGGGCGGCATCCCGACCAACGTCGAGGGCGAGGTGCTGAAGAACAACACCGACGTCGTCCCCGGCCTGTACGCCGCCGGCGAGGTCGCCTGCGTCTCCGTGCACGGCGCCAACCGCCTGGGCACCAACTCGCTGCTGGACATCAACGTGTTCGGCCGCCGCGCGGGCCTCGCCGCCGCCGAGTTCGCCGCCAACAACGACTTCGTGCCGCTCCCGGAGAACCCGGCCGCGCTGGTGCAGGGTCTGGTCGACACGCTCCGCGAGTCGACCGGCACCGAGTCGGTGGCGCAGCTCCGCAAGGAGATGCAGGAGAGCATGGACGCCAACGCGTCCGTGTACCGCACCGGCGACACCCTCAAGCAGGCCGTCGCCGACATCGCCGCCCTGCGCGAGCGCTACAAGAACGTCGCCATCCAGGACAAGGGCGAGCGCTTCAACACCGATCTGCTGGAGGCCATCGAGCTGGGCAACCTGCTCGACCTGGCCGAGGTCACGGTCGTCTCGGCGCTGGCCCGCGAGGAGTCCCGCGGCGGTCACTACCGCGAGGACTTCCCGACCCGCGACGACGTGAAGTTCATGCAGCACACCATGGCGTACCGCGAGGAGGCCGCCGACGGCAGCACCTCCGTCCGCCTCGACTACAAGCCGGTCGTGCAGACCCGCTACCAGCCGATGGAGCGTAAGTACTGATGAGCACTCCGACCCTGGAGAAGCACTCGGCCGCTCTGGACGCGGCCGAGGCGGGCGCGACCGCGCTGATCAACGTCACCCTGCGGATCCGCCGGTTCAACCCGGAGGAGCACCCGGACCCGGTGTGGGTGGACTACCAGCTGCTGATGGACCCGAAGGAGCGCGTCCTGGACGCCCTCAACAAGGTCAAGTGGGAGCAGGACGGCACCCTGACGTACCGTCGCTCGTGCGCCCACGGCATCTGCGGCTCGGACGCCATGCGGATCAACGGCCGCAACCGGCTGGCGTGCAAGACGCTGATCAAGGACGTCAACCCGGAGAAGCCGATCACGGTCGAGCCCATCAAGGGCCTCGCGGTCCTGAAGGACCTGATCGTCGACATGGACCCGTTCTTCCAGGCGTACAAGGACGTCATGCCGTTCCTCATCACCAAGGGGAACGACCCGACGCGCGAGCGCCTGCAGTCCCAGGAGGACCGCGAGCGGTTCGACGACACCACCAAGTGCATCCTGTGCGCCGCGTGCACGTCGTCCTGCCCGGTGTTCTGGAACGACGGCCAGTACTTCGGCCCGGCCGCGATCGTCAACGCGCACCGCTTCATCTTCGACTCGCGCGACGAGGGTGCGGAGCAGCGGCTGGAGATCCTGAACGACCGCGAGGGCGTGTGGCGCTGCCGCACCACCTTCAACTGCTCGGAGGCCTGCCCGCGCGGCATCGAGGTCACCAAGGCGATCGCCGAGGTGAAGCGGGCGCTGGTCACCCGCCGCTTCTGAGATCACGCAGCAACGCCCGAGGGCCCGACCGGTACGTCCGGTCGGGCCCTCGGGCGTTCTGCCGTACCGGGTCAGCGCAGGGTGCCGAGGTCCTTCGGGGCGGTGGTGCCGTCGAAGGTCAGCAGGTGGCGGGCGGCGGTGACGGCGTACAGGTCGGGCCGGCCGTCGCCGTTGCCGTCGCCGGAGCTGCCGAGCTGTGGGTAGTCGACCGCCGGGAGGGTGCCGGCGAGGACGGTGCCGGACGCCGGGTCGGTGAGCGCGGAGAAGTCCCAGCCGCCGTCGGCCTGCTTGGTGACCGGGTGGCTGCGCAGGATGCCGGTGGCCCGCTCGCGGGACCACAGGGCGAGGCTGCCGTCGGCCGCCCTGCCGGGCGCGATCACGTCGTACCCGGCCCAGACGCCGGTGGTGGAGAGTCGCTTGACGGTGGAGTAGCGGGTCCCGACGGTGGCGGCCTGGAACAGCCAGAGGTCGCCGTTCTCGACGGTCACCAGCGAGCTCTGCTGGCCGGTGCCGAGGGCGCCGAGGGCAACCAGCTGGTCGGTGGCGGACCAGTCGGCGGCGCAGCCGGCCGCGGCGCAGGCGGTGGGCCGGGCGAGCAGGACGGGGGTGCGCTGGAAGGCGCCCTGGTCGAGGTTGCGGTAGAGGTACAGCGCGGCGCCGCCGGGGACGTGGACGAACAGGTCGTCGGCGGGCGCGTGGCTGGAGTCCCAGCCACGGTGCGCGGTGGTGGTGCCGGCCCAGGTGCCGCCGGGGCCGTAGGTCGCCGCGGTGGTGGAGGCGGGGTCCGTGTTCGGGGTGTCGGCGCCGAGGACCTGCAGGTTGCCGTCGGCGTCGGGCAGCAGGATGTCCGGCACTCCGTCGGCGTTCACGTCGCCGGGGACGCTCTGCGGCGGGTTGGGGTTCGACGGTGCGTAGAAGGTGTAGGTGACCGGCTGAGAGGCGTTGCCGGCCTCGTCGAAGGCCTGGACCGTGAGGATGTTGGTGCCCCAGTCCTTCGGCTTCAGGGTGAAGGTGGCGCTGCCGTCCGCGGCGGGCCGCACGGCACCGGTGCAGTCGTTGCCGACGCTCGGGGTGCCGTTCAGTACGTACCGGTAGCAGGCGACGCCGGAGGCGGCGTCACTGCCGGCAACGGTGAAGGTGCCGGTCTGGCCGGCGTACTTCTGCGGGGTCCGGCCGCTGTCGGAGCTCGGGAAGTCGGCGGAGTCGACGGTGAGGGAGGGGGCGGTGGCGTCGATCCGGAAGTGGCACTCGGCGGTGGGGGCGCCGCCGCCTGCGCCCTTGGCACGCCAGGTGTAGGTGTGGCCCTCGGTGAGGCCGGCGGGCCGTGCGGTGGCGGTGCCGTCGGTGGCGGTGCCCTCGGCGTCGAAGACCTTGGTGCCCGTCTCGTCCCAGACCTTGAAGCGTGCCCGGTCGGCGGCGGTACGGGCGGTGAGGGCCGGCGCGGTGGTGGCGATCCAGCCGGGTGCGGTGGTGGCGTCGCAGGCGTCGGTGCGGACACCGGTGCCGAAGAAGCCGGGGCTCGGCACGACGGCGGGGTCGGTGGCCCTGCCGTCGGTGGCGGCGGAGGCCGCCGGCGCGGCCAGGAGGCCGGTGGCGAGGGCGACGCCGGCGGCCGAGGCCAGCAGACGCGGAGAGACCGTACGGAACACTGTGTGACCCACCCCAAGAAGACGCACGTGTGTACGCACGGTGCGCACACGGCGGAGATCATTCCAGTCCAATTCCCTGCCGGGCAACGGGTTTCGGCCTCAGAAGGTGCTGGGCAGTCGGATGATTGCTCGTTCTTGAGGTCGCCGGCGAGGCGGCGAGCTGCTTCGGTCTCGACGGGGCCGCGTGGTTCGATCTCCTCGCCGGCGAGGCGGGCGGCCATGCGCCGGATCACGGCGACCTTGGTCATCGCTTCGGCGCGCGTGGGGCCCGCACCCGCTTACCCGCGTCGTAGCCGGTCGCCCGGCCGCCCCGGTGGCCGCGAACGGACTGCGAGTCCAGCACGGCCGCCCGTCCCGACGCGGATCCCGTTCCGGCAGCAGCGGCTCGATCACCAACCACTGAGCATCCGTCAACGACGGAAGGCTTGCGCGAACAGACGCACATGATGGCGCTCGTCGGGGCCAGCCCTGCCGCAAAGATCACCGCCAGCGGACCACACCATGGAGTTGATCGATTACCCAAAGCTTCTCAGTCGGCGGTGCGGGCGCGCAGGCTGCGGACGCCCCGTACGCCGACGGCGCCGACCGCGATGCCGAGCACGAGCGAGGTCACGGCCAGCAGGAGGTGGACCCAGAAGAAGGCGGTCGGCTGCGCGTGGTCGCCGTTCACGAAGGCCTGGCCGCCGGAGTCCTTCCAGAGGTTCTTGACGAAGGTCGTCCAGATGATCAGGGACCACACGCCGAAGGCGGTGAGGAACCAGGAGGTGCGGCGGCTGAGCTTCATCGGGGGTCCTTCTCGGGGCGGAGGCGGTGTTGCCCGTCCAGTATGCGCAGCCCGGCCGGGCGCATCCGTTCGGGGGGAGTCCGCGACGGCGGGGCGGCGGCGCGGGGCCGCGCGGGTACGTTCCGGCAATGCTGATCGACCGTCACTTCGCGCACCGATGTGCCGCCGCAGCCGCCGCCGGCCTGTTCGTCCTCGTTCCGGCCGCTCCGGCGGCCGCCCGGCCGCAGGCCGCCGCGGAGGTGGTCGGTGGTGAGCGGCTGGCCCGGCCCGGGGTCCAGGTGGCTCCGCGGTCGGACGCTCCCGCGCTGCCCGGCAACCTCACCGGGCGGTCCTGGCTGGTCGCGGACGGCACCTCCGGAGAGGTGCTGGCCTCGTACAACGCGCACGCCGAGCTGCCTCCGGCGTCCACGCTGAAGATGCTGTTCGCCGACACCGTGCTGCCGAAGCTGGACCGCGAGGCGGTGCACCGGGTCGCCCCGGAGGAGCTGACCGGGCTGGGGTCGGGCAGCAGCCTGGTCGGGATCAAGGAGGACCTCGACTACAAGGTGGAGGACCTGTGGCGCGGGGTCTTCCTGAGCTCGGGCAACGACGCCGTGCACGTGCTCGCCCACATGAACGGCGGCATCGACCGGACGGTCGCCCAGATGCAGGCCCGGGCGGACGCGCTGCAGGCGCACGACACCCATGTGGTCACCCCCGACGGCTACGACCAGGACGGGCAGGTCTCCTCGGCGTACGACCTGACGCTGTTCGCCCGGGCGGGGCTGCGCAACCCGGACTTCCGGGCGTACTGCTCGACCCGGGACGCGCAGTTCCCCGGTGCGGTGGACCGGGCGACCGGGCAGCGCGGCAGCTTCGGGATCGCCAACACCGACCGGCTGCTCGGCAAGTACCCCGGGCTGATCGGGGTGAAGAACGGCTACACCACCAACGCCGGGTCGACCTTCACCGGGGCGGCCGAGCGGGACGGCCGGCTGCTGCTGGTCACCGTGATGCACACGGCGACCTACCAGAAGGTGTACGACGAGGCGGCTGCCCTGCTCGACTGGGGTTTCGCCGCGGCCGACCGGGTGAGCCCGGTGGGCGAGCTGGCCGAGGACACCTCGGCCGTGCAGGCGGCCCCGACGGCGGAGCCGAGGCCCAACCCGGTGCCGGACGTCGTTCCCTCCGCCGCGCCGAGCCCCCCGCGGTCGCTGCCGGCCGCGCCGCCGGTGGCCGCGCCGGCCGACGGGCGGCAGCCGGAGC
>NZ_JAHTIK010000001.1:4999093-5001344 GCF_025655475.1 Kitasatospora sp. DSM 101779 | reverse complement strand
CGCCGCACCGGCCGCGCTGCGGGGCGGCCGTCAGCGGACTCCGCGGGCCCGGGCGGCGCGCAGCGCCTTGCGGGCGGCCCGGGTGGCGAACGGCGGCAGCACGTCGATGGCGAGCCGGCGGGCGGTGGAGCGCTGCGGGCCGGCCTGGCGGGTCTGCGGGGCGCCGTTCGGCTGGGGGCCGTCGAAGGCGAGCCGGTAGCAGGTGTGGCCGGCGATCTGCTCGTCGTCCATCCGGAAGCCCTCGCCGCGCCAGTCGCGGGCGAGCAGTTCCTTCTGGACGGCCTCGGCGTCGCCCCAGGTGCCGTAGAACTTCTCCGGGGTGAGGCAGACCGGCTTGAGGCCGAGGTCGAAGACGGCCTCCCAGACCGCGGCGGCGACGCCGGGGGTGTGCGGGGCCCGGTAGTCGTCGAAGGCGACCACGCCGTCCTTGGCCAGGACGTCCCGGGCGACCAGGACGTCGCCGGCCACGTGCTCGTACAGGTGCGAGGCGTCCACGTGGACGAAGCGGCAGGAGCCGGCCGGGACTCGGCCGTCGGCCAGGACGGAGGTGGGCGCCTGGACGATCACCGGCAGCTCCTCGTGGAAGGCGAGGTAGTTGGCCTCGAAGGCCTGCCGGGTGAGGGTCTTGCGGTAGGACATGTCCATCTCGGCCGAGTTGTCGGCGTCGGGGGCGTCGGAGTCGAAGAGGTCGCAGACCGTGAAGGTCTCGCCGGGCTGCAGGTACCGGCCCAGGACGACGGCGCTGCGTCCGAGGTAGGCGCCGAGCTCCAGCAGGTCGCCGCCGGTGCCGGCGGCGGTCTGGCGGCTGAGCAGCCAGCCGAAGATCTCCTGGTCCGCCTTCCAGAACCAACCGGGCACGTCGTCCAGTGTCCGTGGGACGGGGGTGGCGGTGGCGGTGTCTGCGCTGGTCACGGGGGGCTCCATGGGTGCGGCGGACGGGTGGGGCAGTGCGGGCTCCCGCCCGGCGGGGGGGTGTGCCGTGCGACAGCCGGATGAGGACGGATGAGATCCGGATGAGACGTAGGTGGTGATCCTAGTCACGTCCGAGTGTGCCCGACAGGGGCGTGGTCTCACTTCTCGGCAGACGCTTCGATCAGCCTGCGGCCCTGTTCGTGTGCGCGCATCCGGGCGGCGTCCGGGTCGGCGAGGGCCGTCCAGGCCGCGCAGTACAGCAGCAGTCGGGCGACGAAGTCGATCCAGAGCAGCAGGGCGATCGGGACCCCGAAGGCACCGTAGAGGCTGCGGCCCGCGACCGACCCGAGGTACGAGGAGAGGGCGACCTTGAGCACCTCGAAGCCGACCGCGCCGATCAGGGCACCGCCGAACAGGGCACGGCGGGACTGGTCGGTGATCCGCGGGAAGGGCCCCAGCAGGTAGGCGAAGAGCAGCAGGTCGGCGCCGACGGCGATCACGAAGCCGACCACGGTCAGCACCGCGCGGCCGGCGCCGCCGGACAGCCCGACCGCGTCGGCGAGCCGCCGGGCGAGGGTGGTGGCGCCGGCGGAGGCGCCGAGCGACAACAGGCAGACCACGCCGAGGCCGAGCAGGACGACGCAGTCCCAGGCCTTGCGGACGAGCACCTTGCCCGGGTCCTGGGGCAGCCGCCAGATCGCCCGGACCGAGCCGCGCATGGTCTCCACCCAGCCGAGCCCGGAGAGCAGCAGGACCACGCCGCTGATCACGCCGACCGTGGCTGCGTTGTCCACCAGGGAGTTCAGGTCGATCGCGTCGGAGAGTCCGGAGGCCTGGTCGGCGATGTCCTGCTGGAGCTCGTCCACCCGGTGCTGGGAGAGGGTCGCGGCGGCGATCGCCAGGGCGACGGTGAGCAGCGGGAAGAGCGCCAGGAAGCCGAAGAAGGTGACCGCGCCGGCCAGCCGGTTGCCCTGGGTGTCGGTGAACAGCTGGTAGGCCTGCCAGGCGCGGCTGCGCAGCAGCCGGGCCGCCAGCGGACCGACGACCGGCAGACGGGTGAGGAAATCCACGGGCCCACCCCATCGGGATCACCTGAACGAGCGACGACCGGTCCTGTATACCGTGCGCGGTGATCAAGCGCGGGCGAGTACGTCGGCGCGCCGGGAGGCTGCCCCTGGGTGGCGTAGAGCCGGGCCGGGGGCGGCCGGGCGGTCAGGACCCGGTGGGCGTACCGACGTCGGTGCCGTCCGTGCGGGCGGCGGCGTTCTGCCCGGTCTGCGGCGCCGCGGGGCGGGCCTGAGCCGGGGCGGCGCCGCGGGTGCCGGGGACGCGCCTGGCC
>NZ_JAHTIK010000001.1:4969561-4999068 GCF_025655475.1 Kitasatospora sp. DSM 101779 | reverse complement strand
GCCGCGGGTGCCGGGGACGCGCCTGGCCCGGGCGGCCCGGGCGGCGCGGGCGGCGAGCTGCCGCGTCCGGGCGAGGGCACGGACGCTCTGGTACGTCAGGTAGTGGCCGTGGCTGAGCAGCTCGGTGCGCACGCCCTCGGCGCCGGCGGCGGGCCGGTAGTCGGCCGGGCGGAGCCGGGCGCAGTGCCGGGCCGCGCGGCGGAAGAACTCGCGGCGGTCGCCGGGCGGCACCCGGTCGGGGCGGCTGACCACGGTGTTGAGGTGGTGGACCATCCGGGCGAAGACCACCGGCCGCCAGCGGTCGAGGTCGGGCCGCCGGTCGAGGAAGGCGAAGACCAGGTCGTACTGGTCGAAGATGTCGAAGTGCTTGCGGCTGACGGTGGCGAGTATGTTGCCGCCCTGCTTGCGCTGGCGGTAGTGCACGCCGACCCGGTCGAGCACGGTCATCCGCCCGGCGGCGAGCAGCGCCGGGAAGGTCCACGGGGTGTCCTCGTAGTACCCGGCGGGGAAGGTGAGGCCCTCGGCGTCGATCCAGTCGCGGCGGTAGGCCTTGTTCCAGACCACCATCAGCAGGTCGAGCAGGTCGGGGCGGCCGTCGAGGTCGAAGACGTCGGGGCCGGAGCGGGCGAACAGCGGGGCGGAGGCGGAGCGGACCACGCGGCCGTCCCAGTAGGTGCGCGCGTAGTCGTAGACCAGGATGTCCGGGTCGGTGCAGGCCTTCAGCCGCTCGTCGACGGCCTGCAGCAGGCCGGGGGTGAGGGTGTCGTCGCTGTCCAGGAAGATCACGTAGTCGCCGGCGGCGACGGCGAGGCCGGCGTTGCGGGCGCGGCCCAGGCCGACGTTCTCGTCGAGGTGGAGCACCCGGACGCGCTCGTCCCGTGCGGCGGCCTCGTCCAGCATCGCCCCGCAGCCGTCCGGCGAGCGGTCGTCGACGGCGATCAGCTCGAAGTCCGCGCACGACTGGGACAGCACCGAGTCGAGACACTCGGCCAGGTACTCCTCGACCTGGTAGACGGGGACGATCACGCTGAAGCGGGGCATTTGCAGCTCATTCTAAGGGGGCGCTCAGTCGACCGTGATCTCCGGACGGGTCTCGCCCGGGACCGGCGCGCGGCCAGCGGCAGAGTAGCCGCCGCAGCCCGGGGCGCGCACCCCCCGACCGGCCGGACCGTCCGGCCGCGCGCCGCCCCGTCACCCGTGCCCGCCCGCACCGCCAGGACGCCCCGGACTGGTCCCGGGCCGAGACGCGCACGGACGGTAGGATCTCCGTACATCTGTGCCGATTCGCCCGCGGCCCGACGCCCCCGATGAAAGGCCTGCACGTCCGATGGCCCCTCGCCTCTCCGTCGTCGTCCCGATCTACAACGTCGAGCGCTACCTCGAGGAGTGCCTGGACTCCATCGCCGCCCAGACCTTCAGCGACCTGGAATGCGTCATGGTCGACGACGGGTCCAAGGACGGCAGCGCCGCCATCGCCGAGGCCTACGCCGCGAAGGACGCGCGGTTCCGGCTCGTCCGGCAGGAGAACAAGGGCCTCGGTGCGGCCCGCAACACCGGCTACCGGCACATCGCCGACGGCACCGAGTTCCTCGCCTTCGTCGACAGCGACGACACGCTGCCGCCGAGCGCCTACGAGCTGATGATCGGCACCCTGGACGAGACCGGCTCGGACTTCTGCACCGGCAACGTCCAGCGCTTCCGGGCCGTCGGCTACTACCAGTCCGGCGGCCACCGCAAGCCGTTCCGGGAGACCCGGCTGCGGACGCACATCACCGAGGTCCCGACGCTGGTCACCGACCGCACCGCCTGGAACAAGGTGTACCGCCGCAGCTTCTTCGACGGCGCCGGCATCCTCTACCCCGAGGGCATCCTGTACGAGGACGCCCCGGTGAGCGTGCCGCACCACTACCTGGCGACCAGCGTGGATGTGCTCTCCGAGCCGATCTACCACTGGCGCGAGCGCGAGGTCGGCGAAATGTCGATCACGCAGATGAAGACCAACCCCAAGGGCCTCATCGACCGCGTGACCTCGATGGAGCTCGTCCGGGCCTGGCTCCTGGAGCAGACCGACCCGAAGTTCAAGCGCTACCTGCGCACCTACGACGAGAACAACCTCGTCGAGGAGATCCCGATGTTCTTCTCGTCCGTCCTCGACGGCGACACGGACTACCGGGACGCCTACCTGGAGTGCGCAGGCCGGCTGCTGCGCGCCATCGGGCCCGAGCAGATCCGCAAGCTGCGCGCGCCGCTGCGCCTGAAGTACCACCTGACGCTCCAGGGCCGGATCGACGAGCTGGTCGAGCAGATCCGCTTCGAGCGGGACACCAAGGGCGCCGCCCCCGCGCGCGGCCTGCTGCGCGCGTACGCCGACTACCCGTTCCTGCGCGGCGGGCGCAAGAGCGTGCCCTCGGACGTGCTGCGCCTGGACAACGCGCTGGTGATGCGCACCCGGCTGTACGACGCCGCCTGGACGGACGGCAAGCTGCACCTCACCGGGCACGCCTTCCCCGAGCACCTGGGCGCCGAGCACCGCAGCGACATGGTCAAGGTGCTGGTGCTGCGCGAGGCCAAGGGCCGCCGCGTGCTGGCCCTGCCGGCGAAGGCCCAGTACAGCCCGGAGGCCACCGCCAGCTCCCCGCACGACCTGTACAGCTGCGACTGGGCCGGCTTCCGCGCCGTCATCGACCCGAAGCGGCTCAAGCACCGCGGCCAGTGGCGCGAGGGCTCCTGGCGGGTGCTGATCGCCGGCGTCGGCAAGGGCGGCGTGTACAAGGGCCGGATCTCCGGCGGCTGGAGCGACCGCGCCGAGTACCCGCCGGTGCACTGGGTCGAGGACGACGTCCGGGTCGTGCCGTGGCTCAAGGACAACCACGTCAACCTGCGGGTGGAGATGGTGCGGGCGCGCGCCGCCGAGGTGTCGGCCGAGCACGGCACGGTGACCGTCGGCGGCCGGGCCTCCTCCGGCCTGGACCTCGCCGGTGCCCGGCTGCGGCTGCTGCACGTGGAGTCCGACCGCGAACTCCTCTTCCCGCTGGAGCTGGGCTCCCCGGTCGGCCGCGAGGTGCCGTTCACCGCGCACTTCCCAGTCGCCGACATGACCGCCGTCCGCAAGGCCTGGGCCGCCCTCGACCCGGCGTCCGCCGAGCGGCTGCGCGACCGCTGGGACACCGAGCTGCAGCTCGCCGACGGCAAGCGGGTGCCCGTCGTGCTCGACGAGCGCACCTCCGCCATCGAGTTCGACCTGCCCGTCGAGAACGACACCCGGGCGATCTACACCAAGGCCTCGCCCAGCGGGTACCTGCAGTTCAGCGACCAGGTGCTGCAGCCGGTCGTGGAGGAGGTCACCGCGCGCGGCGCGGACGGCTTCCTGCTCAGCGGCACGTTCCCGCTGCCGGGCACCCACACCTACGAGCTGGTGATCCGCCACGACTGGCACGAGGAGGAGCACTCCTACCCGGTCGAGATCGTCGACGGCCGGTTCCGGGCGGCGCTGCCCGCCGTGCCGACCGCGGCCTTCGCCGGCGAGGTACCGCTGCGCCAGGGCCTCTGGGAGGTCTTCCTGCGGCCGGTCGGCGCTCCCGCCGACGCGGTGTGGCCGCCCGTCCTGCTCGCGCCGCACTGCCACCCCGCACTGCCGGTGGAGACCGAGACCCGCGGCAAGCGGGTCGTGCTGGAGCGGCGCGGCTACGACTCGCTGACGCTGCTGGCGCACTCCGACCTCCTCCCGGAGGAGCGCAGCGGCTACCGGCACCGTCAGCTGCGGATCAACGACTACCCGGCGGCCCGCACCCGCCCGGTGACCGACACGGTGCTGTACCTCACCTCGCACGGCGACCGCTACGCCGGCTCGCCGCGCGCGGTGCACGAGGAGCTGGTGCAGCGCGGCCTGCCGCTGCGCCACCTGTGGAGCGTCGACGACCAGCAGGCGGCGCTGCCCGGCACCGTCGAGGCGCTGCGCCAGGACAGCGCGGAGTGGTACGAGGCGCTGGCCACCGCCCGCTACATCGTCACCGAGTCGCACCTGCCGGACTTCTTCGAGCGCCGGCCCGGCCAGACCGTGCTGCAGACCTGGCAGGGCACCCCGCTGAAGCGGATCGGCCTCGACTTCGAGAAGGTCTGGTTCACCGACGCCGAGTACCTCAAGCACCTGCGGCGCGAGGTGCCGCACTGGAGCCTGCTGGTGTCGGGCAACGGCTTCTCGACGCCGGTGCTGCGGCGGGCCTTCGACTACGAGGGCGAGATCCTGGAGGCGGGCAACCCGCGCAGCGACGTGCTGCTCGCCGCCGACCGGGAGAAGACCGCCGAGCTGGTCCGCACCCGGCTCGGGCTGCCGGACGGCAAGAAGGTCGTGCTCTACGCGCCGACCTTCCGCGAGGACATGCGCCGCCCGCAGGACGGCTACCAGCTGGACCTGCGGATCGACCTGGCGGCGGCCCGGGCCGCCCTGGGCGACGACCAGGTGCTGCTGGTGCGCCGCCACCCGTTGATGTGCGGCCAGGTGCCGGGCGCCGGCGACGGCTTCGTCTGGGACGTCAGCACCTACCCGGACACCGCGGAACTGCTGCTCGCCGCGGACGTGCTGGTGACGGACTACTCCTCGGTCATGTTCGACTTCGCGGTCACCGGCCGGCCGATGCTGTTCTTCACCCACGACCTGGAGCACTACCGGGACAACCTGCGCGGCTTCTCCTTCGACTTCGAGGCGACCGCGCCCGGCCCCCTGCTCGCCACCTCCGAGGCGCTCGTCGAGGCGCTCGGGCGGACGGAGGAGGTCGCGGAGGAGTACGCGGACCGGTACGCCGCCTTCCGCGAGGCCTACTGCCACCTGGACGACGGCCGGGCGAGCGCCCGGGTCGTGGACGGACTGCTCGCGCACGAGGGCTGATCCGCTCCGCCGGGCGGCCCCGCCACGCTTGTTGACCGGCGGGGTCGTCACGGTGTGAGATGTCCCGGACCCGGACCGCCCCACCGCGGCCGGGTCCGCCGGTCACGTCCTCCTGACCGGTCCCCCCGTGAAGGGCCGCCCCCCGTGTCTGTGAAATCCGCCGGCGCTCCGTCGCCGACCGAGCCGCGTGCCGTCATACGCTCCCTGCGCTGGGAGGACGGCACGTTGCGTCTGACCGGGTTCGCGCACTTGCAG
The DNA here is from genome assembly GCF_025655475.1 of Kitasatospora sp. DSM 101779. Classification (GTDB taxonomy): domain Bacteria; phylum Actinomycetota; class Actinomycetes; order Streptomycetales; family Streptomycetaceae; genus Kitasatospora. Next base: position 4,993,928 of record NZ_JAHTIK010000001.1, on the reverse strand, counting down.
GACCGGCCCGCGGACACCCGGGGCAGCGCCCGGACCCTGCTGGTGCTGCGCCGCACCGGCAGCAGGGCGTTCGGCTGGGTGACCACCAGGCCGGTCCACCTGCCGGAGTCCACCGAGGACAGCGGGCTGCCGGAGCTCAACCACGACTGGGCCGGCTTCACCGCCACCATCGACCCGGCCCGGTTCCGGCGCCGCGGGGCGTGGACGGAGGGCGAGTGGCGGGTGTCCGCCACGGTCTTCAGCGGGCTCAGGCGCAGCCAGGGCGGGTTCCAGGGCCATTGGTGCGGCACCGCGGAGACGCCGCCGGCGCACTGGGTCGCGGACGACGTCCGGGTGGTCCCGGTGTTCCGCGCCAAGCACCTGCGGCTGCGGGTCGAGCGGATACCCGTCCGGGTGCGCTCGGCCGCCGTCACCGAGGACGCCGTCGAACTCTCGGGCGCCGTCGACGGCCCGGTCGACCGCACCGCGATCCGGCTCCACCGGGCGGAGGGCGATGCCGAGACGGTGGTCGACCTGACCACCGACGGCGCGGGGTTCACCGCCCGGATACCGCTGGCGGTGCTGACCGGCGCCGCGGACTCCGCCGAGCCGTGGCGGGCCGAGCTGGTGCACGCCGACGGCCGCACCGAGCCGCTGGTCGTCGACGAGCGGGGCGGCCCGGTCACCGGCCAGTTCCCGCTGTCGGGCACCACGGACCTGCTGCACGTCGCGCGGGACCGCCGGGACGGCCTCGAACTCGCCGTCCGCCCGCCCGTCGCCCGGGTCGACGAGATCACCGAGCTGCAGGACGGCTTTGTCCTCGGCGGCTCCACCCCGACGACCGGCCGGGGCCCGCTGGAACTCGTGCTGCGGCACTCGGACGGCATCGCCGAACTCCGCCACCCGGCCACCGCGACCAGCGCCGAACGCTTCCGGGCCACCCTGCCGGCCGGGACGGCCACCGCCGGCGGCGACCGCCTCCCGCTGCGGATGGGCGTGTGGGAGCTGCTGCTGCGCACCGCCGACGGCGCCGAGCGTCCGGTGACCGTCGCCCCGTCCGCCTTCGACGCCCTGCCGGCCGCGGTCACGGTCGGCCCGAAGACGGTGAAGCTGGAGCGCCGTCGGCTCGACGCCCTCTTCGTGGACTCCTCCTCCGTCCTGACCGCCGAGGAGCGCAGCGCCTTCGCCCAGCACCGGCTGCGCACGGTGGACTACCCGGCGGCCGGCCGCGACCACCTGCGCGAGGCGGTCTTCTACGACGTGTTCGGCGGCCGCGGGTACGCCGACTCGCCGGGCGCGATCCACCGCGAGCTGGTCCGGCGGGGCGTCGACGTCGAGCACATCTGGGCCGTCAACGACGCCCAGGGGCAGGTGCCCGCGGGTGTGCGGACGGTGCGGGTGCAGAGCCCCGAGTGGTACGAGGCGCTGGCCACCAGCCGCTACCTCGTCGGCAACACGCACTTCCCCGACTTCGTCGAGCGCCGGCCCGGCCAGGTGGTCGTGCAGACCTGGCACGGCTCGCTGCTCAAGCGGATCGCGCACGACGTGGAGAACGCCTACCTGGCCGACGCCGGCTACCTGGAGGCGCTGGACCACGAGACGCCGCACTGGAGCGTGCTCGTCTCCCCCAGCCCGTTCGCGACCCCCATCCTCGGCCGGGCGTTCCGCTACGAGGGCGAGATCCTGGAGTCCGGCTACCCCCGCAACGACCTGCTGGCCACCGGCGACGACGCCCTCGCGGCCGAGGTCCGTGCCCGGCTCGGCATCCCCGAGGGCCGCCGTATCGTGCTGTACGCGCCGACCTGGCGCGAGGACCAGCAGCGGGACAACGGCGCCGGGTTCCGCCTCGACCTGCAGCTGGACACCGAGGCGGCCCGGGCCGCGCTCGGTGAGGACCACGTGCTGCTGGTGCGCCCGCACGCGCACGTCCGGGAGCCGTTGCCCGGTGCCGGCGACGGCTTCCTGTTCGACGTCGGCGACTACCCCGACGTCCAGGAGCTGCTGCTGATCGCCGACGTGCTGGTCACCGACTACTCGTCGATCATGTTCGACTTCGCGATCACCGGCCGCCCGATCCTCTTCTTCACGTACGACCTGGAGCGCTACCGCGACGTCCTGCGCGGTTTCTACTTCGACTTCGAGACCGAGGCCCCCGGCCCGCTGATCCACACCTCCCGGGAGCTGGTCGAGGCGCTGCGCGACGTCACGGCCGCCACCGCCGGCCACACCGAGCGGTACGCGGCGTTCCGTGCGCTGCACTGCGTGCTGGACGACGGCAAGGCGAGCGCCCGGGTCGTCGACCGGATGCTCGCCGGCTGACGCCGCACCGCCGCGGCGGCCGGGCGGAACCCGCCCGATAGGGTGGCACCGCTCGGACACCCGTTCCACGCCGACCCCGCAACCGCGATACGGAGAGAACCGTGCTGGACACCTCAGCCGTCGCCGTCGGTCCCGCCGCCGGCCGGCGCCTCCACCGGGCGGCCCGGCGGGTCGCACCACGGTGGCGCATGCCGCTGCTGGTGACGGTCGGCTGCCAGGTGATCTGGCTGTTCTACTGGGCGGCCTTCTACCCGGGGCTGCTCAGCTTCGACTCGGTGATGTACACCTGGCAGGTCACCACCGGGCACTGGACCTCCGACCACTCCGTGCTCTACGACGCGATGGTCTGGGTGGCGCTGCACCTGCCGGGCAAGTTCGCGGTGCTCACGCTGGCGCAGACCACCGCGATGTCGGTGGCGCTCGGCTACGCCTGCGCGGCGGTGCGGGACCTCGGTGTGCGGGCGCGCTGGTGCGTCCCCGCCGCGCTGGCCACCGCCGCGCTGCCGCCCACCGGGACCTTCGTGGTGTTCGTGTGGAAGGACGTGCCCTTCACCGTCAGCGCGCTGCTGGTGTTCGCCGCGGCGGCCCGGCTGGTCGCCCGGCGCGGCACCGCGATGGAGCCCGGCCGGTGGCTGCGGCCCGGCGGCTACCGGTTCGACCTGCTGGTGTTCGCCGCCGGACTGCTCGGCCTCGGGCTGTTCCGTAACAACGGGCTGATCGTCGCGCTGTTCGCCGGCCTGGTGCTGCTGCCCTTCCTGCCGGGCATGCGCAAGTCGCTGGCGGCGCTGACGCTGGTCGCGGTGGTCCTGCCGGGCGCCGCGCAGCTGGGCGGCTACCGGATGCTCGGGGTCGCGCAGCCGCCGGCCAACTCCGTGTTCGGCATGAACTACGCGGACATCGCGGTCGCCTACAAGCAGGTGCCGTGGGTGTTCAGCGGCGCCGACCGCCGGCTGCTGGCCGAGGTCGCGCCCATGTCGACCTGGGAGATCGGCGCCAACTGCCGCACCGCCGACCTGCTCTCCAACAGCGGTGCCCCGTTCGACCGGCAGGCCGCGCAGCAGCACAACGACGAGCTGGTCGACCTGTGGATGAAGGTCTTCAAGAAGCGGCCCGACGTGCTGGTCGACGCCCGGCTGTGCCGCGGGGCGATCGCGTGGGACCCGTTCTCCGACTGGAACGTGGACGCCGGCGCCACCATCATCGCGCCGCTGGAGCGCCCCGGTGACCTGTGGGGCTGGGCCGCCAGCCCCGACTCCGCCCGTCCCGGGGCCGGTGCGGTGCAGATCAGCGGCCGGATGGCCGACAGCCCGTACCTCCCCGCGCTGCGCAGCCACCCGCTGTCGAAGCGCCTGAACCTGGCCGCCACCTGGTTCACCAACCTCTCGAAGGCCCGGCACTTCGACACGCTGCTGTGGCGCGGCGCCACCTGGACGTACCTGGCCTACGCGGCGCTCGCCTGCTACGCGGTGGGCCGGCGCAACCGGGCGGTGTGGGGGACGGCCGGTGTGCTGCTGGGCATGCAGCTGATGCTCATGGTCTCCACGCCCGCCGGGCTGTTCCGCTACAACGTGGCCCCGCTCTTCATCGGGCCGCTCTGTCTCGGGCTGATCGCGGCGGCGCGGCGCGTCCGCGAGCGGAAGTAGCGGCGGTCGCGCCGCGGGGTCGCAGCGGCCGTCGGCGCGCCGCGGTCCACCGCGGATGCCCGCTCAGAGCAGGCGGCGGCGCAGCGCGCCGGCCGCCGCGCGCGGCGACAGGACGTCCAGCAGCGCCTCGCCCTTGCGGTCGGTGCGGATGCGGGTGACGCGCGGTCGGCCGCCGGCCAGCACGGGCCTGCCGCGCCCGGCCCGGCCGAGGTCGGCCGGCCGGAGCGGCATGTCGTAGGTGCCCGCCCCGAGCCGCAGGCGCAGCAGGAACTGCCAGCTGCCCGGTGCGGGCAGCGCGGCCGGGTCGACGTGGATGCGGCCGGTGAAGAGGCTGCCGTCCGCGGCGGGCAGCGGCTGCTCGACCTCCGCCCCGCCGCCGGTGCGGCGCAGCAGCAGGCTCTGCTGCGGCTCGTCTGGCCCGTAGGTGCCGGGGGGCAGGGTCAGCGCGGTGCGGGTCTCCACGAGGTAGCCGCGGCCGTCCCGGTGGACGGCGCCGTGGTCGGGGCAGCCGGCCTGCTGGAGGCGGGCGAGGGTTTCGAGTTCGGCGAGCAGGCCGTCACGCAGCAGCCGGACGCGGATCCGGTCGAGCGGCGGCAGTGCGGTGAGCGCCGAGTCGGGGACGAGCTCGGCCAGGACGGCGCCGGACTCGCGGGCGTACCGCTCGCGGAGGTCCTCGGACCAGTCGAGGAACTCGCCGCGGAACCGGTTGAGCAGTTCCTCCTGGACCCAGCGCAGCAGCAGGGCGTCCTGGGCGGCACCGGGCGCGGTGTGCGCCAGCACGGTCTCCACGGCGCCGCGGACCTGGGCGTAGAAGGGTTCGGGTTCGACGACCTGCCGGGTGAGGTGGTCGAAGCCGTCGCGCTGCACGAGGTAGTAGCAGTCGTAGTCGGCCACCACCGAGATGGCGCGGGCCAGGAAGTAGGCGGGGACGACGAAGGCCTGCTCCTCGGCGAGCCGGACCCCTTCGGCGAACCGCAGGCCGTGCTCGGCGACCAGGGAGCGGCGGTACAGCTTGTGCGCGGTCAGGCTCCAGACCGCGCGGGTGGTGTGGACGTCGCCGACGGTGACCCCGGTCTCGAAGGGGATGTGGGCGGCGCTGCGGCCGACGCCCCTGATCCGGCCGAGGACGACGTCGGAGCCGTCCCGTTCGGCGGCGGCGACCATCCGCTGCAGGGCCTCGCGGCCGAGGTGGTCGTCCGGGTCGGCGAAGAAGAGGTACTCCCCGCGGGCGAGGGCGATCGCGCGGTTGCGCGGGCCGCCCGGGGCGCCGCTGTTGGCCTGGTGGACGACCCTGATCTGCGGGTGCTCGGCGGCCCAGCGGTCGAGCGCCTCGCCGCTGCCGTCGGTGGAGCCGTCGTCCACCGCGACGACCTCCAGCCGGTCGCGGCCGATGGTCTGGTCGAGGACCGATCGAAGGCACTCGTCGAGGTGGTCCACCGCGTTGTAGACCGGAATGACCACGCTGACCTGGGGTATCGCCTGCTCGACCATGCGGGACATGATAGGCGCCGGTGCGGGGCGCCCCCGGCGCGGCTACCCCCCGAAGGTGTAGTCGCGCCAGGGCCGCCAGACCTCGTCGGGGCCGAAGCGGGAGAGGCCGAAGCCGGGCACGGTGAAGGCGGCGTGGAAGGCGCGGGCCTTCTCCTGGGCCTCGTCCAGGATGTCGTCGGCCAGCCCGTGCGCCACGGTGACGTGCGGGTGGTACGGGAAGGCCAGCTCACGGGCGAGCGGCCCGGAGCGCACCGCGGCCTCCAGCTCGCGGCAGTCCTGTGCGCCGCCCTCGACCCGGACGAACACCACCGGGGAGACCGGCCGGAAGGTGCCGCTGCCCTGCAGCAGCATCGGGAACGGCCGGTGCGCGGCGGCGACCGCGAGCAGGTGCGCCTCGATCTCCGGCAGCCGCACCGTGGGCACCTCGGTCGGTGGCAGCAGAGTGACGTGCGTGGGTATGGACCGGGCGAGCGGGTCGCCGTGGCCCGCGCGGGCGTCCTGGACGGCGGAGCCGTACGGCTCCGGCACGGATATCGACACGCCGATGGTGACGGCCTCCGGAAGTCCGCGGAACTCCCGGAGGCCGCCGCCGTCGGCACCTGCTCCGGCGGTGGGCGGCATCAGCGCTTGGGCGCCAGGAAGCCGATGCGGTCGTAGACCGTGGCGAGGGTCTGCGAGGCGACCTCGCGGGCCTTCTCCGCGCCGAGGCCGAGCACCCGGTCGAGCTCGGCCGGGTCGTCCAGGTAGGTCCGGGTGCGGGCCTGGAAGGGCGTCACCCACTCGGTGAAGAGCTCGGCCAGCTCGGTCTTGAGCGCGCCGTACATCTTGCCCTCGAAGTGGGCGACGAGCTGCTCGACGGACTGGCCGCTGAGCGCGGAGTGGATGCGCAGCAGGTTGGAGACGCCGGGCTTCTCCTCCTCGTCGTAGGAGACGACGGTGCCGGTGTCGGTGACGGCGCTCTTGAACTTCTTGGCGCTGGCCTTGGGGTCGTCGAGCAGGTTGACCAGGCCCTTGGCGGAGGAGGCCGACTTGCTCATCTTCGCCGTCGGGTCCTGGAGGTCCAGGATCTTGGCGGTCTCCTTGAGGATGTGCGCCTTGGGGACGGTGAAGGTGGGCGCGTAGCGGGCGTTGAAGCGCTCCGCGAGGTCGCGGGTGAGCTCCAGGTGCTGGCGCTGGTCCTCGCCGACCGGGACGAGGTCGGCCTGGTAGAGCAGGATGTCGGCGATCTGCAGGATCGGGTAGGTGAACAGGCCGACCGTGGTGCGGTCGCTGCCCTGTTTGGCGGACTTGTCCTTGAACTGGGTCATCCGGGAGGCCTCGCCGAAGCCGGTGAGGCAGTTCATCACCCAGCCGAGCTGCGCGTGCTCGGGCACGTGCGACTGGACGAACAGGGTGCAGCGCTCCGGGTCGAGGCCGGCGCCGAGCAGCTGGGCCGCGGAGATCCGGGTGTTCTCGCGGAGCTGGGCCGGGTCCTGCTCGACGGTGATCGCGTGCAGGTCGACGACCATGTAGAAGGCGTCGTTGGCGTCCTGCAGGGCGACCCACTGCTGGACGGCGCCCAGGTAGTTGCCGAGGTGGAACGAGCCCGAGGTGGGCTGGATGCCGGAGAGCACCCGGGGACGGTCCTTGACCGGACCTGCGACCGCTGCGTTGACCATGTCGGCCATTGTTCCAGTTTCACCGACCGCTCAGGAAACATCTGCCCCGGGAGGTTCCGCCAGTGTGACGGCACTCACCCGGATCCGTTCGATCCGGCGGCCGTCGAGCTTGGCGACGGTGAGGCGCACCCCGTCCTCGGTGGTGACCTGGTCGCCGGACTCGGGCAGCCGGCCGAGCTCGCGGACGAGGTAGCCGGCCACCGTCTCGTAGGGGCCCTCGGGCAGGGCGACGCCGGTCTCGTCGGCGAAGTCGGCGAGGTTCAGCATCCCGTCGATTTCCATGCCGCCGCCGGCCAGCCGGCGGGTGGCGGTGGTGTCGAGGGCGTCGTACTCGTCGCGGATCTCGCCGATGACCTCCTCGACGAGGTCCTCCAGGGTCACGATGCCGGCGGTTCCGCCGTACTCGTCGACGACGATCGCCAGGTGGTGGCCCTCGCGGCGCATCTCCCCCATCGCCTCCAGCACCCGCTTGGTGGCGGGCAGCAGCTTGACCGGGCGGGTGAGGTCGCGGACCCGCACCGCCTTGGCGCCGCGGGCGCCGTAGAGGTCCCGGACGTGGACGAAGCCGGTGACGGAGTCGTAGGAGCCCTCGACGACCGGGTAGCGGGAGTGCGGGGCGGAGTCCGTCTCCGGGCGGACCTCGGAGACCAGGCGCTCGGCGTCGAGGAAGGTGACCTCGGTGCGCGGCTTCATCACCTCGCGCAGCTGGCGCTCGCCAGCGGCGAAGACGTCGTTGATCAGGGCGCGCTCGTCGCTGCCGAGTTCGGTGTTGGCGGCGACCAGGCCGCGCAGTTCCTCGGAGCTCATCGAACCGCGGCCGGCCGTCGGGTCGCCGCCGAGCAGGCGCACCATCAGGTTGGTGGAGAGGCCGAGCACCCAGATGGCCGGGCGCAGCACCACGGACATGACGTCGACGACCGGGGCGGCGAGCACCGCGATGGAGTCGGCCCGCTGCAGGCCGATCCGCTTGGGGGTCAGTTCGCCGAGGACCAGTGAGGCGTAGCTGATGACCAGGGTGAGCCCGACCAGGGCGACGGTGTCGGCGAGCCCCTCGGAGAGGCCGAGGCGGACGAAGAGCGGGGCGACCTTGCCGGCCAGGGTGTCGGCGCCGAACGCGGCCGAGAGGAAGCCCATGCAGGTCACGCCGACCTGGACGGCGGCGAGGAAGCGGTTGGGGTCGGCGGCGAGGTGGGCGGCCCGGGCGGCGCGCCGGGTGCCGGCCGCCTCCAGGGCGCGGATCTGGCCCTCGCGCAGTGAGATCAGCGAGATCTCGGCGACGTTGAACAGACCGCCCAGCATGATGAAGACGAGGACGAGCGCGGCGTCCTCGATGTTTTCGGTCACGGCAGGAGTGTAGAAGGACGGCCGGCCGCCCCCTGGGCGCCCGGCCGTCCTTCCGTTTCCGGCCGTGTCAGGCCGCGGCTCAGATGAGGCCGAGCTCCTGCACCGCGTCGCGCTCCTCGGCGAGCTCGTTGACGGAGGCGTCGATGCGGGCGCGGTCGAACTCGGAGAGCTCCAGGCCCTGGACGATCTTGAAGGTTCCGTTCTCGGTGGTGACCGGGAAGGAGGAGATCAGGCCCTCCGGCACGCCGTAGGAGCCGTCGGAGACGATGCCCATCGAGGTCCAGTCGCCGGCCGGGGTGCCGTTGACCCAGGTGTACACGTGGTCGATGGCGGCGTTGGCGGCCGAGGCGGCCGAGGACGCGCCGCGGACCTCGATGATCTCGGCGCCGCGCTTGGCGACCTTCGGGATGAAGAAGTCCTGGACCCAGGCCTGGTCGGAGCCGGTGGCCTCGAAGGCGGACTTGCCGGCGATCTCGGCGTGGAAGAGGTCGGGGTACTGGGTGGCGGAGTGGTTGCCCCAGATGGTGACCTTCTTGACGTCCTCGACGGTGACGCCGGCCTTCTTCGCGAGCTGGGCGACGGCGCGGTTGTGGTCGAGGCGGGTCATCGCGGTGAAGCGCTCGGCCGGGACGTCCGGGGCGTTGCGCTGGGCGATCAGGGCGTTGGTGTTGGCCGGGTTGCCGACGACCAGGACCTTGATGTCGTCCGCGGCGTGGTCGTTGATGGCCTTGCCCTGCGGGCCGAAGATGCCGCCGTTGGCCTGCAGCAGGTCGCCGCGCTCCATGCCGGCGGTGCGCGGGCGGGCGCCGACCAGCAGGGCGACGTTGGCGCCGTCGAAGGCGGTGGCGGCCTGGTCGGTGATGGTGATGTCGCGCAGCAGCGGGAAGGCGCAGTCGTCGAGCTCCATCGCGACGCCCTCGGCGGCCTTCAGGCCCTGCGGGATCTCCAGGAGGCGGAGGTTCACCGGGACGTCGGCACCGAGCAGGTGGCCCGAGGCGATGCGGAAGAGCAGGGCGTAGCCGATCTGGCCGGCCGCTCCGGTAACGGTGACGTTGACGGGGGTGCGAGTCATTTCTACCTTCTCCAGCAAATCGCCAGGTGCCCCAGGCACGTCGGCGCACTGGAGCCGAGGATGATCTCTCGACGTCGAGAGACCTGCGTCAGGTTATCGCAAAGGCAAGCGTATGCCGCCTCGCCGGGCGTGGCTGTTGCGTCACACAGCGCTCGGCCGGTCTCCGGCGCGGAGCGCGGGGCCGCCGCAACGGTGGCTCCCTCCACGCCCCGCGCCGGGTCGCGCCGGGTCAGTGCCGGGGCCGGCCGACCAGCCGTCCGATGTCGTCCAGCCACGCGAGGTGCAGCCACGGGTCGGGCTGTGCGACCAGGGTGAGCAGCACGACCACACCGCCGAGGAAGGTCAGCACGCCGACGTCGGTGAAGCGGCTGCGCACCGCGAGCATGCCGACCTCCGGCAGGGCGAGCCGCAGGGCCGCGCCCAGCAGCAGCGCGATGCCGACGATCAGCAGGCCGATCTTGAAATCGGCGAACCAGATGACGGCGAGGCCGAGCCCCGCCACCGCCAGGACGACCGTTATCGGCCATTGCCGGACCGGCAGCGAGTGGTCGCGCCCGAGCGCCGCGGCCGAGCCCTCCGGCGGCAGGGTGCCGGTGGTCTTCAGCGGGCGGCGCCGGGTGCGGGGGGCGCGTACGACCGCCATCGGCTCAGTGGTCGGCGCGGCGCTCGGCCGCCTCGACGATGTTGTTGAGCAGCATGGCGCGGGTCATCGGGCCGACGCCGCCCGGGTTCGGGGAGATCCAGCCCGCGACCTCGGCCACGCCGGGGTGCACATCGCCGACGATCTTGCCCTCACTGCGGCTGACACCGACGTCGAGGACGGCCGCACCGGGCTTGACGTCGGCCGGCTTGACCAGGTGCGGCACACCGGCGGCCGCGATCACGATGTCGGCCTTGCGCAGGTGGTAGGCGAGGTCCCGGGTACCGGTGTGGCAGAGCGTGACGGTGGCGTTCTCGCTGCGGCGGGTGAGCAGCAGGCCGATGGAGCGGCCGACGGTCACACCGCGGCCGATCACGACCACCTCGGCGCCGTCGATCTCGACCTGGTGGCGGCGGAGCAGCTCGACGATGCCGAGCGGGGTGCACGGCAGCGGGCCCTGGATGCCGAGGGCGAGGCGGCCGAGCGAGGTCGGGTGCAGGCCGTCGGCGTCCTTGTCCGGGTCCATCAGCTCCAGGACGGTGTTCTGGTCGAGGCCCTTGGGCAGCGGCAGCTGCACGATGTAGCCCGTGCAGGCCGGGTCGGCGTTGAGCTCGCGGACGACGTCCTCGACGTCCTGCTGGGTGGCGGTGGCGGGCAGCTCGCGCTGGATCGAGGCGATGCCGACCTCGGCGCAGTCCTTGTGCTTGCCGTTGACGTACCAGCGGCTGCCCGGGTCGTCGCCGACCAGGACGGTGCCGAGGCCGGGGACGACGCCCCGCTCCTTGAGGGCCGCCACGCGGACGGCGAGTTCGGACTTGATCGCGGCGGCGGTGGCCTTGCCATCGAGAATCTGGGCAGTCATGGCCCCCATTCTCCCGGATCGCCGACGGCGGACGCGCCGCGGGCCGGACGGCGCGGGCGGGGGCGTGCCGTCCGGTGCGCGCGCCGTCCGGGTGCCCCGGCCGGCCCGCCCGGCACGGCACGGCACGAACCGCCGCAAGGCGGGCAGCGGGCGCGGGGGCCGGGTTGCGGTTGCGCCACAGTTGTGTCCGCGAGGCGGTCGCGGCTGGACAGCGCGCCGTGGTAACGACCACGATGGCCCGAGCAATCTCTGCTGCCCGCGTCCTGGTGACAGGCCATCGGGGACAACGGGGGACGATCGTCGGGGGAAGACCACAGTGAGCAATCCGTACCAGCCGGATCCGTACGGCGGCTACGGCCAGCCGCAGCAGCAGCCCTACGGCACGCCCGGGTACGGCGCACCGCAGTACCAGCAGCCGCAGCCCGGCTACGGGTACCCGCAGCAGCCCCAGCCGTACCCGCCCGCCGGCCCGGTGGTGGTCCAGGCGAACTCGCCGGCCACCGCGTCCGTGGTGCTGGGCTTCATCGGCATCCTGACGTCGTGCTTCTACGGCGGCTTCCTCGGCCTGATCGGGCTCGGCGTCGGCATCGCCGGCCTGAACAAGTCGAACCAGACGGGGGTCGGCCGCAACGCGGCGATCGGCGGCATCGTGCTGAACGTGCTCTCGGTGCTGATCTCCATCGCGATCGTGGTCTTCTACTTCAGCGTCAAGCCGTGACCGTCCCGGCGCCCTCGTTCGCGGGTGCGCTGGCCGGCCGTTGGCGGAGCACCGCCGACACGCTGTCCGGCGCGCTGATGCGCGTGCTGCTGCGCGGAGCGGGCGGCGCGGTCGCCGCCGTCGCGGTGGCCCAGCTGCACGACTCCCACGACCCCGGCGTGCTCTGCCTGCTGCGCCGTTTCACCGGCATCCCCTGCCCGGGCTGCGGCAGCACCACGGTCTTCATCGAGGCGGGCCACGGCCACTTCGGCGCCGCCCTGGCCGCCAACCCGGTCACCGCGGTGGCGGCGGTCGCGCTGCTGCTCGCACCGCTCGGCCCGGGCCGCTGGTGGTGGGAGCTGCCGGACAGGCGTCGCAACGCGGTGATCGGTGCCGCCTTACTGCTGGCCTGGACGTGGCAGCTGAACCGCCTCGGCATCTCACGTCCCTGAAGTCCGCGGGACCTGACGGTTATTGACCCCCCGATGTCAGGCCCTTCCGCTAGTGTCCCACCCGGTCGGTGCCTCAACTGCCCGTCCGTCCCCAGGGTTTTCCTGCAGTTCCGTCCACACTCCTTCCTGCCCGGAGGCATTCGATGAGTTACCCGCCCGACCCGAACAACCCGTACAGCCAGCAGCCGCCGGCCCCGGGCTACGGCTACCCGCAGCAGGCCCCGCCGCCGGCCCCCGGCTACGGCTACCCGCAGCAGGCCCCGCCGCCGGCCCCCGGCTACGGCGCGCCCGGCGGCTACGGCATCCCGCCGCAGCCGGGCCCGTACGGCAACGCGGCCCACGTGCAGCAGTTCTACGCGGGCTGGGGTTCGCGCGTGGTCGCGCGCATCATCGACGCCTTCACGATCTTCCTGATCCCGACCATCCTGCTGAACATCGGCTACTTCAAGATGATCAGCGACACGGTCAACTCGATCGGCGCCGGCCACATCGACCCGGTCACCGGTGAGTACGTCGCCGCCACCACCACCACGTCCTCGGGCAGCGGCGGCGGCCTGCTGCTCGGCCTCGGCGCCGTGCTGTACATCGGCGCCCTGCTGCTGCTCGCCTACCTGCAGGGTGTGAAGGGCCAGAGCATCGGCCAGCGCGCCGTCAACATCCGCCTGGTGCGCGAGGCCGACGGCCAGCCGATGGGCTTCGGCATGGCCTTCGTCCGGCAGATCTGCCACGTCGTCGACGGCTTCTGCTGCGTCGGCTACCTGTGGCCGCTGTGGGACGCCAAGAAGCAGACCTTCGCCGACAAGATCATGAGCACCGTGGTCGTCAAGGCCGCCTGATCCGTCCGGCAAGCCCGAAGGCCCCCGCACTCCGAGGAGTGCGGGGGCCTTCGGCATGCGGCCCGGGGCCGCAGGACGTCAGTGGAAGAAGTGGCGGGTGCCGGTGAGGTACATCGTCACGCCGGCCTTCGCGGCGGCCGCGACCACCTCTTCGTCGCGGATCGAACCGCCGGGCTGCACCACGGCCTTCACCCCGGCGGCGACCAGGATCTCCAGGCCGTCCGCGAACGGGAAGAAGGCGTCCGAGGCGGCGTACGCGCCCTGCGCCCGCTCGCCGGCCCGCTCGACCGCGAGCTTGCAGGAGTCCACCCGGTTGACCTGGCCCATGCCGACGCCGACCGAGGCGCCGTCCTTGGCGAGCAGGATGGCGTTGGACTTGACGGCCCGGCAGGCCCGCCAGGCGAAGGCGAGCTCGGCGAGCTCCGCCTCGGAGAGCGCCTCACCGGTCGCCAGCGTCCAGGTCGACGGCTCGTCACCGGCCGCGTCCACCCGGTCGACCTGCTGCAGCAGCGCGCCGCCGCTGATCCGGCGGACCTCCAGCGCGTCGGCGGGCGCCTCGGGGGCGCGCAGCACGCGCAGGTTCTTCTTCTTGGTCAGCACCTCCAGGGCGCCGTCCTCGTAGCCGGGGGCGACGACGACCTCGGTGAAGATCGGGGCGATCTGCTCGGCCAGCTCGACGGTGACCGGGCGGTTGACCGCGATGACGCCGCCGTACGCGGAGACCGGGTCGCACTCGTGCGCCTTGCGGTGGGCCTCGGCGACGTCCGCGCCGACCGCGATGCCGCACGGGTTGGCGTGCTTGATGATCGCGACGGCCGGCTCGGCGTGGTCGTACGCGGCGCGGCGCGCGGCGTCGGTGTCCATGTAGTTGTTGTAGGACATCTCCTTGCCGTGCAGCTGCTCGGCGCCCGCCAGGCCGCCGGTGCCGTCGGTGTAGAGCGCGGCCTGCTGGTGCGGGTTCTCGCCGTAGCGCAGGACGTTCTGGCGCTCCCAGGTGGCACCGAGGAAGGCCGGGAAGGACTCCTCGGACTCCGTGTAGCCGGACTCCTCGAACCAGGAGGCCACGGCCACGTCGTACGCGGCGGTGTGCGCGAAGGCCGCGGCCGCCAGTCGCTTGCGGGTCAGCAGGTCGAAGCCGCCGCCCTTGACCGCGGCGAGCACGTCGTCGTAGCGGGCCGGGTCGACGACCACGGCGACCGAGGGGTGGTTCTTGGCCGCGGCGCGGACCATCGACGGGCCGCCGATATCGATCTGCTCGACGCACTCGTCCGGGGTGGCGCCGGAGGCGACGGTGGCGGTGAACGGGTACAGGTTCACCACGACCAGGTCGAAGGGCTCGACACCCAGCTCGGCGAGCTGCGCGCGGTGCGACTCCAGGCGCAGGTCCGCGAGGACTCCCGCGTGCACCCGCGGGTGCAGGGTCTTGACCCGGCCGTCCAGGCACTCGGGGAAGCCGGTCAGCTCGGAGACCTCGGTCACCGGGACGCCCGCGGCGGCGATCCGGCCCGCGGTCGAGCCGGTGGACACGATCGCGACCCCGGCGGCGTGCAGCCCCTGGGCCAGCTCCTCCAGTCCGGTCTTGTCGTAGACGCTGATCAGCGCGCGACGGATCGGGCGTACGTCCTCGGAGACGGGGGGCGTGCTGTGGGCGGCGCTCATGCCGGAATCCATACCTTTCGGTCTTCGATGCGGTGGCCTTCGCGGGCCAGCCGGCCCACGACCTCGACGAGCAGCGTGCGCTCGACAGTCTTGATGCGCTCGTGCAGCGCTTCGCCGCCATCGGCGTGGTCGGCGTCGAGGACCTCCACGACGCCCTGCGCGATGATCGGCCCGGTGTCCACGCCGGCGTCGACCAGGTGGACGGTGCAGCCGGTGACCTTCACGCCGTAGGCGAGGGCGTCCGGCACGCCGTGCGCGCCGGGGAAGGCCGGCAGCAGGGCGGGGTGGGTGTTGACGATCCGGCCGGCGAAGGCGCCGATGAACTCCGGACCGAGGATCTTCATGAAGCCCGCGGTGACCACCAGGTCCGGCTCGTACCCGGCGACCGAGGCGGTCAGCGCGGCGTCCCAGGCGGCCCGGTCGGCGTGGTCGGCGATCCGGTGGACGAAGGTCGGGATGCCAGCGGCCTCGGCCCGCTTCAGGCCGGCGATGTCGGTGCGGTCCGCCCCTACGGCGAGGATCACCGCGCCGTAGGCCGGGTCCTGCGCCGCGTCGATCAGCGACTGGAGATTGGTGCCGGAGCCGGAGACCAGGACCACCAGACGGGCCGGTCCGGGCGTACGCGGCGGAAAGACTTGGGCGGAAGCGGCGGCCACTGCGCGAATCTCCGTACGTCGTGTCGCCCGCTGGTACGTCCACCGTCGGTGGGGCCACTACGGGCGGCGGCAGGTCGAGCCGGACGGCGCCGCCGGGGCGTCTCCGCTGCGCTGCGGGGGCCCGGGGAACCGCTGTGGACTGCTGACCGTCACCACGATAACGGCTGGTCGAAGGCGTTCCGTCACCAGCAGGCCACGCTACGCGCGTAGTTGAGACACGGATCTCGCCGTAGCGTGCCGCGGCCGGACACGGATGGGCGGCCGGCCTGCGGGTAGGAGGAGCTGCGTCACCGCGGGCGGACCGAGCCCGCTGCCGCATCGCGACGGTGGCCCCCGGCGACGGCGCCCGGCACGGCCCGCCGGCCCACCCGGCAGGGCGCCGCCGAGCCCGTACCGCCCTGCGGGATCATTGGAGGCGCGGACCGCTCCGGAACGGTCCGACGACCCGGACGAGAAGGAATGGCCGACACCATGAGCAGCGGAGACGACACCGGCGAGCGCAACCCGTTCGCGCCGCCGCCGGCGGATGCCCCCGACCGTCCGTGGCAGCCGCGCGCTCCGCAGGAGCCCCCGGCGGAGCGGCCGGAGGACGACGACCGGGACGAGACCCGGGTGCCGCCGCCGCACCCGTGGAGCCCGGGCTACCGCGGCGGATGGTCCGAGCCGCAGCAGCCCCGCTTCGACCCGACCGACCCGGTGCAGCGGCGTTCCCGGTACGCGCTGAGCGCCGGCATGGCCGGCCTGTTCTGCGCGATCACCGGCATGCGGTACCTCGCGCTGCTGCTCGGTGCACTGGCGCTCTACTGGGGCATCAGCGCACTGCGGGCCGAACGGCCGGCCCCCGCCGCCGGCCCCGCACCGCACACCGCGGGCAGCGGCAACCCGCACGCCCTCGGCACCGCCCGGGTCGCCGGCTGGGCGCAGCCCCAGCCCACCCGGCCGCAGGTGCCCGCCGCCCTCGGCGGACTGCTCACGGGCGGTGTCGCGCTGATCTTCACGCTGTCCGTCTTCGGCTTCCAGCTCTATTACCACGACTACGTGACCTGCGTGAACGACGCCCTGACCAACGAGGCGGCGCAGAGCTGCAACAACCTCGCACCGGACGTCATCACCCAGCTCACCGATCCGGGCAACCGCTGACGCCGTCGCTCGGGGGGCGGGCGTGCCCGGCCCTCCGGGGGGTGGTGTGCTGTGTTCGCGCGCCTCGGGTCGGGGTCGGCCCGAAGCGCGAGGTACGCCCTCCCTGGGTTGCGCAGTTCCCCACGCCCCCGGAGTCGGGTCGGCCCCAACCGCCAGGCACCCCCACCCCGGGGACGCGCCGCAGTTCCCCGCGCGCCTGACTCGGGTCGACCCCAACCGCCAGGCACGCCCCACCCCGGGATGCGCAGTTCCCCGCGCCCCGGAGTTGGGTCGGCCCCAGGCGCGAGGTGCATTTCCTCCCCGTGCGCAGGGCGGCGCTGATGTGGCCTGGCCCGACGCGCTGGGTGGGTCAGGTGTTGTCGGGGCGGCGGGGTGGGTGGAGGTCGGCGAGGCGGGTGACGGCCTGGTGGAGGGTGCGGCGAAGGCGCGGGCAGCGGGCGGTGGCGGTCCAGGCGGCGAGGCGGGCCCCGGCGGGGTCGTCCGTGCGGGTGAGCAGCCAGCGGGCGAGCAGGGCGCCGGGCGGGACGACGGCGGCCGACCAGCCGGCGGCCGTGACGGCGGCCTGCCAGGGGACGGGACCGAGGGCGGACATCCGGCCGGCGGCGAGGGCGCCGCCCGAGAGCCACGCGGCCGCGGCGGCGGCTGCGGAGACCGTGAGCACGGCGGCGAACGCGACCAGGACGGTACCGGCCGGGTGCCAGGGGCGGGTGGTGCCGCTACCTGCGGCGGCCCGTCCGAGGAGCAGGGCGGGCACGGCTCCCGCGAGCAGGGGAAGGACCGCCAGGACGGCCTGCCCGGCGGCCCCGGGGCTGTCCGTCGGGACGAGTGCGAAGAGCGGGAACTCGGGCACCGTGCCGAGGTGGGTGGCCATCGGGGAGACGGCGGTACCGGCGCCTACGGCGAAGCCCGGCCCCAGTGCGTAGGAGGAGGTCCACAGCGCGGCGTTGGGCAGCAGCAGCGTGCAGGCCAGGAGGAGGCCGAGGACGCCCGCAGGACCGTCGGCGAGGCCGGCGGCGGAGCGGCCCGCGGTGCCGAGGGCGACCGCCGTGGTGAGCAGGAGGCCACCGGCGGCGAGCAGGCCGAGCAGCCAGCTCGCGGCGGTGCGGCGCAGCGCCGCGGCGGCGCCCTGCGGTGGCGCCCAGTCGGCCGTCGCCCAGGAGCGGAGGCGCGCTGCGAGGGCTGCCGGGAAGGCGGCCGGAAGCCCCGGTCGCGGGACGCCGTGGCCGGCGCAGAATCCCCAGGCCAGGCCGGCGGCGGTGACGGCGGCGACGGCCGGGAGGTCGGCGACCGGGTCGGCCGCGAGCACGGCCTCGTCGCTGCTGCACTCGGCGACGGCCAGCGCGGCCACCGCGAGGTACCCGATGCCCACGGGCAGGAGGGACCGCCAGGCGCCCCCGCCCTGCGGGGTGCGCGCGCCGGCCCGGGCGCCCGCGCGGCGGAGCAGGCCGATGCTGACGGCGGTGAGCAACAGCGGGGTGAGGGTGAGCGGCGACCCGCCCGGGCCGCGGGTGAGCGGGGCGCCGTGGCCGAGCAGCCAGAGGGCGCAGGCGAGCCGGAGGGCGCCGCGGGCGGTGACGTCGCCGTACGGGGTGATCACCCACAGGCCGAGGACGGGGACGGCGATCACGGAGAGCGCTAAGAGGGCCGTTCGGGCGCCGACGAGCAGGTCGGCGAACGGGGAGCGGGAGCCCAGATCGTCGGGCAGGCCCAGGATCGGACGGCCCATCAACTGCGTCATGGGCCACATGCTCCCAAGATCACCCGTTGCGCCCCGTGAAGCGGCGAACCTTCGCCGTGTCCCGGATTATTTGCTTATGTGCCTTTTTCGATTCTGCAGCCGCCGTGGGGAGCCACGGTGACCGCACCTTCGAAGGCCGACCGGGCCGGGGACGACCCCACCGGCCCCACGAACGCTGCCCGGCCCGCCGCCGCGGCGCCGTCCGCCCGGGTGCGGGAGGACGCCGCCCGGTTGCTGCAGCGGCTCACCCCCCGTGAGGCGCAGGTCGTCGCCCGGGTGGCGGCGGGGGACGACGACCGGGCCGTTGCCGCCGCACTCGGCGTCGCCCCCGCGACCGTTCGCAAGCATCTCAACCGGGCGATGCGCAAGCTGGGTGTCGGCTCGCGCGCCGAGGCCGCCCGCCTGGCCGCCCTGCTGGGGACGCCCGGGCGCGCCGCCGAACCCGCCCCGCCGGATCCCACGGGGGTCGCCGATCCCGTCGAGCCCGGGCCTGCGCCTGCGCCGGTCGAAGCCACGGCTGAACCGGCGCCGGACCGGGCACCGGAGGAGGCCCGGCAGGGGCCCCGCCGGCAGCCGCCGGAGCCGGTCCGGGCGCGGCCGCCCGCCCCGTCCGGGCCGCCCGTCGGTACGCCGCGCCGTCGGCCGGAGTTCGCCGCGTTCAGCGCGGCGGTGCACACCCGCTTGGTGCAGCAGACCTATCTGGTCACGGGATCGCCGCACCGGGCGGCACGCAGTGTGCGGATCGCCCTGGGCGCGGCGGCCCTGCGGTGGGACGAGGTGGCGGAGCTGCCGGACCCGGAGGGCTGGGTCCGGGCGGCGGCGTTCGAGTCGGCGCTCTCGCCGTGGCGGCGCGGCGGTCCTCGGCGTGCGGGCGGGCACCGCCTGCCGCACCGGACGATCAAGGTGAAGACCGACCGTGTCCGCCGCCGGGCCGACGAGAGCCGCCCGACCGCCCGGGACCGGGCGCTGCTCACCGCGATGCACCGGCTTAGCCGCCCGCAGCGCCGCGCGGTGGTGCTGCACGACGCGGTGGGCCTGCCGGTGGCGGCGGTGGCGGAGGAGGTGGAGTCCAGCACGGCGGCGGCCGAGGGGCGGGTCCGGGCAGCGCGCGAGGAGCTGGCCCGTACGGTGCCGGGGGTGGTCGGGGCCGACCCGTCGGCGCCGGGCTTCGGTCCGGCGCTCGGTGCGCTGCTCTTCGAGGCGGCGGTGCGCGCCTGCCCGTCCCCGCGGACGCCGTCGGCGGCCCGGCTGGCCACCGCGGGCCGCCGCCGCGCGCACGCGGTCACCGGCGCCGCGGGCCTGTTGACGCTCGGCATGGCGGGCGCGATGGTCGTCACCCTGGTGGTGGGCGGGCCGGACGACACGGCGCGCCCCGCCCGGCCCGCGGCGGCACCGCGGACGGACGTGTCCCCGCCGCCGGAGGTGTGTTCCTCGGCCGGTACGGGCAGCTCGGGCCCGGCCGCGCCGGGCCGGGAGCCGGGGCTGCGGAGCCCCTGGTGCAGTCCGACGGGCCCGCGGCCGAGTACGGGCCCGGCCGGGCCGGCGGAGGGCGGCACGGACGCCCCGGACGGGACCCCGTCCTCCGGTAACCCGCAGGACGGCACGGACGGCACCGGCGGCGGGACGGTGACCGAGGGTGCGGCCCCGCACGACGGGCAGCCGGTCGCCGGTCCCGCGGCGCTGTCCCGTCCCGCGGACGCGTTGCCGCTCCCGGTGCCGTGCGCGCCGCTCTGGCCCTGCCCGACGCTCGCCCCGGCGGAGGTCCCCCGGCTGCTCCCCTGACCGGAGAAGGCCGGAAGACGTCGAGGGCGCCGCGGACGGATGTCCGCGGCGCCCTCGCTCGTGGCGTCGGCCCTGAGGCCCGCCGGGGCCTTACTTGACGGTCGCGAAGAGCTCGCGGGCCAGGCGGGCGGTCTCGGACGGCGTCTTGCCGACCTTGACGCCGGCGGCCTCGAGGGCCTCCTTCTTCGCCTGGGCGGTGCCGGAGGAGCCGGAGACGATGGCGCCGGCGTGGCCCATGGTCTTGCCCTCGGGCGCGGTGAAGCCCGCGACGTAGCCGACGACCGGCTTGGTGACGTGCTCGGCGATGAAGGCCGCGGCACGCTCCTCGGCGTCGCCGCCGATCTCACCGATCATCACGATGACCTCGGTCTCCGGGTCCTCCTGGAACGCCTTGAGGGCGTCGATGTGGGTGGTGCCGATGACGGGGTCGCCACCGATGCCCACGGCCGAGGAGAAGCCCAGGTCACGCAGCTCGTACATGAGCTGGTAGGTCAGGGTGCCGGACTTGGAGACCAGGCCGATCTTGCCCGGGCCGGTGATGTCGGCGGGGATGATGCCCGCGTTCGACTGTCCGGGGGAGATCAGGCCGGGGCAGTTCGGACCGATGATCTGGGTCTTGTTGCCCTTGGCACCGGCGTACGCCCAGAAGGCGGCCGAGTCGTGGACCGGCACACCCTCGGTGATGACGACCGCGAGGCCGATCTCGGCGTCGATCGCCTCGACGACGGCGTCCTTGGTGAACTTCGGCGGCACGAAGATGACGGTGACGTCGGCACCGGTCTTCTCCATGGCCTCGGCGACGGTGCCGAAGACGGGCACGTCGGTGCCGTCGACGTCGACCGTGGTGCCGGCCTTGCGCGGGTTCACACCGCCGACGATCTGGGTGCCGGAGGCGAGCATGCGGCGGGTGTGCTTCATGCCCTCGGAGCCGGTCATGCCCTGGACGATGACCTTGCTGTCCTTGGTAAGGAAGATAGCCATGGTGAAAGTCCCCTTCCTTACTTCGCGTTGGCCAGCTCGGCGGCGCGGTCGGCCGCACCGTCCATGGTGTCCACCTGCTGAACGAGCGGGTGGTTGGCGTCGGTCAGGATCTTGCGACCCAGCTCGGCGTTGTTGCCGTCCAGGCGGACGACGAGCGGCTTGGTGACGGCCTCGCCCTTCTCCTCGAGGAGGGCCAGGGCCTGCACGATGCCGTTGGCGACCGCGTCGCACGCGGTGATGCCGCCGAAGACGTTGACGAAGACCGACTTGACGTCGGCGTCGCCCAGGATGATCTCCAGGCCGTTCGCCATCACCTCGGCGGAGGCGCCGCCGCCGATGTCGAGGAAGTTGGCGGGCTTCACGCCGCCGTGGTTCTCACCGGCGTACGCGACGACGTCGAGGGTGCTCATGACGAGGCCCGCGCCGTTGCCGATGATGCCGACCTGGCCGTCGAGCTTGACGTAGTTCAGGCCCTTGGCCTTGGCAGCGGCCTCCAGCGGGTTCGCGGCGGCCTTGTCCTCGAGCGCCTCGTGCTCCGGCTGGCGGAAGTCGGCGTTCTCGTCCAGCGAGACCTTGCCGTCGAGCGCGATGATCTTGCCCTCGCCGGACTTGATCAGCGGGTTGACCTCGACGAGGAGCGCGTCCTCGGCGATGAAGACCTTCCACAGCTGCTGGAGGACCTCGGCGACCTGGTCGGCGACGTCGGCCGGGAACTTCGCGGCGGCGACGATCTCGGCGGCCTTCTCCGGGGTGCAGCCCTCGTTGGCGTCGACCGGGATCTTCGCGAGCGCGTCGGGGTTCTCCTCCGCCACGACCTCGATCTCGACACCGCCCTCGACGCTGGCCATCGCCAGGAAGGTGCGGTTCGTGCGGTCCAGCAGGAACGAGACGTAGTACTCGTCCTTGATGTCCGCGGTCTGGGCCAGCATCACCTTGTGGACGGTGTGACCCTTGATGTCCATGCCGAGGATGGCCTCGGACTTGGCGACGGCGTCCGCCGGGTCGGAGGCGAGCTTGACGCCACCGGCCTTGCCTCGGCCGCCGACCTTCACCTGAGCCTTGACGACGGCGCGGCCGCCGAAGCGCTCCGCGATGGCGGCAGCGTCTGCGGCGTTCTCGATGACATCGCCGTCAAGCACGGGCACGCCGTGCTTGGCGAAGAGGTCCCTCGCCTGGTACTCGAACAGGTCCACGTGTTTGTCCTTGTTCGTGGTCGCGGATTGTGTCTCTTCGAGCGTGCCACGGCAGGATCTTCGCTGCGGGTCGTCGGGGCTGCGCGGGTA
Source organism: Kitasatospora sp. DSM 101779 (assembly GCF_025655475.1). GTDB lineage: Bacteria > Actinomycetota > Actinomycetes > Streptomycetales > Streptomycetaceae > Kitasatospora. The sequence goes on along the minus strand of NZ_JAHTIK010000001.1, from coordinate 4,971,696 downwards.
CGCAGAGCTACGGCCTTGCGGTCCGTACAGCGCCGGGCGCACCGTCAATCAACACGCGCGTCACGTCCGTGTGGCAGGTTATCCCCGTACGACGGGCGTGTTTCGCCCGTGGCGGTGTCGGGCTTGGTGAGAACCGTCACAACGGGTGCGCCCGACAGGCCGGGGGCGGGTCTCTCATCGACAATGCCGATGCCGTGAGATGCGGACATCCCGCACCCGAACGGGTGAGGCGGCTCAGCCGTTGTCCGGCACCGGCAGCGGGCGCTTCTCGATCGCCGCGGCCATGATCTCCGGGAAGACGTCCGGCGTGCAGGCGAAGGCCGGGGCGCCGAGCTCCGCCAGGGCCGCGGCGTGCGCGCGGTCGTAGGCGGGGGCGCCCTCGTCGGAGAGCGCGAGCAGGGCGATGAACTGCACCCCGGCCGCCTTCATCGCGGCGACCCGCTTGAGCATCTCGTTGCGGATGCCCCCCTCGTACAGGTCGCTGATCAGCACCACGATCGTCTCGGACGGGCGGGTGATCCTCGACTGGCAGTAGGCGAGGGCGCGGTTGATGTCGGTGCCGCCGCCGAGCCGGGTGGCGAACAGGACGTCGACCGGGTCGCTCAGCTGCTCGGTCAGGTCGACCACCGAGGTGTCGAAGACGACCAGCCGGGTGTCCAGGCTGCGCATCGACGCCAGCACCGCGCCGAACACCGCCGAGTGCACCACCGACGCCGCCATCGAGCCGGACTGGTCGATGCAGAGGACGACGTCCTTCTTCACCGCGCGCTGCGCCCGGGCGCAGCCGATCAGCCGCTCCGGGACGACGGTGCCGTTGCCCTCCGGGCCGGCCTCGGGCAGGTAGTTCTTGAGGTTGGCGCGGATCGTGCGGTCCCAGTCGATGTCCCGGTGCCGGGGACGGTTCACCCGGGCCGAGCGGTCGAGTGCGCCGCCGAGGGTCGCGCGGGTGCGGTCGGCGAGGCGGCGCTCCAGGTCGGCCACCACCTTGCCGACCACGGCGCGGGCCGTCTCCCGGGTGGTCTCCGGCAGGGCGTTCTTGAGCGAGAGCAGGGTGCCGACCAGGTGGACGTCCGGCTCCACCGCCTCCAGCATCTCCGGCTCCAGCAGCAGCCGGTCCAGCCCCAGTCGGGAGATCGCGTCCTGCTGCATCAGCTGGACGACGGTGGTCGGGAAGTACTCGCGGATGTCGCCCAGCCATCGGGCCACCTGCGGCGCCGAACCGCCGAGGCCGGCACTGCGGGCCCCGCCGCGGCCGCCCTCCGCGTCCGCCCCGCGGTAGAGCGCGGCGAGCGCACCGTCCATGGCGGCGTCCCGCCCGCTCGGACGGTGGCCGGTGCCGTCGGCCTCGCCGCCGAGCACCAGCCGCCAGCGGCGCAGCCGCTCGGCGGCGGGGTCCAGCGGAGCGTGGGTGGCGGTCATGGGGGGTGCTCCTCGGGTACGGGTGCGGGTACGGACGAGCGGGTCGGCCGAGGCCGGGCCGGGCAGCCGGTGACGGCCTCTCAGCAGCCATGCAACCAGTCGGGACTGACATTCCGGCGGGCCCGGTCCGCCGCCCTCCGGGCCGCGGGTCAGGTGTTGCGGCCGGTGGGCTGGTGCGGGATGCGGGGCAGCAGGGGTACAGCCGCGGGGTCCGGCAGGCCGAGCAGGAGCGCGAGGACGGGCAGGGCGGCGTCCGCGCGGTGCTCGTCGAGGTCCTCGGGCGCGGCGGCCGCCTCGGCCGGGCCGGTGCCGAGCGGGCCGGCGGCGGCCCGCTCGCCGATGGTGCGGCGGACACCCGCCTCCAGGCCGGAGAACGTGCGGCGCAGCACCGGCAGCAGGTCGATCAGGGTGCCGCCGGGGACGCCGGTGAGCCAGTCGTCGAGGAGGCCGAGCAGGGCGGTGTCGTGCAGCAGCAGGGCGCCCCCGCCGGCGAGGAAGCCCTCGATCCAGCCGGCCGCGTCGGCGGGGGCCCCGGCCGGGGAGAGCACCAGGCCCATCCGGCGGCCGGCCTCCGCGGAGTCGAGCCGGCCGTCGTCGAGGAGCAGCCGGACGGCGCGGCCGCGCAGCAGCCCGGGGACGCCGGTGGCGGGGCCGCCGGAGGGCTCGCGGGCGGCCAGGGAGTGGAGGGCCGCGGCCCAGCGCTCGGCGGGGTCGTC
>NZ_JAHTIK010000001.1:4965754-4969529 GCF_025655475.1 Kitasatospora sp. DSM 101779 | reverse complement strand
GGAGTGGAGGGCCGCGGCCCAGCGCTCGGCGGGGTCGTCGCCCGGGTCGCCGGTGGCGGCGGGCGGCAGCAGGCCGACGGCGGTGTGGACGGCGTCGAGGTGGGCGCGCATGGTGGCGGCACCGTCGGCGTCCAGGCCGGTGCAGGCGGGCGGCAGGCCGACGCCGATCCGTTCCGCGAGGCCGCGGGCGACGCCGTCGAGGGCGGTGGCGTCGGTGCCGCGGACGTCGCCGTAGCGCAGCGCGCGGACGAGGGCGGGCAGCGCGGCGGCGAGGTGGGCCACGTCGGTGTCCAGGGCGGCCCGGTCGGCGAGTGCCCGCATGACGGCGGGCAGGGCGCCGGTGAGGCCGGCGAGCAGGCACTGCTCGACGAGGCCGGTGAGGTCGGCGAGGTCGGTGGCGTCGGCGGCCTGCCGGGCGGCCTTGCCGCAGGCGGCGTCCTCGACGGTGGTGCCCCAGTGCGCGGCCTCGACGACGCGGACGGCGTACTCGGGCTCCCACCGCAGCCGCCAGGTCTCCCGGAAGGTGCCGGTGGAGTTGACGGCGGAGCGGGCGGGCGCGCCCCAGTCGATGCCGAGCAGCCGCAGCCGGTGCAGCAGGCGGGAGCGGTGGGCGTCGAGGTCCTTGCGCAGGTCGAGGACGAGCTCGCGCTCGGCGGCCTCGGGCTTGAGGCGCAGGCTGCGCTGGAGGCGGGCGAGGTCGCGCTGGAGCGGCACGGCGGGGGCGCCGTCCGGCACCTCGCCGAGGGCGTCGCCGACCACCAGGCGGTCGTGGACGAGGGCGAGCGTGACGTCGGAGCCGTCGCACATCACGGAGCGGACGGCGTCGAGGGTTTCGCCGAGGCCTGCGAGCGGGCGGCCGCGGAGCACGGCGAGCGTCTCGGCGAGCCGGACGGCCTCGATGACGTGCGCGGAGGAGACAGGGTGGTCCTCGGCGCGGAGCAGGCCGGCGATGCCGGTCATCCAGCGGGTGACCGGCCGGTCGGGGCTGGTGAAGAGGTGGTGGTACCAGCCGGGCGAGTCGATGCCGGCGCCGTAGCCGGTGTGCTGGGCGAGCCGGCGGTGTGTCCAGGGCACCCAGGTGATCTCGGTCCTGACCTTGGGCAGGCCGCTGAGCAGGGCGCGGTCGTGGGCGACGGTGGGCATGGTCTGCAGGGCGGGGACGTGCCAGGCGCCGCAGACCACCGCGATCCGCCGGTGGCCGGCCCGGCGGGCGGCGCGGATCTGCTGGCGCATGTACGCCTCGCGGAGGTCGTCGCGGCGGGCGCGCGGGCCGGCCGGGGCGGTCTCGCGCAGGGCGGTCATGGCCTCGGCGACCGCGGCGAAGGGGGCGAGGGCGTCGCCGTCGGGCGCGCGGTGCTCGACGACGTCCTCCCACCAGCGCTCGGGGTCGTCGTGGCCGGCGGCCTCGGCGAGGGCGGCGATCGGGTCGCCGATGCCGTCCTCCGCCTCCGCCGCCTCGTCGGACGTGCCCCCCGGCACGCCCGACGGGGCTTGGGCGAGCGCGAAGGTGTGCGCCGCGGGCAGGTCGACGAAGCGGGCGGGCACGTCGTGGTCGGCGGCGTACCGCAGGGCCACCCACTCGGGGGAGAACACGGCGAACGGCCAGAAGGCGGCCCTGGCCGGGTCGTCGACGACGTGGGCGAGCAGGGCGACCGGCGGCTGCATCTCCTTGTCCGCGGCGAGCGCGGCGATCGCGTCGGCCTCCGGCGGTCCCTCGATCAGCACCGCGTCGGGCCTCAGCTGCTCCAGGGCGGCGGCCACCGCGCGGGCGGAGCCGGGTCCGTGGTGGCGGACGCCGAGCAGGGTGACCTCTGCGCTCATGGTCGTGGACCTCGCTCTCGGATGGTTCTCTCGGTGGGCTGGGGCCGCGGCGGCCGGGTCAGTGCGCGTGCTCGCGGGCGGCGCGGTAGAAGTCCTTCCAGCCGTCCCGCTCGCGGAGCACGCCCTCGACGTACTCGTGCCAGACCGTGCGGTCGGCGACCGGGTCGCGGACGACCGCGCCGACGATGCCGGCGGTGACGTCGGAGGCGCGGAGCATGCCGTCGCCGAAGTGGGTGGCGAGGGCGAGGCCGTTGGTGAGCACCGAGATCGCCTCGGCGGTGGAGAGGGTGCCGCTGGGCGTCTTGACCTTGGTGCGGCCGTCGGCGGTGACGCCGGAGCGCAGCTCGCGGAAGACGGTGACGACGCGGCGGATCTCCTCGGCGCCGGTGGGCAGCTCGGGCAGGTCGAGGGAGCGGCCGAGCTGGTTGACCCGGCGGCCGACGATGTCGACCTCCTCGTCGAGGGTGGCGGGCAGCGGCAGCACGACGGTGTTGAAGCGGCGGCGCAGCGCGGAGGAGAGGTCGTTGACGCCGCGGTCGCGGTCGTTGGCGGTGGCGATCAGGTTGAAGCCGCGGACGGCCTGGGTCTCGTCGCCGAGCTCCGGGACGGGCAGGGTCTTCTCGGACAGGATGGTGATCAGGCTGTCCTGGACGTCGGCCGGGATGCGGGTGAGCTCCTCGACCCGGGCGATCTTGCCGTCGGCCATCGCCCGCATGACCGGGGAGGGCACCAGGGCCTGCCGGCTGGGGCCGTTGGCGAGCAGCTGCGCGTAGTTCCAGCCGTAGCGGACGGCTTCCTCGGGGGTGCCGGCGGTGCCCTGGACGAGCAGGGTGGAGTCGCCGCTGACGGCGGCGGCGAGGTGCTCGGAGACCCAGGTCTTGGCGGTGCCGGGCACGCCGAGCAGCAGCAGGGCGCGGTCGGTGGCCAGGGTGGTGACGGCGACCTCGACCACCCGCCGCGGGCCGATGTACTTGGGGGTGATCACGGTGCCGTCGGGCAGCGTGCCGCCGAGCAGGTAGGTGGCGACGGCCCACGGCGAGAGCCGCCAGCGCTCGGGGCGGGGGCGGTCGTCGGCGGCGGCGAGCGCGGCGAGTTCGGCGGCGAAGGCGTCCTCGGCGTGGAGGCGGAGGACTTCACTCGTACGGGTGGTCGTCTCGGTGGTCATCGACATCTCCTGGGTACGGCCGCCGGGCATGGCTGTGGCAGGGGTGCGGCGGTGTGAAGCAGCTTGGATCGGCTTGGATCGGCATGGAGCGGCATAGATCGGCATGGAGCGGCGCGGGACGGCTGCGGACGGCCCCTCGGAACGCGGTGCGGCAGGGTCGGGGCGGACTCCTCGTACACCCTTCCGGTCTGCTGGAACCACCATGCACGAGCCCACTGACAAGCCCGGCCGGCGCGGTGACCGGCCGTCAGTTCGGCCGGCTCGAATGTCAGTGGCCCGCCCTAGCGTCGTCGGCATGGAGGAACGCTGGAGCAACGAACACGTCCTGTCGCTGGCGCCGGACCAGGCGTCGCTGAAGGCGGCCGGCAAGCTGTCCGCGCCCGCGCCGTGGTCGGACGCGGGCTGGGGCGGCGGCGCGCTGTGGGGCTCGTGCAAGGGCAGCGGGAAGACGCCCTACTTCCCCTGCGTCGACCTCTCCGGGCCCGCGTACAAGTGCACCTGCCCCAGCCGGAAGTTCCCGTGCAAGCACGTGCTCGGCCTGCTGCTGCTGTGGAGCGCCGGCTCCCCGGCGGTCGCGGAGGGGGCCGTGCAGCCCGAGTGGGTGGCCGAATGGCTGACCAGGCGTCAGGGCGCCGCCGAGCAGAAGGCCGTCCGGCAGCAGGAGCGCCGGGAGGCTGCCAAGGACGACCAGGCGGCCCGCCGGCGGGCGGGGCAGCGCGCCGCCCGTGTCGCCGCGGGCGCGCAGGAGCTCCGGCTGCGGCTCGCGGACGGCGTCCGGCACGGCCTCGC
>NZ_JAHTIK010000001.1:4961305-4965742 GCF_025655475.1 Kitasatospora sp. DSM 101779 | reverse complement strand
GGCGTCCGGCACGGCCTGGCCGACCGGACCGGCCCGGCCGGCTGGGACGAGGTCGCGGCCCGGATGGTCGACGCCCAGGCGCCCGGCCTGGCCGCCCGCGTCCGCGAGCTCGCGCACACCCCGCAGGACTCCCTGCTGGAGGAGTACGCCCTGCTGCACCTGCTGGCCGGCGCCTACGGCCGGGTGGACGAACTCCCGGCGCCGCTCGCCGCGACGGTCCGCACCCGGGTCGGGTTCAGCACCGGCGCGGACGAGGTACTGGCCGGCCCGACGGTCCGGGACCGCTGGCACGTCCTCGGCAGCCGCGACACCGCCGGCGACCGGCTGACCACCCGCCGGATCTGGCTGCGCGGCGCCAAGACCGGCCGCCCGGCCCTGCTGCTCTCCTTCGGCAGCCCCGGCCGGGCACCCGAGACCGCCCTGCCGACCGGGCGGGTGCTGGAGGCCGAGGTCGCCTTCCACCCCGGCGCCCGCCCGCTGCGCGCCGTCCTCGGCACCCGCTACGGCGAGCCCGTGGCCGCCCCGGCCGGGCCGCCCGCCGGGGTCTGTCCCGCCGAGGCGGTGGCCGGCTACGGCGAGGCCGTCGCCGACGACCCGTGGCTGGAGGCCTGGCCCGCCGTACTGGCCGAGGTGGTGCCCGTCCTCGGCCCCGACGGCTGGCAGCTGACGGACGGCCGCAGCGCCGTTCCGCTCAAGCGCGGCGCCACGCCCGAGCAGGCGCTGTGGCGGCTGGCCGCGCTCTCGGCCGGGCATCCGGTGACGCTGTTCGGCGAGTACGGGCACGCCGGGTACGCCCCGGTCACCGCCTGGTCCGCGGACGGCCGTGCGATCGGCCTCGGCCAGTGACCGCGCCCCGGGCCGGCGCCGGCCGCGACCCCCACCAGACCCATCCGACGGGAGGCCGGCCGTGACGGCACCGACCACCACCGCCCACGACAGCTGGTCCGAGCTGCAGACCACCGCGCTGCTCGGCACCGACCGCCGGCCGCTGCCCGACCCCGGCGGCTCGCCCGCGTTCGCCGCCGCGGCCGGGTCCGTCGACCGCTCCGACCCCGCGACGGCCCTGCTCGACCTGGCCGCGCTCGCCACCGTGCGACGCCGGGCCGGCGCCCGTGCCCTGCCCGCCCCGGCGCTGCCCGCCCCGGCCGAGGACGACGGCCGGCCGGAGCTACCCGAGCCCGCTGCCCGCCGGCTCGGCTTCCTGCTGGGCGGCCGCGGCCCGGACACCAGCCTCGCCAACCTGACCGAGCTGCTCCCCCAGTGGCTGGCCACCGCCCGGGCGCACGGCTACCGGCTGCCGCCGGCGCACGTGCCCGCCCTGCTGGACACCGCCCGCGCCCGCAGCGAGCTGCGCCCCGACGTGGTGGCGTTGGCCGGCCCGCTCGGCCGCTGGCTGGCCGAGCAGAACCCGGACTGGCGCTTCGTCGGCCGTACCGCAGGCGCCGCGGGCACCGCAGCCATCGCCGGCCCCGCCGACGGGCCGCAGGATCCGGCGGCCGACGAGCAGATCTGGCAGGAGGGCCTGTTCGCCGAGCGGGTCACCCACCTGACCCGGCTGCGCCGCCGCGACCCGGCCGCCGGCCTCGCCCTGCTGGGCTCCACCTGGGGCACCGAGCGGGCCGAGGACCGCCTGCTCTTCCTCGACGCCCTGCAGGAGGGGCTGTCCACGGCGGACGAGGAGTTCCTGGAGGCAGCCCTCGGCGACCGCAGCAAGAACGTCCGCACCACCGCCGCAGAGCTGCTCTCCACCCTGCCCGGCTCGGCCCTCGCCGCCCGGATGGCCGCGCGCGCCCGCGCCTGCGTGCACCCGCTCGACGACCTGCTCGCCGTCACCCCGCCCCCCGAGTGCGACGCCGGGATGCAGCGCGACGGCATACCGCTCAAGTCGCCCACCGGCCGCGGGCAGCGCTCCTGGTGGCTGGGCGAGATCGTGGCCGCCGCCCCGCTCGCGCTGTGGACGGACGCCACCGGTCTGACCCCGCAGCAGCTGCTGCGGCTGCCCGCGCGGGAGGGCGGCGAGGCCGACGGCACCGACTGGTCGGCGGACCTGCGGGAGGCCTGGGCGCGCGCCGCCGTCCGTCAGCACGACGAGGCCTGGGCCCGTGCCCTGCTCGGCCCGGCGCCCCGCCCCGGCGGGGCCGAGCGGGCGCCGGGCGCCCCGGCGAAGCTGCTGGCCGTCCTGCCGCCGGTGGAGCGGGCCGCATGGACGGCCGCGTTCATCCGCGCCCACGGGCTCGGCGACGCCTTCCAGCTGCTCGGCGCCTGCGCCACGCCGTGGACGCCTCCGCTCTCCACCGCGGTCGTCGCCGCGCTGGAGCGGGCGGCCGGCTCCGGTGCCTACCCGTGGAGCCACAGCGGGGTGCTCGGCATGACCGAGCGGGCACTCGCTCCGGAGGCCGCCCCCGCGGTGGAGGCGCTCGCCGCCGACGCCGCGCCCGACACGGCCTGGGCCGACACCTTCGCCCGCCTCGCCGAGACGCTCCGGCTGCGGGCGGCCATGTTCGCCGAGCTCGCGCCCTGACACGCCGGGCACGGCGCCGGGCCGGGCCCCGCCGTCGGCAGGGCCCGGCCCGGTGGTGTCGTCGTGCGCCCCGGCGGCGCGGGCCGGTGTGCGTGCTGCCGTGCGGCGGTCAGCCCGTGGGGCGGAGGTTCGCCTGCACCCAGCTGACCACGAACTGGGTCGAGGTGCCGGGGGTGAAGACGTCGGCGACGCCGAGCTGCTTGAGCCGGGCGATGTCCTCGTCGGGGATGATCCCGCCGCAGAAGACCTTGATGTCCTCGGCCTCACGCGCGCGCAGCAGATCCATCACGCGGGCGCAGAGGGTCATGTGGGCGCCGGAGAGGATGGACAGCCCGATGCCGTCGGCGTCCTCCTGGATCGCCGTGTCGACGATCTGCTCCGGCGTCTGGTGCAGGCCGGTGTAGATGACCTCCATACCGGCGTCGCGCAGCGCGCGTGCGATCACCTTCGCGCCCCGGTCATGGCCGTCCAGACCCGGCTTGGCGACCACCACGCGGATCGGCCCCGACACACCCATCACTGCCTCCTGGACCTCGTCGTCCGCGGCCCGGCGGTCCCGCCCGGACCCGGGCGCGGTGTCAACGGCCTCCGACAGGCCTGCAGGCAGCGTAACGCGGTGTCCACCCCTCGGCGGTTTTCGGTTGCGGACGGGCGGGGAAAATCACAGGGCTGCCCGTCAGCCACCCCTGGTACCAGCTCTTCCGTCTCCCCTGCGTCGGCCGCCGCAGGGGCCCCGCGCCGTCCTGCCGGGGAGAGCCGCATGACGATCCCGTTCCAGCGGACGGCCGCCACCGTCCGCGGTGCGGGCGCGGAAGCCGCCGCGCTCGCGCACCACTTGGTCCGCTACCCCACCGGAATCCCGCCGGAGCGACGGGCCCGCCCGTGCCCGGACCGCCCGGTGCCGCCCACCGCGCCGCCCCGGCACGACCCCGTGCTGCTGCTGCACGGATTCGTCGACAACCGGGCCGTGTTCGGTCCGCTCCGCCGGGAGCTGCACCGGCACGGCTGGACGCACCTGCACGCCCTCAACTACTCGCCGCTGACCCGTGACGTACGGGCCGCCGCGGTGCTGCTCGCCCGGCACGTCGAGTGGGCGGTCCAGGCGCACGGCGGCCGCCCGGTCGCCCTGGTGGGCCACAGCCTGGGCGGCCTGATCGCCCGTTACTACGTGCAGCGCCTCGGCGGGCACGAACTCGCGCCCGAGGTGGTCACCCTGGCCACCCCGCACGAGGGGACCACGGCGGCCCTGCTGCCGAACCCCTTCCCGATCACCCGTCAGCTGCGGCCCGGCAGCGAGCTGCTGGCCGAGCTGCGGCTGCCCGCGCCGCGCTGCAGCAGCCGTTTCACGGCCGTCCGCGCCGAGCTGGACGAGGTGGTGCTGCCGCGCCGGGGCGCCCGGCTGGACCATCCCGACCTGGCCGCCGTCAACCTCGCCGTGCCCGGGGCGGGCCACGTCGGGCTGCCGGCCCACCCGGGGGCGGTCGCCGCCGTCCGGCTCGCCCTGGAGGCATGGGCCGCAGGGCCCCTGACGGAGCGCCACGCGTGCTGAGATGCGTACTTCGTCCGGGATCGTGATCAAGGTCTACAGTCTCGACTGTTTTCTCCCGGTCACTCCCGATTCCGAGGAGGCGGCGCGATGACGGTCAGACGCTCCCCCGTCCGCATCCCGATCCGTATCCCGATCCACCGGCAGCTCCCCGGCCCGGCCGGCGGCACCGAGCGGCCCCGCGGCCAGCACCGCGGCCCGCGGGTGAGCAACACCCGGCGGGCGGTGCTCACCGTCGCCCTGCCCTCCGCGGCCACCCTCGGGGTCTTCGGGGTCGCCGCCGCGACCGTGCACGCCGACCGCACCCGGCTGCCGGGCCCGGCGCCGTCCGGGCCCTCGCCCCCGCCGCGGGGCCCCGCCGGGGAGCGGC
>NZ_JAHTIK010000001.1:4941319-4961280 GCF_025655475.1 Kitasatospora sp. DSM 101779 | reverse complement strand
GCCGACCGCGCGCTGGCCCGTGCGGCGCTCGCCGCCCGCGGCCGGACGCGGCCGGGCGGACCGGAGGGCCCGTCCGCCGCGCCGCGCCCGGGGTACGTGCTGCCGGTCGAACGGGTGGGCCTCGGCGCGGGCTTCGGCCAGGCCGGCCCGCACTCGGCGGCCCGGCACACCGGCATCGACTTCCCGGTGCCGGCCGGCACGCCCGTCCGCGCGGCGACCGACGGCGCGGTGACCGCCGGCTGGAGCGCCGCCTACGGGTACCTGGCGGTCGTCACCGGCGCGGACGGCACCGAGACCTGGTACGGGCACCTGCGCGGGTACCGGCTGCGCGGCGGGCCCGTCCGGGCCGGCGAGGTGATCGGGTGGGCAGGGTCGACCGGGAACGCCACCGGGCCGCACCTCCACTTCGAGGTGCGGCCCGGTGGCGGGGCCCCGGTCGACCCGGTGCCGTGGCTGCTCGCCCACGGGATCGACCCGCGGCGTCAGGTCGGCGCCGACGGGTGACCACCCTGAGCCGTCACCCCGTGCGCCCTTGAGGAGGCGCCTCGTCGCTCAGAGCTTCTCGACCGGCGCGTAGCGCAGCAGCAGCTGCTTGCGGCCGGTGCTGCCGAAGTCGATGGTCGCCTGCGCCTTGTCGCCGACGCCCTGGGTGGCGACGACGGTGCCGAGGCCGAAGGAGTCGTGGCTGACCCGGTCGCCGACGGCCAGCGCGACCACCTCGCGCTCGGTCACCTTCCGCGCGGACTTCGCCCAGCCCGGCTGCGGCGCCGCCGTGGAGCGCGCCGATCCGCCGGAGGAGCCGTACGAGCGGGAGGACCCGGAGGAGGAGGGCGAGAAGCCGCGGGCCGCGGGCACGGCGGCCGCTCCGGTGCGCTTCCAGTCGACGAGGGTGTCCGGAATCTCCTCCAGGAAGCGGGAGGCCGGGTTGTACGCGGGCTGGCCCCAGGCGCTGCGGAGCACCGAGCGGGTCAGGTAGAGCCGCTGCCGGGCCCGGGTCAGACCGACGTAGGCCAGCCGGCGCTCCTCCTCCAGCTCCTTGACCTGGTTGAGGGCCCGCATGTGCGGGAAGATCCCGTCCTCCATGCCGGTGAGGAAGACCACCGGGAACTCCAGGCCCTTGGCGGTGTGCAGGGTCATCATCGTGATGACGCCCTGCCCCTCCTCGTCGTCCGGGATCTGGTCCGAGTCGGCGACGAGTGCGACGCGCTCCAGGAAGTCGGCGAGCGAGCCGACCGGCGGGGCGCCCTCGGCGTCCTCGCCCTCCGGGCGCTCGCCCGGGTCCTGCTCGTACTCCAGGGCGACGGAGGCGAGCTCCTGGAGGTTCTCGATCCGGGTCTCGTCCTGCGGGTCGGTGGAGGCCTGCAGCTCGGCGAGGTAGCCGGACTCCTCCAGCACCGCCTCCAGCACGGCGGCGGGGCCGGCGCCGGACTCCACGACCTGGCGCAGGCCGGCCATCATCACGTTGAACTTCTTCACCGCGTTGGCCGAGCGCGCGGCCATGCCGTACGCCTCGTCGACCCGCTGCAGCGCCTGGGCGAAGCTGATCCGCTCGCGGGCGGCGAGGGCGTCGATCATCGCCTCGGCCCGTTCGCCGATGCCGCGCTTGGGCACGTTGAGGATCCGGCGCAGCGGGACGGTGTCCTCCGGGTTGGAGAGGACGCGCAGGTAGGCCAGGATGTCCCGGACCTCCTTGCGCTCGTAGAACCGGACGCCGCCGACGACCTTGTACGGCAGGCCGACCCGGATGAAGACCTCTTCGAAGACGCGGGACTGCGCGTTGGTGCGGTAGAAGATCGCGACGTCGCCGGGGCGGGCCTCGTCCTTGTCGGTGAGCCGGTCGATCTCGTCGGCGATGAACTGGGCCTCGCCGTGCTCGTCGTCGGCGACGTAGCCGACCACCCGCTCGCCCTGGTCGCCGGCCGTCCACAGGTTCTTCTTGCGCCGGTTGGTGTTGCGCTCGATGACCGCGTTGGCGGCGCTGAGGATGGTCTGCGTGGAGCGGTAGTTCTGCTCCAGCAGGATCGTCGTGGCGTTCGGGTAGTCCTCCTCGAACTGGAGGATGTTGCGGATCGTCGCGCCGCGGAAGGCGTAGATCGACTGGTCGGCGTCACCGACCACGCAGAGCTCGGCCGGCGAGATCTGGGCGAGCCGGGCCGCGGTCGGGTTGACGAACTCGCCGTCCGCGGTGAGCTTCGGCGCGTCGGAGAGGGCGCCGCCGGAGAGCTCGCGCACCAGCGTGTACTGGGCGTGGTTGGTGTCCTGGTACTCGTCGACCAGGATGTGCCGGAAGCGCCGGCGGTAGTGCTCGGCCACGTCGGGGAAGGCCTGCAGCAGGTTGACCGTGGTCATGATGATGTCGTCGAAGTCCAGCGCGTTGGCCTCGCGCAGACGCCGCTGGTAGAGGGTGTACGCCTCGGCCAGCTTCTTCTCCATCGGGTTGGCGGCCCGGTCGGCGTAGGTCTCCTCGTCGATCAGCTCGTTCTTGAGGTTGCTGACCTTGGCGGTGAAGGACTTCGGCGGGAACTGCTTCGGGTCGAGGTCGAGGTCCCGGCAGACCAGGGACATCAGGCGCTGCGAGTCGGCCGAGTCGTAGATCGAGAACGACGAGGTGAAGCCGAGCAGCTTCGACTCGCGGCGCAGGATGCGCACGCAGGCGCTGTGGAAGGTGGACACCCACATCGCCCGGGCGCGCGGGCCGACCAGCTGCTCGACGCGCTCGCGCATCTCGCCGGCGGCCTTGTTGGTGAACGTGATCGCCAGGATCTCGCCGGGCTGCGCACCGCGGGCGGCCAGCAGGTACGCGATCCGGTGGGTGAGCACCCGGGTCTTGCCGGAGCCGGCGCCGGCGACGATCAGCAGCGGGGAGCCGTGGTGCAGGACGGCCTCGCGCTGCGGGTCGTTCATGCCTTCGAGCAGCTGCTCGGGGTCGATCACCGGGCGGGCGTGGCCGTTGCGGTAGTACCCGTCGCGCTCGTCCTGGGCGGCGAGGTCGTTCTCGAACAGGCCGTCCGGAATGGCCTCCTCGTACGGCGGCTCCTCGTCCAGCGGCGGCTCGTCGTGGGCGGGGCTCGACCCGAGCGAGGGGCTCTCGAAGCCGGGGAGCGGGAGGTCGTCAAAGAGGCTAGTCATGGCATTCCGAGTGTATGACCCCCCGCCGACACTCCGGCCCGGGTCGGTGGAACCGCCACCCCGGGCCGGGCCGTCGCTACGGCGCGTCCGGGTAGACGAAGACCACGTAGCCGCCGTACGCCGCCGACAGCAGGGCCGCGGAGCTCAGCAGCAGCACCAGTGAGCTGCGGCTGCGCACCCGCACCAGGCCGTTGGCGACCGGCAGCAGCAGCCCGAAGGCGGGCAGCAGGAAGCGGGCGCGCGAGTTGAAGTACGCGGCGTCGCCGAGCGCGAGGACGAGCATCGCGGCGCTGAACAGAACGAGCACCAGCGGCTGCCGCTGGAGCACCGAGACGACGAGCAGCACGACCGAGCCGGCGAGCACGGCGGCCACCACGACCTGGGTCAGCCAGACCTGGTCGGCCTGGGTGAGCAGGTCGCGCAGCGAGTGGTAGGTGCTGCGCCCGAAGTCGAAGTGGGACTGCCAGGCGTCCTGGACGCGGAAGTAGCCGTCCCACCGGCCCTTCACCACGCCGACCCAGGCGAGGAAGCCGAGGAAGCCGAGCGGCGCGATCACCATGCCGAGCGCGGTGTGCCAGTCTCCGCGCCGGCGGACGAGCTCCCACAGTGCTGCGGCGGACACCGCGGCGGCCAGGGCGATGCCGGTCGGCCGGGTCAGTCCGGCGGTCATGCACAGGACGCCGGCCCACACCCAGCGCCGGGTGAGGGCGGCATAGCAGGTCCAGGCGGCGAACGCGGTGAACAACTGCTCCGAGTAGGCCGCGCTCTCCACCACCGCGTACGGGGTGACGCCCCACAGCACGGCCGCGATCACGCCGACCCGGTGGCCGTAGAGGTGCGATCCGACCGCGTAGATGCCCCAGGCCGCGACCAGTGCGGCGACCCAGGCCACCAGCAGGGCGGCCTGGTTGGGCCGCAGCGGCAGCACGGTGTCGAACACCTTGATCATCGCGGGGTAGGCGGGGAAGAAGGCGTACGGCTGGTAGGGGCCGTACGGGCCCGGCACCGGCGTCGTGCCGGCGTAGCCGTGCACCGCGATCGCCTGGTACCAGGGCGCGTCCCAGAAGGTGGACAGCCGGCCGATCCCGGACTTGCCGCGCTGGGCGCCCCAGAGTGCGACGACGGCGACGCCGACGGCGCGGACCAGTGCGTAGCCGAGCAGGGCAGGCGCCGCGGACCTCAGGGCGCCGGCGAGCCGGCCGGCCCGCTCCACCGCGCGACGGTCGTCGCGCCGGACGGCAGGTTCAGTGACCACATGGATTCCCACGGCGCGGTCGGCCCGGCCGCCCGGTGCGGAAGGTCGGACCGGGGCCGCAGCCGAGGAGGATCGGTGCGAGACGCACGATAAGCCCCGCGCCGGTGCCCGCGCCAACTCGCCCCGGACCCTCGGGAGTGTCCGGGGCGGCGGGCGCGGGCACTGCGCGGCTCAGCCGGTGGAGCGCACCAGGAGTCCGACGGTGAGGCCGCGCACGTGCCGGACCTCGAAGACCCGGTAGGACGCGCGCAGCGCGGCGGCCTCGGCCTCGGGGAACCGGACGAGCGGGTCCTCGGCGCCGCCCATCGTCACCACCCAGATGCGCGGCGCGTCGTGCAGGCAGGCGGCCGGCTCGGAGCAGGGCTCGGCGAAGATGTCGGCCCGTTCCACCGCGGTGCGGTTGATCAGCACACTGCCGGGGTCCACGCTGTCCGGCAGGTAGTACCTGACCTCCTCGTCGAGCATCATCCACTTGTCGTCGCCGCGCGTCGGGGCGAAGGCGTCGCCCGGGCGGTAGCCGGCGGCGATCAGTGCGGCGGCCCGGCGGCCGTCCGTGGTCTCGTGGGCGTCGGACGTCCGGAGCTTCAGCTGGTCGGGGACGCCGATGGCGATGACCACGGCCAGGCCGATCGCACCGATCGCCTTCGGCCGGAGCGAGTTCAGACCGGCCGCGGCGAGGATGCACCACGCGGGGACGGTGTAGAGCTGGTAGCGGTCGAAGAAGTACACGCTCGGGCCGTGCGAGACGACCCAGGTAACGACGATCGGCAGACCCGCGAGGAGGAAGACCTCGAAGGCCCGGCGGCGCAGGCGCGGCCATCCGGCAGGGATGGCGACCAGGACGAGGATGCAGCCGCTCACCAGGGCGGAGCCGAAGAGGTTGTGCCAGTAGTCGACGAAGGTCTGCAGCCACGGCGTCTTGAGCCAGGAGATCTGGCGTCCGACCTGGCGCTGGCCGAGGAAGACGAGCGGCACCACCGGGACGAGCGCGACGAGGGCCGACAGCGGGAAGCCCACGAGGAGTCGGCGGTCGCGGGTGCGCCGCCACTCCCAGAAGGCGAACAGGGCGTGCGGGCAGAGCACGACGAGCGACACCATGTGGAACAGTCCGGCGACCGCGACGGCGGCGGTGTACAGCGCCCACCGGCCGGCGGTGGGGCGTTCCAGCGCGCGCAGCAGCAGCCAGGTGGCGGCGGACACCGCGAGCACCACGAAGGCGTACGCCCGTGCCTCCTGGGCGTAGCGGGAGATCGAGGGGACCGCCGCGAACAGCAGGCCGGCGATCATCGCGGTGCGGGTGTCGAACAGCCGGCGGGCGGTGAGGGTGACGAAGACGGCGCTGCCGGCCATCGCCAGCGCCGAGGGCAGCCGCAGCATGGTGGCGGAGTCGCCGACGACGGCGATCCAGTAGTGCATGAGCAGGTAGTAGGTGCCGGAGACGGCGTCGACGTGCTGCAGCATGTCGAACAGCTGTCCGGTGGTCCTGGTGGCCGCACTCCACGTGGCGAGTTCGTCGCGCCACAGTTCGGGGCGCCCGCTACCGCGCAGCCCGAGGGCCAGGGTCAGCAGTGGCGCCCACAGCCAGAACACGTCCGCCGCGGCGCGGCGCAGGCGTCCGACCAGTCGGACGGGCGCGCCGCCGCGCGCGGACGCGGCGGACTCCCCGCCGTCCGGCGGTGAGGCGGAGACGGTGTCGGTCGTTGGCATGAGTTTCCCCCCAGGTGTTGCGGCCGCCGTCAAGGCTCAGCCCCTGACCGGCGCGGGCCGCGGCACTCGGTCGAGCGGCTCTCCCAGCCGGTCGGCGAGTTGCTCGTCGTGGGCGACCGGACGGGCCGGTCGCAGCGTCCGGACCCCCAGCAGCACGGCGATCGTCACGTGGGTGGCCGCCACCTTGAACGCCCACTTCTGCACGGCATCGTAATCCGCGACTTGGAACGCGGCGATGTGCGGAACCAGCGCGAGCAGGAACCACGGCGAGCGGACGGCGGACTCGGGCGAGGCGATGCTGGCCGCGAGCGGCACCAGGACGACGAGCATGTAGTGGTCGAACGCGGGCTTGCTGAAGAGGAAGGCGACCAGCATCAGCATGGCCGCGACCTCGACGAGGCGCACCCCTTCGTCGCCGCCGCGCGCCCAGCGCCGCCAGGCGAGGACGAGGGTCGAGAGGGCGAGGGCGGCCGCGACGGCGATCGCCGCGGCGTGCGGCACCCCGAGCCGGGGCAGCACGGTGGTCAGCGAGCCGTCGTACGGGGCGGCGAACTGGTCCTGTCCGTGCATCAGGAACGGCAGGGTCTTGGTGAAGAACAGGCTCGGCTGCGGCATCACGGCCGCCGCGCCGGCCGAGGCGACGGCCGGGACGAGGGCGGCGGCGGCGAAGGCCAGCGGTCTGCGGGCAAAGAGGAAGAGCAGGCCGACCGGGACGAGCATCGGCTTGACGGCGATCGCGAGGCCGATCACCACGCCCGCCCAGACCCAGCGCGAACGGCGGGCCAGCAGGAGGGCACCGGGCAGGGCGGCGACGGAGACCGCCGTCCAGTTGCCGAGCTGCGTGAGGTTGCGCAGCGGCTCGAAGAAGGCGAGGCCGAACAGGCCGAGGACGCTCAGCCGGCTGAACGGTGACGCGTTGAATATTCGCAGCGCGAGGAACCAGCCGAGCACGACGAGTCCGAGCGTCAGGCAGGGCACCACCAGCTTCAGCGTGTGGGTGCTGACGAGGGCCTGCGGCACGGCGGCCAGGACGGCGCTCGGGAAGTAGAGGAACCGCTTGTCGGCGTACGGCGAACCGCCGTGGAGAAACGTTCTCGCGGCCTTCACGACGATGGCGTCGTCCATCGTGTTGATGCCGCTGTGGTACGCCTGACGGGCCGTGATGACGAGCATCACGGCCGTGGCGAGCAGCGCCGGCACCGAGGCACGGGTCAGCAGCCAGGCCCCCGCATCCGCGGCAGTCCGGACCTTGCCGGGGATCCTCACAGTTCAACTCCGGTGATGGCGCGTGGTGGGGGGAACGGGGCGTGGACCTGCGCCGGGCCGGCCAGCCCGAGGTGCTGCTCGGTCGAGCCGTTCGGAGCCGCCCCCGGCCGCGGGCGCCGGTGCGGGGCGCACCGACTGCGGCCTCGGCGGTGCGTGCGTCCGGAACCGGCGACGGTACAGCCGGCTCCCGGTCCGCGGCAGTGCCGGTCCGGCTGGTCACAGTAGCAAGACATCCGTACGCCTACGGTTGCCGGGGGCGGCTCCGGGCACGCGCTCGCGGAGTGCACCGCACGGCCGTTGCGGGCCCGGGGCGGCAGGGCCCCGCGGCCACCTGCCCGTCTCCGCGGGCGGGGGCGCCCCGCCGGGGCGGCATGACCTCCGTCACACCGTCGCGGCGCGCGGTTCGGCGCGAAGGGCCCCACCGGCCACCCCGCGCCGGATCGTGCGGCCCCGGAGCCGTGCTCCGGGGCCGCCGTGCCGGCCCGTCTCAGACCAGTCGGCGGGCCGTCGCCCAGCGGGTCAGCTCGTGCCGGTTGCTCAGCTGGAGCTTGCGCAGCACCGCGGAGACGTGGCTCTCCACCGTCTTCACCGAGATGAACAGCTGCTTGGCGATCTCCTTGTAGGCGTAGCCGCGGGCGATCAGCCGCAGCACCTCGCGCTCGCGCTGGGTGAGCCGGTCGAGGTCCTCGTCGACCGGCGGGGTGTCGGTGGCCGCGAAGGCGTCCAGCACGAAGCCGGCGAGCCGCGGGGAGAACACCGCGTCGCCGTCGGAGATCCGGAAGACGGCGTTCACCAGGTCGGTGCCGGTGATCGTCTTGGTGACGTAGCCGCGGGCGCCGCCGCGGATGACGCCGATGACGTCCTCGGCCGCGTCCGAGACGGAGAGCGCCAGGAAGCGCACCCCGCCCTGCTCGCCCATCAGCGGCGCCGAGCGGCGCAGCACCTCGACCCCGCCGCCGCCGGGCAGGTGGACGTCGAGCAGTACGACGTCCGGCCGGGTCTCGGCGACCACCCGCACCGCGGACTCGACGTCGTCGGCCTCGCCGACCACGTCGATCCCGGTCGTCTCGGTGCGGCCGATCTCGGCCCGCACCCCGGTGCGGAACATCCGGTGGTCGTCCACCAGGACGACCCGCGCGACGCGCTCCGGCGCGCTTCCCCCTGCGTCAGTCATCTGCCCTCTCCATCTCCAGCTCGACCTCGGTGCCGCCGCCCGCCGCCGGCCGCACCCGCGCGGTGCCGCCGTTGCGCCGCATCCGGCCGACGATCGACTCCCGCACGCCCATCCGGTCCTCGGGCACGGCGTCGGGGTCGAAGCCGGGGCCGTGGTCGCGCACGAACACCGACACCGTCCTCCCCTCGACCTCTGCGTACACCTGGACCGGTCCCCCGCCACCGTACTTGGCCGCGTTGACCATCGCCTCCCTCGCGGCCTGCATCTGCGCCGAGATCCGTTCGTCCATCGGGCAGTCGCCGACGCAGACCAGCTCGACCGCGACGCCGTGCCGGTCCTCGACCTCGGCGACGACGGCCCGGATGTGCTCGGCGAGGGTGTCCGGCGCGGACTCGGCGACGGCCTCCGGACGGTAGAGCCACAGGCGCAGCTCGCGCTCCTGGGCGCGGGCGAGGCGCAGTACCTCCTTGGGGTCCTCGGCGCGGCGCTGGATCAGGGTGAGGGTGTGCAGCACGGAGTCGTGCACGTGGGCGGCGATCTCGGCGCGCTCCTGGGCGCGGATGCGGGCGGTGCGCTCGGCGCCGAGGTCCTGCCACATCCGCAGCGCGTACGGGCCGACCAGCACGAGCATGCCGGCGAGCACCGCGAGCGAGGCCTCGACGATCGAGGCCAGGGTGGAGCCGCTGCCCTGCAGGACGAGGAAGCCGACGATGCCGGCCACCACCAGCAGCACGCCGGCGGCGACCCGGACGAACGCGCTGCGCCGCTTCGACCCCTCCTCCAGGCCGAACCAGCGCTGCCAGCGGGAGTCGTCGGCCTGCCGCCAGACCAGGGCGACGCCGACGCCGATGGTGAGCAGCGGCCAGACGTACGGCTTGGCGGTCTGGATGTGCAGCGCGTTGAGCAGCGCGATCACGCCGACGACCAGCATCAGCAGGGCGATCAGCTGGCCGAGGCCGCCGCTGCGGCCGGCTCCGGCGGGCGCGGGGGCCGTGCCGGGGGCGGCGGCGGGTGCGTCGGCGGGCAGCCCGTTGAAGGTGCGCTGGAGCAGGTCGCGCAGCCGGCCGAGGCCGCGCCGGCCGCCCTTGACCGGGCCGCCGGAGGGGCGGGTGCCGGCGCCGACGCGGACGAAGGCGCCGTCGACGTAGGCCCACTGCGTGGGTGCGCCGGGGGCGGGCTCGCCGATGCCGATCGGCACCACGAACCAGAAGGCGGCGTACAGCAGCGCGCCGATGCCCTGGGCGAAGAAGAGGAGCACGAAGGCGCCGCGGACCCAGCTGACCGGCAGCCCGAGGTGGACGGCCAGGCCGTGCGCGACGCCGCCGAGCATCCGCCCGTGCGGGCTGCGGTAGAGCCGGCGGTACGGCTGTTCCACCGGGCCGCCGGGGGCGGTCGGGGCGTCGGGTTCGGGCTGTTGGGTCTCGCTGCCGGGTGCTGCCACGCCACAGACGGTCTCATGTCAAGCGGTGCCGGTGCATCAGGGTCGGTCCCGGAAGTCCCTCAGGGACAGATCAGGGTCCGTCCGGGGCCGCAGGCGGTTGGGCGCGGGCCGGCCAGCCCCCAGGATGGTGGCATGACCGACGAGCAGAGCACGGCCGGGCGGGCCGGCGACACCGCCGACGCACCGCCCGAGGACGTCCCGCAGGGCGCGCAGCGCCCGCCGCTGGCCCGCAGCGGGCAGCACCGGGTGGTGGCCGGCGTGTGCGGCGGGCTCGGCCGCCACCTGGACATCGACCCGGTGGTGTTCCGGGTCGTCGTCGCGGTGCTGTGCCTGTCGGGGGGCCTCGGCCTGTTCCTGTACGGGCTGGCGTGGCTGATCGTGCCGCGCGAGCCGGTCGACGGCCGTCCCGGCCGCACCGAGCTGCAGCGGGTGCTGACCGGCCGGGTGGACGGGCAGTCCATCGGCGCGGTGCTGCTGACGGTGATCGGCACCGGGGTGTTCTTCTCGTCCATGGGCGACGGCGGGCAGCTCTTTCCGCTGCTGCTGCTCGGCGGCCTGGTGTTCCTTGCGGTCCGGTACGACCCGGAGCGCCGCCGCCGGGCGCGTGGCAAGGCGTCGCCGGCGGGGGCGGACGGCCCGTACGACCGGCTGGAGGAGCCGGTCGAGCAGCTGGACTGGAAGACCTGGCAGCACCGGTTCCACGAGGACTTCCAGACCGAGTGGCGGGCCCGCAAGGCGGAGATGCACGAGCGGCTGCGGGCGGCCCGCGAGGAGTTCGCGGCGCAGCACGCCCGCGACCGCGCGGCGGGCCGGGTGCCGCAGGACACGCCGCCGGCCGGGCCGAGCGGCTACCTGTGGGACCCGCGGCACCCGGAGCGCAATCCGTACGGTTCGCAGACCCCGCCGCCGGGGGTGCCGGCGCAGGCGTGGTGGAAGCGGACGGACCTGCCGGAGGGCGATCCGCTGCGCAAGTCCGGGCCCTCGGGTCCGTCGGGTGCCGCGGAGCCGCCGGAGGTCCCGGTGCCGCGGCCGACCGGGGTGGTCCGGCACGGCGGCTCGGGTCTCGGCGGGGTCGGGGTGCTGGTGGCGCTCGGCGCGGGGGCGCTGGCCTGGTGGCTGACCGACCGGCAGGGGCAGCCGGTGCACATCGCGACGGTGCTGGCGGCGGCACTGCTGGCGATCGGCCTGGTGATGCTGGTCGGCGCCCGGTACGGGCGGGCCCGCGGGCTGGCCGTCCCGGCGCTGCTGCTGACGCTGGTGCTGGCGGCGGCGGGCGGGTCGAACGCGGCGCTGCACGCCGGGGTGGGCGACCGCCTGTGGGCGCCCGCGACGGCGGCGGGCCTGCAGGAGCACTACGACCTGGGGGCGGGCGACGCGACCCTGGACCTGACCGGGCTGGACCCGGCGGGCGCCTCGCTGACGAGTTCGGTGCGGCTCGGCGCGGGTGATCTGAAGGTGCTGCTGCCGAAGGACGTGGACGTCGAGCTGACCGTGCACAACCTGGCCGGCGACATCCGGCTGCCGAACGGGGAACACCTCTCCGGCACCAACAACAACCACACGTACACGCTGCACCCGCCGGCCGGGACGGCCCCCCGCGGGACGCTCGACCTCACGCTGACGGTGGGGCTCGGAGACATCAAGGTGGTCCAGTCATGAGGAAGCACCGGCTCGACCTGTTCTCGCTGATCTCGGGGGTGCTGTTCACCGTGGTCGCCGCGGTGTACCTGGTGGCGTCGCTGAACGACCGCACGGTCAACGGACGGATCGTCATCCCGCTGACACTGATCGGGCTCGGGACGGCGGGGCTGGCCGGGGCGGTGGCCGCGGTGGCCCGGCGCGGGCGGGGCGGCGAGCTGCCGCCGCCCGAGGAGCGCTGACGGCGCTCCTCGGGCGGCGGCGGCCGGCCCTCAGCTCTGCCGGCCGCCGAGTTCCAGG
This sequence comes from Kitasatospora sp. DSM 101779, assembly GCF_025655475.1. GTDB lineage: Bacteria > Actinomycetota > Actinomycetes > Streptomycetales > Streptomycetaceae > Kitasatospora. The sequence continues at coordinate 4,949,370 of NZ_JAHTIK010000001.1, read as the reverse complement.
TCGCCGCCGTTCCTAGTGACGGTGTACTTCGGCAGCGGCTTGGTGGCCGGGCCGTTGACCACGGCGCCGGTCTTCGCGTCGAAGCGGGAGCCGTGGCAGGGGCAGTACATCCTTCCGTCGCGCGGCGCGTCGACGGTGCAGCCGGAGTGGGTGCAGATCGCGGAGAAGCCGCAGTACTGGCCGGCGGTGGGCTGCACGATGTAGATCGCGTCGCCGGTGGCCGGGTCCTTGACCTGGGCGGACCCGCCGACCGGGACGCTGGCGGCGGCCACGGTCACCTTGTCGCCGGTCGCGGGCGCGGGGTTGGTGGACCCGGGCGTCGGGTCGCCCTGGGTGCCCGCCGGGCCGGTCGTGCCCGGGGTGCCCGGAGTGGCGACGGCCTTGCGGTCGCGGCCGAAGGTGGCGGTGAGCGAGCCGCCGAGCAGCCCGGCACCGCCGAGCGCCACTGCGGCGATGCCGCCGTCGAGCAGGGACCGTCTGCGGACGGCGCCCTCGGGCAGGCCGCGCAGCCGGTCGCGTTCGGCGCGGCGGGCGAGGTAGCCGTCGACCGAGAGGTACGGCGTGCCGGCCAGCACCAGCGGCGTCCAGGCCATCAGGTAGGCGAGGTCGTTGCCGAGGTAGTACGGCGAGACGTTCCAGCTGACCGTGAGGAAGAGGGTCAGGTTGATCATGGCGCCGCCGGCCGCGGCGAGCCGGCCCCAGAGCCCGAAGAGCGTGCCGAGGCCGACGGCGAGCTCGCCGAAGGCGATCAGCAGCGCGAAGAAGGTCGGCGCGTGCAGGGCCGGTCCGAGGGCCCAGCCGATCGGGCTGCCCTCCTTGGCCGCCTGGGTCTGCGAGACGAAGGAGGCGGCGTCGCCGGCCCCGGCCAGGTAGTGCGAGTCTGAGAGCTTGTCGAAGGCCGCGTAGACGAAGGTGACGCCGAGGAAGAGCCGCAGCGGCAGGGTCGCGTACTGGGTGGCGGTGCGCTTCCACGCCTCGCGCCGGGAGGGGGTGTGTCCGTCGTGCGCCCCGGTCATGCCGTCGCCCTTCCCTCACGGCCTGTCAACTGCTGACAGGTCCGGTCCGATTCTGCCCGTTGCTTTGCGTGTTCTGTTGCAGGTCTGGCAGCGCACACGGCCGCGCCGCCACTCCCTGGTACGGAAGCGGCGGCGCGGTTGTTCAATCGGCCGTGCGATCGGCCGGCGGGATCACTCCCACTCGATGGTGCCCGGCGGCTTGCTGGTGACGTCCAGCACCACGCGGTTCACGTCGCGGACCTCGTTGGTGATCCGGGTGGAGATCTTCGCCAGCACGTCGTAGGGCAGGCGCGACCAGTCTGCCGTCATCGCGTCCTCGGACGAGACCGGGCGCAGCACGATCGGGTGGCCGTAGGTGCGGCCGTCGCCCTGGACGCCGACCGAGCGGACGTCGGCGAGCAGCACCACCGGGCACTGCCAGATCTGGTTGTCCAGGCCGGCCGCGGTGAGCTCCTCGCGGGCGATGGCGTCGGCCTCGCGGAGCAGGTCCAGACGCTCCTCGGTGACCTCGCCGACGATCCGGATGCCGAGGCCCGGGCCGGGGAAGGGCTGGCGCTGGACGATCTCCTCGGGCAGGCCGAGCTCCTGGCCGACCATCCGGACCTCGTCCTTGAACAGCTTGCGCAGCGGCTCGACCAGCTGGAACTGGAGGTCCTCCGGCAGGCCGCCGACGTTGTGGTGCGACTTGATGTTGGCGGTGCCGGTGCCGCCGCCGGACTCCACGACGTCCGGGTACAGGGTGCCCTGGACGAGGAACTCCACCGACTCGCCGTGCTCGCCGGCCTCGGCGACGATCTCGGCCTGCGCCTGCTCGAAGACGCGGATGAACTCCCGGCCGATGATCTTGCGCTTCTGCTCCGGGTCGCTGACGCCGGCCAGCGCGGTCAGGAAGCGCTCCTTGGCGTCCACGACCTTCAGCTGCACGCCGGTGGCGGCCACGAAGTCCTTCTCGACCTGCTCGGTCTCGCCCTTGCGCATCAGGCCGTGGTCGACGTAGACACAGGTCAGCCGGTCGCCGATGGCCTTGTTGACCAGGGCGGCGGCGACCGCGGAGTCCACACCGCCGGACAGGCCGCAGATGGCGCGCTTGTCGCCGACCTGCTCGCGGATCAGCGCGACCTGCTCGTCGACCACGTTGTGGGTCGTCCAGGTCGGCGCGATGCCGGCGCCGCGGTAGAGGAAGTGCTCCAGGATCTGCTGGCCGTGGTCCGAGTGCAGCACCTCGGGGTGGTACTGGACGCCGTACAGCTTGAGGTCGTCGTTCTCGAAGGCGGCGACCGGGACCACGTCGGTGGAGGCGGTCACGGTGAAGCCCTCCGGCGCGGCGGAGCAGGCGTCGCCGTGCGACATCCACACCGAGTGCTGCGCCGGGACGCCCTCGAAGAGGGTGGAGCCGGTGCGGCTGACGGCCAGCGGGGTGCGCCCGTACTCGCGGGCGCCGGTGTTGTCGACGGTGCCGCCGAGCGTGATCGCCATCAGCTGGAAGCCGTAGCACATGCCGAAGACCGGCACGCCGGCCTCGAAGATCGCGCGGTCGAGCCGGGGCGCGCCCTCCTCGTAGACCGAGGACGGCCCGCCGGAGAGGATGATCGCCTTCGGGTTCTTGGCGAGCATCTCGGCGACCGGCATGGTGCTCGGCACGATCTCGCTGTAGACCCGGGCCTCACGCACCCGACGGGCGATGAGCTGGGCGTACTGGGCACCGAAGTCGACGACCAGGACGGTGTCGTTCTCGGTTGCGGACTGGTCCGGGGAAGCAGAGGACACGGACGGCCTTCCGGCGGGTGTGGGGAGTGTCTGGAGCCGAGTCTACCGGGGCGGGTCGAACGCTCGGACCGCCCGGCCGCACCGGGCACCGGGCGCGGGCCGCCGGCGGACCGTTCACCCGCTTGCCGAGCCGCCGGGCCGTGACCGCCGGCGGCGGCGGATCGTTGCACCGCTTGACCGTGACGACCGCGCCGGGCCCACCAGGTGCGGGCGGTCCGGACGGTCGGCAGGACCACGCGTGGATCCGAATCCGGTCCACTCCCGCGCGTGGCGGGCGGATGCCCGCCGTGGGACCGTGCGGGGGTGCGGCGACCGGGCAGCAGGGGACAGCGACCCCGGCCGCGACCGGACGGACCGACGGGGCGGGGAGGCCGGCGCCGGCCTCCCCGCCCCCCGGCCGCACCGCACGCCCGGGCCCGCGCCCACGGGCCCGTACCACTCCTCGGCCGCCCCCGTCCCACCCTTCGGCCGCCCTGCGCACTCCCCCGTGCGCCCCTGCTTGCAACTACTACGCTGGGTAGTCGACACCGACGGCCGCGCCCCCGGCCGACCGGGCCCGCACCGCCCCCGCCGAGCCGTGAACGGAGGGATCACCACCGGGAAACGGACTGTGCCGAACTGCGCCGAATCGGTTGCACAGTAAGGCCAACGTCCATCACGATGCTGGTTGTGGGGGTTGGCCGACCGTCCGGCGAGGGCGGCGCGGACCGGCTGCGCGGAGCGTCCGCGGGCCGGTGCCGACAACGGTTATCACCTCACGCTCCGTGAGGGCCGACCCAGGCCCGTGCACGCGACGGGGCCCGTACACCCCCGGGCGACCCGCCGCCCCCGAACCGTTCCGAACGACGGCGCACTTCCCCCGGTGCCGTCACCCCAGCACCCGGCGCTGCCCTGACGCCGCGTGCTGAACGACAAAGGGCCCCGTTCCCCCGCGGGGCCCTTTGCCCTGCCCGCCGCCGGCCCGGGCACCGCCCGGAGCCGCGACGGGCTCAGTCCTGCGGCTTGCGGGCGGGCACCGCCGGGACGGGCAGCAGCGGCAGCCGCAGCGCACCGAACGCCCCGGCGGGCACCGCCGGCTGCTTCGGCCCGACCGCGGCGACCCGCCGGTAGCCCTCGCCCTGCGCGGGGCGCGGGTCCGCCTCGCCCTTGTTCGGCCACAGCGACATCGCCCGCTCGGCCTGCGCGGTGATCGTCAGCGAGGGGTTCACGCCGAGGTTCGCGGAGACGGCCGCGCCGTCCACCACGTGGATGCCCGGGTGCCCGTACAGCCGGTGGTACGGGTCGATGACGCCGTGCTCGGCGTCCTCGCCGATCGGGCAGCCGCCGAGGAAGTGCGCGGTCATCGGCATCCGCATCAGCTCGCCCACGTTGGTGCCGGCGAATCCGTTGATCTCGTCGGCGAGGATCCGCGCCGCCTCCTCGCCCTCGGGGATGTGCTCCGGGTTGGGCGCACCGTGGCCCTGCTTCGCGGTGAGCAGGCCCCGGCCGATCCCCTTCGGCTTGCGGAAGGTGGTCAGCGAGTTGTCCAGCGACTGCATGACCAGGCCGATGATCGTCCGCTCCGACCAGCGGTACTTGGAGAGGTTCCGGGCCGACAGCACCGGGTGCCGCACGGTGGTGGCCAGGTACGAGAGCAGGTTGGAGCGGCGGTGCGGGAACTGCAGGATCGTCATCAGGCCCATCGCGTTCGAGCCCTTGCCGTAGCGGACCGGCTCGATGTGGGTGTTCCCGTTCGGATGGATCGAGGACGTGATGGCCACGCCCCGGCTGAAGTCGGCCCTGGGCGCACCGGTCTTGCGCCGGTAGCGGCGGTTGTCGGTGAGCGCGCCGACCAGCGACTCCGAGTTGGTGCGGGTGAGGAAGCCCAGCTTGGCGGAGATCCTCGGCAGCGCGCCCGCGTCGCGCATGGTGTGCAGCAGCGTCTGGGTGCCGTAGGTACCGGCCGCGACGACCACCTGGCGGGCCCTCAGCACCGTGCGCGGACCCTTGCGGCGCCGGTCGGTGGGCACCGTGGTGACGGCGTAGCCGCCGTCGGCCTCCTCGGCGAGGCCGACCACGGTGGTCAGCGGCCGCACCTCGGCGCCGGCCTGCTCGGCCAGGTAGAGGTAGTTCTCGATCAGCATGTTCTTGGCGCCGTGCCGGCAGCCGGTCATGCACTCGCCGCACTCGGTGCAGGCTCGGCGGGCGGGGCCCGCGCCGCCGAAGTACGGGTCCGGGACCTCGGTGCCGGGAGCGCCCTTCGCCGTGCCGTCCGCGTCCTTGCCGTCGCCGAAGAACACCCCGACCGGGGCCAGGTGGAAGGTGTCGCCGACGCCCATCCGCTCGGCGGTGGCCTTCAGGTGGGTGTCGGCGGCGGTCACCGTCGGGTTGAGCCGCACGCCGAGCATCCGCCGCGCCTGGTCGTAGTACGGGGCGAGCTCCTCCTGCCAGTCGGTGATGCCACCCCACTGGCGGTCCTCGAAGAAGGCCTTCGGCGGCACGTACAGGGTGTTGGCGTAGTTGAGCGAGCCGCCGCCGACACCCGCTCCGGCCAGCACCAGTACGTTGCTCAGCAGGTGGATGCGCTGAATGCCGTAGAGGCCCAGGGCGGGTGCCCACAGGTAGTTGCGCAGGTCCCAGGAGTTCTTCGGCAGACTGTCGGCCGACCAGCGGCGGCCGGCCTCCAGGACGGCGACCCGGTAGCCCTTCTCGGTGAGGCGCAGGGCGGCGACCGAGCCGCCGAAGCCCGAGCCGATCACCACCACGTCGTAGTCGAATCCGCCGTTGTCCGCCATGGTGCCGCTGCTCCTTCGAGGGTGGGGGTGGTCCGCGGGGCGGCCCGGGTGCGGGGCCGGGCCCTACCGGAAGCCGAGGGCCTTCATCGCCCGGAGCCCGGTGGTCAGCAGCGCGGCGAAGCGCTCGTCGTCCAGCCCGTGCGAGGGGCCGATCGGCAGCAGCCGCTGGGTGGAGACGGTCTGCGCCTCGGTGAAGCGCAGGATGCCCTCGGCGCCGTGCCGCCGGCCGAGGCCGGAGTCGCCCATGCCGCCCATCGGGGAGGCCACCGAGCCGTAGGCGGCGGCGTAGGCCTCGTTGACGTTGACGGTGCCGGTGTGCAGTCGGGCGGCGACGGCGCGGCCGCGCCGGGCATCCTTCGTCCACACGCTGGAGTTCAGGCCGTAGGGGGTCGAGTTGGCGATCTCGACGGCCTCGTCCTCGGTGTCGAAGCGGTAGACGGAGACGACCGGGCCGAAGGTCTCCTCGGTGCAGACCGCCATGCCGGGGGTCACGCCGTCGAGGACGGTGGGCTCGTGGAAGAGCGGGCCGAGGTCGGGACGGGGGCGGCCGCCGGCCAGCACGGTGGCACCGGCCTTGACGGCCTCCTCGACGTGCCGGGTGACGGTCTCCAGCTGCCGCTCGGAGACCAGCGAGCCCATGTCGGCGCCGTACGCGAGGCCGCCGCCGAGGCGCAGCGCCTTCGTCCGCGCCGTGAAGCGGGCGAGGAACTCGTCGGCGACCGAGCGGTGCACCAGCAGCCGCTCGATGGAGATGCACAGCTGGCCCGCGGAGGAGAAGCAGGCCCGCACGGCGCCCTCGGCGGCCCGGTCCAGGTCCGCGTCGGCGAGGACGAGCAGGGCGTTCTTGCCGCCGAGTTCCAGGGAGGCGCCGACCAGCCGGCCGGCGGCCTGCTGGGCGACCTGCCGGCCGGTGCGGGTGGAGCCGGTGAAGGAGACGTAGTCGGCGTGCTCGACCACGGCCGGGCCGACCACCGGGCCGTCGCCGACCACGATCTGCCAGACGTCGGCCGGCAGGCCGGCCTCGACGAGCAGCTCGCGGGCCCACAGGGCGGTGAGCGCGGTCTGTGTGTCCGGCTTGTTGACCACGGCGTTGCCGGCCGCGAAGGCGGGCAGCGCGTCGCTGACGGACAGTTCCAGGGGGTAGTTCCACGGCGAGATCTGGCCGATCACGCCCTTCGGGCGGCGGCCCTCCAGGGTGTGGGTGAGCACCGGCAGGGCGCCGCCGCGGCGGCGGTCGCGCAGGTAGGAGGCGGCCTTGCGGCCGTAGTGCCGGGCGGCGGAGGCGGCGGCCAGCACCTCTTCGAAGGCGTGCAGCCGGGTCTTGCCGGTCTCGGCCTGGATCAGGTCGAGCACCTCGTCCTGCCGGGCCAGCAGCAGGTCGTGGAAGCGCAGCAGGACGGCGGCGCGGCGGCGGACGGGCAGCGCGGCCCAGTCCCGCTGGGCGCGGCGGGCGCGGCGGTAGGCCTCCTCGACGTCGGCCGGGGAGGACTGCGGCAGGTCGGCCAGCGGCTCGCCGGTGAGCGGGGCGGCGGTGGTGACCCGTTCGGCGCCCTCGCCGGCGGTGATGCCGCGGGCGAGCCGTGCGACCAGGGCCGGCGTGACGGCCGAGGCGACCGTGCGGGCGCCGCCGGGGGCCGCGGGGTTGCGTCCGGCCTCGTCGGTCGACCGGGCCTGTGCGTCTGCCGTGGTGTCCGTCATGCAGCGCAGCCTAGGCCTTCACGGCCCGGATGTGTACCCGCCGGTAACACCCATTTTCCGTGAACGCGCGGACACGCCCGGTGAGGGTCAGCCCTCCACGGAGAAGTTGTTCAGCACGATCGTGAAGCGGCGCAGCGCGTCCTGCCAGTCCTTATCCGGGGAGGCCACCAGCACGTCGTAGGAGGTGCCGTCCTCGGTGCGGAACTCCACCTCCTTGAGGTGGCGCCGGCCGGTGCCGTCCAGCGACTGGTAGCTGAACTCCCAGACCGCCGCCTCCTGGCCGTTCACCTTGATCCCGGTGAGGCTCTCGCGGCGGTAGGCCGGGCGGTTCTTGGTGATGCTCTCCTCCATCTGCTGGAAGTGCTGGAGAGGGGTCAGCGGCTGACCGACCGTCACGGCGAACTGCAGGTAGTGCACCTTGTTGTCGGGGCTGTAGTAGATCTCGTTGTTGTCGGTGGTGCGCACCCACGCCTTGCCGCCGGCGGGCACCGGCATGGGGAAGCGGAAGCCCGCCGGGTCCTGCTTCCAGCCGTAGCCGCTGGGCGCGGGGCCGGGGGTGTCGGACGGGCGGGTGGTCGGCACGGTGATCGCCGGCGAGCCGGTGGCCGCGCTGTCGGGGTCCTCGTCCTCGCCGGAGTGCGTCCGCAGCACGTACGCGGTGGCGGCCGCGGCGACCAGCAGCAGGGCCAGGCCGGCCAGCAGCAGCGGGCGCAGCCGGCGCCGGCCGGCGGGACGGGCCGGCGGGACGGGCACCGTGGTGGCGGCGGCGGGGGCGGCCGGCGCCGGCTGCGCCGTC
>NZ_JAHTIK010000001.1:4937845-4939580 GCF_025655475.1 Kitasatospora sp. DSM 101779 | reverse complement strand
GCTGCGCGCAGACCGCCTCCTGCGCGGCGCCGAGGAGCAGCCCGCCGAGCAGTGCCGCGCCGTCCTCGCACACCAGCACCGCCTCGGCGGTGACGTTGCCGTGCGTCAGGCCCTCGCCGTGCAGGGCGCGCAGCGCGCCGGCGAGGTCCGCGGCCAGCTCGGCCACCCGGTACGGCGGTACGGGCCCACCGTCGGCGAGTTCGGCGAGCGTGGCACCGGCCGGGCGTTCGCCCGCCACCCACAGCAGGTCGCCCTCGGCGGCCGCGCCGGTCTCGACGAGCAGCCGCGGGTGGCGCGGCGCGCGGTCGGCCAGCGCGGCGACGGGCTCGGCGATCCGGTCGCCGCGGCGCGCGTCGGGGTCCTCGTACAGGTCTCCCGAGTCTCCCGGGACGAGCAGTTCGGGCAGGTCGAGGGCGTGCAGCAGGACCGGCGCGCCCGTGTGCACGTCCTGCGCGGGCAGGCCGGCTCCCGTCGGACGGTCCGTCACCCGGTACCGTCCGGCCACCAGCTGACCGGGGGCCGCTCGCATGTCCGACTTCCTCTCGACCCGGCCAGAGTACGTCGCCGCGGCCGTAGGCTCGCGGTATGGACTGGACGGATCTGATCGATGTGGCCTTCGACGTGCTCGGCAGCGGCAACGGCCGGGACGCCAGGAACGCCGCCGTGCGCACCGTGGAGGCCGCCGCGGTGCCCGGCGAGGAGCCGGTGGCGGCGACCGCCGGGCGCCACCCGGACCACTTCCGCAGGGGCGCGCTGGTGCTGACCAGCCATCGGCTGCTCTTCCTCAAGGACGGCAAGCCGCCGGTGCCGGTTGCGCTGGGCGCGGTGACGGACGTGACGGTCACCCGCAGCCGGATCAACGGCGAGGTGCTGAAGGTGGTCGCGCTGACCGGTGCGCACCGCTTCGAGGACGTGGTGAAGGCGGAGCCGTTCGCGGAGCGGCTCCGTGCCGCGGCGGCGGAGGCCCGCCGCCGGGAGGCCGGGGCTGCGGCGTCCGCCGCGGCGGCGCCCCCGGCCGACCTGCTGGACCAGCTGGAGCGGTTGGCCGCGCTGCACGCCGCGGGCGCCCTCACCGACGAGGAGTTCACCCGGGCCAAGCAGCGCCTGATCGGCTGACCGGCCCCGGCGGGTCAGGGCGCGGGCTGGAAGGTGGCGAAGGCGATGGTGCGGGCCGCCGTGTTGGCCGCCGAGTTCCAGTCCGCGTCGGTGCTCGTCCAGTAGAGGGCGTAGCCGTACTTGCCGTTGCCGGTGACGAAGCCCCGGTTGAGCGAGTGGTTGGTGGTGCTGCTGCCGTAGGTCCACTCCCAGTCGGCGGCGTTGGTCCAGTCCCGGTAGGTGATCCCCTTCAGCTGGATGCGCTTGTAGTTGGCCCAGTTCTGGGTGCGCTCGCTGTCCTGCCAGTCGGCAAGGGCACTGTCGCCCGCGCCGACCGTCCAGTCGACCATCAGCTTCAGCCCGTTGCCCTCGAAATTGCGGCTGGTCGCGTCGTAGGCCCGGCCCATGTCGGCCATCCAGTCGGGCAGCACGATCGAGAAGCCGGACGCGTCGTGGACGGTCCGGTAGCCGGCCGGGACGGCACCGTCCTTGCCGGGCACCGGTGTGCCGGGGGCGGGGTTGCCCGCCGCGGGCGTGTTCGAGGGCTGGGCGCTCGGGGCGGCGGACGGCGCACCGGAGGCAGCCGACGGGGCGGCGGACGCACCCGTGCCGGCGGCCGGCGAGCCGCTGCCGCCGGGGG
>NZ_JAHTIK010000001.1:4917136-4937246 GCF_025655475.1 Kitasatospora sp. DSM 101779 | reverse complement strand
GGTGCCGGCGGCGGCAGCGGCGCCGGCTGCTGCGGCCGCGGGCACGGCCGCGCTGCGCTCGGTGCCGGCCAGCGGGACGGCCTGCTGGGTGGTGGCCTCGGCCCGGGCGGTGGACTCGGCGACGATCCGCCGGAGCTGCGCGCGGGTCGCCGAGGCGTCCAGGCGCCGGTCCGGGTCCTTCTCCAGCAGCCCCTCGATGACCGGCCGCAGCGGGCCGGCGTTGAGCGGCGGGGCGAGGTCCTCGGTCATCACGGCGGTGAGCGTGGCGAGCGCCGACCCCCGGTCGTACGGGGGCTTGCCCTCGACCATCGAGTACAGCGTGCCGCCGAGCGACCACATGTCGGCCGGCGGGCCGGGCTTCCTGCCCTTGGCCCGCTCCGGCGAGATGTACGAGGGGGCTCCGACCAGCATGCCGGTGGAGGTGACGGAGGTGTCGCCCTCGACGCTCGCGATGCCGAAGTCGGTGAGCACCACCCGGCCGTCGTCGCCGATCAGCACGTTGGACGGCTTGACGTCGCGGTGCAGGATGCCGTGCTCGTGGGCGGCGCAGAGCACGCCCAGCACGTCGAGGGCGATCGCGGCGGCGCGGGCGGGCTCCAGCGGGCCGTCGTCCTTGATGACGTCGGCGAGGGAGCGGGACTCGACCAGCTCCATGACGATCCAGGGCCGCTCGTCCTCCTCGACCACGTCGAAGACGGTGACGGCGGCGGTGTGCCGGATCCGCGCGGTGGCCTTGGCCTCGCGCAGCGTCCGGACGATCAGGCGGTGCTTCTCGTCCTCGTCGACGGCGTCGGTCATCCGCAGTTCCTTGACCGCGACGACCCGGCCGAGCATCTCGTCCTCGGCCCGCCAGACCGTGCCCATTCCGCCACGGCCGAGGACGTCGTTCAAGCGGTACCGGCCGGCGAGCAGACGGCCGGTGGGCTCCTGCGGCTGCGTCATCGGTGCGCTCCCCCATGTGTTGCTGGCCGTGTGGTCATGACGGCGCGTCGGGCCGCAGCGGGCGGCGGCACCCGGGGCTCAGAACGCCAAGTGCCCATCATCCCCTGTCGCTTCGGCCCGGGACCAATCGGCCCCACGGCCTTCGGACGGTCCGCGGCGGGCCCGCGTCCCGTTCGTGGCCGAAAAAGCACTGGCACGGGCGGGTCGATCGTCCCACCGGCTCGCACACGTTCACGAATTCTCCCATCGTGGCGCACGATCACTCCACCCGGGGTACCGTGCTGACACACCGTCACCACGGCCTCCGCCCGGCACGCCGGAGCCCCCGGGCGCGGACGGCCGGGGGCTCCGGGGGCAGCAGCAGCGGCGGATCAGCCGTGCAGCGCCGGGTTGACGGTGACCTCGACGCGCTGGAACTCCTTGAGCTCCGAGTAGCCGGTGGTGGCCATGGCCCGGCGCAGCGCGCCGAAGAGGTTCATGGTGCCGTCGGGGGTGTGCGACGGACCGGTGAGGATCTCCGCGATGGTGCCGACGGTGCCCAGGTCGACCTTCTTGCCGCGCGGCACGTCGTCGTGCACGGCCTCCATGCCCCAGTGGTGGCCCTTGCCGGGAGCGTCGGTGGCCCGGGCCAGCGCGGCGCCGATCATCACCGCGTCCGCGCCGCAGGCGACGGCCTTGGCGATGTCGCCGCTATAGCCGACGCCGCCGTCCGCGATGACGTGCACGTAGCGGCCGCCGGACTCGTCCATGTAGTCGCGGCGGGCGGCGGCCACGTCGGCGACCGCGGTGGCCATCGGCACCTGGATGCCCAGCACGTTGCGGGTGGTGTGGGCGGCGCCGCCGCCGAAGCCGACCAGCACGCCGGCCGCGCCGGTGCGCATCAGGTGCAGCGCCGCGGTGTAGGTGGCGCAGCCGCCCACGATGACCGGCACGTCGAGCTCGTAGATGAACTGCTTGAGGTTGAGCGGCTCAGCGGCGGAGGAGACGTGCTCGGCGGAGACGGTGGTGCCGCGGATCACGAAGACGTCCACACCGGCGTCGACGACGGCCTTGGAGAACTCGGCGGTGCGCTGCGGCGAGAGGGCGGCGGCGGTGACCACGCCGGAGTCGCGGACCTCCTTGATCCGCTGCCCGATCAGCTCGGCCTTGATCGGCTCGGCGTAGATCTCCTGCAGGCGCCGGGTGGCGGCGGCCTCGTCGGAGATGGCGGCGATCTCCTCCAGCAGCGGCTGCGGGTCCTCGTAGCGGGTCCAGAGGCCTTCGAGGTTCAGCACGCCGAGGCCGCCGAGCTTGCCGATGGCGATGGCCTGCTGCGGCGAGACCACACTGTCCATCGGGGCCGCCAGGAAGGGCAGCTCGAAGCGGTAGGCGTCGATCTGCCAGGCGATCGAGACCTCCTTCGGGTCCCGCGTACGGCGGCTGGGGACGACGGCGATGTCGTCGAAGGCGTACGCCCGGCGGCCGCGCTTGCCTCGCCCGATCTCGATCTCAGTCACTTCGAGCCCTTCTGCTGCTGTGCATCTGCCGGCCGGGTCACCCCGGCCGCCCCCCAGTATCCCGCACCGGCCCCGGCGGCCGCCCCACCGTCCGCGACACGGGCGCACGCGCGAGGGACGCGTGGGGAGGTTCCCCACGCGCCCCTGCGGGTGCGGCCGTTGCCGGCTGCTTACCGGCTGCTGTAGTTCGGCGCCTCGACGGTCATCTGGATGTCGTGCGGGTGGCTCTCCTTGAGGCCGGCCGCGGTGATCCGGACGAACCGGCCCTTGCTCTCCATCTCGGCGATGGTGGCCGCACCGACGTAGCCCATGGTCTGGCGCAGACCGCCGACCAGCTGGTGCAGCACCGCCGACAGCGGGCCGCGGTACGGCACCTGGCCCTCGATGCCCTCGGGCACCAGCTTGTCGTCCGAGGCGACCTCGGCCTGGAAGTAGCGGTCCTTGGAGTAGGAGCGCCCCTGGCCGCGGGACTGCATGGCGCCGAGCGAGCCCATGCCACGGTAGGACTTGTACTGCTTGCCGTTGATGAACTGCAGCTCGCCGGGCGACTCCTCGCAGCCGGCCAGCAGCGAGCCGAGCATCACGGTGTCGGCGCCGGCGGCGAGCGCCTTGCCGATGTCGCCGGAGTACTGCAGGCCGCCGTCGCCGATGACCGGCACGCCGGCCTCGCGGCAGGCGAGGGCGGCCTCGTAGATGGCGGTGATCTGCGGCACGCCGATGCCGGCGACGACGCGGGTGGTGCAGATGGAGCCGGGGCCGACGCCGACCTTGACGCCGTCCACGCCGGCGTCGATCAGCGCCTGGGCGCCGTCGCGGGTGGCGACGTTGCCGCCGATGACGTCGATCCCGACCGCCGCCTTGATCTTGGCGATCCAGGCGAGGGCGTTGTGGCTGTGGCCGTGCGAGGTGTCGACGACCAGGAAGTCGACGCCGGCGCCGACCAGGGCCTGGGCGCGGTCGAAGGCCTCGGCGGAGGCACCGACGGCGGCGCCGACGAGCAGCCGGCCCTCGGAGTCCTTGGCGGCGTTCGGGTACTGCTCGGCCTTGACGAAGTCCTTGACCGTGATGAGGCCCTTGATCCGGCCGTCCCCGTCGACCAGCGGCAGCTTCTCGATCTTGTGGCGGCGGAGCAGCGCCATGGCGTCCTCGCCTGAGATGCCGACCTTGCCGGTGATCAGCGGCATCGGGGTCATGATCTCGCGGACCTGGCGGCTGCGGTCCGACTCGAAGGCCATGTCGCGGTTGGTGACGATGCCCAGCAGCCGGCCCTCGGGGTCGGCGACGGGCACGCCGCTGATCCGGAACCGGGCACAGAGCGCGTCGGCCTCGGCGAGGGTGGCCTCCGGGCCGACGGTGATCGGGTCGGCGACCATGCCGGACTCGGAGCGCTTCACCAGGTCGACCTGGCCGACCTGGTCCTCGATCGACAGGTTGCGGTGCAGCACGCCGACGCCGCCCTGGCGGGCCATGGCGATGGCCATCCGGGACTCGGTGACCTTGTCCATCGCCGCCGACAGCAGCGGGATGTTCACCCGGACGTTGCGGGAGACCCGCGAGGAGGTGTCGACCTGGTTCGGCAGCACCTCGGAGGCCCCGGGCAGCAGCAGGACGTCGTCGTACGTGAGCCCGAGCATCGCGAACTTCTCGGGTACGCCTGCGGCGTTGTAAGACATTGTGTGGGGACCTTCCGTGGCGGCCGTTGATCTGATCGCTTCCGGCTGAGGGTGTCCGGAGCGTTGGTCTCAGGAGGGCGCGGCGTCGGTCTGCGGTCGGACCGTTGCCACACCCGCGCGCACCGGCACGGGCGGACCGCCAAGACACCGCAATGCTCGGAGGTTCCTCCAAGGGAACCCCGGTCGCACCCACGAAACTTTGGCGACCTGCCCAGGCGCCGATACCTCATGGTACTGGTGTCCGGAGAGTCGGTTGGCGCTCTCCTTGACAACGCGGATGTCAGGAGGACTCTTCCGCGAGTGCGCGAAGTCGGCTGAGCGCCCGGTGCTGGGCGACCCGGACGGCCCCCGGGGACATCCCGAGCACCTCGCCGGTCTCCTCGGCGGACAGCCCGGCGGCCACCCGCAGCAGCACGAGTTCGCGCTGGCGGGCCGGCAGGTTGGAGAGCAGCTCCTTGATCCACGCCGCGTCGCTGCTGAGCAGGGCGCGCTCCTCCGGGCCGAGCGACTCGTCCGCCGTCTCCGGCAGGTCGTCGGGCGGGATCACGGTGGAGCCGGGGCCGCGCATCGCGGCCCGCTGCAGATCGGCGATCTTGTGCGCGGCGATGCCGTAGACGAAGGCCTCGAAGGGCCGGCCCTCGTCGCGGTAGCGCGGCAGTGCGCAGAGCACCGCCACGCAGACCTCCTGCACCACGTCGTCCACGTGGTGCCGGGCGCCGCCGGGCAGCCGGACGAGCCGGCCCCGGCAGTAGCGCAGGGCCAGCGGGTGGACGTAGGCGAGCAGGGCGTCGACGGCCGGGCCCTCGCCGGCGACGGCGGCCGCCACGACCTCGTTCAGCTGGGGGGACGCGCCGCTGCCGAGCACGGGCCGGCGGGGCGCGCCGGTGTCCGCGTACGACGCGTCGCCCGGACCGCCGGGCGGAGCCGGGTCGGGCCGGGCCTCGCCGGGGGCGGCGGCCTCGTCGTCACGCATCGGTCCATGGTGCCTGGTCGCTCCGACGAACGCGGCACCGCGTCCGGAGTTGTGCATCGGAACGTTATGCGTGATCGCCGTACCCACCGCACCGCCTCCCGCCCCTGTGCCCGTCGTTCCTGCTGCGGCTGCACTCGTCTCCGCAGTACCCGTCCGCTGGTTCCCGAGGTGCTCCACTCCTCCATGGTGCAGCCTCGGGACCACGACGTCACACGTCCGGGCCCGGGGAGCCGCGATGCGGCCGCCCGGTCAGCGGACCAGGCCCCAGCGGAAGCCGAGCGCCACGGCGTGCGCGCGGTCCGATGCGCCGAGCTTCTTGAACAGGCGCCGGGCGTGCGTCTTCACGGTGTCCTCCGAGAGGAACAGCTCACGGCCGATCTCCGCATTGCTGCGGCCGTGGCTCATGCCTTCCAGCACCTGGATCTCACGGGCCGTCAGCGTCGGTGCCGCCCCCATGTCGGGGCTGCGCAGCCGGCGCGGCGCGAGCCGCCAGGTCGGGTCGGCGAGCGCCTGGGTGACGGTGGCCCGCAGTTCGGCGCGCGAGGCGTCCTTGTGCAGGTAGCCGCGGGCGCCGGCGGCGACCGCGAGCGCCACGCCGTCCAGGTCCTCGGCGACGGTGAGCATGATGATGCGGGCGCCCGGATCGGCGGACAGCAGCCGCCGGACCGTCTCCACCCCGCCGAGGCCGGGCATGCGGACGTCCATCAGAACGAGATCGGAGCGGTCGGCCACCCAGCGGCGGAGGACCTCCTCACCGTTCGTCGCAGTGGTCACCCGGTCGACGCCGGGCACGGTCGCGACCGCCCGGCGAAGCGCCTCCCGGGCGAGCGGGGAATCGTCGCAGACGAGTACGGATGTCATGACCGTCCTCCGCAGCTGATCCGCGTCACGTTGAGCCTCCTGGCTGGTACGAAACCTCTCCGACACGGCCGACTGGCGACGGACCCCGTTCTGATCGCCGATGCCACGGCGATCGTTCCCGACGTCCGGCGCTTGCTAACCGCCTCCGTACATCCAACGACCGTCACTCGAATGAGTTACGGCCTTCGGGGCCATCCCCACCACTGTACGTGGCCGACCCATCACGGATCAGCCACCTCGCGGTGCACACGCCGCAGATTCGTGCAGCGGATGCGCGGTCCGCGCGGCGCGTACGCCCGGCGTCCCGGGCCCGCACCTCGGGACGGCCGGCGCACTGCCACCCGATTGCCACGCGGAGCCTGACCACCACCATGCCCCGTTTGTCCGTTTTTATAGCTTCTATACGGTCATTGACTGTTGTGTCGGTGTGTGGGTGACTTGTCCTGTTGGGAGCCGTAAGTCATATTTCCAGGTGTCCGTACCGGCCCCGAGCAGCCTCGCCGCAGCGGGCGGGCCCCGAGACCTTTTTGCAACCGCGTCGATCCGAGCCCGAGTCCTGAGTCATTGAAGGGAATGAGCCATGGCAGATTTCTCCCGCCTCCCCGGCCCCAACGCAGACCTCTGGGACTGGCAGCTCTCCGCCGCCTGCCGCGGCGTCGACAGTTCTCTCTTCTTCCACCCCGAGGGCGAGCGCGGGGCCGCGCGCAGCTCGCGCGAGGCCAGTGCCAAGGAGGTCTGCATGCGGTGCCCCGTCCGGGCCGAGTGCGCGGCGCACGCCCTGGCCGTACGGGAGCCCTACGGCGTGTGGGGCGGACTGACCGAGGACGAGCGCGAGGAGCTGCTGGGCCGCTCGCGGAACAGGCAGCTGGCCGAGGTGCCGCTGGCGATGCCGGCGAACGTCCGGCAGTGACGCGCGGCCAGGGCTCGGCGCAGCGGGATCCGGCCGGACCGGCCATGAAGAAACGTTTCGGCGGCGACCGGCACGGGCGGCCGCCGACCGATCAGCGGGCGGCGGCTGCTGCCGCGAGCTGATCCAGCATCAGCCCCACCGCGGGCACCCCCGCCAGATCCGGCAGGGTCAGCGCGACCACCTCGCGCCGCACCGGCTCGCCCGCGGCGGTCTCCAACGGCACCACCGCCACGCCCTCGCGGCGCACCGAGTCCAGGGCCATGCCCGGCAGCACCGCCACCCCCAGCCCGGCCGCCACCAGGCCCACCACGGCGGGGTAGTCGTCGGTCGCGAAGTCGATCCGGGGCTGGTAACCGGCGCCGGCGCACAGTTCCACCAGGTGGCCCCGGCACTGCGGGCAGCCCGCGATCCACTGCTCGTCCGCCAGCTCGCCCACCCCCACCGGACCGCCGTCCCGGCCGGCCAGCCGGTGGCCGGCCGGCACCAGGACCACCATCGGGTCGTCCAGCAGCGGCTGCACCACCAGGTCGGACCAGTCGGTCGCGGCCGCGGACGCCGCGGCCTCCAGCGTCGCCTCGGCCCGGGCCTCGCGGGCCGAGGCGTGCGGCGACGGGACCACCTCGGCACCGCCCTGCGAGTCCGGGTACCGGAACGCCAGCGCCACCTCGCACTCCCCCGCCCGCAGCATCGCCGGGGACTCCGGCGGCTCCGCCTCCACCAGTGACACGCGCATCCCCGGGCGGGCCGCCCTCACCTGGGCCACCGCCTTCGGCACCAGCGTGGAACTCGCCGTCGGGAACGACACCAGGCGCACCCGGCCCGAGCGCAGACCGGCGATCGCCGCGACCTCCTCCTCCGCGGCGGACAGGCCGGCGAGGATGCCGGAGGCGTGCTTCAGCAGCACCTCGCCGGCCTCGCTGAGCTGCATGCCCTTCCCCGAGCGGACCACCAGCGGGGTGGCCACCGACTTCTCCAGTGCCTTCATCTGCTGGCTCACGGCGGGCTGGGTACAGCCCAGCTCGCGCGCGGCGGCGGAGAAGGACCCGGTGCGGGCGACAGCGCGGAGCACTCGGAGGTGGCGGGCCTCGATCATGGCTCAGTTATAAGCCACCCTTTGACCCAGCCGGAAGCGAACGGGAGCGAGCGGCGACGGGTGCCCCGGGACGAGCGGGGGCACCTCCGCCTTCCGGGAAGGCCGGAGGCCCGGCTCCTTCCGCCGTGGTGGGCGGGAGGAACCGGGCCTCCGGTGGACCGACTCGGGGTCAGTGGGAGTGGCCGTGGCCGCCGTGCGAGTGGCCGTGGCCGTTGTCGGCCTCCTCCTCCTTCTTCTCCACCACGAGGGTCTCGGTGGTGAGGAGCAGGGAGGCGATGGAGGCGGCGTTCTCCAGGGCCGAGCGGGTGACCTTGACCGGGTCGATGACGCCGGCCTTCACCAGGTCGCCGTACTCGCCGGTGGCGGCGTTGTAGCCGTGGCCGGTCTCCAGGTCGGCGACCTTGGAGGTGATGACGTAGCCCTCCAGGCCGGCGTTCTGGGCGATCCAGCGCAGCGGCTCGGCCAGCGCCTTGCGGACGACCGCGACACCGGTCGCCTCGTCGCCGGACAGGCCCAGGCCGCCGTCGAGGACCTTGGCGGCGTGCACGAGGGAGGCGCCGCCACCGGCGACGATGCCCTCCTCGACCGCGGCACGGGTCGCCGAGATGGCGTCCTCCAGGCGGTGCTTGCGCTCCTTCAGCTCCACCTCGGTGGCGGCGCCGACCTTGATGACGCAGACGCCGCCGGCCAGCTTGGCCAGGCGCTCCTGCAGCTTCTCGCGGTCCCAGTCGGAGTCGGTGGAGGCGATCTCGGCCTTGATCTGGCCGACCCGGCCGGCCACGGCCTCGGAGTCGCCGGCACCGTCGACGAGGATGGTCTCGTCCTTGGTGACGGTGATGCGGCGGGCGGTGCCGAGCACGTCCAGACCGGCCTGGTCGAGCTTGAGGCCGACCTCCTCGGAGATGACGGTCGCACCGGTGAGGACCGCGATGTCGCCGAGGATCGCCTTGCGGCGGTCGCCGAAGCCGGGGGCCTTGACGGCCACCGCGTTGAAGGTGCCGCGGATCTTGTTGACCACCAGGGTGGACAGCGCCTCGCCGTCGACGTCCTCGGCGATGATCAGCAGCGGGCGGGAGCCGCCCTGCAGGATCTTCTCCAGCAGCGGCAGGAGCTCCTGGATGGAGGAGATCTTGCCCTGGTTGATCAGGATGTACGGGTCGTCGAGGACCGCCTCCTGGCGCTCCGCGTCGGTCACGAAGTACGGCGACAGGTAGCCCTTGTCGAACTGCATGCCCTCGGTGAACTCGAGCTCGACGCCGAAGGTGTTGGACTCCTCGACGGTGATGACACCGTCCTTGCCGACCTTGTCGATCGCCTCGGCGATGAGCTCGCCGACCTGGGTGTCCTGGGCGGAGAGGGACGCGACGGCGGCGACGTCGTCCTTGCCCTCGATCTCGCGGGCCACCGAGAGCAGGTGCTCGGAGACGGCGGCGACGGCCTTGTCGATGCCCTTCTTCAGGGCGGCCGGGCCGGCGCCGGCGGCGACGTTGCGCAGGCCCTCGTTGACCAGGGCCTGGGCGAGCACGGTGGCGGTGGTGGTGCCGTCGCCCGCGACGTCGTTGGTCTTGGTGGCGACCTCCTTGACCAGCTGCGCGCCGAGGTTCTCGTACGGGTCGTCGAGCTCGACCTCGCGGGCGATGGTCACACCGTCGTTGGTGATGGTGGGGGCGCCGAACTTCTTGTCGATGACGACGTTGCGGCCCTTGGGGCCGATGGTCACCTTGACCGTGTCGGCCAGCTTGTTGACACCGCGCTCCAGCGAGCGGCGGGCGTCCTCGTCGAACTGCAGGATCTTCGCCATGTTCCCGTTTCCTCAGGGTTTTACGGATGGACCAACAAGCACGCCCCGGCCCGGGTCAGTGCTGACGCGGTTCCGGGGCGGGCCGTTACGGCTTACTTCTCGATGATGGCGAGAACGTCGCGAGCCGAGAGGACGAGGTACTCCTCGCCCTGGTACTTGACCTCGGTGCCGCCGTACTTGGAGTACAGGACGATGTCACCGACGGCGACGTCGAGCGGCAGGCGCTGGCCGTCCTCGAAGCGGCCCGGGCCGACGGCCAGGACGACGCCCTCCTGGGGCTTCTCCTTGGCGGTGTCCGGGATAACCAGGCCGGAGGCCGTGGTGGTCTCGGCGTCGAGCGGCTGGACCACGATGCGGTCCTCGAGCGGCTTGATGGCAACCTTGCTGCTGGTGGTCACGTCCGAGCTCCCCTTCGGAGATTACGGGGTTGTCTAACAGGGAAGGGCGATGTCCGCAGGCCTGCCGTCGCGGGGGTCAGGCGCGCTCCGTCGCGTTGGCACTCCCCTGGGGGGAGTGCCAAGAACGACCATAGGCCGCGGTTAGCACTCAGTCAACCAGAGTGCCAACGCCGGTCGCCGGTGTCCCCGGGTACGGGTGAGTAGTCGTACTCATGTGCGGCGCCCGGTGCCGGCGGGACGATGGCGTCATGACCGCGATCCGACCCTCCGTCACCCGGGACCTCCTGCACACCGCCTGGCTGCTCGCCGTCGAGACGGCGCTCGGCACCGGCGCGGTGTACGCCGTGATCGTCCTGCTGTTCGCGCTCGCGTCGCCGGACAGCGGGCTCGGCCTGGAGGCGGCCTGTGTCGCCCTGATGCTCGCCGCCGTGACCATGCCGGTGGCCGGGGTCGCGGTGACGGCGCGCCGCGGGTACCGGATCGCACCGGTCGCCCTGGTGGCCGTCGGGCCGGTCCTGGTCGCGGGCGCCCTGACCCTGCTGCTCGACCGCTGAGCCCCGGCCGCGCCACGAAGGCCTGCCGGACCGGGGAGACCGGGAGGGGCCGGGAGAGAATGGCCGGGTGGAGATCGAATCGTTCCGGGCGCTGCTGACCGACGAGGGGCGGGCGCTGCTCGCCGAACTGCGGGAGTTCACGCCCGACCGGGAGCTGGCGCTGGCCACCCGGCTGCGCCGGGACCACCCGGCGGAGCTGGTGCGGGCCGCGTTCGAGCAGGCGCGGCTGCGGCAGCGGGCCCGGGCCAAGTTCGGCGCCGACGCCGACCGCATGTACTTCACGCCGAACGGCGTCGAGCAGGCGACCCGGCGCAGCGTCGCCGAGTGGCGGGCGGCCCGGTTCGCGGGTCTGGGCGTGCGGCGGCTGGCGGACCTGTGCTGCGGCATCGGCGGGGACGCGGTCGCGCTGGCCCGGGCCGGGGTGTCGGTGCTGGCGGTCGACCGGGACCCTTTGACCTGCGCGGTGGCCGGGGCCAATGCGGCGGCCCTCGGTCTCGCCGAGCTGGTGGAGGTGCGCTGCGCGGACGTCACGGAGGTGGACACCGACGGCTTCGACGCGGTGTTCACCGATCCGGCGCGGCGGACCGCGCGCGGGCGGGTCTTCGACCCGGAGGCGTACTCGCCGCCGCTGTCCTGGGCGCTGGAGGCGGCGCGGCGGACCCGCTTCGGGGCGTTGAAGGTCGCCCCGGGGATCCCGCACGAGCTGGTGCCGGAGGGCGCGGAGGCGGAGTGGGTCTCCGACCACGGCGAGGTGAAGGAGGCGGTGATCTGGTTCGGCACCGGGGCCGCGGCGCCGTACCGGGCGACGGTGCTGCCGGGCGGCGGCAGCCTGTCGGGCACCGGCGACCGGGCCGAGGCCGGCCCGGTCGGCCGCTACCTGTACGAGCCGGACGGTGCCGTGATCCGGGCCGGGCTGGTGGCCGACGTGGCGCGCAGCGTGGGCGGCCGGCTGGTCGACCCGCAGATCGCCTACGTGACGGCGGACGAGCTGGTGCCGACCGCCTTCGCCCATGCGTACGAGATCGGCGAGGTGCAGCCCTACAACGTGAAGCGGTTGAAGGCGCTGCTGCGCGAGCGCGGGGCCGGGACGGTCGTGATCAAGAAGCGCGGGATCGCCATCACCCCGGAGGAGCTGCGCCGGCAGTTGAAGCCGAGCGGGCCGCACGAGGTGACGGTGATCCTCAGCCGGACGGACGACGGCCCGCTGATGATGCTGGGTCAGCCGGCCGCGATGTAGTCCTCCAGTCGGCCGACGGCGAAGCCCTGCTCCTGGATCCGGGCCAGCAGCTCGCCGAACATCTTGGTCATCGTCTCGCCCTTGAGGTCCTTGGGGCCGCGGAAGTGGGCGAGGATGATGTCGCCGGGGCGGAGCTTCTTGTCGGCGGCTTGGTACTGCATGTCGTGGATCTGCATGGACTCGCGCCAGAGCACCACGGCGCGCGGGCCGCAGGCGCGGACGGCCGCGCCCAGGGCCGGGGTGTGCGCGCCGTCGCCGTACGGGGGCCGGAAGAGCAGCGGGGCGGTGCCGTACTGCTGGGTGAGCGCGGTCTGGGCGTCGCAGACCTCGGACTTCTGGCGTTCGGGCGAGAGCCGGCTCATCGCGGGGTGGTCGACGGAGTGGTTGTGGATGCGGTTGCCGAGGGCCTGCAGCGGCTTGAAGTAGCCGTAGTCGCCGCTGACGATGTCGCGGGTCAGGAACATCGAGAAGGGCACCTTGAGGTCGGTGGCCATCTCGACGAACTTCGGGTCCTTCTCGGCGCCGTCGTCGATGGTGACGAAGACGACCTTGTCGGTGGTCGGCACCTCGCTGAAGACCGGGACGGGCCCGGTGGCCGCCAGCTTGATCGGCTTGTCGGCGGGGGCGGCCGGCGCCGCGGGCAGCGGCTTGAGGCCCCACTTGGCCCAGGCTGCGGTCCTGTCCTGCGCGGGCGCGGCCGCGGCGGTGGTGGGTGCGGAGGAGGCTGGCGGGGCGGGCGGCGCCTGGGCGGCGTGCTGTGGTGCGCCGCCGCCGCAGGCGGTGAGTGCCGCCATCAGGACTGCCGCCCCCGCGGCACAGGACATGGACCTCTTCGGCAACGTGCGCTCCCCCACCCAGCCCGGCCGCAGGACCGGGTCAGCGATTTCTCAGGAAGGCACGCTACTCGACGTGCGTACTGGTGAACGACCAGCGGTGGACGGGTCGCGCGGTCAACCCGTCCGGCGGATCGGGGACGTGCGCGGGCTCGCCCGTCCACCAGGTGATGAGCAGGACGCGGTCGCCCTCGGCGGTGAGCAGTTCGAGGCGCGCGGGGGCGGCGGCACGCAGGCCCGGCAGCACCTCTTCGCGCACCCACCGCTCCAGTTCGGCGGCCCGCCCCGCGGCGGCGCGGGCCTCCCACATGAGGGCGCGGGTCACCGCAGCGACTCGTGCGCGTGCGCGTGGAACTCGGTGTGCGGGACGTGCACCTCGGTGACGGGCAGCGAGGAGTCCGCGGACAGGTCGAAGGCGGAGGGGGTGCGGCCCCGGCGGACCATCTCGGCGCCGAGCGCGGCGACCATGGCGCCGTTGTCGGTGCACAGGCCCGGGCGGGGCACCCGGAGCACGATGCCGGCCCTGTCGCAGCGCTGCTGGGCCATCTCGCGCAGCCGGGAGTTGGCGGCGACACCGCCGCCGATCATGAGGTGGTCGACGCCGTTGTCCTTGCAGGCCCGGACGGCCTTGCGGGTGAGCACGTCGGTGACGGCCTCCTGGAAGGAGGCCGCGACGTCGGCGATCGGGACCTCCTCGCCGGCCCGGCGCTTCGCCTCGACCCAGCGGGCGACGGCGGTCTTCAGCCCGGAGAAGGAGAAGTCGTAGGCGGGGTCGTTCGCGGCGCTGAGGCCGCGCGGGAAGGCGATGGCCTTCCCGTCGCCGTCGCGGGCGGTGCGGTCGACGACCGGGCCGCCGGGGAAGCCGAGGCCGAGCACCCGGGCGACCTTGTCGAAGGCCTCGCCGGCGGCGTCGTCGATGGTGGCGCCGAGCGGGCGGACGTCGCTGGTGATGTCGGAGGAGAGCAGCAGCGAGGAGTGGCCGCCGGAGACCAGCAGCGCCATGGTCGGCTCGGGCAGCCGGCCGTGCTCCAGCTGGTCGACGCAGATGTGCGAGGCGAGGTGGTTGACGCCGTACAGCGGCTTGTCGAGGGCCCAGGCGTAGGCCTTGGCGGCGGAGACGCCGACCAGCAGCGCGCCGGCCAGGCCTGGGCCGGCGGTGACGGCGATGCCGTCGAGGTCGGTGGCCTTGATCCCGGCGGTGTCGAGGGCGCGCCGGATGGTCGGGACCATCGCCTCCAGGTGTGCGCGGCTGGCGATCTCGGGGACGACGCCGCCGTAGCGGGCGTGGTCGTTGACGCTGGAGGCCACCGCGTCGGCGAGCAGCGTGGTGCCGTGGACGATGCCGACGCCGGTCTCGTCGCAGGAGGTCTCGATGCCGAGGACGAGCGGTTCGTCAGCCATTCTTCGGGTCCTTCGAATCGTGCGTGGGATGGTCGAGGCGCATGACGAGCGCGTCGACGTTCGCGGGCTGGTAGTAGCCGCGGCGGACGCCGACCGGCTGGAAGCCGAACCGCTCGTACAGCCGCTGGGCGCGCAGGTTGTCGACCCGGACCTCCAGCAGCAGTTCGGCGCAGCCGCGGCGGGCGGACTCCTCGACGAGGTCGGTGAGCAGCGCGGTGCCGAGGCCGGCGCCCTGGAGGCGCTCGTCGACGGCGATGGTCTGGACGTCGCCCTCGGTGCCGACGGCCATCAGGCCGGCGTAGCCGACGATGCGGCCGTCCTCGGTGGTGACGACGGTGTAGTGGCGGGTGCCGCCGGGGTGGGCCTCGGCCAGCTCGGACCAGTACATGGCGTGTGACCAGGCGTCCTCGGGGAACAGCCGCAGTTCGAGGTCCATGACCGGTTCGATGTCCCACCACCGCATCGGGCGGAGGATCACGTCCATCCGGCGCCCCTCTCCGCGGCGGGCCGGCGGGTCATGCGGGGAGCACCGCCTTGTACCCGGCCGGGACCTGGGCGTCGGGGCGGCGCAGGTAGAGCGGGGCGTTGGGCAGCAGGTCGCGGCCGGCAGTGAGCTCCCGGGCGGCGAAGTCGGCGAGGGCGCCGGCCGAGACGTGCTCGGGGCCGGTCGCGCCGGGAAAGGTGTCGGGGTAGAGCAGGGCTCCGGCGCCGACCGAGCGCTGCGGCGGGGTGAGGTCGCCGGGGCGGTCGACGGCGGGGCCGTCGGTGCGGGTGCCGTCCTCGTCGTAGGCGGCCCAGTAGACCTCCTTGCGGCGGGCGTCGGTGGCCGCGGTGAACGGGCCGGTCAGCCCCTCGCGGCGGGCCTGGTGGGCGATCGCGTCGAGGGTGCAGACGCCGTGCACGGGCAGGCCGAGCGCGTGGCCGAGGGCGGCGGCGGTGACCAGGCCGACCCGCAGGCCGGTGTAGGGGCCGGGGCCCACGCCGACCGCGATCGCGGTGAGCTCCCGCTTGTCGACGCCGGCGGTGCGCAGCACGTCGCCGATGGTGGGCAGGAGCAGCTCGCCGTGCCGTCTGGCATCGACCTCGTAGGACTCGGCGAGGACGGCCGTGCCGTCGTGGACGGCGGCGGTGACGGCGGGGGTTGCGGTGTCGAACGCGAGCAGCAGCACGCATCAAGGTTAGAGGGTCGGCCGGGGCTGCCGCCCCGGCGGTGCGGGGCGGGCGGCTGCGCCGGTTCCGCGGCGGGGCGCGGGGGTGGGGAACACACCATCGGATCGCACCATCGGGCGGGCGCGGACCTGGCACGATGGGGCGGACACGGGCAGCGAGCGGTGGGAGCGTGCGTGGTGAGGACGGTTCCGGGCGTGGTGGTCGCCGGGCTGACGGCGGGGGCCGTGGCGGTGGTGGCTCTCCTGGCCGTCCAGGCGGACGGCGCGCAGGCGCGGGCCGAGGCGGCCCGTGCGGCGACCGGGGCGCCCGCCGAGCCGTCGCCGACCGCGACGGCCCCGGCCGCGTCGATGCCGGCGCTGCCCGCCTCGTCGGGCACGGGCTACCGGGTGGTGTACTCGGTGTCCCAGCACCGGGTGTGGCTGGTCGACCCGCGGAAGGACCCTCAGGTGCAGGCCTCGTTCGCGGTGACGCCCGGCACGACGGAGCCCACGCCCGGCAGCTACAGCGTCTACAGCCGGACGGCGACCGGGAAGGGCACCGACCTCCGGCAGATCGAGCACGTGGTGCGGTTCACCCAGCAGAGCGGCGTGGTGTTCGGCTTCGGCGCGGCGGTGGACGGCTCCACGGCGCCCCCGGACGCGAACCTGCGCACCGGCGGGATCCGCTCGTCACGGGCGGACGGGCAGGTGCTGTGGGACTTCGCGCCGACCGGTACCCGGGTGTTCGTCGCGGAGTAGCGCCGGGCGGGCGTGCCGGGGCGGTGCGTCAGGCGGCGCGCGGCGGTGCGGTGGGCTCCGGGTGGTCCTGCGCCGCGGGCCGCGGGCGCGCGGGCGGGGTGGAGACGGCGGCGGCGGACGCGCAGGAGGCCAGCAGGGCGCGCATCGGGACCTCGCCGGGCCGGGCCGCGGTGTCGTCGGAACGGTCCTGCGGCGTGGGTGCCGCAGCGGGGGTGGTGCTCGCCATCGGGGCGCCTCCCTAGTTAGGCAGACCTAACCGCAGCTCCCATCCCATCACGAGGGCAGGCCGGGCCGCAACACCTTCCCGACACCGTGTCGGGAAGTGTCGGGGCCTCGTCGGGCCTCGTCAGGCCCCGGGGGGAGGTGGCCGGAGGTACGGGGGCGGGCTGCCGGGGCCGCGCCGGCGGGATCAGTCCCGGTCGAGGACGGCCAGGTCGATGCCGTCCCAGCGGCCGCCGAGGCCGGTGACGGTGACCCGGCGCGGGTCGAGGTCGTCGGCCTCCTCCGCGGCGCCGCCGATCGCCCGGTGGATCCGGACCTCCAGGCGGTCCTCGCTGAGCTGCTCGACCTTGCCCTCGCCCCACTCGACGACGACCACCGACTCGGGCAGCGACACGTCCAGGTCGAGGTCCTCCATCTCGTCCAGGCCGCCGCCGAGCCGGTAGGCGTCGACGTGGACGAGGGCCGGCCCGCCACCGAGCGACGGGTGGACGCGGGCGATCACGAAGGTCGGCGAGGTGACCGCGCCGCGCACGCCGAGTCCCTCGCCGAGACCGCGGGTGAGGGTCGTCTTGCCGGCGCCGAGCTCCCCGTGCAGCAGTACCAGGTCGCCGGGGCGCAGCAGCGCGGCGAGGCCCTTCCCGAGCCGGCCCATCCGCTCGGGGGTGGCGACGGTGAGGGTGAGCTGGTTGCCCATGGGAGTGTCGGTGTCCTTCCGGGTGGCGGCGGGTGCCGCGGTCAGGGGTGGGTGCCGGGGTCGGGCGGGGCGGGCACGCCGGCGTGGCCGGCGGCCCGCTGCAGCAGCCCGGTCAGGTGCCGGTCGACCTCGTCGGGCCGCTCCAGCATCAGCAGGTGGCCGGTCTCGGGGAGGACGACCAGCTCGGCGCCGGGCAGCGCGCGGGCGATCTCCTCGCTGTGCGCGGGCGGGGTGAGCAGGTCCTCCGTGCCGGCCAGGACGAGGACGGGGATGCCGTCGAGGGCGGCCAGCGCGGCCTTCTTGTCGTGCAGGCCGAACGCCGGGTAGAACTCGGCGACCACGTCGATCGGGGTGGCGTCGAGGAGCTGTTCGGCGAACCGGACGACCTGCGGGTCGACGTCCTTGGAGCCGAAGGAGAAGCGGCGGTAGAAGACCGCCGCGACATCGGCGCCGATCCGCCGGGTGGCCTCGACGAGTTCGACCTGGCGGCCGAGCAGCTTGACGGTGGCGGGGGCGAGCTTGCGCAGCAGCCGGGCGCCGGCCGCGGGCAGGCCGAGGGTGACGGAGTCCCAGTCGCCGGCCAGGGTGCCGACCAGGCCGACCCCGGCGACCCGCTCGCGGAACAGGTCCGGGTGCTGGTCGGCGAGGGCCATCACCGTCATGCCGCCCATGGAGTGGCCGACCAGCACGATCGGGCCCTCCGGGACGACGGCGTCGAGGACGGCCTTGAGGTCGCCGCCGAGCTGGTCGATGGAGGCCGGCTCGCCGGCCAGGTACGAGCGGGAGCGCTCGGAGCGGCCGTGGCTGCGCTGGTCCCAGAAGACCAGCCGCAGGCCCTCGCGGAACGCGGCGCGCTGGAAGTGCCAGCTGTCCTGGTTGAGGCAGTAGCCGTGGCAGAAGACGACGGTCAGCGGCGGCGGGGTGTCGGCGGGGGCCGCCTTGGCGGGCCGGCCGGCCCGGGCCAGGGCGCCGGTGCCGCCCAGCAGGCCCGGCAGCCCGGTGCGGTCGGGGCGGTCGGCGCTGGCGGTGCCGCGGCGCCGGGTGAACCAGGCACGGCGGCGCTGGCCCTCGTCCTCGGGCTGCCCGAGCTGCGCGTCCTGCCCGGACGGGCCGGACACGGTCGCGTCCCAGCCGGTGCCGTCGAGCTCGACGTACAGTTCGGTGCCGTCGGGGGCGGTGACGGTGCGCGGGCGGCCGCGCAGCGAGCCGTACGGGGCCGCGGCGTCCAGCTCCTCGCGGGCGCGGCGGCGCATCTCGCGGCCGACGGTGAGGCGCTCGATGGCGACGCCGGCGGCGGCACCGGCTGCGACCACGCCGAGCGATATGCCGATCAGGCCGGCCCGGCTCACACCGCCGGAGGCCGCCCCGGCGGCCCTGGCCACCGCGGCGACCGGATTCCCGTCGGCGCCTTCCGCCATCAGAGGCCCGACCCGTCCCCTGCGCCCACGTAGCGGCGCGGCACCCGGGAGCCGATCCGGGTGATGATCTCGTACGAGAGGGTGCCGCAGGCGCGGCCCCAGTCCTCGGCGGTGGGCTCGCCGTGCTCGCCGCTGCCGAAGAGCAGGACCTCCTCGCCGACCGGCGGGGTGTCGCCGCCGAGGTCGACGACGAACTGGTCCATGGCGACCCGGCCGGCGACGGTGCGCCACTTGCCGGCGATCTGCACCGGGCCGGTGTTGGAGGCGTGCCGGGGGATGCCGTCCGCGTAGCCGACCGGGACGAGGCCCAGGGTGGTGTCGCCCGGCGTCGTGTAGTGGTGGCCGTAGCTGACCCCGTGCCCGCCCGGGACGGTCTTGACCAGGGCGAGCCTGGCCGTGAGCGACATCACGGGCCGCAGCCCGAAGTCGGCGGGGGTGCCGACGTCCGGCACCGGGGAGAGGCCGTACATGGCGAGGCCCGGCCGGACGAGGTCGTAGTGCGACTGCGGCAGCAGCAGGGTGGCCGGCGAGTTCGCCAGGTGCCGGACCTCGGGCCGCACGCCCTGCGCCTCGGCGTACGCGACGGCCGAGGCGAAGCCGTCCAGCTGGGCCTGGACGGAGGGGTGGCCGGGCTCGTCGGCGGCGGCGAAGTGCGACCAGAGCCCGACGACCTCGATCAGGCCCTCGGCCTGGGCGCGCAGGGCGGCGGCGACCAGGTCGGGCCAGTCGTGCGGCTGGCAGCCGTTGCGGCCGAGGCCGGTGTCGGCCTTGAGGTGGACGCGGCCGGGCACGCCGGTCTCGCGGACGGCTGCGAGCAGCTCGTCGAGCGCCCAGAGGCCGCTGACGGACACGTCCACGTGCGAGCGCAGCGCCTGGGCCCAGGGGCCGCCCGGCGTCCACAGCCAGCACAGGATGCGGGCCTGCTCGGGACGGATGCCCGCGGCACGCAGGGCGAGCGCCTCCTCGGGGGTGGCGGTGCCCAGCCAGCGCACGCCCGCGGCGACGGCCTCGCGGGCGCACGGCAGCGCGCCGTGGCCGTAGGCGTCCGCCTTGACCACGGCCATCAGCGCGGCATCGGTGCGCGCCCCCAGCGCGGCGAGGTTCTCCCGCAGGGCGGCCAGGTCGATGGCCGCCTCGGCGCGGACCCCGTGGGTGAGGGCGGGAGTTCCGGTCGTCTTCGCAGTTGTCATCGCGTATCAGTCTCCCAGACCGGCGCCGCTGCCCGGCTCACGACCCCGGCCGGGCCCGGCGGTCGTCAGTGGGAGACGCATGAAACGGAGCATTCGGTTCCGCGGAACGGTACCGTCCCGCGGTCCGGGCGGCACGACCGGTGTCAGCGGCCGCCGGCCGCCGTGCGCACCGTCCGCCACGCCTCCGGCAGCGCCTCCGCGATGTCCAGCGCGGCGGCCGGGGCGCCCGCGGCGGCCGTCCGGCCGGCCAGCCCGTGCAGGTGGGCGGCGAGGGCACCGGCGTCCAGCGGGCCGAGACCGGACGCCATGAGCGAGCCCGCGAGGCCGGACAGCACGTCGCCGCTGCCCGCCGTGGCCAGCCAGGAGGTGCCGGTCGGATTCACCCGGACGGCGCCGTCCGGCTCGGCGACCACCGTGGTGGAGCCCTTGAGCAGCACCGTCGCCCGGTAGGCCGCGGCGAGCCGCCGCACGGTCGCCAGCCGGGCCGCCGCGAGGCCGTCGGCGGCG
>NZ_JAHTIK010000001.1:4816876-4917111 GCF_025655475.1 Kitasatospora sp. DSM 101779 | reverse complement strand
CGGTCAGCGCGTCCGCGTCGACCAGCACCGGCACGTCGGCCGCCAGCACCTCGGGCAGCAGGTCCCGCACGCCCTCGCCGGAGCCGGGTCCGACCACCCAGGCCTGCACCCGGCCGGCCTCCGCGGGCCCGCCCGCGGTCACCAGCGCCTCCGGGAAGCGCCGCACCACCTCGGCCGCGGCCGTCCCCGCGTAGCGGACGGCGCCCGCCCCGCCGTGCAGCGCCCCGGCCACGGCCAGCACCGCCGCGCCCGGGTAGCGCGCCGAGCCCGCGGCGACGCCGACCACACCGCGCCGGTACTTGTCGCTCTCGGTGCCGGGCAGCGGCAGCAGCGCCGCCGCGTCCGCGTGCTGCAGCACCTCGACCGGCGCCGGCGGCAGCTCCAGGCCGATCCCGACCAGCTGGAGCACCCCCGCGTACGACGCACCGGGGTCGATCAGCAGTCCGGGCTTGTAGGTGCCGAAGCAGACCGTCACGTCCGCCCGCAGGGCCGCTCCCGGCACCTCGCCGGTGTCCGGGTCGACACCGCTCGGCACGTCCACCGCGACGACCCGGCCGCGCCGGGGCAGCGCCGCGTACGGCTGTGCCTCCGGCCGCAGCCCGCCGCGCCCGCCGATCCCGACGATGCCGTCCAGCACCAGGTCGGCCCGCTCGAACTCGCCCTGATCCGCCGTCACCCGGCCGCCGGCCGCGAGCAGCGCGGCGAGGCCGCCGGCGTGCGCCTTCTCCGGCGCGAGCAGCACCGCGGACACCCAGGCGCCGCGGCGGGCCAGCCGGGCCCCGGCGTACAGGGCGTCACCACCGTTGTCCCCGCTGCCCGTCAGCACCAGCACCCGGCTGCCGTACACCCGCGGCAGCAGCCGCGCGCAGGTCGCGGCGAGGCCGGCGGCGGCGCGCTGCATCAGCGTGCCCTCCGGCAGCCGGGCCATCAGGTCGGCCTCGGCGGCCCGGACCTGTTCGACGGTGTGTGCGCGGCGCATCGGCGGCCTCCCGTGGCGTTGGGGCGTGTCGCCCCCGGGCCGGTCGCGCTAGCCCTCGGCGATCACTACCGCCGACGCTACGCCCGCGTCGTGGCTCAGCGACACGTGCCACGACCGGACACCGAGGGCGGCGGCCCGCTCGGCGACCGTGCCGGTGACCTTGAGCACCGGCCGGCCGGAGTCCTCGGTGTGCACCTCGGCGTCCGTCCACCGCAGCCCGGGCGGCGCGCCCAGCGCCTTGGCCAGCGCCTCCTTGGCGGCGAACCGGGCGGCGAGCGAGGCGGTGCCCCGGCGCGCCCCGGACGGCAGCGTCAGCTCGGCCGCGGTGAAGAGCCGGTCCGCGAGGTGCGGGGTGCGCTCCAGCGACTCCCCGAACCGCGCGATCTCCGCGACGTCGATCCCGACCCCGATGATCACCCGTGGACTCCTTCTCCGACACCGGCCGCTGCCGGGGACTGTACGGCACACCTGCGAGTGAGAACCGCTGCGAGCCCCCTCCGGTACCGATCCGTACGCCTACCGTGTGCCCCTGCGCCGATCGGCAGGAGGGAGAAGGGCCATGGTTGCCATGCCGGCTGTCGAGCACCCGCTGCCTGCGGACGACCTGCTCCGGGCGTTCCTGGAGCTGGAGACTCCGCCGGGCTTCAAGGCCGAGCTCATCGAGGGGGAGATCGTCCTGACACCGCCACCGGACGGGGACCACGAGGACGCCGTCGCGCGATTCGCCCGGGCTGTCGCCCGGCACGCCGCGGAGGAGCTGTACGTCAGCGGCGGACGCGGGCTGATCACGCCCCACGGCAGATTCGTTCCGGACGCCGCCGTGGCGCCGGTCGGCACGTTCCGCGACCAGGGCCCGTGGACGGAACCCGCGGGTGTGGCGCTTGTCCTGGAGGTCACCTCGACCCACCCCCGGAGGGACCGCGAGGCCAAACGCCTCGGCTACGCCGCCGCGGGCATCCCCTGCTACCTGCTGATCGACAGTGACGAGGGCCGGGCCACGCTGTTCACCGACCCGGCGGACGGGGACCACACCGTCCACACCCAGGCGGCCTTCGGCAAGCCCCTCGACCTGCCCTCACCGTTCTCGTTCGCCCTCGACACGGAGCCCCTGCGGTAGCGCACGCCACCGCAGGGGCTCCGGGCGGAGCGGGCTCGGCTACTCGACGGTGACCGACTTCGCCAGGTTGCGCGGCTGGTCGACCTCGTGGCCCTTGGCGGTGGCCAGCTCGCAGGCGAAGACCTGCAGCGGGACGGTGGAGACCAGCGGCTGCAGCAGCGTCGGGGTCGCCGGGATGCGGATCAGGTGGTCCGCGTACGGGACGACGGCCTCGTCGCCCTCCTCGGCGATGACGATGGTGCGGGCGCCACGGGCGCGGATCTCCTGGATGTTGGAGACGATCTTGTCGTGCAGGATCGACCGGCCGCGCGGCGACGGGACGACCACCACGACCGGCAGGCCCTCCTCGATCAGGGCGATCGGGCCGTGCTTGAGCTCACCGGCGGCGAAGCCCTCGGCGTGCATGTACGCCAGCTCCTTGAGCTTCAGCGCGCCCTCCAGGGCGACCGGGAAGCCCACGTGGCGGCCGAGGAAGAGCACCGAGCGGGCGTCGGCCAGCGAACGGGCCAGCTCGCGGACGGGCTCCATGGTCTCCAGCACCTGCTCCACCTGCTTCGGCGCGTCGCCGAGCTCGCGGATGATGGTGAAGATCTCGTCGCCCCACTTGGTGCCGCGGACCTGGCCCAGGTACAGCGCGACCAGGTAGCAGGCGACCAGCTGGGTCAGGAACGCCTTGGTCGAGGCGACCGCGACCTCCGGGCCGGCGTGCGTGTACAGCACCGCGTCGGACTCGCGCGGGATGGTCGAGCCGTTGGTGTTGCAGATCGCCAGCACCTTGGCGCCCTGCTCGCGGGCGTGGCGCAGCGCCATCAGGGTGTCCATGGTCTCGCCGGACTGCGAGATGGCGATGACCAGGGTGCGGTCGTCCAGGATCGGGTCGCGGTAGCGGAACTCCGAGGCGACCTCGACCTCGCAGGGGATGCGGGTCCAGTGCTCGATCGCGTACTTGGCGATCATGCCGGCGTGGAAGGCGGTGCCGCAGGCCACGATGACGACCTTGTCGACCTCGCGCAGCACCTGGTCGGGGATGCGCAGCTCGTCGAGGGTGAGCCGGCCGTCGGTGCCGATCCGGCCGAGAAGGGTGTCGGCGACGGCCTTCGGCTGCTCGGCGATCTCCTTGAGCATGAAGTAGTCGTAGCCGCCCTTCTCGGCGGCGGAGGCGTCCCAGTCCACGTGGTACTCGCGGACCTCGGCCGGGTTGCCGTGGAAGTCGGTCACCGTGACGCCCTCGCGGCGCAGCTCGACCACCTGGTCCTGGCCGAGCTCGATCGCCTCGCGGGTGTGCGCGATGAAGGCGGCGACGTCGGAGGCGAGGAAGTTCTCGCCCTCGCCGCGGCCGACCACGAGCGGGGAGTTGCGGCGGGCGCCGACCACCACGTCCGGGGCGTCGGCGTGCACGGCGACGAGGGTGAAGGCGCCGTCCAGCTGCCGGCAGACCGTCCGCATGGCCTCGGCGAGGTCGCCCTGGTAGGCCTCGCCGAGCAGGTGGGCGACGACCTCGGTGTCGGTCTCGGAGCGCAGGGTGTGGCCGCGCTCGGCGATCTCGGCCCGCAGGGTGGCGAAGTTCTCGATGATGCCGTTGTGGACGACGGCGACCTTGCCGTCGTCGTCGAGGTGGGGGTGGGCATTGGCGTCCGTGGGGCCGCCGTGGGTGGCCCAGCGGGTGTGGCCGATGCCGGTGCTGCCCGCCGGCAGGGGGGTCTCGGCAAGGGACTTCTGGAGGTTGGCGAGCTTGCCGGCCCGCTTGTCGGTGGCGAGGCTCCACTGCCCGTCGAGCCCCTGGGTCTGCACGGCCACACCGGCGGAGTCGTACCCCCGGTACTCCAGCCGCTGCAGGCCTGCGATCACTACGTCGAGGGCCGACTGGGACCCCACATATCCAACGATTCCGCACATGCGTGCCAGCATATGCGGCGTTTCGTTCACCCAGGTCACGCTCATCACTCACCCCGGTCACGCCTTGCGGACACCGCGCGTGACCGATGCCACAGCATCCCGCCGCGCCCGGACGGACCACAATGGTGTTGTGCTGACCGAACTCTGTACGAGGGGCGCCGCCCAGGCGCCCACCCCCTCCCCGTACGTGGATCTGGACCGGGCCGAGTGGAGCGCGCTGCGCGAGCGCACCCCGCTGCCCCTGACCGCCGACGAGGTCGAGCGACTGCGCGGCCTGGGCACCGCACTGGACCTGGACGAGGTCAGGGACGTCTACCTGCCGCTGTCCCGGTTGCTGAACCTCTACATCCACGCGACGCACGAGCTGCGCGGCGCCCTGGGCACCTTCCTGGACACCCCGGACACCGAGCGCACCCGGACCCCGTTCATCATCGGCGTGGCCGGCTCGGTCGCGGTCGGCAAGTCGACGACCGCCCGACTGCTCCAGGCGCTGCTGGCCCGCTGGCCCGAGCACCCGCGGGTCGAGCTGGTCACCACCGACGGCTTCCTGCTGCCCAACGCGGAGCTGCGCCGGCGCGGCCTGATGGCCCGCAAGGGCTTCCCCGAGTCGTACGACCGGCGGGCGCTGATGCGGTTCGTCGCCGACGTGAAGGCCGGCAAGGAGCGGGTCACCGCCCCGGTCTACTCGCACCTGGTGTACGACATCGTGCCGGACGAACGGCTGACGGTGGAACGTCCGGACATCCTCATCGTCGAGGGCCTGAACGTCCTTCAGCCCGCCCTCCCCGGCACGGACGGCCGGACCCGGCTGGCCGTCGCCGACTACTTCGACTTCTCGATCTACGTCGACGCACGCACCGACGACATCGAGCGCTGGTACCTGGACCGGTTCCGCAAGCTCCGCGACACGGCCTTCCAGGACCCTAACTCCTACTTCCGGCGCTTCACCGAAGTCCCGGAGGAGGAGGCGATGGACTACGGCCGCCAGGTCTGGCGCACCATCAACAAGCCCAACCTGCTGGAGAACGTGCTGCCCACCCGCGGCCGGGCCACCCTGGTCCTGCAGAAGGGCCAGGACCACAAGGTCCGCCGCGCCCTGCTCCGCAAGCTCTGACGGCACCCTGACGGAGCGCCGCTCCTGACGGGGAACCACGAGGGGCGCGCGGGACCGGTTTCCGGTCCCGCGCGCCCCTCGGCGTTTCGGTGGGCCGTGTCAGCCCAGCTGGGTCTTCACCACGTCGGCGAGGCGCTCGGCGACGGCCTTCGCCTGCGCCTCGTCCGCGGCCTCCACCATGACGCGGACCAGCGGCTCGGTGCCGGACGGCCGCAGCAGCACCCGGCCGGTGCTGCCCAGCTCGGCCTCGGCCGCGGCGACGGCGGCGGTCAGCTCGGCGCAGGTGTCGACCCGGCCCTTGTCGACGCCCTTGACGTTGATCAGGACCTGCGGCAGGCGGGTCATCACGGCGGCGAGGTCGGCCAGCGGCTGCTTGGTGGCGGCCAGCCGCGCGCCCAGCATCAGGCCGGTGAGGGTGCCGTCGCCGGTGGTGGCGTGGTCGAGCAGGATGACGTGGCCGGACTGCTCGCCGCCGAGCGCGAAGCCGTGCTCCTTCATCGCCTCCAGCACGTAGCGGTCGCCGACCGCGGTCGCCACCAGGTCGATGCCCTCGCGCTCCATGGCCAGCTTGAAGCCCAGGTTGGACATCACCGTGGCGACCGCGGTGTTGCCGCGCAGCGTGCCCGCCTCCTTCATGGCGACGGCCAGGATGGCGATGATCTGGTCGCCGTCGACCTCGTTGCCGTCGGCGTCGGCGGCCAGGCAGCGGTCGGCGTCGCCGTCGAGGGCGATGCCGAGGTCCGCGCGGTGCTCCTTCATCGCGGCACGGAGCTTGTCGAGGTGGGTGGAACCGACACCGTCGTTGATGTTGAGGCCGTCGGGCTCGGCGCCCAGGGTGTAGACGACCTCGGCGCCGGCCCGGGCGAAGGCCTCGGGGGCGACCCGGGCGGCCGCGCCGTGGGCGCCGTCGATGACGACCTTGACCCCGTCCAGGCGGTTGGGCAGCACTGCGATCAGGTGGGCGACGTACTTGTCGAAGCCCTCGGTGTACTTGCGGACCCGGCCGACGGCGGCGCCGGTGGGGCGCTTCCAGTTCTCGTCGCCGACGCCGTAGCGGTTGTAGTGCTCCTCGATGGCGTCCTCGATGGCGTCGTCCAGCTTGTGGCCGCCGCGGGCGAGGAACTTGATGCCGTTGTCGGGCATCGCGTTGTGGCTGGCGGAGAGCATCACGCCGAAGTCGGCGCCGAGCGAGCCGGTGAGATAGGCGACGGCCGGGGTGGGCAGCACGCCGACCCGCAGGACGTCGACGCCGGCGCTGGCCAGGCCCGCGATGACGGCGGCCTCCAGGAACTCTCCGGAGGCCCGCGGGTCGCGGCCGACCACGGCCACCGGCCGGTGCCCCTCGAAGGCACCGGCGTCGCCCAGCACGTGCGCCGCGGCGACCGACAGGCCGAGAGCCAGTTCGGCGGTCAGGCCCTCGTTGGCCACACCGCGCACCCCGTCCGTACCGAAGAGTCGTCCCACTGTTCCCGTCCTTTTCGCCCTGCTCGTTGGTTCTTCACCCTCCCGCCGTCCGCACCGGGCGGGAGAGCACGACGCCCCGGAGTACACGAGGTACTCCGGGGCGTACGGGTTGCACCGGGGGTGCGCACCACCGGAGCGGCACGCACCCCCGGGGTGCAATTAGCGCTTGCTGTACTGCGGCGCCTTGCGGGCCTTCTTCAGACCGGCCTTCTTGCGCTCGACGGCGCGGGCGTCACGGGTCAGGAAGCCGGCCTTCTTGAGCGGGCCGCGGTTGTTGTCCACGTCCGCCTCGTTGAGGGCACGGGCCACGCCGAGGCGCAGCGCGTAGGCCTGACCGGAGACGCCGCCACCCGCGATGCGGGCCACGACGTCGTAGCGGCCGTCGAGCTCGAGGAGCTTGAACGGCTCGTTGACGGTCTGCTGGTGCACCTTGTTGGGGAAGTAGTTCTCCAGGGTGCGACCGTTGATCTTCCACTGGCCGGTGCCCGGGACGATGCGCACGCGGGCGATCGCCTCCTTGCGGCGGCCGAGGCCGGCGCCGGGGGTGGCCTCGCCGAAGCGGCCGGCCAGCGACTCGGTGGTGTACTCGGTCTCCGAGGTGTACTCCTCGACGTTCTCGTCGAAGTCGACCTCGAGGGTGTTCTCGATGGCAGTCTCGGCCACGGTGTTCCTCAGCTCTCGCTACTCAGTGATGGGGTCTGTCGGCCGGAATTACTGCGCGACCTGGGTGATCTCGAACGGCACCGGCTGCTGGGCAGCGTGCGGGTGCTGGTCGCCCGAGTAGACCTTGAGCTTCGAGAGCATCTGACGGCCGAGGCTGTTCTTCGGGATCATGCCCTTGATGGCCTTCTCGACGGCCTTCTCCGGGTTCTTGTCCAGGAGGTCGTCGTAGCGGACCGAGCGGAGACCGCCCGGGAAGCCGCTGTGGCGGTAGGCCATCTTCTGGGTCTTCTTGTTGCCCGACAGGTGAACCTTGTCGGCGTTGATGATGATGACGAAGTCACCAGTGTCAACGTGCGGCGCGTAGATCGCCTTGTGCTTGCCCCGCAGGAGGTTGGCGGCCTGGGAGGCCAGGCGGCCGAGCACGACGTCGGTCGCGTCGATGACGTGCCACTGACGCTGGACGTCGCCGGGCTTGGGGCTGTACGTACGCACGGTCGTAGCCTTCGCTTTTCAGTGAGTGGGTCCTGACAGGAGCACCGGACGAGGAGACCAGCCCGACCCACCTTGGACGCAATTCAAGGGGGGCCGCTGATCGTCAGCCTGATGTCTCCGGCGTACCGACGTCTCACGTGAGATAGAGCGAGCCAATACGCACAACAAGTGGTCAGCTTACCGGGCGCCCCGCAGGGGGTCAAAACGCCTCAGCGGTCGCGCACCACTCGCGTCTCGTCCCAGACCGGCTCGGGCGACTCGTACACCCGGCCGTCGGAGCCGAACACGAGGAAGCGGTCGAAGCTGCGGGCGAACCAGCGGTCGTGGGTGACGCACAGCACCGTGCCGTCGAACGCCTCCAGGCCCTGCTGCAGCGCCTCGGCGCTCTCCAGGTCCAGGTTGTCGGTGGGCTCGTCGAGCAGCAGCGCCGTCGCACCGGACAGCTCCAGCTTGAGGATCATCAGCCGGGCCTGCTGGCCGCCGGAGAGCGACTCGAACTTCTGCTCCTCCTGGCGGTCGAGCTCGTAGCGGCGCAGCGCGGCCATCGCGGCGCCGCGGCCGAGGGCGTGCTCCTCCTCCACGATGGTGCGGATCGTGCGGCCGAACAGCTCCGGGTGGGCGTGGGTCTGGCGGAAGTGGCCGGGCACCACGCGGGCGCCGAGCTTCCAGCTGCCGTCGTGCTTCACCGTGGCGTCGCCGGCCAGCATCCGCAGGAAGTGCGACTTGCCGGAGCCGTTCGAGCCGAGCACCGCGACCCGCTCGCCGTAGAAGACCTCCAGGTCGAACGGCTTCATCAGGCCGCTGAGCTCCAGGCGCTCCATGGTGAAGGCGCGCACGCCGGTGCGGCCGCCCTTGAGGCGCATGGTGATCGACTGCTCGCGCGGCGGCGCCTCCGGCGGGCCGGCGTCCTCGAACTTCTTGAGTCTGGTCTGCGCGGCGGCGTACCGGGAGGCCATCTCGTGGCTGACCGCGGCGGCCTGGCGGAGGGTGAGGACGAGCTTCTTGAGCTTGGCGTGCTCCTCGTCCCAGCGGCGGCGGAGCTCCTCGAAGCGCTCGAAGCGGGCCCGGCGGGCGTCGTGGAAGGAGTCGAAGCCGCCGCCGTGCACCCAGACGCTGCTGCCGGCCGCGCCGGACTCGACGCTGATGATCTTCTCTGCGGTGCGGGAGAGCAGCTCGCGGTCGTGCGAGATGAAGAGCACGGTCTTGCCGGTGGCCTTGATCGCCTCCTCAAGCCAGCGCTTGCCGGGCACGTCGAGGTAGTTGTCCGGCTCGTCGAGCAGTAGCACCTCCTCCGGGCCGCGCAGCAGCGCCTCCAGGACGAGCCGTTTCTGCTCGCCGCCGGAGAGGGTGTTCAGGCCGCGGAACTGGGCACGGTCGAAGGGCATGCCGAGGGCGGCGGTGGTGCAGACGTCCCAGACCGTCTCGTAGTCGTAGCCGTCGGCGTCGGCCCAGTCCGCGAGCGCCTGGGCGTAGCGCATCTGGGTCTTCTCGTCGTCCTGGGCGAGCATGGCGAGCTCGGCGGCGTCCACCGCGCGGGCGGCGGTGGCGATCCGCTCGGGGGCGACGGAGACCAGCAGGTCGCGGACGGAGGCGTCGGCGGGCAGGGCGCCCGGGGTCTCGCGCTGGTCCTCGCGGCCGGTGGTGCCGACGAACTGGCGCATCACGCCGAGGCCGCCGCTGACGGTGACGCTGCCGCCGTGCGGCTGGACGTCACCGGCGATCATGCGCAGCAGGGTGGTCTTGCCGGCGCCGTTGGCACCGACCAGGGCGACCGCGGCGCCCTCGCCGACCCGGAAGGACGCGTCGGCGAACAGCACCCGCCCGTCCGGCAGGTAGTACTCAAGGTGCGAAATCTCGACGTGTCCCATGGGTCGGATTGTGCTGCACGCCGAGGCCGGGGCCAAAACCCTTTTCGGCCCCGAACGGGGCCCTCGCCCCGGGCGCCGCACGGCCATGCCCTAGTCTTCGCGCACATGAACGATGGCTCGGAGACCACACCCGAATCCGGCGGACAGCAGCAGCCGCAGAACCCTGCTGCGCTTCCCTCCCAGGGCGCGGTACCCGATGCCGCGTTCCCGCCGCATCTGGCCCGGCAACCCGCCTACGGCTACCCGCCGCCCCAGGAACCGGGCCAGCCCGGCTACGGCTACCCGCAGAACGTCGGCGGCTACGGCTACCCGTTCGCGGCCGGCCCGGCCGAGCCGGACTGGCAGGAGCTGGCCGACCGGAACGAGCAGGCCCAGCGCCGGCGCAAGCGGCTGTTCCTGATCGGAGGCGGCGTGCTGGCGGCCGCGGCGGTGGCCGCGGCCGTGACGACCGCGGTGGTGATGTCCGGCGGCGACTCCGGCACGGGGGCGTCCGACCAGGCCTCGCCGTCGGCGGCCGCGTCCGACGCCTCGCCGTCGGCGAGCATCGCACCGCCGACAACACCGCTGGAACTGCTCAGCGACGCACGGCTGGACAAGGCCCCGGTCACCGTGAACACGCTCTTCCCGACGCCCACGCTCTCCGTCCAGGGGCGCCTGTACACGCTGCTCGGGACGGAGCTGGACAAGGGCTGCAAGGTCTCGCCGGTGAACGGCCTGGAGCAGACCGTGTCGGCGCTCGGCTGCTACAACGTCTACCGGGCGACGTACGTGAACGACAGCCACGTGCAGATCACCGTGGGCGTCGCCACCTTCGCCAGCGCCGCACGCGCGACCAAGGCGAAGTCCGGCACCAAGGGCAACGTCGCGCCGCTGGTGAAGGACCAGGCGAAGGACTTCTGCAAGACGGGCGTGAAGTGCGCGACCACCCAGTCGTCGCTGGGCCGGTACGCCTACTTCACGATCGCGGGGCCGGACAACGGCTCGGCGGTGGCGGCCGGCGACAAGGTCGCCATCCAGGCCGCCCGCGACATCTCCGGCTCGGTCTACGAGACCCTGCTGGAGCGCGGACGCACCGGGATGGCCAAGTACAACTGAGCCGGGCCGGCGCCCTGCCCGGTCAGTCCTGGCCGGGCAGGGTGCGCATCCGGCGGGCGAGCCGGTTGCGCTCGGCGAGTTCGCCGTCGGCCGGGTAGCCGACCTCCTCCAGGGTGAGACCGTGCGGGCGGACGACGTTGACCGCGGAGTTGCGGACCCGGCCGGCCAGCACCTGGCCGGGGAAGTCGAGCGGCCGGTGGCCGTCGCCGACCAGCAGCATCGCGCCGACCAGCGAGCGGACCATGTTGTGGCAGAAGGCGTCGGCGCGCACGGTCGCGACGGCGAGGCTGCCCTCCTGGGCGGCGTAGGTGTCGATCGGCACCCGCTCCCAGTGCAGTTCGAGCAGCGTGCGGATGGTGGTGGCGCCCTCGCGCTTCTTGCAGTAGGCGGCGAAGTCGTGCTCGCCGATCAGCAGCCGGGCGGCCTCGTTCATCTTCTCGACGTCGAGCGGGCGGTCGTGCCACAGGACGTGCCCGCGCAGCAGCGGGTCGACGCCACCGGGGTGGTCGGCGACCCGGTAGGCGTAGCGGCGCCAGATCGCCGCGAAGCGGGCGTCGAAGCCGTGCGGGGCCTCGGACACCCGGTAGACGCGGACGTCGGCGGGGAGGCGGCCGGCGAGCCGGCGCAGCAGCTTCTCGCCGTGTTCGGCCCACAGCTGCTCGGGGAGGTCGACGTGGGCGACCTGGCCGCGGGCGTGCACGCCGGCGTCGGTGCGGCCGGCCACGGTCAGCGGGAAGCCGATGGCGCTGCGGGTGACGATCTGCAGGGCGTTCTCGATCTCCTCCTGCACGGTACGGCGGCCGCGCTGGCGGGCCCAGCCGGAGAAGTCCGCGCCGTGGTAGGCGAGGTCGAGCCGGATCCGGCGGAAGCCCTCGGCCGGGCCGTCCTTGACGGGGGGCTGCTCGGCACAGTCGTTGGCCACTTCGTTCTCCTGGGAGGGCTGCCTGCGGGAAGTGCTCGGGCCCGCCCTCCCCACGGATGGGGAGGGCGGGCCCGGGTGACACCTTGGGGGCGTCAGGCCTCGGTGGTCTCCGCGGCCTCGGCCTCGTCGGCCTTGGTCTCCTCGACCTTGGCCTCCTCGGCCTCCTTGACCGCGCGCTTGGCGGCGGCCTCGGCCTCGGCGACGGTGGCCTTGGTGGCGATCTCGCCCTCGACCAGCTCGATCACGGCCATCGGGGCGTTGTCGCCGCGACGGGTGCCGATCTTGGTGATGCGGGTGTAACCGCCGGGGCGGTTCTCGAAGCGCGGCGCGATCTCGGTGAAGAGGGTGTGCAGCACCGAGACGTCGGTGATGGTCTTGCGCACCAGGCGACGGTTGTGGATGTCGCCCTTCTTCGCCTTGGTGATCAGCTTCTCCGCCAGCGGGCGCAGGCGACGGGCCTTGGCCTCGGTGGTGGTGATGCGGCCGTACTGGAACAGCTCACGGGCCAGACCGGCGAGCAGCAGGGGCTCGTGGTGCGGGCCGCCGCCGAGGCGGGCACCCTTGGTGGGACGCGGCATGGAATGACTCCTCGTATCTCCGACTGCGGCCGTACCAGGTACCGCAGCGGGCGTACGGGCACTGTGCCCGTACGACTTGCATGGTGACGGGGGCGGTCCGCTGGGGACCGCCCCCGGCCCAAATCCTTAGTACTGCTCGGTCTCCGCGTAGCCCTGGTCGTCCAGGTCGTCGGCGCCGAAGGCGTCGGCGGCGGCGGTCGGGTCGAACCCGGGCGGGCTGTCCTTGAGGGCCAGGCCCATGCCGGCCAGCTTCGCCTTGACCTCGTCGATCGACTTCGCACCGAAGTTGCGGATGTCGAGCAGGTCGGCCTCCGAGCGGGCGACGAGCTCACCCACGGTGTGGATGCCCTCGCGCTTGAGGCAGTTGTAGGAGCGGACGGTGAGCTCCAGCTCCTCGATCGGCAGCGCCAGGTCGGCGGCCAGGGCGGCGTCCGTCGGGGACGGGCCCATGTCGATGCCCTCGGCGTCGATGTTCAGCTCGCGGGCAAGGCCGAACAGCTCCACCAGGGTCTTGCCGGCCGAGGCCATGGCGTCGCGGGGACGCATGGCGGGCTTGGTCTCGACGTCGACGATGAGCTTGTCGAAGTCGGTCCGCTGCTCGACACGGGTGGCCTCGACCTTGTAGGTGACCTTCAGCACGGGGCTGTAGATCGAGTCGACCGGGATACGGCCGATCTCCTGGCCGGAGGCCTTGTTCTGGACGGCGGAGACGTAGCCGCGACCGCGCTCGACGGTCAGCTCCATCTCCAGCTTGCCCTTGCCGTTGAGGGTGGCGAGGACGAGCTCGGGGTTGTGCACCTCGACACCCGCCGGCGGGGCGATGTCGGCGGCGGTGACCACACCCGGGCCCTGCTTGCGCAGGTACATCACGACCGGCTCGTCGTGCTCCGAGGAGACGACCAGCTGCTTGATGTTGAGGATGAGGTCGGTCACGTCCTCCTTGACGCCCGGCACGGTGGTGAACTCGTGCAGGACGCCGTCGATCCGGATGCTGGTGACAGCGGCGCCGGGGATCGAGGAGAGCAGGGTGCGGCGGAGCGAGTTGCCGAGGGTGTAGCCGAAGCCCGGCTCCAGCGGCTCGATCACGAACCGCGAGCGGAATTCGTCGACGACCTCTTCGGTCAGCGAGGGACGCTGAGCGATCAGCATGAGAGGTGTTCCTCCAGTTGTCTTCGGCACCCACTATTTGATGCCGATGGACTCAAGCGTACGGCCTCCCGCACCAGGCGGGAGGCCGACGCACGTACTACTACGGACCCGTGGGGGCCTGCCGTGTGCCCGAAGGCGCTGCGTCAGACGCGGCGGCGCTTCGGCGGACGGCAGCCGTTGTGCGGGGTGGGGGTGACGTCCTGGATCGAGCCGACCTCGAGGCCGGTGGCCTGGAGGGAGCGGATCGCGGTCTCACGGCCGGAGCCCGGACCCTTGACGAAGACGTCGACCTTGCGCATGCCGTGCTCCTGCGCACGACGCGCGGCGGCCTCGGCGGCCATCTGCGCGGCGAACGGGGTGGACTTGCGCGAGCCCTTGAAGCCGACGTGGCCGGCAGAGGCCCAGGAGATCACGTTGCCCGAGGGGTCGGTGATCGAAACGATGGTGTTGTTGAACGTGCTCTTGATGTGGGCGTGCCCGTGAGCGACGTTCTTCTTCTCCTTGCGGCGGATCTTCTTCGCGCCGGCAGCCTGACGACCCTTGGGGGGCATAAGTCTGTTCTCCTGATGAGGTGGTCGGTCCGCTAACCCGCGGGCCGGAGGGATGTCCGGTTACGGGACGGACTACTTCTTGCCCGGCTTCTTCTTGCCGGCAATCGCGCGACGCGGGCCCTTGCGGGTACGCGCGTTGGTGTGGGTGCGCTGGCCGCGGACGGGCAGGCCGCGACGGTGGCGCAGGCCCTCGTAGCAGCCGATCTCGACCTTGCGGCGGATGTCGGCGGCGACCTCACGGCGGAGGTCACCCTCCACCTTGTAGTTGGCGTCGATGTACTCGCGCAGCTTGATGAGGTCTTCCTCGGAGATGTCGCGAACCCGGACGTCGGGGCTCACACCGGTCTCGGCGAGGGTCTGCTGGGCGCGGGTGCGGCCGATGCCGTACACGTACGTGAGGGCGATCTCGATCCGCTTCTCGCGGGGGAGATCAACGCCGGCGAGGCGTGCCATTCATGGCTCCTGTGGTTCTTCAGAGGTCTTGCGTGCCGCCTACTCCGTCGCCTCTCGGCGAGGGAGCCCCGGCCTCTGACCGGGGGTGGCAGTCCGTCCCTCAGGGGGGCGGATCGGGCAGCCCGCGTATGACGTTGTGCGCGTCGCGCGAAGTACTACGAGAAATGCTGGAGAGATCAGCCCTGGCGCTGCTTGTGGCGCAGGTTGTCGCAGATCACCATGACCCGGCCGTGGCGGCGGATCACCTTGCACTTGTCGCAGATCTTCTTGACGCTCGGCTTGACCTTCATGTTTCAGGTTCTCCGGGTCTAGATCTGACGGTTTGTTTACTTGTAGCGGTAGACGATCCGACCACGCGTCAGGTCGTAGGGGCTCAGCTCCACCACGACCCGGTCGTCCGGGAGGATGCGAATGTAGTGCATACGCATCTTGCCGCTGATGTGCGCGAGGACCTTGTGACCGTTCTGCAGCTCGACCTTGAACATGGCGTTCGGAAGAGACTCGATCACGGTGCCCTCGATCTCAATGGCGCCTTGCTTCTTTGCCATGAACTGCGAGATCCACCTTCCGGGGCCGGCTACCGCATGCGGCACGCTCGTGCGAGCCTGGGTCCA
Organism: Kitasatospora sp. DSM 101779; assembly: GCF_025655475.1. Lineage (GTDB taxonomy): Bacteria > Actinomycetota > Actinomycetes > Streptomycetales > Streptomycetaceae > Kitasatospora. The sequence goes on along the minus strand of NZ_JAHTIK010000001.1, from coordinate 4,902,156 downwards.
CCCCACCCCTGCCTGGAAAAGCCCTCGCGGGGATTCCTGCTTGGGAAGAGGGCGTGCCGAAGCACGCTACGAGTGAGCCGACGCATCAGTCTACGACAGGCTCCAAGCGGACGCCAAAACGGCCCGGCCGGTCACCCTCAGTACTGGGCGGGCACCGGGACGACCGGCTGGACCACCGCGGTGCAGGCCGAGCAGCGGCGGGCCGCCTCGGGGATCTCGGTCAGGCATTCGGGGCAGGGGCGCTTCGGGGTCTTCGGCTTCTTCGGCATGTAGCGGGCGGTGGCCTTGGTCACCGGCAGCACGACGCAGAAGTACAGCACGGCGGCGGTCAGCACGAAGGCGATCAGGACGTTGAGGAACTGCCCGTACGGGAAGGTCACCCCGCCGACCGCGAACTTGTAGCTGGCGAAGTCGCCCGCGGCGCCGACCACCACGCCCACCAGCGGGGTGAGGAAGGCCGTGACGAAGCCGGTCACGACGGCGGTGAACGCCGCACCGATGACCACACCCACGGCCATGTCGACGACGTTCCCGCGCATCATGAAGTCACGGAAGCCCTTGAGCACTGTTCTCTCTCCTCCTCGTACGGCTGTCAGCTGACAAAAATAGGGCGAAGGACCCGGCGGGCGAAACCTCCGGGTCCTTCGCTCCTCGGTCTGCGGGTCAGGCCAGCGGGTCGGGCGCCGCGGTGACGCCCAGCTTCGCCAGCTCCGCCCGGCCGCCGTCGAAGGCGGTGAGCACCAGCGGGCCCTGCTCGGTGACGGCCACCGAGTGCTCCCAGTGCGAGGCCCAGCTCTTGTCGGTGGTGACGACCGTCCAGTCGTCCTCCAGCACGGCGGAGTGCGGGGTGCCGAGCGTCACCATCGGCTCGATCGCCAGCACGGTGCCCGGGATCAGCTTCGGGCCCTTGCCGCGGCCGGCCACGTAGTTCAGCACGTGCGGCTCCATGTGCATCGCGGTGCCGATGCCGTGGCCGCCGTAGCCCTCGACGATGCCCCACTTGCCCTTCGGGGGCAGCGGCTGGCGGCGGATGAACGACTCGATCGAACGGGAGACGTCGACCAGCCGGTTGCCCTTCTTCATCTGGGCGATGCCGGCCCACATCGAGCCCTCGGTGACCCGGCTCAGCTGGGTGTGCTCCGCGGCCACCTCGCCGACCGCGACGGTGATCGCCGCGTCGCCGTGCCAGCCGTCCAGGATCGCGCCGCAGTCGATGGAGATCAGGTCGCCCTCCTGCAGCACCCGCTCCCCCGGGATGCCGTGGACGATCTCGTCGTTCACCGAGGCGCAGATCACACCGGGGAACCAGAGGCCGCCGTGGTGGGCGCGGAAGTTGGAGGTCGCGCCGTGGTCGGTGATGACCTTGTCGGCGATGTCGTTCAGCTCCTGGGTGGTGATGCCCGGAGCGACCGCCTCCCGGCAGGCCTTGAGCGCCTCGGCGACGACCAGCCCGGCCGCCCGCATCTTCGCGATCTGCTCGGGGGTCTTGATCTCCACCATCTGGTCACGCCTTCCACTGTCGGTCGCCGCCCGGTCCTTGCCGGGGGCCGTGCACTCGCTACCACCGTACGACGCCGCAACGGCCGGGAGGCCCCGTCAGGGGGCTTCCCGGCCGTTGCGGGCCGTCTCAGGCGGTCTTCTTCTGCTCCAGAGCGCCGATCGCGCGCTCGGTCACCTCGCCCACCTTGCCGAGGGCGGAGATGGTGACCAGCAGGCCCTGGTCGGCGTAGTAGCCGATGATCGGCTCCGTCTTGGAGTGGTACTCCTCCAGGCGGACCCGCACGGCCTCCTCGGTGTCGTCCGAGCGCTGGTACAGCTCGCCGCCGCACTCGTCGCAGACGTCGTCGACCTTCGGCGGGTTGTACACCACGTGGAACACGTGGCTGCCGTCGTTGCGGCACAGCCGGCGGCCGGCGATCCGCTTGACGACCTCGTCCTCGGGGACCTCCAGGTCGAGCACGCCGTCGAGCACGATGCCCTGCTCGGCGAGGATCTCGTCCAGGGCCTTGGCCTGGCCCAGGTTGCGCGGGAAGCCGTCGAGCAGGAAGCCGTTCTCGGCGTCCGGCTGCAGCATCCGGTCCTTGGCCATGCCGATGGTGACCTCGTCCGGCACCAGCCGACCCGCGTCCATGTACGCCTTGGCCTCGAGCCCCAGCGGGGTGCCCTGGCTGATGTTGGCGCGGAACAGGTCGCCAGTGGAGATGTGCGGGATGGACAGGGTCTTGGCGAGCACGTGCGCCTGAGTACCCTTCCCGGCCCCGGGAGGTCCGACGAGGACGATACGCATCAGCGGAGGAACCCTTCGTAATTGCGCTGCTGGAGCTGGCTCTCGATCTGCTTCACAGTTTCGAGTCCGACGCCGACGACGATGAGCACGCTGGTGCCGCCGAACGGGAAGTTCTGGTTCGCGTTGAAGGCAACCAGGGCGATCATCGGGATCAGCGCGATAAGGCCCAGGTAGAACGATCCCGGCCACGTGATGCGGGTGAGCACGTAGTTCAGGTACTCGGCCGTCGGTCGGCCCGCCCGGATGCCCGGGATGAACCCACCATACTTCTTCATGTTGTCCGCAACTTCTTCGGGGTTGAAGGAGATGGCCACGTAGAAGAACGCGAAGAAGACAATCAGGACGAAGTAGGTCGCCATGTAGATCGGGTGGTCGCCCTTGACGAAGTGACCGCTGATCCAGTTCGCCCATCCGGCCTTGCTGTTGGTGAGCTGCACCACCAGCGCCGGGATGTAGAGCAGCGACGAGGCGAAGATGACCGGGATCACACCGGCCTGGTTGACCTTCAGCGGGATGTAGGTCGAGGTGCCGCCGAAGGCCCGGCGACCGATCATGCGCTTGGCGTACTGCACCGGGATCCGGCGCTGGGCCTGCTCGACGAAGATGACCAGGCAGACGACCACGATGCCGATCGCGATGACGCTGAAGAACTCGACCCAGCCGCCACCGATCTTGCCGGACTGCTTGATCGCCCACATCGAGCCGGGGAAGCCGGCCGCGATGGAGGTGAAGATCAGGATCGACATGCCGTTGCCGATGCCGCGGTCGGTGATGAGCTCGCCGAGCCACATGATCACCGTGGTGCCGGCGGTCATGGTGATGACCATCACGGCCACCCGGAAGACGCTGGTGTCCGGCACGACCTCGTTGGCGACCGAGCAGCCGGAGAACAGCGCGCCGCTGGAGGCCGTCGCGACGATGCCGGTGCCCTGGAGCACGGCGAGCGCGATGGTCAGGTAGCGGGTGTACTGCGTGATCTTCGCCGTACCCGCCTGGCCCTCCTTCTTCAGCGCCTCGAGCCGCGGGATCACGACCGTGAGGAGCTGGAGGATGATGCTGGCCGTGATGTACGGCATGATGCCGAGCGCGAAGATCGTCAGCTGCAGCAGCGCATTGCCGCTGAACAGGTTCACCAGGCCGAAGAGGCCACTGGACGAGGTGTCCTTGATGCACTGGTTGACGGCAACGAAGTTGACGCCCGGGATCGGGACGTGTGCGCCCAGCCGGAACAGCACCATGATGCCCAGCGTGAACAGCAGCTTCTTGCGCAGGTCGGGCGTCTGGAACGCCCGCGCGAACGCACTGAGCACGGTGCCTCCTGCGCCTCCCGCGCTTGACGGCGGGAGGGTCGGTCCTGATGGGGGGGTGTGGGGCTCTTGTCGGCTGCCGGACGACTGCACAGGCACGCCTGACCCGCAGCCTACAAGGGAACCCAACGGACTCTAACAGTGTGCGGCAACGGTCGAGAAGCGAGTGCCGGCCCCGGTACCGGCCGACCGGCCGGGATGCCCGGTTTTGGCCGGTGTTGAGCACACGTCAGATCCGCGGCCGACCCGGCGGGTCGGCGAACGGAACGGAGAAAAGCAGTGGGCCCGCACCTCCCGAGAGAGGTACGGGCCCACGTAGGTCAACGAGCTCAGAGGAGCTCGGTGACGGAGCCGCCGGCAGCGGCGATCTTCTCGGCGGCCGAGCCGGAGACGGCGTCGACCGTCACCTGCAGCGCGACCGAGACCTCGCCCTGGCCGAGGACCTTGACGAGCTCGTTCTTGCGAACGGCACCCTTGGCGACCAGGTCGGCCACGGTGACCTCGCCACCCTGCGGGTAGAGCTCGGCGAGCTTGTCCAGGTTCACGACCTGGAACTGCTTGTGGGCCGGGTTCTTGAAGCCCTTCAGCTTCGGCAGGCGCATGTGGAGCGGCATCTGGCCACCCTCGAAGCGCTGCGGAACCTGGTAACGGGCCTTGGTGCCCTTGGTACCACGACCGGCGGTCTTGCCCTTGGAACCCTCACCGCGACCCACACGGGTCTTCTCGGTCTTGGCGCCGGGGGCGGGCCGCAGGTTGTGGATCTTGATCGGCGAGTCCGCCATGTCAGTCCACCTCCTCGACCGTGACGAGGTGACGAACGGTGTGGACCATGCCGCGGATCTCCGGGCGGTCCTCCTTCACCACGGTGTCGTTCAGCCGCTTCAGGCCGAGCGAACGCAGGGTGTCACGGTGGTTCTGCTTGCTACCGATGTAGGACTTGGTCTGCGTGACCTTCAGGCGAGCCATCAGGCGCTCACCCCAGCCGCGCGGGCCCGCAGCAGAGCGGCGGGAGCCACGTCCTCCAGCGGCAGGCCACGACGGGCGGCGATCTCCTCGGGGCGCACGAGGCCCTTCAGAGCGGCCACCGTGGCGTGCACGATGTTGATCGCGTTGTCCGAGCCGAGCGACTTCGACAGGATGTCGTGAACGCCGGCGCACTCCAGGACGGCACGCACCGGGCCACCGGCGATAACACCGGTACCGGGGGACGCCGGCTTCAGCAGCACGACGCCGGCGGCCTTCTCGCCCTGAACGGGGTGCGGGATGGTGCCCTGGATACGGGGGACCTTGAAGAAGTTCTTCTTGGCCTCCTCAACGCCCTTGGCGATGGCGGCCGGAACCTCCTTCGCCTTGCCGTAACCGACACCCACGGTGCCGTCACCGTCGCCCACCACGACCAGCGCGGTGAAGCTGAAGCGACGACCACCCTTGACAACCTTGGCGACACGGTTGATCGCGACGACGCGCTCGACGTAAGCGGTCTTCTCGACGGCGGGGGCGTTGCCCCGGTCGTCACGCTTACGGTCACGCCGCTCGCCGCCGGTGCCGCCGCCGGCGCCGCTACCGCGGCGCTGGGGTCCAGCCATTGGAATTACCTCTCTCGTTTACGTCCGTCGACAGAGTCGACGAGCGGGCTTAGAAGTCGAGCCCGGCCTCGCGGGCCGCGTCCGCCAGGGCGGCGATGCGGCCGGCGTACCGGTTGCCCGCACGGTCGAAGACGACCGTCTCGACGCCGGCGGCCTTGGCGCGCTCGGCGACCAGGCTTCCGACCTTCTTGGCCAGCTCGGTCTTGTCGCCCTCGGTGCCGCGGATCGACACGTCGAGGGTGGACGCCGACGCCAGGGTGTGACCCTTGGCGTCGTCGATGACCTGGGCGACCATGTGGCGGTTCGAGCGGGTCACGACGAGGCGCGGACGCACCTCGGTGCCGGTGACGCGCTTGCGAACGCGGATGGCGCGGCGCTTGCGGGCGGCGTTCTTGTAGGCGTTGCCCTTGCCGATCTTGACAGAGACGCTCATCGCTTACTTACCACTCTTTCCGACCTTGCGGCGGATGACCTCGCCCGCGTACTTGACGCCCTTGGCCTTGTACGGGTCGGGCTTGCGCAGCTTGCGGATCTTGGCAGCGACCTCGCCGACCTTCTGCTTGTCAGTGCCGTCCACGTGGAACTTGGTGGGCGACTCGACCACGAAGGAGATGCCCTCCGGGGCCTCGACCAGGATCGGGTGGCTGTAGCCGAGCGAGAACTCCATGGCGGAGCCCTTCGCGGCGACTCGGTAACCAACACCGCTGATCTCCAGCGACTTGCGGTAGCCCGCGGTCACGCCGGTGATCATGTTCGCCACCAGCGTCCGCGACAGGCCGTGCAGGGCCTTCGACTGACGCTCGTCGTTCGGGCGGGTGACGACCAGGGTGCCGTCCTCGCCCTTGCTGATCTCGATCGGCGCGGCGACGACGTGGGTGAGGGTGCCCTTGGGGCCCTTCACCGAGACCGCCTGGCCATCGATGGTGACGTCCACGCCGGCGGGAACCGGGATGGGCAGCCGTCCAATACGCGACATTGCTGTACCTCCGTTTCCCGAATTACCAGACGTAGGCGAGAACTTCTCCGCCTACGCCCTTCTTGGCGGCCTGCTTGTCGGTGAGGAGACCGGAGGACGTGGAGATGATCGCCACGCCCAGGCCGCCGAGCACCTTCGGCAGGTTGGTGGACTTTGCGTAAACGCGCAGACCCGGCTTGCTGATGCGCTTGATGCCGGCGATGGAGCGCTCACGGTTGGGGCCGAACTTGAGCTCGATGGTCAGCTTCTTGCCGACCTCGCCCTCGGTCGGGTCCTCAACCTTGTAGGAGGAGATGTAACCCTCCTGCTGCAGGATCTCGGCGACGTGCGCCTTGATCTTGCTCGACGGCATCACGACGGAGTCGTGGTACGCCGAGTTCGCGTTCCGCAGACGAGTGAGCATGTCTGCGATCGGGTCGGTCATGGTCATGGTGGCCTCAGGCCTCTCTCGCCGTGGTTTCTCCGCGCCAGGTCCCCCTCCGCGCACTCCGGGGAGTGCGAAAGGGGCACAAGCGCAGGGGACCTGCGACGTAGTAAGACATGGGTGCGAGCCCTCACAAGAGAGCCGCGAGCACCTGTGGAGATGCCGCGGCAGGGGCCCGACCCCACCACCTTACGGGAATCCTGTCGGAAGCCCAAAAGCGGTGGAGTCGGGCACGCTGCTTCGCAGTGGTGTGCCTAGGGCGCCTGGATTACCAGGAGCTCTTGGTCACGCCCGGCAGCTCGCCGCGGTGCGCCATCTCACGGAGGCACACACGGCACAGGCCGAACTTGCGGTACACCGAGTGCGGACGACCGCAGCGCTGGCACCGGGTGTACGCCCGGACGCCGAACTTCGGCTTACGCTCGGCCTTTGCGATCAGGGCCTTCTTCGCCATGGCTCACGCCTCCTTGAACGGGAAGCCCAGAGCGCGCAGGAGCGCCCGGCCCTCATCGTCGGTCTGAGCGGTGGTCACGACGGTGATGTCCATACCGCGCTGACGGTCGACCTTGTCCTGGTCGATCTCGTGGAACATGACCTGCTCGGTCAGACCGAAGGTGTAGTTGCCACGGCCGTCGAACTGCTTCGGGGAGAGGCCGCGGAAGTCACGGATGCGCGGCAGAGCCAGCGACACCAGACGGTCCACGAACTCCCACATGCGGTCACCACGGAGGGTGACGTGGGCGCCGATCGGCTGGCCCTCGCGCAGCTTGAACTGCGCGATCGACTTGCGGGCCTTGGTCACGGCCGGCTTCTGACCGGTGATCGCGGTCAGGTCCTTGATCGCGCCCTCGATCAGCTTGCTGTCACGGGCGGCCTCGCCGACACCCATGTTGACCACGACCTTGACCAGGCCGGGGATCAGCATGACGTTCTCGTACGAGAACTGCTCCTGCAGCTGGCCCTTGACCTCGGAGTTGTAACGCTCCTTGAGGCGGGGGGCCACCTTCTCAACAGTCGTCTCAGACATCAGATGTCCTCACCGGTCCGCTTGGCAACGCGGATCTTGTTGCCCTGGTCGTCGAAGCGGTAGCCGACGCGGGTGACGACCTTCTTGCCGTCCTTCTCCACGACCAGCTGGACGTTGGAGACGTGCACCGGGGCCTCGACGGTCACGATGCCGCCCTGGGTGCCCGGGCCCGGCTTGGTGTGCTTCTTGACCCGGTTGACACCCTCGACGAGGACCTTGTTCTCAGCGGGGATGGCCTGGATGACCTTGCCCTGCTTGCCCTTGTCCTTGCCGGTGATGACCTGGACCAGGTCACCCTTCTTGATCTTCATGCTGTTCGCCATGAGATTAGAGCACCTCCGGCGCCAGCGAGATGATCTTCATGAACTTCTTGTCGCGCAGCTCGCGGCCCACGGGGCCGAAGATGCGGGTACCGCGGGGGTCACCCTCGGTGTTCTTGAGGACGACGGCGGCGTTCTCGTCGAACCGGATGTAGGAACCGTCCGGACGACGGCGCTCCTTCACGGTGCGGACGATGACGCACTTGACGACGTCACCCTTCTTCACCGAACCGCCGGGGATCGCGTCCTTGACGGTGGCGACGATGACGTCCCCGATACCGGCGTAGCGGCGACCGGAGCCACCGAGAACGCGGATGCAGAGAATCTCCTTGGCACCCGTGTTGTCGGCGACACGCAGTCGCGACTCCTGCTGGATCACAGCTTTCTCCTGATCGTCAACGAGAGTCGACGGGCCGGCCGCTGCTCACACCTGCGCCCCTGCGGGGCCTGGTGCACATACGGCCGTACCTCATCGGCTTCGTTACTTGGCCTTCTCGAGGATCTCGACGACGCGCCAGCGCTTCGTCGCGGACAGCGGCCGGGTCTCCATGAGGAGGACACGGTCGCCGACACCGCACGCGTTCTGCTCGTCGTGCGCCTTCAGCTTGTTCGTACGGCGGATGACCTTGCCGTACAGCGCGTGCTTGACGCGGTCCTCGACGGCGACGACGACGGTCTTGTCCATCTTGTCGCTGACGACGAGACCCTCACGGGTCTTGCGGAAACCGCGCGTCTCGTTGGTGTTCTCAGTCATCAGGCGTTCTCCACCGTCTCGATGCCCAGCTCGCGCTCGCGCATCAGGGTGTAGATCCGCGCGATGTCCTTACGGACCAGCTTCAGCCGGCCGTGGTTGTCGAGCTGCCCGGTCGCCGCCTGGAAGCGGAGGTTGAACAGCTCCTCCTTGGCCTCACGCAGCTTGGCAACGAGGCCCTCGTTGTCCAGCTGACGAAGCTCAGCAGCCTTGGTAGCGGCCGACATCAGCTCTCACCGTCCTCGCGCCGGACGATCCGGCACTTCATCGGCAGCTTGTGCGCGGCACGGGTGAGCGCCTCGCGAGCAACCTTCTCGTTCGGGTACGACAGCTCGAACATGACCCGACCCGGGTGCACGTTCGCGATCCACCACTCCGGCGAACCCTTACCGGAACCCATGCGGGTCTCGGCCGGCTTCTTGGTGAGCGGGCGGTCCGGGTAGATGTTGATCCAGACCTTGCCGCCACGGCGGATGTGACGGGTGATCGCGATACGAGCGGACTCGATCTGACGGTTCGTCACGTAGGCCGGGGTCACGGCCTGGATGCCGAACTGGCCGAACGCCAGCTCGGTGCCGCCCTTCGAAGCGCCGCGACGCTTCGGGTGGTGCTGCTTGCGGTGCTTGACCCTACGGGGGATCAGCATGGGGGTCAGGCCTCCGTTCCGGTGTTCTCGGCAGCCGGAGCCTCGACCGCAGCGGCCGCGGGGGCCTCAGCAGCGGCGGGACGACGGCCGCGGCCACCGCGCTCGCCACCACGGCGCTCGCCACCGCGGGCGGGACGACCACCCTCGGGACGGGCCGGGCGGTTGCCCGAGCGGGCAGCGGCGTTCTCAGCGCGGACCTCGGCGATGTTCTTGACGTCGCCCTTGTAGATCCAGACCTTCACGCCGATGCGGCCGAAGGTGGTCTTGGCCTCGAAGAAGCCGTAGTCGACGTTCGCGCGCAGGGTGTGCAGCGGCACGCGACCCTCGCGGTAGAACTCCGAACGGCTCATCTCGGCGCCGCCGAGACGACCGGAGCACTGGACCTTGATGCCCTTGGCGCCGGACTTCATGGTGCCCTGCATCGACTTGCGCATGGCACGGCGGAAGGAGACGCGGGAGGACAGCTGCTCCGCGACGCCCTGAGCCACGAGCTGGGCGTCCAGCTCGGGGTTCTTGACCTCGAGGATGTTCAGCTGGACCTGCTTGCCGGTCAGCTTCTCGAGGTCGCCGCGGATGCGGTCGGCCTCGGTGCCGCGCCGGCCGATGACGATGCCGGGGCGAGCGGTGTGGATGTCCACGCGGACGCGGTCGCGGGTGCGCTCGATCTCGACCTTGGAGATGCCGGCGCGCTCCATGCCCTTCGTCATCATGCGACGAATGGCGACGTCTTCCTTGACGTAGTCCTTGTACAGCTTGTCGGCGTACCAGCGGGACTTGAAGTCCGTGCTGATGCCGAGGCGGAACCCGTGCGGGTTAACCTTCTGGCCCATTACCGGGTCCCTTCCTTGCTGCTGACGACCACGGTGATGTGGCTGGTCCGCTTGCGGATCCGGTAGGCACGGCCCTGGGCGCGCGGACGGAACCGCTTCAGGGTCGGGCCCTCGTCAACGTACGCCTCGGAGATGTAGAGGTCGTCCACGTTGGAGTGGTTGTAGTTGTGCGCGGCGTTGGCGATGGCGCTGTCGAGCACCTTGCCGACCGGCACGGTGGCGGCCTGCGGAGCGAAACGCAGGACGGCCTGGGCCTCCGTGGCCGGAAGGCCGCGGATGAGGTCCACCACGCGGCGGGCCTTCATGGGCGTGACGCGGATGTACCGCGCCTGGGCCCTGGCTTCCATGGTTGTCCCCTTAATGGAGTAAGTCACTTAAGTCTGTCTGGCGCTGAGCTCAAGCCCGCGGAGCGACTAGCGACGCTTCGACTTGCGGTCTTCCTTCACGTGCCCCTTGAAGGTGCGCGTGGGAGCGAACTCGCCGAGCTTGTGGCCGACCATCGACTCGGTGACGAACACCGGGACGTGCTTGCGGCCATCGTGAACCGCGATCGTGTGGCCGAGCATGGCCGGGGAGATCACGGAACGACGGGACCAGGTCTTGATGACGTTCTGCGTGCCCGCCTCGTTCTGCACGTCCACCTTCTTCTGAAGGTGGTCGTCGATGAAGGGGCCCTTCTTGAGACTGCGCGGCATCTGACCTGCTCCTAGCGCTTCTTGTTGGTCTTGCGGCGGCGCACGATGAGCTTGTCCGACGCCTTGTTCGGGCGACGGGTACGGCCCTCGGGCTTGCCCCACGGCGAGACCGGGTGGCGACCACCGGAGGTCTTACCCTCACCACCACCGTGCGGGTGGTCGATCGGGTTCATGGCGACACCACGCACGGTCGGGCGGACGCCCTTCCAGCGCATGCGGCCGGCCTTGCCCCAGTTGATGTTCGACTGCTCGGCGTTGCCGACCTCGCCGACGGTCGCGCGGCAGCGCGCGTCAACCAGGCGGATCTCGCCGGAGGGCATGCGCAGGTGCGCCATGCGGCCCTCACGGGCGAGCAGCTGGATGCCGGAACCGGCGGAGCGGGCCATCTTGGCACCGCCACCGGGACGCAGCTCCACCGCGTGGATGGTGGTACCGACCGGGATGTTGCGCAGCGGCAGGTTGTTGCCCGGCTTGATGTCGGCCCCGGGGCCGTTCTCGATCCGGTCACCCTGCGCGACGCCGCGGGGGGCGATGATGTAGCGCTTCTCGCCGTCCGCGTAGTGCAGGAGCGCGATGCGCGCGGTGCGGTTGGGGTCGTACTCGATGTGAGCGACCTTGGCCGGCACGCCGTCCTTGTCGTGACGACGGAAGTCGATCACGCGGTAGGCGCGCTTGTGACCGCCACCCTGGTGGCGGGCGGTGACACGACCGGCGTTGTTACGGCCGCCCTTGCTGTGCAGCGGGCGAACCAGCGACTTCTCCGGCGTGGACCGCGTGATTTCGACGAAGTCGGCCACGCTGGAGCCGCGGCGGCCCGGCGTAGTCGGCTTGTACTTGCGGATACCCATTTTCGTCCTCGTCCTTAACGACGATCACGTTCTCCGTCAGGCGGAGACCGGACCACCGAAGATGTCGATGCGGTTGCCCTCGGCCAGCGTCACGATGGCGCGCTTGGTGTCCTTGCGCTTGCCGAAACCGGTGCGGGAGCGCTTGCGCTTGCCCTGGCGGTTGAGCGTGTTGACGGCCTCGACCTTGACCGAGAAGACCGCCTCGACGGCCTGCTTGATCTGGGTCTTGTTGGCGTCCGGCGACACGACGAACGTGTACTTGTTCTCGTCGAGGAGCGAGTAGCTCTTCTCCGAGATGACCGGCTTGATCAGGACGTCACGGGGGTCCGTGTACGTCTTGCTCGTGATCTCCGCAGCCATCAGGCGGCGCTCCCTTCGAGCTCGCCCTCAGAGGCGACAGCCTTGGCGGACGCGGCCGGACCGGCCACGAAGCGCTCGAAGGCGGCCTGGGTGAAGACCACATCGTCGGAGACGAGCACGTCGTAGGTGTTCAGCTGGCCGGCGTCCAGGATGTGGACGTTCGGCAGGTTGCGAGCGGACTTGAGGCCCAGCTCGTCCTCGCGCTCGACGACCAGGAGGACGTTCTTGCGCTCGGAGATCTTGCCGAACAGGCTCTTGGCGGCCTTGGTCGACGGCGCATCGGTCGCGGTCACCGCGGTGATCACGTGGATGCGCTCGTGGCGAGCCCGGTCGGTGAGCGCACCGCGGAGGGCGGCAACGATCATCTTCTTCGGGGTCCGCTGCGAGTAGTCGCGCGGCACGGGGCCGTGCACGACGCCACCGCCGGCGAACTGCGGCGCACGGGTCGAGCCCTGACGGGCGCGGCCGGTGCCCTTCTGGCGGTACGGCTTCTTGCCGCCACCACGGACCTCGCCGCGGCGCTTCACCTTGTGCGTGCCCTGGCGGGCAGCGGCGAGCTGCGCGACGACGACCTGGTGCATCAGCGGGATGCTGACCTTGGCGTCGAAGATCTCGGCGGGCAGCTCGAGGCTGCCGGCCTTGTCGCCGGCCGGCGACAGGATGTCAATGGTGGTCATATCCTTCACAGCCCCTTCGCCGCGGTGCGGACGAGGACGAGGCCGCCGTTCGGGCCCGGGACGGCGCCCTTGATGAGCAGCAGGCCCTTCTCCGCGTCGACCGCGTGCACGGTCAGGTTCTGGGTGGTCACACGCTCGTGGCCCATCCGACCCGCCATGCGCAGGCCCTTGAACACGCGGCCCGGGGTGGCGCAGCCACCGATGGAACCGGGCGAGCGGTGCTTGCGCTGGGTGCCGTGACCGGCGCCGAGGCCCTTGAAGTTGTGACGCTTCATGACACCGGCGAAGCCCTTGCCCTTGGAGGTGCCGGTCACGTCGACCTTGACACCCGCCTCGAACAGCTCGGCGGTGATCTCCTGGCCCAGGGTGTACTCGGACGCGTCCGAGGTACGCAGCTCGACCAGGTGGCGGCGCGGGGTGACACCGGCCTTGGCGAAGTGACCCGCGAGGGGCTTGTTCACCTTGCGGGGGTCGATCTCGCCGAAGCCGATCTGGACGGCGTCGTAGCCGGCCGGGCTGTCGGCGGTGTGGACCTGGGTCACGACATTCGGCCCGGCCTTGACGACGGTCACCGGAACGATCCGGTTGTTCTCGTCCCAGACCTGGGTCATGCCGAGCTTCTCGCCCAGGATGCCCTTAATCTGCTTAGCCATCTTCGGTGCGCCTCTCAGAGCTTGATCTCGATGTCGACACCGGCCGGCAGGTCGAGACGCATGAGCGAGTCAACCGTCTTCGGCGTGGGGTCGAGGATGTCGATCAGACGCTTGTGAGTACGCATCTCGAAGTGCTCGCGCGAGTCCTTGTACTTGTGCGGCGAGCGGATGACGCAGTACACGTTCTTCTCAGTGGGCAGCGGCACCGGGCCCGCGACCTGCGCACCAGTACGAATCACCGTCTCGACGATCTTCTTCGCCGAGGAGTCGATGACCTCGTGGTCGTAGGCCTTGAGCCGGATGCGGATCTTCTGTCCCGCCATGGCTACTCAGTAGTCCTTCTGTCGTCTGCTGCTTCCACGACCGGACCCGTCCGAGCGGACTGGTCCGGCGGCGCCCCCGGATGGTTACCCTCTCCGACCCCCGCGGTCGGGCGTGTCGCCCTGTCGCTTGCAAAAAACCAAAGAGGTCGCCCTCTTCGGTTCCCGCTCTCGGTCGGTGAGGTCTTGCACCCACCAGGCGCCGGGTCGAGGCCCCGCCCACGCTTCCCGGAAGATTCCCGTACGTCCGCCCCGCAGCTGCCGCGGTGTCGCTTACACACCACTGCGCCCACACGCCCACCGCAGAGCAGTGAACGCGGACGCATGAACGGCCATCACGGGAACGACGAGTACGTGGGACTCGCTTCCGGTCCTCCCGGCGGGAGGCGCGCAGCATCGGCACTCAACCGAGCAACTTGGACATACTGCCACACGGAGCAGGCGTAACGCCAATCGGGAGGCGGCTCCGACATGGACCCGGCCTGCTCACTCGCCCCTGCTGCAGAGCATTCGCTCACCGGTACGATGCAGCACGCACACCCGAACCCACCGTTGGGCCACCCATGACTCGCCCTGTTCACGCGGCCGCCCGCGGGCCGGTCCGCACAGCTCCGCCGGAGCCCACCGCCGCACGGTCCCGGGGGAACTCCCGGGGTGCACGCGCCCGCTCCGCCCGGCTGCTGTGGAACCCCTGGCTCGTTCCGGCCCTCGTCACCTTCGCCCTGGGGACGTACGGGGCGAGCCGCCCGGGAATGTGGCAGGACGAGCTGGCGACCTGGGCCTCGGCCTCGCGCAGCACCCGGGACCTGCTCGGCATGCTGCACAACGTGGACGCCGTTCACGGCGCGTACTACCTCCTGATCCACGAATGGATCCGGGCGTTCGGCGATTCGCTCACCAGCATGCGCATGCCGGGAGTGCTGGCGGTCACCGGAGCCGCCGTCTGCGTCGCGCTCACCGGGCAGCGGCTCTTCGGGCCCCGCTCCGGGCTCGCCGCGGGCCTGCTGTTCGCGGTGATCCCCGCCGTCAGCAGATATGCGCAGGAGGTTCGCTCGTACGCCCTGGTGGCGGGCGCCGTCGCGGCCGCCACGCTGTTCCTGTTCCGCGCACTGGAGCAGCCGACCTGGCCGAGGTGGCTCGGCTACGTCTCCTGCCTCAGCGCCGCCGGGGCGTTCCACCTCGCCTCGCTGACCTTCCTGTCTGGACATGCGGTCGTTGTGCTGCTGCGTTGGCGGGACGGACGGGACGCGCGCCTGCCGCTTCGATGGCTGGTCTCGGTCACGGCTGCGGCGGCGAGCCTGCTGCCCCTCGTTCTGCTCGGCCAGCGGCAGCTCCACCGACAGCTGGGCTGGATCGAGCGGCCCACGTTCGCCAAGACGTGGCGGATGTGGCCCGAGCTGTTCTACTCCACGCCGGCGAGTCTCGTCCTGCTGGTGCTGGCGCTCCTCCCCCTGTTGCAGCGCCGGCGGCGGCCCGCCGTCGAGGCCGCGCTGCTGGCAGTCCTCCCGCTGGTCGTGCTGTGGGCGGTCTCCCACGGCGAGATCTCCTACTGGCTGAACCGCTACCTCTTCTTCACCGTGCCGGCCTGGGCGGTGCTTGCCGGTGCGGGCGCGGCGGCGCTCAGGCCCCGGCTGCTGACCGTGGGCGCCCTCGTCCTGGTCACGGCGGTGGGAGTGCCCGACCAGCGCTTCGTGCGGCAGGCGGATTCGCACAGCTGGTACAGCTATCCGATGGCCGTGCCGTACGGCGGATCGCCTTCGACGCCCGACTTCATGGGCGCGGGTGCGGTGATCGCGCAGGGCCGGCGCCCCGGAGACGGGATCGTCTACTCGCGCGGGCCGTGGTTCGACCACTACCTGGATGCCGGGGTGCGGTACGCGCTCCCCCGGTCCCTCGACATGCGCGATGTCTTCCTGGCGGAGAGCGCCGCGCACCGCCGCGATCTGTGGACACTGGAGTGCAGCAACAGTGCCAAGTGTCTCGGCGACGAGCCTCGGCTGTGGGTCGTCACCCTGGGCTCGGTCCCGGAGCGCGCGGACCGCCGGCTCGACGGGTCCGACATCAAGCTGATCAAGCCCGAGATCGACGCGCTGAACCAGGCCTACGAGGTCGAACGAATCGTTCAACTGCGCGATGTTACGGTCACCCTCATGGTTCGGCGGTGACGGCGGGGTGAGGCGACCCCGCTCCTGCACGGCCCCGCGGTGCTCTCTGCACGCACCGCGCCAGTCCGCCGGCGCGACCGACCTCAACCCACGATCGGAAGAGACCTGTTCATGTCCGCCCTCGCTGTGAGAGCGCGCCTCTCGTCACTCCCCACGCTGGCCGACGTGTGGTCGGGCCGCCGGAACGGTTTCGGACTCCTGCGGCTCGTCTTCTCGGTCGGCGTCATCATCGAGCACGCCAGGCCGCTCGGTTTCCACCAGCCGGAGCCGCTGAAGTCGCTGAGCCGCCACCAGGTGGACCTGGGCGCCCTGTGCGTTGCCGGTTTCTTCCTGTTGTCCGGCCTCCTCATCACCCGCAGCGCCATGCGCACGGACCTGCGGCGGTTCCTCTGGGCGCGCGCCGTCCGGATCCTGCCGGGTTTCTGGGCCTGCCTCCTGGTGACCGTGCTGGTCGTCGGCCCGATCGTCGCCTGGCGTTCCGGGATGTCGTTGCACGACTACTTCACGCACTCGGAGGGGCCCTGGAGGTATCTCCGCAAGAACTGCGCACTGGCGATGAACCAGTTCGGGCTGTCCGGGCTGCTGGCCGACAACCCGTATCCGAAGGCGTTCGACGGCTCGCTGTGGTCCCTGTCGTCGGAGGTCTTCTGCTACCTCGTGGTCGGCGGCCTGGCGGCGCTCGGCATTCTGCGCCGCAACCGGGCCGTCGTCCTGGTGATGCTGGCCGGCGCCTTCCTGTTCATGGCCTCCCTCGCCGTGAAGGCCCCCCACCTGCGGGCGAACATCTACGCGGAGACCGGCCACGGCGCCTACATCCTGCCGCTGATCGGCTGGATCTCCTTGAACAACCTGCTTCCGCTGATGTTCATGTTCGGCCTGGGCGCAGCGGCCGAGCTGTACCGGGAGCGGCTGCCGATCCACTGGGCGATCGCAGCCGTCTGCGCAGTGCTCTTCGGCGGGTCGATGCGGTTCGGCGGCTTCACGCTCGTCGGACTGCCCGCGCTGGCCTACCTGATCGTCTGGGCAGCCGTCAGGACGCCTTCCCCGCTGACCCGGATCGGAGCGAAGGCCGACTTCTCGTACGGCCTGTACATCTACGCCTTCCCCGTGCAGCAGACCCTCGTGCTGTTCCACGGCACGCGGTGGGGCTTCTGGCCCTACGTGGCACTGTCGACGGTTGTCGCCCTCGGAATGGCCGCCTGCTCGTGGTACCTGGTGGAACGGCCCACCCTCCGGCTCAAGGACAAGAACCTGGACGACCTGACACCTCCGTTCCTGCGGCGGCGCCGGAAGGCGGGGGACGTGGTCGCGGGAACGGCGCCGGAAGCCCAGTTGCAGGAAGCGTGAACGTCGAAGCCGCCGGGGCGCTGCCCCGGCGGCTTCGACGTTCGTGGACTTCAGCCCTTCAGGGCCAACTCACGTACGGGCGACTCGTCCTTCGACTCCGCGATGGCCCGCAGGTTGTCCGGCATCCTCCGGATCATCGCGAGCAGCAGGACCAGCCCGGCCCGGGCCAGGTAGATCATGGCCTTGAACGGCGAGGCGCTCGGTCGTCCGGTGGTCCGCTCCCGCATGGCCACCGGGACCTGGCGGACGGTGAAACCACAGCGGGCGGCGCCGACCATGCTCTCCACGGTGTCGCCGAGGTACTCCACCGGGTACCAGGTGGCGAAGAACTCGATGAGCTTGCGGTTGCAGGCGCGGAAGCCCGAGGTCGTGTCGGTCAGCCTGGTGCGCGTGATCCGGGAGAGCACCGTGGACAGCAGCCCCATGGCCCACTTCCGGGGGCCGCGCACCTTGTAGTCGCCCTCGCCGTCGAACCTGGCGCCGATGACCAGGTCGGCCTCGTTCAGCTTCTCCAGCAGCAGCGGGACGTAGGACGGGTCGTGCTGGCCGTCCGAGTCGATCTGGATCGCGACGTCGTAGCCGTGCAGGTGGGCGTATCGGTAGCCGAGCCGCATGGCCCCGCCGACGCCCAGGTTGTAGGGGAGCCTCGCGACGGCCGAACCCGCCGCGGCGGCGACCTCGGCCGTGCGGTCGGTCGAGCCGTCGTCGACCACCAGTGTGTCAACGCCGGGCAGTTGGGACCGTATCTCACCCAGGATGCCGGGCAGGCCCTCGGCCTCGTTCCAGGCCGGCAGGATGACAAGTATCTTGCGCCCGTCCATCACGCCCCGACCTCCGAATCGACCGAACCCTCGACCTGCGCCTGCGGGCGGGGCTCCGGGTAGCCGTGGTGCGCGACCAGGTGGGCGCGCAGCAGCGCCACTTCCTCGGACAGCGTGCGGGTCTCGGCCTCCAGCCTGCTCGCCTCCCAGCTGAGGTGGAGGCAGACGAGCAGCACGAGCACGAAGCCGGCGAAGAGCACGAGGCTCACGCCCGACGCGATTCCGAGCCGCCGTGCGGTGGAGTCGAGCACCCGGGGAACGAAGCCCAGCGGGGCCACTACCAGACCGATGCCGAGCCATATCGCCGCGTACTTCTCCCGGAGCTGCTGCCGACGCAGCAGTTCGAGGATGTACACGAGCACCAGTACACCGGTGATCGATGTGATGACAGTGAGTTGCACGACGAGAGACGCCTTTCAGCCGCGGTGGCGAGGGCCATCGTAGCCGCCGCCGGAGAACGGACGACAGCGGCCGCCGGTCTGCTCCGGAGCCGTCTCCGGAGCCGGGGCTGGAGCCTGCGGCGCGGGAGTCGTGGGCTACTCTCGCCGGATGTCTCTCACCTCCCGGGCGCGGCCCCGGCCTGACCTGTCAGGCTCTGCCGAGGCGCCGGTCGCCTCGCCAGGCAGTCGGCTCGGCTGGCTGGATCTGCTGCGCGGTGTCGCCGCGCTGACCATCGCGGGCGAGCACTTCGTGCAGATGGTGGTCCCGGAGCTGTACGCCCGGATCACCCACCACTTCGACGTCGCGTCCTTCGGTGTCTTCCTCTTCTTCCTGGTGAGCGGCTACATCGTGCCCGCCTCCCTGGAGCGGCGCGGGAGCGTACGCGGCTTCTGGATCAGCCGGTTCTTCCGGATCTACCCGCTCTGCCTCGTGGTGGTGCTGGCGGGCATCGCTGTCTGGACGGTGGGTGCCTACACGGTGCTTTCCCCGGTCAGCCCGTTCCCGGCGAAGCATCCCGCCGTCGCAGCGCTCGCCAACCTGACGATGCTGCACGACTTCGTCGGGGTGGGGGGATCGCTGTTCGTCATGTGGACCCTCTCCTACGAGATGGCGTTCTACCTCTTGGTGGCGGGCCTCTTCGTGCTCGGGCTGCACCGGCGCAGCGCGGAGATCTCGGCGGGTCTCGCCCTGATCGGCGCGTTGGCCGCGGGTCTGTTCCCGGTGCTGCTGTTCTCGCGCGATCTGCACAGCACCAAGGTCACCGTGGCGGTGTCCGCTGCGGTCATGGTGGCGGGCCTGATCTGTCTGCTGTCCCGACGCCGTGCCCTGTCGGTCACGGGCGCCGTTCTGCTCACGGGGTTGGCGCTCGTCCTGGTCACGGTCAACGGGCGGATGCCCGGGTGGTACGGGCTGTCGATCCTGGCCACCATGTTCGCCGGCACGGCGATCTACCGAGCCGAGCAGGGGCAGATCAGCCGTCGGAAGTGCGCCGTCGCCTGCGTGGTGGCGCTGGGTGCGGTCGTGGCGGCCGGTGCGTGCTGGGACGAGCATGCGAGGTTGACGCACCACGTCCAGTGGCAGTGGGTTGCGGCGATGCTGGCCACCTGGGCGGTCTTCGGTCTGGGATTGCTCCTCCGCGGCCGTGCGGTTCCGCGGTTCCTGACCTGGCTGGGGTCGGTCAGTTATTCGATCTATCTGGTCCACGCGGTGCTGCTGTGCGTTCTGCTCTGGTTGATCAGCCCCACTGCGGTGAGGGACATCCCGCTGTGGTCACGTTTCGGGATCGGCATCGTCTTCATCGCCGTGGTCCTGGTGGTCAGTCAGCTGACCTTCACCCTGGTCGAACAGCCTGCTCAGCGGCTGGGTCGGCGGGTCACCGCCTTCGTCGAGCGTCGGGCCGACGGCGGCGTCTGACGGCTGAGCACCCCTCCCCCGGACGCATTCGGGCCCGACGTGCGGTGCGCGTCGGGCCCGAATGCGTCATGCGACCGGTGCTGCGGCCTCCGAAGCGGCAGGAACGTCGCCGGCGTCCGCCGGTGCCGCGCGGAAGCGGCGCAGCAGCGACCACAGCATCAGCCCGGCGGTCGCAGCGGATCCCGCGAGGTAGCCGAGTTCGGCGCGGGTGCCGACGTCGCCGGGGAGCAGCGTGACCGCGGCGAGGACGGCCGTGCCGACCGCCCAGGCGACGAGCTGCCGCTGGTGGCGGCCCAGGGCCATGAGCGCCTGGCCGACGACGGTCGCGACCATGTAGCAGAGGGTCCCGAGGACCAGCCAGAGGAAGTCGGCCGCGCCCAGGACGTCCTGGGCGTTGAACATCGTCCTGATGATCCAGGGTCCGAGGAGGACGGCCGGCACCCCGCCGGCGAGGCACATCGCGCAGACGACGGCGACGGTGCGCACCAGCACCTTGCGGAACTCCGCGTGCCGGCCGGAGGCCGCGGCCCCCGACAGGGCGGAGACCAGGGAGGCCTGGATGGCCGCGTAGGCGAAGAGCGGGACGCGGGCGATGACCACGGCGTTCAGCAGGGCTGCGACGAGCGCGGTCGAGGCGGGCGAGAGCAGCTGGACGCTGACCACGGCGGCGTTGACCATCAGCTGGGCGAGCAGGGTCGAGGCGGCGAGCAGGCCGAGGCCCCGGGTCAGCCCGGGCCAGGGCACCGCGGGGCCCGGTCGGCGGTCCCGCAGGGTGGAACGCAGGCCGATGAGGGAGGCCGCCAGCGGCGACACCACGAGGATCAGGCTGAACGCCAGCACCGAGTGCAGGCCGAGCGCCGGGACGGCGGCCGCGAGGCCGATCCGCAGGCCGCCGTCGACGGCCAGTTGGGTGCCGTAGGCCCTGAAGTTGCCGAGGCCGGCGAGGGCGCCGCGGGTGAGCGAGCTGACGGCGAGTCCGACGAGCGCCCCGCCCAGGCCGGCCACCAGGGTGAGGTCGCCGTGGAAGAGGCGGTCGGCGATCGGCCGGGCGGCCGCGGCGAGCAGCGCGAGGACGGCCAGCAGCACCGCACCGGTGAGCAGGGCCGTCCGGCGCAGCGCCTCCCGCGGGCCCTGGCCGCCGACGTTGCGGGCGGCGACCAGGCGGTTCAGCTCCAGCTCCACCGGCGAGAAGAGCCCGTACCCGACGGACATCACGACCGTCCAGAGCACGGAGACGCCGGCGAGGGAGGTGGCGTCCAGCGTGTGGCCGGCGAGGGCGAGGTAGATGTACGAGGAGATGCCGAGGACGACCGTGCCGCCCAGCACCAGCCGGGTGCCGGGCGGCAGCGCGTCGAACAGTCGGGCCAGCGGGTTCGCGCGGCCGCCCGCCCGGTCAGCCACGCAGCGCGGCCTTGCTCTTCAGCGGCTCCCACCAGTCGCGGTTGTCGCGGTACCAGGCGATCGTGGCGGCGAGGCCGTCCTCGAAGCGGACCTGCGGGGTGTAGCCGAGCTCCTCGCTGATCTTGGTGATGTCGAGCGAGTAGCGCAGGTCGTGGCCCTTGCGGTCGGCCACCGGCTCGACCATGTCCCAGTCGGCCCCGGCGGCCTCCAGGAGCAGGCCGGTGAGCTCCTTGTTGGTGAGCTCGGTGCCGCCGCCGATGTTGTAGACCTCGCCGGCGCGGCCCTTGCGCATGGCGAGCTCGATGCCGCGGCAGTGGTCGGAGACGTGCAGCCAGTCGCGGATGTTGCCGCCGTTCCCGTAGAGCGGGACCTTCCTGCCGTCGAGCAGGTTGGTGGTGAACAGCGGGATGACCTTCTCGGGGAACTGGTAGTGGCCGTAGTTGTTCGAGCACCGCGTGACCACGACGTCCATGCCGTGGGTGCGGTGGTAGGCCAGCGCCAGCAGGTCCGAGCCGGCCTTGGAGGCGGAGTACGGGGAGTTGGGGGCCAGCGGCCACTCCTCCGTCCAGGAGCCCTCGGCGATCGAGCCGTAGACCTCGTCGGTGGAGACGTGCACGAAGCGGCCGACGCCGTGCTTGCGGGCCGCGTCGAGCAGGACCTGCGTGCCCACGACGTTGGTCAGGACGAACGGCCCGGCGCCCTCGATCGACCGGTCGACGTGCGACTCGGCGGCGAAGTGGACGACCACGTCGTGGCCGGGCATCACCTGCTCGACGGTCTCGGTGTCGCAAATGTCACCCCGGACGAACCGGTAGCCGGGGTGTCCGGCGACCGGTGCGAGGTTGGCCTCGACGCCCGAGTAGGTGAGTTTGTCGAGGACGGTGACCTGGGCGGACTCGTCGGCGCCCAGCAGGGAGCGGACGAACTCGGATCCGATGAAGCCGGCGCCGCCGGTGACGAGGATGCGCATAGTAGGGCGCAGTCTACCCAGACCTGTTCGAAGACCCGCCCTGCCCCACGACCCCGCCGGGGGCCTCGCATAAGCTGCCCGTCATGCGTGGAATTCTCTTGGCGGGCGGCACCGGATCGCGCCTGTGGCCGCTGACCCGGGCGGTGTCGAAGCAGCTGCTCCCCGTCTTCGACAAGCCGATGGTCTACTACCCGCTGTCCACGTTGGTGATGGCGGGCATCAGCGAGATCCTCATCATCACGACCCCGCAGGACCAGGAGCAGTTCCAGCGCCTGCTCGGCGACGGCTCCCAGCTCGGGCTGCGCCTGGAGTACGCGGTGCAGGAGCGTCCGGAGGGGATCGCCCAGGCCTTCGTGCTCGGCGCCGACTTCATCGGGGACGAGCCGGTCGCGCTGATCCTCGGCGACAACATCTTCCACGGCAGCGGCCTGGGCACCCGGCTCGCCCAGCACACCCGGCCGGAGGGCGGACGGGTGTTCGCCTACCCGGTGGCCGATCCGCGCGCGTACGGCGTGGTGGAGTTCGACCCGCAGGGCCAGGTCATCTCGATCGAGGAGAAGCCCGAGCAGCCGAAGTCGCGGTACGCCGTGCCCGGCCTGTACTTCTACGACAACCGGGTCGTCAAGATCGCCGAGAACCTGGAGCCCAGCGCCCGGGGCGAGTTGGAGATAACGGCGGTCAACGAGGCCTACCTGCGCAACGGTGAGCTGCAGGTCACCGTGCTCGACCGCGGTACGGCCTGGCTGGACACCGGCACGTTCGTGTCGATGGTTCAGGCCTCCGAGTTCGTCCGGGTGATCGAGGAGCGCCAGGGCTTCAAGATCGGCTGCATCGAGGAGGCGGTCTGGCGCGCCGGCCTGATCGACTCGGCGCAGCTGCGCGAGCTGGCCGAGCCGCTCCGCAAGAGCGGGTACGGGGAGTACCTGCTGGACCTGCTCGTCGAGGAGGGCAACCGATGAAGTTCCGCGAGCTGTCGATCGCCGGCGCGTTCGAGATGACTCCGCAGCAGCACGGCGATCCGCGCGGGCTGTTCATGGAGTGGTACCGCTTCGACCGCCTCTCCGAGGTGGTGGGCCACCCGCTCCGGCTGGCCCAGGCCAACCTCTCGGTGTCGTCCAGCGGTGTGGTGCGGGGCATCCACTTCGCCGACGTGCCGCCCGGGCAGGCCAAGTACGTCACCTGCGTACGCGGGGCGGTGCTCGACGTGGTGGTGGACCTGCGGGTCGGTTCGCCGACCTTCGGCCGCTGGGACTCCGTCCGGCTGGACGACGTGGACCGCCGGGCCGTGTACATCCCGGAGGGGCTCGGCCACGGCTTCTGCGCGCTGACGGACGACGCCACGCTCTCGTACGTCTGCTCCGAGACCTACAACCCCGCGGGTGAGCACACCGTGCACCCGCTGGACCCGGACCTCGCCATCGACTGGGGCACGGCGGCGCCGCAGCTGTCCGCGCGCGACGAGGCGGCTCCCTCCCTGGCCGAGGCGAAGGCGTCCGGTCTGCTGCCCGAGTACTCGGTCTGCGAGGCGTACACCGCCGGGCTCCGCTCGGTCTGAGCGCCGGTCGGGTGCCGTCCGCGGACGGCACCCGACCGAATGACCGGCATGTCGGTCATATGATGTGGCCGCCACGTCCGTGGCCGTGCTCCGTACCGGGGCAGCCGCCCCCAACCACCGGATAGCCGCCATGACCACTCTGGATGTCCTGCTCCCCTACTACGGCGACGTGGCACTGATGCAGGCCGCGGTGCGCAGTGTCCTGGCGCAGACCGACCGGGACTGGCGGCTGACGGTCGTCGACGACGGTCGCGAGCCGGGCGTGCCGGAGTGGTTCGCCGAGCTCGGGGACCCCCGGGTCCGGTACCTGCGCAACGAGCAGAACCTCGGCGTCACCGGCAACTACCGCAAGTGCCTCGGCCTGGCCGAGCACGAGTACCTCGTCTTCATGGGCACCGACGACATCATGCTGCCCAACTACATCGAGACGATCCGCGGCGTGCTGTCGGCCCACCCGGGCGTGGCCATGATCCAGCCGGGCGTCGAGGTCATCGGCAGCGACGGTGCGGTCAGCCGCACGCTGGCGGACGAGGCCAAGCGGCGGCTGTACGCGCCGCGGACCCGCGGCCTGGAGCTGATGGGCGGCGAGGAGCTCGCCGTCAGCCTGCTGCGCGGCAACTGGCTGTACTTCCCGTCGATCTGCTGGCGCACCGACGCCGTCCGCACCATGGGCTTCCGCGACAACCTGGAGATCATCCAGGACCTCGCGCTGATCGTCGACCTGCTCCAGGCCGGCGAGCAGATGGCGGTGAGCGACACCCTCTGCTTCCAGTACCGCCGGCACACGGTCAGCATCTCCTCGAAGTCCGCCTTCAGCGGCAGCCGGTTCACCGAGGCCCGCCGCTACTTCCTCGACGTCGCGGACCGGCTGGACGCCCACGGCTGGCCGCGCGCCGCGAAGGCCTCGCGCCGCCACCTTTCGGCCCGGATCCACGCCCTGACGCTGGTGCCCGGTGCCGTGCGCAACCGCCAGTGGGACGGTGCCCGAACCCTGCTGCGCAACGCCTCCGCCACCGGCAGGGCCCGCTGATCCCGCGGTACCCGGTTCCCCTCTCCTCAAGGAGCGCTCCGCCATGAGCACCCCGCACACACCGCCCCGCGTCGCCGTCCTCGGCGGCACCGGTTTCATCGGCCGGGCCGTCACGGCACGGTTCCAGGCGCTGGGGAGCGAGGTCCTCACGCTGGCCCGCAAGCCTTCCGCGACGCCCGTGGCCGGCCGCTTCGTCCCCTTCGACCTGACGAGCGCCCCGGCGTCCGAGCTGGCCGCCCTGCTGGAGCGCGAGCGCACGGACGTCGTCGTGAACGCGGCGGGCGGCATGTGGGGGCTCGACGACGAGCAGATGCACACCGCCAACGTCGTCCTGGTGGACCGGCTCGTCGAGGCGATCGGCTCGACGGCCGCCCCCGCCCGGCTGGTCCACCTCGGCACCGTCCACGAGTACGGCCTGGTGCCCGTCGGCGTCAGCCAGCACGAGGACGACGTCCCGGCTCCGGTGATGGCCTACGGCCGGCTGAAGCTGGAGGCCACCGAGCGTGTGGTGTCCGCGGTACGGAGCGACGGCCTCGACGCGGTGGTCCTCAGGCTGGGGAACGTGACCGGCGCGGGCCAGCCCGGGCACAGTCTGCTGGGCGTCATGGGTGCCAAGCTCGCCGCCGCCCGGGCGGCGGGCGAGGTCGCCGAATTGTCCCTGGCTCCGCTGACCGCGCAGCGCGACTTCGTGGACCTGGACGACACGGTGGACGCGATCGTCTCCGCGGCCGGTACCCGGACGGCCCGTTCCGTGCTCAACATCGGCACCGGGAGCGCTGCGCCGGCCCGCCGCCTGGTCGACCTCCTCGTCGAGGTGAGCGGCGTCCCGGTCACGGTCACCGAGGTACCTGCCCCCGAGGGGACGGGCCCCGAGTCGGAGTGGCAGCAGCTCGACATCTCCGCGGCCCGCGAACAGCTGGGCTGGGTACCGCAGCGCACGCTGCGGCAGTCGGTCGAGTCGCTGTGGGCGGACCGTCTGAACGGCTGACCGTCAGCGCCCGGTAGCCCTCCCACAGCAGGGTTCCCCTCAGCGGATGCAAGAGGTCGCATGCGTGCATGGAGCTGGAGCAAGTCCCACGGCGGGCTCGCCGAGTCGCTGGGGCGGGCGAACGCCTTCGGTGCCCTCCGTCTAATGCTCGCCGGGGCCGTCCTCGTCTCGCACCTCTTCCCGCTCGGTTACGGCCGGCGGGACCCGTTGTGGGCCGCGAGCGGCGGGCAGACGGACCTGGGCAGACTCGCGGTGACCGGTTTCTTCGTCCTCTCTGGCTTCCTCATCACGGCCAGTGGCCGCCGTACCCGGCCCTTGCGGTTCCTCCGGAACCGGGCGTTGCGCATCGCCCCTGGACTGCTGGCGGCCGTCCTGGTGACCGGCTTCGTGATCATGCCTGTCCTGTACTGGCAGGAACACGGAGGCCTGGGAGGGTTCTGGGAGCACCCCCACGGTCCGCTGCGCTACCTCCTCGGGGCATCTCCCACCGACGGCAGCTGGGACGTCTCGGACGTCCTCGTCGAGGGCATCGAGCGCGGCACCAACCACAACGCGAACATCAACGGCGCCCTCTGGTCGCTGAAGTACGAGGCTCTCTGCTATCTCCTGGTGGCGCTGTTCGCCGTCGCAGGGGTGCTGCGGCGGGCACCGGCGATGCTGGCGGTGCCCGCCGCCCTGCTCTGGGTCGCCGAGTCGGCCGGATGGCTGTTCGGGCGGAGCCTCGGGGGCGGCCCCTTCCACCTCGCCGTTCCGGTGGTCGGCGAGGTGTCGCTGGGCCTGGCGGTCGACCTCGCGTACGCCTTCCTGCTCGGTGCCGCCGCACAGGTCCACCAGCGCCGCCTGCCGGTGCACGACGGCCTCGCGGTGGTCTGCGCGACGGCCCTTGCGGCCTCCCTGTGGTGGGGCGGTCTGCTCCCCGTGGGCTTCCCGGCGCTGACCTATCTGACGCTGTGGCTGGCCGTACGCCTGCCCGAGCCGTTCCGAAGGATCGGTCGCCGGCAGGACTACTCCTACGGTGTCTACATCTACGGCTTCGCGGTGGAGCAGGGGCTGGCCGTGTTCGGCGTTCCGCGAGCGGGCCTGTTCTGCTACCTCGTCTCGGCCGCAGTGACGACCGCGGGACTGGCCCTCCTCTCGTGGCACGTCGTGGAGGCGCCGGCCTTGCGGCTCAGGGGCGGGTTCCACCGCCGGCCGAAGGAGCCGTCCACCTCCTGAGCGGCGCGGTCCTGCGCAGCGCGGCCCCGCTGCACCACGCGCAGCCGCGCGCCGACGCAGTGGCAGAGGCAGTAGCCCTCCATCGGTGCCCGGCCCCGGCCACATGCGAGACCTTCGAGGTCCGGTACCGGGCCAAGGACAACCCAGTGGTGTTCTCCCGCGGCCGTCCTTCACGTACGAGGCCGTCCGATGCGGTGAACACCCGGCTCAGAGCGGTCCGCCAGCTCCTCAAGCCGTCAACGACACCTCAAGGGCCGGCGCGACCTGGAACGGCACGATGGGCAGGCGTTCGAGGGCTTGCGCGCCGGGTCGCTCGGCACGTCCCGGCGATGGCCGCAGCGCTCCGGAACGGCCACGACCACCGCCTCACTCACCGAGCCGCCAGCGGCACGCCCGCTCGACGCGAAGCGCTGGTCTAGGGCGCCATCGGCGCGTACAGAACGGATGCCGTCCTCGTTCCCGACCCGTTGAGGTCCCGGTCCAGACGTTCGGCGACCTGCTTGTCCCCCACGAGAAGGGTGGGCGGGACCGGCGACCGGCCGATGGCGGTCCGGAGGTGTACGAGCGAGTCCCGGTACTTCTGCTCGTCCTCCGGCCGGCCGCCGATCTGTACCTTGAGCATCTCGTCGAACTGCGGCACCACGCCCGCACGGTGCAGCAGGGTCTGGGCGAAGAAGGTCATCCGCCAGTTCGAGTAGCCGTCGTTGGTGTACAGGGTGAGAACCGGCGCGCTGACCCGCTGGATGTCCCTGGTCGCGAAGGCCGCTGCGGCCGGGCCGAGCTTTCCGATGTGCTCGCCACGACCCCACCGCGCCAGCTCGGACTCGTGCCAGGCCGAGGGCTTTCCCGCCACGGAGGGCACACCCCACTGGACCCCGCCGAAGAGACTGAGTGCGGCGGCCGCTGCCGCAACGGCGGCCACGGGCTCGGTCCAGCGCTGCGCCCTGCGCGAGACGAAGCCCTTCCGGGCGATCGGACGCAGCAGGTAGCCGGCGCCGCCGAGCGCGACCAGCGCGAGCATCAACCCGCCGACGGCCATCTTCTCGAAGTAGTAGGAGAGCTTGCCGGTTTCGTAGATCTGGAACGCGGCGAAGGCCAGCAGCAGGCCCCAGCCGGAGACCACTGTCAGCAGGAGGCTCTGAACGGCTCCGATCCGCCGGTTGCGCGGCATCAGACCGGCCACGAGGCCGAGCAGTCCGAGACCCACCAGGGTGGACCGGTCCATCGGGATCATCGCGCCGCCGGTGACGGCCTGCTTCTTCACGTCGAAGTCGGACAGCACCATGATGACGCTGGGCACCAGGGCGACGGCGCCTCCGACCACAAGACTCAGCCAGATCGCCAGCCGGCGAGCACGGAAGCGGCGCCGGTTGACCACCAGGGCCGCCAGCAGGGCTGCGCCGATGAACACCGCGTAGATGTTGTAGGTGTACGCGACCGTCACCATGCCGGCGACACCGACCAGCACGAACTCCGTCCGGCCCATCGCCGATCGGACAAGAAGGGCCACGGCCACCACGAGGAAGAGCAGCCCGATCAGCTCGGAGTCGAAGCCCGCCGGAATCATGATCGCGGCCGGGGTTGCGATCATGACGGCAGCGACCGTGCTGCAGACCACCGCCGCCCGCCATCCGCGCAACCGGGGCCCGCCGACCCAGCGGGCGGCCCACACCACCGCGGCGCACAGCAGGGCGTACGCGGCGAGGACGTACGTGAAGTACCGGTTGTCGGCCGCGACCATCGAGCCGAGCTCGGTGCTCGAAGTCCGGAACACGTCCAGCCAGGCGAGGATCAGGTGCGATCCCTCGGGATACACCGCCTCGGTCGGCGGCTGCAACGAGACCCGGGCAGCCTCCTGGTGGAGGAAGGCGTAACCACCGACCCGGTGGATGGTGTCGAAGATCGAGAGATGGGTCAGGCGGTCCTCGGCGGTGACCAGCGCACCCAAGCGCTCGACGGGGCTCTTCCCCGCAATCGGGTGGTGGACGTAGTGCCAGACCACTGCAGCGGTGCCGAGCACCACGGCGTCGGTGCCGCGCACCCGCCAGGGCAGGTTGGGCTGCCGCCCGCTCCACCAGGCGGCACCGCCTACCGCGGTCAACAGCACACCGGAGACGGGAACCGGTGACAGCCCCCACGGCCACACCGAGGCGAGAAGGCCGAGGACCAGCAGGGCACCACAGAGCAGCAGACCGGAAGCCACCAGTCGATCGAGCAGCACGCCGCCGATCCGGACGGTGGATGCGATGGAGAGGAGGAGGATCGGGAGGAGGACGAGATCGAGTCCCGCGGCGTTCAGTGCGAACGGCACTGCCCACGACGCCGCCAGCACCGCCACCAGGACCTGCCATCGGCGATCGTGCGCACTGCGGCCGGGCCGGATCCCAGCGGGTGCGGGCTCCTTCCCCCGGACTCTCCAGGCCAACATCTGGCTTGCCATTCCGGCCTCTCCTTGAAATCGACCCAGTGCGATGCGTGTCCGAGGCAGGAGCCCGGGCGTCGTCCATGACACAGGCACCGTTGCTCACCGCCACGACCTCAGCGTCGACCGCGTCGCGGCCCGTCGGCTTTCAGACGTCGAACGCCGACCGCTCTCCCCGGGTCGGCGGGCGGATCCCCCCGCAGGATTATGCCAGCCGCCCTCGAACGGATTTCCCAGGGCCGCCCCTCGGCCGGCGGGGAGGGGCCACCGCCCGGTCCGCCGCTGTCCTCGCTCCGCGGCCCCCATGCACGGGCCGTTCCCACGGTCGCGGGCTCCACACGGACGGGCGGCGCGGAGCCCGCGGCGCAACGGCGGAAGGGCCCGCCCCTCCCCGTCCTCGCGGACGGAGGGGGCGGGCCCTTCCGTTTGCCTTGCGGCGAGCCTGGCTACGACAGGCCGGGGTCAGATCGTCACTTGACGATCTTGGTGACCTGGCCGGCGCCGACGGTGCGGCCACCCTCACGGATGGCGAACTTCAGGCCCTCCTCCATGGCGACGGGCTGGATCAGCGCGACGGTCATGGCGGTGTTGTCGCCCGGCATGACCATCTCGGTGCCCTCGGGGAGGGTCACGACGCCGGTCACGTCCGTGGTACGGAAGTAGAACTGCGGGCGGTAGTTGTTGAAGAACGGGGTGTGACGGCCACCCTCGTCCTTCGACAGGATGTAGGCCTGGGCCTCGAAGTCGGTGTGCGGGGTGACCGAACCCGGCTTGATGATGACCTGGCCGCGCTCGACGTCCTCGCGCTTGATGCCACGGAGGAGCAGACCGACGTTCTCGCCGGCCTGGCCCTCGTCGAGCAGCTTGCGGAACATCTCGATACCGGTGACCGTGGTGGTGGTCTTGGTGGTCTTGATGCCGATGATGTCGACGGTCTCGTTGACCTTGAGGACACCGCGCTCGATGCGGCCGGTGACGACGGTGCCACGACCGGTGATCGTGAAGACGTCCTCGATCGGCATCAGGAACGGCAGCTCGGTGGCACGGGCCGGGGTCGGGATCGACTCGTCGACGGCGTGCATGAGGCCGAGGAGCTTCTCGCCCCACTCCTTGTCGCCCTCGAGCGCCTTCAGCGCCGAGACGCGGACGACCGGCAGGTCGTCGCCCGGGAACTCGTACTCGGAGAGGAGCTCACGGACCTCGAGCTCGACGAGCTCCAGGATCTCCTCGTCGTCCACCATGTCGGCCTTGTTCAGGGCGACGACGATGTAGGGGACGCCGACCTGGCGGGCCAGGAGGACGTGCTCCTTGGTCTGCGGCATCGGGCCGTCGGTGGCGGCGACGACGAGGATCGCACCGTCCATCTGGGCCGCACCGGTGATCATGTTCTTGATGTAGTCAGCGTGACCCGGGCAGTCAACGTGGGCGTAGTGACGCGCCTCGGTCTGGTACTCGACGTGCGCGATCGAGATGGTGATACCGCGCTGCCGCTCCTCCGGCGCCTTGTCGATCTGGTCGAACGGCGTGAAGGGGTTGATGTCCGGGTACGCGTCGTGCAGCACCTTGGTGATCGCCGCGGTCAGCGTGGTCTTACCGTGGTCGATGTGACCGATGGTGCCGATGTTGACGTGGGGCTTCGTCCGCTCGAACTTCGCCTTCGCCACTGCAGTCCTCCTGAGGACAGTTCTGTACGCCGTACGACGTCAGTTGGTCTTTGATCGGGATTGGGAACGGGGCGCTGGTAGCGCTCCATGCCGTCCCGCGGGGTGGGGTGCCGGGAGGGCCCGGGGGAATCCGTGGGGATTCGCCCCGGGTTACCTCCTTCTAGCCTAAGGGGTCGGATTCGTCCCGAATAACGGGCCGAACCCTTGACCGGCGGAGCCGGCCTTACTCGCCCTTGGCCTTGGCGATGATGTCGTCCGCCACGTTCCGCGGAACCTCGGCGTACGAGTCGAACTGCATCGAGTAGCTTGCGCGACCAGAGGTCTTGCTGCGCAGGTCACCGACGTAGCCGAACATCTCGGAGAGCGGCACGAGCGCCTTGACGACGCGCGCACCGTGACGCTCCTCCATGGCCCGGATCTGGCCACGGCGGGAGTTGATGTCGCCGATCACGTCGCCCATGTAGTCCTCGGGCGTGGTGACCTCGACGGCCATCATCGGCTCCAGGAGGGCCGGACCGGCCTTCTTGGCGCCTTCCTTGAAGGCCATCGAACCGGCGATCTTGAACGCGAGCTCGGACGAGTCGACGTCGTGCGACGCACCGTCGAGCAGGGTCACGCGAACGCCCTGGAGCGGGTAGCCGGCGAGGACACCGAACTCCATGGCCTCCTGGCAACCGGCGTCGACCGAGGGGATGTACTCCTTCGGCACGCGGCCACCGGTGACCTTGTTGACGAACTCGTAGCCCTCGCCGGACTCCAGCGGCTCGATCGCGATCTGGATCTTCGCGAACTGACCCGAACCACCGGTCTGCTTCTTGTGCGTGTAGTCGATGCGCTCGACGGCCTTGCGGATCGTCTCGCGGTACGCGACCTGCGGCTTGCCGACGTTGGCCTCGACCTTGAACTCACGGCGCATACGGTCGACGAGCACCTCGAGGTGCAGCTCGCCCATACCCGCGATGATGGTCTGGCCGGTCTCCTCGTCCGTGTTGACCTGGAAGGACGGGTCCTCCTCGGCGAGACGCTGGATGGCGACACCCAGCTTCTCCTGGTCACCCTTGGACTTGGGCTCGATCGCGACGCGGATGACCGGGGCCGGGAAGTCCATGGACTCCAGGATGACCGGCTGCTTCTCGTCGGACAGCGTCTCACCGGTGGTGGTCTGCTTCAGGCCCATGACGGCGATGATGTCGCCGGCGCCCACCGAGTCGATCTCCTCACGCTTGTTCGCGTGCATGCGGTAGATCTTGCCGATGCGCTCCTTCTTGCCCTTGACGGAGTTCAGCACCGAGGTGCCGGACTCCAGGCGGCCGGAGTACACGCGGACGAAGGTGAGCTTGCCCAGGTGCGGGTCGGACATGATCTTGAACGCCAGGGCGGCCAGCGGCTCGTCGTCCGAGGCCTGGCGGACGATCTTCTCTTCGGGGTTGTTCGGCTTGGTGCCCTCGATGCCCTCGATGTCGAGGGGCGACGGCAGGTACTTCACAACCGCGTCGAGCAGGGGCTGAACGCCCTTGTTCTTGAACGCCGAGCCGCAGAAGATCGGAGTGAAGTCCGAGTTCAGCGTGCCCTTGCGGATCGCGGCGACCAGCAGCTCCTCGGGGATGTCCTCGCCCTCCAGGGCGAGCTCCATCACCTCGTCGCTGACGTTCGACACGGTGTCGAGCAGGGCCTCGCGGTACTCCTCGGCCTTGTCGGCGAGGTCGGCCGGGATGTCGACGACGTCGTACATCTCGCCCTTGGTGGCCTCGGGCGACCAGACCAGGGCCTTCATCTTCACCAGGTCGACGACGCCGACGAAGTCGGACTCCGCGCCGATCGGGAGCTGCATGACCAGCGGGGTGGCGCCGAGGCGGTCCACGATGGTCTGCACGCAGAAGTAGAAGTCGGCGCCCGTGCGGTCCAGCTTGTTGATGAAGCAGATGCGCGGGACGCCGTAGCGGTCAGCCTGCCGCCACACGGTCTCGGACTGGGGCTCGACGCCGGCGACGCCGTCGAACACCGTCACGCCACCGTCGAGCACGCGCAGCGAGCGCTCCACCTCGACGGTGAAGTCGACGTGGCCCGGGGTGTCGATGATGTTGATGGTGTTGTCGACGCCGTCGAGCGTCCAGTGACAGGTCGTCGCGGCCGACGTGATGGTGATGCCGCGCTCCTGCTCCTGCTCCATCCAGTCCATGGTGGCAGCGCCATCGTGGACCTCACCGATCTTGTACGAGACACCGGTGTAGAACAGGATCCGCTCGGTGGTGGTGGTCTTGCCCGCGTCGATGTGCGCCATGATCCCGATGTTGCGGACCTTGGCGAGGTCAAGGGAGGTTGCAGCCATGGTGGCTCGTTCTCTCTCTGTCTAGTGACGGGGTTCGGACTACCAGCGGTAGTGCGCGAAGGCCTTGTTGGACTCGGCCATCTTGTGGGTGTCCTCGCGACGCTTCACGGACGCGCCGAGGCCGTTGCTGGCGTCGAGGATCTCGTTGAGCAGACGCTCGGTCATGGTCTTCTCGCGACGGGCGCGGGAGTAGCCGACGAGCCAGCGCAGCGCCAGGGTGTTGGCACGGCCGGGCTTGACCTCGACCGGCACCTGGTAGGTCGCGCCACCGACACGGCGGGACTTGACCTCGAGGGTCGGCTTGACGTTCTCCAGGGCGCGCTTGAGCGCGACCACCGGGTCGGCGCCGGTCTTCTCGCGGACGCCCTCGAGGGCGCCGTACACGATCCGCTCGGCGGTGGAGCGCTTGCCGTGCAGCAGGATCTTGTTGACCAGCGAGGTGACCAGCGGGGAGCCGTAAACCGGGTCGATGATGACCGGGCGCTTCGGGGCGGGGCCCTTACGAGGCATTCTTACTTCTCCTTCTTGGCGCCGTAGCGGCTGCGAGCCTGCTTGCGGTTCTTGACACCCTGGGTGTCGAGGGAGCCGCGGATGATCTTGTAGCGGACACCAGGAAGGTCCTTCACACGGCCACCGCGGACCAGCACGATGGAGTGCTCCTGCAGGTTGTGGCCCTCGCCCGGGATGTAGGCGGTGACCTCGATCCCGCTGGTGAGGCGCACACGGGCGACCTTACGCAGAGCCGAGTTCGGCTTCTTCGGGGTGGTCGTGTACACACGCGTGCAGACGCCGCGACGCTGGGGCGAACCCTTCAGAGCGGGCGTCTTGTTCTTCTCGACCTTGTCCTGCCGGCCCTTTCGGACCAGCTGCTGGATCGTAGGCACCGTTTCTCCGTTTTCTGTGTGCCAAGGCTGCGTAAAACTAACCTGCGGCGCCCCTCGACCCACCGACCCACGCGGTCGGGTGTGTCGAGTCTCCCGGCGGAGGAATCGCGGAATCCCATGAGCTGATGGACAGCGACGGCGCTCGCACGGCGAGAGCGGGATCAGCGCTCTGCTACGGCTGCCGGTCAACTGGCACGCACAAGGACCCGGGGACACCCCAGGCACGAATCAGAGCGTACCTAGCGCATCGGCGGCGGTCAAAACAAATGCAACGCCGCTGCTCACCCGGGCGAGCCTGGGACAACCGGAACGGTGCGGGAACGTCCGGCCGTCCTACCACACATCCGGCGGGGCCGCCACCCCGCCCGGCCGCCGTCCCGACCGGCGGGACGGAACGGACACGCCGCGTCAGGCCGAGGACACCACGGCCAGCAGCATCATCAGCGCCCAGCCCGCCACCGACAGCCAGCCGATCACCAGGCCGGCGGTCGCCATGCCGTCGCCCTCCTCGCGGCCGGCGCGCAGCTGCGACTTCGCGATGTGCCCGGTCACCACGGCCGGGATGCCCAGCGCGCCGAAGGTCGGCAGGCAGAGCAGGCCCAGCACCATCGAGGCGATCGCCATGCCGTTGGTGCGCGGCGGCGCGTACGGCACCGGCGGCGGCATGAAGGTCGGCGGGACGACCGGCACGGCCGCGCCCATCGGCGCCACCATCGGCCCGGACGGCAGGTCGGCGACCAGCTGCGCGAGCTGACCGTACGTCTGTGCGCGGTGCGCGTGGTCGAAGCGCTGCGAGTACTCCTCCGCCGTCAGCCGGCCCTCGGCGTAGGCCGCCTTCAGCACGTCGACCGTCCGCTCGCGGTCCGCGTGGGCGGCGCGCATCGCGGACTGCGGGCTGGCCGCCGGCTGCCAGGGCTGCGGCGGCGGGCCGTACGGCTGCTGCGGATGCCTCCACGGCTCTACGGCCATGCGGCCACCTCCCTGACACCCCGTCGCGCGTCGGCTGCGCGTGCTGCCCCTACAGAATGCAGGACGAGCGAGGGCCCCGAGTAGTTGCCCGGCGCGAACACCGATTCACGTGGCGGCGGCGGGCGCCCGCCCGCGGCCCGCCCGCCGGCCGGAGCCGCTCAGGCATCATGGACGGGTCCGGCCGGGTCCTCGCAGGCACCCGGCGGACCGGTGGACCCGGTGGACCGCGTGGCCCCGGCAGGTACGGACGAATACGGACGGAAGAGGCATCGTGGGCAGGCGCAGCGGCAGGGGCGGAGCGGACTCCGCCGTCGAGGGGCTGCTGGCCTCGGCGGTGCAGCAGGTGGTGGCGGCGCCCGCGGAGACCCTGGAGTACGCGCTGGACGGCGGCGCCTCGCTGCTGGCCGCGTCGCCGGAGCAGTGGCCTCAGGTGGGCCGGGCGCTGCTGGCGTTCGCGGAGCGGGCGGTCGGCCGGTGCTGGACGGCCGGCTGGCGGCCCGCCGACCTGGTGCGGGTGGTGCGGCGCGAGCTGGGGCCGGTGCACCTGGCGCTGGCGGTCGACCTGATCGCGGCGGAGGGCCGGCGGCACCCCGCGGCCTCACTGGACCGGCGCTGGCAGGAGCAGCTGCGCGAGCTGGCGGCCGAGGTGTGGTGGGCGTCGGACGAGGCGTACCTGCCGGAGTTCGCCGCCCGGCACCGGCAGGACCGGTTCGCGCTGGCGACGGCGGCCCTGGAGCTGCTGCGGACCTGGTCGCTGCTGCCGCCGGTCTCACCGGTCGGGCCGGTGCCGGGGCAGCAGGGCGGCGGCCGGGCGTTCGCGCCGGCCGGGGTGCGGCCGGCGGCGGGCGAGCCGCGGATGCTCGGGCGGATCCGGGCGCTGCTGGCGAAGGCCGAGTCGACGGAGTACCCGGACGAGGCGGAGGCGCTGACCGCCAAGGCGCAGCAGCTGATGGCGCAGCACTCGATCGACGAGGCGCTGCTGTCGGCGGGCGGCCCGGCGAAGGACGCGCCGGCCGCGCTGCGGATCGGGGTCGACCAGCCGTACGAGAGCCCGAAGGCGATGCTGCTGGACGCGGTGGCGGCGGCGAACCGGTGCCGGGTGGTGTGGGCGAAGGAGTTCGGCTTCTGCACGGTGATCGGCTTCGACGCCGACCTCGACGCGGTGGAGCTGCTGTACACCTCGCTGCTGGTGCAGGGCACCGCGGCGATGCACCGGGCGGGCAGCCGCCGGCACCAGGACGGCGCGCCGCGGACGAA
Source organism: Kitasatospora sp. DSM 101779 (assembly GCF_025655475.1). Lineage (GTDB taxonomy): Bacteria > Actinomycetota > Actinomycetes > Streptomycetales > Streptomycetaceae > Kitasatospora. The sequence goes on along the minus strand of NZ_JAHTIK010000001.1, from coordinate 4,865,578 downwards.
GGCGTTCCGGCAGTCCTTCCTGATCTCCTATGCTGCGCGGATCCGGGAGCGGCTCACCGAGGCGACCGAGCGCGCGACGGCGGACGCCGCGGCCGGCCGACACCTGCGCGAGGACGGCACCTCGGAGCAGCTGGCGCCGGACGAGCGGCTGCTGCCGGTGCTGGCGGCCCGCGAGCAGGCGGTGGACGACACCGTGGGGCGGATGTTCCCGAAGCTGGTCTCGCAGCGGGTGCGGGTCAGCGACGGCGAGGGGTGGGCGGCCGGACGGGCCGCCGCGGACCGGGCTGCGCTGCACGGGCGCGCGGGGGCGATCGAGGACTGACGGCCGAGGCGGCCGCGGAGGGGGAGAGCACGATGGTGGAGTACCGGGACCGGGTACGCGGCGCGCTGGTGGGCGGGGCGCTCGGCGACGCGCTGGGCTGGCCGGTGGAGTTCCAGCGGTTGGAGGACATCCGGGACCGCTTCGGCCCGGACGGGCTGCGCTCGCCGGCGGCGGGCGGCCGGCACGGCGAGGTGACCGACGACACCCAGATGACGCTGTTCACCGCCGAGGGCCTGCTGCGCGGCGGCTCCCGCGAGGACGTCCACCGGGCGTACCGGCGCTGGATGCTGACCCAAAGACTGCCCGGGCCGGAGCGCCACCCGGACGGCTGGCTGCTCGCCCAGGAGTTCCTGTACGCCTCGCGGGCGCCGGGGACGGCCTGCACCAGCGGGCTCGCCGGGTACGGCTACCTGCCGCCGGTCGCGTACGGGCTGCACGGCGAGGTGAACGCGCAGTCGAAGGGCTGCGGCACGGTGATGCGCTCGGCGCCGTTCGGCCTGGCGCGCCTGGGCGTCCGGCGGGCGTTCGAACTGGCGGCGGACTGCGCGCAGCTGACGCACGGGCACCCGACGGGGTACCTGGCGGCGGGCGCGTTCGCGGCGCTCGTCGAGCGGCTGGTGCACGGGGCGGAGCTGCGGCGGGCGGTCGAGGAGACGATCGATCAGACCGGGGCGTACCGCGGCAGCGAGGAGACGGTGGCGGCCCTGCGGCGCGCGGTGCGGGTGGCCGGGCTCGGCCCGGCGTGCCCCGAGCGGGTGGAGCAGGTGGGCCTCGGCTGGATCGCCGAGGAGTGCCTGGCGATCGCGGTGTACGCGGCGCTGGTGGGGGCGGACGCCCGGGAGGCACTGGTGCTGGCGGCGAACCACTCCGGGGACAGTGACTCCACCGGCGCGGTCTGCGGCAACCTGGTCGGCGCGCTGTACGGGACGGCCGGGCTGCCGGCGGACTGGGCGGCCGAAGTGGAGGGCCTGGACGTGGTGCTGCAGGTGGCGGACGACCTGGTGGCGGCCTTCGCGGACGGCGACCGGGCCGGGCTGGCGGACCGGTACCCGCTGCTGCCTCCGCCGGAGGAGCCGGCCGCTCCCGCTGCCCCGACTGCTCCGCCGGCGCCCGCTTCCCCGGTTCCGCCGGTTCCCGTGGCCCCCGCGGCTCCCCCGGTTCCCGTGGCTCCCGCGGCTCCCCCGGCGGGCCGGCAGCGGTTCCGGACCAGGGGCTGACACGGTGGGCCTGAGCCTGGAGAAGGTGGCGGCGGCCGCACCGGGGCTGGTCGGCCACTACGCGTCGGCACGGGTCAGCCTGGAGAAGTCCGGGCTGCGCGGGGTGCGGGTCGCGGTCTACCTGGTGCTGGACCGGTCCGGGTCGATGCGGCCGTTCTACCGGTCCGGTGTCGTCCAGCGCTTCGCCGAGCAGGTGCTGGCGCTCTCCGCGCACCTGGACGACGACGGGCGGGTGCCGGTGGTCTTCTTCTCCACCGAGGTGGACGGGGTGGCCGAGCTCGCGCTCGACGACCACCGCGACCGGATCGCCGCCCTGCACGCGGAGCTCGGGCACATGGGCCGCACCAACTACCACCTGGCGATGAAGGCGGTGATCCGGCACCACCAGCTGTCCGGGGCGGACGCGCCGGCGCTGGTGGTGTTCCAGACCGACGGCGGCCCGACCTCCCGCGGCGCGGCCCGGGAACTGCTCTGCCTGGCCGCCGAACTGCCGTTCTACTGGCAGTTCGTGGGCTTCGGCGACCCGGCCGACCAGGAGTTCGCCTTCCTGCACCGGCTGGACGAGCTCCCGGTGCCGGCGGCCCGGCCGGTCGACAACGCGGGCTTCTTCCCGGCCGGCCGTGACCCGGGGGCGCTCTCCGACGCCGAGCTGTACGACCGGCTGCTGGACGGCTTCCCCGAGTGGCTGGCGGCGGCCCGGGCCGCGGGCGTCCTGCCGGACTGAGCGGGCGTCAGTCCCAGAGCGCGCCGAGCGCGAGGAGCTCGTCGCGGTACTCGATGCGCTCGGCCCACTCGGCGGGCCAGGCGGACTCGCCGTACCGGGCGCCGGCGAAGGCGCCGGTGAGGCAGGCGATGGAGTCGGAGTCGCCGGAGGAGAAGGCGGCTCGCCGGACGGCGGCGACCGGGTCGTCGGGCAGCAGCAGGAAGCACAGCAGGCCGGTGGCGAAGGCCTCTTCGGCGATCCAGCCGGCGCCGGTGACCTCGCACGGGTCGGTGTCGACGGAGGGCCGGGCCAGTGCCGCGTCGAGGCGGTCGAGGACGAAGAGGCACTCGTCCCAGCCGCGGGTGGCGAAGGTCTCCGGCGACGGGTCCTGCGCGTGCGCGGCGAGGTCGCCGAGCCAGAACGCGTCGTAGCGGCCGCGCTGCCCGGTGGCGAACGCGCGGAGCAGTCGCGGGAGTTCGGCGGGCGCGGCGCCGTCGGCGAGCAGCCGCACGGTGTACGCGGTGAGCACGCTGGCGGCGAGCGCGGTGGGGTGGCCGTGGGTGAGGCCGGACTGCAGCTGGGCGGCGCCGGAGAGCTGGGCCGGCGTCAGCTCGCGGACGAGGCCGAGCGGGGCCACCCGCATGTTGGCGCCGCAGCCCTTGGAGCCGACGTCGCTCGCCTCCTGCCAGCGCTTGCCGTCCTGGCTGAGCCGCCAGCAGGAGCGCATGCAGGTGCGGCCGGGGGCGCGGTTGTTCTCCGGGGAGCGCCACCAGTCGACGAACTCCTCGCGCAGCGGCCGCTCCAGGCGCAGCGGGGTGAGCGGGCCGCGTTCCAGGGCGGTGCGCAGGGCGCGGCCGAGGGCGAGGGTCATCTGGGTGTCGTCGGTGACCTTGGCCGGGTCGGGCAGCGGGAGCCGGCGCCAGTCGGGGCAGCCGGCGGTGATGCCCGCCATGGTGTCGAACTCGGTGGGGCGTCCCATGGCGTCGCCGATCGCCAGACCCAGCAGTGCCCCCGTTGCCGCTCCCACGGCTGCCTCCAGTGGTGTTGTCAGACCTCGACCAGCAGTTCTTCGAGTCCGCGGATCACGTAGCCGGCGCGCCAGGCCGGCTCGCGGACGAGGCGCAGGCCGGGTGCCCGGCGGAGGAGTGCGCCGAAGGACTCGTTGAGCTCCAGTCTGGCGAGCGGGGCGCCGAGACAGAAATGGATTCCGGCGCCGAAGGTGATGTGCGGGTTGTCGATGCGGCCGAGGTCGAGCCGGTCGGGGTCGGCGAAGCGCTCGGGGTCGCGGTTCGCGGAGCCGAAGAGCAGGGCGACCTCGGAGCCGCGCGGGATCCGCACCCCGCCGACCTCGATGTCCTCCAGCACCCAGCGCTCGAACATCTGCAGCGGGGTGTCCCAGCGCATCAGTTCCTCGACGGCGGTGGGCAGCAGTTCGTCCACCGAGGCGCGGAGCCGGGCGAGTTCGCCGGGGTTGCGGAAGAGTGCCCACCAGCCGTTGCCGGTGGTGTTGACGGTGGCCTCGTGCCCGGCGTTGAGCAGCAGCACGCAGGTGGAGACGACCTCCTGTTCGCTGAGCACCTCGCCCTCGTCGGCGACCAGGGCGAGGGCGCTGATCAGGTCCTCGCCGGGGTCGGTGCGGCGCCGCCGGATCAGGGCGCGCAGGTAGTCGGAGAACTCGGTGCTGGCGCGGACGGCGCGCCGCGCGGTCTCCTCGCCCGGGTTGAGCTCGAACATGCCGGTGATGTCGGCGGACCACGGCCGCAGCAGGTGCCGGTCGCTCTCCGGCACGCCGAGCATCTCGGCGATGACCGCGACCGGCAGCGGCTCGGCGACCTCGGCGATCAGGTCGCCGCCGCCGTCGGCGAGCAGGCCGGTGACGAGGTCGTCGGCCAGCCGGGCGACGGTCGGGCGCAGCGACTCGACCCGGCGCGGGGTGAAGGCCTTGGAGACCAGGCGGCGGATGCGGGTGTGGTCGGGGGCCTCCAGGTCGAGCAGGCCGTTGTCGTTGAGGGTGTGGAAGGGCTCGTGCGCGGGGTCGGGCTCGGGCCGGCCGAATTCGGCGTGGGTGTAGCGGTGGGTGTAGGTGCGGCCGAGCCGGCGGTCGCGCAGCAGGGCGGAGACGTCGGCGTAGCGGGCGACCAGCCACTGGTTGCTGGGCTCGTACCGGGTGACCGGCGCCTTCGCGCGGAGTTCCGCGTACGCGTCGTAGGGGTGGGCGACGAATGCCGCCGACCACGGGTCGAATCCGCCGGTTGCCATCGTCCGACTCCCTCTTCCTCGGGGACGGCCCATGCTACGTCCGTCGCCCGGCCGGGGCCGGGGCGCGGTCGCGGGGAGGGCGGGCCGACTGCCGGGCGGGACTGGCAGCGTGCCGCCGGCCACGGAACGGGCACGTCCGGGTGGGGACCGTCGGGCGGCCAGGGAGGTGAGGAGGGGGACTTGATGCATGGTCGACTCCGAGGCCGCGGCCTCGCCGTCCTGCCGGTCGCCGTCCTGGTGGCGGCCGTCCTGGTGGCGGCCGTCCTGGTGGCGGCCGGACGGCGGGGCGGCACCGGCGGCCGCGAGCAGCGCACCGGCGCCGGTGGCGCCCGGTGTCGGCGGTTCGATCGCCGCGCCGGGCCGGCTGGTGGTCGCCTGGTGCGACCGGTGCGGTGTCGCATCGCCGACCACGGCCGAGGGCAAGGCGGACCCGGTGACCGTCGAGACCGTCGCGGTGGCCGACGGCAAGGTGGCCGGCGAGCGGGCCGCCGTGCTGCCCGGCGGTGCGACCGTGCCGGGCCCGTGCCGGCCGACGCGCTGCACCGCGGCCGCCGCGGACCGGCAGGTGGTCAACGCGGACTTCACCCTGCTGGCGGGGACGGTGCCGGGGCCGGGCGGCTCCGGGCGGGCGGCGGCCGCGTTCGCCGTGCTGGACGGCCGGGCCACGCCCGCCGAGCCGGGTACCGTGCCGGACGGGCGTCGGCGGCTCCGCGCTCTGGTACGCGACCGCCGACGGCGGGGCCGCCTCGCACGACCTGGCGGCCGGCCCCGCCCGGCCGGCCGACCGACCGGGGCGCCGTACCCGGCCCCGACTTCGCGCTGGACGGCGACCGGATCTGGCTCGCCCGACCGCTGGAGACCAAGGCCGACGAGGTGGTCGTCGCACCGGGCGGCGCGGTCGCCGCCGGGTTCGCCGACGGCGGCGCCGTGCTCTGGCGCCGGGACGCGCCCGCCTCCCCGTACCGGCCCCGGTACGTCGAGCCCGTCCGGGCCGGTGCGGGCGACCGGGGGGCTGCCCTGCCCGGGTCCGAGGACGCGCCGTGGTGCACCCCCGGCTCTGGCTGGAGGGGCGTTCCCTGCTCTGCGCCTGCGAGGACAACCTCCTCCGGGTGGTGTTCACGGCGGACTTCGCCGCCGACGAACGGACGGAGCAACTGCTGTCCGCCGGCGGCCCGCGGCCGACCGGTGCCGTCCTCTCCCTCGACGGGCGGGCACTCGCCTACCTGGGCACCGGGCTCGGCGAGGCGGTGCTGTACCGGTTGGACCTCGCCCCGGGCGCCCGTCCCGTCGCGGTCACCGGGGTCCCGGTTCAGGCGCCGGTCCGCCCGGAGACCGGCCGCACGGTGCTGCCGGGGACGGACCGGGGCACGCCCGTGCTGACCGCCTGGCTGTGACGGCCGCCGGTCAGGCCCGGCTGTCGGCGACGATTCGGCGGACCAGCTGCGGGAGCGCCTGCGAGATGGGTTCGCGGATCACTTCGGCGGCGGCGTCGTCGTAGGGCGTGGGTTCGGCGTTGACGACGATCAGCCGGGCGCCGTGCTCCACCGCCACCTGGGCCAGGCCGGCCGCCGGATGGACCTGCAGCAGGGTGCCGACGGCGAGGAACAGGTCGCAGGCCTTCGCGATGGCCGCGGCGTCGGCGAGCACCCGTTCGTCGAGCATCTCGCCGAACATCACCGTGCAGGGCTTGAGCACGCCGCCGCAGGCGAGGCAGGCCGGGTCCGGCTCGCTGGCCTCGACCCGGGCGAGCGCCTCCGCCATCGGGGTGCGCACCCGGCAGCGGACGCACTGCACCTGGTCCGCGGTGCCGTGGAGTTCGAGCACCTTGCGCTCCGGCAGGCCCGAACGCCGGTGCAGGCCGTCGACGTTCTGCGTGAGGACGCGCATCGGCAGCCCGGAGCGCTCCAGTTCGACGAGGGCGAGGTGGCCGGCGTTGGGTTCGGCGCCGACGGCGCCGACCTCCCGCCGCATCTGCCAGGAACGCCGGCGGACGTCCGGATCGGCGAGGTACGGGCCGATGGTGACCATCTCCTGCGCCTTCGGGTCGCGCTGCCACAGGCCCTGCGGGCCGCGGTAGTCGGGGATGCCGGAGTCGGTGGAGATGCCCGCGCCGGTGAGGACGGCGATCAGGGGCCGCTTGGCGTTCATGGCCGGGACGGTACGCGGCGGCCGGGCCCGGCCGCCACCGATTAGCGGTCGGCCCGGCCGTGCCGCGCGCGGTCCCCGGGTGCGCCTCAGGGCGTGGGAGGGAGGCGGACGCTGCCGCGGGGAGCGCGCCGGTCGTCGAACAGCGAGGTGTCGACGGGCCTGGGCGGCGGCGGTCGCAGCCTCGGCACCGGGATGACGTCCCGGGCGTCCAGGGCCGCCGACCAGGCGGGCAGCTCGGGGCGGGAACCGAAGGGCCCGGCGGCCTGTTCCCAGAGCCGGCGCACGGCGGCGTCCTGCCGGTCGTTCAGCACGCCGGGCAGCGGCACCAGCGGATCCCCCGGGGCGAGGTAGGCCTGCTGCGCCAGCACCCGGCCGACGACCAGCGCCGCCTTGTAGCGGTCGCTGTCCACCGTGGCGTCGCTGCCGAACGGCGAGAGCGGGTCGCCCCAGTCCGGGGTCTCGGCCTGTTCCAGTACCGGCCGCGCACCGGACCGCCGGATGCCGTCGCAGTCGATCAGGAAGACCGCGGGCTCGGGCACCACCGTCCACAGGACGTTGGCCTGCGAGAGGTCCCCGACGACCAGGCCGTGGCGGTGGAGTCCGGCGAGCAGGTCCACGACCGCCCGGACGAGGACGAGGCGCTGCTTGGGTGTCGGCCGCACCACGCCGGCGGTCGCCGGCCGCTCGGGGTGCAGCAGGTACTGCAGTTCGGTCGGCTTCCGGCTGCCCGCCCCGGTCTCCCAGAGCATGTTGTCCGGGGCGGTGCGCATCAGGAAGCCGGTGCACCGGCCGGCCGCCAGCACCCGGGCGAGCGGCCAGGCGGAGCGGGCGTCCAGTGCCCCGCGTGCCGTCCCGTCGAGGCCGCGGCGCAGCTGCACCAGCTCGGTCAGGGCGGCCGCCTGCACCCGGGCCGGTTCGAGGTACTCCTTGTACAGCAGGTCGGAGCCGCCGCGGAGCCGGTGGATCCGGCCCTGGCCGCCGGCGCCGACGATGCCGTCGAGGGCGAGGTCCGCCAGGTCGACGTCCCGCCCGTCGGCGACGGCGGTGGCGACCGGCCCGCTCACCGCGCGCCCTCCCAGAGGCAGACCACGCTGCGGTCGTCGTCGTAGCTGCGGGCCCTGATCTGGGTCTGCCAGAGGAAGTCGGTGAGTCCGGGCACCTGACCGGCGCCCCACTGCCGGGCCAGGAACTCCGCCACGTCCGGCTCCTTGACGAGCGGGTTGGACAGGCCGTCGGTGCACATCACCAGGAGGTCGCCGGGCAGGCCGTCGGTGATCAGTTCGGCGACCGGGGCCCCGAAGTTCACCGGGAGCGCGTCGGTGCCGGTGTCGAACACGGCGCCCTCGTCGGCGGACCGCTCCAGCGAGGTCCAGTGGCCGGCGCGCAGGCGGAACAGGCCGCCGTCGCCGACGGCGAGGAAGCCGCGGACGGGGTGCTGCGGGTCGGTGGGCACCAGCAGTGCCCGGAGCGTGGTGGCGTAGTCGGCCGGGGCGTGGTCCTGCTTGTCGGCTTCCTCCTGCAACCGTGCGGCCACCCGGCCCATGACGACGCCGGCGCAGCTGGCGAAGGCGTTGCGGTCCCCGGCGAGCAGCGCCGCGGTCAGCCGGTCGGCCTGGCTGATCAGGCAACTCACGAGCAGCCGGCACGCGCCGGCCGAGCCGCGGTGCGAGTACCGGGCCGAGCCGACGCCGTCGGCGACCGCCAGCACGGCGAGTCCGCCCACCCGGACGAGCAGCACCGAGTCCTGCCGGCACTCCTTGGCGTAGCGGTGGGAGTCCCCGCGGACCGAGACCGCCCGGACGGCGGCGGCACCGACGGTACCGCCGTCGACCACGGTGTCCGGGACCATGGCGGCGAACAGGTCCGAGCCCACCTCGGTCAGTTCGCCCGGCTCCGCGGGGTAAGCGGGCGGACGGGCGCCCGTGTGCGCGGCAGGACCGGGAGCGGGTTGCCGCCCGGGGCGGTCGGCGTCCGGCGGCAGCACGGCGATGGGCACGGTCTCCTCCACCGCTGCCGACTGCCGTCGGCCGGGCGCCGGCGGCGCGTACCCGGCATCGGGCACCGCCGGGGCCCCGGCCGGTTCCCAGAGCGGCGCCGCGGGTTCGGCGCGGTAGCCGCCCGTGTAGTCCACGTAGTCGCCGTAGTCGCCGTAGTTGCCGTACTGCGGGGGCTGCTGGGCCGGCTGGGCCTGCGGGGCCCGGTGCGGCCAGGACGGCGGGGCCGGCTCCGACTGCTCCGTCCACTGCACCGCGCGCGGCTGCACGAACGGCCACTCCCCCACGGGGCCGGCGCCGTGCTCGGCCAGGTGGACGGCATCGGCCCGCCCGCCGTGCTCCTCGTTCAACTGCCCGTCCCCGTTCACAGCTTGTCGAGGGAGACGCTGGTGAAACCGGGCACGTGGTCGTCGACCTGCAGGCTCATGCCTTCGCCCGCCCGGCCGCCGCTCGCGGAGCGGACGATCGAGCGGGTGAGGCTCCCGGCGAACTCCTTGAGCGCCTCGGCGGGCTTCACGTTGTCTCCCTGCTGCATGAAGGCCTTGAAGGTGGCGACGTGGCCGATCACCGACCGGTCCGCCGTCCCGATGCCGAAGGCGATGATGTGCGGCCGGTACGCCGAGCCGAGCAGCGCCTCGTGGGCGGCCTCCCAGCCGCCGTCGGTCGGGACGCCGTCGGAGAGGAAGAACACCACCGGGCGGTAGACGTCGTGGCCCTCCGCCTTGAGTGCCGGGACGTCCCGCTCGATCGCCGAGCGGAGCACCCGGAAGGCGCTCCCGAACGAGGTGAACCCGCCCGCCTCCAGTTTCGGCAGCTGGCTCACCTCTCCGAGGTCGACGAGCTGCTGCAGCTCTGCGGCGTCGTCGGAGAAGCCGATCAGCGCGAAGCGCGTCTTGTCGGAGATCGTCGGGTTGGTGCTGATCTCGTTGTGCAGCGCGAGGAGAGCCTCGTTGAGCACGTCGATGTCGCCGGACATCGAGCCGGACTCGTCGCACACCAGGTAGAAGGGCAGGATCTGCACTGCGCTGTGTCTCCAGGGTCGAGGGACGGGGCGGGAGCCGGAGGGCTCACCGGGTGTAGAAGTAGATCTCCAGGGACGCGTGCCGGGGGTTGTCCTCCAGCGAGATGAAGTCCCTGGTGGTGGTCGCCGCGAACATCTCCGGACGGGCCTTCGGCAGCAGTCCGTTGACGGTGTGCGCGTACGCCTGGCCGAGCCCGGGGTCGCGATTGCTGCCGAAGGTGAGGACGACGGCGGCCTGCCGGCCGCGGTACGCCTCGGTGGCCTCCCGGATCTGGGCGGTGGCCGCCGACTCGTCGCCGGACACCCGGACGGTCACCGGGTCGTGCTCCACACCGCGCGGCCCGTTGCCGGTCGGGGACGGGCTCGCCGGGCCGCCCGTGCTCGCGCCCGGCCGCGGGCTCGCCGGGAGGGACGGGTGGACGGCGCGCTCGGCGGCGACCGGATCGCCCTGGTCGCCCATCGCCACCAGGGCCAGGACCAGGAGCATGTCGGCGAACAGCCAGCCCGCCATGGCCAGGCCGGTGCGGGCGCGTCCGGGGCGGGGCCGGCGGGTCACCGGGCCGCCTTGCGGAGCGTCAGCGGTTCCACGTCGAGCAGTGAGGTGCCCGTGCCGTCCGGTGCGGCGGAGTGCTCCCCGGCGCCGGCCGCGGTGACGGCCTCGGCGGACGGCGGGGCCGCGGAAGGTCCGGCCGGCTGTTCCCGGAGCCGCTCGGCGGCCCGGCGGGCGGTGTCGTCGGCATGCCGGGCTGCCGCGAGGGCCGCCGTGGACGCGTGGACGACCTGTTCCTGGAGGTCGGCGACGCGGCGGGCGAGGCCGTCGAGGCGTTCCAGCACCCGCCCGCTCACGTCGGCGGCGATCTCGGCCCCGGTGGCGAACCCCCGCTGCGCCGCCGCCAGGTCGCGGACGGCCTCCTCGACCCGGGCGCCGGCGCCGGCCAGTTCCGCGCCCACCGCGTCGGTGGAGTCCCGGACGGCATCGGCCGCCTCGGCCATCCGCCGGCCGCCGCGGTCCACCAGAGCGTCGGTGGCGGCGGCGCCGTCGCGGACGGTCTCCGCCAGCTTCTCCGCCCCGGCGGCCACCGCCTGCTCGACCCGGCCGGCCGCCCGCTCCACCCCGCCGACCGCGGCCCGTAGCGGGGACACCGACGCTCCCACGTCCGCGAGCTGGTCCCGGGCGGCGGCGACGGCGTCCCGCACGGCGTCCGTGGCGCTGCCGAGCTCCTGCTGGGCCCGCACCGCCTGCTCGCCGAGGCGCTCCAGGGTCTGTGCGGCGCCGGTGAGTTCGGCGGCGAAGCGCTGCGGCGAGGCCCGCCGGTACTCGTACAGGGCCACCTGGGCCCGGGTCAGCAGCGGGGTGAGGTCGCCGAGGAGCGCGTCCGCCGCACGGGCGGACTCGGCCTCGCGCCGTTCGGCGCCGCTGCGCTTGAGGCCGTGTACCACCGAGAGCACCAGCAGCAGCCCGATGACCGCGCTGGCGCCGCCTGCGACGTGCCCGAACGTGGCCCAGGAGCCGAGCCGCCCGTCGAAGCCGGTCTGCCACAGCTGGAGGAAGGGCCGGCCCGCCTGCCGCGGGTCGCTGCCGATCAGGGCCTGGTACGCGCTGGTGGCACGCATCAGGCCGAACCAGGTCACCAGCAGCGGCACGAACACCAGCGCGCCGATGCCCACCTCGACCAGCGACCAAAACCTGGCCTCCCGGCGGCCGTCGGGCAGGATGCTCTCCGGCCGGACGAAGGAGTGCAGCAGGTCCAGTTCGGCCCACGGCGCGGGATCGCCACGGCCGTCCAGCGCCTCGGCAAGCTCGCCCAACTCGGCCTTCCTGCTGGCGAGTCGAGGCTCACCGGCGAGCACGCGCAATGCGGACGCGATCGCGGCGTGATCAAGGAGCCCGCGCGGGGCCATGGCACCGTTCCCTCTCGCTGCTGCCGTCGTGCGCGCAGCCCGGGGCGGAGCCCGGGCCGGCTGCGGCAGGAGTCATGGCGGCAGGGAGACACGCACTGGACCGCTCGTCGATTCGGCGCCCCCACCTCGCGCCGCGAGCGTAGCGCAGCCGACCCGACGGCAAGCCCAACTCCGAACAATTGCAATGCAGTTCGACACCCGGCCCTGACACGGCCCGGTCAATCCTCGACGAACCGCACCACCGCCTACTCCTGCCCGTCGCGCCCGACCGCGCAGGCGAGGTGCTCGCCGACCTCGCTCCGGCCCGCCTCCGCCTGGGACCGGGTCGACGTCCGCCCGGCTGCGCCGAACCCGGTTGCGCCGAAAGCGGGTGCGCCGCGGAAAAACCGGGTGCGCGGCGCGGCGGCGGGTGCGCACACTGGCCCGGAATCCCAACACCCGTCGTGAGGAGTCCTGTGCAGGGTGCCGTCACCGTCTCGCCGTCCCAGGTGCCCGAGTTGCTGCTGGGTCTGGCGACCGTCCGCCCGGTCTTTCTGTGGGGTGCACCCGGTATCGGAAAGTCCTCTCTGGTGCGGGAGTTCGCCGACTCGCTGGGGCTGGAGTGCGTGAGCCTGATCGGCACCCAGCTGGCGCCGGAGGACCTGGTCGGCGTGCCGCAGCTGACCGCGGACGGCAGGTCCCGCTTCTGCCCGCCGGAGTCGATCGCCCGCGACGAGCCGTACTGCCTGTTCCTCGACGAGCTCAACGCGGCCTCGCCTGACGTGCAGAAGGCCTTCTACTCACTGATCCTGGACCGCCGGATCGGCTCGTACGAGCTGCCGCCGGGCTCGATCGTGATCGGCGCGGGCAACCGCGCGACCGACGGTGCGCTGGCCCGGCCGATGGCCTCGGCGCTGGTCAACCGGCTGGTCCACGTACACCTGCGGGCCAGCGCCACCGACTGGCTGGCCTGGGCGGCGGGCGCGGGCATCCACCCGTGGGTGCTGGACCACCTCACCGACCGGCCGGACCACCTGTGGTCGGCGCCGCCGAAGACCGAGGAGCCCTTCTCCACCCCGCGCTCCTGGCACATGCTCTCCGACGCGCTGCACTCCTTCGGCCCCGCGCTGGACGACGCCGCCCTGCAGGTGGTCGCGCACGGCCTGCTCACCCCGCAGCACGCGGTGGCCTTCTGCGGCTATGCCAAGATCGTCCGCAACGCGTACGGGCTGGACGCCATCCTCAAGGGCGACGCCCGCTGGCCGGCCCGGCCGGAGGACCGCGACCTGCTGTACTACCTCGCCGACGCCTTCCGCGGCCGCCTGGTGAAGGAGCTCCCGGCCCGCAAGGAGCACGCCTCCGAGCAGTTGCGGCGCACCGCGTACCGGGCGAAGTCGCTGCTCGTCCAGCTCGCCGAGATCTCCGTCGAGGTCGCCCAGACCGTCATCGCCGACGGCGAGGACGGCAACCCGGTGCTGCCGTCGTGGTTCCTGGTCGAGGCCGCCCGGGACATGCCGCGGCTGGTCGAGGCCCGCCGGTGAGCCGCGCCGCCGCGAAGCGCCGGGCAGCCGGCCTGAACACCGCGCAGCGTCCGGACCCGGCCGCCGAGGCCTTCGCGGCGGGCCTCGCCCTGGTGACCGGCAACCACGCGCTGACCGCGATCGGCGCCCGGATCTGCACCGACCCCGACTGTGAGGCCGTCCCGCCCGGCGGCTGGGCGGTCGTCGACTCCAACGGCGCCGTGCACGCCGACATCCGGCGGCGCGCCGAACCCGCCGAGTGGGCCTGGGTGCTGACGCACTGCCTGCTGCACCTCGGCTTCGGCCACGTGCCCGCCGCGAACGGCCGGCGCAGGCCTGCCGACGAGGCGCTGCAGGCCGCCCGCTGCGCCGCCGTCCACCGCTTCCAGGCCACCTTCCAGGTCGGCCGCTGTCCGTTCGACCTGCCGCCGCTCCTGCCCGCCGGCGACGAGGACGAACTCGCCGAGCGGTGGCGCCGCGACGGCGTGCCGGACGTCCCGAGCGCCTGCGGGCCCGGCCTCACCGACCAGCTGCTGGTGCCCTGGCAGGGGTGCCGGGACCCGGAGGACTGGACGGCCGCGTTCGCAGCCGCCCTCACCCGGACGGTCTCCGCCGCGATGGACGTCGCCGGCGGCCGCCGGGCCGGCCTCACCGACGCCCGCGAACCGCAGCGGCCCTGGGTGCGGGCGCTGAACTGGTTCGTCTCCTCCTACCCGCTGCTCGGCGGCATCGCCGCCGGCATGACGGTGGTCGCCGACGCCGAACTCGCCCGCGCCCACGGGATCTCCGTCGCCGCGGTGAACGCCGCGGCCGGCGAGGTCTACGTCAACCCGCTGCTGCACCTGACCGACGAGGAGTGGCGGTTCGTCCTCGGCCACGAGATGCTGCACGCCGCCCTGCGGCACGGCGACCGGACGGGACCCCGCGACCCGTACCTCTTCAACGTCGCCTGCGACTTCGTGGTGAACGGCTGGCTGGTCGAGATGGGCGTCGGCGACATGCCGGAGGGCCTGCTGCACGACCCGCAGCTCAAGGGACTCTCCGCCGAGGAGGTGTACGACCGGATCGTCCGCGACCAGCGGCGGATCCGCCGCCTCGCCACCCTCGCCGGGAAGGGCCGGCCGGACGTGCTCGGCGAGTCCCTCGCCGGCCCGCGCGACTACGTCGACCTGGACGGGTTCTACCGGCGCGGCCTGCAGCAGGGCTTCGAACTCCACACCCGGCAGCGCGGCACCCTCCCGGCCGGACTGGTCGAGGAGATCCGCGCGCTCGCCCACCCGCCGCTGCCCTGGGACGCGCAGCTCGCCCGCTGGTTCGACGAGTTCGTGCCGTCACCGGAGACGGTGCGCAGCTACGCCCGGCCCTCGCGCCGGCAGTCGGCCACCCCGGACATCCCGCGGGCCGGGCGGTGGCGGCCCGAGGAGGAGGTCGCCCGGTGCACCTTCGGCGTGGTGCTCGACACCTCCGGTTCGATGAGCCGGCCACTGCTCGGCAAGGCCCTCGGCGCGATCGCCTCCTACGCGGCGGCCCGCGACGTGGCGGCCGCCCGGGTGGTGTTCTGCGACGCCGCCCCGCACGACGCCGGCTACCTGCCGCCGGAGGAGATCGCCGGGCGGGTCCGCGTCCGCGGCCGGGGAGGCACCGTGCTGCAGCCCGGCATCGACCTGCTGGAACGCGCCGATGACTTCCCGCCGGGGGCGCCGCTGCTGGTGATCACCGACGCCGAGTGCGACGTCCTGCGGATCCGCCGCGAGCACGCCTACCTCGTCCCGCGCGGCGCCACGCTTCCCTTCACGCCGCGCGGCCCGGTCTTCCGCATGCGCTAGGCCGCCTCTCCTGTCGGCGCGTCGGGGCGGGCCGTCACGGCTCTCCCGCGACCACCGCCACGGTGCCGGTCCGGGCCTCCGCCTCGCCGCTCAGGCCGGTCAGGCCGGTCAGGCCGGTCAGGCCGGTCAGGCCGGTCAGCCGGATGCTGCCGGTGGAGTCGTGCACCTTCACCACGGTGCCGGCCGGCACCCGGACCTTGGAGCCGACCCCGCAGTCGCCGTCCGGGCAGCGGTAGGAGAGGGTCGGCGTGCCGTCGGCCACGCTGTGGCTCGCCTCGGGTGCGGTCTCCCGGTAGGTCTGCTGCTCGGTCACCGCGATCCCGGCGGCGCCGCCGGTGACCTCGACGTCCCCGGTCTCCCCCTCGATCACCAGGGTGCGCACCTGCTCGGTGACGCGGTAGCCCACGTCCCACCGGTGGTCCTCCACGAGGCAGCCGACCAGGGCGGCCCCGGCCAGCGCGGTCACAGCCGTGTACGGCAGCACCTTGGCCCGTGGACGGTTCATGCGGTCCTCCCCCTCGGCCGCCCGGACCGTCCGGACCGCCGCGGGACCACACTGCCCGCCCGACCTGCCCCTCCGGATCCTCCGCCGGAGCGGTCCTGCCGCCTCCCCCGTGCGGGGAGGGCCCCGGGAACGCCGCAGGGCGGCCGCCCCTCTCGGGGTGACCGCCCTGCGGCGTTTCAGGACCTGCGGACTCAGCCGGTGTACGGGCCGTAGTCGTAGTCGTCCAGCGGGACCGCCTGGCCGGAGCCGGCGCCGAAGGGCGACAGGTCGTAGTCGTCGTAGCCGACGGCCGAGTACATCGCGGCCTTGGCCTCCTCGGTCGGCTCGACCCGGATGTTGCGGTAGCGGGGCAGACCCGTACCGGCCGGGATGAGCTTACCGAGGATGACGTTCTCCTTGAGGCCCAGCAGCGGGTCCGACTTGGCGTGGATCGCCGCGTCGGTGAGCACCCGGGTCGTCTCCTGGAAGGAGGCGGCCGACAGCCAGGACTCGGTGGCCAGCGAGGCCTTGGTGATACCCATGAGCTGCGGACGGCCGGAGGCGGGGTGACCGCCCTCGGACACCACGCGGCGGTTCTCCTGCTCGAAGCGGCCGCGCTCGACGAGCTCGCCCGGGAGCAGCTCGGCGTCGCCCGACTCGATGATCGTCACGCGGCGGAGCATCTGCCGGATGATGATCTCGATGTGCTTGTCGTGGATCGACACACCCTGCGAGTTGTAGACCTTCTGGACCTCGGCGACCAGGTGGACCTGGACGGCGCGCTGGCCCATGATGCGCAGGACGTCGTGCGGGTTGGTGGCACCGACGGTCAGCTTCTGGCCGACCTCGACCGCCTCGCCCTCGCTCACCAGGAGCTTGACGCGCTTGGAGACCGGGTAGGCGATCTCGTCGCTGCCGTCGTCCGGGGTGACGACGATCTTGCGGGTCTTCTCGGTGTCCTCGATGCGGACCCGGCCCTGCGCCTCCGAGATCGGGGCCACACCCTTGGGGGTACGGGCCTCGAAGAGCTCGACGACACGCGGCAGACCCTGGGTGATGTCGTCACCCGCCACACCACCGGTGTGGAAGGTACGCATCGTCAGCTGGGTACCGGGCTCACCGATGGACTGGGCGGCGATGATGCCGACCGCCTCACCGATGTCGACCAGCTTGCCGGTGGCCAGCGAGCGGCCGTAGCACATGGCGCAGGTACCGACCGCCGACTCACAGGTGAGGATCGAGCGGGTCTTGACCTCGCTGATGCCGTGCCGGATCAGCTCGTCGATCAGCACGTCACCGAGGTCGGTGTTGGCCGTGGCGAGCAGCTTGCCGTCGACCGTGATGTCCTCGGCGAGCATGCGGGCGTAGACGCTGGTCTCGACGTCGTCGGCCTTGCGCAGCACGCCGTCGGCGCCCACGGAACCGATCGACAGCTTGAGGCCGCGCTCGGTGCCGCAGTCCTCCTCGCGAATGATGACGTCCTGGGAGACGTCGACCAGACGACGGGTGAGGTAGCCGGAGTCGGCGGTGCGCAGGGCGGTGTCGGCGAGACCCTTACGGGCACCGTGGGTGGAGATGAAGTACTCCAGCACGGACAGGCCCTCGCGGAAGGACGCCTTGATGGGACGCGGGATCGTCTCGTTCTTGGCGTTCGACACCAGACCACGCATACCGGCGATCTGACGCATCTGCATCATGTTTCCACGAGCACCCGAGTCGACCATCATGAAGATGGGGTTCGTCTTCGGGAAGTTCGCGGCCATGGCCTCGGCGACCTCGTTGGTCGCGCGGGTCCAGATGCCGACCAGCTCGCTCTTGCGCTCGTCGTTGGTGATCAGACCGCGCTCGTACTGCTTCTGGACCTTCTCCGCCTGCGCCTCGTAGCCCTCGAGGATCTGGGGCTTGCTCGGCGGGACGATGACGTCCGAGATCGAGACGGTGACACCGGAACGGGTCGACCAGTGGAAGCCGGCCGCCTTCAGGTTGTCGAGCGTCGCGGCGACGACGACCTTCGGGTAGCGCTCGGCCAGGTCGTTGACGATGGCCGACAGCTGCTTCTTGCCGACCTCGTAGTCGACGAAGGGGTAGTCCTCGGGCAGCAGCTCGTTGAAGAGCGCGCGGCCCAGGGTGGTGGTGATGCGGAACGGCTCGCCCTCGGTCCAGGCGGTCTGGCCGTCGGTCCACTCCGGGTCCACCGGCGCTTCCCAGCCGCGCGGCGGAACCGTGCCGGCGGGCATGCGCAGGTCGATCGGGGCCTGGACGTCCAGCTCGCGGGCGTCGAAGGCCATGATCGCCTCGGCGGTCGACGAGAAGGAGCGGCCGGCGCCCTTCACGTTCTCGCGGTCCGAGGTGAGGAAGAACAGACCGAGCACCATGTCCTGGGTCGGCATGGTGACCGGGCGGCCGTCGGCCGGCTTGAGGATGTTGTTCGAGGACAGCATCAGGATGCGGGCCTCGGCCTGCGCCTCCGCGGAGAGCGGCAGGTGGACGGCCATCTGGTCACCGTCGAAGTCCGCGTTGAACGCGGTGCAGACGAGCGGGTGGATCTGGATGGCCTTGCCCTCGACCAGCTGCGGCTCGAAGGCCTGGATGCCGAGGCGGTGCAGGGTGGGTGCACGGTTCAGCAGGACGGGGTGCTCGGCGATGACCTCTTCGAGGACGTCCCACACGACCGGGCGGGCGCGCTCGACCATGCGCTTGGCCGACTTGATGTTCTGCGCGTGGTTCAGGTCGACCAGGCGCTTCATCACGAACGGCTTGAAGAGCTCCAGCGCCATGGCCTTGGGCAGACCGCACTGGTGCAGCTTGAGCTGCGGGCCGACGACGATGACCGAACGGGCCGAGTAGTCGACGCGCTTGCCGAGCAGGTTCTGACGGAAACGACCCTGCTTGCCCTTGAGCATGTCGGACAGCGACTTCAGCGGACGGTTGCCGGGGCCCGTGACCGGGCGGCCGCGGCGGCCGTTGTCGAAGAGCGCGTCGACGGCCTCCTGGAGCATGCGCTTCTCGTTGTTCACGATGATCTCGGGGGCACCGAGGTCGAGGAGGCGCTTCAGGCGGTTGTTGCGGTTGATGACGCGGCGGTACAGGTCGTTCAGGTCGGAGGTCGCGAAGCGGCCACCGTCCAGCTGCACCATCGGACGCAGGTCCGGCGGGATGACCGGCACGCAGTCCAGCACCATGCCCTTGGGCTTGTTGGTGGTCTGCAGGAACGCGGAGACGACCTTGAGGCGCTTGAGCGCACGGGTCTTCTTCTGGCCCTTGCCGGTGCGGATGATCTCGCGCAGGCGCTCGGACTCCTCCGCCAGGTCGAACGACTCCAGGCGGTCCTTGAGGGCCGCGGCGCCCATCGAGCCGGAGAAGTACGTGCCGAAGCGGTCGCGCAGCTCGCGGTAGAGCAGCTCGTCGCCCTCGAGGTCCTGGACCTTGAGGTTCTTGAAGCGGGTCCACACCTCGTCGAGGCGGTCCAGCTCGCGCTGGGCGCGGTCGCGCAGCTGCTTCATCTCGCGCTCGGCGCCCTCGCGCACCTTGCGGCGCACGTCGGCCTTGGCGCCCTCGGCCTCCAGCTCGGCCAGGTCGGTCTCGGCCTTCTTGGCACGGCCTTCGAGGTCGGCGTCGCGGCGGTTCTCGATCTGCTGGCGCTCGACCGAGACGTGCGCCTCCAGGGACGGCAGGTCGCGCTGGCGGCGCTCGTCGTCGACCCAGGTGATCATGTAGGCGGCGAAGTAGATGACCTTCTCGAGGTCCTTCGGCGCCAGGTCCAGCAGGTAGCCCAGGCGGGACGGGACGCCCTTGAAGTACCAGATGTGGGTGACCGGGGCGGCCAGCTCGATGTGGCCCATCCGCTCGCGGCGCACCTTGGCGCGGGTCACCTCGACGCCGCAGCGCTCGCAGATGATGCCCTTGAAGCGGACGCGCTTGTACTTACCGCAGTAGCACTCCCAGTCCCGGGTGGGGCCGAAGATCTTCTCGCAGAAGAGGCCGTCCTTTTCGGGCTTCAGGGTGCGGTAGTTGATGGTCTCCGGCTTCTTGACCTCGCCGTGGGACCACTGGCGGATGTCGTCGGCGGTGGCCAGGCCGATACGGAGCTCGTCGAAGAAGTTGACGTCAAGCACTGGTCGTCAAGCCCTCTTTCGTGAATCGAGAGTTTGTCTGTGGTCTGAGGGGGGCCTGGGGGCGGGCCGGCTGCGCGTGGCAGCCGGCCCGGCCTCCGTCAGACCTCTTCGACGCTGCTCGGCTCGCGCCGGGACAGGTCAATGCCGAGCTCCTCGGCCGCACGGAAGACGTCCTCGTCGGAGTCCCGCATCTCGATGGACTGGCCGTCCGAGGACAGCACCTCCACGTTGAGGCAGAGCGACTGCATTTCCTTGATGAGCACCTTGAAGGACTCGGGAATGCCGGGCTCGGGGATGTTCTCGCCCTTGACGATGGCCTCGTAGACCTTCACGCGGCCGAGGACGTCGTCGGACTTGATGGTGAGCAGCTCCTGCAGTGCGTACGCGGCTCCGTACGCCTCGAGGGCCCACACCTCCATCTCACCGAATCGCTGACCACCGAACTGCGCCTTACCACCGAGCGGCTGCTGGGTGATCATCGAGTACGGGCCGGTCGAGCGGGCGTGCAGCTTGTCGTCGACCAGGTGGTGCAGCTTCAGGATGTACATGTAGCCGACCGAGATCGGCATCGGGAACGGCTCGCCGGAGCGGCCGTCGAACAGCCGGGCCTTGCCGGTGGAGTTCACCAGGCGCTCGCCGTCGCGGGTGAGCGTGGTGTTGTCCAGCAGGCCGGTGATCTCGTCCTCGCGGGCGCCGTCGAAGACCGGGGTGGCGAGGTTGGTGCCACCGACGACCTGGTCGGCGCCGATCTCCTGGAGGCGCTGAGCCCACTCGTCGGCGAGACCGGAGACGTCCCAGCCCTGCTGGGCGAGCCAGCCGAGGTGGATCTCCAGGACCTGTCCCGGGTTCATTCGGGACGGGACACCCAGCGGGTTGAGGATGATGTCGACCGGGGTGCCGTCCTCCAGGAACGGCATGTCCTCGACCGGCAGGATCTTGGAGATGACGCCCTTGTTGCCGTGGCGGCCGGCGAGCTTGTCACCGTTGGTGATCTTGCGCTTCTGGGCGACGTAGACGCGGACCAGCTGGTTCACGCCCGGGGGAAGCTCGTCGCCCTCCTCACGGTCGAAGACGCGGACGCCGATGACCTTGCCGGACTCGCCGTGCGGCACCTTCAGCGAGGTGTCGCGGACCTCGCGCGCCTTCTCACCGAAGATCGCGCGGAGCAGGCGCTCCTCCGGGGTCAGCTCGGTCTCGCCCTTGGGCGTGACCTTGCCGACCAGGATGTCGCCGGTGACGACGTCGGCGCCGATGCGGATGATGCCGCGCTCGTCGAGGTCGGCGAGGACCTCCTCGGAGACGTTCGGGATGTCCCGGGTGATCTCCTCGGGGCCGAGCTTGGTGTCACGGGCGTCGACCTCGTGCTCCTCGATGTGGATCGAGGAGAGGACGTCGTCCTGGACGAGGCGCTGCGACAGGATGATCGCGTCCTCGTAGTTGTGGCCCTCCCACGACATGAACGCCACGAGGAGGTTCTTGCCGAGCGCCATCTCGCCCTGGTCGGTGCACGGGCCGTCGGCCAGCACCTGGCCGGCCTCGACGCGGGCGCCCTCGTCCACGAGCACCTTCTGGTTGAAGGAGGTGCCCTGGTTCGAGCGGGTGAACTTGGCGGCGCGGTACGTGGTGTACGTGCCGTCGTCGTTGGCCACGGTGACGTAGTCGGCCGAGACCTCCTGCACCACACCGGCCTTCTCGGCGGTGATGACGTCGGCGGCGTCGACGGCGCAGCGGTACTCCATGCCGGTGCCGACCAGCGGGGCCTCGCTCTTCAGCAGCGGCACCGCCTGGCGCATCATGTTCGATCCCATGAGCGCGCGGTTGGCGTCGTCGTGCTCGAGGAAGGGGATCATGGCGGTCGCGACCGACACCATCTGGCGCGGCGAGACGTCCATGTAGTCGATCTCGGTGCCCGGGATGTAGTCGATCTCGCCGCCGCGGCGGCGGACCAGGACGCGGGGCTCCGCGAAGTGCAGGTCGTTCGTCAGCGGGGCGTTGGCCTGCGCGATGACGTAACGGTCCTCCTCGTCGGCGGTGAGGTAGTCCACCTGCTCGGTGACCACACCGTCGACGACCTTGCGGTACGGCGTCTCGATGAAGCCGAACGCGTTGACCCGGCCGTACGAGGCGAGCGAGCCGATCAGACCGATGTTCGGGCCTTCCGGCGTCTCGATCGGACACATGCGGCCGTAGTGCGAGGGGTGCACGTCACGGACCTCGAAGCCGGCCCGCTCACGGGACAGACCACCGGGGCCGAGGGCGGACAGACGGCGCTTGTGGGTCAGGCCCGACAGCGGGTTCGTCTGGTCCATGAACTGCGACAGCTGGCTGGTGCCGAAGAACTCCTTGATGGAGGCGACGACCGGCCGGATGTTGATCAGGGTCTGCGGCGTGATGGCCTCGACGTCCTGGGTGGTCATGCGCTCGCGCACGACGCGCTCCATACGGGCGAGACCCGTGCGGACCTGGTTCTGGATGAGCTCGCCGACGTTGCGCAGGCGCCGGTTGCCGAAGTGGTCGATGTCGTCGACCTCGATGACGATGTCGCGGCCCTCGTCGTCGCGCCACTCGGTCTCGCCGGCGTGCAGCTTCACCAGGTACTTGATGGTGTTGATGATGTCCGGCTCGGTGAGCACGCCGGAGTCCAGGGACTCGCCGTTGCCGAGCTTGCGGTTGACCTTGTAGCGGCCGACCTTGGCCAGGTCGTAGCGCTTCGGGTTGAAGTAGAGGTTCTCGAGCAGGGTCTGCGCGGCCTCACGCGTCGGCGGCTCGCCCGGACGCAGCTTGCGGTAGATGTCGAGCAGCGCGTCGTCCTGGCCCTGGGTGTGGTCCTTCTCCAGGGTGGCGCGCATCGACTCGTACTCGCCGAACTCCTCGAGGATCATCTCGTTGGTCCAGCCGAGGGCCTTCAGCAGCACGGTGACCGACTGCTTGCGCTTACGGTCGATGCGGACACCGACCATGTCGCGCTTGTCGATCTCCATCTCCAGCCAGGCACCGCGGGAGGGGATGATCTTGGCGGAGTAGATGTCCTTGTCGGACACCTTGTCCAGGGAGGAGTCGAAGTAGACGCCCGGGGAACGGACCAGCTGCGACACGACGACGCGCTCGGTGCCGTTGATCACGAACGTGCCCTTGTGGGTCATGAGCGGGAAGTCGCCCATGAAGACCGTCTGGGACTTGATCTCACCGGTCTCGTTGTTGGTGAATTCGGCGGTGACGAAGAGCGGGGCCGCGTACGTGAAGTCGCGGTCCTTGCACTCGTCAATGGAGTTCTTCGGCGGCTCGAAACGGTGGTCGCGGAAGGTCAGCGACATCGACCCGGAAAAGTCCTCGATCGGCGAGATCTCCTCGAAGATCTCCTCCAGACCGGACTTGGTGGGGACGTCCTGACCGTTGTCCAGCGCCTCCTCGACCCGGGACTTCCAGGCCGCATTGCCGAGCAGCCAGTCAAAGCTCTCGGTCTGCAGGGCCAGGAGGTTCGGGACCTCGAGGGGCTCCTTGATCTTCGCGAACGAAACGCGGAGCGGGGCGGTGGATGCGGCGGAATTGTTCGAGGCGTTGCGCGGCGCGGCCAAGAGGGGGGTCCTTCCGAGGGCTCGGAGCTCACTACGCGCGTACCGGCCGGGCCGAGACGGGACCGGTGCCACCCACCGGGGACCACCGCCGACCGGGGAGAAGAATCCCCAGGTCAGTGCCGGTTCACGGAGGCGGAGCCAGACCCCTTCAGGGCAGCGCAGACTCCGGGCGACGAGTCACGGAGCAGCTAACAGGCAGCGCAAAGGGACAGTGTAGCCAAAGGCGACACTGCTGACAAGCCCTGATTCGGAGACCGAATCGGACACTCCCTCCGGTCGCATCCCGTGCGCCCCGGCCCCCGCCGGGGAGCCGTGCCGCAGGGGTGCCCTGCCCTCGTACAACCGACGGCCCGGGCACTCCCGGGCCACCGCACCTCTACCCGGAGTCACTTCCCGCTGGGGCCACCGAATATGCATCCGGAGCCGCTCCAACCGGGGCGGACGTGCCGAGCGCGGCGCGCGCCTTGAGAATCGCGCGCCTGCTGCCGTTCGTCAAGGCCCCCACCGGAGTGCGGACCTCGCCTGCCTCATCGTCGGCGGCCACGGGAGCGTTACAGATCCCGTGGTCCGAGCCGCGTGCCACGACGGTGATCACCCTACCGGCCGCCACCGACAGTGGCCGAGCGCACAACGCGCGGGCCCTGTGCAGGTGTCCGGAAGGTGTCCGGCAGGGGTGCGCGGCGGAGTGCGGCAGGGGTGCGGCAGGCGCGGGAACGCGAAAAGGCCGGGCCGGCCATCCTTGCGGATGGCCGGCCCGGCCCGTGTCCCTGCGCCCCCTCCGCGGGGGCGTGGAGGCACCTCCCGGCCCTCAGGGCCGGGGAGGGGTCACTTGACGGTGACCTTGGCGCCCGCGCCCTCGAGCTGGGCCTTGGCCTTCTCGGCGGTCTCCTTGTTGACCTTCTCGAGAACCTTGGCACCGGCGGTGTCGACGAGGTCCTTGGCCTCCTTCAGGCCGAGGGAGGTCAGGGCGCGCACCTCCTTGATGACCTGGATCTTCTTGTCGCCCGCACCGTCGAGGATGACGTCGAACTCGTCCTGCTCCTCGACAGCGGCCTCGGCGCCAGCGCCAGCGCCGGCAACGGCGGCAACGGCGACCGGGGCGGCAGCGGTGACGTCGAACTTCTCCTCGAAGGCCTTCACGAACTCGGAGAGCTCGATGAGGGTCATCTCCTCGAACTGCGCGAGCAGCTCGTCCTGGGTCAGCTTCGCCATGATTGGCGTCCTTCCACTAAATCGGCAGGTGGTGCCGGATGTACGGATTGGCGGGCGTACTACGGGCCCGCTAGAGGGCGGGAGTGATTACTCCGCGTCCTCGGCGGGAGCCGGCGTACCGGCACCGCCCTGCTCGACCTTGTCGCGCAGCGCGTCCACGGTGCGGACGAGCTTCGACGGCAGGGCCTGGAAGACCGCGGCAGCCTGGGAGGGCTTGGCCTTCAGGGCACCCGCGAGCTTGGCGAGCAGCACCTCGCGGGACTCGAGGTCCGCGAGCTTCTTGATCTCATCGGCAGACAGCGCCTTGCCGTCAAGGACACCGCCCTTGATGATGAGAGCGGGGTTCTCCTTGGCGAAGTCACGCAGAGCCTTCGCCGACTCCACCGGGTCACCGGTGACGAAGGCGACAGCCGTCGGACCGGCGAACAGGTCGTCCAGCTCGGAGATCCCGGCCTCGTTGGCCGCGATCTTGGTCAGCGTGTTCTTCACCACGGCGTACTCGGCGTTCTCACCCAGCGAGCGACGCAGGGTCTTGACCTGCTTCACCGTGAGACCGCGGTACTCGGTCAGCAGCGCCGCAGAGGAGCCACGGAACTTGTCCGTGATCTCGGCGACGGCAGCAGCCTTGTCGGGCCTTGCCATAGGCGTACGCCTCCTTCCGTGATGTCGAAGTCGGGCCGACCTTGGAGCAGTCGACCATTCAACGCCTCGACACGCCGGTTCGAAGGAAGCCTCAGCAGAAACGATGAGAGCCCCGGTGCGCAGGCGCACGGGGCTCTGAAAGACCTCGACGACCGGCGCGACGAATCACGGCGGGCGGAAGTCCAAGCTCCAAACACTCCTGCGCGGGCTGCCTGCGACGAATCGCAGATCCTTCGGCCGCCTCGCTTCCGAAAGGAAGCAGACGACAACCAGCGGTCTTCGGCAGCCACCACCGTACTGGACGCCCGGCAGTTCGACCAAATCCGGACACCGCTACAGCGGCGGCAGGCTCCGTCCGCCCGCATCGGCGGTGTCCGACTCGGCCGGCGCCTGCACCGACAGCGGTCCGCCGAACTCCTCGAAGCGCAGCGTGTCGGAGACCCGCTCGGCCGCGCCGGAGCCGGTCCGCTGCAGCTGGACGGGCTGGTCGCGGTCGTTCAGCCACACGTCGAGGGTGACCACGCCGCCGTCCCCGAGCGCGGCGCGCAGGGCGGCCCGCCGGGCGGGCGGGAGCTGGGCCTGCGCCTCGGCGTAGTCGGCGACCGTGGTGGTGACCCGGTAGTGCTCGACGGCGGTGTCGTCGATCTTCTCCTCGCCGATCCGCTCGGGCGCGGGGGCGGCCACCGCCGCGGTCAGCGCCACCACCGGGTTGAGCCGGTCGACGGTGTCGGCGTACGGCACGGCGCGCTGGCCGTCGGCACCGGGCACCCCGGTGAACTTCTCCCAGTGCCGTCCGCCGAGCCGGCCCGCGGTGGCGGCGTCCCCGCCGCGGTAGGCGGTGGTGTCCAGCACCACGACCTCCTCGGTGGTGCCGGGGCGCTTGAGCTGGAGCACCGTCTTGGGCGCCCAGAACAGCAGGCCCGCGACCGTGTCCGAGCCCAGGTTGCCGCTGAAGCGGGCCCTCCGGGCACTGTGCACGGCCAGCTGGGCGGAGAGCAGCACGCCGTGCGGCGAGCGGTCGGTGGGGGTGGCGAGCACCGTCGGGTCCGCGGAGGCGCTCGGCGAGGCCGTGGGGGCGCCCCCGGAACCGC
The DNA here is from genome assembly GCF_025655475.1 of Kitasatospora sp. DSM 101779. GTDB lineage: Bacteria > Actinomycetota > Actinomycetes > Streptomycetales > Streptomycetaceae > Kitasatospora. The sequence goes on along the minus strand of NZ_JAHTIK010000001.1, from coordinate 4,839,568 downwards.
TGCCGCAGGCGGTGAGCACCGCGGCCAGTGCCGCGGCCGCCGCCGCCCGGCGCACCGCCCGTCCTGCCATCCCCGCCTCCTCGCCCGTCCCGTGCCCCGTCCGCTGTCCTTCACCCTGCCATGCCCGCCGCCGCGGCGTCCGGCCGCCCCTGACCCCGGCCGAACGGGTCCGGGCGCGTCCGTGCACCGCGCGCAAGCCGACGGGCCCGCACCCCGGTGAGGGGGTGCGGGCCCGTCGGTCGCGGACTGCGCGGTGCGCCCAGGACGCGGCTACTGCCGGAGCACGGTGGCTCAGACGGCGGCCGGGTCCTCCTCGACGAGGAGGTTGCGGGTGCGGTTCGGGTCCACCTGGACGCCCGGGCCCATGGTGGTCGAGAACGCGATCTTCTTGATGTAGCGGCCCTTGGCGGCGGCCGGCTTGGCCCGGAGGACCTCCTCGAGCGCGGCGCCGTAGTTCTCGACCAGCTGCTCGTCGGTGAAGGAGGCCTTACCGATGATCAGGTGCAGGTTCGAGTGCTTGTCGACGCGGAACTCGATCTTGCCGCCCTTGATGTCGTTGACGGCCTTGGCGACGTCCGGGGTGACGGTGCCGGTCTTCGGGTTCGGCATCAGGCCACGGGGGCCGAGCACGCGGCCGAGGCGGCCGACCTTGCCCATGAGGTCCGGGGTGGCGACGACGGCGTCGAAGTCCAGGCGACCCTTGGCAACCTCGTCGATCAGCTCGTCGGAGCCGACGATGTCGGCGCCGGCAGCACGCGCGGCCTCGGCACGGTCACCGGTCGCGAAGACCAGGACCCGAGCGGTCTTACCCGTGCCGTGCGGGAGGATGACGGTGCTGCGGACCATCTGGTCGGCCTTGCGCGGGTCGACACCCAGGCGCATGGCAACCTCGACGGTCGCGTCGAACTTGGTGGTGGAGGTCTCCCGGGCGAGGCGGACGGCCTCGAGCGGGGCGTAGATCCGGCTGCGGTCGACCTTGGCGTCCGCGGCCTTGAGGGCCTTGCTGCGCTTCACTGCTTCTCCTGAAATCGATGGAGTTCGTGGTGGGAACGGGCCGCGCTCGGCCCTACCACGGGGACGACTGGGGCTGTCAGCCCTCGACGGTGATGCCCATCGACCGGGCGGTGCCGGCGATGATCTTCGCCGCGGCGTCCAGGTCGTTGGCGTTCAGGTCGGGGAGCTTGACGGTGGCGATCTCGCGGACCTGGGCGCTGGTGAGCTTGGCGACCTTGGTCTTGTGCGGCTCGCTGGAGCCCTTGTCGATGCCGGCGGCCTTCAGGATGAGGCGCGCGGCCGGCGGCGTCTTCGTGATGAAGGTGAAGGTGCGGTCCTCGTAGACCGTGATCTCCACCGGCACGATCATGCCGCGCTGCGACTCGGTCGCAGCGTTGTAGGCCTTGCAGAACTCCATGATGTTGACGCCGTGCTGGCCCAGCGCGGGGCCGACCGGCGGAGCCGGGTTGGCCGCGCCGGCGTTGATCTGGAGCTTGATAAGCCCCGTGACCTTCTTCTTCTTGGGAGGCATGTCTCTCCGGGTCCTTCCGAGAGGTGATTGCTGGTGTGTGCGGAACCGGGGCGACACCCGGCCGCCAGCACACACATCGAACCAGGCTAACCGCTGATGCGGTCCTGGACCAAAACGGTTCCGGGGCGGGGCCTGCGCCCCGCCCCGGAACCGAAGGTCTGGGTCAGTTCTTCTGGATCTGGTCGAACGACAGCTCGACCGGGGTCTCGCGGCCGAAGATCTCGACCAGGCCCTTGACCTTCTTCGAGTCGGGGTTGATCTCGTTGATGGTCGCCTGCAGGGTCGCGAACGGGCCGTCGGTGACGGTGACCGAGTCGCCGACCTCGAAGTCGAGCACCTGGACCTCGACCGGGCGGACCGGCGAGGCCTTGCCGGCCTCCTTGGCCGCGGCGCGCTCGACGTCGGGCGCGAGCATCTTGACGACCTCGTCCAGCGTCAGCGGGTACGGGTCGTAGGCGTTGCCGACGAAGCCGGTGACACCCGGGGTGTTGCGGACGACGCCCCAGGACTCGGCGTCCAGCTCCATGCGGACCAGGACGTAGCCGGGGAGCTTGTTCTGACGGATGGTCTTGCGGTCGCCGTTCTTGATCTGGACGACCTCTTCCTGCGGCACGGCCGACTCGAAGATGCGGTCCTCGACGTTCAGCGAGACGGAGCGCTGCTCCAGGTTCTGCTTCACGCGGTTCTCGTACCCGGCGTAGGTGTGGATGACGTACCACTCGCCGGGCGCGATGCGGAGCTTCTCGCGGAACTCGGCGACCGGGTCGCTCTCCTCCGCCTCCTCCGCCTCGGCGGTGAACGCCTCCTCGGCGGCGGCCTCGGCCTCGGCGACCTCGTGCAGCGCGGCGGCCTCGGCCGGCACGTCCGCCTCCGCCTCGTCCGCAGCCTCGACCTCGTCCTCGTCGGCGTCCGCGGCGTCGAGGATCTGCTCCGCAGCCTCGGCGTCGGCAGCCTCGGCCGCGACGTCCGCGTCGCGGACGGTCTCGTCGGCGTCGTACAGGGGGGACTCAGACACGGGCGCTGCTTCTTTCCTGGGATGTGTAACGGATACCTCAACAGTACCGAGTCAACGGTAGCTGGCCCGCCCGGTCGGCGCCGAAAGCCCGAACCGGTCTCCCGTCCCGGAGGGGCGGGGACACCGGCATCAGGTGCGCGGGACGGGTCGGGCGGGTGTCCGGACGTCGCTCACCGGCCGGTCGGGCCGGAGGCGTCCGCGGAGGAAAGTCGCGCCGGGTAGGGCGGGTCAGCCGAAGATCAGCAGGCTGAGCTTGGCGAAGGCGGTGTCGAGGCCGTAGACCACGAGCATGATCGTGACGACGAAGACGACGACCACGGTGGTGTACTGGATCAGCTCGCCGCGGCTCGGCCAGACGACCTTGCGGAGCTCGGCGATGATCTGGCGGTAGAAGACCGCCATGCGGGCGAAAAGGCCCTTCTTGGCACGCTTGCCCGACTTGCGGTCGCCGCCCTGCGCCTTGCGGGCGCGCTTGCGGTCGCGGCGGGAGAGCGCCTCGTCAGGCGTGGCGGCAGCGCCGTCGGCACCCTCGGGGTTGCCGCTCTCAGGCGTTGCGGTGGAGCCCGTGGTCTCCGTCACTCGTCCTCACCTGAATCCGGGTCCTGCCGAGGGGCGTGCCCGGTGTGGGCGCGCCGGTCCGGCGAAGTGCATTGCTGACGGGGCCCTCTCCGCATCAAGCCCGCTCGCTCTGTGGAGCGAACGGGCTCGGTACGAAAAAAGCAGCAGGGCACGAGGGACTCGAACCCCCAACCGCCGGTTTTGGAGACCGGTGCTCTACCAATTGAGCTAGTGCCCTACGGTGCCTCGCGGCCCCGGAGTCGACCCCCAACCTACCGCATCGGGATCGGTGCGTGGTGTACGCATCGGCGTTGCGGTCCGCGGGGGCCATCGGTCGTCGAGCATACGGGTTCCGAGGCGTTTGGTCGAACCTCATTTCCCGACGATTCGTCGGCGCCCCCGTCGCCGGCCCGCCGCGGGCCTGCGGGGACACGTCCGCGGACACCTCGGCGGACACATCGTGGGACGGCCGGTACGCATGCTGGAACCGCCCTGCCCGGCAGCTGCCCACTCTGCGACGATGCAGGCATGAGCGCTTCCACCCCCGCCAACGTCCGTCCCGCCGACCGCCGGGTGTCCGCCCGGATCGGCGCCATCGCGGAGTCCGCCACCCTCGCCGTGGACGCCAAGGCCAAGGCCCTCAAGGCGGCCGGCCGCCCCGTCATCGGCTTCGGCGCGGGCGAGCCCGACTTCCCGACGCCGGGTTACATCGTCGACGCCGCCGTCGCCGCCTGCCAGGACCCGAAGAACCACCGCTACACCCCGGCCGGCGGCCTGCCCGAGCTCAAGGCCGCGATCGCCGCCAAGACGCTGCGCGACTCCGGCTACCAGGTGGACGCCTCCCAGGTGCTCGTGACCAACGGCGGCAAGCAGGCCATCTACGAGGCCTTCGCCGCGATCCTCGACCCGGGCGACGAGGTCATCGTCCCGGCGCCGTACTGGACCACCTACCCGGAGTCGATCCAGCTCGCGGGCGGTGTGCCGGTCGAGGTCGTCACCGACGAGACCACCGGCTACAAGGCCTCGGTCGAGCAGCTGGAGGCGGCCCGCACCGAGAACACCAAGGTGGTGCTGTTCGTCTCGCCGTCCAACCCGACCGGCGCGGTCTACACCCGCGACGAGGCCGAGGCGATCGGCCGCTGGGCGCTGGAGCACGGCCTGTGGGTGCTCACCGACGAGATCTACGAGCACCTGGTCTACGGGGATGCCGAGTTCACCTCGCTGCCGGCCCTGCTGCCGGAGCTGCGCGACAAGTGCATCGTGGTCAACGGCGTGGCCAAGACCTACGCGATGACCGGCTGGCGGGTGGGCTGGCTGATCGGCCCGCAGGACGTCGTGAAGGCCGCGACCAACCTGCAGTCGCACGCCACCTCCAACGTCTCCAACGTCGCCCAGGTGGCCGCGCTGGCCGCGGTGGCCGGCGACCTGTCGGCCGTCGACGAGATGAAGACCGCCTTCGACCGCCGCCGCCGCACCATCGTGAAGATGCTCAACGAGATCGACGGCGTGCTCTGCCCCGAGCCCGAGGGCGCGTTCTACGTCTACCCCTCGGTCAAGGCCCTGCTCGGCAAGGAGATCCGCGGGAAGCGCCCGGCCAGCTCCTCCGAGCTCGCCGCGCTGATCCTGGACGAGGCCGAGGTCGCGGTCGTCCCCGGTGAGGCCTTCGGCACCCCCGGCTACCTGCGGCTGTCGTACGCGCTCGGCGACGCGGACCTGGTCGAGGGCGTGACCCGGATCCAGCAGCTGCTGGCCGAGGCCCGCGACTGACGCTCCCCCGCCCCGCGGGCCGCCCCCTGACACCTCGTTGAAACTCATTCTTTCGAGGGATGTTCAGGGGGCGGTTCCCGTTTGCTTCCCGAATGCGGCAGGATCAGTGGATGGATCGCCTTCCCGCCCCGCGCGACGTCGCCGCCCTGCCCAAGGCCCACCTCCACCTGCACTTCACCGGGTCGATGCGCCCGGCCACGCTGCTGGAGCTGGCGGACAAGCACGGCGTGCGGCTGCCGGAGGCACTGAGCTCGGGCGAGCCGCCCAGGCTGCGGGCGACCGACGAGCGCGGCTGGTTCCGCTTCCAGCGTCTGTACGACACCGCCCGCTCGGTGCTGCGCGACGAGTCCGACATCCGGCGTCTGGTCCGCGAGACCGCCGAGGACGAGCGGCGGGACGGCTCCCGCTGGCTGGAGATCCAGGTCGACCCGACCTCGTACGCACCGCGGCTGGGCGGGCTGATCCCCGCGCTGGAGCTGATCCTCGACGCCGTGCGGGAGGCCTCGGAGGCGACCGGCGTGGGGATGCGGGTGGTGGTCGCGGCCAACCGGATGAAGTCGCCGATGGACGCGCGCACCCTCGCGCGGCTGGCCGTCCGCTACACCGACCGCGGCGTGGTCGGCTTCGGCCTCTCCAACGACGAGCGCCGCGGCTTCGCCCGGGACTTCGACCGCGCCTTCGAGATCGCCCGCAACGGCGGCCTGCTGGCCGCCCCGCACGGCGGCGAACTGGCCGGGCCGGAGTCCGTCCGGGACTGCCTGGACGACCTGGGGGCCGGCCGGATCGGGCACGGCGTGCGCTCCGCGGAGGACGCGCGGCTGCTGGAGCGGCTCGCCGCGAGGGGCGTCACCTGCGAGGTGTGCCCGTCGTCCAACGTCTCGCTCGGCGTCTACGAGCGCGCCGAGGACGTACCGCTGCGCGCCCTCTTCGACGCCGGGGTGCCGATGGCGCTGGGCGCGGACGACCCGCTGCTCTTCGGCTCCCGGCTGGCCGCCCAGTACGACCTCGTCCGGACGGTGCACGGCTTCACCGACGCCGAGCTCGCCGAGCTCGCGCGGCAGTCGGTGCGCGGCTCGACGGCACCGGAGTCGGTGCGCAAGGAGCTGCTGGCCGACATCGACGGCTGGCTGGACGGTGCGGCGGGCCCGGCCGGGCTAGAGCGCGACGCCGACCATCACGGGCTCGTTCACCAGCTCCACGCCGAAGGCGGCGCGCACGCCGTCGCGGACCTCGCGGGCCAGCGCCAGTAGGTCCTCGGTGGTGGCCGAACCCCGGTTGGTGAGCGCCAGGGTGTGCTTGGTGGAGAGGGTGGCCGGGCCGGTGCCGTAGCCCTTGGTGAAGCCGGCCTTGTCGATCAGCCAGGCGGCGGAGGTCTTGGTGCAGCCGTCGGGCGCGGGGAAGGCGGGGGCGGTCAGGCCTTCGAGCCGGGCGGCGAACGCCGCGTACTGCTCGGCGCTGAGCACCGGGTTGGTGAAGAAGGAGCCGGCCGACCAGGTGTCGTGGTCCTCCGGGTCCAGCACCATGCCCTTGCCGGCCCGCAGCGCGAGCACGGTGTCGGCGGCGGTGGCGAGGTCGACCCGCTCGCCGGCCACGACGCCGAGCGTGCGGGCGACCTCGGCGTACTTGACCGGGGAGGACTGCCCGGCGGCGTCCTCCAGGGCGAAGCGCACCCGCAGCACGACGTAGCGGTGCGGGTCCGCCTTGAAGCGGCTGTGCCGGTAGGAGAAGGCGCACTCGGCGTTGGTGAGGACGACCGTCTCGCCGGCCCGCCGGTCGTAGGCGACGACCTCGGTGATCGTCTCGGCGACCTCCTGGCCGTAGGCGCCGACGTTCTGCACCGGGGTGGCGCCGGCCGAGCCGGGGATGCCGGCCAGGAACTCGACGCCCGCCAGGCCCGCCCCGACGGTGCGGGCGACCGCGTCGGCCCAGACCTCGCCGGCGGCCAGCTCCAGGCGGGTGCCGTCCAGGTCGAAGCCGCGGGTGGCGATCCGCAGCGCGGTGCCGTCGAAGCCGGCGTCGCCGATCACCAGGTTGGAGCCGCCGCCGAGCAGGAGCAGCGGCTCGCCGGCCGCGTCGGCCTCGCGGACGGCCGCGACGACCTCGTCGTCGGTGGTGGCCGTGACGAGGCGGCGGGCGGGTCCGCCGAGCCGGAGCGTGGTCAGCGGGGCGAGCGGGGCGTTCTGAAGTACCTGCACGCCCACCACGGTATACGGGGCCGCGACCTCTCCGGCGGGGGCGCCCGGCGTTCCCGGGCGGACACCGATAGTGGAGACGTATGCTATCCATATTGGTCCGCCGCCCGCCGCGCGGACCGTCCGACCCTCGAACAGACGGGACGCCATGCGCATCGGAGAGCTGAGCCGGCGGACCGGGGTGCCGGTCCCGACCATCAAGTACTACCTGCGGGAGGGGCTGCTGCCCGGCGGCGAGCTGACCAGCCCGAACCAGGCCCAGTACGGCGAGGCCCATGTGCACCGGCTGAAGCTGGTGCGGGCGATGGTCGAGGTCGGCAAGCTCTCGGTGGCCGCGACCCGTGACGTGCTGCAGGCGATCGACGAGCCCGGCAACAGCCTGCACCGGGTGCTGGGCATCGCCCAGGCCGCCGTCACCCCGGCGGTGACCGCGGCCGATCCGGAGGTGTGGGAGGGCGCGGAGAAGCTGGTCGACGAACTGGTGGAGCGGCACGGCTGGCAGGTGAAGCCGGGCAATCCGGCCCGGCAGGCGCTGGCCCAGCTGGTGGTGACCTTCCGCGACCTCGGCCAGGACGACCTGCTCGACATCTTCGACGACTACGCCGTCGCCGCCGAGCGGCTCTCCACGGCGGAGCTGGCGCTGATCGGCCGACGCGAGGGCCTGGACAGCAAGGTGGAGGGGGCGGTGCTGGGCACCGTCCTCGGCGACGCCCTGATCGGGGCGATGCGCCGGCTGGCGCAGGCGGACGCCTCGCACCGCGCCTTCGAGGCCGCCCGCGGCTGACCCGCGGCGACAGAACGGACGCCGGAGGCCCCCGGGGGGACCGGGGGCCTCCGGCGTGTTCGACGGGTCAGGCGTTGGCGGGGGCGGGCTCGTCCGCGGGGACGTCCTCCACCTGCTCGGCGGCCGGCCGGGGCGGACGCGGGATGAAGAGGGCGCAGATGCCGCCGAACACCACCACCGCGACGCCGACCCAGACCGCCGGGTGCAGGCCCTTGACGAACTCCTGGGCGTTCACCGGGCTGCCGTACTCCAGGAAGACGCTGCTGAGCACCGCGATGCCGAGCGCGCCGCCGATCTCCCGGACGGTGGTGTTGGCGCCGGAGGCCTTGCCGCGGTGCTCCGGGCCGACCGCGCCGAGCACCACGGCCGCCGTCGGGGCGATGGCGAAGCCCATGCCCGCGCCGGCCACCAGCATGGCGCCGACCAGCCGGGAGTAAGGGGTGTCGTCGGTGGCCGCAAGGTTGATCCAGGCGAGGCCGGCGGCCTGCAGGAAGAGGCCGAGGGCCATCAGCCGGCCGCCGCCGACCCGGTCGGTCAGCGCGCCGGCCACCGGGGCGATGAACATCGGCATCAGCGTCCAGGCGAGGGTGAGCACACCGGCGTGCAGCGGGGTGCGGTAGGGCGCGATCTGCAGGTACTGGGAGAGGAAGAAGATCGAGCCGAAGACGCCGAAGTACATCGAGGCGGACACGATGTTGGTCAGGCTGAAGGCGCGGATGCGGTAGAAGCCGAGCGGGAGCAGCGGGTGCTCGACGCGGCGCTCCCAGAGCACGAAGGCGGTCAGCAGGACGACGGCGGCGGCGAAGGCGCCGAGGATGCGGCCGTCGGTCCAGCCGTCCTCGCTGCCGTTGACGATGCCCCAGACCAGGGCGAGCAGGCCGGCCGAGGCGAGCAGCATGCCGACCAGGTCGAGGCCGGCGCGCTCACCGCGGCTCTCCTTCAGCACCTTGAGGACGAGCGGGACGGCGAGCAGGCCGACCGGCACGTTGATCCAGAAGATCCACTCCCAGGCCAGGCCGTCGACGACGGCGCCGCCGACCACCGGGCCGAGGGCGATGGCGAGGCCGCTGACCGCGCCCCACAGGCCGAGGGCGAGGCTGCGCAGCCGCTCGGGGACGGCCTGCGAGAGCAGGGTCAGCGAGAGCGGCATGACCGCGGCGGCGCCGAAGCCCTGGACGGTGCGGGCGGTGATGAGCTCGGCGCTGGTGTCGGCGAGGCCGCAGGCGACCGAGGAGAGGGTGAAGATCGCGATGCCGAGGACGAAGACCTTCCGGCGTCCGAAGCGGTCGCCGAGCGCGGCGCCGATCAGCAGCAGGCAGGAGAAGCTGAGGACGTAGGCGTTGACGAACCATTGGAGGTCGCGGGTGTCGGCCTTGAGGTCGACGGCCAGGGTGTGCAGGGCGGTGGAGACCACCAGGTTGTCGAGCGCGACCATGAACATCGGCACGCTGCAGGCGACGATCGACAGCCAGAGCGGCACGGTGCGGCCGCCGTCGGCGGGGAGGTCCCCGGCCGGGACGGACCGCAATCCTGTCGAGGACATGACAGCTTTCTCCTTCGGTCGTGGTGCAGCGGGTCTGTCGTGGCGCAACGGCTGCAGCGCGGCGGTCGCGGCCGGCAGCCGGGGCACGACGGTCGCGGTTCGGCGGTCGGGGTGGAGCAGGCCCGGGCGGGCCGGGGTGCGGCCCGCCCGGAGGCGGCTAGACGGCGTCCTCGGCCGAGGCGGCGTCGGCCTGCCGCTGCTCGGCGAGCCGGCGCTTGGCGTCGGACCAGGCGATCGGGAGCTCCTCCACCGGCACCTCCCAGAAGGTGAAGGTGGAGTTGTCCATGGTCGACCGCAGCGAGGTCATGATCGAGTAGTGCGGCTCGGCCTTGGCGTAGGTGTAGAGCGCCTCCCTGGTCTCCCAGGCGGAGAGCGTCCAGAAGGTGCGCTTGAGCGGCTGGGCGATGAGCGAGGCGCCGACGGCGCCCGGCGCGGTGCGGACCTGTCGCCAGGCCGCCAGCGACTTCCAGAAGAAGCGCGGCACGTCGGCGAGCGAGCGGACCTCCAGGCGGGAGGCCATCACCACGGCCCGGGTCTGCGGCCGAGGGGCGTTGGGTGTGGTCCAGGGGAGCGTAGGCATGGGGTCAGCCTTCCTCGGCCGCCGATCGGCGAACCCCCGGACGAGGGTCCGCCGAAACCGATAGTGGAACCTTGCGCTATCCACTATAGAGAGTGGCGCTTTCCAATGCCAGCTTTTTCCGGAACGCCTACGGCGTGCCCTCAAAGGCGATGGGGCACACAGGGGCGCGGGGGCCTGCGCGACTCGGATGTGGACCGCCGTACGAATCCGGGCTCGGCACAGGTCACTACGGTGCCCGCCCCGAGCCGCGCAGTTCCGCCCCCAGCCTCCGGCCGGGAGGTGCCCCCGGCGCCCCTGAATCGACCACCCGACTGCCCTCCGACGACATGCCCTAGCGCCCGAGCTCCCGCAGCAGCTGCTCCGCCGCCTCCAGGCCGGAGGAGAACGCCGCCTCGTGCGAGCCGATCTGGTCCCAGTGCAGCTGCTTGGAGTGGAAGTAGGAGCCGCAGAGCTTGACCCGGGTGCCCTCGTTGACCCGGTAGATGGTCTTCTGCAGGGTGCGCAGGTCCAGGTCGATCACCGGGTGCTCGTAGTGCAGCTCGCGGATCACCGCCTCCTCGCGCACCGGCAGCGGGCAGTCCAGGGTGACGAAGTAGTCCTTCGCGGACTCGAAGCCGTGCAGCCGGTTCATGTAGTAGGCGACGTACGGGCGGACCTCGCCGTCCACCGCGACCTTGCCGTAGTTCCAGTTGTCCCAGCGGGACCGGTCGGCGGGCAGCACCGACGGGTCGGTGTGCAGCACCGCGACGGAGGAGTTGTAACGGATCCGGGCGAGCGTCTCGCGCTGCAGCGGGCTCGGCTCGGTGAGCAGGGCGCGGGCCTGGTCGCCGTGCGCCGCGACCACCACGTGGTCGAAGCGCTCGGCGCCGGCCGCGGTGGTGACGGTGGCCCCGTCCGGCTGCTCGGTGACCGACAGCACCGGCTCGCCGAGCCGCAGCTTGGGGTCGATCACGGCCAGCGCCTTGCGCACGTAGTGGACCGAACCGCCCTCCACCGTCTGCCAGTCGACCCGCTGCCCGCCGAGGCCGCCCTCGTCGTGCGCCATGAAGAAGGCGATCACCGTGGTGGCCGGCATCTCCCAGATCAGCTCGGCCGGCACCGACCAGACCGCGGTGCACAGCAGGATCACGTAGCCGTACCGGAATTCGGCGCTGTAGCCGCCGCGGTCCAGGTACTCCCCCAGCGGCAGGTCGGTGCGCTTGCGCAGGAAGTCCTTGCGGCCCTCCTGGTGGAAGCGCCGGGCCTCGCTCCAGATGGTGCGGAACCCGGCCGGGTAGCGGGCCAGCACCTCCTCCTCGGGCAGCGCCATCTCGGCGGTGCCGTACTGCAGGCCCGTGTCCAGGTCGAAGAAGTTGAAGCCGCCCTCGTGCCGGCGGGTGGCGACGCCCAGTTCGCCGAAGAAGCGGCTGAGGTTGGGGTAGCTGGGCTCGTTGAAGACCACGAAGGCGGTGTCGATGCCGAGGACGCGGCCCTCGTCCTCGACCTCGATCGTGTTGGCGTGCCCGCCGGCGCGGTCGTCCTGCTCGAAGAGGGTGATCTCGGCGTGCTCGCGGAGCCGGTACGCGGCGGACAGGCCGGCCACGCCGGCGCCGACGACCGCGACCCGGGGCTTGGCGGTTGCAGACATGAGGGGTCCTTCACTGGCTAGGGGGCGATCAGGGTGCGGTGGATACGGCCGCCCCGGCCGTCCTGCACGGCGGCGGCGAGGACGAATCCCGGTGCGGGGTGGATCAGTTCGAAGTGCCAGGCGGCGTTCTCGGCGGCCGGCCGGGCCGGGTCGGTGAGCCGGATCGGCCGACCGTCCGGCGGGGTGAAGGAGAAGTCGGCGAGCTCCCGCCGCAGCCCGGTACCGACGGCCTTGAGGTAGGCCTCCTTGAGCACCCAGTAGGCGGCGACCCGGGCCGGCCGCTCGGCCGCGGGGACGGCGTCCACGGCGGCCCGCTCGTCCGCGGCGAACCAGCGCGGCAGGTGGCGCACGGCGTCCGCGCCGGCTGCCGCGGCCTCCACGTCCACCCCGCAGTCGCGGCCCGTGGCCACCAGGCAGGCGACCATCCCGTCGGTGTGCGAGAGGTTGAACCGCAGGCCGTCCGCGGGCGGTTCGGGCTCCGGACGGCCGTCCGGGGCGGTGCGCACCCGCCAGCCGCCGAGCGGCCGGCCGGAGCGGGCGCTCAGCGCGTACCGGGCGAGCACCCGGCCGCCGAGGAAGCGCCGCCGGGCGCCCTCGCCGCGCAGCCGGGCCAGCCGGGCCCGTTCCTCGGCGCCGAGCAGGGCGGGCCCGCCGTGCCGGGCGGCGAAGGCCTCGGCGGCGGCCTCCGGGAGCAGCCAGAGGTGGCCGTCACGCGCGGGCATCGCGCCTCCGGCCGGGGTGCTCGCAGGGCTCCGGGACGGTGCCGAGGACGCCCATGCCGACCAGCTGCTTGAGCCACTCGGACATCTCCCAGCGCAGCCGTTCCCGGCACGGCGGGCAGACCTTGAGGTCGGGGTCGAGGCGGTCGGGCCGGCCGCTTCGCCGGCAGGACGGGCAGAGGGCGCGGGCGCCCGGGTGCGGTGGCATGGGGCACTCCTTCCGCTGCGGTCGGTCGGGGGTCACCGGGCGCCGGGGCGGGGCCCGGTGCGCGCGGCCAGCCGGAACTGCCAGTGCGAGAACAGCCGGTCGCCCTGGTGCAGCCGGCGCAGCACGGCCATCACCTCGTCGACGTCGGCGGCGTCGGTGACGGCCTCGTGCGGGTGCCAGTGCCGGCGCAGCCGCTCCAGTTGGAGCAGCAGCAGGGCGCCGCTGGGCAGCGGGTCCTCCATGGCGTCGGCGGAGTGCAGGTGGGTGTGCACGCAGGCGGCGACGGCGTGCAGCAGGCAGTACTCCTTGGCGAGGTCGAAGAGTTCGGCGGACTGGCCGTACTCGCGGCCGAGGTCGGCCTTCAGGGTGCGGCTGCGCCCGCGCAGGGCGGCGGCGCGGCCGAGGAGTTCGGCGGCGGTGTCGGCGGCGCGCCGCAGCCGGTCGCCCTCCTCGCCCGGGGTGCCCTCGGCGAGGCGGCGCAGGGCGGCGAGCGAGGCGGGGGCGGCGAGCAGGGCGTCGTCGCGGCCTCGGCTGAACAGCTCCTGGTCCCAGGGGCGGTAGAGCGGCAGCGGCCGGTCCATGCCGTACAGGGTGGTCACCCGCTCCTCCGCCCCGGTGGCGGCGCCGGCGGGCGGCTCGACGACGGCGGCGAGCAGGCCGTCCAGCTGCAGGGCGAGGTTCTTCAGGTTGACCACGGTGTTGCCGTCGGCGAAGTTGGCCACCAGCAGGTCGCGGAGCATCTTCTGGTGGATGCCGTGGTGCGGGTCGTCGCGGAGGTAGAAACGCGCGCCCAGCACCACGTTGAGCTGGGACATGGTGCGTTCCAGCATGGTCGGGACGAGGTACTTGGCGACCGAGGACCAGACGCTGGCCTGTTCCGGGACGAGCTGGAGGCTGCGGACGGCGCCGAGGCTGACCGCGTCGGCGACCATCAGGTCGGCGAAGCACTCCGCCAACTGCCGCCGGGAGTAGGGGATGTCGCTGACGGTGCGGCCGAAGATGACCCGGTGCTCGGTGAAGTCGAGGGTGCCCCGCAGTGCGGTGTCCACGGCGGAGAGCGCGATGGAGCCGATCAGGGTACGGGCGACCTGGGAGGTCTGCAGGGCGATCTCCAGGCCTGCGCCCTCCGCGCCGAGCCGGGCGGAGTCGGGGACGAACACCCCGTCCACCCGGATGCCGCTCATGTCGATGGCGCGCAGGCCGTGCAGCCGCTCGTTGGGCAGTTCCTCGACGGAGCCGGCCGGGGTGCGGCGCTTCTCCAGCAGCAGGATCGAGTAGCCGGCGGGGCCGCCGGACTCCTTGGTGCGGGCGAAGACGGTGAGGCCGTCGGCGACGCGGGCGTTGCCGATCAGCCACTTCTCGCCGGTGAGCAGGTAGCCGCCGTCGACCTTGTCGGCGCGCAGTTCGTTGCCGAGCACGTCGCTGCCGTGGTTGCGCTCGGACAGGCCCCAGGCGTAGCGGCTGCCCTGCTTCATCGTGTCGACCAGGTACTGCTTCTGCTCGTCGGTGCCGGCGATCCAGGCGGGCAGGAAGGCCAGGCTGGTGATGATCAGGGCGGTGGCGGTGGTCGGGTCGCGGCGGGCGATGAGGCGCAGCAGGTTGAAGCCGGTCTCCACGTCCCCGGCCCGGCCGCCCTGGGCGGCGGGGATGTTGTACTCGTGCACCCCCCAGCGCTGCAGCAGGTTGACGAAGGGGTAGGGGTACTCCTCGCGTTCGTCGTGGTCGAGGATCCGCTCGAACGGCATCCGGCTCGCCGGGTCGTGCGGGTCGCCCAGGTGGACTTCCAACTCGGCGGCGAGCTTGTCGAGTTCTGGCTTCGGCACCGGTCTCCTCCGGGTCGCGTGGGTGCGGGGTGTCGGTCAGGCCAGCGGGACGGGGACGGCCGAGAACATCCGGTGATCCCGGTGCAGCGCGAGCACGGCGTCGAGGGCGGGTGCGAGCAGGTCGGCCTGCCGGCGCGGGTCGGTGCCGTCGGCGCGGGCCAGCAGGTAGCCGAGGCAGGCGCCGAGCCAGCCGGCCGAGCCGGGCGGCTGCCCGTGCAGCGGCAGGTGGCGGCCGGCCCACCACAGCTGGAGGCAGCAGGCGGCGGCGTGCAGCCAGGCGAACCGTTCGGCGAGGTCGACCAGGGCGAGGCCGGCTCCGGCCCGCTCGACCTCCTTGGGGAGGTTCTGCAGGGTGTCCCGGAGGCGTTCGGCGAGGGCGGCCGTCTCCGGGGCGCCGCTCTCCGTGAGGGCCGCGGCGGCGGGTCCGGCGATCGCGGTGAGGGTCCCGGTCGGCAGGTCGCGACCGCGGGCGTTGAGGTCGAGCCGGGCAGGGTCGTACGGCGGCAGCGGTGCGTCCAGGGCGAAGACGGTCGCGGCGTCCTCGGCCGGGGCCTTGGCGAGGGCGGGCAGTTGGCCGGCGAAGGAGCGGAGGTTGGCCAGGGTGCTGGTGTCGACCACCCGGACGAGGGCGGCGTCCCGCTGGAGCTTCTGGAAGAGGCCGCCGCCCGGGCCTTCGGTGCGCAGCACGGCGCGGGTGGCGAGGGTGGCGCCGCAGCGGGCGACGGCGTCCTCGACGGCCTCGGCGACCACGTGTTTGGCGGCGCAGCCCCAGACGCTGAACTGCTCGGGGGCGAGGTGGATGCCGCGGGCGGCGGTCAGGGCGACGGCGTCGGCGGCGAGCAGCGCGGCCGCGGCGATCGCGGACTCCCGTCGCTGGTAGGGGGTGTCGAGGAGGCGGCTGCGGCCGGTGCGGCGCTCGGCGGCGAAGCCGAGGGTGAGCCGCAGGGCGGTGTCGGCGCAGCCGAGGCTGCCGGCGGTGGACATCAGCCGGACGACCTGCTGGGCCTTGACCGCGGTCTCCAGGGCCTCGCCGGGTCGGCCGACCACGCGGCTCCCGGCGACCGGGAGGCCGTCGAAGCGCAGGTGGGCGAAGTCGATGCCGCGCATGCCGCCGGTGGGGACGGCCGGGCCGCGGTCGAGTTCGGGCCCGGCGGCGGCGAGGTCGAGCAGGACGGCGGTGAAGGAGCCCGGTCCGCGCTCCCCGGTGCGGGCGACCACGTACGCGGCCTCGCAGCGCTGCCCGAGGCCGACCATCCACTTCTCGCCGGTGAGCCGCAGGCCCGGGCCGTCCGGGTCGCGTTCCAGGCGGGCGGTGTTGGCGAGCAGGTCGCTGCCGTGCTCGGCCTCGGACAGGGCGAAGGCCACCGCTCCGCCGCCGCGCAGGAGTTCGGCGACCTCCTGCTGCTGGGCGGGCGAGCCGTGCAGCCGGACGCAGGTGGCGGCGGTGATGGAGAACATGGTGGCCGGCATGGCGTTGAGGTCGCGCCGGGCGGCGGTGCGGACGAGCAGCAGGCTGCGGTCGAAGGAGCGGAAGGTACCGCCCCAGTCGGGGGGCAGGTAGTCGAGGTGGAAGCCGGCGGCGCGCAGTGCGGCGGCCAGCGCCTCGGGGTACTCCCCCGCTTCGTCACGGCGGGCGGCGGCGGCGAAACCGTACGGGTTGGCCGGGTCCTCGGCGGGGCCGAGCGACTGCTCCAACTGCGCGGCGGCGGAGCCGAGTCCGTCGAGCGGGCCGGTCATCTGGCGCCCTCCAGGGTGGTGACCGCGGACTCCAGCGGGACGGGCCGGTAGTCGGCGGCGGCGGCCGGGACGTGAACGCCGGCGGTGCGGAGCTGGGCGATCCGGGTGTGGAAGGCCGCGCCGCGCATCAGGTGGTGGGCGACCTCGGCGACCCGGCGGTTGCCGGGTGCCTTGAGGTAGCTGGCGGTCACCCAGTCGTTGAAGCTGCCCATCGCCGGGCCGCACCAGATCTGGTAGTCGAGGGTGCGGTCGGGGTCGCCGGTGACGGCCCAGCGCGAGGACATCCCGAGGTACCAGCGGAAGACCAGGGCCATCCGCCGCTTGGGGCTGCCGGCGGCGCGGGCGAGCTGTTCGGGGTCGCGGCGTTCGAAGTAGCCCACGCACTCCTGCCAGACGTCGGCGAGCGGGCGGCGGAAGACCTGGGCCTCCAACCGGGCGCGCTCCGCCTCGGGGAGGGCCTCCAGGCCGTCGTGCGCCTGGTACAGCTCGTAGAGCTTCTTGGCGCGCATCGGGAAGAGCGTGCCCTTCTTCAGTACCTGCAGCTCGACGCCGAGTTCGAACATGTCTGCCGCGGGGGCCATCTCGCAGTCGGCGATGCCGGCTTCGGCGAGCAGCGCCCGGGTCGCCTTGGAGGCGCCGGACTCCACGCAGGACTGGTTGACCGAGCCGGTGACCACGTAGGCGGCGCCCATGGCGAAGGCGGCGGCGACGGCGGACGGGGTGCCGAGCCCGCCGGCCGCGCCGACCCGGACGGGCGCGGGGTAGCGGTGCTCGCGCTGCACGGCGTCGCGCAGCCGCAGGATGCTGGGCAGCAGGGCGGGCAGCGGCCGCCGGTCGGTGTGGCCGCCGGAGTCGGCCTCGACGGTGATGTCGTCAGCCATCGGCACGTACTTGGCGAGGTCGGCCTGGTCTGGGGTGATCAGGCCTTGCTCCAGCAGGGCGCTGACGGTGGCGGCCGGGGCGGGGCGCATGAACCGCTCGGCGGTCTCGGTGCGGGAGATCTTGGCGATCACCCGGTGTTCGGCGACCGGGCGGCCGTCCGGACCGGGGCGCAACCCGGCGAGCCGGTAGCGGACGATGTGCGGGCTGAGCGCCATGAAGGCGGAGGCCTCGACGCAGCGGACGCCGTGCCGCAGGAACAGTTCGACGGCCTCGCGTTCCAGCCGCTCCTCGCTGGGGCTGTGGATCAGGTTGACGGCGTAGGGCAGGCCTGGGATCTCGGCGGCGAACCGGGCAAGCGCCTTCGCGATGCTCTCCGGCAGCAGGCCCGCGGCGCCGAAGGAGCCGAGGAAGCCCTGCCGGGCGAGGGCGATCACCAGGTCGGCCGAGGCGATGCCGCCGGCCATCGCGCCGGCCAGGTACGGCTGGCGGACGCCGTGCGCGGCGAGGAAGGCGGCCGAGCCGAGCCGCTGTGGGGGCAGCGGTGCGGCGGCGGCGAGCAGCGGCAGGCCGGTCTCGCGGCCGCCGGACGGGACGGCGCGGCCGCCCGCGGCGGCGCCGATGCCCTGCGGGGTGCGGACGACGAAGCAGGGGCGTTCCAGGTCGGCGAGGGCCTGGTAGATCCCGGCCGCGTCGGTGCTCGGGTACTGCTCGCCCTGCCAGAGCAGTGGTGTCTGGGGGTGGTTCATGATGGGCTTCCGTCTCCTCGGGCGGGCGGTCAGGGGGTGGCCGACTGGGACCGGACCTCGACGGCCACGCCGGTGAGCTCGTAGATCCGCAGTCCGGGCTTCCACAGGTCGGCGTCGGCGACCACCACGAGCCGGCCGTCCTCGCGGCGGACCTCGCGGACGTGCACGTCGAAGCGGAGCTCCTCGTCGTGGCGGAGGATCTGGCCGCGGTACTTCCAGCCGAGTTCGACGTCGGTGGCGAGGGCGAAGTGCGGCCGTTCGATGCCCTCGGCGAGGCCCTCCTCCAGGACGTACAGCCGCAGGGCCTGCAGCACGGCCTCGACGCCGAGCGAGCCGGGCATCACCGGGTCGCGGTGGAAGTGGCAGTCGAAGTACCACTCGTCGGGGCGGACGGCGCGGTGGCCGTGCAGGTAGCCCCGGCCGTGCCGGCCGCCGTCGCGGACCAGGTCGACCCGGTCGACGAGGTGGAAGTGGCCGCCGGGCAGGTGCAGCCGGCCGCCCGCCGGGTCGGTGAACGCGGGTGCGCCGTCGCTGAGTTCGATCCGCCGGACGCGGTCGGCGGCGGGCTTCTCCTGCTCGATCCAGGGGGCGGCGTACTGCCCGGCGTCCAGGCCGGCCTGGTTGGCGAGGGCTGCGTCGCTGAAGTACCCGAAGAGCGACTCGCCGGTGTAGAAGACCTCGCCGTCGGCGGAGAGCTCGTAGCTGAACTTCTGCAGCACGGCGCCCTGGACGGCGCTGGTCATCAGCAGCTTGGAGTGGTGCCGGACGGTCCGCCCGCGCAGGTCGAGGTCCTTGACCAGGGTGGCGCGCCCGTCCAGGTTGCGGATGGCGTACTCGGTCTCCGGCTGCTTGAGGGTGGCGCCGAGGTAGTAGCCGAGCAGGATGGCGGCCTGCAGGGAGGTCTCCATGTGGACGCAGTTCGGCATGTGGGGGTGCGCGTTCTGCGTGTAGTACCAGGCGTCGGCCGGGGAGTCGTACTCGGTGACCATCTCGGAGCCCGGGCCGAGGTCGCCGCGGACGCCCTTGAGGGACATGATCCGGTCGACGAACTGGAAGTCCCCGTTGGGGATGTAGGGCGCGCGGCTGTTCCGGTAGACGTCGAACTCGGGTCCCATCGCGGTGCCGAGGTCGCCCTTGGCCGCGTGTGCCAGGTGCAGTTCGTTGATCATCGCGGGTTCGCCGGAGCGGTTGCGCCGGCCGAGGAAGGCCGGCACGCCGCCGGTCTCCGGCCGGTACGGGGTGCCCTCCTTCTCGCGGATCTGGATGCCGAAGTTGCGCATCCGGATGACCGGCTTGTCGCCCAGGTACACCAGGACGTCGGCGATCACCGAGGGCCGCGGGAGCAGGGTGAGCTCCATGACCTCGATCTCGTAGCGGATCTCCCGGTGCTGCGGGGTGATCTGGCCGCGGACCTGCACCTCGGTCTGCAGGCCGACGATGGTCTGGAAGCGGGCGTCCGGCAGGACGAGGTGCATGCCCTGGTGCAGCAGGTAGGTCTGCAGGGCCTGCACGGCGCCCTCGGCGACCATCGAGCCGGCCAGAACCGGGTCGTCGGGGAAGTGGCACTCGAAGTACCAGGCGTCGGGCTGCAGTTGCTTGGTGGCGGTGAGGGCGCCGAGGCCGCGCGGGCCGCCGGTGCGGTCGATCCGCAGGTCGTCGATCATTCGCAGCCGGGCGTCGGGGAGGCGCAGCGCGGGGTTGAGGCCCTCGTCCTGGGCGTGTTCGGGGCCGAAGACCTCGCCGGGGCGGCCCTGGGCGAGCAGTTCGAGGTCGGCGGCGGTGAGGTGGTTCTTCTCCGTGCGGGCGAGCGGCTTGAACCAGGTCCTGGTCAGGGCCGCGCGGGCGGCCTTCTCCTTGGCGGTGACGACCACGCCGAGCGGGGTGTCGAGCTCCGCCTTGCTGAAGAACCCGGCGGAGGCGTCCTTGAGTTCGAGGATCAGCTCGCCGTCGGCGTAGCAGAGGTAGCTGAAGAAGAAGAGCGTGGTGTCGCCCTGGGTGACGAAGCGGTTGATCGAGATGTCGTAGCGCAGGGTCTGCCCGGCCCGCGGCAGGTCGCCGTGGAAGACCAGGGTGGAGTCGAGCAGGCGGTAGACCCGCTCGCCCTTGTTGCGGAAGTCGATGCCGAGGTAGCTGATCAGCAGCAGGTCGCATTGACCGGCCTCGATGGCGACCGCCGGCGGCACCCCGCCGTCGACGGCGTACCAGGCGTCCTTCGGCACGTCGTACTCGGTGCGGATGAAGGACGGCCGGTAGACGCCGGTCTCGGCGCGCAGTTCGGTGACCCGGGTGACGAAGTGGTACGGCGGGGCGGGCAGCCGGACGCGCTTGGCGTAGCCGTCGATCTCGGCGAAGGCGGGGCCGAAGACGTCGGCGATCCGGCCGGTGGCGAAGGCGAGCAGGTCGTCCTCGTTCCAGATGACGCCGGGCTCCTTGGCCGGGACGACCGCGGTGGGCTCCAGCACGGCCGGCACCGGCGCGGGCGGGAGTGCGAGCCGGGGTGCGAGCTCGATGGCCTGCGGCTCGGGCTCCGGCAGCGGTGCGGGGTCGGCGGGCGGGGCTTCGAGCAGCGCCTCGGTGCGGGCGAGGGTGCTGTCCTGCAGGACGCGCTGGGTCTCCATCACCACCGAGTGGGTGGCCATCAGCTGGTCGCGCAGTTCACGGACGAGGTCCTGGGCGCCGTAGCTGCCGTTCGCCGCGGCCGGGGCCGGTGCGGGGGCCGTGGTCCGTGCGGCCTCCGGGGCCGCCGGGGTCAGTGGCGCGGCCGGGGCCGGCGCGGGCGGCTCGCTCCACGGCAGGAAGGAGATCGGCTCGCCGTCGAAGGCGATGACCTCGGGGTCGGCGAGGGTCGGATCGGCGGGCATCTGCTCCTCCGGCGAGAAGGGGGACGGTCCGGGCGGGCCGGGCGGCACGGCCGGCAGCGGGCAGCGGGGATCTCCACCACCCGCCGGACGGGCGGGGGACGCGGCGGGGACGGCGTGACGGGCGGCACGTCCGGCCGCGGCGGTGTCGGCGGCGACCGCGACGAGCACGGGCTCCTCCGCCGCGGCGGACACGGGTGCCGCGGCGGGCTCGGCCAGCAGCTCGGCGGCCTCGGCCGCGATCCGGGCGGGGACGGACGCACCGCCGCCGACCGGGAAGAGCACCCGGCGCCGGGCGGGCACCGCAGGCGCGGGCCCGAGCAGTCCGGCGAGGTCGAGCGGCACGCCGTGCGCGACCAGCCGGGCGGCCAGTTGGGCGACGGTGCGCGCCGTGGGCACACCGCGCCGGTCCACACAGACCGCGACGTGCGGGGTGTCGCCGAGCGTCTCGCGCACCCAGCGGGTGCAGGTGGCGCCCGGGCCGACCTCGACGAAGTAGCGGAAGCCGCGGTCGTACGCGGAACGCACCAGCCGCGGGAAGTCGATCGTGGAGCGCAGGGTGTGGGCGATCCGGCGGGCCGTCTCCGCGCTGTCGAGGGCGGGGACGGGC
Organism: Kitasatospora sp. DSM 101779; assembly: GCF_025655475.1. Taxonomy (GTDB): domain Bacteria; phylum Actinomycetota; class Actinomycetes; order Streptomycetales; family Streptomycetaceae; genus Kitasatospora. The sequence continues at coordinate 4,818,394 of NZ_JAHTIK010000001.1, read as the reverse complement.
CCGTAGTCGTAGGCGCTGAGCAGGTCCAGGCCGCCGGCTGAGCCCATCGGGTGGTCGTTGAGTTCGGCGAGGCCGTCGAGGTCGGGGTCGACGACCGGGCAGTGCATCACCCCGTTGACGGGGGACCTGGCCGCGGGGCAGCCCAACTCCTCGATCAGCGCCCGGCACTGCGCCGGGTCGCCGGCGATCACCAGCTCGCCCGGGGTGTTGACGTGGGTGAGGAACACCCGGTCGTACCGGGCGAGCGCGGCGCGGACGCGCTCCGCGTCGGTGAGCAGGACGTGGCCGGCCCAGACCGCGGAGTCGGGTACGGAGTCGGCCAGGCCCCACTGCTCGCGGACGGCGGTGCGACGCCCGTTCAGCCGGTGCCGGAAGATCGGCGTGGCGCTGATCCGGTCGTCGCGGCGGGCGCCGCGCTGCCAGCCGCCGGTGGCGAACAGCATGCTGGACTCGCCGAGGCTGTAGCCGAACGCGCCGTCGGCGCGGACGCCCAGCAGGTCCCGCACCAGGTCGGTGTACAGGATCGCGAAGGTGGTGCCGGTGGCCAGCATGAACGGCAGGTCGTCGCCCAGCTCGGCTTCCAGTGCCATGAGTTCGCGACGGCCCGGGTTGATCTGGGTGCGCGGGTGCAGCCGGGCGGCACGGAAGGTGTCGTCGGGCCGCTCGACCTCGGCCTCGAAGCGCTCCAGCAGGCCGGGGAAGGCCCGGAAGAGGTCCCGGCCGAGCCCCGGGTAGGAGTTGACCGCGCCGGGGTAGACCAGCGCGACCTTGCCCTCCGGGCCGGTCGGGCGCGGGGTGAAGCAGCTGCCGGCCGGGGTGGCCCACTCCTCGCCGCGCTCCCAGGCGCCCGGCAGGTCCTTGGCGGCGGCGGCGAGCTGCCGGCCGAGCTCGTCGGCGTCCCGGCCGACCAGCACCACCCTCGGCGTGCCGGGGGGCAGCGCCTCGGCGGCGGCCCGGGCGAGCGCGTACGGGTCGGCGCCGCCGGCGAGCAGGCCGCGGTGGCGTTCGACGGCGGCCAGCAGGTCGGCCGGGTCGGCGGCGCCGAGGGCGAGCAGCACGGGGCCGCCAGCCCGCTGCCAGGCCCGTTCCTCGACTGCGCCGCTGGTGGCCGCCGCGGAGACCACCAGCCGGCCGTGCGCACCGCCCTCGGCGATGAACGAGACCGCGGCGTGCCGCCGTCCGGTCCGCTCGGTGCGCAGCCAGGGACGGGAGGTGTCGGCGAGGTGGCAGCCGGTGGCGGCGAGCCGGTCGGCGAGATCGGGGGCGGGCCGCTGCCAGCCGGGGACGCCCGGCAGGTAGCCGTGGTGGACGGCGAGCAAGGCCCGCAGCAGGCCGGCCATCGCGGCGGCGCCCTGGGCGTCGCCGATGTGGGCCCGGGCACTGCCGAGCGCCGGGCCTGGGGTGCCGGCGGGGTGGACGGCCGCCAGTGCGGCCAGTTCGGCGGCGTCCTCGGCGGCGGTGCCGGCCGCGTGGGCCTCCAGGTAGCCGATGTCGGCGGCGGTGATGCCCGCGGCCTGG
>NZ_JAHTIK010000001.1:4763525-4816864 GCF_025655475.1 Kitasatospora sp. DSM 101779 | reverse complement strand
CCGGGGCGGGTGAGCACGACGGCGCCGGCGCCCTCGCCGATCCGCCAGCCGCCCGTGCCGGCGCCGAAGGCGAGGCCGGGGCCGGTGGCGGGGGCACCGTGGGCGGCGGTCCGCTGCACCAGGTTCTCCGGCGAGCCGGCGAGGTCGACGGCGCCGACGAGGACGGCCTCCACGCTGTCGTCCAGCAGCAGCAGTCGGGCGGTGTCCAGGGCCTGCGCGGTGCCGGCGCCCTCGGCGGAGACGGTGAAGGACGGACCGGTGAGGTTCCACAGGGAGGAGATCCGGCTGGCCATGATGTTGCCGATGTAGCTGAGCACCTCGTTGGCGACGATCGGCTCGTGCACCCCGTCGCGGGCGATCGCGGTGAGCCGCTCGCGCTGCTCGTCCGTCAGGTCGCTGCCGGCGAGCAGCTCGCGCAGGTGGGCGGCGATCCGGTGGCGGGCCAGGTGCAGGTGGGCGGAGGGCTCGATCTCCATCGCGATGACGACGGCGATCCGCCGGGCCTCGGGCGCGGAGGTGCCCGGGGCGGGGGCGCGGCCGTACCCGGCGTCGGTGAGCGCCTCGTCGGCGACCTTGGACATCAGCGCGTGCTGCAGGTTGTAGTTGCGCAGGTCGGCGGGCGGGATCCGGTGGTCGACGGGGTCGAGGCCGACGGTGTCGACGAAGGCGCCGACCGGCGGCGTGCCGGGGGTGACCCCGGCTGCGGCGAGGGCGCCGTCGGTGGTCTCCTCCAGGCCGCGCCAGCGGCGTTCGGGCAGCGGGCGGAAGGAGTCCAGCCCGTCGTGGACGGCCCGTTCGAAGGCGGTGGCCGAGTCGAAGGCGCCGAAGTGCGCGCCGAGGCCGACGATGTCGGGCGCCGGCAGCACGGTCGCCGCACGGGCCGGGACGGGGGTGTCCCGGGTCGGGACGGCGTCGGAGAGCACCACATGGGCGTTGGTGCCGCCGAAACCGAAGGCGGAGACGGCGCCCCGCCGGGCACCGGCCGCGGCGGGCCAGTCCCGTCCGGTGCGGACCAGGGCGGTCGCGGCCGCCCCACCGGGCCCGGGCACCGGCTCGGTGACGCCGACCGTCGGCGGCAGGTGGCCGTGCTCCATCGCGAGCACCACCTTGAGCAGGCTGCTCAGGCCGGCGACGGTCAGCAGGTGGCCGATGTTGCCCTTCACCGAGCCGAGCAGCGGCAGTTCGCCGCCGTGCGCGCCGAAGAAGCCGGCGACCGAGGCGGCCTCGGTGGTGTCGCCGATCGGGGTGCCGGTGGCGTGGCACTCCAGGTAGTCGACCTCGGCCGGCGAGAGGCCCGCGGCACGGTAGGCCAGTTCGTAGGCACGGTGCTGTCCTACCTCGTCCGGCACCAGCAGGTGGCGGCCGCCGCCGTCGTTGGAGAGACCGATGCCGTCGATCACGGCGTGGATCCGGTCGCCCTCGCGCAGCGCGTCCTCCAGGCGCCGGACGGCGACCATGCCGGCGCCCTGGCCGGTGAGGATGCCGGCCGAGCGGGCGTCGAAGGGCTGGCTGAACCCGTTCTCGGGGTAGGCGTGCAGGTCGGAGAAGGAGAGGTGGATCAGGGTCGGGTCGGGGGCGCAGACGCCGCCGGCGAGCACCAGGTCGGCCTGGCCGGTGGCGAGGTGGTCGCAGGCGAGCTTCAGCGCGTACAGCGCGGAGGAGCAGGCGGCGTCCAGGGCGTACCGGGGGCCGCCGAGGCCGAGGGCGGCGCCGACGATCCGGGCGGGTGCGCCGCTGACCCGGGCGTCGGCGGGGTCGCGGCGCGGCGCGGTGTCGGGGCGTGCGGGCAGGTCGAGGCCGGCCCGGCGCAGGCCGGTGCGGACGGCCTGCTCGACCAGCGGCAGGCTGAGGTCGGCCGAACCGGGCGTCGGGAACGAGTAGTTGCCGAGCACCAGGCCCGTCCGGGCGAGCAGGTCGGGGCGGTCCAGGTGGCCGCCGGTGCGCAGCGCCTCGCGGGCGGTGTGCAGCGACCAGTGGAAGACCCGGTCGAGGCCGGCGAGGCGCTCGGCGGCGATCCGGTAGCCGGTGGGGTCGAAGTCGAAGCCGCGGACGAAGCCGCCGCGGGTGCAGGTGATGCGGTGGTGCGGGTCGAGGTCGCGGGGGTCGGCGGGCGGTCCGAAGACCTCCGGGCCGCCCTCGCCCCGGCTGTCCGTCCCGCTGACGAGGTTCTGCCAGAACCGGTCCGGCGTCTCGGCGCCGGGGAACAGGCAGGACAGGCCGACGATGGCGTACGTGCTCATGGAAGCGGTGGTCCCTCCGGTCCGTGCGGCGGTCCGGCCGGCCTGCTGGGGTGCGGCCGGCCGGACCTGCCGGGTCGGGTGCGTCAGCTGCGGGCGAACTTCGCGGCCAGCTGCGGGGTCGACACGAGGCTGACTCCGCTCAGCCGGGCGAGGACCCGCCCGCCGTGGCCGACGGCGGTGACCGTCAGGCTCGCCGAGGTGCCGTTCACCGAGGCCGGTTCGACCACGGCGAGGAAGGTCTCGCCGTCGGCCGGTGCCCGGTGCAGTTCGGCGCGGGCCACCGAGAGCGGCAGGCTGGCCGTGGCGCGGAACAGCCGCATCCAGACCAGGCCCGCCTGCAGCAGCAGGTCGGTCGTGCCGGGCCGGTACAGCGCGCCGGCGAACGCCCCTGCGGCGGCAGCCGGTTCGGCCAGGGCGCACTCCAGCACCAGCCGGGACTCGTCCTCGGCCAGCACCCGGCGGACGCCCTGCAGGGCGGCGCCGTGGAAGAGCGTGCCGTCGGAGTAGAACCCGCCGGCGTCACGTCCGCCGCCCGCGGCCGGCAGCCCGGCCAGGGTCGGGTGGTTGAGCTCCGTCGCCGGGTCGTTGCCGAGCACCACCGTCGCCGCGTAGTGCGGGCGGACGGTGCCGTCCGCGGCGACCGAGCGGATCACCACCTCGGTGCTGGCGCGGTCGCCCGCCGGGGTGGCCGCCAGCTGCAGCCGCTCCGGCACCGTCTCGTCGAAGAGGACGCCCTTGTGCACCGCGAAGTCCCGCACCTGGCGGACGGTTCCGCCGCTGAGCCGCTCCACCGCGCCGACCGCCCAGCCGAGCGCCAGCGCCGCGGGCAGCACCGGCACCCCGCCGATCACGTGATCCGCGACGATCGGCTCGGCGGCCAGTGCGGCCACCGGGCGCTCCAGCACCACGGCGGCAGCGGGCGCGGCCGGCTCCCGGACCGACAGCGGGGTGGTCGGGCCGAGCACGGTGACGGTGTCCTCGGCCCGCCCGGCCGCGAACTGGCCGGTGAACAGGGCCGTTCCGGTCTCCACCGGGATCAACGTGATGCCGCGCTCCTGGAACACCGCCTTGATCTGCGGGGAGACCATCCCGCTGTCCCAGGCGCCCCAGTTGAGCGAGCTGACCCGGGCGGCGGGGTGCCGCCGCCGGAACGAGGACGCCCAGGCGTTGAGCACCTCGTTCGCCATGGCGTAGTCCGACTGCCCCTGGTTGCCGAAGAAGCCCGCCACCGAGGAGAACAGCACCACGTGCCGCAGCCGGTCGCCCGGCAGCGCCTCGACCACCGCGCGCAGCCCGCCGAGCTTCGGCGCGAAGACCCGCTCGATCTCGGAGGCCCGCTTGTTGGCGATCAGCTGGTCGGCCAGCACCCCGGCCCCGTGCACCAGACCGGTGATCCGGCCCGCGTACGGCGCCAGCGCGGCCGTGGTCGCGGCGGTGTCGGTGATGTCCACGGCCAGGTACTCGGCCTCGGAGCCGGCGGCCTTCAGCTCGGCGAGGGTCTCGCAGACCTCCCGCTCGCCGACCACCGCCCGATACAGCTGCTCGACCCGCTTCGGGGTCGGCTTCTCCCCCTCGGACTTGAGGTGGGCCACGGCGGCCGCCTTCAGCTCGGCGGTGCCGGTCACCCCGGCCGCCCAGGCGGGCTCCTCGCCGAGCGCCGTCCGGCCGAGCAGCAGCAGGCCGGGGCGGTGGGCGCGGGCCAGGTCGGCCACGCAGCGGGCGGTGATGCCGCGTCCGCCACCGGTGACCACCAGCAGGTCCTCCGGGCCGACCTCGGCAGCGGTGGCGGAACCGGGCCCGGCGGCGAGGCCGGTGGGCCGCTCCGCCAGCGTCAGGGCGACCCGGCGGCGACCGTCCAGGCCCACCTGCACGGGCTCGGCCGAGGCGTCGGAAAGCTCCGCGAGCAGCAGGTCCGCAGCCGTGCGGTCGGCGACAGCGGGCGCCAGGTCGACGGCCCGGCAGAACACCTCGGGTGCCTCCACGGCCAGCGTCTTCACCAGGCCGCCGTAGCCGCCCGCCGGGACGAGGTCCTCGGCGACACCGGTGAGACCGAAGGCCCCGTCCAGCCGGGTGACCGTGACGAAGCCCGTCCGGCCGGCCGAGGCAGCCCGGGTCAGCGGCTCCACCAGATGCTTGGCGACCAGCAGCGCGTGCGAGAGCCGGCGGACGCCGTCCGCCCACTCGGTCTCCCGACGGGTGTCGAAGACCACGGCCAGCGCGACCGGCCGGTCCAGCACCTGCTCGACGCGCTCGGCGAGCTCGGTCGGGCCCCATCCGGAGAGCGCGTGGTCCTCGACACCGTCGATCCGGCGCCCGACGGACGGCAGCCGCAGCACCCGGACGGGCCGGCCGTGCGCCAGCAGCCGCTGGGCGACCAGCGGCACCAGCTCCCCGCCGTCGTCCACGAGCAGCGCCGCCGCACCCTGCGGGTAGGCGTCCACCAGGACGTCCGGGGCGGGCAGTTCGAGGAGGGCGGCCTGCGCCCGGCCTATCGCACCGGCGGGCACGGTGGCCTCCGGCCGGGGCGCGGGCGCAGCCGACGCCTCGGGCGCGGCGGGGGCGGCGGACGCCTCGGTGCCGCCGATCGTGCCGGTCATGAAGTCGACGATCTGGCCGAGGGTGCGCAGCTCACCGAGCTGCTCGGGGCCGACTGCCACCTCGGCGGGGAACCGCTCGGAGAGCACACCCAGGATCTCGACCCGCTTGATCGAGTCGATCCCCAGATCCGCCTCCACGTCCATACCCAGCTCGAGCATCTCCGCCGGATACCCCGTCTTCTGCGCCACCACCTCCAACAGCGCAGCCGACACCTCCCCCGCACCGAAAGCCGGAGCAGCAGGCGCTGCGGCGGCGGGCGCACCGGCACCGGCCACCCCCACCATGAAGTCCACGATCTGCCCCAGCGTCCGCAGCTCACCCAACTGCTCCGGACCCACCGGCACATCACTGGGGAACCGCTCGGAGAGCACACCCAGGATCTCGACCCGCTTGATCGAGTCGATCCCCAGATCCGCCTCCACGTCCATACCCAGCTCGAGCATCTCCGCCGGATACCCCGTCTTCTGCGCCACCACCTCCAACAACGCAGCCGACACCTCCCCCGCACCGGCCGAGGGCGCCGGGGCCGCCTCCGCTACGACAGGGGCGGGTACCGGGACCGGGGCCGGCGGCAGCGCCGGTGCGACCGGCGTTTCGGCGGTGGGCAGCGGCTCGGCCGGTACCGGTACGAACTCGGCGACCGGGGCGGCGGCCGGCAGCGCGGGTGCGGCCACCGGCGGGGGCGTCTCGACCGCCTGCGGCTGCACCGGTGTGCCCGGTGCGGTGGGCGCCCCTGGTGCACCGCCGAGCTCCAGGGCGGCGAGGTCGCGGAGGATCTCGTTGGCGCGCAGGTGGGTGCGGCCGATGGCGAGGCCGTGCTCCTTGACGGCGGTGACGCCGGCCAGCACTTCGTCGACCCGGCCCTGTCCTGCGGCGTTCTCCAGCAGTCCGGCGAGCCGCTGGGCGCTCTGCAGCTGGCCGTTGAGGTAGTCGTCGTGGAGGGCGAGGTGGTCGGCGATCAGCTCGGGCAGTCGGTCGGGCGCCGCGGCGGCGGCGTGGTCGTGGTCCACGGGTGCGTTCTCCTGGACGGCGTTCCTCGCGGGGAGGAGGACGGGTGCGGGCTCCGGCGGAAGGGCGGCAGCGGGCGGCGGTGCGGGTGCGGGCGGCGCCACTGCCGTCGGGGCGGGGATCACGGGCTCCGCGACCGGAGCGGCCAGCGGGGCGGCGGCCGTGGGCGCGGTGGGTGCGGCTGCCACCGGGGTGATCCGGTAGCCGTTCTCCAGCGCCTCGCGGTAGGCGGCCTTGCGGGCGTCCGAGACGTGGTTGATGCCGTTCAGCGGCACCGTCATGCCCTTGCTCGGGACGGCCTCCGGAGCGGCTGCGGCGTAGCGGTCGGCGAGCGCCAACGGCACGCCGAGGACTGCGAGTTGGGCGACGGCCCGCTTGAGGGCGAGGTCGGCGTCGGCGCCCGGTCCGCCGTCCAGCCGGACGGCGTGGTGCGGGCGGTCGCCGAGGATGCGGGCGACCAGCTGGGTGAGGACGCCCTTGGGGCCGAACTCGACGAAGGTGCGGAACCCGGCCGTGTACATCTCCTCGACCCGGTCGGCGAAGTGCACCGGGTTGATCAGCTGTTCGGCGAGCAGGGCGGCATTGGCCGCGAGGTCGTCCCCGTAGCGTCCGCCCGGGGTGTTCGCGTAGACGGGCCGCAGCGGCGGACGGACCTCCACCCGGTCGACGGCGGCACGGAAGGCCTCGACGGCGTGGCCGACGAAGGGGGTGTGGAAGGCCGCGGAGACCGGCAGTCGGGAGATCCGCAGCCCCGCTCCCGACGCCGTGGCGACCAGCCGCTCCACGGCGGCGGTCGGGCCGCCGACGACGATCTGGTCGGCCGCGTTGCGGTTGCACACCGCCAGCTCGGGGTGGTCGGCGAGCAGCTCGGCGACCTTCGCCTCGGGGGCGCTGACGGCGGCCATCGCGCCGGCGTCGAAGCCGGGGTCGGCGGGCGGTGCCATGGCGGCGCCGCGGGCCCGGGCGAGCGCGAAGTAGGCGTCGTCGGTGAGCGCGCCGGCCGCCCAGAGTGCGGTCAACTCGCCGAAGCTGTGGCCGAGGTGGCCGTCGGCGGCGAAGCCGAGCTCGCCGAGGTAGCGGTACTGGCCGGCGGCGAGGGCGCCGATCGCGGGCTGCGCGTACTCGGTGCGGCGCAGCGACTCCTCCTGGGCGGTGCGGGCCGCGGCGGTGAAGGCGGGCGGCGGGAAGGCGACCCGGGAGAGCAGTTCGGCGCCGTCGAACTCGCGGTTGGCGCGGTCGAAGGCGGCGCGCAGCGGTGGCAGGGCGAGCACGGCGCGGTGGCCGGGGTTGACGTACTGGCTGCCCTGGCCGGCGAAGAGGGCGCCGACCTTGCCGGTGTCGGCGGCGCGGCGGCGGTACCAGAGTCCGCGGGGGTGGGCCCAGTCGGCGGCGTCGTGCTTGGCCCGCAGTTCGGCGGCGGCGAGGGCCCGCAGTTCGGCGAGTTCGGCGTCGTCGCGGGCGGCGAGGGCGAGCCGGGCGTGGTCGGCGGGGGCGGGGCCCTCGGCGGCGGGGGCGCCGTCGGCGAGCAGCGCGGCGAGGGCGGCCGGGTCGGCGGCGTGCCAGAGGTGGACCCGGGCGACGGGGAACATCACCTTGAGGTCCTCGCCGTCGCCGTGCTCCTGCAGCACGAAGTGGAAGTTGGTGCCGCCGAAGCCGAAGGAGGAGATGGCGGCGCGGCGGTCGGTGCGCCGGGGGTCCTTGATCCAGGGCCGGCTCTCGGTGTTGACGTAGAACGGGCCGGCCGTGAAGTCGATCGCGGGGTTGGGCTCGTCGACGTTGATGGTGGGCGGGAGCACCTTGTGGTGCAGGGCGAGTGCCAGCTTGATCATGCCGGCCGCGCCGGCGGCGGCCTTGGTGTGGCCGATCTGGGACTTCACGCTGCCGACGGCGGCGTACTGCCGCTCCTCGGTGGTGTCGGCGACGACGGCGGCGAGGGCGGAGAGCTCGGTGGCGTCGCCGACGGCGGTGCCGGTGCCGTGCGCCTCGAAGAGCTCGACGCTGTCGGGGGTGCAGCGGGCGTCCTCGTACGCGCGGCGCAGGGCGACCATCTGGCCTTCCTTGCGCGGGGCGTAGATGGACTTGAAGCGTCCGTCGCTGGAGGAGCCGATGCCGCGGACGACGGCGTAGACCTCGTTGCCGTCGCGTTCGGCGTCGGCGAGGCGGCGCAGAGCGAACATGCCGATGCCCTCGCCGATCAGGGTGCCGTCGGCGTCCTTGTCGAAGGGGCGGATCCGGCCGGCCTTGGAGAAGGCGGGGGTCTTGCTGAAGCAGAGGTACATGAAGATCGTGTTCTCGGCGTCGCAGCCGCCGGCGATCATCGTGTCGGCGCGGTGCTCCAGCAGTTCGCTGACGGCGGCCTTGGTGGCGGCGAGCGAGCTTGCGCAGGCGGCGTCGATGGTCATGTTGGTGCCGCCGAGGTCGAGCCGGTTGGCGATCCGGCCGGCGACGACGTTGCCGAGCATGCCGGGGAAGGAGTTCTCCTCCCAGGGGGCGAAGGCGAGTTTGAACTTCTCGGCGATCTCCTCGGCGTCGCGCTCGCTGAGGCCGCAGCTGCGGACGACCTCCTTGAGCACGGGGGTCTGCAGCCGGGCGGAGAGCGGCTGGGTGAGCTGGTTGGCGCCGGTGACTCCGAGCACCACGCCGGTCCGCTCGGGCCGGTACCAGGGCCGGTGGGCGCCGGCGTCACGCAGCACGTCCCGGGCGACGACCAGGCTGAGCAGCTGGAGGACGTCGGTGACCTCCAGGGTGGTCGGCGGCAGCCCGAACTCCATCGGGTTGAACGGGACGGTGGGCATGAAGCCGCCGCGTCTGGCGTAGGTCTTGTCGGGCGCGGTCGGGTCCGGGTCGTAGTGCTCGGAGACGTCCCAGTGGGTACTCGGCACGTCCTCGATGCAGTCGGCGGCGGACATCACGTTGCCCCAGAACTCCCGCAGGTCACGGGACTTGGGGAAGAGCGCGGAGAGGCCGACGATGGCGATCGGCTCGTCCGCGAGCCGGCGGCCGAGTTCCGCGTCGGGCAGGGGGCTGGTGTGCTTCGAGGTGTTCACGGCAGGGCTCTCTCGAACTCGGAGGGCCGGGCGCCGGCCGGGGCTTGCGGGCGGCCGGGCCCGTACGGACGGGCCTGCGTCAGACCTTCGTTGCGGGTGCGCGCCGCGCGGAGGCGGCGGGGCGGACCAGGCGCGCGATCACGGCGGCGGCGTCCGGCCGGCTGAGCATGGTGTAGTGGTCGCCGGGGCTGCGGTGGACCTCCAGCCCGTGCGGGGCGAGCGGCCCCCAGCCGAGGGTGCGGTCGCCGGGCAGCAGGCTGCGTTCGGCGGTGACGAGCACCAGCGGCACGGTGGAGGGCCGGGCGGTGTAGGGGGCGGTGAGCCGGTTGTTGCGGAGCAGTCCGTCCACGTAGGTGCCGTAGAGCTTGCGCAGGCCTGCCGGCGGGGTGTCGGCGGGCAGTGCGCCGCCGGCCGCGGCGGCCGCGAGGACGTGGCGCAGGCCGTCCTCGGTGCCGCCGCCGGCGAGCAGCTGCGGGTCGACGTCGACCGGGCGGCTGCGCTTGGCGCCCAGGTACATGGCGAACCAGCCGAGCAGCAGCGGCGGTTCGAGCGCCTCGTCGGGCTGCTGGTACTCCGGGGTGGGCGCGATGCTGTCGAGCAGGACGAGCCGGTCGGGCCGCCGCCCGGCCGGCATCCGTTCGACCAGGGCCTGGGCGACCACGCCGCCGAAGGACCAGCCGGCCAGGGTGCGCGGCCCGCCGTCGTCGAGGGCGGCGAGCTCGTCGCCGATGCGGTCGGCGAGTTCCTCGACGGTGGTGTCGGCGCGGCCGCCGGTGAGTGCGGCCTCCCAGTACGCGGGGTGACCCGACAGGTCGAGGACGGTCAGTCCGGTGCCGGGCGGCAGCGCCTCGGCGAGGGTGCGGTGGACGCCGGCGGCGAGTGCGCCGGGGTGGACGAGGAAGACCGTGCCGAGGCCGTCGCCGGCCTCGGCCAGCCGGTGGACGACGGCGGGGCCGGCGTCACGCCGAGGCCGCATGGTTCTCCCCGGCTCGTGCGGCGGACTCCTCCGCGATGTACTCGGCCAGGTCCTTGATGCTCGGGTGGTACCAGAGGGTGGTGGTCCCGAGTTCGAAGCCGAGCCAGTTCTCCATCTCCCCGGCGAGGATGAGCGCCTCGGTCGAGTCGAGGTCGAGTTCGTCGAAGTACGTCTCGGGCGGAACGTCCTCCGAGGGCACTCCGAGCCGGTGGGCGATCTTCTCGATCAGCCACTGCTGGGCCTCAACGGCGGTCACGACAGGCACGGTCGGTCCTTCCCCAGGGTGCGGTGATTTCGTCCGGTCGGAACATTTCCGAGAGCAACCCGCAGGTAAATCGGCGGCAAAGCCGAGACTGCGGGAAGGCAGCCCGAATCACGCGCCGACGGCGCACGGCAGACACGGAATCCGGGCTCTTCACACGATGGCGCGACCGGCCGCCACCAGCCGCCGACAGGCCATGACCTGCAGCAACTCCGGTACGACAGACGGTCGTTCAGTGGGTGAGCGGTGACGGCGGGAGCACAGCGGGCAGTTCCGCCGCGTCCCGGGTCAGGACCGTACGCGAGTGGCATTCGCACGTGCAACCAACTCCGCGTAAATCAACGCGGATGCAACGCAGGAGAAATGTACTGACCGGACGGAATATCCTGTCGAAACTCGGCCCGGAAAAATGAAATTGATGCGGCGCCAGGCCCGTGCTTCGAATACGCACGCGCCTTGCCGTGTCCGGTCCGCGGGCGGCCGGCGACCCGGACGGCCGGCGCCGCCGGCATGGTCCAGACTTCAACGACACCTTGCCGCCCGCTCCGGCGGCTGGTTATGGTCACGTCAGCGCGCCGCGGCTGCCCCACGGCCGTGCGCCGACCACCGCGCAGAGGGGGATCGAGGACGCCATGTCCGCGGACCGGCAACGGAAGCGGCCGCCGGGCGACGGGCGGCGGCCCGCACTCCCCCGGCGGCAAAGGCCGAGGGGCGGACCCGCCGCCCGGCAGGCCCGCCCCTCCGACACACGTTCAGCCCAGCTGCACCACGGCGCGGGACATGCCGAGCACCTTCTGGCCACCGCTGGTCGCCAGCAGGTCGACGCGCACCCGGCGGTCGTCCAGCAGCGCGGCGACCTTGCCGGACACCTCGATCACCGCGCCGACGCCGTCGTTCGGCACCGGGACCGGCTTGGTGAACCGCACGCCGTACTCGACCACCGCGGCCGGGTCGCCGACCCAGTCGGTGACCACCCGGATCGCCTCGGCCATGGTGAACATGCCGTGCGCGATGACGTCGGGCAGGCCGACCTCCAGGGCGAACTTCTCGTTCCAGTGGATCGGGTTGAAGTCGCCGGAGGCGCCCGCGTACTGCACCAGCGTGGCGCGCGTCACGGGGAAGGACTGCGCCGGCAGCTCGGTGCCGACCTCGACCTCGTCGAAGCTGATCGCCATCGGGTTCACTCCCCCGCCTCGTCGGCCGCACGGGCGACCAGGGTCATGACCGACGTCACCACGTGCTCGCCGGACTCGTCGTTGACCTCACCGCGCACGGACAGCACGTCGTTGCCGGCCAGCGACTTGATGGAGTCGATCGTCACGGTGACCGTCAGCCGGTCACCGGCCCGCACCGGGCGGGTGTACACGAACTTCTGGTCGCCGTGCACCACCCGGCTGTAGTCCAGGCCGAGTTCCGGGTCGGTGACGACCTGCGCGGCGGCGGCGTAGGTGATGACGAACGGAAAGGTCGGCGGCGCGATCACGTCCGGGTGGCCGAACGCCTTGGCGGCCTCCGGGTCGGTGTACGCGGGATTGGCGTCGCCGACGGCAACGGCGAACTCGCGGATCTTCTCCCGGCCGACTTCGTACGGCGCGGTGGGCGGGTAGGTCCGCCCGATGAAGGAGGGGTCGAGCGGCATGGGCAACTCCTCTGATCAACCGTCATGCAGACATGCAGAAATGACTCCAGGCCGCGCCCCGCGAGGGGGAGCGGCCTGGAGTCGAGGCAAAGTCAGCGGGTCTCGCGGTGCGCCGTGTGGGCGTTGCAACGCGGGCAGTGCTTCTTCATCTCAAGACGGTCCGGGTCGTTGCGCCGGTTCTTCTTGGTGATGTAGTTCCGCTCCTTGCACTCCACGCAGGCCAGCGTGATCTTCGGGCGGACGTCGGTGGCAGCCACGGGAGTGCCTTCCTGGGACAACGAATAAGAACACAGACAAGTGTAGCCGATCGGGAGGATGACCCCCCGATCGACTACGCGGGGTAGCGGTGACCGGACTTGAACCGGTGACACAGCGATTATGAGCCGCTTGCTCTACCAACTGAGCTACACCGCTTTGATGAGCAACCACCCCGCCGGAGCGGAAGGCCTTTCACCAGAGCCCCCATGCGGAATCGAACCGCAGACCTTCTCCTTACCATGGAGACGCTCTACCGACTGAGCTATAGGGGCGAACGAGGAAGAGATTACACGGTTCCGGGCCAGAGGTGAAATCCGTATCCGGCACGGAAGACCCCAGGTGGGGCGGGCCGCACGGACGCCCGCAGGCAGTACGGCCGTTCGAGGCACCGCGCATCCCGGCGGCCCGACCGATACGACTTTCCCCCGCCTCCGCGGCGACCGTGCGCCTGCGTCCTAGGCTCGACCAGCAGCAGGCCACGGCCGGCCCCGGGCACCCCGGACCGGCCCGGTCCGCCCCGCGCAGGTCAGGCCCGGACGGGCGACGCGGGCGCGGGTCACAGGAGCTGCGGCAGGAGCCGGACGAGGGATCTGGAGGAGGAGGAGCGGATGACCGGGGCAGACGCACCCGCCGGCGGGCCGCCCGGCCAGGAGCCCGTCCTGCTGCTCACCGGCGCCCGGCTCTCCGACGGCCGGGTGGTGGACGTCCGGATCGCCGGCGAGCGCATCCAGGCGGTGGGCACCCCGGGCGGCCTCGGCCCGCTGCCGCCGCCCGGCAGCACGGGCGGCACCGCCGGCACGCGGATCGACCTCACCGGCTACCTGCTGCTGCCCGCGCCGGCCGAACCGCACGCCCACTACGACACCGCGTTCTCCGCCGCCCTGCCCGGCCCGCCGCCGCACGGCCCGCCCGAGCTCGTCCGCCGGGTCACCGAGGCCGCCCTCACCGCACTCGGCTACGGCGCCACCGCCCAGCGCACCCACGTACGGATCGGCGACGTGCACGGCCTCGGCCGACTGGAGGCGGTGCTGACCGCCGCGCAGGCGCTGCGCGGGCTGGCCGACCTCCAGGCGGTCGCCATGCCCCGGCTGCTCACCGGCCGGGCCGGCGCGGACGGCCGGGCGCAGCTCCGCGAGGCGATCCGGCTCGGCGCCGCGGCGGTGGGCGGCTGTCCGGAGCTCGACCCCGACCCGGTCGGGTACGTACAGGTGCTGCTGGAGGCCGCCCGTGAGGCGGACCGGCCGGTCGACCTGCACTGCTCGGGCGCCGACCCGGGCCGACTCGCTCGTATGGCAGGCGTGTTGGCGCCGCTCCGGCCTAAGGTCACGCTGGGCCCGTGCGACGCGCTGGCCCCTGGCGCGTCCATGGTGCTGGCGAGCGCGGGCATCCGGGTGGTCTGCCTGCCGCAGTCCGGCGGCTGCGCCGGCGGCGAACGCCCGCCGGGGGGCCTGCCGCCCTCCGTGGTCAGGGAGTTGGCGCGGGCCCGGGTGCCGCTGGCCGCGGGCAGTGGGGCGCTGCGCGATCTCGCAGCGCCGGTCGGGCGGGCCGATCCGCTGGAGGCCGCGTTCCTGCTGGCGTCCTCGGGGGCCCTCGGCCCGGAGGACGCGTACGACGCGGTCGCCGGTCAGGCCCGGGCCGGGCTGGGGCTGCCGCCCGTCCGGGTCGACGTCGGCTTCCCGGCCGAGCTGCTCGCGGTGCGGGGCGACAGTCTGGCCGGAGTGCTGGCGGGTGGGCACAGCCGGGTCGTGGTGCACCGCGGCCGGGTGGTCTCCCGGACCAGCGCCGTCCGCGAGTTCGCCGACACCGTGGCACTGGCGCTGCCCCGCCAGCCCCTCCCGGAGGACTGACCCGCCGGAGGACCCGACCGCCGGAGGACCCGACCGCCGGAGGACTGACCTGTTGGGGGCCGGCCCGCCGGAGGACTGACCCGCCGGATGGCTGACCTGCCGGAGCCCGGGACGCCGGACACACAGTGCGGGCGGGCCGCACCCCCGTGCCGGCCCGCCCGCACTGCTCCCCCGTGTCCGGGGCACTCAACCCCGGGCACTCAACCCCGGGCACTCAACCCCGGGCACTCAACCCCGGGCGCGGCTTCCTCGGGATCGACTCGCCCGGGCCCGGCTCCCCGTGCCGCGACCCGTGGGTGAGCTCCCGTCAGCGGCCCCAGGCCGAGAACTGGACGCTCGCGTTGTTCCCCGAGCCGCCGCTCCTCGAGACGTAGAACTTCAGGTCCGTGCCCGAGGAGTCGTAGGAGTTGGAGCCGACGTACGGGTCGTTCCAGTGCACCCGTACCAGGCGGCCGTTGAGCACCGGGTTCGCGCAGTTCTCCGAGAAGAACCGGGCGTAGCCCTCGGTGCCGGTGGCGAAGCCGTTCGACTCGGACGCCCAGCTGCCCGTGCCCTGGTCGTAGATCCGGACGGGCGGCTGCGCCGTCCAGATGCCGTGGCTGAGGCCCCACTCCTCGCGGGTGAGGGTGCAGCCCGTCCAGTTGCTGAACGTCACGTCGACGCTGCGGGCGGCGGAGGCCAGTGCCGGCGCGGCCGCGGCCCCGTTCGCCCCCTTGGTCTCCTTCGCCGTCTTCGCCGTCTCGGCGGCGGCGGCGGTGCCGGCCGCGCCGAGCGACAGCGCCCCGGCCGCGGCCAGTGCGAGAGCGGCTGCTCCGATTCTGCGTGCGGTGCCCATCGTGATTCCCCCGTGTGGTCCGGCCCCGGGACTCCCCCGCGGCCCGGCAACAACTCTGCGGGAAGCGGATAAACACCGGATCGGCAACGGCTGACCGCACCGTCAACGCCCCGCCCGTCGAGCACTGCCCCGCCCGTCGAGCACTGCCCCGCCCGTCGAGCACTGCCTCGGCCGTGGCCGATCGGTCACGGCCGGGTATGAGTTGAACGCGTTCAAAATAGGCGGACGCCGGGGAGGTGCCCGTCGGTCGGGCCTGCGCATGCCGCGCGGTCCGCAGGAACGGGGGAGAGAGATGAAGGTGCTGAGAGCGGCCGCGGTCGCCGCACTCCTCGGGGTCTGCGCGTGCCAGGGGCAGGCCGCGCGCCCTGCGCCGAACACCGGGTCCGCGTCCGCCGGCGCCGGCGCCGGAGCAAAGGACGCCGACCGGCTCCTCGCGGCGGCCGCCGAGAACGGCCGCTCCGCCGGGTCCGTCACCGCCGGCTTCCGTATCGCTGCCATGGGTCAACTGGCCACCGGCACGGTTTCGGTGGACGCGTCCGGCCACTGCACCGGCACCATCGAGAGCACGAAGCTGGGCAGGATGTCGTTCCTCACCGACGGGACGCGGGCCTGGCTCAAGGCAGACGAACGCGTCTGGGGCCCACGGGTGGCGGCCATGGTCAAGAACCGCCACGTCACGGGCCCGGCCTCCGCAGCACCCTTCAGCTCGTTCGGCCCCCTGTCCTGTCGGGCGGCCGCCGCCCCCATCACCGGCGACATCGACACCGCCGTCACGACCGCCCGGAGCAGCACAGCGGCGAACGGTGTCCGGACGGCCGCGCTCACCGACTCCGACGGCTCGACCCTGGAGATCACCGCCGGCGAGCACCCCTTCATCGCCCGCACCGCCTTCGGCAGCAACGGCGAACAGCGGACCTGGGTCTTCCGCCACTACGGCTGGCCGGTGGACTTCACCCCGCCCCCGGCCGCCGCGACCATCGACCTCGCAGCCGTCCTCCTGCCCGACACCGCCCGGTAGGGCCCGACCGCGATGCCACCTCGACCGAGACCGGCGGACCGGCTCGCCTCTTCGCCCGGCTGACCATGGTGTGCCGCTCGATCCGGCGCGGGTGCGGCACGACGCGCCCGTTGTAGCGCAGTCGGACACTCGACCGGTGCTTTCGCATGCCGTCGGCGGCAGGCGGTTGCTCGTCTCAGCGGGAGTCGGTGGCTCCGCGGGGCGGGTACTGCGGGTACTGCGGCGGTTGCGTCGATGCTTCCGTCCGCCGGCCGGCTATGGCTGCAGCGAGCGCGAGAAGTGCTTCAACCTGCGCCATCTGTATGCGGATCTCCGGATGCGCCGCGCTTGAGAAAGACTTCGGGTTCACCATCGCGAGAAGCTGCTCGGCCCTGGAGACGTGCGCGAGGTAGTCAGTCATGTGTGCACCGTAGCGCCGAACTCGCAAGCGGTGGAGTGGCTTTGGCCGGCGTCCTGTGCGGCCTGGGGTCGATCGTGGTCGGGGGGCCGCAAGCACTTTTCGTACCGTTGGCCGGTGCAGCGATAAGTGCTGCTGCTCTGGTTCACGACGAGCGAGGAAGAAGCATGTTCGGACTGATGGTTCGCTTCACCTGCAAGGACGAGTCCGCGGCGGCCGCGTTCGACGACCTGGTTGCGCGGACCGGCGAACTGATCCGGGTCAACGAGCCCGGCACGACGGTCTACGCAGTCCACCGCGTTGACGGCCGTCCGCTGGAGCGGATCTTCTACGAGCTCTACCGCGACCGCGCCGCCTTCGACGAGCACGAGTCGAAGGGCTACGTGAAGGTCTTCCTCGCCGAGCGCGACCAGTACCTCTCCTCCGTCGAGGTCGACCGGCTCGACCTCGTGTCTGCCAAGGGCGTGGACGTTTGAGCGCCGAGTACGAGAAGCACTGGGCAAGAAGATCGCCTTCCACCGCAAGCGCCGCGGGCTCTCGCAGCAGGAGTTCGCCCAGCTCCTCTGCCGCTCGAAGACCTGGGTGTCCCAGCTGGAGCACGGTGTGCGGCGCATCGGTGGTGGACGCCCGAAGGGTCCGTTGATGCTGCTGCAAGCAACCCTCCGCGGACCGAAGTGGAGGCTGCCCGAGCTTCGCGGTGATCCCGACAGGCGGCTCGCCGCGGCCCCTGTCGGGTCGCAGGTGGCGCGGCGTCCGTCCGAGCAGGGCTGTTCGGCTGCATCAACGGCCGGCTGTTCCGGACCTCTCGGAACGGCATGGTGCAGGAGAGCGGCTACGGAGTGGTCTGGAAGCGGCCCGGGCCGAGGTCCCCTCCCCTCGCCGACTGCGCGACGGCGCTCGGCCGGCGCCCGTACGACCTGCGGCACGCCGGGATCTCGCTCGGGCTGAACTCCGGGGGCGACCCGACCGAGATCGCCCACCGGGCCGGGCACAGTGTCGCGGTGATACTGCGGGTCTACGCGAAGTGCCTGCACGGCACCGAGGACGACGCGAACGAGCTGATCTCGCAGCGGCTCGCCCGCGGCTCGCACCGCCCCGCCGGCCGCCGCCGCGGGCCCGGATTCTGGTCCGTGACTGGTCCGTACGCCCTGGTCAGACCCGGGATTCGGGCGACTCAGGGTGAGACGAGCCACACATAGCGCGCATGTCGATCGCCACAACGACCGATGCAACGAAACAGCCCCTGATCTGCGTTTCCGCAGATCAGGGGCTGTTTTCTATCCTGTGGCTGGTGCAGGGTTCGAACCTGCGTAGCTTGCGCGACAGATTTACAGTCTGCTCCCTTTGGCCGCTCGGGCAACCAGCCAGGATGTTGTCCCCCGGGGGCGCTGCCCCGTTCGACGCGGTAAACAATACCTGATGGATGGGGGTGGTTCGCCACTCGGTTGCCGGGGTCCGATCACGGGCTCGGCCGCGGCGGACGGGGGCGGGGCCGGGCCGTGCTGGATAGGCTTGGGCGGCGCCCGTGCCGTACGGCCGGGCGGTGACCGTGCAGCCAGTACCCAAGGAGACCAACACCCATGGCCGACTCCAGTTTCGACATCGTCTCGAAGGTCGAGTGGCAGGAGGTCGACAATGCGATCAACCAGACCTCCCGCGAGATCGCCACACGCTTCGACTTCAAGGGCGTCGGCGGCGAGATCAGCCGGTCGGGCAACAAGATCGAGATGAAGGCCAACGGCGAGGAGCGGGTCAAGGCGATCCTGGACGTCCTCCAGAGCAAGTTCATCAAGCGCGGGCTCTCGCTGAAGGCCCTGGACGCCGCCGAGCCCCAGCTGTCCGGCAAGGAGTACAAGATCTTCGCGGACGTCAAGGAGGGCATCACCACCGACGACGCCAAGAAGGTCGCCAAGATCATCCGCGATGAGGGCCCGAAGGGCATCAAGGCGCAGGTCCAGGGCGACGAGCTGCGGGTCAGCTCGAAGAGCCGTGACGATCTGCAGGCCGTCCAGGCGCTGCTCAAGGGCAAGGACCTCGACTTCGCGATCCAGTTCGTGAACTACCGCTAGACCGTTCCGGCCCGGGAGGGCGCATCGGGGCAGCGTGCCGACACGGCCGCACTGCCCTCGGTGCGCCCTCCCGCCGGTTACAGGTGCATCGAGGCATCGAGACCCGTCGACCGCTCGGCTCGGCCGAGTCGCCGCCGCGCCTCTCGGCAGTCCCCCGACCGCCTGTCGGCTCCGAGCGCAGCAGCGCCGGGGTTTCGTACGCCACCTCGCCGTCCCGCGTTCAGGAGAGCGTCTGCCCGAGCACCCCCGCCGGACCTGGCCCCGCCAACCCTTGAAGGCACTCCCGCCTGCTTCCGGCCGGCCGGCCGTGCGATCCGTGCGGGATTCGTGGAGTCGCGCCGCGGAGTGCGGGGATGCCGGAACCAGCCATGCTCCCGGCACGAACGAGCCAATCGGATCGCCATCGAACGAGCCTTGAAGTTCAAGGGGCTACCGTCGCCTGAGTCTGCCGCCCGGCCGGGGCGAGGGCCCCGCGCGGGACGTTGCGGCAGTCGAGGGGGGATCGTGATGCGTTCATCGCTCAGGCATGCGGTGGCGGCGGGTTTCACCGCGTGCCTGCTCGCGGCGGCCTGCGCCGGCACCGCTCAGGCGGTGCCTTCGACCGGTTCGGCCGGGCGGACGACCGCGCCGGCACAGGCGATACAGGCGGCACAGGCGTCGAAGCACGTGCCGCCGGCCGGCGCGACGGTCGTCAGGATGACGGTCCGCGGCGTTGACCGGAAGGTCGCGGAGTCGCACGGTTTCAAGGTGGTGACCAATCCGGACGGCAGCGAGCGCGTGGTGCCGACCGCGTCGGCGACCAACCCGGACGGCAGCCCGTACCGGGCGAAGGGCGGTGTCGGCGCGGCGGCGGTCAGTCCGCACAACGTCGTCGAGGGGGACTGCGGCGACTCCTACCTGTGGATCCACCCGGTCGGCGGCTTCGTCTCCGAGATCGAGACGGGCTTCGACCTCAACATGGGTGCGGTCGCCTATCACTGGCAGGTCAACAGGTCCGACAAGTACGGCTCGGACTCCCACTCGTGGGGCGGCGGCCTGGGAGTGGACACGTCCTGGCGCGGCGAGTGGGACGTGCGGAGCGGCGGGGTGACCTGGGAGACCGCGGGTGTCACCCCCTCCAGCGACGCGCTGCTGTGGGACGGCGAGATCTGCTCCAGCGGCGGTCCCAGCGACCGCGACTACGTCGTCTGATCGGAGGATGACTGCATGACAGCGATGTCGGGCGCGCCGTGGTCGGTGTCCCTGGACTACTCGCACGACGCGGCCTTCGCGCTGGCGATCCGCGACGCGCTCGGCATCGCCGGCCCGCACGGGCTGCCACCGGTGGCGCCTCCGCCGGAGCTGGTCGTCGACCCGGCCACCTCGGCGGACGAAGCCGGCGCGGCGTGGCAGCGCTGGTGGGACCGGATCCTGCCGCCGACCGGGCGGGGCGAAACCGGCTCCCCCGTCCTGCCGGATGCCCCGCTCGACCGTGTCGTCACGGAGAACTTCGGCGCCCTGCACGCGTGGAGCGCCGCACGCAAGCGCGAGGTCGCCCGCGCCACCAGCCCGACTCGCGCCGTTCCCCGGATCCGGGACTTCCTGCGCGAGTACGAGCAGGCCACCGGTGTCCGCCCGGCGGGGTTCCGGCTCAGTGTGACCGCGCTCCCTGTCGCGGGCTCCGTGTTCCTGCCGCTCGGCGGCGAGCGGATCGCCGTCAGCATCGCGCTGCTGTCCGATCGGGCGGAGTACCTCAGGCGCATCCTGGCGCACGTCGGCCCGTGAGCGGGAGCCACAACCCTGCAGCGGCCGGAACGGCCGGAACAGCGTGAATGCGCCGGGCCCCGGACCGTGCACTGTCCGGGGCCCGACGTATCACTGTGCCCAGCACGTCGCCGTGCCTGGCGCAGCCCCTGACTGCCGTCAGCCCCGGACCCAGTCGGCCGAGTGGCGCCGCGCTCCGAGCCCGACCGCGTCGAACTCGTCGAACCGCCCTTCCGTCACGGTCGCCCCCAGCCGGCGCAGCGCCTGCGAGATGGGGGTGCCCTCGGCGGGTCGTTGCTCGTCCTCCTCGATGCGGAGCGGTCCGAGCTCGATCCGGCCGTGCAGCCAGACGGCTGCCTGCTGGGTGCCGGTGCCGCCGAAGAAGTCGGCCTCGACGTAGGCGATCGCGCCGGCCTGCGACCAGGCTTCCAGCCTGCGGCCGAACCCGGCCGGGAAGCGGGTGAAGCCCGGCTCGGTACGGTCCCCGGGGACGTTCAGCACGCCGTGCAGCCGGTCGGTCATCGGGATCAGCGCCAGGCCCTGCGCCAGTCGCGCCACCTGCGCGGTCGGCACTTCGGCCGCCACCACGTCGAGCAGGTCGGCGGTGGCGAGCAGAGCGTTGAGTTCGTATGACATTCCGTCATTCTGCGCTGCTCAGCGCCGTCGGGTCAGCCGAATATTCGAACTGACTATCCATCGGTCAGGATGGAGGCATGACGAGTCCCTTCCGTCGCCCGACGGCCGAGGAGTTGGCGGCCGCGCACGACACGACGATCCCGGACGTGGCGGCGCCCGGGCTGCGGGTGCTGTTCTGCGGGATCAACCCCGGCCTGTGGTCCGGCGCCACGGGCCGGCACTTCGCGCGGCCGGGCAACCGCTTCTGGCCGGCGCTGCACCGGTCCGGCTTCACCCCGCGGCAGCTGCGGCCCGACGAGCAGGACGAACTGCTCGGGTACGGCCTCGGGATCACCAACGTGGTGGCGCGCACCACGGCCCGGGCGGACGAGCTGACCGCGGACGAGTACCGGGCGGGCGGGGCCGCCCTGGTGGACCGGGTGGAGCGGCTGCGGCCGCGCGTCCTGGCGGTGCTCGGCATCGGCGCGTACCGGACGGCGTTCGGGCGGCCGAAGGCCCGTGTCGGACGGCAGCCGGAGGGCATCGGCGCGACCGCGGTCTGGGTGCTGCCGAACCCGAGCGGGCTCAACGCGCACTACACCCCGGACGGCATCGCCACCGAGTTCCGCCGGCTGCGCGAGGCCGTCGAGGCCTCCGAGGCGGAGGAGGCCGCCGAGGTGGGCAAGGCAGTCGAGGCGGACGGGGCGGACGACGCGGGCGAGGCACTCGCGGCGGAGGAGACACCGGACGCTCGCGACGAACGCTGAACGGGCGTCAAGCCGACCGGCAGCGGCGCCGAGCGCAGTTCGCGGACGAGTGCACGGACGGCAGCCGTCCGGGCCAGGGCCGGCGTGGTGACGTAGCCGACCTGGCGACTCGGGGGGTTCGGGCCGAGGTCGGTGACGGCGAGGCCGGGAGGTGCGCCGAGCAGGCTGAGTCCGGGCACCACGGCCATGCCGATGCCCTGGGCGACCAGCGAGAGCACCACGGTGTCGTCCTCGACCCGGATCGTGGCCGGCGGCATCCAGTCCTGTTCGGACCACCAGCTCCTGGTGTAGGAGCTGCAGTTCTCGTCCCAGTCGACCAGCGGGAGCTCCTTGGGCCTGGGGTGGCCGGCCGGGTGGACGAGGGCGTAGGACTCCTCGAAGAGGGGCACCACGACCAGTCCGGGCGGGGGTTCGGTCGTCTGGTCGACGGTGGCGATGCCGAGGTCGGCCCGGCCGTCCGCGACCTCGCCGGCCGTGCCGGGTCCCAGCTCCCGAACGATCCGCACCTGCGGGGCGAGACCGGGGTGCCGGGCGGCGAGCCGGGCCAGCACCGCGGGCAGCAGGTGCGCGGCCGCGCTGCGGAACGCCGCCACCACCGGACGCCCGGTGACCTCACCGGTCGACGCCTCCCGGACTTCCGCCGGCATCGCCGCCAGCAGCCGCAGCACCTGCCGGGCGTGCGCGGCGGCCCGCTCGCCGGCCGGGGTGGGCCTGGCGCCGTGCCGGCCGCGGTCGTACAGCACCGTGCCGAGCTTGCCCTCCAGGGTGCGCACGGCGTGCGAGACCGCGGACTGGGTCAGCCCGAGGGCCGACGCCGCTGCGGTGAAGCTCCGCTCCCGGTCGACGGCGGCCAGGATGCGCAACTCGTGCGGGGCGAGATCGGTGTCCCGCCGCGCGGATCCGTCGGTCATCGGGCCAGCCTACCGCCGGTCCATGAACGGGATTCATGGACCGGCGGCCTCCCATCGACGGCGGCCCCTGCCCGGCACCCGGCTGCCCGGCCTACGGTCGTCACCGATCCCCGAACCCGTGTCAGGAGCACCGCCGTGTCCCGTACCGCCACCGCTTTCGCCGCCGTCCACCAGGTCGCCCGGCCGACCGGCCTGCCGTCCCCCGAGGACTTCGCCCTCGTCACCGGCACGCTCCCTCCGACCGCCGAGGGCCAGGCCCTCGTCGAGAACGTGCTGCTCTCCGTGGATCCGTACATGCGGGAGGAGATGGACGGCGGATGGGCGCTGGACGCACCGCTGGAGGGCCGTTCGGTCGGCCGGGTGGTGGAGTCCCGCACCCCGGCCCTCGCCGTGGGCGACCTCGTCTTCCACCGCCGGGGCTGGCGGACGCACGCCCTGGTCACCCCGGACGAGGCCCGGGTGCTGCCCGACCTGCCCGGTGTCCCGCAGAGCGCCCACCTCGGACTGCTCGGCGGTACCGGGCTCAGCGCGTACGTCGGCCTGACCAGGGTCGCCCGGCTGCAGCCCGGCGAGGACCTGTACGTGTCCGCGGCCGCCGGCGGCGTGGGCAGCGCCGTCGGCCGGATCGCCCGGCTGCTCGGCGCCGGGCGGCTCGTCGGAAGCGCCGGTTCCCCCGCGAAGGTCGCCCACCTCACCGACCGGCTCGGCTTCGACGCCGCCTTCGACCACCACGACGGCCCGATCGGCGACCTGCTGCGGGCCGCCGCCCCCGAGGGCATCGACGTCTACTTCGACAACGTCGGCGGCAGCCACCTGGAGGGGGCGATCGAGGTGCTCCGCGACCACGGGCGGATCGCCTGGTGCGGCGCCGTCGCCCAGTACAACAGCGCCGAGCCGCCCGCCGCACCGCGCAACCTGTACGACGTCGTCGGCAAGAGCCTGCGGCTGGAGGGCTTCCTGGTGCGGAACCACCTGGCGGTGCGGGACGAGCTGTACGAGTTCCTGGTGCCCCACCTGCAGAGCGGCCGGGTCCACTCGGACGAGACCGTCGTGGACGGCTTCGACCGGATTGTCGCGGCCTTCCTCGGCATGCTGCGCGGCGACACCGTCGGCAAGACGCTCGTCCGGGTGTGACGCTCGTCAGGTGTGAAGGTCGTCGGGTGCGACGGCCGGCCGGTCAGCCCGCGGTGACGGGGGCGGGTTCGCCCGCGGTCACGTGCAGCAGCTCGCGGTGGGTGAGCGGGAAGACGGTGTGCGGGTGGCCGGCGGCCGCCCAGAGCAGCGGGTGCGCCTCCAGTGCGGTGTCCACGACGGTGCGCAGCGGCGCCGGGTGGCCGACCGGGGCCACACCGCCGATCGCCTGGCCGGTGGCCTCGCGGACCTGCTGTGCGGTGGCCCGGGTGATCGGGCCGGTGCCGAGGCGCTCGGCGAGGAAGGCGGTGTCCACCCGGTGGGCGCCGCTGGTCATCACCAGCAGCGGGGCGCCGTCGCAGATGAAGACCAGGCTGTTCGCGATCGCGCCGACCTCGCAGCCCAGGGCGGCCGCGGCCTCGGCGGCCGTCCGCGCCGAGTCCGGCAGCACCCGGATCGCGGCGGTGACGCCGGCGGCGGCGAGGGCCTCGGCGACCGGACGGCTGCGCTCGGGCAGCTCGGACGGGTCGGACGGCCCGGTGTCCCGGGTGGTGGACGGGGTCGCGGTCACTGGGACTCCTCAGGGGACGGCACCGGCCGGACGGAGCCGCCAGCCTGCTCCCCGGACGGGCGGCTTGTCCAGCCGATTCCCCCTCGCACGGCACCCGACGGTGTCGCGGAGTCAGGGTCGGCGGCGGGCCCGGGCGAGGATACGGAGCGGGGCGAGGACGCCGTAGCCGATGTCACGGCGGAGGGCACGGGCACCGGCCCGCTCGACGGCGGCGAGTTGGTGGGCCATCAGGTCGGTCATGGTGCGGCCGACGGCCCGCAGTCCGGGGTCGGCGTGGTCGACGACGTCCGCGGCCGCGTCCAGGGCGCCGCGGGCACGGCGGCACTGGTCGGACAGCAGCGCGCGGACGGCTGCGGTGTCCCGCGCGGCCCGCAGGTCCTCGGGGGTGACGCCGTGCTCGGCGAGGCGTTCGCGCGGGATGCAGATCCGTCCGGCGGCGACGTCGCCGGCGAGGTCGGCGAGGAAGTCGACCCGCTGGGCGGCGTCGACGAACCGGCGCCAGGCCCGGGTCTGCTCCCCGTCGGGGCCGCCGGGGTACTGGAGGCCGGTGAAGACCAGGATGCCGGGCAGGGCGTAGGCGTCGAGGTAGTCCTGGTAGTCCTGCTCGGTGCCGAAGCCGGTGAAGGCGGCCTCCGCGGTGGCGGCGCCGGAGAGGAAGTCGTGCACCCAGTGTTCGGGGAGGCCCCGGGTGCGGACGGCGTGCGCGTAGGCGCGGAGGACCGGGTCGGCGCTGCGGGCGGGGGTGTCGAGCGCCTCGGCGGTGCGCTCGGCGAGGTCCTTGAGTCCGTCGGCCCGTTCCTGGGGCGCGCCCTGTTCGGCGGTGTCGTCGACGAGGTTCATGAAGGCGAGCCCGGCGGCCAGGAAGGGCACCAGGCGCGGGGCGGCGAGCAGCCGCAGTGCCAGGTAGGGGGCCTGTTCGCGGCGGAGGACGCGCCGGGCGGCGGTGGTGTAGTCGGCACGCAGCGGCGCTTCGGTGACGGCGGCGGCGGTCAGGGTGGTGCGCCAGCTGGGCACGGGTCTCCTCGGCGGCGGGGTGTACTGACCGGCTCACCGTAGCGCGTGGCGCGGGCAGCCCCCGGAGCCCGGGTGCCGGGGCGTCAGGGCCGGCCGGGATCACGGGTGTCGGAGCCCGAGGAGCGGGAGTCCTCGGTGTCGGAGCCCGGGGGGCCGGTCCGGCAGCGCGGCGGCCGCCCCGGGTCACCAGCCGGCGAAGCGTTCGTCGGTGCTGACCACCTCGCGGCCGAGCGGCGCGAGCGAGATCGGGATCATCTTGAGGTTCGCCCAGCCGAACGGGATGCCGATGATCGACAGGAACAGCGGGATGCTGGTCAGGAAGTGGGCGATGGCCAGCCACCAGCCGGCGAAGATCAGCCAGATCACGTTGCCGACGCAGGAGGCGGGGCCGGCGTCCGGCTTGTCCACCGTGGTGCGCCCGAACGGCCACAGCACATAGCCGGCGATCCGGAAGGACGCGATGCCGAACGGGATCGTGATGATCAGGATGAAGCAGATGATCCCGGCGATCGCGTAGCCGATCGCCATCCAGATGCCGCAGAAGAGCAGCCAGAGGACGTTGAGGATGAGTTCGATCACCTTCATGACGTCCAGCCTGGCACGCGTCGGTCCGGGCGGCCATCGAGGGACCTCGACGAGCGGCTTTACTGTTTCATTACTATAGGACGGCCGATTCCGCATCCGGGCACCGCGCGCCGCGCGGCGGTCCGCCCTGCGCGCTGCCCGGATCCGCTGACGAGAGGACAGACGCCATGCCCGTTCCCCGAGTCCGGACGACCAGCCTGCCCGGTGTGGGCATCCAGTACGACCTGACCACCCGAGAACACCGGCACCTCTCCGTGATCGCCCACCGGGACGGCACGCGCAGCCTCAACGTCTACCGCGCCGACGACCCGGACGCCTGCGCGCAGGCCCTGCACCTGACGGCGGACGAGTCCACCGCCCTGGTCGACGCGCTGATGCCCGCCCACCACAGCCCCGGCGTGCTGCACACCACCGACCTCGGGCTGGTCGCCGAGCGCATCCCGCTCGGCGGCACCTCGTTCTGGAACGGCCGACTGCTCGGCGACACCAGG
This sequence comes from Kitasatospora sp. DSM 101779, assembly GCF_025655475.1. GTDB lineage: Bacteria > Actinomycetota > Actinomycetes > Streptomycetales > Streptomycetaceae > Kitasatospora. The sequence continues at coordinate 4,790,842 of NZ_JAHTIK010000001.1, read as the reverse complement.
ATGCGCACGGCCACCGGCGTCTCCATCGTCGCGGTGCTCCGCCGCACCGGCGCGGTGCCCTCCCCCGGCCCGGACTTCCGGCTGGCCGGCGGGGACACCCTGATCGTCATCGGCACCCGCGAGGGCGTGGACGCCGCCGCCGCGATCCTGGGACGGGAGTGATCGGGTGCACACCGCCACCGTCTTCATCGAACTCGGCACCGTCGTCCTCGTCCTCGGTCTGCTCGGCCGGCTCGCGAGCCGGTACGGGCAGTCCCCGATACCCCTGTACCTGCTCGGCGGCCTGGCCTTCGGCCACGGCGGGCTGCTGCCGCTCAGCTCCAGCGAGGAGTTCGTCGCGACCGGCGCCGAGATCGGCGTCGTCCTGCTGCTGCTCATGCTCGGCCTGGAGTACACCGCGGCCGACCTGGTGACCAACCTCAAGCAGCAGTACCCGGCCGGGGCCGTCGACTTCGCGTTCAACGCGCTGCCGGGCGCGGCGGCCGGCCTGCTGCTGGGCTGGGGTCCGGTGGCCGCCGTGGTGCTGGCCGGCGTCACCTGGATCTCCTCGTCCGGTGTGATCGCCAAGGTGCTCGGCGACCTCGGGCGGCTCGGCAACCGGGAGACCCCGGTGATCCTCAGCATCCTGGTGCTGGAGGACCTGTCGATGGCCCTCTACCTGCCGATCCTCACCGCGCTGCTGGCCGGTGCCGGACTCCTCGCCGGCAGCATCACCCTGGCCGTCGCGCTGGCCACCGCCGGCGCGGTGCTCTTCGTCGCCCTCCGCTACGGGCGGCTGATCTCGAGGTTCGTCTCGCACGACGACCCGGAGAAGCTGCTCCTGGTCGTCTTCGGCCTCACCCTGCTGGTGGCCGGTATCGCCCAGAAGCTGCAGGTGTCGGCCGCGGTCGGCGCGTTCCTGGTCGGCATCGCCCTCTCCGGCGAGGCCGCCGAGGGCGCGCACACGCTGCTCAGCCCGCTGCGGGACCTCTTCGCCGCGGTGTTCTTCGTCTTCTTCGGCCTGAGCACCGATCCGACCTCGATCCCGCCGGTGCTGCTGCCCGCACTGGCTCTCGCGGTCGTCACCGCCCTCACGAAGATCGCCACGGGGTACTGGGCGGCCCGCCGGGCCGGCATCGGTCCGCGGGGGCGCTGGCGGACGGGCGGTGCGCTGGTCGCCCGCGGCGAGTTCTCCATCGTCATCGCCGGGCTGGCGGTGACCGCCGGCATCGAGCCGGATCTCGGCCCGCTGGCCACCGCCTACGTGCTGATCCTGGTGATCGTCGGCCCGCTCGCGGCCCGCTGGACGGAGCCCGCGGCCGGACGCCTGGCCGCACTGCGTACCCGCCGGTGGGTGCCGTCGCGGCCGCGCGGCGCGGCGCGGCCGGCGCCGGACGAGGAAGCGGTGGAACCCGTGCAGTCCTGACGCACGGCCGGCCCCTCCTGCCGAGCGACGCCGCCGTCAGCCGAGGGCCTTCGGGGGCTCGGTCGGGTGGGGGATCGCGGGGGTGTCCGGGTCCTCGGCGAGCAGGGCGCGCAGGCGTTCGCGGAGTCGGCCGGAGGCGGCCCGCAGGCGTTCGGCGCGATCGGCGCGGGTCCCGGTCGGCTCCACGGGGACGACCGGGACCCCGTGGGCCTTCGCGGTGGCCACCAGGCTGTCCGCCGCCGCCGGCAGCGCGGCGAGCGCGGTGGCGGCGAACAGGCCGCCGCCGAGCTGCCGCGGCCGGCCGAGCAGGCCGCGGTGGACGATCTCGCAGGGCAGCAGCCGCTCCTCGCGACCGGCGGCCTCGGCCGCCTCCGCGGCCGCCAGCACCAGGGTCAGCAGGCCCTCGGCGGCGCGGGCCACGACCCACTTGCGGCCGGGCACCGGCGGCAGGAACTCCCTGATCCGGTCGACCTCCTTGTCGAGGACGACGTCGGGCAGCAGGTCGAGCGTGGAGTGCAGCCGGAGCTCCTGCACCTTCGTCCAGGGGACGTCCTCGCCGTCGAAGCCGACCTTCTCCGCGTCGAAGGCGACCTGGCCGAGGCCGTCCAGCTGGTGCAGCAGCCACACAGCCGGTCCGGGAACGCGCGGGTGACGGCCGATCAGGGCGGCGATCGACACCTCCCAGTCCTCGACGGCCGGCGCCTCGGGCGGCGGCAGGGTGGCGAGCGCCCGACGGACCCAGTCGCCCTCGCCGACCACGTTGCGGGCCCTGGCCCGGCCGGTCCGCGCGGCCGAGCCGAGCGCCGTACCGGCCCGGCGGCCGATCCCCTGCGCGCCGTCGCGCACCCCCATGTCCCGCTCCCCCTCGGCCGGATGACGTCCGGTCCAGTCTGCCCGAACGGCCTGCCGGCCGGGGCTGCCGACCGGGTCAGCCGGCCGCGGCCCGGGTGCTCTCCTCGGCGCGGGCGAGCAGCACGGCGCGCTCGCGGGCGTTGCGGGTGAGGCCGGCGGCGCGGGTGAACTCGGCGGCGGCCTCGCCGTGCCGGCCGAGCCGGGCCAGCAGGTCTCCGCGGACGCTCGGCAGCAGGTGGTAGCCGCGCAGGGCGGGTTCGTCGGCGAGCTCGTCGGCCAGGACGAGGCCGGTCTCCGGGCCGAAGGCCATGCCGAGGGCGACGGCCCGGTTGAGTTCCACCACCGGTGAGGGGCTGCGTGCGGCGAGCGCGGTGTAGAGGGCGGCGATCCGCACCCAGTCGGTCCGATCGGCGGTGCCGGCCCGGGCGTGGCAGGCGGCGATGGCGGCCTGCAGGGCGTACGGGCCGGGCGGGGTGCCCTGCTCGGCGGCGAGTGCCTCGGCGCGGCCGTGGGCCGCGAGGCCTCGGTGGATCAGCAGCCGGTCCCAGCGGCTGCGGTCCTGGTCGAGCAGCAGGACGGGTTCACCGTGCGGGCCGGTGCGGGCGGGGGTGCGGGAGGCCTGGATCTCCATCAGGGCGATCAGGCCGTGCACCTCGGGTTCGCGGGGCATCAGGCCGGTGAGCACCCGGCCGAGCCGCATCGCCTCCTCGCAGAGGGCGGGCCGCATCCAGTCGTCGCCGGCGGTGGCGGCGTAGCCCTCGTTGAAGACGAGGTAGACGACTTCGAGCACGGAGGCGAGCCGGGGTGCGAGCTCCTCGCCCTCCGGCACCTCGAAGGGGACCTCGGCCTTGGCGAGGGTGCGCTTGGCGCGGACGATCCGCTGCGCGACGGTGGGTTCGGCGGTGAGGAAGGCGCGCGCGATCTCCTCGGTGGACAGGCCGCCGAGCAGCCGCAGGGTGAGGGCGACCCTGGCCTCGGTGGAGAGCACCGGATGGCAGGCGGTGAAGACCAGCCGGAGCAGGTCGTCCTCGATCTCGTCGGCGAGGACGGCCTGCTCCGGCTGCGGGCCCTGCGGCGGGTCGGTCTCGAGCGCGTGGCCGATCAGGCGGAGCCTCTCGGCGAGCCCGGCCTCCCGGCGGATCCGGTCGACGGCGCGGCGCCGGGCGGTGACGGTGAGCCAGGCGCCCGGTTTGTCGGGCACCCCGGTCACGGGCCACTGCTCCAGGGCGGCGACCAGCGCGTCCTGGGCGGCCTCCTCGGCGAGGCCGACGTCATGGACCAGCCGGGCCAGCCCGGCGATGATCCGGGCCGATTCGATCCGCCAGACCGCCTCGATGGCGCGGTGGGTGTCGCGTGCCGTCACAGCTCCCCATCACAGCAGTCCGGGGCCGCCCGCGGCCAGCGCGGCGCGGCCCCGGACGGGCCGGGACGGGGTCAGCCGGTGATCGGCTTCTGGTGCTCGTCGCGCCAGGCCTGCTCCTTGGCTGCGTCCTCCGGGCTGAGGATCTCGGGCGGGAAGTCCGAGGCCTCGAAGACCTTCCGGAGCTCCAGCACGGCGCCGTCCTCGAACGGCGCGCGGCCCGCCCACTCCAGGGCCTCCTCGCGGGAGCTGACGTCGAGCACCCAGAAGCCGGCGATGAGCTCCTTGGTCTCGGCGAAGGGCCCGTCGGTGACGGTGGCCTTCCCGTCCTTGAAGGTGAGCCGGGCGCCGTTGGAGCTGGGGTGGAGGCCGTCGGCGGCGAGCATGATGCCGGCCTTGATCAGCTCCTCGTTGAACCGGTTCATCGCGTCCATGGCCTCCTTGGTCGGCATGACGCCGGCCTCGGAGTCCTCGTTGGCCTTGACGATCAGCATGAAGCGCATGGTGGTGCCTTCCTCGGTGTCGGGCCCGCTCGGTGCGGGGCCGGGCGCCGGTCGTTCCGGCTTCCGTCTGTGCGTCGATCGGCGCGGGCCCGGATCGACACGGCCGCGGAAATTTCCGCCACGACTTCTCCGCCGGGCCCTCAGTGGCGTTCGCGGCGCGGTTCGACGGCGTTCTGCAGGCGGTCCCACTCGGCGATATCGGGGTGGTGCAGGTCGAAGGCGGGGCTCTCCGAGCGGATCCGCGGCAGCGCGGCGAAGTTGTGCCGCGGCGGCGGGCAGGAGGTGGCCCACTCCAGCGAGCGGCCGTAGCCCCAGGGGTCGTCCTCGGTGACCTTCTCGCCGTACTTGGCGGTCTTCCACACGTTGTAGAGGAACGGCAGGACGGAGAGGCCGAGCAGGAAGGACCCGACGGTGGAGAGGCTGTTCAGCGCGGTGAAGCCGTCCCCGGCGAGGTAGTCGGCGTAGCGGCGGGGCATGCCTTCGGCGCCGAGCCAGTGCTGGACGAGGAAGGTGGTGTGGAAGCCGACGAAGAGCGTCCAGAAGCAGATCTTGCCGAGCCGTTCGTCGAGCATCTTGCCGGTCATCTTGGGCCACCAGAAGTGGAAGCCCGCGAACATCGCGAAGACGACCGTGCCGAAGACCACGTAGTGGAAGTGGGCGACGACGAAGTACGAGTCGGAGACCTGGAAGTCGACCGGTGGCGAGGCGAGGAGCACGCCGGTGAGGCCGCCGAACAGGAAGGTGACGAGGAAGCCGATGCTCCAGAGCATCGGCGTCTCGAAGCTGAGCGAGCCGCGCCACATGGTGCCGATCCAGTTGAAGAACTTCACCCCGGTGGGGACGGCGATCAGCAGGGTCATGAACGAGAAGAAGGGCAGCAGCACCTGCCCGGTGACGAACATGTGGTGGGCCCAGACGGTGACCGACAGGCCGGTGATCGCGATGGTGGCGGCGATCAGGCCGGTGTAGCCGAAGATCGGTTTGCGGCTGAAGACCGGGATGACCTCGGTGACGATGCCGAAGAACGGCAGCGCGATGATGTAGACCTCGGGGTGGCCGAAGAACCAGAACAGGTGCTGCCAGAGGATCGGGCCGCCGTTGGCCGGGTCGAAGACGTGCGCCCCGAACTTGCGGTCGGCCTCCAGGGCGAACAGCGTGGCGGCCAGCACCGGGAACGCGAAGAGCACCAGGATGCTGGTGAAGAGGACGTTCCAGACGAAGATCGGCATCCGGAAGACGGTCAGGCCGGGCGCCCGCAGGCAGGCGATGGTGGTGATGAAGTTGACCGAGCCGACGATGGTGCCGAAGCCGGACAGCGCCAGCCCCATGATCCACATGTCGCCGCCGATACCGGGCGAGTGGATCACGCTGGAGAGCGGCGTGTAGGCGAACCAGCCGAAGTCCGCGGCGCCGTCAGGGGTGAAGAAGCTACCGACGACGATGATCGAGCCGAGCAGGTAGAGCCAGTAGGCGAGCGCGTTGAGCCGGGGGAAGGCGACGTCCGGCGAGCCGATCTGCAGCGGCATGATCCAGTTGGCGAAGCCGGCGAACAGCGGGGTCGCGAACATCAGCAGCATGATCGTGCCGTGCATGGTGAACAGCTGGTTGTACTGCTCGTTCGACACGATCTGGGTGCCCGGTCGGGCCAGCTCGGCCCGCATCACCAGGGCCATCACGCCGCCGATCAGGAAGAAGGCGAACGAGGTGGTCATGTAGAGCGTGCCGATCTTCTTGTGATCGGTGGTGGTCAGCCAGCCCACCAGCGCTCGTCCGCGGCCGCCCCGGCGGGCCGAGCCGAAGCTGCGGCGGGGCTCGCGCGGTGGGGGCCGGTGCTCGGTGTCGGTCGGGAGAATCGTCACTGCACCACTCCTCCGCGCCAGGCCCACCGGCCGTTCAACGGGTAACCGGCCCATCAGTACCAGGCAGGTCCGCGGACGGGCGGAGGCGCGCCGGGGCTCGCGGCGGTGTCACCCGGCCTGCCGAACGGGGACGCTCCGGCGCACGGGGAAGTACCTCAGGGGCGCGTGGGGCACCTCCCGACCGAAAGCGGGGAGAGAGCTGCGCGATTCGGAGGCGGGCCGCCGTACGGATCATGGGTTGCCCCATGCCGCCGTGATGCCCGCACTCGGACGGCGCAGTTCCCCGCGCCCCTGGACATGCCCCGGTCCCTCAGCGGCCGGCCATGCGCTCCAGGCGGGCGATCCGCTCGCCCATCGGCGGGTGGGTGGAGAAGAGCTTGGCGCCGACCTCGCCCGGCCGGAACGGGTTGGCGATCATCATGTGGCTGGCCGTCTGCAGCTGCGGCTCGGGCGGCAGCGGCAGCCGCTGGGTGCCGGTCTCCAGCTTGCGCAGTGCGCTCGCCAGGGCGAGCGGGTCGCCGGTGATCCGGGCGCCGTCGGCGTCGGCCTGGTACTCGCGGGAGCGGCTGACGGCGAGCTGGATGAGCGAGGCGGCGATCGGGCCGAGGATCATGATCAGCAGCAGGCCGATCAGGCCGGGCCCTTCGTCGTCGTCGCTGCGGCCGATCGGGATCAGCCAGGCGAAGTTCACCAGGAACATCACCACCGAGGCGAGCGCGCCGGCGACCGAGGAGATCAGGATGTCCCGGTTGTAGACGTGGCTGAGCTCGTGTCCGATGACGCCGCGCAGCTCGCGTTCGTCGAGCAGCTGCAGGATGCCGTCGGTGCAGCAGACCGCGGCGTTGCGCGGGTTGCGGCCGGTCGCGAAGGCGTTCGGCGCCGGGGTCGGCGAGATGTACAGCCGGGGCATCGGCTGCCGGGCCGAGGTGGAGAGCTCGCGGACGATCCGGTACAGCCGGGGGGCCTCGATCTCGCTGACCGGCCGGGCCCGCATCGCCCGCAGCGCCAGCTTGTCGCTGTTCCAGTACGCGTAGGCGTTGGTGGCGATCGCGATCACCAGGGCGACCAGCAGGCCGGTGCGGCCGAAGAAGCTGCCGATCAGCAGGATCAGCGCCGACAGGCCGCCGAGTAGTACGGCCGTCCTCAACCCGTTGTGCTGGCGGTGCACGGCAGGCCCTCCGTGGTGGTGCGACGGGGAGCCCGGTGGCGGCGCCCTCGTGGGAATCAACGGAAGGATGCCGGTCGTTCGTTCCCCGCCGCACGCCGGGCGGGCCGCCCGGGTGCCCCCCGGGCGGTCAGAACAGACTGCCCCCGACCACCTGCAGGACCAGCTGCGGAGCGACCGAGAGCACCACCGCGCCGCCCGCGGTGAGCGCCAGCGCGGCCGCCAGCGGGCCGGGGGTGCGGACCGCGCGGACCTCGGCACCGGCGGGGGCCGGGGCGAACAGCCGGGCCGTCCACAGAAGGTAGTAGTAGAGGGCGATCACCACGTTGACCGCCATCACCACGGCCAGCCAGCCCAGCTTCGCGTCGACGGCGGCGCGGAAGACCACGACCTTGCCGAACAGGCCGATCACGCCGGGCGGCAGGCCCGCCAGGCAGAGCAGGAAGAAGGCCATCGCCAGGGCGCTCCAGCGGCCGCGGGCGAACAGCCCCCGGTGGTCGTCCAGCCGGGTGCCGGCCGTCCTGGCCACCACGGCGGCCACGCCGAACGCGCCCAGGTTCACCACGCCGTAGATCAGCGCGTACGCCACGGTCGCGCCCAGCGGCTGCGGCGAGCCCTGGTACCCGGCGGCGGCCAGCGGGACGAGCAGGTAGCCGGCCTGGCCCACCGAGGACCAGGCGAGCAGCCGCACCGCGCTGAACGGGGTGTCGCCGCGCTGCCGCAGCGCGGCCACGTTGCCGACCGTCATGGTGAGCGCGGCCAGCACCGCCAGCACCAGGCCCCAGGTGTGCCCGTACGGGTGGAAGGCGATCGTGGTGACCAGGGCGAGCCCGGCCAGACCGGCCGCCTTGCCGACCACCGAGAGGTAGCCGGCCACCGGGATCGGCGCGGCGGTGTAGGTGTCCGGCAGCCAGAAGTGGAACGGCACGGCCGCGACCTTGAAGGCGAAGCCGACCAGGGTGAGCACCGCGCCGGCCTCGGCCAGCGGCTTCAGCTGCCCGGGCACGTGGGCCAGGCCCTCCGCGATCGGCGCGAGGTGGATCGAGCCGGTCGCCGCGTAGACGAAGCCGACGCCGAGCAGCATCACCGCGGTCGCGGTGACCGAGGAGAGGAAGAACTTCAGGGCGCCCTCGGCGCCCCGGCCGTCCCGGCGCAGCGCGACCAGGGCGAAGGCCGGCAGCGAGGCCACCTCCAGGGCGATGATCAGCGTCGCCAGGTCGCGGGAGGCGGGCAGCAGGGCCGCGCCGGAGGCGCTGGAGAGCAGCAGGAACCAGTACTCGCCGCCGGGCAGCCGCTCCTCGTCCACGGTGTGCAGCGAGAGCAGCACGGCGATCAGCGCGCCGCCGAGCGCGAGCAGCTGGAAGGCCAGCGCGAAGTGGTCGGCGGTGTAGCTGCACGCCCCGCCGGCCGCCTTCAGGCAGAAGGTGGAGCGGGCGTCGCCGCGCACCAGCGGCAGCATCGACAGCAGGGCCAGCAGCAGGCCCACGGCCGAGGCCCAGCCCAGGACGCGCTTGCGGCCGGTCGGCAGGAAGAGGTCCGCGACCAGCACGGCGAGTGCGGCGAGCGCCGCGACCAGCGGTGGCGCGACGGCCACCCAGTCCACGGACTGGATGAGGCCGCCCGGGTCGGCGACGGCGAGTGGGTTCATGGCGGGCTGCCCCAGGAGAGGAGATCCGAGCGGGGTGCTGATCACGGCTCAGCCACCCCCGAGCAGGTGCTTGACGGCCGGGTCGGACAGGCTGAGCAGCAGGGCCGGCCAGAGGCCGGCGACCAGGGTGAGCGCGGCCAGCGGCGTCCAGCTGGCGGCCTCGTACGCCTTGATGTCGGGCAGCTCGGTGACGAGGGCGGGCTGCTTCGGGTCGCCCATGCAGACCCGGCGGACGACGACCAGCAGGTAGCCGGCGGTCAGCAGGGTGCCGACGCCGGCCAGCACCATGTAGGTGACGAACGCGGGCCGGGAGAGGCCGGCGGCCGGGTCGAAGGCGCCGAACATGGCGAGCAGCTCGCCCCAGAAGCCGGCCAGGCCGGGCAGGCCGAGGCTGGCGACGGCGGCGAAGGCGAGCAGCGCGCCGATCCGCGGGGCCCGGCCGTACAGGGCGGCGCCGGTGGCGCCGGCCAGGGTGTCCAGGTCGGAGGTGCCGTAGCGGTCCTTGACCGCACCGACGAGGAAGAACAGCAGGCCGGTAATCAGGCCGTGGGCGATGTTGCCGAAGAGCGCGCCGTTCACCCCGGCCGGGGTCAGCGAGGCGATGCCGAGCAGCACGAAGCCCATGTGGCCGACCGAGGAGTAGGCGATCAGGCGCTTGAGGTCGCCCTTGGCGCCCTGCCGGGCCAGCGCGAGGCAGGCCAGCGAGCCGTAGACGATGCCGACCGCGGCGAACGCGCCCAGGTAGGGGGCGAAGGTCGCGGCGCCCTCGGGGACGACCGGCAGCAGCACCCGGACGAGGCCGTAGGTGCCCATCTTCAGCAGCACGCCGGCGAGCAGCACCGAGCCGACGGTGGGTGCGGCGGTGTGCGCGTCCGGCAGCCAGCTGTGCAGCGGCCAGGCGGGCGCCTTCACGGCGAGGCCGAGCAGGATCGCGAGGGCCGCGACCACCTGGGTGGTGTGGCTCAGCCCGTCGCCGTGGGCGGCGGCCAGCCGGGTCATGTCGAACGTGCCGGCCTTGAATCCGATCAGCAGGAAGCCGAGCAGCATCACGGCCGAGCCGAGCAGCGTGTACAGGATGAACCGGTTGGCGGCCGGCACCTTGGCGCCGCTGCCCCAGCGGGCGATCAGGAAGTACATCGGGATCAGCACGACCTCGAACGCCACGAAGAACAGCACCAGGTCGAGCACCGCGAAGGTCGCCAGCATGCCGACCTCCAGCAGGAGCAGCAGGCCGGTGAAGGACTGCACGGAGGGCACTCCCTCGCCGGCGGGCAGCCGGCGGGTGGAGTACAGCGCACAGAGGAAGGTCAGCAGCGCGGTGAGGACGAGCAGCGGCAGCGAGATGCCGTCCACGCCGAGGTGCAGCCGGACGTCGATCGCCGGGATCCAGCGGACGTTCGTGACGGCCTGCATCACGGCGGGGCGGTCCTGGTCGAAGCCGATCGCCAGGGCGACGGCGAGCGCCAGGGTCGCGCCGGTGACGCCGGTGCCGAACCACAGGGCGCGGCGGTCGGCGGTGGCGCGGTCGGCACCGAACGGGACGAGGGTGGCGGCGGCGCCGGCCAGCGGCAGCAGCAGGAGGGCGATGAGGACTGCGTTCATCGGGGGCTCCAGGTTCGTGCTGCGGCGGGTCGGGGCGGGCGCGGGCTGCGGTTCGGGTGCGGGCTGCGGGTCATGTGCCGACCGCCACCAGGACGGCGAGCAGGACGGCCCCGGCGAGCAGCGCGCTGAGGTAGCTCTGGGCGTTGCCGGTCTGGGCCCGGCGGACGAGCCACCCGAGGGCGTTGGCGCCGTTGCCGGCACCGCGGACGTACGTCTCGACGACCTCGCGGTCGAGGAAGGTCACCAGCCGGGCGGCGGCCGCGGTCGGACGGACGAACAGCGCGCTGTACAGCCGGTCCACGCCGAAGCCGTGCTGGGCGAACCGGTGCACCGGGCCGAGCAGCAGCCGGCCGGGGTCGGCGGGCGCCGTCCCGGCGGTGGCGGCAGCCTGTCGGGCCCCGGCCGCCCGCCAGGCGGCGTAGGCGATCAGGATGCCGGCCAGCGCGAGGCCGGTGCCGGTGACGGTGGTCGCGAGGGTCGGGCGCAGCGAGCCGCCGTCGAGCAGCGAGGGCAGCCAGTTGTCGCGCAGCCCGAGCAGGCCGAAGGCCATGGTCGGGACGGCGAGCACCCAGAGCGGCCAGCGCATCGCGGGGGGCTCGGCGGTGGCCGGGTCGGCCTCGTCGATCTCGGGCGAGTACGGGGCGCCGGCCTCGGCGGCGGCCGCACCGGCGGCCGGTGCCGCCGCGGCGCGGCCGTGGAAGGCGACCAGCCACAGCCGGGTGGAGTAGGCGGCGGTGAGCAGTGCGGTCAGGCAGGCGGCGACCAGGACGATCCAGCCGGCCGCCTCGGGCACCGCCGAGGCGGGGCCGGCGCCGCGGGTGAGCGCCTCGCCGTGGGCGGCGTGCTCGGCTGCGGTGAGCACGGACTCCTTGGAGAAGAAGCCGGTGAACGGCGGCAGGCCCATCAGGGCGACCAGGCCGATGCCCATCGCCCAGTAGGCGTCCGGCACCCGCTTGCGCAGGTCGGGCATCCGGGACATCGCGGAGATCGAGTTGGTGTGCGCGGCGTGGATGACCACGCCGGCGGTGAGGAAGAGCAGGGCCTTGAAGACGCCGTGGCCGACCAGGTAGAAGACGGCCGAGTCGCGGTCGCCGGAGGCCAGGGCGCCGGCCATGTACCCGAGCTGGCCGACGGTCGAGTAGGCGAGCACCCGCTTGAGGTCGTCCTGGGCGAGGGCGCAGAGCGCGGAGCCGATCATGGTGACGGCGGCCATCACGGCGAGCACCACGAGGGCGGCGGAGGACAGCAGGAAGACCGGCATCAGCCGGGCGACCAGGTAGATGCCGGCCGCGACCATCGTCGCGGCGTGGATCAGCGCGGAGACCGGGGTGGGGCCGGCCATCGCGTCGGGGAGCCAGGTGTGCAGCGGGAACTGCGCGCTCTTGCCGGCGACGCCGCCGAGCAGCAGCAGGGCGATCAGCGTGGGGTGGCCGAGCCGTCCCTCGGTGGCGGCGGCCAGCACGTCGGTGATCCGGAAGCTGCCGGCGTCCGCGCCGAGCACGAAGATGCCGAACAGGAACGGCACGTCGCCGAGCTTGGTGACCAGGAAGGCCTTGAGCGAGGCGGAGCGGGCGTCCTCGGTCTCCCAGTGGTGGCCGATCAGGAAGTACGAGCAGATGCCCATGATCTCCCAGCCGACCAGCAGCACGATCAGGTCGCCGGAGTACACCACCAGGAACATCGCCGCGGTGAACAGCGAGACCAGCGCCGCGTACGAGGGGTAGCGGGGGTCGTCCTTCAGGTACGCGGTGGAGTAGATCTGCACCAGGGTGGCGACCAGGCCGACCAGCAGCGAGATCAGGACGGAGAAGCCGTCCAGGTGGAGCGCGAGCGAGATGTCGGGGCCGCCGGTCGGGGTGAGCCGGGTGGCGGCGTCCAGGCTCTGCCCGGTGCCGAGCTGCAGCGCGACGACCACGGCGAGCACCGCGGAGGCGGCGACCGGCAGGACGGCCAGCGGGCGGGCGAGGCCCGGGTACTTCTTGCCGGTGGCGAGGCCCGCGGCCGCGCCGAGCGCGGGCAGGGCGGGGACGAGGAGGGGCAGGGCGAGGTTCATGCGGCCCGGCCCTCCGGCTCGGTCGCGGCGGCCTCGGGGGCCGCCTCGGACGGGTCGCCGAGCAGGGTGAGCCGGTCGACGTCGGCGGTGCGGCGGGTGCGGAAGACCAGCAGCACGATGGCGAGGCCGAGGCCGATCTCGGCGGCGGCCACCGTGACGGTGAAGAGGGTGAGCGCCTGTCCGGCGTGCACGGCGTCGCGCAGCCAGGCGTCGAAGGCGACCAGGTTGAGGTTGACGGCGTTGAGCATCAGCTCGACGGACATCAGCACCAGGACGACGTTGCGCCGGGCGAGCACGCCGTAGACGCCGACGCAGAACAGCAGCGCGGCGAGGACGGCTGGGTAGACGAGATGCATCGGCGTCAGCGCTCCTGCGCGGGGGCGGTCGGGGCGGTGGACGGGACGGTCGCCGCGGGGGCGGCGGGCCGGCCGACGGGCTTGCCGGCGCGCAGCTTCCCGGCGCGCGGCCGGGGCAGCCTGCCGGAGGTGCTGCGGGAGAGCACGATCGCGCCGACCAGTGCGGCCAGCAGCAGCACCGACAGCGCCTCGAAGGGCAGCACCCAGTGGCGGAAGAGGTACTCGCCGGTGGCGCGGGTGGAGCCGCCGCCCGCGGTCAGGTCGATCCAGCTGGTGCGGAAGGCGTCGGCGACCAGGGTGACCAGGGTGCCGGCGGCGGCCAGCGCCACCAGCAGGGCGGCCCAGCGGTTGCCGGAGTCGGCGTCCGGCGAGCGGCCGATCGGCGCCCGCGTGAGCATCAGGCCGAACAGCACCAGGACGACCACCGAGCCGAGGTAGATCAGCACCTGCACCCAGGCGATGAACTCGGCGGTGAGCAGCAGGAACTCCACGGCGAGCCCGCCGAGCGCGACGACCAGCCAGAGCGCGGCGTGCACCAGCTGCTTGGTGGTCACCGAGACGACTGCGGCGCCGAGCACGGCCAGGCCGACGAGCAGGAAGACGACCTCGGCCCCGGTCGGGGAGAGGAAGGAGCGGGCGGCCGGCTCCAGCGAGCCGGTGGCGGCGAGCAGGGTGCTCATGCGTCCTCACCCTCCTGTGCGGCCGCGGCGGCCAGCTTCTCGGCCGCCTTGCGGGCGGTCGCGATCTCCTTGGGCTCCTCGGCGGCGGGGTCGAGGGCGGGCGGTGCGGGCACCGTCCACATCCACTCGCGCAGCCGCTCCCGCTCGTGGGTGAGCTCCAGGATGTCCGTCTCCGCGTACTCGAACTCCGGGGACCAGAACAGCGCGTCGAAGGGGCAGACCTCGATGCAGATGCCGCAGTACATGCAGAGCGAGAAGTCGATCGCGAAGCGGTCGAGCACGTTGCGGGTGCGGGCGCGGGCGTTCGGGTCGGCGGCCGGCAGCGTCTCCTTGTGGGAGTCGATGTAGATGCACCAGTCCGGGCACTCGCGCGCGCAGAGCATGCAGACCGTGCAGTTCTCCTCCAGCAGCGCGATGACGCCGCGGGAGCGCGGCGGCAGCACGGGCTGCACGTCGGGGTACTGCGCGGTGACGCTCTTGCGCGTCATCGTCCGCAGGGTGACGGCGAGGCCCTTGGCGAGGCCGGTGCCGGGGATGTTGAGAGCCATCAGGAGATCGCCACCTTGACGATGCCGGTGAGGGCCAGCTGGGCGAGCGCGAGCGGGATCAGCACCGTCCACGCGAAGCGCATCAGCTGGTCCTCGCGCAGCCGCGGGTAGGTGACCCGGAGCCAGATCACCACGAAGGCCAGCGCGAAGGTCTTGAGCAGCGTCCACAGCCAGCCGAGCGAGTCCGAGAACGGGCCGTGCCAGCCGCCGAGGAAGAGCACCGTGGTCAGGCCGGCGACCACCACGATGCCCGCGTACTCGGAGAGGAGGAAGAGCGCGAACCGCAGGCCCGTGTACTCGGTGTAGGCACCGAAGATGATCTCCGAGTCGGCGATCGGCATGTCGAACGGCGGCCGCTGCAGCTCGGCGAGGCCGGCGGTGAAGAAGACGAAGGCGCCGATCGCCTGCCACGGGATCCACCACCAGTGGAAGGCGTCCACGATCCCGGGCAGCGACACCGTACCGGCGGCCATCGCCACCGAGGCGGCCGCGAGCAGCATCGGCAGCTCGTACGACATCAGCTGGGCGGCCGTGCGCAGGCCGCCGAGCAGGGAGAACTTGTTGGCGGAGGCCCATCCGGCCATCAGCGAGCCGAGCACGCCGATGCCCATCACGGCCAGCACGAAGAAGATGCCGGCGTCGACCGCCTGACCGACGAAGCCGTCCGGGCCGACCGGGATCACCAGCAGCACCAGCAGGTACGGCAGCAGCGCGACGGCCGGGGCGATCCGGAAGACCCGCCGGTCGGCGCCGGCCGGGACGACGTCCTCCTTCTGCGCGAACTTGACGCCGTCGGCGACGAGCTGGGCCCAGCCGTGGAAGCCGCCGGCGTACATCGGGCCGAGGCGGCCCTGCATGTGCGCCATCACCTTGTGCTCGGTCTGGCCGATCACCAGCGGCAGCACCAGGAAGACCACCAGGGTGGCGACGCAGCGCAGCAGCGTGTCGAGGAGGTTCACGCTCCGTCTCCGTCCTGGCCGGGGGTCTGCGGGGTGTCGGGGTCCTGCGGGGCTCGGGGCTCCTGCGAGGTGCCGGGCTCTGCGGGTGCCGCTGGTCCCGGCTTCGCGGACTCTGCCGGCGCTTCGGGCGCGGCCGGTTCGGGCGTCGCCGGTTCGGGCGTCGCCGGTTCGGGCGTCGCCGCGGGCTCGTCGTGGGCTGGGACGGGTGCGTGCCAGGGCGCGTCCGAGGACTGCGTCCGGGCGGTCCGGCGCGGCCGCTCCTCGGCGGGGGCGGCAGGTGCGGCGGGCGCACCGCCCTCGGCCGGCGCGGCGGGTGCCTCGGGCTGCGCCGTGGGTGCGGCCTGGCTCACCGAGCCCTCGCTGATCGAGCGGGTCCGCCGCGGCCGGTCGGCCCGGACGGGTGCGCCCTCGGCACCGGCGGCGGCCGCACGGGGACCGGCACCGGCCGCGCGCGGGGTGCGGGCTGCCCGGGCCGGGCGCTCGGCGACCGGCGGCAGGGTGCCCTTGAGCGGGCCCCACTCGTTGGGGTCGGGCACGCCGGCGGGCTGCATCTTGCGGCGGGCGGGGCCGTCGCCGTGGTCGGACTCACCGGGCTCCTTGGCGCCGGGCCAGGCCTTGGCGACCCGGGCGGCGAGCACGAAGTCCTTGCGCAGCGGGTGGCCCTCGAAGCCGTCCGGCAGCAGCAGGGTGACCAGGTGCGGGTGGTCGGCGAAGTCGATGCCGAACATCTCGTGGGTCTCCCGCTCGTGCCAGGCCGCGCCGGCGTAGACGCCGACGGCGGTGGGCAGAGCGGCCTTCTCGCGCGGCACCCGGGTGCGCACGAGCAGGTGGCGGACGGCGCCGGGGGTGGCGACGTCGGCGAGGTGGACGGAGACGGAGAAGCCCTCGGTGAGCTCGTCGACGGCGCTCAGCCAGTCGAAGTAGCTGAGTCCGAGGCCGTCGCGGGCGGCGGTGAGCGCCTCGATCCAGTGCTCGGCGGGGACGTCGACGGTCAGCAGGCCGTACGCCTCGGCGGCGGTGGCCCAGGGGCCGATCGCGGCGGCCGTCCGCTCGGCCGGGGTGGGCTCGGCGGCGGGCAGCTCTGCAACCGGCTGCTCGGCGGGGGCCGCAGCGGCGGGTTCGGCGCCCGGCACCGGCTCGGTCCCGGGCTGCTCGGGGGTGGTCACTGCGCGCCCTCCGGTCCGGCGACCAGCCCGCGGCGGAGCGCGGAGGCGGGCGCGGTGTAGCGCTGCGGCAGCGACTCGGCGGCGATCTTCTCCTGGAGCTTGAGGATGCCCTGGAGCAGCGCTTCGGGCCGCGGCGGGCAGCCCGGCACGTAGACGTCGACCGGGACGATCTGGTCGACGCCCTTGGTGACGGAGTAGGAGTCCCAGTACGGGCCGCCCGAGTTGGAGCAGGCGCCGAAGGAGATCACGTACTTGGGCTCGGGCATCTGCTCGTAGAGCCGCTTGACGGCCGGGGCCATCTTGTCGGTGACGGTGCCGGAGACGATCATCAGGTCGGCCTGGCGGGGACCGGGCGCGAACGGGATGACTCCCATCCGGATGAAGTCGTGCTTGGCCATCGACGCGGCGATGAACTCGATCGCGCAGCAGGCGAGGCCGAAGTTGAAGCACCAGAGGCTGTAGCGGCGGCCCCAGTTGAGGACCACCTTGACCGGGTCCGGTGCGAGCCGGGCCAGCGGGCCGAGCCGGCGCGGCTCGACGGCGCCGGGGTTGGCCGGGTCGGGGATGCCGAGCGGCACGGGGCCGTCGCCGCCGTGCGCGTGGGCGTGGGTCACGTCCATTCCAGAACGCCCTTCCTCCAGGCGTAGAGCAGTCCGACCGCGAGGAAGCCGATGAAGACGAACATCTCCACCAGCGTCGCCGCCCCGTACCCCGCGGCGGCGAAGACCGTCGCCCACGGGAAGAGGTAGATCGCGTCGACCGCGAAGATCACGTAAAGGAAGGCATAGACGTAGTACCGGATGTGGGTCTGCGCCCACCCCTCGCCGACCGGATCCACTCCGCACTCGTACGCCAGCAGCTTCTCGGGCGAGTACACCACGGGGCGCAGCAGGCGGTTGGCGGTGAACGACACCGCGACGAACAGCACGCCGACGACGGCGAGCAAGCCCACCGCCGCGTACGCGTCGAAGTAGCCACTGCCCGCGGCAGGGCCGGCAGCAGCCAGCTGCCCCTCCATGCGTTCGCCTCCACATCGGCCGGGCCCGCCGCGCGGCGGGATCCGATCTCTTTACGCGCTCATAACCATTGCTCAGGCGTGAGTCTAAGTGCACCGCTCGTCTACTCCTGAACCCGCCCGATCCGCAAGACGCATGCTGGACACCCGCCCCGGCGGCCCCGCCCGGAGCGGTGGTCCCGGGGGTGGGGTTAACCCCCGGGCGGGGAGGGCGTCCAACCCCATGGCGGCGGCCCGCGGCGACCCGCGATGCTGGTCGGGCAGCGGACGGCGGGGCACCGAGGGGGTGCCCGGTCCACTGCGGTGACGGGGCGAGGTCCGTCGGGAGGGCGGTGCACGGATGAAGGACCAGGTCGACCGCGAGGAGAAGGCGGCCCGGCCCTCGCTGTACGGGCGGCAGATGTGGCTGCAGGTGCAGCACATGCTGCTGAACCTCCCGCTCGGCATCGCCGGTTTCGTCTTCACGGTGGTGACGCTGTGCGTCGGCCTGGGCCTGGCGGTGACGGTGCTCGGACTGCCGCTGCTGGCCGCCGGCCTCGCCGGCAGCCGGTGGCTGGGGGCGCTGGCTCGGCGGCGGGCCCGGACGGCGCTGGGCTCGGAGGTGCCGGAGGCCGCCCCGCTGGCCCCGGTGCGGCCGGGGCCGGCCGGCTGGGTGGTGGCCTGCCTGACGGACGGGCTGAGCTGGCGCTCGGTGCTGTACGGGGTGCTGCTGCTGCCGTGGGGGATCATCGGCTTCGCCGTGACGCTGGTGCTGGTGCTGGTCGGCTGGCCGGTGCTGCCGTGGGCGATGCGGGGGCTGGCGGCCGTCGAGCGGATGCTGGTCGGCGTGCTGCTCTGCCCGAACGCGCTGACCGAGCGGGTGCGGGAGCTGGAGGAGGACCGCGGCGCGGTGGTCGACACCGCCGCGGCGGACCTGCGCCGGATCGAGCGGGACCTGCACGACGGCGCCCAGGCCCGGCTGGTGGCCCTGGCGATGGACCTCGGTCTGGCCAGGGAGCGGCTGTCCGAGAGCCGGACGCCGGAGGACGTCGCGGGGGCCGCACGGATGGTGGACGCGGCGCACGGCGAGGTGAAGCTGGCCCTGCGTGAGCTGCGGGACCTCGCCCGGGGCATCCACCCGGCGGTGCTCACCGACCGCGGGCTGGACGCGGCGCTCTCGGCGGTGGCGGCCCGCTGCACGGTGCCCGGCGGGGTGAAGGTGCACGTCGACCTGAAGGGCTCCGAGCGGCCGGATCCGGCGGTCGAGGGGATCGCCTACTTCACGGTCAGCGAGCTGCTCACCAACGTCTCCAAGCACGCCGCGGCGCGGACGGCGACGGTGGACGTCTGGCGGTCCGGCGACCGGCTGATGCTGGTGGTGCAGGACGACGGCCGGGGCGGAGCGGACCCGCGCACGGGCAGCGGGCTGGCGGGGCTGGCCGAGCGGGTGGGCGCGGTGGACGGGGTCTTCCTGGTGGAGAGCCCGGCCGGCGGCCCGACCTCGGTGACGGTCGAGCTGCCCTGGCGGACGAGGGCCGCCCGGGCCTGACCGGCCTTACGTCGTGTCTCAAGGGCGACTGGGCACACAGGGGCGCGTGGGGCCCCTGAATCAACCACCCGACTGCTCTCTGACGACATGCCCGAGCGCCGGGGAGCCGATCGCCGGCAGGCCGGGCGTTGGAGGGCCCGGCGGCCGCGACCCTTGCGCGGTGCGGCCGCCGGGCCCGGCCCCGGTGGCGGGGGTCAGCCGCCGGTCGGCACCCGGAGCCTCGGCCCGGTGGGGCGCGGGCCGGCCGGGGACGGTCGGGTGGGTTCTTTCTTCGGGCGCAGCGGGGCTCCTCCCGAGGCTGAGCGCAGGCGTGACGGACAGGCTTGCTTTGTCAGCATTTCAGCTGTATGTCCGAATTGCCGCCGCGGCGCGCCCGAGGACGCCGCACCTGCCCGGCTCATGCCTCCAGCAGGGCGAACAGCTCCTCCCAGCGGTCGAGCACCCGCTCCGGCGCGTAGCGGACGATCGCCTCCCGGGCCCGCGTCCCCATGGTGTCGCGCAGCTCCTGGTCGTCCATCAGCCGGCCGAGCTGGCGGGCCAGCGCGGAGGTGTTGCCGACCGGGGCCAGCAGGCCGTCCTCGCCGTCCCGGACGATCTCGTGCACGCCGGGCGCGCAGTCGAAGGCCACGCAGGGCACGCCGCAGGCCATCGCCTCCATGAGCGAGATCGGGAAGCCCTCGCCGCGCGAGGAGAGCACGAAGATCCCGGCGCCGGCGAGCGCGCCGGGCACGTCGTCCGTCCGCCCGCAGAACTCGACCGAGTCGTCCAGGCCGAGTCCGGTGCACTGCGCGCGCAGCGCCTCCTCCTCCTCGCCCAGGCCGTAGATCTTCAGCTGCCAGCCCTCGCGGCCGCGGACGGCCTCGGACCAGGTCTCCAGCAGCAGGTCGACGCCCTTCTCCTGGGCGAGCCGGCCGATCGAGACCACGGTGCGGGCGGCGGGGGCCGCCGTCTCCGGCACCGGGAACGGCAGCGGGTTGGGGATGCCGCAGGTCGAGTTCATGCCCTGGCGGATCCAGGCGTCCGCGTCCTCGTCGGTGAGCACCACCAGGCGGTCGACGTCCGCGTAGTGGCGCTGCACCCGGCCGAAGCGGGAGGAGGCCCGGCAGGTCTCGAAGGACTCGTGGCTCATGCCGATGACCTGGAGGCCCTTCAGGTCGGCGAGCGCCACCCACTCCATCGCCCACACCTGGGTGACGATCACCACGGCGCCCGGCCGGGCGGCCCGGAACATCGCGTTCATCCGCTCGGCCGCCTCGCGCATCCCGGCTTCGCGGGCGGACTGCCGGCGGCGGGCCGCGACGTCCAGCCGCTGCCACGGGTAGGCCGGCGTCCAGGCGGCGGGCGGGTGGCCGTCGTACAGGGTGGTCATCCCGTACGGCAGGCCGTCGCCGAAGTCCTTGTGCAGCACCGCGGGGCAGATGCCGATCAGTTCGACCCGGTGGCCGCGGCCGGTCAGCAGCTCGGCCATCCGGTGCGACCAGCTGGCCACACCGCCCAGTTCGTCGACGCTGTTGCTGACGATGAAGATGTCGCGGCTCACCGGCCGGCCTCCCGCTCCTGCTGGTCCTGCTCGTCGTGCCCGGCCCGTACGGCCGCCGGGGCCGGCCCGAACATCAGGTCGGCGATCCGGGCCGCGGCGTCGCCCCGGTCGTGCTCGCCGTACGCCGCGGCGAACTCCCGCCGGCGGTCGGCGTACTCCTTGCCGGTGGCCTCCAGCTCGTCCAGGGCCGCGTACAGCTCGCCCTCGTCGCGCAGCACCGGGCCGGGCGCCTCGCGCAGCAGGTCGAAGTAGGTGCCGCGGACGTCCTCGGCGTACTCCTCCCAGTCGTACGCGAAGAACAGCATCGGCCGGTCGAGCAGCGCGTAGTCGAACATCACGGACGAGTAGTCGGTGACCAGGGCGTCCGCCATCAGGTACAGCGGGGTGACGTCCTGCACCTCGGAGACGTCGACCACCCGGCCGCGGACGGACGGCGGCAGCACCAACCGGTTCAGGTAGTGGCAGCGCACCAGCAGCGTCATCCGGTCGCCGAAGCGCTCGGCGAACTCCTCGACGTCGAAGGGCAGCTCGAAGGCGCGCACCTTGCCGCGGGCGTCCGCACGGAAGGTCGGCGCGTACAGCACCACCGGCTTGGACAGGTCGATGCCGAGCTCGCCGGCGAGCTGCCGGTCCTTGCCCGCGTCCTCGCGCAGCAGCACGTCGTTGCGCGGGTAGCCGACCCGCAGCAGCCGCTCCTCGCCGATCCGGTACGCCGGTGCCAGGGTGCGCACGTCGTGCTCGGAGCGGACGACGAAGTGGTCGAAGCGGTTCAGCCCGGCCAGGTACTCGGCCTGCTGCGCGGGCGTCTGCCGCTTCAGCGAGGCGAGGTCGAAGCCCATCTTCTTGAGCGCCGAACCGTGCCAGGTCTGGATGTAGGTGGTCTCCGGGCGCTTGCGCAGCCGGTACGGGTAGCCCTGGTTGTCCACCCAGAACTCGGCCTGGGCCAGGGCCCGCAGGTACTGCCAGGACCAGCGCCGCACCAGGGTGGCGCCGGACGGGAACCCCTCGGTCGACTTCGCGTACGACCAGACCGGCTTCATCGGTGCGCCGCGGCGCACCAGCTCCTCGTAGACCGCGCGCGGGCTGTCGCTGAACTGCCGGCCCTGCTGGCTCTCGAAGACCACCTGGCCCTTGACCACGGGCAGCCGCTGCAGCAGCCGGTGGTAGACCTTCAGCTTGGTGTCGCCGTTGTTCAGGGTGCGCTTGAGCTGCAGCGCGCCGCGGGCGGTGCGCCGGGCCCGGTCGGCGGCGGTGTTGGCGAGCGCCGAGGCCTCGCCGCGCAGGGCCCGCTCGACGAGGTCGGTGCCGCGCCGGGCGGCGGCGCCCTCCGCCGCGATCTCGAAGGCGAGGTGGCCGCGGGCGGTGGCGTGCGGGGCGAGCCGGTCGCCGGTGAGCCGGGTCAGCCGGGGCCGGACGGCGGGGGCGGCGGCCGAGTCGAGGTCGAGGTCGCCGACGGTGAGCCGGGTGGTGGTGCGCTCGCCGTTGGCGGTCAGCACGCAGCGGACGTCCCAGACCGCGTCCAGGATGCCCAGCGGGCGCAGCTTGCGGGCGAGGTCGGCGGTGGCGCGCCAGGTGATGCCGTCGCCGTCGTGCCGGACCTCGGCAACGGGGAAGGAGAACGACTTGAGGCCCTTGCGGCGCGGCGAGAAGTCCAGCCGGGCGGCGAGCTTGGCGTCGGCGGGGATCCGGCCGAGCGGGTTGACGATCCGGCCGGCCAGCTCGACGCCCTGCGCCCCGGCGGCATAGTGGGTGAGCCGGTTGCGCAGGAAGAGCTTGCGCAGCGGCGACGCGTGGTAGCCGTGCGCCGTGACGTCGAGCACCTTGCGGCCCTCGGGGTCGTCGAGGTGCTCGGCGCAGAAGTACACCCGGCCGTCCTGCTCGGCGAGCGGGGCGGCGAGCTTGTCCCGGTTGATCAGGGTGTCGACGGCGGGCAGCAGGTTGTCCCAGTCGTCCTGCCCGAGCAGGTAGGCGCAGATCCGCTGCGGGCTGCCGACCTCCTCGTACGCCTCCGGGGCCAGCCCGGCCAGGTAGCCGCGGGCGTGCTCGGCGAACTCCTTGCGGAAGTCCTCCGGCAGGAAGGGCAGGTCGCGCAGGTGCAGCACCAGGTCGTGCTTGAGGAACTTCACGTCCTTGCGGTACTTGAGCTCGACCATGCCGCGGTCGGCGAGCATCGCGTCGATCCGGCGGTGGATCTCCAGCCGGTCGGTGAAGTTGCGGATCTCGTGGCGGCGGTTGGAGAGCGAGCGCTCGCCCTTGCTCGGCGGGGCGACGTCCCACCAGTAGACCCGGTTGGGGATCAGGGTGATCCGCTCGGCGGCGAGGTACGCCTGCGAGGAGAAGAGCAGGTCCTCGTAGAGGATGCCGACCGGGAAGGTCAGCGCGTGCTCGGCGAGGAAGGTCCGGCGGTAGGCCTTGTTGGTCGAGAGGGTGTCCCAGACCAGCAGATCGGGCAGTTCGGCGATCGAGTCCAGGGTGCGGGTGCGCGAGTAGATCCACGGGTACCAGGCGTCGGTCTTGCCGTACCGGTTTCCGAGGAAGCGCCGCACGCTCAGGCCGGAGACCAGGTCGGCACCGGTACGGGTGCCCGCCTCGTAGAGGTTGCGCGCGGCGTGCTCGGCGAGCTCGTCGTCGCTGTCCAGGAACATCACGTACTCACCGCGCGCCTCGGCGACGCCGTGGTTGCGCGGGGCGCCGCAGCCGCCGCTGTTGGCGGGCAGCCGCAGGGCCCGCACCCGGCCCGGGTTCTCCTGCTCCAGGCGCCGGGCCACGGCGAAGCTGTCGTCGGTCGAGCAGTCGTCGACGATCAGCACCTCCAGGCCGCGCAGCGACTGTCCGAGGGCGGAGGCCACCGCCCGGGGCAGCCGGGCGGCGTCGTTGTAGACGATCACGATGACGCTGACCAGCGGCTGCGCCTGACTGGAGGGCATGGAGCGGGGGTCCTTGTCGTCGGGTGGTGCTCGAGGGTGCGTGCTGAGGGTCTCCGATGCTGCCGTGGCGGCTCTGCCGATTGAGCCACGGCATCATGGGAATGGGATGAATTCTCCCACTGCGCGGGGAGTGCCCCGTCCCGCAGGCGCCCCGCGGTCCCTCGCACGCCCCGGCCCGGGCGGGCCGTTCGCCCTCAGCCGAGTCGGGCCAGCAGCCGCCGCAGCCGGGCCCGGACGACCTCCCAGCCGCCGCGCACGCCGTCGGCGACGCGCATCCCGAGCTCACCGTTGGTCGTCCCGTACGCCTGGACGAGGGCGAGGCGCAGCAGCGGCCGGTAGACGACGGAATGCCGCTTGCCCAGGCCCGGCGCGCGGACGGCGGTGGCCGCGCGGTCGCCGTTCTCGTAGCCCAGCACGACCCGCAGCGACCAGGCGGTCATCTCACCGACGTCGCGCAGCTCGAAGGCGTCCACGGTGGTCTCGGCCGTCCACCCGCCGTCGGGGTGCGGGTCGAGCTGCAGGGCGCGGCGAACGGTCAGCGGCGGGCCGAGCCGGGTGCGCAGCTCCAGGCGGGCGTCGACCGGGCGGGCGGCGGAGGCCAGCCCGTACGGGTCGTGCAGCCGCAGCCGGATGCTGCAGACCGGGCCGAGCCGCACGGTGCCGTCGACGGCCAGGGGCAGCCCGGCCGGGGGCAGCTCGTCGAGGCCGGTGAGCGGCAGACCGTCGACCAGGACGGGCCGGCCGTCCTCGTCGGTGAGGTAGGGCGGGGCGAGCCGGGGCGGGGCGGCGGCGAGCTCGCAGACGCGGGCCAGGTCGGTGCCCTCGACCGGTTCGGGGCGGGCCAGCAGCAGTTCGCTCAGCCAGCGGCCCGCCGGGGTGGCGCCACGCAGCGGAACGGGGCCGAAGCCGGCGAGGTGGGTGCGGGCGATCCGCCACCAGGCGGCGCGGTAGGCGGCGGGCTTGGTCCGCAGTTCACGGACGTACATCCGAAGGTCATGGTCGATGAACTTGGTGCGGGCGGCGTCGGCGAGGGCCGGCTCGCCGGCCTCGGCGAGGATCCGCACCGCGTCGGCGTGCGCGTCCACCCGGTCCTGCCAGTTGCGGACCTCGTCGCGGCGGAGCGAGATCGACTGGCGGCCGGCCTCCCGGCGGACGTGCCAGAGGTACACGGTGTCGCCGACCGCGACCAGCCGCGGCCGGGCCGCGTAGAGGCGGGCGGTGAAGACGAAGTCCTCGTAGTGCACCGGGCCCTCGGCGAAGCGCACCTGGTGCTTGTCCAGGAAGTCCCGCTGGTAGAGCTTGTTCACGCAGAGGGTGTCGCGGAGGAACTCGGGGCGCTCGCCGATGCCCTCGTAGCGGCGGGGCGGGGCGCCGGCCGCGGGGAAGAGGTCGCGCTGCCAGGGGGTGTCGGTGCCGGCGGGCAGTTCGCGCCGGACGCAGACTCCGGCGACCACCTCGGCCTGCTCGGCGACGGCCGTCTCCAGCAGCGTCCGGGCGGCGTCGGGGGCGAGCACGTCGTCGCTGTCGAGCAGCATCACGTAGGCCGAGCGGGCCGCCGCGAGGCCCTGGTTGCGGGGGGTGCCGCAGCCGCCGCTGTTCTCCGTGCGCGTGATCACTCTCACGCGGGGGTCGGTGGCGGCAAGCCTGGTCAGACGTTCGGGCGTGGCATCGGTGGAGGCGTCGTCGACCACGATCACCTCGGCGACGGAGTCCCCCTGGGCGAGCGCCGACCGCACCGCATCGGTGATGTGCGCGGCGTCGTCGAAGACGATCACCACGACGCTGACCTGGGGTGACGTGCTGGGCGCCGTGCCGGGAGTGCTGGCGGTCATCCCGCGACCTGCTCCTCCCGCTGACGATAACCGCCTGCGATCGTACCGGACCGTACTTATCGGGGTGTCGGACAACTCGACTCGAACACACCCGGCCCGCACCGGCCACCGGTCACCGCGGTTTCGAACGGGTGCCGCATAGGATCTCGGACATGACTTGGTTGATCACGGGCGGCGCCGGTTACATCGGCGGACATGTCGTGCGGCAGCTGGCGGAGGCCGGTGAGCGGGTCGTCGTCCTGGACGACCTCAGCTCCGGCTCGGCCGGCCGGCTGCCCGCCGGGGTGCCGCTGGTGGTCGGCTCGACGCTCGACCGGGCGCTGCTGGACACGGCGGTCCGCGAGCACGAGGTCACCGGGGTGCTGCATATCGCGGCCAAGAAGCAGGTCGGCGAGTCGGTGACGGAGCCGCTGCTCTACTACCGGGAGAACGTCGAGGGCCTGCGCATCGTGCTGGAGGCGGCCGTCGCCGGCGGCGTCCGCAAGGTGCTGTTCTCCTCCTCGGCCGCGGTCTACGGCATGCCGGACACCGACCTGGTGACGGAGTCCACCCCGTGCGCGCCGATCAACCCGTACGGTGAGACCAAGCTGGTCGGCGAGTGGCTGCTGGCCGCCGCGGCGAAGGCGTACGGCCTGTCGGCGGTCTCGCTGCGGTACTTCAACGTGGCCGGCGCGGCCTCGCCCGAGCTGGCCGACGACGGGGTCACCAACCTGGTGCCGATGGTCTTCCAGCGGCTCACCGACGGCCTGCCGCCGCTGGTCTTCGGCGACGACTACCCGACCCCGGACGGCACCTGCATCCGCGACTACATCCACGTGGAGGACGTGGCGGCCGCGCACCTCGCCGCCGTCCGCCGGCTGGACGCGGCCGGGGAGCCGGTCGGCCTGACCCTGAACATCGGCCGCGGCGAGGGCGTCTCCGTCCGCGGCATGCTCGACGCGATCGGCCGGATCACCGGCCGCGCGGTGGAGCCCGAGGTCACCCCGCGCCGCGCGGGCGACCCGGCGCGGGTGGTCGCCGCGGCCGACCTGATCCACAAGGAGCTGGACTGGTCGGCGCGGTACGGCGTCGACGAGATGATCGAGTCCGCCTGGGCGGGCTGGCGGGCCCGCCACCCGGGGCTGTGACGGGCTGATCCCCGCGGCCCCTCCGGCCGCCTGCTCCTACTGCGGCACCGCGGTGCCGTAGTAGGAGTCCAGCGCGTACACGCAGCGGTCCTTGCTGCCCGCGAAGACCCGGCCGGCGACGGCCACCGGCGACCCGGTGAGCTCGCCCTTGGTGCCGAGCTCCCAGCGGAGCCGGCCGGTGGCGAGGTCCACGGTGTGCAGCGAGTGGTCCCGGCTGCCCAGGTGCACCAGACCGTCGGCGACGGCCGGCGAGCCGACGATCTCGCCGCGGGCGGCGTACCGCCAGCGCTCCCGCCCGGTGGCGGCGTCGAAGGCGTACAGGGTCTCGCCCGAGCCGAGCAGCACCGCGTTGTCCGCGACCACCGCCGGCTCGGCGCCCTGCCGGCTGCCCGTCCGCCCGCGCCAGCGCTCCCGCCCGGTGGCGAGGTCGACGGCGTAGAGCGTGCCGAGGTAGTCGGCGACGTACGCGGCGCCGGCGTCCAGCGCGGGCGGGGTGAAGAGCACCACCGGCGCGTCGAAGCGCCAGCGCTCGGCGCCGCTGGCGGCGTCCAGGGCGTACACCCGGGGGCCCGCCGTGACGTACAGCACGCCACCGCGCTCGACCGGGCGGGAGGGCACGTCCTCGCCGACCGGGACGGACCAGCGCAGCCCGCCGCCGCGCGGGTCGACGCAGCGCAGCCGCCCGCCGCCGTAGTAGTAGGCGGCGCCGCCGACCAGGGCCGGCCCGGACTGCGGGTTCTCGTAGTCCTGCTGGGCGTCGTCGGCGCGCCACAGCTCCGCGCCGTTGGCGGCCGAACGCAGCTGCACGCCGCCGCCCCTGATGCCGCAGCAGAGCACCCCGTCGGCCGCGTCCAGCGAGTAGACCCAGCCGTCGAGGGAGTTGCGCCAGCGCTCGGTGCCGTCGGCGACGTCCACGGTGTACAGGTGCGGGCCGTCGGCGGCGTGCACCCGGCCGTCGGCGACCGCGAGCGCCCAGGCGACGTCGCGGGTCTTCCAGCGGCGCTCGCCGGAGGCGATGTCGAGGGCGTGCACCTCGAAGCTGGAGACGAAGAGCGTGCCGTCGGCGACCACCGGGGTGCCCCAGACGTCGTTGGACATCCGGAACCGCCAGGGCCGCCAGCGCGGTGCCGGTGCGGGCGGCGGGACGGCGGCGCGGCGGACCCAGTCGGTGGCCGCGGGCGCGGCCGGCCCG
>NZ_JAHTIK010000001.1:4715001-4763500 GCF_025655475.1 Kitasatospora sp. DSM 101779 | reverse complement strand
GTGACCGGGGGCGCGACCGGCGGGGCCACCGAGCGGCGGCCGCGCTTCTGCTCGATCAGCTGCAGTGCGCTGGGCGGCAGCCAGTCGCCGGCGTCACCGAGCGCGTCGTCCCGGGAGAACAGGTGCGGGGCGAGCTCGGCCTGGATCTGCGCGGGCGTCGGCCGGTGCTCCGGCGCGGGCCGCATGCAGGCCCGGACGAGGTCGGCCAGCTCGAGCGGCAGCCCGGAGAGGTCCGGCTGCTCGCGCAGCAGCTGGAAGACCGTCTCGACCGGGTTGGCGCCGCGGTACGGGGGGTGGCCGGTCGCGCAGAAGACCAGCAGCGAGCCGAGCGAGAAGACGTCGCTGGCGCCGGTGACGCTGCGGCTGTCGCGGGCCTGCTCGGGCGACATGTAGGCGGGCGTGCCGACGGCGACGTTGGTCATGGTGAGCCGGGTGTGCGAGACGCCGGCCGCGATGCCGAAGTCGATCACCCGCGGGCCGTCCTCGACCACCAGGACGTTGGACGGCTTGAGGTCGCGGTGGACGAGGCCGGCGGCGTGGATCGACTGGAGCGCCTCGGCGATGCCGGCGACCAGCCAGCGGACCGCGTCCACCGGCAACGGACCGCAGTGGTTGACCAGGTCCTCCAGCGAGGGGGCCGGTACGTACGCGGTGGCGAGCCAGGGCACCCGGGCGTCCGCGTCCGCGTCGACCACGGCGGCGGTGTAGAAGCCGCCGACCGTCTTGGCCGCGGCGATCTCGCGGGCGAAGCGGACCCGGAACAGGTCGTCCTCGGCCAGCTCGGTGCGCACGGTCTTGATGGCGACCCGCCGGCCCGATGCGGAGCGCGCCAGGTAGACCAGCCCCATCCCGCCCGCGCCGAGCCGTCCCAGCACCTCGAAGGGCCCGATCCGCCTTGGATCGTGCGCCGTCAGCTGGTCCACTGAGCTGCCACCTCCCCGTTGTGCCGTCCCCCGTCCGGGGTGCGCACCCGATTCTCCAATGCCCACCCCCCGGGAGCCAATCTCCCCCGCCCGCGCCGCGCGGGCAGGCCGTTCCGGACGGGCCGCGTCCGCTCCGGACGTGCGCCCGGCGCCGCCCCGGGCGGTCCCGGGCACGACCGCGCGCGACCCCGGCCGGCCCTCCGGCGGAGCCGGGTCCGACCGCTCCGGCGATCACTGCCTGTCATCCGACCACCCCTCAGCAGACCGGTCGTCACGCTGTGGGGTCATCAGTGCACGGGGGGGCTACAACGGGAGCGCTGAATATCCGTCCAGGCGCTCCATTACCACCACGAGCGGCCTAATTGTCGCATCACCGAATCGCGCCAAGATCGTGCCACGGTAAGCTGACGGCATGACAGGACAAGTTCGCACCGTCGACGGTCGCGTCGCCGGGCGACGCGGACAGGAGACGCGGCAGAAGCTGCTCGACTGCCTCCGCGAGATGCTCAGCACGTCGCCTTACCGGGACGTCAAGGTCATCGACGTCGCCCGTATGGCGGGTACCTCCCCCGCGACCTTCTACCAGTACTTCCCGGATGTCGAGGGCGCTGTCCTCGAGATCGCAGAGGAAATGGCCGAGGACAGCGGCGGGCTCAAAGAGCTCGTCGAAGGAAAGTCCTGGGCGGGAAAGACCGGTGCCGCCACTTCGGAAGAACTGGTGGACGGTTTCCTCGCCTTCTGGCGCAAGAACGATGCCATTCTTCGAGTGGTCACTCTCGGTGCTGCCGAGGGGGACAAACGGTTCTTCAAGATCCGGATGAAGGTGCTCAACTCGGTGGTCGCCCCGCTCACCGAGGCCGTCCGGACGAACCAGGGCAAGACAGACAAGACGATCGATCCGGCCGCTGTGGCGGGCTCACTGGTCTCCCTGCTCGCCTCGGCGGCGGAGCACCAGAAGGCCTTCACCTCCTGGGGCGTCAAGGTGAAGGACCTCAAGCCCAACCTGGCCCTGCAGGTCTACATGGGCGTCGCCGGCAAGAAGCCGCCCAAGTAGGCCCGCTCCACCATCGTCCACCTCGCACGTGCGCCCCGGCCTCCTGTCCGGGGCGTGGCGGGCGGCGGCCGTGTCCTCGGGGGAGGTTCGCCGACGCACCGTGACGTGCCCGAGCAGCAGTGGGGCGCCGGAATCCGCGGATTCCGGCGCCCCACTGCTCTGTCCCCGGCCCCGACGCGCACCCGGCGCGCTACGGGCAGCGCACCACCTGGCCGGCGTAGGCCAGACCGCCGCCGAAGCCGAACAGCAGCACCGGGTCGCCCGAGCGCAGTTCGCCGCGCTCGACGAGCTTGCTGAGGGCGAGCGGGATCGAGGCGGCGGAGGTGTTGCCGGAGTCCACCACGTCGCGGGCGATCACCGCGTCCGGGGCGGTGCCGAGCTTGGCCGCGATGGCGTCGATGATCCGCAGGTTCGCCTGGTGCGCGACGAAGCCGCGCAGCTCGGACGGGTCCAGCCCGGCCTTGAGGCAGGTCTCCCGTGCCAGCGGAGCGATCTTGGTGGTGGCCCAGCGGAACACCGCCTGGCCCTGCTGGCTGATGGTCGGGTCCCAGCCGGTGATGACCACCGCGTCGCCCTTCTCGGGCTCCGAGCCCCACACCACCGGGCCGATGCCGGCACGCTCGTCGGGAACGGCCTCCACCACGGCGGCACCGGCCCCGTCGCCGAAGATCACGCAGGTGGAGCGGTCCGTCCAGTCGATGGTGTCGGACATCCGCTCGGCGCCGATCACCAGCGCCCGGGTGGCCGCGCCGGCGCGGAGCGCGTGGTCCGCGGTGGCCAGCGCGTACGAGAAGCCCGAGCAGACGGTGTTGATGTCGAACGCCGCCGGGGCGGTGATGCCGAGCCGGGCGGCGACCGCGGCGGCGGTGTTGGGGCTGCGCTCCACCGCGGTGCAGGTGGCGACCACCACGAGGTCGATCTCGTGGGCCAGGCGCCCGCTCGCGGCGAGCGCCTTCTGCGCCGCCTCGGCGGCGAGGTCGACGAGGGTCTCGTCGACCGCGATGTGCCTGGTGCGGATGCCCACCCTGGAGCGGATCCACTCGTCGTCGGTGTCGACCAGCTTCGCCAGGTCGTCGTTGGTGAGGACCTTGGGCGGCTGGTAGTGGCCGAGCGACACGATGCGGGAGGCGGTCATACATCAACTCAACCGGGTTACCCATCAGTCGCCCGGTGACGCACCGGAACAGTATCCGGGGAGTTTGGCTGTAGAAGGGTGACAAATCCCCGCAAACAGACGGGTCAGGCGGCCAGCGCTGCGGCGTCGCCCATCGCGATGACCGGGTGCGCCGCCGGGTCGAGGGCGCGGATCAGCTCGATCATGTTCGCCTCGGGCAGCGAGATGCAGGCGTGGGTGGGGCCGCCGTGGTCGACGTGCAGCCAGACGCCGCCGCCCTTGGCCTTGCCCTCGGGCGCCGCGGTGTCCAGCGGGGAGCGGCCGGTCACCCGGTTGTAGTTGATCGCCACGACGTAGTCGAAGGAGCCGGCCAGCGGCTCGCCGTTGAAGCCCTTGCCGCCGACCACGAAGCCCGGGTCCTTGTCGTAGGGCAGCTTGCTGCCCGGGTCGGCCTTGCGGCCGCCGGCGTCGGTGAGGCCGAAGACCCCGATCGGGCTGTGCAGGTCGCCCGAGCGCTTGTCCGCGGACCAGCCCTTGTAGCCGTTGTGGGCGGCCCACGCCTGGCCGGCCCGCCAGCGGCCGTCCGGGGTGCGCGTCCAGAGCGTGACGACGGTGTCCGAGGAGTCCTTGTCCTTGCCGGAGGCCACCACGACCTGGTTGGTCTCGGCGGGGATCTTGGCCAGGAAGGACGCGCCGAGGCCGGGGATGACCGCGACCGTGCCGTCGTTGCGGTCGGAGCGGTTCGCGGCCGCCGGGTCCTGGGTGTGGCCGCCGGCCGACAGCGGGGCGATGTCGGCGTGCGTCACGTCGGCCTCGGGCCGCTCGGGCGCACCGGCGCTGGTGAACGAGGGGATGCCCCGGCCCTGGCCGACGGTGAACCAGCCCGCCGTGGCGGCCAGCAGCACCGCCGTACTCCCCATCAGCGCCTTGCCGCCGCGGCGCTTCGGCTTGGCCTTCCGCCGGTGTCCGCGCGGCCGCGGTGCCTGACCGTCCGCACTGCTGCGGGGCCCCGGCACGTCGGCCGGGTGGAGGTGGCTGGTGGCGCGATGGGAACCGGACATGGGGACGATCCTCCCAAAGTCCCGGGCCTGGACGAAACCCGGGGCGTGTGGTGAGCCTGTGAGCATACGCGGTCGGCGGGGCGTCAGTGGTGAAGGCTGCGCCGATCGGACAAACCCCGCAGGGGTGTTGCCACGGCCGGGGCGCGCGGGCGACGGAAACGCGCCGGGGCCCGTCGGCGCGGTGCCGACGGGCCCCGGTGCGGCGGCGGAAAGGATCCGCTCCGACTGTCGGGGTGTCAGAGGCGCATGGCCTGCGGGGTCTCCCGGCGGGTCAGGTCCGGGCCCTCGTACTCGCGGATGATCTCGTAGCGGGTGTTCCGCTCGACCGGGCGGAAGCCCGCGTCGCGGATCAGTTCGAGCAGGTCGTCACGGCCGAGCTTGTTCGGCGTGCCGAAGTTGTCCGCGTCGTGGGTGATCTTGTACTCGACGACCGAGCCGTCCATGTCGTCGGCGCCGTGGCTGAGCGCCAGCTGCGCGGTGGTGACGCCGTGCATCACCCAGAACACCTTGACGTGCTGGACGTTGTCGAAGAGCAGGCGGGAGACCGCGAAGGTCTTCAGCGCCTCGGCGCCGGTGGCCATCTCGGTGCGGTCCATCAGTCGGTTGCGCACGACGCCGTCCTTGGAGTCGTGGAAGTCGTGCTGGTAGCGCAGCGGGATGAAGACCTGGAAGCCGCCGGTCTCGTCCTGCAGCTCGCGCAGGCGCAGCACGTGGTCGACCCGGTGCCGGGGCTCCTCGATGTGGCCGTACAGCATGGTGCACGGGGTCTTGAGACCCTTCTCGTGCGCCAGGCGGTGGATCCGCGACCAGTCCTCCCAGTGGGTGGCGTGGTCGACGATGTGCTGCCGGACCTCCCAGTCGAAGATCTCCGCGCCGCCGCCGGTGAGGGACTCCAGGCCGGCGTCGATCAGCTCGTCGAGGATCTCGCTCGCCGTCAGACCGCTGATCTTCTCGAACCAGTGGATCTCGGTGGCGGTGAAGGCCTTCAGCGAGACGTTCGGCAGGGCGGCCTTCAGCTCGCGCAGCGAACGCGGGTAGTAGCGCCAGGGCAGTGTGGGGTGCAGGCCGTTGACGATGTGCAGCTCGGTGAGGGACTCGACCTCCATGGCCTTGGCCAGGCGGACGGCCTCCTCGATGCGCATGGTGTACGCGTCCTTCTCGCCCGGCTTGCGCTGGAACGAGCAGTAGGCGCAGGAGGCGCTGCACACATTGGTCATGTTGAGGTGGCGGTTGACGTTGAAGTGGACGACATCGCCGTTCTTCCGCGTCCGCACGTGGTGGGCGAGGCCGCCCAGCCAGGCCAGGTCGTCGCTCTCGTAGAGCGCGATGCCGTCCTCGCGGGTCAGCCGCTCACCCGCGTAGACCTTCGCCTCCAGCTCGCGCTTCAGCCCTGCGTCCATGCGGTGACCCCGCCTCTCGTACCTGCCGAAACAATGCCGGAACCGAGCCTACGCCTCGGTATACGGGGGCCGGCCACAGGGGCGCGGGAAGCCCGCGGCGCGCCGCGGCCCTGCACGAGGCGGACTGGTGGCACTCGGGGGCGCCCTGCCCCCCCCCCCGGGGGGGACCGCTCAGCGGGCGAGCAGCTCGGTGAGGAGGGCGGGGTCGAGGTTGCCGCCGCTGACCACCGCTGCGGCGACCCGGCCGCCGACCTCGGAGGCCCGGTGGAACCAGGCGGCGGGGGCGACCGCGCCGGACGGCTCGGCGACCAGCCGGCCGCGGCGGGCCAGTAGGGCGACGGTGTCGCGGATCTCGTCCTCGGTGACGGTGACGATGTCGTCGACGTACGCCTGCAGGTGCTGGAAGGGCAGCTTGCCGACGGAGGGGGTGCGCAGCCCGTCCGCGACGGTGCGGTAGGTGTCGGCGACCGGCCAGGCGAGGTGCTCGCCGGCCCGCAGGCTGGCCTGCGCGTCGGCGGCGAGTTCGGGCTCGACGCCGACGATCCGCACGCCGGGGCAGGCGAGCTTGAGCGCGGCGGCGGTGCCGGAGATCAGGCCGCCGCCGCTGACCGGCACCAGTACGGTGTCCAGCTCGTCGGGGGCGTCCTCGGCGATCTCCAGACCGACGGTGCCCTGGCCGGCGATGATGTGGCGGTCGTCGTAGGGGGGCACCCAGACGTAGCCGTGCTCCTCGACCAGCTCGGCGGGCAGGGTGTCGCGCTCGTGCGGCGGGACGAGCACGACCTCGGCGCCGAAGCCGCGGGTGTTCTCGACCTTGACCGCCGGGGAGGTGTCCGGCATCACGATGACGGCCTTGATGCCGAGCAGGCCGGCGGCGTAGGCGACCGCCTGTGCGTGGTTGCCGCTGGACTGGGCGACCACGCCGCGCGAGCGCTCCTCGCCGGTCATCGCGGCGAGCCGGTTGTAGGCACCGCGGATCTTGAACGCGCCGGTCGGCTGGAGGTTCTCCGGCTTGAGCCAGAGCCTGCGCCCGCCGTCCGCCGCCCACGGGCAGGGCAGCAGGGGGGTGCGTACGGCCACCCCGGCGATCCGCTGCTGCGCGGCGCGCAGCTCCTCCAGTCCGACCAGCGTCATCGTGTCATTCCTCCGTCGTCCGCGGGGTCACTCGCCGGGGCCCAGCGGCAGGTCGCTGACCCGGCTCTCCCACTTGGTGGACAGTACGACGGTCGTACGGGTGCGGGCCACGCCCTTGGTACCGGAGATCCGCTTGACGACCGATTCCAGCCCCTCCACGTCCGGGACGCGTACCTTGAGCATGTACGAGTCGTCACCGGCGATGAACCAGCAGTCCTCCACCTCGGAGAGGTCCTTGAGGCGGTGGGCGACGTCCTCGTGGTCGGCGGCGTCGGTGAGCTGAAGGCCGATCAGGGCGGTCACGCCGAAGCCCAGCGACGCCGGGTTGACGGTGGCGCGGTAGCCGGTGATCACCCCGGCCTGCTCCAGCCGGTTGATGCGGTCGGTGACGCTCGGACCCGACAGGCCGACCAGTCGGCCGAGCTCCGCGTACGAGGCGCGGCCGTTCTCCCGCAGTGCCTGGATGAGCTGTCTGTCCACTGTGTCCATATACCTGCCAGCGCCCTTCCGAACCTCACCGGACCCGAGATCATTATCCGGATTCGAAGGCGGTGTACGCCGATCAACCCGGATATCGCAATGAACATACTCTCCCGATCCGCACGGTCTCACTCTGCCTTGGCCGCAGCGCCCAGTTCGCCCTCCCACCGGCGGTAGAGCGCGTGCGGCACGCCGACCGCGTCGAGCACCCGTCCGGCCACGAAGTCGACCAGTTCGCGGGCGGTGGAACCGCCCGCGTAGAAGCCCGGCGAGGCGGGCAGCACCACGGCGCCCTGCGCGTCCAGCTCGACCAGGTGCTTCAACGTCACCCCATTGAGGGGCGTCTCGCGCAGGCACACCACCAGCGGGCGGCGCTCCTTGAGGGTGACGGCGGCGGCCCGCTGGAGCAGGTCCTTGCTGAGGCCGAGTGCGATGCCGGCCACCGCGCCGGTGGTCGCCGGGACGACCAGCATGCCCTTGGCCGGGTAGGAGCCGGAGGACGGGCCGGCCGCGAAGTCGCCGGCCGACCAGTGGCGGACGCCGTCGAGGTCGTCGGTGCCGATCCAGCGGGCCAGGTCCTCGCGCCAGTGGGCGTCCCGGTAGGCGATGCCGGTCTCGTCCAGGATGGTCAGCCGGGCGGCACGGGAGACCACCAGGTCGACCGCCTCGCCGGCCGCGAGGAGCGCCCGGATCACGGACGCCGCGTACGGCGTCCCGGACGCGCCGGACACCCCGACCACCCACGGCCTGCGCACCTGCGAATCGTTCATGGTCCGACCCTAGGGGGTGGAACACCGAGGGCCGGGCAGTGGCCCGGGAGCGCTGCGCCGGGCGGGCCGGGCGGGGCAGGATGGACGGCATGGCGCCGACGCTGATCGACCTCACCCACCCGCTCACCACCGGCATGCCGGTCTACCCCGGCGACCCGGAGGTGGAGCTGCGGCCCGCGCTCACCACCGACACCGCCGGGGTCAACGTGCTGGCGCTGCACCTGGGTTCGCAGGCTGGTACGCACGTGGACGCCCCGTACCACGTGGACGTCACCTGGCCGACCCTGGACGGGCTGCCGCTGGAGCTGTTCACCGGCCCCGCGGTGGTCGCGGACCTGCGCGGGCTGGCCCCGCGCACCGCGGTGACGGCCGATCAGCTCGCCCCGGCGCTGGCGGAGTGCACGCCGGGCGCGGTGCTGCTGCTGGCGACCGGATGGCCCCGGCACTGGGGCAGCGAGCAGTACCTGGCGCACCCGTACCTGTCCCGGGAGGCCGCGGAGGCGATCGTCGCGGCGGGGGTGCGCACGGTCGGGGTGGACGCGCTGTCGGTGGACCCGACGCCGGAGCAGGGCCCGGCCGACCCGGCGGTGGCGGCGCTGCTCGCGGAGCTGGCGGACGAGCACGACCCGGCCGGCCAGGAGCCCTCGCTGGCGGCGCACCGGGTGCTGCTGGGGCGGGCCGGCGGAGGGGTGATCGCCGAGAACCTCACCGACCTGACCCCGCTGCTGGCGGCCCGGGAGGCGGGCGCCCCGGTGGAGGTGTCGCTGTTCCCGCTGCGGCTGGCGGCAGCGGACGGCGCGCCCGTCCGGGCGGTGGCGCGGGTGGGCTGACGGTCCGCCAATAGGTCTAGACCACGATCGGAGTGCCGGATAGGCTCCCGCCATGGCAGAGATCTCCGGCGTCGTGGAGCGCATCTGGCGCTACCCGGTGAAATCCACCGGTGGCGAACTCCTCGACGCCGTCGAGGTGGACGGGCGCGGCCTGGCCGGCGACCGGCTCTACGCGGTGCGGGACGGCTCCGGCAGATTCGGCTCCGGCAAGAACACCCCCCGCTTCCGGCGGATGGACGGCCTGCTGCGGCTCGCCTCCCGGCTCGGCCAGCGGCTCGACGCCCCGGAGCTGGTCGACCCGCTCGGCAGCCCGGTCGAGGACCCGGACGCCTTCCTCCGCGCCTACCTGGAGCGCGAGGACGTCTCACTGGCCCGCGAGGACGCCGTCTCGCACTTCGACCAGCTGCCCGTCTCCGTGCTCACCACCGCCACCCTGGACTGGGTGCGCGCCGAGGTCCCGGACGCCGTGGTCGACGAGCGGCGCTTCCGCCCCAACGTGCTGCTGCGCACCCCGCCCGGCACCCCGCCGTTCACCGAGGACGCCTGGCTCGGCCGCGAGGGCCGGTTCGGCGACGGCGTCCGGCTGGCCTTCGTCCGCGCGAGCGAGCGCTGCGCGATGGTCGGTGCGCCGCAGCCCGGGCTGCCGCACTCGCCGGAGATCCTCCGCGCGATCGCCCGCGGCCACGACAACCGGCTGGACGCACTGGCCACGGTGGCCGCCCCGGGCCGGCTCCGGGTCGGCGACCCGCTGGTCCTCACGGCCGGTGCGGACACCGCATAGGCCGGGCCCGGGCCGGGACTGGGGCCTGCCTTCACAGGGCGTGCGGGTACACGGGGCGTGTGGGGGCACCCCCCGGCGCCCCTGGAGTGACCACCCCGGCGCCTCGGAAGACGCGCCCTGGCCGACGACCGCGACCGGGGCGTCCCAGGCGTTGCGGTCGACGGTCGGCGTGACGCCGCCGCGGGTCTCCCGCTGGCCGATCCGGTACTGGTGGCCGCGGCGGTGGCTCCGGTGAAGAGGGCGGTCGCGAAGGGGAAGCTCGTCGTGGTGTCCTCGGCGCCGTCGTACTCGGCGTACCAGAGCGCCACCGGGAGGTCCGGCGCGCCGTCCGCCGCCGCCCTGGCGATGCCCGCGGCGCTGGACCCGGTGAAGCCGTACAAGCCCGGCAGGTAGCCGCGGGAGGTCAGCGCCCGGTCGAAGGACCGGGTGTGGACCGCCGCCGCGCACGCCGTGTCGGCGGCGTCGTAGGCCTCGACGTCCGGGTAGCGGGTGCTGCCGGGCTTCATGCCGAGGGCCGCGGCCCTGGCCGCCGCGTCCGCGCCCTCCGCGGCGCCGAGGGCGACCGCCGTCCCCGCGATGAGCTTCTCCGGGCTGCCGCCGGTCCGGCAGGGCGGCTGCGCGCCGACGTACAGCGGGATCAGCCGCCGGCCGGCGGCCGTCACGGAGGCCCCCCGAGGAGGTCAGCTGCGGCTGCGCGCAGCCGCGGTTCCTCCCGCCGATGCAGACGGCCGCCGCCCCGTACGGCAAGGCGGTGCGCCAGGCCGTCATCGCCGACAGTGCGGGGGCCGTGCAGGTGTCGAAGGCGAGGCCGGTGAAGACCGCTCCGCTGCCCGTCCCGCCGACCGCGGGCAGGGCGGACGCCGGGGGCGAGGCCTTGCCGGAGACGGTGGACGAGACCGGTACGGACGGCGACGCGGACGTCCCGCCGGCGGGGCGGACGGACCCGGGTCGGTGGCGTCGCCGGGTGCCCGGCCCTCGGCGACCGGCGGGGCCGCGGCGGCCGGGGCCTTCCGGTCGACCGTCCCGAAGATCTCGGCGCGGGCGGCCTGCGCCGCAGCGGCCAGCACGGCCGCGGCGGCGGACAGCACGGCGGTGCGCCGGCGCGGGGAGCGGTCCTTCGGCACGCGGGTCCCTCCCGGACGGACGACAGGTGGCACGAACACCTGTCACCCGCCGCCGCGAGGTCCCGCACCGGGCCCGCTCAGGCCGCGTCGCCGCCCGGGCCGACCAGGCAGAACGGGTGGCCCGCCGGGTCCACGTACACCCGCCAGCCGGACTCGGCGGCCTTGAGCACCGCGCCGAGCGCCAGCACCTTCTCCTCCGCGGCGTCGAGGTCCTCGACGTCGATGTCCAGGTGCAGCTGCTGCGGGTGGGCCGGGTCCGGCCACATCGGCGGGCGGAAGTCGTCGACCCGCTGGAAGCCCAGCACCACGCCGTCCGGGGTGTGCACGGTCGACCACTCGGCGTCCAGCGACCAGCGGGGGTCGGGGCGGTCGATGTCGCCGCCGAGCACGGCCGCATAGAAGTGGGCCAGTCCCGCCGGGTAGTGGCAGTCCAGGACGACACACTGCAACTTGCCGATCATCGGTGACCACTCCTCGGGGTAGCGGCGGCTCTGCCGTCCTTCCATGATCCCCCGCCCGCGCCCGCCACGCCCGGAGCACGCGGCGCACGGTGGCACTTCGCGTCGGCGCGGCGCCGTCGCCGCAGGTCGCGGCGGCCGCCGACGGCCCGTCAGGTGGCGTAATGCTGCGGCAACCCGGCCGCCATCGCCGCGGCCCTATGGTCGTGGCCGACCCCGGCCGTACCGCCACACCGACCCCGGAGCAGCAGCGATGACCAGCGAGAACACCGTCCGCCCCGGCGTGCGGCGGCTGCGCGCCGACCGTGCCCGACAGGTCGCGGACGTGTTGCGCCGCCAGGTGCTGGCGGGTGTGTCCACCGGTGGTGCGCTGCCCCACGAGGATCAGCTGGCCGAGGAGTTCGGCGAGTCCCGGAACACCGTCCGGGAGGCGCTGGACCTGCTGCGCACCGAGGGCCTCGTCCGCCGGGTGCCCGGCTCGGGGACGCTGGTGGTCGCCGACAAGGTGCCGCACGGGCTGAACCGCCTGCAGGGCCTCGCCGAGACGATGCACGAGCACGGCGAGGTGGTGAACGAGGTCCGCTCCTTCGGGCCGGTCCGGGCCCCCGGGCCGGTCGCCCGGCGGCTCGGCCTGCCGGAGGGCGCCGACGTCGTCTACGTCGAGCGGCTGCGCCGGCTGAACGGGCTGCCGCTCTCGCTCGACCTGACCTACCTGGCGCCCGATCTGGGCGCCGGGCTGGACGCCGCCGACCTGGCGCACACCGATGTCTTCCGGCTGATCGAGGAGGCCGCCGGGCAGCCGCTCGGCAGCGCCGAGATCACCCTGGAGGCGGTCAGCGCCGACGCGCACTCCGCGAGCGTCCTGGAAGTCCCGCGCGGTGCCGCCCTGCTGATGCTGGAGCGGCTCACCACGCTCGCCGACGGACGACCCGTCGACCTCGAATACATCCGCTTCCGCGGCGACCGGATCACCATGCAGGGCCGGCTGCTGCGCGACATCCCGTAGGGAGCCCGCCGATGGCGCTCGCCGACCACCGCGCCGACGTGCCCGTGACGATCGACGCCTCGCTCTGCATCGACGGGTGCACGCTCTGCGTCGACATGTGCCCGCTGGACTCACTGGCCGTCGACCCGGACACCCACAAGGCCTACATGCACGTCGACGAGTGCTGGTACTGCGGCCCGTGCGCCGCCCGCTGCCCCACCGGGGCCGTCACCGTCAACATGCCCTACCTGCTGCGCTGAGGAGAGAGCCCGCCATGCCCCGCCCAGGACGCGTCACCCGGCCGCTGCTGGCCGCCGCCCTGTTCGCCGCCGCGACCGCCTGTTCCTCCGCCTCCGCCACCGGCGACGGCACCGTGCAGGTCGTCGTCGGCTACCAGTCGAAGACCATCAACACCGTCACCGCGGGCACCCTGCTGCGCGCCCGCGGCTGGTTCGAGCAGCGGCTCGCCGAGCAGGGGAAGAAGGACGGGAAGACCTACCGGGTCGTCTGGCAGGACTACGACTCCGGCGCGCCGATCACCGCCCAGATGCTCGCCGAGAAGATCGACATCGGCTCGATGGGCGACTACCCGCTGCTGATCAACGGCTCCCGCGCGCAGGAGGCCGGCGGCCCAGGCACCCGGCTGGTCTCGGTGACCGGCTACAACCTGCTCGGCGCGCTCAACGGCGTCGTCGTGCCGAACGGCTCCCCCGCGCACACGCTGGCCGACCTCAAGGGCAGGAAGGTCTCCACCTCGGTCGGCTCGGCCGCCGACGGGACCCTCGTCCAGGCCCTGCGGAAGGTCGGCGTCCCCGACGGCGCGATCCAGAAGCAGAACCAGCAGCCCGCCGTCGGCGCCTCCGCGCTCAAGGCCGGCAGTGTGGACGCGCTCGCCCAGTTCGTCGCCTGGCCCGGCGCGGTGGTCTTCGCCGGCGACGGCCGGCTGCTGTACGACGGGGCCGCACTCGGCCGGCCCACCCTGCACGGCGTGGTGATCCGGCAGAAGTACGGCACCGCGCACCCGGAGGTCGTCCGGGCCTTCCTGAACGCCCAGGCCGATGCCACCGGGTACCTCAACGCGCACCCGCTGGAGGCCAGCCGCACGGTCGCCGAGGCGACCGGGCTGCCGCCCGAGGTCGTGCACCTGTACAACGGCCCGAACGGCATCGCGACCTTCGCCACCCCGCTGCGGCCCGAGCTCGTCGACGCGCTCCGCCAGGACGTGCCCTTCCTCAAGTCGGTGGGGGTGCTCAAGGCCCTCGACGTCGAGAAGTTCGTCGACCCGTCCTACCTGGCGGCCGCCGCCCTGCCGGAGACCGCCCCGGCCCGGATCACCGGCACCGACGGGACGTGCGGGCGGCCGGTCACCGACCCGAAGCAGGCCGGCGAGCTCTGGTTCCAGGGCGAGGAGACCACCCGGCCGGCCGCCGACCCGGTCTGCCTGCTCCGCGCGGTGAAGGCCGGGGCGTCCGCCGGGAAGAAGCTCCGCGCCGCCTACGTGCCGGACGCCGCCACCGGCACCCGCTGGTTCGCCGAC
The DNA here is from genome assembly GCF_025655475.1 of Kitasatospora sp. DSM 101779. Lineage (GTDB taxonomy): Bacteria > Actinomycetota > Actinomycetes > Streptomycetales > Streptomycetaceae > Kitasatospora. Next base: position 4,749,849 of record NZ_JAHTIK010000001.1, on the reverse strand, counting down.
AAGGACCACTGGGTGCAGGACGGCGCCGCCCTGCTGCCGTTCACCACCGGGGACGGCTCCGCCGTGTACCTCGCCGCCCACCCCGGCGCCCGCGCCGTGGGCTGGGACGAAGCCCTGGCGGCGGCATGAGCACCGCGGTGCGTCCCGCGCCGCCCGCGACCGACCGCGGGGGCACCGCGAGGCCGCTCCCCCGGCAGGCCGGCCGGCGCGCCGTGCGCGCCGCGGCCCTGCTCGGCTTCGTCGGACTGTGGCAGCTGCTGACCTCCCACCAGGTGCAGCTGTGGGTGCGCTTCGACCACCTGCCGACGGCCCTGCAGGTCGGGCAGGCCTTCGGCCGGCAGCTGGGCACCGGCCAGTACTGGCAGGACCTGACGGACAGTCTGCGACGGATCGGCCTCGGCTTCCTGCTCGCCGCCGTGCTCGGGACCGCCGTCGGCGTGCTCACCGCCCGCTCGCGGTGGGCCGCCGACCTGCTCGGGCCGGTGCTGGAACTCGTCCGGCCGATCCCGGCGATCGCCCTGGTGCCGGTCGCGATCATGCTCTTCCCGGAGAACGAGCAGGGCATCGTCTTCATCACCTGCACCGCCGCGTTCTTCCCGATCACCGTGTCCACCCGGCACGCCGTGCGGGCCGTTCCGCCGCGCTGGGAGGAGGCCGTGCGCACCATGGGCGGCGGCCGCGCCCGGGTACTGGCCTCGGTGGTGCTGCCGGGCGCCCTGCCGGGCGTGGTCGGCGGTCTGTCGGTCGGCATCGGGGTCTCCTGGATCTGCGTGATCTCCGCCGAGATGGTCTCGGGGCAGTACGGCGTCGGCTACCGCACCTGGCAGGCCTACACCGTGCTCGACTACCCCGGCGTCTTCGTCGGGATGGCCACCATCGGCCTGCTCGGGTGGCTCACCTCCGGCGCCGTCGAACTGACCGGCCGCCGGCTGACCGCCTGGCTGCCGCCGCGCGCCGGCGGCGACGACCCGAGAGGAGGCCGGGGATGACCCTCCGGCTGACCGCCCGCAACCTGGCCCTCGGCCACCCGGGCCACCCGGTGCTGCACGGCGTCGACCTCGACGTCGAACCCGGCGAGGTGCTCACCGTCGTCGGCCCGTCCGGCGGCGGCAAGTCCACGCTGCTGAGGGCGCTCGCCGGGCTGCTGCGGCCCGCGGCCGGCGAGCTGCTCGCCGACGGCGAGCCCGTCCGCGGCCCGGGCGCCGACCGCGCCCTGGTCTTCCAGGACGACGGTCTGCTGCCCTGGCGGAGCGTCCGCCGCAACGTCGAACTGCCGCTCGCCGTCCGCAGGGTGCCGCGGGCCCTGCGCGGCGCACCCACCGCCGAATGGATCGGCAGGGTCGGGCTGGACGGCCTCGCCGACCGCCTGCCGCGGGAACTCTCCGGCGGGCAGCGGCAGCGCGTCCAGCTGGCCCGCGCCCTGGTCGGCGAACCGCGGGCCGTCCTGATGGACGAGCCGTTCGGGGCGCTCGACGCCCAGACCCGTGCCGCCATGCAGCGGCTCCTGCTCTCCGTCCGGGAGCGGCAGCGCTGCACCGTCGTCTTCGTCACCCACGACGTCGACGAGGCCCTGCTCCTCGGCGACCGCGTCGCCGTCCTCGGCGGCGGCACGGTGGCCGCCGTCCACGAGGTGCCGCACCCGCGGGACGGTGCGCGCCGCACCGACCCCGCGGTGCTCGCCCTGCGCGAGCGGATCCTCGGCTCGCTCTGAGCCCGTGCCGCCCGCCGGCCCCGGACGGGGCCGGCGCCGCCCCCGATCGACTGCGCCGACCGTTTGCGTGCGCCGGCTGCGAAAGGCAGAACCCGATGGAGACACCCGACCTCGCCGACGCGCGGCTGCTGGAGTGCGACGTGCTGGTCGTCGGCGGCGGGACCGCCGGCACGATGGCAGCGATCAGTGCCGCCGAGGCCGGAGCGGACGTGCTGCTGCTGGAGAAGGCGCACGTCCGGCACTCCGGCGCCCTCGCCATGGGCATGGACGGCGTCAACAACGCCGTCGTCCCCGGCCGCGCCGACCCCGACGACTACGTCGCCGAGATCACCCTGGCCAACGACGGCATCGTCGACCAGCGCACCGTCCGGCAGACCGCCGTCCGCGGCTTCGCCATGGTCCAGCGCCTGGAGCGGTACGGCGTGAAGTTCGAGAAGGACGAGTACGGCGAGTACCAGGTCCGCCAGGTGCACCGCTCCGGCAGCTACGTGCTGCCGATGCCGGAGGGCAAGGACGTCAAGAAGGTGCTCTACCGGGTGCTGCGGCAGAAGCACATGCGGGAGCGGATCACCATCGAGAACCGGGTGATGCCCGTCCGGGTGCTCACCTCCGGCGGCCGGGCGGTCGGCGCCGCCGCGTTCGACACCCGCAGCGGGCAGTTCGTGGCCGTCCGGGCCGGCGCGGTCGTCCTGGCCACCGGCCCCTGCGGGCGGCTCGGCCTGCCCGCGAGCGGCTACCTGTACGGCACCTACGAGAACCCCACCAACGCCGGCGACGGCTACGCCATGGCCTACCACGCGGGCGCCGAGCTCAGCGGCATCGAGTGCTTCCAGATCAACCCGCTGATCAAGGACTACAACGGCCCGGCCTGCGCGTACGTGGCGAACCCCTTCGGGGGGTACCAGGTCAACCGGCACGGCGAGCGATTCGTCGACTCCGACTACTGGTCCGGGCAGATGATGGCCGAGTTCGCCGCCGAACTGGCCTCCGACCGCGGCCCGGTCTACCTCCGCACCACGCACCTGCCGGAGGAGACCGTCCGCGCCCTGGAGGGCATCCTGCACACCACCGAGCGGCCCAGCCGCGGCACCTTCCACGCCGGACGCGGCCACGACTACCGCACCCACGACGTCGAGATGCACATCTCCGAGATCGGCCTGTGCGGCGGGCACTCGGCCGCCGGCGTCTGGGTGGACGAGAACGCCGCCACCACCGTGCCCGGCCTGTACGCGGCGGGAGACCTCGCCTGCGTCCCGCACAACTACATGATCGGCGCGTTCGTCTTCGGCGACCTCGCCGGCACCCACGCCGCCGCCCACCTGCCGGCCGAGCGCGCCGAACTGCCCGAGGACCAGCTGAAGGCCGCCCACGAACTCGTCTACCGGCCGCTGCGGAACCCGGACGGCCCGCCGCAGCCCCAGGTCGAGTACAAGCTGCGCCGCTTCGTCAACGACTACGTCGCCCCGCCGAAGACCGGCGCCCGGCTCTCCGTCGCCCTGGAGCACTTCGAGCGGATGCGCGGCGAGATCGCCGGCATGGGCGCCCGCACCCCGCACGAGCTGATGCGGGCGGTCGAGGTCGACTTCATCCGGGACTGCGCCGAGATGGCCGCCCGCTCCTCGCTGGCCCGCGAGGAGAGTCGCTGGGGGCTCTACCACGAGCGCACCGACCACCCCGGGCGGGACGACCGGCGCTGGTTCCGCCACCTCAACCTGCGCAAGGCCGCCGACGGCGCGATGGAGTTCCTCACCCGGCCGGTCGCGCCCTACCTCGTCCCGGTGGACGGGCTGGAACCGCCGGACGGGGAGACCGAACTGATCGGCGAGGTCCATCCCCTCGCGGTCGGCCGCACCGGCACCTTTGCCGGCGTCCCGGCCGCACCGGCCGCCGCCGGCCCGGCCGCCGCCCCGCCCCGGCTGCTCGACCTGCTGCGGCTGGCCGAGGACGGACCCGGCCCCGAGGCCCTCGCGCCGTACCTCCGGGACGACTCGGCAGACGTGCGGCGCACCGCCGTCGCCGTCCTCACCGAGCACGCCGCCGAGGGGACGGGCCCCGCGCTGGCCGCCGCACTCCACGATCCCGACGAACGCGTCCGGAGCGCCGCCGTGGCCGGCCTGCGGGAGCTCGCCGACGTGCTCGACCCGGCGCTCGGCCCGGCCCTGGCCGGCGCCGCCGCCTCGGCGGACCCGGTCGTCCGGGCCGGGGTGCTGGAGCTGTCCCGGGTGCTGCGGACGGGGACCCGCGCCTTGTTCGCCGCCGGGGCGGCGGACGGGGCCGTTCCCGTCCGGCTGCAGGCCGTTCGGGGACTCGTCTCGCTGAACGCCGCGTCGGCTCTGGTCGGCGTCGCCGCGGACCCGGCCCGGGAGGTCCGGGTGGCCGTCGGCGAGGGGCTGGGGACGATCGGCGACCCGGCGGCCGAGGGGGCACTGCGGCGGCTCGCCCGGGACGGCGATCCGCTGGTGCGGGCCGCCGCCCTCGAAGGAGCCGCCGGGATCGGCTGCCCGCCCGCCCTCGCCGATCTGGCGGCCGTCCCCGACCCGGCCTGGCAGGTCCGCAAGGCCGCCGCCGGAGCGCTCGCCGCCGCCGGGCGGACGGCACCCCTGCTGGCCCTGCTGGCCGACGGGAACGCGGACGTCCGCAAGGCGGCCGTCCGCGCCCTGGCCCCGACCGCCGCCGAACCCGCCGTCGGGTCGGCCCTCCGCACCCGGCTGGCCGACCCGGACGCCGACGTCCGCGCCTACACCCGCCTGGCGCTCCGGGAGGTCACCGGCACGTAGCGGCACCGCCGGGGGCGCCCCCTCAGACGGTCAGGCCCCGTAGGATCAGGTCGAGCAGGGCGAAGCCGAAGAGCGAGATGCCGACGAAGCCGTTGGTGGTGAAGAACGCCCGGTTGAGGCGGGAGAGGTCGCCGGGCTTGACGATGCCGTGCTCGTACAGGAAGGCGCCGACGACCACCGCGAGGCCGACCCAGAAGGCCGGGCCGGCGTCGGTGAGGACGGCGTACCAGGCGAGCAGCGCGACGGTGACGGCGTGGCAGGCGCGGGCGCCGTACAGCGCGGCCGCGATGCCGAAGCGGGCCGGCACGGAGCGGACGCCCTCGGCGCGGTCCGCGGCGACGTCCTGGCACCCGAAGATCAGGTCGAAGCCGCCGATCCAGATGCCGACGGCGAGGCCGAGCACCACGGCGTCCCAGGACCAGGTGCCGGTGACGGCCAGCCAGGCGCCGATCGGGCCGGCGGCCTGGGCGAGGCCGAGGATGGCGTGCGGGAAGTCGGTGAACCGCTTGCCGTACGGGTAGACGATCATCGGCACCACGGCGACCGGGGCGAGCGCCAGGCAGAGCGGGTTGAGCAGGGCCGCGGCACCGAGGAAGACGACGAGGGCGACGCCGGAGCCGATGTAGGCGGTGCGCAGCGACACCGCGCCGGTGACGAGTTCGCGGCCGGCCGTTCGCGGGTTCCGGGCGTCGATCTCGCGGTCGATGATCCGGTTGGCGGCCATCGCGAAGGTCCGCAGGCCGACCATGCAGACGGTGACGACGAAGAGTTCGCCCCAGTGCACCCGGCCGTCGGCGAGGAACATCGCGGTGAGCGCGGCGATGTACGCGAAGGGCAGCGCGAACACCGAGTGCTCGATCATGACCAGCCGCAGGAAGGACTTGACCTTGCCGGGCGGGACCTCGAAGGCGGCCGTGGTCACAGTCCGTACTCCTTCCAGCGCTTGGTGACGAGGGCGGCGGTCGCCGGGTCGGAGGCGACCATCTCGGGCCAGCCGCCGTCGCGGGTGTAGCCCTCCTCGGGCAGCTTGCGGGTGGCGTCGATGCCGGCCTTGCCGCCCCAGAACTGCTGGTAGGAGGCGTGGTCGAGGTGGTCGACCGGGCCCTCGACCACGGTCAGGTCGCGGCTGTAGTCGACGTTGCCGAGCGCCCGCCAGGCGACCTCCTGGTAGTCGTGCACGTCGCAGTCGGCGTCCACCACGACGATCAGCTTGGTGAGCGACATCATGTGGGCGCCCCAGATGGCGTGCATGACCTTCTGGGCGTGCTTGGGGTACTTCTTGTCGATCGAGACGATCACGCAGTTGTGGAAGCCGCCGGCCTCGGGCAGGTCGTAGTCGACGATGTCCGGGATGATGATCTTCAGCAGCGGCAGGAAGAACCGCTCGGTGAACTTGCCGAGCGGCCCGTCCTCGGTCGGCGGCCGGCCGACCACGATGGACTGCAGCAGCGGGCGGCGGCGCATGGTGACGCAGTCGATGGTGAGCGCCGGGAAGGGCTCCTGCGGCGTGTAGAAGCCGGTGTGGTCGCCGAACGGGCCCTCGGGCAGCATCTCGCCGGGCTCCAGCCAGCCCTCCAGCACCACCTCGGCGTCGGCGGGCACCTGCAGCGGGACGGTCCTGCAGTCGACCATCTTCACCCGCTCGCCCTGCACGAAGCCGGCGAACAGGTACTCGTCGATGTCCCCGGGCAGCGGCGCGGTCGCCGCGTAGGTGACGGCGGGCGGGCAGCCGAAGGCGATCGCGACCGGCAGCCGCTCGCCGCGCTTGGCGGCGACGGCGGCGTGGTTGCGGCTGTCCTTGTGGATCTGCCAGTGCATGCCGATGGTGCGCCGGTCGTGCCGCTGCAGGCGGTACAGGCCGAGGTTGCGGACGCCGGTGTCCGGGTCCTTGGTGTGGGTGAGGCCCAGGTTGAAGAAGGAGCCGCCGTCCAGCGGCCAGGTGAAGAGGGCGGGCAGCTGCTCCAGGTCGACGTCGTCGCCGGTGAGGACGACCTCGTGGACGGGCGCGTCGGCGGTCTTCACGTTCTTCGGCGGCACGTGGGCCATCGAGGCGAGCTTGCCGAAGGCGTCCCGGAAGCCGGTGAAGCCCTGCGGCAGCTCGGGCCGGAGCAGGCCGGCGATCTTCTCCGAGATGTCGTCGGGGGACTTCAGGCCGAGCGCCTTGGCGAGCCGGCGCTCGGTGCCGAAGACGTTCATCGCCAGCGGCATCGAGGCGCCCTTGACGTTCTCGAAGAGCAGCGCCGGGCCCTTGGCCTTCTGCACCCGGTCGACGATCTCCCCGATCTCCAGGTACGGGTCCACTTCGGTCTTGATCCGCTTGAGGTCGCCCTCGCGCTCCAGGGCGCGGAGGAAGGAGCGGAGATCGTCGTATGCCATGCCTGTCAGTATCCGACACCGGTTACCCTGGCCCCGCCAAGAGGGGCCCTGTTCGCCGTTCCGGGGGAGATCGACGCCGTGTTGAGAGTTCTGCCGCCGCTGCTCGTGCTCGCGCTGTGGGTGTGGGCGTTCATCGACTGCCTGACCACCCCGGAGGAGGACGTGCGCCACCTCCCCAAGGTCGCCTGGGTGATCATCGTGCTGCTCTTCCCGCTGGTCGGGTCGATCGCCTGGCTGGCGGCGGGGCGCAACCGCGCGCGGTCCCGCGGCCGCGCCGTGGCCTGGCCGGCCGGCCCCACGGCGGGCTTCCCGGAGTACGAGCGGCCCGCGGGGCGCTTCGTCGCCCCGGACGACAACCCGGAGTTCCTGGCCTCGCTGAAGAAGGACAACGAGCGGCACGAGGACATGCTCAAGCAGTGGGAGTCCGACCTGCGCCGGCGCGAGGAGGAACTGCGCCGAAAGGACGAGCCGGAGGACGATCCGCGCGGCTGAGCTGAATTTGGCGCTTCCCTACCATCCGGGAGCCCGCAGGCGGCCGCGCGCCGCACGAACCCCACACCCCTGGCCCGCCCCGCGGACCGGGGGTGAGCCGTCCGCGCACCCTCCCCGCCACCCGTCCTGACCTGGACGATCAGGGGTCCGACCACCCCCTGTGACGACCCCTGCGGGCGACGCCGCCGCACCCCCGCGAACGGGCCGCGGGGTGCGGCCCACTGTGCGCCCTGCACAGCTTCTGGGGCCCGACCTTGTACGGAATCGACGCCGAGCGGCGGCGGCCCTCCCTCGTAGTGTCGTAGGTGAAGAAGTGTTCGCCGGAGCAGCAGCCGCGCACAGCAGGCCGCCTGCCGGGACAGTTCCCTCACACTTGGAGTGGTTCGAGATGACGGTTCTGCACGATGCGCCGGTCGGCGAAGAGATCCCCGCGATCCCGGCCGACGCGCGCGGGCGGGTGGCCGAGCTGCACGAGCTCCGGGAGCGGGTCCGGCGTGGTCCGAGCGAGAAGGCCACCGAGGCCCAGCACGCGAAGGGCAAGCTGACCGCCCGCGAGCGGATCGACCTGCTGCTGGACGAGGACTCCTTCCACGAGGTGGAGCCGCTGCGCCGGCACCGCGCGCAGGGCTTCGGCCTGGAGGCGAAGAAGCCGCACACCGACGGCGTGGTGGTCGGCTGGGGCACCGTGCACGGCCGGACGGTCTTCGTCTACGCACACGACTTCCGGATCTTCGGCGGCGCACTCGGCGAGGCCCACGCGCAGAAGATCCACAAGATCATGGACATGGCCATCGCGGCCGGTGCTCCGCTGGTGTCACTGAACGACGGCGCCGGCGCCCGCATCCAGGAGGGCGTCACCGCCCTCGCCGGCTACGGCGGCATCTTCCAGCGCAACACCAAGGCCTCGGGCGTGATCCCGCAGATCTCGGTCATGCTCGGCCCCTGCGCCGGCGGCGCCGCCTACTCCCCCGCGCTCACGGACTTCGTGTTCATGGTCCGCGAGACCTCGCAGATGTTCATCACCGGCCCGGACGTCGTCCAGGCCGTCACCGGCGAGAAGATCACCCAGAACGGCCTCGGCGGCGCCGACGTCCACTCCTCGGTCTCCGGCGTCTCCCACTTCGTCTACGACGACGAGCAGTCCTGCATCGAGGAGGTCCGCTACCTCCTCTCCCTGCTGCCGCAGAACAACCGCGAGATGCCGCCGGCCAGCGCCACCGACGACCCGGTCGAGCGCCGCAACGAGAGCCTGCTCGACCTGGTGCCCGCGGACGGCAACCGCCCCTACGACATGCGCAAGGTCATCGAGGAGGTCGTCGACCACGGCGAGTACCTGGAGATCCACGAGCGCTGGGCGACCAACGTCATCGTGGCCCTGGCCCGGATCGACGGCCACGTGGTCGGACTGATCGCCAACCAGCCGCAGTCACTGGCCGGCGTGCTCGACATCAACGCCAGCGAGAAGGCCGCACGCTTCGTCCAGATGTGCGACGCCTTCAACATCCCGATCGTCACCCTGCTCGACGTCCCCGGCTTCCTGCCCGGCGTCGACCAGGAGCACGGCGGCATCATCCGGCACGGCGCCAAACTGCTCTACGCCTACTGCAACGCCACCGTGCCGCGGATCTCGCTGATCCTGCGCAAGGCCTACGGCGGCGCCTACATCGTCATGGACTCCCGCTCCATCGGCGCCGACCTGTCCTTCGCCTGGCCGACCAACGAGATCGCCGTGATGGGCGCCGAGGGCGCCGCCAACGTCATCTTCCGCCGCGACATCGCCGCGGCCGAGGACCCCGAGGCGATGCGCGCCCAGAAGATCAAGGAATACAAGAACGAGCTGATGCACCCGTACTACGCGGCCGAACGCGGCCTCGTCGACGACGTCATCGACCCGGCGGAGACCCGCCAGGTGCTCGCCGCCTCGCTCGCCATGCTCCGCACCAAGCACGCCGACCTGCCCAGCCGCAAGCACGGCAACCCTCCGATGTAACCGGTTTTTACGCCGATCGGAACCCGTCAGACTTCACCATGGGGGAGAAACAAGGACCATGAGCGCTTCCGCCGAACCCCTTGTCCGCATCGTCCGCGGCTCGCTGAACGACGAGGAACTGGCCGCCCTGACCGCGGTGCTGCTCGTCCGGGCCGCCACCGCCCAGCAGGCCGCCGCCCCGGCGGTCGAGCCGATCGCCAACTGGCAGCGCCTGGAGCGCCGCCCGGCGTACTACTCCCCGGTCAGCTGGCAGCAGGCCGCCTGACAACACTTCGGGCCTCCGGCACGGTCACCGTGCGGGAGGCCCGAGTCGTTCCGCGGCCGCGCTACGCGGCCGCGAGGGCGGCCGGACGGCCCTCGTGCATGGTGGACAGGTGCTCGGCGAGCAGCTGCGGGTCCTGGCCCAGCCAGAGCCGCACGGCGGCGCCGAGCACGACGCAGGAGGAGCCGAGGCGCACCCCGGTGGTCTGGGCGATCCGGCCGGCCGCCGGGCCGAGCAGGTCGGCGAGGTCGGTCGGCAGCCAGACGGTCTGCGCGCACGGCGCCGGCAGCCGCACGGCGGCGACCAGGCGGTAGGCGTCCTGGGCGCAGTGCAGGGTCGGCAGGATGTCCAGCAACCCGTCGGCGACGACCTCGGAGACGTCGCTGCGATGTCCCTGGGCCAGCCGGCGGAGCAGTGCTCTCTCCGCAGCGGTGATCCGGACGGTCAGCATGACCTCGTCGCTCTCCATGGCGGCCCCTCCTCGCGGCTCACGGGACGTCCTGGTCAACGACCGGACGGGCGATCCCTCACGGTTCCTTCGGTGGAACGGTCCCCACCCGGGGCGGCGGCCGGTGACCGGCCGCCGCCCGCGGGCGTGCGGACGTGCGGGCGGCGTCTCAGACGCCGGCGTACGAGTGCTTGCCGGTGACGAAGATGTTGACGCCGTAGTAGTTGAACAGCCAGCAGGCGAATGCCAACAGGGCCAGATAGGCCGCCTTTCGGCCCCTCCATCCGGCGGTCGCCCGGGCGTGCAGGTACGCGGCGTAGGCGACCCAGGTGATGAACGACCAGGTCTCCTTCGGGTCCCACTCCCAGTACTTGCCCCAGGCCGCCTCGGCCCAGATCGCGCCGGCGATGATGGTGAACGTCCAGAGCGGGAAGACCAGGGCGTTGATCCGGTACGAGAGCTTGTCGAGGGTCGACGCGGCGGGCAGCCGCTCCCAGACCGAGACCGGGATGCGCAGCGGGCCGCCGGGCAGGCCGGCCTCGACCCGGCGCTCGTAGGAGTCCTTGCCGAGGTACAGGACGGTGGCCACGAAGGCCGCGTACAGCGCACCACCGCAGATGATCGCGGTCGAGACGTGGATGCCCAGCCAGTACGAGTGCAGGGCCGGGACGAGCTGCTCGGAGTCGGTGTAGAGCACCGAGACGGCCACGCCCAGGGTCAGCAGGACGGCCAGCACCACCGGCAGGCCGAGCCAGCGCACCTTCTTGCCCGCCACCAGCAGGCCCAGGTAGGCGAGCATCATGGTGAGGCCGAAGGCGCAGGAGAACTCGTACATGTTGCCCCACGGCCAGCGCATCACCGACAGGCCGCGGGTGAGCACACCGCCGGCGTGCAGCAGGACGCCGAGGACGGTCAGCGAGACGGCGATCCGGCCCGCGAGGTCGCCCCGCTCGCTGGTGCCCGCGGCGCCGGGGCCGTCGACCCCCGAGCCGTCGCCGCGGCCGCTGGTGACCACGGTGGCGCCGGCGTCGGCGAGGGCGGTGCGGGTGAGCGTGGTGGTGCCCCCGTCCGCGGCGGCCACCGTGACGGTGACCTTGCGGGCGGCCTTGGACTCCCCGGCGGCGGCCAGGGTCGCGGCCAGACCGCCGGACTGCTCGGCGGAGCGGACGGCGATCGCACCCTTGCTGCCGAACGTCCACTCGAAGAGGTGGGCGAACATCGCCAGGGTGTACACGGCCATCGCCGAGTAGATCAGCTTGTTGGAGAGGTCGGCCAGATGAGGGTCGACCGAGGCGAGATTCACCGTCTACTCCTTGGAGTCCGGGTCTGCGGGGGTTGCCGGTGCGGGGACGGCGGCGGGCTCGGGCCCGTCCGTCGAGGTGTCCGGGTCGGGCTCGTCGAGGGCCGGGGCGTCACCCTGGAGGTCGACCGCGAACTCGGCCAGCTCCTCGGCCGTGCGGGCCGACTCGCTGCGGGCGAGGCCGGCCAGCTCGACCAGCGTGGTGCCGTCCGGGGAGGCGGTGGCACGGACCCAGATCCGGCGGCGCTGCACGAACAGCGAGCCGATCAGGCCGAGGATCGCGCAGACCGCGCCGGTGAGCGCGACCGCGTTGCCCGGGCGGTGGGAGACGTTGAAGCTGGCCCACTGCTTGTACCCGTCGAAGGTGACGGTGCCGTAGCCGTCCGGCAGCTCCCAGCCCTGGCCGGGCTTGAGCCTGACGCGGGCGATGTCGCCGTCCTGCTTCAGCTGGGTCATGTGGCTGGTGTCGAGCTGGTAGACGTTCTGCGGCAGGCCGGAGTCGGTGCCGAGGTCGCCCGCGAAGGCGGTGAGCACCAGCATCGGCTCGGCGGCGTCCGGGAAGAGCGAGATCGGGCCGGTCTTCTCGAAGTTCACCGGCGCGGTCGGCAGGAAGTAGCCGTTGAAGCCCAGGTCGACGTCCTTGCCGTCCTTCTTGCCGTAGTCGCTGACCTTGATCACGCCGGTGGAGGTGAGGTTGCTGTCCTGCGGCAGGAAGGGCGTCGGGCCCTTGTAGACGACCTCGCCCTTGGCGTTCCGCACGGTGACGACCGGCGCGTAGCCGTGGCCGATCAGGAAGACCTTGGAGCTGCCGATCTCCAGCGGGTGGTTGACCTCGATGTCGCCCTTGGTCAGCTTCTCGGCGTCGGTGCCCGTCCAGTACCGGATGTGCGCGGTGAACTGGCGGGCGCTGCCGATCTGCTCGCCGGAGGTCTGGTAGCGGGCGGTGAAGCCGTCCAGCTTGAAACCGAAGGCGTCCAGGTCGTCGACGGAGTAGAAGGCGGAGCCGGTGAAGTCGTCGTACTGGGTGGTGGTGTTGGCGAAGCCCTGGCCCTCGATCATCAGCTTGCCGCCCTGGCCGCTCCACAGGCTCGCCCAGGCGAAGCCCGCCAGCAGGGCGAACAGCGAGAAGTGGAAGAGCAGGTTGCCGACCTCGCGCAGGTAGCCCTTCTCCGCGGCGACCGCGCCGCCGGCGAGGTTGGCCCGGAAGCGGCGTCCCCGCAGCAGCCGGTGCGCGGCGGCGTTGACCGCCTCGGGGTCGGCGTCGGTGCGCCAGGCGGCGTAGACCGGCATCCGGGTCAGGACGCGCGGGGCGGCCGGCGGCTGTGCCCGCAGCACGCCGACGAACTGCCAGGTGCGCGGGACGATGCAGCCGGCCAGCGAGACGAACAGCAGGATGTAGATCGCCGAGAACCAGACCGAGCTGTAGACGTCGAACAGCTGGAGCTTCTCGTAGAGCGGGGTGATGCCCTGGTGGGCGGCCTTCCAGGTCTGCACCTTGAAGGCGTTCTGGCTGTTCTGCGGGATCAGCGAGCCGGGGATCGCCGCCAGCGAGAGCAGGAAGAGCAGGATCAGCGCGACCCGCATCGAGGTGAGCTGGCGCCACGTCCAGCGGGCCCAGCCGAACACGCCGATGCCGACCGGGGCCTCGACCTCCTCGGGCGCGGTGCTGAGGCGCTCGACGTCGCCTTCGCCGCCGTCGGCGGTCACGGTCTTGGTGTCGCTCACGGTCAGATTCCGATCGTGGTGTCGCCGCTGAGTTGCCGCATGTGGTCGATCAGGACGTCCCACACGCCGGTGACCAGGAGCAGGCCGACCGCGACGAGCATGCCGCCGCCGATCCGCATCACCCACTGGTAGTGCTGCTTGACCCAGCCGAACGCCCCGAGCGCCTTGCGGAAGGCGAGCGCGGCAAGGATGAACGGTACGCCGAGTCCGGCGCAGTACACCGTCATCAGCAGTGCGCCGCGCCCGGCGCTGGCCTGGGCGGCCGAGAGGTTGAGGATGGAGGAGAGCGTCGGGCCGATGCACGGCGTCCAGCCCACGCCGAAGACCAGGCCCAGCAGCGGGGCGCCGGCCAGGCCGATCGCGGGGCGGCGGTGGGTGCGCACCTCGCGGTTGGTGAAGCCGGGCAGCAGTCCCATGAAGGCGAGGCCCATGAGGACGGTCAGCGCGCCCAGCACGATGTTGATGGTGCGCTGGTACTGCTGGAGGGTGTTGCCGAAGAAGCCGAAGAGCGCGCCGGTGGAGACGAACACGGCGGTGAAGCCGAGCACGAACAGCAGTGCGCCGAGCAGCATGCGCCCGCGCCGCGCGCCCTTGGCGTCGGCGAGGTCGACGGCGGAGAAGCCGGTGACGTAGCTGAGGTAGCCGGGGACGAGCGGCAGCACGCAGGGCGAGAAGAAGGAGAGCAGCCCGGCGGCGAGGGCGATCGGCAGGGCGAGGACGAGGGCCCCGCTGAAGACCGTCTCGTTGGTGCCGAAGGCCGCGAGCGCGCTCACTTCTGCTCCGCGAGGACCGGGGTGATCATCTTCTCCAGGTCCTCGGTGGAGAGGGCGCGCATCGCGCGGGCGGCGAGCCGGCCCTCACGGTCGACCACGATGGTGGTCGGGATGGACTGCGGGTTGAGGCTGCCCTTGGGGAAGCGCAGGATCTGGGTGCCGTCCGGGTCGTACAGGCTCGGGTAGGTGATGCCGGTCTGCTGCTCGAAGCGGACGGCGTTGGCCGGGTCGACGTCCCGGGTGTTGATGCCCAGGAACTGGACACCCTTGTCCTGGTACTTCTGGGCGACCTCCTGGAGGTTCTTGCCCTCGGCGCGGCACGGGCCGCACCAGGAGCCCCAGATGTTGAGGACGACGACCTTGCCCTTGTAGTCGGCGAGCGCGACCGGCTTGCCGTCCAGGGTCTTGCCGTCGATCGCCGGCGCGGCCGTCCGCGCGTCGGGGGCGGCGGTGGCGATGCCCGCCTTGCCGGTGATGAAGCCGGCCTGCCCCCCGCCGCCGGAGGTACCGGAACTGCAGGCGGTCAGCGCGAGCGCGGCGGCGGCACCGAGCATGGCGGCCAGGCGGGTGCGGCGGCGGGTCGTCCCAGACATGTGAAAAGTTTCGCATGGGACTTTGGGCAGGTTTGAGGGGGTCCGACGTTACGCGTCGAACCCCCTCTGACCTGCAGTTTCTGTACTTATGATCCGCTTATCCCTGGCATTTCACCGCTGTGTCGGCGGTCACTCGGGAAGCCGCGGACGAGCCCCTCGGACGCCCCCGCGAAGGGGCCCCGCGTCAGGCGCCGAAGCTCTTGCCGACCGGCTTGGACTTACCGCCCTTGCCGACCAGGTGCGCCGGCAGCAGGTCCCGGGCCGGCTCGCGGTAGCCGATCGAGACGATCCGGTCGCCCTCGTAGGTGAAGCTGGTCAGCGAGGCCAGCGAGCACTGCCGGTTGCGCGGGTCGTGCCACAGCCGCCGGCGCTCGGCGAACGAACGCACGATCCAGATCGGCAGCTGGTGGCTGACGCAGACCGCCTCGTGCCCGCGCGCGGCGTCCCGGGCCGCGGCGAGCGCGCCCATCATCCGCACGACCTGCTCGATGTACGGCTCGCCCCAGGACGGCTTGAACGGGTTGGTCAGGTACTTCCAGTGGCCAGGGTTCTTCAGCGAGCCGTCGCCGACGCCGAAGGTCTTGCCCTGGAAGATGTTGTCCGCCTCGATCAGCCGCTCGTCGACGGCCACCTCCAGGCCGTGCGCCTTGCCGATCGGCTCGGCGGTCTCCTGGGCGCGCTCCAGCGGCGAGGCCACCACGTACGTGATGTCCCGGTCCGCGAGGTGCTCGGCGACCCGGTCGGCCATCTGCCGGCCGAGCTCGGACAGGTGGTAGCCGGGGAGGCGCCCGTAGAGGATGCCCTCCGGGTTGTGCACCTCGCCGTGGCGCATCAGGTGGACGACGGTGGTCTCGCTCACGCGGTCTCCTCGGTGGCCTCGGCGGCGGCCCGGGCGGCCGCGGGCAGGGCAGCGGCGATCCGCTCGATCGCCCGCTCGTCGTGGGCCGACGAGACGAACCAGGACTCGAAGGCCGAGGGCGGCAGGTAGACGCCCTGGGACAGCATCGAGTGGAAGAAGGAGTTGAAGCGGAACGCCTGCTGGCGGCGGGCCGCGTCGTAGTCGGTGACCTGCTCCTCGGTGAAGAAGACCGAGAACATGTTCCCGGCCTTCTGCAGCCGGTGGACCACGCCCTCCTTGGCGAGCGCCTCGGCGACCAGGCCGGAGACCTGCTCGGCGACGCGGTCGACGGCGGCGTACACCTCGTCGGTGCAGTTGCGCAGCTGGGCGAGGCCGGCGGCGGTGGCGATCGGGTTCCCGGAGAGCGTGCCGGCCTGGTAGACCGGGCCGGCGGGGGCCAGGTGCGCCATGACGTCCGCGCGGCCGCCGAAGGCAGCGGCCGGGAAGCCGCCGCCCATGACCTTGCCGAAGGTGAGCAGGTCCGGCGCCCAGCCCTCGTGCGCGGCCTCCAGGCCGTACCAGCCGGCCTTGGAGACGCGGAAGCCGGTCATCACCTCGTCCGAGACGAACAGCGCGCCGTCGGCCCGGCAGAGCTCGGCCAGGCCCCGGTTGAAGCCGGGCAGCGGCGGGACGACGCCCATGTTGCCGGGCGAGGCCTCGGTGATCACGCAGGCGATCTCGCCGGGGTGGGCTGCGAAGGCCTGCCGGACGGCCTCCAGGTCGTTGTAGGGCAGCACGATGGTGTCGCCGGCCTGGGCACCGGTGACGCCGGGGGTGTCCGGCAGGGCGAAGGTGGCCACGCCGGAACCGGCGGCCGCCAGCAGCGCGTCCACGTGGCCGTGGTAGCAGCCGGCGAACTTCACGACCTTCGAACGGCCGGTGAAGCCGCGGGCGAGCCGGATCGCCGACATGGTCGCCTCGGTGCCGCTGGAGACCAGGCGGACCTGCTCGACCGGCGCCACCCGGGCGGTGATCTCCTCGGCCAGCTCGACCTCGCCCTCACCGGGGGTGCCGAAGGAGGTGCCGCGGACGACCGCCCGCTGCACGGCCTCGATCACCGCCGGGTGCGCGTGGCCGAGGATCATCGGGCCCCAGGAGCAGACGAGGTCGACGTACTCGCGGCCGTCGGCGTCGGTCAGGTACGGGCCGCTGCCGGACACCATGAAGCGGGGGGTTCCGCCGACCGCGCGGAAGGCCCGGACTGGCGAGTTCACGCCACCCGGGGTGACGGCGGAGGCGCGCTCGAACAGCGACCGGGACTGCGGGGCCTCGTACGGATAGCTCGGGGGACTGGTCCGCGGGTCGCTGTCGGACCCGCTCTCGGGGTTGCTCACGGGGTTGGTCACCTGAACATGCTCTCAAATCGTGTCCTTGCACTCTGCATGCCCGACCCGATCATCTGGAACGATGATCCGTGTGCTGCTGCCTCGGCAGGGGGTTCGGACTGTACGGTTGTCCGTGCGACCGTCGCGAAGGAGTCCGGCCCGCGGGCCGGAGGTCCTGGGCACAGCGGGACGCACGTCCCGGATCGGGCCGACGGACGCCGGGGGGCGACCGTTCGAACCGGCCGGCAGGCCGCGGCGACGCGGCCACTGGGCGTTGCGGCTCGCGGTGTGTACGGCGGCACAAGACGGGTAAGTGGCACGTTCGGAGGGACACCGGGCGTGTGGGGGTCTGTCGATTCCGGCGAATTCCGGTGAGGATGGTCCGAGTGTCCGAGGCGCAGGACGGCTTCGAGGAGGCCACGGGTGGCACCCGTCCCTCCGCGGAGGCCGCGCACGGCGGGGGTACGGGTACAGGCGGCAGGGGAAGGCGGGGCGAGGGACGCGTGGGAGTCACCTACAAGTACTTCGGCGCACCCGACCGTGCCACCGCGGCGAGAGTCCCCACCGCGCTGGGCCCGGGTGGCCTGGGCCTCGACGCCGGTGAGCTCGGCTCGCTGGGCCGGCTCGGCGACCTGATGGAGACGAGCGGCTCGCTCAACGGCCACCTGTCCACCAAGATCAAGCCCGAGACGATGAGCGCGATGGTGCTCACCGGCATCCAGGGCGTTCCGCTGCACCAGGTCCCGCCGCTGGAGCTGGTCGTCCTGCACCCCGACTACGCGGTCGTGCAGCTGCCGCACAACGTGGTCGAGCCGCTGCGCAAGGCGGACGAGACCCAGCTCGGCGCGGCCGCCTTCATCTGGTCGACCGTTCCGGACCGGCGCGGCCCGCGCGACGCCTTCGTGATCTACCAGATGCTGCACGAGTGGCAGGACTTCGCCAACCGCCTGCACGACGCCGGCCACCAGCTGTACTGCCTGGTCTGGCCGTAGGCCCCTCCTTCGGGCCCTCTCCTTCGGCCCGGGGTCGGACGGGCCGCGGCGCGGTGTCGTCGGACCGGGCCGTACGAGTCCGGCCGCTCCTCGGCATGCCCCCCCGGCAGCACCCGCAAGTGCCGGAACGACCCGTGGCACCCCGGCACGCGACAGGGGGCGCGCGGAGGCTCCCGACAGCCGGGTGGTGCCTCCGCGCGCCCCTCCGGGCGGCCTGCGCTTCTCCTCGGTGCTACGCCTCGGTCTGCGCCCGGACGGCGGTGAAGGCGGCGAGCGCCTCGGCGACCAGAGCCTCGGCGGCCGCGCGGTCGACGCCCAGACCGGAGAGCGGGCCGCTGCCGTCCTCCAGCTCCAGCAGCGCGAAGAGGATGTGCTCGGTGCCGATGTAGTTGTGGCCCAGCCGCAGGGCCTGACGGAAGGTCAACTCCAGTGCCTTGCGGGCCCGGGCGTCGTACGGGACGAGCTCGGGCCGCTCGTCCGCCGCCGGCGGGAGGGCCGCCGTGGCCGCCTCGCGGAGGGCCTCCGGAGTGATCTGCTGGGCGGCGAGCGCCTGCACGGCGAGGCCGTCGGGCTCGGCGAGCAGGCCGAGCACCAGGTGCTCCGGGGTGACCTCGGCGTTGCCGGCGGCGCGGGCCTCCTCGTGGGCGGCCGCCACCGTGTTGCGGGCCCGCGGGGTGAAGCGGCCGAAGCCCTGGCTCGGGTCGAGGTCGGAGGGCCCGCCCGGATCCTTCGGGACGAAGCGCTTCTGCGCGGCCTGCCGGGTGACCCCCATGCTCTGGCCGATGTCGGTCCAGGAGGCGCCGGAGCGCCGGGCCTGGTCCACGAAGTGGCCGATGAGGTGGTCCGCGATCTCGCCGAGGTGCTCGGCGGCGAGGACGGCGTCGGCGAGCTGGTCGAGCGCGCCGGTGTGGACCTTCTTGATGGCCTCGATGAGGTCGTCGAGGCGGACGGGATGCGTCAACTGGACCGGATTCACCATGCGTCAACCCTAGGTTGACAGTCCCACGGGTGTCAACCATCGGTTGACACCCGTGGTTCAGGCGCCCCGGGCCCCTCGGCGGTCAGGCGCCCTCCCACCAGCGGGGCGCGGCGTCGTCCGGCGCCTGCGGGCACGCGAAGTGGAAGGGCACACCGAGGTGCTCGGCGAGCGCCCGGCCGACCCGGTCCGCCTCGACCGCCTCCGGCCAGGGCGGCACCGCACCGTTGAAGAGCCGCAGGTCACCGCCGCCGCGGAGGACGGCGACCCGGTGCTCGGCACGCGGCTCGGCGGCCACCGCGAGGAGGACGACGAACCAGCCGAAGGTGTCGCCGTCCCAGACCGCCTCGATCGCCTCGGCACGGAAGGGCAGGGCGGCGACGGCCACAACCAGGCTCTCGGCGTCCGGAGGCGCCGTAGGCTCTACGGGGCCGGGGGCACCGAGCACCTGTCGACGGGCCTCGACCACGTCGAGCGCGGCGTGGATCCCGGGCCGCTCCCGGCCGGGGCTGCCGTCGTAGTCGTCGCGGACGGCCTTGACCGCCCGGATCAAGTGCCTCCGGGCCAGGCAGTCGTCCACCTCGGCCCGCGCCCCGGCGCCGAGTTCCTCCCAGGTCACCACTCCTCCTCGGCCCACTCCGCCGGCTCCCGCTCGTACGGGTCCGGCTGCTCCACCCAGCCCGCCGCCAGCACCAGCCGGGAGGTGCGGTGCACGGCGAGGAAGCCGAAGGGACGGTCCGTGCTGAACTCCACCCGGCGGACCCGGTACGGCGGTGGGGTCGGCGCACTGCCCGCGGCCGCCCCGAACGCGGTGACCGCCGCGGCGCGGAAGCCCAGCGCACCGAAGGTCGCCGTCGCCGTCTGCGCGGCCGCCCGGACTTCGAGCGGCGGATCCGCACAGATCCCGGGGAGATGGCCGCTGCCGTCCGGCTCCTGCCGGGACACCGTCCCCAGCCCGAAGCAGGCGGCGTCAGCGAGCAGGTCGTGCTCGGCCGTCACGGTGAATTGGGCCACCTCGGCGATCAGTTGGTCCTGCGGCACCTCGCTGCGGACGGCGCGGACCCGGACCCCGGGACCGGCCTCGCCGTAGGGCAGCAGATCGCCCGTCACCCGGCGGTGCCGGTTCGCGAGAATGCCGAGACCGCCCGCGAGGACCTCGCCCGGGCGGGCGCTCTCCTCACCGACGAGCAGATGGACGTCGATCCCGCCGCTGCCCAGGACCCGCAGTTCGGAGACCGGCCCGGCAGGCGTCTCGACCACGGCGACCCGGTCCGGCAACGAGGTGCGCCGGACCAGTCCGGCGAAGTCCCCGTCGGCCCAAGGCCCGGTCTCGGGGGAGAGCCAGGTCGGCTCGAACGGGCGGATCCAGTCGGTGCGGACGGCGAGCGCCGAGGCCAGCACCAACACGGTGTCCGGATCGACCCGGAGCGGGAACTCCTCGATCTGCCCGTTCGTGTGGCGGGCCGCCCACGCGTCCAGCTGCGGCTGGATCTCCGGACCGGTGAGCGGCTGGTGGAGGTGGGCCGGGAGGCCTGCCGTCCACTCCGGGGAGACCTGCAGAGCGGGCGCCGTCCACAGCCCGACGGCCGCGGCGACCCCGGGCAACCGGCCCAGCGCGCCCAGCAGTTCACGGGCCCGATCGGCAGCCGACGCGGCCGGCACCCCGAGCGCGTCGGCCAGCTCCTTGCCCGCGACGCCGTCCGCCCCGGAGGCGAGCGCGGCCAGCAGCGGCCACAGCCCGGCCGCGGTGAACACCGTGCCCCCGGCCGTCGGAACGCCCCGCGCCCAGCGCTCGGTCAGCGAATTGACGGCCCGTACCGTCGTGGTCGAAAGCATGCTCCCCGCCCTGCCGCACCGATGGTGCGCCGCAGCCTAGGAAACCCCCACGAACCTCACCACCGGATTTCCGGGTGCACCGACGCCCCGCCGCGCCCACCGTGCCGGGCATGACCAGGCCCTCCCGGTACGCCGGACCACCGGACATCGAGCTCAAAGCCCGGACGGCACCGCCCGGGGTGCCCGTCCGGACGGCGGCGGACCTCGCCGACCGGCTGGGTGGCCGCGAACCGGACGAGCTGTGCGAGCCCGTCACCTTCGGGGTGGACGAGCAGGGCGTGCTGCTGCTCGCACCGCGGCGCAGCGAGCACGTGGCCTGCGCGGGCGGTCGGCCCGTCCTGGCGGCGGGCGAGATCGCCTTCCTTCGTCCGTGGCCCGGGCGGCGGTTGGGAGGTCTCCTCGGTCACCAACATCCACCGGCTACGCCTCTGAGGGCAGGTGCTTCCCCTCGGTGGCGGCGGCCGTGGCGGCGCTGGGGCTGACGCCGCCGGACCGGTTCGAGCCGGTGCTTGTGTTCCGCCGCTGCCCGTCCTGCCGGGAGCTCAACGTGGTGCGCGAGGAGGACTTCCCGTGCGCCGTGCGGCTCTCCGCTGCCGCACGTGCGGAACGCGGACGGGAGGTGTGCCGAGCGGCGGCGGGCGGGGCGCGGTGGCGTCCCGCCCGCGGTGGACGGTCAGTCGGGCAGGTAGGAGATGCCGAGCTTGTCGAGCTGCCAGAGCTGGTCGGGGGTGCCGGCATCCGGGGCGAGGGCGAGGGTGCGGTTGCCCTGCGGGTCGAGGGCGGTGGTCGTGGTGGCGACCTTGGTGCGGTCCTGGGAGTCGGCGATCCGGTAGCGGCCGTCCCCGGTGGGCAGCAGCAGCCAGTGCTGGTTGCCGCCGCCGTGGCAGTGCCACTGGACGAGCCGGGTGCCGGGGGCGGTGGAGCCGCCGGTGGCGTCGAGGCACATGGACGTGTTGGCGGTGGAGGCGAGTTCGAAGCTGCCGCCGGCCGCCGCGCGCAGCAGGAAGGACTGGTTGAGCCCGCCGGTCGGCCGGTAGCCGACGGCGGCCCGGCCGTCGGTGGCGTCGCCGTACGTGCCGCCGCCCGCGATGTCGAGCACCTGGCCGGTCGCCGCGTTGGTGAACCGGTACCAGGAGCCGTCCTCGGGCGTGTCCGGGAAGGGCTGCCCGGCGGTCAGCGGGGCGATCGAGGTGGTGTTCGTCCGGTCGAGCGCGCAGTACGCCTGGTCGAGCACGGGCCGGCGGTAGAACTGGGCGAGGCAGGCGGCCTCGCCGCGGTAGCCGGCCACCCGCAGGTGGTACGACTGCCGGACCATGTTCATGCACACCCCGGGGATCCCGATCTCCTGGTCGCAGCCGTTGCGGGTGCGCTCGGAGACGTCGATGACGTCGCCGTTGGTGTACTCGTAGGGTGAGCTCGTCCAGCGGGCACAGACCTCGTGGCCGTAGCTGACCCGCCGCTGGTCGAGGTAGCGCACGCCGGGCACCCGGCCGGCCGCCTCGCGCAGTGCGTCGCTGAACGCCGGGACGACCAGGTTGTGGCCCCAGGCCAGGTCCTCCGGGAAGGCCGGGCAGCCGTCCGCGATCTTGCCGAGGTAGTCGTTGCGCCGGATGTCGGGCGTGATCGGCGTGAAGTACGACTGGTAGACCAGCTGGTAGGCGGAGTCGGCGTAGCCGGCCCGGCGCATGGTGGCCCGGACGTTCGTCAGCGCGGCGGCGACCTTGGGCTTGACCCGCTCGGCGCGGGCGGCGATCTCCGCGGTGCCGATGGTGTCCCGGCAGCCCTGGGACTTGGGGACGGGGAAGTACTGGCCGAGACAGGCGAGCATGATGCCGCTGAAGTCGAAGTCGTCGTTGGCGCCGATGGTGACGACCACCATCTTGACGTCGTACTTGGCCGCGGCGTCGGCGAGTTGGACGTCCTGCTTGGGCTCGCCGAAGTCGCCGCTGCCCGGGCCGGTGATCTTCGCCAGCCCGGGGTCGCTGACCAGGTCGCCGGTCTGCGCACCGGAGCAGGCGAGGTCGAGCGGGACGACGTCGGGGAGTCCGGTGAGGAAGATCTCCGACCTGGTGGAGCGGTGGCAGTAGTTGCCGGGGGTGTCGGTGCCCGGCACGTAGTCGTCGCCGGTGTCGGTGCCGGCGCCCTCGCCGGAGATGGCGCTGTCGCCGAGGGCGACGATCGCGGCGGGGCGGGCGCCGGTGCCGTCGGCGGCCCGGGCGGGCGCGGCGGCCGGCAGCCCGGCGAGGCCGAGGACGGCGGCGAGCAGGACGGCGGCCGGAAGTCCGGCGGCACGGCGTCTGCGGAGGCCGGGCAGGGGTGATCTGGTCACGCGTGACTCCTGTGAGGGTGGGGGCCGCACGGCGGGGCGCCGGGCGGTGGAGCGGTGCGTGGTGCGGGTGGTACGCACGGTGCGGGTGGAACGCGCGGTGCGGGTGGTACGCGCGGTGCGGGCGGCTCTGTTCAGCGGCACTGCTGTGGGGGCTGTGGCGCGGAACTCCGGTGCGCGGGCGCGAATATGAGCCTGGCTCACATGCTAGGAACTGACACCTCGTCCAACAAGCCTCGGCGCGCGACGGAACGGGCCGCCGCCCGGCCCCAGGAGGAGGGGGCGCGGGCGGCGGCCCGGTGCGCGCGGACCCGGCCGGCGGACCGGCCGTCGGGCGTGGGACCCGGTCAGCCGACGTTCGCGCAGGAGTTGCCGAACGCCGGGTTCAGCAGGCCGATGACGTCGATCGAGTTGCCGCACAGGTTGACCGGCACGTGCACCGGGACCTGGATGTTGTTGCCCGAGGCGACACCGGGGGAACCGGCCGCGACGCCCTCGGCGCCGGCGCTCGCCATGGCGGTGCCGGCACCGGCAGCGACGATGCCCACGACGGCGGCGCCGACAGCGGCGGCCTTCTTGACGCTCATATGAGTCTCCTCGTAGTTCAGGTCTTCCATGGGCCGCTCGGGTGGACCGCTCGGGCTCCGCACGGAAGGGCACGGGGCGTGCACCGGGCCCAACGAGACCTGCTCGGTGCGGTACCGAACAGACCGGCACATTCACCCGGACGTAGTAGTGAAGGCATTCGGGTGATCGTGGGATCAGCCCGTTTCCCCCGGCGGTCGCGGTCGTTCTTCCCTGCGTACCGGCTCGACCGGTCCGGACCGGGGATCCCCGGTCCGGCCGGCCCCTCCCGCCCGGGCGGGTCCGCGGCGCCCACGGCCCACGGCACGCCAGACGCGGGACTCGCGAACAGAAAGAGACTGCACCATGCGCAAGATCGCCTACGGCGCGCTCGGCACCGCGGCCGCCGCCGCCATGCTGTTCGGCGGCGCGGCCACCGCGTCCGCCTCGGGCGCGACGGCCGAGGGCGTCGCCACCGGCTCCCCCGGTGTGCTGTCCGGCAACCTGATCCAGGTCCCGGTGCACATCCCGGTCAACGTCTGCGGCAACACCGTCAACGTGATCGGCCTGCTGAACCCCGCGTTCGGCAACGCCTGCGCCAACGTCTGACCCCGGGCCGCCCCCGGCGGCGCCGCGGTGCGCCGGATTCCCGGCCGTGCGGGAACCGGTGGCGGCGCACACGACCGCATGCGGCCGACGGCTCGCCCAAGCCACGGGCGACACGCGCCAGTTGAGCCGCGGGAGTGACAATCACGGAGCACCCAGGAAATGCCGGGCGATGACTCCGATTCGCCCGGCGCCCGGCCTCCCGAAGGAAATCCGGGCACGAACCTAAGGACAATTCCATGCGCACGTTCAAGAAGGCCACCGTCCTCACCATCGCCGCCGCCGGCCTGGTCGCCTCCGGCGCCGGTGTCGCCGCCGCCAGCTCCGGCGCCGAGGGCGTCGCCACCGGCTCCCCCGGTGTGCTGTCCGGCAACCTCGTCCAGGTCCCGGTGCACGTCCCGGTCAACCTGTGCGGCAACACCGTCAACGTCATCGGCGCCCTGAACCCGGCGTTCGGCAACTCCTGCGCCAACGCCGGCTGACCAGCCGTCGGCTGACGCCGTGTCCGCGCCGCACCCGGCCACGCCGGGTGCGGCGCACCCTCCCCGTGTGTGATTAGGAGATCGACTCCCATGCAGAACGTGAAGAAGGCCGCCGTTCTCACCGCCGCGGCCGGCATCGTGCTCGGCGGCGCCGGTGCCGCCAGCGCCAGCTCCGGCGCCGAGGGCCTCGCGGCGGGCTCGCCCGGCGTGCTGTCCGGCAACCTGGTCCAGGTGCCGGTGCACGTGCCGGTGAACGTCTGCGGCAACTCGGTCAACGTGGTCGGCCTGCTGAACCCGGCGTTCGGCAACACCTGCGCCAACCTCGACGCGCCGCAGGTCCAGGAGGAGGACTGCTGATCACCGCGATCGGCACGACTCGTGCGTCTGCCCCCCGGCCGCCGGCCGGGGGGCAGTTCGCGTAGCCCCGGCGGACCGGCCGGCGGCCCACCCACCCATCACCGACAGAAGGAATCCCCCATGGTGCTGAAGACGGCCCGTACCGGCCTGCTGGCCGCGCTCGGCGCGGCCGCCGCGGTGGGCGCGGCGGCCGGCCCGGCGGCCGCCGCCGAGCAGACCGCCCCGGCCGGACTGCCCCGACCCACCGCCCAGTTGCAGTCCCCCGACACCGGGGAGGTGGTCGGCGGCACGACCGGTGCGCTCGGCTACGCGGTGGCCCCGGTGAAGAATCTGCGGCTCGACCCGTGGGCGCAGTCCTCGGCGGACGTGCTGAACAACGGCGTCGCCGTCCAGCCCGACAACGGGGTGCCGGCCGTGGGCACATCACCGCTGACCTCGCCACTGAGCGCGGGCGGCGGCCCGCAGAGCCTGCCGGTGGTCGGCCCGGCGCTCGGCCTGCTGCCCGGCTGAGCCGCCCGGGCGGTGCCGCGGCGGGCCCGCGGACGCCGCGGCACGCCGACGGAGCCCGGCGCCCTCGGGGGGTGCCGGGCTCCTCGGTGCACCGCCGCACGGCTCAGAACGCGGGCTGTGCCAGCACGTCGGAGGAGAGCGCCCCGGTGGCGGCCGCCGTCAGGTTGCCGACCGTGTCGGTGACCGAGACCCGCTGGTCGTCGCCGCCGAGCGAGGCCTTGGCGCCGGGCACCGCCTGCACCGGCGCGGTGACCAGCTGCGGGTCGAGCTCGCCGAAGGAGAGCGCGCCGTCCGCGAACTCGCCGCTGTGGTCGGTGGCGTAGCGCAGCGGCTGACCGAGCTCCAGGGCCGGGCCGGCCGTCCGGATCGGCGCGGCGGGCACGGTGAGGACGGCCTGGCCGAGTTCGGTGCTCCGGTCGGCGGCGGGCAGCGGCACCACCGCGTCGACGGCCGGGCCGACCCGGCCGGTGTTGACCGCGGGGACGATGCGGTCCGGGACGAGCTGGGCGCCCGGGTGCTCCTCGGGCACCGGCGGCTGCAGCGGCGAGGCGGGCAGCCCGCCGGAGAGCGTGCCGGTCTGGGTGAGCAGCGGCAGCGGCACGTTGAACGGCACCTCCTGGCCCGCCAGGCCGTTCTCGACGGCCGCCACCTCGCCGGGAGTCATCGGCCGGGCCTCGGCCGCGCCCTGCGCGGAGACGACGCCGGCACCGACCGCGAGCAGCAGGGCGCCGGTCGCCCGCTTGGAGAGCTTCATGCAATTCACCGTTCTGTCCGAGTGCGTTCTACCGAGGCGGTTCCGCAGGAAGAGCCCCGCGGAAAAGCAATCTGCGCAACGACCGACCACCGGCGGGATTGCGTCGGTTAACCGCTACGGGCTAATAGTCGGACTGGAATACCACCGACCTGATGATCAATCAGACGCCTGCGAAGAATCTGCGTAACTTTCCCGGCGGTCACTCTTTGAATGGGATGTCGCAGCTCGACGGCGACGCGACCGGATCACACCAGCACCGCGCACGGCCGCCGAGCCGCCGCACCCGAGCGTTTCAGAGAGGTATCCCATGCTGAAGAAGACCTTCGCGGGCCTCGGCCTGGCAGCCGCCGCCCTCGCCACCGCCGCGGCCCCGGCCGGCGCGATCGGCAACGCGGACGGTTCCGCCGGCTCGATCCAGGGCAACGGCGGCACCAACGCCACCGGCACCTGGGGCAACCACAGCCCCAACTTCCACTTCGCCGACAACCCGAATGTCTGCCTCCCCGAGATCCACAACATCGGTGTGGCCGTGCTCGGCGTGGCGGTTCCGGTCGAGGTCGACGCCCTCAACAACCAGCCCAAGCAGACCTGCGTGGTCGGCCAGGGCACCCTCGGCAGCGGCGACGGCGGCGTCTCCCACCTGATCGGCTGACGCCCGCCCGCTGCCCCCGCGGGACCCGTGCGCCCCGCCCCCGCACCCCCCGGTGCGGCCGCTCCCCCGGCCACACCGGCGCAGGACACCCGGCGTGAGCCACCCGTCGGGCCGAGGCTCCACTCCCTACCGAAGATCCCACGAAGGAACGCAGAAATGATCAAGAAGGCTCTCGCCGCCGCCGGCGTCGCCGCCGCCGGTGTCGCCATGGCCGCCGCCCCCGCGATGGCGATCGGCGACGCCGACGGTGCTGCCACCTCCATCCAGGGCAACGGCGGCACCAACGCCACCGGCACCACCGGTGACCACAGCCCGAACTACCACACGCTGGACAACCCGAACCTCTGCCTGCCCGAGGTCCACAACATCGCGGTCGGCGCGGTCGTCGGCCTCGCCGTGCCGATCGAGGTTCCGGTCCTCAACAACCAGCCGCAGCAGACCTGCGTGGTGGGCCAGAACACCGTGGGCAGCGGCGACGGCGGCGTGTCCCACCTGATCGGCTGATCCTGCCGGTCCGATCTGCCGCCGGGCCCGGGGGAGCCGCTCCTCCGGGCCCGGCGGTTGCCGTTCCCCGGCCGGGTGTCCGTCGGCCGGGTGTCCGTCGGCCGGGCCGCGGCCGCCCCTCCGCCGCCGTCCGCCGGGTCCGCTCCGCACAGCGGTCCCGGCGGGGCGTCCGGGTGACGGGGCGTCGTACCGGGCGCGTGGTTGCCGGGCCGGGGCGGCTTGTTGTGATCAGTTGAGTCCGCATCACCGTCGTAGAGAGGACCCCTCCATCATGAAGAGCATGCTCGGCAAGGCCCTGCTGACCGCCGTCGGCGCGCTGGCCGTGGCCGGCGTCGCGGCGCCCGCCCAGGCGCACGTGGACGCGGGCGGCGGCGCCCACCTGGTCGCCACCGCCGACGACCCGTTCGTCGCGGGCGAGGGTCACGGCTGGGCCGAGACCGACAACATCTCCGTGATCGGCCAGCAGTGGGGCTGGGCCACCAGCACGTCCATCGGCGGCGGCGCCGAGGGCGAGGCCCACATCGGCTGACCGGCCGCAGACGCACCGGAGGCCGGGCCGCGGGGATCCCGCGGCCCGGCCTCCTGCCGTCGGCACGAACGGGGCGCTCACTGCTTCAGGGGCGCGCGGGGGCACCTGGTGGTGCAGCCGCGCCCCCTGAGGGCACGCCCTAGCGCAGCATCCGGGCGGCCTCGACCGCCCAGTAGGTGAGGATCTGTTCGGCGCCGGCCCGGCGGATCGAGGTGAGGGTCTCCATGATGATCCGCTCGCGGTCCACCCAGCCGTTGGCGGCGGCGGCCTCGATCATCGCGTACTCGCCGGAGACCTGGTACGCGGAGACCGGGACCGGGGAGGCGTCCGCGATCTGCCGCAGCACGTCCAGGTAGGACATGGCGGGCTTCACCATGACCATGTCGGCGCCCTCGGCGATGTCCTGCTCCAGCTCGCGCAGCGACTCGCGGGCGTTGGCCGGGTCCTGCTGGTAGGACTTGCGGTCGCCCTTCAGCGAGGAGCCGACCGCCTCGCGGAACGGCCCGTAGAAGGCCGAGGCGTACTTGGCGGTGTAGGCGAGGATGCCGGTGTCCTGGTGGCCGGCCTCGTCCAGGGCCCGTCGGATCACGCCGATCTGACCGTCCATCATGCCGGACGGGCCGACCAGGTGGACGCCCGCGTCGGCCTGCACCACGGCCATCTCGGCGTAGCGCTCCAGGGTGGCGTCGTTGTCGACCGAGCCGTCCTCGGCGAGCACGCCGCAGTGACCGTGGTCGGTGTACTCGTCCAGGCAGAGGTCGGACATCACGACCAGCTGGTCGCCGACCTCGGACACCACGTCGCGGATGGCCTGCTGCAGGATGCCGTCCGGGTTGGTGCCCTCGCTGCCGACCGCGTCCTGCACCTCGGGCACGCCGAACAGCATGATGCCGCCCAGGCCCGCCTCGGCGGCCTCCACGGCGGCCCGGCGCAGGGTGTCCCGGGAGTGCTGGACGACGCCCGGCATCGAGGTGATCGGCCTCGGCTCGGTGACGCCCTCGCGGACGAAGGCGGGCAGGATCAGTTCGGCCGGGTGCAGGCGGGTCTCGGCGACCAGCCGGCGCATGGCCGGGGTCGAGCGGAGGCGGCGCGGGCGTACGGTCGGGAATTCGGCGGACAACTGCTGCTTCTCTCTCCGGTACGACACGAGGCCGCCGGGGAGGCTCGGGGCCTCCCCGGCGGCGGGGTTCAACGGGCGGCCTTGCGGCGCGACCCGGGGCGGCGCTCGCTCGGCCGGTAGACCGGCTCGCCGGCGGCGACCGCGGTGTCCCGGCGCCGGGCGCCGAACTCGGCGAGGGCCTGGGCCAGCGCGGCGGCGGACGGCGCGGGCGCCATCACGTCGACCCGCAGGCCGTGCTCCTCGGCGGTCTTGGCGGTGGCCGGGCCGATGCAGGCGATCACGGTCACGTTGTGCGGCTTGCCGGCGATGCCGACCAGGTTCCGCACGGTGGACGACGAGGTGAAGAGCACCGCGTCGAAGCCGCCGCCCTTGATCGCCTCGCGGGTCTCGGCCGGCGGGGGCGAGGCGCGCACGGTGCGGTACGCCGTCACGTCGTCGACCTCCCAGCCGAGCTCGACCAGGCCGGCGACGAGCGTCTCGGTGGCGATGTCGGCGCGCGGCAGCAGCACCCGGTCGATCGGGTCGAAGACCGGGTCGTACGGCGGCCAGTCCTCCAGCAGGCCGGCGGCCGACTGCTCGCCGGAGGGCACCAGGTCGGGCTTCACGCCGAAGTCGACCAGCGCCTGGGCGGTGGTCTCGCCGACCGCGGCGACCTTGATGCCGGCGAAGGCGCGGGCGTCCAGGCCGTACTCCTCGAACTTCTCCCGGACGGCCTTCACGGCGTTGACCGAGGTGAACGCGATCCACTCGTAGCGGCCGGTCACCAGGCCCTTGATCGCGCGCTCCATCTGCTGCGGGGTGCGCGGGGGCTCCACCGCGATGGTCGGCACCTCCTGCGGGACGGCGCCGTAGCCGCGCAGCTGGTCGGAAAGGCCGTGCGCCTGCTCCTTCGTCCGCGGGACGAGGACGTTCCAGCCGAACAGCGGCTTGGTCTCGAACCACGAGTGCGAGGCGCGGTGGGCGACCTGCTCGCCCACCACGGCTATCACCGGGGTGGCCGGGTCGACCGGGGCCGACACTGGGGAGGGCAGCACCCGGGCCGCCTTCAGGTCGGCGGCGATGCCGGCCAGCGTGGAGGTGAAGGTGCGCTGACGGGTGGTGGTGCCCGACAGGGTCGCGGAGAGCGCGGCCTCGGGCTTGCGGCCGTTGGCGACCAGCGCGTTGGCGGTCGCGGGCAGCTGGCCGAGGGTGGTGCGGACGACCAGGGTGGTCTCCAGCGCGCCGAGGTCGACGCCGGCGCCGCCGAGCAGCGCCGCCGCGTCGACGAAGCGCACGTCCGCGCCCTGGCTGCCGCGCAGCGGCACACCGGCGTAGGCCGGGACGCCGACCGACTGGGCGACGCCCGGGATCACCTCGAAGGCGATCGCCGCGCCGGCGCAGCCGAGCATCTCCTCGGCGGCGCAGCCGTCCAGGCCGGGGTCACCGTCGACGGTGCGCACCACGTGCTTGCCGGCGCGGACGGCGTCCGCGACGATCCTGGCGACGTCGAGGCCCGCTTCCTCGGCGGGGTTGTGCACCTGGACGCCGGCCGGGCAGTGTGCGCGGACGGCGGCTGCGGTGAGCGGGTCGGCGATCAGCACGTCGGCGGAGGCCAGCACGTCGACCGCGCGGAGGGTGAGCAGACCGGGGTCGCCCGGGCCGGCTCCCAGGAAGGTGCAGCGGCCGGCGGGCTGGGCCGGGCCGTTGGAGGGGCTGGTGGCGGCGGTGGGGCTCATCGGTTTCGCTCCCCCATCAGGCCGGCCGCCCCCTGGTCGAGCAGCCGGGCAGCCAGCGCGCGGCCCAGGGCCGCCGCCTGCTCCTCGGCCGTCCCGTCCAGGACGAGCGGGCCGGTGGCGGTCATTCTCAGCAGGGTGGCGCCGTCGGTGGTGCCGACCACG
The DNA here is from genome assembly GCF_025655475.1 of Kitasatospora sp. DSM 101779. Classification (GTDB taxonomy): domain Bacteria; phylum Actinomycetota; class Actinomycetes; order Streptomycetales; family Streptomycetaceae; genus Kitasatospora. The sequence continues at coordinate 4,719,094 of NZ_JAHTIK010000001.1, read as the reverse complement.
CCCTCCAGCCGCAGTTCGGTGCCGGCCCAGGTGGCCAGCGCGGCGACGGGCGCCGAGCACCCGGCCTCGAGGGCGGCCAGCAGGGCGCGCTCGGCGACGACCGCGGCCCGGGTGGGCGTGTGGTCGAGCGCGGCGAGCTGCGCGGCGAGTGCGGCGTCCGTGCACTCGACGGCGAGGGCGCCCTGGCCGGGGGCCGGGACCATCACCTCGTCGTCCAGGTGCTCGGTGATCTCGGCGCTGCGGCCGAGCCGGTTGAGGCCGGCGGTCGCGAGGACCACCGCGTCCAGCTCCCCGGAGGCCACGTAGCCGATCCGGGTGTCGACGTTGCCGCGTATCGCGACCGTCTCCAGGACGGTGCCGCGGGCGGCGGCCCAGGCGTTGAGCTGGGCCATCCGGCGCGGGGAGCCGGTGCCGACGCGGGCGGTGCGGCCGCTGCCGGCGAGCTTCTCGACCAGCTCCCCGAGCGTGAGGCCGTCCCGCGCGACGAGGGCGTCGCGGAAGTCCTCACGCTCCGGGACGGCGGCGAGCAGCAGGCCGGCCGGGGCGGCGGTGGGGAGGTCCTTCAGGGAGTGCACGGCGAGGTCGATGCGGCCCTCCAGGAGGGCGTCGCGCAGCGCCGAGACGAAGACGCCGGTGCCGCCGATCTGCGCCAGCGCCTCCCGGGAGGTGTCGCCGTAGGTGGTGATCTCGACCAGTTCCACCGGGCGGCCGGTGACCCGGCTCACCTCGCGCGCGACCATGCCGGACTGCGCCATGGCGAGGGCGCTGCGCCGGGTGCCGAGGCGCAGCGGCTGCTCGGGGGCGCCCGGGGGGCTGCTCAGTTGACCATTCATGGGGTGCTCGTCCAGGTCGTGCCGGTGGGGGTTTACGGGGTTCATCCGGCCGCTCCGCCGCGGGGGGCGTGGCCGGTGCCCGGCGAGGCCGCCGGGGTGCCGGAGACCGCGTGCACGGCCGCCGGGTCCAGGTCGAAGAGCTCGCGCAGCGCTTCCGCGTAGGAGGCGCCGCCGGGCTCGGCGGCCAGCTGCTTGACCCGCACGGTGGGGGCGTGCAGCAGCTTGTCGACGACGCGGCGGACGGTCTGGCCGATCTCGGCGCGGGAACGCTCGTCGAGGTCGGGCAGCCGGGACTCCAGCCGGGCGAGTTCGCCGCTGACGACGTCGGAGGCCATCGAGCGGAGCGCGACCACGGTGGGGGCGATCCGGGCGGCGCGCTGGGCGGCGCCGAAGGCGGCGACCTCGTCGGCGACGATGCCGGTGACGGCGTCGACGTCGGCGGCGCCCGGTCCGGCGGCCGAGTGCGCGTGGGAGAGGCTCTCGATGTCGACCAGCAGCGCGCCGGGCAGCTCGTGGACGTCGTGGTGGACGTCGCGCGGCATCGCCAGGTCGAGGAAGGCGAGCGGGCCGTCGCCGGTTCGGGCGGCGACCGCGGCGGCGACCTCCTCGGCGGTGACGACCACACCGGCCGCGCCGGTGCAGGAGACCACCAGGTCGACGTCGGCGAGCGCCTCGGGGACCTTGGCGAAGTCGACGGTGCGGCCGGTGCCGAGGATGGCGACCAGCCGCTCGGCGCGCTCCGCGGTGCGGTTGGCGATCAGCAGGTCGGTGACGCCGGAACGCACCAGGGTGGCGGCGGCGAGCGAGCTCATCGAGCCGGCGCCGACGACCAGGACGCGCTTGCCTGCGATGTCGCCGGCGCCGGCGGCGACCTGCTCCAGTCCGAAGGTCACCAGGGACTGGCCGGCCTTGTCGATGCCGGTCTCGCTGTGGGCGCGCTTGCCGACCCGCAGGGCCTGCTGGAAGAGCTCGTTGAGGCCGCGGCCGGCGGTGTGCTCGTCCTGGGCGCGGGCCAGGGCGTCGCGCAGCTGGCCGAGGATCTGGCCCTCGCCGACGACCATCGAGTCCAGACCGCAGGCCACCGAGAAGAGGTGGTGGACGGCGCGGTCCTCGTAGTGGACGTAGAGGTGGGCGGTGAGCTCCTCCAGGTCGACGCCGCTGTGGTGGGCGAGCAGCAGGGAGAGCTCGGCGACGCCGGCGTGGAACTTGTCCACGTCCGCGTAGAGCTCGATCCGGTTGCAGGTGTTGACCAGGGCGGCCTCGGCGACGGTGGCCGAGGCGGCGGCGTCGTGCAGCAGGCGGGTGGGGACCTCGCCGGTGAGGGCGGCGCGCTCCAGCACACCGACCGGGGCGGTGCGGTGGCTCAGTCCGACGACGAGCAGGCTCATGCCGGCATCACCGCCGAGAGGTCGCCCTCGCCCGCGGCGGCGGGCTTGGCACCGGCAGCGGTCTTGGCGGCCCGGCCCTGGGCGGACCGGTCGGCGCCCTTGGCGGGCTCGGACTTGGCGGCGCCGCCCGCGGCGCGGCGCAGCTTGGCGGCCGCGGCACGGACCGGGCCGGGGGCCCGGTCGAGGACGGAGTCGCCGCCGCCGGGCTCCTCGCCGGCCTTGCGCTGCTCGTGGAAGGCGAGGATCTGGAGCTCTATGGAGAGGTCGACCTTGCGCACGTCCACGCCGTCGGGGACGGTCAGCACGGTGGGGGCGAAGTTGAGGATGCTGGTGACGCCTGCCTCGACGAGCCGGTCGCACACCTGCTGGGCGGCGCCGGGCGGAGTGGTGATCACGCCGATGGAGACCTGCTGGCTCTCGACGATGGACTCCAGCTCGTCCATGTGCCGCACGGGCAGGCCGGCGGCGGTGGTGCCGACGACGCCGGGGTCGGCGTCGAGCAGGGCGGCGACCCGGAAGCCGCGGGAGGCGAAACCGCCGTAGTTGGCGAGGGCGTGGCCGAGGTTTCCGATGCCGACGATGACGACCGGCCAGTCCTGGGTGAGACCCAGCTCACGCGAGATCTGGTAGACCAGGTACTCGACGTCGTAGCCGACGCCTCGGGTGCCGTAGCTGCCGAGGTAGGAGAAGTCCTTGCGGAGCTTGGCGGAGTTCACGCCGGCGGCGGCGGCCAGTTCCTCGGAGGAGACGGTGGGGACGGACCGCTCGGAGAGCGCGGTCAGGGCCCGCAGGTAGAGGGGGAGGCGGGCGACGGTCGCCTCCGGGATGCCCCGGGCACGCGAGGGTCGGCGCGCGGCGCCGGTGTCGGGCGCCTGCGAACTGCTCTGGGTGGGTCGGCCGATTGCCACGGTGCTCCCGAGGGTGAAGCTGGGCTTTGGCAGCCAGGCTATGCGTTTGTGAACGTGTGCACAAAGATGGTGTCCGATTTGTCCCTCCACAGTGATGCGCATCACTCGCCTCCCTGCGGGGCCGCCGCCGTTCCGGGCCCCGCCGGAGCGCCTGCCCCGAATCCGGCCGGACCTTGCGGCCAGGGCCCGAGCGGGGCCTCCCTGCGCTGCAGCGGGACGAGCTCGCCGCCCGCCAGCGAGCGGGCCCGGCCGAGCCGCGGCCACGGCGCCGGGGCAGCGTCCCGCGCCGGCTCCGAGTGGTCGGCGGGCGGGAGCGCCCCGGCCCGGGCGTAGTGGCGGAGCAGGTCGGCGGCGGCCCGGGCGTCGCCCATCGCGGTGTGCGCCGGGAACCGGTCGAGGCCGGCCGCCTCGGCGCAGGCGGTGAGGCCCCAGCCGGTGGCGGCGGGCAGCCGGGTGCGGGCCATGCGCATGGTGCACAGCAGCGGGACGGGCGGCAGCGGCACCCCGATCCGGGCGTACTCGCGCTCCAGGAAGGCGTGGTCGCAGGTGACGTGGTGGCCGACCATGACCCGGTCGGCGAGCAGGTCGAGCAGATACGGGGCGACCTCGCGGAAGCGCGGGGCGCCGACCACGTCGTCCTGGGTGATCCGGTGCACGTGGGTGGGCCCGACCGGGCCGCCGGGGTCGATCAGGGTGGCGAAGGCCTCCTCGGTGCGGAGTGCTTCGTCCAGCAGGACGACGGCGACCTCGACGATCCGGTGCCGCCAGGGGCTGCGGCCGGTGGCCTCGACGTCGACGACGGCATAGCCGCCCATCGCGCTCTCTCCTTCGCCTGTGGCCCCCGGCGGACACGAAACAGGCTCGATCGTAAGCCGACGAATTCACCGATTCGGCGGGTGATCTCTATCGGGTCGGCAACGATTCGACCCGCCACCCCCGCCGATCGGCGGGGGGGGGGGGGGGG
>NZ_JAHTIK010000001.1:4693565-4714989 GCF_025655475.1 Kitasatospora sp. DSM 101779 | reverse complement strand
CCCCCCCCCCCCCCGCCGATCGGCGGGGGTGGCGGGGGAGAACAGCGGCGGGCGGTGGCGGCGGACGGGCGCCGGATCAGGCGCCGAGGGCGGCGCGCAGCCTGCGCTCGTCCACCCGCCAGAAGTCGTGCTGGCGGCCGTCGATCAGGGTGACCGGGATCTGCTCGGCGTACTGGTGGTACAGCGTCTCGTCCTGGGTGATGTCCCTCTCCTCGAAGGCGGCGCCGAGCTCGCCGGTCACCCGGACGAGGATCGTGCGGGCGTCGTCGCACAGGTGGCAGCCGGGCTTGCCGATCAGGGTGACCACCCGGTCGGCGGGCTTCTTGTTCTTGTCGCGTCGCAGCAGGCTCACCCGGCCATTGTGCGCCCGTGGCACGGGTCACGGCTCCGATGCGCACCGTTAACGGCTCCTGCACGCGGGCGTCACGGGAACACCGTTCCGGCTGGCTATGCTCGGTCCATGGCCGCGCTACGAAGGCTCCACCTCGCAAGGCGTTCCCCCGACGAGCGGACCGCGCTGGCGGGCGAGGCCGCCGCCGACGCGGCCGAGGCCGACCTGCTCGCCGCGCAGCGCGCGGAGCGGAACGGCGCGACGGACACCGCGCAGCGCACGGCCGAGAAGGCGGCGAAGCCGGAGAAGGCCGAGAAGCCCGAGAAGGCCGGGCGCGGCAGGAGGGCACCCGCCGAGGACCACACCCCGACGCCCGGCGACCCGCAGGCGGCGGCGTTCTTCGACTGCGACAACACGATCCTGCGCGGCGCCGCGATGTTCTACCTCGGCGTCGGCCTGTACCGGCGGCGGTTCTTCACCCGCCGCGACGTCGCCCGCTTCGTCTGGCAGCAGACCTGGTTCCGGCTGCACGGCTCGGAGGACCCGACGCACATCGCGGACGCCCAGGACACCGCGCTCGGCCTGGTCGCCGGCAAGCGGACGGCCGAGCTGGAGCAGATCTGCGAGGAGATCTTCGAGGAGGTCATCGCGGACAAGGTCTGGCCCGGCACCCGGGCGCTCGTCCAGATGCACCTCGACGCCGGGCAGCGGGTCTGGTTGGTCACCGCGGCCCCGCAGGAGATCGCCCGGATCATCGCCCGCCGGCTGGGCATGACCGGCGCCCTGGCCACCGTGGCCGAGACCTCGAACGGCGAGTACACCGGCCGGCTGGTGGGCGGGCTGCTGCACGGGCCGGCCAAGGCGGCCGCGGTGCAGGCGCTGGCCCGCCGCGAGCAGCTGGACCTCTCCCGCTGCGCGGCGTTCAGCGACTCCGCCAACGACATCCCGATGCTCAGCCTGGTCGGCCACCCCTACGTGGTGAACCCGGACGCCTCGCTGCGCCGGCACGCGCGGACGCACGGCTGGCGGGTCCGCGACTTCCGCACGGGCCGCAAGGCCGCCAAGGTGGGCCTGCCGGCCGCCGCCGGACTCGGCGTCGCGGCGGGCGCCACGGCCGCGGCGCTGGCCGTCCACCGGCGCCGCCGCACCGCCTGAGCCTCCGGCCGCGCCGTGCACGGCGGCCGACCGGCCGTCACATGTGCCCTGGTCCGGGGCGGTTGCCCGGGCGTCCACCCGCGGCCCGTCAACTCCTCACACCTACGGGCGAACTCGGGCGGACGGCGGCGCGTCGGCCCCGCTTCGCAGTTGACCGGATCCGATCGTTCGGCGCCTCGGGAAACTTGTGGGTTACCGGATCGCGAGGCAGGGAAAGCGCCCGCCCCTCACTCGAATCGGTCACACCGCGTTGACATTCGATCACTCGGAGCGCGCTCCGACCGGCCACCGACGATCAGTACCGGCTGAATATACGCGTCATCCGGATCTCAAACGACCACTTCCGCCACAGGGTGTAGCCGTCATTGCACAAAGCGTTATCCTCTCCTGGATGCACGGCACCTGCGTGTCCCCCGGCGGGGGCAGGGGGCGTGCTCTCCGCGCAGGCGGAGGTGACCCGTCCACAGTTCTGCCTCTGGGAGTCCCGTGTACCCACCCGTCCGGAACGACGCGCCCGCCACCTCCAGCCCGTCGACCGCCACCCTGCGCACCGGCGCCCGGCTGGACCGGCTGTGGGCCGCCATCCGCGAGTTCCAGGTGCTCGTCCCCCAGCCCGTCCTCGCCGGTGCCGGCGCACCCGTCGCCCCCGGCCCGCGCCCCGTCCCCGCCTCCGGCACGCTGCTGCGCTCCACCGCCACCAGCGGCACCGCCGCCGGCGGCGCCACGACCGGCGCCCGCCGCGGCGTCGGTGCCCCGGCCCGCAGCCGCCCGCGCACCGACCGGGGCACCGAGACCGACCACAACCCGGTGATGGAGCTGGTCGAACGCGCCCAGGCCGGCGAGAGCGAGGCCTTCGGCCGGCTCTACGACCAGTACTCGGACACCGTCTACCGGTACATCTACTACCGGGTCGGCAGCCGGGCCACCGCCGAGGACCTCACCAGCGAGACCTTCCTGCGGGCGCTGCGCCGGATCGGCACCTTCACCTGGCAGGGACGGGACTTCGGCGCCTGGCTGGTGACCATCGCCCGCAACCTGGTGGCCGACCACTTCAAGTCCAGCCGGTTCCGGCTGGAGGTCACCACCGGCGAGATGCTGGACTCCAACGAGTGCGAGCGCAGCCCGGAGGAGTCCGTCCTGGAGTCGCTGGCCAACGCGGCCCTGCGGGACGCGGTGCGGCGGCTCAACCCCCAGCAGCAGGAGTGCGTCAACCTCCGCTTCCTGCAGGGGCTCTCGGTCGCCGAGACGGCGCGGATCATGGGCAAGAACGAGGGCGCCATCAAGACCCTGCAGTACCGCGCGGTGCGGACACTGGCACGCCTGCTGCCCCCGGACGCGCGGTGAGCCGGCTGCCGTGACGTCCATAGCCGACGGACCGTCACCCGGGCCCGTGCTCCGACACGGGCGGGTGAATGCGCGGTCACATGATCAGTCGTGCGTAACCGACTCCCGGCACCGCTCGTTGGCCAGCGTGGAAACCATCAGCGGGCATGCGGTCAAGCAGGTTCGGACCGCATCACCCGATGGTGTGGTTTCGGCCCGCCGAGACAACCTTCCGGCAGGCCACGGTGTCGACAACGACGAAGGGAGGTGCGGCCCGTGACGGCAAACGTGCTGGAGCACCGGCGGGCGAAGGCCTTCGCCGAGGCATTGGAGGCCCACCGGACGGACAACTCACCCGGCGGGGGCGGCCCCGACGGGAGCACACCGGGCGGTGCCCACCGTGCCGGATCCACCGCGATGGCCGAGCTGCTGGCCGTGGCGGACACCCTCGGGGAGCTGCCGGTACCGGAGTTCTCCGCGGAGGCCAAGGCGGTCCAACGGGCCCGGCTGATGGCCGCGTTCGAGCAGGCGTTCGCCGGGGGCGGCACCCCTGCGGTGCCGCGGCAGCGCGGACACCGGGCCGCCCGGGCGGCCCGCGGCCGCTGGGGCCGCCGCCTCGCGATCGGCGGCCTGGTCGCGGGCGTCGCGGTCGGCGGTTTCGCCGGTGCCGCGGCCGCCAGCGGCGGTGCGCTGCCGGGCGACGCCCTCTACGGCATGAAGCGCGGCCTGGAGGGCCTCCGGCTGGACTGGGCGGGGTCGGACTCCGAACGCGGTGCGCTGCTGCTGGAGCAGGCGACCGCCCGGCTGGACGAGGCGCAGAGCCTGCTCCAGCGGTCCGGCTCGCCGGACACGCTGAGCCCCGACACGGTCGAGCAGGTCCGACAGGCGCTGGACGACATGCACGCCGAGGCCGTCCGCGGCCGCGACCTGCTGCGCTCGGTGTACCGGAGCAACGGCTCGCTGGCCCCGATGCGCCAGCTCGCCACCTTCGCCTCGGGCCAGGACGACCGCTGGACTCGCCTGCACGACCGGCTGCCCGGCCAGCTCGGCCCGCAGGCCGACAAGGTCGACGAGCTGTTCGACGACATAAGCGAGGACGTCGCACCCCTGCATCTGGAGACGCCCGGTTCGGGCGGCCAGCACGGCACGGGGTTGGGCGACGGTCAGTCCTCGGACAAGGCGTCGGGCGGTGCCGTCCAGGGCAGCACGCAGGGCGGTTCGGGTGCGCCGACGGCGCACGGCACCGGCACCGCCCCGAACGGCGCCGCGCCGAGCGCGGCCCCGCAGGGTGTCAGCGGTCTGGTCGACGGCCTCACCAACGGCCTGGGCGGCGGGCAGACCGGCACGCCGGCCACCGGCGGCACGACCGGATCGGGCGCCTCCCCCGCCCCGACCGGCTCGGCCTCCGGAGCGCCGGAGGGTCAGGGCATCACGATCCCGCCGCTGATCCCCGGGCTGCTGCCCGGTCTCACCCTGGGCTGAGGCCGGCTCCGCCGGAGCGGCCGTGGGATTCCCGAGCTCCCACGGCCGCTCCGGCGTTCCCGGGGCCGTGCCGCGGCCCGGACACCGGTGTCAGAAGAACACCGACCGCCGCTGCACCAGCAGCTTGTACAGGGTGTGCTGGATGGTCTCGCGGACCTGGTCGGCGAGGTTGAAGACCAGCATCGGGTCGTCCGCGGCCTCCCGCGGGTAGCCGTCGGTCGGGATCGGCTCGCCGAACTGGATCGTCCACTTGGTGGGCAGCGGGATCGCGCCGAGCGGCCCGAGCCAGGGGAAGGTCGGGGTGATCGGCACGTACGGCAGCCCGAGCAGCCGGGCCAGCGAGCGGAAGTTGCCGATCATCGGGTAGGTCTCCTCGGCGCCGACGATCGAGCAGGGCACGATCGGCACGCCCGCGCGCAGGGCGGAGGAGACGAAGCCGCCGCGGCCGAACCGCTGGAGCTTGTACCGCTCGGAGAAGGGCTTGCCGATCCCCTTGAAGCCCTCCGGCCAGACCCCGACCACCTCACCGCGCTCCAGCAGCGCCTGGGCGTCCTCGTTGCAGGCGAGGGTGTGGCCGGCCTTGCGGGCCAGCTCGCCGGCGACGGGCAGGACGAAAACCAGGTCGGCGGCGAGCATCCGCAGGTGCCGCCGGTGCGGGTGGTGGTCGTGGATCGCGACCTGGGTCATCAGCGCGTCGAGCGGGATCGTGCCGGAGTGGTTGGCGACGATCAGCGCGCCGCCCTCGGCGGGGATGTTCTCGACGCCGAGGACCTCGACCCGGAAGTACTTCTCGGCGACCGGTCGCAGCAGCGAGAGCAGCACCTCCTCGGTGAGCTCCCGGTCGAAGCCGAACTCGTCGACCTCGTAGTCGCCGGTGATCCGGCGCCGCAGGAAGGCCAGGCCGCTCGCGGCGCGGTCCTCCCAGCCCTTGCCGAGGACCTTGGTGGCGGTGGCGCCGAGCTGTCCGGCGAGCGCCCCGCCGACGGCCTCGGCCAGCCGGTCCGCGAAGCCGCCGCCGGCCGGGCTCCCGGCGTGCCAGCTGGGCGCGGACTCGATCGGGATGACCTTGGCGTCGGCCGGCTCGGTCTTGCGGGCTGCGGTCATCGCGGCATCGGCTCCTGGGTGCGGCGGTCGTCCTGGCCGAGCAGGGCGGCCAGCCGGTCGGTGACGGCGGCGAGCCGTTCTGGGGGCAGCAGGCCCGCCCGCTGGGCGGCGACGAAGTCGGCGAACGCCTCGGCGGTGGTGAAGCGGGGGGTGTGGCCGAAGGTCTCGCGGAGCTGGGTGGTGTCCACGACCCGGCCGTGGGTGAGCAGCTGGATCAGCTCGGGCGAGATGTCGGCGAGCCTGGTCTGTCGGACGAGCCCGGCCACCGCGCCGAGCGCGGGCCTGAGCAGCGGCACGGTGGGCCGGCCGAGGCGGCGGGCGCACTGCGAGAGCAGCAGGACGCCGTCGCCGGCCACGTTGAAGGTGCCGGTGTTGGTGGTGCCGGGGCGCGGGTCGAGGGCGGCGAGCCGCAGCACCTCCACGGCGTCGTCCTCGTGGACGAACTGCAGCCGCGGGTCGCGGCCGAGCACGGTGGGCAGCACGGGCAGGGTGAACCAGGCGCAGAGCGGGGTGTCCCCGACCGGGCCGACGATGTTGGCGAAGCGCAGCACGGTGACGGCGACGTCGGGCCGGCGGCGGGCGAAGCCGCGGACGTAGCCCTCGACCTCGGCGGCGTCCCGGGCGAAGCCGCCGGCCGGGAGTTCCTTGGGCTGCATCCGCTCGTGGAAGACGGCCGGGTCGCGGGGCGCGGAGCCGTACACGCCGGTGGTGGACTTCACCACCAGGCGGCGCACCCCGGGGGCCTTCTGGCAGGCTCCGAGCAGCTGCATGGTGCCGATGACGTTGGTCTCCTTGACGGCGGAGCGACCGCCCGGGCCCATGGCGGAGACGTTGAGGTGCACGACGGTGTCGACGCCGTGCTCGGCGATCACCCGGGCGACGGCCGGGCGGCGCAGGTCGACCCGGGCGAAGTCGATGCCGGGCGGCAGCGCCTCCGCGGGCGGCTGGACGTCGACGCCGACGACCTTGTCCACCCCGTGCGAGCGGGCGATCGCGGCGGCGAACCGGGCGCCGAGGTGCCGGGCCACACCGGTGACGAGTACGGTCCTGCCCACGCTGCTGCGGCCTCCTCCTGTCGCCCTGACTGCACCGTACCGTGCGGATGTTTCCGGGCCGTACCGGCGCCACGCCCCGGCCCCGCACCGGCGCCACGATCGGGTGCGAAGACACCACTGCCCGCCCGGGCTCGGCCCGGGCGGGCAGTTCGGACACCTGGTGCGCGCGAGGCGGCCGTCGGTGCAGCGGCTGGCCCCCCGCGTGAGCGGGAAGTAGTCCGGCCGCGGGTTACTTCTTGTTGCGACGCTGCACGCGAGTGCGCTTCAGAAGCTTGCGGTGCTTCTTCTTGGCCATACGCTTGCGACGCTTCTTGATGACAGAGCCCACGGAACAAACCTCGCTCACTCGGACCCCGTCCATGGGAGACGGGTGTCCATACGACTGACGGAGGGCCTAGCCTACCGTCCGCCCGGGGTAAGCAGTAATCCTGCCCTGCCGTGTCAGGCCTACGCGCTCTCGAGCCGCACGTAGGACTCCTTCAGGTACGCGTGGACCGCCTGCTCCGGGACGCGGAACGAGCGCCCGACCCGGATCGCCGGCAGTTCACCGCTGTGCACCAGGCGGTACACCGTCATCTTGGACACCCTCATGACCGAGGCCACCTCGGCCACGGTCAGGAAGACGACTTCCTGCAGGGGGCGTTCGCCTGAACTCATGACCATCACCCGACCCTTACCCGTGTGCAAGGCACCGGCTTCCCCTCCGGTGACTCCACCGGCACACGTGTATGCCCAGAGTAGTTATGGGTGGTACCAGTGGGAAGAGGGGGATGCCCAGTCCTTGTACGGTGCGGCATCCCCCGATTGCAGTACGTAGCCGAAAGGCGTATGGCGCAGGCGGACCGGCCGGTCGGGCGTGGCGGGGCGCTCGGGAGCACCGGCCCGGCGCGCGCGGCGCGGGCGGGGGCGCCGGGCCCCGGCCGCAGGTCAGGGCAGCAGGCCGTGGTGGGGATAGACGGCGCGGCGGGCGGCGAGGATCGCCTGGTCGAGGCGGGAGGCCGGGTCGTAGCCGTCGTGGAAGTCCCGCCAGTCGGGGTCGGCGCCGTCGGTCATCCGCAGCGGCGCCTGCTGCCGGGTCCGGCGGTAGACCTCGGCACGCCACTCCTCGGGGGTCTCGGCGGCCGGGTCGAGCGGGCGGCCGGCCGCGGTGGCGACCAGGTGGGTCCAGGTTCTGGGCACCACGTCGACCACCGCGTAGCCGCCCCCGCCGAGGGCGATCCAGCGGCCGTCGGCGTGCTGGTGGGCGAGGCCGTGCAGCGCCTCGGCGACGAGGCGCTGGGCGTCGAGGCTGACCGCGAGGTGGGCGAGCGGGTCCTCGACGTGGGTGTCGGCGCCGTGCTGGGTGACGAGCACCTGCGGGCGGAAGGCGGCGAGCAGTTCGGGCACCAGGGCGTGGAAGGCGCGCAGCCAGCCGGTGTCGCCGGTGCCGGCCGGCAGCGGCAGGTTGGCGGCACTGCCGGGGGCGTCCGGCCCGCCGGACTCGGTGGACCAGCCGGTCTCCGGGAAGAGTGTCGCGGGGTGCTCGTGCAGCGAGACGGTGAGCACCCGCGGGTCGTTCCAGAAGGCCTGCTGGACGCCGTCGCCGTGGTGCACGTCGACGTCGACGTAGGCGACCCGCTCGGCGCCGAGCTCCAGCAGCCGGGCGATGGCGAGGGCCGGGTCGTTGTAGACGCAGAAGCCGGAGGCGCGGTCGGGCATGGCGTGGTGCAGCCCGCCGGCGAAGTTGACGGCGTGCCGGGCCTCGCCGCGCCACACCGACTCGGCGGCGGCGACGGACTGGCCGACGATCAGCGCGGAGGCGGTGTGCAGGCCGGGGAAGGCCCAGTTGTCGTCGGTGCCGAGGCCGTGCCGCAGATCGGCGAGGTCCGGGTCGGCGGCGACCTTGCGGACGGCGGCGATGTACTCGGCGGTGTGCACCAGGCGCAGGGTCGAGTCCCCGGCGGCGGGGGCCGAGCGGACGGTGACACCGGGGCCGCCGCCGAGCCCGAAGGCGTCGACCAGGTGCTTGGTGAGAGCGAGCCTGGTCGGGTCCATCGGGTGGCCGGGGCCGAAGTCGTACGCGGTCACCGCGTCGTCCCAGAAGAGGTGCAGGCCGCAGGGGTTGTCGTCGCGCTCGGCGTCGGGCATGCCTCCACCGTAGTGGGTGGCCGGGGGCGGGACGCAGGGGGTTCAGTGCGCCTGGGCGGGCTCCTTGGACTCCCGGGCCGGTGCGGGGGCGAAGTGGCCGGCGAGCGGGAGGATCACCAGCACCAGCAGCATCGGGGCGAGCAGCGCGGCCCGGTAGGAGCCGGCGTCGCCGATCGCCCCGACCAGCGGCGAGCCGACCAGGAAGCCGACGTAGTTGAAGAGGTTGAGCCGGGCGACGGCGGCGTCCGAGTCGGCGGGCATCAGGCGGCCCCCGGCCGCGAAGACCTGCGGAATGATCGCGCAGATGCCGAGCCCGAGCAGGGTGAACGCGGCGATCCCGGCCCAGGGGGCGGGGGCGACCGCGGCGGCGGCGAAGCCCAGGGCGGCGGTCGCCGCACCGACCCTGACGACCGCGACCGCGCCGAACCGCTGCACGCCGCGGTCGCCGAGGGCGCGGCCGGCCAGCATCGCCAGCATGTAGCCCAGGTAGGAGAGCTTGGCGAGGTCGTCGGGGCTGTGCAGGGTGTCGGTGAGGTACTTGACGCTGTAGTTGGAGACCGAGGCGTCCGCGATGTAGGCGACCGCCATGGCGAGGCAGAGCGGCAGCAGCGGGCGCCAGGGGACGGCGCGGCCGGCCGCGCGGGCCGCCTGCTCGACGGCGTCGCCGAGTTCCGCCGGGCCGGCGAAGCGGGTGCCGACCAGCAGGGCGGCCGGGATCAGCACCGCGGCGGAGCCGGCGAACAGCACGCTCAGCGGGTTCCCGCGGTGCGCGCCGAGGCCGGCGACGGCGGCACCGGCGATCCCGCCGAGGCTGAACGCGGCGTGGAAGCCGAGCATGATGCTGCGGCCGTACCGGTGCTGGAGGCCGACGCCGAGCATGTTCATCGAGGCGTCCAGTGCACCGACCAGCAGCCCGAAGGCGGCCAGGGCGAGGGCGAGCTGCCACAGGGCGGTGCCGACGCCGACGGCGGCGAGGGCGAGGCAGACGGCGGGCTGCACGACCCGCAGCACGGTGCGGGGGCTGCTGCGTCGCACCAGTGCCTCGGAGGCGATGGAGCCCGCCCCGGCGAGGATCGGCACCGCGGCGAGGAAGACCGGCAGGAGGGAGTCGTCGAGCCCGTACCGCCGCTGGATCTCCGGGATGCAGCTGACCAGCAGGGCGAAGGTGGCGCCCTGCAGCAGGAAGCTCGCTGCCAGTGCGGCGCGCGCCTGCCGCAGCCGTCCGGTGGTCTCGGCCATGGGGCCCCCGCTACTGGTGGGTACCGACGTGTGGTGGCCGAGCGTAGGCCCTCGCGAGCCGTTCCGGGAGGGGGTGAACCGATCAGGGGCGCTCCCCGGTCAGTGGCCCAGGAGTGCGGAGACCTCGGCGAGGCGGGAGAAGAGGCCGGTGGCGCCGGCGGCGGTGAGCTTGGCGGGGTCGGTGAGCGCGGCGTAGCCGTACACGTCCATGCCGGCGGCGCGCGCGGCGAGCACGCCGTTGGGGCTGTCCTCCAGGACGAGGCAGCGCTCGGGCGGCACACCCATGGTGCGGGCGGCGTGCAGGAAGAGGTCGGGGGCGGGCTTGCCGACGCCGACGTCCTGGGCGCTGAAGATCAGTTCCTCGGCGAGGTGCCCGCGCAGGCCGGTGAGGTCGAGCGCGGTGCGGATCCAGGAGTGGTGCGCGGAGGAGGCCAGGCAGTACGGGACGCCGGACTGCTGCAGGGTCTTGAGCAGGGCCTCCGCCCCGGCGACCGGTCCGAGTTCGGCCTCGAAGGCGGCGAACACCCGGCCGTGGAAGAGGTCGTCGAAGCCCTCGGGCAGCCGGTCGCCGTGCCGCTCCAGGATGACGTCGTGGACCCGGTGCGCGGCGGTGCCCATGTAGTCCCGGTAGGAGTCCTCGACGGTGGTCGGGTAGCCGAGTTCGGTGAGGTACGCGGCCAGCACCCGGTTGGAGATGGGCTCGCTGTCGACGAGCACCCCGTCGTTGTCGAAGATCACCAGGTCGTAGCTCACCCGGTCGAGCCTACCGGCCCGGCGCCGGGGCTCCGGTGCCGGGCCGCGGCGGGCTACTTGCCGCCGCCGGCCAGCTCGCGGGAGCGGTCGCGGGCGGCCTCCAGGGCACCGAGGAGGGCGGCGCGGACGCCGTGGTTCTCCAGTTCGCGGATGGCCGCGATGGTGGTGCCGGCCGGGGAGGTGACCGCCTCACGGAGCTTGACGGGGTGTTCGCCGGAGTCGCGCAGCATGATCGAGGCGCCGATCGCGGACTGCACGATGAGGTCGTGGGCGACCTGCCGGGGCAGGCCGAGCAGGATGCCGGCGTCGGTCATCGCCTCGACCAGGAAGTAGAAGTAGGCCGGGCCGGAGCCGGAGAGGGCGGTCGCCGCGTCCTGCTGGGCCTCGGGCAGGCGGATCGCCTTGCCGACCGAGCGGAAGATCGCCTCGGTGCGCTCCAGATGGGCCTCGGAGGCGTGCGAGCCGCCGGAGATGACGCTCATGCCCTCGTCCACCAGGACGGGGGTGTTGGGCATGACGCGGACGACCGGGGTGCCGGCGGCGAGCCGCTCCTCGAACCAGGCGGTCGGGATACCGGCGGCGGCGGAGACGACCAGCCGGTCGGGGGCGATGTGCGGCGCCAGTTCGTCGAGCAGGGTGCCCATGTCCTGCGGCTTCACCGCGAGGATCAGGGTGTCGGCGAGCTTGGCGGCCTCGGCGTTGCTGACGGCCGTGACGCCGTAGCGGGCGGCGAGTTCGGCGGCGCGCTCGGGGCGGCGGGCGGTCACCAGGACGTCGGCCGGGTCCTCGCCGGCCCGCAGCAGGCCGGAGAGCAGGGCCTCGCCGATCTTGCCGGTGCCGAGGAAGGCGATCTTCTGTCCGGATGCGCTGCTGGGCATGGGGCCGCTCCTTCGTACGGTGCTCTGCGGCCATCCTCGCACCGGCGGAGGGCCGTGGGCCGGGATGTCCGAACCGTGGGCAGCGCGGTCGCGGACGGCCGGGGCCTGCAATGGGGTGCGCCGCCATCCGGTGGCGTCCGGGGTGTCCGTCCGTACCGTGCCGGGCGGCGCGGCACCGCCCGTACGGTCGGCTCTCCCCCACCTGAGGAGTTCCCCCATGACGTACGACACGCCCCTGAGACGGTGGTGGGCGGCGCTCGCGCTGCTCGCCGTGGCCGCGGCGGCGGTGCTCGGGCTCGGCCACGGCGAGGCCAGGGCCGCCGGCACCGTCCAGGTCACCGGGTTCGGTTCGAACCCGGGCAATCTGCTGATGTACCGCTACGCGCCCGCCGCGCTGCCGGCCGGGCGGCCGGTGGTGGTGGCGCTGCACGGCTGCACCCAGTCGGCGTCGTACGGCGAGGCGGCAGGCTGGACGCACTGGGCGGACGCCTGGGGCTTCGCCGTGGTGATGCCGCAGCAGCAGTCCGCCAACAACTCCTCGCAGTGCTTCAACTGGTTCCAGCCCGGTGACTTCGGGCGGGACGCGGGCGAGGCGCTGTCGATCCGTCAGATGGTCGCGAAGACCGTGGCCGACCTGGGCAGCGATCCGGCCCGGGTGTACGTGACCGGCCTGTCGGCGGGCGGGGCGATGACGGCCGCACTGCTGGCGGACTACCCGGACGTGTTCGCGGGCGGCGGCGTGGTCGCCGGGCTCCCGTACCACTGCGCCACCACGGCGGTCGAGGCCTCGGTGAACTGCATGACCATGGGCACCTCGAAGACCCCGCAGCAGTGGGGCGACCTCGTCCGGCAGGCGTACCCGTCGTGGACGGGGGCGCGGCCGAAGGTCTCGCTCTGGCAGGGCTCGTCCGACTCGGTGGTGAAGCCGGTGAACCTCACCGAGCTGATGAAGCAGTGGACGGACGTCGCCGGCACCGGCCAGACGCCCGCGGTGAGCGACACCGTCGCGGGCTACCCCCACCAGGTGTACCGGGATGCCTCGGGCGCCGACCGGGTCGAGGTGTACTCGATCACCGGCATGGACCACGGCCAGCCGGTCGACCCGGGCAGCGGCGCCGAGCAGTGCGGCACCGCCGGGGCGTACGTGCTGGATGCGAACCTCTGCGCCTCCTACCGGATCGGCCGGTTCTGGGGCCTGGACGGCTCGGCGCCGTCGCCCTCCCCCAGCCCGCCGTCCTCGCCGTCCCCGTCCCCCTCGCCCTCGGGCGGCTCCGGCAGCACGCAGCTCACCGACGACACCGCGCGGGACGGCTACGTGAAGGCCGCCGCGGACGGCGGTTCGCCCGCGGTGGGCACCCTCGCCGACAGTCTGGGCCTCGCCGTGGGCCGCGGCACCGACGGCAGGCAGAACCGGGCGCTGCTCTCCTTCGACGCCTCGGCCGTCCCGGCCGGCGCCACGATCACCGGCGCGCGGCTGACCCTGGGCTACGGCAGCGGCAGCGGGGACCCGTGGGCCGCGGCGCAGCTGACCGTCGACGTGCGGGACGGCTGCTTCGGCGCGGCCTGCACCGCCGGCACGGACGACTGGTCGGCCCCGGCGAGCGCGGGTGCGGCGGCGACGGTGGCCCGGTTCGCGTCGGGCTCCCGGACCTCGGGCGAGTTCTCCGCGGCGGGTGTGGCCGCGATCCGGCCCGGGTCGACGGTGCAGCTGCGGCTGCAGTTCGACCAGGCGCTCGCCTCCACCGCGTACGTCTTCCTGCAGCGCGGTGCGGGTGCGGTGCTCACCGTCGACTGGACGCTCTGAGCCGGACCGGGTGCCGGGGGCGGCGGCCCCCGGCACCCGGGCGTCAGCGCTTGGTGCCGTCGACGATGACCGGCGAGCCGCCGGTGCCGCAGGGACTGGCGTACACCGGGTTCTTCTCGGCGGCGGCCTTGAAGGCCTCGATGCACTGGCTCATCAGGATCTTGTCGGTGAGTGAGTTGGCGATGGCGGTGTTGGCCGCGGCGGTGCTGTCCGCCTCGATCTTCCGCTTCTCGGCCTCGGCCTTGGCGGTGCGGACGGCGGCCTCGGCCTGGGCGGTGGCCTGGTCCTGCTGGATCTTCTGATCGATCGCGTGCTGCAGGCTGTCGCTGGGCTTCACGTTCCGCAGGTTGACGCCGTTGACGAGGATGCCGCGCGGTGCCAGCCGGGCGGTGATGAGCCGCTCGATCTCGGTGCTGATCGCCTCGCGCTGGGAGCTGTAGCCCTCGACGCCGGTGTGCTTGGCGAAGACGTTGCGCACGATCTCGCGGCTGTCGGGGTAGACCAGGCGCTTCTGCACGGCGTCGGTGTCGCCCGCCAGCTTGAACAGGCTCTGGGTGTGCTTGGGGTCGACCGACCACTTCACGGTGATGTCCGCGTAGAGCACGCCGCCCTCGGAGGAGCGGACCTCGACGGTGTCCTTGCCGGTGAGGTCGAGGTCGACCGGCCGGGTCGAGAAGGTGGAGACGTCGGTCAGCGGCGACTTCAGGTGCAGTCCCGGCTGCCACGTGCCGCCGACCTTGCCCAGGGTGGTGGGCACGCCCACCTCGTAGGGCGCGACCACGTGGACGACGGTGGCGAGGCCCGCGAGCAGGCCGAGGCCGACGGACACCAGGCCGGACGCCGTGGCCGCCCCGGAGTCGGTGACCTTGCGCCACCTCAGGACGAGCAGGACGGCGCCGACGAGGAGGAGCAGGACGGCGGTGATCAGCATCTGGGATCTCTCGGTGGACGGACGGGACGGCCGCAGCATAGGGATGCGACTGCCTCTGGGAGACCGGATTCAAATGATGTTCATATGAACCACAGGTGCCGTTGGGGCCGACCGCGCCCGGCGCCGACGACGCGTCAGCAGACGCTCACGGACGGCTCCCTCCCGGGCGGACCGGCTCCGGCCGAACAGCCGTCCTCGGGGGAAACTCGGGGATCACCCCTATGGATTTCCAGGGACCCCCGGGCGCACGGTGGTGACATGGGAAACGGAGATTTGTCGCGAAGTGAGAGCCGTCAGGTCGCCGTCGCCGCGGCGACTCTCGGCCCGTGGCGGACGGCTGCGGCCGTCGGCACGGTGGTCGGCGGTGCCGCCCTCGGGGTGAACATCGTCACCGGGAACTGGTCCATGGACATCCTGGCCGGGCCGGTCGGCCTCGGCCTGTTCTTCTTCTTCCTCGTCGGCACGCTCGGCGGCCGGCTGCGCCGGGACACCGGCGACCGGCGGCTCCAGCGCTGGGCCGACGAGCACCCCTGGCAGTCGGCGCTGCCGGCGGCCGGCGCGCTGTGGGTGCTGAACACCCTGGCGATGACCCTGCTCGGCAGCTCGGGGCTGTTCGCCGCCCTGTTCGCCTCGCTGCTGCCCGCCGGGCTGCTGCTGGCGGTCGCGGGCGTGGTCGGCTCGGTCAAGCAGGCCCGCCGGCGCGGCTGACGGGCGGTCGGCGGCTCCGCCCCGGCCGAGCTGACGGAGCACCTCGGGGCGGGCACCCGCGTCGGATCTGGGCAACAACGTGTGCGCGTCGGGCAGCGGCTACCTGGAGACGGACTTCAGCGTCGCCATCGGCCTCGGCACGAAGAGCCGCACACCGGCCCGGTGGTCGACCCCTACGACCCGAACCGCAAGCCGGACGACCACGGGGCCTGCGGCACGCTGACGCGGAGCTGACGCGCCGTCCGGGGTCAGTCGCCCGCCGTGGGGGCGGCGCCCCGGACGTGGCCGAAGATGAGGCTGGTCTCGGTGTGCTGCACCGCGGGGTGCGCGGTGAGGTGGTCCAGCACGAAGTCGCGCAGTGCGTCCGTGTCGGCGACCGCGACGTGCAGCAGGTAGTCGTCGGCCCCGGACAGGTGGTAGGCGGCCACCACGCCCGGCAGCCGGGGTATGCCGCCGGCGAAGCTGCTGATCTGCTCCTTGGTGTGCGCGTGCAGCCGCACCGCGATCATCGCCTGGATGCCCAGCCCGACCGCACCCGGCTCCACCTCGGCGTGGAAGCCGCGGATCACACCGCGCTCCCGCAGCGCCCTGATCCGGCCCAGACAGGTGGACGGGGCGATGCCCACCGCCTCCGCGATGGCGTTGTTGGGCATCCGGGCGTCGGCGACCAGCAGCCGCAGGATGGCCCGGTCGACAGGGGCGAGTTCGCGCTGCGGATTCTTCGGCACGGGGCCCACGATCGTCGGACCGCTCGAACATCCGCAAGACCTACCGGCCGGTATCCGAATCTTCTGCCGAACTGTGGCCGCTGACCCGCGGACTCTTCACCATGGGGCCACCCCCACACCCCGCCGAGGAGGCCACCCATGCCCCACGCCGACACCCGGGCCGTCCACGCCGGCAGAACCGACCTGCGCGGCCTCGGGACCCATGTCCCGCCGATCGACCTCTCCACCACCAACCCGCTCCCCGGCGTGGAGACCGGCGGCGACAGCTACGAGGCACTGGCCACCGGCGGACTCGTCCCGGACGGCGGCAGCGCCGTCTACCAGCGGCTGTGGAACCCCACCACCGCCCGCTTCGAGGAGGCCCTCGCCGAACTCGAGGACTGCGAGCAGGCGGTCGCCTTCGCCTCCGGCATGGCCGCGCTCGCCGCCTGCCTGCTGGCCGCCCGCGCCGAGGGCAGGGGGCACGTCGTCGCGGTCCGCCCGCTGTACGGCGGCACCGACCACGTGCTGGCCACCGGACTGCTCGGCACCGAGGTGACCTGGGCGACCGCCGGCGAGGTCGCCGCCGCGATCCGCCCGGACACCGGCCTGGTGGTCGTCGAGACCCCGGCCAACCCCACCCTCGACCTGGTCGACCTGTCCGCCGTCGCCGCACAGTGCGGGGACGTGCCGCTGCTGGTCGACAACACCTTCGCCACGCCCGTCCTGCAGCAGCCGGTGCACCACGGCGCCACCCTCGTCCTGCACAGCGCCACCAAGTACCTCGGCGGCCACGGCGACGTCCTGGCCGGTGCCGTCGCCACCGACGCCGAGTGGGCGGCCCGGCTGCGCCGGGTCCGCGCGGTGACCGGCGGCATCCTGCACCCGCTCGCCGCCTACCTGCTCCACCGCGGCCTGCAGACGCTGCCGCTGCGGGTGCGCCACCAGGCGGCGAACGCCGCCAAGGTGGCGGCCTGGCTGGCCGGCCGCCCCGAGGTCGAGCAGGTCTACTACCCGGGCCTGCCGGAGTGCGACCCGCAGGGCCTGGTCGGCCGGCAGATGACCGGCGCCGGCTCGGTGCTCGCCTTCTCGCTGCGTGGCGGGTACGAGGCGGCGGCCCGCACGGCCGCCGGCTGCGACCTGATCACCCACGCGGTCTCGCTCGGCGGCGTGGACACCCTGATCCAGCACCCCGCCTCGCTGACCCACCGCCCGGTCGCCCCCGAGGCCCGCCCGCACCCCTCCCTGCTCCGCCTCTCTGTCGGCCTGGAGGAGCCCGAGGACCTCTTCGACGACCTCGCCCGGGCCTTCGGAAAGTAGGGAACCCACCAGGGGCGGCCCATCAGGGGCGCTGGGGGCACCTGACTTGCCTCCCCCGTGGAGGCGGCCCCTCAGCGGCGCCCGCGGCGGGCCTTCTCGTAGGCCGCGCGGTGCACCGCCTCGCCCGGGGCCTCGACCAGGCTGCGGAAGAAGTAGGCGGCGAGCGCACCTGCTCCGCCGATCAGCCAGACGGCACCCAGCGAGCGGTCCTCGGCCATCCAGCCGTCGAGGGTGTGGCGGCCCTCGGTGAGGGTCTTCCAGGTGCGGATCGCCGCGAGGCACGAGCAGATCGCGACGGCCGCGATCAGCAGCACGTCGACGAAGCGGCCGGCGTCGGAGAGCGCCACGCCGGCGATGGCGAACCGCAGCACCAGCGCGGCGGCGGCCGTGCAGACGAGGGCGCCGAGCGAGACCAGGACCCGGCGCAGCCAGTAGCCGCCGCCGTGGTCGACCCAGGTGGTGCCGAAGAACCGGATCGGCTCGGGCTCGGGGCCTGCGGCGGGCTTCCTGCCCGGGGTGCGCTGGTTCACGGCACCCATTGTCGCCCGGCCGGGGGGCCGGGCGGCGGAGGGGCGCCGCAGACCCGACGGCAACAGGGCCGCGGGGTACGGCGCCCTTCCGGTCCGCTGCCGCGGTCTCAGCCCAGCTTGCTGATGTCGCGGACGGCGCCCTTGTCGGCGGAGGTGGCCATCGCCGCGTACGCCTTCAGGGCCTGGCTGACCTGGCGCTGACGGTTCCTCGGCTTGTAGCCGCCGTCGGCCTCCAGCTTGAGCCGGCGCTCGTGCAGCTCCTCGAAGGAGACCTCCAGGTTGATCTTCCGGCCGGGGATGTCGATGGAGATGGTGTCGCCGTCCTCGACCAGGGCGATGGTGCCGCCGGAGGCGGCCTCCGGGGAGGCGTGGCCGATCGACAGGCCGGAGGTGCCGCCGGAGAAGCGGCCGTCGGTGATCAGTGCGCAGGCCTTGCCGAGGCCGCGGCCCTTGAGGAAGGAGGTCGGGTAGAGCATCTCCTGCATGCCCGGTCCGCCCTTGGGGCCCTCGTAGCGGATGACGACGACGTCGCCCTCCTTGACCCGCTTGGCGAGGATCGCCTCGACGGCGTCCTCCTGCGACTCGACGACGACGGCCGGGCCGCTGAAGGTCCAGATCGACTCGTCGACGCCGGCGGTCTTCACGATGCAGCCGTCCTCGGCGAGGTTGCCGTACAGCACGGCCAGGCCGCCCTCGACGGAGTAGGCGTGCTCGACGCTGCGGATGCAGCCCTTGGCGGCGTCGGTGTCCAGGGACTCCCAGCGCTCGGACTGCGCGAAGGCCTCGGAGGTGCGCTTGCAGCCGGGGGCGGCGTGCCACAGCTCGACGGCCTCGGCGGAGGGCGAGCCGCCGCGGACGTCCCAGGTCTTCAGCCACTCGGCGAGCGAGTCGGCGTGCACGGTGTGCACGTCCTCGTTCAGCAGGCCGCCGCGGTACAGCTCGCCGAGGATGGCGGGGATGCCGCCGGCCCGGTGCACGTCCTCCATGTAGTACGAGCCGTTCGGCGCGACCTTGGACAGGCAGGGCACCCTGCGGGAGATCGCGTCGATGTCCCGCATGTCGAAGTCGAGCTCGGCCTCCTGGGCGGCGGCGAGCAGATGCAGGATCGTGTTGGTCGAGCCGCCCATCGCGATGTCGAGGGCCATGGCGTTCTCGAAGGCGGCCCGGGTGGCGATGTTGCGGGGCAGCACGGACGCGTCGTCCTGGTGGTAGTGCCGCTTGGTGATCTCGACGACCGTCTGCCCGGCCCGCTCGTAGAGGTCGCGGCGGGCGGTGTGGGTGGCCAGCACGGAGCCGTTGCCGGGCAGCGAGAGGCCGATCGCCTCGGTGAGGCAGTTCATCGAGTTGGCGGTGAACATGCCGGAGCACGACCCGCAGGTCGGGCAGGCGTTCTCCTCGATGATCGCGATGTCCTCGTCGGAGACGTTTTCGTTGACCGCCTGGGAGATCGCGTCGACCAGGTCGAGCTTGCGGACGGTGCCGTCGACCAGGGTGGCCTTGCCGGCCTCCATCGGGCCGCCGGAGACGAAGACCGTCGGGATGTTGAGGCGCAGCGCGGCCATCAGCATGCCGGGGGTGATCTTGTCGCAGTTGGAGATGCAGAGCAGGGCGTCCGCGCAGTGCGCGTTGACCATGTACTCGACCGAGTCGGCGATCAGGTCGCGGGAGGGCAGCGAGTACAGCATGCCGCCGTGGCCCATCGCGATGCCGTCGTCGACGGCGATGGTGTTGAACTCGCGCGGGATGCCGCCGGCCTGCTTGATCGCCTCGGAGACGATCCGGCCCACCGGCTGCAGGTGGGTGTGGCCCGGCACGAACTCGGTGAAGGAGTTGGCCACCGCGATGATCGGCTTGCCGAAGTCCTCCCGGGCTACGCCGGCGGCCCGGAGAAGGGCGCGGGCGCCCGCCATGTTGCGGCCGTGGGTGACGGTACGGGACCTCAGCTCGGGCATGCGCTCCACTCCTTCGGGGCCTGCGGGCGGCCGCTGCGCTGGTGGAAGAGGGTGCAGGACCGCTGTCCTACCGAGGTTACGCCCCCCGGTCCGGGCGGTGGACGCCTGTCCGCGATGCGGTCAGCGCGTCCATGGGTCAGGCCGCTGTCCGGGCCACGAAGAGGTCGAGCACGTACGGCTCGGTCAGCACGCCGTCGGGGTGGGCGGCGAGCAGGGCGGCCCGCTCGGCGGCGAGGACGGGGGCCTGCTGCTCGGCCGGCAGCACCGCGAAGTAGGAGCGCGACCCCAGGTCGGCCAGGTGGCTCTCCACCGTCACCTGCCGCGCCCAGTGCAGCCGGGCCGTCCCCGCCTGCAGCCCCCGCGCGGCGAGCGGCTCGGCGAAGGCCGTGAGGCTGGAGCCGTAGAAGTGGTACGAGGGCAGGGCCTTCGCGAGCCGCTGCTCCTGGTCGGCGATCCAGCCCTCGGCGCGGTCCTTGACGTTCCACCAGAGCGCCAGTGAGCCGCCGGGGCGCAGCACCCGCAGGGCCTCCGGCACCGAGCACTCCGGGTCCGTCCAGTGGAAGGCCTGGGCGTAGGTGACCAGGTCGGCGGAGTCGTCGTGGCAGGGCAGGTCGTCGCCGACGCCCTTCACCACCGCGATCTCCGGCGACACCGCCCGCAGCCGGGCCGCCATGCCGCCGCTCGGCTCGACCGCCAGCACCCGGGCGCCGCGGGCGGCGAGCAGCCGGGTGGCGATGCCCGTCCCGGCACCGACGTCGACCACGTCGGCCCCGGCGAGCGGCCGCCCGGCGAGGCGCTCCAGCTCGTCGAAGAGCTCGGCCGGGTAGGTGGGCCGCGCGGCGTCGTACTGCTCCGCGACCGGCCCGAACGAGAGCGCGTGGGCCCGCTGCTGAAGGTCTGTCATGTCCTGCCTCCCTCGGTACCGGGACAGGTTAGCCCCGGCGCAGCCGGGCGGGGGTGGCGAGGTGCAGCCGGGTGAAGGCTAGCGCCTCGGCGAGGTCGGCCTCCTGCTCGGCGGCCGAGGCGGAGCGCCGGGTGTTGACCTCCAGCACCACGTGCCCGTCGAAGCCGCTGCGGGCGAGGCGCTCCAGCAGCTCCGCGCAGGGCTGCTTGCCGCGGCCGGGGATCAGGTGCTCGTCCTTGCCGGAGCCCGAGCCGTCGGCGAGGTGGATGTGGGCGAGCCGGTCGCCCATCCGGTCGGCCATCTCCAGGGCGTCGATCCGGGAGGTCGCCGCGTGCGAGAGGTCGATGGTGAAGTGCCGGTACTCCTCCTCGGTGACGTCCCAGCCCGGCGCGTAGGCCAGCATCTCGCGGTCCTTGTACCGCCACGGGTACATGTTCTCCACCGCGAATCGGACGTCCGTCTCGCCGGCCATCCGGCCGATCCCGGCGACGAACTCCCGTGCGTACTGCCGCTGCCAGCGGAACGGCGGGTGGACGACGACGGTGTCCGCGCCGAGCCGCTCGGCGGCGGCGCGGGCGCGCACCAGCTTGGTCCACGGGTCCGTGGTCCACACCCGCTGGGTGATCAGCAGGCAGGGGGCGTGCACGGCGAGGATCGGCATGCCGTGGGCGTCGGAGAGGCGGCGCAGCGCCTCGATGTCCTGGCTGACCGGGTCGTTCCAGACCATGACCTCGACGCCGTCGTAGCCGAGCCGGGCGGCCAGTTCGAAGGCGGTCTCGGTGGTCGACGGGTACACCGAGGCGGTGGACAGCGCGACCTTGGTGTCCGGGACGTGCACCGCGGGATGCGGCGGCAGCACCAGGCGGTCGGTGGTGCGCAGCAGCGGCGCGCGCTGCGGCTCCTTGCGGCGGGCCTCCTTCACCGCGCGGGCCACCTTGGCGACGGCGGCGGTGCGGGCCGCGGTGGCGGTCTGCACGGACTTCGCGGAGCGGGCCGTCCGGGTCGCGGCGCCCTTGGCCGTCCGCGAGGCGGCGCCCTTGGCGGTGCGGGAGGCGGCGGCGGCCCGCTCGCCGAGTGTGCCGGCCTTGTCCTCGCTGCGGCGCCGCGGCGGGCTGTCGGCC
>NZ_JAHTIK010000001.1:4689742-4693540 GCF_025655475.1 Kitasatospora sp. DSM 101779 | reverse complement strand
CCGCGGCCCGGCGCGGCCCCGAGGCCCGCCGCGCGCCGTCCTCGGCCGCGCGGCCGGCCGGCGATGCGTCGTCGTCCGGTGCTTCCGCCACGGGACACAGGGTATGCGGCGGCGAGGACGAATGGGGCAGAGCCGGAGGAAGCGTGGGCCACGTCTCACCCGGCGGGCGGCCTGCGGCGGCCCGTCAGGGGGTGAGCGCGGGCCTCCGGTCGGCCGGGGTGTCGAGGGCGTCGAGGCGGCGCAGGATGATGCCCTCCCGCAGCGCCCACGGGCAGATGTCGAGTTCGTCCAGGCCGAAGAGGTCCATGGCCGCGTCGGCGACGAGCGCGCCGGCGAGCAGCTGCCGGGCGCGGCCCTCGGAGACGCCGGGGATGCGGGCCCGCTCGGCGACGGTCATGGTGGCGAGCCGCGGCAGCCAGGCGGAGAGGCCGCTGCGGGTGAGCCGCCGGGGCACCCGGGGTCCGGCGTCGGTGGGGGCGGCGCCGGCCATCCGGGCCAGCTGCTTGAAGGTCTTGGAGGTGGCGACGGCGTGGTCGGGCGCGTTCTGTCTGGTGAACTCGCCGACCACGTTCGCGATCTCCGCACGGATGTGGCGGCGCAGCTCCCGGACGTCCGCCGGGTCGGCGACGTCGCCGGGCAGCCGGGCGGTGAGCCGGCCGGCGCCGAGCGGCAGCGAGGCGGCGATGTCGGGCTGCTCGTCGAGTCCGCAGGCGATCTCCAGCGAGCCACCGCCGATGTCGAGGTTGAGCAGCCGGCCGGAGGACCAGCCGAACCAGCGGCGGACGGCCAGGAAGGTGAGCCGGGCCTCGTCCTGGCCCGAGAGCACCCGCAGCTCGATGCCGGTCTCGTCGGTGACCCGCTGCAGCACGGCCTCGCCGTTGGCGGCCTCGCGGACGGCCGAGGTGGCGAACGGCAGTATCTCGACGACGCCCTTGTCCTCGGCGACGGCGATCGAGGAGGCCACCATCGACACCAGCCGGTCGACACCGACCGGGGTGATCGCCCCGTCGTCGTCGAGCAGCTCGGCCAACCGGAGTTCGGCCTTGTGCGAGTACGCCGGGAGAGGGGCAGCACCGGGGTGCGCGTCCACCACGAGGAAGTGGACGGTGTTGGAACCCACGTCGAGAACACCGAGTCGCATAGCGGACCACGCTACGCGATGCGGGCCGCTCACCTGCCCGGATCCCCCATGCCGGCGTCCCGGGGCCGTCGGCGGCGACGCCCCGGCGGCCGCCGTCACCGGCCCGGCGCGGTCACAGCAGCCCGTGCCAGAGCTGCTCGACGATCACCGCCCACCAGTTCTCGGGGTCGGTGAACACCGTGCGGTCGACGGCGGCCAGGGCCCACTGCAGCTCGGCGACGGCGGGGCCGGCCGCGTAGGGGTGGAGGCCGCGCAGCGCCGGGAGGCGTTCGGCGAGCAGCACGAGGCAGCGGGCGAAGGCGGTCACGTCAGCGTTGCAGTAGCGGGCCGCGGCGGTGTCCGGGTCGATCGCCCGGATCCGGCCCTGCAGGGTGTCGACGGTGATCAGTGCCCAGCCGTCGCTGCCCAGCACCACCTGTCCGAGCAGGGCCTGCCGGGCGTCGGCGGTGGCCCGGGCACCGCGGCCGAGGCCGGCGAGGCGGGCCACTGCGTCGGGCAGCACCAGGTCGGTGCGGGTCCCGTCGTGGACGCCGTCCGGCTCCGGGTGGTGCAGCGCGAAGAAGCCCTCGACCGTGACCGGCAGACCGACCTCCAGCAGCGGCCGGGCGACCGCCTCGGGCAGGTCGGCGTGCTCCACCGCCGCGGCGTCGAAGCGGCGGACGCCCTGCGGGCCGAACCGGGCCGCGAGCCGATCCGCCAGCGCCCGGCCGCCCTCCGGCTGGGCCGGCGGCACGGAGCGCGGGAACGGCACCCGGTTGGGCCGCACGCCCTCCTGCGGCGGCACCGCCCGGACGGCCTCCGCGCGACCGTCGAACCACGGCCCATACGCCAGGTCGTGGGTGAGCCTGAGGTGCGGCAGGGCAGCGGCCAGAGCGTGCCGGGCGTAGCCGCCGGGCAGGGCACCCGGCCGCAAGTCGGTGTGCAGGCCGAGCACGTCCTCGGCGGGCACGCCCTGCTCGCGGAGGCGTTCGGCGGCGCGCAGCCCAGGGTGCGGCAGACCGGTGGCGGACCGCACGACCAGGGTCCGCACCTCGCCGAGGGCGTCCCGGTAGCGGAGCTCGGCCCGGGCGCCGGGACCGGTGGCGGGCGGCAGCGCCGGATCGTAGTCGCCGGCGCCGAGGAAGTCCCGGTACATCCGGACGACCTCCGGCACCGGCACGGACGGCCAGACGGTGAGCGCGCCGGTGAGCCGGTCGACGACGGCGCAGGCGGCGCCGATCTCCTCGGGGGCGCGCCGGACGGCGGTGAAGGGGTTGACGTGGACGGGGGCCGGTTCGGGCCACACCACCCAGCCGTGCTCAAACTCGTGGCTGTGCACGGGGCGGGCGCCCTCCGCGGGGAGCGCGCCGTTGATCCAGCGGTGGGCGGCCTCCAGGGCCTGCTCGCGGGTGGTCATCGGCGGGCGCTCCCGGCGGCGGTGCGGTGGATGTGGAGCCGGGACCGCGGCGGTGCGGGCTCGGCGGGACGGGCGGGTTCGGCGGCCGGCTCCGGCCCGGACTCCGCCGGGGGCTCGTCTGCGGGCTTCGCCGCGGGCTCGGCCTCGGCCTTCGCCGGTGCCGTCCCCGCGCCGGCGACGGCCGGGCGCACGATGTCCAGCGGCCGGCACTCGGCGTCCAGGGCGATCGCCCAGAGGCCGTGCTCGGCGCTGTACAGCGGCTCGCCTCCGCTGCGGCCGGTCTGGTGGTCCAGCCAGGTGAGCCGCTCGCCGTGGTTGACCACGTTCCAGACGTGCGAACGACGGAAGCCGTCCAGGGTGAGCAGCACCGCCTGGGCGCCGGGGCCGGAGCGCAGCAGCGTCTCAGCAACCCGGCCGAGGGCGCCCTCTCCGGCCCCGACGTCGTGGAACTCCGCGCCGAGCTCGCGCTCCGCGCGGTCGCGGCCGCCGTACTCGCCGGCCGGGCCGTCGGGCAGCCGCGGCGCGGAGCAGACCGGCAGGCCGGAGAAGGTGTCGACCGAGGAGAGCGCCACGTCGACGGTGTTGTTGGCGCGGCCGGCCTCGCGCGGGCCGCCGCCGTTGAGCGCCTCCGTCCAGCCGCCGGCCGGGTCGGGGTGCAGCTCGGGCGTGCCGTCGGGGCGGCGCGGCACCAGTCGCTCGACCTCGGCCTGGTGGGCCGGGTCGACCGGCCCGAGCCCGCCGGGCATGCCGTAGGGGCGGCCGTCGGCGATGCCGCGGACGGGGACGGGGGTGGCGGGCGCGTCCGGCGCGCTCCGCCCGGCGCGGGCAGCCAGGTAGGCGGCGGCGACCTGGCCGGGGTGCAGCACCGGGACGACGGTCGGGCCGGTGTGCGGCTCCGGACCGAGGATCTCGGGCCGGCGGCGGAGGTCGCCGCTCTCGCCGAGCCGGAACGGCAGCGGGGCCGGGGCCGTACCGCCCGCACCCGGTGTTGCGGTACCCGGCGCACCGACGGCGGGGCCGCCGGCCGGGGTGCGCTGCGCCGCGCCGGGCGTGCCGACGACCGCGCCGACCACCCCGGAGGAGCCTCCCTGTGCACCGGGCTGGCCGGCCGCACCGGGCGCCGCCGTGCCGGGCACGGCACCGGTTGCCCCCGCCCCGCCCGCGCCGGGGGCGCCGCCGACCGGGGTTCCGGCGACCGGGGTTCCGGAGACCGGAGTGCCGGCCGGGACACCGGGTGCTCCGGCCGCAGCGCCCACCGGGG
>NZ_JAHTIK010000001.1:4649064-4689056 GCF_025655475.1 Kitasatospora sp. DSM 101779 | reverse complement strand
GACGCGCCGTGGTGGCCGCCGCCGTCGGTGGCCGGTGCCTGGACGACGGGCTGCGGGGCCGCGGTCACCTGGACGCCGGCGGCCGGGGCGGCCTGCAGGTCCACGTCGAGGACGGGTCCGGTCCGGCCGGGGCCGGTCCTCGACCTGCCCGCCGGGCCGTCGGCTGCCCGGTCACCGAGCTCGCCGAGGTCGTCGGGGTCACCGGTGCCGGGGGCGCCGTGCCCGCCGGGGCCGGTGCCCAGGTCGACGGCGGCCACCGGGAGGCCGTCCGCGCCGAGCCGGACGCCCTCGGGGCCGACGGCCGCGTCCACCAGCGGACGGCCGTCCCGGCCCACCCCGGCGACCAGCGGCCTGCCGTCGGCGTCGGCGAGCAGCTTGCCGTCCTTGCCGACGGCGAGGCCGGCGGCCGGGTTGCCCTCGGCGTCCACCATGACCGGGCGGCCGTGCTCGTCGAGGACGGGCCGGCCGTCCTTGCCGACGGCCAGCGACAGCCCGGTGTCGCCGACCGCGCCGTCGGCGCCGACCGTCAGCGGCTTGCCCTGGGCGTCGGTCAGCGGCTTGCCGTCGGCGCCGAGCGCGAGGCCGGCCACCGGGGCGCCGGCGGCGTCCAGCAGCACGGGCCTGCCGTCGGCGCCGAGCACCGGGCGGCCGTCCGCGCCGACCTGCACGCTGACCCCGTCCACGGCGGGCAGCCGCTTGCCGTCGGCGCCCAGCAGCACCGGGCGGCCCTGCTCGTCGGTGGCGACCGTGCCGTCCGGGTTGAGCGCGGCGGAGACGCCGCGCACGCCGGCCACGGCGGTCGCCCCGCCGACGGCGGTGCCGAGCAGCTTGCCGGTGATCTCCCCGCCGGAGCGGGCGGCGCTGAGGGTGCGGAACTGCCCGTGCTTCCCGGCGCCGTCGGCCTGCGCGATGCGCTCCAGGGCGGTGACGGCGGGCTCCTTCAGCGCCGCCTGCAGGCCGTCCCTCATCTCCCGGCCGAGCTCCGCCAGAAGCGCGCTGACCTTGATCTTCGCGGCCTCGACGGCGATCGCCTCGCCGGCCTCGGCGGCCACGCCCTTCACCGTGCCGACGACCTGCCCGACCAGACCGGAGAGCCCCTCCGCCTGCCCGGCCTTCACCTGCGCGGCGGCCGCGGCCTCCGCCTTGTCCGCCTGCTCGATCTCCTCGGCGAGTTCGGTGAGGACGGCTATCAGCTGCGCCTTGCAGTCGTCGACGGCCGCGGCGGCCTTGTCGAAGGCCCCGGCCAGCGACTCGGCGGCGCCGTGCGCGTCGTCCAGGTGGCCGCGGCCGCCGCCGCTGAACCCGCGCCAGTGCTCGGCGAACGCCTCGACGGCCGGGCCGGAGTTCTCGCCGGTGACGCGCTCGGCGGCCGCGCCGCCGCGCCGGCCGAGCCGTTCGGCCTCGGCACCGAACTCGCGCCACAGACCGCCCGCACGGCGCAGCGCGTCCTCGTCGGCCTCCGGCCAGTGGCGGCCGAGCCGGGCCATGACCGGGGCCAGCTCCTCGGGCAGGTTCCTGGGCATGTGGTCCCCCTTCGGTGGTGCGGCTTGACGGTCCGTCGACTCAGAGCGCGGCGGGAGCCGCGCCGGTTCCCTGGCCGAGTGCCCGGAAGGCGTCGCGGTTGCCCTGCTCGTTCTGCTCCGCGTTGTCGGCCATGGTGTGCAGGCCGGTCCCGATGCCGCCGAGCCGGTCGGCCAGGCCCTGCAGACCGGCCAGCACGCCCTCCCGGGCACCCTCGTACGCCTGGCCGAACCCCTGGCCCGGCTCGTCCCGCCCCCAGGGGGTGCCGAGTGCGGCCAGCCCGTTCTCCAGGTCGAGCGCCGCCCGCGCGAAGTCGTTCGAGACGGTCTCGAACTCCCGCCCCTCACCGTGCAGTTCCCAAGGCTTCAGCAGAACCCTGTCGGCCATCCCCGTCCCCCGTCGTCGCGTCGCGTCCCCGTACGCAGCCGTCTGCAGCCCGCCATCCTAGGCCCCGGGCGCGCCGCGGCCCGTGCCGCGGTGAGCCTCTTCACCCTGCCTTCACGACCCGGCGGACGGGTGCGCACGGCCGGTGCCCGGCCCGTGCGGGCCGGGTGCGGGACGGGTGTGCCGCCGGTGTGCGGCTCCGGCGCGGCCCGGAAACGGCGCCCGAGGCCATACCCTTGCAGCGTGGCAGCAGCAGACACCGCACAGCACAAGAAGCCGAAGAAGAACGGCACGAAGCCGGCCTCGACGGTGGTCGACCTCGCGATGCCGACCGTGCGCGCCGAGGTACCGCTGGACTTCCCGCGCGCCTGGGCCGAGTTCACCGACCCGGCCGACGAGGAGCAGGTGTTCCGCTGCGACCTCACCTGGCTCACCTCCAACTGGGGCTGCATCTTCGGCCAGGGCTGCCACGGCATCGAGGAGGGCCGCGGCGCCTCCGACGGCTGCTGCACCCTCGGCGCCCACTACTCGGACGAGGAGGACGAGCAGCGGGTCGCCGGCCACGCCGCCCGGCTCACCCCCGAGATGTGGGAGAACCACCCGCACGGCACCGACGCCAAGGGCCGGATCCGCCTCGACGGCGGCATCACCATGCTCGACGAGGACGGCGACCGGCAGACCCGGCGGATCGACGGCGCCTGCCTCTTCCGCAACAGCCCGGACTTCCCCGGCGGGGCGGGCTGCGCACTGCACATCCTGGCCCTGCAGGAGGGCCGCGAGCCGCTGGAGACCAAGCCGGACGTCTGCTGGCAGCTGCCCGTCCGCCGCACCTACGACTGGATCGACCGGCCGGACGACACCCGCTACCTGCAGGTGACCATCGGCGAGTACGACCGCCGCGGGTGGGGCCCGGGTGGCCACGACCTGCACTGGTGGTGCACCGGCAGTCCGGAGGCGCACAACGCACCGGACCCGGTGTTCGTCAGCTACCGCGCCGAGCTCACCGAACTGATGGGGCCCGAGGCGTACGCCGTCCTGGTCGCCCTCTGCGAGCAGCGCATCGCCACCAAGGGCCACAAGAGGCTCGCGCCGCACCCCGCCGACGAGTAGGCGGGGCGCGCCCCTTCGGGTTGCCTACTTGTCGATGTCGCCGACGACGAAGAACATCGAGCCGAGGATGGCGACCATGTCGGCGACCAGGGTGCCGGGCAGGAGTTCGGTGAGCGCCTGGATGTTGTTGTACGAGGCGGAGCGGAGCTTGAGCCGCCAGGGCGTCTTGTCGCCGCGGGACACCAGGTAGTAGCCGTTGATGCCGAGCGGGTTCTCGGTCCAGGCGTAGGTGGTGCCCTCCGGGGCCTTGAGGACCTTGGGCAGCCGCAGGTTGACCGGCCCCGGGGCGAGCCCGGCGAGCCGGTCGAGGCAGGCGTCGGCGAGGTCGAGCGAGTTGGCGGTCTGCTCCAGCAGGCACTCGAAGCGGGCCAGGCAGTCGCCCTCCTCCCGCACGACGACGGTGAGCAGGTCGGCGAGCTCCCCGTACGCGAGGTAGGGCTCGTCGCGGCGGAGGTCGAAGTCGACGCCGCTGGCCCGGGCGATCGGGCCGCTGACGCCGTAGGCGTGCACCTGCTCGCGGGTGAGGACGCCGACCCCGGCGGTGCGGCCGCGGAAGATCTCGTTGCCGAGGACGAGGTCCTCGTACACCGGGAGCTGCCCGCGGACGGCGGCGACGGCGTGCCGGACGCGGCCGAGCCAGCCGGCCGGCAGGTCCTCCTTGAGGCCGCCGACCCGGTTGAACATGTAGTGCATGCGGCCGCCGGAGGCCTCCTCCAGGACGTGCTGGAGCTCCTCGCGGCCGTGGAAGGCGTGGAAGATCGGGGTGATGCCGCCGAGCTCCAGCGGGTAGGAGCCGAGGAACATCAGGTGGTTGAGCACCCGGTTGAGCTCGGCGAGCAGGGTGCGGATCCACACCGCCCGCTCGGGGACCTCCATGCCGAGCATCCGCTCGACGGCGAGGACGACGCCGAGCTCGTTGGAGAAGGCGGAGAGCCAGTCGTGCCGGTTCGCCAGCATGATGATCTGGCGGTAGTCACGGGCCTCGAAGAGCTTCTCGGCGCCGCGGTGCATGTAGCCGATGACCGGCTCCGCGGTGACGATCCGCTCGCCGTCCAGCACCAGCTTCAGCCGGAGCACGCCGTGCGTGGACGGGTGCTGCGGGCCGATGTTGAGCACCATGTCGCTGGTGCCGAGCTCGCCCGTGAGCTGCTGCGCACCTGCGCCGATGCCGACCGTGGTCTCCCTCATGGCAACAGAGTCTGCCACCCCTCGGGTGCGGGGAGCCCCTCCAGGCTCCGCGGTACCGGCATGCGGACGGCCTGGGCCAGCCAGCCGAAACCGCCGAGCCCGCCGGGGTCGGTCAGCTCGGCGGCCTCGCCGGCCCCGCCGAGGGCCCGCAGGTAGCCGGCCGGGTCGGTGGACGCGAGGGCGAGCGGCGGCCGTCCGCCGTGCACGCCGAGGGCGTGCAGGGCGGCGCGCTGCGTCGTCCACAGGCTGTGGACAGCGGGAGCGGCCGCGGAGTCCAGGGCGACGTGCGCGGTGACGTCGCAGCTGCCGTCGGGGACGGGCCGCACCTCGCGGCCGCCCCGGAAACCGGCGAGCGTGCCGAACGGCGGCCGGTCGGCGGCGGTGTGGGCGTAGTCGACGGCGACGGCCAGGCCGCGGTCCAGGGCGGCGACGGCCGAGGCCCAGGCCTCGTCGCGGGTGCGGCCGAGTTCGATCCGGTCGCCGTCCGGCCACCAGCGGGCGGCCCAGGCGGCGTCGGCCGTGTCCAGCGGGTCGCCGAGCCGTTCCTCGCCGTCGGGACCGACCTCCACGTAGCGCAGGACGCCGTCCTCGTCGGGCTCCGCGACGTCGAGCGGCACGTTGTCGAGCCACTCGTTGGCGAAGAGCAGCCCGGTCAGCCCGGTCGGCGGGGTGTCCGTCCACACCACGGACGGGGGCAGGCCGGCCGGGCGGGCGGCGAGTTCGACGGCGTACGGGCGGACGCGGGCGGCGAGCTCCGGGTCGAGGGCGGCGAGCACGCCGGTGACCAGTTCGCCGCGGCCGGCGCCCATGTCGACCAGGGCGAGCGTGTCCGGGCGGCCGAGTGCCTCGTCGGTCTCGGCGAGCAGCCGGGCGACGGCTCCGGCGAACAGCGGCGAGGCGTGCACGGAGGTGCGGAAGTGCCCGGCCGGCCCCTCCGGTCCCCGGTAGAAGCCGTCCGCGCCGTACAGCGCCTCTTCCATGGCGGGCCGCCACCGCATCCAGGTCACGGGGGTCGACGCTACCGGTCGGCGGGGGTGTCCCGGCGGGGGCCGTCTCCACCCTGCGGCGGATGGCGGATCGCTCTCGCGGCGGACCTGGGGGTGCCGTGCGACTGCCTAGGCTTGGAGCGTGCATCGACTCAACGCCTGGCTCCGCCGTCACCCGATGGTGGTCGACTCCGCCTGGGCGCTGGTGGTCCTCCTGCTCGGCCTGCTGTCCGACCTCTCGGAGTCGGACCGGCAGCTCTACGGCGGCCTGGCGTTCTCGCTGGGGATCGCCGCGCTGATGGTGGTCCGGCGCCGGTACCCGGACCTGGCCGTGGCCGGGGGCACCGCGCTCGGGCTGGGTCAGCTCGTCCTGGACGTCATGCCGGGCGCCTCGTCCATCGGCTACCTGGTGTTCGCGTACACGGGGGCGGCCTTCGGCTCGCGGTGGGCGTCCCGGCTGGTGCTGGCGGTGGGCCTGGTGGCCGGTCCGCTGACGCTGTGGCGGTTCGACAACAGCGGCGACCCGGTGCCGGAGGACCCGTCGCCGCCGCCGGGGCCGAGCACCTGGCAGCTGGTGTTCGTGGCGGTGCTGATGTCGACGCCGTTCGTGCTGTGCTGGGCGTGGGGCCGGCTGACCCGGGTCCGGGCGGCCTACCTGGTCGAGCTGGAGGACCGGGCGGCCCGGCTGGAGCGCGAGCGGGACGCGCAGTCGAAGGTGGCGGTGGCCGCGGAGCGCGCCCGGATCGCCCGGGAGCTGCACGACGTGGTCGCGCACAACGTCTCGGTGATGATCGTTCAGGCCGACGGCGCCGCCTACGTGCTGGACAACTCGCCGCAACAGGCGAAGGAGGCCCTCGGCACGATCGCCGCGACCGGCCGCCAGGCTCTGGTGGAGATGCGCCGGCTGCTCGGCGTGCTGCGGACGTCGGAGACGGCCGAGGAGTACGTCCCGCAGCCGGGCGTGGAGGAGCTGCCGGAGCTGCTGGAGCAGGTCCGCACGGCCGGCCTGCCGGTGGACTTCGCCACCTCGGGCGAGCCGCGGGAGCTGCCGCGCGGCCTGGAGCTGACGGTGTACCGGATCGTCCAGGAGGCGCTGACCAACGTGCGCAAGCACGGCGGTCCGGGCGCCCGGGCCCGGGTGGCGGTGGACTTCGGCGAGCGCGACCTGGAGGTGCTGGTCGAGGACGACGGCCGCGGCAGCACCGCGGAGCAGATCGACGGTGGTGGCGACGGGCCCGGCCATGGTCTGATCGGCATGCGCGAGCGGGTCGGCATGGTGAGCGGCAGCCTCGACATCGGCCCGCGGCCGGGCGGCGGCTTCCGGATCCGGGCCGTCCTGCCCCTCAAGGCCGCCGGCTGAGGCCGGGGCCGGACCGCTCAGGTGAACGCCCAGGTGAAGGAGAACCGACCGTGACCATCCGCGTGATGCTCGTGGACGACCAGGAGCTGCTGCGTACGGGCTTCCGGATGGTCCTGCAGTCGCAGGGCGACATCGAGATCGCCGCCGAGGCGGGCGACGGCGCGCAGGCGCTGGAGCTGCTCGCCACGGCGGAGGTCGACGTGGTGCTGATGGACGTCCGGATGCCCCGCATGGACGGCGTCCAGGCCACCCGGCGGATCTGCCTGGACGAGTCCGGCACGCCGCTGCCGGGCGCGCCGCACGTGCTCATCCTGACCACCTTCGACCTGGACGAGTACGCCTTCGCCGCACTGAAGGCCGGGGCGAGCGGCTTCCTGCTGAAGGACGTCCCGCCGACGGAGCTGGTCGCGGCGATCCGCGCGGTGCACGGCGGCGACGCGGTGGTCGCGCCGACCACCACCCGCCGCATGATCGACCGATTCGCGCAGGTGCTGCCGACGCCGTCGACCGCGCCGGGCTCGCCGGTGCTGGAGCCGCTCACCGACCGCGAGCGGGAGGTGTTCCTGCTGGTGGCCCAGGGCCTGTCGAACAGCGAGATCGCCGCACGGCTGACCCTGTCGGAGGCCACCGTGAAGACGCACGTCGGCCGGATCCTGGCCAAGCTGGGCCTGCGCGACCGCGTCCAGGCCGTGGTGCTGGCCTACGAGAACGGCTTGGTCCGCGCCGGCGCCGCGGACTGACCCGGGGGTTCGTACCAGGGGCGCGGGGGTCGCCGCCGATGGTGGCCCGACGCCCCCGGGGGCCCCCGGCCCCGCCGGCTCAGAGCCGCCGCAGGCCCTGGATCACTTCGCGGAGCAGGCGGACGTCCGGCCTGCCGGCCTGGGCGGCGCCCTGGCCGACCCGGACGAGTCCGGCCTGCACGAGGTCTCCGAGCAGCACCCGCAGGGCGCCGATCGGCAGGTCGGCGTCGGCGGCCAGCTCGGCCAGCGGGCAGGCCCGGGCCCTGATCCGGTCCAGCAGGGCGCTGCGGGCGTGGTCCAGGTGGGCGGCGGGCTCGGCGTCCGGCACCGCCGACACCGCGGCCAGCAGGTCGTAGCGCTCGCCCTCGGTGGAGCGGGTGCGCCCGCCGGTCAGGGTGAACGGCCGGACCATCGGGCCGGCCTCGTCGTCGTACCAGTGCCCGCTCATGTGGCCGCCCGTCCGTCGGCCGCCGGGTCGGCGTCGGACCGGGCCGGGGTGGACAGGTGGCGGCCGACCCGCCGGACGAGCATCTGCATCTCGTAGGCGATCTGGCCGACGTCCGCCTGTGGCCCGCACAGCACGGCCAGGCAGCTGCCCTCGCCGGCCGGGGAGACGAACAGGAAGGCGTCCTCCAGCATCACCATGGTCTGCCGGACGCCGCCCGCCTCGAAGCGGCTGCCGACGCCGCGGGCGAGGCTGTGGAAGCCGGAGCAGACCGCGGCGAGGTGGTCCGCGTCCTCGGTGCTCAGCCCGGCGGAGGCCGCGGTGGGCAGGCCGTCGGAGGAGAGCAGCACGGCCTGGCGGACGTGCTCGGCGCGGTCGACCAGGTCCTCCAGCAGCCAGTCCAGGCCGCCGCCGGCCTGCTCGGTGGTGTCGGGCGTGCTCATCGTTCGTCCTCCGGGTGGTGCGGGGTGCGGGCGTCGGTGCCGCGGCCGCGGCCGCGGTCCAGCCCGCGCTGGAACGCGCCGAAGACGGCGCCCATCTGCTCGGCCGAGATCTCGGGGGTCCCGGCGGGCGGGTCGGCGGGGGCGTCGTCCGCGGGCGGCGGGGTCTGCAGCCGGGGCCGGGGCCTCGGGCACCGGGACGGGCCGCGGCGCGGGCTCGGGCGGCTCGGCGAGGACGGCCTTCGGCAGCAGCACCACCGCGGTGGTGCCGCCGTACGGGGAGCGGCGCAGCGCCACCTCGATGCCGTGCCGGCGGGCGAGCCGGCCGGCGACGAAGAGGCCGAGCTGCTCGGTGCGGGTGGGGTCGAACTCCTGGGGTTCGGCGAGGGTGCGGTTGGCGGCGGCGAGTTCGTCCTCGTCCATACCGAGGCCGCGGTCGTCGATCTCCAGCACGCAGCCGTGGGCGGCCTCGCCGGCCCGCATGGTGACCTGGGTGTGCGGGGGCGAGAAGGCGGTGGCGTTCTCGATGAGCTCGGCGACCAGGTGGGCGAGGTCGGCGACGGCCGCGCCGGAGACGAAGACCTGCGGCATCGGCGGGACGACCACCCGCTCGTACTCCTCGACGGCGCCGACCGCCGAGCCGACCACCTCGACCAGCGGGACGGGTTTGCGCCAGCGCCGGCCGGGGGCGGCGCCGGAGAGGATGATCAGGCCCTCGGCGTGGCGGCGCATCCGGGTGGCGAGGTGGTCGACCCGGAACAGGTCGGCGAGCTCGTCGGGGTCGGTGGCGCGGCGTTCCATGGCGTCCAGCTGCTTGAGCTGGCGGTGGATCAGGGCCTGGCTGCGGCGGGCGATGTTGACGAAGACGCCGGAGATGCCGGCCCGCAGCCGGGCCTGTTCGACGGCGGCCTCGACGGCGGCGCGGCGGGCGTGGTTGAGGGCCCGGCCCAGGTCGCCGATCTCGTCGTCGTGCTCGCCCGCGGCGAAGGCGAGCACCGGTGCGGCCCGCTCCACGTCGACGGTCTCGCCGGCGGCCAGGCGGCGGACGACGTCCGGCAGCTGGCGGTTGGCCAGCCGGTCGGCGGCGACCCGCAGCCGGGTGAGGCGGCGGGTGATCCGGCGGCCGGTGCGCACCGAGTACCAGACGGAGAACACCACGGCGAGCAGGCCGGCGCCGCCGGCGAGGCCGGCCTTCAGCAGCTGGTCGCCGGCGTAGGCGCGGCCGCGGGCGGCGGAGTTGAGGGCGGCGTCCTTGCACAGCTCCATGTAGCGGTGGACGACCGGGTCCATGGTGGTGCGCCAGCCGTTCCGGTCGACGGCGCGGCCGGCGCCATCGGCACCGGCCTCCAGCACGCCGTCCTCGGCGGCGGTCAGGGCGGTGTAGCGCGGGTCGGCGGCGAAGGTCTCGAAGCCGGCCCGGGAGTCCGCGGGCAGTGCGGCGACGTAGGTGCGCTGGAAGACCCGGCGGTCCTCGACGACGGCGGCGAAGGCGCGGAACTGGGCGGGGGTGAAGGACCCGGCGGCCCGGGCGCCGGAGCCGAGGGCGTCCTCGCGGGAGACGAACTCGCGCACCCGGACGAGTTCGACGACCACCTGGGCCTCGCGGGCGAGCCGGCCGGCCTGCAGGGCGGTGAGCGCGGACTCCACGGCGAAGGAGGGCTCGACGGCGGCGGTGTACCGCTCGACCGCGGTGTCCCAGCCGAGGGAGCGGGTGATGACGGCCTGGCGGAGCAGGGCGAGGCCGTCGGTGGCGGTGAGCATCGCGGTGAGCGTGTCGCGCTGTTCGGCGGTGAGCTCGTCCTGCCGGTCGGGGTTCTCGGCGGCGGTCCGCATGGCGCGGACCTTCTCGTCGGTGGCCCGTTCCTGTGCGGTGTAGGCGGCGAGGGCGGCGGGGTCGCCGCCGGATCCCAGGTACTCGGCGGCCAGCCGGCGCTCGATCTGGATCTGGCCGACGGCGGTGTCCACCGGGCTGCCGAAGTACTGGTAGGCGTCCTTGAGGCGGACGAGGGCGCGCAGGTCGCCGGTCATCGAGACCATGGCGAAGGTCCACAGACCGACCAGGGCGACGACGGGGATCAGCACCAGGGCGATGATCCTGGTGCGGATGGTGCGGGGTTTGCGCGGACGGGCAAGGCCGAGGCGTCTGGGCATGGTCTCCCTCGGGGTCCCGGGGCTCGGACTGCGCCAAGTTACCCGGCCGTAGCGTGCGGGTCGCCGGGCGTGTCGTGAAGAATCCGTGGAGATCCGGCGGCCCGGCCCCGCGCGGCAGGGGTGCACCGGCCGCCCCGTACGATGGAGCGGTACGTCTGGTACCTGCACAGGACTGGAACGGGAAGCAATGACGAGGGCCGAGCGGTGAGCGCGTCCGACAATGCCCCGGCCCTCGGGCCGACCGACCCCTTCGGCGATCCGCTGGACCCGGAGAACCGGCCCGCCCGGCTCGCCGTCGGCGTGGTCGGCACCGGCCGGGTCGGCCCCGCGCTGGGCGCCGCACTGCAGCTGGCGGGCCACAAGGTGGTCGCCGCCTCCGGGGTGTCCGCGGCCTCCCGGCGCCGCGCCGAGGCGCTGCTGCCCGGCGTGCGGCTGGTGACCCCGCCGCAGGTGCTGGCCGCCGCCGACCTGGTGCTGCTGACCGTCCCCGACGACGCACTCGCCGACCTCGCCGCCGGACTGGCCGCGACCGGCTCGATCCGCCCGGGCCAGATCGTGGTGCACACCTCCGGCGCGCACGGCGTGGCGGTGCTGGAGCCCGCCGCCCGGGCGGGCGCCCTGCCGCTGGCCCTGCATCCGGCGATGACCTTCACCGGCACCTCGGTGGACCTGGCCCGGCTGGCCGGCTGCCCGTTCGGGGTGACCGCCCCCGAGGAGCTGCGCCCGGTCGCCGAGGCGCTGGTCGTGGAGATGGGCGGCGAGCCCGAGTGGGTGCCCGAGGAGGTCCGCCCGCTCTACCACACGGCCCTCGCGCACGGCGCGAACCACCTGGTCACCCTGGTCGCGCAGGCGATGGAGCTGCTGCGCGGAGCCGGCGTCGCCGAGCCGGGTCAGCTGCTCGGCCCGCTGCTCGGCGCGGCCCTGGACAACGCGCTGCGCTCCGGCGACGCCGCACTGACCGGGCCGGTCGCCCGCGGCGACGCCGGGACGCTCCGCCGGCACCTGCAGCAGCTGCGGACGGTGTCCCCGGACATCGGGCAGGCGTACCGTGCGATGGCCCGGGCCACCGCACAGCGGGCGGTCCGCGGCGGATCGCTCAAGGAAGAGGCGGCGGCTGCGCTGCTGGACGTACTGGACGAGGAGACCCCCTGATGGCACGCGGCAAGCAGCCGGCGAAGGCCCCCCGCACCACCGCGCTCACCCGCACGGTGGAGGAGTTCGAGGCCGCGTTCTGGCCCGACGACCAGCCGGTGGACAACGCCGTGGTGATGACCATGGGCGCGCTGCACGCCGGCCACGCCGCGCTGATCCGCGCCGCCCGCCGCCAGGTCGGCCGGGACGGCCGGGTGGCCGTGACGGTCTTCGTCAACCCGCTGCAGTTCGGCGCCGGCGAGGACCTGGACCGCTACCCGCGCACGCTGGACGCCGACCTGGAGGTCGCCCGGGAGGCCGGCGCCGACGTGGTCTTCGCCCCGACCGTCGAGGAGATGTACCCCAACGGCGAGCCGCTGGTCCGGCTCTCCGCCGGGCCGATGGGCGACGGCTTCGAGGGCGCGTCCCGCCCCGGCCACTTCGACGGCATGCTGACCGTCGTCGCCAAGCTGCTGCACATCACCGACCCGGACTTCGCCTTCTTCGGCGAGAAGGACGCCCAGCAGCTGGCGATCGTCCGCCGCATGGTCGCCGACCTGGACTTCGACGTGGAGATCGTCGGCGTCCCGACCGTCCGCGAGGAGGACGGGCTGGCGCTCTCCTCCCGCAACCGCTTCCTCTCCGACACCGAGCGCGTGCAGGCACTGGCGCTGTCCGAGGCGCTGTTCGCCGGCCGCGACGCGGGCGCGCAGGGCGCGAAGGCGGTCCGCGAGGCCGCCGCCGCCGTCCTCGACGGCGCCGACGGTGTCACCCCCGACTACCTCGCCCTGATCGACCCGGACTCCTTCACCGAGGTGCCGGACGGCTTCACGGGCGAGGCCGTACTGGCCGTGGCCGCCAAGGTGGGCCCCGCCCGCCTGATCGACAACGTCGGCGTCATCGTCCGGTAGAGCACCACCCGCGTTCGACCCCCGTAAGGCATGCACTCTCCCCCGGCCCGGCCGGGGGTCCCACCAGGAGGCGTGACCAGATGCTCCGCACCATGCTCAAGTCCAAGATCCACCGGGCCACGGTGACCCAGGCCGACCTGCACTACGTCGGCTCCGTCACCGTCGACGAGGACCTGCTCGACGCCGCGGACCTGCTCCCCGGCGAGCTCGTCCACATCGTCGACATCAACAACGGCGCCCGGCTGGAGACCTACACCATCGCGGGCCCGCGCGGCTCCGGCGTCATAGGCATCAACGGTGCCGCGGCCCGCCTGGTGCACCCCGGCGACCTGGTGATCCTCATCGCGTACGGCCAGATGGACACCGCCGAGGCCAAGGCGTACCTGCCCAAGGTGGTGTTCGTGGACGGCGACAACCGGATCACCGGCATGGGCGGCGACCCGGCCGACGCCCCCGAGGGCAGCGGCCTGGTCCGCGGCGACCTGGCGGCTTCCCCGTCCGCGCACGCGGGAGCGTACCGTGATGCGGGCGACGCGACTCCCGACGCCGCGCGCTGAAGGAGCACGTGAAGCCATGCCGTACCGCCTGACCGCCCCGGCCCCGGGCTGGACCGCGACCACCGACGTGGTCGTGGTCGGCTCCGGCGTGGCCGGCCTGACCGTCGCGCTCAACGCCCGCAAGGCCGGCCTGCGGGCCACCGTGGTCACCAAGGCGATGCTCGACGACGGCTCCACCCGCTGGGCCCAGGGCGGCATCGCCGCCGCCCTGGGCGAGGGGGACACCCCCGAGCAGCACCTCGACGACACCCTGGTCGCCGGCGCCGGCCTGTGCGACGAGGAGGCCGTGCGCACCCTCGTCACCGAGGGACCGGACGCCGTCCGGCGGCTCATCGCGGTCGGCGCCGCCTTCGACCGGGACGCCGACGGGGCGATCCTGCTCACCCGCGAGGGCGGCCACCACCGCCGCCGGATCGCGCACGCCGGCGGCGACGCCACCGGCGCCGAGATATCCCGCGCGCTGGTCTCCGCCGTCCGCAGCGACCCCGGCATCGAGCTGATCGAGCACGCCCTCGTCCTCGACCTGCTCACCGACGCCGACGGCCACGCCGCCGGCCTGACCCTGCACGTCATGGGCGAGGGCCAGCGCGACGGCGTCGGCGCCCTGCGCGCCCGCGCCGTGGTGCTCGCCACCGGCGGCATGGGCCAGGTCTTCTCCGCCACCACCAACCCGGCGGTCTCCACCGGCGACGGCGTCGCGCTCGCCCTGCGGGCCGGCGCGGAGGTCGCCGACCTGGAGTTCGTCCAGTTCCACCCGACCGTGCTCTGGCTCGGCGCCGAGGCCGAGGGCCAGCAGCCGCTGGTCTCCGAGGCCGTCCGCGGCGAGGGCGCCCACCTGGTCGACGCCTCCGGCGTGCGGTTCATGCTCGGGCAGCACGAGCTCGCCGAACTCGCGCCGCGCGACATCGTCGCCAAGGCGATCACCCGGCAGATGCAGCTGCAGGGCGCCGAGCACATGTACCTCGACGGCCGGCACTTCGGCGCCGAGATGTGGGAGCACCGCTTCCCGACCATCCTCGCCTCCTGCCGGGCGCACGGCATCGACCCGGTCACCGAGCCGATCCCGGTCGCGCCCGCCGCCCACTACGCCTCCGGCGGCATCCGCACCGACCTCTCCGGCCGCACCACCGTGCCCGGTCTGTA
Source organism: Kitasatospora sp. DSM 101779 (assembly GCF_025655475.1). GTDB lineage: Bacteria > Actinomycetota > Actinomycetes > Streptomycetales > Streptomycetaceae > Kitasatospora. Next base: position 4,674,989 of record NZ_JAHTIK010000001.1, on the reverse strand, counting down.
CGCCTGCGGCGAGGTCGCCTGCACCGGCGTGCACGGGGCCAACCGGCTGGCCTCCAACTCGCTGCTGGAGGGCCTGGTCTTCGCCGAGGCGATCGCCGCCGACCTGGCCGCCCGGGACGCCGCCGGCGACCTGCCCGAGCGCACCGTGGACGTCGCGGCGGCCCGCGGCGCCCGCGCCGTGCCGCTGCTCGCCCCCGAGGCCCGCGCCGAGATCCAGCGGCTGATGTCGCGCGGTGCGGGCGTGCTGCGCTCGGCCCGCTCGATGGCGGCCACCGCCGAAGGGCTGGACCGGCTGGCCGCCGACGCCCGCGAGCACGCGGCCGAGGAGAAGCCGGCCGACCCGCGGGTGGAGACCTGGGAGGCCACCAACCTGCACCTGGTGGCGACCGCCCTGGTCGCCGCCGCGGCGCTCCGCGAGGAGACCCGCGGATGCCACTGGCGCGAGGACTTCCCCGACCGCGACGACGCCCGCTGGCAGCACCACCTGGTCACCGCCCTCGACGCCGACGGACACCCCTGCGTACGGGCGTGACCCCCGCCCCCGGCGTGACCCAGCCACTCAACTAGGAGCACCACGATGACCCACGACGAACTTCCGCTCGCCTCTGGCGGCTGCGGCGACGGCTGCGCCTGCGGCGAGGGCGAGGCGTACGAGACCGGGCTGGACCCGGCGCTGGCGGCGCTGCTGGAGGAGGCCGGCCTGGACCCGGTCGAGGTCGAGGACATCGCGATGCTCGCGCTCGGCGAGGACCTGGCCGGCGGCGAGGACGTCACCTCGGTGGCGACCGTCCCCGCGGACGCCGTCGCGACCGCGGACTTCACCGCCCGCTCGGCCGGCGTGGTCGCGGGCCTGCGGGTGGCCGAGGCCGTCGTCTCGCTCGTCTGCGAGGAGGAGTTCGAGGTCGAGCGGCACGTCGAGGACGGCGCCCGGGTCGAGGCCGGCCAGGTGCTGCTCTCGGTGCGCAGCCGCACCCGCGACCTGCTGACCGCCGAGCGCAGCGCGCTCAACCTGCTCTGCCACCTGTCCGGCATCGCCACCGCGACCCGGGCCTGGGCGGACGTCCTGGAGGGCACCGGCGCGGTCGTCCGGGACACCCGCAAGACCACCCCGGGCCTGCGGGCGCTGGAGAAGTTCGCGGTCCGCTGCGGCGGCGGCGCCAACCACCGGATGGCGCTCTCCGACGCCGCACTGGTGAAGGACAACCACGTGGTGGCGGCCGGCGGCGTCGCGGAGGCGTTCCGCGCGGTGCGGGCGGCGTACCCGGACCTCGCCGTCGAGGTCGAGGTGGACACCCTGGAGCAGATCGCACCGGTGCTGGAGGCCGGGGCGGACCTGATCCTGCTCGACAACTTCACCGTGTCCCAGCTGAAGGAGGCCGTCGCCCTGGTGGCCGGCCGGGCGAAGCTGGAGGCGTCCGGCGGACTGACCCTGGCCACCGCGCGCGAGGTCGCCGAGACTGGTGTCGACTACCTGGCCGTCGGGGCCCTGACGCACTCCTCGCCGATCCTCGACATCGGCCTGGACCTCCGCGCCTGACTCCGCCTCAACAGAAAGCCATCCCGTGCTCCTCACCATCGACGTCGGCAACACCCAGACCACGCTCGGCCTGTTCGACGGTGAGGACATCGTCGAACACTGGCGGATCTCCACCGACCCGCGGCGCACCGCGGACGAGCTGGCGGTGCTGATGCAGGGCCTGATGGGAGCCCACCCCATCGTGTCCGCCGACGACCGGGTGGCGGGGCTGTCGATCTGCTCCTCCGTGCCCGCCGTGCTCCACGAGCTGCGCGAGGTGACGCGCCGTTACTACGGCGACGTGCCCGCGGTGATCGTGGAGCCGGGGGTGAAGACCGGGGTGCACGTCCTGATGGACAACCCCAAGGAGGTTGGCGCCGACCGGATCGTGAACGCGCTGGCCGCCAACCACCTGTACGGCGGCCCGTGCATCGTGGTGGACTTCGGTACCGCCACCACCTTCGACGCGGTGAACGCCCGCGGCGACTACGTGGGCGGCGCGATCGCGCCCGGCATCGAGATCTCGGTCGAGGCGCTGGGTCTGCGCGGCGCGCAGCTGCGCAAGATCGAGTTGGCCCGCCCCCGCAACGTCATCGGCAAGAACACCGTTGAAGGGATGCAGTCCGGCATCCTGTACGGCTTCGCCGGGCAGGTCGACGGCCTGGTCAACCGGATGGCCCGGGAGCTCTCCAAGGACCCGGACGACGTCCAGGTGATCGCCACCGGCGGCCTGGCCACGCTGGTCCTCGGCGAGGCCGAGACCATCGACGTGCACGAGCCCTGGCTCACCCTGATCGGCCTGCGGCTGGTCTGGGAGCGCAACAAGGCGTGAACGGGCATCTCCCGCAGGCCTGCTGACGGACGGTCGGCCCGATCGGGCCGACCGTCCGCAGGTCGGATCAGCGGCAGATACGCCAATCGGGACAACTGCGGCGCCAATCGCCCGAAATCGGACGTACGCCACGTACTGTCACCTCATGCCTACGCCACACGGATCGCGCGGCGGCATGGCCTTCAGCGCCGACGAAGTCCGCGTGCTGCGCCGCGCCCTCGCCCAAGCCCTCTATCCGGCCCTCCCCGACGACCGGCTGCAGCCGCCCGCCGCGTTGTGGGCGGAGGACGTCCAGGACGCGCTGCGGCTCACCGAGTCCATCGACGAGGCCGTCCGGGAGGGCGGCCGGCTGCGCAGCTTCCTGCTGGCCGACCTGGCCCGCTACCGGTCCGCACTGCCCGGCAGCGCCCGCGGCTACCTGGAACGGCTGGAGGAGGCCGTGTCGGACGGCTACCTCCCCACCCCCGAGGACCTGTCGGCACTGCGCTCGCTCTCCCGGCAGCCGTGCGGCCACACCGAGCACGCCCGGCGCTCCCGGCTGGCCGGCCGCTGCCACGCGCTGGCCGAGGCCGAGGTCCGCGAGCGGCTGTCGCTCGCCTCCGGCCAGCGCCACCTGACGGCCGTTCCGAGCCCGGCGTCCGAACCCATGCCTGCCCCCACCCTTGGAGGACGCGTCCCGATGAGCAGCAACCCCAGGCCCCCGTCCCCCGGCGAGCAGCCGCAGCCCCGCAGGATGCCCACCCCCGCCGAGCTCTTCGGCCGCCGCCCGAAGGCCCGGCCGCAGCCCCAGCCGCCCGCCCCGGAGGACGAGGAGACCGAGCTCGCCACCGGCACCGGCTGAGGCGGCCCCTGTTCGGCGGCGGCCCCGGAGCGTCCCCCGCGCGCCCCGGGGCCGCCGCACGTCGATGTGTCGACTATGCAAGAGGTTTGCGCGAATCTCTTGATCACAGATCGACAACACTCGTTGCCGGTACGAACGGTCCCGTCCCGATGTGCCCGATTGATCTCGTCCCGCCGAACGGGTGCGGCGTCTAGGGTCTGCGATCGCACAGCACCGATCACGACCCATGGGGGGACCATGCGCGCCAAGCGCATCAGGGCGTTCGGCCTGTCGACGGCCGTCGCCGCGGCCGCCGTCACCGCCGCCGCCGTACCGGCCCACGCAGCGGGCACGAAGCTGACGTTCGACGTCGCCGATTCCGTCCAGATCTCGGCCAAGCCGGCGGCGCCCGGCCAGTTCGACGAGAATCTCCACCTGCGCATCGGCCGGACCGGCACCGTCGCGGCCAAGGACGTCAAGGTCGCCTTCGACACGGCCGGACTGGCCGGCGTGGCCCAGCTCAGCGTCCCGGACTGCACGACGGCCGGCACGGTCGTCACCTGCGACGCCCACACCATCGACTACGACTCGATCAACATCACCCAGCACCCGTGGCTGAGCGCCGTGGCCGGTGCCAAGCCGGGCAGCAGCGGCAAGCTGCACATCACACTGACCGCCTCGAACGCCGAGCGCGCCGAGAAGGACATCAGGGTCGACGTCGGCGGGCCCGACTTCAAGACCAAGGACCTCGCCCCGCAGAAGGGCGTGAAGCCGGGCGCCGTCGTGGCGCCGGCGGTCGAGTTCGCCAATGTGGGCGACGTCGCCGCCACCAGGCTCGTGGTCGCGATCGACGCCGTCTCCGGCCTCGACTTCAAGAAGCGCCCCTCCAACTGCGAGTTCGCCACCGCCGGTGAGGGCGCCTGGAACCAGAAGTCCTGGCCCGGCGAGACCATGGCCATCTGCACCCTCGACGTCTCGCTTGCCCCCGGCACGGTCCACACGCTGGACCCCGTCCAGCTCGGGGTCGCCGGCAGCGCCTGGTACACCTTCACCGACATCAGCCTGTACGCCACCGAGGACGCGCAGTACTCGAGCATCCCGCTCTGGCGTGCCAACCACCGCTTCCAGCGCGGTACCGGTGCCCCGCTCGCCGTCAGGGCGGCCGAGGACCCGGCGCTGCTCGCTGCCCCGCGCCACAGCTACGACAACCGCGTGGAGCTGGAGGTCCAGGCCGCCAACACCGCCGACTTCTCCGCACTGGGCGCCTGGAGCCCGGCCGACGGCGGCAAGCGCGGCACGCTGACGGTCGGCTACCGCAACGCCGGGCCGGCGTCGATCTTCTACCGCTCCGGTGACGACGTGGTGAAGGTCCAGGCGCAGTTCCCCAAGGGCGTCACCGTGACCAAGGTCCCGACCGGCTGCGCGCCGAAGACCTGGGAGAACGGCCACCAGGTCGAGCACCCCGACAAGTACCTCTGCGACACCGGCATGTGGATCAGCAGCGGCACCCAGCGGAGCTTCGAGTTCGGGATCTCGCTGGACGCCGGCACCACCCGGCCCACCGTGCCGGTGACGCTCCAGGACGAGACCAGCCTCTACGGCGGCGGAGCCACCGCGGGCAACCTCACCTTCGACCCGAACCACGCCAACGAGGCCGTGTCGGTCGTCCTCGGCTCCGAGCCGAGCGGCTCCGTCCCGACCGGCGCTCCCACCCCGACCTCCGGCAGCACGGCGAGCACCCCGCCGGTCGTCGTCCGGCCCACCGGTTCGGCGTCGGCCAGTGCCCGGCCCACCACTGCCTCGCCGAGCGCGTCGCCGTCCACCGGCGGCGGCGCCCTGGCGTTCACCGGGGCGTCCGGGCTCGGCACCATCGCCGCGGCCGGAGCCGGTGCGGTGCTGATCGGCAGTGCGGTGTTCCTGGGCGCCCGTCGCCGCAAGGGCGCCCACCAGTAACCCCCGTCGTACCCGCAGGCCCCGGAGCGCCGCTGCGGCGCTCCGGGGCCTGCGCGCGAAACCCGTGCGGGGCCGCGGCCCGGCGGTGGCTACCCTTGTGGGGTGAGCGATCAGACCACCGTGCCCCAGGCCGACGACCTTCCCGAGCAGATGCGCGTCCGGCGCGAGAAGCTGGACCGGCTCCGGGCGGCCGGAATCGACCCCTACCCGGTCGGATTCCCCCGCACCACGACCATCTCCGACCTCCGTGCCAAGCACCCGGACCTGGCCGCGGACACCGCGACCGGCGAGCGGGTCGGCATCACCGGCCGCGTCATCCTGGCCCGTACCGGCGGCAAGCTCTGCTTCGCCACCCTGCGCGACGGCTCGGGCGACCTGCAGGTGATGCTCTCGCTGGACAAGCTGGGCGAGGAGCGGCTGGCGGCGTGGAAGTCCGACATCGACCTCGGCGACCAGGTCGGCGTGGAGGGCGAGGTCATCACCTCCCGCCGCGGCGAGCTGAGCGTCATGGTCGACCGCTGGGAGCTCACCGCGAAGTGCCTGCGCCCGCTGCCGGACAAGCACAAGGGCCTGACCGACCCGGAGGCCCGGGTCCGCCAGCGGTACGTCGACCTCATCGTGAACCCCGAGGCGCGCGAGATGCTCCAGCTGCGCACCAAGGTGATCCGCTCGATCCGCCGCACCTACGAGGACCGCGGCTACCTCGAGGTCGAGACCCCGATGCTGCAGCCGATCCACGGCGGCGCCAACGCGCGTCCGTTCAAGACGCACATCAACGCCTACGACATCGAGCTCTACCTGCGCATCGCGACCGAGCTCTACCTGAAGCGCCTGGTGGTCGGCGGCGCCGAGAAGGTCTTCGAGATCAACCGGAACTTCCGCAACGAGGGCGCCGACGCGACCCACAACCCGGAGTTCACCGCCCTGGAGTCGTACGAGGCGTACGGCGACTACGACACCCAGGCCGAGCTGATCCGCGCGATCATCGTCAACGCCGCCCGGGACGCCCTCGGCACCACCGTGGTCCGCGGCCTCGGCCCGGACGGCCGGGAGCACGAGATCGACCTGGCCGAGCCGTGGGAGGAGGTGTCGGTCTACCCGGGCATCTCCGAGCGGATCGGCACCGAGATCACCCCGGAGACCTCCGTGGAGGAGCTCCGCAAGCTCGCCGACGGGGCCGGTGTGCCGTGGGAGAAGGAGTGGGGCCACGGCCAGATCGTCCTGGAGATGATCGAGCGGCTGCTGGAGCACCACGCGATCCGTCCGACCTTCATCCGGGACTACCCGACCGAGGTCTCCCCGCTGACCCGCCAGCACCGCTCGGTCGCGGGCGTCGCGGAGAAGTGGGACCTGGTGATCTTCGGCACCGAGATCGGCACCGCCTACTCCGAGCTGATCGACCCGGTCGAGCAGCGCGCCCGCCTCACCGCCCAGTCGCTGCTGGCGGCCGGCGGCGACGTCGAGGCGATGCAGCTGGACGAGGACTTCCTGCGCGCCCTGGAGTACGCGATGCCGCCCACCGGCGGCCTCGGCCTCGGCGTGGACCGCCTGATCATGCTGCTCACCGGCAAGAACATCCGTGAGACGGTGCTCTTCCCCCTGGTGAAGCCGGAGGCGAAGGGCAGCAGCGGCGCCGCCGCTGCGGACGACGCAGAAGAGGAGTGACCTGATGGACTACGTCAGCGCGATCGTGCCGCCGCTGGTCATGGCGATCGGTTTCGGCTTCCTGGTGCGGGCGATCATCCGCAGCCAGGGCGGCGCCCAGAAGGCCAAGGAGGACGCCGCCGCCGACGCGATGGCCGCCGCGGCCGGCCGCGCCGCGGAATAGCCGCAGCGGGCCCACCGGACACGCACCACCGGCGCGCCGCCGCCCCCGCCAAGGGGGTGGCGGCGCGCCGGTCTGCTTGCCGAATCGCCGATTTTGTCCGAATCAGTTCCTATCCTGGCCGGACTATGGTGCGGCAACTCGGAGAACTCGAGAACGACATCATGACCAGGGTCTGGCAGTGGAACCGCCCGGTCACGGTTCGCGAGGTTCTGCAGGATCTGCGGACGGAACGCGATATCGCGTACACCACCGTGATGACGGTGCTCGACAAGCTGTACAGAAAGGGCTGGCTCCGGCGGGAACAGGCGGGCCGGGCGTATCGATATGAGCCGGTCTCCTCGCGCGAGGCGTACACGGCGGCACTGATGAACGACGCCTGGGCGACGAGCGACAATCCCGCGGCGGCGCTGGTGCACTTCTTCGGGCTGATGTCGCCGGAGCAGCGCGAGGCGCTGCGGGACGCACTGCGCGTCGCCGCCGTCCTTCCCGCCGAACCGCCCCGGCCCGGCCCGGAACGGGGCACCGGGGAGACCGGCGGAGGCGCGGCACGATAGCGTCCCGCCATGGAGGTCACCATCCGCCGGGCGCGGACCACCGATGTGCGGGCCGTACGGACACTCATCGACGCCTACTCGCGCGACGGCATTCTGCTCGACAAGCCCACGGTCACCCTGTTCGAATCCGTTCAGGAGTTCTGGGTGGCCGAGCGCGACGACACCGGGACGGTGGTCGCCTGCGGTGCGCTGCACGTCATGTGGGAGGACCTGGCGGAGGTCCGCACGCTGGCGGTGCACCCCTCCTGCACGGGCCACGGCATCGGACACCTCCTGCTGGAGAAGCTGCTGCAGACCGCGCGCTGGCTCGGCGTCCGTCGGATTTTCTGCTTGACGTTCGAGGTGGCGTTCTTCGCGAAACACGGTTTCGTCGAGATCGGGGAAACCGACGATCGTACGTCAGACCCGGCGGCCGTGGCCACGGAAGTCTATGAAGAACTCCTGCGCTCGTACGACGAAGGAGTCGCGGAGTTCCTGGACCTGGAGCGGGTGAAGCCCAACACCCTGGGCAACTCCCGCATGCTCCTGCGCCTCTGAGCGCGCCCTTGTGAGCCTTGCGGGACGCATCCCGATCGGGTAGGGGTTTGAGTTTTCCGGGAAAAGGCGGTTTCCTTTGCCTAGGCAATGGCTCGTTTACTCGGAAAGGGAAGCCCGTGGCACAGAGGGTGCAGGTCATTCTTGAAGACGATCTCGACGGCGGCTCCGCGGACGAGACGGTGATGTTCGCGCTGGACGGCGTTGCCTACGAGATCGACCTGAAGAGCGCGAACGCGGACAAGCTCCGCGATCTGCTGGCCCCGTACGTGGAGAAGGGCCGCAAGCAGGCCGGCCGCATCGCGGGTGCGCGCCGCAGCAGCGGTGCCGGCCGCGGCGCGGGCCGTTCGTCCGCCGCCGCCGGCCCGGACACCGCGAAGATCCGCAGCTGGGCCAAGGAGCAGGGCCTGGAGATCAACGACCGCGGTCGCGTGCCGAGCGACATCAAGGCGAAGTACGACAAGGCGCACGCGTCCTGACCGGCGGCCGTGCGGCCGGGCCCGGGGTACTGCGCCCCGGAACCGGCCGATCGCGGCCGGTCGTCGGCCGGGGTCGCCGGCGGCCGTCCGCCCGTTGTCATGGCAGGTGCATGATCGGCCGGTCCGATGACGGGCAGCGGGACGGCACCGGGCTGTGCAACGCTGGAGGAAGCGGAACGGCCCTGCGGGAGGCGTCCGACCGGCGGTACCCGCGGGCCCGATCGGCCGTCCGGCCGGAGCCGGGCTGTTGATGCGCCGTCATTCCCGCCGCGCCGACAGGCGCTCCGGGGCCGGACTTCTCGCCAGGCGAACAGCGCCACCGGGGAAACAGCGCGAATCTCACCCCGAGACCGGGTATGAATGCAGGTGGGCGGGGTCGCAGGCCCCGGCCAGGGCAGTTTCGCGCGGCCGGCCGTCCCCGCAGCCGGAGTCTCTGTTCGCCGATGGCGTAGCGGCCATCAGGTGCATCGGGGCCCTCTGTGGGAACACCGTCTCCCAGCATCAGGTTGGGAAAGGTGTCGGCTGGTCGCGCAGCATGATGTCCCCACGCGAGTGGGGTTGTCCGTGGGCCGCGCCGCTGAGCGGGACTAGCATGCGGAAGGACAGGGCGGGGACGGACCCCGAACTGGCCGACCGCTCTGAGGAGCGAAAACGATGTTCGAAAGGTTCACCGACCGCGCGCGGCGGGTTGTCGTCCTGGCTCAGGAAGAAGCCCGGATGCTCAACCACAACTACATCGGCACCGAGCACATCCTCCTGGGTCTGATCCACGAGGGTGAGGGTGTCGCCGCCAAGGCCCTGGAGAGCCTCGGGATCTCGCTCGAGGCGGTCCGGCAGCAGGTCGAGGAGATCATCGGCCAGGGGCAGCAGGCCCCGTCCGGCCACATCCCCTTCACCCCCCGGGCGAAGAAGGTCCTGGAGCTGTCGCTCCGCGAGGCCCTTCAGCTCGGTCACAACTACATCGGCACCGAGCACATCCTGCTCGGCCTGATCCGCGAGGGCGAGGGCGTCGCCGCCCAGGTCCTGGTGAAGCTGGGCGCCGATCTGAACCGGGTCCGGCAGCAGGTCATCCAGCTGCTCTCCGGTTACTCCGGCGGCGGCAAGGAGTCGGCGACCGCCGGCGGCCCCGCCGAGGGCACCCCCTCCACCTCGCTGGTCCTCGACCAGTTCGGCCGCAACCTGACGCAGGCCGCCCGCGAGGCCAAGCTCGACCCGGTGATCGGGCGCGAGAAGGAGATCGAGCGGGTCATGCAGGTGCTGTCCCGCCGCACCAAGAACAACCCCGTGCTGATCGGCGAGCCCGGCGTCGGCAAGACCGCCGTCGTCGAGGGCCTGGCCCAGGCGATCGTCAAGGGCGAGGTCCCCGAGACGCTCAAGGACAAGCAGCTCTACACCCTGGACCTCGGCGCCCTGGTCGCCGGCTCCCGGTACCGCGGTGACTTCGAGGAGCGCCTGAAGAAGGTCCTCAAGGAGATCCGCACCCGCGGCGACATCATCCTGTTCATCGACGAGCTGCACACCCTGGTCGGTGCGGGCGCCGCCGAGGGCGCCATCGACGCCGCCAGCATCCTCAAGCCGATGCTGGCCCGCGGCGAGCTGCAGACCATCGGTGCCACCACGCTCGACGAGTACCGCAAGCACCTGGAGAAGGACGCCGCGCTGGAGCGTCGCTTCCAGCCGATCCAGGTCGCCGAGCCGTCGCTGCCGCACACCATCGAGATCCTCAAGGGCCTGCGCGACCGGTACGAGGCGCACCACCGCGTCTCGATCACCGACGCCGCCCTGGTCGCCGCCGCCACCCTGGCCGACCGGTACATCTCGGACCGCTTCCTGCCGGACAAGGCGATCGACCTGATCGACGAGGCCGGCTCCCGGATGCGCATCCGCCGGATGACCGCGCCGCCGGACCTGCGCGAGTTTGACGAGAAGATCGCCGAGGTCCGCCGCGAGAAGGAGAGCGCGATCGACGCGCAGGACTTCGAGAAGGCCGCCTCGCTGCGCGACGACGAGAAGCAGCTGCTCACCGCGAAGGCCAAGCGGGAGAAGGAGTGGAAGGCCGGCGACATGGACGTCGTCGCCGAGGTGGACGAGGAGCTCATCGCCGAGGTCCTGGCCACCGCCACCGGCATCCCGGTCTTCAAGCTGACCGAGGAGGAGTCCTCCCGCCTGCTGCGCATGGAGGACGAGCTGCACAAGCGCGTCATCGGCCAGAAGGACGCCATCAAGGCGCTCTCGCAGGCCATCCGGCGCACCCGTGCGGGCCTCAAGGACCCGAAGCGCCCCGGCGGTTCGTTCATCTTCGCCGGTCCGTCCGGCGTCGGTAAGACGGAGCTGTCCAAGACGCTGGCGGAGTTCCTCTTCGGCGACGAGGACGCGCTGATCGCGCTCGACATGTCCGAGTTCTCGGAGAAGCACACGGTCTCCCGGCTGTTCGGCTCCCCGCCCGGCTACGTGGGCTACGAGGAGGGCGGCCAGCTGACCGAGAAGGTGCGCCGCAAGCCGTTCTCCGTCGTCCTCTTCGACGAGGTGGAGAAGGCCCACCCGGACATCTTCAACTCGCTGCTGCAGATCCTGGAGGACGGCCGCCTGACCGACTCCCAGGGCCGCGTGGTCGACTTCAAGAACACGGTCATCATCATGACCACCAACCTCGGCACCCGGGACATCTCCAAGGGCTTCAACCTGGGCTTCGCGGCCACGGGCGACACCCAGAGCGGGTACGAGCGGATGAAGGCGAAGGTCAGCGAGGAGCTCAAGCAGCACTTCCGGCCGGAGTTCCTGAACCGCGTCGACGACATCGTGGTCTTCCACCAGCTGTCGGAGGAGGACATCATCCAGATCGTCGACCTCATGATCGCCAAGGTGGACCAGCGCCTGAAGGACCGCGACATGGGCCTGGAGCTCAGCGTCGAGGCCAAGAAGCTGCTGGCGAAGAAGGGCTACGACCCGATCCTGGGCGCCCGCCCGCTGCGCCGGACGATCCAGCGCGAGATCGAGGACCACCTGTCCGAGAAGATCCTCTTCGGCGAGCTGCGCGCCGGCCACATCGTGGTCGTCGGCACCGAGGGCGAGGGCAAGGACGCGAAGTTCACCTTCCGCGGCGAGGAGAAGTCGCCGGTGGCCGACACTCCGGCGGCCGCGGTCTCCACTCCCGGGCCGGACCTGACCAAGTAACCGGTAGTTCGCAAAAGGACTCGGCCCCGACGGAACGTCGGGGCCGAGTCCTTTTCAGTTTTAAAACTGTTTAGACATCCATAACCTGTGATTTTGCCCCGTCGGAGCCGCCCGGCGGGGCAACATGCTGCTCGTGCGCGTGCGATCGATGCCCCAACTGCGGGCCGGGCTTTACTCTTGACTGTCAGTCAGTTGATCACAGCCGCCGGAGGATAGCGTCGTGATCATGCATGGTCAAGGTCTTTCTTTTTGACCGTGGCTTGGATCAAATGTCGTCCACCTGTCTTTCATTGGTTCGCCGGCGGGCCAAGAGCCGTGCCGGCAAGGGGAGGACGTCACCACGTTGAAGATATCCAAGAGGGCCGCTGCGGCCACTGCTGCCATCGCGGTCACGGCCGCGCTCGGCACGGGCCTGCTGCCCGGGACGGCCACCGCCGCCACGCCGGCCCCTGTCTCGCACGACCCTGCCGATGCGCAGGCGCTCAAGGTCGACCACGACCTGCCGGGCCCGCTGACCGCCAAGGTCGAGGCCGAGCAGAAGGCCGCCACCGAGCAGCTCCTGGCGGGCACCGCCAAGATCGAGAAGCACGGCAGCAGCACCTCCGTGAAGCTGGGCCGCGACAAGTACGTCGAGCTCGCCCGTGAGCGCACGGACAAGATCTTCACCATCCTCGTCGACTTCGGCGACCAGGTGGACAACACCACCACCACCCCGGACGGCAAGGTCAAGTACGGCGGCCAGCCCGGCCCGGCGCACAACCTGATCGCCCAGCCCGACCGGTCGAAGGACAACTCGACCGCCTGGCAGGCCGATTACAACCAGGCGCACTACCAGGACATGTACTTCTCGAAGACCGGCGACTCGCTGAAGACCTTCTACGAGAAGCAGTCCTCGGGCCGCTACTCGGTCGACGGCCAGGTCACCGACTGGGTGAAGGTGCCGTGGAACGAGGCCCGTTACGGCTCGGACTACTGCGGCCAGCACGTCTGCAACAACGCGCAGGACCTGATCCGCGACGGCATCAACGCCTGGGTCGCCGACCAGAAGGCCAAGGGCCAGACGGACGCGCAGATCAAGGCCACGATGGCGCAGTACGACCAGTGGGACCGGTACGACTACGACCACGACGGCAACTTCAACGAGCCCGACGGTTACATCGACCACTTCCAGATCGTGCACGCCGGTGAGGACCAGTCCGCCGGCGGCGGCGTCCAGGGCACCGACGCGCTCTGGGCCCACCGCAGCTACGTCTACGGCGCCCAGGCCGGCAAGACCGGCCCGGACAACAACAAGCTCGGCGGCACCCCGGTCGGCACCAGCGGCCTCTGGGTCGGCGACTACACCATGCAGCCCGAGAACGGCGGCCTCGGTGTCTTCGCCCACGAGTACGGCCACGACCTCGGTCTGCCGGACCTCTACGACACCACCGGCAAGGACGACAACTCGGTCGGCTTCTGGTCGCTGATGTCCTCCGGTTCCTGGCTGGGCGACGGCAAGTCGTCGATCGGCGACAAGCCGGGCGACCTCGACGCCTGGAGCAAGCTGCAGCTCGGCTGGCTGAACTACGACAAGGCCAGCGCCAACAAGCTGTCCTTCCACTGGACCGGTCCGGCGGAGTACAACAGCAAGCGCCCGCAGGCCGTGGTGGTCGACCTCCCGAACAAGACGGTCACCACCGAGATCAACACCCCGTTCGCGGGTGCGAACGAGTGGTGGAGCGGCAGCGCGGACGACCTGAACGTCTCGCTGGTGCGTGATGTCGACCTGACCGGCAAGACCTCGGCGACGCTGACCGCCAAGGCCTGGTACGACATCGAGCAGGACTACGACTACGGCTACGCCGAGGTCTCCACCGACGGCGGCGCCCACTGGACCGCCATCGACGGCACCTTCAACGGCACCCCGCTGCAGAAGGACGGCGCCGACGCGCCGGGCCTCACCGGCAACTCGGGCGGCAAGTGGGGCGACCTGTCCTACTCGCTGAACGCCTACGCCGGCAAGGCCGTCAAGGTCCGCTTCCACTACACCACCGACGGCGGCCTGCACATGAAGGGCCTCGCGCTGGACAACATCGCGATCAACGCCGACGGTGCCGCGCTGTTCAGCGACGACGCGGAGCACGGTGACAACGGCTGGACCGCCACCGGCTTCTCGCGGATCACGGGCAAGTTCTCCAAGGACTACGCCCAGCACTACATCGTCGAGAACCGTCAGTACGTGTCCTACGACACCACGCTGAAGACCGGTCCGTACGTGTTCGGTTCCGCGGCCCGCCCGGACTGGGTGGACCACTACCAGAACCAGAACGGCATCCTGATCTGGCTGTGGGACACCTCGCAGTCCGACAACAACGTCACCGACCACCCGGGCTCCGGCCTGATCCTGCCGGTGGACTCGCACCCGACCCCGATCACCTGGGCGGACGGCTCCCTGATGCGCTCGCGCCTCCAGGGCTACGACTCCACCTTCGGGTTCGAGAAGACCGACGGCCTGCAGCTGCACAAGGCCGACGTGCTCACCAAGGTCCCGAGCGCGGCCGGCGTCACCACCTTCAACGACCACACCAAGAAGTACTGGGACGAGAAGACCCCGTACTCCAGCGTGAAGGTGCCGGACACCCACACCGCGATCGACGTGCTGTGGAACAGCTCCAACAAGCTGGAGACCATCCTGATGGTCCGCCCGGCCTTCTGATCGGCACCTACGGGTACTGACGGTTGACACTGCGTCGGCCCGGCTCCTCCGGCGGGAGGAGCCGGGCCGACGTGCGTCCCGGTCCGGGACGGGGGCGTGTGCGGCTGCGCTCAGAGCAGTGCCAGCAGGGCGGCCATCGCCTTGCCGACGTCCTCGGCCGTCCACTCCAGGGCTGCGCTGCCCACCGTCACCTCGGTCATCGCGAGACCGGGCGCCCCGGGCTCGTCCCAGTAGTGGAACAGCGCGATGCCCTGCTCCTCGGCGAGCCGCAGGGTGGCCTCGGTGAGCGCGTCCGCGGTGTGCGGCAGCCAGAGCCGGAACTGGTGGGTGTGCGGCGGCAACGGGTGGACCCGGGCGCCGGGCACCTCGGCCAGCGCCGCGGCGACCGTCCTTGCGTGCGCCACGTACCGTGGCAGGAGCGGGAGTTCACGCTCCAGACCGACGAGCGCGGAGAGCGCCGCGGGCCACTGCTGGAAGAGCTTCCCGCCGTACCGGTGCTGCCACACCCGGGCCTCCCGGACGAAGGCCTCGTCACCTGCCAGCAGGGCGCCGCTGAGGCCGCCCAGCGACTTGTAGCAGGAGACGTACACCGAGTCCGCCAGCGCCGCGATCTCCGGCAGCGGGCGCCCCAGGTGGACGGTCGACTCCCACAGCCGGGCGCCGTCGAGGTGCACCCGGGCACCGAGTTCGCGGGCGGCGGCGACCGTCTCCACCAGCTCGTCCCAGGTGGGCAGGACGAAACCGGCGTCGCGCAGCGGGAGTTCCACCATCAGGGTGCCGAACTGCTCCTCACAGGTGCGCAGTTCGGCGGGGGTGGGCAGTCGCGGCGCGGTGGTCGGCCAGACGGTGTGCAGGCCGGTGAGCCGGGTGACCGCCCGCCGTTCGTGCAGCTCCGGGTGGGCGAGCGGGTGCATCGCCACCATCGGGCTGCCGGTGCGCTCCGCCCAGTACCGCAGTGCCACCTGCTGGGCCATCGTGCCGGTCGGGAAGTACACCGCGGCCTCCCGGCCCAGCAGGGCCGCCACCTTCTGCTCCAGGGCGCGGACCACCCCGTCGCCGTACACGTCGGGCCGCTCGTCGAGGTCGTGCACCTGCTCGGCATCGGCGGCCAGCGAGGCCGTCCGCTCGCGCATGCTGACCGGCCGGCTGCCCGAGAGCAGCCGGCTGCAGGACCGGAATGCGGCGTAGCGCCGCTGCTGGAGTTCCTCGTTCACGCTCAGATCTTCGCCCGGATCGGCGCCCGCCGCCCCGGATGGCGCGAGGAGGACGGGAAGTTGCCGTACGGCTTCTCCTCCGATCCCTCGGGACCGTACGTGACCGGCCGCACCCGCGGCCGGCGGAGGCCGTGACGCGGCTCACGATTGGCGGCCGCGCGGCGGGGTACCGCGGTGGCAGTGGTCACAGGCCCCCGGCCCGGTACGAGGGCGGGTAGTAGCGGGCCGCCCCGGTGCGGCCCGGCACGGCGGGGCCGTCGCCGCGGGCCCGGTGTCCACCACGACGGACCGTCGTAGGTCACACCGTTTGGGTACGTCCCCGGATGCGACTACACCGGAGTGGTCCCCGCCAGGGAGCCGTGCGGCTCCACTGCGCACCGCCCCTTCCGCGAGGTCCAGCCACCATGCCTTCGTTCTCCGACGCCACCCGTCGTATCGTCCGCACGGCCTCCGCCGGCACCGCCGCGGCCCTGCTCAACGCCCGCTCGCTGTCCTCCCGCGCACTGGGCGGCGGCGGGCTGCCGGGCACGTCGACGGGCTCGTTCTCGGGCGTGCGGGCGGCGGCCTCGCCACTGCTGCGGAACCGGGCGAAGGTGGCGTCGGGCGGCGTCGCCGCGCTGGCCCTGGGTGCCCTGCTGCTGCCGGGCCACGCAGCGGCGCAGGCGACCGTCCACCCGACGGTGCCGGGCAGCTCGGTGTTCACCGCCTCCGCCGCCCCGCAGCAGGAGGACCGGGTGGTGCAGGTGGCCGCCCCGAGCACGTACAAGCAGCCGCGCTCCGTTTCCGCGCAGGACTCCGTCGCGGTGGCGCACAACCTCGCCCAGCCCCCGGCCGAGCAGCCCCAGCCCGCCGCCCAGCCGCAGCCCGAGCAGACGCCCGCCGAGCAGGCGCAGCCCGCCCAGCAGGCGCAGCCGCAGCAGGCCCAGCCCGCCCCTGCGCCGGCCCCGGCGCAGCCCGGCTGGTCCTCCCCCGCGCCGGGCGCGCCGACCAGCAACCCGTACCACAAGACCAACCACAGCTACGCGGCCGGCTTCCACACCGGTGTGGACTTCGCCGTCCGCCCGGGCACCCCGCTGGTCGCGGTGGGCGACGCCACCGTGGTGTCGGCCGGCTGGGCCGGCGCGTACGGCAACCAGGTCGTGCTGAAGCTGTCGGACGGTCACTTCGCCCAGTACGCACACATGTCGAAGCTCGGTGTCCACGCGGGCCAGAAGGTGCACGCCGGGGACCGGGTCGGCCTGTCCGGCAACACGGGCAACTCGACCGGCCCGCACCTGCACTTCGAGATCCGCACCGCGAACCGGTACGGCGCCGTGATCGACCCGATCAAGTACCTCTCGGCGCACGGCGCGACCAACTTCTGATCCCGCCCCCTGCGGAGCGGGAGGCCGCCGGGGCGGCCGTCAGCGGGCGGCCGCCCCGGCGGCGTTCGCCGCTCCGCCGGCCGAGATGCCGGACGCTATCTCCAGCGCCAGCTCGACGGCGGCCTCCATGGCCTCCGGGAGGGTGGCCGGCGGGGCCTCGGCGCAGGCGGTTTCGTGCTCGCCGGACCCGTCCGGCTCCCCCTGGTCCTGCTTGAGCAGGAAGAACGCCGAGTTGATCGAGAAGAGCGCCACGGTGGCGCGCAGCCGCTCGCGGAAGGTGGCGTCCGGGCCCTGGATGAGCCCGATCATCGCCAGCATCCGGTCCTTGAACTCGGAGCCGGCCGCGGACTCCCGCAGGGCGGGCTGGTTCTCGTGGAAGAAGCGGAGCAGCGGCGCGCGGTCGGCCATGCCGGCGGCGAAGCGCCGGACCAGTTCGTCGCGGACTTCCGGGGACCAGGCCCGGTCGCGGCCCCAGGTGATCGCCTCGTCTATCGGGGCGGCCATGGACTCGACGATGCCGTGGACGATGTCGTCCTTGGTCTTGAAGTGGTAGTACAGCGCGGCCTTGGTCACACCGAGGCGGTCGGCGATCTCGCGCAGCGAGGTCTTCTCGTACCCCTGTGAGGCGAAGAGTTCCAGGGCCACCTCGATGATGCGCGCTCGGGTGTCGCTGCGGGGGCTCTGGGTCGTACTCATCGGTCGGTGGCCTGCCTCGTGGCTCTGTCGGGGTGGCGGTCCGCACCGATCTCGGCGCGTCCCCGGAGTTCATTCTCCCTGCCCGGGGGCGGTCCGCCGAAACCGGCTTGACGCCCGGCTGGGGGACAACCTACCGTGCCACGCGGCCGGACAACTAGCCGGTCGACAAGTAAGTAGGTCGCGCACCACGCGGCCGAGCCGCTCCCGGGGAGAGTCTCGATGTCACACCAGCAGGTAGAAAAAGCTGCGGACGGTCCCGCAGCCGACGCCGCGGGGGCGTCCGACGTCCTCCCGCGCTCGCCGCGCGAGATCCGGCTGGTGATGATCGGCCTCGTCGTCGCGATGCTGCTCGCCATGCTCGACAACCTGATCGTCGGCACCGCGATGCCCACCATCGTCGGCGAGCTCGGCGGCGCCGAGCACCTGTCGTGGGTGGTCACCGCCTACACGCTGGCGACCGCGGCCTCCACCCCCGTCTGGGGCAAGCTCGGCGACATGTTCGGCCGCAAGGGCACCTTCGTCCTGTCGATCGCGATCTTCCTGGCGGGTTCGGCGCTCTCCGGCCTGTCCGGCTCGATGGGCCAGCTGATCGCCTTCCGCGCCGTGCAGGGCCTCGGCGCCGGCGGCCTGATGGTCGGCGTGATGTCGATCATGGGCGCGCTCGTCCCGCCGCGTGACCGCGGCAAGTACCAGGGCATGTTCGCCGCGGTGATGGCGCTCGCCACCATCGGCGGCCCGCTGATCGGCGGCTTCATCACCGACCACCTGAGCTGGCGCTGGACGTTCTACATCAACCTGCCGCTCGGCGTGCTCGCGCTGGCCTTCATCGTGATCACCCTGAAGCTGCCCAGCGTCCGGTCCACCGCCCGGATCGACTACCTGGGCGCGCTGCTGCTGACCGTCGGCATCACCTCGCTGGTCCTGGTCACCACCTGGGGCGGGTCGGAGTACGCCTGGGGCTCCAAGCAGATCCTGGGTCTCGGCGCGCTGGCCGTCGCCTCGCTGATCGGTTTCTGCTACGTGGAGCAGCGCGTCGAGGAGCCGATGCTGCCGCTGACGCTCTTCAAGAACCGCAACTTCACCCTGGTCTCGGTGATCGGCTTCATCGTCGGTTTCGCGATGTTCGGGGCGGTGACCTTCCTGCCGCTCTACCAGCAGACGGTGCAGGGCGCCTCGGCGACCAACTCCGGCCTGCTGCTGATGCCGATGATGTTCGGCATGCTGGTCATCTCGCTGGTGGTCGGCCAGGCCATCACCAAGACCGGCAAGTACCGCATCTACCCGATCATCGGCACCGCGGTGATGGCGGGCGGCTCGCTGCTGCTCTCCACCCTCGGCACCGACACCAGCCGGTTCACCTCGGCCTGCTGGATGGTCGTGCTGGGCGCCGGCATGGGCTTCCTGATGCAGGTGACCATGCTGGTGGCGCAGAACAGCGTCGAGCTCAAGGACATGGGCGTGGCCTCCTCCACCGCCACGCTGTTCCGCACCATCGGCGGTTCGATCGGTGTGGCGCTGTTCGGCGCGCTCTTCAACCACCAGGTCACCGAGACCATGAAGGAGCGGCTCGGCGGCGCGAAGATCGGCAACCTCGGCCAGATGGGCCCCGCGGCGCTGCGCAAAATGGGCCCTGCCCAGCAGGACGCCTACCACCACGCCGTCGCCAACGGCATGCACACCGTCTTCCTGTGGGGCGCCGTGATCAGCCTGGTCGCGGTCGCCGCGGCGGTCTTCCTGCGCGAGGTGCCGCTGCGCGGCGGTGCGGCGCAGAAGCCCGAGACACAGCTCGAAGCGGTCTGATCCCCGTACGACGGACAGGGCCCGCCCGGCACGTGCCGGGCGGGCCCTGTCCGTTTCCGGGCCGGTCAGCCCGGCAGCCGGTAGACGCCCTGCGCGACGGGTTCGACCAGGCCGTCGGCGACCAGCCCGTCCAGGGCCCGGGCCCGCTGCACGGCGTCCGGCCAGACGGCGTCCAGCCGGGCCTGCGGCACCTCGCCGTGCGCCTCGCGCAGCACGGCGAGCAACTTGCCGCGGACCTGGCGGTCGGTGCCCTCGTAGGTCTGCCCTCGGCGGGCCGGGCCCTCGTACGGCGGGCGGCCGGCCTTCTGCCAGGCGCAGTCGGCGAACAGCGGGCAGTCGGCGCACTCGGGGCCGCGTGCGGTGCAGACCAGCGCGCCGAGCTCCATCACGGCGACGGCCCAGGTCGCCGCCCGGTCGTCGTCCTCGGGCAGGTACGCGGTCGCGGTGCGGCGTTCGGCGGCGGTGGTCGCCTGCGCCGGGTACTCCACGCCGGTCACCGCCCGGGCGAACACCCGGCGGACGTTGGTGTCCAGCACCACGTGCCGCTGCCGGAAGGCGAAGGAGGCGACCGCGGCCGCGGTGTACTCGCCGACGCCGGGCAGCGCCAGCAGCGCCGCATGGTCCTCCGGCACCCGCCCGCCGTGCTGCTCGGTGATGGCCACCGCGGCGCCGTGCAGCCGCAGCGCACGCCGCGGGTAGCCGAGCCTGCCCCACATCCGGACGGCCTCGCCCGGGGCGTCGGCGGCCAGGTCGGCCGGGGTGGGCCAGCGCTCCAGCCAGGCCGCGTAGGCGGGCAGCACCCGCTTCACCGGGGTCTGCTGGAGCATGAACTCGCTGACCATCACCGCCCAGGGCGTGGCGGTCGAGTCCCGCCAGGGCAGGTCGCGGGCGTTGGCCTCGTACCAGCCGATGACGGCGGAGTGCAGCCGGGAGGGAGTGGCATTGATGGCAACCATGGCACTCCCGATCCTCCCACGCCGCCGAGGGCGGCCGGACCGGGTCGGCCGGGCCCGGCAGGCCGACGGCAGGGGGCGCGACCGTCAGAGGCCGAGGTCGTCCAACTCCTTGAGCAGTGCGGCCCGGGGGCTCTCCGGCAGGTTGCCGGGGGCGCCGGCGATGCCCCGGGCGGGCACCGTTCGGACGGCCCCCTGATCGGCGCCGGTGCCCCGGGCGACCCCGGCGGCCCGGTCGGTACGGGTGCCGCGCCCGCGCAACAGCCAGGCGCCGAGCAGGCCGCCGACGAGTCCGCCGAGGTGCCCCAGCCAGCTCACGCCCGGTGTGCCCGGCACGGCGGTGGTGAGGATGTAGGCGAACGAGGCTGCCATCACCAGACCGACCAGGCTGTCGATGAGGTTCCGGTCGATCAGGCCGCGCAGCACCACGTAGCCGAAGTAGCCGTAGATCAGCCCGCTGGCGCCGACCGTCACCACCTGCTCGCGTTCGAAGAGCCAGACGGCGACGCCGCTGGTCAGCGCCACCAGCAGGGTCAGCCCGAGGAACTTCTTCACCCCGCGGTACGCCGCGAGGAAGCCGAAGACGAACAGCGGGCCCGAATTGCTCTCCACGTGCTGCCAGTTCACGTGCAGCAGCGGGGCGGCGAGCACGTCCGGCAGCCGTTCGAGCCGGTGCGAGCGGATGCCGAAGTCGAGGGTGAGCGCGTAGTCGCCGAGCCAGTTGGCCAGTTGCAGGGCCCACACCGTGCAGAGGAAGGCGAACATCACGAAGAACGCGCGCCGCGCCTCGGCGACGGTTCGGGCCGGGTCGGGTTCGGTGCGCTGCTCGGTCGCCATGCCGTGACTATAGGGCGCAGCGGGGGGCCGGCACAGGCCTGGGAAATGCCCTGAACGGTCTCGCCCGTCCGGAGCAAATGGCGGATCATGTGAAGGAAGTGATCCCCGTACAGTGTTGATGCATCAACGGGTGCACACAGTCTCGTAGAGTTTGCGCGTGCCCTCTCTGCGTCAACCCGTGGGACCGTTGCCCGCCTCGATCTACTGGCGACGGCGTCTTGTCGTGCTCGCCGCGCTGGCCGTCGTCGCGGCGCTGGTGGTCTGGCTGCTCGCCGGATCGGGCGACGGCGGGCAGGGGCAGAAGAAGACCGCTCAGGCAGCCCCCGCCCAGTCGATCACTCCCGGCGCCAGCCCGTCCGGCTCGGCCATCACCTCGCGCCCCGGCGGCACCGGCGGTTCGACCGGCGGCACGGCGACCGGCGGCACCGGCTCCTCCGGCGGGGACGTCAGCCTCTCCACCGGCGGTACGGGCGGCGGCAGTTCGGACGGCACCGGCAGCACCGCAGGCGGCACCGACGGCTCCGCGGCCGGCGGCACCGGCAGCGCCGGCGGCACGGGCGGCGGCCAGCCGCCGACCAACACCGCCGAGGTGATGGCCCTGCCCGCCTGCTCGACCTCCCAGGTCTCGCTGGAGCTGGCGAGCGGCCTCAACTCGTACACCACCAAGGTCAAGCCGAGGTTCTCGCTGACCGTCCGCAACACCTCGGGCGCCGGCTGCCGGGTGGACCTCGGCCGTGCGGCCTCGACGCTGACCGTCACCGCCAGCAGCGGAGAGCGGGTCTGGTCCTCCGGCGACTGCCCGGCGAACCGGCAGGCGACCTGGGTGCAGCTGGCCGCCGGCGCCGGGCTGACCGAGAACTTCACCTGGAACCGCAACCGCAGCAAGCCGCAGTGCGCGTCCGCCGACGGCACGCCGGCCGGCGCGGGCAACTACCTCGTCCAGGCCGACCTGACCGGCCCGTCCGGCGGCCCGGTCTCGGCCCGGACGTCCATCCGCCTGGAGGACTGACCCCGGCGCAAGCCCAGGGACGGCCCGCCCCCGGCACCTCGGGGGCGGGCCGTTCTGCCTGTGCGGAGCGGCCGCTGCGGCGGTTTTCGGCCAGGGCGGCACCGGGCGGTGTGACGGGCGCGTGTCGGCCGTCCGACGCGGCGTCACGGGCGGGTTTCGACAGCGGCGGTGTGTACCGGTACGTCCCGGTTCGCCGCCCCGAATGCTGCCCGCTCGTGTGAAGCGTGTGCGGTGTCGGGAAAGCCTCTTTGTCGCGAACCTGCCGAACGGGCAGAGTGGTGGCAGCAGCCGGCCCGTCCGCCCCACCGGACGGGCCGGTGGTGCTCCCGGCCCCGGAGCGGGCCGCCGGGTGTCAGACGTAGCGCTCGAGGATCGACGACTCGGCGAGGCGGGACAGCCCCTCGCGCACCGAGCGGGCCCGGGTCTCGCCGACGCCCTCGACCGTCTGCAGGTCGTCGATGCTGGCGGCCAGCAGCTTCTGCAGGCCGCCGAAGTGCTCCACCAGGCGCTCGATCACGGTGTTCGGCAGGCGGGGCACCTTGGCGAGCAGCCGGTAGCCGCGCGGTGAGACCGCCGAGTCCAGCGCCTCCAGCGAGCCCGAGTAGCCGAGCGCCTTGACCACCGTCTGCAGGTCGAGCAGCTCGGCGTGGGTGAGCGCCTCCAGGTCGGCGAGCACCTCGGTGACCGTCCGGCCCTTCTTGGCGGCCCGCTCGGGGAAGTAGTCCCGGGCGACGAGCTCGCGCTCCGGCTCCACGCCGGCGATCAGCTCGTCCAGCTGCAGCGAGAGCAGCCGGCCGTCGGTGCCGAGCTCCAGCACGTAGCCGGCGATCTCGGCGGCGATCAGGCGGACCATCTCCAGCCGCTGGACGACGGCGGCCACGTCGCGGACGGTGACCAGGTCCTCGATCTCCAGCGCGGAGAGCGTGCCGGCGACCTCGTCCAGCCGGAGCTTGTACCGCTCCAGGGTGGCGAGCGCCTGGTTGGCGCGGGAGAGGACGGTGGTGGAGTCCTCCAGCACCCGGCGGGAGCCGTTGACGTACATCGCGATCAGCCGCATCGAGTGCGAGACGGCGACCACCGGGAAACCGGTCTGCCGGTTCACCCGCTCGGCGGTGCGGTGGCGGGTGCCGGTCTCGTCGGTCGGAATGGCGGAGTCCGGCATCAGGTGCACACCGGCCCGGACGATCTTGGTGATGTCCTTGTCCAGGATCACCGCGCCGTCGAGCTTGCAGAGCTCGCGCAGCCGGGTGGCGGTGAACTCGACGTCCAGCACGAAACCGCCGGTGCAGAGCGACTCCACGCTCTTGTCGAAGCCGAGCACGATGAGCCCGCCGGTGTTGGCCCGCAGCACGCGCTCCAGGCCGTCCCGCAGCGCCGTGCCGGGCGCAATCGCACTGAGGGAAGCCCGCAGCAGGGCCTCCTCGCGGGGGGACCTGTCCGCCCGGTCGCTGGCTGCCACGTGACTCCTCCGGTCGAGCCGGACCGCGTGGCGCGGCGCCCGACGGTCTCTCGCTTATTACTGCACCGATTACCGATTGCCCATTAGACAGGGCAAAGTCTAACTGCGTGCGGCAATAGCGGGGCCGGAGTCAGCCGAGTTCGTCCGCGCCGACCGGCTCCCAGCCGTCCATCAGCTCCTCCGGGTGGGCCGGGACGTAGGCCTGCAGGGCCGCCCGGGCAGGGTCGCCGGCGCTGCCCCGGGGGGCGGCGGCCGGCGGCGCGGACTGCTCCTGACGGGGCCGCGCGGCACGGCGGCGGCCCGGGATCGCCCGCAGCGCCTCGCCGATGTCCGAGACCTCCACCACCTTCATCCCCGGCGGCACCTTGCCCGGGTCCGGCGGGACGAGCGCATGTGTGAAGCCCAGCCGGTGGGCCTCGGCCAGCCGGCGCTGCACACCCGTCACCCGGCGCACCTCGCCCGCCAGCCCGACCTCGCCGATGGCGACCAGGTTGCTCGGCAGCGGGGTGTCGGAGGAGGAGCTGGCCACCGCCAGGGCGATGGCGAGGTCCGCGGAGGGTTCGGTGAGCTTCACGCCGCCGACCGTCGCGGTGTAGATGTCCTGCTTGCCCAACTTCACCCCGCCGTGGCGCTCGACCACCGCCAGGATCATCGCGATGCGGGGCGACTCCAGGCCGGAGGTCGTCCGGCGCGGCGAGGGGATCTGCGAATCCACCATCAGCGCCTGCACCTCGGCGACCAGCGGGCGGCGGCCCTCCAGGGTGACGGTCAGGCAGGTGCCCGGCACCGGCTTGTCACGCCTGGTCAGGAAGAGCCCGGACGGATCGGCCAGACCGGCGATCCCCTCGTCGTGCAGCTCGAAGCAGCCGACCTCGTCGGTCGCCCCGTAGCGGTTCTTGACCCCGCGGATGATCCGCAGCCGGGCGTGCCGGTCGCCCTCGAAGCTCAGCACCACGTCGACCAGGTGCTCCAGCAGGCGCGGGCCGGCGATCTGGCCGTCCTTGGTGACGTGGCCGACCAGCAGGGTGGCCATGCCGCGATCCTTGGAGGCCCTGATCAGCGCGTTCGCCACCTCGCGGACCTGGGCCGGGCCGCCGGGCGCGCCGTCCAGCTCGGCGGAGGCGATGGTCTGCACCGAGTCGAGGATCAGCAGCCCCGGGTTCACCGCCTCGATGTGGCCGAGCACCGCCCCGAGGTCCGACTCGGCGGCCAGGTAGAGGTGCTCGGAGAGGGCGTTGATCCGGTCGGCGCGCAGCCGGACCTGGCCGGCGGACTCCTCGCCGGTGACGTACAGGGTACGGTGCCGCTCGCTCGCCGCCTTGGCGGCCACGTCCAGCAGCAGGGTGGACTTGCCGACGCCGGGCTCGCCGGCGAGCAGCACCACGGCGCCGGGCACCAGGCCGCCGCCGAGCACCCGGTCCAGCTCCGGCACGCCGGTGGTGCGGGCCGTCGCCACCTGGCCGTCGACCTGGCCGATCGGCTTCGCCGGGGAGCTGACCGGGCCGGCCGCGGTCGTCCGCAGCGGGACGGCGCCGTACTCCTCGACCGTGCCCCAGGAGTTGCACTCCGGGCAGCGGCCCACCCACTTGGGGAGCTGGTTGCCGCACTCGGTGCAGCGGTACGCCGGGCGCGGCTTGGCGGTGGTCTTGGTGCGGGCTGCCATGCGGCCAACCGTAGCCGGTGGGTCCGACAACGCGGGCCGGTCCGCGCGCTCCGGCCCGGCCGGGGTCGCTCCGCAGCCCCGCGGACCGCCCCTCGTCGCCCGGGGGGGGCATGGGGCGTCCGGGCGGCGCGCGGGGCCGGTGCGCGCGGGGTCACGGGTCGACCGGTGCTGTTACCCGAAAGAAGTACAAGCGCCGGGAAACCACCGGACCGGGCGAATTCCGTCCCTACCGTCGGAGCCGTGACGAGCTTGCTTGAGAGCCCGGTGGCCACCGCCGGGGCACCGGTCCTGCACGCCTACGGGCAGCACGTGGACGGCCTGTTCACCTACTGCCTCTCCGTCCTGTGCGAGCACGACGCCGCCGTGGCCGCCGTCGCGGAGGTCCGCGACCTGGCGCTGCGGCACGGCGCCCGGCTCGCCGACCCGGCACTCCGCCGGGCCTGGCTGTACGCCCTGGCCCGGCACTGCTGCCTGCGCCGTCTGGAGTCCGGGGCCGACGCCGCCTTCGCCGGCGCCCCCGTGCGCGCGCCCGCCCCGCCGGACGG
>NZ_JAHTIK010000001.1:4563742-4649039 GCF_025655475.1 Kitasatospora sp. DSM 101779 | reverse complement strand
GGTCCCGGACGGTGCGGCGGGCGCGGCCTTCCTGGCGGGGGCCGCGGCCGGCCGCCGGCTGGCCGCCTCGCCCGCGCAGGGTCCGGCGGCGATCCGCTTCGACCAGCGCGGCTTCCCCCGGCACCGGGCCCCCTCCGCCGGGCTGGCCCTGGTGCGGCAGCGGGTGGTGACCACCGGCGTCCTGGCGGCCGTCCTGACGGCGCCGGTGGTGGCGCTGTGGGCGGCGTACCGCGGTGGCGAGGGTGTCGGGTCCGCCGCGCCGGTCTCCTCCGTTCGGGTGGACTCGCCGGGGCTGTCCCCGGACGCGTCCGCGGCGGAGCAGCCGACCGGACAGGATGCCGGCGCCGAGGGGACCGGTGAGCAGGGCGACGGTGCGCAGGGTGGCGGCCTGCACCTGGCGGGGGCGCCGGCTGCAGAAACGTTGCTGCCGGTGGTCGAGGGCGCGGCCGTCCCGGTGCCCTCGCAGGGCTCCCGGGGTCTGGCCGCAGCCGAGGTCGCCCCGGCGGCGCCGGCGCTGCCCACCCGGCCCGGGCAGCTCACCGTGGAGGCCAGCGAGTGGGGCAACCGCACAGTGATCACGCTCACCAACTCCGGCGGCACCGTCATCCACTGGCACGCCGTGGTCGGTGTGGACTGGCTGCGGCTCAGCCGGGACGAGGGCACCCTGGAGCCCGGGCAGCGGATCACCGTGACCGTGACGGTGGACGAGGAGCGCGCCCCGTCCGGGCACTGGACGGCGAAGATCGCGCTGCCGCCGTCCCAGGCCGTGGTCACCCTGGAGGGCGGGCCCGTCCAGCGCGGCGGGGAGCCAGGCGGTCCGGCCGGCGGCGGCTCGCCCGCCCCCGGCACCCCGAGCACCACGCCCGGTGCGGGCTCGGGCGGTACCGGCTCCGGCGGCATCGGCTCCGGCGGCATCGGGTCCGGCGGTACCGGGTCCGGCGGTACGGGCTCGGGCGGTGGCCCCTCGGAGCCGGGTGGCAGCCGGAGTCCCGAGCCGAGCAGCACCGGCAGCAGCGGCAGCACCGGCGGAACGGGCAGCGGCGGGTCGGGCGGTGCGTCCGGTCCTGCCGGTGACGCCTCGCCGCCGGCCGCCGGGGGTTCCGGGCCGGCCCACGGCAGCGATCCGGCGCCGGGTCGGGACGCCGCTTCGCCGCCGCCTTCGGGCGGTGCCACCCCGTAGCCGGCGTGGATCCGTCCCGGCGGCGCGATCGGGTCAGTGCTGCGCGGTGTCGCCGCGGAGGCCGGTGTCCTCCACCGCGCGGTCCCAGACCGGGTCGACGGCTATCACCCGGAGCTGGTCGACCGTCAGTGGCGGGTCGGTGCGGCTCGTGCTCTCGCCGGGCTCCGACGAGTTCCATTCGGTGACCGACACCCGCTTGCCGGACGGGGTGGCGAGCAGGCACCACCAGGACTTGGCCCCGCTGTCGGCGTAGCCGGACTTCCAGGTCATCAGGGCGGAGCCGTCGGGCAGCGTGACCCGGTTGCAGGCGACCTCGGGGTGCTGCGGCTCGGGGCAGGAGGTGGACTGCAGCACGGTCCGCACGGTGTCGCGCCAGACCGCCGTCCGGACGCCGGCCCGGCCGTGGCCGTCGTCCACGGCGATCTCCACCAGGGGAGCCGTCCCGGCCTCGGTGGAACCGGCCGTCCCGGTGCCGCGGACGTCGACGATCCGCCAGCCGTCCAGGTGCGGTCTGAGCGCCGCCACCATCTCCTGGTCGGTCATGCCGGTGCTGGTGGCGGAGTCCGCCGCGGTCCGGTCCGACCGGCCGCCGCCGCCGGGAACGGACGCCAGCACCGCTCCGCCGCCCGCGATCACTGCCAGCGCCGCCATCCCGCCGACGACGGACGCGGCTCGGCGGCGGCGCAGGGCCCGGCCGCGTTCCACGGCACCGAGCACGATCTGCGGACGGTCGGCCAGGAAGCCGTCACCGGCCTCCCGGAAGAGCTGGACGAGCTCCTCCTCGGGGAGTGGCTCGGGTGAGTCGGACATGGCTGGTTCACCGTCTCTGCAGTCGGATCGGGTGGTTCTCGATGGTCGGGGGGATCGGGCGGGCGGATCAGTCGGGCGAGGTGGTCGGGCGAGGTGGTCGGGCAGCGTGGTGCTCGGGTCGGTGCACCGTCAGCGCAGGGCGAGGTCGGGGAGGGCGTCGCCGATCAGTGCCCGAAGCCGGGTGAGCGCCCGCGAGGTCTGCGTCCGGACGGCGCCCGGGCTGGCCCCCAGCAGCTCGGCGGTCTCCTCGACGCTGACGTCCTCCCAGTAGCGGAGCACCAGCACGGCGCGGTCCCGCGGCGAGAGCCTGGCGAGCGCCTCGATCAGGGTGACCCGCAACGAGGAGTCGCCGGTCGGGGCGGCCCGGTCCGGCAGGTCCCCGACGGGGCGCTCGGTGCTGCTGCGGCGCCTGAGGTGCGAGAGGAACAGGCGGTAGAGCACGCCCTGGGCGTAGGCCGCGGGGTTGTCGATCCGCCGGGTGCCGGGGCGCCAGCCGCCGGTGCGCCAGACCGCGTACATCCGGCCGAGCGTCTCCTGGACGAGGTCCTCGGCGAGGTGGGTGTCACCACCCGTCAACAGGCATGCGGAACGGTAGAGATGGCTCGATCGGGTCGCCGCGAACTCCAGGAACTCGTCGTCCCTGGTGCCGCGCCCCGCTCCGCCCCCGGCCATGCCCGTCCCCTCCTCCCCCGCTCCGCCGCCGTGCGCCTCCTCCTGTAGGACGCCGCGGGGACGGCACGGCGTTACAGCCTGCGCCGCCCTTTTCCGGACGACCGTTCGGATGCGGTGGGCCCGGGAGCGGGGCCACGACCGCGAGCGGGGCGACGACCGGGAGCCGGGGGTGGCCCGGCTCGGGGACGGGCCCGGCTCAGAAAGTGTTGGGTAATTGATCAACTGCGAGACGTGATGCGCGGGCGGTGATCTTTGCGGCCGTGGTGTTCGCGATGATCGCCGCCATGTGTGTCTGCGTGTGCAAGCCGTCCTATGACTCGTCGTTGACGGATGCCCAGTGGGCGGTGATCGAGCCGTTGTTGCCGGTGCGGGATCCGCGCCGGGCGGGTCGTCGGTTGAAGTTCCCGCGTCGGCTGGTCGTGGACACCGTGCTGTACGTGCTGGTCAGTGGCTGTGCCTGGCGGTTGGTTCCGCACGACCTCGCCCCGTGGGACGTGGCCTACCGGTGGTTCCGGGTCTGGGCGGCGGACGGCACCTGGGACCGGGTCCACGACGCGCTGCGCGAGCGGGTGCGGGTGGCGGACGGCCGGGACCCGCAGCCCTCGGCGGCGGTGCTGGACTCTCAGTCCGCCCGCAGCCACCAGGGCGGGCAGGCGATCGGCTACGACGCGGGCAAGCGCGTGCGGGGCCGCAAGCGGCACCTGCTGGTGGACACCTGCGGGCTGGTGCTCCGGGCGGTCGTGCACTCGGCCTCGGTGCAGGACCGGGCCGGCGCGAAGTTGGTTCTCGCCGGCCTGCGGGAGGTGTTTCCGCAGGCCGGGCTGGTCTGGGTGGACGGCGGCTACGTGAACGTCGTCGACGCGGGGCTGGTCGGCTGGGCGGCCGAGCACGAGAGGCTGGAGATCGTCGCGGTGCCCCGAAACGCGGATGTGAAAGGCTTCCAGGTGCTGCCCCGCCGGTGGGTGGTCGAGCGGACATTCTCCTGGCTGGGACGGTGCAGACGGTTGGCACGGGACTACGAGCGCAAGACCGCGCACGCCGAAGCAATGATAAAGGTCGCCATGATCCGGCTCATGGCCGCCCGCCTCGCCGGCGAGGAGATCGAACCACGCGGCCCCATCGAGACCGAAGCAGCCCGCCGCCTCGCCGACGACCTCGAGAACCAGTAATCACCCGATTACCCAACACTTTCTCAGGGGCCGACGATCAGCGGCGGCCGCTGCCAGCGGCCGTCGAGGACGGTGGGCTCGGGACCGTACACCCGCAGCACGGCCATGAACGGTCCGGCGGGGACGGGCAGCCAGTTGGCCAGCTCCCGCGGGTCCTCGGGGCGTTCGTGCCGGAGACGGAGGGTCAGGCCGCCGTCCTCGTCGGCGGCGAGGCCGGGGGTGCGGTCGCCGATCGCGTACCGGTCGATCGGGTTGGCGGCCAGCAGCTGGTCGGGCAGCCCGTAGACGGTGACGGACCAGAAGTACCGGGCGGGCGGGCGGCCCCCGGGCGGGAAGCGGAGGGTGTAGGAGCGGACCGAACCGTCCAGCGGGCGGCCGACCGCACCACCCGGGCCACCCGGACCGTCCTCGGTGGTCCAGCCGGTGTACCAGGCCTCCTCGACCGGCAGTCCGTACAGGCCGCGGAGCACGCCGATCGCCCGGCCGAGATGGTCGGTGCCGAGCTGGACCCTCGTCCCGAACAGGGCGGTGGAGTCGTGGCTCCCGGCCACCGCCCCGCTCAGCCGGGTCCGGGCGTCGGCGATGCCCCGGGCCATCGCCCCGCGGATCTCCAGGGGCAGCGCGGCCGGTTCGAAGTCTCCGGCGCCGATGCCGAGTTCGGCGAGGCGGCGGCGCAGGTCGGTGTCGGCCGGCAGCGCCGGGAAGAAGCCGAGCAGGAAGTCGAGGAAGGAGAAGAACTCCAGGCTGTCGAGGACCTCCTCGCGCCAGACCGGCCAGACCGGGTCGGGTGCGGGCGGCGGCGGTTCGGTGCCCAGGTGGGCGCTCAGCGGGCGCAGCCGGTAGCCGGCCTGGACCTGCTCCAGGGCCGGGACGTCCTCGGGCCCCGCCAGGTAGGTCCGTCCGACGATGCCGACCAGTCGGGTGTCGGCGTGCAGGACGCCGTCGAAGCCCTCACCCGACATGCCGCGGTGGTCCGGGCCGAGGACGAGGTGGCGGCCGGCGCCGTTGCCGGTGGTGCGGGAGCCGACGAAGCCGACGTAGCAGGTGTCGAGGTCGTGCAGCGGCAGCACGTGGTAGCGGTCGGTGGCCGGGACCTCCAGCACCCACGGCTCGGCCCGCAGGTCGAGCCAGGCCCAGGAGTAGGGGGTGTCGTTGTTCGGGGTGACGACATCGGTGTTGGCCGGGGTGAAGGGATGCGGGTAGTGGCGGAAGACACCGAAGCCGCCGACGTAGCGGGGGTCCGCGTCGTCGACGGCCTGCGCGTAGAGCGTCCGGTAGTTCTCCAGCATCGGCAGCGCCCAGATCCAGGCCTCCGCCGCCGTGCCCCGCACCGTGGCCTCATCCACCAGGACCGGGTTGCCCATGCCGTCACACTCCCACCTGTCGGACGAATCGGTACGGAGTGAGACTAATGACCCACCCGACCGACCGGTGGCCGACGCCGCCGCCCGGTCCGCCAGGAGTGAACGCCCGTGTGCGGACGGACCGGGCCGGAGAGGGTCAGCGGTATGAACATCCTCATTCTCGGCGGCTCGTCCTTCCTCGGCCGGGCCTACGTCTCGGACGCCCTCGCCCGCGGTCACCGGGTCACCACCTTCAACCGCGGCGTCACCGGGTCCGACCTGCCCGGTGTCGAGGCCGTCCACGGCGACCGGACCAGACCGGAGGACCTCGCCCGGCTCGTCGACGGCCGCAGCTGGGACGCCGTGGTCGACACCTCGGGCCAGCAGCCGCACGCCGTCGCGCAGGCCGCCCGGCTGCTGCGCGACAGGGCCGGCCACTACAGCTTCGTCTCCTCGATCCACGCCTTCGCCGACTGGCCGGCCCGGCCCGTCGACGAGACCTCCGCCACCTTCGACTGCCCGGCCGACACCCCGCCGGACCAGCCCCCCGCCAACGCGCTGAAGGCGGGCTGCGAGCGCGCCGTGACGGAGTACTTCGGCGACCGCTCCACGCTGCTCAACTGCGGCCTGCTGATCGGCCCGCACGAGAACGTCGGCCGGCTGCTCTGGTGGCTGGAGCGGATCGCCCGCGGCGGGCAGGTGGTCCTGCCCGGCGACCCGGACCGCGCGATGCAGCTGATCGACGCCCGCGACTTCGCCGCCTTCGGACTCGGCCTGCTGGAGCAGGGGCGGACCGGCCGGTACGTCACCACCGGGCCGGCCGGCGGGACCACCATGGGTGCGATGCTGCGCGCCTGTGCCGGGGCCACCGGCTCCGACGCCGCGTTCGTCCCGGTCGCCGACGAGGCGCTGCTCGCCGCCGGGGTCGTGCCGTGGACGGAGCTGCCGCTGTGGACTCCCGACGAGCCCGACTGGGCCGGCATCTGGCAGGCCGACACCGCCCGGGCCCGGGAGGCAGGTCTGCGCAACCGCCCGGTCGAGGAGACCGTCCGCGACACCTGGGCCTGGATCGGCCGGCGAGGCCCCCGCGACACCCCGTACACCCAGGGCGGGACGCCGCTGGGCATCGCCGCGGAGCAGGAGCGGAAGCTCCTCGCCTCGGCGGCCGGAACGGCGGGGCCCGCCGGGAGCGCCTGAGGCCCGCCGCCGCCGACCCGCCCCCTCGTACGAGCGGGCGGCTGTGCCGGGGGCGGCTGAGTCGGCGAGCGTCCGCGTCGGCGGGCGGCTGCGTCAGCGCGAGCGGCGGGTGACGAGTTCGGCGAGGGCGAGCAGGTCGTCCGCCTCCGAGGGGTCGGGGATGGCCTCGGCGAGGTGGGCGATGGCCGCGGCCATCCGCTCGCAGGACTCGCCCTGGGCCCAGCTGCGGCCGCCGGCCCGGTCCACCGCCGCGGCGGCCCGCTGCAGCTCGGCGGCGTTGAACGGCCGGTCCAGTGCGTAGAGCTCGGCGAGCTCGGCCGCAGCCGGGGTGCCGCTGCTCAGCGCGTACACCACCGGCAGGGACTTCTTCCGGGCGGCGAGGTCGGCGCCGACCGGCTTGCCGGTGACCGCCGGATCGCCCCAGATGCCGATGAGGTCGTCGATGAGCTGGAAGGCCAGGCCGATCTCCCGGCCGAAGGCGTCCATCACGTCGGCGACCGCCTCGCCCGCCCCGGCGTAGAGCGCGCCGAGGGCGCAGGCGCAGCCGAGCAGCGCCCCGGTCTTGCCCTCGGCCATGGCGAGGCACTCCGCCAGGGTGACGTCGCTGCGCTGCTCGAAGGCGCAGTCGGCCTGCTGGCCGGCGCAGAGTTCGACCACGCAGTCGGCGAGCCGGCGGACGGCCGCCGGGGCGGCGGGGTGGGTGTCCTCGGCGAGGACGCGGAGGGCCAGGGAGTGCATGGCGTCGCCGGCCAGGATCGCCTCGGTGGTGCCGAACACCCGCCAGGCGGTGGGACGGTGGCGGCGGGTGCGGTCGCGGTCGATGACGTCGTCGTGGAGCAGCGTGAAGTTGTGCACCAGCTCCACCGCGGCGGCGGCCCGGACGGCGGAGCCGGGGAGGCCGCCGGCGGCCTGGGTGGCGGCGAGCACCAGCGCCGGCCGGATCGCCTTGCCCGCGTCGGCCGCGCTGGGTGTGCCGTCCGCCTCCCACCAGCCGAAGTGGTAGCCGGCGATGCGCCGCATCGAGTCCGGCAGGGTGTCGACGGCCGCGCGCAGGCCGGGGTCGACGGTGCTGCGGGCGCGGGCGAGCACGTCGGCGGCCTCGTTCCCGTCGGTCTGGTCGCGTTCCGGCGCGAAGATCCCCATGATGGTCCTCCCCCTCGGTGTGGTGGCACGGGAGGCCGTACGGCGCCGACCGTGCCCTGAAGCTGTGTGCTGCTGTTCTGCCGTCGTGCGTCGTGCGTCGTGCGTCGTGCGTTGTGCGTTGTGCCGTTGGGGCGCCGTACGTGCGTGAGCTCGGGTGCGGGCGGGCGGATCAGCCGCGCGGGCCGTCCAGGACGACGTTCTCGAGGACGCCCACGGCGTCCGGCACGAGGATCGCGGCGGAGTAGTAGGCGGTGACCAGGTAGGAGATGACGGCCTTCTCGTCGATGCCGGCGAAGCGCACCGAGAGGCTCGGCTCGAACTCGTCGGGGATGCCGGTCTGGTGCAGGCCGATCGCGCCCTGGCTGTCCTCGCCGGTGCGCACGGCGAGGATCGAGCTGGTGCCGTCGGCGATCGGGATCTTGTTGCAGCTGAGGACCGGCACGCCACGCCAGGCCGGCACCCGGCGGCCGTGGACCTCCACCGTGCCGGGGTACAGGCCGCGCCGGTTGAGCTCACGACCGAACGCGGCGATCGCCCTGGGGTGGGCCAGGTAGAACCGGGTGCCGCGGCGGCGGCTGAGCAGGTCGTCCATGTCGTCGGGGGTGGGCGGGCCGGAGTGCGTCTGGATCCGCTGGCTGTGGTCCGCGTTGGTGAGCAGGCCGAACTCCGGGTTGTTGACCAGCTCGTGCTCCTGGCGCTCGCGCAGCGCCTCGACGGTCAGCCGCAGCTGGTGCTCGGTCTGGTCCATCGGCTGGTTGTAGAGGTCGGCGACGCGCGTGTGCACCCGCAGCACCGTCTGGGCGACGCTCAGCTCGTACTCGCGCGGGGCGAGCTCGTAGTCGACGAAGGTCGTGGGCAGCTCGTGCTCGCCGGTGTGGCCCGCGGACATCTCGATCGCGGCCTCGCCGTACTTGTTCTGCGGGCGCCGGGCGCCCTCGGCGAGCACCCTGAGGCGCTCGCGCAGCTCCGGTGCGGTGGCCGCCACCTGCTCGAAGGCGGCGCGGGGCAGGGCGAGCAGGGTGCCGGCGGTGGTGGCGTGCAGGCCGACCGGCCAGCGGGCGTCCCCGCCGAGCAATGCCTCGTCGCCCAGGTGGTCGCCGTCGGCGTGCGAGCCGAGCACGGTGGCGTCGCCGTAGCGGCCGGTGCCGTGCCGCTCGACCTTGCCGTGCGCGACCAGCAACAGCTCGCCGAGCGGGTCGCCGGCGGCCACCAGCTGCTCGCCGGCCCGGAAATCCCGCTGCACGAAGCCGGCGGCCAGGGCGGCGAGCAGGGCATCGTCCCGCACGTCTCGCAGCAGCGGCAGCTCGCGCAGCGAGGGCGGCAGGACCTCGACCCGCGGACCCGTGCGGACGAACGCGACCCGGCCGCGGCCTGCCGCGTGACTGAGCCGACGGTTCACCCGGTACGTGCCGCCGGACACCTGGACCCAGGGGAGCATCCGCAGCAGCCAGCGCGAGCTGATCTCCTGCATCTGGGGCGCCGACTTGGTGGTGCTGGCCAGATTCCGCGCGCCGGCCGTGCTCAGGCTGGACTGCTGCCGCAGCTGCGGCTCGCCGCCCCGCGCAGGAACACCAGTGCTGGTTTCGGTCGACATCGGGGAACCCTTCGCATGAAGCATGCGCACACCGGACGTGCCGCTTTGTCAAAATATGCTGACGCCCATTCGGCCCCGCCCGCAATCACTCGTACGAGTGGTCAATTCACGCCTGCAAATAGTACGAATAGAGCACACACTCGAAAATGCGGATCGCCGACCGGACGCCGCCCGGGCACCACCGCGGCCCACCACTGCCATGGGCACGTCCATCATCGCCGGACCGCCGACCGCTCCACCCGGCCCGACCGGTCCTGAATTCATCTGACCGCAACATGCCGGAACGCGACGTCACAGGCCCGTCATCGATCGCCAACTAGCCTGGTGTACTGGGATGTTGATCGACCGCCACCGCGACACCCCACCCCCCGTCCGCCCGGCCCGGCCCGGGCGCTAAGGTGCCACCTCAAGAGCGCGGCAAGACGCCGGCAGGCAGGCCGCCCCGACCGCGCCCTCCCACCGTTGCGCCCTTTTCCAGGGAGACCCCCGTGAGCGCCCCCGTTCGCGTCTGGCTGAACCGTACCTACGCCGAGAACGTCTTCTTCATCGACCTGCTGCGCGCCGCTCCGCGCCCGGTCGAGATCCATGCCACGCACGTCGACCCGGACTCCCCGGTGCTCGCCGCCGCGGACTTCGGATCGCTCGAACCCGACGGCCTCTCCCCCGAGGCGTATGTGGAATTCGCGCTGGAATTCTGCGCCCGGCACAGCATAGACGTCTTCCTCCCCCGACTTGGTCAACTCGCGATATCCCTGCGGCGGCGCGACTTCGAGGCGATCGGCACCGCGCTGGTGTGCCCGTCGGCCGCGGCGATCGCCGTCTTCGAGAGCAAGGCCGACGGCTACGCGGCGATGGCAGCGGCCGGCCTGCCGGTGCCGCTGTGGCGGCACGTCCGCACCGCCGACGAGCTGCTCGCCGCGGTCGAGGAGATCGAGGAGGACGGTTCGACGGCCTGCCTCAAGCCGGCCTCCGGCGCCGGCGGCGAGGGTTTCCGGGTGCTCACCAGGGAGCCGTTCAGCCTGCGCCGGCTCGCCGGCTTCCCCGACGCCAGCGTCCAGCTCGACCTGGTGCTGAACGCCCTGGAGCAGAGCCCAGAGCCGGCCGACCTGCTGGTGATGCCGCTGCTGGAAGGCCCGGAGGTCTCGGTCGACTGCCTCACCTCCCCCGACGGCCGGCTGCTCGCCGCGGTCGGCCGGAGCAAGACCCGGCGCCGCCGGACCTTCACCACGGACCCGCGTTACCTGGAGCCCACCCGCCGGCTCGTCGAGAGCTTCGGGGTCTCCTACCTCTCCAACGTCCAGTACCGGCACCACCACGGCCGCCCGGTCGTGCTCGACGTCAACACCCGCCCCTCCGGCGGGCTGCACCAGCTCCGGCTGTGCGGGCTCAACCTGCCCTGGACGGCCGTGCAGCTGGCCCTCGGCGAGACCCCGGCGACCGCCTTCGCCGCCGACCTGCTCGACACCGAGTACACCCTGGTCTCCGGCATCCAGCCGGTGCTGCCGCGGCAGCGCACCCACGAGTGGCAGCTCGGGGCGGCCGCCGCCGTCTGATCCCACCCCGCCGGAGCGGGCGTGCCCGGCCCCCCTCGGGGCGGACCTGCCTCTCCCCGCCGGAGCTGGTACGACGGACGGGCCGGTCAGCCGACGGGCCCGTTCCAGTCCAGCGTGGGCGGCAGTACGCCCTCCAGGGTGAGCAGCCAGCGCTTGGTCTCCAGCCCCTGCGGCCCGCCGCCGAACCCGCCGAGGCCGTCCGCGGCCACCACCCGGTGGCACGGCACCAGCAGGGCGAGCGGGTTGGCGCCCATCATCTGCCCGACCGTGCGGGCGGCCAGGCCGGGTTCGGCGACGTCCTCGAAGACCCCGCTGCGGGCGGCGAGTTCGCCGTAGGTGATGGTCCGCCCGTAGCCGACGTCCGCCACCAGCCGCTCCAGCACCACGCGGTGCGGCCCGGTGACGAGGCGCCAGTCGACCGGCAGCTCCAGCACCCGCCGGCTGCCGCCGAAGTACTCGGCCAGCTGCCCGGTCACCGCCTCGACCACCCGGCGCTCGGTGCACTCCGGCGCCCCGGCCGTCGCCCCGGCCACCGGCTCGCCCGCGTACGAGACGGCCGCGACGCCCGCCGGAGTGACCGCCAGCCGCATCGGACCGGTCGGCAGCGGGGTCGGCACGGTGATCCAGGACAACGGCTCCATACCGGCGAACCTACCCCGCGGCCGGCGCCCGGAGGGCCGCCGTGTCGAAGACGACCACGGACCGTGCGACCAGACCGTCCCGCAGCTCCATCCGGTCCACGCCCTCCCAGTGCACCGCGCGGCCGCCCACGGAGGCCGCGGCCCGCCAGGCGATGAACGAGGTGTCGCCGCCGGCGGCGTCCGCGACGACCTGCAGCACGAGGTCGGGGAAGCGCGCCAGCGCTCCGACGACCTGCTCCCGCCACGCGTCGAGCCCGCGGATCGGCTCCGCGCGCCCGGGCCACTCCAGCACGATGTCCGGCGCGCTCAGCCCGTCCAGCCGGGCCGGATCCGGCGCGGCCCAGAAGGCCGCCCAGCGTTCCACGAAGTCCCGGTGCCCTTGGGCCACGGTCCACCCCACTCGGTTGCATGCTCGAAGTACGTACCTTGGGTAGGCAACTTACGTACCGCTAGTATGCGTGTCAACACCGAGGCGGGAGACGGCACATCATGCGACGCACCCAGGCGGACCGGTCCGAGGCGACCACCCGGCAGATCGTCGACGCCGCCACCGGGCACTTCGGCACCTCCGGCTACGCCGCCACCTCGATCGACGGCATCGCCCGCACCGCGGGCCTCACCAAGGGGGCCGTCTACCACCACTTCGACGGCAAGCCCGCGCTGTTGCGCGCCGTCTTCGCCCGCGCCGAGGAGGAGCGCGCCCGGCGCCTCGCCGAGGCCGCCGCCGGACTCGAACCCTGGGCCGCCGTCCGGGCCGGCTGCCACGCCTTCCTCGACGGCTGCCTCGACCCGGCCGCCCGGCAGATCCTGCTGCTCGACGGGCCCGCAGTCCTCGGCTGGGACGAGGTCCGCGCGGTCGAGGCCGAGCACTCCACCGCCCTGCTGCGCCGCGGCCTGGCCAAGGCATCGCCCGGCAGCGACCCGGAGATCCGCACGCACCTGCTGCTCGGCGCGCTCTGCGAAGCGGGCATGCTGCTGGCCAGGGCGACCGATCCGACCGCCGCCCTGGCCGCCGTCGGCACCGAGATCGACACCCTGCTGGACGCACTCGCGGCACGCGGGAACGCAGACTGATCAGCCCGCCGAACGGCGCGCGGAACGGCGCCGGCCCGCGTCAGTCCAGCACGGGTCGTCGGCTCACAGGTGCTCGGCCAGGTACTGCGAGAGGTTCCGGCACCAGCCGGTCAGCTCCTCGCGCGACGTCGCCCTGCCCTGGCAGAGCTCGCCGACCTGGGCATCGTCGAGCCGGCTCGCGCCGGACGCATCCAGCATGTGCGCCATCTGCCCGAGCATCGTCGACAGCCGCTTGGCGTCGTCGTGGCTCAGCATCACCAGCGCATCGGTGTGGCCGATCGTGACAGAACCGGGCATCGCGGCCTCCCGCGGGTCTCACGCCTGCCGCCAGGCGTCTCCGGCCCCCCGTCCACCGTACGACCGCCGGAGGCCCCCCGGCGCGCCCAGCCCGCCACTCCCACTCGTCCGATGATCGAACAAACCCTCTGAGGTGCCCGCGAAGCATCTGGCCGGGGCGAACCTTCGCTTCAAGAATCGTCGGCCCGCCCGGCTCGCGTCGGAACGCACCGGCCACCGCCGGACGGGCACGCTCGGGCCGCTCGAACAGGACGGCGGCCGCCAGACTCGATCAGCGCACGGAATCGGAACACGGCCGGCAGCGCAGGGGAGGTCACCGCGCAGCATGCGAACTCCCAAGACGGAAGGGCCGACCCCCGAGGAAATGCCCTCGCGAGCCGGCCCTTCTCGTCCCTTCGCAACGGAGCCCCCTGTCGGGTTCGAACCGACGACCCCCGCTTTACAAGAGCGGTGCTCTGGCCAGCTGAGCTAAGGAGGCACGGTGACCGTCCGCGGCGGACCACGGCGGTACCACGGGCAGTGTAGCGGGCCGGTGCGGGGCGGCGCCGTCGGTTTTGGCCGGTGGGACGGGGCGTCGGGTGGGTGATTCGGGCGATGTGTCCGGCTTGTGATCGGACTGATGCCGAATTCGGCCGCCGGCGGGGGCTGACAACCGGATGAACGTGCGGGTACGGTCGCGGGGAGACCGCCCCCGTTCGACTCCTGAACGCGGGCTCCGGTCACGACAATCCAGCCTTTACTCGGATCGTCCGGCACGTTCCTGCCGGTGAAGGAGAGCACAGCCATGGCTTCTGTCACGTTCGACAAGGCGACCCGCCTGTACCCCGGCGGCACCAAGCCCGCCGTCGACGCCCTGGACCTGCACGTCGAGGACGGCGAGTTCCTCGTCCTGGTCGGCCCGTCGGGCTGCGGCAAGTCGACCAGCCTCCGCATGCTGGCCGGTCTGGAGGACGTGAACGGCGGCGCCATCCGCATCGGCGACCGCGACGTCACCCACCTGCCGCCGAAGGACCGGGACATCGCCATGGTGTTCCAGAACTACGCGCTGTACCCGCACATGACCGTCGCCGACAACATGGGCTTCGCCCTGAAGATCGCCGGCGTGTCGAAGGCCGAGATCCGCCAGAAGGTGGAGGAGGCCGCGAAGATCCTCGACCTCACCCAGTACCTGGACCGCAAGCCGAAGGCGCTCTCCGGCGGTCAGCGCCAGCGCGTCGCCATGGGCCGCGCGATCGTCCGCGAGCCGCAGGTCTTCCTCATGGACGAGCCGCTGTCCAACCTGGACGCCAAGCTCCGCGTCTCGACCCGCACCCAGATCGCCGGCCTGCAGCGCCGCCTGGGCATCACCACGGTCTACGTCACCCACGACCAGACCGAGGCCATGACCATGGGCGACCGCGTCGCGGTGCTCAAGGACGGTCTGCTGCAGCAGGTCGACTCCCCGCGCCACATGTATGACAAGCCCGCCAACGTCTTCGTGGCCGGCTTCATCGGCTCGCCGGCGATGAACCTCGTCGAGGTCCCGCTGGTCGACGGCGGCGTGAAGTTCGGCGGCTCGGTCATCAACATCTCCCGCGAGGACCTGGCCGGCGCCGGCACCGACAAGACCGTCACCGTCGGCATCCGCCCGGAGCACTTCCAGATCGTCACCGGCGGCGGCATCGAGGGCGTCGCGGTCACCGTCAACGTGGTCGAGGAGCTCGGCGCGGACGGCTACGTCTACGGCACCACCAAGATCGGCGGCGACGACACCGACATCGTCGTGCGCGTCCACGGCCGCCAGGTCCCGCAGAAGGGCGAGACGATCCACGTGGTCCCGACCGGCGGCGAGACCCACGTCTTCTCCACCAGCACGGGCCTGCGCCTGAGCAAGTGAGCCGAGGGCCCGGGAGACCGGGCCGCGCCCACCGCACCGTGACCGGGCCCCGGCGGACATCGTTCCGCCGGGGCCCCGGCGCGTGCGGCGGCCGCCACCGGGCCGCTGGACGCCCCGACCACCCGTCCGGCCGCCCTGCCGTCAACCACGTGACGGAACAAAACAGGACAGCGGTCACTCATTGGTGTAACGGAACGCGACCTTTCCACCACACCCCGCTACGCTCCTGTGTCGTGAAGCAGCTCCTACGCCGTATCGGCCAGACCGTGGCCCTCACCCTGCCGGTGATCCTGGTGACCACCGGCACTCTCGCCGTGACCCGGGTTCCGTGGGCTCCTCCGACGGGCCTCGACCAGCAGGTGGTCGCGGCGTCCAGCAGCGACGGCAGCATCGGCCGCACCTCCGCCGGCGCCGCCGAGAGCCCGCGGGACGCCCTCCGCACGGACCTGCTCAACGAGCTCGACGCGCACAACCCGGGCACCGCGCTGGACCTGCTGGAGCGCACCATGCGCGAGAAGCCCTCGCTGACCCCGTACTGCACCGAGCTCGCCTCGGAGCTCGGCCGCGCCGCGGTCCGCAAGTACCAGGGCGACGTGCAGCGGGCCCGCTCCTTCGCCCGGCCGGTCTGCGACGGCTCCTTCGCCGCCGGCGTCACCGCCTGACGGCCGCTCGGCCGACGCCGCCCGATCGACGGCCCCGCTCCAAAGGCGCTGCCCACCAGGCACCGCCCGATCAGTTCCGACCACCGACAGCGCTGCATCGTCCTGCACCGACGGCTGCGGCGCTGTCGGCTGCCGGGTGCACTCGGGCATCGCGCACAGCAGCAGGGCGCCGGCGCGGCACGGAGGGCTCCAGTGGCGCCGAACCCGTGAGGTCCGATCCGTCCGGACCCTATTGTTCTGGCTATGACCGCTGACCAGACGCCCGCCGACAGGGCCGCGGAGCTCGCGGCCGCCGCCGACCCCGTCACCCTGGCCGCTGCACCCGCCGTCACCCAGGCGGTGATCCTGGCCGGTGGGCAGGGCTCCCGGCTCCGCCCCTACACCGACGACCGTCCGAAGCCGCTGGTGGAGATCCCCGGCACGGGCATCCCGATCGTCGGCCACCAGCTGTCCTGGCTCGCCTCCGAGGGCGTCACCGACGTGGTGATCTCCTGCGGCCACCTCGCCGAGGTGCTGCAGGGGTGGCTGGACAGCACCGACCTGCCGCTGCGGGTCAGCACGGTCGTCGAGCACGAGCCGCTGGGCCGCGGCGGCGGCCTCAAGTACGCCTCGGCGGCGCTGCCGCGGCCGGACGAGCCCTGGTTCGCCACCAACGGCGACATCTGGACGCAGTTCAGCCTGCGCGAGATGGCCGCCTTCCACCACGAGCGGGCGGCGGTGGCCACCCTGGCGCTGGCGCGGCCGCGGATCCCGTGGGGCGCCGTGGAGACCGACCGGTTCGGCAATGTGCTGGACTTCGTCGAGGCGCCGCCCTCGCCCTTCCTCATCAACGCCGGCCTGTACGTCTTCGGGCCGTCGTTCCGGGCGCTGCTGCCCGACGTGGGCGACCACGAGCGGACGACCTTCCCTCAGCTGGCGCGGGCCAAGCAGCTGGCGGGCTATCAACTGCCGCAGGGCTGCTACTGGCGGGCGATCGACACCGTCAAGGACCTCACGGAGGCCGCCAAGGAGCTCGCCGCGGCCGGCCGCCCCGCCGACGACTGACCATTCCGCCGCAGCCGGCCGCATCGCCGAGGACCGTCCTACCGACCGCCACGCCGACGACGACCCGGCCCATGGCGGGCCCCTGACGCAGCTGAACGGCGGAGGGCCTCCCACCCAGGGGTGGGAGGCCCTCCGCCGTTCCGCTGCGCGCCGACCGCGCCTCAGGCCGTGGCCGGCGGCCCGGTGGGCCGGTCCATGCCGAGCGAGGTGAGGCCGCCCAGCGGCGCGCTGCCGAGCACACCGCCGATCAGGCCGGCGCTGCTGCCCGGCCGCGGGGTGGACCCGCCGGAGCCCGTGCCGCCCGAGGAGGTGCCGCGGGTGCTGGTGGACCGCCCCGGCCCGCCGCTGCTGCCGGCGGTGCTTCCCGACTTGGTCGACCTGGCCTTGCCGCCCTTGGTCGAGGAGGAGGACGGTGAGGACTTGCCGGACGGGGACGGGGAGGTCGACCGGCTGGGCGACGGGGAGGGGCTCGGCGTCGGGGACTGCGAGCTGCCCGTACCGTTGCCCGGCCAGAGCGGGGAGCCGAAGTCGGTCGGCGGCTTGACCGGCGCCGGGCCGGTGCCGCCGCCGGTGCGGACGGCCGCACCGAGCATCGAACCGACCAGCAGGGTCAGCCCGACGACCACCGCGGCCACGACGGAGCTGCGCCGCAGCACCCGCCGGCGGACCGCCTGCGGCGCCTCGGGGCCGTACTGCCGCCAGGCGTCGAGGGCGATCCGTCCGTCCAGCGAGCCGAACGGCGCCCCGGCGATCAGCAGGGGGCTCCACGCCGCCAGGAAGATCAGGTCGGGGGCGTCGTACACCGGCACCGACCGCCAGCTGACGGTGAAGAGCAGCGCCGCGGAGAGCGCCATCGCCGCGCCGGCCGCCACCCGCTGCCAGAGGCCCAGGACGGTGAGGACGCCCACCACGATCTCGGTGAACGCCACGCCCAGTCCGGCACCGACCGGGTGGTTCATGGCGAACGCGAGCAGCGGCTCGGCGACCTTCCAGGGGTGCAGCGAGGAGAGCCAGCGCATCATCGAGCCGCGCTCACCGCCGTCGAAGTACACCGGGTCGCAGAGCTTGCTGAAGCCGGCGTAGACGGAGAGTGAGCCGAGCACGACGCGCAGCGGCAGCAGCACCAGGCCGAGGTCGACCCGGCGGCCCGGGTACCGGGCGTGCCGGGCGTCGGCCGGGCCCGCGGTGGCGGAGACCTCTGGCAGCTCGCCGCTGGGTGTCCAGCCCCGGGTGACCGGCTCGTACGGCAGCGGGGGCGGGCCGGCCTGGCGCGGCACGGCGTGCAGCGGCTGGATCTCGTCGCCGGGGGCCGCGGTGCCGTACCCGCCCGCGCTCGCGGAGCCGGGGCCGATCGGGCCCGAGCCGGGGGCGCCCGCCGGGGCGGGGACGGTGGTGAGCCGGACGGCCTCCAGCAGCCGGGTGGCCGCCATGTCGCCGGGTGCCGCCTGGCCGGTCCAGGTGACGGTGGTGACCCTGCCCTTGCGCCGGGGCGCGGCGCCGGCCCCCGCGAGGGCGGGGATCTGCGCGCTCGGCACCACGACCTGCGGCGTGACCAGGGGACGGGCACCGAAGCCGGACGCGCCCGCCTGGACGCCGTACGGGTCCCCGAAGGCCGCGCCGACCGGCGCGTCGATCATGGGGGCCACCGGGGCGGCGAGCCGGATGCGGAAGCTGGCCTGGGTGCTGCTGAGCTTCGCGGGATCGGACGGCACCCTGACCGTGCTGAGGCCCGGACCGGGGTCTATCCCCGCCGTGCCGCCCTGTCCCGGGCGCCGAGGTGTTCTGGTGTCCACACCCCTCTAACCGGGTGACGGGCCCGGAGGACACTCTCCCGGGTGGATTCCCGGCGTGGATTTGAAGTGATCATGAGAAAACCGATCGGGCCCGGCCGGACCCGATCGGTTCCTCCCACGAAGCTGTCCGTTCCGGACGAGCGGACCTGGGCCGTGCTGCCGGTCAGCGGCGGGCGCGCAGCCGGGCAGCCTCGTACAGCACGATGCCGGCGGCGACACCGGCGTTCAGCGACTCCGTCTCGCCGGGCATCGGGATGCGGACCCGGATGTCGCAGGTCTCGGAGACCAGCCGCGAGAGGCCCTTGCCCTCGGAGCCGGCCACGATGACCACCGGGCCGGTGAGCGCGTCCAGCTCGCCGATCTCGGCCTCGCCGTCGGCGGCCAGGCCGACCACCATCAGGCCGGCCT
The DNA here is from genome assembly GCF_025655475.1 of Kitasatospora sp. DSM 101779. GTDB lineage: Bacteria > Actinomycetota > Actinomycetes > Streptomycetales > Streptomycetaceae > Kitasatospora. The sequence continues at coordinate 4,630,583 of NZ_JAHTIK010000001.1, read as the reverse complement.
TCTGGTAGGCCTCCAGGGCGCGGGTCAGGTTGGTCGCGCGGGCGACGGGCAGCCGGGCGGCGGCACCGGAGGAGGTCTTCCAGGCGCCGGCGGTCATGCCGGCGGCGCGGCGCTCGGGGATGACCACGCCGTGCGCGCCGAAGGCGGCGGCGGAGCGGACGACGGCGCCGAGGTTGCGCGAGTCGGTGACCCCGTCGAGCGCCATGATCAGCGCGTCCTCGCCGACGTCGGCGGCCTCGGCGACCAGGTCGTCCGGGTGCGCGTACTCGTACGGCGGGACCTGCAGCACCAGGCCCTGGTGGTTGAGGCCGCCGGTCATCTGGTCGAGCTGGGCGCGCGGGGCCTCCATGAGCGGGATGCCGCGCTCGTTGGCTGCCTGGAACGCGTCGCGGACCCGGTCGTCGGTGTCGATGAACTGCATCACGTACAGCGCGCTGGCCGGCACGCCGCCCTGCAGGGCCTCGACCACCGAGTTGCGGCCCACCACCAGCTCGGCGGCACCGGCGCCGCCGCGCCCGCCCCGGCCGGCCCCTCCGGCCCTGCGCATGCCGGCCCGGGACTTGGCGTCCCGCTCGCGCTTGAGCGCGGCGTTGGCGGCACGCTGCTTGGGGTGTCCCTTGCGCGCCTCGCCGGGCGGGGTCGGGCCCTTGCCCTGCAGTGCCTTCCGGCTGTGGCCGCCGGTACCGACACTCGCGCCCTTCTTCGACCCGGGGTTGCGGCGGTTCCTGCGCTGGCTGTTGCCGGCCATGGCTGTACTTCCTGTCTCTTCTACGTCTTGAGGTTCGTCATGAGGATGGGCCGTAGCCGGTGGTGCACCGGCTGCGGCCCACGCTCGCCCCGTGGCCGGGGCTACTGGTTCGCCGGTCCCGCCCGCGGGCGGGGCCTACTGGTCGACCGTCCAGCGGGGGCCGGACGGGGTGTCCTCGATCGCCAGCCCGGCCAGGCCGAGCTGGTCGCGGATGGCGTCCGCGGTGGCGTAGTCCTTGCGGTCCCGGGCCGCCTGGCGCTGGTCCAGGACGAGGCGGACGAGCGAGTCGACCACGCCGTGCAGGTCGTCGCCGCGGCCGCCGCCGGCCCAGAAGTCGTCGAGCGGGTCGAGGCCCAGCACTCCGAGCATCGCACGGACCTCGGCGAGTCGCGCCACCGCGCTGTCCTTGTCGTCCGCGGTCAGCGCGCTGTTGCCCTGGCGGACGGCGGTGTGCAGCACGGCCAGGGCCTGCGGCACGCCGAGGTCGTCGTCCATCGCCTCGGCGAAGGCGAGCGGCACCTCGGGTGCGGCGTCGACGGCGCCGCAGCGCTCGACGGCCCGCTCGATGAAGCCCTCGATGCGGGCGAAGCCGGTCTCGGCCTCGCGCAGCGACTCCTCGCTGTACTCGATCATCGAGCGGTAGTGCGGGGAGGCCAGGTAGTAGCGGAGCACGATCGGGCGCCAGCGCTGCACCATGTCGGAGACCAGCACCGAGTTGCCGAGCGACTTGCTCATCTTCTCGCCGCTCAGGGTGACCCAGGCGTTGTGCACCCAGAACGCCGCGAAGTCGTCGCCGTAGGCCTTGGACTGCGCGATCTCGTTCTCGTGGTGCGGGAAGATCAGGTCGATCCCGCCGCCGTGGATGTCGAAGGCCCGGCCGAGGTACTTGTGCGCCATGGCCGAGCACTCCAGGTGCCAGCCGGGGCGGCCGCGGCCCCAGGGGGTCTCCCAGCTGGGCTCGCCCTCCTTGGCGCGCTTCCACATGGCGAAGTCGCGCGCGTCGCGCTTGCCGGTCTCGCCCTCGCTCTCCGGCTGCAGGAGGTTCTCCAGCTGCTGGTTGGAGAGCTCCAGGTAGTCCGGGTAGGACTTCACGTCGAAGTAGACGTTGCCCTCGGAGGCGTAGGCGTGGCCGCGCTCGATGAGGCCGCGCATCATCTCGATCATCTCGGGCACGTGGCCGGTGGCCCGCGGCTCGGCGGTGGGCGGCAGGCAGCCGAGGGCCGTGTAGCCGTCGTTGAAGGCCCGCTCGTTGGCGTAGGCGATCTGCCACCAGGGGATGCCGAACTCGCGGCTCTTGGCGATCACCTTGTCGTCGATGTCGGTGACGTTGCGGACGAAGGTGACGTCGTAGCCACGGTAGGCCAGCCATCGGCGCATCACGTCGAAGTTGAGGCCGGACCGGATGTGCCCGATGTGGGGCGGGGCCTGCACGGTGGCACCGCACAGGTAGATCGAGACGCAGCCCGGTACAAGCGGGACGAAGTCGCGTACCTGGCGGGTGTTGGTGTCGTACAGGCGAAGGGTCACAGCGTCAAGCGTAGTGGGCACACGGGGGTGCCCCGCCACCTTTCCCGGGGCGGGACGCCCGTTGTCGCACCGGCCCGCCGGCCCGTCCGCCCCGGCCCGGCCGGGCCGCCGCGGACGACGGGCCGTCACCTCGGCGGGCCGGCCGGGCCGGCGGGGTGTCAGGAGGTGCGGTACACCAGCGCGGTGGCGATCGCGGCCAGGCCCTCGGCGCGTCCGGTCAGGCCGAGGCCGTCGGTGGTGGTGCCGGAGACCGCGACGGGGGCGCCGACCGCGGCCGAGAGCGCGGCCTGCGCCTCGGCGCGGCGCTTGCCGATCTTCGGGCGGACGCCGATCACCTGGATCGCCACGTTGCCGATCTCGAAACCGGCGGCGCGGACGATCCGGGCGGCCTCCGCGAGCAGGGCGGTGCCGGCGGCGCCGGACCACTCCGGGCGGTCGGTGCCGAAGTGCGCGCCGAGATCGCCGAGGCCGGCGGCGGAGAACAGCGCGTCGCAGGCGGCGTGCGCGGCGACGTCGGCGTCCGAGTGACCGGCCAGGCCGTCGCCGGCGTCGGGCCAGTCGAGCCCGGCGACCCGCAGCGGGCGGCCGGCCTCGAAGGCGTGCACGTCGGTGCCGATGCCGACCAGCGGCATGACGGGAGCGGCGGGGCCGGCGGCGGGATCAGAAGCCATCGGAGGCCCTCCTGCGGGCGAGTACGGCCTCGGCGAGCACGAGGTCCAGCGGACGGGTGACCTTGAACGCCTCCTCGTGGCCGGGCACCACGACGACCCGGCCGCCGAAGCGCTCGACCAGCCCGGCGTCGTCGGTCACCGGCGGGAGGCCGCCGGCCGACTCCTCGGCGACCGCCTTCTCGTGCACGTCGTGCAGCACCGAGCGGCGGAAGCCCTGCGGGGTCTGCACGGCGCGCAGCGCGGCCCGGTCCGGGGTCTCCAGCACCGGCTCGGGCACGCCGGGCTCCTGCGGCTCGACCCGCTTGACCGTGTCGGCGAGCGGCACGGCGGGCACCACGGCGTCGGCGCCGGCGCGGACGGCGGCGGCGACCGCGTCCACCACCTCGACCGGGACGAGGGGGCGGGCCGCGTCGTGCACCAGCACCGCCTCGACGTCCTCGGGGATGGCCGCGAGGCCGAGCCGGACGGACTCCTGCCGGGTCGCGCCGCCGGCGACCACCCGGACGTCCTTGCCGTCGAGGCCGTGGCTGTCGAGCAGGGCGACCACCTCGGCGACCCCGTCCGGCGGGGCGGCGACCACGACCAGGCCGATCGCCCGGCTGCGGGCGAGGGCCCGGAGGGCGTGGACCAGCAGGGGCACCCCGCCGAGTTCGCGGAGCGCCTTCGGGGCGCCGGGCCCCAATCGCTCCCCGCGCCCGGCGGCGGGCACCACCGCCGCTGCAACTGCTGCTGACGCGTTCAGGTTTCGCTCCTTCGGCGAAGTGGGTATGGCCATGGCGTGCGCCGCACGGCGTACGCGACGGACCCCTTCCGACTGCACGTTAGTCAAACCGCTCCGACGAGTCCGACACCCCCGCGCGCAGGGCCGGCGTGCGGCCCTGGTGGACCGGCCCGTACGGGGCGTACGCACGTCCGGCGCGCAGCACGGCCGGCCACGTCGTACGGCGGGTGTGCAGGCCCGGATGCACCGGCTGCGGGCACGCCGAAGCGCCCGAGGTGCCGGAGACCGACCCGGTCAGCCGTGTGACCGGATCGCGCACCGGCATCGGGCGCTGGGCGTTGCGAAGCCGCTTAGGAGGCGAGGACCTCGTCGAGCAGCGTCTCCGCCTTGTCCTCGTTGGTGTTCTCGGCCAGCGCGAGTTCGCTGACCAGGATCTGGCGCGCCTTGGCGAGCATCCGCTTCTCGCCGGCCGACAGGCCGCGCTCGCGCTCGCGGCGCCACAGGTCGCGAACCACCTCGGCGACCTTGATGACATCGCCCGAGGCGAGCTTCTCGAGATTCGCCTTGTAGCGACGCGACCAGTTGGTGGGCTCCTCGGTGTACGGCGCGCGCAGCACCTCGAAGACCCGGTCGAGACCTTCCTGACCGACCACGTCGCGCACGCCGACGAACTCCGCGTTCTCGGCGGGCACACGCAGTGTCAGGTCTCCCTGCTGCACCTTGAGCACCAGGTAGGTCTTGTCCACACCTTTGATCTGGCGAGTTTCGATGGCCTCGATCAGCGCGGCCCCGTGATGGGGGTAGACCACCGTGTCGCCAACCTTGAACGTCATGTGACAGGACCCCTTCCGTGGCTTTCCAGAATAACACGCTTCTCGGCGCACCCGAAGGGCGTTTTCGCAGGTCAGGGCGGGTCTCAGGGCTTGACAACCACCCCCATGACGTGCTGCGACCAGTGTTCGACGGGGGCTTCCCGCAGGTCGGAGGCGGTGCGACAGCTCGGCGAAACCTCTGGCAACACCGCCGAAACCATGATTGGATCTTGAGTTTTCGTCCGATCCGCCGCCGTGTCCGAACCGTTATCCGGTGACCGTCCCGCCAGGCCCCGTGCGACCTGCGCCGGTTCGTGGACGTCCCGGATCGCCGCGGGGGCTTGCTGCGGGTGCGCACGGACGGACCGGCGCGACACGGGGCCACCCCGTGGGAGGCGGGCGTAAGCGGTCGGTAGTCTGATCGCTGACCACCGCCAGGTGATCCACATCCGTGTTCCACATCCAAGGAGAAGTCGCCGCCGTGAGCCGGAGCCTTCGACGCGGCGCGATCGCCGCCCTCGTCCTCGCCGCTGTCGTACCGCTGTCCGCCTGTGCGGCCGGCAACCAGGCGGAGACCCTGCAGATCAAGCCCGACAACGCGGCGACCTCGGTCGGCCAGAACCTGCGCCTCAACAACGTCCTGCTGGTGACCGCCAAGGGCGCCTCCTCGGACGAGGCCGGCCCGGTCAACCTGACCGTCAACATCGCCAACACCGGCTCGGCCCCCGAGGTCCTGCAGTCCGTGTCGGTCGAGGGCGCCGGTACCGCCACCTTCACCGACGGCAAGGGCGCGGACGTGTCCGAGATCGTCATCCCCGCCGGCGGCTCCGTGCTGATCGGCGGCGAGGGCCAGCCCGCCGCCCACCTGGCCTCGGCGAAGCTCCCGCTCGGCGGATACGCCGACACCGACTTCACCTTCAAGACCGCCGGCAAGGTCGGCCTGCCGGTCGGCGTCGTGCCGGCCACCGGCCTGTACGCCTCCTTCGGCCCGAAGGCGCCGGAGGCGACCGCCAAGCCGTCGGCCTCCGCGTCCGCCTCCGCGAGCCCCTCGGCCACCGCCACCGGTTCGCCGTCCGCCTCCGCGTCGGGCTCGGCCACCGCCGGCGCCACCGCCACCGGCTCGGCCACCGCGACGGCGAGCGCCTCGGCGCACTGACCCGCGGCACACCGAGCAGCGGCGAACCGCGCGCACCAGCCGCAACGGCCGAGGGCCCCGCATGGAGCGGGGCCCTCGGCCGTCGGCGTTCCCGGCCGGCCTACGGCTCGAACTTGTAGCCCAGGCCGCGGACGGTGACCAGGTAGCGCGGCGCGCCCGGGTCCGGCTCGATCTTGGCGCGCAGTCGCTTGACGTGGACGTCCAGGGTCTTGGTGTCGCCGACGTAGTCCGCACCCCAGACCCGGTCGATGAGCTGCATCCGGGTGAGCACCCGGCCGGCGTTGCGGAGCAGCATCTCCAGCAGGTCGAACTCCTTGAGCGGCAGGTCGACCTTGGCGCCGTCCACCGTCACCACGTGCCGGTCCACGTCCATCCGGACCGGACCGGCCTCCAGCGCGCCCGGCCCGCCGCCGTCGCCGTTGCCGTTGCCGTCCTCGCCGCGGCGGCGGAGCACCGCGCGGATGCGGGCCACCAGCTCACGGGTGGAGTAGGGCTTGGTGACGTAGTCGTCCGCACCTATTTCCAGACCGACGACCTTGTCGATCTCACTGTCCTTCGCGGTGACCATGATCACCGGGACGTTGGAGCGGACGCGCAGCTGACGGCAGACCTCGGTGCCCGGCAGGCCCGGCAGCATCAGGTCGAGCAGCACCAGGTCGGCGCCGTTGCGCTCGAACTGCTCCAGGGCGTCGGGGCCGGTGGCGGCGACCGCCACCTCGAATCCCTCCTTGCGGAGCATGTACGAGAGGGCGTCGCTGAACGACTCCTCGTCCTCGACCACCAGTACTCGGGTCACGATCGGGCCTCCGGGGCAGGAAGGGGGGTTGGCGCTGTGTTGTCGGTCTCGCCCGCCTCGGTCGGCGGGGCGGTGTCGCGGTCGCCGGCGGGCACCTGCCCGGCCGGGAGCCGCAGGGTGAAGGTGGATCCCTGGCCCTCGACGCTCCACACCGCCACCGTGCCGCGGTGGGAGGCCGCGACGTGCTTGACGATGGAGAGGCCGAGGCCGGTTCCGCCGGTGGCCCGCGAGCGGGCCGGGTCCACCCGGTAGAAGCGTTCGAAGATCCGCTCGCGGTCCTTCTCCGAGATGCCGATGCCCTGGTCGGTCACCGAGATCTCGATCAGCTCGCCGTCGGCCTCGCCGAGGACGGCGGCGCTGGAGATGCGGCGGGTGGCGATGGCCACCCGGGTCCGCGGCGGGCTGTAGTTGACGGCGTTCTCGACCAGGTTGCCGAGCGCGGCCGCGAGCTGGCCGCGGTTGCCGTGCAGGTAGAGGCCGCCGGTGCCGCCCGCGGCGATCAGGATCTGCTTGGCGGCGGCGGGCTGGCGGCAGCGGTCGATCGCCTCGGCGATCAGCTCGTCGACCGGAACCGGCTCGGGGTCGACCAGCACCTGGTCGTCCTGGACCCGGGACAGGTCGATGATCTCCTGCACGAGGCTGGCCAGCCGGGTCGCCTCGATCTGCATCCGGCCGGCGAAGCGCTGGACGGCCTCCGGGTCGTCGGAGGCGTCCGCGACCGCCTCGGAGAGCAGCGAGAGTGCGCCGACCGGGGTCTTGAGCTCGTGCGAGACGTTGGCCACGAAGTCGCGGCGGATCGCCTCGATCCGGCGCCGCTCGGTCAGGTCCTCGACCAGGACGAGGACCAGCCGGGAGCCCAGCGGGGCGACCCGGACGGAGACCGCCAGCGGGTCGGCCGCCCTGGCGCCCCCGGGCCGGGGCACCTCCAGCTCGGCCTGGCGGATCTCGCCGTCGCGGCGGGTCGCCCGGGCCAGCGAGAGCATCTGCTCCACGGCCACTGCACCGCCGCGGACCAGACCCATCGCGTAGGCGGCGGAGCTGGCCTTCACCACCTCGTCGCCCTCGCCGAGCACGATCGCGCAGGAGCGCAGCACGGAGAGCACCGTGTCCACGCCGGCCGGCAGTGGGGGTTCGTACGCCAGGAGCCCGCTGCCCCCGGTCCTGCCGGCGGCGCCGCTCCGGGGAGAGGTGCCGCGGGCCTGCTCGCGCTCGCTCCAGCGGAAGGCGATGGCGGCCGTGAGACCGACGCCGAGCCCGGCTATGGCGCAGGCAGCGGCGGTGGCCACATTCACGTCCATGCCACTCAGCCTAAGCGCAGGTCGGGCGCGCTCCCCAAGGGTGCGATCAAGGGCTCGGCCGCACGTTGCCGAGAATTCACCTTCAGTCCTCCACCGGTTCACTGCGGGGGTCGTGCGCGGTCGCCCGGACGGCGCAGTGTGGTCAACGCAAGCCCGTGCGGGCGGTGACGCGGCTACCATTCGCGCCACCAGCAGCGGCCGTCCTTCCGGACGGACCGGTCGGCACCGCCACCGACAGAGCTACTGACGGACCGGCCGACCCTTCTTGCGGGGGGACGGGCGGCCAGGAGGAGAGAGCATGCGCGACCAGTACCACGAGGAACTCGACTCGATCAGCGACGGCCTGGTCGAGCTCGCCCGGCTGGTCGGCTCGGCCATGGGCCGGGCCACCACCGCGCTGCTCGACGCCGACCTGGCGCTGGCGGAGAGCGTGATCGCCGCCGACGAGAAGGTGAACGACCTCCACCACGAGCTGGAGAACCGGGCCATCGACCTGCTGGCCCGGCAGCAGCCCGTCGCGACCGACCTGCGCATCGTGGTCACCAGCCTGCGCATGAGCGCCGACCTGGAGCGCTGCGGCGACCTGGCCCGGCACGTGGCCAAGGTCGCCCGGCTGCGCTACCCCGAGTCGGCGGTGCCGAACGACCTGCACCCGATCGTGCTGGAGATGGGGCAGCTCGCCCAGCGTCTGGTCGCCAAGGCCGGTCTGGTCATCTCCACCAAGGACGCCAACGCGGCGCTGGAGCTGGAGCGGGACGACGACGCGATCGACGCCCTGCACCGCGAGCTCTTCTCGCACCTGCTGGACGACCGCTGGCAGCACGGCATCGAGACCGCGGTCGACGTGACCCTGGTGGGCCGCTACTACGAGCGGTTCGCCGACCACGCGGTGTCGGTGGCCAAGCGTGTGGTCTTCCTGGTGACCGGCGAGCACGCGGACGAGTTCGCGGCGGAGACGGCGGCCCTGCAGGCCGAGTGATCCGCGGCCCCGGGGCGGGCGCGCGGAGGCCGGGGGCGCACGCGTACGCGGGCGCCCTACCTCCGCGCGCCCGTTGACGCCCCGTCCGGGACCGGTTTTCACTCGTTCTGGGCATGCCCGTGGGTGCTGCGGTGTGCCGTGGTGTGCCGTCGACTGCCGTCGACAGCCGTCGATGAGGAGGACCCGACCGCGATGAAGGCTGACCAGAACCCGACCACGGCCGCGGCGGGAACCGCCGCGCCTCCCTCCGTGAAGCTGCTGCCGGTCGTCGCCGCGGGCTGCGGCTGCGGACCGGGGTGCGGCTGCGGCTGCCAGTCCGGTGCGCCCTGCCAGTGTGGCGGTGCGGACGGCGGCTGCTGCGGCGGCCACTGACGCCGGAGGCCCCGGCCGGGCGGCGTGGAAGCGCCGTCCGGCCGGGGCGTCGCCGTGTCCCGGCGGTCGGCCGGGACGTGTCAGAAGGTGACGTCCATGCACTGGTAGAAGGCGTTGCCGGTGTCCGCGATGTCCCAGATCGCCAGGACCACCTGGTGACCGGTGCGGCCGGCGGGCAGGGTCGCGGTGTGGCTCAGCGTGGTGGGCGGCTGCGCGCCGTTGTAGGGGACGGTCAGGAAGGGCGTGGCGTCCAGGTTGGCGCGGGTCAGCTTGCTGCCGGCGCTGTAGCCCGGCTTGGTGAGGTAGTAGCGGAACTGCGTGGTGGCGTGCCGGGCGGTGAACTTCCAGGTGAAGGTCAGCCGCTGGCCGGCGCTCACCCTGGTGGCCGGCCAGCCGCCGCCGCGCGGGTCGTCCAGCTGGGCAAAGCGGCTGTTGCCGCCGGCGCAGAGGGTGCCGTCGGCCGGGCCCTGGGCCGGGAATCCTTTCGGCCCCTCGACGCTCTGCGGCTCCCACTGGATGTCGCCGCAGTTCTTGACCGTGCCGGCGGCGCACAGGGCGGCCCGGCTCGGCGGTGTGGTGATCCAGCCGTGCGAGTAGGCGGGGATCGCGGTGGCCAGCGGGACGGCCGCAGCGGCCGCCACGGCCGCCAGGATGTGACGCTTGCGCATGGTGCTCCCTCCGTGGGGGTGGATGGAGTGTGCGTGTGCGTGCAGGGAACGCCCGGCGGGCGCGGGCAGCGCGGGGTTTGGCGTGCCCGCGCCAGGTGCGGACCACCACGCTAGGAGCGGTCGCCCGCCCCGTCAATGGTCTGAACCAGTCTGCAGCGCGGGCGATCTGACGGAGCGTCGGGAAGGCGGCGGGGCGGCCCGGAAACGGATCGGCCCCCTGCCCGGCGCCATTGGCGTCGGGCAGGGGGCCGGTCGCGCGGGGCTGTTACTTCTTGCCCTGGTTCTTCACGGCCTCGATGGCGGCGGCGGCGGCCTCCGGGTCGAGGTAGCGGCCGCCGGGGGCGAGCGGCTTGAAGTCGGCGTCGAGCTCGTAGACGAGCGGGATGCCGGTGGGGATGTTCAGGCCGGCGATGGCCTCGTCGGAGATGCCGTCCAGGTGCTTGACCAGCGCGCGGAGGCTGTTGCCGTGGGCGGTGACCAGGACGGTGCGGCCGGCGGCGAGGTCCGGGACGATCGCGTCGTACCAGTACGGCAGCATCCGCTCGACGACGTCCTTGAGGCACTCGGTGCGCGGACGCAGCTCGCTCGGGATCTCGGCGTAGCGGGCGTCGCCGGCCTGCGAGTACTCGTTGTCGTCGGCCAGCGCCGGCGGCGGGGTGTCGTACGAGCGGCGCCACAGCTGGAACTGCTCCTCGCCGAACTCCGCGAGGGTCTGCGCCTTGTCCTTGCCCTGCAGGGCGCCGTAGTGGCGCTCGTTGAGGCGCCAGCTGCGGCTGACCGGGATCCAGTGCCGGTCGGCCTTGTCGAGCGCGATCTGGGAGGTGCGGATGGCGCGGCGCAGCAGCGAGGTGTGCACCACGTCGGGGAGGAGGCCCTCGGAGAGGAGGAGCTCGCCGCCGCGGGCGGCCTCCTTCTCGCCCTTCTCGTTGAGGTCGACGTCGACCCAGCCGGTGAAGAGGTTCTTCTGGTTCCACTGGCTCTCGCCGTGGCGGAGCAGGATGAGTCGGTAGGTCGTGTCAGCCATGGGCGCCAGTTTAGATGAGGCGGTTATCCGCTGGTCGGACCGTCTCATCCCAGGTAATGTGCGGCTACCACTTGTGCCACTTACCGAGCGTCCGGGCGGTCCACCCCGCCCACCCGGGCGTGCCGGTCAGCCATGCCCCGGGAGCCGCCGATGTCCGCCGCCGTCCGTCTGCGCAGCACCGCCTCGGAGGCGGTGGGCGGGCTGCCCCGCCAGTTCTGGTGGCTGTGGACGTCGACCCTGGTGAACCGCCTCGGCGGCTTCGTGGTGACCTTCCTGGCCCTCTACCTCACCGGGGACCGCGGCTTCTCGCCCGCCTACGCGGGCCTGGTCGCCTCGCTCTTCGGGCTGGGTTCGGCGATCGCCGCCGTCGGGGGCGGGGTGCTCGCCGACCGCTGGGGGCGGCGGCCGACCCTGCTGGCCGCGCAGCTCGGCACCGCGGCGTCGACCGCCGTGCTGGGGTTCTGCCAGGACCGGGTGGCGATCGCGGTGACGGCCTTCCTGGTCGGCCTGGCGAGCAACGCCTCCCGGCCGGCCGTCTCGGCGATCATCGCGGACGTCGTGCCGGCCGAGCACCGGGTGCGGGCGTACTCGCTGAACTACTGGGCGATCAACATCGGCTTCGGCGTCTCCGCGGCGGTCGCCGGCCTGATCGCCGCGCACGGCTACCTCGCGCTGTTCCTGATCGACGCGGCCTCGACGCTCGCCTGCGCGGTGGTGGTCTTCGTCCGCGTCCCCGAGACCCGTCCGCAATCGCGTCCCGAGTCCCGTGCCGGCTCGCGCCCGCTGGGCACGGCGACCGCGGACACCGCCTGCCCGGCCCCTGCGGAGCCCCGGACCGGCCTGGGCGCGGTCTTCCGGGACGGACGGTTCATGGCGCTGGTGGCGGTGAACCTGCTGTTGGCAGTGGTCGCCCAGCAGGGCAGCACCACCCTGGCCGCCGACATGGGCCTGGCGGGCATCTCGGCCGCTCAGTACGGCCTGGTGATCGGCCTGAACGGCGTGCTGATCGTGCTGCTGCAGCTGCCGCTCACCCGGGTGATGGAGGGCCGCAACCGGACGGGCCTGCTGGTGGCCAGCGCCCTGCTGACCGGTTGGGGCTTCGGCCTGACCGCGCTGGCCGGCGGCTCGGCCGGGTTCTACGCCGTCACCGTGGCGGTCTGGACGATCGGCGAGATCATGGCCGCGCCGACCATGATGGGCCTGGTCGCCGAACTGTCCCCGGCCCGGGCCCGGGGCCGCTACCAGGGCGTCTACTCGCTCTCCTGGTCGCTGGCCTCGTTCATCGGCCCGGCGGCCGGCGGCTACCTGCTGGAGCACGCCGGCGGCCGGGCCGTCTGGGGCGCCTGCGCCGTCTTCGGCACGGTCGCGGCGGGGGCGTTCCTGCTGCTCGGCCGGCGGCCCGTGCCGGACGCGGCACCGACCACCGCACAGGACGCGGCATCGGCCACGGCCGCCGGCACCGTCCCCGCCGGGCCGACGGCCACCGCGGCGAACAGCTGAGCACCGGTCCACCGGTCACGCCGGTCCGGTCGGTCCGGCTCAGTCGGCGGCGACCGGCCCGGGGGCGTCCGCCGCGGAGGCGTCCACTGCGGTCCCGTCCGCGGTCGGGCCGGTCAGGTGGGTGAAGGCCGCGAGGTTGCGGGTGGACTCGCCGCGCTTGGTGCGCCACTCCCACTCGCGGCGGATCGCGGTGGCGAAGCCCAGCTCCAGCAGGGTGTTGAAGGGCTCGTCGGCGTTCTCCAGGACGGTGCCGAGCAGCCGGTCGACGGCGTCCGGGGTGAGCGCCTCCAGCGGCAGCCGCCCGGCGAGGTAGACGTCGCCGAGCTTGTCGACGGCGTACGCGACGCCGTACAGCCTGGTGTTGCGCTCCAGCAGCCAGCGGTAGACGGCCTCGTGGTTCTCGTCCGGCCGGCGGATCACGAACGCGTTGACCGACAGGGTGTGGTCCCCCACCCGCAGCGCGCAGGTGGTGGACAGCTTGCGGGTACCGGGCAGCGTGGCGACCAGCGTGTACGGGTCGGTCACGGCCGGCTCCCACCCCACCCCGGCCTCGTCGAGCGCGGTGCGCAGCAGGGTCAGCGCCTCGTCCTTGGTACGGAATGCCATGACGCTGACGCTACTCGGCGGTACTGCCCCGCACCCAGCAGGGGCGCGGGGCCGACCGGCGGGGCACGGGGCGACGGGCGCCCCGTGCGACGGCTCAGGCGAGCCGGAGTCCCCCGGCCGGGTGGGCCATGGCCTGGGCGTAGACCTCGGCGGTGGCGGCCGCCGCGGCGTCCCAGCCGAATCCCGCCGCGTGCCGGGCCGCCGCCGTCCCGCGCTCGCGCACCAGCGCGGGACCGCTGGCGTACGGCTCCAGCGCCGCCGCCCACCGGGCGGGGTCGTGGCCGTGCACCAGGGTGCCGGTGACGCCGTCCCGGACGGCGACGGGCAGGCCGCCGACCGCCGCAGCGACCACCGGGGTGCCGCATGCCTGCGCCTCCAGGGCGACCAGGCCGAAGGACTCGCTGTAGGAGGGCATCACCAGGGCGGTGGCGGCGCGGTACCACTCGGCGAGCCGTGCCTGGCCCACCGGCGGGTGGAAGCGGACGACGTCCGAGATGCCGAGCTGGGCGGCGAGCTTGTGCAGGCTCTCCGGCCTCGCGAGGCCGGTGCCGGACGGCCCGCCGACCACCGGGACGACCAGCCGCTCGCGCAGCTCGGGCCGCCGGGCCAGCAGTACGGCGACCGCCCGGAGCAGCACATCGGGTGCCTTGAGCGGCTGTATCCGGCCGGCGAACAGCAGCACCGCGGCGTCCTGCGGCAGCCCGAGGGCGGCGCGGGCGGCCGACCGGCTGCCGGGACGGAAGACGTCCAGGTTGACGCCGGGGTGGACGACCGCGAGCTGTTCGCCGCGGGCGTCGTAGTGGTGCGAGAGCTCGGCCGCCTCCTCGGCGGTGTTGGCGATCAGCCGGTCCGCGGCCTGGACCACCTGCGTCTCGCCGATCACCCGGGCGGCCGGCTCGGGGGTGTCCCCCTCGGCCAGCGCGGCGTTCTTGACCTTCGCCATGGTGTGCATGGTGTGCACCAGCGGCACGCCCCAGCGCTCGGCGGCCAGCCAGCCGACCTGCCCGGACAGCCAGTAGTGCGAGTGCACCAGGTCGTAGTGGCCGGGCCGGTGGCCGGCCTCGGTGCGCAGCACCCCGTGGGTGAAGGCGCAGAGCTGGGCCGGCAGGTCCTCCTTGACCAGGCCCTCGTACGGCCCGGCGGTGACGTGCCGTACGAGCACGCCGGGGGCGAGCTGCACCGTCGGGGCGTCGTCGGAGGCGATCGCCCGGGTGAACACCTCGACCTCGATGTCCAGCTCGGCGAGGCGCTTGGCGAGCTCCACGATGTAGACGTTCATGCCGCCGGCGTCGCCGGTGCCCGGCTGGTGCAGCGGCGAGGTGTGGACGCTCAGCATCGCGATCCGCCTCGGGCGCCGCGGACGCCCGCTGATCAGCGCCTGGAGGCGGCCGCGGCGGGCCGACGGGGCGGTGCCGGCGGCCTGCGCCGGGCCCGTGCCCAGCTGCGCGAGCCGCTCGCGGCGGGCCGCGCGTACGGGGTGCTGCGTCACCTGGCTGAAGCCTCCTCGTGCTCCCCGGTCGATGGTGCATCCGGTCGTGCGGGCAGGGGCGCGGGGCCCCGGCGGGCGGTCGCCCGGCCGCGGCGGCCCGCGTCCGACGCGCGGCCGCCCGGAACCGAACGTTCCGGGCGGACAGACGTCCAGTGTGCCAACCAGCGCACCGGCGGCGGGTATTCCCGGATCACCGGTGAGATCACGGCCCCCCCCGGGGGCGGGCAGCGGCGGGCCGGGGCACAGCCGTCCCGGCCCGACGGTCGGGGAAAGCAGCGGTCCGCCGGACACCCGACCGCCCCCGCCCGGCCGCCGCGTACGCTGCGGGCATGGCCGCCTTCGACCCCTCCCCCGCCCGCGGGCCGCGTTCTACCCGCCCGGTCGGAACGGTGACCCGGGGCACCACCAACACCAACCGGCTGCGCCGGATGGACCGCTGGATCGTCCACACCATGGCCCGGACGCTGCGCGCGGCCCAGCACCCGCCGATCGCGGTGGACCTCGGCTACGGGGCGGCCCCGTGGACGGCCGTCGAACTGGCCGCCAGGCTGCGCGCCGGCCGGCCGGACATCCGGGTGGTCGGCGTCGAGATCGAGCCGGCCCGGGTGGCGGCCGCCCTGCCGTACGCGGACCCGCCGCTGCTCACCTTCCGCCGCGGCGGCTTCGAGGTGCCGCTGGACGGCGCCTCGGCGCACCTCGTCCGGGCCGCCAACGTGCTGCGGCAGTACGAGGAGGAGTCGGTCGCCGCGGTCTGGGAGCGGCTCTGCGGCCGGCTGGCCCCGGACGGCTTGCTGGTCGAGGGCACCTGCGACGAGATCGGCCGCCGCCACGTGTGGGTGGCGCTCGGACCGGAGGGGCCCCGCACGGTCACCTTCGCGGCCCGGCTCGCCGATCTGCAGACCCCTTCCGACCTGGCCGAACGGCTGCCGAAGGCGCTGATCCACCACAACGTGCCGGGGCGGCCGGTGCACGCCTTCCTCGCCGAGTTCGACCGGGCCTGGGCCGCGGCCGCGCCGTACGCCGCCTTCGGTGCCCGGCAGCGCTGGACGGCTGCCTGCACGGCGCTGGCGCAGGACTGGCCGCTGGTGGACACCCGCAGGTGGCGGCACGGGGAGGTCACCGTGGCCTGGTCCGCCCTGGCGCCCTGACCGGTCGGCCCGGCCGCACCGGCGCGCGCCTGCGGAACGGCTCGGCTGTGCGGAGCGGCGGATTCACTCGAACGAGTTATCGAATTCCTCTGGCGTGTTGACGGCTCGTCACGTCACCATGGAATCGATCGCACGAACTGCCGACCGCCACGTGAGGCGCCGTCAGTTCCTCTGCGTCACGCACCACGACCGCCACGCGACGACCCGCAAACAAGCGACCACCCGCACGCGACCGCCCGCACGCGACGACCTGCACGCGACGACCCACCCATCCCCGAACACCCGCGAGACCGGCGCCGCTGCGGACGGGTCGGCCGCTCAGCCCTCCGACTCCAACGCGCGCCATACCTGCTCGAACACTCCGTACACCTCGGCCCCGAACAGCACGAAGCGCACTTCGGCCACCTCGCCGGCCCCGCCCCCTGCCACCTCGTCCGCGACCGTCGTGAGGGCGATCCGCGCCGCGTCGTCCAGCGGCCACCCGTAGATCCCGGCCGAGATCGCCGGGAACGCCACCGAGCGCGCCCCCAGCTCCACCGCCACCCTGAGCGACTCCCGATAGCAGGAGGCCAGCAGCCCAGCCCGTTCCGCCCGATCCTCCGCCAGGAACACCGGCCCCACGGTGTGCACCACCCACCGGGCCGGCAGCCGCCCGGCCGTCGTCGCGACGGCCCGGCCGGTCGGCAACCCCTTGCCGTAGTGCGAGGCCCGCAACCGACGGCAGTCCGCCAGGATGTCCGGACCGCCCCTGCGGTGGATCGCGCCGTCCACCCCGCCGCCACCCAGCAGCGACGAGTTCGCGGCGTTCACCACCACGTCCACCTGCTGATCCGTGATGTCACCCTGCACAAGCGTGATCTGCGTCACCACCACCGACCTCCTGTCAGTCCCCCCTTCGCAGGGCCCTCACGGTAACCGCGAACGCCGCCGACAGCGTGGCAATAACCACAGCAGCGGCCGCCAGTCAGAGAAATCCCCGGAGATCACGTTATGGTCGCGAGAAGCTCCTCGACCCGCGGTGCCAGGCGGGCACTGCGCACGGACGTCAGCCGTTGGGCAGTCGGGGAAAGGAAGGATCGACCAATGCCCGCAACGGGAGACGGGCGGGCATCCGCTGCCGCTGCCAGGTTCGGCACCGCCGATGCCGCCGAAACCGCGCGCCGCGCGGGCACCGGAACGAGCACGCCCACCACCGCCGCGGCCGGGCGCACCGCCGCCGGCCGACCGGTCGCCCAGCGCGCCAAGGGGGCCGCGGACACCGGCGCCCCCGGCAGGTCGGCCCATCCCGAGGGGGCCCGCGAGCCCGCACCGATACCGCATCCGCGGACGACCTCGCCCGAGCGGGGCGAGCCGTCCGACCAGGCGCCGTACCGGCTGCTGGTCATCGCGGACGGCGACACCGAGGACCTCAGCCTGATCGAGTCGCTGGTCGCCGAGAGCGGCGCCCGGGTCGAGCTGCACCGCGCCGAGGGCATCGAGGAGGCCGCCGCGCTGCTGGCCCCCGTCCCGATGGCCGTCCGTCGCAACCGTTCCCGCCCGGTCGACTTCAACTGCGTGCTGCTCGACCTCGCCGCCCCGGCCCACGGCCCGCACGGCGGGCACGCCGTCGACGAGCACTTCCCGTCCGACGGGCTGGACGGGCTGCGCGAGCTGCGCCGCCGCGCCCCGCACGTCGCGCTGGTCGTCCTCACCGACGCGGCCGGCGCCGAGCTCGGTGCCGCGGCGGTGGCCGCCGGTGCCCAGGACTTCCTGGTCAAGCGCGAGACGGACGGCCCGCTGCTGGCTCGCGCCCTGCGGTACGCGGTCGAGCGCAAGCGGGCGGACGAGTCGCAGCGCCGGCTGGTCGAGGCGGAGCTCCGCGGCCAGGAGAACGCCCGCCTGCAGCGGCACCTGCTGCCGACCCCGCTGCTCGACGGGGCCGGGCTGGCCTTCACCCGCCGCTACCGGCCCGGCCGCCGCCGGGCACTGCTCGGCGGCGACTTCTACGACGCCGTCCGCACCGACGACGGCACGGTGCACGTGGTCATCGGCGACGTCTGCGGGCACGGGCCGGACGAGGCCGCGCTCGGCGTGGCCCTGCGGATAGCGTGGCGGACCTTGGTCTTCGCCGGGCTCACCGGGCAGGAGCTGCTCACCACCCTGCAGCACGTCCTGGAGCACGAGCGGCGCAGCGACGAGATCTTCGCCACGCTGTGCATGCTGGTGCTCGTCCCCGGCCCGGG
Source organism: Kitasatospora sp. DSM 101779 (assembly GCF_025655475.1). Classification (GTDB taxonomy): domain Bacteria; phylum Actinomycetota; class Actinomycetes; order Streptomycetales; family Streptomycetaceae; genus Kitasatospora. The sequence goes on along the minus strand of NZ_JAHTIK010000001.1, from coordinate 4,612,846 downwards.
GGCCACCGACGCCGCACCGGCCGACGGCACGGCCCCGAGCGGCACGGCCGACGGCCTGCCGGTCGAGACGGCACGACTGTTCCTGGCCGGCCACCCGGCGCCGCTGCTGCTGGGCCCCGAGGGGCCGCCGCGGCTGCTGCCGGCCGACCAGGCCGGTCCGGCGCTCGGCCTGCTGCCGTGCGACGACGGGCTGGCCGCCTGGCCCGCAGTCGAGCTGGACCTGCAGCCCGGGTGGAGCCTGCTGCTCTACACCGACGGCCTGGTCGAGGGCCGGGTCGGGGCCGGGTCGCGCCGCCTCGGCCAGGACGGTCTGATCGAGCTGATCGCCGACCACCACGCGACCGGGCTCACCCGGGGCCGGCTGGTCGACAGTGCGCTCGCCGAGGTCGAGGAGCTGAACGGCGGCTCGCTGACGGACGACGTCGCCGTGCTGCTGCTCGAGCGCAATCCGGTGCCCGCCCTGATGGGCTGAGCCACGGACGCCGAGAGGGCGGCACCCCCGCGGGGGTGCCGCCCTCTCGGCGTGTCGTCGGACGGAGCGTCGTCGGACGGATGCTCCTACCAGGGCCCGTACGGGCCGATGTTCCGGCGGCCGCCGCCCCGGCCGTCGGTGAGCTGCTTGATCGCGGGCCGCACGTCGACGACGTACACGATGGCCGCGACCAGGCCGATCAGGGTGAGGAAGTTGCCGAGGACGTTGGCACCGAGGAGCAGGTCGAGACCGAGCGCGAGCCCCAGGACGATCAGCCAGAAGCCCTTGGTCTTCTTGTCCGCGGCCCGGTAGGCGTCCTCGCGGCGGATCGCCGCGTCCACGAAGGCGAACAGCTTGAAGCCGATGATCGCGACGGACAACCACCAGAAGGGGTTGAGCACGTCGAAGAGCAGGATGTGGAACACTGCGGACTCCTCACTGCGGCCTCGGCTCCTCCGCCCATGGTGGCACGGCGGACGCCCCGCGTCGGGGACAACGATCCGAACCGCCCGGGCGTGCCCGGGACGGCGGACCGGGCGTTACTTGCCGGTGGACTTGCGGGCCCGGGTGGCCTTCTTGGCGGTGGAGGCCGACGCGGCCGCCCCGTTCTGGGTGCTCTCCTCGGCGGGCTCGACCTGGGCCGGCTCGGCGTCGAGGGCGACCTCGGTCACCTCGGCCTCGGCGGCCACCTCGCCGGCGGGCTCGGCGGAGCCTCCGCGGTTCTTCTCGACGACGGCCTTGCCCCGCTCGGCCAGCTCGTCGTAGGCCTCCTTGGCCTTGACCGCGAACTCGGCGGCGCGGCCGACCTGCTGCAGGGCGAAGGTCTGGGCCTTCTCCTGGAGCTCCTTCAGGTCCTTGAGCTCGGCCGGCAGCGCGGTGACGGCCTCGGTGACCTTGCCCTGGGCCTCGACCAGCAGGCTCTGCGCCTCCTGCAGCCGGGCGGCGGCCTTCTCCTGGGCGGCCTTGCGGTCGGCGGCGAGCGCCTCGACCTTGCCGGGAACTTCGCGGAGCTTCTCGTACGCGAGGTCGCCGGCGCCGGCGAGGGCGTAGAGCGGGGTCGGGTCGCTGAGGGTCTTCTTGATGTCGTCGGTGATCGGCATGGCCGGTCCTCCCGGGCGTTGCTGGTGCGTGCGGTGGTCTCGTGCGGTTGCCGCGGTCGGGGCGCCTTCGTCCCGACGGCGGGTCAGTCCTCTGCGGCAGGAGACGCGTCGGGAGCGGGTCCGCTCTCGCGGTTCTCCTTGAGGAAGGCGTCGTAGACGGCGAGCAGGGCCTGCTTCTGCCGCTCGTTGATCAGGGGGTCGGCGAGGATCGCGACGCGGAGTTCGAGTCCTTCCTCGCGCCGCTCCTCCAGGATTCCGGCCTGCACGTAGAGCGTCTCGGCCGAGATCCGCAGCGCCTTGGCGATCTGCTGGAGGATCTCCGCACTCGGCTTGCGCAGCCCGCGCTCGATCTGGCTGAGGTAGGGGTTGGACACCCCGGCAGCCTCGGCCAGCTGCCGCAGCGAGAACTGTGCGTTCCGCCGCTGCTCGCGGATGTACTCGCCGAGCGAGCCGACGTTCAGTGAGGCCATGCCACCAGCATGCACAGCGCTGCTTGCAATTGCAAGCACGCTGCTAACTGCAGCAATCGCGTCGTCCGTACGCCGCCCGTCCGCCCGTACGCCCGGGCAGGGGGCACAAGAGCACGCGGGCGGCGCATCAGGGGCGGGGCGCCTTGCGACCGTGGACGGCGGTGTACTCGGCGGCGAGCCAGGGGGCCAGATCGGTGACGAGGAGGGTCAGCACGGCGGGGTCGGGGGTGGGGGTGCGGGCGGCGACAGCGGCCAGCCGCATGTGTTCGGCGCGGGCGGGGTAGCGGGCGGCGAAGATCTCGGCGGACCGGGCGAGGTCGCTCGTCCAGCCGTTCCAGTCCGGCATGACCAGGGTGAAGCCCGTCCGGACCAGCCTGCGGGAGATCCCCCGGACGAGCCGACGGCGGTCGTCGTCCCCGGCGGCCGCGGCGATCCGTTCCCGCCAGCAGGGCAGGGCGAGCGCCAGGTCGCCATTGGTCTCGCGGGCGAGCACCCGGCCGGGCCGGTAGCGGGGCAGCCGGACGGCCAGGTCGTCCCCGATCAACGGCGTACAGAGGCAGGCGACGAAGAAGCCCAGGTCGTGCCGTTCCAGCGGGCTGAGCAGGGCGTCGGCACCGAAGACGAGCACCCCGGCGCCGTCGACCACCGGGAAGTCCCGGTCGAGGCCGGCTCCGAGGGCCTCCGCATCGGTGCGGTCGACCGCGGTGGGCTCCCGCCGCAGGGCGAGCAGCAGGTCGAGGTCGGAGACCCCGGGGACGGCCGTCCCGCGCGGGATGCTGCCGTAGAGGTAGGCGCTGTGCAGCCGGTCGGGTCCGAAGAGCGCGGCGATCCGGGTACGAGTGGTCTCGACGAGCGCCCGGAACACCGTCGGGACGCGGTCGAGGGACCCCTCGCGGGCGATGGTTCCGTCCGGGGCGAGCCCGCGCCCGGCAAGGTTCTTGTCACCGTGGCCGCCGGAGCCGCTGTGGCCGCCCGAGCCGTCGAAGCCGTCGGAGCTGCTGTGGCCGGCGGTCATCCGGAGCGTCCGGCGCGGCGCTCGAGGTTGTCCGCCATGACGGCGAGTACGCCCACGGTCTCGGCGTACTGATCACGGGTCAGCCCGGCGAGGACGGCGGTCCGCAGCTCCGCGACCCTTGTCTCGACCACGCCGTGGAGGTCGTGGCCGGCGTCGGTGAGGCGGACCGCACCGCCGCCCGCGGGTTCTGCCCAGCCGCGCGCCACCAGGCCGGCGGGGCCGTGCAGCAGGCTGTCGACACCGGCCCGTGCGTCGGGCCAGAACGGGGCCAGGGCGGCGGCGAGGCCGTCCGGCGCGAGCGGGCCGCCGGCCAGGGTGTGCAGGGCCTGCCACTGGCGCCGGTCGACGCCCAGGTCGGCGAGGTCGGCGGCGAAGCCGTCCTCGAGGAGGTCATGAAGGTGCTTGAGCCAGTAGCCGATGGGGCGGCGGGTCGGGTCGGTCTCCATGGCAGCTCCCCCATATCCATGTAGAGTCACATGTAATTGTTCTCTACTATGGACCTGGACGGCGATGGACCGCAAGGACGTTCCCGGGGCCCCGCAGGCCGCCGCACCGCAGGCGGCCGACGTCGCCGAGATCGCCCGGTCGCTGGTGGCGCTCCGGCGCAGCCGGTCCCGGCGGACGCTCGCACGACTGGCCGCCCGTCGGACGGGACCGGCCGCCGTCGGCGCCGCGACCACCCCGCCCGACGGCGTGGTCGAGCTGCTGGACGCGGTGGAGGACGCCTCGGCGCTCACCGTCACCGAGGCAGCCGCCGCGCTCGGTGTGGACCAGCCGCGGGCCAGTCGGCTGGCGGCCCAGGCGCTGGCCGCCGGGCTGCTTCGTCGCGAGGCCGACCAGGCGGACGGCCGCCGTTCACTGCTGCGGCTCACCGCGGACGGCCGGGCGCTGCTCGACCGGGTGCACGCCTTCCGCCGCGGGGTGGTGGCCGAGACCACGGCGGGCTGGAGCCCGCAGGACCGCGCCGACCTGGCCCGTCTGCTGGGCCGCTTCGTGGCAGACTTCCGCGCGGTCACCGGCGCCGACCGCCCCTCACCCGAGAACCCGCGCCCGAGTACCCGCGACTGAGACCCCGCACGTGAGACCCCGCATCTGAGAATCCGCACCCGATGATCCGGGCCCGGCGTGCGGCCGTCAGCGGCGCGGCGCGATCCCGAGGCTGCGGGCCAGTTCGGGGGCCAGCGGGTAGGGGCGTTCGGGCGGCAGCAGCCTGACGGCCTGGGCGTTGCGCCCCGCCCGGATGAGCCCGGCGATCCGGTGCACCTGCGGGGTGAGGTCGGTGACCGAGACGATCCACTCGTCGACAAAGGCGCCGATCATGGCGCGGCCCACCCCGATCTGGATGCTGTAGTGGTTGAGCGCGGCACCGGCGGCGGACCGCTCCGGGTCCCACTGGACGTGCACGGCGGCCCGGGCGAGCGCATCCGGGTCCCCGGTGGTCGGGGCGGCCGCGGCCAGCGCGCGCTCCCAGCCCTCGCGGGTGATCCGGACGGCCAGCACCCGTTCCTGGCCCGGCTTGCGGGCCCAGTTGCTGCGGTGCATCAGCCAGCGGAAGGAGGGCTTGATCCAGGTCATCCGACCGCGGGAGAACGGCTCGACGAACCGCCCGGCGGCGACGGCCGGGCCGGCGATCGCCGGCCCGTACGCCTGGTAGACGACGATGGTGCGCTCGTCGAAGTCGGCCCGGATCTGGCGCAGTTCGGTCATCGGCCAACCCTGTCAGCCGGCCGTCCGGCCGCGCAGCGGGTTTTCCGCCGCACCGCGCCGACCGGACGCGGCGGAGCGCGGCCCGCCTAGGCGGCCGGGGCCGGGACGGCGCAGGCCGTGGAGAAGCCCTGGCTGGTCAGGCCGAAGGCGCTGTTGATGCGGGAGCGGAAGTTCTCCAGCGCGGCCATGACGGTGAGTTCGACGAAGGCGGCCTCGCCGAGCCGGGCGAGCAGGGCGGCGGCGAGTTCGTCGGTGACGGCGGGTTCGGTCTCGGTCATCGCCTCGGCGTAGGCCATCACCTGCTGTTCGAGTTCGGTGAACACCTCGGTGTGCTCGCGCCACTGCGGCACCAGGGCGATCCTGTCGAGCGGCAGGCCGAGTCCGTCCGCCGCCCAGTGGCCGAAGTCCAGGCACCAGGAGCAGTTGATCCTGGCGGCTGCGGCCATGACGGCGAGGTGCTTGAGGCCGGGGTCGAGGGCGTTCCACCGGGCGACGCCGCGCTCCATCCGGACGAACGACATCAGGACCCGGCCGTTGTGGCCGAGGGCGAGTCCCGGGTCGAGGACCTTGCCGTACGTCCGGCGGGAGTACCAGGCGCCGATGCGGTTGAGCAGGGTGCGGGGCGGGGTGAGCGGTATGCGGGTCATGGCCGGTGCCTCCTGGGTCTCGCGATGGTGTCGGAGGGTGGACGGCGCGGCGCCCGGAAACGTGACATCGGGGCGTGCGTGGGTGCGGGTGCGGTCAGTCGGCGCCGGTGAACCGCCGGTAGGCGGGGGCGAGGAGGTCGGCGAGGTCGCGGCCGCGAACGGTGCGGCCGGACGGGCCGAGCGGGTCCAGGGCGGGGGCCGCCGGCCGGTCGTCGCCGTCCGCGCGGAGGGTGAAGTCGCCGTCCCAGAAAGCGCGGTCGGGTCCGGCCGTGGCGCCGGGGGGACGTCGGGCGGGCTGCTCGTCGGTCATGGCGGTCAGGCTCCGATGGCGTCGGCGGAGAGGGTGAGCAGGTCGCGCAGGGCGTCGGAGGAGAGTTCGGTGAGCCACTGCTCTCCCTCTCCGACGACGGTGTCGGCCAGGGTGCGCTTGGCCTCGATGAGGTCGGCGATCCGTTCCTCGACGGTGCCGGTGCAGACCAGCCGCCGGACCTGGACGCCGCGGCGCTGGCCGATCCGGTGGACGCGGTCGGTGGCCTGGTCCTCGACGGCCGGGTTCCACCACCGGTCGAGGTGGACGACCTGGTTGGCGGCGGTGAGGGTGAGTCCGGTGCCGCCGGCCCGCAGCGAGAGCAGGAACACCCCCGGCCCGTCCGGCTCCTGGAAGCGCCGGACGAGCCGCTCGCGCTCGGCGCGGGGCGTGCCGCCGTGCAGGTGGAGGACCTCGGTGCCGAGCCGCTCGGCGAGGTGGGGGCGGAGCCGGGCGGTGAACTCGGTGTACTGGCTGAAGACGAGGGTGCGCTCGCCACCGGCGAGGGCCGCGGCGAGGATCTCCTCCAGCCGGTCGATCTTGCCCGAGCGGCCGGCCAACGGGCCGCGGTCGCGGACGAGTTGGGCGGGGTGGTTGCAGACCTGCTTGAGCCGGCCGAGGGCGGAGAGCACCGCACCCTTGCGCTCGACGCCGCGGACGCCGTCGAGGCGCTGCAGCAGGTCGTCGACCACGGCCCGGTAGAGGCCGGCCTGTTCGGCGGTGAGCCCGCACGGGACGGTGAACTCCTGCTTGGCGGGCAGGTCGAGGGCGATCGCGGGGTCGCTCTTGACCCTGCGCAGCAGGAACGGCCCGGCGAGCCGGCGCAGCCGTTCGGCGGCGGCCGGGTTGGCGTTCTGCTCGACGGGGACGGCGAAGCGCTCGCGGAAGGACTCGGCGCTGCCGAAGAGTCCCGGGTTGGCGAAGTCGAGGACGGCGTGGAGTTCGGCGAGCCGGTTCTCCACGGGGGTGCCGGTGAGGGCGATCCGCGGTCCGGAGGGCAGCGAACGCAGGGCGCGGGAGCGGTCGGTGGCGGTGTTCTTGACGGCCTGGGCCTCGTCGGCGACGATCCGCCGCCAGCGGACGCTGCCGAGGTCGGCGGCATCGCGCCGGACGGTGTCGTAGCTGGTGACGACCAGGTCGGCGGTGGCCGCGGCGGCGCGCGCGGTGCCGCGGTCGGGGCCGTGGTGGAGCCGGACGCGCAGGCCGGGGGTGAAGCGGGCCGCCTCCCGCTGCCAGGTGCCGACCATGGAGGTCGGGCAGACCAGCAGGATGGGTCCGGTGGCGCCCTCGGCGTGCTCGCGGGCGAGCAGGGCGAGGGTCTGCACGGTCTTGCCGAGTCCCATGTCGTCGGCGAGGACGGCGCCGAGGCCCAGCCGGCCGAGTGCGTGCAGCCAGGCGGTGCCCCGCCGCTGGTAGGGCCGGAGTTCGCCGTGGAAACCGGGTGGGGCGGCCTCGTCGGAGGTGCGGGCGGGGCCGGAACCGGCCCGGCCGGCGAGCAGGTCGCCGATCGGTCCGTCGGCGTGGACGGCGGTGACGGGGAGGCCGGCGATGTGCGCGGTGTCGTCGAGGGCGAGCCTGAGCAGGTCGGCGCGGTCCATGGTGCCGGTGGCGTGCCGGGTGAGGAAGGCGTGGGCGGCGCGGATCTGGGCGGTGTCGACCTCCGTCCAGCGGCCGCGGAGTCGGACGAGCCCTTGTTGGGCGGCGGCGAGTTCGGCGAGTTCGCCCTCGGTGAGGGGGGTGTCGCCGAGGGCGGCCTGCCAGCGGAAGGCGAGCAGGTCGTCGCGGTCGATGCGGGCGGGCCGGTCGACGGCGCCGGGGGTGGCGGTGCGGGCGGTGAGGGTGAGTCCGAGCCGGGGGCGGCGCTGCCACCAGGCGGGCAGCAGGATGCCGAATCCGGCGCGGTCGAGTTCGGGCGCGGCGTCGCGGAGGAAGGCGAGCGCGCCGGCCCGGTCGAGGGCGAGGCCGGTGGGCCGGATCTCGCGGGCGGTGGCGCGCAGGGCGGGGTAGAGCAGGGCGGCCCGGTCGAGTTCGGCGGCGAGTGCGGCCGCGGGCTGCGGGACGGTGCGGGCGAGTGCGGCGTGGCCGGGGCCCTCTGTCCACAGGTCGGCGGCGGGGACGAGCAGCGACGGCCGGTCGGCGGCCCGGAGCAGCAGGTCGATCCGCCAGTCGTCGTCCGGGCGGCCCTCGGGTTCCTCCTCGGTGGGGCCGAGCGGTTCGACGAGGCGCAGCACCAGGCGGACGGCGGGGTCGGCGGGGACGCGGGCGTGCCAGGCGGCGAGGCGTTCGGCGAGGCCGTCGGGGACTGTGTCGAGGCGGCCGTCGGGGGCGTGCAGCGCGGTCAGCCAGGGGTCGTCGCCGGGTGGGGTCGGGAGGTCGGCGAGGGCGGCCCGGGCCTCCAGGTCGGTGAGGGTGTCGAGCGCGTCGGCGAGCAGGGTGTCGGCGCGGCGGCGGCCGGCCGCGGCGGCCGGGTCGGTGGCGAGGCAGACCCGGGGGCAGCCGGTGGCGAGGGCGGCGGCCTCGGCGCGGTCCTCCGCGTCGGGTGCGGGCCGCCAGCAGGCGTACGGGGTGCCGTCGGCCTCGCGCAGTGCGGGCAGGACGCGGCCGCGGCCGACCATCCGCCAGGCGAGGTCGTGCACGGCGGTGAGCCAGCGCAGCGAGGAGCCGTACGCGATCTCGGTGGCCGGGCCGTCGTCGGGCTGACAGTGGGCGGTGGCGCGGTGCGGGTCGAAGAGGGCGCCGAGCAGTTGGGCGGTGTGCGGGCCTTCGAGGACGAGGACGGGCACCCGCCAGGGGGTGGGGGCGGCGCCCTGCGGGCGGGTGCCCGCCGGCAGTTGCGGCGAGGCGGCGGGGGCGCCGCCGAGCGAGGGCAGATGCAGGGTGGTCCAGCGTTCGGCCGCTTGGGCGGCGAGCCAGCCGGGGCCGGGACCGAGGCCGGCGAGCAGTCGGGCGGTGGCGGCGGCGGGGAAGGCATAGGGGTGTGCGGCGGGGCCGCCCCCGGGCCCGGGGGCGGTGCGGGTCGGCCGGTCGCGGTAGGCGGCTCCGCTCTCGGCCCAGAGGGCGAGCCGGCCGCCGTCCTGCCAGAGGGCGTGCAGCGCGTCCATGGGTGAACCTTCCGTGGGCCGATCGGTTCACCCTAACCGGGCGGCCCGGCCCCGCCATTGAGGACGGAAGGTGTCCGCAGCTGTCGATAGCGTCGGTGGTACCGAAGCCGGCGAGGCGGGCGAGGCGACGAGAGGGGGCCGGCATGCCGACCCTGGTGAACGCGGAGACCGACGAGCGCGGCGCCCTGCCGTCCTTCCTGGACGCGCAGCGCGGCGGTCTGCGCCGTGCCGCCCTCGGGCTGACCGAGGAGCTGGCGGCGGCCGCGCCGACGGTGAGCACCTCTCGCTGGCGGTGCTGGTGCGGCACGCGGCCCGCACCGAGCGGTACTGGATCGACCCGCTGATGGGGCGCGCCGAGGAGGGCCCGAAGGGCTGGGCGGAGGAGTACCGCTTGGGCGAGGGCGAGACGGTGGAGTTCTGGCTGGCGGAGTTCAAGCGGGTGGCGGCGGAGACCGAGAAGGCCGTCCGGTCGCTGCCGGACCTGGAGGCGGACTTCGCGCTGCCATAGGCGCCGTGGTTCCCGCCGAACGGCCGGCGGACGGCGCGCTGGATGCTGCTGCACCTGATCCAGGAGCAGGGACGGCACGCCGGCCACGCGGACATCATCCGGGAGACGATCGACGGCCGGACGGCCTTCGAGCTGGTGGACCTGGCCGGCGCCTGGGAGCCGCCTCCCAAGGCGCAGGGGTGGTCGAGTCGGGTGCGCGCGGGGGCACCTCCCGGCCGAAGGCCGGGGAGAAACTGCACGGTCCGGGGGCGGCGGCTGTCACGACAGTTCGGATCGAGCCGTGGCCTGTACGGCGGTCCACATCCGGCGGGGCGGTTTCCGGCTCTCCGGGGGCCGCCGCGCCGCCGTTCTCCGGTCGGGCGAAATCGGGACGAAACCGGTGGTTGAACTTTGAACCAGATGGGGTTATGGTGGAGCCAACAAGTTGAAGCCTAAACAATATGGCTTCGCACCAGAGGAGGAAGTCATGGGCATCTTCAGCCGCCGCAACGAGACCGCCACCGCCGTCGCCACCACCCCGGCCGCCGCCGTCAACGGCCCGGACCTGGGCCACCTCAGCGGCGAGTGGGCCATCGACCCCGCGCACAGCCGGATCGGCTTCGCCGTCCGCCACGCGATGGTCACCAACGTCCGCGGTGAGTTCACCGAGTACGACGGCAAGCTCAAGCTGGACGGCGCCGAGCCCGGCAACTCCTCCGCCGAGCTGGTCATCAGGGTCGCCAGCGTGGACACCAGCCAGGCCCAGCGCGACGAGCACCTGCGCACCGGTGACTTCTTCGCCGCCGAGACCTACCCGGAGATCCGGTTCACCTCCACCTCCGCCGAGCGGATCGGCGAGGACACGTACCGGATGACCGGCGACCTCACCATCAAGGACGTCACCAAGCCGGTCGTCCTCGACCTCGACTACACCGGCCACGCCACCGACCCGTACGGCGCCGCCCGGATCGGCTTCGAGGGCCGTACCACCGTCGACCGCACCGAGTGGGGCCTGACCTACAACGCCGCGCTGGAGACCGGTGGTGTGCTGATCGGCGAGAAGGTCAAGCTCACCTTCGACATCTCCGCCGTCAAGTCCGCCTGACGGCCGGACGGTTCGCAGCACCCGGCCACGCCCCCGCCGACGTCGACGGCGGGGGCGCCGCCGTGCCCGGGCCCGGCCCGGGCGATCCCCGTTCGGCTACAGTCGCAGGTCGAGTGGGGGGGGACGACCATGGAACTGCGGCAGTTGCACTGCTTCGTCGCCGTCGCCGAGGAACTGCACTTCGGCCGGGCGGCCGAGCGCCTGCTGCTCGGCCAGCCCGCCGTCAGTCAGCAGGTCCGGCGGCTGGAACGGGAGTTGAAGGTCGAGCTGTTCGACCGTTCGCCCCGCCACGTCCGGCTCACCCCGAGCGGCGAACGCTTCCTGCCCGCGGCCCGCGCCGTCCTGGACGCCGAACGGTCCGCCCGCGCGCTCGCCGCCTCGCTCACCACCCCGGACCGCCTCCGCCTCGGCACGGTCACCGGCCTCGGCGCCCGGCTCGACCGCATCCTCGACGCCTACGAGCGGCACGCCCCCGGGGTCGAGGTGGAACTCTGCGCCCTTCCCGCCGCCGAACGGCTGGCCCGGCTCGCCGACGGCCGGCTCGACGCCGCCTTCGTCCGCGGCATCCCGCCCGGGCAGGACGGGGAACTGCGCCACCTCCCCCTCTGGGAGGACGAGCTGACGATCGCCCTGCCCGCCCGGCACCCGCTCGCGGCGCAGGACGCGATCGACCTCGCCGACCTCGCCGGGCTCCCGCTGCGGCTCACCGAGCGGCGCAACCACCCCGCCCTGGTCGACCTGGTGACGGACGCCTGCCGCGGGGCCGGCTTCGAGCCCGTCCCCGGCCCGGCCTCCGGCACCCTGCAGGACACCCTCGCCGCCATCGGATCGGGCCCGGCCACCTGGACGGTGGTCTACACGGAGAACGCCCGCAGGACGGTGTCGGGCCGGGTGGCCTTCCGCCCGCTGCGCACTCCCCGCCTCGCGCTGCCGACCGCACTCGCCGTCCGGCGCGGCACACCGCTGCCCCGGCTGCTGCTCGCCGCCTGCCGCCAGGAGCCGACACGATCGGCCGAACCCTCGAAGAACCGGCTCTGACCTGCAACGATCAGGGTTCGTGATCGCTGCCGGAGCCGATCGGGTCTGGGTCGCGCCCCGTCTCCGGGTGTGGACTCGTCCCAGGAGGCCGGACCGGGCGGAGGAGCCGCACCGGACGGCCGAGGACCGAGGAGAGAACCGTGCCGATCGTCACCGTGCAGCAGGGCCCGCGCACCGTCGAGCTGAAGCGCGAGCTCGTCAAGAAGATCACCGACGCCTTCGTCGAGGCGTACGAGATCCCGGCCGAGACCGTCCAGGTGTGGATCCACGAGGTCCCGGCCGACAGCTGGGGCGCCGCCGGCACCCTGATCGCGGACAAGTAGCCGGACGCATCGCCGCCGGGGCGGGCGGGTCACCCCGCCCCGGGCAGCAGGGCGGCGTCCGCCGCCGGCAGCCAGCTGCCCGGCGGGCGGCGCAGCCAGCCCTCGCGGCGTCCCAGGTCCGCGGCCGCCGTGAGCAGGGCGGTCAGCCCGGGGTGGCGCAGGCCGGGCCGGTGCACCAGGCCCACCAGGCTGAGCGGCACCGGGTCGACCAGCGGCCGGGTGACGCAGCCCGGCACTTCGGGACCGCCGACGGTGGTCAGCACCGGCTCGCGGTGCCGCGCGAGGTAGCGAGCGAGCTCCGGCACGCCGACCGGCGGGGCGTGCCCGGGTGCCGCCGTCAGGCCGTGGGCGGCGAGCAGTTGGAGCCCCAGGTCCGTCCACTCGGTGGTCGCCGGATTGCCCGCCAGGACGTCCACGGGGTGGCCCGCCAGGGCCGCGAGCGGGACGGCCGCCCGCGCCGCCAGCGGGTGGTCGGCCGGGAGGAAGACCGCCATCGGCTCCAACCGGACGGGGACGTGCGCGAGCCCGGAGCGCACCCGGGCGGGCAGACCGGCCTGCCGGCCGAAGGCCACGTCCAGCCGGTGCGCGAGCAGCTCCGCTGCCGCGGCGGCCAGTCCGCCGTGGAACCGGGCGAGCAGCTCGGCCTCCGGCACGGCCGCCCGGGCCGCGGCGAGCAGTCGGTCGGGCGTCAGGTCGGAGCCATCCACGTCGTTGCCGAGGTCGACCAGCAGCGGTCTGGCCCGGACGGCGGAGACGATCTCGTCGTGCAGGGCCAGCAGGCGGCGGGCCTGCGGCAGCAGGGCCTCCCCGGCCGGGGTGAGCTGGACGCTGCGCGTGGTGCGGTGGAACAGCACCACTCCCAACTGCCGTTCCAGCGTGCGGACGTCCCGGCTGAGCGCCTGTTGGGCGAGGTGCAGCAGGGCCGCCGCCCGACCGAAGTGCAGGGTCTCGGCGGTCGCGACGAAGCCGCGCAGCAGGCGGGGGTGCAGGTCCTGGGGCATGATCACGGCAGCGTAGGCAACCGCCCGGCGATTGACAACGCAGTTGCGTGAATCGGGCCGAACAGGTGTTGGACCGGCGGCCCGGTCGGCGGTGAGGCTGGTGCTACCGCCGATCCTCGACATGGAGCCCCGTGTTCGCCTCGTACCGCCGCATCCTCGCCCTGCCCGGGGCGCTCGCCTTCACCCTCGCCGGGCTGCCGGCCCGGCTCTCCATGTCGATGAGCGGAGTGTCCGCCGTCGTCCTGATCGCGGAGCGGCGCGGCTCCTACGCGCTGGCCGGTGCCGTCTCCGCCGCCGGGCTGGTCGCCCTCGCCGTCGTACTGCCGCTGCTGGGCCGCCTGGTCGACCGGTACGGGCAGGCGCGGGTCGCGGTGCCCGCCGTCCTGGTGGGCGCGGTGCCGATGGCGGGGCTGCTGTTCTGCGTCCGCTCCGGCGCACCCGACTGGACGCTGTTCCTCTGCTGGGCGGCCTGCTCGACGGCGCCGAACGTCGGCGGGATGGTCCGGGCGCGCTGGGCGCACCTGCTGCGCGGCGACGAGGCCGGCCGCCACCTCGCCAACTCCCTGGAGCAGGCGCTGGACGAGCTCTGCTTCATGCTCGGCCCGGTGCTGGCCGTCCTGCTGTGCCGGGCGCTCACCCCGGAGGCCGGACTGCTCACCTCGGCCGTGCTCTGCGCGACCGGCGTTCTGCTGCTCGCCGCGCAGCGCGGCACCGAGCCGCCGCCCGCCCCGGCGACGGGCGCTCCCGGTGCCGGCCGGACAGGCGGGACCGGCCGGCCGGCGGGCGGCCGCGGCAGCCTCCGGGTGCTGCTGCCGATGTTCCTCGCCACCGGGGTGGTCTTCGGCTCGATGGAGGTCACCACCATCGCGTACACCGATGCGACCGGGCACGGCTCGCTGGCCGGGCTGCTGCTGGGTCTGGTGGCGGCCGGGTCGTGCGTGTCGGGGCTGGTGTTCGGCCTGCTGCGGCCGCGCCGGGGCCCGGTCGCCCGGCTGCTCGGCGAGGTCGCGGCGATGGCCGGCCTGATGCTGCTGCCCGCGGCGGCCGGGCTCTCCGGCGCGGGGCCGGCGCTGCTGGCGGCGGCCCTCTTCCTGGCGGGTTCGGGCACCGCGCCGACCATGGTGAGCGGGATGACGCTCGTCCAGCAGCTCGTGCCGGCGGGCCGGCTGAACGAGGCGATGGCGGCGGCGGTCTCGGCGATCCTGGTCGGCCTCTCCGCCGGCTCGGCGCTCGGCGGCGCGGTCGCCCAGCGCCTCCCCGACGGAACCGGCTACCTCGTCCCGGCCGCCGCTGCGGCCGCCGCGCTGCTGATCGCCGCCACCGGCGCCCGCCGGCTGCGCGCCGCGGCCCCCTCCGCAGCCGGGGACGCACACGCCGCCGACCTGCCCGTCCCGGCCGCGGCCGGACACGCCGACTGACCCCGCGTCACCCTCACGCCGCGAGGCACCCGTACGGGGCGGCCGGACAATTCGGTGCCCGCTGTCGGCACCGGGCGCTAGCGTCGCGGGCATGGCAGCGACAGAGATCACGTACGTACGCGGGGACGCCAGTGCGCCGCAGGGCGGCGGGGTCAAGGTGATCGCGCACGTCTGCAACGACCTGGGCGGCTGGGGCAGGGGCTTCGTGCTGGCGCTGTCGCGGCGCTGGCCGGAGCCCGAGGCCGCCTACCGGGCGTGGCACCGCGAGCGGGCGCGGAACGGCTTCGGGCTCGGCGCCGTGCAGCTGGTCCAGGTGGAGAAGTACGTCTGGGTGGCGAACATCGTCGGCCAGCGTGGCATCCGGACGGGCCGCTCCAGCGGGGTGCCGGTCCGGTACGAGGCGATCGACAGCGGGCTGGCGGAGCTCGCCGGGCGCGCCCGGCGGCTCGGCGCGTCGGTGCACATGCCGCGGATCGGCTGCGGGCTCGCCGGCGGCCGGTGGGAGCGGGTGGAGCCGCTGGTCCGCGCCCGGCTGGCCGGGCGCGGGGTGGCCGTGACCGTCTACGACCGGTGAGCCGGGCCCGGCCAGCCGTACTCGTACTCGGCGACCTCGTGGCCGCCGGGGAGGACCGCGGTCCGTTCGGCGGTGCGTACCGCGCCCTCGCGCTCGTAGAAGGCGACGGCGCGGTGGTTGTCGCGCAGCACCTCCAGGCGGAGGGCGGCGGGTGCGGCGCGGTCGAGGGCGGCGCGCAGCAGCCGGGTGCCGATGCCGCCGCCGGTGCGCCCGGGGCGGACGTGCAGGTTGTCGAGCAGGACGCGGCCGTCCGGTTCGGGCACCAGGTAGGCGAAGCCGACGGGCCCGCTGCCGGGCTCGTCGGCGATCAGCAGGACGGGGGTGTGCTCGGGGCCGCCGTAGTCGACGGTGAGGCGCAGCTCCCAGATCTCCCGGCGCTGGGCGGGCAGCCCGTCGCCGAGCGCCTCCGCGGGGATGAGCCCGGCGTAGGCCGTCCGCAGGCTGTCGGCGTGCAGGGCGGCGACGGCGGGCGCGTCGGCGGGGCCGCCGTCGCGGAGGGTGATGGCGGAGGTCATGCCCCGAGCCTTTCACGGCTCTTGCGGACGGGTCCGGCGCGGCCCGCGGCCGATACCGCTTGAAGTCGTGCCGGGGGCGCCTCTAGAGTCTTCCGGGGGCAGGTTTTGAACGCGTTCGAAACCTGCCGGCGCGTGGCCGTACCGGGTGCGGAGGGGAGATCCGGTACGGCCGCGCCCGCCCGTGGCAGCCGGTCCGGACGGGGCACCCCCCGCACCCGGCTAGGCTCAGGCCCGTGGACGAGCAGAAGGGCGGCACCCCCGGCATGGACGAGCGCGCCCAGGACGCTGTGCTCGGGGCGGAGCTCCCGGGCGGCCGGGCGCGCCCCAAAACCGGCAAGAGCGAGCAGACCCGCGCGCTGATCCTCGAGACCGCGATGCGCCTGTTCCAGGAGCGCGGCTACGAGAAGACCACCATGCGCGCGATCGCGGCCGAGGCCGGGATCTCGGTCGGCAACGCGTACTACTACTTCGCGTCGAAGGAATTCCTGATCCAGGGCTTCTACGACGGCATGACGGTCGAGCACGCCGTGGACGCCGCACGCCGGATGCAGGGCCACACCGAGTTCGCCGACCGGCTGTTCCTGGCGCTCTCCTCCTGGCTGGACACCGCCGCGCCGTACCACGAGTTCGCCGCCCAGTTCTTCCGGACGGCTGCCGACCCGAACAGCTCGCTCAGCCCGTTCGCCAACGAGTCGCACCGGGCCCGGGCGACCGCCGTCGGGCTCTTCCGGGACGTGCTGACCGGCTCCGACGTCGCGCCCAAGCTGGACCCGGAGCTCCGCGACCTGCTGCCGGACCTGCTCTGGCTGCACCTGATGATCATCGTGCTGTACTGGGTCTTCGACCACACCCCGGACCAGGAGCGGACCCGCGAGTTCGTCCGCCGGTCCACCCCGATGGTCGCCAAGGTGGTCGTGCTCTCCCGCTACCGGGTGTTCCGGCCGCTGGTGCGGGACGTGAAGGGCCTGATCCAGGACTTCATCCTGCCGACGATAGGCCGCGCCGCGACCTGAGGCCGCGGGCCGGTCGGTGTCCCGCGCCGGCCCGGGGCGGCGGCTCAGAAACCGTCCGGGTTCCAGGCCTGGACGGCGGTGCGCAGCAGCAGGTCGGCCCGGTCCGCCGCGCCCGCGGTCGGCTCGGTCAGCAGGCCGGCCGCGTGCAGCCGGACGGCCGACTCGGTGCCCAGGTACAGCGACGCGAGCGCCGAGGCGTCCAGCACCAGGTCGGGCGCCTCCCCGGTCGGGGTGCAGCGGCCGGTGCCGTCGGCGGCGGTCTCCAGCGCCCAGCGGCCGGCCGCCCAGCCGTCCGGATCGGTGACCTCCAGCACGAGCCGGCCGGGGGCGCGGTAGCTCCGGGCGGCGAAGGCGGCGGGCAGGTCCAGCAGCCGCAGCCAGAGGAAGTCGGAGCTGTCCCGCCCGGGGACGGCCGCGCGCGGGTCGGTGAGCAGCAGCGGCAGCGGGTCGTCGGGGGCGAGGTTGTTGATCGCGACGGTGCGGACCCAGTCCACCGAGAACGCCAGGCGCCACAGCGCCACGGCGGCCTCGCGGTCCAGCGCCAGGAAGTCGAGGACGGTGAGGGTGCAGTTCGGCAGGTTGGCCTCCCACGCGTCGTCCACCGTGTAGACGATCAGACCGGTGACGGTGCCGCCGGCGTCGCGGTGCAGCGCGAGGAAGGGCTCCTTCCAGTCGAAGCCGGGCAGGGTGACCTCGCCGGTGTGCAGCTTCCACCAGGCGTCGCTGCGGCCGATCGCGCCAGGCCGCGTCCGCCGCCAGCGCTCGTGCAGTTCGGCGCCGTGCTTGCGGGCCTCGGCCATGGTGACGAAGTCGGTCCGCCCGCCGGAGACCGGCAGGTCCGCGCGGAGCCCGCCGCGTCCGAGGTCGACCGTCCAGGACTGGTTGCGGGTGGCCGGGCCGAAGCCGTACCGGCCGTAGATGGGGTGCTCGGCGGCGATCAGGATCGCCGCCGCGCTGCCGCGGTCCTTCGCGGCCGCGAGGTCCTGCCCCATCATCCGGCGGAGCAGGCCGCGGCGGCGGTGCGTGGAGTTGACCGTCACGGCGGTGATCGCGTCGACCGGCAGCAGGGCGCCGCCGGGCACGGTGAGCTCGGTGTCGAAGCTGCGGAAGGTGGCCACGCAGCGGCCCGGGTCGTACGGGTCGAAGGCGCCGAGGAAGCGTCCCGGTTCGAAGGTCAGCCGCCGGTACTCGGTGGCCTCGGCGAGGTGGGGGCGGAGGAATCCGCGGGCCACCGCACGGTCCCACAGCGGGAGTTCGTCCGCGGTGACGGCCCGGATCCCTACGGCGTCGGGATCGGTCGGCCGCCCCTCGGTGTGCCGGCCGGCCCCGGCCGGTGCGTCCTTGCTCATCCGGCCACGGTACGGCGGGGGCGGAGGCCCGGCATCCGAATTTCGGCCCGGCCCGCGGCACCGGCGGTGCCACGCTTCCGGGGGCCGCGGCGTCCGCCCGGTACGGGCCCGCGGCGAGGGCGGCGCCGGGTCGGAGGGAGCAGGGCGATGAGGATTCTCCTGACGGGAGCGACCGGGGTGCTCGGGCGGAAGACGTCGGGGAGCTGACCGCGGCCGGTACGGGGTCACCGGGATCGGCCGGGGACCGGGAACGCGCTGCGCGCCGATCTGCCGGACCGCGCGGCAGTGCTGCGGGCGGTCGACGGGCACTCCGTCGACGCGGTCGTGCGCGCCGCGACCGCCCTGCGGGGCAGGTCGACGATGCGGCACCAGGACCTGGCCGGCACCGACGCGCTCCGCCGGTTCGCCGCTCTCGCGGGCCCGCACCCCGGTCGTGGCCCGACGGTCAGACCTGTCGGCGCGGCTGCGGGTGCGGCAGCCGCGGGTGGCGGTAGGGGGCGTACGGCTCCGGGGTCTCCGCGGCGGACGGACGGGCGGCGTACACCCGCTGCCGGCCGGCCCGGACGGTCCGGCGGCGGGCGTGCGCGGGCGAGCGCCCTGGCGTGCTGCACGTCGAGGTGGGCGGTGGCCCGGGCGGCCATCCGCTCGGCGACCCGGTGGGTGGCGGTGTGGTGCGCCGGAACCTTGTCCGGGGCGCCGGCGATGAGGTCGAACAGCCAGGTGCGGGCCACGTCGGCGCGGGCGTGCAGCCGCCGCTCGCGGCGCACCGCGCGCTGCATCCGGCGCGGCCGGGAGCGGTAGCGCCAGCGGGCCCACGGGCTGCCGGGCCGGGCGAGGCGGACGGCGCCGACCCAGGCGAGACCGGGCACCATGATGCCGAGCAGGCCGGTCCACATCTTGCCCTTGACCAGGGCGACCATCGAGACCAGCGCGTTCACCGAGATCACCGCGACCAGGCCCCACCGGCCCTCGCCCGTCGCGGAGGTCTGGCCGGGCACGACGCCGAGCGGGACGTAACCGGTGAGCAGCAGCGCCGTCCCGAGCAGGACGAGCACGACGGCGTCCACCGACTTGCGGCCCTGTTCGCTCCAGTAGACGTCGTCCAGGTGCAGGATCAGCGCGAACTCGTCCAGCACCAGGCCGCAGCCGATGCCGAAGCACAGGCCGAACCAGTCGATCCAGGGGTGGCCGCCGTTGGTGGCGAACACCCCGATCCCGCCGACCAGCAGGAAGCCCAGTCCGAAGACCATGTGGTGGATGTGCAGCCCGCCCGGGGTGATGTTGCCCGGCCACCAGCGCACCTGGGCGCGGATCATCCGCACGCTGAAGCGGATGCCGACGAAGGACACGATGAAGCCGACGAGCAGCAGGAAGAGCGGCTGCTTGTGGGCGTCGACGATGTGCTCGCGGTAGCCGTCCAGCAGGTCGTTGATCACGGGTGGTGCCTTCGTTCTCGGGTGGTGCTCCGGGGCGTCGAGGGGCCAACGACCGGTCAGAACCCGCGGGTGCGTTTGGCGGCCCGGCGGGGGACGAGCAGGTGGGGCGCGAGCGGCTCGGTCGCACCGGGGGTCTTCAGGAAGAGCCGGGCGACCTCGCCTCCCAGGTTGACGCCGATCGCCAGGGCCATCGCCAGCGCGGCGGCCCGGGTGACGGAGACCAGCCCGGCGCTGGCGTGCCCCTGGGCGAAGGACAGCATGCCCAGGTAGAGCGCCGAACCCGGCATCAGCGGGCCGATCGCCGCCGTCACGTACGGCAGCGCGGACGCCCTCCGGTAGCGCGCCGTCAGCTGGCCGAAGAGGCCGACCAGGCCGGCCGCAACGCCGGTCGCCGCGATCGGGGAGACCCCGGCGTTCGTCAGCACTCCGTACGTCGACCAGCCGATCCCGCTCATCAGCACGGCCATCGGCAGCGTCCGCCGCTCGGTCTGCAGCAGCACCGCGAAGGCCAGCGCCAGCACCATCGCGGCGAGCAGCTGGATCGGCGGGTCGACGGCGCCGCCGATCGACTCGTCCGGGCGGAGCTTGGCGTTGTAGTTGACGCCGAGGTAGAGCACCGACATCACGCCGATCACGATGCCGGCGATCAGGTAGAGCACCTCCAGCAGGCGGGCGGCGGCGGTGATGTAGAAGCCCGTCAGGCCGTCCTGAACAGCGGCGACCAGCGCCCGGCCGGGCAGCAGGGCGAACAGGCCACCGGTGATCACCACCGAGCCGCGCAGGTGCAGGTCGTTGAAGGAGAGCACGATGCCGATCAGCGCGGCCGGCGTCGCCGCGACCACGAACTGGTAGAACTCCGGCAGCCCGCGGCGGGCGATCAGCGAGGCGATCCGGTCGCCGACCACCGCGGCGAGGAACGCGCCGGCGAAGACCAGCCATGCCTTGCCGTCGATCCGCCCGCCGACCAGGAAGGTCGCCGCCCCCGCCAGCAGGCCGGTGGCCAGCGCCAGCAGCCAGGCCGGGTAGGGGTGCCGGTTGCGGCGGATCACGGCGAGTCGCCGGTAGGCGTCGTTGACCGGGATCTTCTCCGCCGTGATGTCGGCGACCAGCCGGTGCACCGCAGCCAGCCGGGTGTAGTCCGAGGTGCGCCGGCGGACGGTCCGGGCCGCGCTCACCGGCGGGTCGATCAGCGACGGGTGGTACGAGATGGAGATCAGCGTGAAGGTGACCTGCGGCTCGCAGTGGTCCAGCCGGTAGGCGTGCGCGATGCCCAGCATCGCCGCCTCGACGTCCTCGGCGGCCTCGCCGCTGGCGAGCAGCAGTTCGCCGATCCGCAGGGTGAGGTCGAGCACCCGGGGGACGTGCCGGGCGGCCGACGGGTGCAGGTCGCGCGGGGTCCGCTCGAAGGCGGGCCGCTCGGTCATCGGGGTGCGCAGCAGGGTGCGCATCCGGTCCGGCCAGGGCGCGGAGCCGGGGGCTCCGGCCTGCAGCTCCGACAGGTCCACGCCGTGGGCCGGGGTGTAGCCGGCGGCGCGCCAGTCCTCCGGGGTGAGGGTGTCCTCGGGCCCGCCGGTGGGGACGAGCAGCCCCTCGGTGGGCGGGGGCGGCGGGGCGAGCGGCACCGCGGTCCGCGGCGAGCGGGCGGGTGCGGCGGACCCGAGCAGGCCCTCGGTGGGCGGCGCCTGCCCGGCCGGTCCACGGGCTGGCCGCTGCGGAGTCCCGTCGGCGGGCGGCACGACGGGGGCCGCGGCGGGTCTGCGGCCGCCCCTGGCCTTCTTGCCGCCGCCCGGCCGGCCCCGCTTCGGCACGTCCGCCACTCCTCGCCGCCCCTGGTGGCCGCGCCGGCCACGCTCCGATCCTGCGCCCCACCTTGCCCGATCGAACGCGCGGACGCACATGTCCGCCGTGGCGGGACCGCGCGGCGGCCGCAGCCCGGGCGGGTGGACGTGACGGACATCACGGACACCCGCCCCCGGGCGTGAGGGGTACCGGGCCCGGTCCGGGCCCGTTCCCCGCTCAGAGCCCGTAGCGCCGCACGGTCTCCTCGTGCCGGGCCGTGTCCGCGCCGGCCGCCTTCGCCAGGTCGAGCCAGCTCAGCGGGTGTTCCCAGCCGGCCGTCAGCCGCTGCAGCAGGGCGTCGGCGTCCGCCGAGGTGGCGGTCGGCGGCACGCCGAGCGCGGCGTAGATGCCGGGCAGGCTGTCGCCGCCGGCCGGGTCGGTGACGGCGTACTGGTCGCCGCTGTACGCCCACAGCCCGTACTGCTCCTCGGCGAGTGCCTCGCGGAGCGCGTACCAGGCGGCGTCGCCCGGCCAGGCGCCGTCCACCCAGTGCGTGGTGTAGCCGGCCGGGTCGAGCAGCGTCAGCTGCCGGAAGACCGGACGCCAGGCCTCCTGCTCGGCCTCGCCCTTGGGGCGCTCGTTGAGCACGGCCGGCCCGAACACCACCACGTCCCGGTGGTTGAGCGGCACGTCCTCGCCGAGCACCGGCAGGATCCGCGCGGTGGCCGGGCCGGTGCGGACGGCGGGAAGGTCCACGCTCGCCCCGTTGGCCCGGGTGGTGCGGACGGTGACCATCTGCCACTCCTCATCCACCGGGCCCTCGTCGGCGTCGAACTCGATGCCGATCAGCGCGCCGGTGCTGCGGACGACCGCCCAGTCCCGGTTGGCCGTCGCGGCCGTGATCAGGTGCCACAGGTCGGGCTCCTGGACGGTGTGGTGCTCCTCGTCCTCGCCCGCGAGGTCGGCGGGCACCGCGTGCTCCAGCAGCTCCTGGTAGAGCCGCTGGGCCCGCGCGTGGTCGTCGAGGCGGGTGGCCGCGGTGGCGGCGAGCCGGCGGGTGTTCAGCGCGTCCGGCTCATGCGCGAGGACGCCGTCGCAGTGCTCTCCGACCTCCTCCCACCGGCCCTGGGCGGCGGCCCAGCGGGCCCGGATCCAGTGCGCCTCGGAGGGGTTGGCGGGCATCAGCCGGTCGGCGAGCCGCCGGATGCCGTCACCGTCCTCGGCGTCGATCAGCACCTGGCCGAGAATGCCGGGCAGGTGCTCGTCCGCCGGGTCCTCGTCGAGGCGGGCCCAGAGCAGGTCCGCGGCGGCCCGCGGGTGGCCGAGCGCGTCCAGGGCCCGCGCCCGCTGCAGGACGAGCGCCGCCGCGGCCTCGGCGGACTCGGCGCTCGCCGCGGTGAAGTGGTCCAGCGCCTGCTCGAAGGTGACCCGGCGGGTGCCGAGCCACTCGGGCAGTTCGGCGGCCGGTACCGGGGTCTCGGGCAGCGGCAGCGCCTCGGCCGCGGAGCGCAGCTCGGCGAGCCGCTCGGCGACGCCGTCGGTGCGGCGCAGTCGGCCGAGCTTGCGGTCGCCGGTGGCGACGAGGGTGAGCGCGACGGTCCGGGCGCCACGGGCGACGGCCAGCCGGCCGGCGATCAGCAGCAGGTCCAGGCAGGGCCGGTGCGAGCCGGCGGTGTCCAGGTAGGCCACCCACTGGGCGAGCCGGACGCCGAGGGCGGCGTCGTTGTCGAGCTCGCCGTGCGGCAGCGCCCCTGCCTCGGCGAGGGTCTGGACGGCGGTCGCCCAGCGGTGCCGGATGTCGGGGTAGCTGTCGGCCTCCTCCGCGTCCGGCAGCTGCCCCAGCGCCTCCTCGCTGCGGCCGAGGGCGGCCAGGGCGACGGCCCGGCCGACGGCGAGCTTGCGCCGGTCGTCGTCGTCCGGCTGGTGGCGGGCGGCGTAGGCGCGTTCCGCGGTGTCGTACGCCGCCAGGGCGTCCTCGGGCCGGCCGAGGTTCATCAGCGCGGCGGCCCGGCTGTGGCCGAAGGCCAGCGAGACCTGCTCGCCGGCCGCCTGGATCCGTGCCTGCGCGCGATCGAGGTGGGCGAGGGCGTCCGCGGGCCGGCCGTCGTCCTCCAGGGTGTCGGCGTACTCCCGTGACAGGCAGTCGAAGCAGGCGCGGGCGGGCTCGACCCGGGCCAGCGTCTCCTCCAGCACGGCCAGCCGCTCGGGCACGTAGCCCGGTCCGTCGATGTTGGCGTGGCAGATGGTGAAGTCCTGCACGGCGCAGACCGACTGGGGGCAGGAGACGGTCTCCTCGCGGTGCGCGAACTCCAGCAGGTCGACGGCCTCCGCCATCGCGGCCTCGCCCTGGTGGCGCTTGTTCAGCAGGTTCTGCATCCGCCAGTGCCGCAGGAACACCTCGACCCAGGGCAGGCCGAGCGCCCGGGCGGAGGCGAGCGCCTCCGGGTACATCGCGTCGAGCTGCTCGTTGCGGCCCTCGACGGCGTGCCCGGCGATCTCCACCAGGGCGGCGGCGAGGCGGTGGTGGCCCGCCTCGGACAGCTGCTCGTGGGTGTCCCGCACCCAGGCCCAGATGTCGGTGGTCATACGGTGTGAACTCCTCACGGACGAAGGATGGGCAGCCCTCATTGGCGCGGGTGGTGCACCCTCAGCGGCGGGTTCGGTACGAACCCGGGCCGGCCCCTGATACGCACAGTGGCCCGCATCCGAATCGCGCGGTTCCCCGCGCCCCTGGGTGCTCTCCCTACTCCCAGGTCAGGGCGGCCACCGCGGTGCCGATGCCGGCGAGCGCGGCGGTGAGGTCGCCGTTGGCGGACCCGCCGGCGGCGGCCATGATCACCTTGAGCGAGCGCAGCAGCCCGGCGGCGGTGGCGCTGCCGGTGTGCCCCGCGCGGTAGGCGGTGAGCAGGTCCTGGACGGCCGGCGAGGCGAGGTTGAGGTAGAGCCGGGCCTTGACGGTGCCGTCGGTTCGGGCGGTGAACGCCCGGGCGAGCCGCAGCGCCGCGGAGGGGATCCGGGCGTCCGCCTGGTCGTCCTCGATGCGGGCCTTGAGTTCGGCCTCCCGGTCGGGCACCAGGACGAGCGGCAGCCCAGGCGGGTCGAAGCGGGCGGGTACGAGCTGTTCGCCCTCGTCGGCGAGGGCTGCGGTGAGCCAGGCGGTCTCTTCCGCGGCGAGCGGCTCCGCGGGGTCGCGGAAGAGCTCGCGGTTGCCGCTCTCGCTGCCGAGTTCGACGATCCGGCAGTCCTTCAGCTGGGCGTAGCGCCGCAGGAACGGCAGGACGGCGTACCGGTCGCCGCGAGCGATGGGCACCTGCATGGCGCGGTAGAGCATCTCCTCGAAGCCGCCGCCGCTGCCGAGGGCGACGTGCAGGGCGCCGCGGCCGGCGGCGCGCAGGGCGCCGGCGGTGAGGTCGCCCTGGGAGGTGGGGACGGGGACGTCGTCGGCGAGCAGGGTGAAGAGGCGGTCGTCGCAGAGGGCGGCGCCGAGCAGGTCCTGGCCGTGCCGGGCGAGGATGCGGCGCCAGGCGGCGGGGTGCAGCCGCGCGGTCTCGTAGAGGCCGTCGACGACGGCGTCGGCGAGGGCCTTCTGCAGGGCGCGGTAGTGCTCGTCGCGCTGCAGGTCCTCGCGGCTGGCGGTGGGGGTGAGCCGGCTGGACTCGACGACGCCGCCGATGAATCCGGCCCAGCTGGGCAGCAGGTCGCGGGCGTCGTCGGCGAGCAGCATGCCGCGCAGGTAGACGGCGAGGTCGCGGTTGTCGGTGGAGCCGTAGGTGCCGCCGTCCTGGACCCAGAGCAGGCCGACGGCGTCGGTGGCGCCCTCGACGGGGGTGACGGGGAAGGCGGTGAGCGGGTCGAAGCGGCGGCCGAAGGCGGAGGCGAAGCGCATCCGGGCGGTGTGCAGGTCGCCGTCGACGCTCTGCCGCCAGGGCACCAGGACGTCGTTGACGGGCCGTTCGTCCTCGCCGACGTACACCGGGATCGGCAGCAGGACGCAGTAGCGGCCGAGGACCTCGCGCAGCGCCTCCTCGTCGGCGAGGTGGCCGTGCTCGGCCTTGAGGCGGAGTTCCACGGCGGTGCCGGGGGCGGGCCGCGGCTCGACCGGTTCGACGCTGTACTGCTCGCCGCCGCGGCTGCGGTAGCGGTGGCCGAGGCCGGGTTCGCGGTGCGAGGTGGTGGTGACGGTGACTTCGTCGGCGACCGAGAAGGCGGAGAGGAAGCCGAGGCCGAAGGCGCCGATGAGGTCCTGGTTGCCGGTCAGGTCGCGCAGCATCCGGGTGTAGCCGGTGCCGACGGTGGCGAGGTAGGCGTGGATCTCGGGCTCGGTGAGGCCGGCGCCGGTGTCCTCGACGGTGAGGGTGCGGCGGGCGGTGTCGGCCCGGACGCGGATCACCGGGACGGCGGTGGACTCCGGGTCCTCCAGCCGGCGGCGGGTGTGCGAGTCGTGGGCGTTCTGGACGAGTTCGCGCAGGGCGACCAGCGGGGTGGAGTAGAGGTGGGTGGCGAGTACGCTCACCAGCCCCCCGAGGTCGACCTCGGTCGTGCGCAGATTGTCGGCGGGCGGCAGACCTTGGGACATGAGGTCGGATTCTGCCAGTACGACTATCCGTCGACCAGCTCTTTTCCCGCAGTGGGTGGCGAGGCCGCGGGCAGTCCGAGGACGGCGCGGGCGGCGGGCTCCAGCAGACCGGCCGCGGCGGGTCCGGTGCCGCCGGGGCGGTGCCGGACGCCGTCGTTGACGACGGCGAACATGGCGTGCACGCGGATCCGGGCCTCGGCGGTGTCGTAGTCGGGCCGCACCTGCTGGAGCAGGCCGACCCAGACTCGCAGGAAGTCCCGGCGGAAGTCGACGGCGGCCCGCCGGTCGGCCGGGTCGAGGCGTTCGGTCTCGCTCAGCATGGCGCCGAGGTAGTGGCTGTGCCGGCGGGCGAAGTCCAGGTAGGCGCGCAGGCCGGCGTCCAGTGCCGCGGCCGGCCCGGTGCTGTCGGCGATCGCCCCCTCGACCTCGTGCCAGAGCCGTTCGCGGCTGCGGACGAGGGCGGCGGCGAGCAGCTCGGCCTTGGTGGCGAAGTGCTTGTAGACGCTGGGCCCGGCGATGCCGACGGCGGCGCCGATCCGGTCGGTGGAGACGTTGTCGAAGCCTCGCTCGTGGAACAGCCGGACGGCGGCGAGCAGCAGTTCCTCCCGGCGGGACTCGGTGCCGGCGGGGGCGGCGGTCTGCGCGGCGCGGGCGGCGGCCGGTCCGGCGCGGTCCTCGTCCTGCGGTGCGACGGCGAGCAGTTCGCCGCCGATCCGCCGCAGCAGCGTCTCGAACCAGCGCCGCGGCGGGGCGAACGTGTGGTACGAGAGGCTGCCGTACCCGGAGAGCAGCGACCAGCAGAGGAACTCGGCCTGCCCGTCGGGGAGTTCGGGACGGGATCGGGCGAGGGTGCGGGCCATCGCGCGGACGTCGGCGCGCAGGTCTCGGCGGAGAGCGGCGCGCTCGGCCGGGGCGAGCAGCCGGGCGTCGCGGTGCCAGAGGGTGCCCAGGGCCCGGTGGTCGACGGCCACCGGGGCGAGTGCGGCGCACAGCTCGGCGGGGCTGCCGGCGCCGGCCCGGACCGCGGTCCGCAGCGCCTGGAGGTCGGTGGCGACGGCGCGCAGCAGCAGTTCGGGCTTGCTGCGGAAGTGCCGGTAGAGGGCGGGTGCGGTGATGCCGACCTCGGCGGCGACGTCGGCCATGGACACCAGGTGGTAGCCGCGCCGGTGGAACTGCTCCGCCGCGGCGGCGAGGATCTGCGCCTTCCGCCCGGGCGGCCGGCGCACCACCCGCCCCGCCGCGCCCGCCCCGGGTACGCGCTCCGCCGCCACGTGCGCTCCTCCACCTCGCCGATGATCGACGCCAGGGTAGCAAGGATTCACTTATGCGCCTGTGACCTGCGCGGAAATGCCGCCGCGATGCTTTACAGCCGCAGCTACCGGCGATTAACTTGTCTGGCGATCAGCCGCCGAACGAAGGGAGCGCCGCCGTGCGCCGGACGGTGTTCAACGAGGACCACGAGGCGTTCCGGGCGACCATCCGGGACTTCATCGCCAAGGAGGTCGTCCCGGTCTACGAGAGCTGGGAGGCGGCCGGCCACCCGCCGCGCGACTTCTACCGCAAGCTCGGCGCCCTCGGCGTGTACGGCATCGAGGTGCCGGAGGAGTACGGCGGCGCCGGCGAGAGCGGTTTCAAGTACCAGGCGGTCGTCACCGAGGAGGTCGCCCGGGCGGGCGTGAGCTTCGGCTCGTCCGGCGTGCACACCGGCCTGGTGCTGCCGTACCTGCTGGAGTACGCGAACGAGGAGCAGAAGCGGCGCTGGCTGCCCGGCTTCGTCTCCGGCGACATCATGACGGCGATCGCGATGACCGAGCCGGGCGCGGGCTCCGACCTGGCCGGCATCTCGACCACGGCGAAGCTCTCCGAGGACGGCACCCACTACGTCCTCAACGGCGCCAAGACCTTCATCACCGGCGGCGTGCTGGCGGACCTCGTCCTGGTGGTGGCCCGCACCGCTCCGTACGATCCGGCGAACCGCCGGGCCGGCCTGTCGATCCTCTGCGTGGACACGAAGTCCGAGGGCTACGCGGTCGGCCGCAAGCTGCAGAAGATCGGCCTGCGCACCTCCGACACCGCCGAGCTCTCCTTCACCGACGTCAAGGTGCCGGTGGAGGACCTGCTGGGCGAGGAGGGCAGGGCCTTCACCTACCTCACCCACAACCTGGTGCAGGAGCGCCTGGCGATCGCCGTCGGCGCCTACGCCGCCGCGGCCGCGGCGGTGCGCTTCGCGGTGCAGTACGTGAAGGACCGCAAGGTCTTCGGCCAGGCCGTCGCCGAGTTCCAGAACACCAAGTTCACCCTGGCCGACTGCGAGGCCCAGGTGGTCGCCCAGCAGTCGATGGTCGACCGTGCCCTGGAGCTCTACCAGAACGGCGACCTGACGGTCGCGGACGCGGCGGCCGCCAAGCTGTTCTGCACCGAGTCGGCCTCCGAGGTGATCGACAAGTGCCTGCAGCTGCACGGCGGCTACGGCTACATCCTGGAGTACCCGATCGCCCGCCTCTACACCGACAACCGGGTGTTCCGGATCTACGGCGGGACCAGCGAGGTCATGAAGACCATCATCGCCAAGTCGCTCGGCCTGTGAGGCCGGAGGGCCGATGACCGCCGCACCAAAGGACTCGCTCGCCGCCGCCGCCCGCGCCCACGCGTCACTGGCCGCGCCCGGCGCGCCGTTCGAGGCGGCGCCCGGCCCGCGGGGGCCGCGGTACGTCCGCGGTCCCCGCACCCTGCGGGAGGTGTTCGACGCCTCCCTCGCCCACGGCGACCGCCCGTTCCTGGTGGCGGGCGACCGCACCTGGAGCTTCGCCGAGCACCACGCCGCGGCCTCGGCCCTCGCCCACCGCTGCCGGACGGAGTACGGGCTGCGCCCGGGCGACCGGGTGGCGATCGCGATGCGCAACCTGCCCGAGTGGCAGGTCGCGTTCTGGGCGGCCCAGGCCGCGGGCCTGGTCGCCGTCCCGCTGAACGCCTGGTGGGGGCCGCAGGAGCTGGCCCGGGCGCTGGACGACTGCCGGCCGGGCCTGGTGGTCGCCGATCCGGAGCGTGCCGCGCGGACGACGGCGTGGGCGGCGACCCGCGGGGTGCCGCTGCTGACCGTCGGCGCCGACGGTCCGCACGACCGCTTCGAGGACCTGCCGCTGACCGGCCTGCCCGCCCCGGAGCCGTCCGTCGGCCCGGACGACCCGGCCACGCTGATCTACACCTCGGGCACCACCGGCCGTCCCAAGGGCGTGGCCGCCAGCCACGCCAACTGGTGCGCCGGCGCGCTCACCCCGCGCTTCTTCGCGGCCGGCGCGGCGCTCTGCCGGGGCGACTCCCCGCAGGCCGCGGCGCCGCCGACGGTGCTGATGACCTTCCCGTTCTTCCACGTCGCGGCCTTCACCTCGGTCTTCCTGGTGATGGCCGCGGGCGGCACGGCGGTGCTGATGCACCGCTGGGACCCGGACGCCGCCCGGCAGCTGATCGCCCACCACCGGGCCACGATCTTCGCGGGGGTGCCGACCACGGCGCTCGGCCTGTTGGACGCGGCGGACGCCGCCGGCGACCCGCTGGCGAGCCTGACCATGATCAGCACCGGTGGCGCCCCCGCCCCGCCGGGCCTCGCGGGGCGGATCGCCCGGCAGTTCGGCGGCAGGGTGGAGGCCCGCAACGGCTACGGCCTCACCGAGACCTGCGGCGGGGTGACGGCCCAGGTCGGCGCCCGCTACCTGGCCCGGCCGGAGTCGATCGGGCGCCCGTGCCCGGCGGTGGAGGTGCGGATCGCGGACGCGGAAGGCGCACCGCTGCCGGACGGCGAGATCGGCGAGCTCCTGCTGCGCGGCCAGCCGGTGTTCGGCGGCTACCGGGGCGACCCGGACGCCACCGCCGCCGCGTTCACCGCCGACGGCTGGTTCCGCACCGGCGACCTCGCCCGGCTGGCGGACGGCGAGGTGTACGTGGTGGACCGGCTGAAGGACGTGGTGATCCGCGGCGGCGAGAACGTCTACTGCGGGGAGGTCGAGGGCGTCCTGCTGAGCCATCCGGGCATCGCGGACGCCGCGGTGGTCGGTGTGCCGCACCCGTTGCTGGGCGAGGAGGTGGCCGCGGTGGTGGTGGCGCACGCCGGCACGGAGCCGGACGCGGCGGAGGTCCGGGCGCACGTGGCGTCCCGGCTGGCCGCGTTCAAGGTGCCCGCCCACGTGGTCTTCCGCGACGGGCCGCTGCCGCGCAACCCGACCGGCAAGATCCTCAAGCAGGCACTGCGCCAGGAGGCCGGGGCGGCAGTGCCCCGGCCCTGACGGCGAGCCCCGGTCCGCGCACCGCGGTTCGGCTGCGGCGGGGGCTCAGTTGGCGGAGGCCGACCGGGCCTCGGTCCGCCAGGCCTCCAGCCCGGCCAGCGAGGCGGCCTTGGCCTGCTGCATCGCCCGGCGCGCCTGCTCGCTGGGCGGGGTCTCCATCCGGTTGACGTAGTCGCGGCCCGCCGAGGCGAGGGTCGCGCACGCGATCGCCGTGCCGGCCAATGAGAGCACGGTGCCGATGCCGGCGAGGACCACGCCGGTGCCGAGCATGGTGCGGTTGACGCGGAATCCGCTGCTGAACTT
The DNA here is from genome assembly GCF_025655475.1 of Kitasatospora sp. DSM 101779. Taxonomy (GTDB): domain Bacteria; phylum Actinomycetota; class Actinomycetes; order Streptomycetales; family Streptomycetaceae; genus Kitasatospora. The sequence continues at coordinate 4,582,830 of NZ_JAHTIK010000001.1, read as the reverse complement.
CTGGTTGGTCGCCATGCATCCACGATCGGGCCGCTCCGCGCGGGCCGCACGCCGAGCGGGTGCGGGTGCGGCCGGACGCCTGACAGGTGTCTCATGGATCGGAGCGCCGAGCCGCAAGGAGGCCGCGATGACCGAACCCGTCCGCGTCGACATCGACGCGCTCGCCGACGAGCACGCCGCACTCGCCGCCGCTCACCCGCACGGGCGCAGTGCCCACCTGGTGCTGCACGACGGCGTGCTGCGGCAGACCGTGATCGCACTGACCGCGGGCAGCTCGCTGGACGAGCACAACGCCCCGGTCGCCGCCAGCCTGCTGGTGCTGCGCGGCCGGGTGTCGCTGACCATCGCCGGGCGGCAGCAGGAGGCGGCGGCGGGCGAGCTGCACGGCATCCCGCAGGAGCGGCACGGCCTGCTCGCGCACGAGGACTCGGTCGTGCTGCTGACCGCCGTCACCAACTGACGACCGTCAGCCGGCCGCCGCGCGGATGCCGGCGGCCGACAGCACGGAGGCACCGACCAGTCGCAGGCCCTCCAGGAACTCCCGTCCGTCCGGGGCGAGTTCGGGCGAGACCAGCCACTGGGTGGCGAGCCCGGCGAGCAGCGCCTGGTAGAAGGCGCCGCGGGCCAGCTCCTCCGGGGTGTCGGGCACCTCGGGCAGGCCCTGGAACATCGCGGAGAGCCCGAGCCGGGCCTCCTTCTGCGCGCCGCCGAGCACCTCGCGCAGCTCGGGCGAGTGCTCCATCTGCGCGAGGATCTCGATCTGCACCGCCCACAGCCCGCGGTGCTCGGTGAAGCTCTCCAGCACCTTGTCCCAGGCGGCGACGAAGCGCTCCTGAGGGTCCGTCTCCTCGCCGAGCGCGGCCAGCACCCGGCCGAGCTCGTCGCCCCACTCCCCCATGGCCTCCATCATCGCCCTGGTCAGCAGGGCGTCCTTGGAGCCGTAGTGGTAGCCGATGGCGGCCAGGCTGACGCCTGCGGCCGAGGCGATGTCCCGGGCGGTGGTCCGCCCGTAGCCCTTCTCCAGGAGGCAGCGCTTGGCGCCGACCAGCAGGTCCTCGCGATTTCCCATGCCCCGATGCTACCGCCGGACTGGACGGACGTCTTGCACGATCGAGTGAGACAAGCGATTTAGACGCTTGTACTAGACAATCGTTTCATACGCTCGTACAGTCACTGCCATGACCGCCACTCACGGCCGTGCCGGCCGACGCGAATGGACCGGACTCGCCGTCCTCCTGCTGCCGACCCTCGTCCTGACCATGGACATGGGCGTGCTCTTCTTCGCCGTCCCGTTCATCTCCACCGACCTGCGACCGAGCGGCACCCAGCAGCTGTGGATCATGGACATCTACTCGTTCCTGCTGGCCGGGCTGCTGATCCCGATGGGCGCCCTGGGCGACCGGATCGGCCGGCGGCGGCTGCTGATGCTGGGGGCCGCCGGGTTCGCCGCGGCCTCGCTGCTCGCCGCCCGGGCGGACGGGGCCGGCGGACTGATCGCCGCCCGGGCGATGCTCGGGGTGGCCGGGGCCACCGTCATGCCGTCCACGCTGGCGCTGATCCGCAACATGTTCCACGACCCCAAGCAGCGGCAGGCCGCCCTCGGCATCTGGACGGCCGCACTGATGGGCGGTGCCACCCTCGGCCCGGTGGCCGGCGGGCTGCTGCTGGACCACTTCTGGTGGGGATCGGCCTTCCTGGCCGCCGTCCCGGTGATGCTGCTGGTGCTCGTCGCGGCGCCGGTGCTGATGCCCGAGTACCGCGCACCGCGGCAGGGCCGCTTCGACCTCCTCGGTGCCGCACTGTCGATCGCCGCCGTCCTGCCGATCGTGTACGGCATCAAGACCCTGGCCGTGGACGGCTGGGCCGCGCCGCCGCTCGCCGCCCTGGCCGCCGGGGCGCTGGCCGCCGCCGCCCTCGTCCGCCGGCTGCGCACCGCCGAGCACCCGCTGATCGACCCGGCGCTGTTCCGGATCCGCACCTTCACCGGCGCGATCACGGTCAACACCGTCGCGATGTTCGCGATGATGGGCTTCACCCTCTACACCTCTCAGTACCTGCAGCTGGTGAAGGGGATGAGCCCGCTGACCGCCGCGCTCTGGGCGCTGCTGCCCTCGGTCGGCGTCGCCGCGGCCGCCGGCTCGGTGGGCGCACTGGCGGGCAGGGTCCGGCCGGCCGTCCTGATGACCGCCGGGTTCCTGACCGGGGCGGTCGGCTACGCGCTGATGGTCCTCGTCCGCCCGGACACACCGCTCTGGCTGCCGCTCACCGCGGCCGGGGTGATCGCGGCCGGCTCGGTCGGCACCATGACCCTCACCACCGAGATGGTCGTCTCGGCCGCGCCGCCCGAGCAGGCCGGCGCCGCCTCCGCCGCCTCGGAGACCGCCTCCGAGCTGGGCGGTTCGCTGGGCATCGCGGTACTCGGCACGGCCGGCGCCGCGGTCTACAAGTCCCGACTGGAGCAGGGGCTCCCCTCCGGGCTGCCCGGCGACGCCGCCCGGGCGGCGCACGACACGCTCGGCGGTGCCGTCACGGCGGCAGCCCGGCTCGGCGGCGGCACCGGCGCCGACCTGCTGACGGTGGCCCGTCACGCCTTCGCCGACGGCATGCACGTCGCCGCGGTGGCCGGTGCGGTCTTCCTGATCGGTGCCGCCCTGGTCGCCCACCGCCTCATGAAGCACCTGCCGGCCGGTCCGACCAGCCGCCCCACGCCCGAAATGGTCCAGACCACCACCCAGGAAACACCTGCATTTTGACCGTGGTTTCCGGACCGGTGTATACGCCCGACGACTCGGCCAGGCATACTGGCCGGAGTCGGGCACAACCGTCCGGCGTCCAAGAAGCGACGAGAACTCCTCGGAAGGACCGGTGGTCAGGGATGTTCCGTAACGGTCTCGAGCCCTGGCACATCCTCGTGATGGTGGCAGTGCTCGTCCTGCTGTTCGGCTCGAAGAAGCTGCCCGAGATGGCCCGTGGACTCGGCAAGTCCATGCGCATCCTGAAGGCCGAGACCAAGGCGCTCCGCGAGGACGACGCCCAGGCCGAGGGCCAGAACACCACCGCCTCCTCGACGGCGGCCGACCAGCCGCGTCCGGCGGTCAGCCCGACCAGCGTCACCACCTCGGCCGAGACCACCAAGTCGGCCACCAACGCCTGAGACCACCCCGGAGCCGCCGGTACGTCACCCGACGTGCCGGCGGCTCCGGCGTTCTCGCCGACTGGCCCGACCGTCGGAGCCGGTGTCTGCTGGGACGGACGCATCCCCGTGTGGAGGCACCGATGGCCAGCAGCCCGCCGGACGGGCCGGACGGGCCCGCTCCGACCCCGTCACCGGCACGGCGACCCCTGCGCTCCGCAGCGGCCGCCGTGCTGATCGTGCTGGCGGTGCTGCTCACTCCCCCGGCCGTCGTCGCCGCCTGGGCGAAGTCGGAGATCAGCGACCCCGACCGGTACGTCGCGACCATGGCGCCGCTCGCCCACGACCCGGCGGTGCAGGCCGCCGTGACGAACCGGGTGACCGCGGCCGTCGTCGAGCGGCTGCCCGTCGACTCCCTGGTCTCCGACCTCGCCCCCGGCGGCGCACCACTGCTGGACGCGCTGCTGCAGCGGCTCGGCTCGGCACTGGACAGCGGCGTCACCGGGCTCGTCCACGACGGCGTGCAGCGGCTGGTGCGGAGCGACGCCTTCCCGGCCACCTGGGAGGAGCTCAACCGCAGCGCGCACGCGGCCGTCGACCGGGCGCTCACCGGCGAGGGCGGCGGCGGCGTCGAGGTCCGCGGGAACACCGTCACCCTCGACCTCGCGCCGGTGATCGACCGGGCCAAGCAGGCGCTGGTCGCCGACGGCGTGCAGGTCGCCTCGCGCATCCCGGAGATCCACACCTCGTACGTGCTGGTCCGATCCGACCAGGTGACGCACGTCCGGACGCTGCTGCGGCTGCTGTCCCTGGCCGGGTACTGGGTGGCCGTGCTGGCGGCGGCCTGCGCGGTGGGCGGGGTACTGCTCGCGGTGCGGCGGCACCGGGCCGCGGTGGCCGCGGCGCTCGGGGCGGCAGCCGCGGCCGGACTGCTCGGCCTCGGGCTGACCGCGTTCCGGGCGGTCTACCTGGACCGGCTGCCCGCGGGCGTCGACCAGGACGCCGCCGCCGCGGTCTACGACACCCTCGTCCGCTACCTGCGGGACGCCGTCCGGCTGGTGATCGCGCTCGGCCTGCTGGCCGCCCTGGGCGCCTGGCTGTCCGGCCGGGGACGCTCGGCGGGCGCGGTGCGCGGCCTGTGGGAGGCCGGGCTGGGCGGCGTCCGCACGGCCGCCGAGCGGATGGGGCTGCGGCCCGGGCCGGTCGGCCGCTTCGTGCACCGGTTCAAGGCCTGGCTCTGCTGGGCGGCGGTCGGCGCGGCCGTGCTCGTGCTGCTGCTCTGGGACCGTCCGACCGCAGGGGTCGCGGTCCGGCTCGGGGTGGCGCTGCTGGTCGTCCTCGCGGCGGTCGAACTGCTCAACGAGCCGGGCGACGCACCGGCGGCCCCGGTGATGGAGGTGCGCCCGTGAGGCAGCGTCCGAACATCCTTGGCCTGGTGGCCATGCTCGGCGGGCCGGCCCTCATGCTGACGGCGTGGTTCCTGGTGCCGATCGGCGTCTTCGGCCCGGAGCACCCGGCGGTCAGCTGGACGACGTTCGCCCTGGCGCTGGTCGCCCTGGCCGCCGCGCTGATGCACGAGATCTGGTCCGAGCTGACCGAGCGGCCCGGCCACCCCGCCTTCGTGATCATGCTGCTGATCGCGGGGGCCCTGATCGTCTTCGCGACCGCCTACCTGTCGCTGGCCCGCACCCCGGGGACGTTCGAGGGCATCCTGACGACCCGGCTGGACGCCCTGTACTTCACCGTGATCACCATGGCCACGGTCGGCTACGGCGACATCACCCCGGTCAGCCAGGAGGCCCGGGGCATCGTGATGCTGCAGATCCTCTACACGCTGATCTTCCTGACCGCGGGCGCCACCTCCGTCAGCCGGCGGACCCGCAACCTGGTGGGACGCCGGATCGGCCGCACGCCGGAGGGGCCGTCCGGCCCGGACTGAGCGGGCCGGTCAGTCCGCCTTGGCGTGCACCGCGGCGGTGATCGCCGCGAGGCGGGTCTGCCAGGAGGCGAAGGTCGCCGGCGGCAGCGCGTGCCGCTTGCCGAGGTCGCGGACCGTCCGCTGGGCCGACTTCAGCCTGTCCTCCGCGGCCGAGAAGTCCTCGCTGCTGATCGCGTCCGAGGCCGCGTCGAGGGTGCGCAGCAGCGACTCCTTGCGGTCCTTCTCCTTGGCCAGCTCGGTGCCGGCGATGTCGGAGCGCAGGTCCGCCAGGGCCGCCGCCGCCGCGCTCAGCCGGCCGGCGGAGGGCGAGGCCGAGCGGGAGGGCGAGGCCGAGGCCGTCGGGCTGGGCACCGACGAGGGGGCCGCGGGGGCCGTGGCGGTGACCGACGCGCCGGGGGTCGCGGCCGCCGCGGTGCCCTCGCCGTCCGGACCACCGTTGAACACGAACGCCGCCACCGCGGCCACGCCCACCAGTACGGCTGCGCCGGCACCGGCCAGCAGCCAGGGGTTGCGGCGCTCCGGCTCGGACTGCTCGTCCGCCTCGTCCGCCCACGCGGGGGCGGCGGTGGGCGGCATGTCCATCTGCGGCAGCAGCGAGGTGCGCTGCTGCTCCACGTACGGCTGCTGACCGGCGGCGGGGAAGGACGGGGGCGTCGGGAAGCCGCCCTGCGGGCCGGCCACCGGCGGGAGCACCTGGGTGGCGGCGCCGAGCAGCTCGCTGGTGCGGTCCTGGGCGGCGGCGACCGGGACGGCGGCCAGCAGCTCGGCCCGGGCGGCACCGGCGCTCACCGGGCGGTCCTCGGGGTTCTTGGCCAGCAGCCGCATGATCGCGACGTCCAGCGCGGGCGGGATCTCCGGGCGGTGCAGCGAGACCGGGGCGGGCTGCTCGGAGACGTGCTTGAAGGCGATCGCGACGGGGGTGTCGGCGGTGAACGGCGGGGCGCCGGTGAGCATCTCGGTGAGTACGCAGCCGACCGCGTACAGGTCGGAGCGGCCGTCCAGCGGCGCAGCGGTGGCCTGCTCCGGCGAGAGGTAGGAGGCGGTGCCGAGGACGGAGGCGCTCTGGGTGAGCTGCTGTCCGGCGGAGGCGTTGGCCCGGGCGATGCCGAAGTCCACCACCTTCACGCCGCCGTCGTCGGAGATCATGATGTTGCCGGGCTTGACGTCCCGGTGCACCAGGCCGGCGGCGTGCGCGACCTCCAGTGCCTCGCAGACGGCGGCGGCGATGCCGACCGCGCGCTCCAGCGGCAGGATGCGCTGCTCGGCGAGCAGGGCGCCGAGCGTCCGGCCCTGCACCAGCTCCATGACAATGTACGGGGAGCCCTGGTCGACACCGGAGTCGAAGACCATGACGATCCGCGGGTGGACCAGCATGGCGGCGAGCTGGGCCTCGCGGCCGAAGCGCTCGGCGAAGCGGGGGTCGTCGGCGAGGCCGCCGTTCAGCACCTTGACCGCGACCTGGCGGCCCAGCTGGTGGTCCGTGCCGCGGTACACGGTGGCCATGCCGCCGACGCCGAGTATCTCGGTCAGCTCGTAGCGGCCGTTCAGCGCGCGTCCGATCACCCGTCCGGCTCCTCTCGCTTCCGTGGTCCGGGCCTCGGCGCCCGCCTCGTGCACCTGTGCACCCTAGCGGCCCGCCGCTGCTCCAGCCGACGGCGGCGGAACGGAGAGGCTGCCGTAGCGCTGCATCCGCTGCCAGCGCAGCCGGGATCCGGCCAGGGCGGTGCAGACCGACTGGATCACCACCAGGTACATCAGCTGCCGGTAGACGACCTGCTGCAGCGGCAGTGTCCAGAGCGGGCCGAGCTTCTCGCCGTCCAACCGGAAGGCGTAGCCGCCCATGGCGACCTGCATGAGCATGAAGGCCAGCCAGAGGCCGGTGATCCGGACGGGGTCGAGGAAGACCAGTCCGTACAGGGTGAAGACGTCGACCACCGGCGCGAGCAGCGGCAGCAGGACCTGGAACATCAGCAGGTAGAGCAGGCCGCGGCGGCCGAGCTTGCCGGCCTGGCCGCGCTGGCGGAGCGCGCCGCGGTGCTTCCACATGGCCTGCAGGGTGCCGTAGCACCAGCGGTAGCGCTGCCGCCAGAGGGCGCCCAGCGAGGCGGGGGCCTCCGTCCAGGCCTTGGCCCGCTCCTCGTAGACGACCCGCCAGCCGGCCCGGCACAGGGCCATGGTGAGGTCGGTGTCCTCGGCGAGGGTCGACTCGCCGACGCCGCCGATCCGCAGCAGCGCGGAGCGACGGAAGGCTCCGACCGCTCCGGGCACGGTGGGCATGCACTCGGCGAGGTCGAAGAGCCGCCGGTCCAGGTTGAAGCCGACCACGTACTCGATGTGCTGCCAGCGGCCGAGCAGGCCGCCGCGGTTGACCACCTTGGCGTTGCCGGAGACGGCGCCGACCCGGCGGTCGGCGAACGGCTGGACGAGCATCCGCACGGCGTCCGGCTCGAACACGGTGTCGCCGTCGACCATGACCACGAGCTCGGCACGGGCGTACCGCAGGCCCAGGTTGAGGGCGGCGGGCTTGCCGGAGTTGGGCTGCCGGAAGACCCGGACGTACGGGAGGTTCAGCGACTCGACGAGGTCGGCGGTGCCGTCGGTGGAGCCGTCGTCGACGACGATCACCTCGACCGGGTGGTCGGAGGCGAGCAGCGAGCGGACGGCGGCCTCGATGCCGGCGCTCTCGTTGTAGGCGGGGACGATCACCGAGACGGGTTCGGTGACCGGCGGCCCCCAGCCGCGGGCCCGCAGCCGCTTGTGCCGATGGGCCGCGACCAGGAGGGCGATCGCGCGCAGCACGCCGATCGCGCCGGCCGCCCAGAGCAGCCAGTCCAGCAGGTCGAGCAGCCGGGAACTGGCGCCGAGCACAGCGATCAGTGCGAGCCCCTGCCAGTGCTCGGCGGCGGTCGCGGCGCGTACGGGCTCGGTCGTGCCGACGGCGGCGGAGACGGTGTCGAACTTCCAGCCGGCCGCCTGCAGCCGCGGCAGCAGGACGTCCAGGGCGGCCACGGTCTGGCTGCGGTCGCCGCCGGCGTCGTGCATCAGCAGTACCTGGCCGTCGCGGCCCTTCGGGGTGGCGGCGGCGACGATCGCCTCGGTGCCCGGCCGGCGCCAGTCCTCGGTGTCCTGGGTGGTCAGGACGGTGAGGTAGCCGTCCCGGCCGGCCTGCCGGACGGCGTCCCAGCCGGCGTCGGTGAGCGCGTCGTTCCCGGCGGAGTAGGGCGGCCGGAAGAGCGTGCTGGTCACTCCGGTGGCACCGGCCAGCGCCAGCTGGGACTCGCGGAGCTCCAGCGTGCGCCGCCAGGGCGCGACGGCCGAGAGGTCGGTGTGGGTGAAGGTGTGCACACCGATCTGGTGGCCCTCGGCGACGATCCGGCGGGCGAGGCCGGGTTCGGCGGCGACCTGGGTGCCGACGGTGAAGAAGGTGGCGTGCACGCCGTGGCGGCGGAGCACGTCGAGGATCTGCGGGGTCCAGCGCGGGTCCGGGCCGTCGTCGAAGGTGAGGGCGATCGTCCCCGCAGCGGGGCGGGCGGTGCGGGCGGTGCCGTCCTCGGCCGCCGCGATGACCGGGCCGCCGGTGCTCACCTCCTCGGGGACGGCCGCGCTGCTGCCGCCCGCGGGGGCGGCACCGTCGGCGGTGTTCCCGTACATGTGCCGGGTGTAGCCCTGCAGCAGCAGGGCGGCCGCCAGGGTCAGGACGAGCACGGTGAGCAGCAACCAGTGGGTGCGCAGCGGCGTCTGCCGGGCGGCGGCCCGGCGGCCGCGGCTCCTGCGGGGGCGAGTGGCGGTGGTCACGGGGTCGCGCTCACGGGGTCTTGGTGGGCTTGCGGCTGGGCTGTGCGGTGGGGCGGCCGTGGGTCGGGCTCGGCGTGGTCGTCGCGGTGGCGGTCGCGGGCGTGGTGGTGGGCGTGGTGGTGGGCGCCGTGGTACGGCTGGCGGGCGCCGTCGGCCGGCCCGTGGCGGTGCGGATGCCGGTCGGTCCGGCGGCGCCGGGCGCCTGCGCGGTACCGGCCGCCTCCGGTGTTGACGGCGCTGTGGGCACGGTGGCCGCCGGCGTCACGGAGGGCGCGGGCAGGGCGGGCAGGAAGGGGGCGTTCAGGGTCGGGCCGCCGACCAGGCTGGAGGCGAGCAGGCCGAGGTAGCCGGCGGCGGGCACGGTGAGCAGCCAGCCCGCCCGGCGGACCAGGCGCCGGCGGCGGCCGCTGCCGTCCACGAACACCGGGGCGTCCGGTGGTGGCACCGCCACGCGGGGGATCCGCAGCGTGTCCTCGGTCACGGGTGCTCCAATCGTCGCCCGCGGGTCCGGCGCGGGCCGGACGGGCGGTGGACACGGGGGAATCCACCGCCCGCCCGGGGCTCCGTGGCGCCCGCCCGGGGCGGATCCGGACGGGCGCAAGGACCCGGGGGAGTTCCTGCGCCCGTCCGGAGCGGTTCCCGGGGAGGCGGTGGGCACGGGGGAACCCACCGACCCCCCGGAGTCTTCGGGGTGGTGCGGTCACCGGACGGCCGCCGGGCCCGGGGGGAGTGTGCCCGCCGGCCGTCCGGAGTCTCTGAGGTCACCTCACCGCGGCACCGACCTGGCCGGCGACCTCGGGGAGGTCCTGGGTGGCGGTGCGGGCCGGGGTCCGCTCGCCCTTCGTCGGGGAGGCACTCGGCTGGCCGCCGTGGCCCGCGCCGGTGGTGGCGGACGGGCTCGCCGTGGCGGTCCCGCCCTTGCCCGACTTGCAGTACGAGTCGACCTTGGCGGCACCCCCGGCCGCCGCGACCAGCGGTGCCATCCGCGGCTCGGCCAGCAGGTCGCGCTGTTTGGTGCCGCTGTGCGAGCGGTCCGTCCAGACCTGGCAGAGCGCCGTGAGGTCGGGCAGCGCGGAGGCCGGTGCCGAGGCGGAGCCGGCCGAGGGGGAGGCGGCGGTGTCGGTGCGGTCGGCGCTGCCGGACGCCGTCGGCCGCCCGCTCGGGGTGCTGCCGGCGCGGGACGCGGAGGCCGGGTCGGCCGGGGAGGCGGCCGGTGCGACGGAGGCGTGCCCCTTGGCCGGGCTGCCGCCGAGGGCCTCCGGCAGGTTGCCGGTGCCCGCGGCGACGGCGACACCGCCGACGGCGGTCACGGCGAACGCCGCGACGAGTGCCTTCAAGGTGAAGGTCCTCCTTCGCGCGTGGTCCGCCATGGTCGCTCTCCCGGGGTGCGGTGCAGGTGTGCGACGAGCCTCCCGGAAGGCGGCCACGGCCTGTTCCTCCCCGGGCAGTGCGCCGTCGGTGGGTGGTGCTGCCGCGGCGGCGAGCAGCCCGGCGAGGGCCGCATGACCGGTGAGGGAGGCCGGACCGGCCTCCGAGCCGACCGCGGCGCCGCCGAGCAGCTGCTCGGCCGTGTCCCGGTCGATCCGGTGGGATCGGTTCTTGCTCATCTCATGTCCTTCAGCGTCGCGGTCCGCGCGGGCGTCACACCCCGCGCGGAATTTTTTTCGGGAGGCTGCTGCCGGGGCAGTCCGGCGGCCGGGCCGCCGGTCTGTTCGAGCAGCTTGGCCAGCCGCTTCAGCCCGCGGTGGGCGGCCATCCGGACGCTGCCGGAGCGCTTGCCGAGCACCCGGGCGGCGCTCTCCGCGTCGAGCTGGAACATCACGCGCAGCAGGACGGCCTCGGCCTGGTCGCGGGGCAGCCGGGATATCAGGGCGAGCGCGTCGGCGGTGGTGACGGTCGCGATGGCGCTGTGCGCGGTGTCCTCGGCGGCCGCGAGGTCGAGCAGATGCTCGACGGGCAGGTCGGCGACCGGGCGGCGACGCTGGCGGCGCAGGTGGTCCATGGCGCGGTTGCGGGCGATGGTGGCCACCCAGCCGCGGAAGCCGTCCGAGTCGCCCCGGAAGCCGTCGAGGTCGCGGGCGATCTGCAGCCAGGTCTCGGAGGCGATGTCCTCGGCGTCCTCGGGTCTGCCGCCGACCAGGACTCTCAGGTAGCGCAGCAGTCCGGGCTGGACGGCTCTGAACAGCAGGCGGAAGGCCTGTTCGTCGCCGTTCCGGGCGGCCGCCACGGCCGCGGTGAGGTCCGCCGTCCGGCCGGGCGGGTGGTCCGGGCTGGTGGTGTGGCCCGCCGGGTCGCCGACGCCCGGCCCGTGGTGATCTGCACTGTGCACCCGCCACATCATGGGCCATCACGGTGCGGCCGTGGGGCGACAGGGGCGAGGTCCGCGGTGCGGGCCCGAGGTCCGCGGCCGACGGGACCAATGTCCTGGCAGCGGCTGTCATTCGTCCGCAGCCGACAGAGGTGACCGGGGCATACGTTGGACCGGGCCGCTCCACCCCCTCGCGGCCCGCCCGGTCCCGCCCACCCACCGGACCCCGCCTACCCTCAGGACACCGTGATGACCACTGCCCGGACGCTCTTCGCGGAGGGCATGCGCGACCATCTCGCGCCCGCCCTGCGCGCCATGGGCTTCACCGGCTGGCGGCACACCTTCGCCCTGCCCGACGAGGAGCACTGGGCGCTGCTGGGTATCGAGCTCGGTGTCGCCGACGACCACCTCGTCCGCTACACCGTGAACCTCGGGCTCACCCCCAAGTCGGCCTGGGCGGCCGACCGGTCCCGGCGGGCACTGCGGCCGAACCCGAACGCGGTCACCGGTCTGGAGTCCTGGCGGACCGGGATCGGCGGGCTGCTACCGGTCGGCGGCGACGTGTGGTGGCAGATCACCCCCGGCCCGCGCTGGGCGGTCGCCGTCCAGGACACGGTGTCGGCCGTCCGCCACTACGGGCTGCCCGAGCTGCTCCGCCGCCTGGAGACGGCCTCCGGGGCCACCGAGGGCTACCTCGCGCCCGAGGAGCTGGTGGACGTCAACGCGGCGCTGCGGCTCGCCGACGTCGCCCCGATCCGCCGGACCGAGCTGACCGGCCGGACGCTGCGGCTGTACGGCGACTGGTCGCCGGCGGACCCGGTCGCCCGCGAGGTGCTCCGCGGCGCCGCCACCGGCTTCCTCTCGGTCGGCGACACCCGCTTCGCCGCCGTCGGCTGCCGCGACACGGCCGGCCGGGACCTCTGGTCCTTCGGCGCCTGAGCGGCCGGGCGCCGGTGCCGGACGGTGCCGGGGGAACCATCGGTGCACCCCCGGGAGTCTGATCTCCGGGGGATTCGCAGGGACCCCCGCAACGGCATGGGGGGAACGGGACATGACGGACGACCGGCGCCTGGTGTGGGACGGCTGCCTCAATGTGCGCGAGCTCGGCGGGCTGCCCACCCGGGACGGCCGGCGGACCCGGCGGGGGGCCGTCGTCCGCGCCGACAACCTGGACCGGCTGACCGCCGAGGGCTGGGCCGCACTGCAGGCGTACGGGATCCGCACCGTGATCGACCTGCGCAACGAGGAGGAGTACCGGCCGCTGCTGGAGCGCCCGGACGGCGTGGAGCTGGTGCGGGTGCCGCTGGACGAGCTGGCCGGACCTGACTGGTGGGCCCGGTTCGGCGGCCTGGACGGCACCCCGCTGGCCTTCCGGCCGTACCTGGACCACTGCCCGCGCGCGGTGGCGGAGGTGGTGGCCGCGGTCGGCCGGGCGGCGCCCGGCGGTGTGGTGGTGCACTGCGGGGCGGGCCGCGACCGCACCGGGCTCGCCGCCCTGGTGCTGCTCGCGCTGGCCGGGGTGACGGCCGACGCGATCGTCGACGACTACCTGCTGAGCGCCGGCAACCTGCGTCCGCTCTGGGCGATGCTGGGCCGCCCCGACGAGACCGCCGAGATCGAGGCGGTACTGGACCGGGCCGGCACCACGGCCGAGGCGGCGCTGCTGGAGACGATCGCCGAGTTCGAGCCGGCCGCCTTCCTGCCGCCGGCCGACACCGCGGCGGTCCGGACTCGGCTGCTGGGCTGACCGCCCGGGCGGGGCCGGCTACCAGAGGCGGTCGACCGTGCCCGGGTGGAGGTCGATCCGGGCACGGTCGAAGCCGCTCCGGCCGGCCCGGCCGTGCGCGGAGAAGAACCCGGCGAGGACCACCTTGTCGAAGCCCGGCCGGTCGCTCGGGAAGGGCTCCTTCGCCGTACCGCCGACCAGGACGGCGCCGGGCAGCACCTCCCAGCCGGCCCGCTCGTAGAACCCGCACAGCGGCCGGTCGCAGGTGAACAGGCCGAGGTCGGCGCCGAGCGCGGCGATCCGCGCACGGGCCGCCGTGACGAGCGCCAGCCCGTGACCCCGCCCCCGGACGGCCGGGTCGGTGACCACCGCGGACAGGCCGCGCACGGCGAACACCTCGCCGCGGTGCCGGAGTTCCTTGCCGAGCAGGTCGAGGGCGGCCACCACCCGCGGCCCGTCGACCAGCAGCATGCTCCGCGGGTCGAGCGCCCGGTCGTGGCTGACCCCGGGGTCGGGCCCGCCGGTGGGCCAGGCCTGCTCCTGCAGGGCCCAGACCTGGGCGCGCAGCCCGGCCGGCACCTCGGCCTCCGGGTACTCCAGGATCTCCATCTGCCAGACTCCCCCTGTGATCGTCCGTACCGCCGCCCGCGGCGACCTGCCCGCCGTGCTCGCCCTGCTCGCCGACGAATCCGCTGTCACCGATCCGGCCTCGGTGCAGGTCGGGGCAGCGTACGAAACGGCCTTCGCCGCCATCGAGGCGGACCCGCGCAACGAACTGCTGGTGCTCGACGAGGGCGACGGCACCGTGCTCGGCTGTCTGCAGCTGACCCGCATCCCCGGCCTCGGCCGGGGCGGGGCCGAGCGGGCGCTGATCGAGGCCGTCCGGGTCCGGGCCGACCGGCGCGGCGGCGGGCTGGGCCGGCTGCTGCTGGCCCGGGCGATCGACCGGGCCCGCGAACAGGGTTGCGGCCTCGTCCAGTTGACCAGCAACAAGCGCCGGACGGAGGCGCACCGCTTCTACGCCTCGCTGGGGTTCGAGCGCAGCCACGACGGCTTCAAGCTCGTCCTGTGAGGCTGCGACCGCTGCTCGACGACCGCTGATCAGAGACCGCTGATCAGAGACCGCTGACCGGGCTGGTGACGATCCTGGTGCGGCCGTCGGCGCGGGCGGCGAGGCCGGCCGACAGGCGCAGCGAGCGGGCCGGGCCGAGGAGTTCGAGCGCCTCGTCGACCTCCGCCCAGCGGTGGTCGTCGAGTTCGCCGGCGGGCAGGGTGATCGGGGTGTCGGCCGGCAGGGTCCCCAGGTCGAAGAGGAAGTGGCAGGCGGGGTGGTCGAGTTCGCCGGACGGGTTGGTCCAGGCGACGGCCAGCAGCTCGCCGGCCTCCTTCTCGATGCCGGTCTCCTCGTGCAGTTCGCGGGTGGCGCACTGCTGCGGGTTCTCGCCGAGGTCGACGGTGCCGCCGACGAACTGCCAGTGCTCGCGGTAGCCGGCCTTGACGATCAGCACCCGGCCCTGCGGGTCGGTGATCAGGCAGCCGGCGGCCGCGTACACCCTGGGCAGCGAGGCGAGCCACTCCTCACGGGTCTGCAGCAGGGGGCTGTCGGACATGCGGTGCTCCTCCGCGTCGGGAACGGCCGCCGGGCGGCGGCACGGTGCCCCACTCTTCCGCATCGGCGTCCTTCCGCGGCGGCGCACGGCCGCGCCCCGTCGTCGCCGGCGGGGCGCGGACGGGTACGGGCGGGGGCTCAGTGCGCCGAGTGCTTCTCGGCGCCGCGGTGCCGGTGGCCCGGCAGTTCGACGTGGTGGGCGACGCCGGCCATCGGCCCGGCAGTGGTGGAGGCGCGGCGCCCGCCGTGACTGAACATCGCGTCGCCGAAGTACGGCCCACTGCGGGCGGCGGAGGCGGTGTCGGTGTGCATCTGCGGGGCGAGCGGGCCCGGATTGCTCGCCATACCGCGGCGTTCGAGGAGTTCCTGGGTGCCGCGGCGGAGCTTGGTCATCTTGCCCGTGGTCTGCTTGGCCATGGTCGGCCTCCCTTCGGCAGCCGGGCCGCCCGCGGGGGGCCGCGGGGCTCGGGAACGCCGGCCGCACGGGGTGTTATGTCCGGATTTTAGCGTTTTCACTCCTCCCTGCACCCCCGGCCGGCCGGGCCGCACCTCCGGCCCGGACACCCGGCCCAGACGCACGCACGGCGGGCGGCCCGGCGGGCGAACGGATCCCGTGACCGGCGTCGCACTCCCCCGTCCGGGGGATGTGGGAGCATGCCGCGTGGCCACGCTGACCCCCGCAGGAGAACTGCGGACCGCGCCCGCGACACCGCGTCACCGCCGGGTGCGGCACCCGGCGGCGCTGATCCGCGCCCTGATCGGGCTCGCCGCGATCGGCCTGCTCCTGCTGCTCGCCCAGTACGCCCAGGGCACCGCCGGTGGCCTGGACGCCGACGTCGTCGAGGGCACCGGACTGCTGCCCCGGCCGCCGGTACGGCTGCTGGCCGCCTGCAGCGCGGCCGCCCTGCTGCTCGTGCCACTGGCCTTCGCCGTCGGCCGGGTACTGCGCCGGGCCGGCCGGCAGGTCGCCGACGGCGTGCTCGCCGCCGTCCTCGCCTACACCGTCTCGCTCCTGCTCGACCTCGCGGTCGGCGGCCTGACCGCGCTCACCCACCCCTTCCCCGAGGGCCCCGGCCGCACCGACCCGGTGTACGGGCACCTGGCCCCGGTACTGGCCTTCATGACCGCCGTCGGCACCGGCGGACTGCCCCGCTGGCGGGCCTCACTGGCAGCCACCCTCACCGCCGCCGGCCTGTCCGGACTGCTCACCGGCTACGCCACCCCGCTCTCGGTGCTGCTCGCCCTGCTGGTCGGATGGACCACCGCCCACCTGGTCGCCTGGGCGGTCGGCGAACCCACCCGCGAGCCGTCCGAACTGCAGCTGTGGGTCACCCTGCGCAACGCCGGAACCCGCCCGAACACCGTGCGGGTGGCCGGCCCCTGCCGGTACCTGGTGACCCAGCACCAGGACCGCCCCGACCTGGACGTCCGGCTGCTCGACCGGCGCGCCGCCGCACTCGGCCTCCCGCAGCACGTCTGGCAGCTGCTGCGACTGCGCACCGCACCGCTGCCGCTCGGCCTGCGTTCGCTCCGCGAGGGCCTGGAGCACCAGACCCTGGTGGCGCACGCCGCCGTCGCGGCCGGGGTGCGCACCCCGGAACCGCTGGCCGCCGCCGAACTCGGACCGGACGCCGCCCTGGTGGCCTACCGCCACCTGCCCGGCCGACCGCTCGGCGGCGTCCGCGCCGAGGAGGTCACCGACGAGGTCCTGCACGACGCCTGGCGGCAACTGCGGCTGCTGCACCGGCGCAGCATCGCCCACCGCACCCTCGGACCCGACACCGTCCGGCTCGGCCCGGACGGCGAGGTGCAGCTCACCGAACTCGCCCACGGCGAGATCGCGGCCGGCGAACTGCTGCTGCGCCTGGACGTGGCCGGGATGCTCACCGCGCTGGCGCTGCGGGCCGGGGCGGAGCGAACGGTCGCCGCCGGCGCCGCGGTGCTCGGGCCTGCCGCGATCGGCGGCGCCCTCCCGCTGCTGCAGCCGATCGCGCTGCCCCGGGCGACCCGGGACGCGCTCGCCGAGCAGCCCGAACTTGCCGCCGCGATACGCGCGGAGGTGCTGCGGCTGCGCCCGCAGGCGCCGGTGGAACCCGTCCGGCTGGAGCGGCTCAGGCCGCGCACCCTGGCCACCGTGGCGGCCGGGATGGCCGGCGGGTACCTGCTGCTGCAGGCGCTGTTCGGCTCCGGCCTGGACTCCTTCCGCGCGGTGGCCGACGCCGACCCGCTCTGGCTCTCGGCCGCCGTCGTGGCGGCGGCCGCCAGCTACGGCGCGGCCGCCCTCGGATTCATCGGCTTCGTCCCGGAACGGCTCGACCCGCGCGGCGCACTGGCCGCCCAAGTGGCGGGCTCCTTCGTCAAATTGGTGTCGCCCGGCGGGGTGGGCGGTATCGCGCTGAACACCCGCTTCCTGCAGGCAAGCGGGATCCCCACCGCACAGGCGCTCTCCAGCGTGGGCGCCTCCCAGCTGGTCGGCCTGGCCCTGCACATGCTGCAACTCGCCTTCTTCACCACCCTGGTGGGCCTCGGGCCGCAGACCGAACTGCCCAGCCCGGCCTGGCTCGCGGCCGGACTCGGCCTGGTCGCCGCCGTCCTGCTGTCCGCGCTCGCGGTGCCCTGGCTGCGACGGCGGATCGCCGGCCTGCTGAGGCCGCTGCGGGCCGAGGTGCTGCCGCGGCTGCTGGACCTGCTGCAGCAGCCGGGCAAGCTGGCGGCCGGCATCGCCGGCCAACTGCTGGTGTCCACGGCCTTCGTGGCCTGCCTGTACTGCTGCGCGCTGGCGGTCGGGGCCCGGCCGTCCTTCAGCGCGGTCGCCGTGGTGTTCCTGGCCGGAAACGCGGCCGGCTCCGCCGCACCCACGCCGGGCGGCGCGGGCGTGGTGGAGGGCCTGCTGACGGAGGGCCTGGCGCACACCGGCGGCATGGACCAGGGCAGCGCCTTCGCCGCGGTGATGCTCTTCCGGCTGCTGGTCTTCCTGCTGCCGGTCCTCCCCGGCTGGCTCGCCTTCACCTGGCTCCAGCGGCAGCGGGCGCTGTAAGCCCCGCACCGTATGCAGCACCCGTCAGGGCAGCACCCCAGGGGCGCGGGGAACTGCGCAATTCGGATCGGGCTGCCGTACGGATCGGCGCTCGGCCCGAATTCTGTGGCGTACCCACTCCCGGCCTGCGCAGTTCCCCGCGCCCCTGAGCGGCTCCCGCCGCCCCTGAGGATCGTGCCTCAGTCCCGGTAGTCGTCCTCGTCGAGGGAGACGACCATGGACTGCTCGACGGCGTCGCCGTCGTCGGCCTGGTCCGCGCCGAGGGCCCGCCGCTCGCGCAGTTGCTCCAGTTCGTCGCCCTGGCGCTCGGCCACCTCCCGCTCCTCGTCCTCCGCCTCCATGACGGCCGGCGACTCCTCGTCGTAGTCTTCGGGGAACTCCGGGTTCTCTGGGTTCTGGACCATGGCGCCAGTATCCGCCGCGGACCGTCCGCACGCGCCCCCTCGGCCGACCTCGGCGTGTTGGACGCGGTGGGCCGGCGGCGCCCGTCCCCGGGTCAGGCGGCGTCTCGGGCCCGGCGCCGGTACTGGCCGGGCGGCAGCCCGTACGCCCGTTTGAAGGCCTTGGCGAAGGCGAACTCCGAGCGGTAGCCGACCCGGTCGCCGACCACCGCGATCGGGGTGTCGGAGTGCCGCAGCAGTCCGGCCGCGGTGGTCATCCGCCAGCGGGTGAGATAGGCCAGCGGCGGTTCGCCGACCAGGCCGGTGAACCGGCGGGCGAACGCCGCCCGGGAGAGGCCGACGCCGGCGCCGAGACTCTCGACCGTCCAGGCGCCGCCGGGGTCGGCGTGGATCGCCTTCAGCGCGGGGGCGATCGCGGGGTCGCGCAGGGCGGCGGCCCAGCCGACCGCGGCGGCGTCCGGCTGTTCGTCGAGCCAGGCGCGCAGGATGTAGAGCAGCAGCAGGTCGATCAGCTGGGCGACGATGCCGTCGGAGCCGGGGCCGGGCTGCTCCAGTTCGGCGGCGAGCAGGTCGACGGCGGAGGCGAGCGCGGTGTGGCGGCCGCGCCGGGCCGGCAGGTGGATCAGCGGGGGCAGGGTGGCGACCAGCGGGTGCGGGCGCTCCTGGTCGAGGAGGTAGGAGCCGCAGAGGATCGAGGTGGCCGGGCCGGTGCCGGGATCGGCGGGGCTCGGTTCCGGCAGCCGGGGCCAGCTGAGGTCGGCCCGGTAGTCGACGACCGGGGAGCCGGGGTCGTCGGCGAGGACGTGCTCGCGTCCGCTGCGCGCGAAGACGATGTCGCCGGGGCCGAGCGGGGTGGCCGCGCCGCCCGGCTCGATCAGCCAGCAGGTGCCGGAGAGCACCACGTGGAAGCCGGCGCCTGCCTGCTCGGCGAAGCGCAGGCCCCAGGGCGCCCGGCAGTCGGTGCGGGCGGAGACGGGCTTCCCGGTCCGTACGGAGGCGACGGCGTCGGTGAGGATGTCCACCCGGCGAGCCTATCCGCCCGTCCGCCACGAAGAGACGATCGGACATCGAATCGAGTCGATCAGCCATTCATCGTCTCCCTCGGGGGTTCCTACGGTGGACACCGACCCGATCGGCGGG
>NZ_JAHTIK010000001.1:4456450-4563730 GCF_025655475.1 Kitasatospora sp. DSM 101779 | reverse complement strand
CCCCCGCCGTACCCCCGGCCGTCACGAGGAGCACCCCTTGCGCACCGTCGTCCAGAAGTCCTTCGGCACCCCCGGCGTCCTCGTCCCGGCCGAGGCCGACCGCCCGGTCGCCGGCCCGGGCGAGGTGCTGGTCCGGGTGCACGCCGCCTCGGTCAATCCGGTCGACGCCTACGTCCGGTCCGGCGCGCTGCCGATGCTCGGCGAGCCGCCGTTCGTGCTCGGCTGGGACGTCTCGGGTGTCGTCGAGGAGGTCGCCCCGGACGTCACCCGGTTCGAGGTCGGCGACGAGGTCTTCGGCATGCCGTGCTTCCCGCGGCCGGCCGGCGCCTACGCCGAGTACGTCGCGGCCCCGGCCGGGCACCTCGTCCGCAAGCCGGCGGCGCTGGACCACGTGCGGGCCGCCGCCCTGCCGCTGGCCGGTCTCACCGCCTGGCAGGCGCTGGTCGGCACGGCCGGCCTGCGGGAGGGCATGCGCGTGCTGGTGCACGGCGCGGGCGGCGGGGTCGGCCACCTCGCGGTACAGATCGCCAGGGCCCGCGGCGCGGAGGTGCTGGCGACGGCCAGCGCCGCCAAGCACGACTTCGTCCGGTCGCTCGGCGCGGACCGCGTCATCGACTACCGGGCGGGCGACTTCGCCGCCGGGCTGGGCGGGATCGACGTCGTCCTCGACGGCGTCGGCGGCTACGGGCAGCGATCGCTGCCGCTGCTGGCCGAGGACGGCGTCCTGATCACCCTGATCGAGCGGAACAGCCCGGAGCTGGTCGCCGCGGCCGCGGCGGCCGGCCGGCGCCTCGCCGGGCCGGTCGTCGAACCCGACGCCGCCGGCCTGGCGGCACTGGCCGGGCTGGCGGAGCAGGGCCGGCTGCGCCCGTACGTGCAGCACGTGCTGCCGCTGGAGGAGGCAGCGAAGGCGCACGGGCTGATCGAGTCGCGCGGCACCCGGGGGAAGATCGTGCTGACCGTCTGAGTCCGAGTCAGGCCGGCTCGGCGGCCGCCCGGTCGAGGAAGACCAGCCGGGCCCGCTTCTCCGGCTTGTCGATCTCCGGGCCGGGTTCGAAGCCGCAGCGCCGCAGCAGTGCGATCGCCCGGTCGTTGCGGGCGTCGGGCTCGGCGACGATGCGGCGGCGGCCCGGGTCGGCGAGCAGGAAGCGGACGAAGACGCCGACCAGCGCCCGGCTGACGCCGTGCTGCGGGGGGCCGTCCGCCGGGCCGATCAGCAGGTGCATCCCGTGGTCGCCCGGCCGGACCCGGTAGCACTCGCCGACCGGGTCGTGCTCCGGTTCGTAGCTCTGGAAGAGCGCGGCGGGGCGGCCGTCGCGCAGCGCGAGGAAGGCATGGTGGGTGGTCAGCGAGTCGACGAACTCGTAGGTTTCCCGCACCTGTTCGCGGTCGGCGTCGAGCATGCCCCAGTAGCGGGCGCGCGGTTCGGTGACCCAGCGGTGGACGAGTCCGGCGTCGGCGGCCGGGTCGAGCTCGACGAGCCGGACGGTTCCCAGGGCGGGCAGCCGTTCCTCGTGCAGCGCCGGACGGTCCGCGGGCAGGGCCGCCCGGACGGGCGTGTCCGCAGTCACCACGGCTCCTCGGTCAGGCGGGTCCAGTCGGTGGTGACGGGTACGAGGCCGCCGCTCAGCCACAGCGGCAGCTGGTCGCGCCGGTGCGGGTGGCCGGGCAGCCCGGAGGCGCCGAACGGCACCACCCAGCGGCTGTTGTCGCGGTCGGCCAGGTCCCAGACGTACCGGGCGGCCGATCCGCGGGAGCTGCGGTCGGTGAGGCCAGGGACGCTGGAGGTGGAGAGCACGCAGTCGTGGTCGCCGGCCAGCGCCGGCCAGTCCTCGTCGGATCCGCCGTCGACGCCGGGCAGCGCCTGCCAGGGCGCCAGCCGGTGGGTGGCGCCCCAGGTCCGCCCGGTGTCCTCCGCCGCGGCCGTCTCCTCCACGGCGGCCCGCACCAGCGCGGCACGGTCCACGCCGGGCAGCCGGTCCTCCGTCAGCAACGTCTCCAGCGCGTACGCGATCCTGGGCGGCAGCGCCAGCCAGGGCCGGAACAGCTCCGGGTACGGCGAGGGCCCGGCGAGGGCGGCGAGCGCCGGCTCGGCGGCGAACCCGCGGACGACCGCGGAGCGCAGGTCGGCGAACCGGGCGGCGTCGGCGGAGTCTGCCGCCATCCGGCGGTCCCAGGCGAGCAGCCGGTCGCGGAGCTTCTCGGCGGCCGGGCTCAGCCCGTCGAGGGAGGCGAGCAGGTCGAGCAGCGGGGCGGCGGAGGCGAGGCGGGTGTCCATGTGGACGACCGCCATGTCGGCGGCCGTCCAGGCGACCGGGGCGGCGAGCAGTTCGGCGATCCGGTCGGCCCGGTGCGGCGGCGCGAACTCCACACCGAGCGGGGCGGCCAGGCCGCGCTGATTGGCCATCACCGCGGTGCCGTGCACCTCGGCGCGCGGCATCGGCCGTCGGCCGCGCCAGGCGTGTTCGGCGTCCCAGGCGGGGACGGGCCGCAGGCTGTTGGCCCCGGGGCGGTCCGGGACGGCGCCGGCGACCCGGTGCAGCAGGCCGCCGGCGGTGTCGGCGGCCTGGACGACGTTGACCGGCTCGATCCAGTGGTCGAAGGCGCGGTCGACGTCAGCGACGGTGCGGGCGCGCAGCAGGGCGGGCAGGGCGTCGAAGCCGAGTTCGGCGTCGACCCGCGGCAGGCAGCGGAGGCTGATGGCCTCTCCCCCGTCGTCGGCGCCGCCGGTGATCACCGGTCCGCGTGCGGTCTCGACGATCTCGATCTCCACCGGTTCGGCGCCGGCGACCTCGACCGTCTCGTGGTGGACGGCGGCTGGCTGCCAGCCGTCCGGGCCGAGCGCCTCGACCCCGGGGCCGTCGGGGCCGTCGGTGCGGCGCAGCCGCTCCCGGTAGAGGTCCTGGTAGTCGGCCATGGCGTTGGTGATCGCCCAGGCGACGCCGCCGGCGTGGCCGAAGTGGCCGATGCCGGGGACGCCGGGCACGGCCAGGCCGATCACGTCGAACTCCGGGCAGGCCAGCCGGATCTGCTGGTAGATGCCAGGGTCCTCGATGAAGCGGTGGGGGTCGCCGGCGATCAGGGCGGCGCCGCTGCCGGTGCGTTCGCCGGCGATCAGCCAGCCGTTGCTGCCGGAGGTGCCGGGGCCGTCGGTGGCGAAGAGCTCGGTGTGCTCCTCACCGAGGGTGCGGGCGACCCGGTCCCGCCAGAGCTTGCCGGGGAAGCCGGCGAACAGGACGTGGTGGGAGAGCCAGACGGAGAGCGGGGTCCACGGCTCCCATCGGCCCGGGGTGATTCCGGCGGCGGCGAACTCGGGTGCCCGGTCTCCGTGTTCGGCGAGGCCGTCGTTGACGCCGTCGACGTAGGCGCGGACCCATGCGGCGGTCGCCGGGGCGAGGGCGTCGAAGCAGCGGCGGGCGGTGTCGGCGAGCCTGGCCCGGCGGGCGAAGACGTCCCAGCCGAGGGCGTCGGCGCCGAGGAAGGCGGCCGAGGTGCCCCGGGCGCGGTGCCGCTCGACCTCGATCTGCCAGGCGCGGTCGGCGGCGGCGTTGCGGCCCTGGGCGTGGGCAAGTTCGAGCGGCCCGTCGGCGCGCAGGTGCGGGATCCCGTACGCGTCGCGGTAGGTGCGCTCGGTCATGCCCGGCTCCCCTCGGGGCGGACGGCGCCGCGGCGGGCGGCGGGGACGACCAGCGGGGTGCCGGTCTCGGGGTCGTCGATGACCCGGCAGGGCAGCCGGAAGACCTCCTCGACCAGGTCGGCGGTGACGATCTCGGTGGGCGGTCCGGAGGCGACGACCTTGCCGTCGCGCATGGCGATCAGGTGGGTGGCGTACCGGGCGGCGTGGTTGAGGTCGTGCAGGACGGCGACGAGGGTACGGCCCTGTTCCTCGTGCAGCCGGGCGCACAGGTCGAGGACCTCGATCTGGTGGGCGATGTCGAGGTAGGTGGTGGGCTCGTCGAGGAGGAGCAGCGGGGTCTCCTGGGCGAGTGCCATGGCGATCCAGACGCGCTGGCGCTGGCCGCCGGAGAGTTCGTCGACGAGCCGGTCGGCGAGGGTGTCGACGCCGGTGGCGGCCATCGAGTCGGTGACGACCTCCTCGTCCCGGGCGGACCACTGGCGGAGCAGGCCCTGGTGCGGGTAGCGGCCGCGGGCGACGAGTTCGGCGACGGTGATGCCGTCGGGGGCGACGGAGGACTGCGGCAGCAGGCCGAGGGTGCGGGCTACCCTGCGGGCCGGGACGGTGGCGATGTCCTGGCCGTCGAGCAGCACCGAGCCGGCGGACGGCCTGAGGGTGCGGGAGAGGGCGCGCAGCAGGGTGGACTTGCCGCAGGCGTTGGGGCCGACGACGACGGTGAACGACCGGTCGGGGACGGCGACGGTCAGGCCCTCGGCGATGGTGCGCTTCTCGTAGGCGAGGGTCAGCTCGGCGCCTGCGAGGCGCGGTCCGCCGGTTTCCATGGTCGGTTCTCCGTTCCGGGGCGTGGTGCTGGTGCGGGGTGCGGGCTGTCCGCTCACATCCGGCCTGCCCGGCGCTCGGTGGCGAGGAGCCAGACCAGGTAGCCGCCGCCGAGGACGCCGGTGACCACGCCGACCGGCAGTTGGTGGCCGGCGAAGGCGTGCTGGGCGAGGTGGTCGGCGGTGACGAGCAGGGCGGCGCCGGTGCACATGGCGGCGAGCAGGTTGGGGCCGGGGGCGCGGGTGAGCCGTTTGGCCAGTTGGGGTGCGGTGAGCGCGACGAAGTTCACCGGGCCGGCGGCGGCCGCGGCGAGCGAGGCGAGCAGGACGGCGCAGGCGAGCAGGGCGAGGCGGACGCGTTCGACCCGGATGCCGAGGCCGCCGGCGGCGTCGTCGCCCATCTCCAGCATCCGCAGGGCGCGGCCGCCGCCGAGCAGCACGGCGGGCCCGAGGACGGCGAGGGCGATCAGCAGCGGGACGGCGTCGCGCCAGCCGCGGCCGTCGAGGCTGCCGGTGAGCCAGAGCATCGCGCGGGCGGCGTCCATGAGCTGGGCACGGGTGAGCAGGTAGCCGTTGATGCCGGTGAGGACGGCGGCGCTGCCGATGCCGACGAGGACGAGCCGGCTGCCCTGGACGCCCTGCCGCCAGGCGAGGGCGTAGATGGCGGCGCCGGTGGCGACGCCGCCGGCGATCGCGCCGCCGGCCAGGGCGAGGCTGCTGCCGCCGGCGAGGACGACGAGCAGGGCCCCGGCGCCGGCGCCCTGGGTGAAGCCGAGGATGTCGGGGCTGCCGAGCGGGTTGCGGACCAGGGACTGGAAGAGCGCGCCGGCCAGGGCGAGGGCGGCGCCGACCAGCAGGGCGGTGACGACGCGGGGCAGCCGCAGGTCGTTGACGATGAAGTCCTCGGCGGGGCTGCCGCCGCCGGTGAGGGTGCGCAGCACGTCGGAGGTGCTCATCGGGTAGTCGCCGCTGCCGAGGGCGAGGACGCCGACGGCGAGGGCGAGCAGGGCGGCCGCGGCGCCGACCAGCAGGGCGCGGGGCCGGTAGCGCACGGAGACGGAGGCGCCGATCCGGAGGGTGCTGCTCATGCCCGGGCCACCTTTCCGCGGCGCGCGAACCAGAGGAAGAAGGGGCCGCCGAGGACGGCGGTGACGAGGCCGACCTGGAGTTCGCCGGGCCGGCCGAGGACGCGGCCCAGCACGTCGGCGCCGAGCAGCAGGACGGGGGCGAGGACGGCGCAGTACGGGAAGAGCCAGCGCAGGTCGGGGCCGGTGAGGGCGCGGACCAAGTGCGGCACCATCAGGCCGACGAAGACGATCGGGCCGCAGGCGGCGGTGGCCGCGCCGCACAGCAGGGTGACGGCGGTGATCGCCGCGGCGCGGACGAGTTCGGGCCGGGCGCCGAGGGCGCGGGCGGAGTCGTCGCCGAGGGCCATGGCGTTGAGCGGCCGGGCGAGGGCGAGGGCGAGCAGCAGGCCGGTCGCGATGAACGGCAGCACCTTGAGCACGGTGGAGCCCTGGGCACTGGCCAGCGAGCCGACCGTCCAGAAGCGCATTTTCTCCAGGGCGCCGGTGTCCAGCAGCATCAGGGCGCTGACGTAGCTGTAGAGGGTGGCGTTGAGGGCGGAGCCGGCGAGGGCCAGCCGGGCCGGGGTGGCGCCGCGGCCGCCGCCGACGGCGTAGACCAGGGCGGCGACGGCGGCGGTGCCGGCGAGGGCGAACCAGACGTAGCCGTCGAAGCCGGCGATGCCGAGGAAGGTGCCGGCGGAGACGACGGCGGCGGAGGCTCCGGCGTTGATGCCGAGCAGGCCGGGGTCGGCGAGCGGGTTGCGGGTCAGCGCCTGCATGACGCCGCCGGCGAGGCCGAGCGCGGTACCGGCGAGCAGTCCGAGCAGGGTGCGCGGCAGCCGCATCTCGTGGACGACGGTGTAGGAGCCGGCGGCGGGGTCGGTGAGGCCGTGCCAGACCTCGCTGGGCGAGAGCTCCTTGGCGCCGACGCCGATACTCAGGGCCAGGACGGCGAGCAGGACGAGCAGGGCGGCGAGGAGTCCGGCGGCGCGCAGCGCGGTGCGGGCGCCGGGCGGGCGCCGTCGGGGGTCGGCGGGTTCGGCCGAACCCCCTTGGTCCTGTGGCGGCTTGGTGAGAGACACGGGTGGTGCTCCGGCGCTGGCGGGGACCGGATTCCGGGGCCCCCTCTGGACAACGACTTAGGTTAGGTTAACCTAAATCCCGCTGCGGGTCCGCTGCCGGTCCCTGCCCGCACTCGCCGCCTGCACCCACCCCCTTCGAACCGGGAGAGACACCGTCATGCCGCGTTCCAGAACTGCCGCTCACCTCTCCCGTCGCGGCCTGCTCGCCGCCGGTGGCGCCACCGCCCTCGGTGCCGTGCTCGCCGCCTGCGGCAGCGGCGGTTCCGGTTCCGACGGCGCGTCGGGCTCCGCCGCGAAGGCGGCCGGCCCCTGGTCGTTCACCGACGACCGCAAGAAGGAGGTCACCGCCAAGGCCACGCCGAAGCGGGTCGTGGCGTACACCGGCACCGCGGCGGCCCTGGTGGACTTCGGCCTGGACGAGCAGGTCGTCGGCGTCTTCGGCGAGACGAAGACCGTCGACGGCAAGGCCGACCCGACGGCCGGCGACCTGAAGGTCGACAGGGTCGAGATCCTCGGCAACGCCTGGGGCGAGTTCAGCGTCGAGAAGTACGCGGCACTGCGCCCCGAGCTGCTGGTGACGCACATGTACGACCCGGACGCGCTGTGGTACGTGCCGGACGAGAGCAAGGACAAGATCCTCAGGATCGCCCCGAGCGTCGCGATCACCACCGCCCGCGTCCCGATGACCAAGCCGATCGAGCGGTACGCCGCGCTCGCCGAGTCGCTCGGTGCGGACCTGACGGCCAAGAAGGTCACCGACGCCAAGGCCCGCTTCGAGAAGGCTGCCGAGGAGCTGCGCCAGGCGGCCAAGGCCGGCGGCGGCATCAAGGTGATGGCCTGCTCGGGCAGCGCGGACATCTTCTACGTCTCCAACCCGAAGGTCTCCACCGACCTGATGTACTTCGCCGAGCTCGGCGTCGACATCGTGGTGCCCACCAAGCTGGAGGCCGGCGACTACTTCGAGGCGCTCAGCTGGGAGAACGCCGGCAAGTTCCCCGCCGACCTGCTCCTGCTGGACAACCGCTCCACCTCGCTGCAGCCCAAGGACCTCGCCGCGAAGCCGGCCTGGGGACAGCTGCCCGCGGTCAGGGCCGGCCAGATCACCCCGTGGGACGCGGTGCCGCGCTTCTCGTACGCGGGCGCCGCGCCGCTGCTGGAGAACCTCGCCAAGGCCATCCGGAACGCCAAGAAGGTGAGCTGACACCAGCATGGCCACCGCTGCCGCGATCGCGGCGCAGTACGGGTTCTTCGAGGCCGAGGTGGTCCGCACCCGCCGGCTCGGGCCGACGATGCTGCGGGTCACCTTCGGCGGCGCGCAGCTGGCGGGCTTCGCCTCGGGCGGCCGGGACCAGAGCTTCTCGCTCTTCCTGCCGCACCCCGGGCAGGACGCCCCGGTGCTGCCGGTCGAGGAGGGCGAGGGCTGGTTCGCCGCCTGGCGGGCGCTGGACGAGGGCGTCCGGGCGGTGATGCGCTCCTACACCGTCCGCGCGCAGCGCCGCGACCCGGACGAGGTGGACGTCGACTTCGTGCTGCACGGGGTGGATTCGGCCGGTGCCGCCGGGCCGGCCGCCGCGTGGGCCGCGAAGGCCGCACCGGGCGACCGGGTGGTCCTGCTCGGCCCGGCGGTCGAGGACAACCGCAGCATCTGCTTCCGCCCGCCGGCCGGCACCGACTGGGTGCTGCTGGCGGCGGACGAGACGGCGCTGCCCGCGGTCGGCGGCATCCTGGACCGGCTGCCGCCGACCACCCGGGCCCGGGTCTGGATCGAGGTCCCGTACGCCGCGGACATCCAGGACCTGGTCGCCGGACCGGAGGTGGAGATCACCTGGCTGGTCCGGGAGAGCGGGGCGACCCCGCTGGTGGAGGCCGTCCGCGCGGCCGACCTGCCCGGCGGCACCCCGTACGCCTGGATCGCCGGCGAGTCCGGGAGCGTCCGGGCGCTGCGCCGGCACCTGGTCGGCGAGCGCGGGACGGACCGTGCCGCGGTGACCTTCGCCGGCTACTGGCGGCGCGGCGCCTCGGAGGAGCAGCTCCGCCTGGAGGCCGCGTCCAAAAGCTCTCCTGACGAGGACTGATTCGACTTACCGTCAACCGCACACCCGCGACGGCCCGTTCCCCGGCACCCGGGTGCGGGCCGTCGCGGAATGCAGGAAACTTAGGGTAGGCTAACCTAAGTTCCACACCTCGTCCGCGACCGTTGAGGACTGACCATGAGCTTCCGGGGCCACACCGTCGAGCCGTCGGCAGGCAGCACCGCCACCCTGGAGAACGCCAGATCGCACCTGTTCAACGACCGCACGGTGGAGGGCTACCGGGAGTCCCTGCGGGCCGGCGTGGAGACCGTCGCCGCGAAGGTCTCCACCACCACCCGGCCCCTCACCGGGACGACCCCGGACCGGCTGGCCCCGGAGATATCCGGCATCGACCTCGACCGCCCGCTCGGCGACCCCGCCGAGGCGCTCGCCGAGCTGGAGGACGTCTACCTCCGCGACGCCGTCTACTTCCACCACCCCCGCTACCTGGCCCACCTCAACTGCCCGGTGGTGATCCCCGCCCTGCTCGGCGAGGCCGTCCTCACCGCCGTCAACTCCTCGCTGGACACCTGGGACCAGAGCGCCGGCGGCACCCTCATCGAGCGCCGCATGATCGACTGGACGGCCGAGCGGATCGGCCTCGGCCCGGACGCCGACGGCGTCTTCACCAGCGGCGGCACCCAGTCCAACTTCCAGGCCCTGCTGCTCGCCCGCGAAGAGGCCTGCGCCGCCCTCGCGGCCGCCGCCGACACCCCGCCGGCCAAGCACGAGCTGCTGCCGAAGCTGCGCATCATCGCCTCCGAGGCCAGCCACTTCAGCGTGAAGAAGTCCGCGAAACTGCTCGGCCTCGGCATGGACGCGGTGATCTCCGTGGAGACCGACCACGGCCGCCGGATGAAGCCCGAGGCGCTCGCGCGGGAGCTCGCCCGCTGCACCGGCGAGGGCCTGACCGTGATGGCCGTCGTCGCCACCGCCGGCACCACCGACTTCGGCTCCGTCGACCCGCTGCCCGAGATCGCCGGCCTGTGCGCCGCGGCCGGCGTGTGGATGCACGTGGACGCCGCCTACGGCTGCGGACTGCTCGTCTCACCGACCCGCCGACACCTGCTGAACGGCATCGAGCGAGCCGACTCGGTCACCGTCGACTACCACAAGTCCTTCTTCCAGCCGGTCAGTTCCTCCGCCGTCCTGGTCCGCGACCGCAGCGCGCTGCGGCACGCCACCTACTACGCGGACTACCTCAACCCGGCCCGGATGGCCGAACGGCGGATCCCCAACCAGGTCGACAAGAGCATCCAGACCACCCGGCGCTTCGACGCCCTCAAGCTCTGGCTGACCCTGCGCATCATGGGCGCCGAGGCCGTCGGCCTGCTCTTCGACGAGGTCGTCGACCGCGCCGCCGCCACCTGGGAGATGCTCACCGAGGACCCGCGCTTCGAGGTCGTCACCAAGTCGCAGCTCTCCACCGTCGTCTTCCGCTGGCTGCCGCCCACCGGCCTCGCGCGCGAACTCGCCGACGAGGCCAACCTGTACGCCCGCGAGGCCCTCGCCGCCTCCGGCGAGGCCGTCGTCGCCGGCACCAAGGTCGACGGCCGCCACTACCTGAAGTTCACCCTGCTCAACCCGGAGACCTCGCTGGACGACATCGCGCACGTCCTCGACCTCCTCGCCGAGCACGCCGGCCGGTACGTCAACGACAGGACGGCCGCCGCCCACGAACTCTGCCCCACCGCCGTCTGATCCCCGCCCGCCCCTCCGCACACGGGAGAAGCATGTCCACCCACGACTTCGTCGCGATCGGGCTGGGCCCCTACAACCTGGGCCTCGCCTGCCTCACCGAGCCGATCGACGGCCTCGACGGCGTGTTCCTGGAGAGCAAGTCGGACTTCGACTGGCACCCCGGGATGCTGCTCGACTTCGCCACCCTGCAGACGCCGTTCATGGCCGACCTGGTGACGCTCGCCGACCCGACCTCGCCGTACTCCTTCCTCAACTACCTGAAGGAGCGCGGCCGGCTGTACCCGTTCTACATCCGGGAGATGTTCTACCCGGTGCGCAGCGAGTACAACGAGTACTGCCGCTGGGCCGCGGCCAGGCTGCGCAGCGTCCGCTTCGGGCACACCGTCACCCGGGTCGAGTACGACGAGGCCGACGGCCTGTACACGGTGGTCTCCGAGGTCGGCGGCGAGACCGTCCGGCACCGCGCCCGGCACCTGGTGCTGGGCACCGGCACCCCGCCGTTCCTACCGGAGTCCTGCCGCGGGCTCGGCGGCGACCTGGTGCACAACTCCGGCTACCTGGACGCCAAGCAGGCGCTGCAGAAGAAGCGCAGCATCACCGTCGTGGGCAGCGGCCAGAGCGCCGCCGAGATCTACTACGATCTGCTCGCCGAGACGGACGTGCACGGCTACCGGCTCGACTGGGTGACCCGCTCGCCGCGGTTCTTCCCGCTGGAGTACACCAAGCTCACCCTGGAGATGACCTCCCCCGAGTACGTGGACTACTTCCACGCCCTGCCGGAGGAGACCCGCTACCGCCTGGAGTCCGAGCAGAGGGGCCTCTTCAAGGGCATCGACGCCGACCTGATCAACGGCATCTACGACCTGCTCTACCAGAAGAGCGTCAAGGGCCCCGTCCCGACCAGGCTGCTCACCAACTCCGCGCTGCACAGCGCCTCGTACGACGAGACGCTGGGCACCTACACGCTCGGGCTGCACCACGCCGAGCAGCAGCGGGACTTCTCGCTGACCACCGAGGGCCTGGTGCTGGCCACCGGCTACAAGTACACCGTGCCCGCGTTCCTGGAGCCGGTGCACGACCGGATCCGGTGGGACGGCCGCGGCCGCTTCGACGTCGCCCGCAACTACAGCATCGACACCACCGGGCGCGGGATCTTCCTGCAGAACGGCGGCACCCACACCCACAGCATCACCTCGCCCGACCTGGGCATGGGCCCCTACCGCAACGCCTGGATCGTCCGCGAGCTGACCGGCCGCGAGGTCTACCCGATCGAGAAGGCCATCGCCTTCCAGGAGTTCGGCGCGCCGGAGGGCGCCCCCGCATGACGCTCTTCACCCGCACCGACGCCCGCCTGGGCGAGTTCTCGATCCGGCCGCTCGACCCGGACACCGACGCCGCGCTGCTGCACGCCTGGGTCACCCACCCCAAGGCCGCGTTCTGGATGATGCAGGACGCCTCCTTGGAGGACGTCCGCACCGAGTACCGGCGGATCACCGAGCACCCGCACCACGACGCCTTCCTCGGTCTGGTCGACGGCGCGCCGTCCTTCCTGGTCGAGCGCTACGACCCGGCCCGGCTCGAACTCGTCGGCCTCCACGACGCCGAGCCCGGCGACGTCGGCATGCACTTCCTGTGCGCGCCGGCCGACACCCCGGTGCACGGCTTCACCCGGACCGTCATCACCACCGTGATGGCCTTCCTCTTCGGCGACCCGGCCACCCGCCGCGTCGTCGTCGAGCCGGACGTCCGCAACACCGCCGTCCACGCCCTGAACGCCGCCGTCGGCTTCGAGGTGGTCGGCCCGATCGCCAAGCCGGAGAAGGACGCCCTGCTCAGCGTCTGCACCCGCGCCCAGTTCCAGCACGCCCTCGCAGGAGCCACCGCATGATGCCCGCCGAAGCCGTCGCCCACCTGACGCCGGACGCCTGGGCCGAGGCCAACCGGCAGCTCGTCCGCAAGGCGCTCGCCGAGTTCTCCCACGAGCGGCTGCTCGCCCCCGAGCAGCTGCCCGACGGCCGGTACGCCGTCCGCACCGACGACGGCGCCGTGGAGTACCGATTCACCGCCCGGCTGCGCGCCCTCGACCACTGGCAGATCCCGGCCGACTCCGTCACCCGGCACCGCGGCGAGCAGGAACTGCCGCTCGACGCCCTGGACTTCTGCATCGAGCTGCGCGGCACGCTCGGCCTGACCGACGAGGTGCTGCCGGTCTACCTGGAGGAGATCTCCTCCACCCTGGCCGGCACCGCCTACAAGCTCGGCCGGCCCGCCCTCGGCGCCGACGAGCTCGCCAAGGCCGACTTCCAGACCGTCGAGACCGGGATGACCGAGGGCCACCCCGGATTCGTCGCCAACAACGGCCGGATCGGCTTCGGCGTGCACGAGTACCACCGGTACGCCCCCGAGGCCGCCGCCCCGGTCAGGCTGGTCTGGCTCGCCGCGCACCGCGACCACTCGGTCTTCACCTCCTGCGCGGACACCGACTACGACACGCTGATCCGCCAGGAGCTGGACCCGGCCACCCTGGCCCGGTTCGCCGCGGCGATGGCCGCCCGCGGGCTCTCGCTCTCCGAGTACCACCTGCTGCCGGTGCACCCCTGGCAGTGGTGGAACAAGCTGTCGGTGACCTTCGCCGGCGAGGTCGCCCAGCAGCGCCTGGTCTGGCTCGGCGAGGGCGACGACGAGTACCTCGCCCAGCAGTCCATCCGCACCTTCTTCAACACCAGCGACCCGTCCCGGCACTACGTGAAGACGGCGATCTCGGTGCTCAACATGGGCTTCACGCGCGGTCTCTCGGCCGCCTACATGGAGGCCACCCCGGCCATCAACGACTGGCTGGCCAAGCTGATCGCCGACGACGAGGTGCTGCGCGGCACCGGCCTGACGATCATCCGCGAGCACGCCGCGATCGGCTACCGGCACCGCCAGTACGAGGCCGCCACGGACCGGTACTCGCCGTACCGCAAGATGCT
Source organism: Kitasatospora sp. DSM 101779 (assembly GCF_025655475.1). Lineage (GTDB taxonomy): Bacteria > Actinomycetota > Actinomycetes > Streptomycetales > Streptomycetaceae > Kitasatospora. Next base: position 4,550,381 of record NZ_JAHTIK010000001.1, on the reverse strand, counting down.
CGCCGCGCTCTGGCGGGAGAGCCCCGTCCCGTCGCTCGCCCCCGGCGAGCGGCTGATGACCATGGCCGCCCTGCTGCACACCGACCGGGCCGGCCGCTCGCTGGCCGCCGCGCTGATCGGGCAGTCCGGCCTCGCCCCCGAGGCGTGGCTGCGGCGCTACCTGGACGCCTACCTGACGCCGCTGCTGCACAGCTTCTACGCCTACGACCTGGCGTTCATGCCGCACGGCGAGAACACCATCCTGGTGCTGGACGGCGGCGCCGTGCAGCGGGCGGTCTTCAAGGACATCGCCGAGGAGATCGTCGTCATGGACGCGAACGCGGTGCTGCCGCCCGCCGTCCAGCGCGTCCGGGCCGCGGTGCCCGAGGACATGAAGCTGCTGTCGATCTTCACCGACGTCTTCGACTGCTTCTTCCGCTACCTCGCCGCGACCCTCGCCGAGGACGGCGTGCTCGACGAGGACGGCTTCTGGCGGACGGTCGCCGAGTGCGTCGCCGACTACCGCGACTCGGTGCCGCACCTCGCCGACCGGTTCGACCAGTACGACCCGTTCGCGTCCGAGTTCGCGCTGTCCTGCCTCAACCGGCTGCAGCTGCGCAACAACCGGCAGATGGTCGACCTGGCCGACCCGTCCGCGGCCCTGCAGCTGGTCGGGACCCTGGCCAACCCGATCGCCCGCTTCGCCCCCGCGGCCCGGTGACCGCCGCCACCGCACCGGTGGAGTCCGCCCGCGAGGACCGGCTGCCCGGCCGGTGGCCGGCCCTCGCGGTGATCTGCCTCGCCCAGCTCGTCGTGGTGCGCGACAACACCGTGCTGAACGTGGCCGTCCCCACCCTCGGCCGGGAGCTCGGCGCGGACACCGCCGGCATCCAGTGGATCGTCAACGCCTACGCGCTCGTCCAGGCCGGCCTGGTGCTCGCCGCGGGCGCCGCCGCCGACCGCTACGGCCGGCGTCGGCTGCTGCTCACCGGGCTGGCGCTCTTCGGCCTCGGTTCGCTCGCCGCAGGGCTGTCCACCACCACCGGGCAGCTGATCTCCGCCCGGGCCGGCATGGGAGTGGGCGGCGCCCTGCTGATGACCAGCACGCTCGCCGTGGTGATGCAGCTCTTCGACGCCGAGGAACGTACCCGGGCGATCGCCGCCTGGAGCGCCGTCAGCGCGCTCGGGTTCGCGGCCGGCCCGCCGGTCGGCGGCCTGCTGCTGGCGCACTTCGCCTGGGGCGCGCTCTTCCTGGTCAACGTCCCCGTCGTGCTGCTCGGACTGGCGGCCACCCGGGCCCTCGTCCCCGAGTCCCGCGCCCCCGGCGGCGGCCCGCCCGACCTGCTCGGCGCGCTGCTGTCCACGGCAGGGGACGACCGCCGTGGTCTACGCCGTCGTCTCCGGGCCGGCGCACGGCTGGGGCTCCGCCCACGTGCTGCTGCCCGCCCCGGCCGGCCTGCTGCTGGTCGCCGCCTTCGCCCAGTGGGAACGGCGGACGGCCCACCCGATGCTCGACCCCGCGTTCTTCCGCAACCGGCGGTTCACCGGGGCGGTCACCGGCGTCCTGCTGGTCACCTTCGGCAGCGCCGGGGTGCTCTTCCTGCTCACCCAGCAGCTGCAGTTCGTCCGCGGCTACCCTCCGCTGGAGGCCGGCCTGCGGACGGCGCCGTTCGCGCTCACCGTCGTCGCGCTCAACTTCACCGGTCTCACCGCCCGGTTGATCGCCCGGCTCGGCACACCGCGCTCCATCGCCCTCGGCATGGCGGTGCTCGCGGCCGGGTTCACCGTCGCCGCGTTCGCCGCCGACGGCTACGGGCCGCTGCTCGCCGGACCGGTGCTGACGGGCACCGGCTGCGCGGTCGCCAACCCGGCCATCGTCGGGGCCGTGGTGGGCGCCGTCCCGCAGGACCGGGCGGGCGGCGGCGCCGGCATCGACGGCGCCATGGCCGAGGTCGGCAGCAGCCTCGGCGTGGCCGCGCTCGGCGCCGTGATGAACGCCCGGCTGACGGCCGTCCTGCCCGCCGCGGCCTCCGTACCGGCCGCCCTCGCCGCCGCCCGCACCGAGGCCGACCGCACCGCCGTCCTGGACGCCTTCACCGCGGCCTCCGCACCGCCCAGCTGGTCGGTGCCGGCGCCGTCCTCGCCGGCGGCCTCGCCACCGCCCTGCTGCTGGCCCGCGCCACCCGGCACTCCCCCGGCCGCGAGCCCGGCTGACCCCGCTCGACCCGGACCGGCCCCGGCGGCCACCGGCTGCCCCCGACTGCCCAGGCCCGAACGGCCGCACTCCGATTGCCGCACGCGGACCCCGGGCGGAGCGTGGCAGATGACTCCCGCCTCCGCCCGGGGCGGGCCGGCGGAAGGGGCCCGGGCATGGCGGACGACCGAGCCGAGACCATCGCACGGTTCATCGCGCCACTGCGCGTGAAGCCCGGGTCGGAGGTCGACCTCGCCCGCGACTTCGACCCCCGCTACCGGGCCCACCTGAAGAAGCGGGACGGCGCGGAACTGCTGCGCACCGGCGTCGAACTGCTCGCCGAGTACCAGGACCGGCTCGCCGCCCAGGACACCTACGGCGTACTGCTCTGCCTCCAGGCCCTCGACGCCGGCGGCAAGGACGGCACGATCCGCCACGTCATGAGCGGGGTGAACCCGCAGGGCGTGAAGGTCAGCAGCTTCAAGGTGCCCTCTGCCGAGGAGCTCGACCACGACTACCTGTGGCGCTACAACCTCCGGCTGCCCGGCCGCGGCGAGATCGGCATCTTCAACCGCTCGCACTACGAGGAGGTCCTCGTGGTGCGGGTCCACCCGGAGCACCTGGAGCGGCAGCGGCTGCCCGAGGCCGCCCGAGGGCCGGACGTCTGGGAGCGCCGCTACCGCGACATCAACCGCTGGGAGCACCACCTCACCGACAACGGCTTCAAGGTGGTCAAGATCTTCCTCAACCTCTCCCGGGAGGAACAGCGGATCCGCTTCCTGAAGCGGATCGACCTGCCGGAGAAGAACTGGAAGTTCTCCGCTGCCGACGTCCGGGAGCGCCGCTACTGGGACGACTACCAGCTGGCCTTCTCCGAGATGCTCTCCGCGACCAGCACCCCGTGGGCGCCCTGGTACGTGGTGCCGGCCGACCGCAAGTGGTTCGCGCGGATCTGCGCGGCCGCCGTCCTGGTGCACACCCTCGCGGAGATCGACCCGCAGTACCCGTCTCTCGGCGCCGAGGCCCGCAAGCAGCTGCTCCTCGTCCGGCGCGACCTGGAGGCCGAGGCCCCGCCCGGCGCCGAGGCCGACCCGTACGAGGCGGAGCACGGGAAGGGCAAGAGGCGGAAGAAGAAGGGGAGCCGATGACGCAACAGGCCGATCCGGCGGCGGGTGCGCCCGCGCCGAGCTGGTACGCGCGGCCGCCGGCGGAGGCGCTGGCCGCCTTCGGCGTCGACCCGGCCGTCGGCCTGAGCGCCGCCCGGGCGGCCGAGCGGCTCGCCGCAGACGGCCCGAACGCGCTGCCCGAGGAGAAGCCGAAGCCGACCTGGCGGCGGTTCCTCGACCAGTACCGCAGCTACATGCAGATCATCCTGGTGGCCGCCGCGGTGGTCTCCCTGGCCATCAAGCAGTGGAGCACCGGGATCCTGCTGGTCCTGCTGACGCTGCTGAACGCCGTGGTGGGCCTGCGCCAGGAGGGCAAGGCCGAGAGCGCGATGAACGCGCTGAAGTCGATGATGAAGGCCACCGCGCGGGTCCGCCGGGACGGCACCGAGTCGGAGATCCCCGCCGAGCAACTGGTCGTCGGGGACATCGTGCTGATCTCGGCCGGCGACCAGGTCCCCGCGGACGGGCGGATCGTCGAGGCGAGCGCTCTGCAGATCGACGAGTCGGCGCTCACCGGCGAGAGCGTCCCCGCGGCCAAGGACGCGGGCACGCTGACCGGCGAACGGCTAGCGCCCGGCGAGCAGTCGAACATGGCGTTCATGAACACCCCGGTGACGCACGGCAGCGGGCTGCTGGTCGTCACCGGCACCGGCGCCGGCACCGAGCTCGGCAAGATCTCCGGTCTGCTCTCGGCCACCGAGAAGGAGCAGTCGCCGCTCGACCGGGAGCTCAACACCCTCACCCTGTGGATCGCCGGGGCGGCCGGTCTGACCATGATCGTGATGTTCGCGCTCGGCCGCAGCCGCGACCAGGCCTGGGACGCCCTCTTCGTCAGCGCCGTCTCGCTGGCCATCGCGGCCATCCCCGAGGCGCTGCCGACGGTCTCCCAGGTGATCCTCTCGGTCGGCAGCCTCAACCTGGCGAAGCGCCACGCGATCGTGAAGGAGCTGCCCTCGGTCGAGACGCTGGGCTTCACCTCGGCGATCAACTCCGACAAGACCGGCACCCTGACGATGAACCAGATGACGGCGGTGGAGGTGCTCAGCCCGACCGACCGCTACACCGTCTCCGGCACCGGCTACGGCCTGGAGGGCCGGATCCACCACGCCGCCGGCACCTCGGCCGGCGTCGAGGACGCCGTGCTCCCCTACCTGGTCGCCAGCGACGCCAAGCTGGTGGACGGACGGGTGGTCGGCGACCCCACCGAGGGCGCGCTGCTCGTGCTCGGCCACAAGGCCGGCCTGGACATCGAGGCCACCCGGGAGCGCTACCCGCGGCTCGCCACGCTGCCCTTCGACCCGGGCTACAAGCTGATGGCGACCTTCAACTCGGCGACGGACGCCATGGGCCGGCCCGTCGTCCGGTGCTTCGTCAAGGGCGCCGCCCCGGCGGTGATGGGCCGGGCCGCCACCGCTCTCTCGGCCGGCACCACCGTCCCCTGGGACGGCGAGCTCGCCCGGCGGGCCCAGGCGGCCACCGAGCGGATGGGCGGCGAGGGCCGCCGGGTGATGGCCGCCGCCGTCCGCGACATCGACCCGGCGCACTTCGACCCGGGGGGCGACCTGCTCTCCCTGGTCACCGATCTGCAGATGACCAGCCTGGTCGGCATGGTGGACCCGCCGCGCGAGGAGTCGAAGGCGGCGGTCGCCGAGGCGCAGGCCGCCCACATCCGGGTCCGGATGGTGACCGGCGACGACGTCACCACGGGCGCGGCCATCGCCCGGCAGCTCGGCATCGAGGGCGAGGCCGTGCTCGGCGCGGACTTCGCCGCCATGTCGGAGCAGGAGCAGATGGAGCGGATCGACACCATCGGGGTGGTCGGCCGGGTCGCGCCCGAACACAAGGTACTGCTGGCCAACACGCTCAAGAAGAAGGGCGCCGTCGTCGCGATGACCGGCGACGGCGTCAACGACGCACCGGCGATCAAGGCCGCCGACATCGGCATCGCCATGGGCAGCGGCACCGACGTGGCGAAGAACGCCAGCCGGATGATCCTCTCCGACGACAACTTCGCCACCATCGTCTACGCGGTGGCGGAGGGCCGGAAGCTCTACGACAACCTCACCAAGTACATCCGCTTCGTGCTCCTGCTGCTGGTCACCTTCGTGCTGACCTTCCTCGGCGCGACGATCTTCAACATCGCGAGCGGCGAGCCCTTCCCGCCGCCGCAGGTGCTGTGGATCCACTTCGTGGTGAACGCGCCGTTCGGCTTCGCGCTCGGCTTCGACCAGGAGAGCCCGGGGCTGATGCAGCGGACGCCTCGGCCGCGCGGGGAGTCGGTGCTGACCCGGCCGGTGATGGTCACGGTGGGGCTGAGCGGCCTCGCCATCACCGTCTTCCTGCTCTCGCTGATCAAGCTCGGCGAGTCCCGCTACGACGACGTGAACACCGGAAGCTCGATCGCCTTCACGGCCTTCTCGCTCTGCCTGATCGTCGCGGCCTTCGAGTGCCGCAGCGAGACGGCCTCGGTGTTCAGCACCACGACCTTCGACAGCAAGCAGATGAACTGGGCCGCCCTCGGCGAGTTCGTGCTGGCCGTGATGGTCACGCAGATGGACGGCTTCCGCCGCATCCTGGGCACCACCCGGATCAGCGTCCAGCAGTTCGGCTGGGCACTGCTGGCGCCGCTGGCCCTGCTGGTGCTCTGGGAGCTCGGCAAGTGGCTGGCCCGGCGGATGAGGCCGGCCCTCGCCTGAGGAGTCTCAGCGGGCTGAGGGAACGGACATGCGAAAGGGCCGCACCCGTCGCGCGGGTGCGGCCCTCCGTCGTCGTCCGTGCCGGGACCGGCCGGTCAGGCCTGGGGCAGGCCGGCCAGCTGGGCGGTGATCCGGGCGATGTCGGCCTCGGCGGCCTCCAGGCGGCCGCGGATCTTGGCGACCACCTCGTCCGGGGCCTTCGCGAGGAAGGCCTCGTTGCCGAGCTTGGCGGTGGTCTGCGCCTTCTCCTTCTCCGCCGCGGCGAGGTCCTTGGCGAGGCGCTTGCGCTCCGCCGCGACGTCGATCGTGCCGGACAGGTCCAGCGAGACCGTCGCGCCGGCGACCGGCAGCACGGCGGTGGCGGCGAAGCCGGCCTCCGGCACGGTCAGGCGCAGCAGCGAGCGGATCGCGTCCTCGTGGACACCGAGCACGGTGCCGGCCAGCTCGAGCTGCGCGGGGACGCGCTGCGCGGGCTGCAGGCCCTGGTCCGAGCGGAAGCGGCGGACCTCGGTGACCACCTGCTGCAGGGTGGCGATCTCGGCCTCGGCCTCCGCGTCGCGGAAGCCGGAGTCCTTCGGCCACTCGGTGACCACCAGCGACTCGGCTCCGGTGAGGGTGGTCCACAGGGTGTCGGTGACGAACGGGACCACCGGGTGCAGCAGGCGCAGGGTGAGGTCCAGGACCTCGCCGAGGACCCGGCGGGCCGCGTCGGCCTGTGCGCCGCCCCTGGCGAGGGTGGTCTTGGAGAGCTCGACGTACCAGTCGAAGACCTCGTCCCACGCGAAGTGGTAGAGCGCGTCCGAGACCTTGGCGAACTCGTAGTCGTCGTACAGCGCGTCGACCTCGGCCACGGTCGCGTTGAGGCGCGAGAGGATCCAGCGGTCGACCGAGGTCAGCTCCTCGGCAGCCGGCAGCGGGCCCTCGACGGTGGCGCCGTTCATCAGCGCGAAGCGGGTGGCGTTCCAGATCTTGTTGCAGAAGTTCCGGGAGCCCTTGACCCAGTCCTCGCCGATCGGCACGTCGGCGCCGGGGTTGGCGCCGCGGGCCAGGGTGAAGCGGACGGCGTCTGCGCCGTAGGCGTCCATCCAGTCCAGCGGGTCGACGGCGGTGCCGGACGACTTCGACATCTTCTTGCCGAACTCGTCGCGGACCAGACCGGTCAGGGCGACCGTCTTGAACGGCGCCTGGCCGTCCATCGCGTACAGGCCGAACATCATCATCCGGGCGACCCAGAAGAAGATGATGTCGTGGCCGGTCAGCAGGACGTCGGTCGGGTAGAACTTCTCGAGGTCGGCGGTCTTCTCCGGCCAGCCGAGCGTGGAGAACGGCCACAGGCCCGAGGAGAACCAGGTGTCCAGGACGTCCGGGTCCTGGTGCCAGCCCTCGCCGGTCGGCGGCTGCTCGTCCGGTCCCACGCAGACGACCTCGCCGTCCGGGCCGTACCAGACCGGGATCCGGTGGCCCCACCAGAGCTGGCGCGAGATGCACCAGTCGTACATGTTGTCGACCCAGTCGAAGTAGCGGCGCTCCAGCTCCTTCGGGTGGATCTCGACCCGGCCGTCGCGGACCGCGTCGCCGGCGGCCTGCGCCAGCGGCCCGACCTTGACCCACCACTGCAGCGACAGCCGCGGCTCGACCACGGTGTGGCAGCGCGAGCAGTGCCCGACCGAGTGCTCGTACGGGCGCTTCTCGGCGACGATCCGGCCCTGCTCGCGGAGCGCGCCGACCACGGCCGAGCGGGCCTCGAAGCGGTCCAGGCCGAGGAAGGGGCCGTGCACGGTGATGACACCGCGCTCGTCCATCACGGTCACGTTGGGCAGGCCGTGGCGCTGGCCGATGGCGAAGTCGTTGGGGTCGTGCGCCGGGGTCACCTTGACGGCGCCGGTGCCGAACTCCGGGTCGACGTGCTCGTCGGCGACGACCGGGATCTCGCGGTCCGTCAGCGGCAGCTTGACGGTCCGGCCGACCAGGTGCTTGTAGCGCTCGTCGTCCGGGTGGACGGCGACCGCGGTGTCGCCCAGCATCGTCTCGGCGCGGGTGGTCGCGACGACCACCGAGTCCTCGCCCTCGCCGTAGCGGATCGAGACCAGCTCGCCGTCGCGGTCCTTGTGCTCGACCTCGATGTCGGAGAGCGCGGTGAGGCAGCGCGGGCACCAGTTGATGATGCGCTCGGCGCGGTAGATCAGGCCGTCGTCGAAGAGCTTCTTGAAGATGGTCTGGACGGCCTGGGACAGGCCCTCGTCCATGGTGAAGCGCTCGCGCGACCAGTCGACGCCGTCGCCGAGGCGGCGCATCTGGCCGAGGATCCGGCCGCCGTAGTTCTCCTTCCACTCCCAGACCTTCTCGACGAAGGCCTCGCGACCCAGGTCGTGGCGGGAGAGGCCGGACTCGGCGAGCTGCTGCTCGACCTTGTTCTGGGTGGCGATGCCGGCGTGGTCCATACCGGGCAGCCACAGCGTCTCGAAGCCCTGCATCCGCTTGCGGCGGGTGAGGGCGTCCATCAGCGTGTGCTGGAAGGCGTGGCCGAGGTGCAGCGCACCGGTGACGTTCGGCGGCGGGATGACGATGGTGTACGCCGGCTTGTCGCTCTTCGCGTCCGCCGTGAAGTAACCGCGCTCCACCCAGCGCTCGTACAGCACGCCCTCTACCTCGGCCGGGGCGTAGGCGGTCGGCAGTTCGGGGCGGCTGATCGGCCCGCGGTCGGGGGCCTGCTGAGTGTCATCGGTCACCCCGCCATCCTAGAGGACGGGCCGCGAGCGGCCGGACGCCGTCCGTGCTGCGGCGCGCTGCGGCGGCGGGCGCACACCCCCGGGACGGCGGCCGGTGCGGCGGCCGGAGCGGCGGTCGGTGCGGCGGTCGGTGCGGAAGCGGGGGCGGCGCCCGGCTCGGTAGGCTGTGCGGCATGTCTGCTCCCGCTGTTCGCGTCCGTTTCGCACCGTCCCCGACCGGCATGTTCCACGTCGGCGGCGCTCGTTCCGCCCTCTACAACTGGGCTGTGGCGCGACAGTCCGGCGGCACCTTCGTCCTGCGCATCGAAGACACCGATGCGGCGCGCAACAAGCCCGAGTGGATCGACGGGATCGTCAACGCCCTCTCCGCGATCGGCATCAACGAGTCCGACCCGGCCTTCGAGGGCCCCTACTTCCAGTCGCACAACGCCGACCGGCACCGCGAGGCGGCCGGACAGCTGCACGCCGCCGGCAAGGCCTACTACTGCGACTGCACCCGCGAGCAGGTCCAGGAGCGCACCGGCTCGCAGCAGTTGGGCTACGACGGCTTCTGCCGCGACCGCGGCCTCGACTGGGAGGCCGGCCGGGCGATGCGCTTCCGCACCCCGGACGAGGGCGAGACCGTCGTCGTGGACCTGATCCGCGGCGAGCCGGCCTTCCCGAACAGCGCCATCGAGGACTTCGTGATCGCCCGTGGCGACGGCACCCCGGTCTTCCTGCTCGCCAACGTGGTCGACGACCTGGACGAGGGCGTCACCCAGGTGATCCGCGGCGAGGAGCACCTCTCCAACACGCCCAAGCAGCAGCTGCTGTGGGAGGCGCTCGGTGCGCAGCCGCCGGTCTGGGCGCACCTGCCGGTGATCGTCAACGAGAAGCGCCAGAAGCTCTCCAAGCGCCGCGACAAGGTGGCGCTGGAGGACTACCTCGCCGAGGGCTTCCTGCCCGAGGCGATGGTCAACTACCTGATGCTGCTGGGCTGGGCGCCGGGCGACGACCGCGAGATCCTGCCCTTCGAGGAGCTGCAGCAGCTGTTCCGCGTGGAGAACGTCAACAGCTCCTCGGCGTTCTTCGACATCAAAAAGCTGACGGCCTTCAACGGCGACTACATCCGGGCGCTGGGCGCGGAGCAGTTCACCGCGGCCTGTGCGCCGTGGCTGGCCGCGCCGCACGCGCCGTGGCGGCCGGAGGCCTTCGACGCCGCCGTGTTCGAGAAGGTCGCGCCGCTCGCGCAGACCCGGATCGCGGTGCTGTCCGAGATCACCGCACAGGTCGACTTCCTCTTCCTCGACGAGCCGGTCGCCGACGAGGCGTCGTGGGCGAAGGCGATGAAGGCGGGCGCCGCGGAGCTTCTCCGCGACGTCCGGGCGGGGCTCGCCTCGGCGCCCTGGGCCGCCGAGGACCTCAAGACCCTCCTGGAGAAGGTCGGCACCGAGCACGGCCTCAAGCTCGGCAAGGCCCAGGCCCCGATCCGGGTGGCCGTCACCGGCCGCACCGTCGGACTGCCGCTGTTCGAGTCGATGGAGCTGCTCGGCCGCGAGCGCGTCCTGGCCCGCCTCGACGCCGCCGCGGAGCGCCTGGCCGCCGCCTGATCCCCTCTTCGTCCCGTCCGCCCCCGGACCGCCGGCCCCGCCGGTGAGGTCCGGGGCGGCGGTGTCGTTGCGGCGCTCTGCACCTGACACGCCAGAAGCCCAGGTGCTCGATGAGCAACCTGGGCTTCCGTCCGAGCCGCCTGCGGGATTCGAACCCGCGACCTACGCATTACGAGTGCGTTGCTCTGGCCAACTGAGCTAAGGCGGCGCCGCTGCCGGGGCTCCCCGACGGGTCGAGGATCTCATCGGCAACGCGGGCCAGTCTACACAGTTTCGGGAGGTGGTCCGCACCGCGGCCGGCTCCGGGGTCAGGCGGAGGAGACGGCGAGCTTGGCGGCGAAGCCGGCGAAGAGCAGGGCGACGCCGCTGGTGAGCCCGGCGGAGAGGCGCTTGCGGCGGCGGAAGGCGGTCGCGAGCGTGGTGCCGGCGAAGATCAGCAGGGACAGGTAGAGGACGCTGAAGGTCTGCAGGATGCCGCCGAGCAGGCCGAAGGAGAGTGCCGGCATGCCGTAGGACGGGTCCACGAACTGGGTGAAGAAGGACAGCAGGAAGAGGATGGCCTTCGGGTTGAGCAGGCTGATCACCAGCGCCCGGCGGAACGGGTTCTCGGTGCTCTCCGGCAGCGCCTCGGCGGCCTCCACCGCGTCGATCGCGTCGGCCGCGGCCCGCCGTTCGAGCCAGAGCTGCCGGGCGGCCCGGATCATGCCGATGCCGATCCACAGCAGGTAGGCGGCGCCGCCGAACTTCACCACGGCGAAGACCGCCGGGTTGGCCTCCAGCAGCGAGGAGGCGCCGAGCGCGGTGAGGCTGATCAGGGTGAAGTCGCCGAGGAAGACGCCCGCGGCGGCCCGGTAGCCGGTGCGGACGCCCCTGCGGGCGGCGACGGACAGGACGTACAGCGAGTTCGGGCCGGGCAGCAGGACGATGACCAGGGCGCCGAGGACGTACGTCGCCAGGTCGTTGACTCCGAGCACGGGTGCTCCTGTCGGGACGGCGGGACACGTGGGGGCGCCCCATGCTATCCGCCAGCACCGTCAGCCAGGTACGGGTATTACCTGGTGGACAGGGCGTACGCCCGGGGCGCTACTTGGCGCAGCGGGTGCCGTCCGCCGGTGCCTCGCCGCCCAGCAGGTAGCGGTTGACCGCGCCGTCCACGCAGGTGTTGCGCCGCCCGTACGCGGTGTGGCCGTCGCCGTCGTAGGTGATCAGCCGGCCGGACTCCAGCTGGCCGGCCAGGGACTGCGCCCAGGCGTACGGGGTGGCCGGGTCGCGGGTGGTGCCGACGACGACGATCGGGGCGGACCCGGCGGCGCGGACGGTGTGCGGCTGTCCGGTCGGGCGGTCCGGCCAGTAGGTGCAGGAGAGCGCCATCCAGGCCATGTCGCGGCCGAAGTGCGGGGAGGCCGCAGCGAAGTCGGCCTCGGCGGCGCGGGCCTCCTCCGGGCCGGTGAACGGCGCGGGCAGGTCGAGGCAGTTGACGGCCATGTTGGCGGCCATCAGGTTGGGGTAGCTGCCGTCCTCGGCGCGTTCGTAGTACTCGTCGGAGAGAGCGAGCAGCGCGGTGCCGTCGCCGGCCACCGCGTCGGTGAGCGCGGTGCGCAGCTGCGGCCAGAGGAACTCGGCGTACATCGCCTGGATGACGCCGGTGGTGGCTTGGGCCTCGGTGAGCGGGCGGGTGGAGTCGGTCGGCAGCGGCTTGGCGTCGATCTGCCGGAACAGCGCGGTGAGCCGTTCGCCGACCTCCTTCTCGCTGTGGCCGAGCGGGCAGTCCTCGCGCTTGGCGCAGTCCTTGGCGAAGGCGGCCCAGGCGGTCTCGAAGCCGCCGGCCTGGGTGCGGTTGCCGGCCCTGGCGTCCAGCGACGGGTCCATCGCGCCGTCGAGCACCATCCGGCCGACCTTGCCCGGGAACAGGCCCGCGTAGGTCGCGCCGAGGAAGGTGCCGTAGCTCTTGCCCAGGTAGTGCAACTTGTCGTCGCCGACCAGGGCCCGCAGGACGTCCATGTCGCGGGCGGCCTCGACGGTGGAGACATGGCCGAGGACGTTCCCGGACTTCGCCTTGCAGGCCTCGGCGAACTCCTTGTCGGCGGCGATCAGGGCGTCGGTCTCGGCCTGGTCGTCGGGGGTGATGTCGGTGGCGGCGTAGGCGTCCATCCGCTCCCCCGAGAGGCAGCTGACGGGGGCGGAGCGGCCGACGCCGCGCGGGTCGAGGCCGACGAGGTCGTAGGCGGCGCGGACCTGCGGGTCGTAGCCGCGGGCGACGGCCTCCAGGTAGTCGACGGCGGAGCCGCCGGGTCCACCGGGGTTGAGCAGCAGGGAGCCGATCCGCTGGGCGCCGCCGGAGGCCTTCTTGCGCACGGCGGCGAGGGTGATGTCCCCGCCGGCGGGCCGGTCGTAGTCGAGCGGGACCTTGAACTGCGCGCATTCGAACTCGCCGTCGCAGGACTTCCAGTCGAGCTTCTGCGCGTAGTAGGCGGCCAGGGCGGCCGGGGTCTGCTCGGGCAGCGGCTGCAGCGGTGCGGCGTTCGCCGCGGCCCGGGAGGCACCCGCGGAGGCGCCGGACGTGCCGGTGTCGCTGGGCGCCGGCGAGCCTCCGGAGGAGCAGCCGGCCAGCAGCACGGCCGAGGCGGCTGCGGCAGCCAGGACGGCGGTCGCGGGGCGGTTCCGCCGGGTGGCTCGCATGGTGTGGGTCTCCCTCGGGCGCGGCACGGCGCGGAACGGCGGTGCGGTGCGCGGGCCGGTCCCGGGCTCGGCGGGGCACTCGCCGGGCCGCCCCCAGCGTATAGGTCGCCACCCGGGGCACCCCGGTGCCGACACCCTCCGGCGGGTTCCGGCCCGGCGGGCAGCGGGCGGCAACCGGGGTGGGAGGCGCTCATCGGCCAGTGGGCGACGGCCGGGTTCGGCCTGCCCTGTGCCGGCGACGGCGACGGGCTCAGCCGGCCCGGCCGAGGCTCTCGGCGAGGTACTGCACGGCGACCCGGACCAGCCGCAGGCGCTCCCGCTCGTGCGTGTAGTCCTGCACGATGTCGGAGACCCTGACGTCGGCGCGGGCGGCCGGGCCCTTGCCGCCGTGGAGCGCGGCCTGCAGCGCCCGGGCGTCACCGACGCCCGCGGTGTCGGCCTTGGCGGCGGCGAGCAGCAGCCGGCCGGCGGTGCCGGCGGGTGCCTCGGCGCAGGCCTCGGCGAGTGCGGCGGTGTCGTACCGCCCGGAGACCGCGGCGGCGGCGCCGTACAGGTCGGGGCGGGCCAGGCCGGCGGCGGCCGCGCAGGGTGCTCCGGCCTCGACGCCGAGCACGCCCCAGCTGTCCGGGCCGGCGGACATGGTGCGGAAGGCGGTGATCACCGCGGTGCGCAGCGCGGCGTCGTCGGCGACGGCCTGCGGGGCGGCGGCGACCAGCTCGCAGGGGTGCTCGGTGCCGCTGGGCGCCTCCGGGGCGACCACCACGAAGGGCCGGGAGCGGCCGAGCTTCACCGCGGAGGCGATGCCGTCGAAGAGGTCGGGCAGTTCGGCGTCGGCGGTCTTCCGGGGGGTGCCGGAGTGCAGGACGATCACCGGGAAGCGGGCCTGCTGGTCGGTGCGGTACTGCGCGGGCAGCCAGACCCGGACGGTGCGGGGCCGGCCGTCGGGGCCGGGGACGGCGCCCTCCATCAGCTCGCCCTCGGCCGGCTGCCCGATCGAGGTGAAGGCGGTGGCCGCGGGCGGCGCGGGGTGGGCGGCGGCGGAGGGGGGCTGTGCGGCGGCCGGCTGTGGTGCGGCGGACCCGGAGCTCGCTGCGGGACCGGGGGCCGCGGGGGGCCGGGAGGCCGACTCGGCCCCGCTGTGCTGCGACCGTCCCCAGGCGCCGGGTGCGCGGCCGGGCAGCACGGCGGCGGCGAGGACGGCGGCGCAGACCAGGCAGAACACGGCCGCGGCGGCGCGCAGCAGCAGCGGCCGCTGCTCGGCGGCGAGCCCGTAGGTGCGGGCGGAGCGGAGGTCGCGCCAGCCGGCGAGGGTGGAGCGGCCGAGCCGGAGTCCGGCCGCGGCGGCTGCGGCGGCCGCGAGCAGGGATACGACGACGAGGAGCGGACGGGGCATGGGCGCACCACCTCGGAGCGAGCACGGTCGCCGGACCACGGCTTTCGGACCGACCGTCCACAGGGTGCACAACGGGCCGCGCGGGTCGGCGGGGGCCGTGCGGGCGCCGTCCGACGTTCACTCGAACGAGCGAGGTGACATGCCGTCACCCGGAAGCCGCCGGGGCGCTCGGCGGCAGCGGACGCCGGGTCACCCGGCAGGCGCCGGTGGCCGGTCGGGGAGGTTCAGCCGGCCCGGAGGGCGAGCGTCATCGCCTCCACGGCGAGCAGCGGGTCGACGTTGCGGTCGAGCGCCTCGCGGCAGGCGAGGACGGCCTCGATACGGCGCAGGGTGGACTCGGCGGGCCCGGCGGCGGCGACCCGGTCGAGGGCCTGCCGGTGGTCCTCGTTGGCGAGCGGGCCGGCGGAGCCGAACTGCAGGGCGAGGACGTCCCGGTAGAAGCCGAGCAGGTCGAGCAGCGCGGTGTTGAGGGTCTCCCGGCGGGTGCGGGTAGCCCGGCTCTTCTGCCGCTTCTCCAGTTCCTTGACCGCCCCCGCCATGCCGCGCGGTGCCCGGCTGCCCTCGGCGGCACCGTACGCGGCCTTCAGGTCGTCGGTCTCCTTGGCGTCCTGGGTCTCGGCGAGGGCCTCGGCGTCGGCCTTCGCGGTGTCGACCAGCCGCTGCGCGGCGGCGAGGCAGCCGCCGACGTCGGCGACCTGCAGCGGAATGCGCAGCACCTCGGCCCGCCGGGCGCGCGCCTGCTCGTCGACGGCGAGGCGGCGGGAGCGGTCGATGTCGCCCTGGCCGGCGAGGGCGGCGGCGTGCGCGGGACCCGGGTCGACGCCGTCCCTGCGCACCAGCATGTCGGCGACGGCCTCGGCGGACGGCGTGCGCAGCACCAACAGCCGGCAGCGGGAGCGGATGGTGGGCAGCACGTCCTGGACGGAGGGCGCGCAGAGCAGCCAGACGGTCCGCGGCGAGGGCTCCTCGACGCCCTTGAGCAGGGCGTTGGCCGCGGCCTCGGTGAGCCGGTGGGCGGCGTCGACGAGGATCACCGACCAGCGGCCGCCGGTCGGATAGCTGGCAGCGCGCAGGACGAGGTCGCGCATGTCGCCGACGCCGATGGAGAGGCCGTCGGTGCGCACGTACTTCACGTCGGCGTGGCTGCCCGAGAGGACGGTGTGGCAGCCCTCGCAGAAGCCGCAGCCGGGCGTGCCGCCGAGTTCGAGGTCGGGGCTGGTGCACTGGAGGGCGGCGGCGAAGGCGCGGGCGGCGGTGGTCTGGCCGGCACCGGGCGGGCCGGTGAACAGCCAGGCGTGGGTCATCAGCGAGGCGTTGCCGCCGGGGTCGGCCGGTGCGCCCGCGGTGCGTCCGGCGGCGACGGTGGCCCGCGCCGCCCGGGCGGCCGCGGACAGCTGCTCGACCACCCGATCCTGGCCGACCAGGTCGTCCCACACGCTCACGCCGTACTCCCTGCCGTCCGCCCCGGCCGCCTGCCATCCGGGTCCGCCACGAGCCTAACGCCCGTCGCCGACACCGCGGGCGGCCGTCGGGGCGAGGGCACCGACCGGCTGCGCGTCCCGCCCGGCCGCCGCCGTGCGGGCGGGTTCCTCGGTCGTGGGGCACCCGGTGGACGGGCCCTGGGCCGACGGGCGATGTGCCGACGGGCGCGGGACGGGCGCCGGCACCCCGCGCACCTTCGCGAAGGAGGCCGCCAGGCGGGGCTTGAGCCAGCGGGCGGCGGGCCGCTCGACGAAGCGGTGCACCAGCCAGGATGCGACGGTCATCACCACCAGCAGCGCACCGACCAGCAGCCAGGGGTCGACCTTGCCCCCGAGGACGTCGATCACCTCCCAGCCGATGTACTCGTGCAGCAGGTACAGCGGGTAGGTGACGGCGCCGGCGGTGGCCAGCCAGCGCCACTGGACCGCACGGAACCAGTCCAGGGCGACGCCGGCCATCAGCAGGTAGAAGAGCGCGAGCAGGGCGACCACGCCCCACTCGGGCACCGGGTAACCGGCCTGGGCGGCGACGAAGCGGTAGGTGGGCAGCACGGACCGGCAGCCCGCCAGGAAGGTGAAGCCGACCAGCAGCCAGAGCAGCAGGTCCGGGCCGAACCGCCGGATCAGGTAGAAGGCCAGGCCCCCGATGAAGAACCAGCAGTACTCGGGCATCGCCAGCACCTGCAGCAGTTGCTCGCCGGGCGCGGCCATGGCGAGCACCCCGGCGGCGCACCAGAGCAGGCAGAAGGCGAGCACCCGGCGGTAGGTGAGGCCGAGCGCCACCACCACCGCGAAGATCAGGTAGAACCGGCCCTCGACCCAGAGACTCCAGTACACGCCGTCGACGTAGGGCGCCCCGAACGGGTACTCCATCATCGTCAGGTTGGTCAGTACGTCCCGGGTCGCCCGCGGGCGGCTGCCGCCCGGGACGGCCGCGAGCACCGCCGTGGTGAGCAGCACCGCGAACCAGTACGCCGGGAACAGCCGCACCACCCGGGAGCTCAGGAAGTCGGCGAGCGAGCGGCCCCAGCAGCTCAGGCAGATCACGAAGCCGCTGATCAGGAAGAACAGCTGGACGCCCATCCAGCCGTAGGCGGCGGGCCGGTAGAGCACCGGGAAGAGCTCCGCACGCGGCCGGCCCCAGTCGGAGCCGAACGCGACGTAGTGGTAGACGACGACCAGCAGGACGGCCAGGAAGCGCAGGCCGTCCAGTGCCAGCAGCCGGCCGGTGCCCGGTCTGCGCGCCGCTTCCGGGGCGGGGGCCTCGGCGGCGCGGACGGGCGGGGCGGCTGCGGCGACGGTCACGGGTACGGGCTTCCTCGGGTGGCTGCGGACGGGGAAAAGGGCACCGCAGTCTTTCAGACTGCGGTGCCCTTCCGTTGCGTCCCGCTGCCGGCCGGCGGCCGGCGGAGGCTAGTCGCGGCGGCGCTTGCGGCCCCAGCCGCGCCGCTCCGGGCCGTCCTCGCCGTCCTCCTCGGTCTCCCAGCGGGCCCACTCGTCGCGCGATCCCAGCAGGCTGTCGGTGAGGCTGGGGAGGTCGTCCATCGGCGTCTCCTCGGCCCAGGACGGACGCGGCCGGTCGACCGGGGTGAGCTCGCGGGTGGTCTCGGCGGGCGGCTCCTCGCGCCACAGGGCCGGCGGCACCCGGTCGGACCCGTCCGGATCGGCCTGCGGCAGCACGGCGGTCTCGCCCGCCTGCGGCAGCACCGCCGTCTCGTCCGCGAGCGGTGCCTTGCGGAAGTCGGCGCGCTCCGCCTTCGGCAGCACGGCGGTCTCGTCGGCCTTGGGCAGCACGGCCGTCTCGTCCGCCAGCGGTGCCTTGCGGAAGTCCGCGGGCTCCGCCTTCGGCAGCACGGCCGTCTCGTCGGCGGCCGGGACGGTCGGCAGGACGGCCGTCGCGTCGGCGGGGCCGGCCTGCTCGGCGGCCCGCACCGCCTTCCGACGCTCGACCTCGGGGATCTCCCGGGTGGTCTCGTCGTCCTCGTCGTCCTCGCCGTCCCGGGCGGGCGCGACCTGCGGAAGCTCCGCGGTCGCGGCGGCCGACGCGGCGGCGGTCTCCGCCGCCCGGCGCTCCTGCTCGGCGGCCTCGGCCTGCAGCCGGGCCTCCTCGGCGCGCTGCAGGGCCTCCTCCGCACGTCGGCGCTGTTCGGCGCGCTGCAGTTCGCGCTGGCGCTGGATCTCGGCCTGGGCGGCGGCCTCCGCCTCGCGGCGCTCGCGCTCGGCGGCTTCGGCCTTGAGCCGGGCCTCCTCGGCGGCACTGCGGCGGGCCTCCTCCTCGGCGCGTTCCCTGGCCTGCTCCTCGGCCCGCAGGCGCGCCTCCTCGGCGGCCTTGCGGGCCTCCTCGGCGGCGATCCGCTCGGCCTCCAGCTTGGCGAGGCGCTCCTTCTCGGCCTGTTCGGCGCGCAGCTCCTCCAGCAGGGCCTGCCGCTTGCGCTCGGCCTCCTCGGCCTCGGCCTTGAGCCGGGCCTCCTCGGCGGCGCGGCGCTCGGCGGCCTCCCGGGCGAGGCGCTCCTGCTCGGCGAGGGCGGCCTTCTCCTGCGTGGAGAGCGGCAGCTCGCGGTCGAGCCGGTGGCGGATCGCGGTGGTCACCTGGGCGGGCTGCTGCCCCGCGTCGACGACCAGGTAGCGGGCCGGGTCGGCGGCGGCGAGGGCGAGGAAGCCGGCCCGGACCCGGGCGTGGAACTCGGTCGGCTCGGACTCCAGCCGGTCGAGCGCCTCGGTGAACCGCTCGCGGGCGGCGGTCGGGTCGACGTCCAGCACCACGGTGAGGTCCGGGAGGAGGCCGCCGGTGGCCCAGCGGGAGATCCGGGCGATCTCGGTCGCGGCGAGGTCGCGGCCGGCGCCCTGGTACGCGATGGAGGAGTCCATGTACCGGTCGGTGATCACCACGGCGCCGCGGGCGAGCGCGGGCCGGATGACGCTCTCGACGTGCTCGGCGCGGTCGGCGGCGTAGATCAGCGCCTCGGCGCGGTGCGACAGGCCGGTGTTGCCGACGTCCAGGACGAGGCCGCGCAGCCGCTGGCCGACCGGGCTGCCGCCGGGCTCGCGGGTGAGCACCACCTCGTGGCCCTTGGCGCGGATCCACTCGGCGAGGGCCTGGGCCTGGGTGGACTTGCCGGCGCCGTCGCCGCCCTCCAGGGCGATGAAGAAGCCGGTGCCGGCGGTGCGGTGCGGGGCCGGGTCGGCGCCGCCGCGGACGGCCTGGAACAGCTCCTTGCTGAACGGCGCCACACCGCGGCGGTCGTCGGTGCGCAGCAGCACGACCGCGGCCAGCACCAGGGTGAGCAGGCCGGCCGTGGAGACGGCGAGCGCGGCGCCGTCGTGGATGAAGGTGAAGCTGCCGGGTTCGACCCGGCCGAGGGTGATCTCGCCGTAGGCGGCCGCGATCAGCGGGACGGCGATCAGCGCGCTGCCGACCACGGCCCGCAGCACCGCGTAGAGGTGCTCGGTGACCTTGGGCAGCCGGGCCTCCTCGACCTCCTGCGCGAGCAGGGTGCGGCCGACCGACACGGTCAGCCCGGCGGCGACGCCGGCCAGCACGGTGAGCAGCAGGACGAGGACGAAGTCCAGCACCAGGCCGGCCAGGATCAGTGCCACGCCCTCGACGAGCAGGGCGAGCGTGAGCAGGCGGCGGCGGGAGAACGAGGGCAGGGTGGCCCGGGTGAGCCGGACGCCGGCGGCCGGGGCGAGGCCCGCGGCGAGGACGACCAGGCCGTAGCCGATCGGGCCGGCGCGGTGCTCCAGCGCGGTCAGCAGGCCGAGCGAGGCGACGCCCGCCATCGAGGCGTAGGCCGCGGCGACGGCGAAGGTGAAGTACGGGGCGGAGCCGGTACGGCCCTTGCTCAGCGCCTTGCCGGGGGTGGCGTCGACAGGGGCTCGCAGGCCCTGCAGCGGGGAGTGCGGGGCGGCGGCGGGGCCGGCGGGCAGCTCCTGCAGGAAGACCAGCACGGCGGAGGCGGCGAACGTCAGGGCGGCGCCGACCGCGGCGGAGGTGACCTGGTGGGCGCGCAGCCAGTCCGGGCCGAGTGCGGCGAGGACGTTGTTGAGCAGGGTGAGGGCGACCAGGGCGGTGGCGCCGAGCGGCACGGTGGCCCAGCCGGTCCGGTCGTCCACGGTGCGGACGGCGTCCAGGGAGGCGGCGGAGGGCTTGCGGTGGTCGGGCGCGGCGTACGGGTCGGCGGCCGGCAGCAGGCCGGGGACGGCGGCTGCCTTGGCGACCGCCCAGATCCGCTCGGCGGCGCCGGTGGCGAAGACGGTGCCCAGCAGCACCCAGGTGGCGGCGCCCGGCGTCCAGGTCGACCACCAGGCGGCGATGCCGATCAGGACGGCGCGCACGACGTCCGCGCCGACCAGGACCCAGCGGCGGTCCAGCTTCTCGCCGAACAGCGTGTGCACCGGGCCGAGCAGGGCGGCCCCGAACAGCACGGTGGCGAGCATCCGCGCGGTGAAGACCGCGGCGACGGCGAGCGCCAGCGACCGGTAGCCGTCGCCGAACTGTCCGCCGGCCACGGCGGCGACCACCGTCAGCGGGACGAGGACGAGCAGCGACAGGCGGTCCGCGGTGCCGCTGACCAGCTGGGCCGTCCACAATCGCCGGTAGGGGCGGAGCCGGAGCAGCGACCGGGCCCGTTCGCCGGGTGTCCCGGCCGGCGGAACCTCCGGACGGTCGGGCGGGGCGGTGCTGGGACCGGCGGTCTGCTCCTCACTCGTCATACCGTCAGCGTAGCGGTCGGACGCTAGGGCCCATGGGGCGGACGGGGTTCCGGAAGCCGGTCATGACACGGTTGTGACGCACCGCGAGCCCGCACCCCCGAGGGTGCGGGCCCGCGTGACGGAGGGTGCGGCTCAGTCCTCGTCGGGGGTGGCGGCTGCGGCCTTCTTCGCCGCGGTCGCCTTGGTGGCCGTCTTCTTGGCGGTCGTCTTGGCGGCGGTGGTCTTGGCAGCCGTCGTCTTGGCGGCGGCCGTCTTCTTCGCGGCGGTCTTCTTGGTCGCCGTCTTCTTGGCCGCGGCCTTCTTCGCCGGCGCCTTCTTGGCCGCCTTCTTCACCGGCCCGCGGGCGCGCTTCTCGGCGAGCAGCTCGTAGCCGCGCTCGGGGGTGATCGTCTCGACCTCGTCGTCCTTGCGGAGCGTCGCATTGGTCTCGCCGTCGGTGACGTACGGGCCGAAGCGGCCGTCCTTGACGACCACCGGGCGCTCGCTGACCGGGTCGGTGCCGAGCTCCTTGAGCGGGGCGGCGGCGGCCGCGCGCCCGCGCTGCTTGGGCTGGGCGTAGATGGCCAGCGCCTCGTCCAGGGTGATGGTGAGCAGCTGGTCCTCGCTGGTCAGCGACCGGGAGTCGGTGCCGCGCTTGAGGTACGGGCCGTACCGGCCGTTCTGGGCGGTGATCTCGTTGCCCTCGGGGTCGGTGCCGACCACCCGGGGCAGCGAGAGCAGGCGCAGCGCGTCCTCGAGGGTGACGGTGTCCAGGGACATCGTCTTGAAGAGCGAGGCGGTACGCGGCTTCACCGCGTTCTTGCCCGTCTTCGGGGTGCCCTCGGGCAGCACCTCGGTGACGTACGGGCCGTAGCGGCCGTCCTTGGCGACCAGCGGGTTGCCGCTCTCGGGGTCGGTGCCGAGCGCGCGCTCGCCGCTGGGCTTGGCCAGCAGCTCCTCGGCGAGCTCGACGGTGAGCTCGTCCGGCGGCAGGTCGTCGGGGATGTCGGCGCGCTGGCCCTGCTCGCCCTCGACGGCGGAGGCCTTCTCGACGTACGGGCCGTAGCGGCCGACCCGCAGGGTGATCTCCTCGCTCAGCGGGAAGGAGCTGATCTCCCGGGCGTCGATCGCGCCGAGGTCAGTGACGAGCTCCTTCAGGCCGCCGAGGTGGTCGCCGTCGCCGTTGCCGGCCTCGGCGGCACCGCCCGCGGCGGCGCCCGCGCCCTCGCCGAAGTAGAAGCGCTTCAGCCACGGCACGGACTCGGCCTGGCCGGCCGCGATCCGGTCGAGGTCGTCCTCCATCTTGGCGGTGAAGTCGTAGTCGACGAGCCGGCCGAAGTGCTTCTCCAGCAGGTTCACCACGGCGAAGGAGAGGAAGGACGGGACGAGCGCCGTGCCCTTCTTGAAGACGTACTTGCGGTTGATGATCGTGTCGATGATCGAGGCGTAGGTGGAGGGACGGCCGATCTCGCGGTCCTCCAGCTCCTTCACCAGCGAGGCCTCGGTGTAGCGTGCCGGGGGCTTGGTGGCGTGGCCCTCCGGGGTGAGCCGGTCGGCGGCCAGCGGGTCGCCCTCGGCGACGTTGGGCAGCCGGCGCTCGCGGTCGTCGAGCTCGGCGTTGGGGTCGTCCGCGCCCTCCACGTAGGCCTTGAGGAAGCCGTGGAAGGTGATGATCTTGCCGGAGGCGGAGAACTCGGCGTCCCGGCCGTCGGCGGAGCGGCCGCCGACCCGGACGGTGACGGACTGGCCGACGGCGTCCTTCATCTGGGAGGCGACGGTGCGCATCCAGATCAGCTCGTACAGCCGGAAGTCGTCGCCGGACAGGCCGGTCTCGGCCGGGGTGCGGAAGCGGTCGCCGGACGGGCGGATCGCCTCGTGCGCCTCCTGGGCGTTCTTGACCTTGCTGGCGTAGACGCGCGGCGCGTCCGGCAGGTAGTCGGCGCCGTACAGCTGGGTGACCTGGGCGCGTGCGGCGGTGACCGCCGTCTCCGACAGCGTGGTGGAGTCGGTGCGCATGTAGGTGATGAAGCCGTTCTCGTACAGCTTCTGCGCGACCTGCATCGTCCGCTTCGCACCGAAGCCCAGCTTGCGGCTGGCCTCCTGCTGGAGCGTCGTGGTGCGGAACGGCGCGTACGGCGAGCGGCGGTAGGGCTTGGACTCGACACTGCGGACGGCGAACGCGGTCTGCTCCAGCGCGGCGGCCAGCGCCCGGGCGGCCTGCTCGTCGAGGTGCAGGGTGTTCGCGGCCACGGCGGCGTCGCGCAGCCGGCCGTCCGAACCGAAGTCGCGGCCGGTGGCGATCCGACGGCCGTCGACGGAGACCAGCCGGGCGCCGAAGTTCTCCGGGTTCGCGGCGTCGGCCGCGGTGCGGCCGGTCGAGAAGGTGCCGACCAGGTCCCAGTACGAGGCGGAGCGGAAGGCGATCCGCTCGCGCTCGCGCTCGACCACGAGCCGGGTGGCGACGGACTGCACGCGGCCCGCCGACAGCTTCGGCATGACCTTCTTCCACAGCACCGGCGAGACCTCGTAGCCGTAGAGGCGGTCGAGGATGCGGCGGGTCTCCTGGGCGTCGACCAGGCGCTGGTTGAGGTCGCGCGGGTTGCGCACCGCCTCCTGGATGGCGTCCTTGGTGATCTCGTGGAAGACCATGCGGTGCACCGGCACCTTGGGCTTCAGCACCTGCTGCAGGTGCCAGGCGATCGCCTCGCCCTCGCGGTCCTCATCGGTGGCGAGGAAGAGCTCGTCGGACTCCGCGAGCAGCGACTTGAGCTTGGTCACCTGCGACTTCTTGTCGGCGTTGACCACGTAGATGGGGGCGAAGTCGTGGTCGACGTCGACACCGAGCCGGCGCACCTCGCCCGTGTAGCGGTCCGGCACCTCGGCGGCTGTGCCGGGCAGGTCCCGGATGTGCCCGACGCTGGCCTCGACGATGTAGCCGGGGCCGAGGTAGCCCTTGATCGTCTTGGCCTTGGCCGGCGACTCGACAATGACGAGTCGCTTGCCGTGCGCGGTCTCGCTGCTCGGGGACACCTTCGCTCTTCTCTCCCGGTCGTTATCTGTGCTGGCGGCGCGGGCGGCGGGGGAGGCACTCCGCCCGTCCTTCCGCCGTCCGGGGCTGTCGCTGTGCGACGACCCCACCAGCGGAGTGTGACCGTACCCTGGCCACCCTTGTCAAACGGACGGTTCCCGCTTTTTCACCGGCAAGGCCGACCGACGCCACTCGAACGGTAACCCGACGACGAGGCCGCGCGCCCCATGGAGGGGGTCACCGGCCGACGAGGAGACCGGATCCGGACGTATCCCGGCCGACGGGCACGGGCCCGGACCCGCTGTGGACGAAGGGACCGGGCGCACCTTGCGATGTCTTCCGGGGCGGGCCGTCGGACGCGGTCCGCGGGTCCCCGGACGGGCCGCGTCCCTTCACGGCCGGCACCCCGGCCCGCTCCGGCTGCGGTTCGCTCCGGCGACGGTTCGCGCGGACGGTGGTCGCGTGGGCGGCGGTTCGCGTCGGGGGCGGTCGGCTCAGTGGGCGAGCAGCGAGGCGAACAGGCTGAGGCCGCCGGCCAGTGCGCCGGTGCCGAGCAGCGCCCAGAACACATCGGTGGCCAGCGTCGGCAGCAGGTCGGTACCGGCCAGGACGACCCGGCTCGGACGGCGCGCGTCGTACATGACCTGCACCAGCGCACCCGGCACCAGCCGGCCCGGCCGGCGGAGCGGGGTGCTGCCGCGGGGACGGGCCAGCACGGTCTCGGCTGCCCGGACGGCGCGGGCCCGGCCGGTCTCGGCCGCGCCGCGCACCGGCACGACCTCCACCTCCGGCAGCGCGGTGTAGGAGAGCAGCGGCGCACTGTCGAGCTCGCCGAAGGTGTCGCCGTACGGCTCGCCGTACGGATCTCCGTCCGCGACCACGCGGGCGGTCGCGGGTATGCCGTGACGGCGCAGATGGTGGCGAAGGCGCAACTCGGCGGCGCACCACAGCAGCAGTGCGCTGCCGAAGAAGGTCAGAACCGCACCTGCCGCGACCGCTGTCGGCGTCTCCACCGTCCCGCCCTCCCTGGCCTCAATCCACCGGCCCGGGCGCGCTGTCCCGAGCGCGCTCGTCCACAACCTGTGGACGGAGCCTGGCAGCCTGCGGACAACCCCGGACTGACGTTCGACGTACGACGGGGAACATCCCGGGGGCGGAGAGGTGAACGACGCTCTGTGGACGGCGCTTCGGCGGGGCGGCTCGGCCGGAGCGGTCCGGGTGGCCGCAGCCGGTCCGGGTGGCCCGCAGGTGCCGTAGGGGTCACGGTGGCCGCCGGGGCGCGGCGGGCCGACGCGTCGCGGGTGACCCGACGGGCGGGAGGGGTCGCGGTGGCCGCAAGGGGCGCGACGGGTCTGCGGAACGTCACGGGGAGGCCGCCCGCGTAACGGCTCGGCCCGGGCTGTCACAGCCCCGCTACGGCAGCACCCGTGCCGTCCGTGGACGGGGTACACCAGTAGCGGCACCACAGCGCAGCACCACACCACATCGGCCGGAGCCCGCCGGTCGCACTCGGGGGGAGAACCACCATGTCCGCACGCCGTCTGATCGCAACCGCCGCACTGCTGGGCGCGGCCACGCTCGCCCTCACCGCCTGCGACCCGAACGGCGCCGGCACGGACACCGCCGCCCCGGGCACCGGTGCCACGGCCTCCGCCGCTCCCTCGTCCTCCACCTCGTCCGAGCCGACCGCGAGCGCCACCCCGACGACCAGGGCCAGCAACCGGCCCAGCGGCAAGCCGTCGACCGGCCGCACCACCACCGCCAAGCCGTCCGGATCCGGCAAGCCGGCCGCCGACTGCACGGCCGCCGCCCAGCGCCCGGGGCACCGGGTCATCAACGTCACCGCCGCCACCGCGACCAAGGTCACCGCGACGCCCACCCGCTTCGTCTGCGGGCCCGACATCGACGACGACGGCTACTACGAGCCCACCGGCGCCGCCGGCTCCTTCTCGTTCGCCCCGGGCGCCACCGCGGAACTGTTCGCGATGAGCAGCACGATGGCGCCCAAGGCCGTCCCGCTGGCCGAGTTCGCCACCCACGCCGAGGACTGCGCCCACAACCGCGAGGTCCCCCAGCCCTACTCCTGCTACGGCGGCAACTACGACATCACGGTCGACTCCGCCGGCCGGATCACCAAGATCAGCGAGCTCTTCCACCCGTGACCGCGCCCGCCCGGGGCGGACGTCCCCGGGCCGACGTCCCCGGGCCGACGTCCCCGGACCGACACGCGAGGGCCGGTGCACGGAGGACGTTGCACGAGGGACGGCGCGGGCGGGACAGCCGGGGCGGGGCGGTCGACACGGAGTCGGCCGCCCCGCCCCGCCGGCTGGCGGCCACCGACCGTCAGGACACGACCGGTGCGACGAAGCCCTGCTCGGTGAGCATCCGCAGCGACTCCGGGACCCGGTCCCGCAGCACCACGCGCTCCTCCCCCAGCAGGTGGGCGATCGCATCGACGATGTCGCCCGCGGCGAGGCTGCCGTCGCAGGCGCCGACGAACCCGGCGCCGACCGTGTCCACCTTGGTCGCCCGCCGCATGCCGCGGTTGTGACGCAGGATCACGTGCTCCGGGTCCTCCGCGCCGGGCGCCCCGACCTGCTCCTGCACCACTTCCTCGGCGAGCACGTAGCGGGCCGCCAGCAGCGCCGCGTCGTCGTGCGCGCGGAGGAAGTCCTGGCGGGCGAACCACTCCTCGATGTGCGGGCCGAGCGGCTGCTCGACGGGGTGCGGCCACTCCTCGATCCGGACGGTCGGCTCGGCCGCACCGCTCGCCCGCAGGGTGATCCAGCCGAAGCCGACGCCCTCGACGCCCGCCGCCTCGAAGGCGTCCAGCCATTCGCCGTACCGCGCCCGGTAGTCGGCGCCCCGGCCGAGGTGGTCGCCGCCGTCGCGAAGCCACAGCTCGGCGTACTCGGCGATGTCCTGCACCTGCCGCTGCACCACCCAGGCGTCCAGGCCGGTACCGGCCACCCAGCCGGCCAACCGCTCGTGCCAGTCCTCGCCCTTGACGTGCTGCCAGTTCGCCAGCAGCTGGCAGTAGCCGCCCGGCTCCAGGTGCGCGGCGGCGCCGCGGACGATGCTGCGGCACAGGTCGTCACCGGCCATGCCGCCGTCCCGGTAGACGAAGCGGCTCCCCGGCGAGATCACGAACGGCGGGTTGGAGACGATCAGGTCGAACCGCTTGTCCGCGACCGGCTCGAACAGGCTGCCCTCGGCGGTCTCGGTGTTCTCGAAACCGGAGAGCGCCAGGGTGAGCCGGGCGAACTGCAGCGCCCGGGGATTGAGATCGGTGGCGGTGACGTGCTGGGCGTGACGGGCCGCGTGCAGGGCCTGCACGCCGGAACCGGTCCCCAGGTCCAGCGCGGACCGGGCGGGGCGCCGCACCGCCAGGTTGGCCAGTGTGGTGGAGGCGCCGCCCACGCCGAGCACCAGGTCCCGGCGGGCCACACCGCCGGCGCTGTCCCCGGCCCCGATTCCGCCGGCACCGCCCACCGCGCAGCCGAGGTCTGAGACGACCCAGGCGTCGGCGCTCGGCAGCCCGGCCACCTCGTTGGCGTACGGACGTACGTCGACGGTCGCCCGGACCCGGTCGCCGTCCTCGGTCAGCCAGCCGTCGGCCAGGCAGTCCTCGACGGAGAGGGCGGCCGCAGCGGCCGCGCGCGGGACGGGCTGCTGCAGCAGGAACAGCCGCACCAGCGTCTCCAGCGGGCTGCCGCCACGGGTCGCCCGCAGGGCGGGCACCGTCTCGCTGCGCGCGAGGGCGGCGTAGGCGGTGGGGCCGAGCAGGTCGAGGCAGCCGTCGGCCGTGTACTGGGCGGCGAGCAGCGCCTCACGGAGCCTGGCGAGGCGGACGGGATCGGGCGTAGGGCTGTTGGTCACCCCGCCATTGTCGCGCGGCCGCAAGGCGTGACGGGCAAGGCGTGACGGGCAAGGCGCGACGGGCAAGGCGCGACGGGCAAGGCGCGACGGGCAAGGCGCGACGGGCAAGGCGCGACGGCGCGCGGTGACGGGAGCAGCGACGGCGCCGGGCGGCGTCCGTGTGCGCCGTCACCCGTGACCGCGCCGCCGCTCCCCGGGCCCGGGTGACGGCGCGGACCCACCCGGGGCGTTCCGCTCAGCCGGCCGAGGCGCTCGGCGAGGCTGCGTCGGACGGCTGGGAGGACGTCCCCGCGGACGGCGCGGCGGCCGAGCCCGAGGCGCTGCCGGACGGCTTCCCGGAGGGCTTGGCGGAGGCCTTGCCGGACGGCGCGGCGGACGGCGTGCCCGTCCCGCCCGAGCCGGGCTGGTCGGCACCTGCCGATGCGGTGCCGCTGGCCACCGGGGCCGCCACGGCGTCCGCCTTGCAGCCGGGCTGGCGCTTCATCGCGTCGCCCGCCTCGCCGGTCTGCAGCCGGTTGAGCCCCTGCGTGGAGAGCTGGGCCAGCTGCTGGACCTGGTCGCCCACGCTGCGGAGGCCGTCCGCGAACTTCGCCTGGTCGCTGGTGGCCAGGGCGTCCAACTTCTTCTGGACGTCCAGGTAGCCCTGGGCGGCCTTGCGGAGCTCGTTCACGGCGTCCGTCCGGGCCGTCTCACCGTCCTCCGACTTCGGTGCCCCGGCCTTGTCGACGGCGTCCGCCAGCCCGGCGTTGGACTTGGCCAACTCGGCCAGGTCCGCCGACAGCCGCTTCTGCAACGCGATCGGCTCCTCGCCGGGCGTCACCTTGGCGGTGTCGGCGAGGGCGACCCGCGACTGGGCGATCGGGCTCCGCGCGGCGTCGCAGACGCTCTTCGCCCAGCCGTCGAGCTGCTTGGTGTTGTCGTCGCTGCACGCGACGGCGCCGAACGCGAGCAGCGCGCCGAGCGCGGGGACGGTCAGCAGTCGCTTGTTCACCGGGTGCCTTTCGGTCGCGGACGTCGATCTGCGAACCTACACGGCCGCCCGCCCCGCCCGCCGACGGCCCTTACGCCCGCTCGACCCGGGTCGCGTCCCCGTCACGGACCGTGCGGAGCACCGCGGGGTCCCCGTCCGGCGCCCCGAGCAGGTTGCACGGGCTCGCCAGGCGACACTCGCCGTCGTGCGAGATCGGGGTGGGGCCGAACGGCAGCGCCAGGCTGTCGCCGTCCGTCCAGAAAGCCACCGTGCCCGGGTCCACGACCTGGGCCGCGTCCGGCTCGCGCGGCGGGCTCAGGCCGGCGTCGAAGTAGACGTCGCCCCAGGTACAGGCGTTGGAATCGATCGGCAGCGCGGCCCAGAGTGCCTCCGAGGTGGGTGTCGCCTGGAGCTCGGCCGTCGCCTGCCCGCCCGGCCGGAGGATGCGTATGCGCATGGGGGTGTCACTCGTCCCGTCGGTCTCGAACCGAACCGGTCGCGCCAGGGGCAGGAAACAGCCACTTTCAACAATTTGTCAATGCGGGCTGAGGGGCCGGCCTGGCAGGCGCTGCGGGATCCGGGGACGGCGGAGCGGCCACACGGGGGCCTGGCGGCACGCCAGCAGCGGGATTCGAGGCGAAGGGCAGTATGAGCGGAGCCGCACACCGCCCGGCGGACGCTGTACGGCTGCGGGGTGGGAAACGGGCCGGGCGTCAGACGGCGACGGGCGCGGTGGAGACCGGCCAGCTCATCCTGATGAGGCCGCCCTCGCCACCGTTGGTGACCTCGACGTCCTCCACCAGGCCGGTGATCACGGCCAGGCCGAGGGCGTCCTCGCCGGGGTCGGCACTCGCGCCGGACACGGGGGAGGGAACGGAGCCGTCGCCGGCCTCGTCGGCGACCTCGATGAGGAAACGCTTCTCCTGCTCGATCAGTGCGACGCGGATCGCCCCGTGGGCGTCGCCGCGCTGGTGCAGGCCGACGGCCCGCGAGCATGCCTCTCCGACGGCCAGGCGGACCTCGTCGAGCACCGACTCGTCGACGCCGGCCCGTCTGGCCACGGCAGCTGCCACCAGCCGGGCCGTGCGCACGTGCTCGGGAAGCGCGCTGAATCGAAGTTCGACGGTTGCCATTCCTCCCCCTCCGGGGTTGCTCCCTGGTGGGCCGGAGCGTGCATGCACACCCCGGCGCGGGGCCGCCGCCGGCCCCGCCGGACCGGCGGGGCCGCAGCACGGCCCCGCCGGTGCGGGCAAAGACTGATCAGTCGGTGGACGCGACGGCGTCGTCCACCGAGTTGTGGATCGGGAAGACCTTGGTCAGGCCCGTGATCCGGAAGATCTTCAGAATGCGCTCCTGGTTGCAGACCAGGCGCAGCGAGCCCTCGTGTGCACGGACCCGCTTGAGCCCGCCCACCAGCACGCCGAGACCGGTGGAGTCGAGGAAGTCCACGCCCTCCATGTCGACGACGAGGTGGTAGTTGCCGTCGTTGACGAGCTCGACAAGCTGCTCGCGCAGCTTGGGGGCGGTGTACACATCGATCTCGCCGCCGACTTCGACGACCGTGCGATCGCCGACCGTACGGGTCGACAGGGACAGGTCCACGGAACCTCCAGCACCTTGCCTTGCTACGTCATTGCGATCCTCGGCCGGGCGGCCGCCACCGCGTGGTCGCAGGCCGGGCGAGGCAAGCCGCTGCTGACCAGCATCGGCGTGCGTCCCTCGGCCGTGCGGCCGTCACGGCCTCATTGAACCACCTGTGACCATGCCCGCACGATGGCTTGCGGCGATTCTCCGTCACGCCGGTGACACACTGGGTCCTCATGCCGCCCCGTCACACCGCGCCCGAAGCACTGCTGAAGACCCTGTCCACCAACCGGGGCCGGTCGGACCGCCTCACCCATACGGAGCACCTTCCCGCCCGCCCCGCCCGCCATTCCTCCTGGCCGGAAGGAATCCGTCCGGAAATCCGGGAGGCCGCCGGCGAACTGGGTGTGCGCGAGCCGTGGGCGCACCAGGCCGAGGCGATGGAACTGGCCCGGGCCGGGCGGAGCGTGGTGATCGCCACCGGCACCGCCTCGGGCAAGTCCCTGGGGTACCTGGCGCCCGTGCTGAGCGCGTTGCTCGACGGCACCGAGGCCCGCAACGGGCGCGGCGCCACCGCCCTCTACCTGGCACCGACCAAGGCGCTCGCGGCCGACCAGCGCAGGCGGGCTGCCGAACTGGTTCCGCCGCGGGTGCGGGTCGCGCTGTACGACGGCGACACCCCGCCCGAGGAACGCGAGTGGGTGCGGCAGTACGCCTCGTACGTGCTCACCAACCCGGACATGCTGCACCGGGGCATCCTGCCGGCGCACGCACGCTGGTCCTCCTTCCTCAAGGCACTGCGGTACGTGGTGGTTGACGAGTGCCACAGCTACCGCGGCGTGTTCGGCTCGCACGTCGCGCAGGTGCTGCGGCGGCTGCGGCGGCTCTGCGCCCGGTACGGGGCCGATCCGACGTTCGTGCTCGCCTCCGCCACCACCGCGGAGCCGGCCGTCACGGCCGAGCGGCTGACCGGGCTGCCCACGGTCGCCGTGACCGAGGACGCGTCGCCGCGCGGGCCGTTGGTGTTCGCGCTGTGGGAGCCGCCGCTGACCGAGCACGTGGGCGAGCAGGGCGCGCCCGTCCGCCGGACGGCGACCGCCGAGGCCGGCTATCTGCTCACCGACCTGGTGGAGTCCGGCACGCGCACGGTCGCCTTCGTCCGCTCCCGGCGGGCCGCCGAGCTGGTCGCCCTGCAGGCGCAGGACCTGCTGGGCAACCCGCTGGCCGGGCGGGTCGCGGCCTACCGGGGCGGCTATCTGGCCGAGGAACGTCGGGCGCTGGAGCGCGACCTGCACTCCGGACGCCTGCTCGGTCTCGCCTCCACCTCCGCCCTTGAGCTCGGCGTGGACGTCTCCGGTCTGGACGCCGTCCTGCTGGCCGGCTACCCGGGCACCCGGGCCTCGCTCTGGCAGCAGGCCGGACGGGCCGGACGGGAGGCGCAGGGCGCGCTGGCGGTGCTGATCGCCCGCGACGACCCGCTCGACACCTATCTGGTGCACCACCCGGAGGCGCTCTTCGCCAATCCGGTGGAGGCGACCGTGCTCGACCCGGACAACCCGCATGTCCTGGCTCCGCACCTGTGCGCCGCGGCGGCCGAACTGCCGATCACCGATGCCGACCTGGACCTCTTCGGGCCGTCCACCGCTCAGCTGCTGCCGGTGCTGGAGCGGCGGGGGCTGCTGCGCCGCCGCGCGGACGGCTCCTGGTACTGGACCCGGCGGGAGCGGGCCGCCGACGGGGTCGACCTGCGTGGCAGCGGCGGGAACCCCGTCCAGATCGTGGAGGCCTCCACCGGCCGACTTCTCGGCACGGTCGACGCGGCCGCCGCGCACACGACCGTGCACACCGGCGCCGTCCACCTCCACCAGGGGCGCACCTACCTGGTGCAGGACCTCGACCTGGAGACCTCGGTCGCCCTGGTGGAGGCGGCCGACCCGCCGTACACCACGGCTGCCCGCGACATCACGTCCATCTCCGTGCTGTCGACCGACAGGTCCGAGGAGTGGGGCGAGGCCCGGCTGAGCTTCGGTTCGGTCGAGGTGGTCAACCAGGTGGTGGGCTTCCTGCGCAAGCGCATCTCCACCGGCGAGATCCTCGGCGAGACCAAGCTCGACCTGCCACCGCGGACGCTGCGGACGCGGGCGGTGTGGTGGTCGGTGACGGAGGACCAGCTCTTCGACGCCGAGATCCCGTTCGACCAGCTGCCGGGCGCCGCGCACGCCGCCGAGCACGCTTCGATCGGTCTGCTCCCGTTGTTCGCCACCTGTGACCGGTGGGACATCGGCGGCGTCTCGGTGCCACTGCACCCGGACACCGGGCTGCCCACCGTGTTCGTCTACGACGGCCACTCCGGTGGGGCCGGCTTCGCCGAGCGCGGGTACACCAGGGCCCTGCAGTGGCTCACGGCCACCCGGGACGCCATCGCCGCGTGCGAATGCGAGCGCGGCTGCCCGTCCTGTGTGCAGTCCCCCAAGTGCGGCAACGGGAACGACCCGCTGGACAAGGCGGCTGCCGTCCGGCTGCTGGACGTGCTGCTCACGGGGGCGCCGACCACCGAGGGCGGCCAGCACGGGGCGATACCGCGGTAGGGGCGGCTGTCGCCGTCGTCGGTCGACCGGGGTGGGCGGTTCCGCCCGGACAGCCGCGGCCCGTGCGGGCCCGCTCGCGTCGTCCGTGCCGTCGACGGAGGCGTCCCCGGCGGCAGCCGGCGCCCAGACCGGGCCGGCTCGGGCGCGTGCCCGGGCAGGGCCTGCCGGTAAGGGCAGGTGACTGGTCGCCACCTCCACCACCACCTCGACGGCGTCCTCCTCCGGCAGAGGGGCGCAGGAGACCAGATCGGCGCCGTGAGCAGCGGCGATCCCGGCCGCGCGAGCGCAGCCTGCGTCGGGGTCGACCAGCAGGCGCTCGGCAGCCGCCAGCGCTGCGAGATCGGCAGCGGACTCCGCACGGTGCCGGGCCGCGACGGCCGATCCCACCGCGAGCACGACCGCGAACACCGCGCAGCCGAGCATGCCCATCGCGAGCAGCCACACGGTCGCGGAGCCCGCGTCGCCGGTCGGTGCGGGCGACAGCTCGTGCGGATGGTCGGGCGTGGCAGGTCGTGTCCTCAGGGCGGCCATGGTGAGCCGCCCTCCGCCCCGCTCGGGGCGTCCTCGCGGGCCGCGACAGCTGAGGCTCCCAGCCGGACCGACAATGCCGCGCCGATCCGGCCGGGTGCCGGGAAGGGGGCCTCGACCGTGACCCGCACAGTGGCGTCGTCCTGGGCGATCTCGACGGATGCACCGGGCGGGGCGGCCGCGCGAGCCGCCGCCACCGCGTCCGTGTCTCCGCGTGCTGCGGCCCGGGCCGCGATCCTGGCGGCGTCCACGCAACGGATCTGGCCTGCGGCTGCGATGACGCCCCAGATCAGCATGGCCGCGAGCAGCACCATGGCCGGCATCGCCACCGCCGTCTCCGCGGTGGCCGTCCCCGCGTCGTACGGCCTGCCGTTCCAGCCGCCTCCGATCGGCCGCCGCCGACCCGGATGCCGTGGGTCTCCCGGACGCCGTGGGTCTGGTGGACGCCGTGGGTCTGGTGGACGGCGGTCAGACCGCATGGAGGGCCCTGTCGAGCAGTTCCCCGAGCGCCCCGGAGACCGTCCCGCTCGTCACCACGCGGTAGAGGATCGCGGCGAAGGCGCATGCCGCCACCGTGCCGATGGCGTATTCCGCCGTCGTCATGCCGGCGTCCGGCGGGCCGATCGTTGCCCCGCGGATCCGCCGGGCGAGACGTCGGGCGAGACGGGCACGGACCACGGCCATGCGGTGGAGCCCGAGTCGGCGGCGTACCCGGAAGGCGACCGGCGGAGCGACGGAGGTCGGTACGGGGCCGGGGACGAGGGCCGCCGCCGGGGCAGCGGGGTCGGGGGCCGCCACGGTGGTGTCGGTGGTCGGGGACGGGAGGTCGGTGAGACGGACGGTGGGCTGGAACATCGCAGACTCCTTCGGGCAGATCCGTGATTCGAGTCGGGAGGCGATCCGGGTGGGCGGGACGTCAGATCCGGTGGGCGTAGAGCGTGGCGAGGCCCATGACGACGGGCGCAACACCGATCAGGACGAAGGCGGGGAGGAAGCAGAGCCCGAGTGGGGCGGTGGCGAGCACACCCGCGCGCCGGACCCTGGCGTGGGCGGCCCGGGCTGCCGCCGCCCGCTGTGTCTGGGCGAGGCTGCTCAGCGCTGCCATCGGCGGCGTGCCACTGCGGCTGGTCCTGATCAGACAGCGTGCCAGCGGCGCCAGCACAGGGCTGGAAGAGCCGAGTTGCTCCCAGCAGACCTCCGGCGGGGCGCCCAGCGCGAGCTGGGCGGCAGCCGCCGTCAGCCGGTCACGCATCGGGGAGTCCACGCCGGCGGCCACCGCAGCGGCCGCCCGGCCTGGCGCGGAGGCCGAGCCGAGACAGGCGGCCAGCAGCTCTGCGGTGAGGGGCACTTGGCGCAGCAGGCGCTCCTCCTCGGCCACTGCGCGCCGTGCGGCGGCCGACAGGGGCCGGGGCAGCCAGCGGTAGGCGGCCGCGGCCGCCACTGCCCCGGCCACCAGGCCCACCGCCCCGCCGGTGGCAGCAGCGGTGGCGAGGCCGACCGCCAGTGGCGCGCACCAGGCTCGGGCAGGCAGGCTGCGCAGCGGCCGTCGCGTCCGACGGGGGCGACGGGGGCGGCGAGCGTGTCGCCGGGGGCAGGCGGGCCGGAGGTCGGGCAGACAGCCGCGGAGGCGCCGTCTGAGCTCGCGCCGCCGCACCGGCCCGGGCAGGACTGCCAGGACACCGAGGAGGGCTGACAGTGCGACAGTCAGGGCGGTCACCCGGCCACCCCACCCCTCGCGGTACGGGGGCGCAGCTGTTCCGGGCCTCCGAGGCGGTCCGCACGGCGGCGGGAGATCCCGCAGGCCGGCCGCCCCGTTCTCGGCCTGCCGTCCTCGCCCGCCGTCCGGGCCGGGTCGACCGGGGGAGCGTCCTCGGCGGACCTGACGATCCGGGCCGTCCACAGCAGGCCTGCGGTCTCCAGTGCGGCACCGGCGGCGAGGCAGACCAGGCCAGCCGGTGTGTGGAGCAGCGTCGGCAGTGGGTGAGCACCGAGGGCCGTACCGAGCAGGAGACCGAAAACGGGGAGCACGGCAAGCAGCGCGACCGTCGCGCGGGAGCCGGCCAGCTCACCGGCCACCTCCTCGGCGAGGGCGCGTTCGGCACGCAGGGCGTCGACGAGCTGATCGAGGCCCGCCAGCAGCCCGGTGCCGCTCTCGGCGCTCACCTGCCAGCAGGCGGCGACGGCTGCGGCCCCGCAGCCGCCCGGCAGTTCGGCGACCAGACGGAGGGCGGTCGGGACGTCTGCGCCGTAGCGGGCCGCCGCGAGTCGGGCGGACGGTTCGGCGCCGAGGTCGTCCCGGAGTGCTCGCCCGCGGCCGATGACGGTCTGCAGGGCGTACTCGGCGGTGGCACCGCTGCGGAGCTCGCCGACCAGACAGGTACACAGCTCGATCACGGCCGCCGAGCGACGCCGCGCCTCCTCTACCGTCCGGCGTCGGGCACGCAGTCGCCGCAGCGGCAGGATGCCGGCGGCCGCCGCCGTGAACGGGACCGGAGAGTGGGTGGCATGGCCGGCAGCGATCCCGATGGGCAACAGGACCAGCTCGGGGACCAGCCACCGGGGCCGGCGTCCGCTCGCTGCCGCACGCCGGACGAGCTCATGGAGGGCCGTGCCTCTCCGACGGGCACGTTCCTCACCCTGGGCGTCGAGCAGCCTCCTGGCCCGCCCGCCACCGGATGGACGTCGTACCGCGCCGCCCGGCAGCACGGCCGGCGGGCGGCCCAGCGCTGCCGTGCCCGTCGAGAGCCCGCTCACGGCCGCCTCCGACGGTCGGACGCCGTCCGGTCGTCCTTGGGCCAGGCGGCGGCCGACTCCAGCAGCCACCACGCCAGTCCGGCCACCCCGCAGAGCGCCAGGCCCCAGAGCGCCTCCAGTTGGCGGAGCGTCATTCCGGCCTCCCCGCAAGGGTGACGCCGCGTTCGGCGCAGATGTGCTGGAGCGAGGCCCAGCCCGGTCCGGTCTCGCAGCGGCCACCGGGCCGGAAGAGCAGGGCGGGTCGCGTGGTCGTGAGGCCGCGGGCATCGCCCTCCACGGTGTGGAGTTCGGCCACCCGCCGCTGCCCGGTGGCGGGATCGCGGACGAGGTGGACGACCAGGTCGACGGCGGCCCGGAGCTGGCTGTGGAGCGAGAGCCGGTCGAGGCCGGCGAGCGACCCGAGCGCTTCCAGGCGGGCCGGCACGTCGGCCGCCGCATTGGCGTGGACGGTGCCGAATCCGCCGTCGTGACCGGTGTTGAGCGCGGCGAGCAGGTCGACGACCTCTGCGCCGCGGACCTCGCCGACGACGAGCCGGTCGGGACGCATCCTCAGGGCCTGCCGGACGAGGTCGCGCAGGGTAAGCTCACCGAGGCCCTCCTGGTTCGGCGGACGGCTCTGCAGGCGCACCACGTGCGTGTGGTCGGGGCGGAGTTCGGCCGAGTCCTCGACCACGACGATCCGCTCGTCGGCCCCGACGAGTCCGAGCAGGGCTGCCA
The DNA here is from genome assembly GCF_025655475.1 of Kitasatospora sp. DSM 101779. Lineage (GTDB taxonomy): Bacteria > Actinomycetota > Actinomycetes > Streptomycetales > Streptomycetaceae > Kitasatospora. The sequence continues at coordinate 4,513,735 of NZ_JAHTIK010000001.1, read as the reverse complement.
GCAGAGTCGTCTTGCCGGAGCCCGTGCCGCCGCTGATGAGCAGCGAGAGCCTGGCACGGAGCACTCCGCGGAGCAGGTCGGCTCCGGGCCCGGTCAGTGTGCCGCCGACGACGAGCTCGTCCAGGGTGAACGGGCGTGCCCGGCAGATCCGCAGGGAGATGTGGGTGCAGCCGCCGGCGGCGATGGGCGGCAGGACGGCGTGCAGCCGGGTGCCGTCCGGGAGTCGGGCATCCACCCAGGGCATCGCGTCGTCGAGGCGGCGGCCCGCGGCGGTCGCCAGTCGGTGGGCCAGCCGTCGGACGGCCTCGCGGTCCGGGAATCGGACCTCCGGTGCCGGTTGCAGGCCGCTTCCGCAGTCGATCCACACCTCGTCAGGGCCGTTGACGAGCACATCGGTCACATCGGGGCGGTCGAGCAGCTCGTGGAGCGGCCCGGCGCCGACCAGCTCGGCCTGGATGGCCCGTACGGTGTCGAGCACGTCCCCGCCGCCCAGGGGCGGCCGGTTGGCACGCAGCGCGGCGGCGACGGACCCGGTGGTGGGCAGCGCGCCGGTCTCGGCCAGATGGAGGCGGACGGCGTCGAGCAGGGTGCCGCGGCGGTGCGTGGAGTCGTCCTGGATCTGCTTGCCGACCGCAGTGGTGCGTTCGCCGTGCTGTCCGTCGGAGCGGAGGGCCGCCGCAGTCCGCAGGGAGCCGCCACTGCCGAGTCGCAGGCCGGCGCCGAGGCGGCGGCGGTGCTGCGCGGGCTGGGCCCAAGGACCGCCGGACATGCGGCGGCGCGGGAGACGGTCGGTCATGATGCACCGCCTGCGGCCGCCACCGGCGGCATGACCTCGCTCAGGAAGCTGTTGCAGAAGCGGGCGAGCGGGCCTCGCTCACGCAGGCCGGGCGGCAGTCCGCGCTCGACGTCGAGGCCGAGCCCGGGCTCCGACGGAAGCTCTCCGGCGAAGGCGAGCCTCAGGTTGCGGGCGATCTCGGCGGAGGGAAGGCCGACCGGGCCGGGGACGCGGACCACCGCGCGGAGGTCGGTCAGCCGCATCCGGGCGGCGGCGGCGACGCGGTCCGAGGCGGCGAGGGCGCGCAGTTCCGCGGGGACCACGAGCAGACCGGTGTCGATCTGCTCGAGCGCCTGGGCGGCGGCCGGATCGAGGTGGCGGGGCAGGTCGACCACCACCAGGCCGCCGCGGCGCCTGGCCGCGGCGAGCACGCTGCGCATCGCCTCGGGCGGGATGGCCAGGCAGTCGCTGCGGTCCCAGGAGAGCGCGCTGAGACCTTGCAGTTCCGGCAGTGCGCCGGCGAGTTCCGCTCCGCCGATCCGCCCGCGGGAGCCGGCGAGATCGGGCCAGCGGAGCCCCTCGGCGGTCTCGCCGCCGAGCAGGACGTCGAGTCCTCCACCGAGCGGGTCGGCGTCGACCAGCATGGTGCGGTGCCCGCTGCGCGCCGCGGTCACGGCGAGCGCGCAGGCCAGTGTGGAGGCGCCGGCGCCGCCGCGGCCGCCGAGCACGCCGACGGTGAGCGCGGGCGGGCCGACGCCCTCCGCCGCATCGGCGATCCGGTCCAGCAGCCACGCCTGCGCGTCCGGCAGGAACAGCACGTGCTCGGCGCCGAGGCGCACGGCCCGCACCCAGACGCTGCCGTCGTCGAGGTCGAGCCCGAGCAGCAGCACGCCGGACCGGCGCGGCAGCCCGGCGCACGACTCGGCGAGGTCGTCGCCGACCAGCACGAGTGGCGCGTCCTCCCAGAGTGCGCGCGGTGGTTCGGCACGGGCCAGGTACGGTTCGGCACCGGCCGCGGCGCAGATCCGGGCGAGGTGGTCGGCGAGGGCGTCGTCCGCGGTGACGATCAGCGGGCCGGTGGGCGCGGGGCGGCCCGTCGGGCGGGAATCGGTGGTGGGTGTCGACATGCGGTCTCCCCCAGGGCGGCGCCCGGTGCTGCCGGGCGGTGTCCGAGTGGTCCGGGCCGGACGGCGCGCGCGGAAAGCGTGCGACGGCCGGTGCGGGGCCGCCGACCTGCCCGACGATCGGGCGGGGTCGGCGGTGGCCCGGGCACCACCGTGGCGTACCGGGAGGGCCTCGGATCCGCTCGTCGCATTCGCTGTGGACAACTCGGGGCTGTGGATAAGTCGCTTCACTCGCCCGGGGGGCAATGCATCACAGAATTGACGCGATAGGTACGGGAACACGCCTTCTGCAGGATCTGCGATTACCGATGAATCAGTCACCCAGAGTGACTGCAGTGGCGTGGCGGTGCTGCACGTGCACCCATCGGGCGGTACGGTCACCGATCCGTTCCGGGCGGACACCGGCAGTGTCAACTAGCCTGCAGAAACGGGCCCGGACATGCGACGACCCCCGCCGGGGGGGAGAGCGGGGGTCGTCTATCCACGGCCCGACTCGGGGGGGAGGAGCCGGACCGGGTTAGCACGGTCGCGAACGATCCGTGACTTCCATGGTGTACCCGAGCGGCCAGAAACACAAACCCGCGCGCCGCCGAGTACGCCGAATGGCGGGGGGTTTCGGCCCGCCCTCTATCCTCGGTCCCGTGGACACCACCGAGAACGCCGACACCGTCGACAACGGTCCCGACTCGGGGCGCGCAACCACCCCCGACGCGCCCCCGTCGACCCCCTCCGGCCCGGCGGACACGTCGGCCGACAGTGCCGAACCCGACGCCGGCACGCCGGGCAGCGGGGCACAGGATCCGGTCGCCGACGCGAACCGGACGAACGGATCCGTCGAGGAGGCCGCCGGGGCGGCCCCCGCTGTCCCGGCCCGGGCCGTCGGGGCTCCGCGCACCGCCGCGTTCTTCGACCTGGACAAGACGATCATCGCCAAGTCGAGCGCGCTCGCGTTCAGCCGGCCGTTCTACCAGGGCGGCCTGATCAACCGTCGGGCCGTGCTCAAGAGCGCCTACGCCCAGTTCGTCTTCCTGGTCGGCGGAGCGGACCACGACCAGATGGAGAAGATGCGGCAGTACCTGTCGGCGCTGACCCGCGGCTGGAACGTCCAGCAGGTCCGCGAGATCGTCGCGGAGACCCTGCACGAGCTGATCGACCCGATCATCTACGAGGAGGCCGCGTCGCTGATCGAGCAGCACCATGCGGCCGGGCGCGACGTGGTGATCGTCAGCAGCTCCGGTTCGGAGGTCGTCGAGCCTATCGGCCGGCTGCTCGGCGCCGACCACGCGATCGCCACCCGCCTCAAGGTCGAGAACGGCTGCTACACCGGCGAGATCGAGTACTACGCGTACGCCGAGAACAAGGCGGCGGCCATTCGCGAACTCGCGGCGGAGCAGGGCTATGACCTCGCCGAGTCCTACGCGTACAGCGATTCGTCCACCGACCTCCCGCTGCTGGAGGCGGTCGGCCACCCGTCGGCGGTCAACCCCGACCGGGCGCTGCGCAAGGAGGCGGCGGCCCGCGAGTGGCCGGTGCTGGTGTTCAACCGCCCGGTCGAACTCCGCAGCAGGATCCCGGAGTTCGGCGCTCCGAGCCGGTCCGTGCTGCTGGCCGTCGCGGTCGGCGCGGCGGCGCTCACGGCGGGTCTGCTCTGGTACTCCGCGCGACGCCGACGGCCGGTGGTCTGACCTGCCTGCCAGGCCCGGACGCCATATCGGACAAACGGGAAAAAGTTCTTGTTTCGGGTTCCGCTTTGGGGCGATCCGCGATAGAAAGGACGTACGGCCCGCGAGACCCGGTCAGGACCCTAAGGGGTCGTTCCGACAACGCAGTTAAGGCCCACGGACCGCGCACAGCCAGCTGGGCACCCACATGCAGCCGACCCGCTGACGGGCCGCCGCACCAGGTGAACGGGCCAGATCCCCACCTGATGGGCACTTCCGGTGCATGCTTGGTAACCCGACACCTGTGCCAGCGGCGGCACCGAGCAGGATCAGGTGCCGCCGCATCTGCATGCCACGGGCCGTTCGCCGCCCCGCCCGACCGCCCGCAGCCCGACCGGCACGGCGCTGCGACCCGCTGCACGACCGACGCAGCACGCGCCCGCCCCGCGCGACCCCTCCCGTCAGACCATGCCCCGCGCCGGTCCCGCCGTCAGACCATGCCGCGCTGCATCGCCTCGCAGACCGCCGTACTCTCCCGGACGCCGAGCCGGAGCGCCTCTCCGCAGTGCCGGATCCAGCGCGCCATGCCCTCGCCGGTACCGCTGAGGTAGCCGGCCAGGGCGTCCCGGTAGACCGCTGTGCCGAGCTCGGCGAGACCGACCTCGGCCGGGCAGATGGCCTTCGGGTCGAGGCCCTCGGCGATGAGGACGATGCGCTGCGCAGCACGCGCGATCACGCCGTTGTGGGAGGCGAAGGGCCGCAGCGCCAGCAGCTCGCCGTGCACCACCGCGGCCGCCACCAGGGCGGGCGCACCGTTCGCGGCGCCTTCCGCGCGGGAGACCAGGAGGTGTGACAGCTGGTCGAGTCGCGCCGCGACCTCCTCCGCGCCCGGCGCGGGCGGGAGTTCCACGCTCTCCACCGACTTCTCGAGCCCCTCGGAGGCTGGCAGCTCGACCGGGAAGAGCGGCTCGGCCTGCTCGCCGGCGCGTCGGGGCCGACCGGCGGACGGATCGGCGTCGCCGACCGCCAGGAGGTGCAGTCGGGCCAGCACCTGCAGCGGTGAGTGGCGCCAGACGGCCAGCAGCTGGCCGGCCTCGGCCGAGATCCGCAGCGCACCGCCCACCGTGCGGGCCTCGGCGTCGCCGCCGAAGTCGGTGCGTCGCCGGATCTCCTCCAGCGACCAGTCGGCACCGTCGAGGGCTGCCGACGCGCGGGCGCCGCGGAGCGCGGCCTCCGACGTCACCTCGCCGGCACGGCGGCGCATCACGCGGTGGCCGTAGAGCCGGTCGACGGCCTTGCGCACCTCGGCGACGGCCTCGGGCACCCCGGGCAGCTCGGCCAGCGAGGCGAGGGGATCAGTTCCAGTGCTCACGTACCCGAGGGTAATGACCCACCCTCCACCCCCCGCACAGCAACCCCGCCATCACCCGATCGAGGCAATCCTCCGTTCCCACCCGCGTGGCATGCCAAACCCCCGCTAGCATGACCGCTATCGGTGACGATAACGATTTCCAACATCCCTTCGGCGGTACCGACCGCCGCAGCGAGAGCCGGAGCCCCAGATGAAGATCGCGTTCGTCGGCAAGGGCGGCAGCGGCAAGACGACGCTGTCCGCGCTGTTCATCCGCCACCTGGCCGCCGCTGGTCGCCCGGTGATCGCCGTCGACGCCGACATCAACCAACACCTGGGCCCGGCCCTCGGCCTGACGGACGACCAGGCGGCCGCACTGCCGTCCCTCGGCGCCCACCTGCCGGAGATCAAGGAGTACCTCCGCGGCGACAACCCGCTCATCGGGTCGGCCGAAGAGATGATCAAGACCACTCCCCCCGGCCGCGGCTCGCGACTGCTGCGCATCGTCGAGGAGAACCCGGTGTACGCCGCGTGCGCCCGCCCGATCGCACTCGACGAAGGGTCCGTCCGACTGCTGGCCACCGGCGCCTTCACCGAGCAGGACCTCGGCGTCGCGTGCTACCACTCCAAGGTCGGCGCGGTCGAGCTGCTGCTCAACCACCTGATCGACGCACGGGACGAGTACGTGGTCACCGACATGACCGCCGGCTCGGACTCCTTCGCCTCCGGGCTGTTCACCCGCTTCGACCTCACCTTCCTGGTCGCCGAGCCGACCCGCAAGGGCATCTCCGTCTACCGCCAGTACAAGGAGTACGCGCGCGACTTCGGCGTCGACCTCAGGGTCGTCGGCAACAAGGTGCAGGGGCCGGACGACCTGGCCTTCCTGCGCCGGGAGGTGGGCGACGACCTGCTGACGACCTTCGGGCACTCGGACTGGGTGCGGCGGCTGGAGCAGGGCGCCGAGCCCGCCCTGCGCTCGCTGGAGCCGGCCAACCGCGGCGTCCTGGAGGAGCTGGAGGCGGCGGCGGACGCCGCGTTCGAGCTGCGCGACCCGCGGAAGTACACCGCCCAGGCGGTCCACTTCCACCTGCGCAACGCCGAGAGCTGGGGCAACGCCAAGGTCGGCCGGGACCTCGCCGGGCAGGTCGACCCGGAGTTCGTGCTCGGACTCGGGGACGCCGGGGACCGCAGCAGGGTGGGACTGGGCGCGGCCCGCGTCTGACCCCGACCCCGCACTCCTGCGGCCGCCGCACGGCAGGCTGCGACACCACCGCCGGGAGGGCCGGCGAACACCCCTGAGCTGGGCGTTCGCCGGCCCTTCCGGCTGTCGGGTTCCCGGCCCGACCGGCCTCCACTCGTAAAGGTGAATCCAACGCTCCGACCTGTCGTTCGGATTCACGCTGTGCAAAGATCTCATTACTCTCGGTTTACCGAATCTTGGCAGACCGGACTGATGGTCCTTGGGCCCCGCGGACAAGCCGCCGCGCCCACACCATCCCGCCAAACCGTCGCGACCCACGACAGCCGATCCGCGGACAGCACCACCACCGGACCTGACTGCGTAAGTTCCCCCGGAAAGACGGGACACCATGACCCTCGACATCTCCTCCGCACCCATCGCCTCGGACACCACCGACCACGCGCCACCGTCCGGCGGCCGGTCGACCGGGCCCGCACCCCGCCCCGGAAAGGCCGACGGCCGAGGCCGCGCCCTGCTCCTCCACGACCTGCCGGCCTCGCTGGCCGTCTTCCTCATCGCGGTGCCCTTCTCGCTCGGCATTGCCCTCGCCACCGGCGCCCCACTGACCGCGGGTCTCGTCGCGGCCGCTGCCGGAGGCCTGGTAGCAGGGCTGCTCGGCGGAACTCCCCTGCAGGTCAGCGGCCCCTCCGCAGCCCTCACCGTGATCACCGCCGGCGTAATCGCGCAGTACGGGTGGCAGATCGCCTGCGCGGTGACGGTTGCGGCGGGCCTGCTCCAATTCCTGCTCGGCTCGCTGCGGGTGGCCCGCGCGGCACTGGCCGTCTCCCCCGCGGTCGTGCACGGAATGCTGGCGGGCGTCGGCCTCACCATCGCCATCGCCCAACTCCACGTCGTGCTCGGCGGCTCGCCGCAGAGCTCCGCCCTGGCCAATCTGCGCTCGCTCCCCGACCAGCTGGCCGGGCCGCACCTGCCGGCCCTGGCGGTCGGCGCGCTCGCCGTCGCCGTGCTCTTCTGCTGGCCGCGCCTCGGCCGGCTGCCCGGTGCCGCCGGCCGGACGGGCGCGCGGCTCGCCCGGCTGCCCGCCGCCCTGGTCGCCGTTGCCTCGGGCACCGCCCTCTCGCTCACCCTCGGCCTGCACCTCGCCCGGGTCGAACTGCCGGGCTGGCAGCACCATGCGCTCGCTGCGGCCCCGAGCGGCCGACTGCTCGCCGAGCACTGGCCCGCCCTGCTCGCCGTGGTCCTGACGGTCACCGCCGTCGCCGGTGTGGAGTCGCTGCTCTCCTCGGTCGCGGTCGACCGCATGACGCACACCTCCAGCGACCTGGACCGTGAGCTGCGCGGCCAAGGCCTGGCCAACACGGTCTCCGGCCTGCTCGGCGGCCTACCGGTGGCCGGTGGCGCCGTCCGCAGCACGGCCAACGTGCAGGCCGGCGCCTCCTCCCGGTGGTCGGCCGTACTGCACGGCGGCTGGGTGGTGCTGGCCGCGCTGGCCCTGGCCGGCGGACTGCGCCGCATCCCGCTCGCCGCCCTGGCCGCCCTGGTGCTCGTCGTGGGCGTGCAGATGGTCAGCTTCGCGCACATCCGGCGCATCCACCGGCACCGCGAGTTCCCGGTCTATGTGGTCACCGTGCTCGGTGTGGTCGCCCTGGGCGTCCCGCTCGGCGTGGCGCTCGGCGGAACGGTCGCCGGCCTGCTCGCCCTCCACCGGCTGACCCGCGCCCGGGTCGACGTCACCGCCGAGCCGGACGGCACCCACCGCATCCGGACGCACGGTCCGCTCACCTTCGCCGCCGTCCCGCGGCTGAGCCGCACGCTCGCCCAGATCCCGCCCGGCGCGGCGGTCACCGTCCACCACGACGGCTCCTTCCTCGACCACGCCGCGTACGAGGCGCTGCACACCTGGCGAGCCATGTACCAGGCCGCCGGTGGGCGGGTCGCAATGGTGACCGATCAGCACAGCCAGCATGCTGCGCTCGACCCCGACGGCACGATGGACCCGGATCCGGCCGCGGGCTCGCAGCAGTTCCGCGCCTGGACGCCGTGGATGGGCCACCACAGCATCGAGCAGGACGGCGGCGACGCACACGGCAGACTGATCGACGGCGTGCGCGGCTTCCAGGAACACACCGCACCGCTGGTCCGCCAGGAGCTGGCCCGGCTCGCCCGCGAGGGCCAGACGCCCTCGCAGCTGTTCCTCACCTGCGCCGACTCCCGGATGGTCACCAGCATGATCACCAGCAGCGGGCCCGGCGACCTCTTCACGGTGCGCAACGTCGGCAACCTCGTCCCCGCCCCCTACGAACCGGGCGCCGCGGACGACTCGGTGGCGGCCGCCGTGCAGTACGCGGTGGAGGTGCTGGAGGTCGGCTCGATCACGGTCTGCGGGCACTCCGGCTGCGGCGCGATGAAGGCCCTGCTGGACGGCATCCACGAGCAACCCGGCACGCCGACCCCGCTCGTGCGGTGGCTGCGCAACGGCCGCGGCTCGCTCGCCCGCTCCAAGCGCGCACCCGCACGATTCGCCGACCGGCCCGCCGCCGATCCGGTCGAGGAACTCTGCATCACCAACGTGGTCCAGCAACTCGACCAGTTGCTGGCCAACCCCGCCGTCGAACGCCGAGTCGCCACCGGCACCCTGCGCCTCGTCGGAATGTACTTCGACTTCGCGACCGCCCAGGCGTACGTACTGGACGACGACACCTGCCAGTTCGCCCCGGTGTCGGCCGACCGTTGCAGCGAACAGCTGCAGGAGCGTACGCCGGTGACCGCCTGACACCCTGTCGGCGCCACGGCCGGGTTCAGCCCGTCCGCGATGTCGACGGCCCCCGTGCCCTCCGCGGCCTCGCGTCCGCTCGTCAGGACAGCAGTTTCGCCAGATCAGCCGGAGTGACGTACCCGGGCCACCGGCCGTCCGAGAACAGATGGACGCCGGCGTCCAGGTAGCACTGGTCAACCAGCTGGGAGCAGATCATGTGGCGGCTGCTCGCCACATAACCCTTGATGAGCGGACCGACCGGAAGTCGGAGGCGGTGTGCGGCCAGCGCCAAGTAGTCGGCCACGCTGTAGGGAACGCCGATGTACCCGCGGGCGGCGGTGACGACGGCCGCCCGCTGGACATCCGTCAGCGCGTACCTGCCGGTGGACCAGAGCGCCGGGCAGCCGTCGTACGCCGAGAGGGGGCGCAGTTCGGCGCCACCGGGCTGTGCCTCGACCAGCTGCCCGTCCCCCACGAAGACGAAGGCGTGCTCGTAGTCGGCGAACCCGTCGCCGTTGAGCCATTGACCGAACCGGATGAGCCGACCGACACGGCCGTCCATCCGGACGACGGCGAAATCCCCGGGAAGGGGAGCGGCGGCATGTGATGAGGAGGAAGGAGAAGGTGTGGCCGACATGGTTCTGACCCCCGTCGCATGAGGGTGCGCCGTTGGTCGGGCCCGCGGCCGAAGCCACAGGCCCGCCCGGTCAGTGGAGTACCGATGCGTCAGGTCGTCAAGAGCTCCTGCACCATCGGCTCCACAGTCCGCGGCCGGTCGCAGCGGTCCGCCCCCGAGCCCGCCGGCCGCAGGCACCCCCACGCCACCCCACAACCGCCGGGGCATCCGGCCCACCAGGCACCCTGCGCACGCCTACCGATCCGAGCACCCACGCGACCCGCACAACGGTGCACCCGGCGTGCGCCGCACCACGTGCGCCGTTCCCCGTTCCCCGTTCGCCGGGCACCTGGCACCTGGCACCTGGATACCGTATGGCCCCGCGGCCGGTCCGACAGCTGCCCGGCCACCCGCGGCTCCGGGGCGGGCCACCCGGTGTTCGTCGGCACACCACCTCGCACCCTCTCGCGCCCCCACCCGAGCGCCGCCCCACGCCCGCCCCCACATCCCGCCCATCGCACCGCCCACCGCACCGCCCACCGCGCCGCCGGGCGGCCCGCCGGGCGGCCGGGCCGGTCGACCCCTCCGCGGCGACAGGCCAAAGGTCTACACCAATTCTCGGGAGGCTCTTGTCAACACACCCGTTCGCCTGGTGAGCTGTGTGCTGGGACACACGGGACAATCCCGCAGGGGATGACCCGGCAGATGAGACTCGATGAGGAGTGCGTGTTGAGCAACGAGAGCCTGGCCAATCTGCTCAAGGAGGAGCGCCGCTTCGCGCCGCCGGCCGCACTGGCCGCGTCCGCGAACGTGACCGCGGACGCCTACGGGCAGGCCTCCGAGGACCGGCTCGCCTTCTGGGCCGAGCAGGCCCGCCGCCTCACCTGGTCCGTCGAGCCGACCGAGACCCTGGACTGGAGCAACCCGCCGTTCGCGAAGTGGTTCGCCGACGGCCGGATCAACGTCGCGTACAACTGCGTCGACCGGCATGTCGAGGCCGGCCTCGGCGACCGGGTGGCGATCCACTTCGAGGGCGAGGGCGGCGACACCCGCATCATCACCTACGCCGACCTGAAGGACGAGGTCTCCCGGGCCGCCAACGCGCTGCTCGAGCTCGGCGTCCGCAAGGGCGACCGCGTGGCGATCTACCTCCCGATGATCCCCGAGGCCGTCGTCTCGATGCTCGCCTGCGCCCGGATCGGCGCCACCCACTCCGTGGTCTTCGGCGGCTTCTCCGCCGACGCCGTCGCCTCCCGCATCCAGGACGCCGACGCCAAGCTCGTCATCACCGCGGACGGCGGCCACCGCCGCGGCAAGCCGTCCGCCCTCAAGCCCGCCATCGACGAGGCCCTCGACCGCTGCCCGGGCGTCGAGCACGTCCTCGTCGTGCGCCGCACCGGCCAGGACACCGCGTTCACCGAGGGCCGCGACGTGTGGTGGCACGAGGTCGTCGACCGCCAGTCCGCCGAGCACACCGCGGAGGGCCACGAGGCCGAGCACCCGCTGTTCATCCTCTACACCTCGGGCACCACGGGTAAGCCGAAGGGCATCCTGCACACCACCGGCGGCTACCTCACCCAGGCGTCCTACACCCACCACGCCGTCTTCGACCTCAAGCCGGAGACCGACGTCTACTGGTGCACCGCCGACATCGGCTGGGTCACCGGCCACTCGTACATCGTGTACGGGCCGCTGGCCAACGGCGCCACCCAGGTCATCTACGAGGGCACCCCGGACACCCCGCACCAGGGCCGGTTCTGGGAGATCGTGCAGAAGTACGGCGTGACCATCCTCTACACCGCGCCGACCGCGATCCGCACCTTCATGAAGTGGGGCGACGACATCCCCGCCAAGTTCGACCTGTCCAGCCTGCGGGTGCTCGGCAGCGTCGGCGAGCCGATCAACCCCGAGGCGTGGGTCTGGTACCGCGAGCACATCGGCGGCGGCCGCTGCCCGATCGTGGACACCTGGTGGCAGACCGAGACCGGCGCCATCATGATCAGCCCGCTGCCCGGCGTCACCGAGACCAAGCCCGGCTCCGCCCAGCGCGCGCTGCCCGGCATCGCCGCGACCGTGGTCGACGACGAGGCCCGCGAGGTCCCCGACGGCTCCGGCGGCTACCTGGTGCTCACCGAGCCGTGGCCGTCCATGCTCCGCACCGTCTGGGGTGACGACCAGCGCTACCTGGACACCTACTGGTCCCGCTTCGAGGGCCGGTACTTCGCCGGTGACGGCGCGAAGAAGGACGAGGACGGCGACATCTGGCTGCTCGGCCGGGTCGACGACGTCATGCTGGTCTCCGGCCACAACATCTCGACCACCGAGGTCGAGTCCGCGCTGGTCTCGCATCCGGCGGTCGCCGAGTCGGCCGTGGTCGGCGCCACCGACGCCACCACCGGCCAGGCCATCGTCGCGTTCGTCATCCTGCGCGGCACCGCCGAAGCCGGTGACGACCTGGTCACCGACTTGCGCAACCACGTCGGCCGCACCCTCGGCCCTATCGCCAAGCCCAAGCGGATCCTGCTGGTCAACGAGCTTCCCAAGACCCGCTCCGGCAAGATCATGCGACGCCTGCTGCGCGATGTCGCCGAGAACCGCGAGATCGGCGACGTCACCACGCTCGCCGACTCCTCGGTGATGAACCTCATCCAGGCCCAGCTGCCCACCGCTCCGAGCGAGGACTGACACACCACCACGGGCCGGTCCCCTCGCTCTCGGCGGGGGGACCGGCCCGCGGCGTGTTCTGCGGCCGTACGCGACAGTCCGGTCAGCTGTGGCGCAGGGCGCAGAGCGTCGTGTGGGCGCCCCGGACGAAGCGCCGGCGGTTGGTCGTCAGGGTGTTGCCCGCCGCGACCAGTCCGACCCCGGCGACCGGGTCGAAACCGGCGAACGCCGGGAAGCCCCCGGTCGAACCGTGGCGGCAGAGCAGTTCGCCGTCCTTCGGCATTCGATGACCACAGATCAGGCCAATTCCCGTGCCGTCCCGCCGGTGCGCCACCCGGGGCCTGGCCACCTCGTGCAGTGCGGCCCGCAGCGACGGCCCGGCGCCCGTCCACTCCGGGGTCGGCACCGCGTCGACCGACAGGTGGGCCTGCAGGTAGCGGGCTACGGGTGCACAGGCCTAGCGGCGGGCGCGGCCGGCGGGCCGTCTCGGGCAAGCAGGTGGAGACGTCCGGCGGAACGGAGGTCGTGTCGGGGGCCCGGTCTCGTCGGGGCGGCGTCCCGAGGGCCGAGCAGGTGGTCGCGGCCCGGGGCCCTGGTGGCTGTGGTGGTGGCGGGTAACCGCGGCGGGGCGGCGGTGCGGGTCCTGGGCCTGCGGCGGGGTGGCCGTGCAGGCGGGGCCGTCGAGGAGGGGGTGTCCGGGTGCATGGCCCTCGCGTCCTGCTGTGCTGCTGTCCTGCCTGGCCCGTCCGCTGTGCCCCTCCCTGTGACCTGCGTGAACTGCCCTGGATGAACTGCCGTGTCCGTGCCACCCGGGCGGGTGCACGATGCCGACCATAAGGACGAGCCGCGGTTCACGCATCCGGTCGCAGTCCGTCCGGGGGACGGTGGCCGGCGGCCTCTCCGGGCCCGGTCGCGTCGCCCGGCGACCGGCTTCGACCTGCATAGACTGCGCCCGATCCGCCGCCGTCGTGCACTCCGTAGAATGCGGTGGGGCGTCAGGACCGCTCCGAGGCGCGCCGGGAAGTCTGGTCGGCATCCGTACGACAGGTGTCCCCCGTACGGGGAGACCGCCCGCCCCAGCCCCAGGAGGTCCCGCCGTGGCCACACCGCCCGCGCCCGACCAGCCGCCCGTGCCCGACCGACAGCCCCCGTCCGACCGGCCCGCCCAGAACGACCGGCCCGGCCAGAACGACCGACAGCCCCCGTCCGACCGGCCCACCCAGAACGACCGACAGACCCAGGACGACCGGTCCTCCCGGACCGACGGGCCCACGCCGGACGACCGGGCCGGCACGAGCACGGAAACGGGCACGGAACCGGGCACAGAGACCAGCACGGAGACCAGCACTGAGCCGGGCAGGCAGCGCCGGACGTTCCTCGGCCTGCTGCCGCTGCCCGAGCGGCGGATCATCCTGGACGCGCTGCGCACCGAGACGGTCGGCGGTGTGCTGCTGCTGCTCGCCGCGGTCGCCGCCCTCGTGTGGGCCAACGTCTGGCCGGGCTCCTACGCCTCCGTGACCGAGCACACGATCGGGCCGTCGGAGCCGCTGCATCTGGATCTCACCGTGGAGGCCTGGGCCGCGGACGGCCTGCTGGCGATCTTCTTCTTCGTGGCGGGCATCGAACTCAAGCGTGAGTTCACCTCCGGCGAGCTGCGGTCGCCGAGTGCGGCCCTGCTGCCGGTGACCGCCGCGGTGAGCGGGGTGATCCTGCCCGCGGTGATCTTCGCCCTGGTGAACTTGGCACCCGGCGGCCACCCCGGCGGATGGGCGATCCCGACCGCGACGGACATCGCCTTCGCGCTCGGCGTGCTGGCGGTGGTGGGCAGTCAGCTGCCGTCCGCCCTGCGGGCCTTCCTGCTCACGCTCGCCGTGGTGGACGACCTGATCGCGATCCTCATCATCGCGGTCTTCTACACCTCGGGCATCAAGTTCTGGGCGCTGGGGCTGTCGCTGGCGGGGCTGGTGCTGTTCTGGCTGCTGCACCGCCGCGAGGTGCACGGCTGGTACGTCTACGTGCCGCTGGCGCTGGTGATCTGGGCGCTGATGCACGAGAGCGGGGTGCACGCCACGGTGGCCGGCGTGGCGATGGGCATGCTGCTGCGCTGCCACACCCGGCCGGGCGAGGAGCACTCCCCCGGCGAGCACGTCGAGCACCTGGTGCGGCCGCTGTCGGCGGGGGTCGCGGTGCCGCTGTTCGCGCTGTTCGCGGCCGGGGTCCCGGTGTCGGGCGAGGCGCTCGCCGTGGTGTTCACCCATGCCACGCCGCTCGGTGTGATGCTCGGGCTGGTGGTGGGCAAGTCGGTCGGTGTGTTCGGCGGGACGTGGCTGGCGGCGCGCTACACCCGCGCGCAGCTCAACCCGCAGCTCGGCTGGGGGGACGTGTTCGCGCTCTCGACCCTCGCCGGCATCGGCTTCACCGTCTCCCTGCTGATCAGCGAGCTGGCCTTCCCCGACGACCACGCATTGGCCGAGCAGGCCAAGGAGGCCGTGCTGACGGGTTCGGTGCTGTGCGCGGTGTTCGCCACCGTCCTGCTGAAGCTCCGCACCCGGCACTACCGCCTGCTGTACGAGGAGGAGAACACGGACACCGACCACGACGGCATTCCGGACGTCTATCAGCGGCCGAACTGACGCGCAGTCTCCTGACACGCCGCCGACCGGGGGCCGGAGTGGTGTGCGGACTGCCGGGCGAGGCATGATGCTGAGCTGTCGAACGAGTGCAGCCGCCGCGAAGGAGAACCGCCGATGTCCGCAGGAACCGCAGGCCGGGCCCCGTACGAGGGCGAGCGTTCCATCGGCGAGCTGTTCGCGGCGGCGACCAACGACCTCTCCGCCCTGGTGCACGACGAGATCGCGTTGGCCAAGGCGGAGATCCGGGCCGACGTCAAGCGCGGTGTGACCGGCGGCGTCTCCGTCTCGGTGGCCGGTGTGGTGGCGCTCGCGTCGGTGCCGATGCTGAGCTTCGCCGCGGCCTACGGCCTGCAGGCGCTCGGGCTGACGCTCGGCTGGTCCTTCCTGATCGTCGGCGGCGCCTACCTGCTGCTGGCCGCCCTGCTGGGCCTGCTGGCGATGCGCTCGTTCAAGAAGATCGAGAAGCCGCGCCGGACGATCGAGGGCGCCCAGGCCACCGCGGACGTGCTGAAGAACGCCCGCCCGCGGCCTGCCACCAAGGAGGAGATCGACCGGGCGCTCGGCCGGATCTCCTGATCCGCCGGCGGCGCGCACCGGTGTCCGCCGGCGGGTCCGGACCGGTGTCCGTACCGGATCGTTGCGAAGCGACGCGAGTGCCGGAGACGTGTTCGTAGCACGCGTATGACAGGCTCTCGGTATGCCGCTGGACCAGAAGCCCGTACCCGCGAAGCCCGTCGAGCCCCGTCCCGGGACCTCCCGGCCCGCTCCGGCCCGGCCCGTGTCCGCCTCTGCCGGGGACCCGGCGGGCGCGGGGGCCGCCTGGAGCGTCCGCTCGCCGGGGCCGTGGACGCACCGCGACCTGGCCGCCAACGGGGCCCGCTTCCACATCGCCGAGGCCGGTGACGGCCCGCTGGTGCTGCTGGTGCACGGCTGGCCGGAGTACTGGTGGGCCTGGCGCCACCAGATGACCGCGCTCGCCGAGGCCGGGTACCGGGCCGTCGCCCTGGACCTCCGCGGCATCGGCGGCAGCGACCGCACGCCGCGCGGCTACGACCCGGCCAACCTGGCGCTGGACATCACCGGAGTCATCCGGTCGCTCGGCGAGCGGCACGCCCATCTCGTGGGCCACGCCACCGGCGGTTCGCTGGCCTGGGTGGCCGCGGTGATGCGGCCCTCGGTGATCCGCAGCCTGACCGTGGTCTCGGCGGCGCACCCGCGGCACCTGCGCCGCGCCCTGCTCACCGACCGGCGTCAGATCGCCGCCTTCGAGCACGTGCTGGGCTTCCAGCGCCCGTGGATCCCGGAGCGACGGCTGGTCGCGGACGACGCCGCGCTGGTCGCCGAGTACCTGCGGGCCTGGACGGGCCCGAACGGCATCGAGCCGGAGGCCGTCGAGGCCTACCGGCAGGCGATCCGGATCCCGTCCACGGCGCACTGCTCGATCGAGCCGTACCGGTGGCTGATGCGGTCGATGGCCCGCCCGGACGGTCTGCAGTTCGCGCGGCGGATGAAGAAGCCGATCACCGCGCCCACGCTGCACGTCCAGGGCGCCGCCGATCCGGTGCTGCTGGCACACACCGCGCTGGGGGCGGGCGAGTACGTGGAGGCGCCGTACCGGTGGCGGCTGCTGCCCGGGGTGGGACACTTCCCGCACGAGGAGACCCCCGACCAGTTCACCGAGGAGCTGCTGGCCTGGGTGGGGCAGCACAGGGACTGAGGGCTCAGGCCGGGGCGGAAGCGGCATCCAGAACGGGACGCGGAAGTCTGACTATCACTCATATGACAGTCGCATAAGCCAGGTGGGAAGTCCGGAGGCGGTTACTCCTCCTGGCCCAGGGGCATCCTCCCGGTATGACCTGGATGCCCGATCGCGATGCCGCACCGCGCCGACGCCGCCGTGGGAGCAGCAGCTCGCAGAGCCAGTCCCACCAGTCCGAGTGGCGCCGGGGAGGCGTCCCCGGACAGCCGGACGGCACCGGGGCGCACGGGCTCGGCATCCCCCGCATCCTGGGCCGGCGCGCCCGCTGGGTGGGCGCCCGGCTGCGCCGCGAGGGCTGACCCGGGCACCGGTGGCGCCCTGGCCGGCGGTCAGAGCGCGCAGCCCTCGGTGTCCACCCGGGCGGTGGCGCTCTCGCCCAGCGTGGCGTCCTGGAGCACCTCGGCGGCGGTGAGCACGTAGCCGGTGTCGACGCTGTCCAGCGACTTGGCGAAGACCACGCCGTACACCTCGCCGTTCGGGCTGAGCAGCGGGCCTCCGCTGTTGCCCTGCCGGACCAGGGAGCGCACCGAGTACACGTCGCGGACGACCTGGCCGCGGTGGTAGATGTCCGGCCCGTTGGCCTGGATCCGGCCGCGGATGCGGGCGGGCTGAACGTTGAACGAGCCGTTCTCCGGGAAGCCCGCGACGATCGCGCTGTCGTTGGTGTGCGCCTCGCCCGCGAAGGACAGCGCCGGGGCGTTCAGCTTGGGGACGTCCAGCACGGCGATGTCGCGCTGCCAGTCGTACCGGACCACCGTGGCGTCGTAGACCCGGCCGGTACCGCCGACCTGCACCGTGGGCTCGTCGACGCCGCCCACCACGTGCGCGTTGGTCATCACCCGGTGCGGGGCGAAGACGAAACCGCTGCCCTCCAGGGTCTTGCCGCAGGACGGCGCCGTGCCGACCACCTTCACCATGCTCTGCCGGGCCCGCTGGACGGCCTCGCTGCCGGCCAGGGCCGGGTCCGGGGCCTCGACCTCGGTGATCGGCTCGTGCTCGAAGGGGTTGAAGACCTGCGGGAAGCCGTTGCGGGCCAGTTCCTTGCTGAAGTCGGAGAACCAGTTCGGCGCGTCCGAGGGCAGCACGCCCTGCACGGTGGAGAGCACCTTCGAGGTCCGGACCTGCTTGGAGACGGTGGGCAGCGAGGTGCCGGCCAGTGCCGAGCCGATCAGCCAGGCCACCAGCAGCATCGAGATCACGTTGACCACCGAGCCGCCGATCGCGTCCAGGGTCTTCGCCCGGCCGCGGCCGATCCTGCCGCGCAGCTTCCAGCCGAAGTGCGTGGTGACGGCCTGGCCCACCGCGGCGAACACGATCACCACCACGACGGCGACCACCGAGGCCGTGGTGCCCGGGCCGAGCCGGTGCAGCAGCAACGGCAGCAGCTGGACGGCGATCAGCCCCCCGCCGAGGAACCCGAGGACGGAGAGCACGCCCACCACGAAACCCTGCCGGTAGCCGGACACGGCGAAGCCCACCGCAGCGGCGATCAACAGCAGATCCAGGACATTCACGCCGATACCCTCCCATGGACGGGGCCCGGGACCGCCACGGGCCACCGGGTCCGGCGACTCAGCGCGGTGCGGGCCATCCCCTGTCGTGCTGCCGGTCGGACCTGGTGAGGTTCAGCGCCTCCTCGGAGAGGGTCAGGGTACGCCGGACGTCCCACGGACGTTCCAGGCCGCTGTAGTGCAGCACCCGGTCGATCACCCCGGCGGTGAAGCCCCACACCAGCCGGCCGGCCACCTCGAAGGCCGGGCCGACGTGGCCGGACGGATGGCGCAGCCTGGCCCGGTTCGCCGGGTCCGTGAGGTCGGTCAGCGGCACCCGGAAGACCGCGCCGGTCTCCGCCGGGTCCACCGGCCCGACCGGGGTCTCCCGGCGCCACCAGCCCAGCACGGTGGTCACCACGAAGCCGGAGACCGGGATGTACAGCGCGGGCAGGGTCGCGAAGACCTGCACCCCCGCCGGGTCCAGGCCGGTCTCCTCGCGGGCCTCCCGCAGCGCCGCGGCGACCGGCCCGGCGCCGGCCGGGTCACCGTCCTCCGGGTCGAGGGCGCCGCCGGGGAAGGACGGCTGCCCGGCGTGCGACCGCAGCGAGCGGGCCCGCTCGATGAGCAGCAGGTCCGGTCCGGTCTCGCCGTGGCCGAAGAGCATCAGCACCGCGGAGGGCCGGCCGCCGGAGGCGGGCGGCAGGAAGCGGCTGAGCTGCTCGGGCAGGACGGTCTCGGCGGCGGAGCGGACCGGCACCAGCCACTCGGGCAGGCCGTCACGTTCGATGGCGACCGTCATCCGGCGACCGCCATGTCCGCGACCTCGCCGCCGTGCGCGTCGGCCTCGGCGCGGGCCGCGGCCTCCCCGGGGAAGTCGGCGGGCGGGCGCAGCCGCTGCCCGGGCTTGCCGGCCAGTTCGTACTTGAGCAGCTTCGCGGCCTTCTCCGGGTCGGTCTCGCCGGTACCGAAGGAGGGGCAGAGCGCGGTGATCGGGCAGGCGCCGCAGGCGGGCTTCTGGGAGTGGCAGACGCGGCGGCCGTGGAAGACGACGCGGTGCGAGAGCATCGTCCACTCGGACTTGGGGAAGATCGCGGCGACGGCGGCCTCGACCTTCTCCGGGTCCTCCTCCTGTGTCCAGCCGAAGCGGCGGACGAGGCGGCCGAAGTGGGTGTCGACGGTGATGCCGGGGACGCCGAAGGCGTTGCCGAGGACGACGTTGGCGGTCTTGCGGCCGACGCCGGGCAGGGTGACGAGGTCTGCCAGGCGGCCCGGGACCTCGCCGCCGAAGTCGTCGCGCAGCGCGGCGGACAGGCCGAGCAGCGACTTCGCCTTGTTCCGGAAGAAACCGGTCGGCCGGATGATCTCCTCCAGCTCCTCCGGGACGGCGGCGGCCATGTCCTCGGGGGTGGGGTACTTCGCGAAGAGCGCCGGGGTGGTCTGATTCACCCGCAGGTCGGTGGTCTGCGCCGACAGCACGGTGGCCACCAGCAGTTGGAAGGGGTTGTCGAAGTCCAGCTCCGGGTGCGCGTACGGGTACTGCTCCGCGAGCGCCCGGTTGATCCGCCGGGCCCGCCGCACCATCCCCAGGTGGGACTCCGGCTTCTTCGGCTTCGCCGCCGGCTTCTTCGGCTCCGCCGCCCGTGGCCCGGCCGTCCGGGCCTTGCTCTCTGCCATGCACGAAGGCTACGCCCCGAGGCAGGCCGCGCGGGAACGATCGGCCCGGCCGCAGGGTGCGTCAGCACTGCCAGAGGAAGGCCGCGCTGCCGCAGGGCTCGCAGGCGAAAGCGTAGGCGCTGCCGCTGCCGAAGTTCATCGCGGTGAGGCAGTCGGGTCCCTCCTCCAGCTGGACGACCATCGCCATGGCCCGCTCGCAGGACGGGCAGTCGGGCGTCTGGTCGTACTGGAGCCAGCACGGTTCGCCGCCGAGCTGCCCCAGGGTGCCTTCGGCGCGCGGACGGAGGCGGGCCGCCTCGTAGTCGTCGCCCGGGTCCGGCCGGTAGGAGACGGCACGGACGGCGCCGAGCACCCGGGGGTCCTCGTCGTCCTCGTCGTGGCCGTCGGGGAGCGCGGGCAGGGGCAGCGGGCCGCCGGCCCCGGCGGGGAGCAGCAGGGCCCGGTTGCCGCCGGCGCGGGCGCTCCACTCCCGGCACCCGCCGGGGTCGTTCCGGCACATGAACAGTGCGAGCAGGCCGCGGCCGTCCGCGGCCCCGGTGCCGGTGTGCCGGCCGAGGTCGTCGAGCAGGACCTGGGCGAGGAACTGCATCGGGCCGCCGCAGGTCGCGCAGTGGGGCCAGGCGGTGCCGGCCGGCGCGAGCGGCAGCCCGCCGGTCCGGGTGACCGGGGTGTCGGGGGCGACCGGGCCGGCGTCGGTCATCAGGGTCGTCATGGCGGGCCACCCTAGGGTGCGGCACCGACGCCGGTGGGCGCGTGGTGGGTGGCGCCGTGTCAGAGCGGCTCGCCGCAGCGGAGGTTCCAGCGGCCGGATCGTCCGGTGAGGTGCGTGGCGGTGAGCGGTCGGACGTCGAGCCGCCAGAAGGCCGCGGCCGGGGCATCGAGGGCGTGCACGGCGGCGGCGCGGACGGTGTCGGGTTCGACGACGGCGGTCACCGCCGGCCCGTCCCCGGGCAGGGCGGCCAGCCAGCCGGCGACCCGGTCCAGCAGGGCCTGCAGGGGTTCGCCGCCGTGGGGTGCGGCGGCGG
Organism: Kitasatospora sp. DSM 101779; assembly: GCF_025655475.1. Lineage (GTDB taxonomy): Bacteria > Actinomycetota > Actinomycetes > Streptomycetales > Streptomycetaceae > Kitasatospora. Next base: position 4,493,004 of record NZ_JAHTIK010000001.1, on the reverse strand, counting down.
GGTCGGCGAGCCAGCGGGCGAGGGCCTCGGGTTCGGCGGCGGCGACCTCGTCGAGGGTGCGGCCCCGCCAGCGGCCGTTGTCGCAGCCGGCCAGGGCGGGTTCGTCGGTCGGTGTGGGCAGGCCGAGCGCCTGCGCGGTCTGCCGGCAGCGCGGCGACGGCGCGACCAGAGGGGTGCCGCCCGGCCGGAGGGTGCCGGCGGCGGCCTCGGCGGCACGCAGCCCGAGGGTGTCCAGCGGCCCGCCGTCGTCGAAGCGGGCCTGCCGGGCGGCCTCGCTCATGGCCGCCGAGATCAATGTCACGCGCACTGCCGGTCCTCCCCCCGTCCCCGCCGACGTTACCTGTTCCCCGGGGTGCGGCGGCGCACCCGGGTCGGGGCCGCGGGACGGACCACGGGTCTGGCCGGCACCGGCGGGGCACCCGTTCCCGGACCGCGCGGTTCTCCCCCGGCCTTCGGCCGGGAGGTGCCCCCACGCGCTCCTGACGTGACCACCCGTGCGCCTTTGACGGCGCCGCTCTAGGCGCCGAGGTGGCGGCGGAGGAAGCGGAGGGCGGCCGCGTCGTCGTCCGGGCCGCCGGCCTCGTGGCCGTTGTAGCGCCAGACCTCGATCTCCTTCGGTCCGGCGTAGGCGTTGTGGGCGGCGAACACGGTGGACGGCGGGACGACCTGGTCCATGAGCGCGGCGGAGAACCGGGCCGGGGCGGTGGCGCGGGCGGCGAAGTGCACCCCGTCCATGTAGGAGAGGGTGCGGTGCACCTGCTCGTCGTGGCCGCGGTGGGTGGCCAGGTAGTCGGCGATCTCCCGGAAGGGGTGGGCGTCGGTGACCACCACGGCCCGCGGGAAGTCGCAGAGGAAGGGCACGTGGGCGACGACCGCGGCGAGGTCGGGGACGAGTCCGGCCGCGGCGAGGGCGGTGCCGCCGCCCTGGCTGTTGCCGAGGACGGCGACCCGGTCCGGGTCCACCCGCGGCAGCGTGCGGACGGCGTCCACCGCCCGGACGGCGTCGGTGAACAGCCGCCGGTAGTAGTAGCCGTGCGGGTCCTCGATGCCGCGGGTCATCACGCCGGGGACCTGCGGCCCGGCGGGTCCGGAGTCGGGGGTGTCGCCGCGGCTCCAGACCGAGCCCTGGCCGCGGGTGTCCATCTGCAGGTGGGCGAAGCCCGCGGAGGCCCAGACGAGGTTCTCCAGGACGTGGCCCCGGCCGCCGCCGTAGCCGACGTACTGGACGACGGCGGGCAGCGGGCCTTCGGCCTCGCGGGGCAGCCGCAGCCAGGCCCGGACGGGCTCGCCGGCGTACCCGGGGAAGGTGACGTCGAAGGTGTCGACGGTGGTGAGGCCGGTCGGCACGGGGACGGCGGCGGTGTCGCCGCCCGCGGCCCGGGCCTCGTCCAGGGTCTTCCGCCAGAAGGCGTCGAAGTCGGCGGGCTCGGTCTGGGCGCTGCGGTACGAGCGGAGTTCGTCCTCGGGCAGGTCGGTGTACAACGTCGGCTCCTTCGGCCGGTGGTGCGTTCGGTCGGGGTCCACCTGCCCCGGCCTCGGCCGCCGCACTCCGGCGAAGCGGTACCGGAGTGCATGGGGCCGGGGCAGGTGGGGTCCGGGGGGCGGCTACCGCACGTCGAGGACGTCGAGGACGGGGTGCAGCCGGCGGGTGTGGTCGACCGTGCGGACGGGGCCGGTGAGCTCGACCGCGGCGGTGAGCCGCGGGTCGGTGCTGGAGGCGGCGAGGCGCAGCTCCAAGGCGCCGGGTTCGACGGTCCGGCGGCCGTCCCGGCCGGTGAAGGAGGCCAGCTCGGCGGGGACGGTCGCGGTGATCCGGCACTCCTCGCCGGCGCCGAGCGGCACCCGCAGGTAGCCGATCAGGCGCTGGACGGGCTGCACCACGGAGGCGACCGGGTCGTGCAGGTAGAGCTGGACGACCTCGGTGCCGGGCCGTCCGCCGGTGTTGCGGACGGTGAAGGAGAGCCGGAACTCTCCGGCGGTGTCCGTCCGTCCGCTCTCGACGGCGAGGTCGGACCAGGCGAAGGCGGTGTAGCTGAGGCCGTGGCCGAAGCCGTACGCCGGGGTGGGGTCGGTGCTGGACACGTCGGTGGGTCCGGCGAGGCGGGCGGCGAGGTAGGAGGACGGCTGGACGCCGGGGCGGCGCGGCACGCTGACGGGCAGTCGGCCGGACGGCTCGACGCGGCCGCTGAGCACGCCGGCGAGCGCGCCGGTGCCCTCCTCGCCGGGGAAGAAGGTCTGCACGATCGCGGCGGCCTCGTCGACGGCGCGGCCGAGTGCGTAGGGCCGGCCGGCGAGCAGGGCGACCACCACGGGGGTGCCGGTGTCGAGCAGGGTGTCGAGCAGTTGCTGCTGGGCGCCGGGGAGTTCCAGCGATTCGGCGTCGCAGCCCTCGCCGCTGGTGCCGCGGCCGAAGAGGCCGGCGCGGTCGCCGAGGGCGAGCACGACGACGTCGGCGCGGCGGGCGAGGGCGGCGGCCTCGGCGAAGCCGGCGGTGCTGTGGTCGTCGATGCCGGTGCCGGTGGCGGTGAAGATCTCGGCGCCGTCGAACTCGGCGGCGAGTGCCTCGCGCAGGGTGGGCAGTCGCAGGCCGATCGGGGTGTCGGGGTGCTGGCGGCCGACGTGCACCGGGAAGGCGTAGCAGCCGAGCACGGCGGTGGATTCGTCGGCGTTGGGGCCGATCAGGGCGATCCGGGCGGGCCGGGCGAGCGGCAGGGTGCCGTCGTTGCGGAGCAGGACGACGGACTGCTCGGCGATCTCGCGGGCGAGCTCGCGGTTGCCGGCCGGGTCGAGGTCGACGGTACCGCGCAGGGCGGCCGGGTCGGTGAGGTCGGCGCCGGCGAGGGCGGCCGGGACGGGCGTCCAGTCGGGGTCGAGCAGGCCGAGTTCGGCCTTCTGGACGAGGACGCGGCGCAGCGCCCGGTCGACGAGCCGCTCGGGCAGCCGGCCGGTGGTGATCGCCTCGACGAGGGGTTCGCCGAAGGTCTTCACGGTGGGCAGTTCGACGTCGACGCCGGCCGCGAGGGCGGCGCCGGCGGCCTCCGCCCAGTCGCCGGCAACGCCGTGCAGGGTCCGCAGGAAGCCGATGCCGAAGTAGTCGGCGACCACCGTGCCGGTGAATCCCCAGGTGTCGCGGAGGAGTTCGGTGAGCAGCCGGTCGTCGGCGGCGGAGGGCACGCCGTCGGTGTCGGTGTAGGCGTGCATCACGGAGCGGGCGCCGCCCTCGCGGACGGCCATCTCGAAGGGCGGCAGGATGACGTCGGCGCGTTCGCGGGCGCCCATGCCGACGGGGGCGAGGTTGCGGCCAGCCCGGGAGGCGGAGTAGCCGGCGAAGTGCTTGAGGGTGGCGACGATCCCGGCGGACTCCAGCCCCTGCACATAGGCGGTGCCGACGGTGCCGACCAGGTACGGGTCCTCGCCGATGGTCTCCTCGACCCGGCCCCAGCGGGCGTCGCGGACGACGTCCAGGACGGGGGCGAGGCCCTGGTGGACGCCGACCGCGCGCATGTCGCGGCCGATCGCGGCGGCCATCCGGCGGATCAGTGCGGGGTCGAAGGCGGCGCCCCAGGCGAGCGGTACGGGGTAGGCGGTGGCCTTCCAGGCGGCGAAGCCGGCCAGGCACTCCTCGTGGGCGACGGCCGGGATGCCGAAGCGGTTGGCGGCGGCGATCCGCTGCTGGGTGCGCATCAGCGAGAGGGCGCCGGTGGCCGGGTCGACGGGGGCGGTGCCGAACGGCCGGGTGAGCTGTCCGAGTCCGTGCGGCAGCAGGGTGTCGAGGGCGGGAGGCTCCTCCATCTCGTGCTGGTACGGGGCGACCTCGCCGCCCTCGTCGGAGGCTCCGACCCAGACGCCGAACAGTTGGGCGATCTTCTCCCGGAGGGTCATGGCGGCGATCAGGGCGTCGGCCCGCTCGCCCGGGTCGCGGGCGGTGTCCTGCCAGGCGGGGACTTCGGAGGCGGTCTCTACGGCCAGGTTCATGTGTCGGTCACTTTCCTCCGACGCCCATGAGCCCCTGGACGAGGGCGCGGCGGGCGAACAGGTAGACGAGCAGGATCGGGATCATGGACAGCACGACGGCGGCCAGCAGCCCGGGGACGTTGATGCCGTACTGGGTCTGGAAGTCGTAGAGGCCGAGGGTGATCACCTTGGTCTCGTCGGACTGGGTCAGCACCAGGGGGAAGAGGAAGCCGTTCCACGCCTGGAGGGCGGAGAAGACGGTGATGGTGGAGAGCCCGCCCTTGGAGAGCGGCAGCACCAGCTGGACGAAGACCCGCCAGGGCGGGGCACCGTCCATGGCCATCGCCTCGTAGAGCTCGGGGGTGATGTCGCGCATCACACCGGTGAGGACGAGGGTGCAGACCGGCAGCGAGAACGCCGCGGTCGGCAGGATCACGCCGATCAGGTTGTCGTACAGGCCGGCCTTGCTGATGACGTAGAACATCGGCACGATCACCGCCTGCGCGGGGATCGCGAGGCCGAGCAGGAACAGCCGGAACACCAGGTCGGTCGTCCGGCCGCGGCTGCGCACGATGGCGTACGACAGCGGCGGCACCACCAGCAGCACGACGGCGACCACGCTCACCGTGACGATCACGGTGTTGAGGAAGTACTGACCGAAGCCGCCCTGCAGGTCGTCGAGGTAGTTCTGCAGGGTGAGGTGCCGGGGCAGGCCGAGCGGGCCGCTCGCCGCGTAGTCGGAGCGGCTCTGCAGGGTGGCGGCCAGCATGGTGTACAGCGGCAGGCCGACGACGAACAGCCAGACCAGCGAGCCGAATCCGGCCAGGACGTTGGGGCGTCGCCTCATCACAGGCCCTCCGAGGTGCTGCGCATCCGGTCGTAGCCGGAGAGCCGGACGACGGCGAGCGAGATGACGGTGGCCACCAGGACGAGCAGCAGCGCGACGGCCGAGCCGGTGCCGAAGTCGAAGCCCTTGAAGGCCTTCTGGTACATGTAGTAGGCGCTGATGGTGGTGTCGGTGCCGGGCCCGCCCTGGGTGAGGATGAGCACCGTGTCGAAGGTGGTGAGACCGCCGACCACCATGAGGATCACCGAGGTGATGATCGCGTTGCGCAGCTGCGGCAGCGTGATGTGGAAGAACTGCCGCACGGTGCCGGCCCCGTCGATCGCGGCGGCCTGGTAGAGCACCGGCGGGACGGCGCGGGCCGCACCCTGGTAGATCAGCGTGTGGAACGGGGTGAACTGCCAGGCGCCGACGACCACCAGCACGCCGATCGCGCCGCTCTGCGAGCCGAACAGGTTGCCGTCGCCGAACAGCCATCCGGCCTCGGCGGGGATGCCGAAGTTGGGGTCGAGCAGTGCCCGCCAGAGCACCGAGACGGCGGTGGCGGAGAGCAGCAGCGGCACGAAGTAGATCGCCGAGAGCACGGCCCGGTTGCGCTGGTGCCCGGCCGCCCAGACCCCGAGCAGGATGCTGATCGGGGTCTGGACGGCCACGCCGAGCAGGGTGAGCAGCAGGCTCAGCCACAGGCTCTTGACCATCACGGGGTCGTCGAACAGCCGGTTCCAGTTGTCGAAGCCGGCGAACTCCGGTGAGCCGAGGCCGTTCCAACGGGTGAAGGACAGCACGGCGACCAGGACGAGCGGCACGATCGCGAAGAGGACGAAGAAGACCGTGGCCGGGAGCGCCCAGGCGAACCCGGGGCGGGTCACCGCGGTGCCCGCCCGGCTCGCCGGTCGGCGCCGTGTGACGGCCCCGGTGGCAAGAGTTGTGGTCATGGTGCGGCCCGTCTGGTGTCAGGAGTTCGGCAGGGCCTGCATGGCCTTGATGAACCCGTTCTCGTCGATCTGGCCGTTGAAGAACTGCTGGACGGCCTGGTGGATGGGCGTGATCGCGGCCGGCGGGTACGCCTGGTCCCAGGAGAGCTGGAACGACGGCGCGGCCTTCACCAGGTCGAACTGGAAGGCGGAGTACGCCGGGTTGGCCGCGCTGCTCAGGTACTTGGGGGTGTTGCTGGTGGTCGGCAGGTTGCCGATCGCCAGCTGGCCCTGGACGAACTCGTCGGAGTACTGGAGCTTGAGGAACTCCGCGACGGCCTCCGGGTGCTTGGTCTTCTTCAGCACCGAGTAGAAGTTGTTGGTGTTGCCGACGACGTTCTTCGGGTCGCCCTTGCCGCCGGTGACGGTCGGGAAGGAGCCGTAGCCGAGGCTGGACTTGGTGAAGTCCGGGTTGGCGTCCTGCTGGGTGGAGTACTCCCAGGAGCCCATCAGCTCGAAGGCGGCCTTGCCGCGGGCGAGCAGGGCCGGCGAGCCGCCGTCGGTGAACTTCACCGAGTCGAAGTTGGTGCCGAACGCGCCCGCGTCGATGAGCTGCTTGAGCATGCCGAGAGCCTTCTTGCTGTCCTCGCTCGCCCAGGCCGCCTTGTCGCCGCCGAGAGCCTTCTTGAACAGGTCGGGGCCGGCGACGCGGTCGTAGAGGTACTCGAACCACATCAGGGTGGGCCACTGGTCGCCGCCGCCGAGGGCGATCGGGGTGACGCCCTTGCTCTTGAGGGTCTGCACCGCGGCGAGCAGTTCGTCGAAGGTCTTGGGTGCGGCCACGCCGGCGTCGGCGAGGACCTTGGTGTTGCTGAAGAGCAGTACCGGCTGGGTGCCGCGCATCGGGACGCCGTAGGCCTTGCCGTCGACCACGGCGGTGTCGAAGACCGAGGACAGGAAGTTGGCCTTGAGGCCGGGGTCCTTGGCGATCATGTCGTCGAGCGGCATCAGCAGGCCCGCGTCGACGAACGGCTTGATGCTGCCTCCGCCCCAGTTGAAGAAGATGTCCGGGGCCTGCTTGGTGTTGATGATCGTCTGCAGCTTCTGCTGGTAGTCGGCGCCCGGAATGGTGTCCAGGACGGCCTTGACCTTCGACGTCTTGTTGAAGGTGTCGACGATCTGCTTCTCGACCTTGTTGGTGGCGTCCCCGTAGACCAGGACGTGGATCTCACCCGAACCGCTGTCCCCGGAGGAGCCGGAGCCGCTGCCGCAGGCCGTCAGGGTGATTCCCAGGACCACGGCCGCGCTGCCGGCGGCGAGGGAACGGGAGAGGCGAGTGTGACTTCTCATCGCGGGTGCCTTTCGAAATCTTTCGGCATCTTCGCCGAAATCTTGGCGCGCTGCGACGCTAGATCCGCACTCCGAGGGGGGTCAACCCCCCGTCGCGCAGTTACCGGAACGTGACCTGGACGCGTGCCTTATGCTGCACGCCATGCGAGAAGAGGAGGAGAGCGGTCGCGTCACGCTCGCCCAGGTGGCGGAAGAGGCCGGCGTCTCCGTGTCCACGGTTTCGAAAGTTCTCAACGGCAGGCAGGACGTCTCCCGCCCGACCCGCCTCAAGGTCGAGCGCCTGCTGGAGGTCCACGGCTACCAGCGGACGCCCAAATCGGCCTGGGAGGCGCCGCTCGTCGAGATCGTCTTCCCCGAGCTCGACAACCTCTGGGCGATGGAGCTGATCAAGGGCGTCGAGAACGTCGCCAAGGAGCACGAGGCCAGCGTGGTGCTCACCGAGAGCGGCACCCGGCACGCCCCGGACCCGGGCTGGATCGAGGGCGTGCTGCGCCGCCGGCCGCTCGGCGTGGTCCTGGTCTTCTCCAGCCTGCCGCTCGAGGTCAAGCAGCAACTCCGCTCCCGCGCGATCCCGTTCGTCATCATCGACCCGGCCGGCGACCCCGAGCCGGACGTGCCGTCGGTGGGCTCGGCGAACTGGGCCGGCGGCCTGGCCGCGACCCGCCACCTGGTCGAGCGCGGGCACCGCAGGATCGCCATCATCACCGGGCCCGAGGACATGCTCTGCTCGCTGGCCCGGCTGGACGGCTTCCGCTCCGCGATGGGCATGGCCGGACTGGAGATCCCGCCCGGCTACGTCTCCTTCGGCGACTTCCACGTCGAGGGCGGCCGCCGCCGCGCCATGGAGCTGCTGGCCCTGCCCGAGCGGCCGACCGCGATCTTCGCCGGCAGCGACCTGCAGGCGCTCGGCGTCCTGGAGGCCGCCCGGGTGCACGGACTCAAGGTCCCGGACGACCTCTCGGTGGTCGGCTACGACGACGTGCCGATCGCCCAGTGGACCAGCCCCGCGCTCACCACCGTCCACCAGCCGCTGCGGCAGATGGCGGAGGAGGCCGCGCAGATGCTGATCCGGATGCGCGCCGAGGGCGGCAGCGCCGCGCGCCTGGAACTCGCCACCAGCCTGGTGGTCCGCAAGAGCACCGCCCCGCCGCCCGCCGTCTGACCGGTCGGCGGTCTTCGAAAACGGTCGGCCGGAAACGGTCGGCTGCGGCGTCACCGTCTCTCCGGGCCGGCGGCGCGGGCCGGCCGCGCCCGGTCACGGCAAGGTCTTGCAGAAAGTTACATTCATACTTCCGAGTAACCTTGACTCCCCGACCCGGCCGGGCGCATCGTCGGGACCACGCCGCCGCCACCCCGTGCGGCCCCTCCTCCTGTGCCATCCCTGCAGGTGAACCGCCCCACCCGCTGACGGTCGCGCCCCCACGCGACCGCCCGTGCCATCCGAGGAGGGCCAGCCCCCATGACCATCGGCCTCCCACCGGCCGGAGCCCGTCCGGGCCCCGCCGCCACCGCCCACACCGCCGCCTACGGGGGCGGCCGGGTCGCGTACCACCACCCGCTGTGGCTGGTCACCGTGCCCACCACCCACCACGACGGCCGCGCCGGCACCCAGAGCTTCGCCGTACGCGCCCTCACCGCGCAGGACGCGCTGGCCGCCGCCGGCCGGCGCGCCCACGCCGACAGCGCCCGGACGCGCCGTCGCGGCGCCCGTCTCGACTTCCCCAACGCCAGCGCCGTCCTGCACCGCTGACCGCCCTCAGCCGGTGCCCGTCCGCGCCTGCAGCATCCGCGCCAGCGCCTCGGCGTAGGGCTGGGGGCGGCGGCGCCGGGCGACGGCGATGCCGAAGTGCCGGGCCGGCCGCGGCCGCCGGACGGGTACCACCCGGGTGCCCGGGAGCGGCGGGTCCAGCGCCACGTACGGCACCAGGGAGACCCCGACCCCGGCGGCCACCAGCGACCGGGCGAAGAAGTAGTCGGTGGTGCTGCCGGCGACCCTGAGGTCGAATCCGGCCAGCGCGGCGTGCCGCTGCAGGAAGGCCTCGGTCTTCGAGCAGCCCACCACCCAGCGGTCGTCGGCGAGTTCGGCGAGGTCCAGCTCCTCGCGCCCGGCCAGCGGGTGCGCCTCGGGGAGGACCACGGAGAGCGGGTCGTCCATCAGCGGTGTCCAGTCGAGGCCGGAGCGGTCACCGGGCTGCACCGGCAGCGGGCCGTCGAAGTGGTAGGCGATCGCGAGGTCCGCGACGCTGGCGCGGACCATCGGCAGGCTGTCCTCCGGCTCCCGCTCCAGCACGTGCAGTTCGGCCTCCGGGTGCTCGGCGGCGAACCGGGCCAGCGCCGCGGGCAGCAGGTGCCGGCCGCCGGTGGTGAAGGTGGCCACCGTCAGCCGCGGGCGCGGTGCGGCGAGCCGGTCGATCTGTTCCCGGGCGTACCGGAGTTCGGCGCCGATCGCGCCGGCCGCCTCGACCATCAGCCGCCCCGCCGCGGTCAGCACCGCACCGCGGGTGGAGCGCTCCACCACGAGTGTGCCGAGCCCCCGTTCGAGCGCCGCGATCTGCTGGGACACCGCGGACGGGGTGATCAGCAGCGCGGCCGCCGCGCGGTTGAAGCTGCCGTGCTCGGCGACCGCCTGCAGCACCCTGAGCCGTTGGACGTCGATCACTGCGCCCCTCCCCGGTCGACAGTTCTCCTTACGACCACTCCAGCAGGTCGCCAGTTCCACTACTGACGGTACGCCAGGAGAGTGGAGCCATGAGAAACGTCTGCATCATCGGCGGAAGCCGGTACTTCGGTCTGCACCTGGTGTCGTTGTTCCGGGACGCCGGGGTGGCGGTCACCCTCGTCAACCGCGGCTCGGCCGCCCCGCCGCCGGGCGTCGACCACGTCCGCGCGGACCGCTCGGACGAGGCCGCACTGACGGCCGCGCTCGGCGGACGGACCTTCGACGCGGTGGTCGACCAGGTGCTCTACACCCCGGTGCAGGCCGCGGTGGCCTGCCGGGTCTTCGCCGGCCGCACCCCGCGGTACGTGATGACCTCGACCATGGAGGTCTACGACCCGGCGACCTCCCCGCTCGTCCCCGCCTCGGACACCCCGGTCGCCGAAGACCTCGTCGACCCGGCGTCCTGGCCCGTCGACCCCGGCCTGCCCTGGCACGACCCGCAGGCGCTGGCCCGGCACTTCGACGGGGCGACCGGCTACGCGGAGGGCAAGCGGCAAGCCGAGGCGGTGCTCGCGCGGTCCGCGCCGTTCTCCTGGGCGAGCGTCCGCAGCGCCCACGTGCTCGGCGGCGGAGCCCAGGACTTCACCGGACGGCTGGCGCACTACGTCGAGCGGATCGCGGCCGGCCGCCCGGTCGCCGTCCACCGGGACGCCCGGCCCACCTCCTTCGTCCACCACCGGGAGATCGCCGCCGTGCTCGCCCGGGCCGCCGCCTCCGAGGCCGCCGGCCCGCTGAACGCCTGCTCGCACGGCGCGCTCACCGCCGTCGAACTCTCCGAGCTGATCGCCGACCGCCTCGGCACCACGGCCCGCTACCGGACGGCGGACGGCGACGACACCTCCCCGTACTCCTTCGACCGCTCGTACGCCATGGACAACGGCCGGGCCGCCGCACTCGGCCTCCCGCTCTCCCGGACGGCCGACTGGCTGCCGGGGGCGATCGACGAGGCCGCCGCGGCCGCACCCGGAACGGAGCACTGACATGCACCGGCGCAGCATCGGCGGCACCGCCGTCCACCCGATCGGCCTCGGCGCGATGCCGCTCTCCGTCGAGGGCCGTCCCACCGAGGAGGACGCCGTCGCGGTCGTCCACGCCGCCCTCGACGCGGGCGTCACCCTGATCGACACCGCCGACTCCTACCACTGGCACGCCGGGGAGCGCGGCCACAACGAGCGGCTGATCGCCCGTGCCCTGGCCCGCCGCGCCGGCGACCGCGACCGGGTGCTGGTGGCCACCAAGGGCGGCCGCGGCCGCCCCGGCGACGGCTCCTGGACGGTCGACGGCCGGCCCGAGCACCTGCGGCGGGCCTGCGAGGAGTCGCTGCGGCGCCTCGGCACCGGGGCGATCGGCCTCTACCAGCTGCACAAGCCGGACCCGCAGGTGCCGTGGGCCGAATCGGTGGGCGCCCTGCGGGAGCTGCTGAACGCCGGGAAGATCCGCGCCGCCGGGATCTCCAACGCCGACGCGGCGCAGATCCGCGAGGCGCACGCGATCCTCGGTGCCGGCCTGGTCTCGGTGCAGAACCGCTACTCCCCGGCCGACCGCTCCGCCGAGCCGGAGCTGCGGCTCTGCGAGCAGCTCGGGCTCGCCTTCCTGCCGTGGAGCCCGCTCGGCGGCATCTCCCGCAGCTCGCTGGACGGCCCGTCCGCGCCGGACCCGTCCGGTGCGGGCCCCGCGGACACGCCCTTCCACCGGGTCGCGGCGGCCCGTGGCGTCTCGCCGCAGCGGATCTGCCTGGCCTGGCTGCTCGCGCTCTCCCCGGTGGTCGTCCCCATCCCCGGTGCCAGCCGGCCGGCCTCCGTCCGGGACTCCGCGGCCGCCGCCGGCACCGTCCTGGAGCCCGCCGAACTCGCCCTGCTGCCCGCTCCGCCGCACGCCGGGATGCCCGCCTGACCGGCCCGGTCGGGGCGGCACCGCTGGTACGGGCGGGTGCGAATGGCCCCGTAGGGCGCTCGACGGCCGACCCCTCCTCATATGATCGGAGCGACATGCGCCATCCTTGGTGGTGAGAAACACCACCGGACGATGCAGGAGGAAGCACGTGGACGACGTTCTTCGCCGCGCCGCGCTGTTCGCGGCCCTCGACGACGACCAGGCTGCCGAGCTGCGCGCTTCCATGACCGAGGTGACCCTCGCCCGCGGCGAGTCGCTGTTCCACGAGGGCGACCCGGGCGACCGGCTGTACGTCGTCGTCGAGGGCAAGGTGAAACTGCACCGGGCCTCGCCGGACGGCCGCGAGAACATGCTCGCCGTGCTCGGCCCCAGCGAGATGATCGGCGAGCTGTCGCTGTTCGACCCGGGCCCGCGCACCGCCACCGCCACCGCACTGACCGAGGTCAAGCTGCTCGGCCTCGGCCACGGCGACCTGCTGCCGCTGCTGCACGCCCGCCCCGAGGTGTCGATCGCGCTGCTGCGCGCCATCGCCCGCCGGCTACGCCGCACCAACGACGTCATGTCCGACCTGGTCTTCTCGGACGTGCCCGGCCGTGTCGCCAAGGCGCTGCTCGACCTCTCCCGCCGCTTCGGCGTGCAGTCGGAGGAGGGCATCCACGTCTCCCACGACCTCACCCAGGAGGAGCTGGCCCAGCTGGTCGGCGCCTCCCGCGAGACCGTCAACAAGGCGCTGGCCGACTTCGCCGGCCGCGGCTGGCTGAAGCTGGAGGCCCGCGCGGTCGTCCTGCTGGACGTCGAGCGCCTCTCCCGCCGCTCGCGCTGACCGGGCGACCGCCCGGAGGCGCGGGGCAGACCGGTCAGGGGCGCGTGGGGGCCACCTCCCGCCCCTGAGTGGTGGCCCGGCCCCTAGATGAGCCCGTGGTCCTCCAGGTAGCCGAGCTGGGCCCGGACGGACAGTTCGGCGGCCGGCCACAGGGCCTTGTCCACGTCGGCGTACACCCGGGCCACCACCTCCTCGGCGGTGCGGCAGCCGGCCTCCACGGCCGTCTCCACCTGGGCGAGTCGGGCGGCCCGGTGGGCGAGGTAGTAGTCGACGGCGCCGAGCGCGTCGGCGAGCACCGGGCCGTGCCCGGGCAGCACGGTGCGCACGCCGTGCTCCGCCGCCATGGTGTGCAGGCGGCGCAGCGAGTCGAGGTAGTCGCCGAGCCGGCCGTCCGGGTGGGCGACCATCGTGGTGCCGCGGCCGAGCACGGTGTCGCCGGTGAGGATCGCGCCGTCCGCGGGCAGGTGGAAGGTCAGCGAGTCGGCGGTGTGCCCGGGGGTGCCGACGACCCGGATCTCCAGGCCGCCGACCTCGACGACCTGGCCGTGCCGCAGCCCCTCGTCGCCGAGCCGCAGGGCCGGGTCCAGCGCGCGCACGTGGGTGCCGGTGAGTTCGGCGAAGCGGGCCGCGCCCTCGGCGTGGTCGTGGTGGCCGTGGGTGAGCAGGGTCAGCGCGATCCGCTTGCCCTGCTGTTCGGCGGTGTCGACGACGCGGCGCAGGTGGCCCTCGTCGAGCGGGCCCGGGTCGATCACTACGGCGAGGTCCGAGCCGGGTTCGGACAGCAGCCAGGTGTTGGTGCCGTCCAGGGTCATCGGTGAGGGGTTGGGCGCCAGCACGCAGTGCGCCCGCGGGGTGGCCCCGCCGCCGACGGTGGCGGCGGGGTCGCCCGGAAGAAGACCGCTCACCGGCTGCCCTCGCGCACCAGGTCCCGCGCCGGCAGCGCGCGGGTGAGCCTGCGCGGAGCGGCGCGCTCCTCGACGCGGCCGTCGCAGGCGACGGCCTTGGGGGTGATACTGCGGGCGGGCAGGTCGTGCTCCGTCCGGCGAGCCACGTCGTTGTGGTTCATCGGCCAGTTTCCTTCCGTGTGTTCGGGTGGGTCGCCCGGCGCGGGATCACGCCGGGAAGTCTCCGTCGATGGTCAGTTCGTCATACCCGGGCCAGCGGACGGTCATTCGGTCGCCGTCGACCTCGGCCCGTCCCAGGACCGGCGCGACGGTGCGCCGGCCGGCGGCCGTCAGGGCCTCGGCGGCCGTCCGCACCGGCAGCAGTTCGCGCAGCACGGTCACGGTCGGCGGCAGCATGCCGTAGCGGCCCTCGGCGTGCCCGGCGACGGCCTCGGCGGGGGTCAGCCAGGCCACCCGGTCGGCCTCGCCGACCTGTGAGGCGGCGGCCTGGCCCGCGGGCAGCGCGGCCACGAAGAACCAGGTGTCGAACCGGCGCTCCTCGAACTCCGGGGTGATCCAGCGGGCCCAGCCGCCGAGCAGGTCGCTGCGCAGCACCAGGCCGTGCTTGTGCAGGAACTCGGCGAAGGAGAACTCGCGGGCCTCCAGCGCGGCCCGCTCGGCGGACCAGTCGCGAGCCTCGGCGGTGGAGCCGGCGTCGGGTCCGGCGAGCAGCACGCCGGACTCCTCGAAGGTCTCCCGGACGGCCGCGCAGACGGCGGCCTGCGCCGTCCGGGGGTCGGTGCCGAGACGGGCGCCCCACTCCTCGGGCGACGGGCCGGCCCAGGCGATCTCGGCGTCGGCGTCCCGGGGGTCGACGCCGCCGCCCGGGTAGGCGTACATGCCGGCGGCGAACGCCATCGAGGTGCGGCGGCGCAGCAGGTACGCCTCGGGGCCGTCGGCGGTGTCGCGCAGCAGCACGACCGTGGCCGCGGCCCTGGGCTCGGCCGGGGTCAGCTCGCCGGCCGCGAGGGCCCGGATCCGGGCGGGCCAGCCGGGCGGCATGGGGGCCGACGGTGCGCGATCATCCATGCCCCGGATGCTAAGCGTGCGGGGGTGGCCTTGGACAGGGCCCACCCCCGCACAGGGTTGCCGGGGGGCTCAGGCCCCGGCCCGCACCCGGACCTGGATCTCGACCTCGACCGGGGCGTCCAGCGGCAGGACGGTGACGCCGACGGCGCTGCGGGCGTGCACGCCGGCCGCGCCGAGGACCTCGCCGAGCAGTTCGCTGGCGCCGTTGATCACGGCGGGCTGGCCGGTGAAGTCGGGGGCGGAGGCGACGAAGCCGACCACCTTGACGACCTGTTCGACGCGGTCGAGGTCGCCGATCACGGACTTGACGGCGGCGAGCGCGTTCAACGCGCAGATCTGCGCGAGCGCCTTGGCCCGCTCCGGTGTCACCTCGGCGCCGACCTTGCCGGTGTGCTGGAGCTTGCCGGCCACCATGGGCAGCTGGCCGGAGGTGAAGACGTGGTCGCCGGAGCGGACGGCCGGCACGTAGGCGGCCACCGGCGGGGCCACGTCGGGGAGGGTCAGGCCGAGCTCGGCCAGCTTCTCCTCAACCTTGCTCATCAGCTCTTCTCCCGCTTGAGGTAGGCCACGAGCTGCTCGGGGTTGTTCGGGCCGGGCACGACCTGGACGAGCTCCCAGCCGTCCTCGCCCCAGGTGTCCAGGATCTGCTTGGTGGCGTGCACGAGAAGCGGCACGGTGACGTATTCCCACTTGGTCATGGGGGTGACTCTAGACCGTCCGACCACCGGGCCCGGCGACGCCACGGGGCCCGCGGCCGGGCCCCCGCCCGCGGCGGACCGCGGTGTGAGGTGGGACACAAAGAGGGCATGAATCCGGCCGGGCACCCGGATGGTCCCGCCATCGGCGGCGTCTGCTGGTTACCCTCGCCAAGGAGGGGGCACCCGCTGCGGTGCCCGGTCGACGCAGGACGGAGACGGAGCGTGGCGAGCACCCCCGGCCCATCGGCGCAGGCCGACCCCGACTGGGAGGGGGTCCGGCTGCACGTCGTCAGCGGCAAGGGCGGCACCGGAAAGACCACCGTCGCGGCGGCCCTGGCCCTGGCGCTGGCCGCCGAGGGCGGGCGGACGCTGCTGATCGAGGTCGAGGGGCGGCAGGGCATCGCCGAGCTGTTCGGGATGGCCGCGCTGCCGTACGAGGAGCGCAAGGTCGCCACCGTCTCGCCGTCCCGCCTGGGGCTGCCCGGCACCGGCCAGGGCGAGGTGTACGCGCTGGCGATCGACACCGAGCTGGCGCTGCTCGAGTACCTGGAGATGTTCTACAAGCTCGGACGCGCCGGGAAGGCGCTGCAGAAGGTCGGCTTCGTCGACTTCGCGACCACCGTGGCGCCGGGCGTGCGGGACGTGCTGCTGACCGGCAAGGCCTGCGAGGCGGCCCGGCGCAAGGGCCCGGACGGGCGCCGCGCGTACGACGCCATCGTGATGGACGCGCCCCCGACCGGGCGTCTCACCCGCTTCCTCAACGTCAACGAGGAGGTGGCCGGGCTGGCCAGGTTCGGCCCGATCCACGGTCAGGCGCAGGCCGTGATGCGGGTCTTGAAGTCCCCGGAGACGGCGGTGCACTTCGTGACCCTGCTGGAGGAGATGCCGGTGCAGGAGACCGTGGACGGCATCGCCGAGCTGCGGGCGGCGCAGCTGCCGGTGGGCGGGGTGGTGGTCAACATGGTCCGGCCGCCGGTGCTGGACGCGGCCGCCGTCGCGGCCGTCGACGGCGACCACCGGGAGGAGGTCGCCGTGGCGCTCGGCGAGGCGGGGCTTGGCGGCCGCTCGCGCAAGCCGGAGACCGTCCGGGCGGCGGTCGAGCCGCTGCTCGCCCCGCTGCTGGAGCAGGCCCGGGAGCACGCCGAGCGGGTCGAGCTGGAGCGCGCGCAGCGGGCGGACCTGCAGCGGGCGAAGCTGCCGACGTACGAGCTGCCGCTGCTGGGCGAGGGCGTGGACCTGGGCGGGCTGTACCGGCTGGCGGGCGAGCTGAAGCGGCAGGGGGCGGCATGACGGCGGACACCCGCAAGGAGCGGACGACGTCCGCGCTGGACGTGGACGCGCTGATCGACGACCCGGAGACCCGGATCGTGGTGTGCTGCGGCTCCGGCGGCGTCGGCAAGACCACCACGGCGGCGGCGATCGGGCTGCGGGCCGCGGAGCGCGGCCGGAAGGTCGTGGTGCTGACCATCGACCCGGCGCGCCGGCTCGCCCAGTCGATGGGCCTGACCGAACTGGACAACACCCCGCGGGTGGTGAAGGGCGCGCAGGGGCCGGGCGAGCTGCAGGCCATGATGCTCGACATGAAGCGGACCTTCGACGAGGTCGTGCTGGCCCACGCCGAACCGGAGCGGGCGAAGGCGATCCTGGCGAACCCCTTCTACCAGTCCCTGTCGGCCGGCTTCGCCGGCACGCAGGAGTACATGGCGATGGAGAAGCTCGGCCAGCTGCGCGCCGAGGACCGCTGGGACCTGATCGTGGTGGACACCCCGCCGTCCCGGTCGGCGCTGGACTTCCTGGACGCGCCGAGCCGCCTGGGCTCCTTCCTGGACGGGAAGGTCATCCGGCTGCTGACCGCGCCGGCCAAGGTCGGCGGGCGCAGTGCGATGAAGTTCCTGAACGTGGGCATGGGCTTGCTCACCGGCACGCTCGGCAAGATCTTCGGCGCCCAGCTGCTGACCGACGTGCAGACCTTCGTCTCGGCGATGGACTCGATGTTCGGCGGGTTCCGGGAGCGCGCCGACCGCACCTACCAGCTGCTCAAGGCGCCGGGCACGGCCTTCCTGGTGGTGGCGGCACCGGAGCGGGACGCCCTGCGCGAGGCGGCGTACTTCGTGGACCGGCTGGCCGCGGACGAGATGCCGCTGGCGGGGCTGGTGCTCAACCGGGTGCACAGCACGGGGGCGCCGCAGCTGACCGCGGAGCGGGCCCTGGCGGCGGCGGAGGCGCTGGAGGAGAACGGTTCGCAGACCTCGACGGTGGCCGCGGAGACGCTGGCGGCGGGCCTGCTGAGGCTGCACGCCGAGCGGATGCAGATCATGGCGCGGGAGCGTCGCACCCGCGACCGGTTCGTGTCGGTCTACCCGGACGTGCCGATCGTCGAGGTGGCCGCGCTGGCCGGCGACGTGCACGACCTCGACGGGCTGCGGACCGTCGGCGACCGCCTGGGATCCACCGACCCCGCGGGCGCGGTGAACTGAGCGCCCGCCAGGTGTGGTGGTGTGCCGCCGGGGGCGGACCGTCGGCCCGCCGCCCGGTCAGCCCGCCTGCGCGTAGTCCGTCAGCACCACACCGGTGGCCAGCGAGGCCTCGTACTCGGTGCGGGCCGTCTCCAGCAGCCGGCGCCACGAGACCACCGTGGGCCTGCGGCGGAGCAGCGCCCTGCGCTCGCGCTCGGTCATCCCTCCCCAGACGCCGAACTCCACCCGGTTGTCCAGTGCGTCGGCGAGGCACTCCGTCCGCACCGGGCAGCCGCTGCACACGGCCTTGGCGCGGTTCTGTGCCGCCCCCTGCACGAACAGCTCGTCCGGATCACTCGTGCGGCAGGCCGCCTGCGCACTCCAGTCGTCCACCCAGCCCATTTCGGCGCCGTCCTCTCCCGAATCGGGGCTCCCCCACGGCGGCAACGGCATATTCACCGCTGCCAGTTGAGGACGTTACGGAAGAACGGCAGCGAGCAACAGCCCCTTCGGGCTCAATCTCAGATGGCCCAATCGGACTATGGGTGCCCGGAAGCTCACTCGTTGGAGTGATCGCAGGTCGCAAGGCTTGCCAGGACCGGTTCCGCCACTTCCGTCACACTGCGCAATCAGGCACCGCTCGCCACACCCGGACAGTCGGCAACAAACCGACCCAAATTGGACAAACCTCATCACTCACAAGAGTGATGATGATGAACAGAGAGAAGCTGTCGCAGTTCTGTGACAAGCGTAGGCGAACACCTGCCCCCCTGTACGGGAATCGGCGACGTAGTGTTCTCCCCATGGCGACTCAGCGACCCGCGGGCTCCGCACTCGACAAGGCAGGCCTCGGCATCAAGCTCCTGGGCACCAGCGTGCTGGCCGGGATCCTGGTGGCCGGCATGGCACTGCCGGCCGTGGGCGCGCTCGGTCTGACCGCCAAGGACACCGCGGACAGCTTCGACGACATCCCGAGCGACTTCACCACCCCCGCCCTCTCCCAGGCGTCGACGATCTACGACTCCAAGGGCGGCGTGATCGCCAAGGTCTACGACCGCGACCGGACCATCCTCACCAAGGAGCAGATGGCGCCGATCATGCGCCAGGCCCAGGTGGACATCGAGGACAACCGGTTCTACGAGCACGGCGCCGTCGACCTCAAGGGCGTGCTGCGCGCGGCCACCAAGAACGCCGAGGCCGGGTCCGCCACCCAGGGCGCCTCGACGCTGACCCAGCAGTACGTGAAGAACGTCTTCGTCGAGCAGGCCGGCGACAACCAGGACGCCTTCCTGGACGCCACCCGCAAGAGCCTCGGCCGCAAGGTCAAGGAGCTGAAGATCGCCATCAAGTTGGAGGAGGACCTGACCAAGGACCAGATCCTCACCAACTACCTGAACATCACCTTCTACGGCCACCAGGCGTACGGCATCGAGGCCGCCGCCAACCGCTACTTCAGCAAGAGCGCCAAGGACCTCACGGTCCCCGAGGCCGCCATGCTGGCCGGCCTGGTGCAGAACCCCTCGGCGTACGACCCGGTCCTGCACCCCAAGGCCGCGCAGGCCCGCCGGGACACCGTGATCAACAAGATGCTGGAGTACAAGCACATCACTCCGGAGCAGGCCAAGGAGGCCCTGGCCGCGCCGCTCGGCATCAAGTACAAGGAGCCGCTGAACGGCTGCATCACCGCGCAGTCCGGCATGGGCTTCTTCTGCGACTACGTCCGCCACGTGGTCAAGCAGGACCCGGTCTTCGGCAAGACCGCGGCCGAGCGCCAGAAGCTGTGGAGCCAGGGCGGCCTCAAGATCTACACCACCATCGACCCGGCCAAGCAGGAGGCCGCGCACGACGCGGTCACCAGCAAGGTGAAGGTGACCGACTCGGTCTCCGCCGCGATGACCATGGTCAAGCCCGGTACCGGCGAGATCCTCGCGATGGCCCAGACCCGCCCCTACGGCCTGGACTCCAAGCAGAACCAGACCGTCCTGAACCTCAACGTCGACGCGGCCATGGGCGGCGGCAACGGCTTCGCCCCCGGTTCGACCTTCAAGCCGATCCTCGCCGCGGCCGCGCTGGAGTCCGGCGTCCCGATCGACCAGCAGTACCCCTCGCCGTACCAGATGACCTACCCGAAGATGACCACCTGCGACGGCACCTGGAACGAGAAGGGCGTGCCGGTCGAGAACGAGAGCTCCAGCGAGCAGGGCCCGTTCACGCTCAAGGACGCCATGGCGAAGTCGGTCAACACCTACTTCGTGCAGATGGAGGAGGAGGTCGGCCTCTGCGCGATGAAGCAGATGGCCACCAAGCTCGGCATCGGCAAGCTCGCCAACGGCAGCGCGATCAAGCAGGTCCCCTCCATGGTGCTCGGCACCCAGGAGGTCAGCCCGCTCACCATGGCCAGCGCCTACGCCGCCTTCGCCGCCCGCGGCAAGTACTGCAAGCCGATCGCGATCACCTCGGTGGTCAACCCCGACAACAAGAAGCTCCCGGTACCGAAGGCCGACTGCAGCCAGGTGATGGCCGAGACCACCGCCGACGGCATCAACACCCTGCTGCTCGGCGTGACCGAGAAGGGCACCGCCTCCGGCATCAGCATCTCGGACGGCCGCCAGATCGCCGGCAAGACCGGTACCACCGACAACCGGTACGCCGCCTGGTTCACCGGCTACACCCCCGACCTGGCCACCTCGGTCTGGCTCGGCGGCCCCACCGGCAACATCTCGATGCGCAACATCCGCATCGGCGGCCGCTACTACTCCTCGGTCTACGGCGCCGATGGCCCCGGCCCGATCTGGCAGAAGGCCATGAACGAGGTGCTCGTCGGCACCAAGCGCAGCAGCTTCACCACGGTCAACGTCCCCGAGGTCAACCCAACACCCACCGACTCCCCGGCCCCGCCGCCCGGCGCCACCGGCGGCAACGGCAACGGGAACGGGGGGAACGGCAACGGCGGGAACGGCAACAGCACCGGCCTGATCAACGGCGGCTTCACCCTGCCGCCCGGCACCTTCGGCGGGAACACCGGCCGGCCCCGCCACTGAGCGACCGACCCGGCCCACGCCGGAGGGCGGCCACCCCGCATCGGGGTGGCCGCCCTCCGGCGTTCCCGTCCTGCTGTCCCACCTGCTCGTCCCGGGTCGCTGCAGGCCGCTGCGGCTCGGCGTCGGCCGCAGTGGGTCGGTGTCGGCCGTCGCGGGTCGGTGTCGGCCCGGCCTGGGGTGGTGCGCGGTCAGCCCGTCAGCGCGGCCTTCACCGCGGCGGCCACCCGGCCGCCCTCGGCCCGGTCACCCACCTTCGGGCGCACCAGCTTCATCACGGCGCCCATCGCCTGCGGACCGGACGCACCGCTCTCCGCCACCGCCTCGGCGACGATCGCGGCCAGTTCCTCGTCCGAGAGCTGCTGCGGCAGGTACCCGGCGAGCACCACGCCCTCCGCCCGCTCCTGCGCGGCCGACTCGGCACGGCCGGCGTTCTCGAACGCCTCCGCGGCCTCCCGGCGCTTCTTCGCCTCGCGGGCGATCACCTTCAGCACCTCGCCGTCCGAGAGCTCCCGCTTGGTCTTGCCCGCCACCTCCTCGGAGGTGACCGCGGCCAGCGTCAGCCGGAGAGTGGACGAGCGGAGCTCGTCCCGGGCCTTGATCGCAGCCGTGAGGTCCTCCTGCAGCTGCTCCTTGAGCGTCGTCATGGCGCAAATCCTCGCAGCCCGGGCCGCATTCCGCGCACCAATTTGGGGCGGCCCGGCTGCCGCACCCGGCAGGGGCCGGCGGGACGTCGCCGTGCACCACGGCTCCGGCCCGGCCGCGGCCGGCCCGCGACGGGCTTGCGGAGGACGCCGGACGGGCCGAACGGGTGCGTGCGAGGATCCCGGCATGGCGATGACGGGGACGGACGCGTACCGGGCCGTGGGCGGCCTCCCGGACGGGGTCGCGCGGGCCGTGACGGCCGCACGGAGGGCCGGGTTCCCGTACTCCTGCCGTCCGGAACAGGGGCGGCTGCTGCAGGTGCTCGCCGGCGGGGCGCGGCTGCGGATCGGCGAGAGCGGCACGGGGTACGGCGTCGGGCTGGCCTGGCTCGCCGCCGGAGCCGCGCCCGGGGTCGAACTGGTCAGCGTGGAACGCGACCCGGCCAGGGCCGCGGCGGCCGCGGCGCTCTTCGCCGACGACCCGCGGGTACGGGTCCTCGCCGCCGACTGGACGGAGCTGCACGCCCACGGCCCGTACGACCTGCTGGTGCTGGACGGCGGCGGACAGGGCAAGGGCGGTGGGGCTGCCGACCCGGAACGGCTGCTCGCCCCGGGCGGGGTCCTGGTGGTGGACGACTTCACCCCGGCCGACGGCTGGCCGCCGCTGTTCGACGGGCAGCCCGACGAGGCCCGGCTGCACTGGCTCCGACACCCCGCGCTGCGCACCGTCGACCTGCCGCTCGCCGCCGACCTCAGCAGCATCGTCGCGGTCCGGCGGCACGGGGGCTGAGCCGGGGCCTGGCCGTGGCCGATGCGGGCCGATGCGGGGGGCGACGCGCGGTCGGGCCGGGCTGGTCCGGGGCTGGTCCGGGGCTGGTCCGGGGCTGGTCCGGGGCTGGTCCGGGGCTGGTCCGGGGCTGGTCCGGGGCGATCATTTGGCGACCTGCCCGTGCACGGCCCTCATCGGTGTCTGAGAGCATGGACCGATGCGACCGCTGTACTCCGTCCCGCTCGGTATCGCCGCCGCCGGCGCCGCCTGCCTCGCCTACTCCGCCGGCTACGAGGTCCGGGCCTTCCGCCTGCGCCGCGTCGAGGTTCCGATCCTCCCGCGCGGTGCGCGGCCGATCCGGATCCTGCAGGTCTCCGACATCCACATGGTGACCGGGCAGCACAAGAAGCAGCGCTGGCTGCAGAGCCTCGCCGGACTCCGCCCCGACCTGGTGGTCAACACCGGCGACAACCTCTCGGACCCGCTCGGCGTCCCCGCGACCCTGGACGCACTCGGGCCGCTGATGGACTTCCCCGGCGTGTACGTCTTCGGCTCCAACGACTACTACGGGCCGGCCCGCAAGAGCCCCACCCGCTACCTCACCGCGCTGCGCACCGGCGTCCACGGCCTCAACAACCCGGACGGCAGCGGTCGCCGCGGCATCAAGGGCGCCGTCCACAACCCGTGGCAGAAGCTCCGCGACGGCTTCGACGAGGCCGGCTGGCTGAACCTCAACAACGCCCGCGGCCGGCTCACGATCGCCGGCCTCGACGTCGAGTTCACCGGACTGGACGACCCGCACATCCGGCACGACAAGTACGCCAAGGTTGCGGGCGGGCCGTCCGCGGACGCCGACCTGTCGCTGGCCGTCGTGCACGCCCCGTACCTGCGAGTGCTGGACGCCTTCACCGCCGACCGCTACCCGCTGATCCTCGCCGGGCACACCCACGGCGGACAGCTCTGCATCCCCTTCTACGGCGCCCTGGTCACCAACTGCGACATCGACACCGACCGGGTGAAGGGCCTCTCCACCCACAAGGCCGGCGGCCACCGCTCGTACCTCCACGTCTCGGCCGGGTGCGGCACCAACCGCTACACCCCCGTCCGCTTCGCCTGCCCGCCGGAGGCCACCCTGCTGACCCTCACCCCGGGTCGCTGACCTGCTCCGACGCCCCCGGCGGAATCGGATTTCGTCTCTCGGCGCACCTCCTGTAGAGTTCTACTCGTTGCGCCGGAGACGGAAGGCAACAAAGCAGGACCGGGGTGTAGCGCAGCTTGGTAGCGCGCTTCGTTCGGGACGAAGAGGCCGTGGGTTCAAATCCCGCCACCCCGACTTCGTAGATGCAGGTAAGGGCCCTGCCGGAGAGATCCGGTAGGGCCCTTCCTCGTTGTGCGACACGCCGAGTGACTTCACCTCAGGTGGGGTGGGTGCGGCCCGGCGTCCGTGGCGGCGGGTCAGATGCCCAGGGTGTGGGCGCGGGCGGCGGCCGCGGCGAGCACCCGGTGGACGTCCGCCTCGCGGGTGGTGGGGGCGTCGTTGAAGACGTCCGGCGAGCTGACGGGGATGCCCTTGGCGTGCAGGACCTCCATGACCTGGGTGCGGGCCCGGCGCACGGTCTGCGGGGTGCCGTAGCCGTGCGCGAGGACGGCGGCCTGCGCGCCGAGCAGGCACACCCGGCCGCGGGAGTCCCACAGGGCGCCCTGCAGCCAGCCGAAGGCGGTGAGGTAGCGCGAGGTCAGCTGCAGGTGCCCGGCGACGGAGACCTGGACGGGCCGCGGCGGGCGGTGCGCGAGCCGGTCGAGCACCGAGCGGCGGGGCAGCGGCTGGTCGGCGTTCCACGGCTGGAGGACCCGGCCGAGCGGGCAGACGTACGGAACGGGGACGCGGGCGGAGGGCGGCAGCGAGGCGAGGTAGTCCTCGATCTCGGCGATCAGGGCGGAGCCGTCGGCGGTGACGGTCAGTGGGGGCGGCGGACCGACGATGAGGTTGGAGACGGGCATGGCTCTGATCCTTTTGTCCGGTTTCATCCGGATTCATTGATAACCCGAAAGGCCCCCTGCGGCGCGCCAGGCCACCGCCCCGCGCGTCGGCGCGGCACGGGCGGACACCGGGCTGACACCGGGCCGACGGCCCGTCCGCGGGTGTCAGAGCAGGTCGGCGAGCTCCTGACGGGAGGTGACGCCCAGCTTCGGGTAGGCCTTATAGAGGTGGTGGCCGACCGTGCGCGGGCTGAGGAAGAGCTGGGCCGCGATGTCGCGGTTGGTCAGCCCCTGCCCGGCGAGCCGGACGATCTGCAGTTCCTGCGGGGTCAGTGCGGCGAGCGGCCCGGCGGCCGGCGCGGCGGGCGCGCCGACGCCGGTGGCGGTGAGCTCGGTGCGGGCCCGGTCGGCCCAGGGCCGGGCGCCGAGCAGGTCGAAGACCTCCAGGGCGGCCCGCAGGTGCGGCCGGGCGTCGGTGCGGCGGCGGGTCCGCCGCAGCCACTCGCCGTAGAGCAGTGCGGTGCGGGCCTGTTCGAACGGCCGCTCCGTCGTGCGGTGCAGGTCGAGGGCGGCCAGGTAGGCGCTCTCGGCGAGTTCGTCGGGGCCGAGCAGGGCCTGGCAGCGCAGCAGCAGCGCCCGTGCCCAGGGACGGTCGCAGGCCTCCACCCAGCGGGCGAACCGCCGGTACGGCTCCTCGGCCTGCTCGGGCCGGCCGAGCCGGACGGCGGCCTCGACCAGGTCGGGGACGGCCCGGGTGCCGGAGACGTGGTGGCGCTGGGGGCCACCGGTCAGTTCGGCGAGCCGGTCCAGGGCCTCGGCGGCGCGGCCTTCGCCGAGGTCGAGCAGGCCGAGTGCCCACTGCGTCCAGGCGCGCCCGGCGGGCCGGGCCGGGCCGCCGCCCTGCAGCGCCTCGGCCACCCGGGCGGCGCACCGCTCGGCGTCCCCGGCGAGGGCGGCGAGCAGCGCCGGCAGCGCGGCGAGCTGGCTGGTCCACTGGTGCTGGCCGGTGTCGCGGGCGAGCGACAGGCCCTCGTCCGCGGTGATCTCGGCGTCCCGGTGACGGCCGTGAAAGAGCTGTGCCTCGGCATGGAAGAAGAGCAGGGCGGGCAGGGCGCCGACGGCGCCCTGGCGGCGGGCCTCGTCGATGAGGTCGGCGGTGACGCGGTGGGTCTCCTCGTCCCGGCCGAGCACCAGGGTGATGCCGCTCAGCTGGGTGAAGTCGCGGACGACGTCGGCGCCGGCCCGGCGGGCGCGTTCGACGGCTTCGGCGGCGTCGGGCGGGGCCTGGGCGGGGCGGCCGAGCAGCGGCAGGGTGCCGGCCAGCAGGTAGTCGGCGATCGGTGCTACCGGGTCCTCGGGCGGCAGGTCGAGTGCGGCCAGGCGGTCGGCGAAGGCGGCGAGTTCGGCCTCGCCGAGGTACCAGGCGGCGTGGCAGGCCTGGAAGAGCATCCGGGCGGCGTGCGGTGCGGCGATGTCGCCGGCCGCCGCGTCGAGGAGCAGCCGGAAGGCGGCGGGGTGGTCGCCGCGCAGGAAGGCGGCGGTGGCCCGCAGGTGGTCGATCAGGGCGAGCGCGAGGGGGTCGGCGGTGCGGGCCCTGGCGCGGACGGCGAGCCGTTCGGCGCGGTCGGTCTCGCCGGCGTCGGCGGCGGCCTCGGCGGCGAGGACGAGGCGGCGGGTGCGACTGTCGGGGTCCGCGGTGAGCCGGGCGGCGCGCTCGTACGCGGCGGCGGCGCCGGCGTGTCCGCCGCGGGCCTCGGCGTGGCGGGCGGCCTCCTCCAGGGCGTCGGCGAGGGCGGGGTCGGGGCCGGTGGCGGCGAGGGCGAGGTGCCAGGTGCGGCGGTCGCCGTCGACGGCGCCGGCGAGGGCACGGTGGACGGCGATCCGCTGGTCGAGCGGTGCGCGGTGGAGGACGGCGGCGCGCAGCAGCGGGTGGTGGAAGGCGATCCGGCTGTCGTCGGCCCGGACGAGGCCGTCCTGTTCGGCGGGCGGCAGGTCGGCGGGACCGGCGCCGAGGGTGGCGGCCGCGGCGAGCACGGTGGCGGCGTCGCCGGTCTCCTCGGTGGCGGCGACCAGCAGCAGGGTCTGGGTGGCGGCGGGCAGCCGGGTGAGCCGTCCGTGGAAGGCGAGCTGCAGTCGGCCGGGCAGTGGCAGCGGGCCGCTGCCGGCGTCGGTGCCGAGTGCGGAGGGGAGTTCGGTGAGGGCGAGCGGGTTGCCGTGGGCCTCGGCGAGCACCCGGCGGCGGACGGCCGGGTCGAGGGCGGCGGGCAGCAGGTGTTCGGCGTCGGCCGGTCCGAGCGGGGCGGGACGCAGTTCCGGTAGTCCGCCGGCGGGGAAGGCGCCTTCGCCGTCACGGGCGGCGAACAGCAGCACGACGCCCTCCTCTCGGAGCCGCCGGGCGGCGACGAGCAGCGCCTCGGCGGAGGCGGAGTCCAGCCACTGGGCGTCGTCCACCAGGCACAGCAGCGGCTGCTCGGAGGCGAGTTCGGCGAGCAGATGCTGGGCGGCGAGGCCGAGCAGCAGGCGGTCGCCGGGGCCCGTGTCGGCGAGGCCGAAGGCGCCCTGCAGGGCGCGGCGCAGCGGGGCGGGCAGGGCGTCCAGCCGGTCGAGGGCGGGGGCGAGGAGCAGGTGCAGCCCGGCGAAGGGGAGTTCGGCCTCGTACTCGATGCCGGCGGTGCGGACGATCCGGAAGCCCTCGGCGTCCCGGGCGGCGGCGTCGAGCAGAGCGGTCTTGCCGATGCCCGCCTCGCCGCGCAGGACGAGTGCACCGCTGGCCCCGCCGCGTGCCGCGTCCAGCAGTGCCCGGACCTGTGCCTGCTCCCCCGCCCTGCCGTACAGCATGACCGTCACCCTACCCAGCCGATTCCGTTGCGGGGCGCGGTACTTGCCTATGGCTGACGGATTCGCCGGGCGCGGATCCCGCCTACCTTCGTGAGCAGCGGGAACGACCCGCGACGGAACCGGAGGACACCACCGTGAGCGACCTTCAGCAGATCGTGGAGCAGTACATCGCCGTCTGGAACGAGACCGACGGCGAGGCCCGCCGGGCCGTGCTCGAGGGCCTGTGGGCGGAGGACGGCAGCTACACCGACCCGCTGGTGGACGTGGCCGGCCGGGACGGGCTGGACGCGACGGTGGCGGCGGTGCAGGCGCAGTTCCCGGGGTTCGTCTTCACCCTGGGCCCGGTCGACGCGCACCACCACGTCGCCCGGTTCACCTGGGGCCTGGGGCCGGCGGGCGCGGAGCCGCTGGTGGAGGGCTTCGACGTGCTCGCCCTGGACGGCGCGGGACGGATCGCCTCGGTGGCCGGGTTCCTGGACAAGGTGCCGGGCGCCTGAGGGCGGCCGCGGCACCGGCCCGGTGGCCGGCGCGGTCGGACGCGTTCCGTTCCGCGCCGGGCATCGGGTTGGATGGGGGGATGAGCGAGGAGAAGAGCAGCGCACCGGCGTGGGAGCAGCGGTTCCGGGCGGCGCGGGTGTCGTTGCCGGACTGGGCGGACGACGCCCCGGAGCGGGCGCTGTACGTGTCGAACTCGACGGGCACCTACGAGGTGTACGCCTGGGACCGGGCCGCGGACGCGCACCGCCGGGTGACGGACCGCCCCAACGGCACCACGGACGCCGAGCTCAGCCCGGACGGCGCCTGGGTGTGGTGGTTCGACGACACCGACGGCGACGAGTTCGGGGTGTGGCGCCGTCAGCCGTTCGCGGGCGGCCCGG
Organism: Kitasatospora sp. DSM 101779; assembly: GCF_025655475.1. Classification (GTDB taxonomy): domain Bacteria; phylum Actinomycetota; class Actinomycetes; order Streptomycetales; family Streptomycetaceae; genus Kitasatospora. The sequence goes on along the minus strand of NZ_JAHTIK010000001.1, from coordinate 4,465,233 downwards.
ACGAGGAGGCGGTGCCGGGCGTGCCCGCCGCGTACTCGGCCGGTCTGGCGCTGGGCCGGGACGGCACGGTGGTGGTCGGCACCTCCACGGACGACGAGGGCACCACGCTGTTCCTGCGCCGCCCCGGTGCTGCCGGGGTGGAGGTGGTGTACCGGCACGCCGAGTACGGCGGCATCGGCGACCTCTCGTACGACGGCTCGCTGCTGGCTGTCGACCACACCGAGCACGGTGACGCGATGCACTCGGCGATCCGGGTGCTGCGGCTCTCGGACGGCGCGGTGCTCGCCGAGCTGGACGAGGTGACCGGCTGCGAGGAGCCGCGCGGGGTGGCCTGCCTCGGCTTCGCGCCGGCCGACGGGGACACCCGGCTGCTGGTCGCGCACCAGCGGCGGGGGCGCTGGGAGCCGATGCTGTGGGACGTCGCCACCGGCTCGGAGACCGAGCTGGGCCTGCGTGACGAGCAGGGCCGGGAGTTCCCGGGCGACCTGTCGGCGCAGTGGCGGCCGGGCGCGCAGTCGCTGCTGATCGAGCACGAGTACGAGGCGCGCAGCGAGCTGTTCTCGTACGACCTGGCGAGCGGCCGGCTGACCCGGCTGGACACGCCGCGGGGCACGGTCGCGGGGGCGACGGCGCGGCCGGACGGCACGGTGGAGTTCCTGTGGTCCTCGGCGGCGGAGCCCTCGGTCGTCCGCTCGACGGCGGGCACGGTGGTGCTGCGGGCCCCCGGGCCGGTGCCGCCGGGGTCGGTGCCGGTGGAGGACGTCTGGGTGGAGGGTCCGGGCGGGCGGGTGCACGCGCTGGTGCAGCGGCCGGCCGGCGAGGGCCCGTTCCCGACGGTGTTCGAGGTGCACGGCGGCCCGACCCACCACGACAGCGACTCCTTCGCGGCCGGGCCGGCGGCCTGGCTTGACCACGGCTTCGCCGTCGTCCGGGTCAACTACCGGGGATCGACCGGCTACGGCCAGGCGTGGACGGACGCGCTGCGCGAGCGGGTCGGCCTGATCGAGCTGGAGGACATCGGCGCCGTCCGGGCGTGGGCGGTGGAGTCGGGGCTCGCCGACCCGGCGCGGCTGGTGCTGTCCGGCGGATCGTGGGGCGGTTACCTGACCCTGCTCGGCCTCGGCGTGCAGCCGGACGACTGGACGCTTGGCCTGGCGGCCGTCCCGGTCGCGGACTACCTCACCGCGTACGACGACGAGATGGAGGCGCTGAAGTCGCTGGACCGCACGCTGTTCGGCGGCACCCCGGAAGAGGTGCCGGACCGCTGGCGGGCGTCCTCGCCGCTCACCTACGTGGAGCGGGTGAAGGCCCCGGTGTACATCAGCGCCGGGGTGAACGACCCGCGCTGCCCGATCCGGCAGATCGACAACTATGTCCGCCGGCTGGAGGAGCTGGGTAAGGTGCACGAGGTCTACCGCTACGACGCCGGCCACGGCTCGCTGGTGGTGGACGAACGGATCCGGCAGCTGAGGCTGGAGATCGACTTCGCACGGCGCCACCTCGAGGGCCCCGCGCTCGGGGGAGACGGCAGATGAGCAGACGCACCGCCCTGGCCACCGCCGCGGCCCTGACCGTGCTGCTGACGGCGACCGCGTGCTCGGACGAGAGCGACGACCCGTGCGACTACGACGCGGCGGGCCGGCCGACGATCTCGGTGGACGCGTTCGCGGTGGCCGGAACCGCTGAGGACGGCACCGCCGCGGACGACGCCGCGGCGGGCGGTGCACTCGGCGGCGACCTGTCCGCGCAGCTGCTGGCCAAGACCGGGCGGAGCGCGAAGAAGTCGAAGAGCAGCCGGACGGTGCACCACTACCACAGCAGCACCACGTCGGGGTCGACCTCCGGGTCGAGCGGCTACGGCTGCGGTTCCTCGCCGAGCCCGTCACCGAGCGGGTCGTGGTCCTTCCCGAGCGCCTCGCCGGGTGCGGTCGCCGGTGGCGTGCTGCCCTCGCCGCGCTCGCCGCTGCCGACGGCGAAGACCCCGCTGCCGACGAAGCGCTGACCGCGCGGGCCGCCGGCCCCGGGCTCAGACGAGCCCCAGGGCCCGGTCCTGGGCGGCCTCGGCCTCACGGCGGACGAGGCGGAACCACATGAAGACCACGAAGCCGGCGAAGACGAACCACTCCAGCGTGTAGCCGAGGTTCTGGAAGGCCCGCAGGGTGAGGCCGTCACCGCCCTGCGGCTCGACGGTGGGCACCGCGGTCAGCGGGGCGGGCACCCGGTCGGCGGCGATCCAGCCGTCGTAGACCGGGTACGGCAGCACGTTGATCAGGGTGGCCGGGCTGATGGTGCCGAGCTGGCCGGCAGGCAGCCCGCCCGCGACGGCGCCGCCGCTGCCGCTGTTCTCCGGGGCCTGGAGCCGGCCGGTGACGGTGACCTCGCCGGCGGGGGCCACCGGGACGGCAGGGCCGCTGCCCGGTTCGCCGGGCGCCCAGCCGCGGACGACGGCGGCGGCCCGCCCCTCGGCGGTGCGCAGCGGCGTGAGCACGTAGTAGCCCTGCCGGCCGTCGAGGGTGCGGCCGGGCACCAGGAGCTGGTGGGCGGTGTCGTAGCTACCGGTGACGGTGACCGCCCGGCCGAGGGTGTCGGTGCCGACCTGCGGGCGGCCGGCGGTGAGCACCTCGCCGAGCGGGACGGCGGCGGCCGCCTGGGCCGCCGCCGCGGCGGCGGTGGTGTTCCGGTGGGTGTCGACCCGGGACTCGAAGCGGCCGAGCTGCCAGGTGCCGAGCAGCAGGCAGACCACGATGGCGACCACGCCGACGGCCGTGGCGGCGATCCACCGCGGAGTCAGGAGAAACCGGTACACACCCACCACGGTAACCACCTCCTACGGCTGCCCCTGCGGCCGGGGTCTCCCCCGCGCCGTTCCGGCGGGCCGCACGGGGTCACGCGCCGGGCCCGGCCCGAGCCGAACGGTGCAGGCCAGGCCGAACGGCGCGGACCTGGGGAAGTGTGCCGAACGGTCCGCGCCGCGCCGTTCCCCGCACCACCAGGCCGACCGCACCCCGGCGCGCGGGGGACGGTCCACGCCGCTCGTGAACGGCCGCGCGCCCTCCGAGGACGCGGCCCAGTGCCGCGTCAGGCAACCTTGCCCGTCCAGGAGCGGCGTCCGGTGCGTGCTGTCGGCCCGGTGGTGCGGGGAACGGCACGTCGCGACGGGGCGCAGGTGGCGTGACGCGGTACTAGCTCTTGCCCGGCGTGGCGGTGGCCGTCGCCGACTCGGCCGGGACGGCCTCCGGAGCGGTGCGGTAGACGGTGCCGCCGCAGCTGCCGGTGATCACGGTGCTGGCCGCCGTGGGGTCGCCGCCGACCGGGGTGTGGGCGACGGTGACGCTCGGCGGGTCCGCGGTGGGCGTGGGGCTGGGGCTGGGGTCCGTGGTGGCGGCGGCGGGCACCACCGGGCCGCTGCCGGCCGCGGGGGTGGCCGGGGCCTCCGGTGCGGCGACGGCGGCCCGCGGGGCACTGCTCGGGCAGGCGCCCTCGGGCACCCAGCCGAACCGCACCCGGTATCCCTCGCCGGGACGGAGGACCATCGGCAGGGCGACCGGCCCGGGGGCGGGCAGGGCCGTGGCGGCGTCACCCGCGATGTGGTCGACGACCTTGATCCGGGTCTGGTCGGCGGGGCCGCCGGCGGTGGCGGCGACGATGCCGGGCCCGGTGACCCCGCAGCTGCGGGCCGAGGTGTTGCGGACGGTGAAGAAACCGTAGGTGCTGCCCGCGCTGTCGGCCGGGTCCACGTGGGCGGTGCCGCGGCCCAGGTCGGTGCGCAGGCAGGCGGGGACGGAGACGGGCGCGCTCGCGGTGCTGCTGCCCGGGTCGGTGGCGACGGCACTGCCACTGGTGCCGGTGGACGGGGTGGGCCGCGCGTCCGGGTGGGCGGGGAGCGGGGCGGTGCGCGGGCCGCCGGTGGAGCCGCGGGTGGCGCGCGGGGTGCGGTCGGCGCCGTGCGCGTCGGTGCTGCCGGCGGTCGTCCCACCGGAGAGGTCGAACGGCCGGACGGCGTGCAGGGCGGGTACGGCGGCCGCGGCGAGCAGGGTGGCGGCGACCGCGCCCGTCCAGGCGTTCCGGCGGCGGGCGCGGCGGCGGGGCACCGCGTGCCGGATCCGGCCGAGGGCGGTCGGATCGGGTTCGACGGTGGCCACGGCCCGGTGGAGGAGGGTCCGCAGCTCGTTCTCGGCGCGGGCGGAGCCCGGCTGATCGTCAGTCATGGCTGCCCTCCATCAGGACGCGCAGCGCGGCCAGACCGCGGGAGCCGTACGCCTTCACCGAGCCGACGGAGACGCCGAGCACCTCGGCCACCTGAGCCTCCGTCAGGTCCGCGTAGTAGCGCAGCACGAGCACCTCCCGCTGACGGCGCTGCAGTCCCCGCAGCGCGGTCCTCAGCTGATCGCGCTCCAGCGCATCGTAGGCCCCTTCTTCTGCACTGGCCATGTCAGGCATGGGCTTGGGGAGCACTCGCAGGCCGAGGATGCGCCGGCGCAGGGTGGAGCGGGACAGGTTGACGACGGTCTGCCGCAGGTAGGCGAGGGTCTTCTCGGGTTCACGCACCCGCCGCCGGGCCGCGTGGACCCGGATGAACGCCTCCTGGACGACGTCCTCGCACGAGGACAGGTCGTCGAGCAGCAGCGCGGCGAGGCGCAGCAAGGACCGGTAGTGGGCCTGGTACGTCTCGGTGAGCTGGTCGACGCTGGCCCCTGTCGCGTCCGCCGCCGCGGCCGAGCCCATCCGACTAGCTGCCGACCGGCGCACCGGCAGCGACACCACCGGCACCGCTTCGATCACGTTCGACACGCCTGTTGGACACTCGATCCCCCGTCATGGTTGCCCGGACGGCCTGCCATTCTTCCGTACGGACCGGAGCCCGCTCCAGCGGGACAGCGGGTGATTCTGACGGATTGTCTCGGAAGGATCGGGAGAAACCGTGACGGTCGCCCCGATCGCGGGCCGGCGGGCTGCCGGCCGACCGACTGCGGGCGGGCCGGGGCACCGCGGTGGGTGCCCCGGCCCGCCCGGTGCGTCAGCGGCCGGTGCCGCCGTAGACCACGGCCTCGTCGGTCTCGGAGTCGAGGCCGAAGGCGGTGTGCACGGCGCGCACGGCTTCCGGGATGTCCTCGGAGCGGGTGACGACCGAGATGCGGATCTCGGAGGTGGAGATCAGCTCGATGTTGACCCCGGCCTCGGAGAGCGCCTCGAAGAACGTGGCGGTGACGCCCGGGTTGGAGCGCATGCCGGCGCCGACCAGCGAGAGCTTGCCGATGGCGTCGTCGTAGCGCAGCGACTCGTAGCCGATGCCGTCCTTGACCCGGCCGAGGGCGTCGATGGCCTTCTGGCCGTCGGTCTTCGGCAGGGTGAAGGAGATGTCGGTGAGACCGGTCGACGCGGTGGAGACGTTCTGCACCACCATGTCGATGTTGACCTCGGCATCCGCGATGGCGCGGAAGATCCGGGCCGCCTCGCCCGGCTTGTCCGGTACCCCGACGACGGTGATCTTCGCCTCGGACGTGTCGTGGGCGACTCCGGAGATGATGGCCTGCTCCATCTCGCCCCCTTCGGGCTTGTTGGGGTTGTCGGCGCTCACGATAGTCCCCGGCAGACCGGAGAACGACGAGCGGACATGGATCGGGATGTTGTAGCGGCGGGCGTACTCGACGCACCGGTCGAGGAGCACCTTGGAGCCGGACGAGGCCAGCTCCAGCATGTCCTCGAAGGAGATCCAGTCGATCTTCCGCGCCTTCTTCACCACGCGCGGGTCCGCGGAGAACACACCGTCCACGTCGGTGTAGATCTCGCAGACCTCGGCGCCGAGCGCCGCCGCCAGGGCGACGGCCGTGGTGTCCGAGCCGCCGCGGCCCAGCGTGGTGATGTCCTTGCTGACCTGCGACACGCCCTGGAAGCCGGCCACGATCGCGATGTTGCCCTCGTCCAGGGCGTTGCGGATCCGGCCGGGCGTGACGTCGATGATGCGTGCCTTGTTGTGCGTGGCGTCGGTGATGACGCCCGCCTGGCTGCCCGTGAAGGACTGGGCGTCGAAGCCCAGCGTTTTGATCGCCATGGCCAGCAGCGCCATGGAGATGCGCTCTCCTGCGGTCAGCAGCATGTCGAACTCACGGCCGGACGGAATAGGGGTCACCTGTTCCGCGAGTTCGATGAGCTCGTCCGTCGTGTCTCCCATCGCGGACACCACGACGACGACCTCATGGCCGGCCTTCCTGGTGTCGACGATCCGTCGGGCGACTCGCTTGATGCCTTCGGCATCCGCAACGGATGAGCCGCCGTACTTCTGCACGACAAGGCCCACGTGCGCTCCTCGACTTGTGTCGTTTCGGGGGTGGTGGCCCCCTTCTGCGGTCGCGGCCAGTCTATCGAGCGGGGCGCGGGCGACCGGAGCCATCCATATGACGAGACGACCATATCGCCTGGTGAGCAGCAGGAACAGGCAGGTCTGCGGGCCGGGCGCCGTCCGCCGAAAGAAAATCCGGGGCCGGGCACCAGCCCGACCCCGGATTTCACGTTGTGGAGATTCGATGGAACCTTCGTCACAGCCCCAGCTCGGCGGCCATCAGGTCGCCGGCCTGCTGCTCCAGCTGCTCGTCGGTGAGCCCGTCCTGGTCGGTGTCCGCACCGTCCACCGCCGCACCGATCGGGCTGTCCAGCCGGACGTGCGCGATCAGCGACTGCAGCGCCCGCAGCACCGCGGTGCAGGTCGAGCCCCAGTTGGACAGGTACGAGAACTGCCACCACCACAGCGCCTCGCTGACCCGGCCCTCCCGGTAGTGCACCAGGCCGTGCCGCAGCTCGGCGACGACACCCGCGAGGTCGTCCGAGATCCGGAAGGCGCTCGGCTTCTCCGGCGGCCCGTACGGGTCGAAGACCTCGTGGTAGACGTCGATCGGCGCCAGCAGTTCGGCCAGCCGCTCGCGCAGCTCGACGCCGTCCGGCTCCGGCCCGGTGTCCGGCTCGAAGCGGTCCTCCGGCACGACGTCCTCGATCGCCCCCAGCCGGCCGCCCGCCAGCAGCAGCTGCGAGACCTCCAGCAGCAGCAGCGAGATCGCGCTGCCCGGCTCGTCGCCCTTGGCCACCTCGGTGACGGCGAGCACGAAGCTCTCCACCGAATCGGCGATCTGCACGGCGAAGTCGTCGGGCTCGCTGGTGTGGGCGGTGTCCCTGTGGTCAGACATCGAGCAGTCGTCTCCCTTCGAAGGCCCGGCCGAGGGTGACCTCGTCGGCGTACTCCAGGTCCCCGCCGACGGGCAGGCCGCTCGCCAGCCGGGTCACCTTCAGGCCCATCGGCTTGCACAGCCGGGCCAGGTAGGTGGCGGTCGCCTCCCCCTCCAGATTGGGGTCGGTGGCCAGGATCAGCTCGGTGACCGTGCCGTCCGCGAGCCGGGTCATCAGCTCCCGGATCCGCAGGTCGTCCGGGCCGACGCCCTCGATCGGGCTGATCGCGCCGCCCAGCACGTGGTAGCGGCCGCGGAACTCGCGTGTCCGCTCGATCGCCACCACGTCCTTCGGCTCCTCGACCACGCAGATCACCGCGAGGTCGCGGCGCGGGTCCAGACAGACCCGGCACTGCTCGGACTCCGCGACGTTGCCGCAGACCGCGCAGAACCGGACCTTCTCCTTCACCTGCATCAGCGCGCCGGCCAGCCGCCGGACGTCCACCGGGTCGGCCTGCAGGACGTGGAAGGCGATCCGCTGAGCGCTCTTGGGCCCGACGCCGGGCAGCCTGCCCAGTTCGTCGATCAGGTCCTGAACCACGCCCTCGTACACGTCACGCCTTCCTTCGGCCGGGGCCACGGCCCGGAACCCAGTGCTCCGGGGCCCGTCGCTCCGGTGCCATCATCCAACGGATCGGGCGCCGGACACACCGTCCGGCGCCCGACTCACCCATAAATCACACAGCACCGGCGCGTGTCGGCACACTGCACGCGACCGGAGCACCACCCGCCGTGCACCGCGCAGCGTGCACCCACCCTGCAGCGTGCACCGGGCGGGCGGCCGGGCGCCGGTGCCCGAGCGGGCCCCGGATCAGAACGGGAGGCCGGGGATGCCGCCGCCGCCCAGGCCCTGGGTCAGCGGGCCCATCCGCTCGGCCTGCAGCTTCTGGGCCGCCGCATTGGCGTCCCGCACGGCCGCCAGCACCAGGTCGGCCAGGGTCTCGGTGTCCTCCGGGTCGACCGCGGCCGGCGCGATCGCCAGCGCCACCAGCTCGCCGGAGCCCGTCACCGTCGCCTCGACCAGGCCGCCGCCCGCCGAACCGCTCACCTTGGTCTCGGCCAGCTCCTTCTGGACCTTGCCGAGCTCCTCCTGCATCTTCTGCGCCTGCTTCAGCAGCTGCTGCATGTTGGGCTGGCCACCAGGGAACACGGCACATCTCCTGTCCTGTACGACATCGTCGTCCCCGAGCCTACGCGGCCCGGACGACCGCCGTGGCGGACCTGCCCGGCCCCGGCCCGCCGACGGCCCGCGCCGGGTCGGCCGTGGCCCGCGGCGGGCCCGGGCGGCGCGGATCAGGTGTTGTGGTGGATCTCCTCCAGGACGGTCGCCCCGAGCTCACGGATGATCAGCTCCTGCCCGGAGAACGCCTCCTCGGTCAGGTCCGGGTCGTCGTCCTCCGGGATGTCGTCCTCCGGCGCGACCGGCGTCGGCTGGTACGCACCGGCGGCCGGCGACGGTGCGGCCTGCGGCTGCGGGGCCGCGGCCTGGGGGGCCGGACGCTGCGGCTGCACCGGGGCCGGCGGCTGCGGGGCCGCGGCCTGCGGCGGGGCGGCCGGCTGCGGCTG
>NZ_JAHTIK010000001.1:4445706-4456086 GCF_025655475.1 Kitasatospora sp. DSM 101779 | reverse complement strand
GCAGCCGGGGCGGGTGCCACAGCCTGTGCGGCCGGGGCCTGGCCGGCGGGCTGCTGCGGGTCGGGCGGCGGCACGGCGGGCGCGGCCGGCATCTCCGGCGCGGGCACCGGCGCGCCGGGTACCTGTGCAGCGGGGACCTGTGCAGCGGGCATGTGCGCCGCAGGCGCCTGGACACCGGGCATCTGGACGCCGGGCACCTGGACACCGGCCGCCGGGAAGCCGCCGACCGTGGCGCGCCGTTCCAGCTTGTCCAGCCGGGCCTGCAACGAGAGCTCGTCGCTGTACGCGCCGGGCAGCATCACCCGGGCGCAGATCAGCTCCAGCTGGAGGCGGGGGGCGGCATTGCCGCGCATCTCGGTGAGACCGGTGTTGACGATGTCGGCGGCGCGGCTGAGTTCCGCCGCACCGAAGCGGTCCGCCTGCGCCTGCATGACGGCGATCCGGTCGGCCGGGGCGTCGATCAGACCCTTCTCGCCGGCGTCCGGCACTGTGGCGAGGATCACCAGGTCGCGCAGCCGCTCCAGCAGGTCGGTCACGAAACGGCGGGGGTCGTGGCCGCCCTCGACCACCCGGTCGACGACCTGGAAGACCGTCGCACCGTCGTGCGCGGCGAAGGCGTCCACGACCTCGTCGAGCAGCGCGGAGTCCGTGTAGCCGAGCAGCGCGGTGGCCATCTGGTACGTCACACCGGCGTCGCCGGCGCCGGCCAGCAGCTGGTCCATCACCGACATCGAGTCACGGACGGAGCCGGCACCGGCCCGGACGACCAGCGGGAAGACGGAGTCCTCCACCTGGATGCCCTCGCGGCCGCAGACCTCGGCCAGGTAGTCGCGCAGGGTGCCGGGCGGCACCAGGCGGAAGGGGTAGTGGTGGGTGCGGGACCGGATCGTCCCGATCACCTTCTCCGGCTCGGTGGTCGCGAAGATGAACTTGAGGTGCTCCGGCGGCTCCTCCACGACCTTCAGCAGGGCGTTGAAGCCGGCCGAGGTCACCATGTGCGCCTCGTCCAGGATGAAGATCTTGTACCGGCTGTGCACCGGCGCGAAGAAGGCCCGCTCGCGCAGCTCGCGCGCGTCGTCGACGCCGCCGTGCGAGGCGGCGTCGATCTCGATCACGTCGATCGAGCCGGGGCCGCCGGTCGCCAGGTCACGGCAGGACTGGCACTCGCCGCACGGCGTCGGCGTCGGGCCCTGCTCGCAGTTCAGGCAGCGCGCCAGGATGCGGGCGCTGGTGGTCTTGCCACAGCCGCGCGGCCCGCTGAACAGGTACGCGTGGTTGACCCGGTTGTTGCGCAGGGCCTGCTGGAGCGGGGCGGTCACGTGCTCCTGCCCGATGACCTCCGCGAAGGTCTCGGGGCGGTAGCGGCGGTACAGGGCTAGGGACACGCCACCGACGATATCGGGACGGGCCGACAAACGCGGCCTCCCTCGGCACGGCCCGGGGCCGCCCGCAAACGCAAGGACCCCTCGTGCACCCGCCAGAGCCCTCCTACCCTTGCTGCCTTCCGGCCCTGGGGGGGTTCAGAGAGATGACGCCACACGAGGGGCTGCCCCAAGAGTAGCGGATCGCGGGCCCGAGGTGGCCCACCCCACCCCGTCTGAGATCCGCAGGCGACCGCGCACGGCCACCTGCGGGATAGCGGTTCGCGAGCACCCCTCGACATGTACTAAGCTCTCCCACGGAGGATTCGCCTAGAGGCCTAGGGCGCACGCTTGGAAAGCGTGTTGGGGGCAACCCCTCACGAGTTCGAATCTCGTATCCTCCGCCTCCGCCCGCCAGGGCAAACGCAAGGCCCCGACCGGTTTCCGGTCGGGGCCTTCGTCGTTGCTGCGGGTCCGGTTGACCGGCCGGAGCGGGTGCCCGAAGGCGCCACGGACCTGGGGGACCTGGGGCCGCTGATCGTGTGGCACCATCCGCTCGTCGACGAGCTCCCCCAGGACGTCATGCCGTTCGCCGCCGTGATCCGCGAGGCGCAACTGCTCGGCGCGCTCGCCCTCGGGGCCCTGACCCCTGGGACGGCCGCGCCTACAGCACCGACACCGAGGAGATCATCGCCGGACACGCGTGCAACCTGTCGTTCACCGACGTCCGCCAGCTGGCCCACGCCGTCGACGCCGGCCTGGCGATCACGATCGAGTACGTCGCCGCCTCGGGCAGCGCGACCGTCCGCACGCTCAACCGGATCGACCTGGATGCTGCCCACCTCTACGCCTGGTGCCACCTGCGGAACGACGAACGCGTGTTCACCATCTCCCGCATCCGTGGAGTGATGCCCGTGTAGCCCGGGTCGACCACCGGACCGTCAGCGGTGTGTCGCGGTCCCGGATCTCGGCCCGTCGGCGCGGACGGAAGGCCCCGACCGCGCCGGCGGTCGGGGCCTCGTGTGCCGCGCGGAGGTGCGCGTGGGTCAGTTCACGGTGAAGTAGTAGTCGTACGGCGCAAGGACGAGTCCGTCCCTGGTGGTCGCCCAGACCTCCAACACGTACGTGTCGCTGTGGTCCGGGACCCAGTGGACGGTGGCCCTGCCCTTGCCGTCGGCATCCACCGTGACGGGTTCGCCCCAGTTGACGGAGTAGGTGTAGCTCACGACTCCCTTGACCTTCGGCAGGAAGGTGAAGGTGCCGCTGACGCCCGCCCCTCCGCCGGAGCCGTTCTCGGGGTAGACGTCCGATTTCACGGTCGGGGTGGTGTCGATCGCGGCGCTCCACACCCCCTCGTTGCTGACCCAGCCGTTCGCGCTGGTGGCGGTCACGTGCAGGAAGTTGGCGGTGGTGCCGGTCAGCCGGAGGGTGATCTCGGCCGTGCCGTCCTCCTTGGCCGGGACCTTGATCGTCCGGTCGTCCTGGCCGCCCTGGACGGTGACGGAGTACTCGACCACGGGGCTGACGGCCTGAAGATCCGCCGCGGGCGTGATCCTGAAGGGCGTCGGGTGGTCGAACTTCGGCGCGACCACCGGCTTGATCTCGGGAGCGGCCGAGAGCACGTAGAACGCGTACTCGGCGGAGGGGGACCGGTTGAAGGCGCGGTCCAGGCTCGCGACGTAGAAGGTCATCGGCCCGGAGGCGGTCGGAGGTACGAGTTCCACCGAGGCCGAACCGCCGAGCCGGTCGGCGCGCACGTAGGTCGAGGGGTACGCGGTGTAGGGATCCACCGGCTGCGGAATGCCGTGCCCGCCGATGTCCGTCACCGGCACGGGGAACGTGCTCTGCCAGGAGACCACGAAGCCGGCGACGTCCTCGACGCCGTTGGCGTCGAGGTTGAACCGGACCGGGGCTCCGGGCCGGTCCCACTGGCCCTGCGGGTAGTTCGGCGAGGTGACCGCCGGCGCCTTCGAGGGCGGGGTGCTGTCGACGGTGAGGTAGCAGGCGGCCGACCAGTCCGAGGACTGGCCTCCGTACGCCGTCTGGGCCTGCCAGGCGTACGTCCCGCCGTCGGCCAGTGCGGTCGCGGGCACGACCACCGACCGCTCCCAGTCCGGGATCGCGAGCGTGTCGGACAGGACGGTGACCTGTGCCGGGTCGGCGACCGGCCAGATCCGGAACTGAGTGGTGACACGGGGGACGCCCGCGGAGTCGGTGACGTGCGGGACGGCGCCGAGCCCGATTCCACCGGTTGCCCCCAGGTGGACGGGCGAGGCCGCATCGGTCGAGCAGTGCCTGCTGCTGTTGAAGAGGTCGGTGGGCGTCGTCGGCGCCGCGGTCGCCGCACCCGCGGGCGCAGCCGCGATCAGTGCCAGGGCGAACGCTCCCAGCGAAGTGACGGCCGTACGGATGGGTGCGGCCAGGAACATGGTCAAGGAAGGTCCTCCCGGAGAAACGCCGCGATGGGGCACTCTCACGTGCACGGACCACCGGGCCGCGGAGGATCGTAGTGGAACGTTCCGCTGTCGACTCGGAATTATCGTCAGGCGGATGCTCTGTCAGGCAGCGGCCGGAGCCGGGGCGCCCGCTCGGCCGGGCCTTGCCCCCGACCGGGCCTTCGTCGTGGTGCGCCCCGGGTCGGACGGTCGGTGCCGCTAGCGGGTGGACCGGCGGCGGGTGCGGGTGGCAGCGGGCCTGACCAGGTAGCCGGCGAGTGCGGCGGCGGCGACCAGGGCGAGGGTGGCGGCGGTGAGGGAGGGCCAGGGGACGACGAGTGCGGTGCCCTTCGGCCAGAGCTGGGCTCCGGCCAGGACGAGGCCGGTGAGGAGTCCGCAGCCGAGCGAGAGCGTGGTGATGACCGCCGCCTGCGTCGCGGAGACCACTCGCTGGGTGCGGCCGCCGAAGCCGATGACGTGGAGCAGCCGCAGTCGGGGCCGCAGTTCCTGGGTGGAGGCGGAGACCGCGAGAAGGGTCACGATCAGGACCGCCGCGCCCGCGATCGCCGTCATGACGTTCCACCGGGCGGGGACGGGCGGGGTGCGGGGCCGCTCGATCCGCAGGGCGGTGGCGGGGATCCCGAGGGGTTCGAGGGCGGTGCCGAGCCGGCTCTCGATGTCCCGGGGCAGCCCGTCCCCCGGGGTGGCGAGGTAGGTCGTGGTGACGGGGAAGAGGCCGAGGGCCCGGGCGGCGGCGCCGGTGAGCACCCCGGTCGCGCGGTTGCGCGTGGTCCGGTCCACGGCGGCGCCGGGTCGGGCCGGGGCGGTGACCGGCGGCCGGCCCGCGGTGCCCGGCTTCGGTTCGAAGGCCAGCGCGGCGTGACCGGCCCGGACGAAGCCCGGGTCGAACACCACGATCTTTCCGGCCGTCAGGGCGGCGGCCTCCTCGGCCGTCCAGTCCCGCAGGGTGAGTGCGCGGAAGTCCGCCGCCGTGTCCACGATCTGCAGGGTTCCGTGGGGGTTGGCGGACTGCGGCGACTGTGCGAGCAGGGCGACCTTGGGCAGGGCGAGTCGTGACGGCGCGTCGGCGGCCGGGCGGTCCGCGGCGTACACGCCCTGGACCGGGACGACGGAGGCCTGCGCGCCGACGACCCGGCGCACCGCGGCCTCGACGGCGGCGGACGGAGGTGCGTCCCGCAGCACCACCTCGATCTGTCCCGGGTGCCGCGAGCCGGCGTACTCGCGGGCGTCCCTGGCCGCGTTGCTGCCGACGAAGACGGCGGTGGAGGCGGCGAAGGCGACGGTGACCACGCCGAAGACGACCGCCGCGGTCGGGCGGCGGCGATCCCTGGCCAGGTCGCGGAGGCCGAACCGCAGTCCCGGTCCGAGTGGTCCGGCGGCCCGGCCGAGCAGCAGCAGGAGGTCGGGCACCAGCAGCACGGTGGCGACGAGGAGGGCGACGCCGCCGACCACCCCGGGGGTGCTCGATCCGGTGGCGGTCCCGCCGGCGATCGCGACCGCCGCCAGCACGGCGCAGGCCGCCGCCGACCGCCTGCGGCGCCGTCCCGCGGTGTCGGTGGGGACGCGGCTCAGCCGCCGGCGGACGGTCTGCCCGGCTGCGAGCCGCGCCGGCAGCCAGATGCCGAGCGCGCCGCAGAGCACGGTCGCGGCCAGCAGGAGCAGGGGGCGCGGGGAGGCGAGGTCCACCGGTGCCAGGTCGCGGCGGACGACCGCGCGGACCGCCGGCCGGACGGCCGCGCCGAGGGCCGTCCCGAGGACCACGCCGGCGGATCCGCCCGCGGCGGCCGCCAGCAGGCCCGCGGCCCGGGCCAGCCGGACCAGCCGCGCGCCGTCGAACCCGACGGCGGACAGCAGGCCGAACTGCCGCTGCAGGCGGCGCATCCGGATGCCGAAGGCCGCGGCGGACCCTGCGAGCACGAGCAGCAGGCCGGGAAGGGCGACGAGTCCGGGCTGGGCCGCCAGCAGTGTCCGGGCGGCCGCGGCGACCTGGGGCCTGGACCGGACGGCGAGGTGCAGGTGGGCGGCCCGCGGGCCGATCCCGGCCGCCGCTCCCGGGCCGGTCACCAGCCAGCCCCGGGTGACGCCCGATTCGGCCGCGCGGGCGGGGTCCGCCCAGGTCTCGAAGAGGCCTGGTCCGCCGGCCACGAACTCGGCGTCGTGGGCGGTCGGGTCCTCGACCAGGCCGACGACCACGGCCGGGGTGTCCGAACCGCGGAAGCGCAGGCGGTCGCCGATGTCCAGGTGGTGCGCGGTGGCGAGGTGCCCGGAGACGGCGGCCTCCGCCGGGCCGGCCGGCAGTCGCCCGGCCCTCGTCCGCAGCCAGTCGTGCGTGGCCGCCGCCGTCCAGTCGCTCTCCCGGTAGGCGGCGTACCTGGTGAGGCCGCCGACGACGACGGGGACCTCGGGCGCCTTGTAGTACGGAACGGCCGTGGTGCCGGCGGGCAGGGGCCCGAGGACGGCGGACAGGTCGGCGGGTGCCGGGCCCGGCTCGGTCCGGTCGATCTGGAGGTCGGCCCGGGCCATGGCGGCTGTGGCGAGCTGCTGCGGCGAGAGGTTGAGCGTGTCCACCACGGCGGCGGCGGCGGTGGCGAGCAGGACGGGGGCGGCGAAGAGCAGGAGCAGCATGGCGCGGCGGCGGCCCGTGCCGATCACGACCGACCAGGCGACCCGGAGGTCGATCGGGAGGCGGCTTTGGTTCACCGGACGTCCTCGCCGGCGGCGCGCGCGGTCTGTTCCTCGATCCGTTCGAGCGCGCCGTCCCGCAGGTGCACGACGCGGTCCGCGAAGTCGGCGTTGGCCGGGTTGTGCGTGCTGAGCAGCACGGTGGTGCCGTTGTCGCAGAGCTGCCGCAGCAGTTTCATGATCTCGACGCCGGTCTCCGAGTCCAGCGATCCGGTGGGCTCGTCGGCCAGGACGAGGCGCCGGTCCCCGACGACGGCGCGGGCGATCGCCGCCCGCTGCTGCTGGCCTCCGGAGACCTCGTCGGGGAACCGCCCGCCCGTGCCGTCGAGGCCGACCCGAGCGAGGGCCTCCCGGGCGGCGGACCGCGCGGCCCGCCGGCCCGTCCCGGCGCCCTCCAGCGGGAGTGCGACGTTCTCCTCCAGCGTCAACTCGGCCAGGAGGTTGAGCTCCTGGAAGACGAAGCCGACGGCGGTCAGCCGCATGCGGGCCAACTGCCGTTCGGAGAGCCGCCCCAGGTCCTCGCCGAGGACGCGGACCCGGCCGCTGTCGGCGCGGTCGAGGCCGCCGGCGATGCTGAGCAGCGTCGTCTTGCCGGAGCCGCTGGCGCCCATGACGGCGACCAGTTCTCCCCGTTCTGCCTGCAGGTTCACGCCGGCGAGGGCGCGGACCTCGGCCCCGCCCGACCGGAAGGTCCGGCCGACGGCCTCGAACTGCACTACGGACACGCAGGATTCCCCTCGGGTGGTCGCTGTGCCGCGGCCCGGTTCCCGCGGCGGGCGCAGGATCCGGGCCGCACCGTGCGGGCGCGTCAGCAGGCGAGGTCGTCCGTGTAGACGCGGACCGAGCTCGCCTCGTCGTTGTTGTACCAACCAACGTACCCGTTACTGGAGTTGGGGTTCATGCACTCGCTGCCGCCGCTGGCGTTCGCTCCCCAGAACCACTTGGCGTCGTACGTCCAGGAGTTGTTGATCCACGAGGAGGTGCGGTCGTTGAATCCGGTGAGGTTGTACGTCCCCGGGGAGGCGCTCCGGTACCAGGTGCTTCCGTTGAAGTACGAGTCGTCGTAGAGGCAGACGTTCCCCACGTAGCAGGTGGTCGACACGGCTGCCGCCGGTCCGGCGAAGCCGACGAGCCCGACGCCGGCCGCCATCACCGCCGCAGCGGCCAGACCGGCCGCACGCTGTCCTGCGCCCATGCCCATTTCCCCCTTGCACACGAACCGATCGACCGGCGGGCGCCGGTACCGGGCGGACACTAGCCACGCGTGTGGCGTGCGCGACAGCAGTGATCGGCCGATCCTGTCGCTGAATGACGTGTTCACGCCTACTTCCGCCCCGCGCATGGCGCCGGCATGCGGCCCCCGCCACCCCGGCGGCCCGCACTCGGCCGGAACGGCCGGCAGTGGGATCGGCGGCACCGTTCAGCAGGTCAGTCGCGGTGGCGATGCCCCTCGGGGCAACCGAGTACCGATCTTCGCGCCGCCGCCGGGTCCGGCTCCCCGCCGTCCGCACGGGAGGAGGTCATCGGGAATTCCGGGCTTCGAAGGGCCCGGCGCCCGACGGGGGTCCCGCGTTCCCGCCGGTGGGAGACGCGGTCCGGGCCGGCCGCTCGCAGCGACCGACCCGCGGGCCGGGCCGGCTGCGATTGGCCGGAAAGCGGCGGTTCAGGCGGCGGCCGGCGCCGCCACGGCCGCCCGGTCGAAGCCGCGGGTCACCAGGCAGGTGGCGAGGGCGAGTTCCCAGGCGAAGACCGGCACGGCGGCGAGGGCGCCCCAGGCGGAGACCTGGCCGTAGACGCCGAAGAGCACGGCGACGGCCGAGGCGAAGATCAGCGGGCCGCCGACCAGGCCGAGGACGGCGACGACGCGCGGCACCAGCCGGGAGCGGTACATCAGGTACGCGGCCAGCAGGGTGTTGGCGCCGCACACGAAGTTGGGGCCGAGCAGGAACGTCCAGTCGTGGACGGCCACCAGGGCGCGGGCGGTGGTGGCGAGTGCGGCCGGGTCCGCGCCGTCCGCGCCGTGCCGGCGCAGGGTCACCACGGCGAGCAGGCTGACGATGCCGACCGCGATGACGGCGGCCTCCAGGACGCGCAGGGCGGTGTAGCCGGCCGCGACGGCCTCGTTGTGGCGCCTGGTGACCGGGTACAGGGTGACGGCGGTGCCGACGATGCCCAGGGCCAGCAGCACTTCGAGCAGGGCGCCGAGCAGGACCGGTCCGTCCGCGCCCGCGCCGAGGACGTAGTCGGGGTCGTTCAGGACGGGCCCGTAGAGGGCGAGCCCGCCGATCGAGGTGATGTGGGTGGCGAAGTAGCAGAGGCCTGCCGCCCTCGCGAGCTTTCTCGACGGTTCCACCGGGACTCCTTGGTCGACGAACGGCCGGGGTCGCGGCAGCGCGGCACCGACCGGGGTGTACGGCGTACACCTCGCTCGGGAACGGTAGGGTGTACGCCGTACACCAGTCAAGGGGTGTCCGGGCCCGCGCGGGCGGAGGAGAGGCGGTCGGAGATGAGCCGGCAGACGGACGGCGGTCGGCGGACCCCGCTGAACAGGGACCGGGTGCTGCGCACCGCCGTGGCACTCGCGGACCGGGCCGGCATCGAGGCGCTGAGCATGCGCAGCCTCGCCCAGGAGCTCGGGGTCGTCCCGATGGCGCTCTACAAGCACGTGGCCAACAAGGAGCAACTCCTCGACGGCATGGTCGACGTCATCGTCGGCGAGATCGGGGCTCCGGCCGAGGGCGCCGGCTGGAAGGACGCCGTCCGCGAACGCATCCTCGCCACCCGGCGGGCACTGCTGCGCCACCCGTGGGCCTCGCGGGTGGTGGAGTCACGGCCCGGCCCGACGCCGGGCACCCTCGGGTACCTCGACTCGGTGATCGGGACCTTCCTGGCCGGCGGCCTCTCCGCCGACCTCACCCACCACGCGATGCACGCGCTGGGCAGCCGGGTCTGGGGCTTCACCCAGGAGCTGTCCGCCGCTCCCCCGCCGTCCGACGACCCGGAGGTCCGGGCCGCCGTCCTGCGCGAGGCGGCGGCCCGCTACCCGCACGTCGTCGCGATCGCCACGGCCGGTGCCGCGCACGACGACGGGTCGGTGGTCGGCGGCGGCTGCGACGACCAGTTCGAGTTCGAGTTCGCCCTCGACCTGCTCCTGGACGGCGTCGAGCGCCTGCACCGGCAGGGCTGGACCTCCGCCCGGCGCGGCTGACACCCCTCCGGGCCGCGCCGGGACGACGGGTCAGGCCGCGCCCGACGACGGGTCAGGCCGGGGTGCCGACGACGGGTCAGACCGGGGTGCCGACGTCCAGGGTCCACAGCAGACCGCCGGCCGGGTCGGGGGCCGTGCCGACGGCGGCGTCGAGGTAGCGGCAGTCCAGCATGTTCTGCTGGTGGTACGAGTCGTCCATCCAGTCGTCGAAGACGTCGGCGGGGGCCTTCCGGCGCTGGTCGATGTTCTCGCCCCAGGCGCGCCACTGGTAGCCGGCGGCGTCGATCCGGCTCTCCGGGCCGCGGCCGGCCGGGTCGTCGTGGTCGAAGTATCGGCGTGCCGCCATGTCCTCGGAGTGCCGCTGGGCGGCGGTGTGCAGCTTGGCGTCGATGCGCAGCCCGCGGCAGCCGCGCTTCGCCCGCTCGGCGTTGATCAGGTCGACGAGCTGCTTCTCCGCGCTGCGCGGCGTGGGGCTCGGGCTCGCCGAGGGCGACGGGGACGGGCTGGGCGCCGCCGTGGAGGGCGAGGGCGCCGGCGCGTCGAGGGCGACGGTCTGCGGGCCGGGCACGGAGACCGAGGGGACGGGTGGCGGCGGCGGGGCGGTCTCCTCCGGGAGGCCCCGGACGACGCCGAGGACGGCGGCGGTGACGGCGACCGCGCCGGCCGCCTGGAG
>NZ_JAHTIK010000001.1:4444403-4445681 GCF_025655475.1 Kitasatospora sp. DSM 101779 | reverse complement strand
GAGGGCGCGGCGGGACCGGCGCCGGGCGGCCCGCCGCAGGCTCCGCGTCCCCCGCGGCCCGACCAGGTCGAGCACCCGGCCGCCGACCCCGGACGGCGCCGTCGGCACGGCCGCCGAGCCGGCGGAACCCGCGTGGGACAGCGCGGAGGAGACCGCCGTGCCCGGGCCGGACAGGGCCGCGAGTTTGGCCGCGAAGAACTCCGGGCCGAGCGAGAAGCCGTGCATCGGCACCACCAGGACGAGGCCGGCGAGCAGTCCCTCGGCGGGGACGAGGCCGCGGCCTGCGCTCTCGCACATGCGGCAGGTCCGCAGGTGGCGGGCTATTCGCTTGCGCCAGAGCGCGCTCGGGCGGCCGTCCCAGGCGGCGGTCAGTTCGCCGAGGGAGGGGCACCCCGGCTCGGCGGAGAGCGCCCGGACGACGGTGCGGCCGACCTCCAGCTGTTCCTTCATCCGCTGCACCCGGACGGCGGTGTGCTGCGGGGAGAGTTCCAGTGCCTCGGCCAGTTCGGTGCGGGTGAGCCGGCCCGCGGCCTCCAGCCACCAGAGCGAGAGCAGGTCCCGGTCCCGGTCGTCCAGCCAGCGGGTCGCCTCGGTGACCTCGCGGCGCTGGCCGGAGAGGCCGAGGCGCAGCACGGTGAGGTCGACGAAGTCGCCGGCCGGGTCGGCGACCTGGGCCATGCCCTCGATGTCGGGGACGGGCCCGGTCTGCCGGGCGTTGCGGCTGCGGCGCACCTCGTTCATGGCGACGGCGACCAGCCAGGAGCGGAAGGCGGTGGTGTCGCGCAGGCCGGACAGGCCCCCGACCATGCGGATCATGGTCTCCTGGACGACGTCGTCGACATCGGGGTGGCCGTTCATGGCCCGGCCGACGATGTTGTAGACGAGCGGCAGGCAGTCGGCGACCAGCCGGTCCCGGGCCGCCCCGTCACCTGCCTGCGCCGCCTCCACCACCGCGGTGTCCATTGCGCCGTCGTTGCCCATGTGCCCTGTCCTCGCTCGTCCTCAAGCCACGGCCCCCACTGGACGGAGACCCGGGCGGGCGCACCGGATAACAGGAATCCGGGTGTGTGATCCGCCGCGGTTCTTTTCCGTTATGGCGACCCCGTGACGTGGTCTCCCAGGACGTCGGCACGAACACCGGCGCGAATCGGCCCAGGGAGCAGCCCAGTATGAACGACGACCCGACGACCCCGTTCCACCTCCCGCCGCACCCCGGGGACCACGGCGGCCACGGCCGGGCCGCGGCGGTCGGCGGCCGGGCGGCGCGCCGCCGGTCCC
>NZ_JAHTIK010000001.1:4412802-4444378 GCF_025655475.1 Kitasatospora sp. DSM 101779 | reverse complement strand
CGCGCCGCCGGTCCCGGCGCCGGGCGGGCGGCAACCGGCGGGCGGTGGCGGTGACCGGGGCCGCCGCGCTGGTGCTGGCCTGCTCGGCGGCGTACACCCTGGTCTCCTCGGGCGGTTCGGACGGTGCGGGCGTCCAGTCCGCGGGCTCGGTGCAGGTGGCGCCGGCGCCGGTGCTCTCCTCCGCCGGGCCGGCCCCGGTGTCCGCCCCGCCCTCGGCGAGCGCCGCGTCGCCGTCCGCCTCGCCCTCCTCGTCGGCCTCGCCGAGCACCTCCGCCTCCGCCTCGGCCTCGGCCTCGAAGAGCGCCAAGGCGTCGAAGGCCCCGGCGGCGGCCGCGAAGCAGCCGACCGGCTCGGCGCCGACCGGCAGGGCCGCGCAGTTCGCCGAGGAGGTGACGGCGCTGACCAACGCGGAGCGGGCGAAGGCCGGCTGCGGCCCGGTCACCCTGGACGGCAGGGTGTCGGCGGCGGCGATGGCGCACTCGGACGACATGGTGGCGCGGCACTACTTCGAGCACGCGGACCCGGAGGGCCGGCACGCCGACAGCCGGCTGCGTGCCGCGGGCTACCAGCCGGGCTGGTGGGGCGAGAACATCGCGTACGGGCAGCCGGACCCGGCGGCGGTGATGGACGCCTGGATGCACAGCGAGGGCCACCGGGCGAACATCCTCAACTGCCACTTCACGGTGATCGGGGTGGGGGTGAACTTCGGTGCCGGCGGGCCCTGGTGGACGCAGGTGTTCGCCTCCCCCGCGTGATCGGGCGCGGACGCGTGCGGACCGCCGCAGTCGGGCCCGGACGCGGACCGGCCCCGCCGGTGCCCGGATGGTGTCGGGCCGGCGGGGCCGGGTGGCGCAGGGCGTCGCAGGCGTCAGACCACGTCGGTCATCGCGGGCATCTCACCGGCGGTGCGGCCCATGTCGATCACGGCGAAGGCCGCGTTCTGCGGGTCGACCAGGGCGGCGAAGCGGCCGAAGGGGCTGTCCATCGGCCCGAAGACCAGCTTGGCGCCGAGTTCGGTGGCCTTGGCCACGGCGGCGTCGCAGTCGCTGACACCGAAGTAGACGCTGATGAACGGCGGCAGCTCGGCGGGGAAGTCCGAGCCCATCTCCATCCGGCCGAGCACCGGGTTCTCGCCGACGGTGAAGACCCGGTAGTCGATCTCGTTCCCGCCGTCCATCTGCTGGGCGTGGTAGGGGAACACCTCCATCAGGAAGGAGTCGACGCGGGCCGTGTCGCGGGTGCAGAGCTCGGCCCAGGAGTAGGCACCCGGCTCGCCGACCTTCTCGAAGCCCTCGTGGGCGGCGCCCTGCCAGACGCCGAAGATCGCGCCGCTGGGTTCGCGGGCGAGTGCCATGGTGCCGAGGTCGCCGACCTGGGTCGGCTCCATCATGACTTCGCCGCCGGCGGCGCGGATCCGCTCGGCGGTGGCGGCGGCGTCCGGCGAGGCGAAGTAGAGGCACCAGGCGGAGGGCATCTCCTCGCCCGGCATCGGCGGGACGACCCCGGCGACCGCCTTGCCGTCCTTGAAGGCCTGGGTGTAGCCGCCGAATTCGGACGAGGCCTCGCCGAACGTCCAGCCGAGGACGGCGCTGTAGAAGCTCTTGGCGCCCTCCACGTCGTGGAACATCGCGTCGACCCAGCAGGGTGTGCCCTCGGGTTGCACGGCCATGTCTGTCTGTCTCCTCGTGTCGTGAGCGGGTGGGTATCGCCGGGCCCGGTCAGCCCATGGTCTTGGCCCCGTCCAGGGATTCGCGGATGATGTCGGCGTGCCCGGCGTGCTGGGAGGTCTCGGCGATGATGTGCAGCAGCACCCGCCGGACGGACCAGGCGGCGCCCGGTTCGAACCAGGGCGCCTCCGGCAGCGGGTGGGCCGCGTCCAGGTCCAGCTCCGCGACCAGCCGGTCGGTCTCGGCCGCCGTCCGCTCGTAGGCGTCCAGCAGGCCGGCCAGGGTCTCGCCCTCGGCCATTCTGAACTGGCCCTCCCAGTCGACGGGTTCGCTGCGCATGGCGGTCGCGCCACCGACGGCGAAGCGCATCCAGCGGGTCTCGACGCCTGTGACGTGTTTGATCAGGCCGCCGAGGCAGAGCTCGCTGGCGGTGGTGCGCTGCGCGGCCTGGTCGTCGGTGAGGTTGCGGACGGTGAAGCGGAGGAAGCCGCGGTGCTTGTCGAGGGTCTCCAGCAGGTCGGCGCGCTCCCGGTCGCCGGCCCCGGTGCCGGTGGGCTGGTCGGTCATGTCGGTCCTCCGTGTCAGGCGGGCACGGTCCAGCGCTGGGCGCCGGTGCCGTTGCAGTCCCACAGTTGCAGCCGGGTGCCGCTCGCGGTGTTGCTGCCGGGCAGGTCCAGGCAGCGGCCGGAGGGCGGGTTGAGCAGGGAGCCGTCGGCGCGCGGCCACCACTGCTGGGCGCCGGTGCCGTTGCAGTCCCAGAGCTGGACGGCGGCCCCGTTGAAGACCGAACTGCCGTCCACGTCGAGGCACTTGCCGAGCGCCCGGAGGGTGCCGTCGGAGGCCGTGGTCCACTGCTGGGCGGCGCCGCCGGTGCACTCGGACAGCTGGACGGGTGTGCCGTTCTCGGTCGAACCCCCCTGCACGTCGGCGCACTTGGCGCCGAGGCCGGTGACCGGCCCGGTGGCCGGGCGGGCCGGGCCGACGTCGAAGGACGGTGGCGCGTCCGCGCGGGCACTGCCCCAGGCCGGGTCGGGCGCGTCGGCGAGGGTGAAGGCCAGGGTGCCGCCGCGGCGGACGAAGTCCTCGCTCAGCCAGGGCCGGGTGCTCGCGGCGCCGTCCACGGCGAGGGTGTGCACGTACCGGACGGCGGCGGAGGCGCCGGGCGCGTCGACGTCGATCACCGCGCCGTTGCCGCGGCGGATCGTGATCCCCGGGAACAGCGGGCTGGCCAGCACGAGTTCGGACCTGCCGGGGGCCTGCGGGTACATCCCGAGCGCCGCCCAGACCACCCAGGAGGACATCTGCCCGAGGTCGTCGTTGCCCGGCTCGCCGTCCGGCGCGTCGGCGAACAGCGTGGTCAGCGCCCGGCGCACCACGTCCTGGGTGCGGTCGGGGCGGCCGGCGTAGGCGTACGCCCACGGGACGTTGGCCGAGGGCTCATTGCCGAGGTAGGCGTGCTCGGAGTCGGGGCCGCCGTTGAGCTCGCCGAAGAAGTCGTCCAGCCGGGCGGCCACGGCCGTGTCGCCGCCCATCGCGTCGAACAGCCCGCGGTGGTTGTAGGGGACCATCCAGGTGTACTGGGCGGCGCTGCCCTCGACGAACTGGTCCTGCTGGGCGGGCCGGAAGTCCGGCCAGGAGTGGTCGGTGTCCCGGGGCTGGATCCAGCCGCTGCCGCTGTTGATCAGGTTGCGCCAGTTCGCGGAGCGGTGCATCAGGGCGTCGCGGGCGGTGGTGTCGCCGATCCGGTCGGCGAGTTGGGCGAGGGCGAAGTCCGCGCTGGTGTACTCCAGGGTGGTGGCGGCGGAGCCCCAGATGCCGCCGGCGTCGGCCGGGATGTAGCCGATGGTGTCGTAGGGGCTGTGGCCGGGCCGCTGTCGGGTGTCGCGGCTGCCGGCGGTGGCGATCCGGAGCAGCCCGGCCGCGTCGAAGTCGGTGCCGCCGAACGCGTGGATCGAGGCGGCGAGGATCGGCAGCGGGTCGCCGACCATCACGCCGGTGCCGCCGTTGGCGAGCGTCCAGCGGTCCAGGTAGCCGGCGCTCGCGCCCTGGTCGGTGACGGACTGGGCGACGTCGGCGGCCCGGGCCGGGTCGAGCAGGGCGAGCAGTTGGACCTGGGAACGGTAGACGTCCCAGCCGGAGAAGTCGGCGTACTGGGTGTGGCCGGGCCGGGCGGTGCGGATCTTCCCGTCGAAGCCGGGGTAGCGGCCGTCGGCGTCGCTGATCGCGCTGGGGTGCAGCAGCGCGTGGTACAGCGCGGTGTAGAGGATGCGCCGCTGGGTGGTGGTGCCGCCGTCGACGGCGATCCGGCCGAGCAGGTCGTTCCAGGTGGCGCGGACGGCGGTGCGGACCTCGTCGAAGGCGGCACCGCGCTGTTCGGCGAGCAGGTTGGCGCGGGCGCCGTCGGCACTGACGAAGGAGAGGCCGACCCGGGCGGTGACGGTGCGGTCCTGGCCGGTGTCGAAGGAGACCAGGGCCTGCGCGCCGGAGGCGGCCCGCTCCCGGTCGGGGTGCTGGTCGCCGCCCTCACCGGAGCGGCGCTCGCGGTCCTCCTCGGTGCGGGCGGGTTGCGGGGCGATGCCCTCGCTCGCGCCGGTGGCGCTGCGGCGGGCGGTGTCGACCGTGCCCTGGTCGGCGCCGCCGGTGCGGACGATCCCGGCGCTGCTGAACGGCCGGTCGAACTGGGCGTGGAAGTAGACCCGGTAGCGGTTGCCGGTGCCGCAGAAGCCGCCGCTCTCCGTCCAGCCGGAGAGGGTGTCGGCGCCGATGGTGATCGAGCCGGTGGCGTTGTTGAAGGCCTTGCCGGCGTCCACGGTGAGCGAGGCGGTGTGGCCCGCGGGGTAGGTGAAGCGGGCGATGCCGGAGCGCTGGGTGGTGGCGATTTCGGTCTTCAGCCCGTTGCCGAAAGTGACGGCGTAGGCGCCGGGCGCGGTGCTCTCGTCGGTGTGCGAGAAGTCCGCGTGGGCGGCGGGGCGGCCGTCCAGGACGGGCATGAACGGGGTGGTGCCGTAGTCGCCGCAGCCCGCGCCGGAGATGTGGGTGAGGCTGAACCCGGCGATCCGGTGGTCGTCGTAGGAGTAGCCGCCGTGCTGGTAGGTGGCGGTGTCGGGGCTCCACTGCACCATGCCGAGCGGGGCGGACGCGCCGGGGAAGGTGTTGCCGGCGCCGCCGCCGTTGCCGAAGTCCGGGGCACCCTGCCTGGTGCCGACGAAGGCGTTGACGTACTGGGCCGGGTCGGTGACGGTCACCCGGCCCGGTGGCGCGGCGCCCGCGGGGGCGGCCGCGGCGCCTGCCAGCAGCACCGCCGAGGCGCCGAGGGCGAGCGCGGACGAGAGGAATCTGGAACGGTGCACGGAGCCTCCTGCGACCCGCCGTCAGCCTGCGATGCGCGTGGCGCGCGGTCCGGTGGCCGCGGTGGGCGGCACGGCGGGGCCGCACGGACGAGGCAGGTCGGCCCCGGCCGGTA
Source organism: Kitasatospora sp. DSM 101779 (assembly GCF_025655475.1). GTDB lineage: Bacteria > Actinomycetota > Actinomycetes > Streptomycetales > Streptomycetaceae > Kitasatospora. Next base: position 4,439,248 of record NZ_JAHTIK010000001.1, on the reverse strand, counting down.
CGGGGAGTACCGGCCGGGGCCGACCATCTGCTCGTCAGTTCATCGTGCGGTCCGCTCGGTGGCGGCTGCGGCGGCGACAGGCCGCCTGTCGCCCGCCCGGCGCAATCGCGGAGGCTGCCCGATGGACCGTCAGGAGGATTCGGCGGCGAGTGCGTTGCGCCGGCGGTGGACCACCTGGGCGGCGACCAGCGCGACCGCGGCGGCGACCACCGAGAGCACCATCTGCATCCGCCCGTCGTGCGTGGTGAACATGTACGCCATCACGAAGGCGATCATTCCGATCGTGGCCCAGGTGAGGTACGGGTACAGCCACATCCGGACGGTGAGCTTCTCCGGGGATTCCCGCTCGATGATCTTCCGCATACGGAGCTGGGAGACGCAGATCACGAGCCAGACGAAGAGCGCGACGGCGCCGGAGGAATTCAGCAGGAACTTGAAGACGGTGTCCGGGAACTCGTAGTTGAAGAACACCGCGACGAATCCGAAGACCACCGAGGCGAGAATCGCGGTGAGCGGCACGCCGCGGCCGGTGACCTTGGCGAAGGCCTTCGGCGCGTCACCGCGCTGCCCGAGCGAGAAGGCCATCCGGGAGGCCGTGTAGAGGCCGGAGTTCAGGCAGGACAGCACCGCGGTGAGCACGATGAGGTCCATCAGCGGGGCGGCACCGGGGATGCCGACGTGCTTGAGCACCGCGACGTACGGGCTGTCGAGGACCTCTGCGGAGTCCCAGGGCAGCAGGGTGACGACGATGGCGATCGAACCGAGGTAGAAGACGCCGATGCGCCAGATCACGCTGTTGGTGGCCTTGGTCACGGCGCGGGCCGGGTCGGGCGACTCACCGGCGGCCAGGGTGACGATCTCGCTGCCCATGAAGGCGAAGACGACGGTCAGCATGCCGCTGAAGACGGCTCCGACGCCGTTCGGCAGGAAGCCGCCGTGGTCGAGCAGGTTGGACGTGCCCACCGCCGTGGTGTCCGGCAGGACGCCGAAGACCGCGAGGCCGCCGACCACCAGGAAGGCCGCGATGGCGACCACCTTGATCCCGGCGAACCAGAACTCGAACTCCCCGTAGGAGGAGACCGAGAACAGGTTGGTGGCGGTCAGCACGGCCATCACCAGCAGGGCGAAGCTCCACTGCGGCACGGACGGGACCCAGTTGTGCAGGATCTTCGCGCCGGCGGTGGCCTCCACGGCGAGCACGACGACCCAGAAGAACCAGTACAGCCAGCCGATGGTGAAGCCGGCCCAGCGGCCGAGCGCGCGGTCCGCGTAGGCGGAGAAGGACCCGCTCTGCGGGTCGGCCGCGGCCATCTCGCCGAGCATCCGCATCACCATGACGACCAGCGCGCCGGCCAGGGTGTACGAGAGCAGGATGCCGGGGCCGGTGGCGGCGATGCCGGCGCCGGAGCCGACGAACAGGCCGGCTCCGATCACACCGCCGATGGCGATCATCGACAGGTGGCGGTTCTTCAGGCCGGCCTTGAGGTGGCCGTCCCCGGCGGCACCCGGTGGGGTGGCGGGGGCGGCCTCGGCGGGCCGGCTCGAGCGCGTCGTGGTGTCCGGGCTCATGGTCGTTGCTGCCTCTCCGGTGCGGCGGGGGTCGGCCGCACACCCGCAGGAAGGTAGCCCGGAAATCCGGATTCCGTAACCCCGGGCCTGAATTCGGCACGATTCTCTGAGCATTATTTGAGGTTCGCGGAATGAATTATGACACCGGCTGACATCTCTACTCGCAGGTCATCGGAAATCCCGATCCGCCGTCAGCCGCGACGGTGCGCGGGCGTCGCCGCTCCCGGGGCGGTGGCGTGTTGCGGCCGGTGACCACGGCGGGGCTGCGACGATGGAGGTCCCGACCGTCCCTCCGCACACCCCTGGGGCCGCCCCGATGAGCACCACCGTCCACCTCGCGCAGCAGCAGGAGGCCGACGAGCTGCTCGGCCGCAGCCCGCTCGCGGCGCTCACCGGCATGCTGCTGGACCAGCAGATCCCGATGGAGTGGGCGTTCACCGGCCCGTGGACGATCGCTCAGCGGCTCGGCGCCGACGACCTCGACGCGCACCGGATCGCCGCCGCCGACCCGGAGGAGTTCGCCGCCCTGCTGTCCGAGAAGCCCGCGGTGCACCGCTACCCGGGTTCGATGGCCAACCGGGTGCAGCAGCTCTGCCGGTACCTGGTCGAGCACTACGACGGCGACGCCGAAGCGGTCTGGCGGGACGCCTCGGACGGCCGCGAACTGCTGAAGCGCCTGGGCGAGCTGCCCGGCTTCGGCAAGCAGAAGGCGCAGATCTTCCTCGCCCTGCTCGGCAAGCAGTACGGCGTCACCCCCGAGGGCTGGCGCGAGGCGGCCGGCGCGTACGGCGAGGAGGGGTCCTTCCGGTCGGTCGCGGACATCACCGGGCCGGAGTCCCTGGTGAAGGTACGGGCCTTCAAGCAGGAGGCGAAGAAGGCCGCCAAGGCGGCGAAGTCCGCGAAGCAGGCGCAGGGCTGACCCGGCGGTACGGGTAGCGGTTGCGGATCTCCCGGTTGAAGAAGCGGCCGAGGCTGTCCGCGGCGAGCAGACCGGCGACCGCCTCCGCGGGGACGCCGCGGTACTGGTAGACCGTCCCGGCCGCGAACTCGACCTCCAGCACCCGCCGGTCGGCGTCGTGGCCGACCGAGCGCAGGCAGCTGGAGTCCACCGCGGCGCGGTCCATGCCTCCACGGTGCGCCCGTACGGCCCGGCACACAAACGCACGGTGCACGAACGCCCGGCCGGGCCGCTCCTCCGCGGGGAGCGGCCCGGCGGACGGCGGCTCAGCTGCTCGCGTACTCCACGGTCAGCAGCGCCCGGGCCACGGTGTGGAAGGTGATGTTGAAGCCGACCGCGGCCGCCGTGGTGTCCGGGGTGAGCCCGAGCGAGGGCACGTCCAGGGCGTGCACGGCGAAGACGTAGCGGTGCGCCGGGCCGGGCGGCGGGGCGGCACCGTCGTACTTGTGCCCCGGGAAGTCGTTGCGGGCGTGGAAGGCGCCGCCGGGCAGCGCGTCGTCGGAGGCGCCGGCGCCGCGGGCCAGCTCGGTGGTGCCGGCCGGCAGGTCGAGCGCCAGCCAGTGCCACCAGCCGCTGCCGGTGGGCGCGTCAGGGTCGTAGCAGGTGACCGCGAAACCGCGGGTCTCGGCGGGGAAGCCGGACCAGGCGAGGTGCGGAGACTCGTTGCCGAGCGCGTGCACGTGCGCGTCCGGCATCACGGCGCCCTCGGTGAGGTCACGGCTGGTCAGCTCGAAGGCCGGGACCTTCGGCAGGAATTCGTAGGGCAGCGGCGGACGGTTCGTCATGGGCCGGGCACCTTCTCCTTCGTCGCACGGCGGGTGGCGGTACGATGGAAGTCTAGGCAGCCGACTGCGCCGCCACGGCCGCGCCGAGCGGGGTGTCGGTGCGGCCGAGGTCGAGCGGCAGGTCGAAGTGGTTGCGTCCGGCGGCGACCGCCGTCTCCACCCGGGCCCCGGCCCGGCGCGCGGCGGCCGCGAACACGTCCTGTTGCCGCCCGAACTCGGCGGTCTCGTGCTCGCCGCGGACGAGCAGCAGCGGCGGCAGGGCCGGACCGTCGGCGAGCAGGTGCAGCGGGCTGTTGCGGCGGGCGGCCGCGGCGTCCAGGCCGAGCGCGTCGTTGACGTAGGTGAGGGCGATCGGCTCCAGGTCGTAGACCCCGCTGAGCAGCACCGCGCCGGCGACCCGGCGGCCGCTCGGGGCGGCCGGGCCGAGCAGTGCCATGGCGGCCAGGTGCGCACCGGCCGAGCTGCCGCTGAGCTGGACGCGGCCCGGGTCGACACCGAGCTCCTCGGCGCGGTCGAGCAGCCAGTGCACGGACCGGCGGACCTGGTCGACGATCGCGTCCAGCGGCCAGTGCGGGGCCAGCCCGTAGCCGACGGCGGCGTAGGCGGTGCCGCGGGCGGTGAAGTCGGGTGCGGCGAACACGGAGTCGGCCTTGTCCAGCTCCTGCCAGTACCCGCCGTGCACGAAGACGTGCAGCGGGGCCCCGCCGTCGGGGACGGGCCCGCGGGGCGGGAAGAAGTCGACCAGCTCGGGCTCCGCGGGGCCGTACCGCAGGTCGCGGCGGACCTCCAGGGCCTCGTACGCGTCCTTGCTGCGCTCCGTGTAGGCGGCCAGTTCGACCGCGATGTCCTCCACGCAGCTGCTCGGCGAGTACTCGCGGGCCAGCTCGTCGTGGTCGTACTCCCGGTACACCGGCGCCATTGCCGTCCTCGCCCGCTCTCGCTCACCGGGTCCGCCACGACCCGTCAGGTATAGACCAATGCCCGGCGTCGGGCTAGCGTGGAGGACGCACCCGCACCGCCTGCCCCGGAGCCGCCCCGTGGAGTCGTCCGTCCTCGCCTTCGCCACCGACCTGCTGGACGAGGGCGCCGACACCTTCTTCGGCCACCTTACCGACCGGGCCGGCGTGGGCGGCCTGACCCTCGCCTCGGTCTACCACGAGGCCCGCGACGTCTTCCCGCACAACCCGCACCGGGTGGTCCGCTACCTCGAACCGGGCGCCGCCTACTTCCGTCCCGACCCGGCGCGCTGGGCCGGCCGGCGGCTCGTCCCGACGCCGTCCACCGCGATCGGCGACCGCGACCCGTTCGCCGAGGCCGCCGCCGAGGCCGGCCGCCGAGGCCTCAGGCTGCACGCCTGGACGGTCTTCTGCCACAACGACCGGCTCGGCTTCCAGCACCCGGACTGCGCCCCCGCCAACGCCTTCGGCGACCGCCACCTCACCGAGCTCTGCCCGGCCAACCCGGAGGTCCGCGAGTACGCCCGTACCCTGGTCGAGGACCTCGGCCGGTACGGCGTGGACGCGATCCGCGCCGAGTCCCTGCACTTCCACGGCCTGCGCCACGGCTACCACCACGAGCGCTACTTCGAGGAGCTCGGACCCGTCGCCGAGGCCCTGCTCGGCATCTGCTTCTGCCCGCACTGCCTGGCCGCCGCCTCGGCGGCCGGCGTCCCCGCCGAGGAGGTCCGCACCGCCGTCCGGGACGAGCTGCGCGCCCGGCTCGCCGACGAGAAGCGCGCCGCCGAGCCCGCCGCCCTGGACGAGTTCGCCGGCGGCGCGCTCGCCGCCTACCTGGACGCGGCCACCCGCACCGTCACCTCGCTCGCCGCCGAACTCGCCGGGACGGCCGCCGCCGCCGGCATGCGGCTGACCTTCATGGACGGCGCCGGGCCCGGCAGGGGCTGGCTCTCCGGAATCGACCTCCCGTCACTGGCCGGCGCCGCGCACCAGATCGAGACCCTCGGCTACGCGCGCACCCCGGAGGCCGTCCGCGAGAAGGTGGCCGCCTTCGCCCTGCACGGCGTCCGCCCGGAGGCCATGGCGGTGATCCTCCGTCCGATGGCCGAGGACTGCGACGGCCCGGCCGACCTGGCCGCAAAGATCGCCGTCCTGCGCGAGCTGGGCGTCCCGGAGGTCGAGTTCTACCACTACGGCCTGATGCGCCTCTCCTCCCTCGACCGCATCGGCGCCGCCCTCCTTCCGTAGCGGCACGCCGGGGGCGCGGGGAACCGCGCAATTCGGATGCGGCCCACCGTGCGGGCCGGGGGTGACTCGGACTCACCGGAAGCACCGCTCCCGGACTACGCGGTTCTCCCCGGGCCTTCGGCCGGGAGGCGCCCCCACCCGCCCCGTGTGGTGCACCCATGACCTCCGGAGACCGCCCTACCGTCGGCGGCGGGACGTGCCGAAGAGGCTTCGGGTGATCTCACGGCCGAGCTGGGTGCCCGCCGAGCGGGCGAAGGACTTCAGTGCCGGACTGCGCAGCAGCGAGCCGATCAGCCCGCCCTCCTCCTGCTCCGCCGCCTCCGCCCGGCGGCGTTCCGCGGGCGCGGGCCGCTCGGCGGCCTCCGGCCGGGCCGGTTCCTCCTCGCGGACGGCCGGGCGGGCGGTGAGCTTCTCGTACGCGGACTCCCGGTCGATCGCGTCGCGGTAGCGCGGCGCCAGTGGCGAGCCGTCCACCGCGGCCTGCAGGGCCGCCGGTTCCAGCGGCCCCATCAGCGACTGCGGCGCCCGCAGCCGGGTCGGTGCGACCGGCGTCGGCGCGCCCCGCTCGGACAGCACCGTGACCACCGCCTCGCCGGTGCCCAGTCCGGTGAGCACCTCCGCCAGGTCGTACGGGGACCGCGGGAAGGTCGAGACGGTGGCCTTGAGCGCCTTGGCGTCGTCCGGGGTGAAGGCTCGCAGCGCGTGCTGCACCCGGTTGCCGAGCTGCGCCAGCACGTCGGCGGGGACGTCCTTGGGCGTCTGGGTGACGAAGAAGATGCCGACGCCCTTCGAGCGGATCAGCCGGACGGTCTGGGTGATCGCCTCCAGGAAGGCCTTGGACGCGCCCTTGAAGAGCAGGTGCGCCTCGTCGAAGAAGAAGACCAGCTTCGGCCGGTCGAGGTCGCCGACCTCCGGCAGTTCCTGGTACAGGTCGGCGAGCAGCCACATCAGGAAGGTGGAGAACAGCCGCGGCCGGTCCTGGACGGCGGGCAGCTCCAGTACGGAGACCGTCCCCCGGCCGTCGGCCGCGGTGCGCAGCAGGTCGGCGGTGTCGAACTCGGGCTCGCCGAAGAACGCGCCGGCGCCCTCGTTGTCCAGCACGGTCAGCGAACGGAGGATCACCCCGGCGGTGGCGGCGGACAGCCCGCCGATGCCCTTGAGCTCGTCCTTGCCCTCGGGCGAGGTGAGGAAGCCGATGACGGCGGAGAGGTCCTTGAGGTCGTAGAGCTCCAGGCCCGCCCGGTCGGCGTAGTGGAAGACCAGGCCGAGCGAGGCCTCCTGGGTCTCGTTGAGCTCCAGCACCTTGGCGAGCAGCAGCGGGCCGAAGCTGGTGAGGGTGGCCCGGACGGGGATGCCGGTGCCCAGCCCGCCGAGGGCGTAGAACTCGGCCGGGCAGCCCTGCGGTGCCCACGGCTGGCCGACCTCGGCGGCGCGCGCGGCGATCCGGTCGCCCGGCGCGCCGGGGGCGGCGATGCCGGAGACGTCGCCCTTGACGTCGGCGAGGAAGACCGGGACGCCCTGGGCGGAGAGCTGTTCGGCGATCAGCTGGAGGGTCTTGGTCTTGCCGGTGCCGGTGGCGCCGGCGACGAGTCCGTGCCGGTTGAGCACGCCGAGCGGGACGCGCACCTGCGCACCGGGGTACGCGGTGGTGCCGTCGATCGCTGCGCCGAGGTCGAGCGCGGGGCCGGTGAAGGCGTACCCGTCGGCGATCGCCCGAACGGCGGAGGGCAGGGCCGCGGTGTCGGGGGTGAGGGGGTCGGTCATCTCGGCGGGCTCCCGGGCAGAGCTGGCAAAGGGGATGTTCCCCATCAAACCGCCGCACTCCGAGCCGGACGGGTAACGCCGCGCTTGCTGCGCCCCCCGTCCGCATGACGGTAGGCTTTCCGTGTGATCTTCAAGCGCATCGGCAACGGGCGGCCGTACCCGGATCACGGCCGGACCAGCACCCGCCAGTGGGCGGACGTCGCGCCGCGTCCGGTGCGGCTGGACCAGCTGGTCACCACCAAGGGTCAGCTCGATCTGGAAACGCTCCTCGCGGAGGACTCCACGTTCTACGGGGACCTCTTCGCGCACGTGGTGAAGTGGCACGGCGACCTGTACCTGGAGGACGGCCTGCACCGCGCGGTGCGGGCCGCGCTGCAGCAGCGCCAGGTGCTCCACGCGCGCGTGCTGGAGATGGACTGACCGGCCCCGGGCCGGGTACGAACCACCTCGCGGACGCCCTCCCGGACGCCCCGGAAGGGCACCGGTACATCCTTTCGGGTGCCGGGGTACTCCAGATGATGATCATTTAGTACCTTCGCAGCAGCTGTAGCACTAATCTGCTGACCAACGGCCGATTTTCCGGCGCACGCCCCTTTTTTGGCCGCACCCGAGACCGAGCCTGTCCTGGCACGAGGGGGACACCGACGTGAGCATGCTGACCCCCCAGGGACTGAAGGGGAAGCAGTACCGGATCACCGGTAACTCCTACCCCCGCCTGGGCCGCCCTCCCCGCAGGAGCCGCAAGGTGCTGGCCGCCCTCGGTTCCCTGCTCGCCCTGTCGCTGATCGCCCTCGGCGGCGTCCAGCTCTACGACGTCTTCCGCGGGCGGCACGCCTCCGCGCAGGCGTGTCCGAACCCCGGCAGCTCCGGCAAGCCGCTGGCCGCCCCGGCCTCGGACGCCGCCTCCGGTGCGGCCTCCCCGGCCCCCGGTGCGACCAGCACCGCCGTCCCGCAGCCGCAGGGCGTGACGGTCAACGTCTACAACGCCACCGACAAGTCCGGCATGGCCGCGCGAACCGCGGAGGAGCTGAAGAAGCGCGGCTTCACCATCGGCCAGGTCGGCAACGCGCCGGCCGCGCTGGACAAGAAGGTGCCCGGCACCGTGCAGGTGATCAGCGGTCCGGCCGGCCTCGGCGCGGCCACGCTGCTCGGCTCACAGGTGGCGAGCGCCTCCAAGACCGCCGACGCCCGGACGGACGCCACGGTCGACTTCGTCATCGGCGACAGCTTCGCCGCCCTGCTCGACCCGACCCAGGCAGCCGCGGCCCTGGCCGAGGCCACCAAGCCGTCCCCGACCCCGTCGCCACAGCCCGGCTCCTGCTGACCGGACCGGCGGCCGGACTCGACGACACCGCACGAAGGGCCCCGCTCCTCCGGGAGGAGCGGGGCCCTTCGTGCTTCGGACCGTGGGACCGGCCGGCGGCGGGATCAGCCGGCGGTGCCGTAGAGGCGGTCGCCCGCGTCCCCGAGGCCGGGGACGATGTAGCCGTGCTCGTTGAGGCGCTCGTCCAGCGCGGCGGTGACGATCCTGACGGGCTGGTCGGCCAGCTCCTTCTCGACCACCGCGACGCCCTCCGGCGCGGCCAGCAGCACCACGCCGGTGACGTCCGTGGCGCCGCGCTCGAGCAGCATCCGGACGGCGGCGACCAGGGTGCCGCCGGTGGCCAGCATCGGGTCGAGGACGTAGACCTGGCGGCCGGAGAGGTCGTCGGGCATCCGCGTCGCGTAGGTCGACGCCTCCAGCGTCTCCTCGTTGCGGACCATTCCCAGGAAGCCGACCTCGGCGGTCGGCAGCAGCCGGGTCATGCCGTCCAGCATGCCGAGGCCCGCCCGCAGGATCGGGACGACCAGCGGCCGCGGGTGGCTCAGCCGGGTACCGGTGGTGACGGCGACCGGGGTGGTGACCTCCACCGGCTCGGTCCGGACGTCCCGGGTGGCCTCGTAGGCGAGCAGGGTGACCAGCTCGTCCGTCAGGCGGCGGAAGGTCGGCGAGTCGGTGCGCTCGTCGCGCAGGGTGGAGAGCTTGTGGGCGACCAGGGGGTGGTCGACGACGTGGAGACGCATGTCTCGACCATAACGGGCAGGGGCACGTGCGTACGACTCGCCGGGGAGCGGCCGGAAACGAGGTGTGGACGGGCGGAAACCGGGGAAGCCGAACCGAGACCTTCGCCGTGGTATCAAGCGGACACTTCTGGGAAAGTCGGACCGTATGAAGAGCAACCCGGACCCCGGGGCCGGCTCGACAGACGAGTCGGGGCCCGACGCCCCCGAGACCGAGGCGCAGCGCCGCAAGCGCCGCGCCCTGTTCCTCCGCGAGCTCGCCGAGGCGCGCGAGCTGCGGGCCCGGGTGCAGCCGCGACGCACCAAGGAGCGGCGGATGCGCGAGGCCTTGCGGATGCGAACCTTCCGTATCTGACGGCGGAGTCCGCGACTCGTCGGCCGCCGACCAGCCATTCCGACACGACCTGCAAAGACGCGCTGCAGAACACCCCCCGCAGCGCCGGGCTTTCTGTCACGATGCCGGAGGGACGGTCCGAACAGCGGACCGCCTCCGGCGCGGGGGCGGCCAGGCCGCGTTCGCCCGAGATCGCCTACAGCCGAGACCAATCTTGGGAGTGTCCCTGGTGGCGTACTTCGCTGCAGTGCTTGCTCGCACCGATGGCGGGTGGGATGTGAGCGAGACGGAACTCGACGACGTCGAAACCCTGGCCGACCTGGCCGACCTGGCCCGGGAGGCCGCCCAGGATGACGACAGCGTCCTGGTCTTCATCGAACAGGAGGACGCCTGGTTCGCCGTCGTCCGCGTGGACGGCGAGGACGACCCGCGCATCTTCGTCTCCGACGGCGCCGCCGCGGCGCGCAGCTCGTACGGCTCGGTGCTGACCGACGAACTGATCGAGGCCGAGGACTTCGACGACCTCGACGCCCTGGTCGCGGACGTCGAGGACGACGAGGAGGCCGCGCTGGAGACCGAGGACGACGCGGACGAGGACGAGGACGCCGCGGGCCCGGCCGGCGCCCAGGCGGGGCCGCTCGGCGACTCCGACCTCCTCGCCGACTTCGGCCTGTCCGCCAAGGACCTGCTGACCCTGGCGGGCGAGGGTGCGGTGCCCGGCGACGCGCTCGCCGAGATCGCCGACGCGCTCGGGGCGGGCGAGGTCCTGGAGGCCGTTCGGTAGCGCCCGAGCCGGTGCCCGACACTGGTGCCATGCCGTCCGCACCCGCCCCGCAGATCCAGCCCCTGCCGGCCCCCGTCCGCCCCGACCCGGTGCGCGACCGGTGGAAGGACCTGATGCGCCTCGCCATGGACGAGGCCGCTCTGGCGACCGCCACCGGGGACGTACCGGTCGGGGCGCTCGTGCTCGGGCCCGACGGCGCGGTGATCGGCCGCGGCCACAACGTGCGCGAGGCGGACGGCGACCCCACCGGTCACGCCGAGATCGTGGCGCTCCGGCAGGCGGCCGAGGCCGTCGGCGAGTGGCGGCTGAGCGGCTGCACGCTGGTCGTCACCCTGGAGCCGTGCACCATGTGCGCCGGCGCACTGGTGCTCTCCCGGATCGACCGGGTGGTCTACGGCGCCCTCGACCCCAAGGCCGGCGCGGCCGGCTCGCTCTTCGACGTGATGCGCGACCGGCGGCTCAACCACCGCCCCGAGGTCGTCCCCGGCGTGCTGGCCGAGGAGTGCTCCGCACAGCTGCTGGCCTTCTTCGAGACCCAGCGCTGAATACGGATTTCGTGACCGCCCGACCCGTCCGGTAGAGTCTCTCTCGGTAGCGTGTCCGAGCGGCCAAAGGAGCACGCCTCGAAAGCGTGTGTGGGGGCAACTCCACCGTGGGTTCGAATCCCACCGCTACCGCTTCACGAAGGGCCCGACCGGAATCGGTCGGGCCCTTCGACGTGTCTCCCCGCCCGCCCGGGCGCACCGCGCGGGTGGGCGGGGGCCGCTGGCGGGACGTCAGGGAACGCGGAACGCCACCGGGCCCGGGGCCAGGTGGCGTTCGGAGGTGTCGGAGGGGGCGCGGCCTCGGGGGAGCGGGCCGCGCCCCCGTCGGGTCTCCCACCACCGGCGCCGCATCAGGGGGAAGCTGCGACGCGCGGTCCCACAGCGGGGAGTCCCGGTTCCCTGCACCGGGGATTCCTGCCAGATCCCGCGGCACTCCTCCATCGTGCGGCACCGCCCGCGGGCGGGCACCCGCACAAAGCCCCCACTCGCGGGGACCTTCGTCCCGGGGAGTGAACACCGCTCTCACCGGATGGGCCGTCCGGTGGATAAGCTGCGCAGCAGCAGGAGGGCGCCCGGGGAGAGCGACGGCGGCCCCGCGGCAGGGAGGCAGGCCCGTTCGATGGCTCAGGCGAAGAAGATCGGCATGTATCTCCTGCTCATCTTCGTGATCTACACGATCATCACGTCGCCCACCAGGGCGGCGGAGCTGGTGCAGTCGGGATTCGTGGGCATCTCGGACGCCGCGAAGGCGGTCGGGACGTTCATGACCGGCCTGGTGAACTGAGACCGGCCGGTCAGCGGCTACCGTGGCGGGGTTCGTCCACCCTTCCAGCTAGGAGCGGCATCGTGATCCGGCACCTGGTCCTGTTCAAGCTCAACGACGGCGTCCTGCGGGACGACGAGCGGGCGATCGCCGGCGCGAAGGCGTTCGAGGAGCTCGGCCCGCAGATCCCCGAGCTGCGCGAGTGGGAGTGCGGCTGGAACACCACCGAGCGCGACATCGCCTACGACTACGCGATCAACAGCCTGATCGAGGACCGGGACGCGCTGCAGGCCTACCTGACCCACCCGGCCCACCAGGCCGCCGCGGGTCAGTGGCGGGAGTTCGCCACCTGGGTGATCGCCGACATCGAGGTCTGACCCCACGACAGTCGCATCGCACACGCACCATCGCCCGGCCCTCCGCCCCCGACCCGGGGTGGAGGGGCACAGCACACATCGGCCACCGGCGCAGTGTCAGCCAACACGCCTACGGGCGGTGCTTGCCGCCGATGTGGACGACTTGTGATGCTATGACCGGTTTTGCCGGATCTGGCGAGGTGGTGAGCACGGCCGGGACCGCTGAGGCGGCGGCCGGATCGCAGATGTCGACTCTGGGAGGGGTGACGTGTCCGTGCGGACACAGGACAGCGCGCGGGGCACGGACGGGGAGCAGTCAGCCCCGCCGCCCGCGGAGAACCTCGTCGCGGAGCTGAAGGCTGCCGGGCTGAGGGACCGCCAGAGCGGCACCCGCACGCCCGTGGACGTCCGCACGCTCACCCGGGTCCTCTTCGAGCGGCTCGCCGAACTGCCCCCGGGGGCTCCCGAGCGCGAACGCGTCCGGGCCGCTCTGATCGAGATCAACATCCCGCTGGTCCGCTACGCGGCGACCCGCTTCCGCAGCCGCAGCGAGCCGATGGAGGACATCGTCCAGGTCGGCACGATCGGCCTGATCAACGCCATCGACCGGTTCGACCCGAGCCGCGGCGTGCAGTTCCCGACGTACGCGCTGCCGACCATCCTCGGCGAGATCAAGCGGTACTTCCGGGACAACGTCCGCACCATGCACGTGCCGCGGCGGCTGCAGGAACTGTGGGTGCAGGTCAGCGGGGCGATGGAGGAGCTGACCGTCACCCACGGGCGGGCGCCCAAGGTGCCGGAGATCGCCGCCAGCCTGCGCATCCCCGAGGAGGACGTCCGGGCCTGCCTGGACGCCGGCCGGGCGTACAACGCCGCCTCGCTGGAGGCCGCACAGGAGCACGAGGGCGGGCTCGCCCTGCTGGACCGGCTCGGCTACGAGGACTCCGCGCTCGCCGACGTCGAGCACCGCGACATGGTCCGCCACCTGCTGGTGCAGCTGCCCGAGCGGGAGCGGCGGATCATCATGCTGCGCTTCTTCGCCAATCTGACGCAGTCGCAGATCTCCACCGAGCTGGGGATGTCCCAGATGCACGTCTCCCGGCTGCTGTCGCGCATCCTCACCCGGCTCCGGACCGGCAACTCCTGGGAGGAGTGAGCCGGCCGGATGATCGCGCCGCGTTACCGCCGTGTGACATCTCGCGAGGGCCGGGTTTGCCGGGGCCGGTGGGCCGGTATGGGGGGTGCAGGGAGGGTCCGTCACGGGAACCACGCTGTGCTGGTGCCCGTTGAACAGTCAGTCACGAGGGGGTGGGGCGCATGTCCGGAGAGCCGGTCGGTGCGGTCGTCGAGGAGATCCCTGTGGAGCAGGCTACCGGGGAGCGGACGGCCGGGGTGCGGGCGGTGCTGCGGGCCTTCCCGCAGCAGCAGGTCGGGGAGCAGCAGGTCGGCGCACCGCCGCCCGGGGCCGCGGCCGGGCCCGGGGGCGACGGCGGTGCCGGGCCCGTGGTCGGCGAGCGCCCGTTGGACACCCGGACGCTCTCGCGGTCGCTCTTCCGCCGGCTGGCGGCGCTGGAGCCGGGCGGCGCGGAGCACTCCTACGTCCGCGACACCCTGATCGAGCTCAACCTGCCGCTGGTGCGGTACGCCTCGGCGCGGTTCCGCAGCCGCAACGAGCCGATGGAGGACATCGTCCAGGTCGGCACGATCGGGCTGATCAAGGCCATCGACCGGTTCGACCCGGACCGCGGGGTGGAGTTCCCGACCTTCGCGATGCCGACGGTGGTCGGCGAGATCAAGCGCTTCTTCCGGGACACCAGCTGGTCGGTCCGGGTGCCGCGGCGCCTGCAGGAGCTGCGCCTCGCCCTCACCAAGGCGGGCGACGAGCTCTCGCAGAAGCTCGACCGCTCCCCCACCGTCGCGGAGCTGGCGGCCTGCCTCGGCGTCAGCGAGGAGGACGTCGTCGAGGGCCTGGCGGTCGGCAACGCGTACACCGCCAGCTCGCTCGACTCCGCGCCCGGCGAGGAGGACGGCGAGGGCCCGCTGGCCGACCGTCTCGGCTACGACGACCTGGCGCTGGAGGGCGTGGAGTACCGCGAGTCGCTGAAGCCGCTGCTGGCCAAGCTGCCGCCGCGCGAGCGGCGGATCATCATGCTGCGCTTCTTCGGCAACCTGACGCAGTCGCAGATCGGCGAGGAGATCGGCATCTCCCAGATGCACGTCTCCCGGCTGCTCACCAAGACCCTGGCCCGGCTCCGGGCCGGGTTGACCGCGGAGGTCTGACGGGACGGACGGAGCCGCTGCCGGACGGGTCAGGCGAGCAGGTTGGCGCGCAGCCCGTCCAGCACGGCGCTGTCCAGGCCGAGGCCGTCCCGCCAGAAGTCCTGGAAGGTCGGCCAGCCGGCGGCCACCTCCTCGAACGCGGCGTCGAGGTAGCCTCGGTCCGCGCGGAAGATCGGCAGCAGCAGAGCGGGCTCCTTCATCAGGCCGCGGGTGCCGAAGCTGTCCACCACGTGCTCGACGATGGCGGCGGAGCGCTCGTTGGTGAGCAGGTAGTCCGCGTAGACGGTGTCGCGGTCGACGTCGAGGGCGGTCAGCACCAGGGCGGCCGTCCAGCCGGTGCGGTCCTTGCCCGCCGAGCAGTGGAAGAGCAGCGGGGTGCCCTCGGGCTCGGCGAGCAGCCGGATCACCGTGGCGAAGCGCTCGCGGGCGACGGCGTCGGTGACGAACCAGCGGTAGAGGCCGATCATCATGTCCTCGGCCCGGCCGTCGCCCAGCAGGGCGCGCTGCTTGTCGGCGTCGCGGTCGGCGAGCGCGTTGCGCAGCGCGACGTAGATGTCGAAGTCGCGGGCGAAGACCGGCAGGTGGTGCAGGGTGATGCCGTCGGCGGTGGTGCGCTCGACGGTGACCGGGGTGGCGGAGAGCTCCGCGGCTGCGATCTCCGCGGTGGGCAGGCCGGGCACGATGTCCGGGCCGGCCTCGCGGACCTCGTCGAGGCTGCGCAGGTCGACGATCTGGCGCAGCCCGTGGGCGGCGAGCAGGGCGAGGTCGTCCTCGCCGAGGCGGTTGAGCGCGTCCGCGCGCAGGGCGGTGCCCGGCTTGAGCACCCGGCCGTCGGCCGTGCGGTAGCCACCCAGGTCGCGGGCGTTCACCGCGCCCCTGAGCCCCAGGCTGCGCGCGGTCTCGGTGGGCTGGGTCACGGGAGGCCTCCTGGTGCGCGGGGGACGGCGGGCGCGGGCCCGATCAGTCTAGGGACCGCGCCGCACCCCGGGGCCCGCGCTCCGGGCCGCCTGCTCGGCTCCGTCTACTTGACGGCGAGCCATACCACGCCGCCGATGACGAGAAGGGCGATCACCGCCACGACGGCGATCATGCCGCCCCGGCCGGAGGAGCTGCTGCCGTAGGTGTTGACGGAGCCGGGGGCCTGCGGCGCCGGGGTCTCGTCGACGAACGCCCGGAACATCTGGGTGTTGCCGGCGGGGTCGTAGTCGTTGTCAGCCATGGCGAGGACTCTAGCCAACCCGGCTGCCCGCGGAACACCCCGGACCCCTCGGTGGGGTGATCTCCACAGCCTCCCCCCACCCGCACGTGCAACACCCGTGCGACAGGACCGTGAACACCGGCCCGCCTCCGGAATGGCCCACCCGCGGATCGGGTTGACTCGCGGCATGACCGACTACCGCAACGACGCCCGCCGGGTGACCCTCGGCACCTCCGACCTGGCCGTCTCGCCGCTCTGCCTCGGCGGCAACGTCTTCGGCTGGACGGCGGACGAGGCCCAGTCCTTCGCCGTCCTCGACGCCTACGCGGCGGCCGGCGGCAACTTCGTCGACACCGCCGACATGTACTCGTCCTGGGTGCCCGGCAACACCGGCGGCGAGTCCGAGACCGTGATCGGCAACTGGCTGCGCAGCCGCGGCAATCGCGACGCGGTCGTGATTGCCACCAAGGTCGGCATGCACCCGGACGCGCCCGGCCTGAAGGCGGCGAACATCAAGCGGGTCGCCGAGGAGTCGCTCGTCCGGCTGGGCATCGAGCGGATCGACCTCTTCTACACCCACCGGGACGACCCGACGACGCCGGTGGAGGAGATCGTCACGGCCCTCGACGAGCTGGTGCGGGAGGGCAAGGTCCGCGAGATCGCCGCCTCCAACATCGGCGCCGACCGGCTCGCCGAGTCGCTCGCCTTCTCCGACCGTGAGGGCCTGGCCCGGTACGTGGCGGTGCAGCCGCACTACAACCTGGTCTCCCGCGGCACCTACGAGGGCGACCTCGCCGACGTGGTGGCGGCGCACGGGCTGTCCGCCGTGCCGTACTACGCGCTGGCCTCGGGCTTCCTGACCGGCAAGTACCGCCCGGGCGGCGGCGAGGTGCCGAGCGCCCGAGCCCTGGGGGCGGCCCGGTACCTGGCGGAGCCGCGGGGGCCGCTGGTGCTGGAGGCGCTGGACAAGGTGGCCGCCGTCCGCGGGGTGGAGCCCGCCACGGTGGCCCTGGCCTGGCTCGCGGCCCGGCCGACGGTGGCCTCGCCGATCGCCTCCGCACGCAGTGTCGAGCAGCTGCCGCCGCTGCTGGCCGCGATCGACCTGCGACTGGCGGAGGAGGAGATCGCCCTGCTGGACGCGGCCTCGGCCTGAGCGCACGGCCCTGTGGACAAAGGGGTGCCCCCGGCCCGGGGCGTGCTCCGTCCACAGGCTGTGGACGGACGGCGTCAGGGGCGGCCGAAGTGGGTCGGGTAGTGGTCGGCGCGGAGGGCCGCGATCCGCACCGTGCGGCCCGGGCGCGGTGCCTCGACGTAGCGGCCGTCACCCAGGTGGAGCGCCAGGTGGCCGATGCCGGCCGCCCGGCCGGTGGCGGACCTAGAACAGCAGGTCGCCGCGGCGCAGCCGGTCCGGGGCGAGGGGCGTGCTGGCCGCGTACTGGTCGGCGGCGACCCGCGGCAGGTCGACGCCCGCGCGGCGGAGCGCCTGCTGGACGAGGCCGGAGCAGTCGTAGCCGCCCGGGCCCTCGCCGCCCCAGCGGTAGGGCCGGCCGAGCTGGCCCAGGGCGAAGTCGACGGCGGCCTCCGCGCCGTTCGGCGGGGCCGGGGCGGAGGCCTGCCGGGTTCCGGTGCGGGCGAGGTGGACCGCCCGGCGGCTCGTCCAGCGCCGTTCGCCGGCCGCGGTGCGGAACCAGTGGCGGGAGCCGTCCCGGCCCTGCCGGGGTCCGGGCTGCTCCGCGGCGGCGACGGCGGGCCCGGGGGCGGCCGTCCGTTCGGTGTAGACGCCGCGGTGGACGGTCCACCGCCACTCCCCCGCCGCGTTGCGGTACCAGTAGCGGCTGCCGTCCCAGCCCGGGCCGTCCGGGAGCGGCAGGGCCCGGGCGGTCATGGCGGAGGTGGCGAGACCGGCCAGAACGGCGGCCGAGAGGACGGCCCCGCGCAGGGCCGGGTACGCCCGGGCCCGGCGGGTCCCGTCCGGTCGGGCGGGGCGGTCGGCGGTGCAGCCCCGGCAGGAGCAGCCGGCGGGGTCGGCCTCGGTGAGGGCGATCAGCTCGCCGCCGGTCACGCCGGCCGGCCCTCCTTGCGTCCGGCGGCCTCCTTGCGGGTGGGCCGGACGGCCGGTGCGGGCACCGGGGCGCTGACCCCGGCCGGGGCGACGAAGGCCACCAGCAGTTGCTCCATCAGCGCGCTGCGGGCGGCCTCGTCGAGCTGGTGGGCGGTGGCGCGTTCGAGGCGGCGGACGGCGAGCGCGGCCGCCTCGACGGCGTCGTCGACCAGCACGGTACGCAGCCCCGCGTCCAGGTCGGCGAGGCGGCGACGGCGCATCGACTCGGCGACCTCGGGCGCGTAGTCCAGGGTGATCGGCTGGACCGAGTACACCTCCAGGCCGGCCGGGTGGGCCTCGGCGGCGAGGGCGCGGCTGAGCTCGTCGGCGAACCACTGGCCGTCCCGGAGCGCCGGGCCGGGGCCGGCGTTGGAGTCGCAGGGCAGCCGGCTGGCGGTGCGGCTGAGCACGGCGTGGATCTGCTCGCGCAGGTACGCCTCGTGCGCGGCCACGGACAGCATCGCCCGGGCGGTGTCCCGGACCCGCCAGACCACCAGCAGCCGGACGACGATCGGGGTGCCGGTGCGGTCGGTGACCGTCACCGGGTCGCTGCGCCAGTGGCGCAGTCGCACGTCGACGCGGCGTCGGCGGACCAGCGGGTTGACCCACAGCAGGCCGGCCCGGCGGACGGTGCCGCGGTAGCGTCCCCAGCGGGTGAGCACCCTGGCCTCGCCGCCGGGGTTGGAGAGCAGCCCGGCCAGCACGGCCACCAGCAGCAGGCCGACGGCGGCGACGGCGGCGATCTCCGCGCCCGTCAGCCCGGCGGGGCCGCCGCGGTGTACGGCCTCGGTCCGGATGTCCGGCAGTGCCTCGAACTCGGGCACCACACCGGCCCGGACGAGGATCACGAGCAGTCCGGCGGTGGCCAGCAGCAGGACGAGCAGCGCCAGCCAGCCGGGCAGCGCGAAGGCGTGCCGCTCGCGCAGTGCCTGGTCGACGCGGGGCGGTCGGCGGGTCGTGGGGGTCTCGGTGTCCGGGTCGGCGCGGACGGGTGTCAGCTGTCGGGTGGGCGGGTCCTCCGGTGCTGCGGTGCGGGCGGCCATGGCGGGGTTCGGGGCGGTCAGGCCGCCGCTGTCGGCGCGGACGGGCTGGGCCTTGCCGGTGGCGGCGGTGGTTCCGGCCGTTCCGGGGCCGCCCGCCGGGGGGACGGGCGGCCCGGCGGGACGGGGGGCGGGTCGTGGCGACGGGTCGCGGGTGACGTCCATGCACGGTCCTCCGGTTGGGTACGGCAAGGCGGGGCGGCCGGACGGGAAACGGGCGGCCTGCACCGGGTTTCAGGCTAGGTCGACAAGTCATCAAATGCGACATTTCGGGCACGGCGGGCGTGTCGACTCCTCACCGGCGCAATGAAACTGACGAATGGTCAGCTCTTTCGGCGACTGCCCGGTCCACGGGCGAACACCCGGCGCAGCAGTAGCCCGGCGGCCGCCAGGCACGCCGTTCCGGCCAGGCCGGCGAGCAGGCTGCCGTGGGCCGAGGCGAGGGCCCGGCCGTCGGCGAGCACCGAGCGCACGACCGACGGGTGCCCGGTCTGCGGCGGCACCGCGCGCACTCGGCCGGACGGCTCCGGACCGCCCTCGGCGGCGGGCACCCCCGGGTCCGCCGCCGGCGGGTCACCGGCACCGGGCTCGGCAGCAGACGGCGAGGGGACGGCAGGCGGAGAGACGGGCGCATCCGCGGCAGCGGGCGGCGAGGCGGCGGACGGGCTGCCCGGCTGCGGGGACACCGCGTCGACGGGCGGCGGGACCGTCCCGGTGGACGGCGCCGGCGCGGGCTCCGCCGCGATCCGCACCGTCACCGGCTCGCTCGCGGTGCTGTTCCCGGCGCGGTCGGCGGCGGTGGCGACCAGCACCCGTTCGCCGGCCGGCGCGGCGCGGTCGGCGGTGCAGGACCAGGCCCCGTCGGCAGCGGCGAGGCCGCTGCACAGGGCGGTCCGCTCCCCGCCGCCCGCCTTCGGCCCGGCGGTGACGGTGACGGTGGCCGCGGCCTCCGCCCGTCCGGCGAACCGGGGGCGGGCGTCGACGGTGGCGCCGGCCTTCGGCGTCTCCAGGACGGGGCGGCCGGGTGCGACGGTGTCCACGGTCAGTGCGGTCTCGGTGCCGCGGGCGGTGTTCCCGGCCGCGTCCACCGCGGTGGCGGTCAGCCGGTGGACACCGTCGTCGAGGCTCTCCACCGGCAGGCACGACCAGGCGCCGTCCTGCCCGACGCCGGTGCTGCAGAGCTCGCCGGCAGCCCGCGGTGTCCTGCCGGTCTCGGTCACCGAGACGGTGCTGCCCGGCTCGCCGGTGCCGGCGACGAGCAGGCCGGGGTCGTTGGTGTATTCGGGCAGCGTGAACGCGGGGGCCTTCGGCGGGGCGGTCTTGACGGTCAGTCGGACGGACTCGCTGCGGAGCGCGGCGCCGGTGCGCGTGGTCGCCACCGCGGCCAGGGCGTGCTCGCCGTCGGCCAGCGCCTGACCGGGCCGGCAGTTCCAGCCGCCGTCCTGGGCGGCCGCGGCCGTGCAGAGGGTGCGGTCGCCGTCGGTGACGGCCACGCTCGAAGCGGCGGGCGCGGTCCCGGCGACCTGCGGGCGGAGCTCGGCGGTGACGGCGCCGTCGACCGGCGCGGAGATCTCCGGGCGGGCCGAGCCGGTGGCGAGCCGGATGCGCTGGTCGACGACCTGTCCTGAGTCGGCGAAGCCGCCCGGGGTGACGAGTTGTGAGGCGTCCCGGGCGATCCGCAGCCGGGCCCAGGTCTCGCCGGCGACCACCTTGCCGGTGATCGCCCACTCCAGGCGGGCGGTGGTGGCACCCTGCGGGACCTCGGCCTGCACCCGTTCCATCGGGTCGAACCGGCCGTTGCGGTCGAAGTCGACCCAGCCGGCCAGCACGGCCGGGCCGGCACCCGGCGCGACGGGCACGTCGACCCGGTAGTAGTCGCCGGTCGCGGCCTCGACCGGGAAGGCGAGCGTCGGGTCGGCGCCCGGGTACTCTCCGCGGCCCGGGCCGGTGCGCGGTGGGACGGGGCTGGCCCAGAGGCTGCGCGGCGCGGCGGGGACGAGTTCCACCAGGGGGCGGGTGGGCGCCGGCGGCGGCTCCGCCTCCCCCGGTGCGCCGTCCCCCGACACCGCGGCTCCCGATGCCGTGGAGGCCGGTCCCGTGCCGTCCGGCCCGGGCACCAGCGGTCTGGCGGCGGTCGCCGGGACGGGCCGCTCGCGGTGCCGGTCGTCGGTGGCGTCCCGGCCGAGGTGGAGGTCGGAGAGCAGGTGCGACGCGTTGCCGTAGCCCTGGGGCGCGGTGCCGAGCGACTCGTCGAGGGTGACGGTCCAGGAGGTGTGCAGCGCGGGCGGCGGGGTGGTGGAGCCGTCCCGGGCGGTGGTCCGCTGTTCCAGGCGGAGGGTGGCGGTGCCGACGGTGCCGGTCAGTTCGAGGGTGCCGGCGCCCTCGGCCGCGGTGTCGGCCTGCGCGTCGGCGGGCGGGGCGAGTTCGCTGCCCGCCGCCGTCCAGCCCGTCCAGGGGGTGCGTCCGGCCAGGGTCGGGGTGGTGGGGGTGCCGCCGGTGGCGGTGAGCCGGACGGCGGTCGCGGTGGTGCCGGTGGTCGCGGTGGCGCGTGCGGTGAGGCCGCCGATGTGCAGCCGGGGGTTGCGCATCGGCCGGGAGAAGGCGATCCGCAGGGTGCCGATGGTGCGCCAGGAGCCGTCCGCGGTTGCGCGGTCGGCGCCGATGTCGAAGGTCTCGGCGGGATCACCCGGGTGCATCCCGTCCGTGTACACCGCGCTGCTCCCGGCGACGCCGGCGAGGGTCCCGGGGGCGGCGGTGGCGGTGATTCCGGGGAGGGGGGAGAAGTCCAGCCGGACGGTGAGGCCGGAGGGCAGCGCCGCCGTGCGGTCCTGGTTCCAGGCGGCGGGACTCTGCTGGGCCGGGGCCGGGGCGGCGAGCGCGGCGGGCAGCAGCAGTCCGGCGGCCGCCGCGGCCGCCAGGGCCCGGCGGGCGGGGGACGTCGGGCGGAACCGTCGGTTCATCCGGCGCTCCTTCGCTGCCGTGGCCGGGCCGCAGCCGGAGATGACGCGGCCATAACATCCGACAAGAGCGAAGCACGGCCGACGGCCCGTCACGTACCGACACCCGTGGGCGCGTCCCGAGGTGCACCCGATTGGTCGCCGCCCCGGCACGCCCTCCGTCGGCGCCTTCCGCGGAGGCGGTTCTGCGCCGTTCCGGCCGGATCGCGATCCGGCTTCGCCGGGCGCCCGGACCACGTCCCGAGGCGCCCTGTTCGAGATGACGGACCGTCAGTAGAGTCGGCGCACGTGAGCATCGACCCCATACTCGTGAAGAGCAGTTTCGCCGCCGTCGAGCCCCACGGAACCGAGGTGACGGCCTGGTTCTACCGGCATCTGTTCGAGCACCACCCGGCCGTCCGGGCGCTGTTCGCCGAGCACCTCGACGACCAGCAGGACCGGCTGTTCGCCGCCCTCGGCGCGCTGGTCGAGCACCTGGAGGACACCGACACCCTGGTCGGCCTCCTCACCGACCTCGGCCACCGGCACGCCGGCTACGGCGCCCTGCCGGAGCACTTCCCGGCGGTGGGCGTCAGCCTGCTCGCCACCCTGCGGCACTTCGCCGGCGACGCCTGGTCGCCGCAGGCGGAGGCGGCCTGGGCGGCGGTCTACGGCGTGGTCGCGGACACCATGGGCCGGGCGCTGGTGGCCGCCGGCCCGACCGGGGCGGACGGGTGAGGACGCACCGGTGGCCCTCGACCCGGCGGTCCTCCGGGCCGGCCTCGCGGTGGTCGAACGCCGCGCCGACCAGCTGACCGCCTACTTCTACGCCCACCTGTTCGCCAACAACCCGGGCGTCCGCGCGCTCTTCCCCGAGCGGATGGACGAGCAGCGCGACCGGCTGCTCGCCGCGATCACCCACCTGGTGCAGCGCCTCGACGAGCCCGAGCGGCTCGCCGGCTACCTCGCCGCCCTCGGCCGCGACCACCGCAAGTTCGGCGCCCGGCCCGAGCACTACCCGGCCGTGGGGGCGAGCCTGCTCGCCGCACTGCGGCGGTTCGCCGGCAACGCCTGGAGCGAGGACCAGGAGAAGGCCTGGACCGAGGCGTGGACGGTGATCTCCCGGGCGATGACCGACGCCGCCGCGGCCGTCCCCGCCGGCACCCCGGCCTGCTGGCAGGCCGAGGTGGTGCTGCGCCGGCCGGCCGCCCCGGACGTGACGGTCCTCACCCTGGCGCCCGACCGCCCCTACCCGTTCATCCCCGGCCAGTACCTCACCCTCTGTTCGCCACGGGTGCCGCAGGTCTGGCGCCCCTACTCGATCGGCTGCGCGCCGCGGCCCGACGGCACCCTCGACGTGCACGTCCGCCGGGTGCCGGACGGCCTGCTCTCCCCCGTCCTGGTCGACGCGGTACGGCCGGGCGAGCGGCTGCGGCTCGGCCCGCCGCTCGGCGCCGCGGTGCTCGACCCGGCGTCCCGGCGACCGCTGCTGGCCGTGGCCGGCGGCACCGGCTGGGCCCAGGTCAAGGCGGTGGTCGAGGCGCTCGCCCGGGAGGGCACCCGGCCGGCCACCGTCCTGCTCGGCGCCCGGAGCGACGCGGACCAGTACGACCTCCACGCGGTGCGCGCCCTGGTCGAGCGGTACGCCCGGCTGGAGGTGGTGCTCGCCGCCCCCGCGGACGGCGCCGGGCGGGCCGAGGCGGTGGCGCTGCTGCACGCCGGCCTCGCCCGGCTCGGCGACTGCGCCGGCCGGGACGTGCTGCTGAGCGGCCCGCCCGACCTGGCGCCGGCGGTGGCCGCTCGGCTGGCCGCCCTGGGCGCGGACCCGTCGCTCGTCCGCCACGACCCGGTGCCGCGCACCCTGGACCGCAGCCGTCCGACGAGTGCGGCGGAGCGCTTCCTGCAGCCGCGGGACGTCGCCT
This sequence comes from Kitasatospora sp. DSM 101779, assembly GCF_025655475.1. Classification (GTDB taxonomy): domain Bacteria; phylum Actinomycetota; class Actinomycetes; order Streptomycetales; family Streptomycetaceae; genus Kitasatospora. The sequence goes on along the minus strand of NZ_JAHTIK010000001.1, from coordinate 4,415,648 downwards.
GGATCAACCGCACCGAACTGGCCTGAGCCACCCGGCCCGGGCGGTCACGGCAACGACGAAGGCCCCGGACGGTGTCCGGGGCCTTCGGGTGGTGCGCTCAGCAGGATTCGAACCTGCAACCTCTTGATCCGTAGTCAAGTGCTCTATCCGTTGAGCTATGAGCGCCTGGGCGATCCCCGGGGGGACCGCTGCGGCGGATTGTGGTGCGCTCAGCAGGATTCGAACCTGCAACCTCTTGATCCGTAGTCAAGTGCTCTATCCGTTGAGCTATGAGCGCTCGCCCTGGCGGCTGGCCTCCGGGGCGGTGCGGGGACAACATTACATGACCGTCGACCGGGGGTGAAATCGATTGATCCCGGGCGCTCTCGGCGCCTCCCCGGGGCCCTCCGGAACCGGCCCCGGGCGAGTTCCGGGCCGGGCCCCCGGGCACATCCCGACCGGGACCGGGCAGGCCCGGACAATGCAGAGAGCCCCGGACAATGCAGAGAGCCCCGTCGGCTGTTGCCGACGGGGCTCTCCACGAGGCGGAGGCTGAGGGATTTGAACCCTCGATGGGCTTTAAGGCCCAAACCGCATTAGCAGTGCGGCGCCATAGACCGGACTAGGCGAAGCCTCCTCCACCCGGACCGCGCCCGAGACCCCGGACGCACTCCGTGCGCAAGTGATGATGCCACAGCCCACGGGCCCGACACCAACCACCGACAACGTTACTAGGCGGGTCGTCCACAGCGCAAAGAACAATGAGATACTGCCGGGGCCCGAGGAGAGCGCGAGCCGCGAGCGCCCGCCGTGACACCAGCCGGCGAGCCCCGCCGACGTGGCCCAAGCCGTGAGGAGACCTGTCGACGTGAGCAGCAGGCCGACCCGAGGCGCTGCTCGCCTCGCCGCGATACTCGATGCACTGCCCGATGCGCTGCTGCTGGTCAACAGCAACGGCACGGTGGTGGACGCGAACAAGGCCGCCGTGGAGGCCTTGCAGGCCCCCGGCACCTCCCTGGTCGGGCGCGGTGTGCTCGACCTGCTCCCCGAGTTCGACCCCAGCCGGATCCCCGGTTCGATGCGCCCGGCCACGACCGAGGCGGAGGGCCTGGACAAGCCGGTCCGGATGACCGCCCGGCGCACCGACGGCGGGACCTTCCCGGTCGAGGTCTCCGGCAACGACTTCACCGACGACGGCGCCGCCGCCGAGGGCCGCGGCTACGTCCCGTACGACCCGTACCGCGAGGGCTCGGGCCAGGACCTGCTGCTGCTGCTCGTCCGCGACCTGTCCAGCCGGCTCGGCGTCGAGGCGGAGCTGCGGCGGCAGCACAAGCAGACCGAGATGATCCTGAGGGCGGCCGCCGAGGGCGTGCTCGGCGTCGACCTCGACGGCCGGGTGGTGCTGGTCAACCCGGCGGCGGCGCACATACTCGACTACCGGGCCAGCGAGCTGGGCGGCCGCGAGCTGCACCCGCTGGTCCAGCACTCCCAGGCGGACGGCACCCCGCTCGCCCCGGAGGGCTCCGCCCTGATGGACACCCTGGTGTCCGGACGCAAGCACCGGGTGCGCGGCGCCGTGCTGTGGCGCAAGGACGGCAGCCCGGTCACCGTCGACCTCACCACCGCCCCCGTCCGGGACGGCGAACAGCTGGTCGGCGCGGTGATGACGTTCACCGACCGGACGAAGGAGCTCGCGCTCGTCGCCCGCAACGAGCACCTCACCGCCGTCCTGGAGACGGAGCTCGGCGATGCGCTCACCGCACTGCACCGCCGGATCGACGCGCTCGCCGCGGATCCGGCCGGGCAGCTGTGGCCGGAGGCCAACTGGACGCTGCGCCGGCTCGCCGACGAGTGCCGCCGGTTCGGCACCCTGATCGAGGGCGTGCTCGCCCACCAGGCCTTCGAGGCCGACGCGGAGAGCGGGCGCCGGCAGCTCAAGCGCAAGCCGGTCGGGCTCGACGCGGTCGTCCAGCGCGCGGTGGAGCACGCCGGCGAGCTGGTCGGCCCAGGACGGGTGCGCTACTCGGTGCACGCGGCCGCCGTCGACGTGACCGCCGACCGGGAGCGGCTCGCCCGCGCGCTGGCCCACCTGGTGGCCGACGTCAGCGGCATCACGCCGTCGCTGGACGCACCCGGGACGGGCGCGTCGCCCACCCTCGGCGTGCCCGCCCTGCCGCCGGTCGGCGGCGAGGCCCCGATGGTGGTGGTCGCCGCCGCGCAGCGCGGCGAGGTCGCCCGGATCGAGGTCCGCGGTCCGGCCCGGCAGTCCAGCCCCGTCCACCTGCCGATCGCCCGCGGCACGGTCGAGCGGCACGGCGGCGTGCTGCAGCGGCACGAGCTGCCCGGCGGCGCGGGCACGACCTACGTGGTCGAGCTGCCGCTCGACCCGGCGGCGGCGCGCGCGGCGGGCCGGCCGAGCGTGCCCGCGGAGACCGACACCGCGATGCTGCCGGACCTCCCCGAGGTCCGGTCGGCCGAGCCGCGGGAGAACGGCCCGGCCGGGCGCACCGGGCAGGAGCCCGCCGACCACGACCGCAGCGGGCCGATCCCGCTCGGGCCGATGGCGGTCGCCCCGGTCGAGCAGTCGCCGGGGCACCCCTCCCGGTCCGCCGAGGGTGACACCCCGCCGGCCGGAGTGCCGGTGGACGCCGCTGCCCGCCCGGCGGCTGACGGGCCGTCGGAGGCCGCGACCGCCGAGGAGTCCAGGCCGGCCCGGCGCCGGCGCCGGGCCGCGGCCGACGAGACCCCGGCCGGTGCCATCGCCCTGCCCGGCGTGCCCGAGCCCGGCATGCCGGTCTACCCGGGTCTGGAGAACGCCCTGCCGGCCGGTCCGCCGGTCGCGGCCGCGCCGCCCGTGCAGCCGCTGC
>NZ_JAHTIK010000001.1:4406360-4412777 GCF_025655475.1 Kitasatospora sp. DSM 101779 | reverse complement strand
CCGCCGCGAACGGCCACCGGTCCGGTGCCCCCGAGCTGCCCGCGCTGCCCGCGCCGGCCCGGCCCGCGGAGCCCGCCACGACGGAACCCCGGACGCCTCCTCGGCCGCTGTCCGAGCTGGCCCCGGCCGGGGCGGCGCCCGCGCCCGCCGACGAGCCGACCGTGCTGGTGCCGGCGGTCGACGGCGGTCCGCGGCGACTGCTGGTGTGGCCCGAGCCGGACGCCTCCACCAAGCAGGCTCTGCAGGACCGCGGCTACCGGCCGGTGATCGTGCGCTCCCGGGAGGAGGTCGACGCACAGGTGTCGGGCTTCCCGGCCGCGCTGTTCGTCGACCCGCTGACCGGGCCGATCACCCGTACCGCGCTGGAGTCGCTGCGCACCGCCGCACTGAACCGGCGGGTGCCGGTGCTGGTCACCGCCGGGCTCGGGCAGGCCGCCCGGGACGCGGCGTACGGCGCCGACCCGGCGGTGCTGCTGCGGGCGCTGGCTCCGCGGGACAGCGAGAACCACGCTCCGCGAGTGCTGCTGGTCGAGGCCGACCCGGACGTCGCCGGGGCGATGATCGCCAGCCTGGAGCGGCGCGGCATGCACGTCGAGCACGCCCCGGACGAGAACGAGGCGGTGGCCCGGGCCAGCAGCGTCCAGCCGAACCTGGTGGTGATGGACCTGCTGCGGATCGAGCGCCGCCAGCTGGGTCTGCTGGACTGGCTGCGCGCCAACGACCGGCTGCACCGCACGCCGCTGGTCGTCTACACCTCGGACGGCCTGGACCGGGAGGCCCTGCCGCGGCTGCGGACGGGCGAGGCGGTGCTGTTCCTCGCCGAGCGGTCGACGACCGAGGACGTGCAGTCCCGGATCGTCGACCTGCTCGGCCGGATCGGCTCGCTCTCCGAGGCCGGTACGGTCACCGGCGGCTGACGCCCGCTCAGTGGTGGGCGTGGGCCGCGGCGTGGCCGCGCCCGCGGGAGATCAGCCACCGGTTGACCGGCACGGTCAGGGCGAAGGCGATCGCCAACGAGAGCAGCAGGGACGCCCAGAACAGCGGCCTGCCGAGTCCGGCGTCCATGGCGCCGGGCACAGTGACCATGACGGTGTTGTCGATCAGTTCCATGACCAGGATCGACACGGTGTCGGCGGCGAGCGCGACCTTCAAGGCCGCGCCGAGCGGCAGGCCGGCCCGGCGCACGCCGTGCATGGTGAGGGCGTAGCCGAGGACGAAGGCCAGCGCGACCGAGAGTGCGACGGTGGCGCCGTTGTGCAGGCCGAGGGCGGTGCCGACGACCATGCCGAGGATCTCGCCGGCGGCGCAGCCGGTGAGGCAGTGCAGGGTGGCCCGGACGGCGGTGGGCCAGCCGGAGCCGTGACCGGCGGGGTGGTGCGCGTGCCCGTGGTCGTGTCCGGGCGCGTGGTCGTGTTCGGGCGCTTGGCCGTGCCCGGGTGCGTGGGCGTGTTCGGGGTGCTGGTGGGTGTGGTGCTCGGCGGGGTGGTGCGGGTGATGCTCCATGGTGCGGGCTCCTCTCCCCTCGCGGGTTCCGCCAGGCAGAACGCGATACCCCCCTAGGGTATTCCGCGCGGCGGGAGAGGAGCCCGTCCGTCACTCCTTGCCGAGCAGCGTGACCGCGAGGCGGTCGGCGGCGTAGTCGGCCCGGATCACCTTCTTGTCGAACTTGCCGACCGAGGTCTTCGGGACGGCCTCGACGATCGACCAGCGCTCCGGCAGCTGCCAGGAGGCCACCCGCTCGGCCAGGAAGGCCCGCAGCTCGCGCAGGTCGGCGGTGGCGCCGGGGCGCAGGACGACGGTGGCCAGCGGCCGCTCGCCCCACTTCTCGTCCGGTACGGCGACCACGGCGGCCTCGGCGACCTGCGGGTGGGCCATCAGGTGGTTCTCCAGCTCGACCGAGGAGATCCACTCGCCACCGGACTTGATGACGTCCTTGGCGCGGTCGGTGAGGGTGAGGTAGCCGTCCGCGGTGATGGTGCCGACGTCACCGGTGCGCAGCCAGCCGTCCTCGCTGAACTTGTCCTCGGGACGCTCGGGGTCGCGGCCGGCGCCGCCGAAGTAGGCGCCGGCGATCCACGGGCCGCGGACCTCCAGCTCGCCGGCGGCCCGGCCGTCGTGCGGCATCCGCTCGCCGCCGGGGCCGATCAGCCGGGCCTCGACGGAGGCCGGGAAGAGGCCCTGGGTGAGCCGGTAGGGCCACTCCTCCTCGGCGGTGAGGCCGCCCGGCGGCAGCGAGAAGGTGCCGAGCGGGGAGGTCTCGGTCATGCCCCAGGCGTGCACCACGTTGATGCCGTGGCGGTCCTCGAAGGCCCTCATCAGGGCGGGCGGGCAGGCGGAGCCGCCGATGACCACCATGCGCAGGCTGGAGGTGTCGTAGGAGCCGGCGTCGAGCTCGTCGAGCAGGCCGGTCCAGATGGTCGGGACGGCGGCGCTGACGGTGGGCCGCACCCGGTCGATCATCTCGGCGAGCGGCTTGGGCTGCAGGTGGCGGTCGGGCATCAGCAGGTTCGCGCCGGACATGAAGGAGGTGTGCGGCACGCCCCAGGCGTTCACGTGGAACATCGGCACCACGGGCAGGACGGTGTCCCGGGAGGTGAGGCCGAAGCTGTCGGCGGCCATCACCTGCAGGCAGTGCAGGTAGACCGAGCGGTGGCTGTAGACGACGCCCTTGGGGTCGCCGGTGGTGCCGGAGGTGTAGCAGAGCGCGGCGGCCTGCTGCTCGTCCAGCTCGGGCCACGGGAAGTCGGTCGGGCGGCCGGCGATCAGGTCCTCGTACTCGTGGACGGTGCCGGCGAAGCCGTCGAGCAGCGAGCGGTCGCCCTCGCCGCTGACCACGATGTGCTCGAGGGTGTCGGCGAGCTGTCCGAGCACGCCGGCGAGCAGCGGCAGCACGCTGCCGTTGACGACGACCACGTGGTCGGCGGCGTGGTTGACGATGTAGGCCAGCTGCTGGGCGGGCAGCCGCAGGTTGAGGGTGTGCAGCACGGCGCCCATCGACGGCACCGCGAGATAGGCCTCCAGGTGCTCCGCGTTGTTCCACATCAGGGTGGCCACCCGCTGGTCGCCGGTGACGCCGAGCTCGTCGCGCAGGGCGTGGGCGAGCTGCGCGGCGCGGGCGCCGACCTCGGCGTAGCTGCGGACCACCGGGCCGGTGCCGTCCCAGGTGGTCACGGTGGAGCGGCCGTGGACGGTCGACCCGTGCGCCAGGATCCGGGCGACGGTGAGCGGTACGTCCTGCATGGTGCTGAACACGCGGGTCCTCCTTGACCGGTGGTGGGTCTCGCGGTCGCCTACTCGCAGGTAGTCACCGCTGACGTGCCGATTCTTTCCCCGGCCGGGGCCCGGTGTCAGCATCCGTGGCGGAGTTGAGACCAGGGTCTCCGGGGCCGGCCGGGCGCGGCGGGGTTGCCCCCGTGGGCCGGTCGCGCTTCAGTCGTGCCATGACCGTCGAGTACATCCGGTACCGGCTCGCCGGGCCGCAGCACCGCGCCGCGTTCGAAGCCGCCTGCCGCCGGGCAGTGGCGGGCCTCGGCGGGGCCGGGGAGTGCGTCGACTACGCGCTGGAGCGCTCGGCCGGCGATCCGGACGGCTACGGACTGCGGATCCGCTGGACCTCCGAGGAGGGACGCCGGGCGTTCTGGGAGAGCCGGGAGGGCGGGGCCCTGCTCGACGCGCTCGCGCCGTACGCCGAGCCGGCCGGACTGTCGGTGCAGGAGGTCACGCCGGTGGCCGGGCGCGGCGGGTCGACGCCGACGCTCTACGCCTGGGCGGGCGGCGCGCCTGCGCTGGAGCGGCTGTTCACCCGGTTCTACGAGCGGGTGGACGAGGACGAGCTGCTCGCCCCGGTCTTCGCCGGCAAGGACCCGGCGCACGCGCAGCACGTCGCGGCCTGGCTGGGTGAGGTGTTCGGCGGCCCGCCGCGGTACAGCACGGAGCACGGCGGGCACCGGCACATGGCCTCCCGGCACCTCGGCCGGGGGATCACCGAGGAGCAGCGCCGCCAGTGGATCGCCCTGCTGACCGACACCGCGGACGAGGTCGGGCTGCCGGACGACCCGGAGTTCCGCGCGGTGCTGGCGCACTACCTGGAGTGGGGCACCCGGATGGCGCTGCTCTACTCCGGGCCGAACCCGCCGCCGCTGCCCCAGGCCCCGATGCCGCGCTGGGACTGGGGCATCACCCCGCCGTACCGCGGCTGAGCGCGCCGGGCGGCCCGGGCTCAGCCGACCGGGGCGTCGAGTTCGTCGCGGTCGATGGTCAGGCCGTTGCCGCCGTAGGACTCCTGGACGTTGCCGCGGTGCTGGTGGATCCGGCCGTGGTCGGTCCACAGGTCGGGGTTGAGGGCGCCGGCCCCGTCGGTGGTGTTGGCGTGGTCGTCCCATCGGGCGTACCAGACGGCGTCCGGCAGCGGGGAGCTGCCGGCCCGGGCCGCGGCGGCCAGGTCCGCGATGCCGGAGTCGGCGGAGGAGTAGAAGCCGGCGAGGTGCCCGGCGGCGTGCAGGGCCTGCGTCCAGCCGACGGCGAAGTCGGTCACGGCCTGGCTGCAGCGGCTGTCGCCGCGCGGGTAGGCCTCGATGTCCAGGTAGACCGGGCTGCCGTCGCCGAAGCCCAGGGACCGCATCGCCGTGACGGCCTCGGCCGCCTCCTGCTGGCCCTGGGCCACCGCGTTCGCCGGGTCGATGTGGCGGGGCTTGCCGCCGTTGGTGCTGCACGGCGCCTGCAGGCCGACGTGGGTGGGGACGAAGCGCCAGCCCATCTCCCGGGACTGCGCCACCCAGTCGGCGGTCAGCCGGGACTGGGTGCAGCCGCGTTGCGAGCCGCTCACGTAGATGCCCACCGCGCCGTACGGGGAGTCGTCCCACCAGGTCTGCATGGTGGCGAGCGGCGGCGCGGTGCAGGCGTCGAAGCCGGGGCCCTGGTACAGCTCGCCCGCGGGCAGCCGGACGCCGGAGGCGGGATCGGCGGCCGGGTCGGCGAGCACGGTGCGGGTGAGCCGCGGCGCGGCCGGGAGGGGTGCGGCGGAGGCCGCCGGGGCGGGCGCGGCCGAGGCTGCGGGGACGCCGGCGGTGCCGAGGAGCAGGACGGAGGTGGCCGCGGCCAGCGCGGCGGTTCCCAAGGAGCGCACGCCCCAGTCGTACTGACGGATCGTCGGACTCCCGGGTCAGGCGCGCGCCGCACTGCCGCCGATTCACCCGACCGGTGGGCCCGTCCCGCATAGTGGTAACGGGTTTGCGGCCAGGTGAGTCCTTACGTCAGACTCGGCGGCATGTCCGCTGCCCACACCTTCGAGCCGCTCCGCACGGCTCCCACCGGCGACGCCGTCGCCGACGCCTTCGCCATGCCGCCCTCCCCCAAGGGCGAGCCCGCCGGCGAGCGTGGTGGTTGGCGACGACGCGGCCCCGCCGCCGCTGCACCCCCGGACGGGGGCACGGGCACCAGCCGTTCCGAACGGCACCGGCCACCGGCCGGCCGTCCCGGACGGACCACCACCCCGCAGCGGCGCCTGGGATCGATCCCGGCGCCGCTGCTGTGTGTGGCGGCCATGGTCACCTGCCAGCTCGGCATCGCCTCCTCCAAGTCGCTCTTCGGCGTGCTGGGCGTCGGCGGGGCCACCTTCCTGCGGCTGACCGTGGCCGCGGTGGTCCTGCTCGCCGTCACCCGGCCGCGGCTGCGCGGCCGCAGCCGGCGCGACCTGGCCTCGGCCGTCCTGCTCGGGCTGGCCTCCGCCGGAATGACCCTGCTGTTCGCGGGCGCCACCGACCGGCTGCCGATGGGCACCGCCTCGACCATCGAGTTCCTCGGCCCGCTGGCCGTCGCCATCGCCCTCTCCCGCCGGGCGAGCCACCTGCTGTGGGCGCTGCTCGCGGCCGGCGGCGTGGTGCTGCTCACCCTGCTCGGCGAGGGCGACGGCGGCGCGGCCCTCGACCCGGTCGGCCTCGGCTACGCCTTCGGCGCGGCCGCCTGCTACGCCGGGTACATCCTGTTCACCGACAAGGTGGGCGCGGTGTTCAAGGGCTTCGAGGGGCTGGCCGTCTCCTTCACGGTCGCCGCCCTGGCCGTCGCCCCCTTCGGCGCGGCCCCGGCCTGGCACGGCCTCGCCGCCGCCCCGTCGCCGGCCCTGGTGCTGCTCGCGGTCGGCGGGGTGGCGCTGCTCTTCCCGGTGGTGCCGTACGCACTGGAGATGACCGCTCTGCGGCGGATGCCGCAGCGGGTGTTCAGCGTGCTGGTGAGCCTGGACCCGGCGGTCAGCGCCCTGGTCGGGCTGGTCGTACTGGGGCAGCTGCTCGGCGGGGTGCAGCTGGCCGGCATCGGCTGCGTGGTCGCGGCCAGCGTGGGGGCCACGCTGACGGCACGGCGCTGACGGCACGGCGCTGACGGATCAACGGGCGGGCGGGCGGTGCCGTGGTCGGCACCGCC
>NZ_JAHTIK010000001.1:4381624-4406335 GCF_025655475.1 Kitasatospora sp. DSM 101779 | reverse complement strand
GCCGTGGTCGGCACCGCCCGCCCGCCGGGCTGCGGAGACCCTTTCCGTGCCCTGGTGTTCGACGTGCCCCGGCCGGCCTGGGGCCGCTCCTCCGCTCGGCGCCCCCGCCGGCGGGTGGTGCGGCCGTTTGGTCGGGCCGTCCGGGAGGACCGGCTCAGTCCGCGGTGGCCGCCGGTGCGCAGGTCCGGTGCTGCGGCGCGGTGAAGCTCTCCATGCATGTCCTCCGTGGCCTGGTTCGTCGGCGGGGCTCGCCGGAGAGAAGAATCCCGCAACAAGTCGACAAAGGCATAGCTCGACGTACCCTTTTCGCCCTTTAGCGTGATGTCGAGCCGGGCGGCCGCAGCGCTGGCGCGCGCAGCCCGTCCGCCGGGGGCGCGTACCACCACCTGCACGCCCCCGCCTGCTGCGGTGCCTTCAGAGCGCCTTGCCCGGGTTGAGGATGCCGAGCGGGTCGAAGACCGCCTTGATCTGCCGCTGGAGCTCCAGCCCGACCGGGCCGAGCTCGCGGGCCAGCCACTCCCGCTTGAGCAGGCCGATCCCGTGCTCGCCCGTGACCGTGCCGCCGAGGTCCAGCCCGAGCGCCATGATCTCGTCGAAGGAGGCCCGGGCGCGGGCGGTCTCCCCCGGGTCGGAGGAGTCGAAGATGACCACCGGGTGGGTGTTGCCGTCCCCGGCGTGACTGACCACGCCGATGGTCAGCCGGTGGCGCTCGGCGATCGCGGCGACGCCGTCCAGCATGTCGCCCAGCCGGGAGCGCGGCACCGCCACGTCGTCGATCATCGTGGTGCCGAGCCGCTCCATCGCGGGCAGCGAGAGCCGGCGGGCCTCCAGCAGCATGTCCGACTCGGCCTGGTCCTCGGCGGGCACGACCTCGCTCGCGCCGGCCTCCCGGCACAGCCGGGCCACCTCGGCCAGCTCGGCCTCCTTGGCGGGGCCGTCGAAGGCGACCAGCAGCAGCGCCCTGGTCGACTCCGGCAGCCCCATCCGGGCCATCGCGTTGACCGCCCGGACGGTCGTCGCGTCCATCAGCTCCATCAGCGAGGGCACGTGGCCCTCCGCCATCACCGCGCAGACGGCGGCGCTCGCCGACCCGGTGCTGGGGAACTCCGCCGCCAGGGCGAGCTGCGGGGCGGGGGTCGGCCGCAGGGCGACCACCGCGCGCACCACCACGCCGAGGGTGCCCTCGGAGCCGACCAGCAGCCGGGTCAGGTCGTACCCGGCGACACCCTTGGCCGTCCGCCGGCCGGTGCTCAACAGCCGGCCGTCCGCCAGCACCACGTCGAGCCCGAGCACGTACTCGGCGGTGACGCCGTACTTCACACAGCACAGGCCGCCCGCGCCGGTGCCGATGTTGCCGCCGATGGTGCAGGACTCCCAGCTGGACGGGTCCGGCGGGTAGGCGAGGCCGTGGCCGGCGGCGGCCCGCGAGAGCTCGGCGTTCACCACGCCCGGCTCGACGACGGCGAGCCGGTTGACCGGGTCGATCTCCAGGATCCGGTTCATCTTCACCATCGACAGCACGATGCAGCCGTCCACCGCGTTCGCCCCGCCGGACAGGCCGGTGCGGGCACCCTGCGGCACCACCGGCACCCGCAGCTCGGTGGCCGTGCGGAGCACGTGCTGCACCTGCTCGACGGTCTCCGGGAAGACCACCACGGCCGGCGCCCCGGCCTCGCAGAACCCGGCCATGTCGTGGGCGTACGAGGCGACCACGTCCGGATCGACGGCGACCGCCGTCTCCGGGAGCCCCGACACCAACCGGTCGACCAGATCACTCACGGCAGCCTCCGCCTCTCGCGCATCCGTCCGCTCTGCACCCCGCCCCCGTCGACTCTGCCCCCGTCGGGCGGGCACGGCAAGGACGGTGCGCAAACACCGATCGGCACCCCTGACGGACGGTCAGGGGTGCCGATCGGTGGAGCGGACGGGGTCAGCCGTGGTCGGCGGGCCGGTCGAGGATGATCACCTCGAACTCCTCCAGGCTGCGGACGGTGACCCCGGCCGCCGGCGCGTTCTTGGCCCGCAGGGCGGCCTGCGGTCCGCGCGAGGCCGCCAGGGCGGCGCTGTCCCGGAAGATCGTGCCGACCGAGGCGCGGCCCTCCGCCCGGTTCACCAGCAGGGTGCCGGAGACGAAGCCGTCGATCTGCCCCATCCCGGGCAGCAGCGTCCCGCGGAACCGCTCGACCAGGGCGTCGATCCGGGCCGGGTCGATGTCCGCGCGCACCATCCGGAATCCGGCGCCGGGCGAGGCCGGGGACGGCGGGCTGAAGACGGCGGCCTCCCACACGTCGACGGCGACGGTGCCCGCGAACGGTGCCAGCAGGGCGGCGCGGCGGGCCTTCAGCGCCTCGTCGCTGTCGCGCTGGGCCTGCTCGCTCTCCCACCAGGACCCCATGGCGATCTTCCCGACCGTCCGGTCGGCGAACAGGCCGTAGCCGCGGTAGCCGGGCTGGCCGGTGAGCAGGCCGAGGGCCTCGGCGCGCAGTGCGTCGAGCGCCTCGTCGATGAGGGCGGGGTCACCGGTGGCGTAGAGGGTGCGGACGTACATGGCAGCGGTCTTCCTGTCGTCGGCCCGGCACCCTGCGCGGCACCGGGTACGGGCACGGCACACCTCCATCGGACGGCGCCGGCCCGCTCCGGGCAACGCGGGAGACCCGAACGGGGTCCGCCAGCCTCCGACCCGGCCCTGGCGACCCGTCAGCCCCGCAAGCAGTCGGGATCGACGCTCCGGCGACAGTCGCGAGGCATCAATGTCTCGCGGCAGTCCAGACGCCTCGTTGCCGATCGCGTTCGGTCGCGGTGAGTCCGGTGGCGGGGTCGTCGGGGCTGCTGGCGCCAAGGGGGATGGACAGACCCGCTCCCGACACCACCGAGCGCCCTTGGAGGGCTCTCCGCGGGAGAGACCCCAATCATGGATGTCATTCCTCGCGACAATGGCCCGCGGCTCAAAGCCCCGGTGATGCACCAAGCTCGGCACTTGGTGAGGGAGGGCTGTTCAGCTCGACGCCGCGCCTTGCCAAGCCCCGTCCGAGCCGGCAGCTCCGTCGATGGCCGGGCGGGTGCGGTCGGCCGGTCGGTGGGGGGTGTCGGCGGCGTCCTGGTCTTCGGAGTGCCGCTACGCCGAGAGCCATCGGTACCGTGCGCCGGCGCTTGTCCTTGGTTCAGGTGCCACGCGGTGGTCCGGCTCGCCCGGTAGGACCGACCCGGGCGCCGAGGCTCCCGGCCGGCGTCGCCGGGTATCCCGGGCACGAGACCGCCGCGATACCTCCGCGCACCACGATGGCGTCCAGGGCGAGGGCTCACCCGGTGGCCTACTGCCCACGACCGGAAGAGGACGCAGGACGAGATGCGGAAGATGTGCAAGCACGTGGCCACGGGTCCGACGGGGACCGCGACCGGGGCTGTCGGCGTATGAGTTCCGCCGTGCATCAGCGATCGACCGGCAGAGGTGTGCGGGTAGGGCTGGCCGGGCTGGCCGGGCTCATGTGCCTTGCCCTGGCCGGTTGTTCGTCATCCGGTCAGCCGGCCGCGGAGGCGAGGCCGACCGCGCAGTCTCCGTCCGCACTGCCGGCCAGTGCTGATCTGCACCTTCCGATCGAGCCGTATCTCTTCTCCGAGGCGGAGACAGCGAAGCTGACCAGGGCGGGAGCCGTGCTGCGCAAGGCGTGCATGCAGCGGTTCGGTCTCGACTACGCCATCAGTCCCGCCGACCCGCCGACCGGACCGCGCACGTTCATGGACCGCCGGTACGGCCTGACGGACCCGGCCGAGGCGGCGGTAAACGGCTACCACCTCGGCGACCGCGACCCGCGCACCCACCCGGTCCGCCCGCCGCAGTTCTCCGCCGAGCAGCAGCAGGTGCTCACCGGGCACCTCCCGGGGAAGACCGGTGCGGACGAAACGAACCTGCAGGTCAACGGCGTACCGGTACCACCGGGCGGGTGCTACGACGAGGCGAAGCGCGGCCTGGCCGGTTCGGGGGACCTGGGCCCGAGCAGCGTGGCCCAGCAGGCCAACTTCCAGACTTTCAAGGCCAGCATGTCGGTGGCGCAGGTCACGCAGGCATTCGAGGCATGGTCCGGCTGCATGAAGACCAGGGGTTACTCCTACCCCAATCCGATGGATGCCATCGGCGACCGGCGCTTCCTGGGGGACTCACCCACACCGCTGGAGCTCCAGGTGGCGGCGGCTGACGTGATCTGCAAGCAGCAAGTGGATCTGATCGACACCTGGTTCGCGGTCGAGGCATCCCTGCAGAAGGAATTGATCGCACGGCAACAAGCCGAATTCACGGCGGTGCTCGCGGCGAAGACCGAGCAACTCGCCAAGGCCGACGCCGTGCTGCGCGATCAGTGAAGTAGTGGGCTGACACTTTTTCACGTCCGGGCGCGCCCGCCCTTCCCCAGGTACGCCGAGGGGATTGCACACGCCTGGAACGTCCCATGAAGAGAGGATCAAAGAAATGAAGCGCACCCTCAAGCTTGCCGCAGCAGCCCTGGGCGCTGCCCTGCTCGTCCCCACCCTCGCCACCTCCGCGCAGGCCGCCGTCCGCGACTGCCCGGACGGCAACTTCTGCCTCTTCTACAACTCGAACGAGCAGGGCTCCCACTTGGCGGTGCAGAAAGACATTCCCGACCTCGCCGGGTACACCTTCACCAGCCCCGGCAATGGCCGGGGCCAGCACGTCAAGAACAACGCCGCATCGGCTGTCTCCAACGTGTGCACGACGGTCACGGTGTTCTACCACTCGAACTACAGCGGCCCGGTCGACGTGTTCAACTACCGCAATGCCGCGAACCTGGTCAACACGTACAACGAGAACGCCTCGGTGATGTTCGCCCGCGACTGCTGAGCCTCACCCACCTAACCACCGGTCGCCGGTACGCGTTCCGGCGTACCGGCGCCGGGCTTCGGCCGAGGACGGCGGCTACTACGGCACCTACGCCGGACCGGTCTACGTGTACGCGCCGGGCCGGTGCATCGACCGGGTTCCCAGATCGACGACGACTCCGCGCAGCAGTTCGGCTCCCAGTGCGGCCGAGGTGGTGGAGGTCGGTCGGCGTAGTGTCGTTCCGACGGTGCGACCGCGCGTGTCGGGCCACAGCGTCGCCGTCCCGCGCCGCTTCTACGCCAATCCACGGGTGTTCCACACGCCCTGACAGGAGTGGTGTCCGAGCGGGACAGTCCGGGACGAAACGCAGAGGGCGGGTGCCGACTGACGTCGGCACCCGCCCTGAGCCGGTACTTCAGTACCTCACACGCGGAGGGTGTGGGATTTGAACCCACGGTGACCAGAGGCCACGACAGTTTTCAAGGCCAGACGCACTGGCTCACCCGAGACAGCCTTTGAGGTGTGTCAATGCTTCTCCGGCGCCTTCGGTCCGGTTGTCTGGCCCACGACTGGCTCACGCCCTACCCCTGGCGCCCAAGCCAGGTCATGCCGGTCCCCGTGCGCGGGGCACATCGCACCCTATGGCGCCTCACTCACCGTAATGGGCGTTCGTTCAGCTTCCGCACTCGCTTCTACACCGCCCCAGCGTCGCCTCGGCAAAGCCTGCACAAGCATGCCGAGGACAGCCCGGGCGGCGTTACGCCTGTACGCACGGCGCGACCACACGGCGGGAAGGACTACTCCCACGATCACGATGACGCCGATGAACGTCAGGATGAAGAGCAACGCGACGGCCGAAGCCGGCATCTGCCCAAGCACACTCAAAACGACCTCCAGGTTCTCTGTACTTCTGCGCAACTGATCTGCGCTGAGCCAGACTGTGGAGGTACGCAGAGGGACTGCGGAGCCGTGAGACGCAAAACCGCAGCTCAGAGCCTCAACAGGACTATCCGGAGACGGACGCCGGACGGATGCCGGACAGACGGCGGCAAGGAGAGGGCCGTGGACTCCAGGAGCGCCATCGAGCGGTTGGCAGAGGAGCTGGGAAGCCTCTATGCAGCCGCAGGCAAGCCGCCACTGAGTGCCGTCGCACGTAGGGCCGTAACGGCGACTTCGTCACAACGGCTCAATACTTCTTCGATCAGCGAATGGCTCAACGGAAAGTCAGTGCCTGCTCGCCAGCAAGAGTTAACACTCTTGGTGCAGGCATTGGAGTCCTGGAACGATTCCAGCGAGACCCTATCGACAAGATCTTACAGAGCTGGAAAGTCGGCACATTTTGAGCGCCTCAGGAGAGCGGCCCAATCCGAGAAGCGTGAAAAGCATAGTAGTGCAAACTCGACACTTTCTAGAATTCCACTCAGTGCAGCCCTGGAAAACCCCTACGCCCTAGAGGTTCACAAGCCAATTGTGGTTGCTGGGGCCCCGGCCGGCCTTCCTGCCTATATTCCGCGCACACATGACGCCACCCTCCAATCCGCTGTGCTCAGCCAAAAAACACAACTCATCGTTCTTGTTGGCGGGTCATCCACGGGGAAGACAAGAGCTGCATATGAGGCACTTAAGAAATTGCCTTCAGGGTGGAACTTTTACCATCCTCTCGCACCAAGTAAGGCGGAGGCTCTTATTTCCTACCTGGAAGGCGGAGGGAATCTAGGAAAAACGGTAATCTGGCTCAATGAGCTTCAAGATTATCTTACTCCAACTGGGCTAGGGGAACGAGCTGCCGCCTCTCTTCGAGTAGCACTATCTGGAAGCTCGGAAACGCTCTTCATTGGAACCATGTGGCCTATTTATTGGCGAAAAATAATGGCGCCGAGTCCGTCAATAGAAGATCACTACGGGCAGGCTCGGGCCCTACTTTCTGGAGTGGCGCACAGAGTTGACATCACTCCAGACTTTCCTGCTTCTACGCTAGAAGAGCAAGCACGCCTGGACGGCCGGATAAGGATTGCAGCGGATCTTTCGGGCGGAAGAATAACCCAGTACCTTGCGGCCGGTCCCGCACTACTCGAATTCTTTAAGGACTCTCGGGACATCTCTCCGAACGCATGGGCAGTTCTTAGCGCAGCCATGGACTGGTCGGCAATGAGCGGATCGAGCACTGTAGCTCCAGAATTCCTGCGGAGCGCTGCGCCCGGATACCTGACAGACGAGGAGTGGGGCGCCGCAGGCGAGGCATGGTTCGCTGACGCTACTGATCTGCTAGGTCAGCAGCTCAAGGGCGCCACATCCCCCCTCGCGCGCCTGAGATCGCGGAAGGAGCATGCCGGCGAATATACATACAAGCTGGCTGACTATCTAATTCAGCATGCCCAGCAAGAACGCAAGAAGTCTCCAGCCCCAGAAAGCTATTGGCGTGCGGTAGGGAAACTGGATGACGGCCCCGACCTCTCATATTACATTATTTGGGCTGCTGAAGACCGCGGCAAAGACGCGCTAGCAGCAAAACTCTGGGAACCCCGAGCGGAGTGCGGCGACCCTGTAGCAATTGCGAGCCTGCTCAGGAATCCAAGTGTGGACCCGAAAATGGCGCGCCAATTACTGAGGCAGGCAATGGACGACCTCGACTTCTCAAATCCTGAGGAGGTCGGGTTCATGATTACTCAACTCCAGGAAGTCGCCCACCATGAGGAATGGGTAGGAGAGCTAGCTGAAGAGATTAGCAAGAATATATCATCCCTAAATACCGGCCCATCCTTTGAATGTGCAGTAATCCTGGATGTTCTCGAAGATTTCGACTTTTCTCATGCCGTCTCAGAGTTCTCCGCACAACTGGCGGAAGAATGGGTTGATAGCGACTCGGATGACTCCAGTAACACACTATTTCTCATTGAGACCCTAGCTCACGCGAACAGCAAACAGGCGCGCGATTCAAGCATTGTTATTGCACGTAAATTTTCCGCAAGCAAGGAAAGGAGTATCGGAGACCTGGCGTTCCTCGCAGCCGCGATGAGGCAAGCAGATAGCAGATTCTCTCAAGACATACTGCGGAGAATCGAGGCTCGGGCGAGCGAGGTCGACGTGCGAGACCTCTTGAAGCTGAGCCCGCTGACCGAGAATTTGAAGAGTGCGGAGCTAACGCGCCTGGCATTTGATCTCTTGCAAAAGGCTGCCGTCGCGGTGGAGGACCTAGTGGTGGACAGCTCATATGCGCCACTAGAAATTATTCAGTCCTTCCAAGAAGCCGGATTGCTAGACGCGGCCGAGAGGCTTTCTGCAAGATTTTCACTGGAATACGATCCCGGAATCTCTGGCGCGGCAGGACATACAGTCGCCAAGTTTATGGAGGTGGCCTGTCCGGAGCATTATCTCGCATATTGCCGCAGGATGGCAGTAAGTGGACCTATCTTGCCTCTCGGAGACTCCGAAAGGCTCGTAGAATCTTTGCGAGAAATTGAAGGGCTGGCCGATATTTACCTAAGGCGAGTGGAAGATTTCCTTGCGGCGGAGAGAATCTGACTCCTAATCGCAAGCCCGGCCGACTGCTGCCCTCAAGCGTTCCACGGCCGGCCTGACGCCTCAGCTCCTTCGGGTGCTGCTTGGCCTGACAGCCGCATGCTGCCAGGCCAAGGCCTACCCGTGCCCGAGGGAGCACCCTGTCAGAGAAGGCAGTAGGCGACCGCCGCATCGTCGCCAGCCTTGTAGCGCGGCCATCGCTGCCCGTTCGGATCTGTGGCTTCAACTTCTCGGACCGCGCTGATCAGGCGGGCAGGTCCGCCAGCGCGGAGCAGATCGAATGCATCGCCCCATGTCGCCATGCCGTACTCGGTTACCAGCCGCGACACGCCGTCTGACATGACGGCGGCAGAGCGCATCCCATCCCGTGGCGTGGAGCCGGTCACAGCATGTTCGGCGGCTTCTGGCCCGCCGGCCGCGACCCAGTAGCCACCCACGGTGTTGCGAGTAAGCCTCTGAGCCGTAATCATGCGTCGCACGCTGGCGAGGTGCTCGGGAGAACCAGTCGCATGGCGTTCTGTCTCCGCCCGGAGTTCCGGTACCACCAAATCCACGCGGAGATCTGTGTGGACGGTGTAGCCATCCGAGCTCTCGTAGACCACTGGGGAATCAGCGAGGATCAGGTGGCTGTACTGGTTCGGCTCTTCTCGCAGGATCGAGACCGTGGCGGAGGGGGTACCTGGGTTCTTCAGGTCGCACTGCGGGTGTAGCTGAGCGACCTGGTCGAGCGCACGCGCCAGCCCTTCAGCGAGCGATCTCTCCGGTGCCATTACCTCGGCGACGATGTGTCCGCCGAGATGGGCCACGTACCAGGGGACGCCGTGCTCGCACCCCGTATCCAGCCCTGCCGTGCTCAACCCGTCGAGCACCACGGCGATGGTCGGCGTGGCTGCGACCCAGTCCTCATTGGGCCCGGTGCCGCCGGGCTCTGTGGCGAGTGCGACTCGCATGTCAGGCCTCGTGCCGGTAGATCGGAGTCACGCGGGTGCTCTCCAGTACATCCAGAGTGTCGGGGTCGTATCGGCACGAGATCAGGGTGGAGAACCGCCGTGTCTTGACCTCGCGATACAGGTCGGCCAAGTGATTCTCCAGATAGTGCACGACGCCGTTGGCGCCGATTGCGTGGATGCCGGCGATGTAGAGGAACGTGCCCTTCCCGTCGAGCCGCGGGAGGCGGGCGAGGTACCCGACGTCACCAGCCGTGCCGTCCTTGTCCAGCGGGGACCTGTACTCGGTGTCGGTCTTCAGGTCTACCAGGTGCCAGGCCGTGTCCTTGCGGAAGCGGAGGAAGTCGTCACCTTCGAGTACCTGGGCGATGATCGGCGACAGGCGAGGACCGCAGATGACTACCAGGTGTTCGCGGTTGAGGTTGACGATGCCGGTGGGAGGGATCACCTCGTAGTCGGCTTCGAGCTTCATGCCGGCCATGAGCTTCCGCAGATGCTCGAAGTTCTTGAGGTCTTCCCGGGTGACAACCTCGCTCGGGTTCTGGTCCGGAGTCTTGCTGGCCTCGTACTTACCCGCCACTGGGATGGTGACCGGCCCGACGCCGAAGAACGCGCGCTCGGGGGGTGGGCCCGCGGCGGCGAGTTGACCGACCCTGCCGCGGCTCACCCCCAGGAGCGCGGCGATCTCGGCTTGAGTCATGCCTGCGGCCGAAGCTTCCTCGATGGCTTCCCTGCGGATCCGCGACAGCTCGACTACCCGGCCTTGGTAATCCGCCATCAGGTCAATCGCAGCCTTGGCTCGGTTGACGGGCGGAGTGATACCCGCGACCCGCTCAAGCTCCTCGTGCACGTTGATCTCATCTCTGCTTAGGGGGCATAGCAAGGCTACAGCGAGGGGGGCTTGACGCCAAGGAACCATCTGCCTACCTTGGGTATCGCAGCACAGGGATAGTCCCCCTAGGCAATCGCCTGGCTCTTCTTGGCTTGCCTTGAGCTGCACGTCAGCGCCCGGAGGGGTGGGGTGACAGCCCCCTGAAGGTCGTGCTTGTTGCTTGAGAACTGAACAGTGATCGTGCGAGACCGACGCGAGGGCGGCGGTCGCGGCAGGCATCTAGGTCTTCGGGTCGATGGTGAACCGCCGTGGTCAAGGCCCTCCCCCTACGCAGTGGCATGCCACCCGCTTCGGCGGGTGTGGGGACGGACGACGCGCTGACCAGGCCGATTCGTACGGCTGGATGGCGAGCCGAGTGGACCAGCGGGGTCTCAAGGCACGTGGCGGGATGAGACAGACCGCCCCCGTGGCGACCGGGTGATGTCGCAGCGGCAGCGAGCCACGCAGCACGCCCGGTCTCCGGGGGTGCGCCGCCTGTTGGCGCCGGAGCAGTGACACCGGCGCACCCGATTTCGGGCTCGGGACCGGCCGGCCGGGGCAACGGCAGCCGGTGAAGCCCGCGCACAACCCTCTGATCTTCGCCCCCGGTCCAGCTCGCGTCTGCGGCGGATCGGGGCACCGCCGCTCGTGATCTGGCGAGCGGCCAGGGCCCGAGTCGGGCCGCCGCGCTCCCGGCCAAGGTAGGCGCGGCGGCCCTCGGGCCCACCTCCCAACACTGGAACGAGGTAGACCCGTGCGATTGATTGTTGCAGGCCAGGAGGCCGTCACGGCCTCCGAGTTCGCCGAGCTGGCCTTCGGCATCGACGTGGAGCTGTTTACCGGCGCCACCGACGAGACGCCTGCCGACTCGGCGGTCCGCCTCGACGTGGCCCGGGACGTGCTGCGCGACCTGGCCCCGGAGCCGGCCCGCTACGCGAAGGCGCTGATGCGCACCGCGGAGCGCCGCCGGGCCCTGGCCTGGAAGGCGGCGGCATGATGGCTCGCTTCGTGCGCCGCGGCATCCGCGGCACTTCCCGCCCGCACCTGACCGCCCGACCGACCGGCCCCGCGCCGGTCGTGGTGGTGGCGCCGACGACGGGCAACCTGCCCGGCGCCGCGTGCCTCGGCGTCGATCCGGATCTGTTCTTCCCCGACCACGACACCGACCCCGACGGCGCCGCGTTCGCCGAGCTCCGCGCCAAGCAGATCTGCGGCACCTGCCCGGTGCGCGCGGCCTGCCTGGACGCGGCAATCGCCCGCCGCGAGCGGCACGGCATCTTCGGCGGCCTCAACTCCGCCCAGCGCGCCCGCCTCGCCGCAGCCCTGGCCAAGCGCGCCCAGCGCGCAAGGACGGTGGTGGCGTGATGGACAGCGACTTCAACGCGGACGAGGCCCTGCGCCGAGTCCGGGAACGCGCTAACCGGCTCGCCCAGCGCATCGAGCGCCACTCCGCCCGGCTGTCCGCTGAGCACGACCGGGACCGCGCCGCCGCGGCGGTGGGCACACGGGGTGAGCGGTGAGCGCCCACCCCGCCCACCGGGCGGGTGCGGAGGTGCCCACCGCGGCCCAGGTCCGGCGGACCGGGCGGGTGATCACGACGTTCACGTGGCTGCTGACCGGGTCGGTGGTCGCGGTGAGCATGTCCACCGCGGCACCGTTCATCGACGCGCACTCACCGGGCTGGGGGACCGGCCCGGTGATGGCGGTTTCCACCGACGGCTGCTTCATCCTGTCCCTCCAGTCGGACAGCACGCTGGCCCGCTACGGCGTGTCCGGCGGCCGCTGGCCGGCCGTCTTTCGGTGGGTAACCGGTCTGGCCACGGTCTGGCTCAACATCGGCGCTGCTGCCCTGGCAAAAGACCTGGTCGGCGTCATCGTCCACCTGATCCCGCCCCTGTTGCTGCTGCTCGTCGCGGAGGCCGGGCCGGCCTACCGTCGAGCCCTCGCCGCCCTCACCCGACGCTCCGAGACGGCCGTCCCCGTCGAGCCCGAGTGGCCCGACGAGGACACCGCCGGACCGCTCTACGACCCGGCGCCCACCCTGCCCACCACATCGCTCACCCCGGCCGTGACGGCGGCGCTCCGGGGCCCGGAGCGCTCCGTTCCCGCGCTTCCGGCACACCCGGTCGTCGTCCCGCTCGGGCCGGTGGTCGCGGTGACCGCCCACCCGGCACCCACCGCCCGAGTCGCGGTGCCCACCGCGCAGGAAGAGGCCACCCGGCCGCCCCTCGCCGAAGGCGATTCGGCGCCGTCCGGTCCGGCCGTCGCAGCGCTGGTGGGCATCGAGGTGCCCACCGGTGTGGGCCCGGTGGGCGGCAATCCACAGGCTGTGGACACCGCGCCGCCCACCGACGACGAGGACGCCGCCGCCAAGCCCGACCCGACCACGGAGCGGCTGTCCGAGGAGGACGCCGCCGCCGTGATCGAGGAGTGCTGGCGCCGCGGAACGAGCCAGCGGGCCGCCGCCCTTAAGGCCACCCGCGCCCCGTCCTACGTCGGCCGCGTCTACAAGCGCCTCGACGCCCAGCACGGCCGACTCACCCCGGCCACCTGACCTCTCGGGAGTTCACCCGTGTCGACCACCGCCCGCGCGGCGCGATTCGCCGCCGCCTACGCCCTGCTCCGCTCCTCCGCCGACCTCGCGGACCACTGGATCCAGACCGACCACCAGGCCCAAACGAAGGGCCAGCACGACCACACCCCTGGACAGTCCAGCGCGGCCGGCCGCCGCGCCTGCGCCGCCCACGTCGCCACCTACACCGCCGCCCAGGCCGCCGCGCTGCTGCTCGGCACCCGGGTGCTCGGGATGCGGCTGCGGCCCGGCCACGTGGCCGCCGCCCTCGCCCTCTCGGCCGGCACGCACTACGTCGCCGACCGGCGCGAGCCCCTGCGCCGGATCGCCGACGCCACCGGCAGCGGCCCCTTCGTGCGCCTCGCGGACCACGGCCTGAACGGCGCCTACCTGCTCGACCAGTCCTGGCACCACACCTTCGAGACCGCCGCCGCCCTCATCGCCTCCGCGTGAACGGCGCCACCTTCCAGCCCTGCTGATGTGATCGGAGGACCCCCGTGGGTTCGCGCATCCGCACCACCAAGCTCACCGTCCCGACCCAACGCGGCCGGCGCCGCGGCGGCCCGGCCGCGCACGTGATCGACCTCGGCCGCGGCACCCAGCCGCTCGTGGTCGTCGTGCCGCGCCAGCCGTCCCTGGTCGGGCAACTCACCCTCGCCACCGGCCGCCTGCTGTGGCAGCGCCGCATCGACTGGGCACCCGTGTGGGCGGCGGGTGGCCTCTTCACCACCACCGCCGTCCTGTCGGCCGCCGCGCCCGCCGCGGGTATCGCCCTCGCCGTCCCGGCGGTGCTGGTGCCCGCGGGGTGGGCGGCGGCCCGCCGCTGGCACCCGCGCTCCGCCGTCCGCCGCCGCACCCGCGCCCTCACCCGACCCGTCATCGTCGCATCCGCGGCGCTGGCCTGGTCGGCCACGGCCTGCCTCACCGGGCCGGCGAACTGGCCGCTGGCCCTGCTCTGGCTCGCCGGCACCACCGCAGCTCAGGCCACCTGGTGGCGCCGCCGCAAGACCACCGCCGCCACCCCGATCCAGCCCTGACCAGTCGTGAGGAGACAACGCACATGACCGACTTCCTCCCTCCGCCCCGCCGCAACAACAACCAGGGCCAGGGCCGTGCCGACGGTGACCGCACCGGCCGCGAGCGGCCCTCGCGGGAGTACCACTTCCACTACAAGGGCGGCCCCCAGGGCCCCGGCGGCGACCACGAGGTCCCGCGCCGCGGCCCCGGGGCAGGCGGCATCGGCGCCGGCCCGCGCGAGCACGGCGCCAGCGGTGGCCGGACCGGCGGTGGGCGGACGCACTCGCCGCTGGCCGACCCGGAGTTCTTCACCAACGCGGACATCCGCAACTACTGCGAGCAGGGCCGCGCCGCGTTCCTCCAGCTCTCGTTCGAGCTGGCCATGGCCGCGGAGGTGCTGCAGGCCGTGCTGAAGGAGGTCCCGGACGCGGACGGGCGGCCGTTCGGCTCGCAGTTCCGCGCCCGCCGGGTCGCCCGGCACCTGAAGAAGGCCGCCGACGACGCCAAGGACGCCGCCGCGAACGCCGCCCGCACCTACGCCGCGTTCCAGCGCGAGTACGACCCCGAGCTGAACCGCACCGGCCGGCCCCGCCCGCCGCGCCGCTCGTTCGACTTCGGGGGCTGACCACCGCGCCAACACCCGACCGCACCAACACCGGGCCGCCCGCCAACTCTGGCGGGTGGCCCGATCCGCGCCCGCTCAATCCCCCTGCATCGGTCCTCTTGGGAGGTCGTCCGCCGTGTCCGGCATGAACCAGGCGGCTCAGCCGCTCCAGCTCGACCCCAACGCCCACACCGGCGGGGTCGGCGAGTACCTGCTCCACCGCGCCAAGCCCTACCTGCCCCCGTGGCTCCTCGCCGGCGGCGTCGGCATCCTCTCCCTCCCGGCCTCCGCGTACTGGCACCAGTCCGCCGCCGCCGGGGTCGGCCTCACCCTCGCCTCCGTCGGCCTGACCGCCGCCACCTGGTGGGCGGGCAAGCCCACCAGCCAGCAGCGCCGCCTGCACTCCGCGGTCACCGTCGCCGCGGGCACCACCTGGTTCACCGCCGCCGCCCTCGCAGGCCCCGCGGCCGGGCCGCTCCCGTCGCTGTTCCTGATCGGCGCCCCCACCCTCGCCGCCACCTGGAACGTCCGCCAGCTCCTGCGGGTCAACCCCGAGGGCGGCGGTAGTGCGGACAAGGGGCTGCTGGAGAAGGTCGGTCTCGCCAAGACGATGGTCACCGGGGCGAGCGTGGTGCCGAACAAGGCCACCTTCGACCTCCAGCTCCCCGCCGGGGAGCTGACCGCCGACGACGTGGCCAAGGCCCTGCCGAAGCTCGCCGGCGCGTTCCGCGTTGCCAAGAACGCGGTCCGCATGACCCCGGACGCGGACGACTCGTCCCGGGCCACGCTCACCGTGGTGCCCAAGGACCTGCTCAAGTCCGGTACCGAACACCCCGGCCCGTCCCACCCGGGCGGCTCGATCGCCGACCCGATCGTGGTCGGGATCTACGAGGACGGCACCGCGATGGTCCTGTGGTTCCCCGGCGACCCGGCCGAACACCGCAACGCCATGCACCTGCTGATGATGGGCATGACCGGCTCGGGCAAGTCCGAGTCCGGCATCACCGCCCTCGCCGAGGTCATCACCCGTCGGGACGTGATCGTGTGGGCGTCCGACCCGGCCAAGGCCGAGCAGACCCTCGGACCGCTGCTTCCGGCGATCGACTGGGCCGCCTTGGACATGGAGTCCACCAAGGCCATGATCGAAGCCATCAAGGCAGTGATCCCCGCCCGCACCTCGTGGCTGGCCAAGCACGGCTACAAGCAGTGGGAGCCCGCCTGTGCGAAGACGCAGGCCGACGGCTCGCCGGGCATGCCGTACCTGGTCGCCTGGTTCGAGGAGGCTGCCAAGACCATCCGCGAGACCGACGACGACGTGTTCACCGGCATCGCCCAGGAAGCCCGGTCCGCCGGAGTCTCCCTGGTCGTCTCCCTCCAGCGCGCCTCTGGGGCGCAGATGTCCACCGACACCCGCGCCTCCCTCGGCTCCTCGTGGGTGCACGGCTGCCGGGACGAGCGGGACGCCGGGTTCGCCCTCGCCGACGAGGTGTTGGACGCCGGGGCCGCGCCGCACGTGTGGAAGGACAAGAAGCCCGGTTACTCCTACCTGGTCGCCAACGGCGTCCCGGAGACGTTCTGGGCCACCCCCGGCCGCTCGTTCCTCACCCCCGCCGACTACCTCGACTGGGCCGTCACCGCCTTCGCCGACCTGCGGGCCGCTTGCGACCCGGTCACTGCCAAGGCCGCGGCCGGTGCGGTCGGAAACGCCTTCCTCCAGCGCACCCGCTACCCCCTCCCCAAGATCCAGGGCGGGAACGCGGCACGGGACGAGGACGAGTACGGCCCGCTCTACACCGACGAGGAGGAGGGCGAGGACGACGCGCTCGACGTTGAGGGCGAGTGGATCGACCCGGAGGCCGAACTCCCGCCCGTCCGCGCCGTGGTGGAGATCGCCCAGCCCGACAACCGCCGCCCGGCGAAGGTCGACCCGGCGGAGGCCCGAGAGATCATGGCCGACCTCCTCGCCGAGTTCGAGGACGAGGGCCGCGACAGCGTCGGCCCCAAGGACTTCATGGACCACTGCGACCGTATCGGCCGCAGCCGCTCGTGGATCTCCACCCAGGTCAAGGAAATGCTCCTGACCGGACGACTCGCCGAGACCCACGAGGCCGGCCGCTACCGCATCGTCCCCGGACCCCGGACCGCCTGACCCACGGTGTCTGACACCCCCGCAGGTGTCAGACACCGTCAGACAGCAAACGGCCCATTCCCCCAGGTAACGCGTGCGCGCGTGGGGTGTCAGACAGCGTCTGACACCCCACCTGACACCTGATCTTGAACCCCTGACACCTCGCGGCCCGGCGCCCTGACACCGGCCCGCACACCCCGGGAAGGATCCGCCCAACCGTGATCGTCACCGTCTCCGCCGCCCTGCTGTTCGGCGTCATCACCTTCGTCCTCGTCCGCACCCAGCGCGTCTCCGCCGGCTCCATGACCGCCGTCTGGCTGTCCGGCTTCACCGCCGCCTCCACCGGCCTCGCCGGCCCCGTGAACCAGGGCCTGGCCGCCGCCGCCCACATGATCGCCACCCTCCACTAACCACCGCACCACCCCGGATGGAGAGCACCGTGCACCAGCAGCCCTACCCCGTGCAGCCCGCCGCCCCGGTGCTCTACACCCCGGACGGCACCCCCTACTACGCCACCTCGCCCGCCACGGCACCGCTCGTCCCCTACCAGCCCACCCTCGTACCCGCACCGGCCCCGTACGCCGCGGCCCTCGTCCACCCCGCCGCCGCCTACCTGCCCGCGCCCGTTGGGACGGGCCGGGACGTGTGGCCTGCCCGGCTGCTCGCCGGAGGGATCGGCGCTGGTGCCGCTGGGGTCGGTCTCGCCTTCCTGTTCCAGGCCGTGGCCGCCGCCGCGACCGGGCTGGGCCTGCTCGCCGCCGTCCTCGCCCTCGTCTGGCTCCTCAAGAACACCGGAGGCAGTGGCGGGGGCGGGCGGAGTGGCGCGGTGAACCTGTCGGTCAACGTATCGAACCGCAACCGCTGACCCCGGCCTGTGCCGACCGGCCGTGCCGCCCGCGCCACCGCCGCAACCAGCGGCCGGCGCGCGGGCGGTGCGGGGGACGGGCAGACCCGCTCCCGACACCACCGAGCGCCCCTAGTAGGAGGGCCCCGTGTCCGTGGGAGAGACCCCGATCACCGTCGTCGGCAACCTCACCGAAGACCCCGAACTGCGCTTCACCCCGCAGGGCATCGCGATGGCCCGCTTCACCATCGCGTCCACCCCGCGCACCTGGGACAAGACCAGCGGGCAGTGGAAGGACGGCACCGCACTGTTCCTGCGCACCACCGCCTGGCGCGAGATCGCCGAGCACGCCGCCGACACCCTGACCAAGGGCATGCGCGTGGTCGCCACCGGCCGACTCGTCCAGCACAACTGGCAGACCCCCGAGGGCGAGAACCGCTCCATGCTCGGCCTCGACCTCGACGACATCGGACCCAGCCTCAAGTTCGCCACCGCCAAGGTCACCAAGGCCCAGCGCACCGGCGCACCGGGCCCGGCGCCGGTCACCGACGACCCGTGGGGCGCGGCGAGGACCGCCCCGGCGGCGGCCGGCGCCGCACCGACCGCGGAACCCCCCTTCTAGCAGGACCGGTCCTAGCAACACGAAAGCCCCGCAGCAGCCTGCGTTTCTTGGCAGAGAGCGGCTGCTGCGGGGCCTATCCAGTCCGTACGAGACGAACCAGGACTCCAGCATGCCCGAGTTCACCATCCGCACGCTCGCCCTCACCGACGACAAGGCCGACACGGCCCGGGCGTCCGACGGCCGCTCCCGCTTCGGCGTCTACCTCGCCAACAACGCCCACCTGCTCAACGACTTCGACGACCCGCTCAGCCCGGCCAGCTTCGCCCTGACCGTCTGGCGGATCGCCACCGCCCCGGTGATGGCCCCCGGCTACGTCCACCTCCGCCCCGACCTCCACAACATCACCCTGGTGGCCCCGGGCGAGGACACCGACGGCCTGGCCCTGCGGATCGAGGTGCCGCTGCGGCACCGCACCCTGGCCACCTGGCCCGCCCGGATCGTCGCCGACTGGCAGCCGGACCCGTGGGCCACCGGGCACTCCGGCTTCACCGCCCTCGCCCGGCCCGACCGCGCCGACCGCACCGCCCTGCTCCTCACCGCCACCGTCCTCCTCCCGGTCCCCGCCAACCTGCTGGTCGCCCCGACCGGCACCCTGCCGGGCCCGGAGATGACCCGGCAGGCCAAGCAGATCGTCGCCGCCCTGGTCGGCCACACGAACGCGCACGCCCACCTGGTCAACGACCTCACCGCGGGAGTCGTCCGGTGACCCCGCGGCGGGTGCCGCCGCTCGGCGGCACCACCGACAGCCTGTGGCTGGCCGTGCTCGCCGCCGCGACCGGCCGCTGCCAGTGCCGCGGCGCCTGCGGCACGTCCCACGCCAAGGACGGCGGCCGCTGCCCGCGCGAACACGGCGGCTACCAGCAGCACCACGGCGGCGGCACCGTCCGCCTGATCGTCGCCCCCGCCGACCCCGCGCACCTGCTGCTGCCCCCGCACCGCACGGCGGCCCTGCCCAAGCGCGCCCTCGCCGCCTGGTGCCCGACCTGCCACGACGGCGCCCGCACCCGCGCCCGCCGCCACCAGCACGCCACCACGCTCGCCGCCGAGCCGGACGGCCTGTTCGACCTGTGACCCTCCGCCCGCCGCCGGCCCGTGCGCAGGCCGGCGGCGGGCGCCCCTGGAAGGACCACCGCGGATGACCGCACCCAACGCCCTGCTCGCCGCAGCCGTGGCCGCCATCGACCGCGGCCACCACCTCTTCCCGCTCCAGCCCGGCAGCAAGCGCCCCGCCCTGCACGCCGAAGACCACTGCCCCCGCACCGGCCCCTGCACCACCGGACACCAACGCTGGGAACAGCGCGCCACCACCGACCCCGTCGCGATCCGCCAGGCGTGGGGCCACGGGCCGTACAACATCGGCGTCGCGACCGGCCCGTCGCGGTTGGTGGTGGTCGACCTGGACGTGCCCAAGCACCCCGGCGACACCCCGCCCGAACCCTGGGCCGCGCTTGGCGTCCGGGACGGCGCCGACGTCCTCGCCGCGCTGTGTGAGCAGCACCGGCAGCCGTACCCGGTCGATACGTTCACCGTCCGTACTCGGCTCGGCGGGCTGCACCTGTACTTCGCCGCCCCGCCCGGCCTCGCCCTGCGGAACACCAGCGGCGACCAGGGCCGCGGCCTCGGTTGGAAGATCGACACCCGGGCTGCCGGCGGCTACGTCGTCGCCCCCGGCTCGGTGGTCGGCGGCCGGCCGTACACCATCGAGCACGACACCGAACCGGCCCCACTCCCCGCCTGGCTGGCCACCCTCCTCGCCCCGCCCGCACCGGCAGCGCGGCCCCGGGCCCTGCCCCGTCCCCGTGCCGGCCGCTCCGGAGGGTACGTGGCGGCGGCGCTGCGCAATGAGGCCGCCAACGTCGCCACCGCCCCGGAGGGCACCCGCAACTGGGCCCTCACCCGCGCCGCCCGCGCCCTGGGCCGCTTCATCGCCAACGGCCAGCTCGGCCGCGGCGAGGTCGAAGACGCTCTTAAGGCAGCGGGCGAGGCGGCCGGCCTGCCCCCGCGTGACGTCGACGCGACCATCCGCAGCGCCCTCACCTGGTCCATCGCCAACAACCCCACGGGAGACGCCGCATGACCGCCCCCCAGCCCCCCACCCTTAAGAGCCAGAGCACCGGCCCCGACGGCGCCGCGGTCGAGGACGGCGCCGCCCTGCTCGACGCCGTCGAGGCCCACCACCGCCGCTTCAACGTCTTCCCCTCCGAGGCCGCCTACGTCGCGGTGGTGCTGTGGGACGCCCACACCCACCTCATCGACTGCTTCCCGTCCACCCCCCGGATCGCGTTCCTGTCCCCGGAACCCGGCAGCGGCAAGACCCGGGCGCTGGAGATCATCGAGACCGTCACCCCGCGGCCGATCCTCACCACCGACGTCAGCCCCGCCGCGCTGTTCCGCTCCGTCTCCGACCCCGAGGCCCGCCCGACGGTGCTGTTCGACGAGGTCGACACCACCTTCGGTCCCAAGGCCGCCGGCAACGAGGACCTGCGCGGACTCATCAACTCCGGCCACCGGCGGAGCGGCGTCGTCCTGCGCTGCGTCGGCGACGGCGGCACCCAGACCGTCCAGCGTTTCCCCGTCTACGCCGCCCTCGCCATGGGCGGACTCGGCGACCTCCCAGACACAATCATGAGCCGCTCCATCATCATCCGGATGCGCCGCCGCGCACCCAACGAGAAGGTCGAACCGTTCCGCGAGAGCACCAACGGCCCCGAGGGCCACGTCCTGCGCAAGCGTCTCGCCGTATGGGCCGACACCGTCCGCGCCGAGCTCCAGGACGCCACCCCCGAATTCCCCGAGGGCATCAACGACCGTCCCGCCGACGTGTGGGAGCCCCTGCTCGCCATCGCCGAGGCCGCCGGCGGCCACTGGCCCGTCCGGGCCCGCGCCGCCTGCGTCCAGCTCGTCACCGCCGCCAAGGCCAACGACAAGGGCAGCATCGGTATCCGCCTGCTCACCGACCTGCGGCAGATCTTCAACGGCGCCGACCGCATGCCCAGCTCCGTCCTGGTCGACCAGCTCAACGCCATGGACGACGCGCCCTGGGCCGACCTCGACGGCAAGCCCCTCAACGCCCGCGCGCTCGCCCGCATGCTCGGTGACTACGTCACCGCCGACAACGAGCCCATCAAGCCCCGCACCATGAAGTTCAACGGCGTCGCGGCCAAGGGCTACCTCGCCTCCGACCTCACCGACGGCTGGGTCCGCTACTGCCCGCCTCTTTCCCAGGAATCCGTAACCGCCGTAACTGCCGTAACCGCGCAGGTCAGGCCCCTGTTTCCGGTTACGGATACGGGAACGGTTACGGGTGCATCCGTTGACCCCCCGCCCGCAATCGCCGCCGGCGGAGACCGCTCCTGAGCCGCCACGGACGCCGCCCAGTGCGGCCCCGTAACGGCACCTATCCGTAACCGAAACCCGATCCGTAACTTCGATCATGCCTCTGACCTGCACGGTTACGGCAGTTACGGAGGTTACGGATCCCTGAGAAGGAGGCGGCGGCCGCGGGCCGCCGTCTCCTTCCCTCATGCGTGCACACCCGCCCATCGGCAAGCCCTTCGTCGCCCAGCCAGGGAGTCGCCATATGTCCAAGCCCGACCCGAAGCTGAAGCTCGCCGCCGTCCTCGAAGAGATCGACATGTCCCGCTCTGCCTTCTACCGAATGGCCGCCCGCGGCCACGGTCCCAAGCTCATCAAGCTCCCGAACGGCCAGATCCGTGTCCGCCGGTCCGACCTCGACGCCTGGTGGACCGCACGGGAGCACTCCACCGCCGCCTGACCTTCCGCCAACCGAGGGCCCCGGTTTCGACCGGGGCCCCGCCATAGGAGCGCCCTTTGCTGACGTACGACGTGAAGCTCTACACCATCCGCCAGCGGCCCGGCCGACGCCTTCCGTTCGAGCTGCGGTGGAAGGTCGGCGCGAAGCCTCACTCCAAGAGCTACGCCACCAAGACGCTGGCCACGGGCCGACTCGCCGAGCTGCGTACGGCCATGAAGAACGGTGAGGAGTTCGACCAGGAGAGCGGCCTTCCGGTGTCCGAGCTGCGCAAGCAGACCGAAGGCACATGGTTTGACCACGCCGTGAAGTTCGCCGAGATGAAGTGGTCGAGCTCATCGGCCAAGAGCCGGGCAACCCGAGCTGATGCTCTCGCCACCGTCACCTCCGCGCTGGTGACGGATCATCGCGGCGCGCCCGACCCGCGGACGCTCCGCCAGGCGCTGTCCTGCTGGGCGTTCAACTTCTCCAGGCACCTGCCTGAGCAGCCCGAAGAGGTCGCAGAAGCCCTCGAATGGCTGGAGCGGAAGTCCGTAAAGATGGGCCGACTTGAGGACTCCGACACCATCCGGCGCGCTCTGGACGCCCTCTCTCGGTTGCTGAACGGCGAGCCTGCCGCAGACAACACGATCGCCCGAAAGCGCATGGTGTTTAACAATGCGCTGAACTATGCGGTGGAGCGCCGCAAGCTGCCTTCCAACCCGCTCCAGTTCGTGGACTGGACGCCACCCCAGACGGACGACGAGATCGACTTCCGCTGGGTGCCGAACCCGCAGGTCGGTCATGCACTGGTTGAGGCCGCCGCACAGGTTTCCGGGCGAGGGCGCCACCTGCGAGCGTTCTACGGCTGCATCCTGTACGCCGCCACGCGGCCCGCTGAAGCCACCAACCTGCGAGCGAGCGACTGCACCCTTCCCGATACGGGGTGGGGGCTTCTGCTGCTGAACGGCAGCTCGCCGCGGGTCGGCTCCCGGTGGACCGACGACGGGCAGTCGCATGAGGAGCGCGGCTTGAAGCGGCGGGCCCGGAAGGCCACGCGGCCGGTCCCGATTCCACCTGTTCTCGTCCAGCTCCTCCGGGAGCACATCGCAGAGTTCGGTGTCGCACCGGACGGCCGGCTGTTCCGAGCTTCCGAAGGCGGCCGACTCCTCACTCAGGAGACCGCTGCCGTGTGGAAGGAGGCCCGGAAACGAGCGCTCACCCCCGAGCAGGTAGCCAGCCCATTCGCAGAGGTGCCCTACTCGTGCCGCGCCACCGCGGTCTCCGGCTGGCTCGCCGCCGGCGTGGACAAGGCTGAGGTGGCCCGCCGAGCCGGGCACAGCATCGCCGTCCTGCTCCGGTTCTACGCCAAGGTCATCAACGACCGAGAGGACCACTCAAACGCCCTCATCGAGCGGTACCTGAACGGCGACGACCTGGCCGGATAACGGCCGATACTGGCCCACAACTGGCCCACACACACTGATCAGACCCGGTACACGGGTGGGACAGCCCGGGACAGGAACACCTCAGGGCGGGTGCCGACCGAAGTCGGCACCCGCCCTGAGCTGGGACTATCTCCCACCTGCGCGGAGGGTGTGGGATTTGAACCCACGGTGACCAGAGGCCACGACAGTTTTCAAGACTGTTCCCTTAGGCCGCTCGGGCAACCCTCCTGGCGGAGGTCAGCCTAACGGGTCGGAGCGGGTTCGGTGCACTCCGTTTACAGGGTGGGGTCAGTTGTCGCCCTTGCGCTCGCCGAGGACGACGGTGGTCTTGGCGGCCTTGCCGTCGCGGGTGTACTCGACGTCGACCTTCTCGCCCGGCTTGTGCGTCCAGATCTCGGAGACCAGGGTCGGGCCGCTGTCGATCGGGATGCCGCCGAGCTTGGTGATGACGTCGCCGGGCTTGAGGCCGGCCTGGTCGGCGGGGCCGCCGGGGGTGACCGCCGGGGTGCCCTGGACGGCGTTGGTCTGGATCTGGGCGCCGTCGCCCTTGTAGTCGTCGTTGCGGAGCACGCCGAGGATGGCGTAGACCGGCTGGCCGTCCTTGATCAGCGTCTCGGCGACCCACTTGGCCTGGTTGATCGGGATCGCGAAGCCGAGGCCGATGGAGCCGGCCCGGCCGTTGCCGCTGGTGTTGGACTGGATCGCCGAGTTGATGCCGATCACCGCGCCGGAGGCGTTGAGCAGCGGGCCGCCGGAGTTGCCCGGGTTGATCGACGCGTCGGTCTGCAGGGCGTTCATGTAGGACGCCTGCTGGCTGGTCTCGTCGCCGGAGGCGACCGGGCGGTCCTTGGCGCTGATGATGCCGGTGGTGACGGTGCCCTCGAGGCCGTAGGGGGCGCCGATGGCGATGGTGGCGTCGCCGACCGCGACCTTGTCGGAGTCGCCGAGCGGCAGCGGGACGAGCTTGTCCTTCGGCGGGTTGTCGAGCTTGATCACCGCGACGTCGTACCCCTGGGCGCGGCCGACCACCGAGGCGGTGTAGGACGAGCCGTCGGAGAACTTCACGGTGAGCTTGCCGCCCGAGGCCGCCGGGGCGACCACGTGGTTGTTGGTGAGGATGTGGCCCTCGGTGTCGAAGACGAAGCCGGTGCCGGTGCCGGACTCCTGCGAGCCCTGCGCCTTGATGGTGACGGTGCTGGGCAGCGCCTTGGCGGCGATGCCGGCGACCGAGTCCGGGGCGCGGTCGGTGACCTTGCGGCTGTCGCTGACGCTGACCGTGGTGCTCGTCCGGCTGGTGCCGCCCGAGCTGTCGTCTCCGGAGACCGCGGCGCCGATGGCACCGCCGGCCACGCCCGCGACCAGGGCGACCGCGGCGATCAGTGCGATCAGGCCGCCGCGCTTGCGGCGCGGGGCCGGGCCGCCGACCGACGGGTACGGGTACGCCGGGCCGCCGGGCTCGCCCGGGTTGCCGGTACCGCCGGGGCCGCCCGCCGGGTGGCCCCAGCCGCCGACGGGGTGGCCCGCGCCGAACGGGTGGTGCGCCTCGCCGGGCGGCGT
>NZ_JAHTIK010000001.1:4304442-4381599 GCF_025655475.1 Kitasatospora sp. DSM 101779 | reverse complement strand
GGGCCGCCGGGGTGCCGTACGGGTCGGTGGCCGCGACGGGCGCCGCGTACGGGTTGGCCGGCTGCGGCTGCGGCTGGCCGGGGGCGGCGGCCACCACGGGCGGCGGCGCGTCGACGTACCCGGATCCTGCGGGGGCGGCCGGCGGCGGTGCGTCCAGGTAGGACGGTGCCGGCGGCGACGCGGGCGGCGGCGCGTCGAGGTAGGAGGGCGCGGCCGGGGCCGGCTCGCTCAGCTTGGAGAGAGCGAGCGTGGGCGCGGACTCGACGACCGGCGGCGGCCCGTCGGCCGCCGCGGTGTCAGGAGCCGGACCCACCGAACGGGGCTCGCCGGAGGGCAGCTGCTCCTCCTGCGGCCCGGTGGACCCACTCGCGTGCTCGTTGCTCACGGACGACCTCCATAGCTGACAGATCCTTGGCCCATAGTGTTTCGCATGGCTGATTCGGTTGCCGTAAGGAGCCTCCTGAAGAACGGCTAAGAATCCTTAGCCGTCCCTGACAGGATGCGTCCGACCTGCGGCGGAGCGCGGAAGGCGGGCCACGCCACGCGGCCGGCGACCGGCCGTCCCGCGATGCGGAACGGAAACCTCCGCCCCTTGGCGCGGGCGGCCGGGTTCGTTAGCCTGTCGTCCTCATCTGAACACGCGGGAGCTTGGACCTTCCAGGCTGAGAGTGCGCCGATCGACCGGCCGGGCGGAGTCCGGGCCGGACGAGGGGGCGCTGACCGCCTGAACCTGTCCGGGTAATGCCGGCGTAGGGAGTTCCGGCCATGACGGCTGTTTCGCCTGCCCCTGTTCCCGGTGTCGAGGCCGGCCGGCGCGTCGAGGCGCCGCTCGTGCTGGACACCGCCCCGCCGCGGACGCTCGACTTCCGCGCCCAGTTCGCCCTCTGGGCCAACCTGGGGGTCAGCCTGATCGGCTTCCAGAGCGCCGCCACGGTGCTCGGCGCGGCCGGCCACGAGCTGTCCTTCGCGGCGGCTGTCACCGCGATCGTCGCCGGCACGGTGATCGGCACGGCGATGCTGGGCGTCGCCGCGCTGATCGGCGCCCGCACCGGCGCGCCGGCGATGGCGATGCTGCGCGGCCTGTTCGGCACCCGCCTCTCCTACCTGCCGACGGTACTGAACATCCTGCAGTGCATCGGCTGGGGCGTCTTCGAGCTGATCGTGATCGCCGGCGGCGCCCAGACGGTGGCGGGCACCCAGGGCTGGCGCTGGCTGTTCGTGCTGCTGGCCGGCACGCTGACCACGGCGCTCACCATCTGGCCGCTCGGCTCGATCGCGGTGCTGCGCAAGTACGTGGCGGTCGCGGTCGGCGTGGCGATGGTCTACTTCACCGTCCAGCTGGGCCGGCAGGGCTTCCCCGACCCGGGTGCGGGCAACTGGGACGGCTTCCTGTCGGCGACCGACGCGATCATCGCGGTGTCGATCTCCTTCGTGCCGCTGGCCGCGGACTACACCCGGCACGCGCGCACGCCCGGCTCGGCGTACTGGGGCACCTTCACCGGCTACTCGCTGGCGCAGGTCTGGTGCTACGTGCTCGGCCTGATCGCGCTGCTGCAGTCCGGCGGCGACACCTCGAAGATCTTCTCCTCCTTCACCGGCGTCGCGGCCGGCTGGGCCTTCCTGCTGGTGCTGGTGGTCCGCGAGACCGACCAGTCCTTCGCGAACGTGTACTCGACCGCCATGTCGGTGCACAACCTGCTGCCGAAGGTGGACCGCCGCCTGCTCACCGGCGGCATCGGCGCCCTGGTGACGCTGCTGGCGCTGCGGGTCCAGGAGGGCGAGTTCAACGACACCTACGCGAGCTTCCTCTACCTGATCGGCGCGGTCTTCGTGCCGCTGCTGGCGGTGCTGGCGGTGGACTACTTCTTCGGGGCGGGCCGGCACGGGTGGGACACCGGCCAGGACGCCCCGGCCCGCTGGCTGATGCTGCTGCCGTGGGCACTGGGCTTCGCCACGTACCAGTTCCTCGCGCCGACCGCGGTGGCCGGCTGGTGGACGGACTTCTGGCAGGGGCTGCAGTCGGCGGTGGGCTTCACCCCGCAGCCGTGGACCTCGGCCTCGCTGTTCGGCTTCCTGGTGCCGGCGCTGGCGACCTGGGCGCTGACCCCGCTCTCCTCGCGCCGTGGGGCGCGCGCCGACGGCTGAACCCCGGGGGGGGCGCCCGGCCGGGTGCCCACCGGCCTCCGTCCGGTGCCGCCGACCGCCGGACGGAGGTGTTCACCACGGGTTTCCCGTGCCGAATCCGATCGGACATTCGCGCTCTCGTAGGGTGTTGATGTGGACACTCAGAAGCTCCGCCGCACCGCGCCGGCTACCTCCGCCGCTCCGTCGCCCGACCGCACGGCCGTCCGGGTCATCGCGCACCGCGGCTCCTCCGCCGCGCTGCCCGAGCACACCCTGGAGGCGTACGCCAGGGCGATCGAGGAGGGGGCGGACGGCCTGGAGTGCGACGTCCGGCTGACCGCCGACGGCCGGCTGGTGTGCGTGCACGACCGCACCGTGCGGCGGACCTCGGACGGCCGGGGCGCGGTGTCCGCGATGACGCTGGCCCAGCTCTCCGAGCTCGACTTCGGCTCCTGGCACTCGCCGGACACCCCGCGGCCGAGCTCGATCCTGACCCTGGCGGGCCTGCTCGAACTGGTCGCCGACGCCGGCCGCCGGGTGGAGCTGGCCATCGAGACCAAGCACCCGACCCGGTACGCGGGCCGGACCGAGGCCGAACTGGTGCGGCTGCTGGACCACTACGGGCTGCTGCCGCGCACTCCGGAGGAGTCCACCGTCCGGATCATGAGCTTCTCCGAGCTGTCGCTGCACCGGGTGCGCCGGGCGGTGCCCGCGGTGCCGACGGTGTACCTGCTGGAGCGCCGGCTGCCCGTGCTCGGCCGGACGCGGTCGCTGCCCGGCGGCGCCGGCATCGCCGGTCCCGGGATCGAGCTGGTGCGGCGGGACCCCGGGCTGGTGACGGCGCTGCGCCGGGCCGGGCACCGGGTGCACGTCTGGACGGTCGACGAGCCCGAGGACGTCGAGCTCTGCCTGGAGCTGGGCGTGGAGGCGCTGATCACCAACCGGCCGCGCGAGGTGCTGGAGCAGCTCGGCCGCTGAGCGCACCACCCGGGCGGACCGATGTGCGAACGGCGCACACCGGGGCGCGGACTTCTGACAGAAGCTCAGGGAACGCTCAATTCCTCGGACTTTCACAACAGACCGTAAGCGGTTTATCGGTGGTTGAATACGGTGGGTCGCGGGCCTCCGGAATGTCCGTGCGCGATCGCCGAACGGCCGTTTCCGACGCATTCCCAGGGGGCATCCATCCCTCGGCAGACGCTGAAGGAGGTCCCGGGGGTGGCGTTGATGGTGGCGCGTGCTGTGCCCGAAAAGACAGGGCCGACTTCGTCGACCATGGCGGTGCCGCACGGTCCGGCCGGCGTCGGAGCGGCACGTCGGAGGATGCGCCGGGAGCTCGGTGAACGGGCGGTACCGGAGCCGGTCGTCGACGACGCCGTGCTGATCCTCTCCGAACTGCTCAGCAATTCCTGTCGTTACGCACGGCCGCTCGGAAAGCTCGCGGAACTGATCGAGCGGACGACCGCCGACATGGTGGACGCGGTCCTCGTCCGGGCGGTGACGGCGTCCCGGCAGGGCGGCTCGGACGTGCCGGAGGAATGCGATCCGGGCGGGATCCTGGTCCGCTGGTGGACGCATGCGGACGGCCTCGTCGTGGAGGTGACCGACGGCGGTGCGCCGACCAGGCCGCGGCCGGCCAGCCCCTCGCTGACGGCACGCGGCGGGCGGGGGCTGAGCATCGTCGGCAAGCTGGCCGACGCCTGGGGCGTCCGCGACGCGCCGGGCGAGGTGACGGTCTGGGCCGCGCTGCCCGTCCGGCCGGAGCGGCGGGACGACCCGGCCGCATAGGCCGGGTACGGGGCGCGCGGGCACCGCCGGGGCGACCCCCTCGGGGTGCGTCCGCACCGGTGGCCGGCGCGAACCTCAGTAGGCTGCGGGTGCACTGTCGCCGTTCCCGGGAGCCTCACCATGGCCAAGAAGGCCGCAAAGTCCTCGTCGCAGCCCAGCACCGCCACCGCCACCGGCGAGATCCCGGTCGTCGGTGCGCGCGAGAAGTGCCCGTGTGGCTCCGGCCGCCGGTACAAGGCCTGCCACGGCCGGGAGGCCGCGCACGCCGTGCAGGAGCTGGTGCACCGTCCGTTCGAGGGGCTGCCGGGCGAGGCCGACTGGGTCGCGCTGCGCGAGCTCGTCCCGGCCGCGACCGCGCCGCTGGCGCTGGCCGCCGGCGTGGTGGACGGCGCCGTCGGCGAGGTGCCCTCGGTGACCCTGGCCACCGTGCTGCCGCTGGCCTGGCCCGCGCTGCGCCGGGCGGACGGCTCGATCCTGCTGGGTCTGCAGACCCAGTCGGGCTCGGGCGACCTGAGCCGCGACCTGGCCGACGCGCTGGAGCTGGCGCTCGCCACCGAGCCGGGTACCCCGGTGCCGTCCCGCCGGACCGTGCCGGGCGGCCGCCGCCTGCAGGACCTGCTGGACACCTCGGCGGGCTTCGCCCCCACCGTGCACACCGGCTTCGAGTTCTGGCTGGAGGACGCCGAGTCCGCGACCGGCGAGGTGGCCGCCTCGCTGGAGCGCGCCAACGCCTCGGCCATCCCGACCGAGAAGGTCGCCGGCGTGGATGCGGCCTACTGGTGCGGCACCCCGGACAAGAACCACCTGCGCTGGGTCATGACCGTGCCCGAGGAGAAGCTGCTGGACGCGCTGGCGCGGCTGTCCGCGGCCGGCCGCAGCTCGCTGGGCGAGGACACCAAGCTGGTCGGCTCGTTCCGGGCGCACGGCCTGACCGTGCCGGTGTGGGACCTGCCGGTGGAGTTCTCCGCGAAGGACTGCGAGCAGCCCGCCGCCGAGTTCGCCGAGCGACTGTCCGGGGCGCTCGCCGAGACCGCGCCACTGACGGCGGAGGAGCGCCGCGCCCGGGCCAACCTGGTGAGCCGTCAGATCACCCTGAACTGACGTGAAATGTGACTCCGGTCACATTTTCACCGGTGGGACGAAAATGCCAGGTCGGCCATGGGCGGACAAATTGGCTCCCCGCCGGATCTTTGTTACTGTTTAAACAGTCCGGTCGCTGGTGCATCCCCCGTCGCCAGCGACCGGATTTTCCATTCCCGGGGACGCCCCGCAGCGCCCGGTGACACCCCGCCCGGCCGCCCGCGCCGGGATCAGTACGCCAGTCGGCTGCCGTCCGGCTCGGCCACGCTCGCCGCGATCAACCCCTCCAGCAGGGTGCCGACCTGAGGCAGCCACAGCCCGTCCCCCACCGGCGGCGACACCCAGTGCACCCCGCCGGCGCCGGTCTGCGAGGGCGGCAGCAGCACGTACCCGCCCGGCCCGTGGTAGCGCAGCGAACCCGGCACCCAGGGCCGCTCGGCCAGCAGTCCGCCCAGCTCCTCCAGCGTGAACGGCGCGACCAGCAGCACGTGGCGTGCGGGCACGGCCAGCACCGGGCCGACCGGCACCCCCACGTCCGCGAAGTACCGCAGCACCCGCTCGCCGGCCGCGGCGGGCAGGCTCACCCCGCACACCGACCGGCCGGTGGCGACCAGCACCGGCGCGCCGGGCGCCCGGTGCTCCCACCACCACTGCACCATCCGGCCGTCCGTGGTGGCGGCCGCCAGCGGCGGGTCGTGCGGATGGGCGCCCGCCAGCGGACAGCGCTGCTCGCCACAGCTGCACGGGCCGAAGACCCCGCGGACGGCCCGCGCGCCCGGCACCACCGGCCAGCCGCGGTCCGCCGCCTCCAGCGCCGCCAACAGCAGCGCGCCCTGCTCCCGCCGGCGGCTCCCCGGCCACCGCAACTGCATCCGACGCATGGGTGCTCGTTCCTCTCCGCGACCGTGGCGACCAGGACGACCGCCGGCGCGGGCGCGGGCGGCGTGAGACGAGGGAGGGGGAGGCACCCGGAGGCTCCCGGCCGCACGGCCCCTGGAACGAGAATCCCTCATACGGCCGGATGGACGCGCGCTGCGGGCCGCCGGTTCCACCGTACGAGTGAGTCGGCCGTCGCCCGGGGAGCCGCTGCGAGGCGGAAGCATACGATCCGGACCGCAGATTGACCGAGCGTCAGCCCGAGCAGCCGCACGACGCCGCCGCGGGCCGGCCCGACGCGCCCCGGCACCGGCCGCCGACAGCGCGCGCAGGCGGCCGGGAGAGACCTCGTCACGCTTATGGACATGCCCCGATCGGCCTGTGTACAAGTGGTGGATTGCTGCCGAACAGTGAGATAGCACTCGTTCTGTCCGGTCTCGGGAGTCCTGCGTGACACGTACCAGTATGTGGGGAGTTGCGACATGACCGACGCCCAGCCGAGCGGACTGGCCGTGAGCGGTGCGGCGCTGCCCGGCACGGCAGCGTGCGGAGCGGCCCCGGCCCCTTGCGGCACGGCGCCCGCGGCGGCCGTCCTGACGCCGGTGCTCCCGCTGCCGGCGCTCTTCGGCGACGAGTTCGCCGACCACGCCGACGGCGGACTGCAGGACCGTTTGGCCGGATGGCTGTCCGATTTCACCAGCCTCCACGAGCACACCGAACTGCTCGCCCGGGCCCGCGGACTGGACGCCGCGCTGGCCGCCGTCCTGGAGTCCGGGGCGGCGCTGCTCGGCGCCCGGCGCGGCCTGATCACCACCACCGCGCGCGGCAGCGGCCGCACCGTCGGCCTCGGCCTCGACCGCTCCGGCATCGGCGCGCTGGAGACCGTGCCGGCCGAGCACGGGCCGTTCGCCGGGCTGCTCAGCCGGGCCGGCGACGGCGGGCAGCTGCTGGTCGCGGACCTCGCCGACGATCCGTCGGTCGGCCCGCGGTTCCGCGAGGTCGCCGCCCAGCTCGGCCTCGGCGCCTGCTTCGCCGTGCCGCTCGGCACCGCCGAGGACGGCCCGCTGGGCGCCGCCGCCTGGTTCTACGACGAGCCCGCCGATCCCGGCGAGCGCCGCCGTCACCTGCTGCGCCGCTACTGCGAGTTCGCCGGACCCGTGCTGGCCGGCCAGCTCGCCGCCGACCGGTCGCGGCGGGCCACCGACGCCCTGCGCCGCGGCCTGCTGCCGGACCGGCTGCCCGTGCTGGACGGCATCCGGCTCGCCGCCCGCTGCATCACCGCCGGCCTGGAGCAGGCCACCGGCAGCGACTGGTACGACGCCGTGGAGCTGCCCGACGGCACCCTCGCCCTGACCGTCGGCAGCGTCTTCGGCGACGGCCCCGGCGCGGGGCCCGCCTCCGCCCCCGGTGCGGCCGCCGCGATGGGACGCATCCGGGCCGCGCTGCGCGCCTACGCCGTGCTGGAGGGCGAGGACCCGGTCTCCGTCCTCGGCGACCTGGAACTGCTGCTCAAGACCACCGAGCCGGCCCGGACCGCCACCGCCGTCTACGCCTGGGTGCAGCCCGCGGAGCGGCGGGTCACGCTGGCCGGCGCCGGGCACTGCCCGCCGATCCTGGTCTCCCGCGACGAGGCACGCTTCGTCGAGACCTCGCTCTCCGCCCCGCTCGGCGTGCTCAGCTGCTGGGAGGCGCCCGGCGTCGAGCTGGCCGCGGACCGCGGCGACCTGCTGCTGCTCTACACCGAGGGGCTCGCCCGCCGCTGCGGCCCGAGCCTGCACGCCGGGCAGGCCGCGCTGCGCCGGGCCGCCGCCGACGCCCCGCGGGACGTCCGGCTCGACCCCGACCGGCTCTGCGCGCACCTGCTGGAGGCGACCGGCGGCGACGCCGCCGGCACCGACGACCTGGTGCTGCTGGCGCTGCGCTTCTGCTGACCGGCCCGGACAGCCGTTCGGTCCGTCCTCGTACCATGGTGGGCACGGCCGCCCGACCACGTCGCGATCCGACGTGCCCCGGGCGGGGAGACGCGCGCAAGGAGGCGACGTACGTGACCGAGGACCGCACCCCGGCAGTGTCCGACAACCCCGAGGGCCTGGCCGCCGAGGAGGAGGACCAGCCGATCAAGGGCCGCAAGAACGGCCTGTACGGGGAGGTCTCCGACGAGCTGGCCGCGTCCATGCAGTCGGGCTGGGCCGACACGGAGCTGCGCGGGCTGGAGCCGATCGCCCAGGCCCCCTACGCGGCCGGGCGCCGGGCGAAGCTGTCCGCCGCGTTCCCGGGTGAGCGGCTGGTCGTCCCGGCCGGCCGGCTGCGGGTGCGTGCCAACGACACCGAC
Organism: Kitasatospora sp. DSM 101779; assembly: GCF_025655475.1. Taxonomy (GTDB): domain Bacteria; phylum Actinomycetota; class Actinomycetes; order Streptomycetales; family Streptomycetaceae; genus Kitasatospora. The sequence continues at coordinate 4,373,399 of NZ_JAHTIK010000001.1, read as the reverse complement.
TACCCGTTCCGCGCCGCCAGCGAGTACGTGCACCTGACCGGCGACCAGACCGAGGACGCCGTCCTGGTGGGCGAGCCCACCGAGGGCGGCCACGACTTCGTGCTGTACCTGCTGCCGCGCTCGAACCGCGAGAACGGCGAGTTCTGGCTGGACGGCCAGGGCGAGCTGTGGGTCGGCCGCCGGCACAGCCTGGAGGAGGCGCAGGCCCTGCTCGGCCTGCCCGCCCGCGACGTCCGCAAGGCCGCCGAGGAGCTCGCCGCCGTCGAGGGCGTGCCCACCCGGATCGTCCGCGGCTACGACGCCGCCCTGGAGGAGGCGCTCGCCGGCGTGCTCGACGAGGAGCGCGACGACGAGCTGAAGGTCTTCCTGTCCGGGCTGCGCCTGGTCAAGGACGAGTGGGAGGTCGGCGAGCTGCGGGCCGCCTGCGACGCCACCGTCAAGGGCTTCACCGACGTCGTCCGCGAGCTCGGCCAGGCCGTCGCGACCTCCGAGCGCTGGATCGAGGGCACCTTCTGGCGCCGCGCCCGGGTCGAGGGCAACGACGTCGGCTACGGCTCCATCTGCGCGGCCGGTCCGCACGCCACCACCCTGCACTGGGTGCGCAACGACGGCGAGGTCCGTCCCGGCGAGCTGCTGCTGCTCGACGCCGGCGTGGAGACCGGCACCCTCTACACCGCGGACGTCACCCGCACCCTGCCGATCAACGGCCGGTTCAACGAGCTGCAGCGCAAGATCTACGACGCGGTGTACGACGCCCAGGAGGCCGGCATCGCCTCGGTGAAGCCGGGCGGCCGCTTCCGCGACTTCCACGACGCCGCGCAGCGGGTGCTCGCCGAGCGCCTGCTCGCCTGGGGCCTGCTCGACCCGTCGGTGTACGACGTCGAGAAGGTGCTGGAGCTCGGCCTGCAGCGCCGCTGGACGCTGCACGGCACCGGCCACATGCTCGGCCTCGACGTGCACGACTGCGCGCACGCCCGCCGCGAGGAGTACGTGGACGCGGAGCTGGTGCCGGGCATGGTGCTCACCGTCGAGCCCGGCCTGTACTTCCAGCTGGACGACCTGACCGTCCCGGAGGAGTACCGCGGCATCGGCGTCCGCATCGAGGACGACATCCTCGTCACCGCCGACGGCAACGAGAACCTCTCGGCCGGTCTGCCCCGCACCGCCGACGAGGTCGAGTCCTGGATGGCCGGCCTGGCCCGCTGACCCGGACGGCATCTTCGACGGCCGGGCGCCCCGTGCGGGGTGCCCGGCCGTCGTGCGTGCCGGGCACCCCCGTGGGTGGTTCAGCGGCGGGCGCCGCGGCGGCCCCAGCCGGACATCCGGACCGGCGTGGGGATGTTCTGCGCAAAAGTGGAGACAACGGACACGTTCATGGCGTGACCCCCCAAAGAGATCGCTGCGGTTGTGGTGGTGGATGTGTGCGGCGAGGCCCGCCGGTGGGCTCTGCCGCACCGGCCCCGTCCCCCGGGCCCTCGTCCTGACGAAGCAGCATCCTCCCCGACGGACGCGGCGGGCTCCCACTGCTTTTTCGCCCCGCCCCCGCCGCTCGGCCGGCGCCGGCCTCGGACACGACTTCAGATTAGGCCCGGGCACTGACAATCCGCCCCCGCCAAGGGGTCCACCCGCAGGACGGTGCTCAGCAGACCAGGCCCAGGTCCGCGGGGCCGGCGGTGCTCGGGTCGATCGGGCGGCGGCCCTCGGTCGGCCAGCCCTCGCGGACCCAGTACTCCAGGCCGCCGATCATCTCCTTGACCTCGCGGCCGAGCGCGGCGAGCCGCATCGCGCCCTTGGTGGGGCCGTTGCAGGCGGGGCCCCAGCAGTACACCACCAGCAGCCCGGACGGGAGTCCGGCGACCCGCTCGGCGGTGATCTCCGCCAGCGGCAGGCTGATCGCACCGGGCAGGTGGGCCTTGCGGTGGGCGCCCTCGGCGCGAACGTCGACCAGGGTGAAGTCCTGCCGCCCGTCCCGCATCGCGCCGTGCACGTCGGCCGGGTCGGCCTGGCAGCCCAGGCGCTCGGCGAAGAAGGCGAAGGCGCGCTCGGGGGCGAGGGCGGGGATCTCGGTCACGGGCGAGACGGCGGCGGTCATCTGCGGGCTCCTGTCGGTCCGGTTGCTGATCTGCTGCGACGGGATCGATCCTCGCGGCCGGTCGGACCGCCCGACAGTGGCGCTGACGACTACACTCGCCAAGATCCCGCCAGCCCGGACGAAGGGGGCCGCCGTGCCCGTCCACCCGCCGAGCGGCCCGGTGCCGGTGGCCGTCGGCCGCCGCCCCGAGCCGGTGCACACCGTCGCCGTGTACGCCTTCGACGGCATGACACCGTTCGAACTGGGCGTGGTGGTCGAGGTGTTCGGGCTCGCCCGGCCCGAGCTCAGCGGCCTGCTGGCCGCGCCCTGGTACGACGTCAAGGTCTGCGCCGACGAGCCCGGGACGCCGCTGAACGCGGTCGGCGGGTTCTCCCTCACCGCCCGGCACGGGCTCGACGACCTGGCCGCCGCGGACACGGTGATGGTGGTCGCCGTCCCGAACCCCTTCGGCGGCGCGGTCTCCCCCGGGCTGCTCGCCGCGCTGCGCACCGCGCACGAGCGCGGCGCCCGGATCGTCTCGATCTGCTCGGGGGCCTTCGCGCTCGCCGCGGCCGGCCTGCTGGACGGGCTGAAGGCGACCACCCACTGGCGGTACGCCGACCTGCTGCAGCAGCGCCACCCGGCGGTGCGGGTCAATCCGGACGTGCTGTACGTGGACAACGGCACGGTGCTGACCAGCGCGGGCAGCGCCGCCGGCATCGACCTCTGCCTGTACCTGGTGCGCCGCGACCACGGCGCCCGGGTGGCCAACACGGTGGCCCGCCGGTTCGTCGTCCCGCCACACCGGGACGGCGGCCAGGCCCAGTTCATCGAGGCGGCGGTGACGCCGGTCGCGGCCGAGGACGACGGTGTCGCGCGGTCCATGCAGTGGGCGCTCGACCAGCTCGCCGGGCCGCTCACCGTGCCGCTGCTCGCCCGCGCGGCCCGGATGTCCGAGCGCTCGTACCTGCGGCACTTCACCGCCCGCAACGGCACCAGCCCGATGCGCTGGGTGACGGCACAGCGGATCGCCGCCAGCCTGCCGCTGCTGGAGTCCCCGGAGGGGACGGTGGAGGAGATCGCCGCGGCGGTCGGCTTCGAGAGCGCCGCGACCTTCCGGCACCACTTCGGCCGCACCATGCGGGTCTCCCCCACCGCCTACCGGCGCACCTTCGGCCGCGGCGCGGCCTGACGGCCGGGCCGCGTGTCCCTCACGCCTCCCGGCGGTCGGCGTTGGCGACGATGGCGTCACGCAGCCACCGGGCCAGGCCGGGGGCGACCTTCTCGTACGTGGCGGTGAACCGCGGGTCGGCGAGATACATCTCGCCGAGGCCGCGGTGGATGGCGTAGGTGCACTCGTAGAAGTTGCCGGTGATGTGCTGCCGGTGCTCCTCGGCGAGGGCGGCGCCCTCCTCGGAGTCGGGCGCGGTGCCGGCCGCGAGGGCCTCGGCGAGGCGGGTGTTGAGCACGTCGGCCTCGGCCTTGATCCGCACCCAGTCGGCCTTGCTGTAGCCGCCGGTACGCCGCTGGGACTCCTTCCAGGCGTCGGTGTTGCCCCAGCGCCGCTCCGCCTCGTCCTCCCAGCTCTCCTGGTAGTCCTTCCCGAACACCTCGAACTTCTCCTCCGGTGTCAGCTGAATGCCCATCTTCTGTGCCTCCATGGCTCGTTCGACGGCCGCGGCGAGTTCCTGGAGGTGCCGGATCCGGTCGCCGATGAGCCGGTGCTGCCGGCGCAGGTGTTCCTTCGGCGAGACGGAGCGGTCGTCCAGGATGTCCGCGATCTGATCGAGGGGGAAGCCGAGTTCGCGGTAGAACAGCACCTGCTGCAGCCGGTCGAGGTCCTCGTCCTCGTAGCGGCGGTAGCCGGCCGGGGTACGGCCGCTGGGCGACAGCAGGCCGATCTCGTCGTAGTGGTGCAGGGTGCGGACGGTGACCCCGGCCGTCCTGGCCACCTGGCCGACCGAGTAGCTGCTCATCGCGGGTGCTCCCTCCTCGTGTCCTCCAGCCTCCGGCCTCACGGTGCGTGAGGGTCAAGCCGGTTCCGGCGGGCCGGGCCGTGCGAGTCTCCGAGCGGACGCCGGGCGGGCCGGGGGCCGGCCTGGCGCACCGGACAATTGTCGCCGCCGGCCGGCCCGGACACGATGGCGGCATGAGGACGAGTGCCCTGTTCAGGCGGCTGGCCGCGGAGGCGGTCGGCACGGCGGTGCTGGCCGCGGTGCTGATCGGTTCGGGGCTGCGGGCGGCGCAGCCCGGGTCGGGGGGCTCCGCCGCGGTGGGCGCGGTGCTGGCCCCGGCGCTGGCGCTGGGCGTGCTGCTGGCGGTGCTGGCGCCGGTCTCCGGGGCGCATCTGAACCCACTGGTCACCGCCGCCGTGTGGTGGACGGGACGGCGGGACGGCGGGCCTGCCGGGCGCGAACTGGCCTGCTATCCGGTGGCGCAGCTGGCCGGTGCGGTGGCGGGTGCCGGGGTGGCGAACGCGATGTTCGGCCGTCCGCTGCTGGAGGTCTCCGGCCGGCGGCTCGCCGAGGGTCCGCTCTGGCTGGCGGAGGCGGTGGCGACCGGGGTGCTGCTGCTGGTGGTGTGCGGGCTGCTGCACGGCGGGCGGGGGCGCTGGGCGCCGGTGGCGGTGGCCGGGTGGGCGGTCGCGGCGTGCTGGGGGACGTCCTCGGGGGCGTTCGCCAATCCGGCGGTGACGGCGGGCCGGGCGCTGTCCGTCGGGGCGGCCGGGATCGCGCCCGGCTCGGTGCCGGGGTTCGTGCTGGCGCAGTGCGCGGGCGCGGGCGCGGGGCTCCTGCTGGCGGCGCTGCTGTTCGGCCCGCGGACGGCGGGCCGGGACCGCCCGGCCGGCCCGGGCGCCGCGGACGCCGCGGGTGGTCGGCCCGGCCGGGGCGGTCAGGGCGCGGCGAGGAAGGACTTGGCGGCGAGCAACGCCTCCTCGTCGGCGAGCACGTCGCCGGGCCGGCTGCCGGAGCCGAGCAGCAGCCCGCCCCAGCGCATCGACAGGTAGTCGGCGCTGCGGCGGAGCATGCCGGCGAGCGGGTCGGCGTCGGCGGGGTCGGTGCCGGCGTAGGCGCTGACGGCCCACAGGGTGCGGCCGGCCATCCGGGCCTTGAAGTCGGTGCCGGGGACGCGCATCCAGCCGGACCAGTGGTCGAGGTAGTGCTTGACGGGCGTGCTGACGCTGTACCAGTACAGCGGGGAGACGATCACCAGGTCGGTGGCGGCGAGGGTGGCGTCGAGCAGGGTGCGGGCGTGGCCGGTCGGCGGCGGGTACGTGCCGTCGTGGCGCTGGTCGGCGAACTCGGGCAGCGGCAGGTCGGTGAGGGTGAGCCACTGCTGCTCGGTGCCGGCGGGGAGGTGCTCGGCGGCGCGCCGGGCGAGCAGTTCGGCGTTGCCGTCGGCGCGGGTGGAGCCGAGCAGGAACAGGAAGCGGCGCGGGGCCTGGTCGGCCATCGGGTCTCCGTGGGCGTCGTCGTGCGGTCGCGGGCCGGCGGCGGCCGGCCGAGGCGTGCAACAACGCGGCCCGTGGCGGTTCTTCCCGCCGTGGGCCGGTGCACCCGGTGCCGAGGCACGGACTCAGGCGGAGACGGCGGCCTGGGCGTCGACCTTCTCGATCCTGAGGCGGACGAGGAGTTCGCCGGGGGCGCCGTTGCGGGCGGCGAACTCCTCGGCGCGGTCCTCGCCCATGTAGCGGGCGCCGATCCGGCCGGCCCAGTGGCGCAGTTCGGCCGGGTCCTCGGAGAGTTCGGCGCGTCCCTGCACCAGGACGAAGGAGTACGGCGGCTGCTGGTCGTCGACGCAGAGCATGGCGCGGGGGTCGCGGGCGAGGCTGCGTCCCTTGACGCTGCTCGCGGCGGTGTTGAGCACGATGTCCTCGCCGTCCAGTACGAACCAGACGGGCGTGACGTGCGGCCGGCCGTCCGCGCGGGTGGTGGCGAGCTTGCCGGTGCGGGTGCCGTGGGAGAGGAAGGCGCGCCATTCGGGCTCGGTCATCCGGGTCATGGCGCCATCCTCGCGGCTGCGGACGGACAGCCCGGGGCGGCGCGCCGTCGGCCGGCCGCCCCTCGACCGGGTCGCCCGGGCGGGCGGGGTCAGTCCCCGGCGCCGTACCGGGTGAGGTAGCCGGCGAACCGCGCGATGTCGTCGTCCGTCCAGTCGGTGAAGCGCTCGCGGAAGGCGAGGCGGCGGCGCTCGGCGGCGTCGGCGAGCAGCCGGAGGCCGTCCTCGGAGGGGCGCAGCAGTTGGCCGCGCTGGTCCTCCGGATCGGGTTCGCGGGTAATCAGGCCGAGCTTCTCGAGGGCGGTGACCTGTCGGCTGACGGTGGACTTGTCGAGCATGAAGTGGGCGGCGAGGTCGGAGGCGCGGCAGCTGCCGCGTTCCTTGACCAGGTCGAGCATGCTGTAGGTGACCAGCGACAGGTCGGGGTGCATCTGTGCGGCCTTGTGGCGGGCCCGGCGGGCGAACGCGGTGAGCTCGCGCTGGATGGCGTCCAGGGCGGCGTCGCGGTCGGGCATGCGTGCTCCTTCGGTGGGGAATGGCGGGGACCACCGTACGGCGCGCGGACGCGATGTCCGGAACCGGCCGTCAAGTTGCACTTTACAACCGCAGACCCGGAGGAGTACGTTCCGAAACGGACGGGTTCGCGGGCGGCGGCCCTGGACAAGCCGCCGCCCACCTTCCCCGGCACCCCACAGCACCCCACAGCGCCCTGCAGCGCCGCCGGGAGACTCAGAGCACGTCGGCGAGCTCGCGGAGCAGCCGGGCCTTGGCGCGGGCGCCGACCAGACTCTTCACCGGCTCGCCGTCACGGAAGACCATCAGGGTCGGCATCGAGAGCACGCCGTAGCGGGCCTGCGTGTCGGGGTTGGTGTCCACGTCGAGCTGGACGACCCGCAGCCGGCCGGCCTCCTCCCGGGCGACCTCGGCCAGCACCGGGGCGATCATGCGGCAGGGCGGGCACCAGGCGGCGGTGAAGTCCACCAGCACCGGCCCGTCGGCCGCGAGCACCTCGGCGGCGAAGGTGCCGTCGCTGACCTCGTCGATTCCTGCGAACGCCATGGGTGTTCCTCTCTACGTCGGGTCGGGGCGGCCCGGGCCGGGCCCGGGGTGCGGGGCCAGTTCGCAGCGCGGTTCGGGGCCGCCGGGCAGTCCGGCGGCGGCTTCGAGCTCGGCGCGGGCGAGCTGGGCGGCGACCTCGTCGCGGACGGCCTGCAACCGGGCCACGACGGCGTCGAGTTCGGCGAGCTTGGCCCGGTAGACCTCCAGCGAGGCCGGGCAGGAGTCGCCCGCGGGGTGTCCGGCCTGCAGGCACTCGACGAAGGGCCGGGTCTCCTCCAGCCCGAAGCCGAAGTCCTGCAGCGTGCGGATCTGCCGGAGCAGCCGGAGGTCCTCCTCGTCGTACTCGCGGTAGCCGTTGCCGGTGCGCCGGGCGGGCAGCAGTCCGCGCGACTCGTAGTACCGCAGGGTCCGTGTGGTGGTGCCCGCCCGCCGGGCCAGCTCGCCGATCCGCATGCCCCGACGGTAGACCTTGCCCCGGACGTCAACGCCAGCCCGGCCGGACGGGGAATCAGCCGGCGGTGTCCCGGAGGTCGGCGACCGTCCGGTCGGACTGCCGCACGGCGTACCTGACCCGCAGCACCGCGCCGCCGGCCCACTGCTCGTCGACGGTGACCAGGGCGAGCCCGCCGGCCGAGCCCGCGGGGCGGGCCGCCCAGGAGTCCGGGGCGGTGGCCGCCCGGAAGACCGGGTCGGCGCCGGGGTGGCCGGCCCGCCATGCGTCGAGGCGGGCGTTCAGCTCCGGGGCGAGCCACTCGGCACGCACCTCGGAGGGGGTCAGGCCGGGGTCGCTGCCGCGTACGGCGTCCCGGTACGCGGCCAGGAAGTCCCGCACCAGCGCCGCGTCACCGGCGGTCGCCGCGGCGCTCGGACCGGGGCCCGCGGGCACAGGTGCAGGGGCGGCTGCGGATGCGGGGGCGGCCGCGAGGGCCAGAGCGGCGAGGGCCGCGAGCAGGGTGCGCACGGCGCCCAGCCGACCACGCGCCCGGGGCGCCGCGCCGGCGGCTCACGGGCCGTCACCCGGACGGGTGGGGCCGGCCCGGCGCCGTCCGGGTGGCGCGGTGCGGGCTCAGAGCGTGGCAGCGGCCTCGTCCAGGGCGGTGGTGATCCGGCCGAGCAGCTGCTGGAGCTGGGCGAGCTCCTCGACGGTGACCGAGGAGGAGCGCAGGATGCGGCGGGGCACGGCCTCCAGCGCCTGTTCGCGCAGGGCGGCGCCCTCCTCGGTGAGGCGGACGGTGACGGAGCGCTCGTCCTCGGCGCTGCGTTCGCGGCGCACCCGGCCGGCCGCCTCCAGCCGCTTGATCAGCGGGGAGAGGGTGCCGGAGTCGAGCCGCAGCCGCTCGCCGATCTTCTTCACCGGCAGGTCGCCGTGCTCCCAGAGCACCAGCATCACCAGGTACTGCGGGTAGGTGAGGCCGAGGTCCTTGAGGACGATCCGGTACACGCTGTCGAAGGCGCGCGAGGCCGCGTGCAGCGAGAAGCAGATGTGGCGGTCGAGGCGGAGCAGGTCCTCCTCGGGCACCGCTGGCAGTGCGGTCATGGCTCCCAGGATAGCCGGGTCGCCGGCATTTGAGTTGTGCCCAATTTAGTTGTGTGCTCTACTTGTGGTCACGGGGCAGCCGGGACCTCCGGCCGCCGATCCGATGTGGGAAGAGGACGGGTCCATGGACGCGCTGTACACCGCTGTCGCCACCGCCAACGGCCGTGAGGGCCGGGCCGTGAGCTCCGACGGGCAGATCGACCTGGCGCTGGCGATGCCGCCCGCGCTCGGTGGCAACGGCCAGGGCACCAACCCCGAGCAGCTCTTCGCGGCGGGCTACGCGGCGTGCTTCGCCAGCGCCCTCGGCCTGGTCGGCCGGCAGTCGAAGGTCGACACCGGCGACATCTCGGTGACCGCCGAGGTCAACATCGGCAAGGACGACACCGGCTTCGGCCTCTCCGTGGTGCTGCGCGTCGAGGTGCCCGAGGCGCTCGCCGGCGAGACCGCCGAGCTGCTGGTCAAGCAGGCCCACGAGGTCTGCCCCTACTCCAAGGCCACCCGCGGCAACATCCCGGTCGAGCTGATCGTCGAGTAACCGCCGCGGAACGGGGGAACCGGGGGAAAGAGAACGGCGGACCGCCGGGGCAGGGAGAGTGCCCCGGCGGTCCGCCGTTTCCCGTGTGCCGGTGGCGCTACAGCGCGGCGCGGATCCAGCCGTCCACCACGGGCGTCAGATCCTGCTGGGCCGCCGCGTGGTCGAGGTGGTAGGTGCGCACCGAGTCGCCGCCGTGCAGGAAGCCGCGCTTGTCGAACTCCAGGACGACCTCGACGCCGTACGCGTCGGCGATGAAGGTCACCTCGATCTCGTTGCAGCGGTGCGCGTACTGCGGCGCCGCCCGGAACTCGATCTCCTGGTAGAAGGGCAGCGTCTGCCGGGTGCCGCGGATGTGGCCGGCCTCCAGGTCGGCCCGGGTGAAGCGGAAGCCGAGCGCCAGCAGGGCGTCCAGCACCCGCTGCTGCACCGGCAGGGCCTCGACCGCCAGCGGGTCGGCGTCGCCCTTGTCCAGCTGGCCGGCGATGTCCACCTCGGTGCGCACGCCGAGCGCCATGCCCGCCAGGTGCTGGCCGGCGATGGAGGTCGCCGGAGCCTCGAACGGCACCGGGAAGGCGAACGGGACGGCGCGGTGCTCGCCCGCAGCCAGCCGCAGCGGGCCGCTGACCGTCGTGGAGGCGAAGGTCTTGTTGGTGTGGCCCTCGTGGTCCTCGTACTCGACCTCGACCCGGGCGACCAGGCTGAGGGTGATGCCGTTGATCTCCGCTTCGCGCTCGCCGCCGACCAGGTTGACCTGGCCGTGGATCGTGCCGCCGGGGTGCACGGTCGGCGTGGACAGGACCGTGTCCACGGTGGGTCCGCCGACGCCCAGCGCGCCGAGAAGCCGCTTGAACACCATCGGTGCTCTCCTTACCGATTCGGGTGGTGAGGGGGCCGATCGTACTTTGCCCGGACTTGACCCGGACGGCGCCCGACCCCGACCGGCCCGCCCCGCCCGCCGTCACGGCGCCGCGGCCGTGACCGCGGCGAGGTGGTCACGGCGGCGCGCGGTCACAGCGGGGTGGCGGCCTTGAGCACCAGCAGCAGCGCGGTGGCCGCGTTCAGGGCGGAGAGCGCGGAGACGGCGGTGCCCGCCGCGGCCAGCATCGCGGCCGGGCCCGCCGGACTGTCCGTGGGCGGCCAGGCGCGGCCGGACGGCACCGGGCCGAGCAGCGCCGCCACCCGGCGCGGCACCGGACCGGGAGCGGGGTCGGCGAAGGCCGGCAGCCCCGGCAGCACCGCGTGGTGCGCGACCAGGGCCGCCCGGGCGACCGCCCGGGCCGTCGTCCGGCGGTCGCCGACCGCGCCCGCGGCCTCCTCGTCGGCCCACCGCTCGGTGGAGTACGCCACCGCCCGGTGCAGCGGCCGCAGGAACGGGTTCACGCAGGCGGCCAGCCGGGTGGCCAGCAGGTAGCGGTGGTGGCGGTGCGTCAGATGGGCCTGCTCGTGGGCGAGCAGGGCCGCCCGCTCGTCCTCGGCCAGGTGCGCCATCATGCCGGTGGAGACCACGATCCGGCCTGGCCCGCCCGGCAGCGCGTAGGCGTACGGGCGGTCGTCGGGCAGGACGGCGGGCCCGTCCCCCGCGGGGAGGTCGGCGACGGCGCGGCGGGCCCGGGCGGCGACCCGCAGCCGGCCCGCCAGAGTGCGGGCCACCGCACCGAGCACCACGGCGAGCATTCCGATCGAGGCCGCACCCACCTCCACGTGGAACGGCACCATGTCGCGCACCCCGGGGTCGGACCAGCTGTCCGGCAGCGGGTTGCCGGGGATCTGCGCCGTCCCCAGCACGCCGAGCAGGCCGAGGCAGAGCGCGCTGCACCCGGCCATGGCGAGGCCGAAGCCGGTCAGCAGCCGGGTCGCGGCGCGCGGGTGCAGGTGCTGCTCGGCGAGCCGGGAGATCGGCAGGGCGGTCAGCGGCAGGACCAGCGGCAGGAAGAGGAAGACGAAGACGCCCACGGCTCAGCCCTCGCGGTGGGCCGGCCCGTCGCGCTCCGGGTCGCCGCCGGCGGGCTGCACCGCGCCGTCCGAGGCGCTGTCCAGCAGGGCCCGCAGCAGCACCTCGTCGTGCGGGAGCAGCGCGGAGACGAAGCTGGCGAGCACCGCGTCGCGGTCGGCCTCGCTGTCGAGCACCCGGCGCATCTTCAGGGCGGCCAGTCCGGCCGCGTCGGCGGCGGCCTGCCAGTGGTACGAGCGGCCGGAACGGGTGCGCGAGACGGCCTTCTTGGCGTGCAGCCGGGAGAGGATGGTGACGACGGTGGTGTAGGCGAGTCCGCCGTCCAGGCGCTGCTGGACCCAGCCCGCGGTGGCCGGCCCCGGCGCCTCCCGCAGCACCTCCAGCACCTGGGCCTCCAGCTCGCCCTGGCCGCGGCGGCGGGCCCGGAAGCCACCGTCGGAGGGCTCGCGCTCCTGGGGCATCGCGGCGCCTCCCGTGCGTCCCGGCAGGGCCCGTGCCCGCCCGCTGCTGCGCGCCGCGGGTGCGACGGCGCCGCCATCCTACTGAGCGGTTCGGTCCGGCCCGTCCACTGAGGCCGCGTCAGGGCGCCGGGAACGGCCCATCCTGCCTCTACAGTGCTGTAGATTCATGGCTCACAGTGATCGGATCGGCCGGGCGGACGGGCCCGGTGCGGCACTCCGGGAGGGGAAGCCATGGGAGTCTCGCTGGCCAAGGGCGGCAACGTCTCGCTGAGCAAGGAGGCCCCGGGCCTGACGTCGGTCATCGTCGGCCTCGGCTGGGACGTCCGCTCGACCACGGGCGCCGACTTCGACCTCGACGCCAGCGCCCTGCTGTGCGGCGAGAACGGCCGGGTGATGACCGACCAGCACTTCGTCTTCTACAACAACCTGGCCAGCCCGGACGGTTCGGTCGAGCACAGCGGCGACAACCTGACCGGTGGCGGCGACGGCGACGACGAGCAGATCAAGGTCGACCTGGTCGCCGTGCCGCTCGCCGTCTCGAAGATCGTCTTCCCGGTGTCGATCTACGACGCCGAGAGCCGGCTGCAGAACTTCGGCCAGGTCCGCAACGCCTTCATCCGCGTGGTCGACCAGGCCACCGGCCGCGAGGTCGCCCGCTACGACCTCTCCGAGGACGCCTCCAGCGAGACCGCGATGGTCTTCGGCGAGCTCTACCGGTACGGCACGGACTGGAAGTTCCGCGCGATCGGCCAGGGCTACGCCTCGGGTCTGCGCGGCATCGCGCTGGACTACGGCGTCAACGTCTGATCCGTCCTACAGGTCCAGCCGGTAGTGGCAGAGGCGGCGCGTCTGACGGTAGCCGAAGGCATCGTTGGCGCGCCGCATCGGCGTGTTCTCCTCCGCGGTGTCGGTCATCAGGCCCTCCAGCGCCGGGTGCCGGCGGCGGGCGTTGCCGATCGACGCCGCCTTCATCCAGCCGGTCAGGCCGCGGCCGCGGTGGGCGGGCAGCACGCCCGTGCCGTAGTGCTGCCCGTCGCCGGTGCCGTCGCCCGGCACCACCAGTTCGGTGAAGGCCACCATGGCGCCGTCCTCCTCGGACAGCACGGCGACGGTGTGCAGCAGGTCCCCGCGCTCGGCGACCTGTTCGGCCGCGAGACGCAGCCGCTCCGCCGTCCAGCGGACCGGGGCGTGGCCCGTTGCACCGACCGGCATGTCGTCCATCGCCGGGCGGGCGGCCAGGTAGCGCTCCAGCAGATCGTCCGGGACGGCGCCGTCCCAGTCCACCAACCGGTAGCCGGGGTACGGCCGTTCGACGCGGGCGGCGAGCTCCGCCTCGTCCGTGTCGGCCAGCGGCAGCCGCGCCTCGACCAGGACCAGCACCCGACGCAGCCCGCGGGCGGCGAGGAAGGCCTCGCCGGGGTCGCCCTCCTCCGCCACCGCGAGCAGGATCTCCCGGCCGTCCGCCCGCGCGGCCGCGGCGGCGGCCTCCAGCAGCAGGCTTCCGGTGCCGCGGCGGCGCTCGGCCGGGTGCACGGTGATCTCCACCTCGGCCAGCCGGGACTGCTCCTCACGGTCGGACAGCCGCAGGAAGGCCGATCCCACCGGCACCCCGTCGCCGTCGGCGGCGAGCCAGGCGGTCCGGCGCCGGTACGGGCCGGCGGAGGGATCGGTGAGGACGGTGAGGCGGATCGGCACGGCGGCTCCAGGCGCTGCAGGCGGACGGCGGCCCGGCGACCGTAGGCAGCATCCGGCCTGCGCCGCAAAGCGTTTACGGCTCCGCATCCCCGCCCGCCGCGGCGGGCACCAGGGCCTGGCCCGCGTCGTCCGGCCGTCGGCGGGAGCCGGTGGTGACCACCAGGACGGCGGCGAGCAGCACCAGGTTCTTCACCACGAACTCGCCGACCAGGGTGAGCAGCAGCGGGTTGCCGTCGTCGAAGGCGGTGCCGGGCATGAACAGCAAAACGCCGAAGGTGCCGCACAGGTGGGCGCCGAGCACCGGCAGGGCGACCACCAGGCCGCGACCTGAGAGCAGCCAGAGGCCGAGCAGCACCTCGACCCAGCCGAGGGCGGGGACCACCCAGCCGCCGGGGTGGCCGGGGATGGTGCCGGTCACCAGGACGCCAGCCGGGCTGCGGTCGATGATCTTCAGAATGCCGAACCACACGTACAGCACGCCGAGTCCGGCCCGCAGCAGGGTCAGGCCCCAGCGGTGCAGGGCGGGGCGCAGGCGGGCGGTCAGGGTCTGCGGCGCGGGCGCGGCGGACAGCAGCGGGCCGGGCGGCTTGAGCTCGGGGGTCACGGTCACGACGCATTGCCTCCAGAACACGGCTGATGACGGGTCGGGACGGGTCTGCGCGGGCAGGGCGCACCGGCCCGCGGTCCAGCGGGCGGAGCGGTGTGGGTGGCCGCGCGGACGGGTCCTGGGAGTTCTTCCAAGTGCGCTCGGGGGGTCCTTTCACGCGCCCCTGAACGACCTCCCGAGTGCCTTTTGAAGACAGGCCCTGGCTAGGGGGCGTCCTGGCGGCCCGTGGAGGGCCGGTGCAGGCTTCGCAGGCTGCGGATGCCCTGCTCGCCGCCGTCGTGCGGCCCGCCGGGCCGGCCGCCCGTGTCGCGGGCCGCCGGCTCGCGGCCGCCGAGCTCCCGCCGGAGCAGGTCCCGGTAGGTGGCCCGGTAGGTGGTGGCGGCGATCCGGTTGCCGGCCGCCAAGTAGGCGGCGACCAGCGTCTCGTGTGCGCTCTCGCGCAGGTTGTCGGCGTGGATGGCGATCAGTGCGGCGTCCACCGCGGCGCCCACCCAGCCGGCCTGGACGAGCCGGAAGGAGAGTGCCTCCAGGGTGTGCAGGCGCTGTTCGCGCCAGCGCATCCGGTGGTGGTCGAGCCAGTCCTCCTCCCAGTCGGGCAGCAGGTCGTGGCCGAAGTCGCAGGCGGCGGCCCGGCCGAGTTCCTCGGCGTCCAGGGGGAGCGCGAGGTTGAGCACCCGGGTGGCGGTGGCGCGCAGTTCGCCCAGGTCGGTGGCCACGTCCGGGGCGAGCCGGAGCCGTTCCCGGCCTTCGTGCAGCAGGTCGGCGCGGCAGCCGGGGAGCCGGTGCAGCGCGGTGCGCAGTGCCGCTCCGGCGCGGGCGGGTTCCAGGCCCGGCCAGAGGACGGCGGCGGCCCTGGCGCGGGTGAGGCCGCCGGGTTCGACGGCGAGCAGGGCGAGCAGGCGGCGGGCGCCGATGCCCGGTTGGACCTCCTCGCCGTCGAGGTGCAGCGCGAAGCCGCCCAGCAGGTCGATCCGCACCCCCCTGGCCGGGCACGGGCGAGGGCCGTCCGGGCCGTCGGCGGGCCGCAGGGCGCGTGGGCGCGGTGGTGGTGGAGGGAGTTCGGCCGCGGCGCTCCGACGCGCCTGGCCGCCCCCGGCGGTGGCGACGCTGCGGATGCCGGCGCCGCCCGGAAGTGCTTGGATCATGGCTTGCCCCCGTGTTCGCACCGTGGTCCGCCCGGGGGCGGTCCACGGCGTCGCGGCGCCGGGGGCGGGCACCTCGCCGCGGTGTCGTCCGCGCTGCGGTGCCGTGCCCGGTGCCGCTCGTCGGTCCCGCTCCCTGGTGTCGGGCGGCCTGTTTTCCACGCTAACCACCACGGGTCGGCGGCAGCGAGCGCCATCGCCGCATTGCATGGGAGCCATAGAAGAAGCCGATCGGCCTCCGGGCGGGCACCGCTCGTCTGAGCAGCATCGATTCCGGCCCGTACAAATGTTTGACGAGACACCGTCAGCTCCCGTGCAACACGGTGCAATGCGGCTGCAACGTTCATGCCACGAACCGTCACATACCTTCCGCACAAAGCCGCTTCCCCGGCCGTCGGCCCGAACGCGAGAAGGAACGACACCGATGACCCTTCCCCTCCCCACCCGAAACACCACCCGCCGCCGGGTCATCGCCGCCGGACTCGGCGTGGCCGGCGCGCTGGCCCTGCCCGCCACCGCGTGGGCCTCGGAGGCCCGGACCGGCCGCCGCGCGCCGGGCGCGCACCAGGTCAGCGTCATCGTCCGCTGGAACCAGGCCGTGATGGACGCCATCCTCGCCGAGTACAAGCTCGCCGGCACGGTGTTCGGCCCGGCGACCATCAACGCGCGGGCGCTGGCCGTCATCCACAACGCGATATTCGACGCCTGGGCCTGCTACGACTCCTGCGCCGTCGGCACCCGGTTCGGCGGCTCGCTGCGCCGCCCGCGCCGCGAGCGCACCCTCGCCAACAAGAACGAGGCCGTCAGCTACGCGGCGCACCTCGCGATGCGCGACCTCTTCCCGAACCAGGCGGCCGCCGCGGACTCCTTCATGCTCAGTCTCGGCTACGACCCGAACGCCCAGGCCGGCCCGAACACCCCGGCCGGCATCGGCCGCCGGACGGCCCGGGCGGTGCTCGACTTCCGCCACCAGGACGGCGCGAACCAGGGCGGCGGCTACGTCGACACCACCGGCTACACCGCGGTGAACCAGCCGCAGGCCGTCGCCGCCTTCGACCCCGCCCTGGTCACCGCGCCCGAGCACTGGACCCCGCTGATCGTCGGCGGCAAGACGCAGAAGTTCCTGACCCCGCAGTTCTCCGTGACGACGCCGTTCGCGCTGAGCCGGCCGGACCAGTTCACCGTGGCGGCGCCGCCGGCCTACCCGTCGACCCGGATGTCGGACGCGATCGAGGAGCTGGTGGAGATCAGCGCCGGCCTCACCGACGAGCACAAGGCGATCGCCGAGTTCTGGCTGGACAACGACGTCACCCCGCCCGGCGCCCAGCAGTCCTGGGCCCGGTTCGTGTCGGCCCGCGACGGCTACGGCATCGACGAGGACGCGCCGTTGTTCTTCGGCCTCAACATGGCCGAGTGCGACGCCGCAATCGGCTCCTGGGCGGTCAAGCGGCAGTTCGACTTCGCCCGCCCGTCCACACTGGTGCCCTACGACCGGCGCGGCCAGCAGATCCGCGCCTGGGGCGGTCCCGGCCAGGGCACGGTCACCATGGACGGCGTGCACTGGCGGGCCTACGTGGCGGTGCCGGGCTTCCCCGCCACCGTCTCCGGCCACTCCACCTTCTCCGGCGCCGCGGCCGAGTTCCTCCGCCGCTTCACCGGCACGGACTCCTTCGGCGACTCTTACCTGTTCAAGGCCGGCACCTCGACCGTCGAGCCCGGGCTGACCCCGGCCGTGGACGTGAAGCTCAGCTGGCCCACCTTCACCGCCGCCGCCGAGCAGGCCGGCATCTCCCGGATCTACGGCGGCATGCACTGGAGCTTCGACAACGGTCCCGGCCTGGAGATGGGCCACAAGATCGGCGGCGTTGTGCACCGCAAGGCCATGGACCTCCTCCACGGCTCGCACAACTGACGCCGTCACCACGGGAGCTGACACACCATGACGAACCAGACCGCCAACCGGCCGGCCTCCGCCCCCGCCCCGGCCGCCGGGTCCGGCGGCGGCCTCGGCGGCCGCGCGCCGGCCTTCGCCGGCACCCGGGCCACCGTGTCCGGCACGCTCGCCACCATCGTGTCGCTGCTGGTGCTGGCGGCGATCGGCAGGGCGACCGACTCGCTGCTGCTGATCGCGCCGCTCGCCGCCACCGCGATGATCATCTGCGCCAGCCCGGCCCTGCCGCCGGCCCAGCCGCGCAACGTGCTGCTCGGCCAGATCGGCTCAGCGGTGATCGGCTACGCGGCCGCCGCGGCCGCCGGCCACTCGCTGTGGACGGCCTCGGTCGCGGCCGGCCTGTCGGTCGGCCTGATGGGCGTGCTGCGGGCCGTCCACGCCCCGGCCGCCGCCACCGCGGTGCTGGTGGTCGTCCAGCACCCGGCCCCGGCGCGGTTCCTGCTGCTGCTCGCAGCGGGCAGCGTCCTGCTGATCCTCGTCGGCCTGCTGGCCTCCCGGATCGGCGCGATCGGCAAGTACCCCACCTACTGGTGGTGACCGCACCCGGCGGACCGGCGGCCCTCGGCCGCCGGTCCGGCCGGCCCAGCGATCCGAAGGGAGAAACGATGGACCGCGAGAGCGTCCTGGTCGACTGCGACTGGGTCCGGGCTCACGGCTCCGACGAGGGCGTGGTCCTCGTCGAGGTCACCGACGGCGGCCCGAACCCGGGCGGCCGGATACCCGGGGCGGTCAGCCTCGACTGGACGACCGACCTGCAGGACCGTGTCCGCCGCGATCTGATCGGCCCGGAGGCGTTCGCCGCCCTCCTCGGCCGGCACGGCATCGGTCCGGACGACACGGTCGTGTTCTACAGCGGCAACAGCAACTGGTGGGCCGCGGCCGGCTTCTGGCAGTTCCGGCTGCACGGCCACCGCGAGCTGCGGCTGCTGGACGGCGGCCGGGCGCGGTGGGAGGCGCTCGGCGGCGACCTGACCGTCGAGGCCCCCGTCCGGACGCCCGTCGAGTACCCCGTCCGCCCGGTCGAGGAGTCGTTGCGCGCCCACCGGGACACCGTCCTCGGCGGCATCGGCGCGATCAACCTGGTGGACTGCCGCTCCCTGGAGGAGTACCTCGGCGAGCGCACCGCCCCGCCCGGCGTCCCGGACGACCAGGGCGTGCGGCCCGGCCACGCCGAGTCCGCCCAGCACATCCCGTGGAGCGCGACCGTCCGCCCGGACGGCACCTTCCGCGACGCGGAGGAGCTGGAGGCGCTCTACAGCCAGCTCGACAAGGACGCGCCGACCGTCGTCTACTGCCGGATCGGCTGGCGGTCCGCGCACAGCTGGTTCGTGCTGAGCGAGCTGCTCGGACGCCCCGGCGTCGCCAACTACGACGGCGCCTGGCGGGAGTTCGGCTCCCTGATCGGCGCCCCGATCGTCTCCGGGCCGCTGCCCTGGGGCGTCGTCCGCGCCTCGGAGGTGGCCCGTGCCTGACGTGACGGTGATGCGCGACGTCCTGCGCAACGGCTTCGACCAGACCGACCTGCCCTGGGTGCCGTGGACCGAACCCGGCCGCGTGGGCGTCGAGTTCGTCGTCCTGTGGGGCCCGGACGCGGAGCGGGGCGAGGACTCTGCGGCCCTGCTGCTGCGCTTCCCGCCCGGCGCGCACGGCGACTTCCACGAGCACCTCGGCCACGAGCTGATGCTCGTCCTCGACGGGGTCCTCGACCACAGCGACGGCCGCCGCTTCGTCCGCGGCGACCTCGTCGTGGAGGAGCCGGGCACCCGGCATCAGATGTCCAGCGCCGAGGGCTGCACGGTGCTCGCCGTCCGGGCCCGCCCGGCCTCGGCCCGCACGCCCGAGCCGGACGAGATCACCACCGGGGTCGGCGCCGGCGCCTGACCCGTCGTCCGCACCGCTGCCGGGTACCGGAGGCGCGCCCACCACGGCGCCCCGGTACCCGGCCGCCGCACGACGGGCGCCCGTCACCCGCGACCGCGCCCGTACCCGCCCGGCACAGCCCCGTCGCCACCCGAGGAGTAGCCATGTCGCCCACCCGAACCCTGACGCCGTACCCGCTGCGCCCCGCCGCTGCCGCGCCGGAGCCCGCCGAGAGCCGCCGCGTGCTGCTCACCACCGGCTCCTCCGACGCGCACACCTGGAACCTCGTGTACCTGCAGCTGCTGCTGGAGGAGAACGGCCACTCGGTGCTCAACCTGGGCCCGTGCGTGCCGGAGCAGCTGCTCGTCGACACCGCGCAGCTGACCCGCCCCGACCTGGTGGTGTTCAGCTCCGTCAACGGCCACGGCCACCTGGACGGCCTGCGGGCGGCCCGTGCGCTGCGCGCCGAGCGCAGCACCAGCGACATCCCGCTGGTCATCGGCGGCCTGCTGGGCATCTCGCCGGACGGCGCCGAGCAGCGCACCGCCGAGCTGCTGGCGGCCGGCTTCGACCAGGTGCACAGCGACGGCACCAAGCCCGACGTGCTGCTGTCGTACCTCGCCCAGCTGCCCGCCACCTGTACCGAGCGGGCCGCCGCGTGACCCGCTCACCCGCCTCCCCACCGGACCTCGGTTCCTACGTCCGCGCCGCCGCGGGCGCCGGCGAGCTCGTCGTCCAGCCCCGCATGGGCATGGCCGTGCCCAGCGAGATGGCGGCCGGCCTGACCGCCGTGGCGGGGCTCGCCGAGCGCACCGTCGGCACCATCACCCTCGACAGCTACACCCGGGTCGGCGACCACAGCGCCGCCGTCGCGGCCGTCCGGGCCGGCAAGCCGCTGAACGGCTTCCCGCTGGTCGGGCACGGCCCCCGGATCACCGCCAAGGTCGCCGCCGCGGCCGGCCGGCACACACCGGTGCAGGTCCGGCACGGCTCCGCCGACCCACGGGCGATCTTCCGCACCATGGCCGCCGCGGGCCTGGGCACCAGCGAGGGCGGCCCGGTCTCGTACTGCCTGCCGTACGGCCGCACACCGCTCGCCGAGTCGGTCGCCGCCTGGCGGGAGGCCACCCGCTTCCTCGCCGAGGAGAGTCGCGCCAACGGGATCCGCGCGCACCTGGAGTCCTTCGGCGGCTGCCTGCTCGGCCAGCTCTGCCCGCCCTCGCTGCTGGTCGCGATGTCGGTGCTGGAGTGCCTGTTCTTCGCGCAGAACGGCATGACCAGCGTCTCGCTCAGCTACGCGCAGCAGACCAGCCCGCAGCAGGACGTCGAGGCGCTCGCCGCCCTCCGCCTGCTCGCCGAGGAACTGCTGCCGCCGACCGTCGACCGGCACGTCGTCCTCTACACGTACATGGGCGTCTTCCCGCGGAGCGTGGCCGGGGCCGGCCTGCTGCTCAAGCGCAGCGCCGACCTCGCCGTCCGCGGCGGCGCCGAGCGCCTCATCGTCAAGACCGAGACCGAGGCGCACCGGATCCCCACCGTGGCCGAGAACCTGACCGCGCTGCGGGCCGCCGCCGCGCAGGCCCGGCGCACCCGCCGTGAGCTGGCCGACGCCCCGCGCGAGGGCTCCGGCGAGGCCGGCGAGGTGCTGTTGGAGGCGCGCGCCCTGATCACCGCGGTGCTGTCGCTCTCCGACGACGTCGGCACCGCGCTGCTGCGGGCGTTCCACCGCGGCGTCCTCGACATCCCGTACTGCCTGCACCCGGACAACCGGGGCGCGGCCCGCGGCACCATCGGCGACGACGGCCGGCTGCGCTGGTCCGAGGTCGGCGCGATGCCGCTGCTGGCGACCGTCGGCCGGTCCGGGGCGATGACCTCGAACCGGCTGTCGCTGATGCTCCGCCGGGTCGCCGAGCAGCACGACCGGGAGGCCTCCCGGCAGGCCCCGGAGCCGGTGGCCGCGCCGGTCGCGCCCGAGCCGCTGCGGATCGGCCTGATCGGCGGCGGCCCGCGGGGCCTGTCCATCCTGGAGCGGCTGGTCGCCCGGTGCGCCGAGCGGCCGCCCGCCCGGCCGGTGGAGGTCACCGCGGTGGACCCGTACTGCATCGGGGCCGGCCGGATCTGGCGGCCGGAGCAGTCCCCGTGGTTCCTGATGAACACCCCGGCGCGCGAGGTCACGATGTTCTCGGGGCCGTCCGACGGCGGCCCGGCGAGACCGGGCGCCGGCCCGACCCTCGCCGAGTGGTGGGCCGTCGCCGATCCGGAGAACGCCGACCCGGAGGGCTACGCGCCGCGGGTCGTCTACGGCCGGTACCTGCGCTTCGTGCTCGGCCTGGTGCTGGACGCCCGGGTGCCCGGGCTGACGATCCGTCCGGTGAAGGCCAGGGCGCTCACCACCGACCGCGGCCCGGCCGGGGACGGCACGGGCGAGCCGGTGCACCGGGTGCGGCTGGACCGCGGCGACGTGATCACCGTGGACCGGCTGGTGCTGGCCTCCGGCCATCCCACCAACGAGCTGGACGAGCAGCAGCGCGAGTGGCTGAACTTCGCCGAGATGCACCCGCCGCTGCGGTACGTGGTCGGCGACTCGGCGGCCGAGATGCCGCTGGACGCCGTCCCGCCGGGCGCCACCGTGGGTGTCCTGGGCATGGGGCTGACCTTCTACGACGTGGTCGCGGCGCTGACGCTGGGCCGCGGCGGCCGGTTCCTGCCCGCGGAGGGCGGCGGCCTGCGCTACCTGCCGAGCGGCCGGGAGCCGAGGATCGTCCCGGCCTCCCGCAGCGGCATTCCGCTGCTGACCCGCGGCCGGAACCAGAAGACTGCCGAATTCCGTTACCGGGCGCGACTGTTCACTCCGGAGCGGATGGCCGCGATGCGGGCCTCCGGGCCGCTGGACTTCCAGTCCCAGGTGCTGCCGTGGCTGCTCGCGGAGATGAACATCGTGCTGCTCGGCACCCGGCTGCGGCACGCCGTCGGGCCGGACGCCGAGCGGGAGTTCGGCGAGGCGGCGGCGGCCGTCCACCGGGAGGAGCCGCCCAGCCCGGCCGCGCTGGCCGTGCTGGCGGAGGGGTTCGGGCCGGCCGGCGAGCCGCTGGACGCGCTGTGGCGCCTCGCCCGGCCGTTCGCGGGCCGCCGGTTCGCCTCCCCCGCCGAGTACCGGCAGGAGCTGGCCGACTGGCTGCGCGAGGACCTCGCCGACGCCGTCCTGGGCAACTACGAGGGCCCGGTGAAGGCCGCGAGCGACGTGCTGCGCGACGTCCGGGCGACCATCCGCTCGGTGGTGGACTTCGGCGGGCTCACCCCGGACTCGCACCGCCGCTTCCTGGCGGACTTCAACCCGGTCGCGGCGGTGATCTCCACCGGTCCGCCGGCGCAGCGCTCGGAGCAGTTCCTGGCGCTGCTGGCGGCGGGGGTGCTGGAGCCAGTCGGTCCGGCGGCCCGCTTCCGGGCCGACCGCGACCTGGGCTGCTTCACCGTCGAGTCGGGGCAGGTCGAGGACTCCCGGGTCCGGCTGGACGCGCTGGTCGACGCCCGGGTGCCGAGCACCGACCTGCGCTCGGACCGCGACCCGCTGATCCGCGGTCTGCTCGCCGACGGGGTGATCCGCACCTTCGTCAACTCCTGGGCGGGCGGCGCGTTCGACACCGGTGGGCTGGCCACCACCGACACCCCGTTCCACCCGGTGCGGGCGGACGGCGGGATCGAGCGGACGATGTTCGTGCTCGGCATCCCGAGCGAGCACACCCGCTGGTTCACCCAGGTCGGCAGCGGCCGGCCGGGCCCGTGGGGCGCCTTCACCCGGGACGCCGACGCGATCGCCGAGGCCCTGCTGGCGGAGGCGGCGCCGCGGCCCCGGTCGGCCACGGCCGAGCCGGCCGGGATGCTGGCCGGGCGGGCCGCCCGGTGAGCGGACGCCCCGCGGCCTGGTGGACGCACCGCCGGACGGCCGCGCACGAGGAGTACCGGGCGGCCCGCGACCTGCTGCTGGAGCTGCGCGGCGACCGGGCGGCGGCCTGTGCCGCCCACCGGCCGCCGCGCGCCCGGGAGTTCAACTGGGCGCTGGAGTGGTTCGACGTGGTCGCCGCGGACAATCCGCTGCCTGCGCTGCGGCTGCTCTCCCCGCCGGACGCCGAGGGCCGCACGGGCGTCGCCGAGGAGTTGTCCTTCGCCGAGCTGTCGGCCCGCTCGGACACCCTGGCGGTGGCGCTGGCCGGCCTCGGGGTGCGCCGCGGCGACCGTGTCCTGCTGCTGCTCGGCACCCGCGCCGAGCTGTGGGAGAGCCTGCTCGGCTGTCTGAAGCTGGGCGCGGTGGTGGTGCCCTCGTACCAGGACGTGACCCGGGAGGAGGCCGCGGACCGGATCGGGCGCGGCCGGATCCGGCACGTGCTGTGCTCCGAGGAGGCGGCCGTGCTGCTGGGCGGCCTGCCGGTGCCGGGGCTGCGGATCGCGCTCACCGACCGGCCGGCGGCCGGCTGGACGCGCTACCCGGACACCCGCTCCGCGCAGGTGCCGTTCCTGCCGGACGGCCCGACCCGCTCGGCGGACCCGGCGTTCTGCTACTTCACCTCGGGCACCACCTCGCTGCCGAAACTGGTCGAGCACACCCACGCCAGCTATCCGGTCGGCCACCTGTCCAGCCTGTACTGGAACGGGCTGCGGCCGGGCGACCGGCACCTCAACCTGTCCGCCCCTGGCTGGGCGAAGCACTCCTGGAGCAGCTTCTTCGTCCCGTGGACGGCCGAGGCCGTGGTGCTGGCGCCGCCGGACGGCGGTCTGCCGCCGGAGGTCCTGCCCGGAGTGCTGGCCGACCACGGCGCGGACAGCTTCTGCGCCCCGCCGAGCGCCTGGCGGGCGATGCTGCCGCACCTGCACCGCACCCGCTCGGCCGTCCGGCTGCGCGAGGCCACCGCGGCGGGCGAGCAGCTGACCGCGGAGGTGTCGGCGGCGGTGGCCGCGGCCTGGCGGGTGCAGGTGCGGGACGGCTACGGGCAGACCGAGGCCACCGCGCTGATCGGCCGCACCCCGGACGACCCGGCGCCCGTCTCGCCGCTCGGGCACCCGCTGCCCGGCTGGACGGTGGTGCTGCGCGACCCGGCGACCGGCGCCCTGGGCGAGGCGGGCGAGGTCTGCCTCGACCTCGCCGAGCGCCCGGCCGGTCTGATGGCCGGCTACGCGGACGACCCGGAGCGCACCGCCGCCGCGCTGGCCGACGGCCTGTACCGGACCGGCGACGTCGGCGAGCGCTGCGCGGACGGCTCGATCCGGCTGCTCGGCCGGCTGGACGAGGTGTTCAAGTCGTACGGGCACCGGGTGTCGCCGGTGGAGATCGAGGCGGTGCTGCGCGGGCACCCGGAGGTCGCGGACGCGGCCGTGGTGCCGCGTCCCGATCCGGCCGGCGGGCTGGTGCCGTACGCGGTGGTGACGACCCGTCACGAGCCGCCGCGCGGGGCCGGGGCGGCCCGACTGCGCGGCGAGCTGCTGGCGCGGGCCGCGGAGCGGCTGGCACCCATGTTCGTGCCGCGCGGACTGGAGTTCGCGGCCGAGCTGCCGCGGACGCGGTCGGGCAAGGTGCGCCGCGCGGAGCTGGCCGCGCGGTTCGCGGACGGCTGACCGGATGCACCGGTCGGCCGTCCGCGGCTCCCGGCGGCCGCCGGGCGGTGCGCCCGGCGGCCGGCCCGGTTCAGCAGTCGGCCAGTGGCAGCTGCTCCTCGCGTTCTGCGGTGGCGAGCAGCGCCTCGGCGACGGCCCGGGCGCGCGGCGCGGCGTCGGTGGTGCGCTCGCGGAGCGCGGCGACGATCGCGCCGTCGCCCAGCAGGGCGAGCTGGCCCGCCAGCGTGCGGTGGCCGCGGTACCCGGCGGCGGCGAGCAGGCCGTCCAGGTACTCGATGACCTTCTCCTTGTGCTCGGCGGCGACCCGGTGGGCGGGGCTGGCCGGGTCGGCCTCCTCGACCATGGTGTTGATGAACGCGCAGCCGCGGAAGTCGGCTGCGGCGAAGCGCTCGGCGAGCCCGTCGAAGAGTGCGAGGGCGAGGTCGTCGGTGCCGCGCCGGCTGGACTCGACGGTGTCGGCCAGCCAGCTCCGCCAGGCCGCGTCGCGGCGCCGCAGCACCTCGACGACCAGGTCGTCCTTGCTGGGGAAGTGCCGGTAGAAGGAGGCGCGGCCGACGCCGGACTCGCTCAGGATCCGCTCGACCCCGACCGCGCGGATGCCCTCCTCGTAGAACAGCCGCTCAGCGGCGGTGAGGAGTCGTTCTCTCGCATTGCTCGGCATCCGCAAACGGTACCACTCGGTTCTGATTTTCCGATGGGCGTTGACGAAGGTCGGTACCGATCGGTACCGTCCTAGCTGTTTGGTACCGATCGGTTCCATCTCCGCCGCAACCGAGGAGACGCCATGTCCCGCCTGCCCCTGCTCACCACCGAGACCGCCAACGAGGAGCAGCGCGAGCTGCTGGAGAGCACGCTCAAGCAGCTCGGCAAGGTCCCGAACCTGTACGCGGCGCTCGCCAACGGCCCGGCCGCCCTGCGCGGCTACCTGGCGATGCGCGAGGCCCTGGTCGGCGGCACCTTCAGCACCAAGCAGCGCGAGCAGCTCGCCCTGTTCATCGCCCAGCGCAACAGCTGCACCTACTGCGTCTCCGCGCACACCATGCGCGGCGGCAAGGTCGGCCTGAGCCAGGAGCAGCTGCTCGACACCCGCCGCGGGACCGACACCGACCCGCACATGGACCAGGTGCTCAAGCTGACCGGCGAGGTCATGGCGAGCGGCGGCCGGGTCTCCGACACCGTGCTGGCCGAGGCCCGCGCGGCCGGTGTCACCGACGCGGAGATCGCCGAGATCGTCGGCCACGTCGCGCTGAACGTGCTGTCCAACTTCTTCAACCACGTCGCCGAGCCGGAGCTGGACTTCCCGCTGGTCGACGCCCACGACCTGGCCTGACGGCCGCGGCGGTCGCGGGGCGTCCGGAGTCGGCACTCCGGCGCCCCCGCCGCCCGCCGGCGGCCGCCTCCACCACCACACCGGCACCACACGGGCGGCATGCGGGAGCAGCAGCAGTGGACATCGACGTCAAGACCCTGAGAACGTTCTGCGAGGTCATCAGAACCGGCTCGTTCACCAGCGCCGCCCACCGGCTGGGCTACTCCCAGTCGAGCGTGACGGCCCAGATGCGCGCCCTGGAGCGGCAGGTCGGCGCACCGGTCTTCCACCGGCTGCCCAACGGGGTGCGGCTCACCCCGGCGGGCTCCACCCTCCGCGGCTACGCCGGACAACTGCTCACCCTGGTGGGCGAGATGGAGGAGGCCCTGCGCGGCCCCTCGGCCACCGCGCCGCGGCTGCGGGTCGGCCTGGTGCCGGCCCTGGCGTACGGCGAACAGCTCGCCAGGATCGCCCAGTTCGGCCGTCGCCTGCTGCCCGGCGTGCAGCTCGCACTGCGGGTGATGGGCACCGCGGAGATCCACGCGGCGCTGCGGGCCGGCGGCCTGGACGGCGCCATCCTGCTGACCGGCCGCGAGCACCGCCCGGCGCCGGCCGCCCCCGTTCCGGTGCTCAGCGGCGCCCCGGGCCGGGCCGCCGACCGGGCCCGTACCGCGGTGCTCGCCGAGCGCGCCTCGGCGCACCGCGAGCGGCCCGAGGCGCCGACCGAGATCCCGGTCCAGGACCTGGAGTTCACCCCCAGCACCAGTGCCGGGGCGCGCCCGCCGCTCTCCTGCCACCAGGTCGTGGTGGCCGACCCGGACTGTCCCTCGCAGCGCTGGCTGCCCGAGTTCCTCCGACTGCGCGGCGGCGAACCGCCGGAGAGCCTCGAACTCGGTTCGATGGACGGGGTGCACGCCACCGTGCAGGCCGGCCTCGGCTGCGCGATGCTGCCGACCGGGCTGGCCGCCCAGCCGTACGGCGCCGGCCTGGCACCGATCCCCGGCGTACCGCGGATGCAGTGGACGGTCTCCCTGCTGGCCTCCCGCACCAAGGAGTTCCGCGAGGGCCACCGCCAGGGGCTCGCGGACGCGATCCGGCTCGCGCTGACCTGCCCGGCCTGACCGGGACCCTCGGGCACGCGGCCGGGCCGCCGCGCGCGGCCCGGCGGTCAGCCCTGTGGCGACAGGTCGTGGCGGTGCACCTCGGACACGGTGTAGGCCACCCCGGGCACTCCGACGCCGAGGGGCCCCATCCGCTCCGCGAAGCGGTTCATCGACTCCGCGGAGTCCCACAGGTCGACGACCCGGACGCCGTCGCCGGTCACCGCCGCGACATGGGCCAGGCAGCCGGCGAAGACGCCGTCCTCCCGGGCGAGCCGTTCGTGGAACTCCTCGTACTGTTCGGTGGTCGTCCCGGGCAGGTCGACCTCCACCAGAACCGCCATCGGGCCCTCCTCGGCTCGGCGCCGCCGCGACCGCCGCGGCAGGGTGCGCACTCCCGATCTCGGCCCGCCCACCCGATCTCGGCCCGCCCGCCGGGTGCCGCAAGCAGGGCCGTCCGGCCCTGTCGGCGGCCGCGGGCGGCCGGGGAGAATGCGGTGGCCCCTCCACGGCGGACGGGCCGGGGAAGGAGAGGTGCCATGCTCGACGGCACGGTACGGACGGGTGCCGAGGGTCCGGTGCGGGTCTTCCTGCTCGACGACCACGAAGTGGTGCGCCGGGGCGTACAGGACCTCCTCGACTCCGAACCCGGTCTGACCGTCGTGGGGGAGGCCGCCACCGCGGAGCAGGCGCTCGCCCGCGTCCCCGCGCTGCGCCCGGACGTGGCCGTCCTCGACGTCCGCCTGCCGGACGGCGACGGCGTCACCGTCTGCCGCGAACTGCGCTCCCGGATACCGGAGCTGGCCTGTCTGATGCTGACCAGCTTCGACGACGAGGAGGCGCTGCTCGACGCCATCATGGCCGGCGCCTCGGGGTACGTGCTGAAGCAGATCACCGGCACCGACCTGGTCTCCGCCGTGCGCACGGTCGCCGCCGGGCAGTCGCTGCTCGACCCGGGCGCCACCGGCCGGCTGATGGCCCGGCTGCGCCGCCGGGAGGACACCCCGCAGCCGTCCCTGCTGCCGGCGCTCACCGAACGCGAGACGCAGATCCTCCAGCTCGTCGGCGAGGGGCTGACCAACCGGCAGATCGGCGAGCGGCTCTACCTGGCCGAGAAGACCGTCAAGAACCACGTCTCCCGGCTGCTGGCCAAGCTCGGCGTAGAACGCCGGGTGCAGGCCGCCGTCCTCGCCACCCAGGTGACGGCCGACCGGGCGCCCGACCGCCACTGACCCCACCCGGGGCCGTACGGGCTCCCGACCCCCATGGGTTCGCATACGCATCATGGGGTCGGACGGCGGAGCCGAACGTCACCGGGCCGGGGTCGGTGGGCCCCCGGCCGCGGGGACCAACGGCCCTGGGACGCCCACCCGGACGCGACGGAGCATGGAGCGCCGCCGGCCGGAGCTCACCCGGGTGCCCCTGCACCCGCTTGCCACACCTCCGAAGCACCGTGCGGCGTCCAGGGTTCGGCGAGCGAGCGAAGGAGAGCGTCCGGTGGCTGCCATCGAGGCGACGGAGGCGACGGCCGGCAGGCCTGCCCACGGGCGGCGGCGCCCGGGGGCCCGACTGGTGCGGTGGCTGACCACCACCGACCACAAGGACATCGGCACGCTGTACCTGTGGTCCGCGTTCGGCTTCTTCCTGGTCGGCGGCGTGCTCGCTCTCGTCATGCGGGCCGAACTGGCCAGGCCTGGGACACAGTTGCTCTCCAACGAGCAGTTCAACCAGGCCTTCACCATGCACGGCTCGATCATGCTGCTGCTGTTCGCGATGCCGCTGTTCACCGGCTTCGCGAACTGGATCATGCCGCTGCAGATCGGCGCCCCGGACGTCGCCTTCCCCCGGCTCAACATGCTGTCGTACTGGCTGTTCATGTTCGGCTCGCTGATAGCCGCGGCCGGCTTCGCCACCCCGCAGGGCGCCGCCGACTTCGGCTGGTTCCTCTACGCGCCGCTCTCCGACGCGGTGCACTCCCCCGGCGTCGGCGCCGACATGTGGATCATGGGCGTCACGCTGTCCGGCTTCGGCAGCATCCTCGGCGCGGTCAACTTCATCACCACCATCATCTGCATGCGCGCCCCCGGCATGACGATGTTCCGGATGTCGATCTTCTGCTGGAACGTGCTGCTCACCGCCGTCCTGGTGCTGATCGTCTTCCCGGTGCTCGCGGCGGCCCTGCTCGCCCTGGAGGCCGACCGCAAGTTCGGGGCGCACGTCTTCGACCCCGCCAACGGCGGCGCCATGCTGTGGCAGCACCTGTTCTGGTTCTTCGGCCATCCCGAGGTCTACATCCTGGCGCTGCCCTTCTTCGGGATCGTCTCGGAGGTCGTCCCGGTCTTCAGCCGCAAGCCGATGTTCGGCTACTCCGGCCTCATCGCGGCCACCGTCGCCATCGCCGGCCTGTCGGTCACCGTCTGGGCCCACCACATGTACGTCACCGGCCAGGTGCTGCTGCCGTTCTTCTCGTTCATGACCTTCCTGATCGCCGTCCCGACCGGCGTGAAGTTCTTCAACTGGATCGGCACCATGTGGAAGGGCTCGCTCAGCTTCGAGACCCCGATGCTCTGGGCGACGGGATTCCTCGTCACCTTCCTCTTCGGCGGCCTCACCGGCGTGCTGCTGGCCGCCCCGCCGATCGACTTCCACGTTTCCGACTCGTACTTCGTCGTCGCCCACTTCCACTACACGCTGTTCGGCACGGTGGTGTACGCGATGTTCGCCGGCTTCCACTTCTGGTGGCCCAAGATGACCGGCAAGATGCTCGACGAACGGCTCGGGAAGATCACCTTCTGGACGCTGACGGTGGGCTTCCACACCACCTTCCTCGTCCAGCACTGGCTCGGCGCCGAAGGCATGCCCCGCCGCTACGCCGACTACCTGGCCTCCGACGGCTTCACCACGCTGAACACCGTCTCCACCGTCGGCTCGTTCCTGCTCGGCCTGTCGATCCTGCCGTTCCTCTACAACGTGTGGAAGACGGCCAAGTACGGCGAGAAGGTCACCGAGGACGACCCATGGGGCTGGGGGCGCTCGCTGGAGTGGGCCACCTCCTGCCCGCCGCCGCGGCACAACTTCGCCGTGCTGCCGCGCATCCGCTCGGAATCCCCGGCGTTCGACCTGCACCACCCCGGCATCGCCGCCCGCGACCACCTGGACCACCACGGCGAGCCCGCCAAGCACCTCGCCGGGGTCACCCCGGCGGCGTACGACGCTCCGGTCGACCGGCGCCACCGCCGGGACTGACCCGAAGTCCCCGTCCCCGCCCCGTCCTCCCCCGTCGGGGCGGGGGCGGTCCCACCGCAGTCCGCCCCCATCGCAAGGAGCAGCCATGAGCCACCTCGTCCCGGCCATCGGTGCGGCCGCCCTCGCAGCGGCCGGCAACGTCTGGTGGGTGCCCGCCCTGGTCGATCTGCGGGCCGGCGACGACCGGCCGCACTCCGCCCGCCCGGCCGCCCTCGGCTGCCTCGCCTGGTGGCTCGGCACCGCGCTCACCGCCATGCTCTGGCTCACCCCGGCACCCGGCCGCCTCGGGCTCGCCGTCCTCGCCGCGGCGGCGGTCACGGGCGGTGCCCTCCGGCTCGCCGCGGTGCCCCGGCGGGAGGCCGAACTGCGCGAAGCGGCACGCACCTGGGCCGCCGTCGCACCGGCCACCGTGCCCCGGCCGGCCCGGAGGGGCGGCCCCCGGATCGGCCGCACGAGCCCGTGACCGGGCCGTTCGGCCCTTTCCGGGGGCAATGCGGCGGAGTTGGGTAAGGACAGGGATGCGTTCAATCGTCCGACACCAGTGGCAGGAGGAGCGGTCCACATGACCGAGGCGATCACTGTTCAGGCCTTCGACGGCGTCCCGCGCGAGGTCCTCGACGAGGCCCGCGGCCGGATCTCGGCCGCCGCGGACTGCGCCAACGCCCTCGTCGAGTCGCTGCGGGTCCGGCTGACCTCGGCCGGGCTGGCGCAGGTCAACGCCGAGGTCGACGGCCGCCGGATCCGGGTGCAGGAGACCGCGCGGGGCCTCGGCGAGGCGCTGGACCGGCTGGCCGACGGCCTGCGCCGCCGCATCACCGCCGTCACCGGCACCTGGACGCCGCGGTCCTGGCCGCAGCCGTCCCGCCCGCCGCTGCCTCCGATCGCGCCCGCGGCCGGCCCGCAGGTCATCGCCCGCGTCAAGTCGCCGTCGCTGGTGTGGTGTTCGCCGGACGCCGCGGCCCGCACCCTGGACGCGATGGACTACCGGATCCACCTGTTCACCGACCCGGCCACCGAGACCGACGCCGTCGTCTACCGGGTCGGCCCGACCGGCTACCGGCTGGCCAGGACGATCGCCGCCGCCCCGCCGCGCGGTTGCACGGCCCCGCTGACCGTCAGCCCGCACGGCGCCCCGGCGCTCGACGACCGGCAGGCCGCGGAGCGCCTGGCGGCCGCCGAACTGCCCTTCCTGTTCTACGCCCACCCCGCCGACGGCCGCGGCCGGGTGCTCTACCGTCGCTTCGACGGCCGGCTCGGCCTGATCACCGGCTCCTCCTGAGCCCCGGCCGGGCGGCTCACCGCGTGCCGATCACGACGGTGGCGTCCAACTCCTCGCAGACGGCGGTCCGGGCGGTCAGCCCGGCCGCCGCGAAGGCCGCCAGGGTGGTGGGGGCCTGGCGTTCGCTGGTCTCCACCAGCAGGTGGCCGCCGGGCGCGAGCCACTGCGGCGCGTCCGCGATCACCCTCCGCTGCACGTCCAGGCCGTCCGCACCGCCGTCCAGGGCGACCCGCGGCTCGTGCTCGCGGGCCTCCGCGGGCAGCAGGCCGATCGCCGCGGTCGGCACGTACGGCGCATTGGCGAGCAGGACGTCGACCCGGCCGCGCAGCTCGTCGGGCAGCGGCTCGTAGAGGTCGCCGAGGTGGACGGTGCCGCCGGCGGCGGCCGCGTTGCGGCGGGCGCAGCGGACGGCCGCCGGGTCGACGTCCGCGGCGTGCAGTTCGACCCCGGGGCCGAGGGCGGCGGCCAGCGCCACCCCGAGGGCGCCGACGCCGCAGCACAGGTCGAGCACCACCGCGGACGGTCCGGCCAGCAGCGCGGCCCGGCGGACGAGGAACTCGGTGCGCCGCCGCGGGACGAACAGGCCGGGGTCGACGGCGATCCGCAGACCGCAGAACTCGGCCCAGCCGAGGACGTGCTCCAGCGGCCGGCCGGCGGCCCGGGCGGCCACCATGGTGTCGGTTTCGGCCGCCGAACGGGCGGTGGCGAGGATCAGCTCCGCCTCGTCCTCGGCGAAGACGCAGCCCGCGGCGCGCAGCCGAAGCACGACGGCCGGGAACGCGGGAAGCGAGCGGGGGGAGTCGGAAGAACCGGTACTACGGGAGGAAGAAGACAACGGGAGCCTTTCGGGAACCGCCGAGGGGCGCTCCCGCGACCGCTACCGCGGTCGTGCCGTCCGGCCGTACGAGGAGAGCACCCAGCCTGCACCTGCGTCGATGGGTCCCACCTCCTCGATCCGTTCCCTGCTGGAGTGCCGCCACCCTACCCGAGTCCGGCCCGTTCGCGACCGTCCTTTCGGGACCGCCCGCCTTGTCCTGTCGTCGCTTCAGGAGCGGCCCTCGCCCGCCCCGCCGCCGAAGCGGGCCGTCCAGGCGGCCAGTTGCTCGTCGGTGACCTTGGCGAAGAGGACCGGCGGGACGGTGAAGCCGGTGCCCGCGCGCAGCAGGTCGAGGGAGCGGGCCTCGTCCGCGCCGGCCCAGCCGCGGGTGCGCGCGGCGGAGCCCTCCGGCACGGCGAAGCTCTCCCGCACCGTCCGGCAGGCGGCCGGCACGAACGGCTCGGAGACGACAGCGCAGAGGTGGATCACGTTCATCGCGGTGCGCAGGGTGAGCGCGGCCCCCTCCGGGTCGGTCCTCACCTGCTGCCAGGGCGCCTTCCCGTCGAGGTAGGAGTTGCCCGCGCTCCACAGCGCGCGCAGGCTGCGGACGGCCTTGCGGAACTCCAGCGCGTCGAGTGCGGCCTCGTACCCGGCGAGCAGCTCCGCGGCCCGCTCGCCGAGCTGCCGCTCGGCCTCCCCCGGTGCGCCGCCCGCCGGAACGGTGCCGCCGAACCGGCGGTGGGAGAACGAGAGCACCCGGTTGACCAGATTGCCGAAGGTGTCGGCGAGGTCCTTGTTGACCACGGCCCCGAAGAGCTCCCAGGTGAAGCTGGAGTCGTCCGACTCGGGCGCGTGCGCCATCAGGAACCAGCGCCAGTAGTCGGCCGGCAGCAGCTCCAGCGCGGCGTCGGTGAAGACGCCCAGCCGCTGGCTGGTGGAGAACTTCCCGCCGTAGTACGTCAGCCAGTTGAACGCCTTGACGTGGTCGACCTTCTTCCACGGGCGACGGGATCCGAGCAGCGTGGCGGGGAACATCACGGTGTGGAAGGGGACGTTGTCCTTCGCCATGAACTGCGTGTAGCGGACGGTGTCGTCGGCCTCGTACCACCAGGACGTCCAGTCCCGGACCTCCCCGGGCGGGGCGGCGTCGGCCCACTCCTCCGTGGCGCCGATGTACTCGATCGGGGCGTCGAACCAGACATAGAAGACCTTGCCCTCGGCGGCCAGCCCCGGCCAGGTGTCGGCCGGCACCGGCACCCCCCACTCCAGGTCGCGGGTGATCGACCGGTCCTGCAGTCCCTCGGCCAGCCACTTGCGGGCGATCGACGAGGCGAGCACCGGCCAGGAGTCCGCGCGGTCGGCGATCCAGCGCTCGACCTCGCCGGTCAGCGCGGACTGGAGCAGGAACAGGTGCCTGGTCTCGCGGACCTCCAGGTCGGCGCTGCCGCTGATCGCCGAGCGCGGCTGCAGCAGGTCGGTCGGGTCGAGCACCCGGGTGCAGTTCTCGCACTGGTCGCCGCGGGCCCGCTCGTACCCGCAGTGCGGGCAGGCGCCGACGATGTACCGGTCCGGCAGGAACCTCCCGTCCGCGGCGGAGTACACCTGGCGGACGGCCCGCTCCTCGACGAAGCCGTTGGCGTGCAGCTGCCGGGCGATCTCCTGGGTGATCCCGCGGTTCTGTGGCGAGGAGCTGCGGCCGAAGTGGTCGAAGGACAGGTGGAATCCCCGGTAGATCTCCTTCTGCCGCGCGTGGGCCCGTGCGCAGAACTCCTCGACGGGCAGACCCGCCTCCTGGGCCGCGAGCTCGGCCGGGGTGCCGTGCTCGTCGGTGGCGCAGATGTACAGCACCTCGTGCCCGCGCTGCCGCAGGTAGCGGGAGTAGACGTCAGCCGGGAGCATCGACCCGGCCATGTTGCCCAGGTGCTTGATCCCGTTGATGTACGGAAGAGCGCTGGTGATCAACTGCCGAGTCATCCCGGGCTGCTCCAGTCGGGGTGCGGATGCCGGTGCCGTCGGTCCTCCGGCTCACCGTACGCGGCACGGGCACCCCCTGCACGGCGCCGTCCCGGCGCTGCGGGCACGAGCTGCTCCAGAGCACGTCTTCAACGGCGTACGGGCACCCACAAGGGGCCGCGGGGAACTGCGCGACTCGGATGCCGACCGCCGTACAGAACCCGGCCCGGCCCATGTCACTGCACTGCCCGCCGCCCGGACTGCGCAGGTCTCCCCCAGCCTTCGGCCGGGAGGTGCCCCACGCGCCCCTGAATCAACCACCCGGCTGCCCTTTAGAGTCGGACGGACGCCTTCCACCGCCGACAGACAGGCCAGCCGTGCCGACCGCGCCCGTGATCCGCATCGACGTCCCCGGCTCCTTCCCGTGGGGCGTCTTCCACGAACGGCACCCCGAGCTCGTCCGGCAGGTCCTGGCGGCGCGGCCGTACGGGCCCGCCGAGCGGGCAGCGGTCGAGGACCTGCTCGCGGAGAGCACCGGCGGCCTGCTGGAGCCGCCCGGCACCGGTCTGCACGACCGGGCCCTGTGGCTCGCCCGGGGCGCCGGGCTCTGGGGCCGGCCCTGGAGCGAGGCACCCTTCCTGTGGGCGGAGAGCTGGTTCCACCGCAGGCTGCTCGAAGCGACCGGGTACTTCCGGCCCGGGCCCTGGCAGGGCATCGACCCCTTCGCCCCCTTCAAGGACGCCGAACTGGCCGGCGAGGCCGTGGACGGCGAACTCGCCGCTCTCGACGGGCTCGCCGACCTGCCCGGGGAGGCGCGGGCCCGGGCCCTGCTCTCCTCCGCCCTCTGGGGCAACCGCGCCGACCTGAGCTTCCGGATGGCGGCCGGTACGGACGGCGAGGCCGCCGCCGACCTGGTCGCGGACGACAGCGGGCCGCTGCTGGCCGAGCTGGCGCGCGCCCGGGGCGGCACGGTCTGTCTCATCGCCGACAACGCCGCCCGGGAGCTGCTGCCCGACCTCGTCCTGATCGACCACCTGCTGGCCGCGGACGGGGCGAACCGGGTCGTGCTGTACGTGAAGCCGCAGCCGTACTTCGTCTCCGACGCCACCATGGCGGACGTCCTGGCCGCGGTCGACCGCCTCCGTACGGCCGCCGGGGCCGCCCGGGTGGTGGGCGGCCGTCTCTGGCAGGCGATGGAGAGCGGCGCCCTGCGGGTCGCGACCCACCCGTTCTTCTGTGCACCGCTCCCGTACCGGGACATGCCCGCGGACCTCCGCGGCGAACTCGCCGGCGCCGCCCTGACCGTCCTCAAGGGCGACCTCAACTACCGTCGCCTGGTGGACGACCGCCACTGGCCGCCGACCACGCCCTTCGCCGAGGTGGCGGGCCACTTCCCGTCCCCGGTCGCCGCCCTGCGCACCCTCAAGTCCGATGTCGTGACCGGCCTGTCGCAGGCAACCGTCACCCGCCTCGACGCCACCCGTCCCGCCTGGCGCACCGCAGGCACCCACGCCCTCGTCCAGGTCCACGTGCCGCCCCGACCCTAGGAGTTCTCCAAGGTGTTCAGTGGTCGATTCGGGGGCGCGTGGGGCACCTCCCGGCCGAAGGCTGGGGAGAGCTGCGCAGTCCAGGGGCGGGCGGGCACCGAAGTGCCATGGGCCGAGCCGGGATTCGTACGGCGGACCACATCCGAATTGCGCAGTTCCCCGCGCCCCCAACGGCTGCCCGATCGCCTTTGAAGACACGCCCTGGCCGACCGCGGCCAAAGCGCCGGGGCGGAGTCCCGCGGCCTTCGCGCTCCGTATGGCGGCACGGACCGCGGTCGCCCCGCGGCGGGTGGCCGCCTCACCGGTACCGACCGCGAGCGTCCTGCTGCCGAGACCGGCGCAGGCGCGGCAGATCCCGGGCCACGGCACCGGGTCGTGGCACCTGCCACACTCCGCGTACCGGGTGCCCGCGGGCGGCCGGGCCCCCGGCACCGCGGGCATCCTGCGGGTCAGCCGATCCCGCAGCACCCCGAACGCCGAGTGGAGCGGGGCGGGCAGGCCCGGGAGCAGCGCCTGGGCGAGGTCGGCCGGGCTGCTGCCCCGTTCCAGCCGGCCGGCGACCAGCGGCGCCAGTCTCCGGGCCTCGGCCTGGCCGAGGCAGAGCCGGGGCTCCGGCCGGATCACCCGGAACAGCACGGACACGGCCTCGTCCGTGCGGTCGGCCGACCGCACGGCGGCCTGCTCGCCCGTCGCAGGTGCGGGCTCGGCCCGTTCGGGCTTCGCCGGTGCGGGCTCGGCCGGTGCGGGTTCTTCCCGTTCGGGCTCTGCCCGTTCGGGCTCCGACGGCGGGACAGGGAGAGCGGGTTCTCGTGTCGTAGACGTGGGTCGAGCTGTACCACCTGCCGTCCTCGCCCTGATGCTTGGCGACCCAGTAGGACCCGGCCTCGGTCAGCTCGTGGAGCGCCTTGGCGACGGCGCGACGGCCCTGCACGCTGCTGTCGGCCATGGTCCGGCCGTCGTCGCGCCAGCCGTTCGGCCGCGAGAGGAGGTCGCCGAGCAGCCCGCGCGCGGCATAGCTCAGGCGCCGGTTCTGCAGGGTGACATTCGGCAATGCCGTGAAGCTCGTTGCCGGTTCGGTACGATAGATGTGCATGGGGAGGTTGGACCCCTGGTGGCATGCCCCGGGGTGTTGCCGCACCGCCGGGGTCCTCTGCGTCTGGTCGCACGGAACGTCACACATGCAGAGTCAGCAGATCGACACGGTCCGTGTCGCTCGGATACAAGCGCCATTCGATCAACTCCCGCACCACGGCGGGCACCTCAGGTTATGACCGGAGCCGCGGGTCGATCGTCCACCGCCGCAGCAACGGGCTGTCCATTCGGCGCGAGGGCGGCTCGATCCTCCGGGCCATCCTCGGCCCGGGGGCCGCACTGCACCCTTCCGCAGCAACGCGCCGGGGAAACGGCGAAGGAACGCACGGGGCGCTGCGCAAACCACTCGGCTGAGCCTGCGTCACATCCGGTGTCGCCCTGGCGCACGGCACGCCCGGGGCGGCACTAGTCTTCCGATCATGGCCCTGCGACCCGATGAGTTCCACGACCGTGCACGCGCCGCCGCCGACGGTGAACTGCGGCTTCCGCTGGCGCGGATGACCGGCTGGGACATCAGCCCCTTCGAACCGGACGGGCTTCGCGTCGCGCCGCTGCGCCCGCCCGTGCTGCCCGAGCCGCCGCGCCACGGCGAGGACCCGGCGGACTGCCACATCTGCCGCGACCGGGACGAGGGCATCTGGTTCGACGACCGGTGGCGGCTGGCCCGGATCCCGGGCGTCGGTGTGCCGCTGGTGCTGATGCTGTACCCGCGCGACCACCACGACATGGCGGATCTGCCCGACGACCTGGCGGCCGAACTGGGCGTGCTCACCACGCACATCGTCCGCCACGTGCAGGCACTGCCGCACGTCTCCCGGGCCCACGTCTACCGGATCGGGGACGGCGCCGCGCACCTGCACATCTGGTTCTTCGCCCGGCCGGAGGGACAGGCCCAGCTGTATGGTTCGTGGCTGCCCGTCTGGGACGACCTGCTGCCGGAGTACCCGGCGGAGCCGGCCGATGCGGACGCGGCGGCCGTCGCCGACGCGCTGGCCGCCTCGTACGGAGGCCGCCGCACGGCCGCCCTCACTGAGACGTAGGGACACGCAGGGGCACGGAGCCAGGAAGGACACCGGGAAACGCGAGAGGCCCGGCTCGGGGATCACAACCCTGAGCCGGGCCTTCACTCCTGGAGCGGGCGACGAGAATCGAACTCGAGCATCTGCCACCTGGCTGTGGCCGAACCTTCGTGGGCAACCGGCAGCGCCTGATGGTCGGCATCACGTCCTACGGTCCTGCCTGCCCGGAGGAGCTGGCGAAGATGCGGCGGCACGATGCGACCTGGAGACGGTCGGCGTGCGCTTCGCCAGGCGGCACCCGGACTGCAGAGGCAAAAGGTCCCGGGCGAGACCAAGTCCGAGGCCGGCAGGCGGTTCCTCGTGTGCGGCGTTCCACTTTCGGGCGGAAACGGCGCGCGGCCCGCGCGAAGGTCGGCCCGCCGGTCGGCTTCAGGTCCGAGCCCACGCCGAAGGACACCATGGTGCGCCGGGGCAGTCGTCCGAGCGCGCCGCCATGATCTACCAGCACTCGGACCTCGATCGGCAGAGGGAGATCGCCGAGACGCTCGACACCCGCGTCCAGGCGCACCGGAAGGCCGTCCAGGAGCGATCTGGTGCGGATCTGGTGCAGGCTGCCTGAAGAGGTCTGGACACAGCAGAAACCCCAGGTCGCCGACCTGGGGTTTCTTGCTGGAGCGGGCGACGAGAATCGAACTCGCGCTCTAAGCTTGGGAAGCTCATGTTCTACCATTAAACTACGCCCGCATCTGACGACCCGTCAGGGGTCGCCCGATCAAGCACCACTGTACCCCATCCGCAGAGCGGCACGGGGCATGGCGTGAACGCGCCGCCGGCCCGGTGCAGGGGGGCGTCCGAGGGGCGTACTGTGTGGGCCGTTCCGACTGCACGAGGCGGCGAGCCGCTCCATGGAATGTCCGGAACATCCCCTAATGTGACGCTGGCGTCCGCGGTGCAGCCCTTCGCCCGGGCCCGCCGCACGGGCCGGGCGGGCCGCGCCGGGGCGCGAGGCGGACGGGGACCACGGGGAAGTATGGGAAGGGGATCGATGGAGCAGCGCACCGTCGTTCGTTGTGCCGAGGGGCACCTGTTCAGCACGGCCACGTTCCCGATGCAGAATCTCGGCACCGCCCGGCTCGGCCCGGGCAGACTCATCCGCTGTCCGCAGTGCGGACGCCTGCGGAGCTCGGTGCCGGCGGACGTGGGCGAGCTGTCCGGGGCGCAACTGGCACGCGCCATGCGGCTGGAGGCCGTGGAGTTCCTGGCCTGACGGTGTTCGGGCACGGCCGCGGGGCCGCGGACGATCGGTACCTGATTCGTCCGCGGCCCCGCGTTGCCTTTAACCTCGACTGCGTGCTGCTCTCTGACAAGGACATCCGGACCGAAATCGACAAGGGCCGGGTCGTGATCGACCCGTTCGACCCGAAGATGGTCCAGCCCTCCAGCATCGACGTCCGGCTGGACCGTTTCTTCCGGGTGTTCGAGAACCACCGCTACCCGCACATCGACCCCTCCGAGGAGCAGCCGGACCTGACCCGGCTGGTCGAGCCGGAGGGCGACGAGGCGTTCATCCTGCACCCGGGCGAGTTCGTGCTGGCCTCGACCTACGAGGTGATCACGCTGCCGGAGGACGTCGCCTCGCGGCTGGAGGGCAAGTCCAGCCTGGGCCGCCTCGGCCTGCTGACGCACTCCACGGCGGGCTTCATTGACCCCGGCTTCAGCGGCCACGTCACGCTGGAGCTGTCGAACGTCGCCACCCTGCCGATCAAGCTGTACCCGGGCATGAAGATCGGCCAGCTCTGCCTGTTCCGGCTCTCCTCGCCGGCCGAGCACCCGTACGGCTCGGAGCGGTACGGCTCGCGCTACCAGGGCCAGCGCGGCCCGACGCCGTCCCGCTCGTACCTGAACTTCCACCGCACCCAGGTCTGACACCGGCCTCCGCGGGCCCCGCAGGGCCCGCGGAGCCGGCACGGGGAGCGCAACGGCAGTGGGCCGCCGGTCGGTGATCGGCGGCCCACTGCTGCGTGCACGGGTGCGTGCGGGTTACTTCTTCTCGGCCAGGCAGAGCACGAACTTGTCGCTGAGCAGCTGCTGGGCCAGGCCGGCGGTGGAGCCTTCGACGGTGCCGCAGGCGTTCGGGTCGAAGGAGTTGTCGACGACCGAGATCACCTTGTAGTTGGCGTCGGCGCTGCCGCAGTCGACGGTGTCGACCTTGGGGTTGTTGTCGCTGCCGGTGACCTTGACGCACTCGCCGGCCTTGGCGTGCACCGGCTTGTCGGCGGCGGCGTAGCCGATGCCGAAGCTGATGGCGAGCTTGACCGCGACGATCAGCACCAGGGTGCCGACGCCCACGAGGATCTTCTTGAGCGGGCTCTTCTTCGGGGCGAGCACCGCCGCCTGGGCCGCCTGGGCGTACCCGTCGGGCACCTGGCCCGGGACGGGCTGGCCGTAGGCGGGTGCCGGCTGGCCCGGGGCGGGCTGGCCGTAGCCCTGGGCGGGACCGAAGCCGCCCTGCGCGGACGGGTCGGTGGGGAGGCCCTGGGGCGGCTGCGGGGTCGTCATGGTGTTCCTCGGCTGGGGACGGGTGCTGAGTGCAGCCGAACGCTACCGAGAGCGACCCTGCCCCGCCCCGAACAATTCGAACAATTGCCGCATAGGCTCACGGTGCGTTATCGATCTGCAACGGAGCCCGCCCCCGGGCCGGGAACCTCCGCGGTCCGCTGTGAGTTCAGACCCGCTTCGGCCGGGTCACGGCGACCAGCTCGCTGCCGTCCTCAGAGAGGGTCAGCTCGGTGCGCAGCTCGGCGAGCTCGCCGAGGTGGTGCAGGTGGGTGCCGCCGCAGAAGATCCGGGCCGAGCCCTGCGGGAGCTCGCAGTGCCACTGCCGGCGCGCGGTGAGCTCCGGCCCCGGCACGTCGATGCCGACCGGCGCGTCGGCGGCGACCCAGGCGGCGAGCTGCGCGTTGACGGCCTCGGTGAGGGCGGGGATCGCGTCCGCGAGCGCCGGGAAGTCCTCGCCGGCCTCGGTGGTGAAGCCCTTCTTCCGCAGCGACTTGCCGAGGCGGTAGGTGTCGGTGCTGGCCCCGGTGTCCATCACGGAGGTGGCCATGGCGAGGCTGTCGAAGTCGGGGTTGCCGAAGGCGTCGCTGCGGCCCGGATCCTTGCGCCAGCGCGGGGCGAGGGCGGCGTTGAGGGCAAGGGCGAGCAGGTGGCAGCCGCTGTGCGAGGCGGAGAGCAGGGCGCGGCGCTCGGCGTCCACGGCGAGCTCGGCGGTCGCGCCGACCGCGTCGGCGGGCTCCTGCTCGACGACGTGCAGCACCAGCCAGGACCACTCCTCGTCGCCGCGGCGGACGGGGATGTCCGCGCCGACCAGCAGCTCGCCGCCGTCCGGGCCGACCGCGCCGGTGAGGCAGTCCACCACCGGGTGCGCGACGCCGCCGACGGTGAGCGTGCCGAGGTCGGCGGGCTGGTCGGGCCAGGTGTGGTCGAGCGGGTGGAAGGGCGTCGCCTCGGTGACGACGGCGTACCGGCCGCCGTCCAGCGGGTGTACGGCGAGCACCGGCGAGGTGCCGGTCACCGCACCGGACGGGAAGCTGACGTGGGTGGTGGCGAGGGTCATGAGGGTGCTCCGGGCACTGCGTGGGGCAGACGGACAGACTGTCCACCCTATCGCCGCGGTCCGGTGCGCCTGCCGTCCCCGTGGTCACCGGCCCTCCCCGCAGCCGTCCGGACACGGCGACGGCCGGCACCCCGGTGCGGGGGCCGGCCGTCGGGGACACAGGTCAGCTCAGCGTCGGCAGCTTGATGAGGACGAGCAGCGCGAGCAGTTGCAGGGCGGCCGCGCCCGCGGCCTTGCCCCAGGGCAGGTCGTGCACCCGGCGGACCATGGTGGTCAGCAGGACCGCGCAGATCAGCCAGGTGATCCAGCCGACCACCTGGACGACCAGGTTGTCGGCGGGCAGGAACAGGGCCAGCAGCAGCCGCGGGGTGTCGCTCGTCCAGCCGATCAGCACGGCCAGGCCGACGGTGGACTGCCACGGGCCGTCACCGCCCAGCTGGCGGGCCAGCGCGTAGGTGACCGCGCCGAGCATGGCGCCGGCCAGTGCGAAGCCGATCGCGGCGGCGATCAGCGCCCAGGCCGCGACCGAGAAGGTGGAGTTGACGATGTCGTCGTGGGTGGCGCCCATGCCGAGCACCGCGAGCACGCCGTAGGCCAGCGAGACGGTGAGGGCGGGCAGCCAGGCCTGGTGGTCCCGCATCCGGTCGAAGGTGCGGGCGGGCTCGCGGTAGATCCCGACCAGCAGTTCCTTCCAGGTCGGGCGGGGCCCTGACACCCGGGGCGCCACCTGGCCGCCGGCCCGGTAGACGGCGACGTTGTCCTGCGCGCCGTAGGGCTCGCCGCCCTGCGCGTAGGCCTCCTGCCCGTAGCCGCCCTGGCCGTACGCCTCCTGCCCGTAGGGGTCGGCGGCGTAGCCGTCCGGACCGTACGGGTCCTGGCCGACCGGGAAGGCCCGGGTGTGGCCCTGCCCGTCGTCGGCGTACCCGTCGCCGAGGCCCCCGCCGGGGCCGGGGTGGCCCGGGATGGGCGCGGTGAAGTACTCGGGCTCCCCCGTGGGCCCGCCGCCGGGCTGCTGCCGCGGCGCCGGGCCGGCGGGCGCGGACCATCCCTGCCGGGGGTCGGCGCCATGCCCGTTGTCGTATCGATTGCCAGCCACGCCTCGACGGTACCTGCTCCGGCTGACCGGCCGTCGGTTGATCAACGGCCGGGCACCGGATTGCAGCCGTCCTGTGACGAGCGGCGGGATCGGCGCGGGGCGGCCGGTCTCCCGGCCGCCCCGCGCAGGTCAGCGCTGGGCGCCGATGGTCGGGCCGTGCACGGTGGCCGCGGCGGTCTCGCCGGCCGGGCAGCCGCCGGGGCCCGCGGTGGTGCGGACGGCGCCGACCGGCAGCAGCGTGCCGCAGGCGATCCGCAGGCCGCTCGGCAGCTCGTTGTCGGACTCGACGGTCGCGCCGTCGCCGATCACCGTGCCGTCCAGCGAGGTACGGGCACCGATGACGGCGTAGGCGCCGACGATGGAGTCCTTCACGTAGGCGTCGGCGCCGATCACCGCGCCGGGCAGGATCACGCTGCCCTCGACGATCGCGCCGGCCTCGAT
The DNA here is from genome assembly GCF_025655475.1 of Kitasatospora sp. DSM 101779. Lineage (GTDB taxonomy): Bacteria > Actinomycetota > Actinomycetes > Streptomycetales > Streptomycetaceae > Kitasatospora. The sequence goes on along the minus strand of NZ_JAHTIK010000001.1, from coordinate 4,330,409 downwards.
CTCGGCGCCCTCGGAGACGACGGTGCCGTTGCTGAGCACCGCGCCCGGGTCGACCTGGGCGCCGGGCAGCAGCAGGGCCTCGCCGGTCGGGCCGGGCACCGCCGGGGAGTCGACCTTGCCGAGCACCAGGTCGGCGGAGCCGCGGACGAAGGCGGCGGGGGTGCCGAGGTCCAGCCAGTACGAGGTGTCGACGACGCCGCGCAGCAGGGCGCCGGTGGCGAGCAGCTCGGGGAAGGTCTCGCGCTCGACGGAGACCTCGCGGCCGGCCGGGATGCGGTCGATCACCGAGCGGGTGAAGACGTAGCAGCCCGCGTTGATCTGGTCGGTGACGATCTGCTCGGGCGTCTCGGGCTTCTCGAGGAACTCCAGCACCCGGCCGTTCTCGTCGGTGGGGACGAGGCCGAAGGCGCGCGGGTCCTCCACCCGGGTGAGGTGCAGGGTGACGTCGGCGCCGGCGGCCACGTGCCCGTCGCGCAGCGCGGCGATGTCGAGGCCGGAGAGGATGTCGCCGTTGAACACCAGGACGGGCTCGTCGGGGCCGCAGGTCAGGCCGGCGGCGGCGTTGCGGATGGCGCCGCCGGTGCCCAGCGGCTCCTTCTCGGTGAGGTACACCAGCTCGATCCCGTACGGGCTGCCGTCCTGGAAGTGGTCCTCGAAGACCTCGGCGAGGTACGAGGTGGCGAGCACCACCCGGGTCACCCCGGCCGCCGCGGCCCGCGCCAGCTGGTGCGCGATGAACGGCACGCCCGCGACGGGCAGCATCGGCTTGGGGGTGTGGGTGGTCAACGGGCGCAGCCGGGTGCCCTTGCCACCGACCAGCATGATCGCCTCGGTCATGGTCTGAGCTTCTCCCCTGTGTACGGTACGGTCCCGGCCGTGATCGTCTCCTGGCCGGTGTCGATCTGTTCGACGCGTGGCCGGCGCGACCCCACGGGCCGTCCCCCGGCGGACCCGCGCACCGCGTGTCCAGCGCCTACTGTATTTCCTCCCGAGGCGCCCCCTGCCGCACGGCCCCCGGTTGTGCCTTCCCGACAAACGCGGGTGCCGCCGATCCGGCGCGGTCAGGGCAGCAGCCAACCGGCGGCGGGCTGGGTTCCGGCGGCCGTTCCGCCGCTCCTCCACAGCTGCGTGACGCGCTCCGCGGGCAGCGCCTGGCTCCAGATCTGCACGTTCGTGAGGGCGCCGTCCCAGGGGTCGGTCCAGGTGTTCTTCCAACGGGTGCGGCCGATCTGCAGCGGCCCGGTGGTCTGCCAGATGCCCGACACGGAGGTGGTCTGGGCGGGCGCGCCGTTGACGTACAGCCGGATCTGCTTGGTGCCGGCGTCGTACACGCCGGTGAGCATCACCCACTGGCCGGTGGTGGCCTGGCCGGTGGAGAAGGCCTGGCGGCTGGTGCTGTCCTCGCCGCCGGCCGCGGTCTGCACCTTGAACACCCACTGGTTGTGGCTGCCCCAGTAGTCCCGGCCCAGGTAGAAGGAGTAGTAGCTGCCGGTGCCCTGGCTGACGACGGCGCGCGCGCCGGTGGCCGCGTCGTTCCGCACCACCGCGGAGACGGTGAAGCTCTTCGAGGTGTCGACGACCGCGGCGGAGGTCTGCGCCCAGCCGTCGGCGCTGCCGTGCAGCAGCAGCGCCGGGCCGGTGTGGCCGGCGGCGGTGCCGACGGCGGCGCCCTGGCCGAGGGCGGCCGGGCGGGCGCCGCGGAGGTCGTCGAGGCGGGTCGGCGCCGCGCTCGGGGTGGCGGACCGGCCCGCGGAGGGGCTGCCCGAGGGGGCGCCGGAGGGCGTGGCGGAGGCGGACGGCGGCGGCGACGAGGCCGCGGAGACGCTCGGGACGGCGCTGGGCGGGCCGTCCACGGCGACGGTGGCCAGCGCGGTGGGTTCGGCGGTCCGCGGCCCGTCCGGGCCGTCCTGGCGCAGCAGGAGGGCGGTGGCGACGATGCCCGCGACGGCCAGCACACCGGCCACGGCGCCGCCGGTCATCAGCAGTCTGCGGCGGCGCTGTTGCCGCTCGTTGGACTCGGCCAGCGCGGCCCAGTCCGGGGTCGGGCTGCCGGGCGGTGCGATGCCCACCGGTGGCAGCAGGTACGCCGGCCGCCCCTCGCCCGCCGGGCCTGTGCCGTCCGGCGCGCCCCCGGGCCCGGGTGTGCCGCCGCTGCCGATGTGCGCTGTGCCCCCGCCGTCGCTCATGGGCGCTCATGCTAGGACACCGGTCGGGGCCGGACGCGCCCCGGCCCCGTGCGCCGTGGGGGGCGTACAGGGCCGGGACGGATGCCGGAGGGATCAGGCCTGGACGGTCTCGGGCTCGGGCTCGACCGGCTGCGCCTTGACGGAGTCGAGCAGCAGCTGGGCCACGTCGACGACCTTCAGGTGCTCCTTGGCCGCGCCCTCGTTCTTCTTGCCGTTGACCGAGTCGGAGAGCATGACGAGGCAGAACGGGCAGGCGGTGGAGACGATGTCCGGGTTGAGGGACAGCGCCTCGTCGACGCGCTCGGTGTTGATGCGCTTGCCGATCCGCTCCTCCATCCACATCCGCGCGCCGCCGGCGCCGCAGCAGAAGCCGCGTTCCTTGTGGCGGTGCATCTCCTGCTGGCGCAGGCCCGGGACCTTGTCCATGATCTCGCGCGGCGGGCTGTAGACCTTGTTGTGGCGGCCCAGGTAGCACGGGTCGTGGTAGGTGATCAGGCCCTCGACGGGGTTGACCGGGATCAGCTTGCCCTCGTCGATGAGGTGCTGCAGCAGCTGGGTGTGGTGGATGACCTCGAAGTGCCCGCCGAGCTGCGGGTACTCGTTGGCGATGGTGTTGAAGCAGTGCGGGCAGGTGGCCACGATCCGCTTGACCGGGGCGTCCTCCAGCGCGGCGTTCAGCGTCTCGACGTTCTGCGCGCCGAGCATCTGGAAGAGGAACTCGTTGCCGAGGCGGCGGGCGGAGTCACCGGTGCAGGACTCCTCCTTGCCGAGGATCGCGAACTTCACGCCCGCGGTGTGCAGCAGCTCGGCGAAGGCCTTGGTGGTCTTCTTGGCGCGGTCCTCCAGGGCGCCGGCGCAGCCGACCCAGTAGAGGTACTCGACCTCGGCGGGTTCGATGTCCTGGCCGATCACCGGCACCTCGATGCCGGTCTCCTTCTTGAGCTCCTTGACCCAGTCGAGGCGGGCCTTGGTGGCCATGCCCCACGGGTTGCCCTTGTTCTCCAGGTTCTTGAGCATCGTCCCGGCCTCGGTCGGGAAGGAGCTCTCGATCATGACCTGGTAGCGGCGCATGTCGACGATGTGGTCGATGTGCTCGATGTCGACCGGGCACTGCTCGACGCAGGCGCCGCAGGTGGTGCAGGACCACAGCACGTCCGGGTCGATGACACCGCCCTCCTCGGCGGTGCCGACGAGCGGACGCTCGGCCTCGGCGAGGGCCTCCGCGGCCACGCCGGCGAGCTGCTCGGCGGTGGCCTTCTCGTCGCCCTCCATGGACTTGCCGCCGCCGGCGAGCAGGTAGGGGGCCTTGGCGAAGGCGTGCTCGCGCAGGCTCATGATGAGCAGCTTCGGCGAGAGCGGCTTGCCGGTGTTCCAGGCGGGGCACTGCGACTGGCAGCGGCCGCACTCGGTGCAGGTGGAGAAGTCGAGGATGCCCTTCCAGGAGAAGTGCTCGACCTGGGAGACGCCGAAGACCGCGTCGTCGGCCGGGTCCTCGAAGTCGATCGGCTGGCCGCCGCTGGTCATCGGGCGCAGGGCGCCGAGCGCGGTGCCGCCGTCCTCCTCGCGCTTGAAGTAGATGTTGAAGAAGGCGAGGAAGCGGTGCCAGGCCACACCCATGGACGGGTTGATGCCGATGGTGATCGCCCACGCGAAGGAGATGCAGATCTTCAGCATCGCGAAGACGTAGATCAGGTTGACCAGCGTGCCGTGGGCGACGCCGTCGAACGCGGCGACGATCGGGTACGAGACCAGGTACGTCGGGTCGTAGGAGTCGACGCCCTCCAGGGCGCCCTCCAGGCCGCGCAGCATCATGATGCAGAGGCCGATGCCGAGGATGGTGTACTCGACGTAGAAGGCCTGCCAGGCGATCGAGCCGGCGAAGCGGGACTTGCGGCCGGCCCGGGAGGGCAGGCTGAGCAGCCGGATCACGATCAGCACCAGGATGCCGAGCGTGGTGAGGGTGCCGATGAGCTCGACGAAGATGTTCCAGGGCAGCCAGTGACCGATGACCGGCAGCGCGAACTCGGCGTCGAAGAGCTGGCCGAAGGCGTTCACCAGGGTGAGCACCAGCGAGAAGAATCCGACGGCGACGAACCAGTGGGCGACGCCGACGACGCCCCACCGGTTCATCCGGGTGTGCCCGAGGAACTCGGTGGCGACGGTCTTCACCCGTCGGGCGGGCTGCCCGAAGCGGGTGGCGTCCGCCTGTCCGGCCCGGACGACCTTGTAGATGTACGCGGCCGCCCGGGCGGCGAGCGCAGTGCCGATCACAGTGGTGACCAGCGAGATGACGATCGCTGCTAGCTGCATCGGCTCTCCGTCTCCAGCGGCTGGTGTCTAGGGGTCGCCCCAGTGTACTGGTCGGTAACTTAGCGACCCAACGCCCGGACCCTACCGCCCCGTAGCACTCGTTCAGAAGACGCTCAAGGTATGGCGGCAGTCACTAAGGACATACTCACCCATCCGGCGGCACCGAACGGCCACCGCCACCCGCCCGGCGCCTTCCGCCGACCGCGCAGCAAAGTTGAGCGACACCGACTCATGGCTGTTGACGGTCCCCGAACCGTCAGGCATGCTTGAGCCCGTAACGCTCAACTCTCCCGTGGAGGTATCTACGATGGCACGCGCGGTCGGCATCGACCTCGGTACGACGAACTCCGTCGTCAGTGTTCTTGAGGGCGGTGAGCCCACGGTCATCACCAACGCCGAGGGCGCTCGGACCACGCCGTCCGTCGTCGCCTTCGCCAAGAACGGCGAGGTCCTGGTGGGTGAGGTCGCCAAGCGCCAGGCGGTCACCAACGTGGACCGGACGATCCGGTCGGTCAAGCGCCACATGGGCACCGACTGGAAGATCAACCTGGACGGCAAGGACTTCAACCCCCAGCAGATCTCCGCCTTCATCCTGCAGAAGCTGAAGCGCGACGCCGAGGCCTACCTGGGCGAGACGGTCACCGACGCCGTCATCACCGTCCCGGCGTACTTCAACGACTCCGAGCGCCAGGCCACCAAGGAGGCCGGCGAGATCGCGGGTCTCAACGTCCTGCGCATCGTCAACGAGCCGACCGCCGCCGCCCTGGCGTACGGCCTCGACAAGGACGACCAGACCATCCTGGTCTTCGACCTCGGCGGTGGCACGTTCGACGTGTCCCTGCTGGAGATCGGCGACGGCGTCGTCGAGGTGAAGGCCACCAACGGTGACAACCACCTCGGTGGTGACGACTGGGACCAGCGCGTCGTCGACCACCTGGTGAAGACCTTCCAGGCCGGCCACGGCGTCGACCTGTCCAAGGACAAGATGGCCGTCCAGCGCCTCCGCGAGGCCGCCGAGAAGGCCAAGATCGAGCTGTCCTCCTCCTCGGAGACCTCGATCAACCTGCCCTACATCACGGCCTCCGCCGAGGGCCCGCTGCACCTGGACGAGAAGCTCACCCGGGCCCAGTTCCAGCAGCTGACCGCGGACCTGCTGGAGCGCTGCAAGCACCCGTTCCACAACGTCATCAAGGACGCCGGCATCGCGCTGTCCGAGATCGACCACGTCGTCCTCGTCGGCGGCTCCACCCGCATGCCGGCCGTCGCCGAGCTCGTCCGCGAGCTGACCGGCGGCAAGGACGCCAACAAGGGCGTCAACCCGGACGAGGTCGTCGCCATCGGCGCGTCCCTCCAGGCCGGTGTCCTCAAGGGCGAGGTCAAGGACGTCCTGCTGCTCGACGTCACCCCGCTGTCCCTCGGCATCGAGACCAAGGGCGGCATCATGACCAAGCTGATCGAGCGCAACACCACGATCCCGACCAAGCGCTCGGAGATCTTCACCACGGCCGAGGACAACCAGCCGTCCGTGCAGATCCAGGTCTACCAGGGCGAGCGCGAGATCGCGGCGTACAACAAGAAGCTCGGCATGTTCGAGCTGACCGGCCTGCCGCCGGCGCCGCGCGGCCTGCCGCAGATCGAGGTCACCTTCGACATCGACGCCAACGGCATCATGCACGTGGCCGCGAAGGACCTCGGCACCGGCAAGGAGCAGAAGATGACCGTCACCGGCGGCTCCTCGCTGCCGAAGGACGAGGTCGACCGCATGCGCCGCGAGGCCGAGCAGTACGCGGACGAGGACCACAAGCGCCGCGAGGCCGTGGAGACCCGCAACCAGGGCGAGCAGCTCGTCTACTCGACCGAGAAGTTCATCGCCGACAACGCCGACAAGCTCCCCGCCGACGTCAAGACCGAGGTCGAGACCGCCATCGGCGAGCTCAAGGAGGCGCTGAAGGGCGAGGACATCGCGGCGATCCGCGAGGCCACCGAGAAGGTCTCCACCACCGCCCAGAAGCTCGGCGCCGCGCTCTACGCGCAGGCCGACGCCGCCGGTGCGGCCGGTGCCGGCGAGGCCGCCGGCGCCAAGGAGGACGACGTGGTCGACGCCGAGATCATCGACGACGAGAAGCCCAAGGGCGGTGCCGCATGACGGAGAAGGCGCGGGGCGGCGAGCCCGGCGACGACTCCGCCGAGGAGGCCGTGCTCAAGGCCGCCGAGGAGGCCGTGGCGGGCGCCGACGAGCTCGCCTCGGCCAAGCGCGAGGCGAGCGAGCGCACCGCGGACCTCCAGCGCCTGCAGGCCGAGTACCAGAACTACCGCAAGCGGGTCGAGCGCGACCGTCTGACGGTCCGGGAGATCGCCGTCTCCAACATCCTGGAGTCGCTGATCCCGGTGCTGGACGACATCGGCCGGGCCCGTGAGCACGGCGAGGTGACGGGCGGCTTCAAGTCGGTCGCCGAGTCGCTGGAGACCGTGGTCGCCAAGCTGGGTCTGCAGCAGTTCGGCAAGGAGGGCGAGGCCTTCGACCCGACGCTGCACGAGGCGCTGATGCACAGCTACTCCTCGGACGTCACCGAGGACACCTGCGTGCAGATCCTCCAGCCGGGCTACCGGATCGGCGAGCGGATCATCCGCCCGGCGATGGTCTCGGTCGCGGAGCCCCAGCCGGGCACCCAGACCACGTCCGCCCCGGACGCCGACAAGCCGGAGTCCGCCAAGGGTGACGGTGCGGCGGACAGCTGACAATCTGTGTGCTGCGGAGTCGTACGCCGACCGCGTCGGGGTGCGACTCCGCAGCGCCGTTCAGACACATTTCGGGAGGTGGCGGCAGCCATGAGCACCAAGGACTACGTGGAGAAGGACTACTACAAGGTCCTCGGAGTGCCCAAGGACGCCACCGCGGCCGAGATCAAGAAGACCTACCGCAAGCTGGCCCGCGAGTTCCACCCGGACGCCAACAAGGGTGACGCCAAGGCCGAGGAGCGGTTCAAGGACATCTCCGAGGCGTACGACGTCCTGTCGGACGAGAAGCGCCGCAAGGAGTACGACGAGGCCCGCAGCCTGTTCGGCAACGGCGGGTTCCGTCCCGGCGGCGCCGGCGGCAACTACAACTTCGACTTCGGTGACCTGTTCTCCGGCTCCGGCGGGGGCGGCGGCGGGATCGGCGACGTCTTCGGCGGCCTGTTCAACCGCGGCGGCCGGCAGGCACAGCCGCGGCGCGGCGCCGACGTCGAGACCGAGGTGACGCTCTCGTTCGTCGAGGCGGTGGACGGCGCGACCGTCCCGCTGCGGATGACCAGTCAGGCCCCTTGCCGCGCCTGCGCCGGCACCGGCGCGAAGGCCGGCACCACCCCGCGGGTCTGCCCGACCTGTGTCGGCGCGGGCACCGTCAGCCGCGGCCAGGGCGCCTTCGCGCTCTCCGACCCGTGCCGCGACTGCAAGGGCCGCGGCATGATCGTCGACGACCCGTGCACGGTGTGCCACGGCAGCGGCCGCGCCTCCTCGGCCCGGACGATGCAGGTGCGCATCCCGGCCGGGGTGCAGGACGGCCAGCGGATCCGCCTCAAGGGCAAGGGCGCCCAGGGCGAGCGCGGCGGCCAGCCGGGCGACCTCTACGTCACCGTGCACGTGGACGGCCACCCGGTGTTCGGCCGCAAGGCCGACAACCTCACCGTGACCGTGCCGGTCACCTTCCCCGAGGCGGCCCTCGGCGGGACGATCGAGGTCCCGACCCTCAACGGGCCCGCGGTGAAGCTCAAGCTGCCGGCCGGCAGCGCCAACGGCCTCACCCTCCGGGCCCGGGGCAAGGGCGCCACCCGCAAGGACGGCACCCGCGGCGACCTGCTGGTCACCGTCGAGGTCGTCGTCCCCAAGCACGTCACCGGAGACGCGCTGAGCGCACTGGAGCAGTACCGCGAGGCCACCGCCTCGGACGACCCGCGAGCCGCCCTGTTCCAGGCGGCGGAGGGAGCGTGACCAGATGACGACCCCCGACAGCCCGATCGGCCCCGGCCTCGGCGAGGGCCTGCCCGGCTCGGTGCCGCGCCGGCCGCGCGGTACCCCGGCTCCGCAGTACGTGCTGACCGAGGACACCCCGGTGTACGTGATCTCGGTGGCCGCGGAGCTCTCCGGCCTGCACCCGCAGACCCTGCGGCAGTACGACCGGCTCGGCCTGGTCTCGCCCGACCGCACGGCCGGCCGGGGCCGTCGCTACTCGGCCCGGGACATCCAGCAGCTGCGCGAGGTCCAGCGGCTCTCCCAGGACGAGGGCATCAACCTGGCCGGCATCAAGCGGATCATCGAGCTGGAGAACCAGGTCGCCGCGCTCCAGTCCCGGGTCGCGGAGCTCGCGGACGCCCTCGACGGTGCCGCCACGGCCATCCAGCAGCGCGAGGCGGCGGTGCACGCGTCCTACCGCCGCGACCTGGTGCCGTACCAGCAGGTCCAGCAGTCCAGTGCGCTGGTGGTCTGGCGTCCCAAGCGCTGATCGGGCCCCCAGGGGCCGCCCGGGCCGCCGGTTCCCTCCTCCCGGGGGGTGCCGGCGGCCTGCTGTCGGATGAGACAGTGCGGTACTCCGCCGTGCGCGGGTGGTGGGAATGTCCGGCGCGGGGGCTCCCCGCAGCTCCGGGGCGCCTATGATCCCCGGAGAAGCGGTACCGGCCGCGCCGCACCGGTTTGACCGATGGCAAGGAGCCTGATGAGTGAGACCGACGAACCGGGCCTCACCCCACGCGGGCTGGGCGTCCTGTCGAGCGAGGCCCGCCAGCTCTACCGCAACGTCCTGAAGTCGCACGGCCGGGTCTCCCCCGAGCAGGAGGCACCGGAGGGCAGCAAGGCCCTGGACGAGCTGCTCGACATCGGTCTGCTCGTCCCGGACACCGACGACCCGGCGGTGCTGGTCGCCGTCGACCCCGAGCAGCTGTCCGCCCGGCTGACCAGCCTGTGGCAGCGGAAGGCGCTCGACCTGCTCCAGCGGGCGGTGGCCCTGCCGGCCGATCTCCAGGAACTCGCCGAGGACTTCCGCACCCCGCGCAAGGCGGGCGGGATCATCGAATACGTCCACGGCAAAGTGCTGATAAACCAGCGGCTGGGCCAGCTCGTCAGCGGCTGCTCCGAGGAGATGCTGGCGGCCCAGCCGGGCGGCCCCCGCCCCCCGGAGGCGCTGGCCGGAGTCATCGCCCGGGATCTGGAAACCCTGCGCCGCGGCGCCACCATTCGGACCATCTACCACCCGAGCACCCGGTATCACGCGCCCACCCGCGACTATGTCGCCTCGATAACCACGGCCGGCGGGCGGGTCCGAACCCTGGACGAGCCCTACACCAGATTGATCGTGATCGATCGGCGCACTGCGGTGATCCCGGTGGTCGACGATCTCAACTTGGCCGCGTTCATTCACGATCAGGCCGTCATCAGCTACCTGATCGAGGAGGTCTTCGAGCGGAACTGGAGTCGGGCCCTGGATTTTGACGGCTCACCGACAGTTCCACCCCAGGTGGTTTCCCGGCTGCGGCAGACGATCATCGATCTGATGCTCAAGGGAATCAATCACCGCGTCATCGCCCGGCGTCTGGGCATCAGCGAGCGCACGCTCGCCCGCCACATCGCGGAGATGCGCGAGGACTACCAGGTGGAGTCGCTCTTCCAGCTCGGCTGGGTGCTCGCCCGCTCGGCCAAGGATTCACCGGCCGACCAGGCAGACTTCGGCTGACGGTCGGACCCCGGGCGCCCCGTCCCGCCCGGGAGCAGTACCTTCGCCGCCCGTCAGGTCCAGGCGGAGTCGTCCAGCAGCAACAGCGAGCCCGCCCTGGCCTGCACGGTCTCCGTCGCGGTCGCCTGGTCGGCGCGCACGCTGCGGAGTGTCCAGGCGCTGTCGGCCGCAGCCGGATTACTACCCGTCAATATCGCCGCACCCATGACAACTGGCACGACGGCAAGCCGAACAAACCGGCGCATACGAGACATTGCGACCGATCCCTCCTCTGGGAATGCCTACCGAGTGAATAGAGAAGTCTCGAACATTGGCCCAAATCATGCCGCAAGAGCACGCTCGGTGTCACGATCGGCGCATTCCCGCGGGTGCGTCATCTCGCTGCCAGGCAGCCATATGACACCACGTGCCGGTGGACTTGTCGGTCACGAACGTTGGACGATCAGCACGGTCACACCACATCCGCGGCGCCCGAGCAGCCACGACGGCACCGCCCCCGACCACACCACAGCGGAACTCGCCTCGGGGCGAGCCCGGACGCCAATCGCTCGCAGGACGCCAGACCAGCCAGCGGCCAATCCCCGGAGTCGACATGAGTGAGCCCTACCTGCGCCACCGCACCGCCCAGGCCTCCGAGGGCCGGCGCGCACGGGTCTTCCTGGCCGCACCGCTGATGCGGCTCACCGGCCCGGCCGACAGCGTGGTGACGCTGGCCAGTCGCACCCGGCTGACCACGCTGCGGACGACCCTGCTGCGCAGCGGCGCGGCCGTCTACAGCGCCCACCACAGCGACGCCTGGACGGTCGCCGGACGCGCCCCCGAGCCCCGGGTGCCCTCCGACTTCCGGGCGCTGCAGACCGCGGACCTGGTCTTCGCCTACGTCGGCGCGCCGCTGTCGGCCGGTGTCAGCCTGGAGCTGGGCTGGGCCTCGGCGCTGCGCAAGCCGATCGTGCTGCTGGTGGACGAGGCGATCACGCACAACCCGCTGATCGCCACCATCGAGCAGGTCGCGCCGGTGCTGCCGCTGGTCTTCGACGACGGCTGGTCGCAGGACGCCCTGCAGCACACCGTGGAGACCGCGCTGGACTGGGCCGGCATGGCGCTGTCGCTGCGTGAGGGCTTCTGGACGGCCCCCGGCGAGCAGTTCCCGGTGCCGCGGCAGTCCAAGGGCGACTCGTTCGGCTACTGGTCCCCGGGGATCGCGACCGGCTGACGCCGCATCACTCCGGCCGGTCCTCGGCCGCGTCGGCGCGCATCTGCCAGCCCAGCTGGAAGAGCGTCTCGGCACCGTACAGCTCGCGCAGCCGGGCGATGTGGGCGGCCACGGTGCGCTCGCCGAGCCCCAGCCGGCTCGCGACCGTCCGCTGGGTCAGCCCCTGGGCCAGCAGCCGGCCGACCTGCTCGTGCACCGGGAGGCCGTTGCCGTCCTGCGGGGCGGTGCGCCACTGCACCCGCTCCGCGCGCTCCCAGTCGCGTTCGAAGACGCCGACCAGGTAGCCCACCACCGCCGGGTCCTCCACGAAGGCCGCGCTGCTGTTATCGGCCGCGGCAGGGAGCACCGCGATCCGGCGGTCGAAGATCAGCATCCGGGTGAAGGGCTCGGCGAGGATGCGGAACCGGGCCCCGAGCTCGGTCAGTTCGGCCGCGTAGTCGGCCGTCGCCTCGTCCAGCCGCGCGCCCGGGTGGTAGACCGTGCGCAGCGCGGCGCCGCGGGCCAGGAAGGCCCGGGCGCGGTCCCGGCCGGCCGCCAGGTGCCCGGCCGGGCGGGCACCGCCGGGCTGGAGCGCCAGCCCCTCCTCGCGGGCGTCCGCCTCCAGTTGCAGGATGCGGTGCCGGATCTGGCCGAAACCGTGGACGTGCTGGACCTCGCCGGTGCGGTCGACCCTGGGCGGGGTGGCGTCGTAGGCCTGGGCCAGGTCCTCCAGTGCGCCGGGCGTCTGCTCGGCCCGGATCAGCATCCGGGTGCCGGCCGATCGAAGTTCGGCGCTGAGCCGGTCGCTGACCGTCCGTGGGTTCACCGCGGTGAGCGAGGCGTCCTCCGCGTGGTGCACCAGGAATCCCAGCTCGACCAGCCGCAGCACCGCCTCCGGGTTCTCCGCCAGCGCGTCGCGGAACATCACCCGGCCGCCCTGGGCCAGGACGGCCCGGTAGAGGGCCCGTTCCTCCTCGTTCGGGAGCGCTCCCGTCCCGCCGTCAGCCATGCCGCTCTCCCTGCTGTGACCGTCCCATGGAGATAGAGCGTCCGCGGGCGGAAAACGTCACAGGACATGTCAGGGGCGGCGGTGCCGCGTGGGCCCGGTCAGTCACGGCGGCTCCCCCGCATCAGCCAGCCGAGCTGGAAGAGCGTCTGGGCGCCGTACTTCTCGCGCAGTCGGGAGATGTGCCCGGCGACGGTGCGCTCGCTGAGCCCGAGCCGGGTGGCGACGGCCCGCTGGGTGAGCCCCTGGGCGAGCAGCCGGCCGACCCGGTTGGCGGCGGAGGCGGCGACGGCGGGTGCGTCGACCTCGGCCCACTGGACGACGTCGGCCCGTGCCCAGTCGCGTTCGAAGGTCTTGACCAGGAAGGCGACGGCCGCCGGGTCGGAGATGAAGGCGGCGCGGCTGTAGTCGTCGGCGGCGGGGACGACGGCGACCGCCCGGTCGATGATCAGCATCCGCTCGAAGGGCTCGTCGAGGACGCGCAGTCCGGCACCCTGCTCGGTGAGTTCGGCGGCGTAGCCGAGCGTCCAGGGCTCGGCGAGGACCTGCGGCTGGTAGAGGGTGCGCATCCGGGCGCCGCGCTGCACCAGGGCGAGGTCCTGGTGCCGGGCGAGGGTGATGGTGGCCGGCTGCCGGGGGCCGGGCTGGGCGGTGAGCATCTCCTGCTTGCAGTCGGAGACGAGCTCGGCGATCCGGTGGCGGATGCGTTCTCGGCCGTCGACGTAGGTGGCGCGCTGCGGGTCGTCGCTCTGCCGGGGCAGCGAGTCGTACGCCCGGGTGAGCGGGTCGAGGTCGGCGGGGAGGCGCTCGGCCCGCCAGAGCAGGTCCGCGGCGGCGGAGCGCATCTCCGAGCCGATCCGTTCGCCGACCGCGCGCGGGCTGACCGCCACATAGGCGCCGTCGATCGGGTTGGGCACCAGCAGGCCGAGCCGGACGAGCTGGTCGACCGCGGCGCGGTCCCGCTCGGGGACGGTGGACAGCGGAATCCGGCCGCCCTGGGCGAGCACGGCGAGGTAGAGCCCGCGTCCCGCCTCGTCGGGCAGTCCGGAGCTCCGGTCCGTCGGTTCCGCAGCCACCTGGAAGTCTCCCTGCCGAACTTTCCCCTCAGTGTTGTCGGATCATGATCTCAACAAGTTCGGATCGGGAGGGATTCGGTACCCCGTTTCGACGCGTCCCCCGGCCGGCGCGCACGGAGCGCGCCGGCCGGGGGACCCGTCATGTCACGCCGTTGCCGAAGGCGCTTCCGGCGAGGCGGAGCAGCAACGCCTCGCCGAGTCCGGTTCCGGGGGCCATCACCACACATGGCGTCCCGGCCGGCGCTCTTCCCCCCGCGGCAGCGGCACGGACGCACCACCACCCACACTGAAGAGCAAGTCACCGTCCCTCGGGCTGCGGTTGCCCGGACGGCTGGCGTGGTTCCACCCTCACAGCGTGACGGCCGAGTCACAAGTGGCCACCGCCTGCAGGTTTCCGCAAGTGCAGGAACTTGCAGTCTCCGGGCCGGGCCGCGGAACGGGAATCTCCGGTCCGCCGGACATCCGGGTGTCCGGCCGGGGTGCGGTGCCCACCAAACGTCCATTCGGCATCCGTGAGCCCTCCACACGGCCGATCCCCCCCTGTGTGGAATTGCCGCGTCAGCGGGCCGACGGACGCCGGATCGTGCACACGATCAAGCCGGCGGCGCCGCCGGAGCCGCCCCGACCTGGGCGGCAGCCGTCGGGTGGCACCGCGTGCCACCGCCCTCCGGACGCCTGTCCGAATACCTCGGAATGACCGTCGCGGGATTCGTGCACCGAGCATCTGCGGGCGGATTCCCGCCGTCCGCCCCGGCCGCCCGGGATTGCCGCGACGGGAAACCGCAATTCGCCGCCGGATGTGTTCCGCCACGCCGTCGACGTGCGCCGCGACGGACCGCACGGAGCGGCGTTCAGCGATTCCGCGCGGGCTCCGGCGGGCGGGCCGCCGCCCGCCGGGTGGCCGGGAGGGCGGAGACGGTGCGTGCGGCGGCCACCGCCCAGGCGCCGAGCAGCAGAACGTACAGGGCAGCGGAGAGCCCGGCGAAGCCGCCGAAGCCGGTGTGCCGGGCCAGCACCGCCGCCCCGGTCACCAGGGTGCCCACCGGGAAGGTGAACGCCCACCAGGTCATCGCGAACGGCATCCCGGCCCGCCGGGCCCGCAGGTTCGCGGCGGCCGCCGGGACGAGCCACAGCAGGGCGAAGCCGAGCACCGCCACCCCGTACAGGACCGAGAGCGCCCGGGCCGGCCCGGCGAGCGCCGGGGCGGCCGTGCGGGCGGCGTCCGCCAGCCCGCCCGCCGCGGTGGCGGACTGGCCGAGCGGGCCGAGGACCAGGAAGAGCGACGGGGTCAGCACCAGGGCGAGCCGCCCGTGCAGCAGACCGGCGAAGACCACCGGCAGCACCAGCGCCACACCGAGCAGACCGGCGCCGAACAACGCGCAGCCGGCGTACAGCAGCGCCGGCCGCCAGGCCTCCGGCAGGTGCGGGACGAGCGCCGAGCCGGCGGAGGCGGCGACCAGCGGGGCGACCGCGGGCAGCAGCCAGGTCGGATTGGCCTCGCGGGCCGGGATCCGGTGCCGCGTGATCATCAGGAACGGGATGCCCGACGCGACGGCGACCGCGTACAGCGTGCCGGCGCACCACAGCACCAGGTCGGCGGCGACCGCGGCCCGGTCGCCCAGCACCGGGGCGCCCGCCACCAGGGTGGCGTGCCCGACCGCGAGCAGCGCCATCGGCGGACAGCCCTGGAAGACGGCGGTCGCCGGCTCGTCCAGCAGCTGTGCACGGACCGTGCCGGGGTGCCGGACCAGCTGCACCGCCCGGGCCGCCACGACGGCCGCCAGCGCCGCCACGGCGACCAGCCAGACGGCCGCCGCGAAGCCCGCCCGCCCGGGCGGGCCCACCGGGACGGCGGTGGCGCCGGTGGCGACGATCGCGGTGCCCATGACCGCCGCGTACCAGTTCGGCCCGAGCCGGCCGAGGCCGGGCCGCGCGGGCGCGCCCGTCCGGTCGGGGCTCCGGTGGTCGGCGGGCCGCTCGGCCGCAGTCGGCGGCGGTGCCGGGGCGGGCGCGGGGAGCGGCGTGGTGGTGAGGGCGGGCATGGCAGCAGCCTCCGCCGCGGGCCGGCCGATCGGTAGCCGCCCGCGATCTATGAGGACATAACCTGGCTCTATGCCTCTCTCGTCGCGGGTCCCCGACATCGGCGCCCTGGAGCTGCTGCTGGCGGTCGCCCGGCTGGGCAGCGTCGGACGGGCCGCCGCCGAACTCGGGGTGAGCCAGCCCGCCGCGAGCGCCCGGATCCGCGGGATGGAGCGGCAGATCGGCGTCGCCCTGCTGGAGCGCTCCCCGCGCGGCTCGCGGCCCACCGAGGCCGGGCTGCTGGTGGTCGAGTGGGCGCGCCACGTGGTCGAGGCCGCGCAGGCGCTGGACGCCGGGATCGACGCGCTGCGCGGCCGCCGGGACGCCCGACTGGTGGTGGTGGCGAGCCTGACCGTGGCCGAGTACCTGATGCCGGGGTGGCTGCTGGCCCTGAACGAGGTGAGCCCGGACACCGCGGTGACCCTGCGGACGGCCAACTCGGCGGACGTGGCGGCGCACGTCCTGGCGGGCGACGCCGACCTCGGCTTCGTGGAGGGGGCGAGCGCCCCGCCGGGGCTGGCCGGCGCGGTGGTGGCCGCCGACCGGCTGGTCGTGGTCGTGGCGCCGGAGCACCCGTGGGCCCGCCGCCGCAGACCGCTCGCCCCGGCCGAGCTGGCGGCCACCCCGCTGGTGCTCCGGGAGCCCGGTTCGGGCACCCGCGAGGTGCTCGACCAGGCGCTCGCCCCTCACGGCGGGACGGCGCCGCCCCGCCTGGAACTGGCCTCGTCGACGGCGCTGAAGGCCGCGGCGATGACCGGCGCCGGTCCGGTCTGCCTCTCCGAGCTGGCCGTCGTCGAGGAACTGGCGACCCGGCGCCTGGTGGCGGTGCCGGTCGAGGGCCTCGACCTGCACCGGCCGCTGCGGGCGGTCTGGCCGGTCGGACGCCGGCCGGCCGGCCCGGCGCGGCTGCTGCTGGGCCTGACCAGGGAGCCCACTCGGCGGGGATGAACAGCGGGTGACAGGACCGGTACCCACTGGACCGGGAAGGGTTGAGCGAAATAGACTCAACTTACTGGATGCTGTACGAGGCAGACTCGATGCCCGAACGGAAGGAGAACGCCACCAGTGGATGCCGGCAAGTTCACCAGCAAGACGCAGGACGCCCTGTCCGCCGCGATCCGGCAGGCCAGCGCCGCAGGACACCCGGACGTCAAGCCGGTGCACGTCCTGCTGGCGCTGCTGGAGCAGCCGGAGGGCATCGCCCGCCCGCTGCTGGAGGCCGTGGGTGCGGACCCGTCGAGGGTCGTGGCCGCCGCCCGCCAGCAGCTCGCCGCCCTGCCCACCGCGCAGGGCTCGACCGTCGCCGCGCCGCAGCTGGCCCGCGACACGCTCGCCGTCCTCCAGGAGGCGGGCAAGCGCGCCACCGACCTGGACGACCAGTACCTCTCCACCGAGCACCTGATGGTCGGCCTCGCCGCCGAGGGCGGTGCGGTCGCCGACCTGCTGCAGCAGAACGGCGCCACCCCCAAGGCGCTGCTGGCCGCGTTCAAGGACGTCCGCGGCAGCGCGCGGGTCACCTCCGCCGACCCGGAGGGCACCTACAAGGCGCTGGAGAAGTACGGCACGGACCTCACCAGGGCCGCCCGCGACGGCAAGCTCGACCCGGTCATCGGCCGGGACACCGAGATCCGCCGGGTCGTCCAGGTGCTGTCCCGCCGCACCAAGAACAACCCGGTGCTGATCGGCGAGCCCGGCGTGGGCAAGACCGCCGTCGTCGAGGGCCTCGCCCAGCGGATCGTCGCCGGTGACGTGCCCGAGTCGCTGCGCGGCAAGCGCCTGGTCGCGCTCGACCTCTCCGCGATGGTCGCCGGCGCGAAGTTCCGCGGCGAGTTCGAGGAGCGGCTGAAGGCCGTCCTGAACGACATCAAGGACAGCGACGGCCAGGTCATCACCTTCATCGACGAGCTGCACACCATGGTCGGCGCGGGCGCCGGCGGCGACTCCGCGATGGACGCCGGCAACATGCTGAAGCCCATGCTCGCCCGCGGCGAGCTGCGGATGGTCGGCGCGACCACGCTCGACGAGTACCGCGAGCGGATCGAGAAGGACCCTGCGCTGGAGCGCCGCTTCCAGCAGGTCATGGTCGGCGAGCCCTCGGTCGAGGACACCATCGCCATCCTGCGCGGCCTCAAGGGCCGCTACGAGGCGCACCACAAGGTGGAGATCTCGGACGCGGCGCTGGTCGCCGCGGCCACCCTCTCCAACCGCTACATCACCGCCCGCTTCCTGCCGGACAAGGCCATCGACCTGGTCGACGAGGCCGCCTCCCGGCTGCGCATGGAGATCGACTCCTCGCCCGTCGAGATCGACGAACTCCAGCGCTCCGTCGACCGGCTGCGGATGGAGGAGCTGGCACTGGAGAAGGAGTCCGACCCGGCCTCGGTGGACCGGCTCGCCCGGCTGCGCCGCGATCTCGCCGACAAGCAGGAGCACTTGAGCGTGCTCACCGCCCGGTGGGAGCAGGAGAAGAAGTCCCTCAACCGGGTCGGCGAGCTCAAGGAGCGCCTCGACGACCTCCGCGGCGCCCTCGAACGGGCCCAGCGCGACGGCGACTTCGAACGCGCCTCGAAGCTGATGTACGCCGAGATCCCGGCCGCCGAGCGCGAGCTCGCCGAGGCGCAGGACCGCGCGGCGGACGAGCCGAACGCCACCATGGTCAAGGAGCAGGTCGGCCCGGACGACGTCGCCGACGTGGTCGCGTCCTGGACGGGCATCCCGGCCGGCCGCCTGATGGAGGGCGAGAGCGCCAAGCTGCTGCGGATGGAGGACGAGATCGGCCGCCGCCTGATCGGCCAGGCCGAGGCGGTCGCCGCGGTGTCGGACGCGGTGCGCCGCACCCGCTCCGGCATCGCCGACCCGGACCGCCCGACCGGCTCCTTCCTCTTCCTCGGCCCGACGGGCGTCGGCAAGACCGAGCTCGCCAAGGCGCTCGCCGACTTCCTCTTCGACGACGAGCGGGCGATGGTCCGCATCGACATGAGCGAGTACGGCGAGAAGCACTCGGTCTCCCGGTTGGTCGGTGCCCCGCCCGGCTACGTCGGCTACGAGGAGGGCGGCCAGCTCACCGAGGCCGTCCGGCGCCGCCCGTACAGCGTGGTGCTGCTGGACGAGGTCGAGAAGGCCCACCCGGAGGTCTTCGACGTGCTGCTGCAGGTGCTGGACGACGGCCGGCTCACCGACGGCCAGGGCCGCACGGTGGACTTCCGGAACGCGATCCTGATCCTGACCTCGAACCTGGGCAGCCAGTTCCTGGTCGACCCGGCCACCCCGGACGAGCGCAAGAAGGAACTCGTCCTGGACACCGTCCGCACCGCGTTCAAGCCGGAGTTCCTGAACCGCCTCGACGACATCGTGGTCTTCGACCCGCTGGGCACCGACGAGCTCAGCCGGATCGTCGACCTGCAGGTGTCGCGGCTCGCCGAGCGGCTGCGCGACCGGCGGCTCAGCCTGGAGGTCACCACGGCCGCCCGGGACTGGCTGGCCCTCACCGGCTACGACCCGGCCTACGGCGCCCGGCCGCTGCGCCGCCTGGTGCAGTCCGCGATCGGCGACCAGCTGGCGAAGGAGATCCTCTCCGGCCGGGTGCACGACGGCGACACCGTGCTGGTCGACCGGGACGAGGAGCACGACCGGCTCTCCGTCGGACCGCGGCCCTCGCTGGTGAAGTGACGTGCGGCCGGCCGGGCCCCGCCCGGCCGGCGCAGGTCAGGCCCCGACGACCCGGGTGAGCCGCACCGCCTGTTCGTCGACCGACCTCCGGTACGCCGCCAGCCTCTCCTGGTTGGCGGCGATCAGCTGCCGCTGGTAGCCGGCCAGCACCGCGAACCAGATCCCGGCCAGGTTGCCGGCCGCGGTGCAGCGCTCGTCCGCGGTGGCCGCGGCCAGTTCCTCGGCGGTCGGCCGGCCGGGGCCGTGGTAGCGGGCGACCAGGCCGTCCGGGGTGGTGTCGGCGAAGCCCGCGTCCTTATGCAGGCCGACCAGACCCGGGTGGCCGCGACCACCCGGGCGTCCCGGCCGGTCGCCTCCAGCGACCGGCCGAACAGCGCGGCCACCAGCTCGGAACCAGCGGAGTCGGCCGGCCGGACGGCGGCCAGCGCCTTCTTCACGCACTCCTGGGCCGCCGCGCCCTCCGCCTCGGAGGCCGGCGGCCTCGGCGTGCGCACCGGCGCCGCCGCGCTCGGACCGTGGAAGCCCTGGACGGCGGCCACCTCGGCCCGCAGGTAGCCGAAAGCCCCGGCCGGCAGTGCCGACGCATCGGGGACCTCACCGCCGCTGTCCACCGCGTCGTCCCTGGTGAAGTCCGCCCAGCCTGCCGCGTGCATGCAGTCGGCGGTCAGCGCGCGGACGGCCTGCTCCCGCCGGGCGTTCTGCTCGCGGTCCGAGCCGTACGCCGACAGCGGCAGGGCCAGCATCCCCTCGCGCCCCGTCGGCGGGGCGGTGGGCGCCCCGAGCGCGGGCGGCGTGAGCGCCGGGGCGGCCGTGCCGCCCCCTCCCCCGCCGCATCCGGCGAGCGCGAGCAGCACCACCGCCGCTGCGGCGGCCCGCCGCCCGGCGACTGCTCTCACCGGTGCACTCCGCTCCCCTGGTCGGCTCCCGCACCGTCGCGCTTGGCCCTGGCCAGCCGGTGCAGCTCGGCGCGCTGCGCCTCCGACAGCTGCCAGGTGTGCGCGAGCAGCCGGAGCGTCGAGATCCGCGGGCAGGAGACCCCGCGTTCCAGATCGCGGATGGACCGCACGCTCATGCCGGACGCCGCCCCCAGCTCCTCCTGGGTCATCCCCCGGTCCAGCCGGATGCTGCGCAGCAGCGTCCCCAGCCGGTCCTGCGGCGCCCCCGCCCCGAAATCCCCCACCGTACGACTCCTCGTCAGTCGATGCACCCAACCTGACGTCCGGCGGCGGCACTTGTCACCGCCGGGAGGGTTGCACCGCAAACTAACCGCCGCCGTGGCGGGCGGCAACGCGTTCGGATCGTCCACAGCGTGACATGAATCACTCAAGAGGCTGGTTTGTCCGTACCGACCGGTCGTTCTGCCGTTCAACGTCCTGTCAACCACCTGGCCCGGCCGACGGCCCGGTTGCCAAACTCCCGTCCGCCACGACCGCCCGGCCGGCCCGTCCGGCCCCGCACAGGAACGGTGACCGCCATGACACGCCGATGGAAGCAGGCCGCCCTCACCGCGGCGGCCGCCGCGGCCCTCGTGCTCGCCCTCCCCGCCACCGGGGCCTCGGCGATCAACCGGGTCAGCTGCAACGGCCGGATGGACTTCGTCAACATCTACAACTACGGGTGGTCGGGTCACCTGTGCTTCGCCAACGCCGGCTACGCGGACGTGACCATCTACAACGTCGACAACGTCTACTCCGGCAACAACCTGCTGTACTACTACACCAGCGTGAACGGCGGGGTGACCCGGCATCTCGACCCGTGGACCTGGGAGGACGACCACTACTACGACAACGGCGCCGAGGGCACCGTGCGCTGGCTGCAGATCTTCTGACCAGGGCGGCAGCCGCCCGGCGCCGACCCGCCCCGCCACCGCCGGGAGCCCCTGTGCCCGCGGCGCGGGATGAGGCAGGATGGGACATGGAGGCGGTCTCTCATCGCCGACCACCCGTGCTGTGAGATTGAGGACCCCATGAGCATCGACCCGTCGTCCATCCCGTCGTTCGGCGCGCCCCAGCCGCCGCAGGGCGGCCAGCCCGGCGGCGCCCCGTCCGGCCCCCCGCCGGTGATCGTGCCTGACCAGAACCTGGTGGCCCAGCTGCTGGACCAGATGCAGCTGAAGCACGTGGTCGACGAGGAGGGCGACCTCACCGCTCCCTGGGAGGGCTTCCGCGTCTACTACATGTTCCGCGGCGACCAGAAGGAGCTCTTCGCGGTCCGCGCCTTCTACGACCGTGCGTACCCGCTGGAGCGCAAGGGCGAGATCCTCGACCTCGTCGACGAGTGGAACCGCGAGACCCTCTGGCCGAAGGTCTACACCCACACCCACGAGGACGGCGTCGTCCGCCTGATCGGCGAGTCGCAGATGATCATCGGCACCGGTGTGAGCCTGGAGTACTTCGTGACCACCACCGCGAACTGGACGCAGGCCTCGGTCGGCTTCGAGCAGTGGATGATCGAGCGCCTCGGTCTGCAGGACGACATCGAGGAGGGCGACAAGCCCGAGGACGGCGGCGAGGACGCCTGATCCCGCCAGGTCCGCGGTCGGGCCCGCACCCCGGTACGCCGGGGTGCGGGCCCGACCCGTTCCCGGCCGCGCCGGCGGCGGCTCCACGATCGGCCACCGGGACGGCCACTGGGAAGCGCCCGGTCCGGGCACTACGGTGGGCGCAGCCGCCGACGACACCGCTGGAGATCCCATGGAAGCCCGGCCCCTGCTCAACCGCCGCCTGTCCGGCCTCGGCACGACGATCTTCGCGGAGATGTCCGCCCTGGCCACGGCGACCGGCTCGATCAACCTCGGGCAGGGCTTCCCCGACACCGACGGGCCCGAGGAGGTCCGCGAGGCCGCGGTGCGGGCGCTGCGTGAGGGCCGCGGCAACCAGTACCCGCCCGGGCCCGGCATCCCCGAGCTGCGCACCGCGATCGCCGAGCACCAGCAGCGGTTCTACGGACTGACCCACGACCCGGACACCGAGGTGCTCGTCACCGCCGGCGCCACCGAGGCCATCGCCGCCGCGCTGCTGGCCCTGCTGGAGCCCGGCGACGAGGTGATCGCCTTCGAGCCCTTCTACGACTCCTACGCCGCCTGCATCGCCATGGCCGGGGCCGTCCGGGTGCCGCTCACCCTGCGCCCGCCGGCCTTCCGCCCCGACCTGGACGAGCTGCGCGCACTGATCACCCCGCGCACCCGGCTACTGCTGATCAACACCCCGCACAACCCGACCGGCCTCGTACTGAACCCCGACGAGCTCCGCGCCATCGCCGAACTCGCCGTCGAGCACGACCTGTTGGTGGTCACCGACGAGGTCTACGAGCACCTGGTCTTCAGCGGCGGCCACCACCCGATCGCCGCCCTGCCGGGCATGCGCGAGCGCACCGTCTCGATCTCCTCCGCCGGCAAGACCTTCTCCTTCACCGGCTGGAAGGTCGGCTGGGTCACCGGCGCCCCCGAGCTGGTGGCCGCCGTTCGCACCGCCAAGCAGTACCTGACCTACGTCTCTGCCGGCCCCTTCCAGTACGCGGTGGCCGAGGCGCTGCGACTGCCGGACAGCTACTTCGAGACCTTCCGCGCCGACCTGACGCGCAAGCGGGAGCTCCTCTCCGAGGGGCTGTCAGCGGCGGGATTCCGGGTGTTCCGGCCCGAGGGCACGTACTTCATCACCACCGACATCACCCCGCTCGGCGAGAAGGACGGCGCCGAGTTCTGCCGCTCCCTGCCCGAGCGCTGCGGCGTGGTGGCCATCCCCAACGCCGTCTTCTACGACAACACCGACGAGGGCCGCTCCCTCGTCCGCTTCACCTTCTGCAAGCGCGACGAGGTCCTCCAGGAGGCCGTCGCCCGCCTGCAGCGGCTCTGACGGCGCGCGCACGCCACTGGGCCGTTCCACGCCGGCCCGTCGAGTGCGGGGCGGCGTTTCGTCGCCGCGAAGCAGGATGGCGACAGTCCCGCGTCGGGCGTCTCGGACGGTCAGGGCGCGGGTGCGATGGGCGGCTCGGCCCGATCGCCGCGGCAACAAGCATGAACGTCCGCACGAGTACCGAGTGAGGCTCCGCCATTCCTTGACCGACGAGTGGTCGCACCGCTGCGCCGCACGGAGCGGTGGATCCGGGAGGTCGAACGGGCGAGCGGGTACGCGGGGCGCATCGCCGGCGCGGACGGCGCGTGCGCGGGTGCATGGGAACACGGTTCGCAGAGTCGACACCCCGAATGACCGGGGTGCGCCGACGGCTCCACCCGGAACGGTGAATGCTGGTCGAGGATGGGTAAATCCCCGACGGACCCGCAGAATTCGTGCTTCTCTGCTGCTGAGTCTCCAGCCGGAATCCTTCCTTCCACGGTCGGCCGCGTCCTGGACCGCACAGCCTCGAACGCCGGCCCGTCGGTGGAGTCGGACGCTGACGGCGGGCGCGTTACGGAGTTTGAAACGCGGAGCCGAGCATGCTCACCACACTGCAGACCTCGTACACGGACACCCGCGCCGGCGACCTCGCCTGGCAGTTGGGCGGCGAGCCGCTGCCGGCGCTGGCCGTGCGGGAGCTGAGCTTCGACGCCGAGCCCGGCGGCGCCGCCGGGCTCGGCACGGCCACCCTGCAACTGCGCCTGCTCGGGGCCTCGCACCAGGTGGTGGTGGCCGCCGGACCGGGCGACTGCCTGGAGACGGTGGCCTGCCTGCCCGGCCGCCGCACCCCGCTGCCCGCCCGGGTGGCCGAGCGGGTGGCGGGCTGGGAGTACGAGTTCGCGGCCCGGATCGAGGAGTTGTCCGCACACACCTTCGCGGCCCGCGCGCAGGAACTGCTGGCCCTGGTGGCCGAGCACCCCCACGGCCTGGCGGGCATCTTCCCCGGCGACCCGTGCGCCTTCACCGCCCTGGTCGCTCAGTGCGGTGAGCACCGGGTGCTCTGGCGCACCTGGCACGCCTACCCGCAGGAAGGCCGACTGGTGTGTACCCGCTCCGCACTGGTGCTGCAGGGGGCCGGCGGGGCGGCCGAGGGCCGGTGATTCACGCGAACGGAGCAGCGGAGCCGCGAAACGCCGACGAACCGTCAATTCCATCTGGTGCGGTGTCCTTCCAAGGGGTGCCGCCACGGACGGTCGATGTCGCTAGCGTTTGTGCATGATCAACCGTCCGGCGGATCCACCCGCTCGGCCGGGCCTCGACGGCCGCGCCGAAGCACCCCGCGTCCGGCCCGTCGCCCGGCCGTGGACCGGCGGCGCCGCCCCGCCCGGCGTGCGCCGCCGGCTGGCCCGGCCGCTGGTGCTGCTGGCCGCCTTCGTCTGCGCCGCCTGCGGCCTCGTCTACGAGCTGGAGCTCGTCGCCGTCGGGCAGACCCTGCTCGGCGACTCGGTCACCCAGACCTCCCTCGTGCTGTCGGTGATGGTCTTCGCGATGGGCGTCGGCTCACTGCTCGCCAAACGGCTGGCCCGCCGCCCCGCCACCTCCTTCGCCCTGGTGGAGTGCGGGCTCGCACTCACCGGCGGGCTGTCGGTCCTCGCCCTGTACTCCTGCTGGGCCTGGCTGGACGGCCACCGGGCGGCCGCCGCCGGCCTGACCGTCACCACCTTCCTGATCGGGGTGCTGATCGGCGCCGAGATCCCCCTGCTGATGACGCTCGTCCAGCGGATCCGCCGGGAGCACGCCGGACGGGCGGTCGCCGACCTGTTCGCCGCCGACTACGTGGGGGCGCTGATCGGCGGGCTGGCCTTCCCGTTCCTGCTGCTGCCCGCGCTCGGTCCGGCCGCCGGCGCGCTCGCCACCGGCGCGGTCAACGCGGTGGCCGGCGCGGCCGTGGTGCTGTGGCTGTTCCGCGAGGAGCCCCCGCCGCGGGCCCGGCTGCTGCTCTGGGCCGGCTGCGGACTGGTGCTCGCCGTGCTGGCCTGCGCGGCCGCGTTCACCGGCGCGATCGAGCGCGCCGCCCGGCAGGCCCTGTACGGGGCGCAGGTCCGCCTGACGGTGCCCGGCCGCGACCAGGAGATCGTGCTCGCCGGCGGGCCCGGCACCACCGGACCGCTGGAGCTCTTCGTCGGCGGGCGGCTGGCCGTCTGCGGCCCCGACGAGTACCGGGAGAGCGAGGCCCTCGTCCACCCGGCCCTCGCCGGCACGCCCAACGGGCGGGTCCTGGTGCTGGGCGGCGGCGGGCCCGCGGTGCGCGAGGTGCTGCGGCACTCCGCCGTCCGCGAGGTCGTCGTGGTGGAGCCGGATGCGGCGCTCACCGCCCTCGTCCGCCGTGACCCGGCCCTCGCCGCCCTCACCGGGCACGCCTACGACGACCCCCGGGTGCGGGTGGTGCACGCCGAGCCGATCCCCTGGCTCCGCCGCACCCGGCACGCGGGGCACCCGCCCTTCGACGTGATCGTCTCCGACCTGCCGGTGCCGCGCGGCGAGGACGGCCGGGCGGCGCACAGCCAGGAGTTCTTCGGTCTGGCAGCCGGACGGCTGGCCCCGGGCGGCCGGCTCGCCGTCCGCGGCGGCCCGGTCGCCCGCGGGCTGTGGACGGCCGAGGCGGCGCTGCGCGCCGACGGCCTGCGCACCGTCGCCTACCAGGCCCCGCCCGGACCGCCGCCGTCCTGTCCGCACGCCGCCGCCCCGGCGCCCGGCCCGGCCTTCGTGCTGGCGGCCCGCGGCCAACCCGTGCTCTCCCTCGGCCGGGACGCCCCGCCACCGCGGGCCCTCACCACCGACGGGCTCCGCGAGTCCGCCGCGAGACTCGCGGCCCGGCGCCCCGCCCGGCTGCCGGCGCCGTACTC
>NZ_JAHTIK010000001.1:4282257-4304417 GCF_025655475.1 Kitasatospora sp. DSM 101779 | reverse complement strand
CCCGCCCGGCTGCCGGCGCCGTACCGGCTGCTCGGCTGAGCCGCGTCGCCGGCCACCCGCCGCCGGACCCCGCCGCCGGACCCCTGCCGGGACCGCCGCGGCGGGGTTGCGGGGGCCGTCCGTGTACAGCTGCCGAACCTCCGACGATCGACCCGACGCCAACCCCCCGCACCGGGCACCCGGGTGGGTAGGCTCGCCGGTATGGAGCATGAGGTTGTCGTCCCGCTGCCGGCCAACGCCGTCCGGCAGGTCCTGCAGGACAGCGAGCTGCTGGCACGCTGCGTCCCCGGCCTGAGCACCGACACCGGGACATCCCGCACACCGGACGGGCAGATCGACGGGCGGCTGCGGCTGCGTGTCGGCAGCTCCACCATCACCTACCGCGGTTCGCTCTCGCTGATCCCCGGACGCGAGGGTGTGCTCACCGCACTCGCCGAGGGCGAGGAGGTGCGGGGCTCCGGCGAGGTCACCGCGACCGTGCGGGTCAGCGTGCACGACCACGCCGACGGCAGTGCCATGCGCTTCGCCGGCGACCTCAGCGCGGAGGGCCGCCTCGCCGACTTCCCGGACGACGTCCTGGAGACCGCCGGCCGCCGACTCCTCGACCGCCTGGTCGCCGCCCTCGCCGTCGAGGCCGGCGCCAGCCCGGACACCGTCCGGCCGCCGGCGGAGGACGAGGCCGAGGAGACCGCGGCCAGGGAGATCCCGGCCCCGGCCGCTGAGCCCGTTGCCGAAGAGCCTGCGGTCGAGGCGCCCCAGGAACCCGCCGCGACGGTCGAGGCCGAGGAGCCCTCGGAGGCGGAGCCGTCCGAGGAAGCCGCGAAGTCCGACGAGCCCGGGGCCGAGGGCGAGTCCGAGGACCGGGACGAGGCCGAGCCCGACGGCGAGGGCGAGTCCGACGGCGAGGGCGAGTCCGACGGCGAGGCCGAGGGCGATGAGGAGCCCGGGGCGACCGTGGTCTACCTGGACGACCGGGCCGTTCGGGACCTCGACGACGACCTGTCCGACCTGATCGCCTTCTCGGACGACGACGAGCCGCTGCCCTCGCCCGAGCCGGAGCCCGCCGGGTTCGAGTACCAGCCGGAGCCGGCGGCGGCCGGGCCGGTGCGGCGGTCGATCGTGGGCCGCTCGGCGGAGGAGGTGGACCACGCGCCGCCGCACGGCCGCTACGCGCCCACTCCCCCGGCCCGCAGCGCCCGGGCCCGGGCGGCCAGCCGCTGGGGCGGCCCGGAGCCGACGCTGCTCACCGGCGGGGCCGGCGAGCGCAGCGCGATGCCCTGGGTGATCGGCGGCGGGGTGGCGCTGATCGGTGGTGCCGTGGTGCTGGTGCGGGCGCTGCGCCGTCGCTGAGCGGAGGGCGACGGCCCCTAGACTGGCTGCTCATGAGCACTGAGGACCGCGACGCCCTGCTGGCGCAGATCAAGGACAAGGCCGTCGTGCACGGCAAGGTCACCCTCTCCTCCGGGCTGGAGGCCGACTACTACGTCGACCTGCGCCGGATCACGCTGGACGCCGAGGCGGCGCCGCTGGTCGGCCGGGTGATGCTGGACGCCGCGGCGGACCTCGAGTTCGACGCGGTCGGCGGTCTGACCCTGGGCGCCGACCCGGTGGCGACCGCGATGCTGCACGCCGCCGCCGCCCGCGGCCGGAAGCTGGACGCGTTCGTGGTCCGCAAGGCCGGCAAGGCGCACGGGCTGCAGCGCCGGATCGAGGGCCCGGACGTGAAGGGCCGCCGGGTGCTGGCGGTCGAGGACACCTCCACCACCGGCGGCTCGGTGCTCACCGCTGTGGAGGCGCTGCGCGAGGCGGGCGCCGAGGTGGTCGGCGTCGCGGTGATCGTGGAGCGCGGTGCGGCCCCGGCGATCGCGGAGACCGGCCTGCCGTACGTCACCGCCTACACCCTGGACGACCTGGGCCTCTGAGCCCGCCCGGCGCCGTGCTGCCGGGGACGACCCGGGCAGCACGGGGCCGGAAGCGGTGACGGCCGGTGTTTCACGTGAAACCACGTGTCACACCGGCCGTTGCCGTGTACGGGGCGGGACGGGACCCGTCAGCTCTTGCGGTGGCGGCCGGTGCCGACCGGCTCCGCGTCCTGGACGTCGCCGCCGGCCTTCTTCTTCCTGCGCTCGCGGATCACCTCGACGATGATCGGGGAGATCGAGATCAGGATGATCAGCGCCATCGCGGGGATCAGGTACTTGTCGATCACCGGCGCCATCGCGTCGCCGAAGAAGTAGCCGATCAGCAGCATGGACTCGGTCCACAGCACGGCGCCGACGACGTTCCAGACGAAGAAGGTCCGGGCCGGCATCTCCAGGGTGCCGGCGACCGGGTTGAGGAAGGTCCGCACGATCGGGATGAAGCGGGCCATCACCACGGCCTTGGCCGGGCCGAACTTCTCGAAGTAGTACTCGGCCTTCACCACGTACTCGCGGCGGAAGATCTTCGACTCGGGTTTGTCGAACATCCGGGGGCCGAGCTTGGCCCCGATGAAGTGGCCGAGCTGGGCACCGGCGATGGCGCAGAGCGGCGCCCCGATCAGCAGCAGGGCGATCGGCAGCCGCGCCCCTTCGCCGAGCACCGAGGAGGCGGCGCCGGAGGCGGCCACGCCGGCCAGGATCAGCAGCGAGTCACCGGGGAAGAAGAACCCGACCAGCAGGCCGGTCTCGGCGAAGATGATCGCGAGCAGGCCGATGGCGCCCAGCGACGAGATCAGCGATTTGGCGTCGAGGAGATTGACGGCGAGCTGGTTGTAGTCCACGCGCGCAGGATAGCGCCCTGGTGTTGAAGACGGCTTAAGCAGCGGGCGCGGGCCCGTCCGGACGGCCCGCCGGGCTACTGGCGCGTAGGCGCCGTTCGCGTCCCGACTGGCGGGCCATGGGTGACCGCGGAGGGGGAGTCTGGGAAGATGGCCCCGGTGTCCGGCCCGCGGTCGAGGACCACCCTCTTCTCGTACCGCGAAGCACGCCGTGAGCCAGAGGCGTAAGAGCATCGGACAGCGTCGTTCGATCGCCCCACACCGACAGGAGCGAATTCGCATGCCCATCGCAACTCCCGAGGTCTACAACGAGATGCTGGACCGGGCCAAGGCGGGCAAGTTCGCCTACCCGGCCATCAACGTGACCTCGTCGCAGACCCTGCACGCCGCGCTGCGCGGCTTCGCCGAGGCCGAGAGCGACGGCATCATCCAGATCTCCACCGGTGGTGCGGAGTTCCTGGGCGGCCAGCACAACAAGGACATGGTGACCGGCGCCGTCGCGCTGGCCGAGTTCGCGCACATCGTGGCCGCGAAGTACGACATCACGGTCGCGCTGCACACCGACCACTGCCCGAAGGACAAGCTGGACGGCTACGTCCGCCCGCTGCTGGCGCTCTCCGCCGAGCGCGTGGCCAAGGGCCAGAACCCG
Source organism: Kitasatospora sp. DSM 101779 (assembly GCF_025655475.1). Taxonomy (GTDB): domain Bacteria; phylum Actinomycetota; class Actinomycetes; order Streptomycetales; family Streptomycetaceae; genus Kitasatospora. The sequence goes on along the minus strand of NZ_JAHTIK010000001.1, from coordinate 4,301,010 downwards.
CTGTTCCAGTCGCACATGTGGGACGGCTCGGCCGAGACCCTGGCCGACAACCTGGCGATCGCGCAGGAGCTGCTCGCGCAGGCCGCCGCCGCCAAGATCATCCTCGAGGTCGAGATCACCCCGACCGGCGGCGAGGAGGACGGCGTCTCGCACGAGATCAACGACGAGCTGTACACCACGGTCAACGACGCGGTGCGCACCGCCGAGGCGCTCGGCCTGGGCGAGAAGGGCCGCTACCTGCTGGCCGCCTCCTTCGGCAACGTGCACGGCGTGTACAAGCCGGGCAACGTCGTGCTGAAGCCGGAGCTGCTCGCGGAGCTCCAGGCCGAGATCGGCAAGCAGTACGGCAAGGCCGACCCGTTCGACTTCGTCTTCCACGGCGGCTCGGGCTCGACCGCCGAGGAGATCGCCACCGCTCTGGAGAACGGCGTCGTGAAGATGAACCTCGACACCGACACCCAGTACGCCTTCACCCGCCCGGTCGTGGACCACATGTTCCGCAACTACGACGGTGTGCTCAAGGTCGACGGCGAGGTCGGCAAGAAGAACACCTACGACCCGCGCACCTGGGGCAAGCTGGCCGAGGCCGGCATGGCCTCCCGCGTGGTCGAGGCGGCGCAGCAGCTGCGCTCGGCGGGCAACCGCATCAAGTAAGGCGCACCGCGTCCGCGAGGGCGCGTGAGAGACGGCCGTGGCCCCGGGGAGTCGACTCCCCGGGGCCACGGCCGTCGTGCGTGCAGCCGGTCAGCCCACCGCGACCCGGGCACCGCCGCGGGCGGCGGGCTGCTCGCCGCGCAGCCGCCGGTAGTGCCGGGCGGCCTTGGCCCGGTTGCCGCACTCGGCCATCGAGCACCAGCGGCGCATCCCGTTGCGCGAGGTGTCGAGGAACCAGAGCGGCAGCCGGTGCGGACCGGCACAGCTGCGGATCCGCTCGGGGGCGGTGCCGAGCAGCTGGAGGTAGTCGTCGAGGGCGAGCCAGCCGGCCAGCCAGGCCGGGTCGTCGACCTCGACGGTGGTGGCGGGCCCGTCGGCGGTGAGCCGGTAGCGCAGGGTGCCGCGGGCGAGCAGCCGGTCGACCTCGCGGACGGCGTCCGGGTCGGCGGGCGCGTGGCCGGGCCGGCGCTGGTCGTACGGCGGGTTGAGGGTGGCCTGGAGCGCCTCGCGGGTGTGCCGGGTGGCGGACAGCGCGGCGCCGTCGGCGGGGCAGAGTCCGGTGAGGCCCGCGGAGGAGAGCCAGATCCGGTAGCCGTCCAGGTCGTCGAGCAGGTCGCGGGCGCCGGCGGGAGCGTCCCATCGGGTGTTGAGCAGGTCGAGGGCGAGGGGTTCGCCGAGCAGCGGCCGGCGGTCGGCGGGGTCGGGGGCGCGGGTGCCGGCGGTGCCGGCCGGGCCGTGCCAGCGGCGGTCCGGGCCGGGGACGCCGAGGGCGAGGTCGAGCAGGGTGACCCGGGCGTCCGCCAGGGTGGTCAGCGGTGTGCCGTGTGCGCGCATCGTGCTCCCTCGGCCGGCGTCGGGCCGCTCTCCGCCCGGTCCCCGGGCGGCACTGCACGGGCAGTGCGGCGGCACCGGGCCAGTCTGGCGCCGGGCCGGGCGCGCCGGAACGGGTGGGCGACCGGTGTGCGCGCAACGGCCAGAGGCCGTGCGCGGCCTCATAACTGACCCACGGGAATCTTTTCTAGCTTCGGATGTGCCAGACCCGGACACGCAGATCCGAACGCCCGATGGGGAGAGTGAAGCACGATGGCTCAGGCCGAATCAGACCTGGCACAGCCGGGCGCCGAGGCGCCCAACGACCTGCTGAACGGCGACACGTACCTGGAGAGCCTGCGTGACGGGCGCCAGGTGTACATCGACGGCGAGCTGGTCAAGGACGTGACCGAGCACCCGGCGTTCCGCAACGCCGCCCGCTCGATGGCGCACCTGTACGACGCGCTGCACCACCCGGACACCAAGGACCTGATGACCACGGTCGACCGGTACACCGGCGCCCGCGTCCACCGGTTCTTCACGCCGGCCCACACCGCGGACGACCTGGTGAAGGCCCGTGACGCCATCGAGCACTGGGCGCGCCTGAGCTACGGCTTCATGAACCGCACGCCGGACTACAAGGCCTCCTTCATGGCCGGCCTGGCCGTCACCCACTCGTTCTACGAGCCGTTCGGCGACAACGCCCGTGCCTGGTACGAGAAGTACGCCCGTCAGGCGCTGTCGATCAGCCACGCGATCGTCAACCCGCCGGTCGACCGCCACAAGGCCGCGCACGACATCCCGGACGTCTACCTGAAGGTCGTCGAGGAGCGCGACGACGGCATCGTGGTCGAGGGCGCCAAGCTGATGGCCACCGCCTCCGCGCTGACCCACGTCGCCTTCGTCGGCCAGATCCACCTCGCCAACCTGGAGAAGGGCAAGGCCGAGGACATGGCGCTGGCCTTCATGGCGCCGCTGAACACGCCGGGCATGAAGGTGATCTGCCGCCCGTCGTACGAGAAGAAGGCCACCAGCCCGTTCGACAACCCGCTCTCCAGCCGGTTCGACGAGAACGACGCGGTGCTGGTCTTCGACAAGGCGTTCATCCCGTGGGAGAACGTCCTGATCTACCGGGACACCGAGAAGATCCACCAGTACTTCCCGCGTTCGGGCCTGCTCTCCCGCGGCTTCTTCCAGGGCGCGATCCGGATGGCCGTGAAGCTGGAGTTCATGGCGGGCATCCTGGACCGCGGCACCCGCCTCAACGGCACGGACAAGTTCCGCGGCGTCCAGGCCGGCCTCGGCGAGCTGCTCGCCTGGCGCCACCAGACCTGGGCCGTCACCACCGCGATGGCGATGGACCCGGAGCCCGCCGAGGGCGGCACCGTCCTGCCGCGGATGGACTACTCGGCCGGCTACCGGGCGCTCGCCCCGATCAGCTGGGACCGCACCCACAAGTTCTTCGAGGAGCACCTGGCGGGCGCGCTGCTGATGACGCCGTCCAGCCACAAGGACCTCCAGAACCCGGAGCTGCGGCCGCTGTTCGACCGCTACTACCGCGGCTCCGGCACCACCGCGGAGGAGCGCGCCAAGCTCTTCAAGATGGCCTGGGACGCGGTCGGTTCGGAGTTCGGCGCCCGCCACGAGCTGTACGAGCTCAACTACGCGGGCGGCCCGGACCAGGTCCGTCTGGACACCCTGAACTGGACCCGCGCGGCCGGACTGCTCGACCAGTACGGCGACTTCGTGCAGAAGGCCATGGACGACTACGACCTGGACGGCTGGCGCAGCGGCCGCTGGGCCGAGACCGACTGACCCGGCCGGGCGGGCGGCCGCATCCGCGGCCGCCCGCCCTCCGCTCACAGGAGGCGGTAATGAACCACGATCTACGCAGCGTCATGCGTCACTTCGCCACCGGGGTCTGCGTCGTCAGCACCTATACGGACGGCGCCGACGGCCGGCGGCACGACGCCATCACGGTCAACTCGCTCACCTCGGTCTCGCTCGACCCGGCGATCATCACGCTCTGCTTCCGGCACGACTCGCGGTTCCTCGCGGACCTGCGGACCGCCGGCGTGTGGGGCGTGTCGATCCTGGACGGCGAGTCCGAGAGCCACGCCCGCGCCTTCGCCAAGGACCCGGAGTCGCGCCAGGTCTCGCTGTCCGAGGCCGCCCATAGCTACGGCGACGCCACCGGCGTGCTGCTGCTGGAGGCCGCCGGCTGGATGGAGGTCGCCTACCGCGACGAGCTGGTGATCGGCGACCACGTGATGGTGATCGGCGAGGTCGTGCGGCTCGGCGCCGCCGACTCCACCGCTCCGCTCATCTTCCTCCAGGGCGGATTCCACACCCTCGAACTCACCCGTTCTTGAGACAACGGAGATCGCACCACCATGAGCGCGAAGAAGAACACGTACAAGAGACCCCTCATCGCGTCCTCCGCCGCAGCCGCCCTGCTCGGCACCGCCGCCCTGATCTCGCCGGCCGCTGGCTCTGCGAGCGCGGCGGGCACGGCGGTCGACACCACCCCGGTGAAGGTCTGTCTGACCGGAAACACCAGCACCACCGCCGAGTTCACCGTCACCCTGCCCAAGGTGGCCGTCGACCCGGTGCTGCAGGCGACCCCGTCGTACCTGGGGCCGTGCGCCTCGTACGGCACGCCGAGCGCCCTGGGCAACGGCAACGTGCGCACCTACGCCCAGCAGGAGCCGAACGGCAAGCCGATCTCGATGGGCTTCGTCTTCCCGAAGACGATGCTGCAGAACCTGCCGACCACGATGACGGACCAGCACCACTGCTACGACATCAACGGCAACGGCGTCATCGACGAGCACACCGAGTGCATGGGCGGCCACGAGCGCCCGCTCGACCTGCCCACCGCGCTCACCAACACGCCCGACATCCCGTACAAGTGGGCACTGCTGAACTACAACACCATGGGCCACGGCCCGGCGGGCATCTACGACATCCCGCACTTCGACTTCCACTTCTACGTCCAGCCGAAGGCCGAGCGGGACGCGATCCGCCCCGGCCCGTGCGCGCTGGCGATCAACTGCGACGACTTCGCCACGGCGACCAAGCCGATCCCGTCGCAGTACATGCCCTCCGGCTACATAGACAACGGGGTGGCCGAGGTCGCGATGGGCAACCACCTGATCGACCAGAGCTCCCCCGAGTGGCACGGCCAGACGTTCACGCAGACGTTCATCTACGGCGCCTACGACGCGAAGATCAGCTTCCTGGAGCCGATGATCACCAAGGCCTACCTCGAAGGCCTGGCCACCGGCGCGAACCAGAGCGGTTGCTTCCCGATCAAGCAGCCGCAGGCCTGGCAGGTGGCCGGCTGGTACCCGAAGGACTACTGCATCAAGTACCGCGCCAACCGCGGCGACTACACCGTCTCGATGGAGAACTACCAGCACAGCTGACCCATCGACCAGGCAGGGCCGTCCCCCGCCCTGCCCTCGGAGCCCGGCACCGGGGGCCATCCCCACCCCCGGTGCCGGGCCGCACCCACAGGCCGTTCGGATACGCGGAGGAGACAGCGCATGGACGGCGCCGGACATCCACGAGTGGCAGGAATCTGACATGTCATCGGCGATCTCACTCGCAGTCATCGGAGGCGGGGCCTCGGCGGTCTGCCTGATCGACGCCCTCGCCCAACGCGACACCGCGCCCGGCAGCCTCACGGTCTTCGAGCCGTCGCCGCACCTGTGGCGCGGCCGGGCGTACCAGTCCGACACCACCACGGTGAAGGTCAACGCGACCCCCGACGACATGTCGGTCCGGGCCGGGGACGACCGGCACTTCGAGCGGTGGCTCATGACCCGGGACCGGATCCTCGGCCTGCCCGAGGGCACCACCGGCCTCGACCCGAAGGCCGGCGCCCGCTTCGCACCGCGCACCGAGTACGGGGAGTACCTGGAGCAGACCGCGCACGCCGCCCTCGCCAAGCTGCGGCTGCGCGGCTGGCGGGTCGACCTGGTGAGCGAGTCCGTCACCTCCGCCAACCTGGCGGCCGGCCGCGCCATGCTGCGCACCAACGAGGGCCGGGTGCGCGCCTTCGACTACGCGGTGCTCTGCGTCGGCGGCGACAGCCCCAAGGACGTGTACGGGCTCACCGGCAGCGGCAACTTCATCGGCGACCCGTACCCGATCACCCAGAAGCTGCAGACCGTCGGGCCGGACCAGCACGTCGCGGTGATCGGCAGCGGCCTGACCGCCGTCGACATCATCATCTCGCTCGCCTCCCGCGGGCACCGCGGCCGGATCAGCCTGCTCTCCCGGCGCGGCATGCTGCCCGGCGTCCGGCAGAAGCCGGTCCACTTCGACCTGCGGCACGTCACCCCGGAGAAGATGCAGCGGCTGTCGCGCCGTCAGACCAGCCTGCGCCTCCAGGAGATCGCCGACCTGATCGGCAAGGAGTTCGCCGAGGCCGGCGCCGACCTGACCGCGGTGATCGAGGAGATCACCGGCGCGCACCGCGAGCACCCGGTGGAGCGGCTGCGCCGCCAGCTCTCCGAGGTGGACTCGCCCGACCTGGGCCTGCGCATCCTGCAGCGCGCGGTGCCGGACACCGGCCCGGACATCTGGCCGCTGCTGTCCGAGCGTGACAAGGTCGAGCTGCTGCGCACCCACTACCGGACGATCATGAGCCTCTGCTGCCCGATGCCGCCGAGCAGCGCCACCGAGCTGCTCCGGCTCGCCGACGACGGCCAGCTGCAGATCGTCTCCGGCCTGCAGGACATCGCGGCCGGCCCGGAGGGCGGCTACACCGTCGAGACCTCCGAGCAGGACGCCTTCCGGGCCGACGTGGTGATCAACGCCGTCAACGCCTCCGAGGGCAAGATCCCCGTCGCCGCGGCCCCGCTGGTCAACTCGCTCACCCGCAACCGGCTCGCCGACCGCCACCCGCACGGCGGCCTGCACATAGCCCGCGCCACCAGCCGGCTCGCCGTCGAGGGCCGGCCCGAACCGCGCTGGTACGCGCTCGGCAACATCGCGGCCGGGACGCTGTTCTTCACCTTCGGCATCCCCTCGCTGGTGGACCGGAGCCAGGACATCGTCCGCGCCGTCCTCGCGCACTCCCAGCGGATCGCCGGCCTGCGCGCCGAGCGCGTCCTGCAGAGCGCCTGACCCGGCGCCCGAGTCCAGAGCCAAGGAGAGCACACCCGTGACCACCACCCCGAGCTACCTGGCGGACACCGCCACCGGCCTGCCGCTGCCCGGCGACGCGCAGTTCGCCACCGCCGCCGAGGAGCGCCGGTACCGCAAGCAGCGACTCACCGCCGCGCTGCGCCTGTTCGGCAAGTACGGCTTCGGCGAAGGCATATCGGGCCACATATCGGTCCGCGACCCCGAGCTGCCCGGCCACTTCTGGGTCAACCCGTTCGGCGTCTCCTTCAAGCGGGTCACCGTCGGCGACCTGATCCTGGTCGACTCCGACGGCACGGTGGTGGAGGGCCGGCACAAGGTCAACCCGAGCGCCTTCGTCATCCACTCCGCGATCCACGAGATGAACCCGGACGCCGAGGCGGCCGCGCACGGCCACACCGCCCACTCGCGGGCGCTCGGCGCACTCGGCCGACTGCTGGAGCCGATCGACCAGGAGTCCGCGGCCTTCTACGGCAAGCAGGTGCTCTACACCGAGTACGAGGGCCCCTCTGTCGCCGTCGAGCAGGGCAAGGACATCGCGGAGAAGCTCGGCGACAACCGGGCGATCCTGCTCCAGCACCACGGCCTGATCACGGTCGGCGGCTCGCTGGAGGAGGCCGTGCACTGGTTCTTCACCTTCGACAGCTGCGCCGAGGTCCAGCTGCTCGCGCTCGCCGCGGGCACCCCGAAGAGCTTCAGCCACGAGCAGGCCCTCTCCGCCGGCGCCGGCTTCGGCGACGCCCAGCTGGGCCGCTTCAGCTTCCAGCTGCTCTGGGACGAGATCGTCCACGAGCAGCCCGACCTGCTCGACGAGTGACCGCCCGTCGGGCACCCCGCACACCCCTGCCACACGAGGAGTGGTCATGAAGGTTCTGCTGTTCGGAGCGACCGGGAACATCGGCGCCGCGATCGCCGAGGAGCTCGTCTCCCGCGGCCACGAGGTCACCGGGGTGACCCGCTCCGGCGGCGCCGGCGCCGGCTCGGCCGTCCCGCTCGTCGCCGGTGACGTCGCCGACGCCGAGCAGGTGGCCGAGCTCGTCCGGGGCCACGACGCGGTCGCCTCCGCCGTCGGCCCGCGGATCGGCGCGGACGACGACCGGACGATCCTCCTCGGCGCCACCGAGGGCCTCGTCGCCGGCCTGCGCAAGGCCGGCGTGAGCCGCCTGGTGGTGCTCGGCGGCGCGGGCAGCCTGCGCACCGCCGACGGCACCCGCGTCGTGGACGACCCCCACTTCCCGGAGCTCTGGAAGGCCAACGCCCGCGCCCAGATCGAGGCGCTCGGCCGCTACCGCGAGGTCGACGACCTCGACTGGACGTACATCTCGCCGGCCAAGCTGATCGAGCCCGGCGAGCGCACCGGGGCCTACCGGCTGAGCGGCGACGACCTGCTGGTCGACGCCGACGGCCGGTCCCGGATCAGCATCCCGGACTACGCGGTCGCCTTCGTCGACCAGCTCGAAGGCGGACAAGCCCTGCGGACCAGGGTCTCCGTCGCGTACTGACGCCGCGTACCGGCGGACCCCGGCCCCCCACCCGGCGGTCCGCACCCCGCATCAGCACCACCGGCACGCCCGGCCGCCGGCCCCCGCCGGCCCCGGGCGCGCCACCACTCCGGAGGGAACCGAAACCATGTCATCCACCGCCAGGGCCAAGGGCGGCGGCGCGGTCGTCGCCATCCTCGGCGCGCTCACCGCACTGGGCCCGCTGTCCAACGACACCTACCTGCCCGGTCTGCCCGACCTCACCCACGACCTGCACGCCAGCGCCTCGGCCGGCCAGCTCAGCCTCACCGCCTGCCTGCTCGGCCTCGGCCTCGGCCAGCTCTTCGCCGGCCCGATCTCGGACGCCGCCGGCCGCCGCAAGCCACTGCTGTGGGGCCTCGGCGTCTACACCGTGGCGGCGCTGCTGTGCGCCGTCGCACCGAACATCTGGCTGCTGGTCGCGCTGCGCGCGATCCAGGGCCTCGGCGGCGCGGTCGGCATCGTCATCGCCGCCGCGGTCGTCCGCGACAAGCACGAGGGCGCCGCGGCCGCCAAGTACTTCGCGCTGCTGATGCTGATCACCGGCCTGGCGCCGGTGCTCGCCCCGGTGGCCGGCGGCCAGCTGCTGCGCTTCACCTCCTGGCACGGCATCTTCACCCTGCTCGGCATCCTCGGCGCGCTGCTGCTCGTCGTGGTCGCCGTCGGCCTGCCGGAGACCCACCCGGTGGAGCGGCGGCGCACCGGCGGTCTGCGGGCGACCGGCCCGGTCTTCCGCCGGCTGCTCTCCGACCGCGTCTTCGTCGGCTACAACCTGGCCTGCGGCCTCGCCTTCGCGGCGATGTTCGCGTACATCGCGGGCTCGCCGTTCGTGCTGCAGGACATCCACGGCATGTCCCCGCAGGGCTTCAGCGCGGTGTTCGCGGTCAACGCGGCCGGCCTGGTGATCTGCGCGCAGGTCTGCGGCCGGATCGTGCACCGCACCGGTCCGCGCCCGCTGCTGGCCATCGGCCTGACCGGCTCCGCGGTGGGCGGCCTCGGCCTGCTCGTTACGGTGCTCGCCGACGGCGGCCTGGTGCCGCTGCTGATCGCGCTGTTCGTCGTGGTCTCCAGCGTCGGCCTGGTCATGCCGACCGCGACCGCGCTCGCCCTGCAGGAGCACGGCGACTCGGCCGGCTCCGCCGCGGCCCTGCTCGGCCTGTCCCAGCACATCATCGGTGCCGCGGTGGTGCCGCTGGTGGGCCTGGCCGGCGAGGGCACCGCGGTGCCGATGGGCATCGTCATCGCGGTGCTCGGCACCGGCGCCCTGCTCTCCTTCGCCGCGCTGACCCGCGCCTCGGCCGCGCCGGCCCCGGCGGCCGGTGCGGACGCCCACTCGGAGCAGGCCGCGCACGCCTGATCCGCCGCCGCCCCGCCGGGCCCGTCCCCGGCGGGGCGACCCCTCGCTCTCCCCCGCACCACCCGCACCAGTTGTAGTCCCCCGCTCCCCCGGAACCACTGAAGCACGGGCGTTGCGCCCCGATCGCCTCGCACGCTCTGCCGCACCGCGTCCCATTTCACGAGCCGGAGATCGCCATGCCGTTCGGAACCTCGACCCACGTCCTGCCCCGGGAGGAGTCCTGGCGGACCCTGCCCGCGGCCCAGCAGCCGGACTGGCCGGACCCCGATGCCCTGGAGCGGGTCTGCGACGAGCTGCGCACCTACCCGCCGCTGGTGTTCGCCGGGGAGTGCGACAACCTGACCGCCCGCCTGGCCGCCGTGGCGCGCGGCGAGGCCTTCCTGCTCCAGGGCGGCGACTGCGCGGAGACCTTCGACGGCGTCTCCGCCGACCAGATCCGCTCCAAGCTGAAGACCATGCTGCAGATGGCGGCGGTGCTGACCTTCGGCGCCTCGGTGCCGGTGGTGAAGGTCGGCCGGATCGCCGGCCAGTACTCCAAGCCGCGCTCGCAGCCCACCGAGACCCGGGACGGCGTCACCCTGCCGACCTACCGCGGCGACTCGGTCAACGGGCTGGCGTTCACCGCCGAGGCCCGGGTGCCCGACCCGCAGCGCCTGCTGCGGATGTACAACTCCTCCGCCGCGACCCTCAACCTCGTCCGCGCCTTCATCTCCGGCGGCTACGCCGACCTGCGCGAAGTGCACTCCTGGAACCAGGACTTCGTGCGCACCTCGCCGGCCGGCCAGCGCTACGAGCAGCTCGCCGAGGAGATCGACTCCGCGCTCTCCTTCATGCGGGCCTGCGGCGTCGACCCGACCGAGCTCCACCGCACCGAGTTCTACACCAGCCACGAGGCGCTGATCCTGGACTACGAGTGCGCGATGTCCCGCCTCGACAGCCGCTCCAACGACCGTTACGACGTCTCCGCCCACATGCTGTGGATCGGCGAGCGCACCCGCCAACTGGACGGCGCCCACTTGGAGTTCGCCTCCAAGGTGACCAACCCGATCGGCGTCAAGCTCGGTCCGACCACCACCGCCGACGAGGCGCTCGCCCTGATCGACCGGCTCGACCCGAAGCGCATCCCCGGCCGGCTCACCTTCATCACCCGGATGGGCGCGGAGAAGATCCGCGACCTGCTGCCCCGGCTGGTCGAGAAGGTCACCGCCGAGGGCGCCCAGGTCGCCTGGGTCTGCGACCCGATGCACGGCAACACCTTCACCGCCTCCACCGGCCACAAGACCCGCAGCTTCGACGCCGTGCTGGACGAGGTCGCCGGCTTCTTCGAGGTGCACCGCTCGCTGGGCACCCACCCCGGCGGCATCCACGTCGAGATCACCGGAGACGACGTCACCGAGTGCGTCGGCGGCGGCCACGCCCTGGTCGCCGAGGACCTCCACCAGCGCTACGAGTCGGCCTGCGACCCGCGGCTCAACCGCAGCCAGTCGCTCGACCTGGCCTTCCTGGTCGCCGAGATGTACCGGGGCCGCGGCACCGCCGCCGGCGTGCGGACCGTGCAGGCGGTGCGCTGATGCGCGCCGTCCGCGGGGCGATCCAGGTCGACCGGGACGACCCGGACGAGGTCATGGACGCCACCCGCCTGCTGCTGCAGGAGATCATCGAGGCGAACTCGCTCGTCGCCGACGACCTGGTCTCGATCCTCTTCACCGCCACCCCCGACCTGCGCAGCGGCTTCCCCGCCCGCGCCGCCCGCGACCTCGGCCTGACCGACGTGCCGCTGATGTGCGCACAGGAGATGGACGTCGAAGGCGGCCTGCCGCGCACCGTCCGGGTGCTCGTCACCGCCGAGACCCCGCTGCCCCGCGACCGCGTCCGGCACGTGTACCTCGGCGGGGCCCGGGCGCTGCGCCCCGACCTGGCGCAGCCGATGGCAGGTGCCCGGTGATCCGTACCGCCGCGGTGGTCGGGGCCGGACTGATCGGCACCTCGGTGGCGCTCGCGCTGAGCCGCCGTGGGGTGCTGGTGCACCTGCTGGACACCGACCGGGACGCCGTCCGCACCGCCGTCGCACTCGGCGGCGGGGTGGACTGCCCGCCGGACGAGCCGGTGGACATCGCGGTGATCGCGGTGCCGCCGAGCGCGGTCGGCCGGGTCCTGGCCGAGCACCAGGCCCGCGGCCTCGCCCTCGCGTACACCGACGTCGCGAGCGTCAAGCACGAGACCGAGCGGGCGGTGCTGGGCGGCGCCCCGGACCCGACCCTGTTCGTCGGCGGCCACCCGATGGCCGGCGGCGAGCGGTCCGGACCGCTGGCCGCCTGCGCCAACCTCTTCGAGGGCCGCACCTGGGTGCTGACCACCTGTGAGCTGACCTCCCGGGAGACGCTCAACCGGGCGCTCGCCATGGTGGCGATGTGCGGCGCCGTACCGGTGGTGATGGAGAGCGACGCGCACGACCGGGCGGTGGCGCTCGTCTCGCACGCACCGCACGTGGTCGCCGCGCTGATGGCGGCACGGCTGGAGAACGCCCCCGAGGAGGCGTCCCGGCTGGCCGGCCAGGGCGTGCGCGACATGACCAGGATCGCCGGCGGCGACCCCGGACTGTGGGGCGACATCCTGGAGTCCAACGCCACCGCCGTCGCCGACGTGCTCAGCGAGCTCGCCGACGACCTGGCGGCCACCGTGCGGGCCTTGCGCGGTCTCGCCGAGGTCGACGCGGCCAAGCGCGCCGAGGAGATGACCCGGGTGATCGACCTGCTCGGCCGCGGCAACGCCGGCCGGGCCCGGCTGCCCGGCAAGCCCGGCACGGCCGGCGGCGCGCTGGTGCCGGTGGTGATCGGCGACCGCCCGGGCGAACTGGCCCGGCTCTTCGCGGCCGTCCAGGACACCGGCGTCAACATCGAGGACGTGTCGATCGACCACTCCACCGGCCGGCCCAGCGGCCTGGTCGAACTGGTGGTGGCCACCGACGCGGCCGGCCTGCTCGCCGACCGCCTGCTCGCCGCCAACTGGACGGTGCAGCGGATCCGCCCGGTGTACGCGAGCCGGGCCGCGGGCGCGAAGGACCGGGACCGCGGCACGGCGGACCGCATCTCCGTGCCGAGCTGACGAGGGAGCAGCCGTGACGCTGGTCTACGTGCTCAACGGCCCCAACCTGGCCCGGCTCGGTCTGACCGAGCCGGGCCCGGACGGCCGCGCCGCCTACCCCGAGCTGGTCCGGGTCTGCCAGGAGACCGCCGCCGAACTGGATCTGCGGGCCGTCGTGCTGCAGACCGACAGCGAGGCCGAACTGGTCGGCTGGCTGCACCGCGTCGCCGAGGAGGCGGCCCCGCTGGTGCTCAACCCGGCCGCCTTCACGCACTGCTCGTACCCGGTGCGGGACGCACTGGCGCTGCGCCGCGCGCCGGCGATCGAGGTGCACCTGTGCAACCCGTACGCGCGCGAGCCGTTCCGCCGGGTCTCCGTGCTGTCCGACGTGGTCGACGGCACGGTGACCGGCCTCGGGACGGACTCCTACCGGCTCGCGCTGCACGCCGTCGCCCGCCTCGCCGGGGCGGGCACCCGTCCGGAACCCGAAGGAGCCATCGCGTGACCACCGCCGCCCGAGGGGCGATCGCCCGCATCCCGGGCTCCAAGAGCATCACCAACCGGGCGCTGCTGCTGGCCGCGGCCGCCCTCGGCCCGAGCCGGCTGGGGGCACCGCTGGTCAGCGCCGACACGGTGGCCTTCCGCCGGGCGCTGGAGGCCCTCGGCGTGCGGGTCGACGAGCAGGACGGCGACTGGGTGGTGCACGGCACCGGCCGCGGCCCGCACGGACGGGCCCGGATCTGGTGCGAGGACGCCGGCACCGCCGCCCGATTCCTGCCGGTGCTCGCCGCGGCCGGCTTCGGCCGGTTCGAGGTGGACGGCACCGAGCAGCTGCGGGCGCGCCCGCTCGGCCCGCTGGTCGACGCACTGGTGCGGCTCGGCGCCGAGGTGACGGTCGGCCCCGGCGGCCGGCTGCCGCTGGTCGTCCGCACCACCGGGCTGCAGGGCGGCGAGATCGCCCTGGACTCCACCAGCAGCAGCCAGTACCTGACCGGCCTGCTGCTCTCCGCCCCGCTGATGCGCAGCCCCCTGACCGTGCACGCGGCCGGCCTGGTGAGCCGCCCGTACATCGACATGACGGTGGCGCTGATGCGCCGCTTCGGCGCCGGGGTGGCGGCGGGACCGGACGGCCGGCTGCGGGTCACCGGCAACTACCGGGCCACCGACCTGCGGATCGAGCCGGACGCCTCCACCGCCTCCTACGTGTTCGCGGCAGCGGCCGTCACCGGCCGGTCGGTCACCGTGCCGGGACTGGGCCGCGACAGTCTCCAGGGCGACCTGCGGTTCGTCGAGGTGCTGCGGAGGGCCGGCGCCGAGGTGGAGATCGGCGAGGACGGGACCACCGTGACCGGGACGGGGCAGCTGCGCGGCGGCTTCGAGGTCGACATGGGCGACATCTCGGACACCTTCATGACGCTGGCGGCGATCGCGCCGCTCGCGGACGGGCCGATCACCGTCACCGGCATCCGGCACGCCCGGTTCAAGGAATCGGACCGGATCGCCGCGGTCGCCGGCAACCTCGGGCGCCTCGGCATCGAGGTGACGGAGGGACCGGACCGGCTCACCGTGCACCCCGGTCCGGTCTCCGGCGGCCCGGTCGACTGCCACCGCGACCACCGGATCGCGATGTCCTTCTCCGTCCTGGGCCTGCGGGTGCCGGGCATCGTGCTGGACGACCCGGCCTGCGTCGACAAGACCTTCCCGGAGTTCCACACCGAATTCGCCCGCCTCTTCGCCTGACGGTGCACCACACAGGAGGGGCGCCACCCGCACGGGTGGCGCCCCCTCCTGCATGGAGGAGAGGACGCATGGCGGCGCGGGACCGGCGGGTTCACCAGGAGCGCGGGGACCCGCGCAATTCGGAGGCGGAGCGTCCTGCAGATCAGGGCCCGGCCCGAGCTGTCGTGACGTCCACCTCCGGACTGCGCAGGTCCCCGCGCCCCTATCGGTGCTCCCTCTAGTGCCGCCAGGCGGCAGCGACTCGCAGGACCACGTCGTTGGCCTCCGGCTCCCCCACCGTGACCCGCACGCCGTCCGTCCCGTACGGCCGGACCACGGCGCCGAGTGCCGCGCAGGCCTCGGTGAACTCGGCGGTGCGCCCGCCGAGCCGGAGCCAGACGAAGTTGGCCTCGCTGTCCGGCAGGACGAAGCCGCTCTCCCGGAGGGCGGCGGTGACCCGGGCCCGCTCCTTGACCAGCAGTTCGACCCGGTCGAGGAGTTCGTCCTCGGCGGCGAGCGAGGCCAGTGCGGCGTCCTGGGCGAGCCCGCTGACGCCGAACGGCAGCCCCACCTTGCGGAGGACGGCCGCCAGCTCGGGGTGGGCGACGGCGTAACCGATCCGCAGGCCGGCCAGGCCGTAGGCCTTGGAGAAGGTGCGCAGCAGCACGACGTTGCCGTGGCGGCGCTGGAGATCGAGGCCGTCGGCGGCGTCCGGGTCGCGGACGAACTCGGTGTAGGCCTCGTCGAGGACGACCGTCACGTCGCTCGGCACCCGGTCGAGGAAGCGTTCGACCTCGGCGTGGCGGACGACGGTACCGGTGGGGTTGTTGGGGGTGCAGAGGAAGATCAGCCGGGTGCGGTCGGTGACCGCGTCGGCCATGGCATCGAGGTCGTGGCGTTCGTCGGCGAGCAGCGGCACCCGGACGGAGGTCGCGCCGCAGACCTCGGCCATGATCGGGTAGGCCTCGAACGACCGCCAGGCGTACAGGACTTCGTCGCCGGGTCCGGCGGTGGCGCGGACGAGCAGCCGGCCGACGGCGACCGAGCCGGTGCCGAAGACCAGCCGGTCGGCGGGGACGTCGAGGCGGGCGGCGAGCGCCTCGGCGAGGGCGGTGCAGGCCGGGTCGGGGTAGCGGTTGATCCGGCCGGCCTGTTCGCGGACGGCGGCGACGACCGAGGGCAGCGGCGGGTAGGGGTTCTCGTTGGAGGAGAGTTTGAGGTTCTCGCAGCCCTGGCGCGGGGAACGGCCGGGGACGTAGTCCGGGACGGCGGCCATCGCGGCTCTGAGCCGGGGGGCGTCGTAGCGGCTCACAGCGGTACCTCCTGCGGTCGGGGCCCGATCAGGTCGGGTTGAAGGGCGAGGGGGCGGCGAACTTCCAGCGCAGGGTGGTGAAGTCGCGGACCTCGACCACCTGCTCGACGTCGAACTCGACCAGCCGCAGGGCGCCCTGGACGGCCTTGGTGCGGGACTCGTCCCAGTCGATCCGGGCCTTGCCGGTGACGTGCAGGGCGTGGCCGGCCTCCCAGTCGAGGAAGGTGAGGCCGCAGGCGGGGTCGAGCTGGAGGTTGCCGAGGGTCATGTAGAAGGAGTTGCCGAAGTAGTCCGGCCAGACGATCCTGTCCGGCGCGGGGACCTCGACGAAGCCGGGTGCGCCGCCGCGGTGCGAGGCGTCGGCGCCGTGCTGCGGGGCCCGGCTGGCGATGAAGAAGGTGTCGGCGCCGGTGATCCAGCGCTGCTGGTCGGCGTCGAGCACGGTGGAGCGGCGCACGGTCGGCGCGGCGGCCTGCGGTGCGTCGGGGCGCAGCACCCGCTGCTGCAGGTACTTGGGGCAGTTGCCGAGGACCTGTTCGGTGGTGACGACGAGCAGGTCGCCGTCGCGCCGGGCGACGCCGTTGATCCGGATCCGCTGGCTGGTCTGCGGTTCGATGGCGAGCATGCCGATGTCGCGCTGCTCGTCGAAGACGTGCTCCAGCGGGTCGCCGGGCACTGGCAGGGCCTTGACGTGGACGGTGTGGGAGCCGACGGCGCCGGCGAAGCCACGCGGGCCGGTCAGGACGGTGGACCAGGCGGCGCCGTCGTCGTCCACGCCGCCGACGACCAGCATCCGCTGGCGGCGCAGGAACATGTCGAACGGCGGCGGGATCGCGGCCTCGAACATCGGCGAGCCCCAGCCGGGGTGGCCCTCGCCGGCCCGCTGCTGCACCGCCTGCTCGCCCTCGTGGTACGGCGTCTTGACCATGGGTCGGCCCTCTCTGTGCGGGTGTTCGTCCGGTGCGGCGCGTTTCGCCGCCGGTCGCCCGGTGGGTTCACGGGCGCGGGCCGGGCACCCGGGGTTCGCCCCGGGCGCCCGGCCCGCGTGTGCGGTCGGCGGCGCCGGTCAGGCGTGCTTGCCGATCAGCAGGACGGTGTCGACGACGCGGTTGGAGAAGCCCCACTCGTTGTCGTACCAGCCGGCGACCTTGACGGTGCGGTTGTTGATGACCTTGGTGAGACCGGAGTCGAAGATGCAGGACGCCGGGTCGGTGACGATGTCGTTGGAGACCAGCGGCTCGTCGGTGTAGCGCAGGACGCCGGCCAGAGCGCCCTCGGCGGCCTTCGCGAACAGCGCGTTGACCTCCTCGACGGTGGTGTCGCGGGCGACGGTGACGGTCAGGTCGGTGACCGACCCGACGACGACCGGCACGCGCAGCGCGTAGCCGTCGAGCTTGCCGTTGAGCTCGGGCAGCACCTGGCCGATGGCCTTGGCGGCGCCGGTGCTGGTCGGCACGATGTTGCCGGCCGCGGCGCGGGCCCGGCGGAGGTCCTTGTGCGGGCCGTCCTGCAGGTTCTGGTCCTGGGTGTAGGCGTGCACGGTGGTCATCAGGCCCTGCTCGATGCCCAGGCCGTCGTTGAGGACCTTCGCCAGCGGGGCGAGGCAGTTGGTGGTGCACGAGGCGTTGGAGACGACGCTGTGGACGTCCTCGTCGTACACCGCGTCGTTGATGCCGATCGCGATGGTGAGGTCCTGGTTGGTGGCCGGGGCCGAGATGATCACCTTGCGGGCGCCCGCCGCGAGGTGCGCCTTGGCCTTCTCGGCGTCGGTGAAGACGCCGGTGGACTCCACGACCACGTCGACGCCCAGCTCCGCCCAGGGCAGGTCGGCCGGGTTGCGCTCGGCGGTGACCCGGATGCTGCGGCCGTCGACGACGATCTCGCCCTGGCCGGCCGTCACCGGCACCGGCAGCTTGCCGAGCGTGGTGTCGTACTTCAGGAGGTGGGCCAGGGTCGCCGCGTCGGTGAGGTCGTTGACCGCCACGATCTCGATGTCGGCGTTCTGCTCAAGTGCGGCGCGGAAGAAGCTCCGGCCGATCCGGCCGAATCCGTTGATGCCTACCTTGATTGCCACGGGTGGGGCCCCTTCTGGGTGGGTGCACAGGGGGGCGCGCGCAGCGCCGGTGATCCGCGCGCCCGGCACTGATCTGTACCGCCGACGCTAGGCGGGGCCCGGCCGGGCGACTTGTCGGAACGCGCACGGGTTGTTGTGCCGCCGCGCACGATCCGGCCGGAGCGCTTCACAGCGGGCCGGGCATCACTGCTGCCGATGAAAACCGCATACCTTCCAGAAGGTATGTTTCCATGATGGAGGGGTCCGCCCTCCCGGAGCGGACCGGGTGTCGGCTAACGCGGCCTCAAGTCCTCGCGGGGGAGCCATGGATGCATTGCCTACCGAGAACGGGCACACCGAGCACGGAACGGCGCCACGTCGGGCAGCGGAACCGCCCGCGCAGCCGGTGGTGGAGAACGTGAACGAGGTCAGCCTCGGCAGGGTCCGGATCGCCGTCGTCGAGGGCGCCGCCCCGGACGGTGCCGGCGACGACCTCCGGGTCTCCCAGCACCGCACCCGCGCCGGCGAGGCCTACCTGCGGGTGAGCTGCCCGCTGTCCGACCCGCTGGCCGTCCCCGAGCTGCTGCGCCAGCTCGCCGACCAGGGCGCGCTGCCCTCCGACCGCACCGCCGAACTGCTGGCCCGCGGCATCACCGGGCTGGTCGCCCAGGCCTGCGCCGACTACATGGACCGCGACCAGGACTCGCCCCGACCGGCTCGCAGCTCCGGCCTCGCCCGCCGAGCCATGCTGCAGCGGATCAAGCACTTCGCGCGCAGCCGGCTCGCCGACCCCGAGCTGAAGCCGGAGATGCTCGCGCAGCACCACCACATCTCGCTGCGCTACCTGCAGAAGCTGTTCCAGGAGCACGGTCAGAGCCCGGCCAGCTGGATCCGCGACGAGCGGCTGCACCGCTGCTGCGCCGAGCTGCGCGACCCGCGGCTCGCGCACCTGACCATCGCGATGATCGGCGAGCGCTCCGGCCTGTACGGCGCCTCGCACTTCAGCCGGCTGTTCCGCGACCGCTACGGCATCTCGCCGCGCGAGTACCGCCGCGACCACGCACGCCTGACCGACGCCGCCTGACCGACG
>NZ_JAHTIK010000001.1:4258900-4282245 GCF_025655475.1 Kitasatospora sp. DSM 101779 | reverse complement strand
GGCCGGGCGCCCGGCGGGACGGCCGGGCTGCCGGTCGGCCGTCCCCGCCACCTCGCGGTGGGCGAGGTCGGCCAGGGCGACGATGCGCTCCGCCACCGGGCGCAGCCGCAGGCCGCTCTCGGTGAGTGCGATCCGCCGGCCGCGCCGATCGAACAGCACGGCGCCGAGCGAGGCCTCAAGGTGCTGGATCTGCGCGGTCACGCTGGACTGCGCGTAGTTCAACTTCTTGGCGGCCCGGGTGAAGCTCATCTCGCTCGACACCTCGAGGAACGAACGCAGATGCTGAAGTTCCATCAGGACTCCTTCGGAGCGGGCCGGCGGGCACGGCGGTGCACGGACGTACCCGACGGTCCGTCAGGACGTGGGGCCGCCGGGCAGGGCGGCCGGGCGGAACACGAGGTCCGCCTGGGCGATCGGACGGCCCGCCTGGGCCGCCGTGGCGCGTACGGTTCGGGCGCCGGGCTCGCTGCCCGTGACCCGGGCGTCGAGGAGGATCGGCGTGCCGAACTCGCCGTACGCGTGGAACTCGACCCGCAGGCCGGTGAGCACCTCGGCGAGGGCGCCGCCGGCCGGGCCGTCCGCGAGCAGGCCGCTCTGGCGCAGGGCCTCCAGCAGCAGCACCGCCTGGACGTGGTCGGATCCGTGGTCGAAGAAGGTGGGGTGGCCCTGGTCCACCCGCAGCCGCCAGCGGGCGTCGTCGCCCGGCTGCGCGGCCAGCAGCACCACGTCGTCGGGGCGCCGCCGGCCCACCTGGGCGGGGGTGGCCGCGACCGGGCCGCCGTCCCCGGCCGGGAGCTCCGGGGCGGCCGGGCGGGCGGCCCGCAGCCGCCGGTAGAGCGCCGGGTCGAGGATCTCGCCGCCGATGGTCACCCGGGCACAGGGGCGGCCGGCGCCGGCGTGGACGACGGTGTGCGTCCGGAACGGCATCCGCCGGCCGGCCCGGCGGTCGGCGGGCATGTCGACGACCAGGTCGAGGGTGACCTCCTGCGGCGCCCCGAAGGAGGCGCGGGCGGCCTGGCCGTCCGTCATCTCGAAGTCGAAACTCTTGGCAACGAAAGGGAGTTCGAGCGGAACTCCGTAGTACTCGTGGAACGTGAACATGGTGGCCTGGCGGACCGTCTCGATGATGACCATGCTGTCCGCGGTACCGCCCGGTCCGGGCTGGAAGACCGCGTGGTCGCGGGGCCACTGGGCGGCCAGCAGGTAGCTGTCCGCAGCGGCTCTGGCCGAATCGGTGAGGAACACCTCGGAGACGGCGGCCTTGTGGACCAGTTTGCGCGACACCGTTCGATGGAAGTCGAGATCTGCGGCGCTCCGCTGCCGCGGCAGCAGTCCGGCCGTCGGATGGGTCAGCTGATCTGGTGCAAAGGTGTCCATCGCGAGCCTTCCCCCACGGGGCTGTGAACGACAGGGCACTGGCCAGGGTCCGACGCTGGGACCGAAATAAAATATACCTCCGGGAAGGTATGTTGCCAAGCTTTGACCCTCCCCAAGTCCCTTTCACCACAAGGGAAAAGCGGGGGCATCGGCTCCGCGCAGAACTGCGCGGAGCCGATGCCCCCGCCGTGATCGTGGTGCGCGGAGCGGTCAGCCCGGCGGCAGGATCAGGTCCAGCAGCTCCTCGACCCGGGCGACCACGTCGGCGCGGTCGTGCAGGATCCACGACACGTGCTGGACGCCGAAGAACGACGCCACGATCGTCCGCGCCAGCGAGTCCGCCGAGACGTCCGCCGGGAGCTCGCCCGCCTCCTTGGCCCGTTCGAGCAGCAGGGTGTAGACGGCGATGTAGTCGATGAAGGGCAGCGGCAGGTCCGCGTCGATCACCAAGCGCTCGGTCTGCAGCCGGACGGCCGCCTGTGCCACCGCGTCGTCGCGGAGCCGGCGCGCCGTCTCCATGGTCAGCCGGCGGACGGTCTCCAGCGGCTTGAGGTCCGGATCGGCCAGCGCCGAGGTGGTCTTCGGCGCGGCCGCGTAGAAGTTGCCGACCAGTTCGGCTGCGAGCGCCTCCTTGTTGGGGAAGTGGAAGTACACGGCGCCCTTGGTGGCACCGGCCTCCTCGGCGATCTCCTGCATGGTGACGACTTTGAAGCCCTTGCGGGCGAAGAGTGCGGCGGCGGCCTCCAGGACCGTCGCCCGGGTGCGCAGTGCCCGCGCCTGTTTCAGGGCCGGAGCACTCCGACCTGCTGCCGTTCCCCGGCTCCTGCTGGTGCCGCTGACCGGATTCCCGCTGGCCGCCATGGCTCAACCTCCAGGGGTGCCGGCACGGTTGTGCCGGAGTTTCGCGCGAATCATAACGTCACGAAGGTATGTTCCAAATATTCTGCGGTACGACGGCAGCCGGCCACGTACCCGCGCCCCGGAACGCCCGCATCCGCACCCGAGGCTGCGGCCGCCTTCCGCGACCGGTTCCGGTCGGCCACGCTGTCCTCGTCGACGACGACGTCCCCGCCCGCTGCGCCCCTAACCGAACGGCGCCCGGGTGCCCCGGCCCCCGGCCGGTGGCCGGCGTCGTCCCGGCACGTGACGCCAGTCCACGACAGGGGGAGACAACGATGAGCATTCTGGACGATCCCTGCACCACGGCCCGGCCCGCCGGGCTGCCCGGGTCACTCACGTCGGCAGCGGACGCGCTCCGCCCGACCGCCCTCGGCCAGGCCGCCGAGGCCGACCGGCAGCGCGGCATCGACGCCGCGCTCGCCGACCGGCTGGCCGGCTCCGGCTTCGCCCGCCACTTCGTCCCGCGGCGCTGGGGAGGCGCCGAAGGCACGTTCGCCGAACTGGTCGCGGCGACCGTCTCGTTGGCGGAGGGCTGCACCTCGACCGCCTGGTGCGCAGCCCTGCAGGCGGCGCACGGACGGCTGGCCGCCTTCCTGCCCGAGGCCGGACAGCAGGAGATCTGGGGATCCTCCCCGGACGTCCCGATCGCGGCCGCACTCGTGCCGCCGACCGGCCGGCTGGAGCGGACCGCCGACGGCGGGGCACTGGTCACCGGCCGCTGGCGGTGCGTCAGCGGAGTGCGGAACGCGGCGTGGGTGCTGCTCGCACTGCCCGACCCGGCGGCCCTGCCGGGCGACTTCCTGATCGTCGCCGTCCCCCGCGGGGCGGTGACGGTCCACGACACCTGGCACAGCAACGGGCTGCGCGCCACCGGCAGCCACGACGTCAGTGTGGCCGAACCGCTGGCCGTCCCGGCGCACCGCTGCCTGGCCTTCATGGACCTCGTCCGGGCCTCCGCGGCACCGGGCCGGGCCCGCTGCCACGGTGTCCCGCCGCGGCTGGTGGCCGGACTCGCCTTCGCCGCGCCCGCCGTGGGGGCGGCGCGCGGTGCGCTGAAGGCGTGGGCGGCACCGCTGGCGGACAGCCACGGGCCGGGCGGTCCGGCCGTCAGCCCGGCCCGCTGCGAGGTGCTGGCACGGGCCTCCGCCGAGATCGACATCGCGGCCTCGCTGCTGGCGGACGCCGCACTGCGGGCGGACGCCGGGGCGGCCGGCGACCGCGCGGTGGGCCGCAACCTGCGGGACACCGCACTGGCGGTGGAACTCACCGTCTCCGCGGTGGAGCGGCTGTTCCGCGCCGGCGGGGTGGCCGCCCAGTGGCAGGACTCGGCGCTCCAGCGGGCCTGGCGGGACGTCCACACGCTGGCCGCGCACGGGGCGCTCAGCTGGGACGCGGCGGCCGCCGAGTACACCCGGACGGGACTGGCCGCCCACGCCGGCTGAGGCACGGGTGCGGCCCGGGCGCCGGCGGGGTTTCGTGCCCCCGCCGGCCCCCGGGCCGCGGGCCCCGGTGCCCGGGCGCGACCGGCACCGGGGAGTCCGGCTCAGGCCGACATCTCCTTGGGCAGCAGCAGGTCGCGGGCGATCTGCGGCAGCATCTCGTCGAAGAGCTGCTGTCCGCGCAGCTCGCCGTCCAGGGTGTACGGGATGTCGTCGACCGGGATCACCAGCGCGGGCAGCGCCGGGACGAGCCGGGCGCAGGCGGCCCGGGCCGCCCGTTGGGTGGACTCCTCGCGTTCGGCGTCGGCCGGCACGAAGGCGACCAGCAGCACGTCGCCGTAGTCCGGGAGTTCACCGATCAGAAGGGCGGTCTGGCGGGCCGCGGGCAGCTCGGTGAGCGCCCGTTCCAGGGAGAGCAGCCGGGTGCCGAGGTCGGCCTCGTCCAGCTCGTCGTCGGAGGTGTGCGGCGGAACCGGCGTGGTCATGCGGGGATCTCCGTAGCTGACTGCTTGTCCAGGTGGATGTAGAGGTTGACCAGCGGCATGATCTCGGTGAGCAGCTCGCCGGTGCGGATGGTGCCGGTGGGGCTGTACGGGATGGCGTCGACCGCGATCACGTGCGCCGAGATCCACGGCACCCGGCGGGCGCAGACCGCGCTGACCGCGCGGTAGGCGGACGCCTCCAGGTCCCGGGCCACCGGGACGAAGGGCACCGCGAGGACGGGGCCGTGGTCCGGCACGGTGACCCGCAGCACGGCCAGGTCGCGGACGGCCGGCTGGTCGAGCAGTTCGGTCTCCAGCCCGAAGAAGGCCGAGTCGCGGTCGCCGTCGGCCCGGGCCCGTACGGCGCCGCTGGTGCGGCCGGTGAGTTCCAGCCGGCCCTCGTAGTCGATGACGCCGTCGTCTCCGGTGAGCAGGAACGGGCGCGGGCCCTGGCCGTCGCTCAGGTCGACCAGCACGGAGGGCGCGGGGGCGTCCCCGTAGGCGTCCATGAGCTGGTAGCTCGCGACGGCGACCCGGCCGCGCACGCCGGGCGGCAGCGGGCGGTGCTCGGCGTCCAGCACGGCGATCCCGATGCCCGGCATGGCGCGGCCGGAGCGGCAGGGCGAGAGCGCCAGCTCGTCCGGGCCGAGCAGGGTGACCAGCCCGGTCTCGGTGGAGCCGTAGTAGTGGTGCAGGACGGGACCGAAGCGGTCCCAGGCCTCGTTGACGATCCACCGGTTGAGGTGCTGGCCGCCGGTGAGCAGGAAGCGCAGCCGGGAGGTCCGCCGCAGCTCGGCGGAGGCCGGGTGGGCGAGCAGCCGGGAGAGCACCGGCGGCACCATCAGGGTGGTCGTGACGCCCTCGTCGGTGATCAGCCGGCACATCTCGGCGAGGTCGTGGTACGGGCCGAGCACCACGGTGCCGCCCAGGGCGAAGAACACCCGCGCCCAGCCCGGGCCGGAGGCGTGGTACATCGGGACGGTGACCAGGTAGGTGTCGTCCTCGTCGAAGGCGAACTCGTCGACCAGCTCGGCGAGCCGGCGGGCCTCGAAGGAGCGGCGGCGGATCACCAGCCGGGGGCTCCCTGCGGCGTCGTAGCTGACCGCGAAGTGCTCGTAGGGTTGGGAGATCGGCGCGGTCACGGCGGTCTGCGCGGCGGCCAGCGTCGAGTAGTGGACCGGCTCGCCGGCCTGCGGGTCCGGGACGATCGGCTCGGGCGCGGCCAACTCCTCGCCCACGCCGTGCAGGTGGACCTGCAGCACGCCCTCGCGGTCGGCCCAGCCCGACGCGATGAGCAGCGGTCGGTGCAGCTTGCTGCTGACCACGACGGTCGGGCGCAGCTGTTCCAGGGCCTCCGCGGTCGCCTCCGGGGTGGCCTCGAAGTCGAGGCCGGTGATCGACACGCCCAGCGTCTCGAAGGCGGCCATGGTGACGACCAGCTCCCAGCCGTTGCAGCAGAGGAAGGCGGCGCGGGCCGGCCGTCCCCCGGGCAGCACCGCGGCGAGGCCGCCGGCCACCTTGGCTATCTCGTCGGCCAGTTCGCTCCAGGTGATCCGGCGTCCGCCGTCCACCAGCGCGACGTGGTCCGGGCGTTCAGCGGCGTGCCGCAGGGCGTCTTGCAGCTTGATCATCTCGAACTCCGTTCCAGTGGGCTGGAGTTGGCCCTTCTGGTTCATCCATCGGTTGGGGCGCCGGAACACCTGCCCGGCGGTCTCGCTGGGGAAGGTCGGGCTCTTCTTCGCTGCACGCGGTCGCCGCCGAATGCGCGGGCACGCGTCGGGACACCCACCCGATAGAAACAAACCTTCCCGAAGGTATCAATAGCAATCGGCAGATCCGATGCCCGGCCCGCCGGCGCCCCCTCCGCACCCCTTCCTACCCCGCCGCCACCGCCACCACCTGCACATATGCCCGACGTGCGCGGATCCACGACGCCCGGTGCGCGGACCGGCAACACCCCCGTCCGGCCGGTCGGTAGCTTCGGCCGGGCACCGTCCCACCACGCCCCGCAAGCCCGTCCCACCGTGGAAGGAACAGCCCCATGAAGCGCCGTTTCGTCGCCCTCGCCGCCGCCCTCGCCATCACCGCCGGTGGCGCCACCCTCGTCGCCGGCCAGGCCTCCGCCGACGACGGCACCGCTGCCGCGGCGGCCTCCACCAGCTACACCGCGCTGCCCCCGTTCGCCGGCAAGACCTACCTGATCACGGTCGACAACGGGAACGTCTACAAGAACACCTACTCCGCGGACGGCACCTCGCTGCACTCCGAGACCGTCCAGGGTGCCGGCGTCGGCGAGACCTTCGACGCCACCCTGGCCACCGCCCAGGTCGGCTGGGGCCTCTACTTCACCAGCTGGGTCGAGCCCAACGGCGTCACCGTCAGCCACGTGCTGAACTTCAACAACAACACCGTGAAGGTGTACTTCACCTTCGCCACGGCCACCGGCACCCGCCTCGGCCAGCTGCACAGCGCCACCCTGACCCGCGTGGCCTGACCCCTTCCGGCCCGCGCCTGCGCGACGCGCCCGACACCCCCTTCCGGCGCCGCGCCCCGGCCGTGCCCGGGTACCGCACCTCCCTGCGGTACCCGGGCACGCCGCCCGGCAGTGGTTGACTGGAGCCCATGAGCATTCACGAGAACCTGCTCGGCGGCCCGCCGCCGACCCACCTCCCGGCCGAACCCGGCCCGCTGGAGGCGCTGGCTCAGGGCGCCTCGCCCGCCGAGGTCGCGGCGAAGTTCCCGACCTCCTCGCTCGCGTGGGCGCAGCTCGCCGACGACGCCTACGCCGCCGGCCGCGTGGTCGAGTCCTACGCCTACGCCCGCACCGGCTACCACCGCGGCCTCGACGCCCTGCGCCGCAGCGGCTGGAAGGGCCACGGCCCGGTGCCGTGGGAGCACGAGCCGAACCGGGGCTTCCTGCGCGCCCTGCACGCCCTGGGTCGGGCCGCCGCCGCCATCGAGGAGAAGGACGAGGCCGAGCGCTGCGCCCAGTTCCTCCGCGACAGCTCGCCGACCGCCGCCGACATGCTGGGCTGACGCCCGCCGCGACACCCGCGGGCGGCCACCACGGCCGCCCGCGGACCACCTCGCCAGGCCCTCTGCCCCCTCACTCGGCCACCCTCACTCGGCCACCATCACACGGCCCCGCCGCTCGGCCCGCCCGCCGACCCGGGCAGACTGTGCGCCGGCATCGGACGGCACGGGAGCGGCAGCGAGGGCGGCCACGGCATGGCGGAGCACCGGCTCGGAGCACGGCACCTCGCACGGGCCGGCGCGGCGGCCCTCACCGTGCTCGGCGTCGGCCTGTGCGCCGACCGCTCGGGCGGTCCGCTGCTGCTCGTCCGGCTCTGCAACCATCCGGTGGTGCTGGGCACTGCCGCGATCGTGCTGTTCACCGCCGCGCTGGTGCGGCGGGCGCGCTCCCCGTTGGTCCGGGCCGAGACCGCCCTGGTGGGTGTTGTGCTGGCCACCGTCCTGCCGGCCGCGCAGTTCCTCGGATTCTTCTGGGACGGCGAGGTGACCGTCCGGCAGGCCGCGCCCGGACGCCCCGACCGCGTGCTCGTGGTCGAGGAGGCTCCCGATCTGATCGACACGCTGACCCGCGTCCACGTCGACGACGCCGGCGGGCTCGTCGAGCGGCGGTGGCACCTCGGCGAGTTCACGGACGACGATCCGTCGGCCGGACTGGCCGCCGTGGAGTGGGACGGCCCGGACCGACTGCGCGTCACCATCGGCGGCCGGGTGCACCTGGTGGACCTCGACCCCGACAGCGGACGGCCCGCCCGCTCCTTCCACCTGCGCTGACGCCGCTGCGACGGGTCGCAGCGGGTCCGCAACCGCCACCGGCCGCGGCGCGTCTCCTGTCGTGCCGTCCGAGCGAGCCGGCCCGCGCCGAGCGGACGGTACATACTGCGTATGTGGACATCCGGGCCGCTTGCGTGCGAGGGTGGATCGACGGTACCGATCGCCGGCACCATGACGGACCGTCACGTCCCGTCCCCGACCAGAGAGCCCCACGTGCGAGCAGCCTCCGCCACCAGGAACGCACCCGCGCCCGGACGCCGCCGCGCCCGACAGCAGCGGCGGCGCAGGGCACGGCGGCGCACCGCCTTCGGCATAGGCCTGCTCTGTTCACTGACCGTGCTGGGCGGCACCGCCTTCATGGTCCTCGGCGACGGCCAGGACGCGGGGACCGGCGGCCCCACCACGCAGGCCCGGCCGATCCCGCCGCTGGCCAGCAGCGCCGCGCCCACCCCGCAGAAGACCGAGACGCCGACACAGAGCCCCCCGCCGGCGCCGAAACCGAGCCCCACCGTCGTCACCGAGAAGGGCAAGGGCACCTTCACCATCGCCACCTCCCAGGGCGGCGCGGTCGGCAAGGGCCTGATCCGGCGCTACCGGGTCGAGGTGGAGGACGGCATCGGCATCGACCCGCAGGCCGCCGCCCAGCAGGTCCAGGCGATCCTCAGCGACAAGCGCAGCTGGACGACCGACGGCAAGAACGGCTTCAAGCTCGTCTCCGACGGCGTGTACGACTTCACCGTGAAGGTCGCCTCGCCCACCACCGTCGACCAGATCTGCGGCTCGGCCGGCCTGGACACCAAGGGCGAGGTCAACTGCGACGTCGGCAAGCAGGTGGTCGTCAACTCCAAGCGCTGGCTGACCGGTTCGCCTCAATTCAGCGGCTCGCTGGACGACTACCGGGCGCTCATCGTCAACCACGAGGTCGGGCACCGGATCGGCCACGGCCATGAGGGCTGCCCGGGCAAGGGCAAACCCGCCCCCGCCATGATGCAGCAGATCTACGGCCTCAACGGCTGCGTCGCCAATGCCTGGCCGTACACCGCGGACGGCACCTACATCAGCGGCCCGGCCGTTCCGTAGCACCCGGCCGTTCCTGAGCATCCGGCCGTTCCTGAGCATCCGGGTGCGGCGCCACGGCACGGACCGGCGCCCGCGGCGCGGTGCCGCGGACGCCGCGACGGGCCGTCAGTAGCGGATCGCCGCCACGCCCTCGCCGGTACCGGCCACCAGCAGGTCGCCGGTCAGCGCCAGCGCCCAGACCTGCGAGCCCAGCCGGAGGTCGAGCGGGGCGTCCGCCCCCGGCCTGCGGAGCCGGACGAGGCCGTCCGCCCAGGCCGCGGCGGTCACCGGCCCGGCCGGGGTGTCGGCCGCCGCCACGGCCGTGACCTGGCTGCCCCGGCGGTCGACCGGCTCGGCCGCCGGCTCCTGCGCGGCCGCGTCCCAGCGCCGGACCGTCCCGTCGAAGCCGCCGCTGACCAGCAGCGCGGCGGTGCCGGCCAGCGCGGTCACCGGACCGTCGTGGAGCTTCTCGGTGGCCGTGCCGCCCTCGGGGAGGCAGCGGTGGACCGACCCGGTGTCGTCCGCCACCGCCGGCAGGCCCTGCGCGCCGGTGGTGGTGAGCGCACTCAACTCGCCGCGGACGGCCGCCTTCAGGGCCTGCAGGGCCTGCTCGGCGACGGCCGCGCCCGCCGGCTGCCCGGCTGCCTGTCCCGCGGGCTCCGGCAGGACGGCTGCGGTGCCCTCCGCGTCCAGCAGCAGCACGGTGCCGTCCGGGGCCGACGCCAGCCCGCGCAGCGGCCGGGCCTCGGGCAGGACGACCCTGGCCAGCGGCCGCCCGGACGGGGCGTCCACCGTGCGCACCACGCCGCCCGGGTCCGCCAGCAGCAACTGCCCGGCGTAACCACCGGTGCCGACCGCAAGGCCGGCGACCGGGCCGGGCCAGCCCTTCGAGGAGCCCGGCCACATCGCCCACTCGGCCCGCCAGGGGGCGGGCACCTCGGCGAGCCGATCGGCGGCGGTGTCGTCCATGCCGATCAGGCGGGTGCGCAGCACCGCGGCGCGGACGGCCGGGTCGTCCTCACCGACCAGGGCCGGGCCGGCCGCCGTCCAGCCGTCCGGGACGGGCCCGTTCACGAAGTCCATGGCCGCGGTGACCGCCACCGGCTCGGCGCGGGTGAGGAGTTGGGCGTCGGCGAGCAGCCCGGACGCGGAGCCGTCCTTGGCGGCGGCCGTCCACAGGTCGCCGAGCAGTGCGGCGTCGGCGGCGCCGATGTCGGGCCGGCCGTCGGGGCGGCGCGGCACCCGGGCGATCAGCTCGGCCGCGGTCTCGGCGGGCCGGCCGGCGCTGCCGTCGGCCGCACCGGGGCTGGGGTAGGCGGCCGGGTCGCCACCGACCGAGGCCGCCCAGGCGGCGAACCGGGCGGGGTCGGTCCACTCCGGCCGGTCGAGGTCGAGGACGGCGGGCTCCGGGACGACCGTGCCGAAGGCAGCGGCCGCCGCACCGCCGTCGGGCGCCTCGACGACCAGCCTGACTAGCTCGGACTCGGCGAGCGGCCGCAGCAGCCCGGCGACCAGGTGCGAGGGGTGCACCGCACGGCCGAGGTCCGGGACGCAGACCACCACCGGCCGGCCCTCGTCGGCGAGGGCGGTGAGCAGTTCCTCGGTGCTGTGCGCCAGGTGCCCGAGGCGGCGGCCGAGCAGCCACAGCGCACTGTCGACGGTGAGCCGCTCGCCGGTGAGCACCGCGTGCACCCGCTGCCGCTCGGGCACCTGCTCGCCGGCGCAGGCCTCGCCGAACCAGGTCAGCAGGTGGGTCTTGCCCGCCCCGGGCGAACCGCCGACCCGGCACAGCCGCGGCGCGCGGGGGTCGGCCAGCCAGCCCAGCAGCGCCCGTCCGGCCGGCTTGCGGCCCGCCCTCAGCGGCGGTATCCGACGCGCGCCGTCACTCATGCCTGGTCCCCTCGTAGCCCGGTGAACGACCCACGAGCTTACTGAGCACGGACACCCCGACGGTCCGTCACCCCACTGCGGCGCCGCCCGGCGGCACCGGCAGGGCGTCAGCCCAGGACGGGCAGCCAGCTGCGCAGGTCGCTGCGTTCGCCGCCGGCGTGCACCTCGGCGGCCTCGACCGCGTCCGGCCAGGTGCGGCGGCCGGTCGCCAGCCGGATCCAGGTGAGCGGGTCGGTCTCGACGACGTTCGGCGGGGTGCCGCGGGTGTGCCGGGGTCCCTCGACGGCCTGTACGACCGCGTACGGCGGGATCCGCACCTCGACGGCGCCGCCCGGCACCTGGTCGGCGAAGGCATCGGCGAGCAGCCGGGTCGCGGCGGCCACCGCCTGCCGGTCGTGCGGGAAGGCGGCGCCGAGGGCGTCCGCGAGGTCGTCGGCGTGCACCACGGTCTCCACCAGCCGGGTGACCAGGAAGTCGGCGAGCGGCATCGGCCCGAAGCGCATCCCGATCAGCCGCCCGGCCTCCGCCCCGGCCGGGCCGGCCAGCACGGCGTGGAGCTCGTCGCAGCGCCGGTCGAACTCTGCGGCCACCTCGGCGGGCGTGCCCGCGAACGGGCCGGCCGCGAGTTCCTCGGCGATGTCGTTGATGGTGGCGGCCGCCGTGCGGGTCCTCCGCGCCCAGTCCAGCGGGGTGATCGCGGGGGCGTCCGGCAGCGGGTCGTCCAGGTGGGCCGGCACCCAGCTGATCACCATGCCCAGGTGGGAGACCAACTCCCGGACCCGCCAGTCGCCGAGGCGGGTCGGCAGGTCCAGCTGAGCGGCGGTCAGTCCGCGGACGGCGCCGCGCAGCGCCTCGGTCTGCCCGGTGAGCGCGGCGCGCACCTTCGCCGGGTCGTACGTGCGGGTCTTCGTCGGCATACCCGGCAGCGTACGCCGAGGGGCGGCCGGCTCCGCAGAGCCGGCCGCCCCTCGGGACGTACCCACGCGTCAGGCGAGCAGGGCCTCGATGACGCCGGTGTGGGCGTCCTTCAGCTCCGCCAGCGTGACGGTGAACTGGCCCTGGACCTCCAGGGCGTCGCCGTCGACGACACCGATCCGGGCGACCGGCAGGCCGCGGGCGCCGCACATGTCGTTGAACCGGACCTCCTCGCTGCGCGGTACGGAGACCACCGCGCGGCCGGCCGACTCGGAGAACAGGAACACGAACGGGTCCAGGCCCTCCGGGACGACCACGCGGGCGCCGTTGCCGCCCTTGAGGCAGCTCTCCACCAGGGCCTGGCCGAGGCCGCCGTCGGAGAGGTCGTGCGCGGCGTCGATCATGCCGTCGCGGGAGGCCGCGATGAGGATCTCGCCGAGCAGCCGCTCGCGCTCCAGGTCGACCTTGGGCGGCAGGCCGCCGAGGTGGTCGTGCGCGACCTGGGCCCAGGCGGAGCCGCCGAGCTCGTCCTCGGTGTCGCCGAGCAGGTACAGCAGCTGCCCCTGCTCGCCGAAGCCGACCGGGGTGCGGCGGGTGACGTCGTCGATGACGCCGAGCACCGCGACGACGGGGGTCGGGTGGATGGCGACGTCGCCGGTCTGGTTGTACAGCGAGACGTTGCCGCCGGTGACCGGGGTGCCGAGCACCTGGCAGGCGTCGGCGAGGCCGCGGGTCGCCTCGGCGAACTGCCACATCACGTCCGGGTCCTCGGGGGAGCCGAAGTTGAGGCAGTCGGAGACGGCGAGCGGCTTGGCGCCGCCGGCCGCGACGTTGCGGTAGGCCTCGGCCAGGGCCAGCTGGGCGCCGGTGTACGGGTCCAGCTTGGCGTAGCGGCCGTTGCCGTCGGTGGCGACCGAGACGCCGAGGTTGGTCTCCTCGTCGATCCGGATCATGCCGGAGTCCTCGCCCACCGAGAGCACGGTGTTGCCGAGCACGTAGCGGTCGTACTGGTCGGTGATCCACGCCTTGGAGGCGTGGTTCGGCGAGCCGGCGACCTTGAGCAGGGCGTCCTTGAGCTCGGCGCCGTTCGCCGGGCGGGCGAGCCGCTCGGCGGTGGGGGCGTCGGCCTGCAGCGCGTCCTGCCAGCCCGGGCGGGCGAAGGGGCGGTGGTAGGTCGGGCCCTCATGGGCGACGGTGCGCGGGGGCACGTCCACGACCTGCTCGCCGTGCCAGAAGATCTCCAGGCGCTCGCCGTCGGTCACCTCACCGATGACCGTGGCGATGACGTCCCACTTCTCGCAGATCTCGAGGAAGCGCTCGACCTTGGCCGGCTCGACGATGGCGCACATGCGCTCCTGCGACTCGCTCATGAGGATCTCCTCCGGCGAGAGCGTGTTGTCGCGCAGTGGCACGGTGTCGAGGTCGATCCGCATGCCGCCGGTGCCGGCCGAGGCCAGCTCCGAGGTGGCGCAGGAGAGGCCGGCGCCGCCGAGGTCCTGGATGCCCGCGACCAGGTCCTCCTTGAAGATCTCCAGGGTGCACTCGATGAGGAGCTTCTCCTGGAAAGGGTCACCGACCTGGACGGCGGGGCGCTTGGCCGGGCCGGTCGCGTCGAAGGTCTCCGAGGCGAGCACCGAGACGCCGCCGATGCCGTCGCCACCGGTGCGGGCGCCGTAGAGGATGACCTTGTTGCCCGGGCCGGAGGCCTTGGCGAGGTGGATGTCCTCGTGCTTCATCACGCCGACGCAGAGCGCGTTGACCAGCGGGTTGCCCTGGTAGCAGGAGTCGAAGACGACCTCGCCGCCGATGTTGGGCAGGCCCAGGCAGTTGCCGTAGCCGCCGATGCCCGCGACGATGCCGGGCAGCACCCGGCGGGTGTCCGGGTGGTCGGCCGCACCGAAGCGCAGCGGGTCCATCACCGCGACCGGGCGGGCGCCCATCGCGAGGATGTCGCGGACGATGCCGCCGATGCCGGTGGCCGCGCCCTGGTAGGGCTCGATGTACGACGGGTGGTTGTGCGACTCGACCTTGAAGGTGACCGCGTAGCCCTGGCCGACGTCGACGACGCCGGCGTTCTCGCCGATACCGACGAGCATGGCGTCGTTCTCCGGGGCCTTCTCGCCGAACTGCTTGAGGTGGACCTTGGAGCTCTTGTACGAACAGTGCTCCGACCACATGACGGAGTACATCGCGAGTTCGGCGCCGGTCGGACGGCGGCCGAGGATCTCCCGGATGCGCGCGTACTCGTCCTCCTTGAGGCCGAGCTCGGCCCAGGGCTGGGCGGCGTCCGGGGTCTGCTCGGCGTTCTTGACGGTGTCGAGGCTCATCAGGCGTTCACCAGCTGCTTCAGGACGGAAGTGAAGAAGCCCAGGCCCTCGGTGGTCGGGCCGGTGAGCGGCTCCACGGCGTGCTCCGGGTGCGGCATCAGGCCGACGACGTTGCCCGCCGCGTTGGTGATGCCGGCGATGTCGCGGTACGAACCGTTCGGATTGACGTCGAGGTAACGGGCCACGACCCGGCCCTCCGCCTCGAGTTCGTCCAGGACGTGCTCGTCGGCGACGAAGCGGCCCTCGCCGTTCTTCAGCGGTACGACGATTTCCTGGCCGCTCGCGTAATCGGACGTCCACGCTGTGTCGGCGTTCTCGATGCGCAGCTTCTGGTCGCGGCAGACGAAGTGCAGCGAGTCGTTGCGGGTGAGCGCGCCGGGCAGCAGGTGCGATTCGCACAGCACCTGGAAGCCGTTGCAGATACCGAGGACGGGCATTCCCTGGCGGGCCTGCTCGATGATGGTGTCCATGACGGGCGAGAAGCGGGAGATGGCCCCGCAGCGCAGATAGTCGCCGTACGAGAATCCGCCCGGCAGCACCACGGCGTCGACCTGGTGCAGGTCCTTGTCCCGGTGCCAGAGGGCCACCGGCTCCGCGCCGGCGAGGCGGACCGCGCGCTGGGCGTCGCGGTCGTCGAGCGAGCCGGGGAAAGTGACGACGCCGACGCGGGCGGTCACTTCGCCTCTCCCTCGACGCGGACGGTGAAGTCCTCGATCACGGTGTTGGCGAGAAACGTCTCGGCGGCCTCGCGGATGCGGGCGAGCGCGGCGTCGTCCACCGGCCCTTCCAGCTCCAGTTCGAAACGCTTGCCCTGGCGGACGTCGGCGATCCCGGCGAAGCCGAGACGCGGCAGTGCGCGCTGCACCGCCTGTCCCTGGGGGTCGAGGATCTCCGGCTTGAGCATGACGTCGACTACGACGCGTGCCACTGGCACTCCCGGTGGTGATTGCGTGAAGGCGGGGGACCTTCAGACTACCTGGCATTTCGGGCCTCCCGGCGGGTCGGTCCCGGTGACGCGCGTAGACAAACGCCCCTTACGCCACAAGGGCTCCAGGCGTTCGTGCCGCCCCGGCGCGCCCCATTTCTCCGGATTCAATGCCACCGGGGCCGGCCGGGCCAAGAACGCCCGAATACCGGCACACCGGACATGTCGACCACGACTATCCCCGCCTATCCGGCATCCTCGTGAAGCCTCGTGAATATCCGGAAAAAAGGAATGCCAAGGCCTTCGATTTCCAGCCTCTTTGGGTGCAGAATAGGGCGACCGGTGGCAGCGATCGGCTGCCTTTTGGCACGGCATGCCCGCATGCCGCCATGCGCGCGCCACCGGCGGACGGGCCACCGGACACCAGCATCCGGCGGCCGAATTGCCCGAGAGGATTGACACCCATGGCTCAGCGTGTAGTCGTCACGCTCTCCGACGACCTGGACGGCGGCACCGCCGCGGAAACCGTCCACTTCGGTGTCGACGGGAAGTCGTACGAGATCGACCTCTCCGTGGAGAACGCGGAGAAGCTGCGGGAGGCCCTCGCCCCGTTCGTCGCGGCCGGCCGCCGGCAGAGCCGCACCGGCAAGTCCTTCCGCCGCACCGCCCTGACGCCCGACCCGCAGGCCGTCCGCGCCTGGGCGCAGTCGCACGGCATGGACCTCCCGGCCCGCGGCCGCATCCCCAAGGCCGTCTACGAGCAGTTCGCCGAGGCCAACTGAACGTGCCGCCGCCCCGCCCCGGTACCCCTCCGGGGAAAGGGTGGGGCGAGCACTCCGATCGATGGGGTAGAGTATTTCTCGTCGCCGCAACCGGAGGCCGAAAGGCAGCCGGGTGAGGCAACCGGTGCCCAGGCACCGCGCGGACGTGGCTCAGTTGGTAGAGCATCACCTTGCCAAGGTGAGGGTCGCGAGTTCGAATCTCGTCGTCCGCTCGCAGTGTTCGAGCAACACAGCAGTAGCAGTACAGCAGGACAACTCAACAGCATGCGGACGTGGCTCAGTTGGTAGAGCATCACCTTGCCAAGGTGAGGGTCGCGAGTTCGAATCTCGTCGTCCGCTCCGAGCACGAAGGGCTCCCTCGCAGAGGGGGCCCTTCGTCGTGTTCCCACCCCCACCCGGGTGCCCGCGGCAGCGCCGATGACATTTGTCACCGCCCACCCGTGCAAGCGCACCGGCAGCCGGTGACGGCGCGCACTGACCGTGCACGCCGGGCGCCGGGAGGCTGGAGGCATGAAGGACACCAGCCACTCCGGGCCGGCCGTCGAGGCCGTGGACCTGCACCGCCGTTACGGCCCGACCGGCCCGGGCGGCTTCGACGCCGTCCGCGGCCTCGATCTCACCGTCCGCCGCGGCGAGCTCTTCGCCCTGCTCGGCACCAACGGCGCGGGCAAGACCTCCACCATGGAGCTCCTCGAAGGACTGGCCGCCCCCACCGGCGGACAGGTCCGGGTGCTCGGCCTCGACCCGCACCGCGAGCGCGCCGCCGTCCGGCCGCGGATCGGCATCATGCTCCAGGAGGGCGGATTCCCCGGCGACCTCACCGTTGCCGAGACCTGCCGCGGCTGGGCCGGACTGACCAGCGGCGCCCGGCCGGTCGGCGAGGCGCTCGGCCTGGTCGGCCTCGGCGACCGCGCCGGAGTGCGGGTCAAGCAGCTCTCCGGCGGCGAGCGCCGCCGCCTGGACCTCGCCGTCGCCCTGCT
This sequence comes from Kitasatospora sp. DSM 101779, assembly GCF_025655475.1. GTDB lineage: Bacteria > Actinomycetota > Actinomycetes > Streptomycetales > Streptomycetaceae > Kitasatospora. The sequence continues at coordinate 4,265,365 of NZ_JAHTIK010000001.1, read as the reverse complement.
CGGCCGCCCCCAGGTGCTCTTCCTCGACGAGCCCAGCACCGGCCTCGACCCCGAGGCCCGCGCCGCCGTCTGGCGGCTGGTCCGCGCGCTGCGCGAGGACGGCACCACCGTGCTGCTCACCACCCACTACCTGGAGGAGGCCGAGGAGCTCGCCGACCGGCTCGCGATCATGCACGCCGGCCGGATCGCCGCCACCGGCACCGTCTCCGAGGTCATCGCCGGCCGCCCGGCCCGGATCGTCTTCGAGCTCCCGGAACGCTGCGGCCCGTACGAGGCGATCGGCCTGCCCGCCCTGCCCGCCGCGGAGATCGCCGCGGAGGGCCGCAGGATCACCGTCCGCACCCCGCAGCTCCAGGCCGACCTCACCGAGCTGCTCGGCTGGGCCGCCCACCACGGCGTCGCGCTCGGCGGCCTTGAGGCCCGCAGCGCCACCCTCGAGGAGGCCTTCCTCGCCATTGCCGCCGAAGCGGCCGCCACCCCCGAGACGATCGGCAGCCCCCGATGACCACGCCCGCCGCCACCACAGCCACCTCCGCCCCCAGTGCCCCGGCCACGACCACCACCGCCGGCCGCCTGCTCGCCCTCGGCCGCACCGAGGCCACCCTGCTGCTCCGCAACCGCACCGCGCTGTTCATGGCCGTCGCCATGCCGGTGGTCATGATGGTGAGCCTCAAGGGCATCCTCGACCAGCAGGCCGAGACCACCCCGAACCTCGACCTGCACGCCAACCTGGTCAACGGCGTCGCCGGACTGATCCTGCTCTTCGTCGTCTACTACAACCTCACCACCGCCTACGTCGCCCGCCGCGGCGAACTGGTGCTCAAGCGGCTGCGCACCGGCGAGGCCCGCGACCTGGAGATCCTGGCCGGCACGGCGCTCCCCTCGGTCGTCCTCGGCCTGCTGGAGTGCGGTCTGGTCGGTGCGGTCGGCGCCGCCAAGCTGGACCTGCCCGGTCCGGTCAACCCGCTGCTGATGGCCGCCGGCGTGCTGCTCGGCACCGGTCTGCTGATCGCGCTCGCCGCCGCCACCAGCTCCTTCACCAAGTCCGTGGAGACCGCCGGCATCACTACCCTGCCGCTGCTGCTGCTCGCCCAGCTCGGCTCCGGCCTGCTCCTCCCGCTGGAGACCATGCCGGACGGCCTCGCCACCGCCTGCCGCCTGCTGCCCACCACCCCGGCCTTCCAGCTGATCCGCCTCGGATGGTTCGGCACCGACGGCTCCGGGGCACCCACCGACTTCCTCGGCAGCTGGCTCGAGGCCCTGCCGCACCTCGGCCTCGGCCTGATCTGGCTCGCCGCCGCCGTCTGGGCCGCCCGCCGCTGGTTCCACTGGGAGCCGCGCCGCTGACCCGGCCGCCCGCCGGAACACCGCGGTGTCCGCCGTACCCGCCGCACCGGCGGAGTCCGGCGGCCACCGCCGATGGGAGGATCTGACGACCGTGCATCCGTCGAGAGGGGACGACGTGGACCTGCTGAGGCCGTCGCGGCGCTGGCGGGCGCTGGGCAAGCCCAAGCTCACCGAGCTCTTCATCCGCTGGTCCCTCTACCTGACCGGCCTGCTGCAGCCACTGCTCCTGCTCGGCGCGATCACGGGCAAGCACGGGGCGGAACTGCCCGTCATCGTCCGACTCTCCGCCGTCGCCGCCTCACTGACCGCCACGGCGCTGTTCATCGTCTGCTGCCGCGCCGGGCTCGCGCACTACCTCGGCCGCCGCCCCCGGCCCACCGGCTGGCTGGTCGCCTTCACCGCCGGCACGCTGCTCTGCTACTGGGCCGTGCTCGGCACCACCCACCCGACCGCCGAGGATCCCGTCCCCACCGGCGTCGCGACCGCCACCTGGCTGCTGGTCTTCTGGTTCGCCCCGGTGGCCGTCTCCGTGCCGGTGAAGGCCACCGCACCGATCGGGCTGCTCGGGCTGGCGCTCTCCGTGCCCGCCGCAGCCGTGGCCGGCATCCCGACCGCCACGGCGATCGGCCTGGCCGTCGGCTCCGGGATCGTCATGGTCTTCATCGGCGCGACCTGGCGGGGCACCGCGTGGATCGCCGCCGTGGTGTGGGAGCTCGACGCCGCCCGCGAGGCGCAGGCCCGGCTCGCCGTCGCCGAGGAACGGCTCCGTTTCTCCCGCGACCTGCACGACGTGCTCGGCCGCAACCTCACCACCATCGCGCTGAAGAGCGAGCTCGCCGTCCAGCTCGCCCGCCGCGGCCGCACCGAGGCGGCCGACCAGATGGTCGAGGTCCAGCGGATCGCCCAGGAGTCGCAGCGCGAGGTCCGCGAGGTCGTCCGCGGCTACCGGACGGCCGACCTGGCCGCCGAGGTCGCCGGCGCCCGGTCCGTGCTGCGCGCCGCGGGCGTCGACTGCGACATCGATCTCGGCCCGGACTCCGCCGCACTGCCGCTCACGGCCCAGTCCGTCCTCGGCTGGGTCGTCCGCGAGGCGACCACCAACGTGCTGCGGCACAGCGAGGCCGGGCACTGCACGGTCACCCTGCGCCTCGACGGCGGGCACGCCCGGCTGACGGTCGAGAACGACGGCGTCACTGGCCCGGCGGCCGACCGCGACCACCCCGGCACCGGCCTGCTCGGCCTGCGCGAACGGCTCGCCGCCCACGGCGGCGGGCTCGCCACACCGCCCGCCGACCCGGGCCGATTCCGGCTCACCGCATCGCTCCCGCTCGACCTCCCGGCCCTGGAGGTGGCCGCCCCGTGACCGATCCCGTCCGCGTCCTGCTCGCCGACGACGAGCACCTCATCCGCGGGGCACTGGCCACCCTGCTCGGGCTGGAGGACGACCTGCAGGTCGTCGCCCAGGCCGCGTCCGGGCCGGAGGCCCTCGCCATGGCCCGCGCCCACCGGCCCGACGTCGCGGTCCTCGACCTGCAGATGCCGGGGCTCGACGGGCTTGAGGTCGCCGCCGAGCTGCGGCACGTCCTGCCGGGCTGCCGGACGATGATCGTCACCGGGCACGGCAGGCCCGGCTACCTCAAGCGGGCCCTGGAGGTCGGGGTCCGCGGCTTCCTGCCGAAGACCGTCTCCGCCTCCGACCTCGCCGGCATCATCCGCACGGTCGTCGCGGGCGGCCGTTACGTCGACCCGGAGCTCGCGGCCGACGCGATCAGCGCCGGCGACAGTCCGCTCACCCCACGCGAGACGGACGTCCTGGAGCTGGCCGCGCACGGCACCTCGATCGCCGAGATCGCGGAACGGGCCGCCCTCTCCCCCGGCACCGTCCGCAACTACCTGTCCTCCGCCGCCGGCAAACTCGGCGCCGAGAACCGCCACGCAGCGGTCCGCATAGCCCGCGAACACGGCTGGATCTAGACGGAACGGGTGCAGTCGAGACAGGGGCGCGTGGGGGCACCTCCCGGCCGAAGGTCGGGGGGAGGACGGCGCAGTCCGGATGGGCCCACGGACGAACCGGGGTCACCCCTGTTCCGTCACGGTGCCCACCCCCGGACTGCGCAGTTCCCCGCACCGCTCGGTGGCTGCCCTTGGGTCGCTCTGTCAGGCCCAGGAGGTGCCGGTGAGGCGCTCGTAGGCCTCGATGTACTTGGCACGGGTCCGCTCGACGATCTCGGCGGGCAGCGCCGGCGGCGGCTCCTCGCCGGTGCGGTCCCAGCCGGACTCCGGGGAGGCCAGCCAGTTGCGGATGATCTGCTTGTCGAAGGACGGCTGGACCGTGCCCGGCTGCCATGCGTCGGCGGGCCAGAACCGGGAGGAGTCCGGCGTCAGCACCTCGTCGCCGATGATCAGCTCGCCGTCCAGCAGGCCGAACTCGAACTTGGTGTCGGCGAGGATGATCCCCCGCTCCCGGGCGATGTCCCGGGCCCGGGAGTACACGGCCAGGGTGGTCTGCCGCAGGGTGGCGGCGAGCTCGGCCCCGAGCCGGCGGGCGGTCTCCTCGTAGGGGACGTTCTCGTCGTGCTCGCCGACCTCGGCCTTGAGGGCCGGGGTGTAGATCGGGGCGGGCAGCTCGGAGCCGTCCTCCAGGCCCTCCGGGAGGGCGATGCCGCAGACGGTGCGGGAGTCCCGGTACTCGACGAGGCCGGAGCCGGTCAGGTAGCCGCGGGCGACGCACTCGACCGGCACCATCTCCAGGCTGCGGCAGATCAGCGTGCGGCCCTTCCAGTCGGCGGGGGCGCCGGCCGGCAGCTCGGTGGAGACCACGTGGTTGGGCACCAGGTCGGCGATCCGCTCGAACCACCACAGCGAGAGCTGGGTGAGGATGCGGCCCTTGTCCGGGATCTCGTTGGGCAGCACCCAGTCGAAGGCGGAGGTCCGGTCGCTGGCCACCATCACCAGGTCGCCGTCGGCGGCGCGGTACAGGTCGCGCACCTTGCCGGTGTGCAGGTGGACCAGGCCGGGTACCTGGACGGGCTCGGGCTTGGTGACAAATCCGCTCAAGGTCGTCTCGTCCTCAGGGAAGGGGGCTGACGGCCCGAGTCTTTCACGTCGGCCGGCCGGCCTCCTTGCAGAGGTGGTCGAGCAGGTTGGCGGTGGCCCGCTGGACGCGCTCGTCGGTGTGCCCCGGGCGGTCCAGCGCCGGCGACCAGGCGAAGGTGCCGGCCGCGAAGACGTACGCGCCGCTGGGCGCCCGGTAGAGGGAGGTCTGCTGGTGCCGCAGCCGGCCGGCACCGTCGCGGTACGGGGAGTGGGCGAGCAGGGTCCGCTCGGTGTGGGCGGGCAGCGGGGCCCGCGGGTGGTAGTGGTCGGCCTCGCCGGCGACCAGTCCGGGCAGCGGGTCGCCGTCCTGGAGGCCGGTGCCCGCCCACAGCCAGTGGCCGGTGTTGCGGGCGATCATCGGGGCGGGCGAGGGGACCCGCCCGGCGTACTGCACACCGAGCAGGGCCTGTTCGGGCTCGCCCGCCTCGCGCCAGAGCGCGCCCGCGGTGCCGGGCAGCCCGGCGGCCGGGCTGCCGGCGGGGACCTTCTGCCGCTTGCGGCAGTTGAGCAGCCGGTGCGGCTCGCCGGAGGGCCCCGGCGAGAGGTCGACCCGCCAGTACATGGTGTTGGCGGAGAGGAAGACCAGCGAGGTGCCGGTGTCCCGGGCGAACTCGACCGTCCTCCGCATCGGCTCGGACCAGTACTCGTCGTGCCCGGGGAAGACCATCGCCCGGTGCCGCCCCGGGTCGACCAGTCCTGCGTGCAGGTCGGTGGCGGTGGCATAGGCCAGGTCGTAGCCGTACCGCTCGGCCCAGCGGATGAAGTCGTAGGCGTGCCCGACGTGCAGCGGCAGCCCGGCGCCGGCGTGCGGGCGGTCGAAGGAGACGGTGACGGCAGCCTCCGACTCGCCGACCAGCCGCCCCTGGCCGTCCCAGGCGTGGTAGAGGCTGGCCCCGGTGTGCCCGTCCTCGGGGAAGAGGTTGTAGGCCTGCCAGGTCACGTCGGGCAGGACGAGCAGCAGCTCCGCCGGGTGCTCCGGGTCCGCGTCGCGGACGGTGAACGGGACGTGGCTGCGGTGCCGGTCGTCCGCAGTGGTCAGGACCGCGACGTACGCGCCGGAGCGCCAGTGCGTGGGAACGTGCAGCCGCCAGGACTGCCACCAGTGGTGACAGGAGACCGTCCGGCCGACGACCAGCGGCGCGGCCTGGGCGAGTCCGGAGATCAGCGGACTGGAGGTGACCTGGCGGGCGCCGTCGCCGCCGTAGTGGCCGATCCGGTAGACGTCCACGGTGAACTCGCGGGGCGGGTTCACCGTCACTCGGAAGTCCACCGAGCCGCCGGGCCGGACCACGCCGGCCGAGGCGAATCCCTTGATCTGCTGGTCGACGTCGTCGGCGTTGGCCGGGCTGTTGACCACCGGGGCGGGCCGGGGCGCGTCGAGCGGCTGCTGGCCCGGTGCGTCCACGCTGACGTACCACGGGACCCCGCCGTCGGCGAGGTACTGGTCGGGGCTGCGCAGCCACGGCAGCGGCCCCTGGCCGAAGGGGTCGGACACGCCGTGCGCCAGCGTGCCGGACTCCCAGCGGCGGTTGAGTTCCGTCCCCACGCGCCCCTCCCACGGTCGCCGGCGTCAGGCTCGGCCCGCCCGTCCGCGACCGGCATGTGCCACACGGATGTGCGTGCGGTCCAGCACACCACAGGTTGCTGGCACTGCGTCACCCCACCGTAGCAACTGGTAGGCAAGACGCCCGATTCCGCACGATTCGTCATCAACTGCGCACGGGGCGCGCGAGCCGAACGCCCGCCGTCTCCAACCAGCCGCGCAGGGGTGCGTCCTTGCCGAGTTCAACGGCCTGGCCGACCACGGCCACCAGGTCGGCCCGGCGTACGCCGCGCATCAGCAGCACCGGCCCGTCCAGCCAGTCGAGGCCGGCGACGGCGGCGCCGGCATCCACCACCGCGCAGCTGACCATCGCGGTGAGGTGGTCGGCGAGCAGGTCGCGGGCATTGCGGCCGGGCGCGGTGTGGCCGCAGCGGGCGGCCAGGGCGGCGGCCAGCGCATCGCCGCCCCCGCCGGCGATC